>NZ_CP167172.1:0-4709180 GCF_041464075.1 Lelliottia nimipressuralis
GTGTCACTTTCGCTTTGGCAGCAGTGTCTTGCCCGATTGCAGGATGAGTTACCAGCCACAGAATTCAGTATGTGGATCCGCCCGTTGCAGGTGGAACTGAGCGATAACACGCTGGCTTTGTATGCGCCAAACCGTTTCGTGCTCGATTGGGTAAGGGATAAATACCTAAATAATATCAATGGATTGCTCAATGATTTCTGCGGCACTGATGCCCCGCAGCTGCGTTTTGAAGTCGGTACTAAACCGGTCACGCAAACCGTCAGAGAGACGGTAAACGTGGCGGCTCCGGCCCAGATTCACGTCCCGACACCGCGCATTATTCAGCCCGCGCGTTCTGGCTGGGACAACGTTCCGGCTCCGGCTGAACCGACCTACCGCTCCAACGTTAACGTGAAGCACACCTTCGATAACTTCGTTGAGGGTAAATCGAACCAGCTGGCCCGTGCGGCGGCTCGTCAGGTTGCGGACAACCCAGGCGGCGCCTACAACCCGCTGTTCCTGTATGGCGGCACGGGTCTCGGTAAAACTCACCTGTTACACGCGGTGGGCAACGGCATTGTGGCGCGTAAGCCCAATGCGAAAGTGGTGTATATGCACTCCGAGCGCTTCGTTCAGGACATGGTAAAAGCCCTGCAAAACAACGCGATCGAAGAGTTTAAACGCTACTACCGTTCTGTTGATGCGCTGCTGATCGATGACATCCAGTTCTTTGCGAATAAAGAACGATCCCAGGAAGAGTTTTTCCACACTTTCAATGCCCTGCTGGAAGGTAACCAACAGATCATTTTGACCTCGGATCGTTACCCGAAAGAGATCAATGGAGTTGAGGATCGTCTGAAATCCCGCTTCGGCTGGGGCCTGACCGTGGCGATCGAGCCACCGGAGCTGGAAACCCGCGTCGCGATCCTGATGAAAAAAGCCGATGAAAACGACATTCGCCTGCCGGGTGAAGTGGCGTTCTTTATTGCGAAGCGTCTGCGCTCAAACGTGCGTGAACTCGAAGGCGCACTGAACCGCGTGATTGCCAACGCCAACTTTACTGGCCGGGCGATTACCATCGATTTTGTGCGTGAAGCGCTGCGCGATCTGCTGGCGTTACAGGAAAAACTCGTCACTATCGACAATATTCAGAAGACCGTGGCTGAGTACTACAAAATCAAAGTGGCAGATTTGTTGTCTAAACGTCGTTCCCGCTCGGTGGCGAGACCGCGTCAGATGGCGATGGCGCTGGCGAAGGAATTAACCAACCACAGTCTGCCGGAAATCGGCGATGCGTTTGGTGGCCGTGACCATACGACCGTGCTGCACGCTTGTCGCAAGATCGAGCAGTTACGCGAAGAAAGCCACGACATAAAAGAAGATTTCTCCAATTTAATCAGAACATTATCATCGTGATGCTATGAAATTTACCGTTGAACGTGAACATTTATTAAAACCGCTGCAACAGGTGAGTGGCCCATTAGGTGGCCGCCCGACGCTGCCTATTCTTGGAAACCTGCTGCTTCAGGTCGCTGACGGTACGCTGTCGCTGACCGGCACAGACCTCGAAATGGAAATGGTCGCGCGCGTGACACTTTCTCAACCGCATGATGCGGGTGCCACCACTGTTCCGGCGCGTAAGTTCTTTGATATCTGCCGTGGGCTGCCGGAAGGCGCTGAAATTGCTGTCCAGCTGGAAGGCGACCGTATTCTGGTTCGCTCTGGCCGCAGCCGTTTCTCGCTCTCTACACTGCCTGCCGCGGACTTCCCGAATCTGGACGACTGGCAGAGTGAAGTCGAATTCACCCTGCCGCAGGCGACGATGAAACGTCTGATTGAAGCGACCCAGTTCTCGATGGCGCATCAGGACGTTCGCTACTACTTAAACGGCATGTTGTTCGAAACCGAAGGTGAAGAACTGCGTACCGTGGCGACAGACGGCCACCGTCTGGCAGTCTGTTCCATGCCGATTGGCGTGACACTGCCCAACCATTCGGTGATCGTCCCGCGTAAAGGCGTGATTGAGCTGATGCGTATGCTCGACGGCGGTGATACTCCGCTGCGCGTGCAGATCGGCAGCAATAATATTCGCGCTCACGTGGGTGATTTTATCTTCACGTCGAAGCTGGTTGATGGTCGTTTCCCGGATTATCGCCGCGTATTGCCGAAAAATCCCGACAAAACGCTGGAAGCGGGCTGCGATATCCTCAAACAGGCCTTTGCCCGTGCGGCGATCCTCTCTAACGAGAAATTCCGCGGCGTGCGCCTGTATGTGAGTGAAAACCAGATCAAAATCACCGCCAACAACCCGGAGCAGGAAGAGGCAGAAGAGATTCTGGACGTCACCTACGCCGGTACTGAAATGGAAATCGGCTTTAACGTCAGCTACGTGCTGGATGTGCTCAATGCGCTCAAATGCGAAAACGTGCGCATTCTGCTGACCGATTCGGTTTCAAGCGTACAGATTGAAGATGCTGCCAGCCAAAGCGCGGCTTATGTTGTCATGCCAATGAGACTTTAGTGAAAAATATCGGGCTATCTTACTTGCCATTTTCAACCTGGGCTGTGCTCGCCCCTGTCACGTACTTCGTGTACGCTCCAGGGTCTGCGCGCAGTCCGCGTTGAAACTGGCTGCGCCGATTACGCCCTGGCCCGAAGAAAATCAGATATGTCACTGACGCGCCTTTTAATTAAAGATTTTCGCAACATCGAAAGCGCGGATCTCGCTTTATCCCCCGGCTTTAATTTCCTGGTTGGCGCGAACGGTAGCGGCAAAACCAGCGTGCTGGAAGCCATCTACACGCTTGGCCACGGTCGTGCGTTTCGCAGCCTGCAGATTGGTCGCGTTATTCGTCACGAGCAGGACGCATTCGTGCTGCACGGACGACTTCAGGGCAGCGAGCGTGAAACCTCGATTGGCTTGACGAAAGACAAGCTGGGCGACAGCAAAGTGCGTATCGACGGCACCGACGGCCACAAAGTGGCTGAACTGGCGCTGCTGATGCCCATGCAGCTGATTACGCCAGAGGGGTTTACATTACTCAATGGCGGCCCCAAATACCGAAGAGCCTTCCTCGACTGGGGATGCTTTCACAACGAAGCGGGTTTCTTTACTGCCTGGAGCAACCTGAAACGGCTGCTTAAGCAGCGCAACGCCGCGCTGCGTCAGGTGACCCGCTATGCCCAGTTGCGCCCGTGGGATATGGAATTGGTTCCGCTTGCGGAACAAATCAGCCGCTGGCGTGCCGAATACAGCGCAGGTATCGCCGAAGATATGGCTGATACCTGTAAACAGTTTTTGCCCGAGTTTTCTCTGACCTTCTCCTTCCAGCGTGGCTGGGAGAAAGAGACGGATTATGCCGAGGTGCTGGAGAAAGGCTTCGAGCGTGACCGTATGCTGACCTACACCGCACACGGCCCGCACAAAGCGGATTTCCGCATTCGCGCCGACGGTGCGCCGGTGGAAGACACGCTGTCGCGCGGGCAACTCAAGCTATTGATGTGCGCACTGCGCCTGGCGCAGGGTGAGTTTTTAACTCGCGAGAGTGGGCGACGTTGCCTGTATCTAATTGATGATTTTGCCTCGGAACTCGACGATGCACGGCGCGGGCTGCTTGCCAGCCGCTTAAAAGCCACGCAGTCGCAGGTTTTCGTCAGCGCCATTAGCGCTGAACACGTTATGGACATGTCGGACAAAAATTCGAAGATGTTCACCGTGGAAAAGGGTAAAATAACGGATTAACCCAAGATTAAATGAGCGAGAAACGTTGATGTCGAATTCTTATGACTCCTCCAGTATCAAAGTCCTGAAAGGACTGGATGCGGTGCGTAAGCGCCCAGGTATGTATATCGGCGATACCGATGACGGCACCGGTCTGCACCATATGGTATTCGAGGTTGTGGATAACGCTATCGACGAAGCGCTCGCGGGTCACTGTAAAGATATTATCGTCACCATCCACGGCGATAACTCCGTTTCCGTACAGGATGATGGCCGTGGTATTCCGACCGGCATTCACCCGGAAGAGGGCGTATCCGCTGCGGAAGTGATCATGACCGTCCTGCACGCAGGCGGTAAATTCGATGACAACTCCTATAAAGTGTCCGGCGGCCTGCACGGCGTGGGCGTTTCCGTTGTTAACGCCCTGTCGCAGAAGCTGGAACTGGTTATCTACCGCGAAGGTAAAATCCATCACCAGGTGTATACCCACGGCGTGCCACAGGCACCGCTGGCGGTCACTGGCGAAACGGAAAAAACCGGGACCACCGTGCGTTTCTGGCCGAGCCACGAAACCTTCTCTAATGTGACTGACTTCGAATACGACATTCTGGCAAAACGTCTGCGCGAGCTGTCGTTCCTGAACTCCGGCGTGTCCATCCGCCTGCGCGACAAGCGCGACGGTAAAGAAGATCATTTCCACTACGAAGGCGGCATTAAGGCGTTTGTTGAGTACCTCAACAAGAACAAAACGCCGATCCACCCAAATATCTTCTACTTCTCCACCGAAAAAGACGGCATCGGCGTGGAAGTGGCACTGCAGTGGAACGATGGTTTCCAGGAAAACATCTATTGCTTCACCAACAACATTCCACAGCGCGACGGTGGTACGCACCTGGTCGGCTTCCGTACCGCCATGACCCGTACCCTGAACGCCTACATGGATAAAGAAGGCTACAGCAAAAAAGCGAAAGTCAGTGCCACCGGTGACGATGCCCGTGAAGGCCTGATTGCTGTGGTTTCCGTGAAAGTGCCAGACCCGAAATTCTCCTCTCAGACCAAAGACAAACTGGTCTCTTCCGAGGTGAAATCTGCGGTTGAACAGCAGATGAACGAACTGCTGAGCGAATACCTGCTGGAAAACCCGTCTGACGCGAAAATCGTTGTCGGCAAAATCATTGATGCGGCGCGTGCCCGTGAAGCGGCGCGTAAAGCCCGTGAAATGACCCGTCGTAAAGGTGCGCTGGATCTGGCCGGTCTGCCGGGCAAACTGGCGGACTGCCAGGAACGCGATCCGGCTCGCTCCGAACTGTACCTGGTGGAAGGGGACTCCGCGGGCGGTTCTGCGAAGCAGGGCCGTAACCGTAAGAACCAGGCGATTCTGCCGCTGAAAGGTAAAATCCTGAACGTTGAGAAGGCGCGCTTTGACAAAATGCTCTCCTCTCAGGAAGTGGCGACGCTGATCACCGCCCTCGGCTGCGGCATCGGTCGCGACGAGTACAACCCGGACAAACTGCGCTATCACAGCATCATCATCATGACCGATGCGGACGTCGATGGTTCACACATCCGTACGCTGCTGCTGACCTTCTTCTACCGTCAGATGCCAGAAATCGTTGAACGCGGCCACATCTACATTGCACAGCCACCGCTGTACAAAGTGAAGAAAGGCAAGCAGGAACAGTACATTAAAGACGACGAAGCGATGGATCAGTATCAGATCTCTATCGCTCTGGATGGCGCTACCCTTCATGCGAATGCCCACGCTCCGGCGCTGGCGGGTGAGCCACTGGAGAAACTGGTCTCTGAGTACAATGCGACGCAGAAAATGATTGGTCGTATGGAGCGTCGCTTCCCGCGCACGCTGCTGAAAGAGCTGGTTTATCAGCCGACGCTGGCTGAAGCCGATCTCAGCGACGAGCAGAAAGTGACGCGCTGGGTGAACGCCCTGGTGACTGAGCTGAACGAAAGCGAGCAGCACGGCAGCATGTGGCAGTTTGACGTTCGCGAGAACGCTGAACAGCACCTGTTCGAGCCAATCATCCGCGTACGTACACACGGCGTAGACACCGACTATCCGCTGGATCACGAGTTTGTGACCGGTGGCGAATACCGTCGTCTCTGCACGCTGGGCGAAAAACTGCGTGGTCTGATCGAAGAAGACGCGTTTATCGAACGTGGCGAACGCCGTCAGCCGGTTGCCAGCTTCGAGCAGGCGCTGGAGTGGCTGGTGAAAGAGTCCCGTCGTGGTCTCTCCATTCAGCGTTATAAAGGTCTGGGCGAAATGAACCCGGATCAGCTGTGGGAAACCACCATGGACCCGGAAAGCCGCCGCATGCTGCGCGTGACCGTGAAAGATGCGATCGCCGCTGACCAGCTGTTCACTACCCTGATGGGCGACGCCGTTGAACCGCGCCGCGCCTTCATCGAAGAGAACGCATTGAAAGCCGCGAATATCGACATTTAATTCAGGCCGTCGATTCTTTAAGCCCGGTAGGCGTAGCCTCACCGGGCTTTTCTTTGCCTGCAAAAGAGGAATCTCCTCTTTAAATCCCATCCCCTTTCTCGACGACTCTTTTACTGTTTTCTGTGCGGAATCGCGTTAGCATGAGGACAGACTCATTTAAATCGGGGATCTCATGGCCATCAAACTCATTGCAATCGATATGGACGGCACGCTGCTGCTGCCAGACCACACTATCTCTCCTGCCGTTAAAAATGCGATTGCCGCCGCTCGTGCGAAAGGCGTGAACGTGGTGCTGACCACGGGGCGTCCGTATGCCGGTGTTCACAGCTATCTGAAAGAGCTGCACATGGAACAACCGGGCGATTACTGCATCACCTACAACGGTGCGCTGGTGCAGAACGCCAGCGATGGCAGCACGGTCGCGCAAACGGCGCTGAGCTATGACGATTACCTGTACCTGGAAAAACTGTCCCGCGAAGTGGGTTCTCACTTCCACGCGCTCGATCGCAACACGCTGTACACCGCGAACCGCGACATCAGCTACTACACCGTACATGAATCCTTCGTGGCGACCATTCCGCTGGTGTTCTGCGAGCCGGAAAATATGGACCCGGCCACGCAGTTCCTGAAGGTGATGATGATTGATGAGCCTGCGATTCTGGATCAGGCTATCGCCCGCATCCCGGCGGAAGTGAAAGAGAAATACA
This sequence comes from Lelliottia nimipressuralis, assembly GCF_041464075.1. NCBI lineage: Bacteria > Pseudomonadati > Pseudomonadota > Gammaproteobacteria > Enterobacterales > Enterobacteriaceae > Lelliottia > Lelliottia nimipressuralis. The sequence goes on from NZ_CP167172.1 coordinate 6,872, forward strand.
CCGTGCTGAAAAGCGCGCCGTACTTCCTCGAAATCCTTGATAAACGCGTCAATAAAGGCACCGGCGTGAAATCGCTGGCCGATACGCTGGGCATCAAGCCGGAAGAGATCATGACCTTGGGCGATCAGGAAAATGACATCGCGATGATTGAATACGCGGGTATGGGCGTGGCAATGGAAAACGCGATCCCGTCGGTGAAAGAAGTGGCCAACTTCGTCACCAAATCTAACCTCGAAGATGGCGTAGCCTACGCGATCGAGAAGTTCGTGCTGAACTAAACCGTCTCAAACGCATCAGCCCCGGCGATTAACCGGGGCTTTTTTTTGCCTGTCGATCGATGGGTTGTTCTTTTTGTGATCTAGATTGTAGTACAACACAATATGATTGTACTACATTACGGCCATGGAATTGACGAACGACCTCACGTTTGTACTGCAAAAGTGAGGTGAAACTTATCGGTCGCGGTAAAGTAGTGATGGACAAAAGAAACAAGGATTCTCCATGACTCTCAACAAAACCGACCGCATCGTCATCGCGCTGGGCAATCAGATTGTCAGCGGTAAGTACGTACCGGGTTCGCCGCTGCCCGCCGAGGCCGAGCTGTGCGAGGAGTTTGAAACCTCGCGCAACATCATTCGCGAAGTGTTTCGCTCGCTAATGGCGAAACGGCTGATCGAAATGAAGCGTTATCGCGGCGCCTTTGTCGCCCCGCGTAAACAGTGGAACTACCTCGACACCGACGTTCTGCAGTGGGTGCTGGCAAACGACGAAGACCCGCAGCTCATCGGTGCGATGAGCGAGGTACGAAACCTGGTGGAGCCGGCAATTGCCCGCTGGGCAGCCGAGCGGGCGACATCAGGGGACCTGGCCCAGATCGAAGCGGCGCTCAACGACATGATCGCCAACAACCAGGACAGGGACGCCTTTAACGAAGCGGATATCCGCTATCACGAGGCGGTGCTGGAATCAGTGCATAACCCGGTTTTACAGCAGCTTAGCGTGGCGATCAGCTCGCTACAGCGCGCAGTTTTTGAACGGACCTGGATGGGGGATGAGGCCAACATGCCCAAGACCCTGCAGGAACATAAAGTGCTGTTCGATGCGATACGACATCAGGACAGCAATGCGGCAGAGCAAGCGGCGCTCGCCATGATCGCCAGCTCGACACGAAGGTTAAAGGAAATCACATGACATCTCGCTACATCGCTATTGACTGGGGATCGACCAATCTGCGCGCCTGGCTTTATGAAGGCGATAAATGCCTGGATAACAGGCAATCAGAATCAGGCGTCACGCGCCTGAACGGTAAATCCCCTCGGGCGGTGTTAGCAGAAGTCACTGAAAACTGGCGCGAAGGCGCGACACCGGTGGTCATGGCAGGGATGGTAGGCAGCAACGTGGGCTGGAAAGTCGCGCCGTACTTGCCTGTTCCTGCCCATTTCTCTGCCATTGGTGAGACGTTAACGTCCGTTGGCGACAATATCTGGATTATTCCCGGACTTTGCGTTTCCCGTGACGATAACCATAACGTGATGCGTGGCGAAGAGACACAGCTGCTCGGCGCGCGCACCCTTTCTCCTTCTTCTGTCTATGTTATGCCCGGCACGCACTGCAAATGGGTGCATGCCGACGCGGAGCAGATCCACGATTTTCGGACCGTACTGACCGGCGAATTGCATCACGTGCTGCTGCGTCATTCGCTGGTGGGCGCGGGCCTGCCGGAACAGCAACCCTCTCCTGAGGCTTTTGCTGCCGGGCTTGCACGCGGTCTCGCTTCGCCTGCCGTTCTGCCACAACTTTTTGAAGTTCGCGCTTCACACGTGCTAGGGACTCTCCCGCGTGAACAGGTCAGCGAATTTCTCTCCGGTCTGCTGATTGGCGCAGAAGTCGCCACCCTGGGCGAGCAGTTCGCCGGGCAGCAGGACATCACCCTTGTCGCGGGTTCATCGTTAACCGCTCGTTACCAGCAGGCGTTTCGCGCCTGTGGTCGCGAAGTTTCAACGCTTGAAGGCGACGTGGCATTCCAGGCAGGTATAAGGAGCATCGCTCATGCAGTGGCAAACTAATCTCCCTCTCATCGCGATTTTGCGCGGCATTACGCCGGACGACGCGCTCGCACACGTGGGCGCAGTCATCGACGCCGGATTTGACGCAGTGGAAATCCCGCTCAATTCACCGCAGTGGGAAAAGAGCATCCCGGCAGTGGTGGACGCGTTTGGCGACAGAGCGCTAATTGGCGCGGGTACGGTCTTAAAACCCGAGCAGGTCGAGCAACTCGCCAGTATGGGCTGCAAGCTTATCGTCACGCCCAACATTCAGCCCGAGGTCATCCGCCGCGCGGTAGGTTACGGCATGACCGTCTGCCCTGGCTGTGCGACTGCCACCGAAGCCTTTACCGCGCTGGATGCGGGCGCGCAGGCGCTGAAAATTTTCCCGTCGTCGGCCTTCGGCCCGGATTACATCAAAGCGCTGAAAGCGGTACTTCCGGCTGATGTTCCGGTCTTTGCCGTGGGGGGCGTGACGCCGGAAAACCTGACGCAGTGGCTGAATGCTGGTTGTGCAGGGGCAGGGCTTGGCAGCGATCTCTATCGCGCCGGGCAGTCCGTTGAGCGTACCGCAGCGCAGGCAGCCGCGTTTGTTAAGGCGTATCGAGAGGCAGTGAAATGAAAATTACCAACATCACCACGTACCGTTTACCCCCGCGCTGGATGTTTCTAAAAATCGAAACCGACGAAGGCGTCGTCGGCTGGGGTGAGCCGGTAATTGAAGGTCGCGCGCGTACCGTCGAAGCGGCGGTGCATGAGCTGAAAGAGTTCCTGATCGGTCAGGACCCGGCGCGTATTAACGATCTGTGGCAAGTAATGTATCGCGGTGGATTTTATCGCGGCGGTCCGATCCTGATGAGCGCCATCGCCGGTATCGATCAGGCGCTGTGGGATATCAAAGGCAAAGTGCTGAACGCTCCGGTCTGGCAGCTGATGGGCGGTCTGGTGCGCGACAAAATTAAAGCCTACAGCTGGGTCGGCGGTGACCGTCCGGCAGAGGTGATCGACGGCATCAAAACGCTGCGCAAAATTGGCTTTGATACCTTCAAGCTTAACGGCTGCGAAGAGATGGGCGTCATTGACAGCTCCCGCGCGGTGGATAACGCCGTGAATACGGTGGCGCAAATCCGCGAAGCCTTTGGCAATGAGATTGAGTTTGGCCTCGATTTCCACGGTCGCGTCAGCGCGCCGATGGCGAAAGTGCTGATCAAAGAGCTGGAGCCGTACCGCCCGCTGTTTATCGAAGAGCCGGTACTGGCGGAGCAGGCCGAGTACTATCCGAAGCTGGCGGCGCAGACCCATATTCCCATCGCGGCGGGCGAACGTATGTTCTCGCGATTCGAATTCAAACGTGTGCTGGAAGCGGGCGGCCTGGCGATTCTGCAGCCGGATCTGTCCCACGCCGGGGGTATCACCGAATGCTACAAAATCGCTGGTATGGCCGAAGCTTACGACGTGGCGCTGGCGCCGCACTGCCCGCTGGGACCGATTGCCCTGGCCGCCTGTCTGCACGTGGACTTCGTCTCGCGTAACGCGGTATTCCAGGAGCAGAGCATGGGCATCCATTACAACAAAGGTGCTGAGCTGCTCGATTTTGTGAAAAACAAAGAAGACTTCAACATGGAAGGCGGGTTCTTCAAACCGTTAACCAAACCGGGTCTGGGCGTGGACATTGACGAAGCCAAAGTGATTGAGCTGAGTAAAAACGCCTCCGACTGGCGTAACCCGCTGTGGCGATATTCGGATGGTAGCGTAGCGGAGTGGTGATCACCATTTCGTAAGCCCGGTCAGCGCCATATTCCCGGGCAAAAATTCTTACCCACAAAAACATAACCCTCTGTAACTTACAGGGCATGGTGACGTGTATCGCTATGCCCAAAATCTGGAGACAGATTAATGGATATTTCTGTGACTACCGCAAAAACAGGCCGTCGTCGTTACCTGACGCTGCTGATGATTTTTATTACCGTGGTGATTTGCTACGTTGACCGCGCCAACCTGGCCGTGGCGTCCGCGCATATTCAGGAAGAGTTTGGCATTTCGAAAACCGAGATGGGCTACATCTTCTCGGCGTTTGCCTGGATGTATACCCTGTGCCAGATCCCAGGTGGACGTGTGCTGGACCGCTTAGGCTCTCGCACCACTTACTGCATCGCGATTTTTGGCTGGTCCGTTGCCACCCTGTTCCAGGGCTTTGCCACCGGACTGTTGTCGCTGATTGGCCTGCGTGCCATCACCGGGATCTTCGAAGCGCCCGCTTTCCCGACCAACAACCGCATGGTGACCAGCTGGTTCCCGGAGCATGAACGTGCCTCGGCGGTGGGGTTCTACACCTCCGGACAGTTTGTAGGCCTGGCGTTCCTCACGCCGCTGCTGATCTGGATTCAGGAGTCGCTGAGCTGGCACTGGGTGTTCATCATTACTGGCGGCGTCGGGATTATCTGGTCGTTTGTCTGGTTTAAGGTCTATCAGTCACCGCGTAAAACCAAAGGCATCACCACAGCTGAACTGAATTACATCGAGCAGGGCGGCGGTCTGGTGGATGGCGATGCGCAGATTGAAAGCAAGGGGCGCACCCGCCTGACCAAAAGTGACTGGAAACTGGTTTTTCACCGCAAGCTGGTGGGCGTTTATCTCGGGCAGTTCGCGATTGCGTCTACCTTGTGGTTCTTCCTGACCTGGTTCCCGAACTACCTGACCCAGGAAAAAGGCATCACCGCGCTGAAAGCCGGTTTCATGACCACGGTTCCGTTCCTCGCAGCGTTCGTGGGGGTGCTGTTGTCGGGCTGGATCGCCGATATGTTAGTGCGCAAAGGCTTCTCGATTGGATTCTCGCGCAAGCTGCCCATCATCTTCGGCCTGCTGCTCTCCACCTGCATTATGGGCGCGAACTACACCAATGACCCGGTGTGGATCACCGTGCTGATGGCGGTGGCGTTCTTCGGCAACGGTTTTGCGTCCATCACCTGGTCGCTGGTCTCCTCGCTGGCACCGATGCGTCTGATTGGCCTCACCGGAGGCGTGTTTAACTTTGCCGGCGGGTTAGGCGGTATCACCGTTCCGCTGGTCATTGGCTATCTGGCGCAGGCGCACGGCTTTGCACCTGCTCTGACCTACATCTCCGTTATCACCCTGATTGGCGCGCTCTCCTACATCCTGCTGGTCGGCGATGTTAAACGAGTAGGCTAAATCTTCGCGATGCTTTACCCTGATGCGATAACCGCGCATCAGGGTCTCTCCATGAAACAAATCACCTTCGCTCCCCGTCATCATCAACTCACGAATACCAATACCTGGACGCCTGACAGCCAATGGCTGGCGTTTGACGTGCGACCGTCCGGCGCGTCCTTTACGGGCGAGACGATCGAGCGAGTCAACGTGAACACGGGCGAAACCGAGGTGATCTACTGCGCTAAAAATGGCGCGCACGTGGGCGTGGTGACCGTTCATCCTCTTGAGGAACAATACGTCTTTATTCACGGCCCGGAAAACCCGGATGCGGGCTGGCACTACGATTTTCACCATCGTCGCGGCGTGATCGCCCGCAACGGCGAAGTCAGTAATCTCGATGCCATGGACATCACTGCGCCCTATACCCCCGGCGCGCTGCGCGGCGGGAGCCACGTTCACGTCTTTAGCCCCAACGGGCAACGGGTCAGTTTTACCTATAACGACCATGTGATGCACGAACGCGACGTGACGCTGGATCTGCGCAATGTCGGGGTCGCTGCGCCGTTCGGCCCGGTGACGCCGCAGGGCAATCATCCGCGCGAATATGCCGGAATGTTCTGGAGCGTACTGATCAGCCGCACGACGCCTACGCCACGGCCCGGCAGCGATGAGATCAACCGCGCCTATGAAGAGGGCTGGGTGGGCAACCATCAGCTGGCCTTTATCGGCGACACACTCTCTGAACGCGGTCAAAAAGTGCCGGAGCTATTTATCGTCGATCTTCCAGACGATGAGGCAGGCTGGAAACGGGCGGGCGACGAACCGCTGGAAGGGACGAAGCAGACCCTGCCCGCGCCGCCTGCTGGCGTGGTGCAGCGGCGTTTAACGTTCACCCATGAAAACCGCTATCCGGGGCTGGTCAACGTGCCGCGCCACTGGGTGCGCAGCCATCCGCAGGGCGATGAAATCGCGTTTTTGATGCGCGATGAGCGCGGCATTGTGCAGCTGTGGCTTATCGCGCCAGAGGGCAGTGAGCCGCGCCAGCTGACGCATAACACCCGCGATATTCAGTCGGCGTTTAACTGGCATCCGTCGGGGGAAGCACTTGGGTTTGTGCTGGACAACCGCATTGCCTGCTGCGATGCGCGAAGCGGTGAAGTGACGTTTTTGACGTCCGATCACGGCAATCCGCCCTCGGGTGATGCGGTGGTGTTCTCGCCGGATGGCCGCTATGTGGCGTGGATGGAAGAGACGGCCGGTTTCCGTCAGCTTTGGGTCACGGAAACCGGGAAGTAATCAGGGCGCTGTCATCTCAGCGGGCGGGATAACGCTGTTGGTGGCCATATTCTGCTTTTCGCTTTTTTCAACGCGTGAACGCACCGAGCTATCGGTGCGGAACAGATCCCACGGGACTAACAGCGTATCCAGCACCGCTGTAAACGGCAGATCCAGAATCGCCAGGGATTTGGTGCCCCAGTTCGTCTCATCATCCGAAATCATATTCGCGCTCGCGCGCGTGCCCGGATATGTTCCTTCTTTACCGCCGGTGTGAGACATCACGCTCGAACACCCGCAAAGTAATACCACTACGCTGCATGTTGTCAGCTTTATCAGAACATTATTCATCATCTGTTAATCAATGTTAATGGCGAGACATAACCGCAATATCGAGTTATAGCGAGCCATGTGCGAAAAGAATAGCTGGAAAGCGCCGCTCTGTGGCAGCCATCGCAATTTCACTCTTTGTGCTGTAGTCCCAGTCTATGCGAGACCCAGCAAAGTGCAAAAAAATCTCGCATTTAACCTCTTGAAATGATCGGAATCAGACTCACTTTATCTGTGTAGCCGAAGAACGAACACGCCTGATGGGTGTTTGGTGGCACAACGGCCTGTCCATGGTGGAAGGCAAACATTACTCGCTGATTTCAGGAGCGTTGATTTATGCGTAATTTCGATTTTTCCCCGCTGTACCGTTCTGCTATTGGTTTTGATCGCCTGTTCAACCATTTAGAAAATAACCAAAGCCAGGGTAACGGTTACCCTCCATACAACGTTGAGCTGGTTGACGAAAACCACTACCGCATTGCCATTGCTGTCGCCGGTTTCGCTGAGAGCGAACTGGAAATCACCGCGCAGGACAACCTGCTGGTGGTGAAAGGCGCACACACGGCAGAGCAGAAAGAACGTACCTATCTCTACCAGGGCATTGCTGAGCGCAACTTTGAACGCAAATTCCAGCTCGCCGAAAACATCCACGTTTACGGTGCAAACCTGGTGAACGGTCTGCTGTTTATCGATCTGGAACGTGTGATTCCGGAAGAGAAAAAACCGCGCCGTATCGAGATCAACTAATTTAAGCGGGTCGCTCGCGCGGCCCATCCAGAGTGGCTTGCCGAAACGGGAGCCTGTGCGAATCCATGCGGATTTGCAGGAACAACTGCGCACTAAAAACAGTGCTTAACTCGCTTCTCAGAAGGAGATTAACCATGCGTAACTACGATTTATCCCCCCTGCTGCGTCAGTGGATTGGTTTTGACAAACTGGCTAACGCCCTGCAAAGCACGGCTGAACAACAGAGTTTTCCGCCGTATAACATCGAAAAAAGCGATGACAACCACTACCGCATCACGCTGGCGCTGGCCGGATTCCGTCAGGAGGATCTCGATATCCAGCTCGAAGGCGCGCGCCTGACGGTGAAAGGGACGCCGGAAAAACCACAAACTGAGACCCAGTGGCTGCATCAGGGCCTGGTGACTCAGCCGTTTAGCCTGAGCTTTACCCTGGCCGACCATATGGAAGTCTCCGGTGCGACCTTTACCAACGGGCTGTTGCACATTGATTTGACGCGCAACGTGCCGGAAGCACTGGCACCGCAGAAAATCGCCATCAGCGAACGTCCGGCGCTGAACAGCTAATTTGTGTCGGGAGGCGCTGCGCTTTCCCGGCCAACAAAACCCGCAGGCCTGCTCAAGGGCAGTGTCTGCGGGCAAAGCAAACGACTAAGCCCCGCTTTCGCGGGGCTTTTTTGTGCGCCATCGCCCATACAAACCCCATAACCTCTGCGAGAATCCCCTTAATCACTAAGGATATGCGCAGGGAAAAGGTCATGAGTGATATCGCGTTAACGGTTAGCGTGTTGGCCCTGGTTGCAGTGGTTGGGCTGTGGATTGGCAATATCAAAATCCGCGGTGTCGGATTTGGCATTGGCGGAGTGCTTTTCGGCGGTATTTTTGTCGGCCATTTCGCCGATCAGCTTGGGTTAACCCTCAGTGCTGAAATGCTGCACTTCATTCAGGAATTCGGCCTGATCCTCTTCGTCTACACCATCGGCATTCAGGTCGGGCCTGGGTTTTTCGCCTCGCTGCGCGTCTCCGGGCTGCGGCTGAATCTCTTTGCTCTCGGCATTGTCGTCATGGGCGGCCTCGTCACCGCCATTCTGCATAAAATCTTTGATATTCCGCTCCCGGTGGTGCTGGGGATTTTCTCCGGCGCGGTCACCAATACTCCTGCGCTGGGGGCCGGACAGCAAATTCTGCGCGATCTGGGCATTGCGCCCGGCGTAGTGGATCAGATGGGGATGAGCTATGCGATGGCTTACCCGTTTGGCATTTGCGGCATTCTGCTGACCATGTGGCTGGTGCGCGTGCTGTTTCGTATCAACGTGGACGACGAAGCCAAAAAGCATGAATCCACGATCACCAACGGCCACATGCTGATCAAAACCATCAACATTCGCGTCGAAAACCCCAATCTGAACCACATGGCGATTCAGGATGTGCCGATTCTGAACAGCGTCAATATCATCTGCTCGCGCCTGAAGCGGGACGAAATGCTGATGGTCCCATCTCCCGGCACTGTGATTCAGCTCGGGGACTTATTGCACCTGGTCGGCCAGCCCGGCGATCTGCACAGCGCGCAACTGGTGATCGGCCAGGAGGTAGACACCTCCCTCTCGACGCGGGGCACCGACATGCGCGTGGAACGCGTTGTGGTCACCAACGAGCAGGTATTGGGCAAAAAAATCCGCGATCTGCAGGTAAAAGAGCGCTACGACGTCGTGATCTCACGCCTGAATCGTGCGGGCGTTGAATTGGTCGCCAGCCCGGATGCCAGCCTGCAGTTTGGCGATATCCTCAATCTGGTTGGGCGCCCGTCATCCATCGACGCCGTCGCCGATATGGTCGGCAATGCGCAGCAAAAATTGCAGCAGGTGCAGATGCTGCCGGTGTTTATCGGTATCGGGCTGGGGGTGCTGCTTGGCTCAATTCCCCTTTACGTGCCCGGATTCCCGGTAGCGCTCAAGCTCGGTCTGGCGGGCGGGCCGCTGATCATGGCGCTGATTTTGGGGCGTATCGGCTGTATCGGGAAGCTGTACTGGTTCATGCCGCCAAGCGCCAACCTGGCCCTGCGCGAGCTGGGCATTGTGCTGTTCCTCTCGGTAGTGGGGCTGAAATCTGGCGGCGACTTTATCCACACTCTGACGCAGGGCGAGGGGATAAGCTGGATTGGCTACGGTATTATCATCACGGCGGTTCCGCTGCTGACGGTCGGGATTCTGGCGCGAATCTTCGCGAAGATGAACTACCTGACCCTGTGCGGCATGCTGGCCGGCTCCATGACCGATCCTCCGGCGCTGGCCTTCGCCAACAATCTGCACGCCACTAGCGGCGCGGCGGCACTCTCCTACGCCACCGTTTATCCGCTGGTGATGTTCCTGCGTATCATCACGCCGCAGCTACTGGCCGTGCTGTTCTGGGGGATAGGCTAACAACGCGTCCGGGTGGATGCGCCGCAGATGGTAGTCCACCTGGTAATCGCTGGTATTGCGGAACATCACGGAGTAATTCAGGAACTCGCCGCTGTCGCTGTAGGACAAGGACGTAATGCGCAGCAGCGGCGTCTGTTCCGGTAAGTTCATCAGATTCGCCAGCTGCCGGTCAGCCAGCACCGGCGTCAGGCTCTCGTAGTTCCCGCTGATGGTAATCCCGCACTCCTTCTCGATGTAATCAAACTTCGACCCTTCAAGGTGCGCCAGCGACAGGTTGCGGAACAGCTTCACGGGCATAAAGCTGTCTTCCAGCATCAGCGGTTTTCCTTCCACGTAACGCACCCGACGCGAAAAGTAGATCCGCTCGTCAATCTGAATACGCAGCTGGCTGGCGATGGCGGGCGGGGCGGGCATCACTTCAAACTGCAATACCTTGCTCTGCACCTCTTTACCCTGCTGGCGCAAGACCTCCACCAGCCCGGTCAGATTGGTGGTTTCATGGTGAACATCCTTGCGCGCGACAAAGGTGCCGCTGCCGTGACGGCGCACCACCAGCCCCCAGCCGACCAGCAAATCGATGGCCTTGCGAATGGTCATCCGCGCCACGCCAAACTCCTGCGCCAGCGCTTTTTCGCCGGGCAGCGGGCTGCCGACATTGTAATCCGACGAATTGAGCCGCAGACGTAATCTGTCGGCAATGGATTTGTAGATCACCTGTAGACCTCTCTGCGCGTATTCAGTCGTGCATCGCGTCTTAACATGTCCATATTTTGAACTGAAAGTAGACCTGAGTGGGCAAATTAAAACCATGAATGCGATCACGGAACGCAGCGGTGCGCGGTGTGAGCCGCAGAGTAAATTTTTATTCTCATTTCAGGCCAGCACAAAACCAATAAGGCCAAACCCCCTACAGGTTGTTACATGAGGATTTAAAGATGCTCAGTCAAATACAACGTTTTGGCGGCGCCATGTTTACCCCGGTGCTGTTGTTCCCTTTCGCAGGCATGGTGGTCGGAATTGCCATCATGCTGCGCAATCCGCTTTTTGTGGGCGAGGCCTTAACGGCACCCGATCATTTATTTGCCCAAATCGTCCACATCATTGAAGAGGGCGGCTGGGCGGTCTTTCGTAATATGCCGCTGATTTTCGCCGTCGGTTTACCGATCGGCCTCGCCAAACAGGCGCAGGGCCGGGCGTGTCTGGCGGTGCTGATTAGCTTCCTGACCTGGAACTACTTTATCAACGCAATGGGCATGACCTGGGGTCAGTTCTTTGGCGTGAACTTTATGGCCGAGCCTACCGCGGGAAGCGGGCTGGCGATGATTGCCGGGATCAAAACCCTCGATACCAGCATTATCGGCGCGATTGTGATTTCCGGGCTGGTGACCGCCATCCACAACCGCTATTTCGATAAACAGCTGCCGGTATTTTTAGGCATCTTCCAGGGCACCTCGTTTGTGGTGATCATCGCCTTCTTCGTGATGATTCCGTGCGCCTGGCTGACGCTGCTCGGCTGGCCAAAAGTGCAGATGGGCATTGAGTCGTTGCAGGCGTTTTTACGCTCAGCCGGGGCGCTGGGCGTGTGGGTTTATACCTTCCTGGAACGCATTTTGATCCCAACAGGCCTGCACCACTTCGTCTACGGTCCATTTATTTTCGGCCCGGCGGCGGTCGAGGGCGGTATTCAGGTGTACTGGGCGCAGCATTTGCAGGCGTTCAGCCAGAGCACGTTGCCGCTGAAAACCCTGTTCCCCGAAGGCGGCTTTGCGCTGCACGGTAACTCGAAAGTGTTTGGCTCCGTTGGGATTGCGCTGGCGCTCTGGTACACCGCCTCGCCGGAAAATCGCGTCAAAGTGGCGGGGCTGCTGATCCCGGCGACGCTGACCGCGATGCTGGTGGGGATCACCGAACCGCTGGAGTTTACCTTCCTGTTTATCTCGCCACTGCTGTTTGCCGTTCACGCGGTCCTCGCCGCGACCATGGCGACCATGATGTATATCTTTGGTGTGGTCGGCAACATGGGCGGCGGGCTGCTAGACCAGTTCCTCCCGCAGAACTGGATACCGATGTTCCACAATCATGCCTCCATGATGTTCACCCAGATTGGCATCGGCTTGTGCTTCACCGCCCTCTATTTCCTGGTCTTTAAGACGCTTATCGAACGCTTCAACCTTAAAACCCCAGGCCGTGAAGAGAGCGAAATCAAACTCTACAGCAAAGCGGATTACCAGGCCGCGCGCGGGCAAACTACCGTTGCGGCGAACACCAGCTCTGGCCAGGCGGCCGCCTATCTGCAGGCGCTGGGCGGCGCAGGCAATATCGAAAGTATCAACAACTGCGCCACCCGGCTGCGTATCGCCCTGTTTGATATGAGCAAAACGCAAAGTGACGACGTTTTCAAAGCCCTTGGCGCCCACGGTGTGGTGCGTCGCGGCAATGGTATTCAGGTGATTGTTGGGCTGCACGTCCCACAGGTGCGCGACCAGCTTGAATCCCTGATGACCCCTTCTTCTACAAACCCATCATCCACCATGACAGAGGCTGTATCATGAAAAAATTCTCAGTTGTTATCGCAGGCGGCGGCAGCACCTTCACTCCTGGTATCGTCCTGATGTTGCTGGCGAATCGCGACCGCTTCCCACTGCGTGCGCTCAAGTTCTATGACAACGACGGCGCACGTCAGGAGACCATCGCCGAGGCGTGCAAAATTATCCTGCAGGAGCAGGCACCGGATATCGAATTCAGCTACACCACCGACCCTAAAGCCGCGTTTACCGACGTGGACTTTGTGATGGCGCATATCCGTGTCGGCAAATACCCGATGCGTGAGAAGGATGAGAAAATCCCGTTACGCCACGGCGTGCTGGGCCAGGAAACCTGCGGTCCGGGCGGGATCTCCTACGGTATGCGCTCCATTGGCGGCGTGCTGGAGCTGGTGGATTATATGGAGCAATACTCCCCGAATGCGTGGATGCTCAACTACTCCAACCCGGCGGCGATCGTTGCTGAAGCCACTCGTCGTCTGCGACCTCACGCCAAAATCCTCAACATCTGCGATATGCCGATTGGCATTGAAGGGCGAATGGCGCAGATCGTCGGTCTGAAAGACCGCAAAGAGATGCGCGTGCGCTACTACGGCCTGAACCATTTCGGCTGGTGGACGTCGATTGAAGATCTGAACGGTAACGATCTGATGCCGAAACTGCGCGAATACGTGGCGAAAAACGGCTATGTGCCTCCGTCTGACGATGCCCATACGGAAGCCAGCTGGAATGACACGTTCGCGAAAGCAAAAGACGTGCAGGCGCTCGATCCGGACACCATGCCGAACACCTACCTGAAATATTACCTCTTCCCGGATTACGTGGTGGCGCACTCAAACCCGGAGCGCACCCGCGCGAACGAAGTGATGGATCACCGCGAGAAGCATGTTTTCAGCTCCTGCCGCGCCATCATCGAAGCGGGGAAATCTTCTGCCGGTGAGCTGGAAATCGATGAACATGCGTCGTACATCGTCGATCTCGCAACGGCTATCGCGTTCAACACTCAGGAGCGGATGCTGCTGATTGTGCCGAACAACGGGGCGATTCATAACTTCGACGCCGATGCGATGGTCGAAATCCCTTGTCTGGTCGGCAAAAACGGCCCTGAGCCGCTGACCGTGGGCGATATTCCGCACTTCCAGAAGGGGCTGATGGGCCAGCAGGTGGCAGTGGAAAAACTGGTGGTCGACGCCTGGGAAGAGCGCTCCTACACCAAACTCTGGCAGGCAATTACCCTGTCTAAAACGGTGCCAAGCGCTTCGGTTGCCAAAGCCATCCTCGATGATCTGATTGAGGCCAACAAAGATTACTGGCCAGAATTGCACTAATCCCGCCGACCGGCATCCCAGATGCCGGTCAATTTACGCTATGCTGAAGCCTGCTTGCGGTACGACAAGGAGCCTTCATGAAAATTTCCCAGCTGGGCGAAGCGCCTGACTATCGGTTTTCCCTCGCCAATGAGCGCACATTTCTCGCATGGATCCGCACCGCGCTGGGGTTTCTCGCCGCAGGCGTCGGGCTGGACCAGCTCGCGCCGGATTTCGCCACGCCGCTGATTCGTGAAGTGCTGGCGCTGCTGCTGTGTCTGTTCGCCGGTGTGCTGGCGATCTACGGTTATCTGCGCTGGCTGCGCAATGAAAAGGCGATGCGCCTGAAACAGGATATGCCCTACACGCGCGGCCTGCTGGCGATCAGCGTGATATTGCTGGCCGTCGCCGCAGCGGTCATGGTGCTGGTGTTCTATGGCGGATAGCCGCAAAGCGCGAAGGGAAGCCGATCCCGGCCTGCAGCCCGAGCGCACATCGCTGGCCTGGCTGCGCACGCTGCTGGGCTACGGCGCGCTGATCGCACTGGCGATTAAACACAACTGGCACCGCACCGGTCTGCCGTTCTGGGTCTCGATTGTGGTGCTGGCGCTGGTAGCGGCTCTTCTCTGGCGCTACACCCGCAGCCGCAACCTGATGGACGTGAATCACAACGATTTCGTGCAGCCCAAAGCAGTGCGTGACAAATTCTTGATCTCTCTCGCAGTACTCTCCCTCGCATTACTGTTTGCTGTAACACACTTACAGCAAATACTGATTTTTCTAGGGTCGTGAATGACAGGATGCCACGGAAGTACCCGCGTGGTTGTAGTCGATAACTGCAACGCGCGCGAGCCCGGGAAGGTTTATCAAGCGTTACGCCTCAGCGGTAACAAAAACGTCCATTTTTTGCCACAGACGGCGGGTGAAAAGCCCGTAACGCCGGAGGTGTGGGGCGAGTTCTTAACGCAGATTTTTGCGATGTGGGTCCGGCAGGATATCGGGGAGATCTCGGTGCGCCTGTTCGACGACACACTGGACGGCTGGTGCGGCACCGCGCTGTGCCAGAAGAAAGGGCTGCTGAAATGCCAGACGTGCGCAGGACGGCGGTTATGCACGTCGGCAAATGACGACGTGCTGTGTCAGGGCTATCTGGCGTTCTATGACTACAGCGCACCCTTTATGAAAGTGATGCGCGATTTGAAAAAGCACAACCGCTCGACGCAAGAGCTGATGACGCTGTTACGGCAGACGTGACGGACGGCCCTTCGCCAGATATTTTGCCATCTCCGCTTCCGGCACCATCCCGCCGCCCGTTGCCCAGACGAGGTGGGTCGCATTGGCTGAAGAAGGGACACGCACCGGCCCGGCCATACCCGCCAGCGCCGATGGCTCCAGACGAATGCCCTCTTCCTGCGCCAGCCAGCCCAGCATGTCGTACATGCTCTGATCGGACAGGGTGTAGAACCCGTCCAGCAGACGCTCCATTGCGCGGCCGACAAACCCGGACGCGCGTCCCACCGCCAGACCGTCTGCGGCCGTTAGGTTGTCGATCCCCAAATCCTGCACCGCAATTTCATCGTGCAAACCGGTATAAACACCCAGCAACATGCACGGCGAATGGGTTGGCTCGGCGAAGAAGCAGTGAACATGGTCGCCAAAGGCCAGCTTAAGGCCAAACGCGACGCCGCCAGGGCCACCGCCCACGCCGCACGGCAGATAGACATACAGGGGATGATCCGCATCCACCACTTGCCCCTGTTCAGCAAACTGAGCTTTCAGACGCTCACCCGCCACGGCATAACCCAAAAACAGGGTGCGAGAGTTTTCGTCGTCGATAAAGAAGCAGTTGGGATCGCTCTCGGCAGCCTTTCGCCCCTGCTCCACGGCCACGCCGTAATCCTGTTCGTACTCCACCACTTCAACGCCGTGGCTGCGCAGTTTGGCCTTTTTCCACTCGCGGGCGTCGGCAGACATATGCACCGTCACCTTAAAGCCAACGCGGGCGCTCATGATGCCAATCGACATCCCCAGATTACCCGTTGAGCCAACGGCAATGCTGTACTGGCTGAAAAACGCTTTAAAGCGTGGTTCCAGCAGGATGCTGTAATCGTCTGTCAGCGTCAGCAGCCCCGCTTCCAGCGCCAGTTTTTCGGCGTGGGTCAGCACTTCATAAATCCCGCCGCGCGCTTTTATAGAGCCGGAAATCGGTAAATGGCTGTCTTTTTTCAGCAGTAAATTTCCGTTGATCGGCGTGGCAAACTCCTTCGCCAGGCGCTGCTGCATGGCGGGAATGGCCACCACGTCTGATTCGATAATGCCGTTTTTGGCCGCGGTTTCCGGGAACGCTTTCGCCAGATAAGGTGCAAAGCGGGCCAGTCGGGCGTGGGCATCCTTCACATCCGCCTGCGTCAGCCCGACATACGGCAGCCCTTCGGCAAGCGTGGTGGTGCGCGGGTTAAACCAGGTGGTCTCTTTCAGCGCCATCAGATCCTCTACCAGAGGATATTGGGCGATTAAGGTGGTGATGTTTGCGTTTTCCATAGTACGTCTCTTCGCGCTTAGATAATGAAAGAAAGCAGGAACGTGCAGCCAAGTGCAAGTACCGAGGCGATAAATGTCGCCGTTGTATAGTATTTAAAGGTCTCGTTCAGGGTCGCGCCGCAGTATTGCTTCACCAGCCAGAAGAGAGAATCCGTGACGATCGTGCAGCCAATGGCGCCAGAACCGATGGCAATGGCGATGATCTCCGGGCTGACGTTGGGATAGAGCGGCAGCATCGGCGCGACAATCGCCGTGGCCCCCATCATCGCAACCGTGGCAGACCCGACGGCCGCATGGAGAATTAATGCCACCAGCCAGGCCAGCAGAATCGGGTGCATATGCATGTTCGATAAAATCAGCGCCAGCGTATCGGCCAGGCCGCTGGTTTTGAGGATCGCGTTAAACGCCCCGCCCGCCCCGATAATCAACAGGATGTTGGCAATCGAACCAAAGCCCGTTTCCGTGTGCTTGAGCAGCGCGCTCATCCCGATATGCTGACGAATGCCGAGCAGGTAATAGGCCACAAACACGGCGATAAACATGGCGGTGATCGGGTTGCCGATAAATTCCAGCAGCGTGTAGAGCGAGCCGGTGTGCTCCATGTTAAGCTCGGCGATGGTTTTTACCAGCATCAGGCCAATCGGTAACAGCACCGTGAACAACGTGGCGCTCAGGGTAGGCAGCGTATGTTCCTCTCGCACTTTGAGGTCAGAAAACTCCGCCGGAACCGGCTTAAACGGCAGGCGATCGCCGAGGATTTTCAAGAACAGCGGGCCGCCCACCAGAGAGGCCATCAGCCCGACCAGCAGACCGTATACAATCACCGTTCCCACATCCGCGCCCAGTTTGTTGGTGACAAACAGCGCCGCCGGATGGGGAGGCACCACGCAGTGAACCGCCATCAGCGCCGTACACAGAGGGATTGCCAGTTTCAGCAGCGAAGTCTGCGTCTTTTTGGCGATTGAGAACGCCAGCGGGATCAGCAACACCACGCCCACTTCAACGAACAGCGTGATACCGCAGATCAGCCCGACCAGGACCATAATCACATCGGCGGAGAGCCAGCGGCAGCGCTGGAGCGTCAGCCCGATGCGTTCCGCCGCGCCAGAAACTTCCATCATCTTGCCGAGAATGGTGCCGAGGCCAATCACCGCCGCCAGGAATCCCAGCGTGCCGCCGATGCCGCTCTCGATGGCATTGACCATATCCAGCGGGCTCATGCCCATCATTGCGCCAACGAAGAAGCTCGCCAGCAGCAGCGCCAGAAACGGGTGAAACTTCAGTTTTACGATGGTTAATACAATCAACACGATGCTTGCCAGCAGCGTCGCCACAACCCACATCTGAGATCCCATATCTCACCCCACCCTTAAGTTATCTGCGGCTATTGGACGAAAAAACGGCACCGGCTGACAAACGATATAAATTGCCGTTCAGGTGAGGCAGATTGGATCAAGTGAGTGACATTGCTCTAAAAAGCGCACTTTATTCGTCGTTGCTTCACATTAATTCATTCATAACGGATATTCTGAGGGCAGAAATACGAGGCTGAGGGGATAAAAAACCGCCATGAACGATGCGAATGAGGTCGGCAATCGCCTGCTGAACGGCTGGCAACTGTCAAAAATGTACACGTTTGAAGTGGCGGCCCGGCATGAGTCCTTCGCGCTGGCGGCGGAAGAGCTGTCGCTCAGCCCGAGCGCCGTCAGCCATCGCATTAACCTGCTGGAAGAGGAGCTGGGGATTCAGCTGTTCGTCCGTTCGCACCGCAAAGTGGAGCTGACGCAGGAGGGGAAACGGGTTTTCTGGACCCTCAAATCGTCGCTGGATACCCTGAACCAGGAGATCCTCGACATCAAGAATCAGGCGCTTTCCGGCACCCTGACCGTCTATTCGCGCCCCAGCATCGCCCAGTGCTGGCTGGTGCCGATGCTCGGGGATTTTTCCCGCCGCTATCCGTCGATCTCCCTGACCATATTGACAGGCAATGATTACCCGAACATGCAGCGAACGGGTATCGATCTGGCGCTCTACTTCGACGATACGCCACCCACTCAGCTTTCCCATCATTTTCTGATGAACGAGGCGATCCTGCCGGTCTGCACGCCGGAATACGCGCGCGAACATGAGTTAATTAAAAACCCAGACAATCTGCGCCATTGCACGCTGCTGCATGACAGACAGGCGTGGAGTAACGACTCGGGAACCGATGAGTGGTTTAGCTGGGCGCAGCACTTTGTAGTGAATTTGCCGCCATCGTCGGGCATTGGCTTCGATCGTTCCGATTTAGCTGTTATCGCCGCGATGAACCACGTGGGTGTCGCTATGGGGCGTCAGCGGCTGGTGCAAAAGCGGCTGGATCGCGGGGAGCTGATTGCGCCCTTCGGCGAGAAAGCCCTGAAATGCCATCAGCACTACTACATATCGACCCTTTCGGGCAGGCAGTGGCCGAAAATTGATGCCTTTATCGACTGGCTGAAAAGTCAGGTGGGTTGAAGAATTATTACGCGTAGCCTCTACACCAAACCGCGAAAAGCGTGCTAAATACAGCATATTGCTTTCGATTTCTCGCAAGGTTAACCGTGTTAAAGCCCCTGATCGCCGCTGCGCTGATTATCTCCTCTGGCTGGGTGTCTGCCGCTGAGCCACCGCTGACGGCTGCGCGCTACGCGCAGCAGCTCGGGGTGGGCATCGACGTGGACTGGGCGCGCACCGAGCGCGGCATTCGCGAATTCGATCCGCTGGAAGTGCGTGATTTTAAGGCCAAAGGTTTTACCCACGTGCGTATCCGCGTGGCCGGCGAGCCGACGGAAGCGCGCCTGATTCATCTGCGCAAGCTGGTGGAAGCCTGTGAGCAATACGGCGTGATCCCGGTGATTGCCTATCAGGCGGATGAATACAAAAACGACCCGAAAGCGGATAACGAAAAAGAGGTGGTGAACTGGTGGATTGCCGTGGCGCACTACTTCGAGAAAAGCTCGCCGCTGCTCGGTTTTGACCTGATCTACGAACCGGCGGACAAGCTCAATCACAATCTCGCATCCCTTAACCGCGTCTACGAAAAAGCGATCAAAGCCATTCATGCCATTGATGCCGAACGCATGATTTTCGTCGCTCCGCGCCTGCGCGCGGCACCGGAAGATCTCGGCAGCCTTAAGCTGCCTGCCCACAGCCAGAATTACGTGCTGGCCGAATGGCACATCTTCCCGTGGGGACCGCTCAAGAACAACGGAAAATACCCGTGGACATCAGGCACGGCGGCGGAGAAATCGATGATTCGCAGCCGGATCACCACCGCGTTGCGCTGGCAGCAAAAAACCGGGCATGTGAGCTGGGTGGGCGGCTGGGGCGTGGGTGAATCCAGCCGCGTTACCCCGACGGCACCGCAGATGGCTTTCGCCAGCTTTATGGCCTGCGAACTGCAAAAAGCCAAAATCCCTTACGCCATTAACGCGGATTTCCAGTTTTATGACGGCGAGGAGGGGGCGTGGCGACCAGGGCCGGAACCGCTGCTGCAGGCGATGCTTGCACCGGTGTGTGAAAAGCCCGACGAGAAGCCGGGCCATCATGCGATTAAATCGTCTGCTCGTGATGCGGCTCGCGCGACGCCAGCGGCAGCCAGCACAGTAAAATCAGCAGCCCCATCAGGGTCATCAACAGGCCAAGGCTAGACTGACCCGTCTGCGGCATCATGGCGGAGAGCCAGGCCAGCGCGCCGGAGCCGATGTTTTGCAGGCCGCCCACCAGCGCACCTGCGGTTCCTGCCAGGAACGGGAACGGCTCCATCGCGCCGCTGGTCGCGAGCGGGAAGAGCATTCCCGCGCCGAAGAAGAACAGGGCGGCCGGGATCAGCAGCGTCCAGACGGTCATCACGCCCAGTAAGCCTGGGACCCACATCATCACCCCTGCCAGCAGGCAGCTCATCACCGACTGCCACATCAGCGTGGAAAAACGCTTGTTAGGGCGACCGGCAAACCATGCGCCGAAGAATGCCGCCGGGATCGGCAGAATGAACAGAATGCTCACCACCATGCTGCTTAACCCCAGTCCTGCGCCCAGCAACACGCCGGAACAGGCCTCAAACACCGCAATCCCCGCCAGGCCGCCAATCAGCATCAGCAGGTAACAGGTGAACGCGCCGTTGCCGAAAAGCGTTTTGTAGTTGGCAATAAGCCTGGTGCGCGGTGCGCCCGTCGGGCGTGTTTCCGGCATCCAGCGCGCCATGCTGAAGGTGACAATAATGCACAGAACCAGCAGGAAAGCGTAGCAGGCGCGCCACGACCAGATGCTGTCCAGCACGCCGCCAATCAGCGGTGCCAGCAGCGGGCTTACCAAAATACCCATATTCAGCAGGCTGTTGGCATGACGCAGCTGTGACCCTTCGTACAGATCGCGCGGCAGCGTACGCGCCATCACCCCGCCGACGCCGGTCCCCATGCCCTGCAGGGCGCTGGCGGCAATCAGGATCGTCAGGCTGTGAGTGGTTATGGCGATCACCGTGGCGATCATGAAAATGGTCATCCCGACCAGGATCACCGGGCGACGCCCGACGCGGTCAGACAGCGGACCGTAGAACAGCTGTGAGACGCCGTAAGTCAGCAGATAGGCGGCCATCACGCTCTGCACCGCACCTTCGCGCACGCTGAGCGCTTTCGCCATGTCTGCAATCGCCGGAATATATATGGTCTGCGCCATCTGACCGACGGCCACCAGTAACACCAGCATCAACAGTAAATTAACGTTCCTTTGCTTTTTCATGTCGCTGAATACTTTTGCAAAAAGAGAGAAATAAAGAATAAGTGACTGCGCATTCCCATAAATGCGCGAGGAATCTACCACAATGAGATGACAATTTAAGCATCTCTGGGGTGAATGATTGAGCAGAAGCAGGCAGGATTTGTAAACGATATCGGCAACTTATGTTGCCAGTGTGCAGATGTTAAAGAGGGGCGGTTGCCCGCCCCTCTTTGGTGCGACTTGACCCTGAATCACCGGAGGTATTTCAGGACAGCGTCAAGCAGTTGCAGTACCGCAACAATGAGTCTCAGGATAAGAATAACCATATCCACGACGCCCATACGCGCCTCCTTCTGGCAGAAGGAGCACGATGCTGGCGTACCTCTCCGCCGCCTGTTGCCAGCACCTTTGTTGACGTAACACAGTGTGCTCATTTGGGGGTTAAGGCACTGACGGCACCACCCGTTTCAGCCAGGACTTCTTTGCGCCGGTGTACTGCTTGCGGCCCCCAATACGCACTGCGAACAAACTCAGTATAGATAAACACTGGATGCATGAACAGTATTTTGTCGACAAATTCGGAAGGCTGATCCATACTCCTATTCGTCAAAAAAGAGAGCTAAAATTGCGCGTTCGTGGCCGATCGCGTATACTTCTTGCGTTGACGTAACACAGTGTGTTCGCGGAAACCAACCGCAAACCCTGAAAAAAACCTCGCTCCGGCGGGGTTTTTTGTTTTTATTTCTCTTACAAACGAAACGTGATCCCTGACGCAAATTTGGGTGGATGAAAATATTTCCATTGTCAGGCACCGAATCCTGTGTTTGTATAAATTCTATCAATGATTCTAAACACAGGTCCTCAATGACAACTTCCATGATGGCGTCGACCCTACTAAAAACTGCGCAACCTGCCGCAGTGGTCGTCGTACGTGTGGTGGTGGTCGTCGGCAATGCGCCGTAGGGACTGGATCAACACACGAATCCAAAACCCCGCCGGCGCAAACCGGCGGGGTTTTTAGTTTAAACCTCCCGGAAAGTCGGCTCAGAACAAAAGGACTGGAGCATGGCAAGTTCGGGCACAACATCAGGCAAGACGCGTTTTACGGGCGCGCAATTAATCGTTCACTTACTGGAACGTCAGGGTATCAGCATCGTTTCGGGGATCCCGGGCGGTACGGTCCTGCCGCTCTATGACGCGTTAAGTCAAAGCACGCAAATCCGCCACGTTCTGGCGCGCCACGAGCAGGGCGCAGGCTTCATTGCTCAGGGCATGGCGCGTACGCAGGGCAAACCTGCGGTCTGTATGGCCTGTAGCGGGCCGGGTGCCACCAACCTGGTCACGGCGATTGCCGACGCGCGCCTCGACTCCATTCCGCTGATCTGTATTACCGGCCAGGTCCCTTCGTCGATGATCGGCACCGATGCGTTTCAGGAAGTCGACACCTACGGTATTTCTATCCCCATCACCAAGCATAACTATTTAGTTCGCGACATCGCCGAGTTACCTCAGGTGATCAGCGATGCGTTCCGCATTGCGCAATCCGGCCGCCCAGGCCCGGTGTGGATAGACATTCCTAAGGACGTACAAACCGCTGAAATCGACATCGAAACCTTCCCGGAGCCGGGTGGCCGTGCTTCCGCACCGGAATTCAGCGCCCAGAGCGTGCAGGACGCCGCCGCGATGATCAACGCTGCGAAACGGCCAGTGCTCTATCTGGGCGGCGGGGCGATCAACGCCGCAGAACAGGTACGTAAATTTGCCGAAAAAGCCAATCTGCCCACCACCATGACCTTAATGGCGCTGGGAATGCTGCCGAAAGCGCACCCGCTGTCGCTGGGCATGCTGGGGATGCACGGCGCGCGCAGCACCAACTTTATTTTGCAAGAGTCTGATTTACTGATCGTTCTCGGCGCACGTTTTGATGACCGGGCGATTGGTAAAACCGAGCAGTTCTGCCCGAACGCGAAAATCATTCACGTGGATATCGACCGCGCTGAGCTTGGCAAAATCAAACAGCCGCATGTGGCGATTCAGGGTGATGTGGGCGAGGTGCTGGCACAGTTAATCCCCCAAACCCACGCCACCGACAACGCCGAGTGGTGCGATTTGGTTGCCCAGCTGCAGCAGGAGTTCCCGAGCGCCATCCCGACCGAAGGCGACCCGCTGAGCCACTACGGCCTGATTAACGCCGTCGCCTCCTGCGTGGACGACAGCGCTATTATCACCACCGACGTCGGCCAGCATCAGATGTGGACCGCCCAGGCTTACCCGCTGAACCGTCCGCGTCAGTGGCTGACGTCTGGCGGTTTAGGCACCATGGGCTTTGGCCTGCCTGCCGCCGTGGGCGCTGCGCTGGCGAATCCGGATCGGAAGGTGATTTGCTTCTCCGGTGACGGCAGCCTGATGATGAACATTCAGGAGATGGCGACGGCGGCTGAAAACCAGCTGGATGTGAAAATCATTCTGATGAACAACGAAGCGCTGGGGCTGGTGCATCAGCAGCAGAGCCTGTTTTACAAGCAAGGCGTGTTTGCGGCGACCTATCCGGGGATGATCAACTTTATGCAGATTGCGGCCGGTTTTGGCCTGCACACCTGCGATCTGAACGCCGCCGAGGACGCGCAATCCGCCCTGCAGGAGGCGATTTCCCGCCCTGGCCCAGCGCTGATTCACGTGCGCATCGATCCAGAACAAAAAGTGTATCCAATGGTCCCGCCGGGTGCGGCGAATACTGAGATGGTGGGAGAATAAGCCATGCAGAAACAATATGATAACGTCATTCTCGAACTCACCGTCCGCAACCACCCTGGCGTCATGACCCACGTCTGCGGCCTGTTCGCGCGCCGCGCATTTAACGTGGAAGGCATTCTTTGTCTGCCGATTCAGGGCAGCGATCATAGCCGCATCTGGCTCCTCGTGAACGACGATCAGCGCCTCGAGCAGATGATTGCCCAAATCGACAAACTGGAAGATGTCACTCAAGTGGTCCGCAACCAGTCCGATCCGACCATGTTTAATAAAATTGCGGTGTTTTTTGAGTAAGGTGTAGGTCTTTATATATTCCTAAAAGTTGCATTTGCCGGTTTTCAGACCCTTTTTTTGATGTTGTTACCTGTATTCTCCGCTCATAGCTAATTTCAAAAGGAATTGATCATGAGCGGAAAACCGGCTGCCCGTCAGGGGGATATGACCGCCACTGGCGGCCCGATTGTGCAGGGCAGTCTCGGGGTGATGATTGGCGCCCCGACCGGTGTCGCCTGCTCGGTCTGTCCCGGCGGCGTGACCTCCGGCAGCCCCGTTAATCCGCTGCTCGGGGCCAAAGTCCTCCCCGGTGAAACGGATGTGGCCCTGCCGGGGCCGCTGCCGTTTGTCCTCTCGCGCACCTACAGCAGTTACCGCACAAAAACCCCGGCCCCGCCCGGCATTTTCGGTCCCGGCTGGCACGCGCCCTCCGATATCCGCCTGCAGCTGCGCGATAACGGGCTCATCCTCAACGACAACGGCGGGCGCAGCATCCACTTTGACCCGCTCCTGCCCGGCGAAGTGGCGTTCAGCCGCACCGAGTCCTTCTGGCTGGCGCGCGGCGGGGTTCTGAACCTGAACGAGGCCCATCCCCTGCACCGTCTCTGGCAGGCCCTGCCGGAAGCGGTCCGCCTGAGTGAGCACCTTTATCTGGCAACCAGCAGCGTGCAGGGGCCGTGGTGGCGGCTCGGCTGGCCGGAACGGGTCCCGGCTGCAGATGAAGTTCTGCCCGCACCGCTGCCGCCTTACCGTATTTTAACCGGACTGACGGACCATTCTGGCCGCACGCTGGCCTTCCACCGCGCTGCATCGGGGGAGTTTACCGGCGCCGTCACCGGGGTGACCGACGGCGCAGGCCGCCGCTTCCGGCTGGTGCTGGTCCCTGCCGGGACCGGGGCCCGCCTGTCTGAAGTCTGGCTCACGCACGACCCGCAGTACCCGGATGACCTCCCGTCCGCCCCCCTGGTGCGTTACGACTATTCCCCGCGCGGTGAACTGACCGCGGTATATGACCGCAGCGGCACCCGGGTGCGCGCTTTCACGTACGATGAACAGTATCCGGGGCGGATGGTGGCCCACCGGTATGCAGGCAGGCCGCAGACGACCTACCGCTACGATGCCACCGGTCGCGTCACGGAGCAGCATAACCCCGGCGGCCTGAGCTACCGCTATCAGTACGAAAAAGGGTACACGGTCATCACCGACAGCCTGAACCGTCGCGAGGTGCTGCACACCGAAGGTGAAGGCGGCCTGAAGCGGGTGGTGAAAAAGGTGCTGCACGACGGCAGCCTCATCCTGAGTGAGTTCGACAATGCCGGCCGCCTGGTGGCGCAGACCGATGCGGCGGGCCGCAGGACGGAATACCGCCTGCACCCCGGCTCCGGTCTGCTGGCCGCCCTGGTCGCGCCGGACGGCAGGCTCACGGAATTTTACTACAACAGCCGGCACCAGCTGACCGCCACCGTCTACCCGGACGGGCTGAAAAGCCGGCAGGAGTACGACGCCGCCGGCAGGCTGACCGCCAGTGTCTCGCGCCAGGGCGACGTCACCCGCCATGAATATGCTGACCCGCACAGCGAATACCCGTCTGCCACCGAAGACCCCACCGGGAGTCGGAAACAGATGACCTGGAGCCGCTACGGCCAGCTTCTGACGTACACCGACTGCTCCGGGTATCAGACCCGCCATGAGTATGACCGCTCTGGCCAGCTGACGGCCGTTCACCGGGAAGAAGGCCTGAGCCAGTACCGGGCGTATGATGCCCGCGGCAGGCTGGCGACGGTGACCGGCGCCGCCGGGCACCCGACCCGCTATGAGTACAACCTGGCGGGCGACCTGACGGCGGTGGTCTCCCCCGACGGTGAGCGCAGTGAAACCGGCTTTGACGCCCGGGGGAATGTCATTCTCACCACCCGGGGCAGCCTGACCCGCCGGATGGCGTATGACGCCGCGGGCCGCCCGACCACGCTGGTTAACGAGAACGGCAGCCAGACCACCTTCACGTACGATGTCCTGGACCGGCTGACGGAAGAAACGGGCTTTGACGGGCGCACAAAACGTTACCGCTATGACCCGGCGGGCCGGCTCATCCACAGCGAGGAGGAGGGTCTGGCCACGCACTGGCAGTACGACGATGCCGGCCGCCTGCTCAGCCGGACCCTCAACGGTGAACCGGCAGAGCAGTGGCACTATGACGCACGCGGCTGGCTGACGGGCATCAGCCATCTGAGCGAAGGCCACCGGGTGGCCGTTTCATATGACTATACCCCCGAAGGTCGTCTCACGGCTGAGTGCCAGACGGTGCGCTGTCCGGCAACGAATACCCTGCTGTGGGAGCACACCACCCGGCACGACTACCGCGCCGGTCTCGAATACCGCCTCACCCCCGACCAGCTCCCGCCGGTGGAGTGGCTGACCTGGGGTTCCGGCTGGCTGGCGGGTATGAAACTCGGCGACACCCCGCTTATTGACTACACCCGCGACCGCCTGCACCGGGAAACACAGCGCCGTTTCGGCGGCTATACGCAGGCCACCGCCTACACGCCTGACGGCCAGGTACAGAGTCATCATCTGAACCACACCGCGCTTGACCGGGACTACACCTGGAATGCGGACGGGCAGCTTATCCGGATGCGCGGACAGCACGGGCAGCGCGATTACGGGTACGAAAACGGACGCCTGCTCAGCACCGCGTACCACGACCGGACACAGTGGACCCCGACCGACCCGGCCGGTAACCGGACGGTCGCGCACGATACCGTTCCGGCGCGGCCGGACGTCTGGCCGGATAACCGCATCACGGAGGATGGCGACGGTTTTTACCATTACGATGCCCACGGCCGGCTGACGGAAAAGGACGAGCGCCGTCTCCAGCGGGACGGCAGCATCACCCGTCACTTTGCGTACGATAATCAGCACCGGCTGACGCAGTACCGCAGGATACAGAACGGCAGGCTGCTGACGGAAAGCCGCTACGCGTATGACCCGCGCGGGCGCCGCATCCGCAAACAGGTCTGGCAGGGTGAGACGTACGACAGCGGGTGGCGGGTCCCGGCAGCGCCTGCTGAATCCGTGTGGTACGGCTGGGACGGTGACCGGCTGACCACAGTGCAGACGGACAGCTCCCGCATCCAGACGGTGTATCAGCCCGGTACCTTCACACCGTTACTGCGCATTGAAACCGCCACCTGCGCGCTGACACCCGCCCGCCGCACGCTGGCGGAAAAACTGCAGCAGGATGCGGGGATGGTGTTTGTACCGGAACTTATCGCCCTGCTGGACACGCTAGAGGAAGAGCTGCAGACCGGCCGGCTCAGTGACCACAGCCGAGAGTGGCTGGCACAGTGCGGCCTGACACCGGCGCAGATGAAGGACCAGATGGAGCCGGACACCACGCCTGCGCGCAAACTGCACCTGTACCACTGCGACCACCGGGGGCTGCCGCTGGCATTAGTTGACGCGGACGGCCGCATTGCCTGGCAGGCAGAGTATGATGAATGGGGAAACCTGCTGCGGGAAGAAGACCCGGATAATCTGCAGCAGCTTATTCGTCTGCCGGGGCAGCAGCACGATAAAGAGACGGGGCTGTACTATAACCGCCATCGTTATTATGACCCGCAGCAGGGCCGGTATATTACCCAGGACCCGATAGGGCTGGCGGGTGGGGTAAACCTGTATGCTTATGTTTCTAATAATCCCCTTGTTTTTATAGACCCTAAGGGGTTAGCTGGGTGGGCAAGCCTAGGATCTTTGGGGTCATCAGGAGGCGCTGATTATGGGGAAGCTGCTGCGTCAGCGGGAACATATTTACCTCCTGATCAAGCATCAGCAGTATTAAATGCTATTTCTGGCCCTCATTATCCAGCAATAGAAGGTACTGCATCAGTGGATGTAAGCATCTCTGCAGATGGAATGGCAGGGGGTGGGTTGGCTGTAGGGGTTGCTATAGGAAAGAATTCTGGAAGTGATTCAGGTGACATTTGTGCATATCTCACAGCATGTCAGCATTTAGGAGCAGGAATTGCAGGCGGTATAGGAGTAAATGGCTCCCTTTCGAATGCAGGGCCATCTTCTGGTGTTACAAAATCTATAGGTGAAATAGCCACAGGTGGAGCCTTGGGAGACTATACAATCGCTAGTACTACTGATTTAAGTAATCCTACGAATAATACAGTTTCTGGCGGTATAGGCATTGGTGGAGGAAGTTTTGGCGGATTAATGACATGCCAGACTTATACTAAATGTCTCATTAACTGATTGAGAAAATATTAAATAAAGAAGGCGTTAATAAGATGGTGTTGTTTATCATGGGGTTAAAATGTTTTAAGTAGGATGCTATGAAAAAAATAAGTGCAGTGATTATGGTTTCTTTTATATTATTGGGTTGTAACGGTGATAATGTGGAGATTGCAAAAAAACAGGTTAGCAACTTTAGAGATATGTATGAACATGATGAATTTAATAGTATTTATAAAAACTCAGCGAACAAAATGAAGGAAAAAGTATCTCCAGATGAGTTTGTAACATTTATATCTTCGGCAAAAAAGGAAATGGGAAAGCTGAATAAAACGCAATTGACACATTCCAATTCAATATCATATGTTATTGGTGAGCCTGCTGTAGTATTAACATATTCATCTAGGTTCTCAAAGAGAAATTATAAAGAAGTATTCAGCTTTGTGAGTGAGTCGGGGGAAATGAAATTATCCGGCTATAGTTACACGCCCAATTGAGTAGAAGGAATACCTTGGTTAGTTTGTGGTGAGATTCATTACATCCGTAACTGTGGCTAAGTTAATTTATATGAAAAATACGGCCGTCCATAACCAAATAGTTAAAGAGGGAAGAGAGCGAGGTGCGGTGCCGGTCACCGCCACAGTGTGGCATGATGATTGAGTATCATCCTAACGAAAAATCGCTCATACCTTGAACGCCCCCGCGCTTATCGTTAAGGTAAGCGCGTTTTTTATCCGCCAGGAATGCCACATGACCACCATTGCCCTTATCGACGATCACCTTATCGTCCGCTCCGGTTTTGCCCAGTTGCTGAGCCTGGAGGCAGATTTTCAGGTCGTGGCTGAATTCGGTTCAGGCCGCGAGGCGCTGGCCGGATTACCGGGGCGTGGTGTGCAGGTCTGCATTTGCGATATCTCGATGCCGGATCTCTCCGGGCTTGAGCTGCTCAGCCAGCTGCCGAAAGGAATGGCGACCATTATGCTCTCTGTTCACGACAGCCCGGCGCTGGTAGAACAGGCGCTCAACGCCGGCGCGCTCGGGTTTCTCTCCAAACGTTGTAGCCCCGACGAACTCATTTCCGCTGTGCGCACCGTCGCGACGGGTGGATGTTACCTCACGCCGGATATCGCCATTAAACTGGCCGCCGGACGCCAGGACCCGCTGACAAAACGCGAGCGTCAGGTGGCGGAAAAGCTCGCTCAGGGGATGGCGGTGAAAGAGATCGCCGTCGAGCTGGGCCTGTCGCCCAAAACCGTTCACGTCCATCGCGCCAATCTGATGGAAAAACTCGGCGTCAGTAACGATGTCGAGCTGGCCCGCCGCATGTTTGACGGCTGGCAATGAGCCCGTACTTCTCGCGGCTGGTCTCCGTTGTCGCCAGCTTTTTTATCTTCTCTGCCGCCTGGTTTTGTCTGTGGAGTATCAGCCTGCATCTGGTCGAGCGCCCGGAGCTGGCGGTGCTGCTGTTCCCGTTTGGCCTGCGTCTGGGGCTGATGTTGCAATGTCCGCGCGGCTACTGGCCGGTTTTGCTGGGGGCCGAGTGGATCATGCTGGTCTGGCTGGCACAGGAAGTGGCACTGGCGCATCTCCCCTTATTGATGATCGGGGGCGTACTGACGCTGCTGCCGGTGGCGCTGATTTCCCGCTACCGCCATCAGCGCGACTGGCGCACGCTACTGCGTCAGGGCGCGGCGCTGATTGCCGCTGCGCTGCTGCAATCCCTGCCGTGGATCGGCAAACCCGACACCCTGACGGCGCTCCTGCTGACGCTGACCGGCGGCCTGACGCTTGCACCCACGTGCCTTGTCATCTGGCACTACCTCACCAGCACTGTCTGGCAGCCGCTCGGCCCGGCGCTGGTCTCCCAGCCGGTGAACTGGCGCGCGCGGCACCTTATCTGGTATCTGCTGCTGTTTGTGGTCAGCCTGTGGCTGCAGCTGGGTCTGCCTGCGGAACTCTCCCGCTTTACGCCGTTTTGTCTGGCGCTGCCGATTATCGCGCTGGCCTGGCATTACGGCTGGCAGGGGGCGCTGATCGCCACCCTGATGAACGCCATCGCGCTGATTGCCAGCCAGACGTGGCACGATCATCCCGTTGATTTACTCCTCTCGCTGCTGGCGCAAAGCCTGACCGGACTGCTGCTGGGCGCGGGTATACAGCGTCTGCGCGAGCTGAACCAGTCGCTGCAAAACGAGCTGGCCCGCAATCGACGCCTGGCCGAGCGGTTACTGGAAACCGAAGAAAATGTGCGGCAGGAAGTGGCGCGCGAACTGCACGATGATATCGGCCAGACCATCACGGCCATCCGCACTCAGGCGGGCATCGTTCAGCGGCTGGCCCCGGAAAATCCCGGCGTCCGGCAGGGCGGCGCGCACATCGAGCAGCTCTCTCTCGGGGTGTACGATTCCGTGCGACGTCTGCTGGGGCGCCTGCGTCCACGCCAGTTAGATGATTTATCCCTTGAGCAGGCGGTGCGTTCCCTGATGCGAGAGATGGAGCTGGAAGATCGCGGGATCGTCAGCCATCTCGGCTGGGCTATCGACGAGACACTGCTGAGCGAAAGCCAGCGCGTCACTCTGTTCCGCGTCTGTCAGGAGGGACTGAACAATATCGTCAAACACGCCAGTGCCAGCGCGGTGACGCTCCAGGGCTGGCAGCAGGACGAGCGCCTGATGCTGGTTCTCGAAGACGACGGCTGCGGTCTGCCGCCTGGCTCCGGGCAGCAGGGGTTTGGCCTGGCCGGAATGCGCGAGCGCGTCACGGCGCTCGGCGGAACGTTGACGATCTCCTGTACCCACGGCACGCGCGTCAGCGTGAATTTGCCGCTGCGTTATACGTAAGGACCGACCATGTTTACCTTTCTGAAAACGCCAGCGAATGCCGCGCCGATCGGCGATAAACGCGAAAGAGATGCGCGTTACCGCTACTGGCGACGTCATATTCTGACCACCATCTGGCTGGGCTATGCGCTGTTCTATTTCACCCGCAAAAGTTTTAACGCCGCTGCGCCCGAAATCCTCGCCAGCGGCGTGATGACGCGCACGGACATCGGCCTGCTGGCGACGCTGTTTTACATCACCTACGGTCTGTCGAAATTCTTCTCCGGCATCGTCAGCGACCGCTCGAACGCCCGTTACTTTATGGGGATGGGGCTTATCGCAACCGGAGTGGTCAATATCCTGTTTGGTTTCTCCACCTCCCTGTGGGCGTTCGCCCTGCTGTGGGCGCTGAACGCCTTTTTCCAGGGCTGGGGCGCGCCCGTCTGCGCGCGTCTGCTCACCGCCTGGTTCTCCCGCAACGAGCGCGGCGGCTGGTGGGCAATCTGGAACACAGCCCATAACGTCGGCGGGGCGCTGATCCCCATCGTGGTGGGTGCGGCGGCGTTGCACTACGGCTGGCGCGCCGGGATGATGATCGCCGGAACCCTGGCGATTTTCGCCGGGCTGTTTCTCTGCTGGCGTCTGCGCGATCGCCCGCAAACCGTCGGCCTGCCGCCGGTGGGCGACTGGCGTCACGACGAGATGGAGATCGCCCAACAGCAGGAAGGGGCGGGGCTGACGCGCAAAGAGATCCTCACCAAATACGTGCTGCTGAACCCCTATATCTGGCTGCTGTCCCTGTGCTATGTGCTGGTGTACGTGGTGCGTGCGGCGATCAACGACTGGGGAAATCTGTATATGTCCGAGACGCTCGGCGTCGATCTGGTGACCGCCAACTCGGCGGTGACCATGTTTGAGCTGGGCGGATTTATCGGCGCGCTGGTGGCGGGCTGGGGCTCGGACAAACTGTTTAACGGCAACCGTGGCCCGATGAACCTGATTTTCGCCGCCGGGATTTTGCTCTCCGTTGGCTCGCTGTGGCTGATGCCTTTTGCCAGCTACGTGATGCAGGCGGCGTGCTTCTTCACCACCGGATTCTTCGTTTTTGGCCCGCAAATGCTGATCGGCATGGCGGCAGCGGAGTGCTCGCACAAAGAGGCGGCGGGGGCGGCGACCGGTTTTGTCGGCCTGTTTGCCTATCTTGGCGCGTCCCTTTCCGGCTGGCCATTGGCGCGGGTCATCGACATCTGGCACTGGAGCGGTTTTTTCGCGGTGATCGCTATCGCGGCGGGGATTTCCGCCCTGCTGCTGTTGCCGTTTTTGAACGCTCAGGCCCCGCGTGAGGTCAACGAAGCGTGATGCGCCTCACCTTTTTGCCCCGAGTGGGGCAAAACTAGGAAATTTTCCCGGTTTCGCCTGGACGCTGTCTCAGGCCAATGCGACTGCTGATTTTTACAATGCCTGCCATTCGCAGGTATTCATATCAGGAGTTTTTGATGCTGGCCTTTCTAAACCAGGTGCGCAAGCCGACCCTGGATCTGCCGCTCGAGATGCGGCGCAAAATGTGGTTCAAGCCGTTCATGCAGTCCTATCTGGTGGTATTCATCGGCTACCTGACCATGTACCTGATCCGCAAAAACTTCAACATCGCCCAGAACGACATGATCTCCACCTACGGGCTGAGCATGACGCAGCTGGGGATGATCGGCCTCGGTTTCTCCATCACCTACGGGGTGGGGAAAACCCTGGTTTCGTACTACGCTGACGGTAAAAACACCAAGCAGTTCCTGCCGTTTATGCTGATCCTCTCCGCCATCTGTATGCTCGGCTTTAGCGCCAGCATGGGCGCAGGCTCCGTCAGCCTGTTTATGATGATCGCCTTCTATGCCCTGAGCGGTTTCTTCCAGAGCACCGGCGGGTCGTGCAGCTATTCCACCATCACCAAATGGACGCCACGTCGTAAGCGCGGCACTTATCTTGGTATGTGGAACATCTCCCATAACCTCGGCGGGGCAGGTGCAGCAGGCGTGGCATTGTTCGGGGCAAATGTCCTGTTCGACGGCCATGTGATCGGCATGTTCATCTTCCCGTCCATTATCGCGCTGATTGTTGGCTTTATCGGCCTGCGCTACGGCAGCGACTCCCCGGAATCCTACGGTCTGGGCAAAGCGGAGGAGCTGTTTGGCGAAGAGCTGAGTGAAGAAGACAAAGACGCTGAAGACGAGTCGATGACCAAATGGCAGATCTTCGTTGAGTATGTGCTGAAAAACAAAGTCATCTGGCTGCTCTGTTTCTCCAACATCTTCCTGTACGTGGTGCGCATCGGCATCGACCAGTGGTCTACCGTGTACGCCTTCCAGGAGCTGAAACTCTCCAAAGAGGTGGCGATTCAGGGCTTTACCCTGTTTGAAGTGGGCGCGCTGGTGGGAACGCTGCTGTGGGGTTGGCTGTCGGATCTGGCAAACGGTCGTCGGGCGCTGGTGGCCTGCGTTGCGCTGGCATTGATTATCGCTACGCTGGGTGTGTATCAGCACGCCAGCAACCAGTACGTCTATCTCGCCTCCCTGTTTGCGCTCGGTTTCCTGGTGTTTGGCCCGCAGCTGCTGATTGGCGTCGCGGCCGTCGGATTTGTGCCGAAAAAAGCGATCGGCGCTGCCGATGGGATCAAAGGCACCTTCGCCTATCTGATCGGTGACAGCTTCGCCAAACTGGGTCTCGGGATGATCGCCGACGGCACGCCGATCTTCGGCCTGACCGGCTGGGCGGGCACCTTCGCCGCGCTGGACGCCGCAGCTATCGCCTGTATCTGCCTGATGGCGATGGTCGCCGTGATGGAAGAACGCAAAATTCGCCGCGAAAAACGCATTCAACGACTGAAATCGGCCTAATGGCTTGAGTGATTGTGCAGGTAACTTTTTTGCCCGGCTACGTGCCGGGCTTTTTTCATTCCCGCCCCTGTTTTTTCCGATCCCTTTCAGCATGTTTTACGCTGTCGACAACGGCGCGTTTCCCGATATCATGAGCGGCTATTATTAAGGAGAACGCATGGTCTGGATAATGCTGGCCACCCTGGTTGTGGTGTTTGTTGTCGGGTTTCGCATTCTGACGTCTGATTCGCGTCGGGCGATCAAACGACTGAGCGAACGCTTAGGGATTACGCCCGTTCCGCTGGAGTCGATGATTGACCAGTGCGGTAAAACCGCAGGCACTGAGTTTATCCGCTACCTGGAGCGCCCGGACGAAGCCCATCTGCAAAATGCTGCACAGGTGCTGCTGATCTGGCAGGTCTGCATCGTCGACGGCAGCGAAGAGAATCTGCATACCTGGCATCGACTACTGCGTAAAGCGCGTCTTGCCGCGCCGATTACCGACGCGCAGATCCGCCTGGCGCTGGGATTTATGCGCGAAATAGACCCCGATCCGCAGGAGTTCAACGCTTTTCAGCTGCGCTACAACCGCCTGTTCCTGCCTGAAGAGGGCGTTTTTTTCCTGCACTGAGCCCCATGCTGGCTGTCTGTCGGTGAAGGTCAGATTTCAACAAAAGTTGTCAAAACGTTAAATTCGTCACAGTTTTGATGATAAACTGCGCGACTTTACCGCAGTTTTATCCTCAGGTGACGCCATGACAGAACAGATCCACTCCACGCCCACAGCCCATACCGGTGAGGTCCTGCGACCAAACTGGTCGGCGGTTTTCTCCGTGGCGTTTTGCGTCGCCTGCCTGATTACCGTGGAGTTTCTGCCGGTCAGCCTGCTGACGCCGATGGCGCAGGATCTGGGGATTTCCGAAGGGGTGGCGGGCCAGTCCGTCACCGTCACGGCGTTTGTCGCCATGTTCTCCAGCCTGTTTATCACCCAGATAATCGGCACCATCGACCGCCGCAAAGTGGTGATCCTGTTTGCGGTTCTGCTCACGCTCTCCTGCGTGCTGGTCTCCTTTGCCGATAACTTTACCCTGCTGCTGCTGGGCCGCGCCTGTCTGGGGCTGGGGCTGGGTGGATTCTGGGCAATGTCGGCCTCGCTGACCATGCGTCTGGTGCCCGCGCGCAAAGTGCCGAAAGCGCTCTCGGTGATCTTCGGCGCCGTCTCGATTGCGCTGGTGATCGCTGCACCGCTGGGCAGTTTTTTGGGCGGCATTATCGGCTGGCGTAACGTCTTTAACGGCGCGGCGATCATGGGCATTCTGTGCATTTTCTGGGTGTGGAAGGCGCTGCCGTCCCTGCCGGGCGAAGCGGCGCATCACAAGCAGAATATGTTCAGCCTGCTGAAACGCCCCGGTGTGCTGGCGGGGATGACCGCCATCTTTATGGCGTTTGCCGGGCAGTTCGCCTTTTTCACCTATATCCGCCCGGTATTTATGACCATGGCCGGTTTTGATGTGGATGGCCTGACACTGGTGCTGCTGAGTTTTGGTATTGCGAGTTTTGTCGGCACATCCCTGTCGGCGCAGTTCCTGAAGCGCTCCCTTAAATTCGCCCTGGCAGGTGCGCCGCTGGTGCTGGCAGTCAGCGCCGTGGTGCTGATTTTGTGGGGAAGTGACAAGTGGGTGGCGTCGGCCATTGCGATTATCTGGGGCTTTGCTTTTGCGCTGGTGCCGGTGGGCTGGTCAACGTGGATCACCCGTTCCCTTGCCGATCAGGCGGAAAAAGCCGGGTCGATTCAGGTGGCGGTGATTCAGCTGGCAAACACCTGCGGCGCGGCGATTGGCGGCTATGCGCTGGATAATCTGGGGCTGCTGTCGCCGCTGGTGTTGTCTGGCATGCTGATGCTGCTGACCGCACTGCTGGTGGCGGGGAAGGTCAAGGCGCAGTAAGTCTGGCATATCCTCACCCTTTCGGGTGAGGATATCGGGTTACACCGAAGCCTGAACGCGTCTGCGTGAATCCATCGAAATCAGTACCACCGACGACACAATCAACAACGTCCCCAGCCAGTCCGGCAGCGTAAACGCCACCCCTAACAGCAGCACCGACAGCAACGCGCTGCTCAGCGGTTCGGCGCAGCTCAGAATGCTCGCTTTCGGCCCGCCAATCATCTGCGCGCCTTTCAGATACAAGCTGAAGGTCAGCGCGGTGCCGATCACCACCAGATAGAAAAAGGCCAGCAGCAGGCTCCCGTCAATCACGAAGGTGGTGCCGCGCCCGGCGTAGAACGGCGTCAGCATCAGCCCTGCCAGCAACATACTCCAGCCGACAATCGGCAGCGTGCCGTAGCGGGCGATAAGCGTCGAGGGATAGGTGGTGTAAAACGCGGCGGCGAAGGCCGAGGCGATGCCAAAGAACAGCGCCGCAGGGGAGATCGACAGCGAGGTCGGATCGCCGTGCGTCACCAGTAAAAACGTGCCAATCAGGGAGGTCAAAATTGCCGAGAGGACAAATATCCCAGGCCGTTTTTTCCGCGCCAGCGCGAACCATGCCACGATAATGGTCGGGGAGAGAAATTGCAGGACAGTCGCGGTAGCGGCGTTCGATTTTTCAATCGTTAGCAGGAACGTGAGCTGGACCGTGAGCGCGCCAACCAGTGAGAAAATCAGCAGGCTGATGGCGTCTTTGCGATGTTTGATGACTGAAAAAATCTTGTCGCCGTGGACGAAAGAGAGCGTCAGTAAAATCACGCCGGTGAACAGCAGACGAATCATGGTCAGATAAGGCGAGGAAATCTGACTCTTCTCCATAATGAACTGCGCGCAAACCCCTGAACTGCCCCATAACACGGCGGCGATCAGGACATTCAGCATCCCTCTTTTTGTGGAACCCATGTTCTCCCCTGCATGCTCGTTTTTTTCTAGCATATCATGGGAGCAATGCCGGGTGGTGTGGTCTGGTGCCCTCGCTCCGCCCTCTCCCAAACAGGGAGAGGGGAAAACACGAAAAACGGCAACGCCCGTTGCCGTTTTGCTTTTACCTTAGAACCAGGCTTCCCACATTGCGCCGACGTTGAAATCGTCGAGCGTCTGGTCATCGGTGCCGTTCACGCGAGCGGTACGTTCATTATCCACCTTGCCACCGGTCACGTAGAAGCGCAGCATTGGGCGGAACTCGGGGCCCATGGCGATAGACATGTTCTGCGACAGGGTCAGCTTCCAGCCTTTGTTATCACCGCCGTTATCGTAGTCAACGTGCTGCCAGCCCGCTTCCAGCCAGGTGGAGTGAACGTCGTTCCACCAGTGCATTGGGCGCACAATCGCGTTGTAGTTTTTGCGATTGTCGGTGCTGTCACGGCTGTTGTCGTAATCGTGGAAGGCGAGGATGTACTCCACCTGCGTCTGCTGGGTGAATTTATGCAGCCCTTCGAAGCTGGCGTAAACCGTGGTCAGGTCTTCGGTTTTATTGAACACGCTGTTGTCTGAGTTATCCGAGTAACGGGCGATCACTTTGTTCACGCCGCTGTCGTTGGTGTGGCTCAGCACCACGCCGCCCTGCCAGGCGTTCAGACGATCGTCGCTCTCGATGGCTTTCGAGTCGAAACCGTAGTTGGCGTACAGTTCCAGATCCAGTGGCCCGATTTTCATGCCGTGGATTTTGGAGGTGGCCGCGTAGTTGCCTTTATCGCCGGTGCCGGAGCCGCCGGTACAGGAGATGCGCGATGGGTTAGAGCCGTCGTTTTCCACTTCCGGATTACAGGACTCCACCGCCGCAACGGTTGCCACGTCAAACTGCACGCCGCCGATGTCGAAGTTTTTCACCCCGGCGCCCTGGCCATCGTGGTTCATCCAGAAGTAGTCGTTGATGCCTTGCTGTGGACGCTGGTGGAAGTCTCGACCGGCCCAGAAATAGGCGTTCGGGTTAGATGACATAATGTTGGTCACCCCCGCGTAGGCTTTTTTCAGGTTAACTTCGTCGCCCCAGTGGTCGATCATCACGTTGATGTCCCAGATCGCGCCGTTATCGCCTTTGAACGCTTTAGAGAGCTGGAATTCGCCGCCGTTGCCTTCGTTACCCAGACGACCAATCGCCGAGCCGCCGTTATACGAGCCATCGACCGCCACATATTTCTGATCGGCGGCCTGGAAGTGTGCGCCGTAGCGGGCGTAGCCGGTAAATTTAATGCCAAAGGGAATCGCCAGATCCGGGGACTGCGCGGCGCTTTGCGGTTCCGTCACCACGTCCGCTTTTTTCGCGACTGCCGCATCCATTTTTGCCTGACGTTCTGTCAGGGCTTTATCTACCGCTTTGGCGACAATGGCGTCAATTTGCTCCTGCGTGAATTCTTGTGCGAGCACAGAAATTGGGCAAAGCGCGGCGATAACCGCCATTGTTAATGGAAGTTTTTTTATGATATTCATTGTCATCTCTATTAATTTAAATTTTATTCAGACAATAACCATCCCATTCCGATCTGACAGAATATGTCGCTATCATCAGAAAAAGTTGATTTATATTTTTATAGGTACAGAGGGTTTAATTTAGCGTAATGATATCTCCCTTTATTATCTCTGGTAGAGATGGATAATCTCTTCGGACAATTCACGGGCCAACAGTGAATTCATTAAATGATCCTGGGCATGCACCATAATTAAAGTCATCGGCTGGCGGGCTTCGCCCGCGTCCTGTTCGATGAGTTTGGTCTGCATATGGTGCGCCTGGCGCGCGTAGCCATCGGCTTCGCGCAGCAGGCTTTTGGCTTCGTCAAGGTTGCCCTGCCGGGCCGCGTGCAGGGCTTCAAAGCACAGGCTACGCGACTGACCGGCGTTGACGATAATTTCCATTACGGCATCTTCTAATGCGATCATCATTCATTACTCTTTATCAAAACTATTATTTAACGAGGTGGCGGCGAACCACTCCCCGCTTTTCTTAATGGTGCGTTTCTGCGTGGCTAAATCCAGCTGAATAAATCCGTAGCGGTTTTTATACGCATTACACCATGACCAGTTATCAATAAATGTCCACATATGGTAACCAAGACAATTTGCGCCTTCGCTAATCCCTTTGTGAACCCATTTAAGGTGCTCGGAAATAAAGTCGATACGGTATTGATCGTTAATCTGACCGTTTTCAATAAAACGCTGCTCGTTTTCAACGCCCATGCCGTTTTCAGAGATAAAACAGCGCGGGTTGCCGTAATTCTCACGCAGATTAACGAGAATATCGTAAATACCCGGCTCGTAGATTTCCCAGCCGCGGTACGGGTTCATTTTGCGCCCTGGCATCTCGTAATTATCAAAGAACCACTCTGGCATAAACGGCGCCTGAGGGTTCACCGCGCTGTCGCGACACTTCACGCGGCGCGGCTGATAATAGTTAATGCCCAGCAGGTCGATGGTTCCTTCGGCAATCAGCGCGCTGTCTTCGGGCCGACAGGCAGGCAGCTGATCGTAGGCTTTCAGCAGCGCCACCAGATCCGCCGGATATTCCCCGCGCAGAACCGGATCGAGGAAGCTGCGGTTAAACATCAGATCCGCATAATGCGCGGCTTTCAGATCCTGCGGATTCTGCGAGCGCGGATAGGACGGCGTAAGGTTCAGCACGATGCCGATCTCCCCTGCATGATGCCCGGCGCGGAAGGCGCGCACCGCCTGCGCATGGGCCAGCACCGTGTGGTACGCCACGGTCGCCGCGCGACGGAAATCCACCACGTTGGGATAGTGGAAATCGTACAGATAACCGCCTTCCACCGGGACAATCGGCTCGTTAAAGGTAAACCAGTGCAGCACGCGATCGCCGAACAGCTCGAAGCAGATCTGCGCGTAGCGGGCGTACGCCGCCACGACGTCACGGTTTTCCCAGCCGCCGATCTCCTGCATCGCCATCGGCATGTCGAAGTGGAACAGGGTGATGAACGGCGTAATGCCCTGCTCAAGCAGCTCATCAAACACCTGATTGTAGAATTCCACCGCCTGCGGATTCACTTCACCGACACCGTCGGGGATCAGGCGCGCCCAGCTAATCGAGGTGCGAAAGCTGTTATGGTTCAGCTGTTTCAGCAGCTGAATGTCCGATTTCCAGTTCTGGTAAAAGGCTGAGGTATCCTGCGGCCCCACGCCCTGATGGAAACGGTTTGGCTCATTGGCGAACCAGTGATCCCAGGTGGTCACTCCTTTGCCGCCGCCCAGGCTTTCCCCTTCGGTTTGCAGCGCGGAGCTTGCGCTGCCCCACCAAAAGTTATCGGGAAATGAATATTTCATAATGCTTCCTCTTTGACGTTATTAACGTGCAGCTTCAGCAGTACCGACGGTTGCCTGGGCTTTTTGCTCTTCGGTTTTCATCAAAGAGCGCTCATAGGCGCGCAGGAACGGCAGATACATCAGGGCTGACATCACCATACAAATTACGCACATCACTACCGGACTGAACGCCCAGTTTGCTGCCCACGACGCACCGATGGGGGCCGGGGTAGTCCACGGCGTCAGGGATACCACCTGCGCCAGCCAGCCGAGTTTGGTCGCGGCGTAGGCCAGACAGGCGTTCACCAGCGGCACGAACACAAACGGGATAAACAGCATCGGGTTCATGATGATCGGCGCACCGAACAGAATCGGTTCGTTGATGTTAAAGAAGCTCGGCACCACGCCCATTTTGCCGATGGTGCGCAGATGCGTCACGCGGCTGCGCAGCAGCAGGAAGGCCAGCGGTAAGGTCGAGCCAACGCCGCCGATCAGCAGATAGTGATCCCAGAAGCCCTGCAGATAGACGTGCGGAAGCGCTGCGCCCGCCGCCAGTGCTGCCTGGTTTGCCGACAGGTTCGCCATCCAGAACGGGTTCATGATGCCGGTGACAATCAGCGAGCCGTGGATGCCCGCGAACCAGAAGATCTGGCACAGCAGCACGGAGAGCAGAATGGCCGGCAGGGAGTCAGAGGCGGACACCAGCGGCTCCAGCAGATGCATAATCGCCTGCGGGATAATCATCCCGGTTTGCGCTTCGATGAACAGGTTCAGCGGGTGCAGCGTGCCGATCACCACCATCACCGGAATCAGGATCTCAAAGGAGCGCGCCACGCCGGTCGGGACTTCTTTCGGCAGGCGAATGGTGACTTTGTTCTCCTTCAGCCACGCGTAAACGCGGGTGGAGTAGATGGCGGTAATCAGCGCGGTGAAGATCCCCTGGCCGGACAAATACTGCGTGGAGATTTTGCCGTCGGCATAGGGGGCCGCCACCAGCAGAAACGCCATAAACGCCAGCAGGCCGGACATCACCGGATCGAGATTAAACTGGCGACCCAGGCTCGCGCCGATCCCCACCGAGATAAAGAAGGTCATCACGCCCATGCTGAGGTTAAACGGCAACATCAGCTGTTCGCGGTAGGTCTGGGAGAAATCGAGCCAGCCGCGGGCAAAACTGTTGGTGGTATCCGCCGAGAACGGCGGGAAGATGAACACCAGCATAAACGAGCCGATGATCATAAACGGCAGGGCGGCGGTAAACCCGTCACGGATCGCAATCACGTACTTTTGCTGTCCGAGCTTTGCCGCCAGCGGGGTAATGGACTGCTCAATAACGGCAACCATTGATTGATATAACGAACTCATGAGAACACCTTCTTAGTGTGCCGCTTCGATGAGCGACAGAGCATAGTCCAGTACCTTATCACCACGCTGCATACCGTAGTCCATCATGTCGATGGCTTGTACCGGAATACCCTGCGTAGCGGCCTTGTCTGCCAGTGTCTTTAACATGTATTTCACTTGCGGTCCGAGAAGAACGACCTGGTATTGCGGAAACTGCGTGTCAAATTCGGACACGCCGTACGCATCAATCGTGACCGGGACTCCGCGTTCTTCTGCCACTTCAACCATTTTCCTCACCAGCAGGCTGGTGGACATCCCGGCAGAGCAGCACAGCATAATCTTGAACATCGACAACCATCCTCAAAGTGTAAAAAGTTATTGCGGGGATGATTGGATATCATATGGAAACCGGTTTCCATTCATAAACCCCAGAAGTGTGATAACCATCAAGATCCGCCGCTTATGGGGCGTGTTATCACGATGTGGGTCACAGAATTTGGCGTTTTTGACATCAAATTGAGTGGAAACGGAAAATCGGTTTCCATGGAAAACGGAAACGGATATACTCCGGATTGGCTATAATGTGAGCCGAAGCGGTAACAGGAATTACAGGGCTACGTGGGTCCTGACAGGGGAATATGATGTCTACAATCAACGATGTATCACGTCTGGCCGGGGTGTCCAAAGCCACGGTGTCACGGGTGTTGAGCGGGTCGCGCGGCGTGAAGGAAGCCAGCCGTGAGGCCGTACTGAAAGCGGTGGATGAGCTGAACTATCGGCCCAACGTTATAGCGCAATCGCTGTTGAGCCAGTCTACCGGCTGTATCGGCGTGATCTGTGCGCAGGATAATATCAACCAGACCACCGGGTATCTTTACGCGCTGGAAAAACAGCTCAGTCAGCACCAAAAACATCTGCTGCTGCGCTTCGCGAACACCAAAAGCGAGGTGCTCAACGCGCTCGATGAACTCTCCTGCGGCCTTTGCGACGACATCCTGATAATCGGGGCGCGTTTCCCGCTGCATATCGATCAGGATAACGTCATCCTGGTGGACTGCATGGAGTCCGATAACGCCAACAGCATCCAGTTTGACCACGCCTTTGCCGCCGAAACCGCCTGTAACTACCTCACCAGTCAGGGCCGTCGGCAGATTGCCTTAATTCAGCCACAGGGCAGCGGTTTTGCCGATCAGGTGCTGCTCGGATACAAACACGCGCTGGAGAAAAATTTCCTGCCGTTTAACCGCAATCTGGTGTTTATGGACGCCACTTCATCGTCCGTGGCGTTGCAGGAACTACTGAATAACGCGACCACGTTGAATTTCAACGCGTTGCTGGTGGCGGATGAGCAGGAAGCGCAGCGCGTGATCCCGCAATTGCAGGCGTTTAATAAGTCGGTTCCGGAAGACATCATGGTCTTTAGTCTCGCCGGATCGCTGCATCTTCCGGGAATTCCGACCATTCCGGCCATCGAATACTCCATGGATGCGATGGCGGCGCGGATTGTGGCGTGGCTGAATGAGAAAACGCAAATGCTCGGCTCTTACGTCTTACGCGGGGATCTGATTATCCCGGATATGCGTAAACGCTAATCAAAAAAAAGCGTGAAGCACGCTTCACGCTTAGTAATCCTCCATGCAGTCCACTTTGCCGACGGCTTCCCAGTAGTTATCCAGGTTGTCGCGCTCCATCGCCAGCACGGCGTTTTTCACCAGCAGCTTGTTAGCCTCGGATGACATGATCATCGCCTGCCACTCTTTGTCCGTCTGCTTGCCCTGAGGCGAGCAGACTTTCTTGATATCTTTCATCACGGCCTGGCGGATTTTCTCCGTTTTTACCGGGTCTTGCGTCTCTCTGGCGTGGACGAAGGCGGCGAAAAGCAAACAGATAACCAGACAAAACAGGTGAGCAGCTTTCATTGAAACCCCCGGAGTAAAACGCGCGTTGTTCTCTGAAATATATCGTTACATTCATCAAAGCGATTCAAGCCGAAAGTATGATTCTGGACAGACACAGGTATGAGACGTTTTAAGCGTAGCTGGAGTTTTTGCCGGGCATCAGCGCCCGGCAAAAGATTTATTGGATGCCACCGCCGAGCGATTGCCAGAGGGTCACGCGGTTGGTGAAGTCCGTCTGTTGCAGGGCGATCAGCGACGTCTGCGCCGACCACAGAGACCGCTGCGCGGTCAGTACCGTCAGATAATCCCCCGCACCCGCCTGATAGCTGCGCGTCGCCACATCCAGCGTTTTCTGCTCCGCCGCGACG
The DNA here is from genome assembly GCF_041464075.1 of Lelliottia nimipressuralis. NCBI lineage: Bacteria > Pseudomonadati > Pseudomonadota > Gammaproteobacteria > Enterobacterales > Enterobacteriaceae > Lelliottia > Lelliottia nimipressuralis. Next base: position 50,779 of record NZ_CP167172.1, read on the forward strand.
TATTCCCGCTGGGCGTCCAGCTGCTCGCTGAGCGTTTCCCGCCGCGCAAGCGCGTCGGCAACGTCTTTGAACGCGCTCTGAATGGTCTTTTCGTAGGTGGCGATCAGCCCCTTTTTCTCCGCTTCGGCATACCGCAGCTGCGCCAGATTGCTCCCGCCGCTGAACAGCGGCAGGGTGATCGACGGTGCGAACGACCACACTTTGAGGCCGTGGCTGAACAGAGATGACAATGAATCGCTGCCAACCCCGGCGCTGGCGGTCAGGGAAATGGTCGGGAAGAAATTCGCACGCGCCGCGCCAATACTGGCGTTGGCGCTCAGCAGATTGTGCTCAGCTTCCTGAATATCCGGGCGGCGCAGCAGCGCGCTGGAGCTGACACCCGCCGGGATCAAGGTGATGGCGTTGTCGCTCAGACTCTCCAGCGTGCCCGGCAGCAGCGCGTCTGGCACCGTATCGCCCGCCAGCAGATTAAGGGCGTTTTTATCCTGCGCGACCAGCGTCTGGTAACTCGCCACGCTGGCGCGCGCCTGCTGATACACCGCCATCGCTTCGCTGGTATCCGTCGCCGCCGCTACGCCCACTTCCTGCTGGCGTTTCACGATTTTCAGCGAATTGGCTGCGCTTTCCATGGTGGATTTCGCCAGCGCCAGATTGCTGTTATCCGCCGCCAGCGTCAGCCATGCGGTGGTCAGCTCGCTAATCATCGTCAGGCGCGTATTTTGCGCCGTGAATTCGCTGGCGAGCCAGGTTTCCCGCGCGGCGCGGGAGAGGCTCTGGTTGCGGCCAAACAGGTCCAGCTCAAAGCTCGACACCGCGCCGTTGGCTTCGTCGCTGGTGGTGACGCCACCGGCCAGCGTCCGGCTGCGGGTATGGCTCAGCTCAGCATCGACCGTCGGGAACAGGGACGAACGCGTTTCGCCATACTGGGCGCGGGCGGCGTCGATATCGGCAATCGCTTTTTGCACGTCGCGGTTGCTGTTAAGCGCCATCGTCACCACGCTTTTTAACCGCGCATCGTTCACCACCTGCTGCCACTGGCTGACGACCGCGCTGGCCTCGCCGTGGCTGCCCGGCAGCGTTGCCGGGACGGGCGCATCCGGGCGCTGATAGGTCGGGTCCAGCGAGACACAGCCCGCGCTCATCAGCGCCAACACTAAAACAGAAACACGAAACATGATTACCTCCGGTTTACGTGCTTACCGGAGAACAGACGCTTCACCAGTACAAAGAATAACGGGACAAAGAAAATCGCCAGCAGCGTTGCCGCAAGCGTTCCGCCGATGATGCCGGTGCCGATTGCCACACGGCTGTTGGCGCCCGCGCCGGTCGCGACCGCCAGCGGCGTGACCCCTGCGATAAACGCCAGCGAGGTCATGATGATTGGGCGCAGACGGGTCTGGGCGGCGCGCAGGGCGGCGCGCGTCAGGGAGTACCCTTCCGCCACTTTGGCTTCGGCAAACTCGACAATCAGAATGGCGTTTTTCGACGACAGGCCGATGGTGGTCAGCAGCGCCACCTGGAAGTAAACGTCGTTGTTCAGACCGCGCATCGTCGCGGCCAGCGCCGCACCGAGCACGCCGAGCGGAATGACCATGATCACCGAGATCGGCACCGACCAGCTCTCGTACAGCGCCGCCAGGCAAAGGAACACCACCAGAATCGACAGGGCGTAAAGGCTCATCGCCTGGCCGCTGGCCAGTTTTTCCTGCAACGACAGGCCGCTCCACGCCCAGGTGGTGCCAGCGGGCAGTTTGTTTGCCAGTTGTTCCATGGTGGTCATCGCGCTGCCAGAGCTGGAGCCGCTGGCGTTCTCACCCTGAATTTCATACGCCGCAGAGCCGTTGTAGCGCACCAGGCTTTCCGGGCCGTATTCCCAGCGGGTGGTGGCGAAGGCGGAGAACGGCGTCATGCTGTCATCGCTGCCGCGCACGTACCATTTGTTGAGATCCGACGGCGCGGCGCGGTAATCGCTATCGCCCTGGATGTAGACCTTTTTGACGCGGCCACGGTCGATAAAATCGTTCACGTAAGTTCCGCCCCAGGCGCTGGAGAGGGTGCTGGTGACATCGCTCAACGCGAGGCCAAGGGAAACGGCTTTGTTGTTGTCGATATCGACCTGCAGCTGCGGCATCTGTGGCAGATCGTTGGCGCGCACCGCCTGCAGCGAGGCGTTTTTATTCGCCTCACCAATCAGCTGATTACGAAACGCCAGCAAGGTATCGCGATCCGTATTGCCCGTCGCCATCAGCTCAAAGGTAAAGCCGTTACTCTGGCCGAGACCGTCCACGGACGGCGGCGTCATGGCGAACACGGTGGCATCACGAATGCCGCCCAGCTCTTTGCTGGCGCGCAGGGCAATCGCCTGTGCGGTGTTTTCGCTGCCCTTACGTTCGGACCAGTTTTTCAGCGACACAAACGCCATCCCGGCGTTCTGACCGCTGCCGCTAAAGCTAAAGCCCTCAACGGTGAAAATCACATTGGTGTTGTCTTTCTCTTTGCTGAGGAACCAGTCGGTGACCTTGCGGCTCACTTCGGCGGTGCGCACGGCGGTCGCGCCTGCGGGGAGGGTGTACTGCACCATGATTTCGCCCTGATCTTCCGTCGGCAGGAAGCTGCCTGGCAGTTTCCACATGGTCAGGGCCATCGCCCCGCACAGGACGGCGAAAATCGCCATCATGCTGCCGGAGCGGCGTAACACGCGCAGGACACGGTGCTGATAGCCACTTTCTGTTCTGCTGTAAAAGCGGTTAAAGGCACCAAAAAAGCCTTTCTTGTGCGGCGGTGTGTGGCTGAGAACCGTGCCGCACAGGGCTGGGGTGAGCGTAAGCGCCACCACCACCGAGAGGATCATCGCCGAGATAATGGTCACGGAGAACTGACGGTAAATCACCCCCGTTGAGCCGCCAAAGAACGCCATCGGCAGGAACACCGCCGAGAGCACGAGGGCAATCGCCACCAGTGCGCCTGAGATTTCACCCATCGATTTTTCGGTCGCTTCGCGGGCGGGCAGGCCCTCGTCACGCATAATGCGCTCGACGTTTTCCACCACCACGATGGCGTCATCCACCAGCAGGCCAATCGCCAGTACCATCGCGAACAGGGTCAATGTGTTGATGGAGTAGCCGAACAGCGCCAGCACGCCAAAGGTGCCGAGTAGCACCACCGGTACCGCCAGCGCCGGGATCAGCGTGGCACGGACGTTTTGCAGGAACAGATACATCACCACCACCACCAGCACGATGGCTTCGAACAGCGTCTGAATCACATCCTCAACGGAGATTTTGATGAACTCGGTGCTGTCTTTCGGGTAGGCGACGTCATAGCCTTCCGGCATCGCGCGTTTGAACTCGGCGATTTTTTCTTTCACTGCGGTCGCGGTACTCAGGGCGTTAGCCCCAGGCGAGAGCATCACCGCCACGCCAGCCGCCGGGTGGCCGTTCAGCTTCGCAGTAGCGGTGTAATCTTCGCTGCCCATCTCAACGCGGGCGACGTCGCCGATGCGCACCACCGAGCCGTTGGACTGGCTCTTGATGATGATATTTTTGAACTGATCGACGGTTTGCAGGCGCGACTGGGCGCGCACGGTGGCCGTCAGCTGCTGTGCATTCGACGACGGCAGCGCGCCAATTTTCCCGGCAGAGACCTGCACGTTCTGCGCTTCAATCGCCGTTTGCACGTCGGACGGCATCAGCGCGTACGAGGCCAGCTTCGCCGGATCGAGCCAGATGCGCATCGCGTACTCCGCGCCAAACACCTGCAAACTGCCCACGCCTTCCACGCGCGCCAGCGGGTCCTGCACGTTACTCACCAGCCAGTCGGCAATATCTGAACTGCTGGCTTTGTCGGTTTTGTCGTACACGCCCATGATCAGCAGGAAGTTGCTCTGGGATTTCACTACCGTGATGCCCGACTGCTGCACTTCGCTCGGCAGGCGCGATTCGGCCTGCTGAACTTTGTTTTGCACCTGCACCTGCGCGGTATCCGGGTCGGTACCCTGTTCAAAGGTCACGTTGATGCTTACGGAGCCGTCGGAGCTGCTGGTGGAGGTGAAATAGAGCAGGTTATCCAGGCCCGTCAGCTGCTGCTCAATCACCTGGGTGACGCTGTTTTCCAGGGTCTGGGCGGAGGCCCCCGTGTAGGTGGCGGAGATTTTCACCGACGGCGGCGCAACGTCCGGGTACTGCGCGACCGGCAGGGTGCGGATCGCCAGCATCCCGGCGAGCATAATCAGAATGGCGATCACCCACGCAAACACCGGGCGACGCACGAAGAAACGGGAGAACATCAGGCGTCTCCTCCGGCGGTTTTGATCTCTTCGGCTTTCACTTCCTGCCCGGAGGCCACTTTTCCGGTGCCTTCTACGATCAGCTTATCGCCCGCCTTCAGCCCGCTCAGCACCAGCCATTTGTCGCCGTAGGTTTCCCCTGTTTGCAGCGTGCGCTGTTCGACTTTGTTGCTGCCGTTCACAACCAGCGCGGTGGCGTTGCCTTTGGCGTCGCGGGTAATGCCCTGCTGCGGTGCCAGAATCGCGTCATCCATGATGCCCTCGTCCACGTTGGCGCGAACGAACATGCCCGGCAGAAGCTGATGCTTCGGATTGGGGAAAATCGCCCGCAGGGTGACGGAGCCGGTGGATTCATCAACGGCCACTTCCGTCAGGGCCAGACGGCCCTTTTCGCTGTAAGTGCTGCCGTCTTCGAGGATCAGCGAAACGCTCAGGGTATCGCTGTTGGTGGACAGCGTTTGCTTGCGTAATCGCAGCAGATCGGCGCTGGAGCGGGTGAGATCGACGTACATGCTGTCCAGCCCGCGAATGGTCGCCAGAGCCGTTTCCTGCTGGGCGGTCACCAGTGCGCCCGGCGTGACGGACGAAATACCGATGCGCCCGCTAATCGGCGCGGTGACGGTGGTCCAGTTCAGGCTGATGCGCGCGCTCTCCAGCGCGGCTTTTTTAGATTCGACGCTGGCCTTGTCCTGCGCACAGGTGGCCTGTGCATCTTCTGCATCCTGGCGCGAAACGCCATCGTCCTTCACCAGCTGCGCATAGCGCCTGGCTTTCTGGCAGTCGGCCTGCACCAGCGACTGGGCCTGTTTCAGCGCGGCGGCGGCTTCGTCGTAGCTCGCCCTGAAACTGGCCGGGTCGATCTGATACAGGGCCTGCCCGGCTTTCACCGTATCGCCTTCATTAAACAGCCGCTTCTGGATGATGCCGCCCACCTGCGGGCGCACCTCCGCGCTAAGGGCGGCGCTGGTCCGCCCGGTAAGCTCACTGACCACCGGGACGGGCTGGCTCATGAGGGTGACAATCCCCACTTGCGGGAGTGCGCCTTCTGGCGCGGATATTTGTGCATTATCGCAACCGGTCAGGAGAAATAATGCCGCGATGGCGGTTGTTAGGGTTTTCATACTTTTTTCCAGGGTGAACGACGCCTGTCCCGTTAATGGCTTAACGAGATTAGGAGGTTTTAAGGCAAAGCGATGCCGCATCTCCGCGATTCGCGGAAATGAAAAAACGGGAAATAGCTATTTCCCGGTGATGAGTTCAGGTTTAATTAATTCACAATGAGAAGCATATTGAGTATTTCCCGATAAATTTTTTCTAATTCTTCTGCTGATACTTTTTGTGGGGTTAATCGACGATAGATGGAGCCTTCCATCATCACAGCGATAATTTCCACGCAGCAGCGAATGCGCTCGTCGCTCAGGTGCGGGCACTGTTTTTTCAGGTGCTCGCAGGCGTTGGCAAACATGCGCGCATCGGCTTCCACCAGCATCGCCGCAACCAGCGGATTGCGGGTCGCTTCGGCAGACATTTCCAGCATCAGCGCATCGTCGTCTTCGCTCAGAGTCTGGCGCCAGGCAAGGATCTGCGGCATGCGGTCGGTCTGGGTTTTGCCTTCCATCTCGGCGATGCGGTAGTCGATAATGCGGCGGATCATCTCTTCGATAATGGCATCTTTATTGCTGAAATAACGGTAGATCTGCCCGACGCTCAGCTTCGCCTCGCTGGCGATTTGCGACATGCTGGCACCGTGAAAGCCGCTCGCGCGAAAGCAGCGCCGCGCCGCGGTGATGATCTCGTCTTGCCGTAGTTTCTGCCGTTCTTCAAGCGTTGTGCTCATCGTTTCCCCGCCGCGCTGAGAGTGAGAATGATCGTTCTCATTTTTGGTTATTATACGTTTCAGGAGGGTACAGGAAAGCGATTTTTTTATTTTCATATTGAAAGAATATTTCTACTGCGAAATAAAGGAGAGAATAAGGAGTTTTTATGAAGATAAAGGTGTGCGATATTCAGATTGCGCTGAAAATAAGGAGAACCACATGCACTTGAGCCTTACGGATACCATTACTGAAGCCGATAAAGAAGAACTCCTGAATGGATTACGATCGTATAACCGGCAGTATATCGATTTTTCTGCGGTCGGTGGCGATATCGCCGTTTATGCGCGCGACGACAGTGGCGTGATGACGGGCGGATTGATCGGCAATCGCAAAGGCGAATGGCTGAATATTCAGTACCTGTGGGTGAGCAATGATGCGCGCGGTAGCGGGCTGGGGAGTCAGCTGATGAATGCCGCCGAAGAAGAAGCCCGCCGCCAGGGCTGCCGCCATGCGCTGGTGGATACGTTCAGCTTTCAGGCGCGTCCGTTTTATGAAAAGCAGGGGTACACACTGCAGATGACGCTGAAGGATTTCCCTTATCAGGGCATGCAGCGGCACTATCTGGCGAAAGATCTGTAACGGCGGATGCCCGGTGGCGCGGTGTGACCGGGCCTGACTTTCAGAGAGTACCGATATATAACTTTTCCTTCTGTTTGATTCTTTTTCGGTTTTTAGCGTACCGCTTCGTTGTCGATATAGTCGTTTAAACGTTTATCAAAAGGATCTGTCTCGTGAAACTCTCTTTACCTCGATGTGGTGCATTACTTCTGGCGGGCGTTCTGCTTGCGGGCTGTGATCAAAGCGGCAGCGATGCCAAACATATTAAAGTCGGCGTGATTAACGGCGCAGAGCAGGATGTGGCGGAAGTCGCCAAAAAAGTGGCGAAAGAGAAGTACGGGCTGGATGTGGAGCTGGTCGGTTTCAGCGGCTCGCTGCTGCCCAACGATGCGACGAACCACGGCGAACTGGATGCGAACGTCTTCCAGCATCGCCCATTCCTGGCGGAAGATAACAAAGCTCACAACTATAAGCTGGTCGCGGTGGCAAATACGTTTGTCTTCCCGATGGCAGGCTACTCGCGCAAAATCAAATCGGTTTCGGAACTGAAGGATGGCGCGACCGTTGCGATTCCAAACGATCCCACCAACCTTGGCCGCGCGCTGTTGCTGCTGCAAAAAGAGAAGCTGATTACGCTTAAACCCGACGTCGGCCTGCTGCCAACGGCTCTTGATATTACCGCTAACCCGAAAAAGCTGAACATCATGGAGCTGGAAGGCGCGCAGCTGCCGCGCGTGCTTGACGACCCAAAAGTGGATGTGGCGATCATCAGCACCACTTACCTCCAGCAAACCGGGCTGTCGCCGGTACATGACGGCGTGTTTATCGAAGATAAAAACTCGCCTTACGTGAATATTGTGGTAACCCGCGAAGAGAATAAAGACGCGGAAAACGTGAAGGAATTTATTCAGTCGTACCAGTCGCCAGAAGTGGCGAAAGCGGCAGAAAAAATCTTTAACGGCGGCGCGGTTCCAGGCTGGTGATCTCAAGAAGGCCATTAAAGCGATTAATGGCCGTCTTGCATGCTCTAAGCCTTAGTGAGGTTTGGCGTCTAAAGCGGGGGCGTGTAAGGACCCTTAAGGCTAAAGGTCTCGCATTGTTAAATTAAGTCATCGCCAGCCGCTCCATCCTTGTCTCCCCGTCGACCATCGACAGTTGATACAGCGAAAACGAGCGGTGTTTTTCGATTAAATTGGCCAGTTCCGGTGAGTGGCTGGTCAGCCAGATTTGCGAGTAGTGGCTCGCTTCGGCGATCAGGCTGGCAAGGGCGGGCAGCATCTGCGGGTGCAGGCTGTTTTCCGGTTCGTTGAGGGCAATAAACGCGGGTGGTCGCGGGCTGAGCAGTGCGACGGCCAGGCACAGGAATCGCAGCGTGCCGTCCGAGAATTCTGCCGGTTCCAGCGGGCGGCTTAACCCTTCGCGCTGCATCATCATGCGAAAACGTCCCCCGCTGTTATCGCTGTAAAATACGCAGCCGGGGAAGGCCTGGTCGAGGATCCGCATCAATAGCAGCTCGTCGCCAATCTCCACAATCGTCTGGAACGCTGCCGCGAGGTTTGCCCCGTCGCTGGCTAAGACCGGCGACCGAAAACCCACCTGCGGGGCGCGCATCGCCGAGCCAGACGAGACGGAAAATTCGTGGTAAAAGCGCCAGTTGCGCAGGGATTCGCGCATCTGCGACACCTCAGGATATAGATGCGGTTCGCCCAGCTGGCCGAACACCGATTCGTTCTCATACAGCGTGCCGCTGTGGGTCACTTTCTCGTGGTGAATGTTGTTCAGAAATACGGTCTGGTTTTTACGCTGCATCAGCCGCGACGATGGGCGGCGATGGTGATCGCTCAGCCAGAGGGTCTCTTCTTTGATCACCGGGTCGAGCTGGAACTGTGAAGGATAGGGCAGCTTCTCGACAAACCCCACCTGTAGCTCGTACTCGTAGATTTCGGTTTCCACCGCCAGATTGACGCGGCGCAGCTGATCGCTTCGCGTTTTCCCGGCCCAGAACACCTTTAAAATCCCGCCTTCGTTCGCCAGAGCCTGCGAAAACTGGCCCTGTGCCGCGCTGTGCATCAGATGGATCGCCTTGTAAATATTCGATTTACCGGTGCCGTTCGGCCCAAAAACGATATTGAGCTGTTCCAGCCCGAGCGAGAGCTGGCGAATCGAGCGGTAGTTTTCAATGTGCAGGGCGCGGATCATCGTGGTTACCTGAGTGATGCAAAACGGGGTCAACCCACTCATTCTACCAGCCAATAACCCATGCCGCGGGCCAAAAAAAAGACGACAGTGAGGTTTGTCGTCTAAAACGGGGTGCGTGTAAGGACCCTTTGGGCTAAAGGTCTCTCGTTGTTAAATCAAGCGATCGCCAGCCGCAGGCCTAAGTCTTGCGGGTACGGGTCGAAGTAGTTTTGCGTCAGGAGATAGCGGTCCGGGTGCTCAGCCAGATAATGTTTCAACAGCGTGAGCGGGGCGAGGATCGGCAGCTGTCCGGCGCGGTAGTTGAGGATAACTTCACGCAACTCCACGCGCTGGCGGGTGTTGAGCTGTTTACGGAAATAGCCCTGAATGTGCATCAGCACGTTGGTGTGGTTTTTGCGCGACGCGGGCTGTTTCAAAATCGCCATCAGTTTCTCGCGATAGACCGCAAAAAAGGCCTCCAAATCGTCCCATTCGTGAAGCGACGCCACAAAAGGCCCGATCTCGCGATAACCGGCCTGATTATGCGCCAGCAGTTGCAGCTTGTAGCGGCTGTGAAAGGCCAGCAGTGCGCCGCGCGTCAGACCGCTGGCGCGGAGCATGTTCAGCTCGTGCAGGGCAAATACCCGCGCGATAAAGTTCTCCCGCAGTACCGGATCGTGCAACCGCCCGTCTTCCTCCACCGGCAGCCACGGATATTTTTCCTGCATCGCGGCGGTGAAGAGGCCGTTTCCCTCTTTCTGGCCAGGATTACCCGCTTCGTCGTAGATGCGCACGCGCTCCATGCCGCAGCTTGGCGATTTGGCGCAGACGATGAAGCCGGCGTAATCGGCAATACCCGGCAAATAGTGCCCGGCAAACTCGGCCATTTTGTGCGTGATATCTTCATTGGGGGCCTGGGTAAAGCGCATGTGCATCTCACCGTCGGGCGTTTTGACCAGTCGCAGCGCCGGGCGAGGGACGGGCAAGCCCACCGCCATTTCCGGGCATACGGGTTTAAACGTCACCCATTGCGCCAGCGCGTCCATTAAAAAACTCATGCGTTTATGTCCGCCATCGAACCGTACGGCTGAGCCGGTCAGACATCCGCTGATACCGAGAATGGGTTTATTGTTCATGGTGTTGTCCCCTTACTGCTCGTTGCGGGTGAAGAAAATCGTCACCGTTCCGACGTTAAAGCCAAACTTCGTCATCGCGGTTTTATTGAAGAGGTGTTTGCCGTCCTGCAAATACATCCAGTCGTCGAAGTGCAGCAGCCAGGTTTTGCCGTCGGCTTTGACGTTCATGCTATAGCGCCAGTTGAAGGCGTTTCCCGCCGCCTGGCCGGTCGCCACGCCCTCAATATCCCCCGCACGGCCTTCAAAGCGATCGGCGCTGACGCGCCGGATATGCCATACGCGCTGCTGTTTTTCGCCATCGTCATACACAAACTGCTCGCTGAGCGTCAGCGTATCGCCGCTGACCTCGCCCTTGAGATTGACGTGGAAGCGGCGAATTTGCTTCCCGCTGCGATCCTGCACCATCCCCCAGGCTTCGGTCTGGCCCTGAAAATAGTGGAAGATATCGAGCCGCGGCTGCTGATCGCGGTAATCGTTAATGTCGGCGCTACAGCCGGCCAGCAGCGTCATCAGCACCAGGCCGAGAGTCAGAAAACGTTTCATGGTTTACCTCCGAGCAACTGCAGTCGTAGTTCGGGATATTGCGTACGAGGACCGAGCCAGATTGCCAGAAAGCGCTCGCTGAAGGTCGCCGATTGCGGTGGGCCGAGCGGTGTGAACGCCGAACGGTCGGTCGGGGCGCGATACCAGAATTGCCCCTGCCCGTTATTCACGACAAACGCCAGCTGGCTTCCCTGATTCACATCAGGCCACAGCGCCTGCAGCCTGCGCAGCCATTCGGCGCTGTTGGGTTCACTGTCCAGAATGCCCTGCGCCTGCCACTGCTCGCGGGTAGCGTCGACCAGTTCGTCACGGCTGATACTGCGCTGATAGGTAATCAGCAGCGCCTGATCCTGTTGCAGGCCGGTGTAACGCCCATCCGGGGTGCTCAACTGGGAGCGATAAACGTCAAACGGGCCCCAGGTGAGGGTCGCCTCGCCCACTTTGCGCCAGGTGAGCCAGTCGGCGGCGTGCGCCGCAGGCAGCGCGGCAGCCAGCCAGAGCAGAAGCAGCAAAGCGGATCTCATCGTTGCCTCCCCACCAGCAGATGGAAAAAGAGAATCAGTACCAGCCAGCCCATCGCCATCCAGCTCAGGACGATGAATGCCGGTGCCTGAAAGGTGATCGCGCCCAGCCGCTCGCCGAGAAAATAGGCCACCGGACCGCCAGCGGTGCCCATCAGAACCAGCAGCCAGCGCGGCAGCGCGGTGGTCGTCGTGAGCTGGGTCCAGACGCAGGCGAACATCAGCCAAAGTGCCATCATCCAGAGAGGCAAAATCCCTTCGCCGTTGAAGCGCAGCAGACCGGTCAGCGACCAGAGGGTGTCCAGGGAACTCCCGGCGACCGCCAGCATAAGGGCGAAGAGTCGCTGGATCGGTTTCAGCATCAGGCAGGCCAGCAGCGCCAGCGCGAGCCACACCATCACTCCCCGCTCACGAAACATCACCACCAGCGTCCAGTAGAGATCGAACGCGATGGCGAGCACGAAGACCTGCACATGGCGGTTCATACGCGCTCTGCCGTCAGTTGCACCACGCTGATGGTGCGGGCGTTGAACCCGGCTTCGCAGTAGCCCAGGTAGTAGAGCCACATGCGGCGAAAACGCTCGTCAAAGCCGAGTTTTTCAATATCCTGCCAGGCATGGATAAAGCGTGTGCGCCAGTGAGCCAGCGTGCGCGCATAGTCCGGTCCCATATCAAACAGATTGCGCACCACGAAATCGGTATGGCGGGTCATCAGATCGCTCATCGCCGTAATGCTTGGCAAAAAGCCGCCGGGGAAGATATAGCGCTGAATAAAATCGACGCTTTTGCTGTAGGCGCGGTAGCGCTGGTCCTGAATGGTGATCGCCTGAATCGCCATTTTGCCACCGGGGCGCAGGCGCGCCTGACAGGTGCGGAAAAATTCCGGTAAGAAGCGTTTGCCGACCGCCTCGATCATCTCTACCGACACCAGTTTGTCGAACTCCCCGGTGAGATCGCGATAATCGCACAGCAGAACCTGAACCCGATCCTGCAGCCCGGCGCGGGCAATTCTGGCCTGTGCCCAGCTAAACTGCTCAAACGACAGTGTGGTGGTGGTCACCCGGCAGCCATAGTGACGGGCAGCAAATTCCGCCATCGCGCCCCAGCCGGTGCCGATTTCCAGCAGATGATCGGCAGGCGTCAGCGCCAGCTGGTCACACAGTCGCGCCATTTTTGCCTTCTGCGCGGCCGTGAGATCCTGATCCGGCGAGGTAAACAGGGCGCTGGAATAGAGCAGCTCTTCGTCGAGAAACTGGGCATAAAAGGTGTTCCCCAGATCGTAATGGGCGGCAATATTTTCCCGCGCCTGCTGGCGATGGTTGCGGCGCATCCAGTGGCGTAGCCGTTCGACGGGCTTGCCCAGCAGTCGGAAACCGCTCTCCAGCCGCCCGAGCGTTTTACCGTTAAGGGCGAGGATGTGCAGCAGCGTGGTGAGCTGATGCGTCTCCCACTCGCCGTCCATCCAGGCTTCGGCGGCGGCCAGACTTCCGCCCGTCAGCAGTCGCCGGTAAACGGAGGAGGAGAGAACCTCCACGTCGGCATGCAGGGCCGCACTGGCGTCGCCAAAATGGAACGTCTGGTTGCCTTCGCGTACGGTCAGCGAACCCTGTTGTAAGTCCCCCAGCAGGCGGAACAGCAGCCAGCGCGCCATGCGCGCGTTGCGCGGATAGTCTGGCTCAAGCGCATAAACGGGATCGGTCATGAGCGTTCACTCCTGCTGGTGGGATGGGGATGGATGGGTACGCGTTTGAGCCACAGCCGCAGCGCCTGCCAGTAAATGGCGAGGACGGTTTTGAGCGTCATGAGCGGAATGCGCCACAGCAGCGAACTCAGCGCCGCGCGTGTCAGAGGCTGACGAGTGAGCATCAGCGTGGCATCAAACACTTTGGCTTCCTGATGGTTCTCAATGTGCATAAATAAGGTTTTCGCCGGGCGATTGAAGCGCCAGTGGTACACCATATCCATTGGATTAAACGGCGAAACGTGGAAGGCTTTCGCCATTGGGCGCGTTTCCTGCCCGTTCACCGCGTAGTAATGCCGCTCGTTCCACGGCGTGTTACGCACTTCCGCGAGCACCCAGCGCAGGACGTCCTGCTGGTCAAAGCAGTAATAAAAATTGACCGGATTAAAATGAATACCGAAATAGCGCAGCTGGGTGAGCAGCATCACCCGGCCATCGGTGCGCTCACCGGTCAGCGTCTCCAGCCTGGTGAGCACCTGCTCTTTGAGTGGCTCACCCAGCGGATAATCGCGATCGTAAAACGACGCGGCGGCAAAGCGGTTACGGCGAATGCCCAGCGATGGCAGGCGCGCCAGTTCGTCGAGATCGAGCCATGCCAAAAAAATGCTGTAGCGGAAATGGTGCGTTCGCGGCAGCAGACGGCGGTGACGAAGCACGCCCTGATAGAGGCAACTGTTCATGTTCCCGCCCCTCCCACTCCTGCGATCCCCGTTACCACGTCGAGCGCGCTGCGCACGCCATCCTCGTGAAATCCGTTGTACCAGTAGGCACCGCAGAACCAGCTTCGCTGCTGGCCGTTGATCTCGGCGCGGCGCGTCTGGGCACGCCAGCTTTTTGGGTTGAACTGCGGATGTTCATACACAAAGCGTTGCCAGACGTAACGCTCGTCAATGGGGGCATCCGGATTCAGGGTCACGCAGAACAGCGGCGCGCCCTCTGGCAGCCCCTGTAAAATGTTCATGTTGTAGGTCACGCAGGCGCTGTTTTGTTCCCGATCGTTCAGACGATAGTTCCAGCTTGCCCAGGCTCGTTCACGCACCGGCAGCCAGCGTTTGTCGCTGTGCAGCACTACCTCATTACGCTGCCAGCCGATGTCGCCGAGGATCTGTTTTTCCGCAAGCGAGGGGTTAGCCAGCAGTGCAAGCGCCTGGCGGGAGTGGCAGGCGAAAATGACCTGATCGAAGGTGTGAGTTCCGTCGGCAAGTTCAATGTCAACCTGGTGGGGGTGGCGGATCACCTTCTGCACCGGTGCATCCGTGCGCAGCGTCAGGCGAGTGCCCAGCTGCGTAACGAGTGCGCGGACATATTCGCGCGATCCGCCGGGCACCACGTACCACTGGGGACGATGGGTGATGTCCAGCAGCCCGTGATTCTCAAAAAAGCGTAAAAACAGGGAGAGCGGAAAACGGCGCATCTCCTGCAACGACGAGGACCAGATCGCCGCGCCCATCGGCAGAATGTAGTGCCGGGAGAAGAAAGGGCTGAAGTGGTGCTGTTCCAGGAACGTTTGCAGCGTGTCGTTATTACTGGTGCCCTTAATCAGCGTCTGTTTCGCCAGTTTGTTAAACCGCACGATGGATTTCAGCAGCCGCCAGAAGGTCGGGTTCAGCAGATTGCGCCGCTGGGCAAACAGGCTGGAGAGCGTGTGGCCGTTATATTCCAGCCCGCTGGCCGGGTTATGCACAGAAAAGCTCATCTGCGTTTTTTGCCCGCTAATACCCAGCTCGCCCAGCAGGCCCATAAAGCGGGGATAGGTGCGGTCGTTGTAAACGATGAAACCGGTGTCGATGGAAAAATCTCCCGACGGCGTGGTGACATCGACCGTGGCGGTATGGCCGCCGACGGTGGGGGCCGCTTCGAACAGCGTCACCTGATGGTGCCCGGCCAGCCGCCAGGCGCAGGTCAGCCCGGCGATCCCGCTGCCGATAATGGCGATGTTCATGAGCGCACCATCCTGCGCAGCAGCGCGTTCTGCACAAACGGCGGCAGGGACGCCAGCAGCCGCAGGAACACACCAAACCCGGCAGGAAACGCGATGTGCGTTTTGCCTTTCGCCACGCCACGGCGGATGGCGGCAACGGCCTGCTCTACGCTGACTTTGCCGGGCATCGGGAAATCATTTTTACGGGTGAGGGGCGTGTCGACAAAGCCTGGGGAGACGACCGTAACGGCCACGCCTTTAGGCTCCCAGTCCAGACGCAGGCTGTTGGCAAACCACGTCAGCGCTGCTTTGGATGCGCCGTACGCCTCGGCGCGCGGGAAGTGCAGCCAGTGCGCCATGGAGCTGACCAGCACCACGCGACTACCGGGCGCGAGTTGATCCTGAAGCGCGGCCAGGCAGTTCACCGGGCCGAGAAAATTGGTGCGCATGACCCGCGAGACGCGATCGATGTCGATCGACCCTTGATCGAGATATTCGCAGGTTCCGGCGCACAAAACGGCGAGATCCACGGGGCAATCGGCCAACGCGTCGCGACAGGCCTGTGCGTCGGTCATGTCAAACTGACGCAGGGAGATTAGCGGGCTGTACTGGCGCAGGGCCTCAAGGCGGGCAGCATCCCTGCCGCAGGCGATGACGCGGCAGCCGTCATCCGCCCAGGACTTCGCCAGCCCCTCGCCAATCCCTGAGCTTGCGCCGGTGATGAGGACAGTCATCATGGGCGCACCCTCCTTTTCACACCGCGAACCGCCCAGCCCAGCACCGGCAGGTGTTCGTAAATCATCTCTCCGGCATCGTAATAGTCCCGCTGGCGTTTCACTGTGCCGTCCTGCACGTCCACCACGGAACAGCCTGGCAGAGCCAGCGTGTTGCCCTCCGTTAAACGGGGATGCGACCAGTGCATGGTCCAGGTGAGCGCGAAACGGTCACCGTCGGTAAATGGCTTATCGATGGAGAAATGACACTGGTCCACATTGGCCAGCAGATGGGTGAAGTAACGCTGGATCGCGAACAAGCCCTGATGCTCACCGAAAGGATCAATCAGCACGGCTTCAGGATGATAGAGCGCAGGCAGCGCCGAGGGCGGCTGGTTGTCCAGCTCGGCGTAGTAACTCACGAACCGATCGATGACGGTATGCACGGCGCTCATTGACTCACCTTTGCGGTTGACGATCCTGAAAAAACCCAATAATTAAAACTTACACAAACAATGATATTTGTCCAAGTTTGATTTGGATTATTTTTAATTAGTGATTTATTTCAATTGGATAGGAAAGGTGATTTTTGCGGAAATTAATGCGCTCCCGATAGCGGGGCAGGAGCGCAGGACGAATCAGCTGCCCTTGTAGGTGGAGTAGCCGTACTGGCTCAGCAGCAGTGGAATATGCAGTTTTTCGTTGGTGGTGGTGACAGTAAAGAGCACCGGGATCTCAGGGAAAAACGAGGATAATTTCTGGCTCTGGAAGTATTCACCGGTTTTAAAGGTCACTTTATACACGCCGGGCTGCATATCCTGATCCTGCGGATACAGGGATTTAATACGCCCGTCGTGATCGGTTTTGCCGCTCGCCAGCGTGGTCCATTTTCCCTGCTGCTGTTTTTCCAGCGTGACCGTGACATCCGGCGGCGGTGTGCCCGTTTGCTGGTTAAGAATATGGACGCTCAACGTACCCATCGGGGCGCTAAAAGCGACTGGGGCAAAGGCGAGGGAGGATAAAAGCAGCAGGCCGGAGACTTTATTCATGTTGTTTTCCTGTTGAGTGATGAATACAGGAAAACGTTAGCATTATGGCGGCAGGAAAATATTCAATCTTTTGTGATAACTGGCGCGGGAAATAGCCTTTACAGGGTGATAATTTCCAGAGAAATACCCTGTTCCTGCCACTGCGCAATCTGTTTTTTACGCGCGACGGTTAATTTGCCGGTGGTCACCAGCAGCCATTTGCGGTCCGGGAAAATTTCCGGTGCCAGGGTTGCGGGCGGTATCGGGAGAACGTCGATGCGGTGGCCTTGCCCCGTGCGTTTGAGCGCTTCGAGCCAGATTTCACACGGGTCGTTAAGATGCCAGCCGGTGATCAGACAGTTATCGCCCGGCGCGCGTTTATCCCCTTCGAGGCAAAACGACGTGTAGGCAATGATGATGCCGTCGAGGATTTCCCGCAGGGTCATGATCGCCGGGATATTCGCGGAGACCTGGCTGCGCAGCGGGCGCAGCACTTCGGTCACCAGTTCTGGCCGTGGCGATTCGCGGCCTGAGTCGTAAATCAGCTGGCGCAGGGATTCGATTTTCCCCTCTTTCAGGCGCTGCAGCATGCTCTCCTGCAGGGTGAGCCAGTTATTGGTGCGCCGTGCGCCAGGCCGCGCCAGCAGCGGTTTCACCTGGCTAACCGGTACGCCTTTTTTCACCCAGTCGAGAATTTTCAGTGCCTGTTGTACGTCGTCATCGCTGTAAAGACGGTGTCCGCCATCGGTGCGAAGCGGTTTCAGCAAACCATAGCGACGCTGCCACGCGCGCAGCGTGGTCGCGGTGATGCCGCAAAGTCGGGCGAATTCGCCGATGGAGTAAGACATGGAGTGCGCCTGATGACCAAGTTAACTCTCAATATACTACGAATTCCGCTCGTTACGAGCACATGTGATTGAACGGCCCCGGCGGGCAGGGGCGCAATATGGCGTTTACGTGGTCCTCTTTGAGCGTGTACATGCCGCCCGAGAACGGGTCTACAACAAGCCAGCCCGGCACGCCGAAGAAGAGGATATTCCCGAAGGTGTACCAGTGGCTGAAGCGGTACTCGAGCGGCATCATCGTCGAGTAATAGCCCTCCTGTTTCAGCGTCAGGGTGTATTCCCGTTTGCCGAAATAACTGCCGTCGGATTTTTTCAGCACCACGGACTGCGGCGTTTTACCGGTGGCGATCAGTTCGCCGTTGCGATCGATGACCGCGTAATATGCCTCCGTCGGGGTGCTGTCGATATACAGCGTCTCTTCGTTGCTGCCGACAATGCTGGCGCAGCCCGTTAGCATCAACGGCAGCAGCAGCCGCCAAACCTGTTTTCTCATCCCGATCGCTCCTTCATGTATAGCGATTCAAAGCGGCACAGGTGAGCTGAAAATTAAGGCATATCGTGCATTTTTCGTAGGGCAATGCCGTACCGTTTGCATAGACTTCCGTTTAGGGTCGAACGGGGGGTTACGAGATGAACTGGCACTCTTTTCGCGGTGATGCACCGGCAAATATGACAATTTACAGCGCATCGTTTCCTGATATCAGCGATCAATGGCCGATGAAAGACGATGTCACGCGGGAGATTAACGCGCTCAATCTGGCCATGAAAGCCGACCCTGAGCTGCTGCCCCCGCTACTGGAAGAGGGTGAAAACGGCCTGCCGAGGCTAATCCCGCAGCATGTTCATTCTGAGCGAGCGTTCCGTACACGCCCGGCGATGGCGGCCTGGCGCGCGCGGCTGGTGCCCTCTGCGCTGGCGCTGTTTGTGGTGCAAAACCCGCTGGAGGAACGCCTGCCTGAAGGCACGCGGATGGACAGCGAAAGCCGCCAGTGGTTTATCCACGCCAACGACGCCATCGGTGTGCGCTCCCGCGCGCAGGTGCTGGGCGCGCTGGTGGAGAAATACATTCACAATGAGCTGGAATGCGACTGGATAAGCCTGGCGAGTGGCGCGGCGATCCCGGTGCTGGAGGCGCTTCGCACGGCAAAACTGGACGGGCAAAAGGTGCATCTCTCGCTGGTGGACGATGACCCCGTCGCCCTGCGCTGGGCAGAAACCATGGCGGCGCAGGAGGGGCTGGTGGTGGGGGAACAATTGACGTTGCTCAAGCGCCATCTGATTCATCATTTCATCCGCAGTGACGATTTACTGCTCGAGCTGGGTGAACATCAGGCCGAACTGGTCGACGCGCTGGGGATTTTCGAATATTTCAACGACACCGATGCGGTGATTTTCCTGCAACGCGCCGTGCGACTGGTGAAGCCCGGCGGGGCAGTGATTGTGTCGAATATGCTCACCACCAGCCCGCAAATCGACTTTATTTTGCGCTGCATCGGCTGGGCGCACATCTACCCGCGCACCTTGCAGCAGTTGCAGGATATCCATCTTGCGGCGGGGATACCTGCGGAGAACGTGACGGTGATTGTGCCGAAAGATGGGGTTTATGCGGTGATGGAGGTTAGGGTTTGAGGGGTTTCTGCAATGCCGGGTGGCGCTTCGCTTACCCGGCCGACAAACCCGGCGATGATACCGCGTTGAATTTGCTCGATCCGCCCCTCAACCTGAGGGGAGAGGGCTTGAGACACAGATGCCGAGAAAATCTAAATATGAAATGCCACGCGTTTCCCATTCGGCAGTTCAACATCCAGGCTCAGTTTTCCACCCATCGCTTCGATGTAGCGTTTTAGCGTGGCAATTTTCAGTTCATTACCGCGCTGTTCAAGCTGGGTAACTGCGGGTTGGCTGATTCCCATTATTGTCGCCACCGCCTGTTGAGACAGTTTCAGTTCTTCGCGCATCATCTGTAGCCCGGTTTCGAGAATCATCTCGTCAGCCATCTCTTTGATACGCTGCTGGCTTTCAGGCGAACGGGAAGCAATCACGTCATTTAAGGTTTTCAATTTGCTGTCTCCAGGGCTGTCAGATGAAACGAAAATTCTTTATCTGCAATACGGATTAACCGCTTATAAAACATTTTGTCGTTACTCTTGTCACCCGCACAAGGCACGATCGCCTGGCGGACGGGATCGAAAGCAAAGAACGCACGAATAGGACGGCCAGCATAGTGAATTCTTAGCTCTTTCATATTGTTATACCGCGATCCTTTTACGGTATCGGCCCAGGGTCTTGTAAGATGCGGTCCGTAGTTTTGCAGAGTTAATAATTCTGCTAATACCCTTTCCTGTAGCCCTTCTTCTTGCTCATGCAGCCATTGTTCAAATACCTTCCCTAAAAGTACCGTCCACATGCAATCGTCCATGATAAGCTGTAGCTTATACCCAGAAGGATATAAGCTGTAATTTATATTTGCAATGGCTGCCTGTAACGGCCATTGCATCTCCGATGAATGATTATGACAGAGAAGGGCAACCCACCTGAGAAGGCAAGGGTGATATTGCGAGCCGTCTTCAGGGATATTTCACGGGTGAGATTAATGTTTTTGTAATAACGCCCCTTCAATCCCTTTCAGCTTCGCCTGCGCCTGTTTTAATTCGTCCAGCAACCGCTGTTCCTGCTCGGTGTACGCCATCAGAACAATGCACCCGTCCATGACTTTAACCGTCACCTGATGCCCGGTATCAAACCCGGCGGCGCGAAGCCACTTGCCCGAAAGAATGATGTTCGGCGTGGTTTTATCGTGAACGTTCGGGCGATATCCCACAATTATCGAGCGCTCAGTTCCGGTGGCGGTAGTGTCTGGGGTAGAATGCGAATCAGCCATAATCAACTCCTTGATAGTTGGTGAGGTTAGACGCTCCTATTGTGTTCCTGCACAGCGGGGCGTTGCTTAAAGGAGGTTAGGTGGCCTCCTAATATGATTCAGATTAAATGGATAGGTGGCCCCATGTCAATCATAGCGCGCGAAAAAAAACCAAAAGGCGGCGGACAATCTCCGCAGTTTAAAATGCGTATTGATCCGGCATTGAAGGAGCAGTTAGATGCTGTCGCAGCTGAGGAAGGGGTGAGTCTCGCCAGCTGGTTGAAGGAACTGGCGAGAGAGGCCCTAAAAAATAAAGGCATCAGCCCTAAAGGATAAAGTCAATAGGTGAAAATATGGATCAGCCAAAGAATGGTCAGTTAATTAGGAACTTAAAGAATTTTTTTATTTGTCTAAATTATGATCTATTTGAGATATCAAAGAAGATGAATAACATCGATAATTTCTCTGAGTTCAACGATTTTGAATTTTTAGTAATGTCATTAGAAGATCGACGTTATTTGAAACATTGTGGGTATGATTTCAAAGCCTGCTTAAGAGAGGTTTTCAAAATGATATCTATGAGAAAACATGGTGGAGCAAGTACTATTGATATGCAGATGGTAAGAACAATTACTGATTTTAGGGATTTAACGCTTTATAGAAAATTATACGAAATTATTCTTTCTGTGTTAGTTAATTACAAGTTTTCAAAAAAACAAATAATAAGATGTTATTTGAAAAATGCTTTTTTTGGTACCAGATTATATGGTTACGAAGTCGCCGCAAGTGAAACATTCAATAAAAATTTTGAATGCCTTGATTATTATGAAAAAGCATTCTTGGCTGCAATGCTCTTAAGGCCTAAGCCATTGAGATGTAATGAGAGATGGAGGCAGTCAGTCATTTCTCGGGCGATGTACGCGCAAAGAATGAGGGCTTTTGTGAAACAAAGCAAAAATTAGCGTAACAAAGCTTGCTTTGTCTAAGTTGTATTGATTTAGTTGCTCTGAGTTTCCATGTTTAATACTGGACCATTTTTCATCACTAATGTCCATTAACTTTCTTGATATTTTTCTTAGACCGTCAAATGCAAGAGAATAACATATTTTCAAATCATCAAGATCTGCTTTTTTATTTTTCCTAACACAATTATCAATTATTTTATGGGCTTTGAATAAATTGTTGTGCACGTCTCTTTCAAACTCATAAGCTAAGGGGGTTAAACCAAGAGTTCGTAATTCTAAAAAATATGATGACAAATTTTCGTTCCATTTTATAACTGCTTTTCTATAATCTGACCGTGATTTCTCAATTTCTTCTATATTATTGCTTATATAATTCTCCATTAAATTTCTTCCATAAAATATACGCATCCCAGCATCTTTTTCGATATTATTAGCGATTTCTTTAATTCGTTCTATTTCTTTTTGTATTTGAGTTATTTTAATTTGATGTAAAAAACTCTTCTTCTGTATTTTCTGAGATAAAAGTGCTCCAATTACACCTGTTAATATAAATGTTATAAATATTTTAAAAATATCAAACATAAATTATCACCTCTAGAAAACTTAGAGTACAGTCTAAATGATGAGAGAATATTACACTATCGATCGTATTTATTAAAATAATGCTTGAGATTAAAAAAAACAGAAATGAAATTTTGGCGGAAGATCACAGGAGTCGAACCTGCCCGGGAACGCTGGCGTCCCCAACTGGATTTGAAATCCAGCCACCTCACCGGAGATGACGATCTTCCGCGCCTCGATTGCTACATGGAGGCGGTGCGCATTATAGCTACTTTCAGGCATTTACCACATCATTTCGCAGAGTTTTTTCACCCCTGCTTTGACCTGCATTAACCCCTCTTACTTAAATCTTAAGAAAATCCTGAGGTTAGGTTTTTTCTCCAACTTCTACGGCGATCACAAAAGAGAAGAATCGTAACCAGCTAACCAGAAAACAGAATATCCGCTCTCCCGGCGATGGTTTACAACATCTGAAACCGGTCTCAGCGCCCCTACAGCGTCAAGGATAAAGATAATGAGCGAAATATTGTCTGTGAAGGAAAAGATTGGCTATGGCATGGGAGATGCCGCCAGCCACATCATTTTTGATAACGTCATGTTGTATATGATGTTTTTCTATACCGATATTTTCGGTATCCCCGCCGGATTTGTCGGCACCATGTTCTTGTTGGCGCGTGCGCTGGATGCGATTTCCGACCCGTGCATGGGGCTGCTCGCCGACCGCACCCGCAGCCGCTGGGGGAAATTCCGTCCGTGGATTTTGTTCGGTGCAATCCCGTTTGGCATCGTCTGCGTGCTGGCGTACACCACGCCGGATCTTAGCCTGAACGGTAAAATGGTTTATGCCGCCATCACGTACACGCTGCTGACCCTGCTCTATACCGTGGTGAATATCCCTTACTGCGCCCTCGGCGGCGTCATTACTAATGACCCGACGCAGCGCATCTCCCTGCAGTCCTGGCGCTTTGTGCTGGCGACGGCGGGCGGCATGCTCTCCACGGTGCTGATGATGCCGTTGGTGAATCTGATTGGCGGCGAAGACAAAGCCTTTGGCTTCCAGGGCGGGATCGCCGTGCTGTCGGTGGTCGCGTTCCTGATGCTGGCGTTCTGCTTCTTCACCACCAAAGAGCGCATCCAGGTGCCGCCAAGCACCACCTCCATGCGTGAAGATCTGCGCGATATCTGGCAAAACGACCAGTGGCGCATCGTCGGCGTACTCACCATTCTCAACATCCTCGCCGTCTGCGTGCGCGGCGGCGCGATGATGTACTACTGCACCTGGATCATGGGCACGCCGGAAGTGTTCGTCGCGTTCCTCACCACCTACTGCGTCGGTAACCTGATTGGCTCCGCGCTCGCCAAACCCCTCACCGACTGGAAATGCAAAGTCAGTATCTTCTGGTGGACCAACGCCCTGCTGGCTGTGGCGAGCGTAGCGATGTTCTTCGTGCCGATGCATGCCACGCTAATGATGTTCAGCTTTATCTTCGTGATTGGCGTGCTGCACCAGCTGGTGACGCCAATCCAGTGGGTGATGATGTCCGATACCGTCGATTACGGCGAATGGACCAACGGCAAACGCCTGACGGGGATCAGCTTTGCGGGCACGCTGTTTGTGCTGAAGCTGGGCCTGGCGCTGGGTGGCGCGCTGATCGGCTGGATGCTGGCCGGCGGTGGCTACGATGCCGCAGCCAAAACTCAGAACGGCACCACCATCAACATCATTATTGGCCTGTTCACGCTGGCCCCGGCGGCGTGCTATGTGCTGAGTGCCATCGTCGCCAAACGCTATTACACGCTGAAAACCCCGTTCCTGACCAAAATTATGGGCGAGCTGGCGCAAGGCGCGCGCCGCAACCAGCAGGAGTTTGAAACCCTGCCGGTCAGCAAAGAAATGCAGAACTAAGAGGATAAAAGTATGAAAATCAGTGACGGAAACTGGCTAATTCAACCGGGCCTGAACGTGACGTACCCGGTGCAGGTGTTCGACGTGGAGCAGCAGGGCAACGACCTAGTGGTGTACGTTGCGCCGCGCGACGTGCGTGAACGCACCTGGCAGCTCGACACATTGATGTTTACGGTTCGCCTGTTCTCGCCGCAGGAAGGCATTGTCGGTGTACGCATCGAGCATTTCCAGGGCGCGCTGGACAACGGCCCGCACTATCCGCTGAACGTTCTGAAAGACGTGAAAGTACAGATTGAAAACACGGCGGAATTTGCCGAGCTGAAAAGCGGCAATCTGAGCGTGCGCGTTACCAAAGGGGAGTTCTGGGCGCTGGATTTCCTGCGTGACGGCCAGCGTATCACCGGCAGTCAGCTGAAAAATAACGGCTACGTGCAGGATGGCAATACCGACAGCAACTACATGTTCGAGCGCCTGGATTTAGGCGTCGGCGAAGCGGTGTATGGCCTCGGCGAGCGCTTTACCGCGCTGGTGCGTAACGGCCAGACGGTCGAAACCTGGAACCGTGACGGTGGCACCAGCACCGAGCAGTCTTACAAAAATATTCCGTTCTACCTGACAAACCGTGGTTACGGCGTGCTGGTGAATCATCCGGAAAATGTGTCGTTTGAAGTTGGCTCGGAGAAAGTCTCCAAAGTGCAGTTCAGCGTGGCGGGCGAGTATCTGGAATATTTCGTAATCGACGGCCCGACGCCGAAAGAGGTGCTCAACCGCTATACCCAGTTCACCGGTCGCCCGGCGCTGCCGCCTGCATGGTCGTTCGGCCTATGGCTCACCACCTCATTCACCACTAACTACGACGAAGCGACGGTGAACAGCTTTATCGACGGTATGGCCGAGCGCGATCTGCCGCTGCACGTCTTCCACTTCGACTGCTTCTGGATGAAAGCCTTCCAGTGGTGTGATTTTGAATGGGACCCGGTGACTTTCCCGGACCCGGAAGGGATGATCCGTCGCCTCAAGGACAAAGGGCTGAAAGTCTGCGTGTGGATCAACCCGTATATCGGCCAGAAATCGCCGGTGTTCAAGGAGCTGAAAGAGAAAGGCTATCTGCTCAAGCGCGCGGATGGCTCCGTATGGCAGTGGGATAAGTGGCAGCCGGGGCTGGCAATTTATGACTTTACCAATCCGGAAGCCTGCCAGTGGTACGCCGATAAGCTGAAAGGGCTGGTTGATATCGGCGTGGACTGCTTCAAGACCGACTTCGGCGAGCGTATCCCGACCGACGTGGTGTGGCATGACGGGTCCGATCCGCAGAAGATGCACAACCACTACGCCTATATCTATAACGAGCTGGTGTGGGACGTGCTGAAAGAGACCGTTGGTGAAGAGGAGGCGGTGCTGTTTGCGCGCTCCGCGTCCGTCGGTGCGCAGAAGTTCCCGGTTCACTGGGGCGGCGACTGTTACGCCAATTACGAATCCATGGCGGAAAGCCTGCGCGGTGGGCTGTCGATTGGTCTGTCGGGCTTTGGATTCTGGAGCCACGATATCGGCGGGTTCGAGAATACCGCGCCTGCCCATGTGTACAAACGCTGGTGCGCGTTCGGGCTGTTCTCCAGCCATAGCCGCCTGCACGGCAGCAAATCCTACCGTGTGCCGTGGGCGTACGATGATGAGTCCTGCGATGTGGTGCGCCACTTCACCCAGCTGAAATGCCGGATGATGCCGTATCTGTATCGCCAGGCGGCGCTGGCCCGCGAGGTCGGCACACCGATGTTGCGCGCGATGATGCTCGAATTCCCGGATGATCCGGCGTGTGATTATCTGGACCGTCAGTACATGCTCGGCGACGCGATGATGGTGGCACCGGTGTTTAGTGAAGCGGGTGACGTGCAATTCTATCTGCCGGAAGGTCGCTGGACACACCTGTGGCATAACGACGAAGTGCAGGGCAGTCGCTGGCATAAACAGCAGCACGACTTCCAGAGTCTGCCGGTGTATGTACGCGAGAACACCCTGCTGGCGCTTGGCAACAATAGCCAGAAACCGGATTATGCGTGGAACGCGGGCACGGCATTTCAGCTGTTTAGCCTGGCAGACGGTTGCTCGGCGGTGAGCGAAGTCCCGGCGGCGGACGGATCGGTCGTGTTTACGCTGACGGCTTCTCGCCAGGGCGATACGGTGACGTTAAAAGGTGAAGGAAACGCCCAGGACTGGTCAGTCTGTTTGCGCAATGTGCAGCAGATCGCGGGTGTCAAAGGCGGTTCACATGCCGGTAGCGAATGGGGTGTTGTGGTGAAAGCGCAGGGGAGTGAAGTGGTGATTCACCTGAAGTGATGTGCCTGAAATGGCCCGGCGGCGCTACGCTTACCGGGCCTACGGTGTCAGCTTTGGTTTGCAGGCCGGGTTAAGCGTAGCCGCCGCCCGGCTTTTTTATGCCATTAACATTTCAGGGCTGGGGTGTTACAGATGGCGCGACCGCAGGGCTTGTCGATACCTGGCCACCCGCCATCGTCTGCTGTACTTGTTGTTTATCCATATTCACCGCGTTCAACTTCCCATTTACCGACGGTTTCAGCGGCGCTTTGTCCTGCACGCTGCCGCTGGCGGTCAGCTGGATATTGCCGTCGCCGTTAATTGGCAGTGCAGGCCAGCCCCACTGTTGCAACACATTCACCGGCACGCCGCGCCCCTTCAGGCTAACCGTGGTCTGGCGCGGCGGTAACTGTGATACGGTCGCCGTGGCTTCAAGAATGCCCTTCTCGGTGAAGGCGCTCAGTTCCGTGATATTCACCGTCGACGCGTTGGCCGCCAGCGCCAGTGACGGACGGCGCACGTCTACACGATTAAAGGTGGCGGCGGCACCGTTCAGAGTCGCATTGCCGCCCCACACGCCCCACTGACGATCTTTCGCCAGCTGGAGGTTGGCACCATATCCGTCGAGAGAGGTGATCTGCCACGGGAAGGCGGGATCGATATCGATCACCAGGTTGCGACTCAGGCCGAATTTTTTCAGGGTCACGTCGTGGAGCCATTCGGGGAGCTGCTCCATCCACAGGGTTTTCCAGTTCGGTGGCAGGGTGTATTCCAGCCCGGCCACCGCGACATCGTCCAGTACCAGCGCTTTACCGTTGCGTAGCCAGTTGCCGGAGGTGCGCACCATACCGCCTTCCCAGCGGGAGGTGAACTGGCGCAGCGCCACGCCCTGCGGTGCAAACTCTGCATTCAGAATCGGATCAAAAAGATGCAGCGAGCCGTAGATAAACTCGCTGGCATTCATCGATAAACGTCCGTCCTGGCTTTGCCAGTCGCCCTGGCTGAGGGTCAGATTGCGCAGGCTTAAATCGAGATCGGTTACGGCCCAGTCCGGCCCTTGCAGGCGGGCATCGGTGACCTCCAGGCGGCCAATCTGCAGCGACGGCAGGGTGGTGATCGGCGCAAAGAAATCCATCAATGATTTGTCGCTTTGCAGGCGAATGTCGTTCAGGCGCAGATTGTCGATCACCCAGCCGCCGTCGGCGTTACGCCGCGCGGTACCCGTCAGCGAGCCGCGCGCCATATCTGCGCCGATGGTGCTCAGCACCACTTCTTTACCGTTCAGCTCACCCTGAATTAGCACATTGCTGGTGGGCACGCCGTTGAGCGTCAGCGATCCGGCGCTCATCTGAATTTGCGCTTTTTTGCCCAGCACGCTGCCCGCTTCCGGCTGCCAGGGGCTGACGCCGCCTGTCACTTTTTGCGCGCTCAGATCCCATTCCATATTCGGGCTGTTGAACGCCATGTTGTTCAGCTGCAGGCGGTCGGCCTGGAATGGAAGCGGCGCGGTTTGGGGGGAGAGGTTAAGTGTCCCGTCGTGAAGGGTGATGGTATCCATGTGCAGCGGATCGGTGAGCTGTCGGCTGCTCAGACCAATATCCACTTTTTTCGCGACCAGGGTGGCGGGTTTGCCATCGCGGCCAAAGGTAACGTTTTCCAGAATGATGTGCGACGGGGAAGAAAAACGGTGATCCATCAGGTCGAAATTGAGTTCGTAGTCGGTGTTAACCGTAATCCAACTGCTCACCTGAGCCGCGCCCCAGCGGGTCTGCACGAGGATATAAAGTGCCAGGATTGCGAGCAGCACCGCAATCAAAATCCAGATCAGCAGCTTTCCAATAAATTTCATGGTCTTCCATCCCATCAAACGCACATAAGGGAGTTATGCACGATTTATGCGCAATCCTCAAGGCAGGAATGGTGTAATTCGGTTTCACGGCAGGCGTGATGCCTGCCGTGACGGGGGATCAGTTCTTTTCTGGCGGGAAGACGAGGTTCAGCACAATCGCCGTGATACCCCCTGCGGCGATGCCGGAGGAGAGCAGGTTTTTCACCCAGTCAGGGGCGAACTGCAGGATTAGCGGCTGCTGGGAAACGCCCAGACCGACGGCCAAGGACAGCGCGATAATCATGATGGCACGGCGGTTCAGCGGCTCACGCGACACGATGCGCACGCCAGAGGCCGCAATCGTACCGAACATCACAAGCGTTGCGCCGCCCAGTACCGGTTCCGGAATGTGTTGCACAAAGCCACTCACCGCCGGGAACAGGCCGAGCACGATCAGCATCAGCGCCACGACAAAGCCCACGTAGCGGCTGGCGACGCCGGTCAGCTGGATCACGCCATTGTTCTGGCCAAAGCAGGAGTTCGGGAAGGTATTGAATACGGCAGAGACAAACGAGTTCAGACCGTTCGCCAGCACGCCGCCTTTCAGGCGTTTCATGTACAGCGGGCCAGAGACCGGCTGTTCGGAGACGTCAGACGTTGCGGTGATGTCGCCGATGGTTTCCAGCGAGGTGATCATGAACACCAGCATCAGCGGCAGGAGCAGGCTCCAGTCAATGCCAAGGCCATAATAGAGCGGTGTCGGCACCATAATCAGCGCGCTGTTGGTCGGCGCGGTGTTTTCCGGCAGCATGCCCATCGCCCACGCCACCAGATAACCGGTCGCCATGGCAATCACCAGCGAGGCGACGCGCAGGTACGGGTTACGCTGACGGTTGAGCAAAATAATAATCGCCAGCACTACGCCCGCCAGCAGCAGGTTTTTCGGTGCGCCGAAAGTGTGGTCACTCATCGCCGCATACCCGCCGCCGATAGAGGTCAGGCCCACCTGAATCAGCGACAGACCGATAATCATCACCACCACGCCGGAAACCAGCGGGGTAATGACGCGGCGCGCCAGGTGCAGTACGCGGGAGATGACCATTTCCGTACAACTGGCCAGCATCAGAGTGCCGAAAAGCGCAGCCATCATCGTCGGGACATCGGCCCCGCCGGTTTTCAGCGCTGTGCCACCCATGATCAGCGGGGCAACAAAGTTAAAGCTGGTACCCTGAATCGACAGCAACCCTGAACCGACCGGACCCCAGGCTTTAATCTGGATAATAGACGCCACGCCGGATGCAAACAGCGACATGCTGATGATGTGCTGCGTGTCCTGGGCCGGTAAGCCGAGCGCCTGGCAAATCAGCAGGGCAGGCGTGATAACGGCCACAAACATCGCCAACAGGTGCTGACACGCGGCGAACAGCGTTTGCGCCAGCGGCGGACGATCTTCAAGACGGTAGATGAGTTCACTATTATGTTGAGCGTGCGCAATCGGTTGCGCATCTTGAGACTCTACGGCGTTAACGGACATCGGCGGCAATCCCACGGGTGAAAAGCGGGCATTTTAGCTGACCGGATGGTAAAAGCAAACGATTGCATTTATAAATTTATTAAAACAGGGCTGAGCACAGCGATCAGGCGTTGGAATAGCGCTCGGTTTCTGGCATCCACCGTTGAATAAGCCCGGCGGCCTGGACGGGATAACGCTCATGAATGTGGCGGGCAAGGCGCTGGACTTC
Source organism: Lelliottia nimipressuralis (assembly GCF_041464075.1). Classification (NCBI taxonomy): domain Bacteria; kingdom Pseudomonadati; phylum Pseudomonadota; class Gammaproteobacteria; order Enterobacterales; family Enterobacteriaceae; genus Lelliottia; species Lelliottia nimipressuralis. The sequence goes on from NZ_CP167172.1 coordinate 80,300, forward strand.
CGGAATCATCGACTGGTCACGAAGCAGATCGGCCACTTTGAATTCGGCGTTACCGGTCTGGCGTGTGCCCAGCAGTTCGCCGGGGCCGCGGATCTCGAGATCCTTTTGCGCAATCACGAAGCCGTCATTGCTGTCGCGCAGCACCTGGAGTCGCATTTGCGCTGTTTTAGAAAGCGGGGATTTGAAGAGCAGGACGCAGTGGGAAGCCACCGCACCACGGCCAACGCGGCCCCGCAGCTGGTGAAGTTGCGCAAGGCCCAGCCGCTCCGGGTTTTCGATAATCATCAGGCTGGCATTCGGTACATCCACGCCCACTTCGATAACCGTTGTGGCAATCAGCAAATGCAACTCGCCCTGCTTGAATGAGTGCATTACGGCCTGTTTTTCAGCGGGTTTCATGCGGCCATGCACCAGCCCGATATTCAGCTCGGGCAGCGCCAGTTTTAGCTCTTCCCACGTCGCTTCTGCGGCCTGCGCTTCCAGCAGGTCGGATTCTTCAATCAATGTACAAACCCAGTACGCCTGACGGCCTTCGTGAGTGCAGGCGTTGCGCACGCGATCGATGATCTCGCTGCGGCGCGTATCCGGAATGGCCACGGTGGTGACCGGCGTTCGGCCGGGTGGCAGTTCATCGATCGTCGAGGTATCCAGATCGGCATAGGCGGTCATCGCCAGGGTGCGCGGGATAGGCGTGGCGGTCATGATCAACTGATGCGGGTGGAAGCCCTGCTGCAGCCCTTTTTCCCACAAGGCCAGCCGCTGATGTACGCCAAAGCGATGTTGCTCATCGATGATCACCAGGGCAAGGCCGTTAAACTGCACCTGCTCCTGAAAAATGGCGTGGGTACCGACAATCATCTGTACCTGACCGCTGGCGATGGCTTCCTGTTGCGCGAGACGTGCTTTGCCTTTTTGCTTGCCAGCAAGCCAGCCCACTTCCACGCCCAGCGGCGCAAACCAGCTGCGGAAGTTATTGGCGTGCTGCTCGGCGAGCAGTTCGGTGGGGGCCATCAGCGCCACCTGTCTGCCGTGCGCGATAGCGCGCAGGGCCGCGAGGGCGGCGACCAGCGTTTTACCGGAGCCTACGTCACCCTGTACCAGACGCATCATCGGAATATCGAGCGCCATATCGCGTTCGATCTCGGCAGTCACGCGTGCCTGGGCATTCGTCGGTTTAAAGGGCAGTGAGGCCAGCAGCTTATCTTTTAAATCATCACGGGCAGGCAGAGGTTGTGCGTGAAAACGCTGTGCACCCGCGCGAAGCGCCAGCATGCTCAGGTTATGTGCCAGTAATTCTTCAAGGATAAGCCGCCGCTGCGCCGGATGTTGCCCGTTTTCTAACTCGCTCAGCTGTAAAGACGGCGGTGGACGGTGAAGGGTACGAATGGCTTCCGGCAGGCTCATCATGCCCTGTGCCAGCTCAGGCGGCAGCAGTTCGGCGATGGCGCAGGTATCAAGCAACTCCAGCGCCTGATCCGTCAGTTTTCGCAGCGTTGCCTGCTTGATACCTTCGGTAGTAGGGTACACCGGGGTCAGCGTCTCCTGGAGTTCAGGCGTACTCAGATCGCCTTGTACACGGTACTCCGGGTGGATCATCTCCGCGCCATATTTCCCGCGCTTGGCCTCGCCATAGGCCAGAACCCGTCGTCCGGTGGCCAGGCTGTTTTTCATCGCAGCACTGAAATTGAAAAAACGCATGGTGAGAATGCCGGAGCCGTCGCTGATCTGACAGGTCATCATGCGACGGCCGCCGAAGGTAATAGTGCTGTTCAGGACTTCGCCTTCCACGGTGGCGTAGATGCCGGGCAGCAGATCGCCAATCGCGTAAAGCTGGGTGCGATCTTCGTAACGCAGAGGAAGGTGCAGGAGCAAATCTTGTACAGTGTGCAGGCCAATTTTTGCCAGCTTGTTGCTTTGCGCCGCACCTACGCCCGTTAATGAGCTGAGCGGAACGGCATCAAGCAGGTGGCCGTTCATGGTTTAGCCTGCAAACTGCATGGTGGACCACCATGCGGCATCGGCTTCGATTTCGCCCTGCGCATTGACGTGGGGATAAGGTAATTGCTTCTGTTTTGCCACGCGAGCCAGCACCGGATAGCCGCCTTCAAACAGCAGACGCTGCTGTTCAACTTCAGGAAGCATGCTGTTTTCGCGCTCGTACATACCGGCGTTCTGACGCTGGCGCTGGGCTTCATACAGAATCAGCGCAGAGGCGACAGAGACATTCAGCGACTGCACCATGCCAATCATCGGGATAATGATGTCCTGATCCGCCAGATCTAATGCTTCTTGCGTGATCCCGGTTTTCTCCTGACCCATCAGAATGCAGGTCGGGCGGGTGTAATCAATGTCGCGAAAATCGACGGCTTTATCGGAAAGGTGGGTCGCCAGGATTTGCATCCCGCTGCTTTTCAGCTGCGCGACAGCATCCGCAATCGTGGGGTGAGTTTTTACCGTCACCCAGCTGTTGCTGCCTGCCGCGCTGGAGGCCATGGTGCGCATATTTTTACCCGGCCAGACTGCGTGAACTTCATGCACGCCAACGGCGTCCGCGGTGCGGACGATGGCGGAGACGTTATGAGGTTTATGGACCTGCTCCATGCAGACCGTCAGATCGGGCTGGCGTCTGGCGAGCATCTCACAGATACGTGCATAACGTTCTGAATTCATTAGCCTAGTTTCGGTTTCGGGTGACTTTAATGACGTCCGGCATCACGCGGATTTTGCGCATGATATTCGCCAGATGCACACGATCGCGCGCGGTCAGACGAATAAAGGCGCTGTAAACGCGGCCATCTTTTTCTTCCGTATTCAGGCTCTGAATGTTGGAAGAAGCCGTGTTGATCGCCGCCGTCAGGTTTGCCAGCGCGCCCTGGTGGTTGAACATATCGACCTTAATTTCGGTGATAAATTCTTGCTCGGTCTCTTTATCCCACTCAACGGCCATGAACTTCTCTGGCTCTTTTTGATAGCCACGGATGTTACGGCAGGACTCGTGATGGATAACCAGACCTTTACCTGGGCTGACGTGGGCGATGATTGGGTCGCCAGGAATCGGTCGGCAGCATTTAGCGAAGGTGATAAGCACCCCATCCGCACCTTTGATCGGCAGATGACCGTGCCCCTGCGTGGTGGGCTGCACAGCCGAGGCTTCGCCCTGCTGGAGGTTCTTCGCCACGACGACGCTCATTGCATTACCCAGGCCGATTTCTGCCAGCAGATCGTCAAGCGAGGCGAGCTTCATGCGCTCCAGCTCTCGCTGAATGTTCTCTGGCGGAATTTCGGCCAGCTTGCGGCTGCCACCCAACGCATGGTTGAGCAGGCGACGGCCCAGGCTAACGGAGTCGTCACGTTTGAGGTTTTTCAGCAGCTGACGGATCTTCGCGCGTGCTTTCGAACTGACGACGAAGTTAAGCCATGCGGCATTTGGGCGAGCGCCCGGTGCAGTAATAATTTCGACCGTCTGGCCGCTGGTGAGCGGTTGAGACAGCGGATACGGCTGTCTGTCGACACGTGCGCCCACGCAGGCATGACCAATATCGGTATGTACCGCATAAGCGAAGTCGACCGGCGTTGCGCCAGCAGGCAGCTCGACAATGCGCCCTTCTGGCGTGAAAACGTAAATCTCATCCGGGAAGAGATCGGATTTAACGCTCTCGATAAATTCAAACGAACTACCGGCGCTCTGCTGAAGTTCAAGCAGGCTTTGCATCCAGCGCTGGGCGCGGATTTGCGCGGTGGTACTGGTTTCACCGTGCTCTTTATAAGCCCAGTGCGCAGCAACACCCATTTCCGCCATCTGGTCCATGTCTTCGGTACGGATTTGTACCTCAACAGGTACGCCGTGCGGCCCGATCATCGAGGTGTGCAAAGATTGATAGCCGTTCGCTTTTGGAATGGCAATATAGTCTTTAACGCGCCCCGGACGCGGTTTGTAGAGGCTGTGCATCTGACCGAGTACGCGGTAGCAGGTGTCAGAATCATGAACGATGACGCGGAACGCGTAGATGTCCATGATCGAGTGAAAACGCTGCTCTTTCAGCACCATTTTGCAGTAGATGGAGTACAAGTGCTTTTCGCGGCCGCTAACGCGACACGGAATTCCCGCTTCTTGCAAACGCCCTTCGATTTCAGAGAGGATCTTCTGAATCATCTCTTTACGGTTGCCGCGCGCGGCTTTAACCACCTCTTTAATCACGCGATAGCGGTTCGGGTACAGCGCTTCAAAACCCAGCTCTTCAAGCTCAGTTTTAATGTGATGGATACCTAAACGGTGTGCCAGCGGGCTATAAATTTCGAGGGTTTCACGGGCGATGCGGCGACGTTTATCGGGGCGTAATGAGCCCAGCGTGCGCATATTGTGAGTACGGTCAGCAAGTTTGATGAGAATGACGCGGATATCCTGCACCATCGCCATAATCATCTTGCGAAAGTTTTCGGCTTGCGCCTCTTTCTTATCGCGGAATTTCAGCTTATCAAGCTTAGAGACCCCTTCCACCAGTTCGGCAACGCTTTTACCAAACAGCTGTTCCATATCCTGGTAGGTGGCGGGGGTATCTTCGATCACGTCATGCAGCAGCGCGGCCATCAGCGTTTCATAGTCGAGTTTCATCTCGGCCAGAATACAGGCCACCGCTACCGGGTGCGTGATATAGGGTTCACCGCTTGAACGTGTTTGGCCCTCGTGAGCGTCACGTGCAACGAGATACGCCTGCTGAAGACGCTTAATCTGGTCTTCAGGCAGGTAGGTTTGAATCAGTTGATTCAGGCTTTCAAACAGATACAAGGGCGACCCGCAGGTTTAATTAACGACGGCCTTCAGCAATGGCGGTTACGGCCTGCAGTTCTGCGGCTTCCTGCTCTTGCTGCTCCTGGCGCTCACGTACGTCGAGGATCTGGTTGTTGATCAGACCTTCTTCGATTTCGCGCAGTGCGATCACGGTGGTTTTATCGTTTTCTTCTGGTACCAGTGGATCTTTGCCGCCGGACTGCATCTGACGAGCGCGACGCGCGGCGACCAGTACCAGGTCAAAACGGTTACCAATTTTCTCTACAGCGTCCTGAACAGTTACGCGTGCCATACTTAAAATGCTCCACAGATGAAGAAATGACTGGGCATGATACTGAATGTGGGTTCAGTCTGCCAACAGTTTGGTGATTAATGCGTCATGTCGCTGCTTCTGGCGGCTCATACGCAGACGTTCTGCGCGAATAATGGTTTTCAGATCGCCCAGGGCAGTATCAAAATCATCATTCACAATAAGGTAATCATATTCGGCGTAATGGCTCATTTCTGCAACTGCCTGCGCCATACGTTTTGCGATAACTTCTTCGCTGTCCTGGCCGCGGCCACGCAGGCGACGGTCAAGCTCATCCTTCGACGGCGGCAGAATAAAGATGCTCCGCGCTTGCGGCATCTTCGCACGAATCTGCTGTGCGCCCTGCCAGTCGATATCCAGGAACACATTGACGCCGGTTGCCAGGACCTGCTCGATGGTTTCACGGGATGTCCCGTAGAAATTTCCGAATACTTCAGCGTGTTCAAGGAACGCGTCTCTGCCAATCATCGTTCTGAATTCATCGTGATTCACAAAGAAATAGTGTTCACCGTGTACTTCACCCGGACGCGGTGCCCGCGTGGTGTGAGAAACCGAAACTTGCGTATCGTACAACGGTTGGGTTTTTAACAGCGCCTGAATCAGGCTGGATTTACCCGCGCCACTAGGGGCAGAAACAATATAAAGCGTGCCTTGAGCCATGAGAGTCTTTTGTATGTGTTAGCGAAGAAGTTTCTACATACGGGCTTATTATACACGTCACTGCTCTGTGACGTAGTCTTTGTCACACTTTTTCCTCGGGATTGTTGATTTTTGCGTACCGTTTTCCGGTTTTACCCGCCGTTTGCTGCAATCAGAACATAACGCGGAAGCAGGCTCGTAAATCGTGGTTTTGCCGCTAGCCAGGTTAAAACAGCAGGGTTATACCTTTCGCAAAACAGGGAGGTAACGCGATGTGGAAATGGGCTGGATTGGTGTTGATGCTGTGGAATGGCTGCGTGATGGCGGTTTGTCCCGCCTGGTCGCATGCTAAAGCAGATCAGGAAATGGCAAAACTGAGTGCGCAGATCGCCCGCTGGAGTGAGGCGTACTGGCAGGAGGGGAAAAGCGAGGTCAGCGATGAGGTTTACGATCAGCTTAGTGCGCGGCTCGCGCAATGGCGCTTTTGCTTCAACAACGAACCCACTTCCGATGACATCCCACCTGCCAGTGGGACGGTGAAGCACCCTATTGCGCATACGGGTGTGCATAAGGTTGTGGGGATAAATGAGTTACGCCAGAGGATGAAAGCGCACCACGATCTGTGGGTGCAGCCGAAAGTAGATGGTGTGGCGGTGACGCTGGTCTATCGCAAGGGCAAGTTAGTGCAGGCCATTAGTCGTGGCGACGGAATGAAAGGAGAGGACTGGACGGCGCAGGTGCAAAAAATACCGTCGATTCCGTTAACTCTGCAGGGAGCACTGGCGGACAGTATTTTGCAGGGCGAACTGTTTTTACGCAGCGAAGGGCATATCCAGCAGCAAAAAGGGGGAATGAATGCGCGCGCTAAAGTCGCTGGCATGATGATGCGCCAGAGTGGCAAGCCGGCGCTGGATAAAATCGGCGTTTTTATCTGGGCCTGGCCCGATGGCCCCTCTTCAATGCCGCAGCGTGTCGCTGAACTGGCGAAAGCGGGTTTTCCCCTGACCGGGCGTTATACGCGCGCAGTCCGAACCGCAGAAGAGGTGGAGCAAAACAAAACCGAATGGCTGACATCCGTTTTGCCCTTTGCAACTGACGGCATTGTGGTGCGTTCCGCAATCGAACCTGCGGGTGAGCACTGGCAGCCTGGAGCAGGAGACTGGGTCGTTGCGTGGAAGTATTCGCCGGTCTCTCAGCTTGCAGAGGTTAAAGCCATTCAGTTTACCGTTGGGCGAACGGGCAAGATCTCTGTTGTCGCCTCTCTTGAACCTGTGCAGTTGGATGACAAACGGGTACAGCGAGTGAGTCTCGGTTCCGTAGGGCGCTGGCGGACGCTGGATATCGCGCCTGGCGATCAGGTACTGGTGAGTCTGGCGGGGCAGGGCATACCCCGGCTGGATAAGGTTGTGTGGCGGGGTGTTGACCGTGTAAAACCGACGCCACCGTCCTCACATTTTAGCCCGCTGACCTGCTTTTATGCGTCGCCAGAATGTCTGGAACAGTTTTTTGCCCGGTTAGTCTGGCTGAGTTCGAAGCAAATGCTCGATATCGAAGGACTGGGTGAGTCAGGCTGGCGGCTATTACATCAGGCTCATCATTTCGAACATATTTTCTCCTGGCTGTCGCTGACTCAGCAGCAGCTCCAGAATACGCCAGGCTTAAATGCTTCGCGAGGATTGCAGCTATGGCATCGTTTTGAGCGGGTACGTCATCAGCCTTTTATGCGATGGATTGGTGCGCTAAGTGTGCCGCTGCCGCAAGCTGCAGCAAAAGCGCTGACAGATCATTCATGGCAGCAATTACGCGACAAAGAGGCGGTGAGCTGGCGCCTGCTTCCCGGTATCGGCCCGGAGAAAGCACGAAAGCTGGTCGAGTTTTTTCACGATCCAGCTATCGCGGCTATGGCAGCCTGGGTGCGAACGCAAGGCATCCAAGGGTTTTAGAGCGAACCTGTTATAGAGATATGCAGCGTTTTTACTATTCGTTGCCCATTGCAAAGAACTCAATGCGCATCGTGCTTGTAATGAAAAACAGGAAGCCCCAATTTTAAGCGCAGCGCCAGCATACGTGCGGTAAAACCGAATAGGAGGGTGGCGATAACGACGACATCATGGCTCGACACGTAATGCTGCAGGGCGATATACAAGACGGCGGAAGCGAATGAAATACCCGCGTAAAGCTCTTTCTGGAACACCAGGGGAATGCGTTTACAGAACATATCGCGCAAAACACCGCCAAACACACCCGTCACAACGGCAGCGATGGTAGCGATAATTGGCCCCTCGCCCATATCCAGCGCAATTTGCGCACCGATAATGGAAAACACAATCAGCCCTAAAGCATCCAGGACCAAAAACAGACGTCGAAGATGTGGCATCACGGGAGCGACAATTGTGGTCAGCACCGCGGCGACGGCAACGATAACGACATATTCAGGATGTTTAACCCAGCCGAGCGGATAGTGTCCTAGCAGGATATCGCGGACAGAACCTCCGCCCAGAGCCGTTGCGGTGGCAATAATGATTACCCCAAAGGTATCCATACGTCGGCGCCCTGCTGCGAGAGCGCCGGTCATGGCTTCAGCGGTGATGCCGATCAGGTAAAGAATGTGTAGCAGCATGAGTCCCCCAGAATTGAGGGACTCAGGGTAGCGTTTTGTGGCGCTGCTCACGATTTAGTTTTTCTTGTCTGAATGGTGCAGCGATACTTTTTCTAATTAATGAATCCTTATAATGAAAGTTCTCTGGCGAAAATCTCGATTTTTATCATTAGTTTTATTCATGGATATTACGGCTAAACATCGACTCAAACATAGGGACCAGGTTTTTATTGCCCGTTTCGCTGAGGTGGTTGTCATCGAAGTACCATGGCACCAGATTTTTACTTCCCATGCATCGTCCCTCGGTGCACATATAGGGGCTAGGATCCAGTAATTTGACACCGCACTGTGCCGCTGCCTGATTTTGAGCCTGAATCATAATTTGGCTGTGGTGCTGGTATGATGAAAGCGATACTGAAATATCATTCGCATCACCACGGGTCATCAGATTATGTGAAAGTGTTCGTGGAACATTCGTATCCATATCAGGGATTGGTTTCACAAGATAGACGGGATGCTGACGATTAAGGGAGCACGCCATATCGATAATCGACTTAGTGTACTGACGAATAAAAGCATCATCAGTGTCAGTTTTCACTGTAAATTTCACGAGTCGACTTTCAGCATAATGGGTCAAACGGTTGACGATGACCACTGGGACATTTGCAGGATATGTCTGTAGTCGTTTTTCAAGATCCCGGTTAAATTTACCGCATCCGTCATATTCCACCCGTTCAGCATTTGCGAGCGTCGGGCATCCTGAGTAGGTGATCCCAATAACCGAGCCTCGGTTTTGGGCTGCTGCGGCAAGGGCCGTTGCAGTAGCCTCTGCATGGCTGTCACCCACGATGATGGCAGCCAGATTCCCGGAACCATACACACTTAGGTGTGTTTTTCGATCAGGAGCAAAGTTTTTGTTATTTGCTTCGAGTGCAATGCGATTCACCAGTGGATCGGGCTGGCTCACCACGATATCGTTTTTAACCAGATAACTGAACAGCCATACTGCGCCAATACATGCGAACAGCGTTAACCAAAATGCTTTCGGAGATTGCTTGCTCAGTGCATTTTTGCTGGGTTTTTCAATTAATATCCAGGATAACCATCCTGCGACAAAGGAAAGTGCAATGGCACTTATTATCCATACACTATTATGTTGCTGACCCGCATAAACCAAATAAACTGCAATTGGCCAATGCCATAAATAGATGGAATAGGAACTTAACCCAAGCCAGCGAAAGTTTTGATCAATTGGGCGGACCAATTGCGAGTGGTTACTATAAATTACTAGCATTGTCCCTACGACTGGGAACAATGTAGCTCCACTTGGCCATGCATGTTCAGCACCGATAATCCAAATGGACAGGAGAATTGTGACATAGCCTGTTATCGCAGTAGCAGAACGCAGAGACTGCGGTAGCGTATAACGTTTTGCAGCATACCAAACTAGGCCGCCGCAAAGCATCTCCCAGGCACGATAGGGCATGAGGTAAAAGCGGGTAGCGGAATTGACTGAAGGGCTGAATATTCCAACAAAGAACGAGCATAACGCGAGCAGTAAAAGGCATATCCCGGGATCGACCTTCTTTCTGAGCGGGTATAAAGCCATCATAATAAATGGAAGTACCAGATAAAACTGCCACTCGACCGACAATGACCAGGTATGTAAGAACCAATTTTCGTGTGAGTCCGTAGCGAAGTAATCACCAGACTCTTTTTTTAATTTTAAATTTGAAATTAATAATGCCGTATAGCCGACATAATTACCCAGCTTTTGATATTCATTTGTGGGTAGCCAGAAAAATGTTGCTAAAGATAATATAACGCACAAAACTAATAGTGCGGGAATGATTCTTTTGAAGCGTGCAGCATAAAATCGAATAATATTAAAGGATTGTCGCTCCAGACCTGTGGCGATAATCTTTGTCATCAGAAAACCAGATATTACAAAAAAGATATCTACACCAGCAAAGCCGCCTGGAAGCAGGTCTGGCGCAAAGTGATAAAACACGACAGAGAGTATGGCAATTCCGCGGAGCAGGTTGATATCCTGGCGGAAATCGAGGTCAACTGTGAGGGGTCTTGTTTCCTCAATTGATAAGTTGATGTTTGCCATGCTCTTTCCTTGATTTCACGATAGGTGCTATTGAATGCGGCGACGAGTGTATCAAAAGAAGTAAAGAAATTCTTGTATTCTGCTGCTCAGGAAGATATCCGATTTCAACCAGAATGGTATCCAAAAAGAAGTGATCCCTTTGGGGACCACTAATTAGTAAATATACTTTATAAACATTTATTCAATGTTCTGAATCTGCTCGCGCATTTGCTCAATCAGCACTTTCAGCTCAATCGCAGATGTGGTCACTTCGGCGTTGATTGATTTGGACGCCAACGTGTTCGACTCGCGGTTGAATTCCTGCATCATGAAATCGAGACGACGACCCACGGCTTCTTTTTTCTTCAGAATGTTGTAGGTCTCTTTAACGTGCGCTTCCAGACGATCCAGCTCTTCGGCCACGTCAACACGCTGGGCCATCAGGACCAGTTCCTGCTCCAGACGGGTATTTTCCAGCTGAACTTCTGCATCTTCGAGTCGGGCAAGCAGGCGCTCGCGCTGCCACTGGAGGACTTCTGGCATATGCGCGCGTACTTTCAGGACTTCTGCGCTGACACCTTCCAGACGCTGCTCAATCATCGCTTTCAGCGCCTGACCTTCGGTTTCACGGGCGACGATAAAATCATCTAATGCGCCATCAAGCGCACCCAGAATTTCAGTGGTAATTGCATCCAGATCCTGCTCTCCTGCGGCCATCACGCCTGGCCAGCGGAGAATATCAACAGGATTGATTTCGCCTTCGTCGCTCTGCATCTTGACCCAGTTCGCGGCATTCACCAGCTGTTTGGCCAGTTTTTCATTGAGGATCAGCTCCCCTTGCGCGCTCGCGTCGGGTTCAAAACGCAGGTTGCATTCCACTTTACCGCGCGTCAAGCGAGCACGAATGCGTTCGCGAACAACCGGCTCGAGGCTGCGAAACTGCTCCGGCATACGGAAATACGTTTCCAGATAGCGCTGGTTTACCGAGCGCATTTCCCAGGTAGCGCTACCCCAGCTACCCTTGATTTCACGCCGGGCGTAGGCGGTCATACTGCGAATCATAAACATGTCCGTTTTTAGAGGAGAGATGGGGGGATTATAGCTTTCGGGGCTTTCTCAGGATAGGAATAAGCGCGTTTAATCCGTATAATGCGCAGCCACATTCGTTTCAAGCCGGAGATATCATCATGCGTCCAGCAGGCCGTAGCGCCAATCAGGTGCGCCCCGTCACCCTGACCCGTAACTATACAATACACGCTGAAGGCTCCGTGCTTGTTGAATTCGGTAACACCAAGGTGCTGTGCACCGCCTCTATCGATGAAGGCGTTCCGCGTTTTCTGAAAGGTCAGGGCCAAGGCTGGATCACTGCCGAATATGGCATGCTTCCTCGTGCGACCCACACCCGTAACGCTCGCGAAGCGGCAAAAGGGAAGCAGGGTGGCCGCACGATGGAAATTCAGCGTCTGATTGCTCGCGCATTGCGTGCGGCGGTGGATCTGAAAACATTGGGCGAATTCACCATCACGCTGGACTGCGACGTGATTCAGGCTGATGGCGGCACGCGTACCGCGTCCATCACCGGCGCTTGTGTGGCGCTTGCCGATGCGCTGAACAAACTGGTTGCCGCCGGTAAACTGAAAACCAACCCAATGAAAGGGATGGTGGCCGCTGTCTCCGTTGGGATTGTAAAAGGTGAAGCCCTTTGCGACCTTGAGTACGTTGAAGACTCCGCCGCAGAAACCGACATGAACGTCGTAATGACCGAAGACGGTCGCATTATTGAGGTGCAGGGCACGGCAGAAGGCGAGCCGTTCACCCACGAAGAGCTTCTTACCTTGCTGGCGTTAGCCCGAGGGGGAATCGAATCCATTGTCGCGGCGCAGAAAGCGGCGTTAGAAAATTGATGTAAGGGCGACGATGTCGCCCTTTTTTTTATGCTTCATCCTGAGCGCCGTCTCTTTGTCGGCTGCCGATAGGGCGTGAATGATGTAGCGTAAAACAAAATGATGATAAGTCAGATGAGGAGCAAATCCATGAAACCCTATCAGCGCCAGTTTATTGAGTTTGCGCTTAACAAGCAGGTTCTTAAGTTCGGCGAATTTACGCTGAAATCCGGGCGCAAAAGCCCCTATTTCTTCAATGCCGGCCTGTTTAATACCGGGCGCGATCTGGCTTTGTTAGGCCGTTTCTACGCCGAAGCGCTGGTGGATTCCGGGATTGATTTTGATCTGCTGTTTGGTCCGGCTTACAAAGGGATTCCGATTGCGACCACGACGGCCGTGGCGTTAGCGGAACACCACGATCGTGACCTGCCGTACTGCTTCAACCGTAAAGAAGCCAAAACGCACGGTGAAGGCGGCAACCTGGTCGGCAGCGCGTTGCAGGGCCGGGTGATGCTGGTGGACGACGTGATCACCGCAGGAACCGCGATCCGTGAATCCATGGAGATCATTCAGGCTAACGGCGCAACGCTTGCTGGCGTGCTGATCTCTCTGGATCGTCAGGAGCGTGGCCGTGGCGAGATCTCGGCGATTCAGGAAGTGGAGCGCGACTACCACTGCAAAGTGACGTCGATCATCACGCTGAAAGACCTGATTGCCTATCTGGAAGAGAAGCCTGAAATGGCGGATCACCTGGCGTCAGTGCAGGCGTATCGGGAAGCGTTTGGCGTTTGAGTGAATTGCCCGGTGGCACTGTGCTTACCGGGCCTACGCATCACGTAGGCCGGATAAGATTTACTGCAGTTGAGCAGCCACTAACGGCCAGCGAGTGTCGAAATCGTCCGTCGGGCGATATTTGAACTCGCTGCGCACAAACCGGGAAAGCATCCCCTCGCAGAAAGCCAGAAGTTGCCCGGCCAGCAAGGTTTCGTCAGTAACGTAACCTTCGCCTTCACGCATTTTCTTTTCACGCAAAACCTGCCGCAGCTGCGCTTCAATGCGCTCGAACAGCTGGTTGATGCGCCCCTGAAGTTTGTCCTGCTCAAACATGAGTGCATGACCGGTCAGAATGCGGGTTAAACCCGGATTGCGCTCACCAAAACCCAAAATCAGCAGCACAATCAGACGCAGGCGCGCGGTCGTGTCTTTTTCGTCTTTTAAAATCAGATTGATGCGGGTGATCAGGCTGTCTTCGATAAATTCGATCAGACTGTCAAACATCCGCGTTTTGCTGGGGAAATGACGATAGAGCGCCGCTTCTGATACGCCAACAGAGGCGGCCAGTTTCGCGGTGGTGATGCGTTGGCTGCCATCGCTGGATTCAAGCATCAGAGCCAGAGATTGAAGTATTTCTTCGCGACGATTCCTTTTCGCGGTTTGTTTTTCTGCCATGTTACAAAATACCCCTGAAAATACGCGCTTTTACGGCTGGCATCCACACAGCGACCGCAAACTGTTGTTTGCGGTGTGTTATCGCGTTATTACGCTGTGAGATGCGTACTGTTAGGCTTATTTGCGCCCTGAGTGGCCGAAGCCGCCTTCGCCGCGATCGGTGGCATCATAATCTTCCACCAGGTTAAATTCTGCCTGAACCACTGGCACAAAGACCATCTGTGCGATACGTTCGCCCGGCTCAATGGTGAAGCTATCCTGGCCACGGTTCCAGACAGAGACCATCAGCTGACCCTGGTAGTCAGAATCGATAAGCCCAACCAGATTGCCCAGCACGATACCATGCTTATGACCAAGACCTGAGCGAGGGAGGATCACCGCCGCCAGTGACGAGTCGGCAATGTGAATCGCCAGACCAGTTGGGATAAGCGTAGTGGCACCCGGTGCCAGCTCTACGGCGTCATCGAGACAGGCACGCAGGTCAAGACCAGCAGAGCCGGTGGTGGCGTAAGTTGGCAGCGGAAATTGCTGGCCAACACGCGGGTCCAGAATCTTAACGTCGATTTTTTTCATCATAACGGGTAACGATCTCGTCCAGTAATTGTTGGCCCAGGAGTTCCTTGCGCTCAAGCGGTAAGACTTTCTCTCCATCCTGCCAGAAAAGGTGCAGTGCATTGCTGTCGCTATTAAATCCTTGTGTCGCCAGCGATACATCATTCGCACAAATCAAATCGAGATTTTTGCGGGTACGTTTTTGCCGGGCGTATTCTTCCACATTATTCGTTTCTGCGGCAAATCCAACGACGTAAGGTCGATGGGTTTTTAATGCAGCAACGCCCGCGACGATGTCTGGGTTTTTCACCATTTTTATCGTTAATTCATCGCCTTGCTTTTTAATTTTTGCGTCAGCAATGGTTTCTGCACGGTAATCCGCAACGGCGGCGCAGCCGATAAATATGTGCTGTTTCTGTGCGTGCGCCTGGACAGCGGCTTCCATTTCCAGCGCTGTGGTTACGTCGATTCGTTGTACAGACGATGGCGTAGGCAACGAGACCGGCCCGCTCACCAGCGTGACCGTCGCCCCGCGTTTTGCCGCCGCTGCGGCGATAGCGAAGCCCATCTTACCGGAGCTGTGATTGGTGATATAACGCACCGGGTCCAGGGGTTCACGCGTGGGGCCCGCGGTAATCATGATGTTGAGATGTTGCAGGTCGTTGACAGGGGCAAAATGGGCCGCCGCCATATCGACAATAACAAGAGGGTCCAGCATACGGCCTGGGCCGATATCACCGCAGGCCTGACTGCCGCTGTCCGGGCCCCAAATCAACAGGCCGCGAGAGGCCAACACGTCAAGATTATGCTGGGTAGCGGCGTTGCGATACATCTGCTGGTTCATGGCAGGCACCACGGCGACCGGAGCGGGTGTGGCCAGGCAAATGGTAGAGACCAGATCGTTTGCCATACCGGCGGCGACGCGGGCGATTAAATCAGCCGTCGCGGGGGCGAGGATCACCAGGTCTGCCCACTTGCCAAGCTCAATATGGCCCATGGCGGCTTCTGCCGCAGGGTCCAGCAGACTGTCAGAGACCGGGTATCCAGAAACTGCCTGCAAACTCAGGGGCGTGATAAAGGCTTTGCCGCCTTCGGTTATCGCGACCCGCACATCGGCCCCGCGCTCGCGCAAACGGCGCACCAGTTCTGGCGCTTTATAGGCGGCAATGCCGCCGCTCACGCCAAGAACGATTTTTTTACCGGCCAGGCTCATCATGATTCTTTCCTGTTGGGTTTCACCAGAGAGCGGGCATTTTATCACAATCCCAAAAGTGGCGTGATTTTGTGCGCGCCTCGCTTTGCGAGGCGCTACGCAAGAACGAAAAGAGCCTGTCGAGCGGCCACGAATCCTGTGTCAGGATGAAAGAAAAAAGGAGAAAGGATATGGATTTCACATTGCCGCTCTTGCCGCGAGAAAAAATGCTGCACTCCGGCATTACGTCTCTGACGGATACCGAACTGCTGGCACTCTTTTTGCGCACCGGCACGTCCGGGAAGAGTGTTTTTGTACTGGCGCAGCAGCTGCTTGAGCATTTTGGCTCGCTCTACGGCCTGCTCAACGCCGAGCTTGCAGAATTTAAGCATGTCGAAGGGATAGGCGTGGCTAAATTTGCTCAGCTAAAAGGGATTGCCGAGCTGTCGAGGCGCTATCACAGCGTGCGGATGCTTGAAGATAATCCCTTGATAAGCCCTGAAATGACGCGGGATTTTTTGCAAAGCCAGCTTTCTGATGTTGAGCGCGAGATCTTTATGGTGATCTTCCTCGATAACCAAAACCGGGTGCTAAAACATTGCCGTTTATTCTCGGGTACCTTGAGTCATGTGGAGGTGCATCCGCGAGAAATTGTGCGTGAAGCGATAAAAGTGAATGCAGCCGCCGTGATCCTCGCGCATAATCACCCCTCGGGTTGCGCTAAACCAAGTCAAGCCGACAAAGAGATCACTGAGCGTATCATCAAATGCTGTCAATTCATGGACATTCGTGTGCTTGACCATTTAGTTATCGGTCGGGGAGAGTATGTTTCTTTTGCCGAATATGGTTGGATTTAGACCATTTCGCGCGATCCATCGGGATCTTTGTCTGTTCGGGACTTGAGCACATCGTCGAGTCAGCGTATACTACGCCACCTTTGAGAATCTCGGGTTTGGCATTTGGGCCTGGCAATCGAGAGTTCGCTTAGAACCGCGATGACCGGGCTGTAAAGCCTGACGAGGCGCCGATACCCCATACGAAGCTCGAGCTAATTTGATTTTTGGAGAATAGACATGTCCCGAGTCTGCCAAGTTACTGGCAAGCGTCCGGTGACCGGTAACAACCGTTCCCACGCACTGAACGCGACTAAACGCCGTTTCCTGCCGAACCTGCACTCTCACCGTTTTTGGGTTGAGAGCGAGAAGCGTTTTGTCACCCTGCGTGTATCTGCTAAAGGTATGCGTGTTATTGATAAGAAAGGCATCGATACAGTTCTGTCCGAACTGCGTGCCCGTGGCGAAAAGTACTAAGTACTTAACGAGGAAATAAATCATGGCTAAAGGTATTCGTGAGAAAATCAAGCTGGTTTCTTCTGCTGGTACAGGTCACTTCTACACCACC
The DNA here is from genome assembly GCF_041464075.1 of Lelliottia nimipressuralis. Classification (NCBI taxonomy): domain Bacteria; kingdom Pseudomonadati; phylum Pseudomonadota; class Gammaproteobacteria; order Enterobacterales; family Enterobacteriaceae; genus Lelliottia; species Lelliottia nimipressuralis. Next base: position 97,209 of record NZ_CP167172.1, read on the forward strand.
ACGAAGAACAAGCGTACTAAGCCGGAAAAACTGGAACTGAAAAAGTTCGATCCAGTTGTCCGTCAGCACGTGCTGTACAAAGAAGCTAAAATCAAATAATTTTAGTTTTCTTTGAAGAAAAACCCCGCAATCGCGGGGTTTTTTGCATTCTGTGTATCTCAATGGAGGAAACATGCCTGAATTACCTGAGGTAGAGACCAGCCGCCGTGGAATTGAGCCTCATCTGGTGGGTGCAACCATTCTTCACGCTGTCGTCCGTAATGGCCGCCTGCGCTGGCCCGTTTCCGAGGAGATCCACGCTCTCAGTGATAAGCCTGTGCTCAGCGTGCAGCGTCGCGCCAAGTATCTGCTGCTGGAATTACCCGATGGCTGGATCATCATCCACCTGGGGATGTCCGGGAGCCTGCGAATTCTCACTGAAGAGTTACCCGCCGAAAAACACGACCACGTCGATCTGGTGATGAGCAACGGCAAAGTGTTGCGTTACACCGATCCTCGCCGCTTTGGCGCATGGCTATGGACCAAAGAGCTGGAAGGGCACAACGTGCTGGCCCATCTTGGCCCTGAGCCACTCAGTTCGGATTTCAACGCCGACTACCTGAAGGCGAAGTGCGCGAAGAAGAAAACCCCGATTAAACCCTGGCTGATGGATAACAAGCTGGTGGTGGGTGTCGGTAACATTTATGCCAGTGAATCCCTGTTTGCTGCCGGGATCCACCCCGATCGGCTCGCCTCTTCGCTTTCCGATCAAGAGTGCACATTGCTGGTGAAGGTGATTAAAGCCGTCCTGCTGCGCTCGATCGAGCAAGGAGGAACCACGCTGAAGGATTTCTTGCAAAGCGACGGGAAACCGGGCTATTTTGCGCAGGAGCTGCAGGTGTATGGTCGAAAAGGGGAGCCGTGCAGAGTGTGTGGCACGCCGATAGTGGCGTCGAAACATGCGCAGCGGGCGACGTTTTACTGCCGCCAGTGCCAGAAGTGAATTATTTGAGCTTATCCATCAACGCCTGATGGACGTTCGCTGGCAGGAAGTGCGTCACATCGCCCCCGTGGCGCGCCACCTCTTTTACCAGAGACGATGAGATAAACGACCACTCTTTTGACGGCATCAGGAACACGCTTTCAAGTTCCGGCATCAGATGACGGTTCATGTGCGCCAGCTGCATTTCATATTCAAAATCGGCCACGGCGCGAAGCCCGCGAATCAGGATAGTAGCCTGCTGTGCGCGGGCGAAATTCGCCATCAGATCGCTAAAACCCACCACTTCCACATTTGGCAGATGCGCAATCGCAGCGGTCGCCAGCGCGACGCGTTCATCCAGATCGAACATCGGCTTTTTACTTGGGCTGGCGGCAATGGCCAGAATCACCCGATCGAACATGCTCGCTGCGCGGGTGATGATATCAAGATGACCGTTAGTGATCGGATCGAAGGTACCCGGATAAATCGCTTTTGTGCTCATGGCTCACGCTTTCTCTGAGTAGCCGCGGTTTAAAGCCCACAGCTCGGTGTATTTGTTGAAAGTATACTGTGCATTCACCACTGCCAGTAGCCAGCCCTGTTTACCATCCAGCACGCCTGCACGCAGTATCAGCGTTTTGAGAAACGCCCCCAGCGTGTGGGCGAAGATTCCGGCAATCGAGGCTTTCTTGCCGCGCTGATGACGCTCCTGCGCCCATGCGGTTGCGTAGCTGAGCTGTTTGCGCTGGAAGCTGGCAAAGTCACGGCAGGTGAGATGGCGTAAATCGCCTGCCAGCGGGATGACCTTCGCGCTCGCGCACTCCAGCGACTCGTGCACCAGATTGCTGTTGTACTGGTAGCGCTCGCGCTCATACAGGCGCATCACGCGGTCTGGATACCACCCGCTGTGGCGCATGAAACGACCAAGGAAATAGTTTTGGCGGGCGATACTGTAAACGGCGCCAGGCTGGGGCGCAGCCAGAACAGACAATAGGGATTGCTGAAGTTCCGGTGTGACGCGCTCGTCGGTATCGATCATCAGCACGTAGTCACCGGTGGCAAAAGATTGCGCGCGCTGGCGCTGAATGCCGTAACCCTGCCAGTCCGTATCGACAAAGACTTTCGCTCCCGCAGCGCGGGCGATTTCCGTGGTGTTGTCCTCGCTGCCTGAATCGAGGAGGACAATCTCGTCAGCCCAGGCGACAGACGCCAGGCAGTCCGGAAGCAGGTCAGCGGCGTTTTTGGCGATCATTACGACCGACAGACGCGTCGACATTAGTGGCTCCGCTGAGGCAGATAAGGTTGCAGAAGTTGCAGCAGACGGGTCAAGGCACCCTGGTTCTGATGCAGAACTTCGACGGCATGGCGGCCATACCACAGGCGGTAATCTTCGTCGGTGAGCAGAGTAGAAACCTCTTTCACGACAGAATCCACATCCGTTACGGTAATTAAGCCGTCGGCTTGCTGCAATTTAGCGCAGATATCTTTGAAGTTAAAAATATGCGGACCCATGAGCACCGGAATCGCGTGTGCGGCCGGTTCCAGCGGGTTGTGACCGCCGCGCTCAACCAGGCTTCCGCCGACGAAGGCCAGATCGGCAATTCCGTACAGCAGCATCAGTTCGCCCATCGTATCGCCAATCACCACCTGAGTGCTGCCAGACGGGATCTCACCGCTGCTGCGCAGGGTGAAGCTAAATCCGGCTTTCTGCACCATTTCACGGGCATCTTTGAAGCGCTCCGGATGGCGAGGGACCAGTATCAACAGGAGGTCCGGGAATTTCGCCAGCAGCTGGCGATGGGCCTGCAGGATAATCTCTTCTTCGCCGTCGTGAGTACTGGTGGCAATCCACACCTGACGACGCGGCGCCCACTGGCGACGTAACGTGACTGCGCGGGCGGCGAGTTCCGGCGTGACGGAAATATCAAATTTCAGGCTACCGGTGACGGCGAGCTGATTACGCTTCAGTCCAAGGGAGATAAAGCGTGCGCCATCTTCTTCGTTTTGCGCGGCGATCAGCGTGATTTTTGACAGCAGGCGGCGCATAAAGCTGCCCAGCTTTCCGTACCCTTTCGCCGAACGCTCCGACAGACGGGCGTTCGCCACGACCAGCGGAATTTTACGGGCATGCAGGGCGGAAATCATATTTGGCCACAGTTCGGTTTCCATCACGATCACCAGCTTTGGGCGCACGGTGTTGAGGAAGCGGTTCATGGCGCAGGGTAAATCATACGGCAGGTAGACGTGATGCACGTCTTTGCCGAAGGCCGACATGGCGCGTTCGGAGCCGGTCGGAGTCATCGTTGTGACGGTGATAGGCAATGACGGATAGCGGTGGCGCAGAGCGCGTACCAGCGGGATTGCCGCCAGCGTCTCACCGACGGATACGGAGTGCAGTAAAATACCGTCCGGGGCGACTTTATTGCGGCAATAGCCATAACGTTCAGCCCAGCGTTTTCGATACGCAGGCGCCTTACGGCTACGAAGCAGCAGTCGCAGCCACACCAGTGGCTGAATGAGGTAAAGCAGGGCGGTATACAACAATTCCAAGCGATTATCCGTTTTTTAGTTTCGGCGGGCAAATTCTAAGCATTTAGTTCATGTAAAGCTATCTCTTATGCCAGATACCTTTTCAATCGGAAGTATCGACGGCCTAATCGCCAGCGCTGGCGCAGCCCACGGGCGTTTTTCCAGATCAGTGACCAAATTCCGCGATCAAACAGCTCCCTGATAATTTCACGTTTTTTCGTCAGATCCGTAATGTTATTAATGGCGTGAAGAATACCTAGCCCTTCTTTTGCGATTTGCCACTGACAGGCTGGTACTTTTCGCACCAATTCTGGATAGCGTTGGTTGATCGCATCCAGCATTTCGAGAATTTTCATATAATGATGCGCGTTACGTATCCGGGTGTCATCCGTACCCGGTGTATGTGATACGGAAGCTGAGTGGATGAGGTAATCGTAAAATACTTCGTCCGTATATTGAACGCGTTCCGCGGTCAGTAGCACTTCGGTAGTCCAGGGAATATCTTGATGCCGTAGGCCATGTTCGAATGTAAAACCCTGTTTTTTAATAAATTCATGGCGGTAAATATTTAACCATGTAACGTGCAAAAATTTTCGCGAAGAGAGCGCGCGTTGAAGCCAGGTTGGTCCGTCCAGCACCTCAGTTGATTGAAGTTTATCCGACGGAAATATTTTTTTATTGGGTCTGCCGTCATCATAGACATATGTGCCATTGCAGGTAGCAACATCTAGGTTGTTAAGCGTAGCCATCTCAAGGAGGCGCGAATACATGCCAGGGTAGATGACATCGTCAATATCTGGAAACGCGATATACTCACCCGTTGCGGCAGCAAGTCCTGTATTTCGGGCCGCCGATACACCCTGATTAGCCTGATCGATCACCCGGTAACGGTCAAATTCGCTGCTATATTGCGCAAGTATCTCTGCCGATTTATCGCCAGAGCCATCATTCACAACGATGAGTTCCAGACTGTCCAGTTTTTGAGCTTTGATACTGTCGAAAAATGTACTCAGAAATTTTTCACCATTATAAACGGCGACTACAAGGCTCAATAAAGGTTTGTCGAACATACTGTCTCCGATGGGCTCAAAGCAGGCCACCTGTGTTGGTGAAGCCATTCGTGCTGTATTATATCGGGTAGAGACTAAAAACATATGCCTACAGGACAAAGATCCTCCCGGGCTATCAATTAGAGTTATTCAGGTGAGATTCTTAACAGGAAATGTATGCATATTGTTCACACTGAAGCAGATGGTGGCAAAGGCGGGCAGCCGCTGCGCATTATCAACGAATCATTAGGGCTTATTCATCGCGGCCATCAGGTGACCATTCTCTGCCCGGAAACGGCGCCGCTGCACGCCCTGGCCCGTGAAGCGGGGCTGACGGTAGTGACGATGCCGCTAAAGCGCAAAAATATCAAAAATCTGCAGTTGTTGCGCCGCTGGTTAAAAGATAACCGAAAATCTATAGATGTCATCAATAGTCACAATTCTGCGGATACCTGGCTGGTGGCGCTCGCCAACCTGACTCTCTCGAATCCCGTCCCGCTGGTACGTACTCGCCATGCATCGGGCGTTCCACGTAACAACTGGACGACTCGCTGGCTGTTTCGCAAAGCCTGCGCCCATATTGTGACCACGGGCGAGGCGCTTCGCCATCAGGTGGCTGATATTGGTGTGCCGATGGCACAGAGCACCTCGGTGCCCAGTGGGGTAGATACCCAGCGTTTTCATCCTGCTGATAAACAGCAGGCCCGTGAGCACTGCGGTTTGACGCAGGATGATTTCTGGCTCGGCGTGGTCTCGCATCTGCGCCCGAACAAAGGCCACAGCGTGTTGCTGCGTGCTCTGGCGAAGATTGATAATCCGCGTATTAAACTGGCGATCGTCGGTGAGGGGCCACACAAGGCGACGCTGGAGCAGGAAATCACCGCGTTGGGGTTGCAGCAGCGCGTGCTCATGGCCGGGCATCGCAGCGACCCGGAGCGCTGGTTCCCGGCATTTGATATTGCCCTTAGCCCATCGCACGATATGGAAGGGGTACCGCAGGGGGTATTGCAGTCGCTGGCCTCACGTATCGCGACCATAGCCACCGATGCGGGTGGTACAGCGGATGCGGTGATCGACGGCAAAACGGGATTATTGATTGCTCAGCGTGATGAGTCTGCGCTGCAAGGGGCGATTGAGAAACTGTATAACGACGCGCATCTTCGCGAGACGCTGGCGCAGCAGGGATATGACTACCTGTGCGCCCATTTTACGCGCGAATGCATGCTGGATGCGATGGAGAAGGTTTTCTCTGATGCCGCTCAGCGCAGCAGATCGTGATAGAGCGACTGTAGCTCTTTCGCCATTCTCTCAAGAGTGTAGGGTTCAGCAGTGGCGCGCGCCGCTGCTGAATAGTCCCGCCCGAGTTCTCGCCCTTTAAGCCATTCGCCGACGACCTGCTGATAGCCGTTACTGTCGAGGGCATCACGTACCCAGCCGTTAACCCCCTCTTCGATCCACTCCGCCGCACCGCAGCCGTGGCTGGTCATTAGCGGCAGACCGCAGGCCAGCGCTTCGACGCAGACATTCGGGAACGGATCGTAAAGGGTCGGTAGGATCAGCGCATCGGCGGTGCCGTATACCTGGCGAACATCGGCCACCGGTCCCAGAAAACGTACGCGGGATGCCACACCGAGGGTCTGAGCCAGCTTTTCGAATTTACGGGCATGTTTATCGCGTCCGGCGATCACCAGCCAGATGTCAGGATGCGGCGCAATGGCCCGCAGGGCAGTAGCCACCCCTTTGCGACTGAAGCCGGACCCGACATACGCCAGCACCGGCGCATGACGTGGAATGCCCCACGCATCACGCTGGGACAGCGCGCGCACGTCGGGCGAGAAATGTTGGGTATCGACGCCGTTATAAATCACCGTCAATTTATCGTCCGGCAACGCAAAGCGGCGGGCAATATCGTCGCGCACCATCTTCGAGTTGCAAATTACTTTGTGCAGCTGCGGATGGGTAAACATCTGCGTTTCTGCCTGCAAAATATAGCGATGATAGCGGCTCAGGGACTGCGCCCAGCGCGCCAGCGGCGACAAAATGCGACTGTATTGCTCAAGCCAGGTGGCGTGAACACCATCGCCCGCGCGGAAAATTGTCGCGCCCGGAATGCGCTCATGGCTTTGCACGATATCGAACTTCGCAAACTGCGCGGCGGCAGCGTCAGCAAAGCCGGATTCGCGGGTCAGACGGTTACGAAACGGCGGATTCACCGTCAGCGTGTTCCAGCCGGCAGCGTCTTCCCACTGGCGGGCAATCAGCGTCACATCCAGCGCTGTATCCTGCGCCAGTACGTTCAGCGCGCGGGAGACAAAACGCTCCGCGCCGCCGTTGGGGTTATAGGTTTGTCGGACGATCGCCAGTTTCATGCCGGAGAGTCCAGCAGCAGCGTATCGATGGCGCTCAGAACCTGCTGAGGCGTAATCGCCGTAATACAGTCCGACACGCCGCCATCGCCACAGCCTGCTTTGCCACACGGCTGGCAAGTCATTCCGGCGGTGATGACGCGATAGTTCACGCCCCACGGCGCCCATTTGATCGCCCCTGTCGGGCCGAAAATTGCCACGGTTGGCGTGCCGACGGCGCTCGCGAGGTGCATCGGCATTGAGTCGACGCCGAAGTAGATCCGCGCGTGTTTCATCAAGGCGCCCAACTCTTTCAGATTCAGCTGCCCGCTTAAATCAAACACCGGTTGTCTGAGCGCAGCCCGCAGCTCATCCATATAGGCCGACTCCTCTTTCGACGGTGCAGCCGAGAGGATAATCGGCAGCCCGCGCGAGGCGAGGTTGTCGATGGTGGCCGCCAGCTTTTTGATATCCCAGGCTTTGAACATCCAGCGGGAGGTCGGGTGCACCAGAATATAGGATTTGCTGGCAAGGCCAAAACCGGCCAGTTTTTCCGCGATTGAGGCTTCCGCCGCGTCGCCTGGCACAAACAGCGTATGTTTATCGTCATCGTTTTGCGGGTGAATCCCGATCCGACGCAGGGCGTCGAGGTTCACCTCCACCATGTGACGGCTGTTGTCCTGAATCGCCGGATACAGCGTGGTGAAGGATTTCACCCAGCGACGACGCGCCAGCCCGCTGCGTTTCTCCGGCTTAAAGCCCACGGAGACGCGCGGTTTCAGACGACGCGCCAGACGCGCGCCGTGCCAGTGTTCGGTGAGGTTAATCAGCACGTCGTAGTGGCGCGCCTTCAGCGTTTTGAGCAGCGCACGGTACAGACGGAGCTGGGCAAACCACCCCTGCTTGCGCCAGTTGCGGCCAATGGTATGCACCTGGTCGATGTACGGATGGCTGGTGAGCATCGCCTGGGTATCGTCATACACTAGGGCATCGACTTCCACGTCCGGCCAGTTTTTTTTCAATACGGTAAAGACCGGTGAGGTCAGCAGGACGTCACCGTGGTGACGCAGCTTAATGATCAGCACGCGTTTTGGCGGACGCTCCGCTGAGAAAAAATCAGACATAGGCTCTCTCTGCTGCCAGCAAAGGCTCTAATTGCGCAAAAACCGCAGCGGCGCTGAGGTCGCTCAGCTGCAATGAATGTTCCGGGCGGCAGATAGTTTGATTTTTTCCGTAGCCGCCGATAAGGCCCGGATCGGTTGGGCCGTAAAGCGTAATATTAGGTCGATCGAGGGCCGCCGTCAGGTGACTTAGCCCTGTATCCACGGAAACCACCGCGGTCGCCCCCGCCAGCTGTTGTGCGACGCCATCGAGTTTCATGCGTGGCAGAACCTCGACGTAATCAAACCCTTCCGCCAGCCGTTTGGCCCGCGCCTCTTCGTGTGGCGCGCCCCACGGGAGTTTTATCCGCAAGCCTGTGTGGCCGAGCAGCCCGATCAGTTCCCGCCAGTGAGATTCTGGCCAGTGCTTGTCGTCGCGCGTTGTGGCGTGGAGGAAAATCAGGTAGGGCTGAGCGTCATGCGGCGATCCCGTTAAGAAGTGCTGCGAGATAGCGTAATCGCCCTGGATTTCAGGCTTGGCGTAGCCGAGGCTTTTAGCGAACAGCTCTCGCGTGCGCTCAACGGCGTGCTGCTGCTTAGCGATGGCGTGGCGGCGGTTGTAGAACAGGCTCGCCAGCGGTTCGCGGGCGCTGTGCCAGTCCATACCGTGTTTGATGCCATGCGCCAGGCGCGTCACCAGTGCGGCGCTTTTAACCAGGCCCTGGGCGTCGATGATTGCATCGTAGCGCTGAGCCTGTACCGCCTCGCGAAAGGTTTTGCGTTCAGCTTTAATCGGTGCGGAGAACCAGGCTTTACGCCAGCGGCGAATCGCCACCGGGATAACGCGGTCTACCGCCTCGTGCCAGGTGGGGATTTGCGCGAAGCCCTCTTCCACCACCCAGTCAAAACGAATACCAGGGATGGCGCGCATCGCGTCCGTCAGAGACGGCAGCGTGTGCAGGACATCGCCCATAGAAGAGGTTTTCACGATCAAGACCCGCATTCGTTATCCTTCATCGTTCAACAGCAGATCGTTGAGTTCATCGAGGACACGCTGGGGCGTAATATCGATCAGACTCTGGTGATAGCCTTCTGCCGCATCGCCTTTGCGGACCTTGTGATAGCCGGTGATCAGGCGAATCACACGCGCTTTATGGGACAGAGGCGGTGTGAAATCCGGGCTGCTTGGGCCGTACAGCGCGACCAGCGGGCGGTTTAGCGCGGCGGCGACGTGCATCAGCCCCGAATCGTTGGTGACGACCGCTTTACAGGCCGCCAACAGGATAACCGCCTGCTCCAGCTGAGTTTCCCCTGCCAGATTGCGGCACCAGGCCTGTTGTTCGTTACTCAGGGTGGCGAGGATTTCGTTGCCCGCTTCGTGGTCTTTCGCCGAACCGAACAGCACGATCTGATAGCCTTCGTCGATCAGCTGTTTTGCCAGCTCAGCGTAGTGATAGTGCGGCCAACGCTTTGCCGGGCCGAATTCTGCGCCAGGGCAGAAGCCGATCATCGGGCGTTCCGCCGAAAGGTCAAACGCATTACACGTTTGCGATTTTTCGCCGTCGTGCACCTGCAGCTGCGGCCACAGGAGCGGCTGCGGCAGATCCTTCGCTGTGCGCATTACGCCTTTGTCATACGCCAGCGCCACGTAACGCTCGACCATTAACGGCCAGGCCTCTTTATCCAGCACACGGGCATCGTTGAGCAGACCGTAGCGCATCTCGCCGCGCCAGCCGGTGCGGTGTGGGACGCCCGCAAAGAAAGGCACGAGGGCAGATTTGAAAGAGTTCGGCAGAACAAACGCGCGGTCGTAGCGTTTCTCGCGCAGGCTATGCCCGATCTTGCGACGCTCGCCAATTTCCAGCGCCCCGTGGCCGAGCGGCATGGGGATCGCTTCGTTCACTTCCGGCATCCGCGACAATAACGGACGGCACCACGCGGGTGCCATCACGTCGATTATCGCCTGGGGATAGCGCGCCTTGAGCGTGCGATAGAGACTTTGCGACATCATCATGTCGCCCACCCATGACGGGCCAATCACCAGTATTTTCATTCACTTCATCCTTCAAACGGTCTCAGCGTTGGCTGCTTTCATTCACCTCAGTCACATAGTTATCCTATGTTCCTGGGGATGCACTCAGATGCAGCCTTGTTACCGCTTAATGTGTTTGTGAATCGCGGTTTAACCAGGCCATATATTCCGTTACGCCTTCGGCAACGGTCTTGAACGGCTTATCGTAGCCCGCAGCACGCAGATTGGTCAGATCGGCCTGAGTGAACGCCTGGTAACGGCCTTTCAGTTTTTCCGGGAACGGAATGTACTCGAGGCTGCCTTTTTTATGGTAGGCCAGCGCCGCGTCAGCTACCGCCTGGAAGGATTCCGCCCGGCCGGTACCCAGGTTGAAGATGCCGGAGACACCGTTTTCCCAGAACCACAGATTGACTGCCGCCACGTCGCCCACATAGACGAAATCGCGTTTGAAGCCGTCGCTGCCTTCGAACAGTTTCGGGCTTTCGCCGTTGTTCAGTTGCGTGTTCAGGTGGAACGCCACGCTCGCCATGCTGCCTTTATGGCCTTCACGCGGTCCGTAGACGTTGAAATAGCGGAAGCCCACGATCTGGGAGTTGGCTTCCGGCAGAACCTGACGCACGTATTCGTCGAACAGGAATTTGGAGTAGCCGTATACGTTCAGCGGCTGTTCGTATTCGCGTGATTCAATAAAGTCGGAGGTACGGCCGCCGTAGGTCGCCGCAGAAGAGGCGTACACGAACGGAATTTCACGCTCCAGGCAGTAGTGCAGAACCTCTTTGGAGTACTGATAGTTGTTATCCATCATATACTTGCCGTCCCACTCGGTGGTGGAAGAGCAGGCACCTTCGTGGAAGATGGCTTCGATCTCGCCGAACTCTTCCCCTGCCATAATCTGGATCAGGAAATCTTCTTTATCCATGTAGTCGGCGATGTTCAGATCGACCAGGTTCACGAACTTGGTGCCGTCTTTCAGGTTGTCCACGACCAGAATGTCGGTGATGCCTTTGTCATTGAGGGCCTTGATAATATTGCTGCCAATAAAGCCCGCGCCGCCGGTAACGATGATCATAACGGTAACCTTTGTAGTGTGGAGTTCGGGGCCAGTCCCGAACACTAATATTCATATCATATCATTAGTATGGCGCCCCTTCAGCCATTCACCGATATGCAGCAGGGGTACACGTGATTTATGCTGCAAAAACGATAACTGATGATGCGTCATCTCGTATCGACGTATAGGTTTGGGTAATATGTGCCGAAATTTGCCGAGTCTGGAGAATTGCAATGCGTGGTGATTTTTACAAACAGTTAAACAACGACCTGGAGACCGCTCGCGCGGAAGGGTTGTTCAAAGAAGAACGTATTATCACTTCTGCGCAGCAGGCGGATATCACCGTCGCTGATGGCAGCAAGGTGATCAACTTTTGCGCGAACAACTACTTAGGTCTTGCGAATCACCCTGAGCTGATTGCCGCTGCCAAAAACGGCATGGACACCCACGGTTTTGGTATGGCCTCCGTGCGCTTTATCTGTGGCACGCAGGACAGCCACAAACAGCTTGAGAGCAAGCTGGCGGCGTTCCTCGGGATGGAAGATGCAATTCTCTACTCTTCCTGCTTCGACGCCAACGGCGGTCTGTTTGAGACCCTGCTGGGTGCGGAAGACGCGATTATCTCTGATGCCCTGAACCATGCTTCGATTATCGACGGCGTGCGTCTGTGTAAAGCGAAGCGTTTCCGCTATGCCAACAACGACATGCAGGAGCTGGAAGCGCGTCTGAAAGAGGCGCGTGAAGCCGGTGCGCGTCACGTGCTGATCGCCACCGACGGCGTGTTCTCCATGGACGGCGTGATTGCCAACCTGAAAGGCGTGTGCGACCTGGCAGACAAATACGATGCGCTGGTGATGGTCGATGACTCTCACGCGGTCGGTTTTGTCGGTGAAAACGGTCGCGGTTCCCACGAATATTGTGACGTGATGGGTCGCGTGGACATCATCACCGGTACGCTGGGCAAAGCGCTCGGCGGCGCGTCCGGCGGCTATACCGCAGCGCGCAAGGAAGTGGTCGAATGGTTGCGCCAGCGCTCCCGTCCGTATCTGTTCTCTAACTCTCTGGCACCGGCGATTGTCTCTGCCTCCATTAAAGTGCTGGAGATGGTGGAATCGGGCGCTGAGCTGCGCGATCGCCTGTGGTCTAACGCGCGTCTGTTCCGCGAAAAAATGACCGCTGCAGGCTTTACGCTGGCAGGTGCCGACCACGCGATTATCCCGGTGATGTTAGGCGACGCGGTTGTGGCGCAAAACTTTGCCCGCGAGCTGCAAAAAGAGGGGATTTACGTCACTGGGTTCTTCTTCCCGGTGGTGCCAAAAGGTCAGGCGCGTATCCGCACCCAGATGTCTGCGGCGCACTCACCTGAGCAAATCGAGCGTGCGGTAGCAGCCTTTACCCGCATCGGCAAACAACTGGGCGTGATTGCCTGAGGACGTGTGATGAAAGCGTTATCCAAACTGAAAGCGGAAGAAGGGATTTGGATGACCGACGTGCCGGAGCCGGAAGTCGGTCATAACGATCTGCTGATCAAAATTCGTAAAACCGCCATTTGCGGTACCGACGTTCACATCTACAACTGGGATCAGTGGTCGCAAAAAACCATTCCGGTTCCGATGGTGGTTGGTCATGAATACGTCGGCGAAGTAGTGGGTATCGGCCAGGAAGTGAAGGGGTTCAAAATCGGCGATCGCGTCTCCGGTGAAGGCCATATCACCTGCGGTCACTGCCGTAACTGTCGCGGTGGACGCACCCATCTGTGTCGTAACACCGTGGGCGTAGGCGTTAACCGTCCGGGCTGTTTCGCTGAATATCTGGTGATCCCGGCGTTTAATGCTTTCAAAATTCCGGACAACATCTCTGACGACCTGGCTTCGATCTTCGACCCGTTCGGCAACGCGGTTCACACAGCGCTGTCGTTTGATTTAGTGGGCGAGGATGTGCTGGTCTCAGGCGCAGGCCCAATCGGCATTATGGCCGCAGCGGTGGCGAAACATGTGGGTGCGCGGAATGTCGTGATCACCGATGTGAACGAATACCGCCTGTCTCTGGCGCGCAAAATGGGCGTGACTCGCGCAGTGGATGTCTCGAAAGAGAACCTGAGCGACGTGATGGCAGAGCTTGGCATGACCGAAGGCTTCGATGTGGGGCTGGAGATGTCCGGCGCACCGCCTGCGTTTCGCACTATGCTCGATACCATGAACCACGGTGGCCGTATCGCGATGCTGGGTATTCCGCCGTCAGATATGTCTATCGACTGGAACAAAGTCATCTTTAAAGGTCTGTTCATCAAAGGCATTTATGGCCGTGAGATGTTTGAAACCTGGTACAAAATGGCCGCGCTGATCCAGTCCGGTCTGGACCTGACGCCAATCATTACGCACCATTTCGGCATCGATGATTTCCAGAAAGGCTTCGACGCGATGCGCTCGGGCCAGTCCGGGAAAGTGATCCTGAGCTGGGATTAACAGGCTCAATGGCACCCGATAGTATGGGTGCCATTGCTATTTGTGATGGTTTGACTTTGTGGCTTTTACTTGTTAGTTTTTGGCGAATTTTTCTTCATTCCCTCTTCTCGACACAGTTACATACAGAAACTTATTCCTGTTTTTGCATGGAGTAAATTTTCGGTGTGCAGATCATTTGAATGATAATGTCATGAAGATTAGGGATCTTCGAATCAGGTTAATATGTCAATTTTGTTTTCACAGAAGTCGGTTGGAACCTGTTCAAAATTAACAAGTTATATCTTGTTGATTATTTCTATGCTAATAGTTGCAGGCGTTAATATTTTGACCGCAAAATATAATGCGGTGATTAACAGAACGTTAATTTTTTTATTAATTATGCTGACGTTAAAATGCATTAATAATAAAGTAATCAGGAATGTATTTGCAGTCATTTTGTTAATCCCCATTGCGGCAGATATCAGCCTCCAGTTATATGCGTGGAATAATTTCAATTCAGCATTTAGCTATGGCTTTGCCATGAGTGTGTTAAATACAACACCGGGAGAGGCAAGCTCAATGCTTGGGCTTTATTGGCGAGATTGTCTTATTCTTGTAGGGCTTAGTGCATTATTTATTTACACAATTAATACCGGCCAATATCCAATTAAATCGAAATTCCGTCGCTGGCCTGTTGTCATCCTTTGTCTCACATTGTTTGCTTTTTTCGCACAAGCCTATTTGCATCAGATCAGGAAAAGTAATGTTGAAAGCCTGACTCAACGTTTTGTGCAAGCAACTCCTGTCAGTACCGCAAAAGTGTTTATGCAAGCCGTAGATGATATTTCGGTAGTAGCTAATATTGGTGCAAATATACCTGATTATAAACTGACTTTATCTGAAACTGGTATTGATAACTATGTGCTAATTATTGGTGAATCTGAACGCACGGCCAATATGAGCATTTATGGATATAAAAGAGACACAACACCTGAGCTCATAGAACAGCAACAAAAGAAACAGTTGCTACTTTTCAACAACGCCGTTTCCCCTGCGCCAGTCACTATCATGGCCGTTCCTTTAGCTATAACGGCGGATACGGTAAATGCCAGAGACCCACGTAAGTACGGTGATAATATTATAAATATCGCAAATAAAGCCGGATACGAAACGTATTGGTTTAGCCGTCAGGGAAAAGGTGGCGCGCATAACAATGTTATAACCGGCATTGCCATGAATGCACATAAGTCGGAGTGGGTTGACGAGGGCTATGATGAGGCATTGCTCCCACTTCTCAATGACGCCTTAAAAAAACCGGGCAAGAAGGTTATCGTGCTGCATCTGTACGGTAGTCATGAACCCGCCTGTCGACGCTTCCCCGAAAATAAGGCTCTGTTATCCGGTGGTAGTGTTGCGGATGATTGCTACGATAATTCCGTGCGTTATACGGATACTTTAATGGGTAATATATTCCGTTCTCTGGAAAACACGCGTTCTTCGGTCATGTATTTTTCTGATCATGGCCTGGTGCGCGACGTTAATCGAGCAGTAGTCTATTCCCATGGTGGGGTTAATCCGCCAAAAGATGCTTTGCAAGTACCGATGTTCATCTGGTACAGCCATCCAGATGATGCAATGGATAAAATCATAGGTACTTATGATACTACGTGGTCTACAGACGATGTAAATACGCTTGCCGAACTATGGCTGGGAATACATCGACAAGGCGAGTCGATTAAAACAGTTGAGTCATGGTTATCCAGCTATGAAAAAGACGTGTCCATCATGGATACTACGGGAAAGACTTATGGCTGGCGAAATGTCCGCTAACGTAGATGGGCCCGATTTATTATTAGTGGGATTTTCACCTTGCTATCTTTTTGAAAAATGGAACGATAATGGTCACTTATAAATGTGAAAAAATCCAGTCAGCTTTGATGCACCTATTGTTTGGGTTGTGTGCCATCGCTTTTGGCTGTGTGATTGTCTCGCCAAACTTTTCCGTTAAAGTACTTAGTGTTGCAGGCGTCACTGCATTGCTAGTTTTTATACTTGATCTTAAGAATTTTAGAAAGAATGATGTGTTTTGGATATGCCTTTTACTTTTTATTATTGGAGTATCTGACCTTATCTGGTTTAGGATGTATAAAACAGATAATAGCTCTGCAATAAATTCGTATCGTGCCTATCTTGAGGTCGGGAAAATATGTTTGTATGGGGCGTTTAGTATTTTTGTTTTGGTGAACAAAAATCATCTTAAGTTAGGCAATAATAAAATTCATATTGTGTTGGCTATAGCGCTTCAATTAATGATTATAGTTTACGGTGGATATCAGCATCTCTATCTCGAAACAAAAAGGGTAACATTTTCACTGGCTCAAGGGGCTGACGCGACAGGGGCGGCTTACACGATTGCGTTCATTTCTTTCTATACAATTTTAGTCATTCAGCATACTTCTAGTAAATGGAAAGAACTCATAATTCTGGGGCATTTCTTCATTACATTTTTGATGCTGATTGCAACTGAAACACGTGCTGCAATTCTAACCTATCCGATAATATTTTTCGGTTTGCTGGTTTTTAAATGTTATAAGGAAAAACATATTCCATGGAAAGGGATAGTGGTTTTTATAATAACATTGCTGGCAGGTGCTTTTATGATGAAAGATAATCTTATCCAGAGATATAACGATCTTAACCGCGATATCGTAGCATATGACAAAAATAATAGTGCTACTTCAGTGGGTGCGCGTTTTGCTATGTGGGAGACAGGACTTATAGCGGCAAAAGGAAATTATTTGTGGCAATCAACAGACGAGCGAAATAAAAAAATATTAGCTGAAGTTGAGAAAGATAACAGTTTACGAGGCGTTTTACCGCATATCGCCGGTCATTTGCATAATGAAGTTGTTGAAACACTTTCCGTCAAAGGACCAACAGGTCTAATTCTCTATATTCTGTTTATTATTTCTCTTGCCTGGTATGCATTGCGAAAAGTAAACAGTATTATTCTTTTTGCTTTTCTTGTTTCTTTAATTATGTTTGGCGTTGGTGGGGTGATGTTCTACTCTAAAACAACTCCTGTTGCCTGGATGCTAACGCTCATTATGTCCATCGTTTTACTTGAGCAAAATAAGCACAGGGATGTCATCAAGTAATCATTTTGATTCTTCACCGGGAAATCGGTATTCTTTCCGGTGGAGAAATACTACCGAACAAACGGGCAAGCTATGGATAAACTGATTTCAGTCATTGTGACTACCTATAACAGAGAAGACTTACTAGAGCGTGCTATTCGTTCAGTTATCGCACAGACTTATTCTGCTATAGAGTTAGTGATAGTTGATGATTGCTCGAATGAAAAAACAACGCAACTCATTGAAAAGATACGCAATGAATGTGAAGCGCGTTTCGTTCGGTTCATTTACGAGCGTAACGAAAAAAACAGCGGTTCTAACTTCAGTCGTAATCGAGGTTACTCGCTTTCGCAGGGAGTATTTGTGACCGGATTGGATGATGACGATTATTTTCTACCTGAGCGTTTATCAAAACTGGTCTCACGTTACGAAGAAAAATATGCGTTCGTTACGGATACACCAGCGCGGCTGGACAAGAAACATAGACGTTATCCTGAAAATAATCATAAAAGACTCATTACGTTACAGGATGTTTTATGTGAAAACGTTGTTGGTAACCAAGTTCTCACAACCAGAGAAAAACTGCTTGGAGTCGGTGGTTTTTCACCTGAGATTAAGCAACAGCAAGATCGTGATGTCTGGATTAAGCTTATTATAAAATATGGTCCAGGCATTAAATATAATTTTAGCACGGCTATGGTTGATGCCGAACATGGCAGTGACAGAATTACTTCACAGATAAAGAAATATAATGCATATCGCAAACTGTATTTCAAATATCGTGAGTTTATGTCCGAAGAAACGCGCAGTAATAATCTTTTTCAGTTAATGTCGTTTAGAGGTTTTAAATCTAATAGAATGAATCAGTTATTATGCGGAAAAAAGAAAGATATGAAATTAAGAATGAAGTTATTGCGTCGCACTTTAAAAGAGATTTTTTAATTTGTTAACGGTGAAATGATGAATATTAATTTATTGAATAAAATCATAAAAAAATCACGTCGCTGGTATAAAAAGACTAATTATTCCTTTTTCAAAGATATAGCGACGCGTTATGAAAAAAAGAAAAAAGATAAAATATTCACAGTCATTGATGATCTTAACATACAGCCTGAAACAAATATTGAATCTCAGTCCAGTTCCAGCGAGTCTCGGATCATTTGGATTTGTTGGTTTCAAGGTTTAGATAATGCGCCTGAGCTGGTGAAAAGATGTATTGAATCAGTGCAGTTACATTCACCAGATGCAAAAGTAGTGATTTTAACTGATGATAATATCCCTCTGTATTTGTCCTTACCTGATTATATAAAGGAAAAATATGAGAGAGGTCTTATTAGTAAAGCTCAATATTCAGATATCGTTCGTTGTTCCCTACTGTATCAATATGGTGGTATATGGATGGATGCCACCGTATTTATAACTAAACCTGTCCCAGGGTCGTTTTACGAAAATACCTTCTCATCGCTTCGCTTTGAAGCCAATGAAGATACATTAAGTCAAGGTTACTGGACCGCCTATTTTTTGTCTTCTCAGAAATCTAATCAAATTATAAAATTTGTTCGCGATGTGCTTTACCGTTACTGGCAGCATCATGATACTTTGATCGAATATTTTTTGATAGATTATAGCTTCTTATATGCTCGTGAAAGATTCCCACAATTCCGACGAGTTATGGATGAACAACCTGTGACTGGAAATTCTCGCTTTCTGCTTCGACAATATATGAATCTTTCAGCAGATTCTGCATCGATCACAGTACTTAGTAATGATCATATTGGGATTTATAAGCTCTCCCATAAAGAGAGATATATCGCATCGCATGAGGGTCAGCCGACAATCTATAGCAAGATCCTAAGTGGTTCTTTAAAATTAAACTAATCAGCCACCAACGGTGGCTGATTTCTAATTACACCTTCTTACCCCAGCCCTGCCACTGGTGCTGGAAGTAAGTCACCAGCGAGCTTTGGCTAATGCTCTCACCAATAACTGTGAAGAATCGGGTCGCATAGACCGGCTCAGGCGGCTGTTTCGGTTTGCAAATCTGTACGCCACGGAATGGATTTTTAGGCTCCGTGCGTGGCTTGCTGCCTGGCGTGGAAGTGTCTGGCCGTGACGTATCCACCTGCGGTTCGTTCAGCAGACTGCTAGGGCGGACCAGCGTGATGTCTGATGGCAGCGTCGGCAGCATTTGCTGCAAGACACGCACCGTGGACGGGTGCGGGTGGCCAATGGCGATCGCGGAGCCCGTGCGGCGAGCCAACTGGACGGCGCGATTAAACTGGAAGCGAATATCGGCTTCGTTCTGGGTGTCATCAAGGAACACTTTGCGCTTAATCACTTTCACGCCCGTGCCCTGCGCGGCGCGCATAGACTGGCTATTGCCGATGGTCATACTGTCGAGAAAATAGAGGTTGTAGCGCTCCAGCGCCTGCATCACTTTCTGCATCCCGAACAGGCTCGAGGTCATGGCGCTGCCCATGTGGTTATTCAGCCCGACCGCAAACGGCACTTTGCCGTAGGCGTCGCGAATGATGCGCTCGATCTCGTCGCTGCTCATCTCCGGACGGAGGGTGTCTTTTTCCAGCGGTTGTTTGCTCAGCGGCGCCATCGGCAGGTGGATGAGCACTTCATGCCCGCTGTTGTGGGCTTTGGTCGCCATTTCACGCGCGTGCGGTGCATTCGGTAAGACGGCGACGGAGATGGCCGACGGCATCGCCAGCACCTGATTCTCGTTGTGCGGACGATAGCCAAAGTCATCAATAACGATGGCTAATTTGCCTGCGTAAACCGGTGAAGCCAGCGCCAGTGCACTGACGACGGAGAGAACAATACGACGAAATTGAAGCAAAACTTATCTTCCCAACCACGGCTGTGGATTGACCGCCTGACCCTGGCGACGAATTTCGAAATAGAGTGACGGGCGGCCCTGACCGCCACTGCTGCCCACAAGGGCGATGGGTTGTCCTGCACGGACCTGAGTGCCGACGCTGACCAGCGCGCTTTGGTTGTAGCCGTAAAGACTCATGTCGCCTTTCCCGTGCTCAACCACCACCACCAGACCATAGCCTTGCAGCCAGTCGGCGAGGATCACGCGGCCATCGGCGATCGCTTTGACTTCGCTCCCTTCCGACGCGCCAATCACGATACCCTTCCAACGTAGCTCACCCTGCAGCTGTTCGCCATAGCGATGCAAAATAGAGCCGCGCACGGGCCAGTAGGCTTGTCCGCGTGGGGCGCCTAGTCCGCCGGTACGTGAGATAAGCGAGCGCTCGCTTTCCGTTGGCTTGTAGGTCGAGCCTTTGCGGGAGGCTTCCTGTTGACGGTCTTTTACGGCTTGCGCTTCGCGGGCCTCTTTCTCGGCGCGTGCCCGGGCAGCGGCTTCTGCGCGAGCAATACTGTTGCGCAGTTTTGATTCGTTGGCGCGCATTTCACCCAGCTGCGCCTGGCCTTCCTGAATGGAAGATTCCAGCCCGGAGAGGGTTTTCTTACGTTCGTTCCGCGCCTGTTCCAGCTTCGCCTGCTGCGCCTGCTGATCGTAAAGCAGGGTCTGCTGCTGACTTTGCTTCTCTTCCAGCTCGGCTTTCTGCGAGGTGACCTCTTCGCGCGTCTGTTTCAACTGCGCGATGGTCTCCTGGCGTGCCTGGTTCAGATAGCCGAAATAGGCCTGCAGGCGCTGCCCGCGCTGGCTCTCTTCCCCGCTGAGAATCAGCTGAATACCGGTGTGCTCGCCCTGACGAAACGCAGCGTCGAGCTGTGCTGCAAGGTTACGTTCCTGAGTGGCTCGCTGGAGTTCCAGTTTGGCAATCGACGCATTCATCTCATCGATTTGCTTGTTCAGCACGGAAAGGGTGTTCTGCGTTTCGCGCAGTTTGCGCGCGGCGGCAGAGATCGCTTCCTCCTGCTGCTTTAACTGTGCAAGCAGTGAGGCGCGTTGCTGTTGCTGCTGGCGTACCGCGCGCTCTTTGGCGGCGATATCGGCCTGAATAGATTTGAGCTGATCGCGATCGTCAGCGTGGGCGGATGCGGCGCACAGCAATACGCCAGCGCTGAGTGCGCTGGCGTAAAGCAGAGGCCTGACTGATAACCGTAACGGCTTCACGACCCATGTGATTGAAAAAATCGCCTTTCCCCTCATGGGGAGGGATTATTCCACGATGAACAGCGGCTTGCCAGTCATCTCTTGCGGGATTTCCATACCCATCAGCGTCAACATGGTTGGCGCGATGTCGGAAAGCTTGCCGCCTTCCACTGCTTTCAGAGATTTCTCACCCACGTAAATCAGCGGAACAGGCAGGTTGGTGTGTGCTGTGTGCGCCTGTCCGGTAGACGGATCGCGCATCTGTTCTGCGTTACCGTGGTCAGCTGTAATCAGCAGTTGGCCACCGACGGATTCGACCGCTTTGGTCACTTCGTCAACGCAGTGGTCCAGCGCTTCAACCGCTTTCACCGCGGCTTCCATCACGCCCGTATGCCCGACCATATCGCCGTTCGGGTAGTTACAGATGATGGTGTCGTATTTACCGCTTTTGATTGCCGCAACCAGTTTCTCGGTCAGTTCAGCAGAGCTCATTTCTGGCTGCAGATCGTAAGTCGCCACTTTCGGAGAGTTGATCAGAATGCGGTCTTCGCCTTTGAACGGCTCTTCAACACCGCCGTTGAAGAAGAAGGTCACGTGCGCATATTTTTCGGTTTCAGAAATACGTAGCTGCGTTTTGTCGTTCTTCGCCATCCACTCGCCGAAGGTGTTTGCCAGCGATGCCGGTGGATACGCGCAAGGGACTTTAATGTCTGCGGCGTATTCGGTCAGCATGATGAAGTCGAGGTTCACGACTTTTTTACGGGCAAAACCGTCGAAATCCGCGTTCACGAAAGCGCGGGTGATTTCGCGCGCACGGTCAGCGCGGAAGTTCATGAAGATCAGCGCATCGCCGTCTTCCATTGCGGCATCGGCCTGTCCTTCAGCACGGATCACGGTCGCTTTCACGAATTCGTCGTTTTCATCGCGCGCGTAAGCGGCTTCCAGACCGGCAACAGCGGTATCAAACTGGAATTCGCCTGCTGCCTGGGTCATCAGATCGTAGGCTTTCTCAACGCGGTCCCAGCGGTTGTCGCGGTCCATGGCGAAGTAGCGGCCAATGATAGACGCCACGCGGCCTTTGCCCAGTTCAGCAAATTTCTCTTCAAAGGTTTGCAGGGAGGATTTCGCGCTGCGCGGTGGGGTGTCGCGGCCGTCGAGGAAAGCGTGCAGATAGATTTTTTCTGCGCCGCGTTCGGCGGCCATCTCAACCATCGCCAGGATGTGATCTTCGTGGCTGTGAACACCACCGGCAGAGAGCAGGCCCATGATGTGGACAGCTTTGCCCGCGTTGACGGCTTTATCAACGGCGGTGGTCAACACCGGATTGGTGAAGAAAGTACGTTCTTTAATTTCAACGTCCAGGCGGGTCAGGTCCTGATAGACGATACGACCGGCGCCCAGGTTGACGTGTCCCACTTCGGAGTTGCCCATCTGACGGTCTGGCAGGCCAACTTCCAGGCCAGAAGCGTCAATCAGGGTATGCGGACGTTTTGCCCACAGCGCATCCATGACCGGGGTTTTAGCGTTGAAAATGGCGTTATCCTGGCTGTCCTCACGATAGCCATAACCATCCAGAATCACCAGTACCATAGGTTTTTTAGAAACCGACATTGCGACAACCTCATGCTCAAGAGACAAAAAATTTGCGTAATTTTACTACAGCTGAATCGATAAAATAGCCGCAGAAGATCAAAGAAAGGGAGGGGACAGGCGGCGGGTGTGCTCATTTTGACGCTTTTTTTTCGTGGCATGCCGCAGAAAATGGATTAGCTTATTCTCGCTGGCTGTATTTGCCACAACGCACAGGTATACTCCTGTCCTGGTTTTTTTAATCACTACGTCGGGAGTTGTTACCCCCCATGCAAGAAATTATGCAATTTGTTAGCCGCCACCCAGTACTCAGTATCGCGTGGATTGGTTTACTGGCCGCTGTGCTGTTCACCACGTTTAAAGGCCTTACGTCTAAAGTTAAGGTTATTACCCGTGGCGAAGCAACGCGCCTCATCAACAAAGAAGACGCGGTCGTTGTGGATCTGCGCCAGCGTGATGATTTCCGTAAAGGGCACATTGCAGGGTCTATTAACCTGCTGCCAACAGAAATCAAAGCCAACAATCTTGGCGAACTGGAAAAGCATAAAGACAAACCGATTATCGTGGTTGACGGTACCGGCATGCAGGCTCAGGACCCAGCGAGCGCACTCACCAAAGCTGGCTTCGATAAAGTCTTCGTACTGAAAGACGGCGTCTCTGGCTGGAGCGGTGAGAATCTGCCTTTAGTTCGCGGTAAATAAGAGGAACGACGTGATGGCCAATATTGAAATCTACACCAAAGCGACCTGCCCGTTTTGCCATCGTGCAAAAGCGCTGCTAAACAGCAAAGGGGTAACTTTCCAGGAACTGCCCATTGATGGCGATGCGGCAAAACGTGAAGAGATGATCAAACGTAGTGGCCGCACGACGGTTCCGCAGATTTTTATTGATGCGCAGCACATTGGCGGCTGTGATGACTTGTATGCGCTGGATGCACGCGGCGGGCTCGATCCCCTGCTGTGATAGCGTTTTAGGACAATTAAAAAGGGTATTTCCATGTCAGAACAAAACAACAACGAAATGAGTTTCCAGATCCAGCGCATCTACACCAAAGATGTCTCTTTCGAAGCTCCAAATGCGCCACACGTTTTCCAGAAAGATTGGCAGCCAGAGGTTAAACTTGATCTTGATACTGCTTCTACCCAACTGGCAGAAGACGTGTATGAAGTTGTGCTGCGCGTGACCGTTACCGCTGCGCTGGGCGAAGAAACTGCATTCCTGTGCGAAGTACAGCAGGGCGGTATCTTCTCCGTTGGCGGTATCGAAGGTAATCAGCTGGCGCATTGCCTGGGTGCATACTGCCCGAACATCCTGTTCCCGTATGCTCGCGAATGCATCACCAGCCTGGTATCCCGCGGTACATTCCCGCAACTGAACCTTGCGCCAGTAAACTTTGATGCGCTGTTCATGAACTATCTGCAGCAGCAAGCTGGCGAAGGTACTGACCAACATCAGGATGCCTGATGAGTACAGTTAATGCGTCAATGACTGTGATCGGTGCCGGCTCTTACGGCACCGCTCTTGCCATCACTCTGGCAAGAAATGGTCACGAAGTGGTTCTGTGGGGCCACGATCCCAAACATATCGCGACGTTGCAACACGACCGCTGCAACGTAGCGTTTCTTCCTGACGTGCCTTTCCCTGATTCGCTGCATCTCGAAAGCGATCTTGCCACCGCGCTTGCCGCCAGCCGCAATATTCTCGTGGTTGTGCCGAGCCATGTCTTTGGCCAGGTGCTGCACCAGATCAAGGCGCTGATGCGCCCGGATGCGCGCATTGTGTGGGCGACGAAAGGGCTGGAAGCGGAAACCGGACGTCTCTTGCAGGATGTCGCCCGCGAAATTCTGGGTGATGACATTCCGCTCGCCGTGATCTCCGGGCCGACGTTTGCCAAAGAGCTGGCCGCAGGCCTGCCAACGGCCATCTCTCTGGCATCGACCGATCAGACCTTCTCCGACGATCTCCAGCATTTGCTGCACTGCGGTAAGAGCTTCCGCGTCTACAGCAATCCCGATTTTATCGGTGTGCAGCTGGGCGGCGCGGTGAAAAACGTCATCGCGATTGGTGCCGGGATGTCCGACGGTATCGGCTTTGGCGCCAACGCGCGTACAGCGCTGATCACCCGTGGGCTGACTGAAATGTCTCGTCTCGGGACCGCGCTGGGCGCCGATCCTGCCACCTTTATGGGGATGGCCGGTTTAGGCGATCTGGTGCTGACCTGCACTGATAACCAGTCTCGCAACCGCCGTTTCGGCATGATGCTTGGACAGGGCATGGACGTGATCGGCGCGCAGGAGAAGATTGGTCAGGTGGTTGAAGGCTATCGCAATACCAAAGAAGTTCGGGAATTGGCGCACCGTTTTGGTGTCGAAATGCCAATAACCGAGGAAATTTATCAGGTATTGTATTGCGGAAAAAATGCGCGCGAGGCAGCATTAACGCTGTTAGGTCGCTCACGCAAGGACGAGCGCAGTAGTAATTAATCGCAGGGAACCTTAGTCACCTGAATGACCCGGCTGGCGCAGAACTGGCCGGTCATTATGATACCGCCTGGAGTATGCAATGCCGTGTGAAGAACTGGATATCGTCTGGAACAATATTAAAGCCGAAGCCCGGGCTTTGGCCGACTGCGAGCCAATGCTGGCCAGTTTCTACCACGCGACGCTACTCAAGCATGAAAACCTCGGCAGCGCCCTGAGCTATATGCTCGCCAATAAACTGGCGTCCTCAATTATGCCCGCGATCGCTATTCGCGAAGTGGTGGAAGAGGCGTATGCCGCTGACCCTGAAATGATCGCCTCCGCCGCCTGTGATATTCAGGCCGTGCGCACGCGTGACCCTGCCGTCGATAAATATTCAACGCCGCTGCTGTACCTGAAAGGCTTCCACGCCTTGCAGGCCTACCGTATTGGCCACTGGCTGTGGAATGAGGGCCGCCGCGCGCTGGCGATCTTTTTGCAGAACCAGGTTTCCGTCACTTTCCAGGTCGATATCCACCCGGCGGCGAAAATTGGTCGCGGGATCATGCTCGACCACGCCACGGGGATTGTCGTCGGGGAGACGGCGGTGATCGAGGATGACGTGTCGATTCTGCAGTCCGTCACCCTCGGGGGTACCGGTAAAACCAGCGGCGATCGCCATCCGAAGATCCGTGAAGGGGTGATGATTGGCGCGGGCGCGAAAATTCTCGGCAATATCGAAGTGGGGCGCGGCGCGAAAATCGGCGCCGGTTCCGTGGTGCTGCAACCTGTTCCACCGCATACCACCGCCGCTGGCGTGCCAGCGCGTATCGTTGGCAAGCCAGAGAGCGATAAGCCCGCGATGGATATGGATCAGCACTTCAACGGTATCCACCATACCTTTGAGTATGGTGACGGGATTTAAAACTTCGCGCGGGTAAGCGAACCGCTACCCGACAACATCAGCTTCGTAATACCGCGCCAGCATACCCCAGCTGGCGCCAGGCTTCGTATACCACCACCGACACCGCGTTCGACAGGTTCATGCTCCGGCTGTCCGGCATCATCGGAATACGGATTTTTTGCTCAGCAGGCAGGGCGTCAAGAATAGTGGCAAGCAGCCCGCGCGTCTCCGGACCAAACATCAGATAATCGCCTTCCTGATAGCTCACCGCACTGTGTGCAGGCGTGCCTTTCGTCGTCAGGGCAAACATACGTTGCGGCTTTTGCGCTTCCATAAACGCGGCGTAATCGTGATGGCGGACCACGGCGGTAAATTCGTGATAATCCAGCCCGGCACGGCGCAGGCGTTTGTCATCCCACGCAAACCCCATTGGCTCGATAATATGCAAACGAAAACCGGTGTTGGCGCACAGGCGGATGATATTCCCGGTATTCGGTGGAATCTCTGGTTCGAATAAAACGATGTTAAGCATGCTGCCCCCTTAAAATGCGGGGGCAGGATACCACTTTCCCTACGCCGCGTCCCCTCGCGCCAAAGGCGCCAGCGCCGCCGGTAATTTACTCAGCTCCTGCACCAGCGAATCCTTGCTGATCTCACCGATGGTTTTAGCCCCGGTCAGCGTCATCGCCACTTTCATCTCTTTTTCGATAAGGTTCAGCAGATTCGCCACGCCCGCCTGACCATGCGTCGCCAGCGCATACAGATATGCCCGGCCCAGCAGCACGCTGTCAGCGCCGAGGGCAATCATGCGCACCACGTCCAGCCCGTTGCGGATGCCGCTGTCGGCCAGAATCGCAATATCACCTTTCACTGCGTCGGCGATGGCCGGCAGCGCGCGCGCGGAGGAGAGCACGCCGTCAAGCTGACGCCCGCCGTGGTTCGACACCACAATGCCATCTGCGCCAAAACGCACCGCATCGCGTGCATCTTCCGGATCGAGAATGCCTTTGATGACCATCGGGCCGTCCCAGAACTCGCGGATCCATTCCAGATCTTTCCACGAGATCGACGGATCAAAGTTATTCGCCAGCCAGCCGATATAATCCTCCAGCCCGGTCGGTTTACCGAGGTACGCCGAAATATTACCCAGATCGTGTGGACGACCGTTGACGCCCACATCCCACGCCCACTGCGGATGCGTGACCGCCTGCCAGTAGCGACGCATGGCCGCGTTCGCGCCGCTCATACCCGAGTGGGCATCGCGATAGCGGGCGCCCGGCGTCGGCATATCGACGGTAAACACCAGCGTTGAACAGCCTGCCGCTTTGGCACGCTCAAGGGCGTTACGCATAAAGCCACGATCGCGCAGGACGTACAGCTGGAACCACATCGGGCGCTTAATGGTCGGTGCCACCTCTTCAATCGGACACACGGAGACTGTCGAAAGCGTAAACGGGATACCTTTGGCATCAGCCGCCGCCGCCGCTTGCACCTCACCGCGACGAGCGTACATGCCGCACAGGCCAACGGGTGCCAGTGCCACAGGCATCGACAGCGTCTCGTTGAACAGCTTCGTTTCCAGACTCAGATCGGACATGTTTTTCAGCACACGCTGGCGCAGCGCCACTTCGGACAGGTCCTCCACGTTGCGGCGCAGGGTGTATTCGGAATACGCCCCGCCGTCGATGTAGTGGAACAGGAATGGGGGCAGGATGCGCTGCGCCGCTGCGCGATAGTCACTGGCTGCGGAAATAATCATGCTTTGTTCTCCCTGGAAATATCATGATCGCCGGGCAGGCGGGTAATGCGCGCCTGCCGGGCCTGATCTTCATCGAATCGTTTGATGGTGGTATGGACGAAACCGAGATGGGCCATCATCGCTTTACGCGCGGCGTCGGCGTCGCCCTTTAGAATGGCGTCGAGCACGGCCTGATGCTGCTCCGTGAGCTGGGCAAAGACCGGAGGGACGAGATACATGCGCTGGCGGCTCTGCTTAACAGAGGATTGCAGCAGATCGAAAAAACCGCGCATGGTTTGCAGCAGCACCACGTTGTGTGAGGCCTCGGCAATGGCGAGGTGAAAACGCACGTCCGCCTGCGAGGCGATATCTGGGTTATCGCTCTGCGTCGCCTCGAAGCAGGCTTTGAGCTTCTCTTTGTCGGCGTCCGTGGCGCGCATCGCCGCGTGCCAGGCGGTGCTGGCTTCAATGGCATGGCGGGCTTCGAGGATATCGAAACTGTAATCCGGATCGTTCTCCATCAGCGTTTTAAGAGGCTGAACTATGTTTTGCTCAGACCAGTCGTCGTGCTGCCAGCGGACAAAGGTCCCGCCGCCGCGACGGCTGAGCAGCACGCCCTCGCTGACCAGCGTCGCCAGCGCTTCGCGCAGTGAATTACGCGACACGCCAAGCAGCGCCGCCAGTTGGCGTTCCGCGGGCAATTTCATGCCCGCTTCCAGCTGTTGTTCTTCAATCAGCGCCCGCACGCGAGAGGCAATCTCGTCGGACAGGCGTCTGGGCATCACTATCATGGAATCATCCAGGTTAAGACGTAGGCCTGAAGCGTGGTAATCACGCCCACCATGCAGGTGAAAATCAGGCTGTGTTTGACGGTAAATCGGAACAGGTCCGACTCTTTACCCACCAGTCCCACCGCTGCACAGGCAATGGCGATGGACTGCGGGGAGATCATTTTGCCGGTCACGCCGCCGGTGGTGTTCGCCGCGACGAGCAGCACGTCCGAAACACCAATCTGCTGCGCGGCGGTCGCCTGAAGCGCGGCAAAGAGGGCGTTGGATGACGTATCGGAACCGGTCAGGAACACGCCCAGCCAGCCGAGGAACGGCGAGAAGAAGGTGAAGGCGTGCCCCGTATGGGCTAGGGCTAACGCCAGCGTCGATGACAAACCGGAGTAGTTCGAGATAAACGCGAACGCCAGCACCATACCGATAGAGTAAATCGGCAGCGCCAGCTCTTTCAGCGTGCTGGCAAAGGTCTGAATAGCCGCCGCCGGTTTCATGCGCAGCCACACTACTGAAAGAATCGCCGCAAACAGGATTGCCGTGCCGGTTGCAGAGAACCAGTCGAACTTATAGACCGCAGCATATGGCGTCGCTTCGTGAACGACCGGCGGCATGCGGGCAACCATTTTGTCGAGGAACGGCACGGAGATGTTAATCACCATGTCGTACAGCGCGCCGCCAGGGGCGAACAGCGCTTTGAACGGCGGGACGCTCCAGAGGGTGACCGTCGCGGTCAGGAACAGGAACGGCGACCAGGCGCGCACAATCTGGCCGACGCTGTAATGGGTGCGTGCCAGAGTCTGATCGACCTGCGCCGCGCCCATATCGCCAAAGCGGAAGATGCGCACCGGCTGCCAGCGCTTCAGGAACAGGGTGAGGCAGACCAGCGATACCAGCGACGAGATGATGTCCGGCAGTTCTGGGCCGATAAAGTTCGAGCTGAGATACTGGGCGATAGCAAACGAACCACCCGCCACCACCACCGCAGGCCAGGTCTCTTTCACGCCGCGCCAGCCGTCCATAATCGCCATGATCCAGAACAGCACGATAATGGTCAGGAACGGCAGCTGACGCCCCACCATCTGGCCGATTTCGAAGCTGTCTAAACCGGTGACCTGCCCGGCGACCAGAATGGGAATCCCCATCGCGCCGAAGGCTACCGGGGCGGTGTTAACGATCAGGCATAGGCCCGCAGCATACAGCGGGTTAAAGCCGAGACCCACCAGCAGCGCAGCGGTGATCGCCACAGGCGCACCAAAGCCCGCCGCCCCTTCGAGGAACGCGCCGAAGCAGAAACCGACAATCAGCATTTGCAGGCGCTGATCCGGGGTAATGGAGAGAATCGACGAGCGAATGATGTCGAATTGCCCGGTCTTCACCGAGATTTTATAAACAAACACCGCCGCGATGATGATCCAGGCGATTGGCCACAATCCGTAGAAGAAACCATACACCACCGACGCCAGGGCGTGATCGACCGGCATTTTGTAGAAGAACAGCGCCACCACCAGCGCAATCGCGACGGTGTAGGTTGCGGCGAGATAGCCCTTCAGCTTGAGCTTAATCAGCGCGAAGAAGAAGAACAGAATCGGTAGCGATGCGATCAGGCTCGACAGCCAGATGTTACCGGCCGGATCGTAGTTTTGTTGCCAGAGGCTCATTGCAGGTCTCCTGAGGACCACACATTCCGCTTCGCGGTGAGTCTGCGCTCATCTCAGCGTCACAGTTTGTGTAAAAGTGGTCCTGCCAATAGTGTGATGTAGGGGTAATGACAACAAATGGTTAATCAAATGTTATGGATGGGCAATGATTTTGTGAGCAGAAATAATGGAAGTGTGAACCAGGGAAGTATTGGTCAGGGGATTGGTTGGGCCAATTTTAAGGGGAGGGGGGCAGGCCGGGTAAGCATGGCGCCACCCGGCAGCTAAATCAGAACGCCGTCTTCGAAAAGCCGGTCATCTCTTTCAGGCCCATTTCACGGCCCAATTCGGTCATCGGGTGCACAACCACCAGGCCGCGCACGCTTTTTTTCAGCTTGCCCATATCGGCCTGTTCTTTTTTGGTGATCGCACGGCGATGCGGCATGTCCATCAGCTTCTGCGCTTCTTTGCTCAGCTTGTGGCCTTTCACGGCACGCAGACGGTCGATTTCCGCTTCCAGCGTCGCTTTCTCTTTTTCCAGCTCAGCGTATTTCTCAGCGGACTCAACCAGCGACATATCAGCCTGCTGGTGGCGGATCAGATCCAGGCGATCGCTCAGGCGTTTAATTTCGTTCTTTTCGACTTCTTTCATCACATATAGCTCTAAAAACGGGGGAATTAAGGGAAGGATACACCAATGTGCGCAGGGTTACTTCTGAAACGCTTTTTTTAAGCTGATTCGTGAAATCAGCTCAGTCAGGGAAAGGACCATCGTAGAACGCACAACCTGTTGATAACGAAGCTTTTGCATCGCATACAGTTCAGGATCGCTGTTATCGAAATGCGGGGCCGGCGGCAGGGCGGTGACGCAGTGTAATTCACCAAACGGCCCGAGAATTTCATCGTCGGTAAAAGCGTACTCATTACCGTCGTGATTTAGCTCTTCGCGCAGGGCCATCAGCAGTTCCGCGTCTTCATACTCGGGCCTGCTGAGGACGCCGAGGCCATAAATGAGCTTCAGGCGCACCGACAGATCGCCCAGCGGTCCGTCGCCGTCCAGTAACGGTTCTACAGCATATTTTACCGCGTAGTCGTCTTTGCGGAACACCTGAAGTACCAGAATATTCACCGCCTCGGTGAGTAACTCGACGGCGGCAATCAGGAAACTTCGTACGGTTTTGCCAGCATTCAGACGCTCAAGCACACGGTTTTCAAAGGCCTGGGTTTGTTCCATTATTGCCTGCATATCTGACAATCTGTCGTTCGGGCGCAGGAGAACCTGCGCCTGATCCTGAATCATTTGGTTGCGTTATATGCGTTAACCGCCTCCACAACCACGCTACTATTGGCCTCAAGCCCTGAAATCTCGGCAAGTGCCGCCTGCGGGCCTTTGGTATCGATCAATTGAGCCAGCTCCTGCGCCTGTGGGTCCTGCTCGCTGCGATAGTGCATGGCGCCCGCAATCCCTTTAACCAGGTTGGCGTGCGGCAGGTCGTACTCCAGCGTGCCCAGCAGCGGTTTGATCAGACGATCGCCAGCGCTCAGTTTACGCAGCGGCTGACGACCGACGCGCTCAACGTCATCTTTCAGATACGGGTTTTCAAAACGACCGAGGATTTTCTGAATGTATGCCGCATGCTTCTCGGCATCAAAACCGTAGCGTTTGATCAGGACCGCGCCGCTCTCTTCCATCGCACCTTTTACCACCGCACGGATTTTCTCATCGAGAATCGCATCACGAATGGTCTGATGACCGGCCAATTTTCCGAGGTACGCGGTTATAGCATGCCCGGTGTTCAGCGTGAAGAGTTTGCGTTCGACAAATGCCATCAGGTTATCGGTTAATTCCATACCCGGGATCGTCGGCAGCGGGCCTTTGAACTGAGTTTTATCAACAATCCACTCGCTGAAGGTTTCAACGGTCACTTCCAGCGGATCGTGAGTGGCGGATTCAGACGGCGGGACGATACGGTCCACGGCGGAATCAACAAAGCCAACGTGCTCTTCGACCCAGGCTTTATCTTCGTCGGCGACGGCGGCCAGAACGTGGCCTTTCAGCTGCGTGGTACCGCGCACCATGTTTTCACAGGCGATGATATTCAGTGGCGTGGTGATGCCCTGGGCTTTACGTTTTGCCAGACCTTTCGCGACGGCAGGGGCGATACGCTCAAGCACAACCGGACCGACGGCGGTGGTCACCAGATCAACGCTGGCGATCAGGTCAATAACGTCGTCGCCAATGCTGCTGACGGCATTCACACCCGAGACGGTTTCAACCAGCTCGTTTTCGCCCACGACGTGAACCTGGTAGCTATGACGGGCATTCAGGGCGTCGAGCACCACTTGATTCACATCGGCGAATGTCAGCGTAATGCCCGCGTCTGCCAGCAGTTTGCCGATAAAACCACGACCGATATTACCTGCGCCAAAATGTAATGCTTTCATAGTATTAACCTTCATCAATGTTTTTACCCGAGAGGGCTGGGGTGAGGCATTTCCCTCACCCTAACCCTCTCCCGTTTGGGAGAGGGGATAGGACGCTGTTACTTGTTCAGCAGCGCCAGCACTTCTTCAACGCTGGTGGTCTGCGCCAGGCGCTCAATGACGGATTCATCATCCAGAGCGTTGGTCAGGCTGGTAATCACCTGGATGTGCTCGTTGTTGCGAGCGGCGATACCAATCACCAGACGGGCGATGTCGTCTTCTTCTTCACCGAAGCGCACGCCTGCCGGGTACTGACAGAACACCACGCCGGTTTTCAGAACGCGATCTTTCGCTTCAACCGTACCGTGTGGCACCGCGATGGATTCACCCAGATACGTTGGCGTCAGTTTCTCACGCGCCAGCATCGCATCAACATATTCTGGCTCGACGTAACCGCCTTTCACCAGCTGCTCACCCGCAAAGCGAATCGCTTCTTCTTTGTGGCTCGCGGTGCGGCCGAGGAAGATGTTTTCAGCGCCCAGACGGAACAGGTGGCTGTCGTTTGGATCAAAGCTGTCTTTCAGGCTATCACGGACTTTCACTTCGTTGTCGGTGTGACGCTGTGCCGCCACCAGACGCTCGGTCAGGCTAGAGTACAGGCCGCTGTCGAGGAAGTTCGTGAGTGAAATGTGTTGTGCCTGTGGAACCTGACGCATCGCACGTTCCGTCAGATCGCGGTGCGTGATGACCAGGTCGACATCCGGTGGCAGGCTGTTGATTGCGCTGTTGGTCACGGAGATGTTGGTCAGGCCCGCATCCTGGACTTTCTTACGCAGCACGCCAGCACCCATAGCGCTTGAACCCATACCGGCATCACAGGCTACGATGATTTTACGCACATGGCTCAGGTCGTTAGAGACGTCACCCGCAGTCAGCGGCGTTGCAGCGCCTTTAGATTCGGCTTTCATATCCTGCATACGACGGGTCGCAGCGTCGATATCGTCTTCTTCTTTCACTTTGCTGGTTTTCAGCAGGATTGCGGAAACCACGAAGGAGACAGCCATTGCCGCGCAGATTGCCGCGATGTTAGCGAAGTAGGCACCTTTTGGCGTCATCGCCAGAACCGCCAGGATAGAACCCGGAGATGCAGGAGAAACCAGACCGCCGCCCAGCACGCTCAGAGTGAACACGCCAGTCATACCGCCGAGGATAACGGCCAGGATCAGACGTGGGTTCATCAGCACGTATGGGAAGTAAATTTCGTGGATACCGCCCAGGAAGTGGATGATAGCCGCGCCGCCAGCAGACTGTTTAGCGCTGCCGCGACCGAAGAACATGTACGCCAGCAGAACACCCATACCCGGACCTGGGTTAGCTTCGATCAGGAAGAAGATGGATTTGCCCAGTTCATGGGACTGCTGAATACCCAGCGGTGAGAAGATACCGTGGTTGATCGCGTTGTTCAGGAACAGGATTTTCGCTGGTTCTACAAAGATAGAGGCCAGCGGCAGCATGTCGTGAACGACCATGAAGTTAACGCCCGCAGCCAGCACTTTCGACAGCACTTCAACCGCAGGACCGATACCCAGGAACGCCAGAATCGCCAGGATCATACCGATGATGCCAGCGGAGAAGTTGTTCACCAGCATTTCGAAACCGGATTTGATCTTGCCATCAACCCAGACGTCAAATTTCTTAATTGCCCAGCCGCCTAAAGGACCTGCAATCATCGCACCGAGGAACATTGGCATATCCGCACCGACGATAACGCCCATGGTGGTGATAGCCCCGACCACACCGCCGCGATCGCCGCCAACCAGACGACCACCGGTATAACCGATGAGCAGTGGCAGCAGATAGGTAATCATTGGGCCAACGAGTTTCGCCAGCGTTTCGTTCGGCAACCACCCTGTCGGAATAAATAACGCAGTGATGATACCCCACGCGATAAACGCGCCGATATTTGGCATCACCATGTTGCTCAGGAAACGACCAAAGCTTTGCACTTTGATCTTGATATCGGATGACATAAAACACCCCTTCTTCTGTTTACGCTTAGGCTTGCGGCCCGAGGTTTATCGTTAATGTGCGGCGGCAGAGGTAGCCGAGCCCTGTTCTGATGCTGTGAAATCTGGCACTGAATCGTTCAACTGTCCAGACAGCGAAATTTTGTGTGATCTAAATCACGTAAATGTAGGGGGTGGGGCTAAAATTGAAGTGATCTTCGTCACAAATGTGGTGTGTAAAAAAAATACACAGGGGAATAATCCGCCAGGATTGACGCTTTTATGTGATTGATATCACATTTTGTGTTGGCGGGTTTGTTGGATGTTTGTGATCATCTTCACAATAAATTTGAAGGCAGAATTCTCCAGGTGTGATCGCCGCCCACTTCTGTTTTGTCAATTCAGCCAGGCTGTAATCCAGTCACTGATTTTCCTCAACATGGTTTCATCCCTTAGTGTTATGGAGAAAAAGCGTAATGAGGATTAATCTGCTAATGTAAGATTAAGTAGATTATTAGTCAGGATATATTTTGTCACGCTATTAAACTTGCGCGGAGATATTTTAATAATAATACTCCACGGCTCTAATTTATATGTGCAAAGAAATTGCACAGTAAGAAATTAATTTGGTTGCTTACCATTTAATATTTTTAAAGAGTTGAAGCTATTTTAGTGAGGCAAATATGTTCCTTAACTATTTCGCGCTGGGCGTATTGATTTTCGTTTTTCTGGTCATTTTTTATGGGATCATTGCGATTCATGATATCCCCTATTTGATGGCGAAAAAGCGTAATCATCCCCATGCCGATGCGATCCATACAGCGGGCTGGGTCAGCCTGTTTACGCTGCATATCATCTGGCCATTCCTGTGGATTTGGGCCACGCTGTACCAGCCCGAGCGCGGATGGGGGATGCAAAATCACATTGCGCAGTCCCCGCAGCAACCCGATATTGATGCCCTCACCAGACGCGTTACTGAGCTGGAACACCGGCTAGCCGCGGAGCCAACGCCCGCAGAAAAAAATACGCCGGAGAGCTAATCATGGATCTGCTAATTATTCTGACCTATGTCGCGTTTGCCTGGGCGATCTTTAAAATCTTCCGTATTCCGGTTAACCAGTGGACGCTCGCTACCGCCGCATTAGGTGGGGTATTTATCGTCGCCGGTTTGATCTTATTAATGAACTATAACCACCCTTATACATTTACGGCGCAAAAAGCGGTGATTTCTATTCCGATCACGCCGCAAGTGACCGGGGTGGTGAGTGAAGTAACGGATAAAAATAACCAGCTAATTAAAAAAGGCGACGTGTTATTTAAAATTGATCCGGTTCGCTATCAGGCCCGAGTCGACAGACTGCAGGCTGATCTGGTCACCGCCACCTACAATATTGACGTGCTGAAAGGCCAGCTGTCGGAAGCGCAGGCCAATACCACCCGCGTCTCCGCAGAGCGCGACCGCCTGTTTAAGGATTACCAGCGCTATCTGAAAGGCAGCCGGGCGAAGGTAAACCCGTTTTCTGAAAGCGATATCGACAACGCACAGCAAAACTATCTGGCGCAGGATGCGATGGTGAAAGCCTCGGTGGCCGATCAGGCACAAATCAAAAGCCAGTTAGACAGCATGGTCAACGGCGAGCAGTCGCAGATTGCCAGCCTGCGGGCACAGCTGACCGAGGCGAAGTACAACCTCGAACAAACGGTGGTGCGTGCGCCGAGCGATGGTTATGTCACTCAGGTGCTGATTCGCCCCGGCACCTATGCCGCTGCACTTCCGCTGCGCCCGGTGATGGTCTTTATTCCTGACCAAAAACGCCAGATTGTCGCTCAGTTCCGCCAGAACTCTCTGCTGCGCCTGAAACCGGGCGATGACGCGGAAGTGGTCTTTAACGCGCTACCGGGGCAAGTATTCCACGGCAAACTGAGCAGCATTCTGCCGGTCGTACCGGGCGGTTCCTACCAGGCGCAAGGTTCGCTGCAATCCCTGACGGTGGTACCTGGCACAGACGGCGTGCTTGCCACTATCGATCTGGACCCTAGCGCGGACGTCGATGCCCTCCCTGACGGGATTTATGCCCAGGTGGCGGTCTATTCCGACCACTTCGCGCACGTCTCCGTCATGAGGAAAGTGCTGCTGCGCATGACCAGCTGGATGCATTACCTGTATCTCGACCATTAACGTTCTGCTTTTTTTGTTGCCTGATCCATACTTACACTTTTGTTGGCGTAAAGGATCAGGCAATGAAACTCATCGGCAGCTACACCAGCCCCTTCGTACGTAAGATTTCGATTCTCCTGCTGGAAAAAGGCATCACGTTCGAGTTTGTGAACGAACAGCCCTATCACGCGGAAACCGGCGTGGCACAGTACAACCCGCTCGGGAAAGTGCCGGCGCTGGTAACCGATGATGGCGAAACCTGGTTTGATTCTCCAATTATTGCCGAGTACATCGAGCTGCTCGGGATTGCCCCGGCGATGGTGCCCCGTGAGCCGAAAGCGGCGCTGGCGATTAAACAGATCGAAGCGCTGGCCGACGGCATCATGGATGCGGCGCTGGTGTCGGTGCGTGAACAGGCGCGACCTGCCGCGCAGCAATCCGAAGCGGAGCTGGTGCGTCAGCGGGAAAAAATCAGCCGCAGTCTTGATATGTGCGAACAGCTGCTTCAGGACGGAAAACTCAAAACCGACGCGCTCAATCTGGCGACCATCGCCATCGCCTGCGCGATTGGCTATCTCAATTTCCGCCGCGTTTCTCCCGGCTGGTGCGTGGATCGCCCGCTGCTGGTCAAACTGGCCGAAACGCTCTTTAGCCGCGAAAGCTTTGCCCGCACCGAACCACCAAAGGCTTGACGCGGGTTATAACACTTCACCTCTGTACGCTGTACAATCCCTCTGTACGTTGACTCCCTCTCCCGTCGGGAGGGGGGTAGAACTCCAACCGCCAGGCATGTTAATGACTACTCATCGTTCCCTCTACAGCCAGATCCCTGCGACCGATCGCCTGCTGCGCGATCCCCGATTCACCCCTCTTCTTGAACGGTCCGGGCACACCCACATGGTGGCGCTCCTGAATGTGATGCAGGATGAAGCCCGCCTGCACAT
Source organism: Lelliottia nimipressuralis (assembly GCF_041464075.1). Taxonomy (NCBI): domain Bacteria; kingdom Pseudomonadati; phylum Pseudomonadota; class Gammaproteobacteria; order Enterobacterales; family Enterobacteriaceae; genus Lelliottia; species Lelliottia nimipressuralis. Next base: position 134,580 of record NZ_CP167172.1, read on the forward strand.
TCAGACGCAAAATATGCTGCCGCAGTGGTGCGAGGACTGGGCGCACGAGGTGGAGAAACGGCTGACAGCGCATACGCAAAGCGCGTTGCGCCCGGCGATCAACCTGACGGGAACGGTGCTGCACACCAATTTAGGCCGCGCGCTACAGGCGGAAGAGGCGATAACGGCGGTGACGCAGGCGATGCGCTCCCCGGTGACGCTGGAGTACGATCTGGACGGTGCAGGGCGTGGACACCGCGACCGCGCGCTGGCTGATCTTCTGTGCCAGATAACGGGCGCGGAAGATGCCTGCATTGTGAACAATAACGCGGCGGCGGTTCTGCTGATGCTGGCGGCCACCGCCAGCGGCAAAGAGGTGGTGGTGTCGCGCGGCGAGCTGGTGGAGATCGGCGGCGCGTTCCGCATTCCTGACGTGATGCGTCAGGCGGGCTGCGAGCTGCATGAAGTCGGGACCACCAACCGCACGCATGCGAAAGATTATCGCGCGGCGGTTAACGAAAACACCGCGCTGTTGATGAAAGTCCACACCAGCAACTATCACATTGAAGGCTTTACCAAAACGGTGGAAGAGGCGGAGCTGGAGGAGATTGGCCGCGAACTGAACGTGCCGGTCATTGCCGATCTGGGCAGCGGTTCGCTGGTGGATTTGAGCCTCTACGGTCTGCCGAAAGAGCCGATGCCACAGGAGATGATCGCCGCAGGCGTGAGCCTGGTGAGCTTCTCCGGCGACAAACTGCTCGGTGGCCCACAGGCCGGAATTGTGGTCGGTAAACGTGAACTGATTGCGAAGCTCCAGCAGCACCCGCTGAAACGCGCCCTGCGCGCTGATAAAATGACTCTCGCTGCGCTGGACGCCACGCTGCGGCTCTATCTCCATCCGGAGAAACTGGCCGAACGCCTGCCAACGCTGCGTCTGCTGGCGCGCGATGCGGCCTCGATTCGCGCTCAGGCGGAACTGCTACTGCCGCAAGTCACCGCACACTTCCCCGATTTCGACGTGCGCGTGGAATCCTGTCAGTCGCAGATTGGTAGCGGATCGCTGCCCGTTGACCGCCTGCCCAGTGCGGCGCTGACTCTGACGCCGCGCGACGGGCGCGGAAGCCAGCTCGACGCCTTGTCTGCGCGCTGGCGTGCGCTGCCTACGCCTGTCATCGGGCGCATTTACGATGGTCGCCTGTGGCTGGATCTGCGCTGCCTTGAAGATGAAGAACGGTTTCTGGAGATGTTGTTGAAATGATTATTGCCACTGCCGGTCACGTTGACCACGGAAAAACGACGCTGTTACATGCCATTACCGGCGTGAATGCCGATCGTCTGCCGGAAGAGAAAAAGCGCGGCATGACCATCGATCTTGGCTACGCCTACTGGCCGCTGCCAGACGGTCGGGTACTCGGGTTTATCGATGTGCCAGGCCATGAAAAGTTTCTCGCCAATATGCTGGCCGGGGTCGGCGGTATCGATCACGCTCTGCTGGTGGTGGCCTGCGACGACGGCGTGATGGCGCAAACGCGTGAGCATCTGGCGATTTTACAGCTGACGGGCCAGCCCCAGCTGACGGTGGCGCTCACCAAAGCGGATCGCGTCGACGAGAGCCGCATTGACGAAGTGCGCGAAGAGATTCGCTCTACTCTTCTGGAATACGGTTTCGCTGATGCGCCGGTTTTTGTCACAGTAGCGACAGAAGGGCGCGGAATCGACGAACTACGCGACCATTTACAGCATCTTTCCTCCCGCGAACCGGCCAGCGATCACAGCTTCCGTCTGGCAATTGATCGCGCGTTCACCGTGAAAGGGGCTGGACTGGTCGTGACCGGGACGGCGCTCAGCGGTGAAGTGAAGGTGGGCGATAGCCTGTGGCTGACGGGCGTGAATAAACCGATGCGCGTGCGCGGGCTGCACGCACAGAACCAGCCCACGGAACATGCCCATGCGGGGCAGCGTATCGCCCTGAATATCGCCGGTGATGCGGAAAAAGAGCAGCTCAATCGCGGTGACTGGCTGCTGGCCGACGCGCCGCCGGAGCCTTCCACGCGGGTGATTGTCTCTCTGCACACCCACGCGCCGCTCACCCAGTGGCAGCCGCTGCATATCCACCACGCCGCCAGCCACGTGACCGGCCGTGTCTCTTTGCTGGAAAACGATCTGGCTGAACTGGTGCTGGATACCCCTTTGTGGCTGGCGGATAACGACCGGCTGGTGCTGCGCGATATCTCTGCGCGCGTCACCCTGGCGGGTGCCCGCGTGGTGACGCTCAATCCGCCGCGTCGCGGTAAACGTAAGCCTGAATATCTGCAGTGGCTGGCGGCGCTGGCACAGGCAGAAGACGACCAGGCTGCGCTGGCGGTGCATCTTGAGCGCGGTGCAGTGAATCTGGCCGATTTCGCCTGGGGGCGTCAACTGAGCGGTGACGGTTTGCGCCAGCTCACGCAGCAGCCGGGCTTTATTCAGGCCGGATACAGCCTGCTTAACGCACCGGTTGCCGCCCATTGGCAGCGCAAGGTGCTCTCTACGCTTGCGACCTACCACGAACAGCATCAGGACGAGCCAGGCCCAGGCCGCGAACGCCTGCGCCGTATGGCGCTGCCGATGGAAGACGACGCGCTGGTGCTGCTGCTGATAGAAAAGATGCGCGAAAGCGGCATGATCCACAGCCATCATGGCTGGTTGCATCTGCCGGATCACAAAGCCGGATTTACCCCGGAACAGGACGCCATCTGGCAAAAAGCTGCGCCGCTGTTTGGCGATGAACCCTGGTGGGTGCGCGATTTGGCCCGCGAAACGGCGACGGATGAAGTGGTGATGCGTCAGGTATTGCGCCACGCCGCGCAGCAGGGGCTGATAACCGCGATCGTCAAAGATCGCTATTACCGTAACGATCGCATCGTCACCTTTGCCAGTTTGATCCGCGATCTGCATCAGGAAAAGGGATCGACCTGCGCTGCCGACTTCCGCGATCGCCTGAACGTGGGCCGCAAACTGGCAATACAAATTCTGGAGTATTTCAATCGTATTGGCTTCACGCGCCGCCGGGGTAATGACCACCTGTTACGTGATTCGCTGCTGTTCCCGCAGATCGAAAAATAACCGCGCAAATAATCCGTGATACCTGTCGTAAAGCTGTAAGCGGCTGGCGAGAAAATCGCCAGCTGTGACTACCCTTGTTAGACACCAACAGCAAGGAGACGGTCATGACGAACAATCCTCCCTCAACGCGTATGCAGCCTGGCGAGTATGGTTATCCTCTCAAGCTAAAACCCCGGTATGACAATTTCATTGGCGGCGGCTGGGTCGCGCCGGTCGACGGCGAATACTACTCCAACCTGACCCCGGTGACCGGGCAGCCCCTGTGCGAAATTGCCAGTTCCGGCAAAAAAGATATCGATCTGGCGCTCGATGCGGCCCACAAAGCGAAAGAGAAATGGGCACACACCTCCGTTCAGGACCGCGCCGCGATCCTGTTCAAAATCGCCGACCGAATGGAGCAAAATCTCGAGCTGCTGGCCGCGGCAGAAACCTGGGATAACGGTAAACCGATCCGCGAAACCACCGCCGCGGACGTCCCGCTGGCGATTGACCATTTCCGCTATTTTGCCTCCTGTATTCGCGCCCAGGAGGGCGGGATCAGCGAAGTGGACAGCGACACCGTGGCCTATCACTTCCAGGAGCCGCTGGGTGTGGTCGGGCAAATCATTCCGTGGAACTTCCCGCTGCTGATGGCGAGCTGGAAAATGGCCCCCGCGCTGGCGGCGGGTAACTGCGTGGTGCTCAAACCGGCGCGCTTAACGCCGCTGTCGGTCTTGTTGCTGATGGAAATCATCGGCGATCTGGTGCCGCCAGGAGTGATAAACGTGGTGAACGGCGCGGGCGGCGAAATCGGTGAATATCTGGCGACCTCAAAACGTATCGCGAAAGTGGCGTTTACCGGCTCCACGGAAGTCGGCCAGCAGATCATGCAGTACGCCACGCAGAACATCATTCCAGTGACGCTGGAGCTGGGTGGTAAATCGCCGAACATTTTCTTCGCCGATGTGATGGACGAAGAGGACGCCTTCTTTGATAAAGCGATGGAAGGCTTTGCGCTGTTTGCCTTTAATCAGGGCGAAGTCTGCACCTGCCCGAGCCGCGCGCTGGTTCAGGAATCGATTTATGAACGCTTTATGGAACGCGCCATTCGTCGTGTGGAATCCATTCGCAGCGGAAACCCACTGGACAGCGTGACGCAGATGGGCGCGCAGGTTTCTCATGGGCAGCTGGAAACCATTCTGAACTATATCGATATCGGCAAAAAAGAGGGCGCGGATGTCCTGACGGGTGGCCGACGCAAAGTGCTGGAAGGCGATCTGAAAGACGGCTATTACCTGGAGCCGACCATTCTGTTTGGTCAAAACAACATGCGCGTTTTCCAGGAAGAGATTTTCGGCCCGGTGCTGGCGGTGACGACCTTTAAAACCATGGAGGATGCGCTCGAGCTGGCCAACGATACGCAATACGGGCTGGGGGCCGGGGTCTGGAGTCGCAACGGTAATCTGGCGTACAAAATGGGACGCGGTATTCAGGCCGGGCGTGTCTGGACCAACTGTTATCACGCCTATCCGGCCCACGCGGCATTTGGGGGATATAAACAATCGGGCATCGGACGTGAAACCCATAAGATGATGCTGGATCACTATCAACAGACGAAATGCCTGCTGGTGAGTTATTCCGACAAACCGCTGGGACTGTTCTAATTAATCAGAGCGGGTCGCCCCTGGGACGGCCTGCTTAATTCGCTCTCGCAGACTGTTCAGCACACCATCCAGAATGTACTGAACTCGCCACGGCTGATATTCGCGCTTGCGGAAAATAGCCGTCAGATCCAGCCACCACTCCTCCTGATGAGAAAAACAGGGCATTAAGATGCCCTGCTCAATCTCGCTTTTCAGGCTCTCTTTTGGCGCAAACACGATACCGAGATGGTTGCGCGCCAGCTCCAGCGCCGTTTGTGTATTATCACAAATATAATTACCGGTGACTTTATAATCGCGCACTTTGTCGCTGCCATGAACGCGAAAACGCCAGATGTTAGCATCATCCACTAATATGGAATCTAATAAAATACAGGAGTGTTTAATTAAATCATCGGGTCCGTTAATGGGACGCTTTTTGATATATTCTGGCGTAGCGAAGGCGGTAACGGAATATTTGGTTAGCTGATAAGCCACCAGGCTTTCATCTTTGGGTTGTGCATAGGTAATTAAGATATCGCAGTCGTCAGGAAACGTGACACCTTCAGATAATTCATTACGATTAGGGTTATAGGTTTTTAAACAAATACGAATATCGCCGATCTCTTCGAGAAGATGGATCACATGGCGAGCGAGATAGGTGTTGATCCCTGTAGGCGCGTAAATCGTGACGCGTCCGCTTTTTTCATGTTTATAATCGGCGATAAAATTAATGAGTTGATTATTTTTATCAAGTGATGCGTTGATATAAGGGAGCAGGACCTCGCCGAACTGCGTGAGCGCCAGTTGACGGGTGGTACGTTCAAAAACTTTCAAACCCACGCGGGTTTCAAAATCTGCGAGATATTTACTGACATTGGCCTGCGCCATGCCTAACAACGCGGCGGCGTCTCCGATACTGCCGGTGGCGGCAATAACAGAAATGATTTTTAACTCACGCGGCTTAATCTGTAAATTATTCATCACGTACGCTCATCTATATGATTTCATATATAATATTATATAAACACATTCATTGCATCGGCAAATTTGTAACCATTATTATTCGCCTCGTTTGTTAGGCATTTAATGGATACAGGGAATGATTACTAAAAAGAATTTGCTCATCACCACAACGTTATTTTTCGCTTCATCAGCAATGGCGGGTGAATTTTCATTGGGTGCGGGCGCTGTTTTCAATGAATCGCCTTACAAAGGGTATAACGAAAATACGACTGCGGTTCCACTCATTAGTTATGAAGGCGATAATTTCTACGTGCGCCAGACCACCGCCGGTTGGGCGTTGTGGAAAGACAGTAAGAATGAACTCAGCCTGACGGCGTCCTGGATGCCGCTGCATTTTGATCCCGATGACAATGACGACCACGCGATGAAACAGCTCGATGAGCGCAAAGCATCTGCATTTCTGGGAGGCGCCTACTATCGCCACGAGCGCTGGGGTAGCCTGAAGTTTGGCGTCGCGGCGGATGCCATGGACGAAAGTGGCGGCGTGGTGGGTGAAATTTCCTACTTCCACCCGATCCGCATGGAGCGTCTGACCCTGATTCCGTCCGTGGGTGTGTTTTACTATGACGAAAGCTTCAACGACTACTACTACGGTGTTTCCGGCAAAGAGTCTCGCCACAGCGGTATGAACGAATACACCGCGGGCGATAGCTGGAACCCGTACGTGGGCCTGGTCGCGAAATACAAACTGACCAATAACCTGTTCCTGAATGCCAGCGCGGTTTATACCGTGTTGCCGGATGACGTTAAAAATAGCCCAATGATCGACCGCGAAGACAGTTTCGTGCTGATGACCGGCATGAGCTGGCGCTTCTAAGTTCAAAAAGCGGTCCTCAAGGATGAGGCTGCTTCACCTGCTTTCCCGGTGGTGCTGTGCTTGCCCGGCCTGCGGTAGTCAGACCGGGCAGGTTTAGCGTCGTCGGGTATTACGAGCCTGCTTCCACATTCTGATGTAACTCTCTCCTTTGCCTGTTCTCTTTGCGAACTCCTTTCCCGCTTTGATTTTTTGCCACTGAAGTCGCTTAGCCAATACGTTATCGTGATCTCAAGCGCCTGCCTGGGTGTGTCACAGTCGAGGGATATCCAACAGTCAATTTGCAGGAGGGGTTATATTCTACCCGGCTTATATTCATACCGACCGCGATGGCCGTGCGAGCGGCTTTTTCCCGGATGTACCGGGGTGTTTTTTTGCTGGTGGAGATCAATATGCAGCAATTTGATGGCAGAGCAGAGCGCATCAATATCACGCTCCCCCGCCGTTTATTAGTGAAAATTGACGCGTTTATTAGCGAGCATCCGCAGTTCAGCACCCGAAGCGCCTTTCTTGCCGAGGCAGCACGGCGTGTGCTGCCTGGAAGATGGTCAGGATTTACACCTCATCCACCCATATCCGCATCTCGCCCTCGCCGCGGTTGGCCCAGCTAAACCACGGAATAAACGTTAATGTCTGAGTGTGTGGCGCAGTGGGCGTGCGGTCGTATTGCCAGAGCAGTTGCGGCTCGGTCTCAACGGCGCGTTGTGAGATGCCGTCGGTCTGAATCAGCATCTTATGCGAGAACAACCCTTTCCCTTCGAACACGCGGAAGGTGCTGTCGGCGGGCAGCGACAGGTTATGTAACCCCGCGCCGTTATCCGCCTCTTCCAGACAATAGACCAGCGGGCCGCGCTGTAGGGCCACTTTGCCTGCCTGCTGGCGCACCTGTGGATTGCCGTATAAGCGGCGCACCGGCATCGGCAGCGTGAGGGTCACAGAATCCCCCTCCTGCCAGCGACGGGTGAGATAACAATATCCCTGACGCACGTCGCCTGTTATCGCTTCACCGTTCAGCGCTATCTGCGGGCTGGCGCACCAGTCCGGTAGACGCAGGGCGAGAGTGTGCTCAACCGCAACCGGCGAGGTGATGTCGATCTTCACCTGCTCCTGCCACGGATAGTTGCCGCTAATACGCAGTTGCAGCTCGTGATTTCCGACCGGAATGGCCGCGCTGTTGCCAACGTAGAGGTTGATAAACAGCGCCTCGGGGCGTGCGGTATAGATGTAGTGCCCAAGCGAAGTCAGCACGCGGGCGATATTCGGCGGGCAGCAGGCGCAGCCAAACCAGCGCTGACGAATCGGTTTGACGTGATCATAGATATGGTTGAAAGCCAGCGTTTTTGGATGGACCTCCAGCGGGTTCACGTAGAAAAAGTGTTTACCGTCCAGCGCCATGCCGCCCAGCACGGTGTTATATAACGCGCGCTCCATGACGTCGGCATACTGGCTATCCGCTTCCATCTCCAGCATCCGGCGGGCAAACATCATCAGACCAATCGAGGCGCAACTTTCGGCATAGACCGTATCATTGGGCAGATCGTAGTCGCTGCTGAAGGCCTCGCCGCTGCTCTGCGAGCCAATTCCGCCCGTAATATAGAGCTGCCGTTGCACCATATTATTCCAAAGACGCAGGCAGTCCTGACGTTTGCTTTCATCACCGCTCAGCCGCGCAAGGTGCGCCACGCCGGTCATCAGATAGACAAAACGCACGGCGTGCCCGATGGCGGTTTGCTGCTCCGCGAGAGGCTGATGCGCCTGACTATAGGCTTTGTCTTTGACCATCCACGCCGGGCCGTAGTTGTGCCAGTGCGATGTTCTGCCGCGCTTTTCGTATTCGATATCGTAAAAATGCGGCTGCGCGCCGCGCTCTTCGACGAAATATTTCACCAGCGCCAGATAGCGTGGCTCCTGGGTGACGTCATACAGGCGCATTAACGCCAGCTCGATTTCCGGATGGCCGGGATAGCCGTGCAGCTGGTTTTCTCCGGGGCCAAACACGCGGTCGATATGATCGGCAAGCTTACAGACCACGTCTAACAGCGTGCGTTTTCCGGTGCCCTGGAAGTACGCCACGCCCGCCTCGATCATATGCCCTGCGCAATACAGTTCGTGGCACTCTGCGAGATTAGTCCAGCGTTCGCCAGGTGCTTTCACGGTGAAATAGGTATTCAGATAGCCATCGTCGCATTGGGCGGCGGCCACCAGCTCAATGACCTCGTCGGCGGTTTTCTCAAGTTCAGGGTCGGGTTTCTGGCACAGGGACCACGCCACGGCTTCGAGCCATTTGGCGACATCGCTGTCCTGGAAAACCATGCCGTAAAATTCCCCTACTTCCAGCCCGGCAGCGATCCGGAAATTGGTGATGGCGTGGCTCGGCTCCGCTTCGGCGATGCGGTCGTTCAGCGCATCCCACTGATAGGGAATGACCACATCCCGTACCAGCTGTTGATACTGGCCGAGAAACGGATCGTTAATTTTGAGCTTATGCAGGTCGGGTTCCATGATGGACATGTTGTTCTCCTCAGGACTGAACGTGACGCTGGCGCAGATCGGTAGAGATGCGCGACATCATCGGATTAGTGAGTCTGCACCAGCGTATTGAAACGGCCAGCAGCAGGTGGAAAAGGGCGGGCAGCAGCGTTTCCATGGTTGTAATGCCAGAAAGCGAAGCCGGGGTCTGGTTGCCCGCACCGGGCTGATAGGCGACGAAGATAAACACCAGGCTGATAATTCCGGCACTTGAGGCCCACGCCAGCTTGATGAAAAAGAGGTTAAAGGCGAAGTTCATCCCTGACGAGCGCACGCCGGTTTTCCATTCGCCGTAGTCGTCGGCGAAGGCCATCAACGAGAAGTGCAACGGCAGCGTAAAGCCGAGGATCACGCCGTTGCCCAAAATCACTGCCAGCCACAGGGTTTGATACGCCGGGCCAGTTGGCAGGAACCACATGGCGAATGCCAGTGCGGCCAACACCAGATTGGTGGTGTAGTACAGTTTCACCGTATCAATACGACGGGTAAGCGGGCTGACGATCACCGCACCGAGAATGGCGGCAAAGGTCACCATGGTGAAGAACAGCGACGTATAGGCAGTGCTGCCCTGCAGTACGTAGGTGATGAAGTACATGTACCCGCCGCCGCGAATGTTAAAGATGTTAATCAGCAGGAAAGACATCACCAGCATCAATAGCAGCTGATCGTTGTTACGCAGCCCGGCCAGATGTTCGCGCAGGGTAAAGCGCCCCATCAGGGCCAGCGGGACGCGCTCGCGTACCCAGAAGAAACAGCACAGGAACATCACCACCGCGATGGCGCACAGCACGCCGACACCCAGCTGATAACCCTGCGCAACGTTACCCTGGCCCAACGCCGCGACCAGCCACGGCAGGCCCACGGAGACCAAAAAGCCTGCCACGCCGCACAGCACAAAGCGCCAGGACTGGCAGGAGATCACCTCGCTGTGGCGGGTGGTCATGGTGTTGATCAGTGCGCAGTAGGGCACGTTGATGGCGGTATAGCCGACGGAAAGCAATAGATAGGTGCCGAACGCCCAGGCGATTTTCACCCCCATGCTGGCTTCCGGCACGGTGAACGTCAGGACGCCGATAATCCCGATCGGGAAGGCGATCCACAGCTGCCACGGGCGAAAGCGCCCCCAGCGGCTCTGGGTACGGTCGGCAATCACCCCCATGATGGGGTCAGAAACGGCATCAAATACGCGCAGGGCAATAAACAACGTACCGACCAGCGCTGGCGTCAGGCCAAAGACATCGGTATAGAAAAAGGTAAGGAAGTTCATGATCAGGCAGGTAATTACCGTCCCGCCAGCATCACCCAGGCCGTAGCCAATCTTCTCGCGCACTGACAGGCGCTCGTCGGCGGCCTGTTGTACGACATCGGTTTGCGTAATCGGAGTGGAAGTCATTCGATAACTCCTCGTGAAAGGGATTTTATTATGTTCTGCAAGGTACCCAATCCATTCTGCACTGAAAGTCAGCGCCAACAAGGGAAGGGAAAAGTATAAAAAGATGACGATTCCGACCTGATGATGAAAATGTGATTTCGATCGGGCGTAAATACAATTATTCATTAATAATCAACGTGAAAGATGAATATTAATATGATTTAAAGCGGGAAATTGAATACCGATGCTCGAATTATCCATAGCGCTTCCGATTCACGTTCAAAACGGCGGGTTATTTATTTCCCGGGGCGTTGGGCGTCATCCCGCCCGTAAATTAACCTCGTGGGAAATCATCTTTGTCGAAAAAGGGACGTTAACGATTCAGGAGGAAAATACGGTTTTCGAGGTAAAAGCGGGGGAGAGTTTGGTTTTATGGCCGAACCGTCGCCACGTGGGAACCGAAGATTTCCCGGCCGATTTGCGGTTTTACTGGCTGCATTTTGACGTTGCGGCTGAGCCGCACAGGACAGACGCTTTTGCGCAGCTCGCCATCGAACAACATTGCCGTGTTCGCGAGGCTTCTTATGTGGTGTCTCTTTTCCGTCAGTTCCTGACGGAGCAGGAGAAATTACAGCGAAGCGTGGCGCTGGAATTAATGCTGCTGCTGATTTTGCAGCAAATTTCGTTATCGGCGGGAAACGAGGAAATTCAGGACGAAGCAGGCACGTCAATCGCGTGGAGAGCCAAACAAATTATCCGCACGCAATTTCATCTGCCCCTTTCGACCTCGCAGCTGGCAAAAGAGCTGCACTGTAATGCGGATTATCTGGGGCGCGTGTTTCGTCGCACATTTCATTTAACGTTGACCGAGGCGATCCATCGCCAGCGCGTCCGCTCAGCGGAGAAACTGCTGCTTGATGACGCGTCCTCACTCACGGAGGTGGCCAATCGCTGCGGCTTTAATGATGTCGGGTATTTTCGCCAGATCTTTAGCAAACATACCGGGCTAACACCCGCCGTCTGGAAACGGCGGTATTGTAAGGAGCATATTAATTCCGGATGATCACTGGCCGTAATAGGCATTCGCCCCGTGCTTGCGCAGATAGTGTTTATCCAGCAGCTCTTGTTGCATGACCGGCAGCTGCGGCGTCAGCTGGCGCGAGAAAAGGCCCATATAAGCGCACTCCTCCAGCACCACGGCGTTGTGAACCGCATCGGCGGCATCTTTACCCCAGGCAAACGGACCATGAGAGTGGACCAGCACGGCGGGGATCTGCATCGGGCTTAGATCGCGCTCTTCAAAGGTTTTGATGATCACCTCCCCGGTCTGATACTCATATTCGCCCGCAATTTCTGCGGGCGTCATCAGCCGCGTGCAGGGAATATCGCCATAGAAATAGTCCGCATGAGTGGTGCCCCAGGCGGGGAGATCCAGCCCGGCCTGGGACCAGATAGTCGCGTGACGCGAGTGGGTGTGGACGATGCCGCCAATCTCCGGGTAGCGGCGATAGAGCGCCAGATGCGTCGGCGTGTCGGACGATGGCTTTTTGCTGCCTTCCACCACCTTGCCGGTGGCGATCTCCACTACCACCATGTCGTCTGCGGTCATGACGTCATACTCGACGCCAGAGGGTTTGATGACCATCAAGCCGCTTTCGCGATCGACTGCACTGACGTTGCCCCAGGTAAATGTCACCAGCTGGTGGGCGGGCAGCGCCAGGTTAGCGGCCAGGACCTCCGCTTTGAGTTGCTCTAGCATGTCATGCCTCCTTCCTGCATGCGGGCTTCGATCCAGCGCCGCGCTTCGATAATTTCCAGGACCGGCTCTTTCGCTTTTTCGGTCCACATTTCGATTAAAAATGCCCCGCGATAGTTGAGCTGATTCAGGGTGTTGAATACGCCGACGAAATCGACGCAGCCCTCGCCAAACGGTACATCGCGAAACTGTCCCGGGCTTTGTTCCGTAACGGGCTGCGTGTCTTTCAGGTGGATGGCGGCGATTCGGTCGATGCCGAGGGTCAGCTCGGCGGTGACATCGTTGCCCCAGGCACTCAGGTTGCCCACATCCGGATAGACGCTAAACCACGGCGAGGCGAGCATCTCATCCCACTTTTTCCACTTGCTGATGGAGTTCATGAACGCGGTATCCATGATCTCCACTGCCAGCATCACCTGCGCGGCGGCGGCCTGTTCCACCGCCCACGCCAGCCCTTCGGCAAAACGCTGCTGCGTACCCGCGTCGTGCTCTTCATAATAGACGTCGTAACCTGCCAGCTGGATGGTGCGGATCCCCAGATCCCGCGCCAGTTTGATTGCTTTGGTCATGATCTCGCGGGCGCGTTGGCGCACGGTTTCATCGCGGCTGCCAAACGGAAAACGGCGGTGCGCCGACAGGCACATGGACGGAATGGCGACGCCGGTTTCCAGCATGGCTTCGACCAGCGAGGCGCGCTGCGTGGTGCTCCACTCCAGCCGTGAGAGGCGCTCGTCGGTTTCATCCACCGACATTTCGACGAAATCAAAGCCGCAGCTTTTGGCTAACACCAGACGCTCCGGCCAGGAGAGATCCTTCGACAGCGCTTTCTCATAAATCCCTAACGGATGCTGACGCATGGTTATTCTCCCCAGATTTCGCGGATTTGCGTGTGGAACGCCTGTGCCACCTGTGGTGGGTTAGCGGCCCCTGCCAACGCCCGTCCGGCGATAAAGGCTTTGACGTTAATCTCCCGGAACAGCGGTAAATCCGCCGGGGTGATGCCGCCGGTGATAGAAAGCTGCAGGCCGATATCCGACAGGGCTTTCATCCTTGTGAGATCCTCTTCTCCCCACTGCTGGCCGCTGGCCTGGGCGTCGCGCCCACGGTGATAAATCGCCTGTTTAACTCCAACGCGGTGCCACGCGCGGGCGTCGTCCAGCGTCCAGTTGCCAAACAGCTCCATCTGGATTTCACATCCGCGTGCGGCAGCCACCGCGTGGCCTTTTTCAACGGTTGCCAGCGGTGCGGCGCAGATGATGGTCATCCAGTTTGCGCCCGCATCAAAGGCCTGCTGCGCCAGCGTTTCACCGGCATCAGCCACTTTCCAGTCGGCGACGATGATTTTTTCCGGGCACTGCTGGCGCAACGCGCGGACGGCTGAAAGGCCTTCCGTCAGGCACAAAATGGTGCCCGCTTCGACGATATCGACGTGGTCGTGCAGCAGCGAGACATCGCGCTGGGCGGCCTGAAGGCTGGTGTGGTCGAGCGCCAGCTGCAGTAATGGTCGGCTCATAGGTCGTGCTCCTTAATTCGGGCGTGATAACCCTGCAATGCTGAAATCAATTGCTGATAGCGTTGATATTTATGCTGATAGGCGGCGTGAGCCTGCATATCCGGCTCAACGACGCGGATGGCGTGTTTGAGATTTTGCTGCGCGGTAAAGAAGTCGGGATAAACCCCGGTGCCGACGAGGGCGGCCAGTGCCGCGCCGGAGCAGCCGGTCTCCTCGACCTGGGGCAGTTCAATCGACAGGCCGCTGACGTCTGCCAGCATCTGCATCCAGACATCGGAATGGGTCGGGCCGCCGGTGACGCGCAGGGCAGACACATCGGTAAAGCGCTCCAGCATGCGGTTGAGGTGGGTCATATGACAGAACACCACCCCTTCATACACCGCCTGCAGCAGGTGGGCGCGGGTATGGATCGCCTGCATGCCGTAGAAGCCGCTGGTCATCTCAAGCCCGGCGTTGCTGCCGTAGAGAAACGGCAGGAAAAACACGTCGCTTGCCGCTTTCGGCAGGCTGGCGACGGCCTGATTGATCTCATCAAAAGAGAGTTCGCCCCACTGTGCCGTGAGCCACTCGAGATTGCCGGAGGAGGTCGGGCTGGCTTCGTGAACGATGTACTGCTGCGGATGAACGTAGCGGCCATAGACGTAAGGGAAAGGTTCGTTATCGCGAATACCATTCGCAATACCGCTGGTGACGGCCCAGGTGCCCATCACCGCATTGAGCGTGTGTTCGTCGTGCAGCCCGGCGCAGATCGCGGTGGAAACCACATCAAACAGGCCCCCCACGACGGGCGTACCCGCCGCAAGACCGGTCAGGGAGGCTGCCTGAGAGGTGATTTCACCGCAAATTTCTGCTGAACCGACGATAGGCGGCAAGGCGCCGTCGATTTCAGCGATCCCAAGCCAGCGGGTCAGCTGCGGGTCGTAGGCGCCCGTGTTCATGTTGTAGAGATTGGATTCGGAAATGTTGCTCTCTTCGCAGCCCTTTTTGCCCGTCAGGCACCAGCGCAGATAGTCATGCGCCATCATTACGCAGCCGATTTGCTGGTAGCGCTGTGGCTCGTGCTCTTTAACCCAGCGCAGCAACGAGGCGGGGTGCCCGGTCCACAGGGTTTGCCGCGTGTGCGGGTAGAGCTTTTCGGGGATCTCGTCCTGCTGCCAGCGTTGCACGATCGCAAGCGCCCGTCGGTCGGAGGAGAGAATGGCGTTGCCCAGGGGACGATCCTGTTTATCCAGCAGAAACAGCCCCTTACCCTGCGCAGAAATGCCTACGCCTTTGATTTGATCGCCACGGACACCCGTGCGTTTGAGCAGTGTGGCGACGGTTTCGTGGCAGCGCTGCCAGAGCAGGGACATATCGCGCTCCGCATAGCCCGGACGTGGGCTAAGGGTGGCGACCGCGCACCGTTCGATGCACTGTTCTTTACCCTGGCTGTTGTACAGACCGGCTTTCAGATAAGTACCGCCACAATCGATACCCAGCCAGAAGGGCTCTTTTTCACTCATCTTTGCGATTCTCTGTCGTTGCCGGGTGAGTGCAGCCCACCCGGCGTTTTCATGCCACACGTTTGTGTGGACTCACCGTTGGATTGGGCTGTGCGCCGGCATCGCATTTCGCCGGCAGCAGCAGTGCTAACAGCGAGGCCAGTGCCAGGGAGATCGCCAGGCAGTAAACTCCCGCATCTTTGCTGTAAAGGGTGATCAGCACGCCTACCGCGTAAGGGCCGCAGAAGCCGCCAAGATTGCCAAGCGCGTTGATCACACCGCGCGCACCACCGGCCATTTCTGCGCTGAACAGACGTGCCGGAATGGTCCAGAAGACGCCCGCTGCTGACTGCAGGAAGAAACCGCAGCCCACCAGCGCGGCGTAGGCCAGCCAGATGTTTTCTTTCAGCGCCACGGAGAGGAACATGCACAGAGCAAAACCGATCAGCGGCAGGGAGACGAACAGCTTGCGCTTGCCGGTGCGGTCAGAGAGGGAAGAGAACAGGAACATCCCGGCAATCGCGCCGACATAAGGCAGAATGGCGAGCATTCCCACCTGGCCCATCGTCGAATGGGTTAGTTCCTTCAGAATGGTTGGCAGCCAGAGGGTATAGCCGTAAATTCCGGTCTGGTAGAAGAAGTTAAGGGCGATCAACTGCCACATGGTTTTGTCCGACAGCACCGCACCGAGCGAGGCATTTTTCACCTCTTTGCCTGCGATGGCGCGCTGCTCGGCGGCCAGCGTCTCAACCAGATAGTTTTTCTCGGCGGCGGAAATCCACTTCGCCTCCTGCGGGCGGTCATAGATGGTCAGCGTCCAGAGAACCAGCACCACCAGCGACAGCAGGCCTTCAATGATGAACAGCCAGCGCCAGTCGAGAGCCGTAATGATCCAGCCGGAGAGCGGGGCGGTAATGATCCCGGCAATGGGTACGAACATAATCACGATTGCGTTGGCGCGACCGCGCTCGGCGTCCGGGAACCAGTTGCTGATCATGGTCAGTACCACCGGCAGCATTCCGCCTTCGGCGACACCGAGTAAAAAGCGCAGTGCCAGCAGCTGATACTGATTGGTGACGATGCCAGTCAACACGGAGATCACCGCCCAGGCCACCAGCGACCAGCCGATGAATTTTTTACCGCTGCCGTGCACCGCGATTTTGCCGCCGGGAACTTGCAGGAACAGATACCCGATAAAGAATATTCCGCCTGCCAGTCCCGCCATGGTGGCGGTGATCCCTAATTCCTCATCCATACCGCCTGGCATGGCGAAGGCAATATTGACACGGTCCATATAAGAGATAATACAGGCGATAAGAATAGGCGGAATTATTCTTAACCAGCGTTGGCGCGGAATATCCGCATATAGAGCACGAGAAGAAATAGTCATAATTAATGTCTCATTAAGGTAATCGGCTCGGGAATACAGGTTTTTATTTTTATTGTGCTGCTTTTTTCATAACGCTAATGCCGTCGCGCAAAATGGCGATACGATGGCTGACGTCAGCATTAGCATTTATTTCCAGTAATTTGATACCGGAGAATTTCAATGTTGCGGCGCTCGCCGCAGTAAATAGCTCAGTGACGTTTTCAGGCGTCATTAAACTGTCGGGGCAGAACGACGAAAATGGTGCATGAAGATCCTGCCAGTCGCCGTAATCGCCCATCGCCGTGGTGCCAGAAAACATCAGTGCGCCGAGCTTTCCTGCCTTCTGCGCCGCCTGAACATGCGCGACAGGCAGTGCAGTGTCGCGTCCTTCGATGGCTGAGCGCGCCCAGTTAATACAAACGCTGATATCCGTGTCGTCCAGCACCTCCAGAACGTTTTCAAGGGGGAGAAACCCTTTTCGTGGCGCGCGGCCTGTCATGGCATCGCAGTGTTCCAGCACCAGATCGCATGGCCAGTCCCAGGCGGCAATTTCTTTCATCGAACGAGAGAACGCCTCGGTGGCTTGCGCAACGCAGGGGTTGCCAGACTGCGGCGCGGCCTGCATTTCCAGGGCGATCACTTTCCCGGGGAAGCGGGCGTTAACGGCGACAATTTTCTCAAGCAGGTGACGATAAAATGTCACGCTTTCACGACGCTGATCTTCATCGGCGGAGGCCAGGCCAAACCCGCCGTTGGCGCCGCGCCGACGCATGGTTTCCATCACCGCCGTGACCACGATTTGCCAGTCCCCCGGCGTGTGGCGAAACAGCCACTCATCCCCCAGCGGGTGGAGGTTGTCCAGGCACGGTTGTTCAAGACCGCGAATATCGGGCGTATCAGCTAACTGACGCCAGAAATCGCGCTCTTCCTGTTCCCCTTTCTGGTGAAACGAGGGTGCGCAGGGGTACGCACCAATAATAAAACCGGTGTGAGTCATTTGGCTTTCCTGTCTAATTCAGAAAAATTACATTAATTCGCTGACAGCCACTTTGACGACAATTTTACGAATGGCCGACTCCTTGTGTTTATGACATTGCGGGCGATGAACATCCTGCGGGAAAAATATGGCGTAACTGCCCGGAATCATTTCAATCAGTGATTCATTTTCCATCTGGTGATAAAAAATAATATCGCGCTGTTCCAGTAATGATTCGCTTATTTCGTTATTACCGGTGTCGATCGCAAAACCTATTTTCTCTTCACCCCACGCCAGAAATTGAATATCCAGATAGCGGCGATGGACTTCCGGGCGGTTTTCGTGATGCGGCCGGGTGGTGAGATCGAGAACCTGCGCGAAGATAGTGCGCCCGTCGATCTCCACCACGCCGGGTTCCAGCGTGGTGAAATCGGTGGTGCGTAAAAACGTGAGCGCCCGTTCTATTGCCTGCGGCAGACGACAAGGATTGGGCTGTGAAATATGTCCGAATATCATACGTCACTCCTTACAGCGACTGGATCTTCGCCCATACGCTGTCATCAATGGTGATGCCATTGCGACGGTTCTCTTCCAGCAGGCGGGTGAATTCATGCCCTGGCAGGCGCACGGCGACGTCGTCGTCAGAGCGTTCAGCGGTGGTAATGAAATCCATAATGCGCTGCAGTTTGGCATCACGAGTTTTGCCATCGATCAGCTTGTCCACTTCGATGGCGATAAAGATCTGCGACACGCCGTATTCATCGCTATTGTCCTGCGTCACTTCCGCCACGGACGACCCGTTGGACAGTAGGGTGGCGATCATGTCCAGCACGATAGACAGACCGGAACCTTTCCAGTAGCCCATCGGTAAAATGCGGCGGTTTTTCTCGATCACGCCCGGCTCTTTGGTCAGTTGGCCTTCGTCGTCAAACCCGCCGTCTACCGGCAATTCACGCCCTGCGAGACGGTTCACTTCGAGCATGCCGTAGGAGAACATCGACATTGACATATCCACCATGGTGATGGGATTTGATGGAATGGCGACGATCAGCGGGTTGGTGCCGATGCGACACTCCTTCGCACCCCACGGCGGCATGACGGCGATAGAGTTGGTCCAGCAAATTCCGATATAGCCCTTTTCAGCGGCCTGCCAGCCGTAGCTGCCGCCGCGCATCCAGTGGTTGGCATTGCGCAGCGCCACCAGTCCAATCCCGTGATCCGAGGCCAGCTCGGTTGCGCGATCCATCATTTTTTTGGCCGTCAGATTGCCGATGGCGCGCTGGGCGTCCCACTGCTCAATGGCTCCCAGCGTGGTGATGCGCTTCGGCTGCGCGTCAGGAATGATGTCCCCGGCGTCCAGCTGCTGAATGAAACGCGGAAAACGGTTAACGCCATGTGAATAGACGCCTGATTCGGTGGTGCGCGCAAACATCTCTGCGCAGGCATCGGCGGTTTCTGCCTTGACGCCACGGTTGAGCAGCACCTGATTGAATGCTGCTTTCAACTCGTCAAAGGTTACTTTCATCCCTGTTCTCCTGTTCGTGTTAGGGGCGCGTGTGAGTGCTTTTTTATCTCTAAATTTCACATTGCGAAATCTGATTTCAAATATAGCGATCAATTTTTGTCAGATCAACGACATTCATGTTTTTCAAAATGTAGTAAAATCAAAGAATTGTGTTTTTAATGCTGAGATCGTGAACTGAACCACACTTTGCGCTACCATCAGGACGCGATTAACGGAGAGCGATGTAATGAGCATGAAAGAGAGCGAGATGACGCAAGAAAAAGAGAGGCCAGCAGGCAGCCAGAGCTTGTTTCGCGGCCTGATGCTGATTGAAATTCTCAGTAACTATCCGAACGGGTGTCCGCTTGCGCATTTATCTGAACTTGCCGGCCTGAATAAAAGCACCGTGCATCGGTTATTGCAGGGTTTGCAGTCGTGCGGCTACGTTACCCCCGCGCCTGCGGCGGGTAGCTATCGTCTGACCACGAAATTTATCGCCGTGGGGCAAAAAGCGCTGTCGTCGCTCAATATCATTCACGTGGCGGCGCCCCATCTGGAAAATCTGAATATCGTGACGGGCGAAACGGTGAACTTCTCCAGCCGGGAAGACGACCATGCGATTCTGATCTACAAGCTTGAACCGACGACCGGAATGCTGCGCACGCGCGCTTATATCGGCCAGCACATGCCGCTCTACTGTTCTGCAATGGGGAAAATCTACATGGCGTTCGGCCATCAGGATTACGTGGCGAGCTACTGGCAGAGCCATCAGGAGCAGATTCAGCCCCTGACCCGCAATACCATTACCGAGCTGAGCGCGATGTACGACGAGCTGGAGGAGATCCGCTCTCGCAGCATGGCGATGGATAAAGAAGAGAACGAACTGGGCGTGTCCTGCATTGCGGTCCCGGTGTTTGATATTCACGGGCGGGTGCCGTATGCCATTTCAATTTCCCTTTCGACCTCACGCATGAAGCAGGTGGGGGAAAAGAATCTGCTTAAACCGCTGCGCGAAACCGCTGAAGCGATTTCACAAGAGCTTGGGTTCACCGTGCGCGGATAAGTGCTAAAAAAAAGGCCAGATGGAGAATCTGGCCTTTCTTTGTTGTTCTGCGGGTACGCCGTTAGTGGCCGCCTTCACTCCAGGCCAGCTCGATCTCTTCGGCCAGGATTTTCACCCCGGCTTCGATTTTCTCTGGGTCTGGCACGTAGTTCATTCGCATACACTGATGCGTATGCGGCCACGGCTTATCAAGCCCCGGGAAGAAGTAATCCCCCGGCACCATCAACACGCCGCGCTTTTTCAGGCGCTGATACAGCAGCTCGGTGGTGATCGGCAGATCCTTAAACCACAGCCAGAGGAAAATCGCCCCTTCAGGTTTGTGGATCAGGCAGCGATCTTCGGGCAAATAGCGGCGAATTGTCGCGATGGTTTCCTGAACGCGCTGGTAGTAGAACGGCTTTATCACGTCATTCGACAGGCGCAGCAGATCGTTGCGCTTAATCATTTCGCACATCATGGCCGGGCCCATTCCACCCGGCGCCAGGCTGATGATGCCGTTCATATTGGTGATGGCGCTGATGATTTTTTCATTGGCGATGATGATGCCGCAGCGACTGCCCGGCAGGCCCAGTTTCGAGAGGCTCATGCACAGGACGATGTTCGGATTCCACAGCGGACGGGCTTCGCTAAAGATAATGCCGGGGAACGGCACACCGTAGGCGTTATCGATCACCAGTGGAATACCGTGCTGATTGGCCAGCACGTCCAACTTCATCAGCTCTTCGTCAGTGATGACGTTGCCCGTCGGGTTGGTCGGGCGTGAGACGCAAATCATGCCCGTCTCTTCGCCGATGTGCAGGTGTTCAAAATCGACGTGATACTTGAACTGGCCTTCGGGCAGTAGCTCAATATTAGGACGAGCAGAGACAAACAGATCCTCTTCCAGCCCGGAGTCGGCATAGCCGATGTACTCCGGCGTCAGCGGGAACAGCACTTTTTTGGTGCTGCCATCGGCGCGACGTCCTGCAAAAAGGTTAAACAAGTAGAAAAATGCGCTCTGGCTGCCGTTTGTCAGTGCAATATTCTGTGGTTCGATATCCCAACCCAGTTCGTCGCGCAGCATATCTGCCAGCAGCGTCAGCAGCTCGGTTTTGCCTTGCGGGCCATCGTAATTGCACAGCGCATCAGTGGCTTTGCCGTTTTGCAGCATCTCCGCCAGCAGGTTGTGGAAGTAGTCGTTCATGGCCGGGATTTGGGCCGGATTTCCCCCGCCGAGCATGATGGCGCCCGGTGTGCGCAGCCCGTCGTTGAGATCCTCCATCAGGCGGGTAATGCCTGAATGGCGGGTGAATTTATCGCCGAAAAGTGAAAACGTCATAACAGGTGATCTGGCATTCTTATAATGAAAGTGGGTAACCATAACGCTAGCATCGTGCGGGTGCAAATCGAGGGAAGAGGGGCGGATCGTTGTTTTGTTTTGCTGATTTGTATTTGTGTGGTGAATTATTCTGATTAAAGAACGTCCCCTCCGCTTGAAGGGGACGCCGCAGGCGTTAGTGATTTCCAGCCCAGACCACCATCACTTTATCGTCCTGGTGCTGGCGCACAAAACCGTAGCCTTGCGCGAGGGTGAGGGTGGTTTGCGTACCTTCGCCAATAGCCGGATGGCGCGCCCGGAACTGCCCGAGAATCTGCCAGTGTTTGACGCCCGAAGCCTGGCTGCCGGTGACGTCCTGCCAGTTCATGTCTGAGCGTGTGCCTTGCAGCGGATCGGAACCGGTTGGGCCAAATGGCCGTTCTGATTCGTCACCGTAATAGATCTGCACCGACCCCGGAGAGAGCAGCAGCAGTTCTGCCGCGCGTTGGCCACCTTCGCGGAACAGGCGGGTATCGTGAGACGAGAGATAGCTCAGGACGTTGAAGCTCTGTAATTTTTCCGCCATCTGCTGCCAGGTAACATCGATATTCGCCAGACAATCGACGGCTTTGGCGGCCTGCTCCTGATAGTCAAAATTGATCATCGCATCGAAACCATGGCGGTAATACTCGCTTTGCATCACGCCATGCCCCCAGGATTCACCCGTCATCCAGAACGGGGCATCATCCAGCTTTTTGTCCGGATTAGCGTGCTTCCACGCTTTCAGCGCCTGGGTGGATTTATCCTTCAGCTCTTGCCAGGCGGTCAGTTCAACGTGTTTAGCCGTATCCACCCGGAAACCGTCAATGCCGTAGTCGCGCACCCACTGGCTGAGCCAGTGGGTAAGATAATTGCGCGGAGTGTAACCGGCGATCGCTTCGGCGTGGCTATCCGGCTTGTGGCGGTAGAAATTCGGTAAACCGGAAGGGGTGGTCGATTCGGTTTTAAGATCGGGTAAAAAGGCCAGCGACATGGTCAGATCGTCAAAGCCAGGATTGTCATAATCGCCGATATCGGTGCGGATCCAGTGTTTGCCCCACCACTTTTCCCACCCGGCTTTGTCGCTGAAATTGATGTAGTCGTTAAAACTGTGCCAGCTTTGCCCGGGCGCGGGTTTCCAGTCGGTCCAGCGTTCGCCCAGCGTTTTTTTCAACTCATCGCCCTGCAGGTATAACGCGCCAAACTGATATTCCTGCATATCCGCAAGCGTGGCGTAGCCGACGTGGTTCATCACGACGTCAAACAGAATGCGGATACCGCGCTTGTGCGCCTCGTCGACCAGGTGGCGGAGATCGTTTTCGCTGCCCATGTTGGCGTCGAGTTTTGTCCAGTCCTGCGTGTAGTAGCCGTGATAGGCATAGTGCGGGAAATCGCCTTTGGTGCCGCCGCCAACCCAGCCGTGAATCTGCTCCAGCGGCGAGCTAGTCCACAGGGCGTTGACGCCAAGCTGCTGGAGATAATCGAGCTTGCTGCTGAGTCCTTTAAGATCGCCGCCGTGGAAGGTGCCAATTTCCTGCATGCCGTCTTTGTGGCGGCCATAGCTGTTGTCATTAGATGGATCGCCATTCACGAAGCGGTCTGTCAGCACAAAGTAGACGGTAGCGTTCTGCCAGCTGAATGGCGCGGCTTTGTCGGTTTCGGCCCGTTCAAGCAGGAGCAGACCGTTGCTGTTCGCGGCGGGTTGCAGGGTGATTTTCCCTTGCTGCACCGTGGCCGTTTGCTGACTGTAGAAATCCCGTACCACGGAGCCTTCCGGGAAAGTGTCTTTTACCTCGATGGTGAGCGGTTTACCGTCCCATTTCGGGCACTGGCGAGTGACCTCTGCGATGGGTTTCTCTGCGTCACTTTGCACCGTCAACATCAGCGTTGGCGTGCCTGAGCGCGTATCAATGCGCATCTGATAATCGCCCTCGCGGAACAGGCGCCACTGAGGTGGCATTCCCTCGCAGGGCTTAAGCGACATCATCTCATTGAGTTTAATGGGATTTGTGGGCTGCCAGCACGCATTGTCAAAATTGAGGGTCAGAGGACGAGTACCCTTCGCGAGCTTTGCATGGCTTGTGAACACCCCCGCGCCTTCGGCGTTAAAGTTAGAAAAGCCGGGAGATGACCAGTCTGCATTCGCTATCGCGGGTAGTAGCAAAAGAGCTAAAGCGGAGCGTTTCATTCCATTTTCCTGTCGCGGCAATTTTAACCAGTGTGCCATCAGGTTTATCGCGCTGACTCCTCCCCCTGAGCTTTATGGCGGGATGAGTCGAAAGGGTGAGTGATCTCGCGCAAAATTAGGCGTTTATCTGCGATATCGCACACAAATTTGTAGAAATGATGGTTAAGTGAGCAAGTTTCAGGTGACATAGTTTCGGAATTAGACTATTTCTTTGGATGCTCTTGAAGACTATTTTTGATATGATTTGAGATTCCGCTCTCAATTTTGTGAAAAAAATAAGGTGTTGGAATGCATATATCCGACCAGGAGAACTAATGATATCGACTCCCATACGACGATTTGGGGCTACGATACTCATGTTGCTCACCGTGTCATTTTCAGGTGAGGTGCTTGCGAAGACGCACACGGATACAACGAGTAAAAAAGCCCACGTCATAAAGACGACCAGCAGTAGCAGTAAGATTAAGGTTAGCAGTAAACAAGAGTATTCTCGCAATAGTGTAAAGAGCAGTTCACTTCCTGATTTGCGAAAATACCCTTCCGGGACACCAAGGAAAAAAGCGTTTCTCCGGACGGTAATGCCTTATATTACAAGCCAAAATTCTGCAATTACTGCAGACCGTAACTGGCTGGTTTCAAAACAGTACGAAAGCCGTTGGTCACCTAGCGAACGCGCACGTCTGAAAGACATCGCGAAGCGCTATAAGGTGAGCTGGAACGGTAATACCCGCCGCGTGCCGTGGAACTCACTGCTTGAGCGCGTGGATATTATTCCAGGCAGCATGGTCGCGACCATGGCAGCCGCAGAGAGTGGTTGGGGCACGTCAAAACTGGCGCGTAACAACAACAATCTCTTCGGCATGAAGTGCGCCAAAGGCCGCTGTAACAACGCGCCAGGCAAAGTGAAAGGCTATTCGCAGTTCGAATCGGTTAAAGATTCCGTGAATGCCTACGTGGTAAACCTGAACACGCATCCGGCCTACTCTTCGTTCCGTAAGTCACGCGCTCAGCTGCGTAAAGCGGACCAGGAAGTGACGGCGAGTACCATGATTCACAAGCTGAAAGGGTATTCAACGCAGGGGCAGAGCTACAACAACTACCTGTTTGCGATGTACCAGGATAACCAGCGCTTGATTGCCGCTCATATGTAAGTTATCTCAAAAAAACGCCTTCCATCGGAAGGCGTTTTTCTTTGCTGAATCAGCGCTACCCTAGCGTTACACCAACACTTCGCTATACCGCTCCCGATACTCTTTCGGCGTGGTGTCGTACTCTTTCTTAAATACCGAATAGAAATACTGCAGTGATGGATAGCCGCACATCTGTGAAATTTCGTTGATCGACAGCGAAGTTGAGATCAGCAGGCTGCGGGCTTTCTCCAGTTTTTCGGCGTGAATCACCGCGTGGATTGTCTCCCCGACCTCTTCTTTAAAGCGCTTCTCCAGATTTGAGCGAGAAATACCGACCGCGTCCAGCACCTGATCCACTTTGATGCCTTTACAGGCATGGTTACGGATGTAGTGCATGGCCTGAATGACCGCCGGATCGTTTAACGAGCGGTAGTCCGTGGAGCGGCGCTCGACTACGCGAACCGGCGGCACCAGCAGGCGCTGAAGAGGCAAGGATTCGTTATCCAGAAGACGATGAAGTAATTTCGCGGCCTGATAGCCCATCTGACGCGTCCCTTGCGCCACCGACGACAGGGCCACGCGCGACAGATAGCGCGTCAGCTCTTCGTTATCGATGCCAATCACGCACAGTTTCTCCGGAACCGGAATGTGCAGATGATCGCAGACCTGCAGTACGTGGCGCGCGCGGGCATCCGTGACGGCAATAATGCCCGTTTGCGGCGGCAGGGTTTGCAGCCAGTCGGCCAGCCGATTTTGCGCGTGCTGCCAGTTCTCTGGTGCCGTCTCCAGCCCCTGATAGACCACGCCCCGGTATTTCTCCTGCGCGACAATCTGGCAAAACGCATATTCCCGCTCCATTGCCCAGCCTTTGCCACTGGAGGAGGGCAGGCCGTAAAAGGCGAAGCGGTGTACGCCTTTTTCTTTTAAATGCAAAAAGGCGCTCTCGACCAGCGCGTGATTGTCCGTTGCGATGTAGTGGACCGGAGGGTACTTTTCGGGCGAGTGATATGAGCCGCCGACGCCCACAATCGGGACGTCGACGTCGGTCAGCAACTGCTCGATCACGGGATCGTCGTAATCGGCGATCACGCCATCGCCCAGCCAGTCTTTGATGTTTTCAATGCGGGTGCGGAAATCTTCTTCAATAAAAATATCCCACTCCGATTGCGACGCCTGCAAATATTCACCCACGCCTTCAACTACCTGACGGTCATAGGCTTTGTTGGCGTTGAATAACAACGTAATGCGGTGACGCTTCTCAAACATGGTTTATCTTTCCCAAATCAGTGACTCATGCCCGTCGCTTGGTCGCGGAGTCCATCCAGACCGCCAGCAACAAAATGGCGCCTTTAACGATATACTGCCAGAAGGTCGGAACGTCCATCATACTCATTCCGTTATCCAGCGACGCCATAATAAATGCCCCCATCACCGCGCCCGCAACGCTCCCGATGCCTCCTGCGAGGCTGGTTCCACCAATGACGCACGCGGCGATAGCATCCAGCTCGGCAATGTTACCGGCAGAGGGAGAACCGGCACCAAGGCGCGAGCTTAAAATCAGCCCGGCGATGGCCACCATCAAACCATTAATCGCAAACACGGCGAGTTTGGTGCGCTCCACATTGATCCCTGAAAGGCGTGCGGCCTCTATATTGCCGCCGATGGCGTAAATGCGTCGGCCAAAAGCGGTGCGAGTCGCCATAAACATACCGGCCAGCAACAGCAGGGTCAGAATCAGCACGGGTGTCGGCACGCCACGATAATCATTCAGGAGCCAGATCGCGCCCAGCACAATGACGGCGGTCAGCGCCTGCCGCCCAACGACCGACGTTGAAGGCGTCGAGGCGAGCCCCAGCGCCTGACGGCGCATTCTGGCGCGCCACTGCCAGGCGATGAATGCCATCAGGCCGATAGCGCCGAAGGTAAAACCAACGCCATCGGAGAGATAACTCTGTCCAATTTGCGACATCGACGCGCTGGTGGGTGAAACCGTGGTGCCATTGGTGATGCCGATCAGGATGCCACGAAATGCGAGCATCCCCGCCAGGGTGACGATAAATGAAGGCACCTTACGATACGCCACCCACCAGCCATTCCAGGTGCCGAGCAGCAGGCCGAGCACCAGCGTGACGGCCACCGTCAACGGGAGCGGCCAGCCGAGCCAGACGTCAAAGATTGCGGCGACTCCGCCCAGTAACCCCATCATCGAACCGACCGACAGATCGATTTCGGCAGAGATAATGACGAACACCATCCCGACTGCCAGAATGCCGGTAATCGCAGTCTGGCGCAGCAGGTTGGAGATGTTGCGCGCGCTTAAATACGAACCGTCGGTCATCCAAGTGAAGAACAGCATGATGGCGATAATGGCCGCGATCATGACGAAAACCTGTAGGTTCAACGCTTTAAATCCCGAGAACAAACCTGGCGCAGACACAGGGACTTTGATATCAGACGGGTTGCTTTTCGACATGACGTTCGCTCCTCAGGGCGGCTTCCATCACCTGTTCCTGGGTCAGGTTTTGGTTGATCAAATTGGCTTTCAGTTTGCCTTCATGCATGACCAGAACGCGATCGCTCAGGCCGAGCACTTCGGGCAGTTCGGACGAGATAACAATGACCGCGATGCCCTGTTGCACCAGCTGGTTAATGAGTTTGTAGATTTCATATTTTGCGCCGATGTCGATTCCACGCGTCGGCTCATCCAGAATCAGGATGCGTGGATTCAAAAGCAGGCAGCGCGCCAGAATCGCTTTCTGCTGATTGCCCCCGCTCAGCCGCCCGATGGCCAGCTCAGGTGATGAGGTTTTGACTTTCAGGCGCGCTAAAGACTGGAGAATGCACTGCTGTTCCGCCGCATCGTCCAGGCTGCTTAGCGCACCCGAAAACTGGTTGAGGGCCGCGAGGGTGATGTTTTTTCCCACTGCCATGACCGGCACAATGCCGTCTTTTTTTCGATCTTCCGGGACCATCGCGATGCCCTGGGCGATGGCCTGCTGACAGCTGCTGATGTGTACGAGTTGGCCGTCGAGATAAATGCTGCCTTCCCAGCGGCCCGGCCAGACGCCAAACAGGCACTGGACTGCTTCGGTTCGCCCTGCACCCACTAAACCGGCAATGCCGAGGATCTCCCCGCGCCGCAGCGAGAAGGAGACATTGTTGACGCGTTTGATATGGCGGTTAACCGGATGCCAGGCGGTCAGGTTTTCGACTCTTAAGATTTCGTCCCCGGTGGTGTGCGGTTCGTTTGGGTAGAGCGCGGTGAGTTCGCGACCCACCATCATGGTAATGATGTCGTCTTCACTCATCCCGGCAGCTTCTCGTGTGCCGATGTGTTGCCCATCGCGGATAACGCAGATGGTGCCCGAGATGGCTTTCACCTCATTGAGTTTGTGAGAAATATAAATGCAGGCGATGCCGTGATGCTGCAGGTCACGGATGATATCCAGCAGGACCGCAGTTTCTTGCTCAGTCAGAGATGCGGTCGGTTCATCGAGGATCAGCAAGCGCACCTGTTTGTTCAGGGCTTTGGCAATTTCGACCAACTGCTGCTGCCCTAACCCCAGATCGCCGACGCGGGTATTGGGCGAAATTTGAAGGCTGACCTGAGCCAGCAGCTTTTCACAGCGCAGGGTCATGGTGTCGTAGTCCAGCACGCCGAAGCGTGAGATCTCGGCACCGAGGAAAATATTCTCCAGCACCGTGAGATGCTTCACCAGCGCCAGCTCCTGGTGAATGATGGCGATCCCTTTACGCTCCGTGTCGCGAATGTGCGTGGCTTGCAGCGTTTCACCGGCAAAGACGATTTCACCGTCATAGCTGCCGTGCGGGTAGATGCCGCACAACACTTTCATCAGCGTGGATTTGCCAGATCCGTTTTCACCGCACAGCGAGACAATCTCGCCGGGGTTCAGGCGCAGGCTCACGTTGTCGACGGCTTTCACCGCGCCAAAGGCTTTGGTAATGCTTTTCATTTCAAGTAAATACGGCATAACTGCTCCACATGACCCGAGTCAAATCGTACAAGTCGACATGCCCCCGCAAAGCAGGGGCGATGCGGGATTACAGTTCGCTTTTCTTGTGGAAACCGTCTTTCACGACGGTGGAATCAATGTTCTCTTTGTTGACTTCGATTGGCGTCAGCAGACGGGCAGGGACATCTTTCAGGCCGTTATTCAGTTTGGAATCGGCCTTAGGCTGCTGATCGTTGCCCAGCTCAACGGCGATTTCCGCAGCAGTAGTGGCCAGTTCGGTGATAGGTTTGTAGACCGTCATGGTCTGGGTGCCGGCAATAATACGTTTTACGCCCGCGAGATCCGCATCCTGACCGGAAATCGCGACTTTACCGGCCAGACCTTGTGCACTCAGCGCCTGAATTGCACCGCCCGCAGTGGCATCGTTGGAAGCGACCACAGCGTCAATTTTGTTATTGTTCGCGGTTAACGCGTTTTCCATAATTTTCAGCGCATTTTCCGGCAGCCAGCCGTCGGCCCATTGATCGCCTACCACTTTAATTTTACCGTTGTCGATATACGGCTTAAGGACCTTCATTTGCCCTTCACGGAATAATTTGGCGTTGTTATCAACAGGGGAGCCGCCCATCAGGAAATAATTCCCCTGCGGCACTTTTTCGACCAGACTTTGCGCCTGAATTTCACCGACTTTTTCGTTGTCGAAGGAAATATAAAAATCAATGTCAGCGTTATTAATCATGCGGTCATAGGCTAAGACTTTAATTCCTTCTTGTTTGGCCTCTTTTACCACATTACTTAGCACCTGGCCGTTGTAAGGAATTATCACCAGCACATCTACGCCGCGGTTAATCATATTTTCGATTTGCGACATTTGCGTTTCTTCATTGCCATTGGCTGATTGAACAAACACTTTTGCACCGAGAGATTCCGCTTTATTCACAAAAATATCGCGGTCTTTTTGCCAGCGCTCCAGGCGCAGATCGTCAATGGCCATTCCGATTTTGACTTCTTTTGCATGCCCCGCAAAGCTGGTTAGCAGTAGCGAAGCACAGAGAGTAAGGCACAGGTTTCTTATCGTCATAATTATTTTACCTTTTTCTGTAGGGTGGTAAGGCTGAGACAAAAGAATCATTCACTGCCAGATACGCAGCAAATTCTTAACGGGGAAAGGCAAACTGGCAATTACAGATTTTTATCTTCTCATTACGATATTTGGTTTATTTGCGAATTTATGACCGCGATCTGATTTTAAAATGCGCAACTTATTAATTACACATGATTCTGGAATAAGCGCCGAAAAATCGTTTGCTTGCGTATTATTTTTGCGAGCCAGCGCACGTTTGTGCATTCTCTCAATAGCAGTGTGAAATAACGTAATTGAGCAAGCTGCAATGAGTATTCACTATTACTCCATTATCGATTACTCGCCGCACCTCTTGATTATGGAGTTCAATATGCAAGCTTATTTCGACCAACTCGATCGCGTTCGCTACGAAGGCCCAAAATCCACCAATCCTTTAGCATTTCGTCATTACAACCCGGATGAGCTGGTACTCGGTAAGCGCATGGAAGATCACCTGCGTTTCGCTGCCTGCTACTGGCACACCTTCTGCTGGAATGGCGCGGATATGTTTGGTGTCGGCTCGTTTGACCGCCCATGGCAGCAGCCTGGCGAAGCGCTGGAACTGGCGAAGCGCAAAGCCGATGTGGCATTCGAGTTTTTCCACAAGCTGAACGTCCCGTACTACTGCTTCCACGATGTGGACGTCTCTCCTGAAGGGGCCTCGCTGAAAGAATATCTGAACAACTTTGCGCAGATGGTGGAATATCTGGGTGAGAAGCAGCAGAAAAGTGGCGTGAAGCTGCTGTGGGGGACGGCGAACTGCTTTACGAACCCGCGCTATGGTGCCGGTGCGGCGACTAACCCTGATCCTGAAGTGTTCAGCTGGGCTGCCACTCAGGTGGTGACGGCTATGAACGCCACCCATCAGCTGGGCGGTGAAAACTACGTGCTGTGGGGCGGTCGCGAAGGCTATGAAACCCTGCTCAACACCGACCTGCGTCAGGAGCGTGAGCAGATTGGCCGTTTCATGCAGATGGTGGTCGATCACAAACACAAAATCGGGTTCCGTGGCACCTTGCTGATTGAGCCGAAGCCGCAGGAGCCAACCAAGCACCAGTACGATTACGACGTGGCGACGGTCTACGGCTTCCTCAAACAATTTGGTCTGGAAAAAGAGATCAAAGTGAATATCGAAGCCAACCACGCCACGCTGGCGGGGCACTCTTTCCATCATGAAATTGCCTCTGCTATCGCGCTGGGCATCTTTGGCTCTGTCGATGCTAACCGTGGCGATCCGCAGCTCGGCTGGGACACCGACCAGTTCCCAATTAGCGTGGAAGAGAATGCGCTGGTGATGTACGAAATCATCAAAGCAGGCGGCTTTACCACCGGCGGCCTGAACTTTGACGCCAAAGTACGCCGTCAGAGTACCGATAAGTACGATCTGTTCTACGGCCATATCGGCGCGATGGACACCATGGCGCTGGCGCTGAAAGTGGCGGCCCGCATGATTGAAGACGGTGAACTGGATAAACGCGTTGCGAAGCGCTATTCCGGCTGGAACAGTGAACTCGGCCAGCAAATTTTGAAAGGGCAGTTATCCCTTGCCGAGATCGCGAAGTACGCTGAACAACATAGCCTGGCGCCGAGCCATCAGAGCGGCCACCAGGAACTGCTGGAAAACCTGGTCAATCACTATTTGTTCGATAAATAGTCAGTGTCGCCGGGCGGCGCTGAGCCTGCCCGGCCTACGGAAAATATTGGTATTGTAGGTCCGGTACGCTTCGCGCCACCGGGCGTTTCTGTTAAAGGAGTCACCGCAATGTATATCGGGGTTGATCTTGGCACATCGGGTGTGAAAGCCATCCTGTTAAACGAGCAGGGCGACGTACTGGCCTCACATACTGAGAAGCTGCACGTTTCGCGCCCACATCCCCTATGGTCAGAACAAGACCCCGAACAGTGGTGGCAGGCGACGGATCGCGTGATCAAAGCGCTGGGAGAACTCCACAGTCTGCGTGAGGTAAAAGCGCTGGGGATTGCCGGGCAGATGCACGGCGCCACGCTGCTGGATAGCGCACACCGTGTGCTGCGCCCGGCGATTTTGTGGAATGACGGCCGCTGCGCCGAAGAGTGCGCCATCCTCGAAGAACGGGTGCCGACGTCACGGCAAATTACCGGTAACCTGATGATGCCAGGCTTTACGGCTCCGAAGCTGCTGTGGGTCCAACGCCATGAGCCGGACGTTTTTAAGCAGGTGGCGAAGGTCTTACTGCCAAAAGATTATCTGCGTTTTCGCATGACGGGTGATTTCGCCAGCGACATGTCGGACGCCGCAGGGACGATGTGGCTCGATGTCGCCAAACGCGACTGGAACGAGGCGATGCTGGATGCCTGCCAGCTGACACGCGATCACATGCCTGCGCTCTTCGAAGGCAGTGAAATTACCGGCGTGCTGAATCCTTCGATTGCGGAAAGCTGGAATATGCCTGCCGTGCCGGTAGTGGCGGGCGGTGGCGATAATGCGGCGGGGGCGGTGGGCGTGGGAATGGTGGATGCCGGACAGGCAATGCTGTCGTTAGGCACTTCGGGCGTCTATTTTGCCGTCAGCGACGGGTATCGCAGCAATCAGGAAAGCGCCGTACACAGTTTCTGCCATGCGTTGCCGGGGAAATGGCATCTGATGTCGGTGATGCTCAGTGCCGCGTCATGCCTTGACTGGGCGGCAAATCTAACGGGGCTTAAGGACGTTCCGGCGCTGATCGCGGCGGCCCAGCAAGCCAATGAGGATGCCGGTGCCGTGTGGTTTTTACCCTATCTTTCCGGTGAGCGCACACCGCACAACAACCCAGAGGCGAAAGGCGTGTTCTTTGGTCTAACGCATCAGCATGGCCCAGCTGAACTGGCGCGTGCGGTGCTGGAGGGCGTTGGCTATGCGCTGGCAGACGGGATGGATGTGGTTCACGACTGCGGCCTTAAACCGACCAGCATTACCCTCATCGGCGGAGGCGCGAGAAGTAGCTACTGGCGGCAGATGCTGGCGGATATCAGTGGCTTGCAGCTTGATTACCGCACCGGTGGCGACGTTGGGCCTGCACTGGGCGCAGCCCGTCTGGCGCAGATTGCGCTGAACCCGGACCAACCGCTTTCGCAGCTACTTCCGCAGCTCACGCTTGAGCAGGAACATAAGCCGGATGCGGCGCGTCATAGCCGCTACGCCGAACGGCGCGAAGTGTTCCGCAAAATCTATCAGCAGCTCTTGCCGTTAATGTCGTAAGGCAACGTTGTCCCAATGGAACATGAGGATGTCCTTTTTTGGTCTTCTCGTGGAGCCGTCTCCTCGTCAGTATAGGGTTATACCCACTGGCGAGGAGAATCACCATGTCGCGCACCGCATTACTCAATATCGATACTCAGCAGTCGTTCCATCATCGTGAATACTGGCAGGAAGAGGGTTTTGAGGCATTTCAACAGGCCATGCTGGGGCTGATTGAAGGCTGTGAATCGCGCGATATCCCCGTTGTGGATATCTTCCATGTCGACGATACCGGGCCGTTCTCACTGCAAAGCGGTTATGTCACTCCGATGTCCTTTTTACGTCATCAGCCTGCGGTCGTTTTCCAGAAGCATGTGCATAATGCCTTCACCGATACGGGCCTTGACCACTGGTTGCGCGAACGGGATATTAATCGTCTGATCATCTGTGGTCTGCGTACGGAACAGTGCTGCGAAACCACCGCGCGAGTGGCCTCGGATTTGGGCTATGCGGTGACCTTCGTCAGTGAAGCGACGCTGACCTTCCCGATGACCTGGAAGGGCACTACGCTCGATACCCACGAGCTGCGCCATCGTACCGAAACGGTACTGGCCGGGC
Source organism: Lelliottia nimipressuralis (assembly GCF_041464075.1). Classification (NCBI taxonomy): domain Bacteria; kingdom Pseudomonadati; phylum Pseudomonadota; class Gammaproteobacteria; order Enterobacterales; family Enterobacteriaceae; genus Lelliottia; species Lelliottia nimipressuralis. The sequence goes on from NZ_CP167172.1 coordinate 168,251, forward strand.
GTTTTGCAGAAATTAAAACTGTGGCGGAGACGCTGGAGTCGCTCTGATGAGTATCGACGTCTGGTTTGTGATGTTGCCGGGAGTGCTGGCGCTGGATATGTCCGGCCCGGCAGAAACCTTTGTGCTGGCAGGCGATGCGTTTCGCCTGCACTACATCGGCCCGCAGCCGGAGGTCCCCACCTCGATTGGCCTGACGATGGGCGGAATTGCGCCTCTTCCCGAGACGCTGCCCGAGGGCAGTTTGCTGGTTTTACCGGGCGTGAGTGATTCGCGCCATCAGTTTTCGACGCCTCAGGCACAGAGCGTTCAGCACTGGCTGATGCGCCTGCAACCCGAGATTCACCGTCAGGCCATCACCGTTATGTGCGTTTGCTCCGGAGCACTGCTGGCGGCGACGTCGGGTTTACTCAACGGCAAGCAGTGCACAACGCATCACGATGTTATCGGGCGTCTTCGCGACGCGGCCCCCGGTGCGCTAATCAAAGAGAATCGTATTTTTGTGCAGGACGGTAACATCTGGACCAGTGCCGGGATCACCTCAGGGATTGATCTCGCTCTGCACCTGATGAGCCGCCTGTGTGGGCCGGAAAAGGCGCTGGCCGTCGCCCGTGAAATGGTGGTGTGGTTCCGACGTTCGGGCGACGATCCGCAGCTCTCGCCGTGGTTGCGTTATCGCAATCATCTGCACCCGGCCATCCATCGCGCGCAGGATGCGCTGACCGCCGAACCGCAAAAAGGCTGGCAACTGGCCGATATTGCGGCTCTGGCGCATGTCAGCCCCCGGCATTTGACACGTCTTTTTCAGGAACATCTGGGGATCAGCGTGCGCGATTATCTGGAGCAGCTGCGGCTGGCGATTGCACAGCAGTGGCTGTTGCAGGGGCGCGGCGTGGAGCAGGCGTCCATCGCCGCAGGGTTTTCATCTCCACGCCAGTTTCACCGGGCAAAGCAGCGTGCAATCAGCTGACAAACCGGCGCGTGTCCACGCGCTGCAACAGCATCGACAGCAGCAGGCTGATGAGCAACGTCGCGGTGAAAATCCAGACGATATCCAGCAACGGCCAGCTTTTCAGCTCAAGTCCCCGCGTGCGCAGGGCGTGGATCACCAGTGCGTGAAAGCCATAAATCCCGAGGGAGTGGCGTGAAATCAGCCCCAGTACCGGAAGCGGGCGCGCGTTCAGGGTGTTTTTGACCAGCGTCAGCAGCGAAACGGCGCAGATAAAGACCATCGGGCCGCAATATACATACCAGGTATCGGCAAAATTCCCGCGCCAGCGCAGCTCATAGAGGGTTCCGCGTGAGATCACGAACACCGCCCCGATGAACAGCGCGGCGCAAAGCCACGTCAGCCAGGGCTTGCGCGTATCCAGCATACCGATTGCCCGCCCGAGCATTCCATAAATCACGTAGTAAAACGTGTCGCCGTTAATATAGAGATTGATCGGCAGCCATTCGAAGCCGCCTATTTTCTGCGAGACGGTATTAGGGTTGGCGAGCAGGCCAATCACCACCATCAGCGCCAGTAGCATCTTCCCGCCGACGTTTTTGACCTGAATCAGCGGGGAGACCAGATAAATTACGATGATGGCGAAGAAAAACCACAGATGGTAGAAAACGGGTTTTTGCAGCAAATTCTTCAGCGACAGTTCGGCGTTTATCGACGTAAACAGGCTGATATAAAGCAACGCCACGGCGCTGTAAAACAGCAGACACAGGCCAATGCGCAGGAAGTGGCGCGGTTGTGCGCTGCGCTCACCGAAAAACAGATAACCGGAAATCATGAAAAACAGCGGGACGCTGACGCGCGATGCCGAGTTGAGGATATTGGCGATATCCCAGTTCATTGGGCTGATGCTGTGGGCATTGGTGATGTACCAGGTCGTGGTATGAATCATCAAGACCATCAAACAGGCTATCCCTCGCAAATTATCAATCCAGCTAATTTTTGACTGCATCAGTTCCTCTGTGTTGGTGGTAAATACGGTCTGACTGTCATTGTGTGCTAGCCTCTCACTGGATAATTCTGAGTTTGCCTGGGCGCGCTTGAACGAAAGTCGCGAGATTCGCAGAATGCCGGGCCATAATCTATAAAGTTTTAATACTAAAAATAACAGCCAGAAAATAGGGCGGTAATAAAAATGATGATCACGCGCGCTGCGTCACTGATTCTGCTGGTTTTACTTGCAGGGTGCAGCTCACAGGAAGACGCTCCGGTACAGCGGGCGCAGAAAAGCAAAGTCAGCCCGGAACGTTCGTTAAATATGGAGCAGCTGTGTAAGGATCAGGCCGCCCATCGCTATAATACCGGCACTCAGAAAATTGATGTGACAGGCTTTGAGCAATTTCAGGGCAGCTATGAGATGCGCGGGTCTACGGCACGTAAAGAGGGCTTTGTCTGCTCTTTTGACGCAGACGGGCAGTTTTTGCATCTCTCAATGCGCTAAGCGCCTTATTTCCCCAATTTTCCCTAAACAAACCCGTTTCGTACTGTATATCTTGCAGTCAGCGGGTATACTGATCCCTTCCATTTAAAACCACACGTATCCAGCACGAAATACTATGCAAAAGTTTGATACCAAGACCTTCCAGGGCCTGATCCTGACGTTACAGGATTACTGGGCTCGTCAGGGCTGCACCATTGTTCAACCTTTGGACATGGAAGTTGGCGCCGGCACTTCACACCCGATGACTAGCCTGCGTGCGCTGGGGCCTGAACCTATGGCAACCGCGTATGTGCAACCATCCCGTCGTCCGACCGATGGCCGCTATGGCGAAAACCCGAACCGCTTACAGCACTATTACCAGTTCCAGGTGGTGATTAAGCCTTCTCCGGATAATATCCAGGAGCTGTACCTCGGTTCCCTGAAAGAGCTGGGCGTGGATCCAACCATTCATGACATTCGCTTCGTGGAAGATAACTGGGAAAACCCAACGCTGGGTGCCTGGGGTCTGGGCTGGGAAGTGTGGCTGAACGGCATGGAAGTGACGCAGTTCACTTACTTCCAGCAGGTTGGCGGTCTTGAGTGTAAGCCAATCACCGGTGAGATCACCTACGGTCTGGAACGTCTGGCCATGTACATTCAGGGCGTAGACAGCGTTTACGACCTGGTCTGGAGCGACGGCCCGCTGGGTAAAACCACCTACGGCGACGTGTTCCATCAGAACGAAGTGGAGCAATCCACCTATAACTTCGAATACGCGGATGTGGACTTCCTGTTCACCTGCTTCGAGCAGTACGAGAAAGAAGCGCAGCAGCTGCTGGCGCTGGAAACTCCGCTGCCGCTGCCAGCCTACGAGCGTATTCTGAAGGCCGCCCATAGCTTTAACCTGCTCGACGCCCGTAAAGCCATCTCCGTGACTGAACGTCAGCGCTATATTTTGCGCATTCGCACGCTGACCAAAGCCGTTGCAGAAGCTTACTACGCGTCCCGTGAAGCCCTTGGCTTCCCGATGTGCAATCGAAATAAATAAGAGGCGGCCATGTCTGAGAATACTTTCCTGGTGGAAATCGGCACTGAAGAGCTGCCACCAAAAGCCCTGCGCAGCCTGGCGGAATCCTTCGCTGCAAATGTCACGGCTGAGCTGGATAACGCTGGCCTGGCGCACGGTAAAATCGAATGGTTTGCGGCTCCACGCCGTCTGGCGCTGAAAGTTGCAAATCTCGCAGCCTCCCAGCCAGACCGCGAAGTCGAAAAACGCGGCCCGGCCATTTCCCAGGCGTTTGACGCGGAAGGCAAACCGAGCAAAGCCGCCGAAGGCTGGGCACGTGGTTGCGGTATCACCGTTGACCAGGCTGAGCGTCTGGCGACCGACAAAGGTGAATGGCTGCTGTATCGCGCCCATGTGAAAGGCGAAAGCGCAGAAGCGCTGCTGCCAAACATGATTGCCACGTCGCTGGCTAAACTGCCAATCCCGAAACTGATGCGCTGGGGTGCGAGCGACGTGCACTTTGTGCGTCCGGTTCACACCGTGACCCTGCTGCTGGGCGATAAGCTGATCCCTGCGACAATCCTGGGTATTCAGTCCGATCGCGTGATCCGTGGCCATCGCTTTATGGGCGAGCCTGAGTTCACCATCGAGCATGCCGATCAGTATCCGCAGATCCTGCTGGAACGCGGCAAAGTCATTGCCGATTACGAGCAGCGTAAAGCCAAAATCAAAGCAGACGCGGAAGAAGCGGCACGCAAAATCGGTGGCAATGCCGATCTGAGCGAAAGCCTGCTGGAAGAAGTGACCTCGCTGGTGGAATGGCCAGTGGTCCTGACGGCGAAGTTCGAAGAGAAATTCCTCGCCGTTCCGGCTGAAGCGCTGGTTTACACCATGAAGGGTGACCAGAAGTACTTCCCGGTTTACGCGGCGGACGGCAAACTGCTGCCAAACTTTATCTTTGTGGCGAATATTGAGTCGAAAGATCCGAGCCAGATTATCTCCGGTAACGAGAAAGTGGTTCGTCCACGTCTGGCGGATGCTGAGTTCTTCTTCAATAGCGACCGTAAAAAACGTCTGGAAGATCACCTGCCGCGCCTGCAAACCGTTCTGTTCCAGCAACAGCTCGGCACGCTGCGCGACAAAACCGATCGTATCGCGGAGCTGTCTGGCTGGATCGCCCGTGAAATCGGTGCTGATGTTAACCACGCGACTCGCGCGGGGCTGCTCTCCAAGTGCGACCTGATGACCAATATGGTGTTCGAATTTACCGACACCCAGGGTGTGATGGGCATGCACTACGCACGTCATGACGGCGAAGCGGAAGATGTCGCAGTTGCGCTGAATGAGCAGTATCAGCCACGCTTTGCGGGCGATGAACTGCCGTCTAATCCGGTGGCCTGTGCCGTCGCGATTGCCGATAAAATGGATACCCTTGCGGGGATCTTTGGTATCGGTCAGCATCCAAAAGGCGACAAAGACCCGTTTGCACTGCGTCGTGCGGCGCTCGGCGTGCTGCGTATCATCGTTGAGAAGAACCTGAATCTGGATCTGCAGACGCTGACTGAAGAAGCGGTACGTCTGTATGGCAACAAGCTGACCAACGCCAAAGTAGTGGATGACGTTATCGACTTTATGCTGGGCCGTTTCCGCGCCTGGTATCAGGACGAAGGCTACACCGTCGATACCATTCAGGCCGTTCTGGCACGCCGTCCAACGCGTCCGGCAGATTTTGATGCACGCATGAAGGCGGTTTCGCACTTCCGTACGCTGGAAGCCGCGTCTGCGCTGGCTGCGGCTAACAAGCGTGTTTCCAATATTCTGGCGAAGTCCGATGAACCGCTTACCGAACGTGTCAACGCTGCGACCTTGAAAGAGCCAGAAGAGATCGCACTGGCGATGCAGGTTGTGGTATTGCGCGACAAGCTGGAGCCGTTCTTCGCGGAAGGCCGCTACCAGGAAGCACTGGTGGAACTGGCAGAACTGCGTGACGTGATCGATGCCTTCTTCGAAAAAGTGATGGTGAACGTTGAGGATAAAGAGCTGCGTATTAACCGCCTCTCGATGCTCGAAAAACTGCGTGAACTGTTCCTGCGCGTGGCGGATATTTCGCTGCTGCAGTAATCGGTTATCGATATAAAAAAACCCGCTGAAAGGCGGGTTTTTTATTTTCTGAACCTGTTCTCTTTTAAAGAATATATGATCTGTCAGACACTATTCAGTGTGAGAAAGAGTAATATAATGTTGCTCATTTAATTGGCTCAGGGAATGTTGCCAGATAAGGACATCAACATATGAGTAATACCGTTTATTTAAGGATGAAAGGCGAACGTCAGGGTGAAATATCTTCAGGCTGCGGAACAGAAAAATCCATTGGTAATCGCTACCAGTATCAACATCGGGATGAAATTCTTGTTTACCAGCTTGCCTCCAGTATGACGAGCACCGCATATGGCATGAACCACCCGGGTCTGCGCTTTACTAAACCGATAGATAAAAGCACGCCATTACTGACGACCGCGATTAATGAGAATGAAAAGCTGCAGCTGATCTTCGATTTTTATCGCACCAATCGCTATGGGCGACAGGAGAAATACTATCAGATAGAACTCCGTGGGGCATCTGTTCAGGGGATTATGCATTCTATAAATCCTGGTGTTCTCGATAGTGAAAATATCACTGTGAGTTATGAATATATTCGCAGCAAACATCTTAGCGCTAACACGGAATACAGTGATCTGATCCTACCGGATAACTATAAACAGCTGTTTCCGCCGAATGAAAAGCCGCAGCCAGAAATACGTCATATTATTTTGACACTGGGCGTCTTTTTTGATGGAACCGGTAATAATGCCGTGAACACGCAGAATATGTTAGCTGCCTGTACCGCTGCCCATTTCGAACTCTCCGATCCGGATGCTGAAATTATTCTGGCACGTACTGCCGAGGAAAAGATGGGCATTTCAGGTACCAGCGCTACCAGCTATATCGGGGGCTATACAAATATTCACTGGTTAAATACGTTGTACAAAACGGATATCCCCATTGATACAGGGCAAGTGCAGGCAGCAATTTATGTGGAAGGGATTGGTACCGAAGCGGGCAAACCGGACAGTATGCTTGGCCTGACCTTAGGCGTGGCGGATACCGGGGTGATTGCGAAGACTGACCTTGCGGTGAAGCAGATTGCGGGGGCGATAAATAGGTTTTTTGACGAAATCGGAAAAGTTGTCTCCCTACCTTCACTTAAGGTCACAGAACTGAGGTTTGATATCTTTGGTTTTAGCCGTGGAGCCGCCGCCGCACGCCATTTTGCCAACCGTATTCAGGATAAAGACAGAGTGATCGCCAATGCCATTCGCTACGGAATGGGGGAGGTGAATTATGTCGGTGCGCCAGCCGGGAAAACGCGTTTCATCGGCATTTTCGATACTGTCGCCGCCATCGGCACGCCACAGAACGGCCTGAACCCGCATACGGCGAATACCGGCGAGGTCAATATCATGCTGCGTCCTGGCGTGGCGGAGAAAGTCTTTCATATCACGGCACAGAACGAATGCCGCTTTAACTTTGCGCTGAACAGTGTCCAGCCCGCGTGGCCTGAACTGGCGCTGCCCGGCGCTCACTCCGATATCGGCGGAGGTTATTTGCCAGTGGTGCGCGAAAATATCTTCCTTACACGCCCCGAGGGTGAAACGGTGCCACTCAACACACCTCCTCAAAAGTCGCGGGCGTACCGTCATGCCGTAGCACAATTGTCCGTACTTGAGGCTTCCGCAGTAGTGGCCCCGCTTATCCGCACCAACGAAATTAGCGCGGATGTGTGGGAAGACGAGCGAATGCCAGCCCATCATATCGAGGGGATGCAAAAACGGGCATTTGCGGCGCTGACCATGAAGCAAAGACTGGTGAAGAACGACTGGTCCAAAGTGGTGCTACGGGTCATGCTCGATGCGGCGCAGGAGGCGGGAGTCATGTTTGAAAATATTCCAGATGATAATGACGATCTAAGTCTTACCTCAGAGCTTCTCAAACTTTCCGGGAAGACGATCATGATGGGAAAAAGAACTCGAGCGGGAATAACTCCTCCACTGTTTACCCAGCAAGAGATTGAGCTTATTGCACAAGATTATATCCACTGCTCGGCAAACTGGAACAGCATTACGCTCGACTCACACAGGAAGATTTATGGTGGTATGTCACCCTCGCAGATAATTGGTTTTGTAAATCGTCCTGATGAGGGATGGAAACGGACAACCTATGACATGGATGGCAATAAAAAATGAAACTGGGCAAACGGTTCTTTCTTTCACTCTTACTTGTAGTTGCAGGCTGCCACTCAGCCGGATCTATCACCCCGGAAGAAACCGGTGAGATGCCTTATGGGCTATGGGAGTTTGCATTTTTTACGCCGAAAGCACTTCCGGCCCTCGTGACATATGTCGGCATTATCGATGATAAAAATATTCTCTACTCATTCAGAACGCTGGACAGTACCCAGGATAGCTACCTGACCGTCGGCACATGGAATGACAAGGTCGGACGGCATGGGCAATTTAACAAAGCCCGTCATCCGCCTGTAGCCATGCTTTTTTGTTGGGATTCCAGTATTGATAAAAAAACCTATGAGACGCGTATTATTTTTCCAGCATTCATGAGGGAAAAAATGAGGATATCTACAGGGATAGACCGCTTAGGAGAAAGGGCTTGGTACAACACCATCCTGTTTGGTCTGGCTCCCGAGGGTAAGGTCAAAGTCTGGTTACAAAACAGTGGCGGGGGAGACAACCTGTCGGTAGAGCCTAAAAAAATCACAACGCTGTCAGGCGACAAACTGGATGGTTGCAAAGGCATTACCAAACATTCAAAAGGATATCGGTATTCGAAGACAACGCAGGAATTTATCAAAGGCAAAACCTATCCTTACGGCAACTGGTGAGGCTGGAAACTCACGTTTAACACCATGGATGGCAATAAATGAAATCTGGCAAACGGTTCTTTCTTTCACTCTTACTTGCAGTTGCAGGCTGCCACTCGGCTGGATATATAACCCCGGAAGAAACCGGTGAAATGCCTTATGGGCTATGGGGATTTGTGTTTTTTACACCAAAAGCACTTCCAGCACGAGTGACGTATGTTGGCATTATTGATGAAAAAAAGGTCCTTTACTCCTTTAGGACTCTTGACCAAATTAATGGAGATTATTCAAGCATCAGGAAATGGGATAACCGCTACATGAATTTCGCGCAATTTAACAAAGCACGCCATCCACCGGTGGCCATGCTGTTTTGTTGGGATTCGATTATCGATAAAAAAACCTATGAGACGCATATTATTTTCCCGGCGTCTATGAGGGAACAAATGAACACCTCAACTGGCCTCGACTGGCTTGGTAAAGAGGCCTGGTACAGCACCATCCTGTTTGGTCTGGCTCCCGAGGGGAAGGTCAAAGTCTGGTTGCAAAATAGCGGAGGGGGCGACAACCTGCCGGTCGAACCAAAAAAAATCACGACCCTCTCTGGGGATAAGCTGGATGGATGCAAGGGGAGCACTCTGGCGAATTTCGACTACGAAATCCCTGATGGATATCCTGAAGAAACTAAAGACTTCATCAAAGACAAAACCTACCCATATGGCAACTGGTGAGACTGTGAACTCACGCTTAACACCATGGATGGCAATAAATGAAATCTGGCAAACGGTTCTTTCTTTCACTCTTACTTGCAGTTGCAGGTTGCCACTCGGCTGGATATATAACCCCGGAAGAAACCGGTGAAATGCCTTATGGAATGTGGGAATTTGCGTTTTTTACGCCGAAAGCGCTTCCGGCTTTTGTCAATTATGTTGGCATTATTGATGACAAAGACATCCTCTACTCATTCAGAACCCTGGACAGTACTCAGGATAGCTACCTGACCATTGGGAAATGGAATAATAAGGTCGGACGGCATGGTCAATTTAATAAAGCTCGTCATCCACCTGTGGCTATGTTGTTTTGCTGGGATTCGATTATTGATAAAAAAACCTATGAGACGCGTATCATTTTCCCTGCGTCCATGAGGGAAAAAATGAGCATTGCGACAGGGATAGACCGTTTAGGACAAAAGGCCTGGTACAACACTATTCTGTTTGGCCTGGCACCAGAGGGGAAGGTCAAAGTCTGGTTGCAAAACAGTGGCGGGGGAGACAACCTGCCGGTAGAACCTAAAAAAATCACAACGCTGTCAGGCGATAAACTGGAGGGATGTAAAGGGATAAGTCGGCTTGATATGTCTTACAAAATTCCGGAGGGATATGATCAGGAGACAAAAGACTTCATCAAAGACAAAACCTACCCTTACGGCAACTGGTGAGGCTGTGAACTCACGTTTAACTCCTTGGATGGCAATAAATGAAATTTGGCAAACGGTTCTTTCTTTCACTCTTTCTTGCTGTTGCAGGTTGCCAATCGGCTGGATCTCTAACCCCGGAAGAAACCGGTTAATCACTGCCTAACTTTTAACCTTGAAACCTTGGCCCGAATGCGGCTATCCTTTGTCGCGACGAACCCCTCGTCATTTCTGGAGCACATAACGAAAAATGAACAATCACGACTGATGAATTTCGATCCTTGCTAAACGCTTGTGCGTCGGTAGGGGATGTTTTGATTTCATTCAGGAGTGCTTATGGCTCATTTTTGTGCGCAATCCCCCTCTTTTATTTTGCATCAGGTCACCTGTCAGTTTGCGACGGGCGATACCCTTTTTGGTCCGCTGAATTTAGCGCTGGAACCGTCGCTTTGTGCGCTGGTCGGGCGTAACGGCAGCGGCAAAACACGCCTTTTACGCCTGCTGGCTGGGCTGGACTTACCGACAAGTGGTCATATCAAGCGTCGCGGGTCGCATGTTTACGTCGCGCAGCAGCATGATATTTCTGCGCAGACCACCCTGGCCGAACTGCTTGGCTACGACGACATCTTCGCGGCACGCCGACGCATCGACAGCGGTGACTATCAGCCGGACGATCTGGAACGTCTCGACGGTTACTGGGACTTAGCGGAACGGTTAACCGCGGCGTTTCTCACGGCCAATCTTCCTCCTTTTGATCCCGAAAACCTCGCGTCTTCCCTTAGCGGCGGCGAACGCGTGCGGGCTTTGCTTTGCGGCGCTTTTACAGCTAATGCCGATTATCTGCTGCTTGATGAGCCGACGAACCACCTCGACAGACAGGGGCGTGAATGGTTTTACGCCCAGCTCGCACGTTGTGGCTGCGGCGTGATGGTCGCGACTCACGATCGTGAATTACTGGCGCAGGTGCCGCGCATTCTGGAGCTTAGCGGTACCGGGCTGCGCGTTTATGGCGGCAATTACGATGACTATCAACGCCAGCGGGATGCCGAACAGCAGGCGGCGCGTGCGGCGCTGGACCATGCTGCCACGGAGCGCAAACGCACCCGCGCCCGTATGCACAAAGAGCATGACGCCAGTCAGCGGCGGTCGGCGCAAACGCTGCGCACGGTCGATTCCATGAACATCGCCTCCTTTGAACGGATTAAATACAAAATGGCGGCGAAAGAGCGGCCCGGTACGTGGCGCAAGCAGCATCATGAACAAACTGACGCTCTGAATACCGCGGTAAAACAGGCACGTGAGCGGGTGGAGGAAGAGAATCCGGTGATGTTTACCCTGCCGGGCAGCCGCATTGCCGAGGGTAAACAGGCGATCGTCCTGCAGGAGCTGGTTCTTCCGTACGTGAACATGCCCCCTGTTAACTGGCGCATGGACGGGCCAATGCGCGTGGCGCTACGCGGGCCAAACGGCTGCGGGAAATCGACATTATTGAAGATTATTCTCGGTGAGCTGGAACCTGTTTCAGGAACCTGTCGCGTGTCGGTGCAAAGTGCGTATCTCGATCAGCACCTGTCGCAGCTGGATCTTACACAGTCCGTCATGACGCATCTCAATCTGCATGACACGCCGCTGGAAGAGGGCGTGCTGCGTAGTCGTCTGGCGCAGCTTCAACTGGGTGCGGATAAAGTCTCCCTGCCGCTGAGGGAGCTGAGCGGCGGCGAGCGTCTGAAAGCGGCGTTGGCGTGCGTCCTTTGGCGGGAAGAGGCTACCCAACTGCTGCTGCTGGATGAACCGACGAACCATCTGGATTTGGCCTCTGTACAGGCGATTGAAGCGGCGCTGGCCGGTTTTCCCGGTGCGCTGCTGGTGGTGTCCCACGATCAGGCTTTCCTTAATGGACTCCAGCTGACCCATGAGATGGTGTGGGATGAGAAAGGATGGCGTTGTGAACGGCTCTAGAATACAAACCCCCGCAATTGCGGGGGCGATAAGATGAACGTATTAACTTACTGCGTACTGACTGTTCGAGCGACCTGAATCATGCGCATCAGTTTCAGCTCGGTCATGGAGGGTTTTACACGTTTTGATTCCCACTCATGGACCAAGGCCACACTGACGCCCATCTCTCGGGCGAAATCATCAATTTTTAACCCTGTCCCTTTGCGTAATCGCTCAAATTCAGTAAAGGGATTCGTCTTTTGGGACGGGGTAACGGTCTGCGATAAATCTTTAAAAACAATTTGTTCCAGGCTGCTTAACAGCTCAAGCATAGGATCTTTAGATTCCATTAAGAACTCCTCTTAAATCACACAGCGGGATCGTGAACATCAGAGAGCCAATTAAGGATAGCCTCAAAAGAGTGCAAAAGATTGTCACGTCTGTGATTAATCGTGCGGTAACGATCGCCTTATTCGTTTCAGCAAAAGAGAGCGTGACGCTAATTGCCTGATTAATCGAAACAGGCTTTGCGCAGTATTTTTTTGTAAATCGTAAGAAATAAACCGGCAATAGCCGTTTTGCATGAAAAGAGTATCCTGACGGCCTGACCTGGACTATCCTAATCAGCGTCGGGCACGCGTGTGCCGGTGTGCGTTTTTTGGGTGAAAGGAGTATTAAAATGGCGACAGGAAAGTCCTGCTCTCGCTGGTTTGCGCCTATTGCGGCGTTGTTGATGGTAGTTAGCCTGAGTGGGTGTTTCGATAAAGAAGGCGATCAGCGTAAAGCGTTTATCGATTTTCTACAAAATACCGTGATGCGCAGTGGCGAGCATCTGCCGACGCTGACTGCGGATCAGAAAAAACAGTTTGGTCCCTTCGTTTCCGATTACGCCATCCTTTATGGTTATTCACAGCAGGTGAATCAGGCGATGGATTCCGGTTTGCGTCCGGTTGTGGACAGCGTTAACGCAATCCGCGTTCCACAGGACTATATGACTCAGCGTGAACCGCTGCGCCAGTCTAATGGTGCGCTCGGCGTGCTGAGCCAGCAGCTGCAGAATGCGAAAATGCAGGCTGATGCGGCGCGTTCTGCGCTGAAACAGGGTGAAGATCTGAAACCTGTGTTTGATCAGGTGTATGAGAAAGTTGTCACCAAACCTTCAGATGCAATGCAGCCGCTGATCCCAGCCGCGCAGATCTTTAGCCAGCAGCTGGTGCAGGTGGGTGATTTTATCTCCCAGCAGGGGACGCAGGTGAGCTTTGTCTCTAACGGCATTCAGTTCCCAACGTCTCAACAAGCCAGCCAGTACAACACGCTGATTGGGCCGCTTGCCTCTCAGCACCAGGCCTTTAGCCAGGCGTGGAGCGCGGCAGTCACCGCGACGGAATAAACGAAAACCCCGCCTGGTGCGGGGTTTTTTACAAGCTGATAAAAATAATGCTTGTCATTCATCTACCACATCGGTATAACTATTCCTGTCGGTTTGTTACACAGACCTAAAGCAGTTTAGTTAAGTAGTCCAGATGAGTTATCCAAAGATACCTTCGTAGTGACCCTTCCTTCATCGCTTAAAAATCTGTAACACATTCCATCATCGCGCCGGAAGGCAAAACGTATTTTAAAAAGGTAATTTCTATGTCTGGTAAAATGACTGGTCTGGTAAAATGGTTCAACGCTGATAAAGGCTTCGGCTTCATCACTCCTGACGATGGCTCTAAAGATGTATTCGTACACTTCTCTGCTATCCAGAACGAAGGCTACAAATCTTTGGACGAAGGTCAGAAAGTTTCCTTCACCATCGAAAGCGGCGCTAAAGGCCCAGCAGCTGGTAACGTTGTAAGCCTGTAAGCTTCCAACTCAGCAGCACAAGAATTTAAAAACCCGCCTCTGGCGGGTTTTTTTCGTTTCAGGCTTTGTGATTATTTTACCTGCGGGTTCACGCAGTTCTTCTCAACTTTCCCGTTAAGCGCATCGATCAGGTTATCCACCGCCGTGGACGCCATATTGTATCGCGTCTCATGAGTGGCCGAACCGATATGCGGCAGCGCAACCACGTTTGGTAATGTCAGCAGCGGCGAATCAATCGGCAGCGGCTCCTGCTCGAACACATCCAGACCCGCCGCGTGGATCTCACCCTGTTGCAAGGCTTCAATCAACGCCTTCTCATCCACCACTGGCCCACGGCCTGCGTTGATGAAAATGGCCGTTTTTTTCATTTTCTCAAACTCAGCTTTACCGATCAGATGATGTGTCTCATCCGTCAGCGGCAGGATCAGGCAGACATAATCCGCTTCCTGTAGCAGCGTATCCAACTCACAGTAACGGCCATTGAAACGCTCGTCAGCTTCTTTATGCTGACGGCGTGCATTGTAGAGAATCGGCATGTTAAAGCCGAAATGCGCGCGCTGAGCCAGCGCCAGCCCGATCCGGCCCATGCCGACAATCCCCAGCGTTTTGCCGTGAACGTCCACACCAAACCAGTCGGGACCGATGCTTTTAGTCCATTCGCCTGCTTTCACGCGCTCAGCCACTTCGACTACGCGACGCGCAGTGCTCAGCACCAGCGCCATTAGCGTATCCGCAACCGTCTCGGTGAGTGCGGTTGGCGTGTGCATCAGCAGAACATTGCGTGCGTTAAGCGCCTCGACGTCAAAGTTGTCGTAGCCGACAGAGATCGTCGAAGTCGCACGAAGCTTCGGCATTTTCTCCAGCAATGCGCTATCCACTTTTTCGCTTGAGCCCAGCAGCCCCTCCGCGCTGGCAAAGGCTTCCGCGTGCTGCGCCACGGTCTCCTGGCTCAGGTTTTTCACCTGCGTGACGGTGAAATGTTCCTCAAGACGTTTGTGTAGATCGTCGGGCAGTGCTTTATACAAAATGACGGACGGCTTCATGCTAATCTCCGTTGATTTTAAAAGGTTCAGGCGTGACGTGCGCCAGCAGGAATTTGTTGATTATTAGCAGGCTTAACAATCAAAGTAAGCCACACAGACGCGAAAAGTGCCACCCCCATAAATATGTACGAGGCTGCCGGGCTGCCGGTGGCGCCGTTGAGATAGCCAACAAACCACGAGCCGAAGAACGAACCTAACGCTCCCATGCTGTTGATCAGTGCCATCGCGCCACCGGCTACGTTACGCGGCAGCATTTCCGGGATGATGGCAAAGAACGGACCGTACGGCGCGTACATGGCCGCGCCAGCGATCACCAGCAGCGTGTAAGAGACCCAGAAGTGGTTTGCGCCTACCGCCCATGAACCGATAAAGGCGAACGCGGCAATCAACAGCAGCGGCCAAACGAATAATTTACGATTTTGCAGCTTATCCGAGGCCCATGACACCACGATCATCGCGATCGTTGCCGCCAGATACGGTACCGACGACAGCCAGCCCACTTCCACCATGCCGAGGTTTTCGCCGCCGCTGCGAATAATCGACGGCAGCCATAGCACAAAACCGTACACCCCGATGCTCCATGTGAAATATTGCATACACAGCAGGATAACGTTGCGCGAACGGAAAGCTTCACCGTAGTTACGCACCGCTTTCAGCCCCTGCTGTTCTTTATCCAGCTCGGCCTGCAGCGCGGCTTTTTCACTGGTGGAAAGCCAGGTCGCCTGCGACGGTTTATCTTTCACCAGCACCCACCAGCAGAATGCCCAGATGATCGCCGGGAATCCTTCGATGATGAACATGTGACGCCAGCCGAATGACTGAATCAGATAACCCGAAACCACGGACATCCACAGGACCGTCACCGGGTTACCGAGGATCAGGAACGTATTGGCGCGTGAGCGTTCGGATTTGGTAAACCAGTTGCTGATGTAAATCAGCATTGCAGGCATCACGGCGGCTTCAACGACCCCGAGAATAAAGCGAATGGCGGCCAGTGCGGGGATATTATTGACCATCCCCGTGAGGGATGCGCAGGCGCCCCACAAAATCAGGCAGACAAAGATCAGTTTGCGCACGCTACGGCGCTCGGCGTAAATCGCTCCAGGGATCTGGAAGAAGAAATAGCCAAGGAAGAACAGGGCACCTAACAGGGACGAGACGCCTTTGGTGATCCCCAAATCTTCGGTGATCCCTGCGGCAGACGCGAAACTGAAGTTCGCGCGATCAAGGTACGCCAGGCTGTACGTGATAAACACGATAGGCATGATGTACCACCAGCGTTTAACTGCATTGGTCGATGTGTTCATGGGCTTGCCTCTGTTGTTGAGGTTTATACCGCCGTTGTCTGTAGGGTACACGGTGGCTGATTATTGTTACTCGGACAGTTGTGCGCGGGTCGGTAATCCTTCGCTGTCGCCTTGCACCTGAATGGCCAGCGATCCGATCTTATTCCCGCGTGCGACGGCCTGTTGTAGCGTTTTGCCTTCCAGCAGGGCGCTAATCACCCCGACTGCGAATCCATCTCCTGCGCCGACGGTGTCGACAACGTTATCGACTTTCACCGCAGCGACAGCACCTTTCTCGCCGCTGGCGGTTTTGAACCATGCTCCGTCAGCGCCTGTTTTCAGCACCACGGCCTGCACGCCGTGCGCCAGATAAAAATCGGCGATACCTTCCGGGGTTTTCTGCCCGGTGAGGATCATGCCCTCTTTAAGACCGGGCAGAACCCAGTTTGCCTGGAAGGCCAGGTGATTGAGCTTTTCAACCATCTCGGCTTCGCTTTTCCACAGCACCGGGCGTAGGTTCGGATCGAAAGAGATCGTCTTACCCTGAGCTTTAAGGGTACTCGCCGCGTGATCGAGCAGATCGTACGAGCTGGCCGACAGCGCCGCTGCGACGCCACTCAAATGCAGATGCCGCGCTGAAGAAAAGTAAGCAGGATGAAAATCTTGCGTGGAAAGATGGCTGGCGGCAGAGCCTTTGCGGAAATACTCCACAATGGGATCGGTTCCATTTTCGACTTTAGATTTAAGCTGAAAGCCGGTCGCGAAACGGTTGTCGAGAGTGACGCCCGCCGCGTCGATCCTCTCTTTTTTCAGCGAATCCAACACAAAGTGGCCAAAACTGTCGTCGCCCACGCGGCTGACCCAGCCAACGTTGAGTCCCAGGCGCGCCAGGCCGGTTGCTACGTTCAGCTCTGCGCCGGCAACGCGTTTGATAAAGTGTTCAACCGAGCGCAGCTCGCCCGTTTCCGTGGCCACAAACATGGCCATGGCTTCACCGATGGTGATGACGTCCAGAGAATCAGACATGGCGTGTCTCCTCACGCAGCAGATTGACGTAATGGCGGGTGACCGCCGCTAAATCTGGCCCTTCCAGCGGGAATTCAATGCCGCGAGGGGCGTCGGCCGGAAGCTGGTTCAGCAGATCCATCCAGCGGGCATCGGCGTTATCCGGTGGGATAGCGCGGAAGTGTTGGTGATGCGGGACAGCGGCTTTGACATGGATATAGCTCACCGCCGGGGCCAGATGGCGCGCGGCTTCTTCCGGCGATTCGCCGACCCACAGCCAGTTTCCGGTATCGAAGGTGAGGGTGACAGGCAGTTCCATCACCCGGCAGGCCGCCTTGAAACGCTGCATTGGCGCAAGCTGCCCGCAGTCGGTCTGATCATTTTCCACTACCAGCATCATTCCGCTTTCCAGCAGCAGTTCGCGTAAGGCTACAAGGGGCTGTTTATCGCGGAAATGACCCAGCGAGACCTTCAGCCACAGGGCATTGAGGGTGCTGGCTTCTGCGAGATAGCGCCGCAGTTCCGGGTTTAGTGTGCCGTCTGGCATCAATAACGCGGCGGGGGCGGAGTAACAGGCGAACAAACCGAGCAGTTCGATAGACTGAGCCAATGTCGGCAACGCCTGTAGCTCCTCATCATTAAACAGCTCCCGGCGGATCTCGACGCCGTCGGCTCCCCCGGCGGCAATGACCGGTAATATGGCCCGCTGGCCGCCCACCTGACGGACGTGATCTGCGCCATACGCGGCGGTGACGACGATGATTTTCCTGCCCATTGGCTGACTCCCATTCATAGCTGATAGGTATTACGCTAGATGGAACCGGTTCCAAAGAAAAGGTCAGGATGTTGAATTTATGATCGTCATCACGAAGGGGGGTTAACGCGACGTCGAGCCGCGTACGATCAGCTCACCGGAAAAGACCTGCTCGCGCACGGTGTCGGTAATGCCTTCGATGCGGCGCACCACCTGCTCGACGGCGGCGTAGCCAATTTGCCAGGTCGGCTGTTTGAGGGTAGTAATACCAACCCCTGCCAGCTCGGCCCATTCGAGTTCGTCGAATCCGAGCAGGCCAATATCGCTGCCCCAATTCAGGCCAATACGTTTGAGGGATCGGGCCACCTGCAGCGTGAGCGCGCCGTTGGCGGAAATGACCGCTTTGCGCATCCCGCGATGACGGGTATGGAACTGGCGCAGGGTATTATCCATTTGATCGGCTTCGTGCAGCGGAATTTCGGCATTCTCGGCGATCACGCCAGGATAACGCGCCAGGGTGGCGCGAAATGCGCTGAGACGGTCGCGACGGGTATTCACCATGCCCAACGGCTCGCTCATGAACAAAATCGCTTCGAAACCTTGCTCGATCAGGTGCTCTGTTGCCGTTGTGGCGGCCTGAGTGTTGTCCAGTCCTACCACGTCGCAGGCGAATTCCGGGATTTTGCGATCAATCAGCACCATCGGCAGGGACGACTGTTGCAGGCGGTTAAGCCCCTCTTCGCGCATCCCCACGGCATTGACCACGATGCCTTCGACCTGATAGCTGCGCAGCAGGTCAAGGTAGTGCAGCTCCTGGTCCACTTCGTTGTTGGTGTTACACACCAGCGGGGTGAAGCCCTTTTCGCGGCACGCGGCTTCGATGCCACTGAGCACGTTGACGGAGTAGGGGTTGGTAATGTCGGCGATGATCAGACCGATGAGGCGAGTGCGACCATGCTTCAGGCCGCGAGCCATCAGGCTTGGGCGGTAATCCAGTTCGGCGATGGCTTGTTCAATACGGGCCAGCAGCGCGTCGGAAAGCAGATGTTTCTCGCCATTAAGATAGCGCGAAATACTGGTTTTTCCGGTTTTGGCGGCTTTCGCCACGTCACTGATGGTGGGCCGTGCTGATTTGCTCATCGCTGATTCCCTTAAGATTAGTGAGAACACCTTAGCGGGAAAATCAACGATGGCAAGCGCTTCATGCCGGATGGCGCAGCCGCCACCCGGCATTTCAATTACTGAATGGGGCTTAATGTGATCTCAACGCGGCGGTTCTGCGCTTTGCCTTCTGCCGTGCTGTTGCTGGCGATTGGATTCGCTGGGCCCATGCCGCTGGTGCGGATGCGGTTTGCGGCAACGCCCTGAGTGATCAGCGAGCTGGCGACGGAATCCGCGCGCTGCTGAGACAGACGCATGTTCAGGTCCTGGCTCCCGGTGCTGTCGGTGTAGCCAATAACGTTAACGGCTGTTTTGCTGTACTCTTTGAGCACCGTTGCCACGCCGGTCAGCGTGTTGGCTCCCGCCGGTTTCAGCGTTGCGCTGCTGCTGTCGAAGGTCACGTTGTTTGGCATGTTCAGAATGATGTTGTCGCCACTTCGCGTCACGCTCACGCCCGTTCCCTGCATTTTGTCGCGCAGTTTAGCTTCTTGCACATCCATGTAATATCCTACGCCGCCGCCCAATGCGGCACCCGCTGCAGCCCCGATCAGCGCGCCTTTGCCGCGATCTTTCTTCGAGGAAGAGAGTGCGCCAACGCCTGCGCCGACCAATGAGCCAATACCCGCGCCAATGCCGGATTTGCCCGCTTCACGTTCGCCGGTGTAAGGGTTGGTTGTGCAGCCAGAAACCGCCAGTGCTCCACTGACCAGAGCCGCAATGACAAGTACGCGTTTATTCATCTTATTTCCTTAATCCTTTTTATTCTTTGCCACGAAGCGTGTGGCGGTTGATTATGACGCCCTAAGAGGAAGAAAATTCCAGGGCTAACTCTGAAATTTGTGTCCAAATCTTAAATAGCCTCAAAGAAGGCCGTCACACCTGCAACAGACAAACCCAGGAGCGCACGCTTGACCACTTCAATAAAAACGATTCTGACCGCCGCCCACTGGGGCCCGATGCTGGTTGAAACCGATGGCGAGAATGTCCTGTCCTCGCGCGGGGCGCTGCCAACGCAGCACCCTAATTCGTTACAAACTGTGGTGCGCGATCAGGTGCACAGCAAAACCCGCGTGCGCTGGCCGATGGTGCGTAAGGGTTTTCTGGCCTCGCCGGATAATCCGCAGGGTACGCGCGGGCAGGATGAGTTCGTTCGGGTTAGCTGGGATGATGCGCTGGCGTTGATCCATACGCAGCACAAACGTATTCGTGAGACCCATGGCCCGGCGTCTATATTTGCGGGTTCTTATGGCTGGCGTTCGAACGGTGTGCTGCACAAAGCGGCGACGCTCCTGCAGCGCTATATGAGCCTGGCGGGGGGATACACCGGGCATCTCGGTGACTACTCAACCGGTGCGGCGCAGGCGATCATGCCGTACGTTGTCGGCGGTAATGAAGTTTATCAGCAGCAGACCAGCTGGCCGCTGGTGCTGGAGCACACGGATGTGGTGGTGCTGTGGAGCGCCAATCCGCTCAACACGCTCAAAATCGCGTGGAACGCGAGCGATGAGCAGGGGATTCCCTATTTCGATGCGCTGCGTAAAAGCGGTAAACGCCTGATCTGTATTGACCCTATGCGCTCCGAAACCGTCGATTTCTTCGGCGATAGCGTCGAGTGGCTGGCCCCGCACATGGGGACCGACGTCGCGATGATGCTGGGTATCGCCCATACGCTGGTGGAAAACGGCTGGCACGACCAGGCGTTTCTCGCCCGCTGCACAACCGGGTATGACAAATTCGCTGACTACCTGACGGGCAAAACCGACGGGATCGCCAAAACCGCCGAGTGGGCGGCGGACATTTGCGGCATTGATGCGGCGAAAATCCGCGAACTGGCGGCACTGTTCCACGAAAATACCACTATGCTGATGTCCGGCTGGGGAATGCAGCGCCAGCAGTTTGGCGAGCAAAAACACTGGATGCTGGTGACTCTTGCGGCGATGCTGGGTCAGATTGGTACGCCGGGCGGCGGCTTTGGTTTGTCGTATCACTTTGCTAACGGCGGAAACCCGACCCGTCGCGCTGCGGTTCTGGCCTCGATGCAGGGTTCCGTGCAGGACGGGATTGATGCGGTAGATAAAATCCCGGTGGCGCGCATCGTCGAAGCGCTGGAAAATCCTGGTGGTTTCTACCAGCATAACGGCCTGGACCGCCACTTCCCGGATATCCGTTTTGTCTGGTGGGCGGGCGGCGCAAACTTCACCCATCATCAGGATACCAACCGACTGATCCGCGCCTGGCAAAAGCCGGAGCTGGTGGTGATCTCCGAATGCTTCTGGACGGCGGCAGCCAAACACGCCGATATCGTTCTGCCAGCGACCACCTCCTTTGAGCGTAACGATCTCACCATGACCGGCGACTACAGTAATCAGCACATGGTGCCGATGAAGCGCGTCGTTGCGCCGCGCGATGAAGCCCGGGATGACTTTGAGGTGTTTGCGGAGCTGAGCGAACGCTGGGAAGAGGGCGGTCGTGAGCATTTCACCGAAGGGAAATCCGATCTCGAGTGGCTTGAGACGTTTTATCAGATTGCCGCGCAGCGCGGTGCTGCTCAAGGTGTAACATTGCCGCCGTTTGCCCAGTTCTGGGAAGCGAATGAGATCGTCGAAATGCCGGAGAGTGAGCAGAACGCACAGTTTGTTCGCTTCGCGGACTTCCGCCGCGACCCACAATCTCATCCGCTGAAAACCGAAAGCGGCAAAATTGAGATCTACTCGCAACGTATCGCCAGCTTTAACTATGCCGACTGCCCACCGCACCCGATGTGGCTGGAGCCGGACGAGTGGCACGGCAATGCGCAGCCTACACAGTTGCAGGTGCTCTCTGCGCACCCGGCGCACCGTCTGCACAGCCAGCTGAACTATTCGTCCCTGCGCGAACAGTACGCCGTGGCCGGACGCGAGCCAATCACGCTGCATACCCTTGATGCGAAAGCGCGCGGAATTGCCAATGGCGATGTTGTGCGCGTCTGGAACGCTCGCGGGCAGGTGCTGGCCGGGGCGGTGGTGAGTGAGGGCATTAAACCGGGCGTGATTTGTATCCACCAGGGGGCGTGGCCGGATCTGGAACTCACGGCAGGCGGGATTTGCAAAAACGGCGCGGTGAACGTGCTCACCAAAGATCTCCCCAGCTCGAAGCTGGGGAACGGGTGCGCGGGGAACACGGCGCTGGCGTGGGTGGAGAAATATCAGGGCCCTGAGCTGACGCTTACGGCGTTTGATCCGCCTGCCAGCTCATAATCCACGTCGGGTGTTGAGTCTCTTCCTGCCAGGCGCTGTCTTCAATGCGAAAACCCTGAGCATGGTAGAAATTCACCGCCCGACTGTTTTTCTGGTAAACCTCGAGGCTGAGATAGGGGAACTGCTGCTGCACGTGGTGGATCAGCGCGTGGCCGATCCCTCTCCCCGCATGAGCGGTGGCGACAAAGAGCGCGCCGATAAACTGCGACTCCATCACGCTGATAAAACCACGCACCTCGCCTTTCTCTTCCCATATCCAGGTTTCTGCACCGGGGAGATAGGTGTCGCGTACCAGAGGTTCACTCTCTATCCAGTATTGCGCGTCGATAAACGGGTGCGCCTCGGTGGTGCTTTCAAGCCATAAACTGAGCAGCGGCGCAGTGTTTTCACTTTGCCATTTGCGAATCATGTTGGCCTCCTGGGTGGCAAAAACAGGCCGTGATGTGATCGTTCACCAGACCGCAGGCCTGCATAAATGAGTAGCAAATCGTGGTGCCAACAAATTTGAAACCACGCTTTTTCAGTGCCTTAGACAGGGCATCGGAGGCGGACGTGGAGGTCGGGATTTCACCCATCGTCGCGGCCTGTGTCACCTGCGGCGTGTGGTCGACAAACGACCAGACAAAATCGGAGAAAGGCTCGCCGTTTTCGGCCATCGCCAGGTACGCTTTTGCGTTGCCAATAATGGCCTGAATTTTCCCGCGATGCCGGATAATACTGGCATCCAGCACCAGCCGTTCGACGTCTTCCTCAGTCATGGCGGCCACCGCAACGGGATCGAACTGATGGAAGGCGTTACGATAATTTTCCCGTTTTTTTAGCACCGTAATCCACGATAAACCCGCCTGCTGGCCTTCCAGGCAGATCATCTCAAAGAGCTTTTTACCGTCGGTCTCCGGGACGCCCCATTCTTTATCGTGATAGTCGATATAGAGCTGATCCTGGCTTACCCATCCGCAACGTTGCATTGGTTTTCATCCTTAATGATTTAACCCGTAAAAAAATCAACCCACCTGGCTTGACGTGTGCCTCAAAAAGACAATATTTAATTAAGGGCTTTGCCCTCATACCTCTTTCTAACAATGACAAATATCGCCGAATTCGGCTCTTTCTGGAGTCGCTTTGATGATGATAAAAATAATCAGTGGTCGCCATGCTGTTACTGGCCTGGCGGGAGTCTCTGTCTGTTTGTTTTTTTGTAGCACAGCTTACGCCTGGCAACAGGAATATATCGTTTCGGATGCGCAAAATAATACGACCGAACGCTATACATGGGACGCCGATCACCAACCGCGTTATGACGATATTCTCGCGGAGCGTATTCGTTCTTCCCAGAACGTTCCGGGGCTGGCGTTGAACATGCCGGAAAATTATCCTGCGGAATCTGACAGTACCCTGTCGCTGAGCCTGACGATTCCGGTGACGCAGAAGGTGACCACGGGGCCGGTTGCCGCGTGGCATTACGACGGTTCGTCGCCCATGGCGTACACCGAATACGGTGACAATGGCAGCCAGTCGCTTACCGACCCGCTGTGGCATGCCAGCGTGAGTACGCTCGGCTGGCGCGTCGACACGCGTGTGGGCGGTCTTCGGCCATGGGCGCAGATTAGCTACAACCAGCAGTTTGGCGATAATCAGTGGAAGCCGCAGTCGGGGATGAGCCGCCTGCCGGCCTCCATGCAGTACGATAACTGGATGGATGTGACCGTGGGTGCCGACGTGCTGCTTTACCCGCATATGGCCGCGTACGCCTCTTTGTCTCAGGCGGATAACACCATGACCGGCGCGGATTATTTATATACCCTGGGTGTGAGCGCCAGATTTTAATATTGTTATTTAATTCAACCTTGCTGTAACATCTTAAATACAAGAATGGCCGTGCTTGTGGCGATAGCGGGCACTAACAAACTCGTTATCCTTCGCCCGGCAAGGTCATTCATTCCTGATTCCAGGCATTTCATTCCGTCTCCACTGCATTTCATGCCGTTTTCCCCCAGGCCTTTTGAGGTTTTGTTTATCGTTGTCTGCAGCGAATTCCTTTAATTTCTCTTGCAGGACAACTGCCATGAACACATCAACATACAACCGCACTCGTTGGCTGACCCTATTTGGCACCATCGTGACGCAATTTGCGTTGGGATCGGTTTATACCTGGAGCCTGTTTAACAGCGCGCTCTCTGACAAACTCGGCGCGCCGGTGAGCCAGGTGGCGTTCTCATTCGGCTTGCTGAGCCTTGGGCTGGCGTTGTCCTCGTCCATCGCCGGGAAATTGCAGGAACGTTTTGGCGTGAAACGCGTGACCATGGCCTCGGGCATCCTGCTGGGCGTCGGCTTTTTCCTGACGGCGCACTCCAGCAACCTGATGATGCTCTGGCTGAGCGCCGGGGTGCTGGTGGGGCTTGCAGATGGCGCGGGCTACCTGCTGACACTGTCGAACTGCGTGAAGTGGTTCCCGGAGCGTAAAGGCTTAATCTCAGCTTTCTCCATTGGCTCTTATGGTCTGGGTAGTCTCGGGTTTAAATTTATCGATTCGCACCTGCTTGCCTCCGTGGGCCTGGAAAAGACCTTTATGATCTGGGGCGCTATCGTGCTGGTGATGATTCTGTTCGGCGCGACGCTGATGAAAGATGCCCCGATGCAGGAAGTGAAAACCGTTAACGGCGTAGTGGAAAATGACTTCACGCTGGCGCAGTCCATGCGTAAACCACAGTACTGGATGCTGGCGGTTATGTTCCTGACGGCCTGCATGAGCGGTCTGTATGTGATTGGCGTGGCGAAAGATATCGCTCAGGGAATGGTGAAACTGGATGCGATGACTGCGGCGAATGCGGTAACCGTGATTTCCATTGCCAACCTGTCTGGTCGTCTGGTTCTGGGTATTCTCTCCGACAAAATCGCCCGTATCCGTGTGATTACGCTGGGGCAGGTGATCTCCCTGGTGGGTATGGCGGCCCTGCTGTTTGCGCCCCTGAATGAGATGACCTTCTTCGCGGCGATTGCCTGCGTGGCCTTCAATTTTGGCGGCACCATTACCGTGTTCCCGTCACTGGTGAGCGAGTTCTTTGGCCTGAATAATCTGGCGAAGAATTATGGGGTGATTTACTTAGGTTTCGGTATCGGCAGCATCTGCGGGTCCCTCATCGCCTCGCTGTTCGGCGGCTTCTATGTCACCTTCTGCGTCATCTTCGCCCTGCTGATTATCTCACTGGCGCTCTCCACTACGATTCGCCAGCCGCAGCGGCAGGTATTTAACGAAGCGCATGCGTGATGACTGACTGAAAAGGCTGGATTTTCCGGCCTTTTCTTTTATCAACATGCTGAGCGTTCTTTGACCCAATCTGCTTTCGAACTTGATTTTTTGTAAATATCTACTGCAATCACACTCTCTGCTGCCACTTTTTCCTGTCACTGTGGTCTACTTACCACGCTTTAGACGTTTCTGATAACGATCCCCTGAGCGAATATCTACTCTGTTCACTTTTACAGCTAAAAGTGGATGGCGTGACTGTCCCTTTTTTCGGGTAGCCTGCATGAAATACATTAAATCGATGACGCAACAAAAGCTGAGCTTTTTGCTGGCGTTGTACATCGGCCTGTTTATGAATGGCGCTGTTTTTTTCCGTCGGTTTGACGGGTTCGCGCAAGACTTTACCGCCTGGAAAGGAATCGCAGCGGTTGTTGAGTTGGTTGGTACCGTTCTGGTTACCTTTTTCTTATTACGTCTCCTCTCACTGTTTGGACGCCGCATCTGGCGCGTTCTGGCATCTCTGGTGGTGCTCTGCTCGGCAGGTGCCAGCTATTACATGACTTTTATGAACGTGGTTATTGGCTACGGCATTATTGCCTCAGTCATGACGACGGATATCGATCTCTCGAAAGAGGTGGTCGGCCTGCACTTTATCCTGTGGCTGGTGGGCGTCAGTGCGCTGCCGCTGCTGCTCATCTGGAGTAACCGCTGCCGCTATACCCTGCTGCGTCAGATGCGCACGCCAGGGCAACGCGTCCGAAGCGTCGCGGTGGTACTGCTGGCGGGGCTGATGGTCTGGGGCCCGATTCGTCTGCTTGAAGTGAAGCAGAAGAGTGACGAACGTACTTCTGGCGTGGATTTGCCGAGCTACGGCGGCGTGGTGGCGAACTCCTATCTGCCCTCTAACTGGATTTCCGCACTGGGCCTGTACGCCTGGGCGCAGGTGGATGAGTCTTCCGATAATAAATCTCTGCTCAATCCGGCGAAGCAGTTCACCTACGAAGCGCCTAAAGATATCGACGATACCTATGTGGTCTTTATCATCGGTGAAACGACGCGCTGGGATCATATGGGGATTTTAGGCTACGACCGCGATACCACGCCGAAACTGGCGCAGGAGAAGAACCTGATCGCTTATCGGGGCTACTCATGTGATACGGCGACCAAGCTGTCGCTGCGCTGCATGTTTGTTCGCGAGGGCGGGGCGGATGACAATCCGCAGCGTACCCTGAAAGAGCAGAACGTCTTCTCGGTGCTGCATCAGCTTGGATTCAGTTCTGATCTCTACGCGATGCAGAGCGAGATGTGGTTCTACAGCAACACGATGGCGCAGAACATTGCCTATCGTGAGCAGATCGGCGCTGAGCCGCGTAACCGCGGGAAGAGCGTTGACGATATGCTGCTGATCGATGAGATGAAAGGCTCGCTGAGCAACAATCAGGATGGGAAGCATATGATCATCCTGCATACCAAAGGTTCGCACTTTAACTACACCCAGCGTTACCCGCGCAGCTTTGCCAAATGGACGCCGGAGTGTGTGGGCGTAGACAAAGACTGCACCAAAGAGCAGCTGATTAACTCTTACGATAACTCGGTGATGTATGTGGATCACTTTATCGAGAGCGTGATTGACCAGGTACGCGACAAGAAAGCGATTGTTTTCTATGCCGCCGACCACGGTGAGTCGATCAACGAGTATGAGCACTTGCACGGCACGCCGCGCAAGATGGCGCCACCGGAGCAGTTCCGCGTGCCGATGATGGTATGGATGTCGGATAAATATCTGGAAAACCCGGATAAAGAGAAGATGTTCCAGCACCTGAAACAGCAGGCTGAGATGAAGGTGCCTCGCCGTCACGTTGAGCTGTATGACACCATCATGGGTTGTCTCGGCTATACCTCGCCAGACGGCGGAATTAATGAGAATAACAACTGGTGCCATGTCCCTGATGGCCCGGCGAAAGCCACTAAGTAACCGAGCTGGCGAGTTTCTCGCCAGTCGAATGGCTTTTTGAAGATAAGGGATTGACGAGGGCGCACCCCAGCAGTAAGATGCGCTCCGCATTCGGCGAGTAGCGCAGCTTGGTAGCGCAACTGGTTTGGGACCAGTGGGTCGGAGGTTCGAATCCTCTCTCGCCGACCACATTTAAAAAAGGGCTAACCGCAAGGTTGGCCCTTTTTGCATTATGGACTTATCCACGCCAACTCTCCAAAACGCTCCTTATCCCCGCTTTACCCTGTCTGTTAACGATTTTGTGACATAATCCATTGTATTTTTTTATATATGGATTGATCTTTTTTCGCGTTGCTTATGGATAACCTCAGCATTTTCCGCTGTGCGTTTTAACGTTCGCGGCATTTACTGCTCAGATAATCACCATTCTGTAAGAAAATTTACGCGATCTGAATAAATGTTAATCACTGATTGTTGCGAAATATGAAGAGATTTGTGCTGCAAGATGGCGAGTAGCATAAATTTCCCTGCTGAAAATAGGTCACTAAAGTTTTTTTAATCTTTGTTTGCCGTTTCTCACCCTCAACGTAAATCCCCGTCACCTGTATTGACGTTTTCACATTCTGTTGACAGATTGTAGGGCACGAGGGGCATTTCAGGGAGGATCTGCGCTGCAACTCCGACGCTCTTCTGAAAGGAATCTCCATCCCTTATCACGCCTTCGGGCATCACCGACCGGACCGGGTAAAAAATAAATAAAGGTCAGGCGGCGTAACACAACAAAGCAAAACATCACATTGGAGCAGAATAATGAGTATTTCCTTGAAGAAGTCAGGGATGCTGAAGCTTGGTCTGAGCCTGGTCGCTCTCACCGTCGCGGCAAGCGTGCAGGCAAAAACCCTGGTTTACTGTTCTGAAGGCTCGCCGGAAGGCTTTAACCCACAGCTGTTCACCTCTGGTACAACCTACGACGCTAGCTCTGTACCTATCTATAACCGTCTGGTTGAATTCAAAATCGGTACCACGGAAGTTATTCCGGGTCTGGCTGAGAAGTGGGAAATCAGCGAAGACGGCAAAACCTATACCTTCCACTTACGCCAGGGCGTGAAGTGGCAGGACAATAAAGATTTCAAACCAACGCGTGAACTGACTGCGGATGACGTTGTGTTCTCCTTCGACCGTCAGAAAAACGCACAGAACCCGTACCATAAAGTTTCTGGCGGCAGCTACGAATACTTCGAAGGGATGGGTCTGCCGGACCTGATCACCGAAGTGAAAAAAGTGGACGACAAAACCGTTCAGTTCGTTCTGAGCCGTCCTGAAGCGCCATTCCTGGCTGACCTGGCTATGGACTTCGCCTCTATTCTGTCAAAAGAGTATGCGGACAACATGCTGAAAGCAGGCACCCCGGAAAAAGTGGATCTGAACCCAATCGGTACCGGTCCATTCCAGCTGCAGCAGTACCAGAAAGACTCCCGTATTCTGTACAAAGCATTCGAAGGTTACTGGGGTACCAAGCCGCAGATCGATCGTCTGGTCTTCTCCATCACGCCTGACGCGTCCGTGCGTTATGCGAAACTGCAGAAAAACGAGTGCCAGGTGATGCCGTACCCGAACCCGGCTGATATTGCTCGCATGAAGCAGGACAAAAATATCAACCTGCTGGAGCAGGCAGGCCTGAACGTGGGTTACCTCTCCTTCAACACCGAGAAGAAACCGTTTGATGACGTGAAAGTGCGTCAGGCGCTGACTTACGCGGTAAACAAAGAAGCGATCATTAAAGCGGTTTATCAGGGTGCAGGTATTGCTGCCAAGAACCTGATCCCACCAACCATGTGGGGCTACAACGACGACGTTAAAGACTACACCTACGATCCTGAGAAAGCGAAAGCGCTGCTGAAAGAAGCGGGCCAGGATAAAGGCTTTACCGTTGAGCTGTGGGCAATGCCTGTTCAGCGTCCGTACAACCCGAACGCTCGCCGTATGGCTGAGATGGTTCAGGCTGACTGGGCTAAGGTAGGCGTTCAGGCCAAGATCGTCACTTATGAGTGGGGCGAGTACCTGAAGCGTGCTAAAGCTGGCGAACACCAGGCTGTGATGATGGGCTGGACCGGGGACAATGGGGATCCGGACAACTTCTTCGCTACCCTGTTCAGCTGCGCGGCTGCGAAAGATGGTTCTAACTACTCTCGCTGGTGCTACAAGCCGTTTGAAGATCTGATTCAGCCGGCGCGCGCAACGGACGACCACAACAAGCGTATTGAACTCTACAAACAGGCTCAGGTAGTGATGCATGACCAGGCTCCGGCGCTGATCGTGGCTCACTCCACCGTTTACGAGCCAGTGCGTAAAGAAGTCAAAGGCTATGTGGTTGATCCGCTGGGCAAACACCACTTCGAAAACGTCTCTGTTGAATAATTAAAAGCGTCAGGGGTGCATGAGCACCCCGTGCCGGCGGCGCTGTGCGAGCGCGGACCTACAGCGGTAGGCCGGGTCAGCGCAGCGCCATCCGGCAGCAGTGCTTTATTCCCTCTTCGCGGAGGGAATAAGATTTGTGAGCAATACAGACGTCACCGCCTGCGGGCAGTACGTCATTAGAGAGAATCCGGGATATGTTGCAGTTCATCCTCCGACGTCTGGGACTTGTCATCCCCACGTTTATCGGTATCACCCTTCTCACTTTTGCCTTCGTCCATATGATCCCCGGCGACCCGGTAATGATTATGGCGGGTGAGCGTGGTATCTCCCCTGAACGCCATGCGCAGCTGCTGGCCGAACTCGGCCTCGATAAGCCGATGTGGCAGCAGTATCTCCATTACATTTGGGGCGTCCTGCACGGTGATTTAGGGATTTCGCTGAAAAGCCGTCTTCCGGTGTGGGACGAGTTTGTGCCGCGTTTTAAAGCGACGCTGGAACTCGGTATCTGCGCCATGATTTTTGCCGTTGCTGTCGGTATCCCCGTTGGTGTCCTGGCTGCCGTTAAGCGCGGTTCAATCTTCGATCACACCGCGGTTGGCCTGGCGCTGACCGGTTACTCCATGCCTATCTTCTGGTGGGGCATGATGCTGATCATGCTGGTCTCCGTGCAACTCAACCTGACGCCGGTCTCCGGAAGGGTGAGCGACATGGTGTTCCTTGATGATTCCAACCCGCTTACCGGCTTTATGCTGATTGATACGGCCATCTGGGGCGAAGAGGGCAACTTCATTGATGCGCTGGCGCATATGATCCTGCCTGCGATGGTGCTTGGGACCATTCCTCTGGCGGTAATTGTACGTATGACGCGCTCGTCGATGCTGGAAGTGCTGGGAGAGGATTACATCCGTACCGCCCGCGCCAAAGGTCTGACCCGTATGCGCGTCATCATCGTCCATGCGTTGCGTAATGCGATGCTGCCTGTCGTGACGGTGATCGGCTTGCAGGTGGGGACATTGCTGGCCGGGGCGATCCTGACCGAAACCATCTTCTCCTGGCCGGGCCTGGGACGTTGGCTGATCGATGCGCTGCAACGCCGTGACTATCCGGTTGTGCAGGGCGGTGTGCTGCTGGTGGCGACGATGATCATCCTCGTCAACCTGCTGGTCGATTTGCTGTACGGCGTGGTGAACCCGCGTATTCGTCATAAGAAGTAAGGGGCCATCATGTCACAAGTTACTCAAAATAAAGCTGTTGCTGCCCCGGTGCCAATGACGCCGATGCAGGAGTTCTGGCATTACTTCAAACGCAACAAAGGCGCCGTGGTCGGGCTGGTGTATGTCACCATCATGATCATTATCGCCGTGTTTGCGAATGTGCTGGCGCCGTACAACCCGGCGGATCAGTTCCGCGACGTGCTGCTGGCTCCGCCAGCCTGGCAGGATGGCGGGACCTTCGCCCATCTGCTCGGCACGGATGACGTGGGCCGCGATGTGCTATCGCGTCTGATGTACGGTGCGCGTCTGTCGCTGCTGGTAGGGTGCCTGGTGGTGGTACTGTCGCTGATCCTCGGGGTTATCCTCGGACTGGTTGCCGGCTATTTCGGTGGTCTGATCGACAACATCATTATGCGTGTGGTCGACATCATGCTGGCCCTGCCAAGCCTGCTGTTGGCGCTGGTCCTTGTGGCGGTGTTTGGGCCGTCGATAGGTAACGCGGCGCTGGCCCTGACGTTCGTGGCACTCCCTCACTACGTGCGATTAACACGTGCGGCGGTGCTGGTGGAAGTGAACCGCGATTATGTCACCGCTTCACGTGTGGCAGGCGCGGGCGCGCTGCGCCAGATGTTTGTCAATATTCTCCCGAACTGCCTTGCGCCGCTGATCGTTCAGGCGTCGCTCGGTTTCTCTAACGCCATTCTCGATATGGCTGCTCTTGGCTTCCTTGGCATGGGTGCGCAACCGCCAACACCGGAGTGGGGCACGATGCTCGCCGATGTGTTGCAGTTCGCGCAAAGCGCATGGTGGGTCGTGACCTTCCCGGGTCTGGCGATTCTGCTGACGGTGCTGGCATTTAACCTGATGGGTGATGGTCTGCGTGATGCACTTGATCCCAAACTGAAGCAGTAAGAGGCACGAGATGGCGTTATTAAATGTAGATAAATTATCGGTGCACTTCGGTGACGTGGGCTCCGAGTTTCGTGCCGTAGACCGTATCAGCTACAGCGTGAATCAGGGTGAAGTGGTTGGCATTGTGGGTGAGTCTGGCTCGGGTAAATCTGTTAGCTCACTGGCGATCATGGGTCTGATTGATTACCCAGGCCGCGTGATGGCAGAAAGTCTGGAGTTCAACGGCCAGGATCTGAAGCGCATCTCCGAGAAGCAGCGCCGCCAGCTGGTGGGCGCTGAAGTGGCGATGATCTTCCAGGACCCAATGACCAGCCTGAACCCGTGCTATACCGTCGGTTTCCAGATTATGGAAGCGATCAAAGTGCATCAGGGTGGGAATAAGAAAACCCGTCGCCAGCGCGCGATCGACCTGCTCACGCAGGTGGGGATTCCCGATCCGGCATCACGTCTGGATGTTTATCCGCACCAGCTGTCTGGTGGGATGAGCCAGCGCGTGATGATCGCTATGGCGATTGCCTGTCGACCGAAGCTGCTGATTGCGGATGAACCGACCACGGCGCTGGACGTGACCATTCAGGCGCAGATCATCGAGCTGCTGCTAGAACTGCAGCAGAAAGAGAACATGGCGCTGGTGCTGATTACCCACGATCTGGCGCTGGTGGCTGAAGCCGCTCACAAAATTATCGTGATGTATGCCGGACAAGTCGTGGAGGCCGGAAGTTCGCACGATATTTTCCGTGCGCCGCGTCACCCGTATACCCAGGCGCTGCTGCGTGCGCTGCCGGAGTTTGCTCAGGATAAAGCGCGTCTGGCGTCGTTGCCGGGCGTCGTCCCGGGTAAATATGACCGCCCGACGGGCTGTCTGTTGAATCCGCGCTGCCCGTATGCGACAGATAAGTGTCGTGCTGAAGAGCCAGAACTGAACACCCTCCCAGGTGGTCGTCAGTCTAAATGTCACTACCCACTTGATGATGCCGGGAGGCCAACACTATGAGTACGCAAGAGGCCGCCAAACAACAGCCGCTGTTGCAGGCCATCGATCTGAAAAAACACTATCCGGTGAAGAAGGGGATTTTCGCCCCGGAACGCCTGGTGAAAGCGCTGGATGGGGTGTCGTTCACCCTGGAACGCGGCAAAACGCTGGCTGTGGTCGGTGAATCCGGCTGTGGTAAATCCACGCTGGGTCGTCTGCTAACGATGATTGAAACCCCGACTGGCGGCGAGCTGTACTATCAGGGCCAGGATCTGCTCAAGCACGATCCCCAGGCACAGAAGCTGCGCCGTCAGAAAATTCAGATTGTGTTCCAGAACCCGTACGGTTCTCTGAACCCGCGTAAAAAAGTGGGACAGATTCTGGAAGAGCCGCTGCAAATTAACAGCGATCTCAACAAAGAGCAGCGCCGTGAAAAAGCGCTGGCGATGATGGCGAAAGTGGGTCTTAAAACCGAGCACTACGATCGCTATCCGCACATGTTCTCTGGCGGTCAGCGTCAGCGTATCGCTATCGCGCGTGGTCTGATGCTGGACCCGGACGTGGTGATTGCCGACGAACCGGTCTCTGCGCTCGACGTGTCCGTGCGCGCGCAGGTGCTGAACCTGATGATGGATTTGCAGCAAGATCTGGGGCTGTCGTATGTGTTTATCTCCCACGACCTGTCCGTGGTGGAGCACATTGCTGATGAAGTGATGGTGATGTATCTGGGGCGCTGCGTGGAGAAGGGGACCAAAGACCAGATCTTTAATAATCCTCGTCATCCATATACGCAAGCGCTGCTGTCGGCCACGCCGCGTCTGAATCCGGACGATCGCCGTGAGCGTATTAAGCTGACGGGCGAGCTGCCAAGCCCGCTGAATCCACCGCCGGGTTGTGCGTTCAACGCTCGCTGCCGTCGCCGCTTTGGTCCTTGTACTCAGTTACAGCCGCAGTTGAAAGACTACGGTGGTCAACTGGTGGCCTGCTTTGCGGTCGATCAGGATGAAAACGGTGAGAAACCGCACGCATAATGCGTAAACAAAAAAACCGGCGATTATCGCCGGTTTTTTTATATCTGCGAATTCACTATTTGCGCAGGCGAATCTGGTCTACGGCGTGGTTTTCACTTTTCGTGAGGATCAGGCTCGCACGCTCGCGCGTCGGCAGAATGTTCTCTTTCAGGTTCACGTAGTTAATCTCATTCCAGAGCGATGTCGCCACGTTGACCGCTTCCTCTTCAGAAAGCTGGGCGTAGTTATGGAAGTAAGAGTCAGGGTCGGTAAACGCCCCTTCACGGAACTTCAGGAAACGATTGATATACCAGTTTTGCAGCAAATCTTCCGGCGCATCGACATATATAGAGAAGTCGACGAAGTCGGAGACAAACACATGATGTGGGTCGTGCGGGTAATCCATGCCGCTTTGCAGCACGTTCAGCCCTTCGAGGATCAGAATATCCGGTTGCGCCACCGTTTTATCGCCATCTGGGATGCGGTCGTAAATCAGATGGGAATAGACCGGCGCCGTGACGTTTGGTGCGCCAGATTTCAGATCTGAAACGAATTTCACCAGGCGGTGCATATCGTATGAAAGAGGAAAGCCTTTCTTCTTCATCAGGCCGCGCTCTTTCAGCACCTCGTTCGGATGCAGGAAACCGTCTGTGGTGATCAGCTCAACGCTGCGGTGTTCAGGCCAGCGGCTCAACAGCGCTTGAAGAACACGCGCAGTGGTACTTTTACCGACCGCCACGCTGCCCGCGATGCTGATGATATAAGGAATACGCTGGCCGTTAGTGCCAAGGAACTGCTCCAGTACCGCCTGACGACGCAGGTTGGAGCTTATATAGAAGTTAAGCAAGCGGGACAGTGGCAGATAGATCTCTGCAACCTCCTCCAGCGACAGGTCTTCGTTGATCCCCTTTAACCGCGCAATTTCCCCTTCCGTTAAGGTCATGGGGACGGAGTCACGCAGAGCGGCCCACTGGCTGCGGTTAAACTGAAGATAGGGTGTCATTAACGATTGCTCTTTTTTGCTCATAAGCGTGTTCAGTGAACCCTTTATCTGCGCGGCAACGCGTTCGTGGCGGCAGCGGTTCATCACTTAGTAGTTAAATTTGGACAATGGGCAGGAGGTTAACACCAGATGGCGGGAATAATAAGAAAAAATATAGACAAGTGATGCTTTACGCGGAGGGCATCACGATACGCTATAGGTGGGTTATTTGCGGTGCTTATGCTGAATATTTGAACGGCAATGAACGAAATATCAGCGTTTTTCCCTTCTGGTGCACAAAATCTGAGCGAAAGAACATTTTATGCAATTTTTTAGTTGCATGACTGCTCATGCCCCCATAGAATGCGCGCTACTTGATGCCGACTTAGCTCAGTAGGTAGAGCAACTGACTTGTAATCAGTAGGTCACCAGTTCGATTCCGGTAGTCGGCACCATCAAGTCCGGTGGGGTTCCCGAGCGGCCAAAGGGAGCAGACTGTAAATCTGCCGTCACAGACTTCGAAGGTTCGAATCCTTCCCCCACCACCACTTTCTGGCAGCGTTATCGCCGCCTGAGCTGGCTAAAACATTAATCAGCTCAAAACATAAAAAGAGAGAAATCTCTTTTTTGTTACAGAAAGAACTGGGTAGCCGAGTTTCAGGATGCGGGCATCGTATAATGGCTATTACCTCAGCCTTCCAAGCTGATGATGCGGGTTCGATTCCCGCTGCCCGCTCCAAGACGTGCTGATATGGCTCAGTTGGTAGAGCGCACCCTTGGTAAGGGTGAGGTCCCCAGTTCGACTCTGGGTATCAGCACCACTTCACTTCTCCTCCCTGTTTCTCTCTGTTAACCTTTAAAAAGCATTCAACAGTTCAGGCATATTGCCTGGTTGATGTGGTGATATCACCGATTTATCCGTGTCTTAGAGGGACAATCGATGTCTAAAGAAAAGTTTGAACGTACAAAACCGCACGTTAACGTCGGTACTATCGGCCACGTTGACCATGGTAAAACAACGCTGACCGCTGCAATCACTACCGTTCTGGCTAAAACCTACGGTGGTTCTGCTCGTGCATTCGATCAGATCGATAACGCACCAGAAGAAAAAGCTCGTGGTATCACCATCAACACTTCCCACGTTGAATATGACACCCCGACTCGCCACTACGCACACGTAGACTGCCCGGGCCACGCCGACTATGTTAAAAACATGATCACCGGTGCTGCTCAGATGGATGGCGCAATCCTGGTTGTTGCTGCGACTGACGGCCCTATGCCTCAGACTCGTGAGCACATCCTGCTGGGTCGTCAGGTTGGCGTTCCTTACATCATCGTGTTCCTGAACAAATGTGACATGGTTGATGACGAAGAGCTGCTGGAACTGGTTGAAATGGAAGTTCGTGAACTTCTGTCCCAGTACGACTTCCCAGGTGATGATACTCCAATCATCCGTGGTTCTGCTCTGAAAGCGCTGGAAGGCGAAGCAGAGTGGGAAGCTAAAATCGTTGAGCTGGCTGGCTTCCTGGATTCTTACATCCCAGAACCAGAGCGTGCGATTGACAAGCCGTTCCTGCTGCCTATCGAAGACGTATTCTCCATCTCCGGCCGTGGTACTGTTGTTACCGGTCGTGTAGAGCGCGGTATCGTTAAAGTTGGCGAAGAAGTTGAAATCGTTGGTATCAAAGAGACTGCTAAGTCTACCTGTACTGGCGTTGAAATGTTCCGCAAACTGCTGGACGAAGGCCGTGCTGGTGAGAACGTTGGTGTTCTGCTGCGTGGTATCAAACGTGAAGAAATCGAACGTGGTCAGGTACTGGCTAAGCCAGGCTCTATCAAGCCGCACACCAAATTCGAATCTGAAGTTTACATCCTGTCCAAAGATGAAGGCGGCCGTCATACTCCGTTCTTCAAAGGCTACCGTCCACAGTTCTACTTCCGTACAACTGACGTGACCGGTACCATCGAACTGCCAGAAGGCGTAGAGATGGTAATGCCAGGCGACAACATCAAAATGGTTGTTACCCTGATCCACCCAATCGCGATGGATGACGGTCTGCGTTTCGCAATCCGTGAAGGCGGCCGTACTGTTGGTGCAGGCGTTGTTGCTAAAGTTCTCGGCTAATCGCTGATAACATTTGACGCAATGCGCAATAAAAGGGCATCATTTGATGCCCTTTTTGCACGCTTTCGAACCAGAACCTGGCTCATCAGTGATTTTTTTTGTCATAATCATTGCTGAGACAGGCTCTGTAGAGGGCGTTTAGTCCGAAAAGCGATTGGTTTTTTCGGGTTGGATCGCCTCGCTCTCGCGGGGTGAAATTGTTTGTAGAATACTTCTGACAGGTTGGTTTATGAGTGCGAATACCGAAGCTCAAGGGAGCGGTCGCGGCCTGGAAGCGATGAAGTGGGTAGTTGTGGCCGTGCTGCTGATTGTGGCTATTGTTGGCAACTACCTCTATCGTGACATGATGCTGCCGTTGCGTGCGCTGGCCGTAGTAATTCTTATTGCTGCAGCGGGTGGTGTCGCGCTGTTGACGACAAAAGGTAAAGCGACCGTTGCTTTTGCCCGCGAAGCGCGAACCGAAGTTCGCAAGGTCATTTGGCCGACTCGCCAGGAAACATTGCACACCACGCTGATTGTGGCAGCAGTGACAGCAGTCATGTCACTGATTCTGTGGGGACTGGATGGTATTCTGGTTCGCCTGGTTTCCTTTATCACTGGCCTGAGGTTCTAAGATGTCTGAAGCCCCTAAAAAGCGCTGGTACGTCGTTCAGGCGTTCTCCGGTTTTGAAGGCCGCGTAGCCACTTCGCTGCGTGAGCATATCAAATTACACAATATGGAAGAGTTGTTTGGTGAAGTCATGGTTCCGACCGAAGAAGTGGTCGAGATCCGTGGTGGCCAGCGCCGTAAAAGCGAGCGCAAATTCTTCCCGGGTTACGTGCTGGTTCAGATGGTGATGAACGATGCAAGCTGGCACCTGGTGCGCAGCGTCCCGCGCGTAATGGGCTTTATCGGCGGCACGTCCGATCGTCCGGCGCCAATCAGCGACAAAGAAGTTGATGCGATTATGAACCGCCTGCAGCAGGTTGGTGATAAGCCGCGTCCGAAAACGCTGTTTGAACCGGGTGAAATGGTTCGTGTTAGCGACGGTCCGTTTGCTGACTTTAACGGCGTGGTTGAAGAAGTGGACTACGAGAAGTCCCGCCTGAAAGTTTCTGTTTCTATCTTCGGTCGTGCGACCCCGGTAGAACTGGACTTTGCCCAGGTAGAAAAAGCCTAAGCAGCCGATCAAAAAAGCGGCGATTTAATCGTTGCACAGGGCGCGAGATTGGAATACAATTTCGCGCCTTTTGTTTTTATGGGTTCCGACCCGTAAAACGATATTTATCACGGGGAGCCTCCTTGAGGCGCTATAACCCATTTAGAGGATTTTAGAATGGCTAAGAAAGTACAAGCCTATGTCAAGCTGCAGGTTGCAGCTGGTATGGCTAACCCAAGTCCACCAGTTGGTCCAGCTCTGGGTCAGCAGGGTGTTAACATCATGGAATTCTGTAAAGCGTTCAACGCAAAAACTGAATCCCTTGAAAAAGGTTTGCCAATTCCGGTTGTTATCACCGTATACGCTGACCGTTCTTTCACTTTCGTTACCAAGACCCCGCCGGCAGCAGTACTGCTGAAAAAAGCGGCTGGTATCAAGTCTGGTTCCGGTAAGCCGAACAAAGATAAAGTTGGTAAAATTTCCCGCGCTCAGCTGCAGGAAATCGCGCAGACCAAAGCTGCCGACATGACTGGTTCCGACATTGAAGCGATGACTCGCTCCATTGAAGGTACTGCACGTTCCATGGGCCTGGTAGTGGAGGACTAAGAAATGGCTAAACTGACCAAGCGCATGTCCGTGATCCGTGACAAAGTTGATGCGACCAAACAATACGACATCACCGAAGCTATCGCTCTGCTGAAAGAACTGGCTACCGCTAAGTTCGTTGAAAGCGTTGACGTTGCTGTAAACCTCGGTATCGACGCTCGTAAATCTGATCAGAACGTTCGTGGCGCAACTGTACTGCCACACGGTACTGGCCGTTCCGTACGCGTAGCTGTATTTGCTCAGGGTGCAAACGCTGAAGCTGCTAAAGCTGCTGGCGCTGAACTGGTAGGTATGGAAGATCTGGCTGATCAGATCAAAAAAGGCGAAATGAACTTTGACGTTGTTATTGCTTCCCCGGATGCAATGCGCGTTGTTGGCCAGCTGGGCCAGGTTCTGGGTCCACGCGGCCTGATGCCAAACCCTAAAGTTGGTACTGTAACTCCTAACGTTGCTGAAGCGGTTAAGAACGCTAAAGCGGGTCAGGTTCGTTATCGTAACGACAAAAACGGCATCATCCACACTACCATCGGTAAAGTGGACTTCGACGCTGACAAATTGAAAGAAAACCTGGAATCTCTGCTGGTTGCGCTGAAAAAAGCAAAACCAACTCAGGCGAAAGGCGTGTACATCAAGAAAATTAGCATCTCCACCACTATGGGTGCAGGTGTTGCAGTTGACCAGGCTGGCCTGAGCGCTGCTGCAAACTAATACCTTTACGTGGGCGGTGGATTTGTCTACAATCTTACCCCCACGTTTGCTAACGAAAGTTAGCAGGTAAAAAGATTTGTTCGTTGGAGCCTGGCCTAATCCAGGCCTCCGTCGAAGACCGCAGGTGTCTCGAAAGAGGCTTAATGCCCTGCGTAGACGGTGACAGAACGCTAAGATTATTTCTGATACTCTGGCTTGTTTCTGCTCACCGTATTTAAGACGCTCTTTCCGTTGGGAAGAGTGAAGTGAGTTCCGGAACATGAGTTCCGGCAAACATCCAGGAGCAAAGCTAATGGCTTTAAATCTTCAAGACAAACAAGCGATTGTTGCTGAAGTCAGCGAAGTAGCCAAAGGCGCGCTGTCTGCAGTAGTTGCGGATTCCCGCGGCGTAACTGTAGACAAAATGACTGAACTGCGTAAAGCAGGTCGCGAAGCCGGCGTATACATGCGTGTTGTTCGTAACACCCTGCTGCGCCGTGTTGTTGAAGGTACTCAGTTTGAGTGCCTGAAAGACGCGTTCGTTGGTCCGACCCTGATTGCATATTCTATGGAACACCCGGGCGCAGCTGCTCGTCTGTTCAAAGATTTCGCGA
The DNA here is from genome assembly GCF_041464075.1 of Lelliottia nimipressuralis. Taxonomy (NCBI): domain Bacteria; kingdom Pseudomonadati; phylum Pseudomonadota; class Gammaproteobacteria; order Enterobacterales; family Enterobacteriaceae; genus Lelliottia; species Lelliottia nimipressuralis. The sequence goes on from NZ_CP167172.1 coordinate 208,158, forward strand.
AAGCGAATGCAAAATTTGAGGTCAAAGCCGCAGCCTTTGAAGGTGAGTTGATCCCGGCATCGCAAATCGATCGCCTGGCAACCCTGCCGACCTACGAAGAAGCAATTGCACGCCTGATGGCAACCATGAAAGAAGCTTCGGCTGGCAAACTGGTTCGCACTCTGGCTGCTGTTCGCGATGCAAAAGAAGCTGCTTAATAGCCGTTTTCTTTATCAAGCATTCGCTTACGTATAAACTTATTCTGATTTTCAGGAACAATTTAAATGTCTATCACTAAAGATCAAATCATTGAAGCAGTTGCAGCTATGTCCGTAATGGACGTTGTAGAACTGATTTCTGCAATGGAAGAAAAATTCGGTGTTTCTGCTGCTGCTGCTGTAGCTGTAGCTGCTGGCCCGGCTGAAGCTGCTGAAGAAAAAACTGAATTCGACGTAATTCTGAAAGCTGCTGGCGCTAACAAAGTTGCTGTAATCAAAGCAGTACGTAGCGCAACTGGCCTGGGTCTGAAAGAAGCTAAAGACCTGGTAGAATCTGCTCCAGCCGCTCTGAAAGAAGGCGTGAGCAAAGATGACGCAGAAGCACTGAAAAAATCTCTGGAAGAAGCTGGCGCTGAAGTTGAAGTTAAATAAGCCAACCCTTCCGGTTGCAGCCTGAGAAATTAGGCTGATGGCTGGTGACTTTTTAGTCACCAGCCTTTTTGCGCTGTAAGGCGCCAGTAGCATTTCACACTGTTTGACTGCTGGTTGTCCTGACAATGCTTGTTTCTATCGACGCCTTAATATACTGCGACAGGGTGCTCGCTCTGTGTAAATCGCAACGAAATGGTTTAAGCGTGATAGCAACAGGTATTGCGGAAAGTATTCAATTTTCCGATCAACAAAACGGTGTTGCACAAACTGTCCCTTCGTCGGACAGATGGGTCGACTTGTCAGCGAGCTGAGGAACCCTAATGGTTTACTCCTATACCGAGAAAAAACGTATTCGTAAGGATTTTGGTAAACGTCCACAAGTTCTGGATATACCTTATCTCCTTTCTATCCAGCTTGACTCGTTCCAGAAGTTTATCGAGCAAGATCCTGAAGGGCAGTATGGTCTGGAAGCAGCCTTCCGTTCCGTATTCCCAATCAAAAGCTATAGCGGTAATTCTGAGCTGCAATACGTCAGCTACCGCCTTGGCGAACCGGTATTTGACGTTCAGGAATGTCAGATCCGTGGTGTGACCTATTCCGCACCGCTGCGCGTCAAACTGCGTCTGGTTGTCTATGAGCGCGAAGCGCCAGAAGGCACCGTTAAAGACATTAAAGAACAAGAAGTCTACATGGGTGAAATTCCACTCATGACGGACAACGGTACTTTTGTCATCAACGGCACAGAGCGTGTTATCGTTTCCCAGCTGCATCGTAGCCCGGGTGTCTTCTTCGACAGCGATAAAGGTAAAACACACTCTTCCGGTAAAGTACTGTATAACGCGCGCATCATTCCTTACCGTGGTTCATGGCTGGACTTCGAGTTCGATCCGAAAGACAACCTGTTTGTCCGTATCGACCGTCGTCGTAAACTGCCAGCGACCATCATTCTGCGTGCGTTGAGCTATACCACTGAGCAGATCCTTGACCTGTTCTTCGAGAAAGTGATCTTTGAGATCCGCGACAACAAGCTGCAAATGGAGCTGCTGCCGGAACGTCTGCGTGGCGAAACCGCGTCGTTCGACATCGAATCCGACGGCAAAGTGTACGTGGAAAAAGGTCGCCGTATCACTGCGCGCCATATCCGCCAGCTGGAAAAAGATGAAATCAAACACATCGAAGTTCCGGTTGAATACATCGCGGGCAAAGTGGCAGCAAAAGATTACGTTGATGCTTCAACTGGCGAACTGATCTGCCCGGCTAACATGGAGCTGAGCCTGGATCTGTTGGCTAAGCTGAGCCAGTCTGGTCACAAACGTATCGAAACGCTGTTCACCAACGATCTGGATCACGGTCCGTACATCTCTGAGACTGTACGCGTCGACCCAACTAACGATCGTCTGAGCGCGCTGGTAGAAATCTACCGCATGATGCGCCCTGGTGAGCCACCAACGCGTGAAGCGGCTGAAAGCCTGTTTGAGAACCTGTTCTTCTCCGAAGACCGCTACGATCTGTCCGCGGTTGGTCGTATGAAGTTCAACCGTTCTCTGCTGCGTGACGCGATCGAAGGTTCCGGTATCCTGAGCAAAGAAGACATCATCGAAGTGATGAAGAAGCTCATTGATATCCGTAACGGCAAAGGCGAAGTGGATGATATCGACCACCTCGGCAACCGTCGTATCCGTTCCGTAGGCGAAATGGCGGAAAACCAATTCCGTGTTGGCCTGGTACGTGTTGAGCGTGCGGTGAAAGAGCGTCTGTCTCTGGGCGATCTGGATACCCTGATGCCTCAGGATATGATCAACGCCAAGCCAATTTCTGCCGCAGTGAAAGAGTTCTTTGGTTCCAGCCAGCTGTCTCAGTTCATGGACCAGAACAACCCACTGTCTGAGATTACGCACAAACGTCGTATCTCTGCACTCGGCCCAGGCGGTCTGACCCGTGAACGTGCAGGCTTTGAAGTTCGAGACGTACACCCGACTCACTACGGTCGCGTATGTCCAATCGAAACGCCTGAAGGTCCAAACATCGGTCTGATCAACTCCCTGTCCGTGTACGCACAGACTAACGAATACGGTTTCCTCGAGACTCCGTACCGTAAAGTGACTGACGGTGTTGTAACCGACGAAATTCATTACCTGTCTGCTATCGAAGAAGGTAACTACGTCATCGCTCAGGCGAACACCAACCTGGACGAAGAAGGTCGTTTCGTTGACGATCTCGTTACCTGCCGTAGCAAAGGCGAATCCAGCCTGTTCAGCAATGATCAGGTGGACTACATGGACGTTTCCACGCAGCAGATCGTTTCTGTTGGTGCGTCCCTGATTCCATTCCTGGAACACGATGACGCCAACCGTGCATTGATGGGTGCGAACATGCAACGTCAGGCGGTTCCGACTCTGCGTGCTGATAAGCCGCTGGTTGGTACCGGTATGGAACGTGCTGTTGCCGTTGACTCCGGTGTAACCGCAGTTGCTAAACGTGGCGGTACTGTTCAGTACGTTGATGCTTCCCGTATCGTTATCAAAGTTAACGAAGACGAGATGTATCCGGGCGAAGCAGGCATCGACATCTATAACCTGACGAAGTACACCCGTTCTAACCAGAACACCTGCATCAACCAGATGCCGTGTGTGTCTCTGGGTGAGCCGGTTGAGCGCGGCGACGTGCTGGCAGATGGTCCGTCTACCGATCTCGGTGAACTGGCGCTCGGTCAGAACATGCGCGTAGCGTTCATGCCGTGGAACGGTTACAACTTCGAAGACTCCATCCTCGTGTCCGAGCGTGTGGTTCAGGAAGATCGTTTCACCACGATTCACATTCAGGAACTGGCATGTGTGTCCCGTGACACCAAGCTGGGGCCAGAAGAGATCACTGCTGACATCCCGAACGTGGGTGAAGCTGCGCTCTCTAAACTTGATGAATCCGGTATCGTTTACATCGGTGCAGAAGTGACCGGCGGCGACATTCTGGTTGGTAAGGTAACGCCGAAAGGTGAAACCCAGCTGACGCCAGAAGAGAAACTGCTGCGTGCCATCTTCGGTGAGAAAGCGTCTGACGTTAAAGACTCTTCTCTGCGTGTACCAAACGGTGTTTCCGGTACGGTTATCGACGTTCAGGTCTTTACTCGCGATGGCGTAGAAAAAGACAAACGTGCGCTGGAAATCGAAGAGATGCAGCTGAAGCAGGCGAAAAAAGACCTGTCTGAAGAACTGCAGATCCTCGAAGCTGGCCTGTTTAGTCGTATCTATGCTGCGCTGGTCTCCGGTGGCATCGAAGCTGAGAAGCTCGACAAACTGCCTCGCGACCGCTGGCTGGAACTGGGCCTGGCCGACGAAGAGAAACAAAGTCAGCTGGAACAACTGGCTGAGCAGTACGACGAACTGAAACACGAGTTCGAGAAAAAACTCGAAGCGAAACGCCGCAAAATCACTCAGGGCGACGATCTGGCACCAGGCGTGCTGAAGATTGTTAAGGTTTATTTGGCCGTTAAACGTCAGATTCAGCCTGGTGATAAAATGGCAGGTCGTCACGGTAACAAAGGTGTTATCTCCAAGATCAACCCGATCGAAGATATGCCTCACGATGCTAACGGTACGCCGGTAGATATCGTGCTGAACCCACTGGGTGTACCGTCTCGTATGAACATTGGTCAGATCCTCGAAACTCACCTGGGTATGGCTGCGAAAGGTATCGGCGAGAAAATCAACGCCATGCTGAAGCAGCAGGAAGAAGTCGCGAAACTGCGCGAATTCATCCAGCGTGCGTACGATCTGGGCACTGATGTTCGTCAGAAAGTTGACCTGAACACCTTCAGCGATGACGAAGTTCTGCGTCTGGCTGAGAACCTGAAAAAAGGCATGCCGATCGCAACACCGGTCTTCGATGGTGCGAAAGAGTCTGAAATCAAGGAACTGTTACAGCTGGGTGGCCTGCCGACTTCCGGTCAGATCACACTGTTCGACGGTCGTACCGGTGAGCAATTCGAGCGCCAGGTTACCGTGGGCTACATGTACATGCTGAAACTGAACCACCTGGTTGATGACAAGATGCATGCGCGTTCTACCGGTTCTTACAGCCTGGTTACTCAGCAGCCGCTGGGTGGTAAGGCACAGTTCGGTGGTCAGCGCTTCGGTGAGATGGAAGTGTGGGCGCTTGAAGCATATGGCGCGGCATACACCCTGCAGGAAATGCTTACCGTTAAGTCTGATGACGTGAACGGCCGTACGAAGATGTATAAAAACATCGTCGACGGTAACCATCAGATGGAACCGGGCATGCCGGAATCCTTCAACGTACTGTTGAAAGAGATCCGTTCCCTGGGTATCAACATCGAGCTGGAAGACGAGTAACTCTCGCTCAAACAGGTCACTGGTGCCGGATTAATAACCCGGCACCAGATTGTGCTAACTCCGACGGGAGCAAATCCGTGAAAGACTTATTAAAGTTTCTGAAAGCGCAAACTAAAACCGAAGAGTTTGATGCGATCAAAATTGCTCTGGCATCGCCAGACATGATCCGTTCATGGTCTTTCGGTGAAGTTAAGAAGCCGGAAACCATCAACTACCGTACGTTCAAACCTGAGCGTGACGGCCTTTTCTGTGCGCGTATTTTCGGGCCAGTAAAAGATTACGAGTGCCTGTGCGGTAAGTACAAGCGCCTGAAACACCGTGGTGTGATCTGTGAGAAGTGCGGCGTTGAAGTGACCCAAACTAAAGTGCGCCGTGAGCGCATGGGCCACATCGAGCTTGCGTCTCCGACTGCTCACATCTGGTTCCTGAAATCTCTGCCGTCCCGTATCGGTCTGCTGCTGGATATGCCGCTGCGCGATATAGAACGTGTTCTGTACTTCGAATCTTATGTTGTTATCGAAGGCGGGATGACGAATCTGGAACGTAACCAGATTCTGACCGAAGAACAGTATCTGGACGCGCTGGAAGAGTTCGGTGACGAATTCGACGCGAAAATGGGTGCGGAAGCTATTCAGGCCCTGCTGAAAAGCATGGATCTGGAGCAAGAGTGCGAGCAGCTGCGTGAAGAGCTGAACGAAACTAACTCCGAAACCAAGCGTAAAAAGCTGACCAAGCGTATCAAGCTGCTGGAAGCGTTCGTTCAGTCTGGTAACAAACCAGAGTGGATGATTCTGACCGTTCTGCCGGTTCTGCCGCCAGATCTGCGTCCGCTGGTTCCGCTGGATGGTGGTCGTTTCGCGACTTCCGACCTGAACGATCTGTATCGTCGCGTGATCAACCGTAACAACCGTCTGAAACGACTGTTGGATCTGGCTGCGCCTGACATCATCGTACGCAACGAAAAACGTATGCTGCAGGAAGCGGTCGACGCCCTGCTGGATAACGGTCGTCGCGGTCGTGCGATCACCGGTTCTAACAAACGTCCTCTGAAATCTTTGGCCGATATGATCAAAGGTAAACAGGGTCGTTTCCGTCAGAACCTGCTCGGTAAGCGTGTTGACTACTCCGGTCGTTCTGTAATCACCGTAGGTCCATACCTGCGTCTGCATCAGTGCGGTCTGCCGAAGAAAATGGCACTGGAACTGTTCAAACCGTTCATCTACGGCAAGCTGGAACTGCGTGGCCTGGCCACCACCATCAAAGCCGCTAAGAAAATGGTTGAGCGCGAAGAAGCTGTCGTTTGGGATATCCTGGACGAAGTTATCCGCGAACACCCGGTACTGCTGAACCGTGCACCAACTCTGCACCGTTTGGGTATCCAGGCGTTTGAACCGGTTCTGATCGAAGGTAAAGCAATTCAGCTGCACCCGCTGGTTTGTGCGGCATATAACGCCGACTTCGATGGTGACCAGATGGCTGTTCACGTACCGCTGACGCTGGAAGCCCAGCTCGAAGCGCGTGCGCTGATGATGTCTACCAACAACATCCTGTCACCTGCGAACGGCGAGCCAATCATCGTTCCTTCTCAGGACGTTGTACTGGGTCTGTACTACATGACCCGTGACTGTGTTAACGCCAAAGGCGAAGGCATGGTGCTGACTGGCCCTAAAGAAGCTGAGCGTATTTACCGCGCTGGCCTGGCCTCTCTGCATGCGCGCGTTAAAGTGCGTATCACTGAATACGAAAAAGATGCGAGCGGCGAATTCGTTGCGAAAACCAGCCTGATCGATACGACTGTTGGTCGTGCGATTCTGTGGATGATTGTGCCGAAAGGTCTGCCTTTCTCCATCGTCAACCAGGCGCTGGGCAAGAAAGCGATCTCCAAAATGCTGAACACCTGTTACCGCATTTTGGGTCTGAAACCGACCGTTATCTTCGCTGACCAGACGATGTACACCGGCTTTGCTTATGCAGCGCGTTCAGGTGCATCTGTTGGTATCGATGACATGGTGATCCCACAGAAGAAATACGAGATCATCAGCGAAGCTGAAGCTGAAGTGGCCGAAATCCAGGAGCAGTTCCAGTCTGGTCTGGTTACCGCGGGCGAACGCTACAACAAAGTTATCGATATTTGGGCTGCGGCGAACGATCGCGTTTCCAAAGCGATGATGGACAACCTGCAAACTGAAACCGTCATTAACCGTGAAGGTAAAGAAGAGCAGCAGGTTTCCTTCAACAGCATCTACATGATGGCTGACTCCGGTGCGCGTGGTTCCGCAGCACAGATTCGTCAGCTGGCAGGTATGCGTGGTCTGATGGCGAAACCAGATGGTTCCATCATCGAGACGCCAATCACCGCGAACTTCCGTGAAGGTCTGAACGTACTCCAGTACTTCATCTCCACGCACGGTGCGCGTAAAGGTCTGGCGGATACCGCACTTAAAACAGCAAACTCCGGTTATCTGACGCGTCGTCTGGTTGACGTTGCGCAGGATCTGGTGGTGACTGAAGACGATTGTGGCACCCTCGAAGGTATCACTATGACCCCGGTTATCGAGGGTGGTGATGTTAAAGAGCCACTGCGCGATCGCGTTCTGGGTCGTGTGACTGCTGAAGACGTACTGAAACCAGGTACCGCAGACATTCTGGTTCCACGCAACACTCTGCTGCACGAACAGTGGTGTGACCTGCTGGAAGAGAACTCTGTCGACTCCGTGAAAGTGCGTTCCGTCGTATCCTGTGACACCGACTTTGGTGTATGTGCGCACTGCTATGGTCGTGACCTGGCGCGTGGCCACATCATCAACAAAGGTGAAGCAATCGGCGTTATCGCGGCACAGTCCATCGGTGAGCCGGGTACACAGCTGACGATGCGTACGTTCCACATCGGTGGTGCGGCATCTCGTGCGGCTGCTGAATCCAGCATCCAGGTGAAAAACAAGGGTAGCATCAAGCTGTCTAACGCCAAGTCGGTTGTTAACTCCGCTGGCAAGCTGGTTGTGACCTCTCGTAACACCGAGCTGAAGCTGATCGACGAATTCGGTCGTACCAAAGAGAGCTACAAAGTACCTTACGGTGCTGTGATGGCGAAAGGCGATGGCGAACAGGTTGCTGGCGGCGAGACCGTAGCAAACTGGGATCCGCACACCATGCCGGTAATCACCGAAGTGGCGGGCTTCATTCGCTTCACCGATATGATCGATGGCCAGACGATTACTCGTCAGACCGACGAACTGACCGGTCTCTCCTCTCTGGTGGTTCTGGATTCTGCAGAACGTACCGCGGGTGGTAAAGATCTGCGTCCGGCACTGAAAATCGTTGATGCTAACGGTAACGACGTTCTGATCCCAGGCACCGATATGCCTGCTCAGTACTTCCTGCCAGGTAAAGCGATTGTGCAGCTGGAAGATGGCGTACAGATCAGCGGTGGTGACACCCTGGCGCGTATTCCACAGGAATCTGGCGGTACCAAGGACATCACCGGTGGTCTGCCACGCGTTGCTGACCTGTTCGAAGCACGTCGTCCGAAAGAGCCAGCTATCCTTGCGGAAATCAGCGGTATCATTTCCTTCGGTAAAGAGACCAAAGGGAAACGTCGTCTGGTTATCACTCCGTTAGACGGTAGCGAGCCATACGAAGAGATGATTCCTAAGTGGCGTCAGCTCAACGTGTTCGAAGGCGAACGTGTAGAACGTGGTGACGTGGTTTCCGATGGTCCAGAAGCGCCGCACGACATTCTGCGTCTTCGTGGTGTTCACGCGGTAACGCGTTATATCACCAACGAAGTACAGGACGTTTACCGTCTGCAGGGCGTTAAGATTAACGATAAACACATCGAAGTTATCGTTCGTCAGATGCTGCGTAAAGCAACCATCGATAGCGCTGGCAGCTCGGACTTCCTGGAAGGCGAGCAGGTGGAATACTCCCGCGTCAAGATTGCAAACCGCGATCTGGAAGCGAACGGCAAAGTGGCGGCGCTCTACTCCCGCGACCTGCTGGGTATCACCAAAGCGTCTCTGGCAACCGAGTCCTTCATCTCTGCAGCATCCTTCCAGGAGACCACGCGTGTCCTGACCGAAGCGGCTGTTGCGGGTAAACGTGATGAACTGCGCGGTCTGAAAGAGAACGTTATCGTGGGTCGTCTGATCCCGGCTGGTACCGGTTATGCTTACCACCAGGATCGTATGCGTCGTCGTGCTGCGGGCGAACTGCCAGCTGCACCTCAGGTAACTGCGGAAGATGCTTCTGCAAGCCTGGCAGAACTGCTGAACGCAGGTCTGGGCGGCTCTGACAACGATTAATCGTTGATGCCCGGCGGTGAAAATCGCCGGGTAACGAAACCCAGGTCGTAAAAGCGCTAGCGCCAATCGACAACAAAAAACCCGCCTCGGCGGGTTTTTTTATATCTCTATTTTTTCAGTTCAGCAGCGGCAGGCGACGATAAAGCTCAATCATGTCTCCCGCCAGATCCTGAATCACCATCGCGTTCATCAGGTGGTCCTGCGAATGAACGGTAATCAGATTCACCGGGAGTTTGCCGGTGCCTTCATCAAGGCCAATCAGCTGGGTCTGGATGGTATGCGCGTGCTTCACATATTCACGCGACTCTTCCATCGCTTGTTCCGCTCCCTCGAAGTCACCTTTACGTGCCAGTTGCAGCGCGGTCAACGCCGCACTGCGCGCCGCCCCGGCGTTTACCAGCAACTCCATGATGGTCGTTTCTAAATCTTCCATGGTTTACTCCAACAGTTTGAGTGCTTTTTCGAGCACGGCATCGCCTTTCATCATGCCGTAATCCATCATGTCGATCACCGCGACCTTTTTGCCCAGCGGTTCCGCCTGAGCCTGAAGTTTTGCCAGTTCGTATTTAACCTGTGGCCCCAGTAATACGATGTCGGCGGTGGCAATATTGTCTTTAAATTCAGCAACCGGCACGGCTTTAATGGTTACTTCAACGCCTTTTTTATCTGCGGCGTCTTTCATACGTTGAACCAGCATGCTGGTAGACATACCCGCCGCACAGCATAAAACGATGTTCTTCATAGTCAGCCTCGATGTACATGTGTTTATTGATAATTATCCCGTGCAGGCGGCTTCAACAACCGCTTTAAGGCGATTGTGTGTGAGGCATCACAAAGAAATCTGCTTTTTCTGAAACCGGTTACAATTTTAACGGATTAAGCAGTGCGCCCGCCAAAGCGGGCACAGAGAATGCGGTGTTATGCGTGGGTGGAAGAGAGAAGCGTGCGGTTTTTGCCCTGCTGTTTGGCTTCGTAGAGAGCTGCGTCCACGCTGCCCACTAACTGCTCCAGCGGCTCGAAGTGCCACTCTCCCAGGCCGGCGCTAAAGGTGACGTGCAAACCCTCTTCCCGCCAGGTGCGATCTGCAACCTGAAGACGCCATTTTTCCAGCAGGCTAAAAGCTGAATCACTATGTTCTGCCGGGAAGACAACGGCAAACTCCTCACCGCCGTAGCGATACACGGAAATATGCTCGGGTTGCATGACCTGGATGCCCTCCCGGGCGACATTACGAAGCACAATGTCGCCGCTCAGATGACCCCAGGTATCGTTGATGGATTTAAAGTTATCAATATCAACCAGCGCGAGGGCAAAGGGCTGATGCTCTTTCATCAACGCCGCAACATCGCTGTCGAAGGCGCGGCGATTTTTACAACCGGTGAGCGCGTCCACGGTCGCCTGACGCACATAATCCCGCTCGCGCTCTTTGTTCGTCAGAATGGTTTTACTGAGCATCGCTTCCAGTCGCGGCGCTTGATTCACCTCGCCAGTTTTAATGGCATTAATGATGTTCATCAGTACCGTACGCGATGCGTGGCGCAGATACAGGCCAAACAAGACAATCACGATGGCGGCCAGCGCAAATCCCCAGCTGACAATATTCGTCTCGTGGCGTGTGATGTCGGTGAGCGTGGTATTAGAAACGCGGTAAATGACGAGCCAGTCCGGGTTCGTAAAGGCGTAGTAGTAGTACCAGAAGCCGGTTTTACGATCGTAGGTGTGTCCCTCGCCGCTGGTCATCTGGTCCATCAGCTCTTCACTGACATAGGTTTTAAACAAGGCTCGGGTATCCGGATGCAGTACCACCTTTCCATCGCGCTCCACCACGAAGAATTCCCCATGCATGGGGGCGACCATCTGGCGCAGGGTATATCCCATGGAAGCCAGGTCGAGATGAAATCCGAGAGTCCCTTTAACGCGACCTTCCGGCGAAATGACGGGCCGGTAGAGGGTAACGGTAAGCTGATGAGTAAAGTAATCCATATAAGGGCTGGTATAGCGGCTTAAGGTACTCGCCTGCGCCTGACCGACAAACCACGGGCGGACGCGCGGATCAAACTTTTTGCTGCTGTCATCCGCCAGAACTTCGGGGGCACGCAGGTAATGTCCCTGGGCATCAGCCAGAGAGATAGCCGAAACGTTCGGCATCATATTTTGCAACTGCATCAGGGCCTGCAATCCGTTCTCACGATCGACATTCACCGTGTTCTCAAGCTGGTTATTGCGGGAGAAGAATGTGACAGCCCGGCCAAGAATATGGTCGTTTTCACGCAGGATCGATTCCGTATAGTTCACCGCCAGGTTATGCGTGAAATTGAGGTTAATATTATGATAATCCTCAACAAAATCTTTTCGCTGCGTCAGCGTGATAAACACGGCGATCAGCACAAAACTGAGCAATATCCCCGCAAAGCTCACCAGGATAGGTGTCGTAAAAGAGAGTTTTTTACTGTGGACAGGCATGGGTTGTCAGAGATCCAGAAGAGGTGATAGTCCAAATGTATGCTGGTTAATTATACTTCCCAGATTTTAAGGCAGGATGATTTATCTTAATAACTGACCAGAAACTGCTTATTTTTGTGAAGGCAGGGCGAAACGAGGAAGAAGCTTTTCGCCCTGGTCAGCGTCCGCTGCTGACGTTTGCAGATTAAAAAAACACAGTCGATTCGACAACTGCTCAATGGTGACACTCCGAGGCTCCTCGAGAACATTTCGCCTCGTTGCATCGCGTTTCAACGTAACTGCGAGACGCGCCCCAGCCAGCTATCCCAGTCTTTCCAGACGGGCTGTAATCCCTGGGTGCTGAGCGCGTGGGCAACCTCTTCAGGCCGACGGCCATCGTGTGGGGCGAACTGCTCCAGTTCCGGATGATTATCGGCATAACCGCCCGGCTGGGTTTTGGAAAAGGCGCTGACGTTGTTAATGGCTAACGGAATGACCCGATCGCGAAACTCTGGCGATTCCCGTGTTGATAGCGACAGCTCCACTTCCGGTGCCAGCAGGCGAAACGCGCAGATCGTTTGCACCAGCTGGCGTTCATCCATGATCGACGCCGGTTCGATACCGCCAGCGCAGGGGCGCAGCCGCGGGAAAGAGATGGAGTAGCGGCTCTGCCAGTAGTGCTGCTGGAGCCACAACAAATGCTCCGCCACCATAAAACAGTCGACCCGCCAGCTGTCTGACAGCCCAATCAACGCGCCGAGACCGATTTTGTCGATTCCCGCGCGACCGAGTCGGTCCGGCGTTTCCAGGCGGAAGAAAAAATCCTGCTTTTTTCCTTTCAGGTGGTGCCGGGCGTACATCGCTTCGTGATAGGTCTCCTGATAGACCATCACGCCGTCCAGCCCAAGGGATTTCAGCTCCACGTACTCCTCTTCAGAGAGTGGCTGAACCTCCATCTGCAAGGACGAAAACCGGCGACGTATGGCCGGAATGTGCTGACGGAAATAGTCCATGCCCACTTTTCCCTGATGTTCACCGGTGACCAGCAACAGATGTTCAAAGCCCATCTCCCGGATGGCGCCACACTCACGGGCAATCTCATCCTCATCGAGGGTTTTTCGCTTAATGCGATTGCTCATGGAAAAGCCGCAGTAGGTGCAATCATTGGCGCACAGGTTGGAGAGGTAGAGCGGCACGTAAAAGCTCACTGTGTTGCCAAAACGCTGGCGAGTGAGCCGTTGCGCGCGCTGGGCCATTGGCTCCAGATAGGCGCTGGCGGCGGGGGAGAGCAGGGCCATCAGATCTTCGCGGGAGACATGGCGCGCGTTCAGGGCGCGCTCGACGTCTCCGGCGGTTTTGCTGTTGATTCGCAGACGAATATCGTCCCAGTCCAGTTCCCGCCAGCGGTCGACGAAGGTGCTCATGAGTACGCCTCCAGAAAGCCCGTTAGCGGGCTGGTGGCCTGCGCCTGATAACTGCGCGAGCCAGGCACAGACTGACGCGCCAGCAGACCTGCCTCTACAGCCAGACGAAACGCGCGCGCCATCATCACCGGATCATCAGCCACTGCAATTGCGGTGTTGACCAGCACGGCGTCGGCGCCCATCTCAAGCGCCTGCGCCGCATGGCTCGGCACGCCGATACCCGCATCTACCACCACCGGAATGGTGGCCTGTTCAATGATAATTTCAAGCATCGCGCGGGTTTCCAGCCCCTGGTTGGAACCAATCGGCGCACCCAGCGGCATCACCGCCGCGCAACCGACTTCCTCGAGCCGTTTACAGAGCACCGGGTCCGCGCCGCAGTAGGGCAAAACCGTGAACCCTTGCTTGACGAGAATATCGGCTGCTTTCAGGGTTTCGATGGGATCGGGCAGCAGCCAGCGCGCGTCGGGATGGATTTCCAGTTTCAGCCAGCTGGTGCCCAGCGCTTCGCGTGCCAGTTGGGCGGCAAACACCGCCTCTTCTGCCGTTTTCGCCCCAGACGTGTTGGGCAGAAGCGTCACGCCCGCCGCCAGAAGCGGGGCCAGGATCGCATCGCTGTGATGACGCAAATTCACGCGTTTCATCGCCAGCGTCACCAGCTCGCTACCACTCTCGCGAATGGCATCGACCATCAGCTGTGGCGAAGCGAATTTTCCGGTGCCGGTGAAAAGGTGTGATTCAAAGAGTTTATCCGCAATACGTAACATATCAGCCTCCCGCGATGACCTGAAAAAGCAGGATCTGATCGCCATCCCGTACCTGCTGATGTTCCCACTGCTCACGCGGCAGGATCTGTTGATTAAGGGCCAGCGCCATACCCGGCTTCAGCTGGCGTAGCTGGTCGAGAAGGGCTGCGACGCTAAGCCCCGAAACGCACTGCATTGGCTCATCGTTAAACAGAATGCGCATGCTGTCCTCCGCATACCGGGCACCCGCTGGCGCGCTGCAATGCCAGATGCCGCCAGTTTCCTGAACGGGCATCGAACATCCGCAGCGTATTGCGCGGGGTCGCCATTTTGCTGATGAGCTTGATCGCCTCCAGCGCCTGCAAGGTGCCCATCACGCCGACGACCGGCCCGAGGATCCCCGCCGTACGGCAGTTGCGCTGCGGCTCTTCATCGTCCGGCCACAGGCAGCGGTAGCAGCCCTGCGCCCACGGCGGCGTTAGCACCATCATCTGCCCGCCAAACCCAACGGCGCTGGCGGTAATGAGCGGCGTATCGAGGGCCACGCAGGCGGCGTTGATCGCCTGACGTGTCGCCATATTGTCGGTGCAATCCAGCACCACATCGGCGCGGGCGACCTCCTGATGGAGCGCGTCTCCCTCCAGCCGCTTCTGCACGGCAATGAGCGTAATGTCAGGGTTGAGCGCATTCAGCCGCTGGGTGGTGATCTGCGCTTTTGGCTGGTTAATGTCCTCGGTGGTGAACAGAATTTGCCGCTGCAAATTGCTCAGATGGACATCGTCGTCGTCGGCTAACACCAGCGTGCCGACGCCAGCGCCGGCCAGATAGAGCGCAGCAGGCGCGCCGAGTCCTCCGAGGCCGATGATCAACACCCGGCTGTCGAGCAGCGTTTGCTGACCCTCGACGGCGATATCGTCGAGCAGGATCTGGCGGCTGTAGCGCATGAAATCAGTGTCATTCATCGCCCGCTCCCGCCAGCTGCAACAGCTGTTCAGTGGCCGCCCGCCAGTCTGCTGCCTGCGTAATGGCGCTGACCACCGCGATACTGCCGACGCCGGTTTCCAGCACTGCCGGAGCACGCGCCAGGCTGATACCGCCGATAGCGACGGTCGGGTAATCACCCAGACGAGCGATATGGCGCGCCAGCTGCGCCAGCCCTTGCGGGGCTGACGGCATCTGTTTAGTTTGCGTCGGGAAGACGTGGCCGAGCGCGATATAGGAGGGGCGAGCGGCGAGCGCCACGTCGATCTCCATATCATCATGAGTCGAAACGCCCAGGCGCAGGCCTGCCTCGCGAATAGCGCTCAGATCGGTGGTCTCGAGATCTTCCTGACCCAGATGCACACCGTAGGCCTGATGCTTAATCGCCAGCTGCCAGTAATCGTTGATAAATAACCGGGCGTCAAAGCGGTGCCCCAGTTCGATGGCAGCTATCACATCGCTTTCCACCTCTTCATCACGCTTGTCTTTGATGCGCAGCTGGAGCGTTTTGACGCCTGCCTCAAGCAGGCGTTCAATCCATTCCACGCTGTCGACGACCGGGTAAAGCCCTAAGCGCAGGGGCACCGGGGGGAAATCGGGCTGGTACATTACGCCTCCTCTTTTTTGAGGTAGATTTCGCCGCCTTTAGCGCGGAAGTTTTCTGACATGTCAGCCATGCCCACTTCGATCACCTGCTTGGCGGCGTAGTCGCGCACTTCCTGGCTGATTTTCATTGAGCAGAATTTTGGCCCACACATGGAGCAGAAGTGCGCCACTTTGCCGGACTCCTGCGGCAGGGTTTCATCGTGGTAGGCGCGTGCGGTGAACGGGTCGAGAGCCAGATTGAACTGGTCTTCCCAGCGGAATTCAAATCGAGCTTTCGACATGGCGTTATCGCGGATCTGCGCGCCCGGGTGGCCTTTGGCTAAATCTGCCGCGTGGGCGGCGATTTTGTAGGTGATCAGCCCCTGCTTCACGTCCTCTTTGTTCGGCAGGCCGAGATGCTCTTTCGGGGTGACATAGCAGAGCATGGCGCAGCCAAACCAGCCGATCATCGCCGCGCCGATACCAGAGGTGAAGTGGTCGTAGCCCGGTGCAATATCGGTGGTCAGCGGCCCAAGGGTGTAGAACGGTGCTTCGTGGCAGTGCTCCAGCTCTTCAGTCATATTGCGGCGAATCATCTGCATTGGTACGTGGCCAGGGCCTTCAATCATCACCTGCACGTCATATTCCCAGGCGATTTTGGTCAGCTCGCCCAGGGTGTGCAGCTCAGCAAACTGTGCTTCGTCGTTGGCATCGCGAATAGAGCCAGGACGCAGGCCGTCGCCCAGCGACAGGGAGACGTCGTAAGCGGCGCAGATTTCACAAATCTCGCGGAAGTGTTCGTAGAGGAAGTTTTCCTGATGATGCGACAGGCACCATTTCGCCATGATTGAGCCGCCGCGCGACACAATCCCGGTCAGGCGTTTGGCGGTCATTGGCACGTAGCGCAGCAGTACACCGGCGTGGATGGTGAAGTAATCTACCCCCTGTTCGGCCTGTTCCAGCAGCGTATCGCGGAACGCTTCCCAGGTGAGATCTTCGGCGATCCCGTTTACCTTCTCCAGCGCCTGATAGATTGGGACCGTGCCGATCGGTACCGGGCTGTTACGCAGGATCCACTCGCGGGTTTCGTGGATGTAGCGCCCGGTGGAGAGATCCATCACCGTGTCCGCGCCCCAGCGGGTGGACCACACCAGTTTTTCGACCTCTTCTTCGATGGAGGAGGTGACCGCAGAGTTGCCGATATTGGCGTTCACTTTCACCAGGAAGTTGCGGCCAATAATCATCGGTTCCGATTCCGGGTGGTTTATGTTGGCAGGGATAATCGCCCGGCCAGCGGCCACTTCATCACGCACGAATTCCGGCGTGATGTTCTCCGGCAGGCGAGCGCCAAAACCTTCGCCCGGATGCTGGTGGCGCAGAACTTCGCTGCGAATGCGCTCGCGCCCCATGTTTTCGCGGATGGCGATGAATTCCATCTCCGGCGTTACGATCCCCTGGCGTGCATAGTGCAGCTGGGTCACGCATTTTCCCGCTTTCGCCCGTTTCGGCGTCAACAGACCGGAGAAACGCAGCCCGTCCAGACCATCGTCCGCCAGACGCTCTTTGGTGTACGCGGAGCTGCGGTCGGTCAGTGATTCGCTGTCCTGGCGCGCCTCAATCCACGGCTGACGCAGTTTTGCCAGCCCCTGCTGGACGTTGATGGCCACGTCCGCATCGCCATAAGGGCCAGAGGTGTCGTAGACCGGCACTGCTTCGTTATCTTCAAACTGGGGATTTTCTTTGCTGCCACCGATGAGTGTCGGGCTGAGCTGGATTTCACGCATCGGGACGCGGATATCGTCCTGCGAACCGGTGATGTAAATACGTCTGGAGTTCGGGAAAGCAGTGCCTTCCAGGGTATCGATGAAGTGTTGTGCTTGTGCGCGCTGTTCGCGGCGGGTCAGTTTAGTTGCAGACATAGCTCATTCCAAAAAAGTAAGGAGTGGCTTGTCAGACGACGGATGAAGCAAGAGGTGTGATC
Organism: Lelliottia nimipressuralis; assembly: GCF_041464075.1. Classification (NCBI taxonomy): domain Bacteria; kingdom Pseudomonadati; phylum Pseudomonadota; class Gammaproteobacteria; order Enterobacterales; family Enterobacteriaceae; genus Lelliottia; species Lelliottia nimipressuralis. Next base: position 225,596 of record NZ_CP167172.1, read on the forward strand.
ACCCAGAGAGGGTGATACAACAGCATTTTGACTCTTGTTCCCTTCGCAGGTATTAGCCTGATCAGGTTCCGCGGATCCCGAATTAACGGTCTCAGCCCGGCTTTCGCACTGGGCACTCCGACAAGAAAACGCGCCTGCAGTGCAGGTGCGGTATTTGTAAATTACTCGTTAACGCTTAAGAACTCAAGCTGGCCGCGCGATGTTGTCTTCGTTGCTGGCTTTTGGATTGCTGTCCAGCACCAGGGCGATGAGCTTGTCTTCCAGTGTGAACCGCGCTTCCATCGCTTCGCCGAGATCGGAAAGGGCCTGCTGGAAATCCAGATAATTGTCCTGATCGATGGCGTTTTCGAGCGTTGAGTCGTAATAGTCCATGATCTGCTGAGTATTGGCTTCCAGCAGTGGGTAGAGCTTCGTGGCCGCTAAATACGGGCTGGTCCCTTCCATTTCGCGAATAATACGTTCATATAGATTAAAATGACCGTCGGAAAGGTAGTCGACCAGGCTTTGACAAAAATCATCCAGCGCTTTTTCATTCAACCGCATATACGATTCTTTGCCAGGCTTAATGCCAACCAGATTGTAGTAAGCAACAAGCAAATGTTTACGCACGTGCAGCCAGCGATCGACCAGGTCATGACTTCCTCCGACGCGCTCTGTCAGGCTTTGTAGCTGGTTTAGCATGTTTGACTCCACAAGGTTAAGATGAAAAAGCTGGCCACCCGGAAATGTAAGAATATTGTTATCAACATGCCTGTGAAGCAAAGGTAGTGCAATAGATATGGATCGTATAATTGAAAAATTAGATCGCGGCTGGTGGATCGTCAGCCACGAACAAAAATTATGGTTGCCCGGCGGAGAATTACCTTACGGCGAGGCAGGACGTTTCGATCTTGCGGGGCAGAGGGCACTCTGGCTCGGCGAATGGCAGGGCGATCCCGTGTGGTTGATCCAGCAAAATCGCCATCACGAAATGGGATCGGTTCGCCAGGTGATCGATCTGGACGTCGGTCTGTTCCAGCTGGCCGGGCGTGGCGTGCAACTGGCAGAATTTTTCCGATCCCATAAGTTCTGCGGCTACTGCGGGCACACCATGCACCAGAGTAAATCCGAGTGGGCCATGCTGTGCAGCCACTGCCGGGAGCGCTACTACCCGCAAATCGCCCCGTGCATCATCGTCGCCATTCGTCGGGATGACACTATTCTGCTGGCGCAACACACTCGCCATCGCAATGGCGTGCATACGGTGCTGGCTGGCTTTGTCGAAGTGGGTGAGACGCTCGAACAGGCTGTTGCTCGCGAAGTGATGGAAGAGAGCAGCATCAAGGTGAAAAACCTGCGTTACGTCACCTCCCAGCCGTGGCCCTTCCCCATGTCGCTGATGACAGCGTTTATGGCGGATTATGACAGCGGCGATATCGTGATCGACCAAAAAGAGCTGCTGGAAGCCAACTGGTATCGCTACGACGACTTACCCCTTCTCCCGCCATCGGGCACCGTGGCGCGTCGTCTGATAGAAGATACCGTCGCGATGTGTCGGGCCGACTATGAATGAATCACATGTTACACTGGCGGCATGACGCTTAAGGAACTGCAAAAATGACCGAACTGAAGAACGATCGTTATCTGCGTGCGCTGCTGCGCCAACCCGTTGATATCACCCCGGTATGGATGATGCGCCAGGCGGGCCGCTATTTGCCGGAGTACAAAGCCACGCGCGCCGAGGCGGGCGATTTTATGTCCCTGTGCAAAAACGCCGAGCTGGCCTGCGAAGTCACGCTGCAGCCGCTGCGCCGTTTCCCGCTCGATGCGGCGATCCTTTTTTCAGATATCCTGACCATTCCGGACGCGATGGGGCTGGGTCTCTATTTCGAAACCGGCGAAGGCCCGCGTTTTACCTCACCGATTAAGAGTAAAGCTGACGTCGATAAACTGCCGATTCCAGACCCTGAACAGGAGCTGGGCTACGTCATGAACGCGGTGCGCACTATTCGCCGCGAGCTGAAAGGCGAAGTGCCGCTGATTGGCTTCTCCGGAAGCCCGTGGACCCTGGCGACGTATATGGTTGAAGGTGGTAGCAGCAAAGCCTTCACGATGATCAAAAAGATGATGTACGCCGAGCCGCTGGCGCTGCATGCGCTGCTCGACAAACTGGCGAAAAGCGTCACTCTGTATCTCAATGCGCAGATTAAAGCGGGTGCGCAGTCGGTCATGATTTTCGATACCTGGGGCGGAGTGCTGACCGGGCGCGATTATCAGCAGTTCTCCCTGTACTACATGCATAAAATTGTCGATGGTCTGCTGCGTGAAAACGAAGGCCGTCGCGTGCCGGTGACGCTGTTCACCAAAGGCGGCGGGCAGTGGCTGGAAGCGCTGGCCGCGACCGGCTGCGATGCGCTGGGTCTCGACTGGACGACCGATATTGCCGATGCGCGCCGTCGCGTGGGTGACAAAGTGGCGCTGCAGGGCAATATGGACCCCTCCATGCTCTACGCGCAACCTGCACGCATCGAAGAAGAAGTGGCGACCATTCTGGCCGGATTCGGTCAGGGCGAAGGGCACGTCTTTAACCTCGGCCACGGTATTCATCAGGATGTACCGCCAGAGCACGCAGGCGTGTTTGTCGAGGCGGTGCACCGCCTTTCTGCACAGTACCACCAGTAGGGAGTGATTATGGATCTCGCGTCATTACGCGCTCAGCAAATCGAACTGGCCTCCTCGGTGATCCGCGAGGATCGTCTGGATGTGAATCCCCCGGCGTTGATCGCCGGTGCCGATGTCGGGTTTGAGCAGGGCGGGGAAGTGACGCGAGCCGCGATGGTGCTGTTAACCTATCCCGCGCTGGAGCTGGTGGAGTACAAAGTGGCGCGCATCGCCACCACCATGCCCTACATTCCTGGTTTTCTCTCCTTTCGTGAATACCCCGCGCTGCTGGCAGCGTGGGAGCAACTCTCGCAAAAACCCGATCTTTTGTTCGTCGATGGTCATGGGATTTCCCACCCGCGACGCCTCGGCGTGGCCAGCCATTTTGGTCTGCTGGTAGATGTGCCGACGATTGGCGTGGCGAAAAAGCGGCTGTGCGGCAAGTTCGAACCGCTTTCCGCCGAACCAGGTGCTCTCGCACCGCTGATGGACAAGGGCGAGCAGCTGGCTTGGGTCTGGCGCAGTAAAGCGCGCTGTAATCCGCTGTTTGTGGCGACGGGTCATCGCGTGAGCACCGACAGCGCACTGGCGTGGGTGCAACGCTGCATGAAAGGCTACCGTTTACCGGAGCCGACGCGCTGGGCTGACGCAGTGGCGTCCGCGCGTCCGGCATTTGTTCGTTGGCAGGAAATTCAGCGTTGATTCAGGTAAACTGCGGCTAATTTCCGATTCGAGACATCATCATGTTACAAAACCCGATTCATCTGCGCCTTGAGAAGCTGGAAAGCTGGCAGCACGTCACCTTTATGGCCTGTCTGTGCGAGCGCATGTATCCCAACTATGCCACGTTCTGCAAGCAGACTGGATTTGGTGAAGGCCAGATTTATCGTCGTATTCTCGACCTGATTTGGGAAACGCTGACGGTCAAAGACGCTAAGGTGAATTTCGATTCTCAGCTCGAAAAACTGGAAGAGGCGATCCCGTCGGCGGATGACTACGATATGTATGGCGTCTACCCGGCTATCGACGCCTGCGTGGCACTGAGTGAGTTGCTTCACTCCCGTCTGAGCGGTGAAACCCTGGACCATGCCATCGAAGTCAGTAAGGCGTCCATTACCACCGTGGCGATGCTGGAAATGACCCAGGAAGGTCGCGAAATGACCGACGAAGAGCTGCGAGCGAACCCTGCGGTTGAGCAGGAGTGGGATATTCAGTGGGAAATATTCCGACTTTTGGCCGACTGCGAAGAACGCGATATTGAGCTGATAAAAGGGCTGCGCGCGGACTTACGCGAGGCGGGTGAGAGTAATATTGGTATAATTTTTAACCAATGAGACAATAAAACGTGATTTAACGCCTGTTTTGTCGCACCTCGACTCTTCCCTTCTGCCCCCCGTCTGGTCTACATTTGGGGGGCGAAAAAAAGTGGCTATCGGTGCGTGTATGCAGGAGAGTGCTTTTTTGGCATTTTCGTCGCACTCGATGCTTAGCAAGCGATAAACACATTGAAAGGATAACTTATGAACAAGACTCAACTGATTGATGTAATTGCGGACAAGGCTGATCTGTCTAAAGTGCAGGCTAAAGCTGCTCTGGAATCCACCCTGGCTGCTATTACTGAGTCTCTGAAAGAAGGCGATGCTGTACAACTGGTTGGTTTCGGTACCTTCAAAGTGAACCACCGCGCTGAGCGTACTGGCCGCAACCCGCAGACCGGTAAAGAAATCAAAATCGCCGCTGCAAACGTACCGGCATTTGTTTCTGGTAAAGCACTGAAAGACGCTGTTAAGTAAGACGGCGTGGCCGTGAACAGTTTTAACAAGGGGGCGGTTTCGCCCCTTTTGTTTTCATGGCGCCGTCCGCTCGCGCTGGCGGGCATGCTGTTGCTCACTGCTTGCAGCCATGACTCCTCTCTGCCGCCGTTTACCGCCAGCGGATACGCTGACGATCAGGGCGCGGTACGAGTCTGGCGCAAAGACTCTGGTGACGACGTTCACCTGCTCTCCGCATTCAGCCCATGGCACAACGGTAACACCTCTACGGCGGAATACCGCTGGCAAGGCGATGCGCTGTCGCTGATTGAACTCAATATCTACAGTAAAACGCCTGAACACGTCCGCGTGCGCTTTGATGACCACGGTGAGCTGAGCTTTATGCAGCGCGAGGTCAACGGCCAAAAACAACAGCTCTCCAGCGATCAAATCGCCCTGTACCGCTACCGGGCAACCCAGGTGCGCCAGACCAGCGATGCGCTGCGTCAGGGACGCGTGGTGCTACGTCAGGGGCGCTGGCATCCTGATGGCACAGTCACCACCTGTGAAGGGCAGACCGTTAAGCCCGATCTCGAAGCCTGGGTGAAAGAACATATCGAACGGCGTCAGCGACACTCTTCGATGGAAGTGAGTATTGCCTGGCTTGAAGCGCCAGAAGGGTCACAGCTGCTGCTGGTGGCAAACGAAGATTTCTGCACGTGGCAGCCGACGGAAAAGAATTTCTGATATCAGTGCCCCCTCCGGACGGAGAGGGCGAATAGTTGTTACTGTTCTTGCTCGCGGGCAATCGCACGATAACCAATATCACCACGGCTAAAGCTGCCGTTCCAGTGGATATCCTTCATCAGCGCGTAAGCGCGTTTCTGCGCGTCGGCCACGGTGTTACCCAGCGCGGTGGCGCACAATACGCGGCCCCCGTTAGTTAACACGCGATCGTCTTCTGCCAGTTTGGTGCCAGCATGGAACACTTTACCGCCGTCGACCTCTTCCAGCGGTAAACCGTGGATCTCATCGCCATTGTTGTAGTTGCCCGGATACCCCCCGGCAGCGATCACGACGCCCAAAGAGGCACGCGTATCCCACTCGGACGTTTTCTCATCCAGCTTACCTTCGCAGGCGGCCAGGCACAGTTCCACCAGATCGGATTTCATGCGCAGCATGATCGGCTGCGTTTCCGGATCGCCAAAGCGGCAGTTGAACTCGATAACTTTTGGGTTGCCCTGCTTGTCGATCATCAGCCCGGCATACAGGAAACCGGTGTACGTGTTGCCTTCGGCGGCCATGCCTTTCACGGTAGGCCAGATGATGCGATCCATCGTGCGCTGGTGGACTTCGTCAGTCACCACCGGCGCCGGAGAGTAAGCGCCCATGCCGCCGGTGTTCGGACCGGTATCGCCATCACCCACACGTTTGTGATCCTGGCTGGTGGCCATCGGCAGGACATGCTCGCCATCGACCATCACGATAAAGCTCGCCTCTTCGCCGTCGAGGAACTCTTCGATCACGATGCGGTGCCCAGCGTCGCCGAAAGCGTTACCTGCCAGCATATCCTGAACGGCCGCTTCGGCTTCTTCGAGGGTCATCGCCACGATCACGCCTTTACCGGCAGCCAGACCGTCGGCCTTGATGACAATCGGAGCGCCTTTTTCGCGCAGATACGCCAGCGCAGGCTCCACTTCGGTGAAATTCTGATACTCACCGGTCGGGATTTTGTGACGCGCAAGGAAATCTTTAGTGAAGGCTTTAGAACCCTCAAGCTGCGCTGCGCCCTCCGTTGGGCCGAAGATTTTCAGGCCCGCTGCGCGGAACGCATCTACCACGCCAATCACCAGCGGTGCTTCCGGACCGACGATGGTCAGATCGATTTTCTCATTCAGGGCGAAGTTCAGCAGCGCCGGAATATCGGTCACGCCGATTGCGACGTTCTGCAGGGCAGGTTCCAGCGCGGTACCGGCATTACCCGGTGCCACGAAGACGGTTTCAACCAGAGGCGACTGTGCCGCTTTCCACGCCAGGGCGTGCTCGCGCCCACCGTTACCAATCACTAATACTTTCATTGTCTGCTCCGGAGATTAATGGCGGAAGTGACGCATGTCGGTGAAGATCATTGCGATACCGTGTTCGTCGGCAGCAGCAATCACTTCGTCATCACGGATTGAGCCGCCCGGCTGAATGACACAGGTAACGCCAGCCGCCGCTGCGGCATCAATACCGTCGCGGAACGGGAAGAAGGCGTCAGAGGCCATGGCGGAGCCTTTCACTTCCAGCCCTTCATCGCTGGCTTTGATACCGGCGATTTTCGCGGAGTAAACACGGCTCATCTGGCCTGCGCCAATGCCGATGGTCATGTTCTCTTTGGAATAGACAATGGCGTTGGATTTAACGAATTTCGCCACTTTCCAGCAGAAGAGCGCATCACGCAGTTCCTGCTCGGTCGGCTGGCGTTTGCTGACCACACGCAGATCGCCAGCGGTGACCATGCCCAGATCGCGATCCTGAACCAGCAGGCCGCCGTTAACACGTTTGAAATCCAGAGCCGGTACGCGCTCAGCCCACTGGCCGCAGACCAGCACGCGGACGTTCTGCTTAGCGGCGGTGATCTTCAGGGCTTCTTCAGTCGCGGAAGGAGCGATGATCACTTCAACGAACTGGCGGGAGATGATCGCCTGTGCCGTTTCCGCATCCAGTTCGCGGTTGAAAGCAATAATGCCGCCGAAAGCGGAGGTTGGGTCGGTTTTGTACGCGCGATTGTAAGCTTCCAGAATGGAAGTACTTACGGCGACGCCGCACGGGTTCGCGTGTTTGACGATCACACAGGCCGGTTCGTTAAACTCTTTCACGCACTCCAGCGCCGCGTCGGTATCGGCGATGTTGTTATAGGAAAGCGCTTTGCCCTGAACCTGCTGAGCAGTGGCAACGGAAGCTTCTTTGATCTCTTCTTCTATATAGAAGGCTGCGTTCTGATGGCTGTTCTCGCCGTAACGCATATCTTGCTTCTTAATGAAGTTCAGATTCAGGGTGCGCGGGAAGCGGCCAGCAGGCTCTTTGCTTTCACCGTGATAGGCCGGAACAAGACTACCGAAGTAGTTGGCGATCATGCTGTCGTAAGCAGCGGTGTGTTCGAACGCTTTGATGGCGAGGTCGAAACGGGTTTCCAGCGTCAGGGAGCCTTCATTGGCATCCATCTCGTTAATGATGGTGTTGTAGTCGCTGCTCTTTACCACGATAGCCACATCTTTATGGTTCTTCGCGGCGGAGCGCACCATGGTTGGCCCGCCGATGTCGATATTCTCGACCGCATCTTCCAGAGAGCAGTTTTCGCGGGCAACGGTCTGGGCGAAAGGATAGAGATTAACAACCACCATATCGATCGGCGCAATCCCGTGTTGATCCATGATGCTGTCATCCTGACCGCGACGACCGAGAATGCCGCCATGCACTTTTGGATGCAGGGTCTTTACACGTCCATCCATCATTTCCGGGAATCCGGTGTAATCGGATACTTCGGTTACCGGCAGACCTTTATCTGCTAACAGGCGAGCGGTTCCGCCAGTGGACAGCAGCTCTACACCGCGTGCAGAAAGTGCCTGAGCGAATTCGACGATACCGGCTTTATCAGAAACACTGAGCAGAGCGCGGCGGACTGGACGACGTTGTTGCATGGTAAATCCCCTGGATTTCACGATTACAGAGAGCGTTAGATGAATTTTCCTTTAAAAAACTCATCTAACACACCTGACAGGGCATCCTTGCATGGCGCGTACATTTTAACGAAAACGTTTGCGCAACGCTCGCGAATTTTCAAATTTTCGTCGGGTTGTGGATAAGTCTGTGTGCAAAAGGGTATAAGGCGGGGTTTTGCTGTGGAATGCAGCAGTCAGTCATTTTTCTGTCATTTAGCAGTTGCGGGCTGACGAGAACTCCCTATAATGCGCCTCCATCGACACGGCAGATGTGAATCACTTCACACAAACAGCCGGTTCGGTTGAAGAGAAAAAATCCTGAAATTCAGGGTTGACTCTGAAAGAGGAAAGCGTAATATACGCCACCTCGCAACGGTGAGCGAAAGCCGCGTTGCACTGCTCTTTAACAATTTATCAGACAATCTGTGTGGGCACTCAAAGTGACATGGATTCTAACGTCGCAAGACGCTAAATGAATACCAAAGTCTCTGAGTGAACATACGTAATTCATTACGAAGTTTAATTCACGAGCATCAAACTTAAATTGAAGAGTTTGATCATGGCTCAGATTGAACGCTGGCGGCAGGCCTAACACATGCAAGTCGAGCGGTAGCACAGAGAGCTTGCTCTCGGGTGACGAGCGGCGGACGGGTGAGTAATGTCTGGGAAACTGCCTGATGGAGGGGGATAACTACTGGAAACGGTAGCTAATACCGCATAACGTCGCAAGACCAAAGAGGGGGACCTTCGGGCCTCTTGCCATCAGATGTGCCCAGATGGGATTAGCTAGTAGGTGGGGTAACGGCTCACCTAGGCGACGATCCCTAGCTGGTCTGAGAGGATGACCAGCCACACTGGAACTGAGACACGGTCCAGACTCCTACGGGAGGCAGCAGTGGGGAATATTGCACAATGGGCGCAAGCCTGATGCAGCCATGCCGCGTGTATGAAGAAGGCCTTCGGGTTGTAAAGTACTTTCAGCGAGGAGGAAGGCATTGTGGTTAATAACCACAGTGATTGACGTTACTCGCAGAAGAAGCACCGGCTAACTCCGTGCCAGCAGCCGCGGTAATACGGAGGGTGCAAGCGTTAATCGGAATTACTGGGCGTAAAGCGCACGCAGGCGGTCTGTCAAGTCGGATGTGAAATCCCCGGGCTCAACCTGGGAACTGCATTCGAAACTGGCAGGCTAGAGTCTTGTAGAGGGGGGTAGAATTCCAGGTGTAGCGGTGAAATGCGTAGAGATCTGGAGGAATACCGGTGGCGAAGGCGGCCCCCTGGACAAAGACTGACGCTCAGGTGCGAAAGCGTGGGGAGCAAACAGGATTAGATACCCTGGTAGTCCACGCCGTAAACGATGTCGACTTGGAGGTTGTTCCCTTGAGGAGTGGCTTCCGGAGCTAACGCGTTAAGTCGACCGCCTGGGGAGTACGGCCGCAAGGTTAAAACTCAAATGAATTGACGGGGGCCCGCACAAGCGGTGGAGCATGTGGTTTAATTCGATGCAACGCGAAGAACCTTACCTACTCTTGACATCCACGGAATTTAGCAGAGATGCTTTAGTGCCTTCGGGAACCGTGAGACAGGTGCTGCATGGCTGTCGTCAGCTCGTGTTGTGAAATGTTGGGTTAAGTCCCGCAACGAGCGCAACCCTTATCCTTTGTTGCCAGCGGTCCGGCCGGGAACTCAAAGGAGACTGCCAGTGATAAACTGGAGGAAGGTGGGGATGACGTCAAGTCATCATGGCCCTTACGAGTAGGGCTACACACGTGCTACAATGGCGTATACAAAGAGAAGCGACCTCGCGAGAGCAAGCGGACCTCATAAAGTACGTCGTAGTCCGGATTGGAGTCTGCAACTCGACTCCATGAAGTCGGAATCGCTAGTAATCGTAGATCAGAATGCTACGGTGAATACGTTCCCGGGCCTTGTACACACCGCCCGTCACACCATGGGAGTGGGTTGCAAAAGAAGTAGGTAGCTTAACCTTCGGGAGGGCGCTTACCACTTTGTGATTCATGACTGGGGTGAAGTCGTAACAAGGTAACCGTAGGGGAACCTGCGGTTGGATCACCTCCTTACCTGAAAGAACCTGCCTTTGTAGTGTCCACACAGATTGTCTGATGAATGATGAACTTCTGAATGTACTTTCGAGTGCATTAAGAAGTTTTGCTCTTTAAAAATCTGGATCAAGCTGAAAATTGAAACGACACGCTGCGTCTGTTCTCCGTAATAAGAACAGGATGACGGTGTGTTCGAGTCTCTCAAATTTTCGCGACACGAGGGTGTTTTACGAAACATCTTCGGGTTGTGAGGTTAAGCGACTAAGCGTACACGGTGGATGCCCTGGCAGTCAGAGGCGATGAAGGGCGTGCTAATCTGCGATAAGCGTCGGCGAGGTGATATGAACCTTTGACCCGGCGATACCCGAATGGGGAAACCCAGTGTGTTCCGACACACTATCATGTCATGAATACATAGTGGCATGAGGCGAACCGGGGGAACTGAAACATCTAAGTACCCCGAGGAAAAGAAATCAACCGAGATTCCCCCAGTAGCGGCGAGCGAACGGGGAGGAGCCCAGAGTCTGAATCAGCGCGTGTGTTAGTGGAACGGTCTGGAAAGTCCGGCGATACAGGGTGACAGCCCCGTACACAAAAATGCACACGCTGTGAACTCGAAGAGTAGGGCGGGACACGTGGTATCCTGTCTGAATATGGGGGGACCATCCTCCAAGGCTAAATACTCCTGACTGACCGATAGTGAACCAGTACCGTGAGGGAAAGGCGAAAAGAACCCCGGCGAGGGGAGTGAAAAAGAACCTGAAACCGTGTACGTACAAGCAGTGGGAGCCTCTTTATGGGGTGACTGCGTACCTTTTGTATAATGGGTCAGCGACTTATATTCTGTAGCAAGGTTAACCGTATAGGGGAGCCGAAGGGAAACCGAGTCTTAACTGGGCGTTAAGTTGCAGGGTATAGACCCGAAACCCGGTGATCTAGCCATGGGCAGGTTGAAGGTTGGGTAACACTAACTGGAGGACCGAACCGACTAATGTTGAAAAATTAGCGGATGACTTGTGGCTGGGGGTGAAAGGCCAATCAAACCGGGAGATAGCTGGTTCTCCCCGAAAGCTATTTAGGTAGCGCCTCGTGAACTCATCTTCGGGGGTAGAGCACTGTTTCGGCTAGGGGGCCATCCCGGCTTACCAACCCGATGCAAACTACGAATACCGAAGAATGTTATCACGGGAGACACACGGCGGGTGCTAACGTCCGTCGTGAAGAGGGAAACAACCCAGACCGCCAGCTAAGGTCCCAAAGTCATGGTTAAGTGGGAAACGATGTGGGAAGGCACAGACAGCCAGGATGTTGGCTTAGAAGCAGCCATCATTTAAAGAAAGCGTAATAGCTCACTGGTCGAGTCGGCCTGCGCGGAAGATGTAACGGGGCTAAACCATGCACCGAAGCTGCGGCAGCGACACTTAGGTGTTGTTGGGTAGGGGAGCGTTCTGTAAGCCGTTGAAGGTGTGCTGTGAGGCATGCTGGAGGTATCAGAAGTGCGAATGCTGACATAAGTAACGATAAAGCGGGTGAAAAGCCCGCTCGCCGGAAGACCAAGGGTTCCTGTCCAACGTTAATCGGGGCAGGGTGAGTCGACCCCTAAGGCGAGGCCGAAAGGCGTAGTCGATGGGAAACAGGTTAATATTCCTGTACTTGGTGTTACTGCGAAGGGGGGACGGAGAAGGCTATGTTAGCCGGGCGACGGTTGTCCCGGTTTAAGCATGTAGGCGGAGGTTCCAGGTAAATCCGGTACCTTTTTAACGCTGAGGTGTGATGACGAGGCACTACGGTGCTGAAGTAACAAATGCCCTGCTTCCAGGAAAAGCCTCTAAGCATCAGGTAACATCAAATCGTACCCCAAACCGACACAGGTGGTCAGGTAGAGAATACCAAGGCGCTTGAGAGAACTCGGGTGAAGGAACTAGGCAAAATGGTGCCGTAACTTCGGGAGAAGGCACGCTGGTGTGTAGGTGAAGTCCCTGCGGACGGAGCTGAAACCAGTCGAAGATACCAGCTGGCTGCAACTGTTTATTAAAAACACAGCACTGTGCAAACACGAAAGTGGACGTATACGGTGTGACGCCTGCCCGGTGCCGGAAGGTTAATTGATGGGGTTAGCGGCAACGCGAAGCTCTTGATCGAAGCCCCGGTAAACGGCGGCCGTAACTATAACGGTCCTAAGGTAGCGAAATTCCTTGTCGGGTAAGTTCCGACCTGCACGAATGGCGTAATGATGGCCAGGCTGTCTCCACCCGAGACTCAGTGAAATTGAACTCGCTGTGAAGATGCAGTGTACCCGCGGCAAGACGGAAAGACCCCGTGAACCTTTACTATAGCTTGACACTGAACACTGGTCCTTGATGTGTAGGATAGGTGGGAGGCTTTGAAGCGTGGACGCCAGTCTGCGTGGAGCCAACCTTGAAATACCACCCTTTAATGGCTGGTGTTCTAACGTAGACCCGTAATCCGGGTTGCGGACAGTGTCTGGTGGGTAGTTTGACTGGGGCGGTCTCCTCCTAAAGAGTAACGGAGGAGCACGAAGGTTAGCTAATCCTGGTCGGACATCAGGAGGTTAGTGCAATGGCATAAGCTAGCTTGACTGCGAGAGTGACGGCTCGAGCAGGTGCGAAAGCAGGTCATAGTGATCCGGTGGTTCTGAATGGAAGGGCCATCGCTCAACGGATAAAAGGTACTCCGGGGATAACAGGCTGATACCGCCCAAGAGTTCATATCGACGGCGGTGTTTGGCACCTCGATGTCGGCTCATCACATCCTGGGGCTGAAGTAGGTCCCAAGGGTACGGCTGTTCGCCGTTTAAAGTGGTACGCGAGCTGGGTTTAGAACGTCGTGAGACAGTTCGGTCCCTATCTGCCGTGGGCGCTGGAGAATTGAGGGGGGCTGCTCCTAGTACGAGAGGACCGGAGTGGACGCATCACTGGTGTTCGGGTTGTCATGCCAATGGCATTGCCCGGTAGCTAAATGCGGAAAAGATAAGTGCTGAAAGCATCTAAGCACGAAACTTGCCCCGAGATGAGTTCTCCCTGACTCCTTGAGAGTCCTGAAGGAACGTTGAAGACTACGACGTTGATAGGCTGGGTGTGTAAGTGCAGCGATGTATTGAGCTAACCAGTACTAATGAACCGTGAGGCTTAACCTTACAACGCCGAAGATGTTTTGGCGAAGCAGAGACAGTCGATTTTCAGCTGATACAGATTAATTAATGCGCAGAGATGCGTGTTGATACAGAATTTGCCTGGCGGCTTTAGCGCGGTGGTCCCACCTGACCCCATGCCGAACTCAGAAGTGAAACGCCGTAGCGCCGATGGTAGTGTGGGGTCTCCCCATGTGAGAGTAGGGAACTGCCAGGCATCAATTAAGTGAAGAGGCCATCCGCAAGGATGGCCTTTTTGCGTTTTTGTCCTTTCTTGTTTATTCCTCAGTTTCCCTCCGTGAAACTTTCTCACCTTCCTCTTACAGACTCGACATTCGCACGATTCCTGGGTATTGTCAGCTATCTGGATGTCTAAACGTTTATACGTATGCTGTGAGGATATAAGGTTATGCCGATTAGGGTGCAGGACGAGCTACCAGCCGTTAATTTCTTGCGTGAAGAGAATGTCTTTGTGATGAAGGCCTCGCGCGCAACAGGTCAGGAAATTCGTCCACTTAAGGTTCTCATCCTCAACCTGATGCCCAAAAAGATTGAGACGGAAAACCAGTTCCTGCGCTTGCTCTCCAACTCCCCGCTACAGGTGGACATCCAGCTGCTGCGCGTCGATGCCCGTGAATCGCGCAACACACCGTCCGAGCATCTGAATAACTTCTACTGCAACTTCGAAGATATCCGCAACGATAACTTCGATGGTCTGATCGTCACGGGTGCACCGCTGGGCCTGGTTGAGTTCAACGATGTGGCCTACTGGCCGCAGATCAAGCAGGTACTCGAGTGGGCCAAAGATCACGTCACTTCAACGCTCTTTGTCTGTTGGGCGGTACAAGCGGCACTGAATATTCTCTACGGCATCCCGAAGCAAACCCGCACGGAAAAGCTGTCTGGCGTATACGAACACCACATTCTCCATCCTCATGCGTTGCTGACGCGTGGTTTTGACGACTCTTTCCTCGCACCTCACTCGCGCTACGCAGATTTCCCGGCCGCGCTGATTCGTGATTACACGGATCTCGAGATCCTGGCCGAAACGGAAGATGGCGACGCCTATCTGTTCGCCAGTAAAGACAAACGTATCGCCTTTGTGACGGGACATCCGGAATACGATGCGCATACCCTGGCGAGCGAATTTTTCCGCGATGTGGAAGCGGGGTTAAACCCGGAAGTGCCGTACAACTATTTCCCGAAAAACGATCCGCAAAACACGCCAAGAGCAACCTGGCGTAGCCATGGCAATTTGCTGTTTACTAACTGGCTCAACTATTACGTCTATCAGATCACGCCATACGATCTGCGCCACATGAATCCGACGTTAGATTAATCCTCTGCGCAGAACGATCCTAAAGCGTTTCAGCATTCCAGATCAGGCACCTTCGGGTGCCTTTTTTATTTCCGAAACACCCCTCATCCATTAAATAATTTTTAATCTCTTCCTAATCAATAAGATAAGAACAATATTTAATTAAAATGGAAATTGTTTTTGATTTTAGAAAAATAATGGATAGTCTTAAATCTGCTGAGCGAAAACCACACAACGATCTTTCGCTCGCAGTGGGGGACGCTTTTTTGGATCTTTGATGAGGAGCAGCGAAATGAATCAACAGGCAACGACCACCGATGAACTGACGTTTAACCAACCCAATGGTGAGCTGGAACAGCAGGTTCTGACACCAGATGCCGTCGAGTTTCTGGCTGAGCTGGTGACGCGCTTTGCACCGAAGCGCAATAAACTGCTGGCGGCTCGTATTCAGCAACAGCAGGACATCGATAACGGTAAGCTTCCAGACTTCATTTCGGAAACTGCTTCCATTCGTAACTCAGCCTGGAAAATCCGTGGTATTCCGCAGGATTTACAGGATCGTCGCGTCGAAATCACCGGCCCGGTTGAGCGTAAAATGGTGATTAATGCTATGAATGCCAATGTAAGAGTGTTCATGGCAGACTTCGAAGATTCATTGGCGCCAGACTGGCGTAAAGTGATCGAGGGGCAAATCAACCTGCGCGATGCGGTCAATGGCACTATCAGCTATACCAATGAAGCCGGAAAAATATATCAGCTGAAACCCAATCCGGCCGTCCTGATTTGCCGTGTGCGCGGCCTGCATCTTCCTGAAAAACACGTTACATGGCGCAACGAAGCCATTCCCGGCAGCCTGTTTGATTTTGCGCTCTACTTCTTCCACAACCATAAAAGCCTGCTGGTAAAAGGGAGTGGCCCTTATTTCTACCTGCCAAAAACGCAGTCATGGCAGGAAGCGGCCTGGTGGAGCGAGGTATTCAGCTACGCGGAAGATCGCTTCAATCTGCCGCGCGGCACCATCAAAGCCACCCTGCTGATCGAAACGCTGCCGGCAGTGTTCCAGATGGATGAAATCCTGCACGCTCTGCGCGACCACATCGTCGGCCTGAATTGTGGACGCTGGGATTACATCTTCAGCTACATCAAAACCCTGAAAAATCATCCAGACCGCGTGCTGCCCGATCGCCAGGCGGTCACTATGGACAAGCCTTTCCTGAGTGCCTACTCACGCCTGCTGATCAAGACCTGCCATAAACGCGGCGCGTTCGCGATGGGGGGGATGGCGGCCTTTATTCCGAGCAAAGATGCCGAGCGCAATAATCAGGTGCTGACCAAAGTGAAGGCGGATAAAGAGCTTGAAGCCCGCAACGGCCACGATGGCACCTGGGTTGCCCACCCGGGCCTGGCGGACACGGCGATGGAGGTTTTCAACAGCGTGCTGGGTGAGAACAAAAATCAGCTTTTCGTTACCCGCGAAGACGACGCACCTGTCTCAGCTGAAGAGCTGCTGATGCCGTGCGAGGGCGAGCGAACTGAAGCAGGCATGCGCGCCAATATTCGCGTTGCGGTCCAGTACATCGAAGCATGGATCTCGGGCAATGGCTGCGTCCCGATTTACGGCCTGATGGAAGATGCCGCCACGGCGGAGATCTCCCGTACCTCCATCTGGCAGTGGATCCACCACCAGAAAACGCTCAATAACGGCAAACCGGTCACTAAATCCCTGTTCCGCCAGATGCTTGCCGAGGAGATGCGGGTGATTCAGGACGAGCTGGGCGAACACCGCTTCAGCAGTGGCCGTTTTGACGATGCCGCGCGTCTGATGGAGCAAATCACGACGTCTGAAGAATTAATCGACTTCCTTACTTTGCCCGGCTATCGCCTGCTGGCCTAACTACCCAGGCTATTTTGTTCGCCATTTTGGCCCAGGCAGTGCTCAGAATCCCTTTGGTTCTAGCGCTGGCCGTGACCAAACTGCCTTCACCAATAACGCCTGGGAAGCCAGGACGATAATATGGAGCATCTGCACATGAAAACCCGTACCCAACAAATCGAAGAATTACAAAAAGAGTGGACTCAACCGCGCTGGGAAGGCATCAACCGCCCGTACAGCGCAGAGGAAGTGGTGAAACTGCGCGGTTCGGTCAACCCGGAATGCACGCTGGCGCAGCTCGGTGCCGCGAAAATGTGGCGTCTGCTGCACGGCGAATCGAAAAAAGGGTATATCAACAGCCTCGGTGCGTTGACCGGTGGCCAGGCGTTGCAGCAGGCGAAAGCGGGGATTGAAGCGGTCTATCTCTCCGGCTGGCAGGTGGCGGCTGACGCTAACCTGGCCTCCAGTATGTATCCGGATCAGTCGCTCTATCCGGCCAACTCCGTACCCTCGGTGGTCGATCGGATCAACAACACCTTCCGTCGTGCGGATCAGATCCAGTGGGCGTCCGGCATTGAGCCAAACGATCCGCGCTTCGTGGATTACTTCCTGCCTATCGTGGCGGATGCCGAAGCAGGTTTTGGGGGTGTACTGAATGCGTTTGAGCTGATGAAATCAATGATTGAAGCCGGTGCAGCGGCGGTTCACTTTGAAGATCAGCTGGCGTCCGTGAAGAAGTGCGGTCATATGGGCGGCAAAGTGCTGGTGCCGACGCAAGAAGCGATCCAGAAACTGGTCGCCGCGCGTCTGGCGGCGGATGTTCTGGGCGTGCCGACCCTGGTTATCGCCCGTACCGATGCGGATGCGGCGGATCTGATTACCTCTGACTGCGACCCTTACGACAGCGAATTCATTACCGGTGAGCGCACCAGT
The DNA here is from genome assembly GCF_041464075.1 of Lelliottia nimipressuralis. Classification (NCBI taxonomy): domain Bacteria; kingdom Pseudomonadati; phylum Pseudomonadota; class Gammaproteobacteria; order Enterobacterales; family Enterobacteriaceae; genus Lelliottia; species Lelliottia nimipressuralis. The sequence continues at coordinate 243,029 of NZ_CP167172.1, forward strand.
GAAGGGTTCTACCGTACGCATGCAGGTATCGAGCAGGCTATCAGCCGCGGTCTGGCCTACGCCCCGTATGCCGACCTGGTGTGGTGCGAAACCTCCACGCCGGACCTGGCGCTGGCAAAACGCTTTGCCGATGCGATCCATGCTAAATATCCAGGCAAACTGCTGGCGTACAACTGCTCGCCGTCATTCAACTGGCAGAAGAATCTGGATGATAAAACCATTGCCAGCTTCCAGCAGCAGCTCTCTGAGATGGGCTACAAATACCAGTTCATCACCCTCGCGGGTATCCACAGCATGTGGTTCAACATGTTCGATCTGGCCCACGCCTACGCGCAGGGTGAGGGCATGAAGCACTACGTGGAAAAAGTGCAGCAGCCAGAGTTTGCGGCCAGCAAAGAGGGCTACACCTTTGCTTCTCACCAGCAGGAAGTGGGCACAGGCTATTTCGACAACGTCACGACGATCATTCAGGGCGGCGCCTCATCGGTTACGGCGTTGACCGGTTCGACTGAAGAATCACAGTTCTGATGTTTTCCCCCTCTCCCCGTTGGGGAGAGGGCCGGGATGAGGGGAGCCTATGTCGCGTGGCCTGGAGTTACTGATTGCACAAACCATCCTGCAGGGCTTCGACGCGCAGTATGGCCGTTTTCTGGAAGTGACTTCAGGCGCGCAGCAGCGCTTCGAACACGCCGACTGGCACGCCGTACAGCAGGCGATGAAACAGCGTATCCATCTTTACGATCATCACGTGGGTCTGGTGGTCGAGCAGTTGCGCTGCATCACCGATGGCAAAAGCCCCGACGCCGATTTTTTGCTCCGCGTAAAAGAGCACTACACCCATCTGTTGCCGGATTACCCGCGCTTCGAGATTGCGGAGAGCTTTTTCAACTCCGTCTATTGTCGGTTATTTGACCACCGCTCGTTATCTCCTGAGCGGTTATTTATTTTCAGCTCTCAGCCTGAGCGTCGCTTTCGCACCATCCCGCGCCCGCTGGCGAAGGATTTCTTCCCCGAACACGGCTGGGAAAGTCTGTTGAGCAAAATGCTCTCGGATTTACCGCTGCGTTTGCCATGGCAAAACAAAACGCGCGACGTGGGCTATATCGTCGCGCATCTGACGGACGCTTTCGGCACCGACGTTTTACAACGCAGCCATTTACAGGTGGCTAACGAACTGTTTTTCCGCAATAAAGCCGCCTGGCTGGTCGGGAAGTTGCTCACCCCCACGGCCACCATTCCCTTTCTGTTGCCGATCCATCGTACGGATGATGGCGAGCTTTTTGTCGACGCCTGTCTGACAACCAGCGCCGAGGCGAGCATTGTCTTCGGCTTCGCCCGCTCCTATTTCATGGTTTATGCGCCACACCCCGCCGCGTTGGTGGAGTGGTTGCGCGAGCTGCTGCCGGTCAAAACCACCGCTGAGCTGTATATGGCGATTGGCTGTCAAAAACACGCGAAAACTGAGAGCTATCGCGAATACCTGCACTACATCAGCAGTAGCGACGAGCAGTTCATCGAAGCGCCCGGAATCCGCGGGATGGTGATGCTGGTCTTCACGCTGCCGGGTTTTGATCGTGTGTTTAAGGTCATCAAAGATAAATTCGCGCCGCAGAAAGAGATGACGGCGGCGCACGTCCGCGCCTGCTATCAGCTGGTCAAAGAGCACGACCGCGTGGGGCGCATGGCCGACACCCAGGAGTTCGAAAACTTTGTGCTGGATAAACGGCAGATCGCGCCAGCGCTAATGACCCTGCTAATGCAGGAAGCGCCGGGCAAAATCACCGATCTGGGCGATAAGATTGCCATCAGCCATCTTTACATCGAACGCCGAATGGTTCCGCTTAATATCTGGCTGGAGCAGGTGGACGGCCAGGCGCTGCGTGATGCGATTGAAGAGTACGGCAACGCGATCCGCCAGCTGGCAGCGGCCAATATTTTTCCCGGCGATATGCTGTTTAAAAACTTTGGCGTGACGCGCCACGGGCGGGTGGTGTTCTACGATTACGATGAAATTTGCTATATGACCGAGGTGAATTTCCGCGATATTCCGGCCGCGCGCTATCCGGAAGATGAGCTGGCCAGCGAGCCGTGGTACAGCGTCTCGCCGGGCGATGTCTTCCCGGAGGAGTTTCGCCACTGGCTCTGCGCCGACCCGCGCATCGGGCCGTTATTTGCAGAGATGCACGAAGATCTGTTCCACGCCGACTACTGGCGCGGTCTGCAAACGCGCATCAAAAACGGTTACGTTGAAGATGTATACGCCTACCGCAGGCGGCAGCGTTTTAGCGTGCGGTGGTCAATGTAGTGTTTCCCCTCTCTTGAGAGAGAGGGGATCAGGCCGCATTCAAGGTTAGCGAATCCCACCATACGCCAGCGTCACTTCCTTCGCCGCTTTGATGACCAGCGCGCCCAGCTCGGTGACGCGGTCATCGGTCACGCGTGAGATCGGCCCAGAAATGGAGATCGCGGCGAAGGGTTCGCGGTGCTCATCAAAAATACACGCCGCGATACAGCGCAGACCCAGCGCATGTTCTTCATCATCGAACGAATAGCCGCGCTTGCGCGTCTGGGCCAAATCATCTTTCAGATGCAGCGGGGAAACCAGCGTGGCATGCGTATAGGCATGCAGCCCTTTGCGGTGCAGCAGGCCAGTGACTTGCTCCTCGCTGAGCTGCGACAGAAACGCTTTTCCCGCCCCCGACGCATGCATCGGCAGCTTACCGCCAATGGGTGCGGACATACGCATCAGCTGCGTACACTGCACCTGGTCAATGATAATCGCCTGATGGTCGCTCTGATCGAGCACCGCCAGGTTGACCGTCTCGCCAGAGTCTTCCATCAGTTTGCGCAGGATCGGATGCACAATCGCCAGCAGATTACGGCTCTGCAAAAAGCTGCTGCCGACGATAAACGCATGGGCACCGACGGACCAGTGGCCCAGTTCACCCACCTGACGGACAAAGCCCAACTGCTGCATGGTGCTTAACAGACGGTGCGTGGTGGAGTTCGGCAGGCCTGCCTGCTGCGCCAGCTCGGTCAGAGCAACGCTGCTGTGGGATTCCGCGATCCATTCCAGCAGCTTTAATCCGCGTGTGAGCGACTGAACTTGTCCGCCTGGCGGCGCGGTGGTGGCAGCAGGTTTTCTGCCGCGTTTTGCGGGAACGGTAGCGACCATGACGGAATCCTTTTTCTGTATCGTGGAAATCATTTTCGTTTTATTTGGTGAATTTGCAACCGTTATCCTGACTGATCGGAGGAGTGATAGTGAACATGTCTCATGTTAACGCTGCGTGACTTCTCCACCCTGCGAGATTATGCCAGTATGGACTGCTGGCCTTTTGGCCTTGTTGAGCGTTGTCGGGAGCGAGTGTGAGCAGCAAAGTAGATCAACTGCGTGCGCAGTTAAATGAACGAATTCTGGTGCTGGACGGCGGCATGGGCACCATGATCCAGAGCTATCGTCTGAGTGAAGACGATTTTCGCGGCGAGCGTTTCGCCGACTGGCCTTGCGACCTGAAAGGCAATAATGACCTGCTGGTGCTGAGTAAACCGGATGTCATCGCGGCCATCCATAACGCCTATTTTGAGGCGGGCGCGGACATCGTCGAAACCAATACCTTCAACTCGACAACCATTGCCATGGCGGATTACCAGATGGAATCCCTGTCGGCAGAAATCAATTTTGAGGCCGCCAGGCTGGCGCGCGCCTGCGCTGATGCATGGACGGCCCGCACGCCGGACAAACCGCGCTACGTCGCCGGGGTGCTTGGCCCCACCAACCGTACCGCCTCTATTTCACCGGACGTGAACGATCCGGCCTTCCGTAACGTGACTTTTGATCAGCTGGTCGAGGCCTATCGTGAATCCACCAAGGCGCTGGTGGAAGGGGGCTGCGATCTGATCATGATCGAAACGGTGTTCGACACCCTCAACGCGAAAGCTGCGATCTTTGCGGTGAAGGAAGAGATGGAAGCGCTGGGCGTCGATCTGCCGATTATGGTCTCGGGCACCATTACGGATGCCTCCGGGCGCACCCTTTCCGGTCAGACGACGGAAGCGTTTTACAACTCCCTGCGCCACGCGGATGCCCTCACATTTGGCCTCAACTGTGCCCTCGGCCCGGATGAACTGCGCCAGTACGTGCAGGAACTCTCCCGCATCGCCGAGTGCTACGTCACGGCGCACCCGAACGCCGGCTTGCCAAATGCCTTTGGCGAATACGATCTCGATGCAACGACGATGGCCGCGCAAATTCGGGAGTGGGCAGAGTCAGGTTTCCTGAACATCGTCGGCGGCTGCTGCGGCACCACGCCGGAACATATCGCTGCCATGAGCAATGCCGTCGCAGGCTTGCCGCCGCGCCCGTTGCCGACGCTGCCGGTGGCTTGTCGTCTGGCGGGCCTTGAGCCGCTGACCATCGCCGATGACAGCCTGTTTGTGAACGTCGGTGAACGTACTAACGTCACCGGTTCCGCTAAGTTCAAGCGATTAATCAAAGAAGAAAAATACAGCGAAGCGCTGGACGTTGCCCGCCAGCAGGTGGAAAGCGGTGCGCAGATCATCGATATCAACATGGACGAAGGGATGCTCGACGCCGAAGCGGCGATGGTGCGTTTCCTGAATCTGATTGCCGGTGAGCCGGACATCGCCCGCGTGCCGATCATGATTGACTCCTCAAAGTGGGACGTCATCGAAAAAGGGCTGAAGTGCATTCAGGGCAAAGGCATCGTCAACTCTATCTCGATGAAAGAGGGGGTAGAGCTATTTATTCATCACGCAAAACGGGTGCGCCGCTATGGCGCGGCCGTGGTGGTGATGGCGTTTGACGAAGTCGGCCAGGCCGATACCCGCGAACGCAAGATTGAGATTTGCCGCCGCGCGTACAAAATCCTGACGGAAGAGGTCGGTTTCCCGCCAGAAGACATCATTTTCGACCCCAATATCTTTGCCGTCGCGACGGGTATCGAAGAGCACAACAACTACGCGCAGGACTTTATCGGCGCCTGCGAGGATATCAAACGCGAGCTGCCGCACGCGCTGATCTCCGGCGGCGTCTCCAACGTTTCATTCTCGTTCCGCGGTAACGATCCGGTTCGTGAAGCCATTCACGCCGTGTTCCTCTACTACGCCATCCGTAATGGCATGGACATGGGGATCGTCAACGCCGGACAGCTGGCGATTTATGACGACCTGCCCGCCGAGCTGCGCGACGCCGTGGAAGACGTGATCCTCAACCGCCGCGACGACTCCACTGAACGGATGCTGGAGCTGGCGGAGAAATATCGCGGCAGTAAAAGCGACGAAAGCGCCCAGGTTCAGCAGGCCGAGTGGCGCTCGTGGGACGTGAAAAAGCGTCTGGAATACTCGCTGGTCAAAGGCATTACCGAATTTATCGAGCTGGATACCGAAGAGGCCCGCCAGCTCTCCGCTCGCCCGATTGAGGTGATCGAAGGGCCGCTGATGGACGGGATGAACGTGGTCGGCGACCTGTTTGGCGAGGGCAAAATGTTCCTGCCGCAGGTGGTCAAATCCGCGCGCGTCATGAAACAGGCGGTGGCCTATCTCGAACCCTACATTGAGGCCAGCAAAGAAAAAGGGCAGACCAACGGCAAGATGGTGATCGCCACCGTCAAAGGCGACGTCCACGATATCGGCAAAAATATCGTCGGCGTGGTGCTGCAGTGCAATAACTACGAAATCATCGACCTCGGCGTGATGGTTCCGGCAGACAAAATTCTCAAAACCGCGCGCGAAGTGAATGCGGATTTGATCGGCCTTTCCGGGCTAATCACGCCGTCGCTGGACGAAATGGTCAACGTGGCGAAGGAGATGGAGCGCCAGGGCTTTACCATTCCGCTGCTGATTGGCGGTGCGACGACTTCAAAAGCGCACACTGCGGTGAAAATCGAGCAGAACTACAGCGGGCCGACGGTCTACGTACAGAACGCCTCACGCACCGTGGGGGTGGTGTCGGCCTTGCTCTCTGCGACTCAGCGTGATGATTTTGTCGCGAAAACCCGCAAAGAGTACGACACCGTTCGTATCCAGCATGGCCGCAAAAAACCGCGCACTCCGCCAGTGACACTGGCCGCCGCGCGGGAAAACGATCTGGCTTTCGACTGGGCAAGTTACACGCCGCCGGTGGCGCATCGCCTGGGCGTGCAGGCGGTCACGGCGAACATCGAAACCCTGCGTAATTACATCGACTGGACGCCGTTCTTCATGACCTGGTCGCTGGCGGGAAAATACCCGCGCATTCTTGAAGATGAGGTGGTCGGTGAAGAGGCGCAGCGCCTGTTTAAAGACGCCAACGATCTGCTCGACCAGCTCAGCGCTGAAAAGAGCCTCAATCCGCGCGGCGTCGTGGGGCTGTTCCCGGCGAACCGCGTCGGGGATGACATCGAAATTTATCGCGATGAAACCCGCACTAACGTGCTGGCGGTGAGCCGTCATCTGCGCCAGCAAACCGAGAAAGTCGGGTTTGCCAACTACTGCCTGGCCGATTTCGTTGCACCAAAACTCAGCGGCAAAGCGGACTACATCGGCGCGTTCGCCGTTACCGGCGGGCTGGAAGAGGATGCACTCGCCGAGGCTTACGAAGCGCAGCACGATGACTACAACAAAATCATGGTGAAAGCGATTGCTGACCGCCTGGCAGAAGCCTTCGCTGAATACCTGCATGAGCGGGTGCGTAAAGTCCATTGGGGCTACGCGGCAAATGAAAACCTCAGCAACGAGGAGCTGATTCGCGAGAACTACCAGGGGATTCGCCCGGCGCCAGGCTATCCGGCCTGTCCGGAGCACACGGAAAAGGGCACCATCTGGCAGTTGCTGGATGTGGAAACCCATACGGGCATGAAGCTTACCGAATCCTACGCTATGTGGCCGGGCGCGTCCGTTTCGGGCTGGTATTTCAGCCACCCTGACAGCAAATACTACGCGGTGGCGCAAATCCAGCGCGATCAGGTGGAAGACTATGCCCTGCGTAAAGGGATGAGTGTCTCAGAAGTAGAACGCTGGCTGGCCCCGAATCTGGGCTACGACGCTGATTAACGTCACTTTTCCTTACAACTAACAGGGCGCTCATCGGGCGCCCTGTCTCTTTATTGCGTTTAAACCCTTATACTTAAGCAAGCTCAGCCTCATCGTAGGCCGGATAAGCTACGCGCTATCCGGCGTTTCAGGCATGGGCTTCAGGAATCGATAACAATAAGGAGAACCCACTTCCGTGCTGACGTTGTTACACCTGCTATCGGCCGTCGCCCTGCTGGTCTGGGGCACGCACATTGTTCGTACCGGCGTGATGCGCGTCTTTGGCGCGCGCTTACGCACCGTCCTCAGCCGCAGCGTTGAGAAGAAGCCGCTCGCCTTCTGCGCGGGGATCGGCGTCACCGCCCTCGTGCAAAGCAGTAACGCCACCACCATGCTCGTCACATCGTTTGTGGCGCAAGATTTGGTGGCGCTGACGCCGGCGCTGGTGATTGTACTGGGTGCCGACGTCGGGACCGCGCTGATGGCGCGTATCTTGACCTTCGATCTCTCCTGGCTGTCACCGCTGCTGATTTTCATCGGCGTCATCTTCTTCCTTGGCCGCAAACAGACCCGCGAAGGACAGCTCGGGCGCGTAGGGATTGGTCTCGGGCTGATTCTGCTGGCGCTGGAGCTGATCGTGCAGGCGGTTACGCCGATCACCCAGGCCAACGGTGTGCAGGTGATTTTCGCCTCGCTGACGGGCGACATCATGCTCGACGCGCTGATCGGCGCGGTGTTTGCCATCATCAGTTACTCCAGTCTGGCGGCCGTGCTGTTGACTGCCACCCTGACCACCGCAGGGGCGATCTCCTTCCCGGTGGCGCTGTGCCTGGTGATCGGCGCGAACCTCGGGTCGGGGCTGCTGGCGATGCTCAACAATAGCGGCGCAAATGCTGCGGCCCGTCGCGTGGCGCTGGGGAGTTTGCTCTTTAAGCTGGTGGGCAGCCTGATAATCCTGCCGTTTGTTCACCCGCTGGCGAATCTGATGGATAACCTGCCGCTGCCGAAAGCTGAGCTGGTGATCTACTTCCACGTCTTCTACAACCTGGTGCGCTGTCTTGCGATGGTGCCGTTCGCCGGGCCAATGGCGCGGTTCTGCAAACGCATGATCCGCGATGAGCCTGAGCTGGATGCCCGCCTGAAGCCGAAGCACCTCGACACCTCAGCGCTGGATACCCCGGCGCTGGCGCTGGCCAATGCCGCCCGCGAAACTCTGCGTATGGGCGACGCGATGGAAACCATGCTGGATGGACTGAAGAAAGTAATGCACGGCGAGCCTCGCGAGGAGAAAGAGCTGCGCAAACTGGCCGATGATATCAACGTGCTCTACACCGCGATCAAACTCTATCTCGCGCGTATGCCGCAAGACGAGCTGGCGGAAGAGGAATCCCGCCGCTGGGCCGAGATCATCGAGATGTCCCTCAACCTTGAGCAGGCATCCGATATTGTCGAGCGTATGGGCAGTGAAATCGCCGACAAATCGCTGGCCGCCCGTCGGGCGTTTTCGCTGGAAGGGGTTGCTGAACTGGATGCGCTGCACGATCAATTACTCAGTAACCTGCAGCTGGCCATGTCGGTCTTCTTCTCGGGCGACGTGCCCAGTGCCCGCCGCTTGCGCCGCAACAAGCATCGCTTCCGTATCCTCAACCGCCGATACTCCCACGCGCACGTTGACCGTCTGCATCAGCAAAACGTGCAAAGTATCGAAACCAGCTCCCTGCACCTGGGGCTGCTCGGCGACATGAAACGTCTCAACTCCCTGTTCTGCTCGGTGGCCTACAGCGTCATGGAACAGCCGGATGAAGATGATGAAAGGGATGAGTATTAATCGTGCGCACTTTTAATCGTTAAAGAGAGACCCAGCGCTTGCATGACCGTTAACGTGGTTTTGAGCGTTGGGTTACCTTTCTCGCTGAATGAACGATAGAGTTGTTCACGAGATAAACCCGTCTGAGCGGCTATTTGGCTCATCCCCTTTGCCCGGGCAATGACGCCCAACGCTTTTGCTATATAAGCGGCGTCTCCGGTTTCAAATGCATCAGCCATAAACACAGCGATTTCATCATCATTGACAAGCGCACTGGCGGGATCGTACAGCGTAAATTTATTCATGGCTTATAAACTCATTGGGTTCAAGCGATCTGGCAAACCGTTGGCTAAACGAAAAAGGCGTGCGGCAATGAGCGTCTTGAGCCTTTTATCTTTTAGGTTTTGCTCCCAGCAGCGGAAAGAGGGTGTCTGAACGATTTCCTTCATACTACTCCATGTATTTTTTAAACTACATCCCGAATGAACTCATGGCGTGAAATTAGAAGAAAATCGTCATCCGATAAATGGGCGAAACGCAGATCCTGAAGCCGCCTCGCAAGGCGGAAAAGTGAAAGTCAGTTTTTACCGGCTAATCTTTTTACCAGCCCAAACCTAAGGTATATTTCGCCCATTAAGGAGAAATTATGCTGCCCACCCAATCAACCCGATTAAACAAATACATTAGCGAGAGCGGAATCTGCTCGCGTCGCGAGGCTGATCGTTACATCGAGCAAGGTAACGTTTTCCTGAACGGTAAACGCGCCACCATTGGCGATCAGGTGGTGCCTGGCGACGTGGTAAAAGTGAATGGTCAGCTGATCGAACCAAGAGACGAAGAAGATCTGGTCTTTATCGCGTTGAACAAACCGGTGGGTATTGTCAGCACCACGGAAGATGGCGAGCGGGATAACATCGTTGATTTCGTCAACCACAGCAGCCGTATCTTCCCGATTGGGCGTCTGGACAAAGACTCGCAGGGGCTGATTTTTCTCACCAACCATGGCGATCTGGTGAACAAAATCCTGCGCGCCGGTAACGATCATGAGAAAGAGTATCTGGTCACGGTCAACAAGCCGGTTACGGATGACTTTATTCGCGGTATGGGCGCGGGCGTGCCGATTCTCGGCACCGTCACGAAGAAGTGCAAAGTCAAAAAAGAGGCACCGTTCACCTTCCGCATTACCCTGGTGCAGGGGCTAAACCGTCAAATCCGTCGTATGTGTGAGCACTTTGGTTTTGAGGTCACGAAACTGGAGCGAACGCGCATCATGAACGTTAGCCTCTCCGGAATTCCGCAGGGCGAATGGCGCGATCTGACAGGCGATGAGCTGATTGAGCTGTTTAAGCTGATAGAAGGTTCGTCTTCCGAGGCGAAGCCGAAAGCCAAAGCAAAACCGAAAACGCAGGGGATTAAACGGCCTGTCGTCAGTGCGCCAAAATCCGCAGAAAAAGAGCGCAACAAACCTGCCGGGAAGCGTTTCGTGCAGCCGGGCCGTAAAAAGAAAGGGCGCTAAATTAGCGCCTTCCACGGGGTGAGGTGTTTGCAGACCACGAGAACGTGGATTCCGTATCCGGTTTATAAGCCTGCGCTTTTTTAAGTTTGCGGGCTTTTTTTGCTTCGACTTCACGCTGGGCCATCAGTTTGTCGATGTACTCTTTTTTCACCTGATTGGTTTCAGCGTTTGTCAGAGTACGACCATGTGCAATCCGTGCGCGATCGAGCAGGGTTTTCAGCTCGCGCTGCTCGCTTTCCGTCATGTCTTTCTGGGTCAATCTCGGTGTGGACATACCTGAAGCCTCTTGAGAGTAGAGGCTTCAGTGTAAAGCAAGCCGGGGTTTGCGCGAAGTGAATTAGTTTTCTTTCACCACTTCTTTTTTCGCTGGCTCTGCAATCGGTTTTCCTGACCAGTAGCCCGCCAGCAGCGAGCCGGACAGGTTATGCCACACGGAGAAGAGTGCGCCCGGCAGGGCCGCGAGCGGAGAGAAGTAGATCTTACCGAGCGCTGCCGCGAGGCCTGAGTTCTGCATCCCCACTTCAATCGCCAGCGTGCGGCAGGTCGATTCATCAAAGCCAAACAGTTTCCCGCCCCAGTATCCGCCCAGCAGACCAATGGTGTTATGCAGGATCACCGCGATAATCACCACAAAACCAACCGAGGCGATATGCGAGGCAGAACCTGCGACCACAGCGCTGATGATCGCCAGGATGCAGACCATCGAAAAAGCAGGCAGGTAAGGTTCTACGGCTTTGACGACGCGTGGGAACAGGTGGTGAATGACAAGACCGAGCGCAATCGGAATCACCACGATTTGCAGGATGGAGAGCAGCATCCCCATCACATCCACCTGAATATGCGCATCCACGTACAGACGCGTCAGCAGCGGTGTGGCGATAACGCCCACCAGCGTTGAGACGGATGAGATGGTCACCGACAGCGCCACGTCGCCTTTGGCCAGGTAGATCATCACATTCGAAGCCGTACCGCTGGCGACGCTTCCCACCAGCACCATACCGGCGGACAAATCCGGCGGCATCTTGAAAGCCAGCGCCAGCAGCCAGGCGGCCAGCGGCATCACCAGATAGTGCAGGAAAATCCCCGCTGCGACCGGTGCCGGACGCGACAGCACGCGCTTAAAGTCGTCGATTTTCAGATGCACACCCATGCCGAGCATGATCAGCATCAGCAGCGTGGTGACCCACGGGCCGACAGGCGTAAAAGTCGATGGCGTGTAATAGGCGAGAACAGAGAGCAGCAGTGCCCATAACGGGAACAGCCGCGTGATAGCGGATAACATAGTGAATTCCTTGCGATGACGTTGTGTTATTTAGTTATAAAAAAGCCGGGTTCGAGCCCGGCTATAGGTAATGTTTATCGTGCTAAGGAATATTATTCAAACAAATTATGATGAAGTTTCTGCACGACCTGCTCGGCTTCATGACCTGGTACCAGGAAGCAGAGGTTATAGCTCGATGCGCCGTAGCAAATCATGCGGATATTGAATGGATCCAGCACGCCAAAGACCTCTTTGCCCACGCCGCAGGCGCGTGACAGCTGGTTGCCGATAATCGCGACCAGCGCCAGATCTTCTTCGACTTCAACGCGGCACAGGGCGGAAAGCTCCATCAGCAGCGATTGCGTCAGCAGAGTATCGCCCGTCGACGTCGAGCCGGTGGTGTCCAGCGTCAGCGCAATGCTCACTTCGGAAGTGGTGATCAGATCCACCGAGATATTGTGGCGCGCAAGAATCCCAAACACTTCCGCCAGGAAACCGCGAGAGTGCAGCATATTCAGGCTATGCAACGTCACCAGCGTTTGCTTGCGGCGCAGCGCCAGGGCGCGGAACAGCGGTGGATTCTCAGTGCTTTTACACACCAGCGTCCCGCCTGCTTTAGGATCTTTGCTCGACCCGACAAACACCGGAATATCGCTGCGTACTGCAGGCAGCAGGGTGGCCGGGTGCAGCACTTTCGCGCCGAAGGTCGCCATTTCGGCAGCCTCTTCAAAGGCGATAACATCAATACGTTTTGCGGCAGGCACCACGCGCGGGTCGGTGGTGTAGATGCCTGGGACGTCGGTCCAGATATCCACGCGGGAGGCGTACAGCGCTTCACCAAGCAGCGCAGCCGTGTAGTCGCTGCCGCCACGGCCCAGAGTGGTGGTGCGGCCTTTGGCTTCGCTCCCGATAAAGCCCTGGGTAATGACAATTCCTTCGGCCAGTCGCGGTGCCAACTGCTGTTTAGACAGCTCGGAAAGGGTCGCGACGTCCGGTTCGGCACGACCGAAGCGGTCACTGGTACGCATCACTTTGCGCACGTCAAACCACTGCGCCAGCACGTCGCGCTCACGCAGGATCTCAACGAACAGCAGGGTGGACATCAGCTCGCCGTGGCTCACCAGTTCGTCGGTCAGCGCCGTCGATGTTGCCAGAGAGGCGGCTTCCGCCAGAGTGGTGATATTTTCGAGCAGGCGTTCGACTTCCTCGCGAATCACCTGAGGGTTCTTCATACGTTCGAGAATATCGAACTGAATTTTGCGCAGCGCATCGAGCTTCACAAAGCGCTCGGTCGCTTCCAGTCCTTCTGACAGGGCCACCAGCAGATTCGTCACGCCAGCCGATGCAGAAAGCACCACCAGGCGGGTCGTCGGATCGGCCAGCACCACGTCGGCGCTGCGGTTCATGGCGTCGTAATCGGCCACACTGGTACCGCCAAATTTGGCGACAACAAAACTCGTCATAACATCCTCGTGTCAGGGAAAGAATAAAGCGACCATGGCACAAGAACGAAACGATGACAGGTGCAGGCGCAAATACCGCCCTATAAATAAAATGTGGGGAGAGTCCTGTCAACGCTGGGATTATGCGGATTTTTCATGGGGGGGTACCCCTCAGTAACAGGACTAATAACAAGCCATTATTTTATCCCTCGTTTTACGGCGATCCGGAGGACATTCCACCGCGATAGGGCTGGCTATAGCGACTATACTTTTGGGACTTTTCACGCCCGTTTGATGCAGACCAGGGCAATGGCATAAAAACCATCACAATTTCCGCGCGCAGGCGCTACAATCGACCGCAGTCACAATTCTCAAATCACAAGAGTATTGCTAATGAAAAATATCAATCCAACGCAGACAACTGCCTGGCAGGCACTACAAAAACACTTCGACGAAATGAAAGACGTCACCATCGCGGACCTGTTCGCGAAAGACGGCGACCGTTTCAGCAAATTCTCCGCAACCTTCGACGATCTGATGCTGGTGGACTTCTCCAAAAACCGCATCACCGAAGAGACGCTGGCAAAACTGCAGGATCTGGCGAAAGAGACCGATCTGGCAGGGGCGATCAAGTCCATGTTCTCCGGCGAGAAGATTAACCGCACCGAAGACCGTGCTGTTCTGCATGTTGCCCTGCGCAACCGTAGCAATACTCCGATTATCGTTGACGGCAAAGATGTGATGCCGGAAGTGAACGCCGTGCTTGAGAAGATGAAAACCTTCTCTGAAGCCATTATCTCCGGCAGCTGGAAAGGCTACACCGGCAAAGCGATCACCGACGTGGTCAACATCGGTATCGGCGGCTCTGACCTCGGCCCCTTCATGGTGACCGAAGCGCTGCGCCCGTACAAAAACCATCTGAACATGCACTTCGTCTCTAACGTCGATGGCACCCACATCGCCGAAGTGCTGAAAAAAGTGAATCCAGAAACCACCCTGTTCCTGGTTGCGTCTAAAACCTTCACCACGCAAGAAACCATGACTAACGCCCACAGCGCGCGCGACTGGTTCCTGGCAACGGCTGGCGATAACAAACATGTGGCGAAACACTTCGCGGCGCTCTCTACCAACGGCAAAGCCGTGGGCGAGTTCGGCATCGATACCGCGAACATGTTTGAATTCTGGGACTGGGTCGGCGGCCGTTACTCCCTGTGGTCAGCGATTGGTCTGTCGATCATCCTGTCCGTGGGCTACGACAACTTTGTTGAGCTGCTCTCCGGCGCGCACGCGATGGACAAGCACTTCTCCACCACCCCGGCGGAGAAAAACCTGCCGGTATTGCTGGCGCTGATCGGCATCTGGTACAACAACTTCTTCGGCGCTGAAACCGAAGCGATCCTGCCGTACGACCAGTACATGCACCGCTTCGCGGCGTACTTCCAGCAGGGCAACATGGAATCCAACGGCAAATACGTTGACCGTAACGGCAACGCCGTGGATTACCAGACTGGCCCAATCATCTGGGGTGAGCCGGGCACTAACGGTCAGCATGCGTTCTACCAGCTGATTCACCAGGGCACCAAAATGGTCCCATGTGATTTCATCGCGCCAGCGGTGACCCACAACGCGCTGTCCGACCATCATCAGAAGCTGCTGTCTAACTTCTTCGCCCAGACCGAAGCGCTGGCTTTTGGTAAAGCGCGCGACGTGGTTGAGCAGGAATATCGCGATCAGGGTAAAGATCCGGCGACGCTGGACCACGTGGTGCCGTTCAAAGTCTTCGAAGGCAACCGCCCAACCAACTCCATTCTGCTGCGCGAAATCACTCCGTTCAGCCTGGGTGCGTTGATTGCGCTGTATGAGCACAAAATCTTCACGCAGGGCGCGATCCTGAATATCTTCACCTTCGATCAGTGGGGCGTTGAGCTGGGCAAACAGCTGGCTAACCGCATTCTGCCAGAGCTGGGTGATGACAAAGATATTAACAGCCATGACAGTTCAACGAATGGTCTGATTAATCGCTATAAATCCTGGCGCGGATAATTAATATTCCCATATCAATGCCGGCGAAATGCCGGCATTTTTTTATCGGATAATTCCGGTTGTCCGTTACCTGGCGCAAATTTCTATTCTGAGTTTAATCCGAAAAGGTCGATTACCCTGCTAATCACTGGGTGTTATTTTAGGAATATACGGAGCCTTTGTATTTTCGTGTATATTATAACTTGTTGATTTAATATGGTTTTATAAATAGTAAATAGCCGATGCTATTTACTTTCATCCATTTATCCTAAAACCATCCCCCTATTTCCCCGTTCGGCAATCCCTCTGCTTTAGTTGTGTATACTCGAATCCGCCTGAATTTCTTTTTGGGCAAATCTCCATTCATTCATTGAAGGGAAATTGTTATGAAGAAAGTACTGTATGGCATTTTTGCCATATCTGCGCTTGCGGCGACGTCTGCCTATGCGGCTCCGGTTCAGGTCGGGGAAGCAGCAGGTTCGGCGGCAACGTCTGCGTCTGCGGGGAGTTCTACCGCAACCGCGACCAGCACCGTAGGCTCGGCCGTGGGTGTCGCTCTGGCGGCAACCGGTGGCGGTGATGGCTCCAATACCGGAACCACGACCACCACGACAACAAGCACTCAGTAATAACGGGTGTATTACCATAACCACACTTCGGTGTGGTTATTTCACCCCTTCGGAGAAGAGTCGTGAAGCGACCTGCAATCATTCTGATTTGCCTGCTGTTGCAGGCGTGCTCAGCCACCACCAAAGGGCTGGGAAACTCACTGTGGGACAGCCTGTTCGGCACGCCGGGCGTGCATCTGACGGATGACGATATCCAGAATATGCCCTACGCCAGCCAGTACATGCAGTTAAACGACGGGCCACAGCTGTTTGTGGTGCTCGCTTTCGCCGAAAACGGGCAGCAGAAATGGGTGACGCAGGACCAGGCCACACTCGTGACGCAACATGGGCGTCTGGTGAAAACCCTACTCGGCGGCGACAACCTGCTTGAAGTGAACAACCTCGCAGAAGACCCGCTTATCAAACCGAATCAGATCGTCGATGGCGCAAGCTGGACGCGCACCATGGGCTGGACGGAGCACAAACAGGTGCGCTACGCCACGGCGCGATCCCTGTTCCGCTGGGATGGCACCGACACCGTGACCGTGGGCAGCGACCAAACTCAGGTGCGTATCCTTGATGAAGAGGTCACGACCGACCAGGCTCGCTGGCACAACCGCTTCTGGGTGGATGACGAAGGGCAGATTCGCCAGTCTCTGCAATACCTTGGCGCGAATTTCTTCCCGGTGAAAGCCACCCTGATCAAGGCGGCGAAACAATGAAAATCATCACATCTGCTGCGCTGCTCCTGACACTGACCGCTCCGCTGGCGTGGTCGGCGGGCACCGTCAAGGTCTATACCCCTGGCAGTAAAGAGCCGAAAACACTTTCTAACGCTGAACATCTGATTGATCTGGTCGGCCAGCCGCGTCTGGCGAATAGCTGGTGGCCGGGGGCGGTGATCAGCGAGCGTCAGGCCAGCACGGTTGCCGATCAACAACATAAGGCGCTGCTGGCCCGACTGACGGGTCTGGCAGGGCAAGAAACGGGCGACACGGCTGCCGCGATTAACGCCGTGCGCCAGCAGCTGCAGGCGATAAGCGTAACAGGGCGCCAGCTGATTAATCTCGATCCCGACGAAGTGCGCGTGGCGGAGAAAGGCAATCCGACCCTGGAAGGGGAATACACCCTGTGGATCACACCGCAGCCGACCATCGTGACGGTGATGGGGCTGGTCAGCGCTCCTGGGAAAAAGCCGTTTACGCCGGGGCGCGATCTCGCGAGTTACCTGGATGACCAGAGCCTGCTGGAAGGCGCGGATCGCAGCTATGCGTGGGTGGTTTATCCCGATGGTCGCACGCAAAAAGCCCCGGTAGCGTACTGGAACAAACGCCATATCGAACCGATGCCGGGCAGCGTGATTTTTGTCGGCTTTGCCGATCACTTCTGGACGAAGGCGTATGACGGACTGAACACCGACATCCTTCACTCCCTGACGCATCGGATACCGGATTAATGAAAAGAACTTATCTCTACAGCATGCTGGCGCTTTGCGTCAGCGCCGCCTGCCACGCTGAAACCTTTCCCGCGCCCGTCGGGCCGTCGCAGTCAGATTTCGGCGGCGTCGGCTTGCTGCAAACGCCAACGGCACGTATGGCGCGCGAGGGCGAAATCAGCCTTAACTACCGCGATAACGATCAGTACCGCTACTATTCCGCGTCGGTACAGCTCTTCCCGTGGCTGGAAACCACCCTGCGTTACACCGATGTGCGTACCAAACAGTACAGCAGCGTCGAGGCGTTCTCAGGTAATCAGACCTACAAAGACAAAGCCTTCGACGTCAAACTGCGCCTGTGGGAAGAGAGCTACTGGATGCCGCAGGTCTCCGTCGGCGCGCGTGATATCGGCGGTACGGGTCTGTTTGATGCGGAGTACATCGTCGCCAACAAAGCCTGGGGACCGTTCGATTTCTCCCTCGGGATGGGCTGGGGATATCTAGGCACCAGCGGCAACGTGAAAAACCCGTTCTGCTCCTACAGCGACAAATATTGCTATCGCGACAACAGCTATCAGAAAGCCGGTTCGGTCAACGGCGATCAGATGTTCCACGGCCCGGCGTCACTGTTTGGCGGCGTGGAGTATCAGACGCCATGGCAGCCGCTGCGCCTGAAGCTGGAGTACGAAGGCAACAATTACACGGAAGATTTTGCAGGCAAGATCGAGCAGAAGAGCAAGTTTAACGTCGGCGCCATTTACCGTGTTACCGATTGGGCCGACGTTAACCTCAGCTACGAGCGCGGCAACACCTTCATGTTTGGTGTCACGCTGCGAACCAACTTTAACGATATGCGTCCGTCCTACAACGATAATTCCCGCCCAGCCTACCGACCGCAGCCGCAGGATGCGATCATGCAGCACTCGGTGGTGGCGAATCAGCTGACTCTGCTGAAATACAACGCGGGTCTGGCCGATCCGAAAATCCAGACCAAAGGTGACACGCTGTATGTCACGGGCGAGCAGGTGAAGTATCGCGACTCCCACGAAGGGATCGAACGGGCGAACCGGATCGTGATGAACGATCTGCCGGATGGGATCCGCACGATCCGCGTGACGGAAAACCGACTCAACATGCCGCAGGTGACCACGGAAACGGACGTCGCCAGCCTGAAGCGTCATCTCGAAGGCGAACCGCTGGGCCACGAAACGGAGCTGGTGCAAAAACGTATCGAACCGGTTGTGCCAGAAACCACCGAGCAGGGCTGGTATATCGACAAATCGCGCTTCGATTTCCATATCGACCCGATCCTCAACCAGTCCGTCGGCGGCCCGGAAAACTTCTACATGTATCAGCTGGGCGTGATGGCCACGGCGGATCTGTGGATGACGGATCACCTGCTGACCACCGGCAGCGTGTTTGGCAACATCGCCAACAACTACGACAAATTTAACTACACCAACCCGCCGAGCGACTCGAAGCTGCCGCGCGTGCGTACCCGCGTGCGTGAATATGTGCAGAACGATGTGTATGTGAATAACCTGCAGGCCAACTATTTCCAGTATCTCGGAAATGGCTTCTACGGCCAGGTGTATGGCGGTTATCTGGAAACCATGTACGGCGGCGCGGGGGCAGAAGTGCTCTACCGTCCGGTAGACAGCAACTGGGCGTTCGGCCTGGATGCCAACTACGTGAAACAGCGTGACTGGCGCAGTGCGCAGGACATGATGAAATTCACCGACTACAGCGTCAAAACCGGTCATTTGACCGCCTACTGGACGCCGTCGTTTGCCCAGGACGTGCTGGTGAAAGCCAGCGTCGGGCAATATCTGGCGGGGGATAAGGGCGGTACGCTGGAGATTGCGAAGCGCTTCGACAGCGGCGTGGTTGTGGGCGGTTACGCGACGATCACTAACGTGTCGCCGGACGAGTACGGGGAAGGGGACTTCACCAAAGGGGTATATGTTTCCATCCCGCTGGATCTCTTCTCGTCAGGCCCGACCCGCAGCCGCGCAGCCATTGGCTGGACGCCGCTGACGCGTGACGGTGGACAGCAGCTTGGACGTAAGTTCCAGCTGTACGACATGACCAGCGACCGTTCCGTTAACTTCCGTTAATGCTGTTTTGCCTGATGGCGCTGCGCGTTTCCGGCCAACGATTTTGTCGGCCCGGTAAGCGTCGCGCCACCGGGCGATTCCTCTGGTTTGCTCCAAACATAAACAAAAAATATAGATCTCTGTCACATTTTTGAGTTATACAGGATCTTCGCTCCAGAGAATGAGGTGCTGTATGACATCCCTGACTCGTCCGCGCGTTGAGTTTATCTCAATGGTCCTCCAGACCGTGCTGAGCCTCGGTCTGTTGAGCCTTGGCCTGATACTGGTCGTCTTTCTCGGCAAAGAGACGGTGCATCTGGCGGATGTGCTGTTCGCCCCTGAACAAACCAGCAAATATGAGCTGGTTGAAGGACTGGTGGTCTACTTTCTCTACTTCGAATTTATCGCCCTGATTGTGAAGTACTTTCAGTCTGGCTTTCACTTCCCGCTGCGTTACTTTGTCTATATCGGGATCACCGCGATTGTGCGGCTGATCATCGTCGATCATAAATCCCCCCTTGATGTGCTGATCTACTCGGCGGCGATCCTGCTGTTAGTGATTACCCTCTGGCTGTGCAACTCTAAGCGGCTGAAACGCGAATAAAAAAATGGCGGCCTGAAGGCCGCCAAACAACAGTCACAAGTTTACTCTTCATATTTTACGCTGCTGATGCGTTGGCTGCGTTCGCTCACCCCAGTCACTTACTTTAGTAAGCTCCTGGGATTCACTCACTTGCCGCCTTCCAGCACCGCAAAATATTTTGAGTATTGGGTCAATACAATACGTCTAAAGTTGAGGGTTGCAGTGGCATAACACAATGAAGCTTAACCTTTCACACCGCCCGCCGTGAGGCCATTGACCAGCCAGCGCTGAGCCAGCAGGAACACCACGGTAATCGGGATGGCGGAGAGCACAGCGGCTGCGGCAAAGTCGCCCCACAGGTAGTTTTGCGGGTTGAGATATTGCTGCATACCTACGGCCAGCGTGTAGCTATTCACATCACGCAGCAGCAGTGACGCGACCGGGACTTCGGTAATGGCCGCGATGAACGACAGAATAAAGACCACCGCCAGAATCGGCACCGACAGCGGCAGCAGCACGAGGCGGAAAGCCTGCCACGGTGTTGCCCCATCCAGCGCTGCCGCTTCTTCAAGCGATCCGTCGATGGTTTCGAAATAGCCCTTAATCGTCCAGACGTGTAGCGCGATACCGCCCATGTAGGCGAAAATCACGCCGCCGTGGGTGTTCAGACCGATAAAGGGCACGTACTGACCGAGACGGTCAAACAACGCGTACAACGCCACCAGTGACAGCACTGCCGGGAACATCTGGAAAATCAGCATGCTTTTCAGCAGCGTCGCTTTACCCGGGAAACGCATACGGGCAAAGGCGTAAGCGCAGGTGGTGGAGAGCGCTACAATCCCGATGGCGGTAATACCGGCCACTTTGATGGAGTTCCACAGCCACAGCAGCACCGGGAACGGCGGCGGCGTCACGCGGCCATCGGCGTGTTCGACGCTGAAGCCCAGAGCCAGCTTCCAGTGCTCCCAGGAGATCTGATCCGGGATCAGGCTGCCGGTGGCAAAGTTCCCTTCACGCAGGGAGATGGCGATAACCATCAGCAGCGGGAACATGATTGCTGCGATAAAAATCAGTAGCCCTAAGTGCGTCGCCAGGAGGCGCAACTTCTGAGATTTGGGTTGTACCATAGCCATAATATTCTTTACTCCTTAACACCGCTCCAGGCTATTTTGCTTGCCATTTTGAACGCTGGCAGTGCTCAGAATCCTCACGTACTTCGTGTACGCTCCGGTTCTTGCGCGCTGGCAGCGCCCAAACTGGCTGCGCCAATGACGCCTGTGATTCCAGTTAGTCAAATTTCATACGTGTGGCTTTCAGATTCACAATCGCCAGTGCGCCTACCAGCAGGAAGATCAGGGTGGCAATGGCAGCTGCCAGCCCGAAGTCCTGACCGCCGCCGCCTTCGAAGGCGATGCGGTAGGTGTAGCTCACTAACAGGTCCGTGTAGCCTGCTGGCGTGGTGGTTCCGAGCCTGTCCGGGCTGCCGTTGGTCAGAAGCTGAATCAGTACGAAGTTGTTAAAGTTAAAGGCGAAGCTGGCAATCATCAGCGGCGTCAGCGGCTTGATCAGCAGCGGGAACGTAATCTTAAAGAAGTTCTGGAACGGGCCTGCGCCGTCCATCGCCGAGGCTTCGTACAGATCGTCCGGAATCGCTTTCAGCAGCCCCATGCACAGGATCATCATGTACGGATAACCGAGCCAGGTGTTGACGATGATAATCATGCTGCGGGCAGTGGTCGGGTCGCTGAACCAGGCCGGTTTGATGCCAAAGAGCGCGCCCAGCATCATGTTGATTTCACCGAAGCTCTGGTTGAACAGCCCTTTGAAAATCAGAATCGAGATAAACGACGGAACCGCATACGGCAGAATCAGCAGCACGCGATAGATGGCTTTACCCTTGAGGGACTCCCACTGCACCACGCACGCCAGCACCATGCCGACCGCCACGGTCAGGATCACCGTCAGGACCGAGAAGACGACTGTCCAGACGAAGATGGCGAAGAACGGCTTCTGGATGCCTTCGTCGGTGAAGACGCGGGTAAAGTTGTCCCAGCCGATGGTGACGGTATAGCCCGGGCTGAGTTTTTCGTCGCCCCAGTTGCCGTCGGCATTCACCGACTGATAGAAACCGATCTCGTTGTTCGGACGGTATTTCACGCCGCTCTGGTTGTTGGTCAGAGTGCCGTCATCGGCTTTGGTATAGAGCGGCTGCGTGCCGGAGAACTGGCGCAGCGAGCTCATGATCACTTTGCTTTCGTCTGGCAGGATGGCCGTCAGCTGGGTCAGGGCCTGGCGGTTCTGGGTGATGACACGCAGATTCGCGCGCTCGCCTTCCGGCAGGGCGTCGGCTTCTTTCAGGGTGAGTTTCTGTTCGCCGCCAAATTTAAAGGCGTCGGAGACATAGTTTTTACCGGTCCCTTCGTCGGTCAGGGCCAGCTTCCATTCGTCACCCGCCGGGTATAAACCAAAGTTAAAGGTCTTTCCGGCCTGATAAGAACGGTCCATCAGCACCTGCTGGGCGCGTTCCTGCGCGAGCTGGTTGGTGCTGCTGTAGTTAGTGAATGCGATAGCGATGGTACAGATCAGCGGGAACAGGACGAAAAGCCCCATCCCGGCCACGCCCGGATAGACATAACGCCAGGCATAGGCTTTACGATTGGCGAAAATATACAGGCCAACAGAGCTTAAAATCAGCGTCATGATGGCGAACAGGTACTCCCCCTGCACATACATTAAAACAACAAGGTAACCCACCAGTAAGCCCAGCAGACCTATCACTGACCATTTCAGCGTGTCGCTTTGCCACCAGTGTTTCTTTTTAATGATATCCATGGGGAATCTTCCTCTACAGCGATGAAAACTTATTGTCAGGCGGCGCATCGCTGACCTGACCTACGGTTTGAGCCGTAGTAGTAGGGCGGGATCGCTACGCTCACCCGCCATAGTGCTTACTTGGTGATACGACCTTGCGCGTCTTTCAGCGCGGCATCGACAGTCTGACGACCGCTTGCTGCGTTGATCACCGCCGTACGAGTGGCATACCAGAACGCCGCCATTTGCGGGATGTTCGGCATGATTTCACCTTTCTGGGCGTTATCCATCGTGGCCGCAATACGTGGGTCTTTCGCGAGCGTATCCTGGAAGGACTTCAGCGCGACGGCACCCAGCGGTTTGTCCTTGTTCACTTCGTCCAGACCCTGATCGGTCAGCAGATAGTTTTCGAGGAACTCTTTCGCCAGCTCTTTGTTCGGGCTGGCGGCGTTGATGCCTGCGCTCAACACGCCTACGAACGGTTTAGACGGTTTGCCTTTGAAGGTTGGCAGCAGCGTGACGCCGTAGTTGATTTTGCTCTTGTCGATGTTAGACCAGGCCCACGGACCGTTGATGGTCATCGCGGTTTCGCCCTTGTTGAACGCAGCTTCCGCGATGGAATAATCGGTATCCGCGTTCATGTGTTTGTTCTTGATCAGATCAACCAGGAAAGTCAGACCGGCTTTCGCGCCAGCGCTGTCCACACCCACGTCTTTCACGTCGTATTTGCCGTTTTCAAACTTGAAGGCATACCCGCCGTCGGCTGCGATCAGCGGCCAGGTGAAGTACGGTTCTTGCAGG
The DNA here is from genome assembly GCF_041464075.1 of Lelliottia nimipressuralis. Classification (NCBI taxonomy): domain Bacteria; kingdom Pseudomonadati; phylum Pseudomonadota; class Gammaproteobacteria; order Enterobacterales; family Enterobacteriaceae; genus Lelliottia; species Lelliottia nimipressuralis. The sequence continues at coordinate 266,443 of NZ_CP167172.1, forward strand.
TTGAACATCAGCGCGCTCTTACCCTTCGCCTTCAGCTCTTTATCCAGAGCCGGGATCTCTTCCCAGGATTTCGGCGGGTTCGGTACGAGGTCTTTGTTGTAAATCAGCGAGAGGGCTTCAACCGCCACCGGATAGGCGATCAGCTTGCCGTTGTAACGCACGGCGTCCCAGGTGAACGGGAACAGTTTGTCCTGGAACGCTTTATCAGGAGAGACTTCAGCCAGCAGGCCAGACTGCGCGTAGCCACCGAAACGGTCATGCGCCCAGAAGATGATGTCAGGGCCATCGCCCGTTGCTGCGACCTGCGGGAATTTCTCTTCCAGTTTGTCAGGGTGTTCAACGGTGACTTTGATGCCGGTGTCTTTTTCGAATTTCTTACCCACTTCGGCCAGGCCGTTATAGCCTTTGTCGCCGTTAATCCAGATAACCAGCTTACCTTCTTCAATTTTGGCGAGAGCCGGTGCGGAAATCATCATTGCTGCCAGGGCGGACAATGCGAAAACGCGTGCGCCAGTCTTGATCTTCATATCTGCCATCCTTTTTGGTGATGTGCTCGTGGATACACTGAGGTGGTTCAACGTGAGCCAGTTTCCTTATATGACATCCTCTTTCCATCCTCCTTAGGTCTACGCCCCACCCCCGCTTTGTGTGATCTGCGTTGCATAAATTTAAGTTATGAGTCATGGCGCACATAAAAACCCAATGAATTTTGCCGCCTGCATCACGAATTTACCCAGACCACGCCCGGCGCGGTGGCAGAACCGGTTCTCTCATCCTCCCGCCTCCTCCCCCATGAAAAAGGCAGGGGGTGGAGGATTTGCAGAACTTATGGATACCCCATAGTGAACTTATGTTGAATGTTTCTGTCGGTGACAGGTTGTAACGAAGGGAGAAGGGCATGGCGAGCGTACAGCTGCGGAATGTAACGAAAGCCTGGGGCGACGTAGTGGTGTCAAAAGACATCAATCTCGACATCCACGAAGGTGAATTCGTGGTGTTTGTTGGCCCATCAGGCTGCGGTAAGTCAACACTGCTGCGTATGATTGCTGGACTTGAAACGATCACCAGTGGCGATCTGTTTATCGGTGAAACCCGCATGAACGATATCCCACCCGCCGAACGCGGCGTCGGCATGGTTTTCCAGTCTTATGCGCTTTATCCCCATCTCTCCGTTGCCGAAAACATGTCCTTTGGTCTGAAGCTGGCCGGGGCGAAAAAAGATGTCATCAATCAGCGCGTCACCCAGGTGGCGGAAGTGCTGCAGCTGGCACACCTGCTGGAGCGTAAACCGAAAGCGCTCTCCGGCGGACAACGTCAGCGCGTGGCGATTGGCCGTACGCTGGTGGCGGAACCGCGCGTGTTCCTGCTTGATGAACCCCTTTCTAACCTGGACGCCGCCCTGCGCGTTCAGATGCGTATTGAAATTTCCCGCCTGCACAAACGCCTTGGCCGCACGATGGTGTACGTCACCCACGATCAGGTCGAAGCGATGACGCTCGCCGACAAAATCGTGGTGCTGGACGCCGGTCGCGTCGCGCAAGTGGGAAAACCGCTGGAGCTGTATCACTACCCGGCAGATCGCTTCGTTGCAGGCTTTATTGGCTCGCCGAAGATGAACTTCCTGCCGGTCAAAGTGACCGCAACGGCGATCGAACAGGTACAGGTGGAACTGCCGAACCGTCAGCAAATTTGGCTGCCAGTGGACAGCGCTAACGTACAGGTCGGGGCAAACATGTCCCTGGGTATTCGTCCTGAACATTTACTGCCAAGTCAGATCGCCGATGTGACGCTGGAAGGGGAAGTTCAGGTCGTCGAACAACTTGGTCACGAAACACAGATTCATATCCAGATCCCCGCCATCCGTCAGAACCTGGTTTACCGCCAGAACGACGTGGTGTTGGTAGAAGAGGGTGCCACATTCGCTATCGGTTTGCCGCCAGAGCGTTGCCATCTGTTCCGAGAGGATGGCACTGCATGTCGTCGGCTGCATAAAGAGCCAGGCGTTTAAGCATTCCAACAAAACTACACGTCATCCTTCGCGCTGCAGCCAACGAAGAGGCAGCCCGAAGAGTGAAGTGTAATAAGAAAAGCAATGATCTCAGGAGATAGAATAATGATTACTCTGCGCAAACTTCCACTGGCAATCGCCGTGACTGCAGGCATTTTGTCTGCTCACGCGGGCGCCGTCGATTTTAAAGGTTACGCCCGTTCGGGTATCGGCTGGACCGGTAGCGGCGGCGCGCAACAGTGCTTCCAGGCAACGGGTGCACAAAGTAAATATCGTCTTGGTAACGAATGTGAAACTTACGCTGAGCTGAAACTGGGCCAGGAAGTGTGGAAAGAAGGCGATAAGAGCTTCTACTTCGACACCAACGTCGCGTACTCCGTTGCACAGCAGAACGACTGGGAAGCTACTGATCCCGCGTTCCGTGAAGCCAACGTGCAGGGTAAAAACCTGATTGAATGGCTGCCAGGTTCCACCATGTGGGCGGGTAAGCGCTTCTATCAGCGTCATGACGTTCACATGATCGACTTCTACTACTGGGATATCTCCGGCCCGGGTGCAGGTCTGGAAAACGTGGATCTCGGCTTTGGTAAACTCTCCATGGCTGTGACCCGTTCGACTGAAGCGGGCGGCTCCTCTACTTTCGCCAGCAACAACATTCGTGATTACACCACCGATACCGCTAACGACGTCTTTGACGTGCGTTTAGCGCAGATGGAAATCAACCCAGGCGGTACGCTGGAACTGGGCGTTGACTACGGTCACACCAACGTAAATGACGATTACTATCTGCAGCCGAACGCCTCCAAAGATGGCTGGATGTTCACCGCAGAACATACCCAAAGCATGCTGAAAGGCTTTAACAAGTTCGTCGTTCAGTACGCAACAGACTCCATGACCTCTCAGGGTAAAGGCCTGAACCAGGGTGCTGGCATCGGTCTGGGTAATGACGATTCCGATGGCAAACTGTATGCCTACGGCATCAACAACAACGGCCACCTGCTGCGCGTTCTCGACCACGGTGCAATCTCCCTGGGCGACAGCTGGGACCTGATGTACGTCGGTATGTACCAGGACATCGACTGGGATAACGGCAACGGTACCAAATGGTACACCGTGGGTGTGCGCCCAATGTACAAATGGACGCCAATCATGAGTACCTTGCTGGAAGTGGGCTACGACAACGTCAAATCCCAGAACACCGGCGACAAAAACAACCAGTACAAAGTCACCCTGGCGCAACAATGGCAGGCTGGCGACAGCATCTGGTCCCGTCCGGCAATCCGCGTCTTCGCAACCTATGCGAAGTGGGATGAGAAATGGGGTTACGACACTTCGGGTAGCCCGATCACTACCAGCGGTAACTACAACTCCAACTTCGGTATGCAGACTGCAGGCCTTGGCCGCGGCGATAACGACGAGTGGAGCTTCGGTGCCCAGATGGAAATCTGGTGGTAATCCGCAGTTAATCTCACGTAATGGCTAAACAAAGGAGGGGCGCAAGCCCCTCTGATTTAAGCGTCGCGCGCTATTGCCTGGCCACCGCTGCGCTGAATATCTGAGGTGATAACAATGAAAATGAACAAAAGTCTCGTCGCCCTCTGCCTTTCCGCTGGCCTGCTGGCAAGCTTCCCGGCAGTCAGTTTTGCCGAGGTTAATTTCGTTCCGCAGAACACCACGGCGGCTCCCGCCATCCCGGCTTCTGCACTGCAACAACTGGTCTGGACGCCTGTCGATCAGTCTAAAACCCAAAGTACCGATCTTGCGAGCGGCGGCCAGCAGCTAAATGTGCCTGGTATTTCCGGCCCGGTCGCGGCCTGGAGCGTCCCGGCAAACATTGGTGAGCTGAACCTGACGCTGACCAGTATTGTCGACAAGCAAACACATGTCTTTGCGCCGAACGTGCTGATTCTGGATCAGAACATGACGCCATCGGCGTTCTTCCCGAGCAGCTATTTTACCTATCAGGAACCGGGCGTGATGAGCGCCGATCGCCTGGAAGGGGTGATGCGCCTGACGCCTGCGCTGGGTCAGCAGAAAATTTATGTGCTGGTCTTCACGACGCCGCAGGATCTCGCCCAGACAACTACCCTGGTTGATCCAGCCAAAGCCTACGCCAAAGGCACGGGCAATGCGGTCCCGGATATTCCGGATCCAAAAGCGCGCCACACCACCGACGGCACGCTGAAACTGAAAGTCAGCACCTCTTCCGCCTCCAGCGTGCTGGTTGGCCCACTGTTTGGCTCCGCTGGCCCTGGCCCTGTGACCGTGGGTAACACCGCCGCACCAGCTTATGCCGCGCCTGTCGCCGCTGCCCCTGCCGCTGCGCCGACACCAGCACCAGCTCCGGCGAAGAAAGCCGAGCCGATGCTGAATGACACTGAAAGTTACTTCAATCGCGCCATCAAAGAAGCAGTTGATCGCGGCGATGTAGACAAAGCGCTGAAGCTGCTGGATGAAGCTGAGCGTTTAGGTTCGACCACTGCCCGTTCCACCTTTATCAGCAGTGTAAAAGGCAAGGGGTGACCGTCTCCCCGCAGTGCTGATGTTGTCAGTAGTTTAGTGCGCCTGAGTGGGCGCACTTTTTTTTGGGCGGCGCAGGCTGTTGCACTCCTGTTGCGATAATGATCGTTAAACCGCGTTTGGCCGCCCCCAATCTGCTTTTCTGCGATACAATAGCCAGACGTTATGTATCGGAGAGTCTGGCATGTCACACCCTGCGCTAACGCAACTGCGTGCGCTGCGCTATTTTGAAAACATTCCCGCGCTTGACCCGGAGCAACTGGACTGGTTGCTGCTGGAGGATTCCATGACGAAACGCTTTGAGCAGCAGGGGAAAAAAGTCACGGTAACGCTGATTCAGGAAGGGTTCGTCTCGCCTGATGACGTCGCCAGTGAACTGCCGCTGCTGCCAAAAGAAGATCGTTACTGGCTGCGTGAAATTTTACTCTGCGCCGATGGTGAACCCTGGCTTGCCGGGCGGACCGTGGTCCCTGAATCTACCCTGTGCGGCCCGGAGCTGGCGCTGCAACAGCTGGGTAAAACCCCGCTGGGACGCTATCTTTTTACGTCGTCTGAGCTTACCCGTGATTTTATTGAAATTGGTCGCAATGCAGACCTGTGGGGACGCCGTTCCCGCCTGCGCTTAAGCGGCAAGCCGCTCATGCTGACAGAACTCTTTTTGCCTGCATCGCCGTTGTACTAAGAGGATATGAAAATGGAGTGGAGTCTGACGCAGGATAAGCTGCTGGCTTTTCACCGCTTGATGCGTACCGATAAACCCATCGGCACCTTTTTGTTGCTGTGGCCGACGCTGTGGGCGCTGTGGGTTGCCACCCCTGGTTTACCGCCGCTGTGGATCCTGGCAGTGTTTGTCGCAGGCGTCTGGCTGATGCGTGCCGCGGGCTGCGTGGTTAACGATTATGCCGACCGCAAATTTGACGGCCACGTGAAACGCACCGCCAACCGCCCGATGCCGAGCGGTCAGGTGTCAGAAAAAGAGGCCCGCACGCTGTTTGTGGTGCTGGTGCTCCTCGCGTTTCTGCTGGTTTTAACGCTCAACACCATGACGATTTTACTCTCGGTTGCAGCACTGGCGCTGGCGTGGGTGTATCCGTTTATGAAGCGCTATACCCATCTGCCGCAGGTGGTGCTGGGCGCGGCCTTTGGCTGGTCGATTCCGATGGCGTTTGCCGCTGTCAGTGAATCAGTGCCCCTGAGCTGCTGGCTGATGTTCCTCGCTAACATTCTGTGGGCGGTGGCGTACGACACCCAGTATGCGATGGTCGACCGCGATGACGATCTGAAAATTGGCATCAAATCGACGGCGATTCTGTTTGGCCGCTACGACAAGCTGATCATCGGGATATTGCAGGTCGCGGTGTTAGGGCTGATGGTACTGATTGGTTATCTGAACGCCCTGAACTGGGAATTTTACTGGTCCGTGCTGGTGGCGGGGATGCTGTTTGCATATCAGCAAAAGCTGATTGCGAATCGCGAGCGTGAAGCCTGTTTCAAAGCGTTTTTGAACAACAACTATGTTGGGCTGGTGCTGTTTTTAGGGCTGGCGATGAGCTATTTTTCCTGAAAAAAATGCCCGGCAGCGCTAACGCTCACCGGGCACATATCTGATGCATATTTGTAAGCCGGGAAAGGCGAAACCGCCTCCCGGCTTTTTTATGTCACTCGTCCTGCGTTGCGCTTTCAATGGTCAAACGCACGTCCGACGTTATCAGCTCGGCCAGCATCTGATAAACCTTCATCGTCTCTTCAGGTTCCGCATCGCCGGTATCGCTGATATAGCCTTCATCGCGCAGCGTCAGTACCAGTGAGCTAAACACCGCTTTATCGAAGAACTCTGGTGCGTTAATGCCGTGCAGCACGGATAAACGCTGAGCCAGCGTGCGGCTCTCTTTTTCCAGGGTACCACGGTTGATGGACGGGTTCGCGCTCAACAGCCAGAAGGTAATCGCGTAGCGCTGCAACGTCTCACGCGCACCGGCCGCCAGCAGTTGCAGCGTGCGGGAACGTGACGGGTTGATATGCAGCTCGTCATCTTTGACGGTCAACAGACCCTGACGCAGCAGCTCAGCGGTGAGTTTTTCCAGCTCAACGGCCACTTCATCTTTGCTCCAGCTCAGGAACAGCTCTTCTTTCAGCATCGGATAGAGCGTCTCAACATGGCGCAGCAGTTCCTGACGGGAAATGCGGCGATGCTGAGTGATGATGGCTGCCATCAGCGACGGCAACATCAGCATATGCGTGATGTTGTTACGATAGTAGGTCATCAGCACTGCCTGCTCGCGCGGCAGAATGATGATGTCCCCGATGGTGTCCTTCTCAACTTCGAACTTGTTCATCTGCAGCGCGTGGTCGATCAACTGACTGGCGGTGGCAGACGGAACGGTGGAATCCGCTGAGTACGGGACATTACGCATAATATCCAGATAGCAATCGAGCTGTTCGGTCAGCTGTTCGCGCGTCAGCGAACGCTGGCGTGAGGCTAACAGTGCTGTGACGCACAGGTTCATGGCGTTCGCCGCCCCGGCGTTGTTAATACGCACCATCAGATCGGCCGCGATATTATTCACCGTTGGCGTCAGCCACGCAGGGCGAATCGCTTCGATTGGGTCGATAGATTCGCGCCACTCCGGCACGTGCTGGTTCAGATAGGTCATCAGCGGCAGCGGTTCGCCAAAGTTCACGTAACCCTGGCCGAGATTGCGCAGCTTGCTCAGGCCTTTCAGCATCTGAGGCAGGCTCTCTTTCTCTTTGGTCGCACCGCGCAGCTCTTTGGCGTAAGTGCCCACTTCCATGACGTGCTCGTAACCGATGTAAATCGGCACAAGCGTAATCGGACGCGTACCGCCGCGCAGCATCGCCTGAATGGTCATCGACAGAGTACCGGTTTTCGGGTCCAGAAGACGGCCCGTACGGGAACGCCCCCCTTCGACGAAATACTCTACGGAATAGCCACGGCTAAACAGCTCGCCCAGATATTCGCGGAACACCGTGGAGTAGAGCTTATTGCCTTTGAAGGTACGACGAATAAAGAACGCACCCAGACGGCGGAAAATCGGGCCGGCTGGCCAGAAATTCAGGTTGATACCTGCCGCGATGTGCGGTGGTACCAGCCCCTGGTGATACAGCACATAAGACAGCAGCAGGTAGTCCATGTGGCTGCGGTGGCAAGGCACATAGACGATTTCGTGGCCGTCGTGGGCAAGCTGGCGCACGCGCTCGGCGTTATGGACGTTAATCCCCTGATACAGACGGTTCCAGGTGAAGCTCAGGATACGGTCGGAGAGGCGGATCATCTCGTAGGAGAAGTTGGCCGCAATCTCCTCCATCAGGGCGATGGCGTTTTGCTGGGCTTTCTCGTGAGAGATTTTCTTGCTGCGCGCTTCGTCTTCAACCGCGCGGGCAATGGCTTTAGATGCCAGCAATTTGTTGAACAGGTCCTGGCGTGCAGGCAGGCGCGGGCCAACGGCAGCCAGACGCTGACGGGCAAAGTGCATACGCGCGACGCGAGCCAGTTTCTGGGCGATGATTTTATCCGTCCCGTGCTCATCCGCCATGCGGCGCAGGGAGACGGAAGGGGAGAAACGTACAAAGCTGTCGCGGCCTAACCATGAGACGGCAAAGAACTTCTGGATGCCGTTCAGCATACGCAGTGGTGGGTTTTCCTCGCCTTTCTGACGACCAGGACGACGACCAAACATCACCGACACCGGCACCATCTGGACATCCAGACTTGGGTTGCTGCGGTGCAGATCGAGGTAGTCGTGGAACAGCTTGATGGACTCTTCTTTTGGCGTGTAATAGGTGAACACGCGCGGCCCGCCGTGAATAAACACGTAGCGCGGCAGCAGAGTTCCGTCGACCTCAAGGGGTTCGAGCGGATCGGGCAAGTCATGCGCCAGACATTGGGCGCGGAGCGTCAGTAAGTCTGCCTTCGAGTTGTAAGGCAAAACGTACATAATAGGGCGCGAGGTATCGAGCCCTAATTCCAGCGCAGGTTCCGCCGGGATAGACTTACTTTTTACCAGGACGCTTAATGGTAAATTAAGTAATTTGTAGTAAATTCGTGGCCAGCCGGACATAAACGATGTAAAGCCTCTGGTTAATAATGCAATTGCGGCGCAAGGATAACAGAAAGCGCGCAAAATTTCTGTTGTTACCGGTCATACTTCAGGCTGTATTGCTACGCGCTACAGCTATAGTTACTGACGCTAAATCTAAGAAAAGGTTCTTTTAATGGCCAATAATACCACTGGGTTAACCCGAATCATCAAAGCTGCCGGATATTCATGGAAAGGTTTCCGCGCCGCATGGATCAATGAGGCCGCTTTCCGCCAGGAAGGGGTTGCTGCGGTTGTTGCGGTGATCATCGCCTGTTTTCTGGATGTCGACCCGATAACCCGCGTATTGCTCATTGGTTCAGTCCTTCTGGTGATGATAGTGGAAATTCTCAACAGCGCTATTGAAGCGGTGGTGGATCGCATCGGTTCTGATTTCCATGAGCTGTCGGGCCGTGCGAAGGACATGGGTTCTGCCGCTGTGCTGCTGGCGATTATCATCGCAGCCATCACCTGGGGCACGCTTCTTTGGTCACATTTTCGATAAGGCTTCAGGAATCCAATAAGTCTCTGGTTTTTTGTGCAGTTTTTGATTCCAAAATCACCTTTGACTGTATATACTCACAGCATAACTGTATATACACCCAGGGGGCGGAATGAAAGCGTTAACGGCCAGACAGCAAGAGGTGTTTGATCTCATTCGAGATCATATCAGCCAGACGGGAATGCCACCGACGCGTGCGGAAATCGCGCAGCGCCTGGGCTTCCGTTCTCCAAATGCCGCTGAAGAGCATCTCAAAGCGCTGGCGCGTAAAGGCGTTCTTGAGATTGTCTCTGGTGCGTCACGCGGAATTCGCCTGCTGGTGGAAGAAGAAGAAGGTCTGCCACTTGTGGGGCGCGTCGCGGCGGGTGAGCCTTTGCTGGCACAGCAACATATTGAAGGTCACTATCAGGTCGATCCGGCTATGTTCAAGCCAAGTGCCGATTTCCTGCTGCGCGTCAGTGGGATGTCCATGAAAGACATTGGTATTCTGGACGGCGATCTGCTGGCGGTTCATAAAACGCAGGATGTGCGTAACGGGCAGGTTGTGGTTGCGCGTATCGACGACGAAGTGACCGTTAAGCGCCTGAAAAAACAGGGCAACACGGTTCAGCTGTTGCCAGAAAACAGCGAGTTTTCCCCGATTGTGGTGGATCTCCGCGAACAGGCTTTCTCTATTGAAGGTCTGGCTGTTGGTGTTATCCGCAACGGCGAATGGCTGTAATCTCTTACTGACAGGCTGTGGTCGCACCGCAGCCTGACTGTCTACTCTCAATTCCCGGTACTTTCTCATGTCTCTGCTGACAACCTCAGACAAGGCATTGTGGCGTCTTGCGCTGCCGATGATTTTCTCCAATATCACCGTTCCCCTGTTAGGGCTGGTGGATACGGCGGTGATTGGTCATCTGGATTCCCCTGTTTACCTCGGCGGCGTGGCCATTGGCGCGACGGCGACCAGTTTCCTCTTCATGCTGCTGCTCTTTTTACGCATGAGCACCACCGGGCTGACTGCCCAGGCGTTTGGTGCCAAAGATCCCGTTCGACTCGCCCGTGCGCTGGTGCAGCCGCTGATCCTCGCCCTTGGCGCAGGGCTGCTGATTGTTTTGCTGCGCACGCCGCTCATCGATCTGGCTCTGCATGTCGTGGGCGGTAGTGAAGCGGTGCTGGAACAGGCGCGGCGCTTCCTTGAAATCCGCTGGCTCAGCGCACCGGCATCGCTGGCAAATCTGGTTCTGCTTGGCTGGTTGCTGGGCGTGCAGTACGCGCGTGCGCCGGTGATCCTGCTGGTGGTGGGCAATTTACTCAATATCGTGCTCGATCTGTGGCTGGTGATGGGTCTGCACATGAACGTGCAGGGGGCGGCGCTGGCAACGGTGGTCGCCGAGTACGGCACTTTCTTCATTGGCCTATGGATGGTGAAACGCGTGCTGGCCATGCGGGGAATATCATTCGCGATGCTCAAAACAGCGTGGCACGGCAACATCCGTAAACTGCTGGCGCTTAATCGCGACATCATGCTTCGCTCGCTGCTGCTGCAACTTTGCTTTGGCGCCTTAACGGTGTTTGGCGCGCGCCTGGGGCCAGAGATCGTGGCCGTAAACGCGGTGCTGATGACTTTGCTGACGTTCACCGCCTATGCACTTGACGGTTTTGCCTATGCGGTGGAAGCCCATTCGGGCCAGGCCTATGGCGCTCGCGAGGCGGGGCAGTTGCAGGAGGTCTGGCGCGCGGCCTGTCGCCAGTCAGGGCTGGTGGCGCTGGTCTTCGCACTGATCTATGCCTTATTTGGCGGGCAGATTGTGGCGCTATTGACCTCGCTGCCTGAACTGAGAGAACTGGCTAATCACTACATCATCTGGCAGGTCGTGTTACCGGTGGTGGGGGTGTGGTGCTATCTGCTGGACGGTATGTTTATCGGCGCAACGCGCGGGGCGGAAATGCGCAACAGCATGGCAGTCGCGGCGGCCGGTTTCGCCCTGACGCTCTTCACGCTGCCCTGGCTCGGCAACCACGGTTTATGGCTGGCGCTGGCGGTGTTCCTCGCCCTGCGCGGCCTGTCATTAGCGCTGATTTGGCGGCGCCACTGGCGCAATAACAGCTGGTTTAGCGGATAGCGTGATTTGACGAAACGGTTAAAGATTCTGAATCTCAACACGCATGCCGAATCCTTATCTACAATTATTATCACGTCCAGCAGAAATGAACGTAACGGACGACTCGAATTTACGTGATAACCGAACGATGAGGAATTGATTATGAATAAAGACGAAATCGGCGGTAACTGGAAACAGTTCAAAGGTAAAGCGAAAGAACAATGGGGTAAACTGACCGACGATGACGTGACCGTCATTGAAGGTAAACGCGAACAGCTGGTAGGTAAGATTCAGGAACGCTACGGCTACGCGAAAGATCAGGCGGAAAAAGAGGTTGTTGACTGGGAAAAACGCAACGACTACCGCTGGTAACAGAGTTCTACCCGTTGTACACGGAAGTACAATCCCTGAGGGCGGCCTAATGGCCGCCCGCTTCGTTTTTAGCGCGGTTTTTTCTTCACCAGAATGGAGTGATCGTGCTGACATTCACCCTGATGACGACAGGCTTCCACTTCGACACAGGCTGAACACAACCCGTGTGCTTCAATCACGTTATGGCGCAGGGCAAAGCCCATTTTAGCCGCCAGCGAATGCATAATATCTTCCACACCTTCCGCCCCCTCTTCTTTGACCGCGCCGCAGCGATCGCAGATAAACATGGCAGAGGTATGTGTTGGCTGATCGAACAGATGGCACAGCACATAGCTGTTAGTCGACTCCACCTTATGCACAAAGCCTTGCTCCAGCAGGAAATCCAACGCGCGATAAACAGTGGGCGGTTTCGCCTGCGGCTCGCTTTCGCGCAGCAGATCGAGCAGATCGTAGGCGCTGATGGCACCGCGTTGCAGGCTCATCAGACGTAACACTTCAAGGCGCTGCGGGGTCAGGCGCACATTGCGTTGCGCACAGAGCTTTTCAGCTTGCGCTAACAGATCTTGCATCGTGGTCTTATCCATATCGCACCTCGAATTATGGAGTCTGGAAAACCCTCACTTTACCATGTTCTGCTGAAAACGCCGAGATCCGCCACAGTTGTGCTATACCTGACCCATCGCCACACGGGAAAAATACAATGAAAAGACCTGATTGCATCCGGCACTGGCGCGACGTCGAAGGTGCCGACGACTCCACTTATCCAGACAGCGACGAACTTTTTGCTATCGGCGCGCCGCTGGCCCGCAAACTGGGGCTTGGGCGGATCGGTATCCACCATGAACGCCTGCCGCCGGGCCGTCGCACTTCGTATCCGCATGCTGAAAGCGACGAAGAGGAGTTTATCTTTGTTATTGAAGGGTATCCCCAGGCGTGGATTAACGGGTATTTATGGAAGCTAGAGCCGGGCGACAGCGTCGGTTTTCCGGCCGGAACCGGCGTGTGCCACACCTTTATCAATAACACCGACGAAGAGGTGCGGCTGCTTGTGGTGGGCGAGGCGAACAAAAAACACAACCGCATCTATTACCCGCTCAACCCGGTCTACGCCGCCACCCGCGAGGACCGCTGGGTGGACCATCCGCCGCAATTTTTTGGCCCTCACGACGGAAAACCTGGGCGAAAATAATATCCTCTTCTATAAATATTGAGGGCCGTCACAAATTACAACAGGCCTCGCGGAAGATTTAACTTAGGGAACAGGCGTGTCTTTTTGATGTTATTCACAGCAATAGTTCGTCCCTGTATGGGTGATAACTGACAGGGGTTGTTTAATAACAGACTATAAAACGAGCATACTGTGAAAAAACATTTTAAATTTTCGGTGGTTAGCATCGCTGTCTCCCTGTTTATGGCAAACGAGGCGGGAGCAGCCAATACCTGGACAGAAGCGCGTAGCGACGCGATGGGCGGTACTGGCGTTGCATCAGGCAATTACGGTAGCGGAGCGTTTATTAACCCGGCACTGCTGGCAAAAGCAAAACCGGATGACGACATTACCGTTATTTTGCCTTCGGTCGGCGCACAGATTACTGACAAAGATAATCTGCAGGATCAGATCGACGATATCAGCGATAAAGTCGATTACTACGACGATGTGGTTAACAGCCTGACAGCGGCTGAGATCATCGCCAATCCTTTGGGATCCGTTAACCAGTTTCAGAGTGCCGCGAAAGATCTCGCTGACGAGCTGGACGATCTGAAAGGTAAAACCGCTCGCGCCACCGCCGGTGCCGGGATTGCGGTCAGCATTCCAAATAACGTGCTTGCGGTCGCCTTTGTGGCGAAAGGCAACGCTCACGCGCGCGTAAGCTCCTCTATCGACCAGCAGGATATCGATTATCTGCGCAGCATCCAGAACAGTAAACTGGTGGCGGGCAGCGTCGCGCTTGATGCCGCTCTTAACGGTTCGGATGAGATCACCAAAAATCTCAACTCCACGGCCTCAGGCCGGGCGGCGATTGTCTCTGACTATGGCGTCGCGGTGGCCCGTCAGTTTGATATTGGCGATGTGCCGGTCTCGGTCGGTATTACGCCAAAACTGCAAAAAACCTGGCTCTACAACTACACCACCTCCATTTACACCTACGACAGCAGCGACTGGAACAGCAGCCGCTATCGCACGGACGATACTGGCTTTAACGTGGATGCCGGTGTGGCTGCCGATTTTGGCGAGAACTGGACGGTGGGCTTGAGCGGGCAGAACCTGATGTCGCGGGATATCGATACCAAAGATATCCGTATCCGTAATGGCCGCACGGGTGACGTGGTGAGCTACAAAGATACCTACCAGATCCGTCCGCTGGTGACTGCGGGCGTGGCCTGGCATAACGATCTGGTAACCCTGACCGCCGATGGCGATCTGACCGAAACCAAAGGCTTCAAGAGCGAAGATAACTCTCAGTACGTCGGCGTCGGCGCCGAGGTCACTCCGCTCAGCTGGCTGGCGGTGCGCGCCGGTTATCGCGCGGACGTGAAGGACAACGACAGCAACGTCTTCACCGGCGGTGTTGGCTTTGCGCCGTTCAACGCGGTCCATGTGGATCTGATGGGTCTGTACGGCGAGGACAAAACCTGGGGGGCAGGCGCGCAGCTGAGCGTCACCTTCTAAGACGACCGGAGGCCATGCGCCTCCGGCTTTTCTTTGTGCTATAGTAGCGCCCCTTTTCCACCACATGCTTAAAACTTCGCCATGCCGTCAGAACTACAGTCCGATTTCCCTGCACACCGTTTTTCCATCGCGCCGATGCTCGACTGGACCGACAGACACTGCCGCTATTTCTTGCGTCAGCTCTCTCGCCACACGCTGCTGTACACCGAAATGGTCACCACCGGGGCGATCATTCACGGAAAGGGCGACTATCTGGCCTACAGCGAAGAAGAGCATCCGGTTGCGTTGCAGCTTGGTGGCAGCGATCCGGCGGCGCTGGCGCATTGTGCGAAACTGGCGCAAGAGCGTGGGTACGACGAAATTAACCTCAACGTCGGCTGCCCGTCCGATCGCGTGCAGAACGGCATGTTCGGCGCGTGCCTGATGGGGAATGCCCAACTGGTGGCGGATTGCGTCAAAGCGATGCGCGATGTGGTGTCGATTCCGGTGACGGTCAAAACCCGTATCGGCATCGACGATCAGGACAGCTACGAATTCCTGTGCGATTTCATCGACACTGTATCCGGGAAGGGCGAGTGCGAGATGTTTATTATCCACGCGCGTAAAGCCTGGTTATCCGGTCTCAGTCCAAAAGAGAACCGTGAAATTCCGCCGCTGGACTACCCGCGCGTGTATCAGCTGAAGCGTGATTTCCCGCATCTGACAATGTCGATTAACGGCGGTATCAAGTCTCTCGACGAAGCCAAAGCCCATTTAGAACATATGGATGGCGTCATGGTAGGCCGCGAGGCGTATCAAAATCCGGGTATTCTGGCCTCGGTGGATCGCGAGATCTTTGGCATTGAGCGCGCCGATAGCGATCCGGTGGCCGTGGTGCGTGCCATGTACCCGTACATCGAACGTGAGCTGAGCAATGGCACCTATCTGGGCCACGTAACGCGTCATATGCTCGGGTTGTTCCAGGGCATTCCAGGGGCGCGTCAGTGGCGTCGCTACCTGAGTGAAAATGCGCATAAAGCCGGGGCGGATATTGAAGTCCTGGAGCAGGCCCTGCGTCTGGTCGCTGACAAGCGATAATTTTCACTAAAAGTTCGTCAAATTCACCACGCCCTGCGAATGTTCGCGGGGCGTTTTGTTTAGAATTCAATAAGTTAAATTTGGCACGTTTCTTGTAATAGTCACTACATCTTTATGGTATTGACGTGGGAGAGAGCCATGCTGGAATTGCTGTTTGTGATTGGATTTTTTGTCATGCTGATGGCGACCGGAATTTCGCTGCTTGGCATTCTGGCGGCACTGGTTGTGGCGACTGTGGTGATGTTTATCGGTGGGCTGTTTGCACTGATGCTAAAACTGCTGCCGTGGTTGCTGTTGGCGGTCGCCGTGGTGTGGGTAATTCGGGCGATAAAAGCGCCAAAAGTCCCACAGTATCAGCGCAATAACCGCTTTCGTTACTAAGGTATTGAGGTCTTCGTCACATACCTGCAACTTTTCCGGCAGGGATGCTTAGAACAGAATAGGATTTACTTATCGAATCTGTCACTATTGCTGCCGTTAAAGAATTCATCGAGCTGTACCCTACATACAGCCGAACTAAAAAAAGAAAGGGCTTCCTACGGGAAGCCCTAATTCTTTTTAAGGGATCAGCAAACTCGATCCCTGCGTCACACGACTCTCCAGCACCTCATGTGCGCGCTGTGCATCGCTCAGCGGATATTTCTGCGCCTCAGCCACGTCCACTTTAATCACGCCGCTGGCGATCAGCGAAAATAGCTCATTGCTGGCTTCTGTCAGTTCGTCACGGGTGGTGATGTAGCCTTGCAGGGAAGGGCGCGTCACGTACAGCGAGCCTTTCTGATTCAGAATACCCAGATTCACCCCAGTAACCGCGCCCGAGGCGTTGCCGAAGCTCACCATCAAACCCCGGCGCTGCAGGCAGTCCAGCGACGCTTCCCAGGTGTCTTTCCCCACCGAGTCATACACCACGCGCAGTTTCTTGCCGCCGGTGATCTCTTTCACCCGCTCGGCGATGCTCTCTTCGCGATAGTTAATCACCTGCCACGCGCCAGCCTGTAATGCCCGCTGCGCTTTTTGCGCGCTGCCGACGGTACCGATCAGTTTTGCGCCCAGCGCTTTTGCCCACTGGCAGGCGATAAGCCCAACGCCACCCGCTGCGGCGTGGAACAGGAACTGCTCGTCAGGTTTGATTTCGTAGGTTTTGCGCAGCAGATAATAGACCGTCAGCCCTTTCAGGAAGGAGGCGGCGGCCTGTTCGAATGAGATCGCGTTCGGCAGAATGGCGGCCTTATCGGCGGGCACGTTGTGAATCGAACTGTACGCGCCCAACGGCGACTGGGCGTACACCACGCGATCGCCTTCTTTAATATGCTTTACGCCGCTGCCGATTTTCACCACGACACCCGCAGCCTCGGTCCCCAGACCGCTCGGCAGGGCTGGCGGTGGATAAAGCCCGCCGCGAATATAGGTGTCGATATAGTTGATACCGATGGCCTTGTTTTCGACCTGGATTTCATTTTCCCCTGGCGGCGTGGGGGTAAACTCCACGGCCTTGAGGACTTCTGGACCACCATGCTTGTGAAATTCGATACGAGTTGCCACGTTGAACTCCTTTGTCGATTCATTTGCAGACGGTTATACTTCCCCGTCTCTCAATTTATGGTAATCCATTCACTATGGCAGGAAATAAACCCTTCAACAAACAGACTGAGCCTCGCGAGCGCGATTTGCAGGTCGCCGGACTCAAAGTCCCGCCGCACTCGATTGAAGCGGAACAGTCGGTGTTGGGCGGTTTAATGCTGGACAACGAGCGCTGGGACGATGTCGCCGAGCGCGTGGTATCCGACGATTTTTATACCCGTCCACACCGCCATATCTTTACCGAAATGGCGCGCCTGCAGGAAGCCGGTAGCCCGATTGACCTGATTACACTGGCAGAATCGCTGGAGCGTCAGGGGCAGCTGGATTCAGTCGGTGGATTTGCCTACTTGGCAGAGTTATCGAAAAACACGCCAAGTGCGGCGAACATCAGCGCTTATGCGGATATCGTGCGCGAACGCGCCGTTGTGCGCGAGATGATCGCCGTTGCGAACGAGATCGCCGAAGCGGGCTTTGATCCGCAGGGCCGCACCAGCGAAGATTTGCTGGATCTCGCCGAATCCCGCGTCTTCAAGATCGCCGAAAGCCGCGCCAACAAAGACGAAGGTCCGCGAAATATCGCCGACGTACTCGACTCTACCGTTGCGCGTATCGAACAGCTTTTCCAGCAACCGCATGACGGCGTGACCGGCGTAAATACCGGTTACGACGATCTGAACAAAAAAACCGCCGGTTTGCAGCCGTCGGATCTGATTATCGTCGCGGCGCGTCCGTCGATGGGTAAAACGACATTTGCGATGAACCTCGTCGAAAATGCGGCGATGTTGCAGGATAAACCGGTGCTTATCTTCAGTCTTGAGATGCCATCGGACCAGATTATGATGCGTTCCCTGGCGTCCCTGTCGCGCGTGGATCAGACCCGTATTCGTACGGGTCAGCTTGACGACGAAGACTGGGCGCGCATTTCAGGCACCATGGGCATTCTGCTGGAAAAACGGAACATCTATATCGATGACTCCTCCGGCCTGACGCCGACGGAAGTGCGTTCCCGTGCGCGCCGTATCGCCCGCGAACACGGCGGCATCGGCCTTATTATGATCGACTACCTGCAGCTGATGCGCGTGCCATCGCTCTCCGATAACCGTACTCTGGAAATTGCAGAAATTTCTCGCTCACTCAAGGCGTTAGCCAAAGAGTTGCAGGTGCCCGTCGTGGCGCTGTCACAGCTTAACCGTTCCCTGGAACAACGTGCCGATAAGCGCCCGGTCAACTCCGACCTGCGTGAATCTGGCTCCATCGAGCAGGATGCCGACTTGATCATGTTCATCTACCGTGACGAGGTTTATCACGAGAACAGCGACATGAAAGGCATCGCGGAAATCATTATTGGTAAGCAGCGTAACGGCCCGATCGGGACGGTGCGTCTGACGTTTAACGGTCAGTGGTCGCGTTTTGATAATTATGCGGGGCCGCAGTACGACGACGAATAAATCCTCGCCATCCTTCGCGTCACAGCCACCGCCGCTGTAACGCAAAGGATTTTGAGGATTGGATTTATTTCATTAAGGCAAGGAATTCGAATGCAAGCGGCAACTGTAGTCATTAACCGCCGCGCTCTGCGACACAACCTGCAACGTCTGCGTGAACTGGCGCCCGCCAGTAAGCTCGTTGCAGTCGTGAAAGCGAACGCTTACGGACACGGTCTTCTTGAGACCGCGCGAACGCTCCCTGATGCCGATGCCTTTGGCGTCGCCCGTCTCGAAGAAGCCCTGCACCTGCGCGCGGGCGGCATCACCCAACCGATTCTGTTACTCGAAGGCTTTTTCGAAGCCGACGATCTGACGACGATTGCCGATCAACGTCTCCACACCGCCGTGCATAACGAAGAGCAGCTGGCCGCACTAGAAACTGCGACCCTCAGCGAGCCGGTCACCGTGTGGATGAAACTCGACACTGGCATGCATCGCCTGGGCGTGCGCCCGGAGCAGGCAGAGGCGTTTTATCAGCGCCTGAGCCAGTGCAAAAACGTGCTTCAGCCGGTGAATATCGTCAGCCACTTTGCCCGTGCCGATGAGCCTGAGTGCGGCGCCACGGAGCAGCAGCTCGACATCTTTAACACCTTCTGCGAAGGCAAGCCGGGAATGCGCTCTATCGCGGCGTCCGGCGGTATTTTGCTCTGGCCGCAGTCGCACTTCGACTGGGCGCGTCCGGGCATTATTCTCTACGGCGTTTCGCCGCTGGAGAGCAAACACTGGGGGCCTGACTTTGGCTTCCAGCCGGTGATGTCGCTGGTCTCCAGCCTGATTGCCGTACGTGAGCATCAGGCGGGTGAACCGGTTGGCTACGGCGGCACCTGGGTGAGCGAGCGCGATACGCGTCTCGGCGTGGTGGCGATGGGCTACGGCGACGGTTATCCGCGCGCGGCACCGTCCGGTACGCCCGTGCTGGTGAATGGCCGTGAGGTGAAGCTTGTCGGGCGTGTCGCGATGGACATGATTTGCGTCGATCTCGGGCCTGATGCCGCCGACAAAGCGGGCGATCCGGTCGTGATGTGGGGCGAAGGTTTACCCGTTGAGCGCATTGCTGAAATTACGAAAGTGAGTGCTTACGAACTTATCACGCGCCTCACGTCGCGGGTGGCGATGAAGTACGTCGATTAACGCCCATTGAGTGCCGGGTGGCGGCTTCGCCTCACCCGGCATGCACCTTGTGATGAACATCCCCTCGATCTTCTTGCGCTTCCGGTTTATTGTTGAAATCCCTGCCTGACAGATATCCGGAGATACATCGCGTGTTCCAGAAAGTTGACGCCTACGCCGGCGACCCCATACTCTCCTTAATGGAGCGTTTCAAAGAAGATTCACGCAGCGACAAAGTGAACCTCAGCATCGGTCTTTACTACAACGAAGACGGCATCATTCCTCAGCTGCAGGCGGTGGCCGAAGCCGAAGCGCGTCTCAACGCGGTGCCGCACGGCGCCTCGCTCTATCTGCCGATGGAAGGGCTGAATACCTACCGCAACACCATTGCGCCGTTGCTGTTTGGTGCCGATCATGCGGTATTAACGCAAAAACGCGTCGCAACTATTCAGACGCTGGGCGGTTCCGGTGCGCTGAAAGTGGGCGCCGATTTTTTGAAAAAGTACTTCCCCGATTCAGGCGTATGGGTCAGCGATCCGACCTGGGAAAACCACGTCGCGATTTTTGAAGGCGCGGGCTTTGCCGTCAGCACCTATCCGTGGTTCGACAACGACACCAAAGGTGTACGCGTTGAAGCGCTGCTGGAAAAACTGCACACCTTGCCGGAGCGCAGCATCGTCCTGCTGCACCCATGCTGCCACAACCCAACCGGTTCGGATCTGACCAACAGCCAGTGGGATGCGGTCATTGAGGTGCTGAAAGCGCGCAACCTGATCCCGTTCCTCGACATCGCCTATCAGGGCTTTGGCGCAGGCATGGAAGAGGACGCCTACGCGATCCGCGCGATTGCCAGCGCCGGGCTGCCAGCACTGGTGAGCAACTCCTTCTCGAAGATTTTCTCCCTGTACGGCGAGCGCGTCGGCGGGTTGTCGGTGGTCTGCGAAGACGAACAGGCAGCAGGCCGCGTGCTCGGCCAGCTCAAAGCCACCGTCCGTCGTATCTACTCCAGCCCGCCGGCTTTCGGTGCGCAGGTCGTGGCGACGGTTCTGGGCGATGAGGGCCTGAAAGCGACCTGGCTTGCTGAAGTGGAAGCGATGCGTACGCGTATTCTGGCGATGCGTCAGGCGCTGGTTAACGCCCTGAAAAGCGCGTTACCGGAGCATAACTTCGATTATCTGCTCAAGCAGCGCGGGATGTTCAGCTACACCGGGCTGAGCGCGCAGCAGGTCGATCGTCTGCGTGAAGAGTTTGGCGTCTATCTGATTGCCAGCGGCCGTATGTGTGTCGCAGGGCTGAATGCGCATAACGTTCAACGCGTCGCACAGGCGTTTGCGGCTGTAATGTAAGCACTCACTTACTCTTTTGGGTTCGTACCTTTTAACGCCCGGTTGCGCTGTGCGTACCGGGCCAACAACGGCGACCACGACCTGAATCGCAGGCCGGGTAAGGCGCAATGGCCACCCGGCTTTTTTGTTTTTCTCGCTTTGTGATATCCCTCCCTTTACCAGGGACAATCTGAAAAATTTCCTTTCCTTCGCCTGGCTCAGGGGTTAAGGTCTGATAGATTTTTGACCATTCGCTCAATTTAAAACGATAACAAACTGAATATTCAGGGGAATACATGCGCAAGATCACACTGGCGCTCAGCGCCGCCTGCTTATTGTTCTCGCTTAATAGTGCAGTCGGTGCCCGAGCCTCCGCACCAACGCCGCTTTACACCGGAACCACCGCCGCCATTCTGGCTGAACAAGCCCCCATTCACTGGGTCTCCGTGGCACAAATTGAAAATAGCCTGATGGGCCGCGCGCCAATGGCTGTCGGTTTTGACATCGACGATACCGTCCTCTTTTCCAGCCCTGGCTTCTGGCGAGGCAAAAAAACTTACTCGCCTGAGAGCGAGGAGTATCTGAAGAACCCGGAATTCTGGGAAAAAATGAACAACGGCTGGGATGAATTCAGTATCCCGAAAGAGGTGGGTCGCGCACTGATTGCGATGCACGTAAAACGCGGCGACAGCATCTATTTCATCACCGGTCGCAGCCAGACCAAAACGGAAACCGTCAGCAAAACCCTGCAGGGCGATTTTTCCATTCCGCCAGCGAATATGAATCCGGTGATTTTTGCCGGGGACAAGCACGGGCAAAACACCAAAACCCAGTGGCTGGAACAGAAAAATATCAAAGTGTTCTACGGCGATTCGGATAACGATATCTCTGCCGCCCGTGATGTCGGTGCTCGTGGCATCCGCGTTCTGCGTGCCTCCAACTCGACGTACCGCCCGCTGCCCATGGCCGGCTCTTTTGGCGAAGAGGTGATTGTTAATTCTGAATACTGATAATCGATGATTATTTGTACAAATCGGGCCTGCCCGGGTTTACCTTTTGTCGTCTTGCTGCACACTTAAAGAGGCAAGTCCTCAGGTCGCACTCAACCCACTCACAGGGGAGCAAAGATGACAATTTCGGAGATACTGCAATATTGCATGAATAAACCGGGCGCCGGGCAAAGTGTCCACAGCGACTGGAAAGCCACGCAGATCAAAGTGGCTGACGTGCTGTTTGCGATGGTAAAAGAGGTAGAAGGGCGTCCGGCGGCATCGTTAAAAACCAGCCCGGAACTGGCGGACCTGTTGCGTCAGCAGCACAGCGATGTGCGCCCGAGCAAGCATCTGAATAAAGCGCACTGGAGCACTGTCTATCTCGACGGCTCGCTGCCCGATTCGCAGATTTACTATTTGGTGGATGCCTCTTACAAGCAGGCCTTTGAACTGCTGCCGGAAAATACCCGACAGCAGCTTTCAGACTGAGGATTACAGCAGAGGTTTAAGGAAGCGCGCGGTGTGCGAGGCTTCGCACTCGGCAACTGTCTCTGGCGTACCGGAGACGAGGATTTCACCGCCGCCGCTGCCGCCTTCCGGACCGAGATCCACAATCCAGTCTGCGGTTTTGATGACATCCAGATTGTGCTCAATGACCACAATGGTGTTGCCCTGATCGCGCAGCTGATGCAGCACTTCAAGCAACTGCTGGATATCGGCAAAGTGCAGGCCGGTGGTTGGCTCATCCAGGATATACAGCGTCTGGCCTGTGCCGCGTTTCGACAGTTCACGCGCCAGCTTCACGCGCTGGGCTTCACCGCCGGAGAGCGTTGTCGCTGACTGCCCGAGACGAATGTAGGTCAGCCCCACGTCCATCAGCGTTTGCAGCTTACGCGCCAGCGCAGGCACCGCATCGAAGAACTCACGCGCCTCTTCAATGGTCATATCCAGCACTTCGTGGATCGTTTTGCCTTTGTACTTAATCTCCAGCGTTTCGCGGTTATAGCGCTTGCCTTTGCACTGATCGCACGGCACGTAGATATCCGGCAGGAAGTGCATTTCAACTTTGATCACACCGTCGCCCTGACAGGCTTCACAGCGGCCACCGCGCACGTTAAAGCTGAAACGTCCTGGCGTATACCCACGCGAGCGTGATTCAGGAACACCGGCAAACAGTTCACGTACAGGCGTAAAGACGCCCGTATACGTAGCCGGGTTTGAACGCGGCGTACGGCCAATCGGGCTTTGGTCGATATCGATCACTTTATCGAAATGTTCCAGGCCCTGAATGTCGCGATACGGCGCTGGCTCGGCGAGCGTTGCACCGTTCAGCTGAGTCTGTGCAATCGGGAACAAGGTATCGTTAATCAGCGTCGATTTACCGGAACCCGACACCCCGGTGACACAGGTGAACAGCCCAACCGGCAGCGTCAGCGTGACGTCTTTCAGGTTGTTGCCGCGCGCGCCAGTCAGCTTCAGCACTTTCTCTGGGTTGGCCGCAACGCGCTGCTTCGGCACGTCGATTTTGCGTTTGCCGCTCATGAACTGCCCGGTCAACGACTCCGGAACGGCCATGATGTCGGCCAGCGTCCCTTCGGCGACCACCTGGCCGCCATGCACACCCGCGCCAGGGCCGATATCGATGACGTGGTCTGCGGCGCGGATTGCGTCTTCGTCGTGCTCGACCACAATCACCGTGTTGCCCAAATTACGCAGGTGGATCAGCGTGCCGAGCAGGCGTTCGTTATCGCGCTGGTGCAGGCCGATGGACGGCTCATCCAGCACGTACATCACCCCGACTAAGCCCGCGCCAATCTGGCTTGCCAGACGGATACGCTGCGCTTCGCCGCCGGAGAGGGTCTCCGCTGAGCGAGAAAGTGACAGATAGTTCAGGCCGACGTTCACGAGGAACTTCAGGCGATCGCCAATCTCTTTCAGCACTTTCTCCGCAATCTGCGCGCGCTGGCCGGAGAGCTTAAGATTGGTGAAGAAGTCCATCGCGTGGCCGATGCTCATGTCTGAGATGGTCGGCAGCGCCGTGTTCTCGACAAAGACATGGCGAGCCTCGCGGCGCAGACGCGTCCCTTCACAGGTGGTGCAGGAGCGGTTGCTGATAAACTTCGCCAGCTCCTCGCGCACTGCGCTGGACTCGGTCTCTTTGTAGCGGCGTTCCATGTTATGCAGCACGCCTTCGAACGGATGGCGGCGCACGGAGGTATCGCCGCGATCGTTCATGTACTTGAACTCGATGTTCTCTTTGCCGGAACCTGACAGCACCACTTTATGAACATTTGGGCTTAAACTCGCCCACGGCGCTTCGATGTCGAACTTATAGTGTTCGGCCAGAGATTTCAGCATCTGGAAGTAGTAGAAATTACGGCGATCCCAGCCGCGAATCGCGCCACCCGCCAGCGAAAGCTCCGGATTCTGAATGATGCGATCCGGATCGAAATATTGCTGCACGCCCAGACCATCACAGGTAGGGCACGCGCCAGCCGGGTTGTTGAACGAGAACAGACGTGGTTCCAGTTCGCGCATGCTGTAGCCGCAAATCGGACAGGCAAAGTTCGCGGAGAAGAGCAGCTCTTCGGCTTTCGCATCGTCCATATCCGCGACGATAGCGGACCCACCCGACAGCTCCAGCGCCGTTTCGAACGATTCGGCCAGACGCTGCGTGAGATCGTCGCGCACTTTAAAGCGGTCAATCACCACTTCAATGGTGTGTTTCTTTTGCAGTTCCAGCTTCGGCGGATCGGAAAGGTCACACACTTCCCCGTCGATACGCGCGCGGATGTAGCCCTGGCTTGCCAGGTTTTCCAGCGTTTTGGTGTGCTCGCCTTTCCTGTCTTTAATGATAGGCGCCAGCAGCATCAGGCGCTTGCCTTCAGGCTGCGCCAGCACGTTATCCACCATCTGACTGACGGTTTGCGCGGCCAGCGGCACGTCATGATCCGGGCAGCGCGGCTCGCCCACGCGGGCAAACAGCAGGCGCAGATAGTCATGAATTTCAGTAATCGTACCGACCGTAGAACGCGGGTTGTGGGACGTTGATTTCTGCTCAATGGAAATCGCAGGCGACAACCCTTCGATATGGTCGACGTCCGGCTTTTCCATCAGTGACAGGAACTGACGCGCATAGGCGGAGAGCGATTCAACGTAACGACGCTGTCCTTCGGCATACAAGGTGTCGAAAGCCAGAGATGACTTGCCAGAACCCGATAGCCCGGTCACGACAATCAGCTTGTCGCGAGGGATTATGAGGTTGATATTCTTGAGATTATGGGTGCGGGCGCCCCGTACTTCGATCTTATCCATTCACCTTTCCCGGTAGAGACTCGGATGCCTGGTTTGTTTGAAGGACAAACGGCAGAAACGGCTAATTATGACACAATCTGACCTGTTTTAATATACAGTATTGGAAAGCAGGTTCCGATTTAATGTGCAACAATGTTTAGGTAGCGTGAGTTCTGTGGAATCGCGGTCGCAGCTATCAAATTGCACCGTGGAAATGGTACACTCGCGCGTTTACACTATTAAGAAACGTATTCAGGAGACACAATCATGGCCAGCAGAGGCGTAAACAAGGTGATTCTCGTCGGTAATCTGGGCCAGGACCCGGAAGTACGCTACATGCCGAGTGGTGGCGCAGTTGCCAACATTACGCTGGCTACTTCCGAATCCTGGCGTGATAAAGCGACCGGTGAGATGAAAGAGCAGACTGAATGGCACCGCGTTGTGCTGTTCGGCAAACTGGCAGAAGTGGCTGGTGAATATCTGCGTAAAGGTTCTCAGGTGTATATCGAAGGTCAGCTTCGTACCCGTAAATGGACCGATCAGTCCGGTGCAGAAAAGTACACCACTGAAGTTGTGGTAAACGTCGGCGGCACCATGCAGATGCTGGGTGGCCGTCAGAGCGGTGGCGCACCTGCGGGCGGCGGCCAGCAGCAGCAGGGCAGCTGGGGTCAGCCTCAGCAGCCACAGGGCGGCAATCAGTTCAGCGGCGGCGCGCAGTCTCGTCCGCAGCAGCAGTCTGCTCCAGCACCGTCTAATGAACCACCAATGGATTTCGACGACGATATCCCGTTCTAAGACTCAGACCGTGCTGTCGCCTGGCGGCACGCTGTTTGCACTGGCCTGCTCATCATTTTGCAGGCCAGAGAAGCGCAGCGCCGCCCGGTGATAAAACGCAAAAGCCCCTTTTTGGGGCTTTTTGTTTTTTATCTCTCCAGGGAAAATGGCTAGCGTTCGGGCTGCATATACTCCTGGTGAAAATGCTCTTTACTGATCGGGCGGGAGAAGAGAAAACCTTGTCCGTATTTCACACCGTGGCGCAGCATCGCGGAGACGTGCGTGTAATTTTCCACGCCTTCAATAATGACATCGATATCAATCTCATTGATATAATCCAGCATTAAAAACGTCTTTTCGATATTTCCGGCAGTCAGACAACTTCTGTCGAGCTTAATATAATCTGTTGTCCAGATAGCAAGCCGTGATTTCAATGTCTCCAGGCTGTCAATACCATCCCAGGCGAGCTGAATGCCGGCTTCGCTCAGCCGGTCGAGATTTTGGCAGACAGATTCTTCCGGTGTATCGATGATATCCGTAATTTCAAAAATAAAGTTTCGCGGTGACAGATTATTTTGCTGCATCATGTCTAACGCGCGCGCCGAAAAATCATTATCGTTCAACTGTACCTGTGAAATATTCAGGGTAAAAAGCGGATTTTCCCGCAACGCCTGCGGCTGTCTGGCGATAAATTTAAATGCCTGGGCCATGACATAATCACCCATCGGCAAAATTCCGCCCGTCTCTTCCAGCTGGCTGATAAAACAATTCGGTGGCACGATATTGCGCCGATGGGTGCCGCGCACCAGAACTTCACCGCCTATACAGGCGAAGCGCGAAAGATCGAAAATGGGTTGAATAACAAAATCGATACCAGCATCGAGCTTGTTTTTTTCGACACACTGAACAACAAAATGTGTACTTTTTTCCATGCCAGCCTCATCACCATAACGTTACCCGTTCAAAGCGACACACTCTGCGCCAGACTTAAACAGGAAGGGTAACAATGCGGCGGTGCAGAATAAGCCAGTGTATTACAGAATTCTGCAGGAAGTATAAATACGGAAAAGCGTTTGAAACGGGAAAGAATAATATTATGGGAAATTTTATTGTTTTACATCTGGAAATGAAATTTCCCATAGAGTGAATAACAATAACCTCATTCGTTCTTTAAATCGTATTCGATAAGTTTCCAGGTGACGGGGTAGCCATTTTGCCAGGGCATCGTGTCACCCTTTATAACATTTACCACATTGGTCACCGCAGGGTTATCTATTCGCCAGTAACCGCTTTGTGGACATGCATTTCCACTGGAGCGTTTTATACCTAAGGGGCTGCGCGAGGATTCTGTTTGCGATCCGTAGGCGGCTACGGTTGCCATGGTCAAATTACTACTGTCAATTTTCATTATTAAGTATCCATAATTTAATCATCCCATTTTTAATATTGCGACAAAATACCAACAAAACTTAACACCTCATTCTCATTAATTATAAATATAGATACCCTGAATGGGTTTATATTGCAAAGTGGGGAGGCATTCGCCACAATAGAGCTATTATTGGATGAAAGTTGAGCAATTATGATCTCTCGCCGCATTCTGTTTTGCCTCATGCTAATGTTGAGCAGCAGCGCCATGGCGGTGAACTGCCAAAGAGCCGTCACGCCGCTGGAAAATACGATTTGTAATAACGACAACTTGCACTGGCTCGACAGCACCCTGTCGGTGGTTTATCAGCAGGCGATTCATCAGGATGGTCTGGCGGCAAACGATAAAGAGTATCTCCACTGGGAAAAACTGCTGGAAAAATGCACAACCGCTGTCTGCATTGAACGTGCGTACTACGCCGGGATCAGTGGGATTTCCAACGTTAACCGCGATTTTAAGTGGGAAGGCAAATGGTGGAACATGCTGGCGCCCAATATGAGCGGCGGGGTGATCCAGTTCAGTCGCAGTGCCCAGTGGAGCGAGACGCTGGATATTCGTGCCTGGGCGGGGTTAAACAAAGATGAATTCACCGCTGAGGCACGCAAACTCTACGGGATGCTGGTGGTCGAGAAGGTGGTGGACACCAATAACTGCAAACTGCTGCTGATCCCCAAACACGACGGCTCCCTCCAGGTTTACAGTAACTCCGACTGGGGCTGCCGCATGTCGATGCCAGCCGGGGTATTCCTCGATGGCGCTTATCAGATGGCGGAACACGATCCGCGCCCCAAAGCGACGCTGCTCACCCTCGGGATCTTCCAGGATGCCGCCCTCGACGACAAATTCCGCACGCTGGTCGGCGACGATTACCAGAACTTCGTCAACAGCGCGAACGTCTATATTTATCAGAATGATATCGACAACATCGGTGCCCGCGTGATCTCCATGTGGGTGCAAGGTGCGGCAAATAAACACACGGCTATCGTGATGTACACGCCGAAAGGGGAAATCTGGGCCGGGCTGATTTCGCCAGCGAAAGGGGGTGGCCTGATGTTCAGCTATTACAGCACCGACGGTAGCGATCAGCGCCATATGCCGCGCACCCTCGCCGGATGGAAACTGCGTTTTTTGGATGATTAATTGGCAGGAATTGCCGGGTAACGCAGCGCTTGCCCGGCTGACAAAACCGCTCACGCAGTGCCGCCGGGCATTCATCACGGACTACGACAACGTCCCCACAATCGTCAAATCACTGTCATCCGGCACCTCGTTATACGACAGCACATTCAAATTGCTGGCAAACAGACGTCCATAGCGTGAAATCAATGGTCGCAGCTGCGGCGTCACCAGCAGCAGCGGTGGCATCCCTTTCGCTTTCATCTGCTCCTGAATAATCGGCATCGTGTTCTGCAACTGCGTCAGAATGTTCGGGTCGACCGGGAAGCTATCCAGCGCCACTTTTCCACTCTGTTGAGACTGATTTAGCGCGCCCAGCAGCATATTCTCCAGCGCGTTATCAATGGTGTAGGCCGCCAGCTTCTGCCGGTCACCATTGATATTATGAATAATGGCGCGACGCAGGGCGTAACGCACGTCGGAGGTCAGCAGGATCGGATCTTTAGTCACTGCCGAGCTTTCCAGCAGCGTCGAGGCGATGGTGACGATATCTTTCAGTGACACCTGCTCCAGCAGCAGCTGGCGATAAATCCGCAGCAGCAGGCTAAAGTTGAGGGCGTTCGACAGATCCTCCGCCAGCTTCGGTGCCTGTTGCGCCAGACGGGCGTGCAGATGGGTAATATCGTCGTAATTAAACAGTTCCGGCAGATGCTCGCGGGCGACTTTATTCACGTGCGTCGCGACCACGCTGGCGCAGTCCACTACCTGATAACCCAGATTTAATGCATTGGCTTTCTGTTCCGGGTCGATCCAGACGATCGCCATGCCGTACGCCGGATCCGTATCCAGCACGCCGTCGATTTCGCCGTAAAGCTCCGCCCCTGGAATCGCCATCAGTTTTTCAGCATACACCTCCGCCAGCGCAGTGCGGATGCCGTTGATATGAATCGCATATTGCGCAGGCTTGAGGCGGAAATTCTCCCGGATGCGAATCTCCGGCAGCAGCACGCCACACTGCTCAGACACCACCTGGCGCACCCCGCGAATACGTTGCGACAGCGGGCTGCCCTTTGCCGAGTCAATCAGCGTCACCAGTTTGTACCCCAGATTCAGGCCAATCGGCTCCACCAGCGGAATGCTTTCCCAGTTGATGGCAGGCGCGACATCCTGGCCCAGTGCATCGGTGATCGCCTCGTAATCCGTCTCTTCTTCGGCGGGTTTAACCACTTTGCTCTGCCGCCAGGCGGCAAACAGCAGTAAACCGGTGAAGCACAGAAACGCGATATGTGGCATACCGGGGACAATCGCCAGAATAAACATGACGAAGGCGGCGGTGTAGAGCACATGCGGTTTGGCCAGCAGCTGGGTTTTGATCTCATCGCTGACGTCATCGCCGTCGCTGACGCGCGTCACGATAATCGCTGCGGCGGTCGCCAGCAGCAGGGAAGGGATCTGCGCCGCCAGGCCGTCACCGATGGTCAGCAGAACGTACTGCTGGAACGCGTGGCTGGCATCAAGATCGTATTTGAAGATACCGATACAGATCCCGCCGATGACGTTAATCACCAGCACCATGATCCCGGCGATGGCGTCACCACGGACAAACTTCGAGGCTCCGTCCATCGCGCCGTAGAAGTCGGCCTCTTTCGACACCTCTTTACGCCGATCGCGCGCCTGTTTCTGGTTAATTAGCCCCGCATTCAGGTCGGCGTCGATCGCCATCTGTTTACCGGGCAGGGCATCAAGGGTAAAACGCGCCGACACTTCGGAGATACGTTCTGCCCCTTTGGTGACCACCACAAAGTTGATGATCATCAGGATGATGAATACGACAAAACCGACGACGAAATCGCCGCCGATCACCACCTGTCCAAAGGCCTCGATCACCTTACCGGCTGCACCTTCCCCTTCGTGGCCGTGGAGTAACACCACGCGCGTGGAGGCGACGTTCAGGGTCAGTCGCATCAGGGTGGTGATCAGCAGGAGCGTCGGGAACACGGCAAAATCGAGCGGACGCTGCATGTTTACCGCCACCAGCAGGACCGTCACGGCCAGCACGATGTTGAAGGTAAACAAAATATCCAGCATCAGCGGAGACAATGGCAACATCACCATCGCCAGCACGCTGAGCAGTAATATCGGTACGCCGATGCGGCCCTGACGGAGAATGGCAAGCATTTGCTGTGACTTACTGTTCGCCATGGGTTTTTAATACCTCTTTAGGAATGTTGATCTGTTTGTTCAGGTTCGGTTTGGCCTCAAGCTGGCCGGTGCGCCAGGATTTGAGCTGCATGACGTAGGTCAGCACATGCGCAATGGCGCGAAAAAGCTGGGCCGGAATTTGCTGGTTAACGCGCGTGGAGTGGTAAACCGCTCGCGCCAGCGGCGGAAACTCCACCACTTCAATCTGGTGCTGGCTTGCCACTTCACGGATGTAGAGGGCGATATCATCGACCCCTTTCGCCACGATGTACGGGGCTTCTGCTTTGTTCGGATCGTATTTCAGCGCCACCGCGAAATGGGTTGGGTTGGTGATGATCACGTCCGCTTCCGGTACGGTGCGGTTAATCTGCCCCATCGCCATCTGGCGCTGGAGCTGGCGGATACGCCCCTTGATCTGCGGATTCCCGTCGTTATTTTTGTACTCTTCCTTCACCTCTTGCTTGGTCATGCGCATCTTTTTGGTGAACATGAATTTGGTCAGCGGCACGTCGAGCAGAGCAAAAATCACAATCACCGAAATGAAGTAGATCAGCACATGGTGAAAAATGCCAAAACCGGCGTGGATCGCCTGGTTGAGGTTCAGGCGCTGCAGATGCAGCAGCGGATTCAGGGAGCTGTGAACCATCGAATACAGCACCGCCAGAATCACCCCGCACTTGAGCATCATCTTGCCCACTTCCACGTAATGGCTGGCGGCAAACATGCGCTTTATGCCGCTGATCGGGCTGATTTTTTTGAAATCGGGCTTCAGCTTCGACAGCGTAAAAATCCAGCCGCCGGGGATCAGGCTCGCCACAATACAGGCCAGTGGAATCGGCGCGAGGGTGGCGATAAAGCGCAGGATCACCGAGACGTTGAGCATCAGAAACTGGCTCAGCGCGCCGCTATCGTCCAGCCGCCCGGCCATCATTCCCACCGAGGTAAAAGATTCCGTAATCAGCTGCTGGTAATAGGGGAAAAAGCTGCTCAAAGTGATAAACGAGGTCAGCAGCCCCACCGCCATGGTCAGGTCTTTCGAGCGCGGCAGATCGCCCTTTTCCCGTGCCTTGCGCAGTTTCTGGGGAGTGGGTTTTTCGCTCTTATCTCCGCCCTGGGCCATCAGTGGCTCCTTACGGCTTCGAGCCTGGCCAGAATTTCATTGGTCAGGTTGAGATAGTGGTCGGGAATATTGGTCATCATCATCGAAATACAGAGCAGGCCGAACAGCATGCTGATGGGAAAGCCGAGCGAGAACAGGTTCAGGGTCGGAGAGATGCGGTTCAGCAGGCCAAACCCCCCTTGCACAATCAGCATCACAAAGGTGGTGGGAAGGGCGATTAATGTCGCCGCAGACATTATCCAGCCCAGGCTTTGTACGATTAATAATAATGTCGGTTTATTAATCGCCTGACCGAGGGGCCACCAGACAAAGCCTTTAAACAGAATCGTCACCACCAGCAGATGCCCGTCCATAATGAAAAACAGCAGGGCGCAAAAGGTGTAAATAATCTGCGAAATCACGGTGGTTGAGCTGCCGTTGACCGGGTCGTTCATCATCGCCATCCCAAGGCCCATATTCATTGAAAGAATATGTCCGGCGGTTTGCAGGGCGACAAACACCAAATGCATTGCCATGCCAAACAGCATGCCCCACAGCATCTGCTCGCCGATGAGCAGAAGGGTACGCACCGACAGCAGCCCGGTGAGCAGCACTTTTTCCGGCAGCATCGGGGTGATAATCACCGACAGCGCGAGGGCGAGCGCCGCTTTGATGCGTTTGCTAAAGGCGCGGTTATCCAGCACCGGGCAAAAGTGGATAAACGCCAGAATGCGCACAAACGGCAGAACGAGCGCCATCAGCGGGTTAATCAGAGTGAGAATATCGATGCCCATGGCCGTCAGCCCACCAGCGCCGCCGCCTGGTGAAAGAGATTGACGGTAAAGTCGACTAACTGGGTCAGCATCCATTTGCCGCCAATGATCAACACCGCCAGCGTCACCAGCAGACGCGGCAGAAAGCTCAGGGTCTGTTCGTTAATTTGCGTGGTCGCCTGAAAAATACTGACGCACAGGCCGACGATCAGGCTCGGCACAATTGCCACCGCCGAGATAATCAGCACCAGCTTGATGCCGCTCGCCATGATGTCACCGGCAATATCCATCGTGACCATGGCTATACCCCTTGCACGCTGGAGGTGAGGGTGCCGACAATCAGCGTCCAGCCGTCACAGAGCACAAACAGCATCAGCTTGAACGGCAGCGACACAATCAGCGGCGACAGCATCATCATCCCCATCGCCATCAGAATACTGGCGACAATCAGGTCGATAACCAGGAACGGGATGTAGATCATGAAGCCAATCTGGAAGGCGGTTTTCAGCTCGCTCAGCAGGTACGCGGGGGTAACCACCGTCAGATCCTGCTCGCGCGGATCGCCCGTCACTTTGGCGATATCCATCATCTGCGCCATTGCTTTATTGCTGGTTTGCGCCAGCATGTAGTTCTTCAGCGGCGTCTCCGCTTTGCCAAACGCCTGTTTCATGGTGATTTCATCATTCTGAAACGGCACGATGGCCTCATCGTAAATCGTCGTCCAGACCGGGCGCATCACCAGCAGCGTCAGGGCCAGCGCGATGCCGGTGAGGATTTTGTTCGGCGGGCTTTGCTGCAGCCCGAGCGCCTGGCGCAAAATCGCCAGCACGATGATAAACCGCGTAAAGCAGGTCATCATCAGCACCATCACCGGCAGTAACCCCAGCAGGGTCATCAGGATCAGGATTTCAATTTTGACGTTGTAATCCTGGCCGCCGTCGGTGGTGGCCGAGCTAAAGAGCGTAATATCGCCGTTCGCCGCAAACAGCTGCGGTGAAAAGAGCAGCCCGGCAAACAGCAGCGCGGGCGCCACGGCGCGAAGCAGCGGTTTCATCGCGTCAGTTCACCCAGTTCTTTGCTGTTGAACTCCAGAATGCGCAGGCCGTATTTATCGTTCAACACCACCGCTTCGGCTTTACCGAACAGAATGCCGTTCACTTTGATGTCCAGCGCTTCACCGGCCATTTTATCCAGCTCAATCACCGAGTCATGGTTGACGGTCATCAGGTCGGCCAGCGAAATCTCCACCGACGCCACTTCCAGGGTCAGGGTGACCGGAATGCGGCTGAACAGCGCCATTTTGCGCAGATCGTCGATGCCGCTCGCCGTCTCAGGTTGTTCCTGAATATCCAGGCGGATATTGCCTTCAACCGTCTCTTCGCGCGGCATATCGCCGAGGTTGAGATCGCTGAAATCCAGGGACTGGCTCAATTCTTGTTGCAGATCACTCATAAGGCTTCTCGATGGTTCTGTCGTTAAATCCACAGAGGAATAACTTGCTGTGGTCTTCGGCGATGTTGGCGTCAAAAATCTGCTCTTTCCCGATATACACAGGAACGGGATCGTTGATGCTCATAGGGATGATGTCGCCCGGCTTGATTTTGGCCAGTTGGGCGACGGTTAAATTCAGGCTGGCGACTTTGCCGCTCAGTTTTAGCGGCAGGCTGTAAAACAGACGTTCGATCTGCGAACGGTCCGGCGTGGGTTTAGGGCCTGCTTGGCTGTCCGTCAGCGGGTCGCGCAAATTCATCAACATGTGATCGACGTGCTGATTATCAAATAACAGCGTAAAACTGCCGTGCTCATACCCTTCGAGACTAAAAGTGACGCACCACGCCCACTGATTAATAATGGTGGTGTTATCGCTTTTAATTTCGAGGTCCTGGCCAAAGGTCTCTTTATCAATCAGCAAACGGGTGAGATCCAGCCCGATTTTTGTTTTCAGACGATCTTCTGTTTTGGTTACCGGTTGGCTGATGTCCGGTGAAATATTTCCGCTCTCTTTCCCCAGACCATAATAGTCATGAAGAATGTGCAGGAGTAATGAACGCTCGATGCTAAACGCAATGGAACCGAGCGGCGTGGAAAAAAGTTGGGTGTTTTTATGCGTCTGGTCAATCGCAAACGTCATCGATTCCAGTGCGACATTTACCCGCAATTTTTTAAGAAAATAAATGCTCAGACGCGAATCAAAGATATCGAAGCTGTCATTCATTAACTTGGGTAATTTATGCCATGGGCGACCGAGCTTGCTCACATCGAGCTTCACCATGTCGGGAATCGCCTGACGTGGGTAGATTCTGATTCGCTGAGGAGCTGCTTGCATAGTTCTTCCGCATAAAAAGAGTGATAAGCGTAAAGCGTCAGAGATAAAACAAAAAACGCTAATCGGTTCTAAAATAATTTAAGTTTCTTAAAACGGTGCCGCTTTACCTATTCAGGAGGAATTACCTGCCAGAGATAAATCCAGACGCACACAGTTTATTAAGGACAAGAATTAGACTCTTTTTAGACGATCGGTACAAGATTGTCCGGGTTATTAATTCCTTATTTTACAGGCGCTTATTAAGATTAATAACTTTTGTAACTCTATGATATTTATAGATTAATATTTTAATACCCATTAAAAACAAGACATCTCACCCCGCACCGATATACTGCGCTTCAGTCATGAATTCCGATGCTTCACTGTATCCGGTGACTTTCGTAACCCATATCGAACTTATGCATTTATAAATATCCGCGCCAGGCGGCGGAATATCTGTGCAGCAGTTTCAGGTTAATGAATTGATTAAATTGTTGGTGAGTTGTTATGAGTATTGTTATTGAACATGAAGCCCAAAATGAAAATGGATTTGTTGCCAGCGCACCAGAAAGCGTCAATGTATTTTCATTAGCGCGTCGCGTGGCTAAATATAATGTATCGGTACTTATTACTGGCGAGACCGGAACAGGAAAAGAGTGTATCTCCCGCTATATTCATGAGAATGCATTAGGTGCCGATGCACCTTATGTTGGCGTGAACTGTGCGGCCATTCCGGAAAGCATGCTTGAGGCAATTTTATTCGGCTACGAAAAAGGTGCTTTTACCGGAGCGGTCACAGGCGTTGCCGGTAAATTCGAACAGGCGAATGGCGGAACCTTATTGCTCGATGAAATCGGTGATATGCCGTTAGCCCTGCAGGCGAAATTATTGCGCGTCTTGCAGGAGCAGGAAGTTGAGCGTCTCGGCAGCCATAAACGTATTCCTCTGGATATTCGCCTGGTCGCCTCCACCAATAAAGATTTACAGCAGGAAATTGCCGAAGGGCGTTTTCGTCAGGATCTCTTTTACCGTATTTCCGTCGTGCCCATTCATATCACCCCGCTGCGTGAACGCCGTCAGGACATTATTCCTTTAGCGCTGCGTTTTATTGCTAAATATAAAGCCTTCCATAAAGGCAATATTCGTCTGAGCGACGAAGCGCGCCACGCGCTGCTGGCTTACGAATGGCCGGGCAACGTGCGTGAGCTGGAGAACGTTATTCAGCGCGGCATGATTCTGAGCAACGGCGAAGAGATCACGGCGGTGGATTTTGGCCTGCCGGTGATGATTCCTACCGTCGAAATGCCCGACCTCGACGTCATGCCTGCCTACCGCGAGCAGCAGAGCGCGGCCAGCGCGATGAGCAACGTGAAGCTTCATGGCCGTATGGCGGAGTTCCAGTACATCCTCGAACTGCTAAAACGTCACAACGGCAACAAATCTAAAACGGCGGCTTTTTTGGGTATCACCCCGCGCGCGCTGCGCTATCGACTGGCGTCAATGCGTGAAGAAGGCATTGATGCCGGTTGCTACTCGTAACGGCATAAGGGACTTAACCAATGGACAAAATTACCGCTATCGGTCTTCACGCCAGCCAGCAGGCGATGCTGGACAAAATGCACAATACGGCCGCGATGGCGGCGTCTGGCGCAGTGAATCAGGGGCAGATGATCGCCCCCGGTGCGTCGTTTCCCGACGTGGCGGGCGCAGGCAATCTCTCCTTTTCCCAGGTGCTGAATAACGCGATCGATAACGTCGATGCGGTCCAGCACTCTGCCGGAGCAAAGCAAAAAGCGATTGAAATGGGACAGAGCGACGATCTGGCTGGTGCGATGATCGAATCGCAGAAGGCGAGCGTGGCCTTCTCCGCCATGATGCAGGTTCGCAACAAACTCACCACTGCGCTCGACGAAGTGATGAATACTCCGCTCTAAGGTCTCCTCCGTGCTGAATAAGTTAAAAGAAAAACTCTCCGCTTTACCCTTGCCTGCCGGGCGGCTGAAACCCCAGTGGCTGATTACCGCAGGTGGCTTGCTGCTGGTGGGGGCGATCGTCTTCTCCCTGTGGCGCAGCAATCAGGGCTATGTGGCCCTGTACGGCAGCCAGGAAAATATTCCCGTGGCGCAGGTGGTGGAAGTTCTGGGCGCAGAGGCGATTGCCTACCGCATAAACCCCGACAACGGCCAGATCCTGATCCCGGAAAACAAGCTCCCGCGTGCACGCATGGCGCTGGCGGCGAAAGGGATTACGGCGGTGATGCCGGAAGGCTACGAGCTGATGGACAAAGAGGAGATGCTCGGCAGCAGCCAGTTTGTGCAGAACGTTCGCTACAAACGCAGCCTCGAAGGGGAACTGGCGCGCAGCATTATGGCGCTCGACCCGGTGGAAAGCGCCCGTGTGCATCTCGGCCTGAGCGAATCCAGCTCCTTTGTGATGACCAACAAACCCCAGAGCAGCGCCTCGGTGATGTTGCAGTTGCGCTACGGCAAACATCTGGATGAGCAGCAGGTCGCCGCGATTGTCCAGTTGGTCGCCGGCAGCGTGCCGGGCATGCAGGCAAACAGCGTGCGCGTGGTGGATCAGGCGGGCAATCTGCTGTCGGAGAACGGCCAGCAGGGCACCACCAATATGGCCAGCATCCGCCAGGGGCGCGATGTGATTGAGCGTATCAAACACGAAACCACCAGTAATATCGCCGGGCTGCTGACACCGCTGTTTGGTAGCGAAAACTACCGCATCAGCGTGACGCCGTCCGTGGACATGAGCAGCGTCGAAGAGACTCAGGAGCGCTTGGGCAAAGAGCCGCTGGTCAGCGACGAGAATATCTCCCGCGAAAACACCACCAACGAGCTGGCGATGGGCATTCCTGGCTCGCTCAGCAACCGTCCGGTGACGCCACCGGCAGCCGCCACGGCACCTGACGCGCAGCAGCAGACCACGCAAACTCAGAGCAGCGATCCGCGCTCCCTCACCAACCGCACCCAGGAGCAGCGTAAGTTTGCCTTCGATCGCGATATCCGCCACATCCGTCATCCCGGCTACAAGCTGGAGAAACTGCGCGTGGCGGTGGCCCTGAATCAGGCCGCGCCATCTCTCGCCTCGATGACGCCGGAACAGCTCGCCACGCTGACGCGGCTGGTCGAGGACGCCGCTGGCATCGAAAAAGATCGCGGTGACTCCCTGACCCTCGACCGTCTGACCTTTGTTGATATCACGGGCGACGGCCTGCCGGTGCTGAAATGGTGGCAAGACCCGTCCATTCAATACTGGGGACAAATGGGCGGTATCGGCCTGCTGGCGCTGTTAACCCTGCTGTTTGGCGTGCGACCTCTGGCTCAGCGCCTGGCGCGCCGCGACACGCCTGCCATCGATGCGATTGAAGCGAAAGGGCTGGACGACGCACCGGAAAATGAGCTGGTCACCACCGAAAACGGCCTGACCGGATTGCCAGGCCCGGCATTCAATCAGGATACCGACTTGCCGCCACTCAGTTCTGGCCTTGAAACCAAGGTGGAATACCTGCAAATGCTGGCGGAAAACGAAACCGAACGTATGGCTGAAGTACTGAAACAATGGATCAACAGCAATGAGCGAACACCTAATAAACAAGAGCAGTAAAGGTAGCGTCAAAAGTGGACGCAGCCGCCTGGAGCAGGCCGCCATTCTGTTGCTCAGTGTGGGCGAAGAAGCTGCCGCAAAGCTGATGCAGAAGATGAACCGTGATGAAGTGATTTTACTCAGCGACACCATGGCGCGGCTGCACGGCGTGAAGGTGGACCACGCGCGCTATGCGATGAACAACTTTTTTGACGACTACCGCGAGCAGAGCGGTATCAACGGCGCCTCGCGCAGTTATCTGCGCAGCATTCTGGAGAAAGCGCTGGGCGGCGAAATCGCCAGCAGCGTGATCAACGGTATCTACGGCGACGAGATCCGCCACCGCATGGCGCGTCTGCAGTGGGTCGACGTGCCGCAACTGGCGGCGCTGATCGAGCAGGAGCACCTCCAGTTACAGGCGGTATTCCTTGCTTTCCTGCCGCCGGACGTGGCCGCTAGCGTGCTCAGCGCCCTGTCGCAGGAGCGTCAGGACGAAATCGTCTGGCGTATCGCGCGCCTCGATGACGTTAACCGCGACGTGATTGACGAACTGGATCGCCTGATCGAACGCGGCGTGGCGGTGCTGTCCGAGCACGGCTCGAAAGTGGTCGGCATCAAACATGCAGCCAATATCGTCAACCGTATTCCGTCCAACCAGCAGCAACTGCTCGATCAGCTGCGCGAACGGGATGCGGGCGTGGTGGAGGAGCTGGAAGAGGAGATGTACGAGTTCTTCATCCTGAGTCGTCAGACGCCAGCCACGCTGCAGCGTCTGATGGAGGAGATCTCCATCGAAGAGTGGGCGGTTGCCCTGAAAGGCACCGAGCCGGTACTGCGCCAGACCATTTTCAACGTCATGCCGAAACGCCAGGTTACCCTGCTGCAATCCACCACTACGCGTCTGGGTCCGGTTCCTGTGAGCCGCGTCGATCATGTGCGTAAAGAGATCATGGCCACCGTCCGTCAGCTGGCGGAAGAGGGCGAGATTCAGGTGCAGCTGTTTGCCGAACAGACCATGGAGTAACCATGTTTAAAAAGCACAGCTTACCTTTAAGCGCCCTGACCCCGACCCGACAGGCGGTGATCAAACCGCGCCTGTACAAATTCCCGCCGCTGCGTAAACGCCGCCCGGCACACAGCGTGGCGGATGATATTCCCGCTGCGGCTGACGGCGCGGCGATACAGGAGCAGCTTCAGCAGGGATTTCAGGACGGCCTGAACCGTGGATTTGCCCAGGGTATGGAGGAGGGTAAAGAAGAGGGATATCAGGAGGGGCTGCGCCTCGGTTTTGACGAAGGCGTGCGGAAAGGGCGATCCGAAGGGAAAACCCAGGCGCGCCAGCAGTTTCTCGACGCGGCCCATCCGCTGGATGAGATCATTCAGTCGATGGAAACCTTCATGGCGAACTACGAACAGCGTCGCCGCGAGGAGTTATTACAGCTGGTGGAGAAAGTGACCCGGCAGGTGATCCGCTGTGAACTGACCCTGCATCCTACGCAGATTTTGACGCTGGTGGAGGAAGCGCTGAGCGCATTGCCCCAGCAACCCGAGCAGATCAACGTCATGCTCAACAGCGAAGAACATCGCCGCATCAGTGAAGCCGAGCCGGAAAAAGTGGCCCAGTGGGGGCTAATGGCGGACCCCGATCTGGCCCCCGGTGAATGCCGCGTGGTGACCAACACCACTGAAATGGACGTGGGCTGCCAGCACCGACTGGACCAGTGCATGGACGTGCTGAAAGAGACGCTGCTGCCGGAATCCCGCGATGAGTAACACCGATTTCGCGCAGGTTTTGCGCTCCATCGACAACATCAACCTCGCCCGCGTGGCCGGGCGCCTGGTGCGCGTGGCGGGCATTTTGCTGGAGTGCGTCGGGTGCCGTCTCGCCGTCGGCCAGCTGTGCCAGGTCGAAAGCGCCGAAGGGGAGTTTATCGAGGCGCAGGTGGTCGGGTTCGATCGCGACGTAACCTTTTTAATGCCCTTCAAACAGCCTTCCGGCCTGATGGCGGGCGCGCGCGTTTATCCCGCCGATAAACAGCAGGGGGTGCTGATTGGCGATCAGTGGCTCGGGCGGGTGGTGAACGGCCTCGGCGAGCCGATTGACGACAAAGGCAAACTCTCCGGCGACACGGTACTGCCGCAGCAACTCCCGCAGGTGCATCCTCTGCGACGTCAGCCGGTGGCCGCACCGCTCGACGTGGGCGTGCGGGCGATTAACGGCCTGTTGACCATCGGCAAAGGCCAGCGAGTGGGGTTAATGGCGGGGAGCGGCGTTGGCAAAAGCGTGCTCCTCGGCATGATCACCCGCTATACCCAGGCCGACGTGGTAGTCGTGGGGCTGATCGGCGAGCGCGGGCGCGAAGTGAAAGAGTTTATCGAACATTCGCTGGGTGAAGAGGGGCGGCGCAAATCCGTGATCGTCGCCGCACCAGCCGACGAATCGCCGCTGATGCGTATCAAAGCCACAGAGCTGTGCCACACCATCGCCAGCTACTACCGCGACAAGGGTAAAGACGTCCTGTTGCTGGTGGACTCCTTAACCCGCTACGCCATGGCGCAGCGTGAAATCGCCCTTTCGTTGGGCGAACCGCCCGCCACGAAAGGCTATCCGCCATCGGCATTCGGCATGATCCCGAGACTGGTTGAAAGCGCGGGCAACAGCGAAAGCCACGGCTCAATGACCGCAATCTACACGGTGCTGGCAGAAGGCGATGACCAGCAGGACCCGATAGTCGACTGCGCCCGTGCGGTGCTGGACGGGCACATCGTCCTGTCGCGCCATCTGGCGGAAGCGGGCCACTATCCGGCCATCGACATCGGGCAATCCATCAGCCGCTGTATGAGCCAGGTGACGGAGCGCGAACACCAGCTTTCGGCGCGCACCCTCAAGCAGCTGTACGCCGAATACCAGAGCATCAAGCCGCTCATCCCGCTGGGCGGATACGTGGTGGGCGCCGATCCGATGGCCGATAAAGCGGTCAATCTCGCCCCGGCAATCACCCGGTTCCTGCAGCAGGAAGTGCAGGATGCGGCGCTGCTCGACAAAACCATCTCCGATCTCAACGTACTGGCGAAAGCAGGATAATCGACGATGAGTAAACTGATTCAGACCCTCGAACAACTCCATGTGCTGCGCAACCGCGCGGTAAAAGATCTCAGCAGTAAACTCGCCACTCAGCAGCAGCTGTGCCAGCGCCTGGAGAAGAACATTCACGCCCTGTCGAACCTCGTCAACCACAGCACGCCGGAGATGCAGGGCAGCGCGACCATGCTTCACAACCAGTCGTTCTACAAACGCAATATCCAGCGAGTGATCGACTGGCAGCGGCAGGAGCAGGCGCTCGCGACAGTCGAAGCGCAAAAATTGCAGGGGAATTTGCTGGCGGAATCGCGCCGGGAAAAGAGCCTCGAACTGGTGCTCGATGGTCGTCGACAGGACCTGCGCCAGGCGCAGGAGCGACGCGAGCAAAAAGTCACTGACGCCGTCTCCGCGCAGTGTTGGTTAAGACAACAACAGGCCCAGCGGCAGCGATAAGATGGCTACTAATTTGATGCAGTCGCTGCTCAAACGCCAGCAGCAGAAAAAAATCACCGAATTCCCGTTTGTCAGCGTGATCTGTCCGACGTGGGAGCGCCGGGCGTTCCTGCCCTATCTGCTCTATCTCTTTCAGTATCAGGACTATCCGGCCGATAAACGCGAGCTGGTGATCCTCGACGATTCCGCGCAAAGCAACGAAGATCTGATCGCCATGATGGTCGATGCGCGCGTGGACAATGTGCGTTATATCCACAGCCCGGAGCGGCTGGATCTCGGTGAAAAACGCAACAAACTCAACGAGCTGGCCAAAGGGGAGTACATCGTCTGCTTTGACGATGACGACTACTACCCGCCGAACAAAATCAGCGCGCAAGTGGGCGAGATGCAGCGCAACAATGCCCTCTTTTCCGGCAGCGACACCATTTACATCTGGTACAGCCATCTCGATAAAATCTATCGCACCCATTCGTTTGGCGCCCACCACGCCCTGAACGGCACCTTTGCCTATCATCGCCACTTCCTGAAAAACCATCGCTATGAAGACTCCGCGAGGCTGGCGGAAGAGCAGGCGTTTCTGAATAACTTCACCGCGCCAGTGCTGCAAATCGATCCCCGCGAGGCGATTTTGTGCATTTCGCACAGTGCTAACACCTACGACAAAGATTTCGTGCTCGGCTCCAGCCAGCCGACGGCGCTGACGCTGGAAGATTTCGTCTCCGATCGCAATCTGCTGAACCACTATCGCCGCCTGAGCCACGCGCCGCTCAGCACCTCCGTGCAGTGGTCGGCGTTCGATAAGGTGGCGGTGCTGTATGACCAGCCCGATGAGCTTGAACATCAGCGTCAGGCGCTGGTCGCTCTTGGACTCGATGCGCAACAGCTGGTGCCTTTTGCCCGCGACGGGCAGGACGGGCTGACGTCCCACTGCCAGGTGCTGGACAC
Organism: Lelliottia nimipressuralis; assembly: GCF_041464075.1. Lineage (NCBI taxonomy): Bacteria > Pseudomonadati > Pseudomonadota > Gammaproteobacteria > Enterobacterales > Enterobacteriaceae > Lelliottia > Lelliottia nimipressuralis. Next base: position 309,344 of record NZ_CP167172.1, read on the forward strand.
GGCGATGCGCGAGCAGTGGCAAAGCGTGGTGCTGGTGGATGCGTCGGTGAAATACGTGCGCAAAGAGATGTCGATAAAAACGGTAAACCAGCTCCTTTCCCGCCTGGCTCATATCGACTGGCAGGTGGTGGTGCTGGGGGCGCGCTATCAGCGTATTTCACCTCTCAAGGCGTTGCCGGGCGTGGCCCGCATAGCGCGCGCTGACTGCGGCTGCGCGTATGCCGTCAACGGCGAATACATCCCCGAGCTACTGGCGTGCTACCGCCAGGCCATCGCGCAACAGCTCACTCTTGATGAATGCTGGCCTGCGCTCATGCAGGCCCGCTGCTGGCTTGGTCTGCAGCCGAGCTTTGCTTTTTTACCCGAGATATCCGACCGCGAAAGCGGGAAGCGTATCGATTGCACCCACTGGTTTTTTCGCAAAAACTTTCAATGAAGAAGGGCCGCCACTCCAGCGGCCGGAGTACCCTATGGAACTGATTGAGCACTACCAACCCGAATATGTCGTCCGCTTTGCCGAGCGGGTACGGCCCTGCGAATGCCCTGCCTGTCAGGGGCGTACGGACGACTGGCCCGTCACTCACGTGAAGCTGAAAAACCAGCAGCGCGACAGCCTCGACGCGGGCTGCGAGACTGCGGCCCGCGAGATCCTGCTCAACCCGCAGGCCTTTGTTCTGCATACCTCAACGACCCGGCCGCAGAGCGAGCAGGGGCTGAGCGCCTGGGACGAAACCCTGAACCAGCAGTGCATCAACCTGGCGGTCCATCCGGCGCTGACGCTGGAGAGCAGCCTGTACGCCATCGGCGTGTTGCTCAGTAAAGCGCAGCGTTATCTCGACAGCGATCAGTGCGAGCCGCACCAGCTGCTGGAGATGGGCGAGCAGCTTTCGGCGCTGGCGGAGCGCGGGATCCTCGACGAACAGCTGCGCCTTCTGCCGCCGATTGAGGTGAATCGCGTGGAAGCGCTGGAGCAGATGGGCGCGATGCGCCTGACCCTCAATCTGCCCGTAATGCAGAAAATGAGCATGATGCTGAAACTCAGCGAGCTGGCGGTGATGCAGCCTGCCCGTCTGCAGGATCGCTTACGCGAGCTGGAAGCCGGTGCGGCGCGCAACGCCCTGCTGAACGAACAGCCGCATATCCTACGCAACGCCCTGATCTATAAACTGTATGGCGAATGTTTGCCAGGTCCCGACGCCGACAACTACGGTGATGTGCTGATGTCCCTGACCCGCATGATGTTCCAGCTGAAAATGCTGTGCGCCATGTGGCTCGAGGACAACGCTCAGCTCACCCACAACGATGTGGTGGCGCTGTTTAGCGCATGGTTTAACTGGCAGAGCGGAAATGTGTGGAAGGGCGCAAATTCTGCGGATTACACGTTACTGTGTGGGCTGTCGTTGATTTGATGTACATGAGCCATGTGGAAGGAAAATCATGAGCATAAATTGGGATCTGATCGATAAGGTTATTTACATTAATTTGAAAGATCGCGTCGACAGAAAAAAACGAATTAAAACGGAGCTGCAATTTCTCGGCATTCCCGAAGATAAAATTGTTCGTCTCAATGCGACTTACCACATGGTCGCTCAGATTGGCTGTGCACAATCACATATGAATGCAATGACGATGGCGATCAATGAACGTTGGGGAAATGTGCTGGTGGTTGAAGACGATATGGTCTTTAACCGGGATGATGAGTCTCAAGCGCGTATGCACTATTTCCTCAGCGCACTCGGGCATGTTGAATGGGATGCCGCTTTGCTCAGTGCTAACTATTTCAAAGTGAAAACGCTGAAAAGCACTTCCAGAATTGTGAAACCTGTTCAGGCATTGTGCGCCTGCGCCTATCTTGTACATGCAAATTATCTTCATACTCTGCGTGAAGTCTTTTCGCAGTCTGTTGAACGCCTCCTGAAAGGGGGGCATAAATATGATCATGCAGTCGATGTCGCCTGGCTGCCTGTAATGGCACGGGATCGCTGGTTGGGGATCTATCCTGTGGCGGGGCATCAGGCTCCTGGTTATTCCGATATAGAAAAACGGGTTATGGATTACACCGAACATTTTTATAAAGATTTGGCCGCCATTTCGGCGTCAGGAGGCTGATATTAACATCCCAAAAAAAATCCATATTGTCTGGGTGGGTGATGAATCAAAGACGCCTCGCGCCATGATTGATACCTGGAAAAAGCGCAATCCCGAATGGCAAGTGACGGTGTGGGGGAATGCTTCCCTGAAAAAAACAAAATGGATTAACCAAAAGCATATTAATGCGATGGCTGCATCAGGACAGTTTTGTGGTGTGGCAGATATCATGCGCTATGAGATTTTGTTTCATCACGGCGGATTTGCGATTGATGCCGACAGTATTTGTCTCCGTAAACTTGACGACTGGCTTTTTGACAGTCAGGTCTGTGCCAGCATGGAAAACGAGGTTGCGCGCCCAGGGCTTATTGCGAATGGCTATCTCGCCAGTGAACCAGGTGCCGCTTTGATGGCTGAACTCATTATGGGGCTCAGTGCGAAGAATACAGTCATTGATGACTTGCCGTGGAAAACGACGGGGCCTCAATATTTAACCGAAACGATCCATCGGTTGAAATATTCCAATATTACTCTCTGGCCGAGTCATTATTTTATTCCGGAACATTTCACCGGACAGAAATATCTCGGCAAAGGTCACCATTTTGCCTGTCAGATATGGGGATCAACCAAAGGGATTAATGATCGCCTTAACAACCTCGCTATCTAATCTATAAACAGGGCGTTCCTGCAACGCCCTATCATCTTACACCTGCCGATAAAGCCAGTTCTCCGGCTCGCCTACGTTAAACAGGTTTTGCAGAACCTCCTGCTGCATCGCCAGCACCATGCCGTTGCTGTCGTTCAGCGTTTTACATTCTGCGGCTAGCTGCTCCAGCGAATCCCAGAGCGTGTTGAGCTGCGACTGATTGGCGGCGGGCAGGCGGGTGAAGAGCGTGCGCAGGCCGTGCGCACCGGCGGGGATACCGAGCCGGGTCAGGAGCTGATAGCGCTGTTTGCTGTTTTCCAGAAGCTGTTCATACACCGTGAAAATGCTGGCGTTCAGCGTCTCCAGTGCCTGCGCGTTACGCGCGATCAGGAACTGGCGCTGATCCGTCAGCAAGGTCTTTAGCTGGTTGTAATGGTTGCGATCGTCGACCATGCCCTGAATCAGCGTTCTGACGCTCTGTGCGGCGTTACTCATTTTTACCTCTGATAGTATTGCTCTATCGCGCTGGTCAGGGCATCGAGATCGACGCTGATTTTCCCGCTGGCGATAGCCTCTTTCATACTGGCGACGCGCGCCATATCCACTTCTGGCAGGCTTGCCAGCTGCGTCTGCGCATCACCGAGAACCGGATCAATCGCGGTGGTGCGTGCGACTTTCATCTCCTCAGCACCTGCGGTGCGAGTCTGTGCCGTCGCACTGGACTGATTAATCGCGCTCGTCATGGCGTACTGGGGGGATGTCACTTTCATCGCTTACTCCATCTTCTTGGTTGTGCAGGTTGCGTCAGCTGTTCAGCGGGCGGAAAAAACGTTTCCGATCTCCATACCCCTGTAAAGCGACGCACTCAGGGCGAAACTTAAGCCCTGCGTAAAGTTTTTTAATTTTTCGCGCTCAGGCTGGTTCTGACCACGCCCATCTCGCTGACGATGGCGGTCACTTCCCGCTCGCTGCTCTCATTCTTCACTTTGATCATCTCGCCTTTGCGCCCTTTTTTGCTGGCGATCCCCATGGTGCGGGCCTCGACGCCATCCTGATCGGCAATCATCAGTACCCGCTGACCGCGCTCAACCATCACCGGCGAATCGAGTTGGCTCATGCTTAAAGGCTGGAGTTCCCGCACGCGGCGCTTGAGCGTCAGGCCAACCACATCATCCGGATGGGTGACGTAACCGCTGCGCAGGTTGCTGATATTGAACTTCTTCAGAGTGATATCGGACGGGCCGAGCACGTGCCCGCGCTCCAGGGTGTTTTTGGCCATCAATACGGCGAGATAGATGTCCGGTTTGACCGTCACCGCCACTTCCCAGCCGCCCGCGTTTTCACAACGCACGTCAAAACGCAGCCGGCGCAGATCGAGGCGTTCGCCCGTCGGCATGCTGACGGTGAGCGGGGCGGCGCAGGGGGCGTACTGCGAGATCTCAGAGGGAATAAACAGATTGAGCTTTGCCTGGTAATCCTCCCAGCGGCTGCGCTGGGCTTCCTGACGAATCGCCTCGGAGGCCGCCTGCTGGACGCGGGAATGCACCTGCTTACGGGCGGTGGTGGGCTGGGGCGGCGCGGCGGCGGAAGCCGCGGAAAAGCACAGTATGGCTGCGGTCAACGAGGAGCGGAAAAAGCCCTTCCCATTGCGCGGTGAAAACAGTGATAAAACGCTATTAATCATGATGTTATGAACCTGGCACGATAGTTGCTTTAAAGATTGTAGCAACACGGACTATCGGCACTGTCCACCATCACGAAGGAGTGAGTTGTGAGTATTAGTTTTGATAAGGCATTGGGCGTTCATCCGCAAGCTGTAGCACTTCGACTTTCCAGGGCGGAACTGCTTTCAGCAAACCTGGCTAACGTCGATACACCCAATTTCCAGGCTAAAGATATTGATTTTGCCGCGGAGATGCAACGTTCGCAGCGGGATTTCTTTCCCGGCTCGGCGGCGCAACAGATGTATCGCGTGCCCTATCAGCCCTCCTCGGACGGCAATACCGTTGCGCTGGATGTGGAACAAACAGAGTTTGCCAAAAACGTTCAGGACTACCAGATGAGCCTGGCGTTTTTGAATATGAAATTCACTGGTCTCAAAAAGGCCATTGAAGGTAAGTAATTGAATCAGGTAACGATAAATGGCTTTTACCGATATCTACCGAGTGTCAGGCTCGGCCATGACGGCACAGACCGTCCGCCTGAATACCGTCGCCAGTAACCTCGCCAACGCCGACACCGCGGCGACGGCAGAAGCGGGCGTGTACAAAGCGCGCCGCCCGGTGTTCGCGGCGGTGTATCAGAACGACGAGCTGATGAACAACAACGGCTTGTCCGGTGCCCGCGTGCAGGTGATGGACGTCGTGGAATCCGGCAACGCGGTGCAGCGGTACGAACCGCATCACCCGATGGCGAACCCGGACGGCTACGTCTGGTATCCGGACATCAACGTGGTGGAGGAGATGGCCGACATGATGTCCGCGTCGCGCAATTTCGAAACCAACGTCGATGTTCTTAACAATGTAAAAAGCATGCAGCAGAGCCTGCTGCGTCTGGGCGAGGCGTAATAGATGAGCGTGAATGGCGTTTCCACTCAATCCGGTACTACCCCTTACGATAGTGGTGTATCCGCCAATGACAACAGCGCGGCAGGAATGAACAACCTGTTTATGCAGCTGCTGGTGGCACAAATCCAGAATCAGGACCCGCTGAACCCGACCGATGGCACGGAATACGTCGGCCAGCTGGCGCAACTGACCCAGGTGCAGTCGATGGAGACCATGTCGCAATTAATGGCCAACAACGCGGTGCTGATGGACAACCTGCAAACCCTGTCGACGGGCAATCTGGTCGGGCAGAAGGTGATGGTTCAGACCGATACCCTCCAGAGTGATGGCAGCACCAATATCGAAGGCCGCCTGACGCTGGATCACGCCGCCAACACCGTCACGGTGATCGTCAAAGACGAAAGCGGCAACGAGACCAAAATCGAGCTGGGCAAACAGGAAGCCGGTTCCGTGGACTTTACCCTCAACCCGCAAGAGCTGGGGCTGAAAGAGGGCAAATACACCATGACCGTCATGACGGACAACGAACCGGCCAAAGTGCCGATTGAAGTCGGCGGTGTGGTGAACAACGTGCGGATCCCGCTCGATGGCACTGCGACCATGCTCAACATCAGCGGCATCGGTGAAGTGGCGTACCACAACATCACTCAGTTCGGCCAGTCGAACGACAAAAACCCGAAGGGATTAACGAGTTAATCAGGAATTATTATGAGTTTTGATATTGCAGTTTCTGGCCTGAATGCCATCAACCAACAGCTCGGCGCGATCTCCAACAACATCGCTAACTCCGGCACCGTGGGCTTTAAATCCGGGCGCGCGGAGTTCGCGTCCCTGTATGCCGAAGGTCAGCCACTGGGCGTGGGCGTGACCGCCGTTGCGCAGAGTATTTCCAAAAGCGGAGCCATTTTTGCCTCTGCCAACAGCCTCGATTTGGCCATTAATGGCGACGGCTTCTTTATGATGCGCGACAGCACCGGCACCACCGCCTACACCCGCGCCGGCTATATGGCCACCGACAACAACGGTAACCTGGTTAACAACCTCGGCATGTACCTGCAGGGCTATCCGGTGGATGCCAACGGCGTGGTGCAGACCGGGACCATCGGCAATCTGACCATCAGCAGCGGCTCTATTCCGGCGAAAGCGACCAGCACTCTCGACTTCACCGCCAACCTGAATGCCAACGAAAAGTTGCCGGAAAATCCCGATTTCGATCCGACCGACGAGAAATCTTACAACCACACCTACGCCACTCAGGTGTATGACTCTCTGGGCCGCGAACACACCATGAAGCAGTACTTCGTTAAAACCACCGACAACGAGTGGGAAGTGCACTACTACATGGACGATCAGGATCTTGGCACTACCGAGAAAATGACCTTCACCGAGCAGGGCGTGCTGCAGACGCCGACCGGCCCGGTCACCATTAATGCCAGTATTCCGGGCGCAGACGGCATCGAACTGACCCTGAGCTACAGCGGCACCACTCAGTTTGGCTCCGATTTCTCGGTCAGCAAAAACTCCGGTAACGGCTACGCCTCAGGGGAACGTACCGGGCAAATGATCGACAAAGACGGCAGCGTCTACGCCACCTTCTCCAACGGTGAGCGCCTGCTGCAGGGCCAGCTGGTGCTGGCGAGCTTCTCCAATCCGAACGGTCTCTCTTCGCAGGACGGCACCACCTGGTCGCAAACCGCCAGCTCCGGTACGCCGCTGACGGGCGCGCCGGGCACCGGGCTGCTGGGGTCGATCAGCTCCAACACTCTCGAAGGCTCCAACGTCGATCTCACCGCCGAACTGGTCGGGCTGATGACGGCGCAGCGTAACTACCAGGCCAACACCAAAGTGATCAGCACCAACGACAACATGATGTCGGCGCTGTTCCAGGCACTGTAATGGACCACTTAATTTATACCGCCGTGAGCGGAGCGTCCCGCAGCCTCGCGCAGCAGCAGATCCACGCGAACAACCTGGCGAACGTCAACACCCAGGGGTTTCGTCACGATCTGGACAGCGCGATGTCGCAGCAAATTCAGGGGGAGGGTTACGCCTCCCGTTTCTTGGTGCAACAGCAGCAGGGCGGCGTCGATCTGACGCCAGGGGCAACGCGTGAGACGGGGCGCGATCTTGATGTCGCCGTCAAAGGCAGCGGCCTGATTGCGCTGGTCAGCGGCAACCGCGAGGTCTACACCCGCAACGGCCAGATTGAAGTCGGCCCGGAGGGCGATCTGACCATCGACGGCCTGCCGGTCTCCGGCGACAACGGCCCGATCGTGCTGCCGCCGTTTTCGTCCGTCAGCATCGCCGACGACGGGGTCATCACCATCGTGGCGGATGACGGCGACATCGCCGCGCCGATGGACGTCGACCGTATCAAGCTGGTGGATATCGCCGCCAGCGAGCTGAGCAAAAACAGCGCCGGTTTCCTGGTGACCAACGCCAACGTCAATCCGCGTACCGAAGAGGTCGAGGTGGTTGCCGGGCACCTGGAAACCTCTAACGTCTCGGCGATTAACGAAATGGTCTCCAGCATCGCGCTTAACCGTCAGTTCGAAGCCCAAATCAAAATGATGAAGGCGGCAGAAGATCTGGCGACGGCGGGCAATCGCCTGCTGCGTAACGTCTGATTTTTGCCCGTTTAGCCAAAAGGAATAACGATGAATCCCGCTTTATGGATCAGTAAAACCGGTCTTGCCGCGCAAGACGTGAAGATGAGCGCCATCTCCAACAACCTGGCGAACGTTAACACCACCGGGTTTAAGCGCGATCGCGTGATGTTCGCCGATCTGTTCTATCAGAATCAGCGCACGCCGGGCGGTCAGCTTGACCAGAACAATATCTCGCCGACGGGCATTCAGTTTGGTACCGGCGTCAAAATTGTCGGCACCCAAAAAGAGTTCACCACCGGCAATATCCAGAACACCGGACAGTCGCTGGACGTCGCCATCACCGGACAGGGCTTTTTCCAGGTTGAAACCAGCGACGGCGATATCGCCTATACCCGCTCCGGTAACTTCCAGAAAAACCCGGACGGCCTGCTGACTAACGCTCAGGGGCTGCCGCTGGTGCCACAGATTGAACTGCCGGACAACGTTAAAGACCTGCAAATCGGCAAAGACGGCACCGTCACGGCCACGGTCGCGGGCGAAGCTGATCCGGTCGAGCTTGGGCAGATCACGCTGGTGAACTTCGTCAATCCGGCCGGACTGGAAGCCCTCGGCGGCAACCTGTATCGCGAAACGGCAGCCAGCGGCGAAGCGGTAGAAGGCGTGGCGGGCGAAGAGGCTTTCGGGCAGCTCGAACAAGGCTCGCTGGAAGGCTCCAATGTGCAGGTCGTGGAGGAGATGGTCGATATGATCACCGTTCAGCGCGCCTATGAGATGAACGCCAAAATGGTCTCGGCGGCGGATGACATGCTCAAATTTGTCACGCAGTCGATGTAACGCGTGAAGTGAAAAAGAAATGAAAAAGCAGTTAGTTATTGGATGCATTGCACTGCTGCTGGCCGGGTGTGAAAGCCCGGCGCTGTTAGTGCAAAAAGATGACGCGGCCTACGCGCCGCCAGAAGATTTCTCCATGCCGACCACCAAAGTGCAGGGCGGCGGGCTGTATAACGGCAACTACAACTGGTCCCTGACGCAGGATCGCCGCGCCTACCGCGTGGGCGACATCCTGACCGTCAAACTGGACGAATCCACCCAGGCCAGCAAACAGGCGCGGACCAACTTCGGCAAGAAAAATGACGTCTCGATTGGCGTGCCGGAAGCCTTTGGTCACTCCGTCGATAAGCTTTCCGGCTCCATCGACGGCAGCCGCAACTTCAACGGCAACGCCACTTCCCAGCAGCAAAACAGCATGCGCGGAGCCATCACCGTGGCGGTCTACAAAGTGCTGCCCAACGGCGTGCTCGCCGTGCGCGGTGAAAAATGGCTGACCCTTAATCAGGGCGATGAATACATGCGTGTAACCGGGCTGGTACGCGCAGAAGACGTGGAACGCGACAACTCAGTCTCCTCCCAGCGGATCGCCAACGCGCGTATCTCCTACGCCGGACGTGGAGCGCTTAGCGACTCCAACTCCGCAGGCTGGCTGACGCGCTTCTTTAACCATCCGCTGTTCCCGATTTAATGGAGTCTGCCATGCGTAAAGCGATGCTATTTCTGATGCTGCTGTGGACGACGGCGGCAACCGCAGAACGACTGGGAAATGTGGTCGATATTCAGGGCGTGCGCGGTAACCAACTGGTGGGATACAGCCTGGTGGTCGGCCTCGACGGCACGGGCGATAAAAATCAGGTGAAGTTCACCAGCCAGTCGGTGACCAACATGCTGCGCCAGTTTGGCGTTCAGCTGCCGACCAAAATCGATCCAAAAGTGAAAAACGTTGCCGCCGTGGCGATTAGCGCCACGCTGCCGCCGGGCTACGCGCGCGGGCAGAGTATCGACATTACCGTCTCGTCCATCGGCGACGCCAAAAGCCTGCGCGGCGGCACCTTGCTGCTGACGCAGCTGCGCGGAGCCGACGGCGAAGTCTATGCTCTGGCGCAGGGGAACGTGGTGGTCGGCGGTGTGAAAGCCGAAGGCAACAGCGGGTCGAGCGTCACCATCAACACCCCGACCGTGGGTCGCGTGCCGAACGGAGGGTCCGTTGAGCGCGAAGTGCCGTCCGATTTTCAGCAAAACAACCAGGTGATTCTCAACCTTAAGCGCCCGAGTTTTAAAACCGCCAACAGCGTGGCGGTGGCGCTGAACAGCGCCTTTGGCTCCGGCACGGCGACGGCGCAGAGCGCCACTAACGTGGTGGTCAACGCTCCGCTGCCGGCGGGCGAGCGCGTGGCGTTTATGTCGATGCTGGAAGATGTGCAGATCAACGCCGGTAAACAGCCGCCGCGCGTGGTATTTAACGCCCGCACCGGCACGGTGGTGATTGGCGATGGCGTGGTGGTTCGCGCGGCGGCGGTGTCGCACGGCAACCTGACCGTCACCATTCGCGAATCGTCGAACGTTAGCCAGCCGGGCGCGTTCAGCCAGGGTCAGACGGTGGTCACACCGCAAAGCGACGTCGATGTGAATCGCGGTAGCGGCCAGATGGTGACCATTGCAGCAGGCACCAGCCTGCGCAGCATCGTGAATACCATTAACAGCCTCGGCGCGTCGCCGGACGACACCATGGCGATCCTGCAGGCCCTGCATGAAGCAGGCGCGCTGGATGCCGAACTGGTTGTGATTTAAGGAGAGACAATGCTACAGGCGATCAAACCCCAGACCAGCGTGCTGCCCGGCGATTTTACCGGCCAGGTAAAACCGCAGAATCTGGAACAGGCAGCGGAACAGTTCGAAGGTATTTTCCTGCGTTCGATGCTCCAGCAAATGCGAAAAGCCTCCGAAGCGCTGGTGGACAACAACCCGTTCGACAGCAAGCAGCAGCGCATGATGCGCGACTTTTACGATGACAAGCTGGCGTCACAGCTGGCTTCCCAGCGCAGCACGGGCATCGCCCAGATGATCATCACCCAGCTCGGCCCGCAGGAGAGTGCGCCGCTTAAGAATTCGCAGGGAATGGTCGCTTTACAGGAACATCCGAAGACATTAACGCCCCCCGTCGTCCCGGTAATACGTCGCGGGCAGGAGTAATCCATGAACATGATTAACATTGCCTTTAGCGGCTTGCAGGCCGCGCAGTTTGGGATGAGCGTGACCTCCATGAACATCTCCAACGTGCTGACTCCGGGCTACAGCCGTCAGGGCATTATCCAAAGCTCCGTGACGACGATGGGGCCGGGCGGTATGTCCGCCGGGGCGGGTGTGCAGGTGGACAGCATCCGCCGGATTTCCGATCAATACCTGACGGGCCAGGTGTGGCAGAGCAACAGCAAAGCTAACTACTACGGCATTAACAACCAGTATCTCAGCTCGCTGGAGAAGGTGATTGGCACGGATTCCACCAGTCTCGGCACCGGGCTGGACGATTTCTTCTCGGCCCTCGGCGCCTTAACCGCCGGGCCAGAAAGTGAAGCTAACCGCCAGCAGTTGTTGAACCAGGCGCAGTCCCTGGCGACCCGTTTCAACAACATGAACGACTTCATCAACAGTCAGAAAACCTCGGTCGGTAATCAGCGCAACACCATTGTCGAGCAGATGAACACCCTGACCACCGGGATCGCTGACTACAACAAAAAAATCATGGAGATGGACTCCACGGGCGGCAACAGCAACGTGCTGCGCGATCAGCGTGACGAGCTGGTGAAACAGCTCAGCACCTACAGCGACGTGAAAGTGGTGGAGGACAGCAACGGCAGCTACTCCGTATCGATGAAAAACGGCCAGCCGCTGGTGAGCGGCAAAGTGGCTGGACAGCTCAGCGCCAGCACCGATGCCAACGGTAACTCTGTCTTAACGCTGAAGTTTTCCGGCAGCGATTTCTCGTTAAATCCGTCGACGGGCGGCCAGCTTGGCGCGCTGTACGATTACGAAACCGGTGAACTGGCGAACATGCAGGCCTCGGTCCAGGGGATGGCAGAAACCGTCGCCACGCTGTTTAACGATCAGCTGGCGCAAGGTTTTGACAAAAACGGTAATCCGGGCAAACCGCTGTTCAGTTTCGATCTCACCAATCCGGCGGGCATTTTGCAGGTCAACGATTTGAAACCCGACGAACTGGCGCTCTCCGGCAAGCCTGACGAGCAGGGGAATGGCGACAACCTTGAGGCACTGATCGATCTGAAAAATAAAAAGGTCGATATCGGCGGGATGGGCAACATGAGCCTGAACGAAGGGGCGGCGGCGATCATCTCCAACATCGGTATTGCCAGTAAACAGTCGCAAAGCGAGCTGGAAGCGGCGCAGGCGGTGTTTGACCAGGCACAGCTGCAGCGCAACAACCTCAGCGCCGTCAACCAGGACGAAGAGGCGATAAACCTGCAGGTTTATATGCAGGCGTATCAGTCCAACGTCAAAGTGATCGCCACCGGCAACCAGATTTTTACTGACCTGTTAGGCATGTTTTAACCGGCGTTAAGGAACGAATTTATGCGAATCAGTAGTCTTTATAATTCCGACGCCATGCTGGCGCAGCTTGGCGTTAATGGCACGCGCATGAGCAAGCTGATGGAACAGATGGCGACCCAGAAACGAATCAACGTCCCGTCGGACGATCCGGTTGCCGCCACGCGTCTGGTGCAGCTGAACCGCGAGCAGTCGGCCATTAAGCAGTATCAGAGCAACATTTCGCGCCTCAGCGGGTCGCTCGCGAGCCAGGAAGCGCACGTCAGCGCGATGAGCAATCAGCTGTTGTCCCTCAACGATAAACTGCTGGCGGCGGCCAACGGCACCCACAGCAGCGAAGATATGAACGGTTTTGGCACCGAACTGTCGTCGATGCTGGACTCGCTGGTGGCGTCGATTAACGCCCAGAATGAGAGCGGCAGCTATCTCTTCTCCGGCACTAAAACCGACGCCAAACCGGTGGTCTGGGACGAGGCGCAGGGGAAATACGTTTATCAGGGCAACGACGGCTCGCGAGAAACCACGGTGGCAAACGGGGTGAGCGTGACGGAAAACACCAACGTCGTGCAGGCGTTTGGTAACGGCAGCGATCTGGAGATGCTGAACAAGCTGAAAGCCCTGAGCGAGAAGATGCAGGACCCAGACATTCCGGTCAGCGATTATCAGGATGAGATGCAAGAGATGCTGACGCTCTCCTCCGACACGCGCGACAAAGTGGCGGCGATGTTTACCGATCTGGGTGGGCGTCAGAATCGCCTGACGATGCTCGGCGATGCCCACACGGACGTCAGCACCGCCAACGATCAGGTGGTGCGCGACCTGTCGGACACCGACTGGGCGACCACCAGTATCAACCTTCAGCTGTACACCAACTCCGTGCAGGTCACTAACAAAGCGTACAGCATGATCAGTCAGCTTTCGCTCTTCAGCATGTTGTAATGGTTATGCAGGTAGGATTAAAAACCACCACCGCCTCCAGCACTGCGTCCGCCGTCCGGACGCTGCCGGGGGCACCGGCCCAGATTGCCCGAACAGAACGCGTCGCCACCCCGAATCGTGTGACGCCGCCCTTTCCTGAAGCGGCGCTGCTGTCGCGCCGTCCGCTGCGCTATAACGTGCAGCTTAATCAGCAGCTGACGGCGGTTCAGCAGGCGGATAATTATCTGTCCGAAACAGAAACCCAACTGCTGGTGCTGCGCCATCAGAACGGTTCTGCGCCGTCGGGGCTGAACACGCTGCTGAATCAGCGCGGAAAGCTGTCGGGCGGTACGATCGATCGGAACTTCAACATCACGCTCCAGCAAAAAAGCCAGGTCACGTTCACCCTGCCGGGCGTGGAAAAACTGCTGGAGCAGCCGCAGGGCGAGACGCTGGTATTTCAGCTCGGCGGCGGCCAGCGTGAACTCACCGCCGTGGCGCTGCCCGAGCAGGCGTCTCCGCGTCAGATCCTGGCCCATCTCAATGTGGGATTGGGTCGCCTGGGAATCAACGCGACGCTCGCCCCTGAGGGGAAAGTCGCTTTCCAGGTCGACGAAGCGCGCTGGTCGCGCGTCAACCAGCATCTCAGCGTGCGCGGCGAAGGGCAACACTTCCCGGCGGATGCTTTTACCCTGCTGGCTCCGCAGGCAGAAACCAGCCGCGAAGACGAAATCAGCCAGCTGGCCCTTCGCTGGGAGCGCGGCGACAGTAAAAAGCTGCAGCAGACGCTGGACCAAATCACCCGCGAGCGCAGTAAATTGCATTTTCACCAGGATCGCGTTTCGACGCGGATTCAGGATATGTCGACGGTTTATACCCCAGGCGAGGCGCTCGAAACGGCACGTGCGCTGGGTGATGCCCTGGCGGGGAGCGGTAAGCAGTTTGGCCTGCTAACGCAAGCGCTGGCGGCGCAAGGGAACGTTCATCAGGTGACGGTGAAGAATTTGTTAGGCTAGCCCTGCGCGGTCATTTCCTCTCCTTGCTGGGAGGGGAAACCCGCGACTCAGGTTTTATACTCTCTCTTTATTTTATTTATTCCTGCCACATAGCATTCCTTCATTTTCGTTTTACTTTCCATTTTCATGATCTCAGCTGCGATATTGTAAAAATAAAAAAGACTACACTGCTGCCCAGCATAATTAATGATTGCAATATATTTTGTTGGAAAATGATAAGGACATCATTGAGTGAGCAACGTTATCTATTTAACGCTGACGGGTGAGCGCCAGGGGGAAATATCCGCAGGCTGTGGAACAGAAAAGTCTATTGGTAATCGCTTTCAGTACCGCCATGAAAACGAAATTCTGGTTTATCAGCTCTCCTCCAGCAGCGTCAGCACCGCGGGCGGCGTGCATCATCAGGGCCTGCGCTTCACCAAACCCACCGACAAAAGCTCACCACTCCTGACCACCGCCATTAATGAGAATGAAAAACTGCGGCTCAGTTTTGACTATTACCGTACTAACCGCTTCGGCCGTCAGGAAAAATATTATCATATCGAACTGCGTGGGGCGTCGATTAAGGGGATAACCAGCTCGCATAATAAAGACAGGCTGGATACGGAAAGTATCACTGTGAGTTATGAATATATTCGCAGTAAACATCTTATTGCGAATACAGAGTTCAGCAATCTGCTCCTGCCTGACGCCTATAACCAACTGTTTCCACCCGATGAAATAAAACAACCTGAAAAACGCAATATTACCCTGACGCTCGGTGTTTTTTTTGATGGAACCGGTAATAACGCCGTGAACACGCAAAACATGCTCGCGGCCTGTACCGCCGCGCACTTTGACATTTCTGACCCGGATGCAGAAAGCATTCTTGCCCGCATGGCGCAGGAGCAGATGGGCGTCTCCGGCACAGGGGCCACCAGCTACACCGGCGGGTATACCAATATTCACTGGTTAAATACGTTGTACAAAACGGATCTCCCCATTGAATCAGGACAGGCGCAGGCGGCCATTTATGTAGAGGGGATTGGCACCGAAGCCGGCAGACCGGACAGCATGATTGGCCTGAGTTTAGGCGTGGCCGATACGGGGGTGATCGCGAAGACGGACCTTGCGGTGAAGCAGATTGCCGAGGCGATAAAGGATGCTCTGCGCAAGTTGCAGCAAAAAATGCATGGGTGTGTGGTTAAGGTCACCTCCTTCCAGTTCGATATTTTCGGATTTAGTCGCGGCGCAGCGGCGGCACGCCACTTTGCCAATCGCATTCAGACGGAAGATCGGGCCGTTATCAATGCGATTCGCTACGGAATGAACGATGTCGAATACGCTGGCGCACCGGCCGGGAAAACGCGTTTTATCGGTATTTTCGATACCGTCGCCGCCATTGGGACACCGCAAAATGGTCTCAACCCGCACACAGCGAATACCGGTGACGTGAATATCGTGTTGCGTCCCGGCGTGGCGGAGAAAGTCCTCCATATCACGGCGCAGCACGAGTGCCGCTTTAACTTCGCCCTGAACAGCGTGCAACCCGCGTGGCCGGAGCTGGCTCTGCCCGGCGCGCATTCCGATATTGGCGGCGGCTACCTGCCTGCGACACGGGAAAACATCTACCTGACCCGACCGGAAGCAGTAACCGTGCCGCTGGATACCCCGCTGGCGGATACGCGAACTTACAGACATGCCATGGAACAGCTATCGATACTCGAATCCTCTACGGTCGCGGCACCGCTCATTCGCACTAATGACATTACGGCTGATGCCTGGGAGGACACGAGAATGCCTTCCCATCCAAGAGACGGGATGCAGAAGCGCGCATTTGCTGCTCTGACAATGAAAAAACGGATCGTGAAGAACGACTGGTCGAAGGTGGTGCTGCGGGTGATGATCGATGCTGCACAGGATGCGGGGGTGGTGTTTAAGCCGATAACGCATGAATACAGTGAATTAATTTTGCCTTCAGTTCTTTCACCTCTGAGTGAGAAAGCAATTGTATCAGCAGCCGCGATACGCTCAGGCATAACTGCAAATACTTTTACTCGTGCTGAGATCGATATCATTGCCCAGGACTATATCCATTGCTCGGCAAACTGGAACAGCATTGTTTTTGATAGTACCAAAAAGCCCTACGGTGGCACCTCCGTGTCGGAGATCCTTAGTTTCGTAAACCGGCCAGATCAAAACTGGCAGAGGACAATCTACAACATGGATGGTAACCAGAAATGAAAGGTATTAAACAACTATTTTTCACCCTATTACTGACACTATCTGGGTGCCATTACAGCGATGCAACAACACCTGAAGCAACGGGTGAAATGCCTTATGGATTATGGGGCTTCGCTTTTTTTACCCCCAAGGATCTGCCTGCTCGAGTGACTTATGTTGGAATCATTGATGATAAAAAAGTCCTCTATTCGTTCAGAAATCTTGATAACACAGAGGATGATGACTCAAGTATAAATCGCTGGGATAAGCGATATATGCGCTTTGCACAGTTTAACAAAGCCCGTCATCCACCAGTCACTATGCTTTTTTGCTGGGACTCTATTATCGATAAAAAAACCTATGAAACACGGATCATCTTTCCAGAGACAGTACGGGAAAAAATGAGCGTATCGACGGGAGTGGATATGTTCGGCGACAAGGCGTGGTACAGCACGATGTTATTTGGCCTGGCGCCAGAAGGGAAGGTCAGAGTCTGGCTACAAAATAGTGGCGGCGGAGACAATTTGCCCGTAGAACCAAAAAAAATTACCACACTTTCCGGCGATAAGCTGGAGGGGTGTAAAGGCATTACCCTCGCCAATTTCGATTACAGCATCCCTGATGGATACGACCAAAATATAAAAGACTTTATCAAAGGCAAAACCTATCCGTACGGCGAATGGTGAGGTTTAGATGAGTAACGCATTCAACATGGAAGGAATTAGAAATGAATTATGGAAAACAGTCTTTACTCATAATGCTGCTTGTTTTATCAGGCTGTCATACTGGCGAACCCGCATTGCCAGAAGAAACTGGCGCAATGCCATATGGGATGTGGGAATTTGCTTTTTTCACTCCTAAAGGACTTCCCGCTCGAGTGACCTATGTCGGTATCATCGATGATAAAAAGATCCTGTATTCCTTCAGAACACTGGACAGTACTGAAGATAGCTACCTTACAGTCGATAAATGGAATAATAAGGTTGGAAGACATGCACAGTTTAATAAAGCTCGGCATCCCCCTGTTGCGATGCTTTTTTGTTGGGATTCAATCATTGATAAAAAAACCTACGAGACACGAATAACGTTTCAGGCATCGTTGCGAGAGACAATGAACAAGTCTACAGGGACAGACAGGCTAGGGGAAAAAGCATGGTATAACAGCCTCCTGTTTGGCCTGGCGCCTGAAGGGAAGGTCAGAGTCTGGCTACAAAATAGTGGCGGTGGAGACAACTTGCCCGTAGAACCAAAAAAAATTACCACGCTTTCCGGCGATAAACTGGAGGGGTGTAAAGGCATCACCCTCGCCAATTTCGACTACAGCATCCCCGATGGCTACGACCAAGATATAAAAGACTTTATCAAAGGCAAAACCTATCCGTACGGTGAGTGGTGAGGTTCTGGCGAGTTACAGAATAAACATGGACGGAATTAGAAATGAATTATGGAAAACAATCTTTACTCGCAGTGTTACTTTTTTTATCAGCCTGTCATTCTGATGAGTATGCAACACCGGAAGAAACCGGGGAAATGCCGTATGGACTTTGGGAATTCGCCTTCTTTACGCCGAAAGATCTTCCGGCATTTGTAAACTACGTAGGTATTATTGATGACAAAAAGATCGTCTACTCTTTCAGATCTCTCGACAGTGTAGATGATAGCTGGGCAACCGTAGGTACATGGAATAATAAAGTAAGACGGCATGCGCAGTTCAATAAAGCCCGCCATCCACCAGTCACTATGCTTTTCTGCTGGGACTCAATCATCGATAAAAAAACGTATGAAACGCGGATAACCTTCCCAGAGTCCCTTGGAGACCAAATGAGTGTTTCAACCGGGTTAGATCATTATGGTGAAAAGGCGTGGAATAACACGCTGCTCTTCGGCCTTGCTCCTGGAGGCAAGGTGAGGGTCTGGCTTCAAAATTCTTCAGGAGGTAATGGGAGCATACCTGTGGAGCCGAAAAGAATAACAACTGTGTATGGGGATAAACTGGAGGGATGTAAGGGGATAAGCAACCTTGATATGTCTTATGAAATTCCTGATGGCTACGACCAAAATATAAAAGACTTTATCAAAGGCAAAATCTATCCGTACGGCGAATGGTGAGATTCAGGCAAGTAACAGTTTAAGCATGGACGGAGTTAGAAATGAATTATGGAAAACGGTCTTTACTCATAATGCTGCTTGTTTTATCAGGCTGTCATACTGGCGAACCCGCATTGCCAGAAGATACTGGCACAATGCCATATGGGATGTGGGAGTTTGCTTTTTTTACTCCTAAAGCACTTCCCGCTCGAGTGACCTATGTCGGTATCATCGATGATAAAAAGATCCTGTATTCCTTCAGAACGCTCGACAGTACTGAGGATAGTTGGGCAACCGTGGGTACCTGGAATAACAAAGTAAGACGGCATGCTCAGTTCAATAAAGCTCGGCACCCTCCGGTCACAATGCTTTTTTGTTGGGATTCAATCATCGATAAAAAAACCTACGAAACGCAAGTCACGTTTCCTCAAAGTATCAGGGAAAAGATGAGTATTTCATTTGGGTTAGATCACCATGATGAAAAAGCCTGGTACAACACGTTGGTGTTTGGTCTGGCTCCTGAAGGTAAGGTGAGGATTTGGTTACAGGATACCGTTGGGGGGAATGGGAACTTGCCCGTAGAGCCGAAAAAAATTACCACACTTTCCGGCGATAAGCTGGAGGGTTGTAAAGGCATTACTCTCGCCAATTTCGACTACAGCATCCCTGATGGCTACG
Organism: Lelliottia nimipressuralis; assembly: GCF_041464075.1. Lineage (NCBI taxonomy): Bacteria > Pseudomonadati > Pseudomonadota > Gammaproteobacteria > Enterobacterales > Enterobacteriaceae > Lelliottia > Lelliottia nimipressuralis. The sequence goes on from NZ_CP167172.1 coordinate 328,551, forward strand.
ACCAAAATATAAAAGACTTTATCAAAGGCAAAACCTATCCGTACGGCGAATGGTGAAGCGGGTGGCGGCTGCCACCCTGCTTACTTCTTCAACGGATACAAAAATATTGCCCCACTTTGCCCCACCACCAGCTGCTGATTGCCGACAAACAGCGGCTGCATCCAGATATCAATGTGCAGCAGCATATCCACCAGACCATCAATCATCAGCCCTTTTTGCGCGGTGCTGTAGTAGATGGGGGTGTAGGCGAAAAACTGTCTGCCGTTCTGTTCGTTAATGCCGGTGAACTTTCCTTTCAGCACGAAGCGGTTGTCGTTCGGGCTGGTGATGGTCGTTAAAATCGAACCATTCACCGTCTGCATGTGCGAATCGTAAATCTCTTTTCGCATCGACATCAAATCGTAAAACCCCAGCTGCAAAAACCCCTCGACGTTTGACTGCGGGACGTTTGCGGTTTGCATAACTCGCAGCCCCGCAAAAGCGAGCGCCACAAGCAGAAAGCAGGACAGGGCCAGTTTCCAGTTAAGCGCAGGTTTCCATCTCACTGATTTTTCTCCTCGTCTCACGCAGTATCAGGTTGTTCAGTTGGGTCGGGTCGATGCGCCAGTGATAGATGGCCATCACCAGCTGTTTTTTGTCGCAGCGGCTATTCAACGCAAAGGTGTAGTTCAGCGTTTGATCGATACTCTGGTAATAGACCGTCATGGTCATGGACTGGGTTTTGATCTGCTGGTTAATGGTATACAGCGTGTCTTTGATTTTGCTGTAAAAATCTTCTTTGCTCATCTCCAGGCGGTTGGACTCGGACAGCTCGTAAATATGAATGTTGCTGTAAACCGCGACTTCCTGCTCTGCCGCGACGATTTTTGGGCCCTGATTACCGGCATAGTGCCAGCCAAAGATCGCGCCAATCATGACGGTGACCAGCAGGGCCGCCAGGGTGATGAGCGGATGCTGAAACCGGGGTTTGGCCGGTACAATAACGGGGCGTTCAGCGGGAACCGCGATCTCAATGGAGGGCGTTTCCATCACCTTAACGGGTTCAGAAACGATGTCCGGCTCGTCGGCAGCGTTGTGCTCAACGGTTGGGCTGAGCGTGGGCAACACAAAGCCATCGATCTCCGTGTCCGGCAGATCAATCTCTTCGCTCTCTTTCTCAACGAAACGGCACCACGCCTGCTCAAGCAAATACCCCTTTTTGGGGATTGTTTTGATAATTTTTTGTTGTTTGCCGTCGTCTTCTAAAGCAGAGCGTAAAGCATGGATGGCATTGGGCAGACTATTATTACCAATAACCCGACGCTCCCAGACCAGCGTCGTCAATTCTTCGCGAGTGAGAATTTTTCCTGCATTTTCAAGAAGTACATCTAATAGTTTTAATTGATATTCCCCCAGGCGTTTTCTTTCGCCTGTGACCATGCTTATGAGGGAGCCGGAGGGTAGATCAACTAACCAGTTATTAACGGTGGAATATTTTTTTCTCATGGCGACAGGTGACAAAAAGCCACTCCTGAATCAATTATTCATCTCCGCACCGAGCGAAAAAGTCGCGCAATGCTTAATGTAAATTAATCATTAATTCCGTTTAAAATTCATTTGAGAATTGCCGCGTGCCTGCGGAGATTATGCAAAAACGAGCGGTTTTACGACGTAAACAGGGATTTCGCTCTGCGGAACGGCATGTGCTTGCCGGTCATTTTCCGCCTTTTCCAGTATGAGATTAGGAAGTTTCTCTTCCTTGACACATTTTTACGCGATAAAACTGTGATGTGCAACAAATTATTAAGTTAATTCTCTAAACAACCATTAATGAGAATCGTTAAACGTTAATAGTGATCTGTGGATGTATTTTATATTAATAGATTGTTCTTTTATGTGAATTTGGTGTTTTGTTTTTTCCCGACGATAAAATATTGTTACATTTGGATAAATGAATACATTAAATATTTTTAAGTTGTGTTTAAGTTAAGGAGAGAGTGTGTCGCATTGGTTTTTAATTTAGCTTTCGCAATTTATGCGGTTATTACTCAGTCCAGGCTTTTTCTTATAGACGTAATTTTTAATTTTTTTTCATCGCCGATTTAATTCTCCCTTTCAGTGTGTCGTTTTACTTGAGTACCAGAGAGAAGAGCCTGACAGACAGGTTCACAAGGAGATTACTAACATGGCACTTTCTATTTTCACTAACGCGTCTTCCATGGCTTCTACTAACGCACTGAATAAATCCAACAGCATGCTGTCTACTGCAATGGAACGTCTGGGTACCGGTAAACGTATCAACTCCGCAGCGGACGATGCAGCTGGCCTGCAAATCGCAACCCGCCTGCAGGGTCAGAGCAATGGTATGGCTGTTGCACAGCGCAACATCTCTGACGCGACTGCGCTGCTGCAGACCGCAGAAGGTGCTTTTGATGAAGTGAGCAACATCATGTACCGCATGAAAGACCTCGCAACACAGGCAGCGAACGACACGAACGGTACTGAAGATCGCGCTGCGCTGCAGTCTGAAATGGACGAACTGAACGCTGAACTGACCAACATTATGGACAACACCAAATACGCAGGCGAAAACCTGTTCGGTGCGAGCGGTAAATTCGCTTCTGCAATGAACTTCCAGATCGGTGCATCTGAAGGCGAGAAACTGACTGTAGACGTGAGCGCAGAACTGACCACCGTGACCGGTTCCGGCGGTATGGGTGGACTGACTGCTTCTGGCGCGCTGACCACTGTTTCTGGCGCACAGGCGATGATCACAAGCGTAGAAGGCGCTATCTCTGAAGTGGGTACCCTGCGTTCTAAACTGGGTGCAAACATCAACCGTCTGGGCCACACCGCGGCTAACCTGGCGAACATGAAAGACAACACCGACCTGGCGCTGGGTAACATCCGTGATGCTGACTTCGCGTCTGAAGCCTCCAGCATGACCCGTAACCAGATGCTGGCCCAAACCAGCATGTCCATGCTGAAGCAGTCCAACAGCATGTCCGGAATGGTGATGTCTCTGCTGGGCTAATCCCAATCCGTTCGATGAAAACACCGCTGTAAGGCGGTGTTTTTGTTTGCGGCCTTTCCCCTTCCTGTCTTTTCCCATTCGGGGAAAGTTGCCTTCCCGGTAAATCGTAACTAACTGAATTAACTAAATTTAAAAACTGGCACGATGGTTGCATTAACTGAGCGTGGTTTAGCAACAGGTGCGAATGGAGACAACTACTATGGCAGATTTCAGCAGCATAGATCCGACGACGCTGGCGCAGTCGCTGGCGTCCTACGACATCATGTCGATCCAGAATCAGCTGAAGACCAAAACAGCCACGATGACGTCGCAGAAAAAAGCGCTGGACGCGCTTCGCACCGCATTAACCGATTTTCGCAGCGCCATTAAAGGGCTGAACAGCACCAATGACGGGATGTTGCAAAACAGCGCCACCGTCAACCGCGAAGGGATTGCGACCGTCACGGCCAACTCCTCGGCGCAGAAGGGCACATACAACATCGAAGTCGATCAGCTGGCGTCCGCCCATCAGATCGGTTTCGGCGATCTGACGGATGATGCCATCAATGATGCCACCGGCATGATGGAGATCACCCTCGGCGAAGGGGCGGATGCGAAAACCATCAACGTTGATATGGACAGTATCAACAGCCTGAGCGATCTCACCAAAGCCATTAATGGCGACGAAAATAACCCCGGCGTCACCGCTTCGCTGATTCGCACCGACGGCAAAGTGACGCTGATGCTGAGCAGCGACGAAAGCGGCGCAGCCAATAAGGTAACCGTCGGCGGGACGGCAGGTTTTGACTCGGCGAACGCCAAAGAGATCTCGAAAGCGCAAGACGCCAAATTCCGCATGGGCGAAATGGAATTTTCCAACAGCAGCAACACGCTGGATAAGCTCATCGACGGCGTGACCATCGAACTGACGTCGAAGACCGAAGCCGACAAGCCTCTGACCATCACCATCGGCACAGATACAGCGGCCACCAAAGAGCAGCTGCAGACCTTCATTACCTCATACAACACCCTGCAGGACACGCTGCAAAAGCTGACCAAAAGCGGCAGCGGCGACGGTGAAGAGCGAGGTGCGTTTGCGGGCGATGCCACCATGGCCTCCCTCGATCGCGAGCTGAACGACGTGCTGCGCACCCAGTTTGGCGGCAAGCGGATGTCCGATTTCGGCATCACAGCGGATAAAGACGGCAAGCTGGAGATCGACAGCAAAAAGCTCGACGCCGCGCTGACCGCCGATCCGCAGGCGCTGACGGGCCTGTTCAACGGCAAAGACGGGCTGATCGCGGCGGTGGATAAATCCCTCGACCGTTACCTCAATTCGACCACCGGCCTGCTGAAAGGTCGCCAGGAAGTGCTCGACCGCCAGCAGAGCGATATCGACACCAAAACCGAAGCCATGAATTCGCGTTATGACTCCTCGTATAACCGCTATCTGAAGCAATTTACTCAGTTGCAGCAGGCCATGGCCCAGATGGAAAACACCAAGAGTATGTTTGGTTTAGAGTAAGGAAAACAGAGCTTTTATGTACGGGAACGAACAGCAGGGCTTCGGCCATTACCAGCAGTCCGACTTAGCAATTCAGGCGGCGGCAGCGAATCCGCATCAACTGGTTTTGATGCTGTTTAACGGCCTGATGGATGAACTGGTGCGGGCAAAAAGCCACATCGCAGCGCGTCGCTATGACCGTAAGGTCCAGAGCATTAACAAATGCATCGACATCCTTAATGCCCTGACCAGCTCGCTGGATTTCGACAAAGGGGGCGAGCTGGCGCTGAGCCTGGCGAACCTCTACGACTACTGCGTCTATCGTCTGTATGACGCCAGCCATAAGCTCTCCGTTGAGCACGTTGAAGAGGTGGAAGTGATCCTCCGCAACCTGCAGGACGGCTGGGAAAAAATGGGGCAGCAGAATGGATGATCTACAGGTTATGCGTTTTCTGGCGCGTTCCCTGGAGCAGGCGGCTAGTCAGCACGACTGGCCGAAAATGCAGGAGGTCGACGCGCAGATCGCCGGGCTATTGATCTCCCTGCAAGGGCAGACGCTGACAGCGGAAAAACGTGAGGCGCTGACGGCACTGCGCACGGAGCATCAGCAGGTGAGCCAGTACAGCCAGCAGCAAAGCGATGAGCTGGCGCAGCAGATGGCCCGCGCGCGTCGCAACCGTGAAGGCGCAAGTGCCTACGCGCAGTTTGCCGATGTGGGAGAGAGAGGCTGATGAATCTGCTGCTCACGCCACTGACGTTAACGCCTGCCACCCCGGAGCCGGGAGCCATTGCCCCGGCGCTGCCCGCGACGGACACAGCATCGGCGACGATGCCGGGTACGCCTGTCGGCGAGCCCGCGCCTGCGGTGTTCAACGACGCGCTGCTCAATATCATCAATAACCTGTTGGGCGGTGAGAAAACGCGCGACACCACCATGGTGCTGGCGGGACTTAAGACGGATGACGAAGACGACGACGCGACGACTAACACCGCCGACCGCGCACAACCGGCGCCGGATACGCTAACGCCACCGCAGGCGCTGCTGGACACCTTGCTGATGGCAAGCCAGATGCCGGTCAAAACGCTGAATGCCGCCCCGGCCGCACCGCAAAGTGGCGAAGCGCTAAAAATGCAGACGCTGTCGGCGGGGCTTATGCCGCAGGCCCACGCGTCACAACCGACGCCTGTGCCCGCACCATTACCTGTGGCGCAGGCGCAGGCAGTCGAGCATACCAAACCGCTCGCCGCCGAGGTGGTGAAAACCCTGGCTGACGTGCTGCCTGTTGCAGGGCAACCGGTCGCCAGCGGGCAGACATTCTCGACGGCGATGGAGAAGCAAACCGTGCATTTGCCGCCGGTCAAACTGGACGCAGACGAAACCAAATGGGCGCAGCAGTTGCACAGCGCGCTTAACGATCGGCTGCAGATTCAGGTCAAAAACCAGGTGCAGCACGCCACCATCCGTCTCGATCCGCCAGAGATGGGCAAAGTGGATATCTCGCTGCAGATCGAAAATGGTCGGATGCAGGTGCACATCAGCGCCAGCAACAGCGAGACGGCGCGCGCGCTCCAGCAGATCAGCAATGAACTGCGCCAGAGCCTGACAGAGCAAAACGTTGTCCAGGTGAACGTGCAGGTATCTACCCAGTCCGGACAGCAGCAAGGACGCGGACAGCAACTGCCATCCCAGGCAGACAGGCCTGAAGCAGGGGCAGAGATAGCCGCAGAGGACGCACACTCCACTGACGGTACAGACGATTCAGTATTACTTACGGTTTAACTTATGACTTTGAAGACTTTTTCTTTAGGGCTGGTGATTGCCCTGATAGCAGCCACTTTTGCCGCCGTACTGACCGTCATGGGCACGCATTTGCTCAGCCAGGACGAGCATAAACGCTCCATCATTTCTGATTTCTTCAGCTCGTCGAAAGAGAGCGTGGTGGAGTTTGTCGAAATCAAAAACGTGGTTGTGACCTTAAAAAGCCCCGGCGATTCCGAGCGCTATCTGCTGCTGGAGCTGGCCCTGACCACTGATTCCGCCGCCGACACCAGCCGCGCGGAGGAGATGTCTCCGGCCATTCGCGGCGCGACGGTCAATGCCCTCTCGGCGATGGACTACGACGCGGTGCGTGAAATGAGCGTGGAAGCCCTGCGCGATAAGCTGATGAATGCCTACACGGCCCGCTTTGAGAGCCTCAATACGCGTATGCCGTTTAAAGACGTCATCATCAGCAAAATGGTTTTCCAGTAAGAAACGGTAGTCGACTGACATGATGGATTTTATTGCGGATGACGCGCTGACCCCGGCTGATGAAGCGAAGTACATCAACGCGTACTTACCGCTTGTGCACCGGGTGGTGAAGCAGCTCTCCTGGCAAACCAGCAGCGTAATGGACAAAGAGGACATGGAGCAGATCGCCCTGATGGGTCTGCTGACCTCCCTGCGCCGCTACGGCCACCCCGATGAGCAGTTTGGCGCTTACGCGGCTGCGCGCGTGCGTGGCGCGGTGCTGGATGAGCTGCGCGAGCTGGACTGGCGTCCGCGTCGGCTTCGACAGAAGAGCCACAAAATCAACGATGCGATCCGCGACATCACGCGCAAGCTGGGGCGCACGCCGACGTTTGAGGATCTCAGCGAGCACCTCTCCATCACCGCTGACGAATACCACGAGTATTTACTGCTGGATTGCGCCAGGACGCTGGAAAGTCTCGATGAATTATTAGGTGAGGATGCGCTGCACGGCACCCTCAACACCCGCTCGCTGGAGGACGAAATGGTCACCAGCGGCACGTTAAAGGCTGCGCTGGCGAGCCTTGATGAGCGTGAACAACTGATTCTGACGCTCTATTACCAGCAGGAAATGAGTCTGAAAGAAATCGCGCTGGTTCTCGATCTGACCGAGGCGCGCGTCTGCCAGCTTAATAAAAAGATCGCTCAAAAGATCCAGTGTTTTTTCCAGAAGTGAAAGGTATATGCAAAAGTTTCTCGGTATTTTCATTATTTTTGCCTGCGTTGTCGGCGGGTTTCTGATGTCCGGCGGCCGTCTCGCCTCGTTCTGGCAGCCCGGTGAAATCATCATCATTTTAGGGGCCGGTCTGGGGGCGATGGTGCTCGCGAATCCGCGTCCGGTTCTGGCGGAAATGTATCGTCAGTTTCGCGGCATTATGCGCAAAAACGAGTACACGGATGAGTATCAACGCCAGCTGCTGATGCTGCTGTTTGAACTGCTGGAGCTGGTGCAGGACGGTGGTCTGAAGGTACTGGATGCACACATCGAAGTGCCGGAAAGCAGCCCGCTGTTCCAGAAATATCCGCTGATCCTGCAGAACAAAGCGCTGATCACCTTTATCTCTGACAACTTCCGCCTGATGGCGATGGGCAAGATTAACGAGCACGAGCTGGAAGGGATTCTGGAGCAGGAGCTGGTGGCGATGGAAGAGAACCTGCTGCAACCGTCCCGCTCGCTGCAACGTACCGCAGAAGCGATGCCGGGCTTCGGTATCTGTGCGGCGGTACTGGGGATCATCATCACCATGCAATCCATCGACGGCTCCATTGCGGTGATCGGCGTGAAAGTGGCGGCGGCGCTGGTCGGGACCTTCCTCGGCGTTTTCTTCTGCTATTGCCTGATGGACCCGGTGGCGAACGCCATGGAGCAGAACACCAAAAAACAGCTCGCGGTGATCGAGTGCGTGCGTACCGTGCTGGTGAATCACGTGGCGGGCAAGCCCACGCTGCTGGCGGTGGATGCCGGACGTAAAATGCTGCCGCTCGATTCGAAACCGACCTTCGCCACGCTCGACGGCTGGGTGAACCAGATGACGGGTGAATCCTGATGCGCGGCACACGCGGAAAAGAACATACCACCATCATCAAACGCTCCTCGCGCAAAAGCCACGACACCTTTCATGGCGGGGCGTGGAAGGTGGCCTTCGCCGACTTTACTCTCGCGATGATGGCGCTGTTTATGGTGCTGTGGATCATGGGCTCGGTGACGGAAGAGGAGCGCAAAGAGATCGTCTCTCAACTCAACGGCGAGTCGATTTTTGAGGGCAACTCCCTGACGCCAATCACCCAGCCGCACGGCAGCGGCGGTAAAATTGCGGTCACGGAAAAACGCGATCGCGAAGCGAAAAAATCATCCGCAGAAAAACCGATGACTATTCAGGCGGGGCTGAAAGGCGAAAGCCTGGAGGACGTGAATAAGCGTTCCCAAAGGGAGATCGAAGATCTGGCGCGGATCATCATGAAGATCACCTCGGCCTACGATGCCCAGTCGAACCTGAAAATGGAGATCGTCCCGCAGGGGCTGCGGATCCTGATCACCGACGATCAGAAGCGCGAGATGTTCCAGCGCAGCAGCGCGATCCTGACGCCGTTCTTCACCCGTCTGCTGACAGAGTTCTCCCCGGCGCTCAACAAGATCGACAACAAAATCATTATCACCGGCCACACGGACGCTACCCGTTTCCGCGACCAGGATCTCTACAACAACTGGAACCTGTCCGGCGAGCGAGCCATGCAGGCGCGTAAAGTCCTGACCAGAGCCGGGTTAGCGCCAGGGAAAATTTTGCAGGTGAGTGGAATGGCCGATCAGATGCTGCTCGACCCGGAAAATCCGCTCAGTTCCTCGAACCGCCGCATTGAAATCATGGTGCTGACCCACTCGGCGAGCGAGTCGCTGTACCAGTTCTTTGGTCAGCACGGCGAGAAAGTGATCAAGCCGATCATTGATAAACTCTCGCAGAAACAATAGACGATTGAGTGATGTTGACCTTTATCCCTTTCCCGATCCTGCGCTGTATGGCGCTGGCTGCCGCGCTGATGGTGGCCGGGACTTTTCATGCCGACGCCGCGCCGCGGCGTGAGACGGTCTCCGAAGAAGAGGCCGCCGCCAAAACGCGGATGCGCAATCGCGCGGCGCTGCTGAAAAAAGCCCGCACCCGCATCGCCGTGGTGCCGGTGACGCCGGAGCAAAAGCGCAAGCTGAGCGAGGCGAAACGCCTTGAGCGGGTACAAAATCGCGAACAGCTGGCGATGCATAAACGCTGGCAGCCCGGAAAGCTCTCTACGGACATGATCTGGGAGCCGCTCCCCGTCGAGAAGATGAGCCCGCGCCTGCAGGCGTCGCTGAAAAAAGTGATTCATTTGCTGCAAGAGCAGATTGGCAAACCCTACGTCTGGGGCGGCCAGACGCCGGAGCAGGGCTTTGATTGCAGCGGCCTGGTGTTCTACGCGTTCACGCCGGTGCTGAGCCGCAATCTGCCGCGCACCGCCAACGGTATGTATCAGGACCGCACGCTGCGCCAGATAAAACAGGACAAATTGCGACGCGGCGATCTGGTGTTCTTCAACATCAACCAGCGCCCCGGCGCGGATCACGTCGGCGTCTATCTTGGGGACGGCAAATTTATCGAAGCCCCGCGCACCGGCCTGAATATTCGTATCAGCCAGCTTTCCGATAACTTCTGGCAGAACCACTATCTCGGTGCCCGCCGCATTTTAACTGACGAGGCTGTGCTCTGACGCGGCCCCCTTTTTCAGAACGATTGAGACATTTTCCATGACCCAGACTTGCAAAAAATTCGCCATCGACGACGGTTCCACTAACGTCAAAATCAGCTGGATTGAAAACGGCACCCTGAAGACCGTGGTCTCGCCAAACTCCTTCCGCAAAGACTGGAAGAGCGCGGCGCTGCTGCGCGGCCAGGCGGTGCACAACTACACCATCGGCACCACCAAATACACCTACGATGCCACGTCCGATAAGGCGCTCTCCACCACCCATATCGATTATCAATATGACGATCTAAACCTGCTGGCGGTGCATCACGCCCTGCTTCAGACCGGGGTAACGCCGTGCGACGTAGAGGTGATTGTGACCTTACCGATCACCCAGTTCTACAAGCCGGACGACTGTCAGCGTAACGAAGAACGCATCGAAGCGAAGCGCCAGAATCTGATGCGCGATATCACCCTGAACAAAGGCGAGCTGTTCCGCATCGTGGATGTGCAGGTGATGCCGGAGAGCCTGCCTGCGGCGCTGTCCCATCTGCTCAACTCGAACGTTAATGAATTTACCAAATCGCTGGTGATCGACTGCGGCGGCACCACCCTGGATATGGGCGTGGTGATTGGCGAATTTGACGATGTGTCGGCCATCTACGGCAACAACGAAATCGGCGTGGCGATGGTGACGGACGCGACGCGCAAACTGCTGGCCGCTGCCGACAGTGACTCCAGCTATCTGGTGGCGAATGAGCTGATCAAGCGCCGCCACGATCTTAACTTTGTAAAAAGCGTGATTAACGACGAATCGCGCATCGACGACATCCTCGAAAAGATTGAGATTAAAATTCAGGAGCTGGGCGATCAGGTCGCTTACGAAGCGAAAAAATTCGCCAAAAACCCGAACCGCGTTTACCTGGTCGGCGGCGGTGCGCACCTGATCGAAGGGGCGATTCGCGACGTCTACGCGACCCTCGGCGATCGCGTGGTGAGCATTGAAAATCCGCAGAGCGCCCTGTCGCGCGAAATCTGCCTGTACCACTCTGACGCCGGTGCGCAGACGGTCGAGGAGCCGTTAATGGCCGAGGTGGGTGACGATGTGTAAGGGACAGATTCGCCGCGTCAATCTGTCCCTGCACCTGACGCCAGACCAGTCGCGCGCGGATCTGCGCGCGATGCAGCAGCTGCAAAAGTGGCATCAGTCCATGGACAAGTCTGCCAGTATTGACGACACGAATATGGAGATCCGCGCGTTCCACCGTGACGTCTACCTGGCGGGCCTGCAGCTGCACCTGATGGACCCGTCCCTGTGCCACCATGTGGCGGAATCGCTGGGGCGCGAAACGCTAACGCTCGCGCAGCTGCTGGAGGAATTGACGCCGCAGGAGTCTGTGCCGGAAAAAGCGGTGGATACTTCCGCAGAGCAGCTGGCGCAGTTACAGATGATTCGTGACGAAGTTGCGGCCCTGAAGCCGCTGCTGGAGCAGCAGAAGCTGGCGTTACAGCAGTTAAGAATGGCCGGGAAAACGGCGGCGGAACCTGAGCGTGCGGCGAGTGGCAAAGAGGAGCTGGATTTGAGTCAGGTGGATGCGCCGACGGAGAAGATGAAGAAGGTGCGGCAGAAGGGCATTTTCTAACGGCTTGTGCCTGCTATCCTGACCCTCTCTCTATGTGAGAGGGCCGGGATGTGAGGACTAAACACGCAGCGATCAGGTAATGACCATCGGCCAGTCAGGCGGAGTATGGCTCATCGCTTCGATCATCACCTCTTTCATGTTGCCCCAGATCGTCGCCACGTCCACCATGGTGATACCCAGTAATCCCGTCGCGAACCAGCATGCAGCGCCCACGCCCAGTAAGGTGCTAATCACCGCCAGCCCCGCAAGGTCAGATTTACGAAATTGAATGTTCAGCGTGCTGGCTAAAAACATCAAAACCGCACTCAACAACGGCCAGCGCAGTAAAACCATGCTGGTGGTAATGGTCGCCATAAAACCAAATCCTCGAAAAGCGTGTGAACAACAATGAAACAGTGTTTCGCGTTACAGAATATGTGTGAACTATATCACATTTGTTCTTTTATTCGCCAGTCTCGTTGCGGCAAAAATGTGCGCTTTTTAACCCTTCTCAGTAAAAGAAGGGGTACGCAAAATATATCTTTGCAGACTAATCGTGATTTCATGTACGTCTTTATAACGAATTCATTGAGATACAAAAGTCTCTACAGCCAGGAGGGGTCTGTACAATATTTACAGTATTAGACCTATGGCTTATGCTTGAACGGACAATAAAATATACACAATTAATAATTCAGGTTACTGAATTCATTGCTTTTTATTCTCTGGTGTCACTTATTATTCACACACACATGCAATTTTTCACATATTTATGCGTTGCCTGGAATAAAAGCTCTCAATGAGATTATTCGAATCCTGAGTTATTCGTTGCGCCTGTTTTCTAAGTTTCAACGACCTGCGAATAAACATGATGAAAGAGACATGCCGCGAAATTGTTAACGACAGCATGCAGGCTTTGCATGCTTTAGCAAAATTGATGCCGCTGTTAACGTCCCAGTGTTCGCTGACTGAGATGCTGGAAACGATCAACCGCTCGCTGGGTTCGGCGCTGGCGTGGGTGAGTGTGGATGATGATAGCGGCTTGCCGCGCGTGGTTTGCGCGGGTGATGTCACCTGCCACTCTTTTGAAGTGACCGATTTTCTTGCCAGCACGCTGATGAAGCGTCATCACCGCTCGTGGCGCGCCATTTACTGGAAAGAAAATATTGGCCGCTCGCTTTTTAACGCCCAGCATCCGGGTTATGTGCAATTACAAAGCGGCGTGTTATGTAAACTCTCTTCCCGGGATGGCAGCTGCAACGGCTATTTCTTCCTGGGGTTTTCGCAACGATTGTGTGCATTACCGACGCTGAAAAATGTGGTGGTCGTGCTGGTCGAAAAATTAAAAGATTATTTTGCCGATATGATTTCCCGCGAGCGAACGGCAAAAGAGATGCAGCTGGTGGTGACGCAATACAAAACGTTATTTGAACGCGCGCCGGTATTAATGAACTCTTTTGATCGGCGTAATCGCTGCGTACTGTGGAATATGGAGTGTGAAAAGATATTTGGCTGGACGATGGCGGAGATCAATATGTATCCCGATCCTCTGGCGCTCTTTTATCCCGATCCGGAAGTGCGGCAGCGGGTCCGCGAATCGGTCCATGTGTCGCCTCTGAAAGATATGTACGAGTGGCATCCGATCCGTAAAGACGGGGAAGAACTCACCATTCTGTGGTCGAACATTCTGCTGCCGGACGGCTCTATTCTGAATATTGGTCTGGATATCACCGAGCGTAAAAAAGCCGAGCAGCAGTTGGCGCTGAAAGCCACCACCGACGACCTGACCGGCTGCTTGAATCGTTCGGCGATTTTACAGGCGCTGCAGAGCGCTCTTGAGCGCAATCAATCGCACGATAGCCCTTTCTGCGTGCTGATGTTTGACCTGGATTATTTCAAGCAGATCAACGACGAGTGGGGCCATCAGGTGGGTGATGCTGCGCTGATCCACTTCTGCGATCGCCTGCGCGAGTTAAGCCCCGCACATTCCGCGCTGGGGCGGGTTGGCGGAGAAGAGTTTTTACTTCTACTCTCAGAGGCGGACTGTGAAGCGGCTATAGCCCTCTCGACAAAACTGCGCGCGGCACTGCTGGAGCGGCCGATGTGGGTGGGCGATAAATCTCTGCTCCTCACCTTTAGTGCCGGAGTGGTGGAGGTCGGGCGTGGACAGCGCGATACCTCGTCGCTGCTTACCCGCGCCGACAAAGCTTTATATGATGCAAAACGAAGCGGCAGAGGGAAAACGGTGATTGCCATTGATTATTTATAAATCAATATCGGGGTAAGCCGTATCCAATAAGTCTGAAAATTCATGATCACGCTGAGCTTTTTTCATGCTGTCGTGAGTTTGGCTTAATCAATGATCCTCTGTTGTGTTATCTTAAAACTCACCGTTAAGTCTTGATATTTATTTTCCTTAATAAAAACGGCACGCATTCTTTAAGTTTGGCTTACGGACAAATAATATCGTCATAACCAAATATTGGGTTTCTGATGATAAAAGTCAGTTGCTAACTTCGCATGATTCATGCAACGTAATCACCTGTTTATCAAAGCATCCGGCCTTCATTACTACAGGCACACATATTGCAGGGATATAGGGCGGAAATGAATCGTAGCGCACGGCGCAAGGTGCTGAGGGTAGTCGGGATCATCATGGTAGTTTTGCTACCGGTGATGCTGGCGCTATGGTTTGCCCAGCTAAGAGCCGTCACCGAAACAAGCAGTCAGCTACGCTCCTTTGCGCAACTCGCTTTAGATAAAACTGAACTGGTAATTGAACAGGTTGATTTAGCCCGCGACGCCGCCGAAAAATATCAGGGAGAGATTTGTTCCCCCGCCCATCGGCAATATATGTTGAACGTTGTGCGTGGCCGTCTGTATGTGTCCGATTTAATTTATGCCGAAGGCCAGCAGTTTCTCTGCTCCACGGTAATGACTCCCGATAAGCCGTATCTGATACCTGACGCCAATTACAAACGAAAACCTGACGTCTCTATCTATTATTTCCGCGATACGCCCTTTTTTGCTGGTTATAAAATGACTTATATGCAGCGCGGGAATTATGTCGTCGTGGTCAATCCGCTCTCATACAGTGAAGTGATGTCGACAGATCACTCTCTGGCGTGGGGCGTATTTGATACGGTGACCAATGCCTTCTTTTCCGTCAGTCCACGGGCCAATATTTCTTTATTACACACGCTCGTCGGAAATGTGAGCGCGCCATTTCAAAAAGACGATCGTTTTTACACCATCGTCAGCTCAGCGAAGCGGCCTATTGCCGCGATCGTCTCAACATCCAATACCCGTTTTTATGAAATTCTTTACCACCAGGCCACATTGACCCTGCCGCTGGGGATGATTTGCAGCATTATTATTTTGCTGGTCTGGTCGCGCACGCACCGTGAATTTAATTCGCCAGGACGGTTATTGCACCGCGCACTCAATAAGCGCCAGCTGTGCGTTCATTATCAGCCGATCATTGATATTAAAAATAACCGCTGCGTCGGCGCCGAAGCGCTGCTGCGCTGGCCGGGGTTTAATGGCCCGGTGATGAGCCCGGCAGAGTTTATTCCGCTGGCGGAAAAAGAGGGGATGATTGAGCGCATTACCGATTATGTCGTCGAAGAGGTGTTTAACGATCTCGGAGATTTCCTCGGCAACAATCCGCACCTCTATATTTCGATTAACCTGTCGGCGTCGGATTTCCACTCGTCGCGCCTGATTGCTCTGATCTCGGATAAAGCGCGGCATTACTCCGTGCGGGCGCAGCAGATTAAAATTGAGGTAACGGAGCGCGGATTTATTGATGTGCCGAAAACCACGCCGGTGATTCAGGCGTTTCGCCAGGCGGGTTATGAGGTGGCGATCGATGATTTTGGCACCGGGTATTCGAACTTGCATAACCTCTATTCGCTCAACGTCGATATCCTGAAAATCGATAAGTCGTTTATCGATACCCTGACCACCAACAGCACCAGCCACCTGATTGCGGAACACATCATTGAGATGGCCCAGAGTCTGCGGCTGAAAACCATTGCGGAAGGGGTGGAAACGGCGGAGCAGGTGACCTGGCTCCTCAAGCGCGGCGTGCAATATTGTCAGGGCTGGCACTTTGCGAAGGCGATGCCGCCGCAGGAATTTATGACCTGGCAGCAACAGCCTGTCGGCGTGCTGATCCCGCGCACGAGTTAATTCAGCTGGTGGCGGTAGTCGCTCGGCGTGCGGTCGAATTCGCGACGAAACACCCTGGAGAACGTCTGCTGCGACACATATCCCAAATCCATCGCAATATCAAAAATCGGACGCTTGGTCGTGCGCAGAGCCTGTGCCGCCAGCAGTAACCGACGCTGACGGATGTAATCCCCCAGCGTCTGATGCATAACGGTGCGGAACATCCGCTGCAGATACCACTTCGAATAGCCCGACTTTTTAGCGACAGCGTCAATATTTAACGGTTGGTCGATATGTTCATCAATCCATTCAATCAGTGTCTGAATAATTTGCTGATGCGACATAAGGTTGCCCCTCTTTAGATACAACTTTCTCTGTTGATTCGTCGTTTTCTCTGCGGGGGAGTATAATTCCTCAAGTTAACTTGAGGTAAAGAGGTTTTATGGAAAAGAGATTACCCAGAATTAAGGCGCTGCTGACGCCGGGGGAAGTCGCAAAGCGTAGTGGGGTGGCGGTCTCAGCGCTGCATTTCTATGAAAGCAAAGGCTTAATTAAAAGTATCCGCAACGGGGGCAATCAGCGCCGCTACACCCGCGATGTGTTGCGCTACGTAGCGATTATCAAAATTGCGCAACGGATCGGCATTCCGCTGGCGACCATCGGCGATGCGTTTGGCGTGCTGCCGGAGGGACACTCCCTGAGTACGAAAGAGTGGACGCAGCTTTCCTCCCAGTGGCGTGAGGAGCTGGATCGGCGCATTCATACGCTGGTGGCGTTGCGCGATGAACTGGACGGGTGTATCGGCTGCGGGTGTCTGTCGCGCAGCGACTGCCCGCTGCGAAATCCGGGGGATACGCTGGGTGCGCAGGGGACCGGCGCGCGGCTGCTGGAAGAAGATTGAATTCGCAGGGTTTGAGTGCCGGATGGCGCAGTGTGTATCCGGCCAACAAAAAACGCACAATCCTGTGGACTGACTAAAATGTCATAGCTACCCAACGCAGAAAAAACTAAAGCGCCAGACTAAGGCGCTTTAGTTTATTCCCGGTCTTTGTCTTTCTCTCTATCCCGTTGGTACACGGGAGGGTTTCCCCCGACATCAACACCCCTCATGTCGAGCACGTTGGGGAGGTTCCGGTTTGTGTTGACACTTTAATTGTATGCAAAACCCGGTTGTTCGCCAGTGGCTTTGGTCAGAATCTCGCCAAAACTTTTTCGCCATGTTGTGCAATTTTCTATAGTTAGTTTGTATGAATCACAGGAGAAAACCATGCTGACGCTCCACCACCTGAACCAGTCCCGCTCCCAGCGCGTCATCTGGGCGCTTGAAGAGTTATCTGTGCCGTATCAGATTGTCCGCTACCAGCGTGAAAAGACGATGATGGCGCCCCCGTCGCTCAAAAAAGTGCATCCCCTGGGCAAATCGCCGGTAATCGAGGATAACGGCCTGATCCTCGCAGAGTCCGGCGCCATTCTGGAATATCTGCAGGAGACCTATGACACCGAGTCGCAGCTCAAGCCCGAGGGCGCGGCGGACAAAAATCAATACCGCTTCTGGCTGCACTATGCGGAAGGTTCCCTGATGCCGCTCCTGCTGATGAAGCTGGTGTTTGCCAGCCTCGGTAAGCCGCCGATTCCGTTTGGTATGCGCTCGCTTGGCAAAGTGCTGGGTGGGGGCGTGCAAAAAGCCTGGCTCAATCCGCAGCTCGAAACCCACGCGCGCTATATCGAATCCCATCTCAGCGAACACCCCTGGTTTGCCGGTGAGCAGCTGAGCATGGCCGATATCCAGATGACTTATCCGATCTTCGCACTGCTGGCACGCGGTGGGATCGATAATCTTCCGCACACCCAGGCGTGGAAAAAAAGAGTGGAAATGCGTCCTGCCTGGCAACGCGCCATTCAGCAGGGTGGGCCTTTTGAGATCCCTGGCGAGTGACAGATTGTTATCAAATTGCGCATTCACGATAACGTTTGCGCATCCTCTGGTTATTTCTTCAGCGTCATAAGGGAATTTTAGCGAAAAACGATAAAGTTCAGTTGAAAAGGGCGTGGATTACGCTAGATAATCGTTTGCCTTCAATTCACCACCCGTTTTGTCAGCGCGGAGCTAAACGTTTGCTTTTTTTGTGACGGCCCCTTTTCGTCGCAAACGCAGCACAAGGATTTGACGTTTCGCTGGCAGTGGAGTTGTCCACCACGCTGACAGGCGAATGATAAAAATTTCTCAGGGGATGTTTTCTATGTCTACGCCATCAGCGCGTACCGGCGGTTCACTCGACGCCTTGTTTAAAATTTCTGCTCGCGGCAGCACCGTGCGTCAGGAAGTTGTTGCAGGTCTGACGACGTTTCTGGCGATGGTTTACTCCGTCATCGTGGTGCCTGGCATGCTGGGTAAAGCGGGTTTCCCACCGGCGGCCGTTTTCGTTGCCACCTGTCTGGTTGCGGGCGTCGGCTCCATCGTCATGGGTCTGTGGGCAAACCTGCCGCTGGCGATTGGCTGTGCGATCTCGCTGACCGCCTTTACCGCGTTTAGCCTGGTGCTGGGTCAGCACATCAGCGTGCCGGTCGCGCTGGGTGCGGTATTCCTGATGGGTGTGTTGTTCACCATCATCTCCGCCACCGGGATTCGTAGCTGGATCTTGCGCAACCTGCCGCAGGGCGTGGCGCACGGCACCGGTATCGGTATCGGCCTGTTCCTGCTGCTGATTGCGGCGAACGGCGTTGGTCTGGTAATCAAAAACCCACTGGACGGCCTGCCAGTGACCATGGGCCACTTCGCCAGCTTCCCGGTGATTATGTCCCTGATTGGTCTGGCGGTGATTATCGGCCTGGAAAAACTGAAGGTGCCGGGCGGTATTCTGCTGACCATCATCGGTGTTTCGATTGTCGGTTTGATTTTTGATCCGACCGTTCACTTCTCCGGCGTTTTCGCCATGCCGTCTCTGAGCGACGACCAGGGTAACTCCCTGATTGGTAGCCTGGATATCGTCGGCGCCCTGAACCCGATTGTTCTGCCAAGCGTGCTGGCGCTGGTGATGACCGCGGTGTTTGATGCCACTGGCACCATCCGCGCTGTCGCGGGGCAAGCGAACCTGCTGGATAAAGACGGGCAGATTATCGATGGCGGCAAAGCGCTGACCACCGACTCCCTGAGCAGCGTCTTCTCCGGCCTGGTCGGTGCGGCACCGGCGGCGGTGTACATCGAGTCCGCAGCGGGCACGGCGGCAGGTGGTAAAACCGGTCTGACGGCGATCACCGTGGGCGTGCTGTTCCTGCTGATCCTGTTCCTCTCTCCGCTCTCTTATCTGGTTCCGGCCTACGCGACCGCGCCTGCGCTGATGTACGTGGGTCTGCTGATGCTGAGCAACGTGGCGAAAATTGATTTCGCGGATTTCGTCGATGCGATGTCCGGCCTGATTACCGCCGTGTTTATCGTGCTGACCTGTAACATCGTGACCGGCATCATGATCGGTTTCGCCTCGCTGGTGATTGGTCGTCTGGTCTCCGGTGAGTGGCGCAGGCTGAACATCGGCACCGTGGTGATTGCCATTGCGCTGGTGGCATTCTATGCGGGCGGCTGGGCGATTTAAGCCTGTCCGACGCCTTAAAACGGGTGGCTTAGGCCGCCCGTTTTCATTTTCAGACCCATTTCGTTGTCTTTTGCGTTACTCTGGAAGCGGTAGAATAGAAGCACGACGCTTCATGCTTATGCCTGTCATACGTCTGGTTGCACGTGCGTTGGCTGCGGTCATTCTCCCTCATCACTTACTTGAGTAAGCTCATGGAGATGCACTTACTGCCACCTTCTTTCAACTCGACTTATTTAGGGCATACACAATAAGAAACACGCAAACAGGGAACGCATGGAAATCTTCTTCACAATACTCATCATGACCCTTGTGGTCTCACTTTCCGGGGTAGTTACCCGCGTACTACCCTTCCAGTTACCCCTCCCGCTGATGCAAATCGCCATTGGTGCGCTGCTGGCGTGGCCGACGTTTGGCCTGCACGTTGAGTTCGACCCCGAGCTGTTCCTCGTGCTGTTCATTCCGCCGCTGCTGTTTGCCGACGGCTGGAAAACGCCGACGCGTGAATTTCTTGAACACGGGCGAGAGATATTTGGTCTGGCGCTGGCGCTGGTCGTCGTCACGGTTGTCGGGATAGGGTTCCTGATTTACTGGATCGTTCCGGGCATTCCGCTGATACCGGCCTTTGCACTCGCCGCCGTCCTGTCGCCAACGGATGCCGTGGCCCTTTCCGGTATCGTCGGCGAAGGCCGGATACCGAAGAAAATCATGGGCATCCTGCAGGGCGAGGCGCTGATGAACGACGCTTCCGGCCTGGTAGCGCTGAAATTTGCCGTCGCAGTGGCGATGGGAACCATGATTTTTACCATCGGTGGCGCGACCGTTGAATTCTTCAAGGTGGCGATTGGCGGCATCCTGGCCGGGTTTGTGGTGAGCTGGCTGTACGGTCGCTCGCTCGGGTTCCTCAGCCGCTGGGGCGGTGACGAACCCGCCACACAGATCGTCCTGCTGTTCCTGCTGCCGTTTGCCTCTTACCTGATTGCCGAACACATTGGCGTATCGGGCATCCTGGCAGCCGTCGCGGCGGGGATGACCATCACCCGTGCGGGCGTGATGCGCCGCGCACCGCTGGCGATGCGTCTGCGCGCCAACAGCACCTGGGCGATGCTGGAGTTTGTCTTTAACGGCATGGTGTTCCTGCTGTTGGGCCTGCAGCTGCCGGGCATTCTGGAGTCCTCGCTGGTGGCGGCAGAAGCCGATCCGAACGTGGAAACCTGGATGCTGTTTACCGATATCGTGCTGATTTACCTGGCGCTGATGCTGGTGCGTTTCGGCTGGCTGTGGACGATGAAAAAATTCAGCCTGCGTTTTCTGCACAAGAAGCCGATGGAGTTTGGCTCCTGGACCACGCGCGAGCTGCTGATTGCCTCGTTTGCGGGCGTTCGCGGGGCGATTACCCTCGCCGGTGTGCTCTCGATTCCCCTGCTGCTGCCGGATGGCAACGTCTTCCCGGCGCGTTACGAACTGGTGTTCCTGGCGGCTGGCGTGATCCTGTTCTCGCTGTTTATCGGCGTGGTGATGCTGCCGATTCTGCTGCAACACCTGGAGGTGGCCGACCACTCCCAGCAGCATAAAGAGGAGCGTATCGCGCGCGCGGCGACCGCCGAAGTGGCGATTGTGGCGATTGAGAAGATGGAAGAGCGTCTGGCGTCCGATGCGGAAGAGAACATAGATAATCAGCTGCTGAAAGAGGTGAGTTCGCGGGTGATTGGTAACCTGCGCCGCCGCGCCGATGGGCGTAACGACGTAGAAAGTTCGATGCAGGAAGAGAATCTGGAGCGCCGCTTCCGTCTGGCCGCGCTGCGCTCAGAGCGAGCCGAACTTTACCACCTGCGTGCTACGCGCCAGATCAGCAATGAGACGCTGCAAAAACTGCTGCACGATCTGGATTTGCTGGAAGCCTTGTTGATAGAACAGTAGAGCGCGCGGCCTGATGGCGGCATCCATTCCCTCTCCCTTTCGGGGGAGGGGGAACACCCGCCGCAGGACTTACTCCGCTGCGACCCAAAACCCCTCGCAACACGTCAGCCACGCCTGGGCGCTGTGCGACAAATACACCCCTTCGCGCCAAATCATCCCCAGCTGCCAGTGCAGATCGCTCTCAAGCGGTATCCAGCGCAGCGTGTTCTTATCTAGGCGCTCGCAAATCGGCTGCGGCAAAATCGCAATCCCGACGCCCGCCTGCACCATGGCGGCAAGAAAATCCCACTGACCGCTGCGCACGGCGATACGCGGTTTGACGTCATGCTGATGGAAAAGCTGCATCAGCTGGCGGCTCAGGGCGAAATCCTCGTTGTAAATCAGCAGAGGATGCTCCGCCAGCAGCTCGGGTTTTACCGTATCGATCTGCAGCCAGTCGCCGGAGCGCGGGACCAACACGCACAGGGGGTGGCTGAACAGCGGCAGCGTCGCCAGGCCGCTGTCCTCTTCGACTGGCAGGGCCGTCATCGCCAGATCCAGTTCGCCGTTCATTACCGCCTGTTGGACGGTCAGCCCGCCGAACTCGGAGATCTTCAGCTCGACGCCGGGATAGCGCTGGCGATAGAGGCTGATCGGTCCGGCCATCATCATGCCGACCATCGGCGGAATGCCTAAGCGCAGCAGGCCCTTGTTCAGGTGGTTAATATCGCCAAGCTCGGCTTCCAGCTGGCGGAACTCGGCCAGAATCGCCAGACCGCGCTCAAACACGACGCGCCCGGTATCTGTCAGCAACAGCTTGCGGCCATCGCGAATCAGCAGGGTACAGTTCAGTTCATCTTCGAGATTTTTCAGCATTTTGCTGATGGTGGGCTGGGTGACAAATAACTTCTCCGCTGCGCGGGTAAAACTCTGCTGGCGAACCACTTCGACAAAATAGCGCAGCGTTCTTATGTCCATGATTATTCCTCGAAACTATACCTTTGATGATTTTAATTCATTTCTGTCCACTCCGTGTGGTCACTATACTGGCGCCTCGTCTCATTTCTGAGGAATTCCCCCATGGCCGTGGCGTTAGGTCGTGTTACGCCTGCTGTTGTGCAACGGCTCCAGGTACCGATTCAGGTACTGCTTTATGCCGCGCTGTTTGTTTTCGCTGAATATCTCGTTACCTGGCTGCATCTGCCGCTGCCCGCCAATCTGGTGGGAATGGTACTGATGCTGACGCTCATTCTGTGCCGCATCATTCCCCTGAACTGGATCCGCGCGGGCTCTCGCTGGCTGCTGGCGGAAATGCTGCTGTTCTTTGTTCCGGCGGTGGTGGCGGTGGTGAACTATGCGCAGCTGTTGATGGTCGACGGCTGGCGGATTTTCGCCGTCATCGCCCTGAGCACGCTGATGGTGCTCGGCGCGACGGGATGGGTGGTGGATAAAGTCTATCGCTATGAGATCAGCAGGCAGAAGCATGACTAATTTTCACATCAGCGTGCTGTGCCTGGTGGTCACGCTGGTGATCTATTTTGCCAACAAACGCCTCTATCGCCGCTTCCACGCCCTGCCGCTGATGCCGCTGGTCTTTACCCCGTTGTTACTGGTGCTGATGCTGATCTTCGGCCACATCTCCTGGCAAAACTACATCGGTGAATCCCACTGGCTACTGTGGCTGCTCGGCCCGGCGACTATCGCCTTTGCCGTGCCGGTTTATGACAATCTGGCGGTGATCCGACGCCACTGGATGTCCCTGACGGCGGGGGTTGTGACGGCAACGGTCGTGGCAGTAACCAGCTCTGTGTGGCTGGCACGCTTGTTCACGCTGTCGGATGAGATCCAGCGCAGTCTGGCGGTGCGTTCCGTCACCACGCCCTTTGCGCTTGCGGCGGCGAAACCTCTCGGCGGCCAGCCGGATCTGGTGGCGCTGTTTGTGGTCGTAACCGGCGTGTTTGGGATGGCGGTGGGCGATATGCTGTTTTTACGCCTGTCGATCCGCGAAGGGATGGCAAAAGGTGCCGGGTTTGGCGCGGCGTCGCACGGCGCGGGGACGGCGCGTTCTTATGAGATGGGTCAGCAGGAGGGCGTGGTCGCCAGCCTGGTGATGATGCTGTCCGGTGTGGTGATGGTGCTGGTTGCCCCGCTGGTGGCGTGGGTGATGTTCTGAAGACTCCCCGGTCGCGTGACCGGGGAGAGTTAGCACTTAATGCGCGCGGCCCTGATCGATCCCAAGACCCGTTTGTGAGCGAATAAACTGGGCGCGGAATTTGTCGCGTTCCAGATTTCCTTCCGGTGAATTATCGGTGGCCGAGAAGAACCAAATTCCGATAAACGCCACGGCAATGGAGAACAGCGCCGGGTATTCGTACGGGAAGATGGCTTTTTCGTGACCGAGGATCTGTACCCAAATAGTCGGGCCGAGGATCATCAGAATCACCGCCGTCAGCAGGCCCAGCCAGCCGCCAATCATCGCGCCACGGGTGGTCAGTTTTGACCAGTACATGGAGAGCAGAATGATCGGGAAGTTGCAGCTTGCGGCAATCGAGAACGCCAGGCCGACCATGAAGGCGATGTTCTGTTTCTCGAACAGAATGCCCAGCAGAATCGCCACCACGCCCAGGATCAGCACGGTGATTTTAGAGACTTTCAACTCCTGACGCTCCGTTGCCCCTTTACGCCACACGTTCGCATAGAGATCATGCGAGACCGCCGATGCGCCCGCCAGGGTCAGGCCAGCAACCACCGCCAGAATCGTGGCGAACGCCACGGCGGAGATAAAGCCGAGGAACAGGTTGCCGCCCACGGCATCGGCCAGATGTACCGCCGCCATGTTATTGCCGCCAATTAGCTGCCCCGCCGCATCTTTAAACGCCGGATTCGCCCCAACCAGCATGATCGCGCCAAAGCCGATGATAAAGGTCAGAATGTAGAAATAGCCCATAAAACCGGTGGCATAGAAGACGCTTTTACGCGCTTCGCGAGCGTCGCTGACGGTAAAGAAGCGCATCAGGATGTGCGGCAGACCGGCCGTACCAAACATCAGACCGAGACCGAGCGACAGCGCGGATATCGGATCTTTCACCAGCCCGCCTGGGCTCATGATCGCTTCCCCTTTCGGGTGAACCGCCATTGCTTCGGTAAACAGGTTGTTGAAGCTAAAGCCGACGTGTTTCATCACCATAAAGGCCATGAAACTTGCGCCGAACAGCAGCAGCACGGCTTTGATGATCTGCACCCAGGTGGTGGCGAGCATCCCGCCGAACAGAACGTACATCACCATCAGCACGCCGACCAGCACCACGGCGACGTGGTAGTTCAGGCCAAACAGCAGTTCGATCAATTTACCTGCGCCCACCATCTGGGCAATCAGGTACAGCGCCACCACCACCAGCGAACCGCAGGCGGAGAGGGTACGGATCGGGCCTTGCTTCAGGCGATACGAGGCCACGTCAGCAAAGGTATAACGCCCGAGGTTACGCAGACGCTCAGCGATCATGAACAGAATAATCGGCCAGCCGACGAGGAAGCCGAGAGAGTAAATCAGACCGTCGTAGCCGGAGGTGTAAACCAGCGCGGAGATCCCGAGGAATGACGCAGCTGACATAAAATCGCCCGCAATCGCCAGCCCGTTCTGGAAGCCGGTAATGTTGCCACCCGCCGTGTAGTAGTCATTACGCGAGCGCACGCGTTTTGACGCCCAGTAGGTGATGTAGAGGGTCAGCAGCACGAAAATCAGGAACATGATAATCGCCTGCCAGTTGGTCGGCTGGCGTTGGACGTCGCCGGTCAGGGCATCGGCCGCATGCGCCGCAAAAGGCAGTGTGGCGGCTAGCGCCGTCAGAACTCGCTTCATGATGCTTTTACCTCACGCAGTACTGCTTTATTGAGACGATCAAATTCACCGTTCGCGCGCCAGACGTAGACGCCGGTCAGCACGAAGGAGATGACAATCACACCGATGCCGATGGGGATCCCGCGCGTGACGCTGGTTCCGGCGTGCAGGGGGGTGCCCAGCCAGTGCGGGGCAAAGGCGATCAGCAGAATAAAGCCGACGTAGATAATCAGCATGATGATGGAAAGGATGAAGGCAAACCGTTGCCGTTTTTCGACGAGCTCCCTGAAATGCGCACTATTTTCTATCTGCTGATAAATATCAGTATTCATCACAGAACTCTCCAGAGTATTGGTGTAGGGAAGGGCGTTTTTATTATTCCCTCTCCCTGTCTGGGAGAGGGTTAGGTTGAGGGGAACTCAGTTATGAAGGCATTGCGATGGCCTGCTTCTCTTCGAGCAGTTTGTCCACCACGCCAGGATCGGCGAGCGTTGAGGTATCACCGAGGTTACTGGTGTCGCCCGCAGCGATTTTGCGCAGAATACGGCGCATAATTTTGCCGGAGCGGGTTTTCGGCAGCGAGTCGGTCCAGTGCAGCACATCCGGCGTGGCGAGCGGGCCGATCTCTTTGCGCACCCAGTTACGCACTTCGGTGTACAGCTCAGGCGTCGGCTCTTCGCCATGGTTCAAGGTGACGTAGGCGTAAATCGCCTGGCCTTTAATGTTGTGTGGGATCCCAACCACCGCCGCTTCGGCGATTTTCGGATGGGAAACCAGCGCCGACTCAATCTCAGCGGTGCCCAGACGGTGGCCGGAGACGTTCAGGACATCGTCCACGCGCCCGGTGATCCAGTAGTAGCCGTCTTCGTCACGACGCGCGCCGTCGCCGCTGAAATACATGTTTTTAAAGGTCGAGAAGTAGGTCTGCTCGAAGCGATCGTGATCGCCAAACAGGGTACGCGCCTGGCCCGGCCAGGAGTCGGTGATCACCAGGTTGCCTTCGGTCGCGCCGTCGAGCGGGTTACCTTCGTTATCCACGAGCGCAGGCTGCACGCCGAAGAACGGACGAGTCGCGGAACCGGCTTTTAGCGGGATTGCGCCCGGCAGCGGAGTGATCATGAAGCCGCCGGTTTCGGTCTGCCACCAGGTGTCCATCACCGGGCATTTTTCGTTGCCGATTTTCTTCCAGTACCACTCCCAGGCTTCCGGGTTAATTGGCTCGCCGACGGAACCAAGAATGCGCAGGGAGGAGCGGTCGGTGCCTTCGATGGCTTTGTCGCCTTCGGCCATCAGCGCGCGGATCGCGGTCGGCGCGGTGTAGAGAATGTTGACCTTATGCTTATCGACCACCTGACACATACGGGCAGGTGTCGGCCAGTTCGGAACGCCTTCGAACATCAGCGTAGTCGCGCCGCAGGCCAGCGGGCCATACAGCAGGTAGCTGTGGCCGGTGACCCAGCCCACGTCGGCGGTACACCAGTAAACATCGCCCTGGTGGTAGTCGAAGACATATTTAAAGGTCGTGGCCGCGTAAACCAGATAGCCGCCAGTGGTGTGCAGCACACCTTTCGGCTTGCCGGTCGAGCCGGAGGTATAGAGGATAAACAGCGGATCTTCCGCGTTCATCGCTTCGGGCTGATGCTGATCGCTGGCATTTTCGATCAGATCGCTCCACCACAGGTCACGCCCCTCTTTCCACTCGACGTTGCCGCCGGTGCGCTTAAGGACGATGACGTTGCTAATGGTTTTGACGTTCGGGTTTTTCAGCGCTTCGTCGACGTTTTTCTTCAACGGAATACTGCGACCGGCGCGCACGCCTTCGTCGGCGGTGATCACCAGTTTTGAACTGGAATCAATGATGCGCCCGGCGACGGCTTCCGGCGAGAAACCGCCGAAAATCACCGAATGCACGGCACCGATGCGCGCACAGGCGAGCATCGCCACGGCCGCTTCCGGCACCATGGGCATATAGATAGCAACCACATCGCCTTTTTTGATGCCCTGCGCTAACAGCACGTTGGCAAAGCGGCAGACGTCGCGGTGAAGTTCTTTATAGGTGATGTGTTTGCTCTGCGAGGCGTCGTCGCCTTCCCAGATAATGGCGGTCTGATCGCCGCGCTCGGCCAGATGGCGGTCCAGGCAGTTCGCGGCCAGGTTCAGGGTGCCGTCTTCGTACCATTTAATCGAGATATTGCCTGGCGCGAAGGAGGTGTTCTTCACCTTCTGGTAGGGGGTGATCCAGTCAAGAATTTTGCCCTGCTCGCCCCAGAAGGCATCAGGGTCGGTGAGAGATTGTTGATACTTTTGCTGGTACTGCTCCGGATTTATCAGGCAACGGTCCGCAATATTTGCGGGAATGTCATGTTTGTGAATTTCGCTCATGGCTTTTGTTCTCCTTTTAGGATGTTAATAATATGTCGCAAAAACGTTAATTGTAGGGGCTTTGGTAGCTTTGTTTGTTATTTGGGCGACAGATCACGCAATAAATGAACAGGTGAAAAAAGCAGCAAATGAAACTTTGAAGGAAAATAATTTACACTGTCGATTATTCACAATTAGTTAAAAAAAACCGTTTTTATAACAAAAGGTTATTTATAAGAATTATTACAAATTAGCGTCCTATGACCTTTTTGCAGTGGAAAGCCTTGTTCTTTAAGGCTTGCGCAGCAGGCCATGCAAATGATACTGATACGGCGCGTTAAAAAACCCCATAAACCAACGCAACACAATTCATACCCTTTCAGTATGTGTCATTCCTGCCAGTGATGGGGGGAAGGGCGCTTCATTGAGGAAGTCTGTTTTTATGAAAAACTTGAAAATCAGCCTCGCCTGGCAAATTTTGCTGGCCATGGTGCTGGGCATCTTGCTGGGCAGTTATCTGCATTATCACAGTGACGACCGCGAGTGGCTGGTGGCGAATATGCTGTCACCGGCGGGCGATATCTTTATTCACCTGATCAAAATGATTGTCGTCCCGATTGTGATCTCAACGCTTATCGTCGGTATTGCCGGTGTCGGTGATGCGAAGCAGCTCGGGCGTATCGGTGCGAAAACCATCATCTATTTCGAAGTGATCACTACGGTTGCTATCATTCTGGGTATTACGCTGGCGAATGTGTTCCAGCCGGGTGCCGGGATTGATATGTCGCAGCTGGCAACGGTGGATATTTCGAAATACCAAAGCACAACCGCAGATGTGCAAAGCCATGCGCATGGCCTGATGGGAACCATCCTGTCGCTGGTGCCGACCAATATCGTGGCGTCGATGGCGAAGGGCGAAATGCTGCCGATTATCTTCTTCTCGGTGCTGTTTGGTCTGGGCCTCTCTTCCCTGCCTGCCACGCACCGCGAACCGCTGGTGACCGTGTTCCGTTCCATCTCCGAAACCATGTTTAAAGTGACACACATGGTGATGCGCTACGCCCCTGTGGGGGTGTTCGCGCTGATTGCCGTGACCGTTGCGAACTTCGGCTTTGCCTCCCTGTGGCCGCTGGCGAAGCTGGTGATTCTGGTTCACTTCGCGATTCTGTTCTTTGCGCTGGTCGTGCTGGGGCTGGTTGCGCGTCTGTGCGGCCTGAGCATCTGGATCCTGATTCGCATCCTGAAAGACGAGCTGATTCTGGCGTACTCTACCGCCAGCTCCGAGAGCGTGCTGCCGCGTATTATCGAGAAGATGGAAGCCTACGGCGCGCCGGCGTCGATCACCAGTTTCGTGGTGCCGACGGGCTACTCCTTTAACCTCGATGGCTCAACCCTGTATCAAAGTATCGCGGCAATTTTCATCGCGCAGCTGTACGGTATCGATCTCTCCCTGTGGCAGGAGATCGTCCTGGTGCTGACCCTGATGGTGACTTCGAAAGGGATCGCAGGCGTGCCGGGTGTCTCCTTCGTGGTGCTGCTGGCAACGCTTGGTAGCGTCGGTATTCCGCTGGAAGGCCTGGCGTTTATCGCCGGTGTTGACCGTATTCTCGACATGGCACGTACCGCGCTGAATGTGGTGGGAAATGCGCTGGCGGTGCTGGTGATCGCCAAGTGGGAACATCAGTTCGACCGCAAAAAGGCGCTGGCGTACGAACGCGACGTGCTGGGTCGTTTTGATAAGACTGCCGATCAGTAATATAAAAAGCCGGGGGGCGGTTTTGCCTGACCCGGCTCACTTTTTAAGCGTGGAGAGTTACTCCCCGCTCAAGGCATCAAACTCTTCGCATCCCGTATCAAACCCTTCGCTACAGCTCAGATTGAACCAGTACAGCGCCTTCTGTTTGTTCGGGGTAATAAACCCTTTTTCGCCCTGCTGGAAAACCATTCCTGCCCAATATTCCGCGTAACCGGTTCGCGAAAGCGCTGAGCTGCGTTTGAACCACATTTGCGCCTGAGCATCGTCCTGAGCCATTGATACGCCGTTGGCGTAGATCAGCCCCAACAGCATCTGGGCATCGACTGCAGAGTCGTTGTCGATATCATCCGTGGCGGTTTGCAGCAGTTTGATTGCCTGCGGATAGTCCGTTTTACCGGCCTGCGTATTTACCAGCAGGCGCGCCAGCATGATCGCCCCGCGTTTACTGCCGGCAATGGTCGCCTGTTGCGCCAGGGTTTTGGACTGGGCGTAATCGGCATGCTTAAAGTGGATTTGCGACAGCAGCGCCACGGCATCGACATCGCCGCCTTTTGCCGCTTTCTCCGCCCACAGCGCAGCCTGCTTATCATCACCTGCGCTGAAGTAGGTATCGGCCAGATAGTACTGAGCGCGCGCGTCGCCCGCTTCGGCCTGTTCTTTATATTGGCTACCGGGTTCGTCAGCGTGAGCAAACGCGGTAAAAAGGAAGAGTAACATCAAAAGGGTTTTCATGAGTTCTTATCATCCGGGTACATAGCGCGCAGTATAAGCGCGGTCAATGAAGAATAAAAAGGGTGCGTTAAGACCTCAACGTCCAGACAAGCCGGGCGGGTTTCCCCGCCCACAAAATCATCCTGATATACAGGCTAATTTTGCCGCCACTTCCTGATGTTCACTCTTTATTGTCAGCTCACAAAGTTTGCCGCGATTAATAAAGGTAAAAATCACGATGGTCAGGCAAATAATAAAAACAATGCCTAACACAGTTTTTAATGGCGTCATGCCTTTTACTCCTTGCATTTATAAGAATAAGAGGCTAACTTCAACTTGTTGGAGTTGATGTTGTTTGGTAGCCTCGGGTGAGTTTAACTTTCCCGGGGCTTTCAACTTTCTGCTCCTCACACATGCTCAAAACAGAAAGTCTTAAGCACCCGCCGCCATCTTATCCTTCTGAATTAAAATGCAAAGATGTAATTCCCGCATTTAAAATTTGCATTGATTTCTGCGAGCTACATTCCAGAATAATATTGATAAAATTAATGCTAAATATACAAATAAAAATGGGGTGAATATTTCACCCCATTTATTCATTGAACATCTACTTAATTAACCCATTGCGCTTTCGCGTAGGCGGGCTTTCAATTTCGTGTATTCATCAATCACATATTGCTCGGCGCTTTGCTGATCGGCAATCGGCTCCACGCGCACGGCGCAATATTTATACTCAGGCGTTTTGGTTATCGGGCTGAGGTTTTCCGTCACCAGCTCGTTACAGGCACCAATCCACCACTGGTAGGTCATATAAACCGCCCCTTTGTTCGGACGATCGCTAACCTGCGCGCGGGTGATGATGCGGCCTTTGCGTGAATTCACCCACACCAGCGCTTCATCCTCAATGCCCAGACGGGCGGCATCGGCGGTGTTGAGCTGCGCGTAGCCCGGCTCGTCTGCCAGTGCAGCCAGCGCGGCACAGTTCCCGGTCATCGAGCGACAGGAGTAGTGACCCACTTCACGCACCGTCGAGAGCACCATGGGGTACTCGTCAGTGAGTTTGTCGATAGGCGCCACCCAGTCGCAGGTGAAGAACTGCGCCAGCCCGTTCGGGGTATCGAACTTCTCGGCGAAGAGGTATGACGTCCCCTGATCCGCCTCGGATTCGTCCCGGCATGGCCACTGAATATACCCCAGCTCGCCCATCTTCTCGTAGGTCGCCCCGGTGAAATCCGGACACAAATTGCGCAACTCATCCCAGATCTCCTGGGTGTTGTTGTAGTGCATCGGATAGCCCATGCGGGTGGCGATTTCGCTGATAATCTGCCAGTCCGTTTTCAGATCCCACTTCGGCTCGACCGCTTTAAAGAAGCGCTGGAAACCGCGATCCGCTGCCGTATAGACGCCTTCGTGCTCGCCCCACGACGTTGACGGTAAAATCACATCCGCCGCCGCCGCTGTTTTGGTCATGAAGATGTCCTGCACAATCACCAGTTCGAGATCCTCAAAGCCTTTGCGCACCGCCGACAGTTCAGCGTCGGTTTGCAGCGGATCTTCGCCCATGATGTAAGCGGCACGCACTTCACCGTGCGCTGCGCGGTGCGGCAGCTCGCTGATGCGATAGCCCGTGTGCTCCGGCAGGCTTTCAACGCCCCAGGCCCTGGCGAATTTCGCCCGGTTTTCCGGGTACTTGACGTACTGATAGCCCGGATAGGTATCCGGCAGCGCGCCCATGTCACAGGCACCCTGAACGTTGTTCTGCCCGCGCACCGGGTTTACGCCCACATGCGGTTTGCCGAGGTTGCCCGTCAGCATTGCGAGGCTGGTCAGTGACCGCACGGTTTCGACGCCCTGATAGAACTGGGTTACACCCATGCCCCACAGAATCGACGCGGTTTTCGCGGCGGCGTACATGCGCGCAGCCTGGCGAATCTCTTGTGCGCTGACGCCTGTAATATCTTCGACCGACTCCGGCGTATAGCCTTCGACAATCTTGCGATACTCCTCGAAACCTTCCGTACGTGTGGCCACAAAGGCCTGGTCATAGAGGTTTTCTTCAATAATCACGTGCCCGATGGCGTTAAGCAGCGCGATATTCGAGCCGTTGCGTAAGGCGATATGCATATCCGCAATGCGCGCGGTTTCGATTTTACGCGGGTCGCAGACGATGATTTTCGCCCCGTTGCGTTTCGCGTTAATGACGTGATTTGCCACGATAGGGTGGGAATCCGCCGGGTTATAGCCGAAAACAAACACCAGATCGGTGTTATCGATTTCGTTGATAGCGTTACTCATTGCGCCGTTACCGACCGACTGGTGCAGACCTGCAACCGATGGGCCGTGTCAGACGCGAGCGCAGCAGTCGACGTTATTGGTACCAATAACGGCGCGCGCGAATTTTTGCATTACATAGTTGGTTTCATTCCCCGTCCCGCGTGAAGAGCCGGTGGTCTGGATCGCGTCCGGGCCGTATTTGGCTTTGATCTCGCTCAGGCGGCGGGCGACATAGTCCAGCGCTTCCGTCCAGGAGACGGACTCCAGCTTGCCGCCGCGCTCACGGCGAATCATAGGGGTTTTCAGACGGGGGGTGAGGATCTGGGTATCGTTAATAAAATCCCAGCCATAGTAGCCTTTCAGGCACAGCGTACCCTGATTGGTCTTACCCTGTGCAGCCTCCGCCCGGACGATTTTGCCGTTATCGACCACCAGGTTTATCTTGCAACCTGAGGCACAATAGGGGCAAACCGTGACGACTTTTTTCATCGGTCTCGCTCCAGTTAATCAATGCTTTCCCACCCCATTATGCAGCTTCTATGCCATGTTTTTATTGTGGGTATCCCCTGACTTTACGGCCAAAGTTTGGTCAAAACCCTGACGAGAAGCAGGCAATCGTCAAAATTGACGTGTCGAAAGGGCAATGGATGTGACATGGGTTGAAATTCCATCACGCAACAATGGATTTGGCTGGAGCCGTTTGCAGAATAGGTCAGACTTAACATAATCCCCTGACGGAAGCATACGATGAAACCGGCGATTCTGGTGGTTGATGACGATACGGCGGTCTGCGAACTGCTGCAGGATGTGCTTAACGAGCACGTCTTTACGGTGCACGTCTGTCACAACGGGCTGGACGCGCTGGCGCTGGCTCAGCGAGAACCGGGTATTGCGCTGGTATTGCTGGATATGATGCTCCCTGATATCAACGGGTTACAGGTTTTACAGCAGCTACAAAAGCAGCGCGCCGAGCTGCCGGTGATTATGCTCACCGGCCTTGGCAGCGAATCGGACGTCGTGGTGGGGCTGGAGATGGGCGCGGATGATTACATCGGCAAGCCGTTTAATCCGCGTGTCGTGGTCGCCCGCGTAAAAGCGGTACTGCGCCGCACGGGCGTGCTGGCGGCGGAACCCACCGCACCGCGCGCGTCGGGCATGGGCTTCAACGGCTGGACCCTCGACACCACCCGCTGCGAATTAAGCGATCCGAAGCAGGTGACGGTACCGTTAACTCAAGGGGAGTACGGTTTACTGCTGGCCCTCGCGCAGAATGCCCGGCGGGTTTTGAGCCGCGAACAGCTGTTGGAGCTGACCCACAGCGAAAGCGCCGAAGTCTTTGACCGCACCATCGACGTGCTGATCATGCGCCTGCGGCGAAAAATCGAAATTAACCCTCATCAGCCGCTGCTGATCAAAACCATTCGCGGCCTCGGCTACGTGTTTGCCGCAGACGTGTCTCACCACGACAAAGCCGCTTAAAGATTCAACTTCAGTTCGTCCAGCGTTTTCGCCCCGTCGATAGCATTGGCC
Source organism: Lelliottia nimipressuralis (assembly GCF_041464075.1). Lineage (NCBI taxonomy): Bacteria > Pseudomonadati > Pseudomonadota > Gammaproteobacteria > Enterobacterales > Enterobacteriaceae > Lelliottia > Lelliottia nimipressuralis. Next base: position 362,301 of record NZ_CP167172.1, read on the forward strand.
GCCAGCAGGCTGGCCCGCGCGCAGGCGTGCGCCAGGGCAATGCTCTCGGGCAGCGACCACGCCTCGTGGCAGCCGTACAAAAAGCCCGCGCAAAACGCATCGCCCGCGCCGACGCTGCCGATAATCTCATCCTTTTCAAGCTGCCGTGACGGCACCCACTGGCCTGGCTCACCCGGCGCTTCGCCCCAGGCGCCTTCCGGACAATGAATGACCACGCGCTGACGCACTCCGGCCGCCAGCAGTTGTGACGCGGCTTCGGCGATATGCAGAATGTTCGGCGCATCGAACTCGTCGCGCATCTCCAGCCCGCTAAACTCACCGGCCTCCAGCTCGTTGATCACCAGATAATCCACATAGCGCAGGGCAGGGAGCACCAGCGGCTGATAGCGCGGATCGCCTTTACGCGACACCAAATCCAGTGAGGTTTCATACCCCAGATCGCGCATCTGAGACAGCAGGCGTGCGCTGCGGGTGCCAAACTCGTCGTCCGGCATATCCAGGCTGTCGAGCAGCAGCAAATAGCCGAGATGGAAAATTTTCATCGTCGGGTCGAGGCGGTCGAAGGCCGGAAGATCCAGCAGCCGGTTGGCCGCCGGGGAGTGGAAAAAGGTACGCTGCCCGCTGGGATCGGTCATCACTTGCGACATGGAGGTCGGCGCAAAAGTGGTGCGCTGCACCCGCTGGCGGTTGACGTGGTACTGATCGAGCATGGCCAGAATGTAGTCCCCGTCGCTGTCGTCGCCAATCAGCCCCACCGCCTGCAGCGGCAGGCCGACGTGCATTTTGGCGAGCGTCAGCAGGACGTTCAGCGGTGCGCCGCCGGTGGCCCGTTCGCTATGAATAATTTCCGCCAGCCAGCCGCGCTCCGGCCACTGCACAATCTGATGCACGTGGTCGACGAGCATATTCCCTGCGGCGATAACGCCCCGGCGTACCATCAGGCTCTCCCCGCGCTACCGAAGATGCGCATTTGTTCCGATACGGTGTCGGTAATTGCCTCTTCAATGCCCAGCAGCAGTTCGGCGAATTCGTCATAAATCGGCTGACGATGGGTGATCCGCTGCTCGACGGAGGCCAGCGCCGCCTGCGACATCCCGGTGTAGAAATTGATTTTGTGAATGCCCAGTTCAATCGCGCGGCGGAAATCGGCGTCGCTGATCCCGGAACCCCCGTGCAGCACCAGCGGCAGGCCGGTTTGCAGGCGGATCGCATCAAGCCGCGCGAAATCGAGCTTCGGCTCGCCTTTATATTTGCCGTGCGCATTGCCGATGGCGACGGCGAGCGCGTCAATGCCGGTCTGATCGACAAAATCGCGCGCCAGTGCCGGATCGGTGAAAAAGGCTTCATCGGCATGGCCGTACAGCGCACCGCCCTCGTCACCGCCCACGGCGCCCAGTTCGGCCTCCACCGACACCCCCACGGCGTGACACATTTTCACGACTTCCCTGGTCTGGCGAATATTCTCTTCGTAACTCAGGGTGGAGCCATCAAACATCACGGAGCTGAAGCCTAAGCGCAGCGCCCGCACCACTGCCTCAAAATGCAGGCCGTGATCGAGATTGAGGACCACCGGAATATCGTGTCGCGCGGCCTCGAACCGGACCGCTTCAACTAATGAATCGAGCGATAAATACTTAAAATGCACTTCGGCGATGTTGATGATAAAGGGCGAGCGCTCCTGTTTTGCCGCGGCGAACAGGGCGCGCAAAAAGTGGGAGTCGAGAACGTTAAATGCGCCCAGGGCGTAGCGATGTTCACGGGCGTGTTCCAGCCCGGCGGCGAGAGAAATTAGCGGCATCATTCACTCCTTAGGTTCGAAACAGGCTGTACTCGTTACAGAGCACCAGCACCGCCGTTTCGTCTTCTTCAATATTGTTATAGCGCGCGAGCGGCTGTAAAAAGTGGTTGTCGTGTTCGTCGTCATTCACGGATGACACTTCACCGACCAGCACATCGCCAAAACCGCGCTCCCCCCAGAAACTGTGGTACAGGCCGGGCGTGAGACAGATGCTTTCCCCTGGTGTGAGGCGCAGCTGGCTGCCGGGAGCGTGAGTCTGAATGCAGCCGTCAACCACCACCGTAACGTCGGTGTTTTCCGTCTCTTCATGCCCACCCGCGTTCCACAGCTCAATAATCAGATTTCCTCCGCCGCGATTAATGATGTCCTCGCGTTTACGCCAGTGGAAATGCATCGGTGTGACCTGCCCGTCGCGGACGTGCATGATCTTCTCCGCGTAGCATTTTTCGTAAGGTACGCCGTTCGGCGAGCCGTTGCGCAGAGTGAAAAGGGTGAGTCCCTGTGCGGCAAAATGGTTGCCGCCGAAGGCGGTGACGTCCCAGCCGAGTTTGAGATCGAAGACTTCGCGCCAGGCGTGGCGATCGAGCTGCCGCCACTGGGTCGGCGGGAAACTGGCAAACGGTGGCAGGTGTACGTCATGCATCGAAAAGAACTGCCGCGTATGGCCGAGGATTTCGTTGATTTCGGAGCGTTTCATGGGAACTCCTTTAATGGTGCGCTGCGCTGACCCCTCACCCTCTTTGCGGGAGAGGGTGAGGGCATCAACGCGCACAAACCTTATTTAACCGTCCACCCCTTGTACGTCCCGACGCTCTTCTTATCGATCATCGTCACCGGGATCAGCACCGGCTCTTTGGGTGCCGGTTTGCCCTGCAGAATGTCATAGCCGATCTCTACCGCTTTGGCCGCCATGACCTGCGGGTCCTGCGCAGGCGTTGCCACAAACAGAGAGTTTTCGCGCTTCAGCGCCTCTTCACCGTCCGGGCTGCCGTCCACGCCAACGATAAAGAACTCGCTGCGCTGCGCCTGTTTCGCCGCCAGATCAGCACCGATCGCTGTCGGATCGTTAATCGCGAAGACACCGTCGATCTTCGGATTCGCGGCCAGCAGCGCGGTCATCACTTCCAGGCCGCCTTCGCGACTGCCTTTGGCGTTCTGGTTATCCGACAGCACTTTGATATCCGGGTGGCGCTTGAACTCGGTCTGACAGCCTTCCACACGGTTTTGTACCGCAGAGACCGGTGGTCCGTTGATGATCACCACGTTGCCTTTGCCTTTCAGGCGATCGGTGATGTATTTACAGGCCATTTCGCCCGCCTGGGTGTTATCCGAGGTGATAGTGGCGTCGGCCCCTTCGGCCGCCACGTCAACGGCGACCACCACAATCCCCGCTTCTTTCGCGCGCTTCACCGCCGGGCCAATCCCTTTCGAATCAGCGGCGTTGAGGATGATCATATCGACCTTCGCGGCGATAAAGTTATCAATCTGAGAAACCTGCTGGCCCAGATCGTAGCCGCTGGAGACCAGCGTCACTTTTACGTTATCCCCCGCCAGTTTACGGGCTTCAAGCTCCGCACCTTTGGTGATCTGCACGAAGAACGGGTTGGCGAGATCGCCCACCGTCACGCCGATGGATTTCAGATCTTTCGCCTGCGCAAACGGGGCTGCGGCAAGCAGTGCGCCAGCACAGAGCGCGGTGACCAATGGCTTCAATCTCATGCTGTTATCCTCATTATCGTAGGGTGTTGTTGTTATGCACTTTGATGGTGTCGGGTACGGTATTTGTCGATCAGTACCGCAATGATGATCACCGCCCCTTTGATCACCAGTTGCCAGAAGTAGGAAACGCCCATTAACGTCATGCCGTTATTCAGGGTGGCGATAATCAGCGCGCCCACCAGCGTGCCGGTGATCGTGCCGATCCCGCCGACAAAACTGGTCCCGCCGAGGATCACCGCCGCGATGGCGTCCAGCTCGTAGCCGGTGCCTAAGTTGCCGTTGGCGCTGTAAAGCCGCGAGGCGCTCATCACCCCGCCGAGACCGGACAGCAGGCCGCTCATGCCGTAGACAAACAGCAGCACCAGCCAGACTTTGATCCCCGTGAGACGGGCAGCCTGCATGTTGCCGCCCACCGCGTAGATATGAACGCCGAGCGTGGTGCGACGCAAAATGAACCAGCACACCACGATCACCGCCAGGGCGATCACCACCAGCCACGGCACCGGGCCGAGATAGTTATTGCCGATCCATTCAAAATTAATATTCGAGTTAATTACCGTGGTGCCGTCGGCCAGCAGATAGGCCGCGCCGCGCAGGGCGGTATAGGTGCCGAGGGTGACAATAAACGGCGGAAGTCCGGCAAAGGCCACCAGTGCGCCGTTGAAGAGACCCAGCACCATGCCGAGCATCAGCGCCGCCGGAATCGACAGCATCGCCAGTTCAGGCATCAGGGAGACCACCATCGCCGCCACTGCCGTGGTGCCGAGAATCGACCCCACCGACAGGTCGATCCCGCCGGTCAAAATGATGAAAGTCATCCCGGCGGCCAGCACGATGTTGATCGACGCCTGACGGGTAATATTGAGCAGATTGCTCTCGGTGAAGAAGTTCGGCGCGATAAAGCCAAAGACCGCCACGATCAGGATCAGAATCGGCAAAATCCCGACCGTTTGCATCAGATCGCTCATCAGCATTTTTTTGGCGGAAGCGGATTTCGCCACCTGCTGCGGGTTAGTTGAATGTGTCATGATTGCACCGCCTGATGAGTGTCGTTCACGCCAGTTGCCAGCGTCATAATATTTTCCTGAGTGATGGTTGGGCCGTGTAACTCCCCGGCAATGCTCCCTTCGCGCATCACGTAGACCCGGTCGCTCATGCCCACCACTTCCGGCAGCTCGCTGGAGATCATCAGGATCGCCACACCTTTACGCGCCATCTGGTTCATGATGCGATAGATCTCGCTTTTCGCCCCGACGTCCACGCCGCGCGTTGGTTCATCGAGGATCAGAATGCGCGGGCCGATCGCTACCCAGCGGGAGATCAGCAGCTTTTGCTGATTACCGCCCGACAGCCCACCCGCGCGCACCTGCGAATGCGGCACGCGAATATTGAGCAGGGCGATGGCGTCATCTGAGATCGACTGCGCTTTTTTGCGGTCCAGCATGCCCCAGGTGGCGTCGCGCTCCAGCGTCGCCATGGTGATGTTCTCTTGCGCCGCCAGCTCCAAAAACAGCCCCTGTTCTTTGCGGTTCTCGGTTAAAAAACCGATGCCGTGGTCGATGGCGGCGCGCGGGGAGTGGATCACCACCGGCTCGCCGTCGACTTCAATCATCCCGCCCGTCGCTTTGCGCACGCCGAAGATCAGCTGTGCCAGCTCCGAACGTCCGGCCCCTACCAGCCCGGCGAGACCGACGATCTCCCCGGAACGCACCTGCAGGCTGCACGGCTGCACTTTTTTGCCGTCGGTGAGGTGATGGACGTTGAGCAGCGCGCTGCCAAGAGGGATATCGCGCTCTTTGTTGAACAGGTCGCTTAAGGGGCGGCCCACCATCATCCTGACCAGCTCCGAAGCGTTGAGTTTGTCGCGGGTCAAACTGCCGACGTACTGCCCGTCGCGCAGCACGCTGACGCGGTCGGAAAGCTCGTACACCTCCGCCATGCGGTGGCTGATATAGATAATCGCCATCCCCTCATCGCGCAGACGCAAAATCAGTTCAAACAGGCGGTGAGTTTCGCGCGAGGAGAGGGCGGCGGTGGGTTCATCCATCACCAGCACGCGGCTGTTGCGGTGCAGCGCGCGGGCGATTTCAACCTGCTGCTGTTCGGCAATGGTCAGTTTCATCACCAGATCGGTGGCGCTGAAATGGGCGCCGAGACGGTCAATTACCGTCTGGGCCTGCGCGGCCATCTCTTTCCGCTTCACCAGCCCGCCACGCGACAGCTCGCTGCCGAGAAAGATGTTTTCCGCCACCGTGAGGTTTGGCGCGAGCTGCATCTCCTGGTAAATCAAAGTTATACCTGCGGCCAGCGCGTCTTTCGGCCCTTTGATGTGGTACGGCTGGCCGTCAATCAATATCTCGCCGCTGGTGGCGATATACGCCCCGGCGAGGATTTTCATCAGGGTGCTTTTGCCTGCGCCGTTTTCGCCCATTAACGCGTGGATCTCGCCGGGCCAGACCGTCAGATCCACACCCTTGAGCGCGTGAAAGTTGCCAAAGGTTTTGGCAATGTTGCGCATCTCTAATACCGGGGTCCTGCTCATGGCGGATCTCCTGTGAAGGTCGATATCAGCAGTGCATCACATCCCGGTAAATGCAAAATGTCAGAAGCCGTTCATATTTGTCATAGTTATGAATAGTTAACGGGCGTCACAATTCTGAGCCTTTTTCCTCTCACCGGAGCCACCATGCCATCACGCCGCCCTCCCTTTTTTGCCAGCGCCCGTGGCCGCCTGCTGATCTTCAATCTGCTGGTGGTGGCGGTGACATTGATGGTCAGCGGCGTGGCGGTGCTGGGCTTTCGGCATGCCAGCCAGATTCAGGAGCAGGTGCAGCAGCAGACCTTAAACGACATGACCGGCAGCATGAATCTGGCGCGCGACACCGCCAATGTGGCCACGGCGGCGGTGCGTCTTTCGCAGGTGGTGGGGGCGCTGGAGTACAAAAGCGAAGCGGATCGCCTGAAGCAGACGCAGACGGCACTGCGTCACTCCCTTGAGCAGCTCGCCGATGCACCGCTGGCGCAGCAGGAACCGGCGCTGGTGGCGCGAATCATTCGCCGCAGTAATGAGTTACAGCAAAGCGTCACCGGGATGCTGGAACGCGGTCAGCGACGTCATCTGGAGCGCAACGCGCTGCTCAGTTCGCTTTATCAAAGCCAAAGTTTTTTACGCCATTTGCAGGATATCAACCGTCGCTTCGGCGACAACGTGCCGGACGCGCGCCAGCTTGCTGAAATGGACCGCCTGATTATGGCGGCCATCGAAACGCCGTCGCCGCGCGCTACCATTCAGCAGCTGAATACCGTAACCATCACGCTGCCAGAGACCGCCCGCCAGCCGGTGATTGACTTTGTGCTGCCCGATTTCAACGCCGAGCTGCAAAAGCTCGCGCCGCTTTCGAAGCAGCTCGAAGAGAGCGATCTGACGATCAACTGGTACATGTTCCACATCAAAGCGCTGGTGGCGATTTTAAACAGCGATATCAACCAGTACGTGGCGCAGGTAGCCCAGGCGTCGGAGCTGCGCACCGCCCAGAGTCATCAGGAGTTGCGCTCTATTAGCGTCTTTATCAGCGTGTTTGCTGTACTGGCGCTGATGATCACCGGCTGCGCCTGCTGGTATATCTACCGCAATTTAGGCTCCAACCTGACGGCCATCTCCAGAGCGATGTCGCGCCTGGCCCACGGCGAGCCGGATGTGTCGGTACCGGCCCTCCAGCGCCGCGACGAGCTTGGCGAACTGGCACGTGCATTCAACGTGTTTGCACGTAACACCGCGTCGCTTGAGCACACCACCCGCCTGCTGAAAGAGAAAACGACGCAGATGGAGATCGACCGGCTTGAACGCGTGGGGCTGGAAGAGGCGCTGCTGCACAGTCAAAAAATGAAGGCGGTCGGGCAGTTGACGGGCGGGCTGGCGCACGATTTTAACAATCTGCTGGCGGTCATTATCGGCAGCCTGGAGCTGGTTGATCCCGAGTCGCCGGATGCGCCGCGCATCACCCGCGCGCTGAAAGCCGCCGAGCGTGGCGCGCTCCTGACCCAGCGGCTGCTGGCCTTCTCGCGTAAACAGTCTCTGCATCCGCATGCGGTGGAAATGAAACCGCTGCTGGAAAACCTCGGCGAGCTGATGTGCCACTCGCTCCCGGCCACCCTGACGCTGGATATCGAAGCGCAGCACCCGGCGTGGCCCGCGTGGATTGACGTCAGCCAGCTGGAAAACGCGATTATCAATCTGGTCATGAACGCCCGCGACGCGATGGAGGGGCAGAGCGGTGTGATCCGCATTCGCACCTGGAATCAGCGTGTCACCCGCAGCGACGGGCGCAGGCAGGATATGGTGGCGCTGGAGGTGATCGACCATGGCTGCGGGATGTCACAGGAAGTGAAATCTCAGGTCTTCGAGCCGTTCTTCACCACGAAACAGACCGGCAGCGGCAGCGGGCTGGGTTTGTCGATGGTCTACGGTTTTGTGCGCCAGTCCGGTGGGCGCGTTGAAATTGAAAGCGCACCGGGGCAGGGAACCACCGTGCGCCTGCAGCTTCCGCGCTCCGCGCAGGCGGTGGTGGAGCATGATGAAGGGCTGGCGGCAACGGAGTCAGAACAGAGCGACCGGCTGGTGCTGGTGCTTGAAGATGAAAGCGACGTGCGTCAGACGTTATGCGAACAGCTGCATCAGCTCGGCTATCTGACGCTCGAAGCGGAAACGGGCGAGCAGGCGTTGAAGATGCTGGAGGCCTCGGCCGATATCGAACTCTTTATCAGCGACCTGATGCTGCCGGGGGCGTTAAGTGGCGCAGAGGTGATCCACCACGTCCGCACCCATTTCCCGCATCTGCCGGTGCTGCTGGTGAGCGGGCAGGATTTACGCCCCACCCACAATCCGCAGCTGCCGGACGTGGAGTTGCTACGAAAACCCTTCACCCGAGCGCAGCTGGCACAGGCGCTCCGTAAGGCGTCGGCATAACGCGTACCGCCTGCATGAAAGGCGCGTTTTGAGATTCCTCCGCTACTCCGTCTGAGCGCCGATGATTAACGTAAAGCCAGCTCACCTGCTGCGAGACTGGCTCTATGAAACGCTCTACCACCGCTCTGTTATTTGGCCTGCTGTCATTAACCAGCCAGCTTGCCCACGCTGATATCATTGACGACGCCATTGGGAATATCCAGCAGGCGATCGGCGAAGCGTACAACCCCACCAGCAGCCGTCAGAATGACGACGATGACCGCTATGAAGAGAGCCGTCGTACGGACAGTCGCCAGTACGATGATCGTCGTCGACAGCTTGAGGATCGTCGCCGTCAGTTAGACGACAGGCAGCGCCAGCTCGATCAGGACCGGCGTCAGCTCGAGGACGATGAGCGCAGGCTGGAAGATGATTACGACCGGTGAGGAAATCCGTGAGATGCGTGCAGCCTGACGCCCGGCGTGCCGCTCAGTCCAGCACGATTCTCATCCCGTCATACCCCGCCTCAAACCCTTCTGGCAGCGGGTTATCCATCATCCATACGTCGAACTGATGGCTGATGTGCGTCAAAATGACCTGCGGACAGCCAATGACTTTGTTGAGCGCGATGACGGTGTTTAAATCACAATGGTTGCGCGGCGTCTGCTCGCGCGGTTCGTGGCTGCAATCGATCACCATCACCTGCGGATGATTATTGAGTAAAAATTTCAGCGTTTTGTCCGGCAGCCCGGCAGTGTCCGACAGCCACGCCACGCGGCTGTGGGCGCTCTCCAGCAGATAGCCGAAGGTCAGTTTTGAGTGATTGAGCGGCAGCGGCGTTACGCGCAGCCCCTGAAGCTCAAACACCACAAAGGGCTGGACGGTATGGCTGAAATCGAGAAGACCGGGATGTTTTAACAGATCGTCGCAGCCTGCCTCGTCCGGCGGGCCGTACACCGGAATCGTCGCCCCCACGCCCCAGCGCAGCGGGAACAGCCCCTGGACATGATCCATATGATAGTGGGTCAGTAAAAACTGCTGAAAACTGCCCGCGGGCCAGTCGTCCATCAGGTGCGGAATGCCCGCGTCCAGCAGCGTCACCGCGTCGTTGAAGGTCACGACCGCGCTGCACGGGCGACGGCGATGCGCCTCCTGCAAACGCGCCCGGCGGCAGGCCGCGCAGTCGCAGCCGAAGACAGGTACCAGCTGGGCACCGCCGGTGCCGGTCAGTTGGATGGTTAGGGCCATGGTTTCCCCCTTTAACGACATTGCCAGGCGGCGCTGTGCTTAGGTTTTATAGCGCTTTGGTAAAACGAAAATGGCTCTGGGCATACCCTTCGCGAAGATAAAACCGGTGCGCATCCACGCGCTTTACGCTGGTCGACAGCTCGGTCATCTCAGCACCTGCATGTCGCGCCTGCGCTTCGGCCCAGGCCAGCAGTTGGCTGCCGACTTTCAGGCCACGGGCCTGCGGCAATACCACCAGCTCCTGAATCTCACCGATCCAGTTGGCGTGATGCAGATGAAACTGCAAATGCAGGCCAATCATCCCGACAACGTGCCCGTCCAGCTCCGCAAGATGGTAGTGCATGTTACGATCCTGAAGATTCGCGAGATACCCGGCGTGAAAGGCTTTCTGGTCGAATTCCGCCTGTTTTAACTCACAGATCAGACCGTAAACGGCCTGCGCATCGTCCGCAGTGGCGGGGCGCAGCTGGCAGTCAGGCATGTTGTTTCTCCTTTTGACGGATAAGCGATAACAAATTCTCGACTGACTGTAGCAAACTTTCGTCGTTATTGAGCAGATGGCAGTCCGACGGCGTGTAGCGCGCTGCACGCGCCAGGCGCAGGTCGATCTCCCGCGCGCTTTCGCGCCCGCGCTGCTGCAAACGCTGGCGCAGCACTTCCGGTGAAACCTGCAAACAGACCGGCATCAGCGCCTGGGCGTAGCGCGCGCGGGCCTGTTGCAGATGGGCGCGCGAGCCGTTCACCAGCACGTCGAAACCGGCGTGCAGCCACAGGTCGATCTCAATGCCCACACCGTAGTACAAGCCGTTCGCGTGCCAGCTCAGTGCCAGTAAGTTCTGCCCGGCGCGGGTAAAAAACTCCTGCTCGCTCAGGGCAATATGATTCTCGCTGCCCGCGTTCGCCGCGCGCGTGATGTAGCGATGCGCCACCAGCAATTGCGTATGCTCCTGCTGGCGCAGCGCCGACAGCAGGCTGTCTTTTCCGGAGCCGGACGGCCCCATGAGCCAGATCAGTTTTCCCATCAGAACACCCGTTTTCCCTGACGCCAGACGTGGTCGATATGGATGTGCTCGCCCTTGCGATGCGCCAGCACCAGATCCGCCCGTTTGCCTTCGCCTATCACCCCGCGATCGCTCAGGTTCAGCGCGTCAGCCGGGTTTTTGGTCACCAGACGAATGGCCTGCGGCAGGGTGAAAGGGTTGCCCGTGTCATCGGCGACGCGAAAGGCCGCGTCCAGCAGGCTCGCCGGATAGTAATCTGAGGAGAGAATATCCAGCAGGCCGAGCGCCGCCAGCTGGCTGGCCGCCACGTTGCCGGAGTGCGAGCCTCCGCGCACGATGTTGGGCGCGCCCATCAGGACGTTCATTCCGTGCTGGCGGGAGGCTTCTGCTGCGGCAAACGTGGTAGGAAATTCGGCGATCACGCTGCCAAGCTGATGGGATTCCCGCACATGGTCGTGCGTGGCGTCGTCATGACTTGCCAGCGCGATGTTACGCTCCCGGCACATCGCCGCAATCGACAGGCGGTTCGGCTGGGACCATTGGGCCGCCAGCGCCAGCTGCTCCTCTTCGTAGCGTGCCATTTCCTCGTCATTCAGGGCGTATTTGCCCTGATAATATTCACGGTACTTCTCGATATTGGCGAACTGACGCTGGCCTGGTGAGTGGTCCATCAGCGACACCAAAGAGACCGGCTCGCGGCCAACCAGCTTTTCAAACAGCGGCAGGGTGGTGTGGTGCGGCAGTTCGCAGCGCAGATGCAGGCGATGCTCGGCGCGGTTCAGGCCGCGCTTTTGCGTCTCTTCCACCGCGTTGATCATCTTTTCAAGATTCTCCAGACGGTCGCCGCCGTCGCGCACATCCCCAATCGCCACGGCGTCGAGTACCGTGGTGATGCCGCTGGCGACCATCAGCGCGTCGTGGCTGCTCATCGCCGAGTGGGCCGGCCAGTCCACCTTTGGGCGCGGGGTGAAGAATTTATCCAGATTATCCGTATGCAGTTCGATAAGCCCCGGCAGCAGCCAGCCGCCGTCGCCATCCATCGCCTCCGGCAAGCGGCTCTGGGTTTCGGCGTATGTGCGAATCACGCCGTCCTGAATGTCGATCGATCCCGCGATCACGTCGTTTTCCAGCACCAGTTTGACGTTATTGATGATCATGCTGCGGCTCCCATCGGATGAAGACGATCCGCCACGCGATCGCGGACTGCGGCGTCGTGGAAGATCCCCACGATCGCCGCTCCGCGCGCTTTGGCCTGTTCGATCAGCTCGACGACGGCGGCGCTGTTTTTGGCATCCAGCGAGGCGGTCGGTTCATCGAGCAGTAAAATCGGGTAATCGACGATAAAGCCGCGGGCGATATTCACGCGCTGCTGCTCGCCGCCGGAGAACGTCGACGGTGCCAGGTGCCACAGGTGTTCCGGGACGTTGAGGCGCGTCAGCAGCCGGGCAGCTTTCGCCGCACATTCGTCGCGGGAGACGCCCAAATCCAGCAGGGGCTGCATGACCACGTCCAGCGCGGAGATCCTCGGGATCACCCGCAGAAACTGGCTCACCCAGCCGATCGTCGCCCGGCGGACTTCCAGCACTTTGCGCGCCGGGGCCTGCACCAGATCCACCCACTCGTCGCCATGACAGATATGAATGTGGCCCTGGTCGGGCAGATAGTTGGCGTAAAGGGAGCGCAGCAGCGTTGATTTTCCGCTGCCCGAATGGCCATGCAGCACCACGCATTCCCCCTTTTTGACCTCAAGAGAGGCATTTTGCAGCACCGGCAGTCGCACGCCGTTTTGCTGGTGGAGCACAAACGTCTTACTCACATTTTCTACGCGGATCATGTTGGCCTCTTAGTTCTGCAATACCGATGAAACCAGCAACTGAGTGTACGGGTGGTGCGGATCGTCGAGCACGCGGTCGGTTAATCCACTTTCCACCACCTGACCCTCCTTCATCACCATCAGACGGTCTGCCAGCAGGCGGGCCACGCCCAGATCGTGGGTAACAATCACCACCGCCAGATCCAGCTCTACCACCAAGCCGCGCAGCAGGTCGAGCAAACGCGCCTGCACGGAGACATCCAGCCCGCCCGTCGGTTCATCCATAAACACCAGTTTCGGATGGGTGACGAGGTTGCGGGCGATTTGCAGGCGCTGCTGCATTCCGCCGGAAAAGGTGGTTGGCAGATCGTCGATACGCGACGCCGGGATTTCGACATCGGTCAGCCACTGCTGGGCAGTCGCGCGGATATTGCCGTAGTGGCGCGCGCCCGTTGCCATCAGCCGTTCGCCAATGTTTCCGCCCGCCGAGACCTGGCGGCGCAGGCCGTCCATGGGATGCTGATGCACCACGCCCCACTCGGTGCGCAGCAGGCGACGGCGCTCGGCTTCGCTCATGTCGTACAGGGACTGATCCTGATAACGGATCTCGCCGGTTTGCGGCGTCAGGCGTGCGGAGATGGATTTGAGCAGGGTGGTTTTGCCGGAGCCGGACTCGCCGACAATCCCCAGCACTTCACCAGGCCACAGCTCAAACGACACGTCGCTAAAGCCTTTGCCGGGCGCATACAAATGGGTCAGGTTGTTCACCGAAAGCAGCGGTTTCATTGGCCGTTCGCCTCACTCTGTTGGCGGCAGAAATCGGTGTCGGAGCAGACAAACATGCGTTTGCCCGTATCGTCGAGCACCACTTCGTCGAGATAGCTGTGTTTTGAACCGCAGATGGCACACGGCTCGTCCCACTCCTGCACCCGGAACGGGTGATCGTCGAAATCGAGGCTTTCGACGCTGGTGTAGGGCGGCACGGCATAAATGCGTTTTTCGCGTCCGGCGCCGAACAGTTGCAGCGCGGGCATCATGTCCATTTTCGGGTTATCGAATTTCGGGATTGGCGATGGGTCCATCACGTAGCGCCCGTTCACCTTCACCGGGTAGGCGTAGGTGGTGGCGATATGACCGAAGCGGGCGATATCTTCGTACAGTTTCACCTGCATCACGCCGTACTCTTCGAGGGCGTGCATGGTGCGGGTTTCCGTTTCGCGCGGCTCGATAAAGCGCAGCGGCTCAGGGATGGGCACCTGGAAAATCAGAATCTGATCTTCCGTCAGCGGCGTTTCCGGGATGCGGTGGCGGGTCTGAATCAGGGTGGCATCTTCCGTGCGCTCGGTGGTGTTCACGCCGGTGACGCGCTTGAAGAAGTTGCGAATCGACACGGCATTGGTGGTGTCATCCGCCCCCTGGTCGATGACTTTCAGCACGTCCGCTTCGCCAATCACGCTGGCAGTCAGCTGAATGCCGCCGGTGCCCCAGCCGTAGGGCATCGGCATTTCGCGGCCGCCAAACGGGACCTGATAGCCGGGAATCGCCACGGCTTTTAAAATCGCGCGGCGGATCATGCGCTTGGTTTGTTCGTCCAGATAGGCAAAGTTATAGCCGCTGAGGTTAGCCATGATTGCGCTCCCGTTGCAGACGTTTCAGCAGTTCCAGTTCCGCCTGGAAATCGACGTAATGCGGCAGTTTGAGGTGCGATACAAAGCCCGCCGCTTCAACGTTATCCGCGTGGGCCAGCACGAACTCTTCGTCCTGCGCCGGGCCGGAAATCGTCTCGTCATAGTCCGGGGCCTGGAGCGCGCGATCGACCAGCGCCATCGCCATCGCCTTGCGCTCGCTCATGCCGAACACTAAGCCGTAGCCGCGCGTAAAGTGCGGCGCGTCGTTTTCAGGGGCCACGAAGCCGTTCACCATTTCACACTCTGTCATTAGCAGTTCGCCGACGTTGACCGCAAACCCCAGCTCTTCGGGCACGATATCGATCTCAACGAACCCGCTGCGGATTTCGGCAGCAAACGGGTGGTTGCGCCCGTAACCGCGTTGGGTGGAGTAGGCCAGCGCTAACAGATAGCCTTCGTCCCCGCGCATTAGCTGTTGCAGGCGCGAGGCGCGCGAGCACGGATAGACCGGCGGTGTACGGGTGACGTCGGCCGGCACGCGGCCCGTGTCCTCTTCGGCTTTCGCCAGCCCCTGATTCGCCAGCAGGCTAAAGACGTGGGGAGCGGATTCTTGCTCTGCGTCTGAGGTGTTCAGCCTCGGGGCTTCGCCGTTCGCCAGCAGGGTGAAATCGAGCAGGCGGTGGGTGTAGTCGTAGGTGGGGCCGAGCAACTGGCCGCCGGGAATGTCTTTGTAGACGGCGGAAATGCGGCGCTCCAGTCGCATCTTCGCGCTGTCCAGCGGCTCGCTGACCGCCAGTTTGGCCAGCGTTGTGCGGTAGGCGCGCAGCAGGAAGATGGCTTCGACGTTATCGCCGCTGGCCTGTTTCAGCGCCAGGGCCGCCAGCTCGCGGTCGGCAATTCCGCCTTCGGTCATCACCCGGTCAACGGCCAGGTTTAGCTGCTGTTCGATTTGCGCGACGCTCAGCTCGCTAAGCGCTTCATCGCCGCGTCTTCTGTGCTCTTGCAGCGCATGGGCGGCGGCTATCGCCTTCTCGCCCCCTTTAACGGCAACGTACATCAGCACACCTCGACATGTGTGGTCCGTGGGATTGCCAGCAGGCGTTCGCCGCAGGTGAGGATCAGGTCGATCCCCAGTGGGAACGGATGCGGACGTTCAGTGAGCTCGTGAATGATGCATTCGGGCAGTTGTGGCGCGACCATGCGCTCGTCGGCGATCCCGGCTCCGGTCAGGCGCAACATGCGCCCACCGCTGAGGCTTGTGACCTGCAGAATCAGCGTGGCGCTGGTCTCCGGGGCGACGGCGCTGCCGGACGAGAGCGCGTTCAGCTGCTCGTGGCTAATCAGCTCGTCGGCCACGGCAAACACCGCCTGCTGCGGCTGATCCACCCGTGGGGCGCTGGTGTGAAAGCGCAGGTTCTGGCTGGCAATGTCGTTGGCCATGCTGGCCGACAGCCAGACCGGCGTGTCGTTATCCGCCAATGTCAGCAGTACGCTGGTGGTGGCGAGATTCAGCGGCTGCCAGCCGTGGGTGAGCTGATGCAGCGAGACAATTACGCCCGGCTCGCTCATGGCTTTCAGGAGGCGACGAAAGCTGTGCTGGGCATCCTGCACGGCGTGGGTAAAAGCGGGTTGAAGCGTCATGCGTTATCTCCGCGAACGAGCGTAAAGAAGTCGACCCGGCTGGTATTGATTTCGGCCTGACGGGCGGCGATGCGCGCGGCACGGTCGGCTTCCAGCGGGGCAATTAAGGTTTCCATTAACGACTGAAAATGGGTGGGTTCCTGCAGCAGCGCGTCGACGACGGCGCACTGCTCGGCGTGCTGTTTATCGCGCCCCAGCAGGTAGCTGTAGCCCGTGGTGCCGCTCTTAAGGCGAATCACCGCACGGGTCAGGGTGGCGTCTCCGGCAAAAAAACGGTCGCCGGTGCCGCCCATCCGCGCCTGTATCTGCACCAGGCCGATCTCGGGGGCGCGCAGGGTGTCGTATTCCGGAGCGAGATTCAGCAGGCGCAGACGCTCGCGCAGGGCGGCGGGCTGGCTGTGGGCCAGGGCGCTCATCCAGCGCTGGCGAGTGGGAGTATCGAAGTGCATTCAGTGCTCCATGGTGAATTCAATCATGTCGGCGCGGGTCAGGCTGACGGAGTATTCCGTCGCGTTGACCACGCCGTCACGGTGGTTGAGGGTGCGCACGCAGAGCAGCGGTGCCATGTTCGGGATCTCCAACACCTTGCTCTCTTTGGCCTGCGCGCGACGGGCGCTGATCCGCGTCTGGGTGCGCCTGAGGGCGATGCCGGTGGCGTCGAAGAGAAAGTCATGCAGTGAGCCGCTGGAAAAATGTTGCAGCGTCGGCCATAGAGTGAGGTCGGCGAA
Organism: Lelliottia nimipressuralis; assembly: GCF_041464075.1. Classification (NCBI taxonomy): domain Bacteria; kingdom Pseudomonadati; phylum Pseudomonadota; class Gammaproteobacteria; order Enterobacterales; family Enterobacteriaceae; genus Lelliottia; species Lelliottia nimipressuralis. Next base: position 378,822 of record NZ_CP167172.1, read on the forward strand.
GTAGTGGTCGATCTGGCAGACCGCCACGCCGTTGACGCGTCTTAAGGTGCGCAGATGCACGACGTTGTCGCCCTCCTGAATCCCCAGCGCATCAGCGATGTGGCTGGAGGCCGGGCGCAGTACCGAGAGCAGTTTTTCGCTGGTCGGGTGGCTGCCCTGATCGAGCAGGTTCTGGCTGAAACGCGCCTGGGAGTTCAGCGGATAGTCGAAGGGGCGCATCAGCACCAGTACGCCAATCCCCTGGCGGCGCTGGACCCAGCCGCGTTCCACCAGCTGGTCAATGGCGCGGCGCAAGGTGTGGCGGTTGACTTCGTAGCGGTCGGCGAGCTGCTGTTCGGCGGGCAAATAGTCGCCGCAGCGGTAGTGGGTGCGCAGCTCGATTTCGAGCCTGGCGGCGATCTCTTGCCAGCGCGTGGGGTAACTGGTCGGATGTCTGGATAAGTGCATGGAAATCAAAGCCTCGCTTCTCAGATGAAGTGCTTACGCAAACGTTGAGAGAGGAAATCCAGCAGGCTGACGGTGATGATGATTAAGACCATCAGGGCGCAGGTTTGCTGGAACTGGAAGCCGCGAATCGCTTCCCACAGGGTGACGCCAATCCCGCCCGCGCCGACCATGCCGACCACCGTTGCCGAGCGAACGTTGGATTCGAAACGGTAGAGGGAGTAGGAGATCAGCAGCGGCATGACCTGCGGCAGGACGCCGTAGAGAATTTCTTCGATTTTGTTGGCCCCCGTGGCGCGGATGCCTTCAACCGGGCCGGGTTCGATGGCTTCAACCGCCTCAGACAGCAGTTTGGAGAGCACGCCGGTGGTGTGGATGAACAGCGCCATGACGCCAGCAAACGGGCCGAGACCGACGGCGACCACAAAGAGCATCGCGAAAACCATTTCGTTGATGGCGCGACAGGCGTCCATCAGGCGGCGCATCGGCTGGTAAATCCACCAGGGGACGATGTTTTCGGCGCTCATCAGGCCAAACGGAATAGAGAGGATGACCGCCAGCGCGGTGCCCCAGACGGCGATTTGCATGGTGACGGCCATTTCGCCGAGGTAGTCCTGCCACTGGCTGAAGTCTGGCGGGAAGAAGTCTGCCGCGAAGGTCGCCATGTTGCCGGAGTCTTTGACCAGCATCAGCGGGTCCATTTCCGCACCTTTCCAGGAGATGACGAGCACCGCCAGCAGAATGGCCCAGCTTATCAACGAGAACCAGCTGCGTTTCGGAGGTGGGACGGTGATGGTTTGCATGAGTTCTCCTAATGTTCTCTCCCTCTTCGTGTGGAAGAGGGAGAGGGACGGTTACTGCACCGCTTTGTTCACTGACGTCATCGCGCTCAGCGCGGCGGTCAGGCGGTCCAGATCTTCCAGCTGCGCCTGAATCACAGAGACTTTGCTGGTCTTCTCTTCGGCGTTCAGCCCTTTGTTGTCCTTCACGCCCTGCATCTCTTTAAACAGGGCCAGCTGACGGATAGGCACCAGCTGCAGATCGCTTGAGGCGCGGAACGGTGCCCAGCCCAGACGTTCGAGAACCGTTTTCTCTTCCGCCGTTTTGCCGTAATTCATAAAGAAGTCGTAGATCTTGTCTTTGGTGCCCTCAGAGAGGTTTTTGCGCCAGACAATCGGGTCGCCCGGAATGAGTGGCGATTTCCAGATCACCTTCAGTTGTTTCAGTTTTTCCGGCGCGGAGGTTTTCAGTTTGTCGAGGTTTTCGGTGTTGTTGGTGGCGACGTCGACCTGCTTGTTGGCGACGGCCAGCGCGTTGGTTTCGTGTCCGGCGTTAACCGTGCGTTTGAACTCGCTGGTGGAGACGTTGTTTTTGGCGAAGACGTAATAGCCCGGGACCAGGAAGCCGGAGGTGGAGTTTGGATCGCCGTTGCCGAAGGTGAGATCTTTGCGTTTGGCGAGCATATCGTTGAGGTTGTTGATCGGACTGTCTTTGTTGACGATCAGCACGCTCCAGTAGCCCGGTGAGCCGTCTGCGGCGACGGTCTGGGCGAAGACCTGACCGTTGGCGCGGTCCACCGCTTCCATGGCGGAGAGGTTGCCGTACCAGGCGATGTCGACTTTGTTAAAACGCATCCCCTGGATGATGCCCGCGTAATCCGGGGCGAAGAAGGCGTTCACTTTGATGCCCAGTTTGGTTTCCATATCTTTCAGGAAGGGTTCCCACTGGGGTTTCAGGTTTTGCTGTGATTCTGTCGAAATAATGCCGAAGTTCAGGGCTTTTTCCTGTTCCTGCTCCTGCGCATAGGCCGGGCTTAACAGGGTGCTGATGCTGAACATGCTGGTGAAGGCCAGCGCGGCAACGGCTTTATAGCTCATCTATCATCCTCTTTTGGCATTGTTCCAGGCCAGTTCATTTGCCAGCCTGAACGCTTCGTGAAATTACGCAGCCTGCGCGTTCTCTTCGACGCGGTTAATGCTGCGGTACAGGTGGTCAAAACGTTCGTTATCAAAGTGTTGGCTTGCGCCGTCATAGAACACATGGCCCTGACGCAGGGCGACGATGCGCTCGCAGTAGCGCAGGGCGTAATCCACCTGATGCAGCGTGACCACGACGGTGATGCCGTCGTTCTGGTTAATGTCGCGCAGGGTTTCCATCACGATGCGGGCTGATTCCGGGTCCAGCGAGGCGATGGGTTCATCGGCGAGGATCACTTTGGCTTTTTGCATTAGGGCTCTGGCGATGGCCACGCGCTGCTGCTGGCCGCCAGAAAGGGTAGAGACGCGCTGATGGGCGAAATGGGCCATCCCGACGCGGGTCAGGGCCTGGAGTGCCTGCTGTTTTTGTGCCGGGGAGAACCAGCGCAGGCAGGTGCGCCAGAAGGGGGTACTGCCGAGGGCGCCGATCAGGACGTTCTCCAGCACCGTCAGGCGATTCACCAGGTTAAATTGCTGGAAGATGCAGCCCGTTTGCGTACGGCTTTTACGAATATCGCCCGCCAGACGGCCCGCGCGTTGCACGGTCTTCCCCAGCAGCTCGACGTGACTTTCCGGCGTTTTATCGCCGGTGATGAGGCCGCTGAGATGGCGCAGGAGGGTGGATTTTCCGGAGCCGGAAGGCCCGAGCAGCGCTACCATGTCGCCCTGCTGGACAGTCAGATCAACGGCATGCAGAGCCTTGTTGTGATGAAAGGTCTTGCTCAGTTTCTCGACGCGGATGACAGTTTGCATGTTCAGGCCTCACGATAAATGTGGCCTCATGCTGGCGGATTAATGTGACATTTAGGTTAAGTATTGGTTGCGGGATTTTGAAGAGTTGAAGTGAATGGGATGACAGGCGGAGGGGGCGCCTCCGCCAGACGATCACTGCTGTTTAACGACGTTGATCATCCATGGCACGCCATATTTATCGGTCACTTTGCCGAAACCGTGTGCCCAGAAGGTCTCCTGCCAGGCCATTTCAACGTTACCGCCCGCGGCGAGCTTGTCGAACCAGCCTTTGCCTTCGGCGACGTCCTGGGTGTCGAGCACCAGCGTGAAACCCGCGTACTGGGCGTTACCGCCGGGCACGCCGTCGCTCATCATGATTTCGCTGCCAGCGATACGAACGTTGGAGTGGGCAATCGCGGTGTCCGGGAATGTCATGCCAGACGGGCAGCCTTCTTCGCTGTTTTCGTCTTTGGGCATTTCGCCGTAGGTGATTTTATAGGTGAGTTCTGCGCCGACTGCTTGCTGGTAGAAGGCGATGGCTTCTGCACAGTTTCCGGCGAATGAGATGTAGGGACTTAACGACATAATCATTACCTCAGGTAAGAGAAGCTCGTTAAGTGTAGTACGAATTTTGTACAATATTCTGTCGGCCCGGTCAGCGCAGCGCCGCCGGGCAACTGGCCGGATGCGTTGCGCTTATCCGGCCTACAAAACAATAAAAGCTTATATATCAGTTCTTTTTCACGAACTCAGATTTGAGCTTCATCGGGCCAAAGCCGTCAATTTTGCAGTCAATATTATGATCGCCTTCAACCAGACGAATATTCTTCACTTTGGTGCCGATTTTCAGCATCGAAGAGGCGCCTTTGACTTTCAGGTCTTTTACCACGGTGACGCTATCGCCATCGGCCAGCAGATTACCGTTGGCATCTTTTACAATCAGCGTATCGCTGTCTTGCGCTGGCTCTGCATCATTCCATTCATGGGCGCATTCAGGACAAATGAACATCCCGTTATCTTCGTAGGTGTATTCGGAATTACATTTTGGGCAGTGTGGAAGTGACATATTGAGTTCCTCAAAAGTGCTAACGGGGCTGGAAAGCGCCAGCCAAAAGATGGCAGTTTGCCGAAAAAGGCGTCAAGTATAGCGTAAGTCCACACCGTTGTCGGTGATATTATTTTTTTTGCGAAGAGTGAAATCGCCGTGTCTGGAGTGACACTTTCTGTCAGTCACTTAAGCGATGCTAACAGCGTACTTAAGATTTAAACGGCGCGACGAAATATATCGAATATTTTATTGCGTAAATTGCCAGGTACTGTCATTTCGGATAAGGTGAGGTGAGCAGTTGTTATTTATCAACGGCACCCGCGATTGCCATTCCTCCTTAGGCGTGCGGGAATTACCTCTCATTTTGGGTGGGTAAATTACTTTGATATATCCTATAGCTTCATAAGAAATGGTCTACGCTCATTATCTTTCGGCTTTCTTTGTCGAGAGGAGCGTACGAGCGCTCTACGCTTCAGGCCGAATATATTCCGGTTTGTCATCAGGCGCTTATATTCATTGAACATATTTTCCACGCGTAATCTAAAAAGCCGAAATTTCATTATTAAAACTATCCGGCTAAATAAAAGTAATAAATTTGCGTTAAGGAAAGGCTTTTATCATGCATACACAAACAATTTTTGAATTAAGCCAGGAAGCGGAAAGGCTTCTGCAACTTGCTTTGCAGAATCTTGACGCCCTGAAATCAATGCCGATTGCGGTGCTGGATAGCACCACCGCTGCGATGACCGGGGAGACGAATAATGTTCTGCCTCTGCATTTCAGCACCCGTGGCGTTGAAACGCAGCTTTCTATGCTTAATAACGAATTACGCAAAATTACCCGTCTGGAGATGGTGCTGGCGATTGTCGGGACCATGAAAGCCGGGAAATCGACCACTATTAATGCCATCGTTGGAACCGAGGTGTTGCCAAACCGCAATCGCCCGATGACCGCGCTGCCAACGCTGATCCGCCATACGCCTGGCCAGACCGAGCCGGTGCTGCACTTCGCCCATGTGTCGCCAATTGATACGCTGATCAAGCAGTTGCAGGAGAAACTCTGCAATCACGATCGGGGAAAACTGACTCAGCGCCTTGAGATCGATAAAGACATGAACGCGCTGCTCGGGCGTATTGAGCAGGGCGAAGCGTTTGAAAAACACTATCTGGGCGCGCAGCCGATTTTCCAGTGTCTGAAAAACCTCAACGATCTGGTGCGTCTGTCGAAAGCGCTCGGCGTCGATTTTCCGTTCTCGGAATATGCGGCGATTGAACATATTCCGGTTATTGAGGTGGAATTTGTCCATCTTGCCGGGCTGGATTCCCATCTGGGCCAGCTGACACTGCTCGACACCCCAGGGCCGAACGAAGCCGGACAGCCGCATCTGCAGAAAATGCTCAGTGAACAGCTGGCGCGCTCGTCGGCGGTGCTGGCGGTGATGGACTACACCCAGTTGAAATCGATCTCCGATGAAGAGGTGCGACAGGCTATTTCGGCGGTCGGAAAATCGGTGCCGCTGTATGCGCTGGTGAATAAGTTTGATCAGAAAGATCGCAACAGCGATGACGAAGAGCAGGTGCGGGCGATGATCTCCGGCACGCTGATGAAAGGCAATATTTCGCCGGGGCAGATTTATCCGGTGTCGTCGATGTGGGCCTATCTCGCCAACCGCGCGCGCTATGAAATTGCCAGCCATGGCCGCTTGCCGAACCCTCAGGAGCAGCGCTGGGTGCAGGATTTTGCCGAAGCGGCGCTCGGACGTCGCTGGCGGACGGCGGATCTGGATGATGTTGAGCATATTCGCCATGCAGCCGATCTGCTGTGGGAAGATTCGTTATTCGAACAGCCGATCCGCAAACTGATCTACGCCGCTTACGCCAACGCGTCGCTCTATGCCCTGCGATCGGCTTCCCATAAGCTGCTGAATTACGCGCAGAATGCCCGCGAGTACCTGGATTTTCGCTATCAGGGGCTGACGGTGGCCTTCGAGGAGCTGCAGGTAAATATCACGCGTCTTGAAGAGGATATGGCGCTGTTGCAGATGCGCCAGGAGGTCGTCAGCGACGAAGTGGGGCATGAAGTGGAACAGGCGTTGGATGCGGCGAACGCGTTTATTTCGCAGCAGAAAAGCCAGATTCAGCAGGCCATCGGCCACATCTTTAACAGAGATAATATTCTCGATTTAGCGGGCATCCAGCCTATGAGCCTGAGAAATAGCTCCCAGGAAGAGATGGGGCAGCTGGTGCTGGATGATGAAGGGCAGGCGCAGATTGTGTTGAGCAAAATCCGCTCCTCCTGCGAGCTGATCATGCTGGATGCGCAGGGAAAAATCAGCCGCGAGCTGGCGCTGCGCTTTGACCAGCTTGAGTCCACGCTGGCGCGTTCCCTTAACGAAGCGATGCGCCCCATTGAGAAACGCATTAAAGAAGAGCTGAGCCATGCCGGTTTCCGGGCGCGGATCAGCTTCCCGGCGTTCCAGGCGAGTCAGCTTAATTTCAACACGCGTGGGCTGTTTACTGACGCCATTGCGTCGGAAAATCGTCCGGCGGGTGATGTGTCGGCCTCAGGCAGCGTGCGTGAGACAGTGTCGCGCTGGCTGAACAATCCGGGTTGGGGTTTTGAAGATTACGTGATGACACGCACCCGATATGTTATTGACATCGCGCAGCTTCATGAGCGATTTAAACAGCATATTGATCAATTTTGTGAACAAATCTGTAAAGCTTTGGTGGCGCAGGTCGATGTCTCTGTTACGGCAGGAATGGCGACGTTTTTCGCAGAATTCTCGTTATGTCTGACCGGGTTACAGGAAAGCTTGCGTGATAGCCTCGCAGTGCGCCAGCAAAACGAGCACTCCACCCGAGCGCTTAGCCAGCTGTTGCAGCAAAGTATTACTACTGCGACGTGGATTCAGGAAGATACCCGACTGTTACGCGATGATATTCAAACCTTATTCGCGGCTGAGCAACTATGACAACACAACTACTGGACGGTCCCGGGCGGACGCTGGAGTGTATTCATCCGAAGTTTATGGTCGATCTGGTACAAGGGGTGGACGCGGTGCGTCTCCCCCCTCTCGCCCCTCAGCAGCAGCAATTTCGTGAGCGTTTAACTCAGGAGATCATGACCCAGACGAAGCTTCGGCCCTGGGCGATGACGGGAATGTTCAGCGAAAATGCTGCCCTGCGGCTGGGGCTTGCGGAAAAACTGGCGGGGATGTTCGATCCCGGCCATCTGGCGCTGACGCGCATGACGGAAAAACTCACCACGCTGCGCCAGCAGACCAGCCGCCAGGGGCAACAGTCTCCGGGCCTGATGCAGCAGTACGACGATCTCTCTGCCCATTTTTCCCAGCGTGCAGCCTATAAAGAGAAAGCACTTTCCCAGCGTGGCCTGACGGTGCAGGCGGGCGAACATAGTGAGCAAATTTTTACCCACTGGCGGGCCGGGCAATACGATGGCTGGTCGCTGGCCGGGCGCTGTTACCTCGCGCTGGAAGAGCTGCGCTGGGGGGCGTTTGGCGATGCCTGTCGCCTGGCAAACGAAGACGTTGGCGCGATGCTGAAAGACAATTTACGCAGCCTGGCGGCAAATTATCTGGCGCAGGGCATCAACGCTTCTCCCGCCACTCGCCATTTCTATCACCAGTGGCTTGCCACACCGATTTCAACGGGCTTAATGGACCATAAGGATATGCTGGGCTGGCTGGGGGACTGGTGTCATCCTGACCGTCATCCGGTGAGCTGGTCTGTGACGCAAAGCTGGCAGACGGTGGCACTGGGAATGCCGAGACTCTGCTCAGCGAAAAGGCTGGCGGATGCGATGGTGAGTGAGGTGTTTGGCGAGGGATAACCAAAACCCTCTCCGAAGAGAGGGCGTAGAAATCTTAGTGATGTAAGGATTCAACCGGCTGCGGCTCTGACTCGGCCTGCGGGATATTGCCGTAGCGTTTGGCGTACAGCGCCGTAATAATCGGTACCAGAATCGCGGTCACAATCACAGCCGCTGCAACCAGCGCGGTTGCCGAGGCGGCCACCGGTTCGAAGGCCGGGTTAATCTGCGCGATAATCACCGGGTTCGCCACGGCTGCACCTGCAGCAGATGACGCAGCGACACCTGCGGTCCCATTCCCTCCTCCAATCACGCGGTCTGCGATAATCAGTGGAATACCGGTGATGATGATAACCGCGACGCCCAGGGCGATGCCCAGCAGACCGGTATCCATAATCACGCCTAGGTTGATGGTGTTACCCAGTGCGAAGCCGAAGAACGGAATCAACACCGGCGTGGCTTTGCTGAAGAAATCGCGCAGATCGGTGTCCAGGTTACCCAGTGCGAAACCGATCAGGAACGGCAGAATTGCGCCGACGAAGTGGTGCGGTTCAAACGAGGCCAGACCGGCGGAGCCCAGGATCAGCATGGTCATCAGCGGACCGGATTCCAGCGACATTAAAACGAAGGCGCCAGACTCTTCTTTGGTGCCGTACTGGTTCATCAGGCTGGCGTAGAGACCGCCGTTGGTCATATCCATTGCCGAAACAATCGCCAGAATGGACAAGCCGGCGAAGAATCCGGTCTGAATTCCGTTCTCAGGAATAAACATGGCGCAGACCATTGCGACGACCCAGGCGACCGCAATTTTGGTAATGACCAGCGTACCTGATTTACGCAGAACGGTACCTGTAGCCCGTAAATTAATAGAGGCGCCAATACAAAAGAACCAGACCGCCAGAATGGGAACGGTGCCGGTGATCATCCCTTTTGTGAATCCGCCAAAATAAGCGCCGGTATTTGGCGCAAGGGTATTTAATATTGCGCCAAGGACCAGGGGAACCAGCATCATCCCGCCAGGGATGCGTTCAATTGTGGCTTTAATCTTCATGATAAATCCTCACATCTCATCTCGCGTTTCTGGCGGACAAGTCAGGTAATATTAATGATTACATTCAAATGATTACGAAAATTTAACTGTCTGAAGTTCCGTCTGGTAATGCACAAACCGCAGCCCGTTTACACGTGTTAAACGGTTGGTGAGTTGCAGCCATCGCGGCGTGTTCGGGCTTATCATGCGATCATTGGAATTGCGATTCAATGAAAATAAAACAGTGTTTTAGTTATCTTGATCACATATTTGCGTAAACGAAGAGATTGACCGCTTGTAATTAAAAAAGCTGTGAATTGGATGTAAATGAAAGTCAGTGTTTTATTTAATTGCGAGAGGAATAATAACCAGCGGAAGAATCGTCTGAATGCGATTAAAACGTAACGAAAGAGAGAGGGGTGCTTACGTTTTCTGACAACTTCTGACGCCATACGTAAGTTTTTGTGAAGTTGATCACTAATTTAAACGCTGGTAGGGTAAAGAGGTCACTAACTGCCCAGACAGGCGTCAACAGGTTCGGTTGTATCGACAGTAAATGTCAATGTAAGTAAACCTGCTACGCTTGAAGAAGAAGATTCGCATGAGGCGAATCTCACTTTACAGACCGCATGAGTTTCTGTGGTATGGACAGGGCTGAGTCTACGAGGATAGCAATGCTTAAAAGGAAAAAAGTAAAACCCATTACGCTCGGCGATGTCACCATTATTGATGACAGCAAGCTGCGCAAGGCCATCACTGCCGCATCGCTGGGTAACGCGATGGAATGGTTTGACTTCGGTGTTTACGGCTTCGTTGCCTATGCACTCGGTAAGGTCTTCTTCCCCGGCGCCGATCCCAGCCTGCAGATGATTGCAGCGCTAGGTACCTTCTCTGTACCCTTCCTGATTCGCCCGCTCGGTGGGTTGTTCTTCGGGATGCTGGGCGATAAATATGGTCGCCAGAAAATTCTCGCCATCACAATCGTGATTATGTCGATAAGTACCTTCTGTATCGGCCTGATCCCGTCTTACGCCACCATTGGCATCTGGGCACCAATATTGCTGCTGCTGTGTAAAATGGCGCAGGGCTTCTCCGTCGGCGGTGAGTATACGGGCGCATCGATCTTCGTTGCCGAATACTCCCCGGACCGTAAACGCGGCTTTATGGGAAGCTGGCTGGACTTTGGCTCGATTGCCGGGTTTGTGCTGGGTGCGGGCGTGGTGGTATTGATTTCCACCGTCGTCGGGGAAGAGAACTTCCTCGAGTGGGGCTGGCGTATTCCGTTCTTCCTGGCGCTGCCGCTGGGTATCATCGGCCTCTATTTGCGTCATGCATTAGAAGAGACCCCGGCGTTCCAGCAGCACGTGGAGAAACTGGAGCAGGGCGATCGCGAAGGCCTGCAGGATGGACCGAAAGTTTCGTTCCGCGAAATTGCGACCAAACACTGGCGTAGCCTGCTGACCTGTATCGGTCTGGTGATTTCGACCAACGTGACCTACTACATGTTGCTCACGTATATGCCGAGCTACCTGTCGCATAACCTGCACTATTCAGAAGATCACGGCGTGCTGATCATTATCGCCATCATGGTTGGTATGCTGTTTGTGCAGCCGATTATGGGTCTGATGAGTGACCGCTTCGGTCGTCGTCCGTTCATTATTCTGGGTAGCGTCGCGTTATTCGCCCTGGCGATTCCGGCCTTTATCCTTATTAACAGTAATGTGCTGGGGCTGATTTTTGCCGGTCTGCTGATGCTGGCGGTGATCCTGAACTGCTTCATCGGGGTGATGGCGTCAACGCTCCCGGCGATGTTCCCAACGCACATTCGTTACAGTGCGCTGGCGGCAGCATTTAATATCTCGGTACTGATTGCGGGTCTGACGCCGACACTGGCGGCCTCGCTGGTCGAAAGCACCCAGGACCTGATGATGCCGGCTTATTATCTGATGGTTATCGCGGTTATCGGTTTAGCGACCGGTCTGACGATGAAAGAGACGGCCAACCGACCTCTGAAAGGAGCGACGCCGGCGGCATCGGATATTCAGGAAGCGAAAGATATCCTGCGCGAGCACTACGATAATGTTGAACAGAAAATTGATGACATTGACGTAGAGATTGAAGAGCTGCAGAAGAAACGTTCTCGTCTGGTGGATCAGCATCCACGGATTAACGAGTAACAAACGAAAAACCCGCCGCTGGCGGGTTTTTTATTAGCAGCCTGCGGCAATGTAGTCGCCGTTAGCGCTGATGGGAATGACCGTTAAGAACAGCACCGTCGCGAATAGAATCAGCACAATCCCGCCGGCAATTTTTGCCACCGGCACCAGCCAGCTCAGGTGAGACTCTCCGCCGAAGAGCGCCACCGTGCGTTCGCGCGCATAGCGCACCGCCAGCGACAGTCCCATGATCGACAGCGCCGTGCCGAGGGACATGGTCATTACCGCCGCAATTCCCCAGGTCACAATACCCAGCGCGTTCGAGAACATCAGAATCATAATCGCCCCACTGCATGGGCGCGCGCCGATGGCCAGGATTACCCCCAGACGTATTTTCCAGTTTTCCCCATTCAGCGCGGCACCCACACCGTGGTGACCGCAGCCGCAACTTTCATCATGTTGATGAAGAGGTTTAAGGGCGTGAACCGTCATCCTGCGAGGGCGCAGGCTTTTCAGCGCCTGGTAAATGACAAATACGCCGAATGCACCAATCATGACCGCGCTGATTTTTTCCACATACCAGCGGCTGGCGCTGAGATCGCCGGAGGCGAGATTAAACCCCACGGCCAGAATAAAGACGAAAAGAATGGCGCTTACACCCTGCATCAGGCTGCCAAGGAAGGGCACCACGCGTGCGGCGAGCTGGCTTTCTTTATTAGTCGAGAGATAGGTGGTGACGATAAATTTGCCGTGGCCTGGCCCAATGGCGTGAAGCACACCATAAAAGAACGCGCCCGTCAGTAGCCACAGCCCACCGGCGTACTGGTGATTATTGAGTTGCAGAAGGTACATCACCAGATAGCGGTGCAGGGTGATTTGCGTTGCGAGGCACCACTGAATAAAGGCGTTCCAGTGGGCGTGTAGCGTAAAGGCTGCCAGCAGAATGCCCAGCGCCATCAGCCCGGCAGTGGGGAGACGCCAGTCACGTGCGAGACGTTGTGTGGTCATGGTATGGCCTGCGGGAGAGGATTTTTGGCAAGTATAGCGCTTATGATCGCGAGCGCGCTGAGGTTTACTCTTCCGTCATCCCTTCGCCGCTTTTTCCTTTCACCCATGCGACCCGGCGGTGGAACATTTTTTTCAGCGCCCGGCCCAGGGTATTAAACCAGCCTGTCGGGCGTGGATCGGCAAGCATGCTCAGGGCGCGGGCGTAGTCCAGCACCAGCCCTGGCGTCCAGGCCATGGTCTCGGCGCGTTTACGCAGCTGGAGTGCGACCCAAAGTTCCGGCGTGGACATCAGCTTTCCAATCGCCAGCCAGAACCCGCGCGTTTGCCAGAGTCTTCCGACGGATCCCTCCAGCGCGGCTTCCAGCGCTCGCGCCACGCTGCTGGAGCAGTTACGGTGGGTCAAATTGTAGGATGCATTCTGACGGTAGTTTTCCCAGAAGGCGCTCAGGCGGGTTTCACTGTAATTGCGGATGCGTACTTTTCGCGTAGAGGGGCACCATTGCGCTGACTCTGTTGCATAGTCGGGCTGGAACAGCCCTTGCACATTATTCTCCGGCGTCGCCCGCAACAGTCGGGCGAAGGCATCCGGCGAGCGGTCGATGAGTTCCGCAGGGTACAGACTGATATAGATCCCGCCAGGAGATTCCAGCGCAGCGTGGCCGGTGGAGATAATGCCGTTTTGATCCACGGCGGCGATATAACGGTTAATGACCGGGCGAGGGATGGTTTCGCCGGGCGCGGAACCTACGGGAGTCCAGATGTGAACCGTCAGCGCTTTTTCGTCATCTTCCGGCGGGCCATCCCATTCCACAGTCGCGGGCGGGAGCGTATCTGCTTCTTCCATATATTCTTCGCCTTTAAGACCCGGGTTGGCGGCGGCCACTTTGACGCGGTTGGCGAGGATAAACATGTTCCATCCCGCGAAGGCGAGGCCCAGGCCCAGACAGTAAGGAACGGTGCCGGCATAATTTGACGGCCAGGGCTGATAGAAGAAGATGGCCAGCGCGATCTCGACGATCCCGCCTGCCAGGGCGGAGCGCCAGCGTTGATAACGAACGACCAGGGCGGAGGCTATTTGTAGCGAACCATCGAGCAAGAACAGCGTGCCGAAGATGATCGCCAGTACAATATCGCCATCGTGGTTCCCCGCCAGGATCAGAACCGCGGCGAGTGAAAAGGTGGCACCTTTGACATAGCGTAAAATGCGCTGCCCGCCCATGCCGCTGTGCGCCACCATTAATGTAAGGGCACCTTCGAATAATAGAAGGCAGGCGAAAGGTTCAATCGGGAAGAACAGCGACCCGTCCATGGCGTCGATGAAGATGACGGTGCCGGCGATCAGAGTGATCCAGCCAAAGCGGCGAAGCCCGCGCCAGTGTGAACGCAGGAAATCGATACCCAGCAGGATCAGGATCAGTCGCATCATAGGAAAACGTCCGGAAATAGCCTTCCACATATATAGCTTATTGGGTCGTTTAGTGCGTGATGAGTGAGAAACGTGTCGGTAATACTGGCCGGGTTGTGGATAAGTCTGTGTGCAAAAGGGTATAAGGCGGGGTTTTGCTGTGGAATGCAGCAGTCAGTCATTTTTCTGTCATTTAGCGGTTGCGGGCTGACGAGAACTCCCTATAATGCGCCTCCATCGACACGGCAGATGTGAATCACTTCACACAAACAGCCGGTTCGGTTGAAGAGAAAAAATCCTGAAATTCAGGGTTGACTCTGAAAGAGGAAAGCGTAATATACGCCACCTCGCAACGGTGAGCGAAAGCCGCGTTGCACTGCTCTTTAACAATTTATCAGACAATCTGTGTGGGCACTCAAAGTGACATGGATTCTAAACGTCGCAAGACGCTAAATGAATACCAAAGTCTCTGAGTGAACATACGTAATTCATTACGAAGTTTAATTCACGAGCATCAAACTTAAATTGAAGAGTTTGATCATGGCTCAGATTGAACGCTGGCGGCAGGCCTAACACATGCAAGTCGAGCGGTAGCACAGAGAGCTTGCTCTCGGGTGACGAGCGGCGGACGGGTGAGTAATGTCTGGGAAACTGCCTGATGGAGGGGGATAACTACTGGAAACGGTAGCTAATACCGCATAACGTCGCAAGACCAAAGAGGGGGACCTTCGGGCCTCTTGCCATCAGATGTGCCCAGATGGGATTAGCTAGTAGGTGGGGTAACGGCTCACCTAGGCGACGATCCCTAGCTGGTCTGAGAGGATGACCAGCCACACTGGAACTGAGACACGGTCCAGACTCCTACGGGAGGCAGCAGTGGGGAATATTGCACAATGGGCGCAAGCCTGATGCAGCCATGCCGCGTGTATGAAGAAGGCCTTCGGGTTGTAAAGTACTTTCAGCGAGGAGGAAGGCATTGTGGTTAATAACCACAGTGATTGACGTTACTCGCAGAAGAAGCACCGGCTAACTCCGTGCCAGCAGCCGCGGTAATACGGAGGGTGCAAGCGTTAATCGGAATTACTGGGCGTAAAGCGCACGCAGGCGGTCTGTCAAGTCGGATGTGAAATCCCCGGGCTCAACCTGGGAACTGCATTCGAAACTGGCAGGCTAGAGTCTTGTAGAGGGGGGTAGAATTCCAGGTGTAGCGGTGAAATGCGTAGAGATCTGGAGGAATACCGGTGGCGAAGGCGGCCCCCTGGACAAAGACTGACGCTCAGGTGCGAAAGCGTGGGGAGCAAACAGGATTAGATACCCTGGTAGTCCACGCCGTAAACGATGTCGACTTGGAGGTTGTTCCCTTGAGGAGTGGCTTCCGGAGCTAACGCGTTAAGTCGACCGCCTGGGGAGTACGGCCGCAAGGTTAAAACTCAAATGAATTGACGGGGGCCCGCACAAGCGGTGGAGCATGTGGTTTAATTCGATGCAACGCGAAGAACCTTACCTACTCTTGACATCCACGGAATTTAGCAGAGATGCTTTAGTGCCTTCGGGAACCGTGAGACAGGTGCTGCATGGCTGTCGTCAGCTCGTGTTGTGAAATGTTGGGTTAAGTCCCGCAACGAGCGCAACCCTTATCCTTTGTTGCCAGCGGTCCGGCCGGGAACTCAAAGGAGACTGCCAGTGATAAACTGGAGGAAGGTGGGGATGACGTCAAGTCATCATGGCCCTTACGAGTAGGGCTACACACGTGCTACAATGGCGTATACAAAGAGAAGCGACCTCGCGAGAGCAAGCGGACCTCATAAAGTACGTCGTAGTCCGGATTGGAGTCTGCAACTCGACTCCATGAAGTCGGAATCGCTAGTAATCGTAGATCAGAATGCTACGGTGAATACGTTCCCGGGCCTTGTACACACCGCCCGTCACACCATGGGAGTGGGTTGCAAAAGAAGTAGGTAGCTTAACCTTCGGGAGGGCGCTTACCACTTTGTGATTCATGACTGGGGTGAAGTCGTAACAAGGTAACCGTAGGGGAACCTGCGGTTGGATCACCTCCTTACCTGAAAGAACCTGCCTTTGTAGTGTCCACACAGATTGTCTGATGAAAAGTAAATAGCAAGGCGTCTTGCGATTGAGACTTCAGTGTCCCCTTCGTCTAGAGGCCCAGGACACCGCCCTTTCACGGCGGTAACAGGGGTTCGAATCCCCTAGGGGACGCCACTTGCTGGTTTGTGAGTGAAAGTCACCTGCCTTAATATCTCAAAACTGATTCTCAGGAATCATGTTTGAGATATTTGCTCTTTAAAAATCTGGATCAAGCTGAAAATTGAAACGACACACTGCGTCTGTTCTCCGTAATAAGAACAGAGTGACGGTGTGTTCGAGTCTCTCAAATTTTCGCGACACGATGATGTTTTACGAAACATCTTCGGGTTGTGAGGTTAAGCGACTAAGCGTACACGGTGGATGCCCTGGCAGTCAGAGGCGATGAAGGGCGTGCTAATCTGCGATAAGCGTCGGCGAGGTGATATGAACCTTTGACCCGGCGATACCCGAATGGGGAAACCCAGTGTGTTCCGACACACTATCATGTCATGAATACATAGTGGCATGAGGCGAACCGGGGGAACTGAAACATCTAAGTACCCCGAGGAAAAGAAATCAACCGAGATTCCCCCAGTAGCGGCGAGCGAACGGGGAGGAGCCCAGAGTCTGAATCAGCGCGTGTGTTAGTGGAAGCGTCTGGAAAGTCGCACGATACAGGGTGAAAGTCCCGTACACAAAAATGCACACGTTGTGAACTCGAAGAGTAGGGCGGGACACGTGGTATCCTGTCTGAATATGGGGGGACCATCCTCCAAGGCTAAATACTCCTGACTGACCGATAGTGAACCAGTACCGTGAGGGAAAGGCGAAAAGAACCCCGGCGAGGGGAGTGAAAAAGAACCTGAAACCGTGTACGTACAAGCAGTGGGAGCCTCTTTATGGGGTGACTGCGTACCTTTTGTATAATGGGTCAGCGACTTATATTCTGTAGCAAGGTTAACCGTATAGGGGAGCCGAAGGGAAACCGAGTCTTAACTGGGCGTTAAGTTGCAGGGTATAGACCCGAAACCCGGTGATCTAGCCATGGGCAGGTTGAAGGTTGGGTAACACTAACTGGAGGACCGAACCGACTAATGTTGAAAAATTAGCGGATGACTTGTGGCTGGGGGTGAAAGGCCAATCAAACCGGGAGATAGCTGGTTCTCCCCGAAAGCTATTTAGGTAGCGCCTCGTGAACTCATCTTCGGGGGTAGAGCACTGTTTCGGCTAGGGGGCCATCCCGGCTTACCAACCCGATGCAAACTACGAATACCGAAGAATGTTATCACGGGAGACACACGGCGGGTGCTAACGTCCGTCGTGAAGAGGGAAACAACCCAGACCGCCAGCTAAGGTCCCAAAGTCATGGTTAAGTGGGAAACGATGTGGGAAGGCACAGACAGCCAGGATGTTGGCTTAGAAGCAGCCATCATTTAAAGAAAGCGTAATAGCTCACTGGTCGAGTCGGCCTGCGCGGAAGATGTAACGGGGCTAAACCATGCACCGAAGCTGCGGCAGCGACACTTAGGTGTTGTTGGGTAGGGGAGCGTTCTGTAAGCCGTTGAAGGTGTGCTGTGAGGCATGCTGGAGGTATCAGAAGTGCGAATGCTGACATAAGTAACGATAAAGCGGGTGAAAAGCCCGCTCGCCGGAAGACCAAGGGTTCCTGTCCAACGTTAATCGGGGCAGGGTGAGTCGACCCCTAAGGCGAGGCCGAAAGGCGTAGTCGATGGGAAACAGGTTAATATTCCTGTACTTGGTGTTACTGCGAAGGGGGGACGGAGAAGGCTATGTTAGCCGGGCGACGGTTGTCCCGGTTTAAGCATGTAGGCGGAGGTTCCAGGTAAATCCGGTACCTTTTTAACGCTGAGGTGTGATGACGAGGCACTACGGTGCTGAAGTAACAAATGCCCTGCTTCCAGGAAAAGCCTCTAAGCATCAGGTAACATCAAATCGTACCCCAAACCGACACAGGTGGTCAGGTAGAGAATACCAAGGCGCTTGAGAGAACTCGGGTGAAGGAACTAGGCAAAATGGTGCCGTAACTTCGGGAGAAGGCACGCTGGTGTGTAGGTGAAGTCCCTGCGGACGGAGCTGAAACCAGTCGAAGATACCAGCTGGCTGCAACTGTTTATTAAAAACACAGCACTGTGCAAACACGAAAGTGGACGTATACGGTGTGACGCCTGCCCGGTGCCGGAAGGTTAATTGATGGGGTTAGCGGCAACGCGAAGCTCTTGATCGAAGCCCCGGTAAACGGCGGCCGTAACTATAACGGTCCTAAGGTAGCGAAATTCCTTGTCGGGTAAGTTCCGACCTGCACGAATGGCGTAATGATGGCCAGGCTGTCTCCACCCGAGACTCAGTGAAATTGAACTCGCTGTGAAGATGCAGTGTACCCGCGGCAAGACGGAAAGACCCCGTGAACCTTTACTATAGCTTGACACTGAACACTGGTCCTTGATGTGTAGGATAGGTGGGAGGCTTTGAAGCGTGGACGCCAGTCTGCGTGGAGCCAACCTTGAAATACCACCCTTTAATGGCTGGTGTTCTAACGTAGACCCGTAATCCGGGTTGCGGACAGTGTCTGGTGGGTAGTTTGACTGGGGCGGTCTCCTCCTAAAGAGTAACGGAGGAGCACGAAGGTTAGCTAATCCTGGTCGGACATCAGGAGGTTAGTGCAATGGCATAAGCTAGCTTGACTGCGAGAGTGACGGCTCGAGCAGGTGCGAAAGCAGGTCATAGTGATCCGGTGGTTCTGAATGGAAGGGCCATCGCTCAACGGATAAAAGGTACTCCGGGGATAACAGGCTGATACCGCCCAAGAGTTCATATCGACGGCGGTGTTTGGCACCTCGATGTCGGCTCATCACATCCTGGGGCTGAAGTAGGTCCCAAGGGTACGGCTGTTCGCCGTTTAAAGTGGTACGCGAGCTGGGTTTAGAACGTCGTGAGACAGTTCGGTCCCTATCTGCCGTGGGCGCTGGAGAATTGAGGGGGGCTGCTCCTAGTACGAGAGGACCGGAGTGGACGCATCACTGGTGTTCGGGTTGTCATGCCAATGGCATTGCCCGGTAGCTAAATGCGGAAAAGATAAGTGCTGAAAGCATCTAAGCACGAAACTTGCCCCGAGATGAGTTCTCCCTGACTCCTTGAGAGTCCTGAAGGAACGTTGAAGACTACGACGTTGATAGGCTGGGTGTGTAAGTGCAGCGATGTATTGAGCTAACCAGTACTAATGAACCGTGAGGCTTAACCTTACAACGCCGAAGATGTTTTGGCGAAGCAGAGACAGTCGATTTTCAGCTGATACAGATTAATTAATGCGCAGAGATGCGTGTTGATACAGAATTTGCCTGGCGGCTTTAGCGCGGTGGTCCCACCTGACCCCATGCCGAACTCAGAAGTGAAACGCCGTAGCGCCGATGGTAGTGTGGGGTCTCCCCATGTGAGAGTAGGGAACTGCCAGGCATCAAATTAAGTGAAGAGGCCATCCGCGAGGATGGCCTTTTTGCGTTTTTGTCATTATCCAAAATAGTCCCAGACCGGCACAACAGCCCGGTTACTGTCCTGCCATCCAGTCACGAATCACCCTCCTCAATCGCATCAAACCCCTTCTATGCAAAGAGTCAGCCTCTTATAGCGCCGCTATAAGCTTGAAAAAGTAAGTCGAGTAGTGGAATTCGAGCGAAGTACTGCTGAAAAGAGGCGTTCAGACTGTGGGGAAGCAATCCATAGTGTTGAATGACACGGCCAGAATTTACCGAATCCCCAAAAGCAAAAAACCAGCCCTAAGGCTGGTTTTTCTAAATAGTGGTGCCCGGACTCGGAATCGAACCAAGGACACGGGGATTTTCAATCCCCTGCTCTACCGACTGAGCTATCCGGGCAACGGAGCGCATTAAACCTTAATCCCGGATGGTCGTCAACCCTAATTCAGGAAAAGCTGTTCAACTGCTTAACTTTACGGCAATCTGTCCGTTTGCACCGCGAAATTGCACAAATCTTCCAGACAAGGAGGGGGCTAAATAGCAATGCTGACAGATCAGAGGAGGGCGATATGGCGAACGACTGGCTTGAGCTACGTCAGCATGCAGACACAGGTATTGAAACCATTAAGGCACACTTCGAAGGCCATGCTTTCGACCCACACTGGCACGACAGCTATCTGGTGGGCATTACGCTTTCTGGCACTCAGCAGTTCCATTGCCGCCGCGAGCGTCACCAGAGCCAGCCGGGAGATGCCTTTCTGCTTGAACCCGGTGAAATCCATGATGGCGATGCCCCCGTCGAGGGCGGCTTTACCTATCTGACGTTCTATCTGGACGAACAGTGGCTGAATAACACGCTGCACGGGCTATACGAATCCACGCCCGGTAGTTATTCACTCCATTTTGCGCAAACCCTGACGCGTGAGCCGCAGCTGGTTCGCACCATCGGTGAGACGTTTAATGCGCTGCATCAGGATGAGATGAAAATCGTCCAGCAAAGCACGATGGATCACATGCTGGCGCAGATCACTTCCCATTGCCACTGGCGCAAAAGGCTCCCTTCGCAACTGCAAAGCGCGGCGGTGGCACATCGGGCGCGTGACTATCTGTATGCGCATATGGGCGAAAATCTTGGGCTGTCTGATCTTGCGCGCGAGACGGGAACCGATCGCTTTACGCTGACGCGCTGTTTCAAACGTGAGTTCCATCTGGCACCGCACGCCTGGCTTATCCAGCTTCGGCTCGCCAAAGCCCGTCAGATGTTGGCTCGTGGCGATTTACCGGTGGATGTCGCTGCGTCGCTGGGTTTTGCCGATCAGAGCCATCTTGGACGCTGGTTCCAGCGGGCCTATCGCATCACCCCAGCCCATTACCGAAAGTTGTGCACAAACCTTCCAGACGTTTCCAGAAAATAGCGGCACAGTCAGAGCTCCAAAAATAAGGAGCTACCTGTGAACGTGATGCCGTTTCTGCTGTTTGCTTTTGTCGCCTCGATAACGCCCGGCCCAACCAATATCCTTGTTCTGACCAACAGCCAGCACTACGGGGTCAAGGCGACGATTCCTGCTCTTGTCAGCGGCTGTATGGCGGCCAGTGCCATCGTGCTGATCTCTGGTGCGGGTGCCGGGGAAGTGTTGCGCCAGTACCCGCTGATTCGTCAGGTGATGAGCTGGGCTGGCGTGCTGTGGTTAAGCTGGATGAGCTGGCAGTTATTCAGTGCGCCAGCGGCAAACCTGTCACATGGCTCGCATCACCGTTTTACGGCGCGTGCGGCGGCGCTTTTACAGGTGATCAATCCAAAGACATGGATGATGGCGTTGGCCGTCGTGAGCCTGTTTGCGCCAGTGGGAGAGCATGCCCTGCGGGAGGTGGCGCTGATGGCGCTCTGGTTCTTAATCATTTCGATTGCGTGTCTGATGTGCTGGGCGTGGCTGGGAAAGGCGGTAAATCGGGTGTTTCGCACCACCGTGGCGATGGTGCGCTTTCAACGCGTAATGGCGCTTTGCCTGCTTATCTCTGCGTGGGCAGGCATCCTGGCTTAAGTCAGCGCGCCACCCATACGGCACTGCGCAAAACGCAGGATATCTTCCGCGAGACGGTGCGCCGTCTCGACGTCAGCCAGGCTGCGATTGACCAGCATACGGCTCAGGCAACCTTCCAGCACCAGCTCCATCTGCCGCGCGACCATTGCCGGATCGTCGACTTCGAGTCGGGTGAGCAGCTCATGGGTAAAGTCGTGCGCCGCGCTTTTTTGCTGATCCGCCAGCTGATGGATCGGGTGCCCTGGATCAGGATAGAAAGTGCAGGCGGCGATAAACAGGCAGCCCGGGTAGCGTTTGTTGCGAACGCAATCCGCGAGGGCCGTATAACGCGCCAGTATTTTCTGCTCGTCCGTCAGCTCTTCGTTAAGCATTAACTGCCTGCGCCAGATATCCACCTGCTGGCTCAGATAGCGCAGGGCGTCGTACAGCAGCGCTTCTTTATCGGGCCAGAAGCGGCGAAGCTCATCCAGAGGATAATCGATGCGTTCGGCAACCATCTCAAGCGTGGTGCTGGCGATCCCTTGAACCTCAAGTAATTGCAGGGCTTGTCCCAGTACGTCTTCACGTTGCACGGTTTTCTCCTCCCAATGCTAACGGTTTCTCCCGTTAACAGTGTCGTTTACGGTTGGCGATCGCGCAAATGCGCGCTGAACGCTGCGGCATCCATAAAACCCGTCACGCGTCCGGCAGGCTGCTCTTCTCCTTGCTCATTAAAGAACAAAATAGTCGGCAGGCCGAGCACGTTGAGCTGTTTTAACAGAGCCTTGTCCTGCGCGTTATTGGCCGTCACATTGGCCTGCAGCAGAACGGTATTTTTCAGCGCGTTTTGCACCTGCGGATCGCTAAAGGTGTATTTTTCAAACTCTTTACAGGCTACGCACCAGTCGGCGTAGAGATCGAGCATCACGGGTTTGCCTTTGGCCTGCGCCAGGGCGGTGTTCAGCTCATCAACGTTACTGATTTGAGTAAAGCTAAGATGCGCCTGGGTTTGTACGCCTGGGGAACCAAACGCCCAGTCCTGAAGGGGACGCACGCTCACCAGCGCGGCGGCCAGCAGGATAATTTGCACGATTCGCATCCACGGCTTCTGCGCCTGCAGGCTGGTAATAAATGCCCAGCCGAAGAACGCCACACCCAGAAGCGCCCACAGGCGCACTCCCCAGACATCGCCAATCACACGTTCGAGCAGGAATACCGGCAGTGCCAGAATCACAAAGCCGAACGCCGTTTTCACGGTTTCCATCCACGGACCGCTTTTCGGCAGCAGACGGTTGCCAAAGACGGTGACCAGAATCAGCGGCAGCCCCATGCCCAGTGCATAAAGATAGAGCGTCCCGCCACCGAACCACATGTTCCCGCTCTGAGCGATGTAAAGCAGAATGGCGCTGAGCGGCGCGGTGGTGCAGGGGGAGCAGATCAGCCCGGCAATGGCGCCCATTGCAAAGACGCCGCCAGCAGAACCGCCCTGCTGACGGTTGCTCATCAGTGTCAGGCGTGTTTGCAGTGACGACGGCAGCTGCAAGGTGAATAACCCAAACATCGACAGTGCCAGCAGGGTAAAGACCACCGACAGCCCGATGAGCACATAAGGGTGCTGGAGCGCCGCCTGGAACTGAAGCCCTGCTGCGGCCACGATCAGGCCAAGGGCGGTGTATGTCAGCGCCATCCCCTGTACGTAGATAAAGGCCAGCAGCAACGCACGGGCGGTGGATAAACGCTGTTTGCCGCCGAGGACGATGCCGGAAATCAGGGGATACATCGGCAGGACACAGGGCGTGAAGGCGATACCAATACCGATCAATAGCGCCCACAGCGCGGAGAAGGGCAGCTTAGCACTGGTATCATCCGTTTCCACTGCGGGAGCTGAAGGTGCTGGGGACGCCTGCACTTCGCTCAGCGGTACCACTTTGGTCTCTGGCGGATAGCAGAAACCTGCGTCGGCGCAGCCCTGGTATGTCACCGTCAGCGTGGCGCCCGAACTGGCCTGATTTACCGTGACCGGCACTGTCAGCCGATGGCGATAGATTTCGCTTTTGCCGTAGAACTCATCTTCGTGCCATTCGCCTGCGGGCAGCTGCGGCTCGCCAACGGTCGCGCGAGCGGGGGTAATGCTCACCTGCTTGCGGTAGAGGTAATAGCCCTCTTTGACCTGCCAGGTCAGATTGAGATCGTGCTGGTACTGCTGGAAGTCGAAGACAAACGCCTGGTCGGCGGGAATAAAATTAGAGCGGCCGGGCGCGTCGAACAACCCGGCAAAAACTGATGTGCTGCACAGCAGCAGGATCAGCGTAAGGAAGCGTTGAGCCATGAGAGATAATCGTTATCGCCGTGAACCACTGGCAGCACCAGCAGTTCTGGGGTCTGGTATGGATGATGAGACTTGAGGCAGTCGAGAAGCGCTTGCTGATGCGCGACGTTGGTTTTCAGCAGCATCTGCACTTCGTACTCCTGTTCCAGCTTGCCTTCCCAGTAGTACATCGAGGTTGCGCCAGGCAGGATCGTCACACAGGCAGCGAGCTGTTCTGCCAGCACTTTGGCGGCAAGCTCCTGGGCAGTGGCTTCATCGGGGGCGGTACACAGTACAACGACAGCGTCAGGTGTATTCACTACTCGACCTCCTCTTCGCGAAAAAATCACTATATCACGCTGAGCCTGAGGGCATTAATGAATCGGGCCGCTGAGCGGCCCGACTTTAACTATTTTTACAACACCGAAAGCTTAAAGAATCACGCTACCGATCAGGAAACCGAAGCACACGGCAAACACCACGCCCATCGTGCCCGGAATAAAGAACGGATGGTTAAAGACGAAGCGTCCGATGCGCGTCGTCCCGGTATCGTCCATCTGCACGGCCGCGACCAGCGTCGGATAGGTTGGCAGAATAAACAGGCCAGAAACGGCAGCGAAAGAGGCCACAGCGGTCAGCGGCGACACGTTCAGTGCCAGCGCCATCGGCATCAGCGCTTTCGCCGTCGCGGCCTGAGAATACAGCAGCGCGGAAGCCACAAAGAAAATCACCGCCAGCAGCCACGGATGGCCCTGAATCACGGTACCTGCGGTCTCTTTAATCCAGTCGATATTGTGGGAAACGAAGGTATCACCCAGCCACGCCACGCCGAGGATACAGATACAGGCGCTCATCCCGGCTTTGAAGGTGCTGGAGCTGAGAATGCTGTCCGTTTCCACGCCGCACAGCACGGTGGTCAGGGTCGCGACGCTCAGCATAATAATCAGGATTGCGTTGGTGGTATTCATCAGCGGTGTTGCCACCAGGCCGAGGCTTGGGCTGTTGACGATGGCATAAATCACCACACAGACCACGCCCAGCAGGAACAGCAGTACCGACAGTTTCGCGCGTGGTTTGATCTCAACTTTATTTTCACCGCGCAGTTCGATCAGACCTTCTTCCAGACGTTTCAGGTACACCGGATCGTCAGAAAGTTTGGAGTTAAACAGTATAGTGACCAGGAACGACATCAGCAGCACAGCCAGCAGCGTCGAGGGGATCACCACGGAGAGCAGATGAATATAGCTAACGCCATGACCTTCCATTACCGATGACATATAGACCACTGCGGCAGAAATCGGCGAGGCGGTAATCGCGATCTGCGCGGACACCACAGCAGTCGACAGTGGGCGGCACGGCTTAATACCTTGCTCTTTCGCCACTTCGGCAATAACCGGCAGCGTTGCCAGAGAGATGTTGCCCGTACCGGCAAAAATCGTCAGGAAGTAGGTCACGACCGGCGCGAGAATGGTGATGTATTTCGGGTTTTTGCGCAGCAGTTTTTCCGTTTGATTAACCAGATAATCCAGACCACCCGCAATCTGCATGGCCGAGATGGCTGCAATCACCGCCATGATGATGGAGATAACGTCAAACGGGATTTTCCCCGGTGCGACACCAATGGCTGCCAGAACCAGCACGCCCAAACCCCCGGCATAGCCGATACCAATCCCTCCTAGCCTGGCGCCGAGGAAAATCGCCGCTAAAACGATAATCAGCTCAATGACAATCATAATCGCTTCCTTGAATGTTAGTTGTTGGATACGTAAATGTTATTTTTGTGATGTCCTATAAAAGCAAAAAGGCACGTCACAAGTGACGTGCCTTTCGGAAGTTTAACCCGAACTGTTATTGTTCGCTTTCATCGGTATAACGCTTCGCTTTGTAGGCCGGGTGCATCAGGTTCTGCGCCGAGAAGATATCATCCAGCTCAGCCTCTGTCAGCAGTCCACGCTCAAGGACGACTTCGCGCACGCTCTTACCGGTTTCGGCACAAATCTTCCCGACGATGTCACCGTTATGGTGGCCGATGAACGGGTTCAGGTAAGTGACGATACCGATGGAGTTGTAGACGAAGCTTTCGCACACGGCTTTGTTCGCCGTGATGCCGTTAATGCATTTTTCCAGCAGGTTGTAGCAGGCATTGGTCAGAATGTGGATGGATTCAAACATCGCCTGGCCAATCACTGGCTCCATGACGTTCAACTGCAGCTGACCCGCTTCGGAGGCCATGGTCACGGTAATGTCGTTGCCGATGACTTTGAAGCACACCTGGTTAACCACTTCTGGCACAACCGGGTTCACTTTAGCTGGCATGATGGACGAACCGGCCTGCAGTTCTGGCAGGTTGATTTCGTTCAGGCCAGCGCGTGGACCGGAGGAGAGCAGGCGCAGGTCGTTACAGATTTTGGAGAGTTTCACTGCCAGACGTTTCAGCGCACTGTGCACCATCACGTAGGCACCGCAGTCGGAGGTCGCTTCGATCAGGTCCTCCGCCGGAACAACCGCCAGATTGGAGACTTCCGCCAGTTTCTGCACCGCCAGCTGTTGATAGCCGTCCGGGGTATTCAGACGCGTACCGATGGCGGTGGCGCCAAGGTTCACTTCCAGCAGCAGCTCAGAGGTGCGCAGGATGTTGCGGGTCTCTTCGTTCAGCAGCACGTTAAAGGCATGGAATTCCTGGCCGAGGGTCATCGGCACGGCATCCTGCAGCTGGGTACGGCCCATTTTCAGAATGTCCTGGAACTCAACGGCTTTACGCTGGAAGCCATCACCCAGCTGGTTAATCGCGTCGATCAGTTTCACCACAGAGGCGTAAACGGCGATACGGAAACCGGTCGGGTAGGCGTCGTTGGTAGACTGGCACTTGTTAACGTGGTCGTTTGGATTGAGGTACTGGTACTCACCTTTCTGGTGGCCCATCAGTTCAAGACCGATGTTTGCCAGCACCTCGTTGGTATTCATGTTGACGGAGGTCCCCGCACCGCCCTGATAGACGTCAACCGGGAACTGATCCATGCATTTGCCGTTGTTCAGCACTTCATCGCAGGCGGCGATGATGGCATTTGCAGCGCTTTTCGGAATGGTTTGCAGCTCTTTGTTTGCCAGTGCTGCGGCTTTTTTCACCATCACCATGCCACGTACAAATTCAGGGATGTCGCTGATTTTGTTGTTGCTGATGTAAAAGTTTTCAATCGCTCTCAGAGTGTGAATACCGTAGTAGGCATCCGCTGGAACTTCCCTGGTACCCAACAAATCTTCTTCGATACGAATGTTGTTTAACATGTGAACCTTCTTTTAAAGCGGCCGATGGATTGTACTAAACACACAGTAGATATGTGGTTTTCAATATTTGCTGACCGACGATTATTCCCTCAATCAGCCAGATACTCGAGATCATATGCTGATGATAGCGAATTGCCGTAATCTGGATCACTTATTATCGCCCTCATCTCATGATAATTATTAATCTGTGAAATGAATCACCGCTTGAATATTTCCAGAAAAAATATCCGTGCAAACCGATTGAAATTTGGCTAACCGTCTCCATCTCAGAAAGACGCGACTCGCAAACACATACAGACAGAGGCCAGAGGCGTCTGCCACACAGGAGAAACCAGTGCGCTGGATACCTTTTATTGCCATTTTTCTCTATGTTTACATCGAGATTTCTATTTTTATCCAGGTCGCCCACGTGCTGGGCGTCCTGCTGACGCTGATCCTGGTCATCTTCACATCCGTAATTGGGATGTCGCTGGTGCGCAATCAGGGTTTCAAAAATTTCCTGTTAATGCAGCAGAAGATGGCGGCGGGAGAAAGCCCGGCAGCCGAGATGATCAAAAGCGTGTCCCTGATTCTTGCGGGCCTGCTGCTGATTCTGCCGGGGTTCTTCACCGATTTCCTTGGCCTGTTACTGCTGTTGCCACCGGTGCAAAAACTTCTGACCATGAGACTGCTACCGCATCTGCGTTTTAACCGCATGCCTGGCGGCGGTTTCAGCACTGGGCCGGGAAATGGAGAGACCTTTGACGGGGAGTTTCAGCGCAAGGACGATCATCGCGACCGCCTCGATCATAAAGACGACCGCTGACAGGCGTACCCGGTGGCGCTTCGCTTACCGGGCCTGATATCTTGCAGGCCGGAAAAGCGCAGCGCTATCCGGCGTTTAAAGCACGCTTCGTTTCGGCAAGAACATCCACAGCCCTGCCAGCATCACCAAAGCGTACAAACTCTTCCAGCCAACCATCACCAGCAGCAGCAAACACAGTACGCCGCCGACTACCGCCAGCACTTTAAATCGTCCTTTCAGCAACCGGCATCCTGCCAGCATGCACAGCAGATAAATGATGATGAAAATGCCGTTCGCATAGACGATCAGCGCATCGAGATTGATATTCAGAAATACACAGGGTGCTCAGCACGCAACAGCCCAGCACGGCGTTTAGCGCGTTCAGGGGTAACTGGCGCTTTGACAGGCGTGACAGGCGGCTGTCCGGCTTATACTGCGCCTGGGACCACACCAGGCGGGCGAAGCTCTGAATATAAATATTCAGGCTGGCAAAGCAGGCGAGATAACCAATCACGCAGGCAATCCACAGGGCTTTGACGCCAAAGAGTTGCACCACCATCCCTGGCAGCGAAGCGGCTGCGGCCATGTCGGCGCTATACGCACTGAAATGCAGCACCAGCACTGTACAGGCCCAGTAAACGGTGCCCGCCAGCAGCAGGCCAATCATCAGCGCGCGCGGGAAATCTCTCTCCGGCTGTTTAAACTCTGACGCCAGATGCGCAAACGCCTCCAGCCCGACAAAGCACCAGAACATCACCGCAAGCGCGGCGAATAGTTGTGTGTGCTCGACATCTGCGATCGCCGGGAACGGAATCGCGCTCACCTGAATATCGCCCGCCCACCATATCGCCGCAATCAACGCGACGATCAGCACGGCGACCAACGTTTGCAGATTAGCGCTGGAACTGGCGCCGCGAGACCCGACCCACCAGACGATCGCCAGTGTCCCCAGCTCCGCCAGCAGCAGCTGTTCGTCATGCCAGCCAAACAGCGCCTGACCAAAACCGGTGGCGATGTGCAGAGCAGCAGGAAGCCCTACAGGGATGACCGACAGGAAAAGCCAGCCGGTGACGCGCTCCAGCCGTGGGCCAAACGCCATGCCGACAAAATGCGCCACGCCACCGGCGCTGGGGAAATGGCGGCCGAGCGTCGCAAAGACAATCGCAATCGGAAAAACCAGCACGATCAGCACCGGCCACGCCCACAGACTGTTATTTCCTGCCACCAGAGCCGCCAGTGCGGGCACGGCAAAAACACCGGTACCTAACAAGGAGGTGGAGAGCAAACCAACGCCCTGCGCCAGCCCCAGCTCCTGTTTGAGTCCACTCATTCACTTCGTCCTGCCACCATCAAAAGAGAGGCGATGGTAACACTTTCACAAATTTTTTTTCGACTGCCCCTTGAAGGGGCAAAATCCGACCCCCATCTCTCAGGGCACCAGTCGGTAAACCTTTTACGGCCCGGCGTCTTCCATAACTGATAATGACTTTCTCGAAGGAGAGCTATCAATGAGTATTCGTCCGTTACATGATCGTGTGATCGTCAAGCGTAAAGAAGTTGAAACCAAATCTGCAGGCGGCATCGTACTGACCGGTTCTGCAGCAGCCAAATCAACTCGTGGCGAAATCATCGCTGTCGGTAAGGGCCGCATCCTGGAAAACGGTACAGTGCAACCGCTGGACGTTAAAGTTGGCGACATCGTGATTTTCAACGATGGCTACGGCGTGAAATCCGAGAAGATCGACAATGAAGAAGTGTTGATCATGTCCGAAAGCGACATCCTGGCAATTGTTGAAGCGTAATCCGCGAAACGATACTGAACGAATTTGAGGAAATAAGAACATGGCAGCTAAAGACGTAAAATTCGGTAACGACGCTCGTGTGAAAATGCTGCGCGGCGTAAACGTACTGGCAGATGCAGTTAAAGTGACCCTGGGCCCGAAAGGCCGTAACGTAGTGCTGGATAAATCCTTCGGCGCACCAACCATCACTAAAGATGGCGTTTCCGTTGCACGTGAAATCGAACTGGAAGACAAATTCGAAAACATGGGCGCGCAGATGGTGAAAGAAGTTGCCTCTAAAGCGAACGACGCTGCAGGCGACGGTACCACCACCGCGACCGTGCTGGCTCAGGCGATCATCGCTGAAGGCCTGAAAGCTGTTGCTGCGGGCATGAACCCAATGGACCTGAAGCGCGGTATCGACAAAGCGGTTATCGCCGCTGTTGAAGAGCTGAAAGCCCTGTCCGTACCATGCTCCGACTCAAAAGCGATTGCGCAGGTTGGTACTATCTCCGCTAACTCCGACGAAACCGTAGGCAAACTGATCGCTGAAGCGATGGACAAAGTCGGTAAAGAAGGCGTGATCACCGTTGAAGACGGTACCGGTCTGGAAGACGAACTGGACGTAGTAGAAGGTATGCAGTTCGACCGCGGCTACCTGTCCCCATACTTCATCAACAAGCCAGAAACCGGCGCTGTTGAACTCGAAAGCCCGTTCATCCTGCTGGCTGACAAAAAAATCTCCAACATCCGTGAAATGCTGCCAGTACTGGAAGCCGTTGCGAAAGCCGGTAAACCGCTGGTTATCATCGCTGAAGATGTTGAAGGCGAAGCACTGGCAACGCTTGTGGTTAACACCATGCGTGGCATCGTGAAAGTCGCTGCGGTTAAAGCACCTGGCTTCGGCGATCGTCGTAAAGCGATGCTGCAGGACATCGCAACGCTGACCGGCGGTACCGTGATTTCTGAAGAAATCGGTATGGAACTGGAAAAAGCGACTCTGGAAGACCTGGGTCAGGCGAAACGCGTTGTGATCAACAAAGACACCACCACCATCATCGATGGCGTGGGTGACGAAGGCGCAATCCAGGGCCGTGTTACTCAGATCCGTAAGCAGATCGAAGAAGCGACCTCTGACTACGACCGTGAAAAACTGCAGGAGCGCGTAGCGAAACTGGCAGGCGGCGTTGCAGTAATCAAAGTCGGTGCTGCTACCGAAGTTGAAATGAAAGAGAAGAAAGCGCGCGTTGATGACGCCCTGCACGCAACCCGTGCTGCGGTAGAAGAAGGCGTGGTTGCCGGTGGTGGTGTTGCGCTGGTTCGCGTTGCCGCTAAACTGGCTGGCCTGACTGCTCAGAACGAAGATCAGAACGTGGGTATCAAAGTTGCGCTGCGCGCAATGGAAGCCCCACTGCGTCAGATCGTGTCCAACGCCGGTGAAGAGCCGTCTGTTGTGGCGAACAACGTGAAAGCAGGCGAAGGTAACTACGGTTACAACGCAGCAACTGAAGAATACGGCAACATGATCGACTTCGGTATCCTGGACCCAACTAAAGTTACCCGTTCTGCTCTGCAGTACGCGGCCTCTGTAGCGGGTCTGATGATCACCACCGAATGCATGGTGACCGACCTGCCTAAAGGCGATGCTCCTGACTTAGGCGCAGGCGGCATGGGCGGTATGGGTGGAATGGGCGGCATGATGTAATTGCCCTACGCCCGGCATCGTTCTGTAACCAGAATGCGTTGGGCGTAACCCTCCCAGAAATGAAAAACCCCTAGGCAGAAATGTCTGGGGGTTTTTCTTTTGTTCATCTTTTTAGTATAAGGTTTACACACGGACAACTCTTGTCCAGCTTATTGCAAACGGGGAATAACATGCGCGTTAAAGTCTGTGCAGGGATCGTAGGGGCAGCGTTGCTGCTGGCAGGTTGTAGCTCCAGTAATGAGCTCTCCTCGGCGGGTCAGGGCGTTCGCTTTGTGGAAGATAAGCCGGGCAGCGAGTGCCAGCTGTTAGGTTCGGCAACCGGTGAGCAGAGTAACTGGATGTCGGGTCAGCACGGTGACGAAGGCGGTTCAATGCGTGGTGCCGCGAATGCGCTGCGTAACCAGGCGGCGGCAATGGGTGGCAACGTCATTTACGGTGTGAGCAGCCCATCGCAAGGCATTCTGTCGAGCTTTGTCCCGACGGCGAGTTCCATGAACGGCCAGGTCTATAAGTGCCCGAACTGAGTCACGTGCGGGCTAATGTCCTCACCTGAACCCTCTGTTTATCGCAGAGGCTACAAACAAAAAACGGCAACACCGGTTGCCGTTTTGTTTTGACTCTACACCATCCGCTTTTTACGACTGACGTAGCTGCAAATCCAGCGGCGTTTTGCTCGGCTCACCACCAATTTCTCGCGCCAGTTTCGGCACCATATAGCCTGATACCAGCGTCAGCAGCTCCCGCATAATCTGCCGGGCTTCCTCATCGCTCACCATGAAATGCGACGCACCCTGAACGCGGTCCAGCACATGCAGGTAATAAGGCATAACCGACGCATCAAACAGCGCGTTGCTCAGATCGGCGAGCGCACGTGCGTTATCATTCACGCCGCGCAACAGCACGCTCTGGTTTAACAAGGTCACGCCAGCCTGGCGCAGACGAATCATCGCCGAACGAAAAGCGTCGTCGATCTCGTTGGCGTGGTTAATGTGATTCACCAGCAGGATTTGCAGCCGCGACTGTTCGAAGCGCGAAACCAGGGTATCCGTAATGCGCGCGGGGATCACAATCGGCAGACGACTGTGAATGCGTAACCGTTTGATGTGGGGGATCGCTTCGAGTTGCGTGAGCAGCCAGTCCAGCTCATGATCCTTCGCCATCAGCGGATCGCCACCGGAAAAGATGATCTCATCCAGCTCCGGATGGGCGGCAATATAGTCCAGTGCCACCTGCCAGTTGCGCTTATTGCCCTGATTTTCGGCATACGGGAAGTGGCGACGGAAGCAATAGCGACAATTTACCGCACAGCCACCTTTCACCAGCAGCAGCGCACGGTTGAGGTATTTATGCAGCAGGCCCGGCACCACACTGTTCTGTTCTTCCAGCGGATCGGTGCTATAGCCCGGTGCTGTCACGAACTCATCCTGCGAGGTAAGTACCTGTTTCAGAAGCGGATCGTCGGGGTTGCCTTTCTCCATACGCGCGACAAACGCACGCGGGACGCGCAAGGCAAAGAGGCGTTTTGCTTCACGACCGGCGAGCAAATTTTCATCTGTGTCTATATTCAATAGACGCAGCAGTTCATCAGGACTGGTGATTACATCGGCAAGTTGCGATAACCAATCTTCTCTGGACGGGGTATTTAGGGTTACAATATGCGCCATTTTGTGGCTTAGCTACCAGTTAACAATTTTCAGAGGGCCTTATGGCGACTTACTATAGCAACGATTTTCGTGCTGGTCTTAAAATCATGATGGACGGCGAACCGTATGCGGTTGAAGCCAGCGAATTCGTTAAACCAGGTAAAGGCCAGGCATTTGCGCGCGTTAAGCTGCGTCGCCTGCTGACCGGTACCCGTGTTGAGAAAACCTTCAAATCCACCGACTCCGCTGAAGGCGCTGACGTGGTCGATATGAACCTGACCTTCCTGTACAACGACGGCGAGTTCTATCACTTCATGAACAACGAAACTTTTGAGCAGCTGGCTGCTGACGAGAAAGCCGTTGGTGACAACGCGAAGTGGCTGCTGGATCAGGCTGAATGCATCGTGACCCTGTGGAACGGTCAGCCTATCAGCGTGACTCCGCCTAACTTCGTTGAGCTGGAAATCATTGAAACCGATCCAGGCCTGAAAGGTGACACCGCAGGGACTGGCGGCAAGCCAGCAACGCTGTCCACTGGCGCAGTGGTTAAAGTTCCACTGTTCGTTCAGATTGGCGAAGTGATCAAAGTGGATACTCGCTCTGGCGAATACGTATCCCGCGTGAAGTAATTCATGTAAATGATTGAGGCGCAGCGTCTGCTGCGCCTGATTGATTCAGGCAGGGATGATGAAACGTACCGTTAAAATTCTGCTGATGCTGGTGCTCTCCAGCGCGATCCTTTCCGGGTGCAATACCGCACGTGGTGTCGGCGAGGATATTAAAGATCTGGGCCATGTTATTTCCCACGCGGCCAGCTAATCACTTCTAAAACTCCGAAAAAATACGTCCTTTTCCGTCGACCGGCGGGATTTTGTCTATCCTTAAGTGGCTATACACAAATAACATTGGCTATAAAAGGAAGATATATTATGGTTAAGAAAACAATTGCAGCGATCTTTTCTGTACTGGTGCTTTCCTCAGTATTAACCGCATGCAACACCACGCGTGGCGTGGGTGAAGATATCCAAAGCGGCGGTAACGCTATTTCCGGTGCAGCAACGAAAGCACAGAATTAATAGCGGTGTTAACGGACGGTACGGAACTGCCACCGTACCGTCAGCTTGCAACGTCCTGAAGTGTCAAAAACGGTGAAAACCGCGTATCCATATGCAGCTTCATACGGATGTTCCGTTTGTAGGTGTAGACCGTCTTACTGTTAATACTTAGTTTACCGGCAATTTTCTGATTGCTGGCACCTTCCATCCACAGTGCTAATACTTTCTCTTCCTGTCGGGTCAAGAGCGGCGTCGCAATTTGCGGTATCTCATAGCTGGCACAGGAACTCAGGGCGTCATTAATCACCGTCGCCAGCGTGTAGAGCGGCGTGCTTTTACACAGCGAGGCCCACAGCGGGAACTGTTTTATATATTGCGACATGTCCGTTTTTTCGCTGGATTGCAGCAAAATAAAAGGCCGCGTCTCGCTGGCAATGAGCAGCGAGGAGAGCTGCTGGATATCACCCATATCCTGAGTAAAACTATTTAAGTCAGCAATAATCAGTGTAGGGTTCCATTGCAGGATATGCTCCCGGGCAAGGAACAGGTTGTTAACGCCGGTGACCATAAAAGAGCCGGGGAACAGACCTGAATGATTGAGCCATGCTGCAAACCCTGAGCGGGTGAAGTGACAACGGTCAATCAAGAGAATTTTAAACATGTTTTTTTTCGCATCAGGCAACGGGTTCGGCTTTCTGCCATCAGAAAGCACACCATCATAGGGAAGTCCGATGAGTGATAAATGATGGAACTCCGTTGCATACTGAGGCTATTTCAGGCTTTTACTTACATTCAGCAAACAGATTGAAAAAAAATCACATCTTGCGCAGAATAGGCCTCTCAACTCAGCCTTGCGGGACGACCTGCAAGCGCTTCTCTCACCGGGGACGGCCCCAGACTGTTATTTAAGTTAAGGAGCCTGATATGTCCTGGATAATTCTTTTGATCGCCGGTTTGCTGGAAGTGGTGTGGGCCATTGGCCTGAAATACACCCACGGTTTTACGCGCCTCACGCCCAGCATCATTACCGTCACCGCGATGATTGTCAGTATTGCACTGCTCTCCTGGGCGATGCGCACGCTGCCCGTGGGGACAGCCTATGCCGTGTGGACGGGGATTGGCGCAGTCGGTGCGGCAATTACCGGCATTCTGCTGCTGGGGGAATCCGCGAGTCCGGCGCGAATCGCCAGCCTCGCGTTAATCGTCGCGGGGATTATTGGGCTTAAACTCAGCACCCATTAATGCGGCTGTTCAACCCAGATTAATTTCGACACATCAAACCCTTGTCGGGTCGCGACATCGAGCATTTGCTTTTTCATTTCGTCAGAAATGGTCGGTGTGCGTGAGAGTATCCACAGATAGTCGCGATCCGGCCCGCAGACCAGCGCATGGCGATATTCCCGGTCCAGCGCAATCACGTTATAGCCGCCGTAGAACGGGCCAAAGAACGACACTTTCAGCGCGGCTCTGCTCGGGTCGCCGGTAAAGTAGGCTTTGCCGATCGTCTGCTGCCACATTCCACGCTCTGGATTATATCCCTTATTAATGACCTGAATGCCGCCGTCATCCATGGTGCTGTAGGTTGCGGTGACGCGCTGTAGCCCGCGCTCAAAGCGGTGATCGAGACGGGCGATTTCATACCAGGTACCGAGATAACGCTGTGCATCAAAGTTATTAACTACGGTGACGCCATTCGGCGGGGTAGGGGAACTACAGGCCACAACTAAAAACGCGGCTGTCACCGCGGCGATAACAGGCAAAATGCGCATAGAAGTTTCCTTGCTGTTTTTTTGTTAAGTGTAGATGACAGCAAGGAAAATGCGGGACAAAAGGTTACTGGAGCGCGTCCAGAATACGGAACGCGGCATCTACACGAGCTGGGTTGGGATAGCTTTTATTCGCCAGCATCACGATGCCGAGATCTTTTTGCGGAATAAAGGCCACGTAGCTACCAAATCCGCCGG
Source organism: Lelliottia nimipressuralis (assembly GCF_041464075.1). Taxonomy (NCBI): domain Bacteria; kingdom Pseudomonadati; phylum Pseudomonadota; class Gammaproteobacteria; order Enterobacterales; family Enterobacteriaceae; genus Lelliottia; species Lelliottia nimipressuralis. The sequence goes on from NZ_CP167172.1 coordinate 414,577, forward strand.
TAGATCCGGTTTTATGTACCCATGATGCTTTCACGGCAGGCGCAGGCGGATTAATTTCCACTGCAGTGGCCGGCGCCAGCGCCACTTTATTATCGCTGCCGGTCACCACCGTTTTCGCCTTCACCGGCCAGTTCAGCATTTCCCAGCCTAAGCCCTGATACATCTCACCTATCTGCCAGTAGCGCGATTGAGCAAGCGTAATGCCCTGCTGAAGTTTTTGATCGCTTACGGTTGTCGGATTCATGTTGGCCTTCACCCAGCTCGCCATATCCTCAATCGTGGTTTTAACGCCGTAGGCTTCTGCATCCAACTGGCCCGGCGAAACGTGAACCGCTTTGCCGTCGCGATAGCCCCAGGCGTAATGCTGCTGTTCGCTCTCGGGTACGGTCAGCCAGGTGTGATTGAGTTTCAGCGGCTGGAGTACGCGCGTGGTCATGGCCTGTTCAAAGCTCATACCGGAGGGTTTGACCGCAAGCGAACCAAACAGGCCAATGCTGGCGTTCGCGTAAAGACGCTTTTCGCCGGGTGCCCACTGTGGCTGCCAGTTTTGATAAAACGTCAGCAAGGCTGCCCGATCGGTTACTTCATCAGGCACCTGCAACGGCAAACCACCCGCCGTGTAGGTCGCCAGATGAAGCAGGTTAATCTGCTGCCACTGCTTACCCGTCAGCTCAGGCCAGTATTTTGTCACAGGATCGCTCAGGCGAATTTCGCCGCGCGCGATGGCATCGCCGCCCAGCACACCGGTGAAGGTTTTGCTCACGGAACCCAGTTCAAACAACGTTTGCTGAGTGACGGGGCGGTTTGCGGCGATATCGGCTTTACCCCAGGTGAAGAAGTGAGGTTTGCCCTGGTAAATCACCGCGACCGCCATCCCTGGGATAGCCTGCTCCTGCATTAGCGGGGTAATGGTGCGGTTAACGATGTCGGCCAGCTGTTTGTCTGTCACGGGTGCCGCGAGCGTTGAGAATGACGCGCTGAGCAGTAACGCACAGCAAAATGATTTTTTCATCTGAGCATCTTCCATAAAAAAAGCCCGCCGGAAGGGCGGGCCGGATGAAGACGCACAATATCAAATTGTGACGATAGCAACCAGGGTGACAACCGTCAGAATGGTCGCCAGACCGTAGAACACCCACTTGCCGTTTGGCACGTGGATTTTCAGGTCATGCATGGCGTGGTGGATGCGATGCAGCCCCAGCCAGAGCGGCAGAACAATCATCAGGAAGATAAACACGCGGCCAATAAAGCTGCTGGCGAACGCAAACACGCGGTCGTAGCCCAGCGCATCGCCAGGGAACAGCCCCAGCGGCAGCAAGATCGCTACCAGCAGGATGATGACCGGTGCGACGATGGCGCTCCACACGCCGCCTGCACCGAACAGGCCCCAGAATACCGGCTCGTCAGAGCGTTTTGGATTGGGATTAATCACTCAGGCCTCCTTACCAGAACAGTGCCACAAACAGAACGACCACAGTCACCACTGCAGTCACCGCCCAAAGCCCTTTAATGACAGGCTCCGGTCCCATTTTCTCGCCTTTCACGATGATGTTTGCTGCTTTCGGCGCCAGCTCAAACCAGGTTTTCGTATGCAGCAGCGCGGCGGCGAGCACGATCAGGTTCAGGATCACCACGATCGGGTTTTGCAGGAAGCCCACGAAACTGGCCCAGGTTTCCGGGCCGTGCTTCAGCGCGAAAAGGCCGTACATCAGTTCAAGGCTGAACCAGACCGCGGGAACCGCCGTGCCTTCACGCAGCATATAGAAGCGATAAAACGGCAGTTTCTTCCACCAGGTGGCTGGCATTGGCCGCACGTAGGCTTTGCGTTTAGTCGTCATCATGCACTCCTTAGCGTGGTTTCAGGGTGGCGATAAGAAAGTCTTTCGAGCTTTCCACTTTACCCTGCTGAATAGCGGCGGCCGGGTCGACATGCTTCGGACACACTTCCGAGCAATAGCCCACAAAGGTGCAACTCCACACGCCGTTCTGGCTGTTCAGCTGCGCCATACGTTCTTTCTTCCCGTGGTCGCGGCTGTCTTCGTTATAACGGTGTGCCAGCGTGATGGCGGCCGGGCCGATAAACTCCGGATTCAGGCCGAACTGCGGGCAGGCGGCGTAGCACAGACCGCAGTTGATGCAGCCGGAGAATTGATGGTATTTCGCCATCTGCGCCGGGGTTTGGGTGTTTGGACCCTGATCCGGCGTGCGCGGGTTGCCAATAATATACGGCTTAATCGCTTCCAGACTTTCGATAAAGTGGGTCATATCGACCACCAGATCGCGTTCAATCGGGAAGTTACCCAGCGCTTCGACCTTCATGCCCTTGGTGTACTCGCGCAGGAAGGTTTTACAGGCCAGTTTCGGCACTTTGTTGACCATCATGCCGCAGGAGCCGCAGATAGCCATGCGGCAGGACCAGCGATAGCTGAGGTCGGGTGCCAGGTTATCTTTGATGTACCCGAGCGCATCCAGCAGGGAGGTCTGCTCATCAAAAGGCACGTCGTAGAACGCGCTGTGCGGTGCGACGTCCACTTCCGGGTTGTAGCGCACCACTTCAATTTTCAACGTCTGCATCTCAGCCATTCGCCTTCTCCTTCTTATCGGCTGCTTCCGCTTCTGCCCCATACACGCGTTTTGCTGGTGGCAGCGTGGTAATTTTCACGTCGCTGTAATCCAGACGAGTGGTACCGTCCGCGTCGCGATAAGCGAGGGTATGCTTGAGGAAATTCACGTCGTCGCGTTCGGTACAGCCTTCGTCCAGACGCTGATGCGCGCCGCGCGACTCTTTACGCGCCAGGGCGGAGTGCGCCATACATTCGGCAACGTTCAGGCCGTGGCCCAGCTCGATGGTGTAGAGCAGGTCGGTGTTAAACACGCTGGAGGTATCGGTAATGCGCACGCGTTTGAAGCGCTCCTGCAGTTCCGCCAGCTTATCGACGGTTTTCTGCATCAGCTCCGGCGTACGGTAGATGCCGCAGCCTTCTTCCATGGAGAGTCCCATTTCGTCGCGGATTTTCGCCCAGTTTTCCGTCCCTTCCTGGTTAACCAGCGCTTTCAGGCGTTTTTCGACATCCACCACCTGCGCGTCCAGCGCAGCGCTGTTGGCTTCACCGGCGGAAGCAGCACGCTCCATCGCACGCTCACCCGCCATACGACCAAACACCACCAGCTCTGCCAGCGAGTTAGAGCCGAGACGGTTGGCACCGTGCAGGCCGACGGAAGAGCACTCTCCGACGGCAAACAGCCCTTTTATGCGCGTTTCGCACTGCTGATCGGTTTCGATACCGCCCATGGTGTAGTGCGCCGTTGGACGCACTGGAATCGGTTCTTTCACCGGGTCGACGCCAACGTAGGCTTTCGCCAGTTCGCAGATGAACGGCAGACGCTCCAGCAATTTCTTTTCGCCCAGATGGCGCAGGTCGAGATAGACCACATCGCCGCGCGGCGTGGAGATGGTGTTACCTTTGCGCCATTCGTGCCAGAACGCCTGAGAAACTTTGTCGCGCGGACCAAGTTCCATGTATTTGTTTTTCGGCTCACCGAGCGGTGTTTCCGGGCCCATGCCGTAATCCTGCAGATAGCGATAGCCATCTTTGTTGACCAGAATACCGCCTTCACCACGGCAGCCTTCCGTCATCAGAATGCCGGAACCCGGGAGACCGGTTGGGTGGTACTGCACGAACTCCATGTCGCGCAGCGGAATGCCGTGGCTAAGCGCCATGCCCATGCCATCACCGGTGACGATCCCGCCGTTGGTGTTGTAGCGATAGACGCGGCCTGCGCCGCCCGTCGCCATCACTACCGCATTGGCGCGAATCTGAATCAGCGTGCCTTCCATCATGTTCATCGCCACCAGACCACGGGCATGACCGTCGTCAACCAGAATGTCGAGGACGAAGTGTTCGTCGAAGCGTTGAATTTGAGGGAACTGAAGGGAGGTCTGGAACAGGGTGTGAAGCATGTGGAAGCCGGTTTTATCGGCGGCAAACCAGGTGCGTTCGATTTTCATTCCGCCGAAGCGGCGCACGTTAACGCTACCGTCCGGACGGCGACTCCACGGGCAGCCCCACTGCTCCAGCTGGGTCATTTCCGTCGGGCAGTGATGGACAAAGTAGTCAACGACGTCCTGTTCGCAAAGCCAGTCGCCCCCTGCAACCGTGTCGTGGAAATGGTATTCGAAGCTGTCATGATCCTGCGCTACGGCGGCGGACCCTCCTTCTGCGGCAACCGTGTGGCTGCGCATCGGATAGACTTTTGAAATCAGTGCGATTTTAGCGGTTGGATTCGCTTGTGCTGCAGCAATCGCAGCCCGTAATCCTGCGCCGCCAGCACCTATAACGACAAGATCGGCTTGAAAAGTTTGCACGACATTCCTCCAGATTTTTGTTATTTCGCAACGTGTGACCTGACAGGTTTCACTTGCCGCAAGGGCGGTTGCGAATGCGTTTCCACTGCTCCTTTATGGGTAAAACAGTATAACCGTATGGATGTGGGGGAAATTTGACGCGTTCGATTTTTTTGCTGTTAAGTCCTGGGATTTATCACCGTAATTGATGGATTGCGTCACGGAATTTAGCGGATTGCTGAATCGAGAAAATTTACTGTGCAAAATTTGTCTCTCTCCCCGCTAACGAGTAGACTTCGTGCCCTTGTCTGAATCCGGAGAAAATTCCCATGAGCGAAACGGCCACCTGGCAGCCGAGCGCAACCATCCCTAACCTGTTAAAACGTGCAGCAATTATGGCAGAAATTCGCCGCTTCTTTGCTGACCGTGGTGTACTTGAGGTGGAAACGCCGTGCATGAGTCAGGCAACGGTAACAGATATTCATCTGGTCCCGTTTGAAACCCGTTTTGTCGGTCCTGGTCACTCTCAGGGGATGAATCTGTACCTGATGACCAGTCCGGAATATCACATGAAGCGCCTGCTGGCGGCGGGCTGTGGCCCGGTGTATCAGCTGTGCCGCAGTTTCCGCAATGAAGAGATGGGGCGTCACCACAACCCAGAATTCACCATGCTGGAGTGGTATCGCCCGCATTACGACATGTACCGTCTGATGAACGAAGTGGACGATCTGCTGCAACAGGTGCTGGAGTGCGCCGGTGCTGAGACGCTCTCTTATCAGCAGGCTTTCCAGCGTCATCTGGAAATCGATCCCCTGTCCGCGGACAAAACGCAGCTGCGTGAAGTGGCGGCGAAGCTGGATCTGAGCAACGTCGCGGATACAGAAGAAGATCGCGATACCTTGCTGCAACTGCTGTTCACCTTTGGCGTGGAGCCGCAGATTGGTAAAGACCGCCCGACCTTTGTTTATCACTTCCCGGCAAGTCAGGCGTCGCTGGCGCAGATCAGCACCGAAGATCACCGCGTCGCCGAGCGTTTTGAGGTCTATTACAAAGGCATGGAACTGGCGAATGGTTTCCACGAGCTGACCGATGCCCGCGAACAGCAGCAGCGCTTCGAACAGGATAACCGCAAGCGTACCGCGCGCGGCCTGCCGCAGCAGCCAATTGATACCCATCTGCTGGAAGCATTAAAAGCCGGTCTGCCGGACTGCTCCGGCGTAGCGCTGGGTGTGGATCGTCTGGTGATGCTGGCGCTCGGTGCCGAGCAATTAGGCGATGTGATTGCGTTTACGGTTGATCGTGCCTAGATAAGCAGCAAAAACCCTCTTGAGAGAGGGTTTTTTTATGTGTGCCCTACTCCTGAGGGAGAGGGCGGGTGAGAACATCAGACCGTACTCACCCTACAAACTTCCCGCCGGGCGCTTGCGCGCCGCAGACGTCAACGTTCTTCCCGTTTTACGCCCATCGAGTGTTTCCAGACGCATCTGGAACGGTGGGAATGGCATATCAATACCGTGCTCGCGGAACCCGGCCAGAATCAGCTGGTGGATTTCATGACGCAGCGGCATACGGTGACCCATCTCAGCGGCGTAGATACGCAGTTCGAAAATCTGAATCCCCTGCTGCAAATCGACCAGGAACACTTCCGGTGCCGGGTTATCGATCACCAGCGAACAGCGCTCGGCAGCGGTGTACAGAATCTGCGTCACCTCTTCGCTGTTAGCATCTGATGGCGCGGGAACGGTCAGCACCACACGCGTCACGGAGTCGGACAGCGACCAGTTGATAAACTGCTCGGTGATAAACGCCTTATTCGGCACGATGATCTCTTTGCGATCCCAGTCGCTGATGGTAGTCGCACGGGTGTTGATCTTGGTGATGCTCCCGGTCAGATCGCGGATCGTCACGGTATCGCCAATGCGGATGGGTTTTTCGAACAGGATGATCAGGCCGGAGATGAAGTTAGCGAAGATCTCCTGCAAACCAAAGCCCAGACCGACACCCAGTGCCGCGACCAGCCATTGCAGCTTGGACCACTCAATCCCAATCATCGAGAAGCCGACCAGTCCGCCAAACAGCAGAATCAGGTATTTTGTAATCGTAGTGATGGCATATCCGGTACCGGGGGTGAGATCCAGATGCTGTAATAGCGCCAGCTCCAGCAGAGCAGGGAAGTTACGCACCAGTTGGGTGGTAATGATCAGCACCAGAATCGCAATCAACACTGCACCCAGCGTAATCGGCTCAAGGCTTTCGACGCCCTGCACGGTAGATGTGGCATCCCACAGAGAGATGTTCTCAAGGAAGCCAAACGCCGAGTGGATCTCCGACCACAGTACGATCACCGACAGCAGCGCGATGAGCATCAGGATGGAGCGCACCAGGCGCAGGGACTGGGTACTGATGGCATCCAGATCCAGTTCGACCTCGTCCACTTCCGTTGTGCCTTCAGTGCTGCTGGTGCTGTGCGGATCGTCTTCGCCACGCGCACGCTGGGCGAGGATTTCGGCGCGACGATGTTTGGCGCGGTCAAACGCCAGTCGGCGACGCTGAATCAGCATCCAGCGGCGGATAATGTGATACACGACCAGCAGCAGGAACCAGATCGCCACCGACGTTTCCAGACGGGCAAGCAGGGCCTGAGCGGTTGCCAGATACCCAACTGCTGCGGCAAGAATCGCCGCCAGCGGAGCGCTGAGCAGCAGGTTCCACAGCATGCGGTTCACCATGTTTTCGCCACTACCGGTTTTGTCGACATACAGCGGAATTCCGGCTCGTTTCAGGCTCAGAGTTACCATCGCCAGCGCGCCGCAGATCAGCATAAAGCACAGACGTCCGAGGGAGCCGGAAAACTCACGGTCGTTGAGATTATCGAACATAATGAGCGCCATAATCAGCGGCACAATAAGCCCGATACTCATCAGGTAATAGCGCATCGCCCGCGTTACGCGCTGGCGCGGCCAGGCGAAGTGGGCGATAAACAGCCCGTTTGGACGGGCAAAGGTCGCGCAAATCATCACCACCCACAGCAACGGCACCGTGGCCGTCACGCCATCGCCAATCGCTACGGCGAGCGGATACGGCCAGGCTTCTCGCAGGCCATAGCCCAGCGTCATCCACAGCACCGGCAGCGGGGACGCCACCAGAATCGACCAAAACACGGTGCGCAGCGTGAGCCAGAAGTGGTCCTGCGTCACTTTCCCCACCCGGGCGCTGGAACGCTCCAGGAAACGGGTGAAGTGCCTGCGCGAGTAAATGCTAAAACCAACCAGAATCAGCGCGCCGAGCAGCGGGAAAATCGTCTCTTTGCTGGTGAGGATCATCACGCCCGCTTTGCCTAACTGACCAAAAGTATCCAGCGAAATCAGGCGGCGCAGGTCTTGCACAAGGTCAATCGGCCAGGAGATGCTCATCGGGCGCACGTCAGAGGTCCAGAACAGATAGCGGTGCGTGGCTTCGTTCACCTCTTTCAGCGCGTCTTCCAGCTGGCTGTTGGAGACTTTCAGCTTGGTCAGTTCCAGAATCAGCGTGTCGCCGCCCTGCAGCAGAGAGTTCAGCAATTCGCGCTGAGTGCGCAGCTGAGCGTCGAGAATGCGATTCTCTTCGCTGGTCAACGGCTCGCCATCGGCCTGATGCTGCTGACGGACTTGAGACTGTTTGTTGAGAAGATCTTCATAACGCAAACGCTGGACGCGCAGCTGCGCCATTTCCGTGTCCAACTGCTGCGGCTTAGGCATCTCCGGCAGACGCGCTACCTGAGCGCGTAAGGCTTCGCCCAGCAAATTCGATGAGCCCAGCCACTGGGACTGTTCGCGCAGGGTGTTCAGCGCCTGACGCACCTGTAAGGTTTGATTGGTCGCCTGGCGCTGCTGCGAGGCCACCAGATCCATACGCTGGGCCTGCTGGTTCAGGGCTGCGGACAGTTCGCGGTTAATCTTGAACTGCGCCACGATCCCCGCCGGGAGATTTTCGCTGTTTTCTGCCAGCAGCTCGGTGCTCTCCAGCGCGCGTTCTGCCTCGCGCTGACGCTGGCTGTTAAGCTGATTTCGCAGGGCTTGCAGATAGGTATCGAGCTGCTGGCCCTGTTTCTGCGCCAGTTCGGAACGCATTCGCGCCAGTTCCTGACGGTTATTGGCAGACAACTGGGCCAGCTCCAGCTCATCGACCAGGGCTTTCAGTTTGGCCGATTCGGCCTGCAGGCTGAGATTTTGCGGATTATTACCGGGCTGGGTGCCGATACGACGCTCGACTTCGTTCAGCTGGCGGCGAGCATCGGTTTGCTGTTGGGGCAGTTGGCTGAGCGAATCTGCGATTTCACGCGCCCGTTCTTGCTCCTGCTGCGCCTGACGGCTTTTCTCCAGCAGCTGGCTGCTGACCTGCAGGATTTCCTGATTCAGGGCGTCCGTCGTCATGCCCGAGGGAACGTTACGCGGCTCATCGCGTAAATTATTCAGCTGCGAGCGGAGCGTTTGGGAGAGTTTGGGGAAGTTATCGATAACCTGCTGATATTGCTCTGCGCGCTCGAGGGAACCTTTACGTTCCTCAAGCGCGTTCAGCGCGGCCTGGAGCTGCTCAACGGCTTCCGGCTGGGCGGGTTTGGCCGCCTTTGCCTGCTCCAGTTCTTGAGAGATCTGTTTGGCATCAGGGGCTGTCGCTGCGTACGCCCCTGTACTGAGGCACCAGGCCATCAGAAAAATGATAATCGGGCGCACTTCAGTAACCCCTTTGGTTAGCCTTGGTCGTTCTTGTCGTCAACCAGCGGGCTGGCGTCGTGTTCGGCTTTAATCTCTTCTTCTGCCAGTGGCGCTGGCTCGACTTCTGGTGTCACGAAGGTTTCCGTCGAGATAGCCAGCGGCTGACCAATTTTAGTCACAGACAGGCTTTGCAGAGAATCCACCAGATTCACTTTACCCGGCGCGAACAGGTTGATCACGGTAGAACCCAGTTTGAAGCGACCCATCTCCTGGCCTTTCAGCAGGGCAATCGAGCCTTCGTTTTCGCCAGCCGGCCATGTCCAGCGTTTGATTACACCTTCGCGTGGCGGCGTGATGGTGCCAGCCCAGACGGTTTCGATGCTGCCAACAATGGTAGCACCCACCAGAATCTGCGCCATTGGACCAAATTCAGTATCAAACAGGCAGATGACGCGCTCGTTACGGGCGAACAGGTTCGGGACGTTTTGCGCCGTCAAATGGTTCACGGAGAACAGATCGCCCGGCACGTAGATCATCTCACGCAGGATACCGTTGCACGGCATGTGTACACGGTGATAGTCGCGCGGCGAGAGGTAGGTGGTGACAAATGAGCCGTTGCGGAACAGGTCTGCCATCAGATAGTTACCTGCCAGCAGGGCTTCCATGCTGTAGTCGTGGCCTTTGGCCTGCAGAATTTTGTCTTCTTCGATTTTACCAAGCTGGCTTATCACGCCGTCTGCCGGCATCACCAGCACATTCGGGTCGGTGTTCAGCGGACGAACGTCATCACGCAATGGGCGGACAAAGAAATCGTTAAAGGTGCGGTAGCTGGCGGTGTCCGGCTTCTGCGCCTCTTTCATGTCGACCTTGTAGTATTTAACGAACAGATCGATAACCAGCTTAGTCAGCCAGCCCGCTCGTTTGCTCGCGCCCCAGCCCGCCAGGCGGGTGAGCCATAGTTTAGGCAGAATGTATTGAAGCGAAAGTTTAAATGAGTTTAACAAGGTAGCCTCCAGGCCATTGTTTTGTCGTTCCTGATCCGGCTTCACAGCGCCGGAACCTGAAAAAAGGGGACGATTTTAGCGACGCTTAGCTTAGTTGTCAGTTATCAGAATCAGAAAAGTTTTTACGCGTTTTTACCTGGTCCATGCTTTCGAGGATGCGGTGGTAGTTGTAGAAACGGGTTTCGGCAATTTTCCCGTTTTCAACCGCTTCACGAATGGCGCAGCCAGGGTCGTTGTCGTGTTTACAGTCGCGGTATTTGCAAGCGCCTAAATAGTCATGGAATTCGACAAATCCATTGAAGATTTGTTCCGGCTCAAGGTGCCACAAACCAAATTCACGCACCCCTGGGGAGTCAATGACATCGCCGCCGTGTGGGAAGTGGTACAGGCGCGAGGCCGTGGTGGTGTGCTGACCCAGCCCGGAGTTGTCGGACACATCGTTGGTCAAGATCTCTTCCTGCAGCCCCAGAAGATTGTTTAACAGGCTGGATTTCCCCACGCCAGACTGACCCGCAAAGATGCTGATGCGGTCGGTGAGCGCCTCTTCAAGCGGTTTCAGGCCATCTTTCTTGTGGCTGGAGACCATCAGTACGCGATAGCCAATATCACGGTAGATGTCCATTTGCTCGTTCACAAATGCCATTCCCTCGTCATCCAGCAGATCGATTTTGTTGAGTACGATCAGCGGCTCAACGTCCAGCGTTTCGCAGGCAACGAGATAGCGGTCGATAATATTGAGCGAAAGCTCAGGTAAGATCGCCGATACAATCACGATCTGATTGATGTTGGCAGCGATCGGTTTGACGCCGTCGTAGAAGTCGGGGCGTGTCAGAACGGACGTGCGCTCATGAACCGCTTCGACGATCCCTTTTACGTTGACACCTTCGGACGCCGCTTTGCCTGGACGCCATACCACGCGGTCACCGGTCACCAGTGAACGGATGGTGCGACGAATGTTGCAGCGGTGGACGCTACCGTCGGCGGCTTCCACATCGGCGTGCATGCCGAAACGGCTGATCACCATGCCTTCGGTTGTTTCGCCAAACAGGTTGTCGTCGTAATCGGGTTTCTCCGAAGTGGTCTTAAGACGGCGCTGATGGTTGGCACTCACACGGCGCTGTTGCCCTTTGGAGAGTTTATTTTTACTCAATCGTGCTGACTCCTGGTCGCCCGTATCGGGCAAAACCTCTATGATACACACTAATTAATACTAGTTAACCTGCTACTGCCGGTTATGCGAGAAGGGTGGAAAATAACATGAGCGCGGATGAAAACAACCTGATTTGGATTGATCTTGAAATGACCGGTCTGGATCCCGAGCGCGATCGCATCATTGAGATCGCAACGCTGGTGACCGATGCCAACCTGAACATTCTGGCGGAAGGCCCGACCATTGCGGTACATCAGTCTGACGAACAGCTGGCGCTGATGGACGACTGGAACGTGCGCACCCATACCGGCAGCGGGCTGGTAGAGCGCGTGAAAGCCAGCACTCAGGGCGATCGCGACGCGGAGCTGGCGACCATTGAGTTTCTGAAACAGTGGGTGCCTGCCGGTAAATCACCGATCTGCGGTAACAGCATCGGCCAGGATCGCCGCTTCCTGTTTAAGTACATGCCTGAGCTTGAAGCCTATTTCCATTACCGCTATCTGGATGTGAGCACCCTGAAAGAGCTGGCGCGTCGCTGGAAACCGGAAATTCTGGATGGCTTCAAAAAGCAGGGCACCCATCAGGCGATGGACGATATTCGTGAGTCGGTGGCTGAGCTGGCGTATTACCGCGAAAACTTTATTAAGTTGTAAGTTTGCTGCCCGGCGCGCTTGCGCAGCCGGGTTTTTGCCGTTAAATTGTGCAGCTTGCCGATTAATTAGGCACTTGAACAGGATTTCAAAAAAATCGCTTTCAGGGGGGTTGCAGCTAAAAGGATTTCTCGTATAATGCGCCTCCCGTAACGACAGAGAATTACACGTTACGACAGCAACAAATTTTTGCGGGAATAGCTCAGTTGGTAGAGCACGACCTTGCCAAGGTCGGGGTCGCGAGTTCGAGTCTCGTTTCCCGCTCCAAATTTGAAAAGTATCGCAAGATGTACGCACCACCCAAGCGGGAATAGCTCAGTTGGTAGAGCACGACCTTGCCAAGGTCGGGGTCGCGAGTTCGAGTCTCGTTTCCCGCTCCAAAATTTGAAAAGTGTCGCAAGACACGCACCACCCAAGCGGGAATAGCTCAGTTGGTAGAGCACGACCTTGCCAAGGTCGGGGTCGCGAGTTCGAGTCTCGTTTCCCGCTCCAAATTCTTCTTCATACCCAGTTTATCCACAGCGAAGTGCTTCGTTGGGGACGCTTTCTTTTGTTTCTGACAAACTCTTGTGAACAGAGTTATCCACAGATTCCACTATTTTGCTAAAAGCCCAAAAACCTTCGCAGGGTGAACGGTATATTCATAACCAATTGAATATAAAGCTAAAAATATCATTTCAAAATGTTATTGAGATCTCTTGACCTCTCTGCAAAGCCCGATGGTTGCTGACTTCATGATTTTATTCACAGGCTGTGAATAGTTCAGGCGTCGCGTACAAGCCCCTTTTCGATCACTCTCACCAGACGTTTTTTCTGAGGTAATTGCACCTCGACTACACAGGCGTTTCGCTTCTCAATTTGCTGCGCAATCGCCCATTCTATGTGTTCGTCGAGAAGTGGGTGCTCACCTCTGCGCTTTTCAAGCGCCAGAATATTGGCCTCGTCCCAGGGAGCATTTCCCAGCGCAACGGCAATATTTCTCAGCCAGCGCAGATGCCCGATACGGCGAATCGCCGAACCTTCGGTGATCCTGAGGAAATACGGTTCGTCCCAGGCAAACAGCTCCGTCAGTTTCGGCGCATGTAACGCTTTACGCGGACTAAAATCGTCTTCATCCGTGAGCTGCGAGTAGCGATTCCAGGGGCAGATGAGCTGACAGTCGTCACAGCCATAAATTCGATTGCCAATCAGCGGGCGGAACTCTTCGGGGATCGCCCCTTCCAGTTCGATGGTGAGATACGAGATGCAGCGGCGTGCATCCACGGTGTAAGGCTCGACAATCGCTCCCGTCGGGCAGATGGTCATACACGCCACACAGCGACCACACCCTTCTTCGACCGGGCCGTCGACCGGCAGCGGCAAATCTATCAGCAATTCACCGAGAAAGAAGAATGAGCCTGCGTCGCGGCTGAGGATAAGTGAGTGCTTACCTGTCCAGCCAAGCCCGGCTTTTTCAGCGATAGGGCGCTCAAGAATAGGCGCAGAGTCGACAAAAGGTCTAAAATTCAGCGAGCCGCAGTGCTGCTGGATAGTTTCCCCGAGTTTTTTTAAGCGGTTACGCAGAAGCTTATGATAATCACGCCCAAGCGCATATCGGCTGACGTAACCCAGAGAGGGATCTTTCAGCGTGCGGGCAAACGCCGCGTTAGCGGGGAGGTAGTTCATGCGAACGCTAATGACGCGCAGGGTACCCGGTAAAAGCTCGTGGGGCCGGGCGCGCATCATCCCGTGACGCGCCATCCACTCCATCTCGCCGTGGTATTGTTTGTCCAGCCAGGCCTGCAGTTTTGGCTCGCTCGCGGAAAGATCAGTATCGGTGATACCGACTTTCTGAAAGCCAAGCTCAGCGCCCCATTGTTTAATGTTTTGCGCTAATTGATTGAGATCGAGGGGCTGTGACATGACGGACCATACGGTGAAGAAAATCCCCGCAAGTATACCACATTCCATTTGGCCTGCGGATGACCTGCGACGCGCTGAAAAAGAGGCGGCCGATAGCCTGGGCATTACCCTGTATGAGCTGATGCTTCGCGCGGGCGAAGCGGCGTTTCGCATTGCGCGTGAAACCTATCCGCACGCCACTCATTGGTTGATTCTTTGCGGGCACGGCAATAACGGCGGCGATGGCTACGTGGTGGCCCGACTGGCCGCCGCCGCTGGCCTGAATGTAACCCTGCTGGCACTTGAGAGCGACAAACCTTTACCAGAAGAAGCGAGCGAAGCCCGGGACGCCTGGCTAAACGCCGGTGGCGTGATCCATGCTGCGGATATCGTCTGGCCAGAGGGTATCGATCTGATTATTGATGGCCTACTCGGCACCGGGCTGAGCCAGGCTCCGCGCGACAACGTTGCGAAACTGATTGAACATGCCAACAGCCATCACGCTCCCGTGATCGCCCTGGATATTCCTTCGGGCCTGCTGGCGCAAACGGGCGCGACGCCTGGCGCGGTGATTCACGCCACGGCTACTGTGACCCTTATCGCCCTTAAACCTGGATTGTTGACCGGCAAAGCGCGCGATGTGGTGGGGACGCTTCACCATCATGCGCTCGGCCTGGATAGCTGGCTTGCGGGCCAGGAAACGTCGCTTTCCCGTTTTGATGCTTCCCAGCTTGCGCAGTGGCTGCCGCCGCGCCGTCCGACGTCCCACAAAGGCGATCACGGGAAACTGGTGATCATCGGTGGCGATCACGGCACGGCAGGGGCGATTCGTATGACCGGAGAGGCCGCTCAGCGGGCGGGCGCGGGTCTGGTGCGAGTGCTCACTCGCATCGAAAACATCCCGCCGTTAATTACTGCTCGCCCCGAACTGATGGTCAGCGAACTCACGCCGCACTCTCTTGAAGAGAGCCTGGCCTGGGCGGACGTGGTGGCGATAGGCCCGGGGCTGGGTCAACAGGAGTGGGGTAAAAAAGCGCTACAGAAAGTCGAGAATTGCCGTAAACCGATGCTGTGGGATGCCGACGCGCTGAACCTTCTGGCAATCAATCCTGATAAACGTCACAATCGCATCCTGACGCCACACCCCGGCGAAGCCGCGCGGCTGCTTAACTGCAGCGTCGCAGAAATTGAAAGCGATCGCTTACTTTCTGCGCAGCGTCTGGTAAAACGTTATGGGGGTGTTGCGGTTCTGAAAGGGGCAGGCACGATAGTGGCCTGTGAATCTGGCGCGCTGGGCATTATCGACGCGGGCAATGCGGGAATGGCAAGTGGCGGAATGGGCGATGTGCTCTCCGGCATTATCAGCGCGTTGCTTGGACAGAAACTTACCCCTTATGATGCAGCTATTGCAGGCTGCGTGGCGCACGGTGCCGCCGCTGACAGAGTGGCGGCGCAGTACGGAACGCGCGGCATGCTGGCCACCGATCTTTTTGACACGCTGCGGCGTGTTGTTAACCCGGATGTGATTGACGTAGAAAATGACTAATTGTGTGATTGCTTTACCCGACGAGCAGGCAACTTTGGATCTCGGCAAGCGCCTGGCACTGGCCTGTGACGGTGCCACCGTCATCTATCTGTACGGTGATTTGGGCGCGGGTAAAACCACCTTCAGCCGGGGTTTTTTACAGGCGCTAGGCCACAAAGGGAATGTGAAAAGCCCGACCTATACCCTGGTCGAACCCTACACGCTCGACAATCTGATGGTATATCACTTTGATCTTTACCGTCTTGCGGACCCAGAGGAGCTGGAATTTATGGGTATCCGTGACTATTTCGCCAACGATGCCATTTGCCTGGTGGAGTGGCCGCAACAAGGTGCGGGTGTGTTGCCTGACCCGGATGTCGAAATTCACTTAGATTACCAGGCGCAAGGGCGTGAGGCACGCATCAGTGCAGTTTCCTCATCAGGCTGTTCCTTGCTGGCTCGCTTAGCCAGCTGAATGAAGGGATAACGGGATGATTAATCGCGTTAAAGGTTGGTTGTTGGCCGCCACGGTGCTGCTGTGCGCGCAGGCCGGTGCGGCGAGCTTATCGGACATTCAGGTGTCCAACGGTGATGCGCAGGCGCGTATCACCTTCAGTTTTATGGGCGATCCCGATTACGCCTTTACCCAGGTCGATAAACGTAGCGTTGCGCTGGATATCAAACAGACCGGCGTGATCCAGGGGCTACCGCTGCAGTTTAGCGGGAATAACCTGGTGAAAAGTATTCGCTCCGGCAATGCAAAAGATCCTCAGTCCCTAAGACTGGTGGTGGATCTGACGCAAAACGGCAAAACCCGTGCGGTGAAGCAGCAAAATGGTGCCAACTACACCGTGGTCTTTACCATCAATGCCGATGTTCCGCCGCCGCCCCCTCCGCCGCCAGCGCCCGTCGTGGCACAACGTGTAGAGCAGCCGGTGGTCGCGCCGCGTCCTTCTGAACCGGCGCGGAATCCGTTCAAAGCGCAAAACGATCGTCTTACCAGCGTCACCAGCAGCAATACTGTGACGCGTCCTGCGGCGCGCGCCCGTGCGGTGTCGTCCGATGAGAGAGTGATCATTGCCATTGATGCCGGTCACGGCGGACAGGACCCTGGCGCGATTGGGCCGGGTGGTACGCAGGAGAAAAACGTCACGATTTCGATTGCGCGTAAGCTGCGAGCGTTGCTGAATGACGATCCGATGTTTAAAGGCGTCATGACCCGCGACGGCGACTACTTTATCTCCGTGATGGGGCGTTCCGACGTGGCACGTAAGCAAAACGCCAACTTCCTGGTGTCGATTCACGCGGATGCCGCGCCGAATCGCAGCGCGACCGGTGCGTCGGTGTGGGTGCTGTCAAATCGTCGTGCGAACAGCGAAATGGCGAACTGGCTCGAGGAGCACGAGAAACAGTCTGAACTGCTCGGCGGCGCAGGTGACGTACTGGCGAACAGCCAGTCCGACCCGTATCTCAGCCAGGCGGTGCTGGATTTACAATTCGGCCATTCTCAGCGCGTCGGGTATGATGTGGCGACGAACGTGATTAGCCAGCTTCAGCGCGTCGGTGCGATCCACAAACGCCGTCCTGAGCATGCGAGTTTAGGGGTGTTACGCTCACCGGATATCCCGTCGATTCTGGTTGAAACCGGCTTTATCACCAATAACGGCGAAGAGCGCCTGCTGGGCAGCGACAGCTATCAGCAGCAAATTGCCGATGCGATTTATAACGGTCTGCGCAACTATTTTGCCGCGCATCCGCTCCAGTCAGCGCCGCAAGGGGGCGCGGGTCAAACCGCCAGCGCCGCCCTGCCTGGCGACATGAGCGCGACCAACTAAGGAGAGATCATGCCGATTCAGGTTCTGCCGCCGCAGCTTGCGAACCAAATCGCCGCCGGCGAGGTGGTGGAGCGTCCTGCATCGGTCGTGAAAGAGCTGGTTGAAAACAGTCTCGATGCGGGAGCCACCCGCATCGATATTGATATTGAACGCGGCGGCGCCAAACTTATCCGCATTCGCGACAACGGCTGTGGGATCAAAAAAGACGAGCTGGCGCTGGCGCTGGCGCGTCACGCCACCAGTAAAATTGCCTCTCTCGACGATCTGGAAGCCATTATCAGCCTCGGTTTTCGCGGCGAAGCGCTGGCCAGTATCAGCTCCGTTTCTCGTCTGACGCTCACCTCCCGCACCGCCGAACAGCAGGAAGCCTGGCAGGCATACGCGGAAGGGCGCGACATGGACGTGACCGTCAAACCCGCCGCGCATCCGGTGGGCACCACGCTGGAAGTGCTGGACCTGTTCTACAACACCCCGGCGCGGCGCAAGTTTATGCGCACCGAAAAAACCGAATTTGGCCACATCGACGAAATCATTCGCCGCATCGCGCTGGCGCGTTTTGACGTGACGATCAACCTGAGCCACAACGGCAAAGTGATGCGCCAGTATCGCGCCGTTGCGGAAGGCGGGCAGAAAGAGCGTCGCTTGGGGGCGATTTGCGGGACTGGCTTTTTGGAACAGGCGCTGGCAATTGAATGGCAGCACGGCGATCTCGCGATGCGCGGCTGGGTGGCCGATCCAAAATCCATGAACGCGGCGTTGGCGGAAATCCAGTATTGTTACGTCAACGGTCGCATGATGCGCGACCGTCTGATCAACCATGCGATCCGCCAGGCCTGTGAAGATAAACTCGGCGCGGATCAGCAGCCTGCGTTTGTTCTCTATCTTGAAATCGATCCGCATCAGGTGGATGTCAACGTGCATCCTGCCAAGCATGAAGTGCGTTTCCATCAGTCGCGTCTGGTCCATGATTTTATTTATCAGGGCGTGTTGAGCGTTTTACAGCAGCAGGCGGAACCGGTATTGCCGCTGGAAGAAGAGAGCGTCGCGCCGCGTCCGATCCCGGAAAACCGCGTGGCGGCTGGCCGTAACCAGTTTGCAGAACCCGCCGTTGCCCGTGAACCCGAAACCCCGCGCTATTCCCCGACCAGCCCGGCACCGCGCCCGAGCGGGGCGAATTACCCTCATGCGCCGGGTTATCAAAAGCAGCAGGGTGCGCTTTATAGCAAATTGCTGGATACTCCGGCCTTAGAGCGCAAAGAGCCCGTGGCGCCAGCGGCCCCCGCGCTGGGAGGCCACAGCCAAAGTTTTGGTCGGGTGTTAACCATCATTGCGCCGGATATGGCGCTGCTGGAGCGTGACGGGAAACTGGCCCTGCTGGCGTTACCGGTTGCTGAGCGCTGGCTGAAGCAGGCGCAGCTGACGCCGGGGGCAAATGCGGCCTGTGCTCAGCCACTGCTGATTCCGGTTCGGCTCAAAATTTCAGCGGACGAAGCCGGCCTCTTAAACCGTGCGAAAGCGCTGTTGGCGGAAATGGGCATCGAATTTGTGTTAGAGGCGCATCATGTGACGATTCGCGCGGTGCCTTTACCCTTACGCCAACAAAATTTACAAAACTTGATTCCTGAACTGATAGGCTACCTGGCGCAGCAAACGACCTTTGATGCCACCAATACCGCGCAATGGATCGCCCGTCATTTAGCGAGTGACCATCATCCATGGAATATGGCGCAAGCCATTACCGTATTGGCCGAAGTTGAACGTCTTTGCCCTCATTTGGTCAAAGCACCGCCGGGTGGTTTATTACAACGTGTTGATTTAGATTCGGCGATGAATGCCCTGAAAAATGAGTGATGTGAGTAAGGTGAGCCTGCCAAAGGCGATTTTTTTAATGGGCCCAACGGCCTCGGGTAAAACCGCGTTAGCCATTGAGCTACGTAAAGTTTTGCCAGTAGAGTTGATTAGCGTCGATTCCGCCCTTATTTATCAAGGGATGGATATCGGCACGGCGAAGCCAGACGCAGAAGAACTGCGCGCGGCACCGCACCGACTGCTGGATATTCTCGACCCGTCGCAGGCGTACTCCGCAGCTGATTTCCGCCGCGATGCGCTGGCGCAAATGGCCGAGATCACCGCAGCGGGCCGGATACCGTTGTTAGTTGGCGGGACCATGCTCTACTTCAAGGCGCTGCTGGAAGGGTTATCACCCTTGCCATCCGCAGACCCTGAGGTGAGAGCCAGAATTGAGCAGCAGGCGGCAGAGCAGGGATGGGGCGCGTTGCACAAGCAGCTGGAGGAAATTGACCCGGTTGCCGCAGCACGGATTCATCCAAATGATCCGCAAAGGCTTTCCCGGGCACTGGAAGTTTTTTTCATTTCGGGTAAAACTTTAACGGAACTGACGCAAACGTCAGGAGAGGCTCTGCCGTATCAGGTGCATCAGTTCGCCATCGCCCCGGCGAGCCGTGAACTGCTCCATCAACGAATTGAGCAGCGTTTTCATCAGATGTTAGCTTCAGGTTTTGAAGCAGAAGTGCGGGCGCTATTTGCTCGCGGAGATTTGCATACGGACATGCCTTCCATTCGTTGTGTCGGATACCGCCAGATGTGGTCATACATTGAAGGCGAGATCTCATACGATGAAATGGTTTATCGAGGTGTTTGCGCCACCAGACAGTTAGCGAAACGCCAGATAACCTGGTTGCGCGGTTGGGACGGTATCCACTGGTTAGACAGTGAGAAACCAGACCAGGCGTACAATGAAGTTTTACAGGTTGTGGGTGCTATCGCAGACTGAATGTGTACAATTAAGTCGTATCGTGCGCAATTTTTCAGAATCGCAAGGTTCTAAGTACATAACAAGCATATAAGGAAAAGATAGAATGGCTAAGGGGCAATCTTTACAAGATCCGTTTCTGAACGCATTGCGTCGTGAACGTGTTCCAGTTTCTATTTATTTGGTGAATGGTATTAAGCTGCAAGGTCAGATTGAGTCTTTCGATCAGTTCGTGATCCTGTTGAAAAACACGGTCAGCCAGATGGTTTATAAGCACGCTATCTCTACTGTTGTTCCGTCTCGTCCAGTATCTCATCACAGCAACAACGCTGGCGGCGGCACCGGTAGTAACTACCATCATGGCAGCAACGCACAGGGCTCTTCTGCTCCTGCGCAGGACAGCGAAGAAACCGAATAAGGTAACGGGCTGTTTTTCCACACGGGGAGCCAGGTTTCTGCGTTCCCCGCTGATTTATTTTGAGGATAATACGCTTGTTTGACCGTTATGATGCCGGCGAGCATGCGGTACTGGTACACATCTATTTTACGCAAGACAAAGATATGGAAGATCTCCAGGAGTTTGAAGCTCTGGTCTCTTCCGCCGGTGTCGAAGCATTACAGGTGATTACCGGTAGCCGTAAAGCGCCGCACCCAAAGTTTTTTGTTGGTGAAGGTAAAGCAGTCGAAATTGCGGAAGCCGTAAAAGCAACCGGCGCGTCCGTCGTGCTGTTTGACCATGCGCTATCTCCGGCTCAAGAGCGTAACCTGGAAGCCCTGTGCGAATGTCGTGTTATCGACCGTACCGGACTGATTTTAGACATTTTTGCTCAACGTGCACGTACCCACGAGGGGAAATTGCAGGTTGAGCTGGCGCAATTGCGTCATCTGGCCACGCGTCTTGTGCGCGGCTGGACCCACCTTGAAAGGCAAAAAGGCGGGATTGGTTTACGCGGTCCGGGTGAAACCCAGCTCGAAACCGACCGTCGACTGCTGCGCGGCCGTATTACCCAGATCCTCTCACGTCTGGCAAGAGTTGAAAAACAGCGTGAGCAAGGACGTCGTTCGCGAACCAAAGCTGACATCCCAACGGTGTCGCTAGTGGGGTATACCAACGCCGGTAAATCCACCCTGTTTAACCAGATCACTGAGGCTAAGGTTTATGCCGCAGACCAGTTGTTTGCGACCCTTGACCCGACGCTGCGTCGCATTGACGTTGCGGATGTGGGTGAAACAGTGCTGGCGGATACCGTAGGGTTTATTCGTCATTTGCCACACGATCTGGTGGCCGCGTTTAAAGCCACACTGCAGGAGACGCGTCAGGCGACGCTGCTGCTGCATATCATCGACGCTGCGGATGTTCGCGTGCAGGAAAACATCGACGCGGTGAATACCGTGCTCGAAGAGATCGACGCGCACGAGATCCCAACGCTTCTGGTGATGAACAAAATCGATATGCTGGACGATTTCGAGCCGCGTATCGACCGAGATGAAGAGAACAAACCGATTCGGGTCTGGCTTTCCGCTCAGACCGGTGTCGGTGTGCCACTACTTTTCCAGGCTTTGACAGAACGTCTTTCTGGTGAGGTGGCTCAGCACACGCTGCGTCTGCCGCCACAGGAAGGCAGGCTGCGCAGCCGGTTTTATCAGCTTCAGGCGATAGAAAAAGAGTGGATGGAGGATGACGGCAGCGTGGGGATGCAGGTGCGTATGCCGATCGTTGACTGGCGTCGCCTCTGTAAACAAGAACCTACGCTGGTGGACTACGTCGTCTGACCAGATAAAGGTGCACGAGCCTGAAAATTCGCCCTTGCATAACAAATATGGAGCATATACATGGCGTGGAATCAGCCCGGTAATAACGGACAAGACCGCGACCCGTGGGGAAGCAGCAATAATCAAGGCGGCAACTCTGGGGGAAATGGCAACAAAGGTGGTCGCGAGCAGGGGCCTCCTGATCTGGACGATATCTTTCGCAAGCTGAGCAAAAAGCTTGGTGGTTTCGGTACAGGTAAAGGTTCTGGCTCGGGTGGAAATTCCACTCAGGGTCCGCGCCCGCACATGGGTGGCCGCGTAGTGAGCATTGTTGCTGCTGCCGTGGTCATCATTTGGGCTGCCAGCGGGTTCTACACCATTAAAGAAGCTGAACGCGGTGTGGTCACTCGTTTCGGTAAGTTTAGCCATCTGGTTGAGCCGGGTCTGAACTGGAAGCCAACGTTCGTGGATAACGTGACTGCGGTAAACGTGGAATCGGTACGCGAACTGGCGGCGTCTGGCGTGATGCTGACCTCTGACGAGAACGTGGTGCGCGTTGAGATGAACGTGCAGTACCGCGTCACCGATCCGCAGCACTATCTGTTCAGTGTGACCAGCGCCGACGACAGTCTGCGTCAGGCTACCGACAGCGCCCTGCGTGGCGTGATCGGTAAATACACCATGGACCGTATTCTGACCGAAGGTCGTACCGTTATTCGTAGCGATACCCAGCGCGAGCTGGAAGAGACCATCCGTCCGTACAACATGGGTATCACCCTGCTGGACGTCAACTTCCAGGCCGCTCGTCCGCCGGAAGAGGTCAAGGCCGCCTTCGATGATGCAATTGCCGCGCGTGAAAACGAACAGCAATACATCCGTGAAGCTGAAGCTTACACCAACGAAGTTCAGCCTCGTGCTAACGGTCAGGCGCAGCGTATCCTCGAAGAGGCGCGTGCGTATAAGACTCAGACCATCCTGGAAGCCCAGGGTGAAGTGGCTCGCTTCGCGAAGCTCCTGCCGGAATATAAAGCTGCCCCGGAAATTACCCGTGAGCGTCTGTATATCGAGACCATGGAGAAAGTGTTGAGCCACACCCGTAAAGTGCTGGTGAACGACAACAAAGGTGGCAACCTGATGGTGCTACCGCTGGACCAGATGCTGAAAGGCGGTAATGCGCCTGCGGCAAAGCAGGATAACAGCGGAGCAAACAATCTGCTGCGTCTGCCTCCGGCATCCAGCAGCAATTCCAGCGCCAATACCACGTCTTCTTCAAGCGATGGTGACATCATGGACCAACGCCGTGCCAACGCACAGCGTAACGACAGCCAGCGTCAGGGGGAATAACGATGCGTAAGTCAGTTATTGCGATTATCATCATCGCGCTGGTCGTACTTTATACCTCCATCTTTGTGGTGAAAGAGGGCGAGCGCGGGATTACCATGCGCTTCGGTAAAGTCCTTCGTGACGATGAAAACAAACCACTGGTCTTTGAACCGGGTCTGCACTTCAAGCTCCCGATGATTGAATCAGTGAAAATGCTCGACGCTCGTATCCAGACGATGGATAACCAGGCCGATCGTTTTGTCACCAAAGAGAAAAAAGACCTGATCGTCGATTCTTATATCAAATGGCGTATCAGCGACTTCAGCCGTTACTACCTGGCAACCGGCGGCGGTGACGTCTCTCAGGCCGAAGTGCTGCTGAAACGTAAGTTCTCTGACCGTCTGCGTTCTGAAATTGGTCGTCTGGATGTGAAAGACATCGTGACCGACTCCCGTGGTCGTCTGACCCTGGAAGTGCGTGATGCGCTGAACTCCGGTACTGCGGGCACGGAAGACGAAGTTGCGACGCCAGCAGCGGACGATGCGATTGCTAAAGCGGCTGAGCGTGTTCAGGCTGAAACCAACGGCAAAGTGCCGGTGATCAACCCGAACAGTATGGCGGCGTTAGGTATCGAAGTGGTCGATGTGCGTATCAAACAGATCAACCTGCCTGCGGAAGTGTCCGAAGCGATTTACAACCGTATGCGCGCTGAGCGTGAAGCGGTTGCCCGTCGCCACCGTTCACAGGGTCAGGAAGAGGCTGAGAAACTGCGCGCGACAGCGGACTATGAAGTGACGAAAACGCTGGCAGAATCCGAACGTCAGGGCCGCATTATGCGCGGTGAAGGCGATGCGGAAGCCGCGAAACTGTTTGCCGATGCATTCAGCCAGGATCCGGATTTCTATGCCTTTATCCGTAGCCTGCGTGCGTATGAAAACAGCTTCCAGAGCAACCAGGATGTGATGGTGCTCAGTCCTGACAGCGATTTCTTCCGTTATATGAAGACGCCAGGCAACGCCACGCGATAAACTCCTTCTCGTTTGAGTTATCAAACCACCGCTCTCAACGGAGCGGTGGTTTTCTTTTATCAGGAGCTAAAATGAATTCCACCATCTTGCTGGCGCTTGCTCTGGTTTTGGTGCTCGAAGGCCTTGGCCCGATGCTTTATCCGCGCGCCTGGCGCCGAATGATCGCCACCATGACCCAACTGCCGGATAATATTTTACGTCGTTTTGGCGGGGGTCTTGTGGTTGCAGGAGTGGTGATCTACTACATGTTGAGGAAAACGATTGGCTGATCAAAAAGTGGTCGGATTTGCATTATATTGAGGGCAAAAAGTGCTGTAACTCTGAAAAAGCGGTGGTAGAATCCATTTTTAAGCAATCGGTGATTTTGAAAAATGGGTAACAACGTTGTCGTACTGGGCACCCAATGGGGTGACGAAGGTAAAGGGAAGATTGTCGATCTTCTGACTGAACGTGCTAAATATGTTGTACGCTATCAGGGTGGTCACAACGCAGGCCATACTCTCGTAATCAACGGTGAAAAAACCGTCCTCCATCTTATTCCATCAGGCATTCTTCGTGAAAATGTGACCAGCATCATCGGTAACGGTGTTGTGCTGTCTCCTGCTGCGCTGATGAAAGAGATGAAAGGCCTGGAAGACCGTGGTATCCCGGTTCGTGAGCGTCTGCTGCTCTCCGAAGCCTGCCCGCTGATCCTCGACTATCACGTCGCACTGGACGTGGCGCGCGAAAAAGCACGTGGCGCGAAAGCTATCGGCACCACCGGCCGTGGTATCGGCCCTGCTTACGAAGATAAAGTCGCTCGTCGCGGTCTGCGCGTTGGCGACCTGTTCGACAAAGCCACCTTCGCTGAAAAACTGAAAGAAGTGATGGAATATCACAACTTCCAGCTGGTGAACTTCTACAAAGTAGACGCCGTTGACTACCAGAAAGTGCTGGATGATGTCATGGCGGTTGCTGACATCCTGACCGGTATGGTTGTGGATGTGTCTGACCTGCTGGACCAGGCGCGCAAACGTGGCGATTTCGTCATGTTCGAAGGCGCGCAGGGTACGCTGCTGGATATCGACCACGGTACCTATCCGTACGTGACCTCTTCTAACACCACCGCGGGTGGCGTGGCGACCGGCTCCGGCCTGGGTCCACGTTATGTGGATTACGTGCTGGGTATCATCAAAGCTTACTCCACTCGCGTGGGTGCAGGTCCGTTCCCGACTGAGCTGTTTGATGACATCGGCGAATTCCTGTGCAAGCAAGGTAACGAGTTTGGCGCGACCACCGGTCGTCGTCGTCGTACCGGCTGGCTGGATGCGGTTGCAGTGCGTCGCGCAGTGCAGATCAACTCCCTGTCTGGCTTCTGCCTGACCAAGCTGGACGTGCTGGACGGCCTGAAAGAAGTTAAAATCTGCGTGGGCTACCGTATGCCAGATGGCCGCGAAGTGACCACCACTCCGCTGGCCGCTGACGACTGGGAAGGCATCGAGCCGATTTACGAAACCATGCCAGGCTGGTCCGAAACCACCTTTGGTGTGAAAGAGCGTAGCGGTCTGCCGAAAGCCGCGCTGGACTACATCAAGCGTATTGAAGAACTGACCGAAGTGCCGATCGATATTATCTCTACCGGCCCTGACCGTACCGAAACGATGATTCTGCGCGACCCGTTCGACGCATAAACCTCGTTCTGCCTGGCGGCGCTACGCTTGCCAGGCCTACAAAACGCTTCTTAAGCCGGATAAGCAACGCGTATCCGGCTTTTTAGTTCCTCTTTCCCCCCTTTCAGTCAAATAAATTAGCCGCTAAGTATCTGGCTGGTTTATCATCAATAGTGAATATCTCTGCGGTTAGACCGCGTTTTTCCCTTTTCCTGAGGTTGATGTGCAGTTAACGAGTTTCACCGATTACGGCTTACGTGCGCTGATTTACATGGCGTCGTTGCCACAAGGACAGATGACCAGTATCTCTGAGGTGACAGAGGTGTACGGCGTGTCCCGTAATCATATGGTCAAAATAATCAATCAACTTAGCCGTGCGGGATACGTAACTGCCGTCCGCGGGAAAAACGGGGGGATTCGTCTCGGAAAACCTGCGCAGAGTATTCGTGTTGGAGATGTGGTACGTGAACTGGAGCCATTAACTCTGGTGAACTGCAGCAGCGACTTCTGCCACATCACCCCCGCTTGCCGCCTGAAAAAGGCGCTTTCTACGGCTGTGCAAAGTTTTCTCAAGGAACTGGATAACTACACGCTGGCCGATTTGGTTGAAGAGAATCAACCGCTATATAAATTATTGCTGGTGGAATGAAGAAAATTTCCACCGGAGCTGACAACGGAGGAACCGACATGTCACATGATCCTTTCCAGGAACGCGAAGCAGAAAAGTACGCGAATCCTATCCCAAGCCGCGAGTTCATTATCGAACACTTAACAAAACGCGAAAAGCCCGCCAATCGTGAAGAACTTGCCGTTGAATTAAACATTGAAGGCGAAGAGCAAATTGAAGCCCTTCGTCGCCGCCTGCGCGCCATGGAGCGTGATGGCCAGCTGGTCTTTACGCGTCGCCAGTGCTACGCGCTGCCGGAACGTCTCGACCTGCTCAAAGGCACCGTCATCGGCCATCGCGATGGTTTCGGCTTCCTGCGCGTCGAAGGCCGCAAAGACGACCTGTATCTGTCCTCTGAACAGATGAAGATGTGCATCCACGGCGATCAGATTCTGGCGCAGCCGTTAGGGGCTGACCGCAAGGGCCGCCGCGAAGCGCGCGTCGTTCGCGTGCTGGTACCTAAAACCAGCCAGATCGTCGGGCGTTACTTCACCGATGCAGGCGTGGGCTTTGTAGTGCCGGACGACAGCCGTCTGAGCTTCGACATTCTGATCCCGCCGGAAGAGGTGATGGGCGCACGCATGGGCTTTGTGGTGGTGGTTGAACTCACCCAGCGTCCAACGCGCCGCACCAAAGCGATTGGTAAGATCGTGGAAGTGCTGGGCGATAACATGGGCACCAGCATGGCCGTAGATATGGCGCTGCGTACGCATGAAATCCCTTACGTCTGGCCGGCTGCGGTTGAAAATCAGGTCAAAGATCTGAAAGAGCAGGTGCCGGAAGAGGCCAAAATTGGCCGCGTGGATCTGCGCGATCTGCCGCTGGTGACCATTGATGGCGAAGACGCCCGCGACTTCGATGACGCCGTCTTCTGCGAGAAAAAACGCGGCGGCGGCTGGCGTTTGTGGGTGGCGATTGCTGACGTCAGCTATTACGTCCGCCCCAACACCCCGCTGGACAGCGAAGCCCGCAGCCGTGGTACATCCGTGTACTTCCCGTCGCAGGTCGTTCCAATGCTGCCCGAAGTGCTCTCCAACGGGCTGTGCTCCCTGAACCCGCAGGTTGATCGTCTGTGTATGGTCTGTGAAATGACTATCTCCACCAAAGGGCGCTTAACCGGCTATAAATTCTATGAAGCGGTGATGAGCTCGCACGCGCGCCTGACGTACACCAAAGTCTGGCACATGCTGCAGGGTGACCAGGAGCTGCGCGAGCAATATGCGCCGCTGGTCAAACACATCGAAGAGCTGCACAACCTCTACAAAGTGCTGGACCAGGCGCGCGAGGAGCGCGGCGGGATCTCCTTTGAGAGCGAAGAGGCGAAGTTCATCTTCAACGCTGAGCGTCGTATCGAGCGTATCGAGCAGACGCAGCGTAACGATGCCCACAAACTGATTGAAGAGTGCATGATCCTGGCAAACATCTCGGCGGCGCGTTTCGTTGAGAAAGCCAAAGAGCCTGCGCTGTTCCGTATTCACGATAAACCGACCACCGAAGCGATCACCGCGTTCCGTTCGGTGCTGGCGGAGCTGGGCCTGGAGCTGCCGGGTGGCAGTAAACCAGAGCCGCGCGATTACGCCGAGCTGCTGGAGTCCATCAGCGATCGTCCGGATGCGGAAATGCTGCAAACCATGCTGCTGCGCTCCATGAAACAGGCGATTTACGATCCGGAAAACCGTGGTCACTTCGGCCTGGCGCTGCAGTCTTATGCGCACTTTACCTCGCCGATTCGTCGTTACCCGGATCTGTCACTGCACCGCGCCATTAAATATCTGCTGGCGCAAGAGCAGGGGCATAAGGGCAACACCACCGAAACGGGCGGCTACCACTATTCCATGGAAGAGATGCTCCAGCTTGGTCAGCACTGTTCCATGGCCGAACGTCGCGCCGACGAAGCAACGCGTGATGTGGCGGACTGGCTGAAGTGTGACTTCATGCTGGATCAGGTGGGCAATGTCTTTAAAGGCGTCATCGCCAGCGTCACCGGCTTTGGCTTCTTTGTGCGTCTCGACGAGCTGTTTATCGACGGCCTGGTCCACGTCTCCTCGCTGGATAACGATTACTACCGCTACGATCAGGTTGGTCAACGCCTGACGGGCGAATCCGGCGGCCAGACTTACCGTCTGGGCGATCGCGTGGAAGTGAAGGTGGAAGCCGTTAACATGGACGAACGTAAGATTGATTTCAGCCTGATCTCAAGCGAACGTGCTCCGCGTAACGTCGGCAAAACCGAGCGCGAAAAAGCGAAAAAAGGGTCGAATGGTAAAACCGGCGGCAGACGTCGTCAGGCGGGCAAAAAGGTGAACTTCGAGCCGGATGCCGCGTTCCGTGGTGATAAAGGCAAAGCAGCGCCAAAACCACCCAAAGCGAAGAAAGAGAAAGGCGCGAAAAAACCGTCCGCCAAGACCCAGAAAATAGCGGCCGCGACCAAAGCGAAGCGTGCTGCGAAGAAAAAAGTGGCGGAGTAACACTCCCTCACCCTTTGTCGGCCGGGCAAGCGTAGAATTGCCCGGCAAAAGCAATTAATGAGAACCATCAATGAGTGAAATGATTTACGGCATCCATGCGGTGCAGGCCCTGCTGGAGCGCGCTCCGGAGCGTTTTCAGGAAGTGTATATTCTGAAAGGCCGTGAGGATAAACGTCTGCTGCCGCTGATCCATGCGCTGGAAGCCCAGGGCGTGGTGATTCAGCTGGCGAGCCGCCAGTTCCTCGACGAAAAAAGCGAGGGTGCCGTTCACCAGGGCATTATCGCGCGTGCGAAACCGGGCCGTCAGTATCAGGAAAACGATCTGCCGGATCTGATCGCCCAGCTCGATAACCCGTTCTTCCTGATCCTCGACGGCGTGACCGATCCGCACAACCTCGGCGCGTGCCTGCGTAGCGCAGATGCGGCGGGCGTGCATGCGGTGATTGTGCCGCGCGACCGTTCTGCGCAGCTCAATGCTACGGCGAAGAAAGTCGCCTGTGGCGCGGCGGAAAACGTGCCGTTGATCCGCGTGACCAACCTGGCGCGCACCATGCGTCAGCTGCAGGAAGAGAACATCTGGATTGTCGGCACCGCTGGCGAAGCAGACCATACCCTTTATCAGAGCAAAATGACCGGCCGCATGGCGCTGGTGATGGGTGCTGAAGGGGAAGGGATGCGCCGTCTGACGCGCGAGCATTGCGACGAGCTGATCAGCATTCCGATGGCGGGCAGCGTCTCGTCTCTGAACGTGTCTGTGGCAACGGGTATTTGCCTGTTCGAAGCGGTGCGTCAGCGCGGGTGATTTTTTGTGCCCGGTAGCGCTTTGCCTACCGGGCCTACAAAAACGTCCAGGCCGGGTCAGGCGAAGCTGCCACCTGGCCGAAAACTACTCTTCTAAAGACCGCAAATGGTCATCTTTATTCAGCGTCATCAGCGCGACAATGCTCACCACCGCCGTCGCCATCACGTAATACGCTGGAATATCCAGATTCCCCGTCTGCTTGATCAACCCGGTGATAATCAACCCCGCGCAGCCAGAAAAAATGGCGTTAGACAGTGAATAGGCCAGACCCAGCCCGGTATAGCGCACGCGCGTCGGGAACATCTCCGACAGCATCGCAGGCCCTGGCCCCGCGAGCATCCCCACCAGACCGCCCGCAATTAACACCACAATCGCTTTCACCGCCAGGGTGCTGGATTCTGCCTGCAAAATTTTCAGCAGCGGCAGGGCGAGGATCAGCAGCAGCGCGGTCGCCATCACCATCACCGTGCGTCGCCCGATGCGGTCACTGAGGATTCCTGACGGGATAATCGTCAGCGCAAATCCGATATTCGAAATCACCGCAATCAGCAGCGCCTGGTTAAAGCCCGTGTGCAATGCGGATTGCAGATAGGTCGGCATGATCACCAGATAGGTATACCCGGCGGCTGACCAGACCATCACACGGCCAATCCCCATCACAATCGCTTTCAGCGTGGCAGCGGTGTGCGCTTCGGCGACCACCGGTTTTTCCTTTTGCTGCACAAAACTCGGCGTCTCTTCCATGCTGACGCGCAGCCACAGGGCGACCACGCCCATCGGCAGCGCGAGGAAGAACGGAATACGCCAGCCCCAGTCATGCAGCGCGTCCGGCGTCATCACGACCGAGAGCAGTGCGACGATGCCAGCGCCTGCCAGCAGCCCAAGTGCCACGGTAAAGGATTGCCACGCGCCGTAAAGCCCCCGTTTGCCGCGCGGGGCGAATTCGGTCATCAGCGACACGGCACCGCCGTACTCGCCGCCCGCAAACAGGCCCTGTAAAATGCGCAGCCCGGTAATGATCAGCGGTGCGGCAATGCCGATGCTGGCGTAAACCGGCACCATGCCGATAGCGGCCGTCGCGAGCGTCATCAGCACCAGCACGATAATCAGCGTCGGCTTACGGCCAATGCGGTCGCCGATGCGGCCAAAAACAACCGCGCCGAGCGGGCGGAAGAAGAACGCGATCGCAAATGAGGCGTAGGTGAGGATCAGGCTGGTCATCCCCGCTTCACCTTCCAGCTGGAAGAAGTTCTTCGCAATGACGGTCGCCATAAAACCGTATACCGCGAATTCATACCATTCGATGAAGTTGCCAATCGAACCTGCAATTAAAGCGCGCTTGTGCGCATCCGGCGCACGTTGGGAAGATTGCATAATGATTCTCTCTCGGAAGATGAGAATAAATTATTCAACAGAATGGCCGACGTGAAATAGTTTATTCTTATATTGTGTGACCTGTTTCACGAATGATTTCAATCAGATCGTCGCCTTGTGACCCGACTCCCATGCAGCCGTTGTGCAGTCTGTCCATACTTACCTTCATTGCCATTGAAGGAGGGAGACATATGCACTGGCAGACACACACGGTTTTCAATCAGCCTGTACCCCTGTCGAACAGCAATCTTTTTCTGTCCGATTGCGCGCTGCGTGAGGCGGTGGCACGCGAAGGGGCGGAGTGGGACAGCGAATTTCTCGCCAGCATCGGCCAGCAGCTCGGAACGGCGGAGTCGCTGGAGCTGGGCCGCCTCGCAAACGCCAATCCGCCGGAACTGTTACGTTACGATCCGCGCGGGGAGCGGCTGGACGATGTGCGCTTCCATCCGGCGTGGCATCTGCTGATGCAGGGGCTATGCGCTAATCGGGTCCACAATCTGGCGTGGGAGGAGGAGGTGCGTAAAGGGGCGTTTGTCGCCCGCGCCGTGCGGTTTGTGCTCCACGCGCAGGTTGAGGCCGGAACGCTTTGCCCCATCACCATGACCTTCGCCGCCACGCCGTTACTCCAGCAATCCCTTCCCAAACCCTTCCACGACTGGCTCTCGCCGCTGTTGAGCGATCGCTACGACCCGCATCTGGCGTCCGGCGCGCAAAAGCGTGGGCTGCTTATCGGTATGGGAATGACCGAAAAGCAGGGCGGGTCCGACGTGCTAAGCAACACCACGCGTGCAGAGAAGTGCGGCGACGGCAGCTATCGGCTGATAGGACATAAATGGTTTTTCTCTGTGCCGCAAAGCGATGCTCATCTGGTGCTGGCTCAGGCTCACGGTGGGCTGTCGTGCTTTTTCGTTCCGCGCATTCTGCCCGACGGGCAGCGTAACGCCGTCCGGCTGGAACGCCTGAAAGATAAGCTCGGTAACCGGTCGAACGCCAGCAGTGAGGTCGAGTTTATGAACGCCTCCGGTTGGCTTTTAGGTGAAGAGGGCGAAGGTGTGCGCCAGATCCTGAAGATGGGCGGCCTGACGCGCTTTGACTGTGCGCTGGGCAGCCACGGACTGATGCGCCGCGCGCTCTCGGTCGCGTTGTATCATGCCCATCAGCGGCAGACGTTTGGCAAAAACCTTATCGACCAGCCATTGATGCGCGATGTGCTGAGCCGGATGGCGCTCCAGCTCGAAGGGCAAACGGCGCTGCTGTTCCGCCTGGCGCGCGCCTGGGATCGTCGGGACGATCCGCAAGAATCTGCATGGGCGCGGCTCTTTACGCCCGCAGCGAAATTCAGCGTGTGCAAAGGCGGAATTCCCTTTGTCGCCGAGGCGATGGAAGTGCTGGGCGGTGCCGGGTATTGCGAAGAGAGCGAATTGCCGCGCCTGTACCGCGAAATGCCGGTGAACAGCATCTGGGAGGGGGCGGGCAACATCATGTGCCTGGATGTACTGCGGGTGCTGACGAAACATTCGGGCATTGTTGATGTGCTGCACGAAGACTTCGCGCAGGTGAAAGGTCAGGATCGTCATTTTGATCGTGGCTGGCGGCAGCTGCAGCAAAAACTGCGTAAACCGCAGGAGGCTCAGGGCCGGGAAATTACCCAGCAGCTCTTTTTGCTGGGTGCCGGGGCGCAGATGTTGCGACATGCCTCGCCGCCGGTGGCGCAAGCCTGGTGTCGCATGATGCTGGATCCCCGTGGCGGCTCACTGCTGAGCGAACAGGTGCAAAACGACCTGCTGCTACGCGCCACGGGGCGAGTCGGTTAACCCTTCAGGCGGAACAGGCTCACCAGCTCGGTCAGGTGTGAGCCTTTCTCGCGCAGCGTGTGTGCGGTTTGCTCGCTGCGCGATACGCGGTCGGCGTTAATATGTGTCGCTTCGCCGATGTGGGTCATCGCCAGATTGACCTGACGGATCCCCGCCGACTGCTCGTGCGAGGCGTGGTTAATCTCCGTGACCAGCTGGTTGATGTTATCGATATGCACGATGATCGAGTCCATCGCCTGCCGGGTTTGCTCGGACAGCTGGTGGCCCTCGCTTACCTTTTTCAGCGTGTCGCCGATAAGTTGCTCGATCTCTTTAACGGCGTTTGCACTGCGCGCGGCCAGCGCCCGGACCTCCTGCGCCACCACCGCAAAACCTTTGCCGTGTTCACCGGCGCGTGCGGCTTCTACCGCGGCGTTCAGCGCCAGAATATTGGTCTGGAACGCGATGGACTCAATCACGCGGGTGATATCCTCGATACGTTTCGATGCGTCGCGAATATCATCCATGGTGGCGACAGCGTTACCGACCGTTTCCCCGCCGTGATGAACAGCGCGCGATGTTTCCCGTACCAGCTGCTGCGTTTGTTCCATGTTCGCCGCATTTTGCTGCACGGTGGCGGCCAGTTGCTCCATGCTCGCGGAGGTTTCTTCAACGCTGCTGGCCTGTTTGTTGATCTGCCCGGAGATTTCGCCCGCATCGGCTGCCAGCGCGTTGGTGCCAAGGTGAATCTCACCTGCGGCTTCGCGCACCTGGTGCACGATTTGCTGAAGCCCGCCGCCGATGCCGTTAATCGCGCCGATCAGCTGCCCCACTTCATCCTGACGGCTGACGGGCAGTTCGGCGCGCAGATCGCCTGCGGCGTACTGGCGGGCAAGGTGAATCACATCGCGCAGAGGGCGGGTTAACCAGCGGCGAATGATAATGACAAACGCGGCAGCGAACAGCGCCGAGAGCACGACGCCTGCCAGCAGGAAGCGGTCACGTAAGGCGTTGACGTTCGCCAGCAGTACAGATTTATCCACTTCACCGACAATCGTCCAGTTCCAGCCCGGCAGCGGCGTATAGGCCATTTTCAGCGTGCGGCCATCGTCGCTGATGCGCTCGACGGTGCCCTCTTTTCCGCTCAACAGTTGCTGCTGGAGTGCGCTATCCCATTTTGGCAGTTGGCCCTCTTCGCTGGCGTGGAACAGATACTGCCCGCGTGTTTTGCCGTTGCTGCGATCCAGGACGTAAAAGTGGCCACTGTCGCCCAGGCGGCGATTGAGAATTTTATCGCGCATCACATTCCAGGAATGGCTGATATCTACGCCGACAAACACGATCGCAATCACCTGACCGCTCGCATCTTTAACCGGCTGGTACTGCGTGATGTAGCGCTTGCCAAACAGCAGGGCCAGGCCGCGATAGACGTCGCCTTTGGTGACGGCGTTGAAGGCGGCGCTGGAGTTGTCCAGAACGGTACCGATCGCACGTTCGCCGTTCTCTTTGCGCAGGGAGGTTGCCACGCGTACAAAGTCGTTGCCGCTGCGGACAAACAAGGTTGAGATCGCCCCGGTACGACTCAGAAAGTCGTCGGAGAAGCTGTTGTTTTCATGCAGTTCGGTATCGCCGCCTTTCAGCAAGGGGGCGTTTTGACCATTGATGGCGCGTAGCTGACCGGGATCGATGCTGAGCGGCTGGGGCAGAAAGGTGCCGAAGAGTTTAGTGTAACTCTCAACTTCTTCACTCAGGCTGGTATTAAACATCTGCACCATATCCACGATGCCGGTGGACTGGTTATGAAGATCTTCCACCGCCAGTGCTTCCAGCTGTTGGCTGGCTTTATGGCTCAGAAGAAAAGTGAACAGCAGAAAGAGCGTTGCGACACTCACGCCGGTAAGTAACGATAGCTTTGCGCCAAGGCCTGAACGGCGGAAAAAGTTGATCATAAATTGCTCATTGTTGAAAAGGTATGGCAGTTCAACGGCAGAGCGGAGCTAACATTTATCAACTTTATGTAACAAAATGTTACATTGATGTCTCTGTTTGGTAGCGCTAAAGATAATAGATGGGTAAAAATACAAAAGCCACTAAAATTAAGTGGCTTTTATCGGGGGCGTGTCAGGCGTAAAGAATAGCCTGTACTCGCCACTGGTCGGCGTATCGGTCTTCCTGCATCTGGACAATGCGATACCACGAAGCACCCTGCTCATCCGCTTTAAATGCAATCACACGTTCCACGTCTTGCGGGCTCCCTGAAATGTTACTCACGGAGATAAGGCCAATTTCATTTAAGCCTGTGACACAATCAGCGCTGGCAAATTCGGCTGACTGCGCGGTTGTGCTCATCAGCCCCGCTGAGAGCAGCAGTGAGGTCAAAGCAAGAGATCGTTTCATTGTCAGCTCCATTTCACATGTCTCCGGTATCCGCCGGGCAATCCTTCGCAAATAAACTCACTTCCATTGTCACAGGCATGGAGTTTATTGTGGACAGGAAAACGTCTATGGACGCAAAGCAGTGTAAATGTCGTTTAAATCCTGACAGTTATTTGCGATACAAAATGGCTTGCGAGTACCACTGTCCGGTAATAATGGTTTCATCCACCATAATAATGACGTAGTAATCTGCTTTTGCGGCGACAGCTTTCGCTTTTATTGCATCCTCCGCATCTGCCGGTGAGCCACGAACCAGCACACTGACGGTACCCATACGTTGTAATCCTTCGGTCTGATTACGACGAATTTCCTGAGGATAACTGGTGGCGGCCGGGGCGGGCTGTGGTGTTCCTTCCAGCACGCTACAGCTTGTTAACAGCAGCACCAGCAATAAAGCAGCGAACCTGCGCATAACCATATCTCGTTTCCTGATAGCCATAGTGTAGATGTCTGCGAATTTCATTTTGGGGGAATGTTCCCAAACTGTTATCTGTGACGTCATTTTCGAATGAAAATATCGTGAAAGCGTAATCCAGTTCTCAAGATTATGAATCACCCATTAGAAAGAGGATCGACGATGATTGAACTTAAGACACAGCGGCTTGGCGACCATGAAATTCTACACGCTTTCCCGGCGGGATTAAGTGAGCAACCTTTACCCGTTATTATTTTTTATCATGGGTTTACCTCATCAAAACTGGTTTACAGCTATTTTGCCGTCGCGCTGGCGCAGGCGGGTTTTCGCGTGGTGATGCCTGATGCACCCGAGCACGGGGCGCGATTTACGGGTGATGAACAGGCGCGGTTAGGGCAGTTCTGGCAAATATTACACGGCAGTTTGACGGAGTTCGCTGGGCTTCGCGATGCGCTTTATGCGGCGGGGCTGGTGGCCGATGAACGTCTTGCCGTCGCGGGGGCGTCGATGGGCGGGATGACCGCGCTGGGCATTATGGCGCGCCACCCGGAGGTAAAATGCGTAGCGAGCCTGATGGGGTCGGGATACTTTACCTCTCTGTCGCAGACTCTCTTTCCGCCACAGGCGCAGGACGTTGAAAGCGTTCTGACAACCCTCGCGGAGTGGGACGTGACACACGCCTTACCGCGTCTGGCAGACCGCCCTTTGCTGCTCTGGCACGGCGAAGCAGACGATATTGTGCCTGCCGCCGAGACATTCCGATTACAGCAGGCGTTGTTGCGTGAGGGGCTGGATAAAAACCTGACCTGCCTGTGGGAAGCCGGTGTGGGCCATCGCATCACGCCCACGGCGCTGGATGCCACGACCGGTTTTTTCCAAAAGCATCTCTAAACGCGAAGGATGGTGACACCCAGATCCTCAAGTTTTTGCAGGATCTGAGGGTTAGCGTTTTTGCCGGTGATCACCATGTCGATCTGTTCTGCCCGGCTGAACAGCATGCCGGCGCGCTCGCCTACTTTGCTGCTGTCGACCAGTACCACCAGTTTTCCGACAACGTTTAGCATATTCTGCTCCGCCATCGCCGTCAGCATATCGGTTTTGTACAGCCCGTCGGCAGTCAGGCCCTTACCGCTGGTAAACATCCAGTGCCCGGCATACAGGCTGTTTTCGCTATCCTGTGGGCTGAGGGTGATGGACTGACTCTTGTTGTACTGGCCGCCCATGATCACTACGCTTTCATGCTCCTGGTCGATCAGGTAATTGGCCAGCGGCAGATAGTTCGTGATGATTTGCACCGGTTTCCCGCACATCTCGCGGCCCAGTAAAAAGGCCGTGGAGCCGCAGTTGATCACCACGCTTTCCCCTGGATTCACCAGCTGCGAAGCCGCCCGCGCAATACGCACTTTTTCATCATGATTCTGCGCCTGATGGATATTCATCGGCGTCCAGCGCGGTCGCTGCTGGCTGATCGCCTCGGCACCGTTGCGTACTTTTTTGAGCTTCCCGCTCTCATCCAGTTTGTTGATATCACGCCGCGCCGTGGCTGGGGAGATCGCCAGGCGATCAATCACTTGTTCGACGGTGACAAAGCCGGTTTGCGCCAGGAGTTCCAGTAAAATTTGATGCCGTTGCGCTTCCGTCATGAGCTATTCCGAAATAAATTGATTTTAAAAGATGATATTTGAAATAGCCTGAAAATACTAAGCAAATGAGAGAATTGCCAGGCGACTCGCCTGGCAACCTGAGTTCCGCCACTACAGGAACGATTTGAACGGCAGATCGGGTTCTATCGTGAAGCAGTCATCGAAACCACGCGGGTAGTGGTACTCGAAATTATCTTTATCCAGCGGCCAGGTAAATTTGCCGCCGACCTGCCAGATAAACGGTTTGAAGCCATACTTCAGACGATCTTTTTTCATTTCCCACAGGACGCGGATCTCCTGTGGATCGGCCTGGAAGTTTGACCAGATATCGTGGTGGAATGGGATCACGACTTTGGTGTTGAGCGCTTCCGCCATGCGCAGCATATCGGCGCTGGTCATTTTGTCGGTGATACCGCGCGGGTTTTCCCCGTACGATCCCAGCGCTACGTCGATGTGATGCTCGTTGCCGTGCTTCGCATAGTAGTTGGAGTAGTGCGAATCGCCGCTGTGATAGAGCGATCCGCCAGGTGTTTTGAACAGGTAGTTCACCGCGCGCTCGTCCATGCCGTCCGGCAGCACGCCAGCCGCTTTTTGGTCGGCAGGCAGAGTAATCAATGCGGTACGGTCAAAGGCGTCGAGGGCATGGATCTCAATGTCTTTGATTTTCACCACGTCGCCGGGCTTCATCACGATGCAGCGCTCTTTTGGCACGCCCCAGCCCATCCACAGATCCACGCAGGTTTGTGGCCCAATAAAGGGCACATCGTCGGCGCAGTTTTGCATGACCGCTGCTGCTACGTTCACGTCGATATGATCGTTGTGATCGTGGGTTGAGAGCACGGCATCGATCTGACGAATCGCGAACGGATCCAGCACAAACGGCGTGGTGCGCAGGTTCGGCTGCAATTTTTTCACGCCAGCCATGCGCTGCATCTGATGGCCTGCTTTCATCAGCGGATTGCCATGGCTCTGCTTGCCCGTCCCGCACCAGAAATCGACACAGATGTTTGCGCCGCCCTCCGATTTCAGCCAAATCCCGGTGCAACCCAGCCACCACATTGCAAAGGTGCCCGGTGCGACCTGTTCCTGCTCGATCTCTTCATTCAGCCAGCTACCCCATTCCGGGAAAGTGCTCAGAATCCATGATTCGCGGGTGATGGATTTTACTTTACTCATCGTTTGACTCCCTGTTTCAATCATAATTAATCACAATGTGACGTGTTGTGATTTATGTTGTCACCATTAAATCAGCTTTGCAATGGTGATTTTACTGATTGATGGATCGGGTATGGGGGTCTTGAGCGGGTGCGCAAACAGGTTTAATTGTTAGCTTATTGAGTTAATTGTATAAATTCAAAGAAAAAATTGTTGATGGTGAATGCTGAATGAAAATCACTATAAAGTGCAGGGAAATAATTTGCGTGACACGTCACAAATAATCAAATGCAATCTTGTGGTGATTATTTGTGATTACTAGAGTGAGGACACTTCTTGTACGCAGTTTATCCTTCGTACCCTCACTTTCTGGAGTGTGTTATGGAAATCCTCTACAGCGTCTTTACCGTTTTCTTCAACCAGGTAATGACCAATGCGCCGCTGTTGTTGGGTATTGTGACTTGCCTCGGCTATATCCTGTTACGGAAAAGCGCGAGCGTAATTGTTAAAGGCACCATCAAAACGATTATCGGGTTTATGTTGCTGCAGGCAGGGTCAGGTATATTAACCAGCACGTTCAAGCCTGTTGTCGCCAAAATGTCGGAAGTTTACGGCATTAACGGTGCCATCTCTGACACCTACGCCTCAATGATGGCGACCATTGAACGCATGGGCGACGCTTACAGCTGGGTGGGGTATGCGGTGCTGCTCGCGCTGGCGTTGAACATTACGTTCGTCCTGCTGCGGCGTATTACCGGCATTCGCACCATCATGCTCACCGGGCACATCATGTTCCAGCAGGCGGGTCTGATTGCCGTCTTCTTCTATATCTTCGGCTACCCGATGTGGACCACCATTATCTGCACGGCAGTGCTGGTGTCGCTCTACTGGGGTATCACCTCCAACATGATGTACAAACCGACGCAGGAAGTGACCGACGGCTGCGGTTTCTCGATTGGTCACCAGCAGCAGTTTGCCTCCTGGATTGCGTATAAAGTTGCGCCGTACCTCGGTAAGAAAGAGGAGAGCGTTGAAGATCTCAAACTGCCCGGCTGGCTGAATATCTTCCACGACAATATTGTCTCCACTGCCATCGTCATGACCCTCTTTTTTGGCGCGATCCTGCTCTCCTTTGGCATTGACGTTGTGCAGGCAATGGCCGGCAAAACCCACTGGACTATCTACATTCTGCAAACGGGCTTCCAGTTCGCGGTGGCGATTTTCATCATCACCCAGGGCGTGCGCATGTTTGTGGCTGAACTTTCCGAAGCCTTCAACGGTATCTCTCAGCGCCTGATCCCCGGTGCCGTTCTGGCGATCGACTGTGCGGCAATCTATAGCTTTGCGCCGAACGCCGTGGTGTGGGGCTTTATGTGGGGCACCATCGGCCAGCTGATTGCCGTGGGCATTCTGGTTGGCTGCGGCTCCTCCATTCTGATCATTCCCGGCTTTATCCCGATGTTCTTCTCTAACGCCACCATCGGCGTGTTTGCTAACCACTTCGGCGGCTGGCGCGCGGCGCTGAAGATTTGTCTGGTGATGGGGATGATCGAAATCTTCGGCTGCGTATGGGCGGTCAAACTGACCGGCATGAGCGCCTGGATGGGCATGGCCGACTGGTCGATTCTGGCGCCGCCGATGATGCAGGGCTTCGCCTCTATCGGGCTCGCGTTTATGGCCATCATTATCCTGATTGCACTGGTTTATATGGTCTTCGCCGGACGCGCACTTCGCGCTGAAGAAGACGCAGAGAAACAACTGGCAGAGCAGTCTGCTTAATAAGGAGTTTTGATTATGACCGTACGTATTCTGGCAGTGTGTGGTAACGGACAGGGCAGCTCCATGATCATGAAAATGAAAGTGGACCAGTTTCTCACCGGGCAGGGCGTTGATCATTCGGTAAATAGCTGTGCCGTGGGCGAATACAAAAGCGAACTGAGCGGGGCAGATGTGATTATTGCCTCCACGCATATCGCAGGGGAGATCACGGTGACGGGCAATAAATATGTGGTGGGCGTGCGCAACATGCTCTCTGCTGCCGATTTTGGTCCGAAGCTGATGGAGGTCATCAAAGCGCACTTCCCTGGCGATATCAAATAAGGACGCGTCATGAAATTACGAGATTCGCTGGCGGAAAATCATTCCATCCTGCTTCAGGCCGAGGCCAGCACCTGGCAGGACGCCGTCAAACTGGGCGTCGATTTGCTGGTTAACGCCGATGTGGTTGAGCCGCGCTATTACCAGGCCATCCTCGATGGCGTGGCGCAGCACGGCCCGTACTTTGTTATCGCACCGGGTCTGGCTATGCCGCATGGCCGCCCGGAAGAGGGCGTTAAAAAAACCGGTTTTGCGCTGGTGACGCTGAAGTCGCCGCTGGTGTTTAACCATGAAGATAACGACCCGGTCGATATCCTGATCACCCTGGCGGCAGTCGATGCGACGACTCACCAGGAGGTGGGCATCATGCAGATCGTTAACCTGTTTGATGATGAAGCCAATTTCGACCGTTTACGCGCCTGCCGTACCGAGCAGGAAGTGCTGGAATTAATCGATCACGCCACTGCGGCGGCAGTTTAAGAGGGAATTGAAAATGTCATTACCGATGTTGCAGGTCGCACTGGATAACCAAACGATGGCCCATGCGTATGAAACCACGCGTCTGATTGCTGAAGAGGTGGACATCATCGAAGTCGGCACCATTCTATGCGTCGGAGAAGGTGTTCGCGCCGTCCGTGACCTGAAAGCGCTATACCCGCATAAAATCGTATTGGCCGACGCCAAGATCGCCGACGCCGGGAAAATTCTCTCCCGCATGTGTTTTGAAGCGAACGCAGACTGGGTGACGGTGATTTGCTGTGCCGATATCAATACCACCAAAGGCGCGCTGGAAGTGGCAAACGAATTCAATGGCGATGTACAGATTGAGCTGACCGGCTACTGGACCTGGGAGCAGGCGCAAGAGTGGCGTGATGCGGGCATTCAGCAGGTGGTGTATCACCGCAGCCGCGACGCGCAGGCCGCTGGTGTGGCCTGGGGCGACGCGGATATCAGCGCAATTAAACGTCTTTCGGAGATGGGCTTCAAAGTGACGGTGACCGGCGGCCTGGCGCTGGAGGATTTACCGCTGTTTAAAGGCATTCCGATTCACGTCTTTATTGCCGGGCGCAGCATTCGTGATGCGGTTTCACCGGTAGAGGCTGCGCGTCAGTTTAAACGCTCCATCGCCCAGCTGTGGGGATAAGGAGCGGATATGTTATCGAAACAGGTCCCGCTCGGGATCTACGAAAAAGCACTCCCTGCCGGGGAGTGCTGGCGGGAACGCCTGCAACTGGCGCGTCAGTTGGGGTTCGATTTTGTTGAAATGTCGGTAGATGAGACCGATCTTCGTCTCGCGCGTCTCGACTGGAGACGTGAACAGCGGCTGGC
Organism: Lelliottia nimipressuralis; assembly: GCF_041464075.1. NCBI lineage: Bacteria > Pseudomonadati > Pseudomonadota > Gammaproteobacteria > Enterobacterales > Enterobacteriaceae > Lelliottia > Lelliottia nimipressuralis. Next base: position 456,365 of record NZ_CP167172.1, read on the forward strand.
GCTGGTCAATGCGGTGGCGGAAACGGGCGTGCGGGTGCCGTCAATGTGCTTAAGTGCGCACCGCCGTTTTCCGCTGGGGAGCGAAGATGACCCGATTCGTGACCAGGGGCTGGAGATCATGCGTAAAGCCATCACTTTCGCGCAGGATGTCGGGATTCGCGTCATCCAGCTGGCGGGCTATGACGTCTATTATCAGGAGGCCAATGACGAAACGCGGCGTCGCTTTCGTGAGGGGCTGAAGCAAAGCGTAGAAATGGCCAGCCGTGCCCAGGTGACGCTGGCGATGGAGATCATGGATTATCCGCTGATGAACTCCATCAGCAAAGCGCTGGGCTACGCGCACTATCTCAATAATCCGTGGTTCCAGATCTATCCTGATATCGGCAATCTCTCGGCGTGGGATAACGACGTACAAATGGAGTTGCAGGCAGGTTGCGGGCATATCGTAGCTGTTCACGTCAAAGACACACGTCCCGGCGTATTCAAAAACGTACCGTTCGGCACCGGGGTGGTGGATTTCGAACAGTGCTTCCGGACACTCAAACAGAGCGGTTATTGCGGGCCTTATTTGATTGAGATGTGGAGCGAAACGGCAGACGACCCACTAGCGGAAGTGGCGAAAGCGCGCGACTGGGTTTGCGAGCGCATGGCGCGGGCGGGATTGCGGGAGGCGGCTCATGCAACAGCTTAAACAGCAGGTCTATGACGCGAATATGGATTTGCCGCGCTACGGCCTGGTGACGTTCACCTGGGGCAACGTGAGTGCTATCGACCGCGTGCGCGGGTGGGTGGTCATCAAACCAAGCGGGGTGGCGTATGACGTTATGCAGCCAGAGGATATGGTGGTAGTGGATCTTGAGGGTAACGTAATCGAGGGGAAATGGAATCCTTCCTCGGATACGGCAACTCATCTGGCGCTGTACCGCCGCTATCCTACCCTTGGCGGCGTGGTGCATACCCACTCTACCCATGCGACAGCCTGGGCGCAGGCCGGGCTCGCTATCCCGGCACTCGGCACTACGCACGCCGACTATTTCTTCGGTGATATTCCCTGTACCCGGCCATTAACCGAAGCAGAAGTACAGGGTGAATATGAGCTGAATACGGGCAAGGTCATCATCGAGACGATCGGCGAGTGCGAGCCGCTGCATACGCCGGGGATTGTCGTCTGGCAACACGGCCCGTTTGCGTGGGGCAAAAATGCTCACGAGGCGGTGCACAACGCGGTAGTACTTGAAGAGGTGGCGAAGATGGCGTGGATTGCGCGCGGAATCAATCCGCAGCTACAGCCCATTGATCGCTATTTGATGAACAAGCACTATCTGCGCAAGCATGGCCCTGATGCTTATTACGGGCAGAAATAAAAAAAGCCCCCGGGCAGGGGGCAAGTCAAACTATGGCTATGTTCTCGTTTTGGCTTTCCTGGTGCTAGCGTCAAAGTCTTATCGATAGATATCTGCGCTTGCATGCATATTGCCGTTGCTACCGGGCTCACGGGTCAAAATGACGTGGTAGTACTTTGCGCCCGATGCATCAGTCTCTTCATTCAGCGCCTGATCTGCTTCACTTTCGGTGGCGAAGTTATGATTTATGTAAATTACGCCTAAGCTCTGCACATCATCCATATTTCTGGCCTGTCGACCGTCGATCTTGATGGCTGCCATCGCGTTTGCACTGAGCAAAAGCGCAGCCAGAATGGCTATTACGATTTTTTTCATGATATGCGCTCCACGACTGCGTGCTGTGTGACGGTTTTCCTCTCCTTATTCGCCTGGGATAGGGTCTGATTAAAGTGTAATCGCTAATAGTGTGGGGAATGGCGACCATTTCTGATGCTGTTGTTCAAAAAAGTAGCGCTTTCCGATGTGTCTAATTTTAAATCATCCACTTAGGCCAGCTTTACGCTTTGTGCGAATTATTTGTGCAATCAGCTTGAGTTTATGGGGGTTCGCAATTAGAATGACGCGTCAATTTTTCGGCCGCCCTTTAACACGTTCCTTGCCTCCATGGGCCGCGGCTGACCCAGACAGGAGGCTGAATAATCCGTAAGGAGCAATTCGATGCGTCATTACGAAATCGTTTTTATGGTCCATCCTGACCAGAGCGAACAGGTTCCGGGTATGATCGAACGTTACACTGGTGCAATCACTGCAGCAGAAGGTACGATCCACCGTCTGGAAGACTGGGGCCGCCGTCAGCTGGCTTACCCGATCAACAAACTGCACAAAGCTCACTACGTTCTGCTGAACGTTGAAGCTCCGCAGGAAGTGATCGATGAGCTGGAAACTAACTTCCGCTTCAACGACGCCGTTATCCGCAGCATGGTAATGCGTACTAAGAACGCAGTTACCGAAGCATCTCCGATGGTTAAAGCGAAAGACGAGCGCCGTGAGCGTCGCGATGATTTCGCAAACGAAACCGCAGATGATTCTGATGCTGGGGATTCTGAAGAGTAATTTCTGATGACCAACCGTCTGGTGTTGTCCGGTACCGTGTGCAGGACCCCCCTTCGTAAGGTCAGCCCATCAGGAATTCCTCATTGCCAGTTCGTGCTTGAGCATCGTTCTGTGCAGGAGGAAGCCGGGTTTCACCGGCAGGCGTGGTGCCAAATGCCCGTTATTATTAGCGGACACGAAAACCAGGCCATTACTCACAGTATAACGGTCGGCTGTGCAGTCACCGTTCAGGGGTTCATCTCTTGCCACAAGGCAAAGAACGGCCTGAGCAAAATGGTTCTGCATGCCGAGCAGATTGATTTGATAGATTCTGGAGACTAGCCATATGGCACGTTATTTCCGTCGTCGCAAGTTCTGCCGTTTCACCGCGGAAGGCGTTCAAGAGATCGACTATAAAGATATCGCAACGCTGAAAAACTACATCACCGAAAGCGGTAAGATTGTCCCAAGCCGTATCACCGGTACTCGTGCAAAATATCAGCGTCAGCTGGCTCGCGCTATCAAACGCGCTCGCTACCTGTCCCTGCTGCCGTACACTGATCGTCATCAGTAATCGGGCACGGTCCATTAATACGACTTTAAGAGGATAAGGTAATGCAAGTTATTCTGCTTGATAAAGTAGCAAACCTGGGCAGCCTGGGTGATCAGGTTAACGTTAAAGCGGGTTACGCACGTAACTTCCTGGTTCCACAGGGTAAAGCTGTTCCAGCTACTAAGAAAAACGTTGAGTTTTTCGAAGCACGTCGTGCTGAACTGGAAGCCAAACTGGCTGACGTTCTGGCGGCTGCTAACGCTCGTGCTGAAGCAATCAATGCACTGGGCACCGTTACCATCGCGTCTAAATCTGGCGACGAAGGTAAACTGTTCGGTTCTATCGGTACCCGCGACATCGCTGACGCTGTAACTGCAGCTGGCGTTGAAGTGGCTAAGAGCGAAGTTCGCATGCCGAACGGCGTTCTGCGTACCACTGGTGAGCACGAAGTGGACTTCCAGGTTCACAGCGAAGTGTTCGCTAAACTGGTTGTTAACGTTGTAGCTGAGTAATTTTTTACTTAGTTAGCGTCTAAGCGCCGGCCTTGTGCCGGCGTTTTGTTTTTTTAGCCCCGCCAGAATCACACCTCTCAACTTGTATGGTAGCAATTCCCGTCGCAATCCCTGATAATAATTGAAACGCTATTTTATCTTTGAGATTTGCTATGGATGCCTCTCAGCCCGTATCCCTGTTTGCCCGTAAGAATATCGCCTACGCCAGCGCCACGCTCTGCTGCCTGCTGTGGGGAAGCTCTTATCCGGCGATCAAAAGCGGCTACGAACTTTTTCAGATAGCCACCGACGATATTCCGTCGAAAGTGGTCTTTGCCGGCTACCGTTTTCTCTTTGCAGGTCTGCTACTGCTGATGTTTGCCCTCGCGCAACGCAAACCCATCGCCCGGCTCACGCCCCGGCAGTTTGGGCAGCTGATACTGCTGGGCCTGACGCAAACGTCAATCCAGTACGTTTTCTTCTATGTGGGTCTCGCGTACACGACCGGCGTGAAAGGGTCGATCATGAATGCGACCGGAACCTTCTTCAGCGTACTGCTCGCGCACTTTATCTATCAAAACGACAAACTCAGCTATAACAAAACCATCGGCTGTATTCTGGGCTTTGCGGGCGTGATGCTGGTGAATTTCAACAGTGGATTACTGGATTTTCACTTTGTCTGGAACGGCGATGGTTTTGTGGTGCTGGCGGCGTTCATCCTCTCGGCAGCCACGCTGTACGGGAAACGTATTTCGCAAACCGTCGATCCCACGGTGATGACTGGGTGGCAGCTGGCCATTGGTGGGCTGGTGCTGGTGGTAGGAGGCTACTCGACGGGTGGGCGGCTGGAAGTGCACAGCACGGCTGCAGTGGCCGTTCTCGGCTATTTGACGCTGCTCTCGTCCGTGGCCTTTGCACTGTGGAGTATGCTGCTCAAAGTAAATCGCGTCAGCATGATAGCCCCCTTCAACTTTGTCATTCCCGTTGCCGGTACCGTGCTGTCCGCCATTTTCCTCGGGGAAAACATTCTGGAGATCAAATACGCTATCGCGCTGGTGCTGGTCTGTTCGGGGATCTGGTGGGTGAATAAGGCGAAAAAAACCGCCTGATGTGAATGCCCGGCCAGTGTGACCGGGCTTTCGGCTACTTCACGCGGATAAAGCTGCCGTTTGGCTCACGCATAAACAGCACCTGCTGGCCGCTGCCGGTATCAATCGTCAGCCCTGTCACCACGCCGCTGGCGTTCTGGCGAATCTGTACCATCTGGCCATTCTGCAAATTACTCAGGGGTTTTCCTTCGCCCTCTACCTGCGCCATGGCGTACACATCGGTCGGTGGCAGATTATGGTCGCGGAAGAGCTGCGCCATGGTTTTACCCGGCTCGACGCGATAGGAGCGCCACTGCTGTTCAATACCGGTGGGCTGCTGCGCCTGCGACTGAACAGGCGCTGCGGCTTGTTCCTGCGGCTGCTCTTCCTGAATCGGTTCCGGGGAGACCGGCGCCACCTGGCCTGGATCGTTTGAAGGCGTGACCAGCTGCGTTTGCATCGGCTGTTGATCGGGCTGTGGCCGCGACTGCGACTGAATATCTAACTGCGCATTACGCGTGACAGACTGCGTATCGCTGCTGTCATCGCCAGAAGGAAGCAGGAACCCAATCACCACCACCAGGGCGGCAATAATCACGCCTCTGCGATGGAAGGGCGGCAGCGGATCCATGATGCGAAAGTTGTCCGGCGCATGCCAGATTTTCGCCAGGGTAGGTTTCAGTTCAAATCGCCCGGGCATGGCTCTCCTCCTGCTCCGCATCATTATAATCCTGTCCTGAGAAGTATAGTCTGCTAACTGCCTGAATGGCGTAGTAAACCCGACTCGTGTGACTCACGTTTAGGAAAACACCTGGTCACCTCTATTGTTTCTGTTTCAGCGCAGTTTGTCATCTTAACTTAAGACAAAGTTTTACCCATAAGGGCGTGGCTGATATGCTGCCCGCTACTTTAAATGTGATGGAAGGAAAACCCATGACCACCCCGACTTTTGACACTATCGAAGCGCAGGCAAGCTACGGTATCGGTTTGCAGGTAGGACAGCAGCTGAGCGAATCCGGCCTGGAAGGACTGTTACCTGAAGCACTGGTGGCGGGTATCGCTGACGCGCTGGAAGGCAAACACCCGGCTGTACCGGTAGACGTTGTACATCGCGCACTGCGTGAAGTTCACGAACGTGCGGATGCCGTTCGTCGCGAGCGTTTTGAAGAGATGGCCGCCGAAGGCGTGAAATACCTGGAAGAGAACCGTGAGAAAGAGGGCGTGAACAGCACCGAATCCGGCCTGCAGTTCCGCGTCATCGCTCAGGGCGAAGGCGCAATCCCGGCACGTACTGACCATGTACGCGTGCACTACACCGGTAAACTGATCGACGGTACGGTGTTCGACAGCTCTGTCGCCCGTGGCGAACCGGCTGAATTCCCGGTCAACGGCGTGATCCCTGGCTGGATCGAAGCGCTGACGCTGATGCCTGTAGGTTCCAAATGGGAACTGACTATCCCACAGAACCTGGCTTACGGCGAGCGTGGCGCTGGCGCGTCCATCCCGCCATTCAGCACCCTGGTGTTTGAAGTCGAGCTGCTGGAAATTCTGTAATCGGCACACGCATTTCCTCTCCCCCGAAAGGGAGGGGAAATAGTGAGAAAACCTATAGTTAAGCCGATATCAATATTTTATCTTGCAAAGCTACGAGTTGCGTGTATTTTTGTGAGCTGTTTCGCGTTGTATGAGTGATATGACACTCACTTTAAACATATTATTAACATAATATCTATTTCATAGTATTCATCCCGCCGATTCTTACCTACTATCGATGAGTCCTTTTTAAGGGACCGTCACATCATGACGTAACTAAAGGCCAGAAGAGCCTTAACAACACAGACAGGCATAACAGGAAAAAAACACATGGTAGATCAGGTAAAAGTCGTTGCCGACGAAGAGGCTTCGTCTGAACAGTCGCTACGGCGCAATCTCACAAACCGTCATATTCAGCTTATCGCCATCGGCGGTGCCATCGGCACAGGGCTGTTCATGGGGTCGGGCAAAACCATCAGTCTTGCCGGGCCGTCGATCATCTTCGTCTATATGATCATCGGTTTTATGCTGTTCTTCGTGATGCGTGCAATGGGTGAATTGCTGCTCTCGAATCTCGAATACAAATCTTTTAGCGACTTCGCTTCTGACCTGCTCGGCCCCTGGGCGGGATACTTTACCGGCTGGACGTACTGGTTCTGCTGGGTGGTCACCGGCATGGCTGACGTTGTCGCCATCACCGCCTACGCGCAGTTCTGGTTCCCCGGTCTTTCCGACTGGGTGGCGTCCCTTGCGGTGATCGTCCTGCTGCTGAGCCTCAACCTCGCCACCGTAAAAATGTTTGGTGAGATGGAGTTCTGGTTTGCGATGATCAAAATCGTCGCCATCGTCGGGCTGATTGTCGTGGGGCTGGTGATGGTGCTGACGCACTTCCAGTCACCGACCGGCGTGCAGGCTTCCTTTACACACCTGTGGAATGACGGCGGCTGGTTCCCGAAAGGGCTGAGCGGCTTCTTTGCTGGCTTCCAGATTGCGGTGTTCGCCTTCGTGGGTATTGAGCTGGTGGGCACCACCGCTGCGGAAACCAAAGATCCGGAGAAATCCCTGCCGCGCGCAATCAACTCCATCCCTATTCGTATCATCATGTTCTACGTCTTTGCGCTGATCGTCATTATGTCCGTGACGCCGTGGAGCTCCGTCGTTCCAACCAAAAGCCCGTTCGTAGAACTGTTCGTGCTGGTTGGTCTGCCTGCTGCGGCAAGCCTGATTAACTTCGTGGTGCTGACGTCGGCGGCCTCTTCTGCCAACAGCGGCGTGTTCTCGACCAGCCGTATGCTGTTCGGTCTGGCGCAGGAAGGCGTGGCACCCAGCGCTTTCGCGAAGCTCTCCAAACGTGCCGTACCGGCGAAAGGGCTAACCTTCTCTTGTATCTGCCTGCTGGGCGGTGTGGTGATGCTGTACGTCAACCCGAGCGTGATTGGTGCATTCACCATGATCACCACGGTCTCCGCGATCCTGTTCATGTTTGTCTGGACCATCATCCTCTGCTCGTACCTGGTGTACCGCAAACAGCGTCCCCAGCTGCATGAGAAATCCATCTACAAAATGCCGCTCGGCAAGCTGATGTGCTGGGTCTGTATGGCGTTCTTCGTGTTTGTGCTGGTTCTGTTGACGCTGGAAGATGACACCCGTCAGGCGCTGATCGTGACGCCGCTGTGGTTCATTGCGCTGGGGTTAGGCTGGCTGTTTATCGGTAAGAAACGTATGGCAGGCATGCGCTAAGTCTGTTGCCGGGGCGCGTTTCGCCTCTTCGGCACACTAAGGCACAAAACAGAGGCCCGGTAAGCGTTCACGCAACCGGGCCTTTTTTTATTCCCCGGCTAATGCACGCGGGAACAGGACGTTATTTTCCAGACTGATGTGTTCCATCAGATCGTCGATCATCTCGTTAATGCCGTTGTACATCGCTTTCCAGGTTGTGCAGGCGTCTGGCGGCGGCGTCACGTTATTGGTGGTGTGTTTGATCACCTCCAGCAGTTCGCCCGCGTCGTCGTGCTCGCTCTCCATGACGCTGATCGGTCCCATCGCCTGCGTACCCATGCCCTGTTTGATCATCGGGAAGAGGATCTGCTCCTCTTTCATCATGTGGCTGGATAACTCTTCGTGCAGCATGGTCAGGTATTTCGCCAGGCCGCGCGGTACGGAGGCTTTATCGGCATGCACGCGCTCAACTTTGGTTGCCTGCAGAATCAGTTCCGGGAGCTGTTCGCGATGACGGTCGTGGTAACGCACGATGATGTGGTCGATGATTTCCGCCAGCGCCACGCTGCGCCAGTCTTTCTCGATGGGCTGTTCGGCCAGCTGCGCCAGTTCAGTTTCAATCGCATCAACATCCAGCGCCTTACGCAATGCCGCACGCGCCAGCGTTTGCTTCCCGCCGCAGCAGTAGTCCATATCGTATTTACGAAACAGCGCAGATGCGCGCGGGATGGAGAGCGCCAGCTCGCCTAAAGGTTGGTCGCGGAAGGCCATCGTCGTTACCTCATCATTAAGAATATAAGATGCATTTTAAATGCATCTTTATGGCGAAGCTATAACCCTTTGGGGGCAGCGGCGAAAATGAGAGATCCGTCACATTTATTTTGTTGTATTAACCTGCTGAATGGATTTGAAAAATTCCGCGAATGGGCTTCTCATGCCGGAGAAGGCGTTAAACAACCCCGCGCCCCTGCCGATAGATACAGGTCAGATAAAATCCTGCAGATAACTAAAGGCATCGCATGTTTAAACGTATAAAAGTCATCACCCTCTTAATCTCGGTGTTGCTCGGGCTAGGCGCCGTTCAGCTGATCTCCGCCGGGGTATTCATCAATGCTCTGAATAATGACAAAGACAATTTCACCGTTTCTCAGCTCTCCAGCCAGAACGTCGCGGAATTTACTGACGCCTGGATCAGCCTCAACCAGGCGCGCGTCACCCTCAACCGTGGAATGCTCCGTTTGCAGAGCAGCGTGGCGAGCCAAATTAACGGCGGGCAGTTGAATGAGCTGGTCGCTACCGCGAAAAACCTGCTGACGGAAGCGCAGGGTCATTACGATAAATATTACGCCCTGCCGGAAACGCCGGGAATGGACGAAAACCTCTCCAAACAGCTGGAAGAGCAGTACCGCGTCTACTCCGCCACTCTGACGCAAATGAACACCTTACTGGCACAGGGCAACCTGGAAGATATGTTCAAGCAAAACGCCGAGCAAAAGCAGACCGCGATGCAAAAGGTGTATCGCGAGTGGCGTGAAGCGCAGGCGAAGCTGACCAGCAAAGGCATTCAGGACAATGAAAGCGACTATACGCGTATCCTGTGGATCCTCTCCGCCATTATGGTGGTGGTCGCAGCGGTAATTATTACCAGCTGGATTGCGATGCGCCGCGTGCTGTTGCTCCCGTTGCATGATGTCATCAGCCATATCCGCGCGATTGCGGCAGGCGATCTGACGCAGCCGATCGACGCCCAGGGCAAGAACGAAATGGCGGTACTGGCGCGTAACGTGCAAGAGATGCAAACCGCACTGGCGAACACCGTCGGCGTGGTGCGCGAAGGGGCTGACACAATCTATACGGGCGCCGGTGAAATTTCCGCCGGCAGCAACGATCTCTCCTCCCGCACCGAGCAGCAGGCCGCGTCGCTGGAAGAGACCGCCGCGAGCATGGAACAGCTGACCGCCACCGTGAAGCAAAACGCCGATAACGCCCGTCAGGCGTCCCGACTGGCGCTGGATGCATCAACCACCGCCAAAAAAGGCGGCAGCGTGGTGGAAGGCGTAGTGCGCACGATGGATGAGATTGCCACTAGTTCCAGCAAAATTGCCCAGATCACTAACGTGATCGACGGCATTGCCTTCCAGACCAACATCCTGGCTCTCAACGCGGCGGTAGAAGCGGCGCGTGCAGGCGAGCAGGGCCGTGGTTTTGCAGTTGTGGCAGGGGAAGTCCGTACTCTGGCCCAGCGTAGCGCTCAGGCCGCGAAAGAGATCAAAGCGCTGATCGATGATTCAGGCGATCGCGTCAACGCCGGTTCTGCACTGGTGAATCAGGCCGGGGAGACCATGTCTGAGATCGTGAATGCCGTCACCCGCGTGACCGATATCATGGGCGAAATCGCCTCGGCGTCCGACGAGCAGAGCCGTGGTATCGATCAGGTCGGGCAGGCGGTCGCCGAGATGGATCGCGTGACTCAGCAGAACGCCTCGCTGGTGGAAGAGTCAGCGGCAGCCGCGGCGGCGCTGGAAGATCAGGCTGCGCGCCTGAACGAAGCGGTCGCGGTGTTTAAAATCACCCGCGGTCAGGCGGTAAAAGCGGCACCGGTGAAAACCTACGTCGCAAAAGCTAAACCCGCAGCAGCGATGGTTGACGGGAACTGGGAAACCTTCTGACAGAGGCCGGAGGGCGCTTGCGTCCATCCGGCTACTACAATCCACGCCCGGAAAGCCCTGACGCTTTCCGGGCGTGGTGTCAAACCTGCGAAACCGTCACCACGGTCGGTTTTTCCGGCTTCGCTCTGACGGCAATCACCACCCCCACCACCAGCAGCAAAATCCCGCACCCCGTTAACAGCGGCGGCACGCTCTGGCGCATCAGGAAGGTATAAAGCAGCCCGGCCAGGGTTTCAAAGACAATCAACGGCCCAAGAATCACCGTCGGCAATTTCTGGCTGGCGATATTCCAGCACAAAGCACCCACCCACGAGCACAGCACCGCAATCGCCACCATCAGGCCGACAAACACCCACGGACGCGGCCCGAACGGCAGGGCAAACTCCGGCTGTTGCAGCCCCAGCCACCAGCAAGATGCGATGTAGCCGAGCAGCGATACCGGCAGCGTCACCAGCGCCTGGGCGGTGGCCCACATCATCGGATGTTTATCCGGGTTTTCCCGCAGCCAGCGGGCGTTACGCAGGGCATACCACGCCCAGCAGACCACGGAGATCGACGCCAGCAAAATCCCCGACCCGTAACGCCAGCCGTCAAACTCATCGACACGCGCATGACGCAGCTCGGCGATGTTCACGAACGCCAGACCGATTGCGATACACACCAGCGCAGGCAGCATTTTCGACCACGCCAGTTTACCGTCGCGATGGCTATAGAGCAGGTTGGCGAACACCGGAATCACCACCGGCAGGGTGCCGATAATCATGGTCGACACGGGCGCGCCGGTGCGTTGAATGGCGCTGGCCAGACAAACGTAATAGATCAGATTGCCCATCATGGTCAGGCCCAGGGCGGTGACCCAGTCGCCGCGACTCAGCTGACGCAGGCGAGCGCGCCCCATCCACGCCAGCGGCAGGGCGAAAAGCCCTAGCGCCAGATAGCGCCCCATCGACTGCAACATTGCCGGGTATTCCGGCACAATGAGCGGGCCGACAAAAATTAATCCCCACATCAAACCCGCCAGCAGGGCATACAACACGCCGCTAATCATTTTGCTATCCACGTAAGAGAAACCTGCGCACAGTGTAGAAAGAGGTCCGCCGGGAATATTGTATGAGATTGCGCATTAGCGCCGTACGACCTGCTTCTGGTAGCGAACGGGGGTAATGCCGTAGCGATGGGTAAAGGCGCGGGTGAGATGAGACTGATCGGTCAGCCCGGTCGCGGCGGCCACTTCAGCGGCCGGCATGCCGAGGGTGAGAAACGCTTTGGCACGCCACAGGCGGATCGCCATCAGCATCTGGTGCGGCGTCACGTGAAAGTGCGCTTTGAACTGGCGCTGGAAATGGTACGGACTCAGCGAGACCACACGCGCCAGCTCATCCAGGGTCACCGGATGCATATAGTTGTCGTGCAGGTACTCGCGCGTCCGCTCGAAGCGGTGCGCCCCTTCCTGAATGACCGGAGCATGGCGCGCCAGTGGCTGAAATGTCTCGATCAGATCCAGCAGTAAGCCCTTCTGGGCCAGCGGATCGTCCGTGTGCCACAGTCCGTAAATCAGCTGACAGATCTGCTGCGAACGCAGCGGGTCGTGTCGCGTGACGTCGCTAAACCACCAGTGGCGAATGCCGGTCACCTCTTCGAGCAGATCGGGATCGAGATACACCATCCGGTAGCGCCAGCCGTCTTCAGTGGCGGCCTCGCCGGTGTGCAACTCGTCGGGATTCATGGTGACAACAGAGTGAACGGGCGCGACATGCTGCGCGCCACGATAGCGAAAGCGTTCGGCTCCGGCTTCTATCGCGCCGATCCCGAAGGCTTCGTGGGTGTGAGGTTCAAAGGCGTAACGTGAGATATGCGCATGATACAGTTCGACGCCCGGCACCTGCGGCAGATGGCGAAAGCGCGCGCTGTCTCTCTCATCAATGAACTGTTCGGGTACGCCTTGCACGGTGAGCCTCCAGGTGGGTCATCTTTTCATTATCAGAGATGACCCACGGGGATGCCACTAAAATTAACCACCACTTAACAATTACAGAATGCCTTTGATGCTCTCAGCCAGCGGCGTGGTCGGGCGACCGATCAGTTTGCTCAAGGTACGGCTGTCGTCGAACAGACCACCCTTCGAGGCTCCGACATCGGAATCTGCCAGCATATCCGCCAGCCCGGCCGGTAAGCCCACGCTTTTCAGCGCGGCGGCGAAATCGGCTTCGCTCATGTTCTGATAGGTCACCGGTTTTCCGCTCTGCTTGCTCAGCTCGGCAGCCAGTTCGCTCAGCGTCCACGCCGTGTCGCCAGCCAGTTCGTACACGTTGCCTGCGTGACCCTCTTCCGCGATCACTTTCGCCGCTGCAGCCGCATAATTTTCGCGTGTGGCTGCGGCGATTTTACCGTCACCCGCCGCGCCGATAAACACGCCGTGCTCCAGGGCCGGTGGTGCGCTGGCGAGATAGTTTTCGGTGTACCAGCCGTTACGCAGCAGGGCGTAAGGAATGCCGGACTCGGCCAGCGCCTTTTCGGTGGCGATGTGTTCATCGCGCAGGCCGAGTGGCGACTTATCCGCATGGAGCAGACTGGTGTAGGCGATAAATTTCACGCCCGCCGCTTTTGCCGCGTTGATAACATTCTGATGCTGGGTCGCACGCTGGCCGACCTCGCTTGAGGAGATCAGCAGCAGTTTCTCCACGCCGCTCAGGGCGGTGGTGAACGCGGCCTGGTCGGTGTAATCCGCCTGGCGAACGGTAATGCCTTTCTGGCTCAGGGCGTCGGCTTTTGCCGGGTTACGTACAATTGCCACGATCTCGCTGGCAGGAACGGTTTTAAGCAGGTTGTTGATAACGTGTTGGCCAAGCTGGCCGGTTGCGCCGGTAATTGCGATCATGAGTTATTTCCTCGTTGTTTGCATGGTATGACGGAACATTACCACCCTTACTAACTTTTAGTAAGTACGTACAAAAAGGTAAGTGTTAAATTTGTCATCACGACGTTTCTTTACAGCACAGCGCCTTTTTTGCCGCTAAGATATCCGCCTGAATTTGATTGAGGCGTCTATGATCCCCCGTCAGCGTAAAGCTTTTCTTCTTGTCGCTCTGGCATGTCTGGTGGTGCTTGTCTGCACCACTCAGCGCATGGCGGGGCTGCACGCGCTGGTGATGAACGCCGCTTCCGTGGCTCAGCAAACGGTAGAGCAGGCTGGCGACAGCGATTCCCCGGTCACCCCCTGTGAGCTGAGTGCCAAATCCCTGCTGGCAACACCGCCGATCATGTTTGAAGGCGCGCTGTTTGCCATCACGCTGGTCCTGGCGGTGCTGGCCGCCGTACCCCATCGCCCGGTGCGCCGCTGGCCGCCTCGCGTCATCTCTCCGCCCCGATTGCGGGTGCATCTGCGACTCTGCGTATTCCGTGAATGATTAATTGCCTGCTAATTCAGGTTAATTAATTATTTATGGAGAAAATAAATGTATGCATTTTTAAGGCAGCTTGTGCTCTGCCTGTTCTGGCTATGGCTGCCCGTCAGTCAGGCCGCCGACAGCGGCTGGCTTCGCGCTGCGGATAATGATCACGCCAGCGTTCGCGTGCGGGCAGATGCCCGGCAAGGGCACGACACGCGCCTGCTGCTGGATGTCCGTCTCGAAAAAGGCTGGAAAACCTACTGGCGATCGCCCGGAGAGGGCGGCATCGCCCCGGCGATAAGCTGGAACACACCGCTGGAGATGGACTGGCGCTGGCCGGTGCCGCAGCGTTTCGAGGTGGCAGGCATTACCACGCAGGGCTACGACGGTAACGTGTCGTTTCCGATCACCCTGCGCGGCGCAATACCTGCGAAACTGACGGGCGTGCTCACGCTCTCCACCTGCAGCAACGTCTGCATCCTGACGGACTACCCCTTTGCGCTGGATCTCAGTGCGCCCGCCGATCCGCAATTTAGCTACGATTTCAGCCGCGCGCTGGGTACGCTGCCGCTCAAGGAAGGGCTCACTTCCGATCTAAGCGCCGGTTTCGGTGACGAAAAGCTTCGTATCACCGCCACTCGCGAGGCGGGCTGGCAAAAGCCCGAGCTGTTTATCGACACCCTGGCCGACACGGATTTTGGCAAACCGGTTTACCGGATTGACGGCCAGACCCTGACCGCGACGCTTCCCGTCAGCGACGGCTGGGGAGACAGCGCACCGGATCTACGGGGCAAAACCCTGTCGCTGGTCCTCGCCGATAGCGGTCAGGCGCAGGAGAGTCAGGTGACGGTGGCCGACGCGCCATCCGGTGACGCCCCGTTTAGCCTGGCGTGGATTCTGCTGATGGCGCTGGCCGGAGGGCTGATCCTCAACGTCATGCCGTGCGTCCTGCCGGTGCTGGCGATGAAACTGGGCAGTGTCGTGCAGGCCTCGTCGACTCATCGCCGCGTGGTGCGTCAGCAGTTTATGGCCTCGGCCGCCGGGATCGTGACCTCGTTCCTCGCGCTGGCGCTGATGATGACGGCGCTGCGTCTCAGCAATCAGGCGCTCGGCTGGGGCATCCAGTTCCAGAACCCGTGGTTTATCGCCGCGATGGTGCTGGTGATGGTGGGCTTCAGCGCCAGCTTGCTGGGGCTGTTTGAAATCAGGCTCTCCTCCGCTGTCTCTACGTTTCTCGCCACGCGGGGCGGCAATGGTCTGGTGGGTCATTTCTGCCAGGGAGCCTTTGCGACGCTGCTGGCAACTCCGTGCACCGCGCCGTTTCTCGGCACGGCAGTTTCGGTGGCGCTGGTCGCCCCGTTGTCCCTGCTGTGGGGGATATTCCTGGTGATGGGGATCGGCATGAGCCTGCCGTGGCTGTTGATCGCTGCATGGCCAGGGCTGGCGCTGCGCCTGCCGCGTCCGGGACGCTGGATGAACGTCGTGCGGATAATCCTCGGCCTGATGATGCTCGCGTCAGGGCTGTGGCTTGCCAGCCTGCTCGCCGTTCACATTGGGCGAGTGCCGACGCAGGCATTAGGCGCGTTCATCGTCATCACGCTGCTGATCGCCACGCTATGGCGCTGGGGATGGCGGGTGGCGTTGTGGAGTGCCCTGGCCGCGATGGTGTCGCTCGGTATTTCCCTTCAGCTCATCGGCGCCGGTCAACCGGGGCTGGCGAAAGATCACATCGTCTGGCAGCCGCTCAGCGAACAGGCGATTACCGCCGCGTTGGCCGACAACAAACGGGTCTTCGTCGATGTCACCGCCGACTGGTGCGTGACCTGCAAAGCGAACAAATACAACGTGCTGCTACGCGACGAGGTGCAAAACGCCCTCAGCGAGCCGGATGTGGTTGCGCTGCGCGGCGACTGGAGCCGTCCATCCGAGACGATTAGCCAGTTCCTCCGCGCGCGTCAGAGTGCCGCCGTCCCCTTCAACCAAATTTATGGCCCCGGGCTGGAGCAAGGCCGCATATTGCCGCCGCTGCTGGATCGTGACGATCTCCTTCAGACCCTGAATAACGCCAAAGGACACTAACAATGCGTATTTTAACCTTGATCATGCTGTTCTGTTTTTCGACCCTGAGTTTTGCCGCTGAACCCGATCTGGAGAATTTGCTCTGGAATGATCCCGACACGCCTGCGATGGGCGCAGAAAAACCACGCCTGACGCTGGTGTCGTTTACCGATTACAACTGCCCCTACTGCAAGCAGTTTGACCCGGAGCTTGAGAAGATTGTGCATAAATTTCCGGACGTCAAACTGGTGGTGAAACTGCTGCCGTTTCGCAGTGAAAGCTCGGCCCACTCAGCGCGAATTGCGCTGACGGCCTGGCGACAGCAGCCTCAGCAGTATTGGGCGCTGCACCAGCGATTGATGTCGAAGAAAGGCTATCACGACGAGGCTTCTATCCTGGCCGCACAGCAGAAAACGGGCACGGGTGCCATCAAGGCCGATGAGAAAAGTGGCGAAACCCTGCAAATGAATTTGATTCTTGCTCAGGTGCTGGGCGTGCAGGGCACTCCGGCGACCCTGGTCGGCAAAACCCTGGTGCCGGGCGCTATTCCGTACGACGACCTGGAGGCGCTGGTGAAGCAAGAGCTGGCGAAGCCAGATGCGCAGTAAAACGCTGCGCTGGCTGCGTGAGGGTATTGTCTGGCTGCTGATTGCCCTCGCGGCAGTGCTGATCACCGATCAGTTCCGCAAACCTGCGCTTCCATCGACCTTTATCAGCACGCCGCTGCAGACGCTGGACGGCGAATCGGTGGATCTGGCGCAGCGCAGCCACGACAGACCGCTGCTGGTGTATGTCTGGGCGACCTGGTGTGGCGTATGCCGCTACACCACGCCGTCGGTGGCAGAGATGGCAGAGGAGGGGAGAAACGTCATCAGCGTGGCGCTGCGTTCCGGTGACGATGCCACGCTGAGCCATTGGCTGGCGAAAAAACGCTACGGAATGCCGACGGTCAACGACCCTCAGGGCCAGCTCGCACGCCGCTGGCAGGTGCAGGTGACCCCGACGGTGCTGATCGTCTCGCGCGGAGAGGTCAAATCCATTACCACGGGTTACACCAGCGGCTGGGGCATGAAGCTGCGGCTCTGGTGGGCGGGATTTTGATGTGGCATAATATCACTAACTTTTAGTTAGTATGTGTGAAAAGATCAGTATGAAAACAGCAATCCCTACCCTCAGCGAGCAAATGCGCGACGGCAACCTGTTTGCCGAGCAGTGTCCGTCCCGTGAAGTGCTCAAACACGTCACCAGCCGTTGGGGCGTGCTGATTCTGGTGGCGTTGCGCCAGGGCACGCATCGCTTTAGCGACCTGCGTCGTAAAATGGGTGGCGTCAGCGAGAAGATGCTGGCGCAGTCATTACAGGCGCTGGAGCAGGATGGATTTGTGAATCGCGTGTCGTATCCGGTGGTGCCTCCGCACGTGGAGTACAGCCTCACGCCGCTGGGCGATGAGGTGAGCGAGAAGGTCGCCGCGCTGGTGGACTGGATCGAGGTAAATACGCCGCAGGTGTTGGCTCATCGCGAGGATCGTGCGGCGTGATTGCCGCACGGCGTTAACCTTTACCCGGCCTGCCATTGTGCAGGCCGGGTAAATACGTTTACTTGCTCAAATCCACCTGATAAATCGCGAATCCGATATCATCGGTCCCGGTCTTGCTCATCGGATACTGCGCTTTGTCTTTAATAAACGCCGCCGCTTTGTCAGACGGTGACGTCTCAAAACGAATATCCAGCTTAGACGCGCCCTGAATCGGGGCCAGACGCCAGTTGTTGTCTGCCGCCGGATGGATCGCGCCATCCTTTTTCGACTGCTCCCCAATCCACGCCGCCAGCACCGAGCGGTTCTCGTCCGGTGATGCAAACGCGATATGGCTATCGCCGGTCCCGGCGAATTTGCCGCCGTACGCGCGATAGTTATTGGTCGCGACCAGGAATACCGCGTTCGGGTCGATCGGTTTACCCTTGAAGGTCAGATGCTTGATACGTTCCGCCTGCGGGTTCACCGTCTGGCACTCGCCGTCGTATTTCGCCGGCTGTGACACGTCGATCTGGTATTCCACGCCGTCGATCACGTCGAAGTTATAGGTGCGGAAACCGTCCCAGTTGATCAGCGACTGCGGCTTACTGTTGTGAACGTCGATCTGGTTAAACTGACCGGCGGAACACTCCAGCCACTCTTTCACCTCTTTCCCCGTGGCTTTTACCACCACCAGCGTGTTCGGATAGAGGTAGAGATCCGCCGCGTTGCGGAAGGTGAGCTGACCTTTTTCCACTTCAACGTAGCTGGCCGGATCGTTTTTACGCCCACCGACTTTAAACGGAGCCGCGGCGGAAAGCACCGGCAGTTTCGCCAGGTCCGGATCGCCCTGAATAAAGCGCTCAACGTAGGCTTTCTGCGCCATATTCACCACCTGAACAGTGGGATCGTCCTGCACCAGCGCCAGGTAGCTGTACATATTGTCGGAGGATTTCCCGACCGGCTTGCTGACAAATTCGCGGGTCGCATCGTGATCGTGTTTCAGCACGTTCAGGATATTTTTATCTTCGGCCGCCAGCGATTTTTTCGCCGCCGCGTCGTAGATTGGGCGCGCTTCGGCTTTCGACTGGGTCACCTGCCATTTTCCGCCATCGTTATTCAGCACCAGGTCCACCACGCCCAGATGATCGCCCCACATGCCGGGCATCACCGACGGCACGCCGTTGAGGGTTCCTTTCTCGATATCGGCACCTTTAATGCTGGCGAAATCTTTGCCTGGGAAGACCGCGTGCGCGTGACCAAACAGAATGGCGTCAACGCCCGGTACTTCGCTGAGGTAATAGACGGAGTTCTCGGCCATCGCCTGATACGGATCGGCAGACAGCCCGGAGTGCGCCACTACGACCACCAGATCAGCCCCTTTCTCACGCATTTCCGGAACATACTTGCGCGCGGTTTCGGTGATGTCATTAACGGTCACTTTGCCCGAGAGATTGGCTTTATCCCAGGTCATGATCTGCGGTGGCACAAACCCGATATAGCCGATTTTCAGCGTCTGCTTTTTACCGTCCTGATCCACGACCTCAGTCTCTTTAATCAGATAGGGCGTAAATAGCGGCTTTTGAGTCTTAACGTCGATAATATTGGCGTTAACGTACGGGAATTTTGCGCCAGCGAGCGCCATATGCAGATAATCCAGCCCGTAGTTAAACTCGTGGTTTCCGAGGTTACCGACGGCGTAATCCAGGGTATTCAACGCCTTATAAACCGGGTGAATATCGCCTTTTTTCAGCCCCTTCGCCGCCATGTAATCGCCGAGCGGACTACCCTGAATTAAGTCGCCGTTATCGACCAGCACGCTGTTTTTCACCTCGCCGCGCGCGGCGTTAATCAAACTTGCGGTGCGTACCAGTCCGAATTTTTCGGTCGGGGTATCTTTGTAGTAATCGAAATCCATCATGTTGCTATGCAGGTCGGTAGTTTCCAGAATGCGAAGATCTACCGTCGCGGCCTGCACGCTTGCGGCAATCAGCGTTGCCAGGAGCGTTGCGCTAAACTTAATCATCAGAGGAGTCCTTTTTACGATCCAAGCCACAAAAGAATATGTATGTATATTTTGTTGCTTACAGAAGTGTGAATCCTGCCAGAAAAAAGCGTCGTGAAACCAGAATTGCTTCACAGATAGCGGAATTGTTAACAATACGATATAACTAAAACAATAAGTTATGACCACTGCGATAACGAAGAGGTGGATAATGTTAGATAAAATTTGTCAGCTCGCACGGGATGCGGGTGATGCCATTATGCAGGTCTACGATGGCACAAAGCCGATGGACGTTGTCAGCAAAGCGGATGACTCTCCGGTGACAGCGGCCGATCTCGCGGCCCACGAGGTGATCCTCAAAGGACTTCAGGCCCTGACGCCGGATATCCCGGTGCTGTCTGAAGAAGATCCGCAGAGCTGGGATGTGCGCCAGCACTGGCAGCGCTACTGGCTGGTTGACCCGCTGGATGGCACCAAAGAATTTATCAAGCGTAACGGTGAGTTCACCGTCAATATTGCCTTGATTGAAAACGGGAAAGCGGTGCTGGGCGTGGTCTACGCGCCGGTGCTGAAGGTGATGTACAGCGCCGCAGAAGGCAAGGCGTGGAAGGAAGAGAGCGGTACGCGCAAGCCCATCCAGGTGCGCGACGCGCGACCACCGCTGGTGGTCATTAGCCGTTCCCACAGTGACGCTGAGCTGCAGGAGTACCTGCATCAAATCGGCGAACACCAGACGACGTCGATTGGCTCGTCGCTGAAATTCTGCCTGGTGGCGGAAGGGCAGGCGCAGCTGTATCCGCGCTTTGGGCCAACCAACGTCTGGGATACGGCGGCAGGTCACGCGGTGGCGTCTGCCGCGGGCGCACACGTTCACGACTGGCAGGGCAAGCCACTGGACTACACCCCGCGCGAGTCGTTCTTAAATCCGGGCTTCCGGGTCTCGATTTACTGACCGAGCAATTTGTGCAGCAGGGCGACAACCTGCTGCACCTCTTCCTGCGTCAGCGCGCCGTCTTTCACCCATTGCACGCGGCCATCTTTATCCAGCACCACAATCGCTGAACTCTCCTCTTCCAGACCCCAGGCTTTACGCGTCACGCCATCGCTGTCGACAATAAACTGCGACCACGGATAGAGCTTTTTATTGCTCTCCAGGCTGCTGCGCACAAACATGCCCGAGCCTGGAATCGCGTCATCGGTGTTCACGATGGTGGTGGTCTGGTAACGGTCGTGCGGGAATTTTCCAGTCTTAATCGCTTCCACGAGGGTGGCATTTTTCTCTTTTGCCGAGGTACGACCGGCAATATGTTGCACCACTCGCACTTTGCCCGCGAGCTGCGCGCTATTCCAGGGTTTATAGCTAAACTTATCATTGTCGAGAATCAATTCTCCCCGATCGGCGATACCGACTGGTGGCACACGTTGTCCCTTTTCAATGTTGTGTGCGGAAGCCATCAGCGGCAGTAACAGGCAGGCTGCGGCCAGGATGTTACGAAGGGTCATGGTGTTTCCTTATAGTTGCAGGTGATCCGACCACTTGGTCTTACGGTTAATCATAAGTGCGATCAATCGGCTTTTCCCGCAATCCGAGTGCCAGTTTGCGGGCGAACGCACATATCCGTAAAAAAACGAAGGCTTATACTGCTTTTAGAAATGCTATGCAAAGAATGTTCTGAATATTTGTAATCAAACGGTAAATAAACTTATGCATACTGGGTATCAACGTTTTTCTGGTCTATAGTCATTGAGCAATAAATTTGCGCTCAGGACAGTCGGCCCGATTGTGGCGCCGCAAGAGCGTATGATTCGCAGGAGATACAAGAATGAAAATTTTCCAACGCTACAACCCGCTTCAGGTGGCGAAGTACGTGAAGATCCTGTTCCGAGGACGGTTGTACATCAAGGATGTTGGCGCTTTCGAATTTGATAAGGGCAAAATTCTTATCCCGAAAGTGAAGGACAAACAGCACTATTCTGTGATGTCCGAAGTCAACCGCCAGGTTATGCGTCTGCAAACTGAGATGGCTTAACCACGTGCTATGCAGTAGTTAAAGCAGTATATAAAAACGGCTCCCATTGGGAGCCGTTGATGTTTGTGGGGCACTTACGCCGAGGCTTTCTCTTCCGCGTCTGGCAGCTTCGGCACCAGCACGGTCGGTTTGTTATCGATGCGTGTCACCAGCAGCTGGTCGATGCGGTAGTTGTCGATATCCACCACTTCAAACTTATAGCCGGAGAACTTCACCGAGTCGGTACGTTTCGGGATTTTACGCAGCATAAACATCATAAAGCCGCCAATCGTCTCGTAGTTGCCCGACTGCGGGAATTCGTCGATATCCAGCACGCGCATCACGTCTTCAATCGGCGTGCCGCCATCCACCAGCCATGAGTTCTCATCGCGCGCGACGATCTGCTCTTCCAGACCCTGGCCCACCAAGTCACCCATCAGGGTGGTCATCACGTCGTTGAGCGTAATGATACCCACCACCAGCGCGTATTCATTCATGATCACCGCGAAGTCTTCGCCCGCAGTTTTGAAACTTTCCAACGCTTCGGAGAGCGTCAGGGTGTCCGGCACAATCAGGGTATTGCGGATCTGCACACCGCTGTTCAGCGCCAGGCTTTGGTTAGCCAGTACGCGGTTCAGCAGGTCTTTTGAATCGACGTAACCGATGATGTGATCGATATCTTCGTTACAGACCAGGAACTTGGAGTGCGGATGCTCGGCCACTTTGTTTTTAAGGCTCTGCTCGTCTTCGTGCAGATCAAACCAAATCACGTTTTCGCGCCCGGTCATGGAGGACGGCACGGTACGGGATTCGAGTTCAAACACGTTCTCGATCAGTTCATGCTCCTGCTTACGCAGAACACCTGCCAGCGCACCGGCTTCAAACACCGCGTAAATATCATCAGACGTGATGTCATCTTTACGCACCATAGGCAGTTTGAAGAGGCGGAAAATGGTGTTTGCCAGGCCGTTAAAGAACCAGACCAGCGGACGGAACACGTACAGGCAGAAGCGCATCGGGTTGATGATGCGCAAAGCCACAGCTTCTGGCGCAATCATACCGATGCGTTTCGGGGTTAAATCCGCGAACAGGATGAACAGGCCGGTCACCAGCGAGAAGGAGAGAATAAAGCTCAGCTGCTCGGACAGTTCAGGCGAGAAGTACTTCGAGAACAGGCTATAGAAAGCCGGAGAAAAGGCTGCGTCACCCACGATACCGCCGAGAATGGCGACGGCGTTCAGACCGATTTGCACCACGGTAAAGAACATACCGGGATTTTCCTGCATTTTCAGGATGCGTTGTGCATTGAGATTGCCATCGTCGGCAAGCAGTTTAAGTTTGATCTTACGGGAGGCGGCCAGCGAAATCTCAGATATCGAGAAAAATGCACTGACGGCAATAAGACAAAGTATTACTAAAATACTGTTTAACATAGTTTATCCGGCTTCTCGCCAGATCCTCGGAAGGGAAGTTGATTTCGTTTGTGTGAAGACACATTGAACATCGGCTCGTAGCGTTGAGCCGATTATTTCAGCGGGTAGTATAGCGTAAACGTGTGTAAATCCGCCAGAGGTCACATTTTTGGCAAAAACAGGCCGGGCAGGCGGGTGCTGCCCGGCCCCTTAATCAGGACAAACTGACATTATCCACTGGTCGCCGTGCGGCGTTACCGCCCCAGACCTCGTCGTACTCATAGCCCGTGAGCTGTTTAATGACCACCCGGGTACGCGCATCGCAGTCGCGGTAATCGCCGCCAAGTTTGCGACGGGCGATCTCTTTGAGCAGCAGTTTGTGGGTGTCGCGCGTTAGGGTGAATTTATAGGTAGTGATGAAACTCACCGCCAGCAGCGCGGAGGTGGCAAACAGCATCAGGCCGATAATGGCGTACAGTGCCGATTCAGGCTGCGCACCGTTGCCTTTCACAAACCCGGACTCCTGCAACACCACGCCGATCAGCATGATCGCCAGCGCGACGGTGCTTTTACGCGTCAGCACCATGACGCCGGCAAAAATCCCCTCCCGGCGCTGCTGGGTAACCATCTCGTCGATGTCAGGAATAAAGCTGTAGATGTTCCACGGGATGTAATACAACCCGGCACGCGCCGCGCCAAGCAGAATAAAGACCGCCGAGAACAGCAGAGCAGGGACCTGGGTTTCCGTGTAATAGACGGCGAACAAGAACGCCAGCACGAAGAATATACAGCCGTAAGCGATTCGCAGCGCCGCCGACGGAGAAATATTCAGCCGGTTTAACAGCAACATAAATCCGTAAGTGCCCGGCACCGAGGCGAACGCGGCGATACTGAGCCAGCCTGAAACCGCCGCTGCGTCCTGGCTCAGACAATAAACCACGTAATAAGTAAAAACTGAACCGAACACATCCATCGCGGTAAACGAGAAAATATAGATGATGATGTGTAAACGAAAGGCGCGAATTTGGAAGGCGGAGAAGAGATCCAGCACCAGATATTTCAGGTGATTGAGTAAACCGCTACTGCGGTGGGTCTCAATTTTAAAATCGGACTCCTGATGCACATCTTTCGCCTCCCAGGTGGTGCGCCAGGTAATAAATACCGCGAGACAAAAGACGCAGGAGAAGATCAATCCGGTGAGGGTATAAGTAAACGGATTATCTTTCCCGGTGAAATGCATAATCACGCCGGGCACGGACACCGCCAGAAAACCGCCGAGCTGGGAGCAGATCATCCGCACTCCGGACAAGCGGCTGCGCTCTTCGTAGCGGTTGGTCATCTCAGCCGCCAGCGTTTCCCACGGTACCAGCACCATCGCCGACAATAATTCAATCGACAAATAGGTGCCGAGATAATACCAGTAGCCCATATCGGTTACCCACAGCAGGGCATATAAAAACATCAGCGGTGAACTTAATAATAAAAAGAAGCGGCGGCGACCAAATTTCCGCCCGAGCCAGGTATTGCCAAAATTGTCGGTGATATAACCCATGATCGGGCTTAATACGGCGTCAATTACCCGCGCAATAGCAAAGATAGAACCGGCTTCCAGCACGCTCAGTCCGCAATAGGTGGTATAAAAAAATAACAGCCAGGTGCCAATAATGGCGAAAGCGCCTCCGCCAAACAGATCGGTTATGCCGTAGCCAAGCGCCACACCATAACCAACCCTGCGTTCAGTTGGTTTGACCATAATTTTGATACTCAGAGTAGGGTTATTATGAACCAGATTTATTCTGGCCGATTTTTATTCACTGCTGATTAATCTCAATCCATTGCCGAATCTGGGATGAACGATAAATGGCCTCCACAAGGTTGATTGATTTTCCGGCTTCGCGAATATCGGTGTAATCCGCTTTTTCCGGGTTTTGGATGGCGGCATAAAAATCGCCAATCGCGTGCTGGTGGCCTAAACCCCAGTAGCTTTTTGCCACACCGTTTGGCGATGCGTCGCTTACCAGTTTCACCCGCTCGCCGTTGCACAACCGCCACAGGACGTTATCGCACAGCTGCAAGGTGCCGTGTTCGCAGTGAATCTCGAGCAGCAACGGCGAGTCGGTGGTGTGGCAGTTGGTGGCGTAAAACAGGCCACGTGCGCCGTTGGTGAAGTGCAGCGTCGCCATCGCACTGTCCTCGGCTTGCGTCACGTCGGCCAGCTCGCCGCTGTCGACGACCCCTTTCAGGCGCGTCACGCCGCCCGCAAACCACTGCATCAGATCGAGGGTGTGAATCGCCTGATTGATCAGCAAGCTCCCGCCCTCGGTGGCAAAATGCCCGCGCCAGGGGCTTTCGGTGTAATAAGCGCCCGAACGCGACCAGGTGAGCACGGCTTTGATACTCAGCATCTTGCCCATCTCCCCCTCTGCCAGCTCCCGTCGGATGCGCTGGCTGGTGGGGTTGAGCCGGTTCTGATAGCACACGCCAAGCAGACCTGCCGCATTCTGCACGGCGTGCGCGATCTCAGTGATTTCGCCGCCGTTCATCCCCACCGGCTTTTCGCAGAACACATGCCTTCCTGCCGCAAGGGCCGCCAGAATCATCCGTTTATGCTCGAAATGCGGCGTGCAGATGTGAATCACGTCGATTTCGTCATCCAGCAGCATCTCCTGATAATCCTGATAAAAGCGGCACTGATACGCCATCGCCAGCTTCAAACCGACTTCGCTGTTGATATCCGCCAGCGCGCGCAGGGTCACGCCAGGCATCTGGCGCAGGGCATTGACGTGGCAGCTGTGGATCGCACCGCCGCCGATAAGGGCTGCATTGAGCGTTTTCATCCGCACCTCTCGTTAATCCGCCGCGTTTGCCAGCATCTGCGCTTTCACGCACAGCTCGGCCGCTTTAAAGGCGTGCGCCTGGGTCATCGCGTTTTCGGTGCGATTCAGGCAGTCCAGAATTAGCTCGCCAAAGAACGGGAAGCCGACCTGGCCCGCCACCGGATAGCGGAATTCGCCCTCGTTGTTGACGAGATAGACCACGTCCTGTTCGCCGCGCGTGAGATCGACATATTTACGAATTTCGATATACCCGTCGGTGCCGAGCAGCGTCAGACGCCCATCGCCCCAGGTTGACAGCCCGTTGGGGGTAAACCAGTCGCAGCGGAAGTAGCCGCTGGCCCCGTTTTCACCCTTGAGCATCGCGTCGCCGAAATCTTCAAAATCTGGGTGGTGCGGATGGTTGAAATTTCGTGCCTGGCTGGCGACCACCGTGGCCTCGTGGTTGCCGGTGTAAAACAGGAATTGCTCGATCTGGTGGCTGCCGATATCGCACAGAATGCCGCCGAAATAGCGCCGCTCGTAGAACCAGTCCGGGCGGCCTTGCCCTTCGCGGTGCGGGCCCGTGCCGAGGGTCTGTACCACGCGACCTATCGCCCCCTGTTTCACCAGTTGCCCGGCAAACACTGCGCTTTCGACGTGCAGACGCTCGCTGTAATAGACCGCGTATTTACGCCCGGTTTTCGCCACCATCGCTTTGGCATCATCGAGCTGCTCCAGCGTGGTCAGCGGCGCTTTGTCGGTGAAATAGTCTTTACCGGCGGCCATGGCCTTCAGCCCCAGCGCGCAGCGCTCGGACGGAACCGCCGCCCCGGCGACCAGCTGCACGTCGCTGTCGGCAAGAATCACCTCCAGCGAGTCAGCGACCTTCACATGCGGATACTGCTGCACAAATTTATCCACTTTCGCGGGATCGGGATCGTAGACCCACTTCAGCGTCGCCCCGGCCTCCATCAGCCCGTTGCAGATGCCGTAGATATGGCCGTGATCGAGAGCCGCTGCCGCAAAGACAAATTCACCGGGCTGGACCACCGGCTGTGGTTTGCCCACGGGCGCGTAATTCATACCGTCATGTTTATTCATGGTCAGATCCCCTGGTCCAGATTTTTGCCTAATGGAATGGCGCCGGTTTCGCTGAAATTGGCGACGCTGGCGGATTTTTGGTAGAAGCGCGGGGCGAGCACGTTGGTGCCACCGGTGCGATAGAACGGGTCATCGCGGGAGATGGGCAGTCGGACCACACTTCCGGTGATGGACGATTTATAGATGGCGGTGATAAGTTCAAGGGAGCGTTTGCCCTGTACGCCATCGACCAGCGGAGCGGTTTGCTGTTCAACCGCGCGCAGCAGGTCGTGGATCTGCCCGGTATGCAGCGTCCACTCGAGTTTGGGCGTCTCGTGAAATACCGCATTCAGCTGCGTTTCGCGCGTCGTATCGTTCGTGGCCTGCGGGAAACCGTTGTCGGCGCTGACGCTGGCGAACACCTCCCACGGTGCGGAGATCCGCGCTTTCTCACCCTGAATCACAATCTTCTGATCTTCTCCGTGGTGCACCACGGAAGCGGTGAGCTGCGTGAGTGCGCCGCTGGGGTATTTGAAAATCGCGGCGCTCAGATCTTCCACTTCGGCGTTGTCGTGGGCGACGTTGGTCATCATCGCCACCACTTCCGACGGAAAGCCCAGCATCCACTGGATGGCGTCGATGTGGTGAACCGCATGGTTGAGGGTGCAGCCGCCGCCCTCTTTCTCCCAGGTGCCGCGCCACCACAGGTCGTAATAGCAGTGGCCGCGCCACCAGAACGAGTCCACCTGCGCGTGGCAGATTTTGCCCGCCAGGCCGGAATCCAGCGCCGCTTTCAGCCGCCAGAAGGCGTCGGTAAAGCGGTTCTGGGCGATAATCGACAGGGTTTTCCCGCTGGCTTGTTGTGCGGCAATCATCGCGTCGCACTCCTCAAGCGACGCGGCCATCGGTTTTTCACACAGGACGTGACACCCGGCGTTCAGGGCGTCGATGCTGATTTCGGCGTGGACGTAGGGCGGCGTGCAGACGTCGACGATATCAATATCCGCTTCGGCGGCCAGCATCTGCTGGTGGCTTTCATAGATGTGCGCGTCATTCAGGCCGTAGCGCGCTTTTTTCTCGTGCGCTTTTTCCGGGTAGATGTCCACCAGCGCCACGATGGTGCAGCGCTGGCCGAACTGCAAATAGCTCTGAATATGGTTATGCGAGATGTTCCCTGTTCCCACGATGGCGATTTTTAACATCGTTCTTTTCTCCGGTGTTACCAGGTGCCTGAGGCATCCAGGGTGCGGCTGGTGGTCTCTTTGTCCACAGAGGTGGCGATGCGCTGTTGCAGCAGGCGCAGGTACTGTTTTTCATTGAGCGGGAGCGTGACCCAGTCGTCCGTCCAGGTTGATAAATGCATGGCGTTGGAGAGCGTCAGGCCGTTGATCCCCTCAAACCCGGGTGCAATCAGCGGCTCGCCGCGCAGCACGGCGGCGCAGAAGTTGGCGGTAATGACGTGGTGTTCGCTGCACTCCGCAGCGACCGGGATGGAAACCTCCCAGCACTCCGGCTCGCCAAAGCCGTTTTGCCAGCGGGCGTTAAAGTCGGTTTCGGACTCCCGCAGCCGCCAGTAGCGCAGTTTTCCCTCTTCGACCACCACTTTGCCGCGATCGCCGGTGATCTCCAGCCGGTTGGTTCCCGGCGTTTCGGCGACGGTGGTGATAAACACCCCGGTCGCGCCATTGGCGTATTCGGCGTAGGCGGTCACCTCGTCTTCCACTTCAATCTGACGATGTTTACCGAACTGGCAAAACGCCCGCAGCCGCACCGGCATCCCGACCAGCCACTGCCAGAGATCGAGCTGATGCGGGTCCTGGTTGAGCAGCACGCCGCCACCTTCGCCCTTCCAGGTAGCGCGCCAGCCGCCGGAGTTGTAATAGCTTTGTGAGCGATACCAGTTGGTGATAATCCAGTTAGAGCGGCGGATTTCGCCCAGCTCGCCGCTGTCGATCAGATCTTTCACTTTCTGATACAGCGGGTTAGGGCGCTGGTTGTACATGATGCCGAACACCACGTCGCACTCGCGTGCGCAGGCGTTCATCTCCTGCACTTGTGCGGTGTAGACGCCCGCCGGTTTCTCGCACAGGGTATGAATGCCGTGGCGCATCGCCATGATGGAAAGCCGGGGGTGATCGTAGTGGGGCGTGGCGACAATGACAGCGTCGATTCGCCCGCTGGTGAGCAGCTCTTCGGCCTCATGAAAGAGCGCGACGGACTCGCCGACGAGCTGCCGAATGGCGTGATGTTTCTCGGGATCGTTATCGCAGACCGCCGTCAGACAGGCATCTTTAACGACACCCGCTAAAAGATAGCGCGCATGAACCGTGCCGATATTGCCGATACCAATAATGCCAAACCGTACCTTTTCCATGTCACACCTTAAGTCGTTAAAAAGAGTGATGAGGGGAAAATAGGAAAGGCGAACCGCAGCGACAATGTGTTTTTGTGAGAATACTCGCAAGGCGCATAAGTAAACACCTACGCCCGGTAAATTTGGTTTTAAAATCAACAGGCTGTTTCTGCAAATAATTGCAAAAACTGAATGCGAGCGAGGTCACACTATGCCGGGCAAGCTAAAAATGGACGAAATTGCGGCGTTGACGGGCTACTCCGTCAGCACCGTTTCCAGGGTTTTAAGCGGCAAATCCTATACCAGCGACAAGGCCCGCGAGGCCATCGTGCGCTGCGCGCGGGAACTTGGCGTGCTGGCGTCCATGGCGAGCGGGCGGCTGCTGATTAACGGCATTGCGGTGTTTGCCCCTGAACGCACCTTTCAGGGACGCGGGGATATTTTTTATCTTGAGGTGACGAAAGGCATTGCCGAAGCCAGTGCACCCCATGATGTCTGGATCAGTTATTGCGGATTAGAAGAACAGCGCGCGGACGTAAAATTATTTCTCGAAAAAGCCGGGCATAAAAATATTAACGCGATCATTATTATCGGTACTGATGATTCCACCATCTTTAAACTCGCCACCACCCTGAATAAGCCCTGCGTTTTAATTAACTCCATCGATCGGGAAATGGCGCTCGATTCTGTTTCGCCCGATCATCGCGCCATCGGGTTTACCGCCATGCGCCATCTCTTCGAGCAGGGCCACCGCCGAATTCTGACCATGACCTGCCTGCGTCGGGAGACGCTCTACGCACGCCTCGACGGCATTAAAGAGGCGTACCGCCATTTTCACGTGCCGTTCGATCCGCAAAACGATTTGCTGGTAACCGAGTGGTTTACGGCGGAGGAGGCCGAGCGCGCCCTTGACGACTGGCTGGCCGGGCACGATAAAACCCAGTGGCCGCAGGTGATTTTTCCTAACAGCACCAGTATGACGGAGGGAGTGCTCAGGGCGTTGCAGCGTCGCGGTCTGCGCGTGCCGGAGGATATCTCTATTATCACCACCGATTTCACCTGGAATCTGCAAAACCGGCTGGATGCGCCGGTGACAGGCGTCACGGTGCCGTGTCGTGAGCTGGGGATTGAGGCGGTGCACCTGCTTCAGACGCGGCTGAACCGGCCACAGGCGTCGGTGTTTAACCTGCTGTTGCAGGGTAAAGTGATGGATTTTGGATCGGTCAGTAATGCCACGCGCCACGCGGCTCGCGTGGCGCTGGATCAGTAATCAGGCCAACTGTGGCGGCAGGCAGACACCAATCCCGCCGATCCCGCAGTAGCCGTACGGGTTTTTGTGCAGATACTGCTGGTGGTCATCTTCCGCGTAGTAGAACGGCGTGGCGTTGGCGATTTCGGTGGTGACGTGACGCTTATCGCCCGCGGCGCTCATCGCCTCCTGGAAGCGGGTCAGGCTGGCGCGCGCGGCAGCGTCCTGCTCCGGCGTCAGCGGGTAAATGGCGGAACGGTATTGCGTGCCGTGATCGTTACCCTGCTGCATCCCCTGGGCCGGATCGTGGTTTTCCCAGAAAACCTGCAATAATTGTTCGTAGCTGATGATCGCCGGGTCGTACACCACGCGCACGGCTTCCGCGTGGCCGGTGTCACCCGAGCAGACTTCGCGGTAGGTCGGATTAGGCGTGTAACCGCCGGTGTAGCCCGCCGCCGTGCTGTATACGCCCGGCAGTTGCCAGAACAGACGCTCGACGCCCCAGAAGCAGCCCATGGCGAAGAGGGCGATCTCCATCCCGTCCGGGACGTTAGTCATTGAATGATTGTTCACAGCGTGTAAGGTAGCGACCGGCATTGGCGTATTACGTCCCGGCAGTGCATCTGCTTGAGAAACAAGATGCTTTTTGTCGAATAAACTCACGGTATGGCCTCCGGGGCAGCGATGTTTCAGTTAAGGTTGTCATGGAGCGTTTAATTGAACACAATAAATACGCTGAATGAGTCTAGATTTAAACATAAGAAATATTAGGCCTCTCGGCCATTTTTCAACCCTCTTATTGGGTTTTGGGCTTTATGCCGTGATACGCCGCGGAGCGGTACATCAATTGCTTCCAGGGGTGGAAACAAGGATATTCAGGAGAGAACGTGCCAAAGATCCGCCAGTTTTGTTTGGTCAGTTTATTGCTGACAAGCGGGGTCGCCAGCGCGGCGAATGTCCGTTTGCAGGTTGAGGGGTTATCCGGGACGCTGGAAAAAAACGTGCGTGCACAGCTGTCAACGATTGAGAGTGACGAAGTGACGCCGGACCGGCGCTTTCGCGCGCGCGTAGATGACGCGATCCGCGAAGGGTTAAAAGCGCTGGGCTACTACGAACCCACCATTGATTTCGATTTACGTCCACCACCGGCCAAGGGCCGTCAGGTGTTAATTGCCCGCGTTTCCAAGGGCGAGCCGGTGCTGATCGGCGGCACCAACGTGGTGCTGCGCGGCGGCGCGCGTACTGACCGTGATTATCTGGATCTGCTGGGCACGCGCCCGAAAGTCGGCACCGTGCTGAACCACGGCGACTACGACCACTTCAAAAAAGAGCTTACCAGCGTCGCGCTGCGTAAGGGCTACTTCGACAGCCAGTTCAATAAAAGCCAGCTGGGCGTTGCCCTCGACCGCCGCCAGGCGTTCTGGGATATCGATTACGATAGCGGCGAACGCTACCGTTTTGGCGACGTGACCTTCGAAGGCTCGCAAATCCGCGACGAGTATCTGCAAAACCTGATCCCTTTCAAAGAGGGCGATTACTACCAGTCAAAAGATCTGGCAGAGCTGAACCGCCGCCTGTCGGCGACCGGCTGGTTTAACTCCGTGGTTGTTG
Organism: Lelliottia nimipressuralis; assembly: GCF_041464075.1. Lineage (NCBI taxonomy): Bacteria > Pseudomonadati > Pseudomonadota > Gammaproteobacteria > Enterobacterales > Enterobacteriaceae > Lelliottia > Lelliottia nimipressuralis. The sequence goes on from NZ_CP167172.1 coordinate 488,348, forward strand.
CGCCGGAATTCGACAAGGCGCGCAAAACCAAAGTGTTACCGCTGCACGGCGTGGTTTCACCGCGTACCGAAAACACCATCGAAACCGGTGTCGGTTACTCAACGGACGTCGGCCCGCGCGTGAAAGCGACGTGGAAAAAGCCGTGGATGAACTCCTACGGCCACAGCCTGACCACCAGCGCCAGCATCTCGGCGCCGGAACAGCAGCTCGATTTCAGCTATAAAATGCCGCTGCTGAAGAACCCGCTGGAGCAGTATTACCTGGTGCAGGGCGGTTTTAAGCGTACCGATTTAAACGATACGGAGTCTGACTCCACCACTCTCGCGCTGTCGCGCTTCTGGGACCTCTCCAGCGGCTGGCAGCGGGCGATTAATTTGCGCTGGAGTCTCGACCACTTTACCCAGGCAAACGTCACCAACACCACCATGCTGCTCTATCCGGGCGTGATGATCAGCCGTACCCGCTCGCGCGGCGGCCTGATGCCGACCTGGGGCGATTCCCAGCGTTACTCGATTGATTACTCCAATACCGCCTGGGGATCGGACGTCGATTTCTCGGTAGTACAGGCGCAAAACGTCTGGATCCGTACGTTCTATGACAAACACCGCTTTGTGACGCGCGGAAACCTCGGCTGGATAGAAACCGGCGATTTCGAACGTGTGCCGCCAGACCTGCGTTTCTTCGCGGGTGGCGACCGCAGTATTCGCGGCTACAAATACAAATCGATCTCCCCGAAAAATGACAAAGGCCAGCTGATGGGGGCCTCCAAACTGGCGACCGGCTCGCTGGAATACCAGTACAACGTCAGCGGCAAATGGTGGGGAGCGATGTTTGTCGACGGCGGTGAAGCGGTGAGCGATATTCGCAAAAGCGATTTCAAAACCGGTGCGGGCGTGGGCGTGCGCTGGCAATCGCCGGTCGGGCCGATCAAGCTCGATTTCGCCGTTCCGGTCGGCGACAAAGACGAACACGGTTTACAGTTTTACATCGGTCTGGGGCCTGAATTATGAGTTTATGGAAGAAGATCAGCCTCGGCGTTCTGATTTTTATCGTGCTGCTGCTCGGCACGGTGGCGTTCCTGGTGGGCACGACCACCGGCTTGCATCTGCTGTTTAACGCGGCTAACCGCTGGGTGCCGGGGCTTGAGATTGGCCAGGTGACGGGCGGCTGGCGCGATCTGCGTCTGAAGAATATCCGCTACCAGCAGCCCGGCGTGGCGGTGAACGCGGGCGAGTTTCACCTTGCGGTTAAGCTCAGCTGTCTGCGTGACAGCAGCCTGTGCGTCAACGATCTGTCGTTAAAAGACGTCAACGTGGCGATAGATTCGGACAAAATGCCGAAATCTGCCCCTGTCGAGGAGGAGGACAGCGGCCCGCTGAACCTCTCCACTCCCTATCCGATTGCGCTGTACCGCGTGGCGCTCAATAACGTCAATATTAAGATCGACGACACCACCGTTTCGGTAATGGACTTCACCTCCGGCCTGCGCTGGCAGGAGAAAAACCTGACGCTGACGCCGACCTCTCTACAGGGGCTGCTGATCGCCCTGCCGAAAGTGGCGAAAGTGGCACAGGAAGAGATCGTCGAACCGAAAATTCAGAACCCGCAGCCGGAAGAGAAACCGCTCGGCGAGACCCTGAAAGATCTCTTCTCGAAGCCGGTTCTGCCGGAGATGACCGACGTTCATTTGCCGCTCAATCTGAATATCGAAGAGTTTAAGGGCGAACAGCTGCGCCTGACGGGCGACACGGATTTGACCGTGTTCAACATGCTGCTGAAAGTGAGCAGCATCGACGGCACCATGAAGCTCGATGCGCTGGATATTGATACCAACCAGGGGAGCGTGAACGCGACCGGACAGGCGCTGCTGCGCGACAACTGGCCGGTGGATATCACCCTCAACAGCGCCCTGAATATCGACCCGCTCAAAGGCGAAAAGGTGAAGCTGAAAGTGGGCGGTGCGCTGCGCGAGAAGCTGGAGTTTGGCGTGAATCTCTCCGGCCCGGTAGATATGGTGTTGCGCGGGCAGACTCAGCTGGCGGAAGCGGGTTTACCGCTGAATCTGGAGGTGATGAGCGAACAGCTTTACTGGCCGTTTACCGGCGAAAAACAGTTCCAGGCCGATAAGCTGAAGCTCAAGCTGAGCGGTAAAATGACCGATTACACCCTGTCGTTCCGCACGTCGGTGAAAGGCGAAGGGTTACCGCCTGCGGACATTACCCTGGATGCGAAGGGTAACGAGCAGCAGATTAACCTCGACAAACTCTCCGTGGCGGCGCTGGAAGGCAAAACCGAACTGACGGCGCTGCTCGACTGGCAGAAAGCGATCAGCTGGCGCGGCGAGCTGAACCTCAAAGGGCTCAACACCGCCAAAGAGGTGCCGGACTGGCCGTCGAAACTCGACGGGACGATCAAAACGCGCGGCAGTCTGTACGGCGAAAGCTGGCAGATGGAGGTGCCGGAGCTCAAAATCACCGGCAACGTGAAGCAGAATAAAGTGAACGTCGAAGGTTCTTTGCGCGGGAACAGCTATCTGCAGTGGATCATCCCGAAACTGCACGTGGCGCTCGGACGCAACACCGCCGATATCAAAGGCGAGCTGGGCGTGAAAGATCTCAATCTGGATGCCACCATCGATGCGCCAAATCTCGACAATGCCCTGCCGGGCCTCGGCGGCACTGCGAAAGGCTTAGTTAAAGTGCGTGGCACCGTCGATGCGCCGCAGCTGTTGGCGGATATCACCGCCAACAATCTGCGCTGGCAGGAGCTGTCCGTCGCGCGCGTTCTGGTGAAAGGCGACGTCAAATCCACCGATCAGATCGCGGGTAACCTGAACCTGCGCGTCGAGCGGATTTCCCAGCCGGATGTGAATATCAGCCTGGTCACGCTGGACGCAAAAGGGAGCGAGAAGCAGCACGACCTCCAGCTGCGCGTGCAGGGCGAGCCGGTCTCCGGCCAGCTGCATCTGACGGGGAGTTTCGACCGCAAAGAGGAGCGCTGGAAAGGGGTTCTGGATAATACCCGGTTCAGCACGCCGGTAGGGCCACTGACGCTGTCCCGCTCCATCGCGCTGGATTACCGCAATGCCGAGCAGAAAATCAGCATCGGGCCACACTGCTGGACTAACCCGAACGCCGAACTGTGCGTGCCGCAGACCATTGATGCCGGTGCGGAAGGGCGTGCGGTGGTGAATCTGAACCGCTTCGATCTCGCGATGCTCAAGCCGTTTATGCCAGAAACTACCGAAGCGAGCGGCGTCTTTAGCGGTAAAGCCGATGTGTCCTGGGACACCACCAAAGAAGGGCTGCCGCAAGGTAACGTGACCCTCTCCGGGCGCAACGTAAAAGTGACCCAGACGGTGAACGACGCGCCGCTGCCGGTGGCGTTCGAGACACTGAACCTGACGGCGGATCTGCATAACAACCGTGCGGAGCTGGGCTGGCTGATTCGCCTGACCAACAACGGACAGTTTGACGGCCAGGTGCAGATCACCGATCCGCAGGGACGGCGTAATCTGGGCGGTAACGTCAATATTCGCAATATGAACCTGGCGATGGTGAACCCGATCTTCTCCCGCGGCGAAAAAGCGGCGGGGATGCTCAGCGCCAATCTGCGTCTGGCGGGCAACGCCGAAAGCCCACAGCTGTTTGGCCAGATGCAGCTCAACGGTGTGGATATCGACGGCAACTTTATGCCGTTTGATATGCAGCCGAGCCAGCTCTCAATGAACTTTAACGGCATGAGCTCGACGCTGGCCGGGGTGGTGCGTACGCAGCAAGGGCAAATCAACCTGAGCGGTGACGCCGACTGGAGCCAGATCGATAACTGGCGCGCGCGCGTGGCGGCGAAAGGCAGCCGGGTGCGTATCACGGTGCCACCAATGGTGCGCCTCGACGTGTCGCCGGATGTGGTGTTCGAGGCGACGCCGAGCCTGTTTACCCTCGATGGCCGTGTCGATGTGCCGTGGGCGCGCATCGTGGTTCACGACGTGCCGGAAAGCGCCGTCGGCGTTTCCAGTGATGAGGTTATGCTGAATAACGATCTGAAGCCGGTCGAAACTAAAAGCGCCGCGATTCCGATTAACAGTAACCTGATCATTCACGTTGGCAACAACGTGCGTCTCGATGCGTTTGGCCTGAAGGCGCGACTGACGGGTGACCTGAAAGTGGCGCAGGATCAGCAAGGACTGGGCCTGAACGGGCAAATTAACATTCCGGAAGGGCGTTTCCACGCCTACGGCCAGGATCTGATTGTGCGCAAAGGTGAGTTGCTGTTCTCCGGCCCGCCGGACCAGCCGCTGCTCAACATCGAAGCGATTCGTAACCCAGAGTCGACCGAAAACGATGTGATTGCCGGGGTGCGCGTCACTGGAACGGCCGACGAGCCGAAGGCGGAGATCTTCTCCGATCCGGCGATGTCGCAGCAGGAAGCGCTCTCTTATCTGCTGCGCGGGCAGGGTCTGGACAGCCAGCAGAGCGATAGTGCGGCGATGACCTCAATGTTAGTCGGCCTGGGGGTTGCACAAAGTGGTCAGGTTGTGGGTAAAATCGGCGAGACGTTTGGCGTAAGTAATCTGGCGCTGGACACCCAGGGGGTCGGTGACTCTTCGCAGGTGGTGGTCAGCGGCTATGTACTGCCGGGTCTACAGGTGAAATATGGCGTGGGGATCTTTGACTCACTGGCAACTCTCACGCTACGCTATCGGCTGATGCCTAAGCTATATCTGGAAGCGGTGTCTGGCGTAGACCAGGCGCTCGATTTGCTCTATCAGTTTGAGTTTTAGCAATGCGAATATTTGTATACGGCAGTTTACGCACCAGGCAGGGCAACAGTCACTGGATGACGAACGCCCAGTTGCTGGGAAATTACAATATCGAGAACTACCAGTTGTACAGTCTGGGCCACTATCCAGGCGCGGTTCCGGGGAACGGGACGGTACAGGGTGAAGTTTATCGTATTGATAACGCTACACTTGCCGAACTTGATGCCTTGCGCACCAGGGGCGGTGAATATGCACGCCAGTTGATCCAGACCCCGTATGGCAGTGCATGGATGTACGTGTACCAGCGTCCGGTCGATGGATTGAAACTGATTGAAAGCGGTAACTGGTTAGACAGAGACCAGTACTGATAAAAACAACGCCACCTTCGGGTGGCGTTGTTTTTGGTACCTTAAAACTCGATGCGCGCGCCAAGATTATACCGACGCCCTTCGAGTTGCCCGTATTCTCCCCACGACGTTTCGCGTTTCGGATCCGCATCAAACAGGTTGTAAATCCCCGCCAGCAGCTGCGTATTCTTATTCAGCTTATAGCGCGCACCGATATCGACCAGCGTGTAAGCCTCATACTTCGTACCGCTGTTGCTGTCCCGGTTACTGCTGCGGTAGTTCGCGTTGCTCCACAGATCCAGCGACTGCGTTGCCGCCCAGTTCAGCGACAGGTTCGCCATGTGGCGCGGATAGTCGTTCAGCGCGTAGCCTTTATTCACGCCGGATTTCTGCTCGCTGTGGTTGTAGGTGTAGTTCGCATTCGCTTTCAGATCCTGAGTGATCTGCCAGTCGCCATTCAGCTCGATACCGTAAACATCCGCTTTGCTGACGTTAAAGTATTTATCGACGGAATCCGCTTTATAGCCGTTCACTTCGCACTGGTTGGTGGCGGTGGTTTCGCAAATCGTCTGCTCGGAGATCTTGTCCTTAAACTGGGTGTAGAAGACGGTGCCGTCCAGCGATACGGCTTCCCCGGTCCAGTAGAGGCCCGTTTCGGCGTTGAGGCTTTTCTCTGGTTTCAGATCGTCGTTACCCACGGTCAGGAACGGATAGGGCGGCGTTGATCCGTGCGGCGTGACAAACTGATCGGAGGTGGCGCGCAGCTCCGGTTTTTTATAGCCAGCGGAGATCCCGCCTTTCAGCGCCCAGGCGTCGGAGATCGCCCAGTTGCCGTACAGTTTTGGTGTGATGTGCGCGCCGAAGTAGCTGTCGTAATCGCCGCGCGCGGAGGTGGTCAAGGTAAAGTCGTTAATCGCCCAGCCATCTTCCGCGAACAGCGCCCAGCCGTTGCGGGTCACTTTGGTGACCGGCTCGACGCCCGGCAGCGTTTTGCCCGACTCATAGAAGTGGTCGTTCAGCTCTTCGCGCGTGAAGTTCGCGCCGACGGTGAGTTTATGGTTATCGAAGGTAAAAGTGGTTTGCGAGTTGGCGACGTAGTTTTCCGTCTGCACGTACTCCGGCGAGGTGTTATCGAGCAGGTACTTCGAACGCCCTTTCTCGTAGTTGATGTAGTTAGTGGTGGCAATGGTGTCATCCGCATACCAGCCGGTGTGGGTGAGGGTCACGGCGTCGCGATCGAATTTCCACATCCACGGCGTACCGCGTTTTTTGGTGCGATTTTTTTCCTGTTCGCCGACAACCACATTCAGGTCAAAGAGGTTATTTTCGCTGGCCTTGAGGCCCAGGGTGGCATCGACGGATTTACGGTTGTGCTTGCCGAAGTAGTTCTGGCGCTCGTCATCGCGGCGATCCAGCCCGTCGGCGGCAATGCTCAGGCCAAGTTTGTCCTGGATGAGCGGTCCCATCGCGAACAGGTTCAGCTGGCTGGTGTTGCCCAGATCTTTATGCTCCTGCAGCCAGGTATTGGCGGCGATAGCGCCGGTCCAGTCGGCCACGCCGTAGGGTTTTTTGGTGATCACGTTCACCACGCCGCCGATGGCGTCAGAGCCGTACAGAGATGACATCGGGCCGCGAATCACTTCGATGCGTTCAATGGCTTCCATTGGCGGTAAAAAGCCTGCTTCGGCACCGATATCCTGGCCATAGGGGCGCGATTCGCTGGTGTTCTGCTTCACGCTGTTGACCATAAACGCCGTGTAGCTCGAATCCATACCGCGCATCATGATGCTGCCGTTGGCCATATCGCTGCCGCCGTTAGAGACCGACACGCCGGGGATATTTTTAATTGCGTCGCCGATGGTCTGGTCGGGCTGAATATCCAGCGTTTTGCGATCGATACTTGAAATCGTCGCGGGCGCTTCTTTTTTCTGTTGTGAAAAGCCGGTGGCGGTGACCACCATTTCATCATCCGCCTGCGCGGGTAAAACCAGTGTGCCGGTTAACGCCACCATGCCTGTGAACGTAATAAATTGACGCGTTTTCATAGCCATAAACCCAAAAGGAAAAATAAAAAAACACCCTGCGGTCTTACGCCGCAAGGTGTGGGGGGATGAAATCAGAGCTTATCGAGCGTGATTTTGATGACGTAATCCGGTTTCTCTTTTGCCACTTTCTCGTCTTGTTTAATGCTGGCGTACAGCACGTTACCGTCGGAGGAGAGGGCGAGGCTGTTCGGCATCGCGGTGGTCGCAATGCTGTTTTTCAGCTGGTACGTCTGGCTGTCGATAATGCTGATGAGTTTGGCGTTGCGGTGCGTGACGTAAACTTCGTGACGCTTTTCGTTATAGAGCACCGCCAGCGAGTTGGTGACGTCGATGTGCTGGAGCACCTTGCCGGTAGTGATATCCACCACCAGCACCTTCGGTAAATCCGGGTCGGTGAGGAAGGCGCGGTTGTTTTTGCTGTCGAGGGCGATATTCAGAAAGAAGTGTTTTTTCTCCGGTTCGACGCTGAACCGGCTGACGATGGTATCGCTTTGGGTATCTACAGCAATCAGCTCGTTGCGGCCATTCACCACGTACAGACGGTTTTTCTCCGCGTCCAGCGCCAGCCCGGTCGGGTACTCGCCCATATTGGTCAGCGTGTTGATGAGCTGACGCTTTTTCGTATCCACCACCCAGACGATGCCTTTCTCCACCACGCCGGTAACGTACAGGCGGTGATGCTGTTTATCGAGCACCATTTCGCGGGTGTGGGCGATATCTTTCGGGTTGCTGGTGTCGGCGAGCTGAATCACGGCCTGCTCTTTGCCGGTGCGCGTATCGATCAGGGTCACGGAGCCTTCGAGGGTATTGCCCACGTAAAGCGTCTGACTCTCTTCGTCCAGCACAGTTGCAAACGCGCGGCGCGTGGTTTCAATGACGCCCGTGCCGGTCAAATCTTCCAGGTTCAGCTTGTAGATTTTGCCGTTGGTTTTGTCTTTATCAAAAGAGGGGGCGCTGGCGGCAAACAGCACCTTTGCCTCTCCGTCGTAGGCCAGTTCGTAGACACCGTGGCCCACGGGCTGGGTGATAAAGTCTTTCTCTGGCAGGGTGGCCGAGTAACCAGACACGCTGGTCAGCATAAAAGCAGCAGTAACCGCGAGTGCGACGGAGGCTTTGAGGGTCTTCACATTGTGTAGGGTCATTGACGTTTATTCACATTTATTTACGAAGTGAAAATGATAATGATATCTACTCTCATTATCAATTGAGTTATGTGAACAACGGCTACCTTTTCTGGTAGGACAATAACCGGTTAATTGTTAAGGGGATATGGAATGACAGGCACAAAAAAGCCCCGACTCGCGGGGCTTAGCATTGGGCGTAAGAATTACTTCTTAGCAGCGCGTTCGAAGGATGCAACGATTTCAGCTTTCGCTGCTTCTGCGTTGTCCCAGCCGTCAACTTTAACCCATTTGCCTTTTTCGAGATCTTTGTAGTGCTCGAAGAAGTGAGTGATCTGCGCTTTCAGCAGTTCTGGCAGGTCGTTCACATCTTTAATGTGATCGTACTCTTTGCTCAGCTTAGTGTGCGGAACCGCAACCAGTTTCGCATCTTCACCGGCTTCGTCGGTCATTTTCAGAACGCCAACCGGACGGCAGCGAACCACAGAACCTGGGGCCAGTGGGTATGGCGTTGGGACCAGCACGTCTACCGGGTCACCGTCCAGAGACAGGGTGTGGTTGATGTAACCGTAGTTGCACGGGTAGAACATCGCAGTGGACATGAAACGGTCAACGAACAGCGCACCGGTGTCTTTGTCGATTTCGTATTTGATAGGATCTGCGTTGGCCGGGATTTCGATAACAACGTAGATGTCTTCCGGCAGTTCTTTACCCGCAGGGACGTTGAGTAAGCTCATGTGAGTGTCCTATATGTATGCTAAACAAGTGGCGAGTATTATAGCCAACTCGCGCCGAAAGTCTCCGCCTGTTTTCATTCTCATCCGCATCCTCGTGCCATTTTCAGACCCTTTCCATGACAGGAAAATCCATAAACTCAGCCGCATATTTAATGGGCGAATGAAAGCGATTACAAACTTGTGATTAACGTTTTATTCACTTTTCTGAAGTGTGATGTAACGCAATCCGTTACATCGCCCATTGGCTATAGTTTTTTCGCAGAACATCTTTTGACCAACAATAACCTGGGCTACGAGGGCATCATTATGTGGAAGCGCTTACTTCTTGTCACAGCAGTTTCGGCAGCCATGTCGTCTATGGCGATGGCCGCACCATTAACCGTCGGTTTTTCACAGGTTGGCTCGGAATCAGGCTGGCGAGCGGCGGAAACCAATGTCGCGAAAAGCGAAGCCCAAAAGCGCGGCATCACGCTGAAAATCGCCGATGGCCAGCAAAAACAGGAAAACCAGATCAAAGCGGTGCGCTCGTTTATCGCCCAGGGCGTAGACGCCATCTTCATCGCGCCGGTGGTGGCGACGGGCTGGGAACCGGTGCTGAAAGAAGCCAAAGACGCTGAAATCCCAGTATTCCTGCTCGACCGTTCCATTGATGTCAAAGACAAATCTCTCTATATGACCACCGTCACCGCCAACAACGTGCTCGAAGGGCAGCTGATTGGCGACTGGCTGATTAAGCAGGTGGATGGCAAGCCGTGTAACGTCGTCGAACTGCAAGGCACCGTCGGCGCGAGCGTGGCGATTGACCGTAAGAAAGGCTTTGCGGAAGCCATCGCCAAAGCGCCAAACATCAAAATCATCCGTTCTCAGTCCGGTGACTTTACCCGCAGTAAAGGTAAAGAGGTTATGGAGAGCTTCATCAAAGCGGAAAACAACGGCAAAAACATCTGCATGGTTTACGCCCATAACGACGACATGGTGATCGGTGCGATTCAGGCGATCAAAGAAGCGGGCCTGAAGCCGGGCAAAGATATTCTCACCGGCTCTATCGACGGCGTACCGGATATCTACAAAGCAATGATCGACGGCGAAGCGAATGCCAGCGTCGAGCTGACGCCAAACATGGCTGGTCCGGCGTTTGATGCCCTTGAGAAATTCAAGAAAGACGGCACCAAACCTGAACAGCTGACCATCACCAAATCGACCCTCTATCTGCCAGATACGGCGAAAGAAGAGTTAGAGAAGAAGAAAAACATGGGCTACTAAGCCTTTAAACCAGGAAAAAAGCCGGGTGGCGCTGCGCTTGCCCGGCCTACAGTACACGATTTTGTAGGCCGGATAAGCGTAGCGCCATCCAGCTTGATGCAGGGGGAACCATGACCGTTGAACAACACCAGGAAATCCTCCGAACCGAAGGATTAAGCAAATTCTTCCCCGGCGTGAAAGCGCTGGATAACGTCGATTTCAGCCTGCGACGCGGTGAGATTTTGGCACTGCTCGGGGAAAACGGCGCCGGGAAATCGACGCTGATCAAGGCCTTAACCGGGGTGTATCACGCCGATCGCGGCAGCATCTGGCTGGAAGGCAACGCCATTTCACCGAAAAATACCGCTCACGCCCAGCAGCTGGGCATCGGGACCGTATACCAGGAAGTGAACCTGCTGCCGAACATGTCGGTGGCGGATAATCTGTTTATTGGCCGTGAGCCGCGTCGGTTTGGTCTGCTGCGCCGAAAAGAGATGGAGGCGCGTGCCACCCGGCTGATGGAATCCTACGGTTTCTCCCTCGACGTACGCGAGCCGCTGAACCGCTTTTCCGTAGCGATGCAGCAGATTGTCGCTATTTGCCGGGCCATCGATCTCTCTGCCAAAGTGCTGATCCTCGATGAACCCACCGCCAGCCTCGATACTCAGGAAGTGGAAATGCTCTTCACCCTGATGCGCCAGCTGCGCGATCAGGGCGTCAGCCTGATCTTCGTCACCCACTTCCTCGATCAGGTCTATCAGGTCAGCGATCGTATTACGGTTCTGCGCAACGGCAGTTTTGTCGGCTGCCGCGACACCCGCGAGCTGCCGCAGATCGAACTGGTCAAAATGATGCTGGGTCGCGAGCTGGACACCCATGCGCTGCAGCGCGCAGGCCGCACATTGCTGAGCGACAAACCCGTCGCCGCCTTCAAAGATTTCGGCAAAAAAGGGACCATCACGCCGTTCGACCTGGAAGTGCGTCCCGGCGAAATTGTCGGTCTGGCGGGCCTGCTGGGGTCCGGTCGCACCGAAACCGCCGAGGTGATCTTCGGCATCAAGCCCGCCGACAGCGGCAGCGCGATGATCAAAGGCAAACCGCAAACCCTGCGATCGCCGCATCAGGCCTCGTGCCTGGGGATCGGTTTTTGCCCGGAAGACCGGAAAACCGACGGCATCATTGCCGCTGCTTCAGTGCGCGAAAATATCGTCCTGGCGCTACAGGCGCAGCGCGGCTGGCTACGGCCCATTCCGAAGCGCGAGCAGATCGCCATCGCTGAACGCTTTATCCGCCAGCTGGGTATTCGCACCCCCAGTCCTGAACAGCCGATTGAGTTTCTCTCCGGCGGCAATCAGCAAAAAGTGTTGCTCTCCCGCTGGCTGCTGACCAAACCGCAGTTCCTGATCCTCGATGAGCCGACGCGCGGTATCGACGTTGGCGCGCACGCGGAAATTATTCGCCTGATCGAAACGCTTTGCGCCGACGGTCTGGCGCTGCTGGTTATCTCATCCGAGCTTGAGGAGCTGGTGGGGTATGCCGATCGCGTGATTATCATGCGCGATCGCAAGCAGGTGGCAGAGATCCCGCTGGATGAACTCTCCGTTCCGGCGATCATGAATGCCATCGCGGCATAAGGAGTCAATCGTGATGTCCCGTTCTCTTCCGAAGCCTGGCGAGTCCAGGCGCCGCTTCAGCTGGCCAACCGGCACGCCGCAAATTGTGGCGCTGCTGCTGGTGCTGGTGGTGGACAGCCTCGTTGCGCCGCACTTTTTCCAGATCATTTTGCAGGATGGGCGGCTGTTCGGTAGCCCCATCGATATCCTAAACCGCGCGGCACCGGTGGCGCTGCTGGCGATCGGTATGACGCTGGTGATTGCCACCGGCGGCATTGATCTCTCTGTGGGGGCGACCATGGCTATCGCCGGCGCGACTGCCGCCTCGATGACGGTCGCCGGGCACAGTCTGCCTGTGGTGATTTTAGCGGCGCTGGGCACCGGGGTGCTGGCGGGGCTATGGAACGGGATCCTCGTTTCGCTTCTCAAAATTCAGCCGTTCGTCGCGACCTTAATTCTGATGGTGGCCGGGCGCGGCGTGGCGCAGCTGATTACCTCCGGGCAGATCGTCACCTTTGACTCACCGTCGCTGGCGTGGATCGGCAGCGGCAAGCTGCTGCTGTTCCCGACGCCGGTGATCATTGCCCTCGTCACGCTGATCGTATTCTGGCTGTTTACCCGCAAAACGGCGCTGGGGATGTTTATCGAAGCGGTCGGGATCAACATTCGCGCCGCGAAAAATGCGGGCGTCAGCACCCGTTTGGTAGTGATGCTGACCTATGTGCTGAGCGGTGTCTGCGCGGCGATTGCCGGGATCATCGTCGCCGCCGATATTCGCGGTGCCGATGCCAACAACGCCGGGCTGTGGCTGGAGCTGGACGCCATTCTGGCGGTGGTGATTGGCGGCGGATCGCTGATGGGTGGGCGCTTTAACCTGCTGCTGTCGGTGATTGGCGCGCTGATTATCCAGGGGATGAACACTGGCATTCTGCTTTCGGGCTTCCAGCCGGAGCTGAATCAGGTGGTGAAAGCGGTGGTTGTGCTCTGCGTGCTGATTGTTCAGTCGTCGCGCTTTATTAGCATCATCAAGGGGATTCGCGGCCATGATAAAACGTAATTTACCGCTCATGATCACGCTGGGGGTCTTCGTGCTGGGCTATCTCTACTGCCTGACGCAATTCCCCGGTTTCGCCTCCACGCGCGTGATTTGCAACATTCTGACGGATAACGCCTTTCTCGGGATCATCGCCGTCGGCATGACCTTCGTGATCCTCTCTGGCGGGATCGATCTCTCCGTCGGCTCGGTGATCGCTTTTACCGGCGTATTCCTTGCCAAAGCGATCGGTTTCTGGGGGATCTCGCCGCTGCTGGCCTTCCCGCTGGTGCTGGTGATGGGCTGCGCGTTTGGCGCGTTCATGGGACTGCTGATCGATGCCCTGAAGATCCCGGCGTTTATCATTACCCTCGCCGGAATGTTCTTCCTGCGCGGCGTGAGTTATCTGGTGTCGGAAGAGTCGATCCCGATTAACCACCCGATCTACGACACGCTCTCAAGCCTGGCGTGGAAAATCCCCGGCGGCGGGCGTCTGAGCGCGATGGGCCTGCTGATGTTAGGCGTGGTGGTGATTGGCATTTTCCTCGCCCATCGCACCCGTTTTGGTAACCAGGTGTACGCCATCGGCGGCAGCGCGACCTCGGCGAATCTGATGGGGATCTCCACCCGCAGCACGACCATTCGCATCTATATGCTCTCGACGGGGCTGGCGACGCTGGCGGGGATTGTCTTCTCCATCTACACCCAGGCGGGCTACGCGCTGGCGGGCGTGGGCGTAGAGCTGGATGCGATTGCATCGGTGGTGATTGGCGGCACGCTGTTGAGTGGCGGCGTGGGGACAGTGCTTGGGACACTGTTTGGCGTGGCGATCCAGGGGCTTATTCAGACCTACATCAACTTCGACGGCACGCTGAGCTCCTGGTGGACCAAAATCGCGATTGGCATTTTGTTGTTCATCTTTATCACGCTGCAGCGAGGCCTGACGGTGCTGTGGGAAAACCGCCTCAGCTCGCCTGTGACGCGCGTTAGCACCACACCGCTCAACAGATAACACCCTGAATTTGCTTAAAGTGTAAACTTTTTCCGGTAGCGGTCGATAACCTTTATTTCTGTCCAGAAATATCTCGCTACCGGAAATAACATCATGCTGAAAACGCTATCGATTCGTACCGGCTTGCTTTCGTTACTGGCCGTTATGACCCTTCTGCTGCTGATTGTCAGCGGCATTGGCATTTATGCCCTCACACAGAGTTCCTCTTCTTTACAGCGCATCAATCACCTTCAGGGTGAACAGATGGTGCAGCTCAACGCGGGTTACACGCTGATTTTGCGTGCGCGCAATGAGGCGGGTCAGGCCGTTCGGCTGATGGAGATCGGCATGCTGGATGATGCCGCCAAATCCGTGCAGAACATCAATCGCGAAGTTGCCCAGGCGCAAAAAACGCTGAAAGGGGTGATCGACGGCGGCATTGATAATCCGAAAGGGCAGCAACTGCTGGATAAGGTGGCGGCGAGTTTTGCCACCTATAACGCCGAAGGGATCACCCCGATGGTGGCTGCCCTTAACCAGCAAAGCGCCGATGCCTATTACGATCTGCTGGAGAACAAGCTGATTCCGGTCGCGCGCCAGTTTGATAACGATATGCAGGCGTTCCAGTCGTGGAGCGAAAAGCGCGGGAAATCGGAAGTGAAAGCGGTGCAGTCGAGCAAAAACCGGGTGATGCTGCTGATCGTGATCGCCGCTCTGCTGACTGCCGGGATCATCGTGCTGGCGTGGTTGTCCCTGCGCCATATGCTGCTCAAGCCGCTTCTGGCTTCTATCGCCCAGCTTGAACATGTGGCGGCGGGCGATCTGACTCACAGCCTGAACGCGCCGACCAGCCAGGAGTTTAACCGCCTGAATGCGGCTATCGAAGAGATGCGCCAGTCGCTGATGGGCTCCGTCATGCGCGTGCGTGATGCCAGCTCGCAGATTGATACGGGCAGTCGGGAACTGACGGCGGGTAACCTGGATCTGGCCCAGCGCACGGAATCCACGGCAACCTCCCTTGAGCAAACGGCGGCCAGCATGGAAGAGATCACCGCTACCGTGAAGCAAAACGCCGATAACGCCGAGCAGGCGCATCAGCTGGCGAAACGCGTCTCGGATACCGCCGATCACGGCAGCGAAATGGTGTGCTATGTGATTGAAAAAATGCGTGATATCTCAGGCAGCTCTGCGCGCATCGCCGACATTCTGAGTGTGATTGACGGCATCGCCTTCCAGACCAACATTCTGGCGCTCAACGCCTCGGTGGAAGCGGCGCGTGCGGGCGAGCAGGGGCGTGGGTTTGCGGTGGTGGCCGGGGAAGTGCGTAATCTTGCCAGCCGAAGCGCCGATGCGGCGAAAGAGATCCGCACCCTCATCAGCGATTCGCAGACTCACGTCAGCGAAGGGAGCGAGCTGGCGCAACAGGCCGGTGAGACGATGGATGAGATTGCAACGGAAGTGCTGCGCATGACCAAACTGATGCGAGAGATCGCCAACGCGTCGCTTGAGCAGAGTCGAGGTATTGAGCAGGTGAATATTGCAGTCAATCAAATGGATGAGACAGCGCAGCAAAATGCCGCGCTGGTACAACAATCTTCCGCCGCGACGCGTTCCCTTGAAGAGCAGTCGCGCGAACTGATTGAAGCGATGTCATCGTTTAAACTGTCGGCGCAAACGGCCTGATAATAATAAACCCTGGCGTATAACGCGTCAGGGTTTATGCTTCCGCAGTATTCACCGCGCCAATATTTTCATGAATATCAGCCATTAAATTTTCCAGCGAATTTGTCAATTCTAACGCTTTTGGCGTTGGCTCAAGATATAAGCCTTTACGAATAAATAATGGCTCGTCAAAAAGCTGATTAAAACGCTTCAACGCCAGGCTGACGGCGGGGCGGGACATCTCAAGGCGCACAGAGGCTTTCGCCATGCTGCCGCATCGGACAATCTCAATAAAAACGGGAATGAGGTTTAAATCAATACCGGTGTTTGCACGAGAATAATTTTGCATCGCGACGGGCGCTCCTCTGAATAAATAGTTAACTGTTCAGAATAATGCGCGAGAGGGCGGGAAGATTAAAGCGCCATTTTTATATTCATTTATACGGTAAAATATATAAATGGAAAAAGGGGGAGCAACGCTCCCCATGTTAAAAACGTTATGCGTCCGGGTATTCGCGGATCAGACGCTCAACGTCTTCGACCATATGATCGTTGCCAACAAAGAACGAGCGGCGCTGATGCAGGCTTTCCGGGATGATATCCAGAATGCGCTCTTTACCGTCGCTCGCCTTGCCGCCGGCCTGTTCGGCCAGGAACGCCATTGGGTTGCATTCGTACAGCAGGCGCAGTTTCCCTTCCGGGTGGCTGGCGGTGCTTGGGTAGAGATAGATGCCGCCTTTCAGCAGGTTGCGGTGGAAATCCGCCACCAGAGAGCCGATGTAGCGCGAGGTGTATGGGCGCTGGGTTAACTTATCTTCTTCCTGGCAGAACTTGATGTATTTCTTCACGCCGTTCGGGAATTTGATGTAGTTACCTTCGTTGATGGAGTAGGTGCTGCCACTCGCAGGGTAACGCATACGCTCCTGGCACAGGCAGAACACGCCTAGTGACGGATCGTATGTAAAGGCGTGAACGCCGCAGCCGGTGGTGTAAACCAGCATGGTGGAAGAGCCGTAAACCACATACCCGGCCGCGACCTGCTTGCTGCCCGGCTGGAGGAAATCTTCTTCGGTGACCGGCGTACCGACCGGGGTCACGCGGCGATAGATAGAGAAAATCGTGCCGACAGAAACGTTAACGTCGATGTTTGAGGAGCCATCCAGCGGGTCCATCAGAACGACATATTTAGCATGCTCGCAGCCTTCGAAAACAACGATTTCATCTTCTTCTTCGGAGGCGATCCCTGCGACGATGTCGCGTGCGCGCAGTGCCGCTTTCAGTTTTTCATTCGCGAACAGATCGAGCTTCTGCTGAACCTCGCCCTGCACGTTTTCGGCACCGCTGGCACCCAGGATATCGACCAGACCGGCCTTGTTGATATCGCGGTGGATGATCTTCGCGCCGAGCTTTATTGCCGACAGCAAAGCAGTGAGCTCACCGGTAGCATGAGAGAACTCGTGCTGCTTTTCGACAATAAATTCACCTAACGTTTTCATAACACTTTCCCTGCATCGTATGTGAGTAAAGCGATCGTATGTTGCGTATAAAGCCTGAAGTCCAACAATCTTAACAAACATTCAAATATTAGCGCAGAGGTGAATCGCGCCAGCAAAATACGGATTTACCTGAAATGCGTTTCTCTGGCGCTGACATGTGAGTAAAATGTGCGCCACACAGAAGAGGGATAGTGACGTATGCGCATTCATATATTGGGGATTTGTGGCACATTCATGGGCGGACTGGCGATGCTGGCGCGCTCTTTAGGCCATGAGGTGACAGGTTCGGACGCCAATGTGTATCCGCCGATGAGCACGTTGCTTGAGAAGCAGGGTATCGACCTGATTTCAGGATATGACGCCAGTCAGCTCGATTCTGAGCCAGACCTGGTGATTATCGGCAACGCCATGACCCGTGGTAATCCGTGTGTGGAAGCGGTGCTGGAACGCAACATTCCATTCATGTCCGGCCCTGAGTGGCTGCATGATTTCGTGCTGCGCGATCGCTGGGTGCTGGCCGTTGCCGGTACGCACGGCAAAACCACCACCGCCGGTATGGCGACCTGGATCTTAGAGGCTTGCGGCTACAAGCCGGGCTTTGTGATCGGCGGCGTACCGGGGAATTTCGACGTCTCCGCGCGTCTGGGCGACAGCCCGTTTTTTGTGATTGAAGCGGACGAATACGACTGCGCGTTCTTTGATAAGCGTTCCAAATTCGTGCATTACTGCCCGCGCACGCTGATCCTCAACAACCTTGAGTTCGATCACGCGGATATCTTTGACGATCTGAAAGCCATTCAGAAACAGTTCCACCACCTGGTGCGTATCGTGCCGGGGCAGGGCCGCATCATCTACCCGGAAAACGACATCAATCTGAAACAGACGATGGCGATGGGCTGCTGGAGCGAGCAGGAGCTGGTGGGCGAGCAGGGCCACTGGCAGGCGAAAAAGCTGACCACCGACGCCTCCGAATGGGAAGTGCTGCTGGACGGTGAGAAAGTGGGTGAAGTGAAGTGGGAGCTGGTCGGCGAACACAACATGCATAACGGTTTGATGGCGATTGCCGCCGCCCGTCACGTAGGCGTGCTGCCTGCCGACGCCGCGAATGCGCTCAATTCGTTCATCAATGCCCGTCGTCGTCTCGAACTGCGCGGCGAAGCCAACGGCGTGACCGTGTATGACGATTTCGCCCATCACCCCACGGCGATCCTCGCTACGCTGGCTGCCCTGCGCGGCAAAGTGGGCGGTACGGCGCGTATTCTGGCGGTGCTGGAACCTCGCTCGAACACCATGAAAATGGGGATCTGCAAAGACGATCTCGCGCCGTCGTTAGGCCGTGCGGATGAAGTCTTCCTGCTGCAACCGCAGCATATTCCGTGGCAGGTCGCGGAAGTTGCTGAAGCCTGTGTGCAGCCTGCACACTGGCATGCGGACGTAGACACGCTGGCCGATATGATCGTGAAAACGGCACAGCCGGGCGATCACATTCTGGTGATGAGTAACGGCGGTTTTGGTGGGATACATCAGAAACTGCTGGATGGTCTGGCGAAGAAAGCAGAAGCGGTAGAGCAGTAGAGTAACCGCTGTCCGGCCTACGGAGACGTAGGCCGGATAAGTGCAGCGTTATCCGGCAAAAATTTAACCTTCGTTCTCAGCCAGCTCGCGCAGATACTGGAAAATCAGGCGCGCAGATTTCGGCGGCTTATTCCCTTCTTTCTCTTTCTTCGCGTTACGGATAAGCGAACGTAACTGCTGACGGTCGGCGTCCGGCCACAGGTTCAACACTTCTGCGACCGCGTCGTCGCCATTGTCGACCAGGCGGTCGCGGATCTGTTCCAGCTTATGGAACAGCGCAACCTGCTGGTTGTGGCGGTTCTTCAGCTTGTCCAGCGCCTGGCGAATCGGTTCTACATCGCGCTGGCGCAGCATTTTACCGATCAGCTGCAGCTGACGGCGACGGCCTTCTTTTTTGATTCGTTGGGCCAGTTCAATGGCTCCGCGCAGATCCGGGTCGAGCGGGAGTTTATCCAGCGCGTTTTTACCCAGCTCTACCATTTCCGCACCAAGTTGCTTTAACTCTTCGGCGTCGCGTTTAATTTCACTTTTACTGACCCAGATGATTTCATCATCTTCGTCTTCGATGTCATCACCGGGAACGTCGTCGAGCCAGTCTTCGGGCTGCTTAGTCATGTCAGGCTCCTTAAAAAAGAGGCTAATGTTACCAGTTAAGACGCGCACTGAAAAACGGTTCTCTGTTAGACTTCAGATAACTCCCTCTTACAGTATGGCATTTGCGATGAAAGTAACCTCACAAGTTGAAGCGCAGCGTAAGATTCTTGAAGAAGCGGTATCCACCGCACTGATGCTGGCATCAGGCCAATCCGATGGCGCCGAAGTGGCGGTCAGCAAGACCACGGGCATTAGCGTCAGCACCCGCTTTGGCGAAGTGGAAAACGTTGAATTTAACAGTGACGGCGCGCTGGGGATTACGGTTTATCACCAGAATCGCAAAGGCAGCGCCTCTTCGACGGATTTAAGCCCGGATGCGATCGCCCGCACCGTGCAGGCGGCGCTGGATATTGCGCGCTATACCTCGCCGGACCCTTACGCAGGCGTGGCGGATAAAGAGCTGCTGGCGTTTGACGCGCCGGATCTCGACCTGTTCCATCCGGCTGAAGTGACGCCGGACGAAGCCATCGAGTTCGCTGCCCGCGCCGAGCAAGCCTCTCTGAAAGCAGATAAACGCATCACGAATACCGAAGGCGGCAGCTTCAACAGCCACTACGGCATCAAAGTTTTCGGCAACAGCCACGGCATGCTGCAGGGCTACTGCTCGACGCGCCATTCGCTCTCCAGCTGCGTGATTGCAGAAGAAAACGGTGACATGGAGCGTGATTACGCCTACACCATTGGCCGCGCGATGGGCGATTTGCAGTCGCCGGAGTGGGTCGGCGAAGAGTGCGCAAAACGCACCCTTTCCCGTTTGTCGCCGCGCAAACTCTCCACCATGAAAGCGCCCGTGATTTTTGCCAATGAAGTGGCAACCGGCCTCTTTGGTCATCTGGTTGGTGCGATTGCAGGTGGCGCGGTGTATCGCAAAT
This sequence comes from Lelliottia nimipressuralis, assembly GCF_041464075.1. Classification (NCBI taxonomy): domain Bacteria; kingdom Pseudomonadati; phylum Pseudomonadota; class Gammaproteobacteria; order Enterobacterales; family Enterobacteriaceae; genus Lelliottia; species Lelliottia nimipressuralis. Next base: position 508,498 of record NZ_CP167172.1, read on the forward strand.
CCACCTTCCTGCTCGACGCGCTCGGCACGCAAATCCTGCCAGAATGGCTCACCATCGAAGAGCATCCGCACCTGCTGAAAGGGCTGGCGTCCACGCCGTTCGACAGCGAAGGCGTGCGCACGGAGCGTCGCGATATCATCAAAGACGGCGTGCTGACGCAGTGGCTGCTGACCAACTACTCTGCGCGCAAGCTGGGGCTGAAAAGCACCGGTCACGCGGGCGGTATCCACAACTGGCGCATCGAAGGCCAGGGTCTGAGTTTTGAACAGATGCTGAAGCAGATGGGCACCGGTCTGGTGGTCACCGAGCTGATGGGCCAGGGTGTGAGCGGTATTACCGGGGACTACTCGCGCGGTGCGGCGGGGTTCTGGGTTGAAAACGGTGAAATTCAGTATCCGGTGAGTGAAATTACCATCGCCGGCAACTTAAAAGATATGTGGCGCAATATTGTTACGGTCGGTAACGATATTGAAACGCGCAGCAATATACAGTGTGGTTCAGTGCTGTTGCCGGAGATGAAAATCGCCGGTCAGTAATACCCGTCCTGTTTCGGGCAGCAGGTGCGTTGAGTGCGCGCGTGCCTGCACCTTGAATGCGGCAGGTATGACTTTTTTCATAATAAAAAAGGATGTGAGCAATGTATAAGAGCCTGTTAGCCGTCGTCGTCGCTTCAACGCTGGTCATGAGTTCGGCTGCCTTCTCCGCCGATCTTGAAGACAATATGGATACCCTCAGCACCAATCTGAAAGTGGTGCAAAAAACGGATAATGCGACGGAAATGAAAGACGCATTAACCAAAATGCGCGCCGCCGCGCTCGATGCGCAAAAAGCGACGCCGCCGAAGCTGGAAAACGCAGCTCCCGACAGCGCCGAGATGAAAGATTTCCGCCACGGTTTTGACGTGCTGGTCGGCCAGATCGACAGTGCGCTGAAGCTGGCCAATGAAGGTAAAGTCAAAGAGGCACAGGCCGCGGCTGACGGCTTTGTCACCACCCGCAATGAGTACCACAAAAAGTATCGTTAATTGGGTGCCTGAGCGGTACGCCCATCCTCGTGAAGCGGAGGCATAATCCCTGCCTCCGCATTTAGCTCCTTACTTCCAGGAGCGGCAGTCCATCCGCGCAACTAACTCTAGCGAACCCTGACGAAAGCGGATTTCGCAAAGCGTTTTGCGGTTTATCAGAGATAAGATGATTATTGTCAAAGCAACAATCATCAGAGCCCTGATAATCGGTTTCTGCTGCTTCATGGATGCCTCCTTGGCAGCGGGTAAGGCATTACTTCACGTGGTAAGACGTGTTGTTCCAGCCCCGACCCTGATTTAAATTCAGATAGGGGCTTTCCACTTTCCGTCCCATGCATGAGACGGTCAGTCTCAAGCACCCACGCGCACTTTACCGAATCCCCATAAGAAAACCTTATCCAGTTCACATTTCTACGAGCCTGCTCGTAAACTTTTTCGTTCTCTTTCCTGCCGTTTGACCACCGAATAGCGTGACATTCATCACGCAAATCCAGCTGATAATTCATATTCGCCGCAATTATGTGGCACAGATCACTGGTGCCGCTCTCCTTTCCACTTCGAAGTGGAAAACAACTCGCTACAAACAAATAACCGCCAGCGTTAGTTTTATTCCAGAGCCATTAACGGGGTAAGACGAGTGATTAACGGAGCGGTAATGAACGACGTTGGGGAACAGGCAGCGCAGACGGCACAGCTCGCCGACACCATGCTGGAGCAGGTATTCACTCTGCTTCGCCATCACAACATCATTCCCAATGACGTCCAGGTTCAGATGCTGACGTCCCACGTTCGCGCAATGGCGCACCGGTCCGTGACCGGCGAACCGCTGCCGGACGTAGAAGCTGACCTGTTTGACGAAATTTCTGCAGATTCAATGCGGCTTGCCCGCGAAGTGGTCGCGCAGTTTGGCAACCTTCCTGATGAAGAAGCCTGGCTGCTCTCCGTTCACTTCGAAGTCGCGAAAGACAACCTTTAAGGAGCACTACCATGGAACAAATTACTGTTGTGATTGGCGATCGTCTGGGCAAAGGCCAGAAAGTGGCTATCGGCGTTGAAAAAGCAGGCGGACGTGCGGTTGTCGTGCCAGGCGTGGCGGCAGACATGAAACTGGGCGACGTTATGAAAGCGGAAAACGCCACTTTCGGCATCTCTTTCTGCGGCAGCGGCGGCGCGGGTGCAATCACCGCACAGACCAAATATGGCTACAAAGCGAAATACGGCATGCGTTCAGTGGAAGAGGGCGTCACTGCCATTAACGAAGGCTGCAACGTGCTGGGCTTCGGCTTTATGGATAAAGAAGAGCTGGGCGAGCGTCTGGTTCAGGCGTGGCAGAAGAAGCACGGCGCCTGAACATGAAAGAGCAATTCACCACCACGGTGAGAGTGAAAGGCAAAGGCGAGATGAAATCCCGCGCCTTTGCCGACGCACTAAACCACGTTCAGGCCGCGGTGATGAAAGCATCGCCGCATATCTTACTGCGTATTGAGCCACAGGATGTGCAGGTTGTTCAGGCGCAAGAAGCGGTGCGTAAGGAAGCTTTTCTGTACTTCTTTTTGCGCCGGGAAAGACGCACCTACAGCGTGGAGCTGGATGTGACCGTCAACGTGACCGCCATCAATCTCGACAAGGTGGACTTTGTCACGCAACGCTGATTCTTACTAATAGGGCAGACTAATGTTCCTGATAATTTTAATAAAATCGCTCATCATCGGCGGCCTGGTTGGCGTCGGCGTGGGCGCCGGGGCTGCACGCATGTTTCATGCGCCTACCACACAGGGTATGGGCGCGTTTCGTACGTTGGGGGAACTGAACTCCTGTGAAGGGGACCCTGCGTCTCACTTCTCCTTTGGTCTGGGGTTCTTCTTTAACGCCTGGGCATCGTCAGTGGCTGCGGGGGCATTCACTCAAGACGTTGACCATCGCATCATCCCGAACTGGGGTGCGGCGGCGCTGATGCTGAAAAACCGCAACGTGGGCGAAACACTGCACGACCCACGCAAAATGGCGATTGCCTGCGGCATCATCGGCATGTTCGTGGTCACCTTCCTTAACCTCACCGCCTCGTCCGTTCCGGCTGCCCTGCAGGTCACCGCCGTGAAGGTGCTGGTTCCGGCAGCGAACCTGCTGGTGAACACCGTGATGCCTGTGATTTTCTGGCTGGCGGCTATCGATGCGGGCAAAAAATCGGGCTTCTGGGCGACCGTGTTTGGCGGCGCAGCGCAGCTGATTATGGGGAACGCCGTACCGGGTCTGGTGCTGGGCATTCTGATCGGTAAGGGCGTTGAAGAGAGCGGCTGGAACCACGTCACCAAAGTGATGATGGTCGCCATCGTGCTGCTGTTCGTTCTGAGCGGCTTCTTCCGCGGCTTCGACATGAAGATGATCGAATCCTTCCATCTGACCGTGCCGAACTGGCTCGAACTAATCCACAGCTCGCTCAGCGGCAAATAACAGGAGCCTCGACATGGAACAGAATAAAGGTTTTTGGTATGCCGACTGGTCGTTCCCGATCTTCGTTGGCCTGCTCTCTTCCGGCGTCTTCGCCGGGACGCACATGTACTACCTGTACGGCATCGGCGCGTTTAACGAAGTGGCTTTCGTGGCGATGCTGAAAGCGGGTATCGACACCGGTGTTTACGGTGCGGTCGCCGCGTTCGGCGCAAGCTTCCTGTTCGCCCGTATCATCGAAGGCTCCCTGGTGGGGATCCTGGATATCGGCGGTGCAATTCAGACCGGCGTGGGCCTCGGCGTTCCGGCGCTGCTGCTGGGCGCGGGGATCATGTTCCCGGTGACCAACTTTATCGCCTCGCTGGCGACCGGCCTGGTGATTGGTCTGGCGATTGGTTACGTGATCATTCTGGCGCGTAAATTCACCATCAATCAGAGCAACTCCACCTACGGGGCTGACGTGATGATGGGCGCGGGTAACGCCTCTGGCCGCTTCCTCGGGCCGTTGATTATTCTCAGCGCCATGACCGCCTCTATTCCGATTGGTATCGGTTCGCTGGTCGGCGCGCTGCTGTTTTACCTCTGGCAGAAGCCGATTACCGGCGGCGCGATCCTCGGCGCCATGATTTTAGGTTCGCTGTTCCCGGTGGCCCTTTAACTCCCACGGGCGCTCACGCGCCCGTCCTTTCAGGAGATACGCATGTTTGATTTACTCCTGCGCCGTGCGCGCCTGACCGACGATACCCTGACCGATATCGCTATCCAGGACGGTAAAATCGCAGCGCTGGGCGAGATTTCCACTCCCGCACACAAAACCGTCGAGCTGAATGGCGAAGTCTTCGTCAGCGCTGGCTGGATTGACTCCCACGTTCACTGCTATCCAAATTCCCCGATCTACCACGATGAGCCAGACAGCGTTGGCATCGCCACGGGCGTGACCTCGGTGGTGGACGCGGGCAGTACCGGCGCAGATGACGTGGACGACTTCTACGAAATTACCCGCAAAGCCTCAACGGAGGTTTTCGCCCTGCTGAACATCTCCCGCGTGGGGCTGATCGCCCAGAACGAACTGGCGAACATGGCCAATATCGACGCCGATGCGGTGAAACAGGCCGTTGCACGCCACCCGGATTTCATCGTCGGCCTGAAAGCGCGCATGAGCAGCAGTGTGGTCGGCGAAAACGGCATCACGCCGCTGGAGCGCGCGAAAGCGATTCAGAAAGAGAACGGCGATCTGCCGCTGATGGTCCACATCGGTAACAATCCGCCGAATCTCGACGAGATTGCCGAACTGCTCAGTTCCGGCGACATCATCACCCACTGCTATAACGGCAAACCGAACCGCATTCTGACGCCAGAGGGCGAACTGCGCGCCTCCATCACCCGTGCGCTCAAGCGCGGCGTGCGACTGGACGTGGGCCACGGTACCGCAAGCTTTAGCTTTGAAGTGGCGAAACGCGCCATCGCGATGGGCATTCTGCCGCACACCATCAGCTCGGACATTTACTGCCGCAACCGTATTAATGGGCCGGTGGGCAGCCTGGCGAGCGTGATGTCGAAATTCCTCGCAATCGGCATGTCGCTTCCGCAGGTGATCGAGTGCGTCACCGCGAACGCCGCCGATGGCCTGCGTCTGGCCCATAAAGGCCGAATTCAGCCGGGTCTGGATGCCGATCTGACGCTGTTCACCGTTAAACGCCAGCCCACGCTGCTGGTGGATGCGGAAAACGACAGTCTGCAGGCTGAACATATTCTGGTGCCGCTTGCCGCGATCCGCGCGGGCAAGGGCTATATGGCCGAACAAGGGAGTACGGAAAATGCCTTCGATTTATGAGAAATACAATTTAAAACAGGTGATTAACACCTCAGGCCGCATGACCGCGCTGGGCGTGTCGACGCCGCGCCCGGAAGTGGTGCAGGCGGCGATGGACGGCATGAACCAGTACTTCGAAATGAAAGATCTGGTGAATAAAACCGGGGAGTACATCGCGAAGCTGCTGGACGTGGAAGGGGCGACGGTGGTCTCGTGCGCGTCAGCAGGAATTGCCCAATCCGTGGCTGCGGTGCTGGTCAAGGACAGCGACTGGCTGCTGGAAAACCTGCACGTTACGCCGATTGAGAACAACGAAATCGTGCTGCCGAAAGGCCACAACGTCAACTTTGGCGCACCGGTCGGCACCATGGTTGCGCTCGGCGGCGGTAAACTGGTGGAAGCCGGTTACGCCAACGAGTGCTCCGCCGATCAGCTGGCGGCGGCGATCACTCCGCGCACGGCGGCGATTCTCTACATCAAATCGCACCACTGCGTGCAGAAAAGCATGCTCAGCGTTGAGCAGGCCGCGGTGGTCGCGCGAAAACACGATCTGCCGCTGATCGTCGATGCGGCGGCCGAAGAAGATCTTCATACCTACTATCGTTCCGGCGCGGATCTGGTGATCTACAGCGGCGCGAAAGCGATCGAAGGGCCAACCAGCGGCCTGGTGATTGGCAAAACCCAGTACGTAGAGTGGGTCAAACGCCAGACCGCGGGTATTGGCCGCGCGATGAAAGTGGGCAAAGAGGGGATTCTGGGCCTGACCTGCGCCATCGAACATTATCTGACGGCGACCAAAGAGAGCGGGGCAGAGATGGTGGCGAAGATGACGCCCTTTATCGATGCGCTGAATACGCTCAATGGCGTCACGGCCCGCGTGGTATGGGACAGTGCTGGCCGCGATATCGCTCGTACCGAAATTAAATTCGATGAAGCCACCACCGGCGTGGGCACCGGCGAGCTGGTCAGTCAGCTCAAGCAGGGCGAATACGCGATCTATTTCCGTGGCTACAAGGCCAACGAAGGGATTATCGAAGCGGATGTGCGCAGCGTCAGCGCCGATCAGCTGAACATTGTTTATCGCCGCATCCGCGAAGTCTTAAGCCAGGAGAAACAAGCATGAAACTGACCCCCAATTTTTATCGTGACCGCGTGTGCCTGAACGTGCTGGCCGGTTCCAAAGCCAACGCCAGCGCGATCTATGAAGCCGCAGAAGGCCATGTACTGGTGGGCGTGCTTTCCAAAAACTATCCTGATGTGGCGACTGCCGTCGCTGATATGCGCGAGTATGCAGCGCTGATCGACAACGCTCTCTCCGTCGGACTCGGGGCGGGCGATCCGAACCAGTCGGCGATGGTCAGCGAAATCTCTCGCCAGGTGCAGCCGCAGCACATCAACCAGGTGTTCACCGGTGTGGCGACCAGCCGCGCACTGCTGGGGCAGAATGCGTCGGTGGTTAACGGTCTGGTCTCGCCAACGGGAACCGTCGGAATGGTCAAAATCTCCACCGGCCCCCTGAGCAGCGCGGCACCGGACGGTATCGTCCCGGTTGAGACGGCGATTGCCCTGCTGAAAGATTTCGGCGGCAGCTCCATCAAATACTTCCCGATGGGCGGCCTGAAATGCCGTGACGAATACCAGGCCGTTGCCGAAGCCTGTGCCCGCCACGATTTCTGGCTGGAGCCAACCGGCGGTATCGATCTGGAAAACTTTGAGGAGATCCTGCAGATCGCCCTCGATGCAGGAGTGAGCAAAATCATTCCGCATATTTATAGCTCGATTATCGACAAAGCCAGCGGCGATACCCGTCCTGAGGACGTGCGCACGCTGCTGGAAATGACGAAGAAGTTGGTCAAGTAGTTCTCGCCGCGCCTGAACCCTCTCCCTTCGGAGAGGGTCGGGTGAGGGCATCAAACCGCACAACACCAGGAGCCGCCATGCATACCCATCACCTGCTCGTCGCTTCACTCTCCCTGCTTGCCACCGCCGCCGTCGCACAACCCCAATACGCCTGGGTCGGCACCTACAACCCGAACGGCGAAGGGCTGTACCGTTTTACGGTCGATCCCAACAATGGCGCGCTCGGGGAGAAAACCCTCGTGAGCCAGTTACCCAACGCGGCACAGCTTACGGTTTCTCACGATGGCAAAACCCTCTATCTGGCGAGCGAAGCGGAGAAAGGGGTGATTCAGGCGTTACGCATCGGGGCAAACGGTGAACTGACCGAGCTGAATCAGGTGGCGTCCGGCGGGGCGGGACCTGTGTATGTGTCTCTGACGCCAGAGGGGCGTCATCTGCTGGTGGCGAACTATGTCAGCGGCTCGATTGCGGTGCTGCCCGTGAAGGCTGACGGCAGTCTGGGAGAGGCGACGGACACCCATCAGGATCAGGGTGAACCCGGTGCGGCGAAACCGGAAGCGGCTGTCGAAGGCAGCTTTGCCATAAGCGATCATAACGGCCCTCACGCCCATATGATCGCCGCCGATCCGAGCGGGAAATATGTTTTTTCGACGGATCTCGGTCTGGATCGGATCTATCAGTACCGTTTTGACAAGCAAAGCGGAAAGCTCACCCCAAACGAGCCGCCGTTTATCAACGCCTCGTCCAAAGGCGCCGGGCCGCGCCATTTTGTCTTTACGCCGAAAGGCGACGGTCTGTGGCTGATCAACGAAGAGTCCTCGACCCTGACCTGGTATGTCCTGGATCAGGCCTCCGGCACGCTGAAAGAGGGCAAAACGATCTCTTCCCTGCCGAAAGAGTATAAAGGCACCAGTTTTGCCGCAGGGCTGGCGTTGAGCGCTGATGGCCAGCAGCTTTACGTCGCGAACCGTTTGCATAACAGCATCGCGCACTTTAGGGTAACGGCCGAGGGCACGCTGGTGCATCAGGAGGATGTCTGGACCCGTGGCGATTACCCACGCTCTCTGACCCTGGATACGCAGGGCCGCTGGCTGTACGTTATGAATCAGCGCAGCGATAACATCACCCGTTTTCGCGTTGCACCCGATGGCAAGCTAAGCTTCGAACCGGACTACACGCCGGTCGGCAGCCCATCACAGATGGTCATTTCAACCGGGCCATGAGCCGTAAGAGGATAAAGACGTGCGATTTCCGAACCAACGTTTAGCGCAACTGTTTGATCTGTTGCAAAACGAGACGCTGCCGCAGGACGAGCTGGCGCAGCGGCTGTCGGTATCCACACGTACCGTGCGGGCGGACATCACCGCCCTGAACGCGCTGCTGGCAGGCCACGGCGCACAGTTTATTCTCAGCCGCGGCAACGGCTATCAGCTCAAGATTGACGATGCCGCGCGCTATCAGTCGTTGCAGGATTCTCGCCCGCGCGCGCTGCGGATCCCGCGCACCGGACAGGAGCGCGTGCATTATCTGGTGGTGCGTTTTCTCACCTCTGCTTTTTCGTTAAAGCTGGAAGATTTGGCTGATGAATGGTTTGTCAGCCGCGCGACCCTGCAAAACGACATGGTGGAGGTGCGAGAGTGGTTCCACCGCTACAGCCTGACGCTGGAAACGCGCCCGCGCCACGGCATGAAACTGTTCGGCAGTGAGATGTCGATTCGCGCCTGCCTGACGGATTTGCTCTGGGAACTGGCGCAGCAGGACAGCCTCAATCCGCTGGTGACCGAAGTCGCCCTGAATGCGGGTGTGCCTGAGCAGCTGGTCATGGTGCTGCATGACACCCTCACGCGCCATCACATTCGTCTCACGGATGAAGGCGAGCTGTTTGTGCGGCTCTATTGTGCCGTGTCCGTGCGCCGCATCAGCGAAGGCTATCCGCTGCCGGAATTTAACGCCGAGGATGTCGAAGAGAACGTGCGTGACGCCGCGCGGGATATTGCTGCGGCCATCGCCCGGCTGGCGGATAAAGTGCTCTCACCGTCAGAGGAGAACTGGCTTTGCGTCCACATCGCTGCGCGCCAGATCCAGGAGATCGCCCCGAGCGCGATTAACGCTGACGACGACGAAGCGCTGGTGAACTATATCCTGCGCTACATTAACACCCACTATAACTACAACCTGCTGAACGATGCCCAGCTGCACGCGGATCTGCTGACGCATATCAAAACCATGATCACCCGCGTGCGCTACCAAATCATGATCCCCAATCCGCTGCTGGATAACATCAAACAGCACTACCCGATGGCGTGGGATATGACCCTGGCGGCGGTCTCCGGCTGGGGGAAATACACGCCGTACGTGATCAGCGAAAACGAGATTGGTTTTCTGGTGCTGCACATCGGCGTCGGGCTGGAACGCCATTACAACGTCGGCTATCAGCGCCAGCCGCGCGTCCTGCTGGTGTGCGACGCCGGGAACGCGATGGCGCGCATGATTGAAGCGGTGCTGCAGCGCAAATACCCGCAGGTGGAAGTGACGCGCACCGTCACCCTGCGCGAGTACGAGCTGGCGGAAAGCATCAGCGAGGATTTCGTGATCTCCACCGCCCGCATCAGTGAAAAAGCGAAACCGGTGGTGCAGATCGCGCCGTTCCCGACCGACTATCAGCTGGAGCAGATCGGCAAGCTGGTGCTGGTGGATCGCACCCGTCCGTGGATGCTGGAAAAATACTTCGACGCCGACCATTTCCGCGTGATTGATTCAAACAGTGATCAGCAAACCTTGTTCCAGGAACTGTGCGGGCAACTGTGTGAGGAAGGGTTTGTCGACGCGGAGTTTCTCGACTCGGTGGTCGAACGTGAAGCCATCGTCAGCACCATGCTCGGCGACGGTATCGCGCTGCCCCACTCCCTCGGTCTGCTGGCGCAAAAAACCGTGGTCTACACCGTACTGGCTCCGCAGGGAATAAAGTGGGGCGACGAAACGGCGCACGTGATTTTCCTGCTGGCGATCAGCAAAAGCGAATACGAAGAGGCGATGGCGATTTACGATATTTTCGTCACCTTTCTGCGCGAGCGGGCGATGACGCGCCTGTGCGGCTGCCGTGATTTTGCAGAATTCAAAACGGTGGCGATGGAGAGTTTGAGTCGATTTTGAGGCGATGGGCGGAAAACGTCTCCGCCCACGGTTTATCGCAAATGATGTACAACCTGGTTGCTGCTGCCGCGCCAAATCAGCGCCGGGTCTTTCAAATCCTGCACGAACTTACCATCCACCAGCACGTTAATCAGGTCGACGATTTCCATCTGAGCGTCGTTCAGCTCATCCAGCTTATAGCCGGTCCACACCCAGATATCCTTCCCCGCGCACTCTTCTCGAATGCGTTTCACCAGTTTCAGAATGTGCGGCACGTTCTGCGGATGGAGCGGATCGCCGCCGGAGAGGGAGATCCCCTGGCGCGGGATCCGCGTGTCGTTCAGATCCCTGATAATCCGGTTTTCCATCTCGTCGTCAAACGGCAGGCCCGAGTTCAGACGCCAGGTGCTTTTGTTGTAGCAGCCAGGGCATTCGTGAACGCATCCGGACACAAACAGCGTGCAGCGGGTGCCGGGGCCGTTGACGATGTCGACGGGGTAATACTGGTGATAATTCATTTTCGCTTCTCAATTATCGCAATGCCCGCGCTGGCTGCTCTTGCTCACCCGGCATCAGCGCGGCAGAGGATTACCCGATCTGGCCATTCCCCAAATGTTTCACGCGGCGCTTCACTTCTTCCTGCTTACCGGCGTTGAACGGACGTGCGTCCGGGCTGCCGAGATAACCACAGACACGGCGGGTCACGGAGACACGCGCGGCGTCGTGGTTACCGCATTTCGGACAGGTAAAGCCCTTGCTGGTACATTCGAATTCACCGGTGAAACCGCACTCGTAGCACTCGTCGATCGGCGTGTTGGTGCCGTAATACGGCACGTGCTGATAGCTGTAATCCCACACGTCTTCCAGCGCTTTCAGGTTGTGCTGAATGTTCGGGTACTCGCCGTAACAGATAAAGCCACCGTTCGCCACCGGCGGGTAGGCCGCTTCAAAGTCGATCTTGTCGTACGGATTGACCTTTTTCTCCACGTCGAGGTGGAAACTGTTGGTGTAGTAGCCTTTGTCGGTCACGCCGTTCACCACGCCAAACTCGGCGGTATCCAGACGGCAGAAGCGATCGCACAGGTTTTCGCTCGGCGTGCTGTAGAGGCTAAAGCCGTAGCCCGTTTCGTCTTTCCACTGGTCGACCGCATCGCGCAGGCGCTGAACGATAGCGATGCCTTTCGCGCGCAGGGCTTCGCTGTCATACATGTGCTGATTGCCAAACAGGGCGTTGATGGTTTCGTGGATGCCGATATACCCCAGCGAAATTGACGCGCGGCCGTTCTTGAAGATTTCAGAAACGTCATCGTCTGCTTTCAGGCGCACGCCACAGGCACCTTCCATATAGAGGATCGGCGCCACGCGCGCTTTTACTCCTTCCAGACGCGCAATACGGGTCATCAGCGCTTTACGCGCCAGCTGCAGACGTTCGTCGAGCAGGGTCCAGAACGCGGCTTCGTCACCCTTCGCTTCCAGCGCGATGCGCGGCAGGTTGAGGCTGATCACGCCGATGTTGTTGCGGCCTTCATGCACCTGCTCGCCGTTTTCATTTTCATACACGCCGAGGAAGCTGCGGCAGCCCATCGGGGTTTTGAACGAACCCGTGACTTTCACCACCTGGTCGTAGTTCAGAATATCCGGATACATGCGCTTGCTCGCGCATTCCAGCGCCAGCTGTTTGATGTCGTAGTTCGCATCACCAAACTTGTGATTCAGGCCATCGCGAATGGCGAAGACCAGTTTTGGGAACACCGCGGTTTTGCGGTTTTTGCCGAGGCCCGAAATACGATTGCGCAAAATCGACTGCTGAATCAGACGCGACTCCCAGCTGGTCCCCAGACCAAAACCGAAGGTCACGAACGGCGTCTGGCCGTTGGCGGTGTGCAGGGTGTTCACTTCGTATTCCAGGGACTGGAACGCGTCGTAGCACTCTTTCTCGGTGCGGGAGCGGGCATAGCCGTCCGCGTCCGGGATCTGCCACTCCTGCGCCACTTTGCGATGCTTGTTAAAGCTCTCGGTGACAAACGGTGCCAGCACTTCGTCGATGCGGTTAATGGTTGTGCCGCCGTAAATATGGCTGGCGACCTGGGCGATGATTTGCGCCGTTACCGCCGTGGCAGTAGAGATGGATTTTGGCGGCTCAATCTCGGCGTTGCCCATTTTAAAGCCGTGGGTCAGCATGCCTTTCAGGTCGATCAGCATACAGTTGAACATCGGGAAGAACGGGGAGTAATCGAGATCGTGGTAGTGGATCTCACCGCGTTCATGCGCCTGCACCACGTCGCGCGGCAGCAGATGCTGACGGGCATAATGCTTGGCGACAATACCGGCCAGCAGGTCGCGCTGAGTCGGGATCACTTTGCTGTCTTTGTTGGCGTTTTCATTCAGTAGCGCAGAGTTGGTCTGCTCGACCAGGCCACGGATCTCCTGATTCAGGCGACCGCGCTTTTCACGCTGGATGTCACGGTCGTGACGGTACTCAATGTAGGCGCGCGCCAGCTGCTTGTACGGGCCTGACATCAGTTGGTTTTCTACCGCAGTCTGGATCTCGTTGATATCCACCTGACTGCGCTCATTCATCTGGCTACTGACGATTTCTGCGACGGTGGCGCAGTAATCTGCGTCATCGACTCCCGCTGCTTTAGCTGCACGCAGAATCGCTTCTTTGATGCGCTCTGATTTAAACGGCACTTTACAGCCATCTCGTTTCATCACATGCGGTGTCATGATCACTCCATTAAAAACAGGTTATCCACAGAGGTGGGGAAGGCTGCACAGGACGCAAGTCCCGATGCCTCAGTCACTTCCCTCGTTCCCGACGCTTGTTATCCACAATTCCGGCCGGCGTCGTCGCCGTTGTCTTGTTGGAATAGTAGACGATAAATACAATATGTTGGGTCGGCGTGCATTTTAAGTTCTATATGTAGTGATTTGCATCAAACATGTTTGCGATTTTTTTGATTCAGAACAAAGTAAAAAGACGAGAGTACAAACGGCGGGCACTACAGCGATTGTAAATCCGGGCAGGAAAAATCTGATTAAATATTCAACAAAAACAGTAAAATATTGCCGGGCAAACGCAGCGCTGCCCGGCATTTTGTACTACGCCTGCAGCCACCACACCGCCTCAAACGGACGCAGTGTCATCGCGGCGGGTTGGCTGGCGACTTCGGCGTAGTTGCTGAGCACTACGCGCCAGTCGCCGCTGAGGGCGTCCGGCTGCCACGCCTGGCATTCATGACTCAGGTTAGCGACCACGATCAGCGTCTGCCCCTGCCACTGGCGGCGGTAACACCACAGGGAAGGATGCGTCGGCAGCAGATCCTGATAGTCGCCCCAGGTCAGCAGCGGCAGCGATTTGCGCAGAGCGATCAGCGACTGATAGGTATAAAACACGGAGTCGGGATCGCTGAGCGCCGCGTCAACGTTGAGGGTTGCGACGTTATCGCACAGATCGATCCACGGCTCGCCGGTGGTAAAACCGCCGTTCGGGGTGGCATCCCACTGCATCGGCGTGCGGCTGTTGTCGCGGGATTTACTCGCCAGAATCGCCAGAAGTTCCTCTGCATCGCGCCCCTTTGCACGCTGTTCGGCGAACATGTTGTGGCTCTCCACATCGCGATAATCGGTGATGCGGGCGAAGTGCGGGTTGGTCATGCCAATCTCTTCACCCTGGTAGATGTACGGCGTGCCCTGCATGCCGTGCAGCACCATTGCCAGCATTTTGGCGGAGGTGGTGCGGTATTCCCCCTCGTCGCCAAAGCGCGAAACGATGCGCGGCTGATCGTGGTTACACCAGAAAAGAGCGTTCCACGCAACGCCATGCATCCCTTGCTGCCAGTGGCTGAACAAAGTTTTCAGCGCCACGTAATCGGGCTTCGCGAGTGTCCACTTTTCGCCGTTCGGGTAATCGACTTTCAGGTGATGGAAGTTAAAGGTCATCGACAGTTCGCGCCCGTCGAGCGCGGCGTATTGCTGGCAATTTTCCAGCGAGGTGGAGGACATCTCGCCCACGGTCATCAGGTTGCGCGGGGTGAACACATCCCGGCTCATCTCCTGCAAATATTCATGGGCGCGCGGGCCGTCAGTATAGAAACGGCGGCCATCGCCGAGGTTATCATCCGGGAAATCCTGGTCCTTGGAAATCAGGTTGATCACGTCGAGACGCAGGCCGTCCACGCCGCGATCGGCCCAGAACTCGCACACTTTTTTCAGCTCGCTGCGGACCTGCGGGTTTTCCCAGTTCAGATCCGCCTGCTCGGGGGCGAAAAGGTGCAGATAATACTGCTCGCTCTCGGCGTGCCAGCGCCAGGCGTTGCCGCCAAATTTGGAGCGCCAGTTGTTCGGCAGCGCGTCCGGCGTACCGTCACGCCAGATATAGAACTCACGGTACGGGCTCTCTTTATTGAGAGATTCGCGGAACCACGCGTGCTGCGTGGAGGTGTGGTTGAGCACCATGTCGAGCACCAGACGGATGCCGCGCGCATGGGCCTGTTTCACCAGTTCGTCAAAATCATCCAGCGTGCCGTAGGCCGGATCGATGGCGGTATAGTTCGCCACGTCGTAGCCGTTATCGATCTGCGGGGAAATATAGAATGGCGTCAGCCAGATGGCATCCACGCCGAGGGTTTTCAGATAGTCCAGACGCTGCGTGACGCCGCGTAAATCACCGGTACCACGTCCGGTGGTGTCCTGAAAACTCTTTGGGTAAATCTGATAGATGACGCCGTTTTGCCACCAGTGCGGAAGGGTATTCATAATGCGTTCCTGCAAATGCGAAGGGGCGCAACTGCGCCCCGAAAGAAGACGTTAAACAATCTGCAGCGTGCCCTGACGGAACTTGCGCTGATAGATAACCGTGGTCAGCGCCATCGGGACGATAATCGCCACCGCCATGGCCAGGGCGAACACCTGCCAGTAGGACGGCTGAATAGAGAGGATACCCGGCAGGCCACCGACGCCGATGCCGTTCGCCATCACGCCGTTCAGCCCACACAGCAGCCCCGCCAGACCTGAGCCGATCATCGCGCACAGCATCGGGAAGCGGTATTTCAGGTTGATGCCGTACATCGCCGGTTCGGTCACGCCGAGATAGGCGGAGATGGCTGCCGGCACCGAGATTTCACGCTCGTTGTGTTTACGGCTGACCAGGATAATCCCAGTGACTGCCGACGCCTGAGCAATGTTCGACAGGGCGATAATCGGCCAGACCGGCGTACCGCCGAGGCTCTGAATCATCTGCATGTCGATGGCGAGCGTAGTCTGATGCACACCGGTAATCACCAGCGGCGCATAGAGGAAACCAAACAGCGCGGCGCCAATTGGGGCGAAGCTGCCGGTCATCAGGTGACGCACCGCGAAGGCCACGCCGTCGCCAATCATACGGCCAAACGGACCGATAAACGCGTGAGCGAGGAACACGGCCAGAATCAGCGAGCAGACCGGCACGACCACCAGATAGAGGTAATCCGGGACGATGCGTTTCAGGCGCGTTTCAATAAACCCGAGTGCGAGACCGGCCAGCAGGGCGGGAATAACCTGCGCCTGATAACCCACTTTAGCGATGGTAAACAGGCCGAAGTTCCACACTTCCGGCACCTGTTGGCCAAGTAAGTAAGCGTTCATTAACTGCGGGGAGACCAGCGTTACGCCGAGCACGATGCCGAGGATCGGCGTGCCGCCCATTTTGCGCACCGCCGACCAGCAGATCCCGACCGGCAGATAGAAGAAGATCGCCTCGCCAATCAGCCACAGGAAGTCATAGATGCTCTGCAGCGCGGGGTAAAGCTGCGCCAGAGTTTTGCCGTCGCTCATTGGCACGTCGCCAATCACGTTGCGGAAACCGAGGATCAGACCTCCGCTGATCAGCGCTGGCAGCAGCGGGAAGAAGATTTCCGCGAAGTGGGAGATCAGCTGCTCGTGCCATTTCATATTCTGGCGCGCCGCTTTCTTGGCCTGCTCTTTATCTGCCGACGAATGCCCGGTGGTCGCCAGCAGCGCGTGATAGTAATCACCCACTTCTGTGCCAATCACCACCTGGAACTGCCCGGCGTTGGTAAAGCAGCCTTTGACCATCGACAGCTCTTCGATGGCCTTCGGATTGGCTTTGGCCGGATCGTTCAGCACAAAACGCAGACGGGTAATGCAGTGGCTGACGGTGGCGATATTCTCGCGTCCCCCAACCAGAACGATCAGCTGGTCGATATCAGTTTGTTTAACTTTGCTCATCATGAAGCCTCATGACAGATGTGGAGGGTAATGACCTGGACGCAAGCCTACTCTTTGAGCGAGACGCTGAAAATGGGAACGTTCCCGAAATTGGGTGAGGATCACAATAATCCGTTTTCGGAGGGTTAAGAAATGTGGGCGGGGATAACGATTTGGCGTGGTTCAGAGCGACCGTTTATCTGCTCGATCAGCTGCATCGCCGCCTGACGGCCCGCTTCGGCGTAGCCCGGATCGACGGTGACAATCTCCGGGTGCAGGAACTTCATCAGCGGTGTACTGCCGACGCTCGCGAGCTGGATAGTGTCGATGCGTTGCTCCTGCAAATACTTGCTGGCGCCCAGCGCGAGGGTATCCGTGGCGCAGATGAGGGCGGTAGTTTGCGGGGTGAGCACGCTTGCCACCTGTTCGTAGCCCTGTTTCATTGCCAGGCCAGGCAAAGAGGCCACCGCCGGGAGAGCGTGCTGTTTGCAAAACGCGAGATAGGCTTCGTGGCGGCGCTTGCCGGTGGTGACGTCGCTGTGCGGCACGCCGAGGAAACTGATATGGCGATGGCCATGCTCGTACAGGCGCTGCATCAGGGTAAGGATCGCCCCTTCGTCGTCGTAGCAGACGGAAGCAAAGCCGCTGGCGTCGCGCGCCAGCAGCACCAGCGAGGCCTGCCAGGGTTTCAGAATTTCATCCTGAATGCCGGTAAACCCAAACAGCACCACGCCGTCGATATTGCGTCGTTGCAGCATCCCAAGATGCTCTTCCACCAGTTGAGGCGAGAACTGGCTCTCCATCATGATCGGGTCGTAACCCTGCTCGTAAAAGGCGGGGAGCATGGTTTGCACCGCCAGATTTTCCGACAGAGAATCGAGACGCGAAACAATAATGGCGACCACTTTGTCGCTCTGTCCGCGCATGGCGCGCGCGGAACGGGAAGGAGAAAAACCGTGCTGATTCATCACCGCCTCGACGCGCTCGCGCGTGCGTTCACTGACGCCACTTTCGTTGTTCAGTACGCGCGACACGGTGGATTTCCCCACGCCGCTTAAACGGGCGATGTCTTTAATGGTCAGGCGATTCTGCATCCTTTATTCCCTGTAACAGCATGGTCGTCAATTGAGACTACTGCTTACGATTTAATTCGCAATGAGCAAAGTCTGGTATATGTACGGTTTAAATCTGCGGGCGTATCATACCGCCCGAACCGCCACTAACGGTATGGTTAAAACCCATAACTGCGCGGTGATAACCCCTTTTTTCACTTACCGGAGGCCGTATGGATCCCGATCCCACCCCTCTCCAGTCATGGAGACTGAGTCCTTTCCGGTAAGCCAGCCTTTTCGCTGTCTCACCGGTGATGTGTGAGGCAGTGACGTTACCCGTCCTATTTCAGGCTGCATATGCGTTGGCTATGCGCCGGCATACAGCCTGAAAGAGTGGGGTAAAAAATCTCTGCTTTGAAAATTTAAGTGCCCTTCAGGTACCGCCTTGCTGTGCCTGAAGTTAACACTGCGTCCGCCTTTGCGGATGCGGGGGGCTTACTATGCTGAAAAATATCACCCAGCAGCTGCTCGCGCAGCTAAACCGCCACCTGCCGCGCCGTCTGGTTCAGCGCGATCCGCTGCCGAATGCCAAAAACCTGGCAGGCGCTGCCATTCCCTCCACGCTGACGGAGCATTGCCTGAAAGCCGCCGCGATGGACGAAAACGAAGTCTGGCGCACTTTCGGCGGTCATCCGGAAGGGCTGAACGCAGCTGAAGTAGAAAAAACGCGCGCCGAGCACGGCAACAACAAAATCCCGGCGCAAAAACCGGCCCCGTGGTGGGTCCATCTGTGGCTCTGCTACCGCAACCCGTTCAACCTGCTGCTGACGGTGCTGGCGATCATTTCGTATGCCACGGAAGATCTGTTTGCAGCAGGCGTGATCGCGCTGATGGTGGCGATCTCCACCATGCTCAACTTTATCCAGGAGGCGCGCTCCACCCGCGCGGCGGACGCCCTGAAGGCGATGGTCAGCAACACCGCCACCGTGCAGCGTGTCATTAACACGAAAGGCGAAAGCGCCTGGCTGGAACTGCCGATCGATCAGCTGGTGGTGGGCGACATGATCAAACTGGCGGCAGGGGACATGATCCCGGCCGATCTGCGTGTGATTCAGGCCCGCGATCTGTTTGTCGCCCAGGCGTCCCTGACCGGGGAATCTCTGCCGGTCGAGAAAGTGGCACGCAGCCGCGATCCGCAGCAAACTAATCCGCTCGAAAGCGATACCCTGTGCTTTATGGGCACCACCGTGGTGAGCGGCACCGCGAAGGCCATCGTTATCGCCACGGGCGGCAACACCTGGTTTGGTCAGCTTGCCGGGCGTGTGAGCGAGCAGGAAAGTGAGCCAAACGCGTTCCAGAAAGGTATCGGTCGCGTCAGCATGCTGCTGATCCGCTTTATGATGGTCATGACGCCAATCGTATTGCTGATCAACGGCTACACCAAAGGCGACTGGTGGGAAGCGGCGCTGTTTGCCCTCTCCGTGGCGGTGGGCTTAACGCCGGAAATGCTGCCGATGATTGTCACCTCCACGCTGGCGCGCGGGGCGGTGAAACTCTCCCGACAGAAAGTGATTGTGAAACACCTCGACGCCATTCAGAACTTTGGCGCGATGGATATCCTCTGCACCGATAAAACCGGCACCCTGACTCAGGATAAAATTGTGCTGGAGAATCATACGGATATCTCCGGAAAAGTCAGCGAGCGCGTGCTGCAAACCGCGTGGCTGAACAGCCATTACCAGACCGGGCTGAAAAACCTGCTGGATGTCGCCGTGCTGGAAGGGGTGGATGAAGATTCTGCGCGCGCGCTCTCAACGCGCTGGCAAAAAGTGGATGAGATCCCGTTCGACTTCGAGCGTCGCCGCATGTCGGTGGTGGTGAGTGAGCAGGCGAATGTGCATCAGCTGATCTGCAAAGGGGCGTTGCAGGAGATCCTGAATGTTTCCACGCAGGTGCGTCATAACGGTGAAATTGTACCGCTGGACGACACCATGCTGCGCCGCATCAAGCGTGTGACAGATAACCTGAACCGTCAGGGGCTGCGCGTCGTGGCGGTGGCCAGCAAATTCCTGCCGGGACGCGAAGGGGATTACCATCGTCTTGATGAGTCGGATCTGATCCTCGAAGGGTACATCGCCTTCCTCGATCCACCGAAAGAGACGACGGCACCGGCGCTGAAAGCGCTGAAAGCCAGCGGCATTACCGTCAAAATTCTTACCGGCGACAGCGAGCTGGTGGCGGCGAAAGTGTGCCATGAAGTGGGGCTGGATGCGGGTGTGATTGTCACGGGCAGCGATATTGAAACGCTCTCTGACGATGAACTGGCACAGCTTGCCAAAACCACCACGCTGTTTGCGCGCCTGACGCCAATGCACAAAGAGCGCATTGTGACGCTGCTGCGCCGCGAAGGGCACGTGGTTGGCTTTATGGGCGATGGTATCAACGATGCGCCTGCGCTGCGCGCGGCGGATATCGGGATTTCCGTCGACGGCGCGGTGGATATTGCGCGCGAAGCGGCCGATATTATTCTGCTGGAAAAGAGCCTGATGGTGCTGGAGCAGGGCGTGATCGAAGGACGCCGTACCTTTGCCAACATGCTGAAATACATCAAAATGACCGCAAGCTCTAACTTCGGTAACGTCTTCAGCGTGCTGGTGGCGAGCGCTTTTCTGCCGTTCCTGCCGATGTTGCCGCTGCACCTGCTGATTCAGAACCTGATGTACGACGTCTCCCAGGTGGCGATCCCGTTTGATAACGTCGACGACGAGCAGATCCAGAAGCCGCAGCGCTGGAATCCGTCTGATCTGGGCCGCTTCATGCTGTTCTTTGGCCCGATCAGCTCGATCTTTGACATTCTGACCTTCTGCCTGATGTGGTTCGTGTTCCACGCCAACACGCCAGAACATCAGACTTTGTTCCAGTCCGGCTGGTTCGTGGTCGGGCTGCTGTCGCAGACGCTGATTGTGCATATGATCCGCACGCGCCGTATTCCGTTCTTCCAGAGCCGCGCCGCCTGGCCGCTGATCATCATGACCGGCGTGGTGATGGTGCTGGGGATCGCGCTGCCGTTCTCACCGCTGGCAAGCTACCTGAACCTGCAGGCGCTGCCGCTGAGCTATTTCCCATGGCTGGTGGCAATTCTGGCGGGCTACATGGTGCTGACGCAGATGGTGAAAGGGTTCTATAGCCGTCGTTACGGCTGGCAGTAAATCTCATGCCCGGCACCGCCGGGCCTAGGTTCCAAATCTGCCGGGTAAGGTGTCGTCGCCGCCCGGCAAAATAGCCTTCCTCCCAAATTCCACAACCTGTGATCCCCGTCATGCACTTTGCTTGACGACAATTTGTACGCATGTTAACAAAATGTTTTGTCTGTTTTTGGCCCGTCAAATTCTGATAAGGAACATTATGTTACGTCTTAGCCTCATCACCGCCGGGCTTTTGCTCGGTACCTCTGCGCTGGCGGCTCCGGCAGGCGATCTGCCGTTAATGCCCTGGCCCGCCCACGTTGAACGGCCCGCACAGCAGGGCGCATTCGTCCTCAGCGATAATATTTCCGTAAGTATCAGCGGCGACGATCTGGGCGATGCCGCAAACCGTCTTCGCCAGCGCATCGCGCTGCAAACAGGGTGGACGCTTCAGCCCCAGGCCGACAAACCTGAAAAGCCCACTATTTCAGTGACCATCGCCAAAAAAGTGAAGCCGCAGCCGCTGCCGGACAGCGATGAGAGCTACAAACTCACCGTGGATGCAAGCGGTGTGAACATTACCGCTAACACGCGCTTTGGCGCGCTGCGGGCGATGGAAACGTTGCTCCAGCTGATTCAAAATGGCGCGGAAAACACCTCGATTCCGTGGGTGTCGATTGACGACTCTCCGCGCTTCCCGTGGCGCGGGCTGCTGCTCGATTCGGCGCGTCATTTCATCCCGCTGGAGGACATTAAACGCCAGATCGACGGCATGGCGGCGGCGAAGCTAAACGTCCTGCACTGGCATCTGACGGACGATCAGGGCTGGCGATTTACCTCGAAGCGCTATCCTAAACTGACCCAGCTCGCCAGCGACGGGCTGTTCTACACACCGGAGCAGATGCGTGACGTGGTGCGTTACGCCACCGCGCGGGGAATTCGCGTGGTTCCCGAAATTGACATGCCGGGCCATGCGTCGGCGATCGCCGTGGCCTATCCGGAACTGATGAGCGCACCTGGCCCGTATGAAATGGAGCGCCACTGGGGCGTGCTGAAACCCGTTCTCGATCCAACAAAAGAGGCGACTTACACCTTTGCCGACGCGATGGTCAGCGAACTGGCTGCGATCTTCCCCGATCCGTATCTGCATATCGGCGGTGATGAAGTTGACGATAGCCAGTGGAAAAACAGCACCGCCATCCAGCAGTTTATGCGCGACAACAAACTGGCGGACAGCCATGCGCTGCAGGCCTATTTCAATCGCAAACTGGAAACCATTCTTGAGAAACACCATCGCCAGATGGTCGGCTGGGATGAGATCTATCATCCCGATCTGCCGAAAAGCATTCTGATCCAGTCCTGGCAGGGGCAGGACGCGCTCGGCGAGGTGGCGAAGCAGGGCTATAAAGGCATTCTCTCCACCGGTTTTTACCTCGATCAGCCCCAGTCCACGGCCTATCACTACCGCAATGAGATCGTACCGCAGGGCTTGAACGGTATGGACATCATCGCCGATTCCGACAGCGCGCAGAGCTGGACTTTCACTATGCCGCGTCTGAAAGGCAAACCGGTCGAGGGCAGTTTTACGCTGATTAAAGGCGTTTCCGGCTGGCGCGGATTTATCGATTTCAGCGGCAAATCCCGCCGTGCGATTGATCATATCGAATGGCGCGACGACAACCAGCTGAGCTTCACCGTCGACACCTGGATGGGTGAAACGCGCCCGGTGGTCAATGTGTCGGACGACAAACTCACCGGCTACTTCCTGGTGGGGAACGCTCGCTATCCGATTTCCGGCGCACGCCTCAATGAGGTGCCGAAAGGGATTCAGCCGACGGTGCCGGATGCCGATCAGCAGGCCAATTTGCTCGGCGGCGAAGCGGCGCTGTGGGCGGAAAATGTGATTGCCCCGGTTCTGGATATCAAACTCTGGCCGCGCGCGTTTGCAGTGGCGGAGCGCCTGTGGTCTGCGCAGGATGTGAATGATATCGACAATATGTACACCCGTTTGCAGGCGATGGACAGCTGGACGACGGTGTCGGTCGGGCTGCAACAGCATAGCCAGCAGCAGGCGCAGTTCACTCGTCTGGCGAATAACGCCGACACCCTGCCGCTGCACATTCTCGCCCAGGCCGTGGAGCCTGCGCAGTATTACACCCGTCAGCACCTGAAATTCCAGGCTGGAAATTATCATCAGTTTGAGCCACTAAACCGCTACGCCGACGCGCTGAACGCCGAGAGCGCCACGGTGCGTCAGATGGATAAATGGGCCGAGAGGCTGATAAGCGATGCCGAAGACACGGAAAGCGCCGAAGCGCTGCGCCACGTCTTTACGCGCTGGCAGAACAATACCAGCGACGCGCTGGCGCTGAGTGAAAACAGCTATCAGCTGAAAGCCATCAAACCGGTGATTCAGGAGGTGGACAAACTGGCGTCGATTGGCCTGCGCCTGACGGATCTGGTGGCGCGGCAAGGCACGCTGGACGATAAGGAGATCGCCTCGATTCAGACCGAGCTGGATAACGCGGCGAAGATTCAAGATGAAGTGGTGATTGCAGCGGTTTATCCACTGGAGAAGTTGCTCAGGGCGACGCGGAATCAGTAGCAGTGATGTTGATATAAACACAAAAAAGGCCTAATTTTCAGGCCTTTTTAACGCTGTCAGATTTCGCGCAGTTCACGCACCAGAGGGCCTTTGAGCTTTTGGCGTAATAAGGTAGCAGAAGAGCGTTTCTTTGCTGCCGTCAGGCTGGCTTTAGCCGGGCTGGTATGCGCGTCTGCGTTGACATAATGCGTGGTCAGTTGAGCAAATGCGAATGTGTGAAACAGAATTTTTTCACCATTTTTAGAGGTGGAAAGTGCCGGGCATTGTTGCTTAATGTAATACGACATAGCTGGCTCTCCCCTCTGTAACTGTTTTGTATGCCCGTAAATCTTTGGCTATCAGTGGCCGCGGAACTTTCTTTGGCAAGCCAGTCTTTTGATTATAACGCGGTTCATTTTTTAACCCAAGCATGTAGTCATAGGTCTCTTCAAGCGTGATGCGGCGGCCGATATCGACCACTCCACCGGAGGCGGCCTGGAAGACGAAACCGCCGATATTGAATGTCTCATAGTGGGCGATTAAAGCCAGTGAGACCATTTGCAATACAACAGCGCTGCCTAGCCCCTCAAATCGGACATGACGAAAATCGGCCAAATTATCCATCCCGTCAAAGGCATCAAAATAGACTTCCGCCATACCGTTCAACGGGAACGTCACTCCGGCTGGCATTTTGTAACCGATCCGGGTAAAGGTTAGCTCCTCAACCAGGCTACCAATAATGACGGTGTAAATTTCTTTAGCGGCGACAAAAACATAGCTGTGGTGAATACGATGGTCATAGACGAACCTCTTTCGCCGCATGCCGTATTCATCAAGAAAAACCTCTTCTTCAATACGCACTCATTCCCTCTTTTAAAACACCCTAATTTGTGGGTGTTAACCCTACTCCTCTGTATAAAAAAGTGAGTTCTGATCATGGGAAAAATTCCTGAACTGCGAAGGTGATTCAGAGAAAAATGGAGGGGGATGAAAAAGTTGCGGGGAAGGGGGAGGTAGCAGAAACAGCCCCCTCCGCAGCGGAGAGGGCACATCGATCAGCGACGAACTGCAATCGCCTCAATCTCAATCTTCACGTCTTTTGGCAGACGCGCGACTTCTACACAAGAACGCGCCGGGAAGGTTGCGTCATGTTCGTTGAAGAACGCTTCGTAAGTGGCGTTAACGGTCGCGAAATCGTTAAGATCTTTAACGAATACGGTCGTTTTCACGATATCGCCCACTTTCAGGCCCGCGGATTCAACGATCGCTTTCACGTTTTCCAGTGACTGACGAGCCTGAGCCGCCACATCTTCCGGCACTTCGCCGGTTTTCGGGTTCACCGGGATCTGACCGGAAGTGATAATCATGCTGCCGAGATCTACGCCCTGAACGTAAGGACCGATAGCCGCTGGTGCATTTTCCGTCGCAAGTACTTTGCTCATATTTTCTCCAGGATTACAGCGTTAAGAAGGGTCCCGGCCATTATACACATCATCCTTCACGCCGCCTCTTCGTTGGCCGCGTCCTCATACCCCGGTCACAGAGTTTCCTGTGCTTCCGGGGATATTTGGCCTTGATGCGGTGCGAATGATTTCGTGTAACAGGAAGCCGGAATCTCAATACCAACCTCAATTAGTTGGCCAGCACCACATAATGAGAAAACTCTTTTTCGCAATATTTGCATTTGAGTGCGATGTCATTCGCCCGTTTTTTCACTGCAAAACTGGATGACACCGGCTCAGCATGACTGATGCAGTTGCTGTTTGGGCAGATCAGCACGTGCTCGATGCGTTCCGGTAAGTTCGGGCGCGATTTGCCCACCACTTCGTAATCGTCGATGCGGTTCACCGTCGCGTCCGGCGCGTACAGGGAGAGCTGGTTGACCTGCTCGTCAGTCAGGAAGGTGTTCTCGATTTTGATCAGGTCTTTGCGGCCCATCTCGCCGGACGGCAGGTTCAGGCCAATGGTGATGCGCTGGTCGGTTTCGGTCAGCTTGAACAGCGTCAGCAGTTTAAAGCCCACCTGCGCAGGGATATGGTCAATCACGGTGCCACGTTTGATGGCTTCAACCTGGAGTTTATTATCATGTGTCATTGTCATTTCCCCTTACAGAACGAATTCGCGATTCAGAACCAGTGCCAGTAACGCCTGGCGAGCGAAGATGCCGTTGCCTGCCTGCTGGAAATACCAGGCGTGCGGCGTCTTATCCACGTCGGTGGCAATTTCGTCAATGCGCGGCAGTGGGTGCAGCACTTTCATGTTCGGGCGTGCGCCTTCGAGGTCGCTGGCACGCAGGATGAACTGCGCTTTGACGTTGGCGTACTCGGACGGGTCGAGGCGCTCTTTCTGCACGCGCGTCATGTACAGCACGTCCACTTCACCCATCACCTCTTCAATGCTGGCGTGCTGGCTCCACTGGATGCCTTTTTCATCGAGCATATCGAGAATGTACTGCGGCATCGCCAGCGCCGCCGGGGCGATAAAGTAGAAGCGGTTGCCGTTAAATTTCGCCAGCGCCTGGGCCAGCGAGTGGACGGTGCGGCCATATTTCAGATCCCCGACCATGGCGATGTGCAGATTTTCCAGACGCCCCTGCGTTTCCTGGATGGTGAAGAGATCCAGCAAGGTCTGCGTCGGATGCTGGTTCGCACCGTCACCGGCATTCAGCACCGGAATACCGCCGGAGAACTCGGTCGCCAGACGCGCTGCGCCTTCCTGCGGGTGGCGCATTACAATCGCGTCCACGTAGGTGCTGATGACGGAGATGGTATCCGCCAGCGTCTCGCCTTTTTTGCCCAGCGACGTATTGCTGCTGTCAGAGAAGCCGACCACGCTCGCGCCGAGACGGTGCATTGAGGTCTCGAACGACAGACGGGTACGGGTGGAGGCTTCAAAGAAGCAGCTCGCGATCACTTTGTGCTTCAGCAGCTCGGGCTGTGGGTTGGCCTTCAGTTTTGCCGCGGTATCCAGAACCAGTTCCAGCTCTTCGCGGCTGAGGTCATTGATGGAAATGATGTGTTTTTGATAAAGCGGATTCATGTTTATCTCCTGACGCCGGGCAAAAAAAAGCCCCTCAAATGAGGGGCTCTGGGAATAGGGTTATCAACGGGAAGAAAAACGGCAGGCCAGCGTCTGTTTTCAGACGCGGTATGACTGTATGTCGTACACGCTTGACCATGACTTCCTCCCGGCAAATTGTCGGGCATTATACTCAGCTCGATTTTCTGATCAAGCGATTAATGCACACTTTACTCAGTGCAAACGGTTCTATTTGAATATTAATGCGTTCTGAGTAAATAATTAATTTGCTTATGTACCAGCGCCGTGCGCTTTACTACGCGGGGCGCGACCCAGACAATACTGCTTCCGGCCACCACACCTAAAATTTCCGGTAACTGGTGATAATCCAGAATTCGCGCCACGGCGCGCCCGTATCCGGCGACGGTATGAATAAGGATAAATTCGCTATTGTGCTCCACGCTGACCACCATTTCGGAGATCGAACGGGCTGCATCCGGCGCAGGGCGCAACTGCGGATTCATCGAATAAATCTTTTGTCCTTTGGCATTTCGAATTTTTATGACACCAAGCAATTTCAGCAGCCGGGAGACGCTCGACTGGCTGATGCTGTCAAACCCCCGTTCCTGCAGGTCGCGGCGGATCTCTTCCTGAGAAAGGTAGCTGTTTTCGCTGATCAGGCTCTGGCATACCGCGAGCTGAAGCTGTTCTTTTGGGGAGTATTCTCCATATTCCATCATCTGGTTCCCATCTCTGTTGCCAACAAAAAATGCCCGGTGGCGCAACGCTTACCGGGCCTACAAAAAGATTACCGCAGGCCGGATAAGCGCAGCACCATCCGGCAAATCAGATAAGCGCACCCAGGCTCAACGCCACCATGATCACCACCGTCAAAATACCCAGCAGCGGGGCGACCCACTTGAGATAACGCACGTAGGGTACGCGCGCGATCGCAAGACCCCCCATCACCACGGCGGACGTCGGTGTGACCAGATTGACAATCCCGGAGGCTGACTGGTACGCCGTCACGACCAGGTCGCGGTTGACGTTAGCGAAATCGGCAAGCGGTGCCATGATCGGCATCGTCAGAACGGCAAGGCCCGAAGAAGAAGGCACCAGAAACGACAGCACCACTTCCAGCCAGTACATCACGTTGATAAACGCCACCGTCGACAGTCCGGTCACCAGGCCTTCGGCACTGTGCAAAATCGTGTGCGTAATCATGCCCTTATCCATGATGACTACGATACCGCGCGCAATACCAATAATCAGCGCGACGCCCAGCAAATCCCGCGCCCCGTTGATAAATGTTGATGTCAGCTCTTCTTCGCTCATGCGGGCAATCAGGCCGACGATAATGGCGCTGGCGAGGAAGACTGCGGAGATCTCTGCCATCCACCAGCCGAGCACCGCCACGCCGTAGATCATCACCGCGAAGGCGAGGGCGAAAATCACCAGAATAACTTTGCGCACCGGGGTAAATTCCAGCGACTGCTGGCCTTTATCGCCGAGGAAATGCGCACGGTTCTCGACCTCTTTGTCGGCGACAATCGACAGGGACGGATCCTGGCGCACCTTGCGGGCGTAACGCATCACCCACCACACGCAGATGATCCAGCCGATCGCCAGCAGTGCGATGCGCAGGGCGATCCCGTTGGTGAACGGAATGCCCGCGGCGTTGGCGGCGATGACCGTAGCGAAGGGGTTAATGGTTGAACCGAGCGTGCCGATCCCCGCGCCGAGCAGCACCGTGGAGGCGGCGACCACCGGGTCGAAACGGGCGGCCAGCATCACCGGCACTAACAGCGTGTAGAACGGCAGCGACTCTTCCGCCATACCGTAAATTGTCCCGCCGGCGGCGAACAGCGCCATCAGGATCGGGATCATCCACTCTTCGCGGCCGCGCAGCCGGGTGGTGACGCGTTCGATCCCGGCGTCAATCGCCCCGGTTTTGGTGACGATCCCGAGAAAGCCGCCGATGATCAGAATAAACAGCGCGACGTCGATCGCCCCCGCCTGGCCGGACTCAGGATCGTACAGCCCGGCGATCGGCGCCATCAGCACCGCAACGATCCCCTGCGGATGCGCGGCGACGTGTGCGTAGGTTCCGGCAATGGGCACTTCTTTGCCGAGGGCGGCATTCATTGCCATCTGGTACTGTCCGGCCGGAACAATCCAGCTCAGGGCGGCGACCACGGCGATCAGGAAAAAGAGAATGGTGTAAGCGGAAGGAAATTTGAACTTGCCCATGATGTTCTCCTTGCCCCGGCGCAGCCTGTGGCCGCGCCGGGCGGTGATTAGTCGCCGAGTGTCGCCACCATGACCGCTTTAATGGTGTGCATGCGGTTCTCTGCTTCGTCGAAGACGATAGAGTTCGGGGATTCGAATACCTCTTCCGTCACCTCCAGCCCTTTCAGGCCGTACGCCATTTCGATTTCACGGCCTACTTTGGTGTGTTCGTTGTGGAACGCGGGCAGGCAGTGCATGAATTTCACGTTCGGATTGCCGGTGGCTTTCATGACGTCACCGTTGATCTGATACGGTTTCATCAGGCTTACACGCTCTGCCCAGGCCTCTTTCGGTTCGCCCATCGACACCCACACGTCCGTATAGAGGAAATCGGTGCCGTGAACGCCCTCATTCACATCGTCCGTCAGAGTGATGCGTGCGCCGGTCTCTTTGGCGATGGCGCGGCACTGCTCGACCAGCCCGGCTTCCGGCCAGAAGGATTTCGGCGCCACCAGACGGATATCCATGCCCATCTTCGCTGCGCCGACCATCAGGGAGTTGCCCATGTTGTTTCGCGCGTCGCCCAGATAGGCGAAGCTCAGCTCCGGCAGGGTTTTGCCCGGCGCGTGTTCGAGCATGGTCATCAGATCGGCGAGGATTTGCGTCGGGTGGAATTCATCGGTCAGCCCGTTCCACACCGGCACGCCCGCGTATTCGCCCAGCTCTTCGACGATGGCCTGGCCGAAGCCGCGATACTCGATGCCGTCATACATGCGGCCCAGCACGCGGGCGGTGTCTTTCATCGACTCTTTGTGGCCAATCTGCGATCCGCTTGGGCCGAGGTAGGTGACCTGCGCGCCCTGGTCAAAGGCGCCCACTTCAAAGGCGCAGCGCGTGCGGGTGGAGGTTTTTTCGAAGATCAGGGCGATGTTTTTGCCGACTAAGGTCTGCTTTTCGCGCCCGGCTTTTTTGGCGGCTTTCAGGTCGATGGCCAGATCGATCAGGTACTGGATTTCTGCCGGGGTGTAGTCCAGCAGTTTGAGGAAGTTGCGATTTTTCAGGTTAATGGTCATGTGGCGATCCTTGTTAAATGTTGAGCTGTCTGGTGCCCTCCACCCGCCCTCTCTTTCAGGGAGAGGGGAAATGCCAGGAGCAGGGTGAAGGGAAAAATAGGAATCAATTGCGAATCAACGTCCCCTTGTCGCCTGCCAGAATCGCGGCGCCGTCGGCCAGCGCGCCGATCCCGGCGATACCGTTGCAGGCCTCGACAAATTCACGGCAAGCGGCAACTTTCGGCCCCATCGAACCGGCGTCGAACTGCAGGGTTTTGAGCACCTCCGGAGAGACCTGCGCCAGCGGGCGTTGGGTCGGTTTACCCCAGTCGAGGTACACCGCGTCGGCGTCCGTGAGGATCAGCAGCGCGTCGGCCTCAATCTGGCGGGCCAGCAGGGCGGCGGAGAGATCTTTGTCGATGACCGCTTCAATACCGCGGTAGCCGTTGGCGTTCTCCACCACCGGGACGCCGCCGCCGCCGTTGCAAATCACCAGATGATCCCGCGCTATCAGGGCAGTAATGGCGTCGCTCTCAACGATGCGTTTCGGCTGTGGCGACGGCACCACGCGGCGGAAGTAGCTGCCGTCGGCTTTAAATACCCAGCCTTTTTCTGCCCGCAGGGTGTTGGCCTGCTCTTCGCTGTACACCGGACCGATGTATTTGGTCGGATTGCGAAACGCCGGGTCGTTGCCATCGACTTCGACCTGCGTCAGCAGGACGCTCACCTCGCGCTGCGGCAGGTTGTTTTTCAGCGCTTGCTGGAGCATGTAGCCGATCATTCCCTGGCTTTCAGCCCCGAGAATGTCGAGCGGATAGGGCGTGACCTTGTCGTAGGCGCTGTTTTGCAGCGCCAGCAGCCCGACCTGCGGCCCGTTGCCGTGGACCAGCACCACGCGCCACTGGGCGGTGAGTCCGGCGATAGTGCGGGCCGCCAGCTCGATGTTCTGGCGCTGAATGTCCGCTTCCAGCGGTTCGCCGCGTTTGAGCAGCGCGTTACCGCCCAGCGCCACGACCAGAGTGGGTTTTCTTTCCATGATGGCTCCTTTAAATTCCGTCGCGTTCCAGCGGGCAGCTCATGCAGCGCGCACCGCCGCGACCGCGTCCGAGTTCGTCGCCCGGAATAGGCAGCACGGTGATCCCGGCTTTGTCGTATTTCTCGTTGGTCCAGATGTTGCGCTCGTAGCCAATCACCACTCCGGGGCGAATGGTCAGCACGTTGTTGGCGTCGTTCCACTGCTCGCGTTCGGCTTCGAAAGCGTCGCCGCCGGTGGTGATCAGTCGTATCTGGTTAACGCCGAGGGCTTTTTCGAGGGCGTGGAGCAGGTCAGTTTCCTGGGTGCGCAGCAGGCCGCCGCGACCGTCCGGGGTGAGCGTCCAGCACTGGGCGTCTTTGCGCACCACTTCCGGGTAGACGGAGAAGGTGTCGACGTCGATGTGGGTCATGACCGTGTCGAGGTGCATACAGGAGCGGTGTTTCGGCAGTTCGACGGCAATCACGCGTTCTGCCTGGCGGTGTTTAAACAGGCTTTGGGCCAGGAATTCGACGCCCTGCGGAGTGGTGCGTTCAGACATGCCAATTAATACGGCGCCGCGACCAATCACTAATACGTCGCCGCCCTCTAATGTGGCGTGATCGTAATTAATATTCTCATCGCCAAAGTATTTAATAAAATCACCGTCGGCAAACGCCGGGTGCCAGCGATATATTGCGCGCAGATTATTGGTTTCACGCTGACGGGCCGGTTTTGCCATCGGGTTAATTGAAACGCCGTTATAAATCCAGCATGAGGTGTCGCGTGTAAATAAATGGTTGGGCAGCGGCTTCATAATAAAATCATTGGCCGTATGGGTATCGACCACCATATTTTTAATCGAGGCCGGGATTTCGCCGTAGGTCAAACCCCCGCTCAGACGGCGGGCCAGTTCGCGATGGGACATATCCGCCAGCCAGCCGCGCACATCGTTGGCGAAGGTGGGGCCGAGGCGATAGTCAGAGATTTGGGTGTCCAGCAGCCAGGCTTTTGCGTCTGTGTTATCAAGCGTTTGGGTGAGTAAATCGGTTAGCAGCAGGACTTCCACTCCCTGCTCGCGTAGGGTGTTTGCGAAGATATCGTGCTCTTCACCCGCCCGCTCGACGGACAGAACGTCATCGAACAACAGCTCCTGACAATTCGACGGCGTTAAGCGTTTCAGACTTAAATTCGGGCGATGCAGCATAACGCTACGTAATTGACCAATTTCAGAACCGACGTAATGCTTTTCCATAATTATTCCTTTAACTGTTTTTTCAGAATAAAAAGGGCTGTGCTATGAATCGTTATTAATTCATAGCCCTTTAAGCTCAATTGATTTCAAGGCCCATAGTAGGCAGTTAAGAATTGTATTTTGTGATGTGGCTCACGTGAGATCGGATATTGTCGGCTTTGTTTTCTATTGCATGATTCGCGTCAGATTATGCTTAATTAGGTTATATTCGGGAATGAATCATTAAGCATAATTGGCTGGGGTTATTTGAGATTGTTATTGTTATGTATAATGAAATAATCAGGCATAAATAACTAACAGTATGATTTAAAAGGATAAAAATTTTCACTAAGAATGAATATGCACTTATCTTCGTTAACTATTTTTGTCCTAAGGTAAATTAATAAATAACTATCCAGATTATTTGAAATTAAACGGATTGATAAACTGTGACCCGACAAGGCGTTTTTTACTTAGCACCGCGAAATCAGTGGCTTATAAGAATCTACGCAAAGTCTCTGACCGTGGTTATGCATAATCGATGCATAGTTGCCTGACAGGGTTTAACAGACGGATAACACATTTCCCGATAAACATGCGCTGGCGCAAAGAGGGTGTAAAAAGGGGTGGTATGGCAGAGAGAATTCTCGTATAAAAGTTGAAAATGAAACATTGTTTTATATTGAGGGTTTACTCATGATCGTTGGCAACATTCATCACCTCCAGTCCTGGCTGCCGGAAGAGCTGCACCAGGCTATCGAACACGTCAAAGCGCACGTCACCGACGACACTTCGCTTGGCAAGCACGATATCGACGGTAACAACCTGTTTTATCTGGTCTCAGAAGACATGACGCAGCCATTCGCCGAGCGCCGCGCGGAGTATCATGCCCGCTATCTGGACATTCAAATCATCATGAAAGGCCAGGAAGGGATGACGTTCAGCACGCTGCCTCACGGCACGCCGGACACCGACTGGCTGGCGGATAAAGACATCGCGTTCCTGCCGGAAGGCGATCAGGAAAAAACCGTGGTGTTAAGCGAAGGGGATTTTGTGGTGTTTTACCCGGGCGAAGTGCATAAACCGCTGTGTGCGGTGGGCAGCCCGGCGCAAGTGCGTAAGGTCGTTGTGAAGATGCTGGTGGCTTAATTTCCCTCGCCCGGTGGCGCCTCGCTCACCGGGCTACAACTTTTATCCCTCGTTTCATCATTTCGTGATCCAGTCTAAAAAATCGCCCCTTACTGATTTTTCCCGGTTTACCTCTTTGCGCGTCGCGGCTTAGTATGAGAGTTAAATAAATGAACGCTGTTCTATAATGTAGAACAGACTGTATCAACAGGGAGATCACATGCAGCAGACCGTGCAGTTCTCGGGGATTATTCCTCCTGTCTCCACCCTTTTCACCGCCGAAGGCCAGCTCGATAAATCCGGCACCGCCGCGCTCATCGACGACATGATTCATGCGGGCGTCGACGGGCTGTTCTTTTTAGGCAGCGGGGGAGAGTTTTCTCAGCTCAACGCCGAAGAGCGTAAAGCGATTGCCGAATTTGCGATTGAGCATGTTAATCGCCGGGTGCCAGTGCTGATTGGCACCGGTGGAACCAATGCCCGGGAAACCATTGAACTCAGCCAGCATGCCCAGCGTGCGGGTGCCGATGGCATTGTGGTGATCAACCCTTATTACTGGAAAGTGTCCGAGCAGAATCTGATCCGCTATTACCAGCAGGTGGCAGAAAGCGTGACGCTCCCGGTGATCCTCTATAACTTCCCGGCGCTGACCGGCCAGGACTTAACGCCCACGCTGGTGAAAACGCTGGCCGATACGTGCGCCAATATTGTCGGCATCAAAGACACCATCGACTCTGTGGCCCATTTGCGCAGCATGATCCAGACCGTGAAAGGGGCGCATCCGCACTTCACTGTGCTCTGCGGGTATGACGATCACCTGTTCAATACGCTGCTGCTCGGCGGCGACGGGGCCATTTCGGCCAGCGGCAACTTTGCGCCGCAGGTCTCAGTCAAACTGCTGCAGGCTTTCCGAGACGGCGATCTGGCCCAGGCCGCGCAGTATCACCAGACGATGTTGCAAATCCCGCAGATGTATCAGCTCGATACGCCGTTTGTGAATGTGATCAAAGAGGCGATCTCTCTGTGCGGGCGGCCGGTTTCGACCTATGTGCTGCCGCCAGCCAGCCCGCTGGATGAGTCACGCAAGGCGCAGCTGAAATCGCTGTTGCAACAGCTGAAACTCTGCTGAACCGGAAGGATAAGATGGCGATAGAGACGATATTTACCCCGCAGGATGATGCATTTTATTCCGTTATCACCCATGCGGCCGGGCCGCAGGGCGCGCTGCCGCTGACGCCGCAAATGCTGATGGAGTCGCCGAGTGGCAACCTGTTTGGTATG
This sequence comes from Lelliottia nimipressuralis, assembly GCF_041464075.1. Lineage (NCBI taxonomy): Bacteria > Pseudomonadati > Pseudomonadota > Gammaproteobacteria > Enterobacterales > Enterobacteriaceae > Lelliottia > Lelliottia nimipressuralis. Next base: position 542,757 of record NZ_CP167172.1, read on the forward strand.
ACGCAGAACGCGGGCATGGGCTGGGACGCCAATAAACTCACGGGTAAAGAGGTGCTGATTATTGGCACTCAGGGCGGGATTCGCGCGGGAGATGGCCGCCCGGTGGCGCTTGGGTATCACACCGGCCACTGGGAAATCGGCCTGCAAATGCAGGCGGCGGCAAAAGAGATCACCCGCAACGGGGGAATTCCGTTCGCGGCGTTTGTCAGCGATCCCTGCGACGGGCGCTCGCAAGGGACGCACGGGATGTTCGATTCTCTGCCGTACCGCAACGACGCCGCCATCGTTTTCCGTCGTCTTATTCGTTCGCTCCCCACGCGCAGGGCGGTGATTGGCGTCGCCACCTGTGACAAAGGCCTGCCTGCGACCATGATTGCACTCGCCTCCATGCACCATCTGCCGACCATTCTGGTGCCGGGTGGCGCGACGTTGCCGCCAACGTTCGGCGAAGATGCCGGAAAGGTGCAGACCATCGGCGCGCGCTTCGCTAACCATGAACTCTCATTACAGGAAGCCGCTGAACTGGGCTGCCGCGCCTGTGCTTCACCGGGCGGTGGCTGCCAGTTTTTGGGCACCGCCGGAACATCACAGGTAGTGGCCGAAGCGCTCGGGCTGGCATTACCCCATTCAGCGCTGGCTCCATCCGGGCAGGATGTGTGGCTGGAAATTTCGCGCCAGTCGGCCCGCGCTGTGGCGCAGCTCGACGATCGCGGGATCACCACGCGCGATATCCTGACGGACAAAGCCATTGAAAACGCGATGGTGATCCACGCCGCGTTTGGGGGATCGACCAATCTGCTGCTGCATATTCCTGCGATCGCCCATGCGGCGGGTTGCACGATCCCGGATGTCGACCACTGGACGCGGATCAACCGCAGCGTGCCGCGCCTGGTGAGCGTGCTGCCGAACGGGCCGGATTATCACCCGACCGTGCGCGCGTTCCTCGCGGGCGGCGTGCCGGAAGTGATGCTCCATCTGCGCGATCTCGGCCTGCTGCATCTGGATGCCATGACGGTGACGGGCCAGACGGTCGGTGAAAACCTCGACTGGTGGCAAGCCTCCGAGCGTCGCGAACGTTTCCGTCAGTGTTTGCGCGAGCAGGACGGTGTTGATCCTGATGATGTGATCCTGCCGCCGGAACGGGCTAAAGCCCGCGGGCTGACCTCCACCGTGGCGTTCCCGGTGGGGAATATCGCGCCGGAAGGATCGGTGATAAAAGCCACGGCGATCGATCCGTCGGTGGTGGGTGAGGACGGTGTGTATCGTCATACTGGCCGGGCGCGGGTATTTGTCTCCGAAGCGAGGGCAATCAAAGCCATCAAAAGTGGGGAGATCGTGCGCGGCGATATCATGGTCGTTATCGGCGGAGGCCCGTCCGGTACCGGAATGGAAGAGACTTACCAGCTGACCTCGGCGCTAAAACACGTCTCCTGGGGCAAGACCGTATCCCTGATCACCGACGCCCGTTTCTCCGGCGTATCGACCGGCGCCTGTTTTGGCCACGTAGCACCCGAAGCACTGGCCGGTGGGCCGATTGGCAAGCTGCGCGATAACGACATCATCGAGATCGAGGTGGACAGGCTTTCATTAACTGGCCGGGTGAATTTTATCGGCACGGCGCAACATCCGCTCACGCCGGAAGAGGGCGCTGCGGAGCTGGCGCGTCGGGCGCCGCACCCGGAGTTACATGCCCACGATTTCTTGCCGGACGATACACGGCTCTGGGCGGCGTTGCAGTCGGTGAGCGGAGGAACCTGGAAAGGCTGTATTTATGATACCGATAAAATTATCGAGGTGATTAACGCCGGTAAAAAAGCACTCGGAATATAGAGCATTAAATAAATTTAACTGCCTGTGATGATAATTTGCGGGCGGTTTTATTGTGCCTGTGATATAGCAAAATTTAATAAATGGCTGTTTTCATAACCTATTAAAAATAAAAGCTAAAACTATATTTTAATTTATGGATATATAACGACGATTATCACAAAAGCAAAATATCATAATTCATAAATAAGATATGACCATTGCTGGTTAATCGATCATTTACTTACACTCAATTAACACGAAATAGTCCGATCAGCACACGAAAAAAGGGTGTATTCCTGACGATGCACCAGGTATTGCTTTTGCCTGGAACAGGTCCCTGACGTTTGCACTTTTTCACTTTCTGCGTTGGGGGTCATAATGCAATTAACCATGAAAGATAAAATTGGCTACGGGCTGGGTGATACCGCCTGTGGTTTTGTCTGGCAGGCCACGATGTTTTTGCTGGCCTATTTTTATACGGATGTGTTTGGTTTATCGGCGGGCATTATGGGGACGCTGTTTTTAGTGTCGCGCATACTCGACGCCGTCACCGATCCGCTAATGGGGCTGCTGGTGGATCGCACACGCACGCGTCACGGCCAGTTCCGCCCGTTCCTGCTCTGGGGTGCAATCCCATTTGGCGTCGTCTGCATGCTGACCTTCTACACGCCGGACTTTTCCGCCAACGGCAAAATCATCTACGCCTGCGTGACCTACATTCTGCTGACGCTGGTCTACACCTTCGTGAACGTCCCTTACTGCGCCATGCCCGGAGTGATTACCGCCGATCCGAAAGAGCGTCATGCGCTCCAGTCGTGGCGTTTTTTCCTCGCCGCCGCGGGATCGCTGGCGATCAGTGGGATTGCGCTGCCGCTGGTGGGGATCATCGGTAAAGGCAACGAACAGCTGGGCTACTTTGGCGCGATGTGCGTGCTCGGCCTGAGCGGTGTGGTGCTGCTTTACGTATGCTTCTTCACCACCAAAGAGCGTTATACCTTTGAGGTGCAGCCGGGTTCGTCGGTATCAAAAGATTTGAAGCTGCTGTGGGGCAACAGTCAGTGGCGGATTATGTGCGCGTTCAAAATGATGGCGACCTGCTCGAACGTGGTGCGCGGTGGGGCCACGCTCTATTTCGTAAAATACGTGATGGATCATCCGGAGATGGCCACGCAGTTCTTACTCTACGGCAGCATCGCCACCATGTTTGGCTCGCTCTGTTCATCCCGGCTGTTAGGCCGCTTCGACCGCGTGAAATCGTTCAAGTGGATTATCGTGGCGTACTCCCTGATCAGCCTGCTGATTTTCATCACGCCGGTGGCGTATATCGGCCTGATTTTCGCCCTCAATATCCTGTTCCTGTTTGTCTTTAACACCACCACGCCGCTGCAATGGCTGATGGCCTCCGACGTTGTCGATTATGAAGAGAGTCGCAGCGGCCGCCGTCTGGACGGGCTGGTGTTCTCTACCTATCTGTTCAGCCTGAAAATCGGCCTGGCGATTGGCGGCGCGGTGGTCGGCTGGATCCTCGCCTATGTCAATTACTCCGCCAGCAGCAGCGTGCAGCCCATCGAAGTGCTGACCACCATCAAAATCCTGTTCTGCGTGGTTCCGGTGGTGCTCTACGTCGGCATGTTCATCATGCTCTCGCTCTACAAACTCAGCGATGACCGCGTCGAGGCCATCAGCCAGCAACTGCTTAAACACCGTGCGGCGCAGGGCGAGGATCTTCCCGCTGCGGCGACGGCGGCATCCCATTAAGAAGGAGACGCTATGTACACTATCACTAACCCGATTCTGAGCGGATTCAACCCGGACCCGTCCCTGTGCCGGCAGGGTGAGGATTATTACATTGCCACCTCGACCTTTGAGTGGTTCCCCGGCGTGCGGATTTATCACTCGCGCGATTTGAAAAACTGGTCGCTGGTGAGCACGCCGCTGGATCGTGTGTCGATGCTGGATATGAAAGGCAATCCTGATTCTGGCGGCATCTGGGCGCCGTGTCTGAGCTACGCCGACGGGCAGTTCTGGCTGCTGTACACGGACGTGAAAATCGTCGATTCACCGTGGAAGAATGGCAAAAATTTCCTCGTCATCGCGCCGTCCATCGAAGGGCCGTGGAGCGAGCCGATTCCGATGGGCAACGGTGGCTTTGATCCGTCGCTGTTCCACGATGACGATGGCCGCAAATATTACATTTACCGACCGTGGGGGCCTCGCCACCACAGCAATCCGCATAACACTATCGTGATGCAGGAGTATTTCCCGCAGACGCAGCGGCTTTCGCCGGAGCGCAAAACGCTGTTTACCGGCACACCGCTGTGCTACACGGAAGGGGCGCATCTCTATCGCAAGGAGGGCTGGTACTATCTGATGGTCGCGGAGGGGGGCACCAGCTACGAACATGCCGTGGTCGTGCTGCGATCCAAAAACATCGATGGCCCTTACGAGCTTCACCCCGAGGTGACGATGATGACCAGCTGGCATCTGCCGGAAAATCCGCTGCAAAAGAGCGGGCACGGCTCGCTGCTGGAGACGCACACCGGCGAGTGGTATATGGCGTATCTGACCAGCCGACCGCAGCGTTTGCCGGGCGTGCCGCTGCTGGCCTCTGGCGGACGCGGGTACTGTTCGTTAGGGCGTGAAACCGGGATCGCACGCATCACCTGGCGTGACGGCTGGCCCTATGTCGAGGGCGGGAAACACGCGCAGGTCCACGTACCGGGGCCGCAGATGGCGGAGAGTCAAAGCGTGTCGACGGCAAACTGGCGCGATGATTTTGATACATCAACGCTTAACCCGGAGCTGCAAACCCTGCGCATTCCGTTCGACGATTCTCTCGGATCGCTGACGGCACGCCGGGGATTCCTGCGGCTGTATGGCAACGACTCCCTCAACTCGACCTTTACCCAGTCCACCGTGGCGCGGCGCTGGCAGCATTTCGCGTTTCGCGCCGAGACGCGCATGGAGTTTGCCCCGCGCCATTTCCAGCAAAGTGCCGGATTAACCTGCTACTACAACAGCAAAAACTGGAGCTACTGCTTTGTCGACTACGAGGAAGGGAAGGGCAGTACGCTCAAGGTGATTCAGCTCGATCAGAACGTGCCGTCGTGGCCGCTGCACGAGCAGCCGATCCCCGTACCGGACGACGCGCAGGGCGTGTGGCTGCGTGTTGACGTCGAGCATTTAGTTTATCGCTACAGCTATTCGTTTGACGGCGAGCAGTGGCAGACCGTGCCTGTCACCTATGACGCGTGGAAACTGTCGGATGATTACATCGGCGGCCGTGGGTTCTTTACGGGGGCGTTTGTCGGACTGCACTGTGAAGACATCAGCGGCGATGGCTGTTATGCCGATTTTGATTACTTCAGCTATACGCCTGCCACCGCGTGACGCTTCAGGCCGGGTAGCCCAGCGCTTTTGAAAGCTGCAGCCCGGCCTCTTCCAGCATTCCGCGGAAGCGGGCGAACGCGTCATCATCGACCCGCGAGGTTAAGGTCGAAAGACTCAGCGCCGCAATCACGCGGGATTCATGATTCCACACCGGCACCGAAACGCAGCGCACACCCTGTTCGTTCTCTTCGCTATCGAGGGCGTAACCCTGGGCGCGGGTTTGCGCCAGCGCCGCCAGCAGCGCCTCGCGCGAGGTTATCGTCGCCGGGGTGAAAGAGGTGTACTGATAGCCGTCGAGCAGGGCGTTGAGGTCGGTATCGTTGAGCCAGGCGATCAACACTTTCCCGATGGCAGTCGCATGGACAGGAAGACGACGACCAATGCGTGAATAGGCAATAGCTGCCAGCTTGCCTTCGATCTTCTCGATATAGACGCCTTCGCGCCCGTCGAGAATGCCCAGATGGGTGGTCTGTCCGGTGCGCTGCGACAGATCCGTCAGCCAGCCCTTCGCCTTCTGGCGAATATCCATCGAACTCACCACAAAATGGCCGCGCTCTACCAGTTTCATGCCGAGGCGATATTTGCCATTTTCTGGATTCTGATCGATATAGCCGTGCAGCTGGAGCGTTTTGAGCAGCGAGTGAAGCGTGCTTTTGCTCAAACCCATCTGTTTACTGATGTCAGTGATCTTCAGCTCCGTCGCCTGTTCATTAAACAGGTCGAGGATCTGCAAGGCACGTTCAACAGACTGAATAATAGGCATAATTAAGGACCGTCCACGCTGGAGTTCAGGTGAAAAAGTACCTTTTTTTCGCTGAAAAATCAATCGAATGGCGGTAAAAGCAAAACGGCAACCCCAGGTCGCCGTTTTTGCTGTTGATTCTTTCTGCCGTGTGGAGAAAGCGAGAGTGAAGGCTTACTCCGCAAGTGTCGCCACCATGACGGCTTTAATGGTATGCATCCGGTTTTCCGCCTGGTCAAAGACGATGCTCGCCGCCGACTCAAACACTTTATCGGTCACTTCCATTCCGCCGTGCAGATCGAACTCTTTCGCCATCTGCTTGCCGAGGGTCGTTTGATCGTCATGGAACGCCGGCAGACAGTGCAGGAACTTGACGTTCGGATTGCCCGTCAGGGCCATCATTTCGCAATTCACCTGATAGTTACGCAGCAGCGCGATACGCTCCGCCCACTTCTCTTTTGGCTCGCCCATCGACACCCAAACGTCGGTATAGATGAAGTCCGCGCCTTTCACTCCGGCGATCACATCTTCGGTCAGGGTGATTTTGCCGCCATTCTGCACCGCCAGCGCGCTGCACTCCGCCACCAGGCTCTCCTCCGGCCAGCAGGCTTTAGGCGCGACCAGACGCAGATCCAGCCCGACCAGCGCCGCCGCTTCCAGCATCGAATTGCCCATGTTGTTGCGCGCATCGCCCGCATACACCAGTGTCATCTGGTTAAACGCTTTGCCCGGCAGGTGCTCCTGCATGGTCAGCAAATCCGCCAGCAGCTGGGTAGGATGGAACTCGTTGGTCAGCCCATTCCACACGGGGACACCGGCATATTCCGCCAGGGTTTCGACCACCTCCTGGCCGTGGCCGCGATACTGAATTCCGTCGTACATCCGCCCGAGTACGCGGGCCGTATCCTTAATTGACTCTTTATGCCCAATCTGGCTGCCGCTCGGGCCGAGATAAGTGACGCGCGCGCCCTGGTCAAATGCGGCAACTTCGAAAGAGCATCGTGTACGGGTTGAGTCTTTTTCGAAGATGAGCGCGATGTTTTTGCCAGTAAGCGACTGAACTTCAGTGTTATTTTTTTTATCCGCTTTAAGCTTTGCCGCGAGCGTCAGCAAAGAGTTGAGCTGTGCAGGCGTAAAATCGAGCAATTTCAGGAAGTGCTTTTTATACAGTTCAGACATGTTATCCTCACATGGCAAAGGCCACTTATTGAATTAAAATTCACTTTATATGTATGAATATTCATTTGCAACCCTGTTTAACAATTCTTTCTTACATTAGGTGGAGGCAAACACGTCCGTGTGTGAAAATAGAAGTATCTGCCGAACTTAAAGAGGAACGAGCCATGGCAAACCCAGAACTGCTGGAAGAGCAACGCGAAGAGACGCGCCTGATCATTGAAGAGCTGCTGGAAGACGGCAGCGATCCGGACGCGCTGTACACCATCGAGCACCATTTCTCTGCAGATGACTTTGAATCGCTGGAGAAACTGGCGGTAGAAGCGTTCAAAATGGGTTACGAAGTGACCGAGCCTGAAGAGCTGGAAGTGGAAGAGGGCGAAACCGTCATCTGCTGCGACATCCTGAGCGAAGGGGCGCTGAAAGCAGAGCTGATCGATGCGCAGGTTGAGCAGTTGATGGATCTGGCCGAGAAGTTTGAAGTGGAATACGACGGCTGGGGAACCTACTACGAAGATCCAAACGGCGAAGACGGCGATGACGAAGACGATGAAGATTTCGTCGACGAAGATGATGACGGCGTGCGCCACTAATTAATAAAATACACAAAATCATTCACGCTGCGTCGAGGCGGCAACCGAGTGAGTCCCAGCGAGCTTACACAGGTAAGTGACCTGGGGGAACGAGGGAAGCCAACGAAGAAGCAGCGTGAAGGATAAAGTGTATTGCGGCAGCTTCGGCTGCCGCAGCTGTTGCCGCTTTGTAAGGTTTCATCATGGACTACCCGCAGATACTCACCCCCGTTCTTAACTTCCTCCACTGCCCGACCCCGCAAGCATGGATTGATAAAGCCCGCGACCCGGCAAACCTGCCGCTCCTGCTCACCGACCACATGGTGTGCGAACTCAAAGCCGCCCAGACTGCGCTCCTGCTGGTGCGTAAATATGTCGCCGACAAAAGTGGGGCCGACGCGCTGCTCGACTGGCTCAAACCCTACGAAGCCTTTACCTTCCGCGAAGGGCCGGAACCGGATTTTACCGCCCTGCATAAGCAGATTGGTAAAAGCGTGATGCCCAAAACCGACGACCCGTGGGGTCAGGCGCTGATCGACAGTATGGTGCTGCTGATAAAAGAAGAGCTGCACCACTTCTGGCAGGTGCGCGAGGCGATGCTGGCGCGCAATATTCCGTACGTCAAAATCACCGCCAGCCGCTACGCCAAAGGGATGCTGAAGGAAGTGCGCACTCACGAACCGCTGACGCTGATCGACAAGCTGATTTGCGGTGCGTACATCGAAGCGCGCTCCTGCGAGCGTTTCGCCGCGCTGGCGCCATTCCTCGACGACGACCTGCAGAAGTTCTATCTGTCGCTGCTGCGCTCGGAAGCACGCCATTACCAGGACTATCTGACACTTGCCCAACAGGTGAGCGACAACGATATCTCTTCACGCGTACAGCTTTTTGGTGAAATTGAAGCCACACTTATCTCGACACCGGACAGTGAGTTTCGTTTTCATAGCGGCGTGCCGGTGTAATCCGACAGATCAAAAGGATGCGAGACGATGAAGAGAGCCTGGAAACCGATTGTGATTGTTGCCGTACTGGCCGCTGCCGTGGCGTGCTGGGTCTATTACGATAAACAACGCCTGCAACAAAACCCCGAACAGCAACTCGACACCACGCTCAACAGTATGCCTGCCTGGCAGGTGCTGAAGGAGCAAGAACCCGCATTCCAGCAGCGCATTCGTGAACAGATCCTCGCGATGCAAAAAGAGGGTGATTCCGAGCAACAGATCATCGACGTGATTCAGCCGCAGATCTTGCACCTGCAGATGTCGCGCCTGCAGACCGCGCCGGACGCGAACGTGGTGGATTATATGAAGGCGAATATGGAGCAGACCGCCGCCATTCAGAAGGTGAGCGACGACGCCTGTTTCCGCTTTCTCTACCCGGACGTGAAGGGCGGCATCAACCCGATGCGGGTGCTGGATAAGCCGATGATGCAGCGCCGCATGCAGGCCGACGCCGACATGATGCGCGCCGCCTACGGCAAAAACCGCCACACCGTGACGGCGCAGGAGCGCGACACCGCCGTCGCCGACGTGCGCCCCATCATGAAAGAGCTGGCCGCGAAGTACGGCGAGGATATTCAACTGCTGCAGATGCCGGACAAGGCGACGGGGAAAGAGAAGCTGTCGTGCGATATGGTGCAAGAGATGTGGGCCAAAGTGCTGCAACTGCCTGAAAGCCATGCCGCCGGCGTGATTCGGCTGGCAGTTTCCGAGCTGGAGTGACGATGGGCGCTGGTTTTTTGGGCACTTAGCGCGGGTTTAGCGCGTCGTCGCTTGCATGGCGGCGCGCGACAGGTATAATCCACAACGTTTCCGCATCCCCTTCAGTGCCGAAGTGGCGAAATCGGTAGACGCAGTTGATTCAAAATCAACCGTAGAAATACGTGCCGGTTCGAGTCCGGCCTTCGGCACCATCGGAACATCAATAGACGTCAACAGACGTCTTTTTTTGTGCCTGAAATCCAGTATCCGCAAGGCTTTCCTCGCTTTTTTACTCAACCTAAGTCAACCTACATCAACTTACTGGTGCGGGTACAAGTGCGGGTATATCCCGGTTCGATAATGTTTGTACCCACACAGAATCCTTGAAAGGATACTCATCATGGCTCTGAGTGATGTGAAGGTTCGTTCGGCAAAGCCGGAAGCAAAAGCCTATAAACTGACTGACGGTGAAGGCATGGTTTTGCTGGTTCACCCTAACGGCTCAAAATACTGGCGATTTCGTTATCGCTTCGGTGGTAAAGAGAAGATGCTGGCGCTGGGGAAATACCCTGAAGTCTCGCTGGCGGATGCCCGGGCACGCCGGGATGAGGCCCGTAAGCTATTAGCTAACGGCGTCGACCCTAGTGAGAATAAGAAAGCTGTTAAGGTAGAACAAGAGCAGGAAGCGATAACGTTTGAAGTGGTTGCCCGAGAATGGCATGCCAGCAATCAGAAGTGGTCCGCATCGCATAGTGCTCGTGTATTGAAAAGTCTTGAGGATAATCTCTTTGCTGCTATCGGCAAACGCAATATTGCTGACCTGAAGACACGAGATCTGCTTGTGCCCATTAAGGCTGTGGAGTCATCTGGGCGTCTTGAAGTCGCCGCCCGTTTACAACAGCGAACTACCGCGATTATGCGCTTTGCTGTGCAGAGCGGCTTAATCGATTACAACCCAGCACAAGAGATTGCCGGTGCAGTTGCTACGACAAAAAGACAGCATCGTGCTGCGCTAGAACTTAATCGAATTCCTGAATTACTTCATCGCATCGATCACTATTCTGGTAGACCGTTAACCCGACTGGCGGTTGAGCTCACTTTGTTGGTTTTCATCCGTTCAAGCGAGCTGCGATTTGCCCGTTGGTCAGAAGTGGATTTTGAAACAGCTATGTGGACGATTCCTGGGGAGCGTGAACCGCTAGAAGGTGTGAAGCATTCACATCGAGGATCGAAAATGCGGACTCCTCATCTTGTTCCTTTATCCCGCCAGGCTCTATCGATTCTGGAAAAGATTAAAAGTATGAGTGGGAATCGCGAGCTAATTTTCGTTGGCGATCATGATCCTCGTAAGCCGATGAGTGAGAACACGGTTAACAAGGCTCTGCGTGTGATGGGCTACGATACGAAGGTTGAGGTTTGTGGGCATGGTTTCAGGACTATGGCATGTAGCTCATTGATTGAGTCGGGTCTATGGTCGAGGGATGCTGTAGAGAGGCAAATGAGCCATCAGGAACGCAGCTCTGTAAGGGCGGCTTACATCCATAAGGCGGAGCATCTGGGGGAGCGCAGGTTGATGCTGCAGTGGTGGGCTGATTTTTTAGATGCTAACCGAGAGAAGGGAGTAAGTCCGTTTGATTTTGCAAAACTCCATGGCTCCATGTAAGAAAAGAGACTTATGTGGCAAATTAGTTTCAGAGAAACTTGCAGTATGGGAGTACATTTCTTCCATAAAGTCACATAAACGCCGCGAAGTGCCTGAATCAAAGCATGCTTTAATGGGAAAAATCATTCTGGGTTCAAAGTAATATGCAGAGTGATCTTGGCCGATTGGATAGAGTATTGATATGTAAATTAACTCTATGCTGTACTATCTGTCACCGGTAGGCGTGTTCTAGTAAACTGAGCACGCCTTTGGACTGCTTCATTGAGTGATAATGATATTTACTGGAGTTGGGAGAGATATGTTCAAATATTCACTTGAACTGGATAGCCCAATGCCCGCAATGCTTTATTGGTTCTGCCATTTCTGGGAGGCGTATCATCAGGTCTGGCCCAGCCAACAACTTCAGCAATGGAGTTAATACCGTAATGCTGGAATTTATATTGCTCATCTTTCCCTGCCTGATAGATCCTTTCCCACATAAAAGAAGGCGTTCCACCGTAGAGCACATAATTGAGTAATTCAACAATAGTCATGCCTTTTTGATTTGTTTGGCCCATGATCCATTTTGTAAATAAAACGGCACGTTCTTCCTTGTTTAAGGACTTTGTGGCAGGTTGGCCAAATGTTTCAGCACTCATTTTTATCACATGGTCCATTGTTGCATGTGTATAAGAGAATATTTGATGGATCTTATCCTCAGTCAATGAGCCAATATTATTTTTTGACAAGTTTTCGCGAATATAGGGAGCGTAAATCCCAAGATGAATACCCTCATTAGACGGCGGGGCTGAAAGGCTTTTCCACCAGGAGAGCATACTCATCAATGCTGCTTGTGGGTTTTTACTGTTAGTACGATTAAAATCCTCAAAAGGATAAGTATTATCTTGCTGATGAACTTGCTTATAATAATAAGCATGTAAAAACTGATCGGTTTGCCAGAATATCGGTGTATCTTCTGATACCCATATAGGCCTGTAATCATTTATCTGGCTTGAGATATTATGAATGATTGAAAGTGTGCTTTCCCATTCTTTATGAAAATTCTCTTTTCTTTTATCTTTGTTTTTTTTGTTATCAATAAAGTTTACGCCGCCCCATTCAGGAATTTTTCTCTTTTTGATAAGCTCTTGCTCTTTTTTCTCTAACTCGAGTTTTGATTTTAAAAATAGTCTTTGTTCATTAATGATATCGTCACTAAGATCAACACAACAGTCAAGAGACACTAAGCTATCGAAGAATTCCTCAAGTTGCTCAATTAGATTAGAACTATATAAATCACTCTCAGTGAAGAAGATACCTGCTTCTATGTTTGTATGCCATGCACGATCGGTTAAGTTAGCCGATCCAATATATGCGCCATAACCCTTCCACCAGATGACTTTACTGTGAAGACGATCCGGAACAAGTTTGCAGAAGATATTATTTTTTGTATTAGCAAGAAATTTCGCCAAGAGTGAGGGGGATACAGGGACGGTGTGATCATATCGCATCCAGATATCAAGGCGATGATGATTTTTTAGACAATGGTCAAGTAGAGCAGTTTTATCATCACCATAGGCTATGGCTGCAACGACACCGTCAATTTCGCAATTCGGAGGAGGTAAAAAAGAACTAAAAAACTGTTTGTTCAATCCATTTGCAATTAGTTTCATTATTTTTTAACCGTACATCATTCCAGATGAAAAACAGGATTAAAGAATATAGTTTAAAAAAATAAACAAGAAAAGACTTACGGATTATTTAACTGAGGAGTGTGACTCACTCCTCGATATATTTAGTTGACACCCAGTGCCTTATATACAGCATCCACCGGATCGGCATAAAAGCTAACCTGAAACTTTGTGAACAATTCAGTCGGCACGGTCGGAATATCCATAGCTGAGGCCATAGGGAGCAATACCTTTTTAGCACCGCTATCGAATGCTACCTGCAGGCAGGCTGCTAAATCCTGAACGGGGTTCGTCACACCGCCCAATGTCATGCCTCCCAATACGACCATTTGTTCCTGAACCGGTTTTGCCAGCAATACCGAACAGAACGCGATTAACGCGGCCAGACTGGTGGTTGTACTCGGACCGGTGCTGTGCAGCTCCACCACATGAAGATGGTATTCATGTTCAGAGAATTTAGCCGCAGCGCTGATACGGCTCAGGTTACCTTTGAAGTAGTCAAACCCTACGCGGATCGCTTCTTTCGCTGCTGTGTTCGACCCCAAACCTGACACCGCATGTTTGCCGTTGCCTGCAGTCATCTGTGTTTCAAAACGATAGAGGCCCGTCATGCCTGAATCCGCCTGCGTGACCAGATGCACTACGCCAGGTTTCGGCATACCGGCGGGAATCAATTCACTGCCGCCCTGCTCCGGTACGCTCACGAAGAACTCTTCAAGACTCTCGTTATCGATATAACTGAAGTTCACATCAAAGAACTCCAGGCCACCGAGTTTCTTAAGCTGCTCTTTAACTCGACGGCGGACCTCCAGTGCATAGGTCAGGCAAACCCGTACATCTTCTTTGTCGTAAGCGCCGTCTGGGTGCATTAGCTTCAACAAACCGGATACCGTGCGACGTACGGCAATCACGTCACGCTGATTGAGGTTATTTCCCAGCTTGAAGAATTTATCAATTGCATCGGAGAAGCTACGTTTACGCATCTCGCGCATATATTCAGCGAGATAATCCGTAATCAAACCATAGCGATTGGTGAAAAATTCCGGGCGCATCTTAGGAATTTCCCAACCAGGAATATAGGCATGGAAGCGGTCAAAAAATGCAGTATCAATCATTGCATCCGGGAACGGTGCAAGCAGATGGCTGGTTTTGACCAGTGTATCTACGCTCTGATTGATGTTGCCAACAAACACCATGGAGGCTTTGCCTTCAATGGAGTCCCGACCACGAGAGAATGAGCCTGATGCCATGTAGTCCTTCATGATCTGCACGCCATCTTTGTCTTTGAAGGTGATCCCTGCCACTTCATCGAACGCGACGACGTCCCACATTCCCACCAGACCAATCTGGCGACTGGACATGTTGTAAAACAAATTAGCCACTGTCGTTTGTCCACCAGAAACTAACAGCGAATTTGGTGAGCACTCTTTATAAACGTGACTCTTACCGGTCCCACGAGGGCCAAGCTCACAGACGTTATAATTGTTTTCCACGAAGGGGATCATGCGAGTAATCAGATGCCACTTGGTGCGTTGTTCGATATTCGCAGGCTCCATCCCAATAGAACGTAACAGCACGTCAATCCACTGGTCGCGATCAAACTGCTTGCGAGCTTCAAACACCTCATCCATATCCATGTTTGGCATCTGGATAGGCTTCAAGGTGAACAGTGAAAAAGGTGACGTTTTTTGCCCTTCCTCGTAAAAGTAGTTCACGGTGATCATGCACCAGATGCCACCCGTCAGCAGTTTCTCGTTGTCTTTCACCATCTGCGACGGTACCAGGGCATCCTTGATGCCGAGGTTAGATAACTGTGCTTCATAGACATTTTTCTTTTCTTTTAAAGAAACAGTCACCTTATCGATTATTTTGTACGATCCGCGTTCACGGATATACGACTTCACCTTCTCAGCTTCATCTGGGCGAACATAGTTCTCAGAAAGAATACGCTTAACCGACTGTAGCCCCTGCTCGACAACCTCATCGTCATCGGAGGCACAGTACATACCGAGAAGATATTCCAGTACATAGACCGGAACATTCGCCCCTTCTTTAAGTTGTTTAGTCAGGTCTTTACGCACCACGCGGCCACGAAAGTGCTGATTCAATAATGAATCCAGGTCCTGAGCAGAGGCCATTTCCATGTTGGTCGCCGAGTTATCCTGCTGTTGCATAACGCCTCACTTAAAAGAAGTCATCCTGGAAAGCCAGGTCGATTGTAATCGGATAGCGACCATACTCTGTGGCGCTGTCCGCATTCTCCAGGATCAGCACATATTTGTTTTTACGGTTAAATGTGGAACCAATAAGTTTCATCGTCACGTCGCGGGTACGTTTACCCATATCGTCATTGTCACTGTCGAAGCAAACCGTTTCCGTGCCGGAGACAACCTGATTATTTTCATCAACGATAAAGATATTCAGCGTGCGCGGTTCATTGAGGTCGTCCACCGCCGTAGTCTGGATGAAGCCGATTTTATCAATACTGTTAACCAGTTTTATTACGTGGTCCCGTGCAACAACTGACACTGGTTGGCGCTGTGGTTGTTTCTCTGCTGCTTTTTTCTCAAGCGCGCGAATCTTCAAGACGGGAACACACACTTCCTGCAACATGGCACCGCCATGAACGAAACGCGCACCACCTACAAAGTGGAAACGCTGTACCCCTTTGGGTAACAGGAATTCACTCTCATCGCTTGCGCCTGCGGTATCTGCCAGTTTGCCGTGCCAGCAAAATTCACTTTCAGGCAGCTGATGCCCAATAATGAATCGCTTATTCGCTTCAATCGTATTTACTGCTTTACTCTCCAGCTTCGTTTTATCTTGCTCCACCAGCGCCTGTTGTTGGAACAGGAACCCATGATCGGCAGTGACAAAAATTCGGCTGGCGTTAAATCGATTTCGCAGGCGTGATACAAGATCTTTCAACTCCGTGATCGCACTTCTACAGGCTTCAAAAGTCTTGTCTTCTGTTGCCGCCTTATCACCAATGGCATCAATAGTGTCGTGCCAGATATACACCACTGAGGCGTTGCGGATTTGATCGTTCACTTCCTGGTTATTGGAGTTCTGCAGATCCTTCGCTTTCAGCGCAACACCATTTACCTTTGCCAGGATAGCTGCGCGTTTTTCAAACCCTGAGGTAGACATCCCATCGGCATACACTACGCCGGAATTGTCAGGCAGATAACTCAACGACTCATGAGGTAACAATGCCGCCATACCTAGTTGCGTGTAGCTCGGCAAGACTCCTGTCTGGGAGCGCAAATCAGCACTGAAGTGCTTCTCATGATTGATATGTCGACCCAGTTCTTCTGCTACTTCGTAGCGCAATGCATCTGATATGACGACAAAAACACGTTTCACCTGTGAAGTGTCAAATTGCCGTTTCACATTCTCTTTATAGAAATTACGCTGCAACGGCACGCCGCTAATTTGCCAGTTTTGCATGCAATTTTCTGCTTCCAGAAGTTTGTTCCAGCCACGGCTCAGCTCTGCCAGGTACCAATTGCTGTAAAGCTCTTCAATGAATTTATCCAGCTCATGGAGGATCATCGCCCCTTTGCTGTGCACCGGTGCGGCATATTCATTGAACAGGCGGTAGGTCTGATCGAAGCGATAAATTTCGTCGCAGTAGGCTTTCCAGAACGCGCCAGTATCAGGGAAATTAAACCCGTCGGTGTAACGGTTACGCAAATTCAGCAAACGCTCGGCCTGGCGGATAGCATTCCAGATGGATAGATACACTGGCTGCGTCTGGCTCCAGTATTTCGCACTACGCTCTGATACCAGTGCTTTAAACGCGTCCCTGTCCAGGGTCGTGCTTTCTTCCTGTAGTTGAGTTACCAGGCCACGGATAATCAATTGCTCGATAGCTTCGAAAGTGTCACATTTTGCCAGCGCATACGGCGAGCTGTAGTTGTAATGCTCTTTCGGTTGCAGTGTCTGCTGGAGATCGGCTGCGCAATAATCATATTCCGCTTTATAGCGACGATCGTTTCGCCATGCCCCCATAAAGGCCAGGGCAGAGGCACGACCTGCGGCAGTAGTCAGCACATTTTTACTTAACCACTCACGATGAGAGTCATCACCTTGTGCCCAAAGATCGGTACAGAACAGTTTCAGCAGTAGGTTTTCAAGCGTTGGTGCTTCTGCCTGGTAGCCCAGTTCAAGACTAAGGACTTCCCAGAGGACCTTATCCAGCCCCAGCTTTTTCAGCACGGCAAAAGTATTTTTCAGGACACTATCATCCTGCTGACTTGCGGCAACAAATTGCTGGATGAGAGCAAACAGGATCTCTTTGGTTTCAAAGGTGCTGGCTCCGGCAACCACTGCCAGCATCTTTTTATCGAGGGATTTTTCTGTCTCGCGTTCGGTAACCCAGCCTTTAAGTAACTGGGTACGTTTGACGGTAAAGAAGGCTTTGCGAAGCTGAACATGTTCACGTAACCCTAGTTGTGGGATGCCCAATGAGTTCAGTGTGATCGAGGCATAGTCAGCGTGGAATTCGGTGCTATAGAGGCGGATATCCAGTAGCCAGTCCTGCTCGCGGGCGGGGACTTCGCTGGTGAAATAAAGTAGAAATTTCTGTGCTGGCTCGTCGATTTCGATTCTTTTTTTGGTGGCGAGCACAGAAACGCCGCGCATATCCAGCAGCGTGACATTGTCGAGACCCAGCTCAATGAGCGAATCGATGAAGCGTAGTTCCGGGTCGTGCCAGAAGACGATGCGATTGTCGGTAAACTTCTGACGAAGCCCGGATTCCAGTTCTTTAAATTGCATTATTGATTCTCAAACCATTCGACCAATTCACGGGCGCTAGGGCAAGAAGGGTGGCGAGCCGAACTCTGAATATCAAAACCGTGATGTGTAACCATCCTTTTAGCAAATGCGGTTTTAGAACTTCCTGGCCCTCGTTTTCTTAGTTTCCGTGAGACTTCTTTTAAGCGATCCCATGGCATTTCGGCTGTAGCTTCAGGCTGCTCTTCATTAAATTCGTCTACCTTAAGCCATTTTTTCATTGCCTCTGAATCGGCAAGAAACCAGGCCTCAACCGCTTTGACTGCGATAAACGAGACATCAACATCTTGATGAGCAATTCGTGCCTGCACATCAGCAATCGAAGCGGCATCTTCCAGATCGGTGAGAATACAGAACCGTTCTGCGCCGATATTTCTGAGCCTTTCAACGAAGTTCTCAACATACTTCGGCAACAGGTTACCACCGCCTTTGGCATCAATGACGGGGGTCACCAGTTCAAAATTATTAGCACGTAAAAATGAAATGAATGCTGGCGAATTGACGATAATTGACTCGGTATCGCCTTCTACAATGAATCCTATTTTTACCATGGCAGACCACCATCGAACATGTTCATCAGCCACGCGGTATCCAATGGGATTTTCTTCTTATCAATGCCAGCTTCCAAAGCATGTTTCAGTTTGGTTTTCCCTTCTTGCTTACTCACAAACCACAATTCATCCGGTTCCAGGTTGCGAACAACAGATTCACTATGGGTGGTAATAATAATCGGATGATCCATAGTGGCGTTATCACGCATCAATTGCACAAGTTCCCCGATGGCTTTTGGGTGAATGCCTCGTTCGGGTTCTTCGATGATGGTCATCCCCGTGTGCTGAGCTCGACTCAGTATGGCCGTCATGATGCACAAGGTATAAATAGTGCCATCGGAGATCAAATGTGCTGGAAAACGCGCTTTAGTTCCGTGTTCTTTGAAAGTCAGTACTGTTGAACCATCCAATTTTTGTTTTTCGGTCGATACATTTTCCATACCTGGAACAATGAGTTCCATCCACTCCAGTATTTGCTCTTTAAAGTCGCTATTCGATTCGAGAGCAGAGAGCACAGAGGCAATGTTACGGCCATGACTGTCCAGAAATGTCGCGTCGGTTTTGGCGCTATCTGGCTCTTTAGCTCGTAGCGGATCGATGCGAAAAACAACAATGTTGGTTAAAAAAGCATACAATTCACTTTTGCCCAGCAACATTAGCGCTGTCATATCCGACGAATAATTAGGGATATAAGTAGCTGGTGTTTCCTCATCATCGCTTAGACGAATCATAAGAGTATCTGGGTGCTTACGATCAATATGAATATCTCCATCAATGACCAACTTTTCAGTGATTGATGGTTTTTTATCCATGCTTTTGATCGTCAAGTCATAGGTAAATTGCATTCCCTCCAGCTCAATCTTAAGGTGCAGCGAAGCGGTAGTCCGGTTTTCCTTACGTAGTTTGTAGCAATGAATCTGCTGAAAACCACCAAAATCGCGGATTGCCTGAGTGGCACCCGTTTTCACTACTGCACCAAAAAAAGCTAATGCATCGGTAATGTTACTTTTTCCCGCGCCGTTGGCCCCGGCAAAAGTAATGAAAGGTGGGCTTTCCGCAAGGGAAAGCTCCGCAATGCTCTTGTAACCTTTAATAATAAGGGGATGTTGATCCATTATGCCTCCTGTGGAGCGCAGCCAGTGATCGCTTTGACATCTGCCAGCAGATCGCCAAATTTGCCGTAGTTAACCTTAACGCCGTCATCCAGATCAATAGTGATACGCATATCAGCATAGTGGCGCAAGCGGTCGTCGAAGTTGCGCAGCTCGTTGAATTTTTTAGTCAGGCCATCCAGCTCTTTTTTCAGACGCGTGGTGGTGGCACCGGATTCGGCACTCTTGAGCTGATCGTTAACCAGATCGATATTGCCCTGGTAACGGGCGAGCAGCGGAACTACGTATTCGGTACGCATACGCGACAGCGTGCCTTCATTATAACGGTGCAGATACACTAAGCACTCAAACGCTTTCTCTTTACCGGAGCTGAACAGCCAGTAAATTGGGCGTTTTTTGTACATCTTCATATGATCTTTCCAGAACTGAGTGGAAAGATAGCGGCGAATGGTGTCCAGCGAAGATTCGCCTTTTTTTGGTTTGATTGCGTACAAACAGAGGCTTTCGGCGATAAAATCGAGGTTTTCCTGCAGATGCTCTTCCCCCCAGACGGTGCGGACAAATTCTTTGACACGGGCGGTGACATCGTCGTCGAACCAGTCGGAATCCATCAGCGGCAGGATGCCGTCTTCGTCGGCAGGGAAGGTTTTGTAGGCACCTTCAGCGACTAATTCTGCAAAGCCTTTGTTACCTTCGTGGGCGTAGATCAGACCTTCACTATCGAGGGAGTAGCGGCCCATCATGCAGCCTAGGACGTATGATAAGAACTCACAAATGGTGTCTGAGCGCTCTCTGATTTTCAATAAGTTCTCATCATCCAGTTTGTATTTAAACTGCGCATTTCGATACAACGTGACATCATGCATTTCTACATAATTTGACACCTCATCCTGCAGCTGGTAAGCAGAAATGAAGATGCTATTATTCTTTTGCTCCAGATCCCTAGCGGCTTCGACAATTTCATAAATTAATGTCTGAAATTGCTTGTAGATAGCTTTGAGCCTTTTTTCGTTTGTGACCTTCAATAAGGGGGTGCGTAAAAAATCCCAAGAAACTTCATAGGAATCATAGTCTGCTCGGAAAATATCAACCATTTTCTCAGCAATGTTATCAAATTCGTGATCGATATAAGGGACGCGAGCGACATCGCCTGACTGGAAGTTTAAAGTAGGGTTAATTTCTGAAAATAGTTTGGTAAAGACCACCGAGTTCATAAAGCACAATAGCTTTCTCAGGATATCTGGCTTACCAAACACACAGCATCCACCATTGTCAAAAATAAAACCATTGCCAAAGTTGCGGACGCTAAAATTCCCTGATGAAACCGTTGACCAAGTGAGTCCTGGCTGGAAGAAAAATTTCTCATTAGCGACAACTGATAATGGTATCTCTTTAATTTCTCTGCCGTTATCTTGCCAGTTAATGACAAATTCATTGAAGCCATACCACTTTTTATAGCCTCCACCTTTATTGTAAGGGACCCATTTCAACCCTGAACTCTGGAGTTGTTCGACAGAACTAATACCAACACCCATTTTTTTTCTATCTACCTCAGACCACGAACGTAAAAAACGGTTGTTATCTGAAGTGGAGTTACCTTTTCGCGGTGAGGCAATTTCACCAATCGGTGTGCCTTGGCTAAATACTGTGCGAACCTGTTCGCTAACCCAGTAGGCGATAGGCTTGCCTGAGATAATACCGAACTCTCGCTGTTTCATATTTGAATATGCAAAGTGCCTATTTAATAGGGCATTCTCTTTGGATGACTCATCTCCATTAGTCAAACGAAAGAACATGGGTTTGTATTCAGGAATAGGAAGGTTTTTAATTATCCATGCGGTGGTCTGAACAACCTCACCGGCTATTTGGCCAAATGCACGAGCTCCAAAATGGGCCATCGTAACGAGAGTTTTCTTTTCTAAAACCCATTCTCGGAGTTGTTCAAAACTGGAAAGGAACATCCAGGACTGCATATTAACCTGAGCATTAAAGCCACTGATTTTTAACAGCGTGAACGCGTGGCGCATGAACATAGCGAAAAGGTCATATTTGGTATCAGGGAATTTTTGCTTAGCGAACTCTTTCAGTTCACCAAACATTCCTTTTCCTCCCATATATGGTGGGTTGGCCACCACCGCATCATAGCGTTGCGCCAAGATCCATGCCTGCTGAATACACGGAATCAGCTCCATCGCAGCCTCTTTTTGCTGAATATCACCTTCAACAGCCAGACGATACAACCCATCGAGGAACGCTTTCAGCGCCGCTTCATCTTCCTGTGATACCTGAATTAAAGAACCCAACGTTTTCGCACTGGTGAACAACTCCAGCGTACGCATCATTAGCTTGTATTCCGCGCTGTCGGTATTTGCCAGCGTATTCCCTTCAGCAAACATATCTCCCATGCTGCCGCGCTGCACTTGCTGGTGGAAGTTCAGCTTGGTCCATAGCTCAGCGATATCCAGCTTACTTTCCTGTAAGGAGACAATATTCAGCCGCACGCTGCGGGTCAGAATACGACGGTCATCCTGACGCGCCAGCATCAGCATCGCAAAGCCAGAGAGTTGTGCGGCGCGGTCGTCGATATCCAGACCGAAAATATTGTTTTCCAGAATCAGCTGCGGAATATCACGGGTGCGGTAGCCACGTTCTTCGTAAATCGCTTTCAGTACGTTATAGGCTTCGGTCAGGATATGCCCGGAGCCGCAGGCTGGGTCCAGCACCTTGATGCTTTCTGGTTCAATGCTGGATGGGGTGATTGCTGCAAGCTGTGCCTGAACTTCTGGCGTCTGTTCTGCGGGCTCAATGTAGTAAGGCATTTTGCCTTTCAGGCTGGAGTCCGGGTAGGTTTGCAGCCACTGACGGCCCACCGAGTTCTGCACCAGATACTGCACAATCCAGTTCGGTGTAAACAGCTGGGTGGCTGCGGGAATATCTTCGCTCTTTACCACCTTGCCGATCACGTCGTCTTTCTTATCTGAAATGTAGAACTGATACAGCCAGCCGATCACTTCGACCTTCTCCCAGTCTTCTTCAGGAATGGTGTCCACCAGCCCACGTAGAATAGAGTCGGTGCGGGTCAGGTTATCCGGCAGTACCAGTTCGATATCATCATTGACTGCTTCGAACAGGAAAGGCATCGCGCCATGAAGAGCATGACACTGCGCAAGCAACAGTTCGCGATATAGCTCTTCATCACGATCGCCAGCCAGCTTCATCTCCACCAGGCGCGCTTTGTCCAGCCCCAGAGCATCAGCTACTTCCGGCACATGATCCAGAACCTCAAAACCACCTTCCAGTGTCGGGTGAGACAGCAGACGGAAACCGTGCTCAAGATAGCCATGCAGCTCCATATAGCGAATAGCGCAGAAGCGGTTAAACCAGGTGTAAGCGATGTGCTCCACCAGCACTTCGTAGCCCTGCTTTTCTGCACGCTTGACCAGACGTTCACGGCGTGACGCCAGTGACTTATCCAGCGAGAACTGACCATAACGCACGCTGTCGCCAAGATCGGTTGCTTGCGCAATTTGCAGGTTGCCTTTTTTATCGGCCTCAATGCCCAGCGTGGTCAGTTTTTGCATAACTGCATCACGGAACTGTTTACGTGCCACCGGGGCGTATTTTTTGATGTTTGACGTATTCATGTGTAATCCTGAAACGGGCAGACAACGTCTGCCCTGAAAATGGGGAAATTACTGAAGCTGTACTCGTTCGCCGGCGTTAATGGCATCCATCAGTGTTTTGCGGAGCTGTTCCAGCGCTTTATCCACCTGTTCGGCGTTATCAAGCGTTGTCACACCCGCAGCTCGTTCCATCGTTTTACGCGTGTTCACGTAGATGGTCTTTTTCAGCTTGGGTTCAGGCTTAACTACTGGGTCGATAATCCCTGGCTGAGGGACGGTTTTTGGTTCAGGCACTTTCTTACGCTGTTCTTCAACCCAGCCGTTCAGTCGTTCGTTTGCTTTGAATTGTAGCGCCCGAACCTCAGCCTGTTCTTCCATGATTTGCGGGATCAGACCGTTCTGCTCCACTTTCTTACGCGATTGCTGCATCGGGTGTAAAAGCGAGTGCTGCAAGTCAGCAGGGACGAGCATCTCCTGCATGCTTTGCTTCAGTTCATTGATATGACCATCTATCTGTAGCAGCGCATGGCTTCGGTATTCTTCCACCAGACGCTGGTTGATGATTTCAACGTTTTCAATCAGCGGAATAATCCTGTGCAGTTCTCCGTAAGGGCTGGGCATGCCGTATATAGCTTCCAACTCGCGTACAGCTTTTTGAGCCGTTTCGTCTTTTTCCAACGCATTACGGTTAGCTTTAAAACTGCCATTTAACGCCGCACTCAAGCGCTGCCAGGTGGCGTATTGGTTTTTGTAGAAGCTGACCAAATCGTCCCAGACTTCCGAGAAATCTTCGAGGTCGTCAGCCGCTGCGGTGACTTTTTCAATGACCGCGTATTCTTCTTTCTCGTTGAGGATCCCGTTCAGTAATACCAGACCTTCTTCTATCTCTTTACGGCCAGGGTTTTGTCCACTCTCTGCACGAGTTTTAAAAACGGTCAGCTCGCTCTTCCAGCGGCCAAAGAGTTCGCGAATATGAGAGACCAACGACTGTTCTTCACGCTCGTTAAACGGTTCTCCGGCAATCTCAGCCATCAGCTGCGCAGCTTTAGTCAACTGTGCTTCATCATGGCGACGAACTTTATGCAGACGCAAATCGCTGTAACGACGTGAATTATTAAACGCGTCCCACGCCTGCTTCAGTGCAATTTCACTACTTTGTAGAGTGAAGCTGTATTTACCGCTGCGTGCCAGCCGAGCTACCAGCAATTTGACTTCATCTTCCGGCCAGCCAAATGGGCGACGGCCAAAAGTGGTAAGAATATCCCGCAGGTAAACTGGCTTATGAGTCTCAATACTCATACTGATCCAGTTGTCCACTTCACGCATCGCCTCTGGGTTGGATTCTTCCATATCACCGAGGTCGAGCTGGGTATCATTTTCTACTGTCAACAGCGCGTGAGTTTCACGATTTACGTCCCCAGTACTCAGGCGCAGCAATTTCAGTTTAGAGAAACTGTTCTCGATAACGTAACTGCAGGCTGCATCTACGATAGCTAACGGCGAAGAGGATTTTTTATCCAACCGCTCACCCAACGCCCAGACATCAGCCTGAGCCAGCAAGCCTTCAATCTGCGCCTTCAGCGTTTTTTCGCGCATGCCATTTTCACGGCCTTTTTCCACCAACAGTGTTGCCTGTTCTGGGCGCTGACCGCTTTGCTTGCTAAGGAAGGCTTTGGTCTGCGCGTACATGGTCAGGTCTTGCCAGGTACGAGCCTCATCAGGCAGGCAAATTAAAATGCAGTCTTTACTGTCCGTCATCAGCAGACTATTGGAATGCGCCCCCTTGTAGCTCTCGTAGTTCGAGTCCAGTGGCGTGAGCACTTTAACTACCAAATCGTTAAGATTTGCGCCATCCAGTGGGTGCCCGTTACAGAAGCGACTGATATCAAAATCCTGCTTATTGGCTGGATAGCGATATCTTTTGTTCTTCAGGATCTCTTCGAAAATGATGGTCGAAAGCTGCTTATTGATGGTGGTGAATTCAACATCAATATTGCGGATTTCGTTTTCAATCTCTTTTTCTTCGTTTGTGAGGAAAACGAATTTGTCATCAATACGCGAGATCAGCATCTCAGCCTGCAGACGATTAAGGCTGGCTTCAATCTGTCGACGGAGTTCCACTTTATCAGTATCAATACGCTCAATAGAGAGCGTGACGAGATTATCGAGCGTACTTTTCAGCACATCAACGTAGCGGATCAGGAACAGCGTCTTTAGCAGTTTGCCGTCAAATTCCGTCAGCGACGGAGACTGGCAGGCCTGAATGATAGTGCGGCTAACCGCAGGTTCCAGGAAGCTTTCAATCGCAGAGTAGAAACGCCAGAACGGAACCAGGCTGTCCAGACCATCTGCGGAGATTTGCACAGCAGCCGACTGGAAGGCATCCAGCAGAGAGCGCTCCCCCATTGCCAACTGCTTACCTGCAGCCCCTTTGGTACGGATTGACTCAAAGACCTTTTGCAGGATCTGGTAATGCCACGGCACAAACGGATAGTTATCCACGAACTCGCGACTGTTGGTATAGGCACGCAGCGTAGCAGTGGTTGTCGTGTCGAACGCCAACTGGTTACGCAAAATATCGCCTTTTTCCTGCCAGACAGCTTCCAGCGCCGGTATTGCCGCTTCTGTTTTCACCAGCAGACGTTTCTGGATAACTTCTGAGGTATTCGAGCTGGAGAGTTGTAAGCGCGTTGAGAAACGTCCCTGAATCTTGGAGAAGTCCTGACCATCACGACTGCTCATACCGCCAATAGCGGCATTAATGTCAGCCTGGGAGGTAACAATCACCCATGCCCGCCCACCACAAATAACACCTAAGTTTTCGGTGATGGTTTGCAGCTTCAGCATCATCTGGGCATCTTTACCAATGAACTGACCAACTTCATCGACCATAAACAGGATATTACGATTACCCTGGCTGTCGAGCCACTCTTTCACCCACGTACAGAAATTTTTGATATCCAGTGGGAAGTTCTTATCAAGTTGCTCGATCCACTGACGAGAAGACTCTTCACTCTGGCCTGTAGCTACGCTCAGCGCCTGAGCCATCTGATCGTTTATCATCAGATAAACATCGCGTTCGTCTTCCCAGCGAGACCCGGTAATGTCCGCGAAGGCGGCTTTAAAGGTATCAAACTGTCCACGCTTATCAAGCTCACGTTCCAGGTGTGCAATATGTGGGAAGTCTCCACAATAACCAGCTAGTTCGTTAAAGACTTTCAGAAATACTTTTAGGATGGCATCAACGCCATCTTCAACATTCGCACGTGAGTCAATATTGAATAGTACGACATCAGTCGGATGTTGAACCGATTTCCGAATATCGGCCAATAGCAGTGCATCATCAATTTTCTCTTCAAAGAAGGAGAGCGCATTACGCGTGACGCCATTGTGGCTAACTTCGCGGTTCGCCAGCAGATAGGAAAGTATCTTAATGAAGTGTGATTTACCGGACCCAAAGAAGCCTGAAACCCAGACGCCCATTTTGTCGGCAAGCTGTAATCTGCCAGGACCTGTAGCTGGGGCATATACTTCAAAGAACTGACGCAGGTGACCATCGAGCTCCCGAGTTATGACATACTCATCCAGTTCTATCCAGGCGCTTTCGTCGTCGGTCTGCTCGGCTTTAACCACGCCGTTAATATTACGTTTTAGCGGTTTCTCAAAAATTTGTTCAATATTCATTGCTGTCGTCTTTTAACGAGGAGTCAAAGTCGCCGCCGGTCCGGTTTCGGGTACCAGTCTGAAGGCGCGGTAATAGTTACGGGAGTGAATGCCATCGAGTGGTGAAAGATCATATCCGCTGTAGGTGCCTGGATAGAACATCAGCAGTGGTGTAAACCCCATCACGTCCTGAAGCGCGCTCATTAGCTCATGACCACGAACCAACGGCCAGGCGTTACCGAGGCCCGTCAGAATGACAAATTGCTGCGCCGGAAGATCAACAGTGCGCGCAATATATTCCGCGATTTTTTTCTGGCTCAGTGGGGCTGCTAGATGCTTTTTCAGTGTTTCCAGGCCAAGTTCAGGCTCTCGCTGGCAGATACGGTCAAAGAGCTTACGTTCCTCCAGCATCTCAACGATGACCTGGAAGATATTTAACGTTTTATAGGTGTACTTTTTATCCAGTTTTTTGAATAAAAAGTGAAGGTATTCGCGGACCTGAAGCTCTTGCTTTGCCGGATAATCAAAAATCCAGAAGCCAATCTCATTACCGGAACCTTGGTTTTTCAAAAAACGGTCGTCGCCGATACGTTCTTCTAACTGCTTTAATCGATATTCAAGGATCGGGTCATTCATGCGTTACCCTCCAGAATAGGGAGCAGTTCGGCTTTGTTTAAACGATGCAAGGCCGTTGCAACATCTGGTAGAAGGAAAACGTTTTGTAAATTGCGGCGGCGTGGGCTATCTAGGTAACCAGCTTCAGCCAGTGCCTTAATCAGATTGTTACCCATCTTTTGGATAGATGAATCAGAGAAAGCCGCCAGCTCCGGGTGCAATCGCAGATTCTCATCCACAAATTCATTCCAGCAATTTCCGCTGAGTTTTTCTTTAAACTGCTGGCGTGCCGGGTTCACCACATCAGCGACAAATTCCGCGACAATGGGAGACTGAATCATCAAGGCGACTAACAGCATTTGCAGACGTTCACTTTCACTACCATTGACAATCAATTGCCAGCATTCGCGGTCCAGTGTCATAAGCCGAAGTTTTACAGTCCTGGCATAACGATTCGCTGTGCTGGTGGATGATGCCTGAAGGATATTTTCATCGATTATTTGCTGCTGCCAGGTTGTTTCATCGGGTTCAGAAAGCAGCAATTCAGCAATAGTCCGGCTCTCACGAACCATCAGCGAACCGCCCAGCAGATCGCCAATCCAACGTTTATCATTTTTTATCATGGTATTTGTCATCAAAAATCCGGAATGCTGCTCGCAAAAATCAAGTAATGATTGTAATCGGCATGCAGGATAGATGCTATGACTATGGTCAGCTCAATATACGTTCACAGTACGAGTGCGGTCACAAAAATAGGAGGGTTAACCTGTTCCGGTATCTTTCCCTACACAAACATATTCTTGCGATCGTGTCCGCATCGTGGACAATGTTTAACCATGAGGGTTTTATATCAACGAAATCAATAGTTTTATTTAAGTCACGGGACGGGGAATGGACAGCAATACTCAAGGATTCACTTCATACTGGCGTAATACCTTAGCTGATGCCGAGTCTGGAAAAGGGGCATTTGAGCGCAAAGATGAAGATTCATTCACGCAATGGATGAACGTTGAACAGGGAAGGTTGGGTGAAGAGATCGTGCAATCTTTCTTCGAGGGCGAAGACGGGCAGGTTAAGACCGTTGAGGTACTACTACGGCCACAAGTATGGATCCGCCTGTTAAAGCATGGCAAGGAACGTACGGCAGGCGCACCAGGTATAGTTACGCCTATGGTGACTTCCGCACTGTTGAACCGCGAAGGCTTTTTATTCCCCACATCGCCTGCCACCATTCCCCGTGACCTGCTCGAACCACTCCCTAAAGGTACCTTTTCTATTGGTGAAATGGCGGAATATGACAAATACAAAACCACGCATGATTCGATCACTTTTAGTCCCGGTAATGAAGATGAACTGCATGAGGAGACTGACGAAAAACGAGCGGAACGATATGCTCGTTATCAGCAGTTGTGGCAAAAGTACCTTAAAGATTCAGATGAACTTTTAAAACATGTTGCTGGCGAATGGCTCGCATCACCTGAGCAATATGAACCAGCTGGATATGGCTACATCATTAAAGCCAATCAGTCTGGAGGGGCCAGCATCCATATCCTGCCTATGTACGATCATTTGCTGTCGTGCAAAAAAGAAGTGCCATTACTGGCGCGCTTTGCCTCGAAAGAGAAGTCTCCTGTTGAACCGCTCCTTGCTAGCAATGCCATGTTCAGTGAGCGTCTGGGGCATTCCGGTGATAAATTTCCGCTGGCTGTGGCGCAGCGCGATGCCCTTAGCCATTATCTCACTCAACAGCCGGGCGATATTCTTGCCGTGAACGGTCCTCCGGGAACCGGGAAAACTACTCTGGTTCTCTCAATCATAGCTACTGAGTGGGCGAGAGCGGCTGTAAACAAAACCGAACCGCCAGTGGTGATTGCGACATCAACCAACAATCAGGCCGTTACCAACATTATCGAGGCCTTCGGTAAAGATTTTGCTACCGGCACTGGGTCTATGGCCGGGCGTTGGTTACCTGATGTAAAAAGCTTTGGCGCTTACTTCCCGTCTTCGGGACGAAGAGCCGAGGCGGTAAAAAAATACCAGACGGAAGACTTTTTTAACCGTGTTGAATCCCTAGAATATGTTGAAGATGCTCGGTGTTTCTTCCTTGAAAAGGCAAGGGCAGCTTTTCCGAATGAGGAATGTCATTCACCTGAACTGGTTGTGGAGCTCGTGCATCAGCGTTTGGTTGAACTCTCTGCAGAGCTTGAGCAAATCGAGCCTGCGTGGGATGACCTGAACGCAATCCGTCAGGAGAGGCATGCCATCAGTGACGATCTCGAGCAGTATATTCAGGATAAGAGAACGTTACTGCTCAATAGTACAAATGAAATCTCGCTATTAACACAGGGCAAAAAACAGTGGGAACAATATCGAGCCGGTGAATCGATCATGTTCGCTCTCTTCTCCTGGCTTCCCGCCGTTCGTACTAAGCGTCACTATCAAATGAAGCTGTTTTTGGAGGATACGTTTGGCGAAAGAATGACAGCATTCCAGGGATCTCAGCCTGATGGAATTGATGCCTTTATCGATGGATTGATTGAACAAACTCATAAAGAGCAGGCCGGGTATCAACAGCAAATTGATCTTGCTGAGGACATTTCCCGACGTGAAAGTGAAGCAGCTATACGCTGGCACGATATTACTCACTCACTGGGAAATCCGGGCGAAACAGAGTTGAGCCTGCACGAAGCCGATGAGCTTGCTGATACACAGCTCCGTTTCCCGGCGTTTTTGCTGGCGACGCATTACTGGGAAGGCCGGTGGCTGATGGATATGTCTGCTATCGATAACCTTCAAAAAGAAAAAGGTCTCAAAGGGGCGAAGGCCATTAAAGCCCGCTGGCAGCGTAGAATGAAGCTCACCCCTTGTGTCGTGATGACCTGCTTTATGCTTCCTCACCATATGCTCATCAGGGAGCATGTTGGCGGCAAGAAGTTTGATGATGGTTATTTATATAACTTTGCCGATTTGCTAATTGTCGATGAAGCGGGGCAGGTGTTGCCTGAGGTTGCGGCAGCCTCTTTCGCACTGGCGAAGAAAGCCCTGGTGATTGGTGACACAGAACAGATTGCGCCTATCTGGAATAGCTTGCCCGGTATTGATATCGGCAACATGGTTGAGGAGAACATCCTTCCTGGTGGTACTCAAGAGGAACTTACCGAATCTTATGCCCTGGTGTGTGACTCAGGAAAGAGTGCTGCATCTGGCAGTGTCATGAAGGTCGCTCAGTTTAATTCGCGCTATCAATATGATCCGGACTTTGCGAGGGGGATGTATCTGTACGAACATCGTCGCTGCTTCAATAACATCATTGGCTACTGTAACACCCTCTGCTATCACGGTAAGTTGCAGCCCAAACGAGGGGAAGAAAAAGAGACAATATTTCCAGCAATGGGATATTTGCATATTTATGGTAAAGGTATGCAGGCCAATGGGGGAAGCCGTTATAACGCCTTTGAAGCTGAGACGATGGCTGCGTGGCTTGCGGCGCACAAAGAGGAAATCGAGCACCATTATGGCGAACCTCTACATAAAGTAGTGGGGGTTGTTACCCCATTTTCGGCACAAGTCAGTACGATTAAATCGTCATTACGTAAGCTGGATATTAATTGTAGTGGCGATGAAAATTCGCTGACAGTCGGTACTGTCCATTCATTGCAGGGGGCGGAAAGGGCGATTGTGCTTTTCTCTCCTGTATATTCGAAGCATGAAGATGGCAGTTTTATTGACAGCGACAGTAGCATGCTGAACGTCGCCGTTTCACGAGCTAAAGACAGCTTCCTGGTCTTTGGTGATATGGATCTGTTTGAGATCCAACCCGGATCGTCACCTCGGGGATTGCTGGCGAAATACCTGTTTGCTTCCACTGATAATGCATTGCAGTTTGAGTTTCAGGAGCGTCAGGATTTAAGTACCTCACAAACGCAGATTTCAACCCTACACGGGGTGGAGCAACATGATGCGTTTCTGAATCAAACTTTTGATGCAACTAATCAGAGTATTACTATCGTTTCCCCGTGGCTCACCTGGCAAAAGCTGGAACAGACAGGTTTTCTGGCGTCAATGTTACAGGCGCGCGCCCGTGGTATTGATATCACTGTAGTAACGGATAAAACGTTTAATACAGAGCATGCAGATTTTGAAAAGCGCAAAGAGAAACATCAGCGGCTAAATGAAGCAGTGGAAAGGTTGAATGAAATGGGCATCACAACGAAGCTGGTTAACCGTGTTCACAGTAAGATTGTGATTGGTGATGAGGGACTGCTCTGCGTCGGTTCCTTTAACTGGTTTAGCGCTACGCGCGATGAGAAGTATCAACGATACGATACGTCGATGGTATACCGTGGCGAAAGTTTAAAAAGCGAAATTAAAACGATATATTCCAGCCTGGAACAACGTCAGTTGTAATTATCAAGTATCGTTTTCCAGGTTAACTTTCGAGACACCACCAGGTAACATTGCTTTAGAGATGTTACCTGGTGATGACATACGGCAATATTTTGTAGCGGTAGGACTACAATTGTCTTGCACCTAAGAAGGTTAGACGGTGCCAACAGAGCATTATTTTATGCACGCTAAAAAATTTTACGCATTAGCTTGATAAAGAAAAATATGTCACTGAGGCTGCTAATACCTTGGAATAAACTGATAAAGGATATATTTTTGTTGAAACTGGTTTTAACGTTGGAATTATCCATAACCTTTTTCCGATATAACCCCAAAAAGTGACGAGCCTCCACCAGCGCATGTCTGTAAAAAAATACCTTTATTTTTTTGTTTTGTTCCTGTCCCGCTAGCTGGATGATTTCGGCGATCACTTCAACATAGCTTATTGCACGAACATCGTAGTAATCCGGTCGGTGCGTGATAGAGGTCCTATTGCTGTTATAGATATAGTCCTTAACATCCAATACGCAGAACCGGCCATTTCTCGCTGCAAGATGAACCGTCCAGATAATGTCTTTATGGCTCTTACCGGACTGGAAGTGCAGTAAGTGTTGTCTGATATAGGCTGACTTGACCATCTGCAACCACAGGTAATGTGGCCATTCACGGCGTGTAACGCAATGTCTAATCCACTCATGGCCTGACAGGGTCGCCCCATATGGCTGCTTTCGATGGACTGCTCTTCGATGGTGGTGGTCAGCATCAAAATGCCAGCCATTGAAGATCATTACGTCGGTCTGCGACGCACTAGCTGCTTGCCATCTTTTTTCAATGAACCCATCTGCTATATCGTCGTCCGCATCAAGGAATATAACCCACTCTCCCTGGTGCAAGGCTAGAGCAGTATTTCGGGCAGCATAGACACCTTGATTGGCCTGCTCAATGAGAATGAGCCGCTCATCGTGGATTTGACGGATAATGTTGCCGGTACCATCGGTAGAACCGTCGTCGACAACGATAAGTTCAATAGCTACGTGGGTTTCGCTGAGGATTTTATTAACCAGACTTATAATGGTCTCAGCGGCGTTGTAAGCAGGGATAATGACGCTGAAATCGATTCTATTTTTCATATTGAGCTATGATCTCCCTTCGTTGTCATCTTTGAGGCGTCTGATTGGTATAATCCGTCTTTCCCTGATTTCCTAATCGATATCAAACAAGCACTCGTCGCAGAATTCTTTATCGAGTGAGAGCAATCGCTCAAGGACACTTCTTTTTTTGTTGCAACGTGCGCATCTCTTCATCTTTCCGCGTCTTTGCGACCTCGTAATTTGGGATACATGGAAAATGGGCGTAGCAAGCCTCGGCTAGATAACTAACCGTAATAAAAGGCTTTTCTGCGAGTAAGTTAAGACAAGGATAACCAGGCAGGGCGCATGAAAGATAATCGTTTTGATAGATCAGTTTTTCGATATTGATCGTTGGCACCGATCGATATGAAATGCGGTTCCGTGACTTATATTACCGGCAGGCTCATGAATTCAGGCAAAATGGCGACTGTGTTTTTGAATGTGAGAACGACCTTTAGAATGCGCAGCTGTTTGGTCTGGAGCGGGTTTTATAAAGGATATATGAGCGGCAGGTAGGGGCCCTGAGGCCCCCGATTTATCGTTCTCAGGATTGTGCGGTGTAATACACGAAAGCCAGCTTGTTGCCATCGGGGTCTCTGACGTAAGCGCTGTAGAACCCTTCGCCGTATTGCGGCTGTAGGCCAGGTGCTCCCTCGTCCGTGCCGCCGTGATTTAAAGCGAGCGCGTGAAGCTGCTGGATGTGTTCGGCAGAGCGCGCAATCAGGGCGACCATCACACCATTTCCGGTCGTGGCATCCTGTTTATCAAAAGGTCTGCCGATACCCAGTGCCGTCGTGTTATTACCGTTGAATACGCCCCACCATGCGACGTTCTCATTCCTGCCGCCACGGGGATATCCCAGCAACTCCATCAGCGGATCGTAGAATGTAATGGCGCGTGGCAGGTCGTTGGTTCCAAGCATAAGGTAAGAAAACACTGGCTCTCCTTAATGGATTCAGGGGGAGTGTAGATAATCAGCTCAAATCACTCGTTCGCTTTATGAGCCCAGGCGGGCATTGCCGTCAGATAACTTTTTGCCCGCTTCTGTGCTTCTTCCGGGCCGACTTTTTGCCAGGAATCAAGGAAGCTGGCTAAGCCTGATACCGCTTCTTCCCAGGGTTTAAGATTGCCGTTGCTGTCGCTGCAGTACGCGCAATATTTATCACTGGCACTGCGTGCATCGGGTGCCGACATCGGCATTCCGCAAGCCTGACAGAACTGTTCATGTTGTGACATATGATGCTCCTTATGGTGACGTCCTGATCAATAAATATACTGAATATGTATTGTGCAGGTGATGCATCCGATCAAAGCAAAGGCGAAGCTCCCGGTATCTCCAGTCAGAAATACCGGGAACCTGTTGTTACCTGGCGATAAGAGCGAACACGCCCCAGCCAAAGTATTCCCGCGCGTACGTTACGTGGCGTTTCGGCGAGATGTTTAGCTCGGCCCTGACTTCGGCGGCGAAGTCGTCGTCAGGATTGGCCTCCAGCCAGCGGCGCATGGTCAGCCATTTCGCGGCTTCATAACGGTCCCAGCCTTCCTGGTCTGCCAGTACCATTTCCACCACGTCATAGCCGAGGTCGTCGAACGCGCTGACAAGCCCTGGCAGCGTCAGGAAATCGCTTGTCGAGCCGACGCCGCAGGCCTGGGCTATCTCGTCCGTTGCCGGAAGCTGACGCCAGTAAGGTTCGCCGATAAGCATGATCCCGCCCGGTTTCAGGCTTTGCGCCAGCAGTTCGACAGTCCCGGCAAACCCACCGGCAATCCATGTCGCGCCAACGCAGGCGGCCACATCGCATTTCTCTTCTGCCACATATCCGGCGGCGTCGTTATGTATGAAATGAACCCGACTGCTGAGGCCGAGTTCTTCCGCGCGGCGTCTGGCCTGCTCGCTGAATAACTGGCTCATGTCGATACCGACGCCGGTAATGGCGTGATCCCGGGCCCAGGTGCAGAGCATCTCGCCCGAGCCACTGCCAAGATCAAGGATTTTTGTCCCCGGTTTCATACGCAGCACACGGCCCAGCGTGGCGTACTTCTCTTCGGTGAACGGGTTGTGGATACGGTGTTCACTTTCACTGATGGTAAAAATACGTGGGATATCCAATGTGGAATTCCTTTTATTGCGTTGAGTATTAAGAGGAAGTTGCTCTGAGGTTTTTGCTTTTTCAGCCAGTAGAGCAAACAGCTTTCCTTCAAATGTCTCACTGACTGGCCAGTCGTGGCTTTCAGGAGGAGGAAGCAGGGTAAAACCGACATTACCGAGCAGGCTGACGTACTCATCATCGCGCCAGGCGGTCATCTGGCTGCCGAAACGGGTGGTGTGACCGTTTGCCTCTATGGCCCAGAACTGTGTTGAGCTGGTCTGTGCTTCTTCATCCCAGCCATGTTCCGTCAGCAGCAGGTGAGGGACGCCAAGAAACAACCCGTCCGGACAGCGTTGCCAGCTCGGTTCAGCCATTCCCTGACGTTTAACTTCGTCGAAAGTATGGACTTCAGTGAGCAGCCTGCCACCCGGCTCCAGCCACAGCGCGCAGCGGCTGACGAGTGAGCGCGCATCCGCCGCGCTGAAAACATTCAGTTCCCCGAACGTCATCATGATGAAATCGAAAGATTTATCCGGCCAGTATGCGCGGATATCCTGCTGGACATAGTCGATATTCAAACCGGCATTCTGCGCCTGCTGACGGGCCCAGCTCACGGATGCCGGTGAGAAATCCACGCCGGTGCAGTGAAATCCGCGCTCTGCTAAGCGGTGGGTATAAAAGCCGGGGCCGCAGCCGAGATCGAGGATGCGTGCGCCAGGGGGTAACTGGCTGGCGATCCATTCGACCTGCTGCTCAATAACCTCCTGCCTGCGACTGGCCCAGTCGTGGTCCTGCGACAAATGGTTCGCCAGCATGCGCTGGCTGAAGGCCGGTTCGTCCCAGGGGATTCTACTTTCCTCCGCTGACAGCTGGATGTGTCGGGATGAGGAAATAAGGGTGCTGATATCCATCATGCTCTCCTTAGCGGTTATCAAGCTGCGCGCGAACGTTATTCAGCCCGGTGGTGTTGATGCGGTAGGGCTGACCGTTGACGGACTTGATCAGTTTTTTGGTTTTGAGTTTTTTGAAGGTGGCAAGGGTGCAGTCGGTCAGCAACAGCCCTTCGCGGGTGTAGCATTCAACGGCGGTGACGCGGCCAGACGCATCGCGGACGTGCGCGATTCGGCCACCTTTGGCGAGAACGTGTAAGGTACGTTGTTCCTGACGGGATAAATTCATACTGGAAAACCTGTTTAATCATCATGTGCAAAACGTGCAAACACACAGCGGTGTCCGCATTCGATTTCGGCGCATTGATAATCAGTCCGGCCTGAAAAGGTCGGGGACCTGATTATCGGATGATTACATTCTCCAGCATCAAAGCCTCGGGTTGAGTTGAAAGGTATTTACGGGGTGAATAATAACACCTGGTTTTTGTAAGTGAATATCCTGAGTTGAAAAGTGTGATCCAGACAGGAGCAGTCCACGTTAGTTTGCCAGCACATACAAGAGCAATAACGGTTTATGTGGCGCACGTTCCCCGCCTTTGCGCCAGATATTGATATTGGCAATTGCCTGTTCGA
Source organism: Lelliottia nimipressuralis (assembly GCF_041464075.1). Taxonomy (NCBI): domain Bacteria; kingdom Pseudomonadati; phylum Pseudomonadota; class Gammaproteobacteria; order Enterobacterales; family Enterobacteriaceae; genus Lelliottia; species Lelliottia nimipressuralis. Next base: position 578,972 of record NZ_CP167172.1, read on the forward strand.
GGGTTTTACTGGATCTCATCGCGTTACGAAATAAGAAAAATAATTGCGATGATGCTCGCAAAACCCTTTTCAATCAACCTACGTGCTTCTCACTACCCACAAAAAAAGGCGCCACCGGCACCTTTTCACTCAATTGATTTTTCAGCCTTTTATAATTTGCGTCGATAAAGCCCAGAGGAATATAAAACGCAATAAGCACGATTAGAGCTTTATTGAATAAAGCTTTTATTCAACTACGCTCACTCGATCTCCTCACCCGCAACCGCCCCGCCAGCGTCACATGCGTCGCCGCATCTTCCTGATTGCACAAATACTCCACCGCCAGTCGTCCCAGTTCGCTGTACGGGAGCTGAATACTGGTCAGCGGCGGGGTGAGCTGCTCGGAAATCTTCTGATCATCGTAGCCCGCCAGCAGCATGTCCTGCGGGATCTGCACGTTGTTCACGGCCAGCGCCTGATAGCAGCCGATCGCCAGCCAGTCGCTGGCGCAGAAGATCGCATCCGGGCGGGTAGGGAGTTGCAGCAGGGACTCGGTGGCCGTGTAGGACTCGCTGAACTGCCAGTTGGTCGGGCGAACCAGGCTCTCGTCGTACGCCAGCCCGGCCTGTTCGAGGGCAGCCTGGTAACCCGCTTGACGCTGGCGGGTGGCTTGCATCCAGCTCTCGCCCGTGATGTGCGCTATGCGTGTTGCCCCCTGGGCAATCAGATGACGCGTCACCTGGAAGGCGTTGGCGTAGTCGTCGGGAATGAACGACGGCAGCAGCGGTGAGCCGGGATCGCGCTGATTCAAAAGCACAAGCGGGAGCTGCGTGCAGTCCTGGAAATCGGTCATGTCCACCAGCGTGGTGACGGGGGAGGCGAGGATAATCCCCACGCAGTTGCGCTTCTCCAGCTGGCGAATGATGTTCAAGGCAAGCTCCACGTCGTCGCCGTAATCGTACACGGTCAGCAGCGTCTCGTTGCGCCAGGCCGCATCCCGCGCCTGGCTGATGGCGTCGATAAAGGGATCGTAACTTTGCAGGGAGCTAACCAGTAGCGCCACCTCTTCCTGGTTGCGCGGCGTGTGAATGGCGGGCAGGCGATCGTAGCCCAGCTCTGCGGCCACGCCGATCACCCGCTGGCGCGTCTCGTCGCTGAGTTTGATGTTGCGGGACTGGTTAAGCACCAGCGATACCGTCGCCTGCGACACCCCCGCCGCCCGCGCAATATCGTTCATTGTGATTTTGTTTTTCCGCTTCATCCGTCCGCTCCCCCTTCAGAAACAGCATCATACCTCACGGCTTTGTCATCGGTCAGGCGAAAGCGCGGTCGATCACGTTTCTTACGCGCTCAAGCCTGAACTTTGTGATTGCTGTCGCTTTTCTGAACGCGCCTGTTTGCTCATTTATAATGCAACTAATATTTATTAGCTAAATATTATCAGCAAGTGAGGCGACGATGAAACAGCAATGGAGCAAGGAACAGGCGCAGGCGTGGTATCAGCAAAAAGGGTGGCTGTGCGGGTTTAACTATCTGCCGTCGACAGCGGTGAACTGGACCGATATCTGGCAGCAGGAGACGTTCGATGTCGAAACCATCGACCGCGAGCTGGGCTGGGCGGCGGAGGCGGGCTATAACACCTTGCGCATAAATCTGCCGTTTATCGTCTGGGAGCACGATCGCGACGGGTTACTGGCGCGCATTGAGCACTTTTTGACGCTGGCTGACCGCAACGGGTTCAGCACTATGCTGACGCTGATGGACGACTGCGGGTTCTCGGGTGACGAGCCGTATCTCGGCCCGCAAAAGCCACCGGTGCCGGGCAAACACAACAGCCAGGCGGCGGCAAGCCCAGGGCGCGATAAAGTGTGCGATCGCGACTGCTGGCCGCAAATTGAGCGCTATATCCGCGACGTTATCCACCAGTTCCGCGATGATAAGCGCGTTCTGCTCTGGGATCTCTATAACGAACCGGGCAACCGCGGTATTTTTGCGACGGGCACCGTGGAAGTACTCTATGACGAAAAACTGGAAACCTACGCGCATGAATTAATGAAACTGGCGTTCCAGTGGGCGCGGGAAGAAGATCCTGAGCAACCCCTGACGGTCTGCGCATGGCGCGTGCCGGCAGAAGAGGCAGGGGAGACGTTCTTCCAGCATCCGCTCGATCAAACCGCGCTGGGCCTGTCGGATGTCGTGAGTTATCACGCCTACACCAATACCGGGCGTATGACGGCGATTATTCAGCAATTACAGGAGCTTGGCCGCCCCCTGTTTTGCACCGAATGGCTGGCGCGTCACGTCGGCAGCACCATCGAAGAGCAGCTTCCGCTGATGTACACCGCGAAGGTCGCGCCCTATCAGTGGGGCCTGGTGCGCGGCAAAACTCAGACCTGGCTGCCGTGGCCGGTGATCATGACCGGCGCCACCGACTACTGCCGCCTGTGGTTCCACGACGTCTTTGAAGAGAACGGCATCCCCTTCTCGCGCAGTGAAATCGCCCTGATGCGCAAGCTCCGCCAAATCGCCCCGCAGCCGCAGGCATAACAATAACGATCCGGCGGTACGCCGCCGGACAACAAGGTACGCACTATGGCAACGACAATGAAAATACCGTCTCGCGAGTTGTGGTCCTATTTTGGCTATGGTTTAGGTCAGTGTTTTAGTTTTGGTTTAGTGGGTTCATTTATTAACTATTTTTACACCGACGTGCTGGGGATCTCGGCGCTGGCGGCAAGCTCGATCTTCCTGATTGCCCGCGTCTGGGATGCGGTTCACGATCCGCTGTTCGCCAGTTTTATGGACACCATTAACAGTCGTTTCGGTAAGTTCAGGCATTTTTTACTCATCGCACCGCTGCTGATTACCTGCGTCACGCTGCTGTCGTTCTATAAAATCGAAGCGGACATGACCACCAAAATCCTCTACGCCGGGGTGACGTACATTCTGTGGGGGACGCTGTACGCTATCTCCGATATCCCGTTCTGGTCCATGTCATCGGTGATGACTAATGACTCCGGCCAGCGCACCCGCGCAGTGACGGCGGCCATGCTCGGGGTTAACGCCGGTATTGCCTGCGCGAATATTTTCTTCCCGAAACTGGCGGCGTTTTTCGCCCAGTACAGCAACGACAAAGGCTATTTTATGGCGGCGCTGGTGATGATGCTGTTCGGCCTGCCGCTGATGCTGAACGGGTTTATGCAGATTAAAGAGCGCGTGCCGCCGAGCACCGAGAAGGTGACGATGCGAGACACCTTCCACAATCTGCGCCAGAACAAGCCGCTGTTTATCATCCTGCTGTCGTTCTTTTTCTGCGTATTCCACAACGTCGCCAACGGGATTTACATCTACTTCTTTATCTACAATCTGGGCGACGGCAGCCTGCAGATGGCGATTGGCGTGATGGGGATCGTGGCGGCGGTGGTGTGTTTGATTGCGCCAATGCTGACGCGCAAAATGCAGAAACGAAAACTGTTTATGATCCTCTGCGGGCTAGATATCGCCGTGCGCGCGGTAATGTGGTTCGCGGGCTATCAGCACACGGCGCTGCTGTTTTTGCTGCTCGGCCTGAGCACGCTGTTCGTGATGATGAGCAATATCCTCACCTCGTCGATGATCGCCGATACCATCGAATACGCCGAGTACCACACCCATAAACGCTGCGCGGCGATCACCTTCTCCGGGCAGACCTTTACCGGCAAGATGTCGGTGGCCGTGGGAGGGGGCTTAATCGGCGTGTTCCTGACGATGATCGGCTATGTGCCGCAGGCGCAAACTCAGAGCGACGGCGTGCTCACCGGGTTGTTCTTCGGCATCTGCCTGCTTCCGGCCATTGGCTCGCTGATCCGCCTGGGCTGCATGTCGCGCTTCACCTTTACCGAAGAGAAACACGCTGAGATTTGCCGTCTGCTGGCGGAGCGGCGTCATGCGACGACGCAGGAGAATCAGGGCGACGAGCGTCTTGATCGCCCAGTGTCAGTCAACTAACCGACGTTGACGCCTGCTTGCCAGGCGTCAATGCACTTTCAGAACACTGGTACGCCCAGCCCCCGTTTTACCTCTTTTAAGGTCGCCTCCGTGACTTCATGGGCGCGTTCGCTGCCTTTTTTCAGTATCTCCATCAGCTGGCTTTTGTCCTGGATGTAGGTCGCCCGCCGCTCGCGCATTGGCGCGATCAGCTCCTGCAGGCACGCTTCCAGCTCGTTTTTACAGGTCCGATCGCCCAGCCCGCCTTGCTGATAGTGGGCTTTCATCGCCGCGACTTTGGCTTTGTCCGCGTGAAACGCATCCAGCCAGGTGAACACCACGTTGCCCTCAATCTGGCCCGGATCGCTCACTTTCAAATGGTTAGGGTCGGTATACATGGCGCTGACGGCGCGGTGAATCGTCTCTTCGCTAGCCGAAAGGTGCAGCGTGTTGCCGAGGGATTTCGACATTTTGGCGTTACCGTCGACGCCCGGCAGGCGGCTGGTGTCGCTCAGCATCGCTTTGCAGTGGCGCAGCACCGGGGCGGGCAGCAGGCTATTCATCTTGTGTACGATTTCGTTGGTTTGTTCGATCATCGGCAACTGGTCATCGCCGACGGGCACCACTTCGGCTTTAAACGCGGTAATGTCCGCCGCCTGGCTGATGGGGTACACCAGGAAACCGGCGGGCAGCGAGCGGGCAAACCCTTTCTGCGCGATCTCATTTTTCACCGTCGGATTACGCTCCACGCGCGCCACGGTGACGATGTTCATATACAGCATCGTCAGCTCGGCAAGCGCCGGCAGGGCGGATTGCAGGCAGAGGGTGGTGAGGTCGGGGTCGATACCTGCGGCCAGATAATCGGCCAGCACTTCGGGGATGTTGTCGCGTATTTTTTGCGGGTTACTGCCGTTATCCGTCAGGCCCTGCAGGTCGGCGACCAGCACAAACTGTTGATAGTCGTGCTGCAACGCAACACGCTGGCGTAGCGATCCGACATAGTGGCCGAGATGCAGAGGGCCAGTAGGACGGTCGCCGGTGAGAATAGTCGTTTTAGGGTTCATGAAAGACTCCTTAAGGTTTTAAAAGCCGAAAGACGTCTCTGAAATGCAATAGCCGCCTTTCGGCGGCTATCTGAAAAGAGGAAAACACTTCCGGGCCGCCTTTAAGAAGGCAGCCACCACTGGGTGTGATGTAAAGCGGGGAGGTGTTTTCTGTTCATCGAATTACCGTATCATGTTCTGAGCGAAACACAACAGGGGAGCGTATGCTGCAATCACTCAACCACCTCACGCTGGCCGTCAGCAATCTGCAAACCAGCGTGGCGTTCTGGCGCGATCTGCTGGGTTTGTCACTGCATGCGCAGTGGGACACCGGCGCGTATCTTACCTGCGGCGATCTCTGGCTGTGCCTGTCATTTGACGAGACCCGCGACTTTGTTCCGCCCAACGAAAGCGACTACACCCACTATGCGTTCAGCGTCGCACCGGCAGATTTTGAGTCGTTTTCACATAGGCTTGAGCAGGCTGGGGTCACCGTCTGGAAAAGCAATAAAAGCGAAGGGGCGTCGTTCTATTTTCTCGATCCAGACGGGCATAAGCTGGAACTGCATGTGGGCGATCTCGCCGCGCGACTGGCGGCGTGTCGGGAAAAGCCCTATGCCGGGATGCAGTTTTATTCACCAGCGTGATCGCAAACCATCTCACGCTGCGAAATATCCATCTGCGCGTAGCCTGCCGCCAAAAACAGCCGAGCAAAACGCTCCGGCACCGCGACCGGGGTGCTGATTGCTGGATACTGCTCGATCAGTGTTTGCAACAGGCGCAGCGCCTCTCCCTTATGCCGCGATACCGGTTCCACAAACAGATAGCGCAGCTGCGGCGCAGGGCCGTGAATCGTGATGGCCGCCCATGCACCTCCGGTGGTTAACACCTTGCAGGGTAACGAGCGCAGCGCCAGCGGATCGAGCTGCCAGGGCGTGGTCTCCCGTGGCGCAGAAAAGAGCGCACGGTAAAGCGTATCCAGCGTGGTAGTGTGCAGTTCTGCGCCCGGCGGGTTCTCCGTCGTGATAGCTTTAAAGCCGTACAGCGCCTGTGAATCGCGAAAACCCAGCGATCGGTACAGCGCAATCCCGGCGTGGTTCTCGGCGATCACTTCCAGATAAAAACGCGCTACGTCTTTGGTTTTCAACGTGGCGAACAGCGGTGCGAGCATCGTGCGGGCTAGCCCTTTCCCACGAAGTGGCGGAACGATAGCAAACGCCGCGAGACGGGCCAGTGCGTCGCGTCGGGCGATAATGGCGATTGCTACCGGCTCACCGTTCTGCAGCCAGACGCAGGAGTCTTCCATGCTCATCCCCTCTGCGGCAAAACGCAGGGCAAAAGCCTCGGGCGTGAGCGAAAACGGGACGAAATAGTCCTGAAAGCAGCGTTCCAGAATGCGAGTAAGTTCCGTCACGCTGAAGTGAAGGGCGCTGACTGCGGTCAGTTCCATGAGGGCGATCCTCGGTAAGGGAGAGGACATCAGTGTAGCGGATGAACCCTCTCCTGTATTTCTGAATGCCACGCGTTTTCAGCTTACTGGGAACGGCAGAAATTACTCCCCCACCAGCTCAATTCTGTTGCCGTCGGGATCGGCGATCACCGCTTCGTAAAATCCATCGCCTGTCATGCGCGGTGCGCTGAGCAGGGTACTGTTCTGCCGCGCCTGTTCCGCCATACGATCCACATTCGCTTTGCTGCCGACGTCGAGGGCGATATGCGCCCAGCCGACAAATTCCGGGTAAGCGGGCGCGTCGGCCAGCTCCGGGACCGTCATCAGCTCAATCGTCGGGCCGTCGGTGAGCGTAATAAAGTGCGACGCAAAGCCGGGGCGGTTTTTGCTGATGTAAATCTCGTTGCTGCGACCCTCGAAAACCGTTTCCCAGAACTGAACCTGCGCGGACAGGTTGCGGGTCCAGAGGGCGACATGTGCAATTTTCATATTAAGCCTCGTTGTTTGCTGCGCGTTGTTGGGTGATGTTCCTGAAACCGGGCGGGCAACTCTTCCCGCTGCACTTTTTGCTGCGATCGCTCAGTGTGGCTGACGGGCTGGAACCAGAATCCGTCGTAAGGCTGAGTAGCCACAAGCGGGTGAGACGGCTTGCTGCGTTTTATCATCACGCTCCCTTCCAGGCTGTATTGTTGACAGGGTGAGCGCCATGCAACATTATGCGCATTGATGCTCGATTTGGATTTTAACAGGACTCTTTATGCTCGATTATGCTGCTTTTCCGGAACAACGACAAGACCTGATCCGCAAGATCCTTCAGGAGAAGGGCCGGGTGGTCTGCACGGAGTTAGCCACCCAGATGAAGGTGTCTGAGCACACAATTCGCCGTGATTTACATGAGCTTAGCAAAGAGGGCTTATGCAAAAAGGTCTACGGTGGCGCGGTGCTTCAGCTGCCGGATGCGGGAAACTTCCTTAGCCGCGAGCAAAAAAATCCTGCAAAAAAAGACATGATCGCGCAGAAAGCGGCAACCTTTATCAAACACGGCAGCTGCATTTTTATGGATACCGGCACAACCAATCTGGCCCTGGCGAAAGCGTTGCCTGCCGATCTGAAGGTGACTATCGTGACCAATTCGCCGGCAATTGCGGCGGAGCTGCTGCGCCATCCGCTGTGTGAGGTGATCATGACCGGCGGGCAGATTCAGCGCGCCTCCGGCGGCGCGGTTGGGGCGACGGCGGCCAGCCAGATCCAGGGGATTATCTTCGATCAGGCTTTTATCGGCGGCTGCGCAATGGACCCAGAAATGGGGCTGACCGGCTTTGATTTTGCCGACTGCGAGTTCAAGAAAACGGTGATTGCCCAAAGCAATCAGACCATCGTGGCGCTGACCACCGACAAGATCCCCGGCGTCGCGCGCTTCGTGGTCGCCAAAACCGGTGATATCGATGTGCTGGTGGTTGAAGCGAATATGAACCAGGACGTTCTTAACGCGTTCGCGACTCAGGATGTTCGCATTGTGTGCGCCTGACGACTTTGCCAGGCAAAACAGGCTACACTCTCACTTTGAGCGCTAAAAGCCGAGGATAATAACAATGCACTTCACACAGAAAGATCGCGACAACACAGAAAAATCAGAAGGGAAAAACGGCGCGGGCGCGCTTCAGCAAAAACTGCTTGAGTCTCGCTCGATCATTATCTCCGGTGAAATTGACCAAGCGCTGGCCGAGAAAGTGATCACCCAACTGATCCTGCTGCAAAGCGTGAGCAACGATCCGATCAAGCTGTATATCAACAGCCAGGGCGGCCATGTGGAAGCGGGTGATACCATTCATGACTTTATCAAGTTTATCCGCCCGGACGTGCACGTGATCGGGACCGGCTGGGTGGCGAGCGCCGGGATCACCATCTTCCTGGCGGCGAAAAAAGAGCACCGTTATGCGCTGCCGAATACCCGTTTCATGATCCATCAGCCGCTGGGCGGCGTGCGTGGTCAGGCAACGGATATTGAAATCGAAGCGCGTGAAATCATTCGCATGCTGGACCGCGTGAACAAGCTGATCGCCGATGCGACCGGCCAGCCGCTGGAAAAAGTGAAGAAAGACACCGACCGTAACTTCTGGATGTCTCCTGCCGAGGCGCTGGATTACGGCGTCGTGGGCAAAATCATCACCCAGTATGATGAACTGAAACTGGATTAAGTGTTCCTGTTAGCGCCCGGTTTCGGGCGCTAACGTTCATGTAAAATAATCGCTGTCCAGTTAGGTCTTATGACCTCCGGAAATTCCGGATACGGCTCCAGCCGTGTACAAGCTCCGGCCCAGATAAAGGTATCCTCGCCCACCCGATACCAGTGCGCATTGCCCTCCACCGCATCTCCCACCACCGCCCCCTGAACCGTCACGCGACTCCCGGCAGGTAGCGCATTCGCAACGGGCGAAAAAACCGACGGATTTTCCCTGCGTGTGAAAACGCCCATCGTGGTGCTAACCGTTCCTGAAACAGGAAGTTCGGTGTAATGGCTCATATCAGGCCTCGTAACAGCGCGCTCATAGTCATTAACGATATAAGTCGCCAGGGATCGGGCGATAACCTTAAAGGCTGAAACTGTCACGGTGTGTCATGCGAACGGCTGAAGGGGAGGGATTTGGCGGCCACTTGACCCACGACAAAGCAGCCTCACGGCTCGTCTCTCATAATCGGACCTGTTTCCCTTCTCACTGGTGCTTTCCATGGCGTATCAACTGAATCTCAACTGGCCGGAATTTCTCGAAAAATACTGGCAAAAACAACCCGTTGTGCTGAAAAATGCCTTCCCGAATTTTGTCGATCCGATCACGCCTGATGAACTCGCGGGCCTGGCGATGGAGCCAGAAGTCGACAGCCGTCTGGTCAGCCATTTCAACGGTGAGTGGCAGGCGAGCAACGGTCCTTTCGAGCATTTTGACGGACTGGGTGAAAACGGCTGGTCGCTGCTGGCGCAGGCGGTGAACCACTGGCACATGCCGTCCGCTGAGCTGGTACGCCCGTTCCGCGTGCTGCCAGACTGGCGTCTGGACGATCTGATGATCTCCTACTCCGTGCCTGGCGGCGGCGTTGGCCCGCACATCGATCAGTATGATGTGTTTATTATTCAGGGGATGGGCAGCCGCCGCTGGCGCGTGGGCGACAAGCTGCCGATGCGTCAGTTCTGCCCGCATCCGGCGCTGCTGCACGTTGATCCCTTTAAGCCGATTATCGACGAAGATCTGGAGCCGGGCGATATCCTCTACATTCCGCCTGGATTCCCGCACGACGGCTTTACCCACGAAACCGCGCTGAATTATTCCGTGGGCTTCCGTGGGCCTAACGGTCGTGATCTGATCAGCAGCTTTGCCGACTACGCGCTGGAAAACGATCTGGGCGGCGAGCACTACAGCGATCCGGATCTGACCTGTCGCGAACACCCTGGCCGCGTAGAGCAGTACGAACTTGATCGTCTGCGCAACATGATGATCGAGATGATCAGCCAGCCAGAAGATTTCAAAAAATGGTTCGGCAGCTTTGTCAGCACTCCGCGTCACGAGCTGGATATCGCCGCGGCGGAACCGGCTTATGAACCCGAAGAGGTGCTGGATGCCTTGCAGGGCGGCGAAACGCTCTCCCGCCTGAGCGGTCTGCGCGTGCTGAACGTGGGCGGCAGTTTCTTTATCAACAGCGAACTGCTCGAAACGGTGGATGCGAAAGCGGCCGATGTGCTGTGCCGTTACACCGAGTTTGGCCAGGATGAACTCGGCGACGCGCTGCAAAACCCGGCGTTTATCGCGGAACTGACGGATCTGATTAACCAGGGTTACTGGTACTTCGAGGAGTAATCCGAACGATGAACCTGCGGCGGCGTAGCCTTTGCGCCGCCGCAGTGTTAATGTTCGTGTGTCATCCGCCCACGCAAACGCCATCATGAATCTTGCCGCACAGCCTGATAGCTCAACCAAACGCCTGTTCTGCGTTGAGGATTTTATTGGCTTCGGCGAGCGCTACGGTATTGATTATCGCTTTCCGCATCTGGCAGATAACGCCTGGGACAGCCCCGTTCTGCACGGCGATGTCGAAGAGATGACCCTCTCCTCCGGTATTTCCCTGACGCATTCCGACGTGCGCGTGCTCCAGCCCTACGAAACCACCTCCCGCCACAGCAGCCCGCTTTATATGCTGGTGGTGCTGGAAGGTTGCGTCACGCTGACGCTGAACGGCCAGGAATATCAGGTGCTGCCGGGGATGGCCTTTAGCTCGCAGCTGAGCGAACAGCAGGCGATGAGCGCCCGTCACGACGCAGACTGCACTCTGAGAACCCTCTCCTTTGGCGTCTATCCGAATAATGCCGATCGCCAGAGCTTACTGGAAATGCTGCTCCAGGAATGGCAGCGTCTGGATGCGCCAACGTTCGTCTGGCCGGTGCCTGGATTTGTATTGATCGGCATTCAGCATGCGCAGCAGAAGGGGCTGAGCGCCGTGGCGCGCACGCTGTTGCTCGAAGGGCTGATGTACCAGTTGCTTGGCCACGGTCTGAACCAGTGCCAGCCGCAAACAGGACGCAGTGCTTTGCCGCCGAGCGGGGAACATGCCCGCCTGGAACGCATCCGGCGCATGCTGGAACAGTCGCCGGAACAGGAGTACACCCTCGCACAGCTGGCGACGCAGGCGGCGATGAGCTCTGGCAGCCTGCGGACGAAGTTCCGCCACGCCTATGGCAAAACGGTGTTTGATTACCTGCGCGACTGCCGTCTGGAGCTGGCACGCCGCTATCTGCTGGAAGGGCACAGCGTGCAGCAGGCCGCGTGGATGTCCGGCTATCAGCACGCGACCAATTTCGCCACTGCGTTTCGCCGTCGATACGGTATCTCCCCCGGCGATCTGCGCCGACACGGCTAACTCACTTTTCGCCATCGCGCGAATCTCCCGCATACGATTTGTCATTTCGCATACGTCACCTGGCGTCGCGCATAGCTGTTTGCGATCTCAAAAAGGTAATAATTCTTATTAACAATTAGAAATACCTTTGGAGACTTTCATGTTCGCTAAATCACGGCTGGCACTGCTGGTGGGATGGGTGACCGGCAGCGCTGCGTTCCCTTTGCTGGCGCAGGATACGCCGAAAACCGAAACCGTCGTTGTCACCTCGCAAATGCAGAGTGGCGCCACCAAACTCGAAACGCCGGATATCGAAACCCCGCAGTCGGTGTCGATCGTGACGCGCGAGCAGTTCGAAGAGCAGGGCGCGACCAGCGTGCGCCAGGCGGTGAGCTATACGCCTGGCGTCTACAGCAACCAGATCGGTGCGTCGAACCGTTTTGATTACATCGTGCTGCGTGGCTTCTCCGACGGCAGCCTGGATAACGTCTATCTCGACGGTCTGAAGATGATGGGGGACACCAACTCACACAGCTCGCTGGTCGTCGATCCCTGGTTCCTGGAAAATATCGAAGTGGTGCGTGGCCCGGCATCCGTGCTGTACGGGCGCTCCTCGCCGGGCGGTATCGTGGCGCTGACCTCGCGCAAACCCTCATTTGATGCGGGCGGTGAGATCAAACTCTTCGCCGGGAATAACGATCAGCGCGGGGCGATGTTCGACGTCACCGGGCCGCTGGACGATAACGACCGCGTGGCCGCACGTCTGAGCGGGATGACCCGCTACGCCGATTCCCAGTTTGGCCCGCTGAAGGAAGAGCGCTACGCGCTGATGCCGAGCCTCACCTGGCGTATCACCGACAATACGCGTCTCGATCTGATGGCCTATCTGCATCGCGATCCGGAAGGCGGGAGCCACTCTGGCCTGCCGTACGAAGGCACCGTGGTTCCCCACGACGGCAAGAAGATTTCCAATACCTTCTTTGAAGGCGAAGACGATTACGACAAATATGACCGCCGCGAGAACATGGTCGGCTACAACATCGAACATATGTTTGATAGCGGCTGGTCGGTGCGCCAGAAGCTGCGCTACCTGCATACCAAAGTCGAGCTAAATCAGGTCTATGCCGCAGGATGGCTGAACGAAACGGATCTGAATCGCGGCTACTCCGGTTCCGACGAGAAGATGAACGCGATTACGCTGGATAACCAGGTGGACGGCAGCTTCGATACCTGGGCGGTGAACCACCGCGTGCTGATCGGTCTGGATTATCAGGATCGCAGCAACAATACCACCGGCTACTACGGCGGTTTCCCGCCGATCAATGCCTTCCACCCGGTGTACGGCGCGAAGCCGGATTACATCACGATGTACAGCAAAGAGAAGCACAAGCTGCGCCAGACGGGCTACTACCTGCAGGATCAGATGTCCATCGACCGCTGGCGTCTGACGCTGGGCGGGCGTTACGACCAGGTGAGCGTCTCCAATATCGACAAGCTCAACAGCAGCCGCAGCGATCTGGATAAGAACAACTTCAGCAGCCGTGCGGCGCTGCTGTACCTGTTCGATAACGGTATTGCGCCGTACATCAGCTACTCCACGGCCTTTACGCCGACCAGCTTTGCCGATGAGAACGGCCAGATCCTGGACCCGATGAAGGGCAAGCAGTGGGAAGCGGGCGTGAAAGTGGAGCCGGAGGGGATGAACAGCCAGTTCAGCGCGTCGGTGTTCCGAATTAACCAGAAAAACATCGCCACCAAAGAGGAGCCGACAGATCCGTACCGCTCCATCGGGGAGATCGAATCGGAAGGCGTGGAGCTGGAAGCTATCGGCCAGCTCACCGACAGCCTGCGCGTGCAGGCGGCCTATACCTACACGGACATTCGCTATAAGAAGAGCAGCCCGGAAGAGGAGGGTAAACGCGCCGTCTACGCCCCGCGCAATATGGCCAGCACCTGGCTGAGCTACGATGTCAAAACCGGTCCATTTGACGGCCTGACGCTCGGTTCCGGCGTGCGTTACGTGAACGGTGTGACGAGCGATCGCCAGAACACGCACACGCTGCCGTCCTATACGCTGGTGGATGTGGCGGTGGGATACGATCTGTCGAAGCTGGGTGTGAAGGGGTTGAGCGCGCAGCTTAACGTGAACAACCTGACGGACGAAAACTACGTGGCGGCCTGTAACTCGCTCTCTTACTGCTACTTCGGCGCAGAGCGCAGTATCGTCGGCAGCGTGTCCTGGAAGTTCTGATGTGAGGCTCATGGAGAGTGTTGCCACCCCCCGGCAACACTACTCCTCCATGGCGATATAGATCGCCTCGCCCATTTTCTTCAGCGCCTCACGATTTCTCTCGTTGGGCGGCAACGCGACGTTAATCCGCAGACAGTTGCGATATTTCCCGGATGCGGAAAACAGCGATCCCGCCGCAGCCTGAATCTTCAGCGCGCACAGCTGCTTACTGACGCACACCATATCCACCTGCTCCGGTAATTCCACCCACAGCAAAAAACTCCCCTGCGGGCGCGTCACGCAAATCTCAGCCGGGAAGTATTGCCGCACCCAGCAGGTGTAACGCTCCATATTTTGCTGATAAATCTGACGCATACGCCGCACATGCCGGTGGTAATGCCCGTCGCGGATAAACGCCGCCACCGCCATCTGCGTGGCGGGAACGTTAAACCCGCCCGCCGCGTATTTCATGTGCATCACCCGGTCGTAATAGCGACCTGGCACAATCCAGCCGACGCGCAGCCCAGGGGCGACGGTTTTGGTAAACGAACTGCACAGCAACACGCGCCCGTCGATATCGAAAGAGTGAATGGTGCGCGGGCGTGGGTATTCCGCCGCCAGCTCACCGTAAATATCATCTTCGACGATCACAATATCGTGTCGCTGGGCCAGCGCCAGAACCTGCCGTTTGCGCGCTTCGGGCATGATAAAGCCGAGCGGGTTATTACAGTTTGGTACCAGGATCACCGCTTTGATCGGCCACTGCTCCAGCGCCAGTTCCAGCGCTTCAATGCTGATCCCGGTTTCAGGATCCGTTGGGATCTCAATGGCTTTGATATCAAACCCGCGCAGCATCTGCATGGTGCCGTGAAACGACGGCGACTCAACCGCCACAATATCTCCCGGCTTACACACGGAGAGCAGCGCCAGAGAGAGCGCGCCGTGACAGCCGTTGGTGATGACGATCTCGTCTGCCGCGACGGTCGATCCGCCGTCGAGCATCAGGCGCGCGATCTGCTCACGCAGCTCTTTACGCCCCTCAAGCACGTCATAGCTCAGCATTTCCGCCGGATTATGCTGCGCGATGCGGCTCATCTCTCGCCACAGGGGTTTCAGGCTCGGCTGGGTCAGATCCGGCGAGCCGCCGCCAAAGGAGACCATCTCGCGATCGCCGCGCGCATCGAGCAGCATCATCACTTCATCCCACTGGGTGACGTCCACCGGGCGCTGCACCGGGCGGGTCATCGCCGGAACGGGCGGCAGGGCTTTTTTCTGCGAGACAAAATAGCCTGAACGCGGCTGGGGGGTAATCAGCTGAAGATTTTCGAGGATCTGATAGGCCTGCTGAATGGTGCTGATGCTGACGCCATGCTCCTGGCTAAGGGCACGCACCGACGGCAACCGCTCGCCGCTGCGATACAGCCCCTGTTCAATGCGTTGCGCCAGAAGATTGGCCAGATGTTGGTAGCGCGTCATGCTGTATCCTCGAATGGGACCATACAGATGGTTAAACCAGTACAGATAAGGGCGAAAATCGCCATGCAGATTCATTTTTAGCGGATCTGTATGTTAAAGAAAAGTTGTTTTTGAATCTGTATTGTAAAGCCGGTTTCCGACGATGATAGAGCCTCAAACAGCGTGAGGAGAACATCATGGAATTCAACGAAAACCGCCCAAACAGACCTTTTATTGGCTTCGTTTTTATCTGGCAGGCGTTTATTAAATGGCGTCGCCGCCAGCAGACGCGACGTGTGTTGCAGGGCATGAGCGACGAACAGCTGAAGGATGTTGGATTAACGCGAAATGATGCATGCAATATCTGAATGGCAGGGCATTTATCTGCGGGGGAGCAGATAAATGCCTGAAGATTACTCTGCGGTGGTTTTGCTGGTGTTCTCCGCGATGCGGCGCAGGTATTCGTTATTTTTAAACGCCACCATAATCAGCTCGAACATCACGCGACAGCCGATCAGGCTGAAAATCATGCCGATAAAACCGGTAAACAGATGCTCGGTGAACATGGAATACACACCGCCGATCAGAATCAGCACCATGGCGATCCAGTAGAAAAAGACCAGCACGCGCGGCGTTAACAGATAATCAAATCCTAAAATTGACTTCATTTTCTTGTCCTTAGAAAAATGTCGGAATCCGACGAAATAAGCCCGCAGAGTATAAAGAGATGTTCTGCCACGCACACCTACGAAATTTATCGGGTCCGATACTGGCTACTCCAGCAGGCGCAGGGTCTCGGCCTGCGGGCGTCGCAGCAGTTCCAGTGCCTCGTCATAGCTGCGCACGTTGTTATAGCCCATCACCAGCCCGTAGCGTTTACCGGAACCGCGATACCACTCTGAAAGCGCATTGACCTGCAGCTGCTGCGCCTGCCAGCAGCGGGCGATCTCGCGGTCGCAACTGCCTGCGCTCAGGAATGCCACGATATGCATTCCTCCATCGTTTTGCTCTGTGAAAAACCGCTCGCCATACACCTCATGCAGCGCGGCGATCATCCAGTCGCGACGCTGCTGGTAGAGTGTGCGCATCTTTTTCAAATGGCGAAAAAAGTGGCCATCGTTAAGAAAGGTGGTGAGAATTTTTTGCGTCAGCACCGGCTGGCCGCTGGCAACAATATCCGCGCAGTCGGTAAAGGCCTCGACGGTGCTGGCGGGCATCACCAGATAGCCCATGCGCAGGGAGGGCATCACGGTTTTGCTGAACGTGCCCATAAAGATCACCCGGTCGTGACGATCGAGGCTTTTCAACGACGGCAGCACTTTGCGGGTGTAGTGAAACTCGCCATCGTAGTCGTCCTCGATGATCCACGCCTCGTTATGCGTTGCCCAGTCGAGCAACTGCTGTTTGCGCGGCAGGGAAAGCGTTACCGCCAGCGGGCTTTGATGTGAAGGGGTGACGATGGCAAAACGGGCGTCGCGGTGGTGGCGCAGAAGATACTCCGTGTCCATCCCGGCGCGATCCACGGGCACCGTGTGCAGGCGCGGGACGATCCGCTTTAACAGCTGCTGCCCCATAAAATAGCCCGGATCTTCGAACACCACTTTATCGCTGCGACTTGCCAGCGTATCGAGGATCAGCCGTAGGCTGCCGCTGTACCCGCTGGTGATCAGCACCTGTTCTGCCGTGCAGGACAATCCGCGCGAAATGTTCAGGTAGCTGGCAATCGCCTGGCGCAGGGGATACCAGCCCATGACCGGCGGGTTCAGCATCTCTTCCTGACGCATCGATCGCGTCGCCTGGCCTGCCAGCAGCAGCCACTTTTTATAGGGAAAACTGTCCAGCGCCGGAATACCAGGACGCAGGAAACCGGCGCGCTCGCGCTGGCTGATGAGCGATTCCGGCAGCGTGCCGGTGGCCTGCTCAGCGGGAGCCGGTTGTTTCGCCGGGAGGGTTAAATCAGGATTCACCCGCGTCCCGCGCGCCCCCTCGCTCACCAGATAGCCCTCTCCGATCAGGATCGCGTAAGCCGTTTCGACGGTTTTGCGCGCCACTTTCAGCTCCTCGGCCAGCACGCGGATGGCAGGCACTTTGTCGCCGGGCTTCAGCACGCCGCGCGTGATGTTGTCGCGATAGCGGGTGTAGATATCGTGATAGCCCGATTTCATGTCCTACCTCGTTTCCTGGATATTGTATCTTTTTACTATGTCATGATCGGCGTAGATTTGCCCCATCGCATTTGATATGCCGCACAAAAAGAGGAAAGACAATGAGCACTCGCGTTAACCACCATAAAGCCACACCTGCACTTGCCAAAGCCCTGTCCGACCTGAGCATGGCGATCGGCAAAACCTCCATCGACCCGGCCCTGAAGCACTTGATCGATATCCGCGTCTCTCAGCTGAACGGCTGCACGTTCTGTCTGGATATGCACTCGAAAGAGGCGAAAATTGCCGGTGAGCGCGAGCTGCGCCTGTATCATCTGACGGCCTGGCGCGAGTCGCCGCTGTTCAGCGCTCGCGAAAAAGCGGCGCTGGCTTTTGCCGAAGCACTGACCCAAATCAGCGTCCACGGCATCAGCGACGAACTGTACTGCAGCGTGGCTGAGCACTTCTCCGACACCGAGATTTCAGAGCTTAACTTCGCCATCGTGGCGATCAACGCATGGAACCGTCTGGGCATTACCTCGCGCATGGAGCCGGGTGCAATGGATGCAGCTTACGGCCTGAACAAAGCTAACCTGGAATAATCCCGCGTTCGCGAACCAGCGCCACCAGCGCCCGCAAACCCGGCGGGACGTGCCGGTGGCCGGGATAGTAGAGGCGCAGCCCGGCAAAGGGCTGCGTCCAGTCATTTAACACGCTCACCAGTTCCCCCGATGCCAGCTCTTTCTGGATATAAAGTTCCGGTAAAAAACCGACTCCCAGCCCCGCTTTCACCGCCCGTATCGAGGCAAACAGATCCGACGTCGCAAAACGCGGCGGGACGGCCAGGGCATAGCGCTCGCCGCGCCGTTCCAGCTCCCAGCGATAAATCCCGCCGTGCGACATGCGCATTCCAATCCCCTGATGGTGGCGCAAATCATCCGGCGTTTGCGGAATACCGTGGCGGGAAAAATAGTCCGGTGTGGCAGTGACTAACTGGCGGATGTCGGCGGTGAGCGGGATGGCGATCATGTCCTGTGGGACAGACTCTTCCAGGCGAATCCCGGCGTCAAACCCCTCGGCGACAATGTCGATCATGCGCGCTTCACTGACGGTCTCCACGCGCATTTTGGGGTAGCGGATCATGTAGTCGATCAGCAGATCGTCCAGAAAAAGGGTGCCGATATTGTTCGGCACATTCAGGCGCAGCGTTCCGGCAGGTTCGTCCGTCTCGCTGTGGATCTCTTCGCTGGCCTGGCGGATCGCCTGCAATGCCGGGCCGATACGCGCCACATAGCGCTGCCCGGCGTCCGTCAGCGCAACGCTGCGGGTGGTGCGGTTAAACAGCCGCGTCTGCAGGCGGCTTTCCAGCCCGGCGATGGCATTGCTCACTGCCGTCGCCGACATGTTGAGTTCCTGCGCTGCGCCGCGAAAACTGCCGCGCCGCACCACGGCCATCACCACTTCCAGCTCTGTCAGTCCTGAACGGTGCATAGATTATCCTGAAAATCGCAATAACCTTTGCAGGATAGCGTGGATTATCGAAACGTAAAAGGCGTGCCAGACTGGGCTCTTCCAGCCTGAGGAGGTGTTATGCGTCATATCGATCGGATTTTTATCAACGGTGAATTTGTCACACCGCACGGCACAGAGCGTTTTGATCTCTACAACCCGGCGACCGCGCAGGTGTTCGGGCAGGTACGGCTTGCGGATGAACTCGACGCGGAATGCGCCATCAGCGCGGCCAAGGCTGCGTTTCCGGCATGGGCGAGGACCACTCGCGAGGCGCGCATAGCTGCCCTCAAACGGATGCATGCGGCGGTCGCGGCGCGTCATGACGATTTGCTGGAGGCGATTATCGAAGAGTACGGTGCCCCGGCGTCGCGATCGGCGTGGATGGCGAGTTATCCGGCAGAGGTGATAGCCCAGGCCATCGACGCGCTGACGGAATTTGAATTCACGACCGAGGTCGGCGCCGCCACGGTACAGATGGTGCCGCTTGGCGTAGCGGGGCTTATCACGCCGTGGAACAGCGATGCAGGATTTATCTGCGGCAAGCTGGCGGCATCGCTGGCGGCGGGCTGTACGGCAGTGATCAAACCGAGCGAAATGAGCGCATGGCAGACGCAGATTATCACCGAAGCCCTGAGCGAAGCCGGATTACCGCCGGGGGTGTTTAACATCGTCACCGGGCGCGGCGAGACGGTGGGGGAGACTATCAGCCGTCATCCGGACGTGGCAAAAATATCGTTTACCGGATCAACCGCTACCGGCAAAGCGATTCTGCGCAACGCTGCTGAGAGCTTTAAGCGCGTAACCCTGGAGTTAGGCGGTAAATCGCCGACGATTGTGCTGGAAGACGCCGATTTAAGCCAGGCGGTTCCGCTGGCAATTCAGGCTGGCCTGATGAACAGCGGCCAGGCGTGCGTGGCCGGAACGCGTATTCTGGTGCCACTCTCGCGCAAAGCGGAATGCGAAGCGGCGCTGGCGCAGGCGATGGCCGCAGTAAAATCGGGCGATCCGCGTGACCCGGCGACGGAAGTGGGGCCGATGGTCAGTGAAAAACAGTGGCGGCGCGTGCAGGGTTACATCCGCAAAGGCACAGAAGAGGGGGCGCGTTTGCTGGCAGGGGGCGAAGGGCGTCCGGAGGGCACACAAAACGGCTGGTTTGTCCGTCCGACGCTGTTTACGGATGTCGATAACCAGATGACCATCGCCCGCGAGGAGATATTTGGCCCGGTGCTGTCGATTATCGCCTATCGCGATGAGGCCGAAGCCATCGCCATTGCCAACGATACGGATTATGGCCTGAGCGCGCTGGTGCTGGGCGGCGAGCGTGCGCGTGGCGTTGCACAACAAATTGAGTCTGGGCGGGTACTGGTTAATACGCTTGCCCACGAACCGAAAGCACCTTTCGGCGGATTCAAACACTCGGGCGTAGGCCGCGAGATGGGCGCGTGGGGGATCAGCGCGTTTATGGAACCTAAAACGCTGATTGAATAAAACCCCGCCCGGTGGGCGCAGTGCCCACCGGCCTATGAATTCGCAATTCCTGCTCTTTCCCCTCTCGTTTCTTGATAGTTACCCTGATAACTATTATCTTGCTTACGGTGATGAGAGGGGGTTTCCGTGAGCGAAGATGATCTGTTTTGCCGCAGGCCGATGGGTATGCGGATGGCGATGATTGTGCGTCAATGGCGCGCGGTTATTGATGATGCCATTCTCGATACGGGACTCACCCAGTCGAGCTGGACGGTGATGATGCAGCTTAAATCGCTTGGCGATAACGTCTCGGTCAGCGAACTGGCGGAAGTGCAGGGTATCGAACTGCCGCCGCTGATGCGCACCCTGACTCAGCTGGAAAAGCAGGGTTATCTGCTGCGCACGGTATCCCCTTATGACAAGCGCATCCGCTTGCTCACCCTCACGCCGGAAGGTCACGCGGTCCTGAAAACGCTCACCCAGGTGGTCGAAAATTTTCAGCAACGCGTGTCATATAATATCGCGCCTGAACATCTTGAGATTTTCTGCGCAACATTAAATCAAATCGCCTGCAATTTGCGGTCAATCCGCGAAGAAGACAACAAGATCTAAAAATAATGACTCCTGAACAAAAGTTTGCCCGCTGGGTTAGGGTGAGTATTGCCTCTTTCCTGCTGATGTTTGTCTATTTTATCGTCGCGGATATCTGGATCCCGCTGACGCCGGACTCCACCGTGATGCGTGTGGTGACGCCGGTGTCCGCGCGCGTTTCCGGCAACGTCGCGGCGGTGTACGTCCACAACAACAGCCAGGTTAAAAAGGGCGATGTGCTGTTCGAACTCGACCCGACGCCGTTTCGCAATAAGGTCGAAGCCGCCCAGATCGCTCTGGAACAGGCCCGGCTCGCTAATCAGCAGCTGGACGCGCAGATCGTCGCCGCGCAGGCCAATCTGAAAACGGCGCAGCTGACCGCCCGCAACGATAAAGTCACTTTTGACCGCTATCAGCGCCTGAGCACCCTGCAGAACGTTTCGCAATCGGATCTGGATAAAGTGCGCACCACCTGGCAGAGCAGCGAACAGTCGGTGGCGAATCTGGAAGCCAACATCCATAACCTGCGCATCGAGCGCGGTGAGCGGGATGAGAAGCGCAACGTGACGCTGCAAAAATATCGCAACGCACTGGAAGAGGCGGAGCTAAACCTGAGCTGGACGAAGGTCTACGCGCTGGCCGATGGCACCGTGAGCAACGTGCAGCTTAGCCCCGGTTTTTACGCCTCGTCAGGCTCTGCCGCGCTGGCGCTGGTGAATAACCAGACTGATATCGTCGCCGATTTCCGCGAGAAGAGCCTGCGCCATACCCGTCAGGGCACCGACGCTGCGGTAGTGTTTGACGCCTTCCCGGGCCGCGTTTTCCGCGCGCACGTCACCAGTAGTGACGCCGGGATTTTGGCGGGACAG
Source organism: Lelliottia nimipressuralis (assembly GCF_041464075.1). Taxonomy (NCBI): domain Bacteria; kingdom Pseudomonadati; phylum Pseudomonadota; class Gammaproteobacteria; order Enterobacterales; family Enterobacteriaceae; genus Lelliottia; species Lelliottia nimipressuralis. The sequence continues at coordinate 600,565 of NZ_CP167172.1, forward strand.
GAGGCGGTAAACGGTGAATTATCTCAGCCTGAAACCTCCAACCGCTGGGTGCGCGACGCGCAGCGTATGCGTATTCACATTGCGCTGGACGAAACGCTGCCAAAACACCTGCCAACCGGCGCCCGCGCCACGGTGCAGCTGTACAACAGCGAAGGGCCATTCGCCCGCTTCTTCTCCGGGCTGCAAATTCACCTCGTGAGCCTGCTGCATTATGTCTATTAATACGCTCGCGCGGGTCTTTACCCCGCACGGCAACATCGTCTACACGGCGAACGACTTTCGCCAGACCCTGCGCATCGTCTTTGCCGGGATGATCGCGCTGAGCATTTCGACGTTTTACAACACCAGCTACGGCGTCTTTTACGTGGTCTACCCGATCATGCTGCTGTCGCTGGTGCCGGTGTTTAACCGCCACGTGGCGAAGCAGTTTATCTTTAGCGCATCGCTGAACTGCATCGAAATGGTAATTATCATCGGCTACCTCTCACAATGGCCGCTGATCATGACGCTGGTGGTGTTCGCCCTCTACGTGATGCGTTTTCGGTTTATGAGTAAGGGGCCGCTGTTCCTGTTTGGCTCGATGGGGGTGGTGTGTCAGAGCGTGATGCTCAATTTCATGAGTTACCCGACCACGAACTGGCACACGCTGCTGTTCTCAAACATAGAGGCCAGCATCATGGCGGTCTGTTTAAGCGCGCTAATGAACTACCTGCTGCCGGACGTCGAACCGCGCAAGCCGCCGCCGCTGATTGAGAAAAACGCTGCCCGCGTGCGCCACGAATCCCTGCTCTCCGGCACCGTGGCAACGCTGATTTTTGTCGTCTTTCAGATAAGCGATCTCAGCGATTCCCTCTCGGCGCTGATGGCGGGCGTGCTGATCCTCTTCCCGATGAACTATCGCGGCGCGGTGATAAGCTCCCTGTGGCGCGTGGTCGGGGTGATCCTCGGCTGTCTGTACATTCTGGTAATGCAGCTGGTGCTTTACGATCACAGCAGCCACATGTTGCTGATGATGCCGCTGATTGGCCTCGGGCTGGCGTTTGGCGCACGTCTGCACGTCATGGAAAAAGTCGGCGCGGGCGTCGGGTTTGCCAGCATCACCACCATCGGCATTATGTTTGGTCAGAACATGCATCCTGACGGCGATCTGGTGTTCAGCGATCTCTATCGCATCGTCTCGGTGACGGTGGCGCTGGTCTCGACGCTGACGCTGGTGTTCCTGGTGCATCTGTTCCTGAACCTTTTTGAGCCGACCCGCTACGTCATTCGAGAACCGTGACACACCTATTTTCTGCGTTCTGTGCTATGACTGTCGGCCGGTCAATTGGGCGACAAAAGGAGCAGGGAGATGTGGCAGACAAGGGCGCTGGAGCTAAATAATCAGGCTTACTGGAACTGGGATAAGGCCTGCGAGCTGGTGGATTACGCCGTCGCGCATGATTTCAATACCGTGATTGTCGGGCAGGTGGACCTGTTCGACATGCTGGTTTCGCCCAAGGGCTACACCCCGCTTCAGTACAACGATCGCCTCTCCAGCCAGCAGCGCGCCCGCTGCGTCCATCTCAATCGTCTCGGTAAACTGTGCCAGCAAAAAGGGCTGCGTTTTTATCTGCAGGCCAAAGAGTTCAACTTCCCGACTGACCTGCTGCTGGCGCATCCGCATCTGTTCGAGCCGGGCCACGGCGTGCGCTTTGACATCGATTTCTGGTGCGCGTATCTGAGCGAGAAAGTGTCGCTGATTTGCCAGCGTATTCCGGCACTGAGCGGCCTGCTGGTGGCGATTTCCAATACTGACGGCCTGCTGCCCATTTCGCGCCCGAACTGGGAGCTACAGGGGCAAGACAATGCCCGGCTTCCCGAGCGTGACGAGCGCAGTTTTTCCCTCTACAGCCGCTGTTTCAGCGCACTTTCCCGGACGATGCAGAAAGAGAGCAAGCATCTGGTGCTGCGCGTGTTCCCGGCGAGCAATCACGATCTCGGCAACGTGCTGGAGGCGATCCGCCCGCTGCCCGAAAGCGTCAGCGTCTCCATCAAACTGACTCCCGAGCGCTTCTGGCCATCGTTTCCGAATAACCCGGCGCTGCTGGCAGTCCGCGAGCGCGAAGTGTGGGCGGATATCGATCTGGTGGGCGAAGAGGTGGGCTGGGGGATTTTCCCGTTTCCGCGCATCGACGAGCTGCAGGGCCGTCTGCTGTGGTGTCGCAGCAATCCAGCGATCCGCGGCGCGGTGTGCAAAACCAGCTGGGAAGGGGTCGATAACCACTGGATCATGGGTACCCTGAGCGAGTGTAATCTGCTGGCATGCAGCCGGATGCTGGCGAATGATGGCGCCCATTTGTCGCGCGATCAGCTGCTGACGTACTGGCTCGACGAAAGCTACGGCTGGCGCCCTGAACCGCCGGTCTTTCACCAGTTCACTGCCCTGCTGGAGCAGGCCGGACAGGTGCTCTATAGCGCGATTTACGTCCGCGACCACGTGTTTCACCGCCACAGTCAGGTGCCGGAAAGCTACGGTCAGGCGGTGTGGAGCCTCTACGGACAGCTCAATCGCAACCACTGGCTGCCAGGCTCCGAGCGCGACATCTCCTTTGACGCCAGCGATGTGGAGACATCCGCCGCCTGCCTGACGCGCATCGCCAAAGAGAAAGATGACGCCCGCGACGCCTCTGTGAGCTTACGTGAACGCGCGCTGCGTTTCACGGAGATCGCCGCGTTCCCGTATGCCCTGAAAAACCGCTGGCTGGAGGAGTGGCAAGGCTTTGCGCTCTACTGCCACCTGTTCTTGCATGCTCAGAAAGCCTTCTTCACTCTGCGCTTTGCCCGTGAGGTGGAAAACAGCTGGAGCATGCGCGAGATCTGCCAGATCAACATTCAGGAGCTGTATCGCAGCGCCTCAGAAATGGAAGACTACTGCGCGAAACACGCGGACGCCTCGCCGGGATTGCACGTGCTGTTTGATGCCTCACGCGTACGGGCATTGGCCGATAGCCTGGGCGAGGAGCTAAAGGCGCTGAAGGGCTAAAACCTGCCAAAAATGTGACGAACGTCGCGCAAGTCAGTCGCATGGCGCGATGGCTGTGCGCCCATCGTCACATTCTCTTTTTTCATTTCACGTAAGGCGTGATCGTCGTCACGTCGTCTCCCCGGTGGTGGCTCGCTTTGTGAGTTGCCAGGCAGTTCCGGCCAATCCCCACTATTGGCTGCTCGCCGAAGAGTGCAATCCCGCTGATGATTGGCCCGCAATCGATAAGTCGTATGAAGGCGAGGAAAATATGTCACAGGGTGACTGGCAACTTAAACAGGGCGAAGCGCTGACGCGTTTTCTCTTTTCCGCGGCAAAGGAAGAGCGCTTTGCTGAATTCTATACCGGCGAAGCCATCGACCCGGAAATAGACTATCACTTTCGCAACGGCTCCGGCCCGAAAGCGGAGGCGTTCTGCCGCCGCGTCTTTCGCCAGACGCACGCCCGGCGCGCGGTCGATCCCGCCCAGGCGCTGCCGTGCCGTGAAGTGACCTTTAGCGGTGAGAACGACAGCGTTTCATTTTCTGATTTTCGCCATTTGCCTTTCCACCTTCAGCGCTGGCTGACGGTTGATCTTTTCGCGCCACACACGGGGGAATTTTCGTTTCGTGTGGACACCTGCGGCGGCGTACGGATATGGATTGAGGGAGCAGAAACCCTCTGCCATACGCCGTTTACGCGCAATACCCTGCAGCATGTCGAGGTGCGCCTGCCGCTGAACGCGGGCAAAAATAGCCTGCTGATCCATCTCGACGAGCTGTTTGAGCGCGACACCCTTTTTGCTCTGCAGATGGTCTATCTGGATGACGTGCCCCTGGGCGTGGCACTGCCCGGCATGTCGGGGGAGGCGGTCGATTGTCTGAGTGAGTTTGCGGGCGGGCTGCGACCGGAACTGGCGGTCATTGACCACAGCGTGCGGCTGCACGGCAGTGTGCCAGTCCCTGCGGGCGTTGTGCTTCGCGGGGAACTGCGCGGCATGGGCAACGACAATTTTACGCCGAGAACCCTCGATTTTGGCGCGCTAAACGTCGGGGAAACGGCGATCGCCCTGCCGTTACCGGCGGATATCGGTGAGGCGCACTATCAGCTGCGTCTGACGCTCCAGCGCGGTGAAGTGACACTCACGCGTCACGTCGGCATCAACGTCATGCCCGATGCGCCAGTGCTTGCCCGCGCCACCACCCTTGCAGGGCGCAAACAGGAAGCGCTGCGCTATATCGCCGCGCATGGCATGGATCGTACCTGCCGCCTGCTGGCGATGATGCACCTGCACGAATACGGCCCTCAGTGTGAAACCCTGCTGAACAGCACTCTCAAGCGCATCAGCGCGCGCGAAGACTGCTCTGATTTTTCGCTGGTGCCGCTTCTGTGGATCTGGAGCTATCACCAGGGGGATCATTTCCCGCCAGCCCTCTGGCGACGGGTGAAATCGACTCTGCTGGGCTATCGCTACTGGCTCGACGAACAGGGCTGCGACGTGATGTGGTTCTGGAGCGAAAACCACGCGCTCTGTTTCCATACCGCCCAGTATCTGGCGGGGCAGTTTTTCCCGGACGAACAGTTTATCGCCTCGGGCCGCCTCGGACGCGAACAGCAGGCGATTGCCGAAGCGCGTCTGGTGAAGTGGTTCGACGCCATCGATGTGCATGGTTTCGTCGAGTGGAACTCCGCACCCTATTATCCCGTTGATTATATTGGCCTGTTCGCACTGTATCAGCTGGCCGAGAGCCAGGCGATTCGCACCCGCGCAGGTCAGCTCATTGACCGCTTAATGCTATTAAGCTCGCTGCATTACCAGAACGGCGTCGCCGCCGGAACTATGGGCCGCGTCTACGAAAAAGAGCTGCTGGCAGGGAGACTCACCGAGCTGTCGGCTTACGGCGCGGTGGCCTGGGGTGGCGGCAGCTATAACCGCAAATGCGCCTCGCTGCCGTTGTTCTGCGCCAGCGACTACGTGCCACCTGCCGAGTCAGAGAGGTACGCCACGCTCTGCGAAGGCGAACTGGCCGCGTGGTACACCTGCGGCGGCGGGAATATTTGCCTCTGGAAAGCGCCGGGCGTCAGTTTGTCCTCCTGCGTCGATCACCACACGGGTGAGCCAGGCCATCAACAGCATCTGCTCGACCTGCAATTTGCTTCCCGTCCTGACGCCAAAATCTGGATTAATCATCCGGGTGAAGCCGAGCCAGGCGGCGAAAAGCGGCCTTCATTCTGGGCGGGAAACGGCGTAATGCCGCAGGTCATGCAGCAGGAAAACGGCGCTGTGATGCGCTGGCACATCGCTGACGAAGAGGCCCTGCCGTGGACGCATCTTCACCTGTCGGTACAGGCTTTTGATCGTGTCATCGCCTCGACGCACGCCCGTATCGTTCGCGCCGGTCAGGCTTTTGCTGCGGTGATCTGCTCTGCTCCCCTGCACACCCTCGACCACGGGCTTACGGCCGGAACCGAGTGTCGCGCGGCAGGACGCGACGTGGCGTGGTACGTGGAAGCGGGCTACGGCGACGACGTGGCTTTTGCGGCGTTCAGCGCCCGGATGAGCGCAATGAGGATCGAGAAAGATCACGATCTCGCCGCGACATTTCCCGCTCTGCACAGCACTGCCCCACGCATTATTTTCAAGGACGTAAACGCATGAACAAGGATGAACGGATGAGCACGCTGGACCGCGTGGTGCGCGGATTTTGCCGTCTGAAGAATTTGAATGAAGTGGGCGTTGGCGACGGTTTTGCGATCCACTTTGAGGAGTGGGAGTGGGAAATCGGCGTCGGGCTTTACGGATTCTGGCGTTACGCCGCGCACCAGCAGGACGCGGCGCTGCAGCAGTCGATCCTCGCATGGTATGAGGCGCAGATCGCCAAAGGGTTGCCGGAGATACAGATCAACACCACCGCACCGATGATCGTGCTGGCGCTGGTGGCGGGGCAACATCAGCGTGAGGATCTGCTGAAAACGGTCAACGACTGGGCCGACGCCCTCCTGCGTGATCTGCCCAAAACTGAAGAGGGCGGCTTCCAGCACGTGGTGAAAGAGCAGCCCAACACCGGCCAGCTCTGGGACGACACGCTGTTTATGACCTGCCTTTTCCTTGGCGTGGCGGGGATTGTGCTCAAACGTCGGGACCTGATTGACGAGGCGGGATACCAGTTTCTGCTGCACACCCGCTATCTGAGCGATCCGGCCAGTGGGCTGTGGTATCACGGCTGGACGTTTGTCGATAAACACCACTTTGCCGGGGCGTTTTGGGCGCGCGGCAACGCGTGGATCACCGTGGCAATCCCCGAATTTATCGAACTGATGGGCGAGCATCTGGACACCGGCGTGCGTCGCTATCTGTCGCAGGTGGTGGCGCGCCAGGTGCGCTCCCTGTGCACGCTCCAGGCTGACAACGGCATGTGGCACACGGTGCTCGACGATCCGCTCTCACCTCAGGAATCCTCCGCCACGGCGGGGATTGCCTACGGCATGCTGCGCGGCGTTCGGATGGGCATTCTGGATGATTCCGTCAGCGTTAACGCGCTGCGGGCGTTTGACGCCGTAATGGCGCGCATTGACGAGGACGGCATCGTCCTCGAAGCCTCACGCGGCACCATGTTGGGCTGGGATATTCAGTATTACTGCGATATCGCGATGGCCCCCGTTCCCTACGCTCAGGCGTTAACGATGCTGCTTCTGCTGGAGAGGGAGCAGGGTGACTGGCCTGGCAAAACCTCTGTGACCTGACCCGCGAGAGCGGATAGCTGGAGATAATAATAAATGAAAAAACTCAACATCATGGGCGCCTTCCAGACGTTTGGCGGCGCGATGGCGGTCCCGATAGCATTCCTGCCGTTCACAGGGTTGCTGCTGGCCGTCACCAACATCCTCACCATGCCCGATATCATGGGCGATCTGGCCCACCCGGACGCGACTTTTTACAAGGTAATGACGATTCTGAAGTCCGGCGGCTGGACGATTTTCCGCAACTTCCCGCTGCTGTTCTGTATGGCACTGCCGATTGGCCTGGCGAAGTCCGCCCAGGCGCGCGCGGCGCTGGTGGCCTTTTTCTCCTACATGGCGTTTAACTATTTTACCAACGGGATGCTCACCTTCTGGGGCGCTGATTTCGGCGTCAACTTCAGCCAGGAAGTGGGCGGACAGAGCGGGCTGGCGCTGGTGGGCGGCATCAAAACGCTGGATACCAGTATCGTCTTCTCCCTGATCGTCGGCGGGATCGTCACCTGGATCCACAACCGCTTTTTCGAGAAAAAACTCCACGACTACTTTTCGATTTTCCAGGGGATGGCGCTGGTGTTCATTATCGCCTTCTTCCTGATGATCCCTCTGGCGTGGCTGACCTGTCTGGTGTGGCCAAAAGTGCAGTTGGGCATCAACGCCATGCAAACGTTCTACATCGAAGCCGATGTGCTGGGAATGGGGCTATTTGCGTTTGTGGAGCGAATTCTGGTGCCGACGGGGCTACACCGTTTCGTCTATTTCCCGTTCTTCTTCGGCCCGGCGGTGGTGGATGGCGGTCTCTACACCCACTGGATCGAAAACGTCTCGACCTACGCGGCCTCTGCCGTGCCGCTGCGCGAGCAGTTCCCGGCGGCGGGCTACTCCCTTTACGGCAATATCAGTGTCTTTTGCTCGTTAGGTGCGGGGCTGGCGATTTACGCCACGGCGAATAAAAGCCAGAAGAAAAAAGTGGCGGCCCTGGTGATCCCGGCGATCATCACCGCGATGAGCGTGGGTATTACCGAACCGATCGAATTCACCTATCTGTTTATTTCGCCGGTGCTTTATCTGCTCAACGCGCTGATCGGCGCGGTGCTGTGCATGGCGCTGTACATGGCCGGAGTGGTGGGCTTTATGGGCGGCGGGATGAACGACATGATCCTGTTCAACTGGATCTTCTACGCGCAAAACCACGCGCACCTGATTTGGATCCATCTGGCCATCGGCTTTGGTTTTGCGGCGATCAACTTTATGGTCTTCCGCTACGTGATCCTCAAATACAACATCCTGACGCCGGGGCGTAACGAGGATGAAAACGAGGTGCGTCTCTATTCGAAACAGGATTACCGCGATAAAAAGGCGGCGGGCAAACAACCCGATCGCGAGAAGGCGATTGCGATCCTGCAGTGCGTCGGCGGCGCGGAAAACGTTGAAACCATCAGCAACTGCCAGACCCGCCTGCGGCTGGTGATCCACGATCCCTCGTGCGTGATGGATGACAACGCGTTGAAAGCTGCGGGTGCGTTAGGGACGATTCGTAATGGCAGGAACCTGCAAATCGTGATCGGCCTGTCGGTCACCGTGGTCCGGGAATTCTTTGAGGCGGAAGTGATTCGCGCGCGCGAGGCGGGGAGAGATTCGCCTGCGCCGCAGCCGGTAAACTCATAACAAAATGGGGCACTCAGCCCCATTTTTTTAGTGGGGGAGCAGCACCGGAATTTGCGACAGCAGAAACAGAATCAACCCGATAGTTCCGCCGACCAGCGTGCCGTTAACGCGGATAAACTGCAGGTCCTTGCCGATATTCAGCTCGATCTGTCGTGACATGTCTTTTGCATCCCAGCCCTTCACCGTATCGCTGATATGGCGCGTCAGGAAGGCCGCGAAATCCGGTGCCACGCGATGCGCCGCCTGCTCCAGATGTTCGTTCAGCGAGGCGCGCAGGCTGGCGTCGGCCACCAGCGTTTCGCCAAACCACTGCCCGGCGTTGGCGATGCGCTGCTTCACGCGGGAGTCGTCGCTCTGCATATCGGCTTTCAGCCATGCGCGCAGGTCGGCCCACATCTCGCCGAGATAGCGGTTAAACGCTTCGTCATTCTTCAGGTAGTGTTTGATGTTCTCGGCTTTGCTCGCCATCTCCGGATCGGTTTTCAGGTTGTCGATAAGCTTCAGCGTGGCGCGATCAAACGCCTGACGGATCTGGTGCGTGCGATCGTGGCTGATATCGTCGAGGATCGCGTTCACCGCATCGGAGACCAGCTCGGCGCTCTGATCGCCGAGCCACTCGGTCGGCAGCATCATCGCTTTGCGCGGATGTTCGGTTTTAAGCCAGTGAACGATCTGCGCGGCGATAAAGTCCCGCGTACTGTCGCGCTGAATCAGGGTGATCAGGCGGTTGATCACCGCGTCCAGCAGCACCTGATGACGGTTGTTTTTGGTCATGCTCTCCAGCATCGCCGCGCTGGTTTGGGTAAAATCGACCTTATCGATGGCCTTGTGTACGGCGCGTTTCAGTAAGCGCTGAATGCGCCCGTCGTCCGTCAGTTCCAGGAACCCGCCCATCACCTGAATCAGATGCTGCCCGACACGCTGGGCGTTATCCGGTTGGCTGAACCAGTTGCCGATCATCTGTGCGGGTTCGTAGCGGCGGATCAGCGCAACTAAAGACTGGGTATCGAGAAATTTTTCCTGCACGAACAGGCCCAGATTGTCGGCGATCCGATCTTTGTTGCGCGGGATAATCGCCGTATGGCGCGAGATAAACGGGATCGGCACCCGGCGGAAAAGGGCCACCACGGCGAACCAGTCCGCCAGCGCGCCAACCATCGCCGCCTCGGCAATCGCCTTCGCGCCGCGTACCCAGAACGTTTGTGGCAGAAACAGCGTGGCAATGAAAATCGCGGCGGCAACCAGCAGCAGCGACAGCGCCAACAACTTGGCGCGTTTGAGTTCAGCTAATTTTTCCATAGGGTTAAGGATAGAGCGGAACGTGGGAGGAGTGCAAAAAAGTGTGATCAGTCGCGCAGGGCTGCCAGAAAACGGCTGAACAGATCCGGCAGCGGCTCGTCGTACCACAGCGCGTAGAGATCGGCGGGGATAGTCTCGGTAAGTTTCAGGAACACCACACCCGGCCAGTGGATCAGCGCGCAGGATTCGGGTAACAGCGATACGCCGTTACCGGTGCTGACCAGCGCCAGCGCGGTCTGCGGTTCAAAGACCTGATGCGTCACCAGCGGCGAGACGCCCAGCGCGAGGCAGCTGTCATACACCTGACGGGCAAAGTCGCTGTGGGTGAAAGAGAGGGAGATAAACGCCCGATCAACCAGATCTTTCAGGGATATTTTGCTGCGACGACACAACGGATCGCTCTCATGCACCGCCACGCACACCGCTTCACGGGCAATCATCTGGCAGCGGATTTTGGCTTCGACGTGAGGGATCACGTTGCGGTTGATGGCGATATCCACGGTGCGCGCGCGCAGGGCCTCGGTCTGTTCCTGCTGGCCCAGCTCGTGCAGCGTCCAGTTGACGTCCGGATTGGCCTCGCGGAACGCTTTCATGCGCGTCAGCAACGGCCCCCACATCGCGCTGCCAATCACCCCGATATTGATGTGCTGCTTTTCACTGCGGCCAATCTGGCGCACATAGTTCAGGGACTGTTCGGTGGCGCTAAGCAGACGGTCGACTTCCGCTTTCAGCACTTTTCCGGCGTGAGTCAGCACGACTTTGCGGCTGGTACGCTCAAACAACTCCACGCCCAGCAGCTCTTCCAGCTCTTTGATTTGCATGCTCAGCGGCGGTTGGGAGATATTCAGCCTGGCGGCGGCGCGCCCAAAATGCAGCTCATCGGCGAGGGTCTGGAAATAGCGTAGCATCCGGAAGCGAATGCGGCTGTTGGCCTGTGAATCGAGCATACCGGGCACCGAGAAAAAGGAGGGTGGCGATATCATGCAACCCTCCCTGGAGCCTGTCAAACCGCGACCGCCTCGCCCTGGTGCAGGCGTTCAGCCTTGCTTCAGGCGATGGCCGCCAGCAGCGTCACCATCAGCAGCGCGTAGGCGCAGGTGGAGGCATTCACTGCGCCGTGCAGGCCGTAGCGGCTGTTAACCAGCGACGAGACAGTGGCGAACAGCAGCGTGCCGACGGTGCCGCAGGTGAGCAGCGCGGAGATAAGCGTCGGGGAGCTGCGGCTGACCTGCAACGAACCGTAGCTCATCAGCCCGGAGAACAGGCCAGAGTTGAAGAAACCGAACGCGCCGCAGGCAATCAGGATCAGCGTGGTATTGGCGCTGTTGCTGATAAGCGCAATCGCCACCAGACCGACGGCGGTGCAGATCAGCAGGAAGGTGCGCAGTTTCATCCACTTCACGGTGAACTGATTGAGGAACAGTCCGGTCGCTTTCGCCACCCAGTAGACCGTGGTGTACAGCGCCGCCTGTTCTGGCAGCATCTGGAAACGCCACTGCAGATAGCCTGGCGTCCACATTGTGAAAATCGGCTCCGCCAGCAGGAACAGGAACAGCGCGCCGCACAGCAGCCAGACGGAACGACCCCACGGCTCTTTGCGGGTGGTGTCCTGATGCGCCGGTTCTGGCGCAACGGTGCTTGGGTAACGGCTGCGCAGGGTGAGGATCAGCATCAGCACGCCCAGCCCGCCCATGATGCCGTACATGGCAATCCAGCTCGCACCCATTTTGAACAGCCACGCCAGCAGGAAGGAGAGCGTCGCCCCCGCCAGGCTGAAGAAGAAATCGGTGAAGATCAGGCTCGATGAACGGCTTTTTTCGTCCGGATTGATGCGCACCACCAGGTAGCTGCCGATGGTCATAAAAATACCGCCGCAGGCACCGATAATGGCGACCGCCACGCTGAACATGGTCAGCGTCGGGGTGGCGAACAGCAGGGCGCTGATGAGGATGGTCAGCGCGGCGGCGATCACCAGCGGCTTTTGCAGACCCCATTTTTTCATCAGAATGCCGCCGAGCATGATCGGCACGAACATGCCGATATTCATCAGGGTAAACACCTGGCCGATGAAACTCGGATCCTTATTGAACGCGGCGCACAGCGGGCCGAGGACAATCCCCAGCGTCGAGACCAGCGCGCCGACGAAGTAGTAGCTCAGATACGAAATCGCATTCAGACTGCCGCGAGAGTAATTTTCTGACATCTGCATTTCTCCTGGCGGGCGCGTGCCCGCCGCTGGACGGGAAGTTAGCGGCAGTTCTTCACGAACTGGCTAATCAGGCGAATGAAATCGTCGGTGACCATCGCCGCACATTTCAGGGTTTGTTCGTGGGAGAGTTCCACGTCGCTCAGCCCTTCCGCCATGTTGGTGATGGCCGAGACCGCCAGCACTTTCAGGCCGCAGTGGCGCGCAACAATCACTTCCGGCACCACCGACATGCCAACAACATCGCCGCCCATGTTCCGCATCATGCGGATTTCTGCCGCCGTTTCGAAGTTTGGCCCCGGGTAGGAGACGAACACGCCTTCGTGCAGAGTGATGTTGAGATCACCCGCTGTGTGGTGCAGTTTTGCGCGCAGATCGTTGTCGTAGGCGTTGGCGAGGCTAAAGAAGCGCGGCCCAAAACGGTCGTCGTTCGGCCCAACCAGCGGCGTGGACGGCATGGTGTTGATGTGGTCATTGAGCGCCACCAGGCTGCCCGCCGGGATGTTCGGGTTGAGTGAACCGGCGGCGTTGGTGCAGAACATGAATTCGCAGCCGAGCAGCTTAAAGGTGCGCACCGCGTGGGTCATGATGCCCATCCCGACGCCCTCATAGAAATGCCCGCGTCCTTTCATGCAGATGAGATCCACGCCGTGCAGCGAGCCCATCACCACTTCACCCGCGTGACCAATCACGGTGCTGACCGGGAAGCCCGGCAGTTTTTCGTAAGAGATAACGGTTTTGTTATCGAGCTTATCCGCCAGCGCGCCAAGGCCGGAGCCAAGGATAAACGCGATGCGCGGTTTAAAGCCGGGTTTGGCAGCCTGAATGATTTCAACGGCTTCATACGGGGTGTTGTTAATCACGGAAATAGACATGGGAACTCCTGAATGCGTAGGTTTATACACATTCTGTGGAGAGCGTGATTGCAGATCCAATTGGATAAAAAGGGTTATTGATAGTATTTTTCGAATGAATGATTGTTGGGTATGTGGATTTTCAACGGGTTAGGATGAGCAGCCCAAAGGTAGTGGGGGAAATGACGCAGAGGAATTGTGATGGGAGTCAATGGTGAGTCTTGTGGCTTTGCGGTTTTGTCGCTGCCATTCTGAACGGGGTACTCCTCTTATTCATAAAAAATTCATCGCGCAGCACAATCGTTAATCTATTTGCGACATCCGTTAATTAATAACCCTATTCACCGGGGGTATAATTTCCCTTCCCGTTTGTTTACGCGGGGAAATATAAATAGGAATTATTTATTTCGCGGATGGAATACATGAAAAAGATTATTGTAGCAATGTTTTTGGCTTTATTTACGATGACTTCATTTACAGCACTGGCCTGCCCAAAAGGACAGCACCCTCACGGCGGAACCGGCTCGCATCATAAAGGCGGTTACTGCTCTTTTGACGAATAAACAGGTAAGGCACATCGGGTGATGTGCCTTTTTTACAACATGTTTCTAAGAAACGTCCGTATATACCCAACTTTACGCCCACCCCCGGCCATTTTGACTACCCTTAATACCCTAAGCGGTAATTAAGGAGACCTATATGGCTTACCAGACAGTGAATCCTGCTAACAACAAGCTCATTAAAGAGTACAAATCCCATACCGATGCTGATGTCGAGGCCGCGCTAAAAACGGCGGATGCCCTTTACCATTCCGACTGGGCGAAAGGCGCTATCGAACAGCGTCTGCCGGTGCTGCATAAGCTGGCGGATCTGATCGATAGCCGGAGCGAAGAGCTGGCAAAAATCGCCAGTCAGGAGATGGGGAAACTCATCGGGCAAAGCCGCGGGGAAGTGAAGCTTTGCGCGCAAATCGCCCGCTATTACGCAGACAATGCGAAGCAGTTTCTCGCCCCAGTGAAGTACAAATCGGAACTGGGTGACGCCTGGGTGGAGCACCATCCTATCGGCGTGGTGATGGCCGTTGAGCCGTGGAATTTCCCGTTCTACCAGCTGATGCGTGTGCTGGCGCCGAACCTGGCGGCGGGCAACCCTGTGGTGGCGAAACACGCCAGCATCGTGCCGCACTGCGCGGAGGCGTTCGCCCATCTGGTGCGTGAAGCCGGTGCGCCGGACGGTGCCTGGACGAACCTCTTTATCTCGCAGGATCAGGTCGCGAAGATCATTGCCGATCCGCGCGTACAGGGTGCAGCCCTGACCGGGTCTGAGAAGGCCGGGAGCGTGGTCGCAGCGCAGGCGGCGAAGCACATCAAAAAATCGACCCTCGAATTGGGCGGTAACGATGTGTTTATCGTGCTCGACGATGCGGATCTCAAGAAAGCGGTGAAGATCGGCGTCAATGCCCGACTCAACAACGCCGGGCAGGTGTGTACCGCCGCGAAGCGTTTTATCGTCCATGAGAAAGTGGCCGATCAGTTCCTGACGGCTTTCACCGAGGCGTTCCGCGAGGTCAAAATCGGCGATCCGCTGGATGAGAGCACCACTTTGGGGCCGCTGTCTTCGAAAGATGCGCTGGAGACGTTAACCAGACAGGTTAACGAGGCGGTGAAAAACGGCGCGAAAGTGCACGTGGGCGGCAAGCCGGTGCAGCGCGACGGCAACTTCTTTGAGCCGACAATCCTGACTCATATCTCCCGTGAGAATCCGGCCTATTTTGAAGAGTTCTTCGGGCCTGTGGCGCAGTTCTATGTCGTCAAAAACGACGACGAAGCGGTGAGCCTGGCAAACGACTCGAACTACGGGCTGGGCGGAGCGGTGTTTAGCCAGGACATTGAGCGTGCGAAGAAAATGGCCTCGCGAATCGAAACCGGGATGGTCTACATCAACTGGCTGACCGACACGGCGGCTGAACTGCCGTTCGGCGGCGTGAAACGCTCCGGCTACGGTCGCGAGCTGTCGGATCTGGGCATTAAAGAGTTTGTGAATCAGAAGCTGGTGGTCGTCCGCCGCTAACCGATTTCACAGCAGTAAACAGGGTGGCTTACGAGCCGCCCTTTTTTTGCAATCAACAAATGATTGTGATTCGCCAAGCATCACATAATTGATATATTCGTATCATGAATTAGTTACCAGACTCACAGTTCGCAGTGAAACAAACTGGCTGTTCTGGATAACAATTCGCCTCTTGCTAGTATCAAATCGAAAATCATACACCTGCAAGAGGATACAATGAAAAATACAAATCGTATGATCGTGAACTGTGTTGTGGCTTCCCTGACGCTAAGCTGGAGCCTCGCGGCGCTGGCGAATACCGCCCCGACAGAGGTCAAGATCGTTCGCGATAGCTACGGCATGCCGCATATCTACGCCGATGATACCTATCGTCTTTTTTACGGTTACGGCTATGTGGTGGCGCAGGATCGCCTGTTCCAGATGGAGATGGCCCGTCGCAGCACCCAGGGCACGGTGTCTGAAGTGCTCGGAAAATCTTTTGTGAGTTTTGATAAGGATATCCGCCAGAACTACTGGCCGGCGTCGATTCACGCGCAGATCGCCGCGCTCTCCGCCGATGACAAAGCGATCCTTCAGGGTTATGCCGACGGCATGAACGCCTGGATTGATAAAGTGAACGCCGAGCCGGGTAAACGTCTGCCTGCGCAATTTACCGAGTTTGGTTTTAAGCCTGGGCACTGGCAGCCCTTTGATGTGGCGATGGTTTTTGTCGGCACGATGGCCAACCGTTTCTCCGACAGCACCAGTGAAATCGACAACCTGGCGCTTCTCACGGCGTTAAAAGATAGATACGGCGCGCAAAAAGGGATGGGGGTGTTTAACCAGCTGAAATGGCTAGTGAATCCGGCGGCGCCGACCACCATCGCCGCGCAGGAGAGTCGTTATCCCATCACGGTCGATCTGAAAAACAGTCAAACCGCCGCGCTGCTCCCGCGCTACGATCTCCCCGCACCGATGCTCGACCGACCGGCGAAAGGCAGGGATGGCGCACTGCTGGCGCTTACCGCCGGGCAAAACCGCGAAACGATCGCCGCCCAGTTTGCCCGTAGCGGGGCCAATGGCCTGGCGGGTTACCCGACCACCAGCAATATGTGGGTGATTGGCAAGAAAAAGGCACAGGACGCGAAAGCGATTATGGTCAACGGACCGCAGTTTGGCTGGTACGCCCCGGCGTATACCTATGGCATTGGGCTGCACGGCGCGGGTTATGACGTGACCGGCAACACGCCGTTTGCCTATCCGGGGCTGGTATTCGGCCACAACGGGACCATTTCATGGGGCGCGACGGCGGGATTCGGCGACGATGTGGATATCTTTGCAGAGCAGACCTCCGAGAGCAAACCGGGTGAATATCTGCATAACGGCGAGTGGATCAAAATGCAGCGTCGCGAAGAGACGATCGCCGTGAAAGACGGGCAGCCGGAGACGTTTACCGTCTGGCGAACTGTTCACGGCAATGTGATCAACGTCGATCCGGCGACACACACCGCCTACGCCAAAGCGCGCGCATGGGAGGGGAAAGAGGTGGCCTCCCTGCTGGCGTGGACGCACCAGATGAAGGCTAAAGACTGGCCGAGCTGGACGGCGCAGGCGGCAAAGCAGGCGCTCACTATCAACTGGTATTACGCGGATATCGACGGCAATATCGGTTACGTTCATGGGGGCGCATATCCGAAACGCCAGCCGGGGCACGATCCGCGCCTGCCGGTGCCTGGCACCGGAAAGTGGGACTGGCAGGGGCTGCTGTCGTTTGATCTCAATCCGAAGGTGTATAACCCGCAGTCGGGGTATATCGCTAACTGGAACAACGCTCCGCAGAGAGATTATCCGGCCTCGGATCTGTTTGCGTTCTTATGGGGCGGGGCGGATCGCGTTACTGAAATCACGCAGCTTATCGATAAACAGCCCACGCTGACTTATGAACAAGCCTGGGGATTGATCCAAAAAACCAGCCGTCAGGATCTGAACCTGCGTCTGTTCCTGCCTGCCCTGCAAAAAGCGACGGCCAGTTTGCCGCAAAGCGATCCCCGCCAGCAGTTGGTGCAAAAGCTGACGAGCTGGGACGGTCAAAATCGCTTACGCGACGACGGGAAAACCTATGATCAGCCCGGTTCCGCCATTCTCAATGCCTGGCTGACCAGTATGCTGCAGCGCACGGTGGTTGCCGCCGTACCGGCACCCTTTAACACCTGGTACAGCGCCAGCGGCTATGAAACGACGCAGGACGGGCCGACCGGCTCGCTGAATATCAGCGTCGGGGCCAAGATCCTCTTCGAAGCGCTGGAGGGGGAGAAATCGGCGATCCCGCAGGAGGTCGATCTCTTTGCCGGACAGTCGCAGGAGACGGTCGTCCTCGCGGCCCTGCAGGATGCGTGGCAGACGCTTTCGGCGCGCTACGGTACGGATATCAACGCCTGGGAAACACCTGCCATGGCGCTGACCTTCCGCGCGAACAACTTCTTTGGCATGCCACAAGCGGCGGCGAAAGAGGCGCGTCATCAGGCCGAATATCAGAACCGGGGAACGGAAAACGACATGATTGTCTTCTCCCCTCAATCGGGAGCAAGCCAGGTGCTGGCGTGGGATGTGGTTGCGCCCGGTCAAAGCGGATTTGTGGCCCCGGACGGGACGCCGAATAAGCATTATGACGATCAGCTGAAAATGTACGAAACCTTTGGCAGGAAGCCGCTGTGGTTAACGCCGCAGGAGGTGAGTGCCAATCAGGAATCGCAGGAGATTTTGCAGGTTCAGCGTTAGCGAATCTCTCATATAAAAAAACCTGCCCTGGGGCAGGTTTTTTGTTTTGTTCGCAAGCCTTAGAAGCTCACGCCGCCGCCGACGTAGGCACCGTCAATCAGGGTATGGTTTGGACGACCGTCTTTGCCGTCAACGCTTACGTGGCGATAGCCCACTTTCAGCGTAACCGGTTTAACCGGCGTCCAGCTCACGCCGCCATTGGCTTCGACGTAGTTTTTCACGCTGTTGTTCAGGCCGTTAGGCGCTACATAACCTTCGCCGAAGACGTTAATGCTGTCGGTCAGAGCCACGTTTACACCACCGCCGACCGGGAATGCGACACCGTTATCGCCTTTTTTCGGGCCGAGGTAGAGGGCTTTCGCACCTGCATTCAGCATTACCGGACCCACTTCCAGGTTATAGCCTGCACCTACACCACCCGTCTGAGTACCGTCATCGGTATTTTTGAGCCAGTTACTTTCAGCATAAATACCGGAGGTGGATTTGCCCATTTCGATATTTAAGTTGGTGAAGTTTTTACCCTGTTCAATAGATGCGCCCATCGCCAGTGCGGAGCCAGATGTTACGGTCAGAACAGAAAGCAGAATGAAGTTAATCTTTTTCATGGTGTATTTCCTCGTCATCAAATTAATCTGAGGACACCTTAACAAGCGATGTTTATGACTGCAAATGTGACGTGACTCGCGGTTTTATGCTGGTTTTGTTACTTTTCGGTATGATTGTTGTTGAGCTAAAGTGGGTTTGTCACGGCGTCAACTATTTATCTTTTCGTGTTTAGACTTCGTTTTATTTATTAGCTAAACAAAGCCTGAATATCGCGGAAATAATGATGAGAAGTGAATTAATGAGGATTATCATTATTTCAAAATAATTTTGTAAATGACGAAAAATTACATTTCTCTAATCGACATTACGCGATATTTGCCATAACCGCCCAAAGTTAGGGCGGTTATGTTGTCTTGCGATCAGGGCTTGAGTGAGGCAAACGCCGCCCGGATTTCCTCTTCGGGCAGTTGAATCCCGATAAAGACCATGGTGCTGTGCGGCGTTTCATCATCCCACGGACGGTCCCAGTCGGCGCTGTAGAGGCGCTGAACGCCCTGGAATAGCAGGCGGTTTGGCTCGCCGTCAATCCACAGCATCCCTTTGTAGCGCAGCAGTTTGTCGGCAAACGACAGCAGCAGATTTTCCATCACGCGGGACACGGCGCTGATATCGACCGGATAATCCAGCTCGACCACGATGGAGGTGACGTCGTTCTGCTTATCGCCAATAAAGTGGAAGCGTGGTTTTGAGGTGACGTTCTCCTCCAGCATAAAGCCGTTGGTGTTGAACAGTTGCGCCAGGTCGATATCGCCGTGGACCACCGTATAAATCGGCGCGCGGGCGTTGATGCGCGTCAGGCGTTCACGCAGTTTTTCGGCGTCGCCAGCCACGTCGGTTTTGGTCAGCAGAATGCGGTCTGCGTAACCCACCTGCGACTGGGCGATGGTGAACTGGTTCATCTGCTCGTCGGCATGGACCGCGTCCACCAGCGCAATCACGCCGTCCAGCTGGTAGCGCTGGCAGAGGATCTCATGGGAGAAAAAGGTCTGGATAATCGGACCGGGGTCGGCCATGCCGGTGCATTCGATCACCAGGCGGTCGAAGGCGATATCGCCGCAATCGCGGCTGTCGAGCAGATCGAGCAGAGCGTCTTCCAGCTCGTTTGAGCGGGTGCAGCAGATGCAGCCGTTGGTCAGGGTTGTGATCTGGGTGGCGCGATCGCCTATCAGCTGGTCGTCAACAGAGACTTCGCCGAATTCGTTTTCGATCACCGCGATTTTAAAGCCGTGCTGTTCGTTGAGGATGTGGCGCAGCAGGGTGGTTTTGCCCGCGCCGAGAAAGCCGGTTAACAGGGTGACTGCAATGGGGGTCATGTTCTCTCCTTTAGCAACAGCGTACGCCGCCTTTGCCATCGCCGCCGTAGCGCGCTTGCTGGCGCTCGCGGAAGAATTCTGTGTAGGTCATGTACGGTTTATCCGGATGGTTGGTCTGCATATGTTCAACGTAGTTGTCATAGTCCGGAATGCCAATCAGCATTTTCGCCGCCTGACCGAGGTATTTTTTTGCTTCGCCTAAGTTACCAAACATTGTGCCATCCAGATAGAAAAAGCCCGGCGACGCTACGCTTGCCGGGCTTACAGGTATTGCGTAGGGCGGGTTAGCGTAGCCGCCACCCGCCAGGGTTTTAGTGGTGTGAAGAGGTCTTCACGCCGCCTTCCGGTACAGGCACATACGGGGTTTCTTTATCCGTACGTCCTTCGGCGTTGCGCACTTTCATCCAGGTTTTGATGCCGTAGAAGATGATGCTGTAGACCACGACCAGGAACAGAATGCTCAGACCCGCGTTGGTGTAGTTGTTCACCACGATATGGTTCATGTTGGCAATCTGCTGTGCAGTCAGGTCACCGCCGCCTGCGGCAATTTTCGCTTTGTACTGGTTAGCCATAAACAGGAAGCCTTCCAGCTGCGGGTTGGTGCTGAACAGTTTCAGACCCAGCGCCCAGGTGGTGCACAGAAGCAGCCACAGCGCCGGAACGACCGTCACCCAGATGTATTTGGTGCGTTTCATCTTCACCAGCACCACGGTACCCAGGACCAGCGCCACGGCCGCCAGCATCTGGTTAGAGATACCGAACAGCGGCCACAGGCTCTTCACGCCGCCCAGCGGGTCAACGACGCCCTGATACAGCAGGTAACCCCACAGGCCCACACAGCCCGCAGTACCCAGAACACCCGCCACCAGAGAGTCGGTTTTCTTCAGGAATGGCACGAAGTTACCGAGCAAGTCCTGCAGCATGAAGCGGCCCGCACGGGTACCGGCGTCCAGCGCGGTCAGGATGAACAGCGCTTCGAACAGAATACCGAAGTGATACCAGAAGCCCATGTCAGCCCACGGCAGCACTTTGTGGAACACGTGTGCGATACCGACGGCCAGGGTTGGTGCGCCACCGGCACGGTTCAGAATCGATGGCTCACCGATGTCTTTTGCGGTCTGCATGATTTGCTCAGGCGAGATCACAAAGCCCCAGGAGCTGACGGTCGCCGCCGCGTGTGCGCTGGCCTCTTTCAGCTGCGCCATAATCAGCGCTGCGTTGTCACCACCCATCTCATGCAGGTTTGGCATGGTGATGCCAAGGCCCGCAGGTGGGGTGTTCATCGCGAAGTACAGACCTGGCTCGATGATGGACGCTGCAACCAGTGCCATGATCGCCACGAAGGATTCCATCAGCATCGCACCGTAACCGATAAAGCGCGCGTCGGTTTCGTTGGCCATCAGCTTCGGCGTGGTGCCGGAGGCAATCAGGGCGTGGAAACCAGAGACGGCGCCACAGGCAATGGTGATAAACAGGAACGGGAACAGCGCGCCTTTCCACAGTGGACCGGTACCGTCAATGTACTGGGTCACGGCTGGCATTTTCAGTTCCGGGTTGATGATCACGATACCGATCGCCAGACCGACGATGACACCGATTTTCAGGAACGTCGCCAGATAGTCACGCGGGGCCAGAATCAGCCAGACCGGCAGCAGGGCGGAGATAAACGCGTAGCCGATCAATGCGAAGGTAATGGTGGTGTCTTTGAAGGTCAGCGCCGGGCCCCAGTACGGGTCGTGAGCGATGATACCGCCGAAGTAAATGGACGCCACCAACAGCACGATACCAATCACGGACACTTCACCGACACGGCCCGGACGAATAAAGCGCATGTAGATACCCATGAACAGCGCAATCGGTACGGTCGAGCAGACGGTGAACACGCCCCACGGGCTTTCTGCCAGGGCTTTCACCACGATCAGAGCCAGCACCGCAAGGATGATGATCATGATCAGGAAGCAGCCAAACAGGGCAATGGTGCCCGGCACGCGGCCCATCTCTTCTTTGATCATCTCACCCAGAGAAGCCCCGTTACGACGGGTCGAAATGAACAGCACCATGAAGTCCTGCACCGCACCTGCCAGAACCACGCCGGCGAGCAGCCACAGAGTACCCGGCAGGTAACCCATCTGCGCGGCAAGCACCGGCCCAACCAGCGGGCCTGCACCAGCAATCGCGGCAAAGTGGTGACCAAACAGCACATAGCGGTTGGTAGGAACGTAGTTCAGGCCGTCATTGTTAATGACCGCCGGAGTGGAACGCGTCGGGTCGAGTTTCATGACCTTCTGCGCGATGTAAAGACTGTAGTAGCGGTACGCTACCAGATAGACGGAAACCGACGCGACCACGATCCACAGGGCGCTTACGTGTTCGCCCCGGCGTAATGCGACAACCGCCAGACAGAAAGCACCGAGGATCCCGAGGAGCGCCCAGGGTACGTGCTTAAGTAGTTTTTTCGTATCCATAGTTAGACCTGGTTTTTTAGCTGGAAAAAGGGCCTGAGTTTGTTTTGAGGAGGTATTGATTAATGCTGAGGCGATCTTGCCAGATCGTCGCGCGTGTAAAGGAAGGTAAATGGGTGAGTGGTTGATTGCGGTGGTTAAGCGGTCAAAGGCCGGGGCGAGTGGTTAAGGCTCGCCGCCAGCGGTCTGGTTTATGTGATTGAGATCACATCGTTTATTCGAGGGCGTCGGCGGTAGCATTTGTCATATAACCTTCGAGCGTGTCGAAGAGTTTATCCCGCAGCCACTGAGGCTCCAGAACCTGAATGTTCGGCAGCCAGTAGAAGATGAGCGGTAGGATCTGATTTTCATGTGCCGCCTGACAGCGGATCGTCACCCCGTCGTCGCTTTCAGCGACCACCTCCTGCTCCGGCAACAGGTCCCGGCGGGTGAAGTAGTGCGAGATACTATGGTTGGTAAACACTTTTACCTCGAACGTCTCTTCACTCACCCACGGGTCGAGATTTTTTTCCAGTAATTCAGCCGTATCGCGATCCAGCGAAAAAGTCTCTTTTTGAATATCCAGCCAACTGATCTGGCTTAATGAAAAGGATTTCAGCCTGCCATTTTCCGTAGCTTGTAAATACCATATATTTTTTTTGTTAATTAATTTGTATGGATTAATGAGCCGGGTTTTGTCTTTATAAACTATCTGGCAAACGTGACGCTCTTTTATCGATTTTTCAATTGCAGTGAGATGGCGACGAATATCATTCTGAACCGAGTGCTCAGCGTCGTTGTTGAGGATCAGAATATGATTCTCTTCCACGCGCGCTTCCAGACTCTGCCAGAACGCGGTGCCTCTGTCAGGGAAATAACTGTCAGCATTCAAAAAGTTAGCGACAGCGTTGTGCAGCCCTTGCCCGCTGGGATTTTGCTGGGCGTGAATCAGGCGATACAGACCATTCCCCGTATGCTGAACAATCGGCGACAGCGCATTCAGATCCCGATATACCGTACGTTCGGTTATTTTATATTTTTGCATCAGATCGCTGCGGTTAACGACGCCGTTTAAATGCAGCTCCATAAGAATATCGACGAGTCGTTCAGCAGAGCGGCTGCGGGCTGGAGTTGTCATATTATATTCCCGTTTAGTGCGGTGAGGATCTCTGAAGAATAAGGATGCCACTGACAGAATATGTCAGTGCGACAGAGATAAAATTTATCTTATGGAATATATAACGGCGCGATTTAGGATAAACATTAATAGTTTTTTGCGAAATCATCCGTAAATGTTCAAATCATCAACACGATTTTCGTAAAGTTTTCCCTAACCAGGCCGAAAATTCTGTTATCTGTCTGATGGAAAGAGAAAACATGTTAAATCGTATCAAGATTGTCACCAGCTTGTTGCTGGTTTTGGCTATTTTTGGCCTGTTACAACTGACATCCGGTGGTCTTTTCTTTAATGCCCTGAAGCATGACAAAGAAAACTTCACTGTCCTACAAACTATTCGCCAGCAACAATCCACGCTGAACGGCAGCTGGGTCGCGTTGCTGCAAACCCGTAATACCCTGAACCGCGCGGGTATTCGCTACATGATGGATCAGAGCAATATCGGCAGCGGCGCGACCGTTGCAGAGCTGATGCAGATTGCGTCCGCTTCCCTGAAGCAGGCGGAGAAAAACTGGGCCGACTACGAAGCACTGCCGCGCGATCCGCGTCAGAGCGACGCTGCCGCCATGGAGATCAAGCGTAACTATGATATCTATCACGGTGCGCTGGCCGAGCTGATTCAGCTGCTGGGCGCAGGCAAGATCAATGACTTCTTCGATCAGCCGACCCAGAGCTATCAGGATGGTTTTGAGAAGCAGTATGTGAACTATCTGCAGCAGAACGATCATCTGTATCAGACCGCCGTGGATGACAGCAACAGCTCTTACACTCAGGCGATCTGGGTGCTGATCAGCGTGCTGATCGCGGTACTGGTGGTGATCGTTGGCGTCTGGCTGGGCATCAAGCAATCCTTGATCTCGCCTTTGAATCGTCTGATCGACAGCATCCGTCATATCGCCAGTGGCGATCTGGTGAAGCGCATTGACGTCGAAGGCACCAACGAGATGGGACAGCTGGCCGATACCCTGCGTCATATGCAGAGCGAGCTGGTGAGCACCGTGGGCGACGTGCGTAACGGCGCGAACGCGATTTACAGCGGCGCGAGCGAAATCTCTGTCGGCAACAACGACCTCTCTTCTCGTACCGAGCAGCAGGCCGCGTCTCTCGAAGAGACCGCTGCCAGCATGGAACAGCTGACTGCTACCGTGAAGCAGAACGCCGAAAACGCCCGTCAGGCGAGCAATCTGGCGCTGAGTGCGTCCGAGACCGCGCAGAAAGGCGGGAAAGTGGTGGATAACGTGGTGCAAACCATGCGTGACATCGCCGGCAGTTCGCAGAAAATCGCTGACATCATCAGCGTGATCGACGGTATTGCCTTCCAGACCAACATCCTGGCGCTGAACGCCGCCGTCGAAGCTGCGCGTGCAGGTGAGCAGGGCCGTGGATTTGCGGTGGTGGCAGGTGAAGTGCGTAACCTGGCACAGCGTAGCGCCCAGGCGGCACGCGAAATCAAGAGCCTGATCGAAGACTCCGTGGGCCGCGTTGAGCTGGGTTCTACTCTGGTGGAAAGCGCCGGTGAAACGATGGGCGAAATCGTGAATGCGGTGACCCGCGTGACCGACATTATGGGCGAAATCGCCTCTGCGTCTGATGAGCAGAGCCGCGGTATCGACCAGGTCGGCCTGGCTGTGGCGGAGATGGACCGTGTGACGCAGCAGAACGCCTCACTGGTGGAAGAGTCCGCAGCGGCAGCCGCCGCGCTGGAAGAGCAGGCGAGCCGTCTGACGCAGGCTGTGGCGGTCTTCCGCATTCAGCAAGAGCAGCAGAAATCACGTGATAACGCCGGTCTGAAAACGCCAGTAATCTCGGCGAAGGGGCGTAAAGCCGCTGCCGCGACGACCGCGTCCAGTGAAAACTGGGAAACCTTCTGATGTAAAAAAAAGCGCCCTGTTCAGGCGGGGCGCTTTAGGCATTTGTGATGTTGTCGGGTGGCGCTGTGCTTACCCGACATACACGCAGATGTGCCGTTAACCGGCGTTCTGTACCACTTTCATTTCGACCATCCCAATCCCCAGTTTGCGCGGCGAATGCCCGAGAATATTGCCCTCGTTCGTTGATTGCGGATCGGGCGGAACGATCACGACCGTATTGCTGCGCGACGGGTTCTCAAAATGCAGCGTAGTGGTACTCACTTCGTTGCCGAGGGTCATCGTCTGCTCTTTGTCGCCGATACGCACCGGGATCGGTTTGTTGGCATTCGGGCCGAAGGCTTTCGCGGTGATCACCAGATCAAATTTCTCTGGCAGCGGCTGGGCGTATTCGATTTTCACCTCATCGCCGAGCTGCGCGTTGGACCAGCGTCCCCAGGATTCCGGGCGCGAAATACCGCTAAACTGCTTCACCTCTTCCGGCGCTCCCGCCACGTTAAACACGAAGCTGTCGGCTTTATAGCGAATATCGTTATCGACCACTTTCAGCATATCCACGTTGCGCTGATAGCGGTCGGTATTAATCACCGTATCCTTGAACGCGGTTTTGCCTTTCCACTGATCTTTATCGACGCGCTGCACGATTTGTTCGCCGCCGAGCTGGCCTTGCGACACGCACCAGTCCGTTGAAATCGACAGCGGCTGGGACCACAGCTGGCCCATTTTGTAGCAGCGATCGATCCAGACGAAGTTATCGCGCGGGGCGAAGTCGGCCAGCTGGAAGCGCAGCGGCGCGGAGTATTCGCTCTCCGGCAGCGGTTCGACGCGATTATCTGAGACGCGCAGCAGCAGCGGCAGGCGGAAATGGCTGCCCGAGAAGGCAATCATGTTTTTCTGCTGGTCGATGGTGAAATCTTTCATCTCTTTCGGGAAATTCCACAGGCGGATCACGTCCGGTTTCCACGCCAGAATCTTCTCTTTCATATTGAGGAAGACTTCAGAGAGCGACTGGCCGGAGAGCGTGCTGCGCCCCAGCCCGATGAAGTTATCTCCGCCCAGAATATCCAGCACCGTTGCGCCGTTATCCATGGT
Source organism: Lelliottia nimipressuralis (assembly GCF_041464075.1). Lineage (NCBI taxonomy): Bacteria > Pseudomonadati > Pseudomonadota > Gammaproteobacteria > Enterobacterales > Enterobacteriaceae > Lelliottia > Lelliottia nimipressuralis. The sequence goes on from NZ_CP167172.1 coordinate 626,655, forward strand.
GTTACGCTTTGTGGCAATGACCTCCTGCTGAGGCTGGTCGCCGCGCATCACAAAGAACAGGTTGCTTCGATCCTGCTTGTTCAGCTCATCCCACGCGGTGTTTTTCATCGCCAAATGGTCGGAAGAGACCACGATCACCGTGTTTTTGAAATACGGCGAGGTTTTGATTTTATTGATAAACGCGGCGATGTGTTCCTGGCTGCAGGTCACGGCGCTGAACGACTGATTGTCCTTGCCGTTAATCGCGTATTTTTTGCGCTCGCAGGTACGCGAGATAAAGCCGTCCGGGTGGTGTGTATCCACGGTTAAGGCAAACAGCGAGAAGCGTTTGCCGGATTTGGACAGCTCCTCGAATTTCTTCCAGGTTTCGTCCAGCACCGTGTCGTCGTAGAAGCCCCAGTCATTGCGATAAGACGGGTCGGCGACGGTGGTTTTTAACTCTTCAGCACCGTAAAGGTGATCGAAACCGTGGGATTTCAGGAATACGTCTTTCCCGGCGAAGCGCAGGTTGGCCCCCTGCATGAAGTAGTTTTCGTAGCCGGAGTTTTTGAGGATATCGCCGAGGCAAATATTCTGCGGGAAGAAGCTCGACATCGACGCGGAGGCGTTACCCTCGAACGGCGCGAACAGCGGAATACCGCACTGAGAGGCGACCATCCCGGCGATGGTGTAATCGGTACCCGGCAACTGCGCCGTGTGGCTGAAGTCCAGCCCTTCGTCTTTCAGCGGGCCGAGATCTGGGGTCAGGTTCGGGAAGGCGTCGTTATCGAAATAGGTACGCTCAAGGCTCTCGCCGTAGATATAGACCAGATTCAGTTTCGGATGCGCGATGGTTTTTGACGGCTCTTTGTAATACGCCGTGAAATCGGGATCGCCGTCGCGGGACTGGGATTTCACCAGCTCCGTAATCTGATGGAAGGCCGGGCTGGCATCGACGGAACCGAGCGCCAGCACCAGGGCCAGCAGGCTATAACCCATATGATGCGGAAGATGGCGGCGGCGTCGCAGCACCCAGCCGAGGGTACCAAACACCGCCACCAGCGCCAGAACCAGCCCTGCGCCAGGAAGTATGTACTTACTAACTCCTGCGCCTGTCAGACTGTTGGTGAGTGTGTACAGCACGGCGTCGTTAATGCCGTCACCGGTAAAGTAATCGCTGGCGTACAGGGTAATGTTTAAAACAATAAAAATACCCAACACCAGTAATGTGGCAATAAACCACCAGGTGTTGCGGCCGGCCTTCCAGGCATAGATGCCAACGGAAGCCAGGAACAGGGCAAGGGAAATAAACTCTGACAACAGCTTATCCTCAATAGCGCCAGTCGTTTAGCTGGCTAACTGATTATTTTTTGGTTGATACAATTTAATGGCGAAGTCACATAGCTGCAATTCTAGTGTCACTAAAATGTGCTGTTGTTAGGATTTGGTTTAGAAAGTGGAAATTTTGATCGCCGTCGCATCGCGTTATACGCGGGCTGAGACGTAAAAGAATGAGCAAAATACGAGTCTGGCGCCGCGTTGTCAGAGTAACGGAACAATCGCGGCGTGTTGTGGCAGAAAATGGGATGGATCAGGAGAGGAAATTAACGCCTTGTTTCAGCACCAGATCGCAGGCTTTGGTCTTCACCTGTTTCGCCAGCGCGGAGTCACCGAGGGTGCTCAGGTTCAGCTGTTGGCCGTCTTTGGCATTCAGCAGACCCTGGATCCCATCCATATAGTTGGTGTCCTGCTTCTGCTCTTGCGTATCCAGCCCAAGTTTATCTAATACCTGGTTTTTGATGTTCTGCGTGTCAGTGACTGACGCCAGCTTCTGCTTGGCGCAGTAGCCCAGAATACCGGCCGCGTTGTTCATGGTGCCAGCGCTCAGACTCTGATTGCTGCCGCCCAGCAGGCTGGTGAGGGACGAAGCAGACAGGCCGCCGCTCTGTGTGCTACCGCTGCTTTTGCTCAACTCGTTCGCTGCGCTGGAGAGTGACTCCTGCCAGGAGGCCGCGTGGGCGGCGCCGGTGAGCAGAACGACGCTAAATGCTGTGCCGAGAAGAAGATTTTTTTTCATAAAATGCACTCTAAAAGGCCCTGATCGGGCTGGAAGTGGCTTCAGTATATACCTGTGAAAGGCGCGCCATTCCTGGAAATATCCTAATACTCTTTGCCGGTAACGCGATCGCGGTAGCTATCCCAGGTGAAGTTCACCCATAAGCTGTTGCCAAGACGCATGCGGTCCATGACGCGCTCACCCAGCAGCTTGGTCATCTCTTCCGCTTTATGGTTGGTGAGCATGCCGGTCGGGCGCTTCGACGAGGAGCGACGGTCAACGATCTGATTGATGATCACTTTTTCGTAGCGGGATTCAGTCTGGACGCCGATTTCGTCAATGACCAGCAGATCGACGTTGCTCAGATCGTTCAGCAGCTGCTCTTCCGTGGTTTCACGGTTGCTGAAGGTGTCTTTCATCGCCGACATGATGTCTGCGACGGTAATGATCAGAACCGATTTTCCGCGCAGCAACAGCTCATTACAGATGGCCGCCGCAAGGTGGTTTTTGCCGGTGCCCGGTTTGCCGCTGAAGATAAAGCTGGCGATGCTGCCGTCGAACTCTTCGACATACTGGCGTGCTTTTGCGAGGGCCATCATCTGACCGTCGTTTTCCACGCGATAGTTATCGAAGGAACAATTCTGATGCAGGGGACGAATGCCGGAGCGGTTGAAGGTACGCTGCATTTTCATGGCGCGGTTTTCCCGCGTCAGGGCTTCGGAGCGCATCTTTCCCTGCTCTTTTTGCCAGGCCAGCAACTCTTCACCCGAGGTGAAGGCCGGCTTCACGTTGGCAGGCATCATTTTTTGCAGACGTTTCATCAGGTCGCCGACGTTTTTCATATCATCCTCTGAATCCTGGTGGGATCTGATTATCGGGTTCGGAAATGGTGTTGATATCGCGCTTAGGCTGGCCGCCGTTGCTGGCGCGGTTGATCTGAATACTGCGCGCGAGCTTCTGCTGCCACTGCACGTGGTGGAACACTTTGCCTTCGGCCTGCCAGTACGCGACAAACGCCGCCAGCTCTTCCGGCGTGGCGGTCTGCGTCAGGGCGATACCCCACAGGGCGGCCTGGCGCTGGAAATCCGCATCCGGCTGCCAGCCAGAGTACATCGCAAATTTGCCCATCGGGACGGCAACCGGCGCGCTGGTCGGTTCTTCAAAGAATTGCGTATCTAACGCGACGTCACTGACCGGGCGCGACAGACGCGCTTCAATATCCAAAAGCTGTGCCAGGCGTTCAGGCGTGATGGCGTAAAACGCGGGCGCGTTGTCGGCAAACACGGCGAGAGTACCGCCATCGGCTTTGGTTAAGATGCCACGGGGATCGCGCACAAAGGCATCGATTCCGGCGACGCTGGTGGTCAGAAGTCTGGATGACATAACACTTTCTCTACTGGGATACGACGTCGTGATATGGGGTCATAGTAGCACAGAGAGAAGGGGGGACGGAGGGGGATTTCCCCGGTGGCACTGCGCGCACCGGGGCTGCATACGACGGGGCTTATCAGGCGATGATATTCAGCGTCACATCAATATTGCCGCGGGTTGCGTTAGAGTACGGGCAAACGATATGCGCCGCGTCGACCAGCTTTTTGGCTTCGGCTTCGTCCATACCTGGCACGTGGATATTCAGTTTGGCTTCGATACCAAAACCGGTTGGCAGTGGACCAATGCCAACTTCGCCTTCGATAAACGCATCTTTCGGCAGCGCGATTTTGTCACGGGCAGAGACAAATTTCATCGCGCCCAGGAAGCAGGCAGAGTAGCCCGCCGCAAACAGCTGCTCTGGGTTGGTGACTTCGCCGCCCATACCGCCCATCTCTTTCGGTACGCCCAGTTTGACATCCAGAACGCCATCGGAAGAGGTCGCACGGCCATCACGGCCTCCGGTGGCTTTGGCTTTGGCGGTATAAACAACTTTTTCTAAAGACATGGCAGGTTCCTCATCTTACGGTTATGTGCGCTATTAAATAGTGCGCGATATATATGGGTAAACAAAATCTTATTAACTATAGCCTCAGGCGCGATGAAGCTGCTGGCGCAGTTGCTCAAGCTGCTGCTTGAGAGCGAGCATGGAATCCGCATCGCATTGTGCGGCACAGCCCACGGCCTGGGGAATACTTTTCGCCTGCTGCTGGAGGGCGCGGCCTTTATCACTTAAGGTGACGGCGACCTGGCGTTCGTCCTGGCGCGAGCGCTGACGGACAAGCAGACCAGCGCTTTCCAGACGCTTCAGCAGCGGGGTGAGGGTGGCGGAATCCAGGAACAGACGTTCGCCAATCTCTGACACCGTAATGTCATCCTGCTCCCACAAAATCAGCATCACCAGATACTGTGGGTAGGTCAGGTTAAGCGGTGCCAGCAGTTGCCGGTACAGCTTATTGAGCGCCAGATTTGCCGAGTAGAGGGCAAAACAGAGCTGGTTATCCAGCATCAGCGCAGCGGTGGTGTCGTTCGTTTTCGCGTTCATGAAATAAATATAGATAGTGCGCGATTTAATTGCAAGCGATTTTATGGGCAGGTATAGCGAAGGGCCACCTGAACGGCCATTTTGCGATAGTGCTGGCGCTGGGCCTGCTCATCGGCGCCGTCTTCAAACAGCAGCGTGAAGGTATAGCTGTTGGCGACGTAATGAAAACTGAAGCTGCTGATCAAACGGTGCAGGTCGCGCGCATCAACGGTCTGATTAAACAGCTGCTTCTCTTTGCCACGCTGCAGGATCGCTTCCAGCAGTTCGAGCGCGCTGCGATTAACCTGACGCAGATAGCTGGACTGCTGCATAAAGCGGCCACGCTGCATGTTCTCCATGCAGATAATGCGAATGTAATCCGGGTGATCGGCGTGGTAATCAAAGGTCGCTTCCACCAGATGGACCAGCGCTTCAACGGGCGGCAGTCCTGACAGGCTGAGCTGTTTTTCGCTGGCGCGGATCTCGGTGTAAACGTACTCCAGCGCCTGAAGATAGAGGTTCTCTTTGTTTTTATAGTGATAAACCACCATGCGTTTGGTGGTGCCGGCTTTTTCGGCAATCTGCTCCATTCGCGCGCCGTTCAGACCGTATTCGGCAAACAGGGTAATCGCGCTCTGAAAAATTTTGTCCTTCAGGCTGGAATCATCATGGTGGTCGGGGAATTCGCTGCCAGGGTTAGCCACTTCCACTCCTTACATCGCCAAACAGAATGCAGGGATTATCGCCATGGCAGAGGGAGAACACAAATTCAAACGCGTGGGCGCTTTCTGTAGAGCCACAAACCGGGAATCGACAGACCGATGGAGAGCGCGCCGACGATGGACGAGGCTTTGAGGAAATTGCTCAACAGCAGGATCATTTGCGGCTCGCTGTAGCCGAAGTGGCTGATCTTCACCGCCGAGATCATTGCTGTGTAGGCAGATATGCCGGGGAACATCGGGATTACCGCCGCCACGGTGAACACTTTCGGGTGCGCCAGATACCAGCGCGACCACTGAATGCCGATACAGCCGACCAGCATCGAGGCCATAAACGTTGACCATTCGATGTTAAACCCGGCGGTCATCATCACCATTCGCGAACCATGACCGATAGCACCTAACAGGGCGCACCAGGGCAGGGCGCGCTGCGGCACGTTAAAGACCATCGCAAAGCCCACGGCAGGAATGGCAGCCAACGCCATGTCTTGTGCCAGAGCGAATAAAAAGTCGATTATGCCCATCCGCGCAGCCCCCAGAGTGTCATGGCCATGACCACGCCGATGCAGGTCGCGAGGGTTAACAGGCTCGCAATCGCCCAGCGTGCCAGACCCGTATTGATGTGCCCTTTAAACATATCAGCGACGGCGTTGATCAGCGGAAAACCCGGTACCAGCAGCAGGACGCTGGCCGCCATGGCGACGCTCGGTGTGCTGACAAACACAGGCAGGCGCAGCAGCAGACCGGAGACGGTTGTTGCGACAAACGCGGTGAGACAAAAGTTAATCTGCGGATGCATATGGCGCTGCGTCAGGAGCTGGCGCACGTACATGGCGATGGCGCTGGCGAAAAAGGTCACCACCGCGCCGTCCCATCCGCCGTTATTCAGTTTGCAGAAGCAGGCGCAGGACAGCCCCACCATCAGCACCACTAACCAGCGCGGATAGCGCAGCGGCTTAATCTGGTTGAACCGTTTTTCAACGCCGGGCAAGTCCAGAAGCTTGTGTTCAGCCATGATGACGATGTGCTGCACTTCGGTGACCACGTGCATATTGATGCCGCGATCCTGGTTTTTGCGCGTTGACGTCAGACACTGGCCCTCTTTTATGGTGGTCAGCACGATGGCGTTAGATGAGATAGAGCTTTCTACGCTGTCCATCCCCAGCGCCAGACCCAGGCGGGTCGACAGCTCTTCGACCAATGCGCTCTCTGCGCCGTGTTGTAATAAGAAAAGACCGCACTGTATGCATAGTCGCGTGGCGGCGCGTTGTGACGACTGATCTGCCTGCATTGGTTGCCCTGAAAATGAGAACTGCCAGAGTGTCTGGAATGTTTACTTTTAGCACAAACGGCAGCCTGTCTGGCTCTGGGTCAGATCAACATTTGTGCAATCAGTGACAGGATGCAACGGCAGGCGCAGAGCGGACTGGGGTGTTTGTTATTTATTTCGTGAATACTAATTGATGATATATATAATTTATTAATTTAGTTTGATGCGTTTAATATTTTGTGCAAGGACTATTATGTTATTCTGATTTTTGTATTATATTATCCTCGGATTTAACAATGTCAGGATTATATTTGTTATCGTTAATATAACCTGTACTAATAACTTAGGGTCAGGATAATGCCCATGTCTGAGCCGTGATTTTAATATCATTAATTAGATGAAGAAAGGATTCGGAGAATCTATGTCACCAGTGAAGGGAAAATCAGTAATCGTTATCAGTAAAATCCCGGTGATGCAAACCGGTCTGGGCGGCATCATGGCCAGCCATTTTCCAGAATATGACGTGTCTTTTTGCCGCACACATGACGATCTGACTTTACAGAATTTAAATCGTGCATCTGTCGTGGTTGCTGATATTTCAGGTGATTACGTCAACCCTCGCGGCGCGCTTGAACACTATTATCTGTTATTAAGTCAATACCGGGATATCCACTGGATTTTTCTGGTCTCACGTCCTCTTTACCCTCTCGCTGTTGAGTTGCTCATACGCCCCGAAAGCACACTGCTTTCGGATATGGAACCTATCGAAGGCGTCATCAACGCGATCCGCGCGGGGAGCGAGTATTCTGATCGGATAAGTCAGACGCTGTTATCACCTGAGCCGCGAGTTGATGATAATGAGTATAAAGTCCCTGTAATACTGACCCTCTCAGAACGTAAAGTATTACGTCTGCTTGGAAAAGGCTGGGGAATAAACCAAATCGCCACGTTACTGAAAAAAAGCAATAAAACCGTCAGTGCGCAAAAAAATAGTGCGATGCGTCGTTTATCTCTGCACGGAAATGCAGAAATGTACGCATGGATCAATAGTACACAGGGAATGAGAGAGCTGAACTTAATCTCAGCCTATGGAGAGCAAAAGGAATGGAAACAAATGCCTCAGGAAGAGATATTGCTGTCATAGACCAATGCACGATGAGTGCCGTGGGGCTTGAACATCTCTTTGCCATCGCGCCATTTAGCGAATATCGCCTTCATCTGTTTAAAAACTTTAGCAGTTTCAAGGCCGCGCTTTCACAGACTCCTTTTTTCTCGGTGATCTATTCGCTTTCAGATGTGCGAGAAGAACGAAGAAATTGTCTGGTGTCACTGCGAGAACTGGCCCTAACCCACAGTGGTATACAGCGCATTATTCTGGCGGCAGACGACGTTGAGGCAAGATTGATCGGTCAACTGACGCCTTCCCGTCTTCACGGAATAATCAGTAAGTCGGCCTCACTGGCTGAGCTGCAAAAACTGCTGATCATTCTGTTAAGCGAAACCGAGCGAGTCAATAACAACGCCTTTGCCCACTGGCAAGGAAGCTTGTCCAGAATGTTAAGCCCAATGGAGCGGGCGATTATGCGCCATCTTTCGGCGGGCCTTTCCATTCCCGAAATTGCGGAGCAGCTTAAACGCAATATCAAAACCGTTCGCGCGCATAAATATAATGTGATGGTGAAGCTGGGGGTGAGTTCCGATGTGGGGCTGCTGCATGCGGCAGATATTCTGGGGCAGTTGCCCATACGTGAGCTGAAACTGACTGTTAAGGCGGCGTAGTGCTTTTCATTGTGCATCATTGCGCCAGAGGAACCTGGCGCAGCGATCAGATGCAGACATCAATCCATTTAGCCGAAGTAAGCTCAGCCATTCGCTCAGGCGCGATACGCACTGCGCTGTGAATTGACCCGGCCGCAGGAAGCACTTCCTCATATTGTTTAAGGGAAACGTCGCAGTAAACGGCCAGCGGAGTCTCCAGGCCAAAGGGGCAAACTCCACCAACGGGATGCCCGGTTAGCGTCACCACTTCATCACTGCACAGCATTCGCGCTTTCGCGCCAAATGCATTTTTCAGTTTTTTGTTATCCAGGCGTGCATCGCCTTTTGCGACCACCAGAATCACCTCGTTTTTAACCTTCAGTGATAAGGTTTTCGCTATCTGTCCCGGCTCGACATGATGGGCGGCTGCGGCCAGTGCAACCGTTGCGGTGCTTTGGCTAAGCTCGATGACATCAATATCCGGGGCATTGTCAGCAAAAAATTGCCGTACGGACTGCAAACTCATTGTTATCTCCTGACAAATATCCTGCGTAATCTGTCATAAGAAATTATGCTCTGTAAATATCTCTTAGGTAACAAATATTCTGTTCACTCGTTTTCTGGATCGCCTTCACATTCACGGAAACCGGTTACAGTAACCGGTTGCAGAGTGTGATGGAGAGATTAATACTGACGATGTAACTTCCCCTGTATCCAATAATAAGAGTCGAATATGAAACCAATTTGTCCGAGCGGTACCGCTGGTACACGAACCAGCAAGGTGGTGACAATGATGTATGGATCACCGTGTGGCGCGTCTGCGTCCAAACTGAACGTCTGACAGGAGCCTCACTATGTCTGCCAACCATGCTGCGTTTAATCTTATTTTCCGGTTCGTTGAAAACTATGTCAGCCCCGTCGCCGGGCGTATCTCCTCCCAGCGCCACGTGATGGCGATTCGTGACGGATTTATTTCCGCGATGCCCTTTATGATTGTCGGCTCCTTCTTGCTGGTGTTTGCTTACCCGCCTTTCTCACCGGACACCACATGGGGCTTTGCCCGTGCGTGGCTGGATATGGCGAAACAGTTCGAAGGGCAGATCCTGACTCCGTTCGATATGACCATGGGAATCATGTCGATCTACATCTGTGCGGCTATCGCCTACAACCTGGGTAAGCACTATGTTAAGTCGCATCAGCTCGACCCGTTCATGTGCGCGATGCTGTCGCTGATGGCATTTTTACTGGTTGCTGCACCGAAAACCAAAGGGGCGATGCCGGTCGATAGCCTGGGCGGGACCGGGATCTTTACTGCGATTCTGGTGGCCGTGTACTGCGTGGAAATGATGCGTTTCCTGAAGGCACACAATATTGGCATTCGTCTGCCGGACCAGGTGCCACCGATGATCAAAAACTCATTTGATCTGCTGATCCCGGTGCTGGTCGTGGTACTTACGCTTTATCCCCTGAGCCTGTTTATTCAGTCTCAGTTCGACATGCTGATCCCTCAGGCGATTATGTCGATCTTTAAACCGCTGGTGTCGGCGGCGGATTCTCTGCCTGCAATTCTGCTGGCTGTGTTAATTGGTCACCTGCTGTGGTTTGCCGGGATCCACGGCGCTGCGATTGTGTCAGGCATGCTGCAGATGTTCTGGCTGACCAACCTGGGCATGAACCAGACCGCGCTGGCTCAGGGTGCGCCACTGCCGCATATCTTTATGGAAGCCTTCTGGACCTTCTTTATCGTCATCGGTGGCTCGGGCGCCACGATGGGGCTGGTGATCTGCTATCTGCGCAGCCGTTCCGCACACCTGCGCTCCATTGGCCGTTTAAGCGTTGTACCAAGCTTCTTTAACATTAACGAACCGGTGATTTTCGGTACGCCAATCGTGATGAACCCTGTGTTCTTCATTCCATTCCTGCTGGCACCGATGGTGAACGCGGTGCTCGCATGGGCCGCCATGAAGCTGGATCTGATTGGACGTGTGATTTCTGTGGTGCCATGGACCGCTCCGGCCCCGGTGGGTGCTGCGTGGGCTTTGGGCTGGGACTTCCGTGCGGCGGTGCTGGTCATCCTGCTGGCGCTGGTCTCTGCCATCATCTACTACCCGTTCTTTAAAGTGTACGAGAAGCAGTTGCTGGAGCAGGAAGCCGAAGAAGCACAGCGTGCTGAAGAGGATAGCCAGCAGGTGGCTTAATCAAAAAGCAAAACGGCAACTCCGGTTGCCGTTTTTGTATTTGCATTTTCCCCTCGCTGAAAGAGGGCAGCCTGTATAGGTATTATTTCAGCGTACAATCACCACACTGCTGAACATCCGGCAGGCGATAGCGCTGGCAGCAGGTCCGACGAACCAGTAATCCGTCACGCGGCACCACGGTGCGGAATAACGGATTATCCTGGCCATCTGAAAGCTGTTTGGCAAAAAAACAGGACTGACGCAGCGCCTCGACGGTCTCATCGCCCAGCACCGCTTTCATCTCTGTCAGATACCAGTGAATGAGATACCCGGTATTACTCCAGATAAGCTTCCCGTTGATATCGCCAGTCTCTTCCAGCGCATTTACCACTGGAATGAGCGCCTGTTTCACTAACGTTTCCATACGCTCCTGCGCGGACAGCATCGTCGTATTCCGATCCTCATGGACGTCAATCCAGAAGCAGGCGGCGCGGCCGGTTTCATGAAACTCGACGAAGAAATGCTCTGGGGAAAGGTCCAGCGCGGCGTCCTGCGTTAACAGGGCTATCATCAGCGGAGGCACCATCAGCCCGATGTACCATTGCGCCCACAGGGAGAGTAACGGTTTATTTTCTCGCGCAAGATTAGGCTGGTTTCGATAGATATGATCGGAGTAGACCGCGAGCAAAGAGTGCATCTCTGCCGGGCGACACCACTGCGCCAGCGTCATGGCCTGGTGCGGATGGGGTTCATCCAGCTTGATGAAATCGAGCAGGTAAGCGCGATGCTCGGCGATGGTTTCCCGTACGGAATCCGCAAGCGTTGAACGCCCGGCGCCAGGAGGGGCTAGCCAGATGACAGGATCAACGATTTGTGCGGAACGAGTAGCCATAGGAGAATAGGATACAAATCTAAATGATAATGATTGCCAATCCTAGCTATAGAGCAAACCGATCGCAAGCCTTTTGTCGGTAAAGCGGGAGGTGGGGCTTATCCTGCCTGGAGTTCAGGGCTTAAGAGGATGTTGTTGCGGCCCATGTGCTTGGCTTCGTAGAGCGCTTTATCCGCTTTTTCGAGCGCCGCTTCGATATCCTCTGACTCATAAATCGCAATGCCAATACTGATGGTGACGTTGGTCGCCACGCTCTCATTAAACATATGCGGGATCTTCAGGTCGTAGACCTTCTGGCGAATACGTTCGGCGGTCTGGCGCGCCTGATCGAGCGTGACGCTGGTCAGCAGCACCATAAACTCTTCCCCGCCAAAACGGGCGACGATATCGCGTGAGCGCACGGCGTCACGGATTGCAGCCGAAACCCGAATCAGCGCCTGATCGCCCATCATATGGCCGTAGTGGTCGTTATAGGCTTTGAAATGATCGATATCCAGCAGCAGAACGAAATGCTCTCCCTGCTCAAGCGTAGGCAGATTCTCCAGGCGGCTTTGCAGGCCACGGCGGTTATACAGGCCGGTCAGCGGATCCATCATGCTCAGATCGTTAAGCGTTTCCCGCTCCTCAAGCAGTCGGTACAGCAAGTCCTGAGCAAAACGGTCGTTACGTCTTTGAATTACGTGATGGATTGCAATCCCAATCATCGGCAGCGCGAGGGAGTAAACGATGCGTGGCCAGTACTCGGGAGGGCAAAACCACAGACAGACCAGAAATGTCGGCAGCGAGTGGATAGTAAACGCTTTGATATCACTGGCAAACGCCAGCGAGCCGATAAACAGGACGCTTAACAGGGCCAGCAGCAGGAAGGTATAAGGATCCTGCGTGACCAGCATAAACTTCCAGGCGATGTGCCAGGCCCAAATTCCACCAAAGATGAATGAAATCAGCGGAATATTGATCTGCCGGGTTTTATTCTTCCAGTGCCAGACCAGCAGCGACAGGCTGAGCGTGAAAATAAGCGCGACAGGCAGGGTCAGCGTATGCACGCTGTACAAGGGATTGAACACAGTAAAAAGTGCTGACACGGCGTTCAGGAATAAAAATAAACGTAAAGATAACTGATATTTCTTGTGACGTAATGAACGCCAGGATTGTGCTGTCATGTCGGTATGTTTTTAGTAATTCTGAATTAAATCAAACTAATGGCTGCCGATGTGAATGAAATACTGCGCAATAATCAGGGACTAAAATATCAGAAATTTATTATAAATAGTTAACAGGTGTGCAATTTATCACCTTACTCATTTCCTGTCATTACGGGAAAGGTAAAGGTTGCCGGATTGTATCGGCCAGTGCTGACAAATGAGAAAACCTATCATATGATATTGGTTATCATTATCGCATTGAGAGAGAAAAACATGTTGAGCAAGGCGCTGGGAAGTGGATGGGGTGTGTTGCTGCCGGGGATCGTCATCGCTGGGCTGACATTTGCCGATCTCTCATTGGACGTCTGGAAAGCGATTATCGTGTCGGGTCTGCTGGTGACATCAGGAATGATTTGGCATAAGCAGTTGCGTCATTTCGTTCTGCTGCCGTCTTGCGTCGCGCTGATCAGTGGAATGCTGGTAATAATGATGAGTTTGAAATAAAGGGAAATGACAGGGAGTTAATCAGGGAGGAGATAAGATAAGTGGTGCGAAGAGGGGGACTTGAACCCCCACGTCCGTAAGAACACTAACACCTGAAGCTAGCGCGTCTACCAATTCCGCCACCTTCGCACTGTTATCTTATTCTTTTTGATATTGCCTCGTTGGTGCGAGGGGGGGGACTTGAACCCCCACGTCCGTTAAGACACTAACACCTGAAGCTAGCGCGTCTACCAATTCCGCCACCGTCGCCCGGTGAGAACAATATCAAACATGGTTTGTGGTGCGAGGGGAGGGACTTGAACCCTCACGTCCGTAAAGACACTAACACCTGAAGCTAGCGCGTCTACCAATTCCGCCACCGTCGCATACCATCAATACTTAAAAAGTATCGCAACCACGGAGGCGCATTCTAGATGTTTTCAGCTTTCCGTCAACAGATAATTGCCCAGGATGTTTTGATTGCTGCAAAAATCGGCATTTGTATAGCCCGGAGCGCGATGCGCAGCCGGGCTGGCGGCAAATTACTTCTTCGCCTGACGTGTCATAACCGTACGGTAAACTTTAAAGCGACCGGTCTGCGCCAGCACTTCATGGAAGCCGAAAATCTCATCCAGAAGGTTAGGATAAGGCAGGAAGGCGTTGGCCACGATGCGCAGCTCACCGCCGCTGTTGAGGTGACGTACCGCACCGCGAATCAGCGTTTGTGCCGCTTCAAGGCTGGTTTCCATGCCGTCGTGGAATGGCGGGTTGGAGATAATCATATCGAAACGCCCTGTCACCTCTGAGAACACGTTGCTGGCGAAAACGTCGCCTTCGAGTTCATTGGCGGCAAGGGTGGCACGGCTGGCTTCGACGGCCGGCGCGCTCACGTCGCACAGGGTAAGACGCACTTTTGGGGAGTGGGTGGCGAGCACGGCAGACAACACGCCTGCGCCACAGCCAACATCCAGCACTTTGCCTTTGGTGTGCGGCGTAAAGGTGGAGAGCAGCAGCTGGCTGCCCACGTCCAGACCGTCGCGGCTAAAGACGCCCGGCAGCGTTTTGATTGTCAGCCCTTCGAGCTGATATTCGCCCCAGGCTTTTTCGGCATCAAACTCAGGCTGTTTTTCCAGACGACCGTGGTACAAACCGCAGCGACGCGCGCTGTCGATTTTGTTCAGCGTCGCGTATTCCGCCAGCATCTGCTCGGCGCTACGCACGCCGCTGCGGTTCTCGCCAACGACGAAAATGTCGCTGCCAACCGGCAGCATGGAGAGCAGGTTCATCAGCTGGAACTGCGCTTCAGGTTTGTTCTTTGGCCAGTAGTAGATCAGCGTATCGCAGTCGGCGATATCGCTTTGCTCCGCCACCAGGCTGAAGCGCACGCGATCTTCCATCTGACGGCTTAACACCTGCCAGTGATGGAATTGCTGGGTATGGGCGCGGCTTTCGGCGCATTCGAAACGGGCAGGCAGATCGTCCTGCATATCTCCGGCAAACAGAATACGGCTTTCTTCGAAATCATCACTGTGACGCAGCAAGACTTCACTTGCCGGGGTAAATGCAGACATGAATTGTTCCTCAATAAACTCAGCCGGGGATTATAGTAGTTTGTTGGCGGATATACGACGAATTTGCTATATTTGCGCGCCTGACAGACAGGAGTTTTCCCTATGACATCCCGACGTGACTGGCAGTTACAGCAACTGGGCATCACCCAGTGGTCTCTGCGTCGCCCGACGGCGTTGCAGGGTGAAATCGCTATCTCCATTCCGGCACACGTTCGTCTGGTCATGGTGGCTGAAGAGCTGCCCTCGCTCACTGAGACGCTGGTCAGCGACGTTCTGCGTACGCTGAAAGTGAGCGCCGATCAGGTGTTACAGCTGACGCCCGAGCGCGTGGCGATGCTTCCGCCGGAGAGCCGCTGCAACAGCTGGCGGCTTGGCGTTGCGGATGAGACTCCCCTTGAGGGCGGTCAGCTGCTTACGCCGCCACTGGAAGAATTGAAAGCAAACCCAAAGGCGCGAAGCGCGCTATGGCAACAAATCTGTGAATATGAACACGATTTCTTCCCTCACGACGTCTGATCTGGCATCAGCGTTCGCGATCGAGACGCGCGCCCATGCCTTTCCGTGGAGCGAAAAAACATTCGCCAGCAATCAGGGCGAGCGCTATCTGAATTTCCATCTGGATGTCGATGGCGAAATGGCGGCATTTGCTATTACGCAGGTCGTGCTGGATGAAGCGACGCTGTTTAATATTGCCGTCGATCCTGCATACCAGCGCCGTGGCCTGGCCCGGGAACTGCTGGAATATGTAATACGCGAGCTGGAGACACGTGATGTCTTCACGCTGTGGCTGGAGGTTCGCGCCTCCAATGCGGCCGCTATCGCACTCTACGAAAGCTTAGGCTTTAACGAGGCGACGATTCGCCGTAATTATTACCCGACTGCCGAGGGACGCGAAGACGCCATCATCATGGCGCTGCCGCTTGGATAACAAATAAGGTTGTAACGATGAAATGGGACTGGATTTTCTTTGACGCCGACGAAACGCTGTTTACGTTTGATTCGTTTGGCGGCCTACAGCGGATGTTTTTAGACTATAGCGTCACCTTTACCGCAGAAGATTTTCAGGACTATCAGGCGGTGAACAAACCGCTTTGGGTGGATTACCAGAACGGTGCCATCTCGGCGTTACAGCTCCAGCATCAGCGTTTTCAGGGCTGGTCCGAGCGTTTGAATGTCTCTCCCGGCGCGCTGAACGAGGCTTTTCTCAACGCGATGGCGGAGATTTGCGCACCGCTGCCTGGGGCGATTTCCCTGCTTAATGCCCTTAAAAGCAAAGTGAAGCTCGGGATCATCACCAATGGCTTTACCGCCCTGCAGCAGATCCGCCTTGAACGCACAGGCCTGCGCGATCATTTCGACGCGCTGGTGATCTCTGAACAGGTGGGCGTGCCAAAACCCGATCCGCGTATTTTTGACTATGCGCTGGAAAAAGCCGGCCATCCCGCACGTGAGCGCGTGTTGATGGTCGGAGACACCGCCGAGTCGGATATTCTGGGCGGGATGAAGTCCGGGCTGGCAACCTGCTGGCTGAACGCACACGGTCGCGCGCTGCCTGAAGGTATCGAACCGACCTGGACCGTATCGTCATTGAACGAACTGGAGCAACTCCTGTGTAAACAATGATTGCCTGCCCCCCATTGATGGGTAAAATAGCCGCAATTTCGTATTCCATGATGCGTGGCCTGCTGCCGCGCTTATATAAGAAGATTTGATTATGACGTTGTCTCCTTATCTGCAAGAGGTGGCGAAGCGCCGTACTTTTGCCATTATTTCTCACCCGGATGCCGGTAAAACGACCATCACCGAAAAGGTACTGCTGTTCGGACAGGCGATTCAGACCGCCGGTACGGTAAAAGGCCGTGGCTCCAGCCAGCACGCCAAATCGGACTGGATGGAGATGGAAAAGCAGCGTGGTATTTCCATTACCACCTCCGTAATGCAGTTCCCGTATCACGACTGCCTGGTGAATCTGCTCGACACCCCAGGCCACGAAGACTTCTCCGAAGATACCTACCGTACGCTGACGGCGGTGGACTGCTGTCTGATGGTCATCGACGCTGCGAAAGGGGTAGAAGATCGTACCCGTAAGCTGATGGAAGTCACCCGTCTGCGCGATACGCCGATCCTGACCTTCATGAACAAACTCGACCGTGACATCCGCGATCCGATGGAAGTGATGGACGAAGTGGAGCGCGAGCTGAAAATCGCCTGCGCGCCAATTACCTGGCCGATCGGCTGCGGTAAGCTGTTCAAGGGCGTTTACCACCTCTATAAAGATGAAGTGTATCTGTACCAGACCGGTAAAGGTCACACCATCCAGGACGTGCGTATCGTAAAAGGTCTGGATAACCCGGATCTGGACGTCGCCGTGGGCGAAGAGCTGGCCTCTCAGCTGCGCGATGAGCTGGAGCTGGTCAAAGGCGCTTCTCACGAGTTTGACAAAGAGCTGTTCCTGGCCGGGGAAATCACGCCAGTGTTCTTCGGTACCGCACTGGGTAACTTTGGTGTGGACCATATGCTCGACGGTCTGGTGGAGTGGGCGCCGCAGCCGATGCCGCGCAAAACTGACTCCCGTCTGGTCGAAGCCGCAGAAGAGAAATTCACCGGCTTCGTCTTTAAGATTCAGGCCAACATGGACCCGAAACACCGCGACCGCGTGGCTTTCCTGCGTGTGGTTTCCGGTAAGTATGAAAAGGGCATGAAGCTGCGCCAGGTACGTATCGGGAAAGACGTTGTGATTTCCGACGCGCTGACCTTTATGGCGGGCGATCGTTCACACGTTGAAGAAGCCTATCCGGGCGACATCATCGGCCTGCATAACCACGGCACCATTCAGATCGGCGACACCTTCACCCAGGGTGAAATGATGAAGTTCACCGGTATCCCGAACTTCGCGCCGGAACTGTTCCGTCGTATCCGTCTGAAAGATCCGCTGAAGCAAAAGCAGCTGCTCAAAGGTCTGGTCCAGCTCTCCGAAGAGGGCGCGGTGCAGGTCTTCCGTCCAATTGCCAACAACGATCTGATCGTGGGCGCGGTCGGTGTGCTGCAGTTCGACGTGGTCGTTGCGCGTCTGAAGAGCGAGTACAACGTGGAAGCGATCTACGAATCGGTGAACGTGGCGACGGCGCGCTGGGTCGAATGTGCTGACGTGAAGAAATTCGAAGAGTTCAAACGTAAGAACGAAATCCAGCTGGCACTGGATGGCGGCGATAACCTGACGTACATCGCTCCAACCATGGTTAACCTGAATCTGACCCAGGAACGCTATCCTGACGTTCAGTTCCGCAAAACCCGCGAGCACTAATCCTTTCTCAGAGCACGGCGCCCGCCGTGCTCTTCTTAAACTCCAGCCTTATTAATCCCTTGCGGAATGTTCTTAATTCAACGCAATTTTAGCGTTATTGCTCGTTTTTTGCCCGATTCTGAAAGCGGCTTTGTCAATGTGATCTATATTTAACTCAGTGTTTAACACCGGGCGCGGATGATAGTCCTGTTCAATGCGTGTTCATGAGTCTCTCATCCCGGCCGTGTGTTTATTCGCAAGATTAAAAACTAGTATGAAGGGATGTTTTGACGCTCAACTTCCGAGCAAACTACAGGAATACATCGATGAATATGACAAGACTTAAGATTTCTAAAACTCTGCTGGCAGTCACTCTGGGTGGCCTCCTGGTAAGTGGTTCTGCCCTGGCAGAAAGCACTACTACGGATAAGGCGCAATCCACCGCGGACAGCGCAGGGCAAAAAATCGATAGCTCTATGAATAAAGTCGGTAATTTCATGGATGACAGCTCTATCACAGCAAAAGTGAAAGCGGCTCTGGTGGATGATGAAAACATCAAGAGCACCGACATTTCCGTAAAAACTGACAAAAAAGTGGTCACCCTGAGTGGCTTCGTGGAAAGCCAGGCGCAGGCTGAACAAGCCGTCACCGTGGCGAAAGGCGTTGAAGGCGTCACCTCCGTCAGCGACAAACTGCACGTGCGTGATGCTAAAGACGCGTCTGTGAAAGGCTATGCAGGCGACACCGCAACCACCAGCGAAATCAAAGCTAAACTATTAGCAGATGACATCGTACCGTCTCGTAAAGTGAAAGTTGAAACCACCGACGGTGTGGTCCAGCTCTCCGGTACGGTTGATTCCCAGGCGCAGGTGGAACGCGCCGAAACTATCGCTAAAGCCGTCGATGGCGTTAAAAGCGTCAAAAACGATCTGAAAGCGAAATAAGAACGACTTTTGGACACAACGCTTGTGAGCACCTGAGCGCTCACATATAGCGGCTGATATTAACTATGGTAAAGGAGAGTTTTATGTTTCGTTGGGGCATTATATTTCTGGTTATCGCGTTAATTGCCGCCGCTCTGGGCTTTGGTGGTCTGGCGGGTACAGCGGCCGGCGCGGCGAAAATTGTTTTCGTTGTCGGTATTATCCTGTTCCTGGTCAGCCTGTTTACCGGACGCCGTCGTCCCTAGATAAGCGTAATCAGCCCGTCGGAAAACACAGCCGACAACACCACACTAAAAGCCAGTCCTTGCGACTGGCTTTTTCTGGTTTGAGTCATAGGGCCAGTTTGCGCTACTGTGTAATAACAGAAGAATGAAAAACAGGTGTAGCAGTGGGGCAGAGAATTCCGGTTACGCTCGGCAATATCGCGCCGTTGGCGTTAAAACCCTTTCGCGTCGGCCGGCTGGCGCTGGTATGCGAAGGCGGTGGGCAGCGAGGCATCTTCACGGCCGGGGTGCTGGATGAATTCATGCGCGCGCAATTTAACCCCTTCGATCTCTTCTTTGGCACGTCCGCCGGGGCGCAAAACCTTTCTGCCTACGTCTGTAACCAGCCCGGTTACGCCCGCAAAGTGATTATGCGCTACACCACTTCTCGCGATTTCTTCAATCCGCTGCGCTTTGTACGCGGCGGAAATCTCATCGATCTGGACTGGCTCTTAGACTCCACTTCCAGCCAAATGCCGCTGGCGATGGACACCGCTTCTCGCCTTTTTGATACGGGAAAAGAGTTCTGGATGTGCGCCAGCCGGGGCGATGACTACACGCCGGGCTACTTCTCACCGCAAAAAGAGAACTGGCTGGATATTCTGCGTGCATCCAGCGCGATTCCTGGCTTCTACCGGACCGCAGCGGCCCTCGACGGCATCAACTATCTGGATGGTGGAATCAGCGACGCCGTCCCCGTTCAGGAAGCTGCCCGCCGTGGCGCGCAAACTATCGTGGTGATCCGCACCGTGCCGTCGCAAATGTACTACACCCCGCAGTGGTTTAAGCGCATGGAAAAATGGCTGGGGGACAGTAGCCTGCAGCCGCTGGTGAACATCGCCCATCAGCATGAAGCCAGCTACAGCGCAATGCAGCGGTTTATCGAAAAGCCGCCGGGCAAGCTGAAAATCTTTGAAATCTACCCGCCGAAACCCCTTAACAGCATGGCGCTGGGCAGTCGCATACCTGCGCTGCGCGATGACTACAAAACCGGGCGTCTGTGCGCTCGCTATTTCCTGGCAACGGTGGGGAAACTGCTGGCCGAAAGTCCGCCTATTTATCGGCATAAGCGTATCATCACGCCACCGGCGATTGTGGCAAACGACGCCCTGACGATGCCGCTGGTGGATGCCCCGCAGGCGAACGATACGACCTTTGATAACGAGGATCTGGCGTGACTTTTCGCTTTGTCGACACCCATTGCCACTTTGATTTTCCGCCATTTACTGGCAACGAAGCGCAAAGTATCGCGCAGGCCGCGAAGGCGGGTGTGCAGGCGATTATCGTCCCTGCCATTGAAGCGGCAAATTTTGAACGGGTGCTCGATTTGGCCCGCAGCCACACGGCACTCTACGCCGCGCTGGGCCTGCATCCCATTGTGGTGGAAACGCATCAGGATGCGCATCTTGACCAGCTGGAAGCCTCTATTCTCACCGCCGGAAACAAGCTGGTGGCGATCGGTGAGATCGGTCTCGATCTCTATCGTGACGATCCGCAATTCGAACGCCAGCAGGCGCTTTTGGATGCGCAGCTAAAACTGGCTAAACGCCACGAACTGCCGGTGATCCTCCACTCGAGACGCACTCACGACAAACTGGCGATGCACCTCAAACGCGCCGATCTGCCGCGAACCGGCGTGGTGCACGGTTTTTCCGGAAGCCTTCAACAGGCGCAACGTTTTATCGAGCTGGGCTACAAAATTGGCGTCGGCGGCACGATTACCTATCCGCGCGCCAATAAAACCCGCGACGTGATGGCGCAGTTGCCCCTGTCATCCCTGCTGCTGGAAACTGACGCGCCGGACATGCCACTGAACGGTTTTCAGGGCCAGCCGAATCGCCCGGAGCAGGCGGCACGCGTCTTTACGACGCTGTGTGAATTACGTGCTGAGCCGGCAGAAACCCTCGCCGATGCGCTGCTGCAAAACACGGAAGATCTGTTTGGCATCACCCTATAAATAGAGCGCCGGGCGGATCACCGCGATCCTCTGTTTCTCCAGCGCGCAGGCCAGAGGTTCTACATCCTCCGCCGTGGCGCTGCGCCAGCTGGCCGCCTCGCCGTACACCCCGTGGGCGTGAAAAGCGTTGATCCTGACAGGCACATCGCCGAGAGCGTGAATAAAGGCGATCAGCGACTCCAGATGTTTCAGATAATCACAATGATCCGGGATCACCAGCAGCCTCAGTTCCGTTAAACGCTGATGGTGCGCCAGCCAGCGAATGCTGTCTTTAATCTGCGGGTTTTCGCGCCCGGTCAGGAAACGGTGATGCTCGTTGTTCCAGGCTTTCAGATCCAGCATGGCGCCATCAAAAAACGGCAGCAGCTTTTGCCAGCCGGTTTCACTCAGCAGCCCGTTGCTGTCTACCAGACAGGTTAAATGTTTCAGGGAGGCGTCCGCTTTGATGGCGCGAAACAGCGCCACCACAAACGGCAGCTGGGTAGTGGCTTCGCCGCCGCTGACGGTTATCCCTTCAATAAAAGGCGCGACGGTGCGAATCTGCCCGAGGATTTCCTCTACGCTGAAACGCTGTGCCATCGGGGTGGCCTGTTGCGGGCAGACGTGCAAGCAGGTGTCGCATTTTTGACAGATACTCTCCTGCCACCAGACACGCCCGGCCTGAATGTTCAGGGCATCGTGCGGGCAGTGAAGCACGCAGTCGCCGCAATCGTTGCAGCGGCCAATGGTCCACGGATTGTGGCAGGTTTTGCAGCGCAGGTTACACCCCTGCAGGAACAGCGCCAGGCGGCTGCCCGGCCCGTCCACGCAGGAGAAGGGGATAACCTGACTAACTAAAGCGCATCTGCTGTTCATGGCTTATCACGCGCGGCTGACGTTCAAGGATACGTGTATTGCGTGCGGCCTCTTCGCCAAGCCAGGTGGTGTTGGTACGAGAGCCTTCCGCGCGGTATTTCTCCAGGTCCGACAGGCGCACCATGTACCCGGTCACACGCACCAGATCGTTCCCGGCCACGTTGGCCGTGAATTCGCGCATCCCGGCGTTAAACGCCCCAAGACACAGCTGAACCACGGCCTGCGGGTTACGCTTGATGGTTTCGTCCAGCGTCAGAATGTCACTGATGCCCGAATGATAATGTTTGTGATGCGGCGCGACGGCCAGCAGATGGCTAATCGGATCCGGCTCATCGCCATACGGCAGACGCGCACCCGGCGTAGTACCCGCGTCAGAGCTGATTCCGGACTGGGCATGCAGCATGGCGCGCTGCTTCCAGCCGTGTTTCACCGGCGTATTTTCGACAAATTCCGCAAGCTGTTCGCTAATGCGGTAGCCCAGCGCATTGGCCTGCTCATCCTTGCCGTAACGCGCGTTCAGCCCGGCTTTCTCGCACAGGGTATTGACCGCTTCGGCCAGACCGTACATGCCAAACATCGGCACAAAACGATCCGCATCAATCAGCCCCTCTTTTACCAGGAAGCTATTCTCAAAGAAGCCGGATTGCTCATACAGGAAATCACAGCGTGCATCGATAATCGCGATCTGCTGCTGGCAGTAGTGCGGTAGCGTGCGGGTAAAGAAATCGTCCACTGATTCACTGCTCTCGGCAATAGCCTTGAGATTGAGGCGAACCAGGGTGCTGCCACCGCCCGCCAGCGGCAGGGAGTTGTAACAACTCACCACGCCATAACGGCCTTTTGTGAAAATTTTATCATTCACCGGACCGTTGGAAATATGCGGTTTACTGCATTCGCAAATATTTTTTGCCACGCTTAGCAGCAAATCATCAGGGGTAATTTCCGGGTCGTAAATAAAGGTGAGATTCGGTGAGACCTGCATCAGCTCTGCGTCAGCGCGTAAAATTGCGCGGGTGACTGGGGTATCCGCAGGGCCGATGTTGGCGTGCATAAACGCGTCTGGCAGGGTTCTGTCGAGATAACGCCAGAAACGTTTTATTCGGCTATCAATTTCTTCTTGTGTTAGAATTCTAACATAGGGTTGCAGCAACGCGTCGAGATGGCCGAGAAACACCGGCATCGATGTAACGGATGGAACATGGTGGTAGAGGATGGTGAGTAACGACAGGGCGTCATCGAGATCTTTCGCCCCTTCCAGCTCTAACCACTCTGAGCCGTTTGCCAGGAATTTAGCGTAGTCCGGCAGAACGTAGCGCGGTTTGAAGGGCGCATGGCCTTCAAACATATCGCAGATGAAACCCTCGTCCAGTGCCGCTCGCGCGGCCCGTGGCAGCGCGGGGTAGGGCAGATTGTTTTCCGCTTCCAGCGCCAGGAAATGACGTTTTTGCTCGGCTGTCAGTACCGGGCTTGTCACAATTTGCTGGCAACGTTGTTGCAAAGCATCGAGACCAGAGGTGGACATGTTCGCTTCCTTTTATTCTGCGGTTGATGGGCAGATTGTAGGAACTCATCATGCGAAGCCATTTGATCCGACGCGGGTGATTGCTGTTTTAGCCAGCAGCCTGAGGACTAAAGTTTGAAGTTGATCTCATTACAGTAATGCAAATTTGTACGCAGTTTTCATTAACTGTGATGAATGTCGAAGTGTGAATGCGGGTGAATGTTAGAATACTCACAGACCCGCACGGTGAAAATTTATACGGCGAAGCCGTTGGAGAATGTTATGACCGATTTAACCGCAAGCAGCCTGCGCGCGTTGAAACTGATGGACCTGACCACCTTGAACGATGACGACACCAATGAAAAAGTGATCGCATTGTGCCATCAGGCGAAAACGCCAGTGGGCAATACCGCTGCCATCTGCATCTATCCGCGTTTTATCCCGATTGCACGTAAGACGCTGAACGCGCAGGGCACGCCTGACGTGCGTATCGCTACCGTCACCAACTTCCCGCACGGCAATGACGACATCGACATTGCGCTGGCTGAAACCCGCGCGGCGATTGCCTACGGTGCTGATGAAGTTGACGTGGTGTTCCCGTACCGTGCGCTGATCGCCGGCAACGAGCAGGTCGGTTTTGACCTGGTGAAAGCCTGTAAAGACGCTTGTGCGGCGGCTAACGTGCTGCTGAAAGTGATTATCGAAACGGGCGAGCTGAAAGAAGAAGCGCTGATTCGTAAAGCATCTGAAATCTCCATCAAAGCGGGTGCAGATTTCATTAAAACCTCTACCGGTAAAGTGCCGGTCAATGCAACGCCAGAAAGCGCTCGCATCATGATGGAAGTGATTCGCGACATGGGCGTGTCTAAAACCGTTGGTTTCAAACCTGCGGGCGGCGTGCGTACTGCAGAGGACGCGCAGCAGTTCCTGGCCATCGCTGACGACCTGTTTGGTGCCGACTGGGCGGATTCCCGTCACTACCGCTTCGGCGCATCCAGCCTGCTGGCAAGCCTGCTGAAAGCGCTGGGTCACGGTGACGGTAAGAGCGCCAGCAGCTACTAATTACTCGTCATAGTCAGGCTGCACTTTCACCCCAGTCTCTTACTTGTGTAGGCGCCTGGGGGGCACTTTCTTGCCGCCCTCCGGCAGCTCGAATTATGTAGAGTAATATTATTATCGCGGCGGGTTTACCGCCGCATTTAACCTGATTCCCCGGGGGTTACCGTGTTTCTCGCACAAGAAATTATTCGTAAAAAACGTGATGGTCATGCATTAAGCGACGAAGAGATCCGCTTCTTTATCAACGGTATTCGTGACAACACCATCTCTGAAGGGCAGATTGCCGCCCTGGCGATGACCATTTTCTTCCACGATATGGCGATGCCGGAACGTGTCTCGCTGACCATGGCGATGCGGGATTCAGGAACCGTTCTGGACTGGAAAAGCCTTAACCTCAACGGCCCGATTGTGGATAAACACTCCACGGGCGGCGTGGGCGATGTCACTTCCCTGATGCTTGGCCCAATGGTCGCCGCATGTGGGGGTTATATCCCGATGATCTCCGGGCGCGGCCTGGGGCATACGGGCGGTACGCTCGACAAACTGGAAGCCATTCCGGGCTTCGATATCTTCCCGGATGACCAGCGCTTCCGCGAAATTATTAAAGACGTTGGTGTGGCGATTATCGGCCAGACCAGCTCACTCGCGCCGGCGGATAAACGTTTTTACGCCACCCGCGATATCACCGCGACAGTGGATTCCATTCCGCTGATCACCGCCTCGATCCTCGCCAAAAAGCTGGCTGAAGGTCTGGATGCCCTGGTGATGGATGTGAAAGTGGGTAGCGGCGCGTTTATGCCGACCTATGAACTCTCTGCGGCATTGGCCGAAGCGATCGTTGGCGTCTCCAACGGTGCGGGCGTGCGCACGACAGCGCTGCTCACCGACATGAACCAGGTGCTGGCCTCCAGCGCGGGTAACGCCGTCGAAGTGCGCGAAGCCGTGCAGTTCCTGACCGGCGAATACCGCAATCCGCGTCTGTTCGACGTCACGATGGCGCTGTGCGTTGAGATGCTGATCTCCGGTAAGCTCGCCAAAGACGACGCCGACGCGCGCGCGAAACTGCAGGCAGTGCTGGATAACGGCAAAGCGGCAGAGATCTTCGGTCGCATGGTGGCTGCGCAAAAAGGCCCAACCGATTTCGTCGAAAACTACGCGAAATACCTGCCGACCGCGACGCTCAGCAAGGCGGTTTACGCCGACGCGGAAGGTTTTGTCTCCGCCATGGACACTCGTGCGCTGGGCATGGCCGTGGTATCGATGGGCGGCGGACGCCGTCAGGCATCGGACACGATTGATTACAGCGTCGGCTTTACCGATATGACCCGTCTGGGTGACAGCGTTGACGGGCAGCGTCCGCTGGCGGTCATCCATGCCAAAGACGAAGCCAGCTGGCAGGAAGCGGCGAAAGCGGTGAAAGCGGCCATTAAACTTGACGACACAGCTCCCGAAACCACACCAACCGTCTATCGTCGTATCACCGAATAGCGGTATACTGATCTGATCGGTTTTTTATGAATTTTTGAAGCACATAAGTACGGAGAACATATGAAACGTGCATTTATTATGGTGCTGGACTCATTCGGCATCGGCGCTACAGAAGATGCAGACCGCTTTGGTGATGTCGGTTCCGACACCATGGGCCATATCGCAGAAGCGTGTGCGAAAGGCGAAGCGAACAATGGCCGTCAGGGCCCACTGACTCTGCCAAACCTGACCCGCCTGGGTCTGGTGAAAGCGCATGAAGGTTCGACTGGTAAAGTGGCGGCCGGTATGGACGCTAACGCAGAAGTGATCGGCGCATATGCATGGGCGCACGAGCTTTCCTCGGGTAAAGATACCCCGTCTGGTCACTGGGAAATTGCCGGTGTACCGGTTCTGTTCGACTGGGGCTACTTCTCCGATCACGAAAACAGCTTCCCGCAGAAGCTGCTGGACAAGCTGGTTGAGCGCGGCAATCTGCCGGGTTACCTCGGTAACTGCCACTCCTCTGGTACGGTGATTCTGGATCAGCTCGGCGAAGAGCACATGAAAACCGGCAAGCCGATTTTCTACACCTCCGCTGACTCCGTGTTCCAGATTGCCTGCCACGAAGAGACCTTCGGCCTGGATCGTCTGTACGAGCTGTGCGAAATCGCGCGTGAAGAGCTGACCGAAGGCGGCTACAACATTGGCCGCGTAATTGCTCGTCCGTTTATCGGCGACAAACCGGGCAACTTCCAGCGTACCGGCAACCGTCACGATCTGGCCGTAGAACCGCCAGCACCGACCGTGTTGCAGAAACTGGTTGATGAGAAAGCGGGCGAAGTGGTTTCTGTCGGTAAAATCGCAGACATCTACGCCAACTGCGGCATCACCAAAAAAGTGAAAGCCACCGGTCTGGACGCGCTGTTCGACGCCACCATCAAAGAGATGAAAGAAGCGGGCGACAAGACTATCGTCTTCACCAACTTCGTAGACTTCGACTCCTCCTGGGGCCACCGTCGCGACGTCGCCGGTTATGCTGCCGGTCTGGAACTGTTTGACCGCCGTCTGCCGGAGCTGCTGGAGCTGGTGGGGGAAGATGACATTATCATCCTCACCGCTGACCACGGCTGCGACCCAACCTGGACCGGTACCGACCACACCCGCGAGCACATTCCTGTGCTGGTGTACGGACCGAAAGTGAAACCAGGATCGCTGGGCCACCGCGAAACCTTCGCGGATATCGGCCAGACCATTGCGAGCTACTTCGGTACGTCGCCAATGGACTACGGCAAAAACATGCTGTGATGCGCATGCCCGGCAGCACTGCGCTCGCCGGGCCTACGATTTAGTAGGTCGGGTCAGGCGCAGCCGCCACCCGACAAAACGACAATTTTAAAAGGATCTGAAGATGGCTACCCCACACATTAATGCAGAAATGGGCGATTTCGCGGACGTAGTGTTGATGCCGGGTGACCCGCTGCGCGCGAAGCACATTGCGGAAACCTTCCTCGAAGACGTGCGTGAAGTGAACAACGTGCGCGGCATGCTGGGCTTCACAGGTACTTACAAAGGCCGCAAAATCTCTGTGATGGGTCACGGTATGGGTATCCCGTCCTGCTCCATCTACACCAAAGAGCTGATCACCGATTTCGGCGTGAAGAAAATCATCCGCGTAGGCTCTTGCGGTGCAGTGCGTATGGACGTGAAACTGCGTGACGTCGTCATCGGTATGGGTGCTTGCACCGATTCCAAAGTCAACCGTATGCGTTTCAAAGACCACGACTTTGCAGCCATCGCTGACTTCGGCATGGTGCGTAACGCGGTTGACGCGGCGAAAGCGCTGGGCGTTGATGCGCGCGTCGGTAACATCTTCTCTGCTGACCTGTTCTATGCACCGGACGGCGGCGAAATGTTCGACGTGATGGAAAAATACGGCATCCTGGGCGTGGAAATGGAAGCGGCGGGCATCTACGGCGTAGCGGCTGAGTTTGGTGCGAAAGCGCTGACCATCTGCACCGTGTCTGACCACATCCGTACGCACGAGCAGACCACTGCCGCTGAGCGTCAGACCACCTTCAACGACATGATCAAAATCGCGCTGGAATCCGTTCTGCTGGGCGATAAAGAGTAAGTCTGTTTGCCGGGTGGCTTCTCTGCCTTACCCGGCCTGCAATGTTAAAGCCCGCTTGCGGGCTTTTCTGTCACCGCACCGCTTTCGCTATCCACGCCGACAGCTCCCGCAACTCTTTTTCCTGCTCCGGGAACTCGCCTAACAGCGCGTCACACGCTTGCTGCAGACTCTCCGCGCGATACAAACATCCCTGCAAACGGGCCGCCAGCGCTTCCAGCGGGGCCGGATTGAGGCTATCGGTAAACACCTGCGTGCGCGTGATAATGCCCCGTTCAACGTCGAAATGCAGCTCTACGCCGCCCCAGGTGAAACGCTCGTCCAGCAGATGCGAAAACGCCGGTGCCTGACCGAAATTCCACTCCCAGCTGCTTTGCCGGGCAAAGGTTTCGGCGAAGTTGGGCAAATCGGGCGTTTTGTCCGGGGAGATCACTTCCGCCTCGACGCGCTCGCCATAATGTTCGAAAAACGCCTCACGAATTGCCGCGCAGACTTGCTCATGGGTAATGCCTGGCAGCAGCTCCACCAGATTCGCCACGCGACCGCGCACCGAGGTAATCCCCTTGGCCTGCAGCTTTTTCTTGTCGGGATTGAGATAGTTCGCCAGACGGCTCAAGTCAGCGTTAAGCAGTAAAGTGCCGTGGTGAAAACCGCGATCTTTGGTTTCGCGATAGGCCGAGCCGGAAACTTTACGGTCGCCTTCTGGGGTTTTGACCACCAGATCGTTTCGCCCGGAGGCTTCTGCCGTCACGCCGAGGGCGTTCAGGGCATTGAGCACAATCGCGGTGGAGATGGTTTTATCGTACTCCGGTTTCCCGGCCATAAAGGTGAAGCAGGTATTGCCGAGGTCATGGAATACCGCGCCGCCGCCGCTGCTGCGACGGGCCAGACGCACGTTATCCTCTTCCATGCGCCGGGTGTTGCACTCTTTCCACGGGTTCTGCGCGCGGCCAATGACCACCGTATCGGCGTTGCGCCAGAGAAACAGGACGCGCTGTGTGGCAGGCATCTGGCGGAAGATGCACTCTTCCACCGCTAGGTTGAACCAGGGATCGTAAGAGTCAGAGATAAGCAGGCGTAGTGTCGTCATGGCAGATTTCCTTTCCGAATCGTCCACCCACTTTACCATTAATCCTTCTTCTCGCTCTCTTCCTCTTCCGGCACCGATTTACTGGCCGTCAGCAGGAAAGGCGACTGCTGCCAGCGCGTGCGTTTGCCCTGCAAAAGCGTGCGCGTTAACACGACGCCAATCGCCAGCGAAAGGAGTAACATCAGGCGTAGAATATTGGTGGTGTTATCCACCTGTTTGGCTTCGGTCGGCAGGGTGTGGGTGTCGAGGGTCAGACGCAGGTAGCCCAGCGGGCCATTCTTGCCCTGAATCGGCTCGATAATTTGCTGATTGAAATAGCCGCCAGCCTTTTTGCCGTCGAGCGCCAGACGGTCGCGCACGTCAACGTGCTCACCGGCGCGGGCAATCAGATCGCCCTGTTCGTCGTAGACCCCTGCATCCAGAATACGGCTGTTTTCCGTAATCTGACGCAGTATTTGGGCGATGCGTTTATCGTCCGGCGTCTCGGTGCGCATTGCGGGCGCAACGCTCAGGGTGACCTGACGCGCCAGGGTTCGCGCCAGCTCTTCGAACTGCGGATTACGTTGTCGTTGATGATTCTGGCTAAACCAGGATGCCCCTTGCATCAGCGCCACCAGAAGCGCGAGGCAGGACAGGACAATCACTGCACGATGAAGCCGGAATTTCAGTTTTGCGCGAGCCATATTCCACCTGCTGAAAATTTACGGCTTAATGTTGCCAGAAGTGATGGTTACAGGGTAGCCTCATGCGTTATTTTCCCCCTGGAACCTTCCGGCGCGAACCAATTTACAGGAGCTTCAATGCCGAACATTACCTGGTGCGACCTGACCGATGACGTCTCTTTATGGCCAGGATTGCCGCTCTCATTAAGTGGCGACGAGGTCATGCCTCTGGACTACCATGCGGGGCGTAGCGGCTGGCTGCTGTATGGCCGTGGCCTGGATAAGCAACGCCTGACGCAATACCAAACCAAGCTCGGCGCGGCGATGGTGATTGTGGCGGCCTGGTGCGTGGAAGATTATCAGGTGCTGCGTCTGGCCGGATCTCTGACACAACGCGCAACCCGCCTGGCCCACGAAGCCGGGCTGGATGTGGCGCCACTGGGTAAAATCCCGCATCTGAAAACGCCAGGACTACTGGTGATGGATATGGATTCGACCGCCATTCAGATCGAGTGCATCGACGAACTCGCGAAACTGGCCGGTAGCGGCGAGATGGTGGCGGAAGTAACCGAACGCGCCATGCGCGGCGAACTCGATTTTGCCGCCAGCCTGAAGCAGCGCGTCGCCACGTTGAAAGGGGCCGATGCCAACATCCTGCGTCAGGTGCGTGATGAACTCCCGTTGATGCCGGGCCTCACTCAACTGGTACTGAAGCTGGAAACCCTCGGCTGGAAAGTGGCGATTGCCTCCGGCGGCTTCACCTTCTTCGCGGACTACCTGCGCGACAAACTGCGACTGACCACCGTTGTGGCGAACGAACTGGAGATCCGCGACGGTAAACTGACCGGCGAAGTGATCGGCGATATCGTGGATGCCCAGTACAAAGCCAACACCCTGACGCGTCTGGCGGAAAAATATGAAATTCCGGTCACGCAGACCGTCGCCATCGGTGACGGCGCGAACGATCTGCCAATGATCAAAGTGGCCGGGCTGGGCATTGCCTATCATGCCAAGCCAAAAGTAAACGAAAAGACGGAAGTCATCATTCGTCACGCCGATCTGATGGGGGTGTTCTGTATCCTCTCCGGTAGCGTGAATCAGAAATAAAGAGGTAAACCGTGGCGAAAGCTCCAAAACGCGCATTTGTCTGTAATGAATGTGGTGCGGATTATCCGCGCTGGCAGGGGCAGTGCAGCGCCTGTCATGCCTGGAACACCATCACCGAAGTGCGTGTGGCCGCTTCGCCAACCGTGGCCCGTAACGAGCGTCTGAGCGGCTATGCGGGTAACGCTGGCGTCTCGAAGGTACAAAAACTTTCCGAGATCAGCCTCGATGAAGTGCCGCGTTTTTCCACCGGTTTTAAAGAGTTTGACCGCGTACTGGGCGGCGGCGTGGTGCCGGGCAGCGCGATTCTGATCGGCGGTAACCCCGGCGCCGGTAAATCGACGCTGCTGCTGCAAACGCTGTGCAAACTCGCCGAACAGATGAAAACCCTGTACGTGACCGGTGAAGAGTCTTTGCAGCAGGTCGCGATGCGCGCGCACCGTCTCGGTCTGCCGACCGGCAATCTGAATATGCTGTCGGAAACCAGCATCGAGCAAATCTGTATGATTGCTGACGAAGAGCAGCCGAAGCTGATGGTCATCGACTCCATCCAGGTCATGCACATGGCGGATATTCAGTCTTCGCCGGGCAGCGTGGCGCAGGTGCGTGAAACCGCCGCCTATCTGACGCGCTTTGCTAAGACGCGCGGCGTGGCTATCGTGATGGTCGGCCACGTCACCAAAGACGGCTCTCTGGCCGGTCCGAAAGTGCTTGAGCACTGTATCGACTGCTCCGTGATGCTCGACGGCGATGCGGATTCCCGTTTCCGCACCCTGCGCAGCCATAAAAACCGTTTTGGTGCGGTGAATGAGCTGGGCGTTTTCGCCATGACTGAACAGGGTCTGCGTGAAGTGAGCAACCCATCGGCCATCTTCCTGAGCCGCGGCGACGAAGAGACTGCCGGCAGCTCGGTGATGGTGCTCTGGGAAGGGACGCGGCCGCTATTGGTTGAGATACAGGCGCTGGTGGATCAATCCATGATGGGCAACCCTCGTCGCGTGGCGGTCGGGCTTGAGCAAAACCGTTTGGCGATTCTGCTGGCGGTGCTGCACCGTCACGGCGGCCTGCAAATGGCGGATCAGGATGTGTTCGTTAACGTGGTGGGCGGCGTGAAAGTGACAGAAACCAGTGCCGATCTGGCCCTGCTGCTGGCGATGGTCTCCAGCCTGCGCAACCGACCGCTCCCGCAGGATCTGGTGGTGTTTGGCGAAGTGGGGCTGGCCGGAGAAATTCGCCCGGTCCCGAGCGGCCAGGAGCGTATCTCCGAAGCGGCGAAACACGGTTTCCGTCGTGCCATTGTCCCTGCTGCCAACGTACCGAAAAAAGTGCCGGAAGGGATGAAAATTTTCCCGGTGAAAAAACTGTCGGATGCGTTAAGCGTCTTTGACGACTTATAATATTAACGTGCGTATCTTTTTTGGCGGGAGCGTTTTGCTGACCCGCCTCACTTAGCAGGAGGCTCTTGTGTCAACATTTGACTATCTTAAAACCGCGATCCGCCAGAAAGGCTGTACTTTGCAGCAGGTGGCGGAAGCCAGCGGGATGACCAAGGGCTATTTAAGCCAGCTTCTGAATGCCAAAATCAAAAGCCCGAGCGCGCAAAAACTTGAGGCGCTGCACCGCTTTCTGGGCCTCGAATTTCCGCGCATGCAAAAGAATATCGGCGTGGTATTTGGCAAGTTTTATCCGCTGCATACCGGCCATATCTATCTGATTCAGCGCGCCTGTAGCCAGGTGGATGAGCTGCATATCATCATGGGTTACGATGACACGCGTGACCGCGCGTTGTTCGAAGACAGCGCCATGTCCCAGCAGCCGACTGTCTCAGACCGTCTGCGCTGGCTGCTGCAGACGTTCAAATACCAAAAAAACATTCGTATTCATGCCTTTAACGAAGAGGGCATGGAGCCGTATCCGCACGGCTGGGATGTGTGGAGTAACGGCATCAAAGCCTTTATGGAAGAGAAGGGGATAGCCCCGAACTGGATCTATACCTCTGAAGAGTCCGATGCGCCGCAGTTCCGCGAACATCTCGGAACGGAAACAGTGCTGATCGATCCTAAGCGCACCTTCATGAACATCAGCGGCGCTCAAATCCGCGAAAACCCCTTCCGCTACTGGGATTACATCCCAACGGAAGTGAAGCCGTTCTTTGTGCGCACGGTGGCGATTCTGGGCGGTGAATCGAGCGGTAAATCCACGCTGGTTAACAAGCTGGCGAATATCTTCAACACCACCAGTGCCTGGGAGTATGGGCGCGATTACGTCTTCTCACATCTGGGCGGCGACGAAATGGCGCTCCAGTATTCCGATTACGACAAAATCGCGCTGGGCCATGCGCAGTACATTGATTTCGCGGTGAAATACGCGAACAAAGTGGCGTTTGTGGATACGGATTTCGTGACCACTCAGGCGTTCTGTAAAAAGTACGAGGGCCGTGAGCATCCGTTTGTTCAGGCGCTGATCGATGAATATCGCTTCGATCTGGTGATTTTGCTGGAAAACAATACGCCGTGGGTCGCCGATGGGATGCGCAGCCTGGGCAGCTCCGTCGACCGCAAAGAGTTCCAGACCATGCTGGTGGATATGCTGCGTGAGAATAACGTGGAGTTTGTCCATGTGGAGGAGTCGGACTACGATGGCCGCTTCCTGCGCTGCGTGGAGCTGGTGAAGACGTTGATGGGGGAGCAGGCGTAAAGCGCTGCTCCGAACGATCCCCTCTCCCTTTCGGGAGAGGGTCAGAAAGAGGTTAATGACCTCAGAACTGCACTACCACCTTCCCGCGCATATGCCCGTCCAGCACTTTGCGGTGCGCTTCGCTAATGCTCTCCACGCTTAATCCCTGCAGCGTCTCGCTCAGCGAACTCTCCACCACACCGTTTTCGACCAGCTTCGCGACCTCATTCAGAATCTCACCCTGACGCGCCATGTCCGCAGTCTGATACATGCTTCGGGTATACATGAACTCCCAGTGCAGCGCAGCAGATTTAGACTTCAGCTTGTTTTGATCCAGCGGATGGTCGTTCTCAACGATGGTGCAAATATGCCCCTGCGGCGCAATCAGCTCGCTGACCGCCGCCCAGTGCCCGTCGGTATCGTTAAGAATGAAAATGTAATCCACGAAGGTAATGTCGTGCTTCGCCAGTTCACCTTGCAGGTCGCGATAATTCACCACCAGATCCGCACCGCGATCCCGGCACCACTGAGCCGAATCCTCCCGGGACGCCGTGGCGATCACCTTGATCTGGCTGTTGTGTTTGGCAAAGGGGATCGCCAGCGATCCGACGCCGCCCGCGCCCCCGATGATCAGCAGCGTTTTGTCCGATCCGGCGTCCTGGATATTCAGCCGTTCAAACAATCCTTCCCACGCCGTCAGGGCGGTTAAGGGCAGCGCCGCTGCGGCAGCCCAGTCGAGGTTTTGCGGTTTGTGGCCGACGATGCGCGCATCGATCAGCTGGTGCGTGGCATTGCTGCCCGGACGGGTGATATCCCCTGCGTACCACACTTCGTCACCGGCTTTGAATTGCGTAACGCCCGCACCGACCGCCTTCACAATTCCGCTGGCGTCCCAGCCCAGAATACGCGGCGCTTGCAGACCGTTTTTGCTCAGGCTGGCATGAACTTTAGTATCGACCGGGTTTACAGAAACGGCTTTCACCTCAACCAGCAAATCATGCTCGCCGGGCTGCGGCATGGGCTGCGTGATCTCAATAAAAGCAGAAGGCTGGTCTGGATTAACGGCAATGGCTTTAACGGACATGGTGAACTCCTTATGGAATGCGTTTGTTGAGGCTAGTCTATTAAGTCACCAGTTGCGTGATAAGATGGACAATCAATAACAAAGTGTTCGCTTGAGATGAACAATCATGTTTAAACAGCTACAGGATATGGCCCTGTTTGCGCTGGTGGCCGAGATGGGGAGTTTTACCGCGGCGGCGCAAAAAGCGAGTCTGCCGAAATCGAGCGTCAGCCAGCGAATCAGCCAACTTGAGCAGCAGGTCGGTATCCGCCTGCTGAACCGCACCACCCGCAAACTCAATTTAACCTATGCCGGAGAGCACTATCTGGTGCACTGCCGCGAGATGCTGGCGGCGAGCGAGCGCGCGGAATACGCCATTCAGCGTCTGCGCGATAATCCCGGCGGTCGGCTGCGGATCACAAGCCCGGCGGGGATTGGTGCCACGCTGCTGGCGCATCTGAATGCGGAGTTTCAGCGCCGTTATCCGGATGTGTCACTCGATGTCTGTATTTCAGATGATGTGCAGGATTTGGTGGAGTCTGGCTATGACGTCGCGCTGCGCACCGGCAAGCCGCAGGACTCTTCATTGATTGGCCGTATGATTGGCAACTGCCCGCGCTATATGCTGGCCTCGCCGGATTATCTGGCGCGCTTTGCTCCTCTGGAACATCCACGGCAGTTGGTGGATCACCGCTGTATCACTCACAAAGCCTGGCCGGAGTGGCTGTTGCGTCGTAACGACGAGGATTATCGGCATCTGCCTGACAACGCCCATGTCACGGATAACCTGGTTTACGCCAGGGAGAGTGCCATTGCGGGGGCGGGAATCACGCTGCTGCCCGCGTTTTTGCTGGAAGATAAAATCGAGAAGGGGGCGTTGGTGCCCGTGCTGCCAGAATGGCGCGTGGAGGGGAATGAGCTATGGCTGGTCTACCCGAGCCGGAAGCTGAATTCGCCTGCGTTGATGAGCTATATCCAGTTTGCGATGCAGTTTGATGAGGTGAAGCGGTTTTACGTTGGGGTGTGAATGCCGGGAGGCAGTGACGCCTTACCCGGCTTGCTTTCTTTCGTTTGCCCGGCAGGCAAAACGCCGCCGGGCAAATCAGGCACTTATTTGGAGATACGCTTGTACTTGATACGTTTTGGCTCCAGCGCATCGGCGCCGAGCGTGCGTTTCTTGTACTCTTCGTATTCGGTAAAGTTACCTTCGAAGAACTCCACTTTACCCTCGTCCTGGTAATCCAGAATGTGGGTGGCGATACGGTCCAGGAACCAACGGTCGTGCGAGATCACCATCGCACAGCCCGGGAACTCCAGCATGGCGTTTTCCAGCGCGCGCAGGGTTTCGATATCCAGGTCGTTGGTCGGTTCATCGAGCAGCAGTACGTTACCGCCAACCTGCAGCAGTTTCGCCAGATGCAGACGGCCACGCTCACCGCCGGACAGCTCGCCGACGCGTTTACCCTGATCCACACCTTTGAAGTTGAAGCGGCCAACGTAGGCGCGGCTCGGCATCTCGGTGTTACCGATACGCATGATATCCTGCCCGCCGGAGACTTCTTCCCACACGGTTTTGCTGTTGTCCATTGCGTCACGGAACTGGTCAACGGAGGCCAGTTTCACGGTATCACCCAGCGTAATGGTGCCGCTGTCAGGCTGTTCCTGACCAGACATCATGCGGAAAAGGGTTGATTTACCGGCGCCGTTCGGACCGATGATCCCGACAATCGCCCCTTTCGGCACGGAGAAGCTCAGGTCGTCGATCAGCAGGCGATCGCCGTAGGATTTACGCAGATTGCTCACTTCAACGACTTTATCACCCAGACGCGCGCCTGGTGGAATAAACAGTTCGTTGGTTTCGTTACGTTTCTGGTATTCGGAGTTGTTCAGCTCTTCAAAGCGTGCCAGACGGGCTTTGCCCTTAGACTGACGGCCTTTAGCACCCTGACGAACCCACTCCAGCTCTTTCTCAATCGATTTACGACGAGCAGCTTCCTGAGACGCTTCCTGCGCCAGACGCTGATCTTTCTGCTCCAGCCAGGAGGAGTAGTTGCCTTCCCACGGAATACCTTCGCCGCGGTCCAGCTCCAGGATCCAGCCTGCCACGTTATCAAGGAAGTAACGGTCGTGGGTAATCGCCACAACGGTCCCTTCGAAGTCGTGCAGGAAGCGTTCCAGCCAGGCAACGGATTCGGCATCCAGGTGGTTCGTTGGTTCGTCGAGCAGCAGCATGTCTGGCTTTTCCAGCAGCAGACGGCACAGCGCGACGCGGCGGCGTTCACCACCGGACAGTTTTTCGATTTTCGCGTCCCAGTCTGGCAGGCGCAGCGCATCGGCCGCACGCTCCAGCTGGACATTCAGGTTGTGACCGTCGTGCGCCTGGATAATTTCTTCAAATTTACCCTGTTGCGCCGCCAGTTTGTCGAAGTCAGCGTCCGGTTCAGCGTACTTCGCGTACACCTCGTCCAGGCCTTTCAGTGCGTTAACAACTTCAGAAACGGCTTCTTCGATGGATTCGCGAACGGTGTGTTCCGGGTTCAGCTTCGGTTCCTGCGGCAGGTAACCGATTTTGAGACCAGGCTGCGGGCGAGCCTCACCTTCGATGTCTGTATCGATGCCGGCCATAATGCGCAGCAGGGTGGACTTACCGGCACCGTTGAGACCCAGAACACCAATTTTTGCGCCCGGGAAGAAGCTCAGCGAGATATTTTTCAGAATATGACGTTTCGGCGGAACGACCTTGCCGACACGATGCATGGTATAAACGAATTGAGCCACGTGGACTTCGCCTCTTTTATCGTGAAGAAAATAGAATTCAGCTGCGAAGTGTAGCCTTTTTCAGTGCCTAATCCCAGCCAGGAACGTCGGGAGTGTTAAAGCACGCAAGAAAGGTAAAAAAGTGTCCATAACGTGGCGTGTTGCGGTATGCCTGGTTAGCATAGATCCATTACATTTTTATGTGGCACGACGCCGCAACGGTATTCAACAAAATGAGGAAGAGCTTGTGGAAAAAGCCAAACAGGTGGTCTGGCGTCTGCTGGCTGCCAGCGTATGCGTGATGACGATAAGCCACGCAGCGCATGCCGATTCACTGGATGAACAGCGCAACCGCTATGCGCAAATTAAGCAGGCGTGGGACAGTAAGCAGATGGATACCGTGCAGGCACTGATGCCGACGCTGAAAGAGTATCCGCTCTATCCGTATCTGGAATACCGCCAGATCACCGACGATCTCATGAACCAGCCGACCCTCACCGTCGCGAATTTTATCCAGGCGAATCCGACGCTACCGCCCGCCCGCACTCTGCAATCGCGCTTTGTGAACGAGCTGGCGCGTCGTGAAGACTGGCGCGGTCTGCTGGCATTCAGCCCGGAAAAACCGGGCACCACCGAAGCGCAGTGTAATTTCTATTACGCTAAATGGGCGACCGGGCAGCAGCAGGAAGCCTGGAGCGGAGCGAAAGATCTGTGGCTGACGGGCAAAAATCTGCCAAACGCCTGTGACTCGCTGTTTGGCGCCTGGCGCGCATCGGGTCAGCAAGATCCGCTGGCCTATCTCGAACGTATTCGCCTGGCGATGAAAGCGGGCAACACGCGTCTCGTGACCACGCTGGCCGGGCAGATGCCCTCCGATTACCAGACCATTTCCACAGCGGTTCTTCAGCTCGCCAACGATCCCAATTCTGTGCTGACGTTTGCTCGCTCGACGGGCGCGACCGATTTCACCCGCCAAATGGCGGCGGTGGCCTTTACCAGCGTGGCGCGTGACGATGTGGAAAACGCAAGGCTGATGATTCCGCAGCTGGTGCAGGCGCAGCAGCTCAACGACGATCAAACCCAGGAGCTGCGCGATATCGTCGCGTGGCGTCTGATGGGCACCGATGTGACCGACGAGCAGGCGCGCTGGCGCGACGATGCGATCATGCGCTCAAACTCGACGTCGCTGGTTGAACGCCGCGTGCGTATGGCGCTCGGCACCGGCGATCGCCGTGGTTTAAACACCTGGCTCTCCCGCCTGCCGATGGATGCGAAAGAAAAGGACGAGTGGCGTTACTGGCAGGCCGATTTACTGATGGAGCGCGGGCGTGATGACGAAGCGAAAGAGATCCTTCACTCCCTGATGCAGCAGCGCGGTTTCTATCCGATGGCGGCGGCGCAGCGTCTTGGCGAGGAGTACACGCTGAAGATCGACAAAGCTCCGACAAATGCCAATCCAGCCCTGACGCAGGGACCAGAAATGGCGCGCGTGCGCGAGCTGATGTACTGGAGCATGGATAACACCGCGCGCAGCGAGTGGGCCAACCTGGTGACCAGCCGCACGACTGACGAAAAAGCCCAGCTGGCGCGTTATGCGTTCGATAACCGCTGGTGGGATCTGAGCGTGCAGGCGACGATCGCCGGAAAACTGTGGGATCATCTGGAAGAGCGTTTCCCGCTGGCCTACAACGATCTGTTTGATCGCTACACCAGCGGCAAAGATATCCCGCAGAGCTATGCGATGGCGATTGCCCGTCAGGAGAGTGCCTGGAACCCGAAAGTGCGCTCGCCGGTGGGGGCCAGCGGCCTGATGCAAATTATGCCGGGGACCGCCACGCATACGGTGAAGATGTTTAATATTCCAGGCTACAGCAGCCCGTCACAGCTGCTGGATCCGGATACCAACATCAACATCGGCACCAGCTATTTGCAGTATGTGTATCAGCAGTTCGGCAATAACCGCATCTTCTCTTCGGCGGCGTATAACGCAGGGCCTGGACGTGTGCGCACCTGGCTTGGCAACAGCGCCGGGCGCATCGACGCGGTGGCGTTTATCGAGAGCATTCCGTTCTCCGAAACGCGCGGTTATGTGAAGAATGTGCTGGCCTATGACGCCTACTACCGCTACTTCATGGGGCAGAAAGACACCCTGATGAGCGACGCGGAGTGGCAGAGAAAGTATTAATCCGGATGGGTTGTGTTATGCTTGTACTCGTCTAAGAGTACAAACGGCGGCATAACATGACCCAGCATTCCCCTTATTCATCGGCGATGGCCGAACAGCGCAACCAGGAGTGGCTTCGTTTTGTGGAGCTGCTTCGCCAGTCCTACGAGAAAGATCTGCACCTGCCTCTGATGCAACTGATCCTGACGCCCGACGAGCGCGAAGCGCTGGGGACGCGCGTGCGCATTATTGAAGAGTTGCTGCGGGGTGACATGAGCCAGCGTGAGCTTAAGAATGAGCTGGGGGCGGGGATTGCTACGATTACCCGTGGATCGAACAGCCTGAAATCAGCCCCGGTAGAGCTGCGCCAGTGGCTTGAGGAAGTGCTGCTGAAAAATGCCTGAGTTGCCATCTCGAAAGAGTGCAATTGCAGGCCTGATGGCGTTGCGCTTATCAGACCTGCAAAAGATCCGCTCTCATCGTGGCGTTTCAACGGTACACCGCGTTATGAAACGGGCTTAACGCCAGCACCACTGCCTGATGGTAAACGCTCGAACGCGTCAGCGTCCCGGCGGTAAACACGCCGATGGCACCCTCTTTGCGGCCAATCTCGTCGATGCCGGTGTAGTGCGACATCACCGGCCCGAGTGCTTCTCCGGCCCGCACTTTTTCCAGAATGGTAGCCGGTAAAGGCAACGTCGCTGAACGGGATTCTCCGCGCTGCTCGCGGCTCTCAATCACCACCCAGCTAAAGGTTGCCCCTTCGTCAATTCCCGCTTCAATCGCGACCCAAAAATCGGCCTGCGGGCGCAGAGCTTTCGCATTCACGACGCGATTTCGTGCGCCAGCGCGCGTTTCCTCGCTTCCGAAAGGTTGTTCAGGGACGCCGCTCTCGACGCCGACGGCGTCGATATGGCAGGATCCTTCGCCGAAGATCTCTTCAAATGCCCTTAGAATTGCCTGAATTTTGGCAGGATTAGTGGTAGCAGAGACAACATGGTGCATAATTAAGCTCGATTCGAAAAAAAACTCATCGCAGTATAACGGAAAAAAACATGTTACAGGTTTACCTTGTTCGCCACGGTGAAACGCAGTGGAACGCCGAGCGACGTATTCAAGGCCAGTCAGACAGTCCTCTCACCGCCAAAGGTGAGCAACAAGCATGGCAGGTTGCGGAGCGCGCCAGAACCCTGGGCATCACGCACATTATCGCCAGCGATTTAGGGCGCACGCAGCAAACGGCGCGCATTATCGCTGAGGCCTGCGGGTGCGACATTATCCTCGATCCTCGCCTGCGTGAGCTCGACATGGGCGTGCTGGAAAAACGTCATGTGGATTCTCTGACGGAGCAGGAAGAGGGCTGGCGTCGTACGCTGGTCAACGGCACCGAAGATGGCCGTATTCCTGAGGGGGAGTCCATGCAGGAGCTGAGCGTGCGCGTTCAGGCGGCACTGGCAGATTGCCTCAAGCTACCGGCAGGTAGCCGACCGCTGCTGGTGAGCCACGGTATCGCCCTGGGCTGCCTGGTGAGCACCATTCTTGGGCTGCCGGCCTATGCCGAGCGCCGTTTGCGTCTGCGCAACTGCTCTATTTCCCGTATCGACTATCAGGAAAGCCCGTGGCTGGCGTCTGGTTGGGTGGTGGAAATGGCAGGGGACATCTCGCATCTGGACGCCCCTGCGCTGGATGAATTGCAGCGTTAGCGGCGAATAGGAATTAAGAATTCCATACGCAGATTGATTGGGCCTTCATCCGGTTTAGCATCGCTGGCCGGATAGTAGCGCTCAATGTCCTGACCTTTACGGCGGTTCAGATTCAGCATCGGCATGCAGGTACCGTAAACAGTCAGGATAAACTCCTGAACGCCCGTTCCCAGCCCTTCATAGTTGAACATCACGTATTCACCGCCTTCCAGCACGACCGGCTTCGAGCCCTGAATATAGCCGTTGGCCATCTCAGGCGTGAGCGCGGTGGTGTAGAACACCTCCTGCTCGTCGTCCTTTTCCTGGCTTGGGTGCGTTTCGTTCAGGCCATACAGCAACGGCGGGATAGCCGGGGCATGGCTCAGGAAATCGCGCCAGAACTGGGTGCGCATCTGATGACGGAATTCAGAAATCTGTTCCAGCGAACAGGAGTAGCTTTGCGTCGTGCCAATCAGGTGCGTCTCTGGTAGGGTGACGAATTCATATTTTGGCATCGCAAATTCGCCCAGACGCAGCGGCGGGCGCATGCCAAACGAACTCCAGTCGGGTGAACGACGATAGAGCGCAGGCGTCAGCGAGAACTGTTTTTTGAAAGCGCGAGTAAAGGTCTGCTGCGAGTCAAAACGGTATTGCAGCGCAATATCCAGAATCGGACGCGCTGTCAGGCGCAAGGCCACCGCCGATTTTGAGAGACGACGTGCACGAATATAGGCACCGATAGCATGACCGGTGACATCCTTGAACATCCTTTGCAAATGCCACTTGGAATAACCTGCTTTTGCCGCCACATTATCCAGTGACAAAGGCTGGTCCAGATGACCTTCTAGCCAGGTAAGCAGATCGCGAATAATTCCAGCCTGATCCATATACTATCCTCATCCTTAAAACAGCAGGTGCCTGATAACAGGGTAGCGGATAATAGCATTTTTTGATGTTTTAGCATTCAGTGTTTTTTTTGCGCATTAATGCTTTTTGCCGCACATTATGGGCATCAAATTGCTAATCCTGTGATCTTGCTACATTTTTATCCTGTTTGTTGAATAATCGCTCAATGCAATTTTAAAGAATGGTAACAATATGAAATACAAGACATTGATCTTCACCGCTCTGATGCTGTTAGTGGGTCGTAACGCGCTGGCCGAAGAAGTTGGCTCCGTCGATACCGTGTTTAAAATCTTTGGCCCGGACCATAAAATCGTGGTCGAAGCCTTTGACGATCCCGATGTGAAGAACGTCACCTGCTATATCAGCCGCGCGAAAACGGGCGGGATCAAAGGGGGGCTGGGGCTGGCTGAAGATACGGCCGATGCGGCGATCTCTTGCCAGCAGGTGGGGCCGGTGGAGCTGAGCGACAAAATTAAAAACGGCAAAGCGCAGGGCGATGTGGTGTTCCAGAAACGCACTTCGCTGGTGTTCAAAAAACTGCAGGTCGTACGTTTCTATGATGCTAAACGGAACACGCTGGCGTACCTCGCTTACTCCGATAAAGTGGTTGAGGGATCGCCGAAAAACGCACTGAGCGCCGTGCCGATCATGCCGTGGCGCTAACTCAGGGGCACAGGATGCAGCAACCGTTGATTTGGCTGGTGGAAGACGAAATTAGCATCGCCGAGACGCTAATCTACATGCTTTCGCAGGAAGGCTTCGCGGTGAAGTCCTTCGAACGCGGGCTGCCTGCGCTCGAAGAGGCGCGGCGTCAGGCGCCTGCGCTCGCGATTCTGGATGTGGGTCTGCCGGATATCAGCGGTTTCGAGCTGTGTCGTCAGCTGCTGGCGCAACATCCGTCGCTGCCGGTGCTGTTCCTCACGGCCCGCAGCGATGAGGTGGATAAACTGCTGGGCCTCGAAATGGGGGCCGATGATTACGTCGCCAAACCTTTCTCGCCGCGCGAAGTGTGCGCCCGGGTGCGGACCATTTTGCGACGGATGCAGAAATCGGCGTTGCCTTCGGAGATCTTGCGCATCGGGCAGTTTGAACTCAACGAACCCGCCGCGCAGATCAGCTGGTGCGGCGAAGCATTACTTTTAACGCGCTACGAATTTTTGCTGCTTAAAACCTTGCTCCACGCGCCTGGCCGGGTGTTTTCCCGCCAGCAGCTGATGGACAAAGTCTGGGGCGAGGATGGCGACAGCTTCGATCGCACCGTGGATACCCATATCAAAACCCTGCGCGCCAAACTGCGCGCCGTGAATGCGGAACTTTCGCCCATCAGCACCCATCGTGGCATGGGCTACAGCCTGGGGCTGTCGTAATGCGCATCGGCATGCGGCTGCTGCTGGGCTATTTCCTGATTGTCGCAATCGCCGCCTGGTTTGTGCTGTCGATCTTTGTGCAGGAGGTGAAACCCGGCGTACGCAGGGCCACCGAGGGGACACTGATTGATACCGCCACGCTGCTGGCGGAAGTGGGGCGCGACGATCTGCTGGCGAATGATCCCCAAAACGGCAGAGTTGCGCAGGCTTTCTCGCAGCTGCATCAACGCCCGTTTCGCGCCAATATTGGCGGCATCTACAAAGTGCGCAACGAATATCACGTCTACATGACCGACGCGCAGGGCAAAGTGGTGTTTGATTCCACCGGCAAAGGGCTGGGCGAGGATTATTCGCGCTGGAATGATGTCTGGCGCACCCTGCGCGGACAGTACGGCGCGCGCAGTACCCAGGACGATCCCAACGACCCTGAGAGCACCGTGATGTACGTGGCGGCACCCATTGTTGATCGGGGAAAAATCATCGGCGTGCTGTCGGT
Organism: Lelliottia nimipressuralis; assembly: GCF_041464075.1. Lineage (NCBI taxonomy): Bacteria > Pseudomonadati > Pseudomonadota > Gammaproteobacteria > Enterobacterales > Enterobacteriaceae > Lelliottia > Lelliottia nimipressuralis. Next base: position 670,581 of record NZ_CP167172.1, read on the forward strand.
GGGGAAACCGAACAGCGCTATGGCGCCGGTGATCCACCGCAGCGAGCGGCGCATTCTCTGGGCGGGCGGCGCGCTGCTGGGGATTGCCCTGCTGATAGGGCTGATTGTGGCGTGGTGGATCAACCGTTCCATCAGTTCCCTGTCGCGCTACGCGGATTCTGTGACCCACGACACGCCGCTGCCGTTGCCCGATCCGGGCAGCAGCGAGCTGCGCAAGCTGGCGCAGGCGCTGGAAAACATGCGTATCCGCCTCGAAGGCAAAAATTATATTGAGCATTACGTTCACGCCCTGACCCATGAGCTGAAAAGCCCGCTGGCGGCGATTCGCGGCGCGGCGGAGATCTTGTCAGAGCAGCCGCCAGCGCCTGTGGCCGCGCGGTTTATCGACAATATTCTGGTGCAGAACGCGCGGATGCAGTCGCTGGTCGAAAAGCTGCTGGAGCAGGCGAAGCTGGAAAACCGCGTGGAGATTATCCCCGGCACCGTCAATATTACTGCGCTGTTCACGCGCATCAGCGACGCGCGCGCAACGCTGCTGGCGGCAAAAAATATCCACCTGAGTTGCCAGGTCGACGTGCAGACGGTCGAGGGTGACGCGGATTTGCTGGAGCAGGCGCTGGGCAACCTGCTGGATAACGCCATCGACTTTACGCCGCACGGCGGGAGTATCGCGCTCGCCGCTGAAGCAGTGCAGAAGCAGATCCTGCTGAAAGTGACCGACAGCGGCAGCGGTATTCCGGATTACGCCCTGGCCCGCATCTTTGAGCGCTTTTACTCACTTCCGCGCGAAACGGGCCTGAAGAGCAGCGGCCTTGGGCTGGCGTTTGTGCAGGAGGTGGCGCGTCTGCATCACGGCGATATTCAACTTTGCAATCGCGAAGCAGGCGGCGTTGAGGCTATTTTGGCACTTCACCGTCCCTTCACATAACTTCAAATTCCGCGCACATAGCCACGTTACGCTCTCTCCATCACTAAGGAGAAGGCAATGAAAAAATCCCCACTGTTCTGGAAAGTTAGCACCCTGATGGGGTGCATCCTGCTGCTGTTAGTTCCGCTGTTTATGGTAAGCAACCTGATTTCGGAGCGTGCCAGCTATCGCGATGACGTCGAAGATACGCTGCGTCAAAGCACCAGCGGGCCGCAGCAGCTCACCGGCCCGTTAATCGCGATTCCGGTAACGGAAATTTATTACACGATTGAAGATAAGGTTCAGGTTGAGCACAAGCGCAGTTTCCTGCACTTTTTGCTGCCGGAATCGCTGGTGATTGACGGCAATCAGCAGGTCGAATCCCGAAGCATCGGCATCTACGACGGGCAGATCTGGAGCACTGATCTGAAACTGAAAGCGCAATTTAATACGGATAAGCTGGACCAGCTCAAAGGGGAAACCATCACGCTGGGCCAGCCGTTTGTGGCCGTTGGCGTCGGTGATGCGCGTGGGATCGGCGCGGTGAACGTGTCGAAAGTGAACGGCGAAACCATGACCGTAGAGCCGGGTTCCGGCATCCTGGGGGAGCAGGCGGGGATTCACATTCCGCTGACGTGGGAGACGCTCAATGCAAAAAACATCGAACTGGAGATGGCGTTGAATCTCAACGGGACGGGCAGTTTCTCCGTCGTGCCGGTCGGGCGTAACAGCGAGCTGACACTGCGCAGCAACTGGCCGCACCCTGGTTTTATGGGGGATTACTTACCGTCGAAGCGCGAAATCAGCGCCTCAGGATTTCAGGCCCACTGGCAAAGCAGCTGGTTTGCGAACAATCTTGCAAGCGTGTTCAGCGCGAGTGAAACGCCTTCGTTTCGTGACGTTCCAGCCTTTAGCGTGACGGTGGCGACGCCTGCCGATCAGTATCAGTTAACTGACCGCGCGATTAAGTATGCCATTTTGTTGATTGCGCTGACGTTTATGGCTTTCTTTGTCTACGAAACGCTCTCTCACCTTCGTCTGCACCCGATGCAGTATCTGCTGGTGGGGCTGTCGCTGGTGCTGTTCTACCTGGTGCTGCTGGCGTTGTCAGAACATGTGGGCTTTACCCCTGCCTGGATTATCGCAAGCCTGGTCGGGGCACTGATGAACGGGGTATATCTGCAGGCGGTGCTGAAGGGCTGGAAGCGAAGCGCGGTGTTTGTCGTGGCGCTGTTAGGCCTGGACGGTGTGATGTGGTTCCTGCTGCGTTCGGAAGACAGCGCGCTGCTGCTGGGGTCGGGCGTGCTGGCGTTAGCGCTGTTTGCGGTGATGTATCTGACGCGGCACTTTGACTGGTACTCGCTCACACAGGTGAAGCGCAGTATGCCGAAAAGTGAAGAGAACCCGGATTCGTTACGGATCTGGAAATAAAAAAACGGCGCGTTAAGCGCCGTTTTTACTGCGTTGAGAGCGGGATTATTCCTGCAAGTCGCCGCAGAAACGATAGCCTTCGCCATGGATAGTGGCGATGATTTCTGGCGTATCCGGCGTAGACTCGAAGTGTTTACGAATGCGACGGATCGTCACGTCAACAGTACGGTCGTGCGGCTTCAGCTCGCGGCCCGTCATCTTCTTCAGCAACTCTGCACGGGACTGAATTTTGCCCGGGTTTTCGCAGAAGTGCAGCATGGCGCGGAATTCACTGCGCGGCAGTTTGTACTGTTCACCGTTCGGGCTAACCAGCGAACGGCTGTTGATATCAAGTTCCCAGCCGTTGAATTTGTAGCTGTCTACGCTACGACGCTCTTCACTCACCGTACCCAGATTCATGGTGCGGGACAGCAGGTTGCGTGCACGAATGGTTAACTCGCGAGGATTAAACGGCTTGGTGATGTAGTCATCAGCGCCGATTTCCAGGCCAAGAATTTTATCAACTTCGTTATCACGGCCTGTCAGGAACATTAACGCCACGTTCGCCTGTTCACGCAGCTCGCGTGCCAGAAGAAGGCCGTTTTTCCCGGGCAGGTTGATATCCATGATGACCAGGTTGATATCATTTTCAGAAAGGATCTGATGCATCTCTGCGCCATCGGTCGCTTCAAAGACATCGTAGCCTTCTGCTTCGAAAATGCTCTTTAACGTGTTGCGTGTTACCAACTCGTCTTCAACGATAAGAATGTGCGGGGTCTGCATGTTTGCTACCTAAATTGCCAACTAAATCGAAACAGGAAGTACAAAAGTCCCTGACCTGCCTGATACATGTCGCAAATTAACATGATCGGCCTAACGTGACTAAAGTACGTAATTGCGTTCTTGATGCACTTTCCATCAACGTCAACAACATCATTAGCTTGGTCGTGGGCACTTTCCCTCAGGACCCGACAGTGTCAAAAACGGCTGTCATCCTAACCATTTTAACAGCAACATAACAGGCTAAGTGACACCGGACACCCAATAAAACTACGCTTCGTTGACATATATCAAGTTCAATTGTAGCACGTTAACAGTTTGATGAAATCATCGTATCTGATTGCTAGCCTTTGTCACAATTTTTCAATAAACCAACTAGTTGCAGATATTGATTAATAAACAACGCGAATCCAATTCGAAAAACCAATCAATACGAGTATTATCATTATTAAACATACGGATAACTAATGTCTGTTAACATTTGAATCACTAGTTCCGTTACGGAACAGTTTAGCGCTTTTAATTCATGGTGAAACGCTATTTCGGTGATTTGTGTTGCAATTTTGTAAATTCGCGCTGCGTAATATGTTGAGCTGCGTCACACTTTTACCGGCTAACTGATTAAAAAGAGAGCAAAAATGCACTTATCGATAGTGCTGGTTTCGCCAGCAAGAGCAGAAAATATTGGCGCTGCCGCCCGGGCAATGAAGACCATGGGATTCACCGATTTGCGCATCGTAGACAGCGAGGCGCACCTCGAGCCAGCCGCCCGTTGGGTTGCACATGGATCGGGTGAAATCCTCGATAACATAACCACTTACGCGACACTCGCCGACGCGCTGCACGACATTTCTTTCACCGTCGCGACCACCGCCCGCAGCCGGGCGAAGTATCATTATTACGCGACGCCAACCGAACTGGTGCCGCTGCTGGAAGAAAAAAGCGCGTGGCTAACCAAAGCGGCACTGGTTTTTGGCCGCGAAGACTCGGGCCTGACCAATGAAGAGCTGGAGCTGGCAGACGTGCTGACCGGTGTGCCGATGGTGGCAGATTATCCGTCCCTTAATCTCGGCCAGGCGGTGATGGTCTATTGCTATCAATTAGCATCTTTAATGCAAATTTCCGCGCCCGACGTGAACGGCGGGGATGAAAACCAGCTGCGGGCGTTGCGCGCGCGAACGCACTCGCTCTTAACCCAGCTTGGCGTGGCGGACGATCAGAAAATGGTGGACTGGCTTCATCAGCGACTAGGGTTGCTTGAGCAGCGCGACACGGCAATGTTGCACCGATTGCTGCACGATATCGAAAAAAAATTGGCAGAATAAAAACCTGACATTTGTTTTTCGTATGGATTAACCGTCTGTCGATAAGGGTTGCAACTGGTTGTATCCGGATAAAAATAAAACCGCAAGCAGCGGGTCGTGAAAGGGTTACAAATTGTGATCAAATTAAAAATTCATTGACTTAAGGTGCCGGATACTTTAACCCTAAAAGAATACAGGACAGACAGAAAACAACACAGAGCACACAACATCCATGAATCGCGTTAGCACCACCACCATTACAACAACCATCATCATTACCACAGGTAACGATGCGGGCTGACGCGTAACAGGAAAAACAGAAAAAAGCCCGCACCTGAACAGTGCGGGCTTTTTTTTCGACCAAAGATCACGAGGTAAACCATGCGAGTCTTGAAGTTCGGCGGTACATCAGTGGCAAACGCAGAACGTTTTCTGCGCGTTGCCGATATCCTGGAAAGCAACGCCAGGCAGGGGCAGGTGGCAACCGTGCTCTCTGCCCCGGCGAAAATTACTAACCACCTGGTGGCGATGATTGAAAAAACCATCGGTGGCCAGGATGCTCTCCCGAACATCAGCGATGCCGAGCGCATTTTTACCGAGCTGCTTCAGGGGCTGGCAGATATCCAGCCAGGCTTCCCGCTCGCCCGGCTGAAAGCCTTAGTGGAACAAGAGTTCGCACAGATCAAACATGTCCTGCACGGCATCAGCCTGCTGGGACAATGCCCGGATGGCATCAACGCGGCGCTGATTTGCCGCGGTGAAAAACTCTCAATCGCTATCATGGCGGGCCTGCTGGAAGCGCGTGGTCACCATGTCACGGTGATCGACCCGGTCGAAAAACTGCTGGCGGTGGGCCATTACCTCGAATCCACCGTCGATATCGCCGAATCTACCCGTCGCATCGCTGCCAGTAAAATCCCGGCTGACCATATGATTCTGATGGCGGGCTTCACTGCCGGTAACGAGAAGGGCGAACTCGTGGTGCTGGGCCGTAACGGCTCCGACTACTCTGCCGCCGTGCTGGCTGCTTGTTTGCGCGCCGATTGCTGCGAAATCTGGACGGACGTTGACGGCGTCTATACCTGCGATCCGCGCCAGGTGCCGGACGCAAGGCTGCTGAAATCGATGTCGTATCAGGAAGCGATGGAGCTGTCGTATTTCGGCGCAAAAGTCCTCCATCCACGCACCATCTCCCCGATTGCCCAGTTCCAGATCCCTTGCCTCATTAAAAATACCGGTAACCCGCAGGCGCCAGGAACGCTGATTGGCGCGAGCCATGATGAAGACGATTTGCCGGTCAAAGGCATCTCTAACCTCAATAACATGGCGATGTTCAGCGTCTCCGGTCCGGGGATGAAAGGCATGGTCGGCATGGCCGCACGTGTGTTTGCCGCGATGTCGCGCAACGGTATCTCCGTTGTGCTCATCACGCAGTCCTCCTCTGAATACAGCATCAGCTTCTGCGTGCCGCAGGCGGATTGTGGCCGTGCGCGTCGTGCGCTGGAAGATGAGTTTTATCTGGAGCTGAAAGAAGAGCTGCTGGAACCGCTGTCGATCCAGGAACGCCTGGCGATTATCTCGGTCGTCGGCGACGGAATGCGCACCCTGCGCGGGATCTCCGCCAAATTCTTTGCCGCGCTGGCACGCGCCAACATCAATATTGTGGCCATTGCCCAGGGCTCTTCCGAGCGCTCGATTTCGGTGGTGGTGAGCAATGATGACGCGACCACCGGGGTGCGTGTCACGCACCAGATGCTGTTCAACACCGATCAGGTGATCGAAGTGTTCGTCATTGGCGTCGGCGGTGTGGGCGGCGCGTTGCTGGAGCAGGTGAAGCGTCAGCAGGGCTGGCTGAAGAACAAGCATATCGATCTGCGCGTCTGCGGCGTGGCGAATTCCCGAGCGCTGCTGACCAACGTCCACGGGCTGAATCTGGAAAGCTGGCAGGATGAACTGGCGCAGGCGAAAGAGCCGTTTAATCTTGGCCGTCTGATTCGTCTGGTGAAAGAGTATCACCTGCTTAATCCGGTGATTGTGGACTGTACCTCAAACCAGGCCGTCGCCGATCAGTATGCTGACTTCCTGCGCGAAGGTTTCCACGTGGTGACGCCGAACAAAAAGGCCAACACCTCGTCGATGGATTACTACCATCAGCTGCGCACCGCGGCCAGCAAGTCTCGCCGTAAGTTCCTCTACGACACCAACGTCGGCGCGGGGCTGCCGGTCATTGAGAACCTGCAAAACTTGCTGAACGCGGGTGATGAACTGCAGCGCTTCTCCGGCATTCTCTCCGGTTCTCTGTCGTTCATTTTCGGCAAGCTGGATGAAGGGATGAGCCTCTCGGAAGCCACCCGTGAAGCGCGTGAGCTGGGCTATACCGAGCCAGACCCGCGTGACGATCTCTCGGGCATGGATGTCGCGCGTAAGCTGCTGATCCTCGCCCGTGAAACCGGCCGTGAGCTGGAGCTGTCGGATATCGTCATCGAGCCGGTGCTGCCTGCAAGTTTTGATGACAGCGGCGATGTCGCTACTTTTATGGATCGCTTAGCGCAGCTGGATGACGACTTTGCGGCACGTATCGCAAAAGCCCGTGATGAAGGCAAAGTATTGCGCTATGTTGGCAACATCGAAGACGACGGCGTGTGCCGCGTGAAGATTGCTGAAGTGGACGGGAACGATCCGCTCTTTAAAGTGAAAAACGGCGAAAACGCCCTGGCGTTTTACAGCCACTATTATCAGCCATTACCGTTGGTACTTCGCGGTTATGGCGCAGGGAATGATGTGACGGCGGCGGGCGTGTTTGCCGATCTGCTGCGTACCCTGTCATGGAAGTTAGGAGTTTAACATGGTCAAAGTTTATGCCCCGGCTTCCAGCGCTAATATGAGCGTCGGATTTGATGTGCTGGGTGCGGCGGTAACGCCCCTCGACGGTTCGCTGCTGGGTGATACCGTCACCGTCGAAGCGGCGGACAGTTTCAGCCTCAATAACATTGGCCGCTTCGCCAACAAGCTGCCGCCAGAGCCGCGCGAGAATATTGTCTACCAGTGCTGGGAGCGCTTCTGTCAGGAGATCGGTAAAAACGTGCCGGTCGCCATGACCCTTGAAAAAAGTATGCCGATTGGCTCCGGGCTAGGTTCCAGCGCCTGTTCCGTCGTCGCCGCGCTGGTGGCGATGAACGAACACTGCGGCAAACCGCTTAACAACACCCGCCTGCTGTCACTGATGGGCGAACTGGAAGGGCGCATCTCTGGCAGCATTCACTATGATAACGTCGCGCCGTGCTTCCTTGGTGGGATGCAGCTGATGATCGAAGAGAACGGCATTATCAGCCAGCAGGTGCCAGGCTTTGATGAGTGGCTGTGGGTGCTGGCCTATCCGGGGATTAAAGTTTCGACCGCCGAAGCGCGTGCAATTCTGCCTGCGCAGTATCGTCGTCAGGACTGTATCGCGCACGGTCGTCATCTGGCGGGCTTTATTCACGCCTGCTATACCCGTCAGCCAGCCCTCGCCGCGAAGCTGATGAAAGATGTGATTGCCGAGCCGTACCGCACCAAACTGCTGCCGGGCTTCAATGAAGCGCGTGAGGCGTCACTGGATATCGGCGCGCAGGCGTGCGGTATTTCGGGCTCAGGCCCGACGCTGTTCGCCCTTTGTGATAAGCCGGACACCGCGCAGCGCGTGGCAGACTGGCTGGCGAAAAATTACCTGCAAAATCAGGAAGGCTTTGTTCATATTTGCCGTCTGGACACGGCAGGCGCACGAGTACTGGGATAAACGATGAAACTCTACAATCTTAAAGATCATAACGAGCAGGTGAGCTTCGCGCAGGCGGTGACTCAGGGGCTGGGCAAAAATCAGGGGCTGTTTTTTCCGCATGATTTGCCGGAGTTTAGCCTGACGGAAGTCGATGAAATGCTGAAGCAGGATTTCGTCAGCCGCAGCGCGAAAATCCTCTCTGCCTTTATTGGCGATGAAATTCCTCACGAACTGCTGGAAGCGCGCGTGCGCAATGCGTTTGCCTTCCCGGCGCCGGTGAAATCCGTTGAGCCGGACATCGGCTGTCTGGAGCTGTTCCACGGCCCGACGCTGGCGTTTAAAGATTTCGGCGGGCGCTTTATGGCGCAGATGCTGACGCACATCAGCGGCGACAAACCGGTCACCATTCTGACGGCGACGTCTGGTGATACCGGTGCAGCGGTGGCTCACGCGTTTTACGGCCTGAAAAACGTGCGCGTGGTGATCCTCTATCCGCAGGGCAAAATCAGCCCGCTGCAGGAAAAACTGTTCTGTACCCTCGGCGGCAATATTGAAACCGTCGCCATCGACGGCGATTTCGATGCCTGTCAGGCGCTGGTGAAACAGGCCTTCGACGACGAAGAGCTGAAAGTGGCGCTGGGGCTGAACTCGGCGAACTCAATCAACATCAGCCGTCTGCTGGCGCAGATTTGCTACTACTTCGAGGCGGTGGCGCAACTGCCGCAGGAAGCCCGCAATCAGCTGGTGATTTCTGTCCCAAGCGGCAACTTTGGCGATCTGACCGCCGGGCTGCTGGCCAAATCCCTGGGCCTGCCGGTGAAGCGTTTTATCGCGGCGACCAACGCCAATGACACCGTTCCACGCTTCCTGAAGGATGGCAAGTGGACGCCAAACGCGACGCAGGCGACGCTCTCTAACGCGATGGACGTGAGCCAGCCGAACAACTGGCCGCGCGTGGAAGAGCTGTTTCGCCGTAAGATCTGGCGTCTGGGCGATCTCGGCTATGCGGCGGTGAGTGATGACACTACCAAAGCGACGATGCGTGAGCTGAAAGCGGTGGGGTATACCTCCGAGCCGCATGCGGCGATTGCCTATCGTGCGCTGCGCGACCAGCTTAATCCGGGCGAGTATGGCCTGTTCCTCGGAACGGCGCACCCGGCGAAGTTCAAAGAGAGCGTGGATGAGATCCTGGGTGAATCGCTGCCGTTGCCGAAAGAGCTGGCCGATCGCGCCGATCTGCCGCTGCTCTCCCACACTCTGCCAGCAGATTTTGCGGCGCTGCGTCAGCTGATGATGACGCGCGAGTGAGGGTTGTGCCGGGTGGCGGCTTCGCCTAACCGGCTAACAGAACGCACATAGCCAGCTAAACCGGGTTCGCCCGGTTTTTTTATGGAGAAAATAAGGAGAAAAAATGCAGGGAAAAAGCAGAAATTCCCAATAAATGCGCTCACTTAGAGATTAGGATTGCAGAGAATAACATCCCCGACTTCCCTCACGTAATCTCCTTACATCGGCCCACGTTGGGCAAGAATATGAAGGAGTCACCTATGTCTAAACTGAAACCTGCAATGCTCGCACTTTCGCTGATGCTGGTCGCTCCCGCAGTGGTACAGGCCGGAGAGATCACGCTGATCCCGGCGGTTAAATTACAGATTGGCGATCAGGATAAAAGCGGACACTACTGGGATGGCGGCCGCTGGCGCGACCATGACTGGTGGAAATCGCATTACGAATGGCGCGACAACCGCTGGCATCCGCATGACGAGCATCGCGAGCCTCACGATAATCGTCATGGCGATAAGCATGATAACCACGGCAAGGGACCGGACTGGAAACATCATTAACACTGCCTGATGGCGCTGCGCTTAGCAGAGCGACGAGTCGCTCCGGGAAGCGTAGCGCCACGGGGAATTACTGCTCGTGACGCTTAAACACCAGTTCGCCTTTCCCTGACGCTTCGCCGTCAAAGAAATACCCTTCGCTGTTAAAGTGAGTCAGCTGTTCTGGCTTCGTCAGGCGGTTTTCGATGATGTAGCGGCTCATCAGCCCGCGCGCTTTCTTGGCGTAGAAGCTGATCACTTTGAACTTACCGTTCTTCTCATCCAAAAATACCGGCTTGATGATCTCGGCGTTCAGCTTTTTCGGCTTCACGGATTTGTAGTATTCGTCAGATGCCAGGTTGATCACGATGTTATCGCCCTGAGCGCTCAGCGCGTCGTTTAGCTTCTCGGTGATGATATCGCCCCAGAAGTTGTACAGATCTTTGCCTTTGGCGTTTTCCAGACGAATGCCCATCTCCAGGCGGTACGGCTGCATCAGATCCAGCGGGCGCAGCACGCCGTAAAGACCCGAGAGCATACGCAGGTGCTGCTGGGCAAAATCGAAATCGGCTTCGCTGAACGTTTCCGCTTGCAAGCCGGTATACACATCACCTTTAAAGGCGAGGATCGCCTGGCGGGCGTTTTTCGGCGTAAAGTCCGGCTGCCAGTCGTGGAAGCGGGTGGCGTTGAGATCGGCGAGTTTGTCGCTGATGCTCATCAGCTTGCCAATCTGCGGGGCGGAAAGTTTGCGCGCCTCGCGGATCAGCTGCTGGGAATGATCCAGCAGTTCGGGCTGGGTATAGCGCTCGGTGGCGAGCGGGCTCTGGTAATCGAGCGTTTTTGCAGGTGAAATCAGAATCAGCATATCCAGTCCTTGCAGGAAATTTAGTGCGACTTTAGCAAAAAAACGGCCTGATTTGATCGATGACTGTTATTGCCGTGGCAAATCATCCCAGCTGCCCGGGGCAATTTGTGACTCGATTTCGGGATAGCGGGTGGCGTCAAACACCGGCCTCACGCCCAGTTTCCGCTGGCGTAGATAATCACTGGCAATCAGCGTCACCACCGGCGACAGTAGCAGAATGGCTGTCAGATTCGTGATTGCCATCAGCGCCATAATCACATCCGCCAGCTGCCAGACCAGCGGCAGGCTCATCACCGAACCTGTCAACACCATACCGACGAGCGCGACGCGCAGACACCACAGGGTGTTGCGTGAATCGATGCGCAGGAATATCAGGTTATTCTCGGCATAAATGTAATTGGCGACGATAGAGCTGAAGCTGAAGAGAATCACAATCAGCGAGACAAATCCGGCGCCCCAACTGCCTGAGAGATTCACCAGCGCCTGCTGGATTATCTGAATTCCAACGGCATCTGCGGAATGAGGTACCGGCCCCGCCAGCAGCACAATCATCGCGCTGGCTGAACAGATGATAATGGTGTCAGTAAACACACCGATCATCTGCACGATCCCTTGAGCCGCCGGGTGAGGGGGCCATGACGCTGCCGCCGCGGCCGCATTTGGCGTCGAACCCATACCGGCTTCGTTTGAGAACATACCGCGCTGGAACCCCGCGGTCAGCGCCTGGCTGAGGGTGTATCCCAGTGCGCCAGCGGCGGCTTCTCGCCAGCCAAATGCGGCTTTGAAAATGGTGGCGATCACCCCTGGAACCTGTTCGAGATGCGCGGCGGTGACCACCAGACTTGCGATCACCCACAGCAGGGCCATGGCCGGAACCAGCCACTGCATGAGGCGCGCAACACCTTTGATACCGGTCACGATCACCAGCAGCGTCAGTACCGCCAGGACGACACCCGTTATCCATTCCGGGAAGTCGAAGGCATAGCGCACAGCATGGGCCACGGAGTTGGCCTGAACGGTGTTAAAAATAAGACCGTAGGCGACGAGAAGGAAAAGGGAAAACAGAACGCCCATCCAGCGCATACCCAGCCCTCGGGCCATGTACCAGGCCGGGCCGCCGCGAAACTGACCGTGCTTGTCCCGCTCTTTGTAGAGCTGCGCCAGCGAGCACTCTGCAAAGGAGGTCGCCATTCCGATAATGGCTGTGACCCACATCCAGAACACGGCGCCAGGGCCGCCCGCGCTGATGGCGAGTGCCACACCGGCGAGATTCCCGCTTCCGACGCGTGCCGCAAGACTGGTGCAGAGCGCCTGGAAGGACGTTAATCCACCGGGCTGGGGGCTGACGCTGTTTTTAAGACTTTTGCCAAACTGGCGAATGTAGCGAAACTGAATAAAACCGCTGCGAACGGTAAACCAAATCCCGGCCCCCAGTAACAGATAAATCATTACTGAGCCCCACAGGACTTCATTGATAAACGAGAAATAGTCCGGCATTAACGTCCCTCTTGTTGATGCCACCTTCTTACCCCTCCTGCTTCGGGCCACAGGTGCGTTGGCTGTGCTCGTTCACCTCAGTCACGGACGTATCGCTTCCGGGGATTTGCTCGCCTGCCGCCTGTCTGCAACGCGAATGTTTTAGGGTAAGGTTAGATTGTTGAGTAAGCCTGCTGTTAATTAGCACGCTGTTAATATTCAGAGTTTACCATACTATCCGTAAGCGCACTGTCTGCGGTTGCGCTGTCATTCCGTCGTGTTATCATCATGGCAGACCGGTTACATCCCCCTAACAAGTAAACCTGTCATTTTTCCGCTGCTGGCAGGCTGTCGGTAGCGTGAATTATCCAGGGCACGTTAAAAGAGAAACACTATCATGACGGATAAATTGACCTCCCTTCGTCAGTTCACCACTGTCGTAGCTGACACCGGAGATATCGCGGCAATGAAGTTGTACCAGCCGCAGGATGCCACAACTAACCCTTCTCTGATTCTTAACGCCGCGCAGATCCCTGAGTACCGCAAACTGATCGACGAAGCTGTCACCTGGGCGAAAGGCCAGAGCAACGATCGTGCGCAGCAGGTTGTGGATGCAACTGACAAACTGGCTGTGAACATCGGTCTGGAAATCCTGAAACTGGTTCCGGGTCGTATCTCTACCGAAGTTGACGCGCGTCTGTCCTACGACACCGAAGCGTCTATCGCGAAAGCCAAACACCTGATCAAACTGTATAACGATGCGGGCATCAGCAACGATCGTATCCTGATTAAACTGGCTTCTACCTGGCAGGGCATCCGCGCTGCAGAGCAGCTGGAAAAAGAAGGTATCAACTGTAACCTGACTCTGCTCTTCTCCTTCGCTCAGGCACGTGCTTGTGCAGAAGCGGGCGTGTACCTGATTTCTCCGTTCGTGGGCCGTATTCTGGACTGGTACAAAGCCAACACCGACAAGAAAGAGTACGCAGCATCTGAAGATCCAGGCGTGGTTTCCGTCACTGAAATCTACGAATATTACAAACAGCACGGTTATGAGACTGTCGTGATGGGCGCAAGCTTCCGTAACGTCGGTGAAATCATCGAGCTGGCTGGTTGCGACCGTCTGACCATCGCCCCTGCGCTGCTGAAAGAGCTGGCAGAGAGCGAAGGCGCACTGGAGCGTAAACTGAGCTACACCGGCGAAGTGAAAGCGCGTCCAGAGCGTATCACCGAGTCCGAGTTCCTGTGGCAGCACAACCAGGATCCAATGGCAGTAGACAAACTGGCGGACGGTATCCGTAAGTTTGCTGTTGACCAGGAAAAACTGGAAAAAATGATCGGCGATCTGCTGTAATCATTTTTCATGGCCGGGAGCTTCTCCCGGCCACGTTACTTCTTTCGTCCCCTGTCTGATTTTCCCCTCTGCGTGTATCATTCCCCTTAATCAGTATTGTTATGAAGGGAATGGATATGAATACCTTACGCATCGGCTTAGTGTCGATTTCTGACCGCGCCTCCAGCGGCGTTTATGCCGATAAAGGCATCCCGGCGTTAGAAGAGTGGCTGGCTGCCGCACTGACCACCCCATTTGAAGTGCAAACCCGCTTAATCCCGGATGAACAGCCGATCATCGAGCAAACCCTGTGCGAGCTGGTGGACGAAATGAGCTGCCATCTGGTGCTGACCACCGGCGGTACCGGGCCTGCGCGCCGCGATGTGACGCCGGATGCGACCCTGGCGGTGGCCGACCGCGAGATGCCCGGTTTCGGTGAACAGATGCGCCAGATCAGCCTGCACTTTGTGCCAACGGCGATTCTTTCGCGCCAGGTAGGGGTGATCCGCAAACAGGCGCTGATTCTCAATCTGCCGGGCCAGCCGAAGTCGATCAAAGAGACGCTTGAGGGTGTGAAAGCCGAAGACGGGAAAGTGGCGGTGGCGGGGATTTTCGCCAGTGTACCGTATTGTATACAGTTGCTGGACGGCCCCTACGTTGAGACCGATCCGCAAGTGGTAGCAGCTTTTCGTCCGAAAAGCGCGCGGCGCGAAACAATCTCCTGAAATTAGTGTGTTTGTGACATAAGCTGCAGCCTCAATGGCGTGGTGATACATTTACGGTATAGTCATTTTTTCTTTACGATTACTGTAAAATTAAATCAACACTGCCAGTAAAGGTTTGCTATGTCACATTACACCCGGCCTCTGAATCGTCAGGACTACAAAACGCTCACGCTCGCGGCCCTCGGCGGCGCGCTGGAGTTTTACGATTTCATCATCTTCGTCTTCTTTGCCGCCGTCGTGGGCGAACTCTTCTTCCCGGCGGATATCCCGGAATGGCTGCGCCAGGTACAGACTTTCGGCATTTTTGCCGCAGGCTATCTCGCGCGCCCGCTGGGCGGCATCATTATGGCCCACTTTGGCGATCTGGTCGGACGTAAAAAGATGTTTACCCTCAGCATTTTGCTGATGGCGGTGCCGACGCTGGCCATCGGTCTGCTGCCGACCTATGCCTCAATGGGCATTGTGGCGCCAGTTCTGCTGCTGTTGATGCGCATTTTGCAGGGGGCGGCAATCGGCGGGGAAGTGCCGGGGGCGTGGGTGTTTGTCGCTGAACACGTTCCGGCGCGGCGCATCGGGATTGCCTGCGGAACCTTAACTGCCGGGCTGACGGTCGGGATTCTGCTCGGCTCGGTGGTGGCGACCCTGATCAACACCAGCATGACCACCCAGGCCGTACATGAGTGGGGCTGGCGTATTCCGTTCCTGCTGGGCGGCGCGTTTGGCCTGGTGGCGATGTACCTGCGCCGCTGGTTGCAGGAGACGCCAATTTTCCTCGAAATGCAGCAGCGTAAAGCGCTGGCGCAGGAACTGCCGGTGAAATCAGTTGTGGTGCGCCATCAGAAAGCGGTGGTGATTTCCATGCTGCTCACCTGGCTGCTGTCTGCCGGGATTGTGGTGGTGATTTTGATGTCGCCGGTCTGGCTGCAAAAACAGTACGGCTTTGCCCCGGCGGTGACGCTGCAGGCCAACAGCATTGCAACCATCATGCTCTGCTTTGGCTGTCTGATTGCCGGTCTGGCGGCTGACCGCTTTGGCGCCAGCCGGACGTTCATCGTCGGCAGCCTGCTGCTCGCCGGGTCGAGCTGGGCGTTCTATCATCTGGCGGGCGCACATCCGGAACAGCTGTTCCTGCTCTACGGCGTCGTGGGGCTGTGCGTCGGCGTGGTTGGTGCGGTGCCATATGTGATGGTCCGTGCCTTCCCGGCAGAAGTGCGTTTCACCGGGATTTCGTTCTCGTACAACGTCTCGTACGCCATTTTCGGCGGCCTGACGCCGATTGCCGTCACGCTGCTGATGGGTGTGTCGCCGATGGCGCCTGCCTGGTACGTGCTGGCGCTGGCGTTGATGGGAATGGGGCTTGGGATCTGGCTTCGCGGTGAGCGCCATCAGCTGATGGCGCACGCGCAGACTAACGAGGGGTAAAACTCAGGATGATGTTGTCATCCGGAATGTGGGTGAAGCTTTTGATCAGCTCGTGATAATCCGCCAGCGGATCAACATCATTGAACAGCGTTGGGTAGAAGCGTTTACTCAACGCTTCAATGGCGATGATGTTGTACGGATTATTGTAGAAGTGATGGTACAGCGCGCCGGTTCGGCCCTCCGCGACGGCCGGAATGCTGCTCACGCCCTGGCGCGACACCAGCGCCTTAAACGCGGCGGCGACATCGTTTTCCGGCACGTTGTAGCCAAACGGTATAATCGCTGTTCCTTTCCCCGAGCGTTTGGAACCAGTCATCAGGTAGTAATCCGGGTTCAGGGAGATAATTTTCTCCACCGAGATATTTCCGGTTGCGCCCGGCAGCAGCTGCGAGCCAATGTTCACGCCGCCTGCGGCCTCTACCAGCCCGCCCCAGCCGTTGTGCGCGTGGGTAAAGCAACAGCCGTTATCCAGGCCAGCCACGCCGGCGATCGGTTCGATAAACACCAGCGGCTTTTTCTCTGCTGTAGCCAGGCGCTGATGAATCCGATCCAGACGCTGCTGGTAGAAATCGATGTAGGCCTGCGCGCGCTCCGTCTGACCTAACACCTTGCCTAACAGATCAATACTCGGCAGCGTGTTCTCCACCGGATGCAGTTCGTAATCGACGAAAACCACCGGAATGTGCAGGGCTTCCAGCTGAGTCAGCACGCCGCTTTGCGTCAGCGAAGGTTTCGCGCGCAGCTGGGCGATCATCAGATCCGGATGGCGCGAAATCACCGTCTCCAGATCGACGTTCCCCTGATCCGAGAATTGCATATCAAGGATCTTCTCGGCTTCCGGCCATTTACGCTTCAGCACGTTCCAGGTTTCAGTGTCCTGTTTCTTCGGCAGGTTGTTCCACGCCACGACTTTGGCGAAGGGATCGTCCCGCTCGAGAATCGCCAGCGCCAGGATATCGCGGCCATCCTGCAAAATAATGCGCTGCGGCTCCTTTGGAATGGTGACCGTGCGGTTATCCCTGTCTTTTACGGTCACCGGCCAGTTCTGGGCCATCGCCAGCAGCGGCGCGAGCAGCAGTACCGCGGCGAATATCATCTTCTTCATCGTCTTACTTCCCCGTCTCATGATGCTTGTTATGCGGTTAAACCATCGACCACCACGTGCGGCAGTCCTTGCGAACAATATTCCACCCGGCCCCTCACTCCGTAGACCGTTGCCAGATTTGCGGGGGTGACCACTTCACCCGGAATTCCGCTGGCGACCAGGGCACCCTCTTTGAGCATCACGGCGTATTCGGCGTGGCGCAGGGCGATGTTGATGTCGTGGATAACCACCACCGTCACGATATTGCGCAGCCGCGTTTCGCGGGCGACGATATCCATGACGTGAAACTGGTAGTTGAGATCGAGGGCGCTCAGCGGTTCATCCAAAAGCAGGAGGTCGGGCTGGCGGATCAGCGACTGCGCAAGGCCAATGAGCTGTTTCTGCCCGCCGGAGAGCTGGTCGAGATAGCTCATTGCCAGATGGGCGACGCCGAGTTTTTGCAGGATATCGAACGCTTCCTGCTCTGCGTTGCCGTCGGCGTAAAAGCCGCTAGCGCGTCGCGCGACGATCACTGACTCCAGCGCATGCAGATGCACTCCCGCCGGGAGCGACTGCGGCAGATAGACCACTTTCTGTGCCCGCTGGGCGGAAGGTAATGTCATCAGATCTTCGCCGTTCAGCTCCAGCGTGCCTTGCGCCGGGTTCAGATCGGCCAGTGCCCGCAACAGCGTCGATTTCCCCGAACCGTTTGGTCCAAGCAGCGCGGTAATTTTCCCGCGCGGCAGCAGGGGCGTATTCAGCCCGTCGATGATTTTCTTTTTGCGATAGCCGGTGTGCAGGTCGGTGACGATCAAGCCATCCATTACAGCGTCCCCCGATGGCGAATAATAATGCTCAGGAAGAAGGGCACGCCGACCAGCGAGGTGACGATGCCGACCGGAATAATGACGCCGGGAACGATATTTTTGGAGAGCACCGAGGCGAGGGAGAGCACCAGCGCGCCGATCAGCATACTTCCCGGCAGATAAAAGCGGTGGTCTTCGCCAAACATCATGCGTGAGATATGCGGCGCGACCAGGCCGATAAAACCGACCGGCCCGACAAAGGCCACCGTCAGCGCCGAAATAATGCTGATGCGCAGGAGCGTCGCCAGCCGCAGTTTGCGCACGTTAATGCCAAAACTGACGGCCCTGTCTTCCCCAAGGCGCAGAGCTGTGAGCTTCCAGGCATTTTTCAGCGACAGGGGAACGACAACCAGCAGCACTACCACCAGAATCGCGAGCTTATCCCAGGACGCGCGGGCCAGGCTGCCCATCGTCCAGAACACCAGCCCCTGGAGCGTATCTTCGCTGGCGACAAATTGCAGAATGGAGATCAGCGCGTTAAAGGTGAAGACCAGCGCGATGCCAAACAGCACCACGCCGGAGGTGGCGACGCGCGTCCAGCGGCTGATGCCGTCGAGCACGAAGCAGGCCATTAGCGCAAAGACAAAGGCGTTGGCGGAGATAAACCATTGATCGGGAATACCGGGGATTCCCAGCCCGAGAATAATTGCCAGCGCCGCGCCAAAAGAGGCGGCGGAAGAGACACCCAGCGTAAACGGGCTGGCGAGGGGGTTGTTCAGGATGGTTTGCATCTCTGCGCCCGCGAGCCCCAGCGCCATGCCGACCACCACCGCCATCAGCGCGAAGGGCAGGCGTAAATCCCAGACAATCACCCGTGTGCCCGCGTCGGCGGAGGCGGCATCAAACAGCGTGTGCCACAGGGTTGAGACGGAAATCCCGGAAGGGCCGAGGGTAAAATCGAGCAGCAGCGAGAAGATGATCATGAGCAGGATTACACCCGCAACGATAAAGCGGCGCATCACGACTTTTCGGTACTGTGACGCCACCGCTGACCCGTCAGGCTTCACGCTGGCGACAAGAGGGGAACTCATTGGCTTACCTTATGCAACAAAAGCAGAATCGTAGTTTATCCCGAAACGTTCCTGTCCTTGATGCTGCCTGATATCCAATATCCGGGATGCTCCCGGTGACAATATTCGGGATGATAATGCTTATCAATTAAAATGATGTGAATAGCGCAACTTGTTTAGCCGCGGTTTCTGTTGTGCGCAAAAATCAACCGTCCAGACGGCGGCAGGTTATGTACGCGCCTGTCACGCAGAGGGCTACCGGCACCAGGAAGCTGTGGTCCATGCGGGTGGATTCCATGATCAGCACGATGGCGGTCAGTGGCATTTGCAGGGAGGCCGCGAGAAAACCGGCCGCACCCGTCAGAGCAAAACTCGCCATATCGGTGCCGGGAAACCAGCGCCCCATCAGGATAAACAGCACTGAACCGAGCAGACCCCCGACGGCGAGGCCCGGCGTCAGTAACCCGCCCTGAGCACCGGCGCGCAGTACCGCCCAGATCACCACCACTTTAAGAGCGAGGATCGCGGTAGCGAGCTGTAGCGTGATAGCGCCGTTGAGGGCAAGCTGCGTCGGGCCTTTACCATTGCCGGGCAACTGCGGGAACCAGACGGATAACGCGCCGAGGGCCGTAAAGGCGATCAGGCTGAAGACCGGCATTTGCCAGTTACTGCGTACCCTACTGCGTGCGTGCTGCGTCACACGACGAAACAGAAACGCCGCCGCACCAAACAGCGGGCCAGAAAGCGCGCCCCAGAAAACAAGCGAGGTGGCGGCGATTTCGGTGGTGAAATGGTACTGATGCTCATCGCCAAGACCTAATGTGGCGATCCACGCCGCCAGCGCTGAGGTTACCAGCGCGGCGATGGCTTTCTCCCAGCTGAAGCTGACCAGCAGCACTTCCAGAGTAAATATGGCCCCAGCCAGAGGAACGTTATAGACCGCCGCCAGCCCGGCTCCGGCACCGCAGGCAATCATCAGCTGGATATCCGCAGAACTCAGGTGTAAACGACGGGCGACGCCGCTTGCAAACAGGGCGCCCACTTCGCGCGGTGCGACTTCGCGGCCAAGCGGCGAGCCCATCGAGACGGTGATAATTTGCAGCAGAGCGTTAATGAGCGTCGTGACGGCTGGCATTGGTTTGTCGGGATTTTTTATCGCCTCGCCAATGCTGATGCGTTTTTTGGCGTAGCGCGCAAGCGACCACCAGCCGATACCCGCTACCAGACCCGCAGCGGTGAGGGCGAGAAAACGTCGCTGTGCGCTGGCATCCGTCACGCCCTCTAAAAATGACTGCGGGCTGATGAGGATGGTCTGGCTGTAGCCGTAAACGAGGTGCTGAACTTTATGCAGCAGCATGGCGAGCAGCATGCCGCCCAGCCCGGCCAGAATCCCGGTGAGGAGTAGCGCGGCCCAGTATTGCAGCCAGTCAGTACGAGACGGATCGTAAGCCATCATAGCGAGCGTCTTGATAAAAAGAGGGAGCCACAGTGTCCCATAAAGCGCATGAACGAGGTATCAATCAGAAGAATTAAGGCAGGAGATTCGTGCCCGCGAGGCGGGCACGAAGGGGGATTAGTGTTTTTCACCAATCGGCAGAACGGTGCGACCAAACTGCTCGTTCAGCACTTCACCCATTGCCAGGTAAATAGCGCTTGCGCCACAGACCAGACCTACCCAGCCAGCAACGTGAACGATGCTTTCGTTTTCCGCCAGATGGCCAATCGCCAGCAGGGCGAACAGCACGGTCAGGCTCAGGAAGACGAACTGCAGAACGCGGTTAGCAACCAGCGTACCGAAGAACATGAACAGGGTGAACACGCCCCACAGACCCAGGTACACGCCCAGGAAGTGGCCGTTTGATGCATCAAAGCCCATTTGCGGCATAACCAGAATGGCGACCAGCGTCAGCCAGAAAGAACCGTAAGAGGTGAATGCGGTTAAACCGAAGGTGTTGCCTTTTTTATACTCCAGCAGGCCCGCGAAGATTTGCGCGATACCGCCGTAAAAAATGCCCATCGCCAGGATAACATTGTCCATCGGGAATAAGCCGATGTTATGCAGGTTCAGCAGAATAGTGGTCATGCCGAAACCCATCAGGCCCAGCGGAGCCGGATTAGCCAACTTAGTGTTGCCCATAAGTCCTCAAAAAATCATCATTAGTATGGTGAAATGGTTTTACCACGCCCACTCTCCCAGGCGTGGCGCGGCATAATAATCACCGCGACTCTCGGCGTCTATGATCTGAGCAGGGTGAAATTAAAAAATTTTTTATCCTTCCCCCTTGATGGATGCCGTTACGACCCCATCTTGTAGTCAACCGCAGTGAGTGAAGCTGAAAAAAATCAAATCTGGGCAGTTGAAACCGCACGTTTCGCCCTTATTACAGATTCACAACCACATGATGAACAAATTTTTAGTGGAGACGTTTAGATGGGTAAAATTATTGGTATCGACCTGGGTACTACCAACTCTTGTGTAGCGATTATGGACGGCACTACTGCACGTGTGCTGGAGAACGCCGAGGGCGATCGCACCACGCCTTCTATCATTGCTTATACCCAGGATGGTGAAACTCTGGTTGGCCAGCCGGCTAAACGTCAGGCCGTGACTAACCCGCAAAACACTCTGTTTGCGATTAAACGCCTGATTGGCCGTCGCTTCCAGGACGAAGAAGTTCAGCGTGATGAAGCCATCATGCCGTACAAAATTATCGGTGCTGACAACGGTGATGCATGGATCGACGTGAAGGGCCAGAAAATGGCACCACCGCAGATCTCTGCTGAAGTGCTGAAGAAAATGAAGAAAACGGCTGAAGATTACCTGGGTGAACCGGTAACTGAAGCGGTTATCACTGTACCTGCTTACTTCAACGATGCTCAGCGTCAGGCAACCAAAGATGCCGGTCGTATCGCAGGTCTGGAAGTCAAACGTATCATCAACGAACCAACCGCAGCTGCACTGGCTTACGGTCTGGATAAAGAAGTCGGCAACCGTACTATCGCGGTTTACGACCTCGGTGGTGGTACTTTCGATATCTCTATTATCGAAATCGACGAAGTTGACGGCGAAAAAACCTTCGAAGTTCTGGCAACCAACGGTGATACCCACCTGGGTGGTGAAGACTTCGACAGCCGTATGATCAACTACCTCGTTGACGAATTTAAGAAAGATCAGGGCATTGACCTGCGTAACGATCCGCTGGCCATGCAGCGCCTGAAAGAAGCCGCAGAAAAAGCCAAAATTGAGCTGTCTTCTGCGCAGCAGACCGACGTGAACCTGCCGTACATCACTGCAGATGCGTCTGGTCCAAAACACATGAACATCAAAGTGACTCGCGCGAAACTGGAAAGCCTGGTCGAAGACCTGGTCAACCGTTCCATCGAGCCGCTGAAAGTTGCTCTGCAGGATGCTGGTCTGTCTGTCTCTGACATTCAGGACGTTATCCTGGTAGGTGGTCAGACTCGTATGCCAATGGTTCAGAAGAAAGTTGCTGAATTCTTTGGTAAAGAGCCGCGTAAAGACGTTAACCCGGACGAAGCTGTGGCAATCGGTGCAGCGGTTCAGGGTGGCGTACTGACCGGCGAAGTGAAAGACGTTCTGCTGCTGGACGTTACCCCGCTGTCGCTGGGTATCGAAACCATGGGCGGCGTAATGACTGCGCTGATCAGCAAAAACACCACTATCCCGACCAAGCACAGCCAGGTGTTCTCTACCGCTGAAGACAACCAGTCTGCGGTAACCATCCATGTGCTGCAGGGTGAGCGTAAACGTGCTGCGGATAACAAAGATCTTGGCCAGTTTAACCTCGACGGTATCAGCCCGGCACCGCGCGGTATGCCACAGATCGAAGTCACCTTCGACATCGATGCTGACGGTATCCTGCACGTTTCCGCGAAAGACAAAAACAGCGGTAAAGAGCAGAAGATCACTATCAAGGCTTCTTCTGGTCTGAACGAAGAAGAGATCGAAAAAATGGTTCGTGAAGCAGAAGCAAATGCTGAATCTGACCGAAAATTCGAAGAGCTGGTTCAGACCCGTAACCAGGGTGACCATCTGCTGCACAGCACTCGTAAGCAGGTTGAAGAAGCAGGCGAACAGCTGCCAGCTGACGACAAAACCGCTATCGAAGCTGCACTGAGCGCGCTGGAAACTTCCCTGAAAGGTGAAGACAAAGCGGACATCGAAGCGAAAATGCAGGAGCTGGCACAGGCGTCCCAGAAGCTGATGGAAATTGCTCAGCAACAGCACGCACAGCAGCAGGCTGGCGCTGAAGCTGGTGCTTCCGCGAACAACGCGAAAGACGACGACGTTGTCGACGCTGAGTTCGAAGAAGTAAAAGACAAAAAATAATCGCCCTGATGCAGGGTAATTAATCGGCACGGGCGTAGAGGTTTCCTCTCCGCCCGTGCTCGCATGTTAAGGGGCTGAAAAAACCAATGGCAAAGCAAGACTACTACGAGATTTTAGGCGTTCCGAAAACCGCGGAAGAGCGTGAAATCAAAAAGGCGTACAAGCGCCTGGCCATGAAATTTCACCCGGACCGTAACCAGGGTGACAAAGAGGCCGAAGCCAAATTTAAAGAGATCAAAGAAGCGTATGAAATCCTGACCGACGCTCAGAAACGTGCAGCCTACGATCAGTACGGTCATGCGGCGTTTGAACAAGGCGGCATGGGCGGCGGCGGATACGGCGGTGGCTTTGGTGGCGGTGGTGCTGATTTCGGCGACATCTTTGGCGATGTTTTCGGTGATATCTTCGGCGGTGGCCGTGGTCGTCAGCGCGCAGCGCGCGGCGCGGATCTGCGCTACAACATGGATCTGACGCTGGAAGAGGCCGTACGCGGTGTCACGAAAGAGATTCGCATTCCGACGCTGGAAGAGTGTGATATCTGCCACGGCAGTGGCGCGAAAGCGGGCACCAAGCCGCAGACCTGTCCAACCTGTCACGGCTCCGGTCAGGTACAGATTCGCCAGGGCTTCTTCGCGGTGCAGCAAGCCTGTCCGCACTGTCATGGTCGCGGTACGCTGATTAAAGATCCGTGCAACAAATGTCACGGTCACGGTCGCGTTGAGAAGACCAAAACCCTGTCCGTCAAAATTCCGGCAGGCGTGGATACGGGCGATCGTATTCGTCTGTCCGGTGAAGGCGAAGCAGGCGAGCACGGCGCACCAGCGGGCGATCTGTACGTTCAGGTTCAGGTGAAGCAGCACGCCATCTTTGAGCGTGAAGGCAACAACCTGTACTGTGAAGTGCCGATCAACTTCGCGATGGCGGCGCTGGGCGGTGAGATCGAAGTGCCTACGCTCGACGGGCGCGTGAACCTGAAGGTTCCGGGCGAAACCCAGACTGGCAAGCTGTTCCGCATGCGCGGCAAAGGCGTGAAATCCGTTCGCGGCGGTGCGCAGGGTGACCTGCTGTGTCGCGTGGTCGTCGAAACGCCGGTCGGTCTGAACGACAAACAGAAACAGCTGTTGAAAGAGTTGCAGGAAAGCTTCGGCGGTCCAACGGGCGAGAATAACAGCCCGCGTTCCAAAAGCTTCTTCGATGGCGTGAAAAAATTCTTCGATGATTTGACCCGCTAATCCCTTAGCGAGTATGAATTTTTCAAAGCCCGGAAGCGATTCCGGGCTTTTTCTTTTTGTGGCGAATGACTCGGCAAAACCGAGTATATCCGCAACATTAATCTGATTTTTTCGAGCTGTTTGCCTTGGTATTATGGTTTTATCGAGGTATGGTCTTAGAGAGAGAACTAAAGTGAAACTTTTACAACGATTCTTCAGCAATGAGGCGTCCGGCGGCGTGATTTTGATTATCGCTGCACTTGCCGCCATGGTGTTGGCGAATTTGGATGCGACTCAGGGCCTGTATCGTGCATTTCTGGACACGCCCGTTGAGCTGCGCGTGGGTGCATTAGAGATCAACAAGAACATGCTGCTGTGGATTAACGACGCACTGATGGCTGTGTTCTTCCTGCTGGTGGGCCTGGAGGTTAAGCGTGAGCTGGTTCTTGGGTCGCTTAACAGCCGTCAGCGGGCAGCTTTCCCGGTTATTGCCGCGCTGGGCGGTATGGTGGTGCCTGCGCTGCTCTATCTGGTGTTTAACTACCATGACCCGGTCGCTCGCCATGGTTGGGCGATTCCGGCGGCAACAGATATTGCTTTTGCGCTGGGCGTGCTGGCGCTGCTGGGCAGTCGCGTGCCGGTGGCGTTAAAGATTTTCCTGATGGCGCTGGCGATTATCGACGACCTGGGCGCGATCGTGATTATCGCTCTGTTCTATACCAGCGAGCTGTCGGTGTTATCTCTGAGCGTGGCGGCGGGCGCTATCGCTGTGCTGGCGCTGCTGAATTTGTTTAACGTGCGCCGAACCGGGATCTACATTCTGGTGGGTGTGGTGCTATGGACCGCGGTACTGAAATCGGGCGTTCATGCGACGCTGGCGGGCGTCATCATCGGCTTCTTTGTGCCGCTGAAAGGGGATGAGAAGGGCAAATCCCCGGCCAAACAGCTGGAGCATGTCCTGCATCCCTGGGTCGCCTTTATGATCCTGCCGCTGTTTGCATTCGCGAATGCGGGCGTGTCGCTGCAGGGCGTCACCCTGAGCGGCCTGACGTCTATGCTGCCGATGGGCATCGTCGCTGGCCTGTTTATCGGTAAGCCGCTGGGGATCGGCCTGTTCTGCTGGCTGGCTCTTAAGCTGAAGTTCGCGTCATTGCCGCAGGGGACGACCTTCCGGCAAATCGCGGCGGTCGGCGTGCTGTGCGGAATTGGCTTCACGATGTCGATTTTCATCTCGACCCTGGCCTTTGCGTCATATGACCCTCAGCTCATCGTGTGGGCAAAACTCGGGATCTTGATCGGCTCGTTACTGGCCGCGTTCACGGGATACACACTGTTGAAAGTGAAGCTGTCCGGACAGGTGCAACCGGTCTAACAGTTAAAAGGGGGAGGGCAGAGGCCCTCTCCTGACAATACTCTCAGGGAGCGAAATGCTATGTCTTACATCAATTACAACCATCTGTACTATTTCTGGCATGTCTACAAAGAAGGCTCAGTGGTCGGCGCAGCAGAGGCGCTCTATCTGACGCCCCAGACCATTACCGGTCAGATAAAGGCACTCGAAGAACGCCTGCAGGGGAAGCTGTTTAAGCGTAAGGGTCGTGGTATTGAGCCGAGCGAACTGGGTGAACTGGTTTTTCGCTACGCGGATAAGATGTTCACCCTAAGCCAGGAGATGCTCGATATTGTGAACTACCGCAAAGAGTCAAACCTGTTGTTTGATGTGGGCGTTGCGGATGCGCTGTCTAAACGGCTGGTGAGCGGCGTGCTGGACGCGGCGGTGGTGGAAGATGAGCAGATCCATTTGCGCTGCTTTGAATCGACGCACGAGATGCTGCTGGAACAGCTGAGCCAGCATAAGCTGGACATCATCATCTCGGACTGCCCGATAGACTCTACTCAACAGGAAGGGCTGTTCTCGGTCAAGATTGGTGAATGCGGCGTGAGCTTCTGGTGCATCAATCCGCCGCCAGATAAACCGTTTCCCGCCTGCCTTGAGGAGCGACGCCTGCTCGTGCCGGGACGACGTTCGATGTTAGGCCGCAAGCTGCTGAACTGGTTTAACTCGCAGGGTCTGAAGATAGAGATTCTGGGAGAGTTTGATGATGCGGCGCTCATGAAAGCCTTTGGCGAAGCGCATAACGCGATCTTCGTCGCCCCAACGCTTTACGCACACGATCTGTACACCGATGACAGGGTCACAGAGATTGGGCGGGTGGACAACGTGATGGAAGAGTATCACGCGATTTTTGCCGAAAGGATGATTCAGCATCCGGCGGTGCAGCGTATCTGTAACCGCGACTACTCGGCGCTCTTTATGCCGCCAGCGTCAAAATGAGCCAATAAAAAAACCCGCATTAAGCGGGTTCTTTATAACAAGCAACAACAAGTGGCGATTAAGCCAGTTTGCTGATCTGCGCGGTCAGGTTTGCTTTATGACGCGCTGCTTTGTTTTTGTGGATCAGACCTTTAGCAGCCTGACGATCCACGATTGGTTGCATTTCGTTAAATGCGTTCTGCGCTGCAGCTTTGTCGCCAGCTTCGATTGCTGCGTATACTTTCTTGATGAAAGTACGCATCATAGAGCGACGGCTTGCATTGTGCTTACGAGCCTTTTCAGACTGAATAGCACGTTTCTTAGCTGATTTGATATTAGCCAAGTCCAACTCCCAAATATGATCTATGTGGACAATTCAAAGGCCGAGGAATATGCCCTCTATACCTTCTTTTGTCAATGGATTTGTGCAAATAAGCGCCGTTGAATGGCGACGCTACGTTACGTAGTGATGGCGCAGGATTCTACCAGCTTGTCTCAGCTGAATACAGTCTTTCGATGTAAAAAAACGCAGTAACGGGCAGATTTTTTCCCTCCGAAAGCTAAGCATCATGAAATCATTACGGCTTTCTGATTTGAGGCAACAATCGCCGGTTAACCTTAACCGCTGTACAAGGTATACTCGGGCGATTTTCACTGTTTTGAGCCTGTCATGAAGCTGATACGCGGCATACATAATCTCAGTCACGCCCCGCACGGGTGCGTACTGACCATTGGTAATTTCGACGGCGTGCATCGTGGGCATCAGGCGCTGTTGCAGGGATTGCGTAAAGAGGGCGAGGCCCGTGGGCTGCCGGTCGTGGTGATGATTTTCGAACCGCAGCCGCTGGAGCTGTTTGCCGGTGATAAAGCGCCCGCGCGTTTAACTCGCCTGCGTGAAAAATTGCGCTATCTGGCGGAATGCGGCGTGGACTACGTACTTTGCGTGCGCTTCGACCGACGTTTTGCGGCACTGACGGCGCAAAATTTTGTCGGCGATCTGCTGGTAAAACGTCTGGGCGTGCAGTTTCTCGCCGTGGGCGATGATTTCCGCTTCGGCGCTGGTCGTCAGGGCGATTTCTTGTTATTACAGAAGGCGGGTCTGGAGTATGGCTTTGATGTCACCAGCACCATGACCTTCTGCGAAGGTGGCGTGCGCGTGAGCAGCACGGCAGTGCGTATGGCCTTAGCCGACGATCAACTGGACGTGGCGGAGAACCTGTTAGGGCATCCGTTTGCCATTTCCGGGCGGGTCGTCCATGGCGATGAACTCGGTCGCACAATAGGTTTCCCGACGGCGAACGTCCCGCTGCGTCGTCAGGTTTCCCCGGTAAAAGGGGTGTATGCGGTAGAAGTCACCGGACTGGGTGATAAACCGTTGCCGGGCGTGGCCAATATCGGCACCCGTCCAACGGTAGCAGGTGTGCGTCAGCAGCTCGAAGTGCATCTGCTTGACGTTGTAATGGACCTTTACGGTCGCCATATAGATGTAATCCTGCGTAAAAAAATACGCAATGAGCAGCGATTTGCTTCGCTCGATGAGCTGAAAGCACAAATTGCGCGTGATGAGTTAACGGCCCGCGAATTTTTTGGGCTATCGAACCCGGCTTAATGCCTGAACGAGTTTTAAATACGGAACCGAGAATCTGATGAGTGACTATAAATCAACCCTGAATTTGCCGGAAACAGGGTTCCCGATGCGCGGCGATCTCGCCAAGCGTGAACCGGGAATGCTGGCGCGTTGGACCGATGATGACCTGTACGGCATCATCCGTGCAGCCAAAAAAGGCAAAAAAACCTTCATTCTGCATGATGGCCCTCCATATGCGAATGGCAGCATTCATATTGGTCACTCTGTAAACAAGATTCTGAAAGACATTATCGTGAAGTCCAAAGGACTCACCGGTTTTGACTCGCCTTACGTTCCGGGCTGGGACTGCCACGGTCTGCCGATCGAGCTGAAAGTGGAGCAGGAATACGGCAAGCCGGGTGAGAAATTCACCGCTGCCGAGTTCCGTGCAAAATGCCGCGAATACGCGGCCGCGCAGGTTGATGGCCAGCGTAAAGACTTTATCCGTCTGGGCGTGCTGGGCGACTGGTCTCGTCCATACCTGACGATGGACTTCAAAACTGAAGCCAACATCATTCGCGCTCTGGGCAAAATCATCGGTAACGGCCATCTGCATAAAGGCGCGAAGCCTGTGCATTGGTGCGTTGACTGCCGTTCTGCGCTGGCAGAGGCGGAAGTGGAATATTACGACAAAACCTCTCCGTCTATCGACGTGGCGTTCCACGCGGTAGATCAGGACGCGGTGAAAGCGAAATTCGGCGTGACCTCCGTCAACGGCCCAATTTCCCTGGTTATCTGGACCACTACCCCGTGGACCCTGCCTGCGAACCGCGCAATCTCCCTGTCTGCGGACTTCGATTACGCGCTGGTACAGGTTGAAGGCCAGGCGGTGATTCTGGCTAAAGATCTGGTTGAGAGCGTCCTGAAACGCGCAAACATCAGCGAATACACCGTGCTGGGCACCGTGAACGGCGCTGAGCTTGAGCTGATGCGCTTCAAACACCCGTTCCTCGATTTCGACGTGCCGGCCATTCTTGGCGATCACGTTACGCTGGACGCTGGTACCGGTGCGGTACACACCGCCGGTGGCCATGGCCCGGATGACTACAACATCAGCCTGAAATACGGTCTGGAAATCGCCAACCCGGTTGGGCCAGACGGCACATACCTGCCAGGCACCTACCCGGCGCTGGACGGTATCAACGTCTTTAAAGCGAACGACATCATTGTCGACATGCTGCGCACCAGCGGTGCCCTGCTGCACGTTGAGAAGATGCAGCACAGCTATCCGTGCTGCTGGCGTCACAAGTCGCCAATCATCTTCCGTGCGACCCCGCAGTGGTTCATCAGCATGGATCAGAAAGGCCTGCGCGAGCAGTCTCTGAAAGAGATCAAAGGCGTGCAGTGGATCCCGGACTGGGGCCAGGCGCGTATCGAATCCATGGTCGCTAACCGTCCTGACTGGTGTATCTCCCGTCAGCGTACCTGGGGCGTGCCGATGTCCCTGTTCGTTCACAAAGAGACGCAGGAGCTGCACCCTCGCTCGCTGGAGCTGATGGAAGAAGTCGCCAAACGCGTTGAAGTGGATGGCATCCAGGCGTGGTGGGATCTGGACTCGAAAGAGATCCTGGGCGACGACGCGGCCAACTACGAGAAAGTACCAGACACCCTCGACGTATGGTTCGACTCCGGCTCTACCCACTCTTCTGTAGTGGATGTGCGTCCTGAGTTCTATGGCCATGCGGCGGATATGTACCTGGAAGGTTCTGACCAACACCGCGGCTGGTTCATGTCATCTCTGATGATCTCCACCGCGATGAAAGGTAAAGCGCCATACCGTCAGGTTCTGACGCACGGCTTTACCGTGGATGGCCAGGGACGCAAGATGTCCAAATCCATCGGTAACACCGTTTCTCCGCAGGATGTGATGAACAAACTGGGCGCGGACATTCTGCGTCTGTGGGTGGCCTCTACGGACTACACCGGCGAAATGGCGGTTTCCGATGAGATCCTCAAACGTGCTGCCGACAGCTATCGTCGTATCCGTAACACCGCGCGCTTCCTGCTCGCTAACCTGAACGGTTTCGACCCGGTCAAAGACATGGTGAAACCGGAAGAGATGGTCGTGCTGGATCGTTGGGCTGTGGGCTGCGCGCAAGCGGCGCAGGACGACATCCTGAAAGCCTACGAGTCTTACGACTTCCACGAAGTGGTGCAGCGCCTGATGCGTTTCTGCTCCATCGAGATGGGCTCGTTCTATCTCGACATCATTAAAGACCGTCAGTACACCGCGAAAGCAGACAGCGTGGCGCGTCGCAGCTGCCAGACTGCGCTGTATCACATCGCAGAAGCACTGGTTCGCTGGATGGCACCGATCATGTCCTTCACCGCAGACGAAATCTGGGGCTACCTGCCAGGCGACCGCGAGAAGTACGTCTTCACCGGCGAATGGTACACCGGCCTGTTTGGTCTGGCTGAGACTGAAGCCATGAACGATACCTTCTGGGACGAGCTGCTGAAAGTGCGTGGCGAAGTGAACAAGGTTATCGAACAGGCGCGTGCTGACAAGAAAGTCGGTGGCTCTCTGGAAGCGGCAGTGACCCTGTACGCTGAACCTGAGCTGGCGGCGAAACTGACGGCGCTGGGCGATGAATTGCGATTTGTCCTGTTGACCTCAGGTGCCAGCGTTGCCGATTATGCACAGGCGACTGCCGATGCCCAGCAGAGCGAGCTGCTCAAAGGGCTGAAAGTGGCGCTGAGCAAAGCCGAAGGTGAGAAATGTCCGCGCTGCTGGCATTACACCAACGATATTGGCCAGGTGGCGGAACACGCAGATATCTGTGGACGCTGTGTCAGCAACATCGCCGGTGATGGCGAAAAACGTAAGTTTGCCTGATGAGTAAATGTCTCTGTGCAACAGGACTGCGCTGGCTGTGGCTGGTCGTCGTCGTACTGATTATTGATCTGGGCAGCAAGTTCCTGATCCTCCAGAACTTTGCTCTGGGGGATACGGTTCCGCTGTTCTCGTCACTTAATCTGCATTACGCGCGCAACTACGGCGCGGCGTTCAGCTTCCTCGCCGACAGCGGCGGTTGGCAGCGCTGGTTCTTCGCAGGTATCGCTATCGGTATCTGCGTGATCCTCGCGGTGCTAATGTATCGTTCAA
Source organism: Lelliottia nimipressuralis (assembly GCF_041464075.1). NCBI lineage: Bacteria > Pseudomonadati > Pseudomonadota > Gammaproteobacteria > Enterobacterales > Enterobacteriaceae > Lelliottia > Lelliottia nimipressuralis. Next base: position 701,946 of record NZ_CP167172.1, read on the forward strand.
AAGCGACGCAGAAGCTGACCAACATCGCCTACGCGCTGATCATTGGCGGTGCGCTGGGTAACCTGTTTGACCGTCTGTGGCACGGCTTTGTGGTCGATATGATCGACTTCTACGTCGGTGACTGGCACTTCGCTACTTTCAACCTGGCCGATAGCGCAATTTGCATCGGCGCCGCGTTGATTGTGCTGGAAGGTTTCTTGCCTAAACCCGCAGCGAAAGAGCAGGCGTAAATGTAAAGGCCGGGTGTGACCCGGCCTACAGAATATGTGCCTCACGTAAGCCCGGAAGCCAGGCGCCACCGGGCAAACCGTTGAGGCAAAACAAGCGAGCAAATCGGCATGTCAAAATCCATACAGAGCAATAGCGCGGTGCTGGTCCATTTCACGCTGAAACTGGACGACGGTTCCACTGCGGAATCGACCCGCAATAACGGCAAACCTGCGCTGTTCCGCCTGGGTGACACCTCTCTTTCGGAAGGTCTGGAGCAGCAGTTGCTTGGGCTGAAAGAGGGGGAGAAAAAAGCCTTCTCTCTCGAGCCTGATGCGGCGTTTGGCGTGCCAACCCCGGATCTGATCCAGTATTTCTCGCGCCGTGAATTCATGGACGCGGGCGAGCCGGAAATCGGCGCGATTATGCTCTTTACCGCTATGGACGGCAGTGAAATGCCTGGCGTGATCCGCGAAATTAATGGCGATTCCATCACCGTTGATTTCAACCATCCGCTGGCCGGGCGTACCGTCCATTTTGATGTTGAAGTGCTGGAGATCGACCCGGCGCTGGAGGAAGTAAATGCAGATCCTGTTGGCTAACCCGCGCGGTTTTTGTGCCGGAGTAGACCGCGCTATCAGCATTGTTGAAAACGCGCTGGAAATTTACGGCGCGCCGATTTATGTCCGTCACGAAGTGGTCCACAACCGCTATGTGGTAGACAGCCTGCGCGAGCGCGGCGCAATCTTTATCGAGCAGATCAGTGAAGTGCCTGACGGCGCGATCCTGATCTTCTCGGCGCACGGCGTCTCGCAGGCGGTGCGTAACGAAGCGAAAAGTCGTGACCTGACGGTCTTCGACGCCACCTGTCCGTTGGTGACCAAAGTGCATATGGAAGTCGCCCGCGCCAGCCGTCGTGGTGAAGAGTCGATTCTGATTGGCCACGCCGGCCACCCGGAAGTGGAAGGCACGATGGGCCAGTACAGCAACCCGGAAGGGGGAATGTACCTGGTTGAGTCGCCGGACGATGTGCTGTCGCTGGAAGTGAAAAACGAAGCGCGCCTGTCGTTCATGACCCAGACGACGCTCTCGGTAGACGACACCTCTGATGTGATCGACGCCCTGCGCAGTCGGTTCCCGAAAATCGTAGGGCCGCGCAAAGATGACATCTGCTACGCCACCACCAATCGTCAGGAAGCGGTGCGCGCGCTGGCCGAGCAGGCGGATGTGGTGCTGGTGGTCGGTTCCAAAAACTCTTCCAACTCCAACCGTCTGGCCGAACTGGCGCAGCGTATGGGGAAAACCGCGTTTCTGATTGACGACGCCACGGACATTCAGGAAGCGTGGGTCAAAAACGCAGCCTGTGTCGGCGTGACCGCCGGTGCCTCCGCGCCGGACATTCTGGTGCAAAACGTGATTAAGCGTTTGCAGGAGCTGGGCGGCGGCGAAGCGGTGCCGCTGGAAGGTCGCGAAGAGAATATCGTCTTTGAAGTGCCGAAAGAGCTGCGCATCGACGCGAAAGAAGTCGAATAATCCTCTCTGTTTTGAAAATGCCGGTCCCGAAAGAGACCGGCATTTTTTTGTCTGATTCCCTGTGATGAACCGACAGTTCCTCTCCTGGCGTGAATCATGCGGTTTTCGCTGATCCTCATGTCTTTTACTGATACTGCCGCCTGTTTATCATAAAATTCTAATTATCGGCGTTTTAAGATAGCGGCTTCGTCACAGGCTGGTTAATCTGAAAACGATTTACATACTTTTAACGTAAGAGAATAACTATGCATGATGCACAGGTGCGTGTCGCGATAGCGGGCGCGGGTGGCCGTATGGGCCGTCAGCTAATTCAGGCAGCGCTGCAGTTAGACGGCGTTGCGCTTGGCGCGGCGCTGGAGCGCGACGGCTCCTCGCTTCTTGGAACGGATGCGGGTGAACTGGCGGGTGTGGGCAAGACGGGCGTAACCGTGCAAAGCAGTCTGGATGCGGTGAAAGACGATTTTGACGTGTTCATCGATTTCACGCGCCCGGAAGGGACGCTGCACCATCTGGCCTTTTGCCGTCAGCACGGTAAAGGAATGGTCATCGGCACCACCGGTTTTGACGACGCGGGCAAACAGGCGATCAAAGACGCTTCTCAGGAGATTGCGATTGTCTTCGCCGCTAACTTTAGCGTGGGTGTCAACGTCATGCTCAAGCTGCTGGAGAAAGCCGCGAAAGTGATGGGCGACTACACGGATATCGAAATTATCGAAGCGCACCACCGCCACAAAGTGGATGCCCCATCCGGTACGGCGCTGGCGATGGGCGAAGCGATTGCTTATGCACTTGATAAGGATTTAAAGGACTGCGCGGTCTATTCTCGCGAAGGGCATACGGGCGAGCGTGTTCCGGGCACGATTGGGTTTGCTACGGTGCGAGCGGGGGATATCGTCGGCGAACATACGGCAATCTTCGCCGATATCGGTGAGCGCGTGGAGATTACTCATAAAGCATCCAGCCGCATGACCTTTGCCAACGGTGCCGTGCGCTCGGCATTGTGGCTCAAAAATTTAGATAATGGTCTTTTTGACATGCGAGATGTGCTTAATCTTAACGATTTATAAGTGTTATTACCCATCGTGATGTGGTTATTGCAGTCTTAATTGATTGATTGCACAGGGCAATATTTTATTGCCCTTTTATTTTTCCTGTTTGAAGTGGATTTCGTAATATTGTTGAGTAAAGTTACAGTTATCTCGCTTTTTTGTGTTATCGCACTGTAAATTTTGACCATTTGGTCTGGTTTTTGTTGTGCTCCTCCATCAAATCTCACTAAACTCAGCGTACAAACGTTTTCTAACGTGATTTTGTTGATCTTTTTATGGCTTAAACTCCGTTAAGCGCCAAAGCTGCGTAAAATAATAAACAAAAAAGCCATTTTGAGTTGACTTTACCCCTCTAAATCCCCAGAATGCCGCCGTTTGCCGAAAATCCGCGGGAAACAAATTTGCATTGATTCATAGCGCCGTTGTGAATTAATATGCAGATAAAGTGAGTGAATATTCTCTGGAGGGTGTTTTGATTAAGTCAGCGCTATTGGTTCTGGAAGACGGAACCCAGTTTATCGGTCGGGCCATAGGGGCAACAGGTTCGGCGGTTGGGGAAGTCGTTTTCAATACTTCAATGACCGGTTATCAAGAAATCCTCACTGATCCTTCCTATTCCCGCCAAATCGTCACCCTTACTTATCCTCATATTGGTAATGTCGGCACCAACGAAGCCGATGCAGAATCCTCTCAGGTTCACGCGCAAGGTCTGATTATTCGCGACCTGCCGCTGATTGCCAGCAACTACCGCAATACTGAAGACCTCTCTTCTTACCTGAAGCGTCACAACATCGTGGCGATTGCCGATATCGATACCCGTAAGCTGACCCGTTTGCTGCGCGAGAAGGGCGCACAGAACGGCTGCATCATCGCAGGCGACAACCTGGATGCGGCACTGGCGCAGGAAAAAGCGAAAGCCTTCCCTGGCCTGAACGGAATGGATCTGGCGAAAGAAGTGACCACAGCGGAACCCTACAGCTGGACCCAGGGGAGCTGGACGCTGGCAGGTGAACTGCCAGAAGCGAAAAAAGAAGACGAGCTGCCGTTCCACGTGGTGGCTTACGACTACGGCGCGAAGCGCAACATCCTGCGCATGCTGGTGGATCGCGGCTGCCGCCTGACAGTCGTTCCGGCGAAAACCCCGGCCGAAGACGTGCTGGCGATGAACCCGGATGGCATCTTCCTCTCCAACGGCCCGGGTGACCCGGCACCGTGTGATTACGCGATTGAAGCGATTAAACGCTTTCTCGAAACCGATATTCCGGTATTTGGCATCTGCCTCGGCCATCAGCTGCTGGCGCTGGCGAGCGGTGCGAAAACCATCAAGATGAAGTTTGGCCACCACGGTGGAAACCACCCGGTGAAAGATATCGACAACAACACGGTGATGATTACCGCGCAAAACCACGGTTTTGCGGTGGATGAGGCGTCAATGCCTGCCAACCTGCGCGTCACCCACAAGTCGCTGTTCGACCATACCCTGCAGGGTATCCATCGCACCGACAAACCGGCGTTCAGCTTCCAGGGTCACCCGGAAGCCAGCCCAGGCCCGCACGATGCCGCGCCGCTGTTCGATCACTTCATCGAACTTATCGAGCAATACCGTCAGACCGCTAAATAATCAGGAGCCGAGAACACCATGCCAAAACGTACAGATATAAAAAGCATCCTGATCCTTGGCGCTGGCCCGATTGTCATCGGCCAGGCCTGCGAATTCGACTACTCCGGCGCACAGGCGTGTAAAGCCCTGCGCGAAGAGGGTTACCGCGTAATCCTGGTGAACTCTAACCCAGCCACCATCATGACCGACCCGGAAATGGCCGATGCGACCTACATCGAGCCGATTCACTGGGAAGTGGTGCGCAAAATCATCGAAAAAGAGCGTCCGGACGCCGTACTGCCAACCATGGGCGGCCAGACCGCCCTGAACTGTGCGCTGGAACTGGAACGTCAGGGCGTGCTGACGGAATTCGGTGTGACCATGATTGGTGCCACCGCCGACGCGATTGATAAAGCTGAAGACCGCCGCCGTTTCGACGTGGCGATGAAAAAAATCGGCCTCGACACCGCGCGCTCCGGCATCGCACACACCATGGAAGAAGCGCTGGCGGTTGCCGCTGACGTGGGCTATCCGTGCATCATCCGTCCGTCCTTCACCATGGGCGGCACCGGCGGCGGTATCGCTTACAACCGCGAAGAGTTTGAAGAGATTTGCGAACGCGGTCTGGATCTGTCCCCAACCAAAGAGCTGCTGATTGATGAGTCGCTGATTGGCTGGAAAGAGTACGAGATGGAAGTGGTGCGTGATAAAAACGACAACTGCATCATCGTCTGCTCAATCGAAAACTTCGATGCGATGGGCATCCACACCGGTGACTCCATCACCGTTGCGCCAGCCCAGACGCTGACCGACAAAGAGTATCAAATCATGCGTAACGCCTCGATGGCGGTACTGCGTGAAATCGGCGTCGAAACCGGCGGTTCTAACGTGCAGTTCTCCGTGAACCCGAAAAACGGTCGCCTGATTGTTATCGAAATGAACCCGCGCGTTTCACGCTCCTCGGCGCTGGCATCGAAAGCGACCGGCTTCCCGATTGCGAAAGTGGCGGCGAAACTGGCGGTAGGTTACACCCTCGACGAGCTGATGAACGACATCACCGGTGGCCGCACTCCTGCGTCGTTTGAGCCGTCTATCGACTATGTTGTGACCAAAATTCCTCGCTTTAACTTCGAGAAATTCGCGGGCGCAAACGACCGTCTGACGACCCAGATGAAATCCGTCGGCGAAGTGATGGCGATTGGCCGCACTCAGCAGGAATCTCTGCAGAAAGCGCTGCGTGGCCTGGAAGTGGGCGCAATGGGCTTCGACCCGAAAGTGAGCCTCGATGACCCGGAAGCGCTGACCAAAATTCGTCGCGAACTGAAAGACGCAGGCGCTGAGCGTATCTGGTACATCGCCGATGCGTTCCGCGCGGGCCTCTCCGTGGATGGCGTCTTCAACCTGACCAACATCGACCGCTGGTTCCTGGTGCAAATTGAAGAGCTGGTGCGACTGGAAGAGAAAGTGGCTGAGATGGGCATCACCGGTCTTGACGCGGACTTCCTGCGTATGCTGAAGCGTAAAGGCTTTGCCGATGCGCGTCTGGCTAAACTGGCGGGCGTGCGTGAATCCGAAATCCGCAAGCTGCGTGACCAGTACAACCTGCACCCGGTCTACAAACGCGTGGACACCTGCGCCGCTGAGTTCGCAACTGACACCGCCTACATGTACTCCACTTATGAAGATGAGTGCGAAGCGAATCCGTCCGTAGACCGCGACAAAATCATGGTGCTGGGCGGCGGTCCAAACCGTATCGGCCAGGGCATCGAGTTTGACTACTGCTGCGTACACGCCTCTCTGGCGCTGCGTGAAGACGGTTACGAGACCATCATGGTCAACTGTAACCCGGAAACGGTATCGACCGACTACGACACCTCTGACCGCCTCTATTTCGAGCCGGTGACCCTGGAAGACGTGCTGGAAATCGTGCGCATCGAGAAGCCGAAGGGCGTAATCGTGCAGTACGGCGGCCAGACCCCGTTGAAACTGGCGCGCGCGCTGGAAGCGGCAGGCGTACCGGTTATCGGCACCAGCCCGGATGCGATTGACCGCGCAGAAGACCGCGAGCGTTTCCAGCAGGCGGTTGACCGTCTGAAGCTGAAACAACCGGCCAACGCCACCGTCACTGCGATTGAGATGGCCGTTGAGAAAGCGAAAGAGATTGGTTATCCGCTGGTGGTGCGCCCGTCCTACGTGCTGGGTGGCCGTGCGATGGAAATCGTCTACGACGAAGCCGACCTGCGTCGCTACTTCCAGACGGCGGTGAGCGTCTCTAACGATGCACCAGTGCTGCTCGACCGTTTCCTCGACGACGCGGTAGAAGTGGACGTGGATGCCATCTGCGACGGCGAAATGGTGCTGATTGGTGGCATCATGGAGCACATCGAACAGGCAGGCGTACACTCCGGTGACTCCGCATGTTCCCTGCCAGCCTACACCCTGAGCCAGGAAATTCAGGATGTGATGCGCCAGCAGGTGCAGAAACTGGCCTTCGAGCTGCAGGTGCGCGGTTTGATGAACGTCCAGTTCGCGGTGAAAGATAACGAAGTTTACCTGATTGAAGTTAACCCGCGTGCGGCACGTACCGTACCGTTCGTCTCCAAAGCCACCGGTATCCCGCTGGCGAAAGTGGCGGCGCGCGTGATGGCGGGCCAGACGCTGACCCAGCAGGGCGTGACCAAAGAGATCATCCCACCGTACTACTCGGTGAAAGAGGTAGTGCTGCCGTTCAACAAATTCCCGGGCGTTGACCCGCTGTTAGGGCCAGAAATGCGCTCCACCGGTGAAGTTATGGGTGTGGGGCGTACCTTCGCAGAAGCCTTCGCTAAGGCGCAGCTGGGCAGCAGCTCAACCATGAGAAAGCAGGGCCGCGCGCTGCTCTCCGTGCGTGAAGGGGATAAAGAACGTGTAGTAGACCTGGCCGCGAAACTGCTGAAACAGGGCTTTGAACTGGATGCCACCCACGGTACGGCTATCGTACTGGGGGAGGCCGGTATCAACCCGCGTCTGGTCAACAAGGTGCATGAAGGTCGTCCGCACATTCAGGACCGTATCAAGAATGGCGAGTACACCTACATCATCAACACCACCGCAGGTCGTCAGGCGATTGAAGACTCCAAGCTGATTCGCCGCAGCGCACTGCAGTACAAAGTGCATTACGACACCACCCTGAACGGCGGTTTCGCGACAGCCATGGCGCTGAACGCGGATGCCACCGAGAAAGTGATTTCGGTGCAGGAAATGCACGCGCAGATTAATAAGTAACGGTGTTGCAGGCCGGGTAAGGCGAAGCTGCCACCCGGCACGTTTTTGTTCGCGCAAGCCTCTGGCGGGTGGCGTTTCGCTTACCCGCCTACAACAAACGCCTCTTCGTTCCACTTCAGAGTCTTCTGGTTTTCCATCTCTCTTCAGTCAGTTAGCCTAAAATGGTTAGGTCGATAATTAAATTCAACTGAAAAGCAGGGAGAACACCATGCGAAATAAACTTCTGGCCACCTCAATTTTTGCTGCCGCAGCTCTCTTCACCGTTGCTGGTTGTTCATCTAACCAGGCAGTGGAAACCACGGATGGCAGAACCATCGTCACCGACGGTAAACCACAGGTCGATGACGATACCGGTCTGGTTTCCTATAAAAATGCACAAACCGGAAAAACCGAGCAAATTAACCGCGATCAGGTGAAGAACATGAGTGAATTAGATAACTAATTCTCATTCATTTTTTTTCTTACAGCGGCGCCTCGCCGCTGTATCTAATCCTTGACGAATATCAACCGTAATCCTTAGGAGGTAAGCGAGAATCACGCTCTGAAAAATGGAGAGTGATTATGGAAGAACATCAAAAAGCACCAGATAAGCAAGGTTTAGAAATTTCACGGCGTAACGTCCTCAAATCGGGTTCTTTACTCCTGACCCTTCCTTTTGTATCCCGCACTGCACGTTCCGCTGATGTCGCAGACACGACTGCCGTCATGCCGGACTCACCGTCGATGGAAAAAGTGGTCGCAACCTGCAGCACCTTCGACTGCGGCGGAAAATGTGATATTCGCGCTCATGTTTCAGAGGGCGTTGTCACACGAATCACCACTCGCCCCGATAACGAACTCGATCCTGATATGCCGATTATGCGCGCCTGCGTGCGTGGCCGTGGATACCGTAAATTCGTCTATCATCCCGACCGTCTCAAATACCCGATGAAGCGCGTGGGCAAGCGCGGGGAAGGGAAGTTCGAACGCATCTCCTGGGATGAAGCCACGACGATGATTGCGGATAACCTCACGCGGATCACGGCGAAATATGGCCCGGCGTCGCGGTTTATGCATAACAATACCGCCACCAGCGGCGGGGCGTTTTCCGGCGACGGGATGATGAAACGCCTGCTGAATCTGACCGGCGGGTATCTCTCGTACTACCACTCCGTCAGCCTCGGAAATACCGTGGCGGCCACGCCGTACACTTACGGCATCGCGGCCAGCGGAAACTCCCTCGATACCCTGAAAGACACCCCGCTGGTGATCCTCTGGGGGCACAATCCTACCGAGACGATTTTTGGTCACACCAACCACTATTTCCAACAGATGAAGCAAAACGGCACCCGCTTCATCGTGGTTGATCCGCGGTATTCTGACACCACGTCGTCGCTGGCGGATGAGTGGATCCCACTGTTGCCGACGACCGACAATGCGCTGATGGATGCGATGATGTACGTCATTATCAGCGAGGATCTGCACGACAAAAACTTTATCGCCCGTCACACGCTCGGCTTTGACGAGGATTCGATGCCAGAGGGCGTTCCGGCGAATGAGTCGCTGATGGCTTATCTGATGGGGAAAAAAGACGGCGTGGTGAAGACCCCCGAATGGGCCGAGAAAATCACCCACGTTCCCGCGCAGACGATTCGCCAGCTGGCGCGCGATTACGCCACCACCAAACCCGCTGCGCTGATTCAGGGCTGGGGTCCGCAACGACATAACTGCGGTGAACGTACCGCCAGAGGCTCCACGCTGCTAGCCACGCTGACCGGCAATGTCGGCGTAATGGGCGGCTGGGCCGCGGGCTACGGCGGATGTGCCAACCGAAAATTCACTACCGGAACCGAAACGCTGGAGAACCCTGTTAAAGCGAGTATCTCCATCATGAACTGGGTCCAGGCGGCAGAAGATGCCAGTAAAGTCAGCCCGGACGATGGCCTGAAAGGGGCCGAGAAACTCAGCAGCAACATCCGCATCCTGTTCTCGCTGGCAGGTAACTATCTGGCGAACCAAAACCCGGACGTTAACCAGACGGTGAAAGTGCTTGAGGACGAATCGAAAATCGAGTTTATCGTCGTCAGCGATCTCTACATGAGCCCCAGCGCGAAATATGCCGACCTGCTTTTGCCAGAAACCAGCTTTATGGAGCGCTGGAATATCGGTGAAACCTGGGGGACGGCAAATTATCTGGTGCTATCAGAAAAGCTCATCGATCCGGAGTTTGAGCGCCGTAGCGACTATGAGTGGCAGCGCGAAGTAGCGGCAAAACTTGGCGTGGAAGCGGAGTTCAGTCAGGGCCGGGATGAAAAACAGTGGATCGAGCACATCTGGGAAAACACCCGGCTGTCGATGCCGGATGAACATCTTCCGACCTTTGAACAACTGCAGGTCCAGCGCCGTCATCTGTTTAAGAGCGCCCCATGGGTGGCCTTTGAGGAGAATATCCGCGATCCGGATAACCATCCTTTCCCGACGCCGTCCGGCAAGATCGAAATTTTTTCGAAGCGGTTGTATGACATGCAGCATCCGGAAATTCCGGCGCTTTCCCACTATGTGCCCGCGCACGAAGGGCCGGAAGATCCTTTAGCGAAGCAGTTCCCTTTGCAGCTCATTACCTGGAAAGGCAAAAACCGGGCGAACTCAACTCAGTACGCTAACCCCTGGCTGCAGGAGGTGCAGACACAAAAACTGTGGATTAACCCACGGGATGCTGAGTCGCGCGGGATCGTGCATGGCGACAAGGTGCGCATTCATAACGCACGCGGCGTGAGCCTGGTAGAGGCGGAAGTGACGCCGCGTATTATCCCAGGCGTCGTCGCTATGCAGGCAGGCGCCTGGTGGCAGCCCGATGCGCAAGGGATCGATCATGGCGGATGTGCCAACGTACTTAGCTCGTCGCGAATTACGGCGCTGGCGAAAGGGAATTCTCATCAAACCATGCTGGTGGAGGTAGCGAAGCATGAGTCAGTTTAAGGACTTTGCGCCCGTGAGCGATAAGCAGCTCGGGTTCTTTATCGATTCTTCACGCTGTTCCGGCTGCAAGGCCTGCCAGGTCGCGTGCAAAGATAAAAATAATCTGGACGTGGGGCGCCGTTTTCGCCGGGTTTACGAAGTGACTGGCGGCGGTTTTATGCCTACGGGGCAGGGAGGCATGCAGAATAATGTCTTCGCGTACACGCTCTCTATCTCCTGCAATCATTGCGCAGATCCTGTCTGTACGAAAAATTGCCCAACCACCGCGATGCACAAACGGCCTGGCGACGGCATTGTCAGGGTGAACACGGATAAATGCGTGGGCTGCGGATACTGCGCATGGTCCTGTCCTTACGGCGCGCCGCAGCTGAATGAGCAGACCGGACAAATGTCGAAGTGCGATTTTTGTGTGGATCTGCAGGCGCAGGGCGAGCAGCCGATCTGCGTTGCAACCTGCCCGCTGGGGGCAATTCAGTTTGGCCCGATTGAGGAATTACGCAAAAAATATGGCGACCTTTGCGATGTGAAGGGATTGCCTGATTCGGCGATCACGCAGCCAAACCTGGTGATCAAAGCGCATCAGGGTGCGGAGAAAAAGGAGAATCCTCATGCATGAGTGGCCGCTATTAATGTTTACCCTGCTGCTGCAGGGGGCCGTCGGGCTGACGCTGTTTGTGAGCTTAAACCTGTGCACTGGCACAACGCAGAGCTATTCCGCACGAATGCCAACGGAACGCACGCGTATGCCGGTCTTTATCGTCTGCGTAATGGCCGGACTTGGCCTGCTGGCATCGGTATTCCATCTGGGGTATCCGCTTAACGCCTTCAATGCGCTGCGCCATTTCAGTAGTTCGTGGCTAAGCCGGGAAATCGTGTTTGCCAGCCTGTTCCTGGCCGTCGCCGGATTGGGTTTTTTGGCCTCGCTGATGAACGGTGCGCTGTGGAAAGTGCTGATGCCGTTGGCGCTGCTGGCAGGGCTGGTTGATGTGTTTTGCATGAGCCAAATCTACATGCATACCTCGGTGATCACCTGGATGCATGCCAACACCCTGGTCATGTTCTATGGCTCGGTCGTTATTGTCGGTGCGGTGGTGGCGAGTGTGGTGCTGCCTTTACGTAATAGCTCCCTGACACGCTGGATGATGGGGTTGGTCGTGGCCGCCGTGCTGGTTCGGTTGCTGACGCAAATGCCTTACCTGTCGTGGCTGGCCAGAGCCAGTCTGACTGACGCGCTGACGTTCCCGCATCAGCCGCTGGAGGCGTTTCAGGCAACCGCACAGCTGCGTTTATGGGGCTGGAGCCTTTCTGTCGTCGGCATGCTGGCCTTTGCATATGGCGCACTTGGCCGTCGCCAGGTGTGGCTGTATGTGGGGGGCGTGTTACTGCTGGTAGCAGAAGTCCTGCTGCGCTTTGCGTTCTTTAGCATTCACTGATGTTTCGTTTTGCTTTCGCTGACTCCCCACCGCCTCCTGCGGTGGGCGAGTCATGTTTACGCCGCTCGCTTCGACGTGCAACCTGCCGTGCCTGCGTTGACACCTGTCCCGCAGGTGCGCTGAGTATCACCCGTGAGGGCGCGGCGCTGAACCAAGATCTTTGCCTTGGCTGTGGGCGCTGTCTGTTTGTCTGCCCCGTGGAGGCCATTGCGCACCTGGAGCCGCCCCGAAGACACCTCAGCGCGCAACGCTTAATCGCACCTTTCACATCCATTGCACCGGAAATCAATGAACTGTTGCTGTGGCATGTCCAGCATCATATTCGTGGCGTCGAAATCGATCTGGATGAACATCCTCACTGGGGCGTTGCTATCGCGGCGCTCAATTTAAAACTGCGCGAGCTGGATGAGCCAACCTGGCAAATTTATCCGCCGGAGCACGCGTCGCTCAATCGTGGACGCCGCCGTTTGTCTGGTCTGGAGAAGGGCGTTTCGGTTGCGTTGGAGCCGCTTTCAAAGGCATTTCCGCAGTATCATCAGTTTGCGCTGCACCTCGACACTGAAACGTGTGTGGCCTGCGCGGCGTGCAGCCGGGTCTGTTCCCCAAAAGCCGTCGTGCTCAAGGCGGGTTCCTTTACCCTCGATGCCCGGCAGTGTCACGGCTGTAAAGCGTGCGAGGCGGTCTGTCCTGTCGAAGCCATTTCCATCGCGCCTGCGACGGGGAGGGCGGATCCTGTCGTTCACGCTCTGTTTGAGACGTCATGCCCGGCGTGCTCCCGCCCATTTTATGCCTGGCACCCGCAGGCGTCGCTGTGTCCGATTTGCCGCAAGCATCATCACGGAATGCGGTGACGCCCCTGTCATATTAACCGGGCTTATGTATCTCGTTTTTGTTTTACCGCCAATGGGATATGCTTGATCAGATGTTCCTCTCGTTAAGAGCTCCGAATGATTCTGATAATTTATGCGCATCCTTATCCGCAGCACTCGCACGCGAATAAGCGGATGCTTGAACAAGCCAGGGAAATCGACGGCGTTGAGATACGCTCCCTCTATCAACTCTACCCCGACTTCAACATCGATATCGCCGCCGAACAGGAGGCCATCTCCCGCGCGGATCTTATCGTCTGGCAGCATCCCATGCAGTGGTACAGCACGCCGCCGCTGCTCAAACTGTGGATCGACAAAGTCTTCTCCCACGGCTGGGCGTACGGGCACAACGGCCACGCGCTAAAAGGTAAAAGCCTGATGTGGGCCGTTACCACTGGCGGCGGTGAAAGCCATTTCGAAATCGGCGAACATCCAGGGTTTGAGGTGCTGTCTCAGCCGCTGCAGGCGACGGCAATCTACTGCGGATTGCAGTGGCTGCCGCCTTTCGCTATGCACTGCACTTTTGTCTGTGACGACGAAACACTACAGGCGCAGGCGCGTCACTATAAACAACGTTTACTCGACTGGCAGGAGCACCACCATGGATAGCCACACGCTAATACAGGCGCTGATCTACCTGGGGGCCGCTGCGCTGATTGTTCCGGTTGCCGTGCGTCTGGGGCTGGGATCGGTTCTCGGCTATTTGATTGCCGGTTGCGCCATCGGCCCGTGGGGGCTGGGGCTGGTCACGGACGCTGAGTCCATTTTGCACTTCGCTGAGATCGGCGTAGTGCTGATGTTGTTTGTCATTGGCCTGGAACTCGATCCGCAGCGTCTGTGGAAACTGCGCGCCTCGGTATTTGGCGGCGGCGCGCTGCAGATGGTGGCCTGCGGCGCACTATTGGGCGGCTTCTGTATTCTGCTCGGAATGGACTGGAAGGTGGCCGAGCTTATCGGCATGACGCTCGCGCTCTCCTCGACGGCGATTGCCATGCAGGCGATGAATGAGCGCAACCTGACGGTTTCCCAGATGGGGCGCAGCACGTTTTCCGTTTTACTGTTCCAGGATATTGCCGCCATTCCGCTGGTGGCGATGATCCCACTGCTGGCGGCGAGCGGCTCGTCCACCACGCTGGGGGCTTTTGCCCTGTCGGCGCTAAAGGTGGCTGGCGCGCTGGCGCTGGTGATTTTGTTAGGGCGCTACGTGACCCGTCCGCTGCTGCGCTTTGTGGCTCGCTCCGGCCTGCGCGAAGTGTTCAGCGCCGTGGCGCTGTTTCTGGTCTTCGGCTTTGGTTTGCTGCTCGAGGAGGCCGGTCTGTCGATGGCGATGGGCGCTTTCCTGGCGGGTGTGCTGCTAGCCAGCTCCGAATACCGACATGCGCTTGAAAGCGATATCGAACCCTTCAAGGGCCTGCTGCTGGGGCTGTTTTTCATCGGCGTCGGGATGTCTATCGACTTTGGGACGCTGGTGACGCACCCGCTGCGCATTCTCATTCTGCTGGCCGGTTTCCTGGTGATCAAAATGGGGATGTTGTGGCTGATCGCCCGTCCGCTGAATGTGCCGAATAAACAGCGCCGCTGGTTTGCCGTGCTGCTGGGGCAGGGGAGCGAGTTCGCCTTCGTGGTGTTTGGCGCGGCGCAGATGGCGAACGTGCTGGATACGGAGTGGGCGAAAGCGCTGACCCTGGCGGTGGCGCTGTCGATGGCCGCCACGCCGATTCTGCTGGTGCTCCTGACGCGTCTTGAACAATCAGGCAGCGGGCAGGATCGCGAAGCCGATGAGATTGACGAAGAGCAGCCGCGGGTGATTATCGCTGGGTTTGGCCGCTTCGGGCAGATCGCCGGCCGTTTGCTGCTCTCCAGTGGCGTGAAAATGGTCATTCTGGATCACGATCCCGACCATATCGAAACCCTGCGTAAATTCGGTATGAAGGTCTTCTACGGCGATGCGACGCGCGTCGATCTGCTGGAGTCCGCCGGAGCGGCGAAAGCCGAAGTGCTGATCAATGCCATTGACGATCCGCAGGCCAGCCTGCAGTTAGCTGAACTGGCCATGGAGCATTTCCCGAACCTGAAAATCATCTCCCGGGCGCGCGACGTGGACCATTACATCAAGCTGCGTCAGGCGGGGGTGGACGCGCCAGAGCGTGAAACATTCGAAGGGGCGCTGAAATCCGGGCGTATGGCGCTGGAAGGTTTGGGGCTTGGGGCCTATGAGGCGCGTGAGCGTGCCGATCTGTTCCGTCGTTTTAACACCGATATGGTCGAAGAGATGGTTGAGATGGCCGATGATGATTCGACGTCCCGCGCCGCCGCCGTGAAACGCACCAGCGCGATGCTGACCGAGATCATCAACGAAGACCGCAATCATCTGTCGTTGACCCAGCGTCACGGTTGGCAAGGCACGGAAGAGGGTAAACATACTGGCGATCCGAAGGATGAGCCAGAGAGTAAACCTGTCGCGTGAAGAGGAGTTGCCAGCAATATTGAAATATTTCCCGTTCTTTACTCTGCCGCCAGTCGACGAAAGATTAAGCTTTCCGTATAGTGGCGGCAATTTTTTGCATCCGGGAAATTTTCAATGATCAGTCTGATTGCAGCGCTGGCGGTAGACCGCGTTATCGGTATGGAAAACGCCATGCCGTGGAACCTGCCTGCCGATCTGGCATGGTTTAAACGCACCACGCTAAACAAGCCGGTAGTGATGGGCCGCCTGACCTGGGAGTCAATCGGTCGCCCGCTACCGGGTCGTAAAAACATCGTTATCAGTAGCCAGCCGGGCACGGACGATCGCGTTGAATGGGTAAAATCCGTCGACGACGCGATTGCCGCCTGTGGTGACGCAGAAGAGATTATGGTGATTGGTGGGGGACGTGTTTACGAGCAGTTCCTGCCAAAAGCACAGAAGCTCTACCTGACCCACATTGACGCAGAAGTGGAAGGGGATACGCATTTCCCTGACTACGATCCTGACGAGTGGGAATCTGTCTTCAGCGAATTCCACGACGCTGATGCGCAGAACTCGCACAGCTACTGCTTCGAAGTTTTAGAACGTCGTTAAGTCTTATTCCCCGGTGGCGCTTCGCTGACCGGGGTTTTACGACCTGAACATAAGCCGGATAAGGCAAAGCCGCCACTATCCGGCATTAATATCAGGAGGCAACCGCCTCGCCATCCCCTAACTCCAGATGCCGGTTCGACGGCTGCACAAAATAGTGCTTATCTTCCCAGCGCAGGCAGGTTAAATCTCCGCCCCAGCAGCATCCCGTATCCAGCCCGTAAATGTTCTCCGGCGTGCCTTTGCCTTCCAGCGATGCCCAGTGGCCAAACACAACGCTGTACTCATCCGTCACCGGGCCAGGAATGGCAAACCAGGGTTTTAGCGGCGCAGGGGCGTTTTCCGGTGTGTCTTTGCAGTACATATCCAGCTGACCGTTCGGGAAGCAGTAGCGCATGCGGGTAAAGGCATTGGTCACGAAGCGCAGGCGCGCCAGACCGCTTAACTCCGGGCTCCAGTTGTTCGGCATATCGCCATACATTGCGTCGAGGAAGAACGGATAGGAGTCGCTCGCCAGCACCGCTTCGACGTCGCGCGCGCACTCTTTGGCGGTCTGCAGATCCCACTGCGGGGTGATCCCGGCATGGGCCATAACCAGTTTTTTCTCTTCGTCGACCTGCAGCAAAGGCTGGCGACGCAGCCAGTTGAGCAGCTCGTCGGCATCGGGTGCTTCAAGCAGCGGCGTGATGCGGTCTTTAGGCTTGTTGCGGCTGATTCCGGCAAACACCGCCAGCAGATGCAGATCGTGATTGCCCAGCACCACACGCACGCTGTCGCCCAGCGATTTGACGAAGCGTAAGACATCCAGCGACCCAGGGCCGCGCGCCACTAAATCGCCCGTCAACCAGAGGGTGTCTTGTCCAGGCGTAAAATCGACCTGTTTTAGTAATGCGATCAGTTCATCGTAGCAACCGTGAACGTCGCCAATGAGATATGTAGACATTTTTTTAGTGAATGAATGTAGGAACGGCGAGACGGAAAACAGGCACGGCAATACGGAAGGTATTGCCGTCGGGATCGACCATTTCATAATGGCCTTGCATGGTGCCCATAGGTGTCTCTATGACGGCACCGCTGGTGTACTGATACTCTTCGCCAGGGGCGATGTGAGGTTGTTCTCCCACCACACCTTCACCCTGGACTTCAATTTCACGGCCATTGCCGTTGGTAATAAGCCAGTAGCGCCCGAGCAGTTGCACAGGCATCCGCCCCAGATTGCGAATGGTTACGGTGTAAGCAAAAACAAAACGCTCGTCGTCCGGAGTGGACTGAGACTCGACGTAAACGCTTTGCACCTGAACACATACGCGGGGCGAATCAATCATGGCTTAGCTCTCCTTTGGCGGTGCGTTGTCGCTGATGTAATTAGCCAACTTACAGTACTGCTCAACGGAAATATTTTCCGCACGCATCGCCGGATCGATACCTAATTCGGTCAACACCTCAACGGTAAACGAGTTACCCAGGCTGTTACGAATCGTTTTACGGCGCTGGTTAAAGGCCTCCGTGGTGATGCGGCTCAGTACGCGCAGCTCTTTGACCGGGTACGGCATCACGGCATGGGGGACCAGACGCACTACCGCAGATTCCACTTTTGGCGCCGGGGTAAAGGCGGTCGGTGGCACTTCGAGTACCGGGATAATCTGGCAATAGTATTGCGCCATTACGCTCAATCGACCATACGCTTTACTGTTCGGCCCTGCAACCAGTCGGTTGACGACCTCTTTTTGCAGCATGAAGTGCATGTCTGCAATGGCATCAGTATAGCTAAACAGATGGAACATCAGCGGCGTAGAGATGTTATACGGCAGGTTGCCGAACACGCGCAGCGGCTGGCCCAGCTTCTCGGACAGCTCGGCGAAGTTCATGGTCATGGCGTCCTGCTGGTAAATCGTCAGCTTAGGACCGAGGAATGGATGCGTTTGCAGACGGGCCGCCAGATCGCGGTCCAGCTCGATAACCGTCATTTCGTCGAGGCGTTCACCCACCGGCTCGGTCAGCGCGGCAAGGCCCGGACCGATTTCGACCATCGCCTGGCCTTTTTGTGGATTAATGGCGGAAACGATGCTTTCGATAACGAATTGATCGTTAAGGAAGTTTTGCCCGAAGCGTTTGCGGGCTAAGTGGCCCTGATGGACTCTAGTATTCATTGAGTATTAACAATCATTTTGATGGCGAGATTAAGCGCCGTAATAAAACTGCCGACATCCGCTTGGCCTTTTCCTGCCAGATCCAGCGCAGTACCATGGTCAACGGACGTTCGAATAAAGGGTAAACCGAGCGTGATGTTCACGGCGCGGCCAAATCCCTGGTATTTTAGCACGGGCAGGCCCTGATCGTGGTACATCGCGAGCACAGCATCGGCACTATCAAGATATTTAGCCTGGAAAAGGGTATCAGCCGGTAGCGGCCCGCTGAGATTCATCCCTTTGGCGCGCATCTCTTCCAGCACCGGAATGATGGTTTCGATCTCTTCCGTGCCCATATGCCCGCCTTCACCCGCGTGGGGATTCAGCCCACAAACCAGAATATGCGGCGCTTTGATACCGAATTTGGTTTGCAGATCGTGATGCAATATGGTGATGATGTCGCGCAGCAGATCAGGTGTGATCGCCTCTGCAATGGCTTTCAGCGGCAAATGGGTCGTCACCAGTGCGACGCGCAACTCCTCCGTCGCCAGCATCATGACCACATTGTCGCTGTGGGAGCGCGCTTCAAAGAATTCCGTGTGGCCAGTAAACGGCACACCCGCATCGTTAATCACGCCCTTATGTACCGGACCGGTAATCAACGCGGCAAATTCACCGCTCAGGCAACCATCACAGGCGCGCGCCAGCGTATCGACAACGTAGTGACCGTTTTCGGTGTTGAGCAGGCCTGGCTGCGCTGGGGCACGAAGATCAATAGGGAGAAGTGTTAAAGTACCCGCCTGTTGTGGAACAGGCGTTTGGCTGGCGTCGTAAGGCAGGAGCGTTAAAGGCAGACCGAGCCATTCAGCCCGGTCTTTTAACAGTGTTGCATCAGCACAGACGACCAGTTCCACCGGCCAGCTCTGTTGTGCAAGCTGGACGACGAGGTCAGGACCAATCCCGGCGGGTTCGCCGGGAGTGATAACAACACGATGTTGTTTCATTAGTTGCTCAGTATTTTCACGTAAGCGCTGGCGCGTTGTTCCTGCATCCAGGTCGCCGCTTCTTCAGAGAATTTACGGTTGAACAGCATACGGTAGGCTCTGTCTTTCTGGGCCGCGTCGGTTTTATCCACGTTGCGGGTATCCATCAGTTCGATTAAGTGCCAGCCGAAGGAGGAGTGAACCGGGGCGCTCATCTGGCCTTTGTTCAGCTTCATCAGCGCATCGCGGAAGGCAGGATCGTAGATATCCGCAGCCGCCCAGCCCAGATCGCCGCCCTGATTCGCAGAACCGGGATCCTGAGAAAACTCTTTCGCCGCATTGGCGAAGGAGGTTTTACCGCTCTTAATATCGGCAGCAATCTGCTCCAGTTTCACGCGCGCCTGGTCGTCGGTCATAATCGGTGACGGTTTAACCAGGATGTGGCGAGCATGCACTTCCGTGACGGAAATACTCTGGCTCTGACCGCGCATATCGTTCACTTTCAGAATGTGGAAGCCGACTCCGGAACGGATAGGTCCGATGACATCGCCTTTCTTCGCGGTGCTCAGCGCCTGCGCAAAGATAGACGGCAGCTCCTGAATACGACCCCAGCCCATCTGGCCGCCTTTCAGCGCCTGCTGGTCAGCAGAGTAGCTGATCGCCAGTTTGCCGAAGTCACCGCCGTTACGCGCCTGATCCACGATAGAACGTGCCTGGCTTTCCGCTTCAGCAGCCTGATCGGAAGTCGGGTTTTCCGGCAGTGGAATCAGGATGTGGCTCAGGTTCAGTTCGGTGCTGGCATCGTTCTGGTTGCCCACCTGCTTCGCCAGTTGATCCACTTCCTGCGGCAGGATCGATACGCGGCGACGCACTTCGTTGTTGCGCACTTCAGAGATCAGCATCTCTTTGCGGATCTGGTTGCGGTAGGTCGCATAGCTGATCCCATCGTAGGCCAGACGGCTGCGCATCTGATCGAGGGTCATGTTGTTTTGCTTAGAAATATTGGCGATCGCTTCATCAAGCTGCTGATCGGTCACCTTCACACCCATTTTCTGACCCATCTGCAGCACGATCTGATCCATGATCAAACGCTCGAGGATCTGATGACGCAGCGTCGCGTCATCTGGAAGTTGCTGACCTGCTTCACCCGAATTGAGCTTCACAGATTGCATCAAGCCATTTACGTCGCTTTCAAGTACTACACCGTTGTTCACCACGGCGGCGACTTTATCAACAACCTGTGGCGCGGCAAAGCTGGTGTTCGCAACCATAGCGATACCGAGCAGCAGCGTTTTCCAGTTCTTCATACTTTTTCCATTTCAATTAACCGCAAAGCGGATGGCGTTGTAAATCAAGCACATTACAAGGAACTACGATATGGCAGAATGTTCGAGCGCAGCATCTGCTGCGTGCCCAGGCCGTAGTTGGAACTCAGGCCGCGCAATTCGACATTGAAGCCAATGACGTTATCGTATTTGCTCTGATTATTGTCGGTATTCCAGCCGTTAAGTTTGCGCTCGTAGCCTACGCGAAGCGCATAACAGCAGGAGTTATATTGCAAGCCAACCATCTGATCCGCAGGCTTGCTGGTGTTCGTGTCAAAGTAGTAGGCGCCCACAATGGACCAGCGATCGGCTATCGGCCAACTTGCGGCCCCACCCACCTGGGAAATACCGTCTTTATACTGCTCGACGTTGGCGTAGTTTGGCAGTGTCGCCTGAATATATTCCGGGCTGGCGTAACGGTAAGTCAACTGCACCATCCGGTCTTCATCACGACGATACTCAACGCTTGCGCTGCTGGTGGCGACGTTATCCAGACGTGTATCGTACTGCAGGCCACCGCGCAGACCCCAACGATCGGTCATGCGCCAGTAGGTATCACCGGCCCACACCAGGGCACCCGTTTTATTGTCTTTCTCCCAGTTAATGTCGTCATCACCGGTACGTGCTTCAGTGAAGTAGTAGATTTGACCAACAGAAACGTTAAAACGTTCAACCGCAGCGTCATCATATACGCGAGTCGTGACGCCGGTCGTTACCTGGTTCGCGGAAGCAATACGGTCAAGTCCGCCATAGGTACGATCGCGGAACAGGCCGCTGTAGTCGGACTGGAGGAAAGAGGAGTCGTAGTTCTGGATTTTGCTCTGATCGCGATACGGCACATACAGGTACTGCATGCGCGGTTCCAGCGTTTGGGTATAGCCGCTCGCCAGGTTCATATCACGTTCGAAAATCAGCTTACCGTCCATTTTAAACTGTGGCAGCACACGGTTAACGGACTCTTCGAGATCGGTATTGTAGCGATTGTTGTACCAGTCCAGATTCTTCTGCTGATAGTGGGTAGCCATCATCTTGGCTTCGGTATTGAGGCTAGCCCAGTCGTTAGAGAGCGGCAGATTAATGGTCGGCTCAAGGTGGACGCGCGTCGCTTCCGGCATATCGGAATTGGTGTTCACGAAGTGGACGGCCTGAGCATAAACGCGGGTATCAAACGGACCGACGTCATTCTGCGTCCAGTTCACGTCCAGCTGTGGCTCAGCGCCATAGGTACTGGCTGTCTGAGAGCTAAAGACCTGGAACTTCTTGGTAGAAACCGTGGCGTTGAAGTTCTGATTCGCGTAACCGACGCTGAATTTCTGCGTCGCGTAGCCATCGGTACTTGAGCCGTACTTGGAATCGAAATCGTTAAAGTAATAAGGATCGCTGACTTTGGTGTAGTCGACGTTGAAACGCCAGACCTGATCCATCACACCGGCATGCTGCCAGTAGTATAACCAGCGGTGACGATCGCCCTCTGTCGGGTGCTCATCGTTAAACACTTTATCCGATGGCAAGTAATCCAGCTCCATCAGACCTGTACCCGCTTTAGTCAGGTAACGGAACTCGTTTTCCCACATGATATTGCCGCGCTTATGGATATAGTGCGGCGTAATCGTGGCGTCCATGTTCGGCGCGATGTTCCAGTAATACGGCAGGTAGAACTCAAAATAGTTCGTGGTGCTGTACTTCGCGTTCGGGATCAGGAAGCCTGAACGACGCTTATCGCCGACCGGCAACTGCAAGTAGGGGCTATAAAACACCGGTACCGGGCCGAGTTTAAAGCGCGCATTCCAGATTTCCGCCACTTGCTCTTCGCGGTCGTGGATCACTTCGCTACCGACGACGCTCCAGGTGTCAGAACCCGGCAGACAAGAGGTAAAGGAGCCATTCTCCAGAATGGTATAGCGGTTTTCACCGCGCTGTTTCATCAGATCTGCTTTACCGCGTCCCTGGCGACCCACCATCTGGTAATCACCTTCCCAGACGTTGGTATCTTTGGTATTCAGGTTTGCCCAGCCTTTCGGACCTTTCAGGATGACCTGATTGTCGTCATAGTGCACATTGCCCAGAGCATCGACTGTGCGAACCGGCTCTGCCGCGCCCTCAGGCTGCTTTTGATGCAGCTGGACTTCGTCCGCCCGCAGACGGCTGTTGCCCTGATTAATATCGACATTGCCCGTAAATGTCGCGTTATCCGGATAATTGCCACCGGCATGGTCGGCATTAATCGTGACGGGCAAGCTATTGGTATCACCCTGCACCAATGGGCGATCATAGCTTGGGATGCCAAGCTTACACTGTGAGGCGAGATCGGCAGCCATGCCCTGTTGACTGTACAGAGCGGCGGCGATCATGGTGGCCAGGAGGGTGGGGATACGTTTTTTCATACGTTATATTTAGTGTTCCGTCATCAGTGGCTACGGCTTACAAACGCTCAGAGACTATCTTACTCATCTGCGCAGTGCCAGCGTTAATCCTGCCCGTTTACGAGTCAGAGTGTTAGGCTCGCTATCGAATGACGAGTATGATAATGCAAATTATAGGCGATGTCCCTCAATTGACCGTGGCTCGACCACTGAGATGATGGAGTTGCGTCGAATCAGGACTATGACCATACGGGGAGTCTATGCAGTATTGGGGTAAAATTATTGGCGTCGCATTCGCTTTGTTGATGGGCGCAGGGTTTTGGGGCATCGTTTTGGGCCTGATTATCGGGCATATGTTCGATAAGGCGCGCAGTCGTAAAATGGCCTGGTTTGCCAACCAGCGCGAGCGTCAGGCGCTCTTTTTTGCGACCACCTTTGAGGTGATGGGGCATTTAACCAAATCGAAGGGACGCGTCACCGAAGCAGACATTCAAATTGCCAGCGTATTTATGGATCGCATGAGCCTGCACGGCGAGTCCCGCGTGGCGGCACAAAATGCGTTTCGCATCGGTAAAGCGGATAACTATCCGCTGCGCGAGAAAATGCGCCAGTTCCGCAGCATCTGTTTCGGACGCTTTGATTTAATTCGGATGTTTCTGGAAATCCAGATTCAGGCGGCGTTTGCGGATGGGTCACTGCACCCTAACGAACGCGACGTGTTGTACGTGATTGCCGAAGAGCTGGGTATCTCCCGCATGCAGTTCGACCAGTTCCTGCGCATGATGCAGGGCGGCGCGCAATTTGGTGGCGGCTATCAACACCAGCAGCAGTCTGCTGGCGGTGGCTGGCAGCAGGCACAGCGCGGCCCGACGCTGGAAGATGCGTGTAACGTACTGGGCGTGAAAGCCACCGACGATGCGACCACCATTAAACGCGCCTATCGCAAGCTGATGAGCGAACATCATCCGGATAAACTGGTGGCGAAAGGGTTACCGCCGGAGATGATGGAAATGGCGAAGCAGAAAGCGCAGGAAATTCAGAAAGCGTACGAGCTCATTAAAGAGCAGAAGGGCTTTAAATAAGCGTAAGCCCGGCACCCGCCGGGCACTACGTTAAAAATCGGCAGGGGCTTTAAACGTCATCAAATTGCCGAATTCCGGATGCGTTATCGTCAGCATCTGAGCGTGTAATTGCAGACGCGGCGCCATCGCGAGCGCTTCCGGGGTGGCGTAAAAACGGTCTCCCAGAATCGGATGGCCCAGCGCCAGCATATGCACGCGCAGCTGATGCGAACGGCCAGTAATCGGTTTGAGCAGAATACGCGCGGTGTTATCCGCAGCGTATTCCAGCACCTCATACTCGGTCTGCGCCGCCTTGCCGGTTTCAAAACAGACTTTTTGCTTAGGCCGGTTCGGCCAGTCGCAAATCAGCGGTAAATCCACCAGACCTTCCGCCTTTTCCGGGTGTCCCCAGATGCGCGCGACATACTGTTTCTTCGGTTCACGATCGCGGAACTGGCGCTTTAACTCGCGCTCAGCCGCTTTCGTCAGAGCCACCACAATCACGCCGCTGGTCGCCATATCCAGGCGATGCACGGATTCTGCCTGCGGATAATCGCGCTGTACGCGCGTCATCACGCTGTCTTTGTGCTCCTCCAGACGTCCCGGCACGGACAACAGGCCGCTGGGCTTGTTGACCACCATAATGTGGTCATCCTGATACAGAATGACCAGCCATGGGTCCATCGGCGGATTGTAGGTCTCCATGATCATGTCGCGCTCCGTTTACTGATGCGTCACAACGATCAGACGCAGCGCATCCAGTCGCCAGCTCGCCTGATCCAGGCTTTCCAGCACCTGCTCACGGTTGCTCTCAATCGCAGCAAGCTCGTCGTCACGGATGTTTGGATTCACCGCGCGTAACGCTTCCAGACGCGACAGCTCGGCAGAGAGTTTTTCGTCTGCTTCGCTGCGAGCCGCATCAATCAGTGCGCGCGCGGCTTTCTCAATCTGCGCTTCACCCTGCTGCAAAATGGCATGCACATCCTGCTGGACCGCATTCACCAGTTTGCTGCCCGTGTGGCGGTTAACGGCGCTTAGCTGGCGGTTAAAGCTCTCAAACTCGACCTGCGCGGCGAGGTTAGTGCCATTTTTGTCGAGCATCAGACGCACCGGAGTGGCGGGCAGGAAACGGTTGAGCTGCAGCTGTTTCGGCGCTTGCGCCTCAACCACGTAGATCAGCTCAAGCAGCAGCGTCCCAACGGGCAGCGCTTTGTTTTTCAACAGGGAAATGGTGCTGCTGCCGGTATCGCCGGACAGAATCAAATCCAGACCGTTGCGGATAAGCGGGTGTTCCCAGGTAATGAACTGCGCATCTTCGCGGGAAAGGGCTACGTCACGCTCAAAGGTGATGGTGCAGCCATCTTCCGGCAGGCCAGGGAAATCCGGGACCAGCATATGATCGGACGGCGTCAGCACAATCATGTTCTCGCCGCGATCGTCCTGGTTGATACCAACGATATCAAACAGGTTCATCGCGAAGCTGATCAGGCTGGTGTCGTCGTCCTGCTCTTCGATGCTTTCGGCAAGCTGCTGCGCTTTCTCGCCACCGTTGGAGTGGATCTCCAGCAGACGGTCACGCCCCTGCTCCAGCTGCAGTTTCAGCGCATCGTGCTTTTCGCGACAGGATTTGATCAGATCGTCAAAGCCCTCGGTCTCTTCCGGTGCCGCCAGATAACCGATCAGATCGCTGTGCACCTGATCGTAAATGGTGCGACCGGTCGGGCAGGTGTGTTCAAACGCGTCCAGACCTTCGTGGAACCAACGCACCAGCACCGACTGGGCAGTTTTTTCCAGGAACGGAACGTGGATCTGAATATCATGAGCCTGGCCGATACGGTCCAGACGGCCAATACGCTGCTCCAGCAGGTCCGGGTTAAACGGCAGATCGAACATCACCAGATGGCTGGCGAACTGGAAGTTACGGCCCTCGGAGCCGATTTCGGAGCAGAGCAGCACCTGCGCGCCGCTGTCCTCTTCACCAAACCAGGCCGCCGCGCGGTCGCGTTCGATGATCGACATCCCTTCGTGGAACACGGCAGCGCGGATACCTTCGCGCTCGCGCAGGACTTGCTCCAGCTGCAGCGCGGTGGCCGCTTTGGCGCAAATCACCAGCACTTTCTGCGAGCGGTGAGCGGTCAGATAGCCCATCAGCCATTCGACGCGTGGATCGAAGTTCCACCAGGTGCCGGTATCGCCTTCAAATTCCTGATAAATCTGTTCCGGATAGAGCATATCGCGCGCGCGCTCTTCAGCACTTTTGCGCGCCCCCATGATGCCAGAGACTTTAATCGCGGTTTGATACTGTGTCGGCAGCGGCAGCTTAATGGTGTGCAGCTCGCGTTTCGGGAAACCTTTCACGCCGTTACGGGTGTTACGGAATAGCACGCGGCTGGTGCCGTGGCGGTCCATTAACATGGAAACGAGTTCCTGACGCGCGGTTTCCGCGTCGTCGCGGTCGCTGTTGGCGGCGTGCAGCAGCGGTTCAATATCCTGCTCGCCAATCAACTCGCTCAGGGTGTTGAGTTCATCGTTGGACAGGTGCTTACCAGCCAGCAGCAGGGCGACCGCATCGGCAACCGGGCGGTAGTTTTGCTGCTCTTCGACAAACACAGAGAAATCGTGGAAACGGTTAGGATCGAGCAAGCGCAGACGCGCAAAGTGGCTTTCCAGCCCCAGCTGCTCCGGCGTAGCGGTCAGCAGCAGGATACCCGGCACGCGTTCGGCCAGCTGTTCGATCGCCATATATTCACGGCTGGGCGCATCTTCGCTCCAGACCAGGTGGTGGGCTTCATCGACGACCATCAGATCCCACTCGGCATCGCACAGATGCTCAAGGCGCTGCTTGCTGCGGCGCACGAAGTCCAGAGAGCAGATCACCAGCTGTTCCGTTTCGAACGGATTATCGGCGTCATGCTGGGCTTCCGCGTAGCGCTCGTCGTCAAACAGGGAGAAGCGTAAGTTGAAGCGGCGCAACATCTCGACCAGCCACTGGTGTTGCAGGGTTTCAGGCACCACGATCAGCACGCGCTCGGCAGCGCCGGAGAGCAGCTGTTGATGCAGGATCATCCCTGCTTCGATGGTTTTACCGAGGCCGACTTCATCAGCCAGCAGCACGCGCGGCGCATGGCGACGGCCGACGTCGTGGGCGATGTTCAGCTGGTGCGGGATCAGGCTGGTACGCTGACCACGCAGGCCGCTCCACGGCATGCGGTACTGTTCACTCTGGAATTTACGCGCGCGATAGCGCAGGGCAAAACGGTCCATGCGGTCAATCTGACCGGCAAACAGACGGTCCTGCGGCTTGCTGAAGACCAGTCGGCTGTCGAGCAGCACTTCGCGCAGGATGACATTTGTTTCTTCCGTGTCGACTCGCGTACCGATGTAGGCGAGGATCCCGTTCTCTTCTTTTACGTCTTCAATCTTCAGCTGCCAGCCTTCATGGCTGGTAACGGTGTCACCCGGGTTAAACATGACGCGGGTAACAGGGGAGTCATTGCGTGCATACAGACGGTTTTCACCCGTTGCCGGGAAAAGGATAGTGACCATGCGCGCATCCAGCGCAACCACAGTTCCTAATCCAAGCTCGCTTTCTGTATCGCTGATCCAGCGTTGACCAAGTGTAAAAGGCATAGTTGTTTGGCTCTAATCTTTAATTGCAGGCAATAGTTCGACCACCGTCGCAAAGTGACGGCCATCGAAAAATGGGTCCGGGAATGGAAAGGGCGCTATGGTACTGGATGGCGGCGTTTTCGTCACGCGTCAAAATAGCCCCAGTTGCCCTGTCATGAGTGTAGCAAAATCATCGTCGACAAAAGGTAAAATTCCATCGGCGACAGGCATAAGCTGTCGCGTCAGATAGTGATCGTAGTCCAGCGGCGAGTGCTGATAATCCACCGGTTCCGGGCCGCTGGTGGTCCAGACGTATTTAATGGTGCCGCGATTTTGATACTGCGGCGCGCGGCCGCGACGTACGTTCTCTTCATCGGCCAGCCGCGCGGCGCGAACATGCGGCGGCACATTGCGCTGATACTCCGCCAGCGGGCGGCGCAGGCGCTTGCGGTAGACCAGCTGGCTGTCCAGCTCACCGGCCAGCAGGCTGGCGATAGTCTCGCGGACATAATCCTGATACGGCTCGTTGCGGAACACCCGCAGATAGAGCGTTTGCTGGAACTGTTGCGCCAGTGGCGTCCAGTCGGTTCGCACCGTTTCCAGCCCTTTAAACACCATGCGCTGGCTCTCGCCCTCCTGAATCAAACCGGCGTAACGCTTCTTGCTGCCCTGCTCGGTACCGCGAATTGTCGGCATCAAAAAGCGGCTGAAATGGGTTTCAAATTCCAGCTCTAACGCGCTGGTTAGCCGCTCTTTTTGCAAATGATTGCGCCACCAGTCGTTGACGAACGCCACCAGATTTTGGCCGATTTGCGCGGCGTCCTCTTCGCTGTGGGCGCCTTTCAGCCAGACGAACGTTGAGTCCGTGTCGCCGTAAATCACGTCATAGCCCTGGGATTCCACCAGCGCTTTGGTCTGGCGCATGATTTCATGCCCGCGTATGGTGATCGACGAGGCGAGACGGGGGTCGAAGAACCGGCAGGCGCTGGTGCCGAGCACGCCATAAAAGGCGTTCATGATGATCTTCAGCGCCTGAGAGAGCGGTTTATTGTGCTGACGCTTAGCTTCCTCGCGCCCGTGCCAGATTTGGCCGACGATTTCAGGCAGGCAGTGCTTTTCCCGCGAGAAACGCGCGCCGAGAAATCCTTCGGTGCTGTGCGCCTCATCCGGCTGGGCCATCCCCTCGACCAGGCCAACGGGATCGATCAGAAAGGTGCGAATGATCGACGGATAGAGGCTTTTATAATCCAGCACCAGGACCGAGTCATACAGGCCAGGCCTGGAGTCCATCACATAGCCGCCAGGGCTGGCCTGAGGCGGGACCTCGCCAAGATTTGGCGCGACATAGCCCGCGCGGTGCATGCGCGGAATATACAGATGGCCGAACGCAGCGACGGAACCGCCGTGACGATCGATCGCCAGGCCGTTGACGGTCGCGCGCTCCAGCAGGAACGGCATGATCTCCGTTTTGTGGAAAATCCGCGTCACCAGCTCGCAGTCCTTCAGGTTGTAGGTGGCGAGCGCCGGTTTGTCTTCATTGAAGCGCCGGTCAATCTCATCCATCCGATCCCAGGGATTGTCGATGGATTTCCCTTCACCGAGCAGCTCCTGAGAGACGGCTTCCAGTGAAAACGAGGAGAAACTCCAGAAGGCGGATTTGAGCGCGTCGATACCGTCGATAATCACCCGCCCGTTAGCCTGCGCGAAGAACACGCCATTCTTAAAACCGTGCTCGCGCCACTCAAGCTCGCTGTTGCCGCGGCCCAGCATCAGCGGAATACGGTAACGCTCGGCATGCTTTTGCAGCACGCGCAGGTCAAACTGCACCACATTCCAGCCAATCAGGACATCAGGATCGTGAATGGCAAACCACTGGTTTAGCTTTTCAATCAGCTGTGGGCGGCTGGTGACATACTCCAGCTCAAAATCGAGGGCTGACGCATCACCGTTTGGCGGCCCGAGCATATAGACAATTCGCTGCCCGCAGCCTTCAAGGCCGATGCAATACAGTTCGCCGTGGCGCGTGGTTTCGATATCCAGCGACACCCATTTCAGAGGCGGACGGTAGTGGGGATTGGGTTTGAGGCGGGCGTTGAGCAGTTTGTCGCCCTGCGGCGTGCCGTCGACCCAGACGGGAGCGGTAATAAAACGCTCCATAAGAAAACGCTCCGGCGGGCGAATATCCGCTTCGTACAGCGTTACCCCGGCTTCTCGCAGCAGCTTTTCAAATCGCATCAGCTGGCGATGGGCGCGGCAGTAAAGCCCGTAAACGGGCTGGCGGTGGAAATCGTTCAGCTCAAGCGGCGTGATGCGCCAGCCGTTTTCCCCGCGTAACACCTCGCGCGTTTTTTCGACGTGCTGTTCCGGGATAAACGCCACGGACTCCTGTGGCGGCAGCGTGACGTTCAGCGGGCCCTCGTCCGTCGCTAGCCAGAATTCCACTTCAGTACCCTGCGGCGTATCCCGCCAGTGTCGGGTCAGTAAAAAGCCTTCTCGCGCCTGCGTCACACCGTCATCCCAAAAAACAAAACCAGGCGTGATTATAGCCTGGTTTTGTTTGGGGTGCTGTGATTTTATACAGGTGTTTGTTAGTGTACTGTCTCAAAAAATTGCAGTTCAAGGGTATTTCCCTTTTGAAAAATACAATATCGTTTGTAGTTGTCGGAGTAATCATCTTTATTATTATATTTCCATCCACAGTTATCCTTTTTGTAATCAGTAAGTTGTTGAACAAAATTATATAACAGTCTCTTTTGCTCTGCGATATCACGGATATTAGTCCAGTGAATAATGACACTTGTCTGTTCGTTGTCAGGATCGTATTCGTAATCATACAAGGCAATGTCTGATATTTTGGGTGTATCCTTTAATTCAGTTGGGGTGTAGAGCCAGAAAGAGAGAATATCTGTTTCTGCATATTGGTGCTCTCCAGAGGTGAGGGCAAACCAGCCATAAATAAACAAGGGGGGGAATAAAATAACAGCCATCATTACTAATGTTAATTTTTTCATTTTACCCAACTCGACAAAGGTTTATGTGGGTTCAATAAAAATAACACAGGACGTTTAAAGGGATCATCTGAAAAATTTTTAGCATTTGATGATTGGATTGAGCCATAAAGGTCATGATTGATTCTTGAGCGATCTCTGAAAAAATGGCTTTCGGGTCTATCTCTAAATTTATTAAGGAAGAAATTGCTGTATTCATGTTTAAAAGGCTTTATATAATTCAGCCATTCCGGTAAGTCTTTTTTTATCGGGTTTCCATACCGCCTGGGTGGAGAGGTTGAGAAAAGAAGAGGTGAAAAGTCCGTATTTTTATAATGTCCGATAGGATCATGAGCGTCCCATATCTGTATTGCTGTTTCATACGACACGGGTTTCGCAAGCCAAAGAGGGTCTGGCCCTTTGCTAAAAACCCGATAGAATCCAAGCAAATCAGAGACTAAATCTTCACCACTAAATCCACTACCGGTGAACCAATTGAAAAGTGCGGAGTTTTGCCATGCTTCAAACCTTTTTGCTGTTCCGTACATTATAGTCAGTGCGACTCTTGCTTTTATCTCCGGGGACAAACACGCTTTAACCATTACTTGCGTATTTACACCCGTGTGAAAAGTTAACTCTCTTCCAAAAACGCTACCTTTTTTGCCCATTTCTTGATGGTACGATACCGGAAAGTACCATTCATTATATTCCTCAAAATAACGGGGGAATGATTCGCGGTCTAATTGTTCTTTTAAAAATCTCGCATCATTACCCTGAGCATGACCGAGGTCTATCCACCCTAATCTTTCAGTGTAAACTAATCCACGTTTACGTGTGGTTGCTAATGTACCATCCGTGATTTCACTACGTTTGCTCATATCTATCTCCTTTGCTCTATTTTTTATAGCAAAGGAGATAGAGTGAAACAAATGTGATATTTTTATTGTTTTAACTAAGTCATTGACAATTTATATTAATGCAAGGCACCTAAACCGCAGATGCCTTGTATTAGTTACTGCCCGTAATACGCTTTCGCACCGTGCTTGCGCAGATAGTGTTTATCCAGCAGGGTTTGCTGCATATCCGGAAGCTGTGGCGCCAGCTGGCGGCAGAAGATCCCCATATAGGCGACCTCTTCCAGCACGATGGCGTTATGCACCGCATCTTCGGCGTTTTTGCCCCACGCAAACGGCCCGTGAGAGTGCACCAGCACGCCCGGCATTTGCGCCGCATCGATTCCCGCTTTTTCAAAGGTTTCGACGATCACGTTGCCCGTTTCCCACTCATACTCGCCGTTAATTTCCGCATCGGTCATTTTACGGGTGCAGGGGATGGTGCCGTAAAAATAGTCGGCATGGGTCGTGCCCGTCGCCGGAATGGATTGTCCGGCCTGCGCCCAGATGGTGGCGTGGCGCGAGTGGGTATGCACGATACCGCCAATCGACGGGAATGACTGATAGAGCAGGCGATGGGTTGGCGTATCGGAAGAGGGCTTTTTCTTCCCTTCGACCACTTCTCCGGTCGCGATGCTCACCACCACCATATCCTCGGCGGTCATCACGCTGTAATTCACGCCGGACGGCTTAATCACAAACACCCCTTTCTCCCGATCGACAGCGCTGACGTTGCCCCAGGTGAGGGTGACGAGATGGTGTTTCGGCAGGGCCAGGTTGGCTTCCAGCACCTGCTGCTTTAATGCTTCAAGCATTCTGTTCTCCTTGCCGGATGGCACTTCGCTTATCCGGCCTGGGTTTATAAGCCCGGCAGACGACGTGCCGCCGGGCACGTGCTCAACGTTTTGAACCGTAATAGACTTCGTTCCAGCGCAGCGCGTCTTTAAACGCTGGCAGACGGGTGTCGTTATCGATGACGGTCAGCTCGATGTCGTGCAGCTCCGCGAACTGGCGCATATCGTTCAGATCCAGCGAGTGGCTGAAGACCGTGTGGTGCGCGCCACCGGCCACGATCCAGGCTTCAGACGCGGTCGGCAGATCCGGCTGCGCTTTCCACAGGGCGTTCGCGACGGGCAGTTTCGGCAATGAATGCGGGGTCTCCACGGCATCCACGCAGTTCACCAGCAGGCGGAAACGATCGCCCAGATCGATCAGGCTGGCATTTATCGCCGGGCCGGTGCGGGTGTTGAAGATTAGTCGGGCCGGATCGGCTTTGCCGCCAATGCCCAGGTACTGCACGTCGAGGATCGGTTTCTCTTCGACGGCGATGGATGGACACACTTCCAGCATGTGCGAGCCGAGCACCAGATCGTTGCCGTTCTCGA
Source organism: Lelliottia nimipressuralis (assembly GCF_041464075.1). Lineage (NCBI taxonomy): Bacteria > Pseudomonadati > Pseudomonadota > Gammaproteobacteria > Enterobacterales > Enterobacteriaceae > Lelliottia > Lelliottia nimipressuralis. The sequence goes on from NZ_CP167172.1 coordinate 734,652, forward strand.
AGTGGTAGGTGTAATCCTCCATAAATGAGGTGCCGCCCTGTAGACCGGTCGACATCACCTTCATGATGCGAAGCAGGGCGGCGGTTTTCCAGTCGCCTTCGCCCGCAAAGCCGTAGCCCTGCTGCATCAGACGTTGTACCGCCAGGCCTGGCAGTTGTTTCAGGCCGTGCAGGTCTTCAAATGTGGTGGTAAAGGCGTGGAAGCCGCCCTGTTCCAGGAAGCGTTTCATCCCCAGTTCGATGCGCGCCGCATCGATGACGTTCTGGCGTTTATCGCCGTTGATCTGCGCCGCAGCGGTCAGGCGGTAGCTGCTTTCGTATTCGTCCACCAGCGCGCTGATATCGCCGTCGCTGATTTCGTTCACCACCTGCACCAGATCGCCCACGGCCCAGGTGTTAACGGAGAAACCAAATTTAATCTGTGCAGCGACTTTATCGCCGTCCGTCACTGCCACTTCACGCATGTTGTCGCCAAAACGCACCACTTTCAGATGACGAGTATCCTGTTTGGAGACCGCCTGGCGCATCCACGAGCCGATGCGCTGCTGCGCGTGTTGATCCTGCCAGTGTCCGGTTACCACCCCGTGCTGCTGACGCATACGCGCGCCGATAAAGCCGAACTCGCGGCCGCCGTGCGCGGTCTGGTTCAGGTTCATAAAGTCCATATCGATGCTGTCCCACGGCAGGGAAGCGTTGAACTGGGTATGGAACTGCAGCAGCGGTTTGTTGAGGATAGTCAGGCCGTTGATCCACATTTTGGCCGGGGAGAAGGTGTGCAGCCACACCACCATCCCGGCGCATTTGTCGTCGTAGTTCGCGTCGCGGCAGATGTGGGTGATTTCGTCTGGCGTGGTTCCGAGCGGTTTCAGCACCAGTTTGCACGGCAGTTTGGCCTCCGCATTGAGGGCGTTAACCACATGCTCCGCGTGTTTCGTCACCTGTTGCAGCGCTTCCGGGCCGTATAAATGCTGGCTGCCAATGACAAACCACACTTCATAATTGTTAAAAATGCTCATTATCGTGTCCTTAATGTGTCAGGGTTGCCGGTTTTTCCGCGGTGTTTTTGGCCGGGGCGGCGACAGGGAGATAGTGTTGTTCGGCGCTTTTCGACCATTGCAGGTAGCGCTGATAAAGCTGCTCGAAGCGTTGGGCCTGCTGAGGGCGCGGCTGGAGCGTGCTCTCGACGGCGCTCGCCATGTGCTGTTGAGCGGTCGGGATATCTGCGTGAACACCCGCCGCGACTGCCGCGAAAATGGCGGCCCCGAGGGCACAGCACTGATCGGAGGCGACGATCTGCAGCGGACGGTTCAGCACGTCGCAGCAGGCCTGCATGATCACCGGGTTTTTACGCGCGATGCCGCCGAGCGCCATCACCTCGTTCACGGCGATGCCCTGCTCGGTGAAACACTCCATGATGGCGCGCGCGCCAAAGGCGGTGGCCGCAATCAGACCGCCGAACAGCGCAGGGGCGTCGGTTGCCAGGTTGAGATCGGTAATCACGCCTTTAAGACGCTGGTTGGCAAACGGCGTGCGACGACCGTTGAACCAGTCGAGCACCACCGGGAGATGATCAAGGGACGGGTTTTTCGCCCAGGCTTCCGTCAGCTGCGGGAGAAGCTGTTTTTTGCTGGCCGCGATCTGCGCTTTCAGCTCCGGATGTGTTTCCGCCAGCTGATCCAGCGGCCAGCCGAGCACGCGGCCAAACCAGGCGTAGATATCGCCGAAGGCGGATTGCCCGGCCTCCAGCCCGATAAAATCAGGGACCACGCTACCGTCCACCTGGCCGCAAATACCTTTCACGGCGCGGTCGCCTACGCTGGCTTTATCAGCGGTGAGGATGTCGCAGGTAGAGGTACCAATCACTTTCACCAGCGTATTAGGCTGTGCGCCCGCGCCGACGGCACCCATATGGCAGTCGAACGCGCCGCCGGAAATCGCCACGTTTTGTGGCAAGCCCAGACGCTGCGCCCACTCTGCGCTCAGGGTTCCGACCGGAATGTCGGCGGTATAAGTGTCGGTAAACAGCGGATATTTCAGGCTTTGATTGATAATCGGATCAAGTTCATCGAAGAACGCGGCAGGAGGCAGCCCGCCCCAGCTCTCATGCCACAGGGATTTATGCCCGGCGCTGCAGCGTCCACGGCGAATATCCTGCGGGCGGGTGGTGCCCGACAGCAGGGCCGGTACCCAGTCGCACAGCTCAATCCATGACACGGCGGCCTGCGCCACGTCACGGTCGGCACGGGTGACGTGCAAAATCTTGGCCCAGAACCATTCGCTGGAATAAATGCCGCCAATGTAACGGGAGTAGTCGGTTTTTCCAGGCTGATGGCACAAACGGGTGATGGCTTCGGCTTCTTCAACCGCAGTATGGTCTTTCCACAGCACGAACATAGCGTTCGGGTTGTCGGCAAACTCAGGGCGCAGCGCCAGCACGCGGCCTTCGGCATCGACGGGGGCAGGCGTTGAGCCGGTGCTGTCTACGCCAATACCGACGATCTGTGCGCGCTGATCTTCGCTCAATTCGGCCAGAACGGTTTTGATCGCCGCTTCCATCGATTCGATGTAATCGCGCGGATGATGGCGGAACTGATTATTTGGCGCATCGCAATAACGCCCCTCTTGCCAGCGCGGATACCACTCCACGCTGGTCGCTATCTCCTGGCCCGTACGACACTCCACCGCCAGGGCGCGTACTGAGTCACTGCCAAAATCGAGGCCAATCGCAATTGCCATTTATGTTGCTCCATCAAAAAACGGGTATGGATCAACATTAGAGATTGAGGGAGAAAATCGTCAGGCAGGATCCGCTAATCTTATGGATTAAATTGCTGTTGAGGTGGAAAGTGTGACGTTGTGCAAATATTCAATGTGGACATTTCTGCCGCAGTTATAGACACTTTTGTTACTGCTGATTTGCACGAGATCGTGGATGAATCTGGGGTAAAGGCCGAGACAAAGCGGAGTTAAAAGAGAGGGCAGGCGATGTGATTCTCTTAACGACCCGTTTTTATACCGCTTTTATAGATATGGACAATTTGTTTCCTTATTGACCGTCGGGAGTGACCTGTTTATGGCCGAAACACAAAACGATCCCCTGTTGCCGGGGTACTCCTTCAACGCCCATCTGGTGGCGGGGCTGACCCCTATTGAAGCCGAGGGTTACCTCGACTTTTTCGTCGATCGCCCGCTGGGCATGAAAGGCTATATCCTGAATATCACCGTGCGCGGTGAGGGGGTGATCAAAAATAACGATCGGCAATTTGTCTGTCGGCCTGGCGATATTTTGCTGTTCCCGCCGGGAGAAATTCACCACTACGGCCGCCATCCCGATGCAAAAGAGTGGTATCACCAGTGGGTCTATTTCCGCCCGCGCGCTTACTGGCAGGAGTGGCTGGCCTGGCCGTCGATTTTCGCCCACACCGGTTTTTACCGGCCCGACGAAGCGCATCAGGCGCAGTTCCGCGAGCTTTTTGCCCAGATCATCGAAGCCCAGGCGGGCGGGCGCTACGCCGAGCTGCTGGCGATTAATCTGCTTGAACAGCTGTTGCTGCGGCGCATGGAGGCGATTAACGCCTCCCTTAATCCGCCGCTGGACAATCGCGTGCGCGACGCCTGCCAGTACATCAGCGATCATCTGTCGGACAGCCAGTTTGATATTGCGGGGGTCGCGCAGCACGTCTGCCTGTCGCCGTCGCGCCTGTCGCACCTTTTCCGGCAGCAGTTGGGGGTGAGCGTTCTGAGCTGGCGCGAGGATCAGCGCATCAGCCAGGCCAAACTGCTTCTCAGCACCACGCGTATGCCGATTGCCACCGTGGGGCGTAACGTCGGCTTTGAGGATCAGCTCTATTTTTCCCGCGTCTTCAAGAAATGCACCGGTGCCAGCCCGAGCGAATTCCGCGCCGGATGTGAGTAAAACGTAAATGAAACGAAACAAACAGGTGAAGTCTGGCGGCACCCGGTAAACTATTCAGACAATTGTTGTCTTGACGAGGCAGGAAGCACTTCGCAGAATCCCTGCTCTGTTATCTGACCGGAATCGTTATGCAGGCATTGCTGGAACATTTTATTACGCAGTCCGTGGCCTACTCGCTGATCGCTGTCGCGCTGGTCGCCTTTCTGGAATCGCTGGCGCTGGTGGGGCTGATTTTACCTGGCACTGTCATGATGGCGGGCCTCGGTGCGCTGATTGGCAGCGGCGAGGTGAACTTCTGGCAGGCGTGGATGGCCGGTATCGTTGGCTGTCTGCTGGGCGACTGGATCTCTTTCTGGTTAGGCTGGCGCTTCAAAAAGCCGTTGCACCGCTGGTCGTTCATGAAAAAGAACAAAGCGCTGCTCGACAAAACCGAGCATGCCCTCCATCAGCACAGTATGTTTACCATTCTGGTCGGGCGTTTTGTCGGCCCGACGCGTCCGCTGGTGCCGATGGTTGCCGGGATGCTGGATCTGCCCGTTTCAAAATTTATTCTGCCCAATATCATTGGCTGCGTCTTCTGGCCGCCGTTCTATTTCCTGCCGGGCATTCTGGCCGGTGCGGCGATTGATATCCCCGCCGATGCGCAAAGCGGCCATTTTAAATGGCTGCTGTTAGCCACCGCGCTGCTGCTGTGGGTCGCGGTGTGGCTGTGCTGGCGCCTGTGGCGCAGTGCGAAAGCCGGTACGGATCGCCTCACCCAGTATCTGCCGCGTGGCCGCCTGTTGTGGCTGGCGCCCTTGACGCTCGGGGTTGCCGTGGTGGCGCTGGTGGCGTTGATTCGTCATCCGCTGATGCCGGTGTATGGCGAGATTTTGTTGAAGGTGGTGAGCCGATAGGCGATTTTCAGCCGCCACCAGGCCTGAGATTGCCCGGTGGCGCATTGTTTGCCGGGCTTACTGCGGCTGCATTATTCCCAACAACGCTGAGGCACTTGCCTTCCCGCTTATCAGCTCCTGCGTTTCCCCATCCCAGGCGATGCGCCCGTCGGCAATCACGACGGAGCGCGCCGCGATTCTGGCGGCGTCTTCCACGCTGTGCGAGACCATCAGCATGGTGAGATTTTTTTGCTGACACACCTCTTTTACCAGCAACAGCATCTCCTGACGCAGAGCCGGGTCGAGGGCCGAGAACGGCTCGTCGAGGAGCAAAATTGGCTGTTCCCGCACCAGACAGCGAGCCAGCGCGACGCGCTGACGCTGCCCGCCAGAAAGCTCGCCAGGCAGGCGATCGAGAAATTCATTCAGCCCCATCTGCTGGGCAATCGCTTCGAGTTTCTCACGCTGAAGCGCCGTCAGCTTGAGGCCGGGGTCCATTCCAAGGCCGATATTCTGTCGCACCGTCAGATGGGTAAACAGATTATTTTCCTGGAACAGCATCGACACCGGGCGCTGGGACGGCGGCGTATGGGTGTGCGTTTGCCCGTCGATCAACATTTCGCCACGCGCCGGAGGCAGGAAACCGGCAATCAGATTGAGCAGCGTGCTTTTCCCGGCACCGCTTGGGCCGAGAATGGCAATCATCTCTCCGCGTTCGACGGAGAGCGTAAAGCGCATTGGCAGGTGCTGATAAAGCCAGGTTACATCAGTCAGTTTTAGCATCGCGCCCCGGAAGTTTTTCGATAACGGTGAAGAGGGTAAAGCACAGCAGCAGCAGGAGCAGGGCCGTCACGGCACCATCCTGACTGCGATACGAGCCGATTTGCTGATACAACCAGAACGGCAGCGTGCGGAAATCGTCATTACCAAATAGCGCCACTACGCCGAAATCGCCAATCGACAGCACGCTGGCAAAGGCCAGCGCCTGTGCCAGAGGGCGTTTCAGGGCGCGGAGTTCAACGACCCTCACTCGCTGCCAGCCGCGCATCCCCAGCGACTGACAGAGCAGAGTGTAGCGGGCGCTCAGGTCGCGCATCGGGTTTTCCAGCACTTTCAGGGCATAGGGAATCGCCATCAGCGCGTTGGTGAAAATGACGATTCCGTCGGCGTGCTCGGGTAATCCGATGGTGCTGCTGAACAGCAAAAAGAACCCGGTCGCCAGCACGATGCCCGGCATCGCCAGAATCAACATCCCGCTCAGCTCCAGCGCTTGCCCGGCGATTCGGGAGTGGCGGGCGTAAAGCTCGCGGCTGCTCCAGAGCAGCATCATGGTCAGCAGGACGCACAGCAGCCCGGCGCCGAGGGCAATTCGCAGCGACGTCCACAGCGCCTGCCACAGAACCGGCTGTTGCAGCACCGAGATCAGATTCAGATTGAGACCATCCACCATCACGGCCAGCAGCGGCGGGAGGAGTAACAGCAGCGCAAGTACGATAAGCAGGAGATCGCTCAGGCGGCTGCGCAGGCTGTCCTGCGGATCGCGCCAGCCGTTTACCTGATGGCTCCCCACTGCAATGGCTTTACTGAGTCGCTGGCTGAGCAGGACCAGCCCCAGGCAGCAGAACATCTGGATCATCGCCAGCAGCGCCGCACGACCCGGATCGTAGTCGTAACTCAGGGCCTGATAGATCGCCAGCTCAATGGTGGTGGCCTGCGGGCCGCCGCCCAGCGACAGCACTGTGGCGAAACTGGCGAAGCAGAGCATAAAAATTAATGCTGCAACGGGCGGGATCTGCCGCCGCAGCCACGGCCACTCAACAAAGCGAAAGAAGGCAAATCCGCGCATTCCGAGCTGGGCGGCCAGCTGTCGCTGTTCGCCAGGGATATTTTCCAGCGCCTGTAAGAACAGTCGCGTCGCCATGGGCATATTGAAAAAAACGTGGGCCAGCAGGATGCCCTGCAGGCCGTAAGGCGAAAATGTCCATTCGATGCCAAACACACTCAACAGCGTGGCGATCCACCCCTGGCGCCCATACACGCTCAGAATACCGAAGACGGCGACCAGTACGGGCAGGATCAGCGTCATCGCGCACAGGCGCAGCAGCGCTTGTCTTCCGGGAAAACGGCGGCGATACAGCGCCCGTGCCAAAAAGATCGCCGGGACGACCGAGAGCAGGGCTGAGAGAAATGCCTGCCAGAAGGAGAATCGCACCACGTGCCAGAGATAGCTATCGTGCCACAGCGCGGCGAGATCGCTTTGCGGTGCGTTCAGCCACAGGGCAAGAAAAGCCCCCAGGCTCACCACCACCATCAGCGTGGCGGCAGTCAGCCCAGGGAGCAGCCAGCCGGGAATTAGCGGCTGACGGCGCGTTGCCATTCACTGATCCAGGCGGCGCGTTGAGTGGAAACCTGCTGCGGGGTGAACTCCAGCGTGGTTTGCGGTTTGCTCAACTGATCGAAGCCCGCAGGCAGTTTCACGTCGGTCACCGGATACATCCAGTTGCCCGTCGGGACGGCGTTCTGGAACGCAGGCGAGACCATAAATTTCAGGAACTTCTCGGCCAGTTCCGGCTCTTTGCTGGCCGCGGTGCGGGCGGCGACTTCCACCTGCAGATAGTGGCCTTCGGCAAAGTTAGCGGCGGCGTAGTTGTCTTTTTTCTCTTCGATAATGTGGTAGGCCGGCGAGGTGGTGTAGCTCAGGACCAGATCGCTTTCGCCTTTCAGGAACAGGCCGTAGGCTTCGCTCCAGCCTTTGGTGACGGTGACGGTTTTCGCCGCCAGTTTTTGCCAGGCTTCCGGCGCTTTGTCGCCGTACACTTTTTGCATCCACAGCAGCAGGCCAAGGCCCGGTGTGCTGGTGCGGGGGTCCTGATAAATCACGCGCCATTTCTGGTTGCTCTCGACCAGCTCTTTCAGGCTTTTCGGCGGATTCTTCAACTTGTTTTTATCGTAGACAAAGGCAAAGTAACCGTAATCGAAGGGGACAAAGGTGTCGTTTTTCCAGCCGCCCGGAACGTTCACCGCATCGGCGGCGATACCGCTTTTGGCAAAGAGTTTGGTTTGCGAGGCCGCTTCCAGCAGGTTGTTATCCAGGCCCAGCACCACGTCGGCCTTGCTGTTTTTGCCCTCCATCCGCAGACGGTTGAGCAGCGAAACGCCATCTTCCAGCGCCACGAATTTCAGTTCGCAGTGACAGTCGGCTTCAAAAGCTTTTTTGACCACCGGGCCTGGGCCCCAGTCGGCTGCAAAGGAGTCGTAGGTGTAGACCGTTAAAACGGGCTTGGCAAACGCAGGCAGCGCGAAGAGCGCCAGCAGGGGGAGAACTTTTTTTAACACTTTGCACCTCAAAGTTGAGTGGCAAAGGATTTTGAGCGACAGCCTCAAATCCCTTCGCCGGCGTTATCCGGATCAGGTTCGACGGGTATTATCTCAGCGCACATCATCGATGCAGCACCCCGTTGAGAACGGCGGTATTGTAATGATTTGGTGAATATTACGAAAGTGTTATGGTTCCGGCGGCGCAAACCAGGCGGATTTAAAGTCAAACCAGCCGAGCGTGTTCATGCGTAAGCCGCGCATACTGCGCTGTCCCTGAATCATCAGCCAGTGGTGGATCAGCGGTACCATCGCCTGCTGGGACAGCAACTGCTGGCACCAGACCGCCAGATTCATCTCTCCGGCGCGCCACTGAGCGGCGTCCTGCTGCCAGTCGCGGGCAATGCAGTGCTGGATCAGCGGGATCTCATACAGGTGCGAGAAGAGCGAGAAATCGAGCGGCAGAGTGAAGTTCGCGCTGTTGAGCCAGATATCGCTCACCGCTTCGCCGCGATGCCATTCATCGTAATCCACCTCCTGAATTTCCAGCGTCACGCCTTCCGCGGCCAGCAGTTTGCTCATGATGCGCGCAATAAAGCGGTGCTCAACGTGTTCGCGATAATAGGTGAGGGTAATGGTTTCCAGCCCGGCGGGCTTTTCGCCGCGCCCAGGACGGGCGTGGTGCCAGCGAGGCAGCAGCCCGTAGGCCGGGAACCAGTAGGTCTGGTGCTGGTCTTCCGCCTGATAGATCAGATTGGCGGGGGCGAGGATCTGGCTTATCCACTGGCGCACCTCGCTGCTGGCACCCCGGTGGGTGCGGGCGTCAAACAGTAGATAGTAGCAACCCTCTTCGAGGCGGCTTTCGACGGCTTTTTCGCCTTCGGTCGGGCCTTCCAGCGTCAGGCCGGGGCTGAACTCTTCGCTGATGTCCGGCAGCACCCAGACATTCACCTCGTCAATCAGCGCGCGGTAGCCAAAGTAGTCATCGAAGGCGCGGATTTTCAACTGGTTACTGTTATTGCGCATCACGGCGTAAGGGCCGGTGCCGACGGGCTGACTGGCGAAACTGGGCATGCTCTCCCATTCATGAGGCAAAATCATCGACGGGACATAGCCCATCAGCCACGGCAGCCACTGATCAGGCTCGGAAAGCTCGATATCCAGCGTCCAGGCGGTAGGAGAGTGAATGTGTGCGATGTGGGAGTAGAGCGGCAGCCCGCGAGCGCGCTGCAGAGAAGCGATCACATCGTTCATCTCCAGCTCGCGGCCATGATGAAAATGGATGCCGGGACGCAAAAAAAAGCGCCAGTGCAGCGGAGAAAGTTGCTGCCAGTGGTGCGCGATGTCGGCTTCCAGTTCCCCGTTTTCCTCATTTATGCGCGTCAGGCCGCTAAAGATTTGTCGCGCCATGTGCGTTTCGGAGCGGCGTAGCGCCGTGCCCGGCAGCAGGTTTTTCATCGGACGATAGTAGAGCACGCGCAGGATGTGCTTTCCCTGGCGGAAACTGCGACCCAGATGGGAGACCAGCATCTGGCGCACGGCGGCTTTGTCGCCCACCAACTGCACCAGCTGATCGATGCGGTCTTGCTCCAGCAGGTCTTCAGCGCGCTGCTGTTGTAAGGCCAGACCGGTATACAGGAAGGTTAAGCGCGAACGCTTTCCGCGCCCTGCTTCCGCCTCCCAGTTCAGCCAGCCCTGCTGCTGCATGGTGTTCAGCAGCGTGCGCATGTGGCGGCGCGAGCAGTTCAGCAGTTCCGCCAGTTCGTTCAGCGTGGTCTCTTTTGACTGGCCTTCGCAGCACTGCCAGAGGCGGATGAATTGTTGTTGCAGACGACCAGACGGCATAAAAGGGGAACTCCTGACAAAAAATCAGCAATTTATTAATCCTCATATTAAGCCAATAATCCTCCTTGTTGAAGTGAGGAGGTAAATATGAAGAGGTCTACCGCACGTCAGTTTTATCAGCACTACTTTTCAGCGACAAAGGGAGTGTCCTGGCTGGCCCGCCAGTGCGCAGAACAGCGCCTGAAAATGCTTGAAGATCTGATGCAGTGGGACGTTACGAAATCGACCTCTGACCGCTGACTCGCCTCGATCATGTGTGACTGAGTATTGGTGCTTATCACCCGCCAGCAAAATGTTTTTGCTGGCTTTTTTCGTTTACACTGCCTCTCCATTTCGCTCCTCTTTGACAAGGAACTGCGCATGCTCTGGTTGATGACGATGGGCCGCCGCCTGAATGGCGTGTATGCCGCTTTTATGCTGGTGGCCTTTATGATGGGCGTCGCGGGGGCGCTACAGGCGCCGACCCTGAGCCTGTTCCTGAGTCGTGAGGTGGGCGCACAGCCTTTCTGGGTGGGCCTGTTTTACACGGTCAACGCCATTGCCGGGATCCTGGTCAGCCTGTGGCTGGCAAAACGATCCGACAGCCAGGGCGATCGCCGCAAATTAATTCTGTTCTGTTGCGCGATGGCCATCGGCAACGCTCTGCTGTTTGCCTTCAACCGTCACTATCTGACGCTGCTCACCTGCGGGGTGCTGCTGGCCTCGCTCGCCAATACCGCCATGCCGCAGCTTTTTGCGCTCGCCCGTGAGTACGCGGACAGCTCGGCGCGGGAAGTGGTGATGTTCAGCTCGGTGATGCGTGCACAGCTCTCCCTGGCGTGGGTGATCGGCCCGCCGCTGGCCTTTATGCTGGCGCTGAATTACGGCTTTACGGTGATGTTCTCCATTGCGGCCGGGATTTTTGCCATCAGCCTGGCGCTGATCGCCTTTGTGCTGCCGTCGGTCGCCCGGGTGGAGCAGGCGGCGGATACGCCCGTCACCCAGGTGAGCGGCTGGCACAATAAAAACGTGCGCATGCTGTTTATTGCCTCGACGCTGATGTGGACCTGCAACACCATGTATATCATCGATATGCCCCTGTGGATCAGCAGCGATCTGGGGCTGCCGGATAAGCTCGCCGGGATCTTAATGGGTACCGCCGCCGGGCTGGAAATCCCGGCAATGATCCTCGCGGGCTTTTACGTGAAGCGCTTTGGCAAACGCCGGATGATGGTGGTTGCGGTGGCGGCTGGCGTCCTGTTTTACCTGGGATTAATCCTGTTTCACAGTCGCGAAGCGCTGCTGGCGTTGCAGCTTTTTAACGCGATTTTTATCGGCATTGTCGCCGGGATTGGGATGCTGTGGTTCCAGGATCTGATGCCCGGGCGGGCAGGATCTGCCACGACGTTATTCACCAACAGTATTTCGACAGGGGTGATTCTGGCGGGGGTGATTCAGGGAGCGCTGGCGCAAAGCTATGGTCACTTTGCCGTGTATTGGGTGATTGCGGGGATCTCGCTGGTGACGCTGGCGCTGACGCTTCGCGTCAAAGAGAGTTAAACAAAAAGGCCCGCTTGCGCGGGCCTTTTTCGTTAGCGCATAAACGCCGGTTGTTTGTTTTCGTAGGCCGCAATGGACGCTTCGTGCTGCAGGGTCAAACCAATGCTGTCGAGGCCGTTGATCATGCAGTGACGGCGGAAGTCGTCGATTTTAAAGCTGTAAGTTTTGTCACCCGCTTTCACCACCTGCGCTTCCAGATCCACTTCGAACGAAATGCCCGGATTCGCCTTCACCAGCGCGAACAGTTCATCGACCTGTTCGTCGGTCAGCGTCACCGGCAGCAACTGATTGTTGAAGCTGTTGCCGTAAAAGATGTCGGCAAAGCTCGGGGCGATCACCACTTTAAAACCGTAGTCCGTCAGCGCCCACGGGGCGTGTTCTCGGGACGAGCCACAGCCAAAGTTTTCGCGGGCTAACAGGATCGAAGCGCCTTTAAATTCCGGGAAGTTCAGAACGAACTCGGGATTCGGCTGCTGGCCCTGATCGTCGAGAAAACGCCAGTCGTTAAACAGGTGCGCGCCAAAGCCAGTGCGGGTCACTTTCTGTAAGAACTGCTTGGGAATGATGGCGTCCGTATCAACATTCGCCGCATCCAGCGGGACAACCAGACCCGTATGTTGGGTAAATTTCTCTGCCATGATTGTCTCCTTATTTCAAACCACGAATATCAGCAAAATGGCCGGTCACAGCGGCAGCTGCTGCCATTGCCGGGCTGACCAGATGGGTACGTCCACCGCGGCCCTGACGGCCTTCAAAGTTACGGTTGCTGGTAGAGGCGCAGCGCTCGCCCGGGTTCAGACGGTCGTTGTTCATGGCCAGACACATGGAGCAGCCCGGTAAGCGCCACTCAAAACCGGCTTCGATAAAGATCTTATCCAGCCCTTCAGCTTCAGCCTGGGCTTTTACCGGGCCAGAGCCTGGCACGACCAGCGCCTGCACGCCGGGCGCGACTTTACGGCCTTTGGCAATTTCTGCCGCTGCACGCAAATCTTCGATGCGAGAGTTGGTGCAGGAGCCGATAAACACTTTGTCGATTGCCACGTCGGTCAGCGGAATGCCCGGTTTCAGGCCCATGTACGCCAGCGCTTTTTCGGCGCTTGCGCGTTCCACCGGATCGGCAAAGGAGGCCGGATCGGGAATGTTGTCGTTAACGGAAATCACCTGGCCTGGGTTGGTACCCCAGGTAACTTGCGGTGCGATATCTTCTGCCTGCAGGGTGACAACGGTATCGAATGTCGCGCCGTCGTCGGTTTGCAGGGTTTTCCAGTATTCCACCGCCTCGTCAAAATCGTTGCCTTTCGGCGCGTGCAGACGGCCTTTTACATAGTTGAACGTGGTCTCGTCCGGTGCGACCAGACCGGCTTTAGCACCCATCTCGATCGCCATGTTGCACAGGGTCATACGGCCTTCCATGCTCAATGCACGGATAGCATCGCCGCAAAACTCCACCACGTGACCGGTTCCGCCTGCGCTGCCGGTTTTACCGATAATCGCCAGCACGATGTCTTTCGCGGTGATACCTGCCGCCGCCTGACCTTTGACTTCGATTTTCATGGTTTTCGCGCGGCCCTGTTTCAGGGTTTGCGTCGCCAGAACGTGCTCGACTTCGGAGGTTCCGATACCAAACGCCAGCGCACCGAACGCGCCGTGCGTGGCGGTATGGGAGTCGCCGCAGACGATGGTCATTCCCGGCAGAGTGATGCCCTGCTCAGGACCCATTACGTGGACGATGCCCTGATACGGGTGGTTCAAATCGTACAGCTCAACGCCGAAGGCGTTGCAGTTCTTAATCAGCTCCTGCATCTGGATACGCGCCATCTCGCCCGACGCGTTGATGTCTTTGGTCTGAGTCGACACGTTGTGATCCATCGTGGCGAAGGTTTTACCCGGCTGGCGAACGGGACGATTGTGCGCGCGCAGACCGTCAAAGGCCTGCGGTGACGTCACTTCGTGCACCAGATGACGGTCAATGTACAGCAGCGGGGTTTCGTTTGGTGCCGAGTAAACTACGTGCGCATCAAACAATTTTTCGTATAACGTCTTCGCCATGATTACACCCCTTCAGCGACATAGCGGGCAATGATATCGCCCATTTCATCGGTACTGACGGCCGCCGCGCCGCGCGCTAAATCGCCCGTGCGGATACCTTCTTCTAATGCGCGGTTAATGGCGCTTTCGATTGCATCGGCTGCGTCGTTCGCGTCCAGGCTGTAGCGCAGCAGCAGGGCCAGGGAGAGGATCTGTGCAATCGGGTTCGCGATATTTTTACCGGCGATATCCGGCGCGGAACCGCCCGCAGGCTCGTACAGGCCAAAGCCCTCTTCGTTCAGGCTGGCGGAGGGCAGCATGCCCATGGAGCCGGTGATCATCGCACATTCATCGGACAAAATATCGCCGAACAGGTTGGAACACAGCAGCACGTCGAACTGCGACGGGTCTTTGATCAGCTGCATGGTGGCGTTGTCGATGTACATGTGCGCCAGCTCCACATCCGGGTACTCTTTGGCGATTTCGTTGACGATTTCGCGCCACAGAATCGAGGATTGCAGGACGTTAGCTTTATCAATAGAGGTCACTTTGTGACGACGTTTGCGCGCAGATTCAAACGCGATGCGGGCAATACGTTCGATTTCAAAACGGTGATAAACCTCGGTATCGAACGCTTTCTCGTGCTGACCGCTGCCTTCGCGGCCCTTCGGCTGGCCGAAGTAGATCCCGCCGGTTAATTCACGCACGCACAGAATGTCGAAGCCGTTGGCGGCAATGTCGGCACGCAGCGGGCAAAACTCTTCCAGCCCCTGATACAGTTTCGCCGGACGCAGGTTGCTGAACAGTTTGAAATGCTTACGCAGCGGCAGCAGCGCGCCGCGCTCAGGTTGTTCTGCGGGTGGCAGATGTTCCCATTTCGGGCCGCCGACGGAGCCAAACAGGACCGCATCGGCGTTTTCGCAGCCTTCAACGGTGGCTTTCGGCAGCGGGGTGCCGTGGTTATCAATCGCAATACCGCCCACATCGTAGTGGCTGGTGGTGATTTTCATCGCGAAACGGGCGCGGATTGCTTCCAGGACTTTCAGGGCTTGTGTCATCACTTCCGGGCCAATGCCATCGCCCGGCAACACAGCAATATGGTAATTCTTCGACATTACACGGTTTCCTTATTGTTCTCTTTATTCTGAGCTTTGCGTTGTAACTCTTTTTCGACTTCTGCGGCGCGCCAGATATTGTTCAGGACATGCACCATGGCTTTGGCTGAGGATTCGACGATATCTGTCGCCAGGCCAACGCCGTGGAAACGACGGCCGTTATAGGTGACAACAATGTCGACCTGACCCAGCGCATCTTTGCCGTGACCTTTGGCGCTCAAATCGTATTTGACCAGCTCGATGTTGTAGTCGGTGATGCGGTTGATCGCCTGATAAATCGCATCTACCGGGCCGTTACCGTTGGCGGCTTCGGCTTTAACTTCATCGCCGCAGGCCAGTTTGACCGAGGCGGTCGCGATATCGCTGGAGCCGGACTGCACGCTGAAGTAGTCCAGACGGAAGTGCTCTGGCTCTTCCTGCTGTTTATTAATGAAGGCTAATGCTTCCAGGTCGTAGTCGAAGACCTGGCCTTTTTTATCGGCCAGTTTCAGGAACGCGTCGTACAGGTGATCCATGTTGTAGTCGCTTTCCTTGTAACCCATCTCTTCCATGCGGTGTTTCACCGCCGCACGGCCAGAGCGGGAGGTCAGATTCAACTGCACCTGATTCAGACCGATGGATTCCGGAGTCATGATTTCGTAGTTTTCACGGTTCTTCAGCACGCCGTCCTGATGAATACCGGAGGAGTGGGCGAAGGCGCCAGTGCCGACAATCGCTTTGTTCGCCGGGATAGGCATATTGCAAATCTGGCTGACGGTCTGGCTGGTGCGCCAGATTTCGTTGTGATTAATGCGGGTCTGCACATTCATGATATCTTTGCGCACTTTGATCGCCATGATCACCTCTTCCAGTGAACAGTTACCGGCACGTTCACCGATGCCGTTCATGGCGCCTTCCACCTGGCGAGCCCCGGCGTGGACTGCGGCAATGGCGTTGCCCACGGCCAGGCCCAAATCGTCGTGGGTATGGACAGAAATAATGGCTTTATCAATGTTCGGCACATGTTCATACAGGCCGGTGATGATGTTGGAGAACTCGAACGGCATGGTGTAGCCGACGGTGTCCGGGATGTTGATAGTAGTGGCACCCGCGTTAATCGCGGCTTCTACTACGCGGGCCAGATCGGCAATCGGCGTGCGGCCAGCATCTTCGCAGGAGAATTCGACGTCGTCGGTGTAGTTACGGGCGCGTTTCACCATGTACACCGCGCGTTCGATCACTTCATCCAGGGTGCTACGCAGTTTGGTTGCGATGTGCATCGGGGAGGTGGCAATAAAGGTGTGAATTCGGAAGGCTTCAGCCACTTTCAAGGATTCGGCGGCCACGTCGATATCTTTCTCGACACAGCGGGCCAGACCACACACGCGGCTGTTTTTGATGGTGCGCGCAATGGTCTGGACGGATTCAAAGTCACCCGGTGAAGAGACCGGGAAGCCCACTTCCATTACGTCGACACCCATACGTTCCAGGGCCAGCGCAATCTGCAGTTTCTCTTTCACACTCAGGCTTGCCTGTAACGCCTGTTCACCGTCACGTAAAGTTGTATCGAAAATAACGACTTGCTGGCTCATGGGTTTGGTCCTTGTCTGTCCTGGGGCGCCTTGCTACGAGCATAAAAAAACCCGCGCAATGGCGCGGGTTTTTTGTTTACCGGAGACGATTCAACGTTGAATTTCGCCCGCCAGCCTACCGCGCACAGTGGATGCGTTTAGTAGTAGTAGGCTGAGGAAACGAACGGTACGAATCATGAATCAGGCTCCAGATGAATGCGTTATGCTTTTAGTGGTACTGGATATGCGGAATCAAGTCAACCCCTGAGGCGAAAAACGTCCGCGATCCATGATAACTGTGGTCCTGGTTCTTTAGCGTATTGTGCTAGGTTTTCCCTAAGGCGTTATTTAAATTGTCTAATTTTGGACTTTAAAACCGTTTCCGGAATAAATTTAATATAATTGGTTTCAATTAATTATTTTCTGAAAATTAAAGGGCGTGGTTATTAAATCCATTAAAATCATTAGGTTGGATTCTGTCTGGTTGCGGTAATGGTGAATGAAGATCAAGCAATGATAATGACATGTTAACGGACAACCGTTGAGAGGATGGATTAGTTTAAGAAAACTTAAATAATTGTTTACCTGTAGGCTTGTTGTTTATTCATTGGATTTATGGTTTCATTCCATTCCTAATGTTTTAGTTATTACTTTTAAATTTTTAACGCTTGAGCTTGTGTATACCTGCACCTGTTATTTGGCGTGAATGTTTATATATTCCGAATTTTAAACTTTTCTCTTTGTCTGGTTTTATCTGCATGATAAATAATATTTTTAAAAGTTATTATTGCGCCAAGTCAAAGGGAGTTTAGCGTGACAGTGGAGTTAGATATGTTAGAAAAAACAAATGAACGGCCTCACGCCATTGAAGCAAACAGGCCTCAGCTACGTACGGTGGATCTTAACTTATTAACCGTTTTTGATGCTGTTATGCAGGAACAAAATATTACCAGAGCCGCACAGGCGTTGGGAATGTCCCAGCCTGCAGTGAGTAATGCCGTCGCCAGGCTGAAGCTAATGTTTAACGACGAGCTATTCGTGCGATATGGCCGCGGCATCCAGCCTACGGCAAGGGCTTATCAGCTTTTTGCGTCTGTTCGCCAGGCGTTGCAACTGGTGCAGAATGAGCTGCCGGGGTCCGGTTTCGAACCTTTAAGCAGTGAGCGCGTTTTTCATCTCTGCGTGTGCAGTCCGTTGGATAATTATCTGACTTCCGTTATCTATAATAAAGTGGAAGAAATAGCCCCAAATATTCATCTCATATTTAAGTCCTCCTTAAACCACAATACTGAACATCAGTTACGCTATCAGGAAACGGAATTTGTTCTGGGTTACGAAGAGTTTCGCCGTCCGGAGTTTTCTTGTGTGCCGCTGTTTAACGATGAAATGGTGTTAGTCGCCAGTAAATCTCACCCGCGCATCAACGGGCCATTACTGGAAAATGATGTTTATAATGAGCAGCACGCGGTTGTGGCACTCGACAGATATGCTTCATTTAGCCAGCCGTGGTATGACACACCGGATAAACAAGCCTGCGTGGCGTATCAGGGGATGGCCATGGTGAGCGTATTAAATATTGTTTCGCAGACTCAACTTGTTGCTATTGCTCCGCGCTGGCTGGCGGAAGAATTCTCTGCCCAGCTTAATCTGCAAATATTATCGCTGCCGCTGAAGCTCAATAGCCGAACGTGTTATCTTTCGTGGCACGAAGCGGCCGGGCGAGATAAAGGCCATCAGTGGATGGAAGAGCTGTTAGTCAGTGTTTGTCGGCGCTAATCCACATCAGGATAAATCGGTGCAATGCATCCGGTTTATCCTGTTATTTTTTTAATGGGTAGTATTTTATTCTGAATTGAATTTTTCCTTTCGCTTTTTTCCATGCAAAAATAGATGAATTACTGATTCCCCGCCTATTTAAGCGATGAACCATCATCACAAAAGTGTATTCCAGTGGAATTCACCATATCTTGTCATAATGCCTGTGTATTCTGCTTTTACGCCTCTTTTCGCGCCTCCGTTTGCTGATTGCCTGCCTCATGGGGAGCGGTTAAGGTGAAGGTCACTCTGCAAAAATGAAAGACAGGGGAAACCCTGGAAAGCAAGACGGCGAGGAAATGAGTTCCTCTGTTCGTCTATAACAAGAAGCCTGGAGGCAAACCATGGAGATGTTGTCTGGCGCCGAAATGGTCGTCCGGTCACTTATCGATCAGGGCGTCAAGCAAGTATTCGGTTATCCCGGAGGCGCAGTCCTCGATATTTACGATGCGTTACACACCGTCGGCGGTATCGATCATGTGCTGGTGCGTCATGAGCAAGCCGCTGTGCATATGGCTGATGGTCTGGCACGTGCCACCGGAGAGGTGGGCGTGGTGCTCGTCACCTCAGGGCCTGGGGCAACCAACGCCATTACCGGCATTGCCACCGCCTACATGGATTCCATCCCACTGGTCATTTTATCCGGACAGGTTGCCACCTCGCTGATTGGTTACGACGCCTTTCAGGAGTGCGACATGGTGGGGATCTCCCGCCCGGTGGTGAAGCACAGCTTCCTGGTCAAACAAACGGAAGACATTCCAGGGGTGCTGAAAAAAGCCTTCTGGTTGGCGGCCAGTGGACGTCCAGGCCCGGTGGTGGTTGATTTACCAAAAGATATTTTGAATCCGGCCAATAAACTGCCTTACGTCTGGCCCGATTCCGTGAGCATGCGCTCCTATAATCCAACGACCCAGGGGCATAAAGGCCAAATCAAACGCGCGCTGCAAACGCTGATTGCGGCGAAAAAACCGGTGGTCTATGTCGGCGGTGGTGCTGTGAATGCCCACTGCCATACGCAGCTGTGCGAATTAATCGAAAAATTAAACTTGCCTGTGGCTTCATCGTTGATGGGGCTGGGTGCTTTTCCGGCCACGCATCGTCAGGCGCTGGGTATGTTGGGTATGCATGGCACCTATGAAGCCAATATGACCATGCACAATTCCGATGTGATTTTTGCCGTCGGCGTGCGCTTTGACGATCGCACCACCAACAATCTGGCGAAGTACTGTCCGAATGCGACGGTGCTGCACATTGATATCGACCCGACCTCGATTTCCAAAACGGTTCCTGCCGATGTGCCGATTGTCGGCGATGCGCTGCAGGTGCTGGAACAGATGCTGGATCTGCTGGCGCAAGAGCCTGCCGCGCAGCCGCTGGACGATATTCGCGACTGGTGGCAGCAGATTGAGCAGTGGCGTGGACGTCAATGCCTGAAATATGACACGCAAAGCGAACACATTAAGCCGCAGGCGGTGATCGAAACGATCTGGCGACTGACAAAAGGGGATGCCTACGTCACCTCGGATGTGGGCCAGCATCAGATGTTTGCCGCCCTCTACTACCCGTTTGATAAACCGCGCCATTGGATAAATTCCGGCGGTCTGGGCACCATGGGGTTCGGGCTGCCTGCTGCATTAGGCGTCAAACTGGCGCTCCCGGATGAGATCGTCGTATGCGTGACCGGCGATGGCAGTATCCAGATGAACATTCAGGAGCTTTCTACCGCCTTGCAGTACGATCTCCCGGTGCTGGTCCTGAATCTGAATAACGGCTACCTGGGCATGGTGAAGCAGTGGCAGGACATGATCTATTCCGGTCGTCACTCCCAGTCGTATATGAAATCGCTGCCGGACTTTGTGCGCGTGGCGGAGGCCTATGGCCACGTCGGCATGCGTGTCAGCGATCCGAATGAACTGGAAGCGAAGCTCGGCGAAGCGCTGGAGCACGTCAGGAACAACCGCCTGGTCTTTGTGGATGTGATCGTCGATGGGACGGAGCACGTCTACCCGATGCATATTCGTGGCGGCGGTATGGATGAAATGTGGTTGAGCAAAACGGAGAGAACCTGATGCGCCGGATATTATCTGTACTTCTGGAAAACGAATCGGGCGCGTTATCGCGCGTCATTGGGCTTTTCGCCCAGCGCGGTTACAACATTGAAAGCCTGACCGTGGCACCGACGGACGATCCGACGCTGTCGCGGATGACTATTCAGACCGTGGGTGATGCGAAAGTCCTTGAGCAAATTGAAAAGCAGCTGCATAAATTAGTGGATGTGCTGCGAGTGAGTGAATTAGGGCAGGGGGCGTACGTTGAGCGCGAAGTGATGTTGGTCAAAATTCAGGCCAGCGGATATGGACGCGAAGAGGTCAAACGCAACGCGGATATCTTCCGTGGGCAGATCATCGACGTGACGCCTTCTATCTATACTGTTCAGCTTGCCGGAACCAGCGATAAACTCGATGCGTTTCTGGCCTCCGTGCGTGATGTCGCCAAAATTGTTGAGGTGGCGCGCTCGGGTGTCGTGGGCTTGTCTCGCGGCGATAAAATTATGCGTTAGTCGTCAAAAAAGTTCGCCTCTTTCGACCCGGTCTGCAAAGCCGGGTTTTTTTTTGCCTAAACGGACCCTAAGGGAGAGAAAAGCGGTTGCCGCAACTTCTATTCTGCGTTTAGATGTTAAAAGATATAACCATAAACCTGACAAGGCCATGGACTCTTTTATTTCGTTTAAGGGGCAATTGTGAAACTGGATGAAATCGCCCGGCTAGCCGGCGTGTCACGAACTACGGCGAGCTATGTGATTAACGGTAAAGCAAAGCAGTACCGTGTTAGCGACAAAACCGTTGAAAAAGTCATGGCGGTGGTTCGTGAGCATAACTACCATCCGAATGCTGTTGCGGCCGGGCTACGTGCCGGGCGCACCCGATCTATTGGTCTGGTTATTCCGGATCTGGAAAACACCAGCTACACCCGTATTGCGAACTACCTCGAACGTCAGGCGCGCCAGCGTGGCTATCAACTGCTGATCGCCTGCTCGGAAGATCAGCCCGATAACGAGATGCGCTGCATTGAGCATCTGCTCCAGCGTCAGGTCGACGCGATCATTGTTTCCACCTCTCTGCCACCAGAGCACCCTTTCTACCAGCGCTGGGCGAATGGCTCGTTCCCGATCGTCGCGCTGGATCGTGCGCTGGATCGCGAGCACTTCACCAGCGTCGTGGGCGCCGATCAGGATGATGCCGAGATGCTGGCCGCCGAGCTGCGTACCTTCCCGGCAGAAACCGTGCTCTATCTTGGCGCATTGCCGGAGCTGTCCGTCAGCTTCCTGCGCGAGCAAGGGTTCCGTACTGCCTGGAAAGACGATCCGCGTGAAGTGCACTACCTCTACGCTAACAGCTACGAGCGCGAAGCCGCGGCGCAGCTGTTTGAGAAATGGCTGGAGACGCACCCGATGCCGCAGGCGCTGTTTACCACCTCTTTCGCGCTATTACAGGGCGTGATGGACGTGACGCTTCGTCGCGAAGGGAAACTCCCTTCTGAGCTGGCTATTGCGACCTTTGGGGATAACGAACTGCTCGATTTCCTGCAGTGTCCGGTGCTGGCCGTAGCCCAGCGTCATCGTGACGTGGCTGAGCGCGTATTGGAGATTGTGCTGGCGAGTCTGGATGAACCGCGCAAGCCAAAACCAGGGCTGACGCGTATCAAACGTAATCTCTATCGACGCGGTGTATTGAATCGTCGTTAATTATCATTTTAGGGCAGGTCAACTGCCCTGATTGTTTCTCATTATCACGGCAAATAATATCCGGACTAAAATTAGGATAATTCTCTAAGATTCATAGCCTGCTATTCTTATTAATTCATATTGCTTTCATCGGGGGCTTTTTAAGGTTATTTCGGCAACAGTAAGCGCTCTTTTTTGTATTGTTTTGTTACAAAGCCTCTTCTCATGCTGAATTATCAGCCATTTTTTCTTCTTTGATGCCCACCTGCGTGCCAGGTCTTGTGTATTCACGCTTCTCCGGTGAATCTGGCGCTGTTATCCCCGTGCGTAATGTCTTAAAATGCCGCCCGCGTCGCAAACTGACACTTTATATTTGCCCGTGGTGGTATGGAGTGATTTTTAACATTCGAATGCATATCTGTTTTTTTTCTTACAAATATTCATGACGTTAATTTTGCCTCGCCAGTTGTGCAGTAATTAATCAAGTTGGGTTATGTCCGTAAATAGGGGGCTTTCCGTCCTGTATCGCGGTAGTCCTGGCTTGACAAGCTTTTCCTTCGCTCCGTAAACTCCTTTATGTGGGAATTTGTGGGTTAAAGTGGTGATAAGGGGTGAGGCTGGCATGTTCCGTGGGGCGGCGTTGGTCAATCTCGACAGCAAAGGGCGTTTATCGGTACCAACCCGATATCGCGATCAGCTGATCGAAAACGCGTCTGGTCAAATGGTTTGCACCATTGACATCAACCACCCCTGCCTGCTGCTTTACACCTTGCCCGAATGGGAAATTATTGAGCAAAAGCTGTCGCGACTGTCGAGCATGAATCCGCAGGAACGCCGCGTACAGCGGTTGTTATTGGGACATGCCAGTGAATGTCAGATGGATAACGCAGGGCGATTATTGATAGCGCCTGTGTTGCGCCAGCATGCGGGTCTGACAAAAGAAGTGATGCTGGTCGGGCAGTTCAACAAGTTTGAACTGTGGGATGAAACGACCTGGTATCAACAGGTCAAGGAAGATATCGACGCTGAGCAGTCTGATTCCGCAGTGTTGTCGGATCGATTGCAGGACTTGTCTCTATAAATATGATGGAAAATTATAAACATACAACGGTGCTACTGGATGAGGCTGTCAACGGCCTGAATATTCATCCTGATGGCATCTATATCGATGGAACCTTTGGTCGCGGTGGTCACTCGCGTCTGATCCTCTCCCAACTGGGAGCGGAAGGCCGCTTACTGGCAATCGATCGCGATCCGCAGGCAATTGCCGTGGCGAAGACCATCGATGATCCACGCTTTTCCATCGTCCATGGACCTTTCTCTGCGTTGGCGGACTATGTCGCCGAGCGCGGCCTGACGGGCAAGATCGACGGCATTCTTCTCGATCTTGGCGTCTCTTCACCACAGCTTGATGATGCAGAACGCGGTTTTTCCTTTATGCGTGACGGGCCGCTGGATATGCGTATGGACCCGACTCGCGGTCAGTCTGCGGCGGAATGGCTGCAAACGGCCGACGAAGCTGACATCGCCTGGGTGATCAAAACCTTCGGCGAAGAGCGTTTCGGCAAGCGTATCGCGCGCGGCATCGTGGAGCGTAACCGCATCGAGCCGATGACGCGTACCAAAGAGCTGGCAGAGGTTGTGACCGCGGCAACGCCGGTCAAAGACAAATTCAAACATCCCGCGACCCGTACCTTCCAGGCGGTGCGCATCTGGGTAAACAGTGAACTGGAGGAGATAGAGCAGGCGCTAAAAAGCTCGCTCGGCGTGCTGGCCCCAGGTGGGCGGCTATCCATCATCAGCTTCCACTCGCTGGAAGACCGTATTGTGAAGCGCTTTATGCGTGAACAAAGCCGCGGTCCTCAGGTGCCCGCTGGACTGCCGATGACGGAAGAGCAACTCAGGAAGCTGGGTGGCCGTCAGTTGCGAGTAGTAGGCAAGTTGATGCCGGGCGAAGAAGAGGTGGCAGAGAATCCACGTGCCCGTAGTTCAGTGCTGCGCATTGCAGAGAGGACGAACGCATGATCAGCAGAGTGACAGAGACCTTAAGCAAGGTTAAAGGATCGTTAGGAAGCAACGAGCGCCATGCCTTGCCTGGCGTGATCGGCGACGATCTCTTGCGGTTTGGGAAGCTGCCACTCTGCCTGTTCATTTGCATCATTGTGACGGCTGTGACGGTGGTGACCACCGCGCACCATACCCGTTTATTGACTGCGCAACGCGAGCAGATGGTGCTGGAACGCGATGCGCTGGATATCGAATGGCGAAACCTGATTCTTGAAGAAAACGCGCTCGGCGATCACAGCCGGGTTGAACGGATCGCAACGGAAAAGCTGCAGCTGCAGCATGTTGATCCTTCGCAGGAAAATATTGTAGTACAAAAATAAGGGAACACGCGACGCATGAGAGCAGCGGCGAAAACGCAAAAACCGAAACGTCAGGAAGAACAGGCCAACTTTGTGAGTTGGCGTTTTGCGTTGCTTTGTGGCTGTATTTTACTGGCGCTGGTGTTCCTGCTGGGCCGTGCGGCGTGGTTGCAGATCATTGCACCGGACATGCTGGTGCGTCAGGGCGACATGCGATCCCTGCGCGTGCAGGAGGTCTCCACTTCGCGCGGGCTGATCACTGACCGTTCCGGTCGTCCGCTGGCGGTCAGTGTGCCGGTGAAAGCGATCTGGGCCGATCCGAAAGAGCTGCATGACGCCGGGGGCGTGACCCTCGATAACCGCTGGAAGGCGCTGGCCGATGCGCTGAAAATGCCGCTTGATCAGATGGCGGCCCGCGTTAACGCAAACCCGAAAGGGCGCTTTATTTATCTGGCGCGTCAGGTGAACCCTGATATGGCCGATTACATCAAAAAACTGAAACTGCCGGGCATCCATCTGCGCGAAGAATCACGCCGTTATTACCCGTCGGGAGAAGTGACCGCTCACCTCATTGGCTTCACCAACGTTGATAGCCAGGGGATCGAAGGGGTCGAAAAGAGCTTTGATAAATGGCTGACGGGTCAGCCGGGTGAGCGCGTGGTGCGTAAAGATCGCTATGGCCGCGTGATTGAGGATATCTCCTCAACCGACAGCCAGGCCGCGCACAACCTGGCCCTGAGTATCGATGAACGCCTGCAGGCGCTGGTTTACCGCGAGCTGAACAACGCCGTGGCGTTCAACAAAGCCGAATCCGGCAGCGCCGTGCTGGTGGATGTCAGCACCGGTGAAGTGCTGGCGATGGCCAACAGCCCGTCCTATAACCCAAATAACCTGACGGGGACGCAAAAAGATGTGATGCGTAACCGTACCATCACTGACGTCTTCGAGCCCGGTTCGACCGTCAAACCGATGGTGGTGATGACTGCGCTTCAGCGTGGCATTGTCAACGAAAATACCGTTCTGAATACGATCCCTTACCGAATTAACGGTCACGAAATCAAAGACGTGGCGCGTTACAGCGAATTGACCCTGACCGGGGTTTTACAGAAGTCGAGTAACGTCGGTGTTTCAAAGCTGGCGTTAGCGATGCCGTCCTCAGCGTTAGTAGAGACTTACTCACGTTTTGGGCTAGGAAAGGCGACCAATTTGGGGTTGGTCGGAGAACGCAGTGGCTTATATCCTCAAAAACAACGGTGGTCTGACATAGAGAGGGCCACCTTCTCTTTCGGCTACGGGCTAATGGTAACGCCGTTACAGTTAGCGCGAGTCTACGCAACGATTGGCAGCTACGGGGTCTATCGCCCGCTGTCAATTACCAAAGTTGATCCACCGGTTCCCGGCGAGCGTATCTTCCCGGAAGCTACCGTGCGTACCGTCGTGCACATGATGGAGAGCGTCGCCCTGCCGGGCGGCGGTGGCGTAAAAGCCGCCATCAAGGGCTATCGCATCGCGATTAAAACCGGTACCGCGAAAAAAGTGGGGCCGGACGGCCGCTACATCAACAAATACATTGCTTACACCGCAGGCGTCGCGCCTGCCAGCAATCCGCGTTTTGCGCTGGTGGTCGTCATTAACGATCCACAGGCGGGTAAATACTACGGCGGCGCCGTCTCCGCGCCAGTGTTCGGTGCCATCATGGGCGGTGTGTTACGCACCATGAACATCGAGCCTGATGCGCTGGCCACGGGCGATAAAAATGAATTTGTAACTAATCAAGGCGAGGGAACAGGTGGCAGATCGTAATTTGCGCGACCTTCTTGCTCCGTGGGTGCAAACGCTGCCCGCGCGAGAACTGCGGGAGATGGTACTCGACAGCCGTATGGCTGCGTCGGGCGATCTTTTTGTAGCAGTAGTCGGTCATCAGGCGGACGGGCGTCGGTATATCCCGCAGGCGATAGCGCAAGGTGTAGCTGCCATTATTGCTGAGGCAAAAGATGAGGCAACCGACGGCGAAGTCCGTGAAATGCACGGCGTACCGGTCATCTATCTCAGCCAGTTAAACGAGCGTCTCTCGGCCCTTGCGGGACGTTTTTATGATGAGCCGTCCGATCGGCTGCGTCTGGTTGGCGTCACGGGCACCAACGGTAAAACCACCACCACGCAGCTGATGGCGCAGTGGGCCGAGCTGCTGGGTGAAACCAGTGCAGTGATGGGTACCGTCGGCAACGGTCTGTTGGGAAAAGTGAACCCGACGGAAAACACCACCGGTTCTGCGGTAGACGTGCAGCATGTGCTTGCCGGTCTGGCAGGGCAGGGCGCGACCTTCGCTGCGATGGAAGTCTCTTCTCACGGTCTGGTCCAGCACCGCGTGGCCGCCCTGAAATTTGCGGCATCGGTCTTTACCAACCTGAGCCGCGATCACCTTGATTATCACGGCGACATGGAAAGCTACGAAGCTGCGAAATGGCTGCTTTATTCCACGCACCACTGCGGTCAGGCGATTGTTAACGCTGACGATGAAGTGGGCCGCCGCTGGCTGGCTAAGCTGCCGGATGCGGTGGCTGTGTCGATGGAAGACCACATTAATCCGAACTGTCATGGCCGCTGGCTGAAAGCGACGGACGTGAAGTATCACGATAGCGGCGCAACGATTCGCTTTGACTCCACCTGGGGCGAAGGCGAAATCGAAAGCCGCCTGATGGGCGCGTTTAACGTCAGCAATCTGCTGCTGGCGCTGGCGACGCTGCTGGCGTTGGGTTATCCGCTGGCCGATCTGCTGAAAACCGCCGCGCGTTTGCAACCCGTTTGTGGCCGCATGGAAGTGTTTAGCGCACCGGGCAAACCAACGGTTGTCGTCGATTACGCTCACACCCCGGATGCGCTGGAAAAAGCGCTGCAGGCGGCCCGTCTGCACTGCACTGGTAAACTGTGGTGCGTGTTTGGCTGTGGCGGGGATCGAGACAAAGGTAAGCGCCCACTGATGGGGGCGATTGCCGAGCAGTTCGCGGATATTCCGGTGGTAACAGATGACAACCCGCGTACCGAAGAGCCGCGCGCGATTATCAACGATATTCTCGCGGGTATGCTCGATGCCGGGCGTGCACGTGTGATGGAAGGCCGCGCTGAAGCGGTGACGAATACCATCATGCAGGCTAAAGAGAACGACGTCGTGCTGCTGGCCGGTAAAGGCCACGAAGATTACCAGATCGTCGGCGCACGTCGCCTGGATTACTCGGATCGCGTCACAGCGGCACGCCTGCTGGGAGTGGTGGCATGATTAGCTTAACGCTAAGCCAGGCTGCTTCTTTACTCAAGGGCGAGCTGCTGGGCCAGGATCTGACTATTGATGCCGTAACTACCGACACCCGCAAAATCACTGCGGGCTGTCTGTTTGTGGCGCTGAAAGGCGAGCGCTTCGACGCCCATGATTTTGCCGATCAGGCGAAAGAAAACGGGGCCGGCGCCCTGCTGGTCAGCCGTAAGTTGGATATCGACCTGCCGCAGATTGTGGTGAAAGACACCCGTCTGGCGTTTGGCGAGCTGGCGGCCTGGGTGCGTCAGCAGGTTCCGGCACGCGTTGTGGCACTGACCGGCTCTTCCGGTAAAACCTCTGTAAAAGAGATGACGGCGGCCATTCTGAGCCAGTGCGGCAATACGCTCTACACCGCAGGCAATCTGAACAATGATATCGGCGTACCGATGACGCTCCTGCGTCTGACGAAAGAATACGATTACGCCGTGATCGAATTAGGCGCCAATCACCAGGGCGAAATTGCCTGGACCGTCAGCCTGACGCGTCCTGAAGCGGCGTTAGTAAATAACCTCGCTGCCGCACATCTTGAAGGCTTTGGCTCGCTGGAAGGCGTGGCAAAAGCCAAAGGTGAGATCTACACCGGTCTGCCGAAAGACGGCATCGCCATTATGAATGCCGATAACAACGACTGGCTGAACTGGAAAAGCGTGATTGGTTCTCGCAAAACGTGGCGTTTCTCGCCAAATGCGGCCAACAGCGATTTCACCGCGACCAACATCCACGTGACCTCTCACGGGACCGAATTTACGCTGCAGACCCCGACGGGTGGCGTGGACGTTTTACTGCCACTGCCGGGACGCCACAACATCGCTAACGCACTGGCGGCTGCCGCGCTGTCGATGGCGGTGGGCGCCACGCATGAGGCGATCAAAGCGGGTCTTGCTAATTTGAAAGCGGTGCCGGGGCGTCTGTTCCCGGTTCAGCTCGCAGAAAACAAACTGCTGCTGGATGACTCCTACAACGCTAACGTCGGTTCCATGACTGCCGCTGTGCAGGTGTTGGCAGAGATGCCGGGCTACCGCGTGATGGTGGTGGGCGACATGGCTGAGCTTGGTGTTGAGAGCGAAGCCTGTCACATCCTGGTCGGTGAAGCGGCAAAAGCGTCTGGCATCGATCGGGTATTGAGCGCCGGGACGCTGAGCCAGGCAATTAGCCAGGCGAGCGGTGTCGGTGAGCATTTCGTAGAAAAAATAGCGCTGATTGAGCGCCTTAAAACGCTTGTTAAAGAACACCAAATTGTGACGGTTTTAGTGAAAGGTTCACGTAGTGCCGCCATGGAAGAGGTCGTGCACGCATTACAGGAGAACGGAACATGTTAGTTTGGCTGGCCGAACATTTGGTCAAATATTATTCAGGCTTTAACGTCTTTTCCTATCTGACGTTTCGCGCCATCGTCAGCCTGCTGACCGCGTTGTTCATCTCTTTGTGGATGGGCCCGCGCATGATCGCCCGTCTGCAAAAACTCTCCTTTGGCCAGGTCGTGCGTAACGACGGTCCGGAATCACACTTCAGCAAACGCGGCACGCCGACTATGGGGGGGATCATGATCCTCACCGCGATTGTCGTTTCTGTTCTGCTGTGGGCTTACCCGTCAAACCCTTACGTCTGGTGCGTGCTGACAGTTCTTATCGGCTACGGCATTATCGGTTTTGTCGATGACTATCGCAAAGTGGTGCGCAAAGACACCAAGGGCCTGATTGCCCGCTGGAAATATTTCTGGATGTCGGTCATTGCCCTCGGCGTGGCGTTTGCGCTCTATCTGGCAGGGAAAGACACGCCGGCGACCGAGCTGGTGGTGCCGTTCTTTAAAGATGTGATGCCGCAGCTGGGCCTGTTCTACATCCTGTTGGCCTACTTCGTGATTGTCGGAACGGGTAACGCCGTTAACCTGACCGACGGTCTCGATGGCCTGGCGATTATGCCAACCGTGTTTGTCGCCGGTGGTTTTGCGCTGGTGGCATGGGCGAGCGGTAACATGAACTTTGCCAGCTACCTGCACATTCCTTATCTGCGTCACGCCGGTGAGCTGGTGATTGTCTGCACGGCAATTGTCGGCGCGGGCCTCGGTTTTTTATGGTTCAACACCTATCCGGCGCAGGTCTTTATGGGCGACGTCGGTTCGCTGGCCCTGGGCGGGGCGCTCGGCATTATCGCCGTACTGCTGCGTCAGGAGTTCTTGCTGGTGATTATGGGCGGCGTGTTTGTGGTTGAAACTCTTTCGGTAATTTTGCAGGTCGGCTCCTTCAAGCTGCGCGGTCAGCGCATCTTCCGCATGGCGCCGATTCACCACCACTATGAACTGAAAGGCTGGCCGGAACCGCGCGTGATTGTGCGCTTCTGGATTATTTCGCTGATGCTGGTCCTGATTGGCCTGGCCACGCTGAAGGTACGTTAATCATGGCAGATTACCAGGGTAAAAAAGTCGTTATCATCGGGTTAGGCCTTACGGGCCTTTCCTGCGTGGACTTTTTCCTCGGGCGCGGCGTTACGCCGCGTGTGATGGATACGCGTGTTTCTCCGCCTGGTCTGGACAAGCTGCCAGAACAGGTTGAACGCCACCTTGGTGGTCTGAATGATACCTGGCTGCTCGATGCCGATCTGATTGTCGCCAGCCCTGGGATGGCGCTGGCGCATCCGTCATTAAGCGCGGCTGCGGATGCGGGCGTTGAAATTGTCGGCGATATTGAACTGTTTTGCCGTGAAGCTCAGGCGCCGATTGTGGCGATTACCGGCTCTAACGGCAAAAGTACGGTTACGACGCTGGTCGGCGATATGGCGAAAGCGGCGGGCGTTAACGTCGGCGTCGGCGGCAATATTGGCCTGCCTGCACTGATGCTGCTCGATCCGGCTCGCGAGCTGTATGTACTTGAACTTTCCAGCTTCCAGCTGGAAACCACCTCTAGTCTGCAGGCCGTGGCAGCCACGATCCTGAACGTGACTGAAGATCATATGGATCGCTATCCGTTTGGCCTGCAGCAGTACCGCGCTGCCAAACTGCGTGTCTATGAAAATGCGAAAGTCTGTGTGGTGAACGCAGACGATGCGCTGACCATGCCAGTGCGTGGTGCGGACGAACGTTGCATCAGCTTCGGCGTGAATATGGGTGACTATCACCTGAATCACCAGCAGGGCGAAACCTGGCTGCGTGTGAAGGGCGAAAAAGTGTTGAATGTGAAAGAGATGATCCTTTCCGGGCAGCACAACTACACCAATGCGCTCGCGGCGCTGGCGCTGGCCGATGCCGCAGGTTTACCGCGTGCCTCCAGCCTCAAAGCGCTGACAACCTTTACCGGTCTGGCGCACCGCTTCCAGCTGGCGCTGGAGCACAACGGCGTGCGCTGGATTAACGACTCAAAAGCAACCAACGTGGGCAGCACCGAAGCTGCACTGAAAGGATTACGCGTCGATGGCACGCTGTATCTGTTGCTAGGCGGCGATGGAAAATCGGCGGATTTCTCGTCCCTGAAACCGTATCTGATGAGCGATAACATCCGCCTGTACTGCTTTGGCCGTGACGGCGCTGAGCTGGCGGAGCTGCGCCCGGAAATTGCTGAACAAACTGAAACGATGGAACAGGCTATCCGCCTCATCGCGCCTCAGGTTAAACCGGGTGATATGGTGCTGCTCTCTCCGGCATGTGCCAGCCTCGACCAGTTTAAGAATTTCGAACAGCGTGGTGATCTGTTTACCCGCCTCGCGAGGGAGTTAGGCTGATGCGTTTATCTCTCCCTCGCCTGAGAATGCCGCGCATGCCGGGATCCCGAATCCTGGGCTGGCTGTTTGCGGCGCTGAAAGGCTGGGTGATGGGCTCGCGGACGAAAGATTCCGATAGCCTGGTCATGTACGACCGTGCGCTCCTGTGGTTCACGCTGGGTCTGGCGGCCGTCGGTTTTATCATGGTGACCTCGGCTTCTATGCCCGTTGGGCAGCGTCTGGCGAACGATCCTTTCCTGTTCGCCAAGCGTGACGGTTTGTACATCATCCTGGCATTCTGCCTGGCGCTGATTACGCTGCGTCTGCCGATGGAGTTCTGGCAGCGCCACAGTACCGCGATGCTGATCGCCTCCATTATTATGCTGTTGATCGTGCTGGTGGTGGGTAGCTCCGTTAACGGTGCATCGCGCTGGATCGCCTTTGGCCCGCTGCGTATTCAGCCTGCGGAATTCACCAAGCTGTCGCTATTTTGCTATCTCGCTAACTACCTTGTGCGCAAGGTTGATGAAGTGCGAAATAACCTGCGCGGCTTCTTAAAACCGATGGGTGTGATTCTGGTGCTGGCAGTGCTTCTGCTGGCGCAGCCGGACCTCGGTACGGTGGTGGTACTGTTCGTCACCACGCTGGCGATGCTGTTCCTGGCGGGTGCCAAGCTGTGGCAGTTCATCGCGATTATCGGCATGGGCATCTCGGCCGTGGTCCTGCTGATCCTCGCCGAGCCGTATCGTATCCGCCGTGTGACCTCTTTCTGGAACCCCTGGGAAGATCCGTTCGGCAGCGGTTATCAGCTCACTCAGTCTCTGATGGCCTTTGGTCGCGGTGAAGTGTGGGGCCAGGGTTTAGGCAATTCAGTTCAAAAACTGGAGTATCTGCCCGAGGCGCATACGGACTTCATCTTCTCCATTATTGGGGAAGAACTGGGTTATATCGGTGTGGTACTGGCACTTTTAATGGTATTCTTCGTCGCTTTCCGTGCTATGTCGATTGGCCGAAAAGCGCTGGAAATCGATCACCGCTTCTCAGGTTTCCTGGCCTGCTCAATTGGTATCTGGTTTAGCTTCCAGGCATTGGTCAACGTTGGCGCCGCAGCAGGTATGCTGCCGACGAAGGGCCTGACGTTGCCGTTGATCAGTTACGGTGGTTCGAGTCTGTTGATTATGTCGACGGCAATTATGTTCTTGTTACGCATAGATTATGAGACGCGTCTGGAAAAAGCCCAGGCGTTTACACGAGGTTCACGATGAATCAACCGAAGCGGTTAATGGTGATGGCAGGCGGTACCGGCGGACATGTTTTCCCGGGGCTTGCGGTTGCGCACCATTTAATGGATCAAGGCTGGCAAGTGCGCTGGCTGGGAACCGCCGATCGCATGGAAGCCGATCTGGTGCCGAAGCACGGTATCGAGATCGACTTTATTCGGATTTCAGGCTTACGTGGCAAAGGCATCAAAGCGCAGCTGCTGGCTCCGGTGCGTATCTTCAACGCCTGGCGTCAGGCGCGTGCAATCATGAAGCGCTTTAAGCCTGATGCGGTGCTGGGGATGGGCGGGTATGTTTCCGGTCCGGGTGGACTGGCGGCCTGGTCGCTCGGGATCCCGGTTGTGCTCCATGAGCAGAACGGTATCGCCGGGCTGACCAACAAATGGCTGGCAAAAATTGCCACCAAAGTGATGCAGGCTTTCCCGGGGGCGTTTCCTGACGCAGACGTAGTGGGTAATCCGGTGCGCGTCGATGTGCTGGCGCTCCCGTTGCCGCAGGAACGCCTGATCGGGCGCGAAGGCCCGGTGCGGGTGCTGGTTGTCGGCGGCTCTCAGGGCGCGCGGATTTTGAACCAGACCCTGCCACAGGTGGCGGCAAAACTGGGCGATAGCGTGACGATCTGGCATCAGAGCGGCAAAGGTGCGCAGCCAATGGTCGAACAGGCGTATGCCGAAGCCGGTCAGTCTCAGCATAAAGTTACTGAATTTATTGACGATATGGCAGCGGCCTATGCCTGGGCCGATGTCGTGGTGTGCCGTTCCGGCGCACTGACGGTGAGTGAAATCGCCGCAGCGGGATTGCCAGCAGTGTTTGTGCCTTTTCAGCACAAAGATCGCCAGCAGTACTGGAATGCGTTGCCGCTTGAGAAAGCGGGTGCCGCAAAGATTTTTGAACAGCCACAGTTTACCGCAGACGCCGTCGCTACCACCCTCGCGGGCTGGGACAGAGCGACTCTGCTGGAGATGGCCGAACGCGCACGCGCGACGGCTATTCCGGATGCGACCGAGCGGGTGGCAAATGAAGTGAGCCTGGCAGCAAAGGCTTAACCCTTGCAGCGCGTTTTGCGTTGCACGAATTTTTAGAAGTATCGATGGCGGTTAGAGAATGAATACACAACAACTGGCGAAACTGCGTTCAATCGTGCCCGAGATGCGTCGCGTCCGGCACATCCACTTCGTTGGCATCGGCGGCGCAGGTATGGGCGGTATTGCCGAAGTTTTAGCGAACGAAGGTTACCAGATCAGCGGTTCCGATCTGGCGCCGAACCCTGTTACGCAACAGTTGGCGTCGCTTGGGGCGACCATCTATTTCAACCATCGTCCTGAAAACGTACTTGATGCGAGTGTTGTTGTGGTCTCAAGCGCGATCTCCTCTGATAACCCGGAGATTGTTGCCGCGCACGAAGCGCGTATCCCGGTGATTCGCCGCGCAGAGATGCTGGCTGAGCTGATGCGCTTTCGTCACGGTATTGCCGTTGCGGGTACCCACGGTAAAACGACGACCACGGCGATGGTCTCCAGTATTTATGCAGAAGCCGGTCTTGATCCGACCTTCGTCAACGGTGGTCTGGTAAAAGCGGCGGGCGTTCACGCGCGTCTGGGCCATAGCCGTTATCTCATTGCTGAAGCGGATGAGAGCGACGCGTCGTTCCTGCATCTGCAGCCGATGGTGGCGATTGTCACCAACATCGAAGCCGACCACATGGATACGTACCAGGGCGACTTCGAAAATTTAAAGCAGACGTTTATTAATTTCCTGCACAATTTGCCGTTTTATGGTCGTGCGGTGATGTGTGTGGACGATCCGGTGATTCGTGAATTGCTGCCGCGTGTGGGTCGTCAGATTACGACTTACGGTTTCAGCGAAGATGCGGACGTGCGGGTGGAAGATTACACGCAAATCGGTGCGCAGGGCCATTTCACCCTGGCACGTCAGGACAAACCGCTGCTGCGCGTTACCTTGAATGCACCGGGACGCCACAATGCGCTCAATGCTGCGGCTGCGGTGGCTGTCGCCACTGAAGAGGGCATTGAGGACGAGGCAATTTTACACGCGCTGGAAGGTTTCCAGGGCACAGGGCGTCGTTTCGACTTCCTCGGTGAATTCCCGCTGGAGCCGGTAAACGGCAAAGCAGGTACCGCGATGCTGGTGGATGATTATGGTCACCATCCGACAGAAGTGGATGCAACCATTAAAGCGGCACGTGCGGGCTGGCCGGACAAAAATCTGGTGATGATTTTCCAGCCACACCGCTACACACGTACGCGCGATCTTTATGACGACTTCGCAAACGTGCTGTCGCAGGTGGATACGCTGCTGATGCTGGATGTTTATTCAGCGGGTGAAACTCCGATTCCGGGCGCGGACAGCCGTTCTTTGTGTCGTACGATACGCGGACGCGGTAAGGTAGACCCGATTCTGGTTTCCGATCCGGCTCAGGCGGCTGAAATTCTGGCGCCAGTGCTGACCGGTAACGATTTGATTCTGATTCAGGGCGCGGGAAATATCGGCAAAATCGCGCGTAACTTAGCGCAAATCAAACTGACGCCGCAAACCTCAGAGGACGAACGCAATGGCTGATAAGATTGCGGTCCTCTTTGGCGGAACCTCTGCTGAGCGTGACGTCTCACTGAACTCCGGCGCCGCCGTGCTGGCGGGTCTGCGTGAGGGGGGAGTCAACGCCCACCCAGTTGATCCTAAAGAGACGGACATCACCCGTCTCAAGGAGATGGGGTTTCATAAAGTCTTTATCGCTTTACACGGTCGTGGCGGTGAAGACGGTACGCTGCAAGGGCTATTGGATTTAATCGGTTTGCCTTACACCGGTAGTGGTGTAATGGCCTCCGCCATTTCCATGGACAAATTACGCAGTAAATTACTGTGGCAGGGCGCGGGTTTACCCGTTGCGCCATGGGTTGCGCTGACGCGCCGCGAGTTTGAAGCGGGCGTTGACGAGAGCGTCAATGCGCGCATTGCGCAGTTGGGTTTGCCGGTTATTGTCAAACCCAGCCGTGAAGGCTCAAGCGTCGGTATGTCCAAAGTTGATCAAGCTGGTGATTTAACCCAGGCGTTAGCACTGGCTTTTCAACATGATGAAGAAGTTCTGATTGAAAAATGGCTCAGCGGTCCGGAATTTACCGTGGCGATGCTCGGCGAAGAAATTTTGCCGTCAATTCGTATCCAACCCGCTGGAACCTTCTATGATTATGAAGCGAAGTATCTCTCTGATGAGACGCAATATTTCTGCCCAAGTGGTCTGGAAGCAGAGCGTGAAGCAGATTTACAGGACCTGGTGCTTAAAGCCTGGACTGTTTTGGGTTGCCGTGGCTGGGGACGCATCGATGTGATGCAGGACAGCGACGGAGAATTTTACCTGCTGGAAGCGAATACCTCACCGGGTATGACCAGCCACAGCCTGGTGCCGATGGCGGCGCGTCAGGCGGGCATGAGCTTCTCGCAGTTAGTCGTACGTATTCTGGACCAGGCGGGCTGATATGTCGCAGGCTGCACTAAACACGCGCAACCGCGAAGAAGAGGAAGAATATTCCTCTTCAGGACGGAGTAATGGAACGCGTCTTGCAGGGATCTT
Organism: Lelliottia nimipressuralis; assembly: GCF_041464075.1. Lineage (NCBI taxonomy): Bacteria > Pseudomonadati > Pseudomonadota > Gammaproteobacteria > Enterobacterales > Enterobacteriaceae > Lelliottia > Lelliottia nimipressuralis. The sequence continues at coordinate 770,614 of NZ_CP167172.1, forward strand.
GTTCCTGCTCGGTGTGCTGTGTACCGTGTTTATCAGCGGCTGGATGGTGTTGGGCTGGATGGAAGATGCGCAACGGTTACCGCTGTCAAAACTGGTGGTCACCGGCGAGCGTCACTACACGCGTAACGATGATATCCGTCAGTCGATCCTTGCGTTGGGATCGCCTGGCACTTTCATGACCCAGGACGTCAACATTATCCAGAGCCAGATTGAACGTCTGCCATGGATAAAACAGGCGAGCGTCAGAAAGCAATGGCCTGATGAATTGAAGATTCATCTGGTTGAATATGTGCCCATTGCGCGTTGGAATGATCAGCATATGGTCGACGTAGACGGAAATTCGTTCAGCGTCCCGGCAGATCGTGTCAGCAAGCAAAGTTTACCGATGTTGTCTGGCCCGGAAGGCAGTGAAAACGAAGTGCTACAAGGTTTTCGCGAGATGGGGCAGGTGCTGGCTAAGGACAGATTTGCGTTAAAAGATGCGTCAATGACGGCTCGCCGCTCCTGGCAGCTGACGTTGACGAATGGGATTAAGCTCAATCTTGGTCGCGGCGACACGATGAAGCGTTTGGCGCGTTTTGTAGAACTGTACCCCGTTTTACAGCAGCAGGCGCAGACCGACGGCAAACGGATAAGCTACGTTGATTTGCGCTATGACTCAGGCGCAGCAGTCGGTTGGGTACCGGCTCCGGTTGAGGAACCTAATCAGCAACAGAATCAGGCACAGGTACAGGCAGAACAACAATGATCAAGGCGACGGACAGAAAACTGGTAGTTGGACTGGAGATTGGCACCGCTAAGGTTGCCGCTTTAGTAGGGGAAGTTCTGCCCGACGGTATGGTCAATATCATTGGTGTGGGCAGTTGCCCGTCCCGTGGTATGGATAAAGGTGGGGTAAACGACCTCGAGTCGGTGGTGAAATGCGTACAGCGCGCCATCGATCAGGCAGAATTAATGGCAGATTGCCAGATTTCCTCCGTCTATCTGGCCCTCTCTGGTAAGCACATTAGCTGCCAGAACGAAATCGGGATGGTGCCGATTTCCGAAGAGGAAGTGACGCAGGAAGACGTTGAAAACGTAGTGCACACGGCTAAATCCGTGCGCGTGCGGGATGAACACCGCGTGCTGCACGTGATTCCGCAGGAATATGCGATCGACTACCAGGAAGGTATCAAAAATCCGGTCGGTCTTTCCGGCGTGCGTATGCAGGCAAAAGTGCACTTGATCACATGTCACAACGACATGGCGAAAAACATCGTCAAAGCCGTTGAACGTTGTGGGCTGAAAGTTGACCAACTTATTTTTGCAGGCCTGGCAGCAAGCTACTCGGTTCTGACTGAAGACGAACGTGAATTGGGCGTCTGTGTGGTTGATATCGGTGGTGGTACAATGGATATGGCCGTGTATACGGGCGGTGCATTGCGTCACACTAAAGTCATCCCTTATGCCGGGAATGTCGTGACCAGCGATATCGCTTACGCCTTTGGTACGCCTCCGAGCGATGCAGAGGCGATTAAAGTGCGCCATGGTTGTGCATTAGGCTCCATCGTCGGCAAAGATGAGAGCGTTGAAGTGCCAAGCGTGGGCGGTCGTCCGCCGCGCAGTCTGCAGCGTCAGACGCTGGCAGAGGTGATTGAGCCGCGTTATACCGAGCTGCTCAATCTCGTCAACGAAGAGATTTTACAGTTACAAGAACAGCTTCGTCAGCAGGGTGTGAAACACCATCTCGCGGCGGGGATTGTATTAACCGGTGGTGCAGCGCAAATTGAAGGTCTTGCCGCCTGTGCCCAGCGAGTGTTCCATACGCAAGTCCGTATTGGTGCGCCGCTGAATATTACCGGGTTAACGGATTACGCTCAGGAGCCGTATTATTCAACGGCCGTGGGCCTGCTGCACTACGGGAAAGAGTCCCATTTGAGTGGTGAAGCAGAAGTGGAAAAACGTACGTCGGTCGGTTCCTGGGTCAAACGACTCAATTCCTGGCTGAGAAAAGAATTTTAATTTTTAAAGAGACCGGAGAGAATTAGCGGTCTCAGGCGACAGGCACATACGCAAAAGCACTCTTTTGCCCAGGCAGGCGTGAGTGATGAAGCGTAAAAACGGAGAGAAACCATGTTTGAACCAATGGAATTAACCAACGACGCGGTGATTAAAGTCATCGGCGTCGGTGGCGGCGGCGGTAACGCTGTCGAGCATATGGTGCGCGAACGCATCGAAGGTGTTGAATTCTTTGCAGTTAACACCGATGCTCAGGCACTGCGAAAGACAGCTGTAGGCCAGACTATCCAGATCGGTGGTGGTATCACTAAAGGTCTGGGCGCTGGGGCTAACCCAGAAGTCGGTCGTAACGCGGCTGAAGAAGACCGTGAAGCACTGCGTGCTGCACTTGATGGCGCCGATATGGTGTTTATCGCAGCGGGCATGGGCGGTGGTACCGGTACGGGTGCTGCTCCGGTCGTTGCTGAAGTGGCAAAAGATTTGGGTATCCTGACCGTTGCTGTCGTGACGAAGCCTTTCAACTTTGAAGGCAAGAAGCGTATGGCTTTCGCGGAGCAGGGTATCACTGAGCTGTCCAAACACGTGGACTCTCTGATTACCATCCCGAACGACAAACTGCTGAAAGTGCTGGGTCGCGGTATCTCCCTGCTGGACGCTTTTGGCGCAGCAAACGACGTGCTGAAAGGCGCGGTTCAGGGTATCGCTGAGCTGATTACTCGTCCGGGTCTGATGAACGTCGACTTCGCCGACGTCCGCACCGTAATGTCCGAAATGGGCTATGCGATGATGGGCTCTGGCGTGGCAAGCGGTGAAGACCGTGCGGAAGAAGCGGCTGAAATGGCGATCTCTTCTCCATTGTTGGAAGACATCGATCTGTCCGGCGCGCGCGGCGTACTGGTCAACATTACCGCTGGCTTCGATCTGCGTCTGGATGAGTTCGAAACCGTGGGTAACACCATTCGTGCGTTCGCGTCTGATAACGCCACCGTGGTTATCGGTACTTCCCTTGATCCGGAAATGAACGATGAGCTGCGTGTGACCGTTGTTGCCACCGGTATCGGCATGGACAAACGTCCAGAGATCACCCTGGTCACCAACAAACAGACCCAGCAACCGGTAATGGATCGCTACCAGCAGCACGGCATGGCGCCGCTGACGCAGGAGCAAAAACCAGCTGCGAAAGTGGTGAACGACAATACGCCACAAACCGCGAAAGAACCGGATTATCTGGATATCCCAGCGTTCCTGCGTAAGCAAGCTGACTAAGAATTGGCTGGAATTTGGGGATTTTCGCTCTTTGTGCTAAACTGGCCACCCGTTAGTGATATACACTCTCGGTTGGATAAGTAATTTGGCGAGATTATACGATGATCAAACAAAGGACACTTAAACGTATCGTTCAGGCGACTGGCGTCGGTTTACATACCGGCAAAAAAGTCACACTGACGCTGCGCCCTGCGCCGGCCAATACCGGGGTCATCTATCGTCGCACCGACTTGAATCCACCGGTAGATTTTCCGGCCGATGCCAAATCTGTGCGTGATACTATGCTCTGTACTTGCCTGGTGAACGAGCATGACGTGCGGATTTCTACCGTAGAGCACCTGAACGCCGCCCTGGCGGGTCTGGGTATCGACAACATCGTTATTGAAGTCGATGCGCCAGAAATCCCAATCATGGATGGCAGTGCTGCTCCGTTCGTTTATCTGCTGCTTGATGCGGGCATTGATGAACTGAACTGCGCGAAGAAATTTGTACGCATTAAAGAGACTGTTCGCGTGCAAGATGGCGACAAGTGGGCTGAATTCAAACCGTTTAATGGTTTCTCGTTGGACTTTACCATCGACTTTAACCATCCGGCGATTGACGGCAGCAACCAGCGCTATGCGATGAACTTCTCTGCTGATGCGTTTATGCGTCAGATTAGCCGTGCACGTACTTTCGGTTTCATGCGTGATATCGAATATCTGCAGTCCCGTGGCCTGTGCCTGGGCGGCAGCTTCGATTGTGCCATCGTTGTTGACGATTATCGCGTACTGAACGAAGACGGCCTGCGTTTTGAAGATGAATTCGTTCGTCACAAAATGCTGGACGCGATCGGCGACCTCTTCATGTGTGGTCACAACATCATTGGTGCATTTACCGCGTTTAAATCCGGTCATGCACTGAACAACAAATTGTTGCAGGCAGTCCTCGCAAAACAGGAAGCTTGGGAATTTGTGACCTTCGAAGATGAAGCTGAATTGCCACTGGCATTCAAAGCGCCGAGCACGGTTCTGGCGTAACGGTTAATTCCGTATCGTAAAATCGACTGGTTGACCTGGTACTCTCTCCGGCCAGGAAGACCAGTCGTTTTTGTTTTTGCACGTCTGATTTTCTTCCCCGCATGATTATTGCCCGCTAAGCACAGAATGTGCGCGCGTTCGCTGCATTCTTGACCGTTTTTACCCGTGGCAATCTGTCATTCCTGCTGATGTATTATCGCTTTAGTGATAATATCTGTGCGCTAAATAATATCTGAACGCATGCCTGAACGGGCCTGCATACGATGGTGGATTAGGTGAGCGGAATACTAACGCGCTGGCGACAATTTGGCAGACGTTACTTCTGGCCGCATCTCTTATTAGGGATGGTTGCGGCGAGCCTCGGCTTGCCTGTACTCAGCCACACCTCAGAAGCGGCAACGCCTGCGAACACCACCACCGCCAAACACGATCTCTCCACGCGGGTTAATTTCACTCATCTCGCGCTGCTGGAAGCCAGTCGCCGTCCGAACTTTACGGTCGATTACTGGCATCAACATGCTATTCGCACCGTCATCCGTCATCTTTCGTTTGCCATGGCGCCACAAGCTGTGCCTGCTGCGGAAGAGTCGCTGCCGGTTCAGGCGCAACATCTTGCGCTGCTGGATACGCTCAATGCGCTGCTGACGCAGGAGAGCAAACCGCCGGTCATCGTTCGTCAGATGGCTCAGACCGCCTTGATCCCACACGCCGCCTTTTCGGTGTCCGCCTGGATTAGTCAGGTGCAGGGCATCCGCGCCGGGCCACAACGCCTCAGCTAAATTAACTTTTTTCAATACCTTAATTTATCTGCCCATGATGGGGCGTGTGAGAATTTATTATGCTAATCAAATTATTAACCAAAGTTTTCGGTAGCCGTAACGATCGTACCCTGCGCCGTATGCGCAAAGCGGTCACCGTCATTAATGGTATGGAACCGGAGATGGAAAAACTCTCCGATGACGAACTGAAAGCGAAAACGGGCGAGTTCCGTGAGCGTCTGGAAAAAGGCGCAACCCTGGAAAGCCTGATTCCAGAAGCTTTCGCCGTGGTTCGCGAAGCGAGTAAACGCGTGTTTGGCATGCGTCACTTCGACGTTCAGCTGCTCGGCGGTATGGTTCTGAACGAACGTTGCATCGCAGAAATGCGTACCGGTGAAGGTAAAACCCTGACTGCAACGCTGCCTGCGTATCTGAACGCGTTGACCGGTAAAGGCGTTCACGTCGTGACCGTCAACGATTACCTGGCACAGCGTGACGCCGAAAATAACCGTCCCCTGTTCGAATTCCTCGGTATGTCCGTCGGCATCAACATGTCCGGCCTGCCCGCTCCGGCGAAGCGTGAAGCGTATGGCGCAGACATCACCTACGGTACCAACAACGAATACGGTTTTGACTACCTGCGCGACAACATGGCGTTTAGCCCGGATGAGCGCGTACAGCGTAAACTGCACTACGCGCTGGTGGATGAGGTCGACTCAATCCTCATCGATGAAGCCCGTACTCCGCTGATCATCTCTGGCCCGGCTGAAGACAGCTCCGAGATGTACCGTAAAGTCGACAAAATCATCCCGCACCTGATTCGTCAGGAGAAAGAAGATTCCGATACTTTCCAGGGCGAAGGCCACTTCTCCGTGGATGAAAAAGCGCGTCAGGTGAACCTGACCGAGCGCGGTCTGGTCCAGATTGAAGAGCTGCTGGTTGAGCAGGGCATTATGGAAGAGGGCGAGTCACTTTACTCCCCGACCAACATTATGCTGATGCACCACGTTACTGCGGCATTGCGCGCTCACGTCCTGTTCACCCGCGATGTGGATTACATCGTGAAAGACGGCGAAGTGATCATCGTTGATGAACACACTGGCCGTACCATGCAGGGCCGTCGCTGGTCTGATGGTCTGCACCAGGCTGTGGAAGCGAAAGAAGGCGTCGATATTCAGAACGAAAACCAGACGCTGGCTTCTATCACCTTCCAGAACTACTTCCGTTTGTATGAAAAACTGGCGGGCATGACCGGTACAGCGGATACCGAAGCGTTCGAATTTAGCTCTATCTACAAACTGGATACCGTTGTCGTTCCAACGAACCGCCCAATGATCCGTAAAGATATGCCGGATCTGGTCTACATGACCGAAGCGGAAAAAATTCAGGCGATCATCGAAGATATCCGCGAGCGTACCGCTGCAGGCCAGCCGGTGCTGGTGGGTACTATCTCTATCGAAAAATCCGAAGTGGTCTCTCACGAGCTGGATAAAGCGGGCATTAAGCACAACGTGCTGAACGCTAAATTCCACGCCAAAGAGGCCGATATCGTTGCGCAGGCGGGTTATCCGGCTGCGGTTACCATCGCTACAAACATGGCGGGGCGTGGTACCGATATTATGCTGGGCGGTAGCTGGCAGGCCGAAGTGGCCGAGCTGGAAAACCCAACGCCAGAACAAATTGCGCAGATCAAAGCTGACTGGCAGGTGCGTCACGATGCGGTGCTGGCCTCCGGTGGTCTGCACATCATTGGTACCGAGCGTCACGAATCTCGTCGTATAGATAACCAGCTGCGTGGCCGTGCGGGTCGTCAGGGTGATGCCGGTTCTTCCCGCTTCTACCTGTCAATGGAAGATGCCCTGATGCGTATTTTCGCCTCTGACCGTGTGTCTGGCATGATGCGTAAACTGGGGATGAAACCGGGCGAAGCGATTGAGCACCCTTGGGTGACCAAAGCGATTGCCAACGCACAGCGTAAAGTGGAGAGCCGCAACTTCGATATTCGTAAGCAGCTGCTTGAGTATGATGATGTTGCCAACGATCAGCGTCGTGCTATCTACACCCAGCGTAACGAACTGCTGGATGTGTCCGATGTGAGCGAAACCATCAACAGCATTCGCGAAGATGTCTTTAAAGTGACTATCGATGCGCACATTCCACCGCAGTCTCTGGAAGAGATGTGGGATGTTGAAGGCCTGCAGGAACGTCTGAAAAACGACTTCGATCTCGAACTGCCGGTTAAAGAGTGGCTGGACAAAGAGCCAGAGCTGCACGAAGAGACGCTGCGCGAACGTATTCTGGAAACTGCGGTTGCCGTTTACAAGCAGAAGGAAGAAGTGGTTGGCACCGAGATGATGCGTCACTTCGAGAAAGGCGTCATGTTGCAGACCCTGGACTCTCTGTGGAAAGAGCATCTGGCAGCGATGGATTACCTGCGTCAGGGTATTCACCTGCGCGGCTATGCGCAGAAAGATCCTAAGCAGGAGTACAAACGTGAATCCTTCGCCATGTTCGCCTCTATGCTGGAGTCACTGAAATACGAAGTGATCAGTACCCTGAGCAAAGTTCAGGTACGTATGCCAGAAGAAGTGGAAGCGATGGAACAACAGCGTCGTGAAGAGGCTGAGCGTCTGGCACAGATGCAGCAGCTGAGCCACCAGACTGACGAAGACGAAGCGGCAGCGGCGATTGCAGCCCAGACGGGCGATCGCAAAGTGGGCCGTAACGATCCGTGCCCATGTGGTTCCGGTAAAAAATACAAAGCGTGTCATGGCCGTCTGAGCTAAACACGTATCACCAGTTGAAAAGGCGCAGACATCTGCGCCTTTTTTATGGAAGTCACAATATGAAAGTACTGCAAATCGCTGTCGGGATTATTCGCAACCCGCAAAACCAGATCTTCATTACTCAACGCGCCGCTGATGCCCATATGGCGAATAAATGGGAGTTTCCTGGCGGTAAAATCGAATCAGGTGAAACGCCGGAACAGGCGCTGATTCGGGAACTTCAGGAAGAGGTGGGGATCACCCCGAGTGGCCCGACGTTGTTCGATAAGCTCGAATACCAGTTCCCGGATCGCCACATTACGCTGTGGTTCTGGGTGGTGGAAAGCTGGGAGGGGGAACCCTGGGGCAAAGAGGGACAGCCTGGCAACTGGGTTGAATTAGAAGCGCTGGACGCCGATAAATTCCCGCCAGCCAATGCGCCTGTCATTGCAAAACTGATTGAGGAATGGAAGGCCTGCTAAGCCGATTGTCAGCAGGCGCTGCGGAGAACGGGTTATTGCTGTTCTTCGCTCCAGTCGTCGCTGTCGGACAGATCGCCCGCGCTCGGGATGCGTTTCTCTTCCACAGCCCATTCACCCAGATCGATTAACTGGCAGCGTTTGCAGCAGAACGGGCGAAACGGGCTGATTTCGCCCCAGATCACGGCTTTCCCACAGGTCGGGCAACTGACGGTAATAATTTCAGACATCAATACTCCTTAGCAACAAGCCAGTTCGAAATCGAGACGTTCTGGCACGGTGCCATTTTCACTGTCCAGCGGCATAAAGCGAATCGCAAAGCGGCTTTTATGCCCGGAAATCTGCGGATAAAGCTGCTCGCCGAGCGCAATATTCAGACGCAGCAGATCGGCATCGTCGCCGTTGTCCTGGTAAAAACCGTTAAGGCTGGTCTGTTTGCGAAACGGCGATGAGTGGCGCACGAGATCGAGGATCAGCGTCAACGCCTGATTCATCGGCTCCAGACTTTCCATCCAGCTCGTCACCTGCGCATCGCGTTGTTGTTGCTGCATATGCAGCCACATGTGCAACGTTGGCAGGTCGAAACTGCAACAGCCACCCGGAATACTCAGACGCTGGCGCACCAGGGCAATCAGTCGGTCTTCGCGCAGAAACTGCCCCACGCGAGGCGCAGCCATCAGAATGCTACTGCTTTGTTTCAGCTGAAGACGCAGGGAGTCAATGCGGCTCTGATCGACACCGGGGACTTCAGTCCAGGCCTGCAGTTTACGCTGCTGGCGCTCAAGTTCTTTCAGTAATTCGGTACGAACGTCACCGCGCTCAATGACATCCAGCAGATCGCCGACATTGCGAAAAAAATGCAGCGCCGTAGCGTGATCGGCGATAGGACGATGGTGCGACATCTGCTGAATGAGAAATTCTATGCGCAACCAGGTGCGCATTTTTTCATTGAGTGGGTGCTCAAAAAGGATGTGCGTATTCATTATGGTTTTTCCTGTGCTACGGCCTGCGCCGCGTAGATCAGATACTGGGCGTGCAGGCGGGCAACATCCGATTCAATTGTGTCGGGTGCGCCATCATTATCAATAACATCATCTGCGACGGCAAGGCGCGCTTCACGCGTTGCCTGCGCAGCAAGAATTTGTTCAGCGTGCTGGCGAGTGACATTATCGCGCAGCATCGTTCGCTGAAGTTGTGTCTCAGGCGATACATCGACGACCAGAACACGATCGGCTTTGTGCTGCAGCTGATTTTCAACAAGCAAAGGAACAACCCATAGCACATAAGGTGATGTGGACGCAGCGATCTGGCGCTGAGTTTCCTGGTGAATCATGGGGTGCAGGAGGGCATTGAGCCAGGTTTTCTCAGCGGGCTGCGCAAAGATACGTTCCCGCAGCAGACGTCTGTTCAAGGTGCCATCGGCATTGATGATGTGATGTCCGAAATGCCCGGCAATCGCATTGAGGCCGGGTGTATGAGGCTCTACCACCTGACGGGCAATAATATCCGCATCAATAATCGCGATACCCCGACGTGAAAAAGCATCGGCCACGGTGCTTTTGCCACTGCCAATACCGCCCGTTAACGCTACGACGTACCCCATTAAATCAGATCCTGGGAATTATTCATTTTTAAAATCAGCTGCTTAGAAATTGAACTTACAGTAGCGAATGGTTAATTCTGTTTACCTGATTTTGACCAGGTAAATTTATAGGATTGTAGCGTAAAAAAAGAGAAATTCGCAGTCTTGCGGAGCACGTATTAGTGCGTATGATAACGTCACTGGAGTTGTGCTTTTAACATATTTGCCTCTAACCCCAGGAATCCGCACATGCGTATCGAAGAAGATCTGAAGTTAGGTTTCAAAGACGTTCTCATCCGCCCTAAACGCTCTACGCTGAAAAGCCGCTCAGACGTTGAACTCGAACGTCAATTCACCTTTAAGCATTCCGGTCAGACATGGTCTGGCGTGCCTGTTATTGCCGCTAACATGGATACCGTCGGTACCTTTGCTATGGCTACCGCGCTGGCGACTTTCGATATTCTGACTGCGGTGCATAAGCATTACAGCATTGAAGAGTGGAGCGCTTTTGCCGCTTCAGCGTCTGATGATGTGAAGAAACACATCATGGTATCTACCGGTACCTCCGATGCGGATTTCGAAAAAACCAAACAAATCCTGGTCGCAAATCCCGAGTTTAATTTTGTCTGCATCGACGTTGCGAATGGCTATTCCGAGCATTTTGTTCAGTTCGTCAGCAAAGCGCGTGCAGCCTGGCCGACCAAGACCATCATTGCGGGTAACGTCGTGACTGGCGAGATGTGCGAAGAGCTGATTCTGTCTGGTGCAGATATCGTGAAAGTCGGTATCGGTCCAGGCTCTGTTTGCACCACGCGTGTTAAAACAGGTGTTGGCTATCCACAGCTGTCCGCCGTGATTGAGTGTGCCGATGCGGCCCACGGTCTGGGCGGTCAGATCATCAGTGACGGTGGCTGCACCACCCCTGGCGATGTGGCGAAAGCCTTTGGTGGCGGCGCTGATTTCGTGATGCTGGGCGGTATGCTGGCAGGGCACGAAGAGAGCGGTGGTGCTGTGGTTGAAGAAAACGGCGAGAAATTTATGCTGTTCTACGGCATGAGCTCTGAATCTGCCATGAACCGCCACGTTGGCGGCGTTGCACAGTATCGTGCAGCAGAAGGCAAAACCGTGAAACTGGCTCTGCGCGGCCCGGTCGAAAATACCGCTCGCGACGTTCTGGGTGGGCTGCGTTCTGCATGCACGTATGTCGGCGCATCACGCCTGAAAGAGCTGACCAAACGCACTACCTTTATCCGCGTTCAGGAACAAGAAAACCGCGTTTTCAATAGCCTGTAATCGCTTTGTCGCTGGTGCGCACCTGCGTGCCAGCGCTATCCCGCACTCATGGCGTCCCCCAGATGGAAAATGGGCAGATACATCGCCACCACCAACGTTCCGATTATCACTCCCGTCACAATCAATAGCAGCGGTTCTAACAGCGACGCCAGATTATCCGCATGCTGAAACGTCTGCTCGTTATGATGACGCGCCAGATTGGTCAGCATCATATCCAGGGCTCCAGAGACCTCACCCGTTCGCACCAGCTGGATGCATAATGGGGTGAAAATTCCTGCGCCACTCAGCGACGACCAGATAGATGCTCCCTGCACCACACGCTGCCTGACATCCCGCAGCACCTCTTGCCAGAACACCCCCTCGACCGACTCTTGGGCGCTTTCCAGCCCTTGTAAAAAAGCGATGCCTGCCTGCTGTGTTAGCGATAACACGGTAAATATTTGGCTCAGCTTTTGCCCACGAATCAGCGAGCCCATAATGGGCACACGCAACCCAAATCTTTGATGAAAACGCTGCCAGCCTTCATGCCGCCTTAGGAAACGCATGACGAGCACCGGGGACAGTCCGATGCATATCAGCGCGGTGAGATGCTGACCAACAAAGTCAGCAAACCCGATAACCAGCTTTGTTAGCAGCGGTAAGGGCGTATTAAACGTCTTATAGATAGCAGCAAACTCGGGCAATACCAGCGTGACCATTGCCATCACCACGACAACGGCGAGGGCCAAAATGATCGTGGGGTATCGCAGGGCCTTTTTTACTTTCGCACTAAGTTGCTGCTGTGAATGCTGCTGCTGTGCTAACTCGCGACAGCACTCTTCCAGTTTTCCGGTGAGTTCACCGGTTTTCATCATCGAAACATAGAGCGGAGAAAACACCTCCGGCCATTTCTTTAATGCGTCGGAGAATGCACAACCCGCGCTGAGATCATCTGCCAGACTGGCCAGTAGCGCCTGCCACTGCTTAACGGGATGCTGCTCGGCCAACATTTGCAGGCTCCAGGCGAGCGTCAGTCCAGCCTGAAGCAGGGCAGCAAGTTGTCGGAATATTTCATAACAGTGCTGTGCCTGCCATTTTTGCTGCATAAGATTGCGTTTCAAGGCCAGCGGACAGAGCGCCTTTTGCGACAGCTGACCCCAGGCGGCCTCGCGATCGGCAGCCCAAAGTGTGCCCTGCTGCAGTTCCCCCTCAACCGTGAGCGCGCGCCAGCGCCAGAGATATTTAGCAGCCATCAGGCATCCCCAGTACGCGAAGTAGCTCTTCGAGCGTGGTGTGCCCACGCTCTACGGCCAGGCACCCGTGTTCAAATAGCGTGGTCATACCCGTTCGTCGGGCTGTTTTTTCGATCTCTTCAATTGATGCACCACTGGCGATAGCCTGGCGAATATCATTGTTCACTGGCAGCACTTCAAACAGAGCAACGCGGCCATAAAATCCGTGATAGCAACGGTCACAGCCCACCGGCTGCCAGTGCGGTAGCTTGCGTGGCCAGACTGTTTTAGGGATTCTCGCCTCCTGGTAGCTCTCTTTTCGACAATGGGGGCAGAGGCGGCGTACCAGCCTCTGTGCAATGACCAGCGTCAGAGCAGAAGAGACCATCCAGCGGGCAACCCCCATCTGCTGAAGACGGATCAGGGTCTCTGTCGTGGAATTTGTATGCAGCGTGGAGAGCACTAAATGGCCCGTCTGCGCGGCTTTGATGGCGATTTCTGCCGTTTCACCGTCGCGGATCTCACCCACCATGATGATGTCCGGATCCTGGCGCAATAGTGCCCGCAGCACAGTTTGAAACGTCAGGCCCGCACGCGGGTTGATTTGCGTCTGGTTCAGCCCGGCCAGGGGGATCTCAATCGGATCTTCAACGCTGCAAATATTCACATCCTCCGCGTTACGGGCCTGAAGTGCGCTATAAAGCGTGACAGTTTTCCCGCTGCCGGTCGGACCGGTGACCAACAACAGCCCCTGCGGCTGGTTGAGCACCTCGGCAAAAAGCCTGTGCTGGGCGTCTGTCATACCTAATGCGTCAAGCTCCAGAGCCTGCTGCACCTGATGCAGCAAACGCAGCACGATTTTTTCACCACCCCGGCAGGGGAGGGTCGCAATGCGAAAAGAGACCGAAGCGCCCGCCAGTTCAACGGTAAACTGTCCATCCTGCGGCAGGCGGCGCTCGGCGATATCCAGATCGCCCAGCACCTTTAAACGGGCAATCAGGGTGGTTGCCAGCGCAGCCGCCAGCGGAGGCTGTGGATAAAGCACGCCATCAATACGTAAGCGGATTTGCCAGGCCTCTTCGGCAGGCTCAATGTGAATATCCGAGGCGCGCTGACTGAGCGCCTGCAGCAGCGTGCGGTTAAGAATATCGACAGCAGAACTGGCAATAGGAGTCACAACCGGCAAGTTTGACGGCGATGACGACTGCTGGTACTTCTCCATCCGCTCTTTGGTCCAGCATTCAATGTCGATTCGCTTTTGCGTCGCGAACCGCAGGGCTTCCATCATTTGGGATGCCGGCGTGTCCACCACGGCAATGCTGACCATCTCGTCGTTGCTGGTTAGTAGTAGCGCATGATGTCGCTGACAAAGCAGTCTCAGTTGTTCTGAATTCATGTTCCGCCCCCTGTTATTTGCTGTCGAAGCGGAAAACGTCTTCACACGCTTGTTGAAGGGTGCTGTCGTTTGCAATGTTGCAATCACGCGTCCAGCCGGTAATGCCGTCGCCATCGCTCCATAGCGGGGCTAAAACCACTTCAAGTCCGTTCAGACTCTCCTGGCCGGTGAGTGCCACTGCGCCTTTGGCAATGCTCATGGCAGAGACATAACGCGTAGTCGTGGGCGAGGGAATGCCGTTGGTTCCGCCATCGCAAGTCCCGACACCGCCATGATCGAGCGCGCAAAGCTCAATCGCCGTGCGGTAGGGGACAAAAGTTTGCAGCATGTCGGTCAGTGCGGCTTTGCGCAGATAGTTTTGGTAAGCCGGAACGCCGATGGCGCTCAGAATGGCGATGATGCCAATCACCACCATCAGTTCAATGAGGGTAAATCCATGTTGTCTGTTCATATCTGCTCCTTGAGTTTCGTGGCGCAACTGTGGCAGCGGCAAAAAGCAAACACGAGGAGCAAAAAGAGAATTGTGAAAGGGGATTCAGAGAATTTTAATGTGGTTGCAGGAGAGCATCAGAATTTTGCGAGAAGGGTCGTAATCACGGAATTTTCTTCCCCCTCACTGTCATGAGAGGGGGAAGAGTCGCGTATTATTTGAAACGCATCGAGAGGTCAAGGGCCTGCACATGCTTGGTAAGCGCCCCAACGGAGATGAAATCCACGCCGGTTTCAGCGAACTCACGCAGGGTTTCATGCGTCACGTTGCCCGACACTTCAAGCTGCGCCTGGCCGTTGGTGCGTTTGACCGCTTCACGCATCAGTTCCGTCTCGAAGTTATCGAGCATGATGATATCGGCTCCGGCTTTCAGCGCGGCATCAAGCTCTTCGAGGTTTTCGACTTCAACCTCGACAGGGACGTCCGGATGCAGCCAGAAGGCTTTTTCGACCGCCTGGCGCACAGAGCCAGACGCAATAATGTGGTTCTCTTTAATCAGGAAGGCATCGGATAACCCCAAACGATGGTTCGCTCCACCACCGCACAGCACCGCGTATTTCAGTGCAGTACGCAGGCCGGGCAGCGTTTTACGGGTATCCAGCAGTTGGGTTTTGGTGCCTTCCAGCAGATCGACGTAGCGACGAACGGCGCTCGCGACGCCGGATAATGTCTGGACGAAGTTCAGCGCGGTACGCTCACCCGTTAACAGCACGCGGGCAGGGCCGTCGAGTTCAAAAAGGGGCTGATTGGCGCTAATGCTGTCGCCATCCTGAACATGCCAGGTTATCTGAACGTCATCGCCGGCGAGCTGGGTAAAAACCTCCTCAACCCAGCGTTTGCCACAGAACACGCCGTCTTCGCGGGTGATAATTACCGCGTGGGAGCGCGTCTCTTTTGGCAATAATTGTGCGGTAATATCGTTGTCCGCATTGACCTCGCCGCCCAGATCTTCGCGCAGCGCATGGGCGACGCTTGCCGGGATATCGAGGTTAATACGTTCCAGAAGCGCGTCACGTCGGTGGTCGGGGTTATAACGGCGAGGCGGCATGATAAAACTCCAAATTGGTAACGAATCATAAGATTGAAACATGCTACTCTGAACCGAGAATCTGCACCATATATAAGGAGAGCCAGCATGCAGTTACAAGATGGATGGCTGGTTGATGCGCGGCACGTACCGTCGCCGCACCATGATTGCCGCCCGGAGGACGAAACGCCCTCACTGCTGGTAGTCCACAATATTAGCCTGCCGCCGGGTGAATTTGGTGGTCCGTGGATCGATGCATTATTCACCGGAACAATCGATCCCGATGCCCATCCTTTTTTTGCTGAGATTGCGCACCTGCGCGTTTCTGCTCATTGTCTGATTCGCCGCGACGGTGAAATCGTCCAGTATGTTCCTTTCGATAAACGCGCATGGCATGCAGGTGTGTCGGTGTACCAAGGGCGTGAACGCTGCAACGATTTTTCGATTGGTATTGAGCTGGAAGGGACGGACACAACGCCTTACACGGATGCGCAGTATCAGGCGCTGGTGGCGGTGACGCGTGAACTCACCGCGTTGTACCCTAAAATTGCTGATAACATCACCGGGCATAGCGATATTGCGCCAGTGAGAAAAACCGATCCTGGCCCGGCGTTTGACTGGTCCCGGTTTCGCGCCATGCTTACCGCTTCGTCAGATAAGGAGATGACATGACGTTGTTTACCATGCTGCTGGTGATGATCGCTGAACGGTTGTTCAAACTGGGCGAACACTGGCATTTGGATCACCGGATGGAAGTGCTGTTCCGCCGGATTAAACATTTCTCGATGCTGCGCACCCTGCTGATGACCGCAGTGGTAATGTGCGTGGTGTATCTGCTGCTGCGTGCGCTGCACGGCCTCTTTTTCAACGTGCCGCTGCTGGTGGTGTGGATCCTGCTCGGCGTGCTGTGCATCGGTGCCGGAAAGGTGCGGTTGCACTATCACGCCTATCTGAAAGCCGCATCGCGAGACGACAGCCACGCGCGCGGCGCGATGGCAAGCGAATTGACGCTCATCCACGGTGTGCCGCCGGACTGCAACGAGCGCGATTACCTGCGCGAACTGCAAAATGCACTGCTGTGGATTAACTTCCGCTATTATCTCGCGCCGCTGTTCTGGTTTGTGGTCGGCGGCCCGTGGGGACCTGTGTTCCTGATGGGATATGCGTTCCTGCGCGCCTGGCAAACCTGGCTTGCCCGCTATTTGACGCCGCATGAGCGTCTGCTGTCAGGAATCGATGCGATTTTACATGTGCTGGACTGGCTGCCGGTTCGCCTGGTCGGCGTGGTATATGCGCTTATTGGTCACGGTGAGAAGGCGCTTCCGGCCTGGTTTGCGTCACTGGCCGAACGACACACTTCTCAGTATCAGGTGCTGACGCGTCTGGCGCAGTTCTCCCTGGCGCGTGAGCCGCACACGGACAAAGTCGAAACCCCGAAAGCGGCGGTGTCGATGGCGAAGAAAACCTCATTTGTGATTGTGGTGCTGGTCGCGCTTCTTACGATTTACGGTACGCTGGTGTAAGCCAGCGCACCGCACGTCTCACTCAGTATCCGCAGGCGGGATGCCAAACTCTGGCATCCCGTTTTCGTTCCAGTGGACAAGCTTCAGACGGGTGTGACGGTTCGGATCGTACAGCGGATCGCCCTCGATTTCGGTGTAGTTACGCGCGTGATACACCAGCACATCCTCACCGTCCGGCGTTTGCGTAAAGCTGTTATGCCCAGGTCCGTACTGACGATTTTCATAGCTTGTGGTAAACACCGGGCGCGGCGCTTTGTGCCAGTTGGCGGGGTTACGCAGGTCAGCGCTTTTATCAATCCACAGCAGCCCCATGCAGTAATTCTCATCCGTCGCGCTGGCAGAGTAGCTGATAAACAGCCTGTCTCCGTGCTCCAGCACCGCCGGGCCTTCGTTGACCCAGAATCCGCGGCACTCCCAGTCATACTCGGGTTTACTGAGCAGGACAGGCTCACCCGTCAGCGTCCATGGGTTTTCCATCTCGCAGAGATAGAGATTAGAGTTCCCTGAGATATCCGGCGCTTTTTGCGCCCACAGATACCAGCGTTTGCCCTGATGAACAAAGGTCGTGGCATCGAGGGCAAAGGTATCAAACGGCGTCGTTATCTGCCCTTTTTCAACCCATTTCCCGGTCAGGGGATCGCTATCGGCACATTCCAGCGCGTACATCCGGTGCTGGAACATATTGAGCTGATCGAGCGCTTTCGTGTGCGCGGCGGCAAAGTAGATGTACCACTTGCCGTCAATGTGATGCAGCTCCGGTGCCCAGATAAGCTCGCTCATCGGGCCGCTCTCCGGCTTACGCCAGACCACCACTTCGGGTGCGTGGCGTAACGCTTCCAGCGAGTCGGCGCGGCGAATCGCCAGCCTGTCGTACTCTGGCACGGAAGCGATAAAGTAGTATTGCCCCTCGTGATGCAGAATAAACGGGTCGGCACGTTGTTCGATAAAGGGATTGGGCCAGTGACGCATTGGGCTTTCCTTATTTGGTTTCAGCGGCTTTGAGTTCCTGGTAATCATTCAGCTCGCGATAGTTTATGCGGCGTTTCTCCAGATCTTCCTGAATCTGCTTCATCAGTTCACGATCGACTTTCAGCAGACGAACCACACCCGCAGTGATCAGATAACCGACGCCCGGAATCAGGGTGAACAGCAGGACGATCCCGTTGATGGCATCGGCGCTTTGCGCTTTGGCTCCCGCATCGTAACCGTACCAGGAGAGCAGGAATCCGACCATCGCACCAGCAATCGCCAGACCCAGCTTGAGGAAGAAAATATTGCCGGAGAAGCTGATCCCGGTGATGCGTTTACCGGTTTTCCACTCGCCGTAGTCGTCCACGTCGGCCATCAGCGACCAGTGCAGCGGGGAAGGGATCTGATGCAACACGTTGAGCAGGAAGTAGAGCACCACAATGGTGGTGGTGGCTTTTGGATCGAAGAAGTAGAACGCGCTGGAGAAAATGGCCAGGGCGATGTTGGTCCAGAAGAAGACTTTCAGCTTACACCAGCGGTCGGTCAGGGGTTTGGCGAGGATGCTACCGAGCATCATGCCCACCACGCCGAGACTGATAAACAGCGTGGCGAAATGGGTGCTTTGCCCCATTACCCAGGTGACGTAGTACATGGTCGCTGCCATGCGAATAAAGCCAGGGCAGACGTTACAGATTGTCAGCAGCAGAATGCGCACCCACTGATCGTTCTTCCACACATCCTTGAGATCGTTTTTCAGTTCGTCATTGGTCTGGACCGCCGGGCGAATACGTTCCCGTACGGTTGAGAAACTAAACAGGAACATGCAGGTGCCAATCAGCGCCAGCACGGTCATCGCCATTTGATAGCCTTTGGCTTTGTTGTCACCGCCAAAATACTCCACCATCGGCAGCAGGGTTAAGGAGAGCAGCAGCGTCGCAATCCCTACCATGACAAAGCGATACGACTGGCAGGCCACGCGCTCTTTCGGGTCGTTAGTGATTACCCCGCCCAGCGAGCAGTAAGGGATATTGATCGCGGTGTAAGTGAGTGACAGCAGGAAATAGGTGACGAACGCATAGATAACTTTGCTGTTGTACGTCCACTCTGGGGTGGTGAACATCAGAATACTGAACAGGGCATACGGGAAGGCAATCCACAGCAGCCATGGACGAAATCGCCCATATTTACTGCGGGTACGGTCAGCAATGGCTCCCATTATGGGGTCGGTGATGGCGTCAATCACCCTCACTGACAGCAATAGCACCCCTACCAGAGCGGGGGCGAGCCCAAAGATATCCGTATAAAAGTAGTTAACAAACAACATAATGGCGCCGAAGATGATGTTACATCCCGCGTCGCCCATGCCATAGCCGATCTTTTCTTTTACAGACAGTTTATTGTTATCCATCGACAGCTCTCCGGGTTTCGGTATGGAGAGAATTATTCGCTGGCAAATGAATATTTGCGTTGCAGTATCAGGGCGGTGATATGGATGATTTGGCTGTTGGTGAGAATTTGTGAGGCAGGTAACACGCTCTGTGCCGCAGCCGGCACAGAGCGAGAAGTGATTAATGCGCTTTTACGGTTTTGGCATTTTTCTGTTTAAACAGATAGCCCACGCCGAGGATCACAATCCACACAGGAATGAGATACACGGAGATCGCCATGCCTGGGGTCATCAGCATAATCACCAGCACCGCCGCCATAAAGATCAGGCATACCCAGTTGCCCAGCGGATAGAACAGGGCTGGGAAGCGCGTTTTCACGCCTTGCTGCTGTTTCGCGCGGCGGAACTTGATGTGCGCCAGGCTAATCATCGCCCAGTTGATCACCAGTGCGGACACGACCAGCGCCATCAGCAGACCGAATGCAGATTCCGGTGCCAGATAGTTAATCAGCACGCACAGGGCGGTCACCACTGCGGACACCATAATGGAGTTCACCGGCACGCCGCGTTTATCAACGTTCAGCAGGGCTTTCGGAGCGTTACCCTGCTGTGCCAGGCCGAACAGCATACGGCTGTTGCAGTAGACGCAGCTGTTATACACGGACAGCGCCGCGGTCAGCACCACGATGTTCAGCGCGTTTGCCACGAGGGTATCGCCCAGTTCATGGAAGATCAGGACAAACGGGCTGGTGTCAGCGGTGACGCGCGTCCACGGCAGCAGGGAGAGCAGAACCGCCAGTGAACCCACATAGAAGATCAGAATACGGTAGATAACCTGGTTGGTGGCTTTCGGGATGCTTTGCTCAGGATTATCGGCTTCTGCGGCGGTAATCCCCACCAGCTCCAGCCCACCAAACGAGAACATAATGATTGCCATCATCATTACCAGCCCGGTCATGCCGTGAGGCAAGAACCCGCCTTGCTCCCACAGGTTGCGCACGGTCGCCTGCGGGCCACCGTTGCCGCTGAACAGCAGCCAGCCGCCGAAGATGATCATCGCCACAACCGCGATCACTTTGATGATCGCGAACCAGAACTCCATCTCACCGAACACTTTGACGTTAGTCAGATTGATGGCGTTGATGATCACAAAGAAAGCCGCTGCTGATGCCCAGGTTGGGATCTCCGGATACCAGAACTGGATGTATTTCCCGACGGCAGTCAGCTCAGCCATGGCAACCAGAACGTACAGGACCCAGTAGTTCCAGCCCGACGCGAAACCGGCAAAGCCGCCCCAGTACTTATAGGCAAAGTGGCTGAAGGAGCCGGCTACCGGCTCTTCAACCACCATTTCACCGAGCTGGCGCATAATAAGGAAGGCGATAAAGCCCGCGATGGCATAGCCCAGAATAATCCCCGGACCTGCCGACTGAATGACGGATGCGCTGCCCAGAAACAGGCCGGTACCGATAGCGCCACCCAACGCGATGAGCTGTATATGGCGGTTTTTAAGGCCGCGCTTTAGCTGATCGCCATGCTGTTGAGCTTCCATTTGAAACCTCGTGTGTGGTTGTTATGTTCACGCTCGGGCGTGTGTAATTATGAAAGTCCATTTTCTGTATTTATTTCTTTACGGTGAAGTTGACCGAAAAAAGCGGATATGGCTTCCGTTGACGCAAGAATAGTGGTAAGCGCCAGCGAATGCACCTGCTTTATGAAGGGATGTCGATCGCTTGAATAAAAAGAAAGCATTTGTAAATGCCTGCGCGTCGCTCCCTCACCCCATCTATAGAATAAAAATGCTCCATAAGTGGGCGAATTTTCATTATTTACCTTGTTGAATCGCTTCAGATTGCAAATTCCCTCGTTTCAATAAGGTTAAAACTACCTTTTTAGTGGTAACCAGTTCATTTGTGCAAAGTTACATTTCTGAAACGTTATTTCTGTAAGGTTGTTAAAATGTGCAGGGTTTACTGATTTCAATCAAAACCAATATGGACAGAAGGTGAATACTTTGTTACTTTAGCGATACGAACATGAAATTGGTAAGACCAATTTACTCCGGGCAAAAAGGCGTAAGACAGGGAATATGGCCTACAGCAAAATTCGCCAACCAAAACTATCGGATGTGATAGAGCAGCAGCTGGAGTTTTTAATCCTCGAAGGGACTCTGCGCCCCGGTGAAAAACTCCCGCCTGAACGCGAGCTGGCAAAACAGTTCGACGTTTCCCGTCCCTCTCTGCGTGAGGCGATTCAACGTCTCGAAGCGAAGGGCTTGCTGCTTCGTCGTCAGGGCGGTGGAACGTTTGTGCAAAATAGCCTGTGGCAGAGCTTCAGCGATCCGCTGGTCGAGCTTTTGTCTGACCACCCAGAATCCCAGTTTGACCTGCTTGAAACCCGTCACGCGCTTGAAGGTATCGCTGCTTATTACGCGGCCCTGCGCAGCAATGATGAAGATCGCGTGCGTATTCGCGAACTGCATCAGGCCATTGAACGGGCACAGCAGTCAGGCGATCTCGACGCCGAGTCCAATGCCGTCGTCCAGTATCAAATTGCCGTCACCGAAGCAGCGCACAATGTCGTGCTTCTCCACCTGCTTCGCTGTATGGAGCCGATGCTGGCCCAGAATGTTCGACAAAATTTTGAATTGTTGTACGCCCGCCGGGAGATGCTCCCGCTGGTCAGCAATCATCGCACCCGTGTATTCGAGGCGATAATGGCCGGGGAACCGGAGCAGGCGCGTGAAGCGTCGCACCGTCACCTGGCTTTCATTGAGGAAATCTTGCTGGACCGCAGCCGTGAACAGAGTCGTAGAGAACGTTCACTCCGCCGCATACAGCAACGAAAGGATTAAGCGCCAGAGTTTTTTTAGAGCGCGGCAACTAAACGCAGAACCTGTCTTATTGTGTTCTTTGCTGAGAGCACAATGGGACAGGTTCCAGACAAATCAACGTATTAGATAGATAAGGAATACCCCCATGTCAGAACGTCTCCAAAATGACGTGGATCCGATCGAAACTCGCGACTGGCTACAGGCGATCGAATCGGTCATCCGTGAAGAAGGTGTTGAGCGCGCTCAGTATCTGATTGATCAGCTGCTTTCAGAAGCCCGTAAAGGTGGCGTGAAAGTAGCTTCAGGTGCAGGGGCTAGCAACTACGTAAACACGATTGCCGTCGAAGACGAACCGGAATACCCGGGCAATCTGGATCTGGAACGTCGTATCCGTTCTGCAATTCGCTGGAACGCGATCATGACCGTTCTGCGCGCATCCAAGAAAGACCTGGAACTGGGCGGCCACATGGCTTCCTTCCAGTCTTCTGCGACCGTTTATGAAGTGTGCTTTAACCACTTCTTCCGCGCACGCACCGAGAAAGACGGCGGCGACCTGGTTTACTTCCAGGGCCATATCTCTCCGGGCGTTTACGCACGTGCGTTCCTGGAAGGTCGTCTGACTGAAGAGCAGATGAACAACTTCCGTCAGGAAGTTCACGGTAAAGGTCTGTCTTCTTACCCGCACCCTAAACTGATGCCTGAGTTCTGGCAGTTCCCGACCGTTTCTATGGGTCTGGGTCCAATCGGTGCGATTTACCAGGCTAAATTCCTGAAATATCTGGAACACCGTGGCCTGAAAGATACCTCTCAGCAGACCGTTTACGCCTTCCTGGGCGACGGCGAGATGGATGAGCCAGAATCTAAAGGTGCGATTACCATCGCTACCCGTGAGAAACTGGACAACCTGTGCTTCATCATCAACTGTAACCTGCAGCGTCTGGATGGTCCGGTAACCGGCAACGGCAAGATCATCAACGAACTGGAAGGCATCTTCAGCGGTGCTGGCTGGAACGTCGTTAAAGTGATGTGGGGCGGTCGTTGGGATGAGCTGCTGCGTAAAGATACCAGCGGTAAACTGATTCAGCTGATGAACGAAACCGTTGACGGCGACTATCAGACCTTCAAATCCAAAAACGGTGCCTACGTTCGTGAGCACTTCTTCGGTAAATACCCTGAAACCGCAGCGCTGGTTGCAGACTGGTCTGACGATCAGATCTGGGCTCTGAACCGTGGCGGCCACGATCCGAAGAAAGTCTACGCAGCACTGAAAAACGCGCAAGAAACCAAAGGCAAAGCAACAGTTATCCTGGCTCATACCATCAAAGGTTATGGCATGGGTGACACCGCCGAAGGTAAAAACATTGCGCACCAGGTGAAGAAAATGAACATGGACGGCGTGCGTTATATCCGCGACCGCTTCAACGTTCCTGTCACCGACGAGCAGGTTGAAAACCTCTCTTACATCACCTTCCCGGAAGGTTCTGAAGAACACACCTACCTGCACGCACAGCGTCAGAAACTGAACGGCTACCTGCCGTCCCGTCAGGTGAACTTCACTGAGAAACTGGAACTGCCGGTTCTGGAAGACTTCTCCCAGCTGCTGGAAGAGCAGAACAAAGAGATCTCTACCACTATCGCTTTCGTTCGTGCCCTGAACGTGATGCTGAAGAACAAGTCGATCAAAGATCGCCTGGTTCCAATCATCGCCGATGAAGCGCGTACCTTCGGTATGGAAGGTCTGTTCCGTCAGATCGGTATTTACAGCCCGAACGGCCAGCAGTACACCCCGCAGGACCGTGAGCAGGTTGCATACTACAAAGAAGACGAGAAAGGCCAGATTCTGCAGGAAGGGATCAACGAGCTGGGCGCAGGCGCATCCTGGCTGGCTGCTGCGACCTCTTACAGCACCAACAACCTGCCGATGATTCCGTTCTACATCTACTACTCCATGTTCGGTTTCCAGCGTATCGGTGACCTGTGCTGGCAGGCTGGCGACCAACAGGCTCGCGGCTTCCTGGTCGGTGGTACTTCCGGTCGTACGACTCTGAACGGTGAAGGTCTGCAGCACGAAGATGGTCACAGCCACATTCAGTCTCTGACTATCCCGAACTGTATCTCTTATGACCCGTCTTACGCGTACGAAGTGGCAGTCATCATGCATGACGGTCTGGTTCGTATGTACGGTGAAGCGCAAGAGAACATTTACTACTACATCACCACTCTGAACGAAAACTACCACATGCCGGCTATGCCAGCAGGTGCCGAGGAAGGTATCCGTAAAGGTATCTACAAACTCGAAACCATCGCGGGTAGCAAAGGTAAAGTTCAGCTGCTGGGCTCCGGTTCTATCCTGCGTCACGTACGTGAAGCAGCGCAGATCCTGGCGAACGACTACGGCGTTGGCTCTGACGTGTACAGCGTAACATCCTTCACTGAACTGGCACGTGATGGCCAGGATTGTGAGCGCTGGAACATGCTGCACCCAATGGAAACGCCACGCGTACCGTACATCGCTCAGGTGATGAACGACGCTCCGGCAGTCGCATCTACTGACTATATGAAACTGTTCGCCGAGCAGGTTCGTACTTATGTACCGGCTGATGATTACCGCGTACTGGGTACCGACGGCTTCGGTCGCTCTGACAGCCGCGAAAACCTGCGTCACCACTTCGAAGTTGACTCTTCTTACGTGGTCGTTGCAGCGCTGGGCGAACTGGCTAAACGTGGCGAAATCGATAAGAAAGTGGTTGCGGAAGCAATCACCAAATTCAACATCGATGCAGATAAAGTTAACCCGCGTCTGGCGTAAGAGGTAAAAGAATAATGGCTATCGAAATCAATGTACCGGACATCGGGGCTGATGAAGTTGAAATCACCGAGATCCTGGTCAAAGTAGGCGACAAAGTTGAAGCTGAACAGTCGCTGATCACCGTAGAAGGCGATAAAGCCTCTATGGAAGTCCCGTCTCCTCAGGCTGGCATCGTTAAAGAGATCAAAGTCTCTGTTGGCGATAAAACCGAGACTGGCAAACTGATCATGATTTTCGATTCCGCCGACGGTGCAGCAGCTGCTGCACCTGCGCAGGAAGAGAAGAAAGAAGCAGCTGCTCCGGCGGCTGCACCAGCGGCTGCGGCTGCAAAAGACGTTAACGTGCCTGACATCGGCGGTGACGAAGTCGAAGTGACTGAGATCATGGTGAAAGTGGGCGACACTGTTGCTGCTGAACAATCCCTGATCACCGTAGAAGGCGACAAAGCCTCTATGGAAGTCCCGGCTCCGTTCGCGGGCGTGGTGAAAGAGATCAAAATCAACACCGGCGACAAAGTGTCTACCGGCTCCCTGATTATGGTCTTCGAAGTGGCGGGTGCTGCACCGGCTGCGGCTCCAGCACTGGCGGCTGCTCCGGCGGCGGCTGCTGCACCAGCAGCGTCTGGTGCGAAAGACGTTAACGTTCCGGATATCGGCGGTGACGAAGTTGAAGTGACTGAAGTGATGGTGAAAGTGGGCGACAAAGTTGCCGCTGAGCAGTCACTGATCACCGTAGAGGGCGACAAAGCCTCTATGGAAGTCCCGGCTCCATTCGCAGGTACCGTTAAAGAAATCAAAATCAGCACCGGCGACAAAGTGTCTACCGGCTCTCTGATCATGGTCTTCGAAGTAGAAGGCGCTGCGCCTGCTGCGGCTCCGGCTGCTGCGCCAGCACCTGCTGCCGCCGCTCCGGCGCCTGCTGCGAAAGCCGCTGCACCGGCCGCGAAAGCAGAAGGCAAATCTGAGTTTGCTGAGAACGACGCGTACGTTCACGCGACTCCGCTGATTCGTCGCCTGGCGCGCGAATTCGGCGTGAATCTGGCGAAAGTGAAAGGGACGGGCCGTAAAGGTCGTATCCTGCGCGAAGACGTTCAGACTTACGTGAAAGAAGCTGTGAAACGCGCTGAAGCGGCACCAGCTGCTGCTGCCGGTGGCGGTATTCCGGGCATGCTGCCATGGCCGAAAGTCGACTTCAGCAAGTTTGGCGAAATCGAAGAAGTGGAACTGGGCCGTATCCAGAAAATCTCTGGTGCTAACCTGAGCCGTAACTGGGTGATGATCCCGCACGTTACTCACTTCGACAAAACCGATATCACCGATCTGGAAGCGTTCCGTAAACAGCAGAACGCCGAAGCCGAGAAACGTAAACTGGACGTGAAATTCACCCCAGTGGTCTTCATCATGAAAGCTGTTGCGGCAGCTCTTGAGCAGATGCCTCGTTTCAACAGCTCCCTGTCTGAAGATGCACAGCGTCTGACGCTGAAGAAATACATCAACATTGGTGTTGCGGTTGATACGCCAAATGGTCTGGTTGTTCCGGTCTTCAAAGACGTGAACAAGAAGAGCATCACTGAGCTGTCCCGTGAACTGACGGTGATCTCCAAGAAAGCGCGTGATGGTAAGCTGACTGCCGGCGAAATGCAGGGCGGTTGCTTCACTATCTCCAGCATCGGCGGCCTGGGTACTACCCACTTCGCGCCGATTGTTAACGCGCCGGAAGTGGCGATCCTCGGTGTGTCCAAGTCCGCGATGGAACCAGTGTGGAATGGTAAAGAGTTTGTGCCGCGTCTGATGATGCCAATCTCTCTCTCCTTCGACCACCGCGTGATCGACGGTGCTGATGGTGCGCGCTTCATTACCATCATCAATAACACCCTGAGCGATATTCGCCGCCTGGTGATGTAATCGCAAAAGCCGGCCAGTCGGCCGGCTTTTTGTCTTGTAATCTCATGAAAATTGTGAGGTTATTGGTAAAGACAAGAATTCATGAGCCGTTTGTTGTTTCAAAATTGTTAACAATTTTGTAAAATACGGGCGGATAGAACGTCCCGGTGGATGAAGGGCGACAAGTACCTGGACCGCCGGAAATCAATAAGAGGTCATGATGAGTACTGAAATCAAAACTCAGGTCGTGGTACTTGGGGCAGGCCCGGCAGGTTACTCTGCTGCCTTCCGTTGCGCTGATTTAGGTCTGGAAACCGTTATCGTAGAACGTTACAACACCCTCGGCGGTGTTTGTCTGAACGTCGGCTGTATCCCTTCTAAAGCACTGCTGCACGTTGCAAAAGTTATCGAAGAAGCCAAAGCACTGGCTGACCACGGTATTGTCTTCGGCGAGCCGAAAACCGATATCGACAAGATTCGTACCTGGAAAGAGAAAGTGATCACTCAGCTGACCGGCGGTCTGGCGGGTATGGCCAAAGGCCGTAAAGTGAAAGTGGTCAACGGTCTGGGTAAATTCACCGGGGCTAACACCCTGGAAGTGGAAGGCGAGAACGGCAAAACCGTGATCAACTTCGACAACGCGATCATCGCGGCGGGCTCCCGTCCGATCGAACTCCCGTTCATTCCGCATGAAGATCCTCGCGTGTGGGATTCCACCGACGCACTGGAACTGAAAACCGTACCAAAACGCCTGCTGGTTATGGGTGGCGGTATCATCGGTCTGGAAATGGGTACCGTATACCATGCGCTGGGTTCAGAGATTGACGTGGTTGAGATGTTCGACCAGGTTATCCCGGCTGCCGATAAAGATATCGTTAAAGTCTTCACCAAACGCATCAGCAAGAAATTCAACCTGATGCTGGAAACCAAAGTCACTGCCGTTGAAGCAAAAGAAGACGGTATTTACGTTTCCATGGAAGGCAAAAAAGCCCCTGCTGAAGCGCAGCGTTACGACGCCGTGCTGGTGGCGATTGGCCGTGTGCCAAACGGTAAAAACCTCGATGCAGGCGCTGCTGGCGTTGAAGTGGACGACCGTGGCTTTATCCGTGTGGACAAACAGCTGCGTACCAACGTGCCGCACATCTTTGCTATCGGCGATATCGTCGGTCAGCCAATGCTGGCGCACAAAGGTGTTCACGAAGGTCACGTTGCCGCTGAAGTTATCGCGGGAATGAAGCACTACTTCGACCCGAAAGTCATTCCATCAATCGCGTACACCGAGCCGGAAGTTGCCTGGGTCGGTCTGACCGAGAAAGAAGCGAAAGAGAAAGGCATCAGCTACGAAACCGCCACCTTCCCGTGGGCAGCTTCTGGCCGTGCGATCGCTTCCGATTGCGCCGATGGCGTGACCAAACTGATCTTCGACAAAGAGACTCACCGTGTGATCGGTGGTGCGATTGTCGGTACCAACGGCGGCGAGCTGCTGGGTGAGATCGGTCTGGCTATCGAAATGGGCTGTGACGCTGAAGACATCGCGCTGACCATCCACGCGCACCCGACTCTGCACGAGTCCGTGGGCCTGGCTGCAGAAGTGTTTGAAGGTAGCATCACCGACCTGCCAAACGCGAAAGCCAAGAAGAAGTAATCTCTCGAACCGTAAAAAAGCCGCTCAACTGAGCGGCTTTTTTTATTTACGGCGCAACGGGCTGCCACTCTTTATCAGGATGATAAGCCGTTATCTCTTTCGCTTTCTTCTGCGATTCACTTCCCAGGTTCGTCTGATACACCTGATCATCACCGTTCACCACAAAACTCATCACGCCAGTCTGCCCATAGCTGACGGGCCAGGCGATCATCGCAAAGCCGTTGTCTTTATCCTGCAGAATGCGGAAGTGATAGCCGTGATAACCGGTTCCCGGCACCTGCGGGCTGAATGCTGGCCCTAGCGGGCTGGGCGCTTCACCCGGCGCGGCTGGCCAGTATAAACCGTCTTTTTTCCCTTCAGCGCTGATCACTTTTTCCGCATAGCGATGGTTGAGTGCGAAGAAACTCTTCTGTGCATCCACGTAGGCGTGGAGCGCTTCAATAGCGGCCAGCTCGTTGCGACCGATCTCCCGTGTCAGGATCTCCTCTGCGGCTTTTTGCATATCAAACTGCCAGCCAGCGGCGCGTTTCACCGCCGGGATGGGCAATTGCCAGTCGCTGTCGCCCACGTTGAGGTGCGCCACATCGCCGTTGATCACCGTGTGGTGGCTGACTTTCCAGTCGCGCAGAAAACGGTCGACCGCCTCCGGATCGACGCCTTCGGGCGGCAGAAAATCACGCCAGTCATCGCCGAGCAGATTTTTCATCTCGGCTTCGTTTTGCCCGCTGATGGCTTTCGCCAGCGCGCTGGTCGCCTCGTCCGGCGTGGCAAAATGCTGCTGTGCGAGGGCGAAGGTTGAGACCATGAACAACATCATCCCACTGAGTAATTTCGTTTTCATTTCGATTCCCTTAGCGGTGACGGAATTCACGGTGTTCGTTGCGGCCTGCCGGCATTTGCCGTGACTGCTGACGATTCTGGTGCTGCGCGGTGAACTGACGGCTTTGCGCCCCGCGCTGTTGCTGCGCCTGCCAGTTGGCTGAGCGGCTGTCGTTGCCGCTTAACGCATTGGCTCGCGGTTGCGTATTTCGCTGGCGGGTTGGCTGTGAGGCCGGTCGATCCTGTCGTTGTGACAGATTCTGATGATTCTCGCGCTGCGCTTTGTTATTCGCTCGCTGGGCGGTGTTTGGTTTACTGGTGTCGTACCCGCGATAGTTATTACGCTGGGAAATCTGCTTCAGCTGATTGTTCGCCGCCTGACGCTGCACGTCTTTGGTTGCCGGGCGCTGGGTTTGTGAAAGGGTTTTCCCGGTTGATTGCTGGACCTGCGCCATCGCCGCCTGACGCTGGCTGTCGCGATTGACCGGTTGATGCTGAGTGGC
Organism: Lelliottia nimipressuralis; assembly: GCF_041464075.1. Classification (NCBI taxonomy): domain Bacteria; kingdom Pseudomonadati; phylum Pseudomonadota; class Gammaproteobacteria; order Enterobacterales; family Enterobacteriaceae; genus Lelliottia; species Lelliottia nimipressuralis. The sequence continues at coordinate 800,269 of NZ_CP167172.1, forward strand.
ACTCAGACCCGTCGCGCTGTTCGTCGAGTGGAAGCGGTTGTTCAGCTGATTATTCGGATACGGAACCCCTTCGCGATAGGCCGGATTATGCTGCCAGGTGCGGTTGTTATCCGTCAGGCGCTGTCCGCTGATTTTGTTGAAATTATCCACGTTGATATTGATGTTATTATCACCATTGCGGTTATAGCCACCGTTGTGGTGATCGTAGTCATCGTGATCATGATGGTGGTAATCGTCGTCATCGTCCCAGTCGATATTGCTGAAAATCGCGTAAGTCGTGGCGACCCCAAGGCTAAACCCAAGGCCTTTCACCAGGCTATTGGTAAACTGCTCGCCAGGGGAAGGGGGCAGGTATACCGGCGGATAGCTGGCGCTGGGCCAGGTGCCGTAAACCGTGTTGGGATTGTAGGTCGGGACGTAAACCACCTGCGGATCGGCGGACTCGATTTTGATCACCGTTGGACTGGTCGTCGTGGCAGCGGTCGTTGACGCTGAGAAGGACGCTGTGGTGGCAGCCGGGGCCGCTTTCTTCACGCTGGTGACCGTTTGCTGTGGCGTGGACTGCAGCGCACCCGTCTGCTGGGCCAGGAGCCGCAGACGCTGGACGGAGTCCATCACATCTTTCGGCTGAGCCAGAAACGCATCGCCGAGATTCTGTATCCATGGCGGATTTTCCCCCATCAGGGACATCAACTGAGGGAAGGCCACCAGGGATTTAACGCTGGGGTCCCACGGCTGATTGCTCACCGCCTGAATGGCGGCATCACCCTGCATTTTAGGGTTATCTTTCGACCACTGCGCGGCCTGAATCACGTTTGCCGGGTAGGTTGAGGCCATCAGGATCTGTGAGAGCAGTGCGTCAGGGTAGAGCGCGATGGGCGCGGTCCACTGATCGATTTGCGCGGCGGTATAGGTCGGGGTGACCACCGGGGCGGGTATCGGGGAAACAGGTTGAGGTGCGGTGGGCGCCACAGCGGGCGGAGGCGTTGAAACCGTTTCGGGCGCTCGACTTTTCACATACATGACGCCGGATGCGGCTAACAGCCCGGCACTGCACAGCAAGACAAGCAGATGTGGCTTAAAGGGCAACTTCATAGTGTGACTCCAGCGTAAGCAGTGTCGATGAGCGTTCTTGTTGCCGCGAGTATATTCACCCGTATTTTGTGGTTTTGATTAATGTTGGGAAACGGCCCGCTGTATCCGGATAAAGAGTGTGAGCATTTATTACACAAATTATATCCGATGGGGAAAAAGGCGTGAGATATTCAGAAGGCCGCTCTTGCGAGCGGCCAGCAATAAACCGCTGAAAGGCGGTTTTTTTGTGCCCGAAAAATCCCGCTCTCCGCGCGCTATACCATCCTTAACGATTCAGCAAACTATTTAATGTTGCTTTTTTGTAAACGGATTAACACTGTGCAGAAATCCTGCTATGCTGCCCGACGCGGTATCGGGCATTTACCCTACAAACTGCTGTCTCACAGGAGCGTGAAGAGAACGCCGACCGCATATGACAATGAGAGCGAGGAGAACCGTCGTGCTAGAAGAATACCGTAAGCACGTAGCAGAACGTGCCGCCGAGGGAATTGTACCGAAACCCTTAGATGCAACCCAGATGGCCGGCCTCGTCGAGCTGCTGAAGAATCCGCCTGCGGGCGAAGAAGAATTCCTGTTAGATCTGTTGATCAACCGTGTTCCGCCAGGCGTCGATGAAGCCGCGTATGTGAAAGCCGGATTCCTTGCTGCCGTTGCCAAAGGCGAAGCAACCTCCCCACTGGTTACTCCTGAAAAAGCGATTGAACTGCTCGGCACCATGCAGGGCGGCTACAACATCCATCCGTTAATTGATGCACTGGACAGCGACGCGCTGGCACCGATTGCCGCAAAAGCGCTGGCACAGACGCTGCTGATGTTTGATAACTTCTACGATGTGGAAGAGAAGGCGAAAGCAGGCAACGTCTATGCGAAACAGGTGATGCAATCCTGGGCTGATGCCGAATGGTTCCTGAACCGTCCTCAGCTTGCTGAAAAAATTACCGTTACGGTCTTCAAAGTGACCGGCGAAACCAACACCGATGACCTGTCTCCGGCCCCGGATGCCTGGTCCCGCCCGGATATCCCACTGCACGCCCTGGCGATGCTGAAAAACGCCCGCGAAGGCATTAATCCCGATCAGCCGGGCGTTGTCGGCCCGATCAAACAGATCGAAGAATTAAATAAGAAAGGCTTCCCGCTGGCGTATGTCGGTGACGTGGTCGGTACCGGTTCTTCGCGTAAATCCGCAACCAACTCTGTGCTGTGGTTCATGGGCGATGACATCCCTCATGTCCCGAACAAGCGCGGCGGCGGTCTGTGTCTCGGCGGCAAAATTGCACCTATCTTCTTTAACACCATGGAAGATGCGGGCGCACTGCCGATCGAAGTGGATGTGAGCGACCTGAACATGGGTGACGTGATTGACGTTTATCCGTTCAAAGGCGAAGTCCGCAACCATGAAACCGGCGAACTGCTGGCCAGCTTCGAGCTGAAAACCGATGTGCTGATTGACGAAGTCCGCGCCGGTGGCCGTATTCCGCTGATCATCGGTCGTGGCCTGACCACCAAAGCGCGTGAAGCGCTGGGCCTGCCGCACAGCGATGTGTTCCGTCAGGCGAAAGACGTGGCGGAGAGCACTCGCGGCTACTCCCTGGCTCAGAAAATGGTTGGCCGCGCGTGCGGCGTGACGGGTGTTCGTCCGGGCGCGTACTGCGAACCTAAAATGACCTCCGTCGGTTCTCAGGACACCACCGGTCCTATGACCCGTGATGAGCTGAAAGACCTGGCGTGTCTGGGCTTCTCGTCCGACCTGGTGATGCAGTCCTTCTGCCACACGGCTGCCTATCCGAAGCCGGTAGACGTGACCACACACCACACGCTGCCAGACTTCATCATGAACCGTGGCGGCGTATCGCTGCGCCCTGGCGATGGCGTTATCCACTCCTGGCTGAACCGCATGCTGCTGCCGGATACCGTGGGTACCGGTGGTGACTCCCACACCCGCTTCCCGATCGGCATCTCCTTCCCGGCAGGCTCTGGCCTGGTGGCGTTTGCTGCCGCAACGGGCGTGATGCCGCTGGACATGCCGGAATCCGTTCTGGTGCGCTTCAAAGGCAAAATGCAGCCGGGTATCACCCTGCGCGATCTGGTGCATGCGATCCCGCTGTACGCGATCAAACAGGGTCTGCTGACCGTTGAGAAGAAAGGGAAGAAAAACATCTTCTCAGGCCGCATTCTGGAGATCGAAGGTCTGCCGGATCTGAAAGTTGAGCAGGCGTTTGAGCTGACGGATGCCTCTGCCGAGCGTTCTGCGGCAGGCTGTACCATCAAGCTGAACAAAGAGCCGATCGTTGAGTACCTCAGCTCTAACATCGTGCTGCTGAAGTGGATGATCGCAGAAGGTTACGGCGATCGTCGCACCCTCGAGCGCCGTGTGCAGGGTATGGAAAAATGGCTGGCCGATCCGCAACTGCTCGAAGCCGATGCTGACGCGGAATACGCGGCGGTTATCGACATCGATCTGGCGGATATCAAAGAACCAATCCTGTGCGCACCAAACGATCCTGACGATGCGCGTCTGCTGTCTGACGTGCAGGGCGATAAGATCGACGAAGTGTTCATCGGCTCTTGCATGACCAACATCGGCCACTTCCGCGCTGCCGGTAAGCTGCTGGATACCCACAAAGGCCAGCTGCCAACGCGTCTGTGGGTCGCTCCGCCAACGCGTATGGATGCGGCACAACTGACGGAAGAGGGCTACTACAGCGTCTTTGGTAAGAGCGGTGCGCGTATCGAAATCCCTGGCTGTTCCCTGTGTATGGGTAACCAGGCGCGTGTGGCTGACGGTGCAACGGTAGTTTCTACCTCGACCCGTAACTTCCCGAACCGTTTAGGGACCGGTGCGAACGTCTATCTGGCCTCTGCGGAGCTGGCGGCTGTTGCGGCGCTGATCGGCAAACTGCCGACGCCGGAAGAGTACCAGACCTTCGTTGCTCAGGTTGATAAGACGGCGGTGGATACCTATCGCTATCTGAACTTCGACAAGCTCTCTCAGTACACCGAGAAAGCCGACGGCGTGATCTTCCAGACCGCCGTGTAAGATGTTGCCGGGCGGCACCGCGCTGCCCGGCCTGCAAGACAATAAAACCCCGCGTTTTGCCCGCGGGGTTTTTTATTTTCCACTCCTGACACCCGTCCCGCTTTTTATCTCCTCTCTATCTGCGATAATTACGCCAATGGCTCTGCAGAGGAAAACACCATGGATTACGAATTTCTGCGCGATATCACCGGAGTGGTGAAAGTGCGTATGTCGATGGGCCACGAGGTGGTCGGGCATTGGTTTAACGAAGAAGTGAAAGAAAATCTCGCCCTGCTCGACGAAGTCGAAGACGCTGCGCAAACCGTAAAAGGCAGCGAGCGATCCTGGCAGCGCGTCGGACATGAATACACCCTCTGGATGGACGGGGAAGAGGTCATGGTGCGCGCCAATCAGCTTGAGTTTTCAGGCGATGAGATGGAAGAGGGGATGAGCTACTACGACGAAGAGAGCCTGTCGCTGTGCGGCGTGGAGGACTTTTTGCAGGTGGTAGCGGCGTACCGTGATTTCATGAAACAGAAGTAAATCAGCGGAGCTTCCTTGCCCCCCGTGCGCTTTACACGGCCGGAATATTGCGGCCGTAGTAGATTTCGCGCATCTCTTTCCAGAGCAGGTCGGTAATTTCCTTCCGCTCCTCTTCGCTTAAATCTTCTGGCCTGGTGTGGAACATGTAATGCTTCAGGTCGAATTCCTTCAGTAACATCTTGGTGTGGAAGATGTTTTCCTGATAGACGTTCACATCCATCATGTCATACAGCGCCTTCATGTCCTCGGACATAAAGTTCTGAATCGAATTGATCTCATGATCGATAAAATGCTTCATGCCGTTGATATCACGAGTGAAACCGCGCACGCGGTAGTCCACGGTGACAATATCGGATTCCAGCTGATGGATAAGATAGTTCAGCGCATTCAGCGGTGAAATCACCCCACAGGTGGAGACCTCGATGTCAGCGCGGAAGGTACACAGCCCGCCTTCCGGGTGGCTTTCAGGATAGGTGTGCACGCAGATATGGCTCTTATCGAGATGGGCGACCACCGCCTCGGGCAGCGGGCCAGGGTGCTCGGTGGGATCGATAAGCTGCGGGTCGATCGGCTCTTCGCTCACGAGGATCGTGACGCTGGCACCCTGCGGTTCATAGTCCTGACGCGCAATGTTCAGGATATTGGCCCCGATGATGGAGCAGGTTTCTGACAGGATCTCGGTCAGGCGGTTGGCATTGTAGAGTTCATCGATATAGGCGATATAACCATCGCGCTCCTCCGCTGTTTTCACGTAGCAGATATCGTAAATACAAAAACTCAGGCTTTTGGTCAGGTTGTTAAAGCCATGCAGTTTCAGCTTTTTCAATTTAGTTCACCCCCTTAGAGGACAGCGCGTCTTGCAGATATTGTGGCAGGGCAAAGGCCGCCGTGTGGACTGCCGGATTATAGTAGCGGCATTTCAGGCCTGCCTGATGGAAGCGTGCCTGGATTATCTCGGTCGACAGATGGCGTAGCGCCCCGTTATCCGTCGCCCAGGCAAAGGTCATGATGCCGCCGTAGTAGGTGGGGATCGCCGCCTGATAGAAGCTGACGTCATCAAAATAGGTGCTCAGCTTGCGATGGCTGTCGAGGGCTTCGTCCTGCTGCAGGAAACAGACGCCGTTCTGCGCCACGAAAATCCCGCCAGGGTTCAGGCAGCGTTTGCAGCCTTCGTAGAAGGACGAGGTGAAGAGCGTCGCGCCCGGCCCGATGGGATCGGTGCAGTCGGAGATGATCACATCGAAGGTCTGGCGGGTCTGATTAACGAAATTAACCCCGTCGTCGATCACCAGCGTAAAACGCGGATCGTCGTAGCTGCCCGCATTGTGGTTTGGCAGGTATTGGCGACAGAAAGAGACCACGCCGGCGTCGATCTCGACCATCGTGATACTCTCGACGGTTTTATGGCGGGAGACTTCGCGCAGCATTGCGCCGTCGCCGCCGCCGATAATCAGCACGTGTTTCGCGTGCCCGTGCGCCAGCAGCGGCACATGGGTCATCATTTCGTGATAGATAAACTCATCGCGCTCGGTGGTTTGCACCACACCGTCAAGAGCCATGACGCGCCCGAACGCGGCGTTCTCGAAAATGATCAGATCCTGATGATCGGTCTTCTCATGATAAAGCACGTTATCAACGGCAAAGTACTGACCAAACTGGTCATGCAGCGTTTCATGCCACAAGGTGTTATCGGTCACAGGCTGATACCTCCTTTGTTAACATCCATTACACCCACGCAAAATGGGCGCAACATCATAGCCAACAACGACCGCGCATGCACGGCCATCATTGCAACAAAGGGGCGCGGGAAGGGTTACTTCACGTAGGCGAGCAGGCTCAGCGAATCGCGGGCCAGCGCTTTGCATTTTTTCGCGACAGGAATGCCAATGCCGCTTAAATCGCGGTAACTGTCTTCACCGAGCGCCTTCATGTCAAAGCTATCGTAGTTGCTGAGATCCCATTGATTTTGCTGGGCAAAAAAAACCAGTGCACGACGAATCTGCCCGTTGGGTAAATTCTGGTATCCACAATCGTTTTTCAGGAAAACAAAAACTGCCGTCAGATCGGCCATATCTTCCGCTTCGTTTTCACTCAGCGCATAACTGTTCGCACTCATCGCCACCAGGCTGGCGAACAAAATTGTCCTGAAAAACGTCTTCATTGCTTTTACCACTGCGTCACGGAAATTAAACGTTAGCATACTTGATACCAGCGCGACGACCTTTATTATTGCCGCTTTACTTGACCTTCTCCCAAGGGGAGGGTTTAAGCTCAAAATATCGCCTGCACGGAAAAAAGGAATGAACATGCAACGTCGTGATTTTTTGAAATATTCAGCCGTACTGGGGGCTGCCAGCGCGTTACCTTTATGGAGCCGCGCCGCATTCGCCGCCGACAGACCCACCCTCCCCATCCCTGATTTACTGACTGCCGACGCCCGCAGTCGCATCCAGTTAATCGTTCAGTCGGGAAAATCGACCTTTGGCGCGCATCAGGCCACCACATGGGGATATAACGGTAATTTGCTCGGTCCGGCGCTTCAGCTTTCCCGGGGCAAACCGGTGACGGTGAATATTCATAATACCCTTGCGGAAGAGACGACGTTGCACTGGCATGGCCTGGAGGTTCCCGGCGAGGTCGACGGTGGCCCGCAGGGGGTGATCAAAGCGGGCGGTGAGCGCACGGTGACCTTTACCCCGGACCAGCACGCAGCGACCTGCTGGTTCCATCCCCATCAGCATGGCAAAACCGGGCATCAGGTGGCGATGGGGCTGGCGGGGCTGGTGCTCATTGAAGACGACGAAAGCCGGATGCTGCGTCTGCCAAAACAGTGGGGCATCGACGATGTGCCGGTGATCGTACAGGACAAGAAATTTACCGCTGAGGGGCAGATCGACTATCAGCTCGACGTGATGAGCGCCGCTGTCGGCTGGTTTGGCGATACGCTCCTGACCAACGGGGCGATTTATCCGCAACATTCAGCGCCGCGAGGCTGGCTGCGCCTGCGCCTGCTCAACGGCTGTAACGCGCGCTCCCTTAACTTTGCCACCAGCGATCAGCGTCCAATGTACGTGGTGGCGAGCGACGGCGGGCTGCTGGCTGAGCCGGTGAAAGTCAGCGAACTGCCGATGCTGATGGGCGAGCGTTTTGAAGTGCTGGTGGATATCAGCGACGGGAAACCGTTTGACCTCATTACGCTCCCGGTGAGTCAGATGGGGATGGCCGTTGCGCCGTTCGATAAGCCGCATCCGGTGCTGCGCATTCAGCCGCTGCGGGTGACGGCGTCCGGTACGCTGCCGGATACGCTGGCGGCCATGCCTGCGCTGCCGTCCCTCGACGGATTAACCCAGCGTAAACTCCAGCTGTCGATGGACCCCATGCTCGACATGATGGGCATGCAGGCATTGATGAACAAATATGGCGATCAGGCGATGGCGGGCATGCACCACGGCCAGTCGATGGGGCATATGAATATGGACCACGGCAAGATGGGCAACATGGGCCATATGAATCACGGCGGCGGGAAAGGGTTTGATTTCCATAACGCCAACCGTATCAACGGCCAGGCCTTTGATATGAACACCCCGATGTTTGCGGCCAGCAAGGGCCAGTACGAACGCTGGGTGATTTCAGGCGAGGGCGACATGATGCTGCATCCGTTCCACATTCACGGCACGCAGTTCCGCATTATCTCCGAGAACGGCAAAGCGCCTGCGGCACATCGAACGGGCTGGAAAGATACGGTGCGGGTGGAGGGCGGAGTAAGCGAAGTGCTGGTGAAGTTTGAGCATGACGCGCCGAAGGAGTTTGCCTATATGGCCCACTGCCATCTGCTGGAACATGAAGATACGGGGATGATGCTAGGGTTTACGGTGTAAAAAAGCCGGGCGGCGTTTCGCCTTACCCGGCCAGAGTTCTAAAAACGGCAACCCCAAGGTTGCCGTTTTGCATTTCACTCACATCTACTTCACATCATCCGGCAACGCATACGCGACGATATAGTCGCCCATCTTCGTGCCAAATGACCCGTGACCGCCCGCGGAGATGACAACGTACTGCTTGCCATTCGCTTCGTAGGTCATCGGTGTGGCCTGTCCACCGGCCGGCAGACGGCCTTGCCACAGTTTCTCACCGTTAGTCATGTTGTAGGCGCGCAGGTAGTTATCTGCGGTTGCCGCGATGAACAGGACGTTTCCGGCAGTAGAGATCGGGCCGCCGAGCATCGGCATACCCATATTGAACGGAACAGGAACCGGCATCGGGAACGGCATGCTGTCCTGTGGCGTACCAATACGTTTTTTCCATACCACCTGGTTCGTTTTCAGATCCAGCGCGGAGATATAACCCCAGGCAGGCTGTTTACACGGCAGGCCAAACGGAGAGAGGAACGGGTTCAGCGTAACGCCATACGGCACGCCGTACTGCGGCTGAATACCGGCTTCAGTGCCGCTGCCTTTCGCATCTTTCGGCTGCTCCATCGGGTTACCAGGACCGCGTGGGATCAGCTTCGAGACAAACGGCAGTGCCATCGGGTTGGCAATCGCCACCTGACGGTTTGGATCGACCGAGATGCCGCCCCATTCAAACATCCCCAGGTTACCCGGGAAGACCAGCGTGCCCTGCTCAGACGGCGGGGTGAAGATGCCTTCATAGCGCAGCTGATGGAACATCACGCGGCACACCAGCTGATCGAACATCGTGGCGCCCCACATGTCCGCACCGGTCAGATCTTTCTTCGGACGGAAGCTCAGGTCAGAGAACGGCTGCGTTTTCGAAACGTAGTCGCCTTTCGCTGCGCCCTGCGGTACCGGTTTTTCCGGAGCCGGAACCACCAGTTTGCCGTTAGAACGGTCGAGCACGAAGATGTTGCCGGTTTTCGCTGGCGCGTAGATGACCGGAACAGTTTTTCCGTTGACGGTAATGTCGGCCAGCGTTGGCTGGGACGGCATATCCATATCCCACAGATCGTGGTGAACGGTTTGATAGCTCCAGGCCAGTTTCCCGGTCGTTGCGTTCAGCGCCACGATGGCACTGGCGTAACGCTCCTGCTCTGGCGTGCGGTTCCCGCCCCAGATATCCGGCGTGGTCACGCCCATCGGCAGATAGACCAGATCCAGCTTCGCGTCATACGCTGCCGGTGCCCAGGAGTTCGGTGAGTTAAAGGTGAAGGTGTGTTCATCCGACGGGATGGCGTTAGGATCTTTCGCGCCCGGATCGAAGGCCCACAGCAGTTTGCCGGTGTTCACGTCGAAACCACGAATCACACCCGAGGTTTCACGGGTAGAGAAGTTATCCGTGACAGAACCGGCAATGACGATGGTTTTATCGGTGATGATCGGCGGTGACGTCGGCTCATACAGGCCCGGCGTGGTATCCGGCATGTTGGTCTGCAGGTTGAGGATACCTTTGTTGGCAAAGGTTTCGCACAGCTTGCCGGTTTCGGCGTTGATCGCAAACAGACGGCCATCGTTCACCGGCAGCATGATACGGCGAGGACAGTCAGCCACCACGTCCGGGCTGGCGTTGTCCGCGCGCGCTTCGTGGTAAGAGACGCCACGACAGGTCACGTGCTGGAAGGAGGTGTTGGTGTTCAGCTGCGGATCAAAGTGCCATTTTTCCTTACCGGTCGACGCATCCAGCGCGAACAGACGCTGGTGAGCGGTACACAGGTACAGCATGTCGCCCACTTTGATCGGGGTGACTTCGTTGGTCAGCTCACCCGGATCGTTCGGCTGCTTCAGATCGCCGGTACGGAACGTCCAGGCTTCTTTCAGGTTTTTCACGTTATCGGCGTTGATTTGCTTCAGCGGCGAGTAACGTTGTCCTTCCTGATTGCGCCCATACGCTGGCCAGTCGCCGTCAGCCACCTGAGAAATGGCGGCGGCAGGCGTGGAATCGGCACTCAGAGTACCTTTCACTTCCTGCGGATCGTTAAATCCGGCCCAGGTCAGAATGCCACCGGTGATGAGCAACGCCACGACCAGTGCCGCAACCGCACCGCTGGACGGCACCAGCAGGCGACGCCAGACGAAGGGCAAGATCAGCCAGATACCAAAGAAGACAAGAATGTCGCTACGCGGCGTGAGCGCCCAGAAATCGAAGCCGACCTCCCAGACACCCCAGATCATCGTTGCGAGCAGAAGTGCTGCGTAAAGCCACAGCGCGGAACGTTTACGCCGCAAAAGCAGGACGGTCACAGCAATCATAACCAGGCCCGCAATCGGGTAGTACCAGGAGCCGCCAAGCGCGACCAGCCATACGCCACCGATTAACAGATACAGCGCGCAGAATGCGGCAAAAGCGGCTGTTAACGTTACCAGTAGACGCGGCTGTTGAGATTTTATTTCAGCCATAGAAAAGTACTCTGTAGTTTGTTAATTATTTGATAGCAATTAATTATAGGTATTAACAAGTGTGATCGGAATCACAAAATGAGCTTTTTGTAACTCATGCGCCAGGCGAATCCATTTGCTGGTATACTGCCGTACTTGTGAATCATTGCCGGACGTATCTGCATCCGCAGTGATAGATTGGTTTTAAATCATACGGTTAGTAATATGAAACATAGTGTTGAAGTGATGATCCCGGAAGCGGAGATCAAAGCGCGTATCGCCGAACTGGGTCGTCAAATCACCGAACGTTATCAGGACAGCGGCAGCGATATGGTGCTGGTGGGTCTGCTGCGCGGCTCATTCATGTTCATGGCAGACCTGTGCCGTGAAGTTCGGGTGTCCCATGAAGTGGATTTCATGACCGCGTCCAGCTACGGCAGCGGTATGTCGACCACCCGTGACGTGAAAATCCTGAAAGATCTGGATGAAGATATTCGCGGCAAGGATGTGTTAATCGTAGAGGATATTATCGACTCCGGTAACACGCTCTCTAAAGTGCGCGAGATCCTGAGCCTGCGCGGCCCGAAATCCCTGGCGATCTGCACCCTGCTGGATAAACCGACTCGCCGTGAAGTTGATGTCCCGGTTGAATTTGTTGGTTTCTCGATTCCGGATGAGTTCGTGGTGGGTTACGGCATCGATTACGCACAGCGTTATCGCCATCTGCCGTATGTCGGGAAAGTGGTACTGCTGGACGAGTAATCTCAGTGGTCTAGCCCGGAAGCACTGTGCTTTCCGGGCCTGGAAAGCGTGAACGGCACATCTTAAGGCCGGGTAAGGCGAAGCCGCCGCCCGGCTTTTTTGCAGGTTATTTGTGGTTAACGTGCTTGAGCTTCAGGTTGGCAATCCCGGAACGGTAGCGCTGCTCCAGGGTTTCGCGGTTGGTGGCGGTCACTTCCAGATTGCGCAGCAATCCATCATGGATACCGTACGCCCAGCCGTGAACGGAGACTTTCTGCCCGCGCTTCCATGCTGACTGCATGATGGTGGAGTGGCCAAGGTTATAGACCTGCTCCATCACGTTAAGCTCGCACAGGGTGTCGAGGCGACGCTCCTGCGGCATTTCGCCCAGCAGTGAGCTATGTTTGAACCAGATATCGCGAATATGCAGCAGCCAGTTGTCGATCAGCCCCAACTCCGGGTTTTCGACCGCCGCCTGCACACCACCGCAGCCGTAATGGCCGCAGATAATAATGTGCTCAACTTCCAGCACATCAACCGCGTACTGCACGACGGAAAGGCAATTGAGATCGGTGTGAATGACCAGGTTTGCGACGTTACGGTGAACGAACAGTTCACCCGAATCAAGGCCTGTCAGGCGTTCCGCCGGGACGCGGCTGTCAGAGCATCCAATCCATAAAAAACGTGGATTCTGCGCCTTCGCCAGCTTCTCAAAAAATCCCGGGTCCTCTTCTACCAGCATTTTTGACCATAGTGCATTGTTGCTGATGAGTGTATCTATGTCATTCATAGAGGTTAACGACCTGTAACCGAGTAATAGCGTTGCGCTAATATAGGGTAACTCGACTTTTATTGAAACCACACAACGTGTGTCAGAACTATAGGTAAGTTTAATTCATGACTATCGCACTTGAGCTTAAGCAGCTTAAAAAAGTCTATCCGGGCGGCGTTCAGGCGCTGCGCGGAATTGATTTGCAGGTCGAAGCGGGGGATTTCTACGCCCTGCTGGGGCCGAATGGCGCGGGGAAATCCACGACCATCGGCATCATCAGTTCGCTGGTGAACAAGTCTTCGGGCAGCGTCGCGGTGTTTGGCTATGATCTCGAAAAAGATGTGGTCAACGCCAAACGTCAGCTGGGGTTGGTGCCGCAGGAATTTAACTTCAACCCGTTTGAAACCGTGCAGCAAATTGTGGTGAATCAGGCGGGTTACTACGGCGTAGAACGTCAGGACGCCATCGAGCGCAGCGAAAAGTACCTCAAACAGCTCGATCTGTGGGAAAAACGCGGCGAACGTGCGCGCATGCTCTCCGGCGGGATGAAGCGCCGTCTGATGATCGCCCGCGCCCTGATGCACGAGCCAAAACTGCTGATCCTTGATGAGCCAACGGCGGGTGTGGATATCGAACTGCGCCGCTCGATGTGGGGTTTCCTGAAGGATTTGAACGACAAAGGCACCACCATCATTCTGACCACCCACTACCTCGAAGAAGCTGAAATGCTGTGCCGCAATATCGGCATCATTCAGCGCGGCGAGCTGGTGGAAAACACCTCGATGAAGAATCTGCTGTCCAAGCTGAAGTCCGAAACCTTTATCCTCGATCTGGCGGCCAAAAGCCCGCTGCCGAAGCTGGAGGGCTATCAGTACCGTCTGGTGGACACGTCGACGCTGGAAGTGGAAGTCCTACGCGAGCAGGGCATTAACAGCGTCTTTGCGCAGCTGAGCGCGCAGGGCATTCAGGTATTAAGTATGCGTAACAAAGCTAACCGACTGGAAGAACTGTTTGTCTCGCTGGTCCAGGATAAACAAGGAGAGCAGGCATGATGCATCTTTACTGGGTGGCGCTAAAAAGTATCTGGGCCAAAGAGATTAACCGCTTTATGCGCATTTGGGTGCAAACCCTGGTGCCGCCGGTGATCACCATGACGCTCTATTTCATCATCTTCGGGAATCTGATTGGCTCCCGTATTGGTGAAATGCATGGCTTTACCTATATGCAGTTTATCGTGCCGGGCCTGATCATGATGGCGGTGATCACCAACGCCTATGCCAACGTAGCGTCGTCGTTTTTCAGCGCGAAGTTCCAGCGTAACATTGAAGAGCTGCTGGTGGCCCCGGTGCCAACGCACGTCATCATCGCCGGTTATGTGGGCGGCGGCGTAGCGCGCGGGCTGGCGGTAGGGATTCTGGTGACGGCTATCTCGCTGTTCTTCGTCCCGTTCCAGGTACATTCATGGATGTTCGTGGCGCTGACCCTGCTGATGACCGCGATCCTGTTCTCGCTGGCTGGCCTGTTGAACGCGGTGTTTGCGACCACTTTCGATGACATCAGCCTGATCCCGACCTTTGTCCTGACGCCGCTGACCTATCTCGGTGGGGTGTTCTACTCGCTGACGCTGCTGCCACCGTTCTGGCAGGCGCTGTCGCACCTGAACCCGATTGTCTACATGATCAGCGGCTTCCGCTTTGGCTTCCTCGGCATTACTGACGTGCCGCTGTTTACCACCGTCATCGTCCTCGCCGTCTTCATCATCGCTTTCTATATTCTGTGCTGGTATCTGATCCAGCGCGGACGCGGATTGCGCAGCTAATCCGCATCCCCGGCAGCACTCTGTCTGCCGGGGCATTTTCTTTGATAGTTATCACCATAAATTAATCTTCACTCCGCTAAACTACTTTCCCCTAAAGGAGAGACGCTATGTTGGGTTGGGTGATTACCTGTCATGATGACGATGCCCAGGCAATGATCGATCGCCTGGAAAAAAAATTGGGTCCGCTGCCTCAGTGCCGGGCGGTGAACTACTGGCGCGGGCTGAGCACCAACATGCTAAGCCGTATGATGTGCGATGCGCTGCATGAGACGGATACCGGTGAAGGCGTCATTTTTATGACCGACAAATCGGGCGCTGCGCCGTATCGCGCCGCCGCGTTGTTGAGTCACAAGCATGAAAACTGTGAAGTGATTTCCGGGATTAACTACGCATTGCTGGAGATGATGTACCCGCTGCGCGAAACGCTGAGCAGCGCGGAGTTCCGCGATACGCTGGTCGGGCAGGAAATCCCCGGCGTCAGTAGCCTCTGGCATCAGCAGCAGAAAAACCCGCCTTTTGTCCTGCTCCACGATCTGTATAAGAATTAAACATTGGTATTGATGTCGCTTTTGCTACAATGGCGACTGATTTTTAGTGTCGATAATAATCCCATGTTTATACGCGTTTTTTCCCTTCTGTTGCTGCTGGTCTCCGGCGGCGTCTCTGCCAGTTTATTAAGCCAGCAGGGCTTACCCGCTCAATATATGCAAACCACTGAAGATGCGGCGATCTGGGCGCAGGTGGGCAACGAGGTTGTTAACGTCGGCAATGTGCGCGCGGGGCAGATTCTTGCAGTCGTTCCTACGGCGGCAGACTACTACGAATTTCGCTTCGGCTTTGGCACCGGGTTTATCGACAAAGGCCATCTGGAAAAGGTGCAGGGGAAACAGCGCGTACAGGACAGTCTGGGCGATCTCAATAAACCGCTCAGTAACCAGAATCTGATCACCTGGAAAGACACCCCGGTGTATAACGCACCCAACAGCGGCAGCGCCCCGTTTGGTACGCTGAGTTCAAACCTGCGCTATCCCATTCTCAGCAAGCTGAAAGACAGACTCAACCAGACCTGGTTTCAAATCCGCATGGGCAACCGTCTGGCGTGGATCAGCAGCCTGGATGCGCAGGAAGACAGCGGCATTCCGGTGATCACTTATCACCATATTTTGCGCGATGAAGAGAACACCCGTTTCCGCCACACCTCCACGACCACCAGCGTGCGCGCCTTTAACAACCAGATGACCTGGCTGCGCGATCAGGGTTACACCACGCTGACGCTCTATCAGCTGGAAGGCTACGTGCGCAATAAAATGAACCTGCCCGCCCGCGCGGTGGTGATTACCTTTGACGATGGTCTGAAGTCGGTCAACCGCTACGCGTGGCCGATTCTGAAGCAGTACGGCTTTAAGGCGACGGCGTTTATCATCTCGTCGCGAATCAAAGGCCATCCGCAGAAGTGGGACCCGAAATCGCTGCAATTTATGAGCGTGTCGGAGCTGAAAGAGATTCAGGATGTGTTTGATATTCAGTCGCACACCCACTTCCTGCACCGCGTCGATGGCAATAAACATCCTATTTTGCTGAGCCGTAGCTACCACGTCATTCTGTTTGATTTTGAACGCTCGCGGCGCTCGCTGGCACAGTTCAACCCGCGCGTGCTCTATCTCTCGTATCCGTTCGGCGGTTACGATGACAAAGCGGTGAAAGCGGCGAACGACGCCGGTTTTCATCTGGCGGTGACGACGGTAAAAGGGAAGGTGAAACCGGGAGATAATCCGTTCTTACTGAAACGCCTGTATATCTTAAGAACGGATTCGCTGGAGACAATGTCGCGGCTGATCAGCAATCAGCCGCAGGGGTAACATCAGGCAACCTGAACCGGTACGGCTTTCGCGGTACGTTTCATCTCGTTGTCGCCGTCAAAATAGGCCACTTTAGGCTGCCAGCTGCGCGCCTGTTCGTCCGGCATGGTGACGTAGGTGGCGATAATCAGGATATCGCCCACGTCAGCACAATGTGCCGCCGCGCCGTTGACGGAGATGATTTTTGAGCCGCGCTCACCGGCAATCGCATAGGTAGAGAAGCGTTTGCCGTTGGTTACGTTGTAAATATCAATGGCTTCGTATTCGAGAATACCCGCCGCCTCAAGGAAATCCTGGTCAATCGCGCAGGAACCTTCGTAATGCAGGTCTGCCTGCGTCACTTTGACGCGGTGAAGCTTACCTTGCAGCATTGTGCGAATCATAACGTTACCTTTACTCTTCATGCAGTCCCTCTCCGGCTGGAGAGGGCAGGGTGGGGGGAAACATTCCCCAGGCAAATATTAGCGCAGTATTGCCCGATTTTTAGTCGCTGTCTACTGCGTCAGCTCAACCACTTTGTTGTCGATGAGGCGCGCCTGACCGAGCCATGCGGCCACCAGAATCACCGCGCGTTTGCTGGTGTCTGAAAGCGCCAGCAGCGTGTCCGCATCGCGGATTTGAACGTCGTCGGCACGCAGCCCTTTTTCGTTCAGCTCCTGTTCCGCGATAGCGATAATCTCTTCCGCCGTCAGTTCGTTAGCTTCCAGCTTCTCCGCCATCGCGTTCATGACTTTGCTCAGCGCCGGCGCGATTTTGCGCTGGTCAGCGGTCAGATACCCGTTGCGTGAGCTGAGTGCCAGACCGTCTTTGGCGCGCACAATCGGCACGCCGACGATCTCAATGTCGTAGCCCATGTCTGCGACCATTTTGCGGATCAGGGCCAGCTGCTGGAAATCCTTCTCGCCAAAGCAGGCGATATCCGGCTGCACCAGGTTGAAGAGCTTGCTGACGATGGTCGAAACGCCGCGGAAATGCCCCGGACGGCTGGCCCCTTCGAGCATGGTTGAAATGCCCGGCACATCGACGAAGGTCGCCCCTTCGGTGCCCTGCGGATAAATATCGTCAGGCGTGGGTGAGAAGACGAAATCCACATGGTGTTTTTTGAGCTTTTCACAATCTTCCTGCAGCGTGCGCGGATAGCGCGCCAGATCGTCGGCACGATCGAACTGCATCGGGTTAACGAAAATCGTCACCACGACGACATCGGCGCGGGCTTTCGCTTCGTCGACCAGTTTCATGTGGCCATCATGCAGATTGCCCATGGTCGGGACCAGGGCGATACGTTTACCCTCCTGACGCAGGCGGCGAATGTGCTGACGCAGCAGTGGCAAGGTTTCAATGATTAGCACAATGAGACTCCTTAATGGAAACTGTGTTCTTCAGCCGGGTAAACACCGGATTCGACGTCGGCAATATACTGCCTGACCGCAGCGCGCATGTCGCCCGCGGTGCTTAGGAAATTCTTCGCAAATTTAGGGATGTGGCCGCCGGTGATGCCGAAAGCGTCGTGCATCACCAGGATTTGCCCGTCGGTCACGTTGCCTGCGCCAATGCCAATCACGGGGATTGAGAGCGCTTCGGTGACGCGTTTGGCCAGTTCAACGGGCACACACTCCAGCACCAACAGCTGCGCACCGGCGGCTTCCAGCGCCAGCGCGTCGTCCAGCAGCGTTTGACCTGCTTCGCCGCGCCCCTGAACTTTATATCCGCCGAAAATATTCACCGACTGCGGCGTTAAACCGAGATGGCCGCAAACCGGCACCGCGCGCTCGGTCAGTTTTTTTACGGTGTCGACCAGCCAGGCACCGCCTTCGATTTTCACCATATTGGCGCCTGCGCGCATCACGGCGGCGGCATTTTCGAAGGCTTGTTCTGGCGTGGCATAGGCCATGAAAGGCAGGTCGGAAAGCAGCAGGCACTCTGGTGCACCGCGACGAACGGCGCGGGTATGGTAAGCAATATTTTCTACCGTCACTGGCAGGGTGGAATCATGTCCTTGTACCGTCATCCCTAACGAGTCGCCGACCAGCATGACCTTAATGCCTTCGTCGGCAAACAGCTTCGCGAAGCTGTAGTCATAGGCGGTGATCGTGGCGAAGCGTTTTTTTTCCTGTTTGCATTTCTGCAATAAGGCGATGGTGGTTGGTTTCATAATGTTTCCTGATAGCCCAAAACGAATCTTTGCGCATTCTAACAGTAACATTCGGGGGAACAATGATTTTAGGCAACCGATTAACACCAATTATTTTAGGGGTTATCAGCAAAATAACGGGATTACCAGAGGGCGGGTTTTTCGACGTTGAGCTGCTGCAAAATCGCCTGCAGCGATTCGCCGTTGGGGAAGGTTAATTCAGGGGCGACTTCCCACAGCGGCCAGAGCATAAAACCGCGATTTTTCATGTCGTAATGCGGCACCGTCAGGCGTTCCGTATTAATGACTTCATCACCGAACAGCATGATATCGAGATCCAGCGTGCGTGGTCCCCAGCGTTCTGCTTTACGCTGGCGGCCCTGCTGAAGCTCAATACGCTGGGTGCTATCCAGCAAGGTTTCGGCATCGAGGGATGTTTCAAGCACCACGGCGGCGTTCAGGTAATCAGGCTGATCCTGCGGTCCGAGCGGCGGCGTGCGGTAAAACGCAGAAACCTTCACGAGGCGGCTCTGCGGGATCTCGCTTAACGCCTGAACGGCAGCATTAACCTGCTCCAGAGGAGAGGCCAGATTGCTGCCGATGGCGATATACGCGAGGGTCATGCGCTGCCTTCGCGGCGCGGGGCGCGCTTGCGTGGGCGACGATGACGGCGACGCGGTTCTGGCTCTTCATCCAGATTGGTGAGCATCCCTTTCTGTTCCGGCGGAGCGGAAACCTGGAATTCGCCCCACCACTGGGCCAGACTTTGCAGCTCTTTGTTGTTCTCGATCTCAGCGCGCAGCGCCAGCAGATCGTAAGCCGCGCGGAATTTCGGATGTTCCATCAGCTTCCACGCGCGCTTGCCCTGACGGCGAGACATGCGTAATTGCAGCTGCCAGATATCGCGAACCAGCGTGGTGATGCGCTTAGGAATCGCCAGCGTACGGCAGGCTTCGTCCAGCACGTCGTTGGCGGCCAGCGCAAAGGCATCGTAATAGGCCAGGCCGCTTTCCTGAGCAATTTTCTGCGCAGTTTCGAGCAGCGGATACCAGAACATCGCCGCGAACAGGAACGCCGGGTTCACACGCATATCGTTATGAATGCGGGTGTCAGTGTTTTTCAGCACCTGAGCGATAATGCGCTCCATCGGGCTGTCACCGCTTTCGGTGAAGTAGCGCACGATGGTCGGGAAGAGCGGCTGGAAAAGGCTGTTTTCGCGCAGCAGTTTATAGGTTTCATACCCGTAACCGGCTTGCAGCATTTTCAGCGCTTCTTCGAACAGACGCGCCGGTGGCACGTCGTTGATAAGCGTTGCCAGACGCGGAATCGGCTCAGCGGTCTCTGGGCTTATCTGCATATTCAGCTTGGCGGCGAAGCGCACGGCGCGCAGCATGCGCACCGGATCTTCGCGGTAGCGAGTTTCAGGATTGCCAATCAGGCGAATCACGCCCTCTTTCAGGTCCTGTACGCCGCCCACGAAATCACGCACCGTGAAATCGGCCACGCTGTAGTAAAGGCTGTTGATGGTGAAATCGCGACGCTGGGCATCTTCTTCGATGGAACCAAAGATGTTGTCACGCAGCAGCATGCCGTTCTGGCCACGCTGAGAGGTCGTGCGATCGGTTGGTGCGCCGGCTTCGTGATGGCCACGGAAGGTTGCCACTTCGATAATTTCCGGACCAAACATCACGTGTGCAAGACGGAAACGACGGCCTACCAGACGACAGTTGCGGAATAATTTACGCACCTGTTCCGGCGTGGCGCTGGTCGTCACATCAAAATCTTTTGGTTTTTTGCCAAGCAGTAAATCGCGAACCCCGCCGCCCACGAGATAGGCCTCGTAGCCTGCTTTATTCAGACGATAGAGCACCTTGAGGGCATTTTCACTGATATCTTTGCGGGAAATAGTGTGCTGCTCACGCGGAATAACCGACATATGGGATTGAGCAATAGCGTCATTCGCTACGCTCTCATCGCGGCTTAGCACCTTACGGCAAAAATTAGCGACTCGAGTAAAAATAGTACACCTCGGTAGTGTGTTTCATATATTGGACAAAAAATTACACGTCATCTTTTATGCTGCCTCTGCGTTGGCTGCCTTCGCTCTCACGGGCCATTTACATGCGTAAACTCGCGGTGATTCACTCAGTTGCCGCCTTGATACAGCGGAGATGCTTCGTGTAAAAAGCGGCTAATCATAGCTCAGCGAGACGCATTTGAGAATGCTGGATTTTTGGCACGGCAGAGAGCGACCAGCCCTCGACGGCTTTTTCCAGCAATTCATCAACGGATAAATCCTGCCATTCATTGTTCACATTTTGGTTTAGAAATCGTAATGCGTCGATCAAAACGGGGCGCGGATCCCCGTCAGGCAGCGCGGGCGCGTGATTCTGCTTGGAAAGTTTATTCCCGTGTTCATTCAGCGCCAGCGGCAAATGAATATAGTCCGGAACCTTCCAGCTTAACTGCTGGTAGAGCGAAATTTGTCGCACTGTCGGTTCAATCAAATCTGCGCCGCGCACAATTTCTGTCACGCCCTGGAAATGATCGTCCACCACCACAGCAAGATTATAAGCAAATAAGCCATCGCGACGATGAATAATAAAATCTTCACGCGCCAGACGCTCATCGGCGTTAATTTCGCCGAGCAGTAAATCCTTAAAGCGGGTGACAGGATGATGCTGAAGCAGACGCACCGCCGCATTCTCCGGCCCGTTATTCAGGGTTCGGCAATGGCCGTCATAGACGCCGCCTGCCTGCTGAATACGCGCACGGGTGCAGGTGCAGTAATAAGACAGCCCTTGCTCATACAGCCACGCCAGCTGTTCGCGGTAAGCCTCGTGGCGGTTTGACTGCCACAATACTTCTCCGTCCCAGTTCAAACCGTAATGTTCCAGCTGACGCAGGATGGTTTCTGCTGCACCGGGAACTTCACGAGGGGGATCAATATCTTCGATACGCACGCGCCAGAGGCCGTGCTGAGAACGCGCTTGCAGGTAGCTGCCGAGAGCGGCGATGAGCGAACCAAAGTGCAGCTCACCAGAGGGAGATGGCGCAAAGCGCCCGATATAGTCGGATTGAGGCATAGTCACAGCAGACAAAAAGTCACAAGGCGGGAGTGACTCCCGCCTTTATGATCGTTACGACAGAACAGGAATTAACCTGCCATCTGTTTTTCGCGGATTTCAGCCAGCGTTTTGCAGTCGATGCACAGATCGGCAGTCGGACGCGCTTCCAGGCGACGAATGCCAATTTCCACACCGCAGGACTCGCAGTATCCGAAATCTTCGTCCTCGACCTTCTTCAGCGTTTTCTCAATCTTTTTGATGAGTTTGCGTTCGCGGTCACGGTTACGCAGTTCGAGGCTGAACTCTTCTTCCTGAGCGGCACGGTCTACCGGGTCCGGGAAGTTTGCTGCTTCGTCTTGCATATGGGTAACAGTGCGATCGACTTCATCCCTAAGTTGATTACGCCATGCTTCAAGAATACGCTTGAAGTGAGACAGCTGGGCTTCGTTCATATACTCTTCGCCCGGTTTCTCTTGGTACGGCTCCACCCCAGCGATGGCGAGAATACTCAGGGACGATGTTTTACGGTTTTGCCCTTCTTGCATGTTGCTTCTCCTTAACACGCACTATCGATCCCCGTGTGGGGGAAAAATCAGGTCGCTATAAATAGCAGATGCTTTTCCGTAAGGCAATTATCTAAACGTAACACTTGACAAGCCTGTGAGGAAAAGCGTATTTGCGCACGCGGCCAGAACACCAAATCGTCATCTTCTAACCCCTTATAACACAACGGGGAGCGTCGACTTCAGAGTCATATTATCGGCAGAAAGTTCCGCTTTATAAGCGAAAACTTCTACCCCCTGCTTTTGTGCCTCATTCAACAATTGTGCGTACTTTGGGTCAATGTGGCGGGCGGGTGAGAATCGTTCAATCGCTGAATGCAACACCGCAAACAGCAATACGGCGCGCTTGCCCGCCGCCGCAACACTCATTAGCTCTCGCAGATGCTTTTGGCCGCGTAGCGTCACCGCATCCGGAAAGTAGCCATTATCCCTGTCTGCTAACGTCACTGATTTGACTTCAATATAGCACTCAGGGCGGTCATCCGCCTGTAGCATGAAGTCAATTCTGCTGCCTTCCTCGCCATATTTCACTTCGCCTTTCAGCGTGCTGTAACCCATAAGCTCTGGAATCAGCCCGGCGTCGATGGCCTCTTTCACCAGCGGGTTGGCGCGCTGGGTATTCACGCAGATAAAGGCGCCTTGCTGGGTCTCGGTGATTTCCCAGGTATGCGCATATTTACGCTTAAGATTGGCAGAGGTGGAGTACCAGACCGTATCGCCCGGCGTGGCGCAGCCCGTCATCGCGCCGGTGTTCGGGCAGTGCAACGTGAGATGCTCGCCCTCGGGGGTGATCACGTCGGCCAGAAAGCGCTTGTAGCGCTGAATCAGGGTGGCTTGCTGTAAGGCAGGGCTAAACTTCATCGTGAGTCCTTGATTATTCGCTTAACGTCCAGCGCGTCAGCGGCGTGTAGCGGGTGCGTCCCTGATGGAATACGGATTCGTAGAGGACAAATTCGGTTACCGGAAAGGCCCAGCTAAAGCCTGGGGCGGGAATGGCAACCGCATGCGCGGTATTACGCAGCAGGGTGAGGTGCGGGTGAAAGGGCTGCGGACTTTGATAGCAGCCACTGCGAGCGGCCTGGGCGCGCAGCAGATTCGCCAGCTGCAACAACCCGCGCGGCGGCTGACGCGTCCCGAGCCACACAACGCGAGAGCGCAGCCACTGCCCGGCGTCGTCCAGATTGAGGGTAAAACCCGGCTGGCGGATCCGCCCGGCCATCGCCGACAGCGCTTGCTGCTTTTCTGCGCTGACCTCACCGAGAAACGCCAGCGTCAGGTGTAAGTTGGCGGCCGCAACCGGGCGGCCCGCTTCGGTCGGAAAATTCGCCGCGCGCCAGCGGACGATTTGCCGCTGAACAGTGGCCGGTGGCTCAATGGCGAAAAACAGTCGTTTTGAATCAGACATAGGGGGGCTCGGTAATGATATGCGCCGATGCTACAATGTCCGCCGTCTAATGTTAACCCTCTGGAGCTGTTCGTGTCCTCATTGCCGGTCGCCGCCGTACTTCCCGAGCTACTTGCCGCGTTACAACATGCCCCTCAGATCCTGCTGAATGCGCCCACGGGCGCCGGTAAATCGACCTGGTTGCCGCTGCAGATCCTCAAAGAGGGGAATATTCCCGGAAAAATTCTTCTGCTGGAACCGCGCCGACTGGCGGCCCGCAACGTGGCACAACGCCTCGCCGAACTACTGAATGAAAAGCCGGGCGAAACGATCGGCTACCGCATGCGCGCCGAAACCTGCGTCGGCCCCGCGACGCGCCTCGAAGTGGTGACGGAGGGCATTCTCACCCGAATGCTGCAAAACGATCCGGAACTGAGCGGCGTGGGGCTGGTGATCCTCGATGAATTCCACGAACGCAGCCTGCAGGCTGATCTGGCGCTGGCGCTGCTGCTCGATGTTCAGCACGGGCTGCGCGACGATCTCAGGCTGCTGATGATGTCGGCGACGCTCGACAACCCACGTCTGCAACAAATCCTTCCCGATGCACCGGTGATCGCCTCCGAAGGGCGGGCATTTCCCGTCGATCGCCGCTACCAGTCGCTGTCGGCGAACCAGCGCTTTGATGAGGCGGTCGCTATCGCTACCGCGGAGCTGTTGCGCCACGAGTCTGGCTCGCTGCTGCTCTTTTTACCAGGCGTTGGCGAAATTCAGCGTGTGCAGGAGAAACTGGCGTCACGCGTTGGCAGCGATGTGCTGCTCTGCCCTCTGTATGGCGCACTGTCGCTGAACGAACAGCGTAAAGCGATTCTTCCGGCACCTGCCGGGCAGCGCAAGGTGGTGCTGGCGACCAACATTGCCGAAACCAGTTTAACGATCGAGGGCATTCGTCTGGTGGTCGATACGGCGCAGGAGAGGGTGGCGAGCTTCGATCCGCGCACCGGCCTGACCCGCCTGCTCACGCAGCGCATCAGCCAGGCATCCATGACCCAGCGCGCAGGCCGCGCCGGACGCCTGGAGCCGGGGATTTGTCTGCACCTGACCAGCGCCGAGCAGGCAGAACGTGCGGCGACGCAGAGCACGCCGGAAATTCTGCAAAGCGATCTCTCCGGTCTGCTGCTGGAGCTGTTGCAATGGGGCTGCCCGGATCCGAGTCAACTGGTCTGGCTCGATCAGCCGCCTGCGGTGAATCTGGCGGCGGCGCGCAGGCTGCTTACTCAGCTTGGTGCGCTAGAGAATGAACGCCTGACACCTCGCGGCCAGAAAATGGCGACCCTTGGCAACGAACCGCGTCTGGCGGCGATGCTGGTGGCGGCAAAAGAGGATGATGAAATCGCCACTTCCGCGAAGCTGGCGGCGATTCTGGAAGAGCCTCCGCGTGGCGGGAGCAGCGATTTGGCCTCGGCCTTTTCGCGCAATCAGCCCAACTGGCAGCAGCGCGCCCAGCGGCTTTGTCAGCGCCTGAACCGCCGTGGCGGAGCGCTGGACAGCGATCTGATTCCCGGCCTGCTGGCGCAGGCTTTCCCGGATCGCATCGCACGCAGGCGGGGCATCGATGGCCGCTACCAGCTGGCGAACGGCATGGGCGCGATGCTTGACAGCGATGACGCGCTCACTCGCCACGAATGGCTGATAGCACCGCTGCTGTTGCAGGGCAGTTCGTCCCCGGACGCGCGAATTTTACAGGCGATAGCGGTGGATATCGACGCGCTCACACGCGCCTGCCCGCAGCTGTTGCAGCAGTCGGACACCATCGAGTGGGACGACGCGCAGGGCACCCTGAAAGCATTTCGCCGAAGCCAGATCGGCAAACTGACCATCAGCGTTAAACCGCTGGCGAAACCGTCGGAAGACGAGCTGCATCAGGCGATGCTCAACGGAATTCGCGATAAAGGACTAACTGTGCTGAACTGGACGCCGGAAGCGGAACAGTATCGCCTGCGCTTACACTGCGCCGCGCGCTGGCTGCCGGAGTACCCGTGGCCCGAGGTGGACGACGATGCGCTGCTGGCCTCCCTGGAAACCTGGTTACTGCCAGAAATGGGCGGTGTGCACTCCCTGAAAGCGCTGAAATCACTGGATGTGAAGGCCGCGCTTGAGAATTTACTCGACTGGTCATTACGTCAACGACTGGTGAGTTCGCTCCCCTCGCATTACACTGTGCCGACCGGAAGCCGGATCGCCATTCGATATCATGAGGATAATCCTCCGGCACTGGCGGTACGGATGCAGGAGATGTTTGGTGAAGCCACCACGCCGTCGATAGCCGACGGGCGCGTTCCACTGGTGCTGGAGCTGCTGTCGCCCGCCCATCGTCCATTGCAAATCACGCGCGATCTCGGTGCTTTTTGGGCCGGTAGCTATCGCGACGTGCAGAAAGAGATGAAAGGGCGTTATCCGAAACACGTCTGGCCGGACGATCCGGCGAATACCGCGCCGACGCGGCGGACGAAGAAGTATTCATAGGTTTTGAGAGATTTCTTCTTTCACCGTTGGGTGGAAGAAAAGAGAATCGGGCCATTGCGCCTGGAATGTTGCGGAGAGAAAGCATGGCGGGGAATGACCGCGAGCCAATAGGACGTAAGGGTAAACCTGCGCGTCCGGCGAAGGAAAAAATCAGCCGTCGTCGCCTCAGAGATGAGGAGTATGACGATGACTATGAAGACGATGATGAGGATGAACCCATGCCGCGGAAAGGAAAAGGCAAAGGGCGGAAGCCTCGTGGCAGACGCGGCTGGTTCTGGCTGCTGCTGAAGCTGTTTATTGTATTTGTTGTTCTGATGGCGATTTACGGTGTGTACCTGGATCAGAAGATCCGCAGCCGTATCGATGGTAAAGTCTGGCAGTTACCTGCGGCGGTGTACGGTCGCATGGTGAACCTTGAGCCGGACATGTCCATCAGCAAGAACGAAATGGTCAAACTGCTGGAAGCCACGCAGTACCGTCAGGTGTCGAAAATGACCCGTCCTGGCGAGTTTACCGTGCAGGCGAGCAGCATCGAGATGATTCGCCGTCCGTTCGATTTCCCGGACAGCAAAGAGGGGCAGGTGCGCGCGCGTCTGACCTTTGACGGCGACCACCTGGAAACCATTGAGAACCTGGACAGCAACCGTCAGTTCGGTTTCTTCCGTCTCGACCCGCGCCTGATCACCATGCTCTCCTCGCCAAACGGCGAGCAGCGTCTGTTTGTCGCGCGTAATGGCTTCCCGGATCTGCTGGTTGATACCCTGCTGGCCACCGAAGACCGCCACTTCTACGAGCACGACGGCGTGAGCCTGTACTCCATCGGGCGTGCGGTGCTGGCGAACCTGACGGCCGGTCGTACGGTGCAGGGGGCGAGTACCCTGACCCAACAGCTGGTGAAAAACCTGTTCCTCTCCAGCGAACGCTCTTACTGGCGTAAAGCCAACGAAGCGTACATGGCTGTGCTGATGGACGCCCGCTACAGCAAAGACCGTATTCTTGAGCTGTACATGAACGAGGTGTATCTCGGTCAGAGCGGCGATAACGAAATCCGCGGTTTCCCGTTGGCGAGCCTCTACTACTTTGGCCGTCCGGTGGAAGAGCTGAGCCTCGACCAGCAGGCACTGCTGGTGGGGATGGTGAAAGGCGCGTCAATCTATAACCCGTGGCGCAACCCGAAACTGGCGCTGGAGCGTCGTAACCTGGTTCTGCGCTTGCTGCAACAGCAGCAGGTGATCGATCAGGAGCTGTACGACATGCTGAGCGCGCGTCCGCTGGGCGTGCAACCGCGCGGTGGCGTGATTTCGCCACAGCCTGCATTTATGCAGATGGTGCGTCAGGAGCTGCAGACCAAACTCGGCGACAAAGTGAAAGATCTCTCCGGCGTGAAGATCTTTACCACCTTTGACTCCGTGGCGCAGGACGCCGCTGAGAAAGCTGCCGTTGACGGCATTCCGGTGCTGAAAAAGCAGCGCAAGCTGAGCGATCTGGAAACCGCAATGGTCGTCGTCGATCGTTATAGCGGTGAAGTGCGCGCGATGGTGGGCGGGGCAGAGCCGCAGTTTGCGGGCTACAACCGTGCGATGCAGGCGCGTCGTTCGATTGGTTCTCTGGCAAAACCGGCGACCTATCTGACTGCTCTGAGCCAGCCGAATCAGTATCGACTCAATACCTGGATTGCCGATGCGCCGATTGCGCTGCGTCAGCCGAATGGCCAGGTATGGTCTCCGCAGAACGACGATAAACAGTTCAGCGGCCAGGTCATGCTGGTGGATGCTCTGACGCGCTCGATGAACGTCCCGACGGTTAACCTCGGTATGGCGCTGGGGCTGCCGGCGATCACCGACACCTGGCAGAAACTGGGTGTGCCAAAAGATCAGCTGCACCCGGTGCCAGCGATGATTCTGGGGGCGCTGAACCTGACGCCTATCGAAGTGGCGCAGGCCTTCCAGACCATCGCCAGTGGCGGTAACCGTGCGCAGCTCTCTGCGGTGCGCTCGGTGATTGCTGAAGACGGTACGGTGCTTTATCAGAGCTTCCCGCAGGCAGAACGCGTAGTTCCCGCGCAGGCCGCTTACATGACCCTGTGGACCATGCAGCAAGTGGTGCAGCGCGGTACGGGTCGCCAGTTGGGCGCGAAATATCCGGGCCTGCATCTGGCGGGTAAAACCGGGACTACCAACAACAACGTCGATACCTGGTTTGCCGGGATTGATGGCCGCGAAGTGGTGATCACCTGGGTTGGACGTGATAACAACCAGCCGACCCGTCTGTACGGTGCGAGCGGTGCGATGTCTATCTACCAGCGTTACCTGACCAACCAGTCGCCGGTGCCGCTGAACCTGACACCGCCAGAAGATATCGTCGATATGGGCGTGGATGAGTCGGGTAACTTCGTCTGCGGCGGCGGGATGCGTTCTCTGCCGGTCTGGACGGACAAACCGGAATCACTGTGCCAGCAAAGCCAGCCAGAACAGCCGACGGGCAATCCGTTTGAGCAGTCTCAGCCTCAACAGCAGCCGCAGCAGCAACAGCAGCAGCCGCAGAATGAGAAGAAAGACAGCGACGGCGTGGCGGGCTGGATCAAAGATATGTTTGGCAGTAACTAAGTCTGAGAATTCCCTCTCCTGCGGAAGAGGGAGTTTATTCACGCATAAAGAACATATTCCTAACCCTTATTTAATCCTGCTTTAACTCCTCATTTTCCCTCTGGTTATTTCTTAAACCCTCAATTCTTGTAGGGCCGCATATCGCTTGCTATGCCGCCAGCGTTTCGCATATTATTCTGCGGTCATAATAATAATTCTCGTTTACGTTATCATTCACTCTTTCATCAGAGATATACCAATGGCGCTCAAAACTGCTCAGCCAAAGAGTCCTTCGCTGCGTAAAATCGCGGTCGTTGTAGCCACAGCGGTAGGCGGCATGTCTGCTTTTGCACATGCGGCTGACACCCCCAAAAAAGAAGACACCATTACGGTGACGGCGGCCCCAGCGGCACAAGAAAGTGCATGGGGACCGGCGGCAACCATCGCGGCGCGTCAGTCCGCAACCGGCACCAAAACCGATACCCCTATTCAAAAAGTCCCGCAGTCTATTTCTGTGGTGACCTCCGAAGAGATGGCGCTGCATCAGCCACGCTCGGTGAAAGAGGCGTTGAGCTACACCCCAGGCGTTGCAGTTGGCACGCGTGGCGCATCAAACACCTATGACTATCTGGTCATTCGCGGCTTTGCAGCCGATGGTCAGAGCCAGAACAACTACCTCGACGGTATGAAGATGCAGGGCAACTTCTACAACGACGCGGTGATTGACCCTTATATGCTGGAGCGCGCTGAAATCATGCGCGGTCCGGTTTCCGTGCTGTACGGAAAAAGCAGCCCAGGCGGTTTGCTGAACATGGTGAGCAAGCGCCCAATGACGGAGCCGCTGAAAGAGATCCAGTTCAAAGTCGGCACCGACAGCCTGTTCCAGACCGGGTTTGACTTCAGCGATGCAATCGATGATGACGGCGTCTACTCCTACCGTCTGACCGGCGTAGCGCGTTCCAATAACGCCCAGCAGGAGCGTGCGGAAGAGCAGCGTTATGCTATCGCGCCGTCGTTCTCCTGGCGTCCGGATGACAAAACTAACTTCACCTTCCTCTCTTACTTCCAGAATGAGCCAGAAACGGGCTACTACGGCTGGTTGCCAAAAGAGGGTACGGTTGATCCGCTGCCAAACGGCAGCCGTCTGCCGACCGACTTCAACGAAGGTGCGAAGAACAATACCTACTCCCGTAACCAGAAAATGGTTGGGTACAGCTTCGACCACGAATTCAACGACACCTTTACCGTGCGTCAGAACCTGCGCTTTGCTGAGAATAAAACCTCGCAAAACAGCGTCTACGGTTACGGTGTCTGTACCGATCCGTCGAATGCGGGCAGCAAACAGTGTGCGGCCTTAGCGCCGGCGGACAAAGGTCATTATCTGGCGCGTAAATACGTGGTTGATGATGAGAAGCTGCAAAACTTCACCGTGGATACCCAGTTGCAGAGCAAATTTGCGACCGGTGCCGTTGACCACACCCTGCTGACCGGCGTTGACTTTATGCGCATGCGTAACGACATCAACTCCTGGTTCGGCTACGACGACTCCGTGCCGTTGCTGGATCTCTACAATCCGGTGTACACCGATTTCGATTTCAATTCGAAAGATCCGGCTACGTCCGGTCCGTATCAGATCCTGAACCGTCAGAAACAAACGGGCCTGTACGTTCAGGACCAGGCGCAGTGGGATAAAGTGCTGGTGACTCTGGGCGGTCGTTACGACTGGGCCGATCAGGAATCCTACAACCGAGTAGCCAATACCACCTCCAAACGTGACGATACCCAGTTCACCTGGCGTGGTGGCGTTAACTACCTGTTTGATAACGGCGTAACCCCGTACTTCAGCTACAGCGAATCCTTCGAACCGGCGTCTCAGACCGATGCGCAGGGTAAACTGTTCTCGCCGTCTAAAGGTAAGCAGTACGAAGCGGGCGTGAAATATGTGCCGAGCGATCGTCCTATCGTGTTGACCGGTGCGATCTACCAGCTGACCAAAACCAACAACCTGATGGCTGATCCGGCAGGCTCATTCTTCTCCGTTGAGGGTGGCGAAATTCGTTCACGCGGCGTGGAAATTGAAGCTAAAGCGGCGCTGTCTGCGAGTGTTAACGTCGTAGGTTCTTACACCTACACGGATGCGGAATACACCACCGACACCAACTACAAAGGCAACACGCCTGCGCAGGTGCCAAAACACATGGCTTCTCTGTGGGGTGACTACACCTTCTTTGATGGCGCACTGTCTGGCCTGACACTCGGGACCGGCGGCCGTCTGACCGGTTCCAGCTATGGCGACCCGGCGAACTCCTTCAAAGTGGGCAGTTACACCGTTGTCGATGCCCTGGTCCGTTACGATCTGGCGCGCTTCGGTATGGCGGGTTCCAACGTGGCGGTTCACGTCAACAACCTGTTGGATCGTGAATACGTCGCAAGCTGCTTCAACACCTACGGCTGCTTCTGGGGTGCTGAACGCCAGGTTGTCGCCACCGCGACCTTCCGCTTCTAATCTCTCTTCGGGCACGGTTCGCCGTGCCCTTTAACAAGTTGGCCACTATGCAGGAAAATAGACCGCACTCCGATACCACGTTTGCGCTTAATAACACCTCCTTTCGCGTCCCTGGACGCACGCTGCTGCATCCGCTCTCTTTGACATTCCCTGTCGGCAAAGTCACGGGCCTTATCGGTCACAACGGTTCGGGTAAATCCACCTTGCTCAAAATGCTGGGTCGCCATCAGCCGCCGTCCGAAGGGGAGATCCTGCTCGACGGGCAGCCGCTTGAGAGCTGGAAAAGCAAAGCCTTTGCCCGCAAAGTCGCCTATCTGCCGCAGCAACTGCCGCAGGCTGAAGGGATGACCGTGCGCGAACTGGTGGCGATTGGACGTTATCCGTGGCACGGCGCGCTCGGGCGGTTTGGTGTGGCTGACAGAGAGAAAGTGGAAGAGGCGATCGCGCTGGTGGGGTTAAAACCGCTGGCGCACCGTCTGGTGGATAGCCTCTCCGGCGGCGAGCGTCAGCGCGCGTGGATCGCGATGCTGGTGGCTCAGGACAGCAACTGCCTGCTGCTGGATGAGCCGACCTCGGCGCTGGACATCGCCCATCAGGTGGATGTGCTGGCGCTGATTCATCGCCTCAGCCAGCAGAAAGGGCTGACGGTGATCGCCGTTCTGCACGATATCAATATGGCCGCGCGCTACTGCGATTATCTGGTGGCCCTGCGTGGGGGCGAGATGATTGCGCAAGGTACGCCGTCTGAGCTGATGCGCGGCGAAACGCTGGAACTGATCTACGGAATTCCAATGGGTATCCTGCCTCACCCGGCAGGGGCTGCACCGGTGAGCTTTGTGTATTGATGCTGGATCCAACTTTGATAAGTCGCCGTCGGTTACTGACGGCGCTGGCGCTTTCGCCACTGCTGTTAAAAATGAATACCGCGCGTGCGGCTTCTATTGATCCGCATCGCATCGTGGCGCTGGAGTGGCTGCCGGTTGAGCTGATGCTGGCGCTGGGCATCGCACCGTACGGCGTGGCGGATATTCCTAACTACAACATGTGGGTCAACGAGCCGAAGATCCCCGCGTCAACCATCGATATCGGCCTGCGCACCGAGCCGAATCTCGAACTCCTGACGCAGATGAAACCCTCGTTTTTGGTCTGGTCTGCGGGCTACGGCCCTTCGCCGGAGACACTGGCGCGCATTGCGCCGGGCCGGGGGTTCACCTTCAGCGACGGTAAAAAACCGCTGACCATGGCGCGTCATTCGATTAATGAAATGGCCCAACTTCTGGACCGCGAGGCGGCGGCAAAACAGCACCTCGACCATTTCGACGGTTTTATCGATTCGCTCAAACCCCGCTTTGCCGCGCGTGGCAACCGTCCGTTGCTGATGGTCACGCTGCTGGATGCGCGTCATGTGCTGGTGTTTGGCAAAAACTGCCTGTTCCAGGAAGTGCTCGATCGCTTCGCTATTACAAATGCCTGGGAAGGGGAGATGACCTTCTGGGGCAGTACCACCGTCGGCATCGATCGTCTGGCGCAGTTCCGCGATGTGGATGTGCTCTGTTTCGATCATGGCAATGACCGTGAGATGCAAACTCTGATGGCGACGCCGCTGTGGCAGGCGATGCCGTTCGTGCGCGAGCAGCGTTTCCAGCGTGTGCCTGCGGTGTGGTTCTACGGAGCGACGCTGTCGGCGATGCACTTTGCCCGCGTGCTTGATGGCGCATTGGGAGGCAAAGCATGAGATCGCGGATCGCACTTTTCCCGACGCTGCTGTTAACCGTCGTTTTCGTCGTTGCACTGTTCTTAACCTGGTCAAATCTGTCGATTGCGCTGCCGCGCGCGCAGTGGGGCCAGGCCTTCTCCGTACCGGATATCGATAACATCCAGCAGATGCTGTTCCACTACAGCCTGTTGCCACGCCTGGCGATTTCATTGCTGGTGGGCGCGGGGCTGGGGCTGGTCGGCGTTCTGTTCCAGCAGGTGCTGCGTAACCCGCTGGCGGAACCGACGACGCTTGGGGTCGCCACTGGCGCACAGCTTGGTATCACGATTACCACGCTCTGGGCGCTGCCCGGCGCACTCACCAGCCAGTTCGCTGCGCTGGCGGGGGCCTGTGTGGTCGGTGCGCTGGTCTTCGGTGTGGCGTGGGGGAAACGTCTTTCTCCGGTAACGCTGATTCTGGCCGGGCTGGTGGTGAGCCTCTACTGCGGGGCCATCAACCAGCTGCTGGTGCTGTTCCATCATGACGAGCTGCAAAGCATGTTCCTGTGGAGCACCGGGACGCTGACCCAGACCGACTGGAGTATCGTGCAACGCCTGTGGCCACAGCTGATCGGCGGCGTAGTGCTGACCCTGCTGCTGCTGCGTCCGCTGACGCTGATGGGGCTGGATGATGGCGTGGCGCGCAATCTCGGGCTGGCGCTTTCTCTGGCACGTCTCGCCGCGCTGACGCTGGCGATTGTGCTCAGCGCACTGCTGGTAAATGCGGTCGGGATAATCGGTTTCATCGGCCTGTTTGCACCGTTACTGGCGAAAATGCTCGGTGCGCGCCGCCTGCTGTCGCGACTGATGCTGGCGCCGTTAATTGGGGCGTTGATCCTCTGGCTGTCGGATCAAATCATTCTCTGGCTCGCCCGCGTGTGGATGGAAGTCTCCACCGGTTCCGTCACCGCATTGATTGGCGCGCCGCTGCTGCTGTGGCTGCTGCCGCGTCTGCGCAGCATGAGCGCGCCCGCGATGGACGCCGGGGATAAAGTCTATGCCGAGCGTCAGCACATTCAGTGGTTTGTGCTGACCGGGCTGATCGTGTTGCTGTTTGTCGCGTGGATTGCCCTCTCACTGGGGCGCGATGCGAGCGGCTGGCACTGGGCGACAGGCCCGATGCTGGATGAACTGCTGCAATGGCGCTGGCCGCGTATTTTCTCGGCGCTGATCGCAGGCGTGATGCTGGCGGTCGCCGGGTGCATTATCCAGCGTCTGACGGGTAACCCGATGGCCAGTCCGGAAGTGCTGGGCATCAGCTCCGGCGCGGCGTTTGGTGTGGTGATGATGCTGTTCTTCGTACCGGGCGATGCGTTTGGCTGGCTGATGCCTGCGGGCAGTATCGGTGCCGCCGCCACGCTGATGATCATTATGATCGCCGCCGGTCGCGGGGGCTTTTCTCCGCACCGGATGCTGCTTGCCGGTATGGCGCTTAGCACTGCATTTACCATGCTGTTGATGATGCTGCAGGCCAGCGGCGATCCGCGCATGGCGCAGATCCTGACCTGGATCTCGGGTTCGACTTACGGCGCGACGGGGACACAGGTGGTGCATTCCGGGATTGCGATGATCTTGCTGCTGGCAATCACGCCGTTGTGCCGCCGCTGGATGACGATTCTGCCGCTGGGCGGTGAAACGGCACGCGCGGTCGGGATTGCACTGACGCCATCGCGCGTCGGCTTGCTGCTGCTGGCGGCCTGCCTGACTGCCGTCGCGACCATGACCATCGGCCCACTCAGCTTTGTTGGCCTGATGGCGCCGCACATCGCGCGCATGATGGGGTTCCGCCGCACGATGCCGCATATCGTGATCTCCGCGCTGGTGGGCGGGATGATACTGGCGATCGCAGACTGGCTGGGCAGGATGGTGCTGTTTCCGTATCAGATCCCGGCGGGGCTGCTGTCGACATTTATTGGTGCGCCGTACTTTATTTATTTGCTGAGAAAGCAGAGCCGATAAAAAAACGGCAGCCGAGAGGCTGCCGTTTTTCTTTTACTTTGTTAGCCGCGTGGCGATTAAAGCTTCGCAAACACCTTACGCGCTGCGTC
Organism: Lelliottia nimipressuralis; assembly: GCF_041464075.1. Taxonomy (NCBI): domain Bacteria; kingdom Pseudomonadati; phylum Pseudomonadota; class Gammaproteobacteria; order Enterobacterales; family Enterobacteriaceae; genus Lelliottia; species Lelliottia nimipressuralis. The sequence continues at coordinate 835,009 of NZ_CP167172.1, forward strand.
GATGGTGTTATTGATATCTTCTTCGCTGTGCGCTACGGACATAAAGCCCGCTTCAAACGCTGACGGTGCCAGATACACGCCCTCTTCCAGCATCAGATGGAAGAAACGCTTAAAGCGCTCAACGTCGCACTTCACCACGTCCTGATAGCAGGTCACGGTTTTCGCATCGGTGAAGAAGATCCCGAACATGCCGCCCACATGGTTCACCACCAGCGGAATGCCCGTTTCTTCCGCGGCTTCCAGCAGCCCGTTAGCCAGTTGGGTGGTCAAATCGGTCAGGGTTTCGTGAATACCCGGCTGCGCCACTTCGGTCAGGCAGGCAAAACCTGCCGCCATCGCAATCGGGTTACCGGACAGGGTGCCCGCCTGATAAACCGGACCCGTCGGGGCCAGCGCTTCCATCACCTCTTTGCGTCCACCAAAGGCGCCCACCGGCATACCGCCGCCGATGATTTTACCCAGACAGGTCAGGTCTGGTACCACGTCGTAATAAGACTGAGCACCCGCCAGCGCCACGCGGAAGCCGGTCATTACTTCGTCGATGATCAGCAGCGCACCGAATTCGTCGCACAGCGCGCGCAGGCCTGGCAGGAATTCTGGCTGCGGAGGGATACAGTTCATGTTACCCGCGACCGGTTCCACGATGATGCAGGCGATCTCCTGCGGATACTGTTCGAAGGCGGCGCGAACCGTCTCCAGATCGTTATAGGTGCAGGTCAGGGTGTGTTTGGCAAAATCTGCCGGTACGCCCGGAGAGTTCGGCTGGCCGAGGGTCAGCGCGCCGGAACCGGCTTTTACCAGCAGACAGTCGGCATGGCCGTGATAGCAGCCTTCGAATTTGATAATTTTGTCGCGACCGGTGAAGCCGCGCGCAAGGCGGATAGCGCTCATGGTGGCTTCCGTACCGGAGTTCACCATGCGCACCATGTCCATGGTCGGGACCAGTTCGGTCACCAGTTCCGCCATTTTGACTTCCATCTCGGTAGGTGCACCGAAGCTCAGGCCGCGCTGTGCCGCTTCAATCACCGCATTGCGGATAGTCGGGTGGTTGTGACCCAGCACCATCGGACCCCAGGAGCCGACATAATCGATATAGGCTTTGCCGTCCACATCGTACAGATACGCGCCGTCCGCACGTTCAATAAACAGCGGCGTTCCGCCGACGCCCGTAAAGGCGCGAACAGGAGAGTTGACCCCGCCTGGGATTAGCTCGCGTGCTGCACTGTAGAGGTTTTCAGACTTACTCATAGCGTCGTTCCTGGTTCGTAGAAAAGGGTTTAGCCAGCTATTCTAAGGGATTCGCCGAAGGTTATAAAATTTTTGCCCCAATGATCCTGAACAATTGTTTAGGATTTTTCAGGCGACGGGCAGCGTCAGGGGCATTAAAATCCCTGCGTTAATTGTATGACCAATAAAAGAAGCCGTGATGACAGCACAAAACTCCTCTTTTGAAGAACAGCAATTTGCCCGCCAGCGCCGTCGGGTCAGCGTTCGACGCTTATTGAATCGCGACAAAACGCCGCTGGTGATTCTGGTGATGGCCGCAGTAGTCGGAACGCTCGCAGGGCTTGTGGGCGTGGCGTTTGAGAAAGCCGTCAATGGCGTACAAAACTGGCGCATCGGCACGCTGGGCGGTGTGGCCGATAACCCGTGGCTGCTGTGGTCGATGGCTTTTGGATTGTCGGCGCTTCTGGCAATGCTGGGCTATTTCCTGGTACGCAAATTTGCCCCGGAGGCGGGCGGTTCCGGTATTCCTGAGATCGAAGGCGCGCTGGAAGAGCTGCGTCCGGTGCGCTGGTGGCGCGTGATTCCGGTGAAATTCATCGGTGGGATGGGGACGCTCGGGGCTGGCATGGTGTTAGGCCGTGAAGGGCCAACGGTGCAACTCGGCGGAAATATCGGGCGGATGGTGGCGGATGTTTTCCGCATGCGCAGCGGCGAAGCGCGCCATACGCTGCTGGCGACCGGGGCCGCGGCGGGGCTTTCGGCGGCCTTCAACGCGCCGCTGGCCGGGATACTGTTTATCATCGAAGAGATGCGCCCGCAGTTTCGCTACAACCTTATCTCGATCAAGGCGGTCTTCACTGGCGTGATCATGTCGAGCATTGTGTTTCGCATTTTCAACGGCGAATCCGCAGTCATTGAGGTGGGTAAGCTCACCAATGCGCCGGTGAACACGCTGTGGCTGTATCTGATTCTGGGGATGATTTTTGGCGTGCTGGGGCCGCTGTTTAATTTCCTGATACTCAAAACACAGGATATGTTCCAGCGCATTCACGGCGGTAATATCACGAAATGGGTGTTGATCGGCGGTCTGCTCGGCGGGATGTGCGGTGTGCTGGGCGTGATCGAACCGGGTGCAGCAGGCGGCGGATTCAACCTGATTCCCATCGCCGTGGCCGGTAATTTTAGCCTGGGAATGCTGCTGTTTCTGTTTATCTCCCGCGTGGTGACGACGCTGCTCTGTTTTTCCTCGGGCGCCCCGGGCGGAATTTTTGCGCCGATGCTGGCGCTGGGAATGTTGCTCGGCACCGCTTTTGGAATGGCCGCCGCAGCGGGATTCCCGGCGTATGAGTTGCAGGCCGGGACCTTTGCCGTTGCCGGAATGGGGGCGCTGCTGGCGGCGTCGTTGCGCGCGCCACTGACCGCCATCGTGCTGGTTCTGGAGATGACCGACAATTATCAGCTCATTTTGCCAATGATCATTACCTGTCTCGGCGCGACACTATTAGCCCAATTCCTGGGCGGAAAGCCGTTATACTCCACCATTCTTGCGCGTACCCTGGCGAAGCAGGAGGCGGCACTGGCTGAGAAGCAGAATACTTGAATGAATTACCAGGGTATTAGATAATGAAAAAAAGAATTGGATGTTTTTTAATCCGATTCAGTAGCAGTATTCATGGGAGCAAAAAATGAGTGATGACGTAGCGCTGCCGTTGCAGTTTACCGAAGCAGCAGCCATTAAAGTGAAAAGCCTGATTGCGGATGAAAATAATCCGGAGCTGAAACTGCGTGTTTATATTACCGGCGGTGGTTGCAGCGGCTTCCAGTATGGTTTCACCTTTGACGATCAGATCAACGACGGTGACATGACCATTGAGAAGCAGGGTGTCGCGCTGGTCGTTGACCCGATGAGCCTGCAATATCTGGTCGGTGGCGCGGTGGATTACACCGAAGGCCTGGAAGGTTCGCGCTTTGTGGTGACTAACCCGAACGCGAAAAGCACCTGTGGGTGTGGATCTTCGTTCAGTATTTAACTGTGATGCGGCCTTTTCCGACCAGGAAAGGGTACGAACACCAAAAACGGCAACCTTGGGTTGCCGTTTTGCTTTTACCTTCCGTTTTCATCCAGTGCAAACGTCGGCAGCTTCAGGTGCCAGCGAATTGCCGCCAGACGAATCACCAGGGTCACCACCATGCCGATCATCGCTGCGGTTTCTAGCTCTACGCCAAAGGTGTAGAACGCGGTTGCGTGGACAATTCCGCCGATAATACAGGCGGTGGCGTAGATTTCGGTGCGCAGAATCATTGGGATTTCGCGCGCCAGAATATCGCGGATAATCCCGCCGCCGACGCCGGTCAATACGCCCATGCAGATTGCCACCAGCGGGCCGGTTCCTGCCATGAAGGCTTTATTGACGCCAATCCCGACAAACACCGCCAGACCCACGGCATCGAGCACCGGCAAGATCCATTTTGGTAACCGGCGGGGCTGGCGCACCAGCACGATCGTCAGCAGGCACGTCACCATCGCGACCACCAGATCGGTGGGATCTTTGACCCAAAATACCGGGCCATGATCGAGCGCCATATCGCGGATCGTCCCACCGCCGACGGCCGTCACCACGCCGAGCACTAATACGCCAAAGGGGTCCATGCGTAATTTGCCCGCAAGCAGAACGCCGGAGATAGCAAAAACGGCTGTGCCAAGGATATCCAGCCAATAAACGAGCATTTTTCAATCCTCAGAGGATGAGGGCCTAATTAATGGCTCTGCGCCAGGGCAGAGCAGAGTTGTTTTGCGGCGAGGATAATACGCGGGCTTGCCCGTTCAAACCAGTCACTGTGTAGGGCAATAACGGGAATTTTTAGCTGGCTTTGCCAGAAATTTTCAATTTTCGGAATCTCACTCGCATTCCCTATCACCACAATGGCCTGTGGCTGACGCGCCAGTACCTGTTCGCGGCTGACCTGAGGCCAGGGAACGCGGCTTGCTGCGAAGATATTTTCACCGCCACACACTTCCAGAACCTGATTCTGAATAGACCCTTTTCCGGTGGTAAACAGCGGCTGGCTGCCAAACTGCAGGAAGACGCGCTTTTTCACCGGCGTGTCGTATTTTTTCTTCAGTGCAGCGTAGTCATTCAGCATTTGCTGTGCGGCCTGTAGCGCTTTTTCAGGCGTCGGGCTCCAGGGGGCTAAATCGCGTAACGCCTGCGCCACTTGCTCAATGCTGATGGCATCGACCCACAGCACTTTTATCCCCAGCGATGAGAGCTGATTGACCTGACGTTCGGCATTCCCGCCGCGCCAGGCAAGCACCAGGTCCGGCTTTAGCGCCACGATGCGCTCGAGATTCATCCCCTGCCAGGTCGAGACCTCTTCGATCTTTTTCGCTTCCGGGGGATAGTCAGAAAAGCTGCTCACACCCACGGGGGTGATCCCGGCGGCAAAAGCCAGTTCCGTATTGGCGGGGGAGAGGGTAATAACACGCGGCGCGGCCACAAGCCACGCCGGTGCAAGCAAGAAGAGGGCGACCAGCGCCCTTGCATACTTAGCCACGCGCCAGTTTCTGCACCAGGGTTTCGACCATGATGGTGGACTGTTTGGCGGCAACTGCCAGGAACTCGTCGAAGCTCAGGTGGGATTGCTGATCGGCCACGTCGGAGATGGCGCGAACCACCACAAACGGCACGCTGAAGTTGTGGCACACATGCGCAATAGCGGTCGCTTCCATCTCTACGGCAATCGCCTGAGGGAAGTTGTGGCGGATTTTCGCCAGACCGACAGAGCCGTTGATGAACGCATCACCGCTGACAATCAGACCGCGCACGGCGTTCAGGTTCAGCTCGGCGATGCAGCTTTCTGCGGCAGCAATCAGCTTATCGTCGGCTTTAAAGCCTGCCGGGCAGCCAGGCAGCTGGCCATATTCGTAACCGAATGCCGTGACATCGGCATCGTGATAGCGCGCTTCATCGGAGACCACGATATCGCCCACTTTCAGCGTAGGAGCCAGACCGCCCGCAGAACCGGTGTTGATGATTACGTCCGGTTTGCAGCGCTCAAGCAGCAGGGTCGCGCCCAGTGCTGCCGCCACTTTACCGATGCCTGATTTCAGCAGAGCGACGTCAGTTCCGTTCAACTGGCCGGTGTAGATTTCACACCCACCCAGAGAGAGCGTCTGACAGTTCTCAATTTTGTCACGCAGCAGCGTAACTTCTTCTTCCATTGCACCAATAATGCCGATTTTCATAGATTTACTCGCGATGTGCCTTGTTAAGATGCATAGTCTATCATGCGCATCAGGGGAAACGCATTCTCAGGCGGGGGAGCTCATGGCACCAATCGATTTTCGCAACAAAATTAACTGGCATCGTCGTTTCCGTTCTCCGCAGGGAGAAAAGAGTGAGCACGAGATCCTGCGTATCTTCGAAAGCGATCGCGGGCGCATTGTGAACTCCCCGGCGATCCGCCGCCTGCAACAAAAAACCCAGGTGTTCCCGCTGGAGCGCAATGCCGCGGTTCGCACGCGCCTCACCCATTCCATGGAAGTACAGCAGGTCGGGCGTTACATCGCCAAAGAGATTTTAAGTCGCCTGAAAGAGCAGCGTTTGCTCGAAACCTACGGTCTGGATGAATTGACCGGGCCGTTCGAGAGCATCGTGGAGATGGCCTGTCTGATGCATGACATTGGCAACCCGCCGTTTGGTCATTTTGGCGAGGCGGCGATAAACGACTGGTTCAAACAGAAGCTGTTCCCCTCCGATGCGGCAAGCCAGCCGCTGAGCGATGACCGTTGTATCGTCAGGGCGCTTCGTCTGCGCGAAGGCGAAGAGACCTTAAACGATTTGCGCCGCAAGGTGCGGCAGGATCTTTGCCAGTTCGAAGGCAATGCGCAGGGGATTCGGCTGGTGCACTCCCTGATGCGCATGAACCTGACGTGGGCGCAGGTCGGCTGCATTCTAAAATACACTCGCCCGGCTTGGTGGATGGGTGAACCGCCTGCGACGCACAGCTATTTAATGAAAAAGCCCGGCTATTATTTATCCGAAGAACGCTATATTGAAAGGCTGCGTAAAGAACTTTCGCTGACGCCGCATGGCCGCTTTCCATTGACCTGGATTATGGAAGCCGCAGACGATATCTCCTATTGTGTGGCCGATCTGGAAGACGCGGTTGAGAAAAGAATATTCAGCGTTGAAGAGCTTTACCAGCATCTTTACGAGGCCTGGGGCACGCATGAGAAAGGCTCTCTGTTTTCTCAGGTGGTCGAAAACGCGTGGGATAAATCGCGTTCTAATTCATTGAGTCGCAGCACCGAAGATCAGTTCTTCATGTATTTGCGCGTCAATACATTAAATAAACTGGTGCCCTACGCGGCATCACGTTTTATCGATAATTTGCCGGCGATTTTTAGCGGTGAGTTTAATCACGCGCTGCTGGAAGATGACAGTGGTTTCAGCCAACTGCTTGAGTTGTATAAGAACGTTGCGATGCGGCATGTATTCAGCCATCCCGACGTCGAACAGCTGGAATTGCAGGGTTACCGGGTGATCAGCGGCCTGTTGGAAATTTATCGACCGCTGCTGCAATTATCCGTCGACGATTTTACCGAGCTGGTGGAAAAAGATCGTATTAAGCGTCTGCCGATAGAAACGCGGCTGCTGCATAAACTCTCGACACGCCATCGTCTTGCCTACGTCGAAGCGGTGAGTAAAATTGATCGCGATACCGTGCAGTGGCCGGTGCTGGAATATTATTATCGCTGCCGTCTTATTCAGGACTATATCAGCGGAATGACCGATTTGTATGCATGGGATGAATACCGGCGCCTGATGGCAGTGGAATAATGAATGAGTTTTGTAAAGACGAACAATAAATTTTTACTTTTTCCAAAAACTTAATCCCGGAACTTCGGGCTATAAAACGAATCTGATGTACACAGCAATTTTGCGTTATCTGTAAATCGAGATTGAGAACATGAAAAAAACCACATTAGCAATGAGTGCACTGGCTCTGAGTTTAGGTTTAGCGTTATCCCCTCTGACTGCCACCGCAGCCGAGACCGCCTCTTCGGCCGCCACGGCGCAGCAGATGCCAAGCCTTGCCCCGATGCTCGAAAAAGTGATGCCATCGGTGGTGAGTATTAACGTTGAGGGGAGCACAACCGTTAATACACCGCGCATGCCGCGCAACTTCCAGCAGTTCTTCGGTGACAACTCACCGTTCTGCCAGGACGGTTCCCCGTTCCAGAGTTCGCCATTCTGTCAGGGTGGCGGCGCGGGCGATGATGGCCCAGGTGCGGGTAACGGCGGCGGTCAGCAGCAGAAATTCATGGCGCTCGGCTCAGGTGTCATTATTGATGCCGCGAAAGGCTATGTCGTGACCAACAACCACGTGGTGGACAACGCCAGCACCATCAAAGTGCAACTGAGCGATGGCCGTAAATTTGATGCCAAAGTGGTGGGTAAAGATCCACGTTCTGACATCGCTCTGATCCAGATTCAGGATCCGAAAAACCTGACGGCGATTAAGCTCGCTGACTCCGATGCTCTGCGCGTTGGTGATTACACCGTGGCAATCGGTAACCCGTTTGGTCTGGGTGAAACCGTGACTTCCGGTATCGTTTCTGCGCTGGGTCGTAGCGGCCTGAATGCGGAAAACTACGAAAACTTCATTCAGACCGATGCGGCGATTAACCGTGGTAACTCCGGCGGTGCGCTGGTGAACCTGAACGGTGAGCTGATCGGGATTAACACCGCGATCCTGGCACCGGACGGCGGCAACATCGGTATCGGCTTTGCGATCCCAAGCAACATGGTGAAAAACCTGACCAGTCAGATGGTTGAGTTTGGCCAGGTGAAACGCGGCGAGCTGGGTATTCTGGGTACAGAGCTGAACTCCGAGCTGGCGAAAGCAATGAAAGTTGACGCTCAGCGCGGCGCATTCGTCAGCCAGGTCATGCCGAGCTCTTCTGCGGCGAAGGCCGGTATCAAGGCCGGTGATGTCATCACCACCCTGAACGGCAAGCCAATCAGCAGCTTCGCGGCGCTGCGTGCTGAAGTCGGCTCTATGCCGGTCGGCAGCAAAGTGAACCTGGGCCTGCTGCGCGATGGCAAACCGGTGAACGTGAGTCTGGAACTGCAGCAGAGCAGCCAGAATCAGGTCGACTCCAGCACTATCTTCAGCGGTATTGAAGGTGCGGATATGAGCAACAAAGGCGCGGATAAAGGTGTGGTGGTGAGCAATGTCAAAGCTAACACTCCGGCGGCGCGTATTGGCCTGAAAAAAGGCGATGTGATTATCGGCGCAAACCAGCAGCCGGTGAAAAACATCGCGGAACTGCGCAAAATTCTCGACAGTAAACCAACGGTGCTGGCGCTGAATATTCAGCGTGGTGACACTACGCTGTACCTGTTGATGCAGTAATCCCCTCAGCCCCTGCCTGCTATCAGGCAGGGGCTTTCTTCGTTTCTGTGACCCTTTCCACAAGTCCATACTTCTCCCCCTGACTTTGTGCATCCGCACAATGCGACACCCTGTGAACTCCCCTATGCTTGAGCTCAGCTCACAGGAGGGTTACATGGCTGGCTGGCATCTTGATACCAAAATGGCGCAGGAAATCGTGGCGCGAACCATGCGCATCATCGATACCAATATCAACGTAATGGATGCCCGTGGGCGAATTATCGGCAGCGGCGATCGCGAGCGCATTGGGGAATTGCACGAAGGCGCGCTTCTGGTGCTTTCCCAGGGACGGGTGGTGGATATCGACGATGCGGTGGCGCGACACCTGCACGGCGTGCGTCAGGGGATAAACCTGCCGCTGCGCCTGGAAGGGGAGATCGTGGGCGTCATCGGCCTGACCGGTGAACCGGAATCACTGCGTAAATACGGTGAACTGGTGTGCATGACCGCCGAGATGATGCTGGAGCAATCGCGCCTGATGCACCTCCTGGCCCAGGACAGCCGTCTGCGCGAAGAGCTGGTGATGAACCTGATTCAGGCCGAAGAGCACACGCCGGCGCTCACGGAGTGGGCGCAGCGTCTGGGTATCGATCTCAATCAACCGCGCGTGGTGGCGGTGATTGAGGTAGACAGCGGTCAGCTTGGTGTGGATAGCGCAATGGCGGAGCTGCAGCAGCTGCAAAACGCGCTGGTGACACCGGAGCGGAATAACCTGGTAGCGATCGTGTCGCTCACGGAAATGGTGGTGCTAAAACCGGCGCTGAACCCGTTTGGCCGCTGGGATGCGGAAGACCATCGGCGTCGGGTTGAGCAACTTATCTCACGCATGAAAGAGAACGGGCAGCTGCGTTTCCGCGTCGCGCTCGGCAACTATTTCACCGGGCCGGGCAGCATCGCGCGTTCATGGCGAACGGCGCGCACCACCATGATGGTGGGGAAGCAGCGGATGCCCGAAAGCCGGGGCTATTTCTATCAGGATTTAATGTTGCCGGTGCTGCTCGACAGTTTACGCGGCGGCTGGCAGGCCAATGAGCTGGCGCGACCGCTGGTGCGCCTGAAAGCGATGGATAATAACGGGCTACTGCGCCGTACGCTGCAGGCCTGGTTTCGTCATAACGTTCAGCCGCTGGCGACCTCAAAAGCGCTGTTTATTCACCGCAATACGCTGGAATACCGGTTGAACCGTATATCGGAACTGACCGGGCTGGATCTGGGGAATTTCGATGACAGGTTGCTGCTGTATGTGGCGTTGCAGCTGGATGAGCAGCGGTGATGTACGGCCTGACGCCTTAACTCCGCGCTTTTTTACGGAAGAGTGAAAAACAAAAAACGGCAACCGGGAGTTGCCGTTTTACATTTATTTCCCGCGCGTTAACTTCTCAAGATCCGATTCAATTTCGCTGATCTTGTTGGTCACAACGCTTTCAAGATGACGCAGATCGTCAAGGATCTTACGTTTAAGATCGACTTCGGTGCGATCGCGCTGGCAGATCTGATCGAGTTCATCAATGACATAGCGGAGATTCGGGCTGATTTCCTGAACCTCTTTATACCCCTGGCCGACGCCATCAGCGACGACGGTTTTACGTTGACGCGGGTATTTGAACTTCACGCTCTTCGCGAAAAACTCTCCTTTGTCCTTGTGAAAATAGATTTTCAGAATATCGTTGTTCGCTTCCTGGCGGAGGCTGTAACGATCAATTTCATCAGGATTGGTAATGCCCAGACTTTTCAGATTATCGTACATAGCGGTACCCTTGAGCTCAACATAACCTATGAATAATTAACGAAAAAATCTATCTTCGCCACCATCAGATGTAAAAAAAGCGGGGTGGCCCCCGCTTTTTGTTATACCCGATTAATCGATGGTACGCAGCAGTTCGTTGATACCGACTTTGCCCCGCGTTTTCGCATCGACTTTTTTCACGATAACCGCACAGTACAGGCTGTATTTGCCATCTTTAGACGGCAAGTTACCGGAAACGACAACCGAACCGGCCGGAACGCGACCGTAATGCACTTCACCCGTTTCACGATCGTAAATGCGGGTGCTCTGACCGATGTAGACGCCCATTGAGATCACTGAGCCTTCTTCTACGATCACGCCTTCAACCACTTCGGAGCGCGCGCCGATGAAGCAGTTGTCTTCGATGATGGTTGGGTTAGCCTGCAGTGGCTCAAGAACGCCACCGATGCCGACGCCACCGGACAGGTGAACGTTTTTACCGATCTGCGCGCAGGAACCGACGGTTGCCCAGGTATCCACCATGGTGCCTTCGTCAACGTAAGCACCGATGTTCACGTAGGATGGCATCAGTACGGTGTTGCGTGCGATAAACGCGCCCTGGCGAACGGCCGCAGGCGGAACCACGCGGAAACCTTCTTTCTGGAAACGCGCTTCGTCGTAATCAGCGAATTTCATCGGCACTTTATCGAAGTAGCGGCTTTCTGCTCCGTCGATAACCTGGTTATCGTTAATACGGAAAGAGAGCAGCACGGCTTTCTTCAGCCACTGATGAGTTACCCACTGGCCGTCAATTTTTTCCGCGACACGCAGCGCGCCGGAATCAAGCAGAGAAATCACCTGATTCACCGCTTCGCGGGTGACGGTATCCACATTTGCCGGGGTAATTTCGGCGCGACGCTCAAAGGCGGACTCAATAACGTTCTGTAACTGCTGCATTGTTTTTACTCTTTCCATTTCACTAAAAAACACGTCACCCTTTATCGTTTGGATTGAGGGCTGCTGTCAACCGTTGTTGTACCTCAAGTTGCAGCTCATTATTAAGGGCACGTCGGTCGGCGGTGGCGATTATGAATAAATCTTCTACTCGCTCGCCAATGGTTGTAATTCTGGCGCCATGCAGCGAAATTCCCAGATCCGCAAAAACCTGGCCAACACGCGCAAGCAGGCCCGGCTGGTCAAGGGCGATCAGTTCGAGGAACGATTTCCGGTCCGTATGGGTCGGCAGGAAATTGACCTCCGTATCGACGGTAAAATGGCGCAATTTCGCTGGCTGGCGACGCGGCTGTGGCGGCTGCCAGCTGTGCTGGGTAATCGCCTGTTCCAGACCGAAGCGAATGCCTTCGTGCCTGTCGGATGAGAGCGGGCTGCCGTCCGGCTCCAGCACGATAAAGGTGTCCATCGCCATGCCGTCGCGGGTGGTGAAAATTTGCGCGTCGTGAACGCTCAGATTGCGCCGGTCAAGTTCAGCGCAGACGGCGGCAAACAGATAGGCCCGATCCGGGCTCCAGATGAAGATTTCGGTCCCGCCGCGCGTTGCCTGTGGACTTAGCAGGATCAGCGGTTTTTTCAGATCATGCTTCAGCAGATGCCGCGCGTGCCAGGCGAGCTGATTTGGGCTGTGGCGGACAAAGTAGTTGGCCCGGCAGCGCGACCAGATCTGATGCAGCGCTTCCTCATCAATGTTGTCCATTCGCAGCAGCGCCAGCGCCTGAAGCTGGTGGTGACGCACGCGTTCACGCATATCCGGCGTGTTTTGCATCCCGCGGCGCAGCTGTTTCTCGGTCGCGAAGTAGAGTTCGCGCAACAGGCTCTGCTTCCAGCTGTTCCACAGGGTTTCGTTGGTGGCGCAGATATCTGCGACCGTCAGGCAGACCAGAAAACGCAGGCGGTTTTCGGTTTGGACGATTTCGGCGAACTGTTTGATCACTTCCGGGTCCTGAATATCGCGGCGCTGCGCGGTGACGGACATCAGCAGATGATGGCGTACCAGCCAGGCGACCAGCTGGGTTTCGCGCGAATTCAGGCCGTGTAGTTCAGCAAATTTCAGCACGTCCTGGGCTCCGAGCACCGAGTGGTCGCCACCGCGCCCTTTGGCGATATCGTGGAACAGGGCGGCAATCAGAATCAGTTCCGGGTGGCTGAGGCGCGGCCAAAGCTCAACGCACAGCGGGTGCTTCGACCGTGTCTCTTCTTTAGCGAAACTTTCCAGTTTCAGCATCACGCGAATGGTGTGTTCGTCCACCGTGTAGGCGTGGAACAGGTCAAACTGCATCTGGCCGACAATGTGCGACCACTGAGGCATGTAGGCCCAGAGCACGCTATGGCGGTGCATCGGCAGCAGACCACGGCTGACAGCACCGGGGTGGCGTAACATGCTCAGAAAGAGCGAACGCGCTTCCGGGATATAGCACAGAGGCTGCGTCAAATGGCGGCGCGCATGGCGCAGATGACGCAACGTGGTGGAGTAGATCCCGGTGATCGTGCTGTTGCGCACCATGGTGTAGAACATCCGCAGGATCGCTTCCGGCTCGCGAATAAACAACGTTTCATCGCGCAGGTCGATGAGGGTGCCACGCAGCTGGAATTCGTCATCAATTGGACGCGGTTTTTCATCGGTGGTCAGCGCCAGGATGGCTTCATCAAAGAGCTGCAATAGCATCTGGTTAAGCTCAGAGACGCGGCGGGTGACGCGGAAGAAATCCTTCATCATCTGTTCAACCGGCTCGTTGCCTTCGCCGCTGTAGTTCAGGCGCTGGGCGACGCTGAGCTGGCGGTCGAACAAGAGACGGTTATCGTAACGGGTCACTTCCAGATGCAGGGCAAAACGGATGCGCCACAGCAGATGCAGGCATTCGTTAAGCTCGTTGCGTTCGGCTTCGGTTAAAAAGCCAAAACCGACCATCTCATCCATAGACGTCGCGCCAAAATGGCGACGGGCGACCCATTGTAAAGTGTGAATGTCGCGCAGGCCGCCGGGGCTGCTTTTGATGTCCGGCTCGAGGTTATAGCTGGTGCCGTGATAGCGCTGGTGGCGTACGTTTTGCTCTTCTACTTTTGCGGCGAAGAAGCGCTCCGACGGCCAGAAACCGTCGCTGAAGATATGTTTTTGCAGCTCAAGGAACAGGGCGACGTCGCCGATCAGCAGGCGCGTTTCAATCAGGTTGGTGGCGACCGTGAGATCGGATAACCCTTCCAGCAGGCACTCTTCGAGCGTGCGGACGCTGTGGCCAACTTCCAGCTTCACGTCCCACAGGAGCGTCAGGAGTTCGCCAATTTTTTGCGCCTGTTCGTCGGGCAGTTTTTTGCGGCTCAGCACCAGCAGGTCGATATCGGAAAGCGGGTGCAGTTCACCGCGCCCGTAGCCGCCCACGGCGACCAGCGCGACGTCGCTTATCTGACCAAAGCCGTACTCGATCCACAGGCGTTGCAGCAGCTGATCGATAAATTCGGTGCGCGCTTCGATGAGCTCTTCCGCCGAAATACCCTCGTCAAAGGCTTTACCCAGCCAGCGCTGAAAAACGTCGATATGCGCTTTAATATCCGCCACCGTGAGCTCGCGCTGCGGCCAGACTCCAGGGTTGTCCGGCTGGTCGGGCAGGGTGGGGAGTGCCGTGTTCGGATACTGTTCGGGTAAAAGGTTACTCATCTCGTGCGCCACCCATAAGTAAAAGCTATAGCCATTAAAAAAGCCGGCATTTGCCGGCTTCTTATCATTCGTTGTGCGAGAGTATCGCCGGGATGGTGTCATCCTTTCGCAACGTCATAATTTCGCAGCCGTTGTCTGTTACCACAATAGTATGCTCGTACTGCGCAGACAAGCTTCTGTCTTTGGTTTTTACCGTCCAGCCATCTTTCATGGTACGGATACGGTAGTCGCCGGAGTTCACCATCGGTTCGATAGTGAAGGTCATGCCTTTTTGCAGCACCACACCGCCGTCATCCGCATCGTAATGCAGAACCTGCGGCTCTTCGTGGAACACGCGGCCAATGCCGTGACCACAGTATTCGCGCACGACGGAGAAACCTTCCGCTTCCACGAATTTCTGGATCGCGGCACCAATGGTACGCAGGCGGATGCCCGGCTTAACCATTTTCAGCGCCAGGTAGAGGCTCTCCTGGGTGATGCGGCACAGACGCTCGCCGAGGATGGTCGGTTTGCCGACGATAAACATTTTGGAGGTGTCGCCGTGATACTCGTCTTTGATGACGGTCACGTCGATGTTAACGATATCGCCATCTTTCAGCAGCTTCTCGTCATCCGGAATACCGTGGCACACCACTTCATTAATAGAGATGCAGACGGATTTCGGGAAACCGTGATAGCCGAGGCAGGCGGAGACCGCGTGCTGCTCGTTGACGATATAGTCGTTACAGATGCGATCCAGTTCGCCGGTGCTGACGCCCGGTTTGATGTACGGTTCGATCATTTCCAGCACTTCAGCGGCCAGACGACCGGCGACGCGCATTTTTTCAATTTCTTCAGGGGTCTTAATAGAGATAGCCATGTAATCTGTCCATCGGTGTCGATTTTTTCGACAATACTAGTCTAAGTGTTGTCAATGGTACCAGTCTGGAGCGTTGCCTGCCAAATTGAGAATCATTAACAGCACACACCGCCAACAATTATTGGTTTATGGTGGCGTTTTGTGGTATAAAGCGCGCCGGACTTCCGATCCATTTGTAATACACAAGATGGACCAGAGGCGACAACTCTCACATTGTGTAAATAACACACACGTATCGGCACATATTCCGGGGTGCCCTTCGGGGTCGGTAATATGGGATACGTGGAGGCATAACCCCAACTTTTAAATAGAGGTTTTAAACATGGCAACTGTTTCCATGCGCGACATGCTCAAGGCTGGTGTTCACTTCGGTCACCAGACCCGTTACTGGAACCCGAAAATGAAGCCTTTCATCTTCGGCGCGCGTAACAAAGTTCACATCATCAACCTTGAGAAAACTGTACCAATGTTCAACGAAGCCCTGGCTGAGCTGAACAAGATCTCTTCCCGTAAAGGTAAGATTCTGTTCGTTGGTACTAAGCGCGCTGCAAGCGAAGCTGTGAAAGAAGCTGCAAACAGCTGCGATCAGTTCTTCGTGAACCATCGCTGGTTGGGCGGCATGCTGACCAACTGGAAAACTGTTCGTCAGTCCATCAAGCGCCTGAAAGATCTGGAAACCCAGTCTCAGGACGGTACTTTCGATAAGCTGACCAAAAAAGAAGCGCTGATGCGTACTCGTGAGCTGGACAAGCTGGAAAACAGCCTGGGCGGCATCAAAGATATGGGCGGTCTGCCAGACGCTCTGTTCGTTATCGACGCTGATCACGAGCACATCGCAATCAAAGAAGCTAACAACCTGGGTATCCCGGTATTCTCTATCGTTGATACCAACTCCGATCCGGACGGCGTTGACTTCGTTATCCCGGGTAACGACGATGCAATCCGTGCTGTTAGCCTGTACCTGAGCGCTGTTGCTGCTACCGTTCGTGAAGGCCGTTCCCAGGATCTGGCTTCCCAGGCGGAAGAAAGCTTCGTAGAAGCTGAATAATAAGGTTCTGTCCCTTATTTAGTACCGTGTATAAATAGGGGCCTCTATCTGGCCCCTTTTTCACTTTTAAGCCTGTCTGGTTTCTTAAACCGGGCAGGACATCTCTCCCGAGGATTAAAGAATGGCTGAAATTACCGCATCCCTGGTAAAAGAGCTGCGCGAGCGTACTGGCGCAGGCATGATGGATTGCAAAAAAGCGCTGACTGAAGCGAACGGCGACATCGAGCTGGCAATCGAAAACATGCGTAAATCCGGCGCAATCAAAGCGGCGAAAAAAGCAGGTAACGTTGCAGCTGACGGCGTGATCATCACTAAGATCGACGGCACCTACGGCATCATTCTGGAAGTTAACTGCCAGACTGACTTCGTCGCTAAAGACGGCGGTTTCCAGGCTTTCGCAAACAAAGTACTGGACGCAGCGGTTGCTGGCAAAATCACTGACGTTGACGTTCTGAAAGCACAGTTCGAAGAAGAACGTGTTGCTCTGGTTGCTAAAATCGGTGAGAACATCAACATCCGTCGTGTTGCAGCACTGGAAGGCGACGTTCTGGGTTCATACCAGCACGGCGCACGTATCGGTGTTCTGGTTGCGGCTAAAGGCGCTGACGAAGAGCTGGTTAAACAGCTGGCTATGCATATCGCTGCAAGCAAGCCAGAATTCGTGAAACCAGAAGACGTGTCTGCTGAAGTAGTAGAAAAAGAGTACCAGGTTCAGCTGGACATCGCCATGCAGTCTGGCAAGCCTAAAGAAATCGCAGAGAAAATGGTTGAAGGCCGCATGAAGAAATTCACCGGCGAAGTTTCTCTGACTGGCCAGCCTTTCGTTATGGATCCAAGCAAATCTGTTGCTCAGCTGCTGAAAGAGCACAACGCTGACGTAACTGGCTTCATCCGCTTCGAAGTGGGCGAAGGCATCGAGAAAGTTGAAACTGACTTCGCAGCAGAAGTTGCTGCAATGTCCAAGCAGTCTTAATGATTGCGAAGGAGCCGCCTGAGGGCGGCTTCTTTTTGCCCCTCATGTGTAAATCAGACAGAGCCCTCTGGTTTCTGTACTGATAAGCGGCATACTATGTCGCCAGAATTAACCCCCATCTTAATCGTTGACAGTCTCAGGAAAGAAACATGGCTACCAATGCAAAACCCGTGTACAAACGCATTCTGCTTAAGCTGAGTGGCGAAGCACTGCAGGGAACGGAAGGCTTCGGTATTGACGCAAGCATTCTTGACCGCATGGCACAGGAAATCAAAGAACTGGTTGAACTGGGTATCCAGGTTGGCGTAGTTATTGGCGGTGGCAACCTCTTCCGTGGCGCTGGTCTGGCGAAAGCGGGTATGAACCGCGTTGTGGGCGACCACATGGGTATGCTGGCAACCGTGATGAATGGCCTGGCGATGCGTGATGCGCTTCACCGTGCCTATGTGAACGCCCGCCTGATGTCCGCTATTCCGTTGAATGGCGTATGTGATAACTACAGCTGGGCAGAGGCGATCAGCCTGCTGCGCAATAACCGCGTCGTGATCCTCTCCGCCGGTACCGGTAACCCGTTCTTTACGACCGACTCCGCAGCGTGCCTGCGCGGGATCGAGATCGAAGCTGACGTGGTGCTGAAAGCCACCAAAGTCGACGGCGTGTTTACTGCCGATCCAGCAACCGATCCGACTGCGACCATGTATGATCAGCTGAGCTACAACGAAGTGCTGGATAAAGAGCTGAAAGTGATGGATCTTGCCGCCTTCACGCTGGCTCGTGACCACAAATTACCGATTCGTGTTTTCAACATGAATAAGCCTGGTGCACTGCGTCGCGTAGTGATGGGCGAAAAAGAAGGCACTTTGATCACGGAATAATTTCCGTTGACGACAAATACAGGTAAGATTCCGCATTACTTTTGTAGTGGGTTTGTTACCTGGACGCGCCTTTGGCGTTGTCATGAATTAAACGCGACTATACTTAGCACACCTATAGCGGCTGTGCTGGCGGATAGTCTGCCTGAGACTAGTGTTCAAGGATTCGTAACGTGATTAACGACATCAGAAAAGATGCTGAAACACGCATGGAAAAATGCGTAGAAGCGTTCAAAAACCAAATCAGCAAAGTGCGTACTGGTCGTGCTTCCCCAAGCCTGCTGGATGGCATTGTAGTGGAATACTACGGTACCCCAACTCCGCTGCGTCAGCTGGCGAGCGTAACGGTTGAAGACACCCGTACCCTGAAAATCAACGTTTTCGATCGTTCATTGGGCCCGGCTGTTGAAAAAGCCATCATGGCTTCCGATCTGGGTCTGAACCCAAGCTCTGCGGGCACTGATATCCGCGTTCCGCTGCCTCCACTGACAGAAGAGCGTCGTAAAGAGCTGATCAAAGTCGTGCGTGGCGAAGCTGAAGGCGCTCGCGTTGCCGTGCGTAACGTGCGTCGTGATGCGAACGATAAAGTGAAAGCACTGCTGAAAGAGAAAGAAATCAGCGAAGATGACGATCGTCGTTCTCAGGACGACGTGCAGAAAATGACTGACGCTGCGATCAAGAAAGTTGACGCGGCGCTGGCAGATAAAGAAGCGGAACTGATGCAGTTCTGATTTCTGACGTCATCTGATAAAACGCCGTTCAGAAAGTCCTGTGACTTTGCTGGCGGCGTTTTGCTTTTATATGGTCTAACTTTTCTTCCGGGCATCTCATGAAGCATTTAACTCTTCTCGGCTCGACCGGCTCTATCGGTTGCAGCACTCTCGACGTTGTTCGTCACAACCCTGACCAGTACACGGTAATCGCCCTCGTGGCCGGTAAGAACGTGCAGCGCATGGTTGAACAGTGTCTGGAGTTTACTCCCCGCTATGCGGTGATGGATGACGAGGAAAGTGCTCGCCAGGTCAAAACGTTACTGACAGAGAATGGCAGTCGCACTGAGGTTTTAAGTGGCCAGCAGGCCGCATGCGAAATGGCTGCGCTAAGTGACGTGGACCAGGTCATGGCGGCCATCGTGGGGGCAGCGGGTTTACTGCCAACGCTTGCTGCTATTGATGCCGGTAAAACGGTACTGCTGGCAAATAAAGAGTCGCTGGTGACCTGCGGCCGCCTGTTTATGGAAGCCGTGAAAGCGCGAGGTGCGCGACTTTTACCGGTAGATAGCGAACATAACGCGATTTTTCAGAGTTTACCGCAACCTTTTCAGGAAAACCTGGGGTACGCTTCACTTGAGCAGAATGGCGTGGTGTCAATTTTGCTTACCGGGTCTGGTGGCCCATTCCGTGAAACGCCGCTGTCTGAACTGGCCGCAATGACGCCCGATCAGGCCTGTCGGCATCCGAACTGGTCGATGGGACGTAAAATCTCCGTCGATTCCGCCACTATGATGAACAAAGGTCTGGAATACATTGAAGCTCGCTGGTTGTTTAATGCATCGGCGAAACAGATGGAAGTGCTGATCCACCCGCAGTCGGTGATTCACTCGATGGTGCGCTATCAGGACGGTAGCGTGCTGGCGCAACTGGGCGAACCGGACATGCGCACGCCTATCGCCCATTCGATGGCGTGGCCAAACCGTGTAGTCTCGGGGGTAAAACCGCTCGACTTTTGCAAAATCAGCTCACTGACTTTCAGCGAGCCTGACTACGATCGCTACCCTTGTCTGAAACTGGCGATGAACGCCTTCGATCAGGGACAAGCGGCGACTACCGCGCTCAATGCCGCCAATGAAGTGACCGTTGAGGCATTTCTGAATCAGCACATCCGCTTTACGGATATCGCGGCACTCAATCTTTCGGTGCTTGAAGCGATGGATTTGCGTGAACCGCAGTGCGTGGAAGAAGTGCTGGCAGTCGATGCGCAAGCGCGCGTCGTTGCACGCGAACAAGTGACGCGTCTCGCAAGCGGGCGATAATCCACCCACGAGTCGTCGTGCTATTTGTTAGCGTTGGGCTTCGGTGATATAGTCTGCGCCACCTGATCGCTGGTATTTGACGTAGAGTGGTCAGGTAAGCCGTGGTTTACACGGCTTTTTTGTGGAAAGGCTTCAGTATTCCTGAGTACCGTTAAATCCTTTCAGGGACTAAAAACGCGTTATGTTGTCTGCGAATCAACCAATAAGCGAAAACTTGCCAGCTCATGGCTGTCGCCATGTAGCAATCATCATGGATGGCAATGGCCGCTGGGCGAAAAGACAAGGGAAGATACGAGCCTTTGGGCATAAAGCTGGGGCGAAATCTGTTCGCCGCGCCGTATCTTTTGCCGCCAATAACGGCATTGATGCGTTAACGCTCTATGCTTTCAGCAGTGAAAACTGGAATCGACCGCCGCAGGAAGTGACTGCGTTGATGGAATTGTTTGTGTGGGCGCTCGACAGCGAAGTAAAAAGCCTGCACCGCCACAACGTCCGCTTGCGCATTATCGGTGATACCAGTCGTTTCAACTCACGTCTGCAGGAACGCATTCGTAAAGCGGAAGCGGTGACCGAAAATAATACCGGTCTGACGCTCAATATCGCGGCGAATTACGGCGGACGTTGGGACATTATCCAGGGTGTTCGGCATCTGGCTGAGCAAGTTCAGGAAGGGCTGTTAAGACCCGACCAAATTGATGAAGAGGCGCTGGGTCAGCAAATCTGCATGAACGAACTGGCACCTGTGGATTTGGTTATTAGGACAGGGGGAGAACATCGAATCAGTAACTTTTTGCTTTGGCAAATTGCCTATGCCGAACTTTACTTTACGGATGTTCTTTGGCCCGATTTTGATGAACAAGACTTTGAAGGTGCGCTGAATGCCTTTGCCAATCGTGAGCGTCGCTTCGGCGGCACTGAGCCAGGCGCCGAAAAAGTCTGATGGGGGTAGCTTTTGCTGAAGTATCGCCTGATTTCCGCTTTTGTATTAATACCCATCGTTATCGCGGCGCTGTTTTTACTGCCGCCGGTGGGATTTGCCATTGTCACGCTGGTGGTGTGTATGCTCGCCGCGTGGGAATGGGGGCAGCTTAGCGGCTTTACTTCGCGCACTCAGCGGGTATGGCTGGCTGTACTCTGTGGCCTGTTACTGGCGCTGATGCTGTTGTTGTTGCCTGAGTATCATCACAATATCCATCAGCCATTGATTGAGGGTTCCCTGTGGGCCTCGCTGGGCTGGTGGGTTGTCGCATTGCTGCTGGTGCTTTTTTATCCCGGCTCTGCAACATTCTGGCGTAACTCTAAAACGCTGCGCCTGATTTTCGGCCTGCTCACAATTGTTCCTTTTTTCTGGGGTATGCTTGTGCTGCGTGTCTGGCACTACGACGACAACCACTACAGCGGCTCACTGTGGCTGCTCTATGTGATGATTCTCGTCTGGGGTGCTGACTCCGGGGCCTATATGTTTGGTAAACTCTTTGGCAAACATAAACTGGCGCCGAAAGTGTCGCCTGGTAAAACCTGGCAGGGGTTCATCGGCGGTCTGTTTACGGCGGCGATTATCTCCTGGGGATATGGCATGTGGGCGAATCTTGACGTTGCGCCGAGCACGCTGCTGATTTGTTCTATTTTTGCCGCACTGGCGTCCGTTCTTGGGGATTTAACCGAGAGCATGTTCAAGCGTGAAGCAGGGATCAAAGACAGCGGTCACCTTATCCCAGGACATGGTGGAATACTGGATCGCATCGATAGCCTGACGGCTGCGGTACCGGTCTTCGCATGCCTGTTGTTGCTGGTATTTGGCACGATTTAACGGAAGGTTTTATGCTGAGCATCCTATGGAATCTGGCGGCGTTCATTGTTGCACTTGGTGTACTCATCACTGTGCACGAATTTGGCCATTTCTGGGTTGCGCGGCGTTGCGGTGTGCGGGTCGAGCGTTTTTCGATTGGCTTCGGTAAAGCGCTTTGGCGTCGCACTGACCGCCATGGTACTGAGTTTGTTATTGCGCTGATCCCGCTCGGCGGCTACGTGAAAATGCTGGATGAGCGCGTAGAGCCTGTTGCGCCTGAGATGCGCCACTACGCCTTCAACAACAAAACCGTCGGCCAGCGCGCCGCCATCATTGCTGCCGGTCCGGTAGCGAACTTCATCTTCGCCATCTTCGCCTATTGGCTGGTGTTTATCATCGGTGTCCCTGGTGTTCGTCCGGTTGTTGGTGAAATAACCGCCAACTCCATCGCCGCGACGGCGCAAATTGCACCGGGCATGGAACTTAAAGCGATCGATGGTATCGAAACCCCTGATTGGGAAGCTGTCAGGCTGCAATTGGTTTCTAAAATCGGCGATGATCAGACCACCATCACTGTTTCACCCTTTGGTGCCAGTCAGCGTCAGGACAAAGTCCTCGATTTGCGTCACTGGGCGTTTGAGCCAGATAAAGAAGATCCGGTTGCGGCATTGGGCATTCGCCCACGCGGTGCGCAGATCGAACCGGTGTTAGCTGAAGTGCAGGCTGATTCGGCGGCGAGTAAAGCAGGTTTGCAAGCGGGCGACAGGATCGTTAAAGTCGATGGTCAACCGTTAACACAATGGATGACGTTTGTTATTCTGGTGCGCGATAATCCTGGCACACCGCTGGCAGTTGAGATCGAACGACAGGGGAGTCCGCTCTCCTTGACGCTAATCCCGGACACCAAGCCGGGTGGTGGTAAGGCAGAAGGATTTGCGGGCGTAGTGCCCAAAGTGATTCCGCTGCCAGATGAGTACAAGACAATACGCCAGTATGGGCCGTTCAGCGCCATCCTTGAAGCCACGGATAAAACATGGCAACTGATGAAGCTGACGGTCAACATGTTGGGGAAATTGATTACCGGTGACGTAAAACTGAACAACCTCAGTGGGCCGATTTCTATCGCTCAAGGGGCTGGGATGTCAGCGGAATTCGGGGTGATTTACTATCTCATGTTTCTCGCGCTCATTAGCGTGAACCTCGGGATAATCAACCTGTTCCCGCTTCCCGTATTAGACGGGGGGCATCTGCTGTTTTTAGCGATCGAAAAGCTAAAAGGTGGACCGGTATCCGAGCGAGTTCAAGACTTTAGTTATCGCATTGGCTCGATACTGCTAGTGCTGTTAATGGGGCTTGCGCTTTTCAATGATTTCTCTCGGTTGTAAGAGAGATAGTTAGGAAGAATGCATAATAACGATGGCGATGAAAAAGTTGCTCATAGCGTCGCTGCTGTTTAGCAGCGCAACCGTATACGGTGCTGAAGGTTTCGTAGTGAAGGATATTCATTTCGAAGGTCTTCAGCGTGTCGCCGTCGGTGCGGCCCTCCTCAGTATGCCAGTTCGCCAGGGCGACACGGTTAATGATGAAGATATCAGTAACACCATTCGTGCACTGTTTGCCACTGGCAACTTTGAGGACGTTCGCGTCTTGCGCGATGGTGATA
This sequence comes from Lelliottia nimipressuralis, assembly GCF_041464075.1. NCBI lineage: Bacteria > Pseudomonadati > Pseudomonadota > Gammaproteobacteria > Enterobacterales > Enterobacteriaceae > Lelliottia > Lelliottia nimipressuralis. The sequence continues at coordinate 858,326 of NZ_CP167172.1, forward strand.
CGCTGCTGGTTCAGGTGAAAGAACGCCCGACGATTGCCAGTATCACTTTCTCCGGTAACAAATCGGTGAAAGACGATATGCTCAAGCAAAACCTTGAAGCATCTGGTGTTCGTGTGGGTGAATCTCTGGACCGCACAACCCTGTCCGACATCGAAAAAGGACTGGAAGATTTCTACTACAGCGTTGGTAAGTACAGTGCGAGCGTCAAAGCCGTTGTCACTCCGCTGCCGCGTAACCGCGTCGATCTGAAACTCGTCTTCCAGGAAGGCGTTTCAGCGAAGATCCAGCAGATCAACATCGTGGGCAACCACGCGTTCAGTACGGACGAGCTGATCTCTACCTTCCAGCTGCGCGATGAAGTGCCGTGGTGGAACGTAGTCGGCGATCGTAAATACCAGAAACAGAAGCTGGCGGGCGATCTCGAAACCCTGCGTAGCTACTATCTGGACCGCGGTTATGCCCGTTTCAACATTGACTCTACTCAGGTCAGTCTGACTCCGGACAAGAAAGGTATCTACATTACGGTTAACATCACTGAAGGCGATCAGTACAAGCTTTCCGGTGTTGAAGTAAGCGGAAACCTGGCGGGTCATTCCGCTGAGATCGAGAGTCTGACCAAGCTTGCACCGGGTGAACTGTATAGCGGCGCGAAAGTAACCAAAATGGAAGACGGCATTAAAAAGCTGCTCGGCCGTTATGGTTATGCCTACCCGCGCGTACAGACTCAGCCAGAAATCAACGACACGGATAAAACCGTTAAGCTCCACGTTAACGTGGATGCGGGTAACCGTTTCTATGTGCGTAAAATTCGCTTTGAAGGTAACGATACCTCCAAAGACTCCGTACTGCGTCGCGAAATGCGCCAGATGGAAGGCGCATGGTTGGGCAGCGACCTCGTTGACCAAGGTAAAGAGCGTCTGAACCGTCTGGGTTACTTCGAAACGGTCGATACCGATACACAGCGCGTATCAGGCAGCCCGGATCAGGTAGACGTGGTTTACAAGGTGAAAGAGCGTAACACCGGTAGCTTCAACTTCGGCGTGGGTTACGGCACCGAAAGTGGCGTGAGTTTCCAGGTCGGCGTTCAGCAGGATAACTGGTTAGGTACGGGCTATTCCGTTGGTATCAACGGTACCAAGAACGACTACCAGACCTATTCCGAGTTCTCTGTTACTAACCCATACTTCACCGTTGACGGTGTGAGCCTGGGCGGTCGTATTTTCTATAACGACTTTAAAGCAGACGATGCGGACCTGTCCTCGTACACCAACAAAAGTTACGGTGTGGATGGCACGCTTGGCTTCCCGATTAACGAATACAACACCCTGCGTGCTGGTTTAGGTTACGTGCATAACGACCTGTCCAATATGCAACCGCAGGTGGCAATGTGGCGTTATCTGGACTCTATCGGTCAGTCGGCGAGCACCTCCAGCGACAACAACGGTTTCGCTGCAGATGACTTCACCTTCAACTACGGTTGGACGTATAACCGCCTTGACCGTGGTTTCTTCCCGACAGCGGGTTCTCGCGTCAACCTGAACGGTAAAGTGACCGTTCCGGGTTCTGATAACGAGTTCTACAAAGTTACGCTGGACACGGCGTCTTACTTCCCAATTGATGAGGATCACAAGTGGGTTGTACTCGGTCGTACACGTTGGGGTTACGGTGATGGCTTAGGTGGCAAAGAGTTGCCATTCTATGAGAACTTCTATGCCGGTGGTTCCAGCACAGTACGTGGTTTCCAGTCCAATAACATTGGTCCGAAAGCGGTGTACTACGGCGGCAACGACTCTGATAACTGTGATAAGAAGTCTTCGTCAGAAGTCTGTAGCTCTGATGACGCGGTGGGCGGTAACGCCATGGGCGTCGCCAGCCTGGAGATCATTACGCCTACGCCGTTCATCAGCGATAAGTATGCGAACTCTGTGCGTACCTCGTTCTTCTGGGATGCGGGTACCGTGTGGGATACCAACTGGGATAACACTGCACAGATGAAAGCAGAAGGTGTGCCGGATTACAGCGATCCGAGCAACATTCGCATGTCTGCAGGTATCGCATTACAATGGATGTCACCGTTGGGGCCGTTGGTCTTCTCCTACGCCCAGCCGTTTAAGAAATACGATGGAGACAAAGCGGAACAGTTCCAGTTTAACATTGGTAAAACCTGGTAATTATCCGTTGCAATGGAATGCGTTGGCAGTGTAGCGCTGACAACCGGCGATCGCATAGACGATCGCCTTGCCACGCAAAGAACGGTACCTTCGGGTACCAATGGGATGGTAAGGAGTTTATTGTGAAAAAGTGGTTATTAGCTGCAGGTCTGGGTTTGGCAATGGTGACTTCTGCTCAGGCAGCGGACAAAATTGCAATCGTCAACATGGGTAATCTTTTCCAGCAGGTAGCCCAGAAAACGGGTGTTTCTGCGACTCTGGAAAACGAATTTAAAGGCCGTGCTGGTGAACTGCAAGGTATGGAAAACGATCTTCAGTCCAAAATGCAGCGTCTGCAGCGTGATGGTTCTACCATGAAAGCGAGCGACCGTAGCAAGCTGGAAAAAGACGTAATGGCTCAGCGTCAGACTTTCTCTCAGAAAGCACAGGCTTTCGAGCAGGATCGTCAGCGTCGTTCTAACGAAGAGCGTGGCAAACTGGTAACTCGTATTCAGTCTGCTGTGAAAGCTGTTGCAGCCGATCAGAACATCGATCTGGTTGTTGATGCGAATGCCGTTGCTTTCAACAGTAGCGATGTGAAAGACATCACTGCTGATGTACTGAAACAGGTTAAATAAGTAATGCCTTCAATTCGACTGGCTGATCTCGCTCAGCAGTTGGATGCAGAATTACACGGTGATGGCGATATCGTCATCACCGCTGTTGCGTCCATGCAATCTGCTAAAGCAGGCACAATAACGTTCATGGTAAGCCCGAAGTACCGTGAGCACCTGGCTCAATGCCAGGCGTCTGCTGTCGTTCTGACGCAGGACGACCTTCCGTTTGCCACGACAAGCGCACTGGTAGTAAAAAATCCCTACCTGACTTACGCGCGTATGGCTCAAATTCTTGATACCACGCCGCAGCCGGCGCAGAACATTGCTGCCAGTGCAGTTATTGATCCGACGGCGAAGCTGGGTAATAACGTTGCAATTGGCCCGAACGCCGTTATCGAATCCGATGTTGTTCTCGGTGATAACGTGGTGATTGGCGCGGGTTGTTTCGTGGGTAAACAGACTAAAATTGGTGCAGGCTCCCGTTTGTGGGCCAATGTGACCGTCTATCATGAGATCGAAATCGGCGAAAATTGCCTGATCCAGTCCAGTACCGTGATCGGTTCGGATGGGTTTGGTTATGCCAACGATCGTGGTAACTGGATTAAGATCCCTCAGCTCGGCCGGGTAATTATCGGCGATCGCGTTGAGATCGGCGCATGCACAACGATTGACCGCGGTGCCCTCGACGACACCATCATTGGTAATGGTGTTATCATTGATAACCAATGTCAGATTGCGCATAACGTTGTGATTGGCGACAATACAGCTGTTGCAGGTGGCGTGATCATGGCAGGCAGTCTGAAAATTGGCCGTTACTGCATGATCGGTGGTGCCAGCGTGATTAACGGGCATATGGAAATATGCGACAAGGTCACGGTGACAGGCATGGGTATGGTGATGCGTCCTATCACTGAGCCTGGTGTCTACTCCTCCGGCATTCCGCTGCAACCGAACAAAGTGTGGCGTAAAACCGCAGCTCTGGTGATGAACATTGATGATATGAGCAAGCGTCTCAAAGCGATTGAGCGCAAAATCGATCAACAAGACTAAACGTTCATCCCTATAACGCTAAATTTCCCGGCCTGTCGGCTTTCTTATAAACCGGCAGGCCGTGTTATTATTGCTATTCAGTAAATTTTGACAGGAAGAGTATTTTGACTACCGACACTCATACTCTGCATATTGAAGAGATTTTAGAGCTTCTGCCGCACCGCTACCCGTTTTTGCTGGTAGATCGTGTGCTGGATTTTGAAGAAGGTCGTTTTCTGCGCGCAGTGAAAAATGTCTCTGTAAATGAGCCATTCTTCCAGGGACATTTCCCTGGTAAACCTATCTTCCCGGGTGTGTTGATCCTGGAAGCGATGGCACAGGCTACCGGTATTCTGGCGTTTAAAAGCGTCGGTAAACTGGAGCCAGGTGAACTGTATTACTTCGCGGGTATTGATGAAGCGCGCTTTAAGCGCCCAGTCGTGCCTGGTGATCAGATGATCATGGAAGTGACTTTTGAAAAAACGCGCCGTGGCCTGACGCGCTTCAAAGGCGTTGCGCTGGTTGACGGCAAAGTTGTTTGCGAAGCGACCATGATGTGTGCGCGTAGCCGGGAGGCCTGATACGTGATTGATAAATCCGCCTTTATTCATCCAACCGCCATTGTGGAAGAGGGCGCCGTTATTGGTGCTAACGCCCACATTGGTCCTTTTTGTATTGTCGGACCCCATGTCGTTATTGGCGAGGGTACCGTACTGAAATCTCACGTGGTGGTGAATGGTCATACGACTATTGGCCGCGATAATGAGATCTATCAGTTTGCCTCCATTGGCGAAGTGAACCAGGATCTGAAATATGCTGGCGAACCGACCCGTGTGGAAATCGGCGATCGCAACCGCATTCGCGAAAGCGTCACCATTCATCGTGGCACAGTACAGGGTGGTGGATTGACGAAGGTGGGCAGCGACAACCTCTTTATGGTCAACGCGCATATCGCGCACGACTGTACTGTGGGCAGCCGCTGTATCCTCGCCAACAACGCAACGCTGGCAGGACACGTATCGGTTGACGATTTCGCAATCATTGGCGGCATGACCGCAGTCCATCAATTCTGCATCATTGGTGCACACGTGATGGTCGGCGGTTGCTCCGGTGTGGCGCAGGATGTCCCACCGTATGTGATTGCGCAGGGCAACCATGCGACGCCGTTTGGCGTCAACATTGAAGGTCTCAAGCGTCGTGGCTTTAGCCGCGAAGCGATTACCGCGATCCGCAACGCGTACAAACTGTTGTACCGTAGCGGCAAAACGCTGGAAGAGGCCAAGCCAGACGTTGCAGAGCTGGCAGAACAGCACCCTGAAGTGAAAGCGTTCACCGAGTTTTTTGAACGCTCAACTCGCGGTCTGATCCGTTAATGGTCGACACTCGTCCATTAACGATAGCCCTGGTCGCCGGAGAAACCTCCGGCGATATTCTTGGTGCAGGTCTTATCCGCGCACTCAAGGCTCGCGTACCCAATGCCCGCTTTGTCGGCGTGGCAGGCCCGCTGATGCAGGCCGAAGGCTGTGAAGCCTGGTACGAAATGGAAGAGCTGGCGGTGATGGGCATTGTTGAAGTGCTAGGCCGTTTGCGCCGCCTGCTGCACATCCGTGCCGATCTCACCCGTCGTTTTACCGATCTCAAACCCGATGTGTTCGTCGGGATCGATGCCCCTGATTTCAATATTACCCTCGAAGGGAACCTGAAAAAGCAGGGTATCAAAACGATCCACTACGTCAGTCCGTCCGTCTGGGCGTGGCGACAGAAACGTGTTTTCAAAATAGGCAGATCGACCGATCTGGTGCTTGCTTTTCTGCCTTTCGAAAAAGCGTTTTACGATAGATTCAATGTTCCCTGCCGCTTTATCGGCCACACCATGGCAGACGCCATGCCGCTGGATCCGGATAAAAACGCGGCGCGCGATATTCTTGGCATTCCTCACGACGCCCACTGCCTGGCCCTGTTGCCAGGGAGCCGCGGTGCTGAAGTGGAAATGCTCAGCGCCGATTTCCTGAAAACGGCGCAAATCCTTCGCCAGACTTACCCCGATCTTGAAGTCGTTGTGCCGCTGGTAAATGCCAAACGCCGCGAGCAGTTCGAGCGTATCAAAGCCGAAGTGGCCCCTGATCTGCACATCCACCTTCTGGATGGCAAAGGCCGCGAGGCGATGTTCGCCAGCGACGCTGCGCTGCTGGCCTCGGGAACTGCGGCGCTGGAATGCATGCTCGCGAAATGTCCGATGGTAGTGGGTTATCGCATGAAGCCGTTCACCTTCTGGCTGGCGAAACGTCTGGTGAAGACGGATTATGTCTCATTACCTAACCTGCTTGCCGGGCGCGAGCTGGTGAAAGAGTTACTGCAGGATGAGTGTCAGCCTCAGGCATTAGCTGATGCGCTGCTGCCCTTGCTGGCAGACGGCAAAACCAGCCACCAGATGCATGACACTTTCCGGGAGTTGCATCAGCAGATCCGCTGTAATGCCGATGAGCAGGCGGCTGATGCGGTGCTGGAGTTAGCAAAATGATGGAATTTGTTTACCCTCACACGCACCTGGTTGCGGGTGTGGACGAAGTCGGACGCGGTCCGCTGGTAGGTGCGGTAGTGACCGCTGCCGTGATCCTCGATCCGGCTCGCCCGATTGTCGGGCTGAACGACTCAAAAAAGCTGTCTGAAAAACGCCGTCTGGCGTTGTTCGATGAGATTAAAGAAAAAGCGCTGGCGTGGAGCTTAGGCCGCGCCGAGCCAGAAGAGATCGACACGCTGAACATTTTGCATGCCACGATGCTGGCGATGCAGCGTGCCGTTGCCGGGCTGAATATTGTCCCTGAATATGTGCTGATCGACGGAAACCGCTGTCCTGCGCTGCCTATGCCGTCGATGGCGGTGGTGAAGGGCGATAGCCGTGTGGCTGAAATCAGCGCAGCGTCTATCATTGCCAAAGTCACGCGCGATGCCGAAATGGCCGCGCTGGACCTCACCTTTCCCCAGTATGGCTTTGCCCAGCACAAGGGGTATCCAACCGCTTTCCATCTGGAAAGACTGGCTGAACACGGCGCAACTGAACATCATCGGCGCAGTTTTGGTCCGGTGAAACGCGCACTGGGACTGGTGTCCTGAATCAATACGCAAGCAATTAAGTAACGCGGAATCTGAAGATGGCTGAACCACGTTTCGTACACCTGCGGGTGCATAGCGACTACTCCATGATTGATGGGCTGGCGAAGACCGGGCCGCTGGTAAAAAAGGCGGCCTCCCTTGGCATGCCTGCGCTGGCGATCACCGATTTCACCAACTTATGCGGTCTGGTGAAGTTCTACGGAACGGCGCACGGCTCCGGCCTGAAGCCGATTGTCGGCGCGGATTTTCACGTCCAGTGCGATTTGATCGGCGATGAGCTGACGCAGATTTCCGTGTTAGCCATGAATAACACCGGCTACCAGAACCTGACGCTGCTGATTTCCCGCGCCTACCAGCGCGGCTACGGCGCGGCGGGTCCGTGGATCGATCGCGAGTGGCTGGCAGAACTGAACGAAGGCTTACTGCTGATCTCCGGTGGCCGCCTGGGCGATGTGGGCAAAAGCCTGCTGCGCGGCAACAGCGCATTGGTGGATCAGTGCGTTGCATTTTATGAAGAACACTTCGCGGATCGTTTCTATCTTGAGCTGATCCGCACCGGTCGTCCTGATGAAGAAAGCTATCTGCATGCGGCGGTGGCCCTTGCGGAAGAACGCGGTCTGCCCGTCGTCGCGACCAACGACGTGCGTTTCCTTGAGCCTGGCGACTTTGATGCGCACGAGATCCGCGTGGCCATCCACGATGGTTTTACTCTCGACGATCCCAAGCGTCCGCGTAACTATTCGTCGCAGCAGTACATGCGCAACGAAGACGAAATGTGTGAGCTGTTTGCCGACATTCCGGAAGCGCTGGAAAACAGCGTCGAAATTGCCCGCCGTTGTAACGTCACTGTTCGTTTAGGCGAATACTTCCTGCCGCAATTCCCGACCGGTGATATGACCACCGAAGATTTCCTCGTGGTGAAATCGAAAGAGGGTCTGGAAGAGCGTCTCGAATTCCTGTTCCCGGATCCGGCCGAACGCGCCGAAAAACGTCCGGCCTACGATGAGCGTCTGGATATTGAACTCCAGGTGATCAACCAGATGGGGTTCCCCGGCTACTTCCTGATCGTTATGGAGTTTATCCAGTGGTCGAAGGATAACGGCGTGCCGGTCGGCCCTGGGCGTGGTTCCGGTGCGGGTTCACTTGTCGCCTACGCGCTCAAAATCACCGACCTCGATCCGCTGGAATTCGACCTGCTGTTTGAACGTTTCCTTAACCCGGAACGTGTTTCGATGCCCGACTTCGACGTTGACTTCTGCATGGAGAAACGCGACCAGGTGATTGAGCACGTTGCGGACATGTACGGTCGTGACGCGGTATCGCAGATTATTACCTTCGGTACGATGGCGGCGAAAGCGGTTATCCGCGACGTGGGGCGCGTCCTCGGCCATCCGTACGGTTTTGTCGATCGCATCTCCAAACTGGTGCCACCTGATCCAGGTATGACGCTGGCGAAAGCCTTTGAAGCGGAACCTCAGCTGCCGGAAATCTACGAAGCTGACGAAGAGGTGAAAGCGCTGATCGACATGGCGCGCAAGCTGGAAGGTGTCACGCGTAACGCCGGTAAACACGCCGGTGGCGTGGTCATCGCGCCGACTAAAATCACCGATTTTGCCCCGCTGTATTGCGATGAATCAGGGCAACATCCGGTCACCCAGTTTGATAAGAACGACGTAGAGTACGCGGGCCTGGTGAAGTTCGACTTCCTTGGTTTGCGAACGCTCACTATCATCGACTGGGCGCTGAAGATGATTAACCCGCGCCGGGCCAAACAGGGCCTGGAGCCGATTGATATCGCCGCCATCCCGCTCGATGATAAGAAAAGCTTCGACATGCTGCAGCGCTCGGAAACCACAGCGGTATTCCAGCTTGAATCGCGCGGCATGAAAGATCTGATTAAACGTCTTCAGCCCGACTGCTTCGAAGATATGATCGCACTGGTGGCCCTGTTCCGTCCGGGGCCGTTGCAGTCAGGGATGGTAGATAACTTTATCGACCGTAAGCATGGTCGCGAAGAGATCTCTTACCCTGACGTCCAGTGGCAGCACGAGTGTCTGAAACCCGTTCTTGAGCCAACCTACGGCATTATTCTGTACCAGGAACAGGTGATGCAGATTGCTCAGGAGCTTTCCGGCTACACCCTTGGCGGCGCGGATATGCTGCGTCGTGCGATGGGTAAGAAAAAGCCGGAAGAGATGGCCAAGCAGCGCGGCACCTTTGAAGAGGGTGCGAAAAGCCGTGGCGTTGACGGTGAGCTGGCGATAAAAATATTTGACCTGGTAGAGAAATTCGCTGGTTACGGATTTAACAAATCGCACTCTGCTGCTTATGCGCTGGTTTCGTATCAAACCCTGTGGCTGAAAGCGCACTACCCGGCAGAATTTATGGCGGCCGTAATGACCGCCGATATGGATAACACCGAGAAAGTGGTCGGCCTGGTCGACGAATGCTGGCGCATGGGGCTGAAAATCCTGCCTCCTGATATTAACGCCGGGATGTACCATTTCCACGTCAACGACGACGGCGAAATTGTCTACGGGATTGGCGCCATCAAGGGCGTAGGCGAAGGTCCAATCGAAGCCATTATCGAAGCGCGTAACAATGGCGGTTACTTCCGCGAGCTTTTCGATCTCTGTGCCCGTACCGACACTAAAAAGCTGAACCGCCGGGTGCTGGAAAAACTGATTATGTCCGGGGCGTTTGACCGCCTCGGGCCGCATCGCGCAGCGCTGATGAATTCCCTCGCCGATGCGCTGAAAGCCGCCGATCAGCACGCAAAAGCGGAAGCGATCGGTCAGGCGGATATGTTTGGCGTGCTGGCAGAAGAGCCTGAGCAAATTGAGCAATCATATGCCAACTGCCAGCCGTGGCCGGAACATACGGTGCTGGAAGGGGAGCGTGAGACGTTAGGGTTGTACCTGACGGGGCACCCGATCAACCAGTATCTGAAAGAAATTGAGCGCTATGTCGGAGGCTACAGGCTAAAAGACATGCATCCGACAGAACGTGGTAAAATGACCACGGTGGCGGGGCTCGTCATTGCTGCGCGGGTTATGGTCACCAAGCGCGGTAATCGCATCGGCATCTGTACGCTGGATGACCGTTCCGGGCGGCTGGAGGTGATGTTATTCACCGAAGCGCTGGAAAAATACCAGCATTTGCTGGAAAACGACCGCATACTTATCGTCAGCGGACAGGTCAGCTTTGATGACTTCAGCGGCGGGCTTAAAATGATGGCCCGTGAAGTGATGGATATTGACGAAGCCCGGGAAAAATATGCTCGCGGGCTTGCTATCTCGCTGACGGACAGGCAAATTGATGACCAGCTTTTAAACCGACTCCGTCAGTCTCTGGAACCCCATCGATCGGGGACCATTCCAGTACATCTCTACTATCAGAGGGCGGATGCACGCGCGCGGTTGCGCTTTGGTGCAACGTGGCGTGTCTCTCCGAGCGATCGTTTACTTAACGATCTCCGTGGCCTCATTGGTTCGGAGCAGGTGGAACTGGAGTTTGACTAATACAGGAATACTATGAGTCTGAATTTCCTTGATTTCGAACAGCCGATTGCAGAGCTGGAAGCGAAAATCGATTCTTTGACAGCGGTAAGCCGTCAGGATGAAAAACTGGATATTAACATCGACGAAGAAGTGCATCGTCTGCGTGAAAAAAGCGTAGAACTGACGCGCAAAATCTTTGCCGATCTCGGCGCATGGCAGATTGCCCAGCTGGCTCGTCATCCACAGCGCCCGTACACCCTGGATTATGTCCGCCTGGCGTTTGATGAATTTGACGAACTGGCAGGCGATCGCGCTTATGCTGACGACAAAGCCATTGTTGGCGGTATCGCTCGCCTGGACGGTCGCCCGGTGATGATCATTGGTCATCAGAAAGGCCGTGAAACCAAAGAGAAAATCCGTCGTAACTTTGGGATGCCAGCGCCGGAAGGCTACCGTAAGGCCCTGCGCCTGATGGAAATGGCAGAGCGCTTTAACATGCCGATCGTGACCTTTATCGACACCCCGGGTGCATACCCAGGTGTTGGTGCAGAAGAGCGCGGTCAGTCTGAAGCTATCGCACGTAACCTGCGTGAAATGTCGCGTCTGTCCGTTCCGGTGATTTGTACCGTGATCGGTGAAGGCGGTTCCGGTGGCGCACTGGCTATCGGCGTGGGCGATAAAGTGAATATGCTGCAGTACAGCACCTATTCCGTTATCTCCCCTGAAGGCTGTGCGTCCATTCTGTGGAAGAGCGCAGACAAAGCGCCGCTGGCAGCGGAAGCAATGGGTATCATCGCACCACGTCTGAAAGAGCTGAAACTGATCGATACCGTGATCCCAGAACCACTGGGTGGCGCGCACCGTAAGCCGGAAGTGATGGCCGCTTCCCTTAAGGCGCAGCTGCTGGCTGATTTGGCCGATCTCGATGTGCTGAGCAAAGAAGACCTGCTCAACCGTCGCTATCAGCGCCTGATGAGCTACGGTTACGCGTAAGTTGCACACATAAATCTTAAAAGCCGCACACTGTTGCGGCTTTTTTTATACCTGCCGTTTACCTCGGCTATGCTTATCTAATGTTTTTCAAGGAGGTAGACCATGAACATCATTGCTATCATGGGTCCACATGGCGTCTTTTATAAAGACGAGCCCATCAAGGAGCTGGAAAAATCACTGCAGTCCCGCGGATTTCAGCTTATCTGGCCGAACAACAGCGCCGATCTGCTAAAGGTTATCGAACACAATCCGCGCATCTGTGGCGTCGTTTTCGACTGGGATGAGTACGACCTGGAGCTGTGCAGCGATATCAATCAACTTAATGAATATCTGCCGCTGTACGCCTTTATCAATACCCATTCGACGATGGATGTCAGCGCTCATGATATGCGCATGGCGCTGTGGTTTTTTGAGTATGCCCTCGGCGCTGCCGACGATATTGCGACGCGCATCGAGCAATACACGCATGAGTATCTCGATAACATCACGCCTCCTTTTACCCGCGCGCTGTTCAATTACGTAAAAGAGGGCAAATACACCTTCTGCACGCCGGGCCATATGGCGGGTACGGCGTATCAGAAAAGCCCGGTGGGCTGCCTGTTCTACGATTTCTTTGGCGGCAACACGCTGAAAGCGGATGTCTCGATTTCGGTCACAGAGCTGGGATCGCTGCTGGATCACACCGGCCCGCACCTAGAGGCGGAAGAGTATATTGCCCGCACCTTCGGCGCCGAGCAGAGTTATATGGTGACGAACGGCACGTCGACTTCCAATAAGATTGTCGGGATGTACGCCGCCCCGGCCGGAAGTACGCTGCTGATTGATCGCAACTGTCACAAATCGCTGGCCCATCTGCTGATGATGAGCGATGTCGTCCCGCTCTGGCTGTCGCCGACGCGAAATGCGTTAGGCATCCTGGGGGGCATTCCACGCAGGGAGTTTTCCCACGCCGCCATAGAACAAAAAGTCGCATCTGTTGAGGGGGCGAGCTGGCCCATTCACGCCGTGATCACCAACTCGACCTACGACGGGCTGCTATACAACACTAACTGGATCAAACAGACGCTGGATGTCCCCTCGATCCACTTTGATTCCGCCTGGGTTCCTTACACAAATTTCCACCCGATCTATGCGGGCAAAAGCGGAATGAGCGGTGAGCGGGTGCCGGGCAAAGTGTTCTTCGAAACCCAGTCGACGCACAAGATGCTGGCGGCGTTCTCGCAGGCATCGTTGATCCACATTAAGGGTGAATACGACGAAGAGACCTTCAACGAAGCCTTTATGATGCACACCACCACATCGCCGAGCTATCCGCTGGTGGCCTCGATTGAAACGGCAGCCGCGATGCTGAGGGGGAATCCGGGCAAACGCTTGATCAATCGTTCGGTGGAGCGAGCGCTCCATTTCCGCAAAGAGGTCCAGCGACTCAAAGACGAAGCCGACGGCTGGTTCTTTGATATCTGGCAGCCGGAGGAGATTGATGAAGCGGAGTGCTGGTCCGTCGCGCCAGGCGAGAGCTGGCATGGATTCCGCGATGCTGATGCGGATCATATGTTCCTCGATCCGGTAAAAGTCACCATTCTGACGCCGGGAATGGATGAGCAGGGGACGATGAGCGATGACGGCATTCCCGCGGCGCTGGTGGCGAAATTCCTCGATGAGCGCGGCGTAGTGGTGGAGAAAACCGGGCCGTACAATCTGCTATTTTTGTTCAGTATTGGCATCGATAAAACCCGCGCAATGGGGCTATTACGGGGACTGATGGAGTTCAAACGTGCCTACGATCTCAATCTGCGGGTAAAAAATATGCTGCCGGATCTGTATGCCGAAGATCCAGATTTCTACCGCAACATGCGGATCCAGGATCTGGCTCAGGGGATCCACAAGCTGATCCGCCAGCACGATCTGCCCCGGTTAATGCTACAGGCGTTTGACGTTTTACCTGAAATGAAACTGACGCCGCACAAAGCCTGGCAACGTCAGGTGAAAGGGGAAGTGGAAACTATCGAGCTGGAAAATCTGGTGGGACGCATATCGGCGAATATGATCCTGCCTTATCCGCCAGGCGTTCCGCTTTTGATGCCGGGCGAGATGATTACCGAACAAAGCCGGGCTGTGCTCGATTTCCTGCTGATGCTGTGCTCGGTGGGGCGGCACTATCCCGGGTTTGAGACCGACATTCACGGGGCGAAACGCGATGAAAACGGCGGCTACTGGGTGCGAGTCTTAAAAAATAGCTGAGCCCTTGCGTGCCAGGGGGCTCGGTTGTAACGTTTACTCCTCATAAAAAGGAGAGGCTATGCTGGGTTTAAAACAGGTTCACCATATTGCGATCATTGCGACTGACTATGCCAAAAGTAAGGCATTTTATTGCGACATTCTCGGGTTCACGCTGATGAGCGAAGCGTATCGCGCCGAGCGTGATTCGTGGAAAGGTGACCTGGCGTTGAACGGGCAATATGTGATTGAGCTTTTCTCATTTCCTTTCCCGCCAGCACGCCCGTCGCGGCCTGAAGCCTGTGGGCTTCGCCATCTGGCCTTCAGCGTAGGGGATATCGAGCAGGCGGTGCAGCATCTCGACGCGCATGGCGTGAAGTGCGAAGCCATTCGCATCGATCCCTTTACCGACAAGCGCTTTACGTTCTTCAACGATCCGGACGGTTTGCCGCTGGAGCTTTATCAGCAGTAATGCTTGCCATCCATGACAATGCTCGGTAATTTTCCGGGCATTGTCTCTCTGTGAATTCCGCTATGACCCAACCTGCGATTGCCCAGTCAGTTTCTCCTTACCGCCAGCTGCTGGTGGGCTTTAGCGGTGGCCTGGATTCAACCGTCCTGCTGCACCGACTGATGCTATGGCGCGAACAGGAATCGGATGTGCAAATCCGCGCGATTCATATTCATCACGGGCTGAGTCCCTTTGCCGATGAGTGGGTCGCTCACTGCGAGTCGCTTTGCCTGGCCTGGAATATCCCGCTTTTGATTGAACGTGTGACGCTGTTGGATGAAGGTCTCGGGACTGAAGCTCAGGCACGGAAAGCGCGCTATGCTGCCTTTGAGAAATCACTTCTGCCCGGCGAAGCGATTGTCACGGCGCAGCATCTCGACGATCAGTGTGAAACCTTCTTATTAGCGCTCAAACGTGGCAGCGGCCCGGCAGGATTATCCGCGATGGCTGAGTGCAGTGAATTTGCCGGTACGCACTTATTACGCCCATTGCTGGGGGAAACCCGCGCTTCACTGGAGCGCTGGGCGCAGGAACATAATCTTCGTTGGATTGAAGATGAAAGTAATCAGGATGACGCCTACGACCGGAACTTCCTGCGCCTGCGCATTTTGCCCGAACTTTCTCAGCGTTGGCCGCATTTTGCCGAGGCGACGGCAAGGAGTGCGAAATTATGCGCAGAGCAGGAGAGCTTGCTGGATGAACTCCTCAGCGAAGAGCTGGAGAGCCTGATGTCGCAAGAGCGAGCGCTGCGCATTGCGCCGCTGCAGGCGATGAGCGCGGTGCGCCGTGGAGCGCTGCTGCGACGCTGGCTGGCCGGTCATAATGCCCAGATGCCCTCGCGCGACATGCTCAACCGCATCTGGGAAGAGATCGTGCAGGCGCGCGAAGATGCCAATCCGTGCTTACGCTTTAACGATTTTGAACTGAGACGCTACAAAGAGCAGCTCTGGTGGATCAAGCATCAGCCGTCACTGGCCGATGAAATCCTTCCGTGGGACAACATCCTTGAGCCACGGGAACTGCCGCAGGGCGCGGGCCAGGTTTGTCTTGAAGGTGCCGGGAATGTACGGCTGCCGGAAGCGGGTGAAAAGGTAACGATCCGTTTTAAGGCCAGCGGGAATTTACACATTGTGGGTCGCAACGGCGGGCGCAAGCTGAAAAAAATCTGGCAGGAGTGCCATATCCCGCCCTGGCGACGTGATTCCACGCCCCTGCTTTTTTATGGCGAAAACTTGATTGCGGCGGCGGGCGTGTTTATCACGCAGGAAGGCTGGGCGGAACAGGGTGTGAGTTTCGAGCGGAAAGCGTAACGGGCAGTGAGCTGCCCGTTAAAAGGAATTAGGATTCGCTCACCACGACGGTGCCGATATCCGGATGACTAAAGCTGGCAATTTTATCGAGACGAAGTTCACGCGTTGCACCTGCGTCTTCGACGACCAGATATTCAACGTTCTTACGTGATACAAGGTCACTCGCTTTTGCTTTCAGCTCCTCGCCGTCTTTTAAGGCCAGCGCCAGGATCAGGTGATTCTGGCAGGCAAGCTCGAGGTTATCGTAGTCATCACAGTTGATGGGTTGATAGGTATCATTCATTGACATAATCGCTCACCAGTAAATTCGCAGCAGCATACGCCGCTTTTTCCCTGACCGATTCTGAAAGGCTGGCGTCCGACGCCACTTCATTCAGCACTTTCAATACACAGCCCAACGCATCCGGGATATACCCCAGATCTCCGCTGGCAATTTCCGCATACCTTTTGCGAATTAACTCACAATAATTTTCCACATCCCCTCCTGCCAGCGCACTGACGTTACTGTGAGATACACTTAAGCCTACGAAGATAAACTCGGTTTAGCAAGGTGACTATACCATACTCATTCAAGCAATATCAGCGCCTTGATATTGCTGAGATTCGCCGCTGCGTAACAGCCTTTTGGCCGGAATTTCGCTACAATGGGCACCTGATTCGAATGGAGTTCTCTCATGGCGCTGAAAGCGACAATTTATAAAGCGGTAGTCAACGTAGCTGACCTTGACCGCAACCAGTTTCTCGATGCGTCGTTAACGCTGGCCCGTCACCCGTCCGAAACGCAGGAGCGCATGATGCTGCGCCTGCTGGCGTGGATTAAGTACGCCAATGAACGCCTGCAATTTACGCGTGGTTTGAGCGCTGAAGAAGAGCCGGAAGCCTGGCTGCGTAACGATCATATGGGTATCGATTTGTGGATCGAACTGGGTCTGCCGGACGAGCGTCGTATCAAAAAGGCCTGCACTCAGGCGGCTGAAGTCGCGATTTTCGCCTATAATCAGCGTGCTGCGGAGATCTGGTGGCAGCAAAACCAGCGTAAATGCGCGCAGTATTCGCACCTGTCGGTATGGTATCTGGATGACGAACAGCTGGCGCAACTGACCGCGTTTGCCACCCGTACGATGGCACTGCAGGCGACGATTCAGGATGGGGCAATCTGGCTGTCTGATGCTCAGAATAATCTGGAAATTCATCTGACTGCGTGGCAATCCCCGTCATGATTGTGGTGTCCCGAACCGTTACCATTCCTGATAATGAGCTGGAAATTACCGCGATCCGGGCTCAGGGGGCGGGCGGCCAGCATGTAAATAAAGCCTCAACGGCGATTCATCTGCGCTTTGACATTCGGGCCTCCAGCCTGCCAGAGTCCTATAAAGAAGCCCTGCTGGCTGCCAGCCATCATCTGATTACCAGCGATGGCGTCATCATTATTAAGGCGCAAGAGTACCGCAGCCAGGATTTGAATCGCGAAGCCGCACTTTCCCGGCTGGTGGCGGTCATACAGGAGCTTACGGCGGTGCAAAAAAGCCGCCGCGCCACACGACCGACGCGGGCGTCGAAAGAGCGCCGATTGTCATCAAAAGCGCAGAAATCCACCGTAAAATCACTGCGTGGAAAAGTACGTCGGCCCCAGGAATAACGTACCAGGATTACATTGTTATAAGGAATTCATCGTGAATAAAGCGATATTGTCAGTGTTGGCCGCGTCCACACTGTTTGCATTAATAGGGTGTAACAACCGCGCCGAGATGCAGACTCTGCAACCGACGCACTCCGAAGAGTTGAAGCCGATGCAGCAGAGCTGGCGCGGCGTTCTGCCGTGCGCAGACTGTGAAGGTATTGAAACGACTCTGTTCCTGGAAAAGGACGGTTCATGGGTCATGAACCAGCGCTATCAGGGCGCGAAAGAGCCCTCTTCCTTTGCATCTTATGGCAATTGGGCACGCACGGCTGAGAAGCTGGTGCTGACGGATGCTGAAGGCGAGAAAACCTATTTCCGTGCCAAAGGCGAAGGCATGGAGATGCTGGATCGAGAAGGGAATCCAATCGAGTCCCAGTTTAATTACACCCTTGCACCAGTTAAAGCAGCGCTGCCGTCCACCCCAATGGCAATGCGCGGCATGTATTTCTACATGGCGGATGCAGCGGTCTTCACCGACTGTGTAACAGGCAAAAAAGTGAGTGTCGCGAATAATGCCCAGCTGGAACGTGATTATGCCGTGGCGCGCGGGAATGACAGCAAGCCGGTACTGTTGACGGTGGACGGTCACTTCACGCTGGAGCCGAACCCGGACAGCGGTGAGATGGTCAAAACGCTGGTAACGGATAAGAATGCGAAGTTTGTGGCGGGTAAAGACTGCGACAGTAAGTAAGTCTGAATCAGACGTAAAAGAAAACCCCGCCGAGGCGGGGTTTTTTATGTCTTAACCTTTGATGGCTTTCACCAGGTAATCAAGAATGTCGCCAGTCTTGATCATCTGCTTCTCGCCGCTGCGTCGGTATTTGTATTCAATCTCGTCGCTGTCGAGGTTACGGTCGCCGATGACGACTGTGTGTGGGATACCGATCAGTTCCATATCCGCAAACATCACGCCCGGACGCTCTTTACGGTCGTCCATCAGCACTTCGATGCCCTGCGCGCGCAGTTCGCTGTACAGTTTCTCAGCCAGTTCCTGAACACGGTAAGACTTGTGCATGTTCATTGGCAAAATTGCTACCTGGAACGGCGCGATATTGTCTGGCCAGACGATGCCGCGCTCGTCGTGGTTCTGCTCAATGGCAGCAGCCACAACGCGCGTCACACCGATACCGTAGCAACCCATGGTCAGGATCTGGTTGCGACCGTCTTCACCCTGAACGGCTGCGTTCAGCGCCTGGGAGTACTTCGTCCCCAGCTGGAAGATATGGCCCACTTCGATACCGCGTTTAATCTGAAGATGACCCTGGCCGTCCGGGCTTGGATCGCCGGCAACCACGTTACGGATATCCGCCACTTCTGGCGTCGCAGTGTCGCGATCCCAGTTGATGCCAAAGTAGTGCTTACCGTCGATGTTAGCGCCAGCAGAGAAATCGCTCATGGCGGCAACGGTACGGTCGATAACGACTGGAACCGGTAGATTAACCGGACCCAGTGAACCTGGACCTGCATTAATCACCGCGCGGATTTCCGCTTCGGTAGCAAATGTCAGCGGGCTTGCGACCTGCGGCAGTTTTTCGGCTTTCACTTCGTTCAGCTCGTGATCGCCACGAACCAGCAGGGCAACCAGCGGATACGCGCTACCTTCAACGGATTTCACCAGCAGCGTTTTCACCGTTTTCTCAATCGGCAGATTGAACTGCTCAACCAGCTCGGCGATGGTTTTCGCGTTTGGCGTGTCGACCAGTTTCATCTCTTCGGTCGCCGCTGCGCGCGGAGTGGCAGGTGCCAGCGCTTCGGCAAATTCGATATTCGCCGCGTAGTCAGAGGTATCGGAGAAGATCACATCATCTTCGCCGCTCTGAGCCAGCACCTGGAATTCGTGGGAGGCGCTACCGCCGATTGAACCGGTATCAGCCTGTACAGCGCGGAAATCCAGACCCATACGGGAGAAGATTTTGCTGTAGGCACCGTACATCACGTCGTAAGTTTCCTGCAGGGATTCCTGTGAGGTATGGAAAGAGTAGGCATCTTTCATCAGGAATTCGCGGGAACGCATCACGCCGAAACGCGGGCGAACTTCGTCACGGAACTTGGTCTGGATCTGGAAGAAGTTCAGCGGCAGCTGTTTGTACGAGTTCAGCTCGTTACGGATCAGGTCAGTGATCACTTCTTCATGCGTTGGGCCGAGCACAAACGGACGCTCGCCGCGATCAACAAAGCGCAGCAGTTCCGGGCCGTACTGCTCCCAGCGACCACTTTCCATCCACAGGTCAGCGGGCTGAACCACAGGCATGGACACCTCGATAGCACCGGCGTTGTTCATCTCTTCACGCACGATGTTTTCGACTTTTTTCAGGACGCGCAGGCCGGTCGGCAACCAGGTGTACAACCCGGAGGCCAGCTTGCGGATCATCCCGGCGCGCAGCATCAGCTGGTGGCTGATGACTTCAGCGTCGGCAGGTGTCTCCTTCAGTGTGGAGAGCAGATATTGGCTAGTACGCATGTTGTTACGGTTCCATTTCGACGATTGGACCAGGCTGAAACGTCAGACTGACACAAAAAAAGTGGTTTAGTTTACCAGTGTGGCAAAGATGCCAAAAGAGAGGAAAAATAAAATTAGCGCTCTTCCAGCGCAAAGACTTCAAAACCTGCCTCGGTGACGCGCCAGCGTACGTTAAAATCGAGCAACAGGACGGCGTATGTTTTGCCTGCCTCTTCCTCTTTTCTGTAGGCGGGTCGCGGATCTTGCGCCAGAACGTCGACAATAAAATCCTTCAGACGAGGGTAACGCTTTTCCAGATGCAGGAGCTGCGCGCAGACCGCTGCCGTGAATCCAACGGGCATATCTGCCGTTGGGGCCTGCTGGGCATAGCTCGCGCGAGCGTCGGGCAGCGCTTCGGCAAAGGGCAGATAGGGTTTGATATCCACCACGGGCGTGCCGTCGACCAGATCCAGACTGCCTAACTGCAGAATCACCTGATCCTTCTGGCAGCGAATGCCTTGTAGCTCAACGAGCGACATGCCTACAGGATTTGGGCGGAAGGTCGAACGCGTGGCAAACACCCCCATTCTGGCATTCCCGCCCAGTCGGGGAGGGCGTACCGTCGGGCGCCAGCCACCTTCCATCGTTTGATGAAAGATAAACAGCACCCACAGATGGCTGAATGCCTCCAGGCCACGCACCGCATCGGCCTGGTTATAAGGGGCAATTAAGTGAAGTTCGCCGCCGCCGCTTTTGACCAGACCAGGCTGGCGTGGCACGGCAAACTTCTCTTTATAAGGCGAGCGGATAACACCTATCTGCTCAAACTGAAATGCACTCATTTAGCCGTGACGTTAAGGGCGTTGCCCATACACACAGCCTGACGATAGCAGCCTGGCGTACCGCTGGTAACTTCACAGCTGTGCAGCAAGACGGCGTTGGCTTTCATTTTGGCGGCATTAATCTGCAGGCGTTTACGCGCCGTTGGGATATTTGGCGGAGAGTCCTGATTGCTGGCCTGGCAGGATTCACCGGTGACTTCACCCAGATCGCGGAATGGCTTGCCAATCAGATCTTCAGCTTTGGTGTAGATTTTTACCGGCGCAGGACGCGGCGGTTTTGGTTTTGCTGGCTCCACCTTCGGTGGGGTTGCAGTGCTTTTAACAGGTTCAACAGGAGATCTGCTTAGCATTGAACAGCCGCTCAGCATGAGTGCTAAAAGACAGATCGGTAAAGCACGCATAATATTTCCTCAATGAATAATCAAATCGTCAGTTATTGAATCAGTTGCCTGCATAAATGACAAGACGGGCTTTCGCCCGTCTTGAATGATATTACAGAAAGGTCAGATTACCAGCCTTTAACAGCGCCGCCGTTAAACACTTTGTTGGCTTCCTGGTAAACTTCTTCAGACTGGTATGCCTGAACGAATTTTTTCACGTTTTCCGCGTCTTTGTTATCTTCGCGGCTCACGATCAGGTTAACGTACGGGGAGTCTTTGTCTTCAACAAAGATGCCGTCTTTTGCTGGTGTCAGGCCAATCTGGCTGGCGTAAGTAGTATTGATAACTGCCAGAGCAATCTGCGCATCGTCCAGAGAGCGTGGCAGCTGTGGTGCTTCCAGCTCAACCAGCTTCAGGTTTTTCGGGTTTTCAGTCACATCCAGCACGGTTGGCAGCAAGCCCACGCCATCTTTCAGTTTGATCAGCCCCACTTTCTGCAGCAGCAGCAGGGAACGGCCCAGGTTGGTTGGGTCGTTAGGAATCGCGACCTGAGAACCCGGCTGCAGTTCTTCCAGAGATTTGATTTTTTTAGAGTAGCCAGCAATTGGGTAAACGAAGGTGTTCGCTACGGCAACCAGTTTGTAGCCACGGTCTTTAATCTGCTGATCCAGATATGGTTTGTGCTGGAAGGCGTTAGCATCGATGTCGCCTTTGCTCAGCGCTTCGTTCGGCAGAACATAGTCGTTAAAGGTTACCAGCTCAACGTCCAGGCCATACTTCTCTTTTGCGACTTTCTGCGCAACTTCTGCAACCTGCTGTTCAGCGCCAACAATGACGCCCACTTTGATATGGTTTGGATCTTTTTCATCCTGACCGCAACCCACCAGAGCCAGGGAGCCGATCAGTGCGCCTACCGCAGCAAAGGTCTTCAATTTAAACGTCATGTTATATCCTTAATTCGTCGAGTTTGCGTTGTGTAACGTTATTTGTGAGTAACAGCCCGGACGATGCGATCGCCAGAGAATTGAATGAGATAAACCAGCACAACCAGCAATACCAGAACGGTGTTCATTACGGTAGCGTTATAACCAATATAACCATATTGATAGCCGATCTGACCCAGACCGCCCGCCCCGACAGCACCGCCCATGGCGGAATACCCGACCAGCGTGATAAGGGTAATCGTTGCCGCATTCACCAGACCTGGCAGCGCTTCGGGCAACAGCACTTTGCGTACGATCTGCATTGGCGTCGCGCCCATGGCACGAGAGGCTTCGATCAGACCGGTTGGAATTTCCAGCAGGGCATTTTCAACCATACGCGCGATAAACGGCGCGGCGCCTACGGTCAGCGGCACAATGGCAGCCTGCAGACCAATCGATGTCCCCACGATGACACGAGTAAATGGAATCATCCACACCAGCAGGATAATAAAAGGAATCGAACGGAAGATGTTTACCAGCGCAGAGAGCGTGCGGTAAAGCTTCGCGTTTTCGATAATTTGCCCTGGACGCGTGACGTACAGCAGCACGCCAACCGGCAGGCCAATCACAAAACCAAAGAATCCTGATACGAAGGTCATTGCCAGCGTTTCCCAAACGCCGCGAACCAGCAGCCACATCATCGGCTCAGACATAACCCAGTACCTCTACTTTTACATGGTGTTCCTGCAGCCAGGCAATTGCGGCTTGCGTCTCTTCTTGTGTTCCGTGCATTTCCGTCAGCATGATGCCGAACTTCACGCCACCGGCGTAATCCATCTGAGCGCTGATAATGTTGTTATTCACATTAAAGCGGCGTGCGGTTTCGGAAAGCAGAGGGGCATCAACGGACTGACCGGTGAATTCCATGCGCAGCATTGGAACGCTGTCAGGAGCTGATCCCACTTTTAAACGCGCCAGATAATCTTCCGGAATATCCAGGTGCAGAGTGGATTGAATGAACTGCTGGGCAAGGGGCGTTTTCGGATGCGAGAACACTTCGCTGACGGTGTCCTGCTCGATCAGTTCACCGTTGCTGATTACCGCAACGCAGTCGCAGATGCGCTTAACGACATCCATCTCATGAGTAATAAGAAGGATGGTCAGACCGAGACGACGGTTAATGTCTTTCAATAATTCCAGAATAGAGCGGGTGGTTGCCGGATCCAGTGCGCTGGTGGCTTCATCGCAGAGCAGCACTTTAGGGTTGCTTGCCAGCGCACGGGCAATCGCCACGCGCTGTTTCTGGCCACCGGACAGATTAGCCGGGTAGCTGTCATGCTTATCAGACAGGCCAACCAGCTCCAGCAGCTCGGTTACCCGGCGTTTCACTTCTTCTTTTGGCGTGTTGTCCAGCTCCAGCGGAAGTGCGACGTTACCAAAAACAGTGCGTGATGCCAGCAGGTTAAAGTGCTGGAAAATCATGCCTATCTGACGACGGGCCTGAGTTAATTCTTTTTCGGAAAGTTTGGTCAGCTCCTGGCCGCCAACCTGGACGCTACCTTCGGTCGGACGCTCGAGCAGGTTAACGCAACGGATGAGCGTACTTTTACCGGCACCCGATGCGCCAATGACGCCATAAATCTGTCCAGCCGGAACATGCAGGCTGACATTGTTCAGCGCCTGAATGGTTCGGGTTCCTTGCTGGAACACTTTGGTGATATTGGAAAGTTTAATCATTAGATTATTTTTATCGTATGTAAGTTAGCCGTGGCATTTTGTTCTGCCAGATACGGGGTTCAACCGTAAACAAAATGGATGTTAAGGCATCCAGACGTCTAAATCAATCCAACAGTGCGCGATGAGCACTTTCTTGCGCGGTGAAACATGAGATAATAGCGGCACATGCCTTTTTCAGGAGCAAACCCGTGGCAAAATCAGTACCCGCAATTTTTCTCGATCGTGACGGCACCATTAATGTCGATCACGGTTATGTGCATGAGATTGATGAGTTCGAATTCATCGACGGCGTTATTGACGCCATGCGCGAACTTAAAGCGATGGATTATGCGCTGGTGGTGGTGACCAATCAGTCGGGGATCGCCCGGGGTAAATTTACCGAAGCGCAATTCGAAACGCTGACCGAGTGGATGGACTGGTCACTGGCCGATCGGGATGTAGAGCTGGACGGTATCTATTATTGTCCGCATCACCCGCAAGGGACCGTCGAAGAATACCGCCAGACATGTGATTGCCGTAAACCTCATCCTGGGATGTTTATCTCTGCGCAGGAATTCCTGCACATTGATATGGCCTCTTCTTATATGGTGGGCGACAAACTGGAAGATATGCAGGCGGCAACAGCAGCAGGCGTGGGCACTAAAGTATTAGTTCGCACCGGTAAGCCGGTTACCCCAGAAGCTGAAAGCGCGGCAGATCTGGTACTGAATAGCCTTGCAGACCTGCCAAAAGCGCTCAAAATGCAGCAAAAATAGGCGTCACGTTGAAAAAATGAGCGGTTGAAATAAAAATGTATTTTTCCGCTTGTCATTCCTCTGAAGCTCCCTATAATGCGCCTCCATCGACACGGCAGATGTGAATCACTTCACACAAACAGCCGGTTCGGTTGAAGAGAAAAAATCCTGAAATTCAGGGTTGACTCTGAAAGAGGAAAGCGTAATATACGCCACCTCGCAACGGTGAGCGAAAGCCGCGTTGCACTGCTCTTTAACAATTTATCAGACAATCTGTGTGGGCACTCAAAGTGACATGGATTCTAAACGTCGCAAGACGCTAAATGAATACCAAAGTCTCTGAGTGAACATACGTAATTCATTACGAAGTTTAATTCACGAGCATCAAACTTAAATTGAAGAGTTTGATCATGGCTCAGATTGAACGCTGGCGGCAGGCCTAACACATGCAAGTCGAGCGGTAGCACAGAGAGCTTGCTCTCGGGTGACGAGCGGCGGACGGGTGAGTAATGTCTGGGAAACTGCCTGATGGAGGGGGATAACTACTGGAAACGGTAGCTAATACCGCATAACGTCGCAAGACCAAAGAGGGGGACCTTCGGGCCTCTTGCCATCAGATGTGCCCAGATGGGATTAGCTAGTAGGTGGGGTAACGGCTCACCTAGGCGACGATCCCTAGCTGGTCTGAGAGGATGACCAGCCACACTGGAACTGAGACACGGTCCAGACTCCTACGGGAGGCAGCAGTGGGGAATATTGCACAATGGGCGCAAGCCTGATGCAGCCATGCCGCGTGTATGAAGAAGGCCTTCGGGTTGTAAAGTACTTTCAGCGAGGAGGAAGGCATTGTGGTTAATAACCACAGTGATTGACGTTACTCGCAGAAGAAGCACCGGCTAACTCCGTGCCAGCAGCCGCGGTAATACGGAGGGTGCAAGCGTTAATCGGAATTACTGGGCGTAAAGCGCACGCAGGCGGTCTGTCAAGTCGGATGTGAAATCCCCGGGCTCAACCTGGGAACTGCATTCGAAACTGGCAGGCTAGAGTCTTGTAGAGGGGGGTAGAATTCCAGGTGTAGCGGTGAAATGCGTAGAGATCTGGAGGAATACCGGTGGCGAAGGCGGCCCCCTGGACAAAGACTGACGCTCAGGTGCGAAAGCGTGGGGAGCAAACAGGATTAGATACCCTGGTAGTCCACGCCGTAAACGATGTCGACTTGGAGGTTGTTCCCTTGAGGAGTGGCTTCCGGAGCTAACGCGTTAAGTCGACCGCCTGGGGAGTACGGCCGCAAGGTTAAAACTCAAATGAATTGACGGGGGCCCGCACAAGCGGTGGAGCATGTGGTTTAATTCGATGCAACGCGAAGAACCTTACCTACTCTTGACATCCACGGAATTTAGCAGAGATGCTTTAGTGCCTTCGGGAACCGTGAGACAGGTGCTGCATGGCTGTCGTCAGCTCGTGTTGTGAAATGTTGGGTTAAGTCCCGCAACGAGCGCAACCCTTATCCTTTGTTGCCAGCGGTTCGGCCGGGAACTCAAAGGAGACTGCCAGTGATAAACTGGAGGAAGGTGGGGATGACGTCAAGTCATCATGGCCCTTACGAGTAGGGCTACACACGTGCTACAATGGCGTATACAAAGAGAAGCGACCTCGCGAGAGCAAGCGGACCTCATAAAGTACGTCGTAGTCCGGATTGGAGTCTGCAACTCGACTCCATGAAGTCGGAATCGCTAGTAATCGTAGATCAGAATGCTACGGTGAATACGTTCCCGGGCCTTGTACACACCGCCCGTCACACCATGGGAGTGGGTTGCAAAAGAAGTAGGTAGCTTAACCTTCGGGAGGGCGCTTACCACTTTGTGATTCATGACTGGGGTGAAGTCGTAACAAGGTAACCGTAGGGGAACCTGCGGTTGGATCACCTCCTTACCTGAAAGAACCTGCCTTTGTAGTGTCCACACAGATTGTCTGATGAAAAATAAGCAGTAAAAAATCTCTGCAGGCTTGTAGCTCAGGTGGTTAGAGCGCACCCCTGATAAGGGTGAGGTCGGTGGTTCAAGTCCACTCAGGCCTACCAAATTTATCCTGATACTGCGTTGTGAAACGGCTCGCATACTTCAGTATGCTTCGTCCTTCCACGCCTTGTCTCAGTATAAATTACCGGTAATGAGATTTAGCATTTGTGATGGGGTTATAGCTCAGCTGGGAGAGCGCCTGCCTTGCACGCAGGAGGTCTGCGGTTCGATCCCGCATAGCTCCACCATCCTTTTACTGCGAACAACAAGAAAACTTCAGAGTGTACCTGAAAAGGTTCACTGCGAAGTTTTGCTCTTTAAAAATCTGGATCAAGCTGAAAATTGAAACGACACACTGCGTCTGTTCTCCGTAATAAGAACAGAGTGACGGTGTGTTCGAGTCTCTCAAATTTTCGCGACACGAGGGTGTTTTACGAAACATCTTCGGGTTGTGAGGTTAAGCGACTAAGCGTACACGGTGGATGCCCTGGCAGTCAGAGGCGATGAAGGGCGTGCTAATCTGCGATAAGCGTCGGCGAGGTGATATGAACCTTTGACCCGGCGATACCCGAATGGGGAAACCCAGTGTGTTCCGACACACTATCATGTCATGAATACATAGTGGCATGAGGCGAACCGGGGGAACTGAAACATCTAAGTACCCCGAGGAAAAGAAATCAACCGAGATTCCCCCAGTAGCGGCGAGCGAACGGGGAGGAGCCCAGAGTCTGAATCAGCGCGTGTGTTAGTGGAAGCGTCTGGAAAGTCGCACGATACAGGGTGAAAGTCCCGTACACAAAAATGCACACGTTGTGAACTCGAAGAGTAGGGCGGGACACGTGGTATCCTGTCTGAATATGGGGGGACCATCCTCCAAGGCTAAATACTCCTGACTGACCGATAGTGAACCAGTACCGTGAGGGAAAGGCGAAAAGAACCCCGGCGAGGGGAGTGAAAAAGAACCTGAAACCGTGTACGTACAAGCAGTGGGAGCCTCTTTTATGGGGTGACTGCGTACCTTTTGTATAATGGGTCAGCGACTTATATTCTGTAGCAAGGTTAACCGTATAGGGGAGCCGAAGGGAAACCGAGTCTTAACTGGGCGTTAAGTTGCAGGGTATAGACCCGAAACCCGGTGATCTAGCCATGGGCAGGTTGAAGGTTGGGTAACACTAACTGGAGGACCGAACCGACTAATGTTGAAAAATTAGCGGATGACTTGTGGCTGGGGGTGAAAGGCCAATCAAACCGGGAGATAGCTGGTTCTCCCCGAAAGCTATTTAGGTAGCGCCTCGTGAACTCATCTTCGGGGGTAGAGCACTGTTTCGGCTAGGGGGCCATCCCGGCTTACCAACCCGATGCAAACTACGAATACCGAAGAATGTTATCACGGGAGACACACGGCGGGTGCTAACGTCCGTCGTGAAGAGGGAAACAACCCAGACCGCCAGCTAAGGTCCCAAAGTCATGGTTAAGTGGGAAACGATGTGGGAAGGCACAGACAGCCAGGATGTTGGCTTAGAAGCAGCCATCATTTAAAGAAAGCGTAATAGCTCACTGGTCGAGTCGGCCTGCGCGGAAGATGTAACGGGGCTAAACCATGCACCGAAGCTGCGGCAGCGACACTTAGGTGTTGTTGGGTAGGGGAGCGTTCTGTAAGCCGTTGAAGGTGTGCTGTGAGGCATGCTGGAGGTATCAGAAGTGCGAATGCTGACATAAGTAACGATAAAGCGGGTGAAAAGCCCGCTCGCCGGAAGACCAAGGGTTCCTGTCCAACGTTAATCGGGGCAGGGTGAGTCGACCCCTAAGGCGAGGCCGAAAGGCGTAGTCGATGGGAAACAGGTTAATATTCCTGTACTTGGTGTTACTGCGAAGGGGGGACGGAGAAGGCTATGTTAGCCGGGCGACGGTTGTCCCGGTTTAAGCATGTAGGCGGAGGTTCCAGGTAAATCCGGTACCTTTTTAACGCTGAGGTGTGATGACGAGGCACTACGGTGCTGAAGTAACAAATGCCCTGCTTCCAGGAAAAGCCTCTAAGCATCAGGTAACATCAAATCGTACCCCAAACCGACACAGGTGGTCAGGTAGAGAATACCAAGGCGCTTGAGAGAACTCGGGTGAAGGAACTAGGCAAAATGGTGCCGTAACTTCGGGAGAAGGCACGCTGGTGTGTAGGTGAAGTCCCTGCGGACGGAGCTGAAACCAGTCGAAGATACCAGCTGGCTGCAACTGTTTATTAAAAACACAGCACTGTGCAAACACGAAAGTGGACGTATACGGTGTGACGCCTGCCCGGTGCCGGAAGGTTAATTGATGGGGTTAGCGGCAACGCGAAGCTCTTGATCGAAGCCCCGGTAAACGGCGGCCGTAACTATAACGGTCCTAAGGTAGCGAAATTCCTTGTCGGGTAAGTTCCGACCTGCACGAATGGCGTAATGATGGCCAGGCTGTCTCCACCCGAGACTCAGTGAAATTGAACTCGCTGTGAAGATGCAGTGTACCCGCGGCAAGACGGAAAGACCCCGTGAACCTTTACTATAGCTTGACACTGAACACTGGTCCTTGATGTGTAGGATAGGTGGGAGGCTTTGAAGCGTGGACGCCAGTCTGCGTGGAGCCAACCTTGAAATACCACCCTTTAATGGCTGGTGTTCTAACGTAGACCCGTAATCCGGGTTGCGGACAGTGTCTGGTGGGTAGTTTGACTGGGGCGGTCTCCTCCTAAAGAGTAACGGAGGAGCACGAAGGTTAGCTAATCCTGGTCGGACATCAGGAGGTTAGTGCAATGGCATAAGCTAGCTTGACTGCGAGAGTGACGGCTCGAGCAGGTGCGAAAGCAGGTCATAGTGATCCGGTGGTTCTGAATGGAAGGGCCATCGCTCAACGGATAAAAGGTACTCCGGGGATAACAGGCTGATACCGCCCAAGAGTTCATATCGACGGCGGTGTTTGGCACCTCGATGTCGGCTCATCACATCCTGGGGCTGAAGTAGGTCCCAAGGGTACGGCTGTTCGCCGTTTAAAGTGGTACGCGAGCTGGGTTTAGAACGTCGTGAGACAGTTCGGTCCCTATCTGCCGTGGGCGCTGGAGAATTGAGGGGGGCTGCTCCTAGTACGAGAGGACCGGAGTGGACGCATCACTGGTGTTCGGGTTGTCATGCCAATGGCATTGCCCGGTAGCTAAATGCGGAAAAGATAAGTGCTGAAAGCATCTAAGCACGAAACTTGCCCCGAGATGAGTTCTCCCTGACTCCTTGAGAGTCCTGAAGGAACGTTGAAGACTACGACGTTGATAGGCTGGGTGTGTAAGTGCAGCGATGTATTGAGCTAACCAGTACTAATGAACCGTGAGGCTTAACCTTACAACGCCGAAGATGTTTTGGCGAAGCAGAGACAGTCGATTTTCAGCTGATACAGATTAATTAATGCGCAGAGATGCGTGTTGATACAGAATTTGCCTGGCGGCTTTAGCGCGGTGGTCCCACCTGACCCCATGCCGAACTCAGAAGTGAAACGCCGTAGCGCCGATGGTAGTGTGGGGTCTCCCCATGTGAGAGTAGGGAACTGCCAGGCATCAAATTAAGTAGTAAACCGGTGCATGAATCCGGTAGTTACAGAAGTCTTCGGTGGAGCGGTAGTTCAGTCGGTTAGAATACCTGCCTGTCACGCAGGGGGTCGCGGGTTCGAGTCCCGTCCGTTCCGCCACTTATTAAAAGCCCTGAGTTAACGCTCAGGGCTTTTTCTTGTCTGAAATTTAATTATTGCTATAAACGCAAAAATCCTCTGCATATTTCACTCTTTTTCAACATACCTATACCACGCGATAATCATCCTCAGTTAACGAACATAATGATTAAAGAGGATTTACATGACTATCCCTGCATTCGGTCTTGGCACCTTCCGCCTGAAAGACGACGTCGTCATCGCATCTGTTAAAACCGCTCTCGAATTAGGTTATCGTACCGTCGATACGGCACAAATTTATGGCAATGAAGCGGCTGTAGGCCAGGCCATTGAAGAAAGCGGCGTACCACGTGAAGAATTATTTATTACGACGAAGATCTGGACGGAAAACCTCAGCAAAGACAAGCTGATCCCAAGCCTGAAAGAGAGCCTGGAAAAGCTGCGCACCGATTATGTCGATCTGACGCTCATCCACTGGCCTTCACCAGGTGATGCTGTTTCTGTTGAAGAAACTATGCTGGCACTTCTGGAAGCTAAAAAGTTAGGTTTGACTCGCAACATCGGGATCTCGAATTTCACTATTCCATTGATGGAAAAGGCGATTGCGGCCGTTGGCGCAGAAAATATTGCCACCAATCAGATTGAGCTGTCCCCGTACCTGCAAAACCGTAAAGTGGTGAACTGGGCGAATGAGAAAGGTATTCACATCACGTCGTACATGACGCTGGCGTATGGTAAAGCGTTGAAAGATGAAGTCATTGCGCGTATTGCTGATAAGCACAATGCAACGGCGGCGCAGGTTATCCTGGCGTGGGCGATGGGGGAAGGTTATGCCGTGATCCCTTCTTCAACGAAACGTGAGAACCTGGCGAGCAACCTTCTGGCGCGGGATCTCAACCTAGATGCTGAAGATCAAAAAGCGATCGCTGCGCTTGATTGCAACGACCGCCTGGTCAGCCCGGAAGGTCTGGCCCCAAACTGGGATTAATTTAACTCACCCTCTGTAGCCTCAAACCCTCTCACAGCTCCTTCGGGAGCTGTTTTATATGCTCACTCAGAAAGTCGATAAATGCCCGGATACGGGTACTGACTGCGCGGTCGCTGTAATAAACTGCACTGAAGGGCATCTCCACCGGCAGACGTTTGTCCTCCATCAACTCGACCAGCTCACCTCGGGCTATTTCTTTATTAATCATATAGTCAGACAGACAGGCAATCCCATTCCCGCTAAGGCAGAGCTGTTTCAATGTCTCCCCACTATTAGAAGACAGCCCGCTGGTAATCTCATGAAGTTGACCGTCGCTGCAGGCAATCGGCCAGGTATTCAGCGATAACGGCTCTGTGAATCCCAGACAGAGATGGTTTTTTAACTCCTCTACCGTCTCAGGTTTACCATATTGCGCAATATAGTCGGGTGAGGCGATGATTTTGCGATAGCTGGTAAACAGCGGACGGGCGCGCAGACTCGAGTCCGTCAGCGTTCCGGCGCGAATGGCCACATCCACTTTGCGCTCAATCAGGTTGATGAACGTCTCAGAGGATACAAGCGACAAGGTCATCTCTGGGTAACGTTCGCGAAAGGGTTTCACTAATGGCATCAGAAAATGCAGCACGACGGGAGTGGCCGCATCGATGCGCAAAAGCCCGCGCGGTGTACTCCGTGTTTCCATGATCTCTGTTTCTGCTGCGGCCATCTCCTGCAAAATCGACTGCACCCGGCGAAAATAACGCTCACCTTCTTCGGTCAGGCTCAGCTGCCGCGTCGTCCGGTTCAGCAAACTCACCCCAAGCTTCATTTCCAGCTTTTTGACGGAACGGCTAATCGCCGAATTTGCCTGTCCCAGCTGCTCTGCAGCCCGGCTAAAACTCCCGCTTTCCACGACAGCCACGAAGATTGCCAGCTCTTCTGAGGTTGCTTTCATTATTGCACCACCCGCAAAATTCTATTGATATTTTGACCATTTTTGTTATTTAAACACTGGCGCATACTTCGTGTCATCTTAATCCTGATGATACGGAGTATTTTATGCCACTGGCGCTTCTTGCCCTGACGATCAGTGCCTTCGCAATTGGCACGACCGAATTTGTCATCGTAGGTTTGGTTCCTACGATTGCCGATCAACTTTCTATCTCTCTACCTTCTGCCGGTTTGCTGGTCTCCATTTACGCGCTGGGCGTTGCGATTGGCGCACCTGTTCTGACTGCGTTAACCGGACGTTTCCCACGTAAACAGCTGTTAATGGCGCTGATGGTGCTCTTTACCGCCGGGAACATCCTCGCCTGGCAGGCACCGGACTACACCACGCTGGTGATTGCCCGCCTGCTGACTGGCCTCGCGCATGGCGTGTTCTTCTCGATTGGCTCAACCATCGCGACCAGCCTGGTACCCAAAGAGAAAGCGGCATCTGCCATCGCCATTATGTTCGGCGGTTTAACGGTTGCACTGGTGACAGGCGTACCACTGGGCACCTTTATCGGACAGCATTTTGGCTGGCGTGAAACTTTCCTGGCCGTCTCACTGCTGGGGGTCATTGCACTGATTGCAAGCCTGATC
Source organism: Lelliottia nimipressuralis (assembly GCF_041464075.1). Lineage (NCBI taxonomy): Bacteria > Pseudomonadati > Pseudomonadota > Gammaproteobacteria > Enterobacterales > Enterobacteriaceae > Lelliottia > Lelliottia nimipressuralis. The sequence continues at coordinate 890,760 of NZ_CP167172.1, forward strand.
CTTGTACCGTCAAATATTCCCGGTCGTGCGAGTGCCAGTCTCCGCGATCAGGTGAAAGTGCTGACGCACCCTCGATTGCTGATTATCTATGCCATCACGGCTCTGGGCTACGGCGGTGTCTTTACGGCGTTCACCTTCCTGGCTCCGATGATGCAGGATTTGGCCGGCTTCTCGCCGAGTGCAGTGAGCTGGATCTTGCTGGGATATGGGGTTTCTGTCGCAATCGGTAATATCTGGGGCGGCAAACTTGCCGATAAACACGGTGCTGTACCGGCGCTGAAATTCATCTTCGCGGCTCTGGTTGTACTGCTGATGGTATTCCAGTTTACCGCCGCCATACAGTACGCGGCGCTGGGCACGATTCTGGTGATGGGGATCTTCGCCTTCGGCAATGTGCCCGGCCTGCAGGTCTACGTAGTGCAGAAGGCCGAACTGTATACACCTAACGCCGTAGATGTCGCCTCTGGCCTTAACATCGCCGCATTTAACGTAGGGATCGCGCTGGGTTCCATCATCGGCGGGCAAACGGTTGAGCACTTTGGTTTAGCGCAAACGCCGTGGATTGGTGCCGTGATCGTCCTCGCTGCTTTCCTGCTGATTGGCCTGAGTGGCCGTCTCGATAAAACGGCTCGTGTAGCACTGGGATAAGTATCAGTAAGCGCTTGCTTACAAAACCAGACAGAGGTTTATGAGTAATTGCGTTGAAAGTGTGACCTAAAATCCCTATAACAGTAGAACCAGTCCGTTTTCCGGGCTGGTTCAAAGCTATAGAGGTCGTTTCGAAAAGTGCGAAAAAATACCTATGCCATGCGCTATATTGCCGGACAACCTGCGGAGAGAATTTTGCCTCCGGGGTCGTTTGCGAGTCTTGGCCAGGCATTGCCCGCTGGCGCCCCCTTAAGCAGCGATGACAAAATTCGCGTGCTGGTGTGGAATATCTTCAAGCAGCAGCGTGCAGAGTGGTTATCCGTTCTGAAGAATTTCGGTAAGGATGCGCATCTGGTGCTGTTGCAGGAGGCGCAAACCACTCCTGAACTGGTTCGGTTTGCAACTACCAACTACCTTGCCGCAGATCAGGTTCCCGCTTTTGTCTTGCCCCAACACCCCTCGGGCGTTATGACGCTCTCTGCTGCGCACCCGGTTTACTGCTGTCCACTGCGTGAGCGCGAGCCTATTCTGCGTCTGGCAAAATCGGCATTAGTCACCGTCTATCCTCTGCCCGATACCCGCCTGCTGATGGTGGTAAACATTCACGCCGTGAATTTTAGCCTGGGTGTCGATGTGTATAGTAAGCAGTTACTTCCCATTGGCGATCAGATCGCGCATCACAGTGGGCCGATTATTATGGCGGGGGATTTCAATGCCTGGAGTCGTCCGCGCATGAATGCGTTGTATCGCTTTGCGCGCGAAATGTCCTTGCGCGAAGTGCGTTTCACCGACGATCAGCGGCGCAAAGCGTTTGGTCGTCCGCTTGATTTTGTCTTCTATCGTGGTCTGAATGTGCACGAAGCCTCTGTACTGGTGACGCGCGCCTCCGATCACAATCCACTACTTGTTGAATTCAGTCCCGGCAAACCTGAGAAGTAATGGTGCGTCAGGTCTGCCGTCGGGCAGGCCTGTGCAGGTACTGCCCTTTATTTTTATCACAACCAAAGGACAGTACGATGACAACACAATCCCATCATGACAACGTAGAAAAACAGTTCGGTTCCCAGGCAAGCGCCTATCTGACCAGTGCGGTACACGCCTCTGGCCGCGACCTGGTGCGTCTCGGCGAGCGCCTGGCTGCATTTCCGCAGGCGCAGGTTCTTGATTTAGGCTGTGGAGCAGGACATGCCAGCTTTGTCGCTGCACAGCATGTCGCGCACGTTACCGCTTACGATCTGTCTGGCCAGATGCTCGAGGTTGTCGCCCACGCTGCGAAAGACAAAGGGCTGAATAAAATTTCGACCCGCCAGGGCTACGCTGAATCACTTCCTTTTGACGACGAAACCTATGACGTGGTGATCAGCCGCTACTCCGCCCATCACTGGCACGATGTCGGCCAGGCACTGCGCGAAATCAAACGCGTGCTGAAGCCGGGCGGGATTTTTATCATTATGGATATCATGTCACCCGGAAACCCGGTTCGTGATATCTGGCTGCAGACCGTTGAAGCCCTGCGTGATACCTCGCACGTGCGCAACTATTCGAGTGGTGAATGGTTCGCGATGATTACCGAAGCCGGTTTAGTTTCCCGCTCTCTGGTGACGGACCGCCTGCCGCTGGAGTTCTCCTCATGGATTGCGCGTATGCGCACACCCGACACGTTAAGCCAGGCGATTCGTTTGTACCAGGAGAGTGCCTCGGCGGAAGTGAAAGCGTACTTTGAATTGCAGGAAGAGGGATCGTTTACCAGCGATACGATCCTGGCGGAAGCGCAAAAAGCCGGATAAGAAAAAACAAAAAAGGCACCGGGGGAATCGGTGCCTTTTTCTATGGGCTTGGCTGTCAGGAGTCTGGCGTCGTGCTGTTTTTAACAAACAGTGTCAGCTGATCGCCTGGCTGCAGATTGGCCGTATCGTCATTCCAGCGCATCACATCTTTGATGTTCACGCCGTGCGTTTTCGCGATACTGGACAGTGAATCGCCTTTGCGTACGCGATAAGTAATGCTATCGCTGTTGCGGGCGAGACGCTGTGCGCTGCTGCCAGCGCCAACCGTCAGGTTCTGGCCAACTTTCAGGTTTGAACCGCGCAGATTGTTCCACTGCTGCAGATCCTTCGTGCTCACGCCAAGACGTGATGCAATGCCTGAAATGGTATCGCCGGAGCGAACCTTATAGCTACGGCTGCTGACGGATGAAACATCTGCAATCAGCGTTGACTGAACGGCAGCAATTTCACCTGATGCGAGAGACTCACGTAACTGTGCTGCATGCTTCTGCGGCACCAGTACGTACTGAGGCCCATTGGCACCCAGCGTTGAGCCTTTCACGCCTGCGTTAAAGGTCTTCAGCTTTGTCACCGACATTCCCGTCATATCAGCAACCTGTTTCATATCAACCGGGCTGCTGAGGCTCACTCTGGCCAGCGCGCGACTTTCGTCAGACGTTGGCAGATTTACACCATAACGTTTACTGTTCTTGAGAATATCGCTCAAAGCCAGCATCTTCGGTACGTAAAGCTTGGTTTCCTGTGGCAATGAGAGAGACCAAAAATCGGTGGGTTTACCACGCGCCTTGTTCGCTTTCATTGCCTTCATTACCCGACCTTCACCGCTGTTATACGCTGCGACTGTTAACAACCAGTCACCGTCAAACATCTTATTCAGACGCTGCATCATGTCGAGAGCGGCAGTCGTTGAAGCGACCACATCCCGACGCGCATCGTAGCCGCGAGTCTGTTTCAAACCATAATTGCGCCCTGTGCTCGGAATGATCTGCCAAATGCCTGCGGCATTGGCGCCAGACGTCGCGTGCGGGTCAAAAGCGCTCTCCACTATGGGTAGTAGTACCAGTTCCATAGGCATGTTACGTTTCTTAACTTGCCCTGCTATCCAGTACATATACGGCTCTGCCCGTAAAGTTACATCGTGGAGATAGCTCTTATTACTTAAATACTTCTGTTTCTGATCGCGAATCCGGTTGTTTTCCGGAATCCCCATCTTCAGCTCGTCGCTAATAGAGGCCCACAAGTCCTGTTCCTGCGCGAATGATGTCCCATCGTCCATCCAACGCGCCTGACTTGTAAACTTCCCTGCTTCCCCTTGACCAGCTGCAGAAAGGCTCTGTGCGTGCTGCTGTATGTTGCCAGTGTTCTGGCACCCAGCAAGCAGGACAGAGGCGAGTAATATCGCTTTTGCCTTCATGTGTGTGTCAATAGTTGCTTAAAAGACGAGCGATAATAACGGCGAAACTTTCAAAAGGCAACCCGCAATTGTCAGAAGTCATCTTTCTTTGACCGTAACCATGCAAAACGCTCTTCAGGTTGTTGCAAATTTGTTTCTTGGTTAATTTTGTTAATTAAATCAATATCATTGGTTCTCAAAAATAAATTTATTTTGCGCTCATTTTTCAGAATTACGGGCAGTGTATTTTGTTTTTTTACCCGTAACTCATTCACTTTGTGGTAATAATCCTGAATCGCAGGATCGTCAGGCAGGATGCTCAATGCAAACTTCATATTTGCTAATGTATATTCGTGGGCGCAGCAAACGAGGGTATCATCCGGGAGAACGTTTATCCTCTGGAAGGATTGGTACATCTGGGTTGGTGTCCCTTCGAACAATCTTCCGCACCCGCCGGAGAACATCGTGTCACCGCAGAAAAGATAAGGGAAACTGAAGAAAGAAATGTGTCCGGAAGTGTGACCGGGTGTAGCAAATACAGAAAAATCGTATCCCAGTATGAGGATTTTTTCGCCATCTTCGACTACCCGAGTCGTGCCCTTATCTTGTGTCTCCTGTGGACCATAAACCACTAAATGGGGATATTTCGCCCGCAAAGCAGGGACACCGCCGACATGATCGTGATGATGGTGAGTCAGCAAAATGGCCTCTGGCTGCCAGCCATTTTCCTCGATAGCCTGCAATACCGGTGCCGCATCGCCTGGATCGACAATAATGCAACGCTTATCATCGCCGACTAAAACCCAGATGTAGTTGTCCTGAAACGCGGGAATGCTGATAAGATTCATAAATTACCTCTCATTACGTAACGGGTGTGTTGATGAAGCCGGCAAGGATACCTCAGATTGTCTCAGCACCAGAGCACTGGTCCCAGTTGCGGTGGGGTGAATACTATCGCGAGGCGCTTGAGCGTCAGCTCAATCCCTGGTTTGCAAAAATGTATGGTTTTCATCTGCTTAAGATTGGCAATTTGAGCGCGGAAATCAACTCCGAAAGCTGCGCCATCTCCCATCAGGTGAATGTATCCCTTAACGGTCACCCCCTTCAGGTTAAAGCCGATCCGCTTCATTTGCCATTCGCCGAGAAATCCGTCGACGCCTGCCTGATGGCCCACACGCTCCCCTGGTGCAGCGACCCGCACCGTTTACTGCGCGAAGCCGACCGCGTGCTAATCGATGACGGCTGGCTGGTCCTCAGCGGTTTCAATCCGATGAGCCTGATGGGATTGCGCAAGCTGGTGCCCGTTTTGCGCCGCACGCCGCCCTATAACAGCCGCATGTTTACCTTTACACGTCAGCTCGACTGGCTGTCATTACTGAATTTTGAAGTGATGTACTACAGCGGCTTCCAGGTTTTACCCTGGGCGGGGAAGGGCGGTAAAATGCTGACAACCCATCTGCCAGCACTTGGCTGCATGCAGCTCATCGTCGCGCGTAAGCGAACGGTTCCACTTACGCTGAACCCGATGAAGCAGAGCAAATCAAAAGCACAAATCCGACAGACGGTCGGGGCGACGCGACAGTACCGAAAACCCTGATCAGGATTCCGGCTGATAGCCCACGTCATCGTGGATCGGATTCATCGCCGCTTCGCGCGCCAGAACGTCGCAACGTTCGTTTTCCGGATGCCCCGCATGCCCTTTGACCCATTCCCACTTAATGGTGTGATGGCTCAGTGCCGCGTCCAGACGCTTCCAGAGATCGACATTCTTGACCGGTTTCTTATCGGCCGTTTTCCAGCCACGCTTTTTCCAGTTATGGATCCACTGGGTAATCCCCTGGCGCACATACTGGCTGTCGGTACTGATAACCACATCGCAATCTTCTTTTAATGCTTCCAGCGCGACGATCGCGGCCATCAACTCCATGCGGTTATTGGTGGTCAGACGAAAACCTTCATTAAAGGTCTTCTCATGCTCACGGTAACGCAAAATGGCGCCGTAGCCGCCCGGTCCTGGATTCCCGAGGCAAGATCCATCGGTGAAAATTTCTACCTGCTTAATCATCTCTGGTAGACTTCCTGTATTTGAAACGATCAGTAAAACGACGAGTCTGACATAAATGACCGATATGAGCACTGCAATTACACGACAGATCGTCCTCGATACCGAAACCACCGGTATGAACCAGATTGGCGCACATTACGAAGGCCATAAGATCATTGAGATCGGTGCCGTCGAAGTGGTGAACCGTCGTCTCACCGGCAATAACTTCCACGTGTACCTCAAGCCCGACCGTCTGGTGGACCCGGAAGCGTTCGGCGTTCACGGAATTGCCGATGAGTTTCTATTGGATAAACCGACCTTCGCCGATGTTGCCGATGAGTTTATGGACTACATCCGCGGGGCTGAACTCGTCATCCATAATGCTTCGTTCGATATCGGCTTTATGGACTATGAGTTCAGTAAGCTCAACCGCAATATCCCGAAAACCAATACCTTCTGCAAAGTCACCGACAGCCTGGCGCTGGCGAGGAAGATGTTTCCGGGCAAGCGTAACAGCCTCGATGCCCTCTGCTCGCGCTACGAAATAGATAACACCAAGCGTACGCTTCACGGCGCACTGCTCGATGCCCAGATTCTGGCGGATGTCTATCTGACCATGACGGGTGGCCAGACTTCGATGGCGTTTAGCACCGAAAACGACTCCCGTCAGGCGGGTGACACCGGAATTCAGCGCGTGGTGCGTCAGGCGAGCCGTCTGCGGGTGATTACAGCCAGTGACGAAGAGATCGCCGCCCATGAATCGCGTCTCGATATCGTGCAAAAGAAGGGCGGCAGCTGCCTCTGGCGCGCATAAAAGATGCCGTTATGCTGTAAAAAGCACCGTGTGGGCGAATTTTGCAGCAACTGATTCAAAAGTTGAGAAAAAGCGTTGACGGGATCAGAACCAAACCGTAATATTCGCCTCGTTCCCAAGGGAACAATGCGGAGCGGTAGTTCAGTCGGTTAGAATACCTGCCTGTCACGCAGGGGGTCGCGGGTTCGAGTCCCGTCCGTTCCGCCACATTAGAAAGCCTGAATCAGAAATGATTCAGGCTTTCGTCATTTCAGCGCCTTATCTCTCTTATCTCCCCTCTGATTTTAGTTAACAAAAAGTTAATATTAGCAGTGCAATTTATTAACAATTGTTCGATTTTGGTGCGATGGTTGCACTTTTAGTGTGCAATTCCGTCTCTTCCCTTCGCTCCAGACGTTTCCTCTTGTAACAATCCTGTAAAAATAAGTCTCAAATAATCATTAGCTTACTTACGGTTTTCCAGAAAGTTCCTGAACCAATGATTTATTGGTTCATTAATTGCTTAACTCTATGTGCAATAAGACGTTATCTATATCAATAACTTATTGTTAATAAAAATAAAGCAATGATGAGAGCAGGCGAACCAATATGGAAAAATCGTCACGGTTTCTGGCAAATTCCAGCACCGCACTTGAGCAGTTGCGCGGTCTGATCAACCAGCACGAGTCAACACCAGGCATTCCGCTGCCCACTGAACGTGAGCTGTCGGAAACACTCGGCGTGGGGCGACGCGAAGTTCGTCGTGCGCTGGACGTGCTGGAAGAAGAGGGACGCATCTGGCGCAAGCAGGGCAAAGGCACTTTCATTGGCCCTGCCGCACCGGTTGAACCTCTTGCGCTTCAGGGGCTGGTGCAGCAAACCAATCTGCTGGAAGTGATGGAAGCCCGCCTGCAGCTCGAACCCGGCTTAGCCCGTCTTGCGGCACTGCGTGCCACCAGGGAAAACCTCGCGCTGATGCAGCGCATGCTGGAACGCATCGACAAGGTCAGCCCGGATGACCGCGATCTTAACGAACTGTGGGACAGCGCCTTTCACCGCGCCATTGCTGAGGCTGCGGGTAATCGCCTGATGCTGGGGTTGTTCGATGCTATTGATGCAGTCCGGCGCGAACCTAGCTGGCAGCACCTGCGTGAGCTGGCGCGTACCCCAGAGCGCGTCGACAGCTACAACGATCACCACCACAAAATCATGACGGCGATTATCCACCGCCAGCCCAATGAAGCAGCCGCGGCGATGCGCGAACACCTGCTCACCCTGCAAACTGCCCTGATTCAGGCCATCAACCTTGAGGATGATTCCCTGTTATGACGACGATCCCTTTTAAGGAGGCAGCGCCGGTCCTTCGCCTGCACAATCTCAATGTGAAATTCGCTGGATCGCCGGTCAGCGTGCTCGACGGCATCTCCCTGACCGTGAAATCCGGTGAAACGCTGGCGCTGGTGGGGGAGTCCGGTTGCGGAAAAAGTATCACGTCGCTGGCGCTGATGGGGCTGCTGCCTGCCAGTGCGCAAATTGTCAGCGGTGAAATGCAGTTCCGTCGCCACGACCTGCGCAAGCTCTCCCCGCGTGAATATGCCGATCTGCGCGGCAGTGAACTGGCGATGATCTTTCAGGAGCCGATGACCTCCCTCAACCCGGCTTTTACTCTCGGCGATCAGCTTAGCGAAGCGGTGATCCGCCACCAGAAAATGTCGAAATCCGATGCCATGAACGTGGCGCTGCAAATTCTGGAAAAGGTGCAGATCCCGGCGCCGGAGATGCGTCTTAAATCTTATCCCCATCAGCTTTCCGGCGGGATGCGCCAGCGTGTGATGATTGCGATGGCGCTCATTAACCACCCGCGCCTGCTGATTGCCGACGAACCGACCACCGCGCTGGACGTGACAATCCAGGCGCAAATCCTGACGTTGCTGAATACCTTAAAAGCCGAAACCGGCACCGCCGTGCTGATGATCACCCACGATCTGGGTGTGGTGGCGGAAGTCGCGCAGCAGGTGGCGGTGATGTATGCCGGACAGGTCGTGGAGCAGGGCAGCGTCGAGAGTATTTTTGCCGATCCGCAGCACCCCTACACCATCGGTCTGATGGGGTCGATTCCGTCTCTCGGTGCGCGTAAAGGCCAGCTTTCGACCATTCCGGGCAGCGTGCCGTTGCCCGAATCGATGCCGAAGGGCTGCCGTTTCGCCACCCGTTGTCCGTTCGCCCAGACGCGCTGCCACGATGAAAAACCGCAGCTTCACACCCTTGGAGCGGGCCATCAGGTGGCCTGTTTCCGTGTGCCCCTTGAGCAACACATTGCGCTGGGAGAAATCGCATGACCACCCCGATCCTCGAAGCTCGCGATCTGAGCAAACTCTTCCCCGGCCCGAAAAAACTCTTCGCGCCGGCCCGTTTTGTCACCGCTGTCGACCGGGTTTCACTCGCCGTGATGCCGGGCGAAACGCTGGCCATTGTCGGCGAGTCTGGCTCCGGGAAATCCACCCTCGGTCGACTGCTGCTTCGCCTGCTGGCGGCCAGCGAAGGGCGCGTGTTCTATCAGGGCGAAGAGATTACCCACGCGTCGGGTTCGCGCCTGAACCAGCTTCGTCGTGAACTGCAAATCATCTTTCAGGACCCGTTCGCCTCGCTCAATCCGCGCATGACGGTAGAGCAGATCGTCGGTGAACCCCTGTGGCTGCACCAGAATATGAAAAAAGCCGACCGCCAGTATCGCGTCGCGGAACTGCTGAAAACCGTCGGGCTGCCTGCCGCCTGGGCCGGACGCTATCCGCACGAGTTTTCCGGCGGACAGCGTCAGCGTATCGGCATTGCGCGTGCGTTAGCCTCCGGGCCAAAACTGCTGCTGGGCGATGAGCCGGTTTCCGCGCTGGATGTCTCCGTGCAGGCGCAGGTAGTGAACCTGCTCGAAAGCCTGAAACATCAGCTGGGGCTGACAATGGTGATTGTCGCTCACGGCCTTGCGGTCATTCGCCATATGAGCGACCGCGTGGCGGTGATGTATCTCGGCCAGATTGTTGAGCTGGCTACCGTCGATGAAATCTTTGACGCGCCGCTGCACCCGTACACGCAGGCGCTGATTGCCTCTGCGCCCCAGATGCAGCCGGGCATGGAACGTGACGCGCCGCTGTTGCAGGGCGACTTACCGAATCCGGCGAATCCCCCTTCCGGGTGTCGGTTCCACACCCGTTGCCCGTATGTCACGGATGAATGCCGCCAGGTCGAACCGATCGCACAGGTTCTGGAGGGCGGGCGCCAGGTCGCTTGCCATCGCTGGCAGGAAATTAATCGCGATCGCAGTGTTATCCAGATAGCACCGCCATCCGCTGCCTTTTTGCGCCGCCGCGCGCTGTTTGAACATGCGGCATCACTCTCGTCTCTTCCAGCAAGGAACTCATGATAATGACAATGCGTAATTCTCTTTTGACCGTACTGGGAAGTGTTATGTTGTTGGGCGCAGCACTCCCTGCGCACTCGGAAAGCGTTCTGCGAATTGGTCTGGGCGCAGACCCGGATATGCTCGATCCTCATCTGGCGCGCACCTACTATGGCCGCTTCGTTTTTGCCTCTCTGTGCGACCGGCTGGTGGACGTGGATGAAAATCTGAAGGTCGTGCCGGGCCTGGCAAAAGACTGGTCCTGGAGCGACGACAGCAAAACCCTGACCATGAATCTGCGTGAGGGGGTGACCTTCCACGACGGCGAAAAATTTGACGCTGAAGCGGCGAAATATAACCTCGAACGCGCCCTGACCTTAAAAGGCTCGCTGCGTAAAAGTGAAATCTCTTCTGTCGAATCGGTGGAAGTGAAAAGCCCGACCCAAATTGCCATTCACCTGAAAACGCCGGATGCCGCACTGCTGATGCAGTTGACCGACCGCGCAGGGGCGATGATGGCGCCAGAAGCGGCCAAAAAGCCGGATTTCGCCGCCCATCCTGTCTGCTCTGGCCCATACAAATTTGACAGCCGTGTCTCTCAGGACCGCATCGTTCTGAGCCGTTTCGACAACTACTGGAACAAAGACGCCTATCACTTCGACAAAATCATCTATCTGCCGATCCCGGATGCCTCGGTGCGCCTGGCAAACCTGCGCGCGGGTGACCTCGATCTGACAGAAGGAATCGCCGCCAGCGACGTGAAAACCGTCGAAGCCGACAGCAAACTGGCGTTGGCGAAAGTGACTGGTCTCGGTTATCAGGGGATCACTTTCAACATCAATAACGGCAAAGTTCCGGCCAACGATCCGTTCAAAGATGCGCGCGTCCGTGAAGCCTTCTCACTGGCCATCGACCGCGATGCGCTGAACCAGGTGGTGTTTGAAGGGTTGTATACCCCGGCAAACCAGGCGTTTTCGCCGGTCAGCCCTTACCACGTCAAGGTGCCGGTTCCGGCCCGCGATGTGGAAAAAGCGAAATCCCTGCTAAAAGCGGCGGGCATCAACGGGCCGCTGAACGTCAATCTGCTGGTGCCGAACAACCCAACGTCACAGCAGGTGGGTCAGGTTCTGCAGGCGATGACGGCGGAAGCGGGCTTTAACCTGAATCTGCAAATGACGGAATTCGCCACGCTGCTCGATCGTCAGCAGAGCGGTGACTATCAGCTGAGCTTCTCCGGCTGGTCCGGTCGTCCGGATCCAGACGGCAGCATCTTTGGTTTCATCAACAGCAAAGGCAACCTCAACGACGGCCGTTACAGCAATGCGCAGGTCGACGAGTGGCTGACCCAGGCGCGTCTGAGCACCGATCCCGCCGCCCGCCAGCCGCTGTACGACAAGGTCGTAAAACAGCTGCAAACGGACATGCCGATTGCTTATCTCTACTTTGAGCCGCGCATTTTTGGCCTGAACAAGAGCGTGCAGGGCTTCAAACCGTACCCGGACGGCATCGTGCGTCTGGCGGGCTTGTCGCTTGCTAAGTAACTGAGGGCGTGAGGAGAAACCATGCTGGAACTGATTTGCAAACGCCTGCTGCTGGCGATCCCGACCTTACTGCTGGTGAGCATGATGGTCTTCGGGCTGCAAAAACTGCTGCCCGGCGATCCGCTGATTGCGATGGCGGGCGAAGAGCGCGATCCGGCGGTGATTGCTCAGCTGCGCGCAGAACTGAATCTCGATGCGCCGCTGCCGGTGCAATATTTTGACTGGCTGACGCGTGCGCTGCAGGGCGATCTTGGGGTCTCTTTACGCACTCACGAGCCCGTGACGTCGCTGATTGCCAGCAAACTGCCGGTCACGATGGAGCTGTCGCTGCTGGCGATGATCATTGCGCTGGTGTTCGGCATCAGCATGGGGATCCTCGCGGCGGTTAACAAAAACAGCTGGGTCGATCACGGTGCCAACTTTGTGGCGATCTCGGGGATCTCGATACCGCACTTTTGGCTGGGGATCCTGTTAATTCTGGTCTTCTCGGTCAATTTGCAGTGGCTGCCCGCCTCCGGCTATGTGCCGTTCAGCGAAGATCCGCTGCAAAACCTGCGCACGCTGCTGCTGCCTGCGTCGGTGCTCGGCACCGGCCTGGCGGCGACGCTGATGCGCCACACGCGCGCCTCAATGATCGCCGTGCTGAAAGCCGATTATATCCGTACCGCGCGGGCAAAGGGGCTGCTGCCGAAAGCGGTGATCCTCAAGCACGCGTTTCGCAACGCGCTGGTGCCGGTGATCACGCTCACCACGCTGCTGTTTGGTGAACTGCTGGGCGGCGCGGTGCTGACCGAGCAGGTCTTCACGATTCCGGGCTTTGGCAAAATGATCGTCGATTCGGTGTTTAACCGTGATTACGCGGTGGTGCAGGGCGTGGTGCTGATCGTGGCGATTGGCTTCCTGATGCTGAACCTGCTGGCTGACGTGCTCTACGTCCTCATCAACCCGAAAATGCGAGGTTAATCGTGGCTGAACTGACAACTCAAACCGTAGTACCTGCGTTGCCGCGCGCGCAGAATCGGGTGCTGAAGAAATTTCTCGCCAATAAAAGCGCGGTGATTGGCGCGGTGATTGTCGGCATCTTTGTGCTCATCGCCCTGATTGCCCCCTGGCTTGCCCCGTTTGATCCTGTCAAAGCTAACTTCCTGGCGGTGCGTAAGCCGCCGTCAGAGCTGTATTGGTTTGGCACCGACGAGCTGGGCCGCGACATTCTCTCGCGCATCGTCTGGGGCGCGCGAACGTCCCTGATGGCGGGCTGTATGTCGGTGGTCATTGCCGTGGTGATCGGGGTACCGCTCGGGCTGGTGGCCGGTTACTTCCAGGGGATCTGGGACGGCGTGATCTCACGCTTTATCGAAGCGCTGCTGGCATGCCCGTTCCTGATCATGGCGATCGCCCTGGGGGCGTTTTTAGGCCCAAGCCTGACGAACGCGATGATCGCCATCGGGCTGTCGGCTATGCCGATCTTTGCCCGTCTGACGCGCGGCCAGGTGATCGCCATTCGTAATGAAGAGTACATCGACGGCGCGAAGGCGATTGGCCTGCCGGATCGCTGGATCATCGTGAAATATGTGCTGCCCAATGTGATGTCACCAATTCTGGTGCAGGCCACGCTGGCGATTGCCTCCGCCATTATCGCCGAGGCCAGCCTGTCGTTTCTTGGCCTTGGTCAGCAGCCGCCGAATCCGTCCTGGGGCTCGATGCTCAACACGGCAAAAGGTTTTCTGGAACAGGCGCCATGGATGTCTGTTTTCCCTGGTATCGCCATTTTCCTTGCGGTACAGGGCTTTAATTTACTCGGTGACGGGCTGCGCGATGCGCTCGATCCGCGCCACGACTAAGGAGTCATGATGACCAAAGCGCTTGATTTTACGACCGGTTACGATTCACGACGCCCGCCAATGATGGGGCACAACGCGGTCGCCACTTCGCAGCCGCTGGCGGCGCAGGCCGGGATGCGGATGTTACAGCTTGGCGGTAACGCCGTTGATGCCGCCATTGCCACGGCCATGGCCCTGACGGTGGTTGAACCGACGGGCTGCGGCATCGGCAGCGACGCCTTTGCCATCGTCTGGGACGGCGAAAAGCTGCACGGTCTGAACGCGTCAGGCCGTTCGCCTGCCAGCTGGCATGCGGATCTGTACGCGGGCAAAACCGACGTGCCAGAGCTTGGCTGGGACGCGGTGACGGTACCGGGCGCCGTCTCCGGCTGGGTAGCACTGGCCGAGCGTTTTGGCACGCTGCCGCTGACGACCCTGGCACAACCGGCCATTGAGTACGCGCGTAATGGTTTCCCGGTGTCGCCGCTGATTGGTCACCTGTGGCAGCGCGGCTTTAACAAACTGAAAGATCAGCCGGGCTTTAGCGCCTGCTTTGCGCCAGAGGGCCGCGCGCCGCGCATCGGTGAGATATTCCGTAACCCGGCGCAGGCCAACTCTCTGGAGCTGATCGCCAAAACCAACGGCGAAGCCTTCTATCGCGGTGAGCTGGCGCAGAAAATCGCTGCCTTCGCCAAAGAACACGGCGCGCATCTGACGGCAGACGATCTGGCGAATCATCGCGTCGACTGGGTGGAGCTGCTGTCGCGCGATTTCGCCGGTGGATCGGTGCAGGAACTGCCGCCAAACGGGCAGGGGATCGCCACGCTTATTGCGCTGGGGATTCTTGAGCAGTGCGGGATCGAAAAACATCATCCGGACTCTGTGCAATCTCTGCATCTGTCGATCGAGGCGATGAAGCTGGCGCTGGCGGATCTCGATCGCTACGTGGCCGACGAAGAGCACATGGAGTTTGCCGCGAAAGAGCTGTTAAGCGACCACTATCTGAAATCGCGCGCGGCGCTGATCGATCAGGATAACGCCTCTGATTTCACCTACGGTGCGCCGACCCAAAGCGGTACGGTTTACCTCTCTGCCGCCGATTCCAGCGGGATGATGATTTCCTTTATCCAGTCCAACTTTATGGGCTTTGGCTCAGGCGTCGTGGTGCCGGACACGGGCATTAGCCTGCAAAATCGTGGCTGCGGCTTTGTGCTAGATCCTAAACACCCTAATGCCCTGGCGGGCAGTAAGCGTCCGTTCCATACCATTATTCCAGGTTTCGCAATGGACGGGCAGGGTAAACCGCTGATGTCGTTTGGCGTGATGGGCGGGCCAATGCAGGCGCAGGGGCACATGCAGATGGCGCTGCGTATTATGCTGCACGGGCAAAACCCCCAGGCGGCGATCGATGCGCCGCGCTGGCGCGTGGTGAAGGGCCGGGAAGTGATCGTTGAATCGAGCTTCGATCGTAATACCATTGCGGCGCTGCGCGAACGCGGGCATCAAATTACGGTGGAAGATCCGCTGCAGGATTATAACTTTGGCGGCGCGCAGGTGATTTACCGCATGCCGGAAGGGCACTACGTCGCCGCAACCGAAAGCCGCAAAGACGGGCAGGCGTTAGTGAGTTAACAAGCCGCCATCAGCATGTGTAAACCGGGTGAGGCGCTGCCGCACCCGGTTTTTTTTCATCCAATACTAAAGGGATCCGCGTCCTGCCATGCCGGAAACTTCTCCCGGTACTCTTTCAGTGCCGTCAGCGAAAGCTCGGCGTCGATACGCGTCGCCTGATGCGGCTCGGCGGTGGCAATAATTTCCCCCTGCGGATTCACCACCCGGCTATCGCCGCGGTAGTGATGCCCGTTGCCATCGGTGCCTACGCGGTTACAGCCGACCACATACGCCTGATTCTCAATGGCGCGCGCCACCAACAGCGCTTGCCAGTGCAGCGAGCGTGGCGCAGGCCAGTTGGCGACGTAGAGCGCCAGATCGTAATCATTACGGTTGCGTGACCAGACCGGGAAGCGCAGGTCGTAACAGACCAGCGGCAGAATGCGCCAGCCGCGCCACTCAAACACCACCCGCTCGTTACCCGCCTCGTAGTGATGATGCTCATCGGCCATGCGGAACAGGTGGCGTTTATCGTAAAAATGCAGCGTGCCGTCTGGCTCCACCAGCAGGAAGCGGTTCACCGGCCCGCGCTCGGTCTGCAGCGCGGCGCTCCCCGCGACGAGAGCGTTCGTCTGCCGGGCCTTGCTGTGCATCCAGGCGACGACGTCATCCTGCGCCAGAGACTGCTTTGCCGCCTCCATGGCGAACCCGGTAGTGAACATCTCCGGCAGCACAATCACATCGCGTCCGGTGATCTCTTCGAGCTGACGATCAAAATGGCGCAGGTTGGCGGGACCGTCCATCCACACCAGGGGCTGTTGTAAAAGGGTAATCTTCAAACCAGGCACAATCATGACTCCTCGAAAGACGGCTTTTTGACACTGTAGCACGGGAAAAAGAGAAAATGTGGCAATAAAAAACCCCGCACGCGGCGGGGTTTATGGAAGCGATGCGGGTTAGGCCGCTTCAGGTTTGCGGACCTTCTCCGGCAGCTTTACCGGTCGGGTCGCCAGCTCGTCGTGCTCGAAATCATCCACGTTAATGCTGCGCAGACGGCTCTCTTCCGCTTTCACCAGTACTGCGGCTTCATTCTGATCGATGATGCCACCCGCCAGCGCCTGTTTGGCCAGTTCATCCAGGCGAGTAAACGGCAGGTTTTTGCCCAGCTGTTTACAGATTTTCTGGTGAACAGGATCGGCCGCCATCACATCCAGCAGCGCCTCTTCCAGCAGACCAACCGGGTTATGCTCGGTAGGTTTCAGGTACTGACCGCGACCGATACGGGAGCGGGTTGCACTTGGAACCTGCAGGATCTTCGCCACTTTGTGATCCAGGATATCGGACGGTGCCAGATGATGACGACCGGTTGGGAAGATCACCACGCGCAGTGCGCCTGCCACAAAGCGGTTCGGGAAGTTTGCCAGCAGATCGTCAATCGCCTGCTCTGCCTGATAGAGCGCATCCTGCACGCCCCAGTGGACTAACGGCAGATCCGCTTCATGACGGCCTTCATCGTCATAACGTTTCAGGACCGCAGAGGCAAGGAACACCTGGCTCAGGACATCGCCCAGACGCGCAGAGATACGCTCGCGACGCTTCAGGCTGCCGCCGAGGACTGCCATCGACACGTCTGACAGCAGCGCCAGGTTCGCGCTCAGGCGGTTGAGATGCTGGTAGTAACGTTTGGTCGCATCACCCGTTGGTGTGGCGCTGGTGAGACCGCGCGTCAGGCCCAGCCAGAAGCTGCGCATTTTGTTGCTGCCGACATGGCCGATGTGTTTAAACAGCAGCTTGTCGAACGCATTCACGTCGTTGTTTTGCGCCGCAGCCATCTCTTCCAGTACATACGGATGGCAGCGAATCGCGCCCTGACCGAAGATCATCATGCTGCGGGTGAGGATGTTAGCGCCTTCCACGGTGATGGCAATCGGTGCGCCCTGATAGCCGCGCGCCAGGAAGTTACCTTCGCCGAGCATAATGCCTTTACCGCCAGCAATATCCATCGCATCAATAATTGACTGCTGCGCACGATGGGTACAGTGATACTTCACGATAGCCGACAGCACAGCCGGTTTTTCGCCCAGCATGATGCCGTAGGTGATCAGCGACGCCGCCGCATCCATCACGTAAGCGTTGCCCGCGATGCGCGCCAGTGGCTCTTCGATACCTTCCATCTTACCGATGGAAATTTTGAACTGACGGCGGATATGGGCGTAAGCACCAATCCCCATCGCGACGGATTTCAGGCCACCGGTAGAGTTCGACGGCAGGGTGATACCGCGACCGACCGACAGACATTCCACCAGCATACGCCAGCCCTGTCCGGCCATTTTCGGACCGCCGATGATGTAATCAATCGGTACAAAGATATCTTCGCCACGGGTCGGACCGTTCTGGAACGGTACGTTCAGCGGGAAGTGACGACGACCAATTTCGACGCCAGGCGTAGAGGTTGGGATCAGCGCACAGGTGATGCCCAGATCTTCCTCGTCGCCCAACAGTCTGTCCGGGTCAGAGAGTTTGAACGCCAGGCCCAGTACGGTGGCAATCGGTGCCAGCGTAATGTAACGCTTGTTCCAGGTCAGGCGCATACCCAGCACCTGCTGGCCCTGCCACTCGCCCATGCAGACTACGCCGGTATCCGGGATCGCACCCGCATCAGAGCCAGCTTCCGGGCTGGTCAGCGCGAAGCAAGGGATTTCCTGACCACGCGCCAGACGCGGCAGATAGTGATCTTTTTGCTCTTCGGTGCCGTAATGCTGCAGCAGTTCGCCCGGGCCTAAGGAGTTTGGTACGCCGACGGTGATCGCCAGGATCCCTGACACACCCGCCAGTTTTTGCAGCACGCGAGCCTGAGCGTAAGCGGAGAACTCCAGGCCGCCGTACTCTTTCTTGATGATCATCGCGAAGAAGCGATGCTCTTTCAGATAGGCCCACAGTTCCGGAGGCAGATCGGCCATTTCATGGGTGATCTGGAAGTCGTTCGCCATGCGGCACGCTTCTTCTACCGGACCATCAATAAAGGCTTGTTCTTCTGCTGTCAGCCGTGGCTGCGGGTAGTTGTGCAGCTTTTTCCAGTCCGGGTTGCCCTGGAATAGATCGCCTTCCCACCAGGTAGTACCCGCGTCGATGGCTTCTTTTTCCGTGCGTGACATCGGTGGCATCACTTTACGGAAGCCGCGGAACACCGGGGCGGAAATCATCGACTTACGCATCGTAGGCACGTTGAGCGGCAGCAGGATAATCGCCAGCGGCAGCACAACCCAGATATTCCACAGACCAGACAGGCCAAGCGCAGCCGTCCAGGCCAACAGAATCAGGCTACTCAGTAATAAACTGACACGGTGATAGAACAACACACCGAGCAGAACAACGGTTGCGATAATGCTCAAAATCATCATAAAGAAAAGCTCCCTTGCTTGTAGGAGGTCTGACCACTTGTGATGATATGGTTGTAGTGGATGTTATTTCTTTTAGCAATGCATTCACAAAATAATTACAACCTGGTTCACATTGTTCAGGTTTTGACAGGCACGAATAATCAAAACGCCGAAGGATCTGCATCGCCATGACCAGGAGCAGACTTAAGTCAGTGAGAGGGGAAGAGCAGGCACTGCCAGCGCATATACCACGTCAAGTATGACGGGTATAGCTTCTCGCTTTTCTCGCGATCCGGTACACTCCCTGTGTTATTTCATCAATACTGAAGGATTATCCTCATGTACCAGGATCTTATTCGTAACGAACTGAACGAAGCGGCGGAAACGCTGGCCAACTTTCTGAAAGATGAAGCCAATATTCACGCGATTCAGCGCGCGGCGGTTCTGCTGGCAGACAGTTTCAAAGCCGGCGGCAAAGTGCTCTCCTGCGGTAACGGCGGTTCACATTGCGATGCGATGCACTTCGCTGAAGAGCTGACCGGCCGCTACCGTGAAAACCGTCCGGGCTACCCGGCGATCGCGATTTCTGACGTTAGCCACATCTCCTGCGTGGGTAACGACTTCGGTTACGATCATATTTTCTCGCGCTATGTTGAAGCGGTAGGGCGTGAAGGCGATGTGCTGCTGGGGATCTCCACGTCGGGTAATTCCGGTAACGTCATCAAAGCCATTGACGCTGCGCGTGAGAAGGGGATGAAAGTCATCACTCTGACCGGCAAAGATGGCGGCAAAATGGCGGGCTCGTCGGATATCGAAATCCGCGTGCCGCATTTTGGTTATGCTGACCGTATTCAGGAAATTCACATCAAAGTGATTCATATCCTGATCCAGTTGATCGAAAAAGAGATGGTTAAGTAAGAAGGCTATTTTATTTGCCATTTTGAATCCGGGCAGTGCTCGAAATCCTCACGTACTACGTGTACGCTCCGGTTTCTGCGCGCTGTCCGAATCCAAACTGGCTGCAACAATTACGCCTTCCCGCGTTAAGGCGTTTTGTGGAGGTGATGTATGTGCGAATTGCTCGGGATGAGCGCCAATGTGCCAACCGATATCTGCTTTAGTTTCACCGGGCTGGTGCAGCGCGGTGGAGGAACCGGGCCGCATAAAGACGGCTGGGGCATTACCTTCTACGAAGGCAAAGGCTGTCGCACGTTCAAAGATCCGCAACCCAGCTTCAACTCTCCCATCGCCCGACTGGTCCAGGATTATCCGATAAAATCCTGCTCGGTCATTGCCCATATTCGTCAGGCGAATCGGGGCGAAGTGGCGCTGGAAAATACCCATCCGTTTACCCGTGAACTGTGGGGCCGCAACTGGACTTACGCCCATAACGGGCAGTTGACCGGCTATAAATCGCTGGAGACGGGCAATTTCCGTCCGGTGGGTGAAACAGACAGTGAGAAAGCGTTTTGCTGGTTACTGCACAAGCTGACAGAGCGCTACCCGCGCACGCCGGGAAATATGGAAGCAGTGTTTAAATACATCGGCACGCTGGCCTGTGAACTGCGTGAGAAGGGTGTGTTTAACATGCTGCTGTCAGATGGGCGCTATGTGATGGCGTTCTGCTCGACCAATCTTTTCTGGATCACGCGTCGCGCGCCCTTTGGCGTGGCAAAACTGCTGGATCAGGATGTGGAAATTGATTTTCAAACCGAGACCACACCCAACGATGTGGTCACGGTGATTGCCACTCAGCCCCTGACGGGCAATGAAACCTGGCAAAAGATTATGCCAGGCGAGTGGGCACTATTTTGTCTCGGGAACCGTGTAGTTTGACGCCAGCTGCGGGTGAACGACTTCATGACTCAGCGGTTTGCTGACAATGTATCGACCATCCGCGACCGAGACGGTCGGCGGCTTGTGCGTCTGCTGGAAGTAGTCGTAACCCGGTTTCAGCTGTTTCCAGAAATCCGCGTAGGTCGAATACTTGTGGCGCTGCATGTTGGCATCGGTCATGCGGAACGGATAGATGCTCACCTGCACGCCCGCCTGGCCGAAGACTAACGCGCCGGTCACAAACTGGAAAATCTCATCAATACCGCTGTCTGTCATGGCGTAGCAGCCGATAGACACGCAGGCACCGTGAATCATCAGGTATTTGCCTTCGTAACCATGGGCACGATCGTAGGCGTTCGGAAAGCCGATATTGATGGCTTTATAGAAGCGGCTGTCGGGTTTGAGCTGATTGCGCTGAACGGTATAAAACCCTTCAGGACTTTTGAAATCACCCTGACGTTGTTTCGGACCTAATCCGCCGGAATAGTTACAGATTTTGTAGCTATCAAGCAGTTGATATGTCTCGCCCATTTTGACAAATAGATCGAGCGTGCGTTCTTCCTTGAAGATCTGAATATAAACCGGTGATCCCATTAATTGTTGTTTATATTCTTTGCTGACCGGTGTGGTTGAACTGTTGCTGCCAAGCAGCCCTGCGAACGAGACACACGGGATCAGAAGCATCGCAATGAACAATGCGATTTTACGCATACTACAAGTTCCTTGATAAAGCCAAACCAACTTGCCAGGACGGCAAAAGAGACCCGAAATCAGAATTTTCTGGATTAGGAGCGCTCACATTAGCATCGCTGCATTTTTTCGCAAGAGTGAACTAATGAGTTTACAAATTAGTTGGCATTTATAGCTTATCAGACCGCGTTTGAAACCAGGAACTTTGCGTAATTGTGGAGGATGTGAAGACGCTGATACTTTTCAATTCTGAATTTTTAACTGTATACTTATCCAGTGAAAGGGTGAGGGTTAAGTATGCGCAAAATAATCCATGTCGATATGGACTGCTTTTTTGCCGCCGTAGAGATGCGTGATAATCCGGCGCTGCGGGATGTCCCCATCGCCATTGGCGGCAGCCGCGTTAAGCGTGGTGTGATCAGCACTGCCAACTATCCGGCGCGCAAATTTGGCGTGCGCAGCGCCATGCCCACGGCGATGGCACTCAAACTCTGTCCTCATCTCATTCTGTTGCCCGGCCGCTTTGATGCTTACAAAGAGGCCTCGGCCCATATCCGGGAAATCTTCTCCCGCTACACGTCGCTCATCGAACCCCTTTCTCTCGACGAAGCCTATCTCGACGTCACGGACAGTCTGCACTGCCACGGCTCCGCCACGCTGATGGCGCAGGAGATCCGCCAGACCATTTTTAAAGAGCTCAATTTAACGGCCTCCGCCGGGATTGCGCCGGTCAAATTCCTCGCCAAAATCGCCTCGGATCTGAATAAACCGGACGGGCAATATGTCATCACGCCTGATGAGGTCCCGGCTTTTTTGAAGACCCTGCCGCTGGGCAAAATCCCCGGCGTCGGCAAAGTCTCGGCCGCGAAGCTGGAAACGCTGGGTCTACGCACCTGCGAAGACGTGCAGAACAGCGATCTGGCAATGCTGCTCAAACGCTTTGGCAAATTTGGCCGGGTGCTGTGGGAGCGCAGTCAGGGGATTGATGAGCGCAGCATTAACAGCGAGCGGCTGCGTAAATCGGTGGGGGTGGAGCGCACCCTTGCGGAAGATATCCACGAGTGGAGTGACTGCGAAACCATTATTAACGAGCAGCTCTACCCCGAGCTGGAGCGGCGTCTGGCAAAGGTGAAACCCGATCTGCTGATTGCCCGGCAGGGGGTAAAACTCAAGTTTAACGACTTCCAGCAAACAACCCAGGAGCATGTCTGGCCGCGGCTCAATAAAGACGACCTGATCGCAACGGCGAAGAAAGCCTGGCAGGAGCGCCGCGGGGGAAGGGGAGTGCGGCTGGTGGGTTTACACGTCACGCTGCTGGACCCGCAGCTGGAGCGACAGCTGGTGCTGGGGCTATAAAACGTATAAAAAAGCCCGGTAGCGCTTCGCTTACCGGGCTTATGTCTACATATCGCTATGGCACTGATTCTGCTGGCCCGACAACGCACTGCCGCCGGGCACGTACAGCGTCTTACTTAGCCGGAATCGCTTTCAGCAGTTCTGTCAGCAGCGTCCAGTAGTGGCCCACGCTTTCGATATGCACCTGCTCGTCCGGAGAGTGTGGCCCGGTAATGGTCGGCCCAATAGAGACCATATCCATATCCGGATACGGTTTCTTGAACAGACCGCACTCCAGACCCGCGTGGATCACCTGAATGTTCGGCGTGCTGTTGAACAGACGCTGATAGGTTTCACGCACCAACGCCATGACCGGAGAGGTCGCGTCTGGCTGCCAGCCTGGGTAGCTGCCCTTGGCGGAGGTTTTCGCACCAGAGAGTTTGCCCAGTGATTCCAGCATGCTCACGACATACTCTTTACCGCTGTCGATAAGAGAGCGGATCAGGCAGATGATTTCCGCGCTGTCGTCGCTCATGGTGACAACGCCGACGTTCAGGGAGGTTTCCACCACGCCTTTCGCCACGTCAGAGTTGCGGATCACGCCGTTTGGTGTGGCGTTCAGCAGCTGCACAAAGCGGTCGCGTGACTCGGTCGTCAGCGCGGCTTTATCGCTGGATACGGCTTCCAGAACCACGGTCAGGTTTTTCTCTTTGACTGACAGTTCGTTTTTCAGGATATCCAGGTAGACGTTCGCCAGGGTTTTCAGCTCGTCGGCTTTGTTTGCTGCAACGGCAACGGTGGCGAAGGCTTCGCGAGGAATCGCGTTACGCAGGCTACCACCGTTGAAGTCCACCAGACGCAGATCCAGCTCAGCCGCGTGGCCTGCCAGGAAGCGCGCCAGCAGTTTGTTGGCATTGCCCAGACCTAAATGGATATCGCCGCCTGAGTGACCGCCTTTCAGCCCTTTCAGCGTCAGCTTGAAGGTCTTGAAGCCAGCCGGAACCGCTTCACGGGTCAGAGGCAGGGTAGAGATGAAATCAATGCCCCCCGCGCAACCCATGTAGATCTCACCCTCTTCTTCAGAGTCGGTGTTGATCAGGATATCTGCCTGCAGCCAGTTGGCCTGCAGACCAAAAGCGCCGTCCATACCCGCTTCTTCGGTCATGGTCAGCAGCACTTCCAGCGGGCCGTGCTCAACGCGATCGTCAGCCAGCACCGCCAGCGCGGAGGCCATACCGATGCCGTTATCTGCGCCCAGCGTGGTGCCGCGTGCTTTAACCCATTCGCCGTCGATGTACGGCTGAATCGGATCTTTTGTGAAGTCGTGGTCGGTATCGTTGTTTTTCTGCGGCACCATATCCAGGTGCGCCTGCAGCACAACCGGTTTGCGGTTTTCCATACCTGCGGTGGCCGCTTTACGAATCAGAATATTGCCAACCTGGTCACGCTCTGCGTGCAGGCCTTTTTCCTTCGCCCAGCCCATAATATGTTCGGCAAGCTGTTCTTCGTGATAGGAAGGGTGAGGAATGGAACAGATTTTGGCAAAAATATCCCACAGCGGCTGTGGCGATAATTGAGACAGTTCAGACACGATAAGTCTCCTTGTCGTGGCGCTGCAAACAAGCTTGCAGGTCACAGGGTTAGCAGAGTGATAGTCAGCACAAGTCGGGCTTGCGAGATGAGGTTGAGAATACCACTTTCTCCGTTCGCTGCTAGCATTAAGCACGTAAAAACTCCGCCCCGCGCCGCTAAACACTGGTTTTTAGTGCGTCAGATCTCTATAATCTCGCGCAACCTATTTCCCCCTCGAACACTTTTTAAGCCGTATATAAACAGGCTGGGACACTTCACATGAGCGAAAAATACGTCGTCACCTGGGACATGTTGCAGATTCACGCGCGCAAACTGGCTGCACGCCTGATGCCTTCTGAACAGTGGAAAGGCATTATTGCCGTGAGCCGTGGCGGTCTGGTACCGGGCGCATTGCTGGCTCGTGAACTGGGTATTCGCCATGTCGATACCGTCTGCATCTCCAGCTATGACCACGATAACCAGCGCGAGCTGACCGTGCTGAAACGCGCTGAAGGCGACGGCGAAGGCTTTATCGTCATCGACGATCTGGTCGATACCGGCGGCACTGCCGTTGCGATCCGTGAAATGTATCCAAAAGCGCATTTCGTCACCATCTTCGCCAAACCAGCTGGTCGTCCGCTGGTCAACGACTATGTTATCGACATCCCGCAGGATACCTGGATTGAACAGCCGTGGGATATGGGCGTGGTCTTCGTACCGCCGATTTCTGGCCGTTAATTACAGAACGAAATTATTTTTAACGCCCGGTGATGCCGGGCGTTGTTTTTTTTAGCCTCCAGCGCGTTACAATGCCTCTATGTGACGTAATCATGGAGGCAGCGCGCAATGACCCAGGCGAATCTCAGCGAAACCCTGTTCAAACCTCGTTTCAAACACCCGGAAACGTCGACTCTTGTTCGTCGCTTCAACCCTGGCACTCAGCCTGCTGTGCAGTCCGCTCTGGACGGCAAAAACGTGCCGCACTGGTATCGCATGATTAACCGTCTGATGTGGATCTGGCGCGGCATTGATGCCCGTGAAATTCTCGACGTCCAGGCGCGCATCGTCATGAGCGAGGCCGATCGCACCGACAGCGATCTCTACGATACGGTCGTCGGCTATCGCGGTGGTAACTGGATTTACGAATGGGCGACGCAGGCGATGCTCTGGCAGCAGAAGGCTAACCAGGAGCAGGACCAGACCCTCAGCGGAAAGCACTGGCTCCACGCCGCCAACCTTTACAGCATCGCCGCCTATCCGCATCTGAAGGGTGACGATCTGGCAGAACAGGCGCAGGCGCTGGCAAACCGTGCCTACGAAGAAGCAGCCCAGCGTTTGCCGTGCAACGTGCGTGAACTGGAGTTCACCATTCCCGGCGGTGCGCCGGTCACCGGCTTTTTACACATGCCCCCTGGCGACGGCCCGTTCCCGACGGTGATGATGTGCGGTGGGCTGGACTCCCTGCAGATTGATTATTTCAGCCTGTTTGAGCGCTACTTTGCACCAAAAGGGATCGCGATGCTGACGCTCGATATGCCGTCGATCGGGTTTTCTTCTAAGTGGAAGCTGACGCAGGACTCCAGCTTATTGCACCAGCATGCGTTAAAATCGCTCGAAAATATTCCCTGGGTGGACCACACCCGCGTGGCGGCATTTGGCTTCCGGTTTGGCGCCAACGTTGCGGTACGCCTGGCCTATCTGGAATCGTCGCGCCTGAAAGCGGTGGCCTGTCTTGGGCCGGTGGTTCATGCGCTGCTCAGCGATCCCACCCGTCAGGGGAGCGTGCCGGAGATGTATTTAGACGTGCTGGCGAGCCGCCTTGGCATGCATGATGCATCAGACGAAGCGCTGCGTGTGGAACTGAACCGTTATTCATTAAAGACCCAGGGCCTGCTCGGACGCCGCTGTCCGACGCCAATGCTGTCAGGTTTCTGGAAAAACGATCCTTTCAGCCCGGAAGAAGAGTCGCGTTTAATCACCTCGTCATCTTCCGATGGCAAGCTGCTCGAGATACCCTTCAGTCCGGTGTATCAGAATTTTGACAAAGCATTGAACGAGATTACACGCTGGATCACCAAGAGATTGTGTTAAGAGATTGCTAAATTTTGACGGTTTGGTAAAACAGTGGCTTCACAAAAGGAGATCGCAATGACGTTACCGAGTGGACACCCGAAAAGTAGACTGATTAAGAAGTTCATGGCTCTTGGCCCGTATATTCGAGAAGAGCAGTGTGAAGAGAATCGCTTTTTTTTCGACTGCCTGGCTGTTTGCGTCAACGTGAAGCCTGCACCCGAAAAACGGGAGTTCTGGGGCTGGTGGATGGAAATGAACGCAGAAGAGAAGCGTTTTACGTATAGCTATCACTTTGGCCTGTTTAACAAAGATGGACACTGGGAAGCGACAACTATCAAGGATCAGGAAGTGATCGACCGCCTGGAGCTAACGCTGCGTGGATTCCACGACCGAGCGCGCGATCTGCTGGCGACCTTAGATTTAAAGCTCGAACCGGCTGATAATTTTACTAACCAGCAGGTCAAACTCTCCGCTTAACGCCTTACCCGCAAAAAAGCGACAGACAATAAAAAACCCGGCTGCTCTCGCGCCGGGCTTTTTTTTCATTCATCGATATCAGAACTGGTAAGTCATACCCAGAGCGACGATATCATCGCTGCTCACGCCCAGTTTATTATCGTCATCAATCTGGTTGATTTTATAATCAACAAACGCAGACATGTTTTTGTTGAAATAATAGGTCGCGCCGACGTCGATATATTTCACCAGATCTTCATCACCGATGCCTTCAATATCCTTGCCTTTCGACTGGACATAGCCCAAGGACGGACGAAGACCGAAATCGAACTGATATTGTGCGACAACTTCGAAGTTCTGCGCTTTATTCGCGAAACCACCGGAAATTGGCGTCATATTACGGGTTTCAGAATACATCGCCGCCAGGTAGATATCATTGGCGTCATATTTCAGACCGGTTGCCCAGGCTTCGGCTTTTTCGCCTTCACCGCGTGCTAGCAGGTTCTGCGCGTTGGTGCGGTCAGAGTTGGTGTACGCCCCGCTGACGGCGAAATCGCTGCCACCGAAATCATAGGTCAACGAGGTGCCGAAGCCGTCGCCGTTCTGTTTTTTCGCATCACGGCCTTCGTTTTTGCCCTGATACTGCAGGGTCATGTCCAGGCCATCAATCGCACCGAAGAAGTCGGTGTTGCGGTAGGTGGCGAGGCCGGTGGCACGTTTGGTCATGAAGTTATCGGTTTGCGCCGAAGAGTCGCCGCCGAATTCCGGGAACATATCAGTCCAGGCTTCCACGTCATACAGCGCGCCCAGGTTACGACCGTAGTCGAAGGAGCCGATATCTTTCAGCTTCAGACCGGCAAAGGCCAGACGGGTTTTCTGCGTGGAATCACTCTCGGCTTTATTGCCGGAGAATTCTGCTTCCCAGCGACCGTAACCGGTCAGCTGATCGTTAATTTGTGTTTCGCCTTTAAAGCCGAAACGGACATACGTCTGGTCGCCGTCTTTGGTATCATCATCACTCAGGTAGTGCATTGCTTTTACTTTGCCGTACACGTCCAGTTTATTTCCGTTCTTATTATAAACTTCAGCTGCGTGTACAGATGCGGAAGCCACAACGCCCATTACCACTAATGCCAGAGTGCTCTTTTTCATTTTCAATCCTGATGTTTTATAAAACGCGCTAATATTCGCTGAGCAATAAGATTCAGCTTATTACCCCGTGAAAAACAGGAAGGGTTTTATCGTCTGCGGGTGAACGTTTTATGACAAAGTAAGAATATGTTTAAAAAAGTCAGTTTTAATTTTTCAGTCATAAAACTGTCAAAATCTGCCGCTACGCTTCCTGATCCCGCGCAACAAAGTCGCGAGCTTTGTGCGCCAGCAGTTGGCAACGGCGCTGAGTCCTGTTAAAACGTCTGATTGACATCATTTTCCCTTATTGTTGAATGGCAGAGAATCATGAGTGACAGCCAGACGCTGGTGGTAAAACTCGGTACCAGTGTTTTAACAGGCGGATCGCGCCGCCTTAATCGCGCCCACATTGTTGAACTTGTCCGCCAGTGCGCACAGCTTCATGCCGCAGGTCATCGTATTGTGATTGTCACGTCAGGCGCGATTGCCGCCGGGCGCGAACATTTAGGCTACCCCGAACTCCCCGCCACCATCGCCTCTAAGCAACTGCTGGCCGCGGTCGGGCAAAGCCGACTGATTCAACTGTGGGAACAGCTGTTCTCTATCTATGGTATTCACGTCGGGCAGATGCTGCTGACCCGCGCGGACATGGAAGATCGTGAACGCTTCCTGAACGCGCGAGACACCTTGCGTGCACTGCTGGATAACAACATCGTTCCGGTCATTAACGAGAACGACGCGGTGGCAACCGCTGAAATCAAAGTTGGCGATAACGATAATCTCTCTGCGCTGGCGGCGATTCTGGCCGGGGCTGACAAGCTGCTGCTGCTCACGGATCAGCAGGGGCTGTTTACCGCCGACCCGCGCAATAACCCGCAGGCGCAGCTGATTAAGGACGTTTACGGCATTGATGACGCACTGCGCGCGATTGCCGGAGACAGCGTTTCCGGGCTGGGCACCGGCGGAATGGGCACCAAGTTGCAGGCCGCCGACGTGGCCTGCCGCGCGGGCATCGATACCATCATCGCAGCGGGCAGCCGTCCGGGCGTGATTGGCGACGTGATGGAAGGAATTTCCGTCGGCACCCGTTTCCACGCGCAGGCTTCTCCGCTGGAAAACCGCAAACGCTGGATTTTTGGCGCACCGCCAGCCGGTGAAATCACCGTCGATGAAGGGGCGACCGCCGCGATTCTGGAAAGAGGCAGCTCATTGCTTCCAAAAGGAATTAAAAGCGTGACAGGTAACTTCTCCCGTGGTGAAGTGATTCGTATCTGTAATCTTGAAGGTCGCGATATTGCTCACGGCGTCAGCCGCTACAACAGCGACGCGCTGCGCCGCATTGCCGGGCATCACTCACAGCAAATCGACGCCATTCTGGGCTATGAATACGGCCCGGTTGCTGTGCATCGTGACGATATGATCATTCGCTAAGGAGCCAATCATGCTGGAACAAATGGGCGCCGCTGCCAAAGCCGCCTCTTACAAACTGGCGCTCCTTTCCAGCCGCGAGAAAAACCGCGTTCTGGAAAAAATCGCTGATTATCTGGAAGCACAGTCTCAGCAGATCCTGCTCGCCAACGAACAGGATTTGGCCGACGCGCGTAACAATGGCCTGAGCGAGGCAATGCTCGACCGCCTGGCTCTGACGCCCGCACGTCTTAAAAGCATCGCGGATGACGTGCGCCAGGTCTGCAACCTCGCCGATCCAGTGGGGCAGGTGATTGACGGCGGGCTGCTCGACAGCGGCCTGCGCATCGAGCGTCGCCGCGTCCCACTCGGTGTGATCGGCGTGATTTATGAAGCGCGCCCGAACGTGACCGTCGACGTCGCCTCCCTGTGCCTGAAAACCGGTAACGCCGCCATTCTGCGCGGGGGTAAAGAGACGTGGCGAACCAACGCGGCCACCGTTAACGTCATTCAGCAGGCGCTGGAAGAGTGCGGCCTGCCAGCCGGTGCGGTACAGGCTATCGAAAGCCCGGATCGTGCGCTGGTGAATGAAATGCTGCGCATGGATAAATACATCGACATGCTGATCCCACGCGGTGGCGCGGGCCTGCACAAGCTGTGCCGCGAACAGTCGACCATTCCGGTAATCACCGGCGGGATTGGCGTGTGTCATATCGTGGTGGATGACAGCGCAGAGATCGCGCCTGCCCTGAAGATTATCGTCAACGCCAAAACCCAACGCCCGAGTACCTGCAACACCGTTGAAACGCTGCTGGTGCATCAGGATATCGCGCAGACGTTCTTACCTGCGCTGAGCAAGCAGATGGCCGAGAGCGGCGTGACGCTGCATGCAGATGAGAATGCGCTGGCGTTGTTGAAAGATGGCCCAGCGAAAGTAGAAGTGGTCAAAGCACAGCAGTATGACGACGAATATCTGTCGCTGGATCTGAATGTGAAAGTGGTCGCCGATTTGGACGATGCTATCGCCCACATTCGCACCCACGGCACGCAGCACTCTGACGCGATTCTGACCCGCACCCTGCGCAACGCCGATCGGTTTATCAATGAAGTGGATTCTTCTGCGGTCTACGTGAATGCCTCAACGCGCTTCACCGACGGCGGCCAGTTTGGACTGGGCGCAGAGGTGGCGGTGAGCACGCAAAAACTGCACGCCCGTGGCCCGATGGGCCTGGAAGCGCTGACCACCTACAAGTGGATCGGCTTTGGCGATGATACGATTCGTGCGTAAATAAACGTGGGTGATGCAAAATTAGGCTTTTGATTCGCAAGGCTATTGACGCATCACCCCGTTAGTTTTAACCTTTTGCCCCGTGGTTACACTCGTAACCGGCCTCTCAGGGCCGATATAGCTCAGTTGGTAGAGCAGCGCATTCGTAATGCGAAGGTCGTAGGTTCGACTCCTATTATCGGCACCATTTCAAACTCTTCCCAAGTCTACCGAAATCAACTTAAAGCCCGTATACTGCGGTTTCTGGCCCGTATCTTATCTCCTGTTATCAACTGGACTCAACCGGAATCAAGTCACAGTTGGGGGCATAAGTGGGGGCATTCTGTGTTCGGTCCAGGGAGGTGCCCCCAATGAAGCTTAATGCACGACAGGTAGATGCTGCTAAACCCAGAGAGAAAGCCTACAAGCTAGCAGATGGTGCAGGCTTGTATCTTGAAGTTGTTCCTTCTGGTTCCCGATACTGGCGGATGAAATATCGCTTCAATGGAAAAGAGAAGCGTATGGCTTTTGGTGTCTATCCGACAGTGTCCCTTGCACAAGCGAGGGCACTACGTGATGAAGCCAAGAAAAAACTGGCCGAAGGTATCGATCCATCGTTTGCCAAGAAAGAAGAAAAGTTGGTTCGCGATGTGCAGCTCAATAATACGTTTCAGGCTGTGGCACTTGAATGGCACGGAACGAAGGTGAGCCGATGGTCAGAAGGTTATGCCTCCGATATCATCGAAGCATTCAATAAAGATATTTTCCCCTATATCGGCCAGCAGCCGGTAAATGAAATCAAACCACTGGTTCTGCTGAATGTGCTGCGTCGTATGGAAAGTCGTGGCGCGACAGAGAAGGCCAAGAAGGTTCGCCAGCGCTGCAGCGAAGTCTTTCGTTACGCCATCGTTACCGGTCGCGCGGAATACAATCCTGCTGCGGATCTAACCAGCGCGATGTCAGGACATGAATCGAAGCATTATCCCTTCCTTACCGTTGAGGAGTTACCAGACTTCTTTAAAGCTCTCTCTAGCTATACAGGCAGCCCGTTAGTTGTTCTTGCCGCACGTTTGCTAATCCTTACGGGAGTTCGTACCGGCGAGCTTCGGGGGGCTTTCTGGAGTGAGTTTGATCTTGAGAAAGCGGTGTGGGAAATACCTGCAGAGCGAATGAAGATGAAACGGCCTCACCTTGTCCCCCTCTCTACCCAAGCGCTGGAAATCGTACAGCAGCTCAAAGTGATGTCTGGACAATATCCTCTGGTATTCCCAGGGCGTAATGATCCCCGTAAGACGATGAGTGAAGCGAGCATTAATCAGGTATTCAAACGGATTGGATATACAGGAAAGGTTACGGGACATGGTTTTAGGCACACGATGAGTACGATTTTGCATGAAGAAGGGTTCAATACGGCGTGGATTGAAACCCAGCTTGCGCATATCGATAAGAACGCGATTCGTGGGACGTACAACCATGCGTTGTATCTGGAAGGACGTAGGGAGATGATGCAGTGGTATGCGGATTATATTGATAACATTGGAAAATATAAAATAATCATGGCCTTATGATACGAACCTTAAATTGGTCCTTTATTAGTAGGTAGCGTGAAATCTAAAGCTTAGCTCCTCCGCTTTGGAGGAGTTCAACCCCCGTAATTTTTTGTACTGATTTACATTTGCGTCCATCAGTTGAACTCACAGTGAAAAGCTGACTCTGATATCATTTGCGCATATCGTTGCTAAGCAATCGTGTCTGCTAATATCTGTGCGTATGCGAAAAAACTACTAACCTTTGAAGGTTAATTTGGAAGGTGAAAATGGCAAAATTATATGTTGTCGACAGATACAATCGCTACCAAGAAAAACAAATTGTATCGCTGAAGAAATTTGATGATATCACACCTATCGAACTGGGCCATTTAGTGAGGGAGTTGTTCCCTGATGGTGTATCAGATCAAGGTAACTACTATTTTCTTTCGAATGTGCCTTATGTAGACCCAATGACCTGCTCCCCGTTGATTAGTACACCCCGATGTTAGTAATGTCTTCATCTGCAACGTGAGGACATCCCCATTTCCCTGATACTCGAAGTAATGAAATTACTTACCTGACTTTCAATATCGCCACAGCTTCAGTCTCCGGCATCGAAAACTGCACCCGGTGCCGGGCAGCCACATCTAGTGTAAACACTTTTGTATAGAATTCCGTCGAGCTGACCGACTTGTGACCCATCAGGCTCTGCAGCACCTTTACCGGAATTCCTGCGTACAGCATGTGCATGGCGTAGGAATGACGAAACGTGTCCGGGGTCACCGGTACCGAGAACGTTACCCCGTCGGCCGCAGCCGCTTCCACTGCTTCACCAAGCCATGTCCGGACCGTGCGAGCAGTGTTCTCCCAGATACGTGCCTTCTCTGTCTTACCGGTTCGCTTGTTGCGGTGCTCCAGCGGGAGCTCGCCCGGCAAAACTGCCTTAAAACTTAAACCAAGCATAAATGGCACCAGAATGACTCAAAAAATACTGGCGCATTACGCTGGTTTTAAGGGGCGATTTTGAATAATTTTAACTTTGTGGAGCAATGTTAGTCAGCAGAAATTAAATGTAAGCTACAATAATACTGTGAAGCTATCTGGGGCATAAAAAACAGCGTGTAGTACAGGATAATTTCAGGTCATACAGATAATGAATTTTATTAATGACAGTAGGTATAATTGCAAGGGGTGATTACTTTGCTAATAATTACCAAAAGACGATTTTAATCTTTAATGTATACCGATTATCCCCTGCACGGCGAGAATTCATGCCTGCATCTTTAGGGTGTATGGGTTAGATTGAGGGAATCAGACGTCCACCATAGAGTACCTATTTTATTCGTAACATCCTATCAGTACCTTTCCAGCCGAGCCTGAAAATGATTTTTCACTGTATCCATATTTTGGAAGGTTAGAATGATGAAAAAAGTCAATATGCTATATCAACCTGATCTAACAACAAGTCGAAAGATGTCTGGTGTAACTCGTTGTAATAGCATGACCTGCATAGGTAAATTTTTTCCCCTCACGATATTACTGCCATTCGTTTTTGTATCTTCAGCTAAGTCTGCAGACGACCTTATCGTAGTGAAAGCGGATGAAATACTTCAGTTAGAAACTGGCTCTAATCTGACTTACGGTATTATTTATATAGGCAACACTCCTGGGGATGCCTCGCTTACTATTAAAGGAACAGGCTTTCCTGCTTCTGGGGTCGTAAAGACGAATTATGTTAGTGTGGGAAATAACAGCTCCGGCACGTTAACTGTGGATAACGGTGCTTTTGTATCTGCGGAAAATATTTTTTTCGTCGGCTTAGGCTCTGCAGGTTCAGGAACAGGCGTGTTAAACGTGGACAACAAAGCTGCTGTGCTGGCAAAAAATGATATTTACGTTGGCTACGGCTACGATACAGGTAATTATGACAGTGCCGGCACGGGGACATTAACAGTGGACAGAGACGCTTCTGTGTCTGCAGGAAATAATATTTTTATCGGCTTAGGTTCTTCAGGAACAGGTGAAGGTATATTTAATGTAAATAACAATGCTACTTTGCGGGCGGGGAATGATATTTACGTCGGCTACAGCGACAGTACAGGTAACTTTGACATAGCTGGTTCAGGGAGGCTAATCGTAGATAGTGGTGCTTTTGTGTCTGCGACAAATGATGTTTTCATTGGCTTAGGCGTTATAGGTACTGGTACCGGTATGCTCACCGTGAATAACAAAGCTTCTGTGCTGGGGGGGAAAGATATTTATGTCGGCTACGGTAACAGTACCGGTAGCTACGACAGCTTCGGCTCAGGTACACTAACCATGGATAGCGGTGCCTCTGTGTCTGCAGGAAAAAATATTTTCGTCGGCTTAGGCACCAGCACCAGCACCGGAACCGGAACCGGAACCGGTACGCTAACCGTTGATAGTGGTGCTTCTGTGTTTGCTGAAAATTATATCTTTGTCGGCTTAGGCACCAGTACCGACTCTACAGGCGCGGGTAACGGCACCGGTGTGTTAACTGTAAATAACGGTGCTTCTTTAACTGCGACAAATAATATTTATGTCGGTTATTCCGTATTTTTCAACGGCAGTACCAACGCAACCGCCTACGGCACTCTGACGGCCAGTAATGGAAGCCTGATTAAATCTCCAAACCTTTCTATCAATAATGGTGCGCTAAATATTGGGGCTGCCCGAAATCAAGATGCAATCGGAGCGGGTTATGTGGAAGCTGGTGTTGTTACTCTAAATTCCAACTTAAACACAAGTATTGCGGAAATTAACTTCAACCACACAGATTCGGAGTATGTGTTCTCCTCTCCAGTGGAAGGTACCGGTAATATTAATATCTGGCAGGGACATACCACACTTACCAGTAACAATACCTATTACGGAAGAACATCTGTTTATGGCGGTACACTTACCGCCGGGACGGAAGGTGCATTCAGCGGTAGTTCCGGCTATAACGTGCGACGGGAAGGTGTGCTTGATCTTAACGGGCACGATCAGACGCTATATTCTCTGGTCAACAGCGGAACAGTTTACCTCAACCAGAGTGAGTCGTCTGCCGGAACCACCCTTACAGCTACTGACTATATAGGTAACGGCGGCACCCTCGTATTCAACTCTGTTCTGGCAGGTGATAACTCACTTACCGACAGGATGCATATCACGGGTAACACTTCCGGAAGCAGCTATGTTCAGGTGATCAACCTTGGGGGCCAGGGCGCAGAAACCGTGGAAGGGATTGAGTTGATTGGCGTTGACGGGAAATCAAATGGAAATTTCGTTCAGAAAAGTCGCATTGTGGCCGGTGCATACGACTATCGGCTTGCGAAAGGTCCGCAGAATGGCAACTGGTATCTGACCAGTACGCTTAACCCACTACCACCTGTTGAACCGGGGCCTCTGCCTGTAGATCCTGAGGCACCGGAACCACCATTACCACCAATAGACCCTGAGGCACCAGAACCACCATTACCACCAATAGACCCTGAGGCACCAGAACCACCATCGCCACCGATTGGTCCGGGAGTTCACATGGTTCGTCCGGTAGCAGGCAGCTACATCACCAACATGATAGCTGTCAGTGAAATGCTCGTCACCCGAATGGAAGATCGCAACGATCAGCGGACTTATACCGATATGCTGAGCGGAGAGAAGAAAACAACCAGCATGTGGTTACGCACGGAAGGGCGCCATCTGGACAATCGCTCTGCCGGTGACCAGATCGACACCGACGAGAACCGCTATGTGGTTCAGTTAGGGGGCGACATTGCCCGCGGCACCTTGACGGGAACCGACAGCTGGCGTACCGGGGTTATGGTTGGCTATGGTAACAGCCACAGCACCAGCGACTCCAGCCTGACCGGTTACGGCTCAGAGGGGAACGCCAGTGGTTACAGTGCCGGTCTCTACGGCACCTGGTTCCAAAATGCAGACCAACGTACCGGGGCTTATCTTGACAGCTGGTTACAGTATGCCTGGTTCAGCAATGAAGTCCGGGAGGAGGGGATGTCTGCCGAAGAGTATGATTCAAATGGGCTACAGGCATCACTGGAAGGGGGTTATACATTCCACCTCGGGGGAAATGAGCAGAATGACTTCTTTATTCAGCCTCAGGCCCAGGTGGTGTGGAATGGCGTGAAGATGGATGAGCATATTGAAGATAACGGAACCCAAGTGGTAGGTAAGGGTGATAACAATGTGCAGAGCCGCGTTGGCCTAAAGGGCTTTATGGAGCACCGGCCGGACAAGAATAGTGTCTGGAAACCGTACCTGGCCGCAAACTGGATACACAACAGTGAAGAGGCTGGCGTCAGAATGGATGACGTAACGCTGTACAGCGCAGGTCAGAAAAACCTGGGTGAAGTAAAGGCAGGAGTTGAGAGTCGTATAATACGTAATATGAGCGTACAGGCCGGTGCTAGTGTTCGATTTGGCAGGGATGACTATCGTGATGTGGGTGGCAGTATAGGAGTGCGTTATGAGTTCTAATGTTACGGTTTCATTACCATCATCGGTGGCTTCCGTGCTTGCTAACAGAACAGAGAAAACTTCACCAACCTGCCCAGCAGGTTGCGGGTAATTTGACCGATAACCACGGGAAGATACAACCGACATGCGACCTGCATGTCGGTTTGCGCTCAGGCACAACAACCGGACATAACCCGCAAAGGTGATTACATGGAGCCGATATGTAAATAACGAATTTTGATCGCAAAGCAATAAATGGATATAAGAACACTATGAGAATTTTTTTCCGACTGCAGGAGAATATTTTCAAAGGGATGGGTATCAAGGGTTGGCAATAGATAGTATCGCCTCGTTAATGACTACCGGAATATAGTAGCTAAATACGTAATAATTATCTATGCCTTCTACCTTTCGCCTCCTTGATATATCAAACCCCTCTTTCCGCGTTGCCATATATTCAAGAAAAAAAATATCGTAAAAACTTCTGACCCTTAAAAAGGTATCCTCTACCCGGCCAGCCCAGCTAAAACAGATGTAATCACCCTGAAGGGATAAATTTTCACCTTCAGGTAAAATGTTTGGATTGCCGGATATAAAGGTATACATACTGACTTCATAATTTTCACCATCATATGGAGAGAATTGTGCACACATCCATACGTCATCACGATTTAACGAATTGGTATCACAAAAATTATCAATAATGCGTTCAATCTGATGGTAATGTGAGGCTATCATCATCCCGCCTGGACGCTGAAACGTATGCTTAACACCACGAGCCTGTATATCAAAATCAAAAAGGCTGACAAATGTACATGATAGATACCTCTTTGGAAGATTTATTCTATGTTTTTTAAGAATCCCATTGAAACTAATGTTTCTATGTGTTTTTGATTTATCAATACACTCTCCAGTGATTAGTTCAATGCTTTTTTTAAAATAACCAATACCCTTTCTGTTGTGTTTTTTACAAATATCCTCTACTGAAATGGTGGTGAACTTGAGCTCCAGAAGTATTCTGTAAGCCCACATTACTTTAATATACAGGTATGGAGTGACACCTGCATATTCCAAAAATAATCGACTCAGGTGTCTTTTACTATAACCAGAAATGCGCTGTAACTCATTCATGGTCATCTGATAGGGCAGTCGATTGTCAATATGCTCCAGTAAAGAATTGAAAATTTCCCGTGTAAAGCCATCATTAAATTTAGTCATGTCATCGCCTAATATAACATATGCCATCTGGATATATTAGCATATCCCAGGTCTGGTGCTAGTTCTTATTCGGTCTAAATTAATTAGTCATACTCAATGATATAATTTGCGCTAGCATAGAAGGTACCCTCGGTTAAGTTATTTTCATCATCAACCTGAATGAAAGCCTGCACAGTAAACATTGTCGACTCTGCAATCTGTAATGAAAGATATTTTGCAGGGTCGTTAATTGACAGCAGTTCTCCATCTGGCGTTTCAATGCCAATGGCAATTCCATTACTGGTACTACTGGGGTCGGGCATTAACAAACCGGTAGAGCCAGAGCTTTCAGCCCCGGTAAAGAGAATTTTCACTGTTCCTTGCCTGGAGATATCACAGTTATCAAGATGTATAGTAAAAGGAAAACCTTTCGTCCTTTTTTGTTCTTTAAGCTCTCTCACTGTAATATCAGAAATCATCATCGTAATTTCTTCATCACCAGGCCTGATGGTGCAGGGAGAGGCTTCAATTAATGTTCCGCTAAATTCAGCAGCAATGCTACTTTCATTTGATATAGCATGACGGAATGGATAAAATAAGAAAGAAACTATAACCATTGTAGTGAATATAACTTGGCGATTCATCATTGATAAGTTACCCGCAGGGTTGCAGATGCTGTAAATCCCCCCCCCATTAAAGTCGCATCAACATCTTTATCAAGAACAGCTTCAAGTATCGTATTATCACCGTAATTTAATGTAAATTCTTCATTAATAGCCTGGGGGGTGCCATTATTCAGTAACCGCACACCCAGTCCGGGTTTTTCAGGAATATCAAGCAACGCAGTATTAAATTGCGCACTGGCACCATAAAATTGTAGGGTTAACTGATTATTCTGAAGATGTTCACATGTTAGGTGTAAATCTAACTGTTTTCTTAGATACGAAGAACCGTCAATTTTTGTAATATCGACATCTCCAAATTGAACAACAATATTTTCATTGTTATTAACCATGCATTGTGCTTCTTCTGAGACCATCGCTGTAATCGAGAATTTTACTCTATCATCATCCTGAGCAGCGCGCGGTGAATATGAGACCAACAATATCAGGCTATAACCAAGCCAGGCTAAGGTGTATTTTATAAACCTAAGATTATACATTGTATCCTACATATAAATTTA
The DNA here is from genome assembly GCF_041464075.1 of Lelliottia nimipressuralis. NCBI lineage: Bacteria > Pseudomonadati > Pseudomonadota > Gammaproteobacteria > Enterobacterales > Enterobacteriaceae > Lelliottia > Lelliottia nimipressuralis. The sequence continues at coordinate 929,323 of NZ_CP167172.1, forward strand.
GATGGTGTTAGTCATACTTAATTATCATGACCAGATTATTATTATAGGCACCAGCCTGAACTGGAGTCCCGGTAGTTCGCACTGATAACATGGTTAACTCCGCCTGTTTCTTCTCCAGGTGAGTGCCATCCTTGATTTCAATATTCGTAGAACGATCAATTAACTGGTGATTCAGCCCATTTTTACTTGGATTGTCCAGGGAAACTGTAAATCCAAACGGGCGGGATTCGGATCCTGGGCAAACACCCCTCATTTTCCCAACGGGAAAATCTATTTTCACCGGAATGCCAAGTGTGAGATCCCCCAAAGAGACAGTGGTTTCGCCCTCATGTTGCCACGTACACTGCGGACCTAAAATAATGGCGGTCGCGGTAAAGGTAAAACTATCGGGTGACTGCGCCGCATAACAAAAAGAAGTTGAAACTGCTGTCAATACCAGTATGAAAATCTTTACACACGCATTTAGTTTCGTAATCATTCAATTTATATCTCATCAATCATAAATTAATTCGAAACTCACAAAAGCATCCCATTCGTTGGCCTCAAGGGCCGATAGGGTTCGTTCAGGGGCTACATGGTAAATTACGGCATCAGTACCCGGTTCCAGGAACAAAGGTCCTTCCCGCTGCCCCAAAGGTACACTTTTCCCCTGATGATCCGTGATTCTCAAACCAATGCCTTCAATCCCGTTTAACGCGATAAGCTGGTCGTTATCTTTATGGCTGTTTGCAATAAAGCGAATTGTGGCCAATGGCTGACTATCACTCCAGCTAAGTAATGCACCAGGAACATTCATTAAACTCCGGCTAATCTGTTGACAGTCTTTCAGTCGCAGCTCAAGGGTAGCTGCCCTGCCTCTATCTCCCGGATGGTTAAACTGGCTTGTTTTTGTATCCCCTAAATCGATTTCCTGAAAGACTGAAGCCATATCAAGACGACAGGCATCTCGATATACAGCACCATTTACGTGAAACACTCCATGTAAACCATCTGTAAGCCAATTATTTTGCTCAGTGGCCTGAGTCACCTGTATAGATAGAGTTGCTATTAATATAATAAACAACATCTGAAGGTTTGATGTTTTTAAAAACATACGTATTCTCTTAATAAGAGGCTTGTTAACACTGGCAATTCATTCATTTCTGATTTGTATCAGTCTTGCAGGAATTTGCATTGCATTTAAAATTCAGGCGAGGACGTCCACCATAATCATTTATATACGTAAGAACAGGGTTGCTTCCTAATTCATTGGCGTTAACACCTAGCGTATTCTGGCCATACGGTTCGAGCATCACGGCTTTGAAGTTTGCATTACTCTCAGTTTTTTCTGAAGAGCGTGCATCAACCAGCGTAATAAAATAAGGAGTCTGATTTGAAACCTGATACTTATCACCCGATTTAGTCAGCGTGATTTTTTCGTTCCAGATGGAAGCCATCTCTGTTGCACTGATAACAAGGGCCTTTGGTCTATAAAACAGCTTTATGCGCGACTGCAGTGCCAGTTGCATAGTATTTGCTTTGTCGCTACGTGGTGGGATCTCACGTAAATTGAAATAAAAAAGTGATTCGCGATCCTGAGGGAGCGTGCTGACGGAGGGTAAAGCCTGAATTTTAACCTGACTTTTACTTCCTGGCTCAATACGCTGAACTGGCGGTAAAACAGTCAACGGGCTGGTAATTTTGTTTCCTTTCGAATCCTCAAGCCATCCCTGTGCAAGATAAGGTAATTTTGTATTTTCGTTACTAACTCCCAAACTCACTGAATTCTTGCTGCCATCAAATATAACACGCGTTCGGTCCAGGGCAACGGCTGCCAAGGCTGATTGACCGTTTATAGTTATCAGTAATGATACAAAAAGACTATTCTTAATAGTGGATGATTTCATGTTAATTTCCGGTTGTAGTATTGAATTAAAAGAAGATAAATTAATCATGATATATCTTCTCATGATTATGTTTTCACTCTTGCACTGTTGATGATGCCACAGGGTGACATGTCAACAGCAAGTTAGCAATTTGCTCATTATTAAGGGGAAGTTTATCAGGAACACCAATGGCACACTGGGATTCTCCATCCCAACGTACAGATATAGTTTCACCTGCATTTATTCCGCTTAAATAGACACTGCCACTATCATTTACGAGACCAATTTCTTCGTGGTTTGTATTGTGAACAGTAGCACCAAAAGGTGGATATGACCCGTCCTTAAGACGAATTACAGCCATACCTTTACTCCCTGATATAACATCAAAATGTCGATATCCTATAGCGCCTTCAGTCATAGTCAAATCGGCAACAGAACGTCTGACTTCTGTGTTTTCATCCAGTTTATCTAAATCGATTTTAGCTGAATTTCGATAATAGCTATTAACGTCACCGAGAACTGATGTGCCGAATACATTTGAATACACAGATGCCCCATAACCTCTGACAGGGACGCCTGAAACACCATCAGTATCGACCATAAGCCGGGTTCCTCCATTCATCCCAGAACGGTGCAGCGCAGCGCCTTTCATAGTCGCAGTCCCACTTCCTTGTAAGGATATCCCTAGCTGAGTGTATTGATCTGACTTATAGCTTACATTTCCATTTATCAGCGCAATATCGGTTTTATGCGTCACATTTGCGCTTAACGAATTGCTGCTTTCATTATAACCTGTGCTAATTCGATAGTCAGTATATTCATTTAAATGTTTGTTATAGCTGACTTGCTGCTCTGTGTTACTTCCATTGTTTGAAACGTTATAAGAAACAGTACCACCCTCACCAAAAGGCACTGACATGGAAAGATACATCCCATCGTCTGTCTCCTGTTGGTATTCATTACGATAAGCTGACAATGACAGATTGATATTTTTTATAGGACCAATGTCAACATTATGAGAGGCCGTAATACTATAACGATCATTAACAGGGTTTTCCCAATATGTTTCATGGGTATAATTCAGATATGCGGTAAGTCCGATACTGTCAAATCGTTTATTTGCCGTTATAGTATACATCTCTTTTCGGTTTCCTGACCTTTCCCCAGTATCAAGGGCATCAAGGTACTCAGCCATACTCATGAAGTCTCTTTCTGAAAATCGGTAACCTGCAAAGCTTATATTTGCATCTAGCTCGTCAAAAGATTTCGAGTAATCCAACCGAAAGGACCTACCTTGTAATGTTGAATCATCGGGTAGGGTAGCCTTGGATTGTGTTATATCAAAAGATACAGCCCCAATGGTGAACAGGTCTCTGCCAATACCCGCAGCGGCAGCCCAGTAATTATCACTAACAAGGCTCCCACCAAAAAGTGACCAACCATTACTTACACCCCAGGAAAATTCCCCGGTAGCAAACAACGGACCATCTACTGAATGAGACCAGCCCGAGGCCCGACCAACAGCGGTACTGTATCTTACCGTTCCAGGGCGGGTGAGATAAGGTATATTCGCGGTCTCAACCTGAAACTCTCTAATTGAACCGTCTGCCTCAGAAATCTTAACGTCAAGTTTTCCACGGATATTATCGCTTAAATTCTGTATAGAAAAAGGACCACTTGCGACCTGTGTTTCATATAAAATGCGGTCCTCTTGGGAAATTGTCACACGTGCATTACTGTTGGCCACACCAGTGACTTCAGGTGCATAACCCCGTAAATTTGGTGGCAGCATATTGTTGTCAGACTTAAGCCCTGCACCTGTAAATCGGAAACTGTCAAAAACGTCCGAGTAAAGATAGTCTTCGCCTACTGTCAGTTTCGCCGCTAATGCTGGTATCGGACGATACGCATAAAATCGACTCCATTCCATATCAGAGGACATTGCACTGGTTGACGAAGTTGAATCTGGGCTCATTTGCCAGTCAGCCCTTAAGCGCCAGGCTCCTAGGTTAACTCCAGTAGTTCCATTTCCACTAAGTGTGTAATCACTACTACTACGCGATTCATGTTGTCTATCTATCGACTGCGCATTGATGTAATAATCAACCAAAACTCCTGAAATGCCATTATCCCATCGGGAGGGAGGGTCCCAGTTTGTGTCAGTATATTCGAGATAAGCTTGCGGAATGCCTAATGCTAAGGATGACGTAGCGAGTGCGACATCAATGGTTAGGCCGTTCAGGCTATTAAGCCTCAGGCATTGGTCTTTATCATCCCATTGCAATTTTTCAAAAATGTCAGGTTTAATCCCAAACAGGGAAACCATATCTCTAGTTAAGCAAGCTTCGCTACCATTAGGGTCGTCTTCAGGCGCCCGAAAGATGACTTCCATTTCTTCGGTGCTTTGACCATTTATTTTCACTATCAACTGGTAAGTACCGGGTAAAATAAACCCTTTCTTAGAAAACTGGCTTAAGTCAAAATTATTTTTATCATTTATATCAAGGATGCTAGTATTAAATTGAATTTCATCTTCAGAATTGACGACTGGCACCCGAAGGAAAATTGAAAATGCAAGTGAATACATTGCAAATATAACCGCACTTGCCTTTATTGATTTGCTATGTATCGCCATTTCAATTAACTTCAATTATCAAACATTGATTATTTAATTCACCCGAAAATATCCTTACGAACAGGTGTTACAAGTACTCCTGCTCGTAAGGATAAAGCAACTTACTGGTAAGCTAAAATAAAGTTTGCGACAGCGGTAAATTCACCCTCGGTTGGCGTAGCACTTTCATCCCCCATGAGATAAGCTGAGAAATGCATCGTATTACTGCCATTCATAATATCCATTGCTTTACTTGGAGTATTCAGAGGTAGAAAACCAGAGCTACTATTCTGCTCTGCGATAGCTACTCCAACACCACTTGCCGTACCACTAACCCCTAAAATGCCTGGCTCAAATTCTGACGACGTACCACCGAATGTAACGGTCACTGTATTTGCGCCATCTTGATCCAGCACACAATTTTCTAGTGTAATATCAAAATCACGCGGTTTTGTTGTTTTATCGCCATCAGTCAGATCTTTAATGGATATCTGCCCCAGATCAACTGTTTGATCTGATGATTCAGGAGAAATGGAACAGGCCGAGTCAGTAATATTTCCGGTAAAGGTTACTTTCCCTCCCTGGTTTATAGCCATTGCGCTGCCAGACATCATTACAGCAGTAAAACCAAGCGAAAGACATAATGCAGATAATTTCATTTGAAAGCCTTAATCTTTTATTTATAAGATCTGAACCAATTCCAGATTTCGTTACATATTAAATAGGAAAGTATTACGAAGATTATAAAAATGTCCGCATTGTTCGAAAAACCCATGTTTTTGTAACAAACAACTAACAACTAACAACTAACAAATAGGTTTTTCCAACCGTTTACCCGGATATTTTCATCGTAGGTTGTAAGTGTTCTGATGTTGCAGAACCATTCCTGATAAGTAGTGCAGATGAACCGCAGGAGAATATCAGTTATGTTTTTTACATCTGGTCCCCCTGACGATGAATGTAATCTCCGGTATAGCAGGGGCACCACACAAATGTTATAAATTTGTTTCTTTGAGAGAGTGGGTGGACGCTTTTGATACACTACCTGATAATTATATTTATCCTTTCTAATATACTTGGCTTGAACCCAGCCATGTTATGACTTTATATTTCAACAGGAAAATATATGAATTTATCATCAAAAATTATCCTTCTTGGCTTGGCGACAGCATTTATAACCGGGAATGCAATGGCTGCAAATCAGGGAGGTAAAGTAACCTTTACCGGAAATATTACTGACTCGGCCTGTTCCATTTCTCCTGAATCATCAGATCAAACAGTTGATCTGGGGCAGATATCCATTAAAGATCTGACCGATGGTGACAGAAAATCAACACCACGTAACTTTGATATTTCACTCGAGAACTGTATCTTAAATAAGCCAAAACTCGAGAATTGGGTAACAATAACCTTCAACGGTTCAGGCGCTACGTTTAATCCTTCAATTCTGGGGACAAGCGGCACAGCCAGTGGGATTGGCATCGCCATTTCGGAGCAAAATAGCGGTGATTATCTTCCTCTGGGAGTCGCAAGTTCACCTCAAAATCTTTTGGCAGGTGATAATACATTACATTTCTCAGCTTATCTCGTTGGCGGTTTGCGTCCAACTGAAGGTGATTTCACCGCAGTTGCAAACTTTACATTGGATTATTTATAATTTCTAACAAGAGCTATTTTAAGCGATAGCTCTTGAACTATATCACCACCGTAATTTTACCATTGCGGCTGGAAGTGCTAATATCATTAACTGTGCTAGTCTACATATTACCTTCATATCAGCCATTATTATTTAACCTCATTATTATGAGGTTAAATATCTTTATCTAACATGAACCCCATAGCTCTCGTTCTCAGGTGCGCTTACTGGACTCACTGAATTGCCATGGATAACCTCGACACTTCTAAGTCATTGATGGACTGACTCCGCCACGGTAGTCGACCTATATTTTGAGTATAGGAGATGTCTATGGGCGCACCACCCACGCTACCAGCTAAGTAAGACGGCGACCAAAGCGCTTCCGGCTTCCCGTTAAACTCCTGCAATTCGCACTCGAATAGCTCGCATACCATGGCAAGGCACGAAAACAGTTTAAACGTTTGCGCTCGCCGGTCGTTGGGCTGGATTCTGTTTAAAGTTGGCTTTACGAAGTGGCAAAACGGGCAAGTTAAGTTGTTTGAAGTCGTCAACGAAAGGAATTCTACCGCAAGCTTGTTCGTGTTGCGGTGTTATCTTCGCCAGCACTCCGAAAGATAGAGCTGGCTAGCGAATAAGAGAATGGCCGGATAAGCCTGAAGTTAACGGGCCAGTGCCCAGTAGAATACCGGACCTAGGCCTCAGCGACAGCCTGATTTAAATCGTCCAACTTTTGGGTTGCAGTTCATTTAGGGCGGGGAGGATGTCAATTTCAACCAATTAGAGACATCACATGCATTTTCATGACCTTTCTAACTTATTTTATAACCTATTGAATATCAATTTATTATAAATATGTGATTTTCATTATTGAAGTAAATGTCATACTTCCTGTTTCTGATGGCATTCCGATAAATGTGATTTTTATCGGAAATTGACGCCCAGGGGTGAGCGTGTAGTCCCCATCCAAAGATTTTTCTGTTGAAGTGGTGAAAGCCATTTCGACATTGTTGACTTCATTAGGAGTAACTTCGATGTTAACTTGCACACTATTCTGATGGGGATTTTTACATTCAGTGCTCAAATACAAATCAATACTCTTTTTGGCGAGTTCATCAGCAGTTAACGTCCCGAGATCCCATTTCAATTCAGAGGGTACAACATGACAATCAAGTTCGGGTATACCTGGGCTAATACTACAGGATCTATCTGCCAAGGCTTCCTTGTCGATATCCGAATTATCGCCATCAAAAACGAGGCATGTGTCACCAACAAGCTCGGGGTCATCAGGTTTAAACAACCCGATATTGAAGGCTGAGTCTATCGGAACGCCAAATAGTTTGTCACCTTCGGTCTTGCAGACGCGGTTTTCTAAGATCATTTTTGGGTCAATCGTCGATTCGTCATTCCATGCTTGCCCAGTGGTAGCTCCATATGTGCGAGGAGCCACAGTACTCCCTGCTCGTCTCCACTCTCCCCACTCAGTATTCCATCTATATGGAGTCACATTCCAACTTTTCGCGGGGTATGCATCTGCCTGATTACAGATAGGAACCGAAGTGCCTTTAGCTAGTGTGCCACCTGTTGCTGGCAGGCCACCCTGGTAGTATCCGTAGGCACCGGCAAAGCAGGAGTTGGACACAAAGATAAGTGATAGCATCACTATGCGCATAATTTTCTGTCTTATTATCGTTTTTAAGTTAATGAGATACCCACGCTCGGCGTAGGCTGTATGATTGCAATCATTGTGTCCGTCGCGGGACTGCGCTCTTATCATAGATGGTGTCATTACTTTCTCGACCATTTAATACAGACTCTTGTTTAACAGGTTTCCCTCACGCCATAAGAAACACTGCTGGGATTTTACAAGAAATAGTTACCGACCAATTTAACAGAGAAAAGATTCTACTCATAAACATAGATAGTTATCCAAGAGTATAGTTTGTTATTGACTGTAACGATTAAATAATGCGAGCGGCTTTCGTTGCCCATAGAGAGCTAATCACTGATGGCGAGACAAACTCCACGATTCACACAAGTTGTGCATAGTAATTTAAAATCAACCATTTCAGGATGTTAGTTATTTTTAACGGCATAAATAAAAGTTATTCCCAACCCAACCATAAGCACCTAATTACAAAATCATTGCAGGATAAGTATATAATGATAGGGTAATTTCCTTGCAGGGCACAGTGTTTGTCCGCGCCTTTGATTGGCGAAACAAGTTTTTAACAATAGTGTTACTACCAACAATTGAATCGCCACGGGTTTAACAGACACCTCAGAGTCATTTAAGATGGCTTAAAGAGAGGTGCCCATGAGCGGTAAGCGTTATCCCGAAGAGTTTAAAATTGAAGCAGTCAAACAGGTTGTTGATCGCGGTTATTCTGTTGCCAGCGTTGCAACACGTCTCGATATCACCACCCACAGCCTTTACGCCTGGATAAAGAAGTACGGTCCGGATTCTTCCACTAATAAAGAACAGTCAGATGCTCAGGCCGAGATCCGCCGTCTCCAGAAAGAGCTGAAGCGGGTTACCGACGAACGGGACATATTAAAAAAAGCCGCTGTAGATTCAATTGGTCAACGCAACAGTCATGTGAAAACATGTAGTTGCGGAGGATTGTTGGATGAGACGGACATTTACAGCAAAGGAAAAAGCATCTGTTTTTGAACTGTGGAAGAACGGAAAAGGCTTCAGTGAAATAGCTAATATCCTGGGTTCAAAACCAGGAACAATCTTCACCATGTTAAGAGATACTGGTGGCATTAAACCCAATGAGCGCAAGCGGGCTGTAGCTCATCTGACGCTGCCTGAGCGCGAGGAAATACGAGCCGGTTTGTCAGCCAAAATGAGCATTCGTGCTATAGCGACTGCGCTGAATCGTAGTCCTTCGACGATCTCACGTGAAGTTCAGCGTAATCGAGGCAGGCGCTATTACAAAGCTGTTGATGCTAATAACCGGGCCAACAGGATGGCGAAAAGACCAAAACCGTGCTTACTGGATCAGAATTTACCGTTGCGAGAGCTTGTCCTGGAAAAGCTGGAGATGAAGTGGTCTCCAGAGCAAATATCAGGATGGTTAAGGCGAACGAAGGTGCGCCAAAAAACACTGCGAATATCACCTGAGACAATTTATAAAACGCTGTACTTTCGTAGCCGTGAAGCGCTACACCACCTGAATGTACAGCATCTGCGCCGGTCGCATAGCCTTCGTCATGGCAGACGCCATACCCGCAAAGGTGAAAGAGGTACGATCAACATAGTGAACGGAACGCCAATTCACGAACGCTCCCGGCATATCGATAACAGACGCTCTCTGGGGCACTGGGAAGGTGATTTAATATCAGGCACAAAAAACTCGCATATAGCCACACTTGTAGACCGAAAATCACGTTATACGATCATCCTTAGACTCAGGGGCAAAGATTCTTTCTCAGTGAATCAGGCTCTTACCGACAAATTCCTGAGCTTGCCGCCTGAACTCCGACGATCACTGACATGGGACAGAGGAATGGAGCTGGCCAGGCATCTGGAATTTACTGGCAGCACCGGAGTTAAAGTTTACTTCTGCGATCCTCAGAGTCCCTGGCAGCGGGGAACAAACGAGAACACTAATGGGCTAATTCGACAATACTTTCCCAAAAAGACATGCCTTGCCCAATATACTCAGCATGAGCTGGATCAGGTTGCAGCTCAGCTAAACAACAGACCGAGAAAGACACTGAAGTTCAAAACACCGAAAGAGATAATTGAAAGGGGTGTTGCGTTGACAGATTGAATCTACAGCGGCGTACTTCGCAAAGCTGTCCGACTGAGGTACGCCTTTATCCGTGACAACACCTGTTGCTGGCCTGTTCGCCTGCTCTGTCGGGTGCTGGATGTTCATCCCAGTGGTTTTTACGCCTGGCTTCAGCAGCCGCATTCACAACGCCATCAGGCAGACCTGAGACTGACAGGACAGATTAAACAGTTCTGGCTGGAATCGGGATGCGTCTATGGTTATCGCAAAATCCATCTGGATCTGCGGGACAGCGGGCAACAGTGCGGAGTGAACAGAGTCTGGCGACTGATGAAACGTGTCGGGATAAAGGCTCAGGTCGGATACCGGAGCCCGCGGGCACGTAAAGGCGAGGCCAGTATCGTGTCGCCCAACAGGCTCCAGCGACAGTTCAATCCGGATGCTCCGGATGAGCGTTGGGTAACGGACATAACCTACATCAGGACCCACGAAGGCTGGCTGTATCTTGCCGTGGTTGTTGATCTGTTCTCACGCAAAATTATCGGCTGGTCCATGCAATCCCGGATGACAAAGGACATTGTCCTGAACGCACTGCTGATGGCTGTATGGCGGCGTAATCCCCAAAAACAGGTGCTGGTTCATTCGGATCAGGGCAGTCAGTACACAAGCCATGAGTGGCAGTCGTTCCTGAAATCACACGGTCTGGAGGGCAGCATGAGCCGTCGCGGTAACTGCCATGATAATGCGGTTGCAGAAAGCTTTTTCCAGTTACTGAAACGCGAACGGATAAAGAAAAAGATCTACGGAACGCGGGAAGAAGCCCGCAGTGATATTTTTGATTACATCGAAATGTTTTATAACAGTAAGCGTCGGCATGGTTCTAGCGATCAGATGTCACCGACAGAATATGAAAACCAGTATTATCAACGGCTCGGAAGTGTCTAGATTATCCGTGGCGATTCATTCCATCGAAGCATTTTTGCCCTGAGAACCATATTTTTCTTCAGACAGGTCTTCACCATTCACCGTATTTTTGAACCAGTTATACTGCGCCCACATATCCAGATATAAACCGGTTTTATCCGCATCGTTCGCATACCACGTACCGTATACACCCACACTGTAGCCACTAATCTGGCCTTTGGAAGAGTAACCGCTGACGTTTGAAATTGAGTTGCTTTTATTATTTCCGTAACCGGCCATCAGTCCCAGGTGCCAGCGACCCAACGGGGTTTGGGGAGCAACGGAACAGTAAACGCTGTTAAGCGGTCATTTAAAGTGGCTAACAATAAATCGACCACTTATTCGATACCATCAGGTAAACGAATCGATGGTCACTCATGGACAGGTGCAAGGCAAATTGATTGTATGCTGCGTTGAGTAAAGAGCAAAAGCCCACCGAAAAGTGGACAGTAAACATATTGCCGGGCCGATATCAAAATGAGCCCGGACATTCAATGCTGAATACTGGGATCACCAGCTATATTTAACTCCCAGCATAGCCTCCGTATTGAAATAACCTTTATTCCCCACCTGCTGACCCACGTTACCCCACGCCGTAAGGTTGCGTGAAAGCTGGCCTTCGACGCCGGTTTTCAGCTCGCCAATATTTCGGGCACCGTCCTGACTAATTCTGACGCTGTTCATACTGGTTGAATAGCTGCGGGTATTATGCAGCCAGTTCGCCTCAACGAAGGGTTCAAACTCCCGGTCTTTGCCTTCGTCAATATTGCTGTGGCCTTTCAGGAAAACGCGGGTCCCCAGGCGGGTCTGGATATTTCCGTCACCGTCGCTGTTGATTCGGGTTCCGTTACCCTCCGTATGGTTGTCTGCCTTTACGCCCATCCAAGTTATCTGCGCCTGCGGCTGGATATAAACTGAATTAATGCTTTGCTTGCTGCTGCTGAATTCGCCGACTTTCCATGTATAGCCGCTCTCCAGAGAGGCGCTCAGTCCACTTGAATCGTATTTTTCCTGGGGAAGGTCTTCACCCTTAACGGTGTTTTTAAACCAGCCGTACTGTGCCCAGCTGTCTATATACAGACCTGTTTTGTCAGCATCGTTTGCATACCATGTGCCGTACAGGCCGACGCTGTAGCCATTGACCTGGCCTTTGGCGGAATAACCTGTCACGCTGGAACGAGTGTTGCTCTGGTTGTTGCCGTAACCGCCCATAATGCCAAGATGACCGCGATCCAGTCCATCGCTACTCCATTGCGCCAGATCCCCACCAAGCATCACAACGTACTGATTGCTAGTAGTTTTCAGCGAGCCGGTATTTGAGCGGGAGGAGTTATGCGTGCCAACCTGGCGGAGCCAGAGGCTGGTGACGTTTTTCTCTCCGGTAAGCGCGTCGGTGTACTGCGTTTCCCCCAGTCTGTCGTGCAACCGCGTATTAAACATGGTATTTGCCGCAGTCAGGTTTGCTGTATAACTGCCCGCTTCAGGGCGCAGCATGACATTATTACCTGTAGGCGGTTCAGGGATGCCCGGCTCTGTAGGGTTAGTCGGGTCATCAGCATCATTAGTCAGATACCAGTTTTTTTTGTTTGCGCCCGCACCGCGCCCCAGCCGGTAATCATATGCCCCTGCAACAATGCGTCCGTCCTGTAAGAATTCGCCGTCAGAACTTCCGCCGACATTGATCAATTCAATTCCGTTGAGAGTTCTGGCCCCGCTTCCCACGGTGTTAGCCACGACTACGTAAGTTGTCCCGCCAGTGTCGCCGTTGACGGTCATATGGTCAGTGGTGGAGGCGTCATTTCCAAGAGCTGTATTAAAGGCGATTTTACCGCCGTTACCTGTATAGTTGCCATTGACGGTGAGCGTATTGCCAGCCAGGGCATCGCTTCCGGTCTGGCCTACCTGAACCTGGCCGCTGTTGGTCAGATTGCCATCTATTGTCAGCGCATCGGTTGTTGACTCAGCCAGAACGGCGGCAAAGGTCACGATACTCTGCGTGACGCTGTCCTGCGAGGCCGTGCGATTCCCGACCTGAAGCAGACTTTTGTTATTTACATCCCCGGCAACCGTACCGTTGCCCGCGAGGAAGCCGTTATTAATATTAACTTCTGAGGTTGCCAGCTTAATCGGCTGGCCGCGGCTGCCAAAGGCAATGCCGCTCTGGTTAATATATGTTGTTCCTGTATAGGCTGCGCTCGCCTGCGTCAGAGTGACAACGCCCGCTCCGTTTTTAACGAGGTTGCCTGCTCCCGTTACGCTGTTAGCCAGCGTCCAGTCGGTGCCGGTAGTCAGATTTAATGTGCCCGCATCGTTGATGGTCGCACTGCCAATATGTCGGGCTTCTCCCGCCGTCAGCTGGCTGTCTGCATCAATATTAAACGTGCCGCTGAACTGTGAGTTATCCCCGGCCAGGATAATCTGGCTGGTATTTAAATCCACGTCGCCGCTGTTGCTCAGGTTGTTGAGCAGCGTGCCGCTGGCTCCATTGAGGTTAAGCAGACCGGCGTTATCGATATCGCCGCTTCCCAGACCCTCCGCGTTGGTCAGATTGACCGTGGCGCCATTCAGGATTTGCGTGCTGGCGCTCAGCGCGGTGTTTGCGCCGTTGATGTCCAGCGTGCCGCTATTAAGCGTCAGGTTTCCGGCGCCAAGCAGGCCGCCGTTTATTGTGCCACCTTGGTCAACCGTCAGGCTGCCGCTGGCAATATCAATCTGCGAATTTTCAGCGGTATCAACGCTGCCAATCGTCTGGGCAAACCCATTCATATTTAGCGCGGTGTCTCTCGCCATTTGAAGAATGGATGTTTTGCCGAGAACTCTGTTGTTATTCATCAGCAAATTACCGCTGCGAACATCGGTTATTCCGGTGTAGTCGTTATCTTTATTCGAGAGAGAAACCGTACCGTTTGCGGCATTCTCAAATGCCAAATCACCGCTGCCGGTAATTTTTGCGCTCAGGTCTGCCGCATTGCCTGAGGCGTTCTGACCGTTGAGGATCAGGGTATCGGCGCCGGTACCCTGGAGTTCCACCTGCTTCAGGGCGTAGGCGATATACAGCCCGTCTTGGTTTTCACCTGAGCTTAAACGCCAGTCCCAGGTCCCCTGAGCAACCACCTTGCCGTTCTGAAGAATGTCATCGGTAATACTGTCGGTAATTATGTTGCCACTGGCATCGGCCAGCGTCAGGTTGCCGCCGTTTCCGGTGACTGTGCCATCTGAACCAGCCAGTTTGATGGTCGTGTTTGCGTCATCCTGAGAGAGCAGCGGCAAATTATTCGCGGCGGCAGGGTATTCATTCACCATATTGCCAATGCCAACTTTAACCGTACCGCTGCCCTTCAAATCGAGATCGCGGCTTGTTTGAATGGTGTTGTCCGGCAGGGTATTACCAGGCGCGACGCTTCCAAAATCGACGGTCCCGCCTGCAAACGTTAGACCGCCGATATGCTGTTCGCCAGCTCCTACGGTCGTCACGCTGTCAGTTCCTGCCCGCAGCGTGGCATGGCCGAGCGCCTGAGTATTCAGACCACTCAGATCGAAGGTGCTGTCACCCAGCGCCAGGGTTCCGGAAAAATTGTCCCCGGCATTGTTGCCGGTAAAGCTAAAAACGTTGCCGCTTGTGTCCGTACTTATCGTCCCCGTTCCGCTCACGTGACTTTTAAACGCCGTCTGGTTGCCGTTTTGAATCGCGAGGGTGCTGGTACCGTCGAGGGTATAACCGGTGCTGGCGTTATCGTCTTTGGCATCACCCAGCGGCAATGGACTGTTATTGAGCGCCAGCGTGGAACCGTTAATGAGAGTAATGTGCTCAATCCCTTGCATAACGTTTGCCGTGCTGTGGACATATACGCTGTTGTCCATAACTAAAGTATCATTGCCCTCGCCTCCGTCTATAAGAGGAGAGGGGGCCGCAGAGGCGGCGTCTAGGTTAGTCAACTCTATCCGGTCGTTATCGGCCTCCATCATTATATTGCCCAGAATAGTGCCTTTCTCCCAGTGGAAGATATCATCCCCGGTGCTCATTCTGATTTCGCCTTTGACCGTGCCGCCGGTGACCGTCACACTGTCTGTGCCGCCGCTGACGCTAATGTTTCCACCGATTACGCTGTCGCCTCTGACAAGAATGGTGTCATTGCCGAAGCCGGTAACCAAGTTACCGACTATCTCGCCGCCGGACATATCAAAAATATTGTTATCGAGCTTCATATTAACGCGGCCAATGGTTCCTCCGGTCATCTTAGCTACGTCGCCATCTTCGAAAGCGTCCACGATGGTGCCGCCTGTCATGATGAACGTGTCCCGGTTATCTCCCTGCTGAAGCGCGCCCAGTGAGCCTCCACTCATGACAAAATCGTCAATGCCATTGCCCTGCAGGAGGGTGCCGGTGATGGTGCCGTTGCTGATGTTGGCACTGTCGGCCCCATCGCCAAAATCAACATCGCCGGTAATGGTGCCGCCGTTCACGATGAGTGAATCATTGCCGCTGCCAAAGACAACCGCCTTGCTACCGACGCCGCCCTGGATAGCCCCGCTGTTTGTCAGTTGATTATTTCCGCTGCTGCTAAACAGTACTCCTGGCCCGGTAGTTCCGGTGATAGCGCCGCTGTTATTAAGCACGCTTGTTCCTTCCCGCAGTAGCACACCAATGGTGCCTGTCAGCTGCCCGGCGTTAATGATATTGCTGCCATCACCAAGAGAAATAGCTTCCGCTCCTGCGACATTAAGTTCGCTACCTGGGGCAATATTAACGGTGACGCCTGTCACGCCGCTGGTGCTGACAATCGCAGTGGGATAGGGATTGGGGGGGGATACGTCGCACTCCACAGTTTGCCCCGTGCCAGGAAGATAATTGTCGCAGGCGGCATAAGACTGACTTGCAGAAGATAAAGCTAGGTAAATACATGTAGAAAGGAGAGAGGTCTTTCCGAGTACTGCCATAGTCATACTCCTTTTGCTTTTACCTTGACTTCATGGGTGTAACTTATTGTAATTATTAATTAAATATAAATTATCAATATTTTTAATGATTCTGTTTAAAATTACTAGTAGGAAATCTCGCCACCTAATTCATGATAAATTTAAAGTTTCTAATAGATAAAACTACAAGCTCTACTGACGTGCATATTCTTTCAGGATAGTCAGGCTTAAGCATAATGGTTAGTTAAATGCTATCCGGTCGGTGGCTGCCACTGTCCGTATCTGCTGATTTTCGGATCAATACAGCCGGTTTTCACCGACATAATCAGTCGGGTCAGGGTTTCAACCCATGTGCTCGATGGCCTGCTGTACCACGAAAGTGACCTCGAAATCAGGGAGCATTACACCGATACCGCTGGTTTCACCGATCATGTTTTTGCCCGGATGCATCTGCTGGGATTTGCATTCTGTCCACGAATTCGGGATCTCCATGACAACAAGCTGTTTATCAAAGGGAAAGCGGACCAATACCCGGCGCTTCAGTCGCTGATATCCACAACCAGCCTGAACCTGAAAGAGATCGAGATTCACCGGCGTGAGGTGCTGCGTCTGGCGACATCGATAAAGCAGGGAACCGTAACGGCATCCCTGATGCTGAAAAAGCTATCCCAAACAAAATGGCCTGGCAAAGGCGCTGAGAGAAATTGACCGCATTGAGTGAGCGCTGTTTATGTTACTGCAATTTGATAATGTCACTTTAGGGACTGCGGATGTTTTCTTGGAATGATTAAGTTGTGATCCCCAGATGCTGACTGTCCTTTATCGGGTTCATTACACCTAATGATTACTTGATTCGCTTCTCGTTATGCCAGCGTATGCTCTTGAGCTGGAGCAATCATATCAGAAGGTAACGAACGTGCGGAGCTGGGTGGCCAAATCAGCAATGTCCCGGTCGCCGGTAGCGGCTTTGAGGGTTAAATCCACTAACCGCGCCTGATCTTCCGGATGGTTACGGATTTGGATGTTGTTACGCGCCAAATAAAAAAGTGTACTGGCCAGCGCTGTGCGCTTATTGGCATCGTTGAAGATATGGCCCCGCGCTATGGCTATCCAATATAGGGCCGCCGTTTCAAAAATATCCGGAGCGGGATCGCTATAAAACTTAGCTTGCTCCACGCGCGCTATGATTGCACCCACCCTTTCCGCATCCGGCATGCCAGGAAGCCCGCCGTATAATTCGATCATACGATCGTGAATTCGCATTACGATCGCTTCATTCAGTGAAAAAATCATTTATCAGCCAAATCCTTTAAGGCATCACCAAACCGGCCCGTGATTTGGGCGAACTCCCGATCAAACTTTTCCGCTTGCCACTCCTGATACTCTTTAGCAGAAATAACCACTACATCGCCACCAATTCGGCGCGTGATGCGTACAGCTTCGCCCTGCGAAGCTTTATCCAGGATCGTGGATTGTTTTGCACGGGCTTCTGTTGCTGAAATAGTGAACATAAAAATACACCTCTTCTTTGTAATGTACAGATTAAATGTACAGTTAAACGGTAGTAGTCGCAACCTGTCAGGGACCGGATTAACACTGAAAGATATTAAGAGGAATGGATGCCCAGCTTTGTGCCTGGTCAAACCGTGCATGCCATTAGACGGTGTAGTGGTCAAGAAAAACTGGCCACGGCTTTAGAGTTTTTCCAGTATCGACTTTCCGATTCGTTTGGTGGTAATCCACCGTTATATTCATGCGGCCTGAACGTGCTGTAATAACCCACGATGTAATCTGTGATCGCATGAGCGGCTTCACTGAAGTTCATATATCCCATCACAGGAACCCACTCCTTTTTCAGGCTTCGAAAGAACCGCTCCATTGGGCTGTTATCCCAGCAATTTCCCCGCCGACTCATGCTCTGCTTTATCCTGCAACGCCACAGTAACTGCCTGAACTGTCGGCTTGTGTAGTGGCTACCTTGATCGCTGTGGAACATTACTCCCGTTGGCTTTCCCCGACGCTCCCAGGCCATTTCCAGCGCTTTCATAGTGAGTTTGCTGTCCGGTGAGAATGACATTGCCCAGCCCACGGGTTTTCTGGCGAACAGGTCGAGAATAACGGCAAGATATGCCCAGCGCTTTCCCGTCCAGATATAAGTCACGTCGCCGCACCATACCTGGTTGGGCTCGGTGACTGCGAACTGGCGAGCAAGATAGTTCGTTATAGCGATGTGCTCCTGTCCACCGCGCTTATACCGGTGTGTTGGCTGCTGGCAGCTTACAAGTCCCAGCTCTTTCATGAGCTTGCCTGCAAGCCAGCGCCCCATACGGAAGCCTTTAAGCCTTGCCATGGTGGCAATGCTCCTTGCCTCCGCAGAGCCATGACTGATGCTGTGCAATTCCTGCACCTGGCTGCGCAGCGCTGTCCGCCTGATATCCGGTTCATCAGGACGACTTTTCCAGTATTTGTAGCTGCTACGGTGAACCCCAAACACATGGCAAAGTGTTGCCACGGGATAACGCGCTCTGAGCTTCCCGATTAACGAGAACTGTTCAGGGAGTCTGACATCAAGAGCGCGGTTGTAGATTCAATTGGTCAACGCAACAGTCATGTGAAAACATGTAGTTGCGGAGGATTGTTGGATGAGACGGACATTTACAGCAAAGGAAAAAGCATCTGTTTTTGAACTGTGGAAGAACGGAAAAGGCTTCAGTGAAATAGCTAATATCCTGGGTTCAAAACCAGGAACAATCTTCACCATGTTAAGAGATACTGGTGGCATTAAACCCAATGAGCGCAAGCGGGCTGTAGCTCATCTGACGCTGCCTGAGCGCGAGGAAATACGAGCCGGTTTGTCAGCCAAAATGAGCATTCGTGCTATAGCGACTGCGCTGAATCGTAGTCCTTCGACGATCTCACGTGAAGTTCAGCGTAATCGAGGCAGGCGCTATTACAAAGCTGTTGATGCTAATAACCGGGCCAACAGGATGGCGAAAAGACCAAAACCGTGCTTACTGGATCAGAATTTACCGTTGCGAGAGCTTGTCCTGGAAAAGCTGGAGATGAAGTGGTCTCCAGAGCAAATATCAGGATGGTTAAGGCGAACGAAGGTGCGCCAAAAAACACTGCGAATATCACCTGAGACAATTTATAAAACGCTGTACTTTCGTAGCCGTGAAGCGCTACACCACCTGAATGTACAGCATCTGCGCCGGTCGCATAGCCTTCGTCATGGCAGACGCCATACCCGCAAAGGTGAAAGAGGTACGATCAACATAGTGAACGGAACGCCAATTCACGAACGCTCCCGGCATATCGATAACAGACGCTCTCTGGGGCACTGGGAAGGTGATTTAATATCAGGCACAAAAAACTCGCATATAGCCACACTTGTAGACCGAAAATCACGTTATACGATCATCCTTAGACTCAGGGGCAAAGATTCTTTCTCAGTGAATCAGGCTCTTACCGACAAATTCCTGAGCTTGCCGCCTGAACTCCGACGATCACTGACATGGGACAGAGGAATGGAGCTGGCCAGGCATCTGGAATTTACTGGCAGCACCGGAGTTAAAGTTTACTTCTGCGATCCTCAGAGTCCCTGGCAGCGGGGAACAAACGAGAACACTAATGGGCTAATTCGACAATACTTTCCCAAAAAGACATGCCTTGCCCAATATACTCAGCATGAGCTGGATCAGGTTGCAGCTCAGCTAAACAACAGACCGAGAAAGACACTGAAGTTCAAAACACCGAAAGAGATAATTGAAAGGGGTGTTGCGTTGACAGATTGAATCTACAGTAGCCTTTTTTAAAATGTCGTTTTCCATTTCAATTCGTTGAATTTTTTTCTTTAACTCACGAATTTCAATTTGTTCAGGCGTTATGGGTGAGGCTTTTGGCGTTTTGCCCTGACGTTCATCGCGCAACTGTTTAACCCAGCGCGTCATGGTAGAAAGACCGATGTCCATCGCTTTAGCCGCTTCAGCAACGGTATAATTCTGATCGACAACAAGTTGAGCTGATTCGCGTTTGAACTCTGCACTGAAATTTCTTTTTTTCATTGGGGCACCTGTATTGTTCTGAGGTGAGCATATCACCTCTGTTCAGGTGGCCAAATTCAGTAAACCATATATGGACGCCCCGGGTGATGCAAGTACTGGTTCGATGCGGTTTGCGACCATATATCCGGCGTCGTTAGTAGGTTCAATGACCTGCGCCATGATGTTATCCGAGCCCTGTTTCCTAATCACTACACCGGTATTTGATTACCCAGGTCAACTTCAGGCTGTTACAGGGACGGTAGCCGTTATCTCATCAGTGCCTGCAAACTCAGTTAAAAATGTTTTCTGTAACTTGCTGTTTTTATTCAGCTCATCGAAACGGCCTTTTGCAAATTAAAATCAATACCATCGGTCAAAACACGCCAGATAATTCTCGTCAGCTTATTCGCCAGCGCAACCGTAGTTTTCAGGAACCCTCGACGGGCCTCCAGCCTTTGCAGCCAAATACTCAGGCGATCATCGCGCTTTTTCATACAGCGCATTACAGATCGCGCACCATGAATAATGAGAGTTCTCAGACTCCGGTTGCCATTCTTCGTCACTGAATACAGGCGTTGTTTTCCGCCCGAACTGTGCTGGCGGGGAACCAGTCCGCACCATGCAGATAATTCTCGCCCACTCGAGAACTGTGTGGCATCAACTATCGCTGATAAACGCGGCTGCAATCAGGGGACCGACGCCCGGGATTGTTAATAGATGGCGGTACGCGATTTGTTGTGATGACAGCGCTGTAATTTCGTTATCCAGACTGTTAATTCGTTCATTTAATGCCTGCATATCTTCCCGCAGCGAGGACAGCAGCCGACGAAGAGTGAATGTCAGGCTGTTTGAGGCATCTTCAATCAGCTCCGGTAGCTGTTGCTGGAGACGCAGGATCCCGACAGGAATAGTGAAGCCATATTCAGCGAGCAGAGAACGAAGCTGGTTGGCCAGCGCCGTTCTCTGCTCAACCATCAGTTGACGTGTGTTCCGAAGCGCCTTGATATCCTGCTGCTCTGTGGTTTTTACACAAACAAAGTGAATGCCCGGGCGAAATGCTGTCTCGCAAATTGCCAGCGCATCATTGGCATCATTTTTTTGGCTACGGACAAAAGCTTTTACGTGTTGTGCGGGGATGAGTCTGACGCAGTAGCCCATAGATGCGAAGGTTCGCCCCCAAAAATGCGAAGTGGCGCAGGCTTCCATAGCAACAAGAGTTCCAGGTTCAAACTGTCGGATAGTATCCAGCAATTTAGAACGAGAGATTTTTTTGTTCCATGCGACGGAGCCATCCACCATCCAGACGCAGACCTGAAAAACTGATTTGGCGATATCAATACCAACAACTCTGATCGTGCTCATGTGATTTACTCCCGTAGTAAACGCAGACAGTAAAGTATGGCACTGGCTGCTTTAGGAAAGGGCGTCCATCACATCACTACACATCAGGGTGGCAAGTTCAACGATCGTGCGATTGATGAAGACAATAAGTCTGCCCGGTGTGTCTGATGGTAAAAAAGGGCTCACGACAGCTTGTCCTTTGTCTAAGCCGCTCACGAAAGGGTCAATCGTCAGTTCGTGGCTGGCTCTGGCTGTGCTCTGTTGGCTTATCTGACACTTCCCCCGAATGAGCGTTCTTCCTTGTTGTAGGATTTGGTGTGTTCTTTGGCAAAATAGCTTAAGTGGCTCCGTAGTTTCAGTAACTGTTGCCCAAAGCGGTCCACCCGAAGACACTCCAGCGAATGTGGCGTATTGTTGAAGGTTACCAGCGTTCTGTACTCAGGCGTTTCGAGCAGATTTAACGCACTCAACCAGGCCTCGCTGATATAGCTCCCCAGATTATGGTCTTCCGTCGAATAATTCCCTAAGCCGTTAAAGGTATCTTTATTAACAAATATCGCTGCGTGGTAGTGCGATTTACCGCTCTCTCCAACTTCACGCACCCAGATGTATCTCAGATCCGTTGAACACACCTGGAGCCCCTCCCGCTTACGGCGCTGTTGATGGGCATTTATCCGCGACCTCAGCGCTCCGGTGAAGCGTTCCATTAAGCCCGGTCTCAAATCAGGGGCACAGGCGATGCTGTCATCTGCATCACGATGCTCAGGCAGTCTGAGTACGAAGGTGAAAACGGATGTTCTGGCGTGGGCTTTTATTGCTTTGTTGATGATTTCAGTCATACGATTCATATAGCCAGAGTTCAGGGGGCCAAATTTACTGTTAGTCATGAAGATTGCTCCAGTAGGTATATTGCAGATGTTCGCAATCCCTGTCAGAACAAATGACCGTGAGGGATGCACTCATGGGGATTAAGCTTTCAGAAGGTGAAACGTCATGATACTACCGGGTACTTGTCAATTGACGGAGATAAGAGGCTTGTCAATCAATGCACTTTAAGGTTTATATTTACGTGATAATGAAGTAAGGGTGATTTAAGTGACTGATGGCCATCACACCTGAATGATCAGTAGTGAGAAGTGAGCTAGGGTAATTTTATCGCTGATGACAGTTTTATCTCTTTAATATTTACTTAATGTCGATGTAAGGGTGGGTTTGATATTTAATGTGCCACTTTCATCTAGTTATTTATATTTCAAGTCTCGATCGACTTTCTGTTATTATACGGCTGTATACTTTACAATCCTGTCTTGCGTTTATGTGCATTTTTTGAGGCTGTATCTTAATGCATAGCTGATTTATAATCTGCTTTATGTATGTGTTATCTATCTATGGATTGCCTTGAATATAATGCATCAATATAAACAATTATTATTTCATGCATCTCTAAAGACTACTCTGTATATAATATATATACTGTAAAAGAATTGTGGCTAATTACTATGCAGAGCCGCGCAGGACACGCTTAGATAATTTTTCATCGTCTGAATTTTACTCCAGGGTTATCGATTCAGAACATAAACGAAAATCTGATAATCAGGACATCTGGGAGTGCTCATGGACAACATCTGTTTTGCCCATTTTTGCTTCAGCCAGACTACCTCGGACAAAGCCTTGCTTCCACTGTTTTAGCTCAGTTACCCCGGGAGTCTGCTATGCGCTGCTGCACCCAGGCTTCCACTTCGCTTTTCAGCCAACGCGAGCTACGACCCAGTTTGATTGGCTTAGGGAAGTGTCCTTCGCTAATCAGTTTGTAGAACCATTTGTCTGTCATTTCGGTGTAGGTGGTGATGAAAGCCATATCGACCAGCTGGTCGTTAAGCAGGGCCGTTGATGTATTCATGATGAGAACTCCTTTACGTTGAATGTGAAAAGGAGGAATGACTGTTTCAGGTATGAGATGCAGCCTTCCTCAGAGGATGGAAGGCCGTGTAAAAAATTAATTAGACAGACGGGTATCCACTTTCAACAGGCGCGTCAGTGATGTGTTAAACCCCGCCTCTTCTGCCCGGACTAAGGCCGTGCGCACATAGTTCATAGCGCACAGTGGCACGCTGGAGTGGAGATTGATGGTGTAGTATTTTTTTAACGAAACATCTTATCCATGAGGTTACTAACGGAGTCAGTACCCTGCAGAAAGGCCAGCTGGGTACAATTGCAGATTGATATGTCATTTTTATAATGCACTGTTATTCAAAATAAAATAATAAAGTGACCTACTTTTATAGGTTGCTTTATTATTTTCATTAAAATATAAATAACCTGTAATTCTTACTTTGTAGGTTACTTTTTATTTTTTAGTTTGTATGATTGTAAGCCATCTTTGCACGGCATCAGATATGGACAGGTTGTCGGAGATGGAAGGCAAACCAGAAGATAAGTACAGGGAAACCAGGTGAGGGGTGAGGATTTATGGCATATAAATTTAAGGCAACAATGTACTATTCGGATGAGGAGACGAAAGCGTTTCTTCAGAGCAAGGCGGTGAAGTCCAGTGGGAAAAAAAGCGAATCCCACTATCTTTACTCTCTGGTAAAGAACGAAAGAGAAGGCCTGCAGCAGGCTGATAATGAGGGTAAGAGCAAACCCGCTTCAGTAGAGCTTTATCCCGAATTTATTACGTCACGTGAATTCACTGTGAGTGGCCAGATTGAATTTGCGGGACTTGCTCACGGATATCAGCAACAGGAAAAAGAAAGCGCCCTGATGCGGTTAAAGCACAAATCTTTAATGGGAGTGATTGATATCAAAATTGAAGAAGGTGTCCTGCAACAGGATGGTTTTAAATGTGAGGGACAAAACGAAGGCCACTTTCTGGTCGTGCTAAAGACAAATGTCGCGTGTTATTATAGTACCCCCTATGCTGAATATGGCCTTTACGAAGGGATGTTCACCGCAACATGCAGGGTTATTATCGTCAACAGGGAGTTATGGGACAGGCACGACGGGAAGTTTAATTTTGAAAAATTACGCTACATAAAATATGAAGATATTGCCAAAGCAGGGCGGGGAATACCCAGGGGGCTTTGTAAGGTGGCGGAGATATCCACTAAAGATAAAACCGGCGCATTCTTTATACCGGTGTCAACGTTACCCGTGAAATTTCCAGAAAAGACCAACCGTGCACCCGTCCTTATCAAGGGCGTTGATGTTTCTTTCCATAAAGAACGTCTGAAATTAAAAGCAATGAATGAAACGCAAAAGAAAAGACATTCCGGGAAGATATTAACCCTTCCCGGTGAGTTGTAAATAATTTCAGCCCAACATTACCCCTGTGATAACAAACAAGATTATTTTTATCACAGGTGAAATATGCACAATGATTCTCCGGAAGAAACGCCATTCAGGCAGCTGCTCTCCCGGCTGCCTCCTGACGCTGCACGTCAGATACAACAACAACTCCACAGCGTCATAAATTATGAGCCCCGCATCGGCCTGATGGGCAAAACGGGTTCAGGCAAATCCAGTCTGTGCAATACGCTGTTCAGCCCTCCTCCCGCCAGCGTTGACGCTGTCAAAGGCTGTACCCGTCGGGTGCAGCGCTGGCAGGTCCAGCACGGTTCCCGAATGCTTCATATTGTCGATTTCCCGGGTATTGCTGAGAGCCCGGAACTTGATGCCCTTTACCAGAGGCTTTACCTGGCCTGGTCCTCAAGGCTGGATGTGATTGTGTGGGTACTGAAAGCGGATGAGCGTGCATGGAATGACGACCTTCGCTGCTATCGCTCACTGAGGGAGGCGGGTGTCGCCCCGGCGCGCTTTCTGTTTGTCCTCAGCCAGGCAGACAAGACAGAGCCTTGCCGGGAGTGGGATACCGTGAGCCACTGTCCTTCTCCTCGCCAGGCTGAAAATCTGCATGCCAAAGCTGTTCTGGCCGCTACCCTGTTTGCCACTGCCCATCCCGTTATTGCCGTTTCTGCTGCAGAGTATTACAACCTGGACCGCTGGGCTGAAGCGCTGATACTGGCGCTGCCGCCACATAGCTGCAGTGCTGTTTCCCGTCACCTTGATCCTGAGCTGCGTACCTACTGCGTTAGCGACACGGCCCGGGCAGGCTTTGTCCGTATCACGGGTGACATATTTGATGAGGCTGTGAACACACTGGCGCTTTCAGACGTGCTGATACGCCAGCTCAGACAGCTGCGCCACGCGCTGCTCTGTGCTGCCCGTGCTCTCTGGCATCTTCTTTTCTGGCGATGACTCTCCTGCCGTTTCGATCTGTTTCGACGATCGATAAGCAAATAAGTGATAGTCATAAACTATCGAATGTTCGTTACCTATCGTTATTTCTGATAGATAAAAACGATCGGTATGCCTTTATCGATCTGAATTAACGATTATCACATCAGAAAGTTAGCCAGTACGATCTGCGCTGAAAATAACCTGCAGACTCTTTGCCAGTCATTCCAGTAAGTTGTTTATAAAGGAGCTTTTCCATGTTTTTGTTTATCACTGTCTTTAATAAAGAAAATATTATTCAGGGGGAAACGGAATGAAATCCTATACACTCCTGCGCCACGACCTCTTTGCCTGGTGTCTGGCGGTTGTGCTCCCGGCGCTCTGGATTGTCCTGGTCCTGAGTTTTCCCCAAATCGTCGCGCTTATCCTTTATATGGTCATAGCCCTGGTCTGGGTGTTGCTGGACCGGACAAACCTGATGAAGCAAGGCATCACGCCACCTTCCTTTCTCGGGTTCTGGTTCCCGGTGGTGTACCTGCGTCAGCGTGATCAGATGCACGGCAAACCCTGGCGGCTGATGCAGGTCTGGCTGTTGTGTACGGTGATGTCATTTATGGCGATTTATCTGTTTAACCGTCAGTCAGGCACGGAAAATCTCGCACAACGTGCCTGCAGTGTAGTGACGAAGATTCTGCAGGATGAAGGATCCGACGAACGTTGTATCCGTGTGAAGAATATGCAGGAAGAAGTGAACGACCGTTTCTGGCGGGCACAGGCATTACTGAACACCGGCGCTCAGGAGCCTGTGACCATTGAGCGCAAGGGCCGGGATATTTATGTCGTATTACCCGAAGCGGGGGAGTAAAAAAATGGAACACGTCAAAAGTATTACCTGTCATTTACTGTTAAATGCAGTGATTTTATTTGCGGTCACGTCAGAGGCGTCTGCCGCCACACCGGACACGTTGCGTCAGGTGCATTATCAGCGCTGCGCCAAACCGGTGTTTTACGCCCAGACTACAAACCACAAAAAGGAGGTAGAAATTTGTATTGTCACCCCGTCGGTTTCGTATTCGTTCGGTAAGGTGGGGGCAGGAAGCAAAGAGATGGATATCACCGTCCCGGCGCAGGCAACCTATTACGCATACCAAAGCAATCAAGTCATCAGCATTCAGGATTTTACGGTCAGAAATGGGGATACAAGCTATCAGGTTTCAGCGGGTTCGAATGATTCAGGGGAACCTTTTGCATCGCTTTATGTATATAAAGGCACGCCGGAGACTGGAAAACTGCTGACCGAAATAAAGCTCGACCCGAATACGGTGGCCAACAACATCAGCCATTCTCTGGCGAATGAGGGGGTTGTTCAGTCAGACAGCCTTTGATAATCCGGGCCTCTCCGGACAGTCATTTCTGGCCCGTCCGGTTACAAGGGAATGCTCCCGAACCCTGGCTCATATAACCGACGACTCTCTCTTCATACGCATCACACACAAGGCTGTCCCCTCCGGGGAATGGCCTTTTTGCTTTTTTACCGTCTGATTCATTCGAGGAGTTTTCACATGCGATTAGCCAGCCGTTTTGGCCGTATAAACCAGATACGCCGTTACCGGCCTCTGACCCACGAAGAGCTGATGAGCCATGTACCCAGCGTGTTCGGGAGTGACATGCATGAATCACGCTCAGACCGTTTTACCTACATCCCGACCATCACCATCCTCGAAAGTCTGGAGCGGGAAGGCTTTGAGCCGTTCTTTGCCTGCCAGACGAAGGTTCGGGACCAGAGCAAACGGGAGCACACCAAACACATGCTTCGCCTGCGTCGTGTCGGTCAACTGACCGGGCATCAGGTACCGGAAATCATTTTGCTCAACAGTCATGACGGCTCCTCAAGCTATCAGATGCTACCGGGGCTGTTTCGTGGCGTCTGTACCAATGGTCTGGTCTGCGGTCAGTCATTCGGAAAAGTGCGGGTACCGCATGAAGGGAATGTTGTTGAGAGGGTGATTGAAGGGGCTTACGAAGTGCTCGGCGTGTTTGACCGGGTGGAGGAGAAACGCGATGCGATGCAGTCGCTGGCGCTGCCAGCACCTGCACGTCACGCACTGGCGAATGCTGCACTGAAGTATCGATTTGGTGAGGACCACCAGCCAGTCACGTTATCGCAGTTGCTGACTCCGCGTCGTAGAGAGGACTACAACGATGACCTTTGGACCGTCTATCAGCGCGTGCAGGAGAACCTGATACAAGGCGGTCTGTTAGGGCGAACCGTACAGGGAAAAAGCAGCCGCACCCGTGCTGTTACCGGTATTGATGGCGATGTGAAGCTCAATCGTGCCCTGTGGGTTATGGCAGAAAACATGCTCGAGTTTTTCGGGCGTCAACCAACCGTTCCGGCATAAGGAGATAATTTAATGGATACACAAAACCTTCAGTTCGCTGAGCAGTCAGCAATTACTGCCTCGGTGATCCCTGACGAGTTACACGTCGGCTTCTGGCCACAGCACTTTGGCACCATCCCGCAATGGATAACGCTTGAGCCCCGGATCTTTGCCTGGATGGACCGGCTGTGTACCGATTATCACGGCGGTATCTGGAATTTTTTGACGCTCAGTAACGGTGGTGCTTTTATGGCTCCCGAGTTAGAGCAAGATGAAAAGTGGAGATTGTTCAACAGTATGAACGGTAACGGCGCGGAACTTACTGGCGAGGCCGCAGGGATAGTCGCCTGCCTGATGGCTTACAACCACCATGCCTGTCGTACCGAGTGTGACGCGATGACTGAGCACTATTATCGCTTACGAGACTTCGCGTTGAACCATCCAGAGTGCAGCGCCATTATGCATCTCATCGACTGAGGCATACCGAACATGAATACCGCAATACCCTCACTGTTATCGCAGCCTGAGCTCTTTCCGGTGTCGGTCATGGCTCAGCATTGCTGTTTATTCCCTACTACTTCCGGACTGACACCCTACGCCCAACGGACCATTCGTCGGGCTATCAACCTGCTGGATAAATATCTGCGTCAGCCCGGTATAGCCTTTACCTCAAGCACTGCTGCCCGTGACTGGCTTCGGTTACAGCTGGCCGGACAGGAGCGGGAAGTGTTTATGGTGCTCTACCTCGATAACCAACACCGTTTAATGGAGAGCGAAACGCTATTTGCCGGTTCAGTTAACCATGTGCAGGTTCATTCCCGTGAGGTTGTGAAGTCGGCGCTTCGCTTCAATGCTGCAGCGGTAGTACTGGCGCATAACCATCCCTCCGGCGATCCGGAGCCCAGCAAAGCCGATCGCCAGATGACTGACAAACTGAAGGAAGTGCTGGGACTGGTTGATGTGAAAACACTCGATCACCTGGTTGTCGGCCAGGACGGCATTGTGTCGTTTGCGGAGCGAGGGTGGATATGAAAATAATCAGTAAACGCCAGGCAATGGCCTTGTACCGTCAGCATCCTGGCTTCCGGCTGTTTCGCTTCTGTATCGGCAAATATAAATGGTCAGGCAGTATCTGCCATTATGCTGGCCGGGAAGTTCAGGACATACGTGGCGTTCTGGCCGTGTTTGCTGAACGTCGTCAGGACCGCAATGGTCCCTATGCCATTCTTCGAAGTGTCACTCTCAATTAATCCTTCCCTTTAATCAGGAACAATAATGAACAATCATTCGGAATCCGGCACCAGGCCGGAGAATTCCGCCATCCAGCAGTGGGGACTGAAGCGCGATATAACACCGTGTTTTGGCGCACGTCTGGTTCAGCAGGGCAACCGTCTGCACTATCTGGCTGACCGTGCAGGGTTTAGCGGGGCGTTCACCGACGATGTTGCAATGCGCCTCGATCAGGCATTTCCGTTAATGATGAAGCAACTTGAGCTGATGCTGACCAGTGGGGCGCTTAACCCTCGCCATCCGCACTGCGTCACGCTTTTCCACAACGGGCTCACCTGCGAAGCCGATACGCTTGGTAGTTGTGGCTACGTATACATAGCCGTTTATCCCACTCAACGTTAATTACGTTCACGAGAGAAAAAATGAAATTTCTACCTGCAACAAATATGCGGGCGGCGAAGTCATGCCTGATGCCTGTGGCTATCTGGCTAATGTTACTTACTCGTCTGCTTGAACAGCACTATGGTCTGATGCTAAGCGACACACCTTTTATTGATGAAACCGTTATAAAGGAGCATATCGATGCCGGTATCACTCTGGCTAATGCCGTTAACTTTCTGGTGGAGAAGTATGAGTTAGTCCGTATCGATCGCAGTGGATTTTCCTCACAGGAACAAGCGCCATATCTGACCGTGACAGATATCCTTCATGTCAGGAAAGCATGCGGATTAATGAACAATTATTCTTATCGGGAAGTAAGTAATATTGTTCTTAGCCGATCGCGTCAGTGAGAGGCGGCTTAAAGAGCTGAGAAGATTTGCACGGACTGTGAAGTAATTGGTGAGATTAGCGACTCGATGAAAGGCTCATCGAGTCGCATGAAAAACAAGGTGGGGGCACAAAAGGGGGCACTCATAAAGATGAAACAAGAAAATATATATATTTATCAATGGTTATGTGGATTATGTTATGTTCCTATTATCGCACCATTCAAGCATCTCTCAAAGTCTACTCAAGTTCGCTGAACGCCCTTATGATCTCCGCTTTACCGGCCCTTTAATTATTTCCCTGAAATCTACGTTTGTTTGGGGGGACTTATGGGGTATTTGTTGCTCGCGACGATCCAACAGAAGTACAGCCATTTATGACCGGTCGTGATCAGCTAAGCGAACATGTCAGCGCGATGCTCAAAGGCAGCCAGCGGCAGACACATTCAGAAGAGAAGCAGGCCGCCTGAGGGCGGCTTTTTTCTGCCCGGAGGGAAACACAGGATGCTGTTAAGTAAATCAGCCTACGCCAGGCATATGGGTGTCAGCCGGCAAACTGTTTACGGCTGGATAGCCCGCGGTGAAATTGTAATTTCAGGCGATAAAGTGGATGTCGAAGCATCGCAGGCTAAACAAAATTCTGCTGGTGCTGGCGAACACCAGACTGAAATGACGTGGGCGCAGGCCGCCGCATGGGTATGGAAGCATGACGGCGAGGAAGCGCTGCCGGCTGATATTGATGCTGGCCAGCGTATAGAGGCAGCAGCCGCTGAGCTGGGTTTTGATGTTCAGCACGAGCCCGATGAACAATTGCTGATTCTCTTCCGGCCGGATGAAGAAACCCACAGCTTCTATGGCAAAGACCGTGCAGCAGGCGCTTTACGGTTTCTTCGTTCTGAGCTGGCTTACGTTGCCACAATGCCCCCCGATACGCTGGATGACTGGAACAAAACTGGTTTAATGTCACTCTGCCTGCTGGACGGCGAAAAACTGTAAACCCCCCAGCCCCTCAAACTTGACACTTTTTCGCGAGAAACTGGGAAAAGTGTCAACCCAACCTAACGGATCCTGACGCCTACGAACAGCAGCTACAGCAGAAGTGTAAAGGGCTGGCGTTGAGAATTGTTGAGCCTTGGTTGTTAGCTTTTGTTAATCCTGATGCGAAGCAGGGCAGGTGTCAGCCTGTTATGGTTTGTTATGCCTTACTAGGGAAAACTAGGGGAAAAGTGACCATCGCTACCGCTTCAGAAAACTTCAGGTACACGAACTCGTGAAGTGGAGGTGTTAAGCACTCCCCTTTTGCAACCATCCTTGAGCCTCTTTCAGATCACTGTTCTGGTTTGCCCGGAAGCTGGTGTTCAGATTGAGTTGTCAAAAGTTGTCACCCACCGGCAGCGCCAGTGGGGATTTTTGGCAGAACGCGCTCTAAGTTACAGTTGCCTCAATGAGAAAGGATAATATTAATGACGGTAGATTTTTTAAAGAGCAAGATTATTTATTGAGCTTACTTGATAAGTAAGCTGTTCATTTCTACAATTATAGGGTGTTCTATTCCCAAATTTTTAAGTTTATGCCAATGATGTTCTTTCTCTTTTTTGAGATAGTATGTAGCCGTCCACTTACAGTCAGGGTGAACATATTCTTTAATGGCTGAAAAATAAGGCATGTCAACATCAGACAAGGAATGTCCGATTATTACAATCTCACTTACATATTTAAGTTTCGTAAAAAAACAGATGCTTTCTGAAATTACTTCTGCTGTATTTTTAAATGAGTAGTTGAAGTAGTTATTTAATTTATTCTTTCCATTCTCATATGAAATATTATAATTATCAGCTTGCTGTTGGAACCATTGTTGCAACTCTTCATTGTTTGCCCCTGAAGGAGGTTCCTTAGGAAGTTCTATAAAATTTTCAGGATCAATGCCATGTCCTAAAACTAGAGGAATATCGGGAATGGTTGCGATGCCGTGAAGGTAAAGAATTCTGCTGCTGTCTATATTGTAATAATATTCAAGAGTGTTTGTGTAATTAAAGTTAATAAGGAAAGACTTTTCGCATAGTTGCAGTCTCTTGTTCATTGCAAGTAATGGATATTCAACTTGAGAAATAAAATTCCGAAATTTATCGAGAAGAACTTCTGTTAATTGCTCAAGAATTCTCTCCATTTCAATTTCAAATGAATTCCAATCTCTATCGCGGAAGTCAGGATCGGAAATATTTGGAAGATATTCTATAAATGAGTCAAGTACGTATTGGGAATCTAACCCTGCAAGACTCTTTTCAAATTCACTCCAAAGAGGATGTTCATTAGTATCCAATTGGTCAGGATATTTAGGTAAATCAGTAAAGCTTAGAAAGTTGATTAAGAGTTCATACAATTCAGTATGATGGTTTCTGAGGAAGTAGCCGAATGAAAAATAGCTTGTTTTAAGTCCGTGATGTAAATCAAATCCATTTCCGGTTACATAAAGCTTCATGTTTTATAATCCTCCTTAGGCTAGATGAATTTGAAAGAAAACATCTATAATTCAATTGCTTATGAGATATATTTTCATCATTTTAAAATTCGATATCTACTTTTGGAATTTTCTTATTAATTGTTTCTTCAAGACTCTCGTATAATTTACTTCCTAACGACAGTGCGTTTCCCATTAAATTGTCAAGGTTTTCTTTAGTAATTATAACAGGATTGCCCTCTTTATCTTTACCACTGCGATGAACCAAATGGTTTCGCGTTTGAGTTGCCATCTCTATAACGTCGATAGGCCAGTCGCTATGAACGTTAATATCAAATGTTGCTTTATAACGTTTTATAACTGAGTTAGTACTATGCCAGCTCGCACTAATTAAATGCTCCTTTATTTCTTTAATTAACTCTTCTCTTATTTTTTCAATGGTCACACCTATGAATGGCATAACTGCAATCTTTTTACTTACTTTGAACTCTGTTTTTCCTTTATCAATGCAATCAACGATAAAAGATATATCCTTCTCGATGGACTTAATAAATAACTCAACGTAAAGAGTCTCCAAAACTGTGATTACATTAATATACAATATGCTATAAATATGATCTTTTTGCTCGTCTTTATATTTTTCCAGCGATAATGATTTTATTCTCTCTACATTTTCGATAAATTTGTGGAATGGTTCTTCGGAAGATGTAACAGCATCATATAAATCTTCATCGTACCAGTCAGAGTTATTGGAATTCCCGGACCATTCCCAACATTCCTGCTGCAATTCCTCTGCTAATTCTTCAATGTATGAATGTTTTATAAATCCTTCAAACATCGATTGCAACTCTTCATGAGCGTCATATGGACCTCCATAAATGTAAGCATAACCTCCCTCTCTAGATTCATAAGGACATGATTCCGCTGGGTCTTCATAGTTATCATAAAACCATTCACGCATTACTTGTATCTGGTCCTCTTTACTTTTGTACTTCAAGGAGTTGATTCGGGCTTTTTTACCATTTACAT
Source organism: Lelliottia nimipressuralis (assembly GCF_041464075.1). Lineage (NCBI taxonomy): Bacteria > Pseudomonadati > Pseudomonadota > Gammaproteobacteria > Enterobacterales > Enterobacteriaceae > Lelliottia > Lelliottia nimipressuralis. Next base: position 962,543 of record NZ_CP167172.1, read on the forward strand.
TGAAAAAGGTTGTCATTGTATTTTGCCTCACAAATTCAATAGCGGAAATAGTTGTTATTTCTACGTCAAATTGAAATGTTAATCACCTATACTTTGTTTAATAATACTTGTTGGTGTCAGCATTATTAAATGAGCGTGATTTTAAGTATTCACTACCTTAGCAGCGCACAAGCTTAACTGTTCGTGGTTTTGTCAATTACTGTGCCACGTGCGGTATGCCCCCATACCTTAGGTTGCACCTTCCCCCTTTCGACCAATTGTTTACGGTGCATCAGATCGGCAAGCAGTATGGCAACAAAAAACATGAATTTTGTTTTGGGTGTGTTTGGTACATCCTTGGGGCCAAGCCAGGGTAACTGTTCAATTTGGTTTTGTATTTTGGGTGTATCGAAACTAACACCATTCCAACTATGCCCGAAAGCATTTCTAATGCTACGTAAAGTGTTGAGTTCTTTGTATTCGTGTTCCATTATCAGGCCTAACGCATATGCTAAGCCTGTCCTGGCAGCAAAAGATGATAATGGAGCTGTCGCACCATTAAGTAGGCCTTTAGCTACTTTGTCATTTAACAGATGGGCTTGGATGATCTCGGATAACCACTCATCGAAAATGGAAGCAGCTATCAGAACAGATCCACGATCTGATTCTTTATTTAGTTCGGACAAAAATTGACCGAGTTCAATTTGGGTTTTTACACTCACAGATTCTAGAACTCCTTTCTCGAAAGCTAAGCATCAGGGCGCACTGCTCGCACATCTATCTTAACCACTAGGTACTGAAATTGTGTTAGGTGTGAGTCAAAATATGCACAAAAAACTGATGACAAAAATATATGGGGGTATCTTTGGGGGTATCAATGATGTGTGTCTTATGGTAATCAATTAAATATCAATGAGTTAGTTTTTTTTGTGTTCCTATTATCGCACCACTCAAGCATCCTCCAAAATCTCAATCTAATTTCTGTAACCACTTCTCTTTGCGGCTGGACGAACCTCATGGCATTTCTTCGTCAGCAAAATATCCTTCAAATCTGTAGTCATAGGCTTTTCCTGCGTTCAGGTCTACGTTGTTAATATGTAAGTCGTTATCCCAGATAAGTAGAACAAAACAGGATTAATGGCTCTATGTGTGTTTGCAGGTGAAAAAGTATCTACCCAGCCTCACGCCTCCTAACGCCCACGAACAACACCCGTAACCCAAGTAGTAAAAGACTGGCGTTGAGAGCTTTAAGCCCAAGCTAGAAATCAGCGATATCAAAAATGATACCGCTGACATAAAAAGCATTTAAATATTAAGTTTACGGCCAGTCAGCCATTCCACCATCGCCGGGTCGCGATGTGAGAAGAAGGCGCTGGTTGCGGTGTCGAGGGCAGCAATTTGCAGCATATCTTCAGAGCTGAGTTCAAAATCGAGAATGTTGATGTTCTCTTCCATGCGTTCTTTGCGCACTGATTTCGCCAGTGAAATGATGCCTCGCTGGAAGATCCAACGCAGCACAACCTGACCCACGCTTTTGCCGTACTTCTGGCCAATTGCCGTTAACACAGGATGCTGGAACAGACCATTTTTACCCTCAGCAAACGGCGCCCAGGCTTCCGGCTGAATACCACGGCTTTGCATCCAAGGCACGGCATGCAGCTGCTGGTTGAAGGGGTTAACTTCAATCTGGTTTACTGCCGGGGCCACTTTGTTGAAGGCGATAAGGTCGGCCAGTCGGTCAGGATGGAAGTTACTCACGCCGATGGCGCGAATTTTGCCTGCCTGTTGCAATTCTTCCATAGCACGCCATGCCCCATGGACATCGCCGTAAGGCTGATGAATCAGGTACAGGTCAACATAATCAAGTTGCAGCCGATTCAGGGAGCGCTCGAACTGGGCTTTAGCACCTTCGTAATGGGTATCCTGCAGCCACAGTTTGGTCGTGACAAAAAGCTCGTTACGGGCGATGCCGGTCTGTTTCAGTGCGTTCCCGACCTGGGTTTCATTCTGGTAAGACGCGGCGGTATCGATTAGGTGGTATCCGGTATCGATGGCATCAATAACGGCTCTTTCGCACTCGTCGGCATCCGTCATCTGGAAGACACCAAAGCCCAGCAGGGGCATTTCAATACCGTTATTGAGTTTTACTGTTTGCATGACGTTATCCTTTAACTGTTGTGTTGGTTAAGCATAACGCAAACGTATTTATTCTATTAGAGGGATAATTAGCTAGGGTTTATTAGATGAATTCATTAATTGAATGGGGAGGGTAGTCCGCTTTTTTCCAGCCACAGGCCATCAACATCATTGATGCTGAAGAAGCAGCGGCGCTCATTGAGATCAGCGATATCGGCTCGATATGCTGAGGGAAATAATTCGCTTTTTTTTAATATAATATTTTTTACATACCGCGCTATTTTCTATCTTGCACCTTAAGTTTTAAGCTAATCATTATAAATTATTTATGAACGGGTTCGAAACCCTCACCTTGCCCGAGAGGTGATAATTTGTTAAATTATCCGCATTAGCGTCAAATACATTGAGTAGTAAACTGGCGCTAATTATACAATAATGAGTGATGGAGCCAAAATGAAGTATGCGTTTGCATTAATGTTGAGTATGGTATTGTCAGGTTGTACCGCAAATGATTGGATTGATGCTGCAAGTGGAATAATGCAGGCTACAGATCAACACGAAAAAGATTCAAGAAATCAGCGCATCAAAGACGCCAACAGGGCTGCAGGCTATTGATATCAAGATGATTAAGACACTCCTCTTCTTGTATTTTCGACAGAAGAGGAATGGTATTCTAAGCAAATTTACTGACTAAAAACTCCTTTCGCTCTCGCCTGTTGGCAGGAGATATAGCCATAATGTTTTCGCTTTCCATTCTTATCGAACGCCACATAAAAAGGCATCGTCTCTTCACCTTTCTTTAGCGTGTAGTTAATGCAAGTCCCATTGATTTCTGGAACATTTATCTCACTGTCTGGTTTTCCACCTGCCGCAATAACTGAATGTTTTGTCGCATCAGCCGCATAGGTCGCTCGCACCAGAGGGTCATTATCAAATTTAATAAAATCGACACTACAGGCAGTTAAAAAAGGAACAATTAAAATGGGTGTATAGCGCATTGCATATCCTTGCAGAGAATATAATTACCTAAGAAACAAAATGACCAGGTCGATTTCTCTTGCCTGCCAAATTCCCTTCAAAAAGATTATAAGAGCGTAACAGCAGGAAATACAATTACCGCTAATATAGTCACTGTGTTTAATAGTTCTTTGTTAATTATTATGGACATTAAAGGTAGCGACAAATTTTTCTCTCATAAAGGGTCTTATAAACGTTAAGGCGCCGAAATGATGATGGACTCTAACCTCATAACCGCTCATGCGTAATGTCCCTTACTGACTGACAGGTCATATCAGGATGACACAGATCCTTACGGTGCCTACCGAACTTTGGGGTGTTGCAGCATTGTTAAATTTTCAGTAGGATCTTCGTTTTCGGAGAAGCATAATGTCAGTCACCGATGCCCTTCTGGCCTATACCCTTGCCGCCACGCTTTTGACGCTAACCCCCGGTCTCGACACCGCCTTGATCCTGCGAACCGCCGCGGCAGATGGCAGTAAAAAAGCCGTGCACGTGGCGCTGGGTATTGATACGGGCTGTTTTATCTGGGGCGCGCTGGTGGCGTTTGGTCTGGGAGCGTTACTGGCTGTTTCTGACGTGGCCTACTCGCTGCTGAAATGGTGCGGCGCGGCCTATCTTTGCTGGCTGGGGGTTCAGCTGCTGCTTCGTCCGCGTCAGCAATTTACGCTCACCGCCGGGGAGAATACGGGCAGCGGTAACGGCTTTATGCGCGGAATGCTCGGTAACGTGCTCAATCCGAAGATGGGCATTTTCTATGTCTCCTTCCTTCCCCAGTTTATTCCCGCAGGACATTCGCCCTTTGCCTGGACCTTTTTGCTGGTTTCCATTCATGTGTTGATAGGCACGCTCTGGTCATTAACCCTGATTATCGCCACGGGCTATGCGTCTCGCGTGCTGAAAAAGCCGGCCGTGGTGAAGTGGATGGACAGAACCACCGGCGTGGTGTTTTTGCTGTTTGCCGCCAAACTGGCGATGAGTAAACGATAGGAAAGAACGGCACCAAAGGAAGTCTGCCGAAGGGTTGGCACGCTTCTGCGGCCGATCTTCCCATCGGCGACAAATCTCCCGCGGTGTTGCTATTCGGCATCCGTCATCTGAACAAACAAAAGCTCAGCAGGGGCATTTCAATACATTACAGTAAGTGTGGCCTTTCCCTTAAGCGGTTGGGTTGGAAAAGCCTAATGCGAACATGTTTACTGGAGCAAAGGAAAAATTAACCAGGGCATATAAGTAAAATCCTGGGACAAACAGACATTCACTCGCGCTAAATAATCTATCTTGTTGAAAATTATGTGATATTGATCCAGGGCAATGTCAACATTAGCAACTTAAGCTAAATTGTTATTCAAATTTGAACGAGCCTATATCGGTATTATGTTTTTAAGAGCTTTACTGTTTTGCCTTCTGTCATTCTCCTGCTTTGCAAACGCCTTAAATTTCTCCTCTACCTTTTTACGCCTTAATTGCCCACAGCGGGGTCTGGTGGAAGTCATTCTTCACGCCTACGGTCACACGCAGGAAAGGTGGAAAGGAAACTTCGAAACGGGGGCCGGGCATAAACGCGCTGGTGATACCGAAATCATCCCTTTTGCGAATGGCGATACGCTTTTCCACTCAATATCCAGCGACTCATTTGGGTTTCAATACGCGGGCGAAGAGAAACTGTCCGTGTGCGCTAAAATTGATGAGCGCCCTGTTTATCCTTCATTTTAAAGGCAATCATCCATCCTGGCGCCTTGCTCGTTAAACCGGCAAGAGAGGTGCATCGATAGCCAGCGGTCATCTTGCCTTTAAACGATGCGGGAGCCCGGATGTTTAGCGCTGTAATTACTGGCCTGTCAGGTTACTTTTGGGTTCAGTGTGCGTTCCAGAAGCTTCAAGCCCAACTCTTTGCCCATATGAAAGTTCTAACGTATTGCCGTCAGGGTCAGCGATAAAGACAAAATATCCCACGGGATCACCAGCCTGAATCGGCTCTTTTCGCAGCACACCCTCTGCTCGCGCCATCGCCACTTTTTGGTCGATCGCTTCGATGCTTGAGCAAGCGACGCCAAGATGACCAAAACTTCCCAAAGGGGTATCAGTCACGACATCCGCCTGTACGAGGACCAGTGCAAATGGACGCGTTCGATCGCTGAGCCATGCCACTTTGCGTGCCTCTGGTACATCAGGCTCGCGTCTGTGAACAACCTCCATTCCGGCGTAGCGGTGATAGAAATCAATACTCTTATCCAAATCCCTGACGACAAACGCCACGTGGGTAAATCCAACGTCCACCTGTTTCATAAACCGAGTCCTTCTATCTGAGTTCCAGATAAGCATCTTAAAAGCTCAAGTTATCTTCAGGTCAAGCCGGAAAGTGCTGTCGATTTACGCCATAAAATTGTGTTCGCACAGTGCGTCAAGCCAGAATTGCTGGAGAGGGGAGATGAGCTGGGGGGAAGTGAGTCAGCATGCGTTCCCGGCGCGAACCACGGATGAGACGGTATTACGGGTTCGCGCCGGGGCAGTGTGTTTAATACTGCTTAATGACCATCAGGATCACACCAGGCATTCATTAACTGCACCAGGATGTATTTTAGCCCCAGCACAATGAGCAGGGAGAACAGAACTGTCACCACAATAATAGTCATCAGAAACTCCATGTAATCAGCTTTCTTCCCCAAAATCTTAGATCGTATTTTTCATTTGTCACGGTCCTGCAATCATTTTCCTTATCAGGGCGACACGAAGTATCTGTTCGGGTGCAAGAGAGGGTGATGCGCTGATATTTTGTTGTTTAATTTTCGCTTCGTTTCAGGGGCAGAGGTAGATGACATCGTGTTATGGTCGGGAGCGGTTCAGCTGTGTCCGGTTCGCGCGATGAGCGAACGGGCTGATAATGAGTCATGATGGGGAAAATGAATGATCAATGAATTGATTGCACTTTCTGCTATTGGTATTGCTATTCTTTTTGGCGCAATGAGCCCGGGCGTCAGCTTTCTTCTTGTTGCCCGCACGGCGATGTCGAGTTCGAGACGCGTGGCGTTATCTGTTGCGGCAGGTCTCGGTTTTGGGGCGCTTATATTTGCTGTCATAGCGTTAGCGGGCCTTCACACCTTGCTGACTTTGGTCCCCTCACTTTACACAGCCCTTAAAGTTGCCGGCGGATGTTATCTTTTATGGCTGGCGTTGAAAATTCTTCTTCGCCCTTCAAATCGCGTTATTGATTCCACCGCGATAGATGAGGTCAGCGCCTCAAAAGCTTTTTTGACAGGCGTATTGACGCAAATCAGCAATCCTCATACTGCGCTGGTCTTTGCCAGTATCTTTTCCGCAGCCCTCAGCAAAAATATTCAGCCTGCTATGTACATCATCCTGCCTTTAATGGCATTCATTATTGATGTGCTGTGGTATGCGATTGTCGCGTGCTTATTATCATCTGACGGGCCGCGTCTGGCTTACATTAAATACCGTAAATTTATAGATAAACTCAGTGGCGGTGTTATGGCCTTTCTGGGATTACGCCTGCTTCTAAAGTGAGTAAGACGATTTTCAGTCAATAGATGCGAGGAATTAAGGTCTGCTCCTCGCTTTCAGCAGAAATAGCAGCGATTCCTGCTGTCCATCTCGGATAAAGACGAATGATAAAATATCATTAACATCAATTACTTGAGTTGTCTGAATGGTGCTGCAGGTCGTCACAGAGTTCTTGTAACTCATTGACCAGTCTTGCCACATGGAAACCGTCGCATACGGAGTGATGCACCTGAACGGCGAAAGGCAACAAGACTTTTCCATCTTGTTCGAAGTATTTTCCAAGCGTGAACATAGGGGCAAAAAAGTTCTTCATATTAGCCACATTGACGTTAAAGCTGGTAAAAGTTACCCAGGGAATACCGGATATGAAAAATATATTTTCCCGCGACTCTTCCTTAGGCCAATAAGCAGTATTATTACTGTACCGAGCCATATCTTCTGAATATACTTTCTGGAAGTGATGAATATTGCCATCGTAATGACTCCATAATGATGAAAAGGTCTCTGTTTCATTATGGAAAATGGTATAGTTTGGATGAACTTCATCCCATACGACAAGCTCATTATCCTTCATCGCCATACGGAACTCCGGATGCCGATTTACGATTTTGGAAATGAGGGAAATCATCGTCGGATAAAATTTCCAGCCAGCCTCTTTAATATGTTTTAGCAACGCCGTAATGTCTAATTGAACAGTCTGATTAAAGGTCGATTGGGCGAAGGTCTGAAATATCTCAAAATGCTCCCTCCTTGCCCAACGAGATAAATCAACAGACGTATAATGTGGCGTTGTATTTTTCATCTTTTAACCTTTGATTCGCATTTATAAATAAGATGTTAGCATAAGATTTTTCGTCTATGAATGATGATTATGAGCCCTAAAGCCTTTAGAGAACAAACGCATTTGCCACAGTCGTTCCTCCTTATACCGGATCAAATAAAGGTGAAATATGATCAGAAGATCAAACCCGGTTACGCAATCTTGTCGTGCTTTCCCGCCCGAAAAATGTCGCAGGATTTCCGCCTGGAAGCAGCCTTCGTTGTGCCAGGAGAGGTGGCGTGTCCGCTTCCCCTGCGGGGACAGGTATCTGAATGCACCTGCCGTTCAGCCAAAAAGTGCCGGAACTGCCGTTGATGAAGGCTTTGTTGCTAGCGAGTCAGAAGTCAGCCAGCCATTTTTTTCTCAATAATGTGGAATTTTATCCAACAAACTGACAAACGTTCGGCTTGCATCAAAGCCCTCTCTCTTTACCACAACGCGGCCCTGGGCCTGCACCAAACACAAAGCATTAAGATTTGTGTGGGTTTATTTGCGCTAACCAAACACATAGATTATTGTTTGTACAGACATGGTTAGATTTAATGCACTTAAAATAACAGTATCAACCTTGATTAATCATCACTAAACAACTAAAATTTCATAATGCATTGATTTTATGGATTAAATTATAATTTTCTTAATGCATTGTTATTCTCCAGACAGCATGTATAAATAGCATAATAACTAAATTATAATTCTTTTATATTTGACGGATGGGTAGATAAAATGAAGTTAATTGTCATGTTGTTCAGCTTAGTGATTGCGTCGCAGGCTATGGCGGGGGAGCTTCCCAAACCTACCGGGAAAGTCCTTTTAACCATGTCCGGTAATATCGAAAATACAAATGAAGAGGGAAAAGCCGTTTTTGATGTCGCCAGCCTTGAAAAGCTGGGTATGGTCAGTTTCCAGACTGCCTCTCCCTGGTATAATGGGCGCACAACCTTTACGGGTATTCCGCTGAAAAAACTTATGGATTACGTAGGCGCCAAAGGTTCTATCGTTAAGGTTTCTGCACTTAATGACTACACTACCATTATCCCTCTCAGTGACTTCCAAAAATACAATGTGATCCTTGCCTTAAAAATTAATGGCGAATACATGCGTGTTCGCGACAAAGGTCCGCTCTTCATCGTCTATCCCTATGACAGCGAACCCGAGCTGAATAATCAGGTGTTTTATTCAAGGTCAGCATGGCAGGTCAGCAAAATGAGCATTGAGTAGGATTTCAGAAGAACAACATGAACAGAATACTGGCTGCCATAATATTCTCTCTTTTTATATCTACAGGATATATCTCTTTTCTTGTGCACGAAAGACAGCAGGAATTGCAGAAACTGACGCACTACGCCAGTTCATGGTCTGCTGGACAGCTGGTCTCGGAGTATTATCGGTTCGAATCATGGCTCAGTCTTTACACTATTGATGAGTCGATGACACTCGACGATGTGCGCCTACACCTCGACATTATGCTCAGCCAGAGTGATTTATTAAAGCAGGGAGATTTAGGGCAGTATATAAATAGCAATGAATCACTTCATGAACTTGCTGTAAAACTCGACAATACCCTTAATTATCTGGATACACATCTTGAGACAATGACCCGTCCAGAACTCCAGAAATATCTAAGGGTAATGTATTCGCTTGATGGACCATTGAGCCGCCTTTCATCCGGTGCGTTGAACAAAGATCTGAATCTGATTAACAACGCCAACAGCAAAATTCAAACGCTGTACTCTATTTATTCAGCGATTTCTGTGTTGTTGATAATTCTGAGTGCGATACTGGGTGTGCTGATTTTTTATCAAAACAGAAATATTCTCAAAGCGCATATTCAGGTTAAGAGCCTTGCTGGAGAGCTTCAGGAATCTAAAGAAAAACTGCAAATCCAGAATACCAAGCTGGAGTATGACGTCTATCATGACCCGCTCACAGAGCTGAGTAACAGACTGTTTTTCTGGGATAATTTAAACAAAAACATCAAGCTTGCAGACGCTAATAAAAGCTCTGTGACCGTGATGTTGTTTGATTTAGACCGATTCAAAGAGGTCAATGACACCTATGGTCATGATGCCGGTGATATGTTATTGCGTCTGATCGCTCAGCGACTTATTTCGATGGGGCTTCCGTCAGATATGCTTTATCGCTTAGGGGGCGATGAGTTTGCCTTTCTCACAAGCGATCTGGCAGAAAGCCAGGCTGTTTCGATGGCGCAAAAGATATGCGATTGTATTAACCAACCCTACACAATTTATAGCGCGGTTATAAATATAACCACCTGTGTGGGCATTGTTAACTCAGAAACTGAGCGCCGTTCCGACTATCTCTATAAATTTGCTGACCTGGCCCTTTATGAAGCAAAAAATGAAGGCGCTGGTAAGATTAAAGTCTTCCGACAGCGCATGTTAGATAAGCTGCTGGAAAGCAGAACGCTTGAGCATGACATGGCGCTGGCGTTAGTGAATAAAGAATTCGTGGTTTATTATCAACCGATTGTTGATTCGTACAGTCGGGAAATTTACAGCTATGAAGCCCTTATTCGCTGGATGCATCCGCTTAAAGGTCTTTTATCGCCAGATACCTTTATTCCTGTTGCTGAAAAAACCGGAATGATTAGCGAGATGGGCAAATCGGTGCTTGAAATGGCCTGTCGGGAAGCGGCTTCCTGGGCTGTTCCGGTGAAAATTTCAGTAAACGTTTCTCCTGTCCAGCTCAGCAGCAAAACCTTTGCAGGAATAGTGATGTCTATCCTGAAAGAAACAGGGCTTGCGGCTGACCGTCTTGAGCTGGAAGTGACGGAGTCCTCTCTCTTTACTGACAACAATACGCCGCTGAATACGCTTAATAAGCTCAGAGCCCTGGGCGTGAAAATTTCCATCGACGATTTTGGTACGGGCTACTCCTCTCTTTCCCGCCTGAGCCGACTTGCCTTTGATAAAATCAAAATAGACAAATCCTTTGTGAATTCGATATCCACACAGGGAGACGCCCTTAATATCATTAAACTCATCACCGGCATGGCGAAATCTCTCAGTATGAAAACGATTGCCGAGGGGGTTGAAACCCAGGAACAGCTGGAAAGTCTTCAGGCGCTGGGCTGCGATTTCGCACAAGGCTATCTGTTCAGTAAACCTCTGCCGTTTATCGCCGGAGAAATCAAAAACGGTGAATTCTCAAACGATCCTTCTACCCTGTTAAAGGCCCCGCATGGCTGAATAATCCCCATTGCGCGCGACCGTTCCTCGCGCTAAGCGGCCAGTCGCGTTCAACCGTTTTCCGCTGAGGCCAGTTCACTTTATACAACGGATGTTTGTATTGAGCCCTCAATAATGAGGGCTCAATGCTTCCTCTTTCTGATGCACTCATGCAGATCGTTTTCCTTAAGGAATTGACTGACTAAATCAGTGGGGCAATGCACTGTTATTCCGGCTTATTTTGGGGCACAAATCAGGCCGCATCTTCTGCAACGATGTCAATCTTTCCCCCTTTCCATCAAACAAAAAGTCTACAAAACTAGACATCTGTCGAATTTTCATCTTAAAGTCCCCCTCCGGGCACTAGACAAAACCATCGTCCGGTTATCAAATGGTTAAATAATATTTCGCTGGATGTAAAGAAGTGGCCCTGGACCTGAAAGGCCAGCAAACAATCCAGCGTTGACGTGCAACACGACACACCTCTTCGGGAGAACTATGCAATCCACTGTTAATCAAAAAGAAAGCCGAACTTTCTTCGGCCATCCTTACCCGCTTGGCTCGCTCTTCTTTACGGAAATGTGGGAGCGCTTCTCGTTCTACGGCATTCGTCCGTTACTGATCCTGTTTATGGCCGCGACCGTCTATGACGGTGGGATGGGGCTGGCGCGCGAAAATGCGTCGGCGATTGTCGGGATCTTCGCAGGCAGCATGTATCTGGCCGCGCTGCCGGGTGGCTGGCTTGCGGATAACTGGCTCGGGCAGCAGCGCGCCGTCTGGTACGGTTCGATTCTGATTGCGCTCGGCCATCTCTCCATCGCGCTCTCGGCTTTCATGGGCAACAACCTGTTCTTTATCGGCCTGATGTTTATCGTCCTCGGTTCCGGTTTGTTCAAAACCTGTATCTCTGTGATGGTCGGGACGCTCTACAAGAAAGGCGATGCGCGTCGTGACGGCGGTTTCTCGCTGTTCTACATGGGCATCAATATGGGTTCATTTATCGCGCCGCTGATCTCCGGCTGGTTGATTAAAACCCACGGCTGGCACTGGGGCTTCGGTATCGGCGGTATCGGGATGCTGGTAGCGCTGGTGATCTTCCGCCTGTTTGCCGTTCCTTCGATGAAACGCTACGACAGCGAAGTCGGTCTGGACTCCACCTGGAACAGCCCGGTGTCAAAGAAAAACGGCGTCGGCGCCTGGCTGCTGGCACTGGCGGTGGGGGTGGCGGTGATCGTCACGCTGATTGCTCAGGGCATCATTGTGATCAACCCGGTTGCGGTCGCCAGCATGCTGGTGTACGTGATTGCTATCTCGGTCGCGCTCTACTTTATCTGGCTGTTTGTCTTTGCCGGTCTGAACCGCAAAGAGCGTGCGCGCCTGCTGGTGTGTTTCATCCTGCTGGTTTCTGCGGCCTTCTTCTGGTCGGCGTTTGAGCAGAAACCGACCTCATTCAACCTGTTTGCGAACGACTACACCAACCGCATGATCGGCGATTTTGAAATCCCTGCCGTGTGGTTCCAGTCGATCAACGCCCTGTTTATCATCCTGCTGGCACCGGTCTTTAGCTGGGCCTGGCCGATGATGGCGCAAAAAGGTGTGCGTCCAAGCAGCATGACCAAGTTTGTTATCGGTATTCTGTGCGCAGCGGCGGGCTTTGGCCTGATGATGCTGGCGGCGCAGAACGTCCTCAGCAACGGCGGCGCGGGTGTCTCTCCGATGTGGCTGGTGGGCAGTATTCTGATGCTGACCCTCGGCGAACTGTGCCTTAGCCCGATTGGTCTGGCGACCATGACCCTGCTGGCTCCGGAAAGAATGCGCGGGCAGATGATGGGCCTGTGGTTCTGCGCCAGCGCCCTGGGTAACCTCGCGGCGGGCCTGATCGGTGGTCACGTGAAAGCCGATCAGCTGGATATGCTGCCGGATCTCTTCGCGCGCTGCTCCATCGCATTGCTGATTTGTGCTGCGGTACTGGCGGTGCTGATTGTGCCGGTGCGTCGGATGCTGGAAAACGCGCAGACCAAAACAGAGTCAAAACCGGTGACCAACGCCTGATAAGCGATGAATTGAGTCCCAACAAACCGGCGCATCTGCGCCGGTTTTTTTGTTTCCAGCCCGCCGGGTAAGGTATAAACGTTCCAGAAACTTCTGCATACGAGACTCACGATGTCTGATGCCGCTGCCAAACATATCCTGACTATCTACGACACCCATGCCGATGCATTTGTGCGGTTACGCTCGCGTCATCTGATGGAAAAAGGCTGGCTCGATAAGTTTACCCGGCTGATCGGCGGCAAGGGGACGATTCTGGATATCGGCTGCGGCAACGGGGTGCCGATAGCGGAACATTTTATCCGCCAGGGTTATCGGCTGACGGGCGTTGATGGCGCGCCCGGCATGCTGGCGCGGGCGCGACAGGCGTTTCCGTATCAGCGCTGGCTGCATCTGGATATGCGCCAGATGGCGCTCAATGAGACCTTCGACGGGCTGCTCGCCTGGGACAGTTTTTTCCACCTCTCGCCTGACGATCAGCGCCAGATGTTCCCCATTTTTGCCCGCCACAGCCGCCCTGGCAGCGTGCTGATGTTCACCAGCGGTACGGACAACGGGATCGCCATGGGGGAATTTGAAGGGGAGCCGCTGTATCACGCCAGCCTGTCGCCCGACGAATACCGGCAACGGCTGGCGGATAACGGTTTTGCGGTGGTTGAGGTGATGTTTGAGGATCCGGCGTGCGGCGGGCACTCGGTCTGGCTGTGCCAGGCCCGGTGAGGCTCACCCCGCCTCCAGCATTCCAAAGCTCACAATCCGCGATCTCCCCAGCTCTTTGGCGCGATACAGCGCAACGTCTGCCGCACGCAGCAGGTTGTCGCTCTGAGTGTGCTGCGGATAGCTGGCGATGCCGATCGACACATCGACCGGGCCAATCTCCGCCAGACCGTAGCGCAGTGCCAGGGCGCGCACGCCTTCGTAAATCTCCGTGGCGCAGGCGTGAGCACCTTCTTCGCACGTGTCCGTCAGCAGCGCCAGAAACTCTTCGCCGCCGTAGCGGAAGGCGATGCCGTTGTCATGCACCGCACGCTGCACAATCGCCGCCACGCTTTTAATCACCTGATCGCCTGCCTCGTGACCAAAGCGATCGTTAATACTTTTGAAGTGATCGATGTCGATCATCAGGCAGCTTAGCGGCTCATTGTTGCGCATCGCCTGGCTCATCAGCGTCTGCATTTTATCTTCGAGGTGATGGCGATTACGCAGGCCGGTTAAGGGATCGTAGAGCGCTTTTTCCAGCAGGGCGTCGCGCAGACGCTGGTTGGCGAGCGCCAGCCCGAGCGCTTCGGCCATCAGCTCAAGATAGGCGCGGGACGGGGCGGTTTCCGGAGTGATATTCTGGAACGAGAGCAAACCGATGGCCTCGCCCTGAGCGATCAGCGGCACGCAAAGCGACCGATCCGCCGCCGATTCCGGCAGATGATAGCAGGCGATATCCGGCTCACCGTTGACCGGCGGATGGCTCTGGCCGCGACGCACGGCCCAGCAATCATCGGGATGGAAGGGGGGATGTTTCTCCTCAGGCGTCAGCCACTGGGCGACACAGCGCATCTGCCACGGATCGCGATCGAGGATATACAGCTGCCCGCTAATGCCCGGCGCGATATTCGGCGCAAACAGCTGGGCGACGTTAATCACGTCGGTGAAATTCTCACAGCCCTGCAGCCGCTGCGTCATACGCGCCAGCAGTTCACGAATTGCCCAGTCGGCGTCGCGCTCTTTTTCCAGCTGCTGCCGCACCAGGCCGTTTTCGCGGAAAATGCGGATCGCCTGGGCCATATCGCCGATCTCATCGATCTGGCTAAAGTTAGGCGTCTCCACCGCGTAATCCTGCGACGCGAGGCGATGCACGACATCGCTCAGACGCACCACCGGGCGCAGCACGCGGCGCTTCAAAATAAAGCCCATCACGAACAAAAAGAGCAGGGCGGTCAGGCCGACCATCACTTCTGACAGGGTGCGCAGAATGCGGGACTTTTTTGTCGCCTCTTCCACGGCGTTGTGGGCGCGGCGATCCAGCATCAGGCGGAATTGGTCGATCTGATTCTGCACCCGCTCCAGCTCCTGCTCGTAGGGCTTACTGTAGAGCAGAATCACGGCCTGCCTCTCGTCGCCGCGCGCCATGCTGGCGAGCGCCGCCTGCTGCTCATCCTGCAACTCATCGACCACCTGTAACCCTTCATGCAGCAGCGCCAGCTCTTCGCCGGTCGCGCCGTTATCTTTGAGTCGGGAGAGCCGGTGCTCAATGGGCTTACGGGACTGATCTTTTTGCTGATAGTCCTTCAGGGCATCGGGATCTTTATTGATGACATACAGGCGTGCCAAATCCGACAGCGCCCAGGCATCCGTTTCGACCTCTTCGGTCAACTGATCAAATATCTGGCGCTGTTCAACGGCCTGTCGCTCGGCGTTATCGGCATTTGAGGCCAGCAGCATGACCACGCCGGAAGCGAGAGTCAGACACACCGTGACGCCGTAGGCCCAGTTGGTTATGGTGGCAATTCGCACCTGTTGGATCCTTTTCAGCCGTTAGTGGGATAGCGTTCTTGAAATTATAGGAAACGCCTGATTTGGCGTGACAAAAAAATGGCGGCCCGTGGCCGCCAGTCTGTTATTTATCGTCACGTTTTCACAAATCGGGAGGGTTTTTCCCTTCTTCGATGAACGCCTCGTCGATTTCGTCGACGTTCCCCGCGTGGTCGCGCCCGGAGAGCAAATTCCAGCAGGCGATAAACAGCGCGGCGACCAGCGGCCCGATGACAAATCCGTTGATGCCGTAAATCTCCATCCCGCCCAGGGTGGAGATCAGGATTAAATAGTCCGGCATTTTGGTGTCTTTCCCGACCAGCAGCGGACGCAGGATGTTATCCACCAGTCCGACGATAATCACGAAGAAGCCGACGATAAAGAACCCCTGCCACAGCTGCTGCGTGGCGAACAGGAAGATGGCGGCGGGCACCCAGATAATGGCCGAGCCGACAGCTGGGATGAGGGAGAGGAAGGCCATCAGCGCGCCCCACAGGACGCTGCCGTCGATACCGGCAATGTAAAAGGCGATCCCGCCCAGAATCCCCTGAACCACGGCGACCACGGCGGTGCCTTTAACGGTGGCACGCGAGACGGCGGCGAATTTGGCGAACAGATGCTGTTTAACAAAATCGGACAGCGGCAGCGAATCGAGGATCTGGCGCACCAGATAAGGCCCGTCTTTGAGCAGGAAAAACAGCAGATAGATCATCACACCAAAGCTAATCGCAAAGCCAAACGTCCCTTTGCCGATTAAGAAGGCGCTGCCCGCCAGATATTGACCGCCTTTCAGCGCCACATCCGACAGCTTTTGCTGGATCTGGCTGGCGTTATCCAGGTTGTGTTCGACGAGGAAGTTCCGCGCCCAGTCCGGCAGGTGTGAAAACAGGCTCGCTACCACCTCCGGGAACTGCGGATTGGTGTGCTGGAGCTTGGTGTAAACCACGTTCAGCTCGATGGCCAGCGACGACAGGATCACGATCAGCGGCGTAAAGACGATCAGGCAGATCACCAGCAGCGTCAGCAGCGACGCCACGCCGTTACGTTCACCCACCCATCCGCGCAGTTTGTTTTTCACCGGATGGAAAATGACCGCCAGGATTGACGCCCATAACACGGCGGAAAAGTAGGGTGCGAGGATATCGAAGAACGCCACTGAAACAATGGCGAGAATAAGAATGAAAAAACCTTTAGTCAGTCCGTTAAAGCGCATTAGCGAGTCCTGGTGGCTAAGAAACAGAGTCGACTATAGAACCCTTTGAGGGAATTACCAATTTTGTTACGGAGATCACCTTAATACCCGCCGGTCAGGAAAGCGCCGTGCGCCCGGCAAACCGCCTGCGCATCACGCGTTTGATGAGATGCGGGCCGCATGCAGCAACACCTTTATGTGTGAACTCGCCTTAGAACGTTACCACTTTCGACTGACCGAAGAAGTCAGCGCCCCGCGCCATGCTGTAAGTATCTGCTCTGTGGAGGTGCTTATGGCCTGGCGACCGATTCTCTACGTCATTCTCACTCATCACCCTCGTCTCAGCGCGCGCCGCGCCCGGCTGCGGCTGGTTCATGGCTAGCTTTTTGTTAACAATCACGGTATAACAAACCTTCTTTGGATGTTTAGATGTCCATACGTTTAGAAGGTAATATGCAAACAGAACAAGAAAATGGGCAGCTAAAGCGCACCATGAAAACCCGCCACCTAATTATGCTTTCGCTGGGTGGCGTGATTGGGACAGGGTTGTTTTTCAACACGGGTTACATCATTTCCACCACCGGTGCGGCCGGGACGCTGCTGGCGTATCTCATCGGCGCGCTGGTGGTATGGCTGGTAATGCAGTGCCTGGGAGAACTCTCCGTGGCGATGCCGGAAACCGGCGCGTTTCACGTTTATGCGGCACGCTACCTCGGCCCGGCGACAGGGTATACCGTGGCGTGGCTCTACTGGCTCACCTGGACGGTCGCCCTCGGTTCGAGCTTTACCGCCGCAGGATTCTGTATGCAGTACTGGTTCCCGCAGGTTCCGGTATGGATCTGGTGCGTTGTCTTCTGCGCCGTCATTTTTGCCCTCAATGTCATCTCCACGCGCTTTTTCGCCGAAGGGGAATTCTGGTTCTCGCTGGTCAAAGTGATCACCATCATCGCCTTTATTATTCTGGGCGGGGCGGCAATCTTTGGTTTTATCCCGATGCAGGACGGCTCACCCGCGCCGCGGCTGGCGAATATCACCGCAGAAGGCTGGTTCCCGCATGGGGGTCTGCCGATCCTGATGACGATGGTGGCGGTCAACTTTGCCTTTTCAGGGACGGAGCTTATCGGTATCGCGGCGGGCGAAACGCAGAACCCGCATAAAGTGATTCCGGTGGCGATCCGCACCACCATCGCGCGGCTAATCATTTTCTTTATCGGCACCGTGTTTGTGCTGGCGGCGCTGATCCCCATGCAGCAGGCTGGCGTTGAAAAAAGCCCGTTCGTGCTGGTGTTCGAGAAAGTCGGCATTCCCTATGCGGCGGATATTTTTAACTTCGTGATCCTGACGGCGATCCTCTCGGCGGCCAACTCCGGGCTGTATGCGTCGGGGCGGATGTTGTGGTCGCTCTCCAATGAAAAAACGCTGCCGCGCTGCTTTGCTCAGGTCAATAAAAACGGCGTCCCGCTGACGGCAATCTCCGTGAGTATGCTGGGTGGCGTTCTGGCGCTGTTCTCCAGCGTCATCGCGCCGGATACGGTGTTTGTCGCGCTCTCGGCTATTTCAGGCTTTGCGGTGGTGGCGGTGTGGATCAGCATCTGCGCATCGCACTTTATGTTCCGCCGTCGCCATCTTCAGGCCGGGAAAGCGCTGGGCGATCTGCAGTATCGCGCGCCGTGGTATCCGCTGGTTCCGGTGCTGGGCTTTGTGTTGTGTCTGGTGGCCTGCGTCGGGCTGGCGTTTGATCCGACCCAGCGTATTGCCCTGTACTGCGGGCTGCCGTTTGTCGCCCTGTGTTATGGTGCCTACTACCTGACTCAAACCTCAAAAACCCAGGAGCCTGAACATGTCGCAGAATAATCCGCTTACCACCCTCCTTGAAACACAGCCCTTTATCGTGCTGGACGGAGCGATGGCGACGGAACTGGAAGCGCGCGGTTGTCACCTTGCCGACAGCCTGTGGTCCGCCAAAGTGCTGGTGGAGAACCCGGAGCTGATCCGCGAAGTGCATCTCGATTATTTCCGCGCCGGTGCGCAGGTGGCGATCACCGCCAGCTATCAGGCGACGGCAGAAGGGTTTGCCGCACGCGGCTACGATGAAGCGCAATCCCGCGCGCTGATCGGCAAAAGCGTGGAGCTGGCGCGCAAAGCGCGTGAAGC
The DNA here is from genome assembly GCF_041464075.1 of Lelliottia nimipressuralis. Taxonomy (NCBI): domain Bacteria; kingdom Pseudomonadati; phylum Pseudomonadota; class Gammaproteobacteria; order Enterobacterales; family Enterobacteriaceae; genus Lelliottia; species Lelliottia nimipressuralis. Next base: position 981,129 of record NZ_CP167172.1, read on the forward strand.
CTGTCTGGCGGAAAACCCGCAGGCGGGCACGCTGCTGGTGGCCGGTTCCGTGGGGCCTTACGGCGCATTTCTGGCGGACGGCTCTGAATATCGCGGGGATTACGTCCGAAGTGCTGCGGCGTTTACCGATTTTCACCGTTCGCGGGTAGAAGCCCTGCTGGATGCGGGGGTCGATCTGCTGGCCTGCGAAACGCTCCCCTCGTTTGCGGAGATCACCGCGCTGGCGGCGCTGCTGGAAAGCTATCCCCGCGCGAAAGCGTGGTTCTCGTTTACCCTGCGCGATAGCGAGCATCTGAGTGACGGCACACCGCTGCGAGAGGTAGTGGCTGCGCTGGCGGATAATCCGCAGATTGTGGCGCTGGGGATAAACTGTATTGCGCTGGAAAACACCACGGCGGCGCTTCAGCATCTGCACACGCTGACGGATCTGCCGCTGGTGGTCTATCCGAATTCCGGCGAGCACTACGACGCGGTGAGCAAAACCTGGCACCATCACGGCGAAGCCTGTGAAACGCTGGCGGGGTACCTGCCGCAGTGGATTGCGGCAGGGGCAAAGCTGATTGGCGGGTGCTGTCGCACCACGCCGAAGGATATTGCTGAGCTTAAGGCTCTGCGCTAAGCATCGCCGGGCGGCGGCTTCGCCTGACCCGGCCTAAAAACCCGATGGCCCGACACGCGTAGCGCCGCCGGGCAAACTCACGCCGCGTCTGCCAGCACAAACATGCCGTACGGGTGGATCTCCAGGTAGTAATGGTCGCCTTCGTTGGGCTGCAGACGCGTGGCGTTAACCTGCAGCAAAATCTCCTGCCCGTGCCACTCCACAATTACCTCGTACTGCGGCCCCATGTAGGCGACGTGACGAATAGTACAGCGCTGGCTGTCGTCTCCGCGTTCGCTCAGGGTGATGGCTTCCGGGCGCACGCCGACGGAGCCGGAACCTTCACGCGCAAAGTGCATCGGGCGCGGCAGACGATAGCCGTGGATCTCCACGTAATCGTCGCTGAAGCGGGCCGGGAACAGGTTTGCGTCGCCCATAAAGCTCGCCATAAAACGCGACGCGGGCTGGCGATAGAGATCCTGCGGCGAACCGATCTGCATAATATTGCCTTTGTTCATCACCAGCACCGTGTCCGACACCGCAAACGCCTCGCTCTGATCGTGCGTCACGTAGAGTGAAGTGATGTTGAACTGCTTTTGCAGCTCGCGAATTTTGTCGCGCATACTGCGGCGCAGGTTGGCGTCGAGGTTACTCAGCGGCTCATCAAACAGCAGCACTTTCGGTTTGAGGATCAGCGCGCGCGCCAGGGCCACGCGCTGCTGCTGGCCGCCGGAGATCTGATCGACATAGCGATCTTCAAACCCTTCCAGATCGACCATCGCCAGCGCCTCTTTCACCCGCGCTTTGGTTTCCGCGCGCGACACGCCGAGCATTTTCAGGCCGTAGCCGACGTTCTCACCCAGCGACATATGCGGAAACAGGGCGTAAGACTGGAACACCATGCAGATATCACGCTGCTGGATGGAGCGATGAGTCACATCCTCGCCGTCAATAAGAATCTGCCCTTCAGTCGGCTTTTCCAGCCCAGCGACCAGGCGCAGAACGGTGGTTTTCCCACAGCCGGACGGGCCGAGGAGCGTCACCATCTGTCCCTGCGGGATCGCCAGGTTGATGTTCTCGATAACGGTATTATTCCCGAAGCGCTTGGTGACATTGCGCAGTTCAACGAAATGTTTCTGAGTCATAGTTTTACGCCTGGTTTTTAGCTTTGGAACGGGAGGTACGCGCCTCACCGATCAGCCAGTCAAAGAGGAAAATGATCGCCAGCATGACCACAATCAGGATTGAGCCGTAGGCAATCGCCACGCCGTATTCGCCGTCTTCCACGCGGTTCAGAATGTAGGCCGTGGCCACGCGGGTGTCTGGCGTGACGAGGAACACAATGGCGCTGACGGTAGTAATGGCACGCACGAAGCTGTAGATCAGCGCCGACAGAATCGCCGGGCGCAACAGCGGCAGCAGAATGTGGGTGATGGTGCGCAGGGAGCCCGCGCGCAGGCTAAGAGAGGCCTCATCGAGCGATTTGTCGATCTGCCCTAAGCCCGCAATCCCGGCGCGAATGCCGACCGGCACGTTACGCATCACCATTGAAATAATCACAATCGCCGCGGTGCCCGTGAGGTAAACCGGGGCGCTGTTAAAGGCCAGAATGTACGACACACCCGCCACCGTACCCGGCACGGCGAAGCACAGCATGGTGGTGAATTCGATGGTCTTTTTGCCTTTAAACTGCTGGCGCACGACGACCCAGGCAATCAGCAGACCAAAACCGGCGGTGATCGGCGCGGCGATCCCGGCGTAGAGCAGGGTATCAAGCAGCGAAGGCCATGCGCCGTCGCTCATGCCCTGGCCGAACAGCTTGATAAAGTTATCCAGCGTCAGGGTGTAATCCACGCCCCAGTTGACCGTAAAGCTGCCGTAGAAAATGCTGCCGTAAAGCAGGGCATTAAAGGCGATCCACACCGTCAGCAGGGCGACCACGCTCCACACCAGCGTCACCGGCAGGGGCTGCACGTCGCCACGGTAGGATTTGCCGGAGACCGTGACGTACGAGCGCTTGCCGATCCACATGTACTGAATGCAGAACACCAACAGGGAGAAGACCAGCAGGAACGCGCCGAGGGTACTGGCGGCCTGATAATCGAGCTGCGAGCCGGTGATGTAGAAGTAGATTTGGGTGGCTAATACGTCGAAGTTACCGCCGAGCACCAGCGGGTTACTGAAGTCGGCCAGCGACTGGACGATGACGATCAAAAACGCATTGGCGAGCGCCGGTTTCAGCAGCGGCACGAAGACGCCGTTAAAGGTCTGCCAGCGGCTGGCGCGCAGCGTATAGGAAGCCTCTTCCAGCGAGGGATGGATGGTTTTGATCGCGCCGTCGAGGATCATAAAAGCCATCGGGGTAAACGCTAGCACCTGCGCCAGCCAGATACCGGTGAAACCGTACAGCCAGTTGGTGTTGGTCAGGCCGAACCAGTCGACCATCAGCTCGGTGATGTAGCCGGAGCGGCCCATCATCAGCGTCACGCCTAAGCCCACCACAAACGGCGGGGTGACGATCGGCAGGATCGAGAAGATGCGGCCAATGATGGCGCTGCGTTTCGCGATGCGGGTGGTGTAGATCGCCAGCACCAGCCCGAAGAAAGTACAGCCGATACCGACGGCAATCGACAGCAGCACGGAGTTGATAATTACCTGCACGATGTGCGCCTGGGACAGCACATTCATAAAGGCCAGCGGGGCGAACTCCCCGGCGTCGTTGGTGAACATCGGAATGAAAATCGCGATGCTCGGCCAGACGATAAAGATGCCGATCAGGGCCACAATGGTGATCAGCGAGCCAATCACAAAGCGGTCGCCGCCCAGCCACTCCAGACGCGTCAGCGCCAGAGTCATAATCGCGCCGAGAGCAACGAACAGCACAATGGTGGCGAAGCCTAACCCGCGTCCTTCCACCGTAGCGCTGACGACGATAAAGGCCATGCACAGCAGCGCCCAACCGGCGTCGAGATAGTGGCGGCTGCGCTGCTCGCGCTTCGCTTCGTTAAACGGCCGCACCAGCAGCAGGCTTGGCAGCAAATACCACAGCCAGCTGATATTGAAATGGGACCAGCTGTAGGCGTCGAGAATTTCCTCGCGCGTCGACTCCAGCAGGCCGTAATCGAGGCTCCAGCTCGGCAGCAGCGCAAACGCCAGCCAGCCGACTAAAACCCACAGGAATACCGCATCCCGTTTTTTGACGGGATGAAGAGCCAGTGTGTGTGACATAAGTTTTCCGGGTGTTGAGGAAAATGTTGGCCGGGTCACGCGCAGACGCCACCCGGCATTGACCACGTATCGCGGGCTTATTTACCCATCTTCACGTCGCTGACCCATTTGTTGATCAGCGCTTTGCGCACATCCGTTGAGCCGTACTTGTCCATGTCGTAGCTAATCAGCTTCAGATCGTCGAGTTTCAGGGAGTTCGGCGAGGTCTCGGCGGTGGTGTTGGTCAGGATTTGGTAGGATTTGCCTTTCTTCCACGCCAGCTCCTGCGCCTCTTTTGACAGCACCCAGTCCACGAACAGCTTCGCGTTCTCTTCGTTACGCGCGCCTTTCAGAATGCTGACGCCGCCGATCTCATACCCGGTGCCTTCGCACGGTGAAATCAGCTCCAGCGGTGCGCCCTGTTCTTTTTCCAGCGAGTAGTCGTGCAGGAAACCAATGCCGATAGCCGTTTCACCGCGCGCGGCGTTACGCGCCGGGGCGATACCGGATTTGGTGTACTGGGAGACATTGCCGTTGAGCTGTTTCAGGTAGTCGAACGCCTGATCTTCGCCCCACAGCTGCACGAAGGTTGCCAGTGCGGTATAGGCGGTGCCGGAGCTTTGCGGATCGGCGATCTGGATCTCGCCTTTGTATTCCGGTTTGGTCAGGTCTTTCCAGCACTTCGGTACCGGCAGGTTTTTCTCTTTCAGGCGCTGGGTGTTGACGCCAAAGCCCAGAATACCGACGTAAACGGCAGAGGAGAGGTTGCCTTTGACCTTGGCGGGATCGCGGAATTTCTCCATGATCTGCTCAAGATTTTTTGATTTGTATGGCTGCAGCAGCCCCATTTCACCGGCCTGAGACTGAGGGTCCAGCGTGCCGCCGTACCAGACGTCTGCCTGCGGGTTTTTCTTCTCGGCATCGACTTTCGCCAGCGTGCTGCCGGAGCCGTTGCGGATAAACGAGGTTTTGACGTCGTACTTATCGCCGAACGCTTTGGTTTCGACTTCGCACATTTCGTTGGTGGCGCTGCAATAGACCACCAGACGGCCTTTGGCCTGTGCGGCACCGGTTAAGGTAGCCAGCGCGATCCCGGAAGCAATGAGGGTAGAGAGAAGCGTTGTTTTCATTATTCAGCCCTTTTAAGACGTTATGTGACTGCGAGAAGCGGTGATGCCCGACATCAGCAGCGGCATCAGTAATAAACCCATCAGTACGGCGGCGATGGAGAGCAAACTGAACATCCCCGACCAGCCGTAATGTTCAATAACCAGTGACAGCGGCCATCCGGCAAGCGACGCCCCCAGATAGGCAAAGACGCCGAGAAAACCGGTTATTGAGCCTGCCGCCTGCTTGTGTCCGCATTCGACGGCGGCAAGACCAATCAGCATTTGCGGCCCAAAGACAAAAAATCCGACCGCAAAAAAACAGATCGCCAGCAGGGCGTAGTGGTGAACCGGCGCCAGCCACAGTGCGGCGACAGAAACCATCAGGCCCAGCGTGAAGAGCAAAATCATCGGCGCACGCTGCCCGCTGAACAGCAGATCCGAGCCCCATCCGGCGAACAGCGCGCCGAGCAAACCGCCGACCTCAAACAGCATCACCGTCGCGTTGGCGCTGAGCAGATTGACGCCGTGGCTCTCCGACAGCCAGATGTTCCCCCAGTCGTTCAGCGCGATGCGGATCAAATAGACCAGCACATAGGAGGCACCGAGCAGCCAGATCATCGGGTTTTGCAGCATGGTGGTGCGTAACATCTGCCACAAACCCATCGGCGGACTTTGCTGCTCCTGGCGCAGCTCCAGCGGATCGTTGCGCCACTCCCCGACCGTTGGCAGACCCTCTTCCTGCGGTGTCCCCCGCAGTTGCGTGGTCAGCCAAATGCCGAGCACAATGCTGATAATCCCCGGTGTCAGCATCGCCGCCTGCCAGCCCCAGAGATGGGCGGCAAAGGCACATATCAGCGGAATAATCGCCCCACCGATGTTGATGGAGGTATTCCAGCATCCCCACCAGAAGCCGCGCTCGTTACGCGAATACCAGTGGGTGAGCAGGCGCGCGCAGGGCGGCCAGCCCCATCCCTGAAAGAATCCGTTCAACGTCCAGATGAACAGCAGCAGGCCAAACGAATCGCTGAAGGTGAACAGCACGTTCAGCACCCCGGTGGCCAGCAGGCCGATCCCCATAAACGCCCGCTGTCCGTGGCGGTCATGCCACAGTCCGGCGGCAAACTTCGACAGACCGTAGCTCAGATAAAACAGCGACCCGATAAGCCCGATATCGCTTTTACTCAGCCCCAAATCCATCTGCAGGGCGGGCAGAACGTAATTGACGCTTTTGCGCGTCAGGTAAAACGCCGCGTAGCCCACCACCATGCACAGCAACAAGCGTGGGCGCAGGGCCCGATAGCGTTGAGAAATCTGTTCAGCAGACAGTGCGTGCATGGCGTTCTCCGTTTGAGCTGACTGTAGGGAAGTGCAAGGCAAAAGGGATGAGAGAAAGTCTGGAGTGACTAAGACTTTTTCCTGGTTAGTGCGGTGTTTGTTGCAAAATTGTGGGCAGGTTAACAATTACGCGCGTGCCGCCCTGCGACTCAAGGGTGAATTCACCGCCCAGGGCGTGTACGCGCTCGCGCATGCCCTGAATACCAAAGCCGGGCGCATTGTCCGGTGCAATTCCGCTGCCGTTGTCCGTGACCTCCAGCAACAGGCGGCCATGGTGCTGGCGCAAGACGATCCGCACTTCGCTGGCGTCTGCGTGTTTGCTGACGTTATTCAGCAACTCCTGCAACAGGCGATAGAGGGTAAAGACCAGAGTCTCGTTTTGCGGCGGCGCGGCCAGCTGCCAGTCAAAACGGCAGTCGATGCCGCGCTCGGCGAAGGCGAATTCGTTCACCAGATGGTGCAGCGCCTCCTGGAGCGAGAGTTCATCCAGCACCGGCGGACGCAGCTGGCGCAACAGCTGGCGGGTCGAATGGTGGATGCGTCGCGCCAGCTCGTTGATCTGCCCGGCGGCTTCCACCGCCAGGGGGGTATCTCCCGCGCGTTTGACTAACTGGGACTGGATCTGAATCGCCGTGATGTTCTGGCCGATTTCGTCGTGTAGCTCGCGCGCCAGATGCTTGCGGGTATCTTCTTCCGTGTGGATCAGTTTTTCGGTCAGCGCCCGACGGGCCTGCAGCTCCGCTTCGAGCCTGCGGCGATAGTGATCGAGATTCAGCGCCAATTGCTGCTGACGGCTGATGGCGATCCCCAGCCCGATGCCAAGCAGGGACTGGGTGGCGAGAAAAATCTCCAGCTCCAGCAGGTCCGTAAACCCTACGCCCACCTGACGGGCAATGGTGATCATCATGCTGCCAAGCAGACCGGAGAGCACGCCGCCCTGCCAGCCGAATTTCCACGCCATCACCACGTTTGGCAGGAACACCACTATCAGCAGCAGGCGTTCCAGAGCGGGGGAGAGCACCATCTGCGTGCCGATCCCGATGATGAAAAACAGGCTGCACCAGATGATCAGCGACGTGCGCAAGGGCGGATTGGTCGTGTCCAGCCCGAGAAGATGGTAGCGATGCTGCTGGCGTAAAAACTCAAACACCAGATAGACGAACGGTGTCAGCAGCACGCCGCCGGTAAAAGAGGCCAGCCCCAGGAGCGTGGCGGGGCTTTGCAGAAACGGTGCAAGGCACAGGGTTTGCAGCAGCGCGTTGACGCTCACCGCCGCAATCAGCAGCGACAGCCGCTGCCAGTACAGGGGAAAACGGTGCCAGTAGCGTTGCGCCGCGTAAGCACTGAGTAGCCCGAGGGGCGGCGCAGCCAGCATCAGATAGCTTGTCAGTAACTGCTCACTGTGCAGCCAGAGAATGGCGGCGAGCGTCGGCAATACCACGGCGGGCCAGAAACGGCGCGACAGGAGGATCAGCAGCGCCAGATAGACGCCCTGCGGCAGAAAAAGCACCGCCTGCTGGCCGTTGTGAGTGAGATAAAAACTGAGCGTCCACAGCATCAGCCAGCCGGTTCCCCAGGCCAGCATAATAAACAGGGAGAGAACAATGTGCCGCAGGGAGCGCCGCATCAGTGGCCCGTCAGCAGCTGATTGTCGAGAGCGAAATGCACCAGCTCAATGGTGCTGCTGCACTGCAATTTTCCCAGCACGTTGGCGCGGTGGACGTGAACCGTCTTATGGCTCAACTCGAGGGTAAAGGCGATGGCCTTGACGCTTTCGCCTTTTACCAGCAGGTCGAACACCTCCCGCTCACGCGGGGTGAGGACATCGAGCACTTTCGACACCGGCTGGCCGCCACGCAGGGCTTTGACCGCGTCGGCGCAGAGATAGTGGCCGCCCATGCCGACGGAGCGCACCGCCTGCACCAGCTCTTCCGGGCCGCAGCGCTTGGTGAGATACCCGCTGGCTCCCGCGTCGAGCGCGCTTTGCACGAAAGCGGGTGTGTCATAGATGCTCAAAATGATGGCGCGAAACGTCGGGCGCTGCTGGCGCAGACGCTTGAGCAGGCTAAGCCCGTTTTCATCGGGCATGGCGACATCCAGCACCGCGACGTCAATCTCGCTGTGGGTTAACGCCGACCAGGCGTCAGCCGCACTGCTGTACTGGCCTTCGACCACCAGGTCGTCCTCCAGATTTAACAGCTGCGCAAAACCCGACCGTACTACCACATGGTCATCCACCAGCACCACTTTGATCATTTCATCTACCCTGGCTGAATACTGGCTCTATGATGCCTGTCGCCACCCGGCTGGCAATCGTGTGCGCACGGATATGGAATGAATGTAACAAAATTGCAATAAAGATGTCGGGCGGCCAGTGCAGACGGAATGCTATCTGCACGAAATTCACTATCCTTTGCCACTTTTTTTCTAAAAACTGTTAGGAATTACAGATTCTTTTTTATTCCTTTATCAAAATTCCCGCGCCAGAAATACTGCTCCCATAACAAGAGAGGGGAGCAGACATTATGGCAATTTCATCGCGTATCACATTACTCGGCGCACTGGCGCTGTGGGCATTTCAGGCGCAGGCGGTCGATGTGACCGTCGCGTATCAAACCTCCGCTGAACCGGCGAAAGTCGCGCAGGCGGACAACACCTTCGCCAAAGAGAGCGGGGCAAAAGTCGACTGGCGCAAGTTCGACAGCGGCGCGAGCATCGTGCGGGCGCTGGCGTCGGGTGATGTGCAGATCGGTAATCTCGGCTCAAGCCCGCTGGCTGTGGCGGCCAGCCAGCAGGTGCCGATTGAAGTGTTTCTTTTGGCTTCGCAGCTCGGCAATTCCGAAGCGCTGGTGGTGAAGAAAAATATCACTAAGCCCGAAGATCTGATCGGTAAACGCATTGCGGTGCCGTTTATCTCAACCACCCACTACAGCCTGCTGGCGGCCCTGAAACACTGGGGGATCAAGCCGGGTCAGGTGCAGATTCTGAACCTGCAGCCGCCGGCAATTATCGCCGCCTGGCAGCGCGGGGATATTGACGGGGCCTATGTCTGGGCACCGGCAGTCAACGAACTGGAAAAAGACGGCACCGTTCTGACCGACTCGGAAAAAGTGGGTCAGTGGGGCGCGCCGACCCTGGACGTCTGGGTGGTGCGCAAGGATTTCGCCGAGAAACATCCTGACGTGGTGAAAGCCTTCGCCAAGAGTGCCATCGACGCCCAACAGCCCTATATCGAAAATCCGGATGAGTGGCTGAAACAGCCCGCCAATCTGGAAAAACTCTCGCGCCTGAGCGGAGTACCTGAATCCGACGTGCCGGGGCTGGTGAAGGGCAACACCTATCTGACGCCTGCGCAACAGGTGCAACAGCTTTCGGGACCAGTGAATAAAGCGATTGTCGATACCGCCGGGTTCCTGAAAGAGCAGGGCAAAGTGCCTGCGGTAGCGGCGGATTACAGCCAGTTCGTGACCGATCGCTTTGTGAAGTAACGGGAGGCCGTGATGCTGCAAATTACAAACCTGTCCGCCAGCTACGGCGGGAAACCTGCGCTGGACGATATCAATCTGACGCTGGATAGCGGTGAGCTTCTGGTGGTGCTTGGGCCCTCCGGCTGCGGGAAAACCACGCTGCTCAATCTGATCGCCGGGTTTGTTCCGTATCAGCACGGCACCATTCACCTGGAAGGTAAACGTGTGGAAGGCCCCGGCGCCGAGCGCGGCGTGGTCTTTCAGAGCGAAGGGCTTCTGCCCTGGCGCAACGTGCAGGAGAACGTGGCCTTCGGTCTGCAATTAGCGGGAGCCGAGCGTGCCGGGCGTCTTGAGACGGCGCGCCAGATGCTGAAAAAAGTGGGGCTGGAAGGGGCGGAAAAACGCTTTATCTGGCAGCTCTCGGGCGGCCAGCGTCAGCGTGTCGGTATTGCCCGTGCGCTGGCAGCCAATCCGCAGCTGTTGCTGTTGGATGAGCCTTTTGGCGCGCTGGATGCTTTTACTCGCGAGCAGATGCAAACCCTGCTGCTGCGCCTGTGGCACGAAACGGGTAAGCAGGTGCTACTGATTACGCATGATATCGAAGAGGCGGTGTTTATGGCCACCGAACTGGTGCTGCTGTCACCGGGACCGGGCCGCGTGCTGGAGCGCCTGCCGCTGGACTTTGCCCGCCGCTACGTGGCAGGGGAACCGGTGCGCAGCATCAAATCCGACCCGCACTTTATTGCTCAGCGCGAATACGTGTTGAGCCGTGTATTTGAGCAGCGGGAGGCGTTCTCATGAGCATTGTTTTTAGCGAAAAACGGGCCGGAAAACGTTTCACCCTCCGCTGGCCGTTTTCACGTCAGATCACCCTGAGCGCAGGCACCTTGGTGGTGTTGCTGGCGATATGGTGGGCGGTGGCGGCGCAGCAGTGGGTTAGCCCGCTGTTTCTGCCCCCACCGGGTCAGGTGTTGACAAAATTGGTCTCCATCGCCGGTCCGCAAGGCTTTATGGATGCGACCTTATGGCAGCATCTGGCGGCGAGCCTGGGGCGCATTCTGGTGGCGTTGCTGGCGGCGGTGATCGTCGGTATTCCGGTGGGGATTGCGATGGGGCTAAGCCCGACCGTGCGCGGGATCCTCGATCCGCTGATTGAGCTTTATCGGCCGGTACCGCCGCTGGCCTATCTGCCGCTGATGGTGATCTGGTTTGGTATCGGTGAGACCTCAAAGATCCTGCTGATCTATCTGGCCATTTTTGCCCCCGTCGCCATGTCGGCGCTGGCAGGGGTGAAGAGCGCCCAGCAGGTGCGGATCCGCGCGGCGCAGTCTCTGGGAGCCAGTCGCGCACAGGTGCTGTGGTTTGTGATTTTACCCGGCGCGCTGCCGGAGATTTTAACCGGCTTGCGCATTGGTTTAGGCGTGGGCTGGTCGACGCTGGTGGCGGCAGAGCTGATTGCAGCAACGCGCGGGCTTGGTTTTATGGTGCAGTCGGCAGGCGAATTTCTGGCGACGGATGTGGTGCTGGCAGGGATCGCGGTCATTGCCGTGATTGCCTTTAGTTTAGAACTGGGGCTGCGCGCGTTACAGCGTCGCCTGACGCCCTGGCATGGAGAGATACAATGAGTGAACGTCTGACCATTACCCCGCTGGGACCTTATATCGGCGCGCAGATTTCGGGCCTCGACGTGACGCGCCCCCTGAGTGATAACCAGTTTGAGCAGTTGTACCACGCGGTACTGCGCCATCAGGTGGTCTTTCTGCGCGAGCAGGCGGTGACGCCGCAGCAGCAGCGCGCTCTGGCACTCCGTTTTGGCGATCTCCATATTCACCCGGTCTATCCGCACGCGGAAGGGGTGGAAGAAATTATCGTGCTGGATACCCATAACGATAATCCGCCGGATAACGACAACTGGCACACAGACGTCACGTTTATCGAAACGCCGCCCGCCGGGGCGATTCTGGCGGCCAAGCTGCTGCCGGAAACCGGCGGCGATACCTTATGGACCAGCGGGATTGCCGCCTTTGAGGCGCTGTCGGCGCCGCTGAAACAGCTGCTGAGCGGTTTGCGGGCGGAGCACGATTTCAAGAAATCGTTCCAGGAATATAAGTACCGCAAAACGGAAGAAGAGCACCAGCGCTGGCAGGAGGCGGTCGCGAAACACCCGCCGCTGCTGCATCCGGTGGTGCGCACGCATCCGGTCACGGGCAAGCAGGCGCTGTTTGTGAACGAAGGCTTTACCACCCGAATTGTGGATCTGAGCGAGAAAGAGAGCGAGGCGCTGTTAGGGTTCCTGTTTGCGCATGTGACGAAGCCGGAGTTCCAGGTGCGCTGGCGCTGGCAGCAAAACGATCTGGCGATCTGGGATAACCGTGTGACGCAGCATTACGCCAATGCTGATTATCTGCCGCAGCGCAGGATAATGCAGCGGGCGACGATATTGGGCGATAAGCCGTTTTATCGCGCGTCGTAATGGTTTCGGGTGGCACAGCGCTTTCCCGCCCTGCGTTTTTACAGGCCGGGTAGGGGGAGGCCGCCACCCGGCAAAAAAATTAAAGATGTGCCTCAATATACCGCTGATACCGGTTCGCCTTCAGATAGCATAAATCCACCAGCACCAGCCCATCCACACAGTTGTTGAACGCCGGATCGCTGCCGAAATCGATAAACTGCACGCCGCCTGGCTCGCACAGTTCGGAATACTGTTTGTAGAGCGGGGGAATGCCGCAGCCCAGATTCCCGAGCAGCGACTTGAGCTTTGTTAAATCCTCGACGTAATTCACGCCGCCAAACTGCGCCAGAACATCAGGTAATGATGCCGGGTAGGGCTGGCGGGAGGCGGCAAGCGGGTGACTGGCCGGGAACCACAGACGGTAAAACGCCACCAGCAGATCGCGCGCGGCGGGAGGCAAACCACCGGAGATGGACACCGGGCCGAACAGATAGCGATATTGCGGGTAACGCGCCAGATAAGCCCCAATTCCTGACCATAGATAGTCCAGTCCACGGCGGCCCCAGTAGCGCGGCTGAATAAAGCTGCGGCCAAGCTCGATGCCGTGCTCCAGCACGTCCTGCATTTTGTCGTCGTAGTGAAACAGGCTGTAGCTGTACAGACCGTCAAGCCCATGATGCGCAAGCTGTTTTGCGGTGGGGATAAAGCGGTAGGCGCCGACAATTTCCAGCTCTTCGTCATCCCACAGGATCAGATGCAGATAATCATCGTCGTAGCTGTCGGTGTCGCGACGCTTACCGCTGCCCTCGTCCACGGCGCGAAAGGCGATCTCACGTAAACGCCCCAGTTCGCGCAGCAGGGGCGCGTCCTCTTGTCCGTTGCGTTGCCACAGATAAATCCCTTTCCCATCGGCGGTTTTACCGAGGCATTCAGCCAGCGCCAGCTCGCGTTTTAGCGTGGCCCGATCTTCCGGGCGGGCGATAGCGCACTGGGTTTTGAACCTCCCTGGCAATCCCTTGCCAAGACGCATCACGTGCTGGCGGCATTGCTCGGCCATGTCACGGGGTGAAAGGGTTGAACTGAACCAGTGGCTCCAGGGAATCTGCTGGCCGATTTTTATCGGTAAGGTGCTGTGGCGGCGGCGGAACATCTGCTGCATTAACAGCAGCAGCGAAAGCGTCGGTGAGACCAGCGTGGAGGCATAAAACAGTAAACTGTTATGTGCCTGAATATGAACGGGCAGCAGCGGCGCGCGCAGCTTGCTGGCCAGTTTGATGAAGCCAGAATGCCACTTTTTATCGCGAATACCCTTGCGGGTCGGGCGTGAGACTTCGCCTGCCGGAAAAAAGATCAGCACACCTGCGTTTTGCAGGTGGTTTTCCATCTGCACGAGCGACGATTTCGCCGTTTTGCCACCCATGTTGTCCACCGGGATAAACAGCGAGCTGAGGGGTTCGAGGTGCGTCAGCATTCGATTGGTGACCACTTTCACATCGCGACGTACGCGGGAAACCGCATACAGCAGCGCCAGACCATCCAGCGTGCCGGTAGGGTGATTGGCCATAATAACCAGCGGGCCGTATTCGGGGATCTGTTCGAGGTCGCGTGCGCAGAGAGTGCAGAGAATATCCAGATGTTCCAGAATCTGCTCCACCATATCCAGCCCTTTCAGGTGGCGGTGTCGGGCGGCGAACTGCTGGAACTCGTCTTCGTAGAACAGCTTTTTTAACAGGCTTTTTTGCCAGGGGGCGGGCTTCGCCTGAGGCCAGAGATCGTCAAGAACGCTATCGAGACTGAACATGATGGTTTCTCCTGTCGTCTTGCCGAGACAGTAGAAGCACCCGATGTCGTTTGTATGGCAGTTTGATGAAGTTTCGTAGGGACAGGAACAGGCCGGGCAGGGCGAAGCCGCTACCCGGCACATGGGGGCATTAGCGCAGGATTTTCTTCTCGGCCAGATCCAGTGCGAAGTAGCTGAAGATCAGATCTGCGCCCGCGCGTTTGATCGCGCCCAGGCTTTCGAGGATCACTTTCTCTTCATCGATCGCACCCGCTTGCGCGGCAAATTTGATCATCGCGTATTCGCCGCTCACCTGGTAGGCACCCAGCGGCAGCTCGGTACGTTCGCGGATGTCGCGCAGGATATCCAGGTACGCCCCGGCGGGTTTGACCATCAGGCAATCGGCACCCTGGGCTTCGTCCAGCAGGGACTCACGGATCGCTTCGCGGCGGTTGAGTGGGTTCATCTGATAGGTTTTGCGATCGCCCTTCAGTGCAGTGCCAGCCGCTTCGCGGAACGGGCCGTAGAAGGAAGAGGCGAATTTGGTGGAGTAGGACATGATCGCGGTATCGGTGAATCCAGCCGCGTCCAGCGCCTGGCGAATCGCCTGCACCTGACCGTCCATTGCCGCTGAAGGCGCAATGAAATCCGCGCCGGCTGCGGCAGCAACGACGGCCTGTTTGCCGAGGTTAATCAGGGTGGCATCGTTATCCACACCGTGATCGCAGAGTACACCGCAGTGGCCGTGAGAGGTGTATTCGCAGAAACAGGTGTCGGACATGACGATCATTTCCGGCACGGCCTCTTTGCAGATACGTGACATGCGCGCCACAAGACCGTTTTCCTTCAGCGCATCGCTGCCGGTGGCGTCCGTGTGGTGCGAGATCCCGAAGGTCATCACCGAGCGGATGCCCGCGTTGGCAATGCGCTCAATTTCACGCGCCAGGTGTTTCTCCGGAATGCGCATAACGCCCGGCATGGCGTCGATGGCTTTGTGGTCATCGATCTCTTCTTCAACAAAAATCGGCAACACCAGATCGTTCAAACTGAGTGTTGTCTCTTCAAACATAGCGCGCAGCGCGGGGGATTTGCGCAGGCGACGGGGACGTGCAATTAAATCGGTCATGGGATGCCTGATGTCTGTAGAACAATAGCGCATATTGTACCTGAAATGACCGTTCGCTGTTTTACGAAAGTGGTGGTTTTGTTAGAAAAGCGGTGAGAAGTGCAGGGAAAAATGTTGCCAGTAGAGCAAGGGCATCCGGTTATTCTCTATTTGAAAGTAACCTGAGCAGAGCGTTTAATTTATTCATGATATTTCTTAGTGCTGCCATTCCTATTTTTCTGACATATTTCATTGGGCATAAATATATTAATTAATATGGGTGAAAACGCGTGTAATTCATTGTGTTTATGACGTTTTGATAATTTCTTATTTATATCTGCAGAACTCTTTTTGTTATTTGTCTGGATACGGACTTAATGGAATCATTCATTGAACCTTTTTGAAGTGAGGTCGCATAATTCCCACCGCACGATATTTAGTTGCACTTGTGTTTTTACGGACAAACTTGCTTACGTCCCTGAGGAGGGATTGACTCAATGCAAACATGGAAAAAGAAACTCGCCGTATCTCAAATTGCATTAGCCTGCACGCTGGCTATCGCTTCTCAGGCTAATGCTAAGGACATTTCCGGTACAACATATAATACCTTCGGCTATGACAACACGGTCTCTACCCCCTGGTTTGATGGGTATGCAGACTGGGGATATTCAGACGCCAGCCACGATGGCGATATTTATCCTGTCATCAATAAATCCACCGTGAATGGCGTTATTTCCACGTACTATCTGGACGATGGTGTGGGTGGTCGTGCCAATGCGCTGAGCATTTCAAACAGCACCATCAATGGAATGATCACCTCTGAGTGCAAGTCTGACACCTGTGCAGAGGGATTAGATGCGGACGGTACGATACATTCTCAGTACGATCGTTTCAGCCTGACGGTAGATAATTCCACCATCAATGATACCTATGAGCATTATGCTTATGACGTTGTGAATGGTGATAAAACCGAAACCCATTATCTCGATACCTATGCCGCAGGTAATGCCATTACGCTGGACACTGAGTCCGATATCGTTATCCAGAATAACTCCCACGTTGCGGGCATTACCCTGACCCAGGGTTATCAGCAGATTGATAATACGCCTTATGATGACGTCGAAGGTGTAGCGAATAACAGCCATGTCTTTACGGATACGCTGGTGGTGAAAGATTCCGTGCTGACTTCGGGTGCTTACAGCGATCTGGGGACCAACGGTTTTTATGGCCAAAGTGCGAAGCCGAGTGACTATGGCGAAACCAATGCCACAGCGGCGGACGATGCAGCGCTGATCGTTTCCTCAAGCGGTTCAGACAACGCCATGCAGACTACCGCGACGTTTGATCACTCCACCGTTACAGGCGACATCCTGTTCTCCAGCACCTTCGATAACAACTTCTTTGAGAACGGCGATCCGGCGACGGATACGACAGACGATGGCGTCTATAACCCAACCACCAACGGCTGGGATGGCACCGATAAACTGGATGTGACCTTAACCAACGGCAGTAAGTGGGTTGGCGCAGCACAGTCCAGCGTTGAAGCTATCGGTACTGCACAAATGTACGGTCTGGGTTATACCGGCGTTGACTGGACTACGCTGTCACCAAATAGCATCTGGCCAGATTCTACCTTCGATACTAATTCCCATGTCGCCGGTGAAGAGGTTTATCAGAGCGGCCTGTTTAACATCACTCTGGACAACGCGTCTGAGTGGGATACGCGTAAGCTCTCCAACATCGACACATTGGCGGTGAAAAACCAGTCACAGGTCAATGTTGAAAACTCTGGCCTGCTGGCTGACAGCATCACCCTCACCAACGGCTCATCACTGAATATTGGCGATAGCGGTGGCGTGGCAACAAACAGTCTCTATCTCGACAGCTACAGCCAGGCTGCGCTGACGGAAGAGACCGCTGAGCTGTATGCCAACACCATTACCGTGGATAACGGTGCGGAACTGGCGCTTGGTCTGGGTCAGGTTGATACGCACAACATGGTGCTGACGGATGGCGGTGTGCTGAACGTGGCGAGCCGTGACTACGTGCTGAATTCCGATCTGAACAACGCTCGTTACGTTACCAACGATAAGAGCAAAGCCGATTACGACTACGGCGTGGTTGCGCTGAACTCCGACGGTCACCTGGCGGTGAACGGCGAAGCCGCAGGTAACTACAAAGTGCGTATCGACAATGCAACGGGTGCAGGTTCCATTGCTGACTATAAAGGCAATGAAGTCATTCGCGTCTATGACAACAATGCAGACACACAGGCGACCTTCACCGCAGCCAACAAAGCCGATCTGGGCGCTTATACCTACCAGGCGCAGCAGCAGGGCGACAGCGTGGTGCTGCATCAGGAAGAGCTGACTGACTACGCGAACATGGCGCTCAGCATTCCTTCTGCAAATACCAATATCTGGAACCTGGAGCAGGACGCCGTGGGTAACCGTCTGACCAACAGCCGTCATGGCCTGGCAGACAAAGGCGGCGCGTGGGTGAGCTACTTCGGTGGCAACTTCGACGGCGATAACGGCGAAATCAGCTACGATCAGGATGTTAACGGCGTAATGGTCGGTCTGGACACGCAGATTGACGGCAATAACGCCAAATGGATCCTGGGTGGTGCAGCAGGCTTCGCGAAAGGCGACGTGAGCGATCATTCTGGTCAGGTTGATCAGGATAGC
The DNA here is from genome assembly GCF_041464075.1 of Lelliottia nimipressuralis. NCBI lineage: Bacteria > Pseudomonadati > Pseudomonadota > Gammaproteobacteria > Enterobacterales > Enterobacteriaceae > Lelliottia > Lelliottia nimipressuralis. The sequence goes on from NZ_CP167172.1 coordinate 998,869, forward strand.
CAGACGGCGATGATCTACTCATCCGCGTACTTTGCTAACAATGTCTTTATTGATAGCTCACTGAGCTATACCCGCTTCAATAACGATCTCTCTGCAACCATGAGCAACGGCCAGTATGTGGACGGTAACACCACTACGGATGCCTGGGGCTTCGGTCTGAAACTGGGCTACGACTGGAAACCAAATACTTCTGGTTATGTCACGCCGTACGCCGCTGTGTCTGGGCTATTCCAGTCGGGCGACGATTATCAGCTGAGCAACGACATGCGTATGGACGGTCAGTCCTACGACAGCATGCGTTATGAAGCAGGTATCGATGCGGGCTATACCTTCAACTACGGTGGCGAGCAGGCACTGACTCCGCACTTCACGCTGGCATACGTTTATGACGATGCAAGTAACGATGCGGATATCAACGGCGACAGCATCGACAACGGCGTGAAAGGGTCTGCTGTGCGTGTTGGCCTGGGCACTCAGTTCAGCTTCACCAAAAACTTCAGCACCTATACGGAAGCTAATTATCTTGGTGGCGGCGATGTTGACCAAAACTGGGGCGCAAATCTGGGTGTGAAATACACCTGGTAATGCCTGAATTGCGGGGAGGTTCCTCTCCCCGCGTTTTTAACTATAACGACAATAATGAAACAGCACCGATAAGTAAGGATAGCTTGAGGTCTGTATGAATCCTGATGCGAAACCCCTTTCTGAATTTAAACGGCTCGAGCAATGTCTGAAAGCCGAGAGCACACCCTTTAAAGCCTCTGCGCATAATATTATTTACCATGAATGCTTCGATAAAGAACAACATACCTTTGTCATACAGACGGGAATAGTGGCAATCCATCGTCGGCCCGACGATCTTCTCCTCGGAATAGTGACGACCCCTTTCATTCTTGGCCTCACGGCGGGAATGATGGAACATCAGCAGGAATATACGATGGTGGCACACTCATCCTGCAGCGGTTTTTATCTTCCGGCCGCCACAGCACGTCAACTTATTCAGCAATCTCATCTTTGGCATGACGCATTTTGCTGGCTGTCATGGATAAATAGAATATTAGAAAAGCGGGATATGCAGCTGGTCGGAAATAACTCCTACAGCCAGATTCGTGCCATGCTACTGGATATGGCGGAATGGGATGAAACACTGCGTTCTAAAATTGGTGTGATGAATCATATTCAGCGCAGTACGCGTATTTCGCGTTCCGTTGTGGCGGAGGTGTTGTCGGCTTTACGCCAGGGTAATTATATTAATATGAACCGGGGCAAACTGGTTAGCATCAACCGTTTGCCCGCAGAATATTAATTCGATCAGGATGCGGGAACGACCTGGGCTTTATTTCCGCTCAGTTCGGCCACAAGATTATTGATCCCATCACTCATATTGATAAACCGGGTATTTGGTGAGCGGGTGACCACCACGAACGCACCGACATTCGACTGCGGAATCATCGCCATATAGGTGATGAATCCGCCGCCGCCGCCCGTTTTTTGAATAATACCCGGACGTCCATCTTTTGGAGCCATATAGACCCAGCCCATGCCCAGCGCATCGGCTTTGCCTGGGACATCCATCCCAATCACGCGATGAAGCTGATTGCGTTTATAAATCAGGGTCTGCATGCGATCGGCCTGATTGCTGCGGGCGTAGAAATCGGACGAGAGGAACTGCTGCATCCAGCGCATCATATCGCCGGGCGTGGAGTAAACTCCGCCGCTGCCAATCGCTGCCAGGGTGTTATTACACGGGCTTGCCCCTTTCTCCGCCACCATCAGGCGCTTGCACTGATCGGGAGACGGCGTAAAGGTGGTGTCTTTCATCCCCAAGGGCCGTGTGATCTGCTCTTCAAACAGCTGGGTATAAGGTTTTCCCGATGCCGTCGCCAGCGCATCGGCCAGCAGATCGAACGCCAGATTCGAATAGGCGGCCTGAGCACCAGGCGCGGATTTCAGCGTGGCGTTTGTCAGGTAGGTCCAGCGCTGTTCGCGCGTCGGCCAGACGAAAACAGGGCGATGCGCCGCGCCGCCGGGCTGTTCACGCGGCAGGGCGCTGGTGTGCGTCGCCAGATTCACCAGCGTAATCGGTGTCCCTTGATAAGAAGGCACGCGCGACCCTGGTGGTGCGTATTTGCTTAAGGGATCGTTGAGTTTGACTACGCCCTGATCGAGCAGCTTCACCAGCATTTCGCTGGTCATTAGCTTGGTCAAAGAGGCAATGCGAATGACCGAATCAAGCTGTGGACGGACATTGCTGCCAGGACGCGTTTCACCAAAACTGCGAAACACACGCTGATTGCCATCAATCACGACCAGCGCCATACCCGTTGCGCCACTGCCGTAATAGATAAGATTGGCGTAGCGGTCCGCGATATCAGAAGCGAAAACAGGTGCCGTCAGCGGCTGGGCAGCCTGGACAGACGTTAGGCTCACCGCACACAGCGCGGCGAAGGAAAGCAGACAACGTTTCAACGAAAAGCATCCATGAAGTGAATGAAAGAAGTAATGCGTATTTATACTACTAAACGGCGCGGTGCAAAGGGCCGAATTGCATAACGATAGCGGGAAAAACGTAACCACGGGTAAATAAGAACAATTTCGTTGCAATCAGTCTCCTGTTTTGTGACATCGGGCTTATGATAGGGGCTGGTATGACTCAATTCTTCGGAGACGGTGATGGCTGAAAAACGTGTGGTGATGGTGGTCGATATGCAGCAGGGCGTGTTTGCGACGCCTCGTATTCAACGCGAACAATGCGTTTCGCGAATCAATCAGCTTACGCACGCCGCCGATACGGTGATATTTATTCAGCACATCGAAGCGGGTGGACTGGAGGAGGGGAGCGAAGGTTTTGCGTTGCTGCCTGAACTGCATCAGCCAGCGGGGGCGTTTTATGTCACCAAAACCGCCTGCGATGCGTTCTATCGCACTCAGCTCGAAGCATTGTTAACAGAACACGGTATTCAACAGTTTATCATCTGCGGGTGTGCAACCGACTACTGTGTGGACACCACCCTCAAAAATGGCGTGAGCCGGGGCTATCACATCACGGTGGCAGAAGATGCGCATACCACTGCACATCGCCCGGCGGCCGAGGCGCAGGTGCTGATTAAGCACTATAACGAGGTCTGGGGCACCCTTAGCGCACCGGGTAATGCGCCCACCGTGAAACTCACCGAAACAATTCTTGCCGGGTGGCAGGCGAACTAACCTATAAACCACAGGTCTATTTTTTCTGCACGCACCGGTGAGCGGCGCGTGGCGAGTTTTTCGTGTGGTATTTTGTTGAACACAGCAACGCCATAACAACAAGAAGGAAGCACCATGTTTAAGTCTTTTTTCCCAAAGCCGGGACCCTTTTTTCTCTCGGCGTTTATTTGGGCGCTGATCGCCGTCATTTTCTGGCAGGCGGGCGGCGGTGCGTGGATTGAGCGCATAACCGGCGCAACGGGCGATGTGCCTATCAGCGCGGCGCGCTTCTGGTCCCTCAGCTATCTGCTGTTTTACGCCTACTATGCGCTGTGCGTAGGGCTGTTTGCCCTGTTCTGGTTCAGCTATGCGCCGCATCGCTGGCAGTATTGGTCGATTCTCGGCACAGCGCTAATCATCTTTGTTACCTGGTTTTTGGTGGAGGTCGGCGTTGCGGTCAACGCCTGGTATGCGCCGTTTTACGATCTGATTCAGACCGCGCTCAGTTCCCCGCACAAGGTCACCATCAATCAGTTCTATCATGAAGTCGGGATTTTCCTCGGCATCGCGCTAATCGCCGTCATTATCGGTGTCATGAATAACTTCTTCGTCAGCCACTACGTCTTTCGCTGGCGTACCGCGATGAACGAACACTATATGGCGCACTGGCAGCAGCTGCGTCATATTGAGGGTGCCGCGCAGCGTGTGCAGGAAGATACGATGCGTTTCGCCTCCACGCTGGAAGATATGGGCGTGAGCTTTATCAACGCCATTATGACCCTCATCGCGTTTCTGCCGGTGCTCGTCAAGCTCTCCGCGCACGTTCCGGAGCTGCCGATTGTCGGCCATCTGCCTTATGGCCTGGTGATTGCTGCCATCGTCTGGTCGCTGATGGGGACCGGGCTGCTGGCGGCGGTGGGGATAAAACTGCCGGGGCTGGAGTTCAAAAACCAGCGCGTGGAAGCTGCCTACCGTAAAGAGCTGGTCTACGGGGAAGATGACCCCGAACGCGCCTCACCGCCGACCGTTCGCGAGCTGTTTGGCGCGGTGCGTCGCAACTACTTCCGCCTCTATTTCCACTACATGTATTTCAACATCGCCCGCATCTTATATTTGCAGGTTGATAGCGTTTTCGGTTTGTTCCTGCTGTTCCCGTCGATTGTCGCAGGTACGATTACGCTCGGTCTGATGACACAGATCAACAACGTTTTCGGTCAGGTTCGCGGTTCTTTCCAGTATTTGATTGCTTCATGGACTACGCTGGTTGAGCTGATGTCGATCTATAAGCGTCTGCGCAGTTTCGAACGCGAGCTGGACGACCAGAACTTGCAGGAAGTGACCAACACATTAGGTTAAAACAGGGAGTTGCTATGCCATTTGCCGTGCCACGCGCGTTACCCTTATCACTGCTGGCCGCTCTCGTGCTGGCCGGATGCGCCGACAAAGGTGCCGCGCCGCTGAAAAAGGGCGAAAAGCCTGTTGATGTGGCAAGCGTGGTGCGTCAGAAGATGCCCGCGAGCGTCAAGGATCGCGACGACTGGGCAATCGTGCTGGCGAAAACCTTCGACAGCCAGAAGATTGCCCCGACCGAGGAGAATATCTGCTCGGTGCTGGCGGTGGCGCAGCAAGAGTCCATGTACCAGTCCGATCCGGCGGTGCCTGGGCTTAACAAAATTGCCTGGAAGGAGATAGACCGCCGGGCAGAAAAAATGCACATCCCGGTATTCCTCGTCCACACGGCGCTCAAAATCACCTCGCCTAACGGCAAAAGCTACAGCGAGCGGCTGGATACGGTTAAAACCGAGAAACAGCTGAGCGCCATTTTCGATGATTTTATCGATATGGTGCCGATGGGGCAGAAGCTGTTTGGCTCGCTGAATCCGGTGCACACGGGCGGCCCGATGCAGGTCAGCATCGACTTTGCCGAGAAACATACCCGCGGCTATCCGTGGGAAATCGACGGCACGGTGCGCCAGGAGGTGTTTTCTCTGCGCGGAGGGCTGTGGTTCGGCACTTACCATCTCCTTAATTATCCCGCCAACTATAGCGCGCCGCTGTATCGTTTTGCTGATTTCAATGCGGGCTGGTATGCCAGCCGTAACGCCGCTTTCCAGAATGCGGTAAACCGCGCGACGGGGGCGAAGCTGGCACTGGATGGCGATCTGATTGCTTATGGCAGCAGCGAGGCGGGCACAACCGAGCAGGCGGTGCGCAAACTGGCGATCAAACTGGACATGAGCAATAGCGAGATCCGCCGTCAGCTGGAGAAAGGGGACAGCCTGGCATTTGAGAAAACGGAACTTTATCAGCAGGTGTTTAAGCTGGCCGAGCAGAAGAGTGGCAACGCGTTGCCGAGAGAAGTTTTGCCTGGCATTCAGCTTGAAAGCCCGAAGATCACGCGCAATCTCACCACGGCGTGGTTCGCGAAACGCGTCGACGATCGTCGGGCTCGCTGTATGTCACTGAACTAAACGTCAGTGATGACGGCGCCAGCGCAGCACCAGGGCTATCACGCCGAGGATGGCACAGCCTGCGAGAAACGGAATCAATCCGAAGATGGTGCTGACACCCAAACCAATTTCGACATGCGGTCGGCCTGTGTCCTGGACCTGCATCAGGTGTTCATAAACGCCCGGTGCATGCACCAGCATATTCAGAAGCTGTGACCCTGCCCAGAAACAGAACAGCACAAACAGGGCATAGGCGATGTTGCCGGACGTGGAGGTTCTCGGTTTTTTGCCACCAAAAATCGGCTTCGCCAGTGTAAAGTCTGCCATAAAAACCTCCCCCTATTTCATTCTGGCAATGTGCCAGTCATACAAGGTGAGTCTGACAGGTCATAGCATTTGTCAATATCAGAATCGTGGTAATTTGGGCCAGGGAATGCTCCTGGTTTAGCAATTTATGTCTTACATCACATTTTGCTGACTTAAGTTAAATTGCGACGCATTTAAGATTTTCCGCATCCGCCACAGACCGCATGAGAAAACTGTGAGAGGATATCTTTTTATTCTGCCGGAGTTGCCATGAAGCTGTCTGCCAAACTACGCCGTGACTGGCATTATTACGCCTTTGCGATTGGCCTGATTTTTATTCTTAACGGTGTCGTTGGGCTGCTGGGATTTGAAGCGAAAGGCTGGCAAACCTATGCGGTAGGGCTGGTGACCTGGGTGATCAGTTTCTGGCTGGCGGGCTTTATTATCCGCCGTCGACCTGAAGAGTCGACGACGGAAACGGTCGAGAGCGCCGAAAAAGCGGATTAACCGTTTACGGAGCTTTTCAGGGCGCTGTCAGCGGCATGACGCTCCAGCGCCAGTTCGATCAGACGGGTGATCAAATCCGGATAACTGATACCGCTCGCCTGCCACAGTTTCGGGTACATACTGATATTGGTAAACCCTGGCAGCGTATTGATTTCATTGATGATCACGTCATTCTCTGCCGTCAGGAACACGTCAACGCGCGCCATTCCGCCGCAGCCGAGTGCCTGATAGGCTTCAATCGCGATCGCACGGATCTTGTCATTGATTTCCGGATCCAGCACCGCCGGGACCACTACCTGCGCCCCTTTATCATCGATATATTTGGTATCGTAGGAGTAGAAATCACTGTTCAGCACCACTTCGCCACAGGTACTGGCTTGCGGGAAATCATTGCCCAGTACCGCGCACTCGATCTCGCGGCCTTTAATCCCTTGCTCAACCACCACTTTGTGGTCAAATTCAAACGCCAGACGCACGGCTTCGGTGAACTGCGCTTCGCTGGTCACTTTGCTGACGCCAACGGAAGAGCCCTGGTTCGCCGGCTTTACGAAGAGCGGCAGGCCGAGCTGAGAAGTGATTTGGGCAAAGGTGTAGCGCTGGCGATTGGCGCGCGTGAGCGTCACAAATGGCGCGATGTTCAGCCCGGCGTCACGCAGCAGGCGTTTGGTCACGTCTTTATCCATGCAAGCCGCAGAGCCAAGGACATCGGAGCCGACGAACGGCAGGTTCGCCATACGCAGCATCCCTTGCAGGGAACCGTCTTCGCCCAGGGTACCGTGTACAATCGGGAAAACCACGTCAATCTGCGACAGCGCTTGCGCATTCCCCGCGTTAATCAGCTGGCCCTGCACGACGCCTGGGACGGTGGCAACGCTGATCTCTGATGGATTCAGCGCGATATGCGCCGGATCGTCTGCGTTCAGCAGATACTGACTGGCATCGTTTACGTGCCACTGGCCCTGCTTATCAATCCCCAGCAGTACGACATCAAAACGGCTCTTATCAATCGCATCAACGATATTTTTGGCCGACTGCAGCGACACTTCGTGTTCTGCCGATTTTCCCCCAAAAACAATTCCTACCCGCTGCTTCGCCATCTTCACTTTCTTCCAGTCTGACTCATCAAAGGCCATAACATACCACGATGTTCTGTGGGTTTCGCCGCCTTCTGCCATAATGTTTTGAGCTATTCACGAGGAGGGATTGTGCGAGGGAAAAGTGTGCTGGTTTGTCTGATAGTGGTGGGCGCGGCGGTGATGGGCTATCGCTGGCTGCCGTCGTATTACAACCCGTTTACCCCGCTTTCGCTCGACGATCCGCCGGGGAAAATCAGCCAGTTCAAGCTGCGTCGCCTGACGCCCGAAGCCTGTGTCACTCTGCTGGAGCAGGCCAATCAAAAACAGCTCATCCAGACCCAGGCGCTGGCGGACAGTGCCGGAGAGTGCCCGCTCAACGGCGTCGTGCGGGTGCGCAGTTTCGGCCCGGTCTCCCTGAGCAGCAGCTTTATCGCCAGCTGCCCGCTGGCCCTGAGTTCCGCGCTGTTTATCCATCAAAAGGCCCGGCCGCTCACTCAGACGATGATGGGCAGCCCGTTGACGCGCGTGGAGCATCTCGGCAGCTTTGCCTGTCGTAATATCTATAACCGGCCTGATGCGCGTCGCAGCGAACATGCCAGCGCCGAAGCGCTCGATATCAGCGCGTTCCAGCTGGCAGACGGCGAGCGGGTGACGGTGCTGCGCGGCTGGCGCAACGACAAAACACAGCCCTGGCTGCGCGCGCTGCTGAGTGCCAGCTGCGATTACTACGGTAACGGGCTTGGGCCGGAGTATAACGCGGCGCACGCCAACCATTTTCACCTCGGAATGCGCGGTTTTGGTCTCTGTCGTTAAAGCATAATTCACCACCAAAAAGTGGATGATTTGTGACTTGTTTCACAAATATGATGACTGGGGAGATAAAACACCAAAGTTGTCGCTGCCGCACCTCTGGCGCTACGTGATGTGACGCAACTTGCTAATCTGTCGGCGAATTCGCCTAAAAATGAAGAGTTTGCCTGTTATGGAATCCTGGAAAGTCAACCTTATATCGGTCTGGTTTGGCTGTTTTTTCACCGGTCTTGCGATCAGCCAGATTTTGCCCTTCCTGCCGCTGTATGTCTCCCAGCTCGGCGTGTCGTCCCACGAAGCGCTGTCGATGTGGTCGGGTCTGACCTTCAGTATTACTTTCCTGGTTTCCGCCATTGTCTCGCCCATGTGGGGCAGCCTTGCGGATCGCAAAGGGCGCAAGCTGATGCTCCTGCGCGCCTCGCTGGGGATGGCGATCGCAATCCTGCTGCAGGCCTATGCCACTAACGTCTGGCAGCTATTTCTCCTGCGCGGCCTGATGGGGCTGACGTCCGGTTATATTCCTAACGCGATGGCGCTGGTGGCGTCACAGGTTCCGCGCGAGCGCAGCGGCTGGGCGATCAGCACACTCTCGACCGCACAAATCAGCGGCGTCATTGGCGGCCCGCTGATGGGCGGTTTTCTGGCTGACCACGTCGGCTTGCGGGCGGTGTTTTTCATCACCGCGATGCTGCTGGTGGTGAGTTTTCTGGTGACCTTGTTCCTCATTAAAGAGGGCGTACGCCCGACGGTCAGCAAAGCCGATCGCCTGAGCGGAAAAGCGGTTTTTGCCACGCTGCCATACCCCGGCCTGATGATCAGCCTCTTTGTGACAACGCTGGTGATTCAGCTCTGCAACGGTTCGATCGGGCCGATTCTGGCGCTGTTTATCAAATCCATGGCGCCGGACAGCAACAATATTGCGTTCCTGAGCGGCATGATCGCCGCCGTGCCAGGCGTTTCCGCGCTGATCTCTGCCCCACGGCTGGGTAAGCTCGGGGATCGTATCGGTACGGCGCGGATATTAATGGCGACCCTGATTATCGCCGTGGTGCTGTTTTTCGCGATGTCCTTTGTCACCTCGCCGTTCCAGCTCGGCGTGCTGCGCTTCCTGCTCGGATTTGCCGATGGGGCGATGCTGCCTGCGGTACAAACTCTGCTGGTGAAATACTCAAGCGATCAGGTCACCGGACGCATCTTTGGTTATAACCAGTCATTTATGTATCTGGGGAATGTCGCAGGCCCGTTAATGGGCGCGACCGTTTCCGCGATGGCCGGATTCCGCTGGGTATTTGCCGCTACGGCAGTGGTGGTGTTACTGAACGTTATCCAGCTCGCGATAGCATTACGCCGTCGCCGTCAGAAAATGGCGAATATCGCGACGTAAAGAAGATATATTATGTATTAACCCACAACAGGCGCTGTTATCAAAAATAATGGCGCCTGCTTTCTACTATTTTGCTGCCACGCAATCAGTTTTTATAATAGCAAAACGTTTCGCTGGCGATAAATCATCGTTATTTGCGACATAGCGTGTTTTTTCATAAAGATAATACTTTTCGCCTCTTTGCAATAATCAACCGTAATGATACCGTCAGCAAAAACCTGATAAGGAAATAGCACGATGAAAAATCTCATTGCAGAGTTGCTGGTTAAGCTTGCCCAAAAGGAAGAAGAGTCAAAAGAACTGGTTGCCCAGGTTGAAGCGTTAGAAATCGTTGTCACGGCCCTTTTACGGCAAATGGCGCAGACCGATCAGCAGGCGCTGATCCGAAGTATTGAGGGCGCGCTGGAGGATGCCAGGCCCGACTCTCAAGTGCCGATTCAGGATAGCGAAATGCTACAGCAATACGTAAAAAAGCTGTTGCGGCATCCTCGTAGTTAATCTGTCACAGAATCTAAAAAACTGTCATAGCATTGTCATAAGTTGTGCCTATAGTCGCTCTGTTTATTTTTATGTATTTGTACATGGAGAAATAAAGTGAAACAGAGCGCACTTTTCATCGCATTACTGCCTTTATTATTTACCCCTGCCATTTATGCCGACACCACGAATACCCAGGTGCTAGATAATCGCGCGGCTCAGGGAGATATCACGCAGCCGGGCGGCGCACGCCGTCTGTCAGAAGATCAAACCGAAGCGCTGCGTGCATCGCTAAATGATAAACCGGCTAAAAATATTATTTTGCTGATTGGTGATGGGATGGGCGATTCCGAAATCACCGCCGCGCGAAATTATGCCGAAGGGGCCGGTGGCTTTTTTAAAGGTATTGACGCATTGCCGTTGACCGGACAATACACCCACTACGCGCTGGATAAAAAAACCGGTAAGCCTGATTACGTGACCGACTCGGCGGCCTCCGCCACGGCGTGGACCACAGGCGTAAAAACCTATAACGGCGCGCTGGGCGTCGATATTCACGAAAAGGATCACCAGACCATTCTGGAGATAGCGAAGGCGGCTGGCCTTGCGACAGGTAACGTCTCAACGGCTGAACTGCAGGATGCAACGCCTGCGGCGCTGGTGGCGCATGTGACGTCGCGTAAATGCTACGGCCCGTCCGTGACCAGCGAAAAATGCCCGACCAATGCGCTGGAAAAGGGTGGCAAAGGCTCCATCACCGAACAGCTGCTGAATGCCCGCGCCGATGTGACGCTGGGCGGTGGGGCGAAAACGTTCGCGGAAACCGCGACGGCCGGGGAGTGGCAGGGCAAAACTCTGCGTGAACAGGCGCAGGCGCGGGGTTATCAGCTGGTGAGCGATGCCGCTTCACTAGCGGCGATCACCGAAGCGGGCCAGGACAAGCCGCTGCTCGGCCTGTTCTCGGACGGCAACATGCCGGTGCGCTGGGAAGGGCCAAAAGCTTCTTACCACGGCAACATCGACAAACCGGCGGTGACCTGCACGCCAAACCCGAAACGCGATGACAGCGTTCCGACGCTTGCGCAGATGACCGACAAAGCCATCACTTTGCTGAGCAAGGGCGAGAAGGGCTTCTTCCTGCAGGTTGAAGGCGCGTCGATTGATAAACAGGATCATGCGGCAAATCCGTGCGGTCAGATTGGCGAAACCGTCGATCTTGATGAAGCCGTGCAGAAAGCGCTGGCGTTCGCGAAGAAAGATGGCAACACCCTCGTGGTAGTGACCGCTGACCATGCGCACGCCAGCCAGATCGTGGCACCCGATACCAAAGCGCCAGGCCTGACTCAGGCGCTGAACACCAAAGACGGTGCGGTAATGGTGATGAGCTATGGCAACTCCGAAGGCGATTCCATGGAACATACCGGCACACAGCTGCGCATCGCGGCATATGGCCCGCACGCGGCAAATGTGGTCGGGCTGACGGATCAAACGGATCTGTTCTACACCATGAAAGCCGCTCTTGGCCTGAAATAAAGCGATCGCCCGGCGGAAATCCCCTTCCGTCGGGTGGTATTTTTCCCGTCACGAACCAGACTTACTGTGAACCTTCACAAAAGGATGGTGTTATGAAACTGACTCTTACTGTAACCCTGCTCTCTTCTCTGCTCCTGATGTCTGTGGCGTCCGCCGCCGAAAAAACGCTCACTCCGCAGCAGCAACGGATGACCACCTGTAATCAACAGGCGACAGCCCAGACGCTGAAAGGCGATGCGCGTAAAACGTACATGAGCGATTGCCTGAAAAACAGTTCGTCGAAACCGGGCGAAAAGAGCCTCACGCCGCAGCAACAAAAGATGCGCGAATGTAACGGCCTGGCGACGCAGCAATCCCTGAAAGGGGAAGACCGCAGTAAATTTATGAGCGCCTGCCTGAAGAAATCCGCGTAGTCCTAACGGGTGAGCGGTGCCAGCGGCTCACCCGAAATTTCATACTTTCCCCACAACACCCGTCTCTATAATTTGGGAAATGTTTCAGAATGTTCCCAAAAATTATGAATGACGATAACTTTTACAATAAAGACGTCACGCGAGAAGAGTGGCCCCAGAACCTTTCTCAGGATGACCACCATCGTTCCGGAATCCGATTTGCCCGGCGGGTAAGACTGCCGCGGATGTTCGGGTTAGCGGCGATGTTTTTCCCCATCGCAGGTGCGCTGGTCGCCCAGTCTCCGCCTGGAATCTGGTGGCTGGTGCTGGTGGGTTGGGCGTTTGTCTGGCCACATCTCGCCTGGCAGCTGGCTTACCGCGCCGCCGATCCACGAGCCAGCGAAATAAAGAACCTGAAAGTCGATGCCATTATGGCGGGGATCTGGATGGGGCTGATGGGGCTGAATGTACTTCCCACGGCGGCACTGACAATAATGATAGGCATGAATCTGATGGGGGCAGGGGGCGTTAAATTGTTCACTGCTGGTGCAACCATGACGATTATTGCGGCCCTGATCACCCTGAAACTCACCGGTGTCTCTCCCACCTTTACCCTCTCTTCGCAGGAACTCTGGCTGGCGCTGCCGGCGATGGTTCTCTACCCGATCTATTTTGCCTGGGTCAGCTATCAGACCGCCATCCGTCTGGCAGAGCACAAGCGCCGCCTGGAGCTAATGAGCACCCGTGACGGTATGACCGGCGTGTTTAACCGGCGTCACTGGGAAATTTTATTGCGCAATGAATACGACACTTGTCGGCGCAGCCATCGCGAGGCGGCGATCCTGATTATCGATATCGATCATTTCAAGAGTATTAACGATACCTGGGGGCATGATGTGGGCGATGAGGCGATCATTGCCGTCACCCGACAATTGCAATTAGCGCTACGCGCCGGGGATCTTATCGGGCGCTTCGGTGGTGACGAATTTGCGGTGATCATGAGCGGCACGCCAGCGGAGAGTGCCATTGCGGCCATGTCGCGTGTCCATGAGCGGCTGGCAACCTTAACGCTACCCTGCGCGCCGCAGGTACGACTGCGGATAAGCGTTGGCGTGGCAACGTTAACGCCTGAATTTGGCCATTATCGCGAGTGGCTAAAAGCCGCCGATGTGGCGCTCTACAAAGCGAAAAATGCCGGACGCAACCGCACCGAAGTGGCAGCCTGACGCCCGGCGCGCGTCATCAGGATTTGCTGAGATTCTCTGATTTTTCCATGCACTTATTCATCGCTTCAATCACCGCCGAGCGGAATCCGCGCTCTTCGAGAACGCGCACGGCTTCAATGGTGGTGCCGCCCGGTGAACACACCATGTCTTTCAGTTCGCCTGGATGTTTGCCCGTTTCCAGCACCATTTTGGCGGAGCCCATTACCGCCTGCGCGGCAAATTTGTAAGCCTGCGCGCGCGGCATCCCGCCGAGCACGGCGGCATCAGCCATCGCTTCAATAAACATGAACACATACGCAGGCGCGGAACCGCTGACGCCCACCACCGGATGGATCATCGATTCGGCAATCACTTCTGCTTCGCCAAAGCAGCGGAAGATGTTCAGCACATCGGCCACGTCTTCTGCTGTTACCAGCGCGTTAGGCGTCACGGAGGTCATTCCCGCATTGACCAGCGACGGCGTGTTTGGCATCGCGCGGACAATTTTCCGGTCGTGGCCCAGGGCGCGTGCCAGCTGATCGAGGGTCACGCCCGCCGCAATGGAGACCACCAGCGTGTCTTTGTTCAGGCTGGAGGTGATGTCGCTCAGCACTTTAATCATGATGTTAGGTTTAACGGCGCCAAAGACGATGTCGGCAATCTGCGCGACATCCTGTGCGCTTTCGGCGGCATTAATGCCGTATTCATCATGCAGCGCGGCAACTTTATCCGGTGACGGGGTATAGACCCAAATCTGCCCTGGCAATACCTGACCGCTGGCAATCAGACCGCCGAGAATGGCTTTTCCCATATTGCCGCAGCCGATAAAACCGATTTTTTTGTCCATCACGTCTCTCCGTTATTATCCGTTGTGAGTTCTGATTTATAGCTTAACAACGAAAAGCAGGCGACAATAGCCACCAATGTCATCCAGGGGAGAAAGTATGGCGATTTGGGTGGATGCGGATGCGTGTCCGAATGTCATTAAAGAGATTTTATTCCGCGCGGCTGAGCGCGTGCAGATGCCGCTAACGCTGGTGGCAAACCAGAATCTGCGTATTCCGCCGTCGAAATTTATCCGTTCAATGCGCGTTCCGGCCGGGTTTGACGTGGCAGATAACGAAATTGTGCGCCTGTGCAGCCCTGAGGATTTGGTGATTACTGCCGATATTCCTCTGGCGGCAGAGGTGCTGGAGAAGGGCGCAGCGGCGCTGAATCCGCGCGGTGAACGCTACTCACCGGCGACGATCCGCCAAAAGCTGACCATGCGTGATTTTATGGATACCCTGCGGGCCAGCGGTGTGCAGACCGGTGGGCCAGATTCGCTCTCGCAGCGTGACCGCCAGCAGTTCGCCGCGGAGCTGGATAAATGGCTGCTGGAAGTGAAGCGCCGTACTGCGTAATGATAAGCATTGCTGTTTTGTGATATAGTGTGGCAACCGCAGGGTTGTCATCGCCTGGTGCTTTACAGTAAAGTTGACGTACCCGCTCATGCAATAATTTCTTTACAGAGAACAAGCGTTAAAAGCACGCCAGACGCTCTCTGTCATACAAACATAATCTTGTTGTAATCCTATTTTTACAGTTACCTTGCGTACTAGTTTAATGGTATTATTGCTCGTTTTTCGACATTACACACCGCAACCATGCGGTATCAAGGGGAACACCTGGCTATGACCCAACCCATCTTTTTAGTTGGCCCCCGTGGCTGCGGTAAAACGACCGTCGGCCTTGAACTGGCGCGTGTCAGTCAGAGCCAGTTTGTCGATACCGATCACTGGCTGCAAACTCAGGCCCGCCAGACCATTGCCGAGATTGTCGAAAAAGAAGGCTGGGAAAGTTTCCGCGCGCGTGAAAGCGACACTCTGGAAGCGGTAACCGCACCGTCGACCATCATTGCTACCGGCGGCGGCATTATCCTCGCAGAGCGTAATCGCCAGTTTATGCGCGAGAAAGGGATTGTGATTTACCTGTGCGCGCCCGTGTCTACGCTGGTGGAGCGCCTGGAAGCATTCCCGGAAGAGGGGCAACGCCCGACGCTGACCGGGAAACCAATCAGCGAAGAGGTGAGCGAGATCCTCGCCGAACGCGACGCCCTGTATCGCGAAGCGGCGCACCACGTGATCGACGCCGCACAGTCGCCGGAACAGGTCGTAAATCAGATTGTTACCGCCCTGCGTTTGGCTTGCGCCAGCTAGCAGGCGTCTATACTCATAGTTTAGCCGTTAAAAAAGGATGAACTATGCCAACCAGACCGCCATACCCACGTGAAGCGCGCATTGTCACTATTGAAAAAGGCACCGGTGCCCAAACCGTGACCTGGTATCAACTGCGTGCGGACCACCCAAAGCCGGACTCCCTGATCAGCGAACATGAAACTGAGCAGGAAGCGCTGGATGCCAAGCGCCGCTACGAAGATCCTGAAAAGTCCTGATACAAATCTGAAATCGATAACAACCGTGCCTGAATCACACTTTTAACTCAGCGTGAATGTTAAGTGGGGGTTAATATTTAGTTATTACAGTGAGATTCAGACCGGGCGTTGGATCTTTACATTTCGGTGTAGGGATATGCTGCTACGCTTTTGACCTGTTTAAGCTGAAACAAGAACCGCGCAGCGTATTGAGCTTGTGCCTGTATTATCGCAATGGTAGTGAAGAAAGGCGAAAACGATGAAGGCAACATTGGCGATCCTCACCATCGGGGTGGTCCCTGTCAGCGAAGTGTTACCGCTCTTAACTGAGCATGTCTCCGAACAGCAAATCACCCATCTTAGCCTGCTCGGCAAGATGAGTCGGGAAGAGGTCATGGAAGACTACGCACCTGCAGATAATGAGGTGACCCTGCCGACATTGTTAAGCGACGGTAAACTCGCGCATGTTTCACATCACAAAATCGAGCGTGCTTTACAGGGCGTGATCGAAGTGCTCGATAATCAAGGATATGACGTCATCCTGTTAATGAGCACCGCCCCGATTTCGGGTCTTATGGCGCGAAACGCTATCCTCCTTGAACCGATGCGGATTATCCCTCCGCTGGTGGCCTCGATTGTCGACGGGCATCAGGTCGGAGTAATCGTGCCGATTGCAGAGCTGCTGGAGAACCAGATAGCGAAGTGGAAAGTCCTGCAAAAACCGCCGCTGTTTGCGCTGGCAAATCCGATCTGGGATAGCGAAGCCAAACTGATATCGGCAGGACGTGAACTGCTGGAGCAGGGCGCCGACGTTTTGATGCTCGATTGTCTCGGTTTTCACCAGCGACATCGTGATTTGTTGCAAAAAGCCCTCGATGTACCGGTGCTGCTCTCGAACGTTCTGGTAACCCGTCTGGCGTCTGAATTACTGGCCTGATGATTTTGCGTGACAGGCACGGAGGATGGCCCCTATAGTGGATTTTTATCCAAAGACATAAGGGCCAGTTCATGCTTTCGAGTAACGAATACTTTTCCGGTAAAGTGAAATCCATTGGTTTTACCAGCAGCAGTACTGGCCGTGCCAGTGTGGGCGTTATGGCTGAAGGGGAATATACCTTTGGTACCGCAGAGCCTGAAGAGATGACGGTGATCAGCGGCGCGCTGAACGTGCTGTTGCCTGGCGAAACCGAATGGAAGGCGTACACCGCCGGAGAAGTCTTCAACGTCCCTGGCCACAGCGAATTCAACCTGCAGGTTGCAGAGCCAACCTCTTATCTGTGCCGTTATCTGAAATAAAAAAAGGCCGGGTAGCGTTGATGCTGACCCGGCCTGCTTCTCTGATTTGAGAATTTAGCGCTGCGCTTCGCCGCCTAAACCTTCCACCAGATTCTGAATCAATGCCGCCAGCTCACCCGTCATCAGGATAAAGTCCGCATCAAAACGCTGGGCGAAATCTTCACGATCGATATCTTCGTTTTGATCGCGCAACTCATCGCAGAACTTCAGACGCTTAATCGAGCCATCGTCGCACATCACGAACTGAATGCGCTGCTGCCAGTCGAGTGCCAGCTTGGTCACCAGTTTGCCGGCTTCGATATGGACTGCGATTTCGTCGCAGACCAGATCCTGTTTCTTCGCGCGGATCACGCCGCCATCTTCGAGGATCGCTTTTAGCTCGGCTTCGTCCAGCAGCTGGAAACCTTGCGCCGCGCTGCCGCTGCGAACCCATTCGGTGAGGGTCAGTTCAATCGGGTTTTCCATCGCCAGCGGAACCACCGGCAGCGAGCCCAGGCTCTTACGCAGCAGAGCCAGCGTATCTTCTGCTTTCTTGGCGCTGGCGCAGTCCACCATGATCAGACCGTTCACGGTGTCGATCCACATCATGGTCTGGCTGAATCGGCTAAAGGCGCGAGGCAGCAGAGAGTGCAGCACTTCATCCTTCAGGGAATCTTTTTCCGTTTTTTTCAGCTTGCGGCCCTGTTCAGCCTCCAGCTTGAAGATCTTCGCTTCCAGCGCCTGCTTCACCACCGGTGACGGCAGGATTTTCTGTTCCTGGCGCGCGCAAAGAATGATTTGACCATTGGTTGTCGAGTGGGTCAGCGCATCGCTTTGAGAACCCATCGGAGAAACCCAACCGGTTTTTGCCATATCCTGGCTACCGCATGGGGTAAAGGTGTAAGCGGCTAACTGTTTTTCCATCTCTTCCGCACGCAGCGAAACGTCGCGGCTGAGACGGTAAACCATCAAATTTTTGAACCACAGCATGATAATTTCCACGGCCTTGTCGTTAAATCAGCGGGCATGATAACGAATTGTGGCAGTGCTTGCATTGCTAATCGGGTAGCCTGCTTCTACTCTGTTGATAATCAAAATAATGAGGAGAGTCCAGTGCGTATTGGTATTGATTTGGGCGGCACCAAAACAGAAGTCATTGCGCTGAGCGATCGCGGCGAGCAGCTCTTTAGACATCGTCTTCCGACGCCGCGTGACGACTACCAGCAGACTATCGAAACCATCGCACAGCTGGTGGACATGGCGGAAAAAGCCACAGGGCAGACCGGCTCGGTTGGGATGGGGATTCCAGGCTCGATTTCGCCTTACACCGGCGTGGTAAAAAATGCGAACTCAACATGGCTCAACGGTCAGCCGTTTGATAAAGATCTGAGCGCGCGCCTGAACCGCGAAGTGCGGCTGGCAAATGACGCCAACTGCCTTGCTGTCTCTGAAGCGATTGACGGCGCGGCGGCGGGCGCACAGACCGTATTTGCGGTCATTATCGGCACCGGCTGCGGCGCAGGCGTGGCCTTCAACGGTCGCGCCCATATCGGCGGCAACGGGACGGCGGGCGAGTGGGGGCACAATCCGCTGCCGTGGATGGACGAAGACGAACTGAAATACCGCGCCGAAGTGCCATGCTATTGCGGCAAACAGGGCTGTATCGAAACCTTCATCTCCGGGACCGGCTTTGCCACCGACTATTGCCGCCTGAGCGGACAACCGCTCAAGGGCAACGAAATTATGCGTCTGGTAGAAGAACAGGATGCGGTGGCCGAACTGGCGCTGAGCCGCTATGAAATGCGCCTGGCGAAATCCCTGGCGCACGTGGTGAACATTCTCGACCCGGATGTGATCGTGCTGGGCGGCGGGATGAGCAACGTCGACCGTATCTACACCACGGTTCCGCAGCTGGTGAAGCAGTGGGTGTTCGGCGGTGAATGCGAAACGCCGATCCGCAAAGCGGTGCACGGTGATTCCAGCGGTGTGCGTGGCGCGGCGTGGTTGTGGCCTAACTGATCGTCCATATTATTCGGCTGTGAAAAAGCCTGATGTAAAACGTCAGGCTTTTTATTTTATCTGGAATGATAAGCGTTGCTGATAAATAGGTTTACATGGACTGTGTGTTTACATCGATATTACATTTAAAGAAGATGAAATAATCTTTGCAGTGAACAGTCGCGGTGCTGGTCACTAGCATGCTTTTCTGCGATGGATTAACCGGAATAGAAACGGATTTTGACGTGCCGATATTGACACAGCCTTGTAATAAGAAAGCGGCAATCACCAACGAAATACAACTTGTTTTTTTCATTATAATCCTCTCAAAATCTCAGTACGTTTTGCCTGGTATTCTTTGGTACTAATAAGTTTCTGAGACTTTAACTTATCCAGTTCTTCCAGTCGGGTTGCCACGGTTTCGTTGGCGGCAGGTGCTGGCGCTGCAACGGATGCCGTTGCGGGCGCATTTTCCATCACCCCAACCGGCGTCATGTCTAGATTCACTTTGCAGGTGATAATAAACAGAATATCTTTGCAGCGTGCGGTGGCATTAGTATCAACAACGATATGATCGGCGCCGGGTTGTGGTGTGACCTGAATAGTTTTAGTGGTGGATACCGTTGCACAACCAGCCAGAGCAATTGGTAATAACACAGGAAGCAAATAGCGCATAAAGCCCTCAGTCAAATGTTGCTCCCGACCAGTGAAATAATATCCACTGATCTGAATAAGCCAGATAATAATAAACAAGAAATCAACCACAACGGAACGGTGGGTAATATGCGAGTTAGAAATATCTTATGGGAGCGAAAAACGTCGCCATAGGGTAA
The DNA here is from genome assembly GCF_041464075.1 of Lelliottia nimipressuralis. NCBI lineage: Bacteria > Pseudomonadati > Pseudomonadota > Gammaproteobacteria > Enterobacterales > Enterobacteriaceae > Lelliottia > Lelliottia nimipressuralis. The sequence goes on from NZ_CP167172.1 coordinate 1,018,714, forward strand.
GTAATATTGAAAATGGCTTTTTGATCACCGTCACACTTTTTGCGATTTGTAATCCCCTGACATAAAAGAATGGGGGCCGCAAAGCCCCCATTGATCGCGTGACCGCGCTTACTCCACAGCAAAGGCTCTGTCTAACTTGCTGTACCCGAGCCCGTTAATTTTCTTCACTTTGATTTGTACCGGTATGCGCTCTTTCATCGCCTCGACATGGCTGATGACGCCGATGGTTTTGCCCGTGGCGTTCAGGGCATCGAGCGCATCGAGCGCCGTATCCAGCGTTTCGCTGTCCAGCGTACCAAAGCCCTCATCAAGGAACAGGGAATCTATTCGCGTTTTATGGCTCACCAGATCTGACAGCGCCAGCGCCAGCGCAAGGCTTACCAGGAAACTCTCCCCGCCGGAGAGGGTGCGCGTATCGCGCACGGCGTCGGCCTGCCAGGTATCGACCACTTCCAGCTCCAGCGCATCGCTGGCCTTGCGTTGCAGCAGATAGCGCCCGTGCAGGCGGTTGAGCTGCTGGTTGGCCAGCCACACCAGATTATCGAGGGTCAGCCCCTGGGCAAATTTACGGAACCGGTCGCCGGTGCTTGAACCGATCAGCGCGTTCAGATATCCCCAATCATCCGCGAGACGCGCGGCTTCTTCAATCTGCTGCATCAAGCCCTGCTGATGAAGACGGTTATCGCTATCCTGCTTCAGCTGCTGGCGGATCTCGCCCTGACGCGTCGTATTTTCGCGCAGCTGCTGTGCCAGTTGCTGTAATTGCGCCTGCAATGCCTGTACGTCCAGATCCGCCGGCAGCGCTTCCGGTTGCTTTTCCCTATGCTCCAGACGCTGCTGATCCGCCTGTAAGGCCAGCGCAGAGGATTGCTGGAGCTGTTGTTCCAGCGTATGTTTCAGCTGTTCCAGCTTGCGCACGGTATCGCCATCAAGCAGTGCGGCAAGGAACGCGGCTTCACTGGCAAAACTGCTCTCCTGGAGCGCAGTCGCAAACTGGGTTTGCAGCTGTGCCAGACGCTCGCGATCGCTCTGCTCCTGCTGTTGCAGGGTGGCGAGCTGGCTTTGCAGGGAGATGCAGTCGTTGTGAATTTCGCGCCAGTTATCGGGGACCGGCTCGTCCGCCGTTTCATCTTCGGATGCGGGCAGCGTGTCGAGAAGCGGCATCAGGACGTTCATTTGTTCCTGAAGGGCCGTCAGCTGCTTCTGCTTTTCCTGCCACTCATTCGATTCGGTTTCACGCAGTGCCAGCCACGCGCTCTCTTCGCCCTCTTGCGGCGCGGTGAGGGCGAGCGGCGTTAATGCGCTCAGCAAGGTCTGGCGCTGGGTATCAATCTGCTGCTGAATCTGGTGAATCTGCTGTTCCAGTTCGTTGAGCTGATTCTGCAAGGCCAGGCGTTGGCTGAGCTGATACAGCTGGCGCTCGTACTGTTCCTGCTCCTCCAGCCAGGGGGCAATATCTTCCTGAATGTTCAGGCTCGCCTTCAGTGACGCGCACACCGACTGCCACTCCTGTGTGAGCGCTTGCTCCTCCTGAGTGAGCGTCAGGGTTTCTGCGGTTTCGCGCTCACGCTGGTCTATCAGCGCTTTCAGCTGTCCGCGCAGCAAGAGTCCCTCTTCTTCAAGCCGTTTCACTTCGGCGTGCAGTTCATCGCGGCGACGTTGGTTAGCGCTAACCTCCAGCGCCTGATACTGCGCCACGGCAGGATGTTCGGTTGCACCGCACAGCGGGCAGGGTTTACCCGCCTCGAGGCTGGCGCGGTGCGCCTCCAGACCCTTGATCAGCGCTTCCTGTTCGCACAGGGTTTTCAGATCCAGATAGTGCTGGTTTTTCTCTTTGTACTGCTGGCGTCGCGCAGCCAGGGTTTGATCAAGCGTGGCCTGCGCGGCCAGGTCTTTTTCCTGCGTTGCCCGCATCTGTAACAGCCGTTTTTGCAGCGGCTGATAGCGGGCATGCAGTGTGGCGAGACGCTGGCGCGCCGGGCGATACTGCACCTGATGCTCTAACGCCTGCGCGGTCTCTTCTGCGGATAGCGTCAGTGAAGTGAGCGGCAGCGCGGCCAGTTTTTGTTGCAGTTCAGTCAGACGCTTACCCAGCGCCACTGCCTGAGATTTATCCCGCTGCTGCTGGGTAAATAACGCGCGCCAGCCGCCAATGTGCTGGCTCAACAGACCGAAGTGGTTGTGTTCGTCGATCCAGCTGGCGAGCGATTTGTGCTGTGACTGGAGCCGCTCTGCCTCACGCATTGCACCGTTACGGATCCGCGCCCGCTGGCCCTTGCGTGAAAGTAAGCGAGTATTTACTTCGGAAATCTGCTGCTGCGTGCGGGCGAGCGTCGACGCCTGCTCCTGCTGACGGTCCCAGAGCGGGCGCAGCGCCAGCGCAGGCTGTGCCTGCTGCAGTTTAAGCAGTTCCGGTTGGGCGTCGGCCTGTGCCTGTAACGCCTGTTGATGTGCCGATTGCGCACGTAGCTGTTCACGCGCCAGCTCTTCGCTGCGCACCAGCCACTGATGTTGTGCCTGGCGGTTTTGCTGTTCACTGAGCAGCGTTTTTTCTTCGTCAGTCAGTGCTTGCAAACCCTGATGGAGCTGCTGTTGCTGTTCTTCGCTCAGCAGCACCACGCCTGCCGCCTGCGCTTCGCGCATCTCCAGCTCGGTTCTTGCCGTTTTGTGTTTTTCAAACACCATGGCGGAGATTTGGCCGTAGATCTCGGTACCGGTCAGCTCTTCCAGCAGCTCGGCGCGCTCTTTGGGTTTGGCATTTAAAAACGCCGCGAACTGCCCCTGCGACAGCAGCATCGAACGGGTGAAACGGCCATAATCCAGCCCGGTCAGGGAGGCGGTCAGATCGAGTTTATCTTTCACCTTATCGGCGAGAATTTTGCCGTCTTCGCACCGGGCAAGCTCCACGCGCGGTGCCTGTAAGTTCCCGTCCGGCTGGTTACGGGCGCGGTTCTGGCTCCAGAATGCGCGATAGGCCACGCCTTTCACTTCGAACTCCACTTCGGCGAGGCACTCCGCCGTGTCGCGGGTCATGAGATCGTTTTGCGATTGCGACACCGTGTTCAGACGCGGCGTCTCATGGTACAGCGCCAGGCAGATGGCATCGAGCAGGGTCGTTTTACCCGCACCGGTCGCGCCCGTAATGGCAAACAGGCCGTTGCTGGCAAACGGCTCGGCGGTGAAGTCGATTTTCCACTCGCCCTTCAGGGAGTTGAGGTTTTTCAGACGCAGGCTGAGAATTTTCATGCGTTGTTTTCCTCGTCATGCAGCGCGTGCAGGGTCTGGGTAAAGAGTTCGTTGAGGCGCGTGCGCTGTGCGTCGTCCAGCGCTTCCTGCGCCAGGCGGCGCTCAAATACCTCTTCCACGTTTAATTCGCTGAGGGTTTCGCGCTGCGCGCTTAAGAGAATTTTCTCGCGCTGTTCGCGGCTGCGGCGCACCAGCAATACCTCTACAGGCAGATCGTCGGTCAGGGTCTGGATTTTGCGCTGCATGTCGTGCAGATATTCATCGGTGCTGATTTCAATATCCAGCCAGACGGGAGGCGACTGTTCCAGGCCGCGCCACTGTTCAAGCTGCGCAGAAATGGCGGCCAGATCGCCTTTGAGCATCGCCAGCGGTTGTGTCACCGGTACGGTTAACGTCTCGACTGCGCTCAGTTTGCCCTCGGCAAAACTCACCAGATGCACGCTTTTGCCTTTGCCGGTTTCATCAAAGCTGAGGGAGATCGGTGAGCCGCAGTAGCGGATATGCTCGCAGCCGCCAATGATCTGCGCGCGGTGAATGTGGCCGAGCGCGATGTAATCCGCTGGCGGGAAATTCTGCGCCGGGAACGCATCCAGCGTACCAATATAAATCTCGCGCACCGCGTCACTTTTGCTGGCACCGACGGTGGTCAGATGCCCGGTAGCAATGACCGGCAGCGGCGCATCACCGCGCAGCGCGCAGGCCTCGGCGTACTGCTGGTGATAATAGTCCGTGATGGCCTGCAGCAGATGCTGCTGTTTTTCGCCGCCGGAAAGCCCAGCCTGGCTCTGAACGATGTCACGCGGGCGTAAAAAAGGAATCGGGCAAAGCACGGCACCCGGCGTTCCGTCGCGTTTTTTGAGGATTTGCGGGGCATGTCCGGCGTTTGCCACTACAGTAGTATTCAGAAACGCAAGAATATCGCGGGATTCGTTGAGCGTGGCGACGGAATCATGGTTGCCCGCGACGATCACCAGATGGCAGCCTGTTTGCTGCAGATTGACCACGAAGCGGTTATACAGCTCACGCGCATAGCTCGGCGGCGAGCCGGTATCAAAAATGTCCCCTGCAACAATGATCGCGTCCACCTCCTGCGACTGCGCCGTCTCCAGCAGCCAGTTCAGGAACGCTTCATGTTCGGCGGCGCGACTTTTGCTGTAAAAATTTTGCCCCAGATGCCAGTCCGAGGTGTGGAGTATGCGCATAACAGTTCCATGGCAAAAAAGGGTGAAGGGGATTATAAGCTTTCAGGGCTGGAAAATAACCGCTGTAATAAAACAACAGTTTGCCATTCATGGTGGTAATGTTTTTCATAAATCTGTCATAAATCTGACGCATAATGGCGCCGCATTACAAACTGATACTTTAATAAGACAGGGCAAAGTATGGCGAGACGTATTCTGGTCGTAGAAGATGAAGCTCCGATTCGCGAAATGGTGTGCTTCGTGCTCGAACAAAATGGCTTCCAGCCGGTTGAGGCGGAAGATTATGACAGCGCGGTGAATCAACTCAACGAACCCTGGCCCGATTTGATTCTGCTTGACTGGATGTTGCCCGGCGGTTCTGGCCTGCAATTTATCAAGCACATTAAACGCGAAGCGATGACCCGCGATATCCCGGTGGTAATGTTGACGGCGCGCGGTGAAGAGGAAGATCGCGTGCGCGGTCTTGAGACCGGCGCAGATGATTACATCACCAAGCCGTTCTCGCCGAAAGAGCTGGTGGCGCGTATCAAAGCCGTCATGCGCCGTATTTCGCCGATGGCGGTGGAAGAGGTGATCGAAATGCAGGGGTTAAGCCTCGACCCGACCTCACATCGCGTGATGACCGGCGAAAACCCGCTGGATATGGGCCCGACAGAATTCAAACTTTTGCACTTCTTTATGACTCACCCGGAACGCGTCTACAGCCGCGAACAGTTGCTGAATAACGTCTGGGGGACTAACGTCTATGTCGAAGACAGGACGGTCGATGTCCATATTCGCCGCTTGCGTAAAGCGCTGGAACACAGCGGCCACGATCGAATGGTGCAGACGGTCCGCGGTACGGGTTATCGTTTTTCGACCCGTTTCTGAACAATGACAGGAGTGTGACGCGTGCTGGAACGTCTGTCATGGAAAAGGCTCGTTTTTGAACTGATCTTATGTTGTATTCCCGCCGCCATTCTGGGGGCGATTTTTGGTTATCTGCCGTGGTTTTTACTGGCGGCAGTGACCGGCCTGCTGGTCTGGCATTTCTGGAATTTACTGCGTCTCTCCTGGTGGCTGTGGGTCGATCGCAGCATGACGCCACCGCCCGGCAGCGGCAGCTGGGAGCCGTTGCTTTACGGCTTGCATCAGATGCAGATGCGAAATAAAAAGCGCCGTCGTGAGCTTGGAAGCCTGATCAAGCGCTTTCGCAGCGGTGCCGAATCGCTGCCGGATGCGGTGATTCTGACCACCGAAGAAGGGACGATGTTCTGGTGTAATGGCCTGGCACAACAGCTGCTGGGGCTGCGCTGGCCGGACGATAACGGCCAGAATATCCTTAACCTCCTGCGTTATCCTGAATTCACCCTTTATCTGAAAAAACGCGACTTTACCCGCCCGCATAATCTGGTGCTGAACAATGGCCGTCACCTTGAGTTTCGCGTGATGCCCTACAGCGATCAGCAGTGGCTGATGGTGGCGCGCGATGTGACCCAGATGCACCAGCTCGAAGGGGCGCGGCGTAATTTCTTTGCCAACGTCAGCCACGAGCTGCGCACGCCGTTGACGGTGCTGCAGGGGTATCTGGAGATGATGCAGGAGCAGACGCTGGAGGGGGCGCCGCGAGAGAAAGCGCTTCACACCATGCGCGAGCAAACGCATCGTATGGAAGGGCTGGTGAAGCAGCTGCTTACCCTGTCAAAAATTGAAGCGGCACCGACGCTGGCGATGAATGAAACCATCGACGTGCCGATGATGCTGCGGGTGGTTGAGCGGGAAGCCCAGACCCTGAGCCACAAAAGGCATCAGTTCACTTTTGAGCTGGACAGCAGTCTGAAGGTGCTCGGCAGCGAGGACGAACTGCGCAGCGCGATTTCAAACCTGGTCTATAACGCGGTGAACCATACGCCAGAGGGCACGCAGATTATTGTGCGCTGGCAGCGCGTCCCGACGGGGGCGGAGTTTAGCGTCGAGGATAACGGGCCGGGGATTGGACCGGAGCATATTCCGCGTCTGACCGAGCGTTTCTATCGCGTGGATAAAGCGCGTTCGCGGCAGACAGGCGGCAGCGGGCTGGGGCTGGCGATTGTTAAGCACGCCGTGAATCACCACGACAGCCGCCTTGATATTCAGAGTACGCCGGGCAAAGGCACGCGCTTCAGTTTTGTTATCCCGGAACGTTTAATTGCCAAAAAAAGTGCCTGACAACGTGTGTGTCAGCCCTCCTTTCCACAGGCCAGCTTATGCTGGCCTGTTTGCTTTGCAGTCAAGCGAAACGTGAATGAATTTTATACGGATGTTGCTTTTTTGTTCGCATGATTAGCCATGAGTTTTTCTTAACCTTAGAGGATTGTTCTGGTCTGAATTTTCATGCTGGCATATTGTTCTGGTTTTCAGATCCCTCCTTGCCTTTAAACGTTATAAGCGTTTAAATTGCGCCCCATATACTGTCATACCGACTGTATTTACGTGGTAAATCGAAAAACTATTCTTCGCCACGGCATGACGGGAGCATATCCCGCTGAAATTGAGTAAATTTTCCGCTGTATCGTCCCCTTTGGGATGGCGAAAATCTCAACGTTTTCAACACCACATCCACAGGCAGTAAGGTTCTATGACCCATCATTTAAAATCGCGTGACATCATCGCGCTGGGCTTTATGACTTTTGCGCTGTTCGTCGGCGCAGGTAACATCATTTTTCCTCCTATGGTTGGCCTGCAGGCGGGTGAACACGTCTGGACAGCGGCGATTGGCTTCCTGATTACTGCGGTCGGTCTTCCGGTTCTGACCGTGATCGCGCTGGCGAAAGTCGGCGGCGGCGTGGACAGCCTCAGCACCCCGATCGGTAAAGTGGCGGGCGTTCTGCTGGCAACCGTGTGCTATCTGGCGGTGGGTCCACTGTTTGCGACCCCGCGTACTGCAACGGTCTCCTTCGAAGTGGGGATTGCTCCCCTGACCGGTGACGGCGCGCTGCCGCTGCTGATTTACAGCCTGGTCTACTTCGCGCTGGTGATTCTGGTCTCCCTCTATCCGGGCAAACTGCTGGATACCGTGGGTAACTTCCTCGCGCCAATGAAAATTCTTGCGCTGATCGTGCTGGCCGTTGCAGCCATCATGTGGCCAGCAGGCCCGATCAGCGAGTCGCTGGACGCCTACAAAACGGCGGCCTTCTCGAACGGCTTTGTGAACGGCTATCTGACCATGGACACCATGGGCGCGATGGTCTTTGGTATCGTCATCGTTAACGCCGCGCGCTCTCGCGGTGTGACCGAAGCGCGTCTGCTGACCCGCTACACCATCTGGGCTGGCCTGATGGCGGGCGTCGGTTTGACGCTGCTGTATCTGGCGCTGTTCCGTCTGGGCTCTGATAGCGCGACGCTGGTCGATCAAAACGCGAACGGCGCGGCGATCCTCCATGCCTACGTTCAGCACACCTTCGGCGGAGCGGGGAGCTTCCTGCTGGCGGTACTGATTTTCCTGGCCTGTCTGGTGACGGCTGTTGGCCTGACCTGCGCCTGTGCAGAGTTCTTCGCCCAGTATATTCCGCTGTCCTATCGCACGCTGGTGTTCATCCTTGGCGGCTTCTCAATGGCGGTTTCTAACCTTGGTCTGAGCCACCTGATTCAGGTCTCCATTCCTGTGCTGACCGCGATTTATCCGCCGTGTATCGTGCTGGTGGTGCTGAGCTTTACCCGTCCCTGGTGGAACAATTCCTCGCGAATTATTGCCCCAACGATGTTTATCAGCCTGCTTTTTGGTATCCTTGACGGGATTAAAGCATCCGCATTCGGTGGGATCCTGCCAGCCTGGACACAGCGTCTGCCGCTGTCAGAGCAAGGCCTGGCCTGGTTAATGCCGACCGTTGTCGCACTGGTTCTGGCTATTATCTGGGACCGTGCAGCAGGGCGTCAGGTGACTTCCAGCGCGCATTAATCAACGACAAATTGTTTAACCACGGGGCTTATGGCCCCGTGGTTTTTTGTTTTTTTCGAGTTGAATGGCAAGATTTAAATGGAAAGCACGAACAAACTCAAACGTGGGCTAAGTACCCGCCACATTCGTTTCATGGCGCTTGGCTCGGCAATCGGGACAGGCCTTTTTTATGGCTCGGCAGATGCCATCAAAATGGCCGGACCCAGCGTGCTGCTGGCGTACATTATCGGCGGCGTCGCGGCCTATATCATCATGCGTGCGCTGGGTGAAATGTCGGTACACAATCCGTCAGCCAGCTCTTTCTCGCGCTATGCCCAGGAAAACCTCGGCCCGCTGGCGGGCTACATTACCGGCTGGACCTACTGTTTCGAAATCCTGATCGTGGCGATAGCCGACGTGACGGCGTTCGGCATCTATATGGGCGTCTGGTTCCCGCTGGTGCCGCACTGGATCTGGGTGCTAAGTGTGGTGCTGATCATCTGCGCCATCAACCTGATGAGCGTGAAGGTCTTCGGTGAGCTGGAGTTCTGGTTCTCCTTCTTCAAAGTGGCGACGATTATCATCATGATTGTGGCGGGCTTTGGCATCATCATCTGGGGGATTGGCAACGGCGGGCAACCGACCGGCATCCATAACCTCTGGAGTAACGGCGGGTTCTTCAGCAACGGCTGGCTGGGGATGGTGATGTCGCTGCAGATGGTGATGTTTGCCTATGGCGGTATCGAAATTATCGGTATCACTGCGGGTGAAGCCAAAGACCCGGAGAAATCCATTCCGCGCGCCATCAACTCGGTGCCAATGCGTATCCTGGTGTTCTACGTGGGCACGCTGTTCGTGATTATGTCCATCTATCCATGGAATCAGGTCGGGACCAACGGCAGTCCGTTTGTGCTGACCTTCCAGCACCTGGGCATCGCGTTTGCCGCCAGTATCCTGAACTTTGTCGTGCTCACGGCGTCGTTCTCCGCCATTAACAGCGACGTTTTCGGCGTAGGGCGTATGCTGCACGGCATGGTAGAGCAGGGCAACGCGCCGAAAGTGTTTGCGAAAACCTCTCGTCGCGGTACGCCGTGGGTCACGGTGATGGTGATGACTGTCGCGCTGCTGCTCTCGGTCTATCTGAACTACATCATGCCGGAAAACGTCTTCCTGGTGATTGCGTCCCTGGCGACCTTTGCGACGGTCTGGGTGTGGATCATGATTCTGATTTCGCAGATTGCGTTCCGCCGCCGTCTGCCGCCGGAAGAGGTGAAAGCGCTGAAATTTAAAGTGCCGGGCGGCGTCGCGACCACGGTCGTTGGCCTGATTTTCCTGGTCTTTATCATCGGGCTAATTGGCTATCACCCTGACACCCGCATCTCCCTGTACGTGGGCTTTGCGTGGATTGTTCTGCTGCTGGTGGGATGGGCGTTTAAACGCCGCCGCGAGCGTCAACTGGCCGAAGCGCAGTAACATAAAAATGCCGGGTGGCGCTCTGCTTACCCGGCAAACATGCTTTTCGCGATAAAACGCCTCCTCCCTCCACCTCCTCCCCCAATAAACCTTTTCATGATGAGTTATCCTCCACTACGCTGTGGCAAGGTGGCCTCAATTTCATCAAAGGGGATACGTGATGTTGAACGCCTGGCACCTTCCGGTTGCCCCATTTGTTAAGCAAAACAAAGACAACTTAGTGATTACGCTGTGGCTGACGGGAGAAAATCAGCCGGAGCGCGTCATGCTGCGCGCCGAAGTGGATAACGAAGAGACGGCGCTGACTATGCATAAACAGCGCACGCAGCCGCAGCCGGGCGTCACCGCCTGGCGAGCCACCATTGATCTGTCCCAGGGCCAGCCGCGCCGTCGCTACAGCTTTAAGCTGCTGTGGAACAACCGCCAGCTGTGGTTTACTCCGCAGGGCTTTAGCCGTTTCCCACCCGCACGGCTGGAGCAGTTTGCCGTCGATTACCCGGACAACGGCCCGCAGTGGGTGTACGACCAGGTCTTCTACCAGATCTTCCCTGACCGCTTTGCCCGCAGCCAGCAGCGCACGGCCGATCAGGATCAGGTCTATTTCCACCATGCGGCGGGCCACGACATTATCCGTAGAACCTGGGATGAACCGCTGACGGCGCAGGCCGGCGGATCGACGTTTTACGGCGGCGATCTGGACGGGATCAGTGAAAAACTGCCGTACCTGAAAAAACTGGGGGTGACGGCGCTCTACCTCAATCCGGTGTTTAAAGCCCCGAGCGTGCATAAATACGATACGGAAGATTATCGCCACGTCGACGAGCAGTTTGGCGGCGACGAGGCGCTGCTGCGCCTGCGGGAGAACACGCACCGTGAAGGGATGCGCCTGATTCTCGACGGCGTGTTTAACCACAGCGGGGATTCCCACGCCTGGTTTGACCGCCACAATCGCGCCACGGGCGGCGCCTGTCACAATCCGGAATCTGCCCAGCGCGACTGGTACAGTTTTAACGAAGAGGGGCGAGCGCTCGACTGGCTGGGCTATCCGAGCCTGCCGAAACTCGATTTTCAGTCCCCGACGCTGGTTGACGAAATCTACGGCGGCGAAGACAGCATCGTGCGCCACTGGCTGAAAGCGCCGTGGAACATGGACGGCTGGCGTCTGGACGTGGTGCATATGCTTGGTGAAGCGGGCGGCGCGCGGAACAATCTTCAGCACGTAACCGGCATTACCCAGGCGGCCAAGGCCGCGCAGCCTGAAGCTTTTGTGTTTGGCGAGCATTTTGGCGATGCGCGCCAGTGGCTACAGGCCGATGCGGAAGACGCGGCGATGAACTACCGTGGATTTACCTTCCCGGTATGGGGATTCCTCGCCAATACCGATATCTCGTACGATCCGCAGCACATCGATGCCCAGACCTGTATGGCGTGGATGAATAACTATCGCGCAAGTCTGTCCCATCAGCAGCAGTTGCGGATGTTCAATCAGCTCGACAGCCACGATACCGCGCGCTTTAAATCCCTGTTAGGTAAAGATGTGGCGCGCCTGCCGCTGGCGGTCACCTGGCTCTTTACCTGGCCGGGCGTGCCGTGCATCTACTACGGCGATGAAGTGGGGCTGGATGGCAACAACGATCCGTTCTGTCGCAAAACCTTCCCGTGGGAGAGTGAGAAACAGGACAAAAACCTGCTGGCACTCTATCAGCGGCTGGCGAAACTGCGTAAACACAGTCAGGCGCTGCGCTACGGCGGCTGTCAGGTGGTCTATGCCCACGACAACGTGGTGGTGTTTGCCCGCGTCTATAACCAGCAGCGCGTGCTGGTGGCGATTAACCGCGGGGAGGCCTGTGAGGTGGTGCTGGACGACTCTCCGTTGCTCAATCTCCAGACCTGGCAACTTAAAGAGGGCAAAGGGGATATCCAGGAGGGCGTATTGTCTCTGCCTGCCATTTCGGCCACGGTCTGGTTCGGTAATTAGCCCCTTTCTGCAACGGGCATACGCTGCCCGTTGCAGAATATTCCCCAAAGTCGTTCGGTTAAATTAAACAGAGCGGACAAATATCTTTACTATCCCGCCAATCTATTCTCGCTATACTCAATTTGCTTTATCAGTCAGGGCCCGACCACATATCGCACACATTTAGTTTTCTTTTAACGTATTGATTAAAAGGTACATTTATGTCTATCCGCGAACTGATTGACCCATCAAACTCCACGCTTATTTTTATTGATCACCAGCCGCAAATGTCGTTTGGCGTGGCGAATATTGACCGCCAACTCCTCAAAAATAATACGGTTGCACTGGCGAAAGCAGGCAAAATATTTGATGTGCCGGTTATCTACACCTCGGTCGAAACTAAAAGTTTTAGCGGTTATATCTGGCCGGAATTACTGGCTGTTCACCCGGATGTGAAACCGATTGAACGCACCTCGATGAACTCCTGGGAAGATGATGCGTTTGTTGCGGCAGTCAAAGCAACGGGCCGCAAAAAACTCATCATCTCGGCCCTGTGGACCGAAGTGTGCCTGACTTTCCCGGCGCTGATGGCGCTGGATGAGGGCTTCGAAGTCTACGTCGTAACCGACACCTCAGGCGGCACTTCTGTCGATGCCCATGAACGTGCTATCGACCGTATGGTGCAGGCCGGTGCCGTTCCGGTGACCTGGCAGCAGGTACTGCTGGAGTACCAGCGCGACTGGTCTCGCAAAGAGACTTACGACGCGGTAATGGATCTGGTGCGTGAGCACAGCGGAGCGTACGGGATGGGCGTCGATTATGCCTATACCCTGGTTCACGGCGCGCCTGAGCGTAAAGCGTAAATCCCTCCCGGCGGGTTGATTGAACCCGCCATTTTCATCAGACCTGGATACTCTCATGGCGCAAAATTCACATGTGACGCTGGTGATCACCCATACCCTGCTGGCCGGACAGGCGGCGCGTTACGAACAGTGGCTGGGCAAAATCATGCCCGTGGCCGCAGAATTTCCCGGACACCTCGGCGCGAACGTGATTCGCCCGACGGAGGGGCAAGATCTGTGGACGGTCATTATCCGCTTCGACACCCTCGAACACCTCTATGCCTGGACGCAGTCCGATACCCGTTCAGTGCTGGTCAAAGAGATTGAACCGCTGCTGGCCGAAGGGGACAAAACGGAAGTGCGCACCGAGGCCGCGTTCTGGTTTACGCCGCCGGAGACGCATGTGCGCAAGCCGAAACAGTGGAAACAGTTTCTGATGACGCTGATGGTGATTTTCCCCAGCACGCTCGTCGTACCGCAATTGACCGGCGCGCTGCTTCCAGGCCTGAAAGGGTCTTTATTCCTGCATTTGCTTAACGATGCTTGTGTGGTCGCGCTGGTGGTCTGGTTGTGGATGCCCATCGTGACCCGCCTGTTCGCCGGATGGCTGAAAAAAGCCTGATTCGGCTCAAAGGAGTACGTTATGTCTCAAACGGCCACACTGATCTTAACCAAAGGTCAGATCCATACCCTTGATCGTGAAAATCCGCTCGCTGAGGCGGTGGCCATTGCCAACGGCAAAATCCTCGCCACCGGCAACCACGACCGGGTGATGAGTTACGCCACCGAAGGGACGCAAATAGTCGATCTGAAAGGGAGCACGGTGATCCCCGGTCTCAACGATTCGCACCTGCACCTGATTCGCGGCGGACTGAACTACAACCTTGAGCTGCGATGGGAAGGCGTGCCGTCGCTGGCCGATGCCCTGCGGATGCTGAAAGAGCAGGCCGATCGCACCCCAACGCCCCAGTGGGTGCGCGTGGTCGGCGGCTGGAGCGAATTTCAGTTTGCCGAACGGCGAATGCCGACGATCCAGGAGCTGAACGACGCGGCGCCGGATACACCGGTGTTTGTGCTGCATCTCTATGATCGCGCGCTGCTCAATCGCGCGGCGCTGAAAGCCGTCGGCTACACCAAAGAGACGCCAAACCCGCCGGGCGGTGAAATCGTCCGTGATAATAACGGCAACCCTACCGGGATGCTGATCGCCAAACCGAACGCGATGATCCTCTATTCCACGCTGGCGAAAGGGCCAAAACTGCCGCTGGAACAGCAGGTGAACTCGACGCGCCAGTTTATGCGTGAGCTTAACCGCTTAGGGTTAACCAGCGCGATTGATGCGGGCGGCGGCTTCCAGAATTACCCGGAAGATTACGAAATCGTCGAAGAGCTGCACGCCAAAGAGCAGATGACGATTCGCATCGCCTATAACCTCTTTACCCAGCGGCCAAAGCAGGAGCTGGAAGATTTCGAACGCTGGACCGATATGCTCAAACCTGGGCAGGGCACCGATTTCTATCGCGCCAACGGGGCGGGGGAAATGCTGGTCTTCTCGGCGGCGGACTTTGAAGATTTCCTGCAGCCGCGCCCGGATCTGCCTGAGGGGATGGAAGACGAGCTGGAGCGCGTGGTGCGTCATCTGGTGGAGCAGCGCTGGCCGTTCCGTCTTCACGCTACCTATGACGAATCTATCAGCCGGATGTTGGACGTGTTCGAAAAGGTGAACCGCGACATACCGTTTAACGGCCTGCACTGGTTCTTCGATCACGCGGAAACCATCACTGAGCGTAACATTGAGCGCGTAAAAGCGCTGGGCGGCGGGATTGCGGTGCAGCATCGCATGGCGTTCCAGGGCGAGTATTTTGTCGATCGTTACGGCAAAGAGGCGGTGAAACACACGCCGCCGGTCGCGAAAATGCTGGAGCTGGACGTGCCCGTGGGCTTAGGCACCGACGCTACCCGTGTGGCGAGCTACAACCCGTGGACGGCACTGTACTGGCTGGTCTCCGGTCGCACCGTGGGCGGGCTGTCGATGTATGACGACAGTAACCGACTGCCGCGTGATATCGCATTGGAATTGTGGACGGCAGGCAGCGCGTGGTTCTCCAGCGAGCAGGGCAAGAAAGGCCGCATCGTGGCAGGGCAGCTTGCGGATCTGGTGGTGCTATCAAAAGACTACTTCAGCGTGCCGGAAGAGGAGATCAAAGGCATCGAGTCGGTGCTGACGGTAGTGGATGGCAAAGTGGTGTACGCCGCCGGACAGTTTAGTCCGCTGTCGCCGCCGCCGATCCCGGTTCTGCCGGAGTGGTCGCCGGTGGTGAAAGTGCCGGGGCATTATCGCTCAGCGCCGCCAGTGGCCTCAAATGTCGGAGCCGTTGTGCAGATGCATCAGTGCATCGGCAGCTGCGGAGTCCATGGGCACCAGCACGGTATTGCACGCCAGTCGGGCATTCCGGTATCGGATGACCAGGCTTTCTGGGGCGTGCTGGGCTGCTCGTGTTTCGCGTTTTAACCTGATGATGAGGCCGGGTAGGGCGAAGCTCACTCCCGGAACAGGGTTAAGAGAAAACAAAAAGGCTCGCCTAAGCGAGCCTTTTTTATCATCCGTGCCGATTACAGGCTGGAGACGTTTTCAGTCAGGTATTTAGCCACGCCGTCTGGAGACGCGTTCATGCCTTCTTTACCTTTTTCCCACTGAGCCGGGCACACTTCGCCGTGCTCTTCGTGGAACTGCAGCGCGTCAACCATACGCAGCATTTCGTCGATGTTACGACCCAGTGGCAGATCGTTCACCACCTGGTGACGCACGATGCCGTTCGCGTCGATCAGGAAGGAGCCGCGCAGTGCAACGCCAGCGTCCGGATGTTCGATACCGTAAGCCTGCTGGATTTCGCGTTTGATGTCCGCAACCATTGCGTATTTCACTGCACCGATGCCGCCTTTGTCGACAGGGGTGTTACGCCATGCGTTGTGTACAAATTCGGAGTCGAAGGAAACACCCACAACTTCAACGCCACGTTTCTGGAACTCTTCGTAACGTTTGTCGAATGCGATCAGTTCAGACGGGCAAACAAAAGTGAAGTCCATTGGCCAGAAGAACAGAACGGTAGGTTTACCGTTGGTGTGCTGTTTGAAATTGAAGTTTTCAACGATTTCACCGTTGCCGAGAACGGCTGCAGCTGTAAAATCCGGAGCCGGACGAGTGACCAGAACCATGTGATTCTCCTGTAGTAACTAAGGTTATTTGGAACGCAACGCGGGCCAGTATAGAGAGTGTTCAGCATTAAGACAAAGAGGCGCTGACAATCGTTCAGCCAGTTTTTACCTATCAATCACACTTCTATTAAAGTTGTTTGTTTTTCGCCTGCGCCATCATGCGCGGATAGAACTGCCAGAAACGGGTCTCCAGCGCGTCGTAATGGGTGTCCAGATCCTGCCAGGAGTCGCGCAGGGCATCCAGCCGCGGACGGCGGCTTGCCATGCCGTTAAGCACGCGCTGAATAAATTCCATCTCGCTGTAACGCTCAAGCCAGCGTTCGGACCACAGATAGTCGTTCAGATTGACAAAGCGCGGCGGCGAGTCCGGGAGAATGAGCGCCACCTGCGAATGGGCATAGCGAACAAATTCCGGCAGCGGCAGCTCGGGTGAGAGTTGTGACCAGTGGCGCGAGAGAAAGTGATCCCACATCACATCCAGCGTAATCGGCGCCACGCGGCGGGTTTCAGGGCGAAACCACGCCTTCGCTTCTGTCACTTCCGGCAGGTTATCGGTCAACACATCGATGCGACGATGCATGAAAATACCCTCCACCACCTCCTCGGAATAGTCGTCTGCCGGGTTGCCGCGAACAAAATCGGCCAGCAAATTGCCCGAAAGTGAGCTGTCGGCGAGGTGGGCGAGGTGCAGGTGTGCGAGAAAATTCATGCGTTTTGGTATCCGGATACGGCTAGTTGTTGCAGCAAAGAGGTGTGAGCACTAGACTAAGCCGCCTGTTTTTAAGTCACGAGTATAAGTCATGCGCGTCGCCGATTTCTCCTTTGAATTACCTGAATCCCTGATTGCCCACTATCCGCAGCCGGAGCGCAGTGGTTGCCGCTTGCTTTCGCTGGACGGGCCAACGGGCGCGCTGACGCACGGTACTTTCACCGATCTGCTCGATAAGCTCAACCCTGGCGATCTACTGGTCTTTAACAATACCCGCGTGATCCCGGCGCGTCTGTTTGGCCGTAAAGCCAGCGGTGGCAAGATTGAAGTGCTGGTCGAACGAATGCTCGATGACAAACGTATTCTGGCACATATTCGCGCCTCCAAAGCGCCGAAGCCGGGCGCTGAGCTGCTGCTGGGTGATGACGAAAGCATCAACGCCACCATGACGGCCCGTCACGGCGCGCTGTTTGAAGTCGAGTTTAACGACGAACGCCCGGTGCTGGATATTCTGAACGCCATCGGCCACATGCCGCTGCCGCCGTACATCGACCGCCCGGACGAAGACGCCGACCGCGAGCTGTACCAGACGGTCTACAGCGAAAAACCCGGCGCCGTTGCTGCACCGACTGCCGGTTTGCATTTTGATGAACCGCTGCTGGAAAAACTGCGCGAGAAAGGCATCGAGATGGCGTTTGTCACGCTGCACGTCGGCGCGGGGACGTTCCAGCCGGTGCGCGTGGATTCTATCGAAGACCACATCATGCACTCCGAATACGCGGAAGTGCCGCAAGAGGTGGTTGATGCAGTGCTCGCCGCCAAAGCGCGCAACAACCGCGTGATTGCAGTCGGCACGACCTCCGTTCGTTCGCTGGAAAGCGCGGCGCAGGCGGCTAAAACCGACCTGATTGAGCCATTCTTTGGCGACACGCAAATCTTTATTTACCCAGGCTACCAATACAAAGTGATCGATGCGCTGGTGACGAACTTCCATCTGCCTGAATCGACTTTGATTATGCTGGTGTCGGCGTTTGCCGGTTATCAGCATACAATGAACGCCTATAAGGCTGCGGTAGAACAAAATTATCGCTTTTTTAGCTACGGGGACGCGATGTTTATCACGTACAATCCGCAGGCTTTGAATGAGCGTGTCGGGGACTGATTCCGCGACACCGTATGAAAACGTCGGACTGTTTTTCTGACGCTGGAGAAAAAATGAAATTTGAACTCGATACCACCGACGGACGCGCGCGCCGTGGCCGCCTGGTGTTTGATCGCGGCGTGGTTGAAACGCCAGCCTTTATGCCTGTGGGCACCTACGGCACCGTAAAAGGGATGACGCCGGAAGAAGTTGAAGCGACCGGCGCACAGATTATCCTCGGTAACACCTTCCACCTGTGGCTGCGCCCAGGCCAGGAAGTGATGAAACTGCACGGCGATCTGCATGATTTCATGCAGTGGAAAGGTCCAATCCTGACCGACTCCGGCGGTTTCCAGGTGTTCAGCTTGGGTGATATCCGTAAAATCACCGAACAAGGCGTACACTTCCGTAACCCTATTAACGGCGATCCGATCTTCCTCGATCCTGAAAAATCCATGGAAATTCAGTACGATCTCGGCTCTGACATCGTGATGATCTTCGACGAATGCACGCCATATCCTGCAGACTGGGATTACGCGAAGCGTTCAATGGAGATGTCTCTGCGTTGGGCGAAGCGTAGCCGTGACCGTTTTGACGGGCTGGAAAACAAAAATGCGCTGTTCGGGATTATTCAGGGCAGCGTTTACGAAGATTTACGCGATATCTCTGTTAAAGGTCTGGTAGAGATAGGTTTTGATGGCTACGCTGTCGGCGGTTTGGCTGTGGGTGAGCCGAAGGAAGACATGCACCGTATTCTGGAGCATGTTTGCCCGCAAATCCCTGCGGATAAACCGCGATACCTGATGGGCGTGGGTAAACCAGAAGATCTGGTTGAAGGTGTGCGCCGCGGCATCGATATGTTCGACTGCGTCATGCCAACCCGCAACGCGCGTAACGGACACCTGTTTGTTACTGACGGTGTGGTGAAAATCCGTAACGCGAAGCATAAAAATGACACCAGCACGCTGGATGCTGAGTGTGATTGTTATACCTGTCGTCACTATTCTCGCGCATATTTGTATCATCTTGATCGTTGCAATGAGATTTTAGGCGCGCGTCTCAATACCATTCATAACCTTCGTTATTATCAGCGTTTAATGGCTGGTTTACGTAAGGCTATCGAAGAGGGTAAATTAGAGAGCTTCGTGACTGATTTTTACCAACGCCAGGGTCGTGATGTTCCACCTTTGAACGTTGACTAATTTAATAATGAGGGAATTTGAATGAGCTTTTTTATTTCTGATGCGGTAGCAGCAACAGGCGCTCCGTCGCAGGGCAGCCCGATGTCTCTGATTCTGATGCTGGTGGTGTTTGGTCTGATCTTCTACTTCATGATCCTGCGCCCACAGCAGAAACGTACCAAAGAACACAAAAACCTGATGAACTCTATCGCAAAAGGCGATGAAGTGCTGACCAATGGCGGTCTGGTGGGTCGTGTGACGAAAGTGGCTGAAACTGGCTACATCTCTATCGCACTGAACGACACCACTGAAGTGGTTATCAAACGTGACTTCGTTGCTGCCGTACTGCCGAAAGGCACGATGAAGGCGCTGTAATCCAACTTTTCCCAAAGGGAACTGCCGTGTTAAACCGTTATCCTTTGTGGAAGTACATCATGCTGGTCGTCGTGATTATCGTCGGCCTGCTGTACGCACTTCCCAACCTGTATGGTGAGGATCCGGCCGTTCAAATCACTGGCGCGCGCGGTGTCGCCGCCAGTGAGCAAACGCTGATCCAGGTCCAGAAAACGTTACAAGAAGAAAAAATTACCGCTAAGTCTGTGGCACTGGAAGAGGGCGCAATTCTTGCTCGCTTCGACACCACCGACACGCAGCTCCGCGCACGTGAAGCGCTGATGGGCGTGCTGGGTGACAAATATGTCGTGGCGTTAAACCTTGCTCCTGCAACCCCGCGTTGGTTAGCCTCCATCAATGCAGAGCCGATGAAACTCGGTCTTGATCTGCGTGGCGGCGTTCACTTCCTGATGGAAGTGGATATGGATACCGCGCTCGGCAAGCTGCAGGAACAGAACATTGATAGCCTGCGCAGCGATCTGCGTGAAAAAAGCATTCCTTACACCACTGTGCGTAAGGAAGATAACTACGGTCTGAGCATCACCTTCCGTGACGCAACGGCTCGCGATCAGGCGGTCGATTATCTGGCTGCACGTCATCGCGATCTGGTTATTTCACGCCAGGGTAGCAATCAGCTGCGTGCCGTCATGACCGATACGCGTCTGAGCGAAGCGCGCGAATACGCGGTTCAGCAAAACATCAATATCCTGCGTAACCGTGTGAACCAGCTGGGTGTTGCTGAGCCACTGGTACAGCGTCAGGGTGCTGACCGTATCGTGGTTGAGCTGCCAGGTATCCAGGATACCGCGCGCGCCAAAGAGATTTTGGGTGCGACAGCCACCCTGGAATTCCGCCTGGTGAACACCAACGTGGATCAATCCGCTGCGGCATCGGGTCGTGTTCCGGGTGACTCAGAAGTGAAACAGACACGTGAAGGTCAGCCTGTTGTGCTGTACAAACGCGTGATTCTGACCGGTGACCACATCACCGATTCCACTTCGAACCAGGATGAATACAACCAGCCGCAGGTTAACATCTCGCTTGATAGCGCGGGTGGTAACATCATGTCCAACTTCACGAAGGATAACATCGGTAAACCGATGGCGACTCTGTTCGTGGAGTACAAAGACAGCGGTAAGAAAGATGCCAACGGTCGTGCGGTTCTGGTGAAAGAGGAAGAGGTGATTAACATCGCCAACATCCAGTCTCGCCTGGGCAACAGCTTCCGTATTACGGGCATCAACAACCCGAACGAAGCGCGTCAGCTCTCTCTGCTGCTGCGTGCCGGTGCGTTGATTGCGCCGATTCAGATTGTTGAAGAGCGTACTATCGGTCCAACGCTGGGTATGCAAAACATCACTCAGGGTCTGGAAGCCTGTCTGGCCGGTCTGGCGGTTTCAATCATCTTCATGCTCTTCTTCTATAAGAAGTTTGGCCTGATTGCGACTACCGCGCTGATTGCAAACCTGGTGCTGATCATCGGTATCATGTCCCTGCTGCCAGGGGCTACGCTGACCATGCCGGGTATCGCGGGTATCGTTCTAACCCTTGCGGTGGCGGTTGACGCCAACGTATTGATAAACGAGCGTATTAAAGAAGAACTGAGCAACGGTCGCTCCGTACAACAAGCGATCGATGAAGGCTATAAAGGCGCATTCAGCTCCATCTTCGATGCGAACGTGACAACACTGATTAAGGTTCTGATCCTGTATGCAGTGGGTACTGGCGCGATCAAAGGCTTTGCTATCACCACCGGTATCGGTGTGGCAACGTCAATGTTTACCGCTATTGTCGGCACCCGTGCCATCGTGAACCTGCTGTATGGCGGCAAGCGCGTCAAAAAGCTGTCTATCTGAGGAGTGCGTTGTGGCACAGGAATATACTGTTGAACAATTGAACCATGGCCGTAAAGTCTGGGACTTTATGCGCTGGGACTACTGGGCCTTCGGCATTTCAGGTTTTCTCCTGATTGTGTCTATCGCCATTATCGGTGTCCGTGGTTTTAACTGGGGTCTCGATTTCACCGGTGGTACGGTGATCGAAATTACCCTGGAAAAACCGGCTGACATGGACCAGATGCGTCTGGCGCTGCAGAAAGCGGGCTTCGAAGAGCCGCAGCTGCAGAACTTCGGCAGCAGCCGCGACATCATGGTGCGTATGCCTCCGGTTCACGATGCCAATGGCAGCCAGGAGCTGGGCAGCAAAGTCGTTAACGTGATTAACGAAGCGACCAGCCAGGACGCCACGGTTAAACGTATCGAATTCGTCGGCCCAAGCGTCGGGGCAGATCTGGCGCAGAATGGTGCACTGGCACTGCTGGCCGCGCTGATCTCGATTCTGGTGTACGTTGGTTTTCGTTTCGAATGGCGTCTGGCGGCCGGTGTGGTTATCGCACTGGCGCACGACGTGGTTATCACCATGGGTGTGTTGTCTCTGTTCCATATTGAGGTTGACCTGACCATCGTGGCCTCGTTGATGTCGGTTATCGGTTACTCACTGAACGACAGCATTGTGGTATCTGACCGTATTCGTGAGAACTTCCGTAAGATCCGTCGCGGTACGCCGTACGAAATCTTTAACGTTTCTCTGACCCAAACGCTGCACCGTACGTTGATCACATCCGGGACAACCTTGATGGTTATCCTGATGCTGTTCCTCTTCGGTGGCCCGATTCTGGAAGGCTTCTCGCTGACCATGCTGATCGGTGTGTCTATCGGTACAGCGTCTTCTATTTACGTCGCGTCCGCGCTGGCGTTGAAACTGGGCATGAAGCGTGAGCATCTGCTGCAGCAGAAAGTTGAAAAGGAAGGGGCGGATCAGCCGTCCATCCTGCCGTAACGGCAACAGCAATCTGATAACGGAATCCCGGTCGCAAGGCCGGGATTTTTTTATTACAGCTATCTCAAATTTGGTTACTCTCGCATTGTGAATCGCAATGACATGGAGTAATGCTGATGGTCACCCTTTCTTCCATTCCCCAGCCTGCCGTCTGGCATGGCGTGCCTTCCGTAATGTTGAGCGACGAAACCCTGCGTCAGCGAAAAGCCAGTATACTGAGCAAGATGCAACAGCACGGGCTGGACGCGCTGATTGTCTACGCGGATAAAGAGCACGGCGGTAACTTCGAATATCTGACCGGGTTTATTCCCCGCTTTGAAGAGGCGCTATTGGTGCTGCAGGCTTCGGGGGAGGCGGTGCTGGTGCTGGGCAATGAAAACCTGAAGCTGGCCGCCCATGCACGGCTCACAAACCGGGTGATTCATGCTCCGTGGTTTTCGCTACCCAATCAGCCGATGGATAACAAAAAACCGCTGCCGGAACTGCTGAAGGAAGCGGGCATAACGGCAGGTAAAAAACTTGGGCTGGCGGGCTGGAAGCTGTTTACCGGCTCGGGCGACGATGCGCATCAGATGTTTGATTTACCCGCTTTTATTGTCGATGCCATTCGCCTGGCGGGAGAGGGGACGGCGCAGCTGCGCAATGCCACGGGCATTTTTATCGATCCTGACGGCGGCGTGCGTACGGTCAACAACGCCAACGAACTGGCGCACTACGAATATGGTGCGAATCTGGCCTCAACGGCGATCCTCACGGCGTTAAATGCCATCGAACCCGGTAAAACCGAAAAACAGATCGCATCGCTGCTGGCGGCAGAAGGCCAACCGAATAATGTCGTCACCATCGCTGCGACGGGCGATCGCTTTGCCTGGGCTAACCTTTATCCCGGAGATAAAGTTATTCAGCGCGGTGATAAATTTTCCCTCACCACCAGCTACAAAGGTGGGTTGACCAGCAGAGCGGCATATGTCGTGGCGAATGCGTCGGAGCTTGCGCCCGACGTCGCAGACTATCTCGATGTGGTGGCAAAACCCTATTTCTGTGCGGTCGTCGCCTGGCTTGAACATCTGCACATCGGGATGAAAGGCGGCGAGATGTACGACGTAATCGAGCGGATATTACCAAAAGCCGAGTATCACTGGCACCTGAATCCGGGGCATCTGGTGGCGGATGAAGAGTGGCTCTGTTCGCCCATTGGTCCGGATTCGGCCGCGACCTTGAAAAGTGGAATGCTCCTGCAAATCGACATCATTCCGTCGAGAGCGGGATACGCCGGGGCCAGCATTGAAGATACCGTCGCGCTGGCGGATGATACGCTGCGTCATACGCTGGCAAGTGACTACCCCGCGCTCTGGCAGCGCATTGTGGCGCGTCGGGCATACATTGCCGAGCACATCGGAATCAGGCTGCCGGATGAGGTACTGCCGATGTCCAACACCGTCGGCTATTTACGTCCGTGGCTGCTGGATCAGGGCCGGGCGCTGGTCTGCAACTAACAAAAAAGCCAGCATTGCGCTGGCTTTTTGATGCCGGATGGCGGTTCGCTTATCCGGCCTGCGGCAAGATTAGAAGTTGTAACCTACAACCAGGTAACCACCCCAACCGGTAGAACGTACGCTGAAATCACCGTTACCGAAGTTCAGGCTCGCGTCGTCGTTCCACTGGCCACCGTTGTGCCAGTAACGAGCAACCACGGAGTAGTGCCAGTGATCGTAGTTCAGCGCCAGGATGTGGCTGGAGGCGATGGAGTCGTTGGTACGCGCTTTCTTACCGTTCAGGTCACGGAAGTCGTTGTCGCCCAGGTCTGAACCCCAGTCAAAGTTGGTGAAACCGATATAGCTCAGGTTACCGCCCCACAGCTGGGTAATTGGCACAAAGTATTTCACTTTGAAACGGTAGCCATCCCACTCGTTTTCGTTCGCGGCACCGTAGTTCTGCCACTGGTATTTGGCATACACGTTCATGGACAGGCTCATCGGCAGACCGGTGTCGATGTCAGTACCCAGACCCATGTACCAGGTGCTCTGACGGCCCGATGCGTTGCGGCCCATATCGTAGATGTAGTTGTTCGCGACATACCACTCTTTGAACGGACCGAAGCTCAGGTCTGCGCCCGTCAGCTTGTCGATAGAGAAGCGCGGTTCGATTTCCATGAACAGCGGAGAACCGTGGTTCCAGATACCTTTCGCATCGGTGTTACCACCGAAGAAGACCGGTGCATCGGCGTAACCGTAGAAATCAAACCAGTCTTTCTTGGCGAAAGCTTCGTACTCCAGATAGGTATCGTTGCGGATCTGAGGTCCGAAGCGGGTGTGGTAGCTACCAACCACGTTGACGCTCTGATGCCACCAGTCGGAAACATATTCAGGTTTTGAATTTTCAGCTGCGTTTACAGCGAAAGAGGAAGACAGTGCCAGAACTGCACCGGCTGCTAATACTGTTTTTTTCATAATCATGCCACTGATTGAAAATCCCTTTCGGGATGTGAAAGATGCGCGAATTGCGTTTCTAAATATTTCGTGTTTCTGCGGAGCCTATTATAGGAATCCCTGCTCACAAAAATATGTGTTGTTTCACATATCTCTCATGAGCGTAATCGATTGCGTTCACGTTTGCGTACTTTAAACGGCGGGGATTGTAACGGCAATCATTTATCTTGCCAATGTTTCGGAATGTAAGAGAGAGCGGAACGCGGTAAACGTTCCGCTAAAGAGTGTTACTGGGCGGCAGGCTGAATATCGTGGATACGGATGAAACCTAACTGCTCTGGCGTGGTGCCGTTTAACTGCAGTGGGATATCGACATCGCTCGGTGCGAGCACGCTGGCAGGTGCGGTAATTAACTGGTTTTGCACGTTAACCTCCTGATAGCTTTCGGTCGTTCCCTGCAGCTGGCCCCATTCGACCGTGCCGCTAAAGGCTGGCAGCGGATCGTTGGACTGGCCCCGGATGCGCAGGGTGGCGCGTGTGCCGTCGGCGTTAGGTGCCACATTGACCAGCGACATGCGCAGCGTACCAATTTGACTTTTCAGCAGGGCGGGCGTGTTGGCGCCCGGCAACAGATAAACGCCGCTACTGGATTTCGCGTTCAGGGCATTTTGCTGCGTGATTTTAACCGTTTCCTGGTTCAGATTAGTCATCGCCGTGTTGAGCGTATTAACGCTCTGTTTCATCTGGCGAACTTCGCTTTGCTGTGCGCAGGCGCTAAGGGTGAAGAGGCTTCCCACCACGAGAATTCTTAGGTAACGTCTTGTCATTGCGTTTAATTCCTTGAAATAACGGATGTCCTAATGGTAGCCAGTAACTCGCCGTCAGGTATAGATCCTTTGTCTCAAAAGCGCTCTTCCTTTGTTGTCGGCCCAGTTCAGGGTAAAATAGAGTTCAGTTAACCAGATAGCCAGGACACCGTATGCATTGCCCATTCTGTTCCGCTGTGGATACCAAAGTAATCGACTCCCGTCTTGTAGGTGAAGGCTCCTCTGTCCGTCGTCGTCGGCAGTGTCTGGTCTGCAACGAACGTTTCACCACCTTCGAAGTGGCAGAGCTGGTGATGCCGCGCGTGGTGAAAAGTAACGATGTACGTGAGCCATTTAACGAAGAGAAGCTGCGCAGAGGGATGCTAAAAGCACTGGAAAAACGGCCAGTCAGCGCAGATGACGTCGAAATGGCGCTTAATCACATTAAATCGCATCTGCGTGGCACCGGCGAGCGCGAAGTGCCGAGCAAAATGATCGGTAACCTGGTGATGGAGCAGCTCAAAAAGCTCGATAAAGTGGCTTACATCCGCTTTGCTTCCGTCTATCGCAGCTTCGAAGACATCAAAGAGTTCGGCGAAGAGATCGCCCGCCTACAGGATTAAGCCCATGCAGGATGAGATTTACATGGCGCGAGCGATGAAACTCGCGCAGCGCGGACGCTTCACCACCCATCCCAATCCGAACGTGGGCTGCGTGATTGTCAAAGACGGCGTTGTTGTGGGCGAGGGTTTCCATTATCGCGCCGGTGAGCCGCATGCTGAAGTGCATGCGTTACGCATGGCGGGCGAAAAGGCCCGTGGCGCAACGGCCTATGTGACCCTTGAACCCTGCAGCCATCATGGCCGCACGCCGCCGTGCTGCGAAGCATTAATTGCCGCAGGCGTGGCGCGCGTGGTGACCTCCATGCAGGACCCGAACCCGCAGGTGGCGGGGCGTGGTCTTTATCGCCTGCAGCAGGAGGGCATCGACGTCAGCCACGGGCTGATGATGAACGATGCTGAGGCGCTGAATAAGGGGTTTCTCAAGCGGATGCGGACCGGCTTCCCCTACATTCAGCTGAAGCTGGGCGCCTCTCTTGACGGTCGCACGGCGATGGCCAGCGGTGAAAGCCAGTGGATCACCTCCCCGCAGGCAAGGCGCGATGTGCAACGTCTGCGCGCGCAAAGCCATGCTATTCTCACCAGCAGTGAGACGGTGCTGGCAGACGATCCGGCGATGACCGTGCGTTGGGAAGAGCTTGATGCCGATACCCGGGCGCTCTATCCAGAGGAAAATCTGCGTCAGCCGTTGCGTATTGTGCTGGATCGTCAGAATCGCCTGACGCCCGCTCACCGTATCGTGCAGCAGCCGGGTGAAACCTGGATTGCACGTACGCAAGAAGACAGTCGTGAATGGCCGGACGCGGTGCGCAGCATTATGGTGCCGGCGCATCACGGTCATATCGATTTAGTGGTGCTGATGATGCTGCTGGGTAAACAGCAGGTGAACAGCATCTGGGTTGAAGCCGGGCCTACGCTTGCCGGTGCGTTATTGCAGGCAGGGCTTGTGGATGAACTGATTGTCTACGTTGCGCCTAAACTGTTAGGTACCGATGCGCGTGGCCTGTTTGTGCTGCCCGGCCTTGAAAAACTGGCCGATGCGCCGCAACTCAAATTCAGCGAAATTCGGCAGGTTGGCCCCGACGTGTGCCTGCATTTAATCCCTGCGTGAGGCTTTCTGAAATAGAGAAGCAGTGCGCGAAGTATTATGATAAAATCCGCCCCCCTGCGGGGCCAAATGAACCCGTAAAGGAAGAGTATGAATATTATTGAAGCTGCTGTTGCTACCCCGGACGCTCGCGTCGCCATCACTATTGCGCGTTTCAACAACTTCATCAACGAAAGCCTGCTGGACGGTGCGATTGACGCCCTGAAACGTATTGGCCAGGTTAAAGATGACAATATTACCGTTGTTTGGGTTCCAGGTGCCTACGAACTGCCGTTGGCAGCGGGCGCTTTGGCGAAAACCGGTAAATACGACGCGGTGATTGCGCTGGGTACGGTGATTCGTGGCGGTACTGCTCACTTCGAATACGTTGCGGGTGGTGCAAGCAATGGTCTGGCGCACGTGGCACAGGATGCTGAAATTCCTGTCGCATTCGGCGTACTGACTACTGAAAGTATTGAACAAGCCATCGAACGCGCTGGCACCAAAGCCGGTAACAAAGGTGCAGAAGCTGCACTGACCGCGCTTGAAATGATCAACGTATTGAAAGCCATTAAGGCCTGATTTTTTTGTAAGGGGAATTCCGTGAAACCTGCTGCTCGTCGCCGCGCCCGTGAGTGTGCCGTCCAGGCGCTCTACTCCTGGCAGTTGTCCCAGAACGACATCGCTGATGTTGAATACCAGTTCCTGGCGGAACAAGACGTCAAAGACGTTGACGTCCTGTACTTCCGTGAACTGCTGTCGGGAGTGGCGACTAATAGCGCGTATCTCGACGGTCTGATGAAGCCGTACCTGTCCCGTCTGCTTGAAGAGCTGGGCCAGGTTGAGAAAGCAGTGCTGCGCATTGCGCTGTTTGAGCTGTCTAAACGTCAGGATGTGCCATACAAAGTGGCCATCAATGAAGCTATCGAACTGGCAAAAACCTTCGGTGCTGAAGACAGCCACAAATTTGTGAATGGCGTGCTGGATAAAGCCGCACCTGCGATCCGTCCCCACAAAAAGTGATCCGCAAACCGGAGTTTCGCACTGCCGCCTGGCTGTGCGGCTCCGGTTTTTTTATTTTTATTTGCTGAGGCATAACGTATGGCATGCGGCGAATTCTCCCTGATTGCCCGTTATTTTGACCGCGTTCGTAGCTCCCGTCTTGATGTTGAAACGGGCATTGGCGACGACTGCGCACTTCTCAATATTCCCGAAAAACAGACCCTGGCTATCAGCACCGACACCTTAGTGTGTGGGCGCCATTTCCTGGCGGATATCGATCCGGCCGATCTGGCCTACAAAGCGCTGGCGGTGAACGTAAGCGATCTGGCGGCGATGGGCGCCGATCCGGCGTGGCTGACGCTGGCACTTACCTTGCCGAACGTCGATGAAGCCTGGCTTGAAGCCTTCAGCAACGCGCTGTTTGAACAACTGAACTATTACGATATGCAGCTGATTGGCGGTGATACCACGGCCGGTCCGCTGTCGATGACGCTGGCGATCCACGGCTATGTGCCAGTCGGACGCGCGCTGAAACGCTCGGGCGCGAAGCCGGGCGACTGGATTTATGTCACCGGTACGCCAGGCGACAGCGCGGCGGGGCTGGCGATTTTGCAGGAACGTTTAACAGTGAACGACGCCGATGACGCAGCGTATCTGGTGAAACGCCACTTGCGCCCGACGCCGCGCATTCTGCACGGCCAGGCGCTGCGCGAGCGCGCCAGCTCGGCGATCGATCTGTCTGACGGTTTGATTTCCGATCTCGGGCACATTCTTAAGGCAAGTGGCGTCGGGGCGCGAGTTGATCTCGATACCTTCCCGCTGTCAGAGCAGATGCGTAAACACGTCGAGCCTGAGCAGGCGCTGCGCTGGGCGCTGTCCGGCGGTGAAGATTATGAGCTGTGCTTTACCGTCCCGGAGCTAAATCGCGGTACGCTGGATGTTGCCCTGGGCAATCTCGGCGCGCCGTTTACCTGTATCGGGCAGATTTTGCCTGATAGCGAGGGGATGCAGTTTGTGCAAAACGGCACCCCTGTGACACTCGACTGGAAAGGGTACGATCACTTCGCGTGATGTCGTGCGGTTTGTTGCCGGGTCGCGCTGGGCTTCCCGGCTGACAAAATCATACGCATTGCAGGCCGGGTAAGACGAAGCCGCCGCCCGGCTTTTTTTATTTAAATCCGACGACCGAATGCTGCTGATAGGGCGTTTCCAGCTCGGCAATCTGCTCCGGCGTCAGCGTCAAATCGACCGCATTCAGCAGTTCATCCAGCTGTTCTTCCCGCGACGTGCCGATAATCGGTGCCGCCACTCCGCGTTTGCTCAGAAGCCACGCCAGCGCCACCTGCGCGCGGGTAGCCCCTGTCTCCTCGGCGATACCGGCCAGACGTTCGGCGATCAGCGCATCGCTTGCCTGGGTATCGTTATACAGATTTTTACCCACTTCATCGGAAACGGATCGCGCGGTGGTTTCTCCCCATGGACGGGTTAAACGACCGCGTGCCAGCGGGCTCCAGGGGATCACCGCCACGCCTTCCCGATAGCACAGCGGCAGCATGTCGCGCTCTTCTTCACGATAGATCAGATTGTAGTGATCCTGCATAGTGACGAACCGCGCCCAGCCGTGCTGCTTCTGAAGATCCAGCGCTTCAGCAAACTGCGAGGCGTGCATTGACGACGCACCGATGTAGCGCGCTTTACCCGCTTTTACCACGTCGTCCAGCGCTTCAAGGGTCTCTTCTATCGGGGTGTTGTAGTCCCAACGGTGGATTTGCAGCAGATCGACATAATCCATGTTCAGACGCTTCAGGCTGGCATCAATTGAACGCAGGATTTGCGCGCGGGACAGCCCTTCAGTTAAATCGCCTGAGGGATAGTAAACCTTGGTGGCAACCACCACTTCGTCGCGGCGGGAAAAATCCCGCAGCGCGCGGCCCACAATTTCTTCGCTGCTGCCGTCGGAATAGCTGTTTGCCGTATCGAAGAAGTTAATGCCGCCGTCGAGGGCGTGTTTGATGATAAGGCGGCTGCTCTCTTCCGGCAGCGTCCAGGCATGGTTTCCCCGTTGAGGTTCGCCAAAGGTCATACAGCCCAGACAAAGACGGGAAACCTTAAGATCTGTTTTTCCTAACGTGTTGTATTGCATGCTTCCACTCCTGCTGATTGCTTAAAATACTATCTTTAAGCATAGCAGGAGGGAAAAGAGGGGAGATGTTACGCCAGCCAGCTGCGGATTTTCGCTTCAATTCCGGCAGCATCCAGGCCAATCGCCGCGCGGGCTTCGTCCTGAGTTCCTTGCGGAATAAAGTAGTCTGGCAGGCCGAGATTCAGCACCGGAACTGGCTTGCGATGCGCCATCAGCACTTCGTTCACGCCGCTTCCTGCGCCGCCCATAATAGCGTTCTCTTCCAGGGTGACCAGCGAATCGTGACGCGCCGCCATCTCCAGAATTAACGTTTCATCCAGCGGTTTGACAAAGCGCATATCCACCAGGGTCGCATTGAGCGATTCCGCGACTTTCGCCGCCTCAGGCATCAATGTACCGAAGTTGAGGATTGCCAGTTTTTCGCCGTGACGTTTAACGATGCCTTTCCCGATAGGCAATTTCGCCAGCGGTTCCAGCTCGACGCCCACGGCGTTGCCGCGCGGATAACGCACTGCGCTTGGGCCGTCCTGATAGTGATACCCGGTAAAGAGCATCTGACGGCATTCGTTCTCGTCGCTTGGCGTCATCACGACCATGTCCGGGATACAGCGCAGGAAGGAGAGATCAAACGCCCCCTGGTGCGTCTGCCCGTCGGCACCGACGATACCAGCACGGTCGATAGCAAACAGCACCGGCAGCTTCTGGATTGCGACGTCGTGGATCACCTGGTCGTAGGCGCGCTGCAGGAAAGTCGAGTAGATAGCCACAATCGGTTTATAGCCACCAATTGCCAGACCGGCTGCGAACGTCACCGCGTGCTGTTCGGCAATCGCCACGTCAAAATACTGGCCCGGGAATTTTTTGGAGAACTCCACCATGCCGGAGCCTTCACGCATGGCAGGCGTCACGGCCATTAGCTTGTTGTCTTTAGCCGCTGTTTCGCACAGCCAGTCGCCGAAAATTTTCGAATAGCTTGGCATCCCGCCGCTGCTTTTTGGCAGACAGCCGCTGGTCGGAT
This sequence comes from Lelliottia nimipressuralis, assembly GCF_041464075.1. Classification (NCBI taxonomy): domain Bacteria; kingdom Pseudomonadati; phylum Pseudomonadota; class Gammaproteobacteria; order Enterobacterales; family Enterobacteriaceae; genus Lelliottia; species Lelliottia nimipressuralis. Next base: position 1,049,912 of record NZ_CP167172.1, read on the forward strand.
CGAATTTAGGCACGGCGTGGAAGGTGATCGGGTCTTTTTCCGCGGGCTCGTAGCCACGCCCTTTTTTAGTCATGATGTGCAGGAACTGCGGGCCTTTCAGGTCGCGCATGTTCTTGAGCGTAGAGACCAGACCCAGCACGTCATGCCCGTCCACCGGGCCAATGTAGTTAAAGCCCAGCTCTTCAAACAGGGTGCCGGGAACCACCATGCCTTTGATGTGCTCTTCGGTGCGTTTCAGCAGCTCTTTGATCGGTGGCACGCCGGAGAAGACTTTTTTACCGCCTTCACGCAGAGTGGAATAGAGTTTGCCGGAGAGCAGCTGCGCCAGGTGGTTGTTGAGCGCACCGACGTTTTCTGAGATCGACATTTCATTGTCGTTAAGGATCACCAGCATATCGGGCATGATATCGCCCGCGTGGTTCATCGCCTCAAACGCCATACCCGCCGTGATCGCGCCATCGCCAATCACGCAGACGGTGCGGCGCTGTTTATTCTCTTTTTCCGCCGCCACGGCAATGCCGATACCCGCAGAAATTGATGTGGAGGAGTGACCGACGCTTAAGACGTCGTACTCGCTCTCACCGCGCCATGGGAAAGGATGCAGCCCGCCTTTCTGGCGGATCGTACCAATTTTATCGCGACGGCCGGTGAGAATTTTGTGCGGATAAGCCTGATGACCGACATCCCAGATCAACTGGTCAAACGGGGTGTTGTAGACGTAGTGCAGCGCAACGGTCAGCTCCACCGTGCCAAGCCCGGAGGCGAAATGTCCGCTGGAACGACTCACGCTGTCGAGCAGGTAACGACGCAGTTCGTCGCTCAGCTTCGGCAGGCTCTCTTTCGGCAACAGACGTAACTCCTGGGTGGAGTCAACCAACGCCAGTGTCGGGTATTTGGCAATATCAAAACTCATCAAAGGCTCATCGAGATTTAGTATGTTTATTTATCACGCTGGATTATATAGTCCGCTAGCGCTTCCAGTGCCGAGGTATCAAGCGATTGTGCGGCCAGCAGATTCAGCGACTGGCGGGCATCATCGATCAGGTCCCGGGCTTTACGTTGGGCTTGCTCAAGGCCCAGCAGGGCGGGGTAGGTACTTTTGCCAAGCTGCTGGTCTGCACCCTGACGTTTTCCCAATATTGCAGTATCGCCCACCACATCCAGAATGTCATCCTGAACCTGGAAAGCCAGACCGATACTTTCGGCGTATCTGTCCAGAACGGGCAGGGCTTCACGCCCCTGTTCACCCGCGCTCAGCGCGCCCAGGCGAACGGCTGCACGGATCAGCGCACCTGTTTTATGACGGTGGATGCGCTCAAGCTGTTCCAGATTAACCTGACGACCTTCCGCTTCCAGATCCAGCGCCTGACCACCGCACATACCAGCGATGCCGCTGGCCATCGCCAGCTCAGAAACCATCGCCAGACGGTCACGGTCGGCCACTTCAACCATCGGCGCATCGCTCAGAATAGAGAACGCCAGCGTCTGCAGAGCATCACCGGCCAGAATGGCATTGGCTTCGCCAAACTTGATATGGCACGTCGGCTGGCCGCGACGTAAATCGTCGTCGTCCATCGCCGGTAAATCATCGTGGATCAGCGAGTAGGCATGAATGCACTCAACGGCGGCCGCTGGCGCATCCAGCGTGTCATTGCTGATGCCAAACATATTGCCCGTAGCATAGACGAGGAACGGGCGCAGACGCTTTCCACCTAAGAGTGCGCCATAGTGCATGGCTTCAACCAGTGGAGTGTTCTTAAAAGGCTGTGGTTCAATAAAACGACGCAGCGCGTCGTTGGCACGTTCCACACATTCCTGAAGCGCTTTGGCGAAATCCATTTACTCAGCGTCCGGTGTAAAAGGGGTTGTGGCGGCGTCTTCGCTATCGGACAGCAGAATTTGCACACGCTGTTCGGCCTGCTGCAATTTAACCTGCCCCTGGCGCGCAAGCTGCACGCCGCGTTCGAATTCATTGAGCGCGTCTTCCAGCGGCAGGTCGCCACTTTCCAGACGAGTCACAATTTGCTCCAGCTCACTCAGCGCAGTTTCGAAACTGGCTGGTGCGTCATTTTTCTTCGGCATAGTGAATGTAGACTCTCATATTTTCAGCCCCGTCATGGTAGCGGACTCGGGCGGATAAGCAAATAACGCGCAATGTGCACAGGAGCACCGCTATAGTGGTATACTTCCGCGCCTGGATGCAGCCACGGGTGTGGGCTGCTGTACTCTTTTCCATCACAAGCCTTTACGGGCTTGCCAACGAAACATTGCCGCCATGAAGTTTATCATTAAATTGTTCCCGGAAATCACCATCAAAAGCCAATCTGTGCGTTTGCGCTTTATTAAAATTCTGACCGGAAACATTCGTAACGTTTTAAAAAATTATGACGAAACCCTTGCCGTGGTTCGTCACTGGGATCACGTCGAAGTGCGCGCCAAGGACGAAAACAAGCGTCTGGATATTCGCGATGCGCTGACCCGCATTCCCGGGATTCACCATATTCTGGAAGTTGAGGACGTTCCGTTTACCTCACTGCACAATATTTTTGAACTGTCGCTTGCTCAGTACCGCGATCAGATCGAAGGCAAAACCTTCTGCGTGCGCGTAAAGCGTCGTGGTAAACATGAATTCAGCTCGATCGAAGCCGAACGTTATGTTGGCGGCGGTCTGAACCAGCACGTCGAATCGGCGCGCGTGAAGCTGACCAACCCGGAAGTGACCGTCAATCTGGAGATCGAAAACGATCGCCTGCTGCTGGTCAAAGGCCGCTACGAAGGGATTGGCGGGTATCCGATTGGGACGCAAGAAGATGTGCTGTCCCTGATTTCCGGTGGTTTCGATTCTGGCGTCTCCAGCTACATGCTGATGCGTCGCGGCTGCCGCGTGCATTACTGCTTCTTTAACCTGGGCGGTGCGGCGCACGAGATCGGCGTTCGTCAGGTCGCGCATTATCTGTGGAACCGTTTTGGCAGTTCCCACCGCGTGCGTTTTGTGGCGATCAACTTTGAGCCTGTGGTCGGCGAAATCCTCGAAAAAGTGGACGACGGCCAGATGGGTGTGGTGCTGAAACGCATGATGATGCGTGCGGCGTCGAAAGTAGCCGAGCGCTACGGCGTGCAGGCGCTGGTAACAGGCGAAGCCCTGGGCCAGGTCTCCAGCCAGACCCTGACCAACCTGCGTCTGATCGATAACGTCTCGGATACGCTGATCCTCCGTCCGCTGATCTCGCACGACAAAGAGCACATCATCGATCTGGCGCGCAAAATCGGTACGGAAGATTTTGCCCGTACCATGCCGGAATACTGCGGTGTGATCTCGAAAAGCCCGACTGTGAAAGCGGTGAAGGCGAAGATCGAAGCGGAAGAGCAAAACTTCGATTTCGAGATCCTCGAAAAAGTGGTTGCTGAAGCAACGAACGTTGATATCCGTGAAATTGCGCAGCAGACCGATCAGGACGTGGTAGAAGTAGAAACCGTAAGCGGATTCAGCGCCAACGACGTGATCGTGGATATCCGCGCCATCGACGAGCAGGATGCCAGCCCGCTGAGCGTGGAGGGCGTTGAAGTTGTCTCTCTGCCGTTCTACAAGCTGAGCTCCAAGTTTGGCGATCTGGAGAAGGATAAAACCTATCTCCTGTGGTGCGAGCGTGGCGTGATGAGCCGCCTGCAGGCGCTCTACCTGCGCGAGCAGGGCTTTACCAATGTGAAGGTATATCGCCCGTAAGCAATGCCCTTCGGGGCGCGCTCCACGATCAGGCCGGGTAAGGCGAAGCCGCTACCCGGCTTTTTTATTTCCAAATTTTGCGCCCATGGTAAAGTAACGATCCGTCAGGACGCCGCGAGGGTAGTATGCATAAATACCTGGAAATAAAAGAAAAGATAAAAAAGGATATTCTCGATCAGAAATATCGAATCGGAGAAAGTATTCCCTCTGAGCGCGATCTCGCCAGCGTGTATCACGTGACGCGGGTGACGGTGCAAAAAGCGATGGCGAATCTGGTTCAGGAAGGGTATATCGAGCGCATTCATGGTAAGGGCATGTTTGTGCTGAAAAATACCGCCAGCAATATTTATATCCTCAACAATGAAAAGAGCGACAGCATTCTGGGGTTTTCCCGCGAATTCCAGGGGCGGGTCAAGGTCACCAGCCGCTTAATTACCTTCACGACTATTCAGGCCGATCCCTCGTTGGCACAACACCTTGAGATTAAGCCTGGCGACGATGTCTGGTTTATCCGCCGCGTGCGTCTTCTGGATGGACAGCCCGTACTGGTCGAAGACACCAATATTCCTGTGCAAACGATCGCGGTGATTCCACAGTCCGTTCTCGAAAAAGGATCGCTGTATGGCTATATCGAAGAGTACACCGGGAAAAAAATCAGCGATGCGGATTCGTTAATTGAGGCGGCGCTGTTCGACCGCGAGCTGGCTACGCTTCTGGGTATTACACCGGGGCAAGCGATGCTGAAAATTACTGAAGTCACCCGCCTGAGTGATAAAAAAGCCTTTAACTATTCGATTAGCTATAACCGTGCGGATCTGTTTCGGGTTAAGAATCTACGCATTGAAAGATGACAGGCGCGAGCGCGCCTGTCGGAGCGTTTATAGCTGAGCCGCAGCGGCTTTATCTACCAGCATTTGCACCTGCGGATGGGCTTTTAACAGGGTCGCCGGAATACTGGCGTCGATATCTGAGCGCAGAGTCTGCGCCACGATAGCGGCCTTTTTCTCGCCGCTGGCCATCACAACCACTGACTTCGCCGCCAGAATCGTTTTCATCCCCAGAGAAATTCCCTGTTTCACGTCGCGCGCCTGGCCGAAATACTTCACGGAAACCGACTGGGTGACCTCATCCAGATCGACAACGTGACACTCCGTATCCTGTGCTGCGCCGGGCTCATTAAAGCCGATATGACCATTCATACCGATGCCGAGCACGATAATATCAATGCTTCCGTGGCCTGCGATGAAACGATCCACGCGGCGGCACTCCTGCGCAGGGTCGGTCGTAAGGCCGTCAAAGAAGCAGATCTGTTCATCCCGTAACGTCAGACGGCTGAAGAAATGCCCCCAGACCATCTCGCGACAGCTCCCCTTATCGGCTTTGCCCAGCCCCAGCCACTCGTCCAGGCCGACAAACGCCGCGCGGGAAAAATCGACGTTGCCCTCTTCGCTGGCACGAACCAGAACATCAAACACCCCCAGCGGCGTATCGCCCCCGGCAATGCAGATCAGGGCATCCGGTTTGCGGGTGACGGTGTCGATCACGCGCTGGGCCACAGTGGCGCTGAGCGCCCGGTAATCTTCAACAATTTCAACGTTCATCGCAGTTCCTTAGCGTTTCGTGTATTGCGGCAAATAGGCGTGGTTCACTTCCAGATACTCATCGAGGATCTGCTCGGCAATGGCGGCGGAGGGCACGATGGGGTTGATGCTCAGCGCCAGCAGGGCGGTGGCATAATCTCCGGTGACGGCGGCCTCGACGGTCAGCTCTTCGTAGGCTTTGACACTCTGGATTAACCCGCGAATTTTCACCGGAAGTCTGCCGTAGGCCAGCGGATGGGCACCGTTTTTATCGATGACGGCATTGGTTTCCAGGGTGACGTGATCCGGCAGATCTGGCGTCGCGCCGTTATTCACTGTGTTGACCACGTGCACTTCTTTTTTGTCGTTGAAAATCGAGCTGATGATGGAGCAGGCCGTGTCGGAGTACCACGCACCACCGCGCTGCTCCAGCTCTTTCGGCTTGTGGTTCAGGTTCGGGTCCTGGTACAGCTCAAACAGTTTGCGCTCGATTTCACGCGTTTGCTCACCGCGTGTGCCCTTATTTGCGCAATCGCGGATAGCCGTTTCCGTCATTTCGCGGGTCAGGAAGTAATACTTGAGATAGGAGATCGGATACATGTGCAGCGCGCGGGCAAAGCGCGCGGTAAAGCCGATATCCGGGATGTTTTTCAGCGAGTTATTAGCGCTGCCAACGGCCAGTTTTTCGATAAAATCATCGGTGCAATCGTCGCCTTTCACATAAATTTTATCGGCAAAGATCAGGTGGTTCAGGCCGATGATCCGCGCGTAGATATCTGCTTTGCGGACATCATAGGCTTTGGCGATGTCCATCATCATGCTATTTGCACCGCTGCAAATCCCGATGGTCTTAATCGCAGAGTGACGAGTGATGGCTTCTGTCACAATGCCCGCCGGGTTAGTGAAGTTGATAAGCCACGCGTTCGGGCACCATTTTTCCATCGCTTTGCAGATATCCAGCAGCACAGGAATGGTGCGCTGGGCTTTCATAAAACCGCCTGGCCCGGTGGTTTCCTGGCCGAGTACGCCGTATTTCAGCGGGATTTTCTCATCGTTAATGCGCGCATCAAGGAAGCCGACGCGCAACTGAGTAGTAACGAAATCGGCATCTTTCAGAGCCGTTTCCCGATCCAGCGTCAGGTGAATGTTCATCGGGATACCCGCTTGCGCCACCATGCGCTGGGCGAGCTTGCCGACGATCTCCAGCTTCTCTCTCCCTTCTTCAATGTCCAGCAGGTAGAAATCGGTGACCGGCAGTTCGTCGTAGCGTTTGATAAATCCATCGATCAATTCCGGCGTATAGCTTGAGCCACCACCAATCGTGACAATTTTGAGCTTTTTCATCGTGAATCCTTTTTACAAGATGGGATCGGGGAGTTTTTCAGCTTCACGGCGCGAGTGTTCTTCCGCCGCTTCTGTTTCTAACTGTTTGCGTTCTGCAAGTTTGAAAAACGGCAGCCAGACGAGGGCTGAAATGGCAATGGTGCAGACTGACCAAATCACGGCCGGAATATTGCCTCCGGTGACAAACCAGGCCGCGAAAATAGGCGGCATAGTCCAGGGGATCTGCAGTACCGGGCGGCCAATAATGTCGAAATACATCAGCGCGTAAGTCGACGTACAGAGAATCATCGGGGTTAAGGTAAAGGGGATCATCAGTAACGGGTTAAAGACAATCGGGCAGCCAAATATCACCGGCTCATTGATGCAAAATATTGCGGAGGGCAAAGAGAGTTTGCCGACCGATTTATACAGCTTGCTGCGCGAGCGCATCATCGCCATGACTAACCCAAGCGTCGCACCGGTGCCGCCGAGACACATAAAGACGATATAAAACCCGTCGGCGGTGATGTGCGGAATAGGCTGGTGGTGTAAATAGGCCTGGGTATTTTCGGCGATGTATTTCAGGAAGATCGGCGCGGTAATACCGGAGAGCACGTTGTCGCCATGAATACCGCAACACCAGAGCAGTGAGATCAAAAAGATTAAGACCAGCATGCCGGGAAGCGATCCTAAGCCGGTGACCAGCGGGCTGAGAATAAGCGTAAAGAAATTATTAATATCGAAGTTAAGAATGACCCTAACGAACCAGATTAACGTAATCGCCACCGCCGCTGGGATCAGGCTTGCGAAAGACTGGGCGACCGCAGGGGGGACGCCCTCGGGGAGTTTAATCACCACGTTATGATGAATAAAGAAACGGACAATTTGCACCGTCAGAATCGAGAGAATAATGGCGGAGAAAAGCCCGGCAGCTCCCAGGTTATCGACATTGAGCTGGTACTTATCGTTAAGCTGGGCCAGTAAAAAGACCACCATGGTGATGATGGCGCAGGTCAGGGCGTTGAGGCTGTACTCTTTCGCCAGGTTGTAGCTGATGCCGATGGCTGAAATCAGCCCGATGGCGCCGAAGGTCACGGCAACCGGTGCGCTGAGCTTCTCGGCGTAAGGGCCAAGCCAGTCGGTCCAGCCCGGAATCGGTAAATTCGCGAGGATCAGAAACAGACTGCCGGTAATGGTGAAGGGGAGCGTCAGGGCAATGCCGTTACGCACCGCCACCAGGATTTTGTTTTCACCGACGCGAATCAGGACAGGAATGACTCTGTTCTCAAGAAATGTAATCACATTGCTTACTCCAGAAGAGATTTCTGTTCTTCGCCATTCTTCATTTCCAGACCGCTTTAGTGGGCGAAGTGTTTAACTGGTATATGCCAGTTAAAATGAGTTTTTCACGGAAGCCTGTGGCTGTCAAACAGAGGGGAAACGACAAAGGGAATCTGTATCTCAATGAAAATACGCAGTTTTAGTCACGGTGAAAGTGCGTGATGAGAATCAGTGTCAGAAAGAAAGATAAGAATTGTGATTCCCGCCGCAATTATCAGCAGAGAAAATAAAGGCCGGCGCGATGGCCAGCCTGAGGGGAATAACAGCGTCTATTTACGCTTCGTAGTAGTTATAAATCCCTGCGGCCATCACCAGCGAGGACGCGACCTCATAGGCTTTTTCTCGCCCGACAAGCAGATCGATAATCTTGAGTGCAAAATCAATCGAGGTTCCCGGCCCCTGGCTGGTCAGCAGGTTGACGCGCGGATCCCAGACCACCCGTTTATCGACCCACTGTCCCTCGGGGATGCGGTCTTTCAGCGCCGGGAAGCCGGTCATGTTGCCGATGGGGAAGAGGTCATGGGGAACCAGTACGGTGGCTGCCGCAGCGCAGAGGGTGGCGACAATTCGCCCGGAGAGATGAAACTGGCGCACGGTTTCGACCAAAAGGGGGCTGTCGCGAAAACACTCCGCTCCTTTCAGGCCGCCGGGCAGAACAATCACATCGAAATCGCCGTCCGCCACTTCTACCAGCGGTGCATCGGCCAGCAGCTTCACGCCGCGCGAGCAGACGATAGTCAGATTGCCATCGCTGGCGACGCTGGCGGTGGTGACGTTTATCCCGCCGCGAACCAGCAAATCAATGGTCGTGACTGCTTCTGTCTCTTCGCTACCAGGGGCGAGGCATACCAGTGCCGACGCGCTCATACTCACTCTCCTTACGTTTAACCAGGTCATACAGGCGGATATTTTCCGGCACGTTGATGCCATGTGCGCGGGCTCGTTTGAGCAGATAGCCGGTGATGTAGTCGATTTCTGTGTGCCGCTGTGCGCGCACATCCTGCAGCATCGATGAGATATTTTCAGCAGTGCTGTCGATAATCTGCTCGACGTAATAACGGATATCGTCTTCTGAGGTGTGTATGCCCTCACGCTCAATCACGGCCGCGACTTCAGCGCACAGGGCCGCCACTTCCTGCGGATGGTTTTTCAGTTCACCGTTCGGGCAGTCCAGGAGCGCCGTTAGTGGATTGATCACGCAGTTGACCGCCAGTTTGCGCCACAGCTGTGGGCGAATGTTGTTGTGCCAGGCCACGTCGGGCAGCACATGCTGCAGCACGTCGGCGAGATAGCTGTAATCGCCATCCTGCTCGCGCGCCGGTCCCATATGGGTAACGCCGCTTGCCACGTGGACGATGATATTACCGTCGCGACGGGCCGCATGGGTGGTGATCGCCATCAGCAGCGGCTGTGGGATGCTTTTGAGCTCTTCGAGGGTGCCCATGCCGTTATGCACCAGAAGAATGGGCGTGGTGCGGGGCAGGGTGTTCGCCAGTGCTCTGACGGCATCCGAGACCTGCCAGGCCTTTAAGGTGACCAGCAGCAGGTCGCTTTGCGCCAGGAAATCAGGATCGTTGGCGGTGAGCGATTCGTTAAAGATACTTCCATCTTCATCGATCAGGTTTACACTGCAATACGGCTGGGGGACGCGTAGCCAGCCTTGTACCTCGTGTCCATGTTTGCACAATGCGGTGAGCCAAAGCTGGCCCAGGGCTCCGCATCCGAGCACGGTAATTTTCATTGTTCCTCCTCACCTGCAACTGCGCCAGGCGTGTCGGTTAAGTATAGCGCCGTCAGCTAAGCTTCTGTTGAGTTATGCCTCGTTGCGGGTATTATGCAACGCAACAAAAGTAAAGGGAGAAGAAAAGATGCCATCTTTCGATATTGTTTCAGAAGTTGATATCCAGGAAGTCCGCAACGGTGTGGATAACGCCAGCCGTGAAGTTGAGTCACGTTTCGATTTTCGTGGTGTAGAGGCGAGTTTTGAGCTGAACGACGCGAATAAGACCATCAAGGTGCTGAGCGAGTCCGATTTCCAGGTCAATCAGTTACTGGATATTCTGCGTGCCAAGCTGTTAAAACGCGGTATTGAAGGGACGTCTCTGGATGTGCCGGATGAGTTCGTGCACAGCGGCAAAACCTGGTTTGTTGAAGCCAAACTTAAGCAGGGTATTGAGAGCGCGATGCAGAAGAAAATCGTTAAGCTCATCAAAGACAGTAAGCTGAAAGTGCAGGCGCAAATTCAGGGCGAAGAGATTCGTGTCACCGGTAAAGCGCGCGACGATCTGCAGGCCGTGATGGCGCTGGTGCGCGGCGGCGACCTGGGACAGCCGTTCCAGTTTAAGAACTTCCGCGATTAAAAACGAAAATGCCCGGCAAGCCGGGCATTTTTTCAGGCTTTGATAGCCTGTTCCACTTCGAAGCGATTGGTGACTTTACTGTCGATTTTGACGTAAGCACTACGCTCTTCTGGGACGATCAGCACTTCGCTGACCCCTTCTGTTGTTTCCAGCCGCTGTTTCAGCGCGTCGCTTATCTCCACACCGTCCGGGATTTCCACCCGCAGGCTGCTTACGTAGCGCGGCTCTTTCATGGTGCTGGCAACCAGCAGCCAGACCATCGCCAGCAGTGCGCCGGCAAGAAATACGGTCTGCGAATCGAATAATCCGTCTACCCAGCCGCCGAACGAACCGCCGATGCCGACGCCCAAAAACTGGCTGGTGGAGTAAATGCCCATCGCCGTGCCTTTGTATCCGGCTGGGGATTCTTTGCTGATTAACGATGGCAGCAGGGCTTCCATCAGGTTAAAGGCGAGGAAGAACAGCTGCACGCCCAGCACCAGCTCCCAGAAGTGTGGACCGGAGCCCCACAGCACAATTTCTGCGATTAATAACAGCGCCACACAGCCCAGGAATACGCGCTTCATGCGACGTTTTACTTCGGCGTAGATGATAAACGGCACCACGGAAACAAAGGAGATCAGCATCGTTACCAGGTAAATCTTCCAGTGCTCCGCCGCCGGGAATCCGGCTGCCGCCAGCTGGCCGGGGAGGGCCACGAAGGTGGACATCAACAGGATGTGCAGACACATGATGCCGAAGTTGAGCTTCAGCAAACGCGGTTCAACGATGACTTTACTGAAGCAGCCTTTCACCATGCCCGATTCACGGTTGAGAACGTGATTTTTACTGTCCGGCACCACCCAAATCGTTAGCGCAATGCCAATCGTCGCCAGTACGGCAATCATCCAGAAGAGGGCATTCAGGCCCAGCTTATGGGTAATGATCGGGCCAAGCACCATGGCAATAGCAAAGGTGACGCCAAAGCTCACGCCAATAAACGCCATCGCTTTGGTTCGGTTCTGTTCGCGGGTTAAATCCGAGAGCAGCGCCATTACGGCGGCGGCAATCGCCCCTGAGCCTTGCAGCGCACGGCCAAGAATAATGCCCCAGATGGAGTGTGACAGCGCGGCAATAATGCTGCCGAGGACAAAGATCAGCAGGCCGCCGACAATCAGTGGCTTACGGCCCACGCGATCGGAGAGTAGCCCGAAGGGGATCTGAAATATCGCCTGGGCCAGGCCATAAATGCCAATTGCCAGACCAATTAACGCCTCGCTGGCGCCCTGAAGTGCCATACCATAGGTAGTCAGAACAGGCAGGACCATAAACATGCCAAGCATGCGCAGCGAGAAAACAGTCCCTAAACCCCAGGTTGCGCGCAGTTCGCCTGGTGTCATTTTATAATCGTTCATTACCACCTCTGTTCAAAAGCAGGCACTAGTGTAGGCGGGGTGTTAAGTGCGGTAAATAGGTGTTTGTTTAAGAGATATTACGGGGGCTAAACATTGCCGGTGGCGGCTTCATTTTACCCGGCCTGACGGTTACGCAGGCCTGTGCAAGCGGAGCGCGACAGGGCAAAAAAAAGCCGGGTTATCATCACCCGGCTTGTTCAAATCAGCGTGCTTACCAGACGTAAGTCAGCAGATTGTGTGAATCAGGCACCATAAAGTCGACGGACATCATCACGGACAGGGAGGTGATAGCGACAATCGAGAACACAAACAGCTTACGTGCCCACACTTTATCGTCTTCCACTTTGTACCCGCGCAGCGCCATACCGAGCCACCAGACGCTCACCGCAGCAGCCACCACCAGATATTTGTATCCAGCGTAGCCTCCGAGAGAGAGCATCAGCGTCGCCACAGCGAAGGCGATGATGTACAGCGTGATGTGATTCTTGGCGACTGAAATACCTTTCACGACCGGCAGAACCGGGATGTTCGCTGCCTGATAATCCTTGAAGCGGAAAATCGCAATGGCGTAGGAGTGCGGCATCTGCCACAGGCTAAAGATAGCCAGCAGAATCAGCGCACCGCTGTCGAACTCGTTCGTGACGGCGCAGTAGCCAATCACCGGCGGCGCAGCGCCGGAGAGAGAACCAATCAGCGTACCGTAGACGGAGTGACGTTTCATATACAGGCTGTAGACGCCCACATACACCACGAAACCCATCACCCCCAGCCAGCAGGCCAGAGGGTTGGCACCAAACCACAGCAGCATAAAGCCAGCAAAGCCCAGCAAGGTGGCGTACACCAGCGAGACGGCAGGAGATATCAGGCCTTTGACAAGCACCCGATTCTTGGTCCTTTCCATCTTCCTGTCGATATCCATGTCGATGTAGTTGTTAAATACACAACCGGACGCAACCACCAGTGACACGCCAATCAACGTGGATGCGAAGAGGGTGTAGTCAATGCTGCCCTTAGAGGCCAACAGGAACCCTCCGATCACGGAGATCAGGTTGCCAAAGATGATGCCTGGTTTCGTTACTTGCAGGTATTGCTTAAACATACTCGCCGCTCTTAGTGAACCATCATGTTGTAGTTCAGGTTCCACATAATCCAGATGGAACCGACTACCAGGATAGCGATGATAATCACGGTAAAGATGAAGGCCGTCATGTTCCAGCCCTCATCGGATTTGGTGTTCATGTGCAGGAAGCAAACCAGATGCACCAGAATCTGCACCACAGCGGAGATCAGGACTGTGCCCAGAATCACCGTGTGAGAAGCCGTTCCGCTCATCACCATCCAGAACGGGAGCGCCGTCAGGATGATCGACAGGATGAAACCTGTCATATAGGTTTTCACGCTACCGTGGGAAGCGCCATGATCGTTAGTATGACTCATTACATCGCCCCCATCAGATAGACAACCGAGAACACGCAGATCCACACCACGTCCAGGAAGTGCCAGAACAGACTCAGGCACATGATACGGGTGCGGTTAGTATTGGTCAGGCCGCGACGATAAACCTGGAACATCAGCACCGCCATCCAGATCAGACCAGATGTTACGTGCAGACCGTGGGTCCCTACCAGTGCGAAGAACGCTGACAGGAAGCCACTGCGATCCGGGCCCATGCCTTCAGCAATCAGGTGATGGAATTCATAGAGTTCCATCCCGATAAATCCAGCACCAAACAACCAGGTCAACGCCAGCCAGGAGACAACCTGGCTCTTGTTGTTTTTGTACATGGCGATCGCCGCCATGCCGTAGGTGATGGAGCTGAACAGCAGCAGAGCGGTTTCAACCAGAACGAACGGCAGCTCGAAAATGTCCTTGCCAGTCGGGCCGCCCGCTGTGCCGTTCACCAGAACGGCATAGGTCGCGAACAGACAGCAGAACAGAATGCAGTCGCTCATCAGGTAGATCCAGAAGCCGAAGACTTTCATCGGCCCTGTATCGTGGTGCGCGTGGTCATGCGCATGGGCAGTTGGGTGCGCCAAAGTATCAGTTGCCATTTTTCAGCCCCGCTTTAGAAATCTCATCGAAATGCTGGTTTTCCAGTTTTTCGACTTCACGGACTGGTACGTAGTAGTCCACGTCCTCGTCAAAGCTCTTCACAATCCAGCTAATGATCACGCCAGCGAAGCTCGCGATCGCCAGCCACCAGATGTGCCAGATCATGGCGAAGCCAAATACCGTTGCGAAGGCGGCAATCACAATGCCCGCACCGCTGTTTTTCGGCATGTGGATCTCTTCGTAATGCTCAGGTTGCTTGTACGCTTCGCCTTTCTCTTTCATTTCCCAGAATGCGTCGCGCTCATGGATCTGCGGCACAATGGCAAAGTTATAGAACGGAGGCGGGGAAGAGGTTGCCCACTCCAGCGTACGGCCACCCCATGGGTCACCGGTCAGGTCACGGTTCTGCTCGCGGTCGCGAATAGAGACGTAGAACTGAATCAGCTGGCATGCGATACCCATTGCAATCAGTACCGCACCACAGGCTGCAACTACCAGCATTGGGTGGAACTGTGGATCAATCTGCTGGCTCAGGCGACGGGTCATACCCATGAAGCCGAGCACGTACAGCGGCATGAAGGCCACGAAGAAACCAACGATCCAGAGCCAGAATGCGCGTTTGCCCCAGGTTTCGTTCAGCGTGAAGCCAAACGCTTTAGGCCACCAGTAGGTTACGCCAGCGAAGCAGCCGAAGACGACGCCGCCGATGATAACGTTATGGAAGTGCGCAATCAGGAACAGACTGTTGTGCAGAACGAAGTCAGCACCCGGTACCGCCAGCAGTACGCCGGTCATCCCACCTACAGAGAAGGTGACGATGAAGCCGATGGTCCACAGCATTGCTGAGTGGAACACAATACGGCCCTGATACATGGTGAACAGCCAGTTGAAGATCTTCACCCCGGTCGGGATGGCGATAATCATGGTGGTAATACCGAAGAAGGCGTTTACGTTCGCGCCCGCACCCATGGTGAAGAAGTGGTGCAGCCAAACTATGAACGACAGGACGGTAATACACACGGTTGCCCACACAAGCGAGGTGTAACCAAACAGGCGTTTACGCGAGAAGGTCGCGGCGATTTCGGAGAACACACCGAAGACCGGCAGAACCAGGATGTACACTTCCGGGTGACCCCATGCCCAAATCAGGTTGATGTACATCATCATGTTGCCGCCCATATCATTCGTGAAGAAATGGGTGCCCAGATAACGATCCAGGGTCAGCAACGCGACGGTAACCGTCAGAATTGGGAAGGAGGCAATAATCAGGATGTTGGCGCACAGAGATGCCCAGGTAAATACCGGCATCTTGAACATGGTCATGCCAGGGGCACGCATCTTGATAATGGTCACGAAGAAGTTAATACCGGTCAGGGTCGTACCGATACCGGAGAGCTGAATCGCCCAAATCCAGTAATCGACGCCTACGCCTGGACTGTATTCAATTCCCGAAAGCGGCGGGTAAGCCAGCCAGCCGGTCTGTGCGAATTCGCCCACACCCAGTGACAGGTTAACCAGGATAACGCCGACAACCGTGAACCAGAAGCTCAGGTTGTTCAGGAACGGGAACGCTACGTCGCGCGCGCCGATTTGCAGCGGCACAACCACGTTCATCAGACCGATAACCAGCGGCATCGCCACGAAGAAGATCATAATCACGCCGTGCGCGGTAAAGATCTGGTCGTAGTGGTGCGGTGGCAGGAAGCCGGCCTCACCTGCCGAAGCAAGTGCCTGCTGGCTACGCATCATGATTGCATCGGCAAAGCCACGAATTAACATGACGATACCGACGATGCAGTACATGATACCGAGTTTTTTGTGGTCAACCGAAGTCAGCCACTCATTCCACAGGTAACTCCACTTACCGAAGTAAGTGATCAGGCCCAGTAAGGCCGCGCCACCAATGATAATTGCAGCAATCGTAACCACGATAATCGGTTCATGGTACGGCACTGCATCCAGTGTCAATTTTCCGAACATTTTCTTCCTCGGCCCCTTAGTGAGAGGTTTCCGCGTGGCTCATGTCCATGCCTTCCATACCTTCGTGCGAGCTGTGCTCACCTTCTGGCTGAGTCATGTTCATGCTCTTCCCGTGGTCCATAAATTTGTTCACAACGTCTTTAAACAAATCAGGTTTCACGTTAGAGAAGTACTCCACCTTGTTGTATTCGCTAGGTGTTGCCACTTTCTCGAATGCCGCCATGTCAGACATGGTGTTAGTAGACTGTTTCGCTTTAGCGACCCACTGGTCGAAAGCGGCACGGTCCGGCGTCGCGATAGCTTTGAACTTCATACCTGAGAAGCCCGGGCCACTATAGCTGGCGGAGATACCGTCGTAGGTGCCTGCTTCATTCGCGATCAGGTGCAGGTTTGTCTGCATACCGGCCATCGCGTAGATCTGGCTGCCCAGACGCGGAATAAAGAAGGAGTTCATCACGGAGTTAGAAGTGACTTTGAACTGCACCGGAGTGTTCGCCGGGAAGGCGATTTCATTCACGGTAGCAATGCCCTGCTCCGGATAGATGAAGAACCATTTCCAGTCCATGGAGACCACTTCAATGGTAATCGGTTTTTCATCGTGAACCAGCGGTTTGCTCGGCTCAAGCGCGTGAGTGGTTTTCCATGTCAGCACGGCAAGGAACAGGATGATCAGGATAGGCACCGTCCAGACCACAGCCTCCACTTTATTGGAGTGTGACCAGTTAGGGCTATACTTCGCATCTTTATTGCTCGCACGGTACTTCCAGGCGAAACCAACTGCCATCAAAATGGCAGGAATAACGACAATCATCATCAGGCCGAAGGCCGTCAGAATCAGTGAACGTTGTTCCAGTCCAATCTGTCCTTTGGGGTCGAGAAGCGCAGAATCACAGCCACTGAGTAAAACAGTGCCTGCAAATAACGACAACCATCCCAAACTTTTATTGTATTTCCTAAGTGTCATTTAACGACCTCAATTCCACGGGGACCTGGTGGCGTTTAAAGTGTGGGGGCATTTTACGGGAAGGTTACATTACTGTAAACATCATTAGCCCTGTGTCAGGAAGGTGTTACCGGGTTCTGCCGCACGTGTCACATGTGTTGCAAATTATGTCTATTTTTAAGACAAAAGCCCGATGGTACGGGAGTTATAACGAAAGGGCTTACAAGGATACCGCAAACGGGGCAATTGGTATAACCATTGTTAGAAATAAACAATAAATTAACAAAAAAGCATCAATTAAAAGACAATTGAAATACGAAAATTTAATCTGCCAGAAGCTGAATCGTTTAATGAAAAATAGCGAAGCAGGGGAGGTTCCAATAATTTCCGGAACCTATCCAGCACAAAACAACAAATATTTTTTCTAGCCGAGGTCGGTTATTTCTCCGTTATAATTTCGTGTCGTTATTACCACGGTAAATAACCTTTCGGTTTTAGCTTCAGGTCAGCCGCGTTTTACGCAGTGCCATGAAATCGAGAAGACCCCCGATGACAATCCCGATGACAGCAAGTAACCCGCCGACGTCCAGCAGGACCGCTTCAAACGGCAATTCAAGCGCCGTGGAGGCGTTGATAATCAACAGGATCAGCCACAGCGCCAGCATCACACAGCCGACCAGCAACAGCCGCAGGGCAAAGCGATAAGCACCCTGATATTCCGTGCGCGGCATAAAGTGATCCGTCTTCTGGGTATATTCCAGCGTCTGTCGGCAGACCAGCAGCAATAATATTCCTGGGACCGCAGCAAAAACGGAGAACAGATAAAACGTCGGCCAGCCGTGCGCTTCGACAAACCAGCCTGCAATCGGCCCGACATACACCCGACCGACAGCGGATAGGGCAGAGAGCAGCGCAAACTGTGTCGCGGAAAACGACTTATTGCAGAGCGTCATTAACAGGGCGACAAATGCCGCTGTCCCCATCCCGCCGCACAGGTTTTCAAAGAACACGGCGGCAGCCATGCTGAACATCTGTTTATCGGTAATAGAGAGCAGCCAGTAACCGGCATTGGAGACGCCCTGCAAAATGCCGAAAATCAGCAGGGCGCGGAACAGCGACAGACGCTGCATCAACACGCCGCCATACAGCGCGCCTAAAATGGTTGCAAACAGCCCCAGCGTTTTATTCACCACCCCGACTTCACCCGCATCAAACCCGACACCGCGAATCAGGAACGTGGTGGTCAGGCTCATGGCAAACGCATCGCCGAGCTTATAAAGGACGATCAGCAGTAAAATCAGCCAGGCGTTGTTGCGCCCAAAGAAGTCCCGCAGCGGTTCAGCGACGGCCTGTTCGAGCGTACGGGGAACCGGGATAACATCGCTCGGTTCAGGGGCAAAAAAGGTCGCAATAATGCACGGGATAAGAAGGGCGGCCATCAGCCAGTACATCCCCTGCCAGCCGAGATAGCGGTCGGCCAGCCACAGGGCTAACCCGCCGGACACCAGCATCCCCAGGCGGTAGCCCAGAACGCTAATCGCCGCGCCGGTCCCGCGCTCTTCTGCCGGTAGCACATCCGTTTTCCAGGCATCAAAAACGATATCCTGCGAGGCTGAACAGAAGGCGATAACTACCGCCAGGGCGGCCATCCAGCGTAATTGTGTTGACGGCTCCAGGAACCCCATTGCGGCGATCGCCAGCAACAGCAGAATCTGAGTCATCACCAGCCAGCCACGGCGTCTGCCGAGGAATGGCGGGGTATAGCGGTCCATCACCGGCGACCATAAAAACTTAAAGACATAGGCCTGGCCGACAAGGGAGAAGAAACCAATGGTTTTGAGATCGATATTCTCGACCGTCATCCAGGCCTGAAGCGTGCCGGAGGTGAGGGCGAGAGGTAAACCGGAGGCGAAACCAAGGATCAGCAATATCGCTGATTTTGGCTGCTGGAAAATGCGCAAGTAATGACTGGACATGTTTCTATATGACTGACCCGGCGAAGCGCCGGGTCAGTGTGCGGGATTAACGCGCGTTCTGCTTGATGAATTCGTGAATGCTGGTGTCCTGCGCCATGTCGGCGATGGTATCCGTCAGCACGCTATTCACTGCGTTAGCAATGTTCTGGTTGGAGGCCTGGAAAGCACCTTCAACCGAGTAGCTTGCACGATAGTTTTTGTTCATCTTGTTGCCGTTCTTCGCGGTGGCGATGATGGCGATATCCGCTTTGGTGGAGATATTGTAACGCACATTGCCCTGAGAAACGTCGGCATACAGATTGTTGACAATGATCTGCAGATCAACAGCACCGCTTGGGCCAACCATGTAGCCGCGAGCGGTCATCTGTTTTTCCAGCACTTCCTGCAGCAGGAAGCGCAGGTCGCGGGAAGCGGTCAGCGTTACCTGTTGGTTGTCGCGAGTCACTTTTGCCAGCGCTTGATCCTGACGCTGATCGGCACCGTTAATACTTACGGTGACGCCCATCAGGCTTGGGTCCTGCTGTGGCAGGGTAATTTTAGGCGAAACGTCAATGGTGGTCGGCGGAGTGGCGCAACCAGCCAGCATGAAGAGAGCTACCAGCGGAAAGAAGAGTTTTTTTAACATTTCAGGTTCTCAACGGATCGTTAGCATATACAGAGAAAAATTGCCGCCATCATAACATCGCTAACGGCAAGGGGAAGTGGTCAACGCATGTAAATTCATCGTCTTGTCTGAAATCTGACCACCACTGACATTTTCTTTACTGCACCAGGGACAAAACGTATGAGGGAGACAGTGAACTTCATCCATTTGAATGAGGAAATCAGACGAAAGCTAAATATTTGTTGTCTTGATGTAATGGAAGCGGTAAAAGCGGCTAACATTTAAAGGGATGGGTGACATCTCAGCGTTGTCAGAGGAGTAATATCATGATGATACGTGAACAGATCGAAGAAAAACTAAGGACAGCGTTTAATCCCGTGTTCCTCGAAGTTGTCGATGAGAGCTACCGTCATAACGTGCCGGCCGGTTCTGAAAGCCATTTCAAAGTTGTACTGGTTAGCGACCGCTTCGTAGGGGAACGCTTCCTTAATCGTCACCGTATGATCTACGGAACGTTGACGGAAGAACTCTCCTCCACAGTGCATGCGCTGGCCCTTCATACCTACACCATTAAGGAGTGGGAAGGGTTGCAGGATACGATCTTCGCCTCACCACCTTGTCGGGGTGCGGGAAGCATCGCGTAATCGATCCGGGTTGCAACCGCTGGAGTTTTTCCAGTATGTTGCATACAGAATGATGTCAAGACGGCCTGCGGGCCGTTTTGTTTTGTCTGCGTTTTGAACGTATGGGGCGAATTTTAGGCCAAAAATAGCCTTAAATTGTGAAAAAAGCCGCAGCTAGATGCCCCAACCGTTCTCGACTCACCCAAGTGATGCCGCTATAATGCCGCGTCTTAATGAATGTCTTCGGGATGATTCTGGCGACAGGGAATGTGAATCTGCTAAATAGTGAGCATCCCGGTATTGCGAGACAAATTCAGAGTTGACCGAGCACTGTGATTTTTTTGAGGTAACAAGATGCAAGTTTCAGTTGAAACCACTCAAGGCCTTGGCCGCCGTGTAACGATTACTATCGCTGCTGACAGCATCGAAACTGCTGTGAAAAGCGAGCTGGTCAACGTAGCAAAAAAAGTACGTATTGACGGCTTCCGTAAGGGTAAAGTACCGATGAATGTCGTTGCTCAGCGTTATGGCGCTTCTGTTCGCCAGGACGTGCTGGGTGACCTGATGAGCCGCAACTTCATTGATGCCATCATCAAAGAAAAAATCAATCCAGCCGGCGCACCGAACTACGTTCCGGGCGAATACAAACTGGGCGAAGACTTCACCTACTCCGTAGAGTTCGAAGTTTACCCAGAAGTTGAGCTGAAAGGTCTGGACACCATCGAAGTTGAAAAACCAATCGTTGAAGTGACCGACACCGACGTTGACGGCATGCTGGATACTCTGCGTAAGCAGCAGGCGAACTGGAAAGACAAAGACGGCGCTGTTGAAGCAGAAGACCGTGTCACCATCGACTTCTCCGGCTCTGTAGACGGCGAAGAGTTCGAAGGCGGCAAAGCGACTGACTTCGTACTGGCGATGGGCCAGGGTCGTATGATCCCAGGCTTCGAAGACGGTATCAAAGGCCACAAAGCCGGCGAAGAGTTCACCATCGACGTGACCTTCCCTGAAGAATACCACGCTGAAAACCTGAAAGGTAAAGCAGCGAAGTTCGTTATCAACCTGAAGAAAGTTGAAGAGCGCGAACTGCCAGAACTGACTGAAGAGTTCATCAAACGTTTCGGCGTTGAAGATGGCTCCGTAGCCGGTCTGCGCGCAGAAGTGCGTAAAAACATGGAGCGCGAGCTGAACGGCGCCGTGCGTAACCGTGTGAAATCTCAGGCTATCGAAGGTCTGGTGAAAGCGAACGAAATCGACGTTCCTGCAGCACTGATTGACAGCGAAATCGACGTTCTGCGTCGCCAGGCTGCACAGCGCTTCGGTGGCAACCAGCAGCAAGCGCTGGAACTGCCTCGCGAACTGTTCGAAGAGCAGGCTAAACGCCGCGTTGTTGTCGGTCTGCTGCTGGGCGAAGTGATTCGTACCCACGAGCTGAAAGCTGACGAAGATCGCGTGAAAGGCCTGATCGAAGAGATGGCTTCTGCTTACGAAGATCCGCGTGAAGTGGTTGAGTTCTACGGCAGCAACAAAGAGCTGATGGACAACATGCGCAACGTAGCCCTGGAAGAGCAGGCTGTTGAAGCGGTTCTGGCTAAAGCAAAAGTGACTGAAAAAGCCACTTCTTTCAACGAACTGATGAACCAGCAGGCGTAATTCTGCCCCAACGGTTTAAAGTTTGAACAAAAACCCGTTGCCATTTGGTAACGGGTTTTTTTTATCGCAGTAATAGCCCAGGAAGAGTGCTAAAACGCCCTTTCAGTGTTAGCGTTACAACAAAAGATTGTTATGCTTGAAATATGGCGATGCCGTCCCCATAAGTGTGTAATCACGATGAATGAGACTGGCTGATAATCCGTCCATAAGGTTACAATCAGTACAGCAGGTATTTTCCAATTTTTATCCAGGAGACGGAAATGTCATACAGTGGCGAACGAGATAACTTTGCACCCCATATGGCTCTGGTGCCAATGGTTATTGAACAGACCTCTCGCGGTGAACGTTCTTTTGATATCTATTCCCGTCTGCTCAAGGAACGCGTTATCTTTTTGACCGGCCAGGTGGAAGACCATATGGCGAACCTGATCGTGGCACAGATGCTGTTCCTGGAAGCGGAAAACCCGGAAAAAGACATTTACCTGTATATTAACTCCCCTGGCGGCGTGATCACTGCCGGGATGTCCATTTATGACACCATGCAGTTCATCAAGCCTGACGTCAGCACCATTTGTATGGGGCAGGCGGCATCGATGGGTGCGTTCCTGCTGACCGCAGGGGCAAAAGGCAAACGTTTCTGTCTGCCAAATTCCCGCGTGATGATTCACCAGCCGCTGGGCGGATACCAGGGCCAGGCGACAGACATTGAAATTCATGCGCGTGAAATTCTGAAAGTGAAAGGGCGCATGAATGAACTTATGGCGCACCACACGGGTCAATCACTTGAGCAGATCGAGCGTGATACCGAGCGCGATCGCTTCCTCTCCGCATCAGAGGCAGTTGAGTACGGCTTAGTCGACTCCATTTTGACCCATCGTAATTGATGCCCACGGCGCGAGTGTGCCGCTATACTAAGGTAGGCGGCATTTTGCTTCACAGTAACTTGCGTCTGAGAATGGCATTTGCGTCGTCATGTGCGGCACAAAGAACTTAAAAAGAGGTTTGGACTCATGACAGATAAACGCAAAGATGGTTCGGGCAAACTGCTGTACTGCTCTTTTTGCGGCAAAAGCCAGCATGAAGTGCGAAAACTGATTGCCGGGCCGTCCGTGTATATCTGCGACGAATGTGTCGATTTATGTAACGACATTATCCGCGAAGAGATTAAAGAAGTAGCGCCTCATCGTGAGCGCAGCGCATTGCCGACTCCGCACGAGATCCGTCATCATCTTGATGATTACGTTATCGGCCAGGAACCGGCGAAAAAGGTGCTGGCAGTTGCAGTGTACAACCACTACAAACGTCTGCGTAACGGCGATACCAGCAATGGCGTTGAGCTTGGCAAAAGTAACATTTTGCTGATCGGCCCAACGGGTTCCGGTAAAACGCTGCTGGCCGAAACGCTGGCACGTCTGCTGGATGTTCCGTTCACCATGGCTGATGCTACCACGCTGACCGAAGCCGGTTACGTGGGTGAAGACGTTGAAAACATCATTCAGAAGCTGCTGCAGAAGTGCGACTACGACGTGCAGAAAGCCCAGCGCGGTATCGTATATATCGATGAGATCGATAAAATCTCTCGTAAATCCGATAACCCGTCCATCACCCGTGACGTATCGGGCGAAGGCGTGCAGCAGGCTCTGCTGAAGCTTATCGAAGGTACGGTTGCCGCCGTTCCGCCGCAGGGTGGACGCAAACATCCGCAGCAGGAGTTCTTGCAGGTTGATACCTCTAAGATCCTGTTCATCTGCGGTGGCGCGTTCGCAGGGCTGGATAAAGTGATCGCTAACCGTGTTGAAACCGGCTCCGGCATTGGTTTTGGCGCGACGGTGAAAGCCAAGTCCGAGAAAGCGAACGAAGGCGAACTGCTGTCGCAGGTTGAGCCAGAAGATTTGATCAAGTTTGGTCTGATTCCTGAATTCATCGGTCGTCTGCCGGTAGTGGCAACGCTGAATGAGCTGAGTGAAGATGCGCTGATTCAGATCCTGAAAGAGCCGAAAAATGCGCTGACCAAGCAGTATCAGGCATTGTTCAATCTGGAAGGCGTGGATCTGGAATTCCGTGACGAAGCGCTGGTCGCTATCGCGAAGAAAGCGATGGTCCGTAAAACGGGTGCGCGTGGTTTGCGCTCTATCGTTGAAGCGGCGCTGCTCGACACCATGTACGATTTACCGTCCATGGAAGATGTCGAAAAAGTGGTGATCGACGAATCCGTTATCAGCGGCCAATCTAAACCAATGCTGATGTATGGCAAACCGGAAGCCCAGCAGGCGTCTGGCGAATAATTAGCCAAATCATACAAGCAGTTAATCAAAAAGGGGGGATTTTATCTCCCCTTTTATTTTTCCTTATTCATAGCGTTGAATGTGTGGGAAACATCCCCATATACTGGTTACATGTTTATGGTTGTGTAACACAGTGACATGACCTGCTTACCTGGCGGACACTAAACTAAGAGAGAGCTCTATGAATCCTGAGCGTTCTGAACGCATTGAAATCCCCGTATTGCCGCTGCGCGATGTGGTGGTTTATCCGCACATGGTCATACCCTTATTTGTAGGGCGGGAAAAATCTATCCGTTGCCTTGAAGCCGCCATGGATCATGATAAGAAAATCATGCTGGTGGCGCAGAAAGAAGCATCAACGGATGAGCCGGGTGTAAACGATCTTTTCACCGTCGGGACCGTGGCCTCTATTTTGCAAATGCTGAAGCTGCCTGACGGCACCGTGAAGGTGCTGGTAGAGGGCTTGCAGCGTGCGCGTATCACTACGCTTTCTGACGATGGCGAACACTTCTCTGCCAAAGCGGAGTACCTTGAGTCGCCGCAGCTCGACGAGCGCGAGCAGGAAGTGCTGGTGCGCACGGCGATTAGCCAGTTTGAAGGCTATATCAAGCTGAACAAAAAAATCCCACCAGAAGTGCTGACGTCGCTTAATAGCATCGACGATCCTGCGCGTCTGGCGGACACCATCGCTGCACACATGCCGCTGAAGCTGGCTGATAAACAGTCCGTGCTGGAGATGTCCGACGTGAACGAGCGTCTGGAATATCTGATGGCGATGATGGAATCCGAAATCGATCTGCTGCAGGTTGAGAAACGCATTCGCAACCGCGTCAAAAAGCAGATGGAGAAATCCCAGCGCGAGTACTATCTGAACGAGCAAATGAAAGCCATTCAGAAAGAGCTCGGCGAGATGGACGACGCCCCAGACGAAAACGAAGCGCTGAAGCGTAAGATCGACGCGGCGAAAATGCCGAAAGAGGCAAAAGAGAAAGCCGAAGCAGAACTGCAGAAGCTGAAAATGATGTCTCCGATGTCGGCCGAAGCGACCGTGGTTCGCGGCTATATCGAATGGATGGTGCAGGTACCGTGGAATGCCCGTAGCAAGGTCAAAAAAGATCTGCGTCAGGCGCAAGAGATCCTCGATACCGACCACTACGGCCTTGAGCGCGTCAAAGACCGCATCCTTGAGTATCTTGCGGTTCAGAGTCGTGTGAACAAGCTGAAAGGCCCAATTCTGTGCCTGGTAGGGCCTCCTGGTGTGGGTAAAACCTCTCTGGGTCAGTCCATCGCCAAAGCTACCGGACGTAAATACATCCGTATGGCGCTCGGCGGCGTGCGTGATGAAGCGGAAATTCGCGGTCACCGTCGCACGTACATCGGCTCCATGCCGGGTAAACTGATTCAGAAAATGGCGAAAGTGGGCGTTAAAAACCCGCTGTTCCTGCTCGATGAGATCGACAAAATGTCTTCGGACATGCGTGGCGATCCGGCGTCTGCTCTGCTTGAAGTGTTAGATCCAGAACAGAACGTGGCGTTCAGCGATCACTATCTGGAAGTGGACTACGATCTCAGCGATGTGATGTTCGTAGCGACCTCCAACTCCATGAACATTCCGGCTCCGCTGCTGGATCGTATGGAAGTGATCCGTCTGTCCGGTTACACCGAAGACGAAAAACTGAACATTGCCAAGCGCCATCTGTTGTCGAAACAGATTGAGCGTAACGCGCTGAAAGAGAGCGAGATTACGGTCGACGACAGTGCGATTATCAGCATTATTCGTTACTACACTCGTGAAGCGGGCGTGCGTAGTCTTGAGCGTGAAATCTCTAAACTGTGTCGTAAGGCGGTTAAACAGCTTCTGCTGGATAAATCCCTGAAGCACATCGAGATCAACGGCGACAATCTGCACGAATATCTGGGCGTACAGCGCTTTGATTATGGCCGTGCCGATAACGAAAACCGCGTGGGCCAGGTGACCGGTCTGGCATGGACGGAAGTGGGCGGCGATCTGCTGACCATCGAAACCGCCTGTGTGCCAGGCAAAGGCAAGCTGACTTACACCGGTTCTCTGGGCGAAGTCATGCAGGAGTCCATTCAGGCAGCGCTGACCGTGGTCCGTGCGCGTGCGGAGAAGCTGGGTATTAATCCAGACTTCTACGAAAAACGCGACATTCACGTCCACGTTCCTGAAGGGGCTACGCCGAAAGACGGCCCAAGTGCCGGTATCGCGATGTGTACCGCGCTGGTCTCCTGTCTGACGGGTAACCCGGTGCGTGCTGATGTGGCGATGACGGGTGAGATCACGCTGCGTGGTCTGGTGCTGCCGATCGGTGGTTTGAAAGAAAAACTGCTGGCTGCACACCGCGGTGGTATTAAAACCGTATTGATCCCGCATGAGAACAAACGTGATCTGGAAGAGATTCCTGACAATGTTATCGCCGATCTGGATATCCATCCGGTGAAACGCATTGAGGAAGTTCTGAGCCTCGCGCTGCAGAATGAGCCCTCTGGAATGCAGGTCGTAACCGCAAAATAGTGACCTCGCGCAAAGAGCGCTAAGAAAAACAAGGCTGACAGGTGATTTCTCACTTGCCAGCCTTTTTTTGTATAGCTAATTTAGATTGCTGATTGGGTTAGCCATCAACAACGGGTGTTGTAAGGTCATGGCAGGCCTGATATAACTGCTGCGCGGTCGCGTCGTGAAGGATTCAGGCGCGATATAAATTATAAAGAGAGGAAGAGAACAGTGAATAAATCTCAACTGATTGACAAAATTGCTGCGGGTGCTGATATCTCTAAAGCTGCGGCTGGACGTGCGTTAGATGCATTAATTGCCTCTGTAACTGAATCTCTGCAATCCGGGGATGACGTTGCGCTGGTAGGTTTTGGTACTTTTGCTGTTAAAGAGCGTGCTGCCCGTACTGGCCGCAACCCTCAGACCGGTAAAGAGATCACCATCGCTGCCGCTAAAGTGCCAGGTTTCCGTGCAGGTAAAGCACTGAAAGACGCAGTAAACTGATCGCTTTCTCGTTCAAGGGAAGTCGAAAAGTACAAGGGCGCATCATTTGATGTGCCTTTTTTGTTTGTCCAGCGCGACTTTATGCGAGTTTATGCGCGTTGTGGGCTGACATTTACCCCGGTTTCTTGTCACAATACAACCTTACGCGCTGCGGTCAGGATTTTCCCCAGCGTGAGGTCACCAGTCACCTACAGCGGAGTGTGGTTTCACCATGATGGACAACTTACGCACGGCTGCTAACAGTCTCGTGCTCAAGATTATTTTCGGTATCATTATCGTGTCGTTTATTTTGACCGGTGTGAGTGGATACCTGATTGGCGGTAGTAGCAACTACGCCGCGAAAGTGAATGGCCAGGAAATCAGCCGCGGGCAGTTTGAAAATGCCTTTGCCGGGGAACGTAATCGCATGCAGCAACAGCTCGGCGAACAGTTCTCTGAGCTTGCAGCGAACGAAGGCTACATGAAAACCCTCCGTCAGCAGACCGTGAATCGTCTTATCGACGAAGCGCTGCTCGATCAGTATTCCCGACACCTGGGACTGGGCATCAGCGATGAGCAGGTCAAAAAGGCCATTTTCGCGACCCAGGCTTTCCAGTCTAACGGTAAATTCGATAACTCCCGCTACACCGCCATCGTTAATCAGATGGGGATGACGCCGGATCAATACGCTCAGGCGCTGCGTAATCAGCTGACCACACAGCAACTGATTAACGCGGTAGTCGGTACCGATTTCATGCTTAAGGGCGAAACCGACGAGCTGGCAGCCCTGGTGGCTCAGCAGCGTGTCGTTCGCACCGCAACGATTGATGTCAACGCGCTGGCGGCAAAACAGTCAGTCAGCGACGACGAGATCAAAGCCTATTACGAGCAGAACAAAAACAACTTCACCGCACCTGAGCAGTTCCGCGTGAGCTACATCAAGCTGGACGCCGCAGCGATGCCGGAAACAGCGTCTGACAGCGAAGTGCAGTCTTACTACGACCAGCACCAGGATCAGTTCACTCAGGCGCAGCGTAACCGTTACAGCGTCATTCAGACCAAAACTGAAGCCGATGCTAAGGCGATTGTCGACGAGCTGGCTAAAGGCGCCGACTTTGCGGCACTGGCGAAAACGAAATCCACCGACATCATCTCTGCGAAAAACGGCGGTGATATGGGCTGGCTGGAAGACGCTACCACGCCAGACGAGCTGAAAAACGCGGGCCTGAAAGAGAAAGGCCAGCTGTCCGGTGTGATCAAATCCTCTGTCGGTTTCCTTGTGGCGCGTCTGGATGATGTCCAGCCTGCTAAAACCAAACCGCTGGCTGACGTTCGCGATGATATCGCCGCGAAAGTGAAGCAAGAGAAAGCGCTGGATGCGTACTACGCGCTGCAGCAGAAAGTGAGCGACGCGGCGAGCAATGACAACGAATCTCTGGCGGGTGCTGAGCAGGCTGCTGGCGTGAAAGCCGTAGAAACGAGCTGGTTCGGTCACGACAACCTGCCTGAAGAGCTGAACTTCAAACCGGTTGCCGATGCCATCTTCAACGGTGGTCTGGTCGGTGAGAACGGTACGCCGGGCAGCAACTCTGACATCATCACCGTTGACGGCGATCGTGCGTTTGTTCTGCGTATTGCGGAGCATAAAGCCGAAACCATCAAACCGCTGGATGCTGTGAAAGATCAGATTGCTGCTCTGGTCAAACACAACAAAGCAGAACAGCAGGCGAAGCTGGATGCAGAAAAACTGCTGGCTGAGCTGAAAGCAGGTAAAGGTGATGCGGCGCTGAAAGCGGCGGGTCTGAGCTTCGGTGAGGCGAAAACCCTGAGCCGTACAGGTCAGGACCCGGTGAGCCAGGCGGCGTTTGGCCTGAGCCTGCCTGCGAAAGACAAACCGAGCTTTGGTACGGCGTCGGATATGCAGGGCAACATCGTTCTGCTGGCGCTTGACGAAGTGAAAGCAGGCACCATGCCGGAAGAGCAGAAAAAAGCGATGGTTCAGGGCATCACCCAGAACAACGCCCAGATCGCTTTCGAAGCACTGATGAGCAACCTGCGCAAAGATGCCAAAATCAAGCTGGGCGATATCATCACGCAGCAGCAGTAATTACGGCGCTGCTCGCAGATTTTCGCAACGCAATGCAATATTTAAAGGCCGCTTACGCGGCCTTTTCCATTTCTGAAATCTGCTGTTTGTTGTTGTTTTTGAGGGCGGGTATTGTGGCTTCGCTGTCAACAAACAAGGAGAAAACAGCATGAAACATGGAATCAAAGCACTTTTAATGACGCTTGCGATCGCCACAACGGGGATGAGTTTTAGCGCACTGGCGGCGACACCGGCGGCGAAGGCACATACCGTTGCGACGACGGCTGAAGCCACCACGTCGGACGCGGCAGCTTCCCAGCCTAAGGCGACAGTCAGCACTAAAGCGACTGACGACGATGGTACCCGGGTCAGCATCAACTCTGCCTCGGCAGAAGATCTGGCGCGCGTAATGAATGGCGTTGGGCTGAAAAAAGCGCAGGCCATTGTCGGCTATCGTGACGAATACGGTCCGTTTAAAACCGTCGACGATCTGAAGCAGGTACCGGGGATCGGTAACGCGCTGGTTGAGCGCAACCTCACGCACCTGACACTGTAATCACACAATAACTTGCACAGTGGCAAAATTTTGCCAGGATAAAGAGGTCATACCAGTTATGACCTCTCATCCTATAACAATTTCAGGGCTAGTGCGCTATGCAGACTCAGATCAAAGTACGCGGTTACCATCTCGATGTTTACCAGCATGTGAATAATGCTCGTTATCTCGAATTCCTCGAAGAGGCTCGCTGGGACGGGCTGGAAAACAGCGAAAGCTTCCAGTGGCTCACGGCGCACAACATCGCTTTTGTGGTTGCCAATATCAATATCAACTACCGCCGTCCTGCGGTGCTGGGCGATCGCCTGACGGTGACGAGCCAGTTGCAGCAGTTAAACGGTAAAAGCGGCGTGTTGAGTCAGGTCGTGACGCTGGACCCGGAAGGGCAGGTGGTGGCTGATGCGCTGATTACCTTTGTCTGCATTGATTTAAAAACGCAGAAAGCGCTGCCGTTAGAAGGCGAGTTACGCGAGAAGCTGGATCTGTTAATCGAATAATGTTGCGACCGGGTGAATGTCCTTCACCCGGTCGCGCCAGGGCTTATTTCAGCCCGGTTTTTTTCTTCATCAGCGCCATCACTGCAGGCTTATCGGCCAGGTAATGATTCAGACCGTTGGCGCGCAGGTTACAGGCGGCACATTGCCCACAGCCGTCGCCTTTGATGCCGTTGTAGCAGGTCAGCGTTTCCTTACGCACCAGATCCAGTTTGCCCCAGTAGTCGGCTAACGCCCAGGTCTCGGCTTTATCGAGCCACATCAGCGGCGTTTCAAAGCGAATCTCTTTTGCCATCCCCAGATCCACGGCGTGATTAAGCGCTTTCACGAACTCGTCGCGGCAATCCGGGTAGCCGGAAAAATCGGTTTCGCACACGCCGGTGATGATCGCCTCCGCTTTCACCTGGTAGGCATAAATCGCGGTGAGCGTCAGGAACAGGATATTGCGGCCCGGTACAAAGGTATTGGGAATGCCGCTGGCATCAGGCTCATAGTCAGGGACAGGAATACTGTCGCGCGTCAGGCTGCTGACAGCCAGTTCGTTTAACAGCGTGACGTCCAGCACTTTATGCGCACGTGCGCCCAGTTTCAGCGCCAGTTCGCGGGCCACGTCGATTTCAGCGCGATGGCGCTGACCATAATCAAACGTCACACAATGCACTTCATCATATTGATGCAGGGCCTGAACCAGACAGGTGGTGGAATCCTGTCCTCCGCTGAACACGACGACGGCACGTTTCATAAATAGATCTCAACAGTATCGGTAAAAACAATATGGTAACGTCTGGCACGCCTGGCGACCAGCTTCTTCACGCGTTCGGGGCCGGAAGCCAGGCCTGTGAAAAATCAAACCAACCGCGGGTATTAAGGCGAATACCGTTCACTCCCGGCGGCGCGCTGATTTGATACTGATAGTTAAAGAGAGGCGTTAAAACCGCATTCTCCATCAGATGGGTGAAAATCGACTGCAAACCGCTGTGCCGCGTGTGCTCGCTGACCTGCGTCTGTACCGCATCCAGCGTTGCCTGAAGATGAGCATACTGCGGCGCGCTGAGCAGATGCGGCCACAGGGTATCGCAGCGCAGCCACTGCTCAAGCGTATATCCCGGCGCTTCGCCGATCAGTCTGTCACCCATCATCAGATCCGCTTCGGCCAGATTGCCGCAGCCGTCCCAGGTTTTAGCATCATGGAAAATGACGTTGAGCGTACAACCCTGCTTTGCCAGATACTGTTTGAGCTGTTCAGCCATGGTGTGCAATTCAACGGGCAAATGGTAAATCAGAGTGAGCGTGTCGGGGAGAGGAACATCCCGCAACTGCGGCCATTCGGGAATGGTCCAGCCCGGCAGCAATTCGTGCGCGGGGGTAATCAGGTTTTCATCCAGTGGCAGGGTGTGCAGAAGCGTCGTGTGATGGATAATCGTGATGAGCCGCTGCGCCTGCCTTTTACTCAGGCGGGGACTCTGCTTCAGCGTGAGATAGCAAAAGCCAAGGCTGGTGCTGCTGCTGACCAGACGCAGATTAGCCAGTTCGTCCGGCTGCCCTATCGCAATTTGTACCGGATGACGACAGCTGGTGCCTAAATCCTGCTCAAACAGTTGCGGAGTGATCCAGTATTCAATGGCTTTGATTAACGGGTGGCTGAGATGGTATTGCTCATGGCTTTCCAGGCGCACCAGATCGGGTTCAAACACCGTCAACCGGAACGGGCCGCAGCCCGTCAGGGGACGCTCCGGATGGGCGAGACGGCTGCAATAACTGGCCAGACGATGTGCCAGCCAATAATCAGGCTGATGCAATACAAAGGTCAGGCACTGGGGATGCGTTACTTCAACGTTCAGCACGCTGTTAAACAATCGTCGCAGGGCGGGGAGGGCAAAGAGTTCGAGCAGGCTCGCGCGCAGCTGTGCGGTTTCGACCTTATCGCCGTTGTGCCAGTGCAACGTCGAACGGATGTAAAAATGCCAGCGTAAGCCATCGGCTGACACTTCCCAGTGATGGGCAAGATCCCCGGCAGGTTCGCGGCTGTCGTCGTCAAAGCGCGTCAGTCCGGAAAAGACCTGTCCGACCAGGTGCTGTTCCGCGCGTCCCGGCAAAAAGCCCGAATGGAGCGGATCAAGGGAGCGGTAGTAGGGTATCCGCAACGTGGGCGTATCGTTTTGCCACTGGCCGCCGAGGAAAGGGTGCAGCAAGGCGCGCAGCTCCGGTGCGGCCAGCTGCGCCAGCTCTAGCGCATCGTGCTGTTGTCCGCGCATCAGCGCCTGCTCCATCATCTCATTGCGCAGGCGGTCCGGGGTGACGTGAAAGGTTAATGTGCCGCGTTTGCCTCGCCCGGACTGTGCCTTCCAGCTCAGCCACCCAGACTCCTGCGCCTGGCGCAACAGCGTACGCACGTGCCGCTCGCTGCAAAAGCAGCGTTCCGCCAGTTCCGCGACGGTAATTTGCTGCGGCTCACCGGCAGAGGGCTGCCAGAGGCGTTGAAACTGATTCAGTCTGTTGAGTTGACGCATCTTTGGTGCCCGTTGAAAAGTTAGTGCCAGTCATACGCCTGACAATGGTGACGCAGCAGATCCAGCAGTCGGCGCGCCGCGAACGTCAGCGGCGATTTTTGCGAATACAGCACGTGATACTCGGCCTGCGGCAGGCCGTCAATATTCAGCAGGCAGAGCTGATCCTGTAAACCGAACGGAGCCTGCATCGCACGCGCCACTATCGTCAGATAATCCGACTGTAACACCAGACTCAGCCCTGAGATCATCGAGTCCGTGCGCACGGGCGTTTCCGCCAGCTGTGGCAGAAAATCGTTCGCTGAAAGCCGAAGCTGCTGGTAATACCCCATATCGGTCTCCGGCAATACCCAGCGAGCATTTTGCAATGCATCGAAAGTGGTGGCCTGCGCCAGAGGATGGCCTTTGCGGGCAATAATGCCGAAGGAGGCATTGAACAGCGGCTCGCGCACGAGATCGTCCAGGGGTAAGCCTGGGCCTGCCGTCCCGACGGCGAAATCCAGTCGTCCCTCCCGCAGTGCGGGCAACAGCATCGAAAGCTGCCCCTCTTTCACCAGCAGCGTAGAGTGAGGAAGCTGCGTCCGGAAGGCGTCGTTTAGTGCCGGAAAGACCGTCAGGGCCAGCAGAGATGAAATGCCCATCGCCACCGCCCCCTGCGAAAACTGATCGATCTGGCGAATTTCATCGGCCGCTCGCTCCAGCTCCTCCAGAATAAACTGCATCCGCTGAGAAAAGGCCCGCCCGGTTTCCGTCAGCGTCATCCCCTGATTCCCGCGCACAATCAGCCGCGTCTCCAGAGTCTGTTCCAGTTCGCGCAGCGTTCTGCTGACCGCCGGTTGAGATTGCCCTAAGGCTCTGGCCGCACCGCGAATACTGCCGCTGCGGATAACCTGCTGGAAAACCTTCAGTTGCTGTAATTTCGGCAGATAGCGCAACCCGCACCCCTATCAGTAAAAAGTATCACCTGTACAAAAATTGTATCTTATGGCCGGGTGGCAAAGCTGCTAACGTCGATGAAGAATCCACATAATCTGTTGTTGTTCAGTCTGTTATGTGATGCATGTCGCATTTTAATTTCACCTGTCGACAACTCTCTGGCGGGGTGATAACAAAAGGGATATCGGCTATGAAAAATCGTTTCCTGATGATCTTCCTGCTCTTTGTCGGTTATGTGGTGGTGTATCTCGACAAGACGGTGATGGGTTTTGCGCTGTTGCCCATTGAACGTGAATTTGATCTTCGGCCTGAGCAGTTGGGTTATATCACCGGGATCTTCTTTCTCGCCTATTCCCTGTTTCAAATCCCCGCGGGCTGGCTGAACGATCGCTTTGGCTACAAGAAAGTGCTGAGCGTCTCACTCTGTCTGCTCGGCGGCTTCGCCCTGTGCTTTGGGATGCTGGGATTCGGCCTGGGGCTGCTGGTCACTTTTCGTTTTTTATCCGGGATCGGCCATTCCGGTTATCCCTGCTCCTGCGCCAAAGCGGTGGTCTCGAACTTCTCCCTGGAGAAGAGAACTTTCGCACAGTCGATTTTGCTCTCCTCGGCCGGCTTTGCCATGACTGCCGGGCCGCTGATTGCGGTCTACAGTCTGAACTCCCTCGGCTGGCGCGGCTCTTTTTCGATCCTCGGTCTGCTGGCCTTTGCGATTGCCGTTGCCATTATGCTGTGGGTACCGAATCCGACGCCGGTTAAACCGCACTCCGGCGCAGTCACTGGCTATCGTGAGCTGCTGAAAAATCCCATCGTGGTGCTGCTGTTTGTCGCGATCTTCTGCATCAACATTCCGTCCTACGGTCTGATGGCGTGGCTGCCGAAATATCTGGTGCAGCAGCGCGGAATGACGCTGGATATTTCCGGGCTGGTGGTGGCCGCCGGAGGGCTGGGTATCTGGATCTCGTCGCTGGCGACGGGATGGCTGGTGGGGCGCTATATGCAGGGGAGGGAGCCAAAAGTGATTTTTTGCTGCGCGTTGCTAAGCGCAGTCTGCATCTGGCTGGTCTACACCTCCACTTCGGCGTTCACCGCCGGGCTGCTGCTGTTCTTTGGTTATGTTTTCCTGATGGCCGCTTTCGTGACCGTATTTACCTTACCCATGAAACGATTGCCGCCGGAGGTGATGGGCGCGGCGATGGGGATTATCAACACCGGTGGGACGCTGGGCGGTTTTGTCGCCCCGATTGCGATGGGGTATTTGATTACTGTCAGTCGCGACTACCTCTCGACGTTTGTTTTTCTGGCGCTGGCAATGGTGGTTGCCGGGCTTGCCATGTTGCCGCTGGCGCTGAAAACGCGCCCCGCTTTGAGCGATGCGGCTTAACTGAGGAGACATGTGATGGCATTTACGATTGAAGCGATGCTGGCTGAAGTGAAAGAGGACGTTTTGCGCTGGCGCAGACACATTCATGCTCATCCAGAGCTTTCATTTCAGGAGCATAAAACGGCGGACTATATTGCCGATGCACTGGCCAGTTTTGGCGGTTTAACGCTGACGCGCCTGACGCCCAACAGCGTCATTGCCGATCTGAAAGGGGCGTATGAAGGGCCGTGCTACGCGCTGCGTGCCGATATTGACGCGCTGCCCATCCAGGAAGAGAACGACGAAGCCTTTTGTTCGACGGTGCCGGGCGTGATGCATGCCTGCGGCCATGATGCGCATGCCGCCATGCTGCTCGGGGCGGCGAAAGTACTGACACAGTGCCAGTCGATGCTGCACGGCTCGGTGCGCTTTATCTTTCAGCACGCCGAAGAGGTGCCGCCGGGAGGCGCGCAGGAGCTGGTTGATCTCGGGGTGCTCAATGGTGTGGAAAAAATCTTCGGGCTGCACGTGATGCCGAATTTCCCGACGGGGGAAGTCGGGCTGAAAGAGGGCGTCTTCTGCGCCTCAACGGATAATTTTGATATCACCATTGTGGGCAAGGGCGGGCATGGCTCCATGCCGCATCTGTGCATTGATCCGGTGGTGATTGGCGCGGAAGTGGTGACGGCCCTGCAAAATGTGGTGTCACGTCGCACCGATCCGCTTCAGGTACCGGTCCTGACCATCGCCACCTTCCAGAGCGGCGAAAGCTATAACGTCATCCCGGAGCGCATCAAACTGGCGGGGACGTTGCGAACCCATCACGACAGCGTGCGTCAGCAGGTGCCACAGCGGATGGAGCAAATTATAGCGGGCATTACCGCCGCGCACGGCGCGCAGTTTACCCTGAACTGGACGCGGGGTTACGCCAGCGGCAATAACCATCCCGAGGCCTGTGCGATTGCCCGCAAAGTGATTAGCGCCACGCTCGGCGATCAGGCGCTGCGGGAGATTGCGCATCCCCTGTTTGGCGGCGAAGATTTCTCTTCCTATCAGCAAAAAGTACCGGGCTGCTTCCTGTTTATCGGCAGCGGCAATGAGCACATCGGGGCGACCTACGGCGTACATAATCCGCGATTCCGTCTGGATGAAGCGGCGTTGCAGACGGGCGTCAGACTGCATGTTGGATTTATTCAGCACCTGCTTCTTAATCAAGCCTGATTCTCTCCCTCATCAAAACGCTGCAACCGCAGCGTTTTTTTACGCCTGTAAAAAACCCGGAACAATAATAATCATCTATTCACTATTACTTCCGTATATCGCGGGCAATACTGATACCCAGATTAACCCCATCACATTTTCGGAGTCATCATGGCGCGGCTTGCAGCATTTGATATGGACGGCACGCTCTTAATGCCGGATCACCGCTTCGGAGAGAAAACCCTGAGCACGCTGAAGCGGCTGCATGAGCGTGATATCACCCTGACGTTTGCCACGGGCCGTCATGTTCTGGAGATGCGCCACCTGCTCGGCAAACTGTCGATGGATGCTTTTCTCATCACCGGCAACGGTACGCGCATTCACTCGGTGGAAGGCGAAATGTTGCATCGTCAGGATCTGGATCCGGAAGTGGCAGATCTGGTGCTGCACAGCACCTGGGATACGCAGGCCAGTATTCACGTGTTTAACGACACCGGCTGGCTGACGGGCGAAGAGATCCCTGAACTGCTGAAAGCGCACGTCTACAGCGGTTTTCGCTACCAGCTGACGGATCTGCGCCGTATCCCTGCGCACTCGGTGACGAAAATCTGTTTCTGCGGCGATCACGACGATCTGTGCCGTCTGCGCATTCAGCTTAATGAAGCGTTAGGCGACCGTGCGCACCTGACCTTCTCGGCGGTGGAGTGTCTCGAAGTGCTGCCGGTGGGATGCAACAAAGGGTCTGCGCTGGCGGTCCTGAGTGACCACCTCGGTTTAACGATGCAGGATTGTATGGCATTTGGCGATGCCATGAACGACCGCGAAATGCTGGGCAGCGTAGGTCGCGGTGTGATTATGGGAAATGCGATGCCGCAGCTGATTGCTGAGCTGTCGCATCTCCCGGTTATCGGACATTGCCGTAACGAAGCGGTGTCCCATTTTTTGACTCATTGGCTGGATAAACCAAACCTCCCGTATTCCCCCGAATAGTGAGACCCTTCCAGCAAGCCAGACGTCGATGTTTATCGGTCTGGCTTTTTTTATTTTGTCATCTGCGCTATTTGCGCTTTCCACGGCTCGATGTCGCCAATATTAGCTTTCACCCAGTCCGCGTTGTAGTAGGTGTCCAGATAGCGTTCTCCGCTGTCGCACAGCAGCGTGACGATAGAACCGCTCTTGCCCTCTTCGCGCATCCGCACGGCCAGCTGTAGCGCGCCCCACATGTTAGTCCCCGTGGAAGCCCCCACTTTTCGGCCCAGCTGCGTTTCCAGCCAGTGAGCGGTGGCGACACTTGCCGCATCCGGCACGCGCAGCATTTCATCGACCACATCAGGAATAAACGACGGCTCCACGCGCGGGCGACCAATACCTTCAATTTTACTGCCCACCGGGCTGCGCAGGCTGGCGTCACGGTTTTGCCAGTAGTCGAGGAACACGGAGTTTTGCGGGTCAACCACCATCAGTTTTGTATCGTAACCCTGGCAGCGAATATAGCGGCCAATGGTGGCAGAGGTCCCGCCGGTGCCCGCGCTCATCACGATGTATGACGGTTCCGGATGCGGTTCATTCTTCATCTGGCGGAAAATACTGTCGGCAATGTTGTTATTCCCGCGCCAGTCGGTTGCACGTTCGGCGAAGGTAAATTGATCCATGTAATGGCCGTTCAGCTCGCGGGCCAGCATTTCTGACGCGGCGTAAATCTCGCAGGCGCTTTCAACAAAATGACAGCGTCCGCCGTAAAACGCGATCTGTTCGATTTTGCGTTTTGCGGTGCAGGAGGGCATCACGGCGATAAACGGCAGGCCAAGCAGACGAGCGAAATAGGCCTCGGACACGGCAGTCGAACCCGACGACGACTCAATAATCGTGGTGCCCTCGTTGATCCAGCCGTTACACAGCCCATACAGAAAAAGCGAACGCGCCAGACGATGCTTCAGGCTGCCGGTCGGGTGAGTGCTTTCATCTTTCAGGTAGAGCTGAATTCCGGAAAACCCCGGCAGGGCGAGGCGGATAAGATGGGTGTCCGCCGAGCGCTGATAGTCGGCATTGATTTCGCTGATTGCGTGTTTGACCCAGGTGCTATTCATCGTGTGTATCCATTTGTCATTTTGTGCCTAGGATAGCGAAAAGCACAGAAAAAATTGTTGCTATCTGGCCTTTAAAATAGAATGTCAGGAGAAAATTATTCTCTGTGAGGCGGGGTATGTTAGATAAAATTGACCGTAAGCTGCTCTCTCTGCTGCAAAAGGACTGCACCCTCTCTTTGCAGGCGCTCGCTGATGCCGTTAATCTGACCACCACACCCTGCTGGAAACGCCTAAAAAGACTGGAAGACGACGGCGTTTTGCTGGGCCGCGTGGCGCTGCTCGATCCCGAAAAACTGGGGCTTGGATTGACCGCGTTTGTTCTGATAAAAACGCAGCACCACAGCAGCGACTGGTACTGCCGGTTTGTCACCGAGGTCTCCGAGATGCCCGAAGTGCTTGGTTTCTGGCGCATGGCAGGGGAATACGACTATCTGATGCGCGTGCAGGTGGCGGACATGAAACGCTATGACGACTTCTACAAACGGTTGGTCAACAGCGTGCCGGGCTTGTCGGATGTCACCTCAAGCTTCGCCATGGAACAGATTAAATACACCACCGCTTTACCCATTGAATAACTTCCAGGCCTTGCCGGAACAATACCTTCAGGAATTTACCGCGTGCGATTATTTGCTCAGTTAAGCTGGTACTTCCGCCGGGAGTGGCGACGCTATCTCGGCGCAGTGGCCCTGCTTATTATTATTGCCATTCTCCAGCTCATTCCGCCGAAAGTGGTGGGATATGTGGTGGATGGCGTCACAGAACAACATTACACCACCGCACGGGTGATGATGTGGATCGGCACGCTGGTCCTGACTGCGGTGATTGTCTACCTGCTGCGCTACGTCTGGCGCGTGCTGCTCTTCGGCGCGTCGTATCAGCTCGCCGTGGAGCTACGCGAAGATTTTTATCGTCAGCTTAGCCGCCAGCATCCTGAATTCTACCTGCGCCACCGCACGGGCGATCTGATCGCGCGCGCCACCAACGACGTGGATCGCGTGGTGTTTGCCGCCGGGGAAGGGGTGTTAACCCTGGTTGATTCGCTGGTGATGGGCTGCGCGGTGCTGATCGTGATGTCGACGCAAATCAGCTGGCAGCTTACCCTGCTGGCGCTGCTGCCAATGCCCCTCATGGCGCTGGCGATCAACCGCTTCGGCGAGCAGTTACACGAGCGCTTCAAACTGGCCCAGGCGGCGTTCTCCTCTCTGAACGACAGAACGCAGGAGAGCATGACCAGCATCCGCATGATCAAAGCCTTTGGCCTTGAAGATCGCCAGTCGGCGCAGTTTGCCGCCGATGCCGCAGACACCGGCGCGAAAAACCTGCGCGTGGCGCGAATTGATGCGCGCTTTGACCCGACGATTTATATCGCCATTGGCACCGCCAATCTGCTGGCAATCGGCGGCGGGAGCTGGATGGTGGTCAACGGCTCCATGACCCTCGGTCAGTTGACCAGCTTCGCCATGTATCTTGGGCTGATGATCTGGCCAATGCTGGCGCTGGCGTGGATGTTTAATATCGTCGAACGCGGCAGCGCGGCGTACAGCCGTATTCGCGCGATGCTGGCGGAAGCACCGGTGGTGAACGACGGCAGCGAATCCGTGCCGGAAGGGCGCGGTGTGCTGGAGGTGGCGATTACGGCGTTTTCGTATCCGCAAACCGAACGCCCGACGCTGGAAAACGTCAACTTTACGCTGCGCCCAGGACAGATGCTGGGGATCTGTGGCCCAACCGGTGCCGGGAAAAGCACCGTGCTGTCGCTGATTCAGCGTCACTTTGATGTCACCCAGGGGGACATTTGTTTTCACGATATTCCTCTAACGCGCCTGCAGCTGGACGCCTGGCGCAGCCGCCTGGCGGTCGTCAGTCAGACGCCGTTTTTGTTCTCGGATACGGTTGCCAACAACATCGCGCTGGGCCATCCCACGGCGACGCAGGAAGAGATTGAGCACGTAGCGCGCCTGGCCAGCGTTCATGACGATATTCTGCGCCTGCCGCAGGGTTATGCCACCGAAGTGGGCGAGCGTGGCGTGATGCTGTCGGGTGGGCAGAAACAGCGTATTTCCATTGCGCGTGCGCTGCTGCTGAACGCTGAAATTCTGATCCTCGACGATGCACTCTCCGCGGTCGACGGGCGCACGGAACACCAGATTCTGCATAACCTGCGTCAGTGGGGCGAAGGGCGGACGGTGATTATTAGCGCCCACCGGCTCTCGGCCCTGACGGAAGCGAACGAAATTCTGGTGATGCAGCACGGGCATATTGCCCAGCGCGGGCATCACGATCAGCTTGCGGAACAGCCCGGGTGGTATCGCGATATGCACCGCTATCAACAGCTGGAGGCGGCCCTGGACGACGCGCCAGATCTGAACGAGGAGGCCACCCATGCGTAAGTTTACCCAGTTGTGGCCGACGCTGAAACGCCTGCTGGCCTATGGTTCGCCGTGGCGAAAACCGCTCTCTATCGCGGTGGTGATGCTGTGGGTGGCGGCGATTGCCGAAGTCAGTGGCCCGCTGCTGATCAGCTATTTCATCGACAACATGGTCGCCAAAAGCTATCTGCCGCTGGGACTGGTTGCCGGGCTGGGCGCGGCTTACGTCGGGCTTCAGCTGCTGGCGGCGTCGTTGCACTATGCTCAGTCGCTGCTGTTTAACCAGGCGGCGGTCGGCGTAGTACAACAGCTGCGCACCGACGTGATGGATGCGGCCCTGCGCCAGCCCTTGAGCGAGTTTGATACTCAGCCCGTCGGGCAAGTGATCTCCCGCGTCACCAACGATACGGAAGTGATCCGCGACCTGTACGTGACCGTGGTCGCCACGGTGCTGCGCAGTGCCGCGCTCGTCGGCGCCATGCTGGTGGCGATGTTCAGCCTCGACTGGCGTATGGCGCTGGTGGCAATCACCATCTTCCCGGCGGTGCTGATCGTCATGGTGATTTACCAGCGCTACAGCACGCCGATTGTGCGCCGGGTTCGCGCTTATCTGGCGGACATTAACGACGGTTTTAACGAAGTCATCAACGGCATGAGCGTGATTCAGCAGTTCCGCCAGCAGGCACGTTTTGGCGAACGCATGGGCGAGGCGAGCCGCTCGCACTATATGGCGCGCATGCAAACCCTGCGTCTGGATGGTTTCCTCCTGCGTCCGCTGCTGAGCCTGTTTTCGGCGCTGGTGCTGTGCGGTCTGCTGATGCTGTTTGGTTTCGGCGCGGGCGGCACAATTGAAGTGGGTGTGCTGTACGCATTTATCAGCTACCTCGGGCGTCTGAACGAGCCGCTGATCGAACTGACGACACAGCAATCCATTCTGCAGCAGGCGGTGGTCGCCGGTGAACGCGTCTTCGAGCTGATGGATCGTCCACGACAAACCTACGGCGACGACGAGCGCGAACTGAAAAGCGGCACGATCGAGATCGATCATGCCTCCTTTGCCTATCGCGAAGATCGTCTGGTGCTGCAGGACATTCATCTTGATATCCCGTCGCGCAGCTTTGTCGCGCTGGTGGGGCATACGGGCAGCGGCAAAAGTACCCTCGCCAGCCTGCTGATGGGGTATTACCCGCTTACGAGCGGTGAAATCCGTCTTGATGGCCGTCCGCTCTCCACCCTGAGCCACGACGTGCTGCGCAAGGGGATTGCGATGGTGCAGCAGGACCCGGTAGTAATGGCCGACTCCTTCTTTGCCAACGTTACTCTGGGCCGTCCGTTTAGCGAAGCGCAGGTCTGGGCGGTGCTGGAGAAAGTCCAGCTGGCAGAGCTGGCACGCACCATGAGCGATGGGATCTACACCAAACTGGGCGAGCAGGGGAATAACCTCTCCGTGGGGCAGAAGCAGCTGCTGGCGCTGGCGCGAGTCTTGATTGAAACGCCGCAGGTGCTCATTCTCGACGAAGCGACGGCCAGCATTGATTCCGGCACCGAGCAGGCCATTCAGCAGGCGCTGGCGGAAGTGCGGGAGAAGACCACGCTGGTGGTGATTGCGCACCGTCTCTCGACGATTGTTGATGCTGATACCATTCTGGTGCTGCATCGCGGGCAAGCCGTCGAGCGCGGCACGCATCGCGAGCTGCTGGAAGCGAAAGGACGATACTGGCAAATGTACCAGCTGCAGCTGGCCGGAGAAGAGCTGGCCGCCAGCACGCGCGAAGAGGAGTCTCTGAGCGCCTGATGCACCAAAATTAAGCACCGCGCTAACAGGGATTTCTGTTGGTGCAAAAATGAAACGCACCCTGCACTGTCATGGTGCGTTTTTTTTATCCATTTCTTCAGAAGTGCCATTTCCTGCCTTTCCCGCCTGATTTCTTCGCCTTTTCAAACTCTGGCACACCCCTTGCAATACCTCTGTTGTAAAACGCGGCCATTATCGAATTCTGACTGGAGAGGAACTATGAAGCTGGTTACGGTTGTCATCAAACCATTCAAACTCGAAGACGTTCGTGAAGCACTGTCTTCAATGGGGATTCAGGGACTGACGGTTACCGAAGTGAAAGGCTTTGGTCGTCAGAAGGGCCATGCGGAGCTTTATCGCGGAGCCGAATACAGCGTCAACTTCCTGCCTAAAGTGAAGATTGATGTGGCTATCGCTGACGATCAACTCGATGAGGTGATTGATGTGGTGAGCAAAGCGGCTTACACCGGAAAAATTGGCGACGGCAAAATTTTCGTTGCCGAATTGCAGCGCGTCATTCGCATCCGTACGGGCGAAGCTGACGAAGCTGCACTGTAAGTAACTCCTGGCACACAGTGATAGGGATCGAGAAAATGAAGAAAGCAACAATCAAAACAGCTCTGGGGTCTCTGGCACTGCTGCCGGGCCTGGCGATGGCGGCTCCTGCGGTAGCCGACAAGGCGGATAACGCCTTTATGATGATCTGCACCGCGCTGGTGCTGTTCATGACAATTCCGGGCATCGCGCTGTTTTACGGCGGTCTGATCCGCGGTAAGAACGTGCTGTCCATGCTGACGCAGGTCGCAGTGACTTTCGCGCTGGTCTGCGTCCTGTGGGTAGTTTACGGCTACTCGCTGGCCTTCGGCGAAGGCAACGCCTTCTTCGGCAACTTCAACTGGGCGATGCTGAAAAATATCCAGCTGACTGCCCTGATGGGGAGCTTCTATCAGTACATCCACGTGGCGTTCCAGGGGTCATTCGCCTGTATCACCGTCGGCCTGATCGTCGGCGCGCTGGCAGAACGTATTCGTTTCTCCGCCGTGCTGATCTTCGTGGTGGTATGGCTGACACTCTCTTATGTGCCGATTGCGCACATGGTCTGGGGCGGCGGTCTGCTGGCGTCTCACGGTGCGCTGGACTTCGCAGGCGGCACGGTGGTGCATATTAACGCTGCGGTTGCAGGACTGGTCGGGGCATACCTGATTGGCAAGCGTGTGGGCTTTGGCAAAGAGGCGTTTAAACCGCACAACCTGCCGATGGTCTTCACCGGTACGGCAATCCTCTATTTTGGCTGGTTCGGTTTCAACGCCGGTTCAGCAAGTGCTGCAAACGAAATCGCCGCGCTGGCCTTCGTAAATACCGTGGTAGCCACCGCAGGCGCAATCCTCTCCTGGGTGTTTGGTGAGTGGGTGGTACGCGGTAAACCATCCCTGCTGGGCGCCTGTTCCGGTGCGATTGCCGGTCTGGTTGGCATCACCCCGGCGTGTGGTTATGTCGGTGTCGGCGGCGCGCTGCTGATTGGTATCGTCGCCGGTCTGGCGGGTCTGTGGGGCGTAACGGCGCTGAAACGCGTTCTGCGTGTCGATGACCCGTGTGATGTGTTCGGTGTGCACGGCGTGTGCGGTATCGTTGGCTGCATCATGACCGGTATCTTCGCCGCGACGTCCCTCGGTGGCGTAGGGTACGCAGAAGGCGTGACCATGGGCCATCAGCTGCTGGTTCAGCTGGAAAGTATCGCCATCACTATCGTCTGGTCGGGTGTTGTGGCCTTCATTGGCTACAAACTGGCGGACATGACCGTTGGCCTGCGTGTACCGGAAGAGCAAGAGCGCGAAGGGCTGGATGTGAACAGCCACGGCGAGAATGCGTACAACGCCTGAGCTGATTGAGTTTCTCCTGTAGCAAAAAGCCTCCCGATGGGAGGCTTTATTTTTTCCCTCAGTCACGGACCGTCACGAGAAGAGGGCGAGGTAAGGGCACAGATTATCCCCGGTTTCGCATTACCCCTTCCTGCACCGTAGAGGCAACCAGCACGCCATCCTGCGTATAAAACTCCCCGCGAACAAACCCGCGCGCGCTCGACGCCGACGTGCTTTCCACGCTGTACAGGAGCCATTCGTTCATGTCGAACGGACGATGGAACCACATGGAGTGGTCGATGGTTGCGACCTGCATCCCTTTTTCGAGGAAGCCCACGCCGTGCGGCTGTAGCGCCACCGGCAGGAAGTTGAAATCTGACGCATAGCCCAGCAGATACTGGTGAACGCGAAGATCCTG
The DNA here is from genome assembly GCF_041464075.1 of Lelliottia nimipressuralis. Classification (NCBI taxonomy): domain Bacteria; kingdom Pseudomonadati; phylum Pseudomonadota; class Gammaproteobacteria; order Enterobacterales; family Enterobacteriaceae; genus Lelliottia; species Lelliottia nimipressuralis. The sequence goes on from NZ_CP167172.1 coordinate 1,094,415, forward strand.
CGGCATTGCACCGTTGGCACGGATCCACACCTGACGTTTTGGCTCGGCGATATGGCCCTTCATCGGGTTATGGAACTCGACCGGGCGGATTTCCAGCGGTTTATCGCACAGGAATTTCTCTTTCACCTGCGGCGGCAACAGATGCGCCAGCGCCCGGGCAATGTCCGTTTCCGATTTCAGTTCATCCGGTGCCGGGGCAGGCGGCATCGTTTTCTGATGCTCATAACCGCTTTCCGGTGCCTGGAATGACGCCGTCATATAAAAAATCGGTTTGCCGTTCTGGATTGCCGCGACGCGGCGGGCGCTAAAACTGTTGCCGTCACGCAGCACTTCGACGTCATAGATTATCGGTTTTGCGCTGTCGCCAGGACGTAAAAAATAGCTGTGAAACGAGTGCACCAGACGGTCTGCAGGCACGGTCTCTTTGGCGGCATACAGCGCCTGTCCCACCACCTGGCCGCCGAAAACCTGGCGTAAGCCAAGGTCTTCGCTCTGCCCGCGAAAGAGTCCTTCTTCAATTTTTTCCAGATTCAGTAATGTCAGCAGATTGTTCAATGCTTGACTCATAGTGGTCCTCAATAAACGCCGTGGCGAAAGATAGGATGATTATAACGTAAAAAGGAGAGTGGTCCGATGGGTGCAATAATCTGAATAAGCGGCTGAAACCAGGCATATATAAGTGATATGTGCCACACTTAGTCACGTTATGTATTTGCTAACGACTCTTGGCGGGATCGATCCCGCTGGTGCATTGAAGATAAGGAGAACTCAATGAAACTCGTGCACATGCTTAGTGGTTTAGCGGTAGCGGTTGCTCTGTCTGCCTGTGCGGATAAAAGTGCTGACATCCAGACGCCAGCGCCAAACCCAAATGCCGCGGGAGCGACGACACAGCCAACCATGCAGCAACCTAACGTTTCCGGTACGGTGTGGATCCGCCAGAAAGTGGCCCTGCCGCCGGACGCCGTCTTAACGGTGACCCTGTCGGATGCTTCTCTGGCCGATGCGCCGTCTAAAGTGCTGTCGCAGAAAGCGGTACGTACCGAAGGGAAACAGTCACCGTTCAGTTTTGTGCTGCCGTTTAACCCGGCAGAAATCCAGCCGAACGCGCGTATCCTGCTGAGCGCAGCGATTACCGTGAACGACAAACTGGTGTTCATTACCGATACGGTACAGCCGGTGATCAACCAGGGCGGAACCAAAGCTGACCTGACGCTGGTTCCTGTTCAGCAGACTGCCGTGCCGTTACAGCAGGGCGGTGGTGCCGCGACGACGGTTCCGTCAACGTCGCCAACGCAGGTTAACCCATCTTCTGCAGTACCTGCACCGACACAGTACTAAGTCTGACCTTTGCCCTCTCCTTCGCGGGGAGGGCAGTTAATACGCCCAGCGATACTTCTGCATATCAATCTTCCCCTTTCCTGACACCTGAACACCTTCAGACAGCAATGCCTGGCGCTGACGCTGCAAATCCGGGCCGGTCAGTGAAATTTCGCCATGTCGATTTACTACCCGATACCAGGGCAGCGTACTGCCTTCCGGCAGTCGTTTCAGCACGCCGCCGACCTGACGCGCCGCGCGCGGGGAACCGGCGAGTCTGGCGATATCACCATAGGTGGTGACATACCCTTCCGGAATCGAGGCCACAATTTGCCAGACCCGTTGGGGGAAAGAGTCATGTTCATCCATGGGGCGCTCCTTTGAGAGGGTCATCGATTCTTCCGGAACAAGGGCGGGAAGTTCGGGTCTAATTTAGACAGGCATAATCGCGCAGTCCAGCGCAGATTTCATGCGGGGATGGGCATAATCTCGGATAAATTCCACAGTTTGCGCAATAAACCATCATCCGGTCGCGGTTAACTTGCAATTGCGATCCTGTGCAGGGATAATGCGCCAGCGCGTTGGGTAACAACGCTCTCAATGGGGGCTCTGTTGGTTCTCCCGCAACACTACTCTGTTTACCAGGTCAGATCCGGAAGGAAGCAGCCAAGGCAGATGACGTGTGTGCCGGGATGTAGCTGGCAGGGCCCCCACCCATTTCTGCCTCTCTGAAAATTTTCCCCCTTTAAAAACATTGCCCATGAATATAAAGGGGTTATGTAATATATCCTTCATTGCAATGAAATAATATTGTCATAAACCTGTAATAATAGACTGGCAAATTAATGTCGGGGTGTTTTTAATCCGTCATAAGCAAAAAATATATCAGTGGATTGCCCCGGTAACTTCGTGTATTAAATTAAATAACTTATTCCGAAGGGAAGTGATAAACATGGGCACTGCAGTCTTAAACGTAAAAATTGATGAAGCGCTAAAAGAGAGACTTCGTCATTATGCCGAAGCGAATAACGAGAATTTAAGCGTGACGACAGAAAAACTGCTGCTGCTGGCGTTTGAGGCAGTGGAAGAGGCGGGAGTAACGGAAGAGGATATTGATAATCAGCATACGGAAGAAGAGAGTGTGACTCCTTTTACTCCTAAAGAAATCAAGGCTCTACGCAAACTTCTGAAGAAGAGAAAATGAAACAACAACTGTCTACTGCCAACGACTACAAAGAGGCCTGCGATCTGCTTCGTTCAGGCTACGTAAAACACGTACGTCTTGGCTGGAATGTAGGAAGTGATGAGTTCTTTCGCATTGCGTCTGACTGGTGTGATACGGGCGCGAAAATAAAGAAAGAAGGAGAAAATTTCGTTATTTCTCTGAAAGGTTTTCCGATTCCTCCTCAGCACTGATGACAAACCTGTGAAAACTGCTGACTGCATCTAGTGCAGCCAGCAGTTTTTATTTTCCGCTGGTTATATTACGCCACGTTTTAAATAACTTTCACTTCTGTTCAGCGAGTTCCACAGCGGTTTAATTCGCAGTAGCGCGTTTTCCAGCTGCGCCGAATCCATTGAGAAAGGCATACGCAGATAGCGGTCAAACGCCCCGGAAAGCCCAAAGCGTGTGCCGGTGCCGAGATGAATTCCCAGCGTCTCCGCCCGCGCGCCGAGCTGCGTGGCGACCATCCCCGGCAGTTCCACCCAATACGACAGCCCGCCCTCTGGCTCGTGAAAACGCCATTCCGGAAAATGCTCGCGCATTAACGCGCTGCAGCGATCGCGGCGTTCTGTCAGCATCTGCCGTCTTGCGGGCAGGAAAGTGGCGGCGTGCTCAATCAGCCACAGGGTGGCCAGCTGTTCCAGCAACGGCGATCCAAGATCGAGGGTATCGCGCGTCTGGGCCAGCGTGGCAATGGTGCGCGACGAGGCGCGGATCCAGCCCAGGCGTAATCCCCCCCAGAAACTTTTGCCCGCTGAACCGAGGGTAATGACGTTGGCCTGCGGGTTAAACGCCGCCAGCGGCGGCGGGGGAGGCGCATCAAACCACAGATCAACCATGGTCTCATCCACCACCAGCGTGGTGCGGGTTTGTGCGGCGATATCGGTGATGGTCTGGCGCGTGGCGATGTCCATGCAGCGCCCGGTGGGATTATGGAAATCCGGCATCAGGTACGCCAGTCGTGGCGCGGTTTGCGCCAGCGTCGCGGCAAAGCCGTCCGTATCCCAGCCCGATTCCGGCAGCGCCACGCCAACAGGACGACAGGACGCGCCCTGGATTGCCGCAATCGCCAGCGGGTAAGTGGGATGATCCACCACCACCCGATCGCCCGGACCGGTCAACATGCGCAGCACCAGCGCCAGGCCGCTGACCGCACCGTTGACCACCATAATTTCATGTGCCCGCGTCGGCAGCCCGCGCGAAGAATAGCGTGCAGCGATGGTTTCGCGCAGCTCCGGTAAGCCCAGCTGGTCATAACCCGTGTGAGAGAGGTGTTGGGTCATGGCGGTGAGCGCGTGGGTATAAGCCTGGTGAATTTCCGGCCCGGCGCTGAGCGCGGCGGTTGAGAGATCCAGCGCAGTGCTGATGGCCGCTCGCGTCGGGACGGCGTGGCTGTCCGGGAGAATAATGCGGGAGCCGCTGCCGTGGCGGCTCTCCAGATACCCGGCGTCGCGCAGGTGTGCGAGCGCGCTGGCAATCGTCGTGCGGCTCACGTTGAGCACCGTAGCCAGTTCGCGCTCACCGGGCAGGCGCGTATCGAGGGCCAGTCGGCCATCGAGAATTAACAGGCGCAGTGCGTCCGCCAGTTGTCGCCATAAAGGCGTGCGGGAGGAGGGCTGTTGCCAGTGGCCTAAGAGGCGCACCAGCGACTGGCTACCGAAGCGACGAGATGACATAAGCAGTCCACTATTTGAAAACTGGACATTAATCATAGAGCCATTTTCAGCCAGGATGAAAGCATAACTTTCTGGAGAACCATCATGCTGCGTCGCTTACTGCAACTTTACGTCGGACTGGGATTTTACGGGCTTTCTACGGCGATGTTTGTCCGCGCCGATCTCGGTGCCGATCCGTGGAACGTGTTCCATCTGGGCGTCGCCCGTCTGCTGGCGATGGACATCGGCACGGTGATGATTTTGACCGGTGCGCTGGTGCTGCTGTTCTGGATCCCACTGCGTCAGCGCCCTGGCCTTGGCACAATCAGTAACGTCATTGTGATTGGTCTGGCGGCCGATGCGTCCCTGTCGCTGCTCCCGGAGATGAGTTCGCTGGTGGCCCGCAGCGCGCTGCTCATCTCCGCCGTGGTGGTCAATGCGCTGGCGACCGGAATGTACATCGGCGCAGGCTTTGGCTCCGGCCCACGCGACGGCCTGATGACCGGTATTAATGCCCGCACGGGCTGGTCGGTGCGCAGCGTGCGTACGGCGATAGAAGTGTCGGTATTGCTGATTGGTTGCGTGCTCGGCGGAACCTTTGGCGTGGGCACGGTCCTGTACGCGCTGGCTATCGGCCCGCTGATCCAGATCTGCCTGCCGTGGTTTCGTCAGAAGCCGCAGGTGACGCTGGTGCCAGAGCCGGAACGAATTGTTTAAACTGCGAAGCGCTCACATGCTTTACCCGCCGCGCTGTGCCAGAATAACGGCATCTCTCGCTGCGGTACGGAAAGCATGAAAGCCATCACTCTCTATGACGTTGCCCGCCTGGCGGGCGTTTCCTATCAGACGGTCTCCCGCGTGATAAACGACGCAGAGCACGTCTCCGCAAGGACCCGTGAAAAGGTGCAGCAGGCGATGGCTGAACTGCACTACGTCCCTAATCGCGGTGCGCAGCAACTGGCCGGAAAACGCACCCGCACGCTGGGGCTGATTACCACCGACCTGGCGCTGCATGCGCCCTCGCAAATCGCCTCTGCGGTAAAATCCCGCGCGGGCGAGTGCGGCGCAAGCGTGCTGATTTCGATGGTGGAGCATCCTGTGCGGTGCCAGGCGGCGCTCCAGGAGTTACTGGCCCAGCGCGTGGAAGGTTTGCTGGTCAACGTTCCCCTCGACGATCCCCTCGCCGAACAGATTCGCCAGCTCGCCGCACCGGTGCCAGTGTTATTCTTCGACGTCTCCCCTGAAGCCAAAGTTCATCGCCTGGCCTTTGATGCGGAGCAGGGCGCTAAGCTTGGCGCCGAGCACCTGCTGTCGCTTGGACACCGACGCATTGCCTTGCTCAGCGGGCCAGAGAGTTCCGTCTCCTCGCGCGCGCGTCTCGCGGGCTGGCAGGCGCGGCTGGCCCAGGACAATCTTGTTCCGTGTGCGATGGCCCATGGCGACTGGAGCGCGGCGTCAGGGTATGAAAAAGGTCATCAGCTTCTGGCGGCTAGCGCCCTTCCGGATGCGATTCTGGTGGCGAACGATCAGATGGCCCTCGGCGTGATGCGCGCCTGTGCTGAAAAAGGGATAGCCGTACCGGGGCAGATGTCGGTGGTGGGATTTGATGATACCGCTGACAGCGCCTGGTTCTCCCCGCCGCTGACCACCATTCGCCAGGCGTTTCGCGTGGCTGGCGAGCGCAGCGTCGAGTGGCTCCTTTCCGGATCAACGGATGAACTCTGGCAAACGCAGCTTCCTGTCACGCTGGTGGAGCGCCACTCCAGCGCCCGTCACGCGCCCGATCAGGCCGATCGCGAAGCGCTGGCACAGCAGCTGAAATCCCTGGCGCTATTGGCTGAGCAGCTGGCGCGGCACTGATCCTTTTGTGATCTGGCTCGCTTTGCCGTGGTCAGATCCTTTACCGGCTCCTCTCACCAGGGCATTGTGACTTAAATTGTGAGCGCTTCGCAAAAGAGGTCATTATGTCTGTCGCATCCCCGCACTCTCTTCATTCTGTTTTAGCTCGTCGCGACTGGGAAAACCCCGGCGTCACTCAATGGCATCGGCTGGATGCCCACGCGCCGTTTCACAGCTGGCGCGATGAAACGCAGGCTCGCGATGAGCAGCCACCTTCGCACAAGCGGTTACTGAACGGCGACTGGCAGTTCCGCTTTTTCACGGCGCCAGAGCAGGTTCCTGAGCACTGGATAACAGAAGAGTGTGCAGAGGCTATCACCACGCCGGTGCCGTCAAACTGGCAGATGCAGGGCGTTGATACGCCGATCTACACCAACGTTACCTACCCGATCATCGTCAATCCCCCGTTTGTGCCCGCCGAGAACCCGACAGGTTGTTACTCGCTCACATTTGAGGTGGACGAAGAGTGGCTTAAGAGCGGCCAAACGCGCATCGTTTTTGACGGTGTGAACTCGGCGTTTTATCTCTGGTGCAACGGCGAGTGGGTGGGGTATTCCCAGGACAGCCGCCTGCCGGCGGAGTTCGATCTTACGCCTGTGCTGAAACCCGGCAGTAATCGCCTGGCGGTGCTGGTGTTGCGCTGGTGCGACGGGAGTTATCTGGAAGACCAGGATATGTGGCGGATGAGCGGGATTTTCCGCGACGTGTCGCTCCAGCATAAACCGGCCACTCACATTGCCGATTACCACTACGTCACCGAACTGAATGCGGATTACGATCGCGCAAAATTGCAGGTGGAAGTGGCCCTCGGCGGCGAGGCAGTGGCCGACAGCGAAGTGGTGCTGACGCTCTGGCAGGATGGTGAACCGGTCGCGACGACGACCGCCCGACCAGGCTCTGCGATTGTTGATGAGCGCGGTAACTGGGCCGAGCGTTTACATGTCACTCTGCCGGTGGACCGCCCGGCGCTGTGGAGTGCCGAAATGCCCGCGCTTTATCGTCTGACGCTCGTTCTGCGTGACGGGCAGGGAAATCTGCTGGAAGTGGAGGCCTGCGATGTCGGTTTCCGCCGCGTGGAGATCAGCAATGGCCTGCTGAAAGTCAACGGTCAGCCGCTGCTGATCCGTGGGGTGAACCGCCACGAGCACCATCCCGAAAACGGCCAGGTGATGGACGAAGCGACCATGCGCCGCGATATCGAGCTGATGAAGCAGCATAACTTTAACGCCGTACGCTGCTCGCACTACCCTAACCATCCGCTGTGGTATCGCCTGTGCGACCGCTACGGCCTGTATGTGGTGGACGAAGCGAACATTGAAACCCACGGCATGGTGCCGATGAGCCGTCTGGCGGACGATCCGCGCTGGCTGCCTGCCATGAGCGAGCGCGTCACGCGCATGGTGCAGCGCGACCGCAATCATCCGTCGATCATCCTCTGGTCGCTGGGCAATGAGTCCGGCCACGGCGCCAATCACGATGCGCTCTATCGCTGGATCAAAACCACCGATCCGACGCGTCCGGTTCAGTATGAGGGCGGCGGGGCAAATACCGCCGCGACGGATATCGTCTGCCCGATGTACGCCCGCGTCGATCAGGATCAGCCGTTCCCGGCGGTGCCAAAATGGTCGATTAAAAAGTGGATCGGGATGCCGGATGAAACGCGCCCGCTGATCCTCTGCGAGTACGCCCACGCGATGGGCAACAGCTTTGGGGGGTTTGCCAAATACTGGCAGGCATTCCGCAGCCACCCGCGCCTGCAGGGCGGGTTCGTCTGGGACTGGGTGGATCAGGCGCTAACCAAAAAAGACGAAAATGGCCAGGCGTTCTGGGCCTACGGCGGGGATTTTGGCGATACGCCGAATGATCGTCAGTTTTGCCTGAACGGGCTGGTATTCCCGGATCGCACGCCGCACCCGGCGCTGTTTGAAGCTCAGCGCGCCCAGCAATTTTTCACTTTCACGCTGGTGAGCACTTCGCCGCTGGTGGTGGACGTGCACAGCGATTACCTGTTCCGCCACGGCGATAACGAATCCCTGCGCTGGTGCATCATGCGCGACGGCGACGAAGTGGCGAGCGGAGAAGTGCCGCTGTCCGTTGCGCCGCAAGGCACCCAGCGCATTGAAATGGCTTTGCCTGAACTGGCCGCTGCACCGGGCGAAGTCTGGCTGAATCTCGACGTTTTCCAGACGGCAGCAACCCACTGGTCGCCCGCTAATCATCGCTGCGCCTGGGATCAATTCCCGCTGCCTGCGCCGTTGCATGTGTCAGTGCCGGTTGCTGGACAGGTAAAACCAAAGCTGGCGGTTAACGACGAAGTGCTGGAAGTGAGCCACCTGGATCAACGCTGGCATTTCGATCGCGCCAGCGGAAATCTGGTCCAGTGGTGGAACCGCGGTACGCAAACACTGCGCTCGCCGCTCATCGACAACTTTACCCGCGCGCCGCTGGATAACGATATTGGCGTCAGCGAAGCGACGCGCATCGATCCGAATGCCTGGGTGGAACGCTGGAAAGCGGCGGGAATGTATAACCTCGCGCCGCGCGTGTTGCAGTGCGAAGGCGAGCAGCGTGCGCAGGAGGTGGCGATTACCACGCTTCATGCCTGGGAGTTTAACGGCAAAACGCTGTTCATGAGCCGGAAAGTCTGGACCGTTGACAGCCACGGTGTGCTGCAAGGTGATGTGCAGATTCAGGTGGCAAGTGATATTCCACAACCGGCGCGCATTGGCCTGAGCTGCCAGCTGGCAGAGGCGTCGGCGTCCGCAAGCTGGCTGGGGCTCGGGCCGGATGAGAACTACCCGGACCGAAAACTGGCGGCGCGACAGGGGCGCTGGACGCTGCCGCTGGAGGCGCTGCACACGCCCTATATCTTCCCGACGGAAAACGGCCTGCGCTGCGATACCCGCGAGCTGACATTTGGCGCGCACCAGTTGCAGGGCCATTTCCACTTTGCGCTCAGCCGCTACAGTCAGCAGCAGCTGCGCGACACCACGCATCATCATCTGCTGATCGAGGAGCCGGGCTGCTGGCTGTCTCTCGACGCATTCCATATGGGCGTGGGCGGGGATGACTCGTGGAGCCCAAGCGTTTCGCCGGAGTTTATCCTCGCAGAACGGTCACTGCGTTACGCGTTTAGCTGGCGACAGGACTAAACTTAAATCCGTCAGAGGCGGCCACACCAGGTGGCCGCATGATCACTTCGGAGGTTTGACTCATGAAGTATGTTGATGGTTTTGTGGTCGCTGTTCCCGCGGAAAATAAGGAGGCTTATCGCGAGATGGCAGCAAAAGCGGCCCCGCTGTTTAAAGAATTTGGCGCGACACGGATCGTGGAGTGCTGGGCTGACGATGTTCCCGATGGAAAGCTCACCGATTTTCGCATGGCGGTGAAAGCGGAAGAGGGCGAAGAGGTCGTCTTTAGCTGGATTGAATATCCGTCAAAAGAGGTTCGCGATAAAGCTAACCAGCAGATGATGGCCGACCCGCGCATGAAAGAGTTCGGCGAGTCGATGCCCTTTGACGGTAAAAGGATGATCTACGGCGGATTTGCGCCGCTGCTGGATGAGTAATCCGTGCGCCCGGCGAGGCTCGCCGGGCATTACTCTGGATCGAGGTTATTCTCTGCCCACAGTATGAACTCAATTTTTGGCAAGGCCTTGCTGTACAACCAGCCCTGTCCGTACTGCACGCCGTGACGGCGCAGCCACTCAAGCTGTCCTTCTGTTTCAATCCCTTCGGCGACCATCGCCAGCTTCAGCGATTTAGCCATTTCGATAATGTGTGGCGTGACGTTTTTGTACTCCAGTGCGTCCACGAACGACTTGTCAATTTTCAGGATGTCCACGTCCAGATCCTGCAGATAGCTGAGGCTGGAGTAGCCGGTGCCAAAATCGTCGATATGAATCGGGTGGCCCGAGCGTCGGAAGCTGGCAATAGCGGGCGCGCTCACTTTGGGATCGGCAAACCCGCGCTCGGTCAGTTCAAGCGCAATTTGCTGCGGTGTGATCTGCCAGTGGTTCAGCAGGCGGCTAAGCAGGGGCGGCAATTCAGTGCAAAACAGATCGGCGGGAGAGAGGTTGATCGAAATATGCTGATCCGGATTGTGGCGCAGCCATTCGCCCATATCTTCAAACACTTTCTCGAACACCAGGCGGGTAAGTCTGGAAGTTAATCCGGTCTGTTCGGCCAGCGGAATAAAGATGTTTGGCGACAACATACTGCCGTCCGGCTGCGGCCAGCGGACCAGGGCTTCTGCGCCGGTAATCTTACCCGTATCCAGCGCCACAATGGGCTGATAATGCACCACCAGTTCGCGGGCGTTGATCGCATCCAGCAGGCGATAACGTGGCGACTGCAAACGGCGCAACATGCGCAGGATAAACGCGGCGGCCAGTAAACTGATGAGCGCACCAAACGGGAACCAGAAAAGCAGCTGCTGATGCCAGCTCGCTTTTAACGGTTTCAGGGAGGCCCAGGCGACGACGGCATAGCGCAATTCCGGTACCTCTTTGACCACATACATGAAGCCATCATGCTGCAGGCGCGTGAGATTCTGCGTATGGAGCTTTTTCCAGATCAGCGGATCCAGCGGGTTGCTGCTGGCGAACACTCGATTACTGTCCTCGCCGACCAGCGCGGCATCAATCGGCCAGGAACCAAAGGGAATAACGTCAATCAGGGATGACGGGTCAATCACCACCATGTAGTGGCCTTTTCCCAGCATCAGCATGAAACGATTAACGTCCAGATCGTTTTGCGTCGTCAGCCAGGCGCGATAGCCATCGGCGGTGGTGCGCACAGGCGCAGGAAAAGGTACGGAGTTGCTGACCTGTTCAAGCGACGAGCAGATCGGCTTTTGGTCGACGACGTACATCACTTCCTGGACGTAACGAAGGGAGAACGCCACGCGGCGCATGTCGAGGAGATGTTCGTGGCTACAGGGTGTGCTTTGCAGGGGCTGGAGCTGTTTTAAGGCGGTTTTTCCCTGGCTTACGACTTTATCTGCCCGGAGCAAGACGCGTGAGGAGTACCGGTCCAGCGCTTCGACGAAATTCTCTTCCGCCTGGCGGTGCGCCATCCAGACGCTCAGACAAATGGGGATCAGCACGGCAAAGATCAGAACACCAGTCACAAGGCTGACCAGTTGGCGAGTTGTCATGCTAGGGTTTCCTTTCTGAGCCGCTGATTTACATTACCGCTGAATAATAATCTTATAGTATGCGGCAGAGTTTGATTTCATTCAGGTAAGGCTTATGAAAAAAAAAGAGTTTGTGACGCAAGATCTGCTGAGCAAAATTTACCAGGATACGACGCCCGGACCGCGTAAGCTGTCACCGGAAAGACAGCTCGCCGAGGAGTACGGCGTGTCGCGTTTTACTATTCGCCAGGCGCTGGAAAAGCTGGTCAGCATCGGAGTGGTGCGGATTGTGCAGGGTTCGGGGATCTGGATCAACGAGCAGGCGCGCAATAACCCGCTGGTCTATAACTCGATCACGGAGAAACGCTTCGATCAGATCCGTTATCGGATGATCAGTCTGCATAAAACGCGCCCGGACCGCGCCGCGCAGCAGATTTTTGGGCTAGACGAGGAGAGTTTTATCTGGCACTTCTGCCGCCTGCGCTACGTCGATGATGCGCCGGTGCAGCTGGAGATCTCCAGCATGCCGGTGGCGGATTTTCCCGATCTTAACCAGCAGGCGATTGAGCGATCGATTCAGCAGTACGTGCTGAGCAAAGGTTTCACCATTTCCCACATGCTGACCACCTATCGCGCGGTGAGCGTCAGCCGCGAACAGGCGGTGATTCTGGGCTGCAAGAAGGGCAGCCCGGCAATGCATATTAATAATCGCGGTATTCTCGACGGAGGACGCGTGTTCGAGGTGAGCGATATTATCGACATCAACTACACCTGTACTTACGTCATCCCCTACAACCGCGACAACTTAACCTGGCGGCAAAATCAGGGTGTATGAATCGCCCCATCGGGCAGGCGGCTCTGCGTCCACTCATGCGGGCGGTAGACAACCGGATGCGCCAGGGCCTGCTCCTCGTTGAAGCCCACGCCGATTCCGGCGTTGACAGGCGGATAGACAAATCCCTCTTTTGCCACCGGTGCGCCAGGGAAGACCGCATCCGTGGTTTGCGAACGGGGAATGAACTCCTGAATCGCCGCATTATGCAGATGAATATTCAGATGGGTATTCACCGCCACGCCGATAGGCGTCATGTCGCCCGGCCCGTGCCACGCCAGACGCACGCCAAAAGCCTGACACAGATGCGCCAGTTTGATGGCCGGGGTGATCCCGCCGATCTGTGATACGTGACAGCGGATGAAGTCGATACGACGATTAACGATCAGGTCGTGCCATTCTGCCGGATTGTTAAATAATTCCCCCAACGCCAGCGGTACGCAGCTTTGCTGGCGCACCTGTTCAAGCCAGGCGCTCTGCTGCGGCGGTAAAATGTCTTCAATAAAATAGGGCTGGAACGGTTCGAGCAGTTTTGACAGTTGAACGGCCTGCTGCGGGAACAGTCGCTCGTGGACGTCGTGTAAAATGTGCAGCTTCCAGCCATATTTTTCCCGCAGCGCGCGGAACATCTCAACGGTATTCGCCATGTATTCCTGCTGATCGAACCAGGCGCCAGGCGTTGGATTATCCGGGGCGTGAAGTGCCGACGGCGTGCCGCCGTAAAAGCCAAGCTGACAGCGAATATGCCGGTAACCCTGCGCCAGCAGTGAATCCACGGAGGCGAACAGTTCTTCCAGCGTTTCGCCGCTGGCGTGGCTGTAGGCGGGGATCGCGTCGCGGGATTTGCCGCCCAGCAGTTGATAGAGCGGCATGCCTGCCAACTGGCCTTTGATGTCCCACAGCGCCATATCGACACCCGATATCGCATTGTTCATCACCGGGCCGTTACGCCAGTAGGCGTTGACGTTCATCATTTGCCACAGATCTTCGATATTGTTGGCATCGCGACCAATGAGCAGCGGTTTGAGATACTCATCTACCAGGGTTTTGACCGCCAGCGGACGCTGCTGAAAGGTGGCACAACCGTGGCCGGAGATCCCCTGGTCGGTACTGACACGTACGGTCACCAGATTATGTCGGTCCGGGCGGGTAATAAAACATTCGATATTTTTAATCATCACAGGCGTCACGAAATAACTCCTTGGGGGCTCTGTGGGAATAGGTTATGGGGAATATCATCACCCTAAAAATGTTGGCGGGTAAACCGTTTTTTTGACTATTTATTTTGGTCAGTTATTTAACGGTAAAGCAATTAAAAACCAGACCAATTTTAGATTGATGAGGGTTTTTAGGCTTTTGTTATGGCTAAGTGTGAGCGGAATCAAATTTTATTGGTTTGTTTTGTTGTGACGGTTTAATTATCCTCATGGCAACATTAAAACGACAACAACATCCGGCAGGAGTCTTTATGGGGACGCAAGAAGCCATCAATAATATTATTCGTCTGGTCGGCGGCCAGGGGAATATAAATAAAGTCTGGCACTGCATGACGCGCTTACGCTTTGATCTGATTGACGATAATAAAGTCGATCAAAACGAGATTAAAAAACTGCCTGGCGTGCTGGGCGCGCAGCTGCAGAGCGATCAGTTCCAGGTGATTATCGGACCGAAGGTGAACAGCTGGTACGAGCAAATGCTCAGCGTGCTGGGCAATAACGACACCGCGACGCCTGCGGTGACAAAAGGGCGTAAGAGCCTGGTGTCGCTGTTTATGGACACGGTGTCGGGCGTGTTTGGCCCGATCGTACCGGCGATTGCTGGGGCAGGGATGATCAAAGGTCTGCTGGCCGGGCTTATCGCCCTGAAAGTTGTTTCGGCGAAAAGCGACACGGTGATGGTGATCGATCTCATCGCCAGCGGCGTCTTTTACTTCCTGCCATTTTTCCTTGCCGTTTCGGCGGCGAAAATCTTTAAGACTAATGAATATCTGGCGGCGGCCGTTGCGGCCTGTCTGATGTATCCGTCGCTCATCGAGGCGGCGAAAGCGCTGGCCACGCATCAGGAGGGGGCGGTTAGCGCAATCTGGCTGCTGGATGTGATCCCGGTGTCGGTCTTTAACTATGCCTCCAGCGTGATCCCGGTGATTTTCTCTATTCTGGCTTTGAGCTACATCCACCGCTGGGTGGACAGCATCATGCCCGACGTGCTGAAAACGGTCTTTACCCCGACGCTGACGCTGTTCCTCGGCGCACTGGCCGCGCTGGTGGTGATCGGGCCGATTGGCATCTGGCTCGGTAAAGGACTGGCGCTGTTTATCGAAGGCTTGTTTGGCGTGTCGGCGAGTTTTGCCGGCCTGGTGGTCGGCGCGATTCGTCCGGTGGCGATCCTCACCGGCATGCACCATGCAATGACGCCAATCGCGCTGCAAAACTTCAGCGATCGTGGCTACGACATGCTGATGCCAATGATGTTTATGGCTAACATGGCGATTGCCGGGGCGACCTTTGCAATCTGGCGTATAAGCCGCGATCGGCAGGAGCGCACCGTGACCTTGTCTGCCGCCATTTCCGCTCTACTCGGGATTACGGAACCGGCGCTGTTTGGGGTACTGACGCGCTACAAAAAAGCGTTTATCGCCGCCACCGTCGCCAGTTCTCTGGCCTCAGCGTTTATCGCGTTCTTTGGCGTTCGTCTCTACGGCTACATTCTGTCGAGCATTTTCAGCCTGCCGGCCTATATCGGGCCTTACTTTATCTTTGCGCTCTCGGGCGTGGTGATAGCGCTGGTGCTGTCGTTTGTCCTGACGACCATGCTGGTGGGGAAAGAACAGGCGGAAGAAAAGTAAGCTAAACCCTCGCCTGACGGCGGGGGTTGTTTTTTGTTCGCGACTCGGATACCATTTTGTTATGTTATAACAAAACATGACGAGATGACCATGAAAGCTGATATCCATCCGTACTACCGCACCGTCGTTTTCCATGACACCAGTGCGAACGAATATTTTAAAGTAGGCTCGACCATTAAGACCGACCGCGAAATCGAACTCGACGGCGAGACGTTTCCGTACATCACCATCGAGGTGTCATCGAAATCGCACCCGTATTACACCGGTAAGCAGAAAACCTTCTCGACCGAAGGCAGCGCGGCCCGTTTCCGTCAGCGTTTTGGCGGTTTCATTAATGCGAAGCGAGGTTAATCATGCAGGTACTTAACTCGCTGCGCAGTGCAAAACAGCGCCATCCGGACTGTCAGATTGTTAAACGCAAAGGCCGCCTGTACGTAATCTGCAAATCGAATCCGCGGTTTAAAGCGGTGCAGGGACGTAAGAAAAGACGTTAGTTCTGTAGCATTCGCCAATTTTCCAGGGACTTTATCTGCTTGCCGTCGGCGCTGAAATTGTCGGCGGCAAGCCAGTTCTGAAAGGCGCGATCCCGCGTCTCCCACTCTTTATCTATGATTGAAAACCAGTCTGTATCGCGGTTGTGGCCCTTGGTCACCAGCGCCTGACGAAAACGCCCTTCATACTGAAATCCTAAGCGCAGCGCCGCGCGCCGTGATGGCTCATTGAGGCTGTTGCATTTCCACTCAACGCGACGATAGCCCAGCACCTCAAACACGTAGCGCATCAGTAAATACTGGGCTTCTGTGGACATCGGCGTGCGGCTCAGCAGGGGGGAGAAATGGACATGACCCACTTCTACCACGCCGTTTTTCGGATCGATGCGCATCAGCGCTAGCGTGCCGACGGGAGCCTGAGTCTGGTTGTCGATGACCGCGAAGTGAATCGGATCGGACAGTGCGCAGACGCTCTCGACCCACGCAGTAAACGCCACTACGTTTGCATCCGGTTCACGCAACAGCCAGGTCCAGCTGCGGGTATCTTCCGCCAGCTGGTATGCGGCGAACAGCGCGGCGGCGTGTTCCGGGCGTAGCGGCGTTAAGGTGCAATAGCATCCGTTCAGCTCTACGCGCTCTGGATGCGGTCGCGGCTGCCAGTCGATAAGCTCATCGCCCACTGGCTGACCAAACTGGTTGAATTGATTCATCTTGATTCCCGTTGGCTTAAAGAGAGCCTCAGAGTAAGAAAAATGTGGCTCTGTAAAAAGGTCCACATGAGTGTGTTATGGTGGTACCACGGAGGGCGAGATGAACATTCCTGGCGACGACTTTTACACACTCATCACCCAGGCGCTGCAACGCCGTGGGGCAGAAACACTCCAGCGCACGCTGTATCGGGCATTGCGTGAGGCGATCCTGAGCGGCAGATTGCAGGCCGACAGCCGGTTACCCGGCTCCCGTCTGATCGCCCAACAGTTAGCGATTTCGCGTAATACGGTGAACGGCGCACTGGAACAGCTGACGCTGGAAGGTTATCTGCTGCGCAACCGACAGGGCACGCGGGTGGCGCATCTCGCGCACTGTCACGCCGGGCAGTCATCGCAAGCCCTGGATATCACCCTTGCGCGCCGGGTGGCGAATCTTCCTGCGCCGACACCGCGTGGTACCCCGGTGCCCGCATTTACCCCCGGTACGCCTGCGATCAACTATTTCCCGCTGCCTCTGTGGCGTCGTCTGTACGATCGGGTTCTGCGCGAAGAGGGCAGTGCGCTGCTGGGCTATGGTTCACCGGCGGGTGAGCTTACGCTTCGTGAGGCGATTGCCCGTCATCTTGCGCTCTCGCGCGGCATCCAGTGCGACGCCAGCCAGATTGTAATCACCGAAGGGGCGCTGGAAGGCGTCAGTCTTTGTACCCAGCTGTTGAGTGAAACGGGGGATATCGCGTGGATTGAAGATCCGGGTTATGCCGGGGCGAAAAGCGTGTTTGCCAAATCGGGCCTGACGATGGTCGGTATGCCCGTCGATGAAGAGGGCATGCGTCTGGAAACCCATGAGCACACACCCAAACTGATATTCACCTCGCCGTCGCACCAGTTTCCCTACGGGAGCGTGTTAAGTATTAACCGGCGGCTGGCGCTGCTGGAGTTTGCCCGTCAGCACAATGCTTGGATTATCGAAGACGATTACGACAGCGAGTTTCGCTACAGCGGCGAACTGGTTCCGGCGATGATGGGGATGCAGGAGAACGCGCCGGTGGTATATCTCGGGACGTTCAGTAAAACGCTCTTTCCGTCGCTGCGTACCGGATTTATGGTACTCCCGAAGGCGCTAGCCCGCGCTGCGCACCCGGCCATCGGCTCGCTGCTGCGCGGTGGGCATCGCGCCGAACAGCGCACCCTGGCGTTGTTTATCGAAGAGGGGCACTACGCGCGCCATCTTGCAGCGATGCGCAGACTGTATCGCAAGCGCTACCGGCAGCTACGCGAGGCGCTGGACGCTGAATTGCACGTCACGCATCGGGTGCTGGCCGGTGAGGGGGGGATGCATCTGACGGTTGCTATTGATGGTGTGGATGATAAAGCGATTGTGCAGCAAGCAAGAGCCTTTCAGCTCGCACCGGCCGCCCTGAGCGGTTACTACCTTGATGCACAACAGGGGCAAACCGGGCTGGTGCTGGGATACGGGAATACGTCAGCGTCGCAGTTTGCGCCTGGGATCAGGCGCTTGCAGACCCTGATTACGCAGTGGCAGGGCGAGAGAGGGTAAAGACGTCGTAGAACGACAGTTCACCTTTGGTGGAGATCATTTTCTGCAGTTTCGCCTTTTGCTCGTCTTCTACCTTTGGCGAATGCAAAATATTGCTGATCAGCTCCGACGGCACATAGCGTGTGTTGTACCACTCTCCGTTATAGCAAACGCGGAAATCGAGCACATCGATATCTTCATAGCGATAGCGGGGATTAACGTCGAAAAAGAAAAAGCCGTTAAAGACGACGAAAAGCACCACCAGCAGCCAGACTGAGTCGATCAGCGTTTCTGACAGCAGCATAACGACCAGCGTCGCCAGCAGTGCGGCATACATCGCCAGGAACAGGCCAGGGTGTTTACGGATAAAGCTAATGCTAAAGCGCGGGCGATTATCGCGCTTTTCGCGGGCATTCAGATCGTCGATGGTTTCAGTAAGCAGGCGCTGTATCTCTGTCATTTATAACCTTCATGAATTTTGCAAAATACAGGGGATCTGCCCATTTTAGGGGAGCGGCGGGGGGGAAAGAAGTAACAGTTATGGGCATAAAAACCATAACAGTTACCGGTTTCTGCCTTAAAGCGTTTTGATGATCTTCGCCGGGTTACCGCCGACCACCACGTTATTCGGCACGTTTTTGGTGACCACCGCACCGGAAGCCACCACCACGTTATCGCCAATCGTGACGCCTGGGTTTATTACCGCGCGGCCACCGATCCACACATTATCACCGATGGTCACCGGTTTGCCTAATTCAGCGCCGCTGTTGCGTTCTGTGGCATCCAGGGGATGGGTGGCCGTGTAGATGTGCACGCCTGGCGCCAGCATACAGTTATCACCGATATGAATAGGGCAGACATCCAGCATCACGCAGTCGAAATTGGCGTAGAACGATTTACCGAGATAAATGTTATAGCCGTAATCGCAGCGAAAGCTTGGCTCGATATAGGCATCTTCTGCCTGGCCGAGAAGCTCCGTCAATATTGCCCGACGCTCAACTTTAGCATCGGGTTCCGTATGGTTATAACGATGAACCAGATGGCGCGCGCGCAGACGATCTGCCCGCAATGTGTCATCAGAGGGGCGGTAAAGCTCACCGGCAATCATTTTCTGTTTTTCTTCACTCATGGGAAACCTCACGGGAATGGTCCTGACGCTACAGCGTAAAGAACCTCATCGTGAAAGGGAACGTTCCCATTAAGCTGATGTGATGATAATCACAACATTGTTGCCGACGTGCACGTTTGAAACGATGGGTCTGTTTGCCACGCAGGGATCGTATATCGAAAGGTGAATTCAGCGTAAGAAGGTAATGATATAACCTCAAAACAAAGCACTAGGTATTAACGGACAAATTTCCACACAGATACTGGGATTTTGTCATACAGTTTATTCATCGTTAACTCTGCAAGGCGGTGGTCGGCTGCTGAATAAAATACAGCCAGTTCATGATCGGGAAGTTCATATTTATTCTTTTCAATAACACGCTCCAGGGTGTCGAGTGACTGGCAGCGTCGCAAGCGCATCAAATAATCTGTCTTTGTTAATGGTTTATCAGACATAAATTCACCTTAGTAATTGTAATAATTTTAACATGAATGACTGACCGGGTTAGCTCTGCTCGCGTTGATGAAACAACGGAATAGGCGGTTTCCCGATTTACGCCATTTTTGCAAATCTTGTGTGTTAATGCCGTAACTGCTGAACAACATAAAGGTGTCGTCCAGATATTCATCAATTTGCTCAATCAATTTATTATCTTCATTGTACTTAATTTTATAATTAAGTGCGAAGGTTGCTATATGCTCTATGAGTTCATTTAGCTGCAAATTGATTGCGGAGGTCGGATCATTAACCCAGCCATGGTTACTTTCATCAAGATTGGCAAGGCAGTCATGGTACAAGGATTCGCAGAGAAATTTCAACTGCGCGATATCATGCCTTTTTGGCGAGTATTCGTCCATAGCGCATCCCCTTTTGAGTGATTCTTTACTCACCCGAGCAACGCTGTCGGGATGGATACAACTAGCTTACCTTAACGGGTGCTGTTTCCTGATGTCTTTAACTATAAGCCATGCTGATCAAGATTTCACCGCGCTATTACGAAAAATTACAATTAAAACGTTAGCCGCCGTTCGTCTCTGAATCTCCCTCATTCATAGTGTCAATTTTATCTAAATCATGGCAGAAATTTTGTCGGCTACCTTAGGATTCATCATGTTAGCTAAAACTTACACCTGAAATGTGGAATCCCAAATCTTCCTCATTACCTAAAACCGCCAGGAATAATCCTAATATCTTTAGGGCAAACGAAATAATTAAATAATTGCCGTAAGGATTAACGATGACTTTAAACAACAGAAGTTCAATGCGGTGACATAAAATAAATAAACGAACAATAAGCGTAATTTATGATTTTCGTCAGATAAAGAAAAAGGCCGCAATTTGCGGCCTTTTTAGCATGTGAAACCGGTATCAGTGATGATCTACTGAGTGACTGTGTTCCACATCTTCATTCTTGCGGCTAAAGCGGCGGCGTACCACCACGAAGAACACCGGAACGAAGAAGATAGCCAGTACGGTTGCGGTAATCATCCCGCCCATTACGCCGGTACCCACGGCGTTCTGCGCGCCGGAACCCGCACCGGTACTGATAACCAGCGGCATTACCCCGAGGATAAACGCCAGGGAGGTCATCAGGATTGGACGCAGACGCATACGTACCGCTTCCAGCGTGGCCTCAACGAGACCTTTGCCCTCTTTATCCATCAGATCTTTGGCGAATTCGACGATAAGTATCGCGTTCTTCGCCGACAAGCCAATGGTTGTCAGCAGGCCCACCTGGAAGTAAACGTCGTTGGTCAGGCCACGGAATGTCGCGGCCAGCAGCGCACCGATAACACCCAGTGGTACCACCAGCATGACGGAGAACGGAATCGACCAGCTCTCGTACAACGCTGCCAGACACAAGAACACCACAATCAGCGAGATGGCGTACAGGGCAGGGGCCTGGTTGCCGGACAGACGTTCCTGATAGGACATCCCCGTCCAGTCGTAGCCGATGCCGGAAGGCAGTTTCGCCGCCAGTTCTTCCATCAGGTTCATCGCTTCACCGGTACTTCTGCCTGGTGCCGCCTGACCAAGGATTTCCATCGATGGCAAGCCGTTGTAACGCTCCAGACGCGGTGAACCGTATTCCCAACGTGAAGTCGAGAAGGCGGAGAACGGAACCATCTGACCTTCGCTGCCACGCACATACCAGTTGTTGATATCGTTCGGCAACATACGGTACTGCGCTTCAGACATCACGTACACTTTCTTCACACGACCGCGGTCGATGAAGTCGTTGACGTAGCTACCGCCCCAGGCTGCGCCCAGTGTGGTATTGATGTCGCTGATAGACACGCCCAGCGCCTGTGCTTTTTCCTGGTCGATATCGATCTTGTACTGCGGGGTATCTTCCAGGCCGTTAGGACGCACGCCGACCAGCAGATCAGGGTGTTTCGCCACTTCGCCAAACAGCTGGTTACGAGCCTGAGTCAGTTTCTCGTGACCCAAACCGCCCTGGTCGATCAGCTGGAAGTCGAAGCCGGTTGCCGTACCCAGTTCGACGATCGCTGGCAGGTTAAAGGCGAATACCATCGCATCTTTAATCTGCGAGAAGGTTCCCATCGCACGACCGGTGATCGCTTCAACTTTGTTCTCATCACCTGGACGCTCGCTCCAGTCTTTCAGAGAAACGAAGGCGATACCGGTGTTCTGACCACGACCCGCAAAGCCAAAGCCGTTAACCGCAAACACGGATTCAACGTTCGCTTTCTCTTTGGTGAGGTAGTAGTTGGTCACTTCATCCAGCACTTTCTGGGTACGTTCTTGCGATGCACCCGCCGGAAGCTGTGCCATCGTCAGGAACACGCCCTGGTCTTCATCTGGCAGGAAGGAGCTTGGCAGACGAACGAACAGGAATGCCATGCCCACGACGATAATGATATAGAGCAGCAGATAACGACCGGTACTGCGCAGAATGTTGCCTACGCTGTCGGTGTAATGGTGCGTGCTCTTATCGAACATGCGGTTAAACCAGCCGAAGAAGCCTTTATGCTCGCCGTGGCCGCCTTTCTGAACAGGTTTCAGCATGGTGGCACAGAGAGCAGGGGTCAGAATCAACGCCACGAGAACCGACAGCGCCATTGCCGAAACAATGGTGATGGAGAACTGACGGTAAATCGCACCGGTTGACCCACCAAAGAAGGCCATCGGGATAAATACCGCAGACAGAACCATCGCGATGCCGACCAACGCGCCCTGGATCTGGCCCATGGATTTACGCGTCGCTTCCTTCGGCGGCAGCCCCTCTTCGGCCATCACACGCTCGACGTTTTCGACCACCACGATGGCGTCATCCACGAGCAAGCCGATGGCGAGCACCATCCCGAACATCGTCAGGGTGTTTATCGAGAAGCCGAATATCGCCAGTATTGCAAAGGTCCCTAACAGTACGACCGGAACGGCGATGGTTGGAATCAGCGTCGCGCGGAAGTTTTGCAGGAACAGGTACATAACCAGGAACACCAGGATGATCGCTTCGACCAGCGTTTTCACCACTTCGTGAATCGAGATTTTAACGAACGGTGTGGTGTCATACGGGTAAACGATTTTCAGACCTGACGGGAAGAACGGCTCCATTTTTGCCAGTTCAGCACGGATCGCGGTCGCGGTATCCAGGGCGTTCGCACCGGTCGCCAGTTTAATCCCCAGACCGGAAGCCGGCTGGCCGTTAAACTTCGCCACGATGTCGTAGTTTTCACCGCCCAGCTCAACCTTCGCAACGTCGCGCAGGCGAACCTGAGAACCATCCTGATTGACCTTCAGCAGAATTTTGCTGAATTCATCGGCGGAGGTCAGACGGGTCTGCGCGATGATAGAGGCGTTCAGCTGCTGCCCTTTCACCGGCGGTGTCCCACCTAACTGACCGGCTGCAACCTGGGCGTTCTGCGCTTTAATCGCACTAATCACGTCGACAGGGGTCAGCTGGAAGTTGTTCAGTTTGTTCGGGTCCATCCAGATACGCATCGCGTACTGGGAACCAAACAGCTGAACGTCACCCACACCTGAAGTACGACTGATGGCGTCCTTCATGTTGGCGCCCACGTAGTCGGAAATATCCTCCTGCGTCATGGTGCCATTGGTGTTGATAACGCCGACAACCATCAGGAAGCTACTGGAGGATTTCTCCACGCTTACACCCTGCTGCTGGACTTCTTGCGGCAGTAACGGCATCGCCAGCTGCAGTTTGTTCTGCACCTGAACCTGCGCGATATCCGCATCCGTACCAGACTCGAAGGTCAGCGTGATCTGAACCGTACCGGTTGAGTCACTGTTGGAGGACATGTACATCAGGTTATCGATACCGTTCATGTTCTGTTCGATAACCTGAGTCACGGTGTCCTGCACCGTTTTTGCATCAGCCCCAGGATAGGTCGCGGTGATCGAAACTGCTGGCGGCGCAATCGTTGGATATTGCGCTACGGGCAGCTTCAGGATCGCCAGTCCCCCTGCAAGCATGATGATGATGGCGATCACCCACGCAAATATGGGGCGATCGATAAAGAAATTAGGCATGTCTTAACGGCTCCTGTTTAAGTTAAGACTTGGTTTGTTCTGACTGGCCACCGGCTGCGGCTTGTTGTTTATCGTCAGATTTGACTTCCTGCGCTTTCACCTGCGCGCCAGGACGTACTTTTTGCAAACCAGTGACAATCACGCGATCGCCATCTTTCAAACCGTCCGTCACCAGCCATTTGTCGCCAATCGCCTGCGTTGCAGTGATTTGACGCGTTTCGACTTTGTCATCCGCACCTACAACCAGCGCGCTGGCATCACCGCGTGGCGTACGTGTTACGCCCTGCTGTGGCACCAGAAGTGCGGTTGGGTTGGTGCCTTCTTCAAGACGGGCACGCACGAACATACCTGGCAACAGCGTGTGGTCAGGGTTCGGGAAGATAGCGCGTAAGGTGATAGAACCGGTGGTTTGATCGACGGTCACGTCAGAGAATTCCAGCGCGCCAGCCTGTGGGAATTTGATGCCATCGCTGGTCACCAGCTCCACTTTTGCTTTGCCGTTTTCTTGCTTCAGCGCACCGCTTGCCAGCTCTTGTTTCAGACGCAGGAAATCGTTGCTGGACTGCGTAACATCAACATAGATCGGATCAAGCTGCTGCACGGTAGCCAACGCAGTGGCCTGACCGTTCTGTACCAGCGCACCTTCGGTGACAGCTGATTTACCAATGCGACCGCTGATAGGGGAGGTCACTTTGGTGTACGCCAGGTTAATGCGTGCCGTTTCAACAGCGGCTTTTGCAGCGAGTACCGCAGCGTTAGCCTGTTGAGAATCGGCCAGCGCCGTGTCGTAATCCTGTTGGCTGATGTACTGCGTGCCGAGCAGCTTTTTATAACGGTTCAGGGTCACCTGAGAAATTTTGGCTGCCGCTTCGGCTTTCGCCAGGTCACCTTTCGCACTGTCGTACGAGGCCTGATAGGTTGCCGGATCAATCTGATACAGAGAAACACCCGCTTTGATATCACTACCCTCGGTGAAGTTACGTTTCAGGATAATGCCGCTAACCTGAGGACGAACTTCCGCAACGCGGTAAGCGCTTGTACGGCCTGGTAATTCTGTGGTGATTTGAAGAGGTTCAGTTTTCAGCGTAACGACACCTACTTCTGGCATCTGCTGTGCTCCTTGTTGAGCCTGTTTCTCATCACATCCTGTAAGCGCTAAGCCGCCTGAGAGCATCAGAACGATCGCCAGAGGCGTTAACCCTCTGTTTTTGTTCATATGTAAACCTCGAGTGTCCGATTTCAAATTGATCAATGGATCAAAAGTCCGCAAACCCATTGCTGCGTTTATATTATCGTCGTGCTATGGTACATACATTCATAAATGTATGTAAATCTGACTCCTGTAAATTCATTGACGTATGGCACGAAAAACCAAACAACAAGCGCTTGAGACACGTCAACACATCCTGGATGTGGCATTACGTCTGTTTTCGCAGCAGGGGGTTTCTTCAACCTCTCTGGCGCAGATTGCTCAGGCCGCTGGCGTCACACGGGGAGCGATTTACTGGCATTTCAAAAATAAGTCAGATTTATTCAGTGAAATTTGGGAGTTATCAGAATCCAGTATTACCGATCTTGAGACTGAGTATCGGGCAAAATTCCCTGACGATCCACTCTCAGTTCTGAGAGAAATTCTGGTCCATGTCCTTGAGGCGACGGTCATTGAAGAAAGACGCCGCCTGATGATGGAAATCATCTTCCATAAATGTGAGTTTGTCGGTGAAATGGCCGTAGTGCAACAGGCGCAGAGAAGCCTGTGTCTGGAGAGCTACGATCGCATCGAATATACTCTGAATCAATGCATTCAGGCGAATATGCTGCCGGAAAATTTACTGACCCGCCGCACCGCCATCCTGATGCGCAGCTATATCTCCGGGCTGATGGAAAACTGGCTGTTTGCCCCGCAGTCCTTTGACCTGAAACAAGAAGCACGCAGCTACGTCGCCATTTTGCTGGAGATGTGCCAGTTCTGCCCGACGCTGCGGATGGAGCCGGGCGCGCTGCCAGCCTGATCGGCACCAGGAATTCTCCTGGAGGATTGCCTTCGCGCTATTCTGCTTTCACCTGCCGTGATATCCTTCGCACCAGACTATTCCCGGTCATTTCTGACATCAAATTCATCACTATGCTGCACTACACTCGCTCGCAAAACCCTGTTTTTGTCCTGATCTTCGCCGTGCTTTTTTTCTTCACTACGGCTTCTGCCGTTTACGCTCGCGCTGAGAATAACAGCGACGGACCGACGCGTGCGGATGTTCAGTCTCAGCTCGATACGCTGAACAAACAAAAAGAGCTGACCCCGCAGGAAAAACTGATTCAGGCCGATCTGACCGAGACGCTCGAAACCCTTGATAAAATTGAGCGCGTCAAAACCGAAACCGCCCAGCTGCGTCAGAAAGTGGCTGAAGCGCCGGAAAAAATGCGACAGGCGACCGCCGCGCTGAATGCCCTGAGCGACGTCGATAACGACGACGAAACCCGCAAAACCCTGGCCACGCTCTCGTTGCGCCAGCTTGAATCCCGCATGACTCAGGTGCTCGATGACCTGCAGACCGGGCAGAGCGATCTCGCCACTTACAACAGCCAACTGGTCTCGCTGCAAACCCAGCCGGAGCGCGTGCAGAATGCCATGTACTCGGCCTCTCAGCAGCTCCAGCAGATCCGCAACCGCCTGAATGGCACCACGCTCGGCGAGGGAGCGCTGCGCCCGACTCAGCAAACGTTGCTGCTGGCCCAGCAGACCCTGCTCAATGCGCAAATAGACCAGCAGCGCAAAAGCCTCGAAGGCAATACCATTTTGCAGGATACGCTGCAAAAGCAACGGGATTATGTCACCGCCAATATTAATCGTCTGGAACATCAGCTCCAGCTCCTGCAGGAAGCGGTCAACAGTAAGCGCCTGACGCTAACCGAAAAAACCGCGCAGGAAGCCGTCTCTCCGGATGAAACTACCCGCATCCAGAACAACCCGCTGGTGAAGCAGGAGCTGGATGTGAACCATCAGCTCAGCCAGCGCCTGATTCAGGCTACCGAAAGCGGTAACTCGCTGGTTCAGCAAAATATCAAAGTGAAGAACTGGCTGGATCGCGCCCTGCAGGCCGAACGCAATATTAAAGAACAGATTGCGGTGCTCAAGGGCAGCCTGCTGTTATCGCGCATTCTGTATCAGCAACAACAGACGCTGCCCTCCGCCGACGAGCTGGAAGACATGACCAACCGCATCGCGGATTTGCGTCTGGAGCAGTTTGAAATCAACCAGCAGCGTGATGCGCTTTTCCAGAGCGATGCGTTTGTCGCCAAAGTGGAAGAGGGCCATACCAGCGAAGTGAACGATGAAGTGCACGACGCCCTGCTGCAGGTGGTGGATATGCGCCGCGAGCTACTCGACCAGCTCAACAAACAGTTGGGCAACCAGCTGATGATGGCGATTAACCTGCAAATCAACCAGCAGCAGTTGGTGAGCGTGTCGAAAAGCCTGAAAGAGATCCTCACCCAGCAAATCTTCTGGGTTAACAGCAACAAACCGATGGACTGGGACTGGCTGAAGTCCTTCCCGGAGGCGCTGAAATCCCAGATCAAGAGCATGAAAATCACCGTGAACTGGGAGAAAGCCTGGCCTGCGGTGATGATTGCCTTCCTGGCCGGGCTGCCGCTGCTGCTGATTGCGGGGCTGATCCGCTGGCGTCTGGGCTGGCTCAAAAAATATCAGGCGAAGCTCGCCCATGAAGTGGGGCAACTGCGCAACGACAGCCAGCTCCATACGCCAAAAGCGATTCTCATCGATCTGATCCGCGCCCTGCCGGTGTGCCTGTTTATTCTGGCGGCGGGGCTGATTCTGCTGACGATGCAGCTCAACATCAGCGATCTGCTGTGGGCGTTCAGTAAAAAACTGGCGCTGTTCTGGCTGGTGTTTGGCCTGTGCTGGAAAGTGCTGGAAAAAGACGGGGTGGCGGTGCGTCACTTCTCAATGCCGGAACAGCTCACCAGCCACTGGCGTCGCCAGATTGTGCGCGTGAGTCTGGCGCTGTTGCCGCTGCACTTCTGGTCCGTCGTGGCTGAACTTTCCCCGCTGCATCTGATGGATGACGTGCTGGGTCAGCTGGCGATTTTCCTCAACCTGCTGCTGATCGCCGTGCTGATGTGGCCAATGTGCCGCGACAGCTGGCGCGATAAAGAGTCGCATAATATTCGCCTGATCACCGTCACGGTGCTGGCGATTATTCCGCTGGCGCTGATGGTGCTCACCGCGACGGGCTATTTCTACACCACACTGCGCCTGTCGGGCCGCTGGATTGAAACCGTCTACCTGGTGATCCTCTGGAACCTGCTCTATCAGACGGTGCTGCGGGGGCTGAGCGTCGCGGCGCGCCGTATTGCCTATCGCCGTGCGCTGGCGCGTCGTCAGAATATGGTGAAGGAGGGCGCAGAAGGAGCGGAGCCACAGGAAGAGCCGACTATCGCGCTGGAGCAGGTCAACCAGCAGACGCTGCGCATCACCATGCTGGTGATGGTGGCCCTGTTTGGCGTCATATTCTGGGCGATCTGGTCTGATTTAATCACCGTGTTTGCCTATCTCGACAGCATTACGCTGTGGCAATACAACGGCACCGAAGCCGGTGCGGCGGTGATGAAAAGCGTGACCATGGGCAGCCTGCTGTTCGCGCTGGTCTCATCGGTGGTGGCCTGGGCATTAATTCGCAACTTACCTGGGCTGCTGGAAGTGCTGGTGCTGTCGCGCCTGAACATGCGCCAGGGTTCGTCTTACGCCATCACCACTATTCTCAACTATGTGATTCTGGTGGTCGGGGCGATGACCGTCTTCGGCTCGCTGGGCGTCTCATGGGATAAACTGCAGTGGCTGGCTGCCGCTCTGTCGGTCGGTCTGGGCTTTGGTTTGCAGGAGATCTTCGGTAACTTCGTCTCCGGTCTGATCATTCTGTTCGAACGCCCGGTGCGTATCGGCGATACGGTCACCATTGGCACGTTCTCCGGGACGGTCAGCAAGATCCGCATCCGCGCGACGACAATTACCGACTTCGATCGCAAAGAGGTGATCATCCCGAACAAAGCCTTCGTCACGGAACGTCTGATCAACTGGTCGCTCTCCGACACCATCACCCGCGTAGTGATCCGCCTCGGCGTGGCGTACGGATCGGATCTGGATAAAGTGAAAGAGGTGCTGCTGCGGGCCGCAACGGAACATCCGAAGGTGATGCACGATCCCGCGCCGTCCGTCTTCTTTACCACCTTCGGGGCGAGCACTCTGGATCACGAGCTGCGTTTATACGTGCGAGAGCTGCGCGATCGCAGCTATGCGGTGGACGAACTGAACCGCACCATCGATCGCCTGTGCCGTGAAAACGACATTAATATCGCCTTCAACCAGCTTGAAGTGCATCTGCGCAATGAGAAGGGCGACGAGCATACGGAAGTGAAGCGCGAGATGAAAGGCGACGATCCAACACCAGCCTAATCGAACGCCTTCTTCTTCAAGGAAGAGGGTCAGGGTGAGGGCGGTCGTCCCTCACTTTCCCTTCGAAATCGCGCCGCACAATCTCGAGTGCTTTCAGCACCGTCTCTGCCGGAAGATCATGATTTTCCAGCAGCATAATCAGATCGACGGCCAGCTTGACTTCGTCGGGGGCGTTTTCAAGTGACATGTTCAGCTCCATTTAGCGGGTCATACGCGCAATTACGCGCTCTATCTCATCCAGCGCCTGACGGCAGCGGGTGAGTCGTCCTTCCAGGGCGGAAATTTCCCGCATCAAACGCTGCTGCTCTTCCAGGGTTTCGCTCCCTTTCAGCTGCTGTTCGCGTTCGTTTTTCATCGCATAGAGACGACGTTCAAAATCCTGATGCTCCAGCCGCTTGCGCTGCCATTTTGCCGCGCCAGGCGAGGGCGTGTCCCACGCGCGAAGCGGCCACGCGGTCATCTCCCGGTGCAGGGCAGTTATCTGTTCCACCAGATGGTCAGCCAGCCACGCCACCTGCTCGCGTTGCTGGCTCTCCACGGCGTGACGCAGCTCATCGAGATTATGTTGGGCTTCATCGAGATAATCTTTTATCAACGTACTGCGTGTACGAAACAGCTGCCGGTCAAAGCGTGGTTTCAGCGTCGCGTGCTGCAGCAGCGGTGATGCCTGCGCGCGCAGAGCAATCAGCTGATTTTGCAGCGTCTCTAAAAGCAAGGCTGTTTTCAATACGCTCTCCAGTGGTAAAGTAGCCGTTCAGTTTGATAACGATTCGCATTATGAAGCGTACTATTTTAATCATCATTGGCTGGCTTGCGGTAGTGCTGGGTACGCTTGGCGTGGTTTTGCCGCTGCTGCCCACGACGCCCTTTATTCTGCTGGCGGCCTGGTGTTTTGCCCGCTCGTCGCCGCGCTTTCACCAGTGGCTGCTCTATCGCTCGTGGTTTGGCGGCTATCTGCGCCACTGGCAACAATACCGGGCGATGCCGCCTGGCGCAAAGCCTCGCGCAATTGCGGTGATCCTCGTGACCTTCGCCATTTCATTATGGCTGGTGAAGATGATGTGGGTGCGAATCCTGCTGCTGGTGATCCTCTCCTGTCTGCTTTTCTTTATGTGGCGAATCCCCGTCGTTGATGAAAAGCAACAAAAGCACTGAAGTGCAATGATGGCTGTTGCAATTATCCCGCGCAGCCAGTAAATTCGACCGTTTTCGAGCACAGGTGCGCCTGGTCAAAAGTTAATCACTTGTTACTTTGACCATCATGTTATGCGCGCCGTGAGTAACACCGTTTTTAACCAGGCATACATTTATGACCGCGACTGCGCAGCAGCTTGAATTTCTGAAAAACAGCATCAAAAGCATCCAGGACTATCCAAAACCTGGCATTCTTTTCCGTGATGTCACCAGCTTGCTGGAAGACCCGAAAGCGTACGCACTCAGCATTGAACTGCTGGTTGAGCGTTATAAAAACGCCGGGATCACCAAAGTAGTAGGGACGGAAGCGCGTGGCTTCCTGTTCGGCGCACCGGTTGCGCTGGCAATGGGCGTGGGCTTTGTGCCGGTTCGTAAACCGCGCAAACTGCCGCGTGAAACCATTGCCGAGAGCTATGAGCTGGAGTACGGCACCGATCAGCTGGAAATTCACGTGGATGCGATCAAGCCGGGTGACAAAGTGCTGGTGGTGGACGATCTGCTGGCCACTGGCGGCACGATCGAAGCGACCGTGAAGCTGATCCGTCGTCTGGGTGGCGAAGTGACCGATGCGGCCTTCATCATCAATCTGTTCGATCTCGGCGGCGAACAGCGCCTGGAAAAACAGGGTATCACCAGCTACAGCCTGGTCCCTTTCCCGGGTCATTAATCCCTCATCCCGCAGCCTCGCCCAATGGGTGAGGTTGTGTTAGCATTACCCCCCTGAATATCCACCTTCCAGCGTTGCAGAGCCTGCCCATGAGTTATCAGGTGTTAGCCCGAAAGTGGCGACCCCAAACCTTCGCTGACGTCGTCGGCCAGGAACATGTGCTGACCGCCCTCGCGAACGGTTTATCGCTAGGACGCATCCATCACGCGTATCTTTTCTCCGGCACGCGCGGCGTCGGTAAAACCTCTATTGCCCGTTTGCTGGCAAAAGGCCTCAACTGCGAAACCGGGATCACCGCCACACCCTGTGGTGTGTGTGATAACTGCCGGGAGATCGAGCAGGGGCGTTTTGTCGATCTCATCGAAATCGATGCCGCGTCGCGCACCAAGGTCGAAGATACCCGCGATCTGCTGGATAACGTGCAGTACGCGCCGGCGCGTGGTCGCTTCAAGGTCTATCTGATCGATGAAGTCCACATGCTGTCGCGCCACAGTTTTAACGCCCTGCTGAAAACGCTGGAAGAGCCGCCATCGCACGTTAAATTCCTGCTGGCGACGACCGATCCGCAAAAACTGCCGGTCACGATCCTGTCGCGCTGTCTGCAGTTCCATCTGAAGGCGCTCGACGTCGATCAGATCCGCGCGCAGCTCGAGCACATTCTCGATGAAGAGAAGATCACTCACGAACCGCGTGCGCTGCAACTGCTGGCCCGCGCGGCGGATGGCAGTCTGCGTGACGCATTAAGTCTGACCGATCAGGCGATTGCCAGCGGCGATGGCCAGCTCTCGACCGAGGCGGTGAGCACCATGCTCGGCACCCTCGACGACGATCAGGCCCTGTCGCTGATTGAAGCCATCATCGAAGCCAACGGTGAACGCGCCATGTCTCTGGTGAACGTCGCGGCCTCTCGCGGCGTGGAGTGGGAAGCACTGCTGGTCGAAATGCTGGCGCTGCTGCATCGCGTGGCGATGCTGCAACTTTCCCCGTCGGCGATCGGCGCGGACATGGCGACGATTGAACAGCGAATGCGTGAGCTTGCGCGCACGGTTCCACCGGCTGACGTACAGCTTTACTACCAGACGTTACTGATTGGCCGCAAAGAGCTGCCGTTCGCACCGGACCGCCGCATGGGCGTCGAAATGACGCTGCTGCGTGCGCTGGCGTTCCATCCGCGAATGCCGTTGCCCGAGCCTGAAGTGCCGCGACAATCCTACGCCCCCGTCGCACCGACGGCGGTGATGACGCCGCCACCGATGCCGCAGCATGCAGCGCCACCGCCTGGGCCGGACGTTCCGCTGCCGGATGCCACCAGTTCGGTGCTCGCCGCGCGCAGTCAGCTACAGCGTGCGCAGGGAGCAACCAAACCAAAAAAGAGTGAACCGGCAGCGCCAGGAAGAGCGCGGCCGGTTAACAACGCCGCACTCGAACGACTGGCATCGGTAACGGAGCGCGTCCAGTCGCGCCCGTCACCGTCGGCGCTCGAACAAAAAGCCCCGGCGAAGAAAGAGGCTTACCGCTGGAAAGCGACGACCATCACCGAAGAGGTAAAGGTAGAAGTCGCCACGCCAAAAGCGCTGAAGAAAGCGCTGGAGCATGATAAAACGCCGGAGCTTTCCGCGAAGCTTGCGGCGGAATCCCTTGAGCGTGACGCCTGGGCCGCAGAGGTCAGCCAGTTAAAGCTGCCGAAACTGGTCGAGCAGGTCGCGCTCAACGCCTGGAAAGAGCAGGACGGAAATCACATCCGTCTGCATCTGCGTCCGGGCCAGCGTCATCTCAATTCCGCCAGCGCACAACAGGTGCTGGCGGAGGCGCTCTCCACATTACAGGGCGCGCCGGTTGAATTGACTATCATTGAAGATGATAATCCGGCGATGCGCACGCCGCTGGAGTGGCGTCAGGCAATTTATGAAGAGAAGCTCGCGCAGGCGCGCGAGTCGATTATTGCGGATAACAACATCCAGACCCTGCGCCGTTTCTTCGACGCCGATCTGGATGAAGAGAGTATCCGTCCCATTTGACCGTGAGTCAGACTCCCGGTCGTTGTCCTTAACGTGACTACTTAAGAGAGAAGCCTATGTTTGGTGGTAAAGGCGGTCTGGGTAACCTGATGAAACAGGCCCAGCAGATGCAAGACAAAATGCAGAAAATGCAGGAAGAGATCGCACAGCTGGAAGTCACTGGCGAATCCGGTGCAGGTCTGGTCAAAGTGACCATCAACGGCGCGCATAACTGCCGTCGCGTGGAAATTGACCCAAGCCTGCTCGAAGACGACAAAGATATGCTGGAAGATCTGGTCGCTGCCGCATTTAACGATGCCGCGCGCCGTATCGACGAAACCCAGAAAGAGAAAATGGCCTCTGTCTCCTCCGGGATGCAGCTGCCGCCAGGCTTTAAGATGCCGTTCTGATGCAAACCAGTCCGCTGCTCACGCAGTTAATGGAAGCGTTGCGCTGCCTGCCGGGCGTTGGCCCGAAATCAGCGCAACGCATGGCGTTTACGCTTTTACAGCGCGACCGCAGCGGCGGGATGCGCCTGGCGCAGGCTCTCACCCGCGCCATGTCGGAAATCGGTCACTGTGCGGACTGCCGTACCTTCACCGAGCAGGATGTGTGCAATATCTGTTCGAACCCGCGTCGTCAGGAAAACGGTCTGATTTGCGTGGTGGAGAGTCCGGCGGACATCTACGCCATTGAGCAAACCGGGCAGTTTTCGGGCCGCTATTTCGTGCTGATGGGCCATCTCTCTCCGCTGGATGGCATTGGTCCGGACGATATCGGTCTCGATCGCCTTGAGCAACGTCTGGAATCCGAGACGTTGACCGAAGTGATCCTCGCCACCAACCCGACGGTGGAAGGCGAAGCGACCGCGAACTACATCGGTGAACTGTGCGCGCAGTACGGCGTGCAGGCCAGTCGAATCGCCCACGGCGTGCCGGTTGGTGGTGAGCTGGAAATGGTAGACGGCACCACGCTGTCTCACTCTCTGGCTGGGCGTCACAAGCTTATTTTCTGACCAAACGGAGGCTGGAACCCTGGCCTCCGCTTGAAATTCTTCCCCGCTATCCCCATCTCACTCTCAACGTGTTCAAACCCCATTAAATGGCATTGTTGAGGTCGATCTAGATGAAAGGACAAGAAACCCGTGGTTTCCAGTCAGAAGTAAAACAGCTTCTGCACCTGATGATCCATTCCCTGTATTCCAATAAAGAAATCTTCCTGCGTGAGCTTATCTCGAACGCCTCAGATGCGGCGGACAAACTGCGTTTTCGCGCGCTGTCCAATCCGGATCTGTATGAAGGTGACGGCGAGCTGCGCGTGCGCGTCTCTTTTGACAAAGAAAACCGCACCCTGACCATTGCCGACAACGGTATTGGTATGAACCGCGACGAGGTGATCGATCATCTCGGGACCATCGCGAAATCGGGCACCAAATCCTTCCTTGAGTCCATGGGCTCCGATCAGGCGAAAGACAGCCAACTGATCGGCCAGTTCGGCGTGGGCTTCTACTCCGCCTTTATCGTGGCCGACAAAGTGACCGTGCGCACCCGTGCAGCGGGCGATAGCGCAGAAAACGGCGTGTTCTGGGAATCTCACGGTGAAGGTGAATACACCGTTGATGACATCACCAAAGCCGATCGCGGGACCGAGATCACCCTGCATCTGCGCGAAGGCGAAGACGATTTCCTGAATGACTGGCGCGTGCGCTCTATTATCGGCAAATACTCCGACCATATCGCGCTGCCGGTAGAGATCGAAAAAACCGAAGAAGTCGACGGTGAAACCGTAGTTTCATGGGAAAAAATTAACAAAGCCCAGGCGCTGTGGACGCGTAACAAGTCTGAGATTAAAGACGACGAATATAACGAATTCTACAAGCACATCGCCCACGACTTTACCGATCCGCTGACCTGGAGCCACAACCGCGTGGAAGGGAAGCAGGAGTATACCAGCCTGCTGTACATCCCGGCCCAGGCACCGTGGGACATGTGGAACCGCGATCACAAGCACGGCCTGAAGCTGTACGTGCAGCGCGTGTTCATCATGGACGACGCTGAGCAGTTCATGCCGAACTACCTGCGCTTTGTGCGTGGCCTGATAGATTCCAACGATCTGCCGCTGAACGTCTCGCGTGAAATCCTGCAGGACAGCACCGTCACGCGTAACCTGCGTAACGCTCTGACCAAACGCTCCCTGCAGATGCTTGAGAAACTGGCGAAAGACGACGCTGAAAAATACCAGACCTTCTGGAAACAGTTCGGCCTGGTGCTGAAAGAAGGCCCGGCGGAAGATTCGTCGAACGTGGAAGCCATCGCCAAACTGCTGCGCTTCGCCTCTACGCACACTGACTCTTCCGAGCAGACGGTCTCTCTCGAAGAGTATGTGTCCCGCATGAAAGAAGGGCAGGAGAAGATCTACTACATCACCGCAGACAGCTATGCTGCCGCGAAGAGCAGCCCGCATC
The DNA here is from genome assembly GCF_041464075.1 of Lelliottia nimipressuralis. Taxonomy (NCBI): domain Bacteria; kingdom Pseudomonadati; phylum Pseudomonadota; class Gammaproteobacteria; order Enterobacterales; family Enterobacteriaceae; genus Lelliottia; species Lelliottia nimipressuralis. Next base: position 1,129,483 of record NZ_CP167172.1, read on the forward strand.
TGGAACTGCTGCGTAAGAAAGGCATCGAAGTCCTGCTGCTTTCCGACCGCATCGATGAGTGGATGATGAACTACCTGACCGAGTTCGACGGTAAATCCTTCCAGTCCGTGGCGAAAGCTGACGAATCTATCGACAAGCTGGCGGATGAAGTGGACGAAACGGCGAAAGAGGCAGAAAAGGCGCTGGAGCCATTCGTTGAGCGTGTGAAAACCCTGCTGGGCGATCGCGTGAAAGAGGTACGTTTCACCCACCGTCTGACCGATACTCCGGCGATTGTGACCACCGATGCGGATGAAATGGGCACTCAGATGGCGAAACTGTTCGCCGCTGCGGGCCAGGCGATCCCGGAAGTGAAATACATCTTTGAACTGAACCCGGATCACCCGCTGGTTAAACGCGCGGCGGATACCCAGGACGAAACGCAGTTTAAAGAGTGGGTTGAGCTGCTGCTGGATCAATCCCTGCTGGCCGAGCGCGGCACGCTGGAAGATCCAAACCTGTTCATCAAACGTGTGAATGCGCTGTTGATGGCGTAATCACCCGGCCTCCCCTGGTCTTCTCCCTCTCCCCGAGGGAAAGGGCCAGGGTGAGGGCACCAAACCGCACTAACCTAAATAATCTCCCTCGTTAACCGTTTCAGCCGTCCCACCTTCCTTGAGCGATACCCGTTCTGATGGTATTGTTTAGCGCTTTTTGAAATATTGAACCAACTTTTGAGGGGATTTTCGCAATGCGTATTATTCTGCTTGGCGCTCCGGGCGCGGGTAAAGGAACTCAGGCTCAGTTCATCATGGAGAAATACGGTATTCCGCAAATCTCTACGGGTGACATGCTGCGTGCCGCTGTTAAATCTGGCTCCGAGCTGGGCAAACAAGCGAAAGACATTATGGACGCGGGCAAACTGGTGACTGATGAACTGGTTATCGCACTGGTAAAAGAACGCATCACTCAGGAAGATTGCCGCAACGGTTTCCTGCTGGACGGCTTCCCGCGTACTATTCCGCAGGCTGACGCCATGAAAGAAGCGGGCATCAACGTGGATTACGTTCTGGAATTCGACGTGCCTGACGAACTGATCGTTGACCGCATCATCGGTCGTCGCGTTCACGCTGCTTCCGGCCGCGTTTACCACATCAAATTCAATCCACCGAAAGTGGAAGGCAAAGACGACGTGACTGGCGAAGAGCTGACCACGCGTAAAGACGATCAGGAAGAGACCGTGCGTAAACGCCTGGTGGAATACCATCAGATGACCGCGCCACTGATCGGCTACTATTCGAAAGAAGCGCAGTCCGGTAACACCAAATACGCGAAAGTTGACGGCACCAAAGCCGTGGCTGACGTGCGCGCAGAGCTGGAAAAAATCCTCGGCTAATGTGCGATTTATCCGGCCTGCTTAGAATTCTGTAGGCCGGATAGGCGTTTACGCCATCCTCCGACAATCCCCGCTCCACCTATTACTGCAATGGGTTCCGTTTCCCCGCTTTTCAGTTACAATCATTAGCTATTCAAATGGTTAAGAGGCGTGAATGAGTCAGGCGAAAACCGGCATCCTGCTTGCCAATCTGGGCACTCCAGAAGCACCTACCCCTGCGGCAGTTAAACGTTATCTGCGACAGTTTTTAAGCGACGCCCGCGTGGTGGATACGCCAAAATTGCTGTGGTGGCCGCTGTTGCGCGGTGTCATTCTGCCGATTCGTTCCCCCCGTGTGGCTAAACTCTACCAGTCCGTGTGGATGGAAGAGGGCTCGCCGCTGATGGTCTACAGCCGTCGTCAGGAAAAAGCGCTGGCCGCCCGTTTACCGGATATGCCCGTCGCCCTCGGAATGAGCTACGGCAAACCGTCGCTGGAAAGCGCGGTCGACGAACTGCTTTCGCAGGACGTGGATCATATCGTGGTGCTGGCCCTCTATCCGCAATACTCCTGCTCGACGGTGGCCGCCGTCTGGGACGAACTGGCGCGCATTCTTGCCACCCGTCGCCGCATTCCAGGTATTACCTTTATCCGCGATTATGCCGAAAACGAGCTGTATATCGCGGCGCTGGTCAGCAGTGCGCGCGCCTCGTTTGAAAAACACGGCGAGCCGGATCTGCTGCTGCTCTCCTACCACGGTATTCCGCAGCGTTACGCCGATGAAGGCGATGACTATCCACAGCGCTGTCGCGACACCACCCGCGAGCTGGTTTCGGCTCTTGGACTGCCGCCGGAAAAGGTGATGATGACCTTCCAGTCGCGCTTTGGCCGTGAGCCGTGGCTGACGCCATACACCGATGAAACGCTCAAAATGCTGGGCGAGAAGGGCGTGAAACATGTTCAGGTGATGTCGCCGGGCTTCTCGGCGGACTGCCTCGAAACCCTGGAGGAGATCGCGGTTCAAAACCGGGAGTTCTTCCTCGAAGCGGGCGGCACGAAGTATGAATATATTCCGGCACTTAACGACTCCCCGGAACATATTGAGATGATGGCGGCGCTGGTGACCGGCAGCCGCTAATCGCGCATTGGGCCGGGTTTGTGCTACCATTTCCGGCCCAATAGTCACTCGCAGCCCTGATCATGAAATTTCCCGGTAAACGCAAGTCCAAACACTATTTCCCCGTCAACGCCCGCGATCCGCTGCTGCAACAGATTCAGCCGGTCAAAGAAACTAACGCAGCCTGGGTGGTCGGTATCGATCAGACGCTGGTGGATATCGAAGCAAAAGTGGATGATGCGTTTGTCGCACGTTATGGGCTGAGTTCCGGGCATTCGCTGGTGATCGAAGATGATGTCGCCGAAGCCCTGTATCAGGAGCTGGTGCGCGAAAACCTGATCACGCATCAGTTTGCTGGTGGCACCATCGGCAATACCATGCACAACTATTCGGTGCTGGCCGATGACCGCTCCGTCTTACTGGGCGTCATGTGCCGTAATATCGAAATCGGTGGCTACGCCTACCGCTACCTCTGCAACACCTCCAGCCGTACCGATCTGAACTACCTGCAGGGCGTCGATGGTGCCATTGGCCGCTGCTTTACGCTGATCAGCGACGCCGGCGAGCGAACCTTTGCCATCAGCCCTGGGCACATGAACAAACTGCGCGCGGAAAGTATTCCGGAAGAGGTGATTGCCGGTGCCTCCGCGCTGGTACTTACCTCCTATCTGGTACGCTGCAAGCCCGGCGAACCGATGCCGGAAGCGACCATGAAGGCGGTGGAGTACGCGAAGAAATACAACGTGCCGGTGGTGCTGACGCTGGGTACTAAGTTTGTGATCGCCGATAACCCGGAGTGGTGGCAGGCGTTCCTGAAAGAGCACGTCTCGATTTTGGCGATGAACGAAGAAGAGGCTGAAGCCCTGACGGGTGAAAGTGACCCGCTGCTGGCCGCCGATAAGGCGCTGGACTGGGTAGATCTGGTGCTCTGCACCGCAGGCCCGATCGGGCTGTTTATGGCCGGGTTTACCGAAGAAGAGAACAAACGCAAAACCCAGCACCCGCTGCTACCGGGGGCGATTGCTGAGTTCAACCAGTACGAGTTCAGCCGCGCGATGCGCCACAAAGATTGCGTGAATCCGCTGCGTATTTTCTCGCACATTGCCCCGTACATGGGCGGACCCGAGAAGATCATGAACACCAATGGCGCAGGCGATGGCGCGCTGGCTGCCCTGCTGCACGACATCACTGCGAACGCCTATCATCGCACCAACGTCCCTAATTCGAGTAAACACCAGTTGAACTGGCTGACCTATTCGTCGCTGGCGCAGGTGTGTAAGTACGCGAACCGCGTGAGCTATCAGGTGCTGAATCAGCACTCCCCGCGTTTAACGCGTGGCTTGCCGGAACGGGAAGACAGTCTGGAAGAGTCGTACTGGGATCGTTGATGGTTTCCCTCACCCTGGCGGTGAGGGAATATTGTTCCCCCTCTCGCGTAGAGAGGGGGCAGATTGAAGACGTTTAACCCGTTACCGCCTCTTCAATTGGCGGCTTCTCAATCAATGTAATCATGGTATTGGCAATCTCACGTTCGCCCATCACCACCTGATTCGCCCCGCGTTCGGTAATGTATTCCACTTCATCGTCATAATGCGCGCGAGCAATGATCTCGATAGTCGGGCACTTCTCCCGTGCCTTGGTCACGATTTCACCCGCCTCGTAGCCGTTCGGAATGGTCAGCAGCAGCCAGCGCGCACAGTCCAGATGCGCCAGATTCATAATCTCTTCGTTCGCCGCATTACCCAGCACCGCGCGGATGCCGCGCGCGCGCAGCTCATCCACACGGGTGCGTGACGTTTCAATCACCACCAGCGGAATGCCCTGCGCCATCAGTTTCTCACCGAGCAGACTCCCGACGCGGCCAAAACCGACCAGCAGGGCGTGGTTACAGATATCCACCGGGATCTGCTTCTCTTCTTCAATCGCTTCTTCCAGCGTCTGCTCTTCCAGCGTTTCGGTTTTATCGAGGTATTTCTCAAGCAGGGCAAACAGCACCGGGTTGAGCATAATGGAGAGGATCGCCCCCGCCAGCACCAGATTCTGCCCGGCCTGTGGCAGCAAGTTCAGCGCCATGCCGAGGCTTGCCAGGATAAAGGCAAACTCACCAATCTGCGCCAGGCTTGCGGCGATGGTGAGCGCGGTGCGCGGTGAGTGGCCGAACAGTCTGACCAGGCCGAATGCCACCACGGATTTACCGAAGATAATAATCGCCAGTGTGCCCAGCACGGCCAGCGGCTGCTCGATCAGGATTAGCGGATCAAACAGCATGCCGACGGAAACAAAGAACAGCACCGCAAATGCATCACGCAACGGCAGCGTATCGTGCGCCGCGCGGTGGCTCAGCTCGGATTCGTTCAGCACCATACCTGCGAAGAACGCACCCAGCGCAAAGGAGACGTCAAACAGCTCGACGGCACCGAAGGCGATACCGAGTGCCAGGGCCAGCACCGACAGCGTAAACAGTTCGCGAGAGCCAGTAGCGGCGCTGCGGGAGAGGATCCACGGTACCAGACGGCGGCCCACCAGCATCATAATGGCGATAAAGGCGACCACTTTGCCGATGGTAATGCTCATATCCAGCGCCAGCGTGGCAAAGCCGACGTTATCTTGTTCAACCATACCGGCGACGGCAGGCAGCAGAACCAGCGTCAGGACCATCACCAGATCTTCAACAATCAGCCAGCCGATGGCGATTTGCCCGCGCTGGCTGTCTATCAGCTGCCTCTCCTCAAGCGCGCGCAGCAGCACCACGGTACTGGCGGTTGAGAGACACAGCCCGAATACAATACCGGTCATCAGCGACCAGCCAAGCAGAGCGGAAAGCGCCATCCCCAGCAACGTCGCCACGCCTATCTGGGCGATTGCGCCGGGTATGGCGATATGCTTTACCGCCATCAGATCCTTCAGGGAGAAGTGCAGGCCCACGCCGAACATCAGCAGAATCACGCCTAATTCCGCCAGTTCAGGAGCCAGTTTGGTATCCGCAACAAAACCCGGCGTAAACGGACCCGCCAGCACACCCGCTAATAAATAGCCCACGAGAGGAGAAATACGTAATTTGTTGGCGATCATGCCAAGGATAAAAGCGAGCACAAGTCCACCTACAATGGTGGTGATAAGCGGTGTGGCGTGATGCATTCCGTCTCCTTTCGTCGTGGGGTGTTCCATTTTTGGCGTAAAAACCAAAAAGCCGATTAATAGTTTATGACAATTTCGGCCATTATGTTTATGAATAATTGTTGAAATTTGAAGAAAACAGCAATAAGCGTTAAAAAAAGCAGATTAGGACAAATTACCGGAGGGATGAAGAGGAAAGCCTTATGGCAGTAGGTGAGAGGTGCGGCCAAAGTTTACTTTGACCGCAGAGAAACTACGCCTTATGGCGATAATCAGGCAGGAATATGGTCAGTATCCCCAGAAGTGGCAGGTAAGCACAGATTTTATAGACCAGGAAGATGCTCGTGTGGTCTGCAACCAGCCCCAGCACAGCTGCACCAAGGCCTCCCATCCCAAACGCAAATCCGAAAAACAGCCCGGAAACCATGCCAATACGGCCCGGCATCAGCTCCTGAGCATACACCAGGATAGCGGAAAACGCGGACGCGAGGATAAAGCCAATGATCACGGTTAAAATCCCCGTCCATTCAAGGCTTGCATAGGGTAAAACAAGGGTAAAGGGCGCTACGCCGAGGATAGAGCCCCAAATCACATATTTACGCCCAATTTTATCACCCACAGGGCCGCCAATGAAGGTTCCCGCCGCAACCGCGAACAGGAAAGCAAACAGGTGGAACTGGGCGTTTTGCACCGATAATCCGAATTTCTCCATCAGATAAAAGGTGTAATAGCTGCTGATGCTCGCCATATAGAAGTATTTCGAGAAAATCAGCACCAACAGGATACTCACCGCCAGAATAACCTTATCGCGCGGAAGCGGATTGATAATCACGGCTTTAGGTTTCCCCTTGTTTACCCGATGCTGAGCCGCGTACCAGCGGCTGATCTGGATCAGCACCACGATGGCCAGCAGCGCCGCGAGGACGAACCACGCAACGTTACCTTTCCCGTAGGGGGCAATGACCACGGCGGCCAGCAAAGGGCCGAGGGAGCTGCCAAAATTGCCGCCGACCTGGAACAGAGATTGCGCCAGCCCATGACGTCCACCTGAGGCCATACGCGCGACGCGCGAGGACTCCGGATGGAAGACCGACGAACCGGTACCCACCAGCGCCGCAGCCAGCAGCACCATCTCAAAGCTTCCTGCCAGTGCCAGCAGTACCAGCCCGCTCAGGGTAAAGCACATGCCAATAGGCAGCGACCATGGCATCGGATATTTATCCGTCCAGTAGCCGACTACCGGCTGGAGCAGGGACGACGCCATCTGGAAGGTCAGCGTAATCATCCCGATCTGCACGAAGGTTAATGAAAATTCTGACTGCAGCAGCGGATAGATCGCCAGAATCAGCGACTGAATCATATCGTTAAGCAGATGCGACAGACTGATGGCACCCAAAATACCAAATGCGGTGCGCGATTTCGGCGCGGACGCCGGAGTGCCCGTAACAGGCGGAGTCGATTCACTGATTGCCATAAATACCACGTCTATTATTAGGAGAAGTGCAGGATGTCATTATTATCCCGCTAACATACCTGTGCGCGAGATTTGAAGAAAGTCGCAATTCTGAAAACATATTTGTCTATTCTTCTTACTCATTGTAATTTTTGCGTTTGTCTTTTGGTCAGGGAGCGAGAATATGAAGTTAATGAAGCGAGGCGTCGCACTGGCGCTGATAGCCGCATGGGCGCTGGCAAGCCAGCCTGCGCAGGCGTACGAAAAAGATAAAACCTATAAAATAACCATTCTCCATACCAACGATCACCACGGCCATTTCTGGCGTAGCGAATACGGCGAGTACGGCCTGGCCGCACAAAAAACGCTGGTGGACGGTATTCGTAAAGAAGTGGCGGCTGAGGGCGGCAGCGTCCTGCTGCTGTCTGGCGGCGATATCAACACCGGCGTGCCGGAATCCGATTTGCAGGACGCCGAGCCGGATTTCCGCGGCATGAATTTAATCGGCTATGACGCGATGGCCGTCGGCAACCATGAGTTTGATAACCCGCTAACCGTCCTGCGCCAGCAGGAAAAATGGTCCAAATTCCCGTTCCTCTCAGCCAATATTTATCAGAAGAGTACCGGCGAGCGCCTGTTTAAACCCTGGGCCTTGTTCAAACGCGACGATCTGAAAATCGCGGTGATCGGGTTAACCACCGATGACACGGCGAAAATCGGTAATCCGGAATATTTCACGGATATCGAATTCCGCAAACCGGCTGACGAAGCGAAGCTGGTGATTCAGGAGCTGAATCAAAACGAAAAACCAGACGTGATAATCGCCACCACCCATATGGGGCACTACGACAACGGCGAGCACGGCTCGAACGCGCCTGGCGATGTGGAAATGGCGCGCAGCCTGCCAGCAGGTTCGCTGGCGATGATTGTGGGTGGTCACTCACAGAACCCGGTGTGCATGGCATCGGAGAATAAAAAGCAGGTTGATTACGTGCCCGGTACGCCGTGCGCCCCGGATCGCCAGAACGGGATCTGGATTGTTCAGGCGCACGAATGGGGCAAATACGTGGGGCGCGCCGATTTTGAATTCCGCAACGGCGAAATGAAAATGGTGCGCTACCAGCTGATCCCGGTGAACCTGAAGAAGAAAGTGACCTACGACGACGGGAAAAGTGAGCGCGTACTTTACACCCCGGAAATTGCTGAAAACGCCCAGATGCTGTCGTTGCTGACGCCATTCCAGAACAAAGGCAAAGCGCAGCTTGATGTGAAAATCGGTACGGTGAATGGCCGACTCGAAGGCGATCGCAGCAAGGTCCGCTTCGTGCAGACCAACATGGGCCGTCTGCTGCTGGCGGCACAAATGGCGCGCACCGGTGCTGATTTTGCCGTCATGAGCGGCGGCGGTGTGCGTGACTCCATCGACGGCGGCGATATTACCTACAAAGACGTGCTGAAGGTTCAGCCGTTCGGCAACATCGTGGTGTATGCGGACATGAGCGGAAAAGAGGTGATAGACTATCTGACCGCCGTTGCGCAAATGAAGCCGGACTCCGGGGCCTATCCGCAGTTTGCTAACGTCAGCTTTACGGCGAAAAATGGCACGCTTAACGATCTGAAAATCAAAGGTGAGACGGTCGATCCCGCTAAAACCTACCGCATGGCAACATTAAGCTTTAACGCCACGGGCGGCGACGGGTATCCGCATATCGACAACAAACCGGGCTACGTCAACACCGGCTTTATCGATGCCGAAGTGCTTAAGCAGTACATCCAGCAGAATTCTCCGCTGGATGTGAATGCCTACGAGCCGAAAGGTGAGGTGAGCTGGCAGTAACGGGCTATTTTGTTCGCCCTTTTTGAACTCAGGCAGTGCCAGGAATCCGTATGTACGATGTGTACGCGGGTTCCTGCGCTGTCAGGGTGTAGAGACTAAATTCACGCCTGAACGTTGGCCCGCTAAGCGGACAGCGCGTTTAATCCCGGCGCGCAATATCCGCGAACGTCGCATCCAGCATCTTCGCCAGATCGCCCGCCGCCAGCTCAATATCCAGCCCGCGCTTACCGCCGGAAATATAGATAGTGTCAAAAGTCTGCGACGGCGCATCGATCAATGTCGGCAGGCGTTTCTTCTGCCCGAGAGGGCTAATTCCACCCACCAGATAGCCGGTCGTGCGTTGCGCAACCATCGGATCGGCCATATCGACCTTTTTCGCGCCCAGCGCTTTGGCGACTTTCTTTAAATCCAGCTGCCCGGCCACAGGCGTCACCGCCACGGCCAGGTGCTTCATATCACCGTTCACCGCCACCAGCAGCGTTTTATAGACCTGATCCGCGTTCAGGCCCAGCTTACGCACCACTTCGTCACCAAAGTTTGTCTCACTGGGGTCGTGATCGTAGGTATGGATACGGAAAGGAATTTTGTTTTTTTCGAGTAATTTAACGGCGGGAGTCATAATGATCCTTCTTACCACAGACAATTTACGCGCTCAGCATACGCCTGACAGCTGTCTAAAAAATAGCACCATCTTGCGCAATAGTATTGGCAGTGATGGTTACTTTGAGCGACAATCGGCTCTGACCGAAGGTCTCCTTCGGCATAATAATAACGATGAAATTCCTCTTTGACGGGCCAATAGAAATATTGGCCATTTTTTTATTTCAACAGTGACGGCAAATTCCCTTCGCCATACAAATGCAGCGCCCCCACGGCCACCACGTAACGCCCGGCGGGCAGAGCCTGCAATGTTTCTCGCCAGGCCTGATTGCGCTCATGCATCAGCACATCGTACAGCGATTCGCTGAAGGTCGAGGGCAATTCCAGCTTGCCGTTGGTCGGCGGCGTCTCCAGCCACCAGCTGATCATCATCTGCAACAGACGCGCGTTGGTGTGCCAGTGGGTGAGGGTGTCATCCAGCAGCAGCAGTCCATCCTCAGGAAGCTGGCGCAAAAGAGCAACCTGACTGTCGGCGCCCTCCAGCTCAATAATGGCAAGATTACGCGCGCGCGCGGCGTTGAGGAGCTGGTAGTCGATACCGTACTCCCCGCGCAAACCCAGTCGTTGAGCCTGTGTCGCCTGCAACACCATGGCGATTTGCCACAGGGGCTGCGTTTCCAGAAGGGATAAAGAAAGCCCCAGCTCATCGGCCACACGTTCAAGCTCGGCGCGCTGCGATTCGTTGAGACGCTCGCTCAGCGGCGGCGGGATATCGAGATTGGCGAACGGCGATTCGCTGCCGGAAATATCGGCTTCGACGATGAGCGCATCGGCTTTGCGCAACAGTTGTACCAGTGCCGGAGGCAGCGGCGACATATCGCGCGTGCCCATATGGATACTGCCGACCAGGTGCAGATGCTGCCCGCCCGGGAGTGAAATATCCAGCCCCGGCCAGGGATAGCGGCGGGGAAACAAAGCGCGGAAGGTGGTTTTTATACGACTAAACAGACTCATACGCGCTCCATTGATGGAAAAGTTCATGCTAGCGCGTGGTGGCTGAAGGTGCAACTCCAGGCCGGGTAGGGCGAAGCCGCCACCCGGCCTGCAGGTTTACTCTTTCGGTTTGAAGCGCAGCAACCGGTTCGCGTTGCTGACCACGGTAATGGACGAGAGCGCCATTGCCGCCCCGGCGACGACCGGGTTGAGCAAGGTGCCGGTCAGCGGCCACAAGATCCCGGCGGCAATCGGGATGCCGAACGCGTTGTAGATAAACGCACCGAGCAGATTTTGCTTCATGTTGCGCAGCGTGGCTTTCGAAATCGCCAGCGCATCGGCGACACCCATCAGGCTATGGCGCATCAGGGTAATCGCCGCCGTCTCAATGGCCACATCGCTCCCGCCGCCCATGGCGATCCCGACTTCCGCCTGTGCCAGTGCGGGCGCATCGTTGATGCCGTCGCCGACCATTGCCACCTGTCGGCCCTGACGTTGCAGTTTGATAATCGCATCGGCTTTGCCATCTGGCAGCACGCCCGCGATCACCTCGTCGATACCTGCTTCTTTGGCAATGGCGTTGGCAGTGGTCGGGTTGTCGCCGGTGAGCATCACCAGACGATAGCCAGCCTGATGCAGACGTTTCAGCGCGGCCACGCTGTCGGCCCGCAGCGGATCGCGGATAGCGAACAGCGCTGCCGCTTTGCCCTCGACCGCCAACAGCACCGGCGTCGCGCCCTGAGAGGCCTGGGCGGTTAATTCATCGTTCAGCGCAGCGGTATCAATGCCGTTTTCGTTGAGCAGTGCCTGATTACCAAGCAGCAGCGTGTGGCCATCGACTTCACCGCTGACCCCCAGCCCGCGAAGGGTGCGGAAGTTATTCACCTGCGGCAATGCTGCGTGACCAGCTTTCTCGAGAATCGCTCTCGCCAGCGGGTGGCTGGAGCCTTGCTCAAGCGCAGCGGCCAGACGTAAGGCATCTTCTTGCGTAACACCGACGGTTTTCACCGCCACAACCTGCGGTTTGCCTTCGGTGAGGGTGCCTGTTTTATCAAACACCAGCGTGTCGAGCGTACTGGCGCGCTGGAGGGCATCGGCGTCGCGAACCAACACACCAAACTCGGCGGCGCGACCAACGCCGGAAATAATCGACATCGGCGTCGCCAGCCCTAAAGCACACGGACAGGCGATGATCAGCACCGTGGTGGCGATGACCAGGGTGTAGACAATCTGCGGTGCCGGGCCAAAGACGTACCAGATGGCGGCGCTGAACAGCGCGATGCCCACCACCACGGGCACAAATATGGCGGAAATTTTATCGGCGAGCTGACCGATCTCCGGCTTGCTGCTTTGCGCCTGGCGCACCATGCGAATGATGCGAGAAAGCGTCGTATGACTCCCGACAGCACTGGCGCGGAAAAGCACGCTGCCGTCCTGCACCACCGTACCGGCATGGACTGCATCACCGGCGGATTTTTGCTGCGGCACCGGTTCACCGGTCAGCATCGCTTCATCCAGCCAGGCTTCACCCTGAGTGATTTCACCGTCGACCGGCACGCGATCGCCCGTCGTTAAGCGCAGCGTCATGCCTGGCTGCACCTCGGCGAGCGGCAGGCTGATTTCACCCTCGTCCGTCACCACGCGGGCCGACGGTGGCGTGAGATCAAGCAGACGTTCCAGCGCTTTGGACGACCGCTGGCGCGCGCGCGCTTCAAGCATATGGCCTAAGTTGATCAGACCAATAATCATCGCGCTCGCTTCGTAATAGAGATGGCGTGCTTCCATCGGGAACCACTGCGGCCAGACGTTCACGCTCATGGAGTAGAGCCACGCCGCGCCGGTGCCGAGGGCGACGAGTGTGTCCATCGTCGCGGTGCGGTTCTTGAGGCTCTTCCAGGCGCTGGTGTAGAAATGCCCACCGGCGAAGACCATCACACCAAGGGTGATCACACCAATCACCAGCCACAGCGTGCGGTTGTCGTCGGTGACCATCATGTTGTCGCCGAGCATTCCCCACACCATCACCGGAATACCGACCAGCAGAGCGACAATCGCCTGCCAGCGGAAGCGTTTCATGGCGGCGATGGCGGTCTCTTGCTGGCGTTCGCGGCGCTCGGCATCATCTTCAATGGCCTCTGCGCCGTAGCCGGCTTTTTCCACCGCCTGCACTAATTCTGCGGCTGACGCACTGCCCATAATCAGCGCAGTGCGTTCCGCGAGGTTTACCCGCGCCTGTGAGACGCCCGGTACGGCCTGCAACGCATTCTGTACGCGGGAGACGCAGCTGGCACAGCTCATGCCGTTGATCAGCAGCTGTTGGCTGTCGTCAATATCATGGGCTGCCGGAAGCTCAGAAGTATCCGCTGTCAGTGCTTCCGACGGGGTTAATGACTCTGTCAGCGGATTAGCCTTTGGGTGGCTTAGCTCCGCCCCGTAACCTGCTTGTTTAACGGTATCGATCAGCGCGTCGGCGCTGGCGCTGCCAGTGACAACGGCGCTTTCAATCGTCACGTCTGCACTTTCAACGTCAGGACGTTGTTCAAGGCTCTCTTTGACACGTTTGACGCAGTGACCGCAGGTCAGGCCATCCAGCGTCAGGTTGATTGTGTGAGACATAGTAAAACTCCTGTATGATTATTCAGCCAACATACTCTTTCTGGAACAGTGTTATGAAGGTTAAACCTTCCATCAAGGGGAAGGTCAAGGGGGAAATGTGAATATCAGTGATGTGGCAAAAAAAACCGGGTTAACCAGCAAAGCGATTCGTTTTTACGAAGAGAAAGGGCTGGTCACGCCGCCGCTGCGCAGCGAAAACGGCTATCGCAGTTACACGCAGCTGCATCTCGAAGAACTCACGCTTTTACGCCAGGCCCGGCAGGTGGGGTTTAATCTTGAAGAGTGCGGTGAACTGGTCCATCTGTTCAACGATCCTAAACGGCACAGCGCCGATGTGAAAAAGAGAACTCTGGAAAAGGTTGCGGAAATCGAGCGCCATATCCTGGAGCTGCAGGCGATGCGTGAACAACTGCTCTCACTCGCCGAATCCTGTCCGGGGGATGACAGCGCCGACTGTCCGATTATTGATAATCTTTCCGGCTGCTGCCATCGTAAGGCCAGCGTTTAACGGGCTTTCACCCGAAGCGTAATGCCTTCTACCGCGATGACTTCAATGCGAGTCCCTGCCACGAGGTCATCATCGGCTACCACTGGCCACGTGCTGTCACCGACACGAACATGTCCGCGCCCGTTGATTAACGTGGTATCCAGCGTATAGCGCTTACCCACCAGCTGTTGGCCGCGCTGATTGAGTGCGGCATCGGCAGGTTTTTGTTCGCGCACCTGGCGCGTCAGCCATCGATACCAGAGCCAGGCGGCGACCAGCGTCAGTAGGGCGAAGAGGGCGCCTTGCCACTCCCAGCCAAAAGGTGCGATCCAGACCAGTAGCCCGGTGATGACCGCCGCGACGCCGCTCCAGAGCAGATACCCGTTGCCGCCCAGCATCTCAGCCGCCAGCAACAGCCCGCCCAGGCTGAGCCAGAAAACATGAGGGTGTGCTGCAATCATCTCAATCATTTTTTGCGCTCATCTCCGCTATTCTTGATAAGCTCCGCGATCCCGGCGATAGAGCCCATCAGGCTGCTGGCCTCCAGCGGCATCATCACGACTTTGCTATTGTTGGCGGAGCCAATTTTCTGCAGCGCATCGGTGTATTTCTGCGCCACGAAGTAGTTAATTGCCTGGATATCACCGGCCGCAATGGCCTCGGACACCATCTGGGTGGCGCGTGCTTCTGCCTCGGCGGAACGCTCACGGGCTTCTGCCTGTAAGAAGGCCGACTGGCGTTCCCCTTCGGCTTTCAGAATTTGCGACTGTTTTTCCCCTTCGGCTTTCAGGATCTCTGCCTGACGCACCCCTTCGGCCTCAAGAATGTACGCACGTTTGGTTCGCTCGGCTTTCATCTGGGCGTTCATCGACGAAATCAGTTCTGCCGGTGGGCGCACGTCGCGGATTTCGATACGGGTGACTTTAATCCCCCACGGATTGGTCGCTTCATCAACGATATGCAGCAGGCGCGTATTGATGTTGTCGCGCTGGGAGAGCATTTCGTCCAGCTCCATCGACCCCAGTACCGTACGGATATTGGTCATGGTCAGGTTGATAATCGCCAGCTCCAGGTTGCTGACCTCATAGGCGGCTTTTGGCGCGTCGATCACCTGAATAAAGCAAACGGCGTCGATGGTGACGTTGGCGTTGTCTCGGGAGATGATCTCCTGGGAAGGGATATCCAGCACCTGTTCCATCATGTTGATTTTACGCCCAATACGATCCATGAACGGGACGATAAGACTCAGGCCTGGCTGGAGGGTGTTGGTGTAACGGCCGAAACGTTCGACCGTCCACTGATAGCCCTGGGGCACGATCTTTACGCCTGCCCCGACGATCACCAGCGCGACGAAAATAAGGATAGGGATGACGATCAACATGAAAACCTCCTGTTTTGCATTCCGTGGAGCAGCAAAAACTGCTCGTTTGTTGAACTTAAGTATATCGACTATTGCAGGGAAGTTCGCCTCCAATCCATTAACGTGGTTACAATATTGGAACGAAGCTGAATTAAAAAACGGGAAATAATATGAAGGATAATAATGCGCTTCTGGAACTCAGGAACGTGGGTTTTCGCGTGGGCGAAACCACGATATTGCAGCAGATTAGCTTCAACGTACAGCCAGGGGAATTCAGGCTCATTACGGGCCCGTCTGGTTGCGGTAAAAGCACGTTGCTGAAGATTATCGCCTCACTCCTCAGCCCGACGGAAGGGCGAATTTTCTTTGAAGACAAGGACATCACGACGCTCACACCCGAGCATTATCGCCAGCAGGTCTCCTACTGCGTGCAAACGCCCTCGCTGTTTGGTGAGACGGTGTACGACAATCTGATCTTTCCCTGGCAGATCCGCGATAAAGCCCCCGAACCGGAAAAATTCATTGCCGATCTGGCGCGTTTTAGTCTGCCAGCGGAAACCCTGACAAAGTCCGTAAACGAACTTTCCGGCGGTGAAAAACAGCGCGTCTCGCTGATTCGTAATCTGCAGTTTCTGCCCAAAGTGCTGTTGCTGGATGAAGTGACCAGCGCCCTCGACGAAAACAACAAACGCAACGTGAATGAGATCATTCATCGCTACGCCAAAGAGAACAACATTGCGGTGCTGTGGGTAACGCACGACGCCGGTGAGATTGCCCACGCAGATGAGGTGATTACCCTTCAGCCACAGGGCGGGAAGATGAAGGAGGAAAACCGTGAACGAGCATAATATTACCAACGAATCACTGGCGCTTTCGATGGTGCTGGTCCTGGTGGCGATTTTGGTCAGCCATCGGGAGAAGCTCGGTCTGGAAAAGGACATTGTGTGGAGCATTTGCCGGGCGGTCATTCAGCTGATTATCGTCGGCTATGTGCTGAAGTATATTTTCAACGTCAACCACGCGGTGCTGACGCTGCTGATGGTGCTGTTTATCTGCTTTAACGCCGCGTGGAATGCGCAAAAACGCAGTAAATACATCGACAAGGCCTTTATCTCTTCGTTTATCGCCATTACCACCGGCACGGCGCTGACGCTGGCAGTGCTGGTGCTGTCGGGATCGATTGAATTTTCCCCGATGCAGGTGATCCCGATTTCCGGGATGATTGCGGGTAACGCAATGGTGGCGGTGGGGTTGTGCTACAACAATCTCGGCCAGCGTTTTAGCAGTGAGCAGCAGCAGATCCAGGAGAAACTCAGCCTGGGAGCCACGCCAAAAACGGCGTCGGCGCGATTGATCCGTGAGAGTATACGATCGTCGCTGATCCCAACGGTCGATTCGGCGAAAACGGTCGGACTAGTGAGTCTACCGGGGATGATGTCCGGGCTGATTTTTGCCGGTATTGATCCCGTGAAAGCGATTAAGTATCAGATTATGGTGACGTTTATGCTGCTCTCGACGGCCAGCCTGTCGACCATTATCGCCTGCTATTTAACCTATCGAAAATTCTACAACTCGCGCCATCAGCTGGTGGTGACGCAATTGAAAAAAGCAGAGTAACGTGCAGGTGTGTTGCCGGGCAGCATGTCGCTTGCCCGGCTTTCAGCCTGGATTAGTAGAGCAGGGCGTAAAGCTGGCGACGATACTTTGAGGCCAGCGCATCGCCGGTACCCAGTGCCGCCAGGATCTCCTGGAACATTTTACGCGCCTGGCCGTCAGCAGCTGCCAGATCCTTTTTCAGATGGCTAAACAGCAGCTCCAGCGCCTCTTCGTTACGCCCGACCTGATGAAGCTG
This sequence comes from Lelliottia nimipressuralis, assembly GCF_041464075.1. Taxonomy (NCBI): domain Bacteria; kingdom Pseudomonadati; phylum Pseudomonadota; class Gammaproteobacteria; order Enterobacterales; family Enterobacteriaceae; genus Lelliottia; species Lelliottia nimipressuralis. The sequence continues at coordinate 1,146,269 of NZ_CP167172.1, forward strand.
TAACGCCAGCTGGCTGGCCAGCGCCGCATCGTCGGGGTTCTCGGTTACCTGCTGCTGCAACTGCTGGATTTCCGGCGTGTCAGCTGCCTGTTTCAGCAACTCAATTTGCGCTACCAGACCCTGATAACGGGTATCCTGATCCTGCAGCGGAATGGTTTTCAGCACTGCTTCAGCCTCTTCTGAACGATGCAGTTCAATCTGCGTCTGCGCCAGCAGCAGGCCAATCTGGCTGTCCTGGTTCGACATCTGCCACGCCTCTTTCAGCAGCGGCAGCGCTTCGTCGTGTTTGCCTTCCTGAATCAATGCCAGCGCCTGCTGCGCTTTCAGCTCCTCTTCGCGCGGCAGCACTTTATCGAGCAGGGCGCGAACCGCCTCTTCGGGCTGCGGGCCCTGGAAGCCATCTACGGGCTGACCATTCTGGAACAGATAGACGGTTGGAATGGCACGCAGACCAAACTGGGAGGCCACCATCTGCTCGGCGTCGCAGTCCAGTTTTGCCAGCAGGAACTGACCGTTGTACTGCGCCGCCAGGCTTTCCAGCACCGGCGTCAGCTCCAGACAGTGCTGGCTGCGCTCGGACCAAAAATAGAACAGCACAGGTTTGGTCATCGACACTTCGAGTGTCTGGTGCAGGTTCGCTTCAGTGATGTTGACAATATTCTGTACGGACATACGGCATTCTCTTTTATCAATTTGACAAATACATGGGGGATGAGGAGCGTGGCTTCAACTCAACCGCGTAAAATTTTATCCATCATGCGCCCCGGTAGCAGACGTTTGAGCCAGCCCACGGCGTGGGTGACGAGGGTCACCGGGTAGCGTATTTTCGGGCGATCGCTTTCAAAAGCATGGCGCACTTTGGTGACAACTGCCTCTGGGCCGAGGGTAAAGCGTGCGGCAATGCCAGGGTTTTCGACCGGATTGTCGGACTGGGTTTGATTTACGTTTTCTGTGAAACGGGTGCGAATCGGGCCAGGCTCAATAAGGCTGACCTTAATACCGCTATGGCGCAGCTCCATGCGCAAGGCATCTGACCAGGCCTCCAGCGCATATTTGCTGGCGGCATACGCCCCACGGCCCGGCGTGGAGATCAGGCCCATCACCGACGAGGTCATCACAATGCGGCCTTCTCCATGGGGCAGCATCGCAGGCAACAGCGCCATGGTCAGCTGGTGGATGCCAAAAAAGTTGGTGGAAAACTGCTGCTCAAGCTGCTCGCGCGAGATGGTTTGCAGCGGGCCGTACACGCCAAAACCGGCGTTGTTAAACAGGCCGTACAGACGATTACCCGTCAGAGCGATCACTTCTGCGGCGGCGCGTTCAATGCTTTCCGGCGAGTCCAGATCCAGCAACACGCCCTGAAAACCTTTGCTGTTCATGCGTTCCACGTCTTCTTGTTTCCGGCATGCGGCGATTACCCAAAATCCCTGGCGCTTCAGTTCGAACGCGCTTTCAAGGCCAATTCCGCTGGAACATCCTGTGATTAAGACCGATTTTTGCATAACTTTACCTGTCAGGATCTCCGCTTAATTAAGAGTCATGTTTAACTAGAGGAGCCAGTCGAGTCGCCATCCAGTCTGCAATAAAGGGCTGGGCGTCGCGATTGGGGTGAATACCGTCATCCTGCATCCATTGCGGTTTCAGATAGACCTCCTCCATGAAAAATGGCAGCAGCGGAATATCGAATTCTTTGGCAAGCTTGGGATAGATGGCGCTAAAGGCCTCATTATAACGGCGTCCGTAGTTCGCAGGCAGACGAATTTGCATTAATAACGGCTGCGCGTTGGCGGCCTGAATATCCGTAATAATTTTGCGTAAGGTTTCTTCTGTCTGTTGCGGCTGGAATCCCCGCAGACCGTCGTTACCGCCCAGTTCGACCAGCACCCAGCGCGGTTGATGTTGTTTGAGCAAAGCGGGCAGGCGCGCAAGCCCCTGCTGGGACGTATCGCCGCTGATGCTGGCATTCAGCACCGGCGTTTGGGTCTGCCACTTATCGTTGAGCAGCGCAGGCCAGGCGGCAGTGGCCGCCATCCGGTAGCCCGCACTCAGGCTGTCACCCAGCACCAGTAACGTGTCCGCCGCAGCGGCGCGAAAGGTCATCAGAATCAGAAACAGGAAGGGCAAATGCCAGCGGAAAACATTGTTGCAGTTCATCATCTTAAGAAGTCCGTCGGTCAGGGTGAGCACGAGCTATCCATCCTCACCGGAGTTGAACTCGTTGTCAAACGCGCTGAAACCATTGCGCTGATTGGTGAATCCGGTTCCGGTAAGTCCACCCTGCTGGCGATTCTGGCCGGGCTGGACGATGGCAGCAGCGGGGAGGTCAACCTAGTCGGTCAGCCGCTGCATAAGCTCGATGAAGAGGCGCGTGCGGCGCTGCGAGCAAAGCATATCGGCTTTGTGTTTCAGTCCTTCATGCTCATCCCGACCCTCAATGCGCTGGAAAACGTTGAGCTGCCGGGTCTGCTGCGCGGTGAAAACGCCAGTCAGAGCCGCAGCGGTGCAAAAGCGCTGCTGGAGCAGCTTGGGTTAGGCAAGCGTCTGGATCATCTTCCGGCGCAGCTTTCCGGTGGCGAGCAGCAGCGTGTGGCCTTGGCGCGGGCATTCAACGGTCGCCCGGAGGTGCTGTTTGCCGATGAACCGACGGGGAATCTCGACCGGCAGACCGGCGATAAAATTGCCGATTTACTCTTCTCCCTCAACCGCGAGCACGGCACCACGCTGATTCTGGTCACCCACGATCCGCAGCTTGCCGCCCGCTGCGACAGACGTCTGCGTCTGGTTAACGGGCAATTGCAGGAGGAAGCATGATTGCACGCTGGTTCTGGCGCGAATGGCGCTCGCCCTCGCTGTTGATTGTCTGGCTGGCGCTGAGTCTGGCGGTGGCCTGCGTGCTGGCGCTCGGCAGCGTTAGCGATCGTATGGAAAAGGGCTTAAGTCAGCAAAGCCGCGAGTTTATGGCGGGCGACCGCACCCTGAGCAGCTCACGCGATGTGCCGCAGGCGTGGATCGATGAGGCGCGTAAACAGGGGCTGAAGGTCGGTCAGCAGTTGAGTTTCCAGACCATGACCTTCGCCGCTGATACGCCCCAGCTGGCGAGCGTGAAAGCGGTCGACGACATCTATCCCATGTACGGCGAGCTGCAAACCGAGCCGCCGGGCTTAAAACCGACGGCAGGCTCAGTGCTACTGGCCCCACGGCTGATGGCGCTGCTGAACCTGAAAACCGGCGACAGCATCGACGTGGGCGACGCCACGCTGAAAATCGCCGGGGAAGTGGTGCAGGAGCCGGATTCCGGCTTTAACCCCTTCCAGATGGCACCGCGTCTGCTGATGAATACCGCTGATGTGGCAAAAACCGGAGCCGTACAACCGGGCAGCCGCGTCACCTGGCGCTACAAATTTGGTGGCACGCCTGCGCAAATCGACGCCTACGAAAAGTGGCTGAAACCGCAGCTGAAACCGGAACATCGCTGGATTGGCATGGAGCAGGACGACGGCGCGCTGGGGAAATCCCTCGAACGCTCGCAACAGTTTTTACTGCTCTCTGCGCTGCTGACCATGCTGCTGGCGGTTGCTGCCGTGGCGGTGGCGATGGGGCACTACTGCCGCAGCCGCTACGATCTGGTGGCGATCCTGAAAACCCTCGGCGCGGGCAGGGCGCAGCTGCGTAAGCTGATCGTCGGCCAGTGGCTAATGGTGCTGGCGTTGTCTGCCATTACCGGCGGGGCGATTGGGCTGCTGTTTGAAAAAGTGCTGATGATCCTGCTGAAACCGGTGCTACCTGCCGCACTTCCGCCAGCCAGCCTGTGGCCGTGGCTGTGGGCCATGGGGGCGATGGTGGTGATTTCGCTGCTGGTGGGGCTGCGCCCTTATCGCCTGCTGCTGGCCACGCAGCCGCTGCGGGTGCTGCGCAGGGATGTGGTCGCCAGCGTCTGGCCGCTGAAATTCTATCTGCCGGTAGTGGTAGCAGTGGTGGTGATGTTGCTCGCCTGGCTGATGGGCGGCAGCATGTTGCTGTGGGCGGTGCTGGCCGGCGCCGTTGTGCTGGCGCTGCTGTGCGGCGTGCTGGGCTGGATGCTGCTGAACGTGCTGAAAGGGCTGACCTTGAAATCCCTGCCCGTGCGTCTGGCGGTGAATCGTCTGCTGCGCCAGCCGTGGTCCACTCTCAGCCAGCTGTCGGCATTTTCACTCTCCTTTATGCTGCTGGCGATGCTGCTGGTGCTGCGCGGCGATCTGCTTGACCGCTGGCAGCAGCAGCTCCCGCCGGAAAGTCCGAACTATTTCCTGATTAACATCGCACCGGAGCAGGTCACGCCGCTGAAGGGTTTCCTGTCTGAGCATCAGATTGTGCCCGAGTCGTTCTATCCGATTGTCCGCGCGCGGCTGACGCAGATTAACGGCAAGCCGACGGAGGGGAATCAGGACGAGGCGCTTAACCGTGAGCTGAATCTGACCTGGCAGGACAAGCGCCCGGATCATAACCCGATTACCGCCGGAAACTGGCCGCCAAAAGCGGGTGAAGTGTCGATGGAAGAAGGGCTGGCCGCACGGCTGAAAGTTGGTTTAGGGGATACGGTGACCTTCACTGGCGATACCCAGGACTTTAGCGCCAAAGTGACCAGTCTGCGTAAAGTGGACTGGGAAAGCCTGCGTCCGAACTTCTTCTTTATCTTCCCGTCCGGGGCGCTCGACGGGCAGCCGCAAAGCTGGCTGACCAGCTTCCGCTGGGAAAACGGCAATGGCATGCTGACGCAGCTGAACCGCGAGTTCCCGACGGTGAGCCTGCTGGATATTGGCGCGATCCTGAAACAGGTCGGCCAGGTGCTGGAGCAGGTAAGCCGTGCGCTGGAGGTCATGGTGGTGCTGGTCACCGCCTGCGGCCTATTGCTGCTGCTGGCGCAGGTGCAGGTGGGAATGCGACAGCGCCATCAGGAGCTGGTGGTGTACCGCACGCTCGGCGCGAGTAAATCCCTGCTGCGCACAACCCTGTGGTGCGAGTTTGCGCTGCTGGGGCTGGTGTCGGGACTGGTGGCGGCCATCGGTGCAGAAACCGCGCTGGCCGTGCTTCAGACCAAAGTCTTCGACTTCCCGTGGGAGCCGGACTGGCGGCTGTGGCTGATCCTTCCGGTCTCCGGCGCAGTGTTGCTCTCCTTGTGCGGCGGCTGGCTGGGAACGCGTCTGCTAAAAGGCAAAGCCCTGTTCCGTCAGTTTGCCAGTTAATTCCCTCACGTGATGATTACGCACCGGTTTATATACTGGTGTGTAATCATTTAGTAGCACAAATCGATAATACCCCCACTTTTAGCAGCACAAAACATTAAAAACCCAACACCACGGCTCGTTTAATTCCGGATATTATTTGTCTGCTAAATAATTAGCAGCGTGTCTATCAAGGAATAATAATGACCATAAAAAAAACAGCGCTGGCGGCAACGATCGGCGCGGCAGTGGCATTGGCGTCTTTCGCAGCACAAGCGGAAATCACCGTACTGAAACAAGATCCGCAGGCGGGCAACCCCCTGAGCCGTCTTAACTTCACCGTTGGCGGCAGTATTCGTCCTCAGTTCAACATGATGACGGGTGACGGCGACAAAGGTTCTTACAAGCGTAACGGCTTCGACGGCGGTACACGTTTCCGTTTCGCCGCAGATTACTACCTGTTCGATGACATCAGCTGGATAAGCTACTACGAGCTGGGTGTGAACATTCCGGCGCTGTTCGACTGGGATAATCACTACGCAGAAGGCGCGAACAACACCTCTCGCCGTATGCTCTACACCGGCCTGAAAAGCGATACCTGGGGTACGCTGACCTTCGGTCAACAGAACAGCGTCTATTACGATGTGGTGGGCGCGAAAACCGATATCTGGGACTACGACATGATCGGTCAGGCTCCGGGTAACGGCATTAACGGCGACTACGACGGCTCTTATCGTTCACGCAAAATGCTGAAATATAAGAAAACCGTGGGCGATGCCGATATCTACGCCTCCTACCTGTTTGAAGACGGTGAATACCTGCCAGGTAACGGCCTGCGTTACAAACGTAAAGGCGGCGGTTCACTGGGTCTGGATTACCACCTGACTACCGACCTGACCTGGGGCGCGGCGTGGAACTACACCCGTGCGGATATGCGTAACCCGGATAACGGCGACAGCAAATCTTACGACCAGAACATCCTCGGTACGGCGCTGAGCTGGACCCCGGACAACTGGACCTTCTCCGCAGGCGGCGGCTGGTATCAGAACTTCATGACCACCAAAAAAGTGTCTGTGAACGACTACTTTGCCGGTGATGCGTGGGGTATTGAATACTTCGCGGGCTACAAAATCCCGGTTGGCCAGTATGCGCTGAAATCCGTTCAGCCGTACGTGATGGGCGATCGTATTGAGTATGTGAATGGCCGCAACTACCAGCGCACCGATAATGGCGTGGGTGTGAGCTTCCAGCTGGATTACGGTTTCCGTGTTGATTACGAGCACGTCTTTACCTCCAGCACCGACGACCTGGGTGATATGAACCTGGTACGTCTGCGTTACGACTTCTAAGTCTGAACGCGTGGCCCTGGTGGCACGTTGCTACCGGGGCCACGAACTGTGCCGATCTCCCCGTTCATATACGCGCACGGTCTATCCTTTCCCATAAAACGCATTTCCCAATTTCCTGCACATTCAACGACATATTCCGCAACATCATGAAATAATTTCAAGGACAGCCGCTTGTGATCTGTGTCATGTTAAACAGACTCTGCCCCGCATCGTACGGGGCATCACAACGTCACACCGCTTTGAAATGGAGATCTCATGGGAATTCGTCATACGTTTCGCGCCGCCGCCGGTGCGCTTTTGCTGCTCTGCGGTTTGCAGACCGCCCACGCTAACAGCGATCCGCACGCCATTGTGTTTGGCGTCGCCCCAGGCCCTTACGGCGATATGGTGAAACAGGCCATTGCCCCCTCGTTGAAAGAGAAGGGCTACAAAGTCGTGGTGCGCGAATTCAGTGATTACGTGCAGCCCAATATGGCGCTCTCAAATGGCAGCATCGACGCTAACCTGTTTCAGCACTCGCTCTATTTTAATAAGTTCACGGCGGATAAAGGGCTGAAACTGACCAAATTACTCACCGTGCCGACCGCGGGAATGGGCTTTTACTCGCGCCAGATCAAGAGCCTGGATCAGCTTAAAAAGGGCGATATTGTGACCCTGTCAAACGACCCGACCAACCTCGCGCGCGGCCTGCGTTTCCTGCAGTCCCTGAAATTAATCACCATCAAAGACAACATCGATCCGACCAAAGCCTCTGAGCGCGATATTGCCAGCAACCCGAAAGGGCTGGTCTTCAAACCGCTGGAAGCCGCGCAGCTGCCGCGCACGCTTGATAGCGTCACGGCCTCGCTGGTGAACGGCAACTTTGCGATTGCTGCCGGGCTGGATCTCTCCAGCGCTCTGGCGCAGGAGCATCTCGATGAAAACCTGAAAAATATCATCGCCGTACGCACGGAAGATGCGGATAAACCCTTCGCGAAAGATATCGTGGCGGTGGTGCAGTCCCCGGCCTATAGCGCGGTGATCGACGATCCGAAAAACGTGTATACCGCTTTCCAGAAACCGGACTGGATGACGGCCGCAAAACCGTAATCGCGTAACCGATCGACAGGGCAGCCGAGTCTGCCCTTTTCGCATTTCTGAGGTAGTCATGATTGAGTTAGACAAGGTATGCGTCGACTTCCAGACAGGACGTGGACCTTCCACCCGTGCGGTTTCCGACGTCAGCCTGACGATTGCGGCGGGCGAGATTTTTGGCATTGTCGGCACCAGCGGCGCCGGGAAGAGCACGCTGCTGCGCACCCTCAACGCGCTCCAGCGCCCAAGTGCGGGCCGCGTGAATGTTAACGGCGTGGAGATTTCTGCCCTCGACGGCGTGAATTTGCGTAAAGCACGCCAGCGTATTGGCATGATTTTCCAGCATTTCAATTTAATGCATACCCGCACGGTGGCGCAGAACGTGGCGTTTAGCCTCAAAGCCGCCGGATGGGCGCGCAGCAATATTGCCCCGCGCGTGGCGGAGATCCTCGCCCTGGTCGGGCTGACGGACAAAGCGAATCGCTACCCGGTGCAGCTGAGCGGCGGGCAGAAACAGCGCGTGGGGATCGCCCGTGCGATTGCCAACCATCCTGACGTCCTGCTCTGCGACGAACCGACATCCGCGCTGGATCTGGAAACCTCGGCCACCATTCTGGCGCTGCTGAAGCAGATCAACCAGCAAATGGGGATCACGATCGTGCTGATCACCCATGAGATGAACGTGATCAAATCTATCTGCGATCGCGTGGCGGTGATGTCCGGCGGCGAAGTGGTGGAGCTGGGCGAGGTGTTTGACGTTTTTGCCCATCCGCAGCATCCGTTCACGCAGCAGCTGGTCTCCCATACTCTGAACCTGACCCTGCCGGAGCGGTTGCAGCAGCACCTGCCGGGGCAACTGCTGAAAATTCTGTTTATCGGGGATTCCGCCGAGCAGCCCGTGCTCTCGGATGTGGCGATTAAATTTGGCGTGGCGGTGAATATTCTGCACGGCAAAATCGAGTACATCGGTGAACGCGCGCTGGGGATTCTGGTGGTGCAGCTAACGGCGGATGACCCGTCCGTGGTGGCGTCTGCCGTGGAACATATTCGTCATCGTACAGCCCAGGTGGAGGTGATCCGTGGATGATTTAGTGGCCGATCTGGGCCTTGCGTTTAACGAAACCTTCCAGATGCTGAGCATCTCAACGGTGCTGGCGATAATTGGCGGCCTGCCGCTCGGCTTTTTAATTTTCGTCACCGACCGCCACCTGTTCTGGCAAAACCGCGCTGTCTATATGGTGAGTTCCGTGCTGGTGAACATTATCCGTTCGGTGCCGTTCGTGATTCTGCTGGTTCTGCTGCTGCCGTTGACGCAGCTGCTGCTCGGCAACACAATCGGTCCGATTGCGGCGTCGGTGCCGCTCTCCGTGGCGGCGATTGCGTTTTACGCCCGTCTGGTGGATAGCGCGCTGCGAGAAGTCGACAAAGGGATCATCGAAGCGGCAGAAGCCTTTGGTGCCAGCCCGATGCGGATTATCTGCACCGTTTTACTGCCGGAAGCGAGCGCCGGGCTGCTGCGCGGCCTGACCATTACGCTGGTGAGCCTGATCGGTTACTCGGCGATGGCGGGAATTGTCGGCGGCGGTGGGGTAGGGGATCTGGCGATCCGCTACGGCTATTACCGTTACGAAACCCAGGTGATGGTTGTCACCGTGATTGCGCTGATCGTGCTGGTGCAGATTGTTCAGGTGCTGGGCGACTGGCTGGCGAAACGCGCCGATAAGCGCGATCGCCGTTAGAGAATCAGGCCGCCAGCCAGGCGGCCACCGCGTTAAATTCGCCCCGAAAGACAATTTTGTCGGCTTTTTTCGCCAGCTGAAAGCGGTACATCGGGTCGTAATAGTCATTGAGCAGTGGCGCAAGCCAGGAATAGTGCGCCTCGGTACGTCTGGTGCGCTGCTGCTCGATGAGCGCGGAATCAAGTAAGGCGCTGAACTCTGCAAACCGCTGTAACCCCAGACGGCGGCGGATGGCGAACAGGCCATGGTGCAGATAGTCGGTGTACTCCTGCCAGCCTTTTTCTTCGCCGAATGCGGCTGAAAAATCCTGCCACATGTGCGCGAAATACTCCTCGCGCAGGCGTTCAAGACGAATATCAAAAGGATCGTCCACCACCACGATAGGCGATTCCGCCATGCGGTCGCGCAGACACTCCGGCAGATGGTTGGAGCCAATCATGCGGCCTTCGTCTTCCAGCACCCAGCGTGCGGCGACCTTTTTCAGCAGTGCGACGGCCAGGTGATTTTCAAAACTGGCTTGCGACAGCTGGGCATTAAGCGTGCGGCCAAAGGATGAGCCGCGATGACGCGCCAGCCCCTCCAGGTCGATGCCCGATGCGTGCTGTTTGACCAGCAGCGTTTTGCCGCTGCCGGTACAGCCGCCAATCAGCACCATCGGCTTTTGCACCTGTTCGGCGGTGGCTTGGATCGCGGTCTGACGCAGGGCTTTGTAGCCGCCCACAATCAGCGGGTAATCAATGCCCACCGCGTTTAGCCACGCCTGGGCAATGTGCGAGCGCTGTCCGCCACGCGCACAGCAGAGATAGCCGCCAGGGTTTGCCAGGCAGGCGTCGCGCCAGGCGTTAATCCGCTCTTCCCGCGTGTCGCCGCTGACCAGACTATGGCCCAACGCCAGCGCGGCTTCTGGCCCCTGGCGTTTGTAGCACGTGCCCACGGCGGCGCGTTCGTCGTCGGTCATCAGCGGCAGATTGAGCGCAGCAGGCATGGCGCCCTGAGTGAATTCGATCGGCGCGCGAACGTCGATTAAAGGGGTATCGGCGGCAAGGATCGCGCGATAGTCCGTTCCATCGTTCATGAGAAGTCCTGAAGGAAACAAAACAGCAATAGGCGGGGATTTTACGCGCGTTGAAAGATGCCGGGGAAGGAAAAGATCAACTCCCCGACATTTAGACCTTATTTGAGTTTGCTTTGCGCCCAGGCGATGCCGCTTGCGTACTCAGGTGGCAGCAGCGGAACCATCGCTTCGAGGGTGGCGCTCAGGCGGCCAGCGTCGTCATCGTTCAGATTGAGATGCCCGACTTTACGGCCTTCGCGCACCTCTTTGTCGTACCAGTGCAGATGGACCAGCGGCAGTTTCAGCCAGTCATAATTCAGATCGGTACCGATGAGATTGATCATCACCGACGGGCTGTTCACCACCGGCTGCGGCAGCGGCAGATCGGTGATGGCGCGCAGGTGCAGCTCAAACTGGCTGATAGAGGCGCCGTTTTGCGTCCAGTGGCCACTGTTATGCACGCGCGGGGCGAGTTCGTTGATCAGCAGACCGGCTGGCGTGATAAAGCACTCCATCGCCATGACGCCGACGTAGCCCAGCTCATGCATGATGGCTGAGAGCATATCTTCGGCCTGCGCCTGCTGAGCGGCGTTCGCCTGCGGGAACACCACGCTGGTGCGCAGAATGCCGTCCTGATGCAGGTTATGGGTCAGGGGATAAAACACCGTGCTGCCGTCATGGGCGCGCGCGCCAACCAGCGACACTTCGCCGCTAAAATTGATCCCCTGCTCGACGATACATTCGCCGTAGCACTCGTCCGGCAGCTCGGCGGTTTCGTTCGCACGCAAACGCCACTGGCCGCGCCCGTCGTAGCCGCCGGTGCGACGCTTCACGATCGCTAGCTCGCCGAGGGTCTCGAAGACCGCCGGCCATTCGCTTTTATCCGCCAGCAGTTGCCACGGGGCCGTCGCCAGGCCCAGCTTGTCGAACAGCTGTTTTTGCGTCAGTCGGTCAGCAATAATCGGGAATACATCGCGGTTCACGAAGGCATTATGACGCGCCAGCTCGCGGGTTAACGCAGTTTCCGGCCAGCGCTCGATTTCAGCGGTGATGACGCTTTGCTGAAACGGCACGGCTTCCGGCTCGGCGTCCAGCCCGACGGGCCAGACGCTGATGCCCAGCGGCTCACCCGCCTGACGCAGCATTCGGCCCAGCTGACCGTTTCCGAGGACGCAGACTTGTTTCATGCCTCACCTCGCGGATCCGGATTCTCCAGCACCTCGTCGGTCTGGGCTTTACGCCACTCTGCCAGACGCTGATGTAGCTCTTTATCGTGTGTTGCCAGAATTTGTGCCGCCAGCAGTGCAGCGTTCGCGGCGCCCGCTTTGCCAATCGCCAGCGTACCGACCGGGATCCCGCGCGGCATCTGTACGATGGAATAGAGGCTGTCGACGCCGCTCAGGGCAGCACTTTGCACCGGCACACCCAGCACCGGCACCAGCGTTTTGGCGGCAATCATGCCTGGCAGATGTGCAGCACCGCCCGCACCGGCAATGATCACCTGATAGCCGTTCTCTTCTGCGCCTTCGGCGAAGCTGAACAGTTTATCGGGAGTACGGTGCGCGGAGACCACTTCAATATGATGTGGAACGTTCAGGATTTCGAAGATTTCGGCGGCAAACTGCATGGTAGCCCAGTCGCTTTTGGACCCCATCACGATGGCGACACGCGCCGGATTATTGCGGGAAGACATGCGTCTTAAAACTCCTGTGGGTGCGGAACACACTGCTTTGAGGGCACAGAGAATAGCATTAAATCACGAGTAGGAAAACGATTGCGTAGCGATGATTTCGGCAACAAACAGAGGGGGGATTAAAACGGGAAAGGGATCAGTTCTATACCGTCTGGCGTGACTTTTACCATTGAGCCTTCCGTGTGCCACGCGCCTAACACGACGCGGTGCGCGGGCTCGCCGTTAGCGGATAGCGTGTGGACGTCCGGGCGATGGGTATGGCCGTGGATAAGCCATTGCACGCGATGTTTTTCCATCACCTCGATAACCGCCTGCGGATTCACATCCATGATGGACAGGGATTTGCTGCTGTTGGCGGCTTTACTGCCTGCGCGCATTTTAGCGGCAATGCGGTTGCGGATAAACAGCGGCAGAGCGAGAAACAGGGTCTGAATCCATGGCGTATGGACTTTGGCGCGAAACGCCAGATAGCCGGTATCGTCGGTGCAGAGCGTGTCGCCGTGCATGATCAGCACCTGGCGACCGTAGAGATCGAGCACCTGTTCTTCCGGCAGCAGCGTCATGCCGCTTTCACGGGCAAAGCGTTTGCCAATCAGAAAATCGCGATTGCCGTGGATGAAGAAGCAGGGAACGCCGGAATCAACCAGTGCTTTAATGGCGGCGGCGATTTCACGGTGCAGAGGGTTGGGATCGTCGTCGCCAATCCAGGCTTCAAAGAGGTCGCCCAGAATGTAGAGCGCATCGGCAGAGCGGGCTTCGCCTTGTAAAAAACGCAGAAAACCGGCGGTGATCGCCGGTTCTTCTGTTTGCAGATGGAGGTCTGCAATAAAGAGTGTCGCCACCAATTACTCGCTGACGGTCACGCTGGTAATGATAACGTCTTCTTTAGGAACGTCCTGGTGCATACCGCTGCGGCCAGTTGCCACGCCTTTGATTTTCTCAACCACGTCCATGCCTTCAACCACTTCTGCGAATACGCAGTAGCCCCAGCCCTGCATGCTTTCGCCGGAGAAGTTCAGGAAGTCATTGTCAGCCACGTTGATGAAGAACTGGGCAGTCGCAGAGTGTGGAGCCTGGGTACGCGCCATTGCCAGCGTACCACGGGTGTTTTTCAGACCGTTGTTCGCTTCGTTTTTGATCGCTTCTTTGGTTTCTTTCTGGTTCATGCCAGGTTCAAAACCGCCGCCCTGAATCATAAAGCCATTGATCACGCGGTGGAAAATAGTGTTGTTGTAGAAACCTTCGCGGCAGTAGTCCAGGAAGTTTTTAACTGTTTCAGGCGCTTTATCGTCAAAAGTTTTGATGACGATATCGCCATGATTAGTGTGGAAAGTAACCATTTTTGCATCCTGTTCCGGTATTGTGGTACGTCGACCTCTGTAAGGTCACAGATAAGAGGGCTGTTATAGCATAACCGTAAGACGGGATCATCTTGCATTGAGTGCTGATTCCGGTCTGAATTATGGGTATTATACAGACTTTATTATCCACACACGTCTACACGGAATCTTCGATGTTAAAAATCTTTAATACTCTGACGCGCCAAAAAGAGGAATTTAAACCTATCCATGCCGGGGAAGTCGGCATGTACGTGTGTGGTATCACTGTTTACGATCTCTGTCATATCGGTCATGGGCGTACTTTTGTCTCGTTCGACGTGGTCTCTCGCTACCTGCGTTTCCTGGGCTATACGCTCAAATACGTGCGTAACATCACCGACATTGATGACAAAATCATTAAACGCGCTAATGAAAACGGTGAGAGTTTTGTCGCGCTGGTGGACCGCATGATCGCCGAGATGCACAAAGATTTTGATGCACTCAATATACTGCGTCCGGACAGCGAGCCGCGTGCCACGCACCACATTCATGAAATTATCGATATCACCGAAAAGCTGATTGCCCGCGGTCACGCCTATGTCGCCGACAACGGCGATGTGATGTTCTCGGTGCCGACCGATCCGAACTACGGCCAGCTCTCTCGCCAGGATCTGGACCAGCTGCAGGCCGGTGCGCGCGTTGACGTCGTTGACGTGAAGCGCAATCCGATGGACTTCGTGCTGTGGAAAATGTCCAAAGCCGGTGAACCAAGCTGGCCATCCCCGTGGGGCGAAGGGCGTCCGGGCTGGCACATTGAGTGCTCGGCGATGAACTGCAAGCAGCTCGGCAAGCATTTTGATATTCACGGCGGCGGGTCGGATCTGATGTTCCCGCACCATGAAAACGAAATCGCTCAGTCCACCTGTGCTCACGGCGGCGAGTACGTGAACTACTGGATGCACTCCGGCATGGTGATGGTCGATCGCGAAAAGATGTCCAAATCACTGGGCAACTTCTTTACCGTGCGCGACGTGCTGAAATATTACGATGCGGAAACCGTTCGCTACTTCCTGATGTCCGGCCACTACCGCAGCCAGCTGAACTACAGCGAAGAGAACCTGAAACAGGCGCGTTCTGCGCTGGAGCGTCTGTACACTGCGCTGCGTGGCACCGACAAATCCGCCGCACCGGCAGGGGGCGATGCGTTCGAAGCACGCTTTATCGAGGTGATGAACGACGATTTCAACACGCCGGAAGCCTACTCGGTGCTGTTTGATATGGCGCGTGAAGTGAACCGCCTGAAAACAGAAGATATGGCTGCCGCGAACGCGCTGGCCGCTCATCTGCGCAAACTCTCTGCGGTGCTTGGCCTGCTGGAGCAAGAGCCGGAAGTGTTCCTGCAAAGCAGCGTGCAGGCGGACGATGGCGAAGTGGCGGAAATTGAGGCGTTGATCAAAGCGCGTCTGGAAGCGCGTCAGGCGAAAGACTGGGCGGCGGCGGATGCGGCGCGTAATCGCCTGACCGAAATGGGGATCATCCTGGAAGATGGCCCGCAGGGCACCACCTGGCGTCGTAAGTAGGTCACTGTTACCCGGTCAATGCCGTAAAACAGTCAATAAAGCGCCCGACATGTTCGGGCGTTTTGCTATTTCTAGGCCGACTCTCGCGCGATCAGCTGCCCGGAAAGGGTGATCCGCTGCGTTTGCAGATCCGGCTCTTTCAGCTTACGAATCATTAAACCGGCCGCCTGACGGCCCGTCTCTTCACTCGCCGACGACACATAGGTGAAGGACGGCGAGGTCAGATTCACATGCAGCATATCTTCAAACCCGACCAGCGCGACCTGCTGCGTCAGAAACACATCTTTCCCGACGGTACGCCCGACCTGATGAATCCCGGAAATCGAACCGATCATCGCATCCGGCGAATGGCACAGCAGGGCGGTGATGGTGTTGTTTTTTTCCAGCAGCTGACGGGTGATAAACCCCGCCGCCTGGGTATCGTCGCTACAGACCGGGGCGGACTCTTCGCGGTTCACCAGGCCGTATTGCGTCATCGCGCTGCGAAAACCGAGCAGGCGCTGCTCGCGGATCAGACAGCCTTCCCGCCCGCCGATATAGGCGATATTACGATGCCCGCGCTCAATCAGATAACGGGTGGCGAGATTCGCCGCCTGGCGATTATCGCGCATCACCAGATTGCAGGTTTCATTCAGCAAGGACTGGGAGACCACGACCAGCGGTAACGGGCATTCGCGGATCTGCGCCGGAAGCGTGGAGGTTCGCGTATCGGACGCCAGATAGATCACCCCGGCGACGCCCTGCTGTTTAAACGAAAGCAGGCAGCGCTCAAGATGCTCGTGATCGTTAAGCGGCTGCCCGAGGAAAACCATATAGCCTTGCTTTTCCAGCTCCTGCACGATGCTCGCCATCACTTTGATGGAGAAACTGTCGCTGAAATCACGCAGGATCAGGCCGATAAGATTGGAGGTGTTGGCGCGAAGATTGGCGGCAGCGACGTTATGAATGTAGCCAAGCGTATTGATGGCAGCGTGGACTTTCTCAATCGTTGCCTCTGAGATTTTCCCTTTCTGACGTAACACCAGCGAGACGGTGGACACCGATACGCCTGCGTGTTTTGCGACATCAATAATGCTGACTTTCTTCAAACTCGCTCCCTGAAATTTCTCGATTATCAGCCAGATAAGACACGCCTCCCAGAGTACAGGAGACGTGCCGGTCCGGCATCTTATTATTTACCTATCATGGTGGACATGGTCTGGGCGATAAACTGTGCTCTGGCACCGAAAATCACCTGAATACCGTTATCGCCGACGAAGACGACGCCGCGCGCACCCAGACCGTTCAGCCCGTCTTTATCCACTTCATCACTCTTCGCCACTTCCAGACGCAGACGCGTGATACAGGAGCCAACGGAGTCGATGTTTTTCGCGCCACCCAGCAGGCCGATGATTTCGGTCGCGATTTCGGTGTCGGTTTTGTCATCCGTGGTGGCGGTCACTTCCGTGCGGCCCGGCGTTTTGACGTCGAAACGGCGGATGACGAAGCGGAAGGTGAAGTAGTAGATCAGCGCCATCGGAATACCGATGATCACGGCGTTGAGGAAGTTTGTCTGATAGCCGTTGAACGACGGCAGGATACCAAATGAAATGTAGTCAATCAGGCCCGCAGAGAAGGATTTGGCGATGTGAGCGTGCAGAAGATACATCGTCATGTAGGCCAGACCCGCCATAATAGCGTTAAAGACGTACAGGATTGGGGCCACGAAGATAAAGGTGAATTCCACCGGCTCGGTGATGCCCGTCAGGAAGCAGGTCAGCGCCGCCGAGAACAGAATACCGAAGGCGATTTTTTTATTCTTGGTGTGCGCTTCGTGATACATCGCCAGACAGGCCGCAGGCAGCGCGAACAGCATCAGCGGGAACTCGCCCTGCATGAATTTACCGGCGTTCTGGTAAGTGTCGCTGCTAAAGGATTTGGTCCCTTCTTCCAGCATTTTGAACCAGATTGTCTGATCGCCGTGGATCACCTGGCCCGCCTGGGTAGTGTAATCGCCAAACGAATACCAGAACGACGGATACCAGATGTGATGCAGGCCGAGCGGGATTAACGCACGTTCAACCAGACCAAAGATAAAGGTCGAGGCCGCCTGATTATCGCCGTTTACAATCACCGACAGGGCATCGATCCCCGCCTGAATATGCTGCCAGACATACGGCAGCAGCAAACCGAGAACGAATGATAGAAACGCAGTGGCGATGGCGACAAAACGTTTGCCGGAGAAGAAGCCGAGGAATTCCGGCAGCTGCATGGTGTGGAAGCGGTTATAGCACCAGGCCGCAAGAATACCGCAGATAAGCCCGCCGAAAACGCCCATTTGCAGTGTCGGAATGCCCACCACCATGGCGTATTTCCCGCCCTGGGAGGCCATTTCCGGTGTAATGCTCAGAACGGTGCCGATGGTGATGTTAGTGACAAATACCGATACCGCCGCCGACAGGGCTGCGATCCCGGATTCAGACGCCAGGCCGACGGCAGAACCAATGGCGAACAGCATCGGCAGGTTATCAAAAATAACCCCACCGGCGTTCATCATCAGCGGCATGTGGAATTTATCGCCGAAGGCTAACAGCAGGCCCGCAGCAGGAAGCAGTGAAATTGGCAGCATCAACGCGCGGCCAATCATCGATAACTTAGACAACGATTTAACAAACCCTGATATCAGACTCATGCTGATTTCCCCCGAGAAGCGCTTTGAGAGGCGCTGTTATTGTAAGTAGAACGTTTTAGTAGAACGTTCTACTTATCGTGAGAGAAGCCTGAAATTCGTGCAACTTAATTTTCACATTTCAACAAACGAAATAGTGATTCTTTGAAGTTGATCGAGAATTAACCGTTATGGTTGAGGGGAAATCAGGGGGCCGAGAGGGGGAAAACCGGGCGGCGGAAATGCCTTACCCGGTCTACAAACACCAATCACGCGTCATTGGCCCGACATGCGAAGCGCCGCCGGGCCTTGAGCGACTCAGGCGGTAATGGTGATGCTCTGGTTTTCGAAGGTGACCGTCTGCCCTGCGACAATTTTGCAGCGCTTGCGGGTTTCAACCACGCCATCGACTTTAACCAGACCGTCGGCGATGAAAATCTTCGCCTGTGCGCCGCTTTCGCTCCAGCCTTCCAGCTTCAGCAGATCGCACAGTTCAACGTGCGGGTGTTTACCTAATGAAAATGTTGCCATCTTACGCTTCCTCTGCGTCGTGATACTCAACGCATGCTTGCAATGTATTCTGAATCAGGGTTGCTACGGTCATTGGACCCACGCCACCCGGTACCGGTGTGATGTAAGACGCGCGCGCGGCGGCGTCTTCAAATACCACGTCACCCACCACTTTGCCGTTTTCCAGACGGTTAATACCCACGTCCACTACGATGGCGCCTTCTTTGATCCACTCGCCCGGAATAAAGCCCGGCTTACCGACCGCCACGATCAACAGGTCGGCATTCTCGACGTGCTGGCGCAGGTTTTTGGTAAAGCGGTGCGTCACGGTGGTGGTGCAACCGGCCAGCAGCAGCTCCATGCTCATCGGGCGGCCAACGATGTTGGATGCGCCAATCACCACGGCGTTCAGACCGTAGGTGTCGATGTTGTAGCGCTCCAGCAGCGTCACAATACCGCGCGGCGTACACGGACGCAGACGCGGTGCGCGCTGGCACAGACGTCCGACGTTATACGGATGGAAACCGTCCACGTCTTTATCCGGTGCGATACGCTCCAGCACCTTCACGTTGTCGATGCCCGCAGGCAGCGGCAACTGCACCAGAATACCGTCGATCGCGTCGTCGGCATTCAGGGTGTCAATCAGCTCAAGCAGTTCTGCTTCGCTGGTGGTTTCCGGCAGATCGTAGGAACGGGAGACGAAGCCCACCTCTTCACATGCTTTACGTTTACTGCCGACATAAATTTGCGATGCCGGGTTGCTGCCAACCAGCACAACGGCTAACCCTGGAGCGCGTTTTCCGGCCGCTGTACGCGCCTTCACTTTTTCCGCGACCTCAGAGCGCACCTGCTGCGCAATCGTTTTACCGTCAATAATCTTTGCTGCCATCAGAGAGAGGATTCCGTCTGTAACGTTTGAAAGGGGGATTGCCTATATTTTGTCAGAAGCGAGGCCCGCTGTCAGTCACCCATTGAGAGATTTCCACAATCAGGCCCTAAACCATGCTCATTGAATGGTCTTTTCCTAAGGGAAATTAGGATGTAGCCTGGAATTATCGCAGTGTTTTGACCTGTTTTAATATTTGTCCGTGGGCTACTTTGTTGCTTCCAAAATAAACTTTCAATTACGCAATTGAATGTGTTTTTTATTCCCGAATTAACCCGGGAAGGGCTTTTTACATTCCAAAGGAACAGATATGAAACTTAGCAATATTGCTTCTTCCGTCATTGCTTCGCTGGTATTGGTTGCGGGTGCAGCTCATGCAGCAGATCCCGTTTCCGTCAATGGCGGTACCGTTCACTTTAAAGGTGAATTAGTTAATGCGGCATGCGCAGTAAATACTGAATCTGCGGATCAGATCGTGACTCTGGGTCAATATCGTACCGCTAAATTCACGAAAGTGGGCGATACCACTTCTAATATTCCGTTCAACATTGAACTGAATGATTGCGATCCAGAAGTGGCTGCCACCGCTGCTGTTGCCTTCACCGGCCAGATTGATGCGACCGATAAAACCCTGCTGGCTGTAACCGCAGGCGATAACGACAACACGGCTAAAGGTGTTGGTATCGAGATCCTGGATAGCGCGTCCAGCACCCTGACACCAGACGGTGCAACCTTCTCCGCAGCGAAAACGCTGATCGCAGGGACCAACACCCTGAACTTCACCGCACGCTACAAATCAACTGCGGCGACCACTGAGCCTGGTCAGGCGAACGCGGACGCCACTTTCGTCTTGAAATACGAATAATCGGCTTTTCAGGGAAGACCGGGCCTCAGGGAAGAGGCCAGTTTGATCCACATCGAGGGCTAAGGATGACCAGAATTGGGCTTCTGTTTCTGCTGACGATTACTGCCGTACAGCCTGTGATGGCGCACCGCGTGGTGGTGGATGGCGGACGGGTACATCTCAAAGGTGAGCTGGTCAACGGCGGTTGCGCCGTGGCGCCCGAGAGTCAAAGCCTGCGCGTGGAGATGGGGCAGTATCGCACCAACGCCTTTCACGGTGTGGGCAGTTTTTCGACGGTGGATGTGCCTTTTACCCTGCGTCTGGTGGATTGCAGTGTGGATGTTTCCCGCACGGTCGGGATGATGTTTCAGGGCATTACGCCCACTGAAGATCCGCAGGTTTTTCTGGCAACATCCCGTCCCGGCAACAGCCGCGTCAGTAGCGGGATTGGGCTGGCACTTTTTGATTCGCAGAAGCGACAGATTATTCCCAACGCCACCGCCAATAATATGCTGCCGATCGACACGCCCGAGCTGAACTTTCATTTCAGTGCGCGCTATCGGGCTATTTCAGAACACCTTGTGCCGGGCAATATTCAGTCGGATGTCTGGTTTACGTTGATTTATCCATAACGTCGTACACGCCTGCGAACTTAATAGTAAAGGTATTGTTGTGATGAACTCCCTAATAAAACCAGGACTGATCTTTTCGCTTATTTTGATGATGATTTCTCTGCCCGTTCAGGCATCCGGTGGGATTGCTCTGGGGGCGACGCGCGTGATTTATCCGGCCGACGCGAAACAGACATCGCTCGCGATCACGAACAGCAATAAACAAGAGCGCTATTTAATTAACGCGTGGATTGAAAACGATCGCGGGCAGAAAGAAAAAACCTTTGCGGTCACACCGCCGCTGTTTGTCAGCGAACCGGACAGCGAGAACACGCTGCGCATTATCTATGCGGGGCCGCCGCTGCCAACGGATCGCGAATCCCTGTTTTACATGAACGTGAAGGCCATTCCTTCGGTGAACAAAGCCAACCTGGAAGGAAAAAACGTTCTGCAGCTGGCGATTCTGTCGCGTATCAAACTGTTTGTGCGACCAAAAAATCTGGCGATGCAGCCGGAAGAGGCGCTTTCGCAGCTGCGCTTTGAACGCGCGGGTAACCACCTGAAAGTCAGCAATGCTTCACCCTATTACGTCACGCTGGTGAACCTGCAACTGGGCGGGAAGAAGCTGGAAAATATCATGATTGCGCCGAAGAATTCAGCCCAGCAGGCGCTACCTGACGGGGCCAGCGGCACGCTCTCCTGGCAGAGCGTGAATGATTACGGCGCGATCACTCCCGCGCGTCGCGTCAGTCTTTGAGCAGAGTCACAGTGATGAATCCTTCACGATGGCGTTACCGCCCGTGTGTGCTGGCCATAATGGCGGTGCTCTGCCCGGGGATAGCCTGGTCTGAGAACTATTTTAACCCCGCGTTTTTGTCTGATGACACGGCGGGCGTGGCGGATCTGTCGCGCTTTGAGCAGGGGCATCAGCAGGCGCCTGGCACCTATCGCGTGGATATCTGGCGTAACGATGAATTTATCGGTACCCAGGATGTCCGCTTTGAGGCCGGGGATGAAAATACACCTCCGGTCGCGGGCGGGCTGTCGCCGTGCATCACGCGCGCGATGCTGGACCGCTTTGGCGTCAACATCACTGCCTTCCCTGAACTGCTTAACGTGACCGGCGAAACCTGCGTTCCGCTGGCGACGGCGATCCCCGGCTCGGAGATTGGCTTCAATTTTGCCTCGCTGCGCCTGAACGTCAGCCTGCCGCAGGTGGCAATGCAGAACAGCGCGCGTGGCTATATTCCGCCGGATCAGTGGGACGAAGGCATACCGGCGCTGCTGCTGAACTACAGCTTCAGCGGCAACAAAGGCAATGACGCCGACAACAGCTACTACCTGAATCTGCAAAGCGGGCTGAACTATGGCCCGTGGCGGCTGCGTAACAACGGGGCGTGGCGCTATACCGAGAGCAACGGGGAAAGCCATCGCGAGTGGCAGAACATCAGCACATCCGCCCAGCGGACGATCATTCCCCTGAAAAGCGAGCTGGTGGCCGGGGACAGCAACACCGGCAATGACGTGTTCGACAGCCTCGGTTTCCGCGGGCTGCGCATGTACTCCTCTGACAGCATGTACCCGGACAGCATGCAGGGCTACGCGCCGACCGTGCGCGGTATCGCCCGCACCCCGGCGAAAGTGGTGATCCGCCAGAACGGGTATGTCATCTATCAGAGCTACGTGCAGGCAGGGGCATTTGCCATCAGCGATCTGAACCCGACGTCGTCGAGCGGCGACCTTGAGGTCACGGTTGAAGAGAAAGACGGCAACCCGCAGCGCTATACGGTGCCGTACTCCACGGTGCCGCTCTTACAGCGTGAAGGCCGCATGAAATACGATCTGGTGGCGGGGGATTACCGCAGCGGCAACGACGATCAGGACACGCCGTTCTTCACCCAGGGCACGCTGATTGCGGGGCTGAGCAACGGTTATACCCTGTATGGCGGCACCCAGCTCGCCTCGCGCTACAGCGCCATCGCGCTCGGTGCGGGGAAAAACTTTGGCGACTGGGGGGCGATTTCACTCGATGTCACCCAGGCGCGCAGCCAGCTGGCTGACGACAGCCGCCACGAAGGGCAATCTTTACGCTTCCTGTACGCCAAATCCCTGAACGGCTTCGGGACTAACTTCCAGCTGCTTGGCTATCGCTATTCCACCAAAGGGTTCTACACCCTGGATGATGTGGCGTGGAAAGCCATGGAAGGTTACCAGTACAGCGACAGCAAGGACGAGAACGGCGTGTCGGATGTGGTGAGTTATCACAATCTGACGTGGAACAAAAAAGGGCGCTTCCAGGTGAACATTTCCCAGTCGCTGGGGGATTACGGGTCGCTCTATGTGTCGGGCAGCGAGCAAACTTACTGGGGTACCAGCGATTCCAGCGTCTGGTATCAGCTGGGTTATGCCGGCGGCTGGCGAGGCGTGAGCTATTCCGTCTCCTGGTCGTGGAATCAGGCGGTGGGCATTGATGGCACAGACAAGCTGGCCTCGTTCAACGTGTCGGTTCCGTTCAGCCTGTTTACCCGTCACGGTTATCGCCGTGACAGCGCCTTCGATCGTGCCTACGCCACGGCCTCCGCCAGCCGCAACAGCAGCGGAGATACCACCTGGCAGACCGGCGTCAGCGGCACCTTGCTGGAAGATCGAAACCTGAACTACAGCGTGAGTCAGGGACACACCAGCACCAACGGTGCAAGCGGCAGCGCCAGCGCAAACTGGCAGGCCACCTATGGCACCTTCGGGGCCGGATACAACTATTCCCGCGACCAGCACGATCTGAACTGGCAAATGTCAGGCGGCGTGGTGGGCCATGCCGACGGTGTGACCTTCAGCCAGCCGCTCGGGGATACCAACGTGCTGATCAAAGCGCCGGGCGCGTCCGGCGTGAATGTCGAAAACCAGACCGGTGTGAAAACCGACTGGCGGGGTTACGCCGTGATGCCTTACGCCACGGTCTATCGCTACAACCGCGTGGCGCTGGATACCAATACCATGAACAACAGTACCGATATCGAAAACAACGTCAGCAGCGTGGTGCCGACCAACGGTGCGCTGGTGCGTGCCAGCTTTGATACGCGCATTGGCGTTCGTGCGCTGCTGACCGTCATGCGCGGCAATCAGCCGGTGCCTTTCGGTGCCGTTGTGCGCGAAACCGGAAGCGGCGTCACCAGCATGGTGGGCGATGACGGGCAAATTTACCTCAGCGGGCTGCCGCTTAAAGGCGAGCTGCTGGTTCAGTGGGGCAACGGCGCCAGCGCCCAGTGCCATGCGCCGTACGTCCTGCCTGAAAAGAGCCTGCAACAGGCAATCACGATGAAGGAGATTCGCTGTGATTAAGAGTCGATACCTGATGGCCGCGCTGCTGGTAATGCTTCCTGTCACGCAGGCGCTAGCCACGGTCTGTGCTAACGAAAACGGTGTGCCGACGGATATCTATTACGATCTGACGGATAAGTTTAATAGTTCCAATAACCAGATTGGGCAGATTGTCACGCTTGCGGAGAAATCCCAGTGGGTGGGGGTCAACGCGGTCTGCCCGAAAGGGACATCGGGCAACACCACCAAGCGCAGCTACGTGACTGATTTCCCGATCACCAGCACCATTGATGGCTACAAATATCTGAAGCTGAATGAGTATCTGGATGGCGCGATGAAGATCACCGACAGCTACTCTGGCGTGTTTTACCCGCCGCAGAATTTTATTCAGATGGGGAGCCACCCGAACGTCTCTAAAAATCAACCTTTCGGGGTGAAAGACTCGAATCTGGTGTTTCGCCTGAAGGTGACGCGGCGATTTATCAATATGGTGGAGATCCCGCGTCAGACGATGTTCCGTGTCTATGTTACGACCACCTCATCGGACCCGCTGACGACCCCGGTGTATACCATCAGCTACAGCGGAACCATCCAGGTGCCGCAGAGCTGCGCCATCAACGCCGGTCAAGTGGTGGAATTCGATTTTGGTGATATTGGCGCCTCGCAGTTTAGCCAGGCCGGGGCGGGAAATCGCCCGCAGAACGTCTCGCCTAAAACCCAGACCATCGCCATAAAATGCACTAACGTGGAGGCCAACGCCTACCTCACCATGCGTGTGGAAACGGAAAAAGTGTCCGGGAATGCGCTGGTTTCTGATAATCCTGATCTCGGTTTTATCGTCGCCAGCACGAACAACACGCCCCTGACGCCCAATAATCTTGCCAGCAAGATCCCGTTCCGCCTGGATGATAACGCCTCGGCAGTGGTTGGGATCACCGCCTGGCCGGTGAGCGTCACCGGGAATAAACCGAGCGAAGGGCGCTTCACCTCACGCGGGTATCTTCGCGTGGATTACGATTAAGGAGAGGGCGATGCGCATAGGGATTTTAGTTGCCGCTGTAGCCGTAGCCTTTATGCCTGTGAAAGGCGTGCTGGCGGCAAGCCCACTGGGCGAAATCAATATCGAACTGTACGGCAATATTATCGATTTTACCTGTGTGGCTGAGGGGAGCGACAGCGACAAATCGGTGACGCTGGGCACCTGGCCGACCAAACAGCTCAGCACCACGGGCAGCAGAACCCAGGCGATGCCGTTTACGCTAAAGCTGACCGGCTGCCCACCGGGTGCGGCGTCGATAACCTTTTCTGGAAAAACGGATCCGCAGGACCCAGAACTGCTGGCCTTAAACGATGCCAGCCAGGCGACGAATGTTGCGGTAGAAATACGCGATCGGGATAAAACGCGTCTGCCATTACAGCAGGCGAGCCAGAATGTGGTGGTTGATGAGCAAGGAAATGCAGTTTTGAATTTTTATGCGAATTATATCGCTACGGCAAATAATCCCCAGCCGGGGCGTGCAGATGCCGATGCGACCTTTATGATTAATTATAATTAAGCCTAAACACCCTCCCTGAAACTCACTGGAGTCTCAGGGAGGACTTTCAGATTAAAGCAGCTCGTGCGCTTTGGCATAATCAATCAGCTCTACAATAGTCTGCACACCTAATTTCGAGTAGATGTTGGACTTATGCGCACTAATTGTTTTGTTGCTAAGTAATAATTGCTGCGCGATTTCCTTGTTAGATAATCCATTGGCCAGATAACGCAAAACAGTCACCTCGCGGTTTGATAACGGCATGTCATTTATTGCTCCCCGGTGTGAGCCTTGATGATTTATAAAGCTCAGGGTCTCATAGGGAAAGAACGAATATCCAGAGAGCAACATTTCCACGGCGTTATAGATATCATTCAGATCTTTTCTTTTGCTCACAAATCCATTTGCACCTGCTCGCATGGCGCGGCCAGCGTAAAACGATTCTGATTTGGAAGACAAAAACAGAATTTTTATGTTGTCATCTAAGTTCTTGATTCTTTTTAGCAATGAAAACCCATCTGTGCCAGGTAATTCGATGTCGAGGATCACCAGATCGATAGGGTGATTGCGAATGTAGTCGAGTGCTTCATGGCTGTCTCCTGACTTGAGTTTAATCTCAATGCTTTTGTTTTTCTGGAGCAGGACTTCAATTGACATTCTGACGATAGGGTGCTCGTCAATAATGATGACGGATGCCGGTTTCATTTTTTATGCCTCAGGTTGTGAAAGCGCAATTGCAATCTCTGCAAAAGTGCCTGGTAAGCCGGAAGGATAATTCTGCAGATCCTTATACGGGGGTAATTCCCTGGAAAAAGCGTAAGCATCCTTGTTTGCATTCTGATAAAAAATGGCAGTAGCGCGTTGGCTTATTAATATTTTGGAAAGAGTAAAGGTATTTCTTATTCTCCTTTGGAACATGCTTATTATACCGTGTAAGTTTTCTCCGAAAAGCCTGTAAATTATTCAGGGTGTACTTAATAATATGATCTTCTGGAGACGGAAAGTGATTATTTTAAATTTGGGCTAAATCACCAGACATTCCTCTTAATGTGGATTATCCTATTTATGTAATTGCAAAAAATAATAGAATCCCCTCAATGTTAATTTAATGTTGCCATTTCACCCACGGTAAGCGGAATCTTCTGTGCCATCACGGCGGAAGATTTATTGCCGCTTTCCGCGCGTCACCTTCATTTGAAAGTGCTGTTCACCTTTCAGCAAAAAAAGCCGTCGGCTGCAGAAGGATCTGCTGCCAGCAAGGGATGGCGTTTTTAGCGACTCATTGAATACTCACGTTTTTACATCGTTATCATCTTTTTAACGGATGAAATTAAAACTTAACTTCTGGATGAATATGCTGTTTTTTGATCGCTACGCAGAGATTAACATCACGAGAAATCCTGGATTAGGAATAGTTGTAATCTTTGCATAAATGTTAATTTAAAACATAATTTTAATATTGTGCGTAAGTAATTTCTTAAAGGTCTTTAGGAATTAAGGGGTTATTCGGGAGAGGAGACAGAAAGGCGATGCAGCAGATGCAGTAATTCCTGACGATGGTTTAACCCTAATTTACTGAGAATTCGTCCCAGACGATAAACCACGCGGCTGTAAGGGCGCTGGCGAAAAAGCGCAATATTTCTTAGTGATTCCCCCTGTGTCAGATATTGCAGGACAAACCACTCTTCTCTGGAAAAGTAGATGTGGCGATTATTCACGGGAGGGAGGGCGGTCGCTAACGCATGTTGCAGCGCCTGAGCCGGGAGCTGGCGCTCAAGCACATCAAAGGGACCGCTGGTTTTGCAAAACAGCCGGGCGTCATAGTCATCAGCGCGTATCAGCAGGCTCACGGCAGTGTAGGGGGGATACAGAATGGCGCGTCGAAGCGTGGTGAGCATCTCCATCAGCGGCATCGTGCGGCTCTCCATATCGACAACCAGTCTGGCCGAGGGCCAGTTTTCCAGCGCGCTGAAAGCCGATTCGAGCGTGTCATATCCGCAGCAGTGTTTCAGGGGGGATGGGCCGTGCTGAATTCCTGCATGCAGGAAACGATCGTGGGTCACGAGAACGATAAAGGGGGCGTCGGGTCTGCGTGTCTGGTTGATGGATTGACTCAAATAAACAAGACGATCAAAAAAAGGGGCGCTGGAACGCGAATGTGAAAAACCCAGCGAATCGCTTCCTTTACGACGACGCCGATAGCGGCGTACGGTCATGCGCATAGATTCTCTCTCAGGCTAATGTCCTTTTTTCTTCAGACCAGCCTACAGACGGCCAGTAATATCCCTGACCGAATCCCGCTCCTGCCTGCAGCGCGTACTCCCGATCCCTGTTTGACTCAATACCTTCAATCAGCACATTGCTGGCGACCTGTGCGCAGAGATTTACCAGCTGGGCTAGCGCAGGCGAGCCTTTTTTTCGCCAGAACGCCATCTTATCGATCTTGACGCCACATAACGGTAAACGACAGCCTAAAAAAGGACGAACAGAAGCCGTGTTTACGTCATCAAGCCAGAGATGGCATCCGCGTTCGACGAGCATCCACCAGTGGCGGGTTACGCATTCACGCATGGGAGCCGGAAGTCTGAAGAGTGCGCTGGGTTCGACAATTTCAATATTCTGGCCGGCGTTAAGCAGCGGCAGGATTCGGGCGAAGGATTCTGGGTCACTCAATACGGTTATCGGCAGGTTGATAAAAAGGTTTTTAGCGTAAAGTGTGTTTTTTAACATGGCGAGCTGCAGTTCAAGCAGCCTAAGCGACTGTTTCACCGACTGTTGCTGAAAAAACGCTTCACTTTGCTCAGGGGAGGCGAGAAGGCTAAGCACTTCACGCCCGACCACTCGCGAAGAGGAGAGAGCCACGATAGGCTCCAGCTTGATGCCGATAATCTCTGGCGAGACGCTACGCAGTGGGGGGAGATCGCATTCTGGCAAGTCGGAATGGTTAAGCGGGAATGGGGAGGTCACTACACTGTCCTGTTATCTTCCGGCTCCTCGGCGCCGGGATACCGGAGGCTAGTGTGAGAGCGATGGTCGGCAGAAAATACCAGGCGTTACTTAAACGGCGTTAAGCCTTTTCGTAGAGTCATCAAGTGGCAGAAAAATGAGAGGAATGTCGAAAAAACAGACGTATTGACGAGGGATAAACAGGGGGATGATGAGAAGGCAGGCGATTGCGCTAAAAGGCATTGACTCACTAGCCATTGACCGTATAATTCCAGGCGTTTCACACCGCAAGTGCACGCTTCTCCGTGCGCCCTTAGCTCAGTTGGATAGAGCAACGGCCTTCTAAGCCGTAGGTCGTAGGTTCGAATCCTACAGGGCGTACCATTTAGTCGCTGTTACTCACGCCATCACCACGTTAAGCAACTCCTCCACCGGTAGCGGTCGGCAAAAATAAAACCCCTGCAAGAAGTCGACCTGTTTATCACGCAGATAGTTCGCCTGTACCTGTGTTTCGACCCCTTCGGCAATAATCTTCAGATGCATGTTTTTGGCCAGCGCAATCATGCTGTCCACGAGCCGTGTATCGGCACTGACGCCAATCTGGCTGATAAACATTTTATCGATCTTGATGAATTCTGGATTCAGGGCAGAAATATAGGACAGGTTCGAATAGCCGGTGCCAAAGTCATCCAGCGCGACAGAGATGTTGGCGCGCCGCAGGGCTGCAAACCAGTTACTCAGCTGCGGGGTGAAATGCAGCGGGTGTCTCTCGGTGATTTCCATCACCACCTGACTCTGATTCGCGTCGCATTTCTTTAACAGCTCACAGGTGTCGATCTCGAAATTCTGATCGAGACAATTTTGCGCGCTGATATTAATGCAAATATAAGTTCCCACCGGGAAGTGCTGAATCGGGTGTTCGAGATCGGCAATCACCTGCTGGATAAGCTGATGGGTCAGCGAAATAATCAGGCCGTTTTGCTCTGCCAACGGGATAAACACGTCGGGAGAAACATCGCCATAAGTGGGGTGCCGCCAGCGAGCGAGGACTTCGATGCCCGCGATTTTCCCGGTCTGCGCGTTGATAAAAGGCTGATAAACAGGGGTGATTTGCTTTTGCGCGATGGCCGTTTTCAGGGTTTTCAACCCAGGTCGGGCGGGGATCGTTTTAAACCGTGACAGACCGCGGATCAACGATGATCCCAGCCCGTTGAGGAACGTAGGATCTTTTTTAAGGGTGTTTTCCATAGGTCACTTTTATCGCGTTTTCGTCAGGCAAACCGGGAGGGTTTACCTGACGAGAAGGGGGGAATCACAGGCTGGATTAGAATTTCACCCAGTCGTCCTGGTCGCTGACACTCTCTTTTTTGCCGGGCGCCAGCGCAATAACATGCCCTTTGCCTGCCGGACGGCTCTCCTTAAGCTGGCGTGGGGTATTCGATACACGGAAGATCGACACCACCTTTTCAAGCTGCACGGCCTGATCTTCCAGCGAACTGGCCGCAGCGGAGGACTCTTCAACCAGCGCGGCGTTCTGCTGCGTGGTGGTATCCATCTCGGCCATCGCCTGCGCAATCTGCGAAATCCCACGGCTCTGTTCGTCCGTCGCGGTGGCGATTTCACTCATGATATCGCGCACCTGAGCCACCGATTTTTCAATTTTGAACATCGCGGCACCGGCGCCTTCCACCAGGTTAAAACCGGTATCGACGTGAACGGCGGATTCGTGGATCAGGTTCTCAATCTCTTTTGCTGACTGCGCGCTGCGTTGCGCCAGGGTGCGCACTTCGGCGGCGACAACCGCAAAACCTTTCCCCTGATCGCCCGCGCGTGCGGCTTCCACAGCGGCATTGAGCGCCAGAATGTTGGTCTGGAAAGCGATGCTGTTAATCACCGTGGTGATCTCAGAAATACGGTGCGAGCTGAGTCGCACATTTTTCATGGTATCGATCACTTTCTGCGAAATCAGGCTGCCTTCGCTGGCATTTTGCGATGCTTCTTCCGCCAGCAGGCGCGCCTGGTTAGCGTTTTCCGCATTCAGCGCGACGGTGGAGGTCAGCTCTTCCATACTGGCTGCCGTCTCCACCACGGCAGCAGACTGCTGCTCGGTGCGTGATGACAAATCCATGTTGCCTGCGGCGATTTCCGTGGAGGAGCGGGCCACGCTTTCCACCCCTTCGCGCACGTCATTAATAATGCTTTTCAGGTTTTCGTTCATGGTTGAAACGGCCTGCATCAGCAGTCCAGGTTCGTCATGACGCGTGCTGGTCAACGTACTGGTGAGATCGCCTTTGGCGATTTGCTCTGCGACGCGCAAAGTTTCGTTTAGCGGACGGGTGATTGATGCGGTGATCCCCATTGCCAGCAGCAGGCCAAGGGCAATGCCAATGGCAGCCACAATGCTCATCTGCAGCCGGACGCCATCAACGGTCTCAACCACTTTTTGTTGCTGTCTGGCGAACATCGACTGAATAGTCTCAATCAGAGTCTCTGCTTTATCTGTCAGGGTTTCTGATAGGGTCGATTGCTCTGCCCACACAACTTTGTAGTGGTCGAGTTCTGCAGCGATTGCCTGCATATCTTTAAGACTGCTGTTCAGCCAGGCGTTTTGATCTTCCGGCACAAACTGCAGCATCTCTGTTATCCCGTTTTTGGCCGCGTCCAGACGCGTCAGGACGTTTTGCTTTGCCGCCTCTGTCGGGTGCTGCTTATAGAGAGAGACCTGGGAGTCAATATCGCTCAGGATGAAGGCCACCTGGGACGCAACCAGCGTCTGCTGTGGAGTTAACGCCGCGCTGCGGCTTAATTTCGATGCGATTTCAGAGTTATCGCACAGGGATTGCGTATTGAGTTTGCGCTCACTGTCCGTTTTTTCGCTCGCCGCTTTGGTAAACGGCGTCAGGGACGCGATGTAGTTTTTCACCGCAGCGTCCGTCTTATCCACGGAAACTTTTCCCTCAGGCGTCCAGGTGTAAGTTTCCAGCCGGGCGATCATATCCTGCATCGTCTGGGCGGCATCGTTGGTCTGATCGAGATACTTCTGGTCCTGCGTATACAGATAGTTCAGACGGGCCAGTCGCACGGCAGACAGCGCGTTAAAAAGGCCGGTGGTATGTTCATTTTTCTCGACGCGATCCTGAATGCTCACCATCCCCAGCATTCCCGACAGCAGAATGGCCAGTGTCACCAATAAAATAGTCGAAAAGCCGAATAAGAGTTTTCGGCTGACTTTTAAATTTTGAAAACGATTCATTACACTCATCTATTTTTCCCGGGCCGGTTTTTACCGAGCGACAATATTTTTAGCTATGTTGCCATCATTAATGGAATGCAAAACATGAAACTGAAGAAGTAAAAAAAAGCCCTTTGCACTCAGGTACGAAGGGCAAAACCGCTGAGTTGACATCACTCACTCAGGGGATCAGACTTCTCCTCTTTTTTAACAGAGTGAGCAGGGAGTTCGCTCATTCTATAATATACGGGGACGACATCCTGGTAATTAATGATGTAACCATGCCCTCTAATATTGCGAATAAAGTCCTCGGGTAATCCAAGAAGATTCAGTTTGTTGTTCAGATTATGAAGCACTTGCCATAACCGCTGGGTCGAAGGACTGAGGTTATTGTCCTCCCAGATCTTTTCGAACAACTCTTCTTTGGCGATGACTTTCTTACGACCATGTTCCAGCAAATATAGAAAAAGCCGTAACATTGTTTCGTTAAAATAGATTGATGCAAACGCCACACTTTTATCGTTGTGACTACCGGTAAGTCGGTACAGTCTGCGATTGGTAATATCGAAGTGAATTTCATCACCAATCATAAAGCCATATAGACGATAGCCCATCTCTTTATTCCTGCATTAGAGTCAACCTGACATACGCCGCTGGAAATACACTTTTCTAATAAACCATACATTTTATAAGGTGGATTATATGTATGCCGTTCGTGCTTTCCAATACACAAGCCTATGCGCTATAAGAAACCCTGTGTTGACGATTTGTTTATAGAGTTTCTATTTACATAAGTTGCATCTGTAGTGCTATGCACCTTGTTTTTTATGATTTCTGGAGATTAATGCTAAAAACGTGTAATGAACCAACCACTCAACATAAAGTCGCGAAGTTTTCTGGTTTTCAAGCATCAATGGCTGATTGTGAGTGTCGATGATCACGTTTTCTTCATCCATAGGTTTCCGATGCCACAACTTTAAGAATTGCCTGACAAAAACGTGAGTGAAGTTATATGATTTATACTGATTAAGAGGCTTAAGGCGCGAGCGAAGAGCGGTTTTTTGCATGAAGGTGTTTATTTCAACCTGCTGATATA
Source organism: Lelliottia nimipressuralis (assembly GCF_041464075.1). Taxonomy (NCBI): domain Bacteria; kingdom Pseudomonadati; phylum Pseudomonadota; class Gammaproteobacteria; order Enterobacterales; family Enterobacteriaceae; genus Lelliottia; species Lelliottia nimipressuralis. The sequence goes on from NZ_CP167172.1 coordinate 1,178,903, forward strand.
TAATAACTAAATTCTGAATCAGGTTTTCTATGTCAACTATCGATCGCACCATGAAAAAAGTGTACGTCATCAACGATACCTTGCTGTTTGAACCTGATTTGCGGCGCCTCGGTCCGCTGGACGGGTATCCTCAGAGGGCTACCACCCTTCATGGCCCGGTGAGCGAGTGCCTGCTTTTACTCCTTGAAAACAACAACCAGGTTGTGACGCAGCGGGTTCTGTTTGCCTCCATTTGGGAGAAACAGGGGGCGATTGTCAGCACCAATGCCCTTTACCAGACCATTTCCCAAATCCGCAAGGCGCTGAAATTTGCAGGGTTGGAAGAAAACATCATTAAGACCCTGCCTAAAGAGGGGTTTAAGTCGATTGCCCAGCTGCGCGAAGGGGAACTGGACGAGTTTATTCGCCCGCAGACAACGGCGCTGGTTTCGGTTTTACCCGAAGAATATCCCGTCGCCGAGGTTACGGCGGTGGCTGTTTCTGAGGTGATTCGCAAACCCCCTTTTTTCCCGGCAAAGCTTGCCTATGGGGTGGCAGGCATTCTTTTTCTGCTCTCCTGCGCGATATCGTACTTTCTGATTAAAGAGGATAAGTCCTCTCTGACGCATTATCAGTCGGTGAGTCAATTTAACGGATGTGACGTATATTCATCCTGGCGGGATAAAGAGAAAACCAGTGAAATGCTGGCGGGGCTGGCGAAACGCTATCCCATTCAGTGCAAACCCGGAGGGGTACTGTGGATGACCAGCAGTTTTTCCCAGCAGGCTCATTCGGTCATTATTTGCGACCGTCCGCTACAGGACAAAAATGCGCAGTGTGATTCCATTATTTACAGGCCGCAGAATCATGATGATGAATAAAATAACGCTGCGCTGGACGTTTATCGTTCTGGCCATTGCCGCACCCTTGCTTTATGCGTGGTATATTCATTACCAGCGTAATCACTTCAGCTGCGAAGCACATGTAACGGTGGTAGACGATAATTATCTTCTCGACGTCATGATGGATTATTCATTTATGAACGGGGAGGGTAGCTATGCAACGTCCGGGGAATATACCCAGAAAGGCCAGCCACCTGTCGAAGTCAGTAATAAAATTGCGTTTAATTACTGGCGAGATGCGGGGGATATTATTATGGTGTCCAGCGACACCAGTGGACGCCCAAAAAGAAATGAAGCCTTCAGGTTGGATGTCCCGGACTTTTTCCGTCTGCGCGATCGCGGCCTTAAAGTTCAGATAACGCCGGCGAACGCCTCCAGCTATTTCATTATCTACAGAAACGCCCCTGTTATTTATTGCGCAAAAGAGTAGATGAGGTGACCTAACGCTCTCTCATCCCTGCTTGTTTTATCTTGTTGCCCATTTTTACGCTTGATCATATAAAGATAATGAGTATAGTTCTCATTCTCTTTAGTGTTTGTGGGCAGCGACGGACGATTCCCGCATCAACAGTGAGCGCAGATCTCACACGGAACACTGAGTGTTAACGGTGGACTCTGCACTGGCCTCACAGCCTGTAAAACAACCTTAATCGCACAGCAGCATGCGACGCAGTTTCCCGCCTGATTCTCTTTTTGAACGGTAAAGGATGTTCCTGATGACAAAAAAATTGTCCGCGCTGGCGCTGCTTGTGGCTGCCTCTCTTTCCGGCTGCGCCGCGCAGCATGCCGCCAAACCTGCCCCTGAATCTCACACCGCCGTAACCGCGCCGGCGGAAACCGGCGTGGTGAAGCGTGAACTGGCCGACGGCTTATACGAAATGGTGCTCAGTCCGAAAGGCGATGCGCTGTATGTCGCAAGCGCCGAAGGGTTTAAGGACGTGCAGGGCGGGGTGATCTACAAGCTCGATCCCACTACGCTCAAAACCCTTGGCCGCAGCCATACGGATCTGAAAAACTTTGCGCTGGCGATATCAAAGGATGGCAGCACCGTCTATGCGACCAACTCGCTGGACGGCGGCATCAGCGCCATCAGCACCGCGGACGGCAAAGTGAAAAATCGCCTGCTGTTCACCGAGCGCAACAAAGAAGGTTTCCCGTACGGGGCGCGCCAGGTGCTGCTCCATGACGGCACACTTTACATCGGCGGTGTCGCCGATCCGGCAGTGGTCTGGGTGGTGGATGCCGAAACGCTCAAGCTGAAAAAAACCATCAAAAATGCCGGGCAGTGGGTGACGGGGCTGCTGTGGTCTGAGCAGACTCAGCGCATATACGTGGCTAACGGCGGCGGCGAAATCCTGATTATCAATCCGCGCAACAATCGCATCGAAAAACGCTGGAAACCGCTCGGCGACAAACCGGCGCTGCTGCTTAACCTGGCAGAAGACAAGGCCACGGGTCGCCTGTTCGTGACCGATAACTCCAAAGCCAAAACCACGCTGGTGCTGGATATCCATACCGGCGAAGTGATTAAGAAGCTGGATGTGGGCGATTCGCTGGCGGTGAAATTCAACGCTAAACGCAACGAGCTGTACATCACCCAGCGCGAAAGCGGAAAACTGCTGAGCCTGGATGCCACGACCTATGCCGTCAAACAGAGCTGGGATCTGCCTCCGAATCCAAACAGCCTGCTGCTGTCCGAAGATGGCCAGACGCTGTACGTCACCGTCAAACAGGCGTTCAACAAAGACCACTCCACGAACGGACCGGACAGCGTTGTCAGAATTTCACTGAAATAAACCTCTTATAAATTATCAGGCCCGGCGACGGGCCATTTTGCGCGTATGTTGAACGAGTTAATCATGAACAACACCAGAATGAACAAAACGCTGCTGGCGCTCGCCATCGGCGCGGTTACGCACTCCGCCTTTGCGGCGGAGACCCCAAAAGAAGAGACCCTCGTGGTGCAGTCTGCGCCGGCCAGCGATTTCAAACCGGGCGGCGATCAGCTGGTGCCCGCATTCCTTGACGGACAGGTCGCCAACGGTGGCCGCATGGGAATGCTCGGCCAGCAGAACGCGATGGACGTGCCTTTTAATATCATCAGCTACACCTCGAAGCTGGTGGAAGATCAGCAGGCCAAAACCATTGCCGATGTGGTCGCCAATGATGCGGGCGTGCAGTCGGTGCAGGGCTACGGTAACAGCGCGGAAAGCTATCGCATTCGCGGCCTGAAATTCGACGGCGACGACATGACTTTTGGCGGTCTCTCCGGCGTGCTGCCGCGTCAGGTGGTCGATACGCAGATGGTTGATCGCATTGAGATCTTTAAAGGCGCCAACTCCCTGATGAACGGCGCGGCAAGTTCCGGCGTCGGCGGGATGATCAACCTTGAGCCAAAACACGCGGGCGACACGCCGCAGGCCAAAATTGGCGTCGATTACACTTCTGATTCGCAGATTGGCACCACGCTGGACGCCGGTCGGCGCTTCGGGGAGAGTGACCAGTTTGGCGCACGCGTGAACCTGGTCCACCGCGAAGGCGAAGCACCGGTCGCCAACGACCGCCGTCGCACCACGCTGCTCTCTACCGGGCTGGATTTCAAAGGTGACACCTTCCGCACCTCCCTGGACATGGGTTATCAGAAGAAAACCTTCCATGGCAGCGAAACGGGCGTCAACATTTCCGGTGTCGACTTCGTGCCGACACCACCGAAAAACGATCGTAACTACTCGCAGAAATGGGCCTACAGCAATATCGAAAATGAATTCGGCATGTGGCGCAGCGAGTATGACATCACCGATAGCTGGACGGCTTACACCGGGCTGGGCGCGCAGCACGCCCACGAAGAGGGGCTGTACAGCGGCGCGAAGCTGATGGATAAGAGCGGCAACGCCACGGCGACACGTCTGGATACCAATCGCATCAGCGACGCCGTGAGCGGCATGGCGGGCATTCGCGGTAACTTTGATACCGGTTTCGTGTCGCACAAGGTCAACGTGGGCTACTCCGCAATGACCAAAAACGAAAAAATCGCGTGGAAGATGTCGGCGGCAGCGGATAACCCGATCACCAACATCTATCACAATACCGGCGTGGATAAACCTGACAGCAGCAACTTCAATGGCTCCGGCGGTAATTACAGCGATCCGTTGACCAGCGGCCGCACCCGCACTCAGGGCTGGCTGCTCAGCGATACCCTTGGCGTACTCGACGACAAACTCTTGTTTACCGCTGGCGCGCGCCATCAAAAAGTGGTGATTCGCGGATACAACAAAATCACCGGTGCGGAAAACGACGCCGATGGCTTTGACGGCAGCCGCTGGATGCCAACTTACGGCGTGGTCTACAAACCGTGGGACGAACTTTCGCTCTACGCTAACCACACCGAAGCGCTGCAGCCGGGTAAAACCGCGCCAGACACCGCGACTAACTACGGGCAAAGCACCGGGATTGTTCACTCGAAGCAGAACGAAGTGGGCGTGAAAGCAGACTTCGGACGGGTGGGCGGCTCTTTGGCCCTGTTCGAAATCAAAATGCCGTCGGCGATCCTCGACAGCGTGACCAAACACTACGGTCTGGATGCCGAGCAGCGTAACCGCGGCGTTGAACTGAACGTGTTCGGCGAGCCGATGCTGGGAATGCGTCTGAATGCCAGCGCCACCTGGCTGCAGGCAGAAATGACCAAAACCAACAACGGGCTGAATCAGGGTAACAAGGTCATCGGCGTACCGAATTTCTATGCGGTGCTGGGGGCGGAATATGACATCAAACCGATCGACGGCCTGACGGCGACCGCGCGCGTGAACCACTCCGGCTCTCAGTACGCGGATCTGGCGAACAGCAAAAAACTCGACAGCTACACCACGCTGGATCTGGGCATGCGCTATCGCTTCGCGGTAAACCAGAACCAGAATCAAATGACCGTACGTGCCGGTATCGACAACGTGACGGACGAAAACTACTGGGCAAGCGTGGACGACTCCGGAACTTACCTGTTCCAGGGCGAGCCGCGTACCTTCAAAGTTTCCGTCGGCTACGAGTTCTAAGTTTTACCCTCGTTATCAGGGGCACGGATGCCCCATCCATTTCTTAAGCGTGCGCCAGCGCAAACGCAATTGCGGCGTGAACGGTCACGATCTGCGCGCGCGTACAGGCCTCTGGCGTAGTGCCGGGGCTGTCGGGATAAACTTCCGTGGTGGTGGTAAAAGGCGCGCCGGTAAGGGTGGCGCACAGATGATAGGCATGAATGTCATATTCCACCACGCCCTCGCTGACGACGGTGAACTCCATCATTTTGCCATTCTCATCGGCAGGGGCGATATGGGTGACTTTCTTCACGGCGTCGATAATCGCCTGCTGGAAATCCAGCCGTGAATTTTGCGTATCGCTCACCAGATAGTAGCCATCGGGAATTGTCCCCGGCTCAAACGGCAGTCCGTCGCGCGCGGCCTTCGCCGGTCGGAACTCACTCTCATCGCTGTCGGTGGTTTCGTGCAGATCAACGTGCAGCAGGAATTTGCCTTTCAGCGGGGCGGTTAACGCCATCAGCGCGCGGGCTTCTTCGCCTTCTCCTTGTGGCCAGAACTGGCGGTTGGTATCCACGGCTTCATAGGTCCAGCGAGTGATATGCTCGTAGGCCCACGGGCTGACGCACGGCACCACCAGTAGATTGATTTTCCCCGCATACTCATTCTGATACTCCGCCAGGAAGTTCAGCGCGCCCATCACACCACTGGTTTCGTACCCGTGAACACCGCCGGTAATCAGCGCGACGGGAAGGTTGTCGTCCCAGTCTTGTGACTTCACGGCCATCAGCGGGAAGGTCTGGTCGCCGTAGTGTAATTCGCCGTACTGACTCACGTCGTAGCGAGGCTTGAGGGCATTGATCGCGTCAAGCACGTCCGTCTGATAGCTGCGAAAACGCGTCTGGTTCTCGCGCCACTGCTGTTTTTCCGCCGCAGTCCATGGCTGGCCTGGCGTACCGATAGGGTAGAACTGTTTCTCAGTCATAGGTCACTCTGTCAGTGTAGGGTTCTCAACATCATACCCAGCCGCGCTTTTAAATTCATATGGGTATTTGAGCCGGGCCTGCAACTTGCTCCTGCTGACCCGAAGTGTTAAAAGGTGCCCCTTCCAATAAAAATACACAGGGGGCAGACGTGAAAGACGCGTCATCCGCTTCAGACAATGCGGTTTCTGAAGCCTCGTCGGAACAGACACCGACGCTGCAACGTGGTTTGCAAAATCGACATATTCAATTAATTGCCCTCGGCGGCGCGATTGGTACCGGACTGTTTCTCGGCATCGGGCCAGCGATTCAAATGGCCGGGCCTGCGGTACTGCTGGGATACGGCATTGCGGGCGTGATTGCCTTTCTGATTATGCGCCAGCTTGGTGAAATGGTCGTCGAAGAGCCGGTTTCTGGCTCTTTCGCCCACTTTGCTTACAAATACTGGGGGCCGTTTGCAGGCTTCCTGTCCGGCTGGAACTACTGGGTGATGTTCGTGCTGGTCGGCATGGCTGAACTCACCGCCGCGGGCATCTACATGCAGTACTGGCTGCCGGATGTCCCGACGTGGATCTGGGCCGCCGTCTTCTTCATTATTATCAACGCCGTAAACCTGGTTAACGTGCGTCTGTATGGCGAAACGGAATTCTGGTTCGCGCTGATTAAAGTGCTGGCGATTATCGGCATGATCGGCTTTGGCCTGTGGCTGCTCTTCTCCGGGCACGGGGGCGAGCGCGCGAACATCGATAACCTGTGGAAACACGGCGGTTTCCTCGCGACCGGCTGGAACGGGCTGATTATGTCTCTGGCGGTGATCATGTTCTCCTTTGGCGGGCTAGAGCTGATTGGGATCACGGCGGCAGAAGCGCGCGATCCGCACAAAAGCATTCCGAAAGCGGTCAACCAGGTGGTCTACCGTATTCTGCTGTTTTATATCGGTTCGCTGGTGGTTCTGCTGGCGCTCTACCCGTGGGTAGAGGTGAAATCCGACAGCAGCCCGTTTGTGATGATTTTCCATGATATGAACAGCAACCTGGTGGCATCGGCCCTGAACTTCGTCATTCTGGTGGCGTCGCTCTCGGTCTATAACAGCGGCGTCTACTCTAACAGCCGCATGCTGTTTGGCCTCTCCGTGCAGGGTAACGCGCCGAAGTTCTTAACGCGCGTCAGCCGTCGCGGGGTACCGGTCAATTCGCTGCTGCTCTCCGGAGGCATTACCTCGCTGGTGGTGCTGATCAACTATCTGCTGCCGAAAGAGGCCTTTGGCCTGCTGATGGCGCTGGTGGTGGCTACCCTGCTGCTGAACTGGATCATGATCTGCCTGGCGCACCTGCGTTTTCGTGCGGCGATGCGTCGTAAAGGGCGTGAGACGCAGTTCAAGGCGCTGCTCTACCCGGCGGGAAACTACCTGTGTATCACGTTTCTCGGCATGATTCTGGTGCTCATGTGCACCATCGATGACATGCGTCTGTCGGCGTTCCTGCTGCCTGTGTGGGTGGTATTCTTGTTTGTGGCCTTTACCTTATCGCGCAGTAAAGCGCGCTAACAAAAAGCCCGCCAGCGGAACCGCAGGCGGGCTTTCACATCATCTCATCAGAACAGATAACTCATACTCACTGAGACACTTCGCGGTTCGCCATACACTGCCGAATCGTCGAGATACGAGTAATATTCCCGATCAAACAGATTGCTGACGTTGGCCTGCACCGCCAGCTGTTTGGTCAGCTGATACTTCGCGAACAGATCGACCAGCGGGTAGCTGCCCTGGTACAGACGCTGGGTTTCGCCATCCGGCCCGGTTACGTCTTTATACACCCGGTTTTGCCAGTTCACGCCGCCGCCGACCGTCAGGTCCGGAAGCACCGGCACGCGATAGCGGCTGAAGAGTTTGAGCTGGGTCTGCGGTGCATAGCTGTTGAAGCGGCCATCCGTATCGGTGGCGACGTAGCGCGTGGCGCTGAAGGTCAGCTGCAGATCGTCGGTCACGGCGCCGTTCACTTCAAACTCGGCCCCTTTGCTCACCGCCCCTTTTGTTGCGCGATAGGCCTGCTCGCTTGAGCCGTTGACGAACTCTCCGCTGATCGCCTCCGCCGCGTTTTCCTGCTCGATACGGAATACCGCAACGTTGGTGGTCAGGCGACCGTCCATCCAGTCGGCTTTCAGGCCGGTTTCGTAGTTTTTGCCGGTCACCGGCGACAGCCACGCGCCATCTTTGCTGCGCTTGGTCTGCGGCGCGAAAATCGAGGTGTAACTGGCGTACGCCGAAAGCGCGTCGGTGATATCGAACACCAGGCCGCCGTACGGGGTGGTGTTGTATTTACGCATATCGCCGCTGCTGCCGTTAGTGCTGTACTGGGTGTAACGCGCGCCTAAAATCAGCGACAGGGGATCGGCCAGCGACAGGCGTGTCGCCGTGTAGGCCGATTTCTGACGCACGATGTCATCGGCGTTTTGATACCAGTCGCCCCACGCCGGTTCCGCCACGCTCCCATCCCAGTTGTTGTTAAAGATACCCACGCTGTCCATCGGCCCATCCTTACTGAAGGTAGCGTTATGCTGGCGGCTGTAGCTGGCCCCGGCCATCAGCTGGTGCTGGCGGCCAAGCAGTTCAAACGGGCCGCTGGCGTAGGAGTCAAAGGAGTCGAGGGTGCGTTTGCCGCGATCTTTGCTCCCCCAGCCGCTCGCGCCGTCGCCCGTGGTCGCGTCCGGATTGCCCATCACATAGAGCAGCGTATCGTTAAAGTTCTGCTCGCCGTGGGTGCCGTTGAAGCGCACCGACCAGCCGTTGTCCCAGCTGTGGGAGAGGTTCGCGAACACCTTGCGTGATTCGATGGAATAGCCCGTCCAGTCTGCCGAGGTGTTGACGTTGCGATCGTAGTGGGTACGCGAACCGTTGCTGTAGAGGCTCGGCAGGCCGCCCCAGGTCGGGTTGGCGGTGTTGGTCTGCTGATAATCCCAGCCGAGTGAAAGGGTGGTGTGGTCCGTAAGATCCGCATCCATCACGCCGTAGAGAAATTTTTTGCGTTTACCGTAGCGATCCAGCCAGCTGTCCTGATCCTGATAACCGGCGATCACCCGTCCGCGCAGGCTGCCGTCAGCGTTGAGCGGGGAAGAGAGATCGGCGACGTAGCGCTGCTTATTCCAGCTGCCATAGCTGGCGCTGACGTTGCCGGTCACGGTTTTGCTGTCGGCGCGTTTACGCACCATATTCACCGATGCCCCCGGATCGCCCGCGCCGGTCATCAGGCCCGCCGCGCCGCGCACCACTTCGATACGATCGTAAATCGCCGTATCTTTCGTCGCATCGCCAAAGTTCCACGCGTCGCCCATGGACGTGGGGATGTCATCGTAGGAGAAGTTGGTGATCTCAAAGCCACGGGAGAAATAGTTCGAGCGCTCGCTGTCGATCTGCTGTGACGACACACCGGTGGCGTTGGTCAGCACCTCATCGATGGTTTGCAGGTCCTGATCCTTCATGCGCTGCTGCGTTACGACGCTCACCGACTGCGGGATATCGCGCGGGGCGAGCAACATTTTGGTCCCTGCGCGCGTGGTTTTAACCGCGTAATCCTGCTGCTCATCCACCGTGGTGTTTGCGTCGCCGTACACCACCATCTCCTGTTCGCTTTTGTTCTCTGCCGCCAGCGCCGGGTGAACTACGGTCTGGATTGCCAGCGCGATAAGTGAAACCGCGAACGGTTTCGTGATTTCCTTGCCATTAAAAGAGGTCATGTTTCCTGTCCGGAAGAGTTGTTATGTGATTTTTTTTGAATGAGAATCGGAATCATAATTATTTAATGAATTAAGCGCAGACTAATTTATCGGCCAAATGTAACTAAATATGTAAATTCGGAGAAAGCGTGGGAGAAGGGGGCGGAAATTTAGATCGTGACCATTCTCGCAGTTCTGTTTTGATCCGCAGGATCTTTATTTTGTAATCGATTACTTTTTAGTTGACGAGGTTTGTAATCGATTACTTTTTAAGGGTGAGGCTTATCATGGTGTCAACAACTGAAAGTAGTGGAAAGGCGATAGCCCAGCATCGGCTGCTGGTGCCGCGGCTGTCGCTGATGATGTTCTTACAGTTTTTTATCTGGGGAAGCTGGTCGGTCACGCTCGGGCTGGTGATGACTCAGCACAACATGTCCCTGCTGATTGGCGATGCGTTCTCCGCCGGGCCTATTGCCTCGATTCTGTCGCCGTTTGTGCTCGGGATGCTGGTGGACCGCTTCTTCGCCTCGCAGAAGGTGATGGCCGTGATGCACCTCGCTGGCGCGGCGATTCTGTGGTTCGTGCCGGGGGCGCTGATCGCCGAAAACGGCGCGCTGCTGATCGGTCTGCTGTTTGGCTACACGCTCTGCTACATGCCGACGCTGGCGCTGACCAACAACATCGCGTTTCACAGCCTGGCGAACGTCGACAAAACGTTCCCGGTGGTGCGCGTCTTCGGCACCATCGGCTGGATTGTCGCCGGGATTTTCATCGGCGTGACCGGCGTGGCGTCCAGCGTGACCATTTTCCAGGTCGCGGCGGTAAGCTCCGTTCTGCTGGCGCTCTATAGCCTGACGCTGCCGCACACGCCAGCTCCGGCAAAAGGCATGCCCGTTGCCGTGCGCGATCTGTTCTGTGCGGATGCGTTCGCACTCCTGAAAACGCGCCACTTCTTTATCTTCTCCCTGTGCGCGATGCTGATCTCCGTTCCGCTGGGCACCTATTACGCGTACACCGCCTCCTATCTCGCCGACGCCGGTATCCGTGATGTCAGCACCGCCATGTCGTTCGGGCAGATGTCAGAGATCGTCTTTATGCTGGTCATCCCGCTGCTGTTCCGTCGCCTCGGGGTGAAATACATGCTGCTGATCGGCATGCTGGCGTGGTTTGTGCGTTACGCCTTCTTTGCGCTTGGCGTCAGCGAAGAGGGGCGCTTCCTGCTCTATCTCGGCATTTTGCTGCACGGCGTGTGCTATGACTTCTTCTTTGTCGTCGGCTTTATCTACACCGACCGCGTGGCGGGCGAAAAGGTAAAAGGCCAGGCCCAGAGTATGGTGGTGATGTTCACCTACGGCATCGGCATGCTGCTCGGCTCGCAGATTTCTGGCGCACTTTATAACAGCCTGGTGGCGGGGCAGGCCGTGCCGCAGGCGTGGGTCACATTCTGGTGGATCCCGGCGATAGCTGCCGCCGCGATCGCGCTGATTTTCCTTATCGCATTCAAATATGATGAAGATAAGGCGTAATTTTCTGGAGGTGTTATGAGGACGATTAAGGGACCGGGCATTTTTCTGTCGCAGTTTATTGGCGAGCGCGCGCCGTTTAACTCCCTCGACGGGCTGGCGAGCTGGGCGGCGGAGAAAGGCTATAAAGCGCTGCAAATCCCCTGCAACCATCCACAGATTTTCGATCTGGAGCAGGCGGCGAACAGCCAGACCTACTGCGATGAGATCACCGGGATACTGGCCGGGCATGGGCTTGTCATCAGCGAATTATCCACCCATCTGGAAGGGCAGCTGGTGGCGGTCAGTCCGGTCTACGGCGAGGCCTTTGACCACTTCGCGCCGCCTGCGGTAAGCGGTAACGACGCGGCGCGCCAGGCGTGGGCAACCGCCAAAGTGAAACAGGCCGCTGCGGCGTCGGCGAAGCTCGGATTAACCGCCCACGCTACCTTTTCCGGTTCGCTGGCGTGGCCGTTTTTCTACCCGTGGCCGCCGCACAACGAGCAGCGTTTTTGCGATGCCTTTGCAGAGCTGGCACGCCGCTGGCGCCCGATCCTCGACTGCTTTGACGAGCACGGCGTCGATCTCTGTTTTGAGCTGCATCCGGGGGAGGATCTGCACGACGGCGTGACCTTCGAGCGCTTCCTCGCGCTGGTCGACAACCATCCGCGCTGCAATATTCTCTACGATCCGAGCCACATGCTGCTGCAGCAGATGGATTACCTGTCGTTTATCGACATCTATCACGCACGCATCAAGGCGTTTCACGTCAAAGACGCTGAGTTTCGCGCCAACGGACGCAGCGGCGTTTACGGCGGTTATCAGCCGTGGATCAACCGCGCCGGGCGTTTTCGCTCGCTGGGCGACGGGCAGATCGACTTCAACGGTATTTTCAGCAAGCTCACGCAGTACGATTACGACGGCTGGGCGGTGCTGGAGTGGGAGTGCTGCATGAAAGACGGCGACGTGGGGGCGAGCGAAGGCAGCGAGTTCATCCGCCGCCACATCATTCCGGTCTCTGGCCGCGCATTTGACGATTTCGCCGCAGGAGGCGCGCATGATTAACGTCGGGATCGTCGGCAGCGGCTTTATCGGCCCGGCGCATATCGAGGCCCTGCGTCGACTGGGTGTTGTGCAGGTCGTCGCCCTGTGCGACGGCTCGCTTGAGCAGGCGCAGGAAAAGGCGCGGGCGCTGAATGTGCCGCATGCCTACGGCAGCGTGGACGAACTGCTAGCCCATCCGGGATTGCAGGTGGTTCACAACTGCACGCCCAACCATCTGCACGCGCAGATTAACCGGCAAATTCTGGCAGCGGGCAAACATGTGTTCTCTGAAAAGCCCCTGTGTATGACGCCGGAAGAGGCGCGGGAACTGGTGGATCTGGCCGGGCAGGCGGGGGTGATCCACGGCGTGAGCTTTGTCTATCGCCACTTCGCGATGGTGCGCCAGGCGGCGAGCATGATGCGCGAGGGGAGCGTGGGGCGGCTGTTTGCCTCGCACGGCAGCTATTTGCAGGACTGGATGCTGCGGGAGACCGACTACAACTGGCGCGTCGATGCCGCTCTCGGCGGGGCCTCGCGGGCGGTGGCGGATATCGGTTCGCACTGGTGCGACACGGTGCAGTTTGTCACCGGACGACGGATTGTCGAGGTGATGGCCGATCTGTCGATCGTCTGGCCGACGCGCAAGGCAAACGTGGCGGGCAACCAGACCTTTACCCGCCAGGCCGACGCCGTGTATGCGGATAAAGCCGTCACGACGGAGGATTTTGGCTCAGTCCTGTTCCGCTTTGACGACGGCAGCAAAGGCTGTTTCAGCGTCTCGCAGGTTAGCGCCGGGCGCAAAAACCGCCTCAGTTTTGAAATCAACGGCAGCGAGCGTTCTGTGGCCTGGGATCAGGAAATTCCGCAGCAGCTGTGGATCGGGTATCGCGAGCAGGCAAATCAGACGTTGTCAGACGATCCGGGCCTGATGAACGCAGATGCCGCCGACAGCGCCCACTTCCCCGGCGGGCACATCGAAGGCTGGCCCGATGCGTTCAAGAATATGATGGCGCAGTTCTATCGTGCCGTGCAGGCAAATGCCCTGCCCGAGAAGCCGCTTTTTGCGACCTTCCACGATGGCGCAAACGTGATGTATATCATTGATGCCATTGTTAAAAGTCACCAACAGCAGCGCTGGATACGCGTTGAGCGGTAACGTGCTGCCCGGTTCGCCGGGCAGCAAAATTATGTTAGCCTGATGAAAACGCTAACTGCAGGATGTGCCGTCGTTATGTCAATTCAGAAAATCGCTAAGCTCGCCGGTGTTTCGGTGGCGACCGTGTCGCGCGTGCTTAACAACAGCGACTCGGTGAAAGCGAAGAACCGCGAGCGCGTCTTGCAGGCGATTAAAGAGAGTAACTACCAGCCCAATCTGCTGGCGCGCCAGCTTCGTACCGCGCGCAGCTACATGATCCTCGTGATGGTCTCGAACATCGCCAACCCGTTCTGCGGCGAAGTGGTGAAAGGCATCGAAGAAGAGGCCGAGAAAAACGGCTACCGCATTTTACTGTGCAATTCCGGGTCGGATCTGCAACGGTCGCGCTCCGGCCTGAGCCTGCTGTCGGGCAAAATCGTCGACGGCATCATCACCATGGACGCGTTCTCGAAACTGCCGGAACTCTCCGCCCTTATCGGCAGTGCGCCCTGGGTGCAGTGCGCGGAATACGCCGACTCCGGCACCGTTTCCTGCGTGGGCATTAACGATGTGGACGCGTCGCAGCACGTGGTCAGCCAGCTGGCGGACGGCGGGCGTCGACGGATTGCGCTCATTAACCACGATCTCAGCTACAAATATGCCCGTCTGCGCGAGCGCGGCTACAAAAGCGTGCTGCATCTGCGCGATCTCGAGTATCAGGTGGTGGAGTATGCGAGCGATCTCAGCTCCAGCGCGGGCATGGCGGCAATGAATAAACTGCTGGCGAACAACCCGCCGGATGCGGTGTTTGCCGTATCGGACACCCTGGCAGCGGGTGCTCTGCGCGCCATCGAACAGGCCGGGCTGCGGGTTCCGCAGGACATCGCGGTGGTCGGTTTTGACGGCACGGAGCTGTCGGAGATGGTTTCCCCGCCGCTCAGTACCATCGAACAGCCGTCGCGGGATATCGGGCGCAAAGCGGTCGATCTGCTGCTGAATAAAATCGATAACCCGGATGCGCCAACGGAAAGGGTGATGATGGACTGGCGCTACGTGGCGCGCGCCAGTACCTGAGGATTATTTCGCGAACGCGCCCGCCAGCGAGCGAATATCATTCCCGGTGGGCGACTGATGAATTCGCAGGCCAAACTCTTCGACCACGGCGTAAATATGGTCGAAAATGTCTGCCTGAATGGATTCATATTCCGCCCAGACCACGGTATTGGTGAACGCATATATCTCAATGGGTAAACCATTGGCGTCCGGAGCTAGCTGGCGCACCATCAGGGTCATATCTTTACGAATACGCGGATGGTTGCGCAGATATTCATTCAGGTACGCACGGAATGTACCAATATTGGTCATTTTGCGCAGATTTAATACCGATTCCCCTTCACCATTTTCCTGATTCCAGAGATGAATTTCTTCGTGACGCGCCGCCATATAGGGCTTCAACAGTTTCGCCTGAATTAAACGCTGCTGCTCGTGCTCATCAAGAAAATGAATGCTGGTGGTATCGATGCTCAGGCTGCGCTTAATTCGCCGTCCACCGGAGGCTGACATGCCGCTCCAGTTTTTAAAAGAGTCCGACACCAGTGCCCAGGTAGGAATGGTGCTGATGGTGTTATCCCAGTTGCGCACTTTCACGGTGGTCAGGCCGATATCCGTCACCGCGCCATCCGCGCCGTATTTCGGCATCTCCAGCCAGTCGCCGAGCTTGAGCATGTCGTTCGCCGAGAGCTGAATACCGGCGACCAGGCCCAGAATCGGATCTTTAAAGACCAACATCAGTACCGCGGCCATCGCGCCAAGACCGCTGATCAGAATCGCCGGAGACTGACCAATCAGCAGGGAGATCATCAGAATGCCGACGAGGATCGCACTCACTAACTTCACGCCCTGGAATATTCCTTTGAGCGGAAGCTGAGAGGCGGTTGCCAGCTTTTGCGACAAATTGAAGATCACATCTAATAACGAGAAGAAGGAGAGAAGGGCATAAACCATGACCCACAGTCGGGCGCAGGTGGTTAATATTTCAGCCGCTTCGCTGCCTTTTTGTAACCACAGCGCCGCCTGAACGTTGACGATTATCCCCTGAAGGGTAAAGGCCAGGCGGTGAAATAACTTATTCTGGGTAATGATTTGCAGCCACAAATGTGAGCTGGCCTGCGCCCGTTTTTCAAACAGACGCAGCACCACTTTGTGCAATATCAGATGGACAATAACGGCGGTGAGTAAAATGATGCCAAAGATTAACACCAGCGAAGTGGTGTGATTAATTTCAATTCCAAGCTCTTCAACCTGAGCAATTAATTCCTGCATAACGTCTCCTGAATATCCTCCTTTTATCATGACGGCTGCGTGTTTATTATGCAACCCGCGACGCTATGCAGGTGGTGTCTATGATGCGGCAGGCAGCGGGCCGGCCTCCAGGCGGTGGCGCAACCACAGGGCAATGCCGCCAAGCGCCAGCATCATCACCACTTCAATACTCAGAAAACCGATCATCGCCTGCGGGTAATGGCCGCCGTTGTGACGCGCAAAGGTCAGGAACAGGGTGCCCAGAATGGCGGGGCCGAGACCGAGCGTGGCCTGTTGCAGCGTGCTCAAGATTGCGCTTCCCGCGCCCGCGTCGCAGCTGCTGATATCGCGCATCCCAATCCGGTAAAAACTGTTGACGATCAGCGCCTGGCCATAGCCAATCAGGATTGTGGCAGGGGCTAGCGTCAGCGCCGTATTTGCCTGACCGAAGCGCCAGAAGGTGGCGATCAACAGCAACAGGCCCGCAATTTGTACCGTCAGGCCGGTCATCAGAATGCGCCCCATGCTGTAGCGGGCAATCAGTTTTGGCGCGTACCAGGCGGAGACAAAATAGGCCACGCCGAGGGCGATAAAGCTATTTCCTGACTGCCACGGCGCCATCCCCAGCCCGGCCTGCATGGTCAGTGCCATACAGAACATAAAGCCTGACCAGGCGCTGAAAAACAGCAGGGCGATCACCATCCCAAAGCGGATGCTGGTGAGTTTCAGCAAACGCGGGGGCAGCAGGGGATGTTCGCCGCGCTGCTGCTTACGCAACGCGCTGGCGCGCATCCACAGCATCAGCGGAACCACCGCGATCAGCGCCAGTTGCAACACCAGCGGCCAGTGGAGTTCCGGCCCGAGCGCCATCGGGAACAGCAGGCAGCACAGGATCACTGCCAGCAGGGTGGTTCCCTGCCAGTCGATGCGCGACGGCGTTTCGCGGCGAGTTTCCGGCACGTAGCGACGGCTCAGGGCCAGCACCAGCAGGCAAATCGGCACGTTGATAAAGAACGCGTTTCGCCAGCCCAGCCCGGCAATATCCGCCGACACCAGCCAGCCGCCGCCCATCTGGCCGACGATAAACGCAATTCCGCCGATGCCGCCAAACAGACTGATGGCTTTGGCGTGGGCCGTGCCTTTCAGGGTGACGTGCAGCGTGGCGAGGATTTGCGGCACGATCAGCGCCGCGCCAGCGCCCTGCAACACGCGAGCGCCCAGCAGTTGCTCCACGCTTCCCGCCATGCCGCACAGCAGCGATGCCACGCCAAAGGCGGCCACGCCCCACATAAACAGACGGCGGCGGCCAAGGTTATCGCCGAGCTTACTGCCCAGCGCGAGACAGACGGCGAAGGCCACGCCGTACAGCGCCACAATCAGCTCCAGTTCGGTGGCCGTGGCGTGCAGTGAGTGGGTGATCGAATCCAGCGCCACGTTGGTGATTGAGGTATCAATCAGCGGCAGCATCTGGCCTGTAAGCAGCAATATCAGGCCTGCGCGACCCGGTGAAACAACAGACGTATTCATGGTGACTCCATTGCGTCATTCAGCAGATGGACGTAGCATCGGTGATAATAAAAACGGGTACCAGTTCTTGCTTATACTGGTACTGGCACTACCACGCAGGGGGCCGTATGACGCTGATGACCGAACCCACTTCCTCTTTGCAGGACGACAACCGCAAGCAGCTCGGGGCCTTTTTACGCGCGCGCCGCGAAAGCCTCGATCCCCAGCGGCTGGGGCTGCCGCGCAGCGGTCGGCGCCGCACGCCGGGGTTGCGTCGCGAAGAGGTGGCGATGCTGGCGGATGTGGGGGTGACCTGGTACACCTGGCTTGAGCAGGGCAGGGACGTCAATCCCTCCAGCGCCGTCATGGTGGCGGTGGCGAAAGCCCTGCAATGCACCGCCACGGAAACGCGCCATCTGTTTGTGCTGGCGGGACTGCCGCCGGGCGAAGCGCCGCAGCAGACCGTGTGTGAGGGGATCAGCGAAGGCACGCGGCGTCTGCTGGATACGCTGATGCCGAAACCGGCCAGCATCCAGAAACCGAACTTCGACATCGTGGCGTGGAACGACAGTTTTGGCCATCTGATGGGGGTGGATTTCAACGCCATTCCGCCGGAAGATCGTAACTGCATCTACCTCTTTCTCACCCATCCGGCGTGGCGAAGCCGACTCGGCAAACGCGATGACGTGCTGCCGATTTTCGTCTCCTACTTCCGCGCGGCAATGGCCGAACATCGCGGCGATCCGCAGTGGGAAGCGCAGCTGGCGCGCTTCTTTGCCGTCTCCGCAGAGTTCGAGGCTCTGTGGCACCAGCGCTATGACGTGCGCGGCGTGGAAAATCAGCTGAAACTCTTTAGCCATCCGCAGCTGGGGGATTTTCAGCTTCAGCAGATGTACTGGTACTCCGCTCCGCGCAACGGCTCGCGGCTGCTGGTTTATCTCCCGGTGGACGACGCGGGCGAACATGCGCTCACGTGGCTGGCGGAACAGGCTGTTATACTCAACTAAATTTCACTCATTCAGGGACAGAACATGAACGTGACTCGCAAACAGGAACGCCTGCTGCGTCGGGCGCTCGTCGAATGGGAGCAGGAGGGCGCGCTCAGTGCCGATGAACACCAGCGGCTGGCGGGCACCCTCAAACGCGTGGCGATGGACTGGCAGCGACTCAGCCGTTACGCCTTCTGGACCGCGCTGGCCTGCGTGATGATCGCCTTCGCCAGCCTGTTTGCTGACAGCGAGCTGATGGAACGTATCATCGCCTTTTTCTCCTTCTCTTTCGTTGCCCGCATCGGGCTGCCCGCCGTGCTGGCGGTGGCCTTTTATCTCTGGGGATTCAGCCGCCAGCGGCGAGAAACCCAGTGGCACTACAGCACCGAAGCAATTCTGTTTCTCGGCGTTATCTTCACCGCCATTGCGCTCTGGCAGCTGGGCGAGCGGCTGGATAACGGCAGCGGGCATATCGCGCCGCTGTTCCTTGCGGGCTGCGTGGTTTACGGGCTGGTGGGCTTCTTTGGGCGCTCGGGGCTGGTGTGGCTCTTTTTCCTGCTGTCGCTCGGCAACTGGTTTGGGGCTGAAACCGGGTATATGTCCGGCTGGGGTGCCTATTGGCTGGGAATGAACTACCCGGTGCGGTTTATCTTCTTCGGCGGGGCGCTGCTGGCGCTGTGCTGGCTGCTGCGGGCGATGTTAATCAAACGTCACTTGTACACCACCAGTAAAGCGATGGGGCTGACGTACCTGTTTGTGGCCCTGTGGATCATGTCGATTTTTGGTAATTACGATATCGACAGCTGGTATGGTGTCACCCGCGCCGCGCTGCTGCCGTGGGCGCTGCTTTTCGCCGTCGCCGCCATTGTCTGTATTTATATCAGCCTGAAAACCGACGACGGCATGCTGCGCGGTTTTGGCCTGACGTTTCTCGCCATCAACCTCTACACCCGCTATTTCGAATACTTCTGGGACGGGATGAATAAAGTGATTTTCTTCCTGATTCTGGCGGCGTCGCTGGCGGTGATTGGGCGTTATGCGGAGAGAATTTGGCACGCCGGAAACCAGCGTGCCCATGTCGATTAGCACTCAGTAATAATCGTGCTCAACGGCAGTCGAGATTTTGGCAGAGCGGCGTTGAAATCTTCCACGCTGTGGTGGCCGACCGGCACAACGACCAGGCTGGTGAAGCCCTGCGCTTTCAGGCCGAACTCTTCGTCGAGGATGGCGGCGTCGAAACCTTCAATCGGCACCGCGTCCAGACCCAGTGCCCCCACGCCCAGCAGGAAGTTACCGACGTTCAGGTAAACCTGTTTGGCCATCCACTGATCGTCATCTTTTAGATCGACGCGATGCATGTCGGCAAAGTAGCAGCGGCCCTTGTGGTTTGCGGCTTTCGCTTCTGGGGTCGCAAAACGCCCGTCGGCTTCTTCCTGATCCACGACGCGCTCGAGCCACGCATCGTCCATCGCGGTTTTTGCGCAGAAGACGACGACGTGGGACGCATCCAGCATTTTACGCTCGTTGAACACGTAAGTGCCTGCCGCTGATTTTGCCACGCGCGCTTTGCCCTCTTCGGTGCTGGCGACGATGAAATGCCACGGCTGTGAGTTGGTGCTGGACGGGCTGAACTGCAGCAGCGTTTTAATTTGTTCTGCCTGTTCTGCGGTCAACTTTTTGGTGGGATCAAATGCCTTGGTCGAGTGACGCTTCAGGGCAACTGAAATGATATCCATAACAACTCCTGGTCAATAAATTCGCCGTCTGCGGGCGAGAAAAGAGAGCAGATTACAAGGACTCACGGGAAAAGATAAGTGCCAGATATGCGCTTATACTGTTCGTCTGACATGAACAATCAGGCAGGGCGAATGCGCTTCTGATCTTTTTTCGGCAGCTTATCCACCACCAGATTCCACGAGTCGAGAACCAAATCCGCCACCAGTTCTGGCGTGATATCGTCGGCTTCGTAGAGGGAGATCCAGTGTTTTTTGTTCAGATGATAGCCGGGTTCGATGCCGCGATAGATCTGCTGGTTGAGCAGTGATTTCTCCGGATCGGATTTCAGGCTGACATGCGCCCGCCCGTGGGCGACCGCCATCAGCATGAAGATCTTCCCGTTGATCTTAAACACGTCATATTCCGGGCCAAAGGGCCAGCAGTGCTCGGTGAAGGGCAATTCCAGCGCGACGCGTTTGGCGCAGGCCTGCAGGGATTTACTGTCCATTCACATCCTCGATGGCGAGCGCGCGCCACATGGATTCAAAGCCAAGGGATTTAAAATCACTGGCGCGGGACGGGTCGCGGGTGGCAAATTCCATCGTCGTTTCGGCAAGCGATAAGAAAATCGCATCGCCGAAGGTGCGAAACTCATCGGACATAAACACCTGGCGCACGGAGCGACGGCACAGCTCGTGCAGTTCCGGGAACATCTCATGCACCGCCTGTTCCGTTTCGGCGTTGATCTTTTCACTCACGCCGAGCTGGCGGATAGCACCGTGGGCGACAGGGTTGCGAATCCCCCAGTCCACATAGCTGTTCCAGATATTGCGGGTATGTTCTTTCGGGGTGTTAATGGCGCGGTCCAGGTTTGCCAGCATGGTCTGGCAGAGATCCTGTTTCAGGTGCAGATAGAGGGCATTCAGCAGGTCGTCTTTAGTAGCAAAATAGCGAAACAGCGTCCCTTCAGCGACGCCCGCGTTACGGGCGATAAGCGCCGTCGATGCAGCAATCCCTGACTGCGCAAATGCAGCGGTTGCTGCCTCCAGTAACGCCTGTCTTTTATCTTCACTCTTCGGACGTGCCACTAAAATTCCCCTCCTGTCAATGTGTAAAACCCTGATTGAAACATGCTCTTTGCCACGCTGCAACGCGGAATGTCAAAGATCGAAAACGTCTTGACGACTTTATCATCATATCTATAATGAGTGCTTACTCACTCATAATCAAGTTCAACCCGCGCAAACCAACGGAAGGGGGCGCGTATTCGGGTCAGGATATGAAAAAGCCTCTTCTTCTTAGCGTGGTGTTTGTCATGATTATTGCTTCAGCGGCGAGTTTGCCCTTTGTGTTAAATGCCGGATTCGGCCAGCCGCCGCAGGGCGCACAGCTCAGTGAAGTGGAGGCCTCGCCACACTATCGCGACGGACAGTTCCACAATACGCTGCCGACGCCGGGCTACAACGGCGACAAAAATATGCTGGTGGCGATGTGGGAATTTCTGGTCAGCAAAACGGAAAACGCCCGTCCCGCTCAGCCGTTGCCGCTGGTGAAAACCGATCTGGCGGCGATTCCGCTGGAGCAGGAGACGCTGGTCTGGCTCGGGCATTCGTCGTGGTATCTGCAGCTGGCGGGCAAACGCATTCTGATTGATCCGGTCTTCAGCAGCTACGCCGCGCCGTTTTCGTTCCTCAACAAAGCCTTTGCCGGGGAATATCCGTGGCGCGCGGAAACGATGCCTGAGATCGACCTGCTGATCATCTCGCACGATCACTACGATCACCTCGATTACGCCACCATCAAGGCGCTGATGCCGAAGGTGAAGCGTGTGGTCACGCCGCTCGGCGTCGGGTCGCATCTGCGCTACTGGGGAATGGACCCACAGATTATCGACGAGCGCGACTGGAATCAGTCGGTGCGTATCAGCGATGAGCTGACGGTACACGTGCTGCCGGCACGCCATTTCTCTGGTCGAGGGCTCAAACGCAATCAGACCCTGTGGGGCAGCTTTATGTTCGTCACGCCTGAGCAAAAGGTCTACTACAGCGGCGATTCTGGCTACGGCCCGCACTTTAAAGCCATTGGTGAGCAGTTCGGCGAGGTCGATCTGGCGATCATGGAAAACGGACAGTACGACCAGGACTGGAAATACATTCACATGTTGCCGGAAGAGACCGCGCAGGCCGCCGCCGATATCAACGCTAAAGCGGTGGTGCCGGGCCATTACGGACGCTTTGTGCTGGCAAAACACAGCTGGAACGACCCGGTAATTCAGCTGACGCGCGCAAGTCTGGATAAAAAGTATCGTCTGCTGACGCCGGAGCTGGGCGAACCGGTCAGGGTGAATGATACGACGCAGCAATTTCGTGAGTGGTGGGAATAATGTTTAACCGACAAGCAGTCGAGGGGGAGAGCAGCATGACTATTTCCGCTCAGGTCATCGACACCATCGTTGAGTGGATCGACGACAATCTACATCAGCCGCTGCGCATTGAGGAGATCGCCCGTCACGCGGGGTACTCCAAATGGCATCTGCAGCGGTTGTTTATGCAATACAAGGGTGAAAGCCTGGGGCGGTACATTCGCGAGCGCAAACTGCTGCTGGCAGCGCGGGATCTGCGCGAGTCCGACGAACGGGTGTATGACATCTGTCTGCGCTACGGGTTTGATTCCCAGCAGACATTTACGCGGATTTTTACCCGTACCTTCAATCAGCCGCCGGGTGCGTACCGCAAAGAGAATCACAGCCGCACGCATTAAAAGACGTGTGCGTTTGTATGCCGGGTGCGGCGGTGCCGCCACCCGGCAATTGCTTACTACCAGCGATAATTCACCGTTGCCGTCACCGTACGACCAATCCCATAGAAACACGCCGTATCGCTGGCGCATGACGCCACATACTTGGTATCCGCCACGTTATTGACGTTGAACTGCACGCTGGCCCCTTTCAGGCTGCTGTTCAGCTCGCCCAGTTCATAGCTCATCATCGCGTCATACAGATCCACCGAGGCCACTTTGAAGGTGTTTTTCGCATCGCCATAGCTGGTGCCGATGTAGCGCATCCCCACGCCCGCCGTCAGGCTTTTCAGCGCTCCGCCAGGCACGGTGTAGCTGGCGAAGGCCGACGCCATGTGTGCCGGAATACGCGCCGGGGTTTTGCCTTCGGTGCCTGCCACCGTGGTGCTCTGCGTTTCCGCATCGGTGTAGGTATACGACCCGATGAGGTTGATGCTCTCCATCAGCGTTGAGTGAATCTCGGCCTCCACCCCTTTGGAGCGCACTTCGCCCGCGTTTTCGAACCAGCCCTGGGCGCTGTTGTAAGTCGCCACGTTGCTCTGGGTCAGATCGTACAGCGCCAGGGTCATCAGCGTGGAATCGACCGGCTGATACTTCAGGCCGATTTCCGTCTGCTTGCCGGTTGTCGGTTTAAACGGTGCCACGCCCGGTGCACGGTTGGTCTGCAGGCTCGGCTCGAAGGAGGTGCTGTAGCTGACGTACGGCGAGAGACCAAAGTCGAACGCATAGAGCAGCCCGGTGCGCCAGGTGAACTTGTTATCGTTCTGCTGGGTCGGCGCGCCGCCGGTGAAATCGGTGGTCCGCACTTCGGTCCAGTCGTAACGCCCGGACACCAGCCACTCCCAGTTATTCCAGCTCAGCTGATCCTGCAAATAGACGCCCATCTGGTCGAGGTTTTGCTGCTCGTCCGTCGCGGTGCTGAACGTGCTCTCATCGACGTTGATGCCATATACCGGCTTCGTCCAGTCGAGGTCGTACTGTTTGCCCATCCCGCGTTCCAGCAACTGCTTATCTTTGCTGGTTTTATAGTCCAGCCCGCCGAGCAGGGTATGGCTCACATCGCCGGTAGTGAACAGGGATTCCAGCTGGTTATCGAGACCAAACTCGTTGGTGGTGCGCTCTTCATGCTGGGCGCGGCGGGTCAGCACCGTGCTGTCTGCCGCGCTGTTGGCGTACACCAGATAGCGATATTTCTGCTTGATGGAGGCGTAGCGGGCGTTTTGGCGGAAGGTGAGGTTATCGGCGAACTGATGTTCCAGCTCGTAGCCGATCATCGTCTGCTCGCGCCACGACTGGTTGTAATCCGGATCGCTGACGTTAAAGTCGCGCGGAATGTAGCGCCCGTTGGCGCTGGTCACCGTGCCATAAGCGGGCAGGAAGTTGCGATAGCCCGCGTCAGGATCTTTCTGGTAGCTGGTCAGCAGGGTAAAACGCGTCTGATCGTTAGGGTACCAGGTGAGCGCCGGGGCAATCGCCATCCGCGTCTCTTTGTAATCGTCCACCTGGTTGTGCTGCGTGCGGGCTATTCCGTTCACGCGATACAGCACGCGACCATCGTCGCTGAGCGGGCCACCGAAATCAAACGCCCCTTCGGCGAGATCGTGATTGCCGGTGCGGAACTGCACGTTGTGGACAGGCTCACTGGTCGGACGCTTGCTGGTCATGCTGATCAGTCCGCCTGGGTTGACCTGACCAAACAGCACTGAGGCCGGGCCGCGCACCAGCTCGACGCGCTCCAGCAGCCACGGATCCACGGTGCCGGTTTGCGAGGAGGCCGTCGCGCCGTAGCTCAGCCCGTCGAGGAATTTCGGCACGTAGCTGAAGCCGCGCACGAACACTTCATCGTTACGGTTGGACGAGCCGCGGTATTCCGTAAACACCCCGGCGGAGTAGCGCAGGGCCTGTGACACGGACGTGACATCCAGCTGCTCCATCTGATCGCGCGTAATAACGGAAACCGACTGCGGCGTCTTCACAATATCGGCACTGGTTTTGGTCGCCGAAAGGGTTTTCGTCGCCACGATCCCCTTCACCGGAGCGGTCGGCTCCTGGCTGACACTCTGCGTGACCAGAAGCGTTTCTTCATTTGTTTCTGCCTGAGCCGCCACGCTGACGCTGGCCAGACTCAGCAACCAGAGTTGCATTATCTTATTATTTTTAAACATTTTTATTAAAATCCCTTAATTGCTATCGCCATAAAAACACCCTAATAACGGCGTAGATGATATTGCAAATTATTACCATTTGCATTAGCGTTGCTAACAAATTTTGCAGGGGAACGAGTCGGTATGAAAAGGGCGTGGAGTGGGTTGCTGTTAGGGATAAGTACGCTGCCAGCACTGGCGGCAACGTGCGAGCATCCTTCCATTCAGGGGGAACAGAAAGGGAAATTCGATGCCAGCGGCGAGGTCTGTTTCGTCCTGCCCGCGCTCGATGAAAACTACGTTTCCGCGACGCTGAGCGGTGTAACCGATGCCAGGCTGCTGGACGGGCAAAACCGCCGTATTCGCACGCTGATTGAAAAAGGTCCCAGCGATGGCGAGCACTCACTGCTGTTTGCGCTGCCGGTGCAGCAGAGCACGTCTCTGGTGCTGCACGGGGAAGAGGGCAAGCCGTGGCGCTTTACGTGGCGGATGAAAGAGACGTCGCCACTCCCGCGCACGCAGATGCTCGAGCCAGAAAGCCCGACGCTGCAAACGCTGGCTAAAACGGTTGCTGCCGGTGGAGATACGCATGCGTTCTGGCAGGCGCAAATTCGGCAGGGAACGCCGATGGTGGAGCCGGTCGATGCCAGCCACAAGCGCGTGACGTTCTTATGGCGCGGCGCGCGGGATAACGTCTTTCTTCTCGGGTCGCCCGCAGGCGATCACGATCCGCTGTTTCGTCTTGGCAAAACCGACGTCTGGTTCCGCAGCTACGTGGTGCCGGCGGATACGATCATGCAGTACAAACTGGCACCGGACGTGCCGCGCGTGGAGGGCAGCGCACGCGATCAGCGCCGCGCCATTCTGGTGAGCGCGCAGGCCGATCCGCTCAATCCACAAACCTACGGCGATCAGCAGGCCGATCGCTGGAACCGCTATTCGCTGCTCGATCTCAGCCCCGCGCGCTACTGTTCAGCGCAGGCCGCCGCGCAGCCGCTTACCCATGGCTCGCTGACGCGCCAGCCGTTTACCAGTCATATCCTCGGTAACGCGCGGGAAGTGATGATTTACAAACCGCGCGGCGCACAGCCCGCACGCTGGACGCTGATCCTGTTCGACGGGCAGATTTACCAGGATGAGTACCATTTTGCCAATGTGCTCGACGGACTGATCGCCCGCCACCACCTGCCACCGATTAACGTGGTATTTATTGATAGCCTCGATCACGCCCGTCGCGGTAAAGAGTTGCCGCCGAATCCGGATTACGCCGATTTTATGGCGCAGGAGCTGCTGCCGTGGCTGCGCGGGCAGGGGATTGCGTTGCAGCGGCAAAAGACGGTGCTGGCGGGATCAAGCTATGGCGGAATTGCGTCGTCCTGGGTGGCGCTGCGCTATCCGTATCTGTTCGGCAATGTGCTGAGTTTGTCGGGGTCGTACTGGTGGGCACCGAAAGAGGACGCGCCGGGCTGGCTCACGCGTCAGTATCAGCAGTCGCCGACGTATCCGATTCGCTTCTGGCTGCAGGCCGGGCGCTTCGAAACCTCCGGGCCGGGCGGTGGGATCTATCGCAATACGGAAAAGTTTGAGCAGGTGTTACGCGAGAAAGGCTATCGCGTGAGCTTCCATCCGTGGTCCAGCGGCCACGATTACGCGGCCTGGTGCGAAGCGCTGATCCACGGAATGCGCGATTTCACGGGGCTACGCGGTCAGTGAAAACCAGCGGCGCCAGATGAAACGCAGGACGAAAAATTCGATGGCGCCGAGCAGGATAAACCACAGACAGAACACCAGAGTGTAAAGCTGGTTCAGATCCATCAGATGAAACAGAGCGACCAGTTTCTGCGCCAGCGCCAGTCCGAATGATGGCGCGGGAAGCAACAGGCAGGAGAGCAGCGCCATCAGCAAAATGCCTCCTGCCGTTAACAGCGATTCTAACGGGTGTTTCATATCAATGTTAATTGTCAGTTAAAAAAGTTATTGTCCGGCATCCTGCAACGTAAAGCAATATCATCCCGAAATTCACTTTCCTGATAAAAAAAGAATAATTATTCCGGGAATATTCCTGATTTAATTAAACCTCGAATGAATGAATTCAATTATTCTGTGGTTATGTAAATAACTGTCATCATCAGGTGAATAATTTTACAAACGTATATGTGCTGTATCCAATTAACGTCGCAATAACAATGGCAACAACTATGTACAAAGCCAGGCGGCGCCCGCGATA
The DNA here is from genome assembly GCF_041464075.1 of Lelliottia nimipressuralis. NCBI lineage: Bacteria > Pseudomonadati > Pseudomonadota > Gammaproteobacteria > Enterobacterales > Enterobacteriaceae > Lelliottia > Lelliottia nimipressuralis. The sequence continues at coordinate 1,205,863 of NZ_CP167172.1, forward strand.
AATCCCAAACATGCTCTCTCCTCGTTTAGATTGCGTTTAGAAATATTTTGTAAAAATCATCTCATCGAAATATTGAATGTGTGTTTTGAATAAGCCGGCGCTAATTATATTGCGGCAGAACAATTTACACCGCAAGAATTAACGCCATAAAAAATGAATTTAATAAAGCCAGAAAGGAATTCAGGCTTCCGTCCACCGGATATTGAAGGAATTGCATCAATGACCAAAAAGACTCACTCCCAGAATCGGCCATACCAGCAGACCATCGAGCAGGTACTGGCGCAAAAAAAGAGCCACGCCAACGGACTGGACCGTGCAGAAGCCCAGGCGCGTTTGCAGCAATATGGCCCAAATGCCCTGCCTGAGAAAAAAGGCAAACCGGCCTGGTTGCGTTTTCTCGCCCATTTTAATGACGTCCTGATTTATGTTCTTCTGGCCGCCGCCGTATTAACCGCCGTGATGGGGCACTGGGTGGATACGCTGGTGATTCTGGGCGTGGCGGTAATCAACGCCTTAATTGGTCATGTGCAGGAAAGTAATGCGGAGAAATCGCTGCAAAGTATTCGCAATATGCTCTCCAGCGATGCGCGAGTTATTCGTAACGGCGTCCATGAGACCATTCCAACCACGGATATTGTGCCGGGCGATATTATTGTCCTGCGCGCCGGGGATCGTATTCCGGCGGATATGCGTCTGATCGAGGCGCATAATTTACGCGTCGAAGAGGCGATTCTGACGGGTGAATCGACGGTAGTGGATAAACACACTAATCCACTGCAGGGCGACTTATCGCTCGGTGACCGCACAAACCTGGTGTTCTCCGGCACCACCGTAAGCGCAGGCGGCGGTGTGGGCGTGGTTATCGCCACCGGCCAGGACACCGAGCTTGGTCACATCAACCAGATGATGGCCGGAATTGAAAAGCACCGTACGCCGCTGCTGGTGCAGATGGACAAACTCGGCAAAGCGATCTTCGCCATTATTCTGGCGATGATGGCGGCGCTGTTTGTCTTCAGCCTGGTGTTCCGCGACATTCCAATGGGCGAGCTGCTGCTCTCTCTGATCAGCCTGGCGGTGGCCTCTGTACCGGAAGGTCTGCCAGCGATTATCTCGATTATCCTGTCGCTCGGCGTTCAGGCGATGGCGCGCAAAAAGGCGATTATTCGCAAGCTGCCAACCGTTGAAACCCTGGGGGCGATGACCGTGGTCTGCTCGGATAAAACCGGCACCCTGACCATGAACGAAATGACCGTTAAAGCAATTATCACCGCCGACTGCTGCTACCGCGTGGAAGGCAACAGCTACGAGCCAGTGGGTAACATCTATCTGGACGGCAGCGACGAGCCGGTGCACGTTCAGCAGGGCACGGTGCTGGAGCACTATCTGCGCACCATCGACCTGTGCAACGACAGCCAGATTATTCAGGACGAGCGCGGCCTGTGGGGTATCACCGGCGGGCCGACGGAAGGGGCGCTGAAAGTGCTGGCCGCCAAAGCCAATCTTGCGCCGGTCGTCACCAGCCTGATTAACAAAATCCCGTTCGACTCGCAGTACAAGTACATGAGCACCCACTACCAGATTGGCAGTGAGGAGCAGATCCTGGTCACCGGTGCGCCGGACGTGATTTTCGCCCTGTGCGACCAGCAGCAGACTCGCCACGGTGTCGACGCGTTTGACCGCGCCTGGTGGGAAACCGAGATGGAGCGTTATGCCAGCCAGGGGCTGCGCATGGTAGCAGCCGCGTACAAACCGGCGGCGGCCGATCAGCAGGGGCTGAGCCACGACGACCTGAACAACGGGCTGATTTTCCTCGGCATCGCCGGGATGATGGACCCGCCGCGTCCGGAGGCTATCGACGCCATCCACGCCTGTCAGCAGGCCGGTATCCGCGTGAAGATGATCACCGGCGACCACCCGCAGACCGCAATGAGCATCGGGCAGATGCTGGGGATCACCAACAGCGCGCAGGCTGTCACCGGCTATCAGCTGGAGAAGATGGACGACGCCGAGCTGGCGGATGCGGCGGTGGAGTACGACATCTTTGCGCGTACCAGCCCGGAGCATAAGCTGCGCCTGGTGAAAGCCCTGCAGGAGAAAGGTGAAATCGTCGGGATGACCGGCGACGGGGTGAACGATGCGCCCGCGCTGCGTCAGGCGGATGTCGGGATCGCCATGGGCATCAAAGGCACGGAAGTGACCAAAGAAGCCGCCGATATGGTTCTGACGGACGACAACTTCGCCACCATCGCCAGCTCGGTAAAAGAGGGGCGTCGCGTCTACGACAACCTGAAGAAAACGATTCTGTTCATTATGCCAACCAACCTGGCGCAGGGTCTGCTGATTGTGATTGCCCTGCTGGCGGGGAACATTATTCCGCTGACGCCGGTGCTGATTCTGTGGATGAACATGGCGACCTCCGCCACGCTCTCCTTCGGCCTGGCCTTTGAAGCCGCCGAGCGCAACATCATGAAGCGTCCGCCGCGTCAGACCGGTCAGCACGTGATGGATGCCTTCGCCGTCTGGCGCGTGGCCTTCGTCGGCACCATGATTGCGATTGCTGCCTTTGCGCTGGAAGCCTGGCTCGCACCGCGGGGCCACAGCGCCGAGTTCATCCGCACCGTGCTGCTGCAGATGCTGGTGTGTGCGCAGTGGGTGTACATGATTAACTGCCGCAACAGCGATGGTTTCTCTCTGAACCGCGGTCTGCTGGCGAACAAAGGGATCTGGCTGGTCACGGGTGTGCTGTTCCTGCTGCAGCTGGCGATTATCTACCTGCCATTTATGCAGATGCTGTTCGGCACCGAAGCCCTGCCGCTGCGCTACTGGGGTGTTACCCTGGCGCTGGCTGGCGTGATGTTCTTCATCGTCGAAATTGAGAAGCGACTGACCCGCAGGTTCCGTAAGGCTGCATAACTTTTTGCCCTCACCCTCATCCTGACCTTCTCCACTGGAGCGGGCCAGGGTGAGGGAGACAATCACCTGAGGACTTCCCCATGAAATCCACCTTCCTGCGCACCGCTCTGGCGGTCGCACTTCTTTCCTGCACCCTGCAAACCGCCCTTGCCGCCGCCATTCCGGTGCGCGTCGCCAGCGTCGAGCAGACCACCCACGCCGCTGAGCGCCAGATCCCTGGCCGCATTGAGGCGATCCATACGGTAGAGCTGCGGGCGCGCACGGAAGGGGCGATTGCCAAAATCCATTTCCGCGACGGGCAGTACGTCAAACAGGGCGATCTGCTGTTTGAACTCGACGACGCGGAGCCGCGTGCGGCGGTGCGTCTGGCGCAGGCGGAAGTGAAAAGTGCCGAAGCCACCCTGCGCCAGGCGCAGCAGCAACTCACGCGTTTTCAAAGCCTGAAAACCGGCAATGCTATCAGCCGTAATGACGTCGACAATGCGCAGATGCAGCGCGACGTGGCTCGCGCGGCGCTGGAGCAGGCCAATGCCCGTCTCGAAGCGCGAAACGTCACTCTCGGTTTTACCCGGATAGTCTCGCCCATCAACGGGCGTATGGGCCACAGCCGCTTCCATGTCGGCAGCGTAGTGAATCCATCGAGCGGCCCGCTGGTGGAGGTGGTGCAGCTTGACCCCATCCGCATTGCCTTCGCCCTGGAAGAGGGGGCATTTGCCGCGAAAGCCGGGCAGCATGCGGATATCACGGCGCTGAAACAGGCATGGCTGGCGCAGATTCAGAACGGCGAGCAGCGTGAAAATGGCATCCTGACCTCGGTGGATAACCGTATCGACCCGCGCACCGCCAGCGTAATGCTGCGCGCCGAATTCGCCAATCCGCAGCACCGCCTGCTGCCTGGGGGCAACGTGAATGTCTGGCTGCGACCGCAGAGCGAGCAGGATTCGCTGGTGATCCCGGCGGCTGCGGTACAACAAAATGGCGACGGATTTTTCACCTGGGTAGTGAACGCCGATGGGAACGCTGAAAAACGCGCGCTCACGCTCGGCGGACAAATGGGCCAGCAGTTCACCGTGCAAAGCGGCGTTGAGGCGAATGAGCGCGTGGTCACTGACGGCGCACCGCGACTGCAGCCCGGTGCTGCTGTCCAGATTCTGAATTAAGGAGCCACCATGCTGACGTTGTTTATCAAACGCCCGCGCTTTGCGATGGTGATCGCGCTGGTGATCACCCTGCTTGGGGCCATCGCCCTGAGGCTGATTCCGGTGGAGCAGTACCCGCAGATCACGCCGCCGGTGGTGAATGTGAGCGCCAGCTGGCCGGGTGCCAGCGCGGCAGATGTGGCAGAAGCCATCGCCACGCCGCTGGAAACCCAGCTTAACGGTGTGGATCACATGCTGTACATGGAATCGACCAGCTCCGATGAAGGCGCCTACAGCCTGAACATCACCTTTGCCGCAGGCACCGACCCGGATCTGGCGGCGATTGATGTGCAAAACCGCGTGGCGCAGGCTTTGGCGCAGTTGCCCGCCGAGGCGCAGCAAAACGGCGTCCAGGTGCGAAAACGCGCCACCAACCTGATGATGGGGGTAAGTCTTTACTCACCGGAAGGCACCCATTCGCCGCTGTTTGTCAGCAACTACGCCAGCACTCAGGTGCGCGAAGCCCTGGCACGCCTGCCGGGCGTCGGGCAGGTCCAGCTGTTTGGCGCGCGCGACTACAGCATGCGCATCTGGCTGCGTCCGGATCGTATGAACGCTCTCAACGTCACCACGGATGATGTGGCCCAGGCGCTGCACGAGCAGAACGTGCAGGGCGCGGCAGGCCAGGTGGGAACGCCGCCGGTCTTCAACGGGCAGCAGCAAACGCTCACTATCAACGGGCTGGGGCGTCTCAACGAAGCCGACGCCTTTGGCGATATCATTATTCGCGCCGGTGACATGGGGCAACTGGTGCGCCTGAAAGATGTGGCGACCATCGAGCTGGGATCGCGCAGTTACAGCTCTGGCGCGCAGCTGAACGGTCACGATTCGGCGTACTTAGGCATCTATCCGACGCCGTCGGCTAATGCCCTGCGCGTGGCCGAAGCGGTGCGCGGCGAGCTTGAGCGGCTCGCCACACGCTTCCCGGCGGATCTGACCTGGGAAGTGAAGTTCGACACCACCGAGTTTGTGGCGGCGACCATCAAAGAGATTGGTGTCTCACTGGCCCTGACGCTGCTTGCCGTGGTGGTGGTGGTTTCCCTGTTTCTGCAAAGCTGGCGCGCGACGCTGATTGTGGTGCTGGCAATCCCCGTGTCGCTGATTGGCACCTTCGCGGTGCTCTACACGCTCGGCTATTCGGCCAACACCCTGAGTTTGTTCGCCATTATTCTGGCGCTCACCATGGTGGTGGATGACGCGATTGTGGTGGTCGAGAGCGTCGAAACGCTGATGGCGGAGGGGCAAAGCCGCACGGAGGCGACGGCCAACGCCCTGCGTCAGATTGCCGGGCCGGTGATCGCCACCACCCTGGTGCTGCTGGCGGTGTTCGTGCCGGTGGCGCTGCTGCCGGGGATTGTCGGCGAGCTGTATCGCCAGTTTGCGGTCACGCTCTCCACCGCCGTAACCCTTTCAAGTATTGTGGCCCTGACGCTTACACCGGCGCTGTGCGCCTTATTGCTGCGCCCGCGCGTCGGGCGTCCTGCGGCGGTGTTCCGCGGCTTTAACCGGGCGCTGGACGCCACGCGGCAGGCTTACACCCGTCTGGTGGAGGTCTTTAACCGTCGCCCTGTGGTGGCACTGCTGGCGACTGCCGGTGCGGCGGCCATCGTGGCGCTGAGTTTTACCGCCATGCCAAAAGGGTTCCTGCCGCAGGAAGATCAGGGCTACTTCTTCGCCAGCGTCCAGCTGCCGGAGGCGGCGTCCCTGGAGCGCACCGAAGCGGTGATGACGACGGCGCGCGAGCTGATTGCCGCCAATCCGGCGGTGGCGGATGTGATTCAGGTATCGGGTTTTAATATTCTCAACGGCACCAGCGCCTCGAACGGCGGATTTATCTCCGTGATGCTGAAAGACTGGAGCGAGCGCCCGCCGCTCGACGAGGTGATGGGCGGGCTGCAACGTCAGCTGTTGGCCCTGCCGGAAGCGACCATCATGACCTTCGCGCCGCCGACGCTGCCGGGGCTGGGTAATGCCTCCGGGTTCGATCTGCGTATTCAGGCCCAGGCAGGGCAAAGCCCGGCGGAGCTGGAGCGCGTCACCCGCGAGGTGCTGGCGAAAGCCAACCAGCATCCGCAACTCACCCGCGTGTTTACCACCTGGAGCAGCAACGTACCGCAGCTGACCCTTGAGGTGGATCGCGAGCGCGCAGCACGTCTGGATGTGCCCGTGAGCCGTATCTTCAGCAGCCTGCAAACCGCCTTTGGCGGCACGCGCGCCGGGGATTTCAGCATTAATAATCGCGTTTACCATGTGGTGATGCAAAACGAGATGCAGTGGCGTGAGCGTGCGGAGCAGATCAGCGAGCTTTATGTGCGCAGCAATAACGGCGAGCGCGTGCGTCTGAGCAATCTGGTGACTATCACCCCGACCGTCGGTGCGCCGTTTGTGCAGCAGTACAACCAGTTCCCGTCGGTGTCGGTGAGCGGCTCGGCGGCGGCAGGCGTGAGCAGCAGCACGGCAATGGCGGCGATGGGCCAGTTGCTGAACGATACTCTGCCCGCCGGGTATGACTACGCGTGGAGCGGTATGTCGTATCAGGAGCAGCAGACGGGCAATCAGGCGATCTGGATTGTGCTGGCGGCGGTGGTGATGGCGTGGCTGTTCCTTGTGGCGCAGTACGAAAGCTGGACCTTGCCTGCAAGCGTGATGCTCTCGGTGCTGTTTGCCATCGGCGGCGCGCTGGTCTGGCTGTGGGTTGCAGGCTTTGCCAACGACGTTTACGTGCAGATTGGGCTGGTGTTGCTTATCGCCCTGGCGGCCAAAAACGCCATTCTGATCGTCGAGTTTGCCCGCGCGCGGCGCATCGACGGCATGGCGATTGTCGATGCCGCCCGCGAAGGGGCGTCGCGCCGCTTCCGCGCCGTGATGATGACCGCCGTGTCCTTTATTATCGGCGTGCTGCCGATGATGCTGGCCTCCGGTGCGGGGGCGCAGAGCCGCCGCATCATCGGGACCACGGTGTTCAGTGGCATGCTGGTGGCGACCGTGGTCGGGATTGTCTTTATTCCGGCGCTGTTCGTGCTGTTCCAGCGTTTGCGCGAGTGGGGGCACTCACTTACGGGTGAGTAGTCCACAGCTCGCAGTGTTTTTGTACCAGCGAGATCAGCGAACCGCCGTCGGCGATAAAATCCCGCATCCGCTGCGCCTCGCTTTTGCCCTGTTTTAACATCAGGGCAATTTCCGCAATCGCGCTTGTCGCGCCCACCTTATCGGCTGATGGCGCGACGCGCTCCAGCAGCCACGCAATATCCTCGGCAATGGTTTTCTGTTCGCCGCTGTTCACGTCGGTCAGCAGGCCATCCAGCCCATAGCGGCAGGCCTGAAAACGGTTGAAGTTATAGAGCAGGGCGTCCTGCGGCTGGTGCTTGTAAGGACGTTCGGTTAGCAACCAGTGCGACGTCGCCTGAATCAGCCCGGCGATATTAATCGCGTGCGCCAGGGTCAGCGGCGTATCCATCACCCGCACCTCAACGGTGCCAAAATGCGGGCTGGGGCGGATGTCCCAGTGCAGATCTTTGATGCTGTCGATGGTGCTGGTATAGCTCAGGCGGCGAAACAGCCCTTCGAACTCCTGCCAGTTATTCACCCACGGCATTTTGCCGTTATCCGGAAACGCCGAGAAAATATTGAGCCGCGAGGAGGCGAATTGGGTATCGCTGCCCTGCATGTAAGGCGACGAGGCGGAGAGAGCGATAAAGTGCGGCACAAAGCGCGACAGGCCATGCAGCAAGTAAATCGCCTCATCACCGTTCCGGCAACCGACGTGAACGTGCTGGCCGAAAACCGTCGCCTGCAAAATCAGATAGCCAAACATCTCCAGCGTGCGGTTGTAGCGCTCGTCGTCGCACACCTCCTGACGCTGCCACTTCTGAAACGGATGCGTGCCGCCGCCGCAAATCTGAATATGCTGATCCGCCGCCGCGCGCAGGATCGCCTGTTGCATCGCGGAAAACTGCGCTGCCGCCTGATGAATGTCCTGGCACACGCCAGTGGCGATTTCGAGCATACTCTCGGTGATATCGTGTTTAACTTCACCGGCTTTGATATCGTTTTTCACGGCGGCAATCAGCGCCGAAGAGTCCTGGCTGAGATCGTACCCCGGCGGGTTCACCACCTGCAGTTCGAGTTCAATACCCAGCGTAAAAGGGTCGGATACATGGAAATCGGGTAGGGGCATGGCGCGCTCCGGTTGCGGGGATGAAATGAGTATAGACATCTCCTGGCCTTAGCGGCATGGCGGAAGTGGCAGTGCCTTACCCAATTTTCTACGTATGCGATGCGTAGGCCCGTGCAAGCAACTTCCCCACCGGGTAATGGACTCGCATCCCACAAATTTATCGTCCAGACTTAACCCAAAGACGTAGTCTGCGCAGGCAATGTGCTTTACACTGCGCGCTGCAAAATTTGTGTTGATAAACGATTAATCAGGCGGTAATGGCGATGAACGGAACGATCACAACGTGGTTTAAAGATAAAGGCTTTGGATTTATCAAAGATGAAAACGGTGACAACCGGTATTTTCATGTGATCAAGGTTGCCAATCCTGAGCTGATTAAGAAAGACGCGGCGGTCACGTTTGAACCGACGACCAACAACAAAGGCTTGTCCGCGTATGCGGTGAAAGTGGTGCCGGAAAGCAAATACATTTATATCGCGGGCGAGCGTATTAAGCTGACGTCGATTAAATCTTTCCTGGTCTACAGCGAAGAAGTGCCTGCGGACTCGGGCATCGATAAAGAAAATGCGATCCTGTCCGTTGGCCTGCTGCTGAACAATATCCGTCCGAAATCTGCGGCGAAACCGGGTGAGATGCGCTCGGTGAAGAAACTGGCGATCACCACCTTCCAGGGGACGACGCTGATCTTCTCTGAAGATGAGATCGACATCGAGGCCACGGTGAAACTCCTCAAGTGATCCTGTGCCGAAATTCTGTGCCATTCATCAGCAGAATTTCGGCCTCACTCCTGCCTCAGTGCGCCGTGATGTACGGCTCCTTCACAAAATCGGTCAGCAGCCAGACCATATCATGCAGCAGCCCCGTTAACTCTTTTGCCACATTCGGTGGCAGAGTCCCTGCCAGAATAGCGTTCGTTAGCGCCTGAATGTAATCCAACAGCGTGGCGGTTTCTTGCCACAGATCCGGCACGTTTGAGCTGATTTTCTCGCCTTTGATCAGTTGCTCAATCAGGTACGGTGGAAGATCTTTATCGCACAGTTCGCGCAGCTGATTGAGCGCTTGCAGTAAACGCTCGCACAAGGCTTCGCGCGTTTTGCTGTCGTGGGTTTCGACCAGCACGCACACAAATGAGGCGCAGAGATCGGCCACCTGGAATAAATCCGCCGTTTGCGGGAGCGGGGCGTTGAGAAGCTGCTGAATAACGCTTTCGTCAGATTGCGCGTAAAACAGGGTTGGGATAATAGCCATTTGGCATCCTCATTATGCATGAAATTATTTGACCACCCTGTAAGTCCCTGCGCTCAGGGAGGGGCAGCGCTGACGGAGGTAGGAATACCGTGCACAAAGAAAACGGCCAGCGTTTGCTGCTCCGCCAGCGCCACCGTAAGTTAACGGGGTATGCGCTGTCGCGAAAAAAGTTATCGCTTTATGCCAACGGGTTCCTACGCCCGGTCGCGGATAAACCGCAACGCAGGCACTTTACGACCGAGGAAGGGCAAATAAAAGGCTAAACCCTGAGTTTCACAAGGTTACTTTTCGATTTGCGAGGCGCTTTCCAGAAAACAGATGCCGGGCGGTAGCCGGCCTGAAAGGGCACACACTCGCCCACGCAAAACCTACCCCATCCGGTGCTCGCCGTTTCGCATCGCTTCACGATCAAAGACCCGTTGAATCTCGCCGTGCGCCATAAACGCCGCGCGGTCTGACATATGCGCAATCACATCCGCGTCGTGGCTCACCAGCAGATAGGTCATACCGTGCTGCTGTTTCAGGCGGTTCAGCAGATTCAGGATCTCCGCCTGCACCGACATATCCAGCGCCGAGGTTGGTTCGTCCAGCAGCAAGAGCTGGGGGCGAAGCAACAGGGCGCGGGCAATCGCCACGCGCTGACGCTGGCCGCCAGACAGCTGATGCGGATAACGCTGGCCCGCGTCAGCCGACAGCCCCACCTGCTGCAACGCGTCGGCTACTTTCTCTGCAATCTGTGTTTCACCGTGAATTTTTAGCGGCTCAGTCAGCGTGCGTGAAAGGGTGTGATTCGGATGCAGGGACGCCCACGGATCCTGAAATACCATCTGCACGTTGCGCCGCAGCGCGCCGGTAAACCGGGCGTCGGGTTTCAGGTTTTCCCCGAGCAGCGTCACGTCGCCGCGCCACTGACGTTGTAGCCCGGCCAACACGCGCAGAATGGTTGATTTTCCACAGCCGGATTCCCCGATAAGGCTGAAAGTTTCCCCTTTTTCGATGGCAAAGCTGGCCGACGATACCGCCGTTTTTTCGCCGAACGCCACCTGCAACTGACGGACATCAACGAGTGCCATGGTGTATCTCCTTGCGATCCAGCGTCGGTAACATTTGCCCATAGGTGCTGGCATCCGGGCGGCAGGTCCACAGCGTGCGGGTGTAGGGATGCGTGGCCTGCGGCAGTTCCCGCGCGGTCATCTCATCGACGTTTTCGCCCTGATACATCACCAGCACGCGGTCGCAATGTTCAGCCACCAGCGGTAAATCGTGACTAATCAGTAACATCGCCATCTGACGCTCCTCGCACTGCTTCACCAGCAGTTCGAGGATTTGATTGCGCAGACGCGCGTCGAGGGCCGACGTGGGTTCATCGGCAATCAGCACCTGCGGATTATTGATGAGCGCAATGGCAATCATCACCCGCTGGCCCATCCCGCCGGAGAGTTCACCGGGATAGCTCGTCAGCACGCTCTGCTCCAGCCCGACGGCGTGGATGATGTCGCGAATACGCTCCTGCCGCTCCTTGCGGGAGAGAGACTGATGCAGCGTCAGCGACTCTTCGAGCTGCGCGGCGACGTTTTTGGCCGGGTTGAGCGCATAGCGCGGGTCCTGTAGCACCATCGCAATGCCGTTGCCGCGAAGGCGCTGCCAGCCGCGATTACTCATGGTCAGCAGATCGTGGCCCAGCACGTTAAGCTGCCGGGCACTGACCACGCCGGGCCTGCGTACCAGGCCCATCAGCGCCCTGGCCGACATGGATTTACCGGAGCCGGATTCGCCCACTAACGCCAGCCGTTCGTTGCCGAGGGTAAAACTCAGGTTGTTCACCACACGCGCGGCGGGGTAGTCGATATTCAGCGCATCGACGATAACGCGGGAGTCAGTCATGTTGCGGCTCCAGAATGTCGCGCAGGCCGTCGCCCAGCAGGTTAAACGCCAGGCTGGCGAACAGGATCGCGCCGCCAGGAATAGCGGCGATCCACCATTGATCGAAAATCACCTGCATGCCGTCGGCGATCATCGCGCCCCATTCGGCCATCGGCGGACGCGCGCCCAGACCCAGGAACCCCAGTCCGGCGGCGGCCAGAATAATGCCCGCCAGATCCAGCGCCAGTCGCACAATCGCTGACGGCAGGCAGAGCGGCAGAATATGCCCAAGCAACAGACGCCCGCCGCGAATGCCCATCATCTCGGCAGCCGCCAGATAATCGCTGTGACGCAGACGCTGAATTTCACTCCGGGCCTGACGCGCATAGGCCGGCCAGGTGGTGAGCGCCAGCGCCAGCGCGCCGTTCACAAGGCCAGGGCCGAGCATGGCGACAAAGGCAAAGGCGAGGATCAGACGTGGCATCGACATCACCACGTCAGTAAAACGCATCAGCACGCGCTCCAGCCAGCCGCCGTAGTAGCCGGACAAAATCCCGATCAGCAGCCCGGTGGGCAGGGTAATGATCGTCACCAGCGCCACCAGCCCAAGGGCGGGGCGGCTGCCGTAGATCAGGCGTGAGAGCAGATCTCGCCCGAAACTGTCCGTGCCGAGCCAGTGCGTGGCGTTCGGTGCCTGCAGGCGTGCCGCCGCGTTCTGCCAGTTCGGGTCGAGCGGAGCGAGCCACGGAGCAAACAGCGCGATCAGCAGCAATAGAACGATTGCGATAAGCCCGCAGAACGCAGCGGGAGAGCGGCGCAGTCGGCGCAGAAAAAGATAAAAAGGCATCAGCGCACCCTGGGGTCGGTGGCCCGCACAAGCAGGTCGGTCAGATTATTTATCAGCACAAAACAGACGCCAATCACCAGCGTACCGCCCATGATGGCGGTAGTATCGCCCGCGAATAACGCGGTGGTGAGATAGCGGCCAATGCCCGGCCATGAAAAGACGGTTTCGGTCAGCACAGCCCCTTCGAGCATGCTGGTGTAAGCCAGCGCGATTACCGTCAGTAGCGTGCTGCGAATATTGGGCAGCACGTGGCGCAGCAGAATCGCCATCTCTCCGGCACCTTTGGCGCGCGCGAGCAGGATGTACTCTTTGTTCATTTCGCTAAGGCACGCCGAGCGCGTCAGGCGGGTGATGCTCGCCAGGGAATAGTAGGCCAGCAGCAGCACCGGCAGCACCAGGTGGCTGAGGGCATTTTTAAACGCCTCGCGGTCCCCTGAAAGCCAGGTATCGATCAGCGCAAAACCGGTGCGCGGCTCCACGGTGTATTGCCAGATATCGTCCAACCGGCCCGGCCCGGCGCTCCACTGCAGCTTCGCGTAGAACAGCGCCAGCATGAGCAGCCCCAGCCAGAAAACAGGCACCGAGTTACCGAGCAGGGTGAGGGTGCGGATGATCAGATCCAGCGGTGAACCGGCAAAACGCGCGCACAGCACTCCCGCAATAATTCCGAGCACGGAGCCGATAATCAGCGCCAGCGTGGCGAGTTCCAGCGTGGCGGGAAATGCGTGCAGCAGATCCTGTAATACCGGCTGTCCGGTGGCGCTGGCGGTGCCAAGATCGCCGTGAAACAGATTCAGCAGGTAATGCCAGAACTGTACCGGCAGGGGCTGATCCAGCCCGAGCTGGTGACGAACCTGATCGTACGTCGACTGGCTGGCGTGATCGCCGACGATCTGCAAGACGCGATCGACGGGGGAAAAAGCGGAGAGCGCAAACGTGACGAGCAGCAGCCCGAACAGCGTGAGGAGCAGGGTGAAAAGGCCCTGAAAAACACGTATCACGTGGGAAGATAGAGGTGGCATGGAGAGAGCGTTATTCCTTTTGCCCGGCGGCGTTGTGCTGGCCGGGCCGACGTTTCACTGTGTTGTAGGCCGGGTGAGGCGAACCCCACCCGGCCATCAGGGCAGATTATTTAGTCACTTTATCGTACCAGACCATATCGGCATTCAGCCCTTGCTGGTACCCCTTCACATTATCGCGCACCACGATCTGGGTTTTGCCCTGATCGACAAACACGTATGGCGAATTATGCTGCAACTCCTGCTGCATTTTGGTGTACAGATCCAGGCGTTTTGCCGGATCGGGCTCGGCCACCGCGGCCAGCGTGGCTTTGGTCAGCTCGGGGATTTTCCAGCCGTTAAGACCGGCCACGGTGCTGGATTTTCCGTCGTTCCAGGCAAAGGCGCTGGCATTGGAGTGTGCATCGAAGTAATCCGGGATCCACAGGCGAATCGCCGCCTGGTGCTGTTTGGCACGCACGCGCGCATACACCTGGCTGCCCGCAGCAGGCAGCAGATCCACCTTCACGCCGCCCTGGGCGAAGCTCGCCTGCATTGACTGCGCGATGGTGATAAACGGCGGTTTGTTCTCCACGTCCAGCGTGAAGTGCGCGTCTTTAATACCCGCTTTGGCGAGGATCGCTTTCGCTTTGGCCGGATCGAATTTGAATGGATTATCCTCCAGCGCGCCCGGCAGCCCGACCGGCAGGAAGCTCTGATGCACAAAATACTGGCCCTTCAGCAGATCCTTAGTGATACCGTCGTAATCCACCAGCCAGCGCGACGCTTCCCAGAACGCCGGGTTGTTCAGCAGCGGGTTAGCGCTGTTTCCGGCGTTAAACACAAGATAGTTCTGCTCGGCAGACGGGATGCTTAACACCTTCACACCCGCTTTACCTTCCAGCGCGCTGATTTGGTCAGCGCCCAGATCGCGGGCCACATCCGCATCACCTTGCTGAATCAGCAGACGGCGAGAGGCCGGGTCCGGGACGTTTTTAATAATGATGCTTTTGAGCTTCGGTGCGCCGCCAGGGGCGGTGTCGTTAGCTTCCAGCACGATGGCCTGATGCGGCTGGTAGACGCGCATTTTGTACGCGCCGCTGCCCGCCGAGTGCATTTTCAGCCAGGTATTACCGAAGTCGTTGTCTTTCACATTCGCTGAAACCAGCTTTTCATCGACGATAGAGGCAATCGGCGTGGAGAGAATATTCAGCGCCACCGCCGGGCTGACGTCAGCCGTCCAGTGCAGTTGCAGCGTGTGGTCATCCACTTTTTTCAGCTGGCTGGCGATATTGCCCGGCTCCCAGCCCAGCACGTTCAGAATAAAGGCCGGGGATTTGTTCAGTGTGATGGCGCGGGTGTAGGAGAAAATCACATCTTCCGGGCGCAGCGGGTTGCCGGAGGCAAATTTGGCGTCAGGCTTGAGTTTGATGGTCAGGGTTTTCGCTGCTGCGTCTGCTTCCCAGCTTTCCGCCAGAATTGGGGAGATTTTTGCCGGATTATCGCGGTCGGGCTGCACCAGACGCTGGTACAGGCTCGGCACGGTCTGGATGCTGGAAAGCTCGTTGGCTTCCGCGGGATCGAGGCTGACGATATCATCAAGCCCCTGAGCGACAACCAACGTATTCGGCGGAGTAGCGGCGTTGGCGGCGGCTGACAGCGCGGCCAATACCAGTAACGGCAGCAGTTTTTTCGTCATAGCGATCCCTGAAAGAAAATGTGTTGTGATTGTTTTTGGCATCGCTACGTTAGGCCTGCCGTGAAAATCCTCAAAGTCTAAATTCTGCTTTGCTTATGCCATGGGGATATAACGCATGCAGATTGGCTATTAAGCGCTTTCCTACACGCAGGGCTTTTCGCCTGCTTTTTGTCCTGATATAACAATTGCATTACATATCAGGGAGTCGCGGGCGTGCCGGAAATTAATCAACATGGTCAAGTCGTAAACGATATTGTTCCCCACTGGAAAGGTGCTTCGGTGTTGCGCCGCACGCCGCTGAACGGGCGATTCTGCCGTCTGGAGCCGCTGGACGCCACGCGGCACGCCGTGGATCTGTTTGACGCGTACGCTCTGGGCGATGACAGCGACTGGACGTGGCTTGCCAGCACACAGCCGGAGAGCGTCGACGCCACCGCTCACTGGCTGTTGGGCAAGGTGATGGACGATGCGCTGGTGCCTTACGCGGTCATTGATTTACGTTCAGAGCGTGCGGTTGGCGTGGTGAGTTATATGGCGATTGAGCGGCTGATGGGGTCGGTGGAGATTGGCCACGTGACCTGGTCGCGTAAGATGAAAAACTCTCCCATAGGAACGGAAACGGTCTGGCTGTTGCTACAAAATGCCTTCGAACATCACTACCGCCGCGTGGAGTGGAAATGCGATTCGATGAATGTGGCGTCGCGGCGCGCGGCAGAGCGGCTGGGGTTTGTCTGGGAAGGGCGGCTGCGGCAAAAACTGATCCGCAAAGGGCGCAACCGCGACAGCGATATGCTTTCCATCATTAATACCGAGTGGTCGGAGCGCGACGCCGAGCTGCGCGCGTGGCTGGCGGCGGAGAACTTTGACAGCGAAGGGCGGCAGATC
Source organism: Lelliottia nimipressuralis (assembly GCF_041464075.1). Classification (NCBI taxonomy): domain Bacteria; kingdom Pseudomonadati; phylum Pseudomonadota; class Gammaproteobacteria; order Enterobacterales; family Enterobacteriaceae; genus Lelliottia; species Lelliottia nimipressuralis. The sequence continues at coordinate 1,221,692 of NZ_CP167172.1, forward strand.
CAGCGTCTGGAAGCGTTCAGGCAAGGGGTTGCGGAGGATAGTCCCCGCTAAACTGCGCGGTCGGCTCCATGCTATTTAACGAAGAAATAAATAGCGGGTTTTGAAAGTAACAGGGAAGGCGGGTTAACGCTGAGGCGAATTATTCGCAGAGCAAAGTAATGACGCCGACGTTTTGCTGGCACCAGTGAAGGTGAAAAGCGTGGTTGTGCGAAAAACCGGCCAGCGGGCGAGCCAGCGACAGGGTGATCGTGCTGCGAGTCATCGCCGTCACGCAGGCGCTGTCAAAACCCATATAGGCGTTAACGCGCGGGAACAGGGCTTTAAACAGGCTCTCTTTGGCGCTGAAGACCAGCGTCAGGGCGAGGGCAAACGGATATCCCGCGCCTAGCAGAACACGCTTTTCCTGCTCGTTGATAATCCCGTCCTGAATCTCTACGGCTTCCTTTTCTGCAATCAGCGCTTCGCAGTCAATCCCCACCAGCGCGGTGTCGCGGCGCACCGCCAGCGCCAGCGCCTGGGTGCCGCTGTGAGAAATACTGCCCGCAAAACCGGTTGGCCACAGCGGTTCGCCGTTCGCGCCGATACCGGGCACCGTGGTGATGCCAAAGGGCTGGAGCGCCTGGACGGCGGCGATGCGTCCGGCGAGGTGTTCCGCTTTGCGTTTGGCAGAGGCGTGGTTGAGGTCGGCGTGATGGGGCAGCCAGAGCAGATCGGCGTGATCAAAGGTGGAGGGATCGAAATCGATGCGGTGAAGCGAGACGCCGCCGAGTGTCAGCAGGCTGTGTGTGGTGTGCATCGGTCCCCCTGATAGAAAAAGCCCCCTTCGATGGAAGAGGGCTTACAGTCTATCAGAAGTGGGTGTTAACGCTCATGTACCAGGTACGACCCGGTTCGTTGTAGGTGTAAGCACCTGCACCGTACATGTACGCGCCCGTGGTGGCATTCCCGGTGGTCTGGGCATTACCTGCACGCCACTGGCGTTTGTCGAAGACGTTATCCACGCCGCCGGTCAGGCTGACGTATTTGGTCACGTCCCAGGTCGCGCTCAGGCCCACGATGCTGTACGGGCTGACTTCGTCTTTTTCAGACCCGCTCACCGGCTGGCCTTTGTAGTTGTATTTCTTCGGCTGCTGCTTGCCGTACCAGGTGAAGGTCGACTGCACCGACACATCCTGTTGTACCTGCCAGCTCAGGGTTGAGTTCAGCGTGTACTCCGGGATGATCGACAGACGATCGCCGGTCTCTTTGTTCTTACTTTGCAGCATGTAGGTGATGTTGTTGGTCCAGTTGACCGCATCCGTCACCGGCACGTTTAAGGAGCCTTCCAGCCCTTCTACGACGGCTTTCGGCACGTTTTCCCACTGGTAAATATCGGTGGAGACTTTGCCGGTAGAGGTCTGGCCGATTGGCGCATAGCCCGCTTCGATTTTGTCGCGATAGTCGTTACGGAACCAGGTTGCACCCGCCAGCCAGCCGTCGCGTTTCCACTCGAGGCCAATTTCTTTGTTGATGCTGGTTTCGGCTTTCAGATCGTCGTTACCCATCATGTAACAGCCGACGCCGTCGCCGCTGGCGTAGCAGCCCTGGCCTTTGCTGTAGAGCAGGTAGTTCGGGTTGGTCTGGTACAGGCTCGGCGCTTTATACGCACGGGCGATACCCATCTTCAGCGTGAAATCATCCCCCAGACCTTGCGACAGGTTCAGGGACGGGCTCCAGTTGTTGCCCACGATAGTGTGATGATCGAAGCGCAGCGCCGGGGTCAGCATGGTGCTGTCGGTCAGCTCCATGTTGTTTTCGGCGAACAGGGAGAAGATCTCCGCCTTCGAGTACGGGCTACGATCGTCGCTCATGCCAGGGATCGCGCCGCCCTGCTGGGTCTGAGAGTTAGAGGCGTAATCCTTCATGCGCTGCTGGTTCCACTCGGTCCCCAGAGTCAGGTTCTGGTTGACCAGGAAATCGAACGGCAGGTTAACTTCGCTGTGCAGGGTGACGTCGGAGAGATCCGTATCGGTAAATTTGTCGCTGTTGAACAGCCCTTCCAGACCGCCCGCCAGCCCTTCGCCTAGACGCGAGTTACGGGTGTGCTCGTATTGCGCCCAGTTGCTGGTGGTCACGCCGTTATCCCAGCCGCCGTTCCAGGTCACCGCCCAGTTCTGGCGGTAAATACGGTTGGTCTCTTTGCCGTAATTCTTCTTCACCAGCCCGTTCGAGCTGTTGTCGTTGTTGGTGTTCTGGGTATCGCCCGCGTAGAGGTTATTCTGGCGGCTGTAGCCCGCTTCAAATTCCAGGGACTGCATTGGCGCGAAGTCCCAGCGCACCACGCCGTTGATATCTTTGTTTTCCACGCCTTCACGACCGGCCGGCAGGGTATCGGCATACATTCCGGTACGGTCGGACTGATGGCCCTGGTTGATATCCCATGCGTCGGCCTGGGTTTTGTCCAGATTACCGAACATACGGAAGCTGAAATCGCCGCCCAGCGGGCCGCTCAGGCTGAAGTTGGTGCGCTTGGTGGAGCCTTCGTCTTTATGCTCCGGCGCGTTCAGATAGGTGTTCCACGAACCATGCCACTGGTTGTCGAATTTCTTGGTGATGATGTTCACTACGCCGCCCGCTGCGCCGTTACCGTAGCGCGCGGCCGCCGGGCCACGAATGACTTCGATGCGCTCGATCATCTCAGGCGGTACCCAGCCGGTGTCGCCGCGCGTATCACGCTCGCCGCGCCAGCCGAGACGGATGGAGTTACGGCTGGTGACGGGTTTGCCGTCGATCAGAATCAGGGTGTTTTCCGGGCCCATGCCACGAATATCAATCTGGCGGTTGTTACCGCGCTGACCGCTGGTAGAGTTACCGGTCAGGTTAACGCCTGGCATGGTACGAATGATTTCGGCCACGTCGCGAGCGGGAGGATTTTTACGAATTTCATCAGCCGTGATGGTTGAAACGCCCGGCGCCTGCAGGTTTTGCTCGGCGGCGGTGATCACCATAGTATCTTCGTGCGCGGCACTGCTGGTGGTTTTGTCGTCTGCCATGGCTGGCATGGCCACGCCGTAAATCCCCAGATTGACCAGCAAGGCCAGGGAGTGAATCTTCTTATTCATTGTACGTCCTGCTTTTCGTTGCCGCGTCCCCTTGGCTCCATTCCCTAACGGGAGAGGAGGCGGCATGAATTATCACCGGCACGTTGCGTAAGCAGCCCTGTCCTCGAGCGCACACAATGCGTGGCATGGTTATTTTATGAGCGCGCTTCCCACAGCGCGGGCACTACGCTATTGCAAATGCAAATAGTTATCAATAATATTATCAATAATTTTTGTCATATAACAAAAAAGACGCGAAAAACATGAGGTTAAACGGGTGACGGCGCTAACAACGGGAAGTGATGCCTGGTGGCAGTCAAAAAAAGGGCCGGAAGCGGTCCGCGAAGGGGATAATTATCGTGTCACTTTCTGGTGGCGCGATCCCGGCGGAACGCAACTAACCTCGACGGTGCAGCGGGTGTGGATCTACATCACTGGCGTCACGGATCACCATCAAAATGCGCGTCCCCAGTCGCTCACGCGCCTTCCCGACACCGACGTCTGGCAGTGGCAGGGGGAATTCAGCCCTGAGTGGCGCGGCAGCTACTGTTTTATTCCCTCCGATAATGCCCAGGATTTCGACCAAACCGTCTTCACCGCCGACGCGCCCGATCGCATGGCGCTGCGTGAGGGCTGGCGCAAACTGCTGCCAAATGCGATTGCCGATCCGCTGAATGCCCAGAGCTGGCGCGGCGGACGCGGCCATCCGGTGTCGGCGCTGGAGATGCCGAATGCGCCCGTTCAGCCTGGATGGAATCATCCCGAAACGCCGTTTTCTGCGCCGCACTGCATTCAGTGGCACAGCTCGCGTCTGGGGAATGCGCGCCGGGTGTGGATCTTCACCACGGGCGAGGAGAGCGCAGCCGAGCGTCCGCTGGCAATTCTTCTCGACGGCCAGTTTTGGGCCGAAAGTATGCCCGTCTGGCCTGCCCTGACGGCGCTCACAAACGAGGGGCAACTGCCTCCTGCGGTCTACGTGCTCATTGATGTGATCGACACCGCCCATCGCAGCCGCGAGCTGCCCTGCAACCCCGATTTCTGGCTGGCGGTGCAGGAAGAATTACTCCCGCAGATTCACGCCATCGCGCCGTTCAGCGCGCGAGTTGACCACACGGTCGTCGCCGGGCAAAGTTTTGGCGGCCTGTCCTCTCTGTACGCGGGGCTTAACTGGCCGCAGCGTTTTGGCTGCGTGCTCAGCCAGTCGGGTTCCTACTGGTGGCCGCATCGCGGCGCGCAGCAGGACGGGCTGCTTATTGAACAACTCAAAGCGGGTGAAAAATCCGCGCAAAACCTTCGCATCGTTCTTGAGGCGGGCCAGCGCGAGCCGCTGATTTTCCGGGCCAATCAGGCCATTTACGCCCAACTACAACACACACAGCAGTCGATTTTCTGGCGTCAGGTTGACGGCGGACATGATGCGCTTTGCTGGCGTGGCGGGCTGACGCAGGGGCTTATCACCCTCTGGCAGCCACTCATTCACTAACGCCAGGCAGGCGATTTTTTTCGACAGGAGTTTGGTATGGAATTCAGTAATCCCTTCGACAATCCGCAAGGGCAGTTCTCTGTGTTGCAAAACGAAAACGGTCAGTACAGCCTGTGGCCCGCGCAGTGCGCACAGCCTGCGGGCTGGCGTGAAGTGTGCGCCCCGCAATCCCAGGAGGCCTGCCAGCACTGGCTGGCAGAAAACTGGCAGACGCTGATCCCGTCCTTTTTTGCCGAGGAGAACGTATGAGCACGCATCTTCCTCTCGTGGCCGCCCAGCCGGGTATCTGGATGGCAGAACAGCTCTCCACGCTGCCTAATGCCTGGAGCGTGGCGCACTACGTTGAACTGAAAGGCGAAATTAACGCGCCGCTGCTGGCGAAAGCGATTGTCGAAGGCATGATGCAGGCCGACACGCTGCGCACGCGCTTTAGCGAAGACAACGGCGAAGTGTGGCAGTGGATCGATGACGCCATGACGTTCGCCGAGCCGCAACGGGTCGATCTGCGCGACAGCGCCGATCCCCATGCCGCCGCCGTGGCGCTGATGGAGGCTGATCTTCAGCAAAACCTGCGCGTCGAGAGCGGCCAACCGCTGGCGTTTCAGTGCCTGATTCAGGTCGATAATCACCGCTGGTACTGGTATCAGCGCTATCACCACTTAGTGGTTGATGGCTTCAGTTTCCCGGCGATTACCCGCCAGATTGCCGCCATTTACGCGGCCTGGTCGAAAGGCGAGCCTACACCGCCCACGCCGTTCACACCTTTTGCCGAGGTGGTGGAAGAGTATCAGCGCTATCGCGACAGCGACGCTTTTCAGCGCGACGGCGCATTCTGGGCCGAGCAGCGTAAACAGCTACCGCCGCCTGTTTCGCTCTCCCCCGTGCCGTTGCCGGGGCGTGCTGCCACGACCGATATTTTACGCCTGAAGCTGGTCGCCGATCGTCGCGCATTCAGCCAACTGACGGCCTCCTGCCCGCAGGTGCAGCGCACGGATCTGGCCCTCGCACTGGTGGCCCTGTGGCTCGGGCGTTTAACCGGACGCATGGACTACGCGGCGGGCTTTATCTTTATGCGTCGCATGGGATCGGCGGCGCTCACCGCCACCGGCCCGGTGCTGAACGTGCTGCCGATGGCGGTCAACATTAACCCGCAGGACACGTTGCCGGAGCTGGCCCTGCGCCTGGCGAATCAGCTGAAAAAGATGCGCCGCCATCAGCGTTACGACGCCGAGCAGATTGTGCGCGACAGCGGTCGTGTCGCAGGAGACGAAGCGCTGTTTGGCCCGGTGCTGAACGTGAAGGTCTTTGATTATCAGCTGGATATTGATGGCGTTGAGGCTGTCACCCATACGCTGGCGACCGGCCCGGTGAACGATCTCGAACTGGCGCTGTTCCCGGACGAGCAGGGCGGTTTGAGCATTGAAATTCTGGCGAACAAACAGCGCTATGACCAGGCAACGCTCAGCCGCCACGTGGCGCGCCTGAATGCGCTGCTGGCGCAGTTTGCCGCCAATCCAGCACTCGGCTGCGGCGAGGCGGAAACCGTCTCGGAAGCGGAGTATCAGCAGCTGGCGCAGATCAACGATACAGGCGTGATGCTCAAGGCGACCACCCTGAGTGCGCTGGTGGCAGAACAGGCGCGCAAAACGCCGGACGCCCCGGCGCTGGCGGATGCCCACCATGCGCTGAGCTATCGTCAGATGCGCGAGCAGGTCATCGCGCTGGCGACGCTGCTGCGTGAACGCGGGGTTAAACCCGGTGACAGCGTGGCGGTGGCATTGCCGCGTTCGGTGTTCCTGACTCTGGCGCTGCATGGGATTGTCGAGGCCGGAGCCGCCTGGCTGCCGCTCGATACGGGTTATCCCGACGACCGCCTGCGGATGATGCTGGAAGATGCGCGCCCATCGCTGCTCATCACCACCGACGATCAGCTTCCGCGCTTTAGCGACGTGCCGGGCCTTGATAGCCTGTGCTACGACGCGCTGCTGCCTGCGAACGGCAGTGAACCGCTGAATCTGAGCACGCCGGAACAGACCGCCTATATTATTTTCACCTCCGGTTCGACCGGACGTCCGAAAGGGGTGATGGTCGGGCAAACCGCCATCGTTAACCGCCTGCTTTGGATGCAAAACCACTACCCGCTGGACGCGCAGGATGTGGTCGCACAGAAAACGCCGTGCAGCTTTGACGTCTCCGTGTGGGAGTTCTGGTGGCCATTTATTGCTGGGGCAAAACTGGTGATGGCCGAACCGGACGCCCACCGCGATCCGCTGGCGATGCAGCACTTCTTCGCCCACTACGGCGTGACCACCACGCACTTTGTGCCGTCGATGCTGGCGGCATTTGTTGCCTCGTTAACGCCGGAAAATGCACGCTGTTGCGCGAGTCTGAAGCAGGTGTTCTGCAGCGGGGAAGCGCTGCCGACAGATCTGTGCCGCGAGTGGGAAGTGCTCACGCACGCGCCGCTGCATAACCTCTATGGCCCGACGGAAGCGGCAGTGGACGTGAGCTGGTATCCAGCCTTTGGCGACGCGCTGGCGGCGGTGTCAGGCAACAGCGTGCCGATTGGTTTCCCGGTGTGGAATACCGGCCTGCGGATTCTGGACGCCATGATGCGCCCGGTGCCGTTCGGGGTGGCGGGCGATCTCTATCTGACGGGCATCCAGCTGGCGCAGGGCTATCTGGGCCGTCCGGATCTGACCGCCAGCCGCTTTATCGCCGATCCTTTTGCGCCGGGCGAGCGGATGTATCGCACCGGTGATGTCGCCCGCTGGCTGGACAACGGCGCGGTGGAATACCTCGGGCGTAGCGACGATCAGCTAAAAATTCGCGGCCAGCGTATTGAGCTGGGTGAAATCGACCGCGCGATGCAGGCGCTGCCTGACGTGGCGCAGGCGGTGGCCCATGCCTGTGTCTTTAATCAGGCGGCCGCCACGGGCGGCGATGCGCGTCAGCTGGTGGGTTACGTCGTTTCCGAATCCGGCCTGCCGCTGGATCGCGATGCGCTGCTCGATGCACTGAAAGCGCAGCTTCCGCCGCACATGGTGCCGGTGGTGCTGCTGCAAATCAGCGAACTGCCCCTGAGCGCCAACGGGAAGCTCGACTGCAAAGCACTGCCGCTGCCGGAGTTAACCAGCAAAGCCTCGGGCCGCGCGCCGGAATCGGACACCGAAATGGCGGTGGCGCAGGCGTTCTCCGCGCTGCTCGGCTGCGAAGTAAATGATATCGAAGCGGATTTCTTTGCCCTCGGCGGCCACTCGCTGCTGGCGATGCGTCTCGCGGCGCAGCTCAGTCGTGCGTTCTCCCGCAAAGTTACGCCGGGGCAGATTATGGTCGCCTCGACGGTTAATCAGCTCAGCACGCTGCTGGAGTCGACCATCAGCGACGAGCAGGCTCAGCGTCTGGGGTACGAAACCCTCCTTCCGCTGCGCCAAAGTACGGGCCCGACGCTGTTCTGCTTCCATCCGGCGTCCGGTTTTGCCTGGCAGTTCAGCGTGCTGGCGCGCTACCTCAGCCCGCGCTGGTCAATTACCGGTATCCAGTCGCCAAGGCCAGATGGCCCGATGGCGCAGGGCGCGACGCTCGATGCGGTGATCGAACATCATCTGCAGACGCTACGCACCCAGCAGCCGAAGGGACCCTATTATCTGTTCGGGTACTCGCTCGGCGGAACGCTTGCACAGGGTATCGCGGCACGTCTGCGTGAGCAGGGCGAAGCGGTAGCGTTCCTCGGCCTGCTGGATACCTGGCCGCCGGAAACGCAAAACTGGGCGGAAAAAGAGGCTAACGGGCTGGACCCGGAAGTGCTGGCCGAGATCGAACGCGAGCGCGAAGCGTTCATGGCGGCCCAGCAGGGGCAGGCGTCCGGCGAGCTGTTTAGCGCTATCGAAGGGAACTACGCCGATGCGGTGCGACTCCTGACCACGGCCCACAGTTCACGCTTTGACGGCAAAGCGACGCTGTTTGTCGCCGAACGCACGCGCACCATGGACCCGCAGCAGGCGTGGGCCCCGTGGGTGGGTGAGCTGGAGGTCTATCGCCAGGATTGCGCCCACGTGGATATTATCTCTCCGCAGGCGTTTGAGCAGATTGGGCCGGTGTTGAAGGGCATTTTAGGGTAAGCACAGGTTTCTGCCCTCTTCTCAGGGAGAGGGCAGAAATGAGAGGCGTCAGACCGCGCGTTTCCCCAACGGTACCACCAGCGGCGTACCCGCCACCGGATCGTCAATAATCATGCAGCGCATGCCGTAAATCCGCTCGATAAGCTCCGGCGTGACAATCTCTTTCGGCGCACCTTGTGCCACAATCTTCCCGTCGCGAAGCGCAATCAGGTGCGTGGCGTAGCGGCACGCCTGGTTGAGGTCGTGCAAAACTGCCGCGAGTGTATACCCCTGGGTGCGGTTCAGATCGCTCAGCAGTTCCAGCAGATCGATTTGATGGCTGATATCCAGCCAGGTAGTTGGTTCGTCGAGCAGCATGATCGCGGTTTCCTGCGCCAGCACCATCGCAATCCACGCGCGCTGCCGCTGGCCGCCGGACAGCGTATCGACACTCTGCGTCGCCAGATCCGTAATGCCTGTTGCCTGCATCGCGCGCGCAACGGCCTCTTCATCCTCTTTGCGCCAGCGGGTAAACAGCGGCTGATGCGGATAGCGTCCGCGAGCCACCAGCTCGTGCACCGTGATATCCCCCGGCGTGGTGGCGTTTTGTGCCAGCAGACCAATCCGGCGCGCGACCTCTTTGCTGGCAAAACTCTGGATCTGCTCGCCGTCGAGAAACACGCTGCCGTGCTGGGGCGTCATCAGGCGGCTCAGGGTGCGCAGCAGGGTCGATTTTCCGCAGCCGTTCGGGCCGATAATCGCCGTGAAATGGCCGTCAGGAATCGAGACGCTCAGGTCGTCGACCACGATTTTTTTACCGTAGCCGAGGGTCAGTTTTTCGCCGCGCAAGCGGGAGGTGATGGCATTCATTTCTTGCGGGACTCCTGGACTAACAAGACGATGAGGTAAATCCCGCCAAGACTGACGGTCACCACCCCCACCGGAAGTTGATAAGGCATAAACAGCTGCTGGGCGCAAAGATCGGCGGCCAGTAAAAGTAATGCGCCGCACAGGGCTGCCTGGGTTAGGCCCCAGCGCGCGGTGCCGCTGATGCGTCGCGCAATGTGCGGAGCGACCAGAGCAATAAACGAAATCGGGCCCGCGATGGCAGTGGAGGCAGCGGTTAACACCACGGCGACCAGCATCAGGGTCAGGCGCGAACGCTCCACGCTGACGCCCAGCGCACAGGCGCTGTCATCGCCCATCTCCAGCAACCGCATTCGGCGCACCAGCAGCCAGGCACAGATAAACATCAGGGCGATAATCGGCGTGGTGGGCAGGGTTTTGGCCCACGTCAGGCCGTTGAGCGAACCTGCGTTCCACAGCCCCGCAGAGAGGGACGTTTCCAGCGAGGCGTGCAGCAACAGCCAGGTGTTGAAGGCCATCAGCATGGCGCGAATGCCGATGCCGATAATGATCAGGCGGAAGGTTTCGATGCCGTTGCGCCAGGCGAGCGCCCAGACCAGCAGCGAGGTGAGAATACCGCCCGCCATCGCCGCAAACGCAATGGCCGTCAGATGCTGGCCAAACAGCACCATCGCCACCAGCACGCCGCTCCATGCCCCGGTGTTGAAGCCCATCACGTCCGGGCTGCCGAGAGGGTTACGCAGCAGAGACTGGAAAATCGCGCCGCTCACACCCAGCGCGGCGCCGACCACAATCGCCATCATCACGCGCGGCAGACGCCACTCCGTCACAACCATGGTGATATTGCGCGGTGCGCTGCCGGTGAGGGCGTTAAACACCTGGCTGAAATCGAGGGGCACCGCGCCGCTGCGCAGACTCCAGACGGCAATCAGCAGGCTGGCGGCCACCAGCAGCAGGCAGGAGAAAACTAAACGTCGGGACGGGGCCATCACAGGGCACCTCCGCGCTGGCGTCGAACCAGGAAAATCAGCACCGGCGCGCCAATAAAGGCGCTGACCACCGAGACGCGCAGTTCGCCCGGTACCAGCACGCGGCCCAGAATATCGGCAAACAGCAGCAGCGTCGGCGTAGCGAGCAGCGTGACCGGCAGCAACCAGCGGTGATCGGCCCCGACAATCCAGCGCGCCATGTGCGGCATCATCAGGCCAATAAAGGCAATCGGGCCGACGACTGCCGTTGCGCTGCCGCACAGCACGGTGATCGCCAGTAAACCGAGCAGCTGCGTACGCGCCACGCGACTGCCGAGCGCGGTAGCGGTGTCGGTTCCGAGACTCAGGCTGTTCAGCGCCCGGCTGGAGAAGAGCGCGATGGTGGCGGCGATCAGCACCGGCAACGTCACCACTTTCAGGGTTTGTAATGTGCGAATATCCAGCGAACCGGCCTGCCAGAAGCGCAGCTGATCCCAGACGTCCGGGTTGAGCAGGGCGATGCCGCTGGACAGACCTTCGAGTACCGCGCCGAGCGCCACGCCCGCCAGCGTCAGACGGACCGGGCTAAGCTGGCCGCCGCCCTGGCTGCCGGTAAAGGCCACCAGCAAGGACGCGGCGAGGGCGCCGCAGAAGGCCATCAGCAGTTGTTCGCCGGGGGAGGAAAAACCAAACAGCGCCGCGCCGAGGACGATAGCAAAACTGGCACCGGCGTTAACGCCAAGAATGCCGGGGTCGGCGAGGGGATTGCGGGTCAGGGTTTGCATCAGCGCACCGGCGAGGCCAAGCGCCGCACCGGCCAGCAGCCCGGCAAGGGTGCGCGGCAGACGGGCGTCCAGCACAATAATGCAGTCTGCGCGTTGGCAGGTACCGGACAGGGCATCGACGATCGTGGATGCGGGCAGCGGTTTCGCGCCAACCAGCAGGCTGAGTGCAACAGCAAGAATGAGTAACAACAATAAAACGGGCACGGCAGCGGCGCGCACCGTCAAAGAGGAAGACGACATAGCAACATCCATGATTTGATAATGATAGTAATTATCGTTATCTATCTTATTTGGCTATGTTAGCATGTGCGGCCATGGAATTGGTAGAAAGTTAGACCACAAGGCCTTGTCATGAATCAAAAATCCTGGCTGCTCAACCTCAGCCTGCTGAAAACGCATCCGGCGTTTCGCGCCGTGTTTATCGCCCGTTTTATCTCCATTTTATCCCTTGGCCTGCTTGGTGTTGCCGTACCGGTGCAGATCCAGGCCATGACTCACTCCAGCTGGCTGGTCGGGCTTTCCGTCACATTGACGGGCAGCGCAATGTTTATCGGCCTGATGGTCGGCGGCGTGCTGGCGGACCGCTACGAGCGTAAAAAACTGATCCTGCTGGCGCGCGGTACCTGCGGCGTGGGCTTCGTCGGGCTGTGCCTGAACGCCTTGCTGCCGGAGCCGTCGCTTATCGCCATTTACGCGTTAGGGCTGTGGGATGGATTCTTTGCCTCGCTGGGCGTGACGGCACTGCTGGCGGCGACGCCAGCGCTGGTTGGGCGTGAAAATCTGATGCAGGCCGGGGCGATCACGATGCTCACCGTGCGCTTGGGTTCGGTGATTTCGCCGATGGTCGGCGGCCTGCTGCTGGCGACCGGGAATGTTGCCTGGAACTACGGCCTGGCGGCGGCGGGGACCTTTATTACCACGCTCACCTTGCTGCGCCTGCCGGTGTTACCCCCTCCGCCGCAGCCGCGTGAGCATCCGTTAAAATCACTGATGGCGGCGATCCGTTTTCTGTTCAGCAATCCGCTGATTGGCGGGATCGCGCTCCTCGGTGGGCTGCTGACGATGGCGAGCGCGGTGCGCGTGCTTTATCCGGCGCTGGCGATAGAATGGCAGATGAGCGCCTCGCAGATTGGCCTGCTGTACGCGGCAATCCCGCTCGGTGCGGCGTTTGGCGCCCTGACCAGCGGCAATCTGGCGCACAGCGCGCGGCCTGGACTGATCATGTTGTCGGCGACGCTGGCCTCGTTTATCGCCATCGCTTTCTTTAGCCTGATGCCATTCTGGGCGCTGGGTGTGGTGTGTCTGGCGCTGTTTGGCTGGCTGAGTGCGGTGAGCTCTTTGCTGCAATATACCTTGATTCAGACCCAGACGCCGGAAGGCATGCTCGGGCGGATCAACGGCCTGTGGACCGCGCAGAACGTGACGGGTGATGCAATTGGCGCGGCGATTTTAGGCGGGCTGGGGGTGATTATGACCCCGGTGGCGTCGGCGAGCAGCAGCGGTTTTGTGTTGGCCATCGTCGGGGTGATTTTATTGATGACGCTGGCAGAGTTACGCCGGTTCCGTCAGGAACCCGTTGTGATTGAAGAAGTATAAAATGCAGTGCCCGGTCAGGCGCAACCGCCACCGGGCACAACCGTCTTTGCTATTTGAATAACACCTCTAAACGCTGCAACACCAGCATCGCACTGTAGTAATCCAGGCGGAAGGTCTCCGTGCCGAGCGCCCAGACGCGTTTGTTTTGCACCGCCGGCAGATGGGCCAGCAGCGGGTTAGCGTAAATCGCATCCACATCTTTCTGATCGCCCGCAAACAAGAACAACCCTTCTCCGTTCAGACCCGTCGCCAGGTTTTCACCGCCCAGCTGGATAATATCGTGGCGTTGGCCCTGGCTTTTGGACGTGTGTAGCCCGGCAGGCAGTTCAGCCAGCTGGAAGCCGAGCTGTTGCAGGAATTTCCCCTGCGCCGATTCGGTGGTCCACAGGTTCGCGCTGTGCGCAGCGGCGGTGTAGACGATGGCGTTTACCGGCTGTGGCGGCAGCTTCATTTTCTGTTTCACCTGCGCCAGCTGCGTGTCGAATTCCGCGATGCGGGCGGCAGCCTGCTTTTCCTGCCCGGTGATCGTGCCGAGCTGCGTCAGCAGTTCCTGCCAGCTTTTGTCGTCGTAGTTAATTACCAGTGTCGGCGCGATAGCTGAAAGCTGATCGTACAGCGCGAGGGCTGAATCGCCGCCGGTGGCGCTGATCAGGATCAGATCCGGCATTTGCGCGGCCACGGCTTCTGCGCTCGGTTCGCCGATATAGAGGCGAGAGAGTTTGCGTGCTTTGGCGATATCGCCCCACTGGCGCATAAAGCCCTGCGCATCCGCCACGCGGTTGTTAGGGGTGGTGGCACCGCTGGCAATGACCGGCGCGTCAATCGCCAGCAGCGAGCCGGTGAGGGTCACGCTGGTGGAAACAATGCGAGTCGGTTTGCTTTCGAGGGTGTGCGTACCGTGGCTGTCGCTCACCTGACGCGGCCAGTCGGCGGCGGTGGCTGAGGTTAGTCCTAAAACAAAAAGTCCTGCGAAAAGCAGGGTTTGACGACAAACGGCAGGGAGTTTCACAAAGCGGCATCCTGTTTTTGTTGAGGTTAATGCTTCTCATTTTCATGAATGCGCCGAAGGGATGCAAGCGATAGTCGCACAAGTTGCGCTGTCGGCGGTTGACACCGTCGCGCTCTGCTATTAGGTTAGCCATCGAAAATATAAATGATAATTATTCGTACTGCGTTTATCATTTTTAAGGAGGATGATATGGATACGTCATTGGCTGAGGAAGTTCAGCACACCGCGACCACGCTGCAATCAGACAGCTTTTTCTTTATGTCGCCTTATCGCAGTTTTACCACGTCAGGCTGTTTTGCCCGTTTTTCTGAATCCGCCGTTGGCGGCGACGATCCGGCAGGTGCCTTCCAGCAAAAGCTGGCGCAGGCGTTTCAGCATGCCAAAGACAGCGGAATAAGCCATCCGATTATGGTCGGCGCTATTCCGTTCGATACCCGCAAACCGTCGTCACTGTTTATTCCGCAAAACTGGCAGACCTTTTCCCGCCCGGCGCGACAAAAATCCGCGCGCTATCTCCCAGGGGCGCAGGAGCTGTCCGTCACCCGACGCACCGAAATTCCCCCTCAGCCCGTTTTTGAAGAGATGGTGGCCCGCGCCGCTGCGCTCACCGCTACGCCGCAGGTCAATAAAGTGGTGCTGTCGCGCCTGATTGATATCGCCGCTGACCAGAAGATTGACAGCGGGGCGCTGCTCGAGCGCCTGATCGCACAGAACCCGGCGAGTTTTAACTTCCACGTGCCGCTCGAAGACGGCGGCGTGCTGCTGGGTGCAAGCCCGGAGCTGCTGCTGCGCAAAGAGGGGGCGCATTTTAGCTCGCTGCCGCTGGCCGGTTCCGCGCGTCGTCAGCCGGACGACATGCTGGATCGCGAAGCCGGTAACAAGCTGCTGGCCTCGGAAAAAGATCGCCACGAGCATGACCTGGTCACGCAGGCGATGAAAACTGTGCTCGAAAAACGCAGCCATCACCTGACCATGCCCTCTTCCCCGCAGCTGGTGACGACGCCGACGCTCTGGCATCTGGCGACGCCGGTGGAGGGCGAAGCGCACGACAACGAAAACGCCCTGACGCTGGCCTGCCTGCTGCACCCGACGCCCGCCCTGAGCGGTTTCCCGCATCAGGCGGCGAAACAGCTGATTGCGGAGCTGGAGCCGTTCGATCGCGAACTGTTTGGCGGCATCGTCGGCTGGTGCGACAGCGAAGGTAATGGCGAGTGGGTGGTGACGATCCGCTGCGCGCGCATTCATCAGAATTCAGTTCGCCTGTTCGCGGGCGCGGGCATTGTCCCGGCCTCTTCACCGGTCGGTGAGTGGCGCGAAACCGGGGTGAAACTCTCCACCATGCTGAACGTTTTTGGTCTGCACTGAGGAACCATCATGAGCATTCCCTTTACCCGCTGGCCCGAAGATTTTGCCCGGCGCTACCGCGAAAAAGGCTACTGGCAGGATCTGCCTCTGACCGATATTTTGACCCGCCACGCCGGGAGCGAGGCGACGGCGATTATCGACGGCGAGCGTCAGTACACTTATCGCCAGTTCCATCAGGCCGTCAACAATCTCGCCTCCGCGTTGCAGGCGCAGGGCGTGAAACGCGGTGAAACGGCGCTGGTGCAGCTCGGCAATGTCGCCGAGTTTTACGTGACCTTCTTCGCGCTGCTGCAGGTGGGCGTTGCACCCGTAAATGCCCTGTTCAGCCATCAGCGCAGCGAACTGAACGCCTACGCCGCGCAGATAGAACCGGCTTTACTGATTGCCGATCGCCAGCACGCGCTGTTCGCGGGCGATGAATTCCTGAATACCTTTGTCGACCAGCACCGCTCCGTGCGCGTGGTGTTGCTGCGTGGCGATACGGGCGAACATGCGCTGGAAGCCGCGATTGCGCGCCCGGCGGATAACTTTATCGCCAGCCCAACGCCGGCCGACGAAGTGGCCTTTTTCCAGCTCTCCGGCGGCAGTACCGGCACGCCGAAGCTCATCCCGCGCACGCACAACGATTACTACTACAGCATTCGTCGCAGCAACGAGATTTGCGCCATCAACAGCCAGACGCGCTATCTGAACGCGCTGCCTGCCGCGCATAACTACGCCATGAGTTCCCCTGGTTCCCTGGGCGTGTTCCTCGCGGGTGGCTGCGTGGTGCTGGCCAACGATCCGAGCGCCACGCTCTGCTTCCCGCTGATCGAAAAACATCAGATTAACGTCACCTCGCTGGTGCCACCGGCGGTCAGCCTGTGGCTGCAGGCGATTGCCGAAGGAGCGGGAAATGAACAGCTTGCCTCGCTGGCGCTGCTGCAGGTGGGCGGGGCGCGTTTGTCTGCGACCCTTGCCGCACGTATTCCGGCGGAGATTGGCTGCCAGCTGCAGCAGGTGTTTGGCATGGCGGAAGGGCTGGTGAACTACACGGCGCTCGACGATTCCCCGGAAAAAATCATGAACACCCAGGGCCGCCCGATGTGTCCGGACGATGAAGTGTGGGTGGCGGATGAACAGGGCAATCCTCTGCCAAGCGGCGAAGTGGGACGTCTAATGACGCGCGGGCCGTACACGTTCCGTGGCTATTTCAACAGCCCGGAGCACAACGCCAGCGCCTTTGACGCCGACGGTTTTTACTGCTCCGGCGATCTGATCGCCATCGATGAACAGGGTTACATCACCGTTCAGGGGCGCGAAAAAGATCAGATCAACCGTGGGGGCGAGAAGATTGCCGCCGAAGAGATCGAAAACCTGCTTCTGCGCCACGACGCGGTCATTCATGCGGCGCTCGTC
Organism: Lelliottia nimipressuralis; assembly: GCF_041464075.1. Taxonomy (NCBI): domain Bacteria; kingdom Pseudomonadati; phylum Pseudomonadota; class Gammaproteobacteria; order Enterobacterales; family Enterobacteriaceae; genus Lelliottia; species Lelliottia nimipressuralis. Next base: position 1,238,343 of record NZ_CP167172.1, read on the forward strand.
AGCATGGAAGACAGCCTGCTCGGCGAGAAAAGCTGTGCATATCTGGTGGTGAAAACCCCGCTGCGGGCGGTGGAGGTGCGGCGTTTCCTGCGTGAGCAGGGCGTGGCGGATTTCAAGCTGCCGGATCGTGTCGAGAGCGTGGATGCGCTGCCGCTGACGCCGGTAGGAAAAGTGGACAAGAAACAATTGCGCCTGTGGCTGGCCGAACGCGCCCAGGGCTGAGGAGTTTAAAATGGCAATTCCAAAATTAACCGGTTATGCGCTGCCAACGGCGGCCGATCTGCCAGACAACAAAGTGAGCTGGGCGTTTGAGCCGGAGCGCGCGGCGCTGCTGATCCACGATATGCAGGAATATTTCCTCAACTTCTGGGGCGATAACTGCCCGATGATGGAGCAAGTGGTGGCGAACATCGCCCAACTGCGCGATTACTGCAAAAAGCACAACATTCCGGTCTACTACACCGCGCAGCCAAAAGAGCAGAGCGATGAAGATCGCGCCCTGCTGAACGACATGTGGGGACCGGGCCTGACCCGTTCACCGGAGCAGCAGCGCATTGTCGCCGCGCTAACCCCGGACGAAGCCGATACGGTGCTGGTGAAATGGCGCTACAGCGCGTTCCACCGCTCGCCGCTGGAACAGATGCTGAAAGAGACGGGCCGCAATCAGCTGCTGATCACCGGTGTGTACGCGCACATCGGCTGTATGACGACCGCGACCGACGCTTTCATGCGTGATATCAAACCGTTCTTTATCGCTGACGCACTGGCCGATTTCAGCCGCGAAGAGCACCTGATGTCCCTCAAATACGTGGCGGGCCGTACCGGTCGCGTGGTGATGACTGACGAATTGCTGCCGTCCGTGCCGGCAAGTAAAGAGGCCCTGCGCGCCGTCGTACTGCCGCTGCTGGATGAGTCCGACGAGCCGATGGATGATGAAAACCTGATCGATTACGGTCTGGACTCCGTGCGCATGATGGCTCTCGCAGCTCGCTGGCGCAAAGTGCATGGCGATATCGACTTCGTGATGCTGGCGAAAAACCCGACCATTGATGCCTGGTGGGCACTGCTTTCCCGCGAGGTGAAGTGATGGCCGGATTCGATTTTACCGGCAAAACCGTCTGGGTGACGGGGGCCGGAAAAGGCATCGGGTACGCCACCGCGCAGGCCTTTGTGGAGGCGGGGGCGCGGGTGACGGGCTTTGATCTCGCTTTTCCCGAGCAGAATTACCCGTTTGCCACTGAAGTGCTGAACGTGGCGGATGCCACCGAGGTGAACGAGGTTTGCGGGCGCGTGCTGGCGACCATCGATCGCCTCGACGTGCTGGTTAACGCGGCAGGGATTTTGCGCATGGGGGCGACGGATCAGCTCTCTCAGGACGACTGGCAGCAGACTTTTGCGGTTAACGTCGGTGGGGCGTTCAATCTTTTCCAGCAGACGATGGGCCAGTTCCGCCGTCAGCAGGGCGGGACAATTGTGACGGTCGCCTCTGACGCTGCGCATACGCCGCGCATCGGCATGAGCGCGTATGGCGCGTCAAAAGCGGCGCTGAAAAGCCTGGCCTTGACGGTCGGACTGGAGCTGGCAGGCAGCGGCGTGCGCTGCAATATTGTCTCGCCTGGCTCGACGGATACGGACATGCAACGCACCCTGTGGGTGAGCGACGACGCCGAGCAGCAGCGCATTCGTGGGTTTGGCGAGCAGTTTAAGCTTGGCATTCCGCTAGGTAAAATCGCGCGTCCTCATGAAATTGCCAACACCATTCTGTTCCTCGCCTCGGATCTGGCCAGCCACATCACGCTGCAGGATATCGTGGTGGACGGCGGCTCAACCCTGGGGGCGTAGATGATCTGGAAACGTCATTTGTCCCTCGAAGAGCTGAACGCCACCAGTCACAACACCATGGTGGCGCACCTCGGGATGGTTTACACGCGTATCGGTGACGACACGCTGGAAGCGGAAATGCCGGTCGATGCGCGAACGCATCAGCCGTTTGGTCTGCTGCACGGCGGGGCTTCGGCGGCGCTGGCGGAGACGCTCGGTTCAATGGCCGGTTTTCTGATGACCCGCGACGGGCAAAACGTGGTGGGTACGGAGCTGAACGCCACCCATCATCGCGCCGTGTCACAGGGCAAAGTGCGCGGTGTGTGTCAGCCGCTGCACCTGGGGCGTCAGAACCAAAGCTGGGAGATCGCGATCTTTGACGAGCAGGGGCGGCGCTGCTGTACCTGCCGGTTAAGTACGATGGTGCTCGGGTAATTTGGTTGCGTGGGATTGCCCGGTAAGCGTACAGCCACCGGGCAATCTTCGTCTTACAGCATTGAAACCACCCGCTTCAACAGGCGAATGCGTGGCTCAATCGAGGCTTTATCCAGCCACTCGGCAGGGCTATGGAAACCGGCACCGATCGGCCCGAAGCCGTCGAGAGTCGGAATGCCGAGCGCTGCCGTATGGTTGGCGTCGCTGCCTCCGCCCACGGCTTGCCAGGTGATGTCGATACCTTCCTCTTTGCCAGCCTTTTCCACCTGCAGCATCAGCGCCTGAGTCGCTTCGCTGGCCGCCATCGCAGGCTTGTGATTAACGCGGGTAAGTGTGGTCGTCACTCCCTTCAGAAAACCGTTTTCGCACAGGGCAGTGAGCGCATGATGCACACGAGTGTCTTCATCATTTTCCCAGAAACGCACATCAAGCTCCGCGACGGCGCTGTCCGCCACCACGTTTGCCGCGCTTCCGCCGGTGATCACCCCGATGTTGAGGGTGGTGCCGCGATCCCAGTCTGCCAGGGCATTGATGGCGATAACGCTGTTAGCGAGGGCGGTGATCGCCGAACGGCCTTTCTCCGGATCGTTCCCCGCGTGCGCCGCCACGCCGCTAAACGTCAGATGATATCCGGCCATCCCTTTACGGGCTTTCACCAGTGAGCCGTCGGCGCGGGCGGCTTCGCACACCAGCACGCAGCGGGCGCGTTTCGCCAGTCCGCCGATCCATTCGTGAGAGTAAACTGAGCCGGTCTCTTCGTCCGGATTCATCGCCACGGCAATAGAAAGGCGCGCTTTGTCGGCGGCATCCAGTTCGCGCATCGCCCACAGAATATTGAGTAACCCGCTTTTCATGTCCGAGACGCCCGGCCCGTACAGACGGGTATCATCCTCGCTCATCGGGCGCTCCGCGACGGTACCCGGCGCAAAGACCGTATCCAGATGGCCCACCAGCAGGACATCCAGCTTTTCTGCGTCGGGTTTGTTGCAGACCAGCACGCCAGGACCGACCTGCTCGCCTAGATTTACCCGCTCGGTGTGCCAGCCCTCCTGCTGCCACAGTGATTCCATAATGCCGGCAACGGTGGCAACACCTGCCAGAGTCTGGGTCCCGCAGTCTACGTTCACCAGGGTTTTCAGTTCGTTGATGTAATGGTCAAGATTCATGGTTCCGTCCTGTTCAGAGAATAATGCGCATCAGCAGCATGGCTAAGAAGGCGTTGATGACCGAAATGGCAATCATCAGAGGAATGCATTTGGCGCGGGTTCCGATCACGCCAAGAATGCGGCCCAGATACTGGACCTGAGAACCCATCAGATAGATGGCCGGGGCGAGGATCGCCAGATGTTCGCCGCTCAGAATGCCCTTATCAAACAAGCCGATAGCGACGCCAATACCGCCGCCCATCGACATCCAGCCGCCAATCAGCACTGCGGCCGCTTCACCCGGCAGGCCGAACAGCCCCATCAGCGGGGCGAAAATCATCCCCAGCCCTTTAAGTGCGCCGGTGATCTCCAGCGCTTTAATGATGATAAAAGCCATCACCACGTTCGGCAGGGTGCTGCTGGTGGCGATGCTCCAGCCTTTACGCGCGCCCTCGACAAAAACATCGGTAATGACGGGATTGGATTGCGGTGCACTCATGAGGCTTCTCCTTCTGCCTGTTGGGCCACGGCGGCTTTGTTACCGGTGAGTAAGAGGATCAGGCGCAGGATGTTGGCGCCGACGATTTTCATGATGAACATCACCGCCACACAGGTGCCGATGGAGGTCGGGACGGCGGCGGTGCCGTCTATCGCGATCAGGGTGAATAAAATGGCGCCGGAGGAGAAGAAGTTGGTGATCATCGCCCCCGCCGAGAACTGGAACATCGCAAAGACGTCTTTCTCGTTTTCGCTGATTTGCCCTTCATCGGCAAGATTACGGGTGAGCGACGCGCCGACATCGGTGCTTTGCAGGCTGCCGATCAGCGCCAGTCCGGTGGTGCCCGGAATGCCAATCAGCGGGCGCAGCAGAGGCGTCAGCAGTTTACGCGCCGCACGCAGCGCGCCGTAATGTTCCAGCACGTTGATCATGCCGAGTGCGAACATCACCGCCGGAATCAGCCCCAGCGCAAACAGAAACCCGTCCATCGCGCCGCTGCCGCCGGTACCGCGAAAGGCGCTGGTCGCCGTGGTCAGGGTGCCGTCTTCGAGGCTGGCTTTGCTGACCACTTTGCCGAAAGCCCCGTTGAGCGTGGTGAAATCAAACACGCCGTACCACTCTTTTCCCCCTAACAGGCCGGAGAAGAAAACGGCGGCGAAAGCCAGCGCAAAATAGGCGCCGGGCCCTACCTTATAGTCCTGAGGTATTGAACTTTTCATATCCTTTTCCTTGTTAACGTGCGAATACACAAGGGTATTTTGTTGATTATTTGCTCAGATAAGATGATTCAAATCATTCCGACAGGGAGCTTTGCCAGGAAAAAATCAAAAATGTGACGGGGGAGGAGAGAGGAAAACGCACGCGGAAGGCACGAAAGTGATCCGCTTAACACTGTGGCGTAAATATCTGGTTTGACCACACATTATTGCGTTTCAGAGTTGTTAAATTTTAAGCAGTGATCTAGAAACAAAATGTAACATCTCACTGTTTCACGCTAACGGACAACAACTATGAACAACTCAGGGAAATACCTCATCTGGGCAGTGCTCTCCGTTGTGGGCGCATTTGCTCTGGGCTATATCGCCCTCAACCGTGGTGAACAGATCAATGCGCTATGGATTGTCGTCGCTTCCGTCTGCATTTATCTGATCGCGTATCGTTTTTACGGGCGCTTTATTGCTGACAAAGTGTTGGCGGTAGATGGCACGCGCATGACACCTGCGGTTCGTCATAACGACGGGCTGGACTACGTCCCGACGGATAAAAAAGTGCTGTTCGGCCACCATTTTGCGGCGATTGCCGGGGCGGGGCCGCTCGTCGGGCCGGTGCTGGCGGCGCAGATGGGCTATCTCCCTGGGATGATCTGGATCCTCGCGGGCGTGGTGCTGGCCGGTGCGGTGCAGGATTTTATGGTGCTGTTCGTCTCGACCCGCCGCGACGGGCGCTCGCTCGGTGAGCTGGTGAAAGAGGAGATGGGGGCAACGGCCGGGGTGATCGCCCTGATCGCCACCTTTATGATCATGGTGATCATTCTGGCGGTGCTGGCGATGATCGTGGTGAAAGCCCTGACCCACAGCCCGTGGGGAACGTACACCGTGGCCTTTACCATCCCGCTGGCGATTTTCATGGGGATCTACATTCGCTATATCCGCCCTGGGCGCATTGGCGAAGTGTCGGTGATTGGCCTGTTCTTCCTGGTCTTCGCGATTATCTCCGGCGGCTGGGTGGCGGAAAGCCCGACCTGGGCGCCGTACTTTGATTTTACTGGCGTGCAGCTGACCTGGATGCTGGTGGGCTACGGTTTTGTGGCGGCGGTTCTGCCGGTCTGGCTGCTGCTGGCCCCGCGTGATTACCTCTCCACCTTCCTCAAAATCGGTACTATCGTGGGGCTGGCGATCGGGATTCTGATCATGCGCCCGACCCTGACGATGCCGGCGCTGACCAAATTTATCGACGGCACCGGCCCGGTCTGGACCGGTAACCTGTTCCCGTTCCTGTTTATCACTATCGCCTGTGGTGCCGTCTCGGGCTTCCATGCCCTGATCGCATCTGGCACCACGCCGAAGATGCTGGCCAATGAAAATCAGGCCTGCCTGATTGGCTACGGCGGTATGCTGATGGAGTCCTTCGTCGCGATTATGGCGCTGGTCTCTGCCTGCATTATCGATCCGGGCGTGTACTTTGCGATGAACAGCCCGATGGCGGTGCTGGCGCCGGCCGGAACCGTTGACGTGGTAGCCTCTGCGGCGCAGGTGGTGAGCGGCTGGGGCTTTGCGATTACGCCGGAAACCCTGACCCATATCGCTAACGAAGTCGGGGAGCAGTCGATTATCTCCCGTGCGGGTGGTGCGCCGACCCTGGCGGTGGGGATGGCCTATATTCTGCACGGCGCGCTCGGCGGGCTGATGGATGTGTCGTTCTGGTATCACTTCGCCATTCTGTTCGAGGCGCTGTTTATTCTGACGGCGGTGGATGCGGGGACGCGCGCGGCGCGCTTTATGCTGCAGGATCTGCTGGGGGTGATTTCGCCGAACCTTAAACGCACGGATTCGCTGCCCGCCAACCTGCTGGCAACGGCGCTGTGCGTGCTGGCGTGGGGTTACTTCCTCCATCAGGGGGTCGTCGATCCGCTCGGCGGGATCAATACCCTGTGGCCGCTGTTCGGTATCGCTAACCAGATGCTGGCAGGCATGGCGCTGATGCTCTGCGCGGTGGTGCTGTTCAAAATGAAGCGTCAGCGTTACGCGTGGGTGGCGCTGCTGCCAACGGCGTGGCTGCTGATCTGTACGCTCACCGCAGGCTGGCAGAAAGCGTTTAGCCCGGACAACAAAGTCGGCTTCCTCGCGATCGCCAATAAATTCCAGGCGATGATCGACAGCGGCAAGATCCCGGCGCAGTATACGGAGTCGCAGCTGTCACAGCTGGTGTTTAACAACCGTCTGGATGCTGGGCTGACAATCTTCTTTATGGTGGTGGTTGTGGTGCTGGCGTTGTACTCTCTGAAGACCGCGCTGGCGGCACTGAAAGAAGACAAGCCGACCGCGAAAGAGACGCCATACGAGCCGATGCCAGAAAATCTGGATGAGATTGTGGTGCAGGCAAAAGGGGCACATTAATCATCATGCCGGGTGGGGCTTGCGCTCACCCGGCCTGCTATTTTCACCACTCCGGGAACCGAATCATGTTCGATACCTTATCCAAAGCAGGGAAATACCTCGGCCAGGCGGCCAAAATGATGATCGGCGTGCCGGACTATGACAACTATGTCGAGCATATGCGGGTTACGCATCCGGACCAGACGCCAATGACCTACGAGGAATTTTTCCGCGATCGTCAGGACGCCCGTTACGGCAGCAAAGGTGGGGCGAAGTGCTGTTAACCCTCTTTCGGGTGATACAGACTGATCTGCTCCTGTGTGCAGCCATAAATGGCCGCAAGTTTTTCACGCGTGCGCTTTTGCGGGCGTGAGTCGAGCGCCTCGAGTTGTGAAACGGCAGACTGACTGATGCCCAGTGTGTCGGCTACGTCCTGTTGAGATAAGCCGCGCAAAATACGCCATGCAGCCTGCAGACTGACATTTTCTTTATGCATCACGTCGCAGACATCACCCGGTAGCTCGACATCATCATAGGTATCGTGCTCACACTCGATATCTTCCAGATCGCTATCCCTCTCGTCATCGTTTTCTGACAGCTGTAAACACATGCGCGAATATTCATGCCAGGGGATCACCACAAACTGCGTTGTTCCTTCATCATCCTGAATTAGCTGAACAGCCATAGGGCACAATCTCCTCATGCAGATAAGTGGTTGAGGTTCTGCGTTTAACGGATATGACCAGGCACTCGTCATACGCATCACCTCTTATGGTGAAAACAATCCTGTAATTGCCCACTCTCAGGCGGTAGTGATTTTCCGGAATCGTTAATTTTCTGATGTCCGGAGGGGGAGCCGATCGATCATTGAATTCAGAGAACTTATGAAGAATGCGTTTCTTCGCATGAGGTTCAATCCTGGCGAGCTCTCTTTCTGCGTTTTTTGACCAACAAATCGATTTGAATCTACGCACTTTACACCCACAGTTTTTATAAGGAAATAATAAGACTATTAGACAATTTCCGAATTTCTTATGGGCACTGTAAGGCACAGAATTTGCGGGTGAAAGAGGCAAAATAGAAGGCTGCGAGGCCCCTCGCAAGCGCCTCTGTCAGGCGACAGAGGCGTGCAAAAAACCTGGAATCAGGGCGGCAAAAAAGTCTCAGGCATTGAGGCCGCCATCCACATCCAGACCGGTGCCGGAGATTTGTCCTGCCGCCGAGCTTGCCAGGAAGGTGACCGCCGCCGCGATATCTTCCGGCTGGCCGTAATGACCGATGGCGATCAGCTGGCGCTGGGAGTCGGCCTGCTCGCCATCTTCCGGGTTCATGTCGCTATTGGTAGGGCCGGGATGGACCAGATTGACGGTGATGCCGCGCGGTCCCAGATCGCGGGCCAGACCTCGGGTCAGGGAGTTAAGCGCTGATTTCGTCATGGAATAGACCGCAATACCCGGCTGGGCGACGCGGTTGGCGAGACAGCTGCCGATACTGATGATACGCCCGCCGTCAGACAGATGGACCAGCGCGGCCTGGGTGGCAATCACCACGCCGCGTATGTTGACGTTGATAAGGGCATCAATGTCCGCCAGCGTCATGGACTCCAGCGGACCACCGCGCGCAATCCCGGCGTTATTGACCAGAATATCCAGCCCACCGAGCGTGCGTGCCGCCTGCGTAACGGCATCCTGAATGGCCTCTGCGCTGGCGCTGTCTGCCTGAATGGCTTCGCTGTTGCGTCCCAGCGCCGCTATCTCTGCGGCGACGGCCTGGGCTTTATCAGCGGATTTTTCATACGTAATAACCACGTCGGCCCCGGCCTCAGCCAGGGATAGCGCGATGGCACGGCCCAAACCACGACTGGCGCCAGTAACCAGCGCTTTCTTACCCGTTAAATCGATCTGCATGATGACCTCGTTTCGAGAGTGGTGAGAATCATCATTAGGTATAGACGGTCGAAGCGATTAGCGGCTGAGGTTTTCCACCTTCACCAATGCGGCGTAAAGCGACTCGGGCGTAAGTGTCACCGGCAAGGAGTGAATCGACTCCACCGGGCGCAGCGTATGGGCGATCACCTTATCCAGTTCAGCGCGGTTGTTGATATCCACCTCCAGTTCGCGAAGGGTCGTTGGCAGATGAAAACGCTGATACGACGCAATTAACTGCGCGAGAACATCGTCCTGACCGAGCAGGGCGCTCTGCACCAGAATGCCGTAGGCCACTTTGGTGCCGTGGAGGAATTTTTCGGTCTGCGGCAGAACCGTTAAACCGTTATGCACCGCATGTGCAGCCGCCACGCGGGTATAGCGCTCGCCCAGCCCGCCAACCATCCCGCCACCGGCGATAATGGCGTCGACCACATCGCGAAACGCCTGAGTTTGTTCGCCGCGCGCCTGATCGGCCAGCGCCTGCTCGCTGCTCTCCAGCAGCACGTCGCGGATCGCCAGCGCGCCGTTAATGCCAAGCCGCACTGTCAGAGGCAGCGCTTCCGGTTTCGGTGCCAGCACCACCGCTTCGTACCATTTCGCCAGCGTGTCGCCGATACCCGCCAGCAGGTATTCCGCCGGGGCGTTGAGGATGATCTGAGGCTCGACCAGCACCAGGAAGTTGGCGTCATCGAAAATCTCAAACTGAAGCGCCTGACCAGCGTCGTTGTACCACACGGACAGCGGCGTCCAGGCCGCGCAGGTGGCGGCGATAGTCGGAATGCCAACGAACGGCGCACCCAGACGACGCGCCACGGCTTTGACCGTGTCCATCACTGCGCCGCCGCCTACGCCGATCACCACGCTGACGTCATCTCCCGCGTCATTCACCAGATGGGTGACATCCCGCTCGCTGCAGTGGCCCTTAAACAGCAGATGCTTCGCGCCTGCGGCGTGGAAGCTGTCAGGCAGGAACGGGCGGGCACCTTCGATGGCGCGTTCACCGTAAATCCACACCGCGCGGGACAACTGTTCCGGGGTGAAGAAATCGCTCAGGCGCGCAAGGCTGCCGTTGTGGGAGAAATAGTTTGCCGGGCCGGGTACGACGCGAATATCAGTGTGACTCATGAGGGTGTCCTTTTTGCGAAGCGCTAACCCGATGTTATGTCTGGACATCCGGATGGCTAATAATATTTAGCTTTATCTTATGCCTTTTCTATCATTGCCAGTCAACCCGAGCTGTGAAAAATTCCATAAATCAAAATATTAAATAAGAAGGAATGACAGCGGATGGGTTCCAGTCGCCTTGAGATGCGCGGTATCAGCCTGGCCTTTTCCGGCTTTCAGGCGCTGTCGCGCGTGGATTTCACCCTGACGGGCGGTTCTGTCCATGCGCTGACGGGGGCCAACGGGGCGGGAAAATCGACGCTGATGGCGGTGCTCTGTGGCACGCATGACCACTACGAGGGCGAGATCAGCATTAATAATCAGCCGGTGGCCATTCGTGAACCGCTGGACGCCAAACGGCTGGGCATTCACCTGGTGCAGCAGGAGGTGGACGTGGCGCTGATCCCGGGCCTCAGTATCGCCGAAAACATTATGCTCGATAATCTGGCGCAGCCGGGCCATCGCTACCGCTGGCGCGCGATTCGCGAGCAGGCGCAGCAGGCCCTGGCGCAACTGGATATCTCCCTTAATGTCCGTCGTTCCATCGATAGCTGCACCCTCGCCGAAAAGCAGCAAATTCTGCTGGCGCGGGCGTTGTCGCATCACTGTCGTTTTCTGATTCTGGATGAGCCGACCGCACCGCTGGATGCGCACGAAAGCGAGCGCCTGTTCGCGGTGGTCCGACGCCTGCAACAGCAGGGGATCGGCGTGGTGTTTATCTCCCATCGCATTCATGAGCTGAAAGCCATTTGCGACACCTTAACGGTGCTGCGCGACGGCAAGCTGATTGAGTCCGGGCCGATGGCGTCACTGTCCGGCGAAGATATCGTCGAGAAGATGCTCGGCCATGAGCTGAGTGATATTTATCCGCCTGCGCGACCGCCGCACAGTGACGAAACTTTGCTGCGCGTGGAAGGGCTGCACGACGAAGCGCTGCTGAAAGATATCTCCCTGCACCTGCGCAAGGGCGAAATTCTTGGCATTGCCGGGCTTGCCGGGGCGGGGAAAACCGAGCTGTGCAAAGCGCTGTTTGGCGCCTCGAAAAGCCGCGTCGATCGCGCAGAGCTGAACCATCAGCCGTGGCAGCCGCGCGATCCGGCGGATTCTGTACTGCGCGGGCTGGCGCTGGTGCCGGAAGAGCGGCGCAAAGAGGGCATTTTTATCGACGAGCCGGTGAGCATGAATCTGGCCGTTAGCGCAGATCACAGCTTCTCGCGCTGGAGCCTGTTTGGACATCGTCAGGCGTGGCGCTGGGCTGAGGAGGTGATCGCCCGCGTCGGTATTCGCGCGCGGGGGCCGGGGCAGGTTTTACGTCGTCTGTCAGGCGGCAATCAGCAGAAAGTGGCGATTGGCAAATGGCTGCGCGGCAACGCCAGCGTACTGATTTTTGACGAGCCGACCAAAGGCGTGGACGTGAAGGCCAAAACCGATCTGTTCCAGCTGATTGATGGTCTGGCGCGCGAAGGCAAAGGGGTGATTTATGCCTCCGGCGAATTCGCCGAGCTGGTGGGATTATGCGACCGCATCTGCGTGCTGTGGGACGGGCGCATCGTGGCGGAAGTCGCCGGGGCACAGGCCCGCGAAGAGACATTACTTTATTATTCAACCGGAGGTACGGCGTCGTGAGCAAGGCCCTTTCAGTGAATGCGACGGCGTCGGGCCGTCAGCAGTTTTTCGATTTTCTCTACAAATGGGGCATGTTGCTGACCGTTGTCGCGCTGGTGGCGATTTTTGGCATCGCATCGGACAACTTCCTCGATCCTTTTAACATCATCAATATCTTACGCTCCATCGCCATTGTGACGGTGATTGCCATCGGGGTGTCGATCTCCCTGACCGTCGGCGGGTTTGATCTCTCCGTAGGCTCGACGGCGTCGCTGGCCAATGCGCTGGTGATTTCACTCTTCGTCTGGCACGGCTTCGGCACCACCGAGTCGATTCTGATCACCCTGGCGCTCTGTACGCTGGTCGGGCTGTTTAACGCCTTCCTGATTGTCATCCTGCGGATTCCGGACATGCTGGCGACCCTCGCCAGTCTGTTTGTGATTCAGGGCGTGGCGATGACCTACAGCTACGGCGGATCGATTACCGAAAACATGGTGCTGCCGAGCGGCGACATGGCTGAAGGGACCATTCCGGCGGCGTTCGGGCTGCTCGGCCAGGTGCCGACCATTGTGATCATCATGCTGGTGGTGACGGTGCTGGCGCAGCTGGGCCTCTCCCTGACCACCCACGGACGACGCATGTACGCCATCGGCGGAAACCCGGAAGCGGCGCGCCTGTCTGGAATTCGCACCACGCGCTACAAAGTGGCGGCGTATGTGATTGCCTCTCTGCTGGCCGGTTTAGGCGGCATTTTGCTGGCGTCACGCATTGGATCTTCTCAGGTCAATGCGGGCGGCGGTTATCTGATGGACGCGGTAGCCGCGGCGTGGATTGGCTTCTCGCTGGCGGGTTCCGGTAAACCCAACGCACTGGGAACCCTGGTGGGGGCGGTGATTTTAGGCGTGCTGTCGAACGGGCTGGTGATGCTCTCGGTTCCGTATTACGCCATGGACATTATAAAAGGGCTGGTGCTGGCAGTGGCACTGGCGATTACCTACATACAAAAACGTTAACAACACAATGGGATAACAGAATGAAGAAAATAGCACTCTCTTTGGTGGCGCTGGGGTTACTGACCGCGTTACCGGGTTACGCGGCCACCCCAGCCCCCGTTCCGGCGGCGATTGCAAACCATGATGGTCCGATTCGTATCGCGGTGATCCGCAACCTTGGCTCCGACGACAACACCACGCAGTTTGTCTCGGGCGCGATTCAGGAAGGGAAAAAGCTCGGCTTTAAAGTCAGCACCTTTTTAAGCAACGGCGATGACGCCAAATTCCAGGATTTCGTCAACCAGGCCATCAGCCAGAAATATGACGGGATTATTCTCTCCCAGGGCCGCGATCCCTACTCCACGGCGCTGGTGAAAAAGGCCGTGGATGCCGGGATCAAAGTGGCGGTGTTTGATACGGCCGTCAACGGTGAGATTCCGGGCGTGACGGTCACCCAGCAGGATGATGCCTCCCTGACGAATCTCTCCTTCGGCCAACTGGCGAAAGATTTCAACGGCAAAGCCAATATTATCAAGCTGTGGGTCGCGGGTTTCCCGCCGATGGAGCGTCGTCAGGCGGCGTACCAGGCGCTGCAAAAAGAGTATCCGGGCATCAAAGAGCTGGAGTCGATCGGCGCGGTGTCCTCTGACGTGCAGGGCGATACGGCGAACAAAGTGGGTGCGGTGCTGGCGAAGTACCCGAAAGGCCAAATCGATGCGATCTGGGGAACCTGGGATGCCTTCAGCCAGGGCGCTTACAAAGCGCTGAAAGAGAATGGCCGCACCGAGATCAAACTCTACAGCATTGATATTTCGAACCAGGATCTGCAACTGATGCGTGAATCCGGCAGCCCGTGGAAAGTGAGCGTGGCGGTTGACCCGAAACTGATTGGCGCCACTAACGTGCGCCTGATCGCCAATAAAATCGCAGGTGAAACCACGCCAGCGACCTACGACTTTAAAGCGGCGGCAATTCCACAGGCACTGCTGGCGGCCCAGCCGGGTGCGGTCAATGTGGCATCACTCGGAAAAATCATTCCGGGCTGGGGCCAGACCGAAGATTTCGTCGCGCCGTGGTTTGCGACCCTGGAAGCGAAGAGCAAATAATATTGCCCGGTGGCGCTGCGCTAACCGGGCCTACGTTCTGTAGGCCGGAGAAGGCGTAGCCGCCATCCGGCAAAAGGAACGGATATGTCCTCTCAATTACCTACACCGGAATACAGCCGCAATATGCGGCTCATCGGTCACAGCGATCAGGGCGGTCGACCGGACGGCGTTCAGCTGATGGTCCATCGCGGCTTTGCCTACATCGGGCATATGGTGTCGCAGGGCTTTTCCATCGTCGACGTACGTGACCCGAAAAATCCCAAAGCGGCGGGCTACGTGGCTGCGCCGCCCGGCACCTGGAATGTGCATCTCCAGGCCCATGACGATCTGTTACTGGTCATCAACGCCCGCGATCTGTTTGCCGACGCCCGTTTTGCCGATGAAAAGGTCTACTACACCCGCCAGGTAGGGCAGACCGTCAGCGACGTGCAGGACAAAGGCTGGAGCGCGGGGCTGCGAATTTTTGATATCTCCACGCCGGACAAACCGCGTGAAATCAGCTTCTTGTCGCTCGACGGAATCGGCATTCACCGCATCTGGTACGTCGGCGGGCGCTGGGCGTATGTCTCGGCGCTGATCGACGGCTTTACCGACTACATTTTCCTGACTATCGATCTTGCCGATCCGCGCAAACCGGAAGTGGCAGGCCGCTGGTGGCTGCCGGGGATGCATCAGGCGGCAGGCGAACAACCGGGCTGGCCGGAGGGCAAACGCTACGCGCTGCATCATGCGATCATCGCGGGCGATACCGCCTACGGCAGCTGGCGCGACGGCGGGCTGACCCTGCTGGATGTGAAGGACAGAACCCAGCCGAAGCTGATTAGCCATCGCAACTGGAGCCCGCCGTTTGGCGGTGGAACGCATACCGCGCTGCCGCTGCCCGACCGGGACCTGCTGGTGGTGCTGGACGAAGCGGTGCTCGATAACCAGGAGGACGGTGAAAAGCTGATCTGGCTGTTTGATATCCGCGAGCCGTCGAACCCGGTCAGTATCTCGACCTTCCCGCAGCCGGAAGAGACAGATTACGTGGCGAAAGGGGCGCACTTCGGGCCGCACAATCTGCATGAAAACCGACCCGGGAGTTTTATCAGTTCGACGCTGATATTCGCCACCTACCAGAATGCAGGCGTGCGCGCGTACGACATTTCGAATCCGTACCGCCCGGTGGAAACCGGCGCGCTGGTTCCGGCCGCGCCGGAGAAGATGATGGACACACGCCCTCATCGCCCGCAGGTGATTCAGTCATGCGACGTGTTTGTGGATGCGCAGGGGATTATCTACAGCACGGATTACAACGGCGGGCTGTCGGTGATTGAGTATCTGGGATAAGTGTGACAGGCCGGGCAGGCGATATCGCCACCCGGCAAGAGTTACGGAATCAGCTGTACTGGCGGACTCGCGCCACAAGTTCTTCGGCGCTGTCGATTCGGTCGGCAATCACAATCAACGCTCTGCCGAGCGTAATGGCGTGGCGCAGGCACTCGTGGCGCATTGCTTCGTCCACAATGGTGTCGATATCCGCCACGTGCGACAGCCCAACGCTTCGGCGAATCAGCTCGGTGCCGCAAAAACCGATGGCATCGGTCCAGACCTTTTTCAGAAATTCCGACGCATAGCCCGGTGCGCTCAGGGCCGCATCGCGGGTTTTTTCACGCGCCAGGGCCTGGAAACGTTCCGCGAAGGTGTTCCACAGCTCCTGAATATCCGTCAGGCGCTGCTCGCGGGCGGCAGCGGCATCGCGAATACCCAGATGGCCCGGCAGACCGCAGAAGTTCAGCAGCAGATTGCCGATGGCGGTGCCGATATCAAAACCGATCGGCCCGTAATAGCCGAACTCGGCGTCAATCGCCTTCAGGCTGCCTTCTGCGACAAAAATCGAGCCGCTGTGAATATCGCCGTGCAGTAGCGCTTCGGCCTGGGAGAAGAAACGGTGCTTGAGCGAGGCGACGGCAATTTTCAGCCGATCGTCACTGCGCAGGGCGTCCACGTCCGCTTCCAGCGCCGCCGGATAGTTATTGCGCTCGTGGATCTGGTACGGATCGTTAAAGAACAGATCCTCGGTGATCTCACACATTTCCGGGTTGATGTACTTCGCCACCTGCGCCTTTTTGACGTGCGGATGGAGGTAAAAATCGCTGGTGTGGAACAGGGTGTGAGCGAGATATTCCCCCAGTTGGCGCGAAGCCTGCGGGTACCAGACGCCGCTAATCAGCTCGCCGCGCCAGATTTTATGGCTGGAGAGATCTTCCATCACCATCACCGCCAGCTCCGGGTCGTAATGGTGGATTTTGACCGTGTGCTGCGGGCTGTGCTGATAGTGCTCGACCAGGGTTTGCGCTTCGAGGCGGGCGCGATCCAGCGTCAGTGGCCAGGACTCACCCACGCAGCGCACGTAAGGCAGCGCCTGCTTGACGATGATACGGCTGACGCCGTCGGCATCGAAAATTTTAAACACCAGATTGAGGTTGCCGTCGCCCACTTCCTGCGCCTCCACCAGCGATGATGGGTCATCAAGGCCGCCGAACTGCTTTGCATATTCCACGGCATCCTGGGCGGTAAAGGTACGGTATTGCGACATTGCCTGTTCCTCATCAGTTCTGGTAATAAAGACATTTAGACGTCTATACATCTGAATTTTATCCTGACACAATGTGATACAACAACGCAACAGAGAATTAACGACATGCAGACATTACAGACGACAAGCCTGCGGGTGGCGGGTAATCAGCTATTTATTCTCGACCAACAGGCGCTTCCGCAGGAGAAACGCTGGCTGGATGCCTCCACGGTAGAGGCGCTGGTCGGCCACATTCACGCGCTCAGAGTACGCGGCGCGCCGCTGATTGGCCTGTCTGCGAGCCTTTTGCTGGCGCTGCTGGCCGAGGCAGGGAAAAGCCGCGACGAGCTGGCGCTGGCCCTCGACACTCTGCGGGCGTCACGCCCAACGGCCGTGAACCTGATGAACAATCTCGATCGCATGAAGCAGGCGCTGTGGCAGGAGGATTTTGTCCCTGCGCTGAGCGCTGAGGCCCTGCGTCTGATCGATGAGGACAAGCAGCTTTGCGACGCCATCGCTCGCGCCGGAAGCGAACTGGTGAAGCCTGGAAGCCGTCTGCTGACCCACTGCAATACCGGTGGGCTGGCGACTGCGGGCGTTGGTACGGCGCTGGGGGTTATTGCGGTTGCCCATCAGCAGGGAAAAATCGCTAATGTCTGGGTGGATGAAACGCGCCCGCTGTTGCAGGGCGGGAGACTCACCGCCTGGGAACTGGGCGAATTGGGCGTGCCGTATCAGCTGATCACCGACTCCATGTCCGCCAGCCTGATGGCGAAAGGGCAGGTGGACGCAGTGTGGGTCGGAGCGGATCGCATCGCCGCCAACGGCGATGTGGCGAACAAAATCGGCACTTACTCTCTGGCGGTACTGGCGAAATTCCACGGCATTCCCTTTTATGTCGCAGCACCGCAAACCACGCTGGATCCGAACTGTCCGAACGGCGATGCCATCCCTATCGAGCAGCGCGCGGCCAGCGAAGTAACGGGTGTTGCCGGGAGTTTTGGCGCGGTGCAGTGGGCACCGGAAGAGGCGAAAGTCTACAACCCGGCGTTTGACGTGACGCCTGCGGCGCTGATCAGCGGGTGGGTGCTGGATACGGGCGTGGTGTGGCCGGAAGCGGTGGCAAAAGGGGAATTAGCCTGAGTGCGGTTATCCTTTTAGGGCATCCCTTGAGGAGGACAGAAACGTGACGCGTGATCCTGATTTAACGCTCGAACGGGTGAAGGATGGGGCGTCATGCTGGATCGGCTGGTTGTTGATGCGAACGGACTGAAGCGCTAAAAGCGGCTACCGCTGTAAAAGCCGGGTCAGCGTTCGCGCCGCCCGGCGAAGCGCTTAAGCCAGTCGCGGATAGCCATCCGCGATCTCACTTCCCGTGAACTGCGCAATCCATCCTTCCGGATTATCGAAAATGCGGATCGCGGTGAAGTTGGGTTCGGAACCCATATCAAACCAGTGCGGCGTGCCGGCGGGTACGGAGATGAGGTCATTTTTCTCGCACAGCACCTGGTACACCTGGTCTTCGATGTGCAGACAAAACAGCCCGGCACCCTCGACAAAGAAACGCACTTCATCTTCGCCGTGAGTATGTTCGTTAAGAAACTTCGCGCGCAGCGCCTCTTTCTGCGGGTTATCCGCGCGTAGGCTGATGACATCCCAGCTCTGATAGCCTTTCTCCGCCACCAGTTTATCGATCGCGTGCTGATACGCATTAATCACCGTTTCCGCTGCGGGATCGCGGCCTAAATCGCGGTCGGCTTCCCAGCGTTCAAAACGCACACCGCGGGCGTTGAGCTTTTCAGCGATATCACGGGCATCGGTGCTGTGCCACAGCGGGGCGCGGGTGTCGGTGTCGGAATAAATGGTCAAAGCGCTCATGAAGGGATCTGCTCCGGATTAATCTCGTCGAATTGGTGTACCTGATGGTGGTGGCTCGCGCCATCGTCATCACCGCGAATCAGCTGCAGGGTACGAAAACCTGCCTGCTCAGCGGCGTCCAGCTCCTGGTGAATGTCCGAGAGGAACAGGATTTGCGACGGGGCGGCGCCGATCTGCGCGGCAATGGTGGTGTAGGACTGCACATCACGCTTCGCGCCCACGTGGGTATCGAAATAACCGCTGAACAGATGAGTAATATCACCTTCGTCGCTGTAGCCAAATAACAGTTTCTGCGCTGCGACAGAGCCAGAGGAATAAACATAGAGATCAATGCCTTGCGCTTTCCATTTTTCCAGCGCAGGCAAAACGTCCGGGTAGAGATGGCCCGTAAAATCGCCGTTGACGTATCCGTCCTGCCAGATGATCCCTTGCAGGGCCTTCAGGGCGGTGGATTTCCTGTCTTCATCCATAAACGTAAACAGGGTGTCGATAAGCTCGCTGATGCTGGCGTGGGGGCTGGCAATTTCATCACGCAGATTGTCCAGAATGGATTTCACCGGTTCGGCGTACTGCTGGGCGGTGACAAACGCCGCCAGCCGCTCGCGCGCATAGGGGAATAGCACATTGTGGACAAAACGAATATCGCTGGTGGTCCCTTCAATATCCGTCACAATCGCGCGAATCATAATCTCTCCAGTTGTCGTAAACGCATTTCGCATTCAAATAAGAATTCAAGGCCTTCAAGGTGACGGCGAGCTTCGGCCACATCGCGTCCCCAGCAGGTTAAGCCATGACCGCGCAGAAGAAAACCATAATTAAGTGGGGTTTCCTGTGCGTAATGGGCGATTCGTGAGGCGAGGGCGTCAATATCCTGGTCGTTGTCGAACACCGGAATAACGAGGGTATCCAGATGGGTGGTCTGCCCGCTGAGGGATTTTTGCATCTCAAAACCGCTGATGCGCAGCTCGGCCGTTTTGGTCAGGCGCGACAGCACGGTGGCATTGACCGTATGCACGTGCAGCACCGCGTTGGCCTGCGGAAACAGGCGATAAATCAGCGTGTGCAAGCCCGTTTCCGCCGACGGTTTGCGCCCGGACGGCGCGCGGTTGGTGGCGATCTCCACTTGCAGGAAATCATCCGTTGTCAGGCTGCCCTTGTCTTTGCCGGATTCGCTCAGCCAGCACAGCGTGTCGTCCTGTCGCACGGACATGTTCCCGCCCGTCGCGGGAGCCCAGCCTTTGGCACCAATCCAGCGGCAGGCGTCGACGAGTTGTGTGAGTTGCAGGTGGTCTGTCATTTTCCTTTACCCTCTCGGCAGGAATAATTATATGATTTAGACGTCTAAGCGTCTTGATTGCCAAAGACTAACATCGTGTTATAGTGGCAGCAACATAAGTATTACATGCAGGCACGACACAATGAGCAATAACCCGTTGATTCCGCAAAGCAAACTCCCTAATCTCGGTACCACCATCTTTACGCAGATGAGCGCGCTGGCCCAGGCCCATAACGCCATCAACCTTTCGCAGGGATTCCCTGACTTTGACGGCCCGACCTATCTGCAGGAGCGCCTGGCGCACCACGTGGCACAAGGGGCCAATCAATATGCGCCGATGACGGGCGCGCAGCCGCTGCGGGAGGCGATTGCCGATAAAACGGCTGAACTCTATGGCTACAAGCCGGATGCCAACAGTGAAGTGACGGTGACGGCGGGGGCGACAGAGGCACTGTACGCGGCGATTACCGCGCTGGTGCGTACCGGTGATGAGGTGATTTGCTTCGATCCGAGCTACGACAGCTACGCGCCAGCCATTGAACTCTCCGGCGGCGTGGTCAAACGTGTTGCGCTTCAGCCGCCGCATTTTCGCCCCGACTGGCAGGCTTTCGCCGCGCTGCTGAGTGAGAAAACCCGTCTGGTTATCCTTAATACGCCGCACAACCCGTCGGCGACCGTCTGGCGCAAAGCGGATTTCGCGGCGCTGTGGCAGGCAATTGCTGAACGTGAAATCTATGTGCTGAGCGACGAAGTCTACGAGCACATCTGTTTTGCAGACGAGGGGCACGCCAGCGTGCTCGCCCATCCGCAGCTTCGCGAACGCGCCATCGCGGTGTCATCGTTTGGTAAAACCTATCACATGACCGGCTGGAAAGTGGGCTATTGCGTCGCGCCTGCGGCGATCAGCGCCGAGTTGCGTAAGGTGCATCAGTATCTGACGTTTGCCGTAAACACCCCTGCGCAGCTGGCGCTGGCGGATATGCTGCGCGCCGAACCGGAGCACTATCGTGAATTACCAGCGTTTTATCGCGCGCGACGGGATCGGTTTGTGAATGCGCTGAGCAACAGCCGCCTGGAAATTCTGCCGTGCGAAGGGACTTACTTCCTGCTGGCGGATTACAGCGCGATTTCCGATCTGGACGACGTCAGTTTTTGCCAGTGGCTGACCAAAGAGGCGGGCGTCGCCGCGATACCGCTGTCGGTATTTTGCGCCGATCCCTTCCCGCATAAACTGATTCGTCTCTGTTTTGCGAAGCAGGAATCGACGCTGTTAGCGGCGGCCGAGCGCCTGAACGCGCTGTGATTATTTAACGGTCCAGGCGTCTGAATAACGACGGTCTGCGAACAGTTCCAGCAGGCCGTTGATCTGTTTCAGGCGCAGCACTTCGTCGCTGTCCATCCCAAGCTCCAGCCCGATTTTCTCATTGTCCCAGCCGAGCAACACCAGTTCCCGGACAATCTCCGACATCGAATGGATTTGATGGCGCCCGCGCGCACGGTTGTGACGAATGGTGGCGGCCATCCGGTCGAACTTCTCCTGCCGTTCTTTACGCAGGCAGGTGACGGGCAGATAGCCCTTCAACTGACGTTTTAACGCCGCCCGGTGGCTGCCAAGCTCACGCCGATGGAATCCGTCCACGATCTCGTAATTATGTGGGCCGTTTTCAGTGACCAGGATCGGCTGCGTAAACCCATCCAGCTCCAGCGATTTGCTGAGCAAGCGTTTTTCCGGCGGGGCCACGGTATTGGGGTTGTAGTCGTTAGCGCTGATCTCTTCTTGTTTAATCCACAGTACGCAGTCGACGGGCTGTTCGTGAAAGGGGCTGAACTGGTGAATCGCCTGACGAAACGCGTTGATGGCCTCTATTTTCTTCTCTTCAGAAAGCGATTGCAGATAGTGCTCCATATCGTTAATTAATCGTTGTTGCATAAAATTCCCCACTGCTGGCGTTTGGTTTTCATTCGGTCACTGTAGCGTTGGTAATGCTTAGGTTTATTTGGGCTAAATGATAACGCCCGGCACCAATAATCATTATTAAGAAGTACCTTACAAATTCGCCGCCAGGAGGGAATGTCTTTTGAGCCAATATCCGCGTCCTGGGTGTCCGGTATATTTTCCATGCCCTGTTTTTGATACCAGTGCAAATAGACGGCGATTTTGTTGCGATAATGTTCCGCCGTGGCGACAGGCATACTGTCGAGTAATAACAGGGCATATTCCTGCCAGCAAAGATGATCGGGTTTGAGAATTTTACGGTGGCCGTAAAAATGGTTGTCATGACCCGCGTATATGCCTCCGCTTCGCACACCGCTGACCCGCTCGCACATCGCCGCCCAGCGCTCCGGCTCCAGCACATGGTAGAGCCATAAGCCCTGGCGCTGCTCCGGGCCAAAGGGTTCGCAAATGCGCATATAGCGAAGGGGGACGCCCGCCTGGTACATCAGGTTGTACAGGGGGTTATAGCTGCAGCCGGTTTTGGCAAACCAGGTCCAGATATCGGCGGTTTTCCAGTCGTAGATGGGATACATGTACCAGGCGTGGCCGCCGGGGGCGAAGGTGGTCCAGGGTTTGTCGTCTGCGAACCGCTGTTTGCGGGCGTTAGCGATACTCAGAAAGCGGTTATAGGACTCGTCGGCGCGAATGCCGATCAGCACCGCGGCAGGGCGTTTTTGCGCATACCAGTCGGAAAAGGCTCTGACGAACGATTCGAAGGTCATCCCTTGCTGATAGAAATCAAAATAGTGGGGATCGGTAATGGCATCTTCCGGCGGCTGGCGGACCCAGTCGGTGCCCGGCTCCCAGCACTGCCACTCAGGCTGAAATTGTGACAGGGAGTTTTGCGTGGTGAGGGGCAGTGCCACCCAGTAAAAGTGATCGATGACGTCGGAATAGTGCGCCCGCATGTTCTCGACATGTTCGATGGTGTAAGTAAATTGCGCCTCCCAGTCGATAAACAGAACGCTAATTTTCCGTTTCTGTTTACGCGCCCGCTGCGCCGTAAGATGCAACATAATGGTGGAATCTTTTCCACCGGAAAAAGAGACGCAGACTTTCGATAAGTTTTCGAGCGTCCAGTCGATTCTCTCTATTGCGGCGTCGAGAACATTCAGTTTAAGAGGATATTTATAGATGGACATAATCAATCTCTTTATGACTTTTTCTGCCATATCATTACTTCGTCGGGAATGACGTGGTGATAATAAAGCAATTCCCCTGCATGTAAAAAGAAAGTTGTCCTTAAATAAAATTTGATTGGATAGTGCCCTGGTGTTTTGTGATAACACCCGGTTTTGTGCTGACTGAAATATTATGTTTCACAATATGCTTTAAATAAAATACATCCATGAAAATGTTTCTCACTATTAATAATAGTTGAACTGCATGAATTACGGCGCATTAATAATAATTTTGTATTTTTAATGGGTAAATTCAGCATCAAGCGCAATTTTATTTCTCGCAAGAATAGAGGGGAGAAGGGCCGTCAACATCGTTATTCGGAAAAACCTATCACAGCCATAGACAGGAATGACCCGGTCGTGGATTGCTCAATGCCTGCGCGGGTGGTGTAATCGATACCGCTGTTACGACCTGACTCAGGTTCTGTAGAGCGCAACGCAACGCCAGCTTCGGCTGGCACTGAAGGTACCTACGGGGAATTCAGGTATCAGGGCCGCCCGTAGGGGCGGCCTTTTTACTTTTGGGCTCCCCAACACCATTCACAACGTTGTCGGTTTGGGTTGTAAGGTATGACTGATTGATTTGATACGGCAAACGCATTAGCCCCATCAGTCAAAGTTCGTTACCTTACATCTCAACGAAAACACGGAGGAAGTACAGATGTCTTTGATTAACACTAAAATTAAACCTTTCAAAAACCAGGCGTTCAAAAACGGTGAATTCGTCGAAGTGACCGAGAAAGATACCGAAGGTCGCTGGAGCGTGTTCTTCTTCTATCCGGCAGATTTCACCTTCGTTTGCCCGACCGAACTGGGCGACGTAGCGGATCATTACGACGAACTGCAGAAACTGGGCGTGGACGTTTACTCTGTTTCTACCGACACCCACTTCACTCACAAAGCATGGCATGGCAGCTCTGAAACCATCGCGAAAATCAAATACGCGATGATCGGCGACCCGACTGGCGCCCTGACCCGTAACTTCGACAACATGCGTGAAGATGAAGGCCTGGCTGACCGCGCCACCTTCGTTGTTGACCCGCAGGGCATTATCCAGGCTATCGAAGTTACCGCTGAAGGTATCGGCCGTGATGCATCTGACCTGCTGCGTAAAATCAAAGCAGCACAGTACGTGGCGTCTCACCCAGGTGAAGTGTGCCCGGCTAAATGGAAAGAAGGCGAAGCGACGCTGGCTCCATCTTTGGACCTGGTTGGCAAAATCTAAGATTTCCCTCTTTTTCACGCTCAGGCGCGAAATCCAAAGGAAATTGACGACGATTGGCGGGTGCATTGTGGCACCCGCTTTTTTGAAATTTTTACGTTATCTCATGTAAGTCGCATCGCGGCGGCGCTAAGCGAATCCCAGGAATAAGTGACCGGGGCGCGAAGGCCGCCAGCTAAGAGGCGGGTTACATGAGGAAACGTAAAGCAGGAGATTAACGATGCTCGACACCAACATGAAAACCCAGCTCAAGGCCTACCTTGAGAAACTGACCAAACCTGTTGAGCTGATTGCCACGCTGGATGACGGCGCTAAATCGGCAGAAATCAAGGAACTGCTGGCGGAAATCGCCGAACTGTCACCAAAAGTGACCTTTAAAGAAGATAACAGCCTTGCGGTACGCAAGCCGTCATTCCTGATTACTAACCCAGGTTCTGACAAGGGGCCGCGCTTTGCAGGTTCTCCGCTGGGGCACGAATTTACCTCCCTGGTACTGGCGCTGCTGTGGACCGGTGGGCATCCGTCGAAAGAGGCACAGTCTCTGCTGGAGCAAATCAGCAACATCGACGGCGATTTTGAATTTGAAACCTATTACTCGCTCTCGTGCCATAACTGTCCGGACGTAGTGCAGGCGCTGAACCTGATGGCGGTGCTTAACCCACGCATCAAACATACGGCCATCGACGGCGGCGTATTCCAGAACGAAATCACCGATCGCAACGTGATGGGTGTTCCGGCGGTATTCGTCAATGGTCAGGAGTTCGGCCAGGGGCGTATGACGCTGACGGAAATCGTCGCCAAAATTGATACCGGTGCCGAAAAACGTGCGGCGGAAGAGCTGAATAAACGCGATGTTTACGACGTGCTGATTGTCGGTTCCGGCCCGGCGGGTGCGGCGGCGGCGGTCTATTCTGCCCGTAAAGGCATTCGTACCGGCCTGATGGGTGAGCGTTTCGGTGGCCAGGTGCTCGACACCGTCGACATCGAAAACTACATCTCGGTCCCGAAAACCGAAGGTCAAAAGCTGGCGGGTGCCCTGAAAGCGCACGTTAGCGATTATGAAGTGGATGTGATTGATAGCCAAAGTGCCAGCAAACTGGTTCCGGCAGCGCAGGAAGGTGGCTTACACCAGATTGAAACGGCTTCCGGCGCGGTGCTAAAAGCGCGCAGCGTGATCATCGCCACCGGCGCGAAATGGCGCAACATGAACGTCCCTGGCGAAGATCAATATCGCACCAAAGGCGTGACCTACTGCCCGCACTGCGACGGCCCGCTGTTTAAAGGTAAACGCGTGGCGGTGATTGGCGGCGGTAACTCCGGCGTTGAAGCGGCTATCGATCTGGCGGGTATTGTGGAACACGTTACCCTGCTGGAATTTGCTCCGGAAATGAAAGCCGATCAGGTGCTGCAGGATAAAGTGCGCAGCCTGAAGAACGTCGATATCGTGCTGAACGCGCAGACGACGGAAGTGAAAGGCGACGGCAGCAAAGTGACGGGCCTTGAGTATCGCGACCGCGTCAGCGGCGATGTGCACAGCGTGCCGCTGTCAGGGATTTTCGTCCAGATTGGTCTGTTGCCAAACACCACCTGGCTGGAAGGCTCCGTTGAGCGTAACCGTATGGGCGAAATCATCATCGACGCCAAGTGTGAAACCAGCGTGAAGGGTGTCTTTGCGGCGGGCGACTGCACGACGGTGCCATACAAACAGATTATCATCGCCACCGGCGAAGGGGCGAAAGCGTCATTAAGCTCGTTTGATTATCTGATTCGCACCAAAACAGCATAATAAAAGAAAGTAAGGCACCACCTGCATCAGACAAAACCCCGCGCAAGCGGGGTTTTTCTTTTGGGCGTTAGCGAACGACCATCACCGGAATATGGGTATGGCGAATCACGCTTGAGGCATTCGAGCCGAGCAGGTGGGTGCTGATGGACGGATTACGCGAGCCGATCACCACCACATCGGCTTTCAGTTCGTTCGCCATTTCATTGACCGCATCGCGAACGCTGCCGAAACGCACGTGGGTTTTAATCCGTGACGGATCGAGGGTGAAATGGCCGACCATGGTTTGCAGCCGCGCTTCGGCTTCGTGCTGAAGATGCTCTTCAAAGCGGCGGACATCGGCTGCAAAGCGGTGCAGGCTCAGACTGGCCGAACCGGGCAGGACGTGCAAAAGGTGAATCACGCCATCCTGCTGCGCCAGAAATTCAGCATGGCGGACGGCTTTGTCGCTCAGTTCCATTTCGAAAACATCAACCGGCATAATAATTGTCTGGTACATACCCGTTTCTCCTTGTTTATAAACGCTCGATTCATTCAATCACAAAATAATATGGTTTTCTGATATCTGTCAGACACTTTTCATATCGTGGCGTTATTTGACGTTTCTTTGCGGAGTTGAGGTGGGAGTAAGGCTACCAGTGACGCTCAAGATATAGCACGGCCGTGACGATAATCGCCAGTAAAATTAAATAGATAAGAGAAATGACTTCTATCTCATCCATAGAAGACCCTGGGCCGTTGAAACGGATTAAGCCTGGATGAAGATAATTTTGGCTTCTATAGGAAATAAAGGTGATTTTACGGAAAGAGGATGCGGGTGCATCCTCTGGGAAACGCGGTTATGCGCTTATTCAGATGAGATTAACGAAGGTAATCGCCGGCCGCTTCTGGCTGGTAGAGCAGTTCCAGCACTTCCAGATGCGCGGAAGCGCCGCCCGGTAACTCCCAGTGAATGGTGTCGCCGGTACGCAGGCCCAGCAGCGCGGCGCCGACGGGGGCGAGAACGGAAAGCTGCGTGCTGCTGTCGGACATCTGCGCAGGATAGACCAGGGTGCGCGTGCGCTCATCGCCGGTGGTCAGATCGCGGAATTTCACCTGGCTGTTCATCGTCACGACGTCATGCGGCATGGTTTCCGGGGTACACATCTGTGCCCGGTCCAGCTCCGCATTCAGGGCGTCGGCAACCGGCAGTGAAGCAAACTCTGATTTTTCCAGAAGGCGGTCGATACGTTCTGCGTCGAGTTCATTAATGATAATTGTGGGTCTAGACATTTATTACTCCATGTCGTTAATGCTGCGTGTACCGCAGAAACCAATCCAAAAGAAAACCCTCGCCGTCTGGCAGCGAGGGTTTTATCTGTTCTGATGATACTGGCTGTGCACGCAACTTTGAAGTGATCAATGTCACATTCGTTGCGCAGATGAATTTTATGATTGGAATGATTTCATCGCGGCTACTGTACCGGGCGAAATCCCACGGCATAATGAGGTTCTGACTACTCACCGGAGAGCGTAATGTACTTTTATCAGCCTTCGCAGGGACATGGTTTACCGCACGATCCTCTGAACGCCATTATCGGCCCTCGGCCCATCGGCTGGATTGCCTCGCAGAATGCGTCGGGGCAAACCAATCTCGCACCCTACAGTTTCTTTAACTGTTTTAATTACCGTCCGCCCATTATTGGTTTTGCCAGCAGCGGCTGGAAGGACAGCGTGCGAAATATCGTCGAGACAAAAGAGTTTGTCTGGAACCTTGCCACACGTGAGCTTGCAGAGGCGATGAACGAAACCTCGGCCAGCCTTCCTCACGGAGAAGACGAATTTGCCTTTGCCGGGCTGACAAAAGCCGATAGCACACTGGTCAAGGTGCCGCGCGTGGCGGAAAGTCCGGTGAACTTTGAGTGCAGGCTGTCGCAATGTATTCAATTGACCGGCGCAGATGGAACGGCGATCGATAGCTGGCTGGTACTGGGTGAGGTCGTCGGGATCCATATCGCCGAGTCGCTGCTGGAAGAGGGCATCTTCCAGACCGCGAAGGCCAACCCGATTCTGCGAGCGGGAGGCCCAACGGCTTACTATTCGATAAGCGAAGACCACCGCCTGGATCTGGTGCGCCCGGATGCGCGCAGGGGATAGTATGTCTGAGCGCCCCTTTCCTGCCGACCAGCAGTTTTTTGCCGACCTGTTGAGCGGTCTGGTACTCAATCCGCAGCAACTGGGCCGCGTCTGGTTCGCGCATCGACCTGCCACGCTGCCTGCGGGCAGTGTGAGTATTGAGTGGCCACGGTTGGAGGTGGTACTGCGTGGTGAATACGAGAACCGGCTTATCGCGGAGCAAAAGCTGATTGGGCAGGGGGAGATGCTGTTTCTTCCCGCCCGTGCCGTGACGATGTCGACGTTTGAAAAGCCGGTCATGCTGCTGAGTCTTGTCTTTGCCCCTTCCTGGCTCGGTCTGGCGTTTCACGACTCCCGTAGCGGGCAGACCGGGTATCCGCAGCGAAAAATAGAGTTGCCGCATCCGGAGCGGGGCGAGCGCACGGCGATGCTGATGGCGCTGACTCATCTGAGCGCGTCGCCGCAGGACCAGGCCATTATTCAGCCCCTGACGCTGAGCGTATTGCACTGGTGCCGGAAGGTGGTGTCCACGAGGCCAGAGGCAGGTTTATCGCGCGGCGATTTTCTCTATCAGAGCATCTGCAACTGGGTACAGGAAAATTATGCCGGGCCGGTAGCGCGTGAGAGCGTCGCCGCGCTGTTTACCATCACCCCTAATCATCTCTCCCGCCTGTTTTCGCAGCATGGAACCATGAGTTTTGTCGATTATGTGCGCTGGGTGCGGATGGCAAAAGCGCGTACGATTTTACAAAAGTACCACCTGCCCGTGGGCGAAGTGGCGAAACGCTGCGGCTACCCTGACAGCGACTATTTTTGTCGACTGTTCCGGCGCCAGTTTGGCCTGACGCCGGGTGAGTACCGCGCACGTTTTCAGTAGCGGTCAGAAGCTGAGTTCAGCATTGAGCAAATCGAGGATCTGCTGCGGGGTATTTGCCGCAAACAAAGACTCGCGGAATGCTTTGTTCACCAGTTTTCGCGCCAGCTGAGAGAAGACTTTTACATGGTTTATCCCTTCCTGCGTGCCAAGCGTCAGCATAATCACCAGCTCCACCTCGCCCATATCTGACTCCCAGTCGATGGGCTTTTCCAGGCGTGCGATGCTAATGCTGGAGTGGCGTATCCACTGGGATTTGGTATGCGGAATGGCCACGCCGAAGCCCACGGCGGTGGTCACAATTTCTTCGCGCTGCCAGAGATCTTCTTCCAGCTCCAGCGGATTCTCCGTGCGCCCCTGAATAGCCAAATTGCCGCACAGAAACTGCAGAACCTGCTCCTTTGACGCGAGCGGTTCGTTCACCACGATATTCTGAAGCGCCAGCAGCGGGCGCGCAGGCTCTTGCGGTGTAAATTCGGCGAGCAGCGTCTCTATCTCCTCGGCGCTGCGGCATTCGCAGGCACTGTCGGCCAGCGCCTGGCAGGCACCGCTCTCAAGCTGGCGTAGCTGCGCTTTTACCGGCGGAATGCGCGGGCCGCTCATACTGAACTCATCAATCCCCAGCCCCAAAATCAGTGGAAGATAGCGGCGTTCTCCGGCGAGTTCTCCGCAAATTCCCACCCATTTTCCGTGGCGGTGGGCGGTGGAAACGATCTGGCGCACCATGCGTAAAAATGAAGGCGTGATCGGATTATAGAACGGCGACACGCGCGGATTGTTGCGATCCACCGCGTAAAGATACTGGGTCATATCATTCGATCCGATGCTGAAAAAATCCACCTCATCGCAGAAGTGATCGATGATATAGCAGACCGAAGGCACCTCGACCATTATGCCCAGCGGCAGGTGGGAGGTATGGCGTAGCCCTTGTGCTTTCAGCGCTTCCTGCACGTTTCGCAACTCCTGTTTCACCCATAAAATCTGATCGAGGCTGTGCACCATGGGGATCATCAGCAGGGCGTTACCGCTCGCACCGGCCCGCAAAATGGCGCGCAGCTGCGTGCGAAAAAGGTCGACAAACTCAGGGTAAATACGCACCGCGCGGTAGCCGAGAAACGGGTTCTCCTCTGGCGGAATATTGAGCCAGGGGATCTGCTTATCCCCGCCGATATCCATAGTGCGGAAGATGACCGGCTTGCCTTCGGCAGACAATAGCACCTGCTGGTAGGCTTCAAACTGCTCCTGCTCGTCCGGGGCGGCGTCGCGATCCATATACAGCATTTCTGTGCGAAACAGTCCTACGCCCTGCGCGCCATTGGCAAATGCGCCGGGTGCCTCCAGCGCGCTGCCGATATTGGCGGCGATCGCCACCGGGACATTATCCCGCGTCACTGCGGGAAGCCCGGCGTCTTTGATCTGCTGATGATGACGTTTGTCGGCGAGGCGCTGCGCCACGCTGTAGTACTGGCTGACGGCCTCGTCAGGGGCTACCACCAGCACGCTGCACACGCCGTCCAAAATCACCTCTTTGCCGATATCCGCAGCCAGCGATGCCACCGTGATCCCGCTCATCACCGGCACTGATGCCGCGCGCGCCAGAATCAGGGTGTGCGAGGTGCGCCCGGTTTTCTCCAGGATCATCCCCTTAAGCTGGCGGGTGTCGAGGCTTAAAAACTGGCTGGGCGTGAGGTCTTCTGCCGCCAGAATGGTCGGCGTCTCAAGGGTAAAGGGGGTTGTTTGCTGAAGCTCAGGCCAGGTAATACTCAGCAGTTGTTCGCTGATGTCGCGGATATCGCTGACCCGCTCGCGAAGATAATCACTGGCGGAAAGCGAGAGTTTGTCGCAGATCTGCTCCATATTGCGAATGATGGCATTCGCCAGGCTCAGGCGTTCTTCGACAATCAGACGACGGATATTCGCACCAAACTCGTCATCCTGAATAAGTGACAGATGGGCACTGATGATGGTTTTACTCTCGCCGTCAAGCCCACGCAGGCGCTGGTTGAGTTGTTCAGCGAGGGTCGCCAGGCTGTGCTCCAGACGCGTGATATCTTCCGGGCTTGCCGGACGCTGGCGATAGCGCTCGAGGTTATCGCTTTGCAAGCGGCGAAGGGTGCCCGAGCCAATGCCGCTGGCAAGCGTAATGGCCTCGCGTAAATGGGGATTGAGCCGCACCAGCGAGCGGGGAAGGGGATGCGCGACATGAGGCGCATCGCCCGACGGGATGCTGTCGCTATCGATAAACGCGACATTGAGATAATGCTCCAGCACGCGTCTGGCCTGCTCTTCGTCGCTACCGTTGATTTCAAGCACACAGCTGTCGTTAAAGAGCGTACCGGTACTGATAAGCGCAAGCGAGCTTTTGGCATCCGCGTGAGTGTTCAGACGTTTGTTAATAAAGCGGATGTCGCTGCGCCATGCGCTGCACTGCTCTTTCAGCGCCCAGGCCGGGCGAGCGTGCAGGCCGTTTGGTAACGGACAACAAAATTCAATCGATAACATGTTTACCTCCGTTCAACGTGAGATCAGCATCTGAAGTCCGTCAGATGAGCCACGGTCTCACGATTCAGACGAGCCAGCAGGGCAACCAGCAGCTGGTGGGTATGGTCAATATCCTGGATGTCAGCAATGGATGCGGCACAATGACCGTGCCGGGTCGGCGGCCCGAGCACCACCGCCGGGACGCCGGTTCCGCAAAGATGGATTGCGCCTGCGTCGGTGCCGCCGTTGCTGAACATATCTTTTTGCAGCGCAATGCCTTGAGCCAGAGCCACCTCCTCAACGAAAGCGGTGAGCTTCGGCGGGGCAATGTGTGATTTGTCATACAGCACCAGCATGGGTCCGGCCCCCGTCTGGCGGTGATTTGCTGAGCTGTAGTCGAAGTTTTTGGACCAGCAGGCGGTGTCCAGCACCAGAGCTAGGTCAGGATTCACGACTCTGCATGCCGTCTGTCCGCCGCGCAGCCCGACCTCCTCGCTTGAGCTGGCAACCAGCCACAGCTCACAGTCCAGCGGTATGGCGTGCAGCTCACGCAAAAGGGTAATCAGCAGATAGCAGCCGAGACGGTCGTCAAACGCTTTGCCCATCACCCGGCCGTGAGGAAGGGGCTGAAAAAGGGTGTCGAAAGTCACCCGATCGCCCGCATCAATGCCTGCCGCCAGCACCTCGTCGGCGCAGGTCGCCCCGATATCAACGCGTAAATTCTCTATCGTCTCGCCTTTCGTCTCGCCGTCCAGTAATCCGGGGATTTTCCGGCCGTCGCGCGTAGTGATTCTTACAGGCTGCACAGTGCGGGCCATCATGCGGACATTGCCGACAGGCAACACCTCGATGGCCCCCTCTTTTGTCACGGAGCGCACGATAAAACCCACTTCATCCATATGGGCGCACACCATCACCTTCGGCCCGTCGCTGCGGTTGACGCGAATGAGCACCGAGCCTAGCCCGTCAAACCGGACCTCTTTCGCGTAACGTTGCGCTTCAGCCAGCAGGATATCGCGCACCTCTTGTTCAGAGGCGGCGATGGCATCGGCCTCACTCAGTTTGCGCAGAAGTTCTGTGTCCATTAACGTTCCCCTGTTGTCAGTAGCGTTTTGTCCATGGTGTAGAGAACCTCAGCGCCAGTGGGCGTCACCAGTACCACATCCTCAATACGCACCCCGCCCAGGCCGTCAAGGTAGATCCCCGGCTCAACGGTCAGCAGCATACCGGGCTGAAGCAGGGTGGTGTCGGTGGGAGAGAATCTCGGATTCTCATGCACATCGATACCAACCGCGTGCCCGGTATTATGACCAAACTGCGGGCCGTACCCTGCGCGTTCGATAATCGTTCTGGCTGCAGTATCAACCTGGTGACAGGCGACGCCGGGGCGAATGGTGGCGATGGCGGCGAGCTGTGCCTCAAGCACCGTCTGATACACGCAATAGAGAGGATGGTCCTCAGGCTTCTGGCCGTGTCCGGCGACAAGGAATGTCCTCGTCATGTCCGAACAATATCCCTGGTGTTGGGCGCCAAAATCGAGAGTGACCATCTCTCCTGCGTTAATCACTTTGTCGGAGGCCTTACCATGCGGCAGCGCGCCGCGCGTTCCGCTGGCGACGATGGTATCGAAGGAGGGTTTATCTGCCCCCTGTTGCTTCATAAACCATTCCAGTTCCGCTGCCACCTCGCGCTCGCGCATACCGGGCTGAATCACGCGACGAATATGCTGCGCCGCGCTATCGGCAATCCGGCAGGCCGCGCGAATCGAGGCGATCTCCTCAGCGGTTTTGATCTGCCGTAAGACGTCGAGGGAGATACTGCAAAGCTTCGCATCCAGCGTATTGCGCCAGTGGGTCCCGGTCTGCCAGCTGACCTGTTCGCCTTCGAAACCCAGTGTGGCGATCCCTTCGCGGGCAATCAGCCGGTTCACTACCCTGGTGAGCGGGATTTCTGCATCCAGCAGGTGCAGGTGATAGCCGCTCACACGGGAGGCGATGTCGCTGTAATAGCGAAAATCCGTCAGAAGATGCGCACTTTTGTGGGTTATCAGAACAAAACCGGAACCGGTTGAAATACCCAGATGCGGCTGCTTGTTCTGGCGCGAGGAGATCAGCACGCCGTCCAGATTTTCTGCTGCAAGCCAGGCGCGTAGCCTTGTCAGTAATTCCATCTCATGACCTCGTTACAGCGTATCGACGGACAGTTTTCCGCGCTTATGCATGTTGTTACGTATCAGCACCACCAGCAGGGCGGTGATCGTCGCGCCAACCAGAATGCTGAGCATGTAAGCTCCTAGGTTGGTAACCAGCGGCCATGCCCAGATAGCGGATTCCGGGAACCACTGCACGGCACCGAGCGCTGTTGCCGTCATCGCTCCGGCAATGGCGCCCACCATATAGGCCGGTAGCGTGGCGAGCGGGTTTTCCAGCAGGAAGGGGATTGCCCCTTCGCTGATACCCATGAACGCCAGAAACATTGCCGTTTTTCCCTGCGGGTAAAGCTGCGGGCTAAACAGACGTTTGCCGGTCAGACGATGGTCGATTAACGTCGCCAGCCCCAGACCAATCGGCGGGATAACAATCGCGACGGCGCGGGAGGTGATCGGTAATACGTGATCGGTGGTTAGCCCAAGCCCGACAAATCCCGCCGCTTTGTTGATCGGCCCACCGAGATCAATGGCGGTCGCCGCCGCCATGCCGATGGCGTACATCATCGAGCCAGACTCGCCTGCGGCCAGCAACAGCGTGCGCATGCCTGCGTTCAGCCAGCCGCCAACAGGCGTAATGACGTAATACATCGCCAGCATCACAAACAGCGCGGAGAGGATCGGAATCAGAAAGGTGCTTTTAAACGCCAGCAGATACTGAGGAAGGTTAATTTTGTTGTTCAGCCATTTGACCAGATAGCCCGCCGCAATAGCGATAATCAACGCGCCAATAAAGGTAGAAGGCACTGGTTTGGTGGCAAGCCAGGTGAGTTTTTCCGGGTCGAAATTTAGCACCAGCGTCGGCTGGGTGGAGACCAGCCCGCCGATAAAACCGGCCGGGAAGGCTTGCTTGCCGCCGATAGAGTTGGCGACAAAAGCAGAGAACATCGGGATCGCGAAGCTGAACAGCAGCCCGCCGAAGGATTCCGTCAGGTAACCAAACTTCAGCACCGACAGATTAAAACCCGTGAAGTGGCCGGAGTTCAGCGCATCCAGAATGCCCGTGTCCGGCGGGATCTCCAGCCAGACATAGGCGATGAGCTGCGAAATGGCGAGGATCACCCCGCCCATGATCAGCGTAGGTACCATGCGGGAAATTCCCGACATAATGTGCTGTGGAAGTTCTTTCCAGAAGGTATTGCCCGTTGCGGCGGGCGCGGGGGTGAGTGCGAGGGTATCGCCTTCGTGACCGTCCGACCGAACCGCACTGCGTTTTTTAATTGCCATAACCAGGACCCCTGAAGTGGAGGATTATTGTTGTTCTGCAGCAATCATTTCTTCGATTTCTTTCAGGGTTCCCGCCGCGTTTTTAATGGCGTCCTGAAGGGTAATTTCGTACACGTCCCGCGTTTCAAAGCGTTCGTTGTCTTCCGGGGTGATCGCGATGGCGTGAATAATAATGTCCGCCCCGGCGATATCCTGTGGCGTTAAGCGGTTCTGGATGCCATCCGCCCCCTGGGTTTCAATTTTGACTTCGTAGCCTGCTTCTACCGCGGCCTCTTCCAGCGCCTGAGCCGCCATAAAGGTATGTGCCAGACCCATCGGGCAGGCGCACAACGCAATCAGTTTTTTAGCCATGTGAACATTCTCCTGTAGATGACATCGCGATTATGGCGGGGAGGTTTCAGGGTTGTTTACCGGATAAATAATGCATTAGCTGGAGAGATGAGGCGTGAGATCAGAAGTGTGACGCTTATCGTCATATAAGGGAAAAGGATGAAACGCCGGGTGCGGGTGCACCCGGCAGAAGATCAGTAGCCGACTTTATCAATGACAAACTGTTTGCCGCAGTTGCCAGGGTGCGGCTGGGGCGCAAACGACGCGGATGAGAGCGGCGCGTTGATGGTCGCGGCTTTGAGCGAAAGCTGCAGTTCGGTGAGATACGCCGGGTTATTGTTGCAGGTCAGCTTGACGGCTTTAACGGATTCTTTGCCCCAGCTTTTGGCGACGGCCTCGTCAAAATCGCGGCGAGAAACCGTTTTGCCGTAGTGATCAGCAAGGAAGTTCCCCAGCGCGCTGCTTTTCACTTCCTGATTCATGCGCACCATGGTGCCAAAATAGGCGTCAGGATCGAATCCAAAGCAGACGCCGTGCTTGGCGTATTCATAGCGTTCAAGACAGGACTCTCCGCCCGCGCCCGGCATTACGCCGTTGAGTTTTGCGGCGGCTTCGAAGGAAAGCCCGGTTTCGGCAGCGGCGCATTTACGGCTGGCTCTGGCTTCTGGCATGTTGGGGACGGGGCGAGTGGCGCAGCCAAATCGCATCCAGCGGCGATCGTCCACCCCGCGAGAGGCGATAGATTTGGGCAGGCTCGGCCACAGGCCGTGAACCGTCAGAAAATCCGTTTTGGTTTTGCTCTCTTTTTGCAGGCGGCACTCGTCAGGCTCATTGCGGTTTCGGTCGTGCATGCTCTGACAAAAACCGGTCTGCCAGGAGAGGGCAAGGACGTAGCGATCAAAATCGGCATACTGTGTGGCCTGAAGCGGCGCGGCATGTGCTGAGAAGGCGCACAGGGCAAGAGCGGTTGCACTGAACCGGAGAACGATATCCTTCCTGAACATTTGAATTCCTGATGATTAAAGGGAAATTAATTCCAGGAACTTATTAAAGCACAAAAAGCGCCCGCAGGCGCTTTTTGTGCCCGGCGACGCGGGCTGAGGGTAAGGCAGGCCTGGCTAGCGCAGCGCCACCAGACCCATTCTTTTATCCCGCGACCGTACCCGGCACCAGGATTTCTGTTGCGATAATCACAATGACCAGGCCGACAAGTACCGGAACAGAGGTGCGTTTCACCACTTCGAACGGCGAGATTTTGGCCATACCGGCGACCGCAACCACCACGCCGGAAACCGGGGAGATAGTACGGCCCAGGTTGGAGGCCTGCAGCATCGGAATCGAAAGGTAGGCCGGGTTGATACCGGACGAGTGTGCCAGTTTTGGAATCATCTCGACGAACGCATAGAACGGGGCGTTACCGGAGCCGGTCGTCATGGCGGCCAGCATCGTCAGGACAACCAGCACCAGCATCAGAATAATGCTGGCAGAGCCGAAGGAGGTGGCGATGGAGATCAGGCTCTGGATAAAGCCGATGGTGCTCAGACCCTGAGCGAAAACGCCCGCCGCGACCAGCAGCATCACCACGCCCGCAAAGGCGTCAGCCATCCCGCGATACGCCACTTCCAGGCCGGAGAACACTTTCTGAGTGTTAAAACCGCGTACGAATTCCAGCACCGCCGCCAGCAGCATGCAGATCACCAGAATGGTAATAATGTGCAGCTGTGGGCCCCATTTACCATCGAAAATCAGTACGCCAATGATCGGCGTAAACGGCAGAATGGCGTAGAACGATGGCGCGGTGGTGGTGATTTCACTCACGTCCAGCATCTCGTGGCTGATGTTTTCTTTTTTATCGAGATACTTCTGCCAGAAATAGTGCGCAACCGCCATACCGATAATGGCGGCGATAGAGATCGGCAGGGTGGTTTTAAAGGCGAAATCAATCAGCGGCATTTCGGCTGCTTTTGCAGCCAATACTACGTCACCAGACGTTGGGGAGAGGATAATCGCGGCAGGGGAGGCGCAAATCGCTGCCGCGGCACCGCGGCTGATACCCACGTTCACCATCACCGGGAACAACGTCGCCATCAGCAGAACGCCGAGACCGGTAGCGGAGGAGACCGCCAGCGACATCAGGCACGCCACGAAATAGGCGGCAATCATCAGAATGTAGGGGGAGTTAATATATTGCAGCGGCTTTGAGGCCAGTTTGACAACCATATCATTGGCGCCGATATGGGTCATATACGCGGCGAAACCACACAGCATCATAATCATCATGCCGAGATCGCCACCGCGGCTCATCAGCAGAATTTTAATATATTCCACAATATCGGTGGCGGTATAACCGGTGCTGGTTTCACTGGCCGGTAACACCTGGTGGCCCATTAGCGCACTAATAATAAGCAGCGTTAAACCGCCGACGAATAATACCCCGGTGGCGGAATAGCCTTTAATGATGTAGCGCGCGACGCCGACAATGACGACCACTCCGATGAGGAGTTCGATAACGGTAAGCATGGTTTCCCCTGTACGTGCGCTCCCCAGAGAGCACGGAAAATCAAAAAAATGAAGTGTTGAAATGTGCCGAATAAATGGACAGTTCTTGCTGACTAAAATCAATAAAATGACTACTAAAACGGCCATCAACGATATTTTGCCACCACTACGTCATTTGTGTCACCACACTATTGACCGAAGCTATGATTATTATATGTCATTAAAATGATAATTAATTGTTGTGATATTTAGAGGGTTTTATCCGTGAAAGGATTAAGAACGTAAAACTATTTAAAATAGCTTTAATTTCAACACGCGCTGTTCTTATACTCGGCTTCCTTTTGCCACCCGACGACGCGAATATGCATGCCAGCTGGAGTTACCGCCTGCGCTTTCTAAAAAAACATCTGCTGATGTTTTTGTTCGCGTTCGGCTGGCTGCTGATTCAGAGCCAGGTCGCGGTTGCGTCCCATGATTGCTCCCTGAGCCCGCGCGGCGAAAGCGCCATGATCCAACATATGGACATGATGACCACGCCGCTTCATCACGAGCTCAGCAATATTTCACCTCTGTGTGAAAAACACTGCGTTCCGGATCAGGCACAAAAAGATCCCGGGCAGACGCAGGTGGTCGCGCTTCCTGCAACCATGACCATCACCTTAAACACCCCTTCATGCAGCGACGTTTCGCCGTCCGCATGGTCACTCCCCCCTCCCGCAGCGGGGCCGCCGGCAACGATCCGTTTTTGCCGGTTCCGGGAATAGCTCTCTGTTAATTCGTTGAATTCATTTTTCTTTTACGATTAACAGGAGTTTTATCATGCGTGCAATTTTTGTCTCTGCGCTTACGGGCGTGCTGTTTTCCCTTATCTCTCTTTCCGTTCAGGCCACCGAACCGTCACCTACAGCCCAACAATGGCAAGGCCAGGGCGTGGTTCAGCAGATCGCGCCACCCCAAATCATCCTCCAGCATCAGGCCATTCCTGAGCTGCAGTGGCCCGCGATGACCATGCCGTTTGTGCTGGCGAAAAGCGTGGATACCGCTTCGCTGAAGTCCGGCGATCGCGTCACCTTTACGCTCGAACGCGCGGGTGACGGCTTCCAGATTATCTCCCTGACGCCGCTGCGCTAAGGGAGGAGACCATGAAATATCAGACACTGAGCCTGTGGCTCGGTGGGGTGCTGCTCGGCTTTTTAAGCTCAGCGGTTCAGGCCCAGTCCTGGACGCTCGCGCAAACCCTGACCGAAGCCCAGCGCTATTCTGCGGAGCTTTCTGCCAGCCGCAACGAAGCGCAGGCGCTGGATATGATGGCGGATTCCGCCACTCAGCTGCCCGACCCTAAACTCAAATTCGGCATCGAAAACGTGCCGGTGCAGGGGAGTAATGACCAGCGGTTTACCCGCGAAGGGATGACGATGCAGCGCATTGGCATCATGCAAAGCTACGTGAGTGCGGAAAAGCGGGAGCGTAAATCGCAAACGTTACAGGCCCAGGCGCGGGGTGTGGAGGCGAAGTCCGAGGCCATTCGCGCCGCGCTCCAGCGTGATACGGCGCAGGCGTGGCTCGATCTTGCGTTATCAAAGCGGGCACTCACAACCGCCAAAAATCTGGTGAGTGAAACCGAGCGTCAGCAGGGTGTGCAAAAGGCCAGCGTCGGCGCAGGAAGTGCATCGCCCGACAGCGTGCTCTCGCTGCAGATGACCCTGAGTGCGATGCGCGACAAAGTGACGCTCGCGAGCCGGGATGTTCAGCTGGCGCAAAGCCGCCTGTTCCAGCTCACCGGTCAAGCCATTACCGATGTGCAAGGCCCGCTGCCGCGCTATCAACGTTTACCTGCCGACGAAAAGACGCTGGAGGAGGCGATTGTGCGGCATCCTGAAGTGGAAGCCGCGCAGCGCGAATCGGAAACGGCAAAAGCCCGCTCGGCCCAGTCGGCGATAGCGGCGATCCCCGACGTCGATGTGGAGGTGTTCTACGCTCATCGCGCCGAAGGGTATGACGATATGGCGGGCGTGATGTTTACCGTCGATCTGCCGCTGTTCCAGTCGCGCCGACAGGACAAGGACTATGCCGCCGAGGTGTCGCGATCGATGCAGGCCGTGGATCAGCTGACGTTGATTCAGCGCGAGCATGTCGCGCAGGTGCAGTCGCTGGTGGCGCAATACCAGGCCGCGCAGACCCTGTGGCAGCGCCAGCGCGATGACCTCCTTCCGCTCCAGCATCAACGGCTGGCGGTGCTGGCCGCACAGTACCGTTCCGGGCAGTCGGAACTCCCGGCGCTCCTTGAGGCACGTCGCAGCGTGCTCGACACCGAACTGGCTGCCAATCAGGCTGAGCGCGAGATGGCGCGAACCTGGGCGGCAATTCAATGGCTGATCCCGCAGGACATCACACAATGAAAATACTGACGTTAAGCGCAATTGCACTGGCCGTTCTACTGGCTGCGGGCGGCGGCTATTACGCGGGGCAGCGCACGATGCATGCCGCTCCCGACGAGGCAAAACCGGCCGAGCGCAAAGTGCTCTACTGGTACGACCCGATGATGCCGGGCCAGCGTTTCGATAAGCCCGGAAAATCGCCTTTCATGGATATGGATCTGGTGCCGCGTTACGCCGACGAAGAGAAAGCGGCGACGGGCGTGGGGATCAGTGCCGAGCAGCAGCAAAACCTCGGAATGAAAACGGGCAAAGCGCAGAAGCGCGCGCTGGCGCAGCCTTTCTCGGCCTATGCGACGGTCTCGACCAATGAACGCAGCCTGACAATTTATCCGGCACCCGCTGCGGGCGTGATCGCAAAACTCTACGTGCGTGCGCAGCAGCAGCAGGTCAAAGCCGGTGAACCGCTGGCAGAGATTTGGGTTCCCCAGTGGACGACGGCGCAGCAGGAGTATCTGGCCGTACGTCAGCTCGGGGACGCGACGCTCACCCGCGCGGCGCGGGAGCGGCTGGCGCTGCAGTTTATGCCGGAAGAGACTATTCGCGCCGTCGAGCGCAGCGGGAAACCGCAAACCCGATTAACCCTGCGCACCGACCGCGCCGGGTATGTCGTCAAGCTGGACGCGCGGGAAGGGGCGCAGGTGGCGGCTACCGCGCCGTTATTTGAGATCGCCGCGCTGGATACGGTCTGGCTGGTTGTGGATTATCCGCAAACCCAGGCGCAATCCCTGAGGGTGGGCAGCGAAATGAGTGCCACGTCCGAAAGCTGGCCGGGCGAGCGTTTTCACGGCACCGTCAGCGAACTGCTGCCGCAAATGGAAGCGACCACGCGCACGCTTCAGGCGCGAATCGTACTGGAAAACCCAGGCAATAAACTGAAACCGGGCATGTTCCTGAATGTTTCTCGCGCAGAGCAAACGCGCGGTGCTGCGGTGCTTGCTGTCCCGGAAGAGGCGGTGATTAACAGCGGTGAATCGCAGCGTGTTTTACTGGCAACGGGCGATGGCTATTTCCGCCCGGTTAAGGTGACAACGGGAATGACGGCTGAAGGCTGGACCGAAATCACCTCCGGCGTGCAGGAGGGCGATACCGTGGTGACCTCCGGGCAATTCCTGATCGACTCGGAAGCGAGCCTGCGCAGCGCGCTGCCGGAGGTGATGCCATGATTGCCGCCGTCATTCGTGCTTCATTACGCAACCGGCTGCTGGTGATCCTCGCAGCCGCGATCATGGCAGGCTGGGGCTGGTGGGCGGTCCAGCGCGCGCCGCTGGACGCACTGCCGGATCTCTCGGACGTGCAGGTGATCGTCAAAGCCAGCTATCCAGGCAAAGCGCCGCAGGTCATTGAGGATCAGGTGACCTGGCCGCTCACCACTTCGATGCTCTCCGTGCCGGGGGCCAAAACCGTGCGCGGTTTTTCAATGTTTGGCGATGCCTATGTCTATGTGCTTTTCGAAGATGGCACCGATCTGTACTGGGCGCGCTCAAGGGTGCTGGAG
Organism: Lelliottia nimipressuralis; assembly: GCF_041464075.1. Lineage (NCBI taxonomy): Bacteria > Pseudomonadati > Pseudomonadota > Gammaproteobacteria > Enterobacterales > Enterobacteriaceae > Lelliottia > Lelliottia nimipressuralis. The sequence goes on from NZ_CP167172.1 coordinate 1,279,691, forward strand.
TATCTGAGCCAGGTGCAGTCGCAATTCCCGGCGGGGGTGAAAGTCTCTCTTGGGCCGGATGCGACAGGGGTCGGCTGGATTTATGAATATGCGCTGATCGACCGCACCGGCAAGCACAGCCTCGCCGATTTGCGGGCGCTGCAGGACTGGACCTTAAAGTTTGAGCTTAAAACCGTGCCAAACGTCTCTGAAGTCGCCAGCATTGGCGGCATGGTGCGTCAATATCAGATTGTGGCGTCGCCCGAAAAAATGCGTGTGCTGAATATTACTCACGGTCAGTTGGTGAGTGCCATTCAGGCGGCGAATAAGGAGAGCGGTGGCGCATTGCTGGAGATGGGGGAGGCGGAATACATGGTGCGCACCACCGGTTATCTGCGCTCGCTGGACGATTTCCGCAATGTGGTGCTCACGTCGCGTGACGGCAAACCGGTGCTGCTCCGCGATGTCGCGACGGTGAGCTACGGGCCTGAAATCCGTCGTGGAGTGGCGGAGCTGAACGGTGAAGGTGAAGTGGCGGGCGGCGTGGTGGTGATGCGCTACGGGCAAAATGCGCTGGAAACTATTCATGCTGTGAAAGATAAACTTCAGGCGCTGCAAAAAACGCTGCCGGAAGGGGTGGAGATTGTGCCGGTTTACGATCGCTCAACGCTGATTGAAGAGTCGGTCAAAACCCTGACCCATAAACTACTGGAAGAGTTTGCCGTCGTGGTACTGGTGTGCGCGTTATTCCTCTTTCATTTCCGCTCGGCGCTGGTGGCGATCGTCTCGTTACCCTTAGGGATTCTGGGGGCGTTCGTGGTGATGCACTACCAGGGCATCAACGCCAATATTATGTCGCTGGGGGGGATTGCGATTGCGATTGGCGCGATGGTCGATGCAGCGATTGTGATGATTGAAAACATGCACAAAGTGCTGGAGCAGTGGCGACACGATCATCCGGATCAGGAGCCTACCTCCGGCGATTACTGGCATCTGGCCGAGCGGGCGGCGGTCGAAGTGGGCCCGGCGCTGTTTTGCAGCCTGCTGATTATTACGCTGTCGTTCATCCCGGTCTTTTCCCTCGAAGCGCAAGAGGGCCGCATGTTCTCGCCGCTGGCTTTCACCAAAACCTGGTCGATGGCGGTGGCGGCAGGGCTTGGGATCACGCTGGTTCCGGTGCTGATGGGCTATTTCATTCGCGGCAAAATCCCGGATGAAAAGGCCAACCCAATAAACCGCTTTTTGATTCGGCTGTATGAGCCGCTGCTCGATAACGTTCTGCGCTTTCCCAAAACAACCCTGGCGCTGGCGCTGGTGCTTTTACTGGTGACGCTGTGGCCACTCAGTCGGCTGGGCAGCGAGTTTATGCCGCCGCTCAATGAGGGGGATCTGCTGTATATGCCGTCGACGCTGCCGGGCATTTCAGCGCGCGAGGCCGGTCGTCTGTTGCAGCAAACGGATCGGTTGATCAAGAGCGTTCCGGAAGTCGCGAGCGTGTTTGGTAAAGCCGGACGAGCGGATACGGCAACGGATCCGGCGCCGCTGACGATGATTGAGACCACGATCCACTTTAAGCCGCGCGACCAGTGGCGGCCTGGCATGACGCCTGAAAAACTGGTGGAGGAGCTGGATAAAACCGTCTCGGTCCCTGGTATTGCCAACGTCTGGGTGCCACCGATTCGTAACCGTCTGGACATGCTGGCAACGGGGATCAAGAGTCCGGTGGGGATTAAGGTGAACGGCAACAATATTGCCGATATCGAACGCGTCGCCGGGCAGATTGAGTCGATTGTGAAACAGGTGCCGGGCGTGACGTCTGCGCTGGCGGAGCGGCTGGCGGGCGGGCGCTATGTCGATATTCGTATCGATCGGCAAAAAGCGGCGCGCTACGGTGTCTCCGTCGATGAGCTGCAGAGTATGGTCTCGACGCTGGTGGGCGGCGACAACATCGGAGAGGTGATTCAGGGGCGCGAGCGCTATCCCATCAACGTGCGCTATCCCCGCGATCTGCGGGATAACGTCGATAAGCTGCGGGTTCTGCCAGTAGTGACGGCAAACGGCAGCCAGATCGCGCTGGGGGAACTGGCGGATATCCAGGTGACAGAAGGGCCGCCGATGCTGAAAAGCGAGAACGCACGGCTCTCGAACTGGATTTATGTCGACCTGCGCGGGCGGGATTTGAAGTCCGCTGTTGAAGAGATGCAGCAGCGCGTCGCCGAACAGGTCACATTGCCGCAGGGTGTTTCTCTGTCGTGGTCCGGGCAATTTGAATATCTGGAACGCGCCACGGAAAAACTGAAACTGGTGCTTCCGGTTACGTTGATGATTATCTTTGTTTTGTTGTGGCTGACGTTTAAGCGAATCGCGGATGTCTTATTAATAATGGGGACTTTGCCGTTTGCGCTTATAGGTGGCGTATGGCTGTTGTGGCTGTTGGGATATAATCTTTCCGTCGCGGGTGCTGTCGGATTTATAGCCCTCGCCGGGGTGGCTGCGGAATTCGGCGTTATTATGGTGCTGTATCTCAATCAGGCTCTGGATAAATATCCTGAGGGGGGAAACACGCAACTGATGCATGCGATTCATGAAGGTGCAGTGCTACGCGTGCGGCCAAAAGTGATGACAGTTGCTACGATCATGGCGGGCTTGCTGCCCATTATGTGGGGCGGCGGAAGCGGCTCTGAGGTGATGCAACGCATTGCGGCACCGATGATCGGCGGTATGGTCACAGCACCCTTATTATCCATGCTGGTTATTCCTGCTTTGTATAAATTGTTACATAAGCGTTAATTAATCTTTGCGCCCCGATTATTTCGGGGCGTTTTGTTGTTATTCACCAGGAATATTCCCACTTTTGAAAGTAAATAATTCGGATTAAGGGCGATGTTATTCAGTCTTCATTTAATTAATATTTGTTAAAATCGCCCCGAATACGAAAAATGGTAATTTCATTGTGACGATAAGAAATAATATTTTCCTGGTTATGTTGTTTGTTTTTGCTCAGCTCACCTTATCGGCTTCGGCGATGGCAGATGAGAAAGCGGCGGATAAAGGGTGGTTCTCAACCTTCACCGACAACGTAGCGCAGACCTGGAACGAACCTGAGCATTATGACCTGTATGTTCCGGCAATCACCTGGCACGCCCGTTTTGCCTACGACAAAGAGAAAACGGATCGTTACAACGAACGCCCGTGGGGTGCTGGTTTTGGTCAATCCCGCTGGGATGATAAAGGCAACTGGCACGGCCTGTACCTGATGGCGTTTAAAGACTCCTATAACAAATGGGAGCCGATTGGTGGTTACGGTTGGGAGAAGACCTGGCGTCCGCTAACGGATGACAATTTCCACATGGGCCTGGGGTACACGGCGGGCTTTACGGCGCGTGATAACTGGAAATATATCCCGATTCCTGTGCTGCTGCCGCTGGCGTCTATCGGCTACGGTCCGGCCACATTCCAGATGACCTATATTCCGGGTACCTACAACAACGGTAACGTTTACTTCGCCTGGATGCGCTTCCAGTTTTAACTGAAAAAAAACTGTCGATTGGCTGAAAAATGCACGCTTTTTGAATCGCAAAGCACAAACAGCCAGTCGATAAAATTAACGCGACTTTTGTCACTTTTTAACAAAGAACCGCTGGACAAAACGGCCCACAATTGTTGTACTGATACCCGACACAGCATTTGTGTCCATTTTTCATGTAAAGGTAATTTTGATGTCTAAGATTAAAGGTAACGTTAAGTGGTTTAATGAGTCCAAAGGATTCGGTTTCATTACTCCGGAAGATGGCAGCAAAGACGTGTTCGTACACTTCTCTGCAATCCAGACTAATGGTTTCAAAACCCTGGCTGAAGGCCAGCGCGTTGAGTTCGAAATCACTAACGGTGCCAAAGGTCCTTCTGCTGCTAACGTAACTGCTCTGTAATTCGAGCCGTTCAGCAAGAACTCCAAAACCCGCTCATTGAGCGGGTTTTTTTTGTGCTTTTTTTAGAGCTAAAACAGATACATTCTCAGAAAGCTGGCGACGATAAGTACGCTCAGTAACATCATGCCTGCGCTCATCACTTTTTCTTTCATCTCATCACCCCTGGTCAATTTGTCGACAAGCGTGACAGAGAAAAATTAAGCTAACATTAATATGCCAGTGATTAATGCGCGCTGGCGGCAGAAAATAACCAAAATGCGAGCGCGGTCATCGCAAACGAGCCGAGCATGTTGACGGCAATGTTTGTCAGTGCCCAGCCAAAACGCCCGTCCTGGAGCAGAAATACCACTTCAGCCGAGAAGGTGGAAAAGGTCGTTAACCCGCCGCAAAAACCGGTGGTGATCAATAATTTCCACATCGGATCGATGTGCGTCATGCGGTTAAACCACGCTAATCCCATACCAATGATAAACGCGCCGATCAGGTTCGCGGTGAGTGTACCCATCGGAATGGCCTGATGCATGGGGTTAAAGCGCATGCTGAGAAACCATCGCGCAACGCTGCCCGTGCCGCCGCCAATAAATACGGCTAAAAGGAGTTGTAACACTGTCAATTCCTGCTATTGAATGAGTCAAAGTATTGAGTGTATCGCTAAGTGAAGCAGGGGGAAAATATGTATGTTGCGGTTGGACAGTTCGCGGTTAGCCCATTCTGGGAGGAAAACGCCCGGCAGTGTGTCGCACTGATGGCACAAGCGGCGCGCCAGGGAGCCGCGCTGCTGGTTCTCCCGGAGGCGCTTCTGGCTCGTCATGATCAGGACCCGGACCTTTCGGTAAAGTCGGCCCAGCTCCTGGACGGCGGCTTTTTACAGCTGTTGCTGGATGAGAGCCAGCGCAACCGGCTCACCACGGTGCTGACGGTGCATGTCCCGACGACCGAGGGCAGGGCAGCCAATACCCTGGTCGTACTGCGTGAGGGGAAAATCATCGCGAATTACGCCAAGCTCCATCTCTATGATGCCTTTACTGTTCAGGAATCCCGCCTGGTTGATCCCGGCAGCCAGATCCCACCGCTGATAGACGTCGAGGGCATCAAGCTGGGGCTGATGACCTGCTACGATTTACGCTTCCCGGAGATGGCGCTGAACCTGGCACTGGCCGGGGCGGAAGTCTTAGTGCTGCCCGCCGCGTGGGTCAGAGGGCCGCTCAAAGAGCATCACTGGGCGACGTTATTAACCGCACGCGCGCTGGACACCACCTGCTACATTGTTGCCGCCGGAGAGTGTGGTAATAAGAATATCGGCCAAAGCCGGATTGTTGATCCCCTGGGCGTGACGATTGCGGCAGCAGGTGAAGCGCCTGGCCTCTTCATGGCTGAGATAGATCCTGAGCGAATCGCGCAGGCGCGGCGGCAATTACCGGTTCTGACCAACCGACGGTTTGCGCCACCGCAATTAATGTGATGTTTTTTTCATCAGAGCTTGATTCACCTTGTTACAGATTGCTATTGTGTGCGCGCGTCGAATGTCCGTTAATAACATCAGGTTTTCTGGCGCTGTTTGCAGCCTGTTTTAAGTGAAGAAGGTATCTATGGGTGAGATTAGTATTACTAAACTGCTGGTGGTTGCGGCGCTGGTCGTCCTGCTGTTTGGTACCAAGAAGTTACGTACTCTGGGCGGAGACCTGGGTACAGCCATTAAAGGCTTCAAAAAAGCGATGAACGATGACGACACCACTGCTAAGAAAACGGCAGAGGGCGACGTCCCGGCTGAGAAGCTGTCGCACAAAGAGTAATGGCACTGTCCTTCCAGTTCTCTGGAAAGAAAAAAACCGGCGTAATAGCCGGTTTTTTTATGGGTGAAGTGTAATAAATTATTACTTCACTTCTTCGCCTTTCGCCTGCATATCCGCATGGTAGGAAGAGCGAACGAATGGACCACAAGCTGCGTGGGTAAAGCCCATCGCCATCGCTTCGGCTTTCATTTCATCGAACTCATCCGGGCTGACGTAGCGCTGTACCGGCAGGTGATGACGGCTAGGCTGCAGATACTGACCCAGGGTCAGCATCGTTACGCCATGGCGGCGCAGATCGCGCATCACTTCGATAATTTCAGCGTTAGTTTCACCCAGACCGACCATCAAACCAGATTTGGTTGGAATGTGTGGATGCGCTTCTTTGAAGCGTTCCAGCAGCTTCAGTGACCAGTTGTAGTCTGCGCCCGGACGCACCTGACGGTAAACGCGCGGCACGTTTTCCAGGTTGTGGTTGAACACATCCGGTGGCGTGGCGGTGAGAATATCCAGCGCGCGATCCATACGACCACGGAAATCGGGCACCAGCGTTTCAATCTTAATGTTCGGGCTTTTCTCACGGATGGCGGTGATGCAATCTGCAAAGTGCTGCGCACCGCCGTCGCGGAGATCGTCACGGTCAACGGAGGTAATCACCACGTAGCGCAATGCCATGTCGGCAATGGTCTGGGCCAGCTTCAGCGGCTCGTTGGCGTCAGGGGCGACCGGGCGACCGTGTGCTACGTCGCAGAACGGGCAGCGACGGGTGCAAATCGCGCCCAAAATCATAAAGGTGGCCGTACCGTGGTTGAAACATTCCGCAAGGTTCGGGCAAGACGCTTCTTCACAGACAGAGTGAAGGCCGTTCTTACGCATCGCCGCTTTGATACCCTGAATGCGTGACGAGTCAGCCGGAAGTTTGATTTTCATCCATTCCGGTTTTCTTAACAGCGCTTCGCGCTCCGTAACCACGTTTTTAACCGGGATAAGGGCCATTTTATCGGCGTCGCGGTACTTAACACCGCGTTCCATCACAATGGGTTTACTCATAGCGTGCGTGTTCCAGTTGCGAAATTCGAGGGAAAGCGTTTCAATTCAAGGGAATGTTGTATTTATCAACTATTTTTGAACGAACGACAGGCAGTATATCATTGATAAGGGCGATAAAGCAGCCTGTGAGGTCGCCAAATTGTAAAATAGTTGTTGTTTTGTGCCCTTTGTCCCCTGCGGGGCAGGGGCTTGCGCTGGAAGGGGCTTTAAAACGCCTGACGGATAATGTTAATCACGTTTTCCAGAACCGGGTCGCGCAGGCTCAGTTTATTGTAATGCAGCGCAATCTCAATAGATTCAGCATTTAGCGGCGCGTAGGGGATCTGTTCCAGCGGCCAGCACTGACGCAGCAGGGTATAAAGGCGCGAAGGCATAATGGTGATCATGTCGCTGTTGCCCACCAGCGCCGCAATCGTAAACATATTGTAACTGCTGAAGTTCACCAGGCGATCCGGGAACAGTTCGTTAACGCGCTGGTGCAGCTGATTCAGGTTGTGCCCGTCATTCATGAACAGGGCGTACTCATATTCACGCAGATTTTCAGCCGTTGCCGTCTGGCTGAGGGCCGGATGATTTTTGCGACATACCAGCAGCAGCCCGTCGGCGTAAAGCACGCTGTGGGCCAGCGATCGTGCGCCAAAAGCATTGCTGTCGATAATCAGGTCAGTCTGGAACTGTGCGAGCTGGGTTTCCGTGTCGTTAACCGGAATATTGCGCAGCATCAGCTGTGGCGCTTCACGCTTCACCGCCTGATAGATAATCGGCAAGACCATCGCGCCGACGGAAGGCGACGTGCCTATGGTAATGGTGCGTTGTTTGTCATAGCTGCCAGTGAGATCCAGAGCACCGAGAATCGACTCCAGCCCCTGGCTGATGTACTCGTGAAGGTGCGTGGCGTAAGCGGTAGGGGTGACACCCTGGCCTTTACGAATAAACAGCGGGTCAGGAAATATAGCGCGCAATTTCTGAATTGACTGGCTAATTGCTGAGGGGGTGAGATTAAGAATTTTCGCAGCATTAACGATACCCTTATGGACATATACGGCCTCAAAGATCGTCAATAAATTGAGGTCAATATTACGTAAAGTCCTAAAAACTTGCGGCTTGTCCTGACCGCCTGGCTCATTCAGTCGTTTAGCCGGTAAATTATTATAATCCACGCTGTCACTCCGTATTCATTCACAATATGAATGATAGTTGAATTTATATATTGTGCTTGTAGTGATTGGTAAAGTATTTTGTGGATGTCAATTGTTTAGGGAAATCAACTAACTGTGTAATTTTCAATCAAATGAAGGCCAGTTCGCAAGGTGGTATTCACGTACTGAAATTAAACGCAGCAAAATATGTGAACCTGCTCAAGCGCTTCGAAAATATAGAAACTATGGATTATTGTAAAGCGTAAATGCGGTAAATACGCGAAGGTCCATAAAATAAATGGACCATCATGTATAATATATTAAGCGGGAATATATTCGTGTGGTGGATTGTTTAGCAGCGCTAAAAGATTACTTACCAGCGTCGGGCGAATAATATCTGGGGTGACATTTTCTACCCATTGGTGCATTTGGGTCATTTCCATTCCCGCATAACCACACGGATTGATGCGCAGGAAAGGCGAAAGATCCATATTGATATTGAGCGCTAGGCCGTGGAATGAGCAGCCCTTGCGGATGCGCAACCCCAGCGAACAGATCTTCATCTCCCCGACATACACCCCCGGCGCATCGGCACGCGGATGGGCATCGATGCCGTATTCTGCCAGCGTATCCACTACGGTTTGCTCCAGCAGCGTGACCAGTTCGCGTACCCCGAGTTTGCGGCGTTTCAGATTCAGCAAGACATACATCACTTGCTGACCCGGTCCGTGGTAGGTCACTTGCCCGCCGCGATCGCTTTGAATAACCGGGATGTCACCGGGAACCAGCACATGCTCTGCTTTACCTGCCTGCCCCTGGGTGAAAACCGGCAGGTGCTCGACCAGCCAGATCTCATCGGGCGTGTTGTCATCGCGTGAGTCAGTGAAATCATGCATAGCCTGAGAGACAGGCTCATAAGGTTGCAGCCCGAGATGGCGGACAAGAATTTTATCCTGATACAAAACAGCAACTCCGGGGGAGGTAGCGAGAAAAGGGTGTAGGGAGTATATCACAGAGAGGGGAGCGGGTTACCCGGCAAAGCGGGTAACCACGAGGGGACTACAGCACCATACGGACGATTTCGATATTGCCGAGCTCTTCGTACAGGGTTTCGACCTGCTCAATATGCGTGGCAGTAATGGTGATGGAAACCGAGTGGTAGTTGCCCTTGCTGCTTGGTTTTACCGTCGGAGAGTAGTCACCCGGCGCATGGCGCTGTACCACTTCAACCACCTGGTCAACCAGCTCCGGCAACGCCTGACCCATTACTTTGTAAGTAAACGGGGTAGGGAATTCAAGCAGTTCGTTAAGTTTGGTTTTCATGTCAGCTCCGGCATTACATCAAAAAAATAATAACTCCCACGTGAGGGTGGGAGTTATCAGGATACCTAGTATATGGGGATCAAAATCACACTTTCAAGTGTTCAATTTTTAACCAAACCAGTGATGGAACATCAATTTAATGTAATCAATGATTTTGCCGAAGAAATTGCCTTCAGGAATTTCATCCAGCACCACCAGCGGACGCTGATCGATGGTTTTACCGTCGAGCTGGAAGTTAATGGTTCCCACCACCTGGTTCTTCTGCAGCGGCGCGTGAAGTTCGCTGGTGTTCAGCACGTAGCTGGCTTTCAGGTCTTTCATGCGACCACGAGGAATGGTCAGGTACAGATCTTTATCTACGCCCAGGGATGCGCGGTCGTTGTCGCCAAACCACACCGGCTCTGACGCAAATTCTTTACCGGCTTTCAACGGATTCACGGTTTCGAAGAAACGGAAGCCCCAGGTCAGCAGTTTTTTACTTTCCGTCTCACGGCCTTTAAAGGTACGACCGCCCATTACCGCGGAGATCAGACGCATCTGGCCTTCAGTCGCGGAGGCCACCAGGTTGTAGCCCGCTTTATCCGTATGACCGGTTTTGATGCCGTCGACGTTCAGGCTGTTATCCCACAGCAGACCGTTACGGTTGGTCTGACGGATGCCGTTAAAGGTGAACTCTTTTTCTTTATAGATGGTGTATTCGTTCGGCACGTCACGAATCAGTGCCTGGCCAATTAGCGCCATATCACGTGCGGAGCTGTACTGACCGTCTGCGTCCAGGCCGTGTACGGTCTGGAAGTGGCTGTTTTTCAGGCCCAGCGCGGAAACGTAGCTGTTCATCAGGCCAACAAAGGCGTCCTGGCTACCGGCGGCGAAATCGGCCATGGCCACACAGGCGTCGTTACCGGACTGCAGGTTAATGCCACGGATCAGCTGAGAAACGGGCACCTGCATCCCTGGTTTCAGGAACATCAGGGAAGAGCCTTTAAACACCGGGTTACCGGTCGCCCAGGCATCGTTACCCACGGTGACCAGGTCAGTCTCTTTGAATTTACCCGCTTTCATCGCCTGGCCGATGACGTAGCTGGTCATCATTTTGGTCAGGCTCGCAGGGTCACGGCGCGAATCAGCGTTCTGTTCTGCCAGCACTTTGCCGGAGTTGTAGTCGATCAGGATGTAGGATTCCGCGTCAATTTGCGGAACGCCAGGGATCATGGTCTTGATATTCAGGTCATCGGCGTGAGCGGCTGAGAGAGCGGCTGCGCAAAGGGCCGTGGTCAGCGCCATGCGCTGCAAGAATCGAGCGGAGAGAGTGGTCTTCATGGTCAGAACTACGACATCCGTGATGGAATTAAAAAAAGTGCCTTACTATAGCAAATGCTATACAGGCAGGCATCCGACTTTCAGCATGAGATTGTGAACGTTGGTTACACAAACTGACAATTCGGATACCGCCGATTCATTACTTCGCAACAGCGATAAACGACTGTAACTGCGCTTCGTTTTGCAGACGCTGCTGCAACGACGCGGCCTGCGATTTGCTGGCAAAAGGCCCCATCTGGATACGCCAGACGGCACCGTTTTGCTCAACGCGGCCAGGTACGCCAAATTTCTGGCTCAGCTGCTGCTGATACTGCTGCGCACGCGCTTGATCGCTTACCGCACCGACCTGAACCACAAAATTGCCGCTGGCAGAGGTCGCCGCTGGCGGCGTCACCGCAGCAGGCGCGGTCACCGGCGCTGGCTGAGTGACAGGTGTGGCCGCAACGGGGGCTGGCGTTGGCTCACTGCCTTCCAGCACGCCGGAGGCCAGCGGTGTCGCTGCGCCCAGGAAACCGCTGCTGCTCACTGGTGCACCGGTGGAGTCGTCACTTTTCAGCGTATCGTTGCTGATGGCGCGCACATTATCCGGTGGCGTGGTGTCTTGCGGCAGGGAAGAGGCGCTCCCCATTCCTCCGTTCAAATCCGGACGAGCGGGCAGGGCATAGGTCTGTTTGGCGACGGTGGTACATACGGTTCCAGGGCCAGACAGCGTTCCGTCCTGGGCCACGATAATCGGATCGATGCGGACTTTGGTATTGTTGGAGGTATTCAGACGATCGGCTGCCGCGCGGGAGAGCGAAATCACGCGATCGTTACCGTAAGGGCCACGGTCGTTAATGCGCACCACAATCATGCGGCCATTCGCCAGGTTAGTGACGCGGACATAGCTTGGGATAGGCAGCGTCGGGTGCGCGGCTGTGATCTGCGCCGGGTCGAAGGTCTCGCCAGAGGCGGTCAGGTTGCTGCCTGGCTCCGCGTCATAGATGGCGGCAAAACCGGCCTGACTGAAACGGGACGGGTCCTGAACGATCTTATAGCTCTTGCCGTCGCGTTCGTAATTCTGATTGGCGCCCGCGTTCAGCGGCTCATAAATCGGGTCCGCGCCACTGATTTCAACCACCGGACCGTTACAGACCGCAGGCTGCGGCGGCGCGATGGTTGCCTGTTGCTGACCATCATCACTTGAACAAGCTGCAAGTAAACTTGCTGCGATGCAGATACCCAGCCACTGCTTACGCATGGCGATCCCCTTATTTTTATACGCTTTTGGACAACATTTTTCTGTGGGTATGGATAGACATCACTATCCCAAACCCGGCCATCAACACGATCAGTGCCGAGCCTCCGTAACTCACCAGCGGTAATGGCACGCCTACAACCGGCAGAATCCCACTCACCATACCAATATTTACGAAGACATAAACGAATAAAATCAGCATCAAACCGCCTGCCATGACGCGACCGAAAGTGGTCTGCGCGCGCGCGGCGATCCACAGTCCACGCATGATCAGCAGGAGGTACAGGGCCAGCAAAATCAAAATACCGACCAAGCCAAGCTCTTCCGCCAGAACGGCGAAAATAAAGTCCGTATGGCGTTCCGGCAAGAACTCCAGCTGTGACTGTGTTCCGTGCAGCCAGCCTTTACCGCGCAATCCACCCGAGCCAATTGCAATCTTAGACTGAATAATATGATAGCCCGCGCCCAGCGGATCGGTTTCCGGATCGAGCAACATCATGACGCGCTGACGTTGATAGTCATGCATCAGGAAGAACCAAAGTATCGGGATAAAGGCGGCCACCAGCACCACCGCAATGCCGATTAATCGCCAGCTCAAGCCGGACAGGAACAGCACGAACAGGCCGGACAGCGCCACCAGAATCGACGTTCCCAGATCGGGCTGCGCCGCAACCAGCAGGGTCGGCAGGAAGATCAGCACCAGCGCAATGGCGGTATTTTTCAGCGAAGGCGGACAGACGTCACGGTTGATAAAGCGTGCGACCATCAGCGGAACGGCGATTTTCGCAATCTCGGAGGGCTGAAAACGCACAATCCCGAGATCGAGCCAGCGCTGCGCACCTTTCGAAATCGCCCCAAACGCATCCACGGCGATTAGCAAAATAATACAGATAAAATAGAGGTAGGGCGCCCAGCCTTCATAGACGCGCGGCGGGATTTGCGCCATCACCACCATGATCACCAGCCCCATTGCGATCTGGCCAATCTTGCGCTCCATCATGCCAATATCCTGGCCGCTGGCGCTCCAGATAACGAGGGCGCTGTAGGTCAGCAATGCCAGCAGGATCAGCAGCATGGCCGGGTCGATGTGGATTTTGTCCCACAGCGATTTCTTATTTGGATTATCCGTCATGATTATTGGTCCTCCGCCGCAGAGGCGGCTGGGGTTTCAGCCGGCAGGTCGGTGTTGTTGTCGCCCAGCATAATGTGGTCGAGGATCTGGCGCATAATCGTACCTACCGCCGGACCAGCGCCGCCGTTTTCGAGAATAATCGCTACCGCCACCTGAGGCTTATCATAAGGCGCAAATGCGGTCATGAGTTTATGGTCACGCAGACGTTCAGCGATTTTATGCGCATTATAGGTTTCGTTGGCTTTCAGGCCGAAGACCTGTGCGGTACCGGATTTCGCCGCCACTTTATACGGTGCGCCCGCAAAATACTTATGCGCGGTGCCGTTTGGACGGTTGGCGACGCCGTACATCCCGTCTTTGGCGATTTCCCAGAAGCCGGAATGGATATCACCCACCGGTGCTTCATGGGGCTGCGACCACGGAACCTGTTTGCCATCTTCGACGGTGCTCATCAGCAGGTGCGGTACTTTCACCACGCCGTCGTTGATGAGGATCATCATGGCTTTGTTCATCTGGATTGGCGTGGCGGTCCAGTAACCCTGGCCGATACCGACCGGAATGGTGTCGCCCTGATACCACGGTTTTTTAAAGCGTTTCAGCTTCCACTCGCGCGTTGGCATGTTGCCTGAGCGCTCTTCCGAGAGATCCACGCCCGTGTAGTGGCCGTAGCCAAATTTGCTCATCCACTCCGAGAGGCGGTCAATCCCCATGTCGTAGGCGACCTGATAGAAGAAGGTATCCGCCGACTCTTCCAGAGATTTGGTGACATTCAGGTGACCGTGGCCCCATTTTTTCCAGTCACGATAGCGTTTTTCTGAGCCAGGCAACTGCCACCAGCCAGGGTCAAACAGGCTGGTATTGCGGTTGATCACGCCGGCGCTCAGGGCGGAGACGGCGACATACGGTTTGACCGTGGATGCTGGCGGATAGACGCCCTGGGTGGCGCGGTTCACCAGCGGGGTGTTCGGATCGTTCAACAGGCCGGAATAGTCTTTGCTGGAGATGCCATCGACGAACAGGTTAGGATCGTAGCTTGGCATAGATACCAGCGCCAGAATGCCGCCGGTACGCGGATCGGTGACCACCACCGCTGCACGGCTGCCTGCCAGCAGGGTTTCGATATACTGCTGGAGCTTAAGATCGAGCGTCAGATAGACGTCGTGACCGGCTTGCGGCGGCACCTCTTTTAGCTGGCGGATCACGCGGCCACGGTTGTTCACTTCAACCTCTTCGTAGCCCGTTTGTCCATGCAGCACGTCTTCGTAGAAGCGCTCAATGCCAAGCTTACCGATATCATGGGTAGCGGCGTAGTTTGCCAGTTTGCCGTCTTTGTCGAGACGATCGACGTCTTTATCGTTAATTTTGGAAACGTAGCCGATGACGTGAGTCAGCGCGGAGCCGTAAGGGTAGAATCGACGCTTATAGCCTTTGACCTCAACGCCGGGGAAGCGGTACTGGTTCACCGCAAAGCGGGCGACCTGGACTTCCGTCAGATTGGTTTTCACGGCGATGGAGGTAAAGCGGTGCGAACGCGAACGCTCTTTTTTGAAGGCGGCGATATCGTCATCCGTGAGGTCGACCACGCCTTTCAGCGCATCCAGCGTGTCCTGCACGTTATCGACTTTTTCCGGCATCATCTCGATTTGGTAGATGGTGCGGTTTAACGCCAGCGGCGTGCCGTTACGGTCGTAGATAATGCCGCGGCTCGGTGCGATGGGCACCAGCTTGATGCGGTTTTCGTTGGAGCGCGTTTGATAATCGGTAAAGCGGACGATTTGCAGATTGTAGAGGTTGGCGACGAGTACGCCAGACAGCAGCAAAATCCCGGTAAAAGCGACCAGCGCCCGGCGCACAAACAGCGCGGACTCAGCCGAATAGTCGCGAAAAGAATTCTGTAGTTTCATCCGCTGCTTAATTTGCCCTGGTCAATCATTACTCACGGTGATAAGGGTGGTTGGTAGTAATGCTCCACGCGCGATAGAGGCTTTCTGCGACCAGCACCCGAACAAGCGGGTGGGGCAGCGTCAGCGCGGAGAGGGACCAACTTTGTTCTGCGGCCGCTTTGCAGGCGGGGGACAACCCTTCCGGACCGCCAATCAACAGACTGACGTCGCGGCCATCCTGCTTCCAGCGCTCTAATTCGTGCGCCAGCTGCGGCGTATCCCAGGGTTTGCCTGGGATATCGAGGGTTACAATGCGGTTCTTGCCAGCCGCTGCCAGCATTAACTCACCCTCTTTTTCGAGAATACGTTTGATATCCGCGTTCTTACCGCGCTTTCCTGCTGGGATCTCCACCAGTTCGAACGGCATGTCTTTGGGAAAACGGCGCAGATATTCAGTAAAACCCGTCTGTACCCAGTCCGGCATTTTTGTGCCGACGGCTACCAGTTGCAACTTCACGCATTAACCCCAGAGTTTTTCCAGCTCATACAGACGACGGCTCTCTTCCTGCATGACGTGGACGATCACATCGCCAAGGTCCACAACAACCCAGTCAGCAATGGCTTCGCCTTCTACGCCCAGCGGCATCAGGCCAGCTGCACGCGATTCCTGAACCACATGATCGGCAATAGAAGCAACATGACGTGTGGATGTGCCGGTGCAAATGATCATGCAGTCGGTGATACTGGATTTACCTTGAACGTCGATAGTGATGATGTCCTGACCTTTCAGGTCATCAATTTTGTCGATAACAAAATCCTGGAGTTCTTTACCCTGCAAGTTTTCCCCCTGGTGAGTGAAGTTGAGCAACGATTAAATGGATAGCCTGGCAGTATACCTTAACTGGCGGCTGTGTCGGGACAAATGTCACCTGACGGACTTTTAAAGGCGGGTATCATCCCATCCCCGGCCTGACAATGCATCGCCATTTTTGTAAAACAATTTCTATTTGGCAACGACTGGCAGGAAGTCAGGCTGCGGAGGATATCAGCCTGAAGAGGGCTGTCAATGGCGCGGCGGTGAATAACGCGAATTTTCGCGCTTCCCCTCATTCATCTGCGCTTTTCTGATACAACCCGTGTTGATGGATATAGTTGAGCACTGGCGCGGGCAGCATATCGTCGCAGGATAAATCCTGCTGAAGCCGTTCGCGGATCAGGGTGGCGGAGATATCAAACCACGGCGTCTCGGCCAGATAAATTTTACCGGCAGGCAGGGTGTGCAGATCTTCCACATCGTTCGTCAGATGGGTGTCCAGCCAGGCCTGATGCTGCTCTTCCTTCATGGTCAGCGGATAACCTGGACGGCGGCAGACGATAAGATGGCTGTTTTGCAGAATGGTTTCATATTGATGCCAGGAGGGGAAATTGAGCAAAGAGTCCTGGCCGATGATAAATCCCAGCGGTTGCGTCGTGCCGCGCTCAGCGCGCCACTCCTGCAACGTTTGCGAAGTATAGGAGGGCGTATCCCGGCGCAGTTCGCGCTCATCAAGTTGAAACAGCGGCTTATCGGCGATGGCCAGCGCCAGCATCTCTTTGCGCTGTTCACTGGTCGCTTCGGGCTGCGGGCGGTGCGGGGGAACATTATTCGGCATGATGATCACGCGCTGCAGGCCAATCAGATTCGCCAGAATTTCGACCGGCTTCAGATGCCCATAATGGACCGGATCGAAGGTGCCGCCATACAACGCCTGTAAAGAACTCATATCAACCATCAATAAAGACGTCTGCCAGCGCCTTATGGCACAGCAGAAGGGAAAGACTTTCCAGCTCCGCCCAGACCGACTGACCGTAATCCTGCTTCAGCGTCAGTTCGGCGCGTGTCAGCAGATGCACCGCCTGACGAAGCTGCTCGGCGCTGAGGCGATTAACTGCCTCGGTGGTCATGGCGCGGCGGTTTTGCCAGACGCGATGTTTATCGAACAGGGCGCGCAGCGGCATGTTGGCCGACTGGCGTTTCAGGGTGTTGAGCAATAACAGTTCACGCTGCAGCGTGCGCAGCAAAATCACCGGCTCACTGCCTTCGAGCCGCAGCTGCTGCAAAATGTGCAGTGCGCGTTTGCTCTTGGCCGCCAGCAACGCATCGACCCAGTGGAAAGGGGTAAAGTGCGCCGCATCGTTCACCGCCTGTTCAACGCGCGGTAATGTCAGTTTGCCATCCGGCCACAGCAGTGACAGGCGATCCAGCGCCTGCGCCAGCGCCAGCAGATTGCCTTCATAGCAATAGCACAGCAGCTGATTGGCCGCGTCATCCAGCTGCAAATTGAGCTGCTTTGCCCGGACCGCCACCCACTTCGGCAGCTGTGCCTGTTCAGGGGTTTGGCAGGTCACCTGCACAGAATGGGCCGCGAGCTGGGTAAACCAGGCCGCATTTTCCTGCGCTTTGGTGAGTTTATTCCCGCGAACAATCAGCAGCAAATCGTTGTGCAGCAGGCTGACCAGCGTGGCGAGCTGTTCGTTAATCGCCGCATTCGGGCCATTTTCCGGCAGCTGGACCAAAATCGTCTGGCGCGAGGCAAACAGGCTCATCGCCTGGCACAGGGAAAAGAGTGTCTGCCAGTCGGTGCTGTTGTCTATCTGGAAAGCGTGATGTTCATCGAAGCCCTGAGACGCGGCGACCTGGCGCACGGCATCCTGGCTTTCCTGAAGTAAAAGGGGATCGTTTCCGAGGAGCAGATACGCCGCGCGCAGCCCTTCATTGAGCTGCGCGCGGAGTTGTTCAGGATACAACCGAACCATTAGTTACCCAGCGTTCCGGTAACTTGCGGCGTGGTATCCAGTGGCACAGAGTGTTCCGTGCTGGTGTCTTTTGACGCCATCTGAATGCTTGGCAGTTTACGGATCAGCTGTTCCGCCGCCTTGTCGTACATTTCGTTGATGATAATTTGCTGCTCGGCATCTTTTGCCAGCGCAGTTTGTGGGTTATCAAAGAACGAACGGTAGACTTTGGTGCTGATCGGGTAAATGTCTTTACCCGGCACCAGCACGGCAGCACTCACCGACATCACCATCTGGTATTCCGCCGTACGGCCATCCTGGAAGATGGACGCCGTGTCTTTGCTCAGCACGGAGCTCAATACACGGAACGATGGAACATCCTGACGCAATGTGCCTTTTTCGATCAGCTCAACGCCGTTAAGACGCAGCTGGTTACGAATGGCGCGGCTCAATGGGCCATTTGGATCCCCGGAATCGAAGATCATCGTTTTCATCTGAGGCGGCACTGCCGTGGTATTGCGCAGATGCCAGCCACAACCTGCGGTGACAAGCACCGCCAGAGATAAGAGTATTGTTGCCAGTTGTCGCACGTTTCCTCCCGCGCTTAGCCAACGACCAGATTCAGCAGTTTACCCGGTACATAGATCACTTTACGTACGGTAACGCCATCAAGGTACTTCGCAACCAGATGTTCCTGGCCTGCGCGTTCACGAACCTGTTCTTCCGTTGCATCGACGGCAACAGTAATTTTACCGCGCACTTTACCGTTAACCTGAACCACCACCAGCGTGGTGTTCTCAACCATAGCGGCTTCATCAGCAACCGGCCACGGTGCGTTATCGATATCGCCTTCACCTTTCAGCTCCTGCCACAGGGTAAAGCTGGCGTGAGGCGTGAACGGGTTCAGCATGCGAACGATAGCCAGAAGCGCTTCACGCATCAAGGCACGATCCTGCTCGCCTTCCTGCGGGGCTCTCGCCAGCTTGTTCATCAGTTCCATAATAGCCGCAATTGCGGTATTGAAGGTCTGACGACGACCAATATCATCGGTCACTTTTGCGATAGTTTTGTGAACATCGCGACGCAGCGCCTGCTGATCTTCACTCAGTGCCGCCACATTCAGTGCCGGAGCCTCACCCTGAGAAGTGTGCTCGTAAACCAGTTTCCAGACGCGTTTCAGGAAGCGGTTCGCACCTTCTACGCCGGATTCCTGCCACTCCAGAGTCATATCCGCCGGAGACGCAAACATCATGAACAGACGCACGGTATCCGCGCCGTAGCGCTCTACCATGACCTGCGGGTCGATGCCGTTGTTTTTGGACTTCGACATTTTGCTCATGCCGGTATACACCAGCTCATGGCCTGCCGCGTCTTTGGCTTTCACGATACGGCCTTTCTCGTCGCGCTCAACGATAGCGTCAACCGGGGAAACCCAGTTACGCTCGCCGTTTTCGCCGAGATAGTAGAACGCATCTGCCAGAACCATACCCTGACACAGCAGCTGTTTGGCTGGCTCATCAGAGTTCACTAGGCCCGCATCGCGCATCAGTTTGTGGAAGAAGCGGAAGTAGAGCAGGTGCATGATGGCGTGTTCGATACCGCCGATGTAGATGTCTACCGGCAGCCAGTAGTTGGCCGCTTTGGCGTCCAGCATCCCTTCCTGATACTGCGGGCAAGTGTAGCGCGCGTAGTACCAGGACGATTCCATAAAGGTATCGAAGGTGTCGGTTTCACGCAGGGCAGGCTGGCCGTTGACGGTGGTTTTTGCCCACTCAGGATCGGCCTTGATTGGGCTGCTGATCCCATCCATCACCACATCTTCCGGCAGGATCACCGGCAGTTGATCTTCAGGCGTTGGGATAACCGTACCGTCTTCCAGCGTCACCATAGGAATCGGTGCGCCCCAGTAACGCTGACGGGAAACACCCCAGTCGCGCAGACGATAGTTCACTTTACGCTCGCCCACGCCCAGCGCGGCCAGTTTGTCTGCGATAGCGTTGAAGCCATCTTCGAAGCTCAGGCCGCTAAATTCGCCGGAGTTGAACAGGGTGCCTTTTTCAGTCAGCGCCTGCTCGGACAGATCCGGTTCAGAACCGTCGGCGGCCAGGATTACCGGCTTAATAGTCAGGCCGTATTTGGTCGCAAATTCGTAATCGCGCTGATCGTGGCCTGGAACCGCCATCACGGCACCGGTGCCGTATTCCATCAGCACGAAGTTAGCCGCCCAGACCGGGATTGCTTCACCGGTCAGCGGGTGAATGGCGTTAAAGCCCGTCGCGACGCCACGTTTCTCCATGGTTGCCATTTCGGCTTCGGCCACTTTGGTGTTGCGGCATTCGTCGATGAAAGCAGCCAGTTCAGGATTGGTCGCCGCCGCCTGCTGTGCCAGCGGGTGACCGGCAGCCACGGCCAGGTAGGTGGACCCCATAAAGGTGTCAGGGCGCGTGGTGTAAACCGTCAGTTTTTGATCGCTGTTCTGCACGTCAAAGGTGATTTCGACGCCTTCAGAACGACCAATCCAGTTGCGCTGCATGGTTTTAACGGTATCTGGCCAGTGATCCAGAGTATCCAGGTCGCGCAGCAGTTCGTCGGCGTAAGCGGTGATTTTGATAAACCACTGAGGGATCTCTTTACGCTCAACTTTGGTGTCGCAGCGCCAGCAGCAGCCGTCGATAACCTGTTCGTTCGCGAGAACGGTTTGGTCGTTCGGGCACCAGTTAACGGCAGAAGTTTTCTTGTACACCAGGCCTTTTTTATACAGCTCGGTGAAGAATTTTTGCTCCCAGCGGTAGTATTCCGGGGTGCAGGTCGCCAGCTCGCGGCTCCAGTCGTAACCAAAGCCCAGCATTTTGAGCTGGTTTTTCATGTAGGCGATGTTGTCGTAAGTCCACGGCGCAGGAGCCGTGTTGTTTTTGACGGCCGCGCCTTCGGCTGGCAGACCAAACGCATCCCAGCCGATGGGCTGCAGCACGTTTTTGCCCAGCATACGCTGGTAGCGTGCAATCACATCACCGATGGTGTAGTTACGCACGTGGCCCATGTGTAGTCGACCAGAAGGATAGGGAAGCATCGACAGGCAGTAATACTTCTCTTTGCTCTCGTCTTCAGTGACTTCAAAGGTACGCTTCTCGTCCCAGTGTTGCTGGACTTTTGATTCTATCTCTTCCGGGCGGTATTGCTCTTGCATGGCAGCCAGTGGTCCTGTTCTCAATACAGCTACAAACGTAGCCAATGGATGTGGTATTTCAGATCCGCATAGCATAGCCCAAACGCCTGCGTCAAAACAGCCTTTCACGCAAATGCGTTAACGTCACGCGATATGCCCTGGCGACCGGTTCGTCCACCCAAAAGCGAGGGGCATCCATTTTTAGGCAGCAGGCTCGGCGCGCGTTTTATTATTCATATAACGAGCGCAACTGGCGTTGACAATATAACTGACAGTAACCCGGTGTGAGGGGGTATCAGGTTTCATATTCAGATAATTGCCGCAGGGATTCGTTTTCTTTAATGTACTGAAAAGGCAGTAGATGAATTTTCTGCTCGTGGAAAAACCATTCGCAATCGTAGCGTTGAATAATTTCTCCGGGATTAAAACAGATCCCGGACTCAGCCCGCACAATGGCATATTTTCCATTACTGAACATGACGCTGTGAATACAAAAAGGGTGGCAGGTTTCGCCAAGCCGTCGATTAGCAACAATATGACCTTCAATAAAAACAGCTTTCCTGGTTTTCATGATGATGGCCTCGATTAAGGTTATCCTCCAATGCACCAGCATTCGGAGGGGCGGAAAAGTAATCCGCATGAGGGGCATTCAAGCACCGCATCCTTTCGCATCTTCCCCGCTTTTTGATCGGCCCTGTGGGAACAGACCGGGCAGGCCACGTGTACGGGCCGCTCTTTAAATTCCCGAAGGCCACTGGTATAGGACATAAATGAATACTCTTAAGGGTGGTTATTAATTATACGCTTTTATGCTGACGTTTACGGGTAATGTTTTCGCGCATTCATGGCGTAAAAGGGGACCGGGAATTCAGACAGGATTTATGATATAATACCCTTCCGTGAGAATTTTATAATGAAATCAGAAGACACTCTCGACTGGTACCCCGCACAATTACCGCCCGTCAAAATTATTTTAGGTGAAGCTGTCCTGGCTGTGGGTAAGCAGGGAAGGCCGATCAATACCCGAACGTTGCTCGAATATTTGCAAGTGATGCAAGCGCAGCAAAAAAAGCGGGATAATAAAATTGCGATGCAAACGGCAATTGATGTCCTCCGCGATAATCAGCGCATTAACGGCAGGTGTTAATGCGCCTGTTTTCAGAAATTAATTCTGAACAATCTCAACCGTATGAGATTGCCCATCCTTCATCAGCGGAATGCGGTCATCAGGCAGCGTAACCCCATCAAGTCGTACCTGGTAGGCTTCACCACCCCGCGAAACCGTAATGTGATACTGACTACTCCCTTGCTGATAGGTCATATTGAGTGACGGCCAGTCATGCGGTAACTGCGCATGTACGACAAAGGTTTCACCGTAGCGTTTTATCCCCAGCAACTCCTCTGTGAGCAGGCGATAGGCCCATCCCGCTGAACCGGTATACCAGCTCCAGCCCCCACGTCCGCTATGCGGCGCGACGCTGTAGACGTCGGCACTCATGACGTAAGGCTCGGTTTTATACCGTTCAACGTCATCGGCCGTTAAAGCGTGGTTGATAGGATTGATCATTGACCACAGCTGCCACGCCCGCTCCGTATTGCCCATTCGGGCAAAGGCCATCACCGCCCAGATTGCACCGTGGGTATACTGCCCGCCGTTTTCCCGCACGCCGGGCAGATAGCCTTGAATGTAGCCCGGATTCGGGCCGTGGCCATCGAACGGTGGCGTCAGCAGTTTGATAAGCCCGGCGTCGTTATCCACCAGCAGCTTATCCAGCGATTGCATCGCCCGCGCGCTGCGCACCGGATCGGCGGCTCCGGAGAGCACCGACCAGCTTTGGGCGATGGCATCTATTCGGCAGTCCTGAGAGGCCTTCGACCCCAGCGGTTCGCCGCCGTCAAAATAGCCGCGACGATACCACTCTCCGTCCCAGCCGGAAGCTTCCAGGTTTTTCTGCAAACGTGAGGCCTGGGTGCGGCACAGTTCCGCTATCGTCCCGTCCTGACGCTGTTCAGCCAGAGCGGCGAAGCGCTGCAAAATGTCGTACAGGAAGAACCCAAGCCAGACGCTTTCCCCTTTCCCCTCGATCCCGACCCGGTTCATGCCGTCATTCCAGTCGCCCGCGCCCATCAGCGGCAGACCATGCTGTCCGAACTGCAAACCATGACGCAGGGCTTTTACGCAGTGCTGCCACAGCGTCTCTTCGACGGCGCTCACTATCGGCGTGTCGTACACTGACTCTTCGCCGGGCTGAAGGAGACGGCCTTCCAGATAAGGAATCTGTTGCTCAAGCACGCCGTTATCCCCGGTAGTCTCGACATAGTGACAAACCGCCAGCGGCAGCCAGAGATAATCGTCCGAGCAGCGCGTGCGCACGCCGTTGCCGTGCGGTGGATGCCACCAGTGTTGCACGTCGCCCTCGATAAACTGCCGGGAAGCGCAGAGCACAATCTGGTCCCGCAGGCGTTCAGGCGCGGCGTGGCTCAGGGCCAGCGTATCCTGGAGCTGATCGCGGAAACCAAATGCGCCCCCGGACTGATAGTACCCGCTGCGCGCCATCAGACGACAGGCCACCGTTTGATACAGCAGCCAGCCGTTGGTCAGCAGATTGACGGCACTGTCCGGGGTGTTGACCACGATGTTATCGAGCACGCTGTGCCAGTAACGGTGAACGTTGTTCAGCTCCTCGCGGGCGGCCTCTTCGTTGAGATAGCGATTGAGTAGCGTCTGCGCTTGTGCCGGATCGTCGCCCACTCCCAGCACAAAAATAAAGGTCTTGTGATCGCCGTCGATCACCGTGGCAGCCGATTGCACCGCGCCGCAAGGGTCCAGTCCGGCTCCGGTTTTATCCGACAGCCTGTGCAAGCGCATCGCCAGCGGATCGTGCAGGGAGCCGTTACGACCCAGAAACTCGCGCCGATCGCCCGTCAGGGAGCAGTGAACACCGCTGACCGCGAAAAATGCCGTACGGCCGCTGCCGTTGTCGCCGTAAAAGTTGTTCGCCATCACGCCGCAGCCGCAGCCGCCGTTGACGCTGGCCGCATGGGTCACAATATGGTGGGCCGACTGCGAGCGTGATTCACCCAGCGTCCAGGCCACGTATCCGGTGACGGAGAGTTTTCGTGTCCGCCCGGAGTTGTTGCTGAGCGTCAGGATCGCCAGTTTGACCGGCTCATGCTCGGCGACCAGCACCGTCAGCTCGCTGTCGATGCCGCTCTCCCGGTGGCCAAAGACGCTATAGCCGAACCCGTGGCGAGAGAGGTAATCCCCTTCACCGCGAAGGGGTAAGGTGGTCGGCGACCAGCACGCGCCGCTCTCTTCGTCGCGCAGGTAAAACACCTCTCCACCAGGGTCGCTGACGGGATCGTTTTCCCACGGCGTGATGCGATATTCATGGGCATTTTCATACCAGCTGTAGGCTTGCCCGGCCTCCGACAGCACGCTGCCGAAACGGGCATTGGCCAGCACATTCGACCAGGGGGCGGGCGTCGGGGCATTTTCCCGAAGGACAATCTGGTACTCGCGGCCATCCTGAGAAAAACCGCCGTGGTCGTTGAAATGCAGCAGTTGTCCCGTATCCGGCGTCCAGGGAATATGCTGAATAACGCCCGATCCGCCGTGCGCGATAAAGGGCGCAGGCACGGTTTTAAGACTATGAATGCGTTGATCCAGCTGTTCGTTCAATCCGCCTGCGCGATCGTCGAGATACAGGTGAGCAACGCTCATCAGCAGCAGTTTGTCCTCGGTGGAGAGGTGTTCGCCGTTACGGACAAAAATCCCGCCCGATTTATCCAGCAGGCTTGCTTCAGAGCCGGCATAAATCAGGTCCATGATCTGATTTTGCAGCGCTTGCTGATAACCGCCGGGGCTTTCATTCA
Organism: Lelliottia nimipressuralis; assembly: GCF_041464075.1. Lineage (NCBI taxonomy): Bacteria > Pseudomonadati > Pseudomonadota > Gammaproteobacteria > Enterobacterales > Enterobacteriaceae > Lelliottia > Lelliottia nimipressuralis. The sequence continues at coordinate 1,304,290 of NZ_CP167172.1, forward strand.
GGATCACCAGATCTACCGCCAGCCCTTTCAGCCGCCAGTAACGGTGCGCCTGAATCAGGGTGGTAATCGACAGAATGCTCTCTTCGCTGCTGATGCTGAGCAGCACAATCGGCAGATCGCCGGAAATCGCCCAGCCCCACAGGCCCGACTGACCGCGTCGGTTGCGGCTGAGGGTCTGGCTGTCGGCGCGCAACTCCTGGCACGGAAACAGAATCGCACCGGCGAGCCGGTTAAACAGGGCGGCGTCATCTTCGTTGGCGTTAATCTGGCGCAACACCACCAGACTGTGCGACCAGGCAAGCTCAAAGACGCGGTCGGCGATCGGATGATCGCGATATTTCTCCAGCAGCGTCAGGCTCTGCTGGCGATTTTCGCTCACGCCATACAGGATATCGACGGTGACCGGCTGGCCGGGTTGCAGGGTGATCGACTGGCGAATGGCCAGCACCGGGTCCAGCACCGAGCCAGAGGAGTTACTGAGCGGCCCGCTTTGTCCGATTGCCAGCGCATCTGCCGGATGCCTGCCGCGGCCAAGAAACGCCGCGCGGTCGGTTTCAAACGAGGCGCGAGGTTGACTGCTGCCCTGTACCACCATCATGTGGAACAACCAGGGACTTTTTTCATCCGGCGCGCGTGGACGTCGGTGGCACAGAATGGCGTTCTGAGCGGGCACCAGTTCAGTCTGGATAAACAGTTTGCTGAACGACGGATGCGCCAGATCGCTGTTCGCCGGTGCCAGCACCACTTCGGCGTAGGTCGTCAGCTCGATGGTGCGCGGCTGGCGGCCACGGTGCAGCAGCGTTACGCGCCGCAGTTCGATATCATCTTCCGGCGACACAACCACCTGAGTTTTCACACTCAGGGAGCCGAGCGTGCGTCGGAATTCCGCGCCCGCATCGGTAAAGATCACTTCGTCGCTGCTGTCCGCATCGCCCATCGGCTGCCAGGTATTGCTCCAGATTTCGCCCGACTGCAGATCGCGGATATAGCAGAACGCTCCCCAGTTATCGCGGGTGGTATCGCTGCGCCAGCGGGTGAGGGCCAGATCGTTCCAGCGGCTGTAACTGCCGCCAGTGTGGGTCATCATCAGATGGTAATGACTGTTTGAGAGCAGTTGAACCTCAGGGATCAGGTTGTCCGGCGTGGTGAAAATCCTCGGCTCATAGTGCACCGGTTTAACGCGTCCTTCGTGAGACTCAAAATGACGACGCGGGCTATAGAGATCGACCGCATCCGGTACTCGCTCCTGCAACAGCAGGCTGGCAGACTGGAAGGCGGTGCTGGCCATAAACCGGTCGGCCATCGGCGCATCCAGCATTACGTGCGCCAGCGCCTGAAACGCCATCCCCTGATGGTGCGCCATCCACGACTGTACCACCGCGTACAACTGTCCGGAGGCGAGACGCGACGGGGTGTAATCCAGCGCTTCATAAAAACCGAACTCCCCGCGCGCGCCGTTTTTTTCCAGACGGAGCAGGTTGTCACAGGCTTTTTGCGGCGCAACCATCAGCGCCAGCAGCGTGGCGTAAGGGGCGACGACCATATCGTCCGCCAGCCCACGACGCAGGCCGAGACCCGGCACGCCAAAGGCCTGATACTGATAGTTCTGCTGCACATCAAAGGCGTGATAGCCCGACTCCGACACACCCCAGGGGACGCCGCGCTCTTTCCCCCAATGGATCTGGCGCATTACCGCCGACTGGCTCATCTCGTCCAGCAGGCTACCGGGCCAGGTGGGCATCACCAGATTCGGCATCAGATATTCAAACATCGAACCGCTCCATGACATTAGGGCGGTTTCGTTCTCAATGGTGGTAAACAGCCTGCCGAGCGCATACCAGCTCTTCTGCGGCAGCTGGTTAGTGGCGATGGCGAGAAAACTGGTCAGGCGAATTTCGGAGGGCAGCAGATCGTAGTGACTTTTATCCAGCATATTGCTGTCGCAGTTGTAGCCGATGCTGAGCAGGCTGGTCACTTCGCTGTAGAGGAACGTGAAATCCATCCGCGCATGCTCGTTCAGCCGCTGTTCCAGCTCGGTAATGATATTCAGGCGCATGCGTGCCAGGGTAATCGCCGAGGTGGAGGGCGTGCCTTCACCGCGGTGCGTCGCCTGAGCAAGCTCGCTCAAAGACGGCAGCGTCGGGGAGTCATAGGCGGGCGTTAACCAGCCCAGCAGATGCGACCATTCATGGCACAGCTGCACCAGCTGGCGCTGCAAATGCTCGATCCAGCGCAGAACCAGTTTGTCATCCTGATGGCACAGCGCCGTCAAATGGTTGCTTTGGGTTCGCATCTGCTTCAGTTCGAGGTAAACCTGCGCCGGAGACAGGGCGTTAGCGTTCAGACAGTGTTTACGCAACAGCCGCAGCCCGGTTGGGGCGTGCTGTCCCCAGTGTTTTTCGAGGATCCCCAGGGTATCGTTCAGCCCGGCCAGCACCTGCGTGCAGTTTAACACGGGCTGATTTCGCATGGCGGTCAGCCCTTCGCGCAGGGTCAGCAGGTGGCCCGCCATATTGCCGCTGTCGACGCTGGATACATAGCGCGGGCTAAGGGGCGCGAGGGTCTGGGTGTCGTACCAGTTATACAAATGCCCGCGGAAATGCTCCATCTTATCCAGCGTGTCCAGGGTCAGCGTCACGCGCTGCAGCACCTCGCCAATCGGCAAATAGCCAAAATCCCACGCCGTCAGGTTTGCCATCAACGAAAGGCCAATATTGGTCGGCGACGTTCGATGGGCAATCACCGGGTGGGGGATCTCCTGATAGTTATCCGGTGGCAGTCCGTTTTCTTTCGCGGTGGCAAAGGTTTCAAAAAAGGCCCAAATTTCGCGGCTCGTCTGGCGCAGCAGCAGCTTCTGTTCCTTGTTGGGTGAAAACGTCCGGCGGGCAGGCTGGCGGCTCATCCAGCTCAGCAGCAGCGGTGTCAGGCACCACAGCAGGCTTAAGGGCAGCGCGATAAAGGAAAACATCGGTGCAATATGGGCGGTCAGGACGTTGAGAGCCACGCCGCAGGCGACATTCATCCACATCGCGCGATAAAAGCGGAGCGGTGAGGTTTTTGCCACATCGTCGTCAGGGCTGAAGCTGGCCCACTGGCTCAGGTTGCGGTGGCTGAATCCCAGACGCCAGAACGTGACGGCAATGGCATACAGAGAATAGCCAGCCTCATGAGGCAGCGTCGCCACAGTCAGCCCGATGCGGGAAAGCCGCTTCAGGGCGCCGGAGGCGACCAGCAGCAGATGCTGCACAGTGTGACGCCGGGCAGGTTTATTGATCAGATCCCAGGCGACCGCCAGCCCGGTGGGCAAGAGCCACACCAGCGCCAGCACGCCCAGCCAGTACAGGGGATTCGGCACCCACAGCAGGGTGCAAAAGAGCAGCGTCAACAGGGAAGGGGCGACCAGGCTACGGCGCAGGTTGTCGAATAATTTCCAGTACGACAGGGCGGACAGTGGGTTTTTATCGCGCGTGCCATCGGCTTTTCTGACGCGCGGTTTAAGCCAGTTCAGCAGTTGCCAGTCGCCGCGGATCCAGCGGGTGCGACGCGCGACATCTGAAAGATAGTTATTCGGGTACTGCTCATAGAGCAGCACTTCGCTTAACAGCCCCGAGCGGGCATAACACCCTTCCAGCAAATCGTGGCTGAGCACCAGGTTTTCCGGGCAGGTGTTGTGCGTGGCCTGCACAAAAATATCGACGTCGTAAATCCCTTTCCCGACGAAAGAGCCTTCGTTGAACAGATCCTGATAGATATCGGAAGACATCATTGAATAGGGGTTATTCCCCGCAATGCTGCTGCACATGGCGGCATAGCGCCCTTGCCCGTTGCGGGGCATCTCTTCCGCCATGCCCGGTTGCAGAATGCCGTAGCCTTTGATTACCCGCTGGCGCGCGGCGTCATACTCTGGCCGGTTGAGTGGATGGGCCATGGTTGCGGCCAGCTTATGGGCGGTATCGCGCGGCAGAAGAGTGTCGCTGTCGAGCGTGATCACGTATTTGATCGGCGCCGGTCGCTGGTGGGCTGGCAGATCGGCGACGCTGGAAAATTGTTTGTCAGGATGGCGTAACCAGCTGTTCAGCAGCGCCAGTTTTCCCCGTTTGCGTTCATAACCCATCCACACGCCCTGCTGCGGGTTCCATTCTGGGTTCCGGTGGAGCAGATAAAACAGCGGGCGGTTGGCCGGATAGCGGCGGTTGAGATCCTGAACGTGTGACATCGCCTGGTCGAGCAGGGCACTGTTTTGCGGTGAATATTCCTCTGCTGAATCGGCAAAATCGGTCAGGAGCGCAAAACAGAGATGATCGCTCTGATTGCCCAGCCAGCACACTTCCAGGCGGGTGATGAGCTTGCTGATTCCGTCGGCGCTGGTGAGCAGGCAGGGGATGACCACCATCGTGGCTGACTCTGCCGGAATACCGCTGGAAAAGTCCATGCGCGGCAACGGGCGCGGCGTACGAAAACGGGTCGTCGCTTCACTCAGCAGGTCGCTGGCAAGCTGGCTGAGCACAATAATCAGCGGCAGTGCGAGGAGGATCAGCAGCCAGCCCATCCCCTGCTGCGCCGTGCGGTGCAGGATTTCAGCCGTCGCGGCGGTGGTCAACAGGCTCAGGCTGCCGAGCCATGACATCAGCGGAATCTGGTTGAAGCTGTGCCGCAGGCGAATCAGCCGCGACGCATCTGCCGTAAGCAGGATCTCCAGCTGCTGGCGGCCTTCGCCCTTCAGGTAATAGCCAATATGGGCGCCGGGTGTCTCGGGCGCATTTTCACTGGCAAGCGCCAGCACGCGGCGGGCAACTTCCGGCTCGCTAAAGCGGCTGTCTCGCGCCAGAACCTCAATGACGTGACGATAGTGATCGCGCGTATCGAAGTGCATCAGCGGATAAATGCCTGCCGGGTCCTGGCGCAACATCTGCTCGACGACGCTCATGGCCTCGGCAAAATCCGCCCAGTTGGTTTCACTCAGCAAACGCAAGCCCGCGATGCTGTTGCTCACGGACAGCTGGCTGGCGGCTAACTGCTGGTTGAAGCGGTGGATCAGGGTATCGGTAGTGACTCCCTGTTCCGCCAGACGCTGTTCGACCCAGGTCAGCGGTAACGCCAGCATATTGCCGCGTCCCTGCAGACGGCGCACCAGCTCGGCGACAAACGCGCTGGTGAGCGGTGGGCTGGAGCGCGCCAGATCGGCGATCACCATGATCAGATCGGCGGGCGTGTTCTCCGCACATTCGAAAATGCGGGTGACCCAGCTATCCGCCAGATTGCGCTCCTGCTGGGCTTTAACCACGTCGATACTGACCCTACGCAGATTCTCGATCAGCGCCAGGCGCAGCATACCTGGCAGCGCCCAGACTTCGCCCAGCGTCAGCGGCGTTTCCTGCTGATAGGCGCTGATATAGCTGGTGAGGCTGGTGGCGTCCCAGCGCCCGTCGCCATGGGCAATCGCCTCGGCGGCAATGGCGTAAATTCGCGGGCAGTCATGAGGGGAGGCCAGCGCCGGAAGCCCTTTGCCGAAATTCTTCGGCAGATGCTGGCGCACGATGCGGATCTGCTCCTCAATCAGGTAGTAGTTGTCGAGCAGCCACTCACCGGCGGGCATAATCGTCGCTTTTTTACCGGCATTGAGGTCGTAGCAGTTTTGCGTAATGACCGCCTCGTTATCATCGAGGCGTTTGAGCAGGTAATAGGGCAGTTTGTCGGGCGACAGCTTGTGCGAACGCGCCAGTTTTTGACCGTAGCGCGCCATCTGCGCCGTCGAAAACAGCTCGGCCTGCAGACTATTTTCTGGCACAGGCTCGTGCCCCTTCAGGGCAGAGACGTTGACAGGCGGAAGTGAACGGGAACGACTCCGCCACGATTTAAGGCTCATTTTCATAGGGTTGCTCTGGTGCGACATGAACGCGCAGGAGCAGTTGTGAAATCAGATCAGAAACGTTCTCTCAGGATGGGTGTGGGGCATCTTGGATTTAACAGCTGCTGGACTCTTACTTCAGTATAGAACACCGATGTTGCGCCAAAGGGCGCGCGTGCAATCAGCGTGGAGCAACAAACAGGGCTTTACAGCCGGGGCACAGCATGGCCTGTTTGAGACGAATTTTGGAGGTCGGGTGGGAGGACTTGAGGCCGCAGTGCGGGCAAGTCACAGTGGTGGTTGATGCGCCACCGATAAGCTTCATTGCGTAATCGAGAAGAGACATGATGATTAACCTTTCAATGAATGAGCTTCATCCTAGCACGAACTGTTCAAATACTGTGCACGGTATCGCATCCCGCCTTTGCAGGAATTTACCCGGTCTGTGGTCGACCTGACAAAGCAGCAGCAAAATAAGGTCTATTATTAGAGACAGTTACTTACCCGGGAGGCGAAAGGATGAACAAGGTTGCTCAATTTTACCGCGAACTGGTTGCCACACTGACGGAGCGCCTGCGTAACGGCGAACGTGATATTGATGCTCTTGTCGAGCAGGCGCGTGTTCGGGTTGTACAGACGGGTGAGTTGACGCGCACCGAAGTGGAAGAGGTGACGCGAGCCGTGCGCCGCGACCTTGAGGAGTTCGCGCGAAGCTACGAAGAGAGTCAAAACGACGTTACCGACAGCGTATTTATGCGGGTGATTAAAGAGAGTCTGTGGCAGGAACTGGCAGATATCACCGATAAAACCCAGCTGGAGTGGCGCGAAGTGTTTCAGGATCTGAATCATCACGGCGTGTACCACAGCGGCGAGGTGGTTGGGCTGGGCAATCTGGTCTGTGAAAACTGTCATTTCCATCTGGCGGTGTATACCCCGGACGTTCTGCCGCGCTGCCCGAAATGCGGCCATGACCAGTTCCAGAGACGGCCTTTCGAGCCGTAATCTCAACGCCGGTGGCGCGACGTTTACCGGGCCTGCAAAACCGTAGGCCGGAAAAGCGCAGCGCCGCCCGGCGCACTGATTAGGCGTAAAACTTCAGTCTCTCTGCCAGCAAATCTACAAACGCTTCCCGGTTGATATCCACCATCAGCGTGGTATTCGGCGTATTGCCCGTCAGGAAATAATAATCCACCACCGTCATGCCCTGAGTGTATTTCCCCTGGGTTTCAACGCCTACCCAACGATCAACGGTCGTGAAAATCTCCGGTTTCAGCAGCCAGGCGATGGTGCACGGATCGTGCAGCGGCGCGCCCTGGAAGCCCCATTTCTCGGTTTTGTGGTATTCCATAAAGAAGTCGAGCAGCTCAGCGACCGTGGTGGCAACAGGATTGCCAATTGCGCGAAAACGCGCGATATCTTCTGCCATGATCTGCGCCCGGTGGGTGACATCCAGACCGGCCATCACAATCGGGATGCCCGACTGGAAGACAATTTCTGCGGCTTCCGGATCGACGAAAATGTTGAACTCTGCCGCGGGCGTCCAGTTCCCCAGCCCCATCGCTCCACCCATGATCACAATCCGCGCGATTTTGGCGTGCAGTTCCGGGTGGCTGTTGAGCAGCAGCGCCACGTTGGTTTGCGGGCCTGTCGCCACCAGCGTCACCGGCTCGTCGCTTTCTCGCAGCACGTTCGCCATCAGCTCAACCGCCGTGCAGTTTTGCGGTTCAAAGCCTGGCTCAGGCAGCGCCGGGCCGTCCAGCCCGCTCTCGCCGTGGACGTTATCGGCGATGATCAGATCGCGCATCAGCGGTTTCACCGCGCCGCCCGCCACCGGGATATCCATGCGATTGAGCAGGGTCAGCATGCGTAACACATTACGCAGGGTTTTGTCCGGGGTCTGATTTCCGGCGGAGGAGGTGACGGCTTTGAGGGCTAATTCCGGTGAGGCGAGGGCAAGGACAAGCGCGATAGCGTCATCATGACCAGGATCGCAATCGAGAATGATCGGCAGTGGCATAGGGTGCTCCATTTTTGGCGTTATTTTGTGACAAGGTTAACGCCGCAAGGTGAAGCAGACGAGAAGAAGAGACCTAAAGCGTGAAGTGGTGCGCAATCCGAAGAGTGCGCACCCGGTTGATCAGTGCAGGATTTTGGCGAGGAAATCTTTAGCGCGATCGGATTGTGGATTTGCGAAGAAGTCCTCTTTCGGCGAATCTTCGACAATTTTTCCTTCGTCCATAAAGATCACGCGGTTGGCCACTTTGCGGGCAAAGCCCATCTCGTGGGTCACCACCATCATGGTCATCCCTTCGTGCGCCAGCTCCACCATCACATCCAGCACTTCGTTGATCATTTCCGGATCAAGCGCGGAGGTCGGTTCATCAAACAGCATGGCGATAGGGTCCATGCACAGCGCGCGCGCAATCGCCACACGCTGTTGCTGACCACCGGAGAGCTGGGCCGGGAACTTATCGGCGTGAGCAGACAGCCCCACGCGTTCCAGCAGTTTTAAGCCTTTATCACGCGCCGCTTTTTTGTCGCGTTTCAGCACTTTTACCTGCGCCAGCGTCAGGTTCTCGATAATCGACAGGTGCGGGAACAGCTCAAAGTGCTGGAACACCATCCCGACGTGGGAACGCAGTTTCGCCAGATTGGTATTTTTGTCGTTCACCTTCGTGCCATCGACGACAATCTCGCCTTTCTGCACCGGTTCCAGGCCGTTGACGGTTTTAATCAACGTCGATTTACCGGAGCCAGACGGCCCGCATACCACAACCACTTCGCCTTTTTTCACTTCGGTGGAGCAGTCGGTCAGCACCTGAAAGTGCCCATACCATTTAGAAACATTTTTCAGGGAAATCATGAGACTGTCCTTTTCTTCAGCCAGGTAACCAACAGCGACGCGCTTAAACTAATTGCAAAATAAACCGCACCTGCGAACAGGATCATCTCAACCTGCGTACCGTCGCGTTCGCCGATAGTGGAGGCCGTACGGAAGAAGTCCGCGAGGCTCAGCACATACACAAGCGAGGTATCCTGGAAGAGAACGATGCCCTGCGTCAGCAGCAGCGGGACCATGGCGCGAAACGCCTGTGGCAGAATAATGAGCTTCATGGACTGCCAGTGGGTCATCCCCAGGGCCAGCGCCGCGCTCGATTGTCCGCGAGAGATGCTCTGAATACCCGCGCGAATAATTTCCGAATAGTACGCCGCCTCAAACATTGAGAACGCGACCATGGCAGAGATCAGGCGGATATCGGTTTTCGGCGACAGTCCCAGCACGTTTTGCAGCAGACCGGGGACGATCAGATAAAACCACAGCAGCACCATCACCAGCGGAATGGAGCGGAAGACGTTGACGTAGGCGGTGGCGAACCAGGCGAAAGGCTTGAAGCTCGACAGGCGCATGACCGCCAAAATCGTGCCCCACACAATACCAACCACGATCGCAATGGCAGTGATTTTTAAGGTAATAACCAGCCCGTCGAGCAGATAGGGCATGGCGGGAACAATGGAACTCCAGTCAAACTCGTACATTATTTGCCCCCCAGATTGCCCGGCAGGCGAGTTTTACGTTCAACCAGGTTCATCACCAGCATGATGAAAGCGTTAATCAGCACATAGGCCACGGTAATGGCGGTGAAAGATTCCCACGCGTGGGCGGAGTAATCCAGCAGCTTGCCCGCCTGCGCCGCCATATCGACCAGACCAATGGTGGAGGCGATGGCCGAGTTTTTCACCAGGTTCATCATCTCGGAGGTCATCGGCGGAACGATTACGCGATAAGCGTTTGGCAGCAGCACGTAGCGGTAGCTTTGCGGCAGCGTCAGGCCCATCGCCAGTGCGGCGTTCTTTTGCCCGCGCGGCAGCGACTGAATCGCGGCACGCACCTGCTCGCATACGCGCGCAGCGGTGAACAGGCCAAGGCAGAGCATCGAGGAGACAAAGAACTGAATATTCGGGTCCAGCTCAGATTTAAACCACATGCCGAGATTTTCCGGCAGCAGTTCAGGCACAACCAGATACCAGGTAAAGAACTGCACGATGAGCGGAACGTTACGGAACAGTTCGACGTACAGGGTACCCAGGGAAGAGAGAAAACGGTTCGGAACGGTACGTAAAATACCGAACAGGGAACCGACCAGGAAAGCGATTATCCAGGCCGTTATCGATAACGCAACGGTAACCTGAAAGCCGCTCCACAGCCAGCCAAGATAGGTGGTGTTGCCGAACGGAGCTTGTTGCAGAAAAATGCCCCAGTTCCAGTCTATTGACATAATAAACTCCAGAAAAAAAAGGGTAGCAGCGCTACCCTCGAAGATTGGTGAGAAGCTCAATGTTCGCGCTGAGTGGGGAACGACCACTCAACGTATAGTCTGTCCGCGCTTCCCGACAATCGAGAGGGCAGGAGATCCCGCCCCTTAATGGTTCTAATTAGTTAAGTGCTTTGTCGTTTGGTTCTTTGAACAGGGCTTTCATGTCGTCAGACAGTTCAAAGTTCATGTTGAGATTTTTTGGTGGAATCGGGTTCTTGAACCACTTATCGAACCATTTTTCTGCTTCGCCGGAGGTCTGAACCTGAGCGATGGTGTCATCGATCAGCTTTTTGAAGCCCGCGTCGTCTTTACGCAGCATACAGCCGTATGCCTCTTTCGACTGCGCCGTGCCGACGATGTCCCAGTTGTCTGGTTTCTTCGCTTTTGCACGTTCGCCCGCCAGCAGCGCGTCATCCATCATGAATGCCACCGCGCGGCCGCTCTCCAGCGTACGGAAAGAGTCACCGTGGTCTTTCGCGCTGATGATGCGCATATCCAGTTTCTTCTCGTCGTTGAGCTTATGCAGCAGCACTTCAGAGGTGGTACCGGAGGTCACTACAACCGCTTTGCCTTTCAGGTCTGCGAAGTCTTTAATCTCGCCGCCTTTTTTGGTCAGCAGACGCGTACCGACCACGAAGATAGTGTCGGAGAAGGCCGCTTGTTTCTGACGTTCGAGGTTGTTGGTGGTGGAACCACACTCAAAATCGAAGGTGCCGTTTTGCAGCAGAGGAATACGGTTTTGCGACGTAATTGGAATCAGCTTCACCTGCAGGTCAGGTTTGTTGAGCTTTTTCTTGACCGCTTCTACGATCGCGTTGGAGTAGTCCTGAGAGTAGCCTACGACTTTTTGCGTGTTGTCGTAGTATGAGAACGGGACGGAAGATTCACGGTGGCCGACCACGATCACGCCATTTTTGGCAATCTTGTCGAGAGTGCTCCCGGCAGCCGGAGCGTCTTCAGCGTGAACGACGCCTGCGGACATCCCCATTACCAGCATTGCTGTGGCCAGTTTACGTAATTGCATACCCAACTCCTTTATTATCTGCGCCAATGACGCATTGATACCCATTGTGATGTTGTTATATCTCGCGCGATGCGAGTGCAGTGTTATGCAAGCTTGTTAACATTTAGTCTGGCTTAATGTAAAGATTTTGCTGCGTTATTGTTTATTTTTGCGAAGCGCGCCGCACCATTCAGAGGCAAAAATATCTGCCTGCACCGTTTCGGTGCTACCGATGAACTGCGGTGGTGCGCCAACGTTGCACGTTAAGCCAAACCACTGAATCTGTGATTTAACAAAGCAATAGGCGTGCCAGAAATGGGAGTTGAGGGGGAATTGCCGGGTATCAGATGTGTCGTGCCAGACCTGGCCTGGGATGAGGAATGAAGGCCCGGCAAGCGAAACGCCGCCGGGCACTGGGGGGATTACTTACGACGCTGACGCAAACTCATTAACACAGCGCCAAAACCAAACAGTACCGTCAGGATCCACAGCGGCCAGTTGCCGGTGCGAGCATACGGCGTGAGGCCGGAGGTTGGCGTGACGGTGGTTGTCAGCACGGCGCGTGTGAATTGCGGGATCATCGCCTGGATTTCACCCTGCGGACCAATCACAGCGGTAATGCCGTTATTGGTGCTGCGCAGCAGCGGACGGGCCAGCTCCAGGGAACGCATGCGCGCCATCTGGAAGTGCTGCCACGGGCCAATCGACTTGCCAAACCAGGCATCGTTGGAGATGGTCAGCAGATAATCCGTATCGGGACGGAAGTTATCGCGCACCTGTTCGCCAAGGATGATTTCGTAACAGATCGCCGGGGTCAGCGCCAGGCCATGCGCATGAAGCTGCGGCTGGACATAAGGCCCACGGCTGAAGGACGACATTGGCAGATCGAAGAACGGTGCCAGCGGGCGCAGAATCGTTTCCAGCGGTACAAACTCACCAAACGGCACCAGGTGGTTTTTGTTGTAACGATTCGCCGATTCGTAGCTGTACGGGTTGTCTTTGCCGAGCGTGATAATGGTGTTGTAGGTGTCGTAACGGTTCTGTTTGTTCAGACGCGCGTCGACAATCCCGGTGATCAGCGTGCTGTTCTTCGCGCGCAGCAGATCGTCCATCATGCTCAGGAAACGCTGCTGGTTGATCTCCAGATCGGGAATCGCAGACTCCGGCCAGATAATCAGGTCAGATTTGCCCATCTCTTTCTGCGTCGCATCGAGATAGATTTTCAGCGTATTGATCAGCTGGTTCTCATCCCACTTCAGCGACTGCGGAATGTTGCCCTGCACCATCGACACCTGAGTTGCGCGCGCGGGCTCCAGAGTGAACCACTGGATAAAGCGCAGCGGGAAGGGAAGGGCAAACAGCACCACTGCTGCGACCAGCGGTTTCCAGTTGCGCTGCACCAGGGCCAGTGCCAGCAGACCACTCACCACCATCAGCAGGAAGTTGATCGCCTCCACGCCCATCACCGGCGCCAGGCCTTTTAGCGGGCCATCAATCTGGCTGTAGCCAAACTGCAGCCACGGGAAGCCGGTCAGCACCCAGCCGCGTAAAAACTCGGTGATTTGCCAGACCACGGGTGCCGCAATCGCCACGCGCAGCCAGCTGGTTTTCGGCCACAGGCGCGACAAAATCCCCGCGAAAAGACCGGTATACAGCGAGAGATACGCCGCCAGCAGCACCACCAGGAAGACGTTAACCGGGCCAGGCATACCGCCGAACTGGGCGATACTGACGTAAACCCAGTTAATGCCGGAGCCAAACAGGCCCAGACCCCAGAAGTAGCCGATGGCCGCAGCCTGAATCGGGCGACGATTCAGCGTCAGTCCTTGTAACCCCATCAGTGAGAGGAGGGCGGCAGGCCAGATGTCATAAGGAGAAAAAGCCAGCGTTCCGCTGGCTCCGAGCAACAGCGCCAGCAGCAAACGGACGCGCTGGCGTTCAAGCAGTGGGGCAAATGCCATTTACATTAATCTTCCAGTTTTGGCACCGGGGAGTCGTCCGGCATTCTGACGTGAACCTGAATAATACGTCGGCTGTCGGCCATAGCGACCTTGAACTGGTAACCATCGATGTCAACGGACTCGCCGCGCGCCGGGAGATGGCCAAAGGCCTGCATCACCAGCCCGCCAATGGTATCCACCTCTTCATCGCTGAAGTGGGTGCCAAAGGTGTCGTTGAACTCTTCAATGGAGGCCAGCGCGCGCACGGTCCACGTATGTCGGCTAAGCTGACGGAATTCGATATCGTCTTCTTCGTCGTACTCATCTTCGATTTCACCGACGATCAGTTCGAGAATATCTTCGATAGTCACAAGGCCGGAAACACCGCCAAATTCATCGATAACAATCGCCATGTGGTAGCGCTGGGAGCGGAACTCTTTCAGCATGCGGTCAACGCGCTTGCTTTCCGGAACCACCACCGCCTGGCGTAACACTTTTTCCATGCTGAAAGCTTCGGCATCGCTGCGCATAAACGGCAGCAGATCCTTGGCCATCAGAATCCCTTCAATGTGATCTTTGTCTTCGCTAATCACCGGGAAACGCGAGTGGGCCGATTCGATGATCACATCGAGGCACTCGTCCAGAGTCTGGTTGCGTTTCAGGGTAATCATCTGCGAGCGGGGGATCATAATATCGCGAACGCGCTGGTCGGCGATGTCCATGACCCCTTCGAGCATTTCGCGCGTATCTTCGTCGATAAGATCGTTCTGCCCGGAATCACGAATCAGCTCCAGGAGTTCATCACGGTTTTTCGGTTCGCCGTGGAACAGCTGGCTCAGAATGAGGGAGAAAAATCCCTTCTTACTGGTTGTCGTGTCGCTACTGTGTGAATTGTCGTCGCTCATGGCGTTTGTTAAGGGTTCTCTTGTGAGTTTAATGCGCGCCGCCGCAGGAAAGGTCCATATGCGGCGGCCTGATCGGTCAATAAAGCCTGATGCTTAACTGACTATTCTTTCTCGGCAATGTACGGATCCTCATAGCCCAGAGCAAGCATTATCTCTGTCTCGAGGGATTCCATCTCTTCCGCTTCTTCGTCTTCAATATGATCATAACCCAGCAGATGCAGACTGCCGTGGATAACCATATGCGCCCAGTGAGCGTCGAGCGGCTTTTGCTGCTCTTTGGCTTCCTGTTCAACCACCTGACGGCAGATGATCAGGTCGCCGAGCAGCGGCATTTCGATGCCCGGCGGCGCTTCAAACGGGAAAGAGAGCACGTTGGTCGGCTTATCTTTCCCGCGATAGGTCAGGTTCAGCTCGTGGCTCTCCGCTTCGTCGACCAGGCGAATCGTGACTTCTGACTCTTCCTGAAACTGCGGGATCACCGCATCCAGCCATGTTTGAAACTGACGCTCTTCCGGCAAACCGGAATTGTCTTCACAGGCTAGCTGTAAATCGAGGATCACCTGACTCATTTATTCTCATGCTCCTGGGCTTCGCGTTTTCGTTCCGCGGCCTGTTCTGCTTTACGTTTTTGTTCTGCTTCTTCCCACGCTTCATAGGCATTGACGATGCGGGCGACCACCGGATGGCGCACCACGTCTTCGCTGTTGAAGAAGTTGAAGCTAATTTCGTCTACTTCCGCCAGCACTTCGATGGCGTGACGCAGACCGGATTTGGTGCTGCGCGGCAGGTCGATCTGGGTGATATCGCCGGTAATAACCGCTTTCGAGTTGAAGCCGATACGGGTCAGGAACATCTTCATCTGTTCGATGGTGGTGTTCTGGCTCTCATCGAGAATGATAAACGCATCGTTCAGCGTACGGCCGCGCATATAGGCGAGCGGGGCGACTTCGATGACGTTACGCTCGATCAGCTTTTCCACTTTCTCGAAGCCGAGCATTTCAAACAGGGCGTCATACAGCGGGCGCAGATACGGGTCTACTTTCTGGCTCAGATCGCCAGGCAGGAAGCCCAGTTTCTCACCGGCTTCAACGGCCGGGCGCGTCAGCAGGATACGACGAATATCCTGACGCTCCAGTGCATCGACGGCGGCGGCAACGGCCAGATAGGTTTTACCCGTCCCCGCCGGGCCGACGCCGAAGGTGATGTCATGGTCGAGAATATTGGCGATGTACTGCGCCTGGTTTGGCGTACGCGGCTTGATGACGCCACGCTTGGTTTTGATATTGATGGCCTTGCCGTAGTCCGGCACGCTTTCCGCGCTCTGCTCCAGCACACGCGCTTCTTTAATGGCAAGGTGGATGTGCTCAGGCTCGATATCCTGAGTTTCGCCGCGCATCGGGGCGGTATCGACATACAGGCTGCGCAGAATGTCCGCAGCGGCGTTGACGCAGATGGCGCGTCCGGTGAGTTTGAAGTGATTATCGCGACGATTGATTTCGATACCCAGACGTCGCTCCAGTTGTTTGATGTTGTCATCAAACGGCCCGCACAGGCTCAGCAGGCGAGCGTTGTCTGCTGGCTCCAGGGTAAGTTCACGCGTTTCTGTATTCAAACTGTTCCTCTTAATGTGTGTAGGGTCAGAGAGCAACGTGCCGAACTGACTTACAGACGAGTCGTCTTTACGAAATTATTCACGCCACAGTTTAAAGGCGCAAGCTTATGGTTGCATATTGGGGACGCAGAGGGGAAATACAAGGCCTGCCAGAGCGACAGGCCTGAATGGATCAAGGCTGGTAAACACCGACACCCAAATCGTTTTCTTTACGCGTGCGGGCAATAACAGACTCTGGCGTTTCGGCGACGCGCAGGCCCATTTCCGCTTCCGTGCGCACCAGTTTGCCGCGCATGGAGTTGGTGAGCACTTCCTGGATTTCGATATCGACAAACTTACCGATCATGTCCGGAGTGCCTTCGAAGTTCACCACGCGGTTGTTCTCGGTTCGCCCAGAGAGCTGCATCAGGCTCTTACGCGACGTGCCTTCCACCAGAATACGCTGCGTGGTGCCGAGCATACGGCGGCTCCAGGCGTTGACCTGCTGGTTGATACGCTCCTGCAGAATATAGAGACGCTGTTTCTTCTCCTCTTCCGGCACATCGTCCACCATATCGGCGGCTGGCGTGCCCGGACGCGCAGAGAAGATAAAGCTAAAGCTGGTGTCGAAATTGACTTCGCCAATCAGCTTCATGGTACGCGCGAAGTCGTCGGTGGTTTCGCCAGGGAAGCCGACGATAAAGTCGGAGCTAATCTGGATATCCGGGCGCGCTTCACGCAGCTTGCGGATGATCGCTTTGTACTCCAGCACCGTATGCGTGCGGCCCATCAGGTTCAGCACGCGGTCAGAGCCGCACTGAACCGGCAGGTGCAGGAAGCTCACCAGCTCTGGCGTATCGCGATAGACATCAATGATGTCATCGGTAAATTCGATCGGATGGCTGGTGGTGAAACGCACGCGGTCGATACCGTCGATGGCGGCAACCAGACGCAGCAGCTCGGCGAAGGTGCCGGTGGAGCCGTCGTAGTTTGCGCCACGCCAGGCGTTCACGTTCTGGCCGAGCAGGTTCACTTCACGCACGCCCTGGGCCGCCAGCTGCGCCACTTCAAACAGAATATCGTCGCAAGGGCGGCTGACCTCTTCACCGCGCGTATAAGGCACGACGCAGTAGGTGCAGTATTTGTTGCAGCCTTCCATGATGGAGACGTAGGCGCTTGGGCCATCGGCACGTGGCTCTGGCAGACGGTCAAATTTCTCGATTTCCGGGAAGCTGACGTCAACCACCGGGCTGCGATCGCCGCGCACTGAGTTGATCATCTCCGGCAGGCGGTGGAGAGTCTGCGGGCCAAACACAATATCGACGTAATGGGCACGTTGACGGATCAGCTTGCCCTCTTGAGAGGCCACGCAGCCGCCGACGCCGATAATCAGGTCCGGATTTTTCTTTTTGAGGAGTTTCCAGCGACCTAACAGGTGGAAGACTTTTTCCTGCGCTTTTTCACGGATTGAGCAGGTGTTAAGCAGCAGCACATCGGCTTCTTCTGCCACTTCAGTCAGTTGATACCCGTGGGTGGCATTCAGCAGATCGGCCATCTTCGATGAATCGTATTCGTTCATCTGACAGCCCCAGGTTTTTATATGGAGTTTTTTAGTCATCGACTTGCTCAGGCTCAGGATTGCAAGCCGCGTATTGTAATGCTTTGGTGGGGTTGTGACCAGTATGAAGGTTGGCTGCCTCAAGGGAGAAAAAATCCGGTAAACTTAAGGGATTCTCTTCAAAGGATTATTGACCATGACACTCCAGAAAACCGAAATCGCCGTGGTCGGCGGCGGGATGGTCGGCGGCGCACTGGCGCTGGGACTGGCACAACAGGGATTCCAGGTAACGGTGATCGAGCAGGCCGCGCCCCCCGAATTTGACGAGGCTCAGCAGCCGGACGTGCGGATCTCAGCGATCAGCGCCGCGTCGGTCGATCTGCTACGCGGGCTGGGCGTGTGGGAGGCGATCCTCGCGATGCGCGCCCATCCGTATCGTCGACTGGAGACGTGGGAGTGGGAAACCGCGCATGTGACCTTTGACGCCGCTGAACTGAAGCTGCCGCTGCTGGGCTACATGGTGGAGAATAACGTTCTGCAGCTAGCCCTGTGGCAGGCGCTGGAGGCGCATGAGAACGTGACGCTGCGCGTTCCGGATTCTCTGAAAGCGCTGCATCGCCATGAGGGCGGTTATTTGTTGGAGCTGGCTAACGGCGATGAACTGGCCGTGAAGCTGGTCGTGGGGGCCGACGGTGCGAATTCACAGGTGCGTCAGATGGCCGGGATTGGTATTCACGCCTGGCAGTATCAGCAATCTTGTATGCTGATTACCGTTAAATGTGAAAATGAGCCGGGCGACAGTACCTGGCAGCACTTTACCCCCACCGGACCGCACGCCTTTTTACCGCTCTTTGGACACTGGGCGTCGCTGGTGTGGTACGACACGCCGGCGCGCATCCGCCAGCTGCAAAGTTTGTCGATGGATCAGCTGCAGCGCGAAATCGAAAAACACTTCCCGGCGCGTCTCGGCGCGGTGACGCCGGTGGCGGCGGGAGGATTCCCGTTAACCCGTCGTCACGCACTGCAATATGCACAAGAAGGGCTGGCGCTGGTGGGGGATGCCGCGCATACCATTCATCCGCTGGCCGGGCAGGGCGTCAACCTGGGATATCGTGACGTCGAAGCGTTGTTATCGGTGATGAGCAGCGCGCGTGACCATGCGGAACCCTGGGCGAGTGCGGCTGTGCTGAAGCGCTACCAGACGCGTCGCATGGCGGATAACTTTTTAATGCAGTCGGGGATGGATCTGTTTTATGCGGGATTCAGCAACGATCTCGGCCCGGTGCGGATTCTGCGCAATGTGGGTCTGATGGCGGCCGAGCGTGCGGGCGGATTGAAGCGTCAGGCATTGAAGTACGCGTTAGGTCTGTAGGTTCTGTCTCCTCCCTCGTTGTTGTGAGGGAGGGGGATATCTCCAGAGCACAAAAACAAAAAAGCCCGCAGAGCGGGCTTTTTTGCTATTAAGTGGCTGGGGTACGAGGATTCGAACCTCGGAATGCTGGTATCAGAAACCAGAGCCTTACCGCTTGGCGATACCCCAACAGGGTGCGTTAAACAAACAACAATCTAGCGACTTTTGAAATTGGCTGGGGTACGAGGATTCGAACCTCGGAATGCTGGTATCAGAAACCAGAGCCTTACCGCTTGGCGATACCCCAACAATTTTTTCTAGTTTATCGAAATAATCGATAAATTCCTAATTTGGTGGCTACGACGGGATTCGAACCTGTGACCCCATCATTATGAGTGATGTGCTCTAACCAACTGAGCTACGTAGCCAGACTGCTTTCTTCGATGGCTGGGGTACCTGGATTCGAACCAGGGAATGCCGGTATCAAAAACCGGTGCCTTACCGCTTGGCGATACCCCAATAACCGCGGAGAACCGCTAAATCGAAGAAGATGGCTGGGGTACCTGGATTCGAACCAGGGAATGCCGGTATCAAAAACCGGTGCCTTACCGCTTGGCGATACCCCATCCGTGCAACGCGGAACTGGAAATGGTGCGGGAGGCGAGACTTGAACTCGCACACCTTGCGGCGCCAGAACCTAAATCTGGTGCGTCTACCAATTTCGCCACTCCCGCAAAAAAAGATGGTGGCTACGACGGGATTCGAACCTGTGACCCCATCATTATGAGTGATGTGCTCTAACCAACTGAGCTACGTAGCCATCTTTTTTTCGCGTTACCTTATCGGCGTTGCGGGGCGCATTATGCGTATAGAGCTTTGCAGCGTCAATACCTTTTTCAACGAAAATGGCCGGATTGTGACTGTTTGGTTAGGTTGCGAACAGCGTGGCCGAATAATCGGCAATTATTGGTTATTAATCGTTTTTGTTCAGCAAAACGCGACGCATAAAAAAGGCCCCGAAGGGCCTGAGTACGATTCTGGCGATTACTTATAGGCCGACTGGTGAACCCCTACCGCGCGTCCTGATGGATCGTTCATGGATTTGAACGATTCATCCCACTCGATGGCTTTCGCTGAAGAGCAGGCCACTGACGGGCCGCCTGGCACACACTCTGCCGCGCTTGCGACCGGGAAAAGTTCTTCGAAGATTTCACGGTACAGATACGCTTCTTTCGAGCCAGGCGTGTTGTACGGGAAGCGGAAGCTGGCGGTCTCCAGTTGTTGATCGGAAACCTGCTTCGCCGCCACCTCTTTCAGGGTGTCGATCCAGCTGTAGCCCACGCCGTCGGAGAACTGCTCTTTCTGACGCCATGCGACGCTTGCCGGCAGGTAAGATTCGAAACATTCACGCAGAATATGTTTCTCCATTTTACCGTTGCCGCACATTTTGTCCTGCGGGTTGATGCGCATGGCCACGTCGAGGAACGATTTATCGAGGAACGGCACGCGGGCCTCCACGCCCCAGGCGGACATCGCTTTGTTAGCGCGTGCGCAGTCAAACATATGCAGCGCCTGCAGTTTACGCACCGTCTCCTCGTGCAGCTCTTTGGCGTTTGGCGCTTTGTGGAAGTACAGATAACCGCCAAACACTTCGTCAGATCCTTCGCCCGACAGCACCATTTTAATGCCCATCGCTTTGATTTTGCGCGACATCAGGTACATCGGGGTGGATGCGCGAATGGTGGTCACGTCGTAGGTTTCGATGTGATAAATCACGTCGCGGATCGCATCCAGACCTTCCTGCACGGTGAAGTGAATTTCATGGTGCACGGTACCCAGATGGTTTGCCACTTCCTGCGCGGCTTTCAGATCCGGTGCACCTTCCAGGCCTACGGCGAAGGAGTGCAGCTGCGGCCACCAGGCTTCAGAGCGTTCTCCGTCTTCCACGCGGCGCGCAGCAAATTTTTTGGTGATCGCGGAGATCACGGAGGAGTCCAGACCGCCAGAAAGCAGCACGCCATAAGGCACGTCAGACATCAGGTGGCTTTTTACGGAATCTTCCAGCGCCTGACGCAGCGCGTTTTTGTCGGTGACGTTATCTTTCACCGCGTCGAAATCGAACCAGTCGCGCTGGTAATACTGACGGATTTCGCCGTCTTTGCTCCACAGGTAGCTGCCTGCCGGGAACTCTTTAATGGTGCGGCACACCGGGACCAGGGCTTTCATTTCAGAGGCGACGTAGAAGTTGCCGTGTTCGTCGTGACCCATATACAGCGGGATAATACCGATGTGGTCGCGGCCAATCAGATAGGCGTCTTTTTCGTTGTCATACAGGGCGAAGGCAAACATGCCCTGCAGATCGTCCAGGAATTCGGGTCCTTTTTCCTGATACAAGGCAAGGATGACTTCGCAGTCGGAACCCGTCTGGAACGCGTAGCGATCGCCGTATTCCGCGCGCAGCGCCTGATGGTTGTAGATTTCACCGTTAACGGCCAGCGCGTGAGTTTTTTTCTCGTTATACAGCGGCTGGGCACCGGCGTTGACATCAACAATCGACAGACGTTCGTGAGCCAGAATTGCTTTATCGCTTGCGTACACGCCGGACCAGTCCGGGCCGCGGTGACGCATCAGGCGAGAAAGCTCCAGTGCTTTTTTACGCAGTTCGCCCGCGTCAGTCTTGATATCCAGTACGCCAAAAATTGAACACATAACCTTCTCCGTTAACCCTGTTGCAGTGTGATGTTGCTTGCTTATGAAAATGCCGCAAAACACGGTGTGCGCGCAAGACTTTTACGGGCGAAAACGCAAATAACGCAACAGTCATTGCTGAATGTTGAAAAAAGAGTATGTCGTGAGCAGTTTTATTGATGATTATGCAATGGATGGCGTTTTTTATTAGATGGCGTTGCGTTTTCAAGGCCTGAAAATGAGAAACCACGCTCAGCGGCGTGGTTTTTCGTCAGATAACGTCGATTTCAGCAACCGAGGGGTAAATCCAGCTCGGCCTGAACGGCATGGCGTCAATGTCATCCAGAGTGGAGACGCCCGAGAGCACAAGGATCGTTTCAAGCCCGGCCTGGAAACCGGCCAGAATATCTGTACGCAGGTTATCGCCGACAATCACCGTTTGCTCGGAGTGGGCCTGCATTTTGTTGAGCGCCGCGCGCACAATCCATGGGCTAGGTTTGCCTACCACGAAAGGTTTACGGCCAGAGATTTTCTCGATGCCCGCGCAGAGCGCGCCGCACGCCGGGTAATATCCGCGCCCGTGGGTATCCGGGTTGGTGGCAATAAAGCGCGCGCCTGTTGCCACGAAATAGGCGGCTTTGTGCATCATTTCCCAGTTAAATGAGCGGGTCTCACCCACGATGACGAAATCCGGGTTGACATCGGTGATGGTGAATCCGGCTTTATACAGCTCATGGATAAGAGCGCCTTCCCCGACCACATAAGCTTTTTTCCCTTCCTGACGTTTCAGGAAGTCGGCGGTCGCCATGGCGGAGGTGTAAAACACGCTGTCCGGCACGTCGACACCGGCGGTGGCGAAGCGGTTGGCCAGATCCTGGCCGGTCTGCGACGGATAGTTAGTCAGCAGAACCAGCGGCATTCCCTTTTCCAGAATACGGTTCAGAAACTCAGCGGCACCGGGCACCGCAACGTTATCGTGCATCAGCACGCCGTCAATATCACAAATCACATTCTGAATGGTCATGGACTACCTGGCATCTCAAAAAAAGAAGGCGTAACTATAAAGGGCTGTTAGCTTTCCAGCAAACGCTGGAGCAGCAGACCGTTAAGCATGGCGCGTTTCACCAGCGCAAAAGCACCAATGGCGGAGCGGTGATCGAGCGTCGAGCGCACGACCGGCAGGTTCTGGCGGAAGGCTTTCAGCGCCTGAGTATTGATGCAGCCTTCGATGGCCGGAAGCAGCACTTTTTCCGCTTCGGTAATTTCACCGGCAATCACCACTTTCTGCGGATTAAACAGGTTAATTGCGATGGCGATGGTTTTACCCAGATGGCGGCCGACCTGCTCAATCACTTCGCAGGCAAGGGCGTCGCCTTTGTTGGCCGCTTTGCAGATAGTGTTGATCTTGCAATCATCCAGGGTGATACGGCTCTGATAGCCCTGTTCAAGCAGATGACGCACCCGGTGTTCAATCGCTGCATTGGCCGCGACCGTTTCCAGACAGCCGAAATTACCGCAGTGGCAGCGCTCGCCGAGGGGATCGACCTGAATATGACCAATCTCACCAACGTTGCCGTTACGGCCAATGAAAATGCGGCCGTTGGAGATGATTCCGGCTCCTGTACCCCGGTGTACGCGCACCAGAATAGAGTCTTCGCAATCCTGACTCGCACCAAAGTAGTGCTCTGCCAGCGCCAGGCTACGGATATCGTGGCCGACGTAACAGGTGACGTTGAAACGTTTTTCCAGCGCGCCGACCAGCCCCCAGTTTTCGACCGGGATATGGGGCATATAGCGAATCACGCCGCTCTCCGGGTCGACCAGACCTGGCAGGATCACTGAAATGGCGATCAGCTCGCGGATTTTACGCTGGCAGCTGTCAATAAACTGCGCGATGGTATTAAGCAGCGCGTGTTCAAGCGTCTCCTGAGTACGTTCGGGCAGGGGATAGTGCTCTTCCGCCACCACTTTGCTGCTCAGATCGTACAGGGTGAGCGTGGTGTCGTGACGGCCAAGACGTACGCCGATGGCGTGGAAATTGCGGGTTTCGGTAATGATGGAGATGGCGCGGCGGCCCCCGGTGGAGGCCTGCTGATCGACTTCTTTGATCAATCCGCGCTCAATCAGCTGACGCGTGATTTTGGTCACACTGGCGGGGGCAAGCTGGCTCTGTTCGGCGATCTGAATACGCGAGATTGGACCATGCTGGTCAATCAGGCGATAAACAGCCGCACTGTTGAGTTGTTTAACGAGGTCAACATTACCAATTTGAGCTTGTCCGCCAGATGTCATACTTTTACTTACTCAGTGACGACCTCGTTACCATTAACGATGGTCTTAATAATTTTATAATCGCGCGTGAAGGCGGTGAGGTTTGCCACCATGCCCGGTGCGATACCGCCCAGCTGTTTGTCCACGCCGATCGCGCGAGCCGGGTAGAGTGTTGCCATACGCAGCACTTCATCCAGCGCAATGCCGCAATGTTCAACCAGGTTACGAACCCCTTCGATCATCGTCAGCGCAGAGCCGCTCAGCGTTCCGTTCTCATCTACGCACAGTCCGTTGCGGTAGTATATTGTTTTACCGGCAAAAATGAACTGTTCAATATTTGCCCCTGCCGGTGCGGTAGCGTCGGTGACCAGGCACAGCTTATCGCCTTTTAGGCGTTTCGCGTTGCGGATGTTGGTGTAATCAACATGCAGGCCATCAGCAATAATGCCACAGTAAACGTCCGGCTCATCAAGAATCGCACCGACCAGCCCTGGTTCGCGGCCCGTAATGTACGGCATGGCATTATAAAGGTGGGTCGCAAAGGTTATACCTGCGCGGAAACCGGTTTTCGCTTCGGCGAGTGTCGCATTGGAGTGGCCCGCTGAGACGACGATGCCTGCCGCCGCCAGTTTGCTGATCACATCCGGCCCGGTCATTTCCGGTGCCAGCGTGACTTTGGTGATCACATCGGCGTTAGCGCACATGAAGTCGACCAGCTCGGGGTCTGGCTTGCGCACGTAATTCGGGTTGTGGGTGCCTTTCTTCACAATGTTCAGCCAGGGACCTTCAAGGTGCAGACCCAGCGCCTGATGCGGGTATTTCGCCAGGTATTCACGCATCACGCGGATACCTTGCTTCATCAGGTTGTCATCGGAAGTAATCAGCGTTGGCAGATAGCTGGTGCAGCCCGATTTCTCATTGGCTTTCTGCATGATCTCCAGCGTTTCAACCGTAACCGCCTCTGGCGTGTCATTGAACTGCACGCCGCCGCAGCCGTTAAGCTGGACGTCGATAAAACCGGGGGAGATGATTGCTCCATTGAGTGAGCGCTGTTCGATCTCTGGCGGTAATTCAGCCTGTGGGCAGACACGTTCAATCAGGCCATTGGCGATAACAATCGCATGGTCATCCAGAATTTCATGGCCGGTATAAATCCGACCGTGGGTTAAAGCGTACATAACGACCCCCGGTTTAAAAAATCGACCGCCTCTCAGGGAAGAGGCGGCTCATCAATTACAGACCTTTAATGTTTTCAGCTTCTAACTCGTTGAAGTATTTCAGCGTCTTCACTTTCAGTTCCATGGTAGACGGCTCATCGCACACCACAACGGCTTTCGGATGCAGCTGCAGGCAGCTGATGGTCCACATGTGGTTAACGTTGCCTTCAACGGCGGCTTGCAGCGCCTGTGCTTTCACATTACCCAGCACCAGAATCATCACTTCTTCGGCATCCAGCAGGGTGCCCACGCCAACGGTCAGGGCGTATTTTGGCACCTGGCTTACGTCGCCATCAAAGAAGCGAGAGTTTGCCACGCGGGTGTCATGGGTCAGGGTTTTAATACGGGTGCGAGACGCCAGAGAAGAGGCCGGTTCGTTGAACGCGATGTGACCGTCGTTGCCCACGCCGCCCATGAACAGGTTGATTTTGCCGTAAGAGCGGATTTTTTCTTCGTACTGGCGGCATTCTGCGTCAATATCAGGCGCGTTGCCATTTAGCAGGTTAATATTTTCAGCTGGGATATCAACGTGATCAAAGAAATTACGGTGCATGAAGCTATGGTAGCTCTCCGGATGCTCCTTCGGCAGGCCGACGTATTCGTCCATGTTGAAGGTGACAACGTGTTTGAAGCTAACCTGGCCTGATTTATGCATTTCGACCAGAGCTTTGTACGCGGTCAGTGGTGTGCCACCGGTTGGCAGACCCAGAACGAAAGGACGATCGGCAGTAGGTTTGAACGCGTTGATGCGGTTAACGATATGGCGTGCAGCCCATTTACCGACTTGTTCAGCAGTCGCCAGGGGAATCAGTCTCATTGTTCACCTCTAAAGTTAAAGTTAAAAAAAGTGGGCGGATGGCGCGCCTTGAC
The DNA here is from genome assembly GCF_041464075.1 of Lelliottia nimipressuralis. Lineage (NCBI taxonomy): Bacteria > Pseudomonadati > Pseudomonadota > Gammaproteobacteria > Enterobacterales > Enterobacteriaceae > Lelliottia > Lelliottia nimipressuralis. Next base: position 1,329,848 of record NZ_CP167172.1, read on the forward strand.
CTGAAATAAGCGTAACCTGGATCACGCGAGGCAGGGGGCAATCCGACTTGATTTTTTGAATGATAAAATAAGTTTTCACTGTTAGCCAGCAAAAGGGAGGGTTAATAACGATATTTGGTGACAAAACTCACAAAAAGTATGCATTTAATTTGCGATACGAATTAATTTTTCACACACTCAGAATGCCAGTGATTCATCAACTGTATTGATAAGTTAGTGACACAATAAAAAACAGCTGAGAACGTGCCTTAAACGGGGTCTCATAGGGGGAAGCACAAGTGAGTATTCTAGGTTATTTACAAAAGGTTGGCCGCGCACTGATGGTGCCGGTCGCCACGCTGCCGGCGGCAGCAATTCTGATGGGTGTGGGTTACTGGATTGACCCGGTTAGCTGGGGTGGTGATAACGCGCTTGCGGCGCTGTTCATCAAGTCCGGTTCCGCCATCATCGACAATATGTCTGTACTGTTCGCGATTGGTGTCGCTTATGGTATGTCCAAAGATAAAGACGGTGCAGCAGCATTGACCGGTTTTGTGGGCTTCCTCGTGTTGACCACACTCTGTTCTCCGGCCGCGGTTGCCATGATTCAGAAGATCCCGGTGGACCAGGTGCCTGCCGCGTTCGGTAAGATCAGCAACCAGTTCGTCGGTATCCTGGTGGGTATCATCTCTGCGGAACTGTACAACCGCTTCAGCGGCGTTGAGCTGCCGAAGGCGCTGTCGTTCTTCAGCGGTCGTCGTCTGGTGCCGATTCTGACCTCCTTCGTGATGATCGCCGTGGCGTTCATTCTGATGTACGTCTGGCCGGTGATCTTCGACGGTCTGGTGAACTTCGGTGAACACATTCAGAAACTCGGCTCTGCAGGGGCGGGTATCTACGCGTTCTTCAACCGTCTGCTGATTCCGGTCGGTCTGCACCACGCGCTGAACTCTGTGTTCTGGTTTGACGTTGCAGGTATTAACGATATCCCTAACTTCCTCGGCGGCGCACAGTCCATCGAAGCAGGTAAAGCGGTTGTCGGTATCACCGGTCGTTACCAGGCGGGCTTCTTCCCGATTATGATGTTCGGTCTGCCGGGTGCAGCGCTGGCCATCTACCACTGCGCACGTCCAGAGAACAAAGCAAAAGTTCTGGGTATCATGATGGCGGGCGCATTCGCGGCCTTCTTCACAGGTATCACCGAGCCGCTGGAATTCTCCTTCATGTTCGTGGCACCGGTTCTGTACGTGATCCACGCAGTGCTGACCGGTATCTCCGTATTCATCGCCGCATCAATGCACTGGATTGCAGGCTTCGGCTTCAGTGCGGGTCTGGTGGATATGGTTCTCTCTTCCCGTAACCCGCTGGCCACGCACTGGTGGATGCTGATCCCTCAGGGTCTGGTGTTCTTCGTGATTTACTACGTGGTGTTCCGCTTCACTATCACCAAATTCAACCTGATGACTCCGGGTCGCGAACTGGCTGTTGCCGGTAGCGAAGCAGATGGTCAGGACGTGAATGTGAGCGGTGACAAAGAGCAGGATGTTGCAGGTCTGGCGCGTCAGTACATCGCCGCTGTGGGCGGTTCTGACAACCTGACCGGTATCGACGCCTGTATCACGCGTCTGCGCCTCAGCGTCAAAGATTCTTCTCTGGTTAACGAAGCACTGGCAAAACGTCTCGGCGCATCCGGTGTGATTCGTCTGAACAAAACCAGCGTGCAGATTATCGTGGGCTTCGTGGCAGAAAAAATCGCTAATGCCATGAAAACCACTGGCCCGGTAGCCGCTTCAGAAGCTGCACCTGTCGCCGCTGCCCCCGCTGCTGCTAAACCGCAGGCTGTTCCTAATGCCACCACCATCGCCGCGCTGGTCTCTCCAGTCACCGGTGAAGTGGTTGCCCTGGAGCAGGTTCCTGATGAAGCGTTCGCCAGCAAAGCTGTCGGCGACGGCGTAGCCGTGAAGCCAACGGAAAAAACCGTGGTCTCTCCAGCAGCCGGTACCATCGTGAAAATCTTCAACACGAACCATGCGTTCTGCCTCGAAACCGAGAAAGGCGCTGAGATCGTGGTCCACATGGGTATCGACACCGTTGCCCTGGGCGGTAAAGGCTTCACGCGTCTGGTCGAAGAGGGTGCCGAAGTGGTGGCAGGTCAGCCGATTCTGGAAATGGATCTGGACTTCCTGAACGCCAATGCACGCTCCATGATCAGCCCGGTTGTTTGCAGCAATATCGACGACTTTAGCGGTCTGGTTCTCCAGGCGAAAGGTCAGGTTGTTGCCGGTCAAACGCCACTGTATGAGATTAAAGGCAAGTAATCGCTCCTGAGTAGAGTCATGCCTTAAGCGGCGGGGGATATCCTCCGCCGCTTTTTTTTGCAGCAATCCTCCCCAATATTCACTTCAAAGCCGTTTTTTGCATAACTAAAGGTTGTCACTACGTCCTGCTTATAAGATCATATGCCGTTATACGTTGTTTACGCTTTGAGGAATCCACGATGAGTGAGGCTGAAGCCCGCCCGAGTAACTTTATTCGCCAGATCATCGATGAAGATCTGGCCAGTGGTAAGCACACCACAGTTCATACCCGTTTCCCGCCGGAGCCAAACGGCTACCTGCATATTGGGCATGCGAAATCTATCTGTCTGAACTTCGGCATTGCGCAAGATTACCAGGGCCAGTGCAACCTGCGTTTCGATGACACCAACCCGGTAAAAGAAGACATCGAATACGTTGAGTCCATTAAGAACGACGTGCAATGGTTAGGCTTCAGCTGGTCTGGCGATATCTGCTACTCCTCGGACTACTTTGATCAGCTGCACGCTTACGCGATTGAACTGATCAACAAAGGCCTAGCCTATGTTGATGAGCTGTCTGCAGATGAAATCCGCGAATACCGTGGCTCGCTGACTGCGCCGGGCAAAAACAGCCCGTTCCGCGATCGCAGCGTCGAAGAGAACCTCGCACTGTTCGAAAAAATGCGTGCCGGTGGCTTCGAGGAAGGTAAAGCCTGTCTGCGTGCGAAAATCGATATGGCATCTCCGTTCATCGTGATGCGCGATCCGGTGCTCTACCGCATTAAATTTGCCGAACACCATCAGACCGGCAACAAGTGGTGCATCTACCCGATGTACGACTTCACCCACTGTATCAGCGATGCGCTGGAAGGCATTACGCACTCTCTGTGTACGCTGGAATTCCAGGACAACCGTCGTCTGTACGACTGGGTACTGGATAACATCACCATTCCTGTGCATCCGCGTCAGTACGAGTTCTCTCGTCTGAATCTTGAGTACACCGTGATGTCCAAGCGTAAGCTGAACCTGCTGGTGACCGACAAGCACGTTGAAGGCTGGGATGACCCGCGTATGCCGACCATCTCCGGTCTGCGTCGTCGCGGCTACACGGCGGCCTCTATTCGCGAGTTCATCAAACGTATCGGCGTGACCAAGCAGGACAACACCATTGAGATGGCCTCTCTGGAGTCCTGTATTCGCGAAGATCTGAACGAAAACGCCCCGCGCGCAATGGCGGTTATCGATCCCGTTAAACTGGTCATCGAAAACTACCCGCAGGGTGAAAGCGAGCAGGTCACTATGCCTAACCATCCGAGCAAGCCGGAAATGGGCAGCCGTGAAGTGCCGTTCAGCGCGGAGATCTGGATCGATCGCGCCGACTTCCGTGAAGAAGCGAACAAGCAGTACAAACGTCTGGTGCTGGGCAAAGAAGTTCGCCTGCGCAACGCGTACGTGATCAAAGCTGAGCGCGTAGAAAAAGACGCGGAAGGCAACATCACGACCATCTTCTGCACTTACGACGCCGAGACCCTGAGCAAGGATCCGGCGGACGGACGCAAAGTGAAGGGCGTCATTCACTGGGTCAGCGCGGCACACGCACTGCCGGTTGAAATTCGTCTTTACGATCGTCTGTTCAGCGTTCCTAATCCAGGCGCAGCAGAGGATTTCCTGGCGACCATCAACCAGGAATCATTGGTCATCAAACAGGGCTATGCAGAACCTTCCCTGAAAACAGCCGAAGCAGGCAAAGCATATCAGTTCGAGCGTGAAGGTTACTTCTGCCTCGACAGCCGTTATGCAACCGCTACCAAACTGGTGTTTAACCGTACCGTCGGTTTGCGTGACACCTGGGCCAAGATTGGCGAGTAAGCCTGGTCAATGAGAGACAAACGCCGCATAACGCGGCGTTTTTTTTGCTTATCGATCATGCTTTTACTTTTCGCGTCTATTTTTAACATTAAAATTACACGTCAATGAGCTGCTACTTATTTTTTTTAATAAAGTTTCGCGTAACGTGAAATAAGCGAAATTAAAGTATGTAAGCGCTATCAATTATCATTACCTACTGAATTTAACCATTTTTTTCTGATTAAGCCTTGTCCCGAGTGATATGTTTCAAATCACTACCAATTATGTGCACTTCGTCATAATCCTGCATTTTGCCCACTGAAAAGCGTTGATAATTCGCGTCACGAAAAATAGTCTAAAGGCGGTAGTTAATTCGAGGGTATTACAGACTACCCCTGACCATTTGGTCTTTTAGATTTTTCGCCGTTTAAGGCGCTTTTATTCGTCAAAGAGGAACAATCTATGCGTACGTTCAGTGGCAAACGTAGTGCGCTGGCGCTGGCTATCGCCGGTGTGACAGCAGTGTCGGGATTTATCGCGGCTCCGCAGGCTCAGGCAGCAGGCTTTATTGATGATTCAACGCTAACGGGCGGTATCTATTACTGGCAACGTGAGCGTGACCGTAAAGACGTCACCGAAGACAAATATAAAACTAACCTTTCTCACTCCACCTGGAACGCCAACCTGGATTTCCAGTCCGGTTATGCCGCTGATATGTTTGGCCTGGATATTGCCGCGTTTACTGCCATTGAAATGGCGGAAAACGGCGATAGCGCACACCCGAACGAAATCGCATTCTCCTCCAGTAATAAAGCTTACAAAGAAGACTGGTCGGGCGATAAGAGCGGTATCAGCCTGTATAAAGCGGCGGCCAAATTTAAATACGGTCCGGTATGGGCGCGCGGCGGTTATATTCAGCCAACCGGCCAGACTCTGTTAGCTCCGCACTGGAGCTTTATGCCGGGTACTTACCAGGGCGCAGAAGCCGGGGCGAACTTTGATTATGGCGACGCTGGTGCGTTGAGCTTCTCGTACATGTGGACCAACGAGTACAAAGCGCCGTGGCACATCGAGATGGACAAGTTCTACCAGAACGATAAAAAGACGCGGGTGGAATATCTGCACTCACTCGGCGCGAAATATGACTTCAAAAATGATCTGGTACTGGAAGCGGCATTCGGTCAGGCAGAAGGTTACGTCGATCAGTACTTCGCCAAAGCCAGCTACAAATTCGATATCGTTGGCGGCCCGCTGACCACCAGCTATCAGTTCTACGGTACGCGCGACAAAGTCAGCGATGGCGGCGTAAACGATCTGTATGACGGCACCGCATGGCTGCAGGCTCTGACCTTCGGCTACAAAATTGGTCAGGTAGATTTGCGACTCGAAGGAACTTACGTTAAAGCGGAAGGGCAGCAGGGCTACTTCCTGCAGCGTATGACGCCAACGTACGCCTCGTCTAACGGTCGTCTGGATATCTGGTGGGATAACCGTTCTGACTTCAACGCCGACGGCGAAAAAGCGCTCTTCTTCGGCGCGATGTATGACCTTAAAAACTGGAATCTGCCGGGCTGGGCGGTGGGCGCATCTTACGCCTACGCATGGGACGCGAAGCCAGCTGACATGGCGACGCCAGATGCCTACTACGATCCAAACTATCGTCTGAAAGAGTCTTCATACAGCCTGGATGCAATGTATACCCTGCAGGATGGTCGCGCCAAAGGCACCATGTTCAAACTGCACTTCACGCAATACGACAACCACTCCGATATTCCGAGCTACTCGGGCGGTTACGGCAACATCTTCCAGGATGAGCGTGACGTGAAATTCATGGTTATCGCACCTTTCACCATCTTCTGATGAACGATCTGGCGGGATCACTCCCGCCGGAATGGAGACCGACATGTTGAAGAAAATCGCATTCGTTGCTGTGCTGGCCGCAGGGCTGACCGCCTGCGCGCAACCTCAGGCGCAGAAAGAAGACTCTCGCCTGAAAGAGGCTTACAGCACCTGCATTAACACCGCTGAAGGCTCGCCGGAAAAAATCGAAGCCTGTCAGAGCGTACTGACGGTGCTGAAGAAAGAGAAAGCCCATGAGCAGTTCGCGACGCAGGAAAACATCCGCGTGATGGATTACCAGGCCTGCATTCAGGCGCGTAAAACCGGTAACGATCAGGAAGTGGCAAAACGTTGCGATCAGATCTGGAAAGAGATCCGCAGTAACAACGCACAGTAATTCGTTGTATTCAGCGCCCGGCCGCGAAAGCTTGCCGGGCGTTTTTGCATTTATTGCAGGCAAAAAAAAAGCCAACCGTCAGGTTGGCTCAGAGTTTGTAACACGATTATTTGGTATCGTGTGCATGCTCGTTTTCGCGGCAATCGCCTTCAGCACAATGACCATACAGGTACAGGCTATGGTTGGTCAGACGGATGCCATGTCGGGTGGCGATTTCACGTTGACGTGCTTCGATGGAGTCATCGCTGAATTCAATCACCTTGCCACAGTCGAGGCAGATCAGGTGATCGTGATGATGCTGTTGCGTCAGTTCAAAAACGGATTTACCGCCTTCGAAATTATGGCGGGTGACAATCCCGGCGTCATCGAACTGGTTCAGAACGCGGTATACGGTCGCCAGTCCAATCTCTTCGCCCATGTCGATCAGACGTTTGTATAAGTCTTCCGCACTGACGTGATGGTTGTCCGGCCCTTGCAGAACTTCCAGGATTTTTAAACGAGGAAGCGTAACTTTCAGGCCAGCCTTCTTTAATGCGGTATTGTTGTCAGTCATGCGGAATCTGTCCTGTTGCTAAACGATTCACTTCCTTAGAAGAAGTGACAGAAAATGCAGTTGGGATAATGCGTCTCATTATAGAACTGCCATGCCTAAATGAAAACTGCAAGTCTCAAGCAAAGTATGCTTATAAAAACGTGGTATCACCAACAAACTTGTTGGATGGCATCCACTTTAACCCGGGGACATTGTACAGGTATGAACACGAAAGTTAAAAATTTGTAGCAATTATTTTAATCGGTATTATCTATCAATGAGGTGCAACGTAGTCAGTTGCACCTCATCACTGCATTACGCGTTCAGGATGTCGTCGAGGTGCAGCTCTTCGCGGATCTGTTTTACCCACTTGTCGACGCGCTCAGCGGTCAGTTCTGGCTGACGGTCTTCGTCGATAGCCAGGCCAACAAAGTGGTCGTCATCCGCCAGGCCTTTAGAAGCTTCGAAATGATAACCCGCCGTTGGCCAGTGACCGACGATTGCCGCGCCGCGCGGTTCAATGATGTCGCGGATGGTGCCCAATGCATCACAGAAGTATTCCGCGTAGTCTTCCTGGTCGCCGCAGCCGAAGAGGGCAACGAGTTTACCGTTGAAATCCACTTCTTCCAGCGTCGGGAAGAAATCATCCCAGTCACACTGTGCTTCGCCGTAGTACCAGGTTGGAATGCCAAGCAGCAGAATATCGTAACCTTCGAGATCCTCTTTGCTGCTCTTAGCAATGTCATGTACGTCGGCAACGTCTTTACCAAGCTGTTTTTGAATGTTTTTTGCGATGTTTTCGGTATTACCGGTATCGCTGCCGAAGAAAATGCCGATGATTGCCATGAGTGAAATAACCTCTTGAAACTTAATGGTATGGTGGCGCAAATTGTCCACGGATAAGGGCAATCATAGCAGAACAGGGAAGTCTGCGGAAACAGCTATCACGCGGGACTGCACTCTGTGCTACATGAAAGGGACAATTGAGGGGATTTTCAGACGATCACCTGGTGCTGCGCCATGCCTGAAGCTGTGCCATCAGCATCTCTTCAATCAGCTCGCTGCGGCTGATCTCGCGGGCATCGGCCAGTTCACTTAAGGCGTCGGCGGCCTCCGCGTTGAGTTTCAGCTCGACGCGTTTAAGCCCACGACTTTTGTCGCGTTTCAGCTGATTGCGCTTATTGATGCGCAACTGTTCATCACGCGAAAGCGGATTGGTTTTTGGTCGTCCCGGTCGACGTTCAGTCGCGAACAGATCTAGTGTCGTGCGGTCCGTTTGTTCTTTGGCCATGATTCAGAAACTTCGGGGAAAACGAGCGGCCCTGCTATTGCCGGGGCGATGAGCGCGACATCATACATCACGGATACCTGCACGCCAACGACTGGTAGCCTGCGGGCAACCGGTCGCTGGCTTTTTAATCAAATCGCTTTATCAGAGAGATAGCGACGGATCGCCCGCAGCACGGCTTCGGGTTTTTCAGCGTGAACCCAGTGCCCGGCTCCGGCGATCACATGCGCACGCGCCTGTGGGAATTGCGCCAGCAGCGTATCGCGATAGGCATCGGTGACGTACGGAGAATTGCCGCCGCGAATAAACAGGGTAGGGTGTGGCCAGGCCGGAACGGTCTGCCAGCCGACAATCTGAGGATACTGATCCCACAGCACCGGCACATTAAACCGCCATGCGCCATCGACGAAAGATTTCAGCAGGAACTGCACCACGCCTTCTTCATCCAGATGTTCACGCATGATGGCTGCGGCCTGCTGGCGTGTAGACACGCCGGCCTCGGTCACGGCATTAATCGCCGCAAAGATCTCGTCGTGGCGACGCACGTCATAATCCACCGGGGCGACATCAATCACCACCAGCTGATCGATACGCTCCGGTGCCAGCGCCGTCAGGGCCATCACCGCCTTGCCGCCCATGGAATGGCCAATCAGCGTCGCTTTTTCAATCTGATTCGCATCGAGAGTATCCAGCAGATCCTGGGCCATCGCGCTGTAAGTCATCTCCGGGCTGCGCTCGGAAAGCCCGTGGTTACGCATATCCACCTGCAAAATATCGCGATCGGTCACCAGATCGCGGGCCAGCACGCCCAGATTATCCAGGCTGCCAAAGAGGCCATGAACCAGTACGATGGGAGAATTATTGTTCGGCGATTGTGCAGATTGCGCTCGGCTATTCAATTTCATGGCAAAGTTCTTTTTTTACGTATGTCAGGTTAGGGTATTATGTTGACCATTCTGCCGCCCGGCTGCAAGGTTCCAGTTTAATCTGACTTTTGCCGCCACCCAGGTTTGACCCTATCCGCGGTTGGGATTAGCCCTTATAATCCCAACGACTTGTATTCAGATAAGATATTGCACTGGATTAAGATGAAAACAATCGAAGTTGATGATGAGCTCTATCAGTATATTGCCAGCCACACGCGACATATTGGCGAGAGTGCATCAGACATTTTACGGCGCATGCTGAAATTTTCCGCCGCCTCACAGCCTGCAACTCCGGTTTCTAAAGAGGTTCGTCAGCCAAATGTGGTCGCGGAAGCGAAAACAGTGGCACCGGTGAAAGACAAAGTACGCGCGGTGCGTGAACTGCTGCTTTCCGACGAATACGCCGAGCAGAAAAAAGCGGTTAACCGCTTTATGCTGGTGCTGTCTACACTCTATTCACTGGATAACAAAGCGTTTGCTGAAGCCACTGATTCGCTTCATGGCCGTACCCGCGTTTACTTCGCGGGCGACGAACAGACGCTGCTTGCCAACGGCAATCAAACCAAACCTAAACATGTCCCTGGTACGCCGTACTGGGTGATCACCAATACCAACACCGGACGCAAATGCAGCATGGTCGAACACATCATGCAGTCGATGCAATTCCCGGCGGAATTGATTGAAAAGGTTTGCGGTACCATTTAACCCTTGCACAGGAAGGACCAGGCAATGGCAAATCACGATCGTGCGGGTCAGCCTGCACAACAAAGCGATTTGATTAACGTCGCTCAACTCACCGCGCAGTACTACGTACTGAAGCCGGAAGTGGGCAACGCAGAACACGCAGTGAAGTTTGGTACGTCTGGCCACCGCGGCAGCGCGGCGCGCCATAGCTTTAACGAACCGCATATTCTGGCCATTGCTCAGGCCATCGCGGAAGAGCGCGCTAAAAATGGCGTGACCGGTCCGTGCTATGTCGGGAAAGACACCCACGCGCTGTCCGAACCGGCGTTCATTTCCGTGCTGGAAGTGCTGGCAGCGAACGGTGTGGATGTCATCGTGCAGGAAGACAACGGCTTCACCCCGACGCCTGCGGTCTCAAACGCGATTCTGGTGCACAACAAAAAAGGTGGCGCGCAGGCTGACGGTATCGTCATCACCCCTTCGCACAACCCGCCGGACGATGGCGGTATCAAATACAATCCACCGAACGGTGGCCCGGCTGATACCAATGTCACCAAAGTGGTCGAAGACCGCGCCAACGCGCTGCTGGCTGACGGCCTGAAAGGCGTAAAACGTATCTCTCTGGATGCGGCGATGGCTTCCGGTCACGTGAAAGAGCTGGATCTGGTTCAGCCGTTCATCGAAGGGCTGGCCGATATCGTTGATATCGCCGCGATTCAGAAAGCGGGCCTGAAGCTGGGCGTGGATCCGCTCGGCGGTTCCGGTATCGAATACTGGAAGCGCATTGCCGAATTCTACAAGCTGGATCTGACTATCGTTAACGATCAGGTCGATCAGACGTTCCGCTTTATGCACCTCGATAAAGATGGCGCAATCCGCATGGACTGCTCCTCCGAGTGCGCGATGGCGGGTCTGCTGGCCCTGCGCGATAAGTTCGATCTGGCCTTTGCCAACGACCCGGACTACGACCGCCACGGTATCGTTACTCCTGCGGGCCTGATGAATCCGAACCACTACCTGGCTGTGGCGATTAACTATCTGTTCCAGCATCGCCCACAGTGGGGCAAAGAGGTGGCTGTCGGTAAGACGCTGGTCTCTTCTGCGATGATTGACCGCGTGGTGAAGGATTTAGGCCGTAAGCTGGTGGAAGTGCCAGTGGGCTTCAAATGGTTCGTTGACGGCCTGCACGACGGCAGCTTTGGTTTTGGCGGCGAAGAGAGCGCGGGTGCATCCTTCCTGCGTTTCGACGGTACGCCGTGGTCGACGGACAAAGACGGGATCATCATGTGCCTGCTGGCCGCGGAAATCACCGCCGTCACCGGCAAAAACCCGCAGGAACACTACAACGAGCTGGCGGCTCGCTTTGGTGCGCCAAGCTATAACCGTATTCAGGCCAGTGCCACCTCCGCACAGAAAGCCGCGCTGTCTAAGCTCTCTCCAGAGATGGTGAGCGCTAACACGCTGGCAGGCGACCCGATCACCGCACGTCTGACGGCGGCACCCGGTAACGGTGCGTCAATCGGCGGTCTGAAAGTGATGACAGATAACGGCTGGTTCGCCGCGCGTCCGTCCGGTACGGAAGATGCGTACAAAATCTACTGCGAAAGCTTCCTCGGCGACGAACACCGTAAGCTGATCGAGAAAGAAGCGGTTGAGATTGTGAGTGAAGTGCTTAAGAACGCGTAAGTCTGCGGTCTGATACCCTCAGCCGACAAGCGTGAGGGAAACATTAAAAACGGCAACCTCGGTTGCCGTTTTGTATTTACCTCGCAGGCCCGGTAAGCAGTAATGCCCCCGGGCTTTTTTGTCGCTCTTAGCTGTGCTTATTCTTCAGTTCAAATCTTGGCGACACCAGACCGTACAGCGTCCAGCCCATAAACGTCACCATCGCCCCGTACAGCATCGCTTCCTGGCCGGAAGAGTAGAGCGCATAGAAGCTGTATATCGCCCCAACCAGCGCCACGAAATTCGCAATCTTCGCTTTGCGGGGATCGACATTCGCCATTTTCTGAATAATCACCAGGGCGGCCATCGACAGAATATACGGAATAATGTTGGTCACCACCGCCAGGTTCACCAGCACGTTGAACTGGCTGTTCAGCGACGGGCTAATGGTCATCAGCGACAACCCACTCTGGAAAATAACAATCGCCAGCATCCCCTGAATCGGTGCGTCGGACTTACTGACGCGGGAGAAGATTTTCGGGAAATATCCGGAGTCGGCAGAGGATTTAAACACCTGCGCGATGGTGAACTGCCAGCCGAGCAGCGAACCGCAGCAGGACATCACCATCAGGCCCATGATCACTTTCCCGACTTCCGGCGTGAACATCTGCGCAAACGCCAGGCCAAACGGCGCGGTCGAATTCGCCAGATCCATGTTTGGCACAATCCCGGCAATCACGTTGGTGGAGACGATGTAAATCACCGCAGCCCCCAGCGTCCCGCCCAGTACCGCGATCGGCACGTTGCGTTCCGGGTTTTCCACCACCTCGGCGTTCGCACAGGCCGATTCCAGCCCAAGGAAAGCCCACAGCGTCATGGCGATTGAGGAACCGACCGCCGCGAAGAACGGCACGTGGTGCGGGTTCCAGGAGTTGGCGTACAGCGTCGGACTAAACCAGAACCAGCCGATAATGCACAGACCCACCACCGGGATGATTACTCCCCAGACGGTGATACTGCTGATCTGCCCGGTGATACGGGCGCCGCCGAAGTTAGCGACGGTACACAGCCACAGCACGCCGATGGTCGCGATACCGATCTGCACCGGGCTCAGGGCGACGCCGAACAGCTCGGTGCCGTACCCGACCGCCGAAATCGCAATCGCGACGTTAGCGATCAGCAGCGACACACCGTAGGTATAGTTGGCCATAAAATTGCCCGACTTGCCGAAGGCATACTCCGCGTAACCGCCCATCCCGCCGGACTTACGGCTGAACATCCCGCATTTGGCGAAAGCCCACGCCAACGCCATCGAGCCAACGGCGGTCACCAGCCAGGAGATAATTGAGATGGTACCGACTTCGGCGAGTTTGGTCGGGAGCATAATAATCCCCGAGCCCATCATATTGACCATGGTCAGGACGGTGAGCTGCACCACGCCCATCTTGTTGGATTTTTTACTCATAGTGTTTCCCCTTTCAGCAGCGCGGGCTGGGCGGCTGGCTGCTTAATCACGTAACAGCGAACCTGTTTGCGCCCGTCGCACTCTTCGACGTACACACCCTGGAGTTCCGGCGCGAAGCCCGGCAGAAGGTTAATCCCTTCTTCCAGCGCCGTGAAATAGCGCAGAACCGCGTCGCCCCACACTTCACCCGGCACCACGCACAGCACGCCCGGTGGGTAAGGGAGCGCGCCTTCCGCGGCAATACGGCCTTCTGCATCGCGCAGAGAGACCAGCTCCACTTCGCCGCGCAGATAGGCGTAGTTCGCCGCCTGCGGGTTCATTTTCACTTGTGGGAAATGCGCCTTGCGGAACATCTCTTTTTGCAGCTGTTTCACGTTGTGACGGGCGTAAAGGTCATGCATCTCCTGGCAAATCTGGCGCAGAGAGTAACCGGCGTAGCGCTCAGGATGCTGCTTGTAGAGGGACGGCAGCACCTCTTTCAGCGGCGCATCGGTTTCAAGCAGCTTCTCGAAACGCACCAGTTGAGCGATCAGTTGCTGCAACTTGCCCATGTCTTCGGCAGGCGTGAGCAGGAACAGGATGGAGTTGAGATCGCATTTTTCCGGGACGATGCCGTTTTCGCGCAGGAAGTTAGCGAGGATGGTGGCCGGTACGCCGAAATCGTCGTATTCCCCGGTACGGGCGTTGATGCCGGGCGTGGTCAGCAGGAGTTTGCACGGATCGATAAAATACTGATGCTCAGCGTAACCTTCGAAGGCATGCCAGTTTTCACCCGGCACAAAATGGAAGAAGCGCAGATCCGTGGAGATCTCTGCCGTCGGCCAGCTTTCCCACGGCTTGCCATCTACCGTTTCAGGCACAAACGGGCGGATAAACTGGCAGTTTTGCAGGATCAGCTTGCGCGCTTCGATACCGTTCACCACGCAGTCCATCCACATGTTGCGCCCGCTCTGGCCCTCATGCATGCGGGCGTTAATGTCCAGCGCGGCAAACAGCGGATAGAACGGGCTGGTAGAGGCGTGCATCATAAAAGCGTTGTTCAGGCGTTTGTGCGGAACGTAGCGCTGCTGGCCTTTGATATGGCTGTCTTTTTTGTGGATCTGCGAAGTCTGGGAGAAGCCAGCCTGCTGCTTATGCACCGACTGAGTGACCAGAATCCCCGGATCGTTCTCGTTCAGCTCCAGCAGCAGCGGGGAGCAATCCGCCATCATGGGAATAAACTGCTCGTAGCCGACCCACGCCGAGTCAAACAGGATGTAGTCGCACAGATGACCAATCTTATCGACCACCTGACGGGCGTTGTAGATGGTGCCATCGTAGGTACCGAGCTGAATGACCGCCAGGCGGAACGGACGCTGATCGCGCATCCGGCCCGGAGCCACTTCAGCCACCAGTTCGCGCAGATAATTCTCTTCGAAGCAATGGGCGTCAATCCCGCCGATAAAGCCGTACGGGTTGCGAGCGGTTTCCAGATAGACCGGCGTTGCACCGGCCTGCAGCAGCGCGCCGTGATGGTTAGATTTATGGTTGTTACGGTCAAACAGCACCAGATCGCCCGGCGTCAGCAGGGCGTTCAGCACCACTTTGTTGGACGACGACGTGCCGTTCAGCACGAAGTAGGTCTTATCGGCGTTAAACACTTTCGCCGCATGTTTTTGTGCCGTACAGGGCGCACCTTCGTGAATGAGCAGATCGCCCATCGCCACGTCGGCGTTGCACAGGTCAGAGCGGAACAGCGTCTCGCCAAAGAAATCGACAAACTGATTACCGGCAGGGTGACGGCGGAAGAACTGACCGCCCTGATGCCCCGGGCAATCAAAGGCGCTGTTACCCTGTTTGACGTAATCTACCAGCGCGCGGAAGAAAGGCGGGCGCAGCTGAGTTTCATACTTCAACGCGGCGGCTTCCAGCTGGCGTCCGTAGAAATCGTTGCTGGTGTCATTGCACTCAAATACGCCGTGAATGCGCGGTAAATATTCGGCCGGAACCATCTCTTCTTTGTGCGTCGCGATAAATACCGGGATCCCAAAACCGGTGGCTTCTATTTCTTCAATGGTGCCATTAAAAATATCGCCGACGGCCAGTACTACGGCTGCCACATCAATATAATCGGTCGCACTGGCGTCGACCATTTCCCGAGTGGTGGTGAAGCAGTCCGGGCAAGCACGGCTGGCAGCGATTTTTAGCATTTTCATATTTGTCTCTTTATTTTAGGCAATATTTGTCCTACGACTTCGTATAAATAAGAAATCGAAATAGTCCGGAAAAAAAAGCAAAGAGGAGCCGCTGATAAAAAATCAGTGAATTGCTTTTTGATGAGTTAAATCCCAGGCCGTCCGGAAACGGAATAGACAGGATTTAAGGAAAAGGAGCGCAGCGCCCACAGGCAAATGCCTGTAAGTCAGGGTGTTTCAGGAAAACCTGTAAGCAGACGCGCCCTGGGTCGAAGGACTACCGGGCGTTGAAGAAGTGAAAGTCAAAGCTATTGCGGTGGGCGAACATCATAATATGCGTTGTTCGCCTTATATGCGGCATTAAACGATTATTGTTTTCCATGACTGTTTTTCCTTTCAGTAATTGAAAGCAAGGCCATTTTATCCATGAAAAGGCAGCAAACCGTGAAGAAGATCACCAATAACCGATCAAATCAGAAATAAATATTCGTTTTGCGTGAATAGAGCAGTGCATAACGCTGCTTTGTATTACGAATGTTAATACAATGTATTCATGGTGTTTTTATTTAATTTAAAGAGAGTGGGAATGCGTGTTTTCGTAATAATTAAAAACGCAGAAATATGTTGAGCTAATTTAATTGAGTTAATTCTGAATAGTTATTCAAAGCATAAACCGATAACCGATACCGGTTTCAGTTAATAAATGGCGGGGGCGTGCGGGGTCAGTCTCAAGTTTTTGACGAAGGTGGCCCATATATATGCGTAAATAATGACTATGCTCAACGGCGTTCGGTCCCCAGACCTGATTAAGCAGCTGGCGCTGGGTCAGCACTTTGCCGTGATTGTTAAGCAGCACGGCCAGCAGGCGAAACTCAATCGGGGTGAGGTGGATCTCTTGGGTACCGCGCAGAATTCGACGGGCAGGCAGATCGACCTGGATATCTGAAAAGGTAAACACCGGATCGGACGGCGTCGTCGCACTGTGGCGGCGCAGCGCCACGCGCAGGCGCGCCTGAAGTTCACCAATACCAAAAGGTTTGCTGAGATAGTCATCGGCCCCGGCGTCCAGCGCCGCAATCTTATCCGTCTCTTCGGCGCGGGCAGAGAGCACAATGATGGGCATTTGGCTCCACTGGCGCACTTCGCGGATAAAATCGAGACCGTCGCCGTCGGGGAGGCCTAAATCAAGGATCACCAGGTCGGGTTTGCGGGTGGCCGCTTCGATAAGCCCGCGCTGTAATGTCCCGGCGTCATATACGCGCAAGCCGTCTCCCTCCAGCGCAGCGCGCAGGAAACGGCTAATGGCGAGTTCGTCTTCAACAATCAGGACGTTAATCACAAATCCTCGGGTAATTCATTCATTTCTGGCGGGACATCCAGCGGAAGTGTAACACAAAAACAGGCACCTCCTTCCGGTCGGTTATGGGCGGTAATGGTTCCGCCGTGCACATCGACAATCGCCTGACAGATGGCCAGCCCCAGCCCGACACCGGGAATGGCCGACTCTTTATTCCCGCGCGCAAACTTCTCAAAAATCGCGCTTTCCTGACCGGACGGAATGCCCGGCCCGTCGTCCCACACTTCAAGGCGCAGTGCCTGATGCGCGACGCCCGCCGTTAAACCAATTTCCGCTTTTGCGCCCGCGTATTTCGCCGCATTCTCCAGCAGATTGATCAGGACTCGCTCGAACAGCGGTCCGTCGACGTGGATCAGCGTGAGCGGTTCAGGCATGTCGAGGGTGATATGGCGACCGCCCAGCCCTGGCTCCAGCATTTGTAACGCGCTGCCGACCACCTCTTCCAGCGTCAGCCACTCTTTTTTAAGGTTAAACCCACCGGACTGAATACGCGCCATATCGAGCAGATTATTCACCAGCCGGGTGGTGTTCAGCACGTGCTGGCGGATCTCGCTGGCCTGCAGAGCGTGAGGGGAATTCTCCGCCGCCAGATCGAGGGTCAGGATCTCCGACTGACCAAACAGCACCGTTAGCGGCGTGCGCAGATCGTGGGAGAGCGCCGCCAGCAGGGAGTTGCGAATACTTTCGCGCTCGCTCGCCAGCCGCGCCTGCTCTTCGCTGGTGGTCAGGGCCAGACGCTCCAGCGCGCTGGCAACCAGCAGGGTAAAGGTTTCCAGCAGGCGCTGCTGTTCCGGGATCATCAGCTGTCGCAGATTCGACGGCTCAACAATCACCAGCCCCAGGGTTTTATCGGCGCTGCGCAGGGGGAGAATCAGATAGGGCACGCCGGGTAGCGTATCGGTTCCGGCTCCGGCGGGCAGCCCTTTGTCAAAACTCCAGCGGGCGATGGCTTCATCCCACGGCGTCATGCCGTTGGCGGAGGTGAGCGGGCGCAGTTTTCCGTGTTCGTCCGGGAGCAGAATCAGGCTGCTGGCCTGGAACGTGGAGCGAATAAACTGCTCGCTGGTCTGGACGATATCCAGCGGCGTGCGCCCGACGGCCAGCGATTTCGACATCTCATACAGATGGCGCGTACGTTGTTCGCGGTAGCGGGCGATACGCGCCTGGTAGCGCACGCCCGCGGTGAGATTACCTATCACCAGACCGACGGTCAGCATCACGGCAAACGTCAGAATGTACTGCACATCCGACACTGCCAGCGTGCCGCGCGGAGCGATGAAGAAGAGGTCAAAGCTGGCGACGTTAATGATTGTCGCCAGTACCGACGGCCAGCGCCCGTAGAGCAAAGCCACCACCACCACACCCAGCAGATAGACCATCACCAGGTTGGCGGCGTCAAAGGCAATCAGCCATTGGCTGGCGACGATGGTGATCAGGGCGCAAAGCACCGTCGCCACCAGACAGCCTCTGAGCTGGATGCGCCATTTATCGCCAAAGCTGCGGGCGTCAGGCGTGCGGCTGGGGAGGGGGGCTGGTTTTTCGTCGAGCGCGACAATTACCAGATCCAGATCCGGCGCGCGTTTCGCCAGTTTGTCAGCGAAAGATTCGCGGCTAAACCAGCGGCGATGCTGACGGCGACCAATGACGATCTTGCCGAGATTATGTTCCCTGGCGTAGCGCAGGATAGCTTTATCTTCTGCCGGATCGGACAGAGTAGCGGTCTCCGCGCCTAACTCCTGGGCGAGGCGCAGGGCGCTGAGGATAGCGCGCCGCTGGTTTTCCGGCAGGGCGTGCAGGTGCGGGGTTTCGACGTAAACTGCATGCCAGGCGCTGCCAAATTTTGCCGCCAGCCGCGCGGCGGTGCGCACCAGTTTCTCGTTGCCGCCGCTGTGCCCGATGCAGAGCAAAATGGCGTCGCGGGTATGCCAGACGCGGTCCTGCCCCTGTCGGTCGCGCCAGGCGCGCATCTGATCGTCCACCCGATCGGCGGTGCGTCGCAGCGCCAGTTCGCGCAGGGCAATCAGGTTCCCTTTACGGAAAAAGTGCTCGATAGCGCGTTCGGCCTGCCCGGCGATATAGACTTTGCCCTCGTGGAGGCGCTGGCGCAGATCGTCCGGGGGGAGATCGACCAGCACCACTTCATCGGCGGAATCAAAAAAGGGATCGGGGACGGTTTCGCGCACCTGAATGCCGGTGACGCCGCTGACCACGTCGTTCAGGCTTTCCAGATGCTGCACGTTAACGGTGGTAAAGACGTCGATACCCGCTTCCAGCAGCTCTTCGACATCCTGCCAGCGCTTGGGGTGACGCGAGCCTGGCGCATTACTGTGCGCCAGTTCGTCCATCAGAATTAATGCCGGACGGCGGGCGAGGGCGGCGTCGAGATCAAACTCGGAGACCAGACGGCTGCGATGGCTGATACGACGGGCCGGCTGCGTCGCCAGCCCCTCCAGCAGCGCCGCCGTCTCTTTGCGCCCGTGGGTTTCCACCACGCCGATGAGAATATCCAGCCCCTGCGCCCGCAAACGCTGCGCCTCGGTTAGCATGGCGTAGGTTTTCCCGACGCCCGCACAGGCGCCGAAAAACACTTTTAATTTGCCGCGATGCGCTTCAGCGGTCTGCTCAAGCAGCCGATCCGGATTCGGGCGCAGGGGCTCGTCGGTCATTTAGTTTTTCCTTAGCGCGTCCAGCGCCAGATTCAGCTCAACAATATTCACGACCGGCATGCCGATAAAGCTGACCAGCGGTTTTTGCGTGTGTTCAGCAACCAGTTTGTTGACCTGGTCGGTGGTCAGCCCGCGCGCGGCCGCCACGCGCGGGATTTGCCACGTCACAGCGGCGGGCGTCAGGCTATAATCCAGCCCGCTGGCCGAAGCGGTGACCAGTTCAACGGGCACCGTCGGGTTCGCCTGCGGGTTAGCCGCGCGCAGGGCGCTGACGCGTTCAGTCACGGCTTTATCCAGTTCAGGATTACTTCCTGCCAGGTTGCTGCCACCCGATGCCATTGGATTATACGGGGTTTCAGCGGTGGCGGAAGGACGCCCCTGAAAGTAACGGGCATCGGTAAAGTTCTGCCCGATCAGGCGCGAACCGCGGCTCTCACCGTTTTGCATAATCAGCGAGCCGTTGGCCTGATCCTTAAACCACCACTGGCCCAGCGCGGTGGTCACCAGCGGGTAAAGCCCACCGGTAATCAGCGACAGCAGAATAAACAGAAGTATAGCGGGACGTAACATAGTCATTTGATTTCTCTCTTAAACCAGCCCGAACAGGGTCAGTAACAGGTCGATAATTTTGATCCCGATAAAGGGCACCACTAATCCACCAAGACCATAAATCCACAGGTTACGGCGCAGCATCGCAGCTGCCGTCAGCGGTTTATAGCTCACCCCTTTCAGCGCCAGAGGAATCAGGAAGACAATGATCAGGGCGTTGAAAATCACGGCGCTGAGAATCGCCGACGCGGGCGAGTGCAGATGCATCACGTTCAGCGCGTTAAGCTGCGGATAGGTGGCAGCAAACGCGGCCGGGATAATGGCGAAATATTTCGCCACATCGTTGGCGATACTGAAGGTGGTGAGCGACCCGCGCGTCATCAGCATCTGTTTACCGATATGGACCACCTCGATAAGCTTGGTCGGGTTAGAGTCCAGATCGACCATGTTCCCCGCTTCTTTTGCCGCCTGGGTGCCGGAGTTCATCGCCACCGCCACGTCAGCCTGCGCCAGCGCCGGGGCATCGTTGGTGCCGTCGCCGGTCATCGCCACCAGACGGCCTTCCGCCTGGTACTGGCGGATCAGCGCCAGCTTCGCTTCCGGCGTCGCTTCGGAGAGGAAATCGTCCACCCCCGCTTCGGCGGCGATGGCGGCGGCGGTCAGACGGTTATCCCCGGTGATCATCACCGTTTTGATCCCCATTTTACGCAGCTGGGCAAAGCGTTCTTTGATGCCGCCTTTGACGATATCTTTCAGGGCGATCACCCCCAGCACGTTAGCCCCTTCAGCGACCACCAGCGGGGTAGCACCCTGACGCGCCACGCTTTCCACCAGCTGATCGACCTGCGGAGGGAAGTGGCCGTTATTGGCTTCGATGTGGCGACGAATGGCGTCCACGGAGCCTTTACGGATCATGCGATCCTGAATGTTAATCCCGCTCATCCGCGTTTGTGCTGTGAAGGGCACAAAGGTGGCGTGCAGGCTCTGCACATCGCGCTGACGCAGATTGAAGCGCTGTTTAGCCAGAATCACGATGCTGCGGCCTTCCGGCGTTTCATCCGCCAGCGAGGAGAGCTGCGCCGCATCGGCCAGCGTTTTCTCATCGACACCCGGCGCAGGCAGGAAGTCCGAAGCCTGACGGTTGCCGAGAGTAATGGTCCCGGTTTTATCCAGCAGCAGCACGTCCACGTCGCCCGCCGCTTCGACCGCGCGGCCGCTGGTGGCAATCACGTTCGCGCCGAGCATCCGGCTCATCCCGGCCACGCCGATGGCCGACAGCAGACCGCCGATGGTGGTCGGGATCAGGCAGACCAGCAGGGCCACCAGCACCGTGACGCTCACCGCCGTGCCGCCGTAAGCGGAGAACGGCCACAGGGTGGCGGTCGCCAGCAGGAAGACGATGGTCAGGGCTACCAGCAGAATGGTGAGCGCGATTTCATTTGGCGTTTTGCGACGCTGCGCGCCTTCGACCATGGCGATCATCCGGTCGAGGAAGGTTTCGCCCGGGTTGACGCTGCACTGGATCACCAGCCAGTCAGAGAGAATGCGCGTCCCGCCCGTGACCGAGGCAAAATCGCCGCCGGACTCACGGATCACCGGCGCGGACTCCCCGGTGATGGCGCTTTCGTCCACTGACGCGCCGCCTTCGATCACCTCCCCGTCGCAGGGGATAATATCGCCCGCTTCCACCAGCACCACGTCGCCTTTGCGCAGTTCATCGGCCGGGACGTGATCCATCTGCGCGCCATATTTCGGTTCGCGCAATTTGCGGGCAAACGCGGTCTTTTTGACCCCTTTCAGGCTGTTGGCCTGCGCTTTGCTGCGGCCTTCCGCCAGCGCTTCGGCAAAGTTGGCGAATAGAACTGTAAACCACAGCCACAGGCTGATGGCCCCGGTAAACAGGGCGTCGCCCGTCAGGTGTCCGCTGCTCATGGCGATGGCAAGCGCGGTGGTGACCACGCTGCCAATCCAGACGATAAACATCACCGGGTTGTGCCACTGCACGCGCGGGCTGAGTTTTTTCACCGCATCCATCAACGCCTGGCGAACCAGTGTCGGTTCTAAGAGGGCCAGTTGTTTACGACTCATGACTGATATCTCCGCTCTGTTAGCGTAAAGAAAGATGTTCCGCGACCGGGCCTAACGCGAGGGCGGGGATAAAGGTCAGGGCACCGACCAGCAGGATGGTGCCAATCAGCAGGCCAATAAACAGCGCGCCGTGTGTCGGGAGCGTACCGGTTGAGGTGGGCTGAATTTTTTTACTCACCAGCGATCCGGCGATAGCCAGTACCGGCACGATCACCCCAAAGCGGCCCACGAACATGCAGAACGCCAGCAGGCAGTTCCAGAACGGAGAGTTGGCGCTTAACCCGGCAAAGGCGCTGCCGTTGTTATTGGCCGCAGACGACACGGCGTACAGCACTTCGCTAAAGCCGTGGATACCTGGGTTGAAAATGCCGCTGCGCCCGGCCTCGGTCATTAGGGCCAGCGCGGTGCCCATCAGCACCAGCGCAGGGGTCACCAGGATGGCAAGGGCGGTCAGTTTCATTTCGCGCACGTCGATTTTTTTACCCAGATACTCCGGCGTGCGGCCAATCATCAGCCCGGCGATAAACACCGCCAGCAGAACGAACAGCAGCATGCCGTACAGACCGGCACCGACGCCGCCGAAGACCACTTCGCCAATCTGCATCAGCCACAGAGGGATCATCCCGCCGAGGGCCGTGAAGGAGTCATGCATCCCGTTGACGGCGCCGCAGGAGGCCGCCGTTGTCACTACCGCGTACAGGCTGGTGGCGAGGATACCGAAGCGGCTCTCTTTGCCTTCCATATTGATACTGCTGTCAGCGCCCAGCTGCAGGAAATGGCTATTGCCGTGCCACTCCGCCCACATCACCAGCGCCGCGCAGACCACAAAGATAATCGACATCGCCCACAGCAACGTCCGGCCCTGACGGCGGTCATTTACCACATCACCAAAGGCGAAACAGAGCGCGGCGGGGATCAGGAAGATCGCCAGCATCTGCACGATATTGGTCAGCGCGGTCGGGTTCTCGAACGGATGCGAGGAGTTGGCGTTAAAGAAACCTCCGCCGTTGGTGCCCAGCATTTTGATCGCTTCCTGCGATGCCACTGGCCCCATCGGCAGCATTTGTTTCACGCCTTCAATAGAGGTGTAAGACGAGTAGGGCAGCAGGTTTTGCAGGGTGCCTTGCTGAATAAAGAACAGGGCGATCAGCAGAGCAATCGGCAGCAGTAGCCACAGGGTAATGCGCGTGAGATCGACCCAGGCGTTGCCCAGGGTGCTGATTTTCTGACGGGCGAAGGCGCGGATAAGGGCGAAGATCACCGCAATACCGCTGGCGGCAGAGAGGAAGTTCTGCACCGTTAACCCCACCATCTGGCTGAAATAGCTGAGGGTGGTTTCACCGGCGTACGACTGCCAGTTGGTGTTACTGACAAAGCTGACGGCGGTATTGAGCGCCAGATGCCATGACAGGCCCGGCAGCTGCTGCGGGTTG
The DNA here is from genome assembly GCF_041464075.1 of Lelliottia nimipressuralis. Lineage (NCBI taxonomy): Bacteria > Pseudomonadati > Pseudomonadota > Gammaproteobacteria > Enterobacterales > Enterobacteriaceae > Lelliottia > Lelliottia nimipressuralis. The sequence goes on from NZ_CP167172.1 coordinate 1,353,034, forward strand.
AGAGGCAGAATGCCTTGCAGCATCAGCATCGCGAACAGCACCACCAGCCCGACGATATTCAGCAACACAATGGCGATCAGATACTGCCGCCAGTTCATCTCCTGGGTGTTGATCCCAAGTACGCGCCAGATCCCGTTTTCGACGCCCCCAATCACCGGCAGCGCGCCGCCGTTAATCATCCGCGCCAGCCAGCTTCCCAGCGGCCTTGCGAGCAGGAAAAGCACCAGCAGGAAGCTGGCGATCAGTAAAAATGCCTGGGCCACCATCAGAACGCCTCCGCATTAATCAGGGCATAAATCAGATAGCCCAACAACAGGAACACCAGCACGATGCCAGCAATCAGACCTGCACTCACAATTCACCTCCGGGTGACTTTTGTCGTTGTGCAAAAGGTAGGATTTATGGCGCAAAGATTTCGCAAAAATCAGCGGGGTGGGTGTAAAAAAAGTATAAAAATGATAAGACCCTGATTTAACTAATGGTAAGTATTTTGTTAACTTTTATGTAACTTAATTACAGGCGGAGTGTAAATATTCACTAAACGGATGAAAATAAGTGGTCGGATGAGTAGTAAAATTACAAACAAAGCGGTACTATTTTAGCCAGATAACCACTTTTGAAATTTCCGGATAACGTTTCCGGCCAGCTATAGGGGAGAAAATCATGGACCTGTATAAAGAGTTTCCAGCACATGTTGTCTTTTTACGTCGCACCTTCGCCGTAGTGGCCGGGATTGTGGCGCTGCCAGTGATGTTGTTCTGGAAAGACCGTGCACGTTTTTACAGCTATCTGCACCGCGTCTGGGCGAAAACCAGCGAGAAACCGGTATGGATGGACCAGGCCGAAAAAGCGACCTGCGATTTTTACTAACAAATAGCCACACAGCAATGTCGAACCGCCACAGCGATGTGGCGGTTTTTTTGTGTCTGTCGCTTTCCGCTCGCCCGCCGGGCAAAGGTTACACTTGCTCCTGTAACATAACTTAAACATTATAGAGTCAGTTATCCCACGTTTAGGGATAGACGACGCGGTTTCGGCCTGCGGTCAGAAACGCTACGCTTAGGTTATGGACAATTATTCAGGAGTGTTATGACCACGCATCTGGTCTGGTTTCGCGCGGATCTGCGCCTTCATGACAACATCGCGCTCGCGGCCGCCTGCCGCTCTCAAGACGCCCGCGTGTTGGCCCTGTTTATCGCCACGCCCGAACAGTGGCGTGAGCACGGCATGGCCCCGCGACAGGCGGCATACCTGCGTGCGCATCTCAATGCCCTGCAGCAGGGGCTGGCGGAGAAGGGCATTCCACTGATTTATGAGGAAGTGAGCGACTTTGCCGCGCAGAGCGACAAAGTGCAGCAGGTCTGTGACGCGCACAACGTCACCCATCTTTTTTACAACTATCAATACGAATTCAACGAGCAGCAGCGCGACCGACAGCTTGAAAACCGGCTTACTACGGTTGTGTGCCAGGGCTTTGACGACAGCGTGATGTTAGCGCCGGGCAGCGTCATGACCGGCAATCACGAGATGTATAAAGTCTTCACCCCGTTCAAAAATGCCTACCTGAAACGCCTGAAAGAGGGGCTTCCTGAGTGCGTCGCCGCGCCAGCGGCCCGAGGAGAGGCGCTGACCGTTTCTGCGGAGATCAACGTTGACTACCCTCAGCGCGATTTCGACCCGGACCACTTCCCACCGACCGAAAAGGCCGCGATTGCGCAGCTGCGCCAGTTCTGCAAACAGCAGGCCGCTGAGTATGAAGCACAGCGCGATTTTCCCGCCATCGAAGGCACCAGCCGTTTATCCGCCTGTCTGGCGTTGGGCGTGCTCTCCCCGCGTCAGTGTCTGCACCGCCTGCTGGCCGAACAGCCGCAGGCCCTCGACGGCGGGCCGGGGGCGGTATGGCTTAACGAGCTGATCTGGCGCGAATTCTACCGCCATCTGATGACGTATCATCCTGATTTATGTAAACATCGTCCCTTCATCCGCTGGACGGACAAGGTGCAGTGGCAACAGGATGACGCCCAGTTACAGGCGTGGCAAAACGGGCAGACGGGCTATCCGATAGTCGATGCGGCCATGCGTCAGCTAAACGAAACGGGGTGGATGCATAACCGCCTGCGGATGATCGTTGCCAGCTTCCTGGTGAAAGACCTGTTGATCGACTGGCGCGCCGGAGAGCGATATTTTATTTCTCAGCTGATCGACGGCGATCTGGCGGCCAATAACGGCGGCTGGCAGTGGGCGGCGTCAACCGGAACGGATGCCGCTCCCTATTTTCGTATTTTTAACCCGACAACCCAGGGACAACGATTTGACGCTACCGGCGAGTTTATCCGCCAGTGGCTACCTGAACTGGCTGACGTGCCGGGAAAATCGATCCATGAACCCTGGGTGTGGGCGGATAAAACGGGTGAAACCCTCGATTATCCGCGCCCGATTGTTGACCATAAACAGGCGCGAGTCGCCACACTGGCGGCCTATGAAGCCGCCCGCAAAGCGTAAGAGAGTAATGATGAAAAACAGCGAACTGGAAACCTTAATCAATGAAAAGCTGAACAGCGCCAGCTTCAGCGACTACGGCCCTAACGGCCTGCAGGTGGAAGGGCGTGAAACGGTGCAAAAGATTGTCACCGGCGTCACGGCGAGCCAGGCCCTGCTGGATGAAGCGGTGCGCCTGCAAGCGGATGCGGTGATCGTGCATCACGGCTATTTCTGGAAAAACGAAGCACCGATTATTCGCGGTATGAAGCGCAACCGCCTGAAAACCCTGCTGGCGAACGACATCAATCTGTACGGCTGGCACTTGCCGCTGGATGCGCACCCGGAGCTGGGTAATAACGTTCAGCTCGCTCAGCTGCTCGGCATCACCGTGATGGGCGAAATCGAAGAGCTGCTGCCGTGGGGTGAGCTGTCCATGCCGGTTCCTGGCCTGGAACTTGCTTCCTGGATTGAGGCGCGTCTGGGCCGCCGTCCACTGTGGAGCGGTGATACCGGCCCGGATCTGGTGAAACGCGTGGCGTGGTGTACCGGCGGCGGCCAGGGCTTTATCGACAATGCGGCGCGCTTTGGCGTCGACGCTTTTATTACCGGTGAAGTGTCCGAGCAGACCATTCACTCTGCCCGCGAGCAGGGGCTGCATTTCTACGCGGCAGGGCACCATGCCACCGAGCGCGGCGGCATCCGCGCCTTGAGCGAATGGCTGACGGAAAATACCGATCTCGACGTGACCTTTATCGATATCCCTAATCCTGCCTGATGAGAGGTGCGTAAGTGCAGCGAGCGCGTTGTTATTTATTAGGCGAAACGGCAGTGGTACTGGAGTTAGAGCCTCCGGTCACGATGACGACGCAAAAAAGGATCTGGCGCTTAACTCAGCGGCTGGGCGAAATCCCTGAAGTGGTCGAGGCCATTCCGGGGATGAACAACATAACCGTGGTGCTGCGCAATCCGCAGTCGGTGGCGCTGGATGCCATCGAGCGGTTGCAGCGCTGGTGGGAGGAGAGCGAGGCGCTGGAGCCGGAGTCGCGATTTATCGAGATCCCGGTGGTGTATGGCAACGCGGCTGGCCCGGATCTGGGCGACGTGGCGCGTCATGCGGGGCTGACGGAAAAGCAGGTCGTCGAGCTGCATGCCTCGGTGGACTACGTGGTGTGGTTCTTAGGGTTCCAGCCGGGTTTCCCGTATCTCGGCGGATTGCCTGAGCCACTCCACACGCCCCGCCGGGGCGAGCCGCGTTTGATGGTCCCGGCCGGTTCCGTGGGAATTGGCGGATCGCAGACCGGGGTTTATCCGCTCGCCTCGCCGGGGGGCTGGCAGCTTATCGGCCATACCTCCCAGGCGCTGTTTGATGCTAAACGCGAAGAGCCGGTGCTGTTGCGACCGGGCGATACCGTGCGGTTCGTGCCGCAGAAGGAGGGGGTATGTTGAAGGTGATTCGCGCGGGGTTATACACCTCGGTACAGGACGGCGGGCGCACCGGGCTGCGCCAGTCCGGGGTCAGCTACTGCGGCGCGCTGGACAAACCGGCGTTGCAGATCGCCAACCTGCTGGTGGGCAACGATCCGAATGCCGCAGCGCTGGAGATCACCCTTGGGCAGTGCAGCTTTGAATTTGAACGTGACGGCTGGTTTGCCCTGACGGGCGCGGGCTGTGACGCGACGCTTGACGGCGCGGCGGTCTGGACCGGCTGGCGGCTGCAGGTGAAAGCAGGGCAGCGTCTGACGCTTCATCGCCCGACTCACGGCATGCGCAGTTATCTGGCGGTCGGCGGCGGGATAGACGTACCGGAAGTGATGAACTCGTTCAGCACCGATCTCAAAACGGGTATTGGGGGCTTTGAAGGGCGCCTGCTGAAGGATGGCGATAACCTGCCGCTGGGCAGCGAATCACGTCAATTTACCGACGCGCAGGGGGTGAAACAGCTCCTGTGGAGTAACCGCATTCGCGCCCTGCCGGGGCCGGAATACCATGAGTTTGACCAGGCCCCGCAGGATGCCTTCTGGCGACTGCCGTGGCGGCTCAGCCCGCAGAGTAACCGCATGGGCTACCGTTTGCAGGGCCAACAGCTGGCGCGTACCACCGATCGCGAAATGGTCTCCCACGGCCTGCTGCCGGGCGTTGTCCAGGTGCCGCACAACGGCCAGCCGATTGTGCTGATGAATGATGCTCAGACCACCGGCGGTTATCCGCGTATCGCCTGCATCATCGAAGCTGATATGTACCACTTGGCGCAAATCCCGCTCGGACAGCCGATCCACTTTGTGCCCTGTACGCTGGAAGAGGCCCTCGACGCGCGCCGTGTCCAGCGGCAATTCATCGAACAACTGGCATGGAGGTTGAATGATCGTCGTTGATTTAAATGCGGATCTGGGTGAAGGCTGTGGGAGCGATGCCGAGCTCCTGACGCTGGTGTCGTCGGCCAATATTGCCTGTGGCTTTCACGCCGGGGATGCGCAGACCATGCGCGAAAGCGTGCGAGGCGCTTTAAAAAACGGCGTGGCGATAGGTGCCCACCCGAGCTTTCCCGATCGGGAGAACTTCGGGCGCACGGCCATGAATCTGCCGCCGGAAACGGTTTACGCCCAAATGCTGTACCAGATTGGTGCGCTGGCGGCGATTGCCCGCGCCGAAAGGGGGCAACTGCGTCACGTGAAACCTCACGGGATGCTCTACAACCAGGCGGCGAAAGACGCGCAGCTGGCTGACGCCATCGCCCGCGCGGTGCATGCGGTGGACGGCAATCTGATTCTGGTCGGGCTGGCGGGGAGCGAACTGATCCGCGCCGGTGAGCGTTACAGCCTGGTCACACGCGAAGAGGTGTTTGCCGATCGCGGCTATCGGGCCGACGGCAGCCTGGTGCCGCGCAGCGAGCCGGGGGCGCTGATTGCCGATGAAGAGCAGGCGCTGGCGCAAACTCTGGACATGGTGCAGCAGGGGCGAGTGAAAAGTACGAGCGGTGAATGGGCCTCTGTGCGCGCGCAGACGGTGTGCCTGCACGGAGACGGCGAACACGCGCTGGCGTTTGCCCGTCGCTTGCGCGCAGAATTTGAGTTAAATAATATAAAAATCAGTGCCTAAAGCACAAAACGCAAACACAACAAAACGCTATACAACAACAGGAAGGACAACATGGCAGAGACGCTTTCGCTCTGGCCACTCATCGGTATTGCGGTGATCGTGGTCGGGTTTATCTTACGTTTTAATCCGGTGCTGGTGGTGATTGTCGCCGGGATTGTCACCGGTGTGGCGGCGAATATGCCGGTCGCGACTATCCTCGAAAAGCTGGGCGAAGGGTTCCTGAATACCCGTAACCTGCCTTATATCCTGCTGATCCCGCTGGCCGTTATTGGCCTGCTGGAACGCCACGGGCTGAAAGAGCGCGCGCAGGCGTGGATTGCCAAAATCCACAGCGCCACCGCAGGGCGACTGCTGATTGTCTATCTGTTTGTGCGTGAAGCGACGGCGGCGATGGGGCTGACCAGCCTGGGCGGCCATCCGCAAATGGTGCGACCGCTGCTGGCTCCGATGGCAGAGGGGGCTGCGGAGAAAAAATACGGCGAACTGCCGGGCGCGGTGCGCTATCGCCTGAGGGCGATGTCGGCGGCGACGGACAACGTCGGGCTGTTCTTCGGTGAAGATATCTTTGTCGCCTTCGGGGCGATCATCTTTATGCATAACTTTATGCTGGAGTCCGGCGGAATTCAGACCGAGCCGCTGCACATTGCGCTGTGGGGCATTCCGACGGCAATCTGCGCCTTTATTATCCACGCCACCCGCCTGTGGCGGCTGGACAAGCATCTTGAGCGCGAGCTGGCGAAAACCGCGCACACGCAGGGAGATGCCTCATGAATTTCCAGCAAAGTTATCTCTACTGGCTGGCAGGGCTGATCCTGCTGATCGTCGCCGTGATGTCGTTTCGCGATAAAGCGAACCCGCGTCGCATCACTACCGGTCTGTTCTGGGGCGTGTACGGCCTGATATTCCTGCTCGGTGACTGGACGTATCAGCTGGTGGGCGATAAGCGCACCGTGCATATTGCGGTCGGTGTGGCGGTGGTTGGGCTGGCGCTGATCGCCGGTTTTGGCGGCGTGCGTCTGGGCAGCTATCACCAGCGTAAACCCGAAGAGCGGGAGGCCAGCGCGAAGCGGCTCGGCAACCGTCTGTTCTATCCGGCGTTAGCCATTCCTGTGGTGACGGTGGTGGGCGTGCTGATGTTCAACCATGTGCCTGGATTGCAGGAAAATCTGTTCGGGCCGGGTAACCATTCGACGCTGGTGACGCTGTTCTCGATGACCGCCGGATCGCTGATTGGCCTCGCAATGGCGGTCAAAATGACGCACGAAAAAGTGCATCAGCCGTTGCAGGAGGCGCGCCGTCTGCTGGATTCCATCGGCTGGGCGTTTATCCTGCCGCAGATTCTGGCGACGCTGGGCCTGCTCTTTACCGCCGCTGGCGTGGGCGATGGCATCTCCTGGCTGACGAAAAGCTACCTGGCGGTGGACAGCCGCTTTATCGCCGTGGCGGTGTACACCATCGGGATGGCGCTGCTCACGATGGTGATGGGCAATGCGTTTGCGGCGTTCCCGATCGTGACGGCGGGGATCGGCATCCCGATCCTGGTGCTGCAGCATGGCGGTAACCCGGCGGTGATGGCGGCGATTGGCATGTTCTCCGGCTACTGCGGAACGTTGATGACGCCGATGGCGGCGAACTTCAACATCGTGCCCGCCGCGCTGCTGGAGCTGCCGGATAAAAATGCGGTAATCAAAGCGCAAGTGCCGACCGGCGTGCTGCTGCTGATTGCCAACGTGTTCCTGTTGTACTTCCTGATGTTCCTGTAAGGAGAGACGATGCGTAACGTATTAGTCACCGGTTTTGAGCCGTTCGGCGGCGAGACCGTTAACCCTTCGTGGGAAGTGGTCAGGCAGCTTGAGGGGAGTATTATCGACAGCTGCCGCGTAGTGACACGCCAGCTGCCCTGCGTTTTTGGTGAGTCGTTAAGCGTGCTAAATGCGGCTATCGATGAACTTGAACCTGCGGTGGTGATCGCGGTCGGACAGGCGGGCGGTCGTGTGGATGTGACCGTCGAGCGCGTCGCCATTAACGTGGACGACGCCAGGATTGCCGATAACCACGGCCAGCAGCCGATTGATGTGGCGATCGTCCCGGACGGTCCGGCGGCGTGGTTCAGTTCGCTGCCGATCAAAGCGATGGTGGCGGCGATGCGCGAGAAGGGGATCCCCGCCTCCGTTTCGCAGACGGCGGGCACCTTCGTCTGCAACCACGTCATGTACGGGCTGCTGCATAAAATCAGTGAAAAAACCGCAGTGAAGGGTGGATTTATCCATATTCCGTACCTACCTGAACAGGCCGCAGCCCATCCGGGCGCACCGAGTATGGCGGCGCACACGGTGAAAGCGGCGCTGATCGTGGCGGTCGAAGTGGCCCTGCGCCAGGCGTCTGACATTAAAATCGTGGGCGGCGCGACGCACTAAACAAAGGAAGATAAGATGCCAGAAGGTCCGGAGATCCGCCGCGCGGCGGATAGCCTGGAGGCGGCGATAAAGGGCAAACCACTGACCGATGCGTGGTTTGCTTTCCCTCAGTTAAAACCGTATGAAACGCAGTTGATCGGGCAAACCGTGACGCACATCGAGACGCGCGGCAAAGCGTTGCTGACCCATTTCAGCCATAACCTGACGTTATATAGCCACAACCAGCTTTATGGCGTCTGGCGAGTGATCAATGTGGGTGAGCAACCGCAAACTAATCGTGTCTTGCGCGTCAGATTGCAGACGGCGGAGAAGGCTATTTTGCTCTACAGCGCGTCGGATATCGAGATGTTAACGCCGGAGCAACTGCTCACACACCCGTTCCTGCAACGGGTCGGACCGGACGTGCTGGATATGCGCCTGACGGCAGAAACTGTGAAAGCGCGGCTGCTATCGCCTGCCTTTCGCAACCGACAGTTTTCCGGGCTGCTGCTCGATCAGGCGTTTCTCGCCGGGCTAGGTAACTATCTTCGCGTTGAAATTCTGTGGGAAGTGGGGTTGGCAGGTCAGCGAAAAGCGTCGCAGCTCAATGAGAGACAGCTCGATGCGCTGTCTCATGCCTTGCTGGAGATCCCGCGCCTCTCCTACAACACGCGCGGCGTGGTGGATGATAAAAAACATCACGGGGCGCTGTTCCGCTTTAAGGTGTTTCATCGGGAAGGAAAGCCGTGCGAGCGGTGCGGCGGGGCGATTGAGCGAACAATGTTGTCGTCGCGACCGTTTTACTGGTGCCCGGCGTGCCAGCAATAAAAACAAAACGGTAACCCGAAGGTTACCGTTTTTGGTATTAGCGTCCTCTCCAGTGTGAAGAAGATTAAGGTGCGGGCAGCAGGCCGCACCTCATGGCGCTTATTTGGTTTTCACATCAGACTTAAAATCACGCTGGTCGTAGCCGGTATACAGCTGACGTGGACGCGCGATTTTCATACCTTCGCTGTGCATTTCGTTCCAGTGTGCAATCCAGCCGACGGTACGTGCCATCGCGAAGATCACGGTAAACATGGAAGACGGGATGCCCATCGCTTTCAGAATAATGCCAGAGTAGAAATCGACGTTCGGGTACAGTTTCTTCTCGATGAAGTACGGGTCGTTCAGCGCGATATGTTCCAGCTCCATCGCCACTTCCAGCAGATCATCTTTGGTGCCCAGCTCTTTCAGCACTTCGTGGCAGGTTTCACGCATCACGGTGGCGCGCGGGTCATAGTTTTTGTAAACACGGTGACCGAAGCCCATCAGGCGGAAGGAGTCGTTCTTATCTTTCGCACGACGCACGAACTCTGGAATGTGCTCAACGGAGCTGATCTCTTCCAGCATCTTCAGTGCCGCTTCGTTAGCACCACCGTGCGCCGGTCCCCACAGGGAGGCGATACCGGCAGCGATACAGGCGAACGGGTTCGCGCCTGAAGAGCCTGCGGTACGGACGGTAGAGGTCGATGCGTTCTGTTCGTGATCGGCGTGCAGGATCAGAATACGGTCCATGGCGCGCTCAAGCACCGGGTTAACCTCGTAGGTTTCGCACGGTGTGGAGAACATCATGTTCAGGAAGTTGCCTGAATAGGAGAGGTCGTTACGCGGGTAAACAAAGGGCTGGCCGATGGAGTATTTGTAACACATCGCCGCCATGGTTGGCATTTTGGACAGCAGACGGAACGCCGCGATATCGCGATGGCGTGGGTTATTCACGTCCAGAGAGTCGTGGTAGAACGCGGCCAGTGCGCCGGTAATCCCGCACATGACGGCCATCGGATGTGAATCACGACGGAATGCATGGAACAGACGGGTAATCTGCTCATGGATCATGGTGTGGCGGGTAACGGTAGTTCTGAACTCATCGTATTGTTCCTGCGTCGGTTTTTCGCCGTTCAGCAGGATGTAGCACACTTCCAGATAGTTGGATTCGGTGGCTAACTGATCGATGGGGAAACCGCGGTGGAGCAGGATACCTTCGTCACCGTCGATGTAGGTGATTTTGGATTCGCAAGATGCGGTAGAGGTGAAACCAGGGTCAAAGGTGAATACTCCTTTGGAACCCAGTGTACGGATATCAATAACATCCTGACCGAGCGTGCCTTTTAGCACATCCAGTTCAATAGCAGTGTCACCGTTTAGGGTGAGCTTTGCCTTTGTATCAGCCATTTACGGTCTCCTTAGCGCCTTATGCTTAAGACCACGTTTTTACCAACTTGCTTTCAGCTGTTTATCACATCGTTACCGGTTTGTTATTTGGCTTACCGCTCAGCTCGCGAGGAGGAACCAGGGTACAGAGCTATGGCGCCTTGCAGGTAAACGTGTGAAAAATCAGAGAAACAACAGCAAATCAGTGTCTTCGCAGTCCGAATTATTCAAACCTGTATACCACTAATAACTGTCCTGATAACTTCGGTCAATACCATCACACTGTTACATAACTAAATCTCAGGTGAAAGAGAGACCTCATAACTTTTGCGCATTATATGCCTTTTCTGCTGTAGTTTGTAACAATAATGTTTAATCTTTGTCAAATCTGATGATTAAAATTTAAAATAATGTTGTTATCGTGACTCTGATCACTGTTCCGCATAAAACCCGACAAACTGTATGTAGGTTAATTGTAATGGTTTTGTGAACGACCTATACTGCCGCCAGGTCTCCGGAACACCCTGCAATCCCGAGCCACCCAGCGTTGTAACGTGTCGTTTTAGCATTTGGAAGCAATGTTTACCATGACGCGCAGTTATAGATATGGACGCTGCTTGACCCGCACGCAGACCGGAGGAAGGAAATCCCGTCGTCTTTCACGCTACAGGTGTGTTGGCTGCGTCAGGTCACCCCGGTCACACAGTTTACTGTGATGCAGGGGATTCCCGGACTTGCCGCCTTCCTGTAACGCGAATTCAAAGGGAATTATAAGAACAGCATGTGGGCGTTATTCATGATAAGAAATGTGAAAAAACAAAGACCTGTCAATCTGGATCTCAAAACGATCCGATTCCCCGTAACGGCAATAGCGTCCATTCTGCACCGTGTGTCCGGTGTGATCACGTTTGTGGCGGTCGGCATTCTGCTGTGGTTACTGGGTACCAGCCTCTCTTCTCCTGAAGGATTCCTCCAGGCCTCTGCCATTATGAGCAGCTTCTTCGTGAAATTTATCATGTGGGGCATTCTGACGGCGCTGGCATACCACGTTGTGGTGGGTGTTCGCCATCTGCTGATGGATTTTGGCTATCTGGAAGAAACCTTCGAAGCAGGTAAACGTTCTGCCAATATTTCATTTGTGATTACTGTCGTGCTTTCAATTCTTGCAGGAGTCCTCGTATGGTAAGCAACGCCTCCGCATTAGGACGCAACGGCGTACATGACTTCATTCTGGTCCGCGCTACTGCCATCGTCCTCACGCTTTACATCATCTACATGATCGGTTTCTTTGCGACCAGCGGCGAGCTGACGTGGGAAATCTGGAGCGGGTTCTTCGGATCTGCCTTCACCAAAGTGTTCACCCTGCTGGCTCTGTTCTCCATCCTTATTCATGCCTGGATTGGCATGTGGCAGGTGTTGACCGATTACGTTAAACCGTTAGGCGTTCGCTTGCCGCTGCAACTCCTGATTGTTGTGGCTCTGGTGGTTTACGTTATTTATGGATTTGTTGTGGTGTGGGGTGTGTGATGAAACTGCCAGTCAGAGAATTTGATGCTGTTGTGATTGGTGCCGGTGGCGCAGGTATGCGCGCGGCGCTGCAAATTTCCCAGAGCGGCCAGACCTGTGCGCTGCTCTCTAAAGTGTTCCCGACCCGTTCCCATACCGTGTCTGCGCAGGGTGGTATCACCGTGGCGCTCGGTAATACCCATGAAGATAACTGGGAATGGCATATGTATGACACGGTGAAAGGCTCCGATTACATCGGTGACCAGGACGCCATCGAATATATGTGTAAAACCGGCCCGGAAGCGATTCTGGAGCTAGACCATATGGGTCTGCCGTTCTCCCGCCTGGAAGATGGCACAATTTATCAGCGTCCGTTTGGCGGCCAGTCGAAAAACTTCGGCGGCGAGCAGGCGGCACGTACTGCGGCAGCGGCTGACCGTACCGGTCACGCGCTGTTGCACACCCTCTATCAGCAGAACCTGAAAAACCACACCACAATTTTCTCCGAGTGGTATGCGCTGGATCTGGTGAAAAACGAAGATGGCGCAGTGGTGGGTTGTACCGCGCTGTGCATCGAAACCGGTGAAGTGGTCTATTTCAAAGCCCGCGCGACCGTGCTGGCGACCGGCGGCGCAGGCCGTATTTACCAGTCCACCACCAATGCCCACATCAACACCGGTGACGGCGTTGGTATGGCGATCCGCGCAGGTGTGCCTGTGCAGGATATGGAAATGTGGCAGTTCCACCCGACCGGCATCGCTGGTGCGGGCGTTCTGGTTACTGAAGGCTGCCGTGGTGAAGGCGGTTACCTGCTGAACAAACATGGCGAGCGCTTCATGGAGCGTTATGCCCCGAATGCGAAAGACCTGGCGGGTCGTGACGTGGTGGCGCGTTCCATCATGATCGAAATCCGTGAAGGTCGCGGCTGCGATGGTCCGTGGGGCCCGCACGCGAAACTGAAACTGGATCACCTGGGTAAAGACGTTCTGGAGTCCCGTCTGCCGGGCATCCTCGAACTGTCGCGCACCTTCGCGCACGTTGACCCGGTGAAAGAGCCGATTCCGGTTATCCCAACCTGCCACTATATGATGGGCGGTATTCCGACCAAAGTGACCGGTCAGGCGCTGACCGTGAACGAGCAGGGCGAAGACGTGGTGATTCCGGGTCTGTTCGCGGTTGGCGAAATCGCCTGCGTATCGGTCCACGGTGCTAACCGTCTGGGCGGCAACTCGCTGCTCGACCTGGTGGTGTTTGGTCGTGCAGTCGGTTTACATCTGCAAGAGTCCATCGCCGAGCAGGGCGATCTGCGCGATGCCCGTGAATCGGATATCGAAGCCTCTCTCGAACGTCTCAACCGCTGGAACGGCAACCGTGATGGCGAAGATCCGGTCGAAATCCGCAAAGCGCTGCAAGAGTGTATGCAGCACAACTTCTCGGTATTCCGTGAAGGCGATGCGATGGCTAAAGGCCTTGAGCAGCTGAAAGCGATCCGTGAGCGTCTGAAAAATGCCCGTCTGGACGATACCTCCAGCGAGTTCAACACGCAGCGCGTCGAATGCCTTGAGCTGGATAACCTGATGGAAACCGCCTATGCAACGGCCGTCTCCGCAAACTTCCGCACCGAAAGCCGTGGCGCCCATAGCCGCTTCGACTTCCCGGATCGTGACGACGAAAACTGGCTGTGCCATTCCCTGTATCTGCCAGAGTCGGAATCTATGACGCGACGTCAAGTCAACATGGAACCGAAACTGCGTCCGGCGTTCCCGCCGAAGATTCGTACCTATTAATGCGGAGACAGGATAATGAAACTCGAATTCTCAGTTTATCGTTATAACCCGGATGTTGATGACGCTCCGCATATGCAGGATTACACCCTGGAAGCGGAAGAAGGTCGCGACATGATGCTGCTTGATGCGTTAATGCAGCTGAAAGAACAGGACCCAACACTGTCGTTTCGTCGTTCCTGCCGTGAAGGGGTTTGTGGCTCCGACGGCGTGAACATGAACGGCAAAAATGGCCTGGCCTGTATCACCCCAATTTCAGCGCTACAGCGTTCAGGACAGAAAATTGTGATTCGTCCTCTGCCTGGCCTGCCGGTCGTTCGCGATTTGGTGGTGGACATGGGGCAATTCTATGCACAATATGAGAAGATTAAGCCTTACTTGTTGAATAATGGGCAAAATCCACCCGCTCGCGAGCATTTACAGTCGCCAGAGCAGCGTGAAAAACTCGATGGTCTGTATGAGTGTATTCTCTGTGCATGCTGTTCGACCTCTTGCCCGTCGTTCTGGTGGAACCCGGACAAGTTTATCGGCCCGGCTGGCCTGCTGGCCGCGTATCGCTTCCTGATTGACAGCCGCGATACCGAAACCGACAGTCGCCTTGAAGGATTAAGTGATGCTTTCAGCGTATTCCGCTGCCATAGCATCATGAACTGCGTCAGTGTATGTCCTAAGGGGCTGAACCCGACGCGCGCCATCGGCCATATTAAGTCGATGCTGTTGCAGCGCAGTGCCTAAGTAATACCGCCGGATGGCGCTCCGCTTATCCGGCCTACTTTTATGTAGGCCAGTAAGCGGAACGCCACCGGGCAAAAAGACATTGTAGGAAACCTCTAAAAACTGCCCTGACAGGCAATAATTGAGGCGTTCAGAGCGAGACACGGCGCGGTTAACTGACGTGAGTGAAAACCGCAACGACAACTCCGCCTGAACGACGAAGATTATACAGACAGTTTTTAAAGGTTCCTTCGCGAGCCCAAGACAACATAAGAGCTCGCAGGTGAACCCCGGCACGTACACGAGGTGTGCGTGGTAGTTTCTACGGCGAAATAAGCATAAAAATGCTTAAGGGATCACGATGCAGAACGGCGCAATGAAAGCCTGGCTGGACTCTTCTTTCCTCTCTGGTGCAAACCAAAGCTGGATCGAACAGCTCTATGAAGACTTCTTAACCGATCCTGACTCAGTGGACGCTAACTGGCGTTCCATGTTCCAGCAGTTACCTGGCACTGGGGTCAAACCGGATCAATTCCATTCCAAAACACGTGATTATTTCCGTCGTCTGGCGAAGGATGCCTCACGTTACTCTTCCTCGATCTCTGACCCTGACACCAATGTGAAGCAGGTTAAAGTCCTGCAGCTCATCAATGCTTATCGCTTCCGTGGTCACCAGCATGCGAACCTCGATCCGCTGGGACTGTGGAAACAAGAACGTGTGGCGGATCTTGATCCGGCGTATCACGATCTGACCGAGGCAGATTTCCAGGAAAGCTTTAACGTCGGCTCTTTTGCAAGCGGCAAAGACACGATGAAGCTGGGAGAGCTGCTTGAGGCGCTCAAACAAACCTACTGCGGCTCCATCGGCGCAGAGTACATGCACATCACCTCCACGGACGAAAAACGCTGGATCCAGCAGCGCATTGAGTCGGTGACAGGCCACGCCAGCTTTAGCGTTGAAGAGAAAAAACGCTTCCTGAGCGAACTGACCGCAGCAGAAGGTCTGGAGCGTTACCTCGGTGCTAAATTCCCGGGTGCAAAACGCTTCTCCCTGGAAGGCGGCGATGCGTTAGTGCCGATGCTGAAAGAGCTGATCCGCCATGCGGGCAACAGCGGCACCCGTGAAGTGGTGCTGGGTATGGCGCACCGTGGGCGTCTGAACGTGCTGGTCAACGTGCTGGGTAAAAAACCGCAGGACCTGTTCGACGAATTCGCGGGCAAACATAAAGAACATCTCGGTACCGGCGACGTGAAGTACCACATGGGCTTCTCATCGGATATCGAAACGCAGGGCGGTCTGGTTCACCTGGCGCTGGCGTTTAACCCGTCACACCTGGAAATCGTAAGCCCGGTGGTGATCGGTTCCGTGCGTGCGCGTCTGGATCGTCTGGACGAGCCAAGCAGCAACAAAGTGCTGCCAATCACCATTCACGGTGATGCGGCGGTAACCGGGCAGGGCGTCGTTCAGGAAACCCTGAACATGTCTAAAGCGCGTGGTTACGAAGTGGGCGGTACCGTTCGCATCGTCATCAACAACCAGGTGGGCTTCACCACCTCGAACCCGCTGGATGCACGCTCTACGCCGTACTGTACTGACATCGGTAAAATGGTGCAGGCGCCAATCTTCCACGTGAACGCTGACGATCCGGAAGCTGTCGCTTTCGTTACCCGTCTGGCGCTGGACTTCCGTAACACCTTCAAACGCGATGTGTTCATCGACCTGTTCTGCTATCGCCGTCATGGCCATAACGAAGCGGACGAGCCGAGTGCAACCCAGCCGCTGATGTACCAGAAAATCAAAAAGCATCCGACGCCACGTAAGATCTACGCTGACAAACTGGAAGCCGACAAAATCGCGACCCTGGAAGATGCGACCGAGCTGGTTAATCTTTACCGCGATGCGCTGGATGCCGGTGAGTGCGTAGTGAAAGAGCTGCGTCCGATGAACATGCACTCCTTTACCTGGTCGCCGTACCTCAACCACGAGTGGGATGAGAGCTACCCGAACAAGGTCGAAATGAAGCGTCTGCAGGAGCTGGCTAAACGCATCAGCACGGTACCTGAAGCGATTGAAATGCAGTCTCGCGTGCAGAAAATCTACTCCGACCGTCAGTCAATGGCGTCCGGCGAGAAGCTGTTCGACTGGGGTGGCGCTGAGAACCTGGCGTACGCGACGCTGGTCGACGAAGGGATTCCGGTGCGTCTGTCCGGTGAAGATGCGGGCCGTGGGACTTTCTTCCACCGTCACGCGGTTATTCACAACCAGACCAACGGTTCAACGTACACCCCGCTGCAGCACGTGCATAACGGTCAGGGCCAGTTCAAGGTCTGGGACTCCGTGCTGTCCGAAGAAGCGGTACTGGCGTTTGAATACGGCTATGCCACCGCAGAGCCGCGCACCCTGACTATCTGGGAAGCGCAGTTCGGTGACTTCGCTAACGGTGCGCAGGTTGTTATCGACCAGTTCATCAGCTCCGGCGAGCAAAAATGGGGCCGTATGTGTGGCCTGGTGATGCTGCTGCCACACGGCTACGAAGGGCAAGGTCCGGAGCACTCCTCCGCGCGTCTGGAACGTTATCTGCAGCTCTGCGCTGAGCAGAACATGCAGGTCTGCGTGCCATCCACGCCAGCACAGGTTTACCACATGCTGCGTCGTCAGGCGCTGCGCGGTATGCGCCGTCCGCTGGTGGTGATGTCACCGAAATCTCTGCTGCGTCATCCGCTGGCAGTTTCCAGCCTGGATGAGCTGGCGAACGGGACCTTCCAGCCAGCGATTGGTGAGATTGACGAGCTGGATCCGCAGGCCGTGAAGCGCGTTGTGATGTGTTCTGGTAAGGTTTATTTCGACCTGCTGGAACAGCGCCGCAAGAAAGATCAGAAAGATGTCGCCATCGTGCGTATCGAGCAGCTTTATCCGTTCCCGCATCAGTCGGTGCAGGAAGCGTTGAAACCGTACGCACACGTGCATGATTTTGTCTGGTGCCAGGAAGAGCCGCTCAACCAGGGCGCATGGTACTGCAGCCAGCATCATTTCCGTGATGTGATTCCATTTGGGTCTGCCCTGCGTTACGCAGGTCGCCCGGCCTCCGCCTCTCCGGCGGTAGGGTATATGTCCGTTCACCAGAAGCAACAGCAAGATCTGGTGAATGACGCGCTGAACGTCGAATAATTTAAGGATACATAATGAGTAGCGTAGATATTCTTGTTCCCGACCTGCCTGAATCCGTCGCTGACGCCACGGTTGCGACCTGGCATAAAAAACCGGGCGATAGCGTTAAGCGCGATGAAGTGCTGGTAGAAATCGAAACTGACAAAGTGGTACTGGAAGTACCGGCATCGGCGGATGGCATTCTTGATGCAGTGCTGGAAGACGAAGGCACCACGGTGACCTCTCGCCAGATCCTCGGTCGCCTGCGTGAAGGCAACAGCGCGGGCAAAGAGTCCAGCGCCAAGTCTGAAAGCAAAGAGTCCACCCCGGCTCAGCGTCAGCAAGCGTCTCTGGAAGAGCAAACTAACGATGCACTCAGCCCGGCGATCCGTCGCCTGCTGGGTGAACACAATCTTGAAGCCAGCGCCATTAAAGGCACCGGTGTTGGCGGTCGTCTGACCCGTGAAGATGTGGAAAAACATCTGCCGAAAGCGCCTGCGAAAGAAGAAGCCAAAGCACCGGCAGCCGCCGCCGCAGCGCCTGCTGCACAGCCAGCGCTGGGCGCACGCAGTGAAAAACGCGTGCCGATGACGCGTCTGCGTAAGCGTGTGGCTGAGCGTCTGCTGGAAGCGAAAAACTCCACCGCGATGCTGACCACCTTCAACGAAGTCAACATGAAGCCAATCATGGATCTGCGTAAGCAGTACGGTGACGCGTTTGAAAAACGTCACGGTATCCGTCTGGGCTTTATGTCCTTCTACGTGAAAGCGGTTGTTGAAGCGCTGAAACGCTATCCGGAAGTGAACGCCTCTATCGATGGCGAAGATGTGGTTTACCACAACTACTTCGACGTCAGCATGGCAGTTTCTACGCCGCGCGGCCTGGTGACCCCGGTTCTGCGTGACGTTGATACCCTGGGCATGGCGGATATCGAGAAGAAAATCAAAGAGCTGGCGCTGAAAGGCCGTGACGGTAAGCTGACCGTTGAAGACCTGACCGGCGGTAACTTCACCATCACCAACGGTGGTGTGTTCGGTTCCCTGATGTCTACCCCAATCATCAACCCGCCGCAGAGCGCGATTCTGGGTATGCATGCCATCAAAGATCGCCCAATGGCGGTTGACGGTAAAGTGGAGATCCTGCCGATGATGTATCTGGCGCTCTCCTACGATCACCGTCTGATCGATGGTCGTGAATCTGTGGGTTATCTGGTGGCGATTAAAGAGCTGCTGGAAGATCCAACGCGTCTGCTGCTGGACGTGTAGTAGTTTTTGCCTCACCTGCCCTGTAGACCGGGCAAGCGTTGCGCTGCCGGTCTACAGGTTTGAAAAAAACGATTACCTGAAGGATGGATAGAACACATGAACTTACATGAATATCAGGCCAAACAGCTGTTTGCCCGGTATGGCTTACCGGCTCCGGTGGGTTATGCCTGTACTACCCCACGTGAAGCAGAAGAAGCCGCATCTAAAATCGGTTCCGGCCCTTGGGTAGTTAAGTGTCAGGTTCACGCTGGTGGCCGCGGTAAAGCGGGCGGTGTGAAGGTTGTGAAGAGCAAAGAAGAGATCCGTGCCTTTGCTGAACACTGGCTGGGCAAACGCCTGGTGACCTATCAGACAGATGCGAACGGCCAGCCGGTAAACCAGATCCTGGTTGAGGCGGCGACTGATATCGCAAAAGAGTTGTATCTCGGCGCGGTCGTAGACCGTAGCTCCCGTCGCGTGGTGTTCATGGCATCCACCGAAGGCGGCGTGGAAATCGAGAAAGTGGCTGAAGAGACGCCACACCTGATCCACAAAGTGGCTATCGATCCACTGGCAGGCCCTATGCCTTACCAGGGGCGCGAGCTGGCGTTCAAACTGGGTCTGGAAGGTAAACTGGTTCAACAGTTCACCAAGATCTTCATGGGCCTGGCGACGATCTTCCTGGAGCGCGATCTGGCGCTGATCGAAATCAACCCGCTGGTGATCACCACTCAGGGCGACCTGATCTGCCTCGACGGCAAACTGGGCGCTGACGGTAACGCACTGTTCCGCCAGTCCGATCTGCGTGAAATGCGCGATCAGTCTCAGGAAGATCCGCGTGAAGCGCAGGCTGCACAGTGGGAACTGAACTACGTCGCGCTGGATGGCAACATCGGCTGCATGGTTAACGGTGCGGGCCTGGCAATGGGCACCATGGACATCGTTAAACTGCACGGTGGTGAACCGGCTAACTTCCTTGACGTGGGCGGCGGCGCGACCAAAGAGCGCGTAACCGAAGCGTTCAAAATCATCCTCTCTGACGACAACGTGAAAGCCGTTCTGGTTAACATCTTCGGCGGTATCGTTCGTTGCGATCTGATCGCTGACGGTATCATCGGTGCGGTGGAAGAAGTGGGCGTGAACGTCCCGGTTGTGGTTCGTCTGGAAGGTAACAACGCTGAACTCGGCGCGAAAAAACTGGCTGACAGTGGCCTGAATATTATTGCAGCGAAAAGTCTGACGGATGCAGCTCAGCAGGTTGTTGCCGCAGTGGAGGGGAAATAATGTCCGTTTTGATTGATAAGAACACTAAAGTTATCTGCCAGGGCTTCACCGGAAGCCAGGGGACTTTCCACTCCGAACAAGCGATTGCTTACGGTACGCAGATGGTTGGCGGCGTGACGCCAGGCAAAGGCGGCACCACGCATCTGGGCCTGCCGGTGTTTAACACCGTGCGCGAAGCGGTCGAAGCGACGGGCGCAACCGCGACCGTGATCTACGTTCCGGCTCCGTTCTGCAAAGACTCTATTCTGGAAGCGATCGACGCAGGCATTAAACTGATCATCACCATTACTGAAGGCATCCCGACGCTGGACATGCTGACCGTAAAAGTGAAGCTGGATGAAGCGGGCGTTCGCATGATCGGGCCAAACTGCCCGGGCGTCATCACCCCAGGTGAATGCAAAATCGGCATCATGCCGGGCCACATTCACAAGCCAGGCAAAGTGGGCATCGTGTCTCGCTCCGGTACCCTGACCTATGAAGCAGTTAAACAGACCACTGACTACGGTTTCGGTCAGTCCACCTGTGTGGGCATCGGCGGTGACCCGATCCCAGGCTCTAACTTCATCGATATCCTGAAACTGTTCCAGGAAGATCCGCAGACTGAAGCGATCGTGATGATCGGTGAAATCGGCGGTAGCGCGGAAGAAGAAGCTGCAGCTTACATCAAAGATCACGTGACCAAGCCGGTTGTTGGCTACATCGCGGGTGTGACGGCGCCAAAAGGCAAACGTATGGGCCACGCAGGCGCCATCATTGCCGGTGGTAAAGGCACAGCGGATGAGAAATTCGCCGCTCTGGAAGCCGCAGGTGTTAAAACCGTTCGCAGCCTGGCCGATATCGGCGAAGCGCTGAGCGCTATCATCAAGTAAATCCTCTCTGCTCTCCGCAAGGGGAGCTTTGACATAATAAATGTCCGTTTCGACATGGTTGGCCGCTGAAAAGCGGCCTTTTTTATGCCATATATTTCTCGTTCAACCGTTTACCGGCCAGGTTTTCAGTGTCGGCGTTTCGCTACCAGCGTGAAGTTGTAGTCGTCGCTATTGAATACGTTACGGCTGAACTCAAACACTCTGCCGTCTTTCAAAAAACCGCGAGAGACTTTTTCGAGGATCGGTTTTGCCGGATCGAGCGACAGGGCGGCGATCGCCTCTTCTGAAGGCATGACCGGCAACAGTTCCTGCTCGCTGCGATCGATAACCATCTTTTTGATCTGCTCAATATAGTGATATTTCGAGTTTTCCATCACCTCCCAGGTGAGGTCGGCAAACAGCGCCAGCGGCATCCAGGTCTCTTCCAGATTCACCGGTTTTTGCTTGATAAAACGCACGCGTTTTACGTGCCAGACCTTGTCATCCGGGGCGAGCTGCAACTTTTCGGCAAGCCTTGCATCGGCTTTTATAACCTCAAACACTTTCACATCGCTGTGGGTGTCGACGTTGCGGTCCGCCAGTTTTTCGTAAAAACCGGTAAGCTGATAGATGTCGTAATTCACCCGCTCCTCTTTTACGTAAGAGCCGCTGCCCTGAATACTTTCGATAATCTGCTCTTCTGTCAGCCGCTTTAGGGCTTGCCTTATCGTCACGCGGCTGACGCTGAACATCGCCTGAAGCGCTGATTCGGTGGGGAGCGCGTCACCCGGCTTCAGTTCGCCGCTGCTGATCTGTTCGCGCAGGGTGTCGGCGATCTGGCGGTACATCGGTTTCTGACTCATAAACGTCCATTTTTGTATTGTTCAGCTAATACCATTCTTTTGAATTATGCCCTGAGTAATCGGATTGTAAATAATACAACAACAATACAAATTTAGCAGTTAAGTGAAAATGATCACATAAAGGTATTGTCTGGTGTGCCAGAATCTGCCGTACATTAAAACGACAATTCTGTGAGGATCTGATGAACCTGACGACTCTGACTCATCCCCAGGCGATCTTTCTGCATGCGCGATTTACCGATCGTGACGATGCGATCCGCCAGCTGGCACAGCGGCTATACGATCTGGGAAAAATAGCCGATCCGGAGCGTTTTCTGGCTGATGTTTTACAGCGCGAAGCGCAGGGACCAACCGCGCTGGGTGAGGGGCTGGCGGTTCCGCACGGTAAAAGTGCGGCGGTGAACGAAGCGGCTTTTGCGGTCGCGACGCTGCACAATCCGCTTGAGTGGGAGGGCGTTGATGGGCCTGAAAACGTCGAGCTGATTTTCCTGCTGGCGATCCCGCCTGCCGAAGCAGGGACCACGCACATGAAAGTGCTGACGGCGCTGACCACGCGTCTGGCCGATGATGTCTTGCGGGCGCGCGTGATGGCGGCTGATACGCCCGATGCCCTGCTGGCCGCACTGGACGAAGCACCCGAAGAGCAAACCGTGGCGCTGCTGTTTGATGCGCCGACGATTGTTTGCGTCACGGCCTGCCCGGCGGGGATCGCCCACACGTATATGGCGGCGGAATACCTTGAGAAGGCCGGGCGCAAGCTTGGCGTCAATGTGATTGTCGAAAAGCAGGGGGCGAACGGCATTGAAGGGCGCTTAACGCCCCAGCAGCTCAAGGAGGCGAAGGCCTGCATTTTTGCCGCCGACGTGGCGATTAAAGATCATGAACGTTTTAACGGCATTCCTGCGCTGTCGGTACCCGTGACCGAGCCGCTGCGCCACGCCGAAGCGCTGATCACTCAGGCGCTGGCCCTGAAATCTTCTGAGGTTCAACGGCAGCAACAACCCGACGCCGACGGGCGAAAAAGCCTGAAAACGGAGCTGAAACAGGCCCTGCTGAGCGGGATTTCGTTTGCCGTGCCCTTGATCGTTGCAGGGGGCACGGTGCTGGCAGTGTCGGTATTACTGGCGCAAATGCTCGGTTTGCAGCACCTCTTCGATCAGGAGAATTCATGGCTGTGGATGTATCGCAAACTGGGCGGCGGGATGCTGGGCGTGTTGATGGTGCCGGTGCTCGCAGCCTATACCGCGTATTCGCTGGCAGATAAACCCGCGCTGGCCCCCGGTTTCGCGGCAGGACTTGCCGCCAACATGATTGGCTCCGGGTTTTTGGGCGCTATCGCCGGGGGCCTGATCGCGGGCTATCTGATGCGCTGGGTGAAAAATCACGTTCGCCTGAGCAATCGCTATAACGGTTTCCTGGTCTATTACCTCTATCCGGTGATAGGCACGCTCGGCGCGGGCAGCCTGATGCTGTTTGTGATCGGTGAGCCGGTAGCGTGGATCAATAACGCCCTGACTGCCTGGCTGAACGGACTTTCTGGCGCAAACGCGCTGCTGCTCGGCGCAATCCTTGGATTTATGTGCTCGTTCGATCTGGGCGGTCCGGTGAATAAAGCGGCCTACGCCTTTTGCCTCGGTGCGATGGCGAATGGGGTGTACGGCCCATACGCTATTTTTGCGTCGGTCAAAATGGTTTCTGCGTTTACCGTGACGGCCTCAACGCTCATCTCCCCGCGGCTGTTTAAACCTTTTGAAATCGAAACCGGAAAATCGACCTGGCTGCTGGGGCTGGCAGGGATCACCGAAGGGGCGATTCCAATGGCGATTGAAGATCCGCTGCGGGTGATTGGCTCGTTTGTGCTCGGCTCACTGGTGACAGGCGCGATAGTCGGCGCGATGGGAATGGGGCTTTCCACCCCAGGGGCCGGAATTTTCTCCCTCTTTTTACTGCATCCCGCCGGACTGAGCGGCGTTGCGGCCGCAGCGGGCTGGTTTGGCGCCGCGCTGGTGGGGACCGCCATATCGACCAGCGTGCTGCTCCTTTGGCGGCGTCAGGCGGTAAAAAGCGGCAAATACATTCCCAATAGCATCATGCCTTAACTGGACAGGAAACGAAGATGAAAGCTGTATCTCGCGTTCACATCACGCCGCACATGCACTGGGACCGTGAGTGGTACTTCACCACCGAAGAGTCACGCATTTTGCTGGTCAATAATATGGAAGAGATCCTCGTGCGCCTTGAGCAGGATGAGGAGTACAAATACTACGTTCTCGACGGGCAGACGGCGATTCTGGAAGATTACTTCGCGATAAAGCCGGAGAACAAAGCACGCGTAAAAGCGCTGGTGGAAGCCGGAAAGCTGATTATCGGGCCGTGGTACACCCAGACGGACACCACGATTGTTTCGGGCGAATCCATTGTGCGCAACCTGCTGTACGGAATGCGTGATTGCCTGGCCTTCGGCGAGCCGATGAAAATCGGCTATTTGCCGGATTCCTTCGGCATGTCGGGTCAGCTTCCGCACATCTACAACGGGTTTGGTATCCAACGCGCGATGTTCTGGCGCGGCTGTTCTGAACGTCATGGCACCGACAAAACGGAGTTTTTATGGCAGAGCAAAGACGGCAGCGAAGTGACGACACAGGTGCTGCCGCTGGGCTACGCGATTGGTAAGTACTTACCGGAGGACGAAGCCGGGCTGCGTAAACGGCTGGACAGTTATTTCGACGTGCTGGAAAACGCCTCGCTCACGAAAGAGATTTTGTTGCCGAACGGACACGACCAGATGCCGCTGCAGCAAAACATTTTTACGGTGATGAAGACGCTGCGGGAGATCTATCCCCAGCGGGAGTTTGTCATGAGCCGCTTCGAAGCGGTGTTTGCGCATATCGACGCTCATCGTGATGCGCTGGCGACGCTCAACGGCGAGTTTATCGACGGGAAATATATGCGCGTTCACCGGACCATCGGCTCTACGCGTATGGATATCAAAATGGCGCACGCCCGCATGGAGAACAAAATCGTCAATATTCTGGAGCCGCTCTCTACGTTGGCCTGGACGCTGGGCTTTGAGTATCACCATGGGCTGCTGGAGAAAATGTGGAAGGAGATTTTAAAGAATCACGCCCACGACAGCATCGGCTGCTGCTGTAGCGATAAAGTACACCGGGAGATCGCATCCCGTTTCGAGCTGGCGGAGGATATGGCCGACAATCTGATTCGTTTCACTTTACGTAAGATCGTCGACAACATGCCGCAAACGGATGAAGACAAACTGGTGCTGTTTAATCTGATGCCGTGGCCACGCGAAGAGGTGGTCAATACTACCGTGCGCCTGCGCGCGAGCGCGTTCCGCCTGCTGGACGATAAAGGAAATGAAATTCCCTACTTTATCCGCGCCCGACGGGAGATCGATCCGGGCCTTATTGATCGGCAGATTGTGCATTATGGCAACTATGAGCCGTTTATGGAGTTTGATATCCAGCTGCGCCAGATTTTGCCTTCGATGGGCTATCGCACCCTCTATATCGAACCGCACGTCGCAGGAAAAGTATTGCCGGGCCATGAGGCGACGGCGGCGCTGCTGGAAAATGCTTTCTGGCAGATTGACCTGAATGATGACGGCACGCTGCGCCTGCGGGATAAAGACTCCGGCCTTATTTATGACCGCGTGCTGGAGATCGAAGAGAGTTCCGATGACGGGGACGAATACGACTATTCGCCGTCGCGGGAAGAGTGGCGGCTGACATCACGTGAGGCGCAGCATACCGTCGAGGTGATTCACGAAGCCTGGCAGAGCAGGGCGGTGATCCGAAGCCGCATGGCTATCCCGGCCAATCTTGCTGCGCGCTCTGCCCGCCTGCGAGACGGCCACCTGGGCATTGAAATTGAGGTCACGCTCAGCCATCACAGCCGTCGTATCGACGTTGAGGTGCGCATGGATAATCAGGCGGACGATCACCGGGTGCGGGTGCTCATACCGACTCCCTTCAACACGTCAGAGGTGCTGGCAGATACCCAGTTTGGCTCGGTCGTCCGCCCCGTTCGTGATGAAGCGATGGACCGCTGGCAGGAAGAGGGCTGGAAAGAGGCGCCGGTGCCGGTGTGGAACTTACTGAATTACGCGGTGTTGCAGGAGGGGCGCCAGGGCATGGCGTTGTTCACCGAAGGATTACGCGAGTTTGAAATTGTCGGTGAGGAGAAGAAAACCTTTGCTCTGACGCTGCTGCGCGGCGTTGGGTTACTCGGAAAAGAGGATCTGTTATTACGCCCAGGCCGCCCCTCTGGCATAAAAATGCCGGTGCCAGATTCGCAGGTGAGGGGAGCGCTGCAGTGTCGTTTCAGCCTGTTTAACTTTTGCGGAACGCCTCTCAATGCGGGCGTTGCCCAGCAGGCCAGGGCCTGGCTGACGCCGATCCAGTGCTATAACAAAATCCCGTGGGATGCGATGAAGCTCAACAAAGCCAGCGTCGTCACTCCTGCGACCTACAGCTTATTGACCATGTCTCCCGTTGGCTGCCTGGTGGGGGCGTTGAAAAAAGCCGAAGATCGCGATGAGATTATCCTGCGGGTGTTCAATCCTTCCGAGTCGGTTTGTTGTGATACCTCGTTCAGCTTCAGCCGTGAGATCTGCCGCTGTGCTGAAACGGGAATGGATGAAGAGATTCAGAAGGGCGATAGGGTTGTCAACGGGACGGCTGAAACCCTGCGGCCCTGCCAGTCCAGAACCTTTAGCATCAAACTTGCCTAAAAACCCGGCGAACGAATCAAAGGTCACATTTTTGTGACCTTTTCGTTTTCTAAATAGTCACGCCGTGGTGTTAATTTAAAGATTAATAAAAGTAAAATAGATGTTTCCGCTTCGGCTGAAAACGTCGCGATGGAAAGTCACGTTAAAGCAGCTATCCTTAAGTGTTTGTCAGTGAAAATGACCAGACGGCAAACAGCGTTAAAAAAAATCACTTCAATTTATTTTCATCTCTGTATTTGATAACCATCACCTTGCTTAAATCTACATATCATTAACATTGATTTTACTATGGCTACTGCATTTAAACACCATTAACATAAAGTCGCGTTTTTGATTTAAATCAATGTTTAATGCTTGGAAAAACACCTCAAAAGGCGCTAAATTGTCGGCGATCAAACTGGCTGAAAATGTGTAAATTCGCTATATATTGATCACCGTCGTAAAACGTAAATCTCCTTCAATAAAAACCTGTTTATTGTAAGGGCTTTGCAGCGTATTATATTCGCGGGATCAATTAGAGTTTTTTCTTAACGTATTTGTAACCTTTCATCATGACTTTTTCCTCTAGTGAAGAAAATAAGTCACGACGAAGGGAACAGATAACTTTGTATTGGGGCATGTGTGTGAACCCGTCTCAGGGATTCACTCTCGGAGTCTTCATGCGATGAGCAAGGAGTCATGATGTTAGATATAGTCGAACTGTCGCGCTTACAGTTTGCCTTGACCGCGATGTACCACTTCCTTTTTGTGCCACTGACGCTCGGTATGGCGTTCCTGCTGGCCATCATGGAGACGGTCTACGTCCTTTCCGGCAAACAGATTTATAAAGATATGACCAAGTTCTGGGGCAAGTTGTTTGGTATCAACTTTGCACTGGGCGTGGCGACCGGCCTGACCATGGAGTTCCAGTTCGGGACTAACTGGTCTTACTATTCTCACTATGTTGGGGATATCTTCGGTGCGCCGCTGGCCATTGAAGGTCTGATGGCCTTCTTCCTCGAATCCACCTTTGTAGGTCTGTTCTTCTTCGGTTGGGACCGTCTGGGTAAAGTTCAGCACATGGCAGTGACCTGGCTGGTGGCCTTAGGCTCCAACCTGTCCGCACTGTGGATCCTGGTCGCTAACGGCTGGATGCAGAACCCTATCGCGTCTGATTTCAACTTTGAAACCATGCGTATGGAGATGGTCAGCTTTGCCGAGCTGGTCCTGAACCCGGTTGCTCAGGTGAAATTCGTTCACACTGTGGCCTCGGGTTATGTCTGCGGCGCGATGTTCGTACTCGGCATCAGCTCCTACTATATGCTGCGCGGTCGTGACTTCGCTTTCGCCAAGCGCTCCTTTGCCATCGCGGCAAGCTTCGGTATGGCGGCAATCCTGTCTGTTATCGTGCTGGGTGATGAATCCGGTTACGAAATGGGTGACGTACAGAAAACCAAACTGGCGGCTATCGAAGCCGAATGGGAAACTCAGCCAGCTCCGGCGGCGTTTACCCTGTTTGGTATTCCTGACCAGGATGCGCAGGAAAACCGTTTTGCTATTCAAATTCCTTACGCCCTCGGCATCATCGCCACCCGTTCTGTTGATAAGCAGGTGACGGGCCTGAAAGATCTGATGGTGCAGCACGAAGAGCGTATCCGTAACGGTATGAAAGCGTACGGGCTGCTGGAGCAGCTGCGTTCAGGCTCTACCGATCAGGCTGTTCGCGATCAGTTCAATGACGTGAAGAAAGACCTGGGTTACGGCCTGCTGCTGAAGCGTTATACCCCGAATGTGTCTGATGCGACTGAAGCACAGATTCAGCTGGCAACCAAAGACTCCATTCCACGCGTTGCGCCGCTGTACTTCGCGTTCCGTATCATGGTCGGTTGCGGCATCCTGATGCTTCTGATTATCGCGGCCTCCTTCTGGTCTGTGATTCGTAACCGTATCGGCCAGAAAAAATGGCTGCTGCGTACCGCGATGTACGGTATTCCATTGCCATGGATTGCTATCGAGTCCGGCTGGTTTGTTGCGGAGTATGGCCGTCAGCCATGGGCGATAGGTGAGGTGCTGCCAACGGCAGTGGCTAACTCATCCCTGACTGCGGGAGACCTGATTTTCTCCATGCTGCTGATTTGTGGTCTGTACACCCTGTTCCTGGTGGCCGAACTGTTCCTGATGTTCAAGTTCGCACGCCTTGGCCCGAGCAGCCTGAAAACCGGTCGCTATCACTACGAGCAGTCCAACGTGGCTACTCAGCCGGCACGCTAAGACAGGAGTCGTCAAATGATCGATTATGAAGTATTGCGTTTTATCTGGTGGCTGCTGGTCGGTATCTTACTGATTGGTTTTGCGGTCACGGACGGTTTCGACATGGGCGTGGGCATGCTCACCCGTTTCCTCGGTCGTAATGACACCGAGCGTCGAATCATGATCAACTCCATCGCCCCGCACTGGGACGGTAACCAGGTGTGGCTGATCACCGCGGGTGGCGCACTGTTTGCCGCCTGGCCGATGGTCTACGCGGCTGCGTTCTCCGGCTTCTATGTGGCGATGATTCTGGTGCTGGCATCCTTGTTCTTCCGTCCGGTCGGTTTTGACTACCGCTCGAAGATCGAAGATACCCGCTGGCGCAACATGTGGGACTGGGGCATCTTCATCGGTAGCTTCGTGCCACCGCTGGTGATTGGCGTGGCGTTCGGCAACCTGTTGCAGGGCGTTCCGTTCCACCTCGATGAGTATATGCGTCTGTACTACACCGGTAACTTCTTCCAGCTGCTGAACCCGTTTGGCCTGCTGGCGGGCGTGGTGAGTGTGGCGATGATCATTACTCAGGGTGCCACTTATCTGCAGATGCGTACGGTGGGTGAACTGCACCTGCGTTCCCGTGCCACCGCGCAGGTTGCGGCGCTGGTGACACTGGTCTGCTTCGCGCTGGCAGGTGTTTGGGTCGTATACGGTATTGATGGTTATGTAGTGACGTCTGCTATCAACCATGCTGCGCCGTCTAACCCGCTGACCAAAGAAGTCGCGCGTCAGGCAGGGGCATGGCTGGTGAACTTTAACAGCACTCCTGCGCTGTGGGCTATCCCGGCTCTGGGTGTGTTGCTGCCGCTGCTGACGGTCCTGACCTCTCGTCTTGAGAAAGGCGCCTGGGCATTCGTGTTCTCTTCACTGACGCTGGCGTGCATCATCCTGACTGCGGGCATTGCAATGTTCCCGTTCGTGATGCCATCCAGCACCATGATGAATGCGAGCCTGACCATGTGGGATGCGACGTCAAGCCAGTTGACGCTTAACCTGATGACATATGTTGCTTGCGTGTTCGTACCGATTATCCTGCTCTACACCACCTGGTGTTACTGGAAAATGTTCGGTCGTATCACGAAAGAAGACATCGAAAGCAACACTCATTCCCTGTACTAAGTAAGGAGCTGAATATGTGGTATTTCGCATGGATTTTGGGGACGCTTCTTGCCTGTGCATTTGGTGTCATTACCGCGCTGGCGCTTGAGCATATTGAAGCGACCAAAACCGGTGAAGAAAAGCACTGATGATGAATGTTATCGCAAAGCTATATGCGGTAATGGACAAGCGCCCGTTACGGGCGCTTTCCTTAGTGATGGCATTACTGCTGGCAGGCTGTATCTTCTGGGACCCGTCGCGCTTTGCGGCGAAGACGAGCGAACTGGAAATCTGGCATGGTTTCTTGATCATGTGGGCAGTTTGCGCGGGCGTTATTCACGGTGTGGGCTTTCGCCCGAAAGCCGTTCACTGGCAAGGCATTTTCTGCCCGCTGGTCGCTGATATTGTGCTTCTCGCCGGACTTGTTTTTTTCTTTAGCTGAATAAGAACTGTCCGTTAATCTTATGGGCTTACTCGAGCCCATAAAAATTTACTCTCCGTTTACTTTCCCCCATTCCAAACCATCATTCCCGCGCGTATAGTAGCGAAGTTTAAAAGCTCTAACTTTTGTTGCATTACCAGGATGTAAAGTGAATACAACGCTGTTTCGATGGCCGGTTAGGGTCTACTACGAAGATACCGATGCCGGGGGTGTGGTCTACCACGCCAGCTACGTTGCTTTTTATGAACGGGCACGCACTGAGATGCTGCGCCATCATCACTTCAGTCAGCAGGTTTTGTTGGCTGAGCGAGTTGCCTTCGTGGTACGCAAGATGACGCTGGAGTATTTTGCACCCGCCAGACTCGACGATATGCTCGAAGTCCAAACGGAAATAACATCAATGCGCGGGACCTCACTGGTTTTCACGCAGCGGATCGTCAACGCAGAGAACACAGTACTGAACGAAGCAGAAGTCCTGATTGTTTGTGTTGATCCACTCATCATGAAGCCTCGTGCGCTTCCTAAGTCTATTGTCGCGGAGTTTAAGCAGTGACTGACATGAATATCCTTGATTTGTTCCTGAAGGCTAGCCTTCTGGTTAAACTTATCATGTTGATTTTGATTGGTTTTTCAATCGCATCCTGGGCAATCATTATCCAGAGAACCCGTATTCTTAACGCTGCTGGCCGTGAAGCCGAAGCCTTTGAAGATAAATTCTGGTCTGGTATTGAGCTTTCTCGTTTGTATCAGGAAAGCCAGGGGCGCCGTGATAACCTTTCAGGCTCCGAACAAATTTTCTATAGCGGTTTCAAAGAGTTCGCTCGCCTGCATCGCGCAAATAATCATGCGCCTGAAGCGGTCGTTGAAGGGGCATCGCGTGCCATGCGCATCTCGATGAACCGTGAGCTGGAATCACTTGAAACACACATCCCGTTCCTTGGCACGGTGGGTTCCATCAGCCCGTATATCGGTCTGTTTGGTACCGTGTGGGGGATCATGCATGCCTTCATCGCACTGGGTGCGGTTAAACAGGCTACGCTGCAAATGGTTGCACCGGGCATCGCAGAAGCACTGATCGCGACCGCAATCGGTCTGTTCGCCGCAATTCCGGCAGTTATGGCGTATAACCGACTGAACCAGCGAGTGAACAAACTGGAACTGAACTACGACAACTTCATGGAAGAGTTCACTGCGATTCTGCACCGTCAGGCGTTTACCAGCACCGAGAGTAACAAGGGGTAAACCATGGCCAGAGCGCGTGGACGAAATCGTCGCGAACTTAAGTCCGAAATCAATATTGTACCGTTGCTGGACGTATTGTTGGTGCTGCTGCTGATCTTTATGGCGACAGCGCCAATCATCACCCAGAGCGTGGAAGTTGATCTGCCGGATGCGACAGAATCACAGGCGGTAAGCAGCAATGATGAACCACCGGTTATCATTGAAGTTTCCGGCGTGGGGCAATATAGCGTTGTGGTAGAGAAAGATCGCATGGATCAGCTGCCGCCTGAGCAGGTTATTGCTGAAGCGCAGCGTCGCCTGACGTCGAATCCGAAAACGGTCTTCTTAATCGGTGGCGCCAAAGATGTGCCTTACGATGAAATAATTAAAGCGCTGAACTTGCTACATAGCGCGGGTGTTAAGTCGGTAGGCTTGATGACGCAACCGATTTAATCCTCTGCACAGTTTTTGGGAACCGATAGTGTCAAAGGCAACCGAACAAAACGACAAGCTTAAGCGAGCGATTATTATCTCCGCGGTGCTGCATGTGATTCTCTTTGCAGCGCTGATCTGGAGTTCGTTCGATGAGCATATTGACGCGTCAGCCGGCGGCGGTGGAGGCTCTTCCATCGACGCCGTCATGGTGGACCCAGGCGCGGTAGTGCAAAACTATAATCGTCAGCAACAGCAGCAGGCGAGTGCAAAACGGGCAGAAGAGCAGCGTGACAAACAGGCGCAACAGCAGGCCGAGGAGCTGCGTGAAAAGCAGGCCGCGGAGCAGGAGCGTCTGAAGCAGCTCGAGAAAGAACGTTTGCAGGCGCAAGAAGCGGCGAAGGAGCAGGCAGAACAGCAGAAGCAGGCTGAAGCTGCGGCCCAGAAAGCACAAGAGCAGCAAAAGCAGGCAGAAGAAGCGGCAGCTAAATCCGCTGCGGATGCCAAAGCAAAAGCAGACGCTCAGGCAAAACAAGCTGCTGACGCAGCGAAGAAAGCCGCTGCTGATGCTCAAAAAGTCGCAGAAGCGGAAGCCGCGAAGAAAGCTGCCGCCGACGCACAGAAAAAAGCGGAAGCAGAAGCCGCCAAGAAAGCTGCTGCCGACGCACAGAAGAAAGCAGAAGCGGAAGCCGCGAAGAAAGCAGCCCAGGAAGCGGAGAAGAAAGCCGCTGCTGATGCTGCGAAGAAAGCGGCTGCAGCAGAGAAGGCCGCTGCTGAAAAAGCCGCCGCTGCTGAGAAGGCTGCGGCCGACAAAAAAGCCGCTGCCGCTGAAAAAGCTGCTGCAGATAAGAAAGCCGCTGCCGATAAAGCAGCAGCCGCTAAAGCCGCCGCAGCCAAAAAAGCGGCAGCAGAGAAAGCGTCGGCATCTGATGTTGACGACCTTTTCGGTGACCTGAGTTCAGGTAAGAATGCGCCGAAATCGGGCGGTGGGGCGAAAGGAAACGGCCAGCCAGCTAAAGACAGCGGAACGAGTGGGGCGAATGGTGGTGCATCGGGTGCGGACATCAGTGCTTACGCCTCGCAAATCCGTACTGCTATTCAGAGCCGTTTATACGGCGCTGATCTGTACGCCGGTAAATCTTGCGTCTTGCATATCAAGCTTGCGCCAGATGGACTGCTACTGGACGTAACCCAGGAAGGGGGCGATCCAGCGTTATGTCAGGCTGCTTTGACGGCTGCCAAAACGGCCAAAATTCCTAAACCGCCTTCACAGGCTGTTTATGAGAAGGTAAAAGATGCCAAACTGGACTTCAAACTGTGATGTTTTCCCGCTCAATGTGGGAAATACAGGCTAAGGTTTGATGCTGGGGACGGGTAGTTTTGTCTATTTGAGTTTGTTAACATTCTGCTAAATTATCGTGGGTAACGTTACCCAGATAAGGGAGATATAATGAAGCAGGCATTACGTGTAGCAGTAAGTTTCTTTATGCTGTGGGCAGCCGTGCTGCACGCAGAGGTACGCATCGAGATCACCCAAGGGGTGGACTCTGCGCGTCCAATTGGCGTTGTTCCGTTCCAGTGGGCCGGCCCTGGCGCTGCCCCTGAAGACGTTGGCGGCATTGTGGCGGCTGACTTGCGTAACAGCGGCAAATTCAATCCCTTAGATCGTTCTCGCCTGCCACAGCAGCCGGGTACCGCTCAGGAAGTTCAACCGGCAGCCTGGTCTGCGCTCGGTATTGATGCCGTGGTAGTGGGTCAAGTGACTCCGAATCCGGACGGTGGTTACACAGTGGCTTACCAGCTGGTTGATACTGGCGGCGCTCCAGGTACTGTTCTTGCGCAGAACTCGTATAAAGTGAACAAGCAGTGGCTTCGCTACGCGGGTCACACTGCGAGTGATGAAGTGTTCGAGAAGCTGACCGGTATTAAAGGTGCCTTCCGTACCCGTATCGCCTATGTGGTTCAGACCAACGGCGGCCAGTTCCCGTATGAACTGCGCGTCTCTGACTACGACGGCTACAACCAGTTCACAGTGCACCGTTCACCACAGCCGCTGATGTCTCCGGCCTGGTCTCCGGACGGTTCTAAACTTGCTTACGTGACCTTCGAAAGCGGTCGCTCTGCGCTGGTGATTCAGACTCTGTCCAACGGCGCTGTGCGTCAGGTTGCTTCGTTCCCGCGTCACAACGGTGCGCCAGCGTTCTCACCTGATGGGACTAAACTGGCATTTGCTCTGTCTAAAACAGGCAGCCTGAACCTTTACGTGATGGATATCGGCTCCGGCCAGATTCGCCAGGTCACGGATGGTCGCAGCAACAACACTGAACCAACCTGGTTCCCGGACAGCCAGAACCTGGCGTTCACATCTGACCAGGCCGGTCGTCCTCAGGTGTACAAAGTCAATGTAAATGGCGGTGCACCGCAGCGCATCACCTGGGAAGGTTCACAGAACCAGGATTCTGATGTAAGTAGTGACGGTAAATTTATGGTAATGGTCAGCTCTGCTGGTGGCCAGCAGCACATTGCCAAACAAGATCTGGTAACGGGTGGCGTGCAAGTTCTGTCGTCAACGTTCCTGGATGAAACGCCGAGTCTGGCACCTAACGGCACGATGGTAATCTACAGCTCTTCTCAGGGGATGGGATCTGTGCTGAATCTGGTTTCTACAGATGGGCGTTTCAAAGCGCGTATTCCGGCAACTGATGGACAGGTAAAATCACCTGCCTGGTCGCCGTATCTGTAAATAATAATTAATTGATTACTAAAGGAATCATAGAAATGCAACTGAACAAAGTGCTGAAGGGGCTGATGATCGCTCTGCCTGTAATGGCAATCGCGGCGTGTTCTTCCAACAAGAATGCAAGCAACGACCAGAGCGGCGAAGGCATGATGGGTGCCGGCACTGGTATGGACGCTAACGGTAACGGGAATATGTCTTCTGAAGAGCAAGCGCGTCTTCAGATGCAGCAGCTGCAGCAGAACAACATTGTTTACTTCGATCTGGACAAGTATGACATCCGTTCTGACTTCGCTGCGATGCTGGATGCGCACGCAAACTTCCTGCGTAGCAACCCATCTTACAAAGTCACCGTAGAAGGTCATGCTGACGAACGTGGTACTCCTGAGTACAACATCTCCCTGGGTGAGCGTCGTGCGAACGCCGTTAAGATGTACCTGCAGGGTAAAGGCGTTTCTGCTGACCAGATCTCCATCGTTTCTTACGGTAAAGAAAAACCTGCAGTACTGGGTCATGACGAAGCGGCTTACTCCAAAAACCGTCGTGCCGTACTGGTTTACTAAGAGAATTGCATGAGCAGTAACTTCAGACATCAACTCTTGAGTCTGTCGTTACTGGTTGGAATAGCGGCCCCCTGGGCCGCTTTTGCTCAGGCACCAATCAGTAGTGTCGGCTCCGGCTCGGTCGAAGACCGCGTCACTCAACTCGAGCGTATTTCTAACGCTCACAGTCAGCTTTTAACCCAACTCCAGCAGCAGCTCTCTGATAACCAAAACGATATTGATTCTCTCCGTGGTCAGATCCAGGAAAGTCAGTATCAGTTGAATCAGGTTGTCGAGCGTCAGAAGCAGATCCTGTTGCAGATCGACGGCATGAGTAACGGCGGCGCTGCAGCGCAACCCGCGGCAGGCGATCAGACCGGGGCGGCGGCAGCTACTCCGGCACCGGCCGCAGATGCGTCAGCTTCGACAGGCGCGCCTGTACAGAGCGGTGACGCAAATACTGACTACAACGCAGCTATTGCCCTGGTGCAGGATAAATCGCGTCAGGACGATGCCATTGCGGCGTTTCAGAACTTCGTGAAAAAGTACCCTGACTCAACTTATCAGCCAAATGCGAATTATTGGCTTGGTCAGTTGAACTACAACAAGGGTAAAAAGGATGATGCGGCGTTTTATTTTGCCTCTGTGGTAAAAAACTACCCAAAATCGCCTAAAGCCCCTGATGCCATGTTTAAGGTCGGCGTCATCATGCAGGATAAAGGCGACAGCGCGAAAGCGAAGGCCGTTTATCAGCAGGTGGTCGCGAAGTACCCTGGCACCGAAGGTGCGAAACAAGCGCAAAAACGTCTTGGATCGATGGGTTGAGTGTCGCATGACCAGAAATCGCGTTATTTCTGGTCGTGCCGCCTGATTCGTAAGCAGTTAAGTGATCTTCGTCGAAATTTTTGTTGCGCTGAATTCTTAAATCAGTAATATATGCCGCCGTTGCCAAGGGATATCGAACAGCCCGAAAGCCGCGAAAAAAGTGGGTCGTTAGCTCAGTTGGTAGAGCAGTTGACTTTTAATCAATTGGTCGCAGGTTCGAATCCTGCACGACCCACCACTTAAGATTTTCCTGTAGTACCCAGTAGTACGGCGTTGGGTGATTAGCTCAGTTGGTAGAGCACCTCCTTTACACGGAGGGGGTCGGCGGTTCGAGCCCGTCATCACCCACCATCGGGTCGTTAGCTCAGTTGGTAGAGCAGTTGACTTTTAATCAATTGGTCGCAGGTTCGAATCCTGCACGACCCACCAATACTACAAAATTCAGGCAACACCCGAATGGGTCGTTAGCTCAGTTGGTAGAGCAGTTGACTTTTAATCAATTGGTCGCAGGTTCGAATCCTGCACGACCCACCAGCCTGAATAAAAATTTGCAAGTCCCGAAAGGGGTCGTTAGCTCAGTTGGTAGAGCAGTTGACTTTTAATCAATTGGTCGCAGGTTCGAATCCTGCACGACCCACCAGTGTAGAAAGGCGCCCTAAAGGCGCCTTTTTGCTATGCGCGATTCGGCAGGATGAGAACCTGCTGCAGGTTCGAGTCGAACGCAGTGAGACACCGGAGCCGCCTGCGGCGACGGCCTGAAGGGCGAGCGAAACGAGTCATCCTGCACGACCCACCAGTGTAGAAAGGCGCCCTAAAGGCGCCTTTCTGCTATCCAAATATTGTGACTTTTTTCCCTCAACGCGCTATCTTGTTTAGTATACAAAACACAATTGTCGTATCTTTCGTTCATAACGCAAAAGAGAGACATTATTGTTAAGCCAGTAAAACGAGAAGCAATGATGAGCGTGATGTTTGATCCTGAAGCCGCAATCTATCCTTTCCCGCCTAAGCCCGTGCCTTTAAACCGGGACGAAAAACAGTTCTATCGTGAAAAAATAAAGCGCCTGCTGAAGGAGCGAGATGCGGTAATGGTCGCTCATTACTACACCGATCCCGAAATCCAGCAGCTGGCCGAAGAGACAGGCGGTTGTATCTCCGATTCTCTTGAGATGGCCCGCTTTGGTGCGAAACATCCGGCCTCGACGCTGCTGGTGGCTGGCGTTCGCTTTATGGGCGAGACGGCAAAGATCCTCAGCCCGGAAAAAACCATTCTGATGCCCACGCTCAATGCGGAGTGTTCTCTGGATTTAGGCTGTCCGATCGACGAATTCAGCGCGTTTTGCGATGCCCATCCTGACAGAACCGTCGTTGTTTACGCCAACACCTCAGCCGCTGTCAAAGCGCGTGCAGACTGGGTGGTCACCTCCAGTATCGCCGTTGAACTCATTGAGCATCTGGATAGCCTCGGGCAGAAGATCATCTGGGCGCCGGACAAACATCTGGGCAACTACGTGCAGAAGCAAACCGGCGCGGATGTGTTGTGCTGGCAGGGTGCGTGTATTGTGCACGACGAATTTAAAACCCAGGCGCTGGCACGCATGAAAGCCCTCTATCCTGACGCCGCGATCCTTGTCCACCCGGAGTCACCTCAGTCGGTAGTCGATATGGCTGATGCGGTGGGGTCCACCAGCCAGCTGATCAACGCCGCGAAAACGCTGCCGCAGCAGAAGCTGATCGTCGCCACCGATCGCGGTATCTTTTATAAGATGCAGCAGGCGGTTCCGGACAAAGAGCTGTTCGAAGCCCCAACAGCCGGAGAGGGGGCCACGTGCCGCAGCTGCGCGCATTGCCCGTGGATGGCGATGAATGGCCTTAAGGCGATTGCTGAAGGGCTGGAGTCGGGCGGGGCGGCACATGAGATCCATGTGGACGCTGCGTTGCGTAAGGGGGCGTTAATTCCTCTTAACCGTATGCTCGATTTTGCGGCTACACTACGCTCCTGAGATGAGATAACGCGTATCAGTACGCTCTGGGGAAAAGATGGATTTTTTTAGCACGCAGAATATCCTGGTTCATATACCAATCGGGGCGGGCGGCTACGACCTGTCATGGATTGAAGCCATTGGCACCCTGGCGGGGCTGCTCTGCATTTGGCTCGCAAGTCTGGAGAAGATCAGCAACTACGCCTTCGGCCTGATTAACGTCACGCTGTTCGCGATTATCTTTTTCCAGATCCAGCTCTATGCCAGCCTGCTGTTGCAGCTCTTTTTCTTCGCCGCGAATATCTACGGCTGGTACGCATGGTCCCGGCAAAATAGCGCTCAGGAAGCGGAGCTACAGATTCGCTGGCTACCTCTGCCAAAAGCCATTGCCTGGCTCGCGGCCTGTGTCGTCGCCATTGGCCTGATGACGGTCTACATCAACCCGGTATTTGGTTTCCTGACGCGCGTGGCAGTGTCGGTGATGTCCAGCCTGGGATTAAACGTCACCATGCCTGAACTGCAGCCCGATGCGTTCCCGTTTTGGGATTCCTGCATGATGGTGCTGTCGATCGCGGCGATGATTCTGATGACGCGTAAGTACGTCGAGAACTGGCTGCTGTGGGTCATTATTAACGTAATAAGCGTGGTGATCTTCGCGTTGCAGGGCGTCTACGCCATGTCGCTGGAATACCTGCTCCTCACCTTCATTGCCCTTAACGGCAGCCGGATGTGGATTAACAGCGCGCGTCAGCGTGGCTCCCGCGCGCTGTCCAGTTAATGGTGGTGATGGTGTGAATGGTCGGGCTGCGTCTCATTGAGATGGCAGTCCGGCCCGCTACAGGTCTGATACTCCATCTGAATAGTGGCGTGCGAAATCTCGTAGTGGTGCTCCAGGAAGTGCTGAATGCGGCCCAGAAGTGCGTCGTGGTCGTGCGGAGGGATCACCTGGACATGCAGGGTCATCACCGGTTTCTCGCCCACCAGCCAGACATGCACATGATGAACATCGCGCACTTCCGGAATATCCCGGCACAGCTTGCGCTTCAGCGCCGAAATATCCAGCGAAACGGGCGCACCCTCCAGCAGTTCGTTCACACTCTCGCGTAACAATCCCCATGCACTGCGCAGCACCAGGCAGGAGACCAGCACCGACAAGATGGGGTCGATCGGTGTCCAGCCCGTGGAGATAATCACCAGTGCCGCCACAATCGCCCCGACCGAGCCCAGCAGATCGCCCAGCACGTGTAACGCGGCCGCGCGGACGTTGAGGTTTTTCTCTGCGCTACCGCGATGCAAAATCCAGAAGGCGAGGACATTGGCCAGCAGCCCGGCCACGGCAATCACCATCATCGTCGTTCCGGCGACAGGCTGCGGGTCGCGGAAACGCTGGAACGCCTCCCAGACAATCAAAATCGTTATCACCACCAGTGCAATGGCATTGACGAAAGCGGCGAGGGTCGTGAGACGAAGCCAGCCGAAGGTGTGGCGCGCGTTAGGTGGACGGCGGGAAAACTGCACGGCGATCAGCGCAAACAGCAGCGCTGCGGCATCCGTGAGCATATGGCCCGCATCCGCCAGTAATGCCAGAGAGCCAGAAATCAGCCCACCGATAACCTCGATAACCATAAACGTGGCTGTGACGCCGAAAGCCAGCATCAGACGTTTAGCGTTTTCGTCCCCTGGAGAGTGTGAATGCGAATGCGTGTGCGCCATGAACTCTGTCCTGATGAGTAATCATTCTGAGTGTAGATTTTTTAACATTTTGCACAAAAAAGAAAGGAGAGCCTTCGCTCTCCTTCATTTATCCGATCCGACTCGTATTACTGCGTTGTGCCATCGGTTTTGGTATCAACATCGTTGTTGATCCCGTTGCCGGTTTCAACTTTCTTGTTGATGTCCGGACATTTCCCGTCTTTACACATCGAGTTTTTGTGAATTTCGTCCTTGGTCATCCCGTCATGGTTCATGGTGCCCGAGTCGGTCCCGTTCGGGTGCAGCATGGTACCGCCGCTGGTTCCGCTGCCCGTGTTGATATTACTGTTATCAACATTGTTTGGCGCCACGTTCTGTTTGGCGTCCGGCGCGACCTGGCCTGCTGCAGCCGCAGCGTTCGCCTGGCCATTATTATCGGAACCCGTAGAATCTGCTGCAAGCGCTGCGCCGCTCGCCATGGTCAGGGTTGCTGTCAGGAAAAGGGTTGCCAGTTTAGTCATTTTCATCATGCTGCTCCTGTTCTGGTCGTTATTTGCTGGATAACTTCTTCCAACAGTGCATCCGCGAAATCAATCGCTGAGTGGTCAAAGATTCCATTATCTGAACTTATGTCAGGATGGAATCACGTTTAAATGCATAAACAGAGTGGTTACATTTAAAAAGTTTAGGGCAGATCTCGTTAT
This sequence comes from Lelliottia nimipressuralis, assembly GCF_041464075.1. NCBI lineage: Bacteria > Pseudomonadati > Pseudomonadota > Gammaproteobacteria > Enterobacterales > Enterobacteriaceae > Lelliottia > Lelliottia nimipressuralis. The sequence goes on from NZ_CP167172.1 coordinate 1,393,302, forward strand.
TCGCTACTTTGTCGCGTTTTATAGGGTAATTCCAGGAATTATCCGTGCGAAGTGTAAAAGCCCGTTTACACTTCCAGGCTGACAAGTTAGATTGAAAGGATTGCATTCATTACTAAAAATATGTCAGAGCCGGAACGATCATGAATTATCAGAACGACGATTTACGCATTAAAGAGATCAATGAGTTATTACCCCCCGTAGCGCTCCTTGAAAAATTTCCCGCCACGCAAAACGCCGCCAATACGGTTTCTCATGCCCGCAAAGCGATCCATAAGATCCTGAAAGGCAACGACGATCGCCTGATGGTGGTGATTGGCCCTTGTTCCATTCACGATCCTGCGGCGGCAAAAGAGTACGCTGCGCGCCTGCTGACCCTGCGTGAAGAGCTGCAAGGTGAGCTGGAAATCGTCATGCGCGTCTATTTTGAAAAACCACGCACTACGGTGGGCTGGAAAGGGCTGATTAACGATCCGCACATGGATAACAGCTTCCAGATCAACGACGGGCTGCGCATCGCGCGCAAACTGCTGCTGGAAATTAACGACAGCGGATTACCGGCCGCAGGCGAGTTCCTGGACATGATCACCCCGCAATATCTGGCCGACCTGATGAGCTGGGGCGCGATTGGTGCGCGTACCACGGAATCTCAGGTTCACCGCGAACTGGCGTCGGGTCTCTCGTGCCCGGTCGGTTTCAAAAACGGTACCGATGGCACCATGAAAGTGGCGATCGACGCCATCAACGCCGCCGGTGCGCCGCACTGTTTCCTGTCGGTCACCAAATGGGGCCACTCTGCTATCGTCAACACCAGTGGGAACGGCGACTGCCATATTATTCTGCGTGGCGGTAAAGAGCCTAACTACAGCGCAAAACACGTCGCAGAAGTGAAATCCGGCCTCGAAAAAGCGGGTCTGTCACCGAATGTGATGATCGATTTCAGCCATGCCAACTCCAGCAAGCAGTTCAAAAAGCAGATGGAAGTGGGCGCGGACGTTTGCCAGCAACTGGCTAACGGCGAGAAAGCCGTGATTGGCGTGATGATTGAAAGCCACCTGGTGGAAGGAAATCAGAGCCTGGAGAGCGGCGAGCCGCTGGTCTACGGGAAGAGTGTCACTGACGCCTGCATCGGCTGGGAAGATACGGACGCGATCCTGCGCCAGCTGGCAAACGCGGTTAAAGCGCGTCGCGGTTAATCCTTCTTAACCCAATAAAAAAGCGTGGATTGCTCCACGCTTTTTTTATATCGGGCGAATCATTACTTCGCTTTACCCTGGTTTGCTACCGCCGCCGCTTTCGCTGCGATTTCGTCAGCGTTACCCAGATAGTAACGTTTGATTGGGTTGAAGTTCTCATCGAACTCATACACCAGCGGTACGCCCGTTGGGATGTTCAGTTCAAGGATTTCGTCTTCGCCCATCTTATCCAGGTATTTCACCAGCGCACGCAGGGAGTTACCGTGAGCGGCAACGATGACGCGCTCACCGCTTTTAATGCGCGGCAGAATGGTCTCGTTCCAGTAAGGCACAACGCGATCGATGGTCAGCGCCAGGCTTTCAGTCTGTGGCAGCTCAGCATCAGTCAGTTTCGCGTAACGCGGATCGTGGCCCGGATAACGCTCATCGTCTTTGGTCAGCTCTGGTGGGGTTACCGCAAAACCACGACGCCACTGCTTAACCTGCTCGTCACCGTATTTTTCAGCGGTTTCAGCTTTGTTCAGCCCCTGCAGCGCACCGTAATGACGCTCGTTCAGCTTCCAGGATTTCTCAACCGGCAGCCAGGCCTGATCCAGTTCGTCCAGCACGTTCCACAGAGTGTGGATGGCACGTTTCAGCACAGAGGTATAAGCAAAATCGAAGCTGAAGCCTTCATCTTTCAACAGTTTACCTGCAGCTTTTGCTTCGCTTACGCCTTTCTCAGACAGATCAACATCATACCAACCAGTGAAGCGGTTTTCGTTGTTCCACTGGCTTTCGCCGTGGCGCACCAGGACCAGCTTAGTTACAGCCATATTGCACTCCTTAAGCTTATTGAATGATAACAATTCTCATTATATTGCCGTGATCGCTCAGGCGGCAACGCTTAACCCTAACCATAGCGAAAATAGTGGCCCAGTGTAAGATGCTTGTGAATTGAGGGTTATGATTTTGTCCGCGATCGACGCTATTTTCAGCAAGACGGACAAAAAAAGCCCTCAGCATGAGGGCCTGGCGGGATGTCATTCGGGTGGGGCCGGGGAAACAATGCGCCACCCAATATCGTTAGCGGGCGATAAACTGATAAACGGTCTCGCTCACATATTCCTGGCCCGGACGCAGAATGCAGTCAGGCTGCGGCCACTCGGCATGGTTAGGGCTGTCCGGCAGAAACTCACTTTCAAGCGCCATTCCCTGCCAGTCGTGGTAATCACCCTGTTCGCGCGCAGGCGTACCGCCGAGGTAGTTCCCGGAATAGAATTGCAGGGCGGGAGCGCTGGTATACACCGTCATCTGCAGCTTTTCGTCGGCGGACCACACCTGAGCGGCAGGTTGGGTAGCATCTCCCTTCGCCTGCAGCAGGAATGCGTGGTCATAGCCTTTCACGTTGCGCTGATGGTCGTCGCTCAGGAAATCCGTTGCGACGGTTTTCGCGACGCGGAAATCAAAGCTGGTGCCCTCTACAGACTTCAGTCCTTCAAGAGGAATTCCCATCGCATCGACCGGTAAATACGCATCGGCCAGGATCTGCAATTTGTGATTGCGCACATCCGTCTGATCGCCGTCGAGATTGAAATAGGCGTGGTTGGTCAAATTGACCGGACAAGGCTGGTCGACCGTCGCACGGTATTCAATACTGATACGGTTATCGTCCGTCAGGCGGAAGAGGGCAGAGGCAGAAAGATTGCCGGGGAAGCCCTGATCGCCGTCGGCGGATTCCAGCGCAAACAGCACTTCGCTGTCATTCTGCTGCACGATACGCCAGCGGCGTTTATCAAAACCTTCCATGCCGCCGTGGAGCTGATTCTCGCCCTGGCTTGGCACTAAGGAATAGGTTTTACCGTCCAGAACGAAGCGGCTTTTGGCGATACGGTTAGCGTAGCGTCCGACAGAGGCGCCCAGGTAAGCCGCCTGGTTGACGTACTGTTCCGGCGATGCGCAGCCGAGCAGGGTCTCGCGCACGCTGCCGTCTGGCATGGGTACGCGGGCAGAGAGTAGCGTTGCGCCCCAGTCCATCACCGTCACCACCATTCCTCCGCTGTTACGCAGGGTCAGCAGGCGATACGGCAGACCGTCAGGGGCGAGGGTTGGCGTTTCGTTTAGCACTGTCCAGCTCCTTGGGTTGCTTTACAGACATAGAAGGTCTCTTTGATACCGGTTTTGGCCTCATACTGTTTCGCCACGGCATCCTGAACGGCGGGAACCAGCTCTTCCGGGATCAGCGCCACAATGCAGCCACCAAAACCGCCGCCGGTCATACGCACACCGCCTTTCTCGCCGATGGTCGCTTTCACAATCTCAACCAGCGTATCAATTTGCGGAACCGTGATCTCGAAATCATCGCGCATGGAGGCGTGGGATTCCGCCATCAGTTCGCCGATGCGTTTCAGATCGCCTTTCTCCAGCGCAGAGGCTGCTTCCACGGTACGGGCGTTTTCGGTCAGAACGTGACGCACGCGTTTGGCCACGACCGGGTCCAGTTCGTGCGCCACTTTATTGAATTCGTTTAACGAAACATCGCGCAGTTTAGGCTGCTGGAAGAAGCGCGCCCCGGTTTCACACTGCTCACGGCGGGTGTTGTACTCACTGCCGACCAGCGTGCGTTTGAAATTACTGTTGATAATCACCACCGCCGCGCCTTTCGGCAGGGAGACAGCTTTGGTGCCCAGCGTGCGGCAGTCAATCAGCAGGGCATGCTCTTTTTTACCGAGCGCAGAAATCAGCTGATCCATAATCCCGCAGTTACAGCCGACGAACTGGTTCTCCGCTTCCTGGCCGTTGAGGGCGATTTGCGCCCCGTCCAGCGGCAGATGATAAAGTTGCTGGAATACGGTGCCGACCGCCACTTCCAGAGAGGCAGAGGAACTCAGGCCTGCACCCTGCGGAACATTACCGGTGATCACCAGATCCGCGCCGCCGAAGTTTTTATTGCGCTTTTGCAGGTGTTTAACCACCCCGCGCACGTAGTTTGACCACTGCTGGGTATCGTGTGCCACAATCGGCGCATCAAGGGAAAACTCGTCGATCTGATTGTCGTAATCGGCGGCAATCACCCGCACGTTGCGGTCGTCGCGTTTGGCGCAGCTAATGACGGTCTGATAATCGATCGCACAAGGCAGAACGAAACCATCATTATAGTCGGTGTGCTCACCAATCAGATTAACGCGGCCAGGAGCCTGTATCGCGTGGGTGGCAGGGTAGCCGAATTTTTCAGCAAACAGGGATTGTGTTTTATCTTTCAGACTCATTTATTAGACTCCTGATTCGCGGTAGTGGACATCGCTGACGGCGCGCAGACGTTCTGCCGCCTGTTCTGCCGTCAGATCGCGCTGGGTTTCTGCCAGCATCTCATAGCCCACCATAAATTTACGCACCGTCGCGGAACGCAGTAGCGGCGGATAAAAATGGGCGTGTAACTGCCAGTGCTGATTCTCTTCGCCATTAAACGGCGCGCCGTGCCAGCCCATGGAATAGGGGAAAGAGCACTGGAACAGATTGTCATAGCGACTGGTCAGTTTTTTCAGCGCCAGGGCCAGATCGTCACGCTCGGCATCGCTCAAATCGGTAATGCGCAGGACGTGGGCTTTTGGCAGCAGCAGCGTCTCGAACGGCCACGCCGCCCAGTACGGCACTACGGCGAGCCAGTGTTCGGTTTCAACGACCGTGCGGCTGCCGTCAGCCATCTCGCGCTGAACGTAATCCGCCAGCAGCGCTGACTGGTTTTCGTCGTAATAAGCTTTTTGCAGACGATCTTCGCGCTCAACTTCATTTGGCAGGAAGCTGTTCGCCCACACCTGGCCGTGTGGATGCGGGTTAGAGCAGCCCATCGCCGCCCCTTTGTTTTCAAAAACCTGCACCCACCGATAATCCTGTCCCAGCTCGGCGGTCTGCTGTTGCCAGGTGTTGATCACGTCGGTGAGGGCGCTGAGGCTCAGCTCCGGCAGCGTTTTGCTGTGGTCCGGCGAGAAGCAGATCACCCGGCTGGTGCCGCGCGCGCTTTCGCAACGCATTAGCGGATCGTCACTTTCCGGAGCATCCGGCGTGTCGGTCATCAGGGCGGCAAAATCGTTGGTAAACACATACGTGCTCTGATAATCCGGATTTTTATCGCCGGTGACGCGGGTATTCCCCGGACACAGGAAGCAGTCCGGGTCATGCTGAGGCAGCGTCTGTTTCGCCGGCGTCTCTTGCGCGCCTTGCCATGGGCGCTTCGCACGATGCGGAGAGACCAAAATCCATTGCCCGGTTAACGGGTTATAACGCCGATGCGGATGATCGACGGGGTTGAATTGCGTCATGTCGGATCCTTAATCCGGATAGCCCTGGGGATGGCGTGACTGCCAGTGCCAGGTATCCTGTGCCATTTCATCCAGTGTGCGCGTGACACGCCAGTTCAGCTCTTTATCGGCTTTGGAGGCATCTGCCCAGTACGCGGGAAGATCGCCATCGCGGCGTGGCGCGAAGTGATACGCCACCGGTTTGCCGCAGGCTTTGCTAAAGGCGTTAACCACGTCCAGCACGCTGCTGCCCACGCCAGCACCGAGGTTGTAAATATGCACGCCGGGTTTATTCGCCAACTGCTGCATCGCCGCCACGTGACCATCGGCCAGATCCATGACGTGAATGTAGTCGCGCACCCCGGTGCCATCTTCGGTCGGGTAGTCGTTGCCAAAAATTGCCAGCGAGTCGCGGCGGCCCACGGCCACCTGCGCGATGTAGGGCATCAGGTTATTCGGGATGCCCTGCGGATCTTCGCCCATATCGCCTGACGGATGTGCGCCAACCGGGTTGAAATAACGCAGCAGAGCGATGCTCCAGTCCGGCTGCGCTTTTTGCAGATCGGCCAGAATCTGTTCCACCATCAGCTTGCTTTTGCCGTACGGGCTTTGCGGCGTGCCGGTCGGGAAGCTTTCGACATAAGGAATTTTAGGCTGGTCACCGTAGACGGTGGCCGATGAGCTGAAGATGAAGTTTTTCACGTTCGCGGCGCGCATCGCGGAGATCAGGCGCAGGGTACCGTTCACGTTGTTATCGTAGTATTCGAGAGGCTTAGCGACGGATTCGCCGACCGCTTTCAGGCCCGCAAAGTGAATCACCGTATCAATGGCGTGGTCGTGAAGGATTTCGGTCATCAGCGCTTCGTTGCGGATATCGCCTTCCACAAACGTGGGCTGTTTTCCGCCGAGGCGCTCAATGACGGGCAGCACGCTGCGCTTACTGTTGCACAGGTTATCGAGGATGATGACATCATGGCCATTTTGCAGCAGTTGCACACAGGTATGACTTCCAATGTAACCGCTACCACCCGTTACCAGAACTCGCATGTTTCGCTCCATTAGGCTTATGGTATGTAATAACCATAGCATAACAGAGACGTGAAAAGTGTGACATGGGATAAAATAGTGGAATCGGTTACACTGAATCACGCACGCGAATTTATAATGAGATGGCCCATTATAAATCAAAGAGATAACAATGTATTACTGCAGGTTGTCTGAAAAAGAGGGGCACGCCCCTCTGAGAGAACGATCAGCGAATGCGGCTTAACTCATAGCGATAGTGCTCGCCGTCAGGAACAAACTCCAGCCGGTGGGTGATACAGGATGGCGCATCTTCCGCATGGTGGGAAACGAACAGCAGTTGTGTTTCGCCTTCGCTGATTAAAACGTCCACAAAGCGGCGTATCAGCTGGCGATTAAGCGGGTCGAGACCCTGCAGCGGTTCATCCAGAATCAGCACCGTAGGGTGCTTCACCAGCGCGCGGACGATCAGCGCCAGCCGCTGCTGTCCCCACGATAAACTGTGAAACGGCGCATCCGCCACGCGTTTATCCATCCCCAGAATATCCAGCCACTCCTGCGCCAGTTTGTGTTGTTTGTCAGAAACTGCCTGATAGATACCAATGGAGTCGAAATACCCCGACAAAATCACGTTTCGCACCGTGGTACTGACGCGGTAATCGAGGTGCAGGCTGCTGCTGACGTAGCCGATGTGTTTTTTGATATCCCAGATGGTTTCGCCACTGCCGCGACGACGGCCAAACAGCGTCAGATCGTTACTGTAACCCTGGGGATGATCGCCGGTAATCAGGCTGAGCAGCGTGGATTTCCCCGCGCCGTTGGGGCCGGTGATCTGCCAGTGCTCGCCGGGGTTCACCGTCCAGCTCAGCCGATCGAGGATCGGGCGATCGTTATAAGAGACAGTACCGTTTTTCAGCTCGATGCGCGGCTGGTGGTTGTCCAGCAAATGCCGCGCCGAAGGGGCGTCGGGCTCGGGGAGTGCAATGCCGTCGAGTTTTTCGCTGTGTGCCAGCTGGGCGATCAGGGCCTGCTGTAGCAGCGCCTCTTTTTCGCCGGTTTCTGTCAGACAACAATCCGCCAGCACGCCCACGTACTGCACAAAATCGGGGATCTCATCGAAACGGTTCAGAACCAGCACCAGGGTATAGCCCTGCTGATTCAGCGTCGCGAGCAAGGAGGCCAGCTGCGCGCGGGACTGTACATCCAGCCCGTCGAACGGCTCGTCGAGGATCAACAGATCCGGCTCGTTCATCAGTGCCTGGCAAAGCAGAGTTTTGCGTGTTTCCCCCGTCGAGAGGTACTTAAAGCGTCGCTCCAGCAGGCCAGTAATACCGAATAGTTCGGCCAGTTGCTGGCAGCGAGCAGCGTCTTTTCTTTCGTCCTGGATAATTTCTGCGGTGGTGCGGCCCGTATCCTCTTCGCCTGGGCTGAGCAGGTCGGTGTTATTGCGCTGCCACTCGTCGCTGACCAGTTTTTGCAGCTGTTCGAAGGAGAGGCGCGTGATGCGGGTAAAACTGCACTGACGTTCGCCCTTAAGCAGGGTGAGCTCACCCGCAAGCGCGCGAGCCAGCGCGGACTTGCCGCTGCCGTTGGTGCCGACAAATGCCCAGCTTTCGCCGGCGCGCAAGTTGAGTTCGGGCAGTGAGAGGGTTCGTGTGTCGCTAAGACGAAACGTGCCTTGCGAAATTTGCAATGATGACATGACTTATCCCATTTTTTGCAGCGATATGCATCAGGGATACTCACTGGCGGTAGGTTTGTCAACGCACTTAGCACAACGTGGCGATAATCACCCGGTCAGCATTAAAATATGCGGTGACGTCAGCGCCTTCCGATAAATCTTCTGCTTCGGCCAGCGGGACCGTGGCGCACAGCACTTGCCCGTCGGGCAGGGTCATTAGCACTTCGCTCTGTTCGTCGCCGCGCGCAATGTGGCTGATCTTTCCGTGCAGCTGGTTATCGGCGTCTTGGGCCTGCTTTTCATCCAGCGTGATATTCACCCACGGCGCTTTCAGCAACACCAGCACCTCTTTGCCTTCGTCCAGCCCCAGCCGTTCGCCGCTCTGCGCGGTAATCGCCACTTTGAGCCGCGTCGTGCCGTCGGCCAGCAGAATATCCACGTGCTGCTGAACTTGGTCGCGATCGCGTGCGGTCACGGTGCCAAACCACTGGTTTCGCGCGCTGGTTTGCAGGGAGAAGCGGGAGATGGCGGCCAGCAGGCTGTCGAGGGGTAACGCGTCGTCATCGCTCAGGACGTCGAAGGCTTTTTGCTGGATCTGTGCCAGCAGATCGTAGAGCTGAATCAGGCGCTGGCCGTAGCGGGTTAGCATCGCGCCGCCGCCGCCCTTGCCACCGGTCGCCCGATCCACCAGCGTCTGTTCGCTCAGGCTGTTCATCTCATTGATGGCGTCCCAGGCACTTTTGTAGCTAATGCCCGCATTCTTTGCTCCCTGGCTAATTGAACCGGTTTGTTCTATCTGTTTAAGCAGGGCAATACGTCGCGGATCGGCGAAAAGCTTCTGCTGAAGTCGAAGGGTAAGGAGAATTTCGGCCTGCATAGACGGTGTCCTGGCAAAAAGCGTATTGTGACCCAATTGCCCGACAGCGCAAAGCCTACCGCACAAAAGGGGATGTTTTTCTGACTTTTCAGGGTAGAATACGCCATTCACAGTGTCTGGAGAAAACCATGTTAGAGTTGTTGAAAAGTCTGGTATTCGCCGTGATCATGGTACCCGTAGTGATGGCCATCATCCTCGGCGCCATCTACGGCCTGGGTGAAGTGTTCAACGTCTTTTCGAACATCGGTCACAAAGACCAGCCTAAAAAGCAGCATTAATTCCTCCCAAAACGCCCGGCCAGTCCGGGCGTTTTGCTCTCAAGTTTCCGCCTCTCCCGCCGATAGTAGTTTCAGAATCAGCTTTGTTTACCCCTTAAACGGTACGATTTAACGCTAGGTTATCCCTGCAGTTATCGTTATATTTGTCTGTATATAACGACACTCACAGGAGCTACAAATGGCACGTACATGGTTACGCCTTTTCGCAGGGGCAACACTGACACTTACCGTCGCCGGGCAGGTACTGGCTGACGAAGGGAAAATCACGGTCTTTGCGGCGGCGTCGCTGACCAACGCAATGCAGGACATTGCGGCGCAGTATAAAAAAGAGAAAAACGTCGATGTGGTTTCGTCGTTCGCTTCGTCTTCAACGCTGGCTCGCCAGATCGAAGCCGGTGCGCCTGCGGATCTGTTTATTTCTGCCGATCAGAAATGGATGGATTACGCGGTGGGGAAAAAATCGATCGATACGGCCACCCGCGAAACCCTGCTGGGTAACAGCCTGGTAGTGATCGCGCCAAAAGCCAGCGCGCAGGGCGAGTTCACCATCAACAAAGAGACTAACTGGACCAGCCTGCTGAAAGACGGGCGTCTGGCGGTGGGCGATCCGGAGCACGTTCCGGCAGGCATCTACGCGAAAGAAGCGCTGCAAAAACTGGGTGCCTGGGATACATTATCCACGAAACTGGCTCCGGCTGAAGATGTGCGCGGCGCCCTGGCGCTGGTGGAACGCAACGAAGCGCCGCTGGGGATTGTCTACGGTTCCGATGCGGTTGCCGGTAAAGGTGTGAAAGTGGTTGGGACCTTCCCGGAAGATTCGCACAAGAAAGTGGAATACCCGATCGCCATTGTTGATGGACATAAAAATGCGACGGTCAGCGCCTTTTACGACTATCTGAAAGGGCCTGAAGCGTCTGCCATCTTTAAACGTTACGGATTTACGACTCACTAATGATATTGACCGATCCTGAATGGCAGGCCGTGCTGCTGAGCCTTAAAGTCTCTTCCCTGGCAGTTGCCTTTAGTTTGCCCTTTGGGATCTTCTTTGCCTGGCTGCTGGTTCGCTGCCAGTTTCCGGGCAAAGCCCTGCTCGACAGTGTGCTTCATCTCCCTCTCGTGTTGCCGCCGGTGGTGGTCGGGTATTTATTGCTGATCGCGATGGGGCGACGCGGTTTTATCGGCCAGTGGCTGTATGACTGGTTCGGCCTGACGTTTGCTTTTAGCTGGCGCGGCGCGGTTTTGGCGGCAGCAGTGATGTCTTTCCCGCTGATGGTGCGCGCGATACGCCTGGCGCTGGAAGGGGTGGACATCAAGCTGGAGCAGGCGGCGCGCACTCTCGGTGCCGGGCGCTGGCGGGTGTTTTTCACCATTACGCTGCCCCTTACGTTGCCGGGAATCATCGTCGGTACGGTACTGGCGTTTGCCCGTTCTCTGGGTGAATTCGGCGCGACCATTACTTTTGTTTCAAACATCCCCGGCGAAACGCGGACCATTCCGTCGGCGATGTACACCCTGATTCAAACGCCGGGCGGGGAAGGGGCTGCCGCACGGCTGTGCATTATCTCCATTGTGCTGGCGCTGGTGTCGTTGCTGATTTCTGAATGGCTGGCGCGTCTGAGCCGCGAGCGGATGGGGAAATAATCATGCTGGAACTCAACTTTACTCAAACGCTCGGCAACCACTGTCTGGTGCTCAACGAAACGCTGCCCGCCAGCGGAATTACCGCCGTCTTTGGCGTTTCGGGCGCGGGAAAAACCTCGCTGATTAATGCCATCAGCGGGCTGACGCGCCCGCAAACCGGGCGGATCGCGCTGAACAATCGCGTGCTTCACGACGCGGAAAATAAGATCTACCTGGCCCCTGAAAAACGGCGCATCGGCTATGTGTTCCAGGACGCGCGCCTGTTTCCGCACTATAAGGTGCGCGGCAATCTGCGCTACGGCATGGCGAAAAGCATGGCCGGTCAGTTTGATAATCTGGTCGCGCTGCTTGGCATTGAATCGCTGCTGGACCGGCTTCCGTCGTCGCTCTCCGGCGGTGAAAAACAGCGTGTGGCGATTGGCCGCGCGCTGTTAACTGCACCGGAACTTCTGCTGCTGGATGAGCCGCTGGCGTCGCTCGATCTGCCGCGTAAGCGCGAGTTATTGCCTTATCTGCAACGCCTGGCGCGGGAAATTAACATTCCGATGCTCTATGTCAGCCACTCGCTGGACGAGATTCTGCATCTGGCGGACAACGTGCTGGTGCTGGAAAACGGCAACGTGAAAGCCTTTGGGCCGCTGGAAGAGGTGTGGGGCAGCAGCGTGATGTATCCGTGGCTGCCAAAAGAGCAGCAGAGCAGCATCCTGAAGGTCAGCGTGCTGGAGCACCATCCGCACTACGCCATGACGGCGCTGGCGCTGGGCGATCAGCATTTGTGGGTCAATAAGATCGACAAGCCGCTGCAATCCGCGCTGCGTATACGCATTCAGGCGTCGGATGTTTCTCTGGTACTTCAGCCGCCGTTGCAGACCAGTATTCGTAATATTTTGCGCGCGAAAGTGGCCCAGTGTGTGGATGATAACGGCCAGGTGGAAGTGCAGCTGGAAGTGGGCAGCAGAAAGCTATGGGCGCGCATCAGCCCGTGGGCCAGGGATGAGCTTGGCATCAAACCTGGCCTGTGGCTTTACGCGCAGATCAAGAGTGTCTCGATCACCGCCTGATCACAGCAGATGGGTGTAAATGTACTGCGCGATGCTGTCGGTGGTGTTGTCGCCAATGACCACGTTGGCGCGCGCTTTCACGGCATCGTCGGCATTGCCCATCGCCACGCCAGTGCCGGCAGCTTCCAGCATGCTGATGTCGTTGTAGTTATCACCGAAAGCGATCACGTCTTTCATCGACCCGCCCTGAGATTCAACAAACTGCGTCAGGCGTTTGCCTTTGCTGTTGCCCTTACGCGCGATATCCACCTGATCGTGCCAGGACCATTCGCACTCCAGCCCCAGCGTCTGCTCAACATGTTTCGCGAACGCGTTCAGCTTGTTCGTATCTTCGTCCGTCAGGGCAAATTTCCAGATAGCATCGACGTCGGCGGCCGCCTGGCGTAGGGATGAGACCTGCGTAAAGACCGGACGCTGGGCCTCGGGCAGTGACAGCGCCCAGTTGCTGGTACGGATGACATGCCCGGTCGGGCGCTCATAGAGCATGGCGTTATCCACGTACATCAGGCCGTGAATGGCGTGCTCATCCAGCAGATCAATCAGTTGTAACGCCTCAACCACCGGCAGCGGATCGGACTCAAGAACCTTTTTTGCATGATAATCATACAAATAAGTGCCATTACAACAAATTGCAGGTGTATCTAACGCCAGTGCCTGATAAAAAGGATGAATGGCAACGTGATGTCGACCGGTAACAATCAGGAGTTGATATCCCGCTTCCTGAGCACGTTTCAGTGCTTCGAGCGAAGAGGGGAGCAGGGTTTTTTGCGGGGTTAACAGCGTACCGTCTAAATCCAGAGCAATCACACGCGAGGTCATTTGTTCTTCCGGGTTAATGTTGAATTATGGTCTTAGGGGATGGTACACCGAGAGGCGTGACCCACAAAACGCCAGGCTAAAATTCAGCATTCACCGTTAAAAAGTTAATCACTTTCACGCGCAGTGAGGAGAGGAGTATTCATGAAACAAACCGTTTATACCGCCAGTCCTGAGAGCCAGCAGATCCACGTCTGGCGTTTGAATGCGGAAGGCTCGCTCACGCTGGTGCAGGTTGTTGATGTGCCGGGACAGGTGCAACCGATGGTTGTCAGCCCGGATAAACGTTTTCTGTACGTAGGCGTGCGTCCTGAGTTTCGCGTGCTGGCCTACCGCATTGCACCGGACGATGGTGCCCTGACCTATACCGCCGAAGCGCCGCTCCCGGGCAGCCCGACGCACATCTCGACCGATCGCAAAGGTCAGTTCATCTTCAGCGGTTCTTACAATGCGGGCTGCGTGAGCGTCACGCGTCTGGAAGAGGGCCTTCCGCGCGACACCGTGGAAGTGGTTGAAGGGCTGGAAGGCTGCCACTCGGCCAATATCTCTCCGGACAACCGCACGCTGTGGGTTCCGGCGCTGAAGCAGGATCGAATCTGCCTGTTTACCTTGAGCGACGACGGACACCTGGCTGCGCAGACTCCGGCGGAAATCACCACCGTTGAGGGCGCAGGCCCGCGCCACATGGTATTCCACCCGAATCAGCAGTACGCCTATGTGGTGAATGAGCTAAACAGCTCTGTTGACGTGTGGGCACTGAACGATCCGAACGGTAAGATTGAACGCGTTCAGACCCTGGACATGATGCCGTCAGACTTTACCGACACCCGCTGGGCGGCGGATATTCACATCACCCCGGATGGTCGTCATCTGTACGCCTGCGACCGTACTTCAAGCCTGATTACCATTTTCAGTGTCTCTGAAGATGGCAGCGTGCTGGCAATCGAAGGCTTCCAGCCAACCGAAACCCAGCCGCGCGGCTTTAATATTGATAACAGCGGTAAATTCCTGGTGGCGGCGGGGCAGAAATCCCACCACATCGCGCTGTATGAAATCAAAGGCGAACAGGGCCTGCTGGAAGAGAAAGGCCGCTATGCCGTAGGCCAGGGCCCAATGTGGGTGGTGGTAAACGCGCACTAAGCGGCGAAAAACAAAAAACCTCGCATTTGCGAGGTTTTTTTATGCCCGGCGTTCGGGATTACTGCTTCGGCTCTGCAACCACTTTGCTGCCCAGACCGCGGTTGTTGTATTCCCACATGCGGTTGAAGTTAGCGTCGTTCAGGTTGCGCTGTACGTTTCCTTTATCATCCATCGCGCCGGTGTTACCGGAGTAAGGACGTTTGGAGATCGCCGCGTCGGCCCATGGTTTTGCCATGTTAAAGCCTTCGTTAATCACGCTGTCGCGGATCACGACCTGGCCGTTGGTGGCAGAGTCGATGTCCAGCGAACGTCCCAGCTGCGCCACGCCGTCACCGGCTGCGGTAAAGCGGCTGTTCACGGCCAGGAAGCCGTAGAACATGTTGGACAGCGTTGCAGGTGCAAATACGTAACCTTCCTGCTGAGTACGGGAGTTCACCACGCGGAATTCAGTGTTATCAAACACCACCGCGCCGCGACCGGAGACGATATCCACATCACCTTCGATATAGCTGTTGGTCACCTGAGTACGGGTCAGACGGTTATTCTGCAGGGTGTTCTGCACACCGCTGTTGGTCACGAAGAAGGTGTTCTGACGACCCAGAATGTTCACGTTGTTGATCTGAACTTTGTCGCCGTCAGTACGCAGTGCCACAGCCTGATGGTTACCCGCATCCACGCTGTCACCCAGGGTGTTCTGAATGGTGAGGTTCTGCAGTTGCAGGCCGTTGTTCTGCGACCAGAACACCGCCGAGCACATCATGCCGATAGTGGCGCTCTGCTTGCTCTGGCAGCTGTCGAACATATACCACGCTGGTTTGCCCGGCATATATTTACCGGCCGGGTTCACCAGGTGACGCCAGGTGTTGCGGTCGATTTCAGAGTCGATCGCCAGACCGATTTTCACGTCAATCGCTTTATCACCGGTACCGTAAATCGTAATGCTGCCCGGTGCGGCGGGAACGTAGACCGTCCCTTCGTACTCGCCTGGCAGAATTGCGATGTACTGGCGTGATGCGCTGTGTTTCGTGATGGCAGCGTCAACAGCAGCCTGAATGCTGGTGTGCGTCACGCCCTGCGTGCCTGCCGGGCCAACCACAAAGTTAGGCTGTGCAGGAACGCTAATAGAAGAAGGCGTCCACGGTGCCGCGTTCGGGTCCATGGCAGTGTAATAATGTGCAGCGGTGAAGTTCTTCGCTTCGCCAGCAGACAGAATTGGGCGAGATGCCGTGCCTGGTGCGGCCTGCTCAGAGGGCAGCTGATCAGGTGGCGTTGAGCTGCACGCTGACAGTGTCACGCCAAAGGCGAGTGCCAACGCCAGACGAGAAATCCTGGAAATGTTCAAGGGAAAGCTCCTTGCTTCGCGAGTCTTAACGGGATGATCGAAATAGCCTGCTTTTTTATACTAAGTTGAGCGAAACGGGAAGATGAAATACGAAAAAGTTGCATATTTCACCCGCGCCCGGCGGGGAAGTCGTCACAAATAAATAACAATTTCCGTAAAGCCGGTTGACACGGGCAAACGAATGAAAATAAATGTCTATACAACCCATGACAAGCGGAAGTCCTATGCATCAGCTTCATCCCGACGATCTTATCTGGCGTAACGCACGACTGGCGACCATGAACCCTGATGAACCCGCACCTTACGGCCTGCGTGACAATGCGGCTCTGGTGGTGCGCGGCGAGAGGATTGTGGCGATTATCCCTGAAACGGCGGTCCCGGTTGCACATGCTCATCAGGTCGATCTCGGGGGACGACTGGTCACGCCCGGTCTGATCGATTGTCACACCCATCTGGTGTTCGGTGGCGATCGCGCCGCGGAGTGGGAGCAACGTCTGAACGGCGTCTCTTATCAGACCATCAGCGCTCAGGGCGGCGGAATCAATGCGACCGTGGCCGCCACCCGCGAAAGCGATGAACAATCATTACTGAAGCGGGCGGAACAGCGCCTGCATCGCCTGATGCAGGAAGGCGTCACCACCCTTGAGATCAAGTCGGGCTATGGCCTGAATGCGCAGACCGAAGAGAAAATGCTGCGCGTCGCCCAGACTCTGGCGCAAAGCCATCGGGTTGAAATCAGCCCAACGCTGCTCGCCGCCCACGCCGTGCCGAAGGAGTACCGTCAGGATCCGGACGCTTATCTGACGCAGGTTTGCGAGCAGATCATGCCGACTCTCTGGCGCGAAGGGCTGTTTGAAGCGGTGGACGTATTTTGCGAGAACGTCGGCTTCACGCTGTCGCAAACCGAACGGGTGTTTCAGGCGGCCGCCGCGCTGGGCATTCCCGTCAAAGGCCATGTCGAACAGCTTTCCAGGCTGGGGGGCGCCGCATTAGTGAGCCGCTACCACGGCTGGTCAGTCGATCATATTGAGTATCTCGATGATGCGGGGGTCAACGCGATGGCGCACAGCGGCACGGTCGCAGTGCTCCTACCCGGCGCGTTTTACTTCTTACAGGAACGCCAGCGCCCGCCTGTCGATCAGCTGCGAATACAGGGCGTGCCGATGGCTGTCGCCACAGACTACAACCCCGGCACCAGCCCGTTTGCCAGCCTGCATCTGGCGATGAACATGGCCTGCGTGCAGTTTGGTTTAACGCCGGAAGAGGCGTGGGCAGGCGTCACGCGTCACGCGGCACAGGCGCTGGGTCGGGGGGCCACCCACGGTCAGCTGAAGGCCGGTTTTGTCGCTGATTTCGTCGTCTGGGATGCCGAGCGCCCGGTGGAAATGGTCTACGAGCCGGGGCGTAATCCGCTCTATCAGCGTGTGTTTCGAGGGAAAGTATCATGACACTCTGGCGGCCAACGCCCGCTGATCTCTGGCAGGGGCGCGACGACAGCAGCGAAGCCAGCAACGCGCTGCGGATTTTTCAGACTATCGCCCAGACCGATCGTTTTGCGCCCAAAAGTTCAGGCATTGCGCTGTTAGGTTTCGAGTGTGATGCAGGCGTGCGGCGCAACCATGGGCGGCCCGGTGCTGCGCAGGCGCCCGACCTGCTGCGTAAAGCGCTGGCAAACATGGCCAGCCACAGCGGGCACGACACGCTGACCGATATGGGCACCATCGCCGTTGCGGGCGATCGGCTCGAAGATGCTCAGCGCGCGCTGAGTGATGCGGTGCTGGCCTGCCAGCAGTCGGGCATGCGCACGCTGGTGTTCGGCGGCGGCCACGAAACGGCCTGGGCCCACGGACGTGGAGTGCTGGATGCCTTTGCCCACGAACGCGTTGCGATTATCAATCTCGACGCGCACCTTGATCTCCGCAAGGCCGACCACGCCACATCAGGCACGCCGTTCCGCCAGCTGGCGCAGTATTGCCACGCGCAGAATCGCGAGTTTCAGTACGCCTGTCTGGGCGTCAGCCGGGCGGCGAATACACAGGCGCTGTGGGACGAAGCGGCCCGCCTCAACGTGACGCTGGTGGAAGATCTCGATTTTCGCCGCGAGGCGCTACCGGTGCTGGAAAGCGTCCTGGCGCAGGCCGACCGCGTCTATCTGACCATCGATCTCGACGTACTGCCTGCCGGTGAAATGCCTGCCGTGTCAGCCCCGGCGGCGCTCGGCGTGTCGGCCCTGGATATAATGCCGGTGATTGGCGAAATCTGTCGCAGCGGAAAACTGCAGGCAGTAGATTTGGTCGAGTTTAATCCGGTTTACGATCGCGACGGACAGGGCGCGCGGCTCGCGGCACGTCTGGCCTGGCAAATTGCTCACTGGTGGGCATAAATCATTATAAGGAGTAACCATGTTTTCACGCTCACCGAATCCGCCTTCCGGCGCGCCAGCCCCTTTCTACGAAAAGGTGAAACAGGCCATCAGCGAGAAGATCGCCACCGGCGTCTGGCAGCCGCACGACCGCATCCCCTCCGAGGCCGAACTGGTGGCCCAGTTTGGTTTCAGCCGTATGACCATCAACCGCGCACTGCGTGAACTCACGGACGAAGGGCTGCTGGTGCGTTTGCAGGGGGTGGGAACGTTCGTCGCCGAGCCGAAAGGGCAGTCGGCGCTGTTTGAAATCCGCAGCATTGCCGACGAGATCGCCTCGCGCAATCATCAGCACCACTGTGAAGTGCTGGTGCTTGAGGAGACGCAGGCCAGTGCGGAGCAGGCGGTTGAGCTGAATGTCAAAGAGGGGGCGCGGATTTTCCACTCGGTGATGGTGCATTTCGAGAACGACGTTCCGGTGCAAATCGAGGATCGCTGCGTCAACGCCGAACGGGTACCCGATTATCTTCAGCAGGATTATACCCAGACCACGCCCCACGCCTGGCTGTCACAGGTCGCTCCGTTGACCGAGGGCGAACACATTGTCGAAGCGGTGCGCGCCACGCCGCTGGAGTGCGAACGACTGCGCATTAAAGAGCACGACCCGTGCCTGCTGATCCGCCGCCGCACCTGGTCTTCCGGGCAGATTGTCTCGCACGCCAGACTGTTATTCCCCGGTTCTCGCTACCGGTTACAAGGCCACTTTATGTCATAGGTTTTCAAAGCGTGATAGCTAACACAATATAACAAAATTGTATCTTTATTGTTAAATCTGACCTTGTGCGTGGTTGTCTATACAAGTATATCTGTTTGTATCTTTCATCCCGTATGAGGACCACACAATGTCGTCAGGTAAATACCGTCAGCAGGATGTCCGCGCCCCGCGCGGCACCACGCTCACCGCCAAAAGCTGGCTCACCGAAGCGCCGCTGCGCATGTTGATGAACAACCTCGATCCCGACGTCGCCGAAAACCCGCACGAGCTGGTGGTGTACGGTGGCATCGGTCGCGCGGCGCGTAACTGGGAATGCTACGACGCCATTGTGGACGCGCTCACCAACCTCGAAATCGACGAAACCCTGCTGGTGCAATCCGGTAAACCGGTCGGGGTGTTCAAAACCCATAAGAATGCGCCACGGGTGCTGATTGCCAACTCAAACCTTGTTCCGCACTGGGCAACCTGGGAACACTTTAATGAGCTGGACGCCAAAGGGCTGGCGATGTACGGCCAGATGACTGCGGGCAGCTGGATCTACATTGGCAGCCAGGGCATCGTGCAGGGCACCTACGAAACCTTCGTCGAAGCCGGACGCCAGCACTATAACGGCTCCCTGAAAGGGCGCTGGGTACTGACCGCCGGACTGGGCGGCATGGGCGGCGCACAGCCGCTGGCAGCAACTCTCGCGGGTGCCTGCTCCCTGAACATCGAATGCCAGCAGAGCCGCATCGATTTCCGCCTGCGCACCCGCTATGTCGATGAGCAGGCCGACAATCTCGATGACGCGCTGGCGCGCCTTCAGAAATACACCGCCGAAGGCAAAACCGTGTCGATTGCCCTGTGCGGCAACGCGGCGGAGGTCGTTCCGGAACTGGTGGCGCGCGGCGTGCGCCCGGACCTGGTCACCGACCAGACCAGCGCCCACGATCCGCTCCACGGTTACCTGCCAAAAGGCTGGAGCTGGGAAGAGTATCAACAAAAATCCCAAACCGACCCGGAAGGGACGGTGCTGGCCGCCAAACGCTCGATGGCTGAGCATGTGTCGGCGATGCTGGCGTTCAGCAAAATGGGCGTACCGACCTTCGACTATGGCAACAATATTCGCCAGATGGCGAAAGAGATGGGCGTGGAAAACGCCTTCGACTTCCCTGGTTTTGTCCCGGCCTATATCCGTCCGCTGTTCTGTCGCGGCATTGGCCCGTTCCGCTGGGTAGCGCTCTCGGGCGACCCGGAAGATATCTATAAAACTGACGCCAAAGTGAAAGCCATCGTCGCCGACGACGCGCACCTGCACCACTGGCTGGACATGGCGCGCGAACGCATCAACTTCCAGGGGCTGCCCGCGCGTATCTGCTGGGTGGGGCTGGAGTGGCGCCAAAAACTCGGCCTGGCCTTTAACGAAATGGTGCGCAGCGGCGAAGTCTCCGCGCCGATTGTGATTGGTCGCGACCACCTGGATTCCGGCTCAGTCGCCAGCCCGAACCGCGAAACCGAAGCCATGCAGGACGGCTCTGACGCGGTTTCTGACTGGCCGTTACTCAACGCCCTGCTGAACACCGCCAGCGGCGCGACCTGGGTGTCGCTACACCACGGCGGCGGCGTCGGGATGGGCTTCTCCCAACATGCGGGCATGGTGATTGTCTGCGACGGCACCGACGAAGCTGCCGCCCGCATCGCCCGCGTACTGCATAACGACCCGGCGACAGGCGTCATGCGCCATGCCGACGCGGGCTACGACATCGCGATTGACTGTGCGAAAGAGCAGGGGCTGAACCTGCCGATGGTCGCCGCCACACAAGGAAAACACTGATGAATGCACTGACTATTACACCCGGCGCGCTGACCTTCGCTCATCTGCGCAGCGCCTGGCGCCACCCGGTTACGCTGACACTGGATGAAAACGCCCATCAGGCGATCAACGACAGCGTCGCCTGCGTGGAAGCCATCGTCGCCGAAGATCGCACGGCCTATGGCATCAACACCGGTTTCGGCCTGCTGGCGCAGACGCGCATCGCCACGCATGATCTGGAAAATTTACAGCGCTCGCTCGTGCTGTCACACGCGGCGGGGGTCGGCGAACCGCTGGATGACGAGATCGTCCGTCTGATGATGGTGCTGAAAATTAACAGCCTGGCGCGCGGTTTCTCCGGTATCCGCCTGAGCGTGATTAAGGCGCTTATCGCTCTGGTCAACGCGCAGGTCTATCCGTGGATCCCGGCCAAAGGCTCGGTGGGGGCCTCGGGCGATCTGGCGCCGCTGGCGCACATGTCGTTGCTGCTCCTCGGCGAGGGCAAAGCTCGCTGGCAGGGGCAATGGTTGCCCGCCAAAGAGGCGCTGCAAAAAGCCGGATTAACGCCAATTACTCTGGCGGCGAAAGAGGGACTGGCCCTGCTGAACGGCACCCAGGCTTCCACAGCGTTCGCCCTGCGCGGTCTGTTCGAAGCTGAAGATCTGTTTGCCTCGGCGGTGGTGTGCGGTGCGCTGACCACGGAAGCCGTGCTCGGTTCGCGTCGTCCGTTTGATGCCCGTATCCATGAGGTGCGCGGCCAGCGCGGGCAAATTGATGCGGCGGCGATGTACCGTCATCTGCTGACTGACACCAGCGCAATTGCGGATTCGCACCATAACTGCGACAAGGTGCAGGACCCGTACTCCCTGCGCTGTCAGCCGCAGGTGATGGGCGCGTGTCTGACGCAAATTCGTCAGGCCGCCGACGTGCTGCTGGTGGAAGCGAACGCGGTTTCCGATAACCCTCTGGTGTTCGCCGAGCAGAATGACGTGGTGTCGGGCGGGAACTTCCACGCGGAGCCGGTGGCGATGGCCGCCGATAATCTGGCGCTGGCGATTGCCGAAATAGGTTCGCTCTCTGAGCGTCGTATCGCGCTGATGATGGATAAACACATGTCGCAGCTGCCGCCATTCCTGGTGCGCAACGGCGGCGTAAATTCCGGGTTTATGATTGCCCAGGTGACGGCGGCGGCGCTGGCGAGCGAGAACAAAGCGCTGTCCCATCCGCACAGCGTGGACAGTCTGCCGACCTCGGCCAATCAGGAAGACCATGTCTCTATGGCGCCGGCGGCCGGGCGTCGTCTGTGGGAGATGGCCTACAATACGCGCGGCGTGATCGCGGTCGAGTGGCTGGCGGCGGTGCAGGGGATCGACCTGCGCGAAGGGCTGAAGTCCAGTCCACTGCTGGAGCAGGCGCGCCAGACGTTGCGAGAACACGTCACGCACTACGACGACGACCGTTTCTTTGCGCCGGATATCGATAAGGCGATGGAATTGCTGAAGGCGGGGAGTCTGGTGACGTTATTACCCGCGGTGCTGTAAAGCAAAGCCCGGCAGCGCTGCGCTTGCCGGGCCTGTAAAACGACGTTTTCGTGATGAATGAACCTTACAGGCCGGGTGAGGCGACGACGCCGCCCGGCTTTTTTACGAATACATCGCGGTAATCGACGCACTTCCCAGCGTGTGAAAATGCACGTTAAAGCCAACCATCGCGCCGCTCGCGCCTTCATCCACATCGATCTTCTCAACGTCCAGGGCATGAACGGTGAAAATATACCGGTGCGTCTCGCCCTTTGGCGGCGCCGCGCCGCCATATCCGGCTTTGCCGAAATCGGTGCGGGTCTGAATGGCTCCTTCCGGCAACGCCGTTAAATCAGAGCCGGAGCCCTGCGGCAGCACGCGCGTGTCGGCGGGCAGGTTTGCCACAATCCAGTGCCACCAGCCGGAGCCGGTTGGCGCATCCGGGTCGTAGCAGGTGACGACAAAACTCTTCGTCCCCGGCGGAACATCATCCCAGGCCAGGTGCGGCGAAATATTATCGCCCTGATAACCCATGCCGTTAAACACGTGACGCTCGGGTAATTTTTCACCGTCGCGCAGATCCTGACTGATTATCTTCATGCGATTTCTCCGTACGTAGCCATGCAAAAAGTGTACTGCATAAAACAGCATACCGAAGCTAACGCGTTGGGTTAAATCGCAAAATGTGCGGGAATGTTAACAGCCTCATTCACCGCGCGGGTCAGCTTCTGCAGTTGCTCTGGGGTGATGATGTACGGCGGCATCAGGTAGATCAGTTTACCGAACGGTCGCACCCACACGCCACGATCGACGAAGAAACGTTGCAATGCCGCCATGTTCACCGGATGGCGCGTTTCGACCACGCCAATTGCGCCCAGCACCCGCACGTCGGCCACGAACGCTGACTGCGCCGCGCTCGCCAGTTCACGCGTGAGTTGGGATTCAATCGCCGCAACCTGCGTCTGCCATTCGCCGCTTTCCAGAATAGCCAGACTTTCACTGGCGACCGCGCAGGCCAGCGGATTGCCCATAAACGTCGGGCCGTGCATAAAGCAGCCGGCTTCGCCGTCGCTGATGGTGTCGGCTACGTGACGGGTCGTGAGGGTTGCGGAGAGGGTCATGGTGCCGCCCGTCAGGGCTTTACCGAGGCACAAAATATCCGGGGCGATGTTCGCATGGTCGCAGGCAAAGAGCTTGCCGGTGCGGCCAAATCCGGTCGCGATTTCGTCGGCAATCAGCAGGATACCCTCCCGATCGCACATCTTCCGGATGCGTTTCAGCCACTCGGGATGATATATGCGCATTCCCCCCGCGCCCTGAACGACAGGCTCAAGGATCACGGCGGCAATTTCGTGGCGATGGGCGGCCATCAGACGGGCAAATCCGACCATATCCATTTCGTTCCACTCGCCGCCAAAACGGCTTTGCGGCGCCGGGGCGAACAGGTTTTCCGGCAGATAACCCTGCCACAGGCTGTGCATCGAGTTATCGGGATCGCAGACCGACATCGCGCCGAAGGTGTCGCCGTGATAGCCGTTACGAAAGGTGAGGAAACGCTGGCGCGGCTCGCCTTTCGCCTGCCAGTACTGCAGCGCCATTTTCATCGCCACTTCCACCGCCACCGAACCGGAATCGGCGAGGAAAACGCATTCCAGCGCGTCCGGAGTCATGGAGACCAGCCGACGACACAACTCAATCGCCGGCTGATGGGTGATCCCGCCAAACATCACGTGGGACATCTGGTCAATTTGCGTTTTCATCGCCGCGTTCAGGCGCGGATGGTTGTACCCGTGGATGGTTGCCCACCAGGAGGACATCCCGTCGACCAGCGTTTCGCCGGTGGCCAGATGCAGTTCACACCCGTGCGCCGAGGCGACCGGATAAACGGGCAGCGGGCGGGTCATGGAGGTGTAGGGGTGCCAGATATGTTGCTTGTCGAAGGCGAGATCGTCCGGGGTCATAATCGACTTGTAAACCATTTTGAAAAGTTTTAGGTTTACAAGTATAAACCGAACCCACAATGAACTGAACCCCTTTTTGGAGAAGCCCGATGGCTAACCCTGTACGTTGGACAATGTCGCAAGTCACCGAATTATTTAACAAACCTTTCCTCGAACTGATGTTCGAAGCCCAGCAAATCCACCGCCAGCACTTCGATCCGCGCCATGTGCAGGTCAGTACGCTGTTGTCGATCAAAACCGGTGCCTGCCCGGAAGACTGCAAATATTGCCCGCAAAGTGCGCGCTACAAAACCGGGCTGGAGGCCGAGCGGCTGATGGAAGTGGAGCAGGTGCTCGACTCGGCACGCAAGGCGAAAAACGCCGGTTCGACCCGCTTTTGCATGGGAGCCGCGTGGAAAAACCCGCACGACCGTGACATGCCGTATCTGGAGCAGATGGTACAGGGCGTGAAAGCGATGGGGCTGGAAGCTTGCATGACGCTCGGTACGCTTAACGAAACGCAGGCGCAGCGCCTGTCGGCGGCGGGTCTGGACTACTACAACCATAACCTCGATACCTCGCCGGAATTCTACGGCAATATCATCACCACCCGCACCTACCAGGAGCGTCTCGATACGCTCGACAAAGTGCGCGACGCGGGGATTAAAGTCTGCTCCGGGGGGATTGTCGGTTTAGGTGAAACGGTAAAAGATCGCGCCGGTCTGCTGTTGCAGCTGGCGAATTTGCCGACGCCGCCGGAAAGTGTGCCGATCAACATGCTGGTGAAGGTCAAAGGCACGCCGATGGCCGATAATGACGACGTGGATGCGTTTGATTTTATCCGCACGATTGCCGTCGCGCGCATCATGATGCCGACCTCGTTTGTGCGCCTCTCCGCAGGCCGTGAGCAGATGAGCGAGCAGACTCAGGCGATGTGCTTTATGGCGGGCGCAAACTCAATTTTCTACGGCTGCAAACTGCTCACCACGCCAAACCCGGAAGAGGACAAAGATGTCCAGCTGTTCCGCAAGCTGGGGCTGAATCCGCATCAGACCGAGGTGTTGACGGGGGATAACGAGCAGCAGCACCAGCTGGAACAGCAGCTTTTCAACGCCGACACCGAACAGTTCTACAACGCGGCAGCCCTATGACCTGGCAACACCGCATCGACGCCGCGCTGGAGGAACGCCGGGCGGCGGACGCATTTCGCTCGCGCTCGGCGGTCGAAAGCGGCGGGCGTTTTCTGATCCGCGAAACGCGCCGGTTCTGCAACTTTTCGAGCAACGATTATCTCGGCCTGAGCCAGCATCCGGCGATCATTCGCGCCTGGCAGCAGGGGGCGGAAACCTGGGGCGTCGGCAGCGGCGGGTCGGGGCATGTGACAGGCTATACCACCGCGCATCAGGCGCTGGAAGAGGCCCTTGCCGACTGGCTCGGCTATCCCCGCGCGCTGCTGTTTATCTCCGGTTTTGCCGCCAATCAGGCGCTGATTGCGGCTCTGATGGGAAAAGAGGATCGGATTGTCGCCGACCGCCTGAGCCACGCCTCCCTGCTCGAAGCGGCCAGCCTCAGCCCGGCGCAGCTGCGCCGGTTTGCCCATAACGACGCCGCCCAGCTCAACGCGCTGCTGGCGAAATCCTGCGACGGGCAACAGCTGGTGGTGACGGAAGGGGTCTTCAGCATGGACGGTGATTGCGCTCCATTGGGGGAACTCCATGCCGCGGCACGCCAGCACAACGCCTGGATGCTGGTGGACGATGCCCATGGCGTTGGTGTGCTGGGCGCGGAAGGGCGCGGAAGTGCCGCCCGCCAGGATGTCAAACCGGAACTGCTGATTGTGACCTTCGGCAAAGGGTTTGGCATCAGCGGCGCGGCGGTGTTATGCAGCGAATCCGTCGCGGATTACCTGCTGCAATTCGCCCGCCATCTGATCTACAGCACCAGTATGCCGCCTGCGCAGGCCGTGGCGCTGCTGGAAGCGCTGAGGGTTGTCCGCAGCGCAGAGGGCGAGCAGCGGCGACACACCCTCGCTGCGCGCATCCAACGCTTTCGGGCGGGCGTGCGCGAACTGCCCTGGCAGATGACCGATTCGCAAAGTGCCATCCAGCCGCTGATTGTGGGCGAGAACAGCCGTGCCTTGCTTCTGGCGCAGCAGCTTCGCGAGCGTGGCATGTGGGTGACGGCGATCCGCCCGCCAACCGTTCCGGCGGGTACCGCGCGATTACGCCTGACCCTGACGGCCGCACACCACACGCAGGATATTGATGATTTACTGGAGGCGCTGCATGACGCAGGTTAACAAGCAGGCCATCGCCTCTGCTTTCGGGCGGGCGGCGCAAAGTTATTCCCGACACGACGACCTGCAGCGCCGGAGCGCCCAGGGGCTGAAAACGCTGCTCGGCGAGGGGCGTTTCCACGCCGTGCTGGATGCAGGCTGCGGGCCTGGCGCAAACAGCCGTCTCTGGCGCGAGGCGGGCAGCCATGTGACGGCCCTCGACCTCTCCCCGCAAATGCTGGAACAGGCGTGCTACCAGCAGGCGGCTGATGATTATCTGGTGGGGGACATCGAGTCAATTCCGCTGCCGGACGCGCAGTTTGACCTGGTCTGGAGCCATCTGGCGGTGCAGTGGTGCGCCAGTCTGCCGCAGGCGTTGCGCGAGTTGTATCGGGTCACGCGCCCCGGCGGCACTGTCGCCTTCACCACGCTGCTCGATAACTCTCTGCCGGAGCTGAATCAGGCCTGGCGTGCGGTGGATGAACGGCCGCACGCCAACCGTTTTTTACCGGCGCAGGCGGTGAACGACGCCCTCGCCGGGTGGCGCTACAGGGCCACCATGGAGGTCGTTACCCTCTCTTTCAGCGATGCCCTGAGCGCGATGCGCTCGCTGAAAGGGATTGGCGCCACCCATCTGCACGACGGACGGGCGCGAAAACCCCTCACGCGCGGTGAACTGACGCAGCTTGAGCTGGCGTGGCCGCGTGTGTGCGGGGAATTCCCGCTCTCTTATCAACTCTTTCATGGGATTATCGAACGTGACTGAACGCTATTTTGTCACCGGAACCGACACTGAAGTCGGTAAAACCGTCGCCAGCTCGGCGCTGTTGCAGGCGGCGCGTTTGCAGGGATTCATCACCGCCGGATACAAACCGGTCGCCTCCGGCAGCGAGATAACGCCGGAAGGCTTGCGCAACTCCGACGCGTTGGCGCTGCAACGCCACAGCACGCTTGCACTGCCGTATCAGGCGGTGAATCCATACACCTTCGCCGAGCCAACTTCTCCGCACATCATCAGCGCCGACGAGCAGCGCCCGATTGCATTTTCGGTTCTCTCTGCAGGTCTGCGCGCGTTGGAGCAGCAGGCGGAATGGGTGCTGATCGAAGGGGCAGGCGGCTGGTTTACGCCGCTCTCGGCGCATCAGACGTTTGCTGACTGGGTGCAGGAAGAACGGCTGCCAGTGATCCTGGTCGTGGGCGTTAAGCTCGGCTGTATCAACCACGCGATGCTCACCGCGCAGGCGATTCAGCAGGCCGGTTTACGCTTCGCAGGCTGGATCGCCAACGACGTGGTGGCCCCAGGTAAACGTCATCAGGAGTATCTTGCGACGCTGAAAAACGTCCTTCCTGCGCCGTTCCTCGGGGAGATCCCCTGGCTTGCTGAGGGCGCAGAGCAGGCCGAGACCGGGCAGTATCTCGATCTCAGCGTCTTGCATCCAGCGACATCCAGTGGGCGATAAGCTCATCATCCAGCTCGTTAACGTGGCCCTGAGCCACGTTACGCCCGCGATACAGCACGCAAAAACGATCGGCCACCCGGCGAATAAACGACAGCTGCTGTTCCGCTAACAGCACCGTCATTCCCAGCTCCCGACTCAACCGCATCAGCAGCTGCCCAAGCCGGATGGCAAAGGTGCTTCCCGCGCCGTGCAGCGGCTCGTCCAGAATCAGCAGGCGAGGGCGGCAAATCAGCGCATTGGCCAGCGCCAGCTGGTACTGCTCGTCGGGCGACATCCCCGTCGCTCTGGCGTGACGCAGCGGCCACAGCTGGGGAAACAGCTCGTAAATATCACTGCTCGCCGCCGCATCGGGTGCACCTTTGGCGCGCATGGCCACGTGCAGGTTCTCCTCAACGGTGAGCTGCGAGAAAATACGCCGGTCCTGTGAGACATAGCCAATGCCCGGCATCGCGCACTGCTCAGGTGCAGCGCTGCGCAAATTGCACGGTGGCGCGCCCGCTTCATGCCAGATGATGGTGCCGCTCTCGATGGGCAACTGGCCGGTGATGCAGTTGATAAGCGTGGTTTTCCCCATACCCGGCAGCCCGATAACGCCTGTACACATCCCTGGCGGCAAATCCAGATCGACATTCCACAGCGTGTGCTGACTTCCATAGAACTGATTAACGGCGCGCAGACTTAGCATATTTCACTCCTTAAAACGCATGAGGGATGAGACGTCTCAGGATAATCTGCAAAACCCTTGCCATAACCGATGGCGTGGTTCGATATGCTGCACTTTTCAGATTTAGCTCACAGCCGGGAAAAGGGTGGGTTGTGCACATAATGACGGAAATGTGATTAAGATCTCGCCAGTCGGTTATGCGCGGTGGGGCTGAATATCATCAAAAAAGAGCTATAAATATTTTTTACGGACATGCCCTTGGGAAAAAACGGGAATTTGCGGAGTCGCGGTCTGTACGGGCTGGAAGCACTTATCCACTATTCCTGTGGATAACCATGTGCATTAGAGTTAGAAAACCTGAGGCAAGCGAGAGAAGACGCGGCCTGCGCATGAATTGATGCGAAACGCGGCTTTAAGAAATATCTTCTATGAATTAACGAGTTAGACAAAAGCAATCATCGTCATGAAAGTGTCACTGACTGCCATAAAACTATCATTACGTGGCTTGACAAATGTTAAAAATAGAAATGTTCTGGGGATAACCGAACATTGCTGGTGTTTTATCTCGTCACAGCCTAAATTTTGGCCCCTTTCGCACTCATCAGGCGGATGCTAATCCAGATATCCTTACACGCCACTGGTTTTACATCCAGTATTTATTACTGGCAAATTTGCCAGCCGCGAGTAAAATTACTCACCTGCCGCTTTTTCCGACATCAGGTTGTCGCCCATGAGTAAATTGTTCAAACTGAATTCTGCTTTCCGTCCGTCTGGCGATCAGCCGGATGCGATCCGTCGCCTGAAAGAGGGGCTGGAAGACGGGCTGGCGCACCAGACCCTGCTGGGTGTGACCGGTTCGGGCAAAACCTTTACCGTTGCCAACGTGATTGCGGATCTGCAGCGCCCGACGATGGTGCTGGCGCCTAACAAAACGCTGGCGGCGCAGCTGTATGGCGAGATGAAAGAGTTCTTCCCGGAAAACGCCGTTGAATATTTCGTCTCCTACTACGATTACTACCAGCCGGAAGCCTACGTACCCAGCTCAGACACCTTTATCGAGAAGGATGCTTCGGTCAACGAACATATCGAACAGATGCGTCTGTCGGCAACGAAAGCGCTGCTTGAGCGTCGGGATGTGATCGTGGTGGCGTCGGTCTCCGCCATCTATGGTCTGGGCGATCCGGATCTTTACCTCAAGATGATGCTGCACCTGACCATCGGGATGATTATCGATCAGCGCGCGATTTTACGCCGTCTGGCGGAGCTGCAGTATGCCCGTAACGACCAGGCGTTCCAGCGCGGTACTTTCCGCGTGCGCGGCGAAGTGATCGACATCTTCCCGGCAGAATCCGACGATCTGGCCCTGCGCGTTGAGCTGTTTGACGAGGAGGTCGAGCGTCTGTCGCTGTTTGATCCGCTGACAGGCCACGTTGAGTCGGTGATTCAGCGTTTTACCATCTACCCGAAAACCCACTACGTCACCCCGCGCGAGCGTATCGTACAGGCGATGGAAGAGATCAAAGTGGAGCTGGCTGACCGTCGTAAGGTGCTGCTGGCGAATAACAAACTGCTCGAAGAGCAGCGCCTGAGCCAGCGTACGCAGTTCGATTTAGAGATGATGAACGAGCTGGGTTATTGCTCGGGCATTGAAAACTACTCGCGCTATCTCTCCGGGCGAGGTCCTGGCGAAGCACCGCCGACCCTGTTCGATTATCTCCCGGCTGACGGTCTGCTGGTGGTGGACGAATCTCACGTCACCATTCCGCAGATCGGCGGCATGTATCGCGGTGACCGCGCGCGTAAAGAGACGCTGGTGGAGTACGGTTTCCGCCTGCCGTCGGCGCTCGATAACCGCCCGATGAAATTCGAAGAGTTCGAGGCGCTGGCCCCGCAAACGATCTACGTGTCGGCCACGCCGGGTAACTACGAGCTGGAGAAATCCGGTGATGAAGTTATCGATCAGGTGGTGCGTCCAACGGGCCTGCTGGACCCTATTATCGAAGTTCGCCCGGTGGGAACGCAGGTGGACGATCTGCTCTCAGAGATCCGCGCTCGCGCATCGGTTAACGAGCGTGTGCTGGTCACTACGCTAACCAAACGTATGGCGGAAGACTTGACCGAGTATCTGGAAGAGCACGGGGAGCGCGTGCGCTATCTGCACTCGGATATCGATACCGTTGAGCGTATGGAGATCATTCGCGATTTACGTCTTGGCGAGTTTGACGTGCTGGTGGGGATCAACCTGTTGCGAGAAGGTCTCGACATGCCAGAAGTGTCGCTGGTGGCGATTCTGGATGCCGACAAAGAGGGCTTCCTGCGTTCTGAGCGCTCCCTGATTCAGACCATTGGCCGCGCGGCGCGTAACATCAACGGGAAAGCGATTCTGTACGGTGACAAAATTACGGCGTCGATGGCGAAAGCGATCGGCGAAACGGAACGTCGTCGTGAGAAACAGCAGCAGTACAACGAAGAGCATGGCATCACCCCGCAGGGGCTGAACAAGAAAGTGGTGGATATTCTGGCGCTGGGTCAGGGGATTGCGAAAACCAAAGGCCGCGGAAAAGCGCGTCATCCGGTTGAGGCTGATGCGGTGGAAGTGCTGCTGACACCGAAAGCGCTGCAGCAGAAAATCCACGAGCTGGAAGGGCAGATGATGCAGCATGCGCAGAATCTGGAGTTTGAAGAGGCGGCGCAACTTCGCGATCAGCTGCATAAGCTGCGCGATCTGTTTATCGCGGCGTCGTAACTCGCGTTGCCGGGCGGCATTGCGTCTGCCCGGCTAACCGTTCGGATGCGTTGTCGGCCCGGTTAGCGTAACGCCACCGGGCGCAGTTCGGTTATCCCAACGCCTGAATCGCTTTTTCCAGCGCCAGGCGCAGCAAATGCCGGTCGTGGCGATATTTAATATCACTCGCTTCCAGCTCTGTCTGCACCACCACACGGCCTTCCATACCTGAAACATCCACCTTCGGCCCTACAACCACGCCGTCGATAATTTTTTTACCGACGTACTGCTCCATCAGATTGAGTTTATCGGCAAGCGAAAGGCTGGCGGCGGCAGGGCTAAGCTCTTTCCCCAGATTACCGATATACACCATCGGCGCGGGTGTTCTGCGCAGCGCTTGGGCCAGCTCTTTTACCAGCAGCAGCGGCATCAGGCTGGTGTAAAAACTGCCAGGGCCGATGAGGATCAGATCCGCCTCGCTGATAGCTTCCACCGCTTCGCGCGTGGCGGGAACAGTCGGGTAGGTCATCAGTTCTTTGGGTGGGACTACCAGCTGGTCAATATTGACCTCGCCGTAAACTTCATGCCCTTCCATGTCGATCGCCATCAAATCGACCGGTTGTTCCGACATAGGAATCAGGAAAGCATCCACTTTCAGCAGATTTCGGATTAAATTGATCGCCTCAAGCGGGCGTACGCTCAGGTGATCCAGCGCCTTTAACATCAGATTTCCGAGGTTATGCCCGGAAAGTTCCCCGTTACCGCCAAAACGATACTCAAACATCGCCGATGCGACGCTTTGTTCGGTAATTAACTGGTTAAGACAGTTACGCATATCGCCCCAGGCGATACCGCCTTCTGAACGACGAATACGACCTGTTGAGCCACCGTTATCGGTGGTGGTCACGATCCCGGTGAGCCTGGAGCCCAGCGAGGATAATGACGACATAACCCGCCCCAGCCCATGCCCTCCGCCGAGAGCGACCACACGGTCAAGATCCGCAAAAGTGCGATTGCGCATACAGATTCCTTATGACATTTGATCCGCGTAACAGTAACCCAACTACCCCTAAAAGACGATGCCCGACCCCTGTCAAAATGACGTATATCAATGCGAAACATTGATTTTTACGTATTCTGTAGTGAAAGTGCACGATCAGGTCGCTATATATATAATTATATAGCGAAATCGGCGAATGGCGAAAGCGCCATTTCCGCGCTACTATCGGCATAACCCACGTTTTCAAATTTGAAAACATACACTCTAGCCCTGGCGCCTGTGTCACACGATATGGCGCCCTGGCCGTGACGGAAACGTCACCAGGGTACAGAAAGAAATGACTGTGCCTCCCGTACTGGAAAGGTGTACATGGCTTCTCAACTCACAGATGCTTTCGCGCGTAAGTTTTTCTATTTACGTCTGTCGATTACCGATGTGTGCAATTTTCGTTGCACCTATTGCCTGCCAGACGGCTACAAGCCGGGCAGCGTCACCAATAACGGATTTCTTTCCGTCGAGGAAGTGCGCCGCGTCACGCGTGCGTTTTCTGAGCTTGGCACGGAAAAAGTGCGTCTCACGGGTGGCGAACCCTCCCTGCGTCGTGATTTTCCCGACATCATCGCCGCTATCCGTGAAAACGAGAACATTCGCCAAATCGCCGTCACCACCAATGGCTATCGCTTAGCCCGCGATGTGGCCCAGTGGCGCGATGCGGGTCTCACGGCCATCAACGTCAGCGTCGACAGCCTCGATGCGCGCCAGTTTCACGCCATCACCGGGCAGGATAAGTTTCGCCAGGTGATGGAGGGGATCGATGCGGCGTTCGAAGCCGGTTTCGACAAAGTCAAAGTCAACACGGTCCTGATGCGCGATGTAAACCATCACCAGCTCGACACCTTCCTCGCGTGGGTCAAACCCCGCCGCATTCAACTGCGTTTTATTGAGCTGATGGAGACGGGCGAGGGCAGCGACCTGTTCCGTCGTCATCATATCTCCGGCATGGTGCTGCGCGATGCGCTGCTGAAGCGCGGCTGGATCCACCAGATTCGCCAACGCAGCGACGGCCCGGCGCAGGTCTTTTGTCACCCGGATTATGAAGGGGAAATTGGGCTTATCATGCCCTATGAGAAAGACTTCTGCGCCACCTGTAACCGTCTGCGCGTCTCGTCTGTGGGCAAGCTGCATCTGTGCCTGTTCGGCGACGGCGGCGTGGATCTTCGCGATCTGCTGGAAGACGATGCGCAGCAGGAGGCCCTCGAAGCGCGCATTTCTGCTGCTCTGACGCATAAAAAACAGACCCATTTCCTGCATCAGGGCGACACCGGGATTACACAAAACCTGTCTTACATCGGCGGGTAATCGGCTTAAAAGGAACCAGAAAATGAGTCAGGTCAGCGCTGAATTTATTCCGACGCGTATTGCTATTCTTACCGTTTCTGAACGTCGTGGTGAGGAGGATGACACCTCCGGCCACTGGCTGCGCGACGCCGCCCACGAGGCGGGGCACAGCATCATTGATAAAGCGATAGTGAAAGAGAATCGCTACGCCATTCGCGCTCAGGTCTCCCAGTGGATCGCCAGCGCAGAGGTGCAGGTGGTACTGATCACCGGCGGCACCGGTTTTACCGCAGGCGATCAGGCGCCAGAAGCGCTGCTCCCGCTCTTCGACCGCGAAATCCAGGGCTTTGGCGAAGTGTTCCGGATGCTCTCCTTTGAGGAGATCGGTACGTCCACGCTTCAGTCGCGCGCCGTGGCCGGGATCGCCAACAACACCCTGATTTTCGCCATGCCAGGCTCTACCAAAGCTTGCCGCACCGCGTGGGAGAACATCATCGCTCCGCAGCTGGATGCTCGCACTCGTCCGTGTAATTTTCATCCTCATTTGAAGAAATAAGCTATGTCGCAATTGACCCACATTAACGCCGCTGGCGAAGCGCATATGGTGGATGTTTCCGCCAAGGCCGAAACGGTGCGCGAAGCGCGCGCCGAGGCTTTCGTAACCATGTTGCCAGAAACCCTGGCGATGATTATCGACGGCAGCCACCACAAGGGTGACGTTTTCGCTACCGCGCGTATCGCCGGAATTCAGGCCGCAAAACGCACCTGGGATCTTATCCCGCTGTGTCACCCGCTGATGCTCAGCAAGGTTGAAGTGAGCCTGCAGGCCGAGCCGGATCACAACCGCGTGCGTATCGAGACGTTGTGCCGTCTGACCGGCAAAACAGGCGTCGAGATGGAGGCCTTAACGGCGGCCTCGGTTGCGGCGCTCACCATTTACGATATGTGCAAAGCGGTGCAGAAGGATATGGTGATTGGCCCGGTTCGTCTGCTGGCGAAAAGTGGCGGCAAATCCGGTGATTTCAGGGCGGACAATCATGATTAAAGTGCTTTTTTTTGCTCAGGTGCGAGAGCTTGTCAATACCGACAGCCTGACCCTCGAGATGCCGTTCGACAGCGTCGAAGCCCTGCGTGCCCATCTGGCGGCGCAAGGCGATCGCTGGGCGCTGGCGCTTGAAGAGGGAAAACTGCTGGCGGCGGTGAATCAGACGCTGGTGGAGTTTTCCCATCCGCTTAACGCCGGTGACGAAGTGGCGTTTTTCCCGCCGGTCACAGGGGGTTAATCATGGCTGACACGCGGATTATTGTTGGACCGGAACGCTTCAATGTCGGCACGGAATACAGCTGGCTGGCCGAGCGCGACGAAGACGGAGCGGTGGTGACATTTACCGGTAAAGTCCGGAACCATAATCTGGGGGAGAGTGTAAGCGCGCTGACCCTCGAGTATTATCCGGGGATGACGGAAAAGTCGCTTGCCGCTATCGTGGAAGAGGCCCGTCAGCGCTGGCCACTTGGTCGTGTCACGGTGATTCACCGCGTCGGCGAAATGTGGCCTGGCGAAGAGATTGTCTTTGTTGGCGTCACCAGCTCGCATCGCGGTAGCGCGTTCGATGCCGGTGAATTTATTATGGATTATCTCAAAACCCGCGCGCCGTTCTGGAAGCGTGAAGCCACACCGGAAGGGGAACGCTGGGTGGAATCGCGTGACAGCGACAAGCAGGCTGCCAGCCGCTGGTAACCGGATGGCGCGGATGTGTTAATCTTAAAAGGTGTGCCCAGTTAATCAGGAGTTATCATGGACCGATTTCCACGTTCGGATTCAATCGTTCAGCAGACGCGTAGCGGCCTGCAAACTTATATGGCGCAGGTGTACGGCTGGATGACCTGCGGCCTGCTGTTAACCGCGTTTATCGCGTGGTACGCAGCCAATACCCCCGAACTGATGATGTTTATCTTTTCCAGCAAAATTACCTTCTTTGGGCTGATTATCGCCCAGCTGGGGCTGGTGTTTGTGCTTTCCGGACTGGTGCAAAAGCTCAGTGCGGGCATGGCGACCACGCTGTTTATGCTCTATTCGGCGCTGACCGGCCTGACGCTCTCCAGTATTTTTATCGTCTACACCTACTCCTCTATCGCCAGCACCTTTGTGGTGGCCGGTGGGATGTTCGGTGCCATGAGCCTTTACGGCTACACCACCAAACGTGATTTGAGCGGTTTCGGCAATATGCTGTTTATGGCGCTTATCGGGATTGTGCTGGCGTCGCTGGTGAACTTCTGGCTGAAAAGCGAAGCGCTGATGTGGGCGGTGACGTACATTGGGGTGATTGTGTTTGTCGGCCTGACGGCGTATGACACTCAGAAGCTGAAAAACATCGGCGAGCAGATCGACGTGCGTGACAGCGGTAACCTGCGCAAATATGCCATTCTTGGCGCGTTAACGCTCTATCTGGACTTCATCAACCTATTCCTGATGCTGCTGCGGATTTTCGGTAACCGCCGCTGATGGCTGTGCCCGGCGGCGTTACGCCTGCCGGGCATGCAACTCGTCGTTTGGTCAGTGGACCGCCACACGGATTTCGTTATTTCGCCATCGCTTTCTCATTCTTCGCCCGCAGCTTTTTCGCCCGACTCTCCAGAATCAAATAGCCGACCGTCGCCAGTGCCAGCGGCAGGAAGTAGTACAACATTCGATAGGCCAGCAGCGCCGCGATAATCGTGCCGTGAGACACGTGTTCCCCCGCCAGCAGGGCAATAAACACCGCTTCTAACACCCCGATCCCGGCCGGAATGTGGACGATTACCCCGGCAATACTGCTTACCAGCAGCACACCAAGCACGAAGAAATAGTTTACCTCTTCGCCAATCAGCAGCCAGATAATGGCCCCCATCACCATCCAGTTAGCGCTGGAGATCACCATCTGCACCAGCGCGAACTTCCACGATGGCAGCACCAGTTTCTGCCCTTTGACGGTCATATGACGGCGTTTAGCGAATGCGCAGGCCCAGAGATACGCCGCGATGATCAGCAGCAGGACGATGCCCAAAATCCGCAGCGTCGTTTCGTCGATATACCAGTGGGCCGGAAGCTGCACCACGCCAATCGTGAAAATCACCCCGCCGAGAAGGATATACCCGAGCCAGTTGGTGGTGATGCTTAGCGAGAAAATGCGCGTAATGGTGCTGCCCGGCAGCCCGAGGCGCGAATAGAGGCGGTAGCGCATGCCGATACCGCCCACCCAGGTGCTGAGGGTCAGGTTAAAGGCGTAGCAGATAAACGACACCAGCATTACCTGGCGTTTCGCCAGCTTATGCCCGCAGTAGGCGCGGCCCAGCAGGTCGTAGCAGCCGTAAATCAGATAGCTGACGATCACCAACCCGACGGCGCTGAGCAGCACCAGTCGGTTGTAATTGCGGATGACTTTCCACACCTCTTCCCAGTCAATTTTCTGCGCGTACACCACCAGCAGCACGGCAACAGCAATGAAAAACAGCCAGGTGAGAATGCGTTTAGCCAGCCGCCAGCGCGGATGTGATTTGCTCATTACGGTTTCACCCCTGAGTTTTCGGCTTCAACCCGATCCTGGGTCTCCATTTCCGGCTGAACAGGCGCCGGCACCAGTGCGAGCTTGGGCGTATGAGCCGGCAGCCAGCCCACCAGCGCTGGGAAGTGGCGCAGGAAGTGGAACACCACCACGCTTTTGGTCAGATTCCACCAGGTGCGTTTCGGCACCATCGAATCATCTACCCGCACGCAATCGCGAGCGATAATGCCCGTAAGATTGTCGCGCAGGGTCTGGTTAAATGCGCGATCGTGAATGATCAGGTTTGCCTCCAGATTAAGGGACAGGCTCAGGGGATCGAGATTACTGGAGCCAACGGTCGCCCAGTGATCGTCCATCAGCGCCACTTTTCCGTGCAGCGGGCGGCGGCGATACTCGTAAATCTGCACGCCGCCTTTGACCAGATAGTCGTACAGCAGCCGCGCGCCGACGGTGACAATCGGCATATCCGGCTCGCCCTGAACAATCAGTTTGACCCGCACCCCACGCCGTGCGGCATTGCGCATGGCGTGCAGCAGACGGTAGCCGGGGAAGAAATAGGCGTTAGCGATGATCACTTCGCGCTTCGCATTGGCGAGCATCTTCAAATAGTGGCGTTCAATATCGTCCCGATGCTCGTCGTTATCGCGCCAGATAAACAGCGCCTGTGCCTCACCGGGCTGGCGGTTTTCTTCCGGGCGATGATGGCGTTTCCACCAGCGGCGCACCGCCGACTGCCCCGGCAGATTTTCCAACTCAAAGAGTAAAATATCCTGCACCACCGGGCCTTCGACTTTCACCGCATAATCCTGCTTCGCCTCCGGGCCGAAGTCGGACATGTGTTCGTCGGAGTAGTTGATTCCGCCCACGAACGCGACGTTGCCATCCACCACCACAATTTTGCGGTGCATCCGGCGAAAGACGTTGGTGCGCATGCCAAACAGCGGCGGGCGCGGATCGTAATAGCGGAACACGACGCCTGCGGTGGTCAGCTCGTTGACGAAGCTGTCGCTGAGGTCGGGCGAACCGTAGCCGTCGAGCAGCACTTCGACTTTGACGCCTCGCTGAGCCGCGCGCAGCACGGCCTGATGGAGCTGACGGCCCACGTCGTCCTCGAACCAGATAAACGTTTCGAGAATAACTTTTTGCTCTGCCGCATCGAGGGCAGCAAAAACGGCGGGATAATACTCATCGCCATTTTCCAGCAGCGTAATTTGGTTACCTTCTCGCCATGAACTTTTCATAAGTGAATCTCCGCACTTAACGGGGCATGGTCAGACAGGTGACGCCAGCCGCGCAGCGCCAGGGTGCTCGGATGGCTGGCGTGGGCGTTTTTGACGTAAATGCGATCCAGGCGCAGCAGAGGAAAACTGACCGGGAAGGTGCGCGCCGGGCGGCCATGCGCCCGGGTGAAAATCTCATCCAGCCCGGAATCGGCCTTCAGCGGGCGGTTTGCGCGCTGTCGCCAGTCGTTAAAATCACCGGCGATAACCACCGGATCGTTATCCGGCAGCGAATTGACCCAGCGGGTCATCATCTG
Organism: Lelliottia nimipressuralis; assembly: GCF_041464075.1. Lineage (NCBI taxonomy): Bacteria > Pseudomonadati > Pseudomonadota > Gammaproteobacteria > Enterobacterales > Enterobacteriaceae > Lelliottia > Lelliottia nimipressuralis. Next base: position 1,431,561 of record NZ_CP167172.1, read on the forward strand.
CAGCTGTGCCTGGCGGTGCGCTTCCCGCAGGCCGAGATGCACGCAGCCCACGTGAACCGGAAAGGCCAGATCCGGCGGTTTTATCCGACAGTAAAGCAGCCCGCGTTTTTCACTTTCTCCCACCGACACGTCGTGATTTTCATAATGTTCGATGGGAAAACGTGACAGCACCGCGTTGCCGTGGTGCCCTTCCGGGTAGACTGCGTTGCGGCCATAGGCATAGTCGCTCCACATGGTATCAGCCAGAAATTCGTAGTGGGTGGTGTCTGGCCAGTTCTCGACGTGCAGCGGGTGAATATCGTGCGCGCCCATCACTTCCTGCAGGCAGACGATATCCGCGCCGACGGTACGTACCGCGTCACGCAGCTCGGGTAATATGAAGCGGCGGTTAAATGCCGTGAAGCCTTTGTGTGTGTTAATCGTCAAAATTTTGAGCGAAAAATGCCGGGTTTTTTGCGTCATATGCTCCTGCCAGCGTCACTATCCTGATGAAAATAAAGTGTAGTCGGCGTCACAAAAAGATGCGGTGTTACGGAATTTTCCGTAAAGTGCGGTACTCTGAACTAGCAGAGAAATATCCTTCAGGAGAGAAGCCATGAAGTGGCAACAACGCGTTCGTGTCGCAACTGGCCTCAGTTGCTGGCAGATAATGTTGCATTTACTGGTCGTGGCGGTACTGGTAATGGGCTGGAAGAGCGGCACGCTGGTGCATGTCGGCTTGGGATTATGTGCGATGTATGGCGTGACCGTGCTGTCGATGCTGTTTTTACAGCGTCACCACGACGCGCGCTGGCGTGAAGTGGGTGATGTGCTCGAAGAGCTCACCACCACCTGGTATTTTGGTGCAGCGTTAATCGTCCTGTGGCTGCTGTCGCGGGTACTGCATAACAACCTGCTGCTGGCCCTGGCGGGCCTGGTCATTCTGGCAGGACCCGCAGTGGTCTCGTTGCTGACCAAAGAGAAAAAGCTAGGCGATATTGCGTCTAAACATCGCGTACGCCACTGAGCCTGTCGTGGCCGCTATGACCAGTAGCGGCCACAAACTTCCCCACACAATATCCAGACTCGCATCCTTCAGATAGATCTGCTTGGTGATATCGGTAAAGTGCCGAATCGGATTCACCCACGTCAGGTCTTGTAGCCACACCGGCATGTTCTCGACAGGCGAAACATACCCTGAGAGCAAAATCGCCGGCATCATAAAGACAAACACCCCGATAAATGCCTGCTGCTGCGTTGAGCAGAGCGCCGAAATCAACAGCCCGAATCCCACCAGCGACAGCCCGTAAATCAGCATGGTGAAGTAAAACAGCGCCAGCGATCCGGCAAACGGAATTTGATACGCCCAGATACCTATGCCGAGCACAATACTGGCCTGGAAAGTGGCGACAATCAGCGCAGGCACGGCTTTGCCGACGAAAATCTGCCAGGTGGCGAGCGGGGAAACCAGCAGCTGATCCAGCGTCCCTTGTTCACGTTCGCGGGCGACGGAGAGCGACGTTACAATCATCACCCCAATGGTGGTGATCATCGCGATAAGCGACGGCACCACGAACCATTTGTAATCCAGGTTCGGGTTATACCAGTTGCGCACCACCAGCTCGCTGTTATTCGGCCTGGCTTTCCCCTCCATCAGCTCCTGCTGGTAATTCTTCACGACCTGCTGCAGGTAGTTGGCGGCGATTTGCGCACTGTTGGAGTTGCGCCCGTCGAGAATCAGCTGCATCGGCGCGGTTTGGGCATTATCCAGATTACGCGAAAAATCGGCCGGGAAACGCACCAGCAGCAGCGCCTTTTGCGTGTCGATGGTGGGCTGGATCTCCTGCGGACTTTTCAGCAGCAGCACATGGGTAAAGGCTTTGGCGCGGGCAAAACGCTGGGTCAGCTCCACGGAGTGTTTGCCGTTGTCTTCGTTGTAGACGGCGATGGTGGCGTTGGTCACTTCCAGCGTCGCGGCAAACGGAAACAGCAGAACCTGAATCAGCACCGGCAGGATCAGGATCGCGCGGGTTTGCGGTTCACGCAGCAGCGATTGCAGCTCTTTGCGAATTAATGTCCATAAGCGATGAAACATCGTGTCATCCTCGTGTCGGGTGGCGCTTCGCGACCCCGACCTACAAAATCACGTCGGCCCGGCAAGCCTCTCCACCGGACATGTTTTAGACGGCGTTTAATCCAGTCGCCGTTTCGTTTTCAACCACGTCAGGCCGATAAACATCACCGCCGACGCCATCAAAAACAGAATATTGACGATCAACACCGCCGGAATATTCCCCGCCAGGAACAGGCTTTGCAGCGTGTTCACAAAGTAGCGCGCCGGGATGATATAGGTCACCGCGCGGATAATGGCGGGCATACTGTCGATCTGGAAAATAAACCCGGACAGCATAATCGACGGCAGAAACGCCGCGTTCAGCGCCACCTGCGCGGCGTTAAACTGGTTGCGGGTGATGGTCGAAATCAGCAGGCCCATGCCCAGGGTGCTGAGTAAAAACAGGCTGGTGATCAGGAACAGGAGAATCAGCGAGCCGCGATAGGGCACCTCAAGGATAAACACCGACACCAGCATACAGAGCAGCATCGCCAGCATGCCGAGGAAGTAATAGGGGATGAGCTTGCACAGTAGCAGTTCTACGCGCGTCACTTCCGTGGAGAGCAGGGCCTCCATGGTGCCGCGCTCCCATTCGCGGGCAATCACCAGCGAGGTGAGGATCGCGCCGATAACGGTCATGATTATCGTCACCGCGCCGGGGATAATAAAATGCTGGCTGATGGCGGCAGGGTTAAACCAGTAGCGGGTTTGTACGTCGATCAGCGGCTCAAATTTTTCGCCGCGATCTTCCGCTCGCTGCATCTGCCACAGCTGCCAGATCCCCTCGACATACCCCTGCACAAAATTGGCGGTGTTTGGCTCACTGCCGTCGGTGATCACCTGAATCGGCGCATCGGTATTTGCCCGTGCCATATTGGCGGCAAAATCCACGGGGATCACCACCAGCCCACGAATTTTCCCGGCCTGCATCTTCTGGATCAGCGCCTCACGGTTATCGCTGATGGTGGCGTCGATGTAAGGCGAGCCGGTCATTGCATGGGTGAAATCGAGCGCTTCTTCGCTCTGCTGTTCCAGTAAAATCCCCACCCGCAGCTTGCTGGAGTCGAGGTTTATCCCGTAGCCAAAGATAAACAGCAGCAGCAGGGGGATCACCACTGCAATCAGCCAGCTGCTCGGGTCGCGCACGATCTGCCGCGTCTCTTTGACGCACAGAGCGCGCACCCGGCGCCAGGAAATCGCCTTAATGCTCATGGGCGTGCTCCTTATCCCAGTCGTTAATCAGGGTGATAAACGCTTGCTCCATGGTGGGATCGGGCTGCTCATCGTCGGCCGCCTGAGCTTTTAAATCGTCCGGCGTGCCGTGGGCAATCAGCTTGCCGCGATAGACCAGCCCAATGCGGTCGCAATACTCCGCTTCATCCATAAAGTGGGTGGTCACCATCACCGTGACGCCTTTCTCCACCATGCTGTTAATGTGCAGCCAGAACTCACGGCGGGTGAGGGGATCGACGCCGGAGGTCGGTTCATCGAGAAACAGAATATCCGGCTCGTGCATCAGGGAGCAGGCCAGCGCCAGACGCTGTTTAAAGCCGAGCGGCAGTTCGTCGGTGGCGTGCGAGGCAATATGGGTAAGACCAAAGGCATCGCTCATCCGGGCAATTTTTTCACTTTGCGCCCGCCCGCGCAGACCGTAGACCCCGGAGAAAAAGCGCAGATTCTGCTCGACGGTCAGATTACTGTAGAGCGAGAATTTCTGCGCCATATAGCCCAGATGCTGACGGGCTTTGCCGGAGCTGACCTTCAGATCCATATCCAGCACCAGCGCTTTACCAGAGGTGGGCACCAGCAGGCCGCACATCATTTTAAAGGTGGTCGATTTCCCTGCACCGTTCGGCCCGAGCAGACCAAAAATTTCCCCGCGCTTCACGGCGAAATTGACGTTATCCGTCGCGGCGAAATCCCCGAACTTTTTGGTTAAGGATTTGGCTTCGATCACCGTCTCGCCGGGCGTACCCTCTACCGTATGCAGAATTGCCCCCAGCGGCGACTCAGAGGTGCTGGCGCCGCCAAGGAGATCGATAAACGCATCCTCAAAGCGCGGGGCGGTCTCTTCTATCTCAATTTGCGGCATGCCCTGTGCCTGGCGGATATCGTCGGCGGTGGCCTCTTTTTTGAGGATCACGCGCACCGAACGCCCCTGAATCATGCCGTCGCTCACCTGCGGACATTTCAGTACCCGCTGCAACAGTTTGCGGTTGGTCTCATCCGGGCTATGCAGGAGAAAACAGCGCCCGGACATCTGCTGCGTCAGCGCCGTCGGCTCGCCCTGATAGAGCAGTTCGCCTTCGTTCATCAGCAGGACGTCGCGGCACTGTTCGGCCTCGTCGAGATACGAGGTGCTCCAGAGGATCAGCATTCCGTCACCGGCCAGTTCGTGGACCATCTGCCACAGCTCGCGGCGAGAAATCGGGTCCACGCCGACGCCGGGTTCGTCCAGCAATAACACTTTTGGTTCGCCGACCAGGGTGCAGGCCAGCCCCAGTTTTTGCTTCATGCCGCCGGAGAGCTTACCGGCCAGCCGGTCGGTAAATGGCCCAAGCGAGGTAAACTCCAGCAAACGGGCGAAGGTTTTTTGCCGCGTTTCGCCCGTGACGCTGCGCAGATCGGCATACAGATTAAGGTTTTCCATCACCGTCAGATCTTCGTACAGGCCAAATTTCTGCGGCATATAGCCGAGCATCGCATGCAGTTCGCTGTCGTCTTTGATCGGGTCCAGCCCGAGGACTGAGGCCGTGCCTTCGTCGGGTTTGAGTAATCCGGCGAGCATCCGCATCAGCGTGGTTTTACCTGCGCCATCCGGACCGACCAGCCCGGTGACATAGCCTTTTTGCAGGGTGCAATTAAGGGGTGCTACTGCGGGCTTATCCATGCCCGCAAAGCGTTTCACCAGATTATTGAGCTGGATAACCGCATCATTCATGTCGGTCCCCATCGTTGAATTTCACCGTGATCGGCATCCCCTGGCGCAGCGCGTCGTCGGCATCGGTCACGATAATGCGCAGGCGATAGACGAGGTCCGTGCGCAGGTCAGGGGTTTCAACGGTTTTTGGTGTGAACTCGGCGGTCGGAGAGACAAACCCGACTTTACCGTGATAGGGCTTATCGGGACGCCCGTCGGTGTAGAGCAACAGCTCGCGCCCTGGCTGGGCCTGATTCAAATTCGGTTCATCAATGTACGCGCGCACCCACACCGGGCGGGTGAGGGAGAGCGTCAGAACGGTACTGCCCGCGCTTAACATGCTGCCTGGCTCCACGGCGCGGGTCATCAGGGTGCCGTTGGACGGGGACACCAGCGTGGTGTCATGCAGGTCTAACTGCGCCTGCGCCAGCTGTGCCTGAGCCTGTTCGAGACTGGCTTTTGCCTGGGCGATATCCTGCGGACGGTTACCGGTGCGGTACTGGCTTAATTTGTCCTGGGCGGATTTCAGCGTGGCCTGGGCCTGATCGCGCGAGGAGCGGGCGTTTTCCAGATCGTTTGCGGAAATGGTGCGGCTTTTCCATAACCCCTGCTGGCGGTTGTAGAAGTTCTGCGCATAATCAAACGCGGCCTGCGCCTGTTTAACGGCGGCTGCGGCCTGCGCGACCTCTTCATCGCGATAGCCCGCCAGCATCAGATCATATTGCGCCTGAGCAACGGACACGCTGGCTTTGGCCTGCATCAGCGCATTTTCGTACGGTGCTTTGTCCAGCTGGCCCAGCGTCTGCCCGGCGGTGATGGTATCGCCTTCGTCCACCGTGAGAGATTCCAGCCGCCCCCCGACGCGGAAGCTCATATTAAGGGTGCGGATATCCACGTTGCCGTAGAGCGTAAGACCGCGATCCTGCTGGCTCTGATACCACAGCCAGCCGCCGATCCCGGCTGCCAGTACAACGACCACCGCCAGTATGGCGACGACAGGTTTTTTCATGACTCCAGGCTCCTTTGCGTTAAACCTTGCAGGATCAGGTCGAGATGACAGGTGATGACCTGACTGATCTGCGCGGATTTATCCTCATCAAATTGTGTCCAGCCCGTGCGCAGCAAGATGGTTTCCCGGCCCAGGCGAAAAGCGAGCACTTCGCCGAGTAGCGCATGGGTGTGCAAAATGGTCTGTGTGTCGTTCGCATCGCGCCCGGTGTAGGCCGCAATCAGCTGCGTCAGGTGGGTGTGCATCGGGGCAATCACCTGATCGTGGACCCGCTGGTAGGCGGCGGTGGGCGAGAGCTGCTCCCGCGAAATAAATTTACTCAGATTCAGCGTATCGTCGTGGGTGAGCAGGGCGATCATATTGTTGCAAGCGTTCAGGATAAGTGCGCGGATGGCGGCGCGATCCGGCGATGGCTCGCTAAGCAGCGCGGTGGCGGCGGCTACCTGTTCGTGAAAACGGCTGCCAATGAAATCGGCGATCCACTGGGCGCATGCGAGATACAAATCTTCCTTCGAACCGAAATAGTAGGTGATGGCAGCAATGTTTTGCCCGGCCTGCGCGGCGATATCGCGGGTGGTGGCGTGCAGGCCATATTCGCCAAACTGGGCAAGTGCTGCGGCAATCAGCTGGCTTTTGGCCTGTTCACCTTTGGTGGTCGTCGGAGTTGGATTCATAGCGTCATTAAAAATTAATCAATCGATTGATTAAGATTATGTTTAAATTTTCACCTTGTCCAGTCGGGTGGAGCAATATTTTGTTGATGAATCCCGCCGGGATATTTTATGCGCCATGTCACAAAATCTGCTACACTCCGCTGCTTCGTGACATTGTGGTTTTTGTCCTACTCGTTTCGTCTTATCTCCCTGAAAACTACACCTGTGACGGTCGGGGCGGTTCGGAGTTTTTATGTCTTTTGATACCCTTGGCCTGAACCCGGAAATTCTGCGCGCTGTTGCAGAGCAGGGCTACGTTGAGCCAACCCCTATTCAGCAGCAGGCGATCCCTGCGGTGCTGGAAGGCCGTGACCTGATGGCCAGTGCCCAGACCGGCACCGGTAAAACGGCTGGCTTTACCCTGCCACTGCTGCAGCGTCTGGTTCAGAAAGAGCCTCACGCGAAGGGCCGTCGCCCGGTCCGTGCGCTGATCCTGACCCCCACCCGTGAACTCGCTGCGCAAATCGGCGAAAACGTCCGGGAATACAGTCGTTACCTCGACATCCGTTCGCTGGTGGTTTTCGGTGGTGTGAGCATTAATCCACAGATGATGAAACTGCGCAGCGGCGTTGACGTTTTAGTCGCCACGCCGGGCCGTCTGCTGGATCTGGAACATCAAAACGCGGTCAAACTGGATCAGGTTGAAATCCTGGTGCTGGATGAAGCAGACCGTATGCTGGATATGGGCTTTATCCACGATATTCGTCGCGTGCTGGCGAAACTGCCTGCACGTCGTCAGAACCTGCTGTTCTCCGCGACCTTCTCCGACGAGATCAAAGGGCTGGCGGAAAAACTGCTGCGTAATCCGCTGGAAATCGAAGTGGCGCGTCGCAACACCGCCTCTGAGCAGGTGACCCAGCACGTTCACTTCGTCGACAAGAAGCGTAAGCGGGAACTGCTGTCCCAGATGATTGGCGAAGGTAACTGGCAGCAGGTGCTGGTCTTTACCCGTACCAAACACGGTGCCAACCACCTGGCGGAACAGCTGAATAAAGATGGCATTCGCAGTGCAGCCATCCACGGCAACAAGAGCCAGGGGGCGCGTACCCGTGCGCTGGCCGATTTCAAATCGGGCGACATTCGCGTTCTGGTGGCAACGGATATCGCGGCGCGTGGCCTTGATATCGAAGAGCTGCCGCACGTCGTGAACTATGAGCTGCCAAACGTTCCGGAAGATTATGTTCACCGTATTGGCCGTACTGGCCGTGCGGCGGCAACCGGTGAAGCGCTGTCTCTGGTTTGCGTCGATGAACACAAACTGCTGCATGACATCGAACGTCTGCTGAAAAAAGAGATCCCACGCATCGCCCTCGAAGGCTATGAAGTGGATGCTTCCATCAAAGCGGAGCCAATTCAGAACGGTCGCCAGCAGCGTGGTGGCGGTGGTCGTGGACAGGGCTGTGGTGGCCGAAGCCAGCAGCCGCGCCGTTCGGAAGGTGGCGCACCAAAAGCGGCAGGCAAACCGCCGCGCCGCACGGGTGACGCGAAACCCGCCGGGGAAAACCCATGGCGTAGCGGGGAAGCAAAACCCGCAGGTGAAGGCCAACGCCGACGCCGCCCGCGTAAACCTGCCTCCGCGCAGTAATCTGGAAGCCCGGCTCTAACGCCGGGCTTTTCTTTTTGCGACAACCCCGCGAACGTGCCACAATAGTGGCTGTTTATACAGTATTTCAGGTTCCCCGATGGCTTTAACCGCTGCGCTCAAAGCGCAAATTGCCGCCTGGTATAAGGCGCTGCAACAGCAGATCCCCGACTTTATTCCCCGAGCCCCGCAGCGACAGATGATTGCCGATGTGGCGAAGACGCTCGCCGGGGACGACGGGCGGCATCTGGCGATCGAAGCACCCACCGGCGTCGGGAAAACCCTTTCCTATTTAATTCCGGGCATTGCCATCGCCCGCGAAGAGCAAAAAACGCTGGTGGTCAGCACCGCCAACGTGGCATTGCAGGATCAGATCTACAGCAAAGATTTACCGCTGCTGCGCAAAATTATCCCTGAGCTGCGGTTCACCGCCGCGTTTGGACGCGGGCGCTACGTGTGTCCACGCAATCTGGCGGGGCTTGCCAGTACCGAAGCGACTCAGCAGGATTTGCTGGCGTTTCTGGATGATGATCTCACTCCGAATAACAAAGCCGAGCAGGAGCTGTGCGCAACGCTGAAGGTCGATCTCGACGGCTATAAATGGGATGGCCTGCGCGATCACACGGATAAAGGCATCAGCGACGATCTGTGGCGTCGCCTGAGCACTGATAAAGCCAGTTGCCTGAATCGCAACTGCCATTACTACCGTGAATGCCCGTTCTTCGTTGCACGTCGCGAAATCCAGGAGGCGGAAGTGGTGGTGGCTAACCATGCGCTGGTGATGGCGGCGCTGGAGAGCGAATCGGTTCTTCCCGATCCGAAAAACCTGCTGCTGGTTCTCGACGAAGGACACCATCTGCCGGACGTGGCGCGCGATGCTTTGGAGATGAGTGCAGAAATCACCGCGCCATGGTTTCGCCTGCAGCTCGATCTGTTCTGTAAGCTGATTGCCACCTGCATGGAGCAGTTCCGCCCCAAAACCACGCCGCCGCTGGCGGTGCCTGAGCGACTGAGCGCACATTGCGAAGAGATCTACGCCCTTATCGCCTCACTCAACACGATCCTCGATCTGTATCTTCCGGCCACCCAGGAAGCGGAACATCGTTTTGCGATGGGGGAGCTGCCGGATGAGATCATGGAGATCTGCAAGCAACTGGCGAAGCACCTGGAAAAGCTGCGCGGGCTGGCGGAGATGTTCCTCAACGATCTCAGTGAAAAAACCGGGACGCATGACGTAGTGCGCGTGCATCGCGTTTTATTGCAGATGAATCGCGCATTGAGCATGTTTGAGAGCCAAAGCAAGCTGTGGCGGCTGGCGTCGATGGCGCAGGCCTCCGGCGCGCCGGTGACCAAATGGGCGACGCGGGAAGCGAAAGACGGGCAAATTCACCTCTTCTTCCACTGCGTGGGGATCCGCGTCAGCGATCAGCTGGAAAAGCTGATCTGGCGCAGCGTGCCGCACGTGGTGGTTACGTCTGCGACGCTACGCTCCCTGAACAGCTTTTCGCGGTTGCAGGAGATGAGCGGTCTTAAAGAGAAAGCGGGCGACCGCTTTGTCTCGCTGGATTCCCCGTTTAACCACTGCGAGCAGGGCAAACTGGTGATCCCGAAAATGCAGCATGAGCCGCTGATGGAGCACGAAGAGCAGCATATTGCCGAGATGGCCGCCTATTTCCGCGAGCAGGTCGAGAGCAGGAAATACCCCGGCATGCTGGTGCTGTTTGCCAGTAATCGTGCGATGCAGCTGTTTTTAACCTATGTCACTGACCTGCGCTTATTGCTGCTGGTGCAGGGCGATCAGCCGCGCTACCGGCTGGTGGAAACCCACCGTAAACGCATTGATAACGGCGAGCGCAGCGTGCTGATCGGTCTGCAGTCCTTTGCGGAAGGGCTGGATTTGAAGGGCGACTACCTCACGCAGGTGCATATCCATAAAATCGCATTCCCGCCCATCGACAGCCCGGTGGTGATCACAGAAGGCGAGTGGCTGAAAAGCCTCAACCGCTATCCGTTCGAGGTGCAAAGCCTGCCTGCAGCGTCATTCAACCTGATTCAGCAGGTGGGGCGACTGATTCGTAGCCACGGCTGCTGGGGCGAAATCGTCATTTATGACCGACGATTGCTGACCAAAAACTACGGCCAGCGCCTGCTTAACGCCTTACCGGTATTTCCTATCGAGCAACCCGACGTACCGGAAGTGACAAAGCGGCCAACGACCGTGGTGGCGGCGCGGAAAAAAGCGCCGGGTGCGAGACGACGAAGTCCCGGCAGAAAATAAGCAACACTATCGTTGATGGCTTTTTCAGGGCTATAGTGTGTCAATGATGTTGCCAGGAGAAATGTCGTGGATTATCGCAAAATTATCAAAGAGGTAGGGCGCGGGAAGAATCATGCCCGCGATCTGGACCAGGAAACCGCTCGCGCGCTCTACACCCATATGCTTAACGGCGATGTGCCGGAGCTGGAGATGGGCGGCATACTGATTGCGCTGCGCATTAAAGGCGAAGGAGAAGCGGAGATGCGCGGGTTTTATGAGGCGATGCAGGCGCAAACCTTCCGCCTGACGCCGCCTGTCGCCAAACCGATGCCGATTGTCATTCCCACCTATAACGGTGCGCGCAAACAGGCGAACCTGACGCCGCTGCTGGCGTTGCTGCTGAACAGGCTCGGTTTCCCGGTCGTTGTGCACGGCGTCAGCGCCGATCCCACGCGCGTGCTGACTGAAACCATTTTTGAATTAATGGGCATTGCACCGACGCTTCATGCGGGACAGGCGCAGGCCAAACTAGAAAGCCATCATCCGGTCTATATTCCGGTGAGCGCGCTGTGCCCCCCTCTCGAAAAACAGCTGGATATGCGCTGGCGCATGGGCGTGCGTAACAGTGCTCATACGCTTGCGAAACTGGCGACGCCGTTTGAGGAAGATGCTGCGCTGCGTCTGTCCAGCGTCTCGCATCCGGAGTATGTCACTCGCGTGGCGGGCTTCTTCGCCGATATTGGCGGTAAAGGGCTGTTGATGCACGGCACCGAAGGCGAGGCGTATGCCAATCCGCAGCGCTGCCCGCAGATAACGCTTATCGACAAGCAGGGCACGCGTGTCGTGCTGGAGCGCGGTGAGGAGCCGGAAGGCGACGTCGTTCTGCCGACGGCAAAAGATGCTGAAACCACGGCCCGCTGGACCGAGCGCTGTCTGGCCGGGAGTGAACCGGTTCCGCACTCTCTGAAGCTACAGATGGCGTGCTGTTTGCTGGCGACGGGGGAGACGGATTCCGTTGAGTCTGGGCTTAAACGCGTGGCAGCGTTTTTCTAGACAAAAAAAAGCCCGTCCGGTGAGGACGGGCAAACAAAGGGTAACAACAACAGGGTCAATGAGGGTTGGAGCAACTCGCCAGAGGGTATAGCGAGCGTGGAGCATAATTCGTTGGGTTATTTGTAGATAACCGCAGTACCGCTAAGTTTGTTGTTGGTGTTAGCAGAAGTGATGGTGTAACCACTTGCACCCGCAGCAGACGCTTTCTCAGCCAGTTTTGCTTCCAGACCATCCAGCGTGGTCGCGCCTTCAGCACTCACCACACCGATTTTATTCATGTTCTGCGCCTGAGCAGAAGTCACAGATTCCGCAGCGAACGCGCCAAATGACAGAGCAGACAGGGCAACAGCGGCAACAGCATATTTGATGGTTTTCATAGTTAATCTCTCGCAGGTTATTCTGTTAAGGGGACGATGTTCCGTCGATGTGATAAGTATCACGTTTTTTTGCGAAAGATAAAATCGAAGAGAATTGACAGCATTGCTCAAAAAAATTGAATGACAAATAACTTATTGATTATTAATAAATTCAGAGCAGCGTTTTACAGTTCTTGTCGTTGCGCTTTACAGAGGGAGTAAAGAGGGCACGTTTTGCCACGCGGTCTTTAAAAAACCGTGAGCGTAAAGGTAACCGCTTACGGCTTCGTTTAAGGTAAAGAAGAGTCAACGTAGCTGGCTGTCTTTCGATCCTCTGCGATTATATCCTGAATGTGAAGTGTTTTTTGAATCTTTACTCTGCTGGCATGTGATACACAGCCTTACGCCGGGCATGGCTTTACGCCGCGCCTCGGGAATGATCTCCCCGCACTCCTCACACTCATACAGACTTTCACCCTGCGGTATCTCACCGCGAACGCGTGCGACAGCATCTTCAATTGTACTGTTGATCTGTTCGTTCACGGCATCGTCATTTGCCCAACCGGAAGCCATAGCTCTCTCCTGATGGAAGATAAACCTTCATAGAATGAATATGGGGTTAAAAAACGTACAGTCAAGACAAGCGAAAAGAGAACTGCATCTTTTTAAACAGATGCAGTTCGATGGAGGGGAGACTATTTGTAGATGGTTGCTGTGCCAAACATACGATTGTCGCCGCTGGCGGATTCCACAACGAACCCTTTAGCCCCTTCCTGGCGGGCTTTCTCAGCCAGCTTATGCTGAAGATCGTCTAGATTCGCGGCGCCAGTTGCGGAGACTGTCCCTGCAGGACGTAGCTGGCTGGTATCGCTATCGGTCGTGAGCGGCTGAACGGACCAGGCGGGAAGCGAGGCGGTTGCAAGGGCTCCGGCAACAACGATGAGTGTCAGGTATTTTTTCATAATCACATCCTCTAAGTCTGAATGACAATGGGTGATTCAGATTAAGTTTAGAAGGATACGGAGTGTGATTTAGCGCAAAAATTTGATGGTGATCTGCTTATTTTTTGAACGATATAAATTGACAAATTATTGACAGATCATAGACATACAGGTTGCTGATTTTTGGCGATTTGTTGTGTCAGAAAGAGAGTTATTTACCGTTGGGTCATCAGAGGGTATCTTACGCCGCTGTGAAAAGGAGAATGCCATGACTGCCCAAAAGCCGGGATTACACCCGCGTAACCGCCATCGTAGCCGCTACGACATGAATGCCCTGTGTCAAAGCTGCCCTCAACTGCAGGAATTTATCGTGCAGACCCCAGCGGGTGAACCCTCAGTTAATTTTGCCGACCCGCTGGCGGTAAAGGCGCTGAATAAGGCACTTTTGGCCCATTTTTATGGCGTTGCGCAGTGGGACATTCCGGAAGGTTTTCTCTGTCCACCGGTGCCGGGACGCGCGGATTATATCCACCATCTCGCCGATTTGCTGGCGGAAGGCAATGGCGGTGAGATCCCGAAACAGGCGACGGTGTTAGATATCGGAACCGGCGCGAACCTGATTTATCCGCTGATTGGCGCGCATGAGTACGGCTGGCGTTTTACGGGCAGCGAAACGGGGCCGGAAGCCTTTGCCAGCGCCCAGGCGATCATCAATGGTAACGAGGGATTAACCCGCGCCATCCGTTTGCGTCGCCAGAAAGATGCCTCCATGATTTTCAACGGCATCATTCATAAGAATGAAAACTACGATGCCACAATGTGTAATCCGCCGTTCCACGATTCGGCAGCCACCGCCCGCGCCGGTAGCGAGCGCAAGCGCCGCAATCTCGGCCAGGCGGAAGAGGGTGCGCTTAACTTCGGCGGCCAGCAGCACGAGCTGTGGTGCGAAGGGGGCGAAGTGGCCTTTATCGAGAAAATGATCGCCGAAAGTAAGCAGTTTGGCCGTCAGGTAAAATGGTTCACGACGCTGGTCTCTCGCGGCGATAACCTGCCGCCGCTCTACCGTGCACTGACTGACGTCGGCGCGGTGAAAGTGGTGAAAAAAGAGATGGCCCAGGGACAGAAGCAGAGCCGCTTTATCGCCTGGTCCTTTATGGATGACGCGAAACGCCGCCGACCATTCTGATGCCTGCTGCCGGTGGTGCTTGGCTGACCGGGCCTACAGGGTTGGCTCCTGCAGCGGCGGTGGTGACACCGGCGCGGGGAGCACCTGGTAGGTTTGCACCGGCGGTCGCACGTCGGCGATATCGAAGTGTTTCTTCACCATGCTGTCGAGTGCAAACCGCACCGTCCACTGCTTGAGCGGCTGGGTGGTGAACGAAACGCGCAGGGTAAAGGCGGTATTCGTCAGCCCGACAATCCCGGCAAACGACGGCTCACCGATCACCAGCCCGCGAATATCGTCCATCTCCATAAGCTCTTCAACCGCCGATTTCAGCGCCTGCTTCGCTTTATCCGCATCCTCATGCCGATCCACGTCGTAATTGGCCACCACCGAACCGATACCGCGCACAAAGTTGGCGAAGGTGGTGATCGATGACCACGGAATGATGTGGTACGCGCCGGTGTCCTGGCGCACGCCGACCGAACGAATCGACATCCGCTCGACGGTGCCGGTTAACGGCCCAATCGTGACCAGATCGCCCGTATTCATCCCGTTCTCAAACTGAATAAAGATCCCGGTAATAATATCTTTCACCAGGGTTTGTGACCCGAAGGAGATCGCCAGACCCAGCGCACCGGCACCTGCCAGCAGCGGAGCGATATTCACGCCGATTTCAGAGAGCACAATCATGATGGTGATGGTACTGATGATCACCGCCAGCGCATTGCGAAACAGGGTCAACAGCGTGCGTGCGCGAGCGCTGGGCAGTGGGCGGCCGTGAATATCGGACACCAGCCGATTTTCAATCAGGCTGGCGAGCAGCGTCCAGCCGATAGCCGAGAAGAACAGAATCAGTGCGATGCGAATTAAAATATCCACGGTTTTTTCGCCCGCGCCGTTGTGCATCCAGTTCCAGAAATCAAACAGACTCCAGGCGCTAAGCAGAAGCATCACGGCGATGCAGACGGTCAGGATCCGCGCCACTTTCAGTGAGGCGGAGATCCAGCCATTCACCCGTTTTTGCAGTTCGGGATAATTTCGCTGTACCTGCGGGGACAGGGTGATGGTTTTTGAAATCCAGCGTGAAAGCAGGCCGGAGACAAAGGCCGCGATGCCGATAATCGCCAGACTGTGGAAGGTGGCACCCATCATAAATTTCAGGCTGTTACCCGGATCGAACAGGGAGAAGAAGCACAGCACGATGAAATAGGCGCTCGCCAGCCAGTGCCACACCAGGGCGAAGGCGCGGATAAACAGGCTGAAGAATGAGAGCGAGCGGTCCGCCAGGTGCAAAAGCCCGTTGGTAATCGCCTTTTTATTATGAAAAATCAGGTACAGCGCCCAGACGGTAATCCCGAGCATAATCAGCACGTTTGCCAGGGCGCCAATTTGCACGTTGACCTGATTCGAGATAATGGGCACCGCGACCAGCAGGCCGTAGCCTATCAGACCGCTTAGGATGCTCAGGCGTAGCGCCCAGTATTTGGCGCTTTCGTCATTAACGGTGAATGGGCGTAAATCCGGCACGCGCGGGCTAAATATCAGGCGTAACAGGGCCTTAAAGAACTCGATCAGGGCGAAGGCATTGAGGAACAGGCTTTGCTGGAAGGCGATGGTTTGGCTTCCGGCATTAAGGTTATCGCTCAGCACCTGGCCCACAAACAGCGTCAGGGCCAGAATCAGTAAATCAATGACGAACGCGCCTGCAATCATGAGCGGCAAGTGAAGCCAGCTGCTTTTCTCACGGTTTTTTCTGCGTCCCCACTCTCCCATTTTGCGGTACAGCGGCCACGCGCACAGCCGCGCCAGCCAGTAAAAAGCGAAGATCGCCCCGGCCAGCATCAGGAAGTGGCTGGCGGCGTTGCTGAATGTTTGTGGGTTGAAGGGTTTGTGCGGGGAGCCAATCAGGTTGCGGTAGAGCTGTGCGAAGCGGGCGGAGAGGGCTTCGCCGTAGTGCCGACTGACGTCAGTCACATTCTCCAGCACGGTTTTTTCGCTTGCCACTTCAGGTGGCGTAATGCTGGGGACCGGCTCCTGCGGCGGCGTTTTCGCGACGGTGCGCAGCTGGTCGATCAGTTCTTTGCGCGAGGTGTCATTCTCCAGCACGTCGGCCAGCGCGCCATAGGCAGCTTTCTTTTGCTCAACGTCCGGCTCCGCAGCAGGCGTGCTCGACTGAGAGGCAGACGCGCCGGAGGTAACGCCCGGGAGGGTGACAGCCTGAGCGGATGCACCGAACAGGCAAAGCAAAAGCAGCAGGATCCACGGCACGGCTTCCTCCGATGAAGAAAATGTTCAGCAAAATGATAAGTATAGATGGCAGGTGGGGGAGAGAAGTTTTTGGGAACAATCCGGCATAAAAAAGCCGGGCGACAGAGCGGCCCGGCTGGTGTGAAGCAACGGCGATGATTACGACACGTGCTGCAAGAATTCCTGCAGGCGCTGGCTAGGCGGGTTAGCAATCAGCTCTTGCGGATTACCGTCTTCCGCAATACGCCCTTTATCAATGAAAATCAGCCGGGATGCCACTTTCTCGGCAAAGCCGATTTCATGGGTCACGATGACCATCGTCATCCCTTCTTCCGCCAGATCCTGCATAACCTTCAGTACTTCGTGACGCAGTTCCGGGTCGAGCGCGGAGGTAGGCTCATCGAACAGCATCATTTTCGGTTTCACTGCCAGCGCACGGGCGATAGCCACACGCTGCTGCTGGCCGCCGGAAAGCTCGGACGGATAGTGGTGGGCACGCTCGGCAAGGCCGACTTTCGCCAGCAGCTCTTTTGCCAGCTTTTCAGCCGCCGCTTTGTTGGCACCGCGCACGCGCTGTGGACCAAACATCACGTTTTCCAGCGCCGTCAGGTGCGGGAACAGGTAGAACTGCTGGAACACCATACCCGCTTCCTGGCGAATCAGACGCTCGTCCACTTTCGGGTCGTTGACCTTCAGGCCATCAACGATCAGATCGCCGCTGGTGATCTCTTCAAGCTTATTGATGCAGCGCAGCAGCGTCGATTTGCCGGAACCTGACGGCCCGATAATGACGACAACTTCGCCCTGTTTGATGTCCAGATCGATGTTATGCAGCACCTGGGTTGGCCCAAAATGCTTGGAGACGTTTTTAAATTCAATCACAGGATTTTCATCCTTCTTTCAAGGCGACGCAGAACAAAGCTCAGCAGCAGCGTAATAATCAGGTAAACAACGGCCACGGCACTCCAGATTTCCAGTGCGCGGAAGTTACCGGCAATGATCTCCTGGCCCTGACGGGTCAACTCGGCCACGCCAATTACGATAAACAGCGAGGTGTCTTTAATACTGATGATCCACTGGTTACCGAGCGGCGGCAGCATACGGCGCAGCGCCAGCGGCAGGATCACGTGGCGGATGGTTTCGCGACGAGACAGCCCCAGCGCCAGACCCGCTTCGCTAAAGCCTTTATGAATCGACAGTACCGCGCCACGCGTGATTTCCGCGATGTAGGCGCCGGAGTTGATCATAATGGTCACCACGGCGGCGCTGAACGGATCAATGCGCAGATCGGTGAAAGCCATTGGCAGGGCGAAGTAGATAAACATGACCTGGACGACGATAGGCGTTCCGCGGATCACTTCGATGAAAACCAGTGCGATGTGGTTTGCAATCCAGCCGCCGTAGGTGCGAGCGAAACCAGCCACGAGGCCGATAAACAACCCGCCAACCAGACCGAGGACCGAAATCCACAGGGTCATTTTGGCGCCTTCAAGCAAGAGAGGAATGGCAGGCCAGATGGCGCTCCAGTCAAACTGCATGATAATTTCCTGTTACCGTGGTTCTAAAATGCAGGGGCGAAAGGTCGCCCCCGAGCGTACTTCTTCTTTTAAGAATAATTATTTTGGCTCAGTGCCGAACCATTTTTTGTAGATTTCGTTGTAGGTGCCGTTTTCACGCAGGGTTTTCAGCGCGCCGTTCACTTTGGTACGCAGATCGTCGCTGCCTTTCGGGAAGGCGATACCGTACTGCTGTGCTTCTAAAGACTCGCCAACCGCTTTGAATTTGCCGTTGCCCGCAGTTTTGATGAAGTACAGGATGTTTGGTGTGTCGTGCAGTACCGCGTCAGCGCGGTTGGTGCCCAGTTCCATGTAAGCGTTATCGATGTTCGGGAACTGACGCAGGTCTTTGGATTTGATGTTGGCTTTCGCGTAATCAACAGAGCCGGTGCCGCTTTTCACTGCAACCACTTTGCCGTCGAGATCTTTTACGCTTTTCACGTCGTTGTTATCAGCCTTAACCATCACCAGCAGGCCGCTTTTGTAGTAGCCGTCAGAGAAGTCGATCGCTTTTTTACGTGCGTCAGTGATGGTGATACCCGCCAGCGCAACGTCAACGTTTTTGGTTTGCAGTGCAGGGACGATACCGCTGAAGTCCATTGGCTTCAGGGTGTAATCAAGTTTAAGTTCCTTCGCGATAGCTGCCCACAGATCGACGTCAAAACCAACATACTGATCGCCCTGTTTGAATTCAAAGGGGACGAAGGCGGTGTCGGTTGCGACGATGAGTTTTTTATCTGCAGCATGAGAGGACACGGCAAAAGCCAGGGTAAGTGCAGCCAGTGAAACTTTTAATACAGACTTCATAGCATTTCCTTTTATATCCACGGGGCGATCCCCTGCGAGAACAAACGGCTACATGAAAAAATCGTGCCAACATTGCAACTCATTGTTTTGCAAAGAGGATGATGTCATGTGTTGCACAGCAACCGGTGCAAACCGCTTTTGTTGCACCAAAATGGAGCGCTGTTTTGGTGCAGTCGGGTTTGCTTAGCCGACGGGTGGCTATTAAGCGCAGATAACGGCGATAAAACAATCTTTCGTTAACGATTTTGTGAGGTGATTATTACAACTAATTTACTTTTGCAGAAGGGGAGAGCAAAAGTGTGCACCATAAACGTGCAAAACCCCCGCCGGGCGGCGAGGGTTTTATAGATAATTCGTATGGATTATTCGATGTTAGATTCGATAAACCACAGGAATTGATCCAGGTCGCGAGAAGCCGCGGTTAAGATATCTGCGGTGTCTTCGTCTTTGGTTTCGCCAATCGCTTTACGTACATCGTTCGCGACGATAGCGTAACGGTCAGCCAGCTCTTTCAGGTGATCCTGAACGGTGTGGATATCCAGCGGGTAGCTTTTCAGTGGCGTTTTGCTGTTAATCACCTGAGTGGTACCCAGGGCAACACCGCCCAGCTGCACGGCACGTTCAGCCATGGTGTCCAGGTGGGTCACTAAGGCAGTCCGGAATCCATCCAGCATTTCATGAACAGCGATAAAGTTGGCGCCGCGCATATTCCAGTGGGCCTGTTTAGTGATCAACGACAGGTCAATGAACTGGATCACCTGGCGATTCAGCAGCTCAATCGTTGCTTTCTTATCGCTATCCGAGACATCGTTACGGGTATAAAGCAGATTAGACGCTTTCGTTTTAACCAGTTTAGCGGTACTCATAATCTCATATCCTCTTGATGTTTTATGTTCCAGGTAATTACCGGAAATAAGTATAGCACCGCTTTTATATTCTGCCGGGATGGCTGTGCCTATCGGTTTAATAGTGAAAGGGAAGATATTTGTGTAACTCATTGATATAAAATGATTATGATTTATTTTATGCGGATGAGTCTTAATTACGCCCTCTTTTCATGGGCGACAGGGGATATTTCACCGTGATGACAAAATATGTAAGAAAATAAAATCAGGGGTAAGTTGGCCTCTATTCTGCATGGCTATAAAACCATGCAGAACAGGGAGCATTAATTGACGTCGATTTTCTTGATTTTGGTTTCAGGCCGCATGGTGAGCGTCGATCCCATTGACGCGGCAATAATCGAGCACAGCGCCAGCGTCTGAGTGAAGGTCAGGCTTTCTCCCAGGAAAACCATCCCCGACAGGGCGGCGAGCGCCGGTTCCATGCTCATCAGCGTGCCGAAAATGCGGGTTGGCAGGCGCGTCAGGGCAATCATTTCGAGCGAGTAGGGCAACGCGGTGGAGAGAACGGCGACCGCCAGACCTATCGGCAGAATGGACCACTGCCAGATGGATTCCGTTGCTTGCGCCATCCCAATCGGCACAAAGATGATCGCAGCGATGAGCGAGCCGAGTGCGACGGTGGCAGGGCCATGCTCTTCACCCGCACGCTGCCCGGTGAGGATATAGACCGCCCAGCAGGTTCCCGCACCGAGCGCCAGCGCGGCACCGGTTAAATCCACATGAGAGATGTTCTGCCCCAGCGGCAGCAGGAACCACAGGCCCAGCACGGCCAGCACTACCCAGACAAAATCGACGGGGCGACGGGAAGAGAAGAGCGCCACGGCCAGCGGGCCGGTGAACTCCAGCGCGACCGCGATGCCCAGCGGTACGGTCTGGATCGACAAATAGAACAGATAGTTCATTCCGCCGAGCGACAGCCCGTAAAAGAGTAGCGGCAGGCGTTGCTCTCTTTTAAATCTCAGCCGCCAGGGTTTGAAGATCACCACCAGAATTAAGGTACCCAGCGCAATACGCAGCGCCGTGACGCCAGGGGCGCCCACCAGTGGGAAAAGGGATTTTGCCAGTGATGCACCACTCTGAATGGACAGCATAGCGATGAGTATTACAACGATGGGCAACCAGACTGGCGCCTTGCGAGACATCCCAGGCATCCTTTCTCCTGTCAATTTATGTCAAAGGGAGTAAAGGTCGCAGTGTAATTGAAATAATCAGGCAGCGGTTGAGACTTTGTTGAAAAAAAATGCCGCGAAATCCGTAGAATGAGCCACTATTGATGGATTAATAAGCTAACAGATTAGGATTAATCTGGATGAATGTAATGGCGTTGACGCGCAAAATCAGCGTATAAATGTGGAAATTCAGTGTTTTTTGAACAAGATAGCTGACCTTTGAAATGTTCTGTTACATCAAAGGATCGGTTAGACAACACGAATCACAAAGAGTTTCACAAGATTTTTTGATATATTTAAAACTTACGGATTTACTTGAAGCACATTTGAGGTGGTTATGAAAAAAATTGCATGTCTTTCAGCACTGGCCGCTGTTCTGGCTGTTTCCGCAGGTACCGCTGTAGCTGCTACTTCCACTGTTACCGGTGGTTACGCTCAGAGCGATATGCAGGGCGTAGTAAACAAAGCTAACGGCTTCAACCTGAAGTACCGCTACGAGCAGGACAACAATCCGCTGGGCGTGATCGGTTCTTTCACTTACACCGAGAAAGATCGTTCTGAAGATGGCGCTTATAACAAAGCTCAGTACTACGGTGTTACCGCTGGTCCTGCTTTCCGCCTGAATGACTGGGCAAGCATCTACGGTGTTGTAGGTGTTGGCTACGGTAAATTCCAGCAGACTGAAAACGAAAGTCTGAACCGCACTGCTTCTACCAGCGACTACGGTTTCTCCTACGGCGCAGGTATGCAGTTCAACCCAATCGAAAACGTTGCTCTGGACTTCTCCTATGAGCAGAGCCGTATCCGCAACGTTGACGTTGGCACCTGGATCGCAGGCGTGGGTTACCGCTTCTAATCACTTCGGTGAGCCAGTAAAAAATCCGCCCAATGTGGCGGATTTTTTTTTGCCCTCTCCCAGTGGAAGAGGGTGCCAGACCGACGTCAGCTTACCTGCTTTTCACCTCAAAAACATCCGTGCCCAGATGGGTATACTCCACTTTCTGTAACTTGAAGTTGGTGATATAGACCGGCGGCGCTTTCTTGTTTGAAATGAACGAATAGCTGTTGGCGATCTCTTTTGCCGAAATTCCCGTCCATTGTGAGAAGAATTTCAGGAAATCATTGGCTGAACGACGCGCTTTGATGATGCGATGAGTTTTGTCATCGCTGGAGAGCACCATAAACGGCACCTGGAAGTTCTGCTGGAACTTATCGTCATGGGCCAGGTACTGCACCTCTTTGCCGCGCTCTTTAAACGCCAGACCGTGATCTGAGAAGTAGACCATCGAGAAACTGTCGCCGGTGTTGCGCAGCTGGGTATAGAGTTTACTCAGCAGGTCGTCGGTTTGCGTCATGGTGTAGAGGTAGCACGACGTCTCTTTCGACTGCACGAATTCCGCATATTTCCCCTGGGTACGATCGCACGCCTGCGGGTGCGAGCCCATCAGATGCAGAACGATCAGCTGGGGCTGGGTGCGCTGGCTGGCGAAGACCTGCGACGTCATCTTCAGTAAGGCTTCGTCTTTAGTATTTTTATCGGCCTCAAAATCTCCGCTCTTCAGGAACTGCGCTTCGTCCGCACGTTTGGCGATGCTGGCGATGGCCGTGTCGTATTCACCGATCTGCCCCTGATTGGAGAACCACCAGGTCTGGAAACCGGCGCGGTTGGCCAGAGTCACGAAATTATCCTGATACTGCGGTTTGCCATCGACCACACGGCTGAGCGTCAGGCCGAGCGATTTCTGCGTCGAGCCGCTTGCCGCGACATAATCGGTAAACAGGGTGCCGTTTACTGAGCTGGCAAACGGCGTGTTATCCCAGTGCCCGCCGAATGCGCCCAGCGCATCGCGGCGCGCGCTCTCGCCAATTACCACCACGTAGGTGTGATATTTCGGTTTGACCGCCAGCACGTTCCAGGTGTCTTTCATGTTCGACAGCTCCGCCATACGCGTCTGCTCATCGAGCACTTCTTTATTGTTCACCACAATATCTTTGACGAAGCGGAAAACCGGATAGCCGGTGTCTTTTAGCTTGAACACGCCACCCCACGCCAGGTTTTGCACCGGCGCGACAAAAAAGGTCGCCACGCCGACAACCAGGCACAGGTTTTCAATCATGCTCCACGGCTTTTTCTCCTGCGGCTTGCGGCGAACGGCAATCACCCCAAGAGCGAAAATAAACAGGCCGATGACGTAGCTGTACCACGGGAAGATCGTCAGGATCTCCGTGGACTCTTCCATATTGGTGGAGTGCAGCGCCAGCAGGGTGTTGAAGTTGGGGGCGCCGTACGCCTGACCAAACGGGTAGTACATCGCCGCGACGACCGAGCAGATCCCGACCACCACTTTTTGCGCACGCGGCGCGCTGCGCCACATCAAATGGAGCAGACAGGTAAAAGCGACGGCGTAGAGCAGGCTAAAGGGATAGCCCAGCGCAAAGTTAATGAGCAGCGATTGCAGAAAGTAGAATCCCGTCCACGGGCTTAAGGCCCGACTGCGGGTTATAAATGTTTCTTTCAGGGTTAAATTCATAGGTCACTATCATGAAAACGCCATGTGCTCACCCTGGCGTCGAGGGTCAAAGCCTGCCTGACAGTGCGTGGAGAGGGAATGAGGGTCCGCTTCAGCGAGCCGCAATTGGTGCAGGGCTGCAAGAAGATAGAGCCAGTCGGCATTCAGGTCAACAGTTGCTAAGAAGATGTTTTGCGAGAGGGATTACAAATCCGTAAAAAAGATCGGGAATTGAGGGCTAACAGGGCAGTTTGCGCGGAAAGTGTGACGGAAAAATGAAGCGGCGTACCGCGACGCCGCTTAGTGGGACGGTTTATCGTTTTGCTCTGATTTACCGTTAAACATATCGCACAGCATGTTCAACAGCATCAAGCGTACTTTAAAGGGAGAGTGGCTAAACACTTTCATACACCTCTTGAATTCGTTCATGTGACCTCCTGATTTCTGATCCCTTCGATCCGTGAAGGGTGACTGCATTACATACAGATATAGCACAGGCTATATTGTATAGCTATGGCTAATTCGTTAATTTTTTGTGCTTGTAGAGGGATCGTTTACACTGTGCGCTCAAGATATATGACGCCAGGGGCGTCACCCACTGAGGAAGGACAATGAACCGTCGCGCAGGTAAGCCCATTACAAAAAAAAAGACGCAACTGGTGAATGTTGAAGAGCATGTTGAAGGGTTTCGTCAGGTGCGTGAGGCGCACCGTCGCGAGCTGATTGATGACTACGTCGAGCTGATTTCCGATCTCTTTCGTGAGGTCGGTGAAGCGCGTCAGGTGGACATGGCTGCGAGGCTTGGGGTGTCACAGCCTACGGTTGCCAAAATGTTAAAACGTCTGGCCTCGGTTGGGCTGATCGAAATGATCCCGTGGCGCGGCGTGTTTCTGACGCCAGAAGGGGAGAAACTGGCTCAGGAGAGCCGGGAGCGCCATCAGATCGTTGAAAACTTTTTGCTGGTGCTCGGCGTGAGCGAAGACACGGCCCGCCGCGATTCGGAAGGGATTGAACACCACGTCAGCGAAGAAACGCTGGAGAAATTCCGCGAGTTCACGCGTAAATTTGGGTCCCCTGCTGAATGAGCATTCCTGGACTGCGGGCGCTCGCCCGCGATCGCTTTTTCCATCTTCTGTTATTGATTGGCGTTGGGCTGAGCTTTTTCATTCCCTTTGCGCCTGCGTCCTGGCCAGCGGCTATCGACTGGCACACCATTATTACCCTGAGCGGGCTGATGATGTTGACCAAAGGGGTGGAGCAGAGCGGCTACTTTGACGTCATCGGGCGTAAAATGGTGCGCCGCTTTGCCACTGAGCGCAAACTGTCGCTGTTTATGGTGCTGGCGGCGGCGCTGCTGTCGACGTTTCTGACTAACGATGTGGCGCTGTTTATCGTCGTGCCGCTGACCCTGACGTTACGCAAGCTGTGCGAGATCCCGGTTAACCGGCTGATCATCTTTGAAGCGCTGGCGGTTAACGCCGGATCGTTGCTGACGCCGATTGGCAATCCGCAGAACATTTTGCTGTGGGGACGTTCCGGATTGTCCTTTGCGGCCTTCACCTGGCAAATGGCGCCTCTCGCGCTGGTGATGATGCTCTCTCTGCTGGTGGTCTGCTGGTTTGCCTTTCCGGCGAAACCGCTTCGCTATCACAGCGGTACCCAGGCCTCCCCGTGGAATGCGCGGCTGGTGTGGGGGTGTCTCACCCTGTACATCATTTTCCTGACGGCCCTCGAACTTAAATATGCCCTCTGGGGCGCACTGCTGGTGGCGGGCGGCTTCCTGCTGCTGGCGCGGCGGGTGCTGATCAGCGTCGACTGGACGCTGCTGCTGGTCTTTATGGCGATGTTTATCGATGTGCATCTGCTGATCCAGTTGCCGGTATTGCAGGGCGCGTTGCACAGCGTGAGTGGACTCTCGCCGCTCGGCCTGTGGCTGACGGCCATCGGATTGTCGCAATTTATCAGTAATGTTCCCTCGACCATTCTGCTCATCAACTACGTGCCGCCAACGGTGCTGCTGGCCTGGGCTGTTAACGTCGGCGGTTTCGGCCTGCTGCCGGGATCGCTCGCCAATCTGATTGCGCTGCGTATGGCAAATAACCGCCGGATCTGGTGGCGATTCCACCTCTGGTCCCTGCCAATGCTAGTGTGGGCGGCCGCGGTCGGTTTCGGATTATTCCTTCTCATATAGTGCGCTAATTGTCAGCTTTTCCTGGCAAATGTATAGCAACGTCCTAACTTTAGTGAACGGCATAACTGTGATGCCGTTCACTGACAGGAACGTTGTTGGCATATGGCAGAGACAAACGAAAACGCGGAACAAAACGAAAGCGCAGATCAAAATGAAAAAAGCGAGCGCAAACGCCCGGGTAAAAAGCCTCTCATTATCCTTGGGATAGTGGTGGTCATCATGGTTATCGTGGCGCTGGTGTGGTGGCTTCTGACCCGAAATGAAGAGACCACCGACGATGCGTTTACCGATGCAGACGTGGTGACTATTGCCCCGAAAGCGGCGGGCTACGTTACCGAACTGCGCGTGCGTGATAATCAGCGGGTGAAAAAGGGCGATCTGCTGGTCGTTATCGATCCGCGTGACACCACCGCTCAGCGCGATCAGGCGCAGGCGCAGTTAGGGCTGGCCGTGGCGCAGTTGCACCAGGCACAGGCTCAGCTGGCGCTCTCAAAAGTGCAATATCCGGCCCAGCGGGACGAAGCGAAAGCGCAGGTGCTGAAAGCGCAGGCGGATATGGCGAACGCGCAGGCTGAATATCGCCGTCAACGCGGTGTCGATCCGCGCGCCACCACGCAACAAAGCATTGATTCTGCGAACGCCCAGCTGCGCAGCGCTCAGGCCGGTCTGGCCAGCGCCCAGGCACAGCTGGAAGTGGCGGAGCAGGTCCAGCTCCAGATCCGCCAGCAGGAAACCAACGTTGAAGCGCGTGAACGCCAGGTCGATCAGGCGAAAGCTCAGCTCGAAACCGCCACGCTGAATCTCTCTTACACCGAAGTGCGCGCCCCGTTTGATGGGTTTGTCACCAAACGTAACGTCCAGCCGGGTACCCTGGTGCAGGCTGGAACAGCGCTCTTTTCGCTGGTCTCACCGGATATCTGGGTGGTGGCGAACTTCAAAGAGTCGCAGCTTGAGCGTATGCGTCCGGGCAATAAAGTGGCGATCACCGTGGATGCCTGGCCGGACATGAAGCTGGAAGGGCACATCGACAGTATTCAGCAGGGGAGCGGCGCGCGTTTCTCGGCCTTCCCGGCGGAAAACGCTACCGGCAACTTTGTGAAAATCGTGCAGCGCGTCCCCGTGAAAATCGTGATCGACAAAGGGCTGGACCCGAACATGCCTCTGCCGCTGGGCCTTTCCGTTGAGCCGAAGGTCACGCTGGAATGACGGATCACAGCCACGACAACTGGCGGCCCGCCAGTAATCCCTGGGCGGTGGCGATTGTGGTCACGCTCGCGGTGTTTATGGAGATCCTTGATACCACCATCGTTAACGTGGCGCTGCCGCACGTGGCAGGCTCGCTCTCGGCAAGCTACGACGAGTCGACCTGGGTGCTCACCAGCTATCTGGTTGCCAACGGTATTGTGCTGCCCATCTCCGCGTTTCTGAGCCGGGTGTTTGGGCGCAAGCAGTTCTTCCTGATCTGTATCGTGATGTTCACCATCTGCTCCTTTCTGTGCGGTATCGCGACGGAGCTGTGGCAAATCATTCTGTTTCGCATCATGCAGGGCTTTTTTGGTGGCGGCCTTCAGCCGACGCAGCAGTCGGTGCTGCTCGATTACTTCAAACCCGAGGATCGCGGCAAAGCCTTTGGCCTGTCGTCGATTGCGATCATCGTCGCCCCGGTGCTGGGGCCGACGCTTGGTGGCTGGATAACTGATAACTACTCCTGGCGCTGGGTCTTTTTTATCAATATTCCCGTTGGGATCGTGACGGTACTGGCGATTTATCAGCTGCTGGAAGATCCGCCCTGGGAGCGTAAATCCGAAGAAAAACTGAGTATCGACTGGACCGGGATTGGCCTTATCGCTCTGGGCCTCGGCTGCCTGCAGGTGATGCTCGACCGCGGCGAGGATGACGACTGGTTCTATTCAAACTTTATCCGCACCTTTGCGGTACTGACACTTATTGGCATCATCGGCGCGATTTACTGGCTCCTGTATGCCAAAAAACCGGTGGTCGATCTGCGCTGCATGAAGGACAAAAACTTTGCCGTCGCCAGCCTCTTAATGGCCGGAATGGCGATGATTTTGTACGGCAGTTCGGTTGTGATCCCGCAGCTTGCCCAGCAGGATCTGGGTTACACCGCCACCTGGTCGGGGATGGTGCTCTCGCCCGGTGCGGTGCTGATTGTCCTGACCATTCCGCTGGTGTTAAAGCTGATGCCCGTCGTGCAGACGCGCTGGATCATCGCCTTTGGTTTTGCCTGTCTCGCGGTGTCGTTTTTCTGGTCACGCACCCTGACGCCGGATATCGATTTCGAAACCCTGGTGCTGTTTCGTAGCGCCCAGTCGTTCGGGCTGGGGTTCCTTTTTGTTCCGCTCACCACCATTGCGTTTATTTCGATACCGAGGCGGCTTAACGCCGACGCCGCCGCGCTGTTTACCATGTTCCGTAACGTCGCGGGTTCGATTGGGATCTCGCTTTCCACCGCCGCAATCACGGAACGTGCGCAGACGCACAGCGCGCATCTGTCCTATCACGCGTCGCCTTTTAATGAGCAGTTCCAACTGGCGCTGCGGGAGTCGGCGCAGGCCATTCAGAACTTCACTACTCAGGTTGGCAATCCGCTGGATATCGCTACCGGACGCATGTATCAGACCATGATTGAACAGTCGCGCTTCCTGGCCTACGTGGACGTTTTCACGATCCTGAGCGCGGTGGCGCTATTACTGATCCCGTTTTGTTTGTTGCTCTCGCCGGTGAAAAGCGAGGGGAGTGCAGGAGCACATTGATGATGTACAGACGTTTATCCCCCCTGTTTTTAATGCTGCTGTTAGCGGGGTGCGCCGTAGGGCCTGATTACCAGCCGCCCGCACCGCAGACGCCTACGACATGGAACGATCCTGGCGATGCGAGCGTGAAGTCACAAACGCAGAGCAGTGCGGTAAACCCGCGCTGGTGGAAAACGTTTGGCTCCGCGCAGCTCGACAGCCTGGTTGAGCGGGCGATTGCCGGAAACCTCTCGCTGCAGCAAACCGTCCTGCGCATCGCCGGTGCCCGCGAACAGATAAACCAGGCAGGTGGGGCGTTTTATCCCTCGGTGAACGGTAATCTGCAGGCGACCCGCCAGCAATTGGGGCTGGAGGGGGAGCTAAAATCGCACGGTGTTTACGATCAGCTGGATGACGTTGATCCCGATCTGAAAGGGGCGCTGGGGCCGCTCACCCAGCCGATAAATCTCTATCAGGGAAGTTTTGATGCCCAATGGGAACTCGATCTGTGGGGCAAAGTGCGCCGTCAGGTGGAAGGTGCCGAAGCCCAGCAGCGTGCGGCTATCGAACAGCGCAACGACGCCCTGGTCTCTCTGGAAGCGGAAGTGGCGCGGACCTGGCTGCAACTGCGCGGGGCGCAAAGCGTGATGGCGACGCTCAATACGCAAATTGAGAGCGCACAGCAAACGCTCGATCTGACCGAAAGCCGCCAGCGTGGCGGTCTGTCACCGCAGATGGACGTGGAAAATGCCCGCGCGCAGCTGGGCAATCTGGAAGCGCAACTGCCGCAGTATCAGGCCCAGGAGCGTCAGGCGATGAACGGTCTGGCGATTCTGCTGGGTAAACCGCCGGGTGCGCTGGACAGCGAGCTGCGTTCTGTTCAGCCGCTGCCCGCATTGCCAGACATTGTGCCGACAGGTATTCCGTCGACGCTCGCCCGTCGCCGCCCGGATGTGCGCGAGGCGGAGGCCAATCTTCACGCCGCGACGGCGCAAATTGGTGTCTCCGTTGCCGAGCTGTTCCCGAGCGTGTCGCTCTCCGGCCAGTTTGGCCTGCGCAACAGTGAAACCAACTGGCTCACCGACTGGAGCAGCCATTTCTATAGCGTCGGTCCGCAGGTATCGATCCCGATTTTCCAGGGCGGGCGGTTAGTTTCGAGCGTCAAAGTGGCGCGCGCGCAGCAGGGCGCCGCCGTGCTCGACTATCGTCAGACGGTACTCACCGCGCTCGGCGATGTGGAAAACGCGCTGGTGAGCTATCGCACGGACCAGCAGCGGGAAGCGGGCTTAGGCAAAACCATCGACGCACTGCAAAACGCGTTCGATCTGGCGAGCGACAGCTATCGTCAAGGGATCGCCAGCTTTATCGACGTGCTGGATGCTCAGCGCCAGCTGGCTCAGGCGCAGCAGCAGCGTGCGCAGTCGCAGGTGCAGAGTGCTCTCGATCTGGTGGCGCTCTACAAGGCCCTCGGCGGAGGCTGGGAGCCGTATCAGCAGGTGAATTTGCCGGACTATTCAGTGTTTGGCGACGCCCCGCGCGGATAACGTTCAGAGGATTGGGCAAGAAACAAACAGGAACGCCACATTCGCGTTTTGCAGGCGCGGGGTATAACTGTCCGGCACCCATCAAACGAACATTGTGAGGAACGTCATATGCGTTATCAAAAACTGGGCAATACCGGTCTGTTTGTTTCTGAGCTTTGCCTTGGCACCATGACCTTCGGCGGGGAAGGTGGCATGTGGGGAAAAATCGGCCAGCTTCAGCAGAGCGATGCGGAAAAACTGGTTGGCCGTGCGCTGGATGCCGGAATTAACTTTATCGATACTGCGAACGTCTATTCAGAAGGGCGCTCGGAGGAGATCACCGGCCAGGCGCTGAAAAACCTCAAAATCCCGCGTGAAAACGTCGTTGTCGCCACCAAAGTGTTCGGTGAAACCGGCACCGCTGGCGTTAACTCACGCGGCAGTTCGCGCTATCACATCATCAGCAGCGTTAAAGAGAGCCTGCGCCGTATGCAGCTCGATCATATCGATCTCTATCAACTGCACGGTTTCGATCCGGCAACGCCGATCGAAGAGACGCTCTACGCCCTCGATAATCTGGTGCAACATGGCCATGTGCGCTACATCGGTGTCTCTAACTGGGCGGCATGGCAGATTGCGAAAGCACTGGGGATCTCCGAGCGTCTCGGGCTGGCGCGTTTTGCCTCGCTACAGGCGTACTACACCATTGCCGGGCGCGATCTGGAACGTGAACTGGTGCCGATGCTGCAAAGCGAAGGTGTCGGGCTGATGGTCTGGAGCCCGCTGGCGGGGGGGTTACTGAGCGGCAAATACGGTCGTGACGGCCAGAGCGAGGCGGGTGGACGTCGTCTGGAATTCGATTTCCCGCCGGTGGAGAAAGAGCGCGCGTTCGACTGCGTGGACGTGATGCGCACCATAGCCGAAAGCAAAGGCATTTCAGTCGCGCAAATCGCGCTGGCGTGGCTGCTGAATCAGAAAGTGGTGAGCAGCGTTATCATCGGAGCCAAACGCGTGGATCAGCTTGATGACAACATTGCCGCAACGAATATTCGCCTGAGTGATGACGAACTGAAACAGCTCGATGCCGTCAGCGCGCTGCCGCGGGAATATCCGGGCTGGATGCTGGAGCGTCAGGGCGAATATCGTCAGAATCAATTGAAAGGGTAATTGTCATTATTCAGGCTGTGCTTAGTTTATCTCGCTTCTAATATCAACGAAGATGCTCGCTATGGCGGAGAAGTAAAAAGTGTCTGTATAAGGTTTACAATCAGGCTTAACGAGATTGTTATCCGTACCCGCTGACTGATGTGAATCAATAAAGCCCCCTGTGGATAGTCTCTGCAGGGGGCTTTTGCATGGCCAGGTTTTAACCCTGGTGGCAAAACTGTTTAAGGAGAGCGCCGACACAGCTGCCGGATTGATTTCTGCTGTAGAGTTGACAAACATAAGTCATTTATACTGGCGCGCTCACTATATAAAAGCGCTAAATAGTCATTTAGCAAAACTAAATAGTGATAACGCAGACATCAAAGCGTTAATATTTTACTATTGTAGATAAAGTTGTTTTGTCTAGTCCACATTCTTTCATTTTAGAAAGTGTTTCTCTAACCGTGGATGAATAAATATTCAGATTCATAAACAATGAAAATTAATCGATTGAAAAGCATTAATGCATACAGCGGGGGCGAATCAGTCTCGCCAGCGTTGGAATACCACTGTCATTCTCCCTGATATTTACCCATAGCCAGGCGCTGAGTCCTGTCTGATACTCGTGGTAGTACAACTAACGCCCGGTATGCAATGTAAATCAAGTAGTTGAATGGTATGCCATTCGGTAGGCGTTTCCCCTCTGGCTTTAATGCTGCCGTAGGCTTCAGGACAGTGAAAATACAACGCAGCAAATGAATATTTACCGATGCCAGGGTATGGAGTGTGCGAGAGAAGTTGCCCGCTGTATGCAGGAAAGACTGACGTTCAGAGGAGTAACAGACATCGTTAACCGACCGCCTGACCTGGAGCACTAAAGTTTTTTCACAGAATGTGACGTGATTAGCGAGATGTATAAAGGATTGAGTATTCTCAAATGAACGCTAACTGATTATGGAAGATTATAGATGATTCATCATAAATTAAGTAAAGCAGAAATAGGCCGCATACGAATTTTTAATACAGTCATGAAAACGAAAAGCATGAGCCAGACAGCTTTTGCGTTGAGTATTTCTCACTCAAGCGTCTACCTGGCCATAAAAAAACTACGGCTTTTATATAACGATGTGCTTTTTATCCGTGAAAAAAATTCGCTGATACCGACAGAATTTGCAAAGCGCTTGCATACCGAGTCCCTGGCCATATTGAATAACCAGCAAGACGTTCAGTCTGCTAATGTGGAAACAGACAAACAACGTTTCGTCTTTGCCTGCGCGCCGCATATCGCTGCAACCGTTATCCCTGTCACCTATTTGTTGATGGAGCAATCCATCTCCTTTCCCCTGGAGCATACCGCTCTTCCCGTTTCGCCAGAGGGAAGGGCCGATTTGTTGTTGAGCAATAAGGCGGATGTTATTTTTGACTATGAGCCTATTCAACATGAAGACATTTTCTTCAAGCGACTGTTTAAGGAAGATTATGCGATTGTTTGCCGTAACGATCACCCCAGGCTTTCGGACTCGATCTCGCTGAAAGAATTTTCCTATGAAAAACAGGCGGCGCTAGGGTGTTCCTCACTTTTTGATAACTTACTGGATGAGGGGCAAACCGCAAACGTATTTTTCTCCAGTCATTACTATCTTGACTTGCTGGCAATGGTGGAGGTAAGCGATATTATTTGTGTTATTCCATTGAATATTTATTTGAAGCTTCACGCATCTTTTGATATCAAATCGTTAAATTATAAATTTAAATTGAATGTCAAAAAAACAAGTTTATACATTAACTATTTAAAAGATCCTTCCAGACGAAAAGATAAAAATGATTTGCTCAAAAAAATAGCAATGATGCGCTAACCTTTGAAGAGTACAGTAGGGGGAAGGCTGTGGTGTTATGAAGGGAATAGCCATAACCGTTGTGCAGGCTATTCCCTTTGATTCACAACTCTTTGAATTTGTTAAGTACCTGTAAAAGCTAAAGAAAGTGTGGGCTTTTCAAGGAAGCTTTATTGTACGTCATATACATGGTGACCGGTTCCAGAGTGAAATTGCATTCCAGCACTTTAATATTGAAGCTGGACGCAAATTTTTCAGCAAACCAGGCGGGCACGAAACTGACCACGTCTGATTTTTCTACAATGGCGGCGTTAACAATAATGGAGCTGCTGCTAAAGAAAAAGTTGCGATCGCCTAAATACTCCATAATCCCCGTCTGCGTGCGTTTGACGTTTTCAGAACCGGCATTCAGGAAGCTGGAGGTTTCAAACGCCATCTCCTCATATGTCAGCGTCTTCTTTAACCGTGGATGATCCACCCGGCAAATAGGAACAGTCTGCTCAACCAGATACGGCTCTACCACGGTGGAAAAATTATAATAAGGCTTAGTGTCAAAGACGATATCGGCTTTGCGGTAGGTCAACGCATCTTCAATGGTATCCAGTAGTGCATCTGCGCTGATATGGCTTATTTCACAGTTAAGCCCTTCTTTTAGAACCTCAGCGCTCACATGAGGTAAGATGCGCATCGCCGCATAGGGCGTTGAGTGGACCACAAATTTGCTGCGGGTCGTTGTATCCTTGAAATAATCAAGGCTACCGAGTAGCTGCCTGAAACCTGCACGTAACTGATTATGCAAATTTTCTGCAATAGTGGTCGCCACAAGTCCTCTCCCTTCGCGGATAAAAAGGGGATCGGAGAAAAAACTGCGTAGCTTCGTCAATGACTGACTGACGGCCGAAGGGCTAACACACAGCAGTTCCGCCGCTTTAGATACGCTCTTGTGAACATAAATGGCTTCAAAGATTAAAAGAAGATTTAAATCAAATCCTTTGACTCTACTAATATTTGCGATAAGCGAATTTTCTGTCATTTTCAAATCCCTGATGAATGATGGACAAAGCTGTGACTTCACTCTGCGATATATTCACATAAAGAATAGTATAGCCACAGCTCAGCTCCTTTTTCTCGTGGTCTTAGAAAGAGACTTTCACATTTGCATTCGCGCTGTATCCCTCGATGTCAGAACCAAAACCTTTCTGGTAACTCACATCAGCATTCAAGAGGGTATTCTCTCCAAGACTTACGGTGACGCCCGCTGCACTCTGCCACCAGTCTTTACCGAAATCTGCTTGTGTACGTTTATCGGCAATTTGCACGTTTGCTTCATCACCCATAACGCTGACGGCATTAATTGCTAAATAAGGGGTCCAGTCTGGATTATCCATGAAGAAACGAAGGCCTGTTCGACCCTGTCCGTTACTCATGGAAACGCCTGAAACTGAACTGATCTCGTCGTTAAAATCCTCGAGATTAAGGTACTGATAAATAATCTGCGCCTGAGGTTCTACTTTGAGATTTTGATAAAGAACAAACGGCTTACCCACTTCCACTGACAGTGCGGCACCATAGCCATTCTGACTGGCGTCATGGGTGCTGTCATAATCGGTTTTGTACCAGCTTCCCTGACCGACAACGTCAATGTACGCGCCCTCGTGGGTTTTCAGAGTGTAATACCCGCCTAAGCTGTAAATACGACTGTCAATGCTGCCAGTTTTTGTCGAGAGAGAGGGATTATGACGGCGTAAACTGTCTTCGGAATCTGTGGTTTGGCGGCCCAACGTCGCCATAATACCTGCACGAATTTCCCCGCCATCAGTGGTTTTATCCCACAATAAATCCTGACCAAACTGGATTAAGCTCATATCCGTATCATAGCTATAACGACCGGCATCATAGTTTGTATGCTGATACGCTGTCCGCGCCCATGTCTCGTCTGTGTGCATAACGTTACTACCATTACGTTGATGATAAGTGCCGATAGCATCAAATCCATAATTCATGAGCAAAGTAGGGGCTGCAAGATAAGAAGGCACCTCTTCACGCCATGGCAGGTTTGCATCAGACGGGGTTGGGGCAGGTGTCGGGTCCGGAACAGGATCGGGTTCCGGCGCTGGCTCTGGATCAGGGGTCGGTTCTGGTTCTGGAGCCGGGTCTGGATCGGGAACAGGGTCTGGATCAGGAGTCGGGTCTGGATCAGGAGTAGGATCAGGAGTTGGGTCGGGTTCTGGCGTCGGGTCCGGATCGGGAACCGGGTCCGGAATAGCTTCGGAGCACGTATAATCAGCACAATCACTCAGGTACCAGTTTTCCCCTTCGCCGCTTGAAATGTCGCCTTTGTGCAACGTGTAGTTAAACGCGCCAGCAGAAACGGTGTTTCCAAGCGTAAAGGCGTTACTGCCCTCGGTATTGGTACCGTCGACCTGTATAACCTGAATGCCGTTAGCCGGAGTGTAATCACCCTGACCACCCGTATTGTTAACATACAGAATATTACTGCCGGTAACGTCACCCGTCACATGGATGGTATCGGTGGGGGAGTTACTATCATCCAGGAATGTATTGATGTGGTAAATACCATCACCGTTCATGTTTCCGTTGATATTCAGCGTAGAATAAGTACTTCCTGTATGAGAGAAAAAGACATTCCCTGCGGAATTCAATGTATTAACCGTAGAATTATCAGGAATAACCCATTTACTGGTAGCATCAATATTTACGCTGTTAGTGGTCTCGGTTGCACCCTTCCATTGCGAGTCCGAATTCAGATAAACATCAACAAGGTTTCCCTGAGCCGCGATAATGTCACCCTCAAGGAGTGAATCACTGGCCGATAGGTTCACCTTGCTCGCAGTAATCACCCCGGTACTCGTATTGATAGTGCTGTTCGCACGCAACAAAATACCGCTGCCGCTGGTAATCGTTGAATGATCGTTCACATTGATTTGCTCATTCGCACCCGAAATGATGATTCCTTCGGCAGCGGCGCTGCTCAGGTCACTGTTAATAAGCGTGACTATCGCCGGGTTGTCCGCATCAAACCCCGTTCCATAAATCGCGTTCGCATTGGCTCCCGTTGCACTCAGTTGGCTCCCTTTAAGCGTGATATTACTGTTTGCGTATGAGCGTATTAAATCGGCATTCTCGCCCGAAGAGTGTCCAGTAACAGACTCCGCAGTAATGATGGCATCATTCATCGCCGCCAGCAGGTAACTACCCGTACCGGAGGTCGTAATTGAGGAGTTGCTGATATCAAGGATACCTGTGCAGGCGATGTTGGCGGAACACGCGGCGACTGCCGCAGCAGAACTATTTCCCTCTGTAACCAGCGTCATGTTGGAGGCCGTCAGGGTGACAGGCGGGAGCTGGTTATAGGTCATATCACCAGAGTCGACATACAAGGCATACGATTTATCCCCTGTCGTCTTAACAATATCGTTATCGATATGCATATTATTGCGAGCATCAATAGCGTTGGATCTGACGCCGTTCGTGATAAGTGTAAGATTGTTGGCCGTGAGACTGCTCTCTTTCCCCGATAAGAAAAAGGCCGTGATATTATCGCCATAGCTCTGATAAATACCGCCATCCAGCCGAACGTCACTGTAGGCGTTGGCATTAATCATTGTGCTGTTACTGCCCGTAAAATTCACGTGCCCATTGGTGATTGTTGCCACCGCTTTTTGGTTCGAATTCGAACCAATGGCATAAATAGCATTTTGATAGCCCGTGGAGGACTGATTGATAGTGAGATTATCAATCACTGCTGTAGATGAATCGAGCTGAATCCCATACATGGCATCACTGAGTGTAATAGTGACATTACTCAGATCGTTAGCGGAAGCGCCATAATGCAAAGAGATGCCAGTACCTGTAGAGTTAGTATCGGTAATACGAATATCATCACCATGAAATGAGGAACCGGCCCCACTGACATAAACCACATAACTTCTTGATTGATTCGCACTAATATCAGCATTATTCAATGTTGCTGATGCACCGGAGCTTATGTTGATGGTTCTGCTCGCGTTTTTGGTGTCAATAGCGGCATTGGTAAGGGTTAAATTGGCAAGGTTAGAAAGGTTAAACGCATAGGACTCTTTTCCTGAAGTAGATATAACTGATTTTTCAGGAATAAGCGTATCGCCAGCATTATTACTCCCCTGAACCTTAACTGCGGTTCCCGCACCGGTAATGATAAACGCAGGATCATTATCCGCTGTGGTTTCTGTTGAAGGTAAAAAGTTAAAAAAATGTTCTTTACCGTCGCTATAGGTTATGGATGCGTAAACACTCAAAGGAGAAAGCAGAAGCCAATAGAACGGCGTAAATAGCCATTTACCCTTTAATGAATAATCATTTTTTTTACATATTTCCATGTTTAAATTTCCTTATAAATCATGGTTAAAAAGATATTGTACCTACGCCAGAAGCCAGGCGTTCTCAAGAATTAAATAGCGAAACAGGAATCAGTATTATTTAAAGGATTTAGTCAGTCCGTTTTTACACACTGATAAGCGTATTATTATCTGTTCACTTAACATGAAGGCATAAAGTGTAACTGTCTGTTTAATACGCTAAAAAAAGGGTGCCTTCATTTGTGGTGTTCAAGAAGTAGCCAGGAATTGACAGGTGTTCACCAGCATTTACATTTATTAGCAATGTAAGAATAAAGTCAATAAATTAATACTTGCATACCTTAAGTTAAGCTTAATGCATCTGTAAGCATTACTGACTGTACCGCCATTAAGGTTTCCTGAATAATCCACTCCAACGTAGATGTCTGGCAAAGAGGCATCCGTAATGGTTGTTAGATTCATAAACTAACAATATATAATCTTGATAGGATAAAAATGAAAATGACTTCATGGTTCAAACTTACAGTGCTTGCTGCAGCTGCTGCTGCAACAATGGGCGCAAACGCAGCTGCTGTTAATACTGGTACTATCACTGTTAATGGCCGTATTAACACCACCGGCTGTGTTATTGATGCAGCAAGTACTTCTGCCGCAATTGAATTAGGTACCATTATTGCTGCTGACTTCGGTGGTACTAAGGGCGCTAAGTCTCCTGCGAAAGATTTTACCATTCACCTGACTCAATGTCCGGAAGCACAGGCAGGTGTTAGCCTCACCGCAAACGGTACAGCAGATGCAACTGATTCAAAACTGCTGGCTATCACTGGCGTAACCGGCATTGGCTTGGGTTTATATAACCCAGACGATACCCAAATTAATTTAAACAGCGCTTCTGCGGTAACAACCATTGATGCCACTTCACACGAAGCGAATATTCCACTGCGCGCAGCAGCGGTTTATACCGGCGGGACTGTGACTGAAGGTCAGTTCACTGCAACGACTAACTTCACCCTGACCTATAACTAATCACCGGCTGTCATTTATTTCCAGAAATACAGTCTGAGAAAA
This sequence comes from Lelliottia nimipressuralis, assembly GCF_041464075.1. Lineage (NCBI taxonomy): Bacteria > Pseudomonadati > Pseudomonadota > Gammaproteobacteria > Enterobacterales > Enterobacteriaceae > Lelliottia > Lelliottia nimipressuralis. Next base: position 1,469,717 of record NZ_CP167172.1, read on the forward strand.
TGGCAAAGGTTAAAAGGATTAAACCAATTATGAACATGAAAAAATTAAGTATTGCAGCAGTCGTAATGATGGGCTTTGGTGTTTCTGGCGCCCAGGCTATTGACGGCACCCTGAATTTTCACGGCACCGTAGCGTCCACCGCCTGTTCTGTTGCGGCCGGTTCTGAAGCCCTGGTTGTGCCAATGGATGCTGTGCCGATTTCATTAGTTAGCGCACTGCCTGGCGCAGCTGTTACCAGCGCTAACCTGCAGAAGAGCTTCAGCATCAAGCTGGAAACCTGCCCAAGCGTTGTAGAAAACGTGTCGATCAAATTAACCGGTAAAACCTCATCCGGTGCTGGTGCCAACGTCTTTGTTGATTCCACGTCCTCTGGTGCTGCGAAATATGCGGGCTACGTTATTACTGATGCTCAGAGCGGCGCAGTCATTCCTGCCAACGTTGTAACGCAGTACAGCACGCCACTGGTAGTCGGTAATAACAATCTGAACTACCGTGTTGGCTACGCGAAGACAGGTGCTAACACCCCTACAGCGGGTCCGATGGTTTCCGTAATCAACTATGAGCTGTCTTATCTGTAATAATCATTTGATGATTTAATTACTCTTAATACAAGTGACTTTTGATGACAAAAGTCACTATTTTTTTAACCAAAGAAGAAACTTATGAAAATGTTAGTCAAGTCTATTCTCGCTAGCGCATTGCTGGTAACGGCTATCCCAAGTTTTGCCGGTTTAACCGTTGGCGCAACTCGGGTTATCTTTACAGGTGATATGAAAGAGGCGTCTCTGCCTATTATGAATGGTGAAGATTCCTCAGTATATCTCATCCGTTCATGGGTCAGTACCGATAATGCGGGCGAGAAAGTCCCATTTATGACCACGCCGCCTCTTTTCCGAATTGAGCCGGGCCAAAATAACACCGTTCGTATTACGCAGACCTCCTCAAATTTACCGCAGGATAAAGAGTCTGTTTTCTGGATCAATACGCTGGCCATTCCACCAGAAGCGAAAGTGAAATCTGAAAACTCGTTGCAGTTCTCTCTGAATACGCGAATTAAACTTTTCTACCGACCTGTTGCGATCAATAAGCCGGAAGAGGTCAAACACGCCTATGAAAAAGTAACCTTTAACTACGCTGGCGATTCGCTGGTAGCGAAAAACCCAACGCCATATTTTGTTAATATCTCGAGAATAAGTATTAATGGCCACGATGTGAAACAGGGTTACATGGTTGCCCCTGGCTCGTCTGTCAATATCAAGGAGCCTGCAAGCAGCGGCACAATCACCTGGCAATCGATAAATGACTACGGTGGGTTGAGCGAAAAGGCGACCGCTAAATTCTGAACAACAATGTTGTTACCTGATTGATAAACGAAAATGCTGGATGTATGAATTATGGATGATAATAAAATAAAAAATATGTCAGGTAAACTTTCACAGAAGCTGAGTGAGGCTGATGGCCGCGATTTTAAAAAATCAAATTACGATTGCTTTCATTCTTTAGCAAAGCCAGCTTCTTTTTTTATCTTATTATCATTACCTGCTGCTTCTTTTGGTGCCGAATCATTTAACCCTGAAATGCTCAAAGCTATGGGGGGGGTAAGTGACCTGCAAGATGTGGACCTTAACTATTTTGCCGAGAAAGGCGGCCAAATGCCGGGTTCATACAAAGTAAATGTCTATCTTAACAACCAGCAGGTGGATTTGAGGACGGTTAATTTCGTCAGTCTGAAAGAGTACCCGGGCAAGCTTTATGGGCAACTCACGCCGGAAGAGCTGGTTGGTTACGGGGTGATTTTAGATACGTTCCCCGATCTCAAAGCGGCACCGCAAACTGAGATAATGACCAAACCGCTTAATGTGTATGTGAAAGATGCCACTGAAACGCTGGATTTAAACCGTATGCGCTATGACATTACGGTTCCGCAGGTGGGGGTGGATACGCGTCCACGTAATGCGATTGACCCGAAACGTTGGGAAGCAGGCATTCCGGCAATCATTCTCAACTACAGCTATTCGGGATCAACGACATCCAGGGACGACAGTGATTCCCAGAGTCACTTTGTGAACTTAAGAAGTGGAGCCAACGTCGGTCCATGGCGTTTACGCAATTACTCCACCTATAGCGAAATTCACAACTCGTCTGACAACGGGCATGGCAACAGTAGCGACAGTAACCAGCGTGAATTTCAGTCGATCAATACGTACGTACAGCGTGATGTCCAGTTTTTACAGGGTGGCCAGCTCACATTAGGGCAAACAGCAACGCCGGGCGACGTCTTTGACAGTATTCAGTTTACCGGGGCACAGCTCGCGTCTGACGATCAGATGCTGCCTGACTCGATGAGCCAGTTCGCGCCCACGGTCCGGGGTATCGCGAAATCAAACGCCCAGGTTACGGTTAAACAGAACGGTTATACGATTTATCAGACCAACGTTTCCCCGGGCGCTTTTGCGATCACCGATCTCTATCCGTCGAGTAACGGTGGTGATTTGGAAGTGACCGTGAAGGAAGCGGACAACTCAGAAACGAAATTTACCGTTGCGACCAGCTCGGTACCTATTTTGCAGCGCGAAAAACGCCTGAAATACAATCTGGTTATGGGTGAATATCGTACCGGCACTGACGACACGAAAACACCTCAGTTCATTCAGATATCAAATATTTATGGTCTCACATCACGGACGACCATATATGGCGGTGTACAATATGCCGACAATTATCGTGCCGTTACTGTCGGATTAGGCAGAGACTTAGGCGCGTGGGGGGCGATCTCCTTTGATGGTACTCAGGCCACCAGTCAGTTTGATGATAATTCCCTGGGGACGAAAAAAGGCCAGTCCTATCGTGCAATGTATGCTAAAAACTTTGAACGTACGGATACTAACTTAGAAATTGCGGGTTATCGCTATTCTACCAAAGGGTATTATTCATTCAGCGATGTTCAGGACTATCAGGCTGATCCTGATTCAGATAATGACTTTGATAATTATAATCGCTCACATAACCAGCGAAGTAAAATTCAGTTGACGATTAGCCAGTCTTTCGGCGACTACGGCTCAATTAATATTAGCGGTAGTCGGCAGAATTATTGGGGCGGTGATGGTGTAGAGAAACTTATTCAGTTAGGTTACTCAACGACTATCTATGGAGTGAGTCTTGGGCTGAATTATAACTATTCCAAAAATCCGGGAACTGCAGAAGCCGATAAAATTGTCGCATTTAATATGTCTGTGCCGTTCGATCTCTTATTGGGACATACCGGGGCATGGATGACCTATAATATGAGCAGTAACAAGAATGGCACGACATCTCAACAGGCAGGTATCAGCGGTAACTTACTGCAGGATAATAACCTGAGTTATGCCGTGCAACAGGGCTATGAAAACGAAGGTCAGGGTTCATCGGGGAATGCCTCTCTCGATTACAAAGGTAATCTGGGCGAAAGTAATCTTGGATATAACTATGATGATCATACTCAACAATGGACGTATGGCGTACAGGGCGGCGTGGTAATACATCAGAACGGTGTAACATTATCACAGCCTCTCAGCGATACAATTGCCCTTGTTAAGGCGCCTGATGCCGGTGGCGTGAATGTTAAGAATAATACCGGCGTTAAGACTGACTGGCGCGGATATGCAGTCGTACCGTACGTTCAGCCTTATCGTAAAAATTCAATTGAACTCGATACGCAAAGTTTTGGCGATGATGTAGACATGGATTTCAGCAGTCAGACGGTTATTCCAACGCGTGGCGCTGTTACCATTGCCGACTTTAAAACACGTGTTGGTCAGCGAGCGCTTATCCAGCTTCTGTTCTCCGGGAAGCCCGTTCCTTTCGGCGCGACGGTGACCTTAATGCAAGATGAAACAGATGATGACAAAATTATTACCGGCATCGTCAGCGATCAAGGCCAGGTGTATTTATCGGGTCTGCCGGAAGAAGGCAATTTAATGGTGAAGTGGGGCGATGACAGCAACCAGAAATGTAAGGCAAATTATGCGTTACGTTCTGATAAAAAGAGTGCTGATAGCGCTGAGCTGATCAAGCAAATCACAGCCCAATGTCATTAATATAATTAAGAAGGTAGCCAATGATGAATCAAGTAGTGAAGTTAAGGAAATATACGGCGGGAATTGTGTTTAGTATTCTTGGTCTGGCAGGGTTGCATCCTTTTGCAGCCTATGCGCAGGGTTCTTGTGAACTGACACCAACGACTCAGATGAAAAATCTGCACTCTATAGAAATTCCACATAATACGCCGGTCAATACCGTTGTATATTCGTCTTCATTTCAAAGACGTTATGTTGCAACATGCACTTCTGGCGGTTATCAAACCTATACAATGCTGGCATCACAGTATTCCGGTAAATCGCCGAAGATTATCAATGGCGATGCTGTTTTTCCGACTGCGATAACCGGTATCGGTGTTGCCGTGCGAGTTGACGGTAGACCATTAAATACTAATATCCTAACTAACCACACAGAAGAAAACCTGCAAACGCCTGATTTTACATTTAAACTCTATAAAACGGGTAACACCACCTCTCCTTCACAAACCTTTGGTGGTGATTTATTTTCATACCAGGTCAACAGTTCCGCTGGAACTAAAGTTGCCGGCTACTACACGCTCGGGGGGGGGCCGCTGAGTCTGACCCCGTGTAGTTTAGGTTATACCGGGACTCTTGGTGTTGATATGGGCACACTGTTTCCGGGTACGCTCACCGGAAAAGGTGACACGGCATCGCCTGTCAGTTTTAAGATCCCGTTAGATTGTGATGCCGGAACCCGGTTAAATATAAGTTTTGACGCGGCGTCCACAAAAGGAGACGGCATCATCGACCTGTCCAACAGTACCGCGCGCGGTATTGGGATAAAACTCATGTACAATGAGTCGGCGGTTAAATTTGGTCAGGATACCTATATTCAGACAACGCAAACAGGGGGAGTATTCAATATTCCTTTGACCGCAGCTTATACACAGACAGAAAACGATATCACCCCAGGGTCAGTGAGCGCTGTTGCTAATTTCACTGTTTCCTATGAATAATATTGCGTAGGCAGAGTGATAATTACCCTTGAGGCCAACCAAAAACGTACGTAAAGTACGTTTTTGAGCTGGAGTTATTTCCCATGGTAAAGCAATTAACGAATAATAATATCGCTTTAACAACCGTGTTTTTGTACGCGGAACACCTAAAACAGTGAGATTTGTCTGGCGGTAACCTTTGGGCATATTCTCAAAGACAGCGCACTTTATTATATTTAACGAATTCACCCGCGATTGAACGACATGTTGCCAGAAGAGCATTATCAAAAAATGAACGTTCTAAAGGGACGAAATAAAGCTCTCAAAAATATTAATCACGAAAGGTATGTCAAGGAACGTCTTATGCTCTCTTTTAAAACAGAAAAGGTGGAAGCTGAACGACTGAAAATTTTTGATATGGTTATGCAAACCCAAAACCTGAGCCATGCCGCAGCGTCGTTGAATATATCCTACTCAAGTGTTCATCTGGCGATAAGAAAACTGCGGGTTTTATATAATGATTTGCTATTTATACACGATAAGAAAGCGATGGTGCCTACTGCTTTCGCCATTAGGTTATATAATGAAATACAGGCGTCGCTGTACAAGTCGCAGCCAAATAGCTTTATGAACAATGAAGAGCCAGACAATCTCCGTTTTGTTTTTTCCTGTGAATCACATATTGCTACCATCGTGACGCCCCTTGCTTTTCTGTCAATGCAGAATGTAGCACCATTCCCTTTGGTACATCTGCCTCTTCCGTCAACAGTACAGAATAAAAAGGATATCCTTCTTAATAATAAAGTGGATGTCATTTTAGATTATGCCCCTCTTGAGCATGAAGATATTTTCTCTAAACGGTTGTTCAAAGAGGACTATGTGATTGTTTGCAGCAATAATCATCCCAGACTGTTGAAGTCAATTAGCCATAAAGAGTTTTGTCAGGAGAAACATGCGGTTCAGACGTCACCGTCTGGTGTTGATACACAAACGAAATTTAGCAATGCGCATTGCGCACTGTTTAGCAGTCATAACTACCTTGATCTTTTGGCGATCGTTGAGGTCAGTGAATTGATTTGCGTTGTACCATTAAATATCTATCTGAAGTTAAACCTCGCCTTCAACATCAAAACATTAAGCTATAACTTCAAGTTGAATATTCAAAATACCAGCCTTTATATTAACTATCTGAAAGATCCCTTTCGTCCTGTCGAGAAAGCGTATTTGCTGGAAAAAATTAAGAAAATGAATTAAATGTTTTCGCAGCGTCAATAACATGCCCAAGGGTCTTCGCTGAGATCTTTACATTAACTTTTTTCCGGACAATACTTTGTTGTTAGTTAATTATGTGAAAAATGTTATTGTTATGATGCAAACACGTAAGTGTGATTAAGCATTTGTGGTAAGTCTATTTTAGCTCCCCGCGTAATATTTGGAATTCCCCAACGATTTTAGTGTGTTACCTTCCACTGTTTTAAAATAATTAACAGCATTAGTGCTCCTTCATAAGTCCTTAAGTATATCTCACTACATGGTTTAAGTTGCCAGGGATACTATTGTCATTCATTCAATTAATCTTAATTGAATATCCCTTTTACTTATTAAGTGTGGTTTTATGAAAAAGTTAAATACCTATCTTGTATCATTGTTATGCGTAGCGCCTTTATCGTCTTTTGCTGCGGATGGCGACATCACCTTCACCGGTAAAGTGACTGCATCGGCCTGTACCCTTAAGGGCTTTAACGGTATGGCGTCTACCTCTTCAGTGATGACACTGACGACCGTAAGCCCTAACTCCTTTAATGGCGCAGGGGGTTATGCAGGCATGAAGGACTTCACTATCAACCTGCAGGATTGTGATATCACCACCATGAAAAATGCCCGCGTGGCTTTCAGCGGCACGCCCGACACCCTCGATAACGAAATATTGAAGAACACCGAAACCAACGGCCCTGCTGATGGCGTGGGTGTTGCTATTTTAGAGAATGATGGTGTCTCGCTGGTTGATATTAACGGCGGTATGCCTTCTCAGTCCCAGGCATTAAGTGCGGGCGACACCGAGCTTAAATTTAAAGTGGCCTATAAAGCTAACTCGGCCACGCCGGCCGTCACCCCCGGTAATGTCAAAGCGAAAACCTTTGTCGATATTACCTATAATTAATCTCCCTGTTATTTAATTTATTTTCTGGTTAATCATTTGTGATGAAAAAGCAGGCCTCTTTTGAAAAGACATCATTCCTATTTAATAATGAAGGCTTTCATTTTAGCGTCTGCTTTAGTTTCGTCTTATTCTCAGGCAGCAGCAAACGACAGCGCCTTTGACGCTGACTTCCTGCGCAAAGATTCCCAGGAAATACCTGAGCAATTTTATCACCCGGATCAAGTGGACGCGGGGGTGAAAACCGCCGATATCGTCCTTAATGGCCATATTCTGTTTAAAACCAAAATCGAATTTATTGCCACCCGAGCGGGTGAGAGCGCCACGCCCTGTCTGACCCAGGCGCTGCTGCATCAGATGGGGCTGGATACGCATCTCGACGAACTGGCGAAAGCGGGGAATGAAACCTGCTACGACTTCCTCAAAAAATGGCCGGACGCCCGGATCACTTACGACGAGTCGATGCAGCAGCTGGTTATCAGCGCGCCGCAGGCGGCGACCAGCGTGGCCGGGCAGACCGAGATGATCGACCCGTCGCTGTGGGATAACGGGGTCAATGCCCTGCGTCTGGGCTATTCAGGCTACGTGTATCACACCGACAACCACGGCGACGATTCAGGTTCAGGCAGCAGCGACAATGCCTACCTGAGCCTGAACTCCGGCGTAAACCTCGGGAGCTGGCGTTTCTACAGCTTTGATACGTTTAACAAATCTGACCTGGGCTGGGAGCAGAACCACGACCGCGCCTACGCCGAGCGGGATATTGCGGCGCTGGTCTCACGCTTTACCGCCGGGGACGTGTATGCCAGCACCTCCAGCGACGTGCTGGGGATTTTACCCCTGCGCGGTGTGACGCTGGAGACCAACGCCCAGATGCTGCCGTCGGACACCTTTAACTACTCGCCGGTGATCCGCGGCGTGGCGCGCAGTAACGCCCGCATCGTTATCCGCCAGCGCGGCAACATTATCTACAGTGAAACCGTCGCCCCCGGCAGCTTCGCCATTAAAGATTTGAACAATGGCCAGATTGGTGCGGACCTGGACGTCACGGTGGAGGAGAGCGACGGCAGCAAACAGCAGTTCACGGTGCCGTACACCGCGCTGCCGAACATGCTGCGCCCCGGCACCTGGCGCTACAGCCTGAGCGCGGGCCGCTACCGCGATGACGGGCTTTCTTATCAGCCCCTCGTGGCGCAGGGCAGCCTGCAGTATGGCTGGGACCGGTTCACGCTGAGCGATTTGATTGTGGCGGGGGAAGGGTACCAGTCCATGGCCCTGAGCAGTGCGGTCAACCTCGGCGTGCTGGGCAGCGTGTCGCTCGACTGGGCGCTGGAGCGTCACCAGACGGCAACTGACAGCGACAGCACCGGTGACGAAGACATCAGCGACAACGGCCGCGCGCTGCGCCTGCTGTACGCCCGGCGTTTTGACAGCACCGACACCTCGTTGCAGGTGATGGGATTTCGCTACCAGAGCAAAGATTTTATGGATTTCCCGGACTATGCCAGCTGGCGCTGGGGCGACAGCGACAGCCGCAGTCACCGCAAAAACGAAGTGCAGGCCACCCTTAACCAGGGGATGGGCGATTTCGGCAACGGCTATCTGACCCTGCAACAGGACAGCTACTACGACTCGGATGCGCGCGACACCTCCCTGACGCTGGGCTACAGCTTCATGATTAAATTTGTGAACGTCAGTCTGAACTACAGCTATCAGAAAAATTCCGGTGCGGGTGACGATAGTGATGATGACCGCCAGTTCTCGCTGAACTTATCGATACCGCTCGATGCGGGCGACCGCAACAGCCGCACCCTGTCCGTGAGCAGCAACAGCAGCAATCATGACAGCGGCTCGCAGATGGTGACGGTGTCCGGAACGGAGCTGGACAATGCCCTGAGCTATTCCGTGTCGGCCCAGCATGACAGCAGCGGGTATTCGCCCGCCGCGTCGATGGCGTATCGCAACAGCATGGTCAACATGAACGTCAGCGCCAGCACCAGCCGGGGCAGCAGCCAGTACTCGGCAGGCGCCTCCGGCGGCGTGGTCGCCTACGGTGACGGCGTCGTGCTCTCGCAGCAGCTGGGGGACACCATCGCGATTATCGAAACGCCGGGCGCTAAGGACATCAGCGTGGAAGGCCAGCCGGGGGTCTCGACCAACCGCTGGGGCCGTGCCGTGGTGCCGTCGGTGTCGGCCTATCGTGATAACCCGCTGTCGCTCGACACGCGTCACGCCGCCGACAACGTCGAGCTGATTGATGCCGGGCAGAACGTCATTCCTACCCACGGCGCCGTGGTTGTGCGCCGTTTTCAGACCAAAGTAGGACGCCGTGCGATCGTGATGTTATCACTCCCGGACGGCAAACCCGCCCCGTTTGGCGCCAGTGCGTGGCAGGAGAAGGAGCAGGTCGGCATGGTGGCCGATAACGGACTGTTGTACCTCAACGGCATTCTGGCCGACGGGAGCGCAACGCTGCATGTGGATCTGGGCAATCACGCTCAGTGCCAGTTCACCTTACCGGATGCCGGCGGCCCTTCTGAGCCCTGGTATCAGCAAATTAATGCGGTTTGCCGCTAAGCAGAGAACATCATGAAACTCACTAAACTTGCCGTTCCCGCTCTGATGAGCCTCCTGTTACTGACAAATGTCGCCTCCGCGGCGGTGCGCCCGGCGCTGACCCGCGTGGTGGCCCTGGAAAGTGATAAAGAAACCTCCATCAAATTACTCAACGACGACACCACCCAGGACTACCTGGTCCAGTCGTGGGTGGAAGACCTCAAAGGCAGCGATAAAAACCTGCCGCTCATCCTCACGCCGCCGCTGTTTAAAATCGGGGCCGGGCGCGAGGGCAAGCTGCGTATGGTTATCCTGCCGGGCCGCATTCCGCAGGACCGGGAGTCGGTGTACTGGCTGTGGATCCAGGAAGTGCCGCCGGTCAGCAAAGTGAAAGGCAACCAGCTGCAGGTGGCGGTGCGCACGCGTCTGAAAATCTTCCTGCGCCCGACAACGCTCTCCGAAAAACCGGCTGAGACGGTCAGTAAACTGCAGTGGCAGGTGAGCCACGACGGCGGCAAAGCCTGGCTGGTAGTGAAAAACCCGACGCAGTATTACGCCAGCTTCTCTGAGCTTTCGGTCACGACTGGCGGCAGCGCGCAGCCGGTGGCGGATAAAAGGAGCATGGTACCGGCCAAAGGGGAAATGCGTTACGCACTCCCGGCAGGCGTGAGCGGTAAAGCGGGCACGCTGAATTATTCGCTGATGAATGATTTCGGGGGGGAATCCCCGGTTCAGCATCAGTCCCTGACATTCTGACGGACACTGATTATGAAACTCTGGTGTGCCCTGCTGTTGTGTCTGCTGCCTGCCTTCAGTTGGGCAGGGGCGTTGCACTGTGATATTGACACCGGGGGGGCGCTGCCGTTCGCCCCCTTTACCCGGGAAAACCCCATTGCGGTGGACGAAGAAACACCTGACTATACCGTCGTGCTGTCGCTGGACTACGCGCAGTTTCTGCCCAACATGCGCCTGTCCTGTACCTCGGACGGTCAGGACATCAATGCCCCGGCGAATTTCGACGGCAACATCACCCTCAGCCTCAGTACGGTGAATGATAAGGCGCTGGACTGGACGGGGGAGGCGCAGACCACCAACAACGGCATCAAAATGAAGATGTACATCAAGGCGGTGTCGCTGAGCGAAGAGACCCCGCCGGACAGCTATCCGTCCGCCCGCATGGTGCTGGGGAAACGCCTCGGCGTGGAATACCCGATCATTAACGGGAAAGATGACTCGACGCTGGTGCAGTTTGGAGCCCAGTACAACGCCGGCAAAACGCAGTACAAATATGATAACAAATACAATTTCGCCATCGAATCGATGCGCGTGGAGCTGATTAAACTGGGCTGGGTGGATTACCGCTCAGAAGCGGTCATTCCGCCGGGGGCGCACCTCACGTTCTCCATCGATGGCCTGGGCGGAACCTCAAGCGTGGATGTGCCGCTCGGGTCGGGCGTGTATATGGCAGCGCCGTCGTGCTCGCTGGATAACAAACATCAGACCGTGGACCTGGGAGATTTCCGTAAAAGCAGCAGCGGTTCATTCCCGCGTGAAGGGAAGATGACCCGTTTTGGTATGGATTTTACCTGCAGCAGCTACACCAACAATGTCGAGTTTACCTTCGATGAACCCTACACCGTCCTTGCCGGACGAGACACGATCTCGGCAGTCAGCGTGCAAAATGGTCAAAAGCTAAAAGGCCTCGAGGTGGGACTCTATAACAGTGAAGGGAAAGTGGTGCGAATGGGCGTGAAGCAGAATATCGGAGTGGGGCAGAAAGGGAAAAATACGGCGTTTTTCCAGGCGGCGGCCATACAGACAGCCCCCGAGATAACCGACGCAAATGACAATACCTTTTCCGGGGATTTTACGGCAAAAGCGAATGTGACGATCACGTATTACTAGGGCAAGGGTTAGCGTTCATCACTTTCAACAATGATCGAATCCGAGAGAACCCTGGGCTGTTTTGAGAGAAACAGCAGGGCTTTCCGGTTTCTTTATTTCTATCCCGCTCACAAAAAACGATCCTTCTGTTTGCTTGATTTTTCATCTTTGCCTATATGACTAGTCATGAAATTTAAATGACTAGTCATATAGGGAGAGACCATGAAGCAATCACTGCCAGCTAACTTTTTATGGGGTAACTCGGTTTCCAGTATGCAGACCGAGGGGGCGTGGAACGAGGGCGGAAAGGGGATGTCGGTGTATGACATTCGCGAAGCCGGGGAAAATGCCTCTGACTGGAAAGTCGCCACCGATTCGTATCATCGCTATCAGGAAGATTTCGACCTGATGCAGGATCTGGGCATGAACTGCTACCGCTTCCAGATCTCCTGGAGCCGTGTCTGCCCGCAGGGTGACGGCGATTTCAACGAAGAGGGCATCGCGTTTTACGATCGCTTTATCAACGATCTCATCGCGCGCGGCATTGAGCCGATGGTCTGCCTGTACCACTTCGACATGCCGCTGGCCCTGGCGCAGGAGTACAACGGGTTTAACGATCGCCGGGTGCTGGACGCGTTTGTGCGCTACGGCAAAAAGATGATCGACTGCTACGGCGACCGGGTGAAGTACTGGTTGACCTTTAACGAGCAGAACATTTTCCATATGCCGGAAGCGTTCAGAGTCTCAGGCTATATGAAGGGCGAGCAAACCCTGCGCGAACTCTACGAAATCCAGCATCATACGATGGTGGCGCACATGGCGCTGACGGAGTATCTGCACCAGGCCAAACCGGGGCAGTTGATGGGCGGCATGCTGGCGCATCAGCTGATCTATCCGGCCACCTGCAAACCGCGCGATATTTTCTGCGCTCAGCAGTACGACGAATTCCTCAACCAGAATCTGCTGCGCGTCTTTGCCGGTCAGGGCTACAGCCCGGCGGTGATGGCAGTGGTTGAACAGCAAGGATTTGGGGATATCTATCGTGAGGACGATTTGGCCCTGCTGGCGCGAACCAAAAACGACTACATGGCGTTTAGTTACTACGCAAGTAAAACCCTCGACAGCGACCCGATTCCGGAAGGCACGCCGGTGAACTACTACCTGGCCCACGGCGAGAAGAACAATCCGTTCCTGAAAGCCACCGAATGGAACTGGCAAATCGATCCGCTCGGTTTTCGCACCATTATCACCCGCTATTACAACGACTGGCGTCTGCCGGTCTTCCCGATTGAAAACGGCATCGGGGTGATTGAGTCCTGGGACGGGGTGAATCCGATAGAAGATGATTACCGCATCGATTATCACCGCAAGCATTTCGAGGCGATGAAAGCGGCGATCTTTGAAGACGGCGCGCAGGTGATAGGCTACCTCGGCTGGGGGTTGATCGACATTCTCAGCTCGCAGGGCGATATGCGTAAACGCTACGGCGTGGTGTACGTCAACCGTGAAAACCACGATCTCAAGGATCTGAAACGCGTGCCGAAAAAGAGCTACGCGTGGTTAAAACAGGCTATTCATAGCAACGGAAGCGAGCTGTAAGCCTTACGCTGCCGGACCGGTTTTTGTGACTGATTGATGGGAATATCCGCTATGTCTGATACAAAAATTACACCTGCGATGCAGTCGTTTGTCGACAGATTTGTTGAGTTCTCCGCGCGCCTGGCAAACCAGGTGCACTTACGTTCCTTGCGCGACGCCTTCGCCACGGTAATGCCGATCTTTATCCTTGCCGGTCTCGCGGTGCTGGTGAATAACGTGGTGTTTCCGTGGGTGTTCGAAGGGGAAACGCTCGCCCACTTTAAGGTGTGGGGTGAGGCGATTATTAACGGCACGCTGAACATCGCGGCGCTGTTACTCGCCCCGATGATTGCCTGGTCGCTGGCGCGCAACAAAGATTTCGACAACCCGGTTTCGGCAGTGGTTATCGCCGTAAGCAGTTTTATCATTATGATGCCGATGCAGCTCCAGCTGGTGCCCGTCGGCAGTCAGGCGCCGGTGAATGTCACCCAGGTGCTGACGTTCAGCAATATCGGCTCAACGGGCATATTTGCCGGGGTGCTGATTGGTCTGATTTCAACGGAAGTGTTTATTGCGATTTCGCGCCTGAAAGTGTTGCACATTTCGCTGGGCGAGAACGTCCCGCCTGCGGTGAGCAAATCCTTTACCGCGCTGATCCCGACGATCATCACGCTTTCCCTGTTCGCCATTCTGGCGGCGCTACTGGCGAACGTGCTGCATACGGATCTGATTCACCTGATCACCCATTTTATCCAGCAGCCTCTCAGACTCATTAATACCAGTTTGCCCGGCACAATTTTTATCTACAGCTTCGGTAATTTCCTGTTTACGCTGGGTATTCACCAGTCGGTAGTGAACAGCGTGATTCTGGAACCGTTCCTGTTAATCAACACCAATGAGAACATGCTGGCCTTCGCCAACGGGCAGCCGATTCCGCATATCATCAATAACATTTTTGTCCCGACGTTCGGGATGATTGGCGGGACGGGCAGCACCATCTCGCTGCTGATCGCCATCTTTATCTTCTCACGGCAAAAATCGGCCAAACAGGTGGCGCGGCTGTCGCTGGCTCCGGGGCTGTTTAACATCAACGAACCGGTGATTTTCGGCCTGCCGATTGTCTTTAATCTGCCGCTGATGATTCCGTTTGTACTGCTGCCGGCGATAGGGATTTACTTTGCCTGGCTGTGTACCACGCTCGGCCTGATGTCGCGCTGTGTAGTCATGATCCCCTGGACCACGCCGCCCATACTCAGCGCCTGGCTGGCGACGGCGGGGGACTGGCGGGCGGTGGTGGTTCAGTTGGCAATCATTGTATTTGGTGTATTCTTCTACCTGCCTTTCCTCAAGATTGCTGAGAGGGTGGCATTGAAAAACAGTGCGATAGCGGATTAATCATAAGGAAAAGGCGATGGCGGCGAAGTACATCACCATAGCGCGGGAAATTAAGAAACGCATTATTAGCCAGCAGTATGCCGCCAATGAACCGCTGCCGGACCAGTTTGCGCTGGCGGCGGAGTTCAGCACCAGCCGGATGACCATTCAGCAGGCGATGCGCCAGCTGATTGTGGAAGGGCTGGTCTATACGCGACAGGGGCAGGGGACGTTCATTCGTAAAAACTTCCTGCAGCTTTCCCAGTGGGATCTCTCCGGCAGCGACTATTTCGGCGCCACCAAAACCTGGGAACATCTGGGCACGGTGAGCAGCAAAGTGGTCCATTTCGAACTGCGCTTTCCGAACGAGAAAGAGCAGTCCTCCCTGATGATAAACGCCGATACGCCGATCTATGATTTTATTCGCCTGCGCAGCCTCAACGGTGAGCCGATGTCGCTCGATTCCACCGTCATGCCGCTGAATCTGGTGCCGGGGCTGAATAAAACCCATCTTGAAAGCTCGGTGTTCCAGTACGTGCAGGAGACGCTGGGGCTGAAAATTATGGGGTCATATCGGGTGGTGCGGGCGCTAAAACCGAACGCGCTGGATATGCAGCATCTGATCTGCGAGCAAACCGACCCGGTGCTGGAGGTGGAGCAGGTGATCTATCTGGAGGATGGCACGCCGCTGGAATACGCCCATTGCCACTATCGATACGATCACGGTGGAATCGTCATCGTGAATAACGGGTAATAAAAAAGCGGGCTAAGCAGCCCGCTTTTTTTGTTTGAAGCTGAGTCAATCAGTTCAGACGTACCGGCATACCGGAACGGTTCTGTACCGCCTGATCCACAACGGTGGATTCAACGTCGGCCTGGCTGGTGACAGCCTGCACGTTGCTCTTCAGGGTAATCGGCACGATCTCGTTGTTGTTAATCTGATCTTCGCTGGTAGACAGCGGGTTGTGCACTTCGATATAGCGGCTGCCATCTGGCTCAGAGGTCGCTTTTACCGGTTCATTGATGAACTGAACGCGGGTACCGACCGGCACATTCTCGAACAGGAACTTGATATCGTCGTTACGCAGACGCACACAGCCGTGGCTCACGCGCAGGCCGATACCGAAGTTGGCGTTGGTGCCGTGGATCGCATACAGACGACCAATGTACAGCGCGTACAGACCCATCGGGTTGTCCGGGCCGGCAGGAACAACGGCTGGCAGCGGCTCACCGGCAGCGATGTACTCGGCGTGCATCTTGGCGGTTGGCGTCCAGGTCGGGCCTGCTTTCTTACGTTCTACTTTGGTGGTCCAGTTCAGCGGGGTGTCTTTGCCCAGCTGACCGATACCAATCGGCAGAACGATCACGGTATTGGTGCCTTTCGGGTAGTAATACAGACGCATTTCAGCGCTGTTGATCACGATACCTTCGTGGACGGTGTCCGGCAGGATCAGCTGCTGAGGAATGTTCAGCACGGTACCGGCTTTCGGCAGATACGGGTCAACGCCCGGGTTTGCTTCGAGCATGTTGGACAGGCCCAGCTGGTATTCAGCGGCGTAATATTCCAGCGGCTGGGAGTTGCCTTCCGGAACAATAACCACCTGGTTTTGACCCACCAGACGGCTACCGTCTGTCGGCAGCGGATAAGTCACCGCAGAAGCGGTATTGCAAAAACCTACTACGGCTAACGCCGCCGCAAAAAGCGTTGATAATTTCATATTCATGTTATGCGAGGTATCTTTGCCACTCTGGCGATTAGTTGATGAGTCTGAATCATTGATGGGAGCGCATTATATGTGCATTCCCTCGCGCATGGAATTCAGATGTGTACGAAATCACATTTTTTTCGATTTTGTTAAAGTTTAGTGGTTGGTTGCAACACGGGATTTCAATTCGGAATTGTGGCATAATGCCGTGTTTATCACACTTTTTCGCAGGAATCTCCCCGTGTTAGTTACCAGCAACGTCACTATGCAGTTTGGCAGTAAGCCGCTGTTCGAAAACATTTCCGTCAAATTTGGCGGCGGCAACCGTTACGGCCTGATTGGTGCCAACGGTAGCGGAAAATCCACCTACATGAAAATCCTCGGCGGCGATTTAGAGCCGACGCTCGGCAACGTGTCGCTCGATCCGAACGAGCGTATCGGTAAGCTGCGTCAGGACCAGTTCGCCTTCGAAGAGTTTACTGTGCTCGACACCGTGATCATGGGACACGGGGAACTGTGGGAAGTGAAGCAAGAGCGCGACCGCATCTACGGTCTGGCTGAAATGAGCGAAGAAGACGGCTATAAAGTGGCCGATCTCGAAGTGCTTTACGGCGAAATGGACGGTTACTCTGCCGAATCCCGTGCCGGTGAGCTGCTGCTCGGCGTCGGTATTCCGGTTGAGCAACACTACGGCCTGATGAGCGAAGTCGCACCGGGCTGGAAACTGCGTGTGCTTCTGGCGCAGGCGCTGTTCTCAAACCCGGACATTCTGCTGCTCGATGAACCGACGAACAACCTGGACATCGACACCATCCGCTGGCTGGAGCAGACGCTGAACGACCGCGACAGCACCATGATCATCATCTCGCACGACCGTCACTTCCTGAACATGGTCTGCACCCACATGGCCGATCTGGACTACGGCGAGCTGCGCGTTTATCCGGGCAACTACGACGAGTACATGACGGCTGCCACCCAGGCGCGTGAGCGTCTGCTGTCTGACAACGCCAAGAAAAAAGCGCAGATTGCTGACCTGCAATCCTTCGTCAGCCGCTTCAGTGCTAACGCCTCTAAATCCCGTCAGGCGACGTCTCGTGCGCGTCAGATTGATAAAATTAAGCTGGACGAAGTGAAAGCCTCCAGCCGTCAGAACCCGTTCATTCGCTTCGAGCAGGACAAGAAACTGTTCCGTAACGCGCTGGAAGTGGAAGCGCTGGCGAAAGGGTTTGATAACGGTCCACTGTTCAAAAACTTCAATCTGCTGCTGGAAGTGGGCGAGAAGATTGCGGTACTGGGCGCGAACGGCGTGGGTAAATCAACCCTGCTGAAAACCCTGGTGGGTGAACTGGCACCGGACAACGGTACCGTGAAATGGTCTGAAAACGCCCAGCTCGGTTACTACGCGCAGGACCACGAATTTGAATTCGAAAACGATCTGACGGTCTTCGACTGGATGAGCCAGTGGAAGCAGGAAGGCGACGACGAGCAGGCCGTGCGCGGCATTCTGGGCCGTCTGCTTTTCAGCCAGGACGACATCAAAAAGCCTGCCAAAGTGCTCTCCGGTGGTGAAAAAGGGCGCATGCTGTTCGGTAAGCTGATGATGGAAAAACCTAATATCCTGATAATGGACGAACCGACTAACCACCTGGACATGGAATCTATCGAATCCCTGAACATGGCGCTGGAAATGTATCAGGGCACCCTGATCTTCGTCTCCCACGACCGTGAGTTCGTAAGCTCCCTGGCGACCCGCGTGATTGAAATCACACCGGAACGCATCGTGGACTTCACCGGTAATTATGAAGATTACTTGCGCAGCAAAGGCATCGAAGGCTAATTTCCCGTCGTCTTTCACGCTGCAGATGCGTTGGCTTCACCTGTTCACCCCGGTCACTTACTTATGTAAGCTCCCGGGGATTCACCGGTTTGCCGCCTTCCTGCAGCGCGAAATACTTAGGAAAAGGCGCCATGCCTTTATCCCCTCTCCCAGTGGGAGAGGGTTAGGGTGAGGGCATCAGGCCGCACTACACCACCCACTCACCTCCTTCAACCCCGTTCACCCGCAGCGTACGTTTTTCCCCTGCAGGCAGCGACACCTTCAGCGCGTTCCACGCCGGACGATAATCGCCGCGTGCTGCGACCTTCAGATTGATTGTGGTGCCATCGCACACCATCTCCCACTCCAGCCACAGCGCATTTCCTTTCTGATAGCCCCAGCTCTCGCCATCGTCCTCAAACAGCTGGCCCGACGTTGTGCCCACGCCCTTCACAGGAAACAGTTTCAGCTCGCGGGTATCATCTTTCCCGGCGCTCACATGGGTAATGCGTTCGCTGAGCGGCAGACCGGCCCCTGCGCGTACCAGCAGCGGCAGTTTTTCCAGCGGTGCATCGCGGACGATCCACTGGCCGCCGGAGAACCACTCATGGGTGTAAAAATCGTACCAGCCTGTTTCGTTGTCCGGCAGCCAGAGGCGGCGCTCGCGCTGGCCTTGTTCAACGACGCTGGCAACCAGCAGATCGCGCCCGAGCAGGAAATCGTCACACTCTTCGAATGTCTGGGCATCATGCTCGTGATCGAGGAAAGTCGGACGCAGCATCGGCTCGTCATCAGCATGGGCCTGCCACAGCAGAGTATAAAGATACGGCAGCAGACGATAGCGCAGCTCAATTGCGCCGCGGATCGCAGGCGTTACGCCCGGATACATCCACGGCTCATTCACCGTGTGATCGTCATTCCACGAGTGAATGGTGAAGCGCGGGTGCATTACGCCGTTCTGAACCCAGCGCACAAACAGCTCCGCGTCCGGCTTATCGCCGGAGAAACCGCCGACATCGTGGCCGACGTTGAACAGCCCGGAGAGGCTCATCCCCAGCCCCATGCGGGTGTTATAGCGCAGGGTGTCCCAGTTGGTACGGTTATCGCCGCTCCAGGTCTGGACGTAGCGCTGCATCCCGGCGCAGCCTGAGCGGGAGATCAGGTACGGACGTTTATCCGGCGCAAAGCGCTGCTGGGCTTCCATCGAGGCGCGCATCATCAGCAGCGGCATCACCGGGCGAATATGCTTGATAGCAATCTCCTGGCCAAAACCGTGGCAGCGCGCCTCGCCGTCCCAGACTTCAAACTCGTTGTTGTCGTTCCAGGTGGAGTCGATACCCATTTCCAGCAGCTGCGTGGTCACGCCTTCCTGCCACCATTTGATGGTCTGCGGATGGGTGAAATCGAGGTGAGAACCCTCGTCATCCCAGAAGCTTGAACGTTCCGGTGCATCGGTTTCTGAATCACGGATAAACAACCCGCGCTCCGCCACTTCGTTATAGCGCGGGTGGTCCTGAAGCAGGCACGGTTTGATGTTTGCCGCGAGTTTCAGCCCCGCGTCGTGGAATGCCTGGCTCATCACCTTCGGCTGCGGCACTTTGTCATAGTTCCAGTTGAAGACGTAGCGCTTGCCGTTGATGGAGGTATAGCCGGACGAAAGCTGGAACGAATCGCACGGAATCGCATGCTCCTCACACAGACGAATAAAGTTCATCAGCTGGTTTTGCGCGTCCGGTGCGTCGGTGTAGTGCATGGTCGAACCGCTGTAGCCGAGGCTCCATTTCGGGCCGAACAGCGTTTTCCCGGTCAGCCGGACAAAGGCTTTGGTGACGTCCAGTACGCGTTTACCGGTGAAGATGTAGTAATCGATATCGCCCGCTTCCGCCTGCCAGCGGCGATATGCCGTGTGGTAGTTGTCGATTTCGTTACCTAGATCCAGCCAGCAACTGCTCAGGTTGTCGTAAAACAGACCGTAGCTCACGTTGTCGCGGCGGGTGATAGTGAACGGAATATGCTTGTACAGCGGGTCGGTGCTGACGGCGTTATAGCCCATCGCGTCGAGGTTACGCATCTCGTAGCGTTTGCCGTTGCGCTGCAAATCACCCGCTTTTTCGCCCAGACCGTAAAAACGCTCGTCCTTGCGGCGGCTCAGATAGTGCGCCGCGCCGTCGCCGTGGGCGTTCAGCAGGTACGCGCTGGTCGGTCGGTCGTGCGCCAGCTCCAGCCATTCACCGGCCTCATTGCGGTAGTGCCACTCCAGCCACAGAGGCTGGTGGGCGGTGACGCGCAGGTGTTCAGTCGCGACGACAAGCGTGTCGTCTTGCTGCGTGAGCGTCCACGTCGGGCAGCTAAATCCGCTGAGATCGTCGCGCTGGCGACCCTCCCACGGCACGTCCTGAGCGGGCGCGATACTCCAGGTTTTATCCAGCGACAGCTCGCCTTTGCGTTTGATCAGCACGCGGAACAGATTCTCTTCCAGCACATACAGACACAGACGGTGCTGATTATCGACGAGCAGTTCCAGATGGTTCGCGGACTGTTCAAGAAGGGTCCAGTTTTTCAGGGTTTTCATATGCAATACATCCACTATCAGGCGCGCTTGGCGCGACGTTCAGCAATAAATGCTACCAGGAAAAATGCGCCAATCAGGTCAAAGAAGCCCATGGCAATGAAGAGCGGGTTGAAGCCGATTTTGTCGGCGGTGACACCAATTAACAGAGAGAACAAGAAGCTTGCGATCCACGCCGCCGAGCCGCGCATGCCGTTGACGGTGGCCATCTGGCCTTTGTCGAACGACTCCACCACCAGGGCGCTTAACATGCAGGAGATAATCTGGTGGCCGAAACCGCCAATCGAAATCAGTACGATGGTGACGTACGGGTCGCGAGTGATCGCCACGGCGGCCAGGGAGATCATCAGGAAGGCACCGGTGACGGAGCTGGCAACGACCGAGTTCACACGAGTGCAGCCGAACCAGCGGGTATACAGGCGGGTGAGGTAGCCGCTGGCCACGCTGCCCAGATCGGCGGCCAGGAACGGCAGCCAGGCGAACATCGCAATCTGTTTCAGATCCATACCGTGCTCTTTCGCCAGATACAGCGGTACCCAGAAGCTCAGCACAGCCCAAGCCGGTTCTGCCATAAAGGCCGGAATGGCGATGCCGTAAAAACGTTTGTTTTTGGAGACGGTTTTCAGCGCCGTCAGGAACGGCATCTTCACGGCAGGCGGTTCGTTATCCTGCTTGATAAACGCCAGCTCGTCTTTGCCCAGATTCGGGTGCTGTTCCGGGTTATGGTAGAACGCCCACCACAGAATCACCCACAGCAGCGCCAGTACGCCGGTAAACATAAATGCACCCTGCCAGCCAAAAGAGGCATGGGCAAAGTAGATGATAGGCGGAGCCAGCATCGCGCCGATAGAGAAGCCAACGCCAGCCCAACCGGCGGCCACCGGACGCTCTGATTTCGGGAACCATTCGCCGATAGTCTTGGCGTTCGCCGGTGTGGCGGCCGCTTCGGACGCACCCATAAAGAAGCGCAGCACTGCCAGATGCAGCCAGCTGCTGGCACCGGCGTGGAAAATACACATCAGCGCCCAAATCCCGGCGCACACCATAAAGCCAATCTTCAGGCCAATCACGTCGATCAGCCAGCCGCACAGAGGCTGGAAGAGGGTGTAGGCAATCTGGAAAGCACCCACGATCCACGAGTACTGCTCGGTGGTGATCCCCATGCTCTCTTTCAGCTCCGGCGCGAGGATGCCTAACGAGTTACGGGTGATGTAGTTAACGGTGACGCCCAGTAAAAACAGCACCAGCACGTACCAGCGCAGATTCTTGATGACGCGGCGGGCTTTGCTTGCCACGACAGGGGTATTGATGTCCTGACTCATTTTTCTCTCCACAAGACGGACGGTAGGGGGATGAACGTATCGGGTGTCACACCGGTTTTATGCCTTTGATCGTTATCAGTTTTATGACTTCAAGTTGCTATACAACTAGTATGGAAGTGGTGTGACAAGTTCACCTTAAGGGAGAAAATGAGCGGGAAATAGCGGATTTTGTGCAAGCTTTCTCATAACTGCGCAGCTTATTTTGGCATGATGCCTTTTAAGCCTGCTGTAACCGCAATCTCACGCTATGAAAATTTTTTCATTTGGCAAATGGAGCGAGATCACAAAATGGATAAAAGACTCAAAATCGCGGAAATTGCCGCCCGTACCCAGCTCTCAATTAGCACTGTTTCCCGCGTGCTGGCGGGGAAGTCCAATACCAGCGAAAAAGCACGCACTAAAGTGCTGGCCTGCGCGCGGGAGCTGGGGGTGATGGACGGCATGGCGGCCGGGCGACTGCTGCTTAACAGTCTGGTGGTCTTTGCTCCGCAGCGCGCGTTTGACGAGCGGTCCGACATCTTTTACTACCGCGTGATCCAGAGCGTGAGCAAAGGGCTGGCATCACATGAGGTTAGGCTCCGCTACTGCGCGCTGGAGGAGAATGACAGCGACGCGCAGCTTTTCCTGGCGCGTATGAATGAAGCGGATACCCAGGCGGCGATCTTGCTCGGTATCGACGATCCGCATATTCACGATCTGGCCGTCGATATCGGCAAGCCTTGCATGCTGATTAACTGCCGCGATCAGCGGATGCGGTTGCCCGCCGTGGCTCCCGATCATCGCGCCATTGGCGAGCGCGCGGCGGAGTATCTGTTCGAGATGGGGCACCGGGAAGTGATGAACGTCCTGTGCCTGCGGCGCTACACCATGGAGCTGCGCCTGGCGGGGATCCGCGACGGATGGCAGGGGCATAATCTGAAATTCAATGACAAACGCGATCTGCTGGTGGTCCCGAGTTTCAGTGCCAAAGAGACCGAGCAGCAGGTGAGCGAGTGGCTAAGTCAGATGCCGGAAAAAGCGCTGCCTACCGCTTTTTTGGTCGGCGGAGATTTTATGGCGGAGGGCACCATTCGCGCGCTGCAGAAGCACGGCCTGCGCGTCCCGCAGGATGTGTCGGTGATGAGTATCGACGGTTTTAATCTGGCCGCGATTCAGGATGTGCCCTTAACGGCGGTGCATGTCCCGCGCGACGAGCTGGGAACCGAAGCGGTGCATATGCTCCAGCAGAGGCTGATGCGCCCGGATGCGCCGGTTGGAACCTTATTACTGAACGGCACGCTGGCGGTGCGGGAGTCGGTACGGCGGATACGTCAGGGGAAAAGACGCACCGCCGTGGAGCGGGAAGGGCTGTACGACGCTTAGGCCATGCCGAGGGCGCGTTTACCGTGGATGTTGAGATCGTTCAGGGTAAAGCGGTCCTGCCAGTTTTTTTCGTAATCTTCGCGCGGGAAATCGCCCGGAGAAGCGCCGGTTTCCAGTGCCGCTTTCACCTTCTTCGCATAGGCGAGGTTTTTCTCGCACATCGGCGCGGCAGGAATGTACATCACGTTACCCCAGCCCTGCTGATTATCTACCGGTGCGACCGAGTGGATCACATCGCAGTGCCACCACACGGAATCCCCCGCGTCCAGTGCCGGAATGCTGGTTAACGCGTCGATGAGCAGCGGATGCCACTTCTCGGAAATCGGCAGAACACGACCCGGCGCGACGCCGCAGAGTTCGTCTTCCGGCACATCATCCAGCAGCGGACGCAGCAGAATGTAGGCCATCGCTTCCGGGATCGGCACCACGTGCAGCAGACCCTGATTCGGGATCATATCCGACAGGGCAGTCCAGCCCTGGAACGTACGGAACACCGAGCATTTGGTGGTGTTATCCACGGTGTACTCTTCCACTTCGGTACGGTGCGCCGCATTCCACGGATCGTACTGATCGACATTGCCGTCAAACACGCGGGCAAACACCTGCTGATAGGCCGGCAGCAGCCAGCGTTCCAGCGCACCGGAATCCGTATGCGCTCCAAGCCCTTTAGAGGTGGTTCCCGGTGGGCGACGGCGAATACGATCCGGGTAGATCACGCTGACGTCCGGGTTAAACCACTGCTTGCCGTTGCTCTCAAAAGTCCATAAACGGTTCAGGAACGATTGTACCTGCGCCATCTCTTCACTCTGACGCGCCTGCATCTGCGCCTGCGACCAGTAGATCGGGAAAATTTCCGGACGTGACGCGGTTAAGGTGCCGAAGAAGTTATCACCAGGCCCTTTGTACACGTCGTCAAACTGGTTGAGATCGAGATAGTCGAGCATCGCGTTATCCCACGCCAGCGCCTGCTCGCGCGGGAAGTGACCTTTGATCACCGCACAGCCGCGGCGTTTTACCGCTTCACGTTGGGCCGTGGTAATCGTTCCGTTCTTTACGTCCTCGAACGGAATCACAGGCCAGACGGTTTCACCGTTATTCTTCATGGCGTTAATTTCCGCCACGCGTGTCGCAATCTTATCGCTGAGCTGGTCAAAAACGGCCTGAACGTCGCCGATCTGAGCACGTAATTCGCGTTTTAACTGGCGAATGGCGGCTTTGTGGTCCGCAGGCAAAATTTCACTGGAGAAGGTCATAACTGCCTCGCTATCTTTCATTCGAAAGTAAAAGTATCTACAAGTGATACTTTAAGTTAAAAATAAGTTAATGCAAGTTTAAAAACTTGACGGGCAGCACAGGATGAAAAAAGAGTGAGGTGCCGGAGCGTCGCCCCGGCAGGGGAGGAATCAGAGGTTAAAACGGAGCGGTTTTGTCGAGTACGGCCTGAATAACGTTCAGCGCGCCCTGGTGGTTATTGTCATCGGTGCTGAAGGTGCTGATCGTTTTGATGCTTTCCGCCGCGTTGCCCATGGCGAATGAGTATCTCACCAGCTTCAGCATTTCCGCGTCGTTGCCGCTGTCGCCAATGGCCACACACTCCTGCGGAGAGACCGACCAGCGTTTCAGCAGGCGGCTAATCCCGTTCGCTTTGTGCAGGCCGGGAATGATCAAATCGACGAAGCCAAAGCCGCTGGTGACTGGTTTCATGATGCCATCTAAAGAGACGTGCAGTTTGTCGATAAGACCAGGGATGTCGCTGTCCGGCAGGTTCAGGGAGAACTTGAACAGCACGTCGTCGATCTCATGATAATCGCTGATGCGCTGTAAGCGGTGGTAGTGTTTTGACATCAGCGCGACAAATTCGTCCGGCGCGTGTTGGCTGACGTAGGCGCTCTCCAGCCCGCAGGCGACGAAGTTAAGCTGTTTGTCTTTCAGTAATTCGCCAATCACGATTTGCGATTCGTGACGCGTCAGTTCGCCGTGGAAAATCTGCTCGCCATGATCGAAGACCAGCGCGCCGTTTTCCGCCACGAAGGAGATCTGTTCTTTCAGTTCCGGAAAGAAGGAGATGAGCTGGTAATACTGGTTTCCGCTGGCGACCACGAACTCGATGTCACGGGCCTGAAGCTGCTGAAATTGCGCCATAAAGCGGTCACGATCGTACTGCTTGGCATCATCAAGGAAAGTTCCGTCCATATCGGTGACGATAACTTTTACGGTCATACATTGCTCTCCAGAATATTACTGCGACCAGCAACATTCTAATAACAATGTGACCCGAACCACAAATTTATTTCGAATGAAAGTAAACGCAAAACAGCAACCCTTGGGTTGCTGTTGTTAGTGTGCTCAGTCTCTCCCGCGTGGGAGAGGGGTTGCGGGTGGAAATTACAGCGTATGCTCGGTACGCGCAATAATATCGTCCTGCGCATCCGGGGACAGGGCGGTGAAGAAGGCGGAATAGCCCGCGACGCGCACCACCAGGTCACGGTACTGGTCAGGGTGTTTCTTCGCTTCCAGCAGCGTTTCGCGTGACACGATGTTGTACTGAATATGCCAGCCCTTATGCACCTCGAAGAAGGTCCGCAGCAGAATCATCAGCTTCTGACGATCGGAATCGTTTTCCAGCGTCGCCGGGTTCAGCTTCTGATTCAGCAGCACGCCGCCCAGAATCGCCTCCGTTGGCAGTTTGCCGACGGAACCGATCACCGCCGTCGGCCCGAGGTGGTCGGTACCGGATGCCGGACTGGCCCCTTCCGCCAGCGGAGTATGCGCCTTACGGCCATCCGGCGTTGCCATGGTTGCGGCGCCAAACGGCACGTTCGCGGAGATGGACGACGTACCGGCATAGTAATTCCCGCCAATCGGACCACGACCGTAGCGCGGGTTGTGATACTGCTTCAGCTCTTCGATATAGGTCTCATACGCACGGGCCAGCAGCAGATCCACGCTATCATCGTCGTTACCGTATTTCGGCGCGCCGTTGATCAAACGCTGGCGCAGCTGCTCATGCGTCAGACCTTCGTAGTCTTCCGCCAGCGCTTTCGCCAGCTGTTGCTGACCAATCGCTCCCTGTTCGAACACCAGTTTCTTCACGGCGGCGAGGCTGTTGCCGAGGTTGGCGATACCCACCTGCAAACCCGATACCCAGTCATACTTCGCGCCGCCTTGCTTGATGCTTTTCGCGCGTTCGATGCAGTCGTCTACCAGCGCCGAGCAGAGAATATCGTGCACGTTCTCTTCCAACATGGTGTCGACCACGTACTCAATTTCAATCGATTTGCGAGTGTAGTAGCGGATCTGGTGATCCCAGGCGGCCATCACCTCGTCGAAGTTGTCGAAATTGCCCGCAGACAGCGCTTTCTCCTGCGGCAGGAACACCTTGCCGCTGGTGGCGTCGCGGCCACCTTCCATCGCCGCCAGCATCACGCGCGCGAAGTTGATAAAACTCATGCCGGTGCAGCGATAGCCCCACTTGCCGCCGACGGCGGTTTCGATGCAGCCGATTGCCGCGTAATCGTAGGCGTCCTCTTTTTCCACGCCGAGTTTAATGAACTCGGAGATGACGATTTCGTCGTTGTTAAACGCGGGCATCCCGAAGCCGCAGCGGATCACCTGCACGCAGGCGTCGAGGAAGTCGTTGCTCATACCCGCGTGATAACGCACGCTCAGGTTTGGCTGGGTGGAGCGCAGGCGTCCGCAGGATTCCAGAATCGCGTAGGAGAGGGGGTTCACCGCGTCCATCGGCTCGCCGTTCACCAGTTTCTGACCGCCAATGGTGACGTTCTGATACAGCGGGCTACCCGCCGAGGCTTTAGAGTGCGAGCCGGAACGGATTTTGTTCACTTCCAGCAGCTTCAGCCAGCAGCTGTGCAGCAGCTCAATCGCATGTTCACGGTCGAGGGACTGATTCAGCTCCACGTCGCGGCGGTAGTATGGATAGAGATACTGGTCCATACGCGCGAAGGAGACCGAGTGGCCGTTGGACTCAATTTGCAGGATCAACTGGATGAAATAGCACAGCTGTAGCGCCTGCCAGAAGGTTTTTGGCGGCTGGTGGGCAATGACATCGCAGTTTTCCGCCATTGCCAGCAGCTCGTCGCGGCGGCTTTCGCGGATCTCATTTTTCGCCATCTCACGCGCCAGATCGGCAAAGCGCTGAATGTGCAGCGTGACGGCTTCCAGTACGATATCAATCGCTTTCAGGAACTGATCGCCGTGCAAATCCTCCAGCACGGTCAGGTTGATGCGAGTACGACGCTCCGCGACTTTCGCGCGCATGCCGTCGAGACCTTTCTCCAGCAGCAGCGGGAAGTTCACTGCCAGGTGCGCATCGCCGGAGGTCATGTTGCCTTCGGCTTTGATGATGCCGGTTTCCAGCAGCCCTTTTTGCTCGTCGGTAAACATACCGTAGCAGCGATCCTGTACCGTCTGGCCGCGCCACCATGGGCAGACATCGTGCAGCACGCGCTTGTTCTCTTCGCTCACCGCAAAGCCAGCGCCCGGACGGTCGGCCAGATCGTCGATCTCTTTTTCAATCCACGAAACGGTGTATTCCGGGAAGATTGGCGCAGCGCGTACTTCGCTTGCCTGGTTGCCGATAATCAGCTCGTCGTGTTTGATCCAGATGGTGCGTTTTGCCAGATGATGCGCCAGCGCCATCGCGCGACGCACCGGGATCGGTTTGTCCATGTGCTGCTGGTACATTTCGGTGTAATGCTGCGCGCGCTCGGTACAGACCGGCGGTTTCACGATATGCACCAGAGCGGTTTTGTGCGCCTTAATGCGGTCTGTCAGGGTGTTCAGATTCAGCTGTGTCATATCTTTATCCTCGTAGGGTCGCAGTTAACCCATTCTGGGCCGCAAACTGTTGGGCAAACTCCAGTAACTCAGGGTTATCGAGCGGTTTGTCAGGGGCAGAGTAGGGTTGGCCGAGCAGGGTGTATTTGTTCATGCCAAGGGTGTGGTACGGCAAAAAGTGGATATCGCGGACGTTCAGTTCGTCGGCGGCAAAACGGGTGATGGCTTTAATCGACGCTTCATCGGCGTTAAAGCCCTGAATCAGCGGGACGCGAATGGTCAGCTGTTTTCCGGCAGCGGCCAGGCGTTTTAAGTTCTCCAGCACCCGTTTTGCCGAGCCGTCAGTCCACTGTTTAAACACCTCGCTATCGACATGCTTAAGGTCGGCGAGGAACAGATCGACATAGGGTATCGACGGTTCGATATAGTGCCATGGCACATGGAGACAGGTTTCGACCGCCGTGTGAATGCCCTGATCGTGGCTGGCTTTAAACAGAGAATGGGCCAGCTCCGGGCTCATAAAGGGTTCGCCGCCGGAGAGGGTGATACCCCCGCCGCTGCGATCGTAAAAGGGTTTATCGCGCAGTACGGTTGCCATAATATCGGCCACCTGTTTCTCTTCTCCACAGACCGTCAGCGCCTGGGTCGGGCAGCAGTCGGTGAGGGCGTCGAGATGGGCGTCATTGAGTTTTTCGCGATGGATGATCACTCCGTTCAGCGCACGGTCGATAATCCCAGGCGCAGCCTGCTGACACAGGTCGCAGCCTTCGAGGCACAGGCGGGCATCAAACAGCACATCCCGCGTGCGGGAGCGGCTCTCCGGGTTCTGACACCAGCGACAGCCGAGGGAGCAGCCTTTCAGGAACACCACGGTACGAATACCTGGGCCGTCGTGGGTGGAGTAACGCTGAATATTGAAGATCATATTTTCGCCTCTTGTTGCGTATGAAGATTAAATAACTTTCGAATGAAAGTTATTTTGATGTGCGTCAACTCTGAGGAAGGTTTTTACGTGGTAGTGTTACGGCAGGTTAATTTTGAGGGTGACATCATGGAATTTTATCTCGACACATCTGACGTAGCCGCAGTCAAAAAACTGGCACGCGTTTTCCCGTTAGCCGGTGTAACGACCAACCCGAGCATCGTCGCAGCAGGTAAAAAGCCGCTGGAGGTGCTCCTGCCGGAGCTGCATGACGCGCTCGGCGGAAAAGGGCGTCTGTTTGCCCAAGTGATGGCGACGACCGCAGAGGGCATGGTGGAAGACGCACGTAAACTGCGCGCCATCATTAACGATCTGGTGGTAAAAGTGCCGGTTACGGCAGAAGGGCTGGCGGCAATCAAAATGCTGAAAGCGGAAGGGATCCCAACGCTTGGGACGGCGGTGTATGGCGCGGCGCAAGGGATGCTGTCGGCATTAGCAGGCGCGGATTATGTCGCACCCTATGTGAATCGCCTTGATGCTCAGGGTGGCGACGGAATTCAGACCGTGGTGGAACTCCAGCAGCTACTGACGCTGCACGCGCCGCACGCTAAAGTGCTGGCCGCCAGCTTCAAAACACCGCGTCAGGCGCTGGACTGCCTGCTGGCCGGGTGTGAATCTATTACTCTGCCGCTGGACGTGGCGCAGCAGTTTATTAGCTCTCCGGCGGTGGATGCGGCGGTAGTGAAGTTTGAGCAGGACTGGCAGACTGCGTTTGGGCGCACGTCGATTTGACCCAGTAAACCGGGTGCTGGCGTCGCCTCACCCGGTCAGCGTTATCCCCCGCACACCTCGCAGCCTGGATTACGCATCAATTTCATCTCACGAAACTGACAGGTCATCGCGTCGTACATCAGGATTTTTCCGGCGGCAGGTGTGCCGTAATGGGTCAGCACTTTAATCGCTTCCATCGCCTGCAATGAACCGATCACCCCCACCAGCGGCGCCATGACGCCCGCTTCCACGCAGGTGAGGGCGTTCTCGCCAAACAGTCGGCTTAAACAGCGATAGCACGGCTCGCCATCCGCATAGGTAAAGACGCTGATCTGCCCTTCCATGCGGATCGCCGCCCCGGAGATCAGCGGTGTTTTATGGGCAAAACAACCCGCGTTGAGCTGATTGCGCACCGCCACGTTGTCGGTGCAATCAAGCACAATATCGTGCTGCGCGATGTGGGCGGACAGTGCCGCATCGTCCAGCATCGCATCAATGAGGGTAAAGTGAACATTCGGGTTGATCCGCGCCAGGGCATCGCGCGCCGAGATCACTTTCGGCTCTCCAACGGTCGCGTCGCTGTGCAGTGTCTGACGCTGTAAATTCGACACCGATACCGTATCGAAATCCAGCAGCGTCATCCTGCCAACGCCCGCTGCCGCCAGATACTGCGCGGCGGCACAGCCCAGCCCGCCAAGGCCAACGACCAGCACGTTCGCCGCCTTTAGTGCTTCCTGCCCGTCAAAATCAAACCCGCGCAGGACAATCTGACGGTTATAGCGCAGCATCTCCTGATCGTTCAGCTCCACCGCCATTTTAGCCTCCGAACAGATGGTTGAAGGCTTCGACCTCAACCCATTCACCGGCTTCGACGTTGCCGCGCTCACGCTCCAGCACGATGAAGCAGTTACCCTGGCTGAATGAGCTAAAGATATGCGAGCCCTGATGCCCGGTGGTGCTCACTTCCAGCTCGCCGTCGGCGTTACGTGTCAGAATACCGCGCTGGAAATCCAGACGCCCCGGGGACTTTTTCAGTCGCGTCGCCGCTCGCACGCGCTGGCGAGGAGGAAGGCCTGAGGCGTTATCGCCGGAGAGTTTCGCCAGCAGCGGCTGCACCAGCTGATAAAAGGTCAGTGCCGCCGAAACCGGATTGCCCGGCAGACCGCAGAACCAGCTGTTAGCCAGTGTGCCAAAGGCAAACGGCTTGCCCGGTTTGATCGCCAGTTTCCAGAAGCTGATTTCGCCCAGCTCATCGAGAATGGTTTTGGTGTAATCCGCTTCGCCGACGGAGACGCCGCCGGAGCTTATCACCACGTCGGCTGCGTTATCCGCTTCGATAAAGGCCGCGCGCAGTTTTTCCGGATCGTCCGGAATGATACCGAGGTTGATCACCTCGCAGCCCAGCTGTTCCAGCATCAGATGCACGGCCAGACGGTTGGTGTCGTAGATTTGGCCCGCCTGCAAAGGCTGGCCCGGCAGCTGCAGTTCGTCGCCCGTCGAGAAGAGCGCGACGCGCACTTTGCGCACCACGTCGATCTCCGCAATGCCGAGAGAGGCCAGCACCGGCAGCTCTGCGACAGTCAGTTTGGTTCCGGCCGTGAACACCGTTGCGCCCTGGGCGATATCTTCCCCGGCGCGGCGGATATTTTGATTCGCTTTAACACTGGCGGTAAAAAGCACGCCCGCGTCGGTCTGTTCGGTCTCTTCCTGCATCACCACCGCGTCGCACCCGTCAGGCACTGGTGCACCGGTCATGATGCGAATGCAGGTCCCCTGTGGCCACTCACCCGCGAACGGCTGACCGGCGAAGGCTTTTCCGGCGACCGGTAAGGCATTTCCCGCCTGAATATCCGCAAGGCGCACCGCGTAACCGTCCATCGCCGAGTTATCAAACCCCGGCACATTGAGCGGAGAGACAACGTCGCGCGCCAGCACACGCCCAAAGCCGCGTAGCAAAGGCAGCGTTTCGTGCTCTTTCAACGGGGTGACGGGGGCGAGCATCTGCGTGAGTGCCGTTTCAAGCGGCATCAGTCCGGCGGTAAAATCCATGGTTTACTCCTGCGGGATAACAGCGAAAGCGGGCATTATGACAGAAAAGTGCCCCTAACTGTATGACACAGAGGGTGTAGTCTTTACATCACCCTTGCGTCTTTCTATATTCAAAATTCGTCTGAAGATCTGACAACGATAATGATATTTATAGAAAAAGCGGCGCCTCTGTGCTGATGGGTGATGGAAATGGTTAATGCGGTGATCGCAATTCACGGCGGCGCAGGGGCGATTACCCGTGCGAAGCTGAGTCCGGAGCAGGAAAAACGCTACGTTGACGCGCTTTCTGCCATTGTGGAAACGGGCCAGCGGATGCTGGAGGCGGGCGAGAGCGCGCTTGATGTCGTCACCGAGGCGGTACGTTTGCTGGAAGAGTGCCCGCTGTTTAACGCGGGTATTGGGTCGGTATTTACTCGCGACGAAACCCACGAACTGGACGCCTGCGTGATGGACGGCAATAGCCTGAAAGCCGGTGCGGTGGCGGGTGTCAGCCATCTGCGTAACCCGATTCTGGCGGCGCGTCTGGTGATGGAGCAAAGCCCGCACGTCCTGATGACGGGAGTAGGCGCGGAGCAGTTTGCCGCAGAAAACGGCATGGAACGGGTGCCTGCTGAGACCTTCTCGACGCCCGAGCGTTATCAGCAATTACTGGACGCGCGCAGCGCCGGGATCACCCAGCTCGATCACGCGGCACCGCTCGATGAGTGCACCAAAATGGGTACCGTTGGAGCGGTGGCGCTGGACAAAGCGGGCAATCTCGCGGCGGCGACCTCTACCGGCGGAATGACCAACAAATTACCGGGCCGGGTCGGGGACAGCCCTCTGCCGGGCGCGGGATGTTACGCCAATATCGCCAATGTGGCCGTGTCCTGCACCGGTACGGGCGAAGTGTTTATCCGCACGCTCGCGGCGTATGACATTGCCGCCTTGATGGATTACGGAAACTTAAGTCTGGCCGAGGCCTGCGAGCGCGTGGTGATGGAAAAACTCCCGGCGCTCGGCGGCAGCGGCGGGCTGATTGCTGTGGATCGTGAAGGCAACGTCGCGTTGCCGTTTAACAGTGAAGGGATGTATCGCGCCTGGGGTTATACGGGCGATGCACCCTCGACGGGAATTTATCGTGAATAAGGGGAGCCTGCGTGCCGCACAGTAACGATCTGGATAGCCGGGAAGTTCTGGCCGTCCACAACCTGAACATCGCGTTTCAGGAAGAGCGGCGGCTTGTCCCGGCGGTAAAACAGCTTTCGTTCTCTCTCAAGCGAGGCGAAACGCTGGCGATTGTCGGTGAATCCGGTTCCGGTAAATCCGTCACGGCCCTGTCGCTGATGCGTTTGCTGGAGCAGGCAGGCGGGATGATCAACTGTGACAGCCTGCTTTTACGCCGTCGCAACCAGCAGGTCATCGATCTCACCGAGCTGAGCCAGTCGCAAATGCAGAGCGTGCGCGGCGCGGACATGGCGATGATTTTCCAGGAGCCGATGACCTCGCTCAATCCGGTGTTTCCGGTGGGCGAGCAGATTGCCGAATCTATCCGCCTGCACCAGGGATTATCCCGCGAGCAGGCGCTGGCAGAGGCCAAGCGCATGCTGGATCTGGTGCGTATTCCGGAAGCGCAAACCATTCTCGGGCGCTACCCGCACCAGCTCTCCGGCGGCATGCGCCAGCGGGTGATGATCGCCATGGCGCTATCGTGCCGCCCGGCGGTGCTGATTGCCGACGAGCCAACCACCGCGCTGGATGTGACCATTCAGGCGCAGATCCTGCAGCTCATCAAAGTGCTGCAACAGGAGATGGAGATGGGGGTGATTTTTATCACCCACGATATGGGCGTGGTGGCGGATATCGCCGACCGGGTGCTGGTGATGTACCAAGGCGAGGCCGTTGAAACGGGCAGCGTGGAGCAGATCTTCCACGCACCGGAACACCCTTACACCAAAGCGCTGCTGGCGGCGGTTCCGCGTCTCGGGGCGATGAACGGCAGCGATTTGCCGCGTCGCTTCCCGCTGCTTTCGCCGGGCGTGGCGCAAAGCGAAGAGACTGAACAAGACACGGTGGTACCGGGCGAGCCGATACTGCAGGTGCGCGATCTGGTGACCCGTTTCCCGCTGCGCGGCGGGCTGCTTAACCGCGTGAAGCGCGAAGTGCACGCGGTGGAAAACGTCAGTTTCGACCTGTGGCCGGGCGAAACCCTGGCGCTGGTGGGGGAATCGGGCTGCGGGAAATCCACCACCGGACGGGCGTTGCTGCGTCTGGTCGACTCCCAGGAGGGCAGCATTACCTTTAACGGTGAGCGCATCGACACGTTGCCAGCCAGCAAGCTACAGCACCTGCGCCGGGATATTCAGTTTATCTTCCAGGACCCTTATGCCTCACTCGATCCGCGCCAGACGGTCGGTTACTCGATCATGGAGCCGTTGCGGGTGCATGGCCTGCTGAAAGGCGAAGAGGGGCAGCGGCGCGTAGCCTGGTTACTGGAACGCGTGGGGTTAAAGCCGGAACATGCCTGGCGTTACCCACACGAGTTTTCCGGTGGTCAGCGTCAGCGCATCTGCATTGCCCGCGCGCTGGCGTTGAATCCGAAGGTGGTGATTGCCGACGAATCCGTCTCGGCGCTGGATGTCTCCATCCGTGCACAAATCATCAATTTACTGCTCGATCTCCAGCGCGAGCTGGGCATCGCCTTTTTGTTTATCTCACACGATATGGCGGTGGTAGAG
Organism: Lelliottia nimipressuralis; assembly: GCF_041464075.1. NCBI lineage: Bacteria > Pseudomonadati > Pseudomonadota > Gammaproteobacteria > Enterobacterales > Enterobacteriaceae > Lelliottia > Lelliottia nimipressuralis. Next base: position 1,504,330 of record NZ_CP167172.1, read on the forward strand.
CGCATCAGCCATCGCGTGGCGGTGATGTACATGGGACAAATCGTGGAGATTGGCCCGCGCCGCGCGGTGTTTGAAAACCCTCAGCACCCGTACACCCGCAAACTGATGGCCGCCGTTCCGGTGGCCGACCCGGCGCACCGGCACGGCCACCGCGTGCTGTTGCAGGATGAGATGCCGGGCAATATTCGTAAACGCGGCGAGGCGACGGAGCGTGTGGTTCTGCGCGAAGTGGGCCCCGGACATTTCGTGGCACCGCCGCATCAACACAACGCCTTTTCACGCTTATAGCTTTTGACAGACAGGGAACAACAGGAGAATACAATGACAAAATTTGTTGCTCGTTCATGGCTGTTAGCCGCGAGCGTGACGGCCGCGCTGGCGGCAGCGCCTGCATTTGCGGCTAAAGATGTGGTGGTCGCCGTGGCGTCCAACTTCACCACGCTGGACCCGTATGACGCTAACGATACGCTGTCGCAGGCGGTGGCGAAGTCGTTCTATCAGGGGCTGTTTGGCCTTGATAAAGAGATGAAGCTGAAGAATGTGCTGGCCGAAAGCTATACCGTCTCCGATGACGGGCTGGTCTACACCATCAAACTGCGCAGCGGCGTGAAGTTCCAGGATGGGACTGATTTCAACGCTGAAGCCGTGAAGGTGAACCTCGATCGCGCCAGCAATAAAGAAAACAGTCTCAAGCGCTATAACCTCTACAAAAACATCGCCAGCACCGAGGCCGTCGATTCGACGACGGTGAAAATCACCCTCAAAGAGCCGTTCTCGGCGTTTATCAATATTCTGGCGCACCCGGCGACGGCGATGATCTCCCCGGAAGCGCTGAAGAAATACGGCAAAGAGATTGGTTTCCACCCGGTCGGCACCGGGCCGTACGAGCTGGTGACCTGGAATCAGACCGATTTCGTGAAGGTGAAGAAATTCGCCGGGTACTGGCAGAAGGGCCTGCCGAAACTGGACTCTATCACCTGGCGTCCGGTTGTCGACAACAACACCCGTGCGGCGATGCTGCAAACCGGCGAAGCGCAGTTTGCTTTCCCGATCCCATACGAGCAGGCGGCAATCCTTGAGAAAAACAGCAAGCTGGAGCTGGTGGCCAGCCCGTCGATCATGCAGCGCTACATCAGCATGAACGTCACGCAAAAGCCGTTTGATAATCCAAAAGTGCGCGAGGCGATCAACTACGCCATTAACCGTCAGGCGCTGGTGAAAGTGGCTTTTGCGGGCTATGCGACCCCGGCGACGGGCATTGTGCCGCCGTCGATTGCCTACGCCCAGAGCTATAAACCCTGGCCATACGATCCGGCGAAAGCGCGCGAGCTGCTGAAAGAGGCCGGTTTCCCGAACGGCTTTAGCACCACGCTGTGGTCATCCCATAATCACAGCACCGCGCAGAAAGTGCTGCAGTTCACCCAGCAGCAGCTGGCGCAGGTGGGCATCAAAGCGCAACTGACAGCGATGGACGCGGGTCAGCGCGCGGCGGAAGTGGAAGGCAAAGGGCAGAAAGAGAGCGGTGTGCGCATGTTCTACACCGGCTGGACGGCATCAACGGGTGAAGCAGACTGGGCGCTTTCGCCGCTGTTTGCCTCGCAGAACTGGCCGCCGACGCAGTTCAACACCGCGTTCTACAGCAATCCGCAGGTGGATAAAGATCTGACGGATGCCCTGAAAACCACCAAAACCGACGAGAAAGCGCGTCTGTACAAGGATGCTCAGGATATTCTGTGGAAAGAGTCGCCGTGGGTGCCGCTGGTGGTGGAAAAACTGGTTTCCGCCCACAACAAGGCGCTGACCGGGTTCTACATCATGCCGGATACGGGCTTCAGTTTTGAAGACGCGGATTTGAAATAACAGAACTCATTCCCGCAGGCGATAGTCTGCGGGATGAGAGGGAAAGGCATGCTGAATTATGTTTTTAAACGCCTGCTGGGGCTGATCCCAACGCTGCTGATTGTGGCGGTGCTGGTGTTTCTGTTCGTCCATATGCTGCCCGGCGATCCGGCGCGACTCATCGCCGGGCCGGAGGCGGATGCGACGGTGATCGATATGGTGCGCCAGCAGCTGGGTCTCGATCGGCCGCTGTACGTGCAGTTCTGGCACTACATCACCAACGTGTTGCAGGGCGATTTCGGCATCTCAATGGTGTCGCGACGTCCGGTTTCTGAGGAGATTGCCAGCCGCTTTATGCCGACGTTCTGGCTCACTCTTGCCAGTATGATCTGGGCGATGATTTTTGGTCTTGCCGCGGGGATTATTGCCGCCGTCTGGCGCAACCGCTGGCCGGATAAGCTCGGCATGGCGCTGGCCGTCACCGGGATCTCTTTCCCGGCGTTTGCGCTGGGGATGCTGCTGATGCAGATCTTCTCCGTCGAACTGGGCTGGCTGCCGACGGTGGGGGCGGATACGTGGAAGCACTACATTCTGCCGTCGCTCACTTTAGGCGCAGCGGTGGCCGCCGTGATGGCGCGATTTACGCGCGCCTCGTTCGTCGATGTGCTGAGTGAAGACTATATGCGCACCGCGCGCGCCAAAGGCGTGAGCGAAAAGTGGGTGATCCTCAAGCATGGCCTGCGCAATTCGATGATTCCGGTTGTCACGATGATGGGCCTGCAGTTTGGCTTCCTGCTTGGCGGTTCGATTGTGGTGGAGAAGGTCTTTAACTGGCCGGGGCTGGGTCGTTTGCTGGTCGATTCCGTCGACATGCGCGACTATCCGGTGATTCAGGCAGAGGTGCTGCTGTTTTCACTGGAATTTATTCTTATCAACTTAGTGGTGGATGTGCTCTACGCCGCCATTAACCCGGCTATCAGGTACAAGTAACATGCGATTGTTTAACTGGCGTCGTCAGGCCATTTTAAAGGCTATGCCGGGGTTAAAACCGGACCATATCCGCACGCCGTGGCTGGAGTTCTGGCGGCGATTTCGTCGTCAGCCGGTGGCAATGACCGCCGGACTGTTTGTGCTGCTGCTGATCGTAGTGGCGATTCTGGCACCCTGGATCACGCCGTTCGATGCGGAAAACTACTTCGATTACGATCGACTAAACGATGGCCCGTCAATGATGCACTGGTTTGGCGTGGACTCTCTCGGGCGCGATATCTTTAGCCGCGTGCTGGTCGGCGCACAAATCTCACTCGCGGCGGGAGTTTTCGCGGTGCTGATTGGCGCTGCCATCGGTACGGTGCTGGGGCTGCTGGCGGGGTTCTACGAAGGCTGGTGGGACCGCATCATCATGCGTATCTGCGACGTGCTGTTTGCCTTCCCCGGCATTTTGCTGGCAATCGCCGTCGTCGCAATAATGGGCAGCGGGATGGCTAACGTGATCATCGCCGTGGCGGTCTTTTCCATTCCGGCGTTTGCCCGTCTGGTGCGTGGAAATACACTGGTGCTGAAGCAACAGACGTTTATCGAATCGGCGCGCAGTATTGGCGCCAGCGATGCAACCATCCTGTTTAACCACATCCTGCCCGGTACGGTCTCGTCCATTGTGGTCTATTTCACCATGCGTATCGGCGTATCGATCATCTCAGCGGCGAGTCTCTCATTCCTGGGATTAGGCGCACAGCCGCCGACGCCGGAGTGGGGCGCGATGCTCAATGAAGCGCGGGCTGACATGGTGATTGCGCCCCACGTGGCGATCTTCCCAAGCCTCGCGATCTTCTTTACCGTGCTGGCCTTTAACCTGTTGGGTGATGGCCTGCGCGACGCACTGGATCCGAAGATTAAAGGGTAGGGCTGAGGGCCGGACGTTGTAACATTGTAAAGAATGTTAATCAGTTGCGATTTATTGACCTGACGCATTAATCTGGTCAAAAAATGAGCTTATTCTGATTGTGCACAATGGCTGACAAGGGAGGAAATAGCATGTCCGTTGACAGACTGAAACGCGATCTACTGAACAAGCTGATCAATGCCCGGATTGACCTTGCGGCATACCTGCAGTTAAGGATGGCAAAAGGGTATATGTCAGTCAGCGAAAGCGACCATCTGCGCGATAATTGTTTTGAACTGTGTGACTACATGCGTGAAAAAGCGCCGATCCTGCGGGATTATTACGACGCTGATGAACAGCTTGTCCTGCAACGCGCGGCTGACGCGTTGTCAAAAGCTGCCGTATGCCTGATGACCGGACACCATGATTGTCCAACGTTTGTCGCCGTCAGCGCGGAGAAACTGGAACACTCCCTGACGACACTGACTCTCTGCATTATGTGCCTGAAAGAGCACGCCGCGCTCCATCAGCACTAAACTCCGGGGGAGGCGACTCCCCCTTCTGATTAAGCTTTTGTAAAAGTGCTCACGCGCCCGGTCGGCCTGGCTACTCTTTATGCCAAACGTCGAAAAAAGGAGTGCGTAATGCGCCGATCTTCGCTGATTCCTCTGTCTCTCTTCTTTCTCTCCGCTTCCGTAATGGCGGCACCCGGCGCAGTCAACGTCGATGTGCTGCAAACTAAACTCGATCACCCGTGGTCGCTGGCCTTTTTGCCGGATAATCAGGGCATGCTGATCACCCTCAGGGGCGGGCAGCTCAAGCACTGGCAGGCGGGAAAAGGGCTGTCAGATCCGATCGTCGGGATACCGAAAGTGTGGGATAGCGGGCAGGGCGGTCTGTTGGACGTGGTGCTGGCTCCGGATTTTGAACAGTCGCGCCGCATCTGGCTCAGCTACGCCGAAGTCGGCAACGACGGTAAAGCGGGCACGGCGGTAGGATATGGCCGCCTGAGCGAGGATCTCTCGCGCATCGAGGCCTTCCAGGTGGTGTTCCGCCAGATGCCAAAACTGTCGACGGGAAATCACTTCGGCGGGCGACTGGTGTTCGACGGAAAAGGCTATCTGTTTATCGGCCTGGGTGAAAACAATCAGCGTCCGACGGCGCAGGATCTGGATAAGCTGCAAGGGAAAGTGGTACGCCTGACGGATCAGGGCAAAGTGCCTGCGGATAATCCGTTCGTCGATAAAGCAGGCGCGCGCCCGGAAATCTGGTCCTACGGCATCCGCAATCCGCAGGGGATGGCGATGAACCCCTGGACCGACGCGCTGTGGCTGAACGAGCACGGCCCGCGTGGCGGCGACGAGATCAATATCCCTGAAAAAGGCAAAAACTACGGCTGGCCGCTGGCGACGCACGGGATTAACTACAGCGGCCTGAAAATTCCGGAAGCGAAAGGCGAGCATGTCGAAGGCACGGAGCCGCCGCTGTTTGTCTGGAAAGTATCGCCCGCGGTGAGCGGCATGGCGTTCTACAACAGCGACGTTTTTCCGCAGTGGAAAAACAAACTGTTCGTGGGCGCGCTGAAAGAGAAAGACGTGATTGTCCTGAGTGTGGATGGCAATAAGGTGACGGAAGACGGGCGGATTCTGGGGGATAAAGGCAACCGCATCCGCGATGTGCGGGTGGGGCCGGATGGCTATCTGTATGTATTAACGGATGAATCAGACGGGCAACTGTTGAAAGTCAGCCCGTCCGGGGCGTGATTAGCTCACGGGGATCATGATCGCTTTTTGGAAGGCCGGGCGCGCTTTGAGCTGTGCGTACCAGCGCTCCAGGTTTGGATACGATCCCCACTCCAGACCGATGTTGGTCAGGTTCCAGATAAACGGCGCGACAGCAATATCGCCCACGCCAAACGCGGAGCCTGAGAGCCACGGCTGGTTCGCGAGTGCGTCATCCAGCAGGGCAAACAGTTTTTCGCACGCGGCTTTTCCGGCGTTGATCGCCGCATAATCACGCTCGGCTTCCGGGGTTCTGACCAGGCCCATCAGGATCGGGCGGTGCGCGGGGGAGAGCGTCTGGTTTGCCCAGTCCATCCATTTTTCGCCCTCGGCACGGCGGGCAGGATTGTCCACCCACAGGCGGTTTTGCCCGTACTGCGCTGCCAGATAGCGCACAATGGCGTTCGATTCCCACAGGGTTAAGTCGGTTTCGTCGTCGCGCAGCAGCGGCACCAGTCCATTAGGGTTCATCGCCAGATACTCGGCATCGTTATTCACGCCAAACTGCAAACCGGCCATGATCTGGTTAAACGGTAAATCCAGCTCTTCCAGCGTCCAGAGCACTTTCTTGACGTTGGTTGAATTGTTCCTGCCCCACAGCGTAATCATATTGACTCCTGAATGAGTGAAATAACCTGAGTGGTGAATCAAAGCCTGCGATTGCACATGGTGAGATAAACCTAACATTTACGCAACAGAAGACAAAAAAATCGCATCCGGGACAGCACCCCGGCCCGTTATTGCGTAAACTTTAAAAACTTTACCTGGTTTAGGTTTCTTTAGACTCATTAGTACGTTATTACTCATCGCTTCTTGCGACACGGTGATGTGACGTGATTTTTTAGAAAGGACACTCGGGTGGCATTTATGACGCATACAACTTCTTCTCTGCGCAGCCTGGCGGCAGGCTCCGCACTGCTTTTCCTGTTTTCCCCCACACTTTTTGCGGCTGAAACGGCGGCACCAGAAGCGCCTCCGGTCGACGCGCGCGCGTGGATCCTGATGGACTACGCCAGCGGTAAAGTGCTGGCGGAAGGCAACGCGGACGAACAGCTCGATCCGGCGAGTCTGACCAAAATCATGACCAGCTACGTGGTCGGGCAGGCGCTCAAAGCGAACAAAATTAAGCTCGACGACATGGTGACCATTGGCAAAGACGCCTGGGCCACCGGCAACCCGGCCCTGCGCGGTTCGTCCGTGATGTTCCTGAAACCGGGTGACCAGGTTTCCGTGTCGGATCTGAATAAAGGGGTGATTATTCAGTCGGGGAACGACGCCTGTATCGCGCTGGCGGATTACGTCGCGGGCAGCCAGGACTCCTTTATCGGCCTGATGAATGGTTACGCGCAAAAGCTCGGCCTGACCAAAACCACCTTCAAAACGGTCCACGGCCTGGACGCGCCGGGGCAGTTCAGTACCGCCCGCGATATGGCGCTGCTGGGCAAAGCGCTGATCCACGATGTGCCGGATGAGTACGCCATTCATAAAGAGAAAGAGTTTACGTTCAACAAGATCCGCCAGCCGAACCGCAACCGTCTGCTGTGGAGCAGCAACGTGAATGTGGACGGCATGAAAACCGGCACCACCGCAGGCGCAGGCTATAACCTGGTGGCGTCTGCGACCCAGGGCGATATGCGTTTGATCTCCGTGGTGCTTGGCACCAAAACCGACCGCATCCGCTTTAATGAATCCGAAAAACTGCTGACCTGGGGCTTCCGCTTCTTCGAAACGGTGACGCCAATTAAACCTGACGCGACCTTTATCAGCCAGCGCGTCTGGTTCGGAGATAAGAGTGAAGTGAATCTGGGTGCGGGTGAAGCGGGTTCTGTGACGATCCCGCGTGGTCAGTTGAAGAACCTGAAAGCGAGCTACACCCTGACCGATCCACAGCTGACCGCGCCGCTGAAAAAGGGCCAGGTGGTCGGCACGATCGATTTTCAGCTTAACGGCAAATCCATTGAGCAGCGTCCGCTGATCGTAATGGAAGCAGTGGAAGAGGGTGGATTCTTCAGCCGGATGTGGGACTTCGTGATGATGAAATTCCACTCGTGGTTTGGTAGCTGGTTCTCATAAAAGCAAAACGATAACCGCAAGATTATCGTTTTGAGTGTTTGCCTCCTCCCCCGACGGGGGAGGGATAAGGTGAGAGCATCAGAGCGCGCTGGCGACTAAGCCCGGCAAAACCCCCACTCAGTACATCAATTTAATCTGCTGCGCTTTGGCGTGTGCGACCAGCTCGTCATCCGGGCGGCAGTCGCTGACAATCGCATCAAAGCGTGCCAGATCGCCCATTCTTGCTGAACGCACTTTGCCAAATTTGCTGTGATCCACCACCAGCACATGATACTGCGCGGCGTTCATTGCCCAGTGCTTCACCGTTAACTCTTCGAGGTTAAAGCAGGTTGCGCCCTGGCGCACGCTTACGCCTGCCGCTGAGTAAAAGGCGATATCCGGACAGAGATTGCTCAGGGTGTCCTGAAGATTCAACGGCTTGAAAATGGCATTGCTGGCGTGAAACTCACCGCCGCAGAGGATCACCCGACACTCAGGTTTCTCCTGGAGAGCCAGAAAGGTATTCAGGGAGTAGCACACCGCCGTGAACGGCAGCGCGTTATCAATGGCTTCGATAATCCATGGTGTGGTGGTGCCGCAGTCGAAAAACAGAGTCTGATGCGGTTGCACGAGGGAGGCGGCCAGCCGTGCGGCTTTGCGTTTTTCCTCAACCAGGCGGGTTTTCTGATCGCTCAGCAGATAGTGGCTGCCGCTGCGTGGCTCCAGCACGATATAGCCGCCGAGCAGCACCACGGGGGCACTCTCGCTGTTCAGATCGCGACGGATGGTCATCTCGGAAACGCCGAGCAGAGTGGCAGCTTCTTTGAGATGCAGCTTATCGCTGCGCTTCAGGGCTTGCAGCAGCTGGGAGATGCGGTCGTCGCGTCGTGTTTCCATAGATCCTCGGGGCGAAAAGGTGAACCCCCACAATGTGGGGGTTCAAGTGTAACCTGTCGGACCGGGATTAGTCACGTATCCAGCCTTTGCGGATCGGGAGAGCAAAGCAGATACGGTAGACGCGCTGCAGCCCGCGATAAATCTGCTGTCCCATGATATTCCACAGGATTTGCGCGCTCAGGCAGCCCATCATTCCGACCAGCAGTCCGCCCAGCATATCCAGCGGCCAGTGGACGCCGAGATAGACGCGCGACCAGGCAATGCCGAGTGCGATCGCCATCAGAACCACGCCCGACCAGACGCGGTGCCAGAACAAAAAGGCCAGTGCGAAGGTGAAAATCACGGTGCCGTGATCGCTCGGGAAGGAGTCGTCAGCCGCATGGTGCAGGAAGTTCGAACCGATATGATCGACAAATGGACGATCGTGCGGGAACAGATGCCCCAGCGTCCAGGAGGCGGTCATGCTAACCGCCAGCGCCATCGCCACCTTTATCACCAGCTGACGCTGCGCGCTGACCTGCTTGCGCGGCCCCCACAGCCAGAGTATCGCGATCAGCAAGGGCACGATGTTAATCAGATCCTTTGCCACAAATTTGGCAAAAATAATCATCCACTCCGGTGACGCCGGGGTGGCATTAATCAGATAAAACAGTCCGTAATTGAGATTCTCTAGCATTCCAACTCACTCTTTTGCAAACCAGGCAGAAACAAGGCCGTAAGCCACGACCTGAGAAAACCAAACCCACCAACCTGCCCACAGGTTGTGGGAGAAGAAATGGGCGCCGCGCATGACCTGGCCGAAGCCCATCGTCAGGCCCGCCACCGCACCCAGCGCCACGAAACACCACGCCAGACGAGGGCGCTCGCGCCAGAAGGCGAAAAACAGCCCCATTACCATAAAGCCGCTCGATGCGTGCCCGCCAGGGAAGCAACGACCGGGGCCGCTGCCATCAGGCGTACTGCTAAACAGCGGATACGAAACCGCTTTGCCGCCGTACTCCAGCAAATCCCACGGACAGCTGTGATGGCTGGTACTTTTCAGCACACCGACCACCAGGGTGCCAAGGCCCATCAGCAGCGCTCCGGTGACCAGCGGCATGTTGCGACGAAAGGCGCCATAAATCAGCGCCACGGCCGCCGTCGCAATCGCAACGTACTTCGCCAGTCGATGGTTCAGCAGATCCAGCAGCGCGTTTTGCTGCAGCGGGAAATGGTGGCTGGCGGCGTCATACCAGAAACCCGTGATCCAGCGGTCGAGCGTCTCATCGCGCGAAAGCCAGGTAAACAGCACCGCCATCAGCAGTAGCGCGAAAAGCTGATAACCATAAAAGCGCACCGGTAAACGGTAAAGGGGTTTTATCTTAGTTGTCGGTGACTTAGATAAATCCGAAGGGGCAGTATGTTGAGCCATAATGACGTTCATTGACGGGAAATAGGCCCATCATAAAGGTGTCAACTTAAGGAAACCTTAAACGACGACGATATGTGCTTTATTTCTGTTTATCTTCGATAATTCACTATCTCGCGACCGGGCATTTCATTAAACTCATCGCGATTTTTTCATCAAAAAGAGACTGCATGTTAAACCGTTCTTCTTCCGGTAACCGTCTGGGTCGTCAGGCGTTACTTTTCCCTCTGTGTCTGGTGCTTTACGAATTCTCCACCTATATCGGCAATGATATGATCCAGCCGGGTATGCTGGCCGTGGTGGAGCAGTACAACGCCGGGATCGAGTGGGTACCGACATCCATGACCGCCTATCTGGCTGGCGGCATGTTTTTGCAGTGGCTGCTGGGGCCGCTGTCGGATCGCATTGGCCGTCGCCCGGTGATGCTGACTGGCGTGGTGTGGTTTATCGTCACCTGCCTCGCCATTCTGCTGGCACAAACGATTGAACAATTCACACTGCTGCGATTCTTGCAGGGGGTGAGCCTGTGCTTTATCGGCGCCGTGGGGTATGCCGCTATTCAGGAGTCCTTTGAGGAGGCGGTGTGTATCAAAATCACCGCCCTGATGGCGAACGTGGCGCTGATTGCGCCGCTGCTCGGCCCGCTGGTGGGCGCGGCGTGGGTGCACGTTGCGCCGTGGGAAGGGATGTTTGTGCTGTTCGCGGCATTGGCGGCGATTTCGTTCTTCGGCTTGCACCGCGCAATGCCAGAGACCGCCACTCGACTGGGCGAAAAACTGTCCCTTAAAGAGCTGGGGCGCGACTACAAAGAGGTGCTCAGGAATGGCCGCTTTGTGGCGGGCGCGCTGGCGACCGGGTTTGTCAGCCTGCCGCTGCTGGCGTGGATTGCCCAGTCACCGGTCATTATTATTAGCGGTGAGAAGCTCAGCAGCTATGAATACGGTCTGCTGCAGGTGCCTGTTTTTGGCGCGCTGATTATCGGAAACCTGGTGCTGGCACGCCTCACATCCCGTCGCAGCGTGCGCTCGCTGATCATTATGGGCGGCTGGCCGATTGTGGCCGGGCTGGTGGTTGCAGCGGTGGCGACCGTCGCCTCTTCCCACGCCTATCTATGGATGACAGCCGGGCTGAGCATTTATGCCTTTGGGATTGGTCTGGCGAATGCCGGTCTGGTGCGCCTGACGCTGTTTGCCAGCGAGATGAGTAAAGGCACCGTATCCGCCGCGATGGGGATGCTGCAGATGCTGATCTTTACCGTGGGCATTGAAGTCAGTAAACACGCCTACAGCTTTGGCGGTAACGGGCTGTTCAGCCTGTTTAACCTCGCCAATGGCGTGCTGTGGCTGGGGCTGATGGTGATGTTCCTGAAAGATAAACGCGTCGGCAGCGCGTTACAGTAAGTGGTTGCCCGGTGGCGTTACGCTTACCGGGCAATTCACGCGCTAGTTAAACGGCGCTTCCCCGTTCAACGCTTTTTCGATCACATCCAGCACGCCTTCGTCGTTATTGTGCGGCGCCTCGAAACGCGCCACGGCTTTGATATGCGGTTTGGCGTTTGCCATCGCAAAGCTGAAGCCCGCCTGACGCAGCATCTCAACGTCATTCCCGCTGTCGCCAAACGCTACCACTTCGCTATCGTCGATACCCCAGTGCCGCTGCAAAATCCGCAGCCCGTTCGCCTTGTGCACGCCTGGAATAATCAGATCGATATTGCCATGGCCGGTGGTCACCGGAACCATAATGTCGCTCAGTTCCTGATGGATCATCGCCTGCACGCGCGGGATTTCGCTGTCCGGCAGATTCAGCCCAAATTTGAAGAAGATGTCGTCAAGATGGTCAAAGTTATCAACCATTTCCAGGCGATGGTAATACTTCGCCGCCATCTCTTTGAGGCTGTCGTCGTAAGATTTCAGGGTATAGGCGCTGGTCTTACCGCAGGCGATCACTTCCACTTCCGGCAGAGAGCAGAGGAAACGCGCCACGGTGGCGAACTGGTTTTTGGTGAGTTCACCGTTAAATACATCTTCACGAGCGTTCACCACCCAGCCGCCGTTTTCGGCGACAAAAGCGATCTCATCGGCAATCTCCGGGAAAAAGGAGATGAGCTGGTAATACTGATTCCCGCTGGCAACCACAAAGCGAATATCTTGCGCCTTCATGCGCGCATACTGCGCCAGAAAGCGCTCGCGGTTATAGGTTTTGGCGTCGCTCAGGAAGGTTCCATCCATGTCGACGGCGATTAACTTAACGCTCATATCCCTTCTCCATTGCTGAATCTTGTGTTGTAGGTTTTGCCACGGCTTTTGCGACCAGCGCAGCGACAATGACCAGGGCTAATACCACCAGCATGGCGCTGCGTAACCCGTAATGTTCGCCGAGGAACCCGAGCAGCGGCGGGCCGACCAGGAAGGCGAGATAGCCGGTGGTGGCAACCACGCTGACGCGCGTCGGGGCGTCCGGGCCGGTATCGCTGGCCGCCGAAATGGTGAGCGGGAACCCGAGTGACGCACCGGCGCCCCACAGAATGACCGAAATACCGGCGATCCAGTCCACGTCGACAAAAATAATCAGCGCGATACCGAGCGCGCCCATCATCGCGCTGGCGCGCACCACGGCTACGCGGCTGTAACGATCGATAAACCAGCCGCCGGTAAAGCGCCCGACGGTCATCCCGAGGGTAAACCCGGCGTAAATCAATGAACCGGAAGTAGGGCTAAAACCGTGGCCGTCGACCATCAGCAGCGGCAGCCAGTCGTTCGCGGAGCCTTCGGCAAACGCCATCGCCAGCACCACTACGCCAATCAGCATCAGCTGCATATCGCGATAAAAAGGTAACCCTTTCTCGGTCGACTTTTGATCTTCCGCGCTGTTTTTGCCCGTGCCGTCAGGAATGAAGGTAATGCCCGTCAAAATCGGCAAAATACAGATCAGCGCCGCCAGTAAAATGTGCAGGCTCGCGGCGGTACCAAAAGCGGTCAACGCCATGCCCACACCGGCACCGGCCAGCGTGCCGAGGCTGTAGAAGCCGTGCATCATCGGCAGCACGGTTTTATTCAGCTCGCGCTCGACGGCGGCGCCTTCGACGTTAATCGCCACTTCTGCTGCGCCAAAGCTGCCACCAAAGACCATCAGACCAAAGGCAAACATTACCGGCGACGCAAACCACAGGGCGGTGCTGAGGATCAGCATGCCGACTACCGCGCTGCACATGGTGGTACGAATCACTTTACGCGTACCAAAGCGCTTCACCAGCCATGCCGAGCAGAGAATACCGCTCATCGAACCGATCGACAGACCAAACAGCACGATGCCCATTTCTGCCGTCGAGACCGACAGAATGTCGCGGATCGCGGGGGTGCGCGTCGCCCAGGACGCCATCAGCAATCCGGGGATGAAAAAGAACATAAACAGTGCCCACAGGCGGCGCTGCAGGGCTTTACGGGGAGAGATCAACGTCATTGAGGAGCACCAGAAGTACAACAATAGCGACAACACTAGCAAGTTTGTGTACATTTGTACACAAACCGAAAGGGGAAAAGATGAGCAGACGACCAAACGATCCGCAGCGTCGGGAGCGGATCCTTCAGGCCACCCTGGAGTCCATTGCAGAGCATGGCATCAATGCCGTGACGCACCGTAAAATCGCCAGCTGCGCGGGCGTGCCGCTGGGGTCGATGACCTACTATTTCGACGGGATAGACTCGCTGCTCGAAGAGGCGTTCACCGGCTTTACCCAGCAAATGTCGCTGCAATACCGCGAATTTTTTGCCGGTGTTACCGGTCCAGAAATGGCCTGCGAAGCGATCACCACGCTGATCCACAGCTCAGAAGTGACCACGCCGCACAATATGGAGCTGATGTACCAGCTGTATGCGCTGATGAGCCGTAAACCAGCGCTTAAAAAAGTGATGCAGGACTGGATGCAAACTAGCCAGAGTACGCTGGAGCAGTGGTTTGACCCGGTGACGACGCGTGCGCTCGATGCGTTTATCGAGGGCATGACCCTGCATTTTGTAACGGACCGGGAGCCGCTGTCACGCGAAGAGATCAGGGCGATGGTGAGGCGCATCGCAGGATTTTAGCATTAGCCGAGGGTCGCACCCGCCGTCACGTTGACCATCGTCGCGGTCATCGCTCGGGCATGTTCAGAGGCCAAAAATGCAATCACACCGGCCACCTGCGGCAGGGTTGGCAGCCGCTTGAGCATTGTGCTTTGCGCGGCACCTTCCATAAACTGCTCGACCGTTACTCCCATCGACTGCGCTTTTATCGCGAATAACTCTCCTGTGTAAGAACCCGCCTGAACCGCGCCGCTGATGGCATGAGAGCGTACGCCCGTAACGCGGATGTTCTTCGGACCCAGTTCGCTGGCGAGCGCATTGACGAACGCCTCAATGCCCGCGCAGCCGACGATATGCCCAAGATGACCGGGTATCGCCATCGGGCCTGCCGGTGCGACAACGGTGATTATTACGCCCTCGCGATCGCCACCCATATAGGGGACGACGGCCTTTGATATAGTGAAAAGGGCGGTGAGAAACGGATCAAATCCCTGCCTGAACTCTGCCAGGGATAACTCTGCGAGGTGTTTGCCTTGCTCGTGCATGAACCCTGTTGCGTTAACGACCACATCAATGCCGCCAGTCTGCTGAGCCATTTTTGCGGTTTGCTCAAGAACAGAACGTTCGTCGAGGACGTCGATGACACGTGATTCAGCGATTCCACCGGCAGAACGGATGTCGTTAGCCACGCGCTCCAGCTTATCCCGATTCCGGGCGACGAGAAATACATGCGCTCCCTCTCGCGCCAGTACTCGCGCGGTTTCGCTACCTATCGCGCCGCTTGCGCCGAAAATGACAACGGTTTTGGTTTTCATCAGCATGGCCTTTTTTCAATTAAAGAGGCAGGGATAGTTCAAAGTATGGTTGCAAATGGGGTAGGGGCAAGCGGACGAAACAGGAACCTGGTACTGCTTATATCATGGGGTAATGGTGCTAGTGCGACGGTGATATTGATGGAGCAGGAAAGTAGGGTGACGCAGCGGGTTTGACATGGCTGTGAATGTCAGGCAACAAAAAACCCATCAACCTTGAACCAAAATGGCGGGGTTGATGGGCTCCACAAAATGGGGGACATCAAAGAAAAGCAGTGGCAATAGTTATGACTGCCTCATATACAAAAAGTTCTGCGCATCGCGAAAATAATTCGGGGATGCGCAAACTTCAGAGTTATCCGAGCGCGGGCCAGATAATGATAATCAGCGTACCGGCAAGCGTCAGCAGGACGTTGGCGATGGCGTACGTGCCTGCGTAGCCCAGCGCCGGGATGTTGCTGCGGGCGGTGTCGCTGATGATTTCCATCGCCGGTGCACAGGTGCGCGCGCCCATCATGGCGCCAAACAGCATTGCGCGGTTCATGCGCAGCACGTATGCGCCGAACAGGAAGCAGATTACCACCGGCAGCAGGCTGACGATCAACCCGGCGACCAGCATCTGCCAGCCGACGGCACCCAGACTGTGTCCGATGCCGCTGCCTGCGCTCAAACCCACGCCCGCCATAAAGACCATCAGGCCAAACTCTTTCACCATGTTCAGCGCGCCCTGCGGGATATAGCCGAAGGTCGGGTGGTTGGCTCGCAGGAAGCCGAGCATGATCCCGGCGAACAACAGACCCGCAGCGTTACCCACGCCGAAGCTAAAGTTGCTGAACTGGAAGGTGATCATCCCAATCATCAGGCCGACAATAAAGAAGGCGCAGAAGGCGAGCAGGTCGGTAACCTGGCTGTGAATGGAGATAAAGCCGATGCGGTCGGCAACGGTTTTCACGCGGCGCGCGTCGCCACTGACCTGAAGAACGTCGCCTTTGTTCAGCACGACGTTATCGTCAATGGGCATCTCAATCTGGCTGCGGATGACCCGGTTCAGGAAGCAGCCGTGATCCGTCAGCTTTAGCTGTGCCAGACGACGTCCGACGGCGTTATGATTTTTCACCACAATCTCTTCCGTGACGATACGCATGTCGAGCAGGTCGCGGTCGAACACCTCTTTACCGTTACGGAAACTCGGGTCGAGGCGCGCGTGCGCGTCCGGATAGCCGACCAGGGCGATATCATCCCCCATCTGCAGCACTGCATCACCGTCCGGGTTAGCCAGAATACCGTTGCGGCGAATACGTTCGATATAGCAGCCCGTCTGGCGGTAGATACCCAGCTCGCGCAGGTTTTTGCCGTCGGCCCAGGCAACCAGCTCCGGCCCGACGCGATAGGCGCGAATGACGGGCAGATAGACTTTACGTTTGGTGTCGGTGTCCAGGCCGCGCTCGCGCGCAATCTGCTGGGCGCTGGTCTGGAGATCCTGATGCTGCAGTTTAGGCAGGTAACGCGCAGCGACGATAAGGCTCACCAGCCCAATCAGATAGGTCAGGGCGTAGCCGAGACTCAGGTGGTCGAGCGCTAGCGAAAGCTGACCGCTCTCCATACCCGAGTGGCGCAACGTATCACCCGCACCGACCAGCACCGGCGTCGAAGTCATCGAACCGGCCAGCATCCCGGCGGTTAAGCCGATATCCCAGCCAAACAGTTTACCCAGCCCTAACGCTATCACCAGGGCGCTGCCGACCATCACCAGCGCCAGCATCAGATAATTTTTGCCGTCGCGGAAAAAAATTGAAAAAAAGTTCGGCCCTGCTTCCACGCCAACACAAAAAATAAACAGCATAAAACCGAGATTAAGCGCATCTGTGTTAATGCTGAAATGCTGCTGGCCTAATAATAATGAGACCACTAAAACGCCAATGGAATTACCAAGTTGAACTGAACCCAGGCGTAATTTACCCAGACACAGTCCCAGTGCCAGTACAACAAATAATAACAGGATGTAATTCCCATTTAACAAATCTGCGACGTTTATATTCACGGAGGCTAACTTCTTGTTTACCGTTAAGCTGTTGAAAGGATGGGGGATTTAGGCTACTGTTTTATCCCATGTGAGTGAAGGGATTCTCCCTTTCGCCCATACAGAATATATCCCACAGAACAATAACTGGCCGATAGTCTAATCGTATTAGATATCCAGGGCCAGAAAAGATCGCGTAACAATCTATGAGCTTTGGCAAGGAATGCCACATTGCATTATCTGACTGGGCGTCCTCTGGACGAATGTGTATTCGATAGTGATGGAGTCAGGAGGATTTTTGAACATCAAGCGGAACTGGACAGGTGTCGTCTGCTGTTTTCTACTGTTTATCGCCGTATGCCTTTCTTTAGCCTTCCATGTGAAGGGGGCATTCAGGGCATCAGGCCATCCTGAACTGGGTTTACTCTTTTTCATTTTGCCAGGCGTGGTGGCGAGTTTTCTCTCGCGCGGGGGAGAAGTGGTCAAACCGCTGATTGGCGCGATGCTCGCGGCACCGTTATGTCTGGTGGTGATGCGTCTCGTTTTTGTCTCGCCGCGCTCGTTATGGCAAGAGCTGGCGTGGCTGTTGAGCGGGATTTTCTGGTGTGCGTTAGGCGCGCTCTGTTTTATGTTTGTACGCAGCCTGGTGCATCGCTGGCGACACAAATAAAAACGCCCTCCTGAGAGGGCGTTATCGCGTTACTGGGCTGCAAACAGTCCCAGATTTTCTTTCGCGTAGGCTTCGAAATCGGTGAAGCCGCCAATGTGCGTCTGATCGAGGAAAATCTGCGGAACAGTTTCAACAGGTTTACCCACGGTTTTTTCCAGATCGGCTTTGCTGATGCCTTCCGCGTGGATATCCACGTAACGGAAGTTAAAATCATCGCGCTCGGCGGTCAGTTTTTCTGCCAGTTCTTTAGCGCGGACGCAGTAAGGGCATCCCGGACGTCCAAAAATCACTGCAAACATATCTCTCTCCTCAAAACGTAAGCCCGACGGCGAATGGCGCTTAGTGTGCCCGATAACCCTTGCTCATGGAAAGCAGGTTTTACCTGTCGCTTTAATACTTACAGACTATGTTTTGCCAATTACATCACACTTTTCTTTGCCTATACTGGCTGTCAAACCGCGTTCAGACAGACAAAAGAGAGACCTAATGACGCCGACTATTGATACCATTCGCGCCCACCGTTCCATCCGCCATTTTACCGATCGGCCAATCAGCGACGCCGAGCGTGAGGCGATTGTGGACAGCGCGAGAGCCACTTCCAGTTCCAGCTTTTTGCAGTGCACATCGATTATTCGTATCACCGACCCTGCAATGCGTGAAAAGCTGGTGACACTCACCGGCGGTCAACCGCACGTGGCGCAGGCCGCCGAGTTTTGGGTGTTTTGTGCCGACTTCAACCGCCATCTGCAAATCTGCCCGGACGCCCAATTGGGCCTGGCGGAACAGCTGCTGCTTGGCGTCGTGGACACGGCGATGATGGCGCAAAATGCGCTGACGGCGGCGGAATCCCTGGGTTTAGGCGGCGTGTACATCGGCGGCCTGCGTAACAATATCAACGAGGTGACCGAACTGCTGGCGTTGCCAAAACACGTTTTACCGCTATTTGGCCTGTGCCTCGGCTGGCCGGCAGATAACCCGGATCTCAAGCCGCGTATGCCAGCGGCGATGCTTGTGCACGAAAATCACTACCAGCCGGTGGATGCGCAGGTTCTCGCCCAGTATGACGAAGAGCTCGCCAGCTACTATCTGTCGCGCGGAAGCAATAATCGCCGCGATACCTGGAGCGATCACATCCGTCGCACCATCATTAAAGAAAACCGTCCGTTTATTCTCGACTATTTGCATAAACAGGGCTGGGCTGTGCGTTAAGTCCATTCATCCTGTGCCAGCCTGCGTGTATGATACGCAGGCTTTTATCGAGTCTTTAGAGAGGTGCAGGGTGAAAATTGCCATTTTGTCCCGGGATGGAACGCTCTATTCGTGTAAACGTCTGCTTGAGGCAGCTAATAAGCGTGGCCATCTGGTTGAGATCCTCGACCCGCTGTCGTGCTATATGAACATCAGCCCGGCGGCGTCCTCGATACATTACAAAGGCCGTCATCTGCCGCACTTCGATGCGGTGATCCCTCGCATCGGCTCGCAAATTACCTTCTACGGCACCGCCGCGCTGCGCCAGTTCGAAATGCTCGGCAGCTATCCGCTGAATGAATCTGTCGCCATTACCCGCGCGCGTGACAAGCTCCGCTCCCTGCAACTGCTCGCCCGTCAGGGGATCGATCTGCCTGTCACCGGCATTGCCCATTCGCCAGACGACACCAGCGATCTGATCGACATGGTCGGCGGCGCGCCGCTGGTGGTGAAACTGGTGGAAGGCACACAGGGTATCGGCGTGGTGCTGGCCGAAACGCGCCAGGCTGCCGAGAGCGTGATCGACGCCTTTCGCGGTCTCAACGCCCATATTCTGGTGCAGGAATATATTGAAGAGGCGAAAGGGCGCGATATTCGTTGCCTGGTGGTCGGCGACGAAGTGGTGGCTGCCATTGAACGTCAGGCGAAAGACGGTGATTTTCGCTCGAATCTGCACCGGGGTGGCGTGGCGCGGATCGCTGACATCAGCGATCGCGAACGCGAGATTGCCATCAAAGCGGCGCAAACCCTGGGGCTGGATATTGCAGGGGTCGATATTCTGCGCGCTCATCGCGGGCCGCTGGTGATGGAAGTCAATGCGTCACCCGGCCTTGAAGGCATCGAAAAAACCACCGGAATAGATATCGCCGGTAAAATGATCTCCTGGATCGAACGCCACGCCACGCCGGGCTTTTGCCTGAAAACGGGTGGTTAGGGCTGCATTTTTTGCGTAATCTAAGCGAAGTTTTTATCTAAGAGGCTGCACTGCTATGGATTTACAGGTCGTTCCAACACTGGATACGTTACGTCAATGGCTCGACGATGCAGGCATCACCTATTTTGAGTGTGATTCCTGTCAGGCGTTGCACCTGCCACATATGCAAAATTTCGACGGCGTGTTTGATGCCAAAATCGATCTGATTAACGACGTTGTGCTTTTCTCGGCGCTGGCGGAGGTCAAGCCCTCGGCATTACTGGCGTTGGCGTCTGATTTGTCGGCCATTAATGCCGGTTCTTTGACGGTGAAAGCATTTCTCGACATACAGGATGATAATCTGCCAAAGCTGGTGGTTTGCCAGTCTTTATTCGCCGGGGCAGGGGTGTCGTTTAAGCAGTTTGCCTGGTTTATGCGCCAGAGCGAAGAGCAGATTTCCATGGTCATGCTGGAAGCCAGCGCGCACCATTTACTCTTTACCACGGAAGAGGAAATGGAGAATAACGATTCACGCGAATCGTTCCTGCACTAAGCCTTTCCGACCTGCACGCAGTCGCTGCCATGGCGGCTGCGCATCACAAAATTTTCCTCTGCCTGTAACCTTTCTTTAAAGAATTATTCACCTCATCGCAGGCCATTTCGGCTTATCACATAGACAGATCCTGCATAAAAAATTGATAAAAGGCGTTTTTTAATCTGGGCTATAGCCTGGGGCACGGGCTACAGTTATTCTTGCGGAGCTTAAAAAAGCGAGCAAAAACTGCCAAAAGATTTTTTCTTTTGCGTCAGGCAGAGCGACAAAGTATGCATGATTCTTGCATATCACCAATTGCATGGTTGTAGTTCGTTTGTTAACAACAGTTAACGAGCTTTCATAAGGAATAACGATATGATCGCCTTGAATAAAAAATGGTTATCGGGTCTGGTTGCGGGTGCTCTGATGGCTGTCTCTGCCGGCACGCTCGCTGCGGAACAAAAAACGCTGCATGTCTATAACTGGTCTGATTATATCGCGCCGGACACGGTTGCGAATTTCGAAAAAGAGACCGGGATTAAAGTGGTTTACGACGTCTTCGACTCTAACGAAGTGCTGGAAGGCAAACTGATGGCAGGCAGCACTGGCTTCGACCTGGTCGTGCCGTCAGCCAGCTTCCTTGAGCGTCAGCTCACCGCGGGCGTGTTCCAGCCGCTGGACAAAAGCAAACTGCCAAACTGGAAAAACCTCGATCCTGAGCTGCTGAAGCTTATCGCCAAACATGACCCGGAAAACAAATTCGCCATGCCGTACATGTGGGCAACCACCGGCATTGGCTATAACGTCGACAAAGTGAAAAAAGCGCTGGGTGCAGATGCGCCGGTGAACAGCTGGGATCTGGTGCTGAAACCAGAAAACCTCGAAAAACTGAAAAGCTGCGGCGTCTCCTTCCTTGATGCGCCTGAAGAGGTGTTCGCCACCGTGCTGAACTACCTCGGCAAAGATCCGAACAGCACCAAAGCCGATGACTACACCGGCCCGGCGACGGATCTGCTGCTGAAGCTGCGTCCAAACATTCGTTACTTCCACTCCTCCCAGTACATTAACGATCTCGCCAACGGTGACATCTGCGTGGCGATTGGCTGGGCGGGGGACGTCTGGCAGGCGGCGAATCGCGCGAAAGAAGCCAAAAACGGCGTGAACATCTCCTATTCGATTCCGAAAGAGGGGGCGATGGCCTTCTTCGACGTCTTCGCGATGCCTGCGGATGCGAAAAACAAAGACGAAGCCTATCAGTTCCTTAACTATCTGCTGCGTCCGGACGTGATTGCGCATATCTCCGACCACGTCTTCTACGCCAACGCCAACAAAGAAGCGACACCGCTGGTGAGCGCGGAAGTGCGTGATAATCCGGGGATTTACCCACCGGCTGACGTGCGCGCCAAAATGTTCACTCTGAAAGTGCAGGATCCGAAAATCGACCGCGTGCGTACCCGCGCGTGGACGAAGGTGAAAAGCGGTAAATAACAGCGGTTATGCAGGCCGGGCACGCGTTGCGCTGCCCGGCAAAACGCACCGTTCGGGTGCGTTTGCACTATTTTAGATTTCTGCCGGAGAGCACCCCGTGAATGAAACCATCCCCCGCCCGCAGGCGAAAACCCGTAAAGCGCTGACTCCGCTCCTCGAAGTCCGTAATCTGACCAAATCGTTCGACGGCCAGCACGCCGTGGACGACGTCAGTCTGACGATTTATAAAGGCGAAATTTTTGCGCTGCTTGGCGCATCAGGCTGCGGGAAATCCACGCTGCTGCGCATGCTGGCCGGATTTGAACAACCGACGTCCGGACAAATTATGCTGGATGGTGTCGACCTCTCCCGCGTTCCTCCCTATGAACGCCCGATCAATATGATGTTCCAGTCCTACGCGCTGTTTCCCCACATGACGGTGGAGCAGAACATTGCCTTTGGCCTCAAGCAGGACAAGCTGCCGAAAGCGGAAATCGCCGCACGCGTGGCGGAAATGCTGAGCCTGGTGCACATGCAGGAGTTTGCGAAACGTAAGCCGCATCAGCTTTCCGGCGGCCAGCGTCAGCGCGTGGCGCTGGCGAGAAGCCTGGCAAAACGCCCGAAACTGCTGCTCCTCGACGAACCGATGGGGGCGCTTGATAAAAAACTGCGCGACCGCATGCAGCTCGAAGTGGTGGATATCCTTGAGCGCGTCGGCGCGACCTGCGTGATGGTCACACACGATCAGGAAGAGGCGATGACCATGGCCGGGCGTATCGCGATCATGAATCGCGGTAAGTTCGTGCAAATCGGCGAGCCGGAAGAGATTTATGAGCATCCGACCACCCGCTACAGCGCCGAGTTTATTGGCTCGGTCAACGTCTTCGAAGGGCTGCTGAAGGATCGTCAGGAGGACGGTCTGGTGATTGATTCGCCGGGGCTGGTGCATCCGCTCAAAGTCGATCCGGACGCGTCGATTGTCGACAACGTCCCGGTCTACGTGGCCCTGCGCCCGGAAAAAATCATGCTTTGCGAAGAGCCGCCTGCGGATGGCTATAACTTTGCCGTCGGCGAAGTGGTTCATATTGCCTATCTGGGCGATCTCTCGATCTATCACGTGCGCCTCAAAAGCGGGCAGATGATCAGCGCCCAGTTGCAGAATGAACACCGCTACCGTAAGGGGCTGCCGACCTGGGGCGACGAAGTGCGCCTGTGCTGGGATGCGGACAGCTGCGTCGTGCTGACGGTATAAGGAGTGGCCATGAATACACTTGAACCACCGGCCCGCGTGCAAAAAACGGGCGGTTTCGCGCAGTGGCTGACGCGCATGCAGATGGCGCATGGCCGTAAGCTGGTCATTGCCATGCCGTACGTATGGCTGATCCTGCTGTTCCTGCTGCCGTTTTTGATCGTCTTTAAAATCAGCCTCGCAGAGATGGCGCGCGCGATCCCGCCGTACACCAATCTGATGGAGTGGGCCGACGGCCAGCTGTCGATCACCCTTAATCTCGGGAATTTCCTTCAGCTCACAGACGATCCGCTCTATTTTGAAGCTTATCTGCAGTCGCTGCAGGTGGCGGCGATCTCGACAATATGCTGTCTGGCGATGGGCTATCCGCTCGCCTGGGCGGTAGCGCACAGCAAACCCTCGACGCGGAACATTCTGCTGCTGCTGGTGATTTTGCCGTCGTGGACATCGTTCCTGATCCGCGTGTATGCCTGGATGGGCATTCTGAAAAACAACGGGGTGCTGAATAATGTCCTGATGTGGCTCGGCGTTATCGATCAGCCGCTGACGATTTTGCACACCAATCTGGCGGTCTATATCGGGATTGTGTACGCCTATCTGCCGTTTATGGTGCTGCCGATTTACACGGCGCTGACGCGGATTGACTACTCGCTGGTGGAAGCTTCGCTGGATCTCGGCGCACGTCCTCTGAAAACCTTCTTCCAGGTGATTGTGCCGCTGACCAAAGGCGGGATTATTGCGGGGTCTATGCTGGTCTTTATCCCGGCGGTGGGCGAGTTCGTGATCCCGGAACTGCTCGGCGGCCCGGACAGCATCATGATTGGCCGCGTGCTGTGGCAGGAGTTCTTCAATAACCGCGACTGGCCGGTGGCGTCGGCGGTGGCGATTGTGATGTTGCTTCTGCTGATCGTGCCGATCATGTGGTTCCACAAACATCAGCAAAAACAGATGGGAGATCACGGATGAACAACTTACCGGTGGTGCGCTCCCCGTGGCGAATTGTGATTCTGGTGCTCGGCTTTACCTTCCTCTACGCGCCGATGCTGATGCTGGTCATCTACTCGTTTAACAGCTCCAAACTGGTGACGGTCTGGGCGGGCTGGTCGACGCGCTGGTACGGGGAACTGTTCCGCGATGACGCGATGATGAGCGCGGTGGGGCTGAGTCTGACCATCGCCGCCTGTGCGGCGACCATGGCGTCGATTCTCGGCACGATTGCAGCGATGGTGATGGTGCGTTTTGGTCGCTTCCGTGGCTCGAACGGCTTTGCCTTTATGATCACCGCGCCGCTGGTCATGCCTGATGTGATTACCGGTCTGTCGCTGCTGCTGCTGTTTGTCGCGCTGGCGCACGCCATCGGCTGGCCGGCTGATCGCGGCATGCTGACGATCTGGCTGGCGCATGTGACTTTCTGTACCTCCTATGTGGCTGTGGTGATTTCGTCGCGCCTGCGCGAACTGGATCACTCCATCGAAGAGGCGGCGATGGATCTCGGTGCAACGCCGCTGAAGGTCTTCTTCATCATTACGCTTCCGATGATCATGCCTGCGGTGATTTCCGGCTGGCTGCTGGCGTTTACCCTGTCTCTGGACGATCTGGTGATCGCCAGCTTCGTCTCCGGGCCTGGGGCGACCACGCTGCCGATGCTGGTCTTCTCCAGCGTGCGGATGGGCGTTAACCCGGAGATCAACGCCCTGGCGTCGATCATCCTCGGTGTGGTGGGTATTGTCGGTTTTATCGCCTGGTATCTGATGGCGCGGGCGGAAAAACAGCGTGTGCGTGATATCCAGCGTGCAAGACGCGGCTGAAGCATTTAAAATTCTCAATGAAGTGCCGCGCCTGTCGCGGCACTGTTTTTCAGGGAAGTAAAAACATTGGGACTGTTTACCAAATCACGACATTCGCATGCGCGCCTCAATGTACCTGCACTGGTGCAGGTAGCTGCGCTCGCCATTATTCTGATTCGCTGCCTGGATTTGCTGATGGTGTTTAACATGCTCGGCGTGCGGGGCGTGGTCGAGTTTATCCATCGCAGCGTACAGACATGGAATCTGACGCTGGTCTTTTTCGCAAGCCTGGTGCTGGTGTTCGTCGAGATTTACTGCGCCTTTTCCCTGGCGAAAGGGCGTAACTGGGCGCGCTGGGTCTACCTGCTGACTCAGGTGATCGCCACGGGGTATCTGTGGGCCGCCTCGATTGGATACGGCTACCCTGAGCTGTTCAGTATTGCCGGGGAGTCGAAACGGGAAATTTTCCGTTCACTGGTGATGCAGAAATTGCCTGATCTGTTGGTACTGTTCCTGCTGTTTGTCCCGGCATCCAGCCGACGGTTCTTCCGCTTGCAATAATGTGTATAATCGCTGCCCTCGCGAACAATGAGGTTTTCCTATGCAGTGCGCACTTTATGACGCCGGTCGCTGCCGCTCCTGTCAGTGGATAGAACAGCCGGTTTCCCAGCAACTTACCGCCAAAATGGCCGATCTCCAGCAGCTGCTTGTTGAACATCCGGTCGCGGAGTGGTGCGCGCCCGTTAGTGGACCGGAGCAGGGCTTTCGCAATAAAGCCAAAATGGTGGTCAGCGGTAGCGTCGAAAGGCCGCTGCTCGGCATGCTGCATCGCGACGGCACGCCAGAAGATCTCACGGATTGTCCGCTCTATCCCGCCTCCTTTGAGCCGGTGTTTGCCGCGCTGAAACCCTTTATCGCCCGCGCCGGTCTGACGCCTTACAACGTTGCCCGCCAGCGCGGGGAGCTGAAATATCTCCTGCTGACGGAAAGCCAGCTCGACGGCGGGATGATGCTGCGCTTTGTGCTGCGCTCTGAAACCAAGCTTGAACAACTGCGCGCAGCGCTCCCCTGGCTGCAACAGCAGCTGCCGCAGCTGAAGCTGATTACCGCGAACATTCAGCCGGTGCATATGGCGATCATGGAAGGGGAGAAAGAGATCTTCTTCACTGAACAGCAGGCGCTGGCCGAGAATTTCAACGGCGTGCCGTTGTGGATCCGCCCGCACAGTTTCTTCCAGACCAACCCGGTGGTTGCCAGCCGACTGTACGCCACGGCGCGTGACTGGGTGCAGGCGTTAAATATCGATCACATGTGGGATCTCTTCTGCGGGGTCGGCGGATTTGGCCTGCACTGCGCGACACCGAACATGAAATTGACCGGGATCGAGATCTCCGCCGAGGCGATTGCCTGCGCGAAGCAGTCTGCCGCCGAGCTGGGCTTAACGGATCTCCATTTCCAGGCGCTGGACTCCACGCAGTTCGCCACGGGGCAGGGCAGCGTCCCGGACCTGGTGCTGGTGAACCCTCCGCGTCGCGGCATCGGTAAAGCTCTCTGCGAATACCTGAGCCAGATGGCGCCAAAAACCCTTATCTACTCCAGCTGCAATGCGCAGACCATGGCCAAAGATATCGCGATGATGTCGGGGTATCGCGTCGAGCGGGTACAGCTTTTCGATATGTTCCCACATACGGCGCACTATGAAGTGTTGACGCTGCTGACTCGCAGATAAAAAAGATAAGTCGGGTCAGCGCAGCGCCGCCCGACACCCTCCCGTACAATCTTCAACAAAATGTGAACTCTTCCATGCCCTAAAATCAGGTAAGCTTGAACTATTCACGATGAAGTAAGGCTTACCGATGAAGCACATCCTGCTGGTGGAAGACGACAGCGATATCGCGTCACTGCTGCGATTAAACCTCGAAGACGAAGGCTATGCGATCACGCACGAAGCGGACGGCGCGCGGGCATTGCAGTTGCTCGACCGCACCCACTGGGACGCGGTGATCCTCGATCTGATGCTCCCGAACGTGGACGGCCTGGAGATCTGCCGCCGCATCCGTCAGCTTACCCGCTATCTGCCGATTATCATCATCAGCGCCCGCAGCAGTGAAACCGACCGCATCACCGGGCTTGAAACCGGCGCCGACGATTACCTGGCCAAACCCTTCTCCGTCCAGGAGCTGATTGCCCGTATCAAAGCCCTGTTTCGCCGTCATCAGGCGATGGGGCAGGCGCAGACCAGCGGCACGATTGTCGCGCACGGGCTGACGCTTGATCCGCTCGCGCGCAGCGTGCGTCTGCACGGCAAAGAGGTGGATCTCACGCCGCGCGAATTCGAGTTGCTCTGGTTTTTTGCCCGTCACCCCGGCGAGGTCTTTTCCCGGCTGGCGCTGCTGGAACAGGTCTGGGGGTATCAGCACGAAGGCTACGAGCACACCGTTAACACCCACATTAACCGCCTGCGGATCAAAATCGAAAAAGATGCCGCCGAGCCGGAAATTATTCGCACCGTCTGGGGCAAAGGGTACAAATTTGCGGAATTGAACCATGATGCGACGTCTTAGCCTCAGTCAGCGGCTGACGCTGCTGTTTATCCTGCTGCTGATCCTCTGTGCCACCGTGGCCTGCGTGGTGCAGCTCTACGCCAGCAAACAGTACGGTAACGCCATGGTGCAGCGTCTTTCCAGCAGTCTGGCGCAGCAGATCCTTCAGCGCGAGCCGGTGCTGGACGCCGAAGGGGGCGTTGACCGCAGCCGCCTGAAACCGCTGTTTGATCGGCTGATGACCTATAATCCCAGCGTTGAACTGTACGTGATCTCACCCGATGGCGATCTGCTGGCCGACGCCGCACCGCCGGGCCATATTAAGCGGCAAAAAATCGCCATCGCGCCGCTGCAAACCTTTCTCAGTGGCACCAGCTGGCCGGTGTACGGTGACGATCCACGCAGCCTGGATAAACAGAAAGTGTTTAGCGTAACGCCGCTGCGCCAGGACGGGGAGCTGCGCGGCTATCTGTATATTATCCTGCAGGGCGAGGAGTTTAACGCTCTGGCGGATATGGCGTGGCACAAGACGCTCTGGAGCACGGTAATGTGGTCTCTGCTGCTGGTGGCTGGCTTTGCCCTGCTGGCGGGCGGACTGGTCTGGTACTGGGTCACGCGGCCGGTAAAAAGGCTGACGGCGGAAGTGTCCGGACTGGAGCAGGACAGTATCAGCGCCATTAAACAGCTGGCAGCGCAAACGCCGGTGCCAGGCTCGGCGGATGAAGTGACGCAGCTGCGCAATACGTTTATCGAGCTGGCGCGCCAGATCACCGCGCAGTGGGACCGGCTGGCCGACAGCGACCGGCAGCGCCGGGAATTTATCGCCAATATCTCTCACGATTTACGCACGCCGCTGACGTCGTTACTGGGCTATCTGGAAACCCTGTCGCTGAAATCCGCCACCCTGAGCGCCGCGCAGCATCAGCAGTATCTGGCGACGGCGCTCAGACAGGGGCAAAAAGTGCGTCATCTCTCGCAGCAGCTGTTTGAGCTGGCCCGGCTGGAGCACGGCGGCATCAAGCCGCAGCGCGAGCGTTTTGCGATGGCGGAACTGATCTCTGACGTGGCACAAAAATTCGAACTGACCGCCCAGACGCGCCAGCTTCAGCTGCATATCGACGTGCCGGGGCCGCTGCCGCTGGTGTTTGCCGATGTGTCGATGATCGAGCGGGTAGTGACGAATCTGCTGGATAACGCCGTGCGTCATACGCCGTCGGGCGGCGATATCCGGCTCTCCGTGTGGCAGGAGAATGAACAGCTGCAGGTAGAAGTGACCGACAGCGGGCCGGGCATTGAGGCGTCGTTGCGCGAAGAATTGTTCCAGCGCCCCTCGGCATTGAGCCAGCAGGCGTCGCGGGAGAATCGCGGTGGGTTAGGGCTGTTAATCGTGAAAAAGATGCTGGAGCTACATGGGGGCGGGATCATTCTGCTGGATTCTGAACCGGGGGCGACATTCCGCTTTTTTGTGCCGCTTTAAGAAAAACCGGGCGGCGTAACCGCCACCCGGCAATATCATTTTAAAATTACTGCGGGAACCACTGGTCGCTAATTTTCTGGTAAGTCCCGTCAGTTTTAATCGCTTTCAGCGCGCCGTTCAGTTTTTCCAGCAGGGCTTTGTTATCCGGGCGTACAGCGATACCCAGACCGGTGCCGAAATACTGCGGATCGGTCACTTTCTCGGTCGCGGTACCCAGCTGTGGATTGGTTTTCAGCCACTCGTTCACCACCGCCGTATCGCCAAAGACCCCGTCAATACGGCCATTTTTCAGGTCGATGATCGCGTTCTGGTAGCTGTCATAGGCCACGGTTTTCACTTCCGGATGCTTATCCTGCAGGTATTTCTGGTGCGTGGTGCCGTTTTCCATCCCGATGCGTTTGCCTTTCAGCTGATCAAAAGAGGTGTAAGCCCCTTTCTTCGCAATCACCACCGCGGAGTTGGCGTAGTACGGGTCGGTAAAGGAGACCTGCTTGCTACGCTCTGGCGTGATGTCCATACCGGAAATCACCGCGTCATATTTTTTGAATTTCAGAGACGGGATCAGGCTGTCGAACGCGTGATTAGTGAATGTGCAGTCGGCCTGCATCTGTTTGCACAGCGCTTTAGCGAGGTCGATATCAAAACCCACGATCTGGTTGCTGGCATCCAGCGATTCGAACGGCGGATAGGTCGCCGAAACGCCGAAATTGATTTTATCTGCAGCCGATGCGCCTGCGGCGAATGTTGCCAGTAATGCAGCCAGAACTAACTTTTTCATTTTAATGCTCCCGTCTGTCAATCTTGTCATTATGCGCCGTGTCTGCGGCATGGATGTACAATGCCAGTTAATGAATTTGTATGCAATATTTATGATTAAGTATTTTTATTGAAATAAAAAAAACGGGCAGTCGTTAGACTTACCCGTTTTCGTGATGCAGTGATTATGCAGTTAGTTTCGACGCTCAAAGGCCAGCGCTTTGTTCTCGATAAGACGCATCAGCAGGGTCAGCAGGCCGTTCACCACCAGGTAAACCAGACCAGCTGCGCCAAAGACCATCACATCATAGGTGCGTCCGTACAACAGCTGGCCGTGGCCCATGACTTCCATCAGCGTAATGGTGTAAGCCAGAGAGGTACTTTTAAACACCAGCACCACTTCGTTGGAGTAGGAAGAGAGCGCGCGTTTGAACGCATACGGCAGCAGGATCGCCAGCGTGTCTTTCTTGCTCATGCCCAGCGCCCCGCAGGACTGCCACTGGCCTTCCGGAATGGCGCGAATCGCACCATAAAACAGTTGCGTGGTATACGCCGCACTGTTCAGGGAGAGCGCAATCAGCGCGCACAGCCAGGGTTCAGACAGCAGATGCCAGATAACCGGGTAGTTCTGCAGCGACGGGAACTGGCCCGGTCCGTAGTAAATCAGGAAGATCTGCACCAGCAGCGGCGTACCGGTAAAAAGTGTGATATAGGCGCGAACCACCCACACCAGCACCGGCGTTTTCAGCGTCAGCACGATGGTGAAAAAGAGGGCCAGAATCAGTGCCACCACGATAGACGCCACGGTCAACGTCAGGCTGGTGTGCAGCCCTTTCATCAGCTCCGGTAAATACTCAAGCATCAGCCTGGTCTCCGTTCAAAACGCGTTGCGCGCAGATCAATACGTTTGAGAACGTACTGGCTCAGCAACGTGATCACCAGGTAGATAGCCGCCGCAACGATATACCAGGTGAAAGGCTCCTGGGTGCGGGTGGCGATGCTTTTAGTTTGCAGCATTAAATCGTTCACGCTAATCAGGCTCACCAGCGCGGTGTCTTTCAACAGCACCAGCCACTGGTTGCCCAAACCCGGCAGGGCATGCCGCCACATCTGCGGCATCACCAGGCGGAAGAAAATGGCGGCTTTCGATAAGCCCAGCGCCTGGCCGGATTCCCACTGACCCACAGGCACCGCTTTCAGCGCGCCGCGCAGCGTCTGAGACGCATAGGCGGAGTAGAGCAGAGAAAGGGCAATCACGCCGCACAGGAACGGGCTGACGTCAAAGTTTTCAATCTGCATCTGCACCGGGATCTGCGCAAAGCCGAGGTTAAGGGTAAAGCCGTCCGACAGCGTTAGCAGCAGCTGTGAGGAGCCGAAATAGATAAACAGAACCACCAGGATTTCCGGCAGCCCGCGCAGAACCGTCACCAGCGCTGAGCCCGCCCATGCGACCGGGCGCCATTTGGCTGACTCCCACACCGCAAAGAACATCGCCAGCACAAGGCCGATAATGAGTGCGCAAACGGCAAGGCCGACGGTCATCCCGGCGGCACTTGCTAAAGGAAAAATTTCGTTCATCAGATCTTACTTCTGGAACCATTTGGAATAGATGGTTTCGTACGTGCCGTCTTTTTTCACTTTATCCAGCGCAGTATTGAGCTTCTGCTGCAGGTCAGTGTTGCCCTGACGAACAGCGATACCCAGACCGGTACCGAAGTAATCTTTGTCCGTTACTTTGTCGCCGATAGCGGCCAGTTTCGGATCGGCTTTCAGCCACTCGGTGACCACGGCGGTGTCACCGAATACGGCATCAATACGACCATTCTGCATATCCAGCTTGGCGTTCATGTAGCTGTCGTAAGGCACAACGGTGATTTCCGGGTGCTTGTCGGTGATGAATTTCTGGTGCGTGGAGCCGTTCTGCATACCGACTTTTTTGCCCTTCAGCGCGGCGATATCAGCAATTTTGCCTTTCTGACCGACGAACAGGGCTGAGTTTTCATAGTACGGCTGAGTGAACAGCACCTGTTTTTCACGTTCTGGCGTGATGTCCATTCCGGAAATCACCGCGTCGAAACGACGGAACTTCAGGCTTGGGATCAGGCTGTCGAACGCCTGGTTGGTAAAGGTACAGGTGGCGTCGATCTCTTTACACAGCGCGTTCGCCAGATCCACATCGAAGCCTACGATCTTATTGCTGGCATCCATGGATTCAAACGGAGGGTAAGACGCTTCCATGGCAAAACGAATCGTCTGTGCTGCGGTAGCGGAAAGGCTGACGCTGGCAAGCAGCGCGGCTATCAGTACTTTTTTCATTGTCATTTTCCCTAACACATCAGTGAGATAAATAGTTTTTAAAGGCGTCGGTTTGCGGGGCGGTAAAGCAGCTCGCATCACCTTGTTCAACAATATGACCGTTTTCCATGTACACCACGCGGCTGGCGGTTTTGCGCGCCACTTCCACTTCATGGGTCACGATCACCTGTGTGATATTGGTTTCGGCCAGCTCGCGGATGATGCTGACGATCTGGGCGGTAATTTCCGGGTCCAGTGCGGCGGTAGGCTCATCGAACAGCAGTACCTGCGGCTCCATCATCAGCGCACGGGCAATGGCGACACGCTGTTGCTGTCCACCGGACAGGTGCAGCGGATAGCGATCGCTGTAAGGTTTTAAGCGCAGACGTTCAAGCAGCTTTTCAGCGCGGGCGAGGGCCTGATCTTTGCTTAAACCCAGCACGCGGCAGGGCGCTTCAATCAGGTTTTGCTGCACGGTGAGGTGCGGCCAGAGATTGTATTGCTGAAACACCATGCCGACGTTCTGACGCAGATCGCGGATCGCTTTATCAGAAGGGGCTTTGGCGAAATCGAAATGATTTCCGGCAATCGCGAGCGTGCCGGAACGTGGCATTTCAAGCAGATTGAGGACGCGCAGCAGTGAGCTTTTGCCCGCACCGCTTGGGCCGAGCAAAACCAGCGTTTCGCCCTCTGGGCAGTTCAGCGTGATGTCGAACAGCGCCTGGTGTGCGCCGTAGAAGCAGTTAATGCCGTTTAGTTGAATACTCATCGGGGCAGTCTTTACTCATCCAGGCAATCTATAGCAATTGAGGCCGCAGATAGTACCGTTGACAGAATAGTTATGCAATATTTATGCGTTAAAAGTTAAATATAAACCGTATTCACGTTTAAACATAGCACAAAATAGCGAAGGGCATAGGGGGCGAGAATAAATGTCGGCATTCCTCTCGAAATGCCGCACATTTTACGGGGGAAACTTTTTTGAACTAACGATTCTCTATCGACTGGCGAAGCGTACCGGCTGGGGCGTGGACGCTGCCGCCGATGTAGCGCACGTCATCTATAGCCCAGCACTGGCCCTCACGGATCATCAGCACTTCATCCTGCCAGGTCTGGCTGCCTTGCGTCAGTTTGACTCGCAGCGGGATGTTGCGCGCATCGGTGTTCGGGATGGTAGAGGCGCTGGAGACGTCTGCGCGTTCAGGCAGCGTGGTGCGGCTGGAGAACGGATCGGATTTCAGCAGCGCGTTGTGCTGCGGATCGCGCGAGGCATCGTTAAGCAGTTTCGCCAGGTTGTCACTCAGGTACGGGCGCAGAGCGGTGAGATCGCTGCTGCGATGCGAAATGCGGTAATCATAGAACTGTTGAGCCACGGCATCCGGGCCGCCGTCAATGCACGGACCGCTGCGTGTCCCGATATCCTTAAAAGCCGGTGTCACCGTGGTGGTGCAGGCGCTGAGCAGCAGCGCGCACGGCACTAAAAGCGTCAAAGCAGAATAGCGCATGTTGATTTCCTTAATGATTAACTATCCTTTCAATAATAGCGTAACGAACCGATAATGCGGCTGAGTTAATCCGCTAACGCATTGAACGTTAAATAATCGTCATACTTCCGCATGCCGATGCATTTAACGCGTTCGTTCACCCGTTCACTGACTCACGTCAGCTACGGAGGATTCTCTCACGTGCCGCCTTGTGACTACGTGACTATTTTGAGTATTGAAGGAGATAAACATGCAATTTTCTACCACCCCGACTCTGGAAGGACAGCCGATTGTCGAGTATTGCGGCGTTGTCACCGGTGAAGCCATCCTTGGCGCGAACATCTTCCGCGACTTTTTTGCCGGGATCCGCGATATCGTCGGTGGGCGTTCGGGTGCCTATGAGAAAGAGCTGCGCAAAGCGCGGGAAATCGCGTTTAAAGAGCTGGGCGAGCAGGCCAAATCCCTGGGCGCGGATGCCGTCGTGGGCATTGATATCGACTACGAAACGGTCGGCAAAGACGCCAGCATGCTGATGGTGAGCGTCAGCGGTACGGCGGTGAAAACGCGCCGATGAAACGTTTGTGGTCCACGCTCCTGCTGGCGGTGTTGCTGGCAGGCTGCGCAGAGAAAGGGATTATCGATAAAGGGGCCTACGAGCTGGACACGCGGCATCAGGCGCAGGCGGCGTATCCGCGGATCAAAGTGCTGGTCATTCACTATACCGCCGATGATTTTGACAGCTCGCTTGCGACGCTCACGGACAAAAACGTCAGCTCCCACTATCTGATTCCGGCCAGACCGCCTGAGCCGTCCGGCAAACCGCGCATCTGGCAGCTGGTGCCGGAGAAGGATTTAGCCTGGCACGCAGGGGTCAGTTTCTGGCGCGGAACGAACCGCATTAACGATACCTCGATTGGTATTGAGCTGGAAAACCGTGGCTGGCAAAAGTCGAACGGCGAGAAAATCTTCACCCCGTTTGAACCGGCGCAAATCGCGGCGCTTATTCCCCTCGCCAAAGACATTATTGCCCGCTACGACATCAAACCGGAAAACGTGGTGGCCCATTCGGATATTGCCCCGCAGCGTAAAGACGATCCCGGCCCGCTGTTTCCCTGGCAGCAGCTGGCACAGCAGGGCATAGGTGCCTGGCCCGATCCCGCCCGCGTGACGTTTTATCTCAACGGAAAGTCGAAGTATGAGCGCGTAGAGACGGCAGCGTTGCTCGATCTGCTGGCGCGCTACGGCTATGACGTGCCGGAGAACAGCACCGAGGCGCAGCAAAAACGGGTGATTAAGGTCTTCCAGATGCACTACCGTCCCCAGCTATGGAACGGTATTGCTGATGCAGAAACGCTGGCGATTGCCAGCGCGTTGTTAGAGAAATACGGGCAGAGATAATTACCGGTGCAGTTTGCCGTGGTCGCGCAGCCAGGCTGCTGTGCGCACGATCCCTTCATCCAGCGTGACGATGGGCTGATAACCCAGCTCGGTTTCAGCGCGCGTGGTATCCAGCGTAAAATCGAAGTTCAGCTTTGACACGCCGTAGTGGGTCAGCGCCGGCTCTTTCGCCGATTTATTGCCAAAGCGCTCCATGCTGCGGGCGATCATGTCCAGCATCGGGTAGGGCACAGAACGAATGCGGCA
This sequence comes from Lelliottia nimipressuralis, assembly GCF_041464075.1. NCBI lineage: Bacteria > Pseudomonadati > Pseudomonadota > Gammaproteobacteria > Enterobacterales > Enterobacteriaceae > Lelliottia > Lelliottia nimipressuralis. Next base: position 1,539,150 of record NZ_CP167172.1, read on the forward strand.
GTGAATGTTCAGCTCATCGATCAGGCGCTGGACGATGCTGCGCAGCGTCTGCGGCTCGCCGTTGGTGATGTTGTAGGCGCGGCCGGACACCAGATGATCGCACTCGGATTGACTGGCCAGCCACATGGCGTGGATTGCGTTCTCGTAGTAGGTCATATCCACCAGCGCATCGCCGCCGCGCGGCAGCAGCACGCTGCCGTAGTGGTGCATCATCTGCGCCAGACGCGGGATAAACACTTTGTCGTGCGGCCCAAACAGGCTCTGTGGACGCAGAACGGTGAAACGGGTGTGCGGGTTTGACTGCGCCAGCAGATCGATCACCTCTTCGCTGGCCGCTTTGCTGCGCGCGAACTCACAGGCGAAACGCGCCGGGCGGAAATCTTCCTGAATATCGCGATGGTGGTGATAATCAAAATAGAGCGACGGGGAGGAGATATGCACAAAGTTGCGTACGCCCCAGGCGACGGCCCATTCACCGAGGCGGCGAGTGGCGCGAACGTTGGCCAGGTCGAACGCCTGCTGCGTTCCCCAGGGAGAGGTAAAGCTGGAGCAGTGCCACAGTGTATCGATTCCGGCGAGCATGACTTTGGCCTGCGAAGACACCAGCTCTGTCAGATCGGCGTGGATGAATTCCGCGCCCATTTTTTGCAGGAGTTTACCCATCGCTTCGTTGCGACCGGTGGCTCTGACGCTGATGCCTTTCTGACGCAAAAACTCGACCGCATTTCGGCCTAAGCCGCTGGTGGCGCCGGTAACCAGTACCTTCATATCTATCCACTGTGTTGAAAAGAATTTCGTGCGCATTCTTCCGTGAATTACGTCACGATGCAATGGGAAAGGTGAAAGAATCAGAGTTTAAATCAGACTTTTTCCGTGATTCCTTCTGCAAGATGCGCAATACGCTTTGCCATCCCCCGGAAGATAAACAGGTGCGCCGGGATCATGAACAGCCAGTAGAACAACCCTGGCATTCCGTGCGGATGCCACCAGGCGCGAACGTCCAGCTCCCGGTGATCGCCTTTGTCTTTTAGGGTAAAGCAGAGGCGGCCCAGACCCGGCGCTTTCATACCAAACAATAGCGCCAGCTGTTTTTCCGGCTCAACGATGATCACCTTCCAGCTGTCCACGCTGTCGCCCGTCTGCAAGTATGGGTGCGCAGGGCGGCCTTTTGCCAGTTTATGCCCGACCAGCAGATCCATCATCCCGCGCGTTTCCCAGAGAATATTGCCAAAGAAATAGCGCTCTTTGCCGCCAATCTGGTTGATCACCTCCCACAGCGGCGCCAGGCTGGCGGTTGTTTTCACCGTGCAACCGGCCTGTTTCGGGTAATAGCCGTATTCTGGCCGCCAGCGGGCAAAGGCCTGAGCGTCATAACCCCAGTCGCTGGAGTTCATCAGCTCCTCTTCCTCTTTGAGGGTGTTGCGTACCGCATCGTCAAAGCGGATCAGATTTTGTGGAATCAGCGCCCGCAGCTCGCGGTCGTCGGCCAGCAGATCGTGCTTCAGCCCCTGAATCAGCGCTTTGGCAGTCGTAGGTGGAACGGAGGTGATGACATTCAAAAACCACACCGAGATCCAGCGGGTCGGGAAGGGAACGGGTACCAGCCAGCGACGACGGCCGCTGACGGTCATAAAGTGTTCGAACTGCTCCTGATAGCTCAGTACCTCCGGCCCGGCGGCTTCGAGCACGCGATGGCTTTCCGTCGGATGATTCAGCAGTTCGACCAGATAGTGCAGCAGGTTTTCCAGCGCAATCGGCGTGGTGCGTGAGCGCACCCAGCGCGGCGGCGTGAGCACCGGCAGGTTATAGACCATATCGCGCATCACTTCGAAGGCGGCAGAACCCGCCCCGACGATAATGCCCGCCCGCAGTTCCGTCAGTGGGATCCCTGCGCTACGGAGCATTTCCCCCGTCAGCTGACGGGCGCGCAGGTGATCCGATTGTTCATGTTCCGGGGCCTGTAAGGAACTGAGAAAAATAATCTGCTTTACCGGCGTTTGCAGCAGCGCGTCACGCACGTTCAGCGCCACCTGACGCTCATGGGCGATAAAGTCACCGCCTTCGCCCATGCTGTGTACCAGATAATAGAGCGTATCGACGCCTTCCAGCAGCGTCGGTAGCTCTTTTGGCCAGTTAAGATCCACCGTGTGACAGGTGACGTTGGGCAGCGCGAGTTTTTGCAGCCGTTCCACATTACGTGCCGCCGCCAGCACCTGATGTCCGTGCTGGCTGAGCGCCGTCGTCAGATGCTGACCGATATAACCGCTGGCACCGAGCACCAGAATACGTTGCGGCACGTTGTGCTCCTTAACGCTGTAAAAAGGCCTGCCAGTGTTTTACCACTTCCGCCAGCTGCTCGCGGCTCACGTCGAGATGCATCACCAGACGCACAACCGGCGAGGCGTTCATCAGCACGCTGTGCGCTTTCATATACTCACCCAGCGCCGCCGCGTTCTCTTCGCCAACGCGAACAAACAGCATATTGGTGTCGTGACGCATCACATCCGCGCCGATCTCGCGCAGCTGCGCCGCCATCCATGCCGCGTTATCGTGATCGTCTTGCAGACGGGCAACGTTATTTTTAAGCGCGTACAACCCCGCTGCCGCCAGAATTCCGGCCTGACGCATGCCGCCGCCGGTCATTTTACGCCAGCGGTTGGCGCGCTTGATGTAGTCCGCATTGCCGACCAGCAGTGAGCCGACCGGCGTCCCCAGCCCTTTTGAGAGGCAAATGGTGAACGAATCGCAATACTGGGCGATCTCTTTTAGCTCGCAGCCATACTCCACGACGGCGTTAAAAATACGCGCGCCGTCGACGTGCAGACCCAATTTGCGCTCGCGAGTAAACTCCCATGCGGCTTTCAGATACTCGCGCGGCAGCACTTTGCCGTTGTGGGTATTTTCCAGACTCAGGAGTTTGGTACGGGCGAAGTGAATATCGTCGGCTTTGATTTTGGCGGCGACTTTGTCCAGCGGCAGGGAGCCGTCGGGCGCGGCATCAATGGGCTGCGGCTGAATACTGCCGAGCACCGCAGCGCCACCGGCTTCATACAGGTAGTTATGGGCACCCTGGCCGACGATATACTCTTCGCCGCGTTCGCAGTGGCTCAGCAGCGCCACCAGGTTCGCCTGGGTGCCGGTTGGCAGGAACAGCGCCGCCTCTTTACCGCTTAATTCGGCGGCGTAGCGCTGAAGTTCGTTTACGGTGGGATCGTCACCGTAAACGTCATCCCCGACCGGGGCGGCCATCATCTCTTCGAGCATGGCGCGGCTCGGACGGGTTACGGTATCACTGCGCAGGTCTATCATTTCACATCCCTATAGTTTTAAAGGTGATGTGAGATGTTTTACCTGAGCCAGTTGGTTTTTGCCAGTTCGATCACTTCGTCGCCGCGCCCGCTGATAATGGCGCGCAGCATGTACAGGCTAAAGCCTTTCGCCTGCTCCAGTTTGATCTGCGGCGGGATCGCCAGCTCCTCTTTGGCAACGACCACATCCACCAGCACCGGGCCGTCGATGGAGAAGGCGCGCTGCAGGGCTTCATCCACGTCCGCGGCTTTTTCCACGCGGATGCCGGGAATCCCGCAGGCTTCGGCGATCTTCGCGAAATTAGTGTCATGCAGTTCGGTGCCGTCCGTCAGATAGCCCCCGGCTTTCATCTCCATCGCCACAAAACCTAACACGCTGTTGTTGAACACCACGATTTTAACCGGGAGTTTCATCTGCATGACGGAGAGGAAATCGCCCATCAGCATGCTGAACCCGCCGTCGCCACACATGGCCACCACCTGACGCTCCGGTGCAGTGGCTTGTGCCCCCAGCGCCTGCGGCATTGCGTTTGCCATCGAGCCGTGGTTGAACGAACCGATCAGGCGGCGCTTCCCGTTCATTTTCAGATAGCGTGCCGCCCAGACGGTGGGGGTGCCCACATCGCAGGTAAAGATGGCGTCGTCGCTGGCGAAATGACTGATCTGCTGCGCAAGGTACTGCGGATGAATGGCTTTGTCGCTCGGTTTGGCAAGATCGTCCAGCCCTTTGCGCGCGTCACGGTAGTCGCTCAGGGCTTTGTCGAGGAACTTGCGGTCGGTTTTCTCTTCCAGATGCGGCAGCAGGGCGGCAAGCGTGGCTTTGATATCGCCCACCAGCGCCATATCAACCTTACTGTGCGCGCCAATGCTGCCGGGATTGATGTCGATCTGAATGATTTTTGCGTCGCTCGGATAGAACGCGCGGTACGGGAACTGGGTGCCGAGCAGCACCAGGGTGTCGGCGTTCATCATGGTGTGGAACCCGGACGAGAAACCAATCAGGCCGGTCATACCGACATCGTACGGGTTATCGTATTCCACATGCTCTTTGCCGCGCAGCGCGTGAACGATGGGGGCTTTTATTTTCCCGGCAAATTCGACTAACTCTTTATGCGCGCCCGCACAGCCGCTGCCGCACAGTAGCGCGATATTGCTGGAGTAGCGCAGCAGCTGCGCCAGCTTTTTCAGCTCCTCTTCCGCAGGCGTTACCACCGGCTGCGGGGCGTGATACCAGTGGGTGCTGGCCCCTTCGGGTGCGGCTTTGAGCGCGACGTCGCCCGGCAGAACCACCACCGACACGCCGCGATTGAGGATCGCCTTGCGCATGGCGATCGCCATTACCTGCGGGATCTGCTCCGGTGTGGAAACCAGTTCGCAGTAGTGGCTACATTCACGGAACAGCTCCTGAGGATGCGTCTCCTGAAAATAGCCGCTGCCAATTTCGCTCGACGGAATATGCGCCGCAATCGCCAGCACCGGGACGTGGTTGCGGTGACAGTCGAAAAGACCGTTAATCAGATGCAGGTTGCCCGGTCCGCACGAACCTGCGCATACCGCCAGCTCGCCCGTCAGCTGCGCTTCCGCGCCTGCGGCAAAGGCCGCCACCTCTTCGTGGCGCGTCGGCATCCAGTCAATGGTGCCCATTCGGTTGAGGCTGTCGCTTAAGCCGTTGAGAGAATCGCCGGTGACGCCCCAGATGCGTTTGACGCCAGCTTGTTCCAGGGTTTTTGCTACGTAGGCCGCTACGGTCTGTTTCATGGTTGTCCATCTCCGTTTTGTGATAACGCTTACAAGCTTAGAAGAAACTGGGCGTTATGCCCGTTTAATCCCCCTGATTAATAGTGACTTTCTTTGTACAACCTTTCGTCATATTCTGATGGCCTACAGGGTGAAAACAGGAATCATTTCAGATGGTTAAATCATTGTTAATTGCTGTTAATAGAACGCTAACGCATGATGATTTTGGCAAATTGTTATTACGTCTGGCGGTCGGCGGGTTAATGCTGTTTCACGGTTTACACAAGCTGTTTGGCGGCGTGGGGTTTATCAGCGGCATGCTGGTGGAAAAAGGGCTGCCGGGGTTTATCGCCTATGGCGTTTTGATTGGCGAAGTGGTGGCACCGGTTCTGATTGTGCTGGGGATCCTGACCCGTCCGGCGGCACTGGTGCTGGCGTTTACAATGATCGTTGCCTGGCTGATGGTCGGCACCGGCAAAACCTTTGCGCTGGATGCGGTAGGCGCATGGGCGATTGAAAGTCTGGTCTATTTCTTCATTGGCGCACTGGCCGTGGCCTTTATGGGAGCAGGGCGTTATTCACTGGCGCGCGATCCGGCCTGGCGTTGAGAATAAAAAAAGCCCGGTAGTCTATATCTACCGGGCCTGAAAAGGGTAGGCCGGGCAACCGCAAAGCTGCCCGGCACATTGTGCACAGTATATGGTACACAGTTTATGCCAGAACCAAATCACCCTGCGGATGACAAGAACAGGCCAGCACGTAACCCTCGGCAATTTCCGCATCCGTCAGCGTCATCGTACTGCTCACGGTGTAGTCGCCAGAAACCACTTTCGTTTTACAGCACCCGCACACGCCCGCGCGACAGGCCGCAACGACCGGAACGTTATTGCTCTCCAGCGCTTCCAGCAGCGTGGTACCGACGCGGCCGAAGAAGGTCTGCGCAGGCTGCAGTTTAGTGAATTTCACCCCGCTGATGGCGGCTTCGGCCACTGGCGTGAAGAACTGCTCCTTAAAGAAGCGGGTCACGCCAAGCGCTTTCACCTCGTTCTCCACGATTTCCATATAGGGCGCTGGGCCGCAGGTCATCACGGTGCGCGAGGCGATATCTGGCACGCTTTGCAGCAGTTCGCGGCTCAGACGGCCCGCGACAAATCCGTGAGTCGCGTTATTCTCGGCGATCAGGGTGACCGGATAATTGCGCCACTCGTCGGCGAAAATCACATCCTCCGGAGAGCGGACGCTGAAAATCACCTGTACGTCAGCCTGCGGACGGTTCTTCGCCAGCCAGCGACGCATCGACATCACCGGCGTCACGCCGCAACCCGCCGCCAGCATCAGGAATTTATCGTCAGCTTTATCGTCGCAGACGAAATCCCCCTGGGCGTCGGAGAGCCAAAGATAATCCCCGCGCTTCACTTCGTTCGTCAGCCACTGTGAACCGGCACCGTCATCGATCCGACGCACGGTGAGCGTGATGTACTCACTCACGCCCGGCGTCGAGGAAAGGGTGTAGGCGCGAAGGGTGTCCGCAGAATTGCGTACACTCACCAGCGCATACTGACCGGCGCGATAGGGGTAAAAATCATGGCACAACAGCGATAGCGTCCACACATCCGGCGTCTCCTGATGGATGTGATGAACCTGCATCCGCCACGGGCATTGTGAGGTTGGCATCGTCATGAAAAAACTCCTTACGCGCTCAGCAGTTGCTGCATGTCTTCTTCTACGGTGGTCACGGAACGCAGACCAAATTTTTCGTTCAGCACCGCCAGCAGATCCGGGGTCAGGAAGCCCGGTGCCGTCGGGCCGGTCACAATATTGGTGACGCCCAGCGACAGCAACGTCAGCAGGATCACGATCGCTTTCTGTTCGAACCAGGAGAGCACCAGTGACAGCGGCAGATCGTTCACGCCGCAGCCCAGTTTCTCGGCCAGCGTCACCGCCAGAATGATCGCCGAATAGGCATCGTTACACTGACCGGCATCAATCAGACGCGGCAGGCCTTCGATATCGCCGAAGTCCAGTTTGTTGAAGCGGTATTTCCCGCACGCCAGGGTCAGGATCAGGCAGTCCTGCGGCACGCTGGTGGCGAAATCGGTGAAGTAGTTACGTTCGCCGCGCGCGCCGTCACAGCCGCCGACCAGGAAGATATGACGCAGTTTTTCGCGGCTCACCAGGTCGATCAGGGAATCCGCCGCCCCCAGCAGGGTTTCGCGGCCGAAGCCGACGGTGATCAGATGTTCTATTTCGCTGAACGGGAAGCCTGCCATCTGCTGCGCCTGGGTGATGACCGGGGTGAAATCATCGCCTTCGAGGTGGCTTACGCCCGGCCAGCCGACGATGCTGCGCGTCCAGATACGGTCGTCATAGGCACCGACGGTCGGATCGATGATGCAGTTGGAGGTCATGACGACAGGGCCTGGGAAGCGGGCGAACTCCACCTGTTGGTTCTGCCAGCCGCTGCCGTAGTTGCCGACCAGGTGCTTAAATTTACGCAGCTCCGGGTAGCCGTGGGCAGGCAGCATTTCGCCGTGGGTGTAGACATTCACACCCGTGCCTTCGGTCTGTTGCAGCAGGTTGTAGAGATCTTTCAGGTCGTGGCCGGAGATCAGAATGCATTTCCCGGCAGTGGCTTTGACGTTGACCTGAGTCGGCGTCGGATGGCCGTAGGTGCTGGTTTCGCCCGCATCAAGAATGCTCATCACTTTGAAGTTCATCTGGCCGATTTCCATCGAACACTCCAGCAGGGCGTTCATGTCGGAGGGCCAGGTGCCGAGCCACGCCATGATTTTGTGGTACTGGGCATAAATGTTGTTGTCGTACTGACCAAGAACGTGGGCGTGTTCCATATAGGCCGCCGCCCCTTTCAGGCCGTACAGGCACAGCAGACGCAGGCCGAGAATGTTCTCGCCAATCGCCGCTTTGTCTTTGTTCGGGGTGAATTCCGCCGCCTGACGCTGCAGTTCGCCCAGATCGTCACTCACCAGTTGCAGACCAGCCATAGGGTTATCGACGGCAGCGTTCGCGTCCACGCTCAGGCTTTGCGTTTTCAGCGCTTCACGCAGGGCGATGGCTTCGCGCGCGTAGCCTACGATGCGAGGGGAGTCGAAGTTGACGTTGGTCAGCGTGGAGAAAAATGCCCGCGGCGCGAAGTTGTCGATGTCGTGGTCGATAATGCCATATTCGCGCGCTTTTACCGCCCAGGCGGAGAGGCCTTGCAGGGCTGCAATCAGCAGATCCTGCAGGTCAGACGTTTCTGCGGTTTTACCGCACATGCCCTGCGCGTAGGAGCAGCCGTTGCCAGCTGGGGTACGGATAGTTTGTTCACATTGCACACAAAACATAATCACACCTGTTAAAGTTATATTTTAGATACATGTTTAAGGTTATGCCTGTGACCGGACAGAGAAAAGGTCTTTCTTCGACAAAGTAAAGGGAGATTGATTTAACGCAATTTTGGCGGCAGAAGCCTACCGCCAGAGAGGTATTATGCGGTGAACAGCGCCATCAGAATCGGCACCAGCAGGCTCAAAATAAAACCATGAACGATGGCGGCAGGGACCAGCTCCAGACCGCCGGAACGCTGCAGAACGGGCAGGGTAAAGTCCATCGACGTCGCACCGCACAGGCCAACCGCTGTGGAGCGGCTTTTACGCACCAGCCCCGGAATGAGCATAATGGCGATCAGTTCGCGGCCCAGATCGTTAAAGAACGACGCGCTGCCAATCACCGGGCCAAAGGATTCGGTCATTAAAATCCCTGACAGGGAATACCAGCCAAAACCGGAGGCCATCGCCAGCCCAGTTTTCAGCGGCAGGTCGAGAATAAACGCGTTAATCACACCACCAATCAGCGAACTGCCCACCACGACCACCGCGATAATCATTCCGCGTCGATTGAGTACAATCTGTTTCAGCGTCATGCCGTTATTGCGTAATTGAATACCGATCAGGAATAACAGGAAGATCAGGGTATATTCGCTGGCTTCTGTGGCGTGTTGTAAAAACGCTAAACCGGTCAGGCCAAGCAAAAAGCCGAGCACGACCACGCCGCACAGTTTTAATGACTCCAGCGCCATGGCAATTCGCGAGGGTAATTTTTCCTGTTGATGATGGTTTTTCCATGGCAATGCGCGCTCAAGCCAAAATAGCGCCGCAATATTACACAGCAGAATTACCACAATAGTAACTACAGAATAATGGAGAATAGAGAGTAAATTAGCGGCCAGATTATCCAGGAACGCGAGGCTTATTCCCATAAAAAACAGGATGACGTAGACAATCCAGCTGAGGAAGCGATTAATGAGTTTTAAGGCCGACTCATGATGGAGGGGAATAAGATAGCCCACTACCAGCGGCAGCAGAATGATTAAGAGTCCTGAAAACATGAACAGCCGGGTCCTTTTGTGTGTCTGAATAGCGCCAGTGACACTACCCAATTCCGGTCTGCCAGTCAAAGTACAAAATAAAGGCCGGGTGGCGGCGACGCCTTACCCGGCCTGGATGACTGCACCTGTTAGCCGGGTTCGCGACGTGCCACCCGGCATCACAGCCGTACACTCAGTCGCGTTTTTCCAGCAGCGTACGATACAGCAGCCCGCCGAGGATACCGCCGACAATCGGCATTACCCAGAACAGCCATAGCTGCTGCAGCGCCCAGCCACCCTGGAAGATCGCCACTGCGGTGCTGCGCGCAGGGTTCACGGAGGTGTTCGTTACCGGAATGCTGATCAGGTGAATCAGGGTCAGCGCGAGGCCGATAGCAATAGGGGCAAAACCGGCAGGTGCGTGTTTGTCAGTGGCACCGTGAATCACCAGCAGGAAGCCCGCGGTCAGGACGATTTCAATAACAATCGCAGACAGCATAGAGAAGCCGCCCGGTGAGTGTTCGCCATAGCCGTTAGAGGCAAAACCGCTTGCCGCCGCGTCGAAGCCCGCTTTACCGCTGGCCACAACGTACAGGACCGCTGCCGCAATAATGCCGCCAACCACCTGCGCCACAATATAGCCAATCACGTCTTTCGCCGGGAAACGACCGCCAGCCCACAGGCCTAATGTCACAGCCGGGTTAAAATGCCCGCCGGAAATATGGCCGACAGCAAATGCCATCGTTAATACGGTTAAGCCAAAGGCTAATGCCACGCCCGCAAAACCAATACCTAATTCCGGGAATGCCGCAGCCAGAACGGCGCTACCGCAACCACCAAACACCAGCCAGAATGTACCAAAGCATTCTGCCGCTAATTTTCTAAACATAACCACCTCGTTAATTTCCGCACGCGGTCCTGCGCGCGGGCTACTAAATCGCCTAAAAGGGATGACGACTCAAAGAGCCATTATTTTAAAAACCAACAACACCCCTTCGCCAGTTAAATAAATCTGTTTAATTTGATTTATGGCAATGTGATGTTAATCCTTGTTCGGACTGGATGGATTTAAAGCATAGTCCAATTCGGAATGCGAAGTATCTTATGCCGGAAAATATGTTTCAAACGAAAGTCGTGGTGTAAATTCTGAATTTTAGGCTCCGTCCTGAAATAATCCGTCGATCTTAATGTGTCCTGTCACACCGCCTGCCGCTATACTGCTGATAACTTGAAGGAAAAAGTGAGCATTTCAGGGGGCATTATGTTTCTCGAACGTGTGGAGATCGTCGGGTTTCGCGGCATTAACCGTTTATCGTTAATGCTGGAACAGAACAACGTGCTGATCGGTGAAAACGCCTGGGGTAAATCCAGCCTTCTGGATGCGCTGACCCTGCTGCTTTCGCCGGAGGTAGACCTTTACAGCTTCGTTCGGGAGGACTTTTGGTTTCCGCCGGGGGATATTCAGGGGCGCGAACACCATCTGCATATCGTTTTGACCTTTCGCGAGCTGGAGCCCGGTCGTCATCGCGTTCGCCGCTATCGGCCACTTTCTCCCTGCTGGACGCCCTCCGATGATGGCTATCAGCGTATCTTTTATCGCCTGGAAGGCGAGCTGGCGGAAGATGAGAGTGTGATGACCCTGCGCGGGTTTATGGATGCCCGCGGGCAGCCTATTCCGCTGGAGGATATTGACGCTCAGGCCGCCCATCTTGTGCGCCTGATGCCGGTGCTGCGCCTGCGGGATGCGCGCTTTATGCGCCGGATCCGCAACGGCTCGGTGCCTAATTTGCCCGACGTTGAAGTCACCGCCCGCGAGCTGGATTTTCTGGCGCGTGAGCTGGTGGCGCGTCCGCAAAATCTCACGGACGGGCAGATTCGCCAGGGGCTGTCGGCGATGGTGCAGTTGCTGGAACACTACTTTTCCGAACAGGGCACGACACAAACCCGGCACCGCCTGATGCGCAGGCGCTCTCACGATGAGCAGCGCAGCTGGCGCTATCTGGATATCATCAACCGTATGATCGACAAGCCCGGTGGGCGAGCGCATCGGGTGATCCTGCTGGGGCTGTTTTCCACGCTGCTGCAGGCGAAAGGGTCGGTGCGGCTGGACCGCGACGCGCGTCCTTTATTGTTGGTGGAAGATCCTGAAACGCGGCTGCATCCGATCATGCTGTCGGTCGCCTGGCATCTCCTGAATCTGCTGCCCCTTCAGCGCATCACGACCACTAACTCCGGGGAATTGCTCTCTCTGACGCCGGTGGAGCATGTCTGCCGTCTGGTACGTGAATCCTCACGCGTCACCGCGTTTCGCTTGGGACCGGGGGGATTAAACCCGGAAGATGGCCGCCGTATCGCGTTTCATATCCGCTTTAACCGTGCGTCGTCGCTGTTTGCCCGCTGCTGGCTGTTAGTTGAGGGGGAAACTGAGACCTGGGTGATCAACGAACTGGCGCGTCAGTGTGGACACCATTTCGACGCCGAAGGGATCAAAGTCATTGAGTTTGCCCAGTCGGGATTAAAACCGCTGATCAAATTTGCCCGCCGGATGGGGATCGAATGGCATGTGCTGGTGGATGGCGATGAGGCCGGGAAAAAGTATGCCAGTACCGTACGCGGTTTGCTGAACAACAACCGGGAAGAGGAGCGGGAGCACCTCACGGAATTACCGGCGATGGATATGGAACACTTTATGTATCGTCAGGGGTTTGACGATGTGTTTCACCGCGTGGCCATGATCCCCCCGGGCGTGCCGATGAATATGCGACGGGTGATCGCCAAAGCGATACATCGCTCATCGAAGCCGGATCTGGCTATTGAAGTGTCGGCGGAAGCAGGACGGAGAGGGGTCGAGGCGGTGCCGACATTACTGCGTAAAATGTTCTCCCGCGTGCTGTGGCTGGCACGCGGGAAAGCCGACTAGCGGTGGGTTGCCTGATTGATCTGCTCGATCAGGCTATCCAGCAGTTCATAGCGGCGACGGTATTCAGAGCGTTTTTTGCTCGCGATCTCTTCCATCGGTTTGCGCGCCATCTCGAGCGGGAGCTGGAAGTGACCGCTCGCCAGCGGTTCGCCACTCATTGAGCGCCAGAAACTGTCGTAATCCGCCAGCAGCTTGCCCTCTTTTTTCTTACGATAGCGCCAGCTGCGATAGATATGCGTGGCGTTGCTGACGGCCAAAATCTGCTCCACCGGGAACGCGGTGCCCAGCGTCATGGCGGCTTCCACCAGCAGACGTTTCGGGAACAGGCCATGACAGGCTTTGGTTGCACCCTGGATCAGCTCGTGAGGCACAAAAGCTTTTGCTCCTTGCAGGCCGCCGATAAACAGGGTGGTTTTCCCGTCGAGCTGACACAGGGTGAAGGTCATCTCGGCCAACACCGTATTCTGGTGATCGCAGAACGCCAGCGTCGCTTCGCCCTCTTTATCGAGGAACGCATCGGCACACAGGCGGATCGTAAACTGGCGTTCGTCTTTGCCGGTCAGCGTTAACAGGGTGACGCCTTGTTTGGATAAATACCCGTTCATCAGCGTTGCCGGAAGGGTTTTGCTCATGGTCTGGTAGTGCCAGTTCAGCGCCTCGAGCGCGCGCTGACGGCTCATGTCTACAGAGAGCCATGGGCGGTGCAGACGGCACGGCAGCCCAGGCTGCACTTTCAACATTTGCATTAATCGCGGTTGTTTTGCCAGGCTTGCCAGCAGGCGCGCAGTGCTGAACGGTGCCGCCAGCGAACGCAGCATGAATTTACGCCGATAGGAGGGGTTCTGCCACGCAAGCCCCGGTGTTAATTCGCCTGATGCAAGGCTCTGGAAAAGCTGCCAGCCTGATTTTGGCTGCGACGGCTGTGAAGAAGGTAGATCGGCGATGGAAGACATGATTATTCCTGGCTTCTGGATGAGATCTCTATTTCAGCAGCCATTTAATCAACATCTCGTCAACAAATGAGGTGAGAGATAAAAAAACGGGGGTTTCGTTGAGGAACAGTTTAGATAGAATCGACATTTATAATTGCCAGAACATTTATTTGGAATATTTATGAATCTCAAGGGAAAACGCAGGAAGCTGTTTTTACTGTTGGCCGTCGTCGTGCTGGTGGGCGGATACTGGCTGTGGCAGGTCCTCAACGCACCTGTGCCGCAGTACCAGACGCTGATTGTGCGGCCGGGCGAGCTGCAACAAAGCGTGCTGGCAACCGGTAAGCTGGATGCTCTGCGAAAAGTCGACGTCGGCGCGCAGGTCAGCGGTCAGCTTAAAACGCTGTCGGTTGAGATTGGCGACAAAGTGAAAAAAGGTCAGCTGCTGGGGGTGATCGATCCTGAGCAGGCAGAAAACCAGATCCGCGAAGTAGAAGCCACGCTTATGGAATTACGCGCCCAGCGCAGCCAGGCCGAAGCCGAGCGCAAGCTGGCGCAGGTGACGCTTGGGCGTCAGCAGGCGCTGGCAAAAACGCAGGCCGTTTCCCGTCAGGATCTGGATACCGCGACGACGGAACTGGCGGTAAAACAGGCGCAGATTGGCACCATAGACGCGCAAATCAAACGCAATCAGGCCTCCCTTGATACGGCCAAAACTAACCTCGATTACACCCGTATCGTGGCACCGATGGCCGGGGAAGTGACGCAAATCACCACCCTGCAGGGCCAGACGGTTATCGCCGCTCAGCAGGCGCCAAACATCCTGACGCTGGCGGATATGGGCACCATGCTGGTAAAAGCGCAGGTTTCCGAGGCCGACGTTATCCATCTCAAGCCCGGTCAGAAAGCCTGGTTCACGGTGCTGGGCGATCCGAATACCCGCTATGAGGGCGTGCTGAAGGATATTCTGCCGACGCCGGAGAAGGTCAATGACGCGATTTTCTACTATGCCCGCTTTGAAGTGCCAAACCCGAAAGGCGTGCTGCGTCTGGATATGACCGCGCAGGTGCATATTCAGCTGACGGGCGTGAAAGATGTGCTGACTGTCCCGCTGGCGGCGCTGGGCGAACCGGCAGGCAACAACCGTTATAAAGTGAAAGTGCTGCGTAACGGCGAAACCCGCGAGCGCGAGGTGGAGATTGGCGAGCGTAATGATACGGACGTCGTGATCGTCAAAGGGCTCGAAGAGGGCGACGAAGTGGTGACGGGTGAAAGCCAGTCCGGGGCCGCGAAATGACGGCATTGCTTGAACTGAACGATATCCGCCGCAGCTATCCTTCCGGAGAGGAGGCGGTAGAGGTGCTGAAGGGCATCACCCTGCGCGTCGAAGCCGGGGAGATGGTGGCGATCGTCGGGGCGTCTGGCTCCGGGAAATCCACCCTGATGAACATTCTCGGCTGCCTGGATAAACCAACCAGCGGCACCTATCGCGTGGCGGGGACGGATATTTCCACCCTCGACAGCGATGCGCTGGCCAAATTGCGTCGTGAACACTTCGGCTTTATCTTCCAGCGCTACCATCTGCTTTCGCATCTGACGGCGGCGCAAAACGTGGAAGTCCCGGCGGTGTATGCCGGTGTGGAACGCAAGAAGCGCCTTGAGCGCGCCCATGCGCTGCTGACGCGTCTGGGTCTGGCCGAGCGTGTCGATTATCAGCCATCGCAGCTCTCTGGCGGCCAGCAGCAGCGCGTGAGTATTGCCCGCGCGCTGATGAACGGCGGGCAGGTGATTCTGGCCGATGAACCGACGGGCGCGCTGGACAGCCATTCCGGGGAAGAGGTGATGGCGATCCTGCACCAGCTGCGCGATCAGGGGCATACGGTGATTATCGTCACCCACGATCCGCAGGTGGCGGCGCAGGCGGAGAGAATCATTGAAATTCACGACGGTGAGCTGATAAGCAATCCGCCAGCGAAAAAAAATCACGTCGGTGTGCAGAAAACGATCCTGCCGCCGCCGACGGGCTGGGGGCAGTTTGTCAGCGGATTCCGCGAGGCGTTAACCATGGCCTGGCTGGCGATGGTGGCGAACAAAATGCGCACATTGCTGACTATGCTCGGCATTATCATCGGCATTGCATCGGTGGTATCGATTGTGGTGGTGGGCGATGCGGCGAAACAGCTGGTGCTGGCGGATATCCGCGCCATCGGGACCAACACCATCGATGTCTATCCGGGTAAAGATTTTGGTGACGATGAACCGCAAAACCAGCAGGCGCTGAAGTATGACGATCTGGTGGCGCTGCAAAAACAGCCGTGGGTGAACTCGGCCACCCCAGCGGTATCGCAAAACCTGCGTCTGCGCTATGGCAATATTGACGTAGCGGCCAGCGCCAACGGCGTGAGCGGTGACTATTTTAACGTCTACGGGATGACCTTCAGCCAGGGCGCAACCTTTAACGCCGAGCAGCTTGCAGGTCGCGCGCAGGTGGTGGTGCTGGACGATAACTCGCGTCGTCAGCTGTTCCCGAATAAAACCAACGTCGTCGGTGAAGTGATTCTGGTCGGCAACATGCCCGCGACGGTGATTGGCGTGGCGGAGGAGAAACAGTCGATGTTTGGCAGCAGTAAAATCCTGCGCGTCTGGCTGCCGTACACCACCATTTCCGGGCGTATCATGGGGCAGTCGTGGCTTAACTCCATCACCGTGCGGGTGAAAGAGGGTTACGACAGCACTCAGGCCGAACAGCAGATCGAACGACTGCTCACCCTGCGCCACGGGAAGAAAGATTTCTTCACCTGGAATATGGACGGCGTCTTGAAAACGGCGGAAAAGACCACACGTACTCTTCAGATGTTCCTGACGCTGGTGGCGGTGATTTCGCTGGTCGTCGGTGGGATCGGGGTGATGAATATCATGCTGGTGTCGGTGACGGAGCGCACGCGCGAGATTGGCATTCGCATGGCGGTTGGCGCGCGGGCAAGCGATGTGCTGCAACAGTTTTTGATTGAAGCGGTGCTGGTTTGTCTGGTGGGCGGTGCCTTTGGTATCACGCTTTCGATGCTGATCGCCTTTACCCTGCAGCTGTTTTTACCGGGCTGGGAGATCGGTTTCTCACCCTTTGCGCTGCTGACGGCATTTTTATGTTCGACGGCGACGGGCGTGCTGTTTGGCTGGTTACCGGCGCGCAATGCGGCGCGGCTCGATCCGGTGGATGCATTGGCCCGCGAGTGAGTTTTACCGGGTTACGCGCCGTCGCGCGACCGGTGCTGGAAATAAAAATGCCAGCCGATCGGGCTGGCATTTTGCCGACAGGATGTACACAATGAATCAGAGGGCTAAGCGACAGCTTCTGCTTCAATGGGCACAATGACACTGGCATGATTGCCTTTTGGCCCCTGGTGAACATCAAACCGAACCGACTGTCCGGCTTTTAGTGTTCTGTATCCATCCATCTGAATGGTGGAATAGTGAGCGAAGATATCTTCGCCGCCGCCTTCAGGGCAGATGAACCCGAACCCTTTGGCGTTGTTGAACCACTTAACAGTACCCATTTCCATGCTTCGACATCCTTCGTATATCTTATTAAGTAAGATGGAATGAACCGGTGGTGGAGTGGGGGCTGTTCAAAACCTCGCCAACTCACGCTTGTACAATTTAGATAAACCAGCCTTATCGTCAAGTGTCAGGCGCTGGAGTTGGGACAATAATCAACCAAAATTTGAAGCAGTTAACGCTATTGACGGGAATGTGACAGACATCGCGGATGGCAGTAATAGATGTTTGTTATCTGATATCTGAGGTAGATTCAGAATATGTATCAATGCCTGTCAGCGAAAAATGTTCTGCCGGAAACCGTAACCGATGATGACGACTGACAATGGGTAAGACGAACGACTGGCTGGATTTTGACCAGCTGGCGGAAGACAAAGTGCGCGACGCGCTAAAACCGCCATCTATGTATAAAGTTATGTTAATGAACGATGATTACACGCCGATGGAATTTGTTATTGACGTGCTACAAAAGTTCTTTTCTTATGATGTTGAACGTGCAACGCAATTGATGCTCACCGTTCACTATCGCGGCAAAGCCATCTGCGGCATTTTTACTGCCGAAGTAGCCGAAACCAAAGTGGCGATGGTGAACGAGTATGCAAGGGAGAACGAGCATCCGTTGCTGTGTACGCTGGAAAAAGCCTGAAAAGGCATAAAATTGGGGGAGGTGCCTATGCTCAATCAAGAACTGGAACTCAGTTTAAACATGGCTTTCGCCAGAGCGCGTGAGCACCGTCATGAGTTTATGACCGTTGAGCACCTGCTGCTTGCACTGCTCAGCAACCCATCCGCCCGCGAAGCGCTGGAAGCCTGCTCCGTGGACCTGGTGGCGTTACGTCAGGAACTCGAAGCCTTCATCGAACAAACGACACCGGTGCTGCCCGTCAGCGAAGAGGAGCGCGACACTCAGCCGACGCTCAGCTTCCAGCGCGTGCTGCAGCGTGCGGTGTTCCACGTCCAGTCCTCTGGCCGTAGCGAAGTGACTGGCGCAAATGTGCTGGTTGCCATCTTTAGCGAGCAGGAGTCGCAAGCTGCGTACCTGCTGCGTAAACACGAAGTCAGCCGACTCGACGTGGTGAACTTTATCTCTCACGGAACGCGAAAAGACGAGCCGAATCAGGCGTCGGATTCCAGCAGTCAGGTCAATAATAATGAAGAGCAAGCAGGCGGGGAGGATCGTATGGAAAACTTCACCACCAATCTTAACCAGCTTGCTCGCGTCGGTGGGATCGACCCGCTGATTGGCCGCGATAAAGAGCTGGAACGCGCGATTCAGGTCCTGTGCCGTCGCCGTAAGAACAACCCGCTGCTGGTGGGGGAATCGGGCGTGGGTAAAACCGCGATTGCTGAAGGGCTGGCCTGGCGTATTGTGCAGGGCGATGTTCCGGAAGTGATGGCCGATTGTACCATCTACTCGCTGGATATCGGTTCTCTGCTTGCGGGCACGAAATATCGCGGTGATTTTGAAAAACGCTTCAAAGCCTTGCTGAAACAGCTGGAGCAAGACACCAGCAGCATCCTGTTTATCGATGAGATTCACACCATCATCGGCGCAGGTGCGGCGTCTGGCGGCCAGGTGGATGCGGCTAACCTGATCAAACCGCTGCTCTCGAGCGGCAAGATCCGCGTGATGGGGTCGACCACCTATCAGGAATTCAGCAATATCTTCGAGAAGGACCGTGCGCTGGCGCGCCGCTTCCAGAAAATTGATATTACTGAGCCGTCCGTTGAGGAAACGGTGCAGATTATCAACGGCCTGAAACCGAAGTACGAAGCGCACCACGACGTACGTTACACCGCCAAAGCGGTACGTGCGGCGGTAGAGC
This sequence comes from Lelliottia nimipressuralis, assembly GCF_041464075.1. NCBI lineage: Bacteria > Pseudomonadati > Pseudomonadota > Gammaproteobacteria > Enterobacterales > Enterobacteriaceae > Lelliottia > Lelliottia nimipressuralis. Next base: position 1,557,794 of record NZ_CP167172.1, read on the forward strand.
TGGCGGTGAAATATATCAACGACCGTCATCTGCCGGATAAAGCGATTGACGTAATCGACGAAGCAGGCGCGCGTGCGCGTCTGATGCCGGCCAGCAAGCGCAAGAAAACCGTTAATGTGGCGGACATTGAATCCGTGGTAGCTCGCATCGCGCGTATCCCTGAGAAGAGTGTCTCTCAGAGCGACCGCGATACCCTGAGAAACCTCGGCGACCGCCTGAAAATGCTGGTCTTTGGCCAGGATAAAGCCATTGAGGCCTTAACCGAAGCCATCAAGATGGCCCGTGCCGGGCTGGGACACGACCATAAACCGGTTGGCTCCTTCCTGTTTGCCGGTCCAACCGGTGTCGGTAAAACCGAGGTAACGGTGCAGCTGTCTAAAGCGCTGGGCATTGAGCTGCTGCGCTTTGATATGTCCGAGTACATGGAACGCCACACCGTCAGCCGTTTGATTGGTGCGCCTCCAGGATACGTGGGCTTTGACCAGGGCGGCCTGCTCACCGATGCGGTGATCAAGCATCCGCACGCGGTTCTGCTGCTCGATGAGATCGAGAAAGCGCACCCGGACGTGTTCAACATCCTGCTTCAGGTGATGGACAACGGGACGCTGACCGACAACAACGGGCGCAAAGCGGACTTCCGCAACGTGGTGCTGGTGATGACCACCAACGCCGGTGTGCGTGAAACGGAACGTAAATCGATCGGCCTGATCCATCAGGATAACAGCACCGATGCGATGGAAGAGATCAAGAAGATCTTTACGCCAGAGTTCCGTAACCGTCTGGACAACATTATCTGGTTCGATCACCTGTCTACCGAGGTGATCCATCAGGTGGTGGACAAGTTCATCGTCGAGCTGCAGGTCCAGCTGGATCAGAAAGGCGTATCGCTGGAAGTGAGCCAGGAGGCCCGAAACTGGCTGGCCGAGAAAGGCTACGACCGTGCGATGGGTGCACGTCCAATGGCGCGAGCCATTCAGGACAACCTGAAAAAACCGCTGGCCAACGAACTGCTGTTTGGTTCGCTGGTGGATGGCGGCCAGGTGACCGTGGCGCTGGATCAGGCGAAAGGGGAGTTGACGTACGACTTCCAGAGTGCGCAGAAGCATAAGCCAGAAGCGGCACACTGAGTTATATCGCGTAAATAAAAGCCGGGTGAAAGCCCGGTTTTTTTATGCCTGTGTTTTGTGGGTGTCGCAGGTTGAACGCGTCGGGCTGTTGCATGTGACCGGTTCGGATATAACGCAGGCGGTGGCGAGGTCTCTGACGGTAATAGATTTTCGGCCTGGCCCGGTATATAGCGGAAATAAAAAAGGCCGGGGATTCCCCGACCTTTTTAAATATCTCTACGCCTTTACTGGCGAAAACAATTAGCGACTACGGAAGACAATGCGGCCTTTGCTCAGGTCGTACGGGGTCAGCTCAACAGTCACTTTGTCGCCCGTCAGGATACGGATGTAGTTCTTGCGCATTTTACCGGAGATGTGCGCGGTTACCACGTGACCGTTTTCCAGTTCTACGCGGAACATGGTGTTAGGTAACGTATCAAGTACGGTACCCTGCATTTCAATATTGTCTTCTTTGGCCATCTAATCCTCTGGGGTATCACTACCAAGTTTTGAACCGGCAAGATAATGCCGAAATTCATCAATTAAGTAAAGAATTGCGCGTTTAAAACGCAACAAAACAGTTTCGGCGTATTGCCCAGTCGTCACGGTATAACCGTACGAGAAGCGCATTCGTAAAGGGGAGGCGACAGGATAAACGCAAGGACGTTATCTGGTGCGAAGGATTCCCAAACGGCGGCGGGGCAACAGGCTGAACCTACTCTGCGGCACCAATTATAACACTCCTCATCAGAAATGGGCGGAAAACATTTATGCCTGAGAGATAAAGAGCGTTCTGGGAACCCAAAAGTTCTGTGGCAGCTTCTGCAAACGCATGGCATCCAGCTGTTCCAGATAATGTCGTCGTGATATTTCAACGGCGCCCAGCGAGGCGGTGTGCTCGTTCAGCACCTGGCAATCCACCAGTTGACCACCGCGCAAAGAGAACTCCTGGCAAAAGACCAGCAGGGCCGTTTTGGAAGCGTTAATGGCGCGGCTGAACATCGACTCACCGCAAAACAAGGTGCCCTGCGCCACGCCGTACATGCCGCCAACCAGCGCCTCGTTTTCCCACACTTCGATGGAGTGGGCGTGGCCCAGTTCATGTAAGCGATGATAAGCGTCGATAATGTCGTGTGTGATCCAGGTGCCTTCATGACGATCGCGGGCGCAGCCTTCGATCACCTGCCCGAACGCGTGATTGAGCGTTACATGATACGGGGATTTCGCATGGAAGCGCTTCATACTGCGACTCAGGTGAAACTGCGCGGGAAGCAGCACTGCGCGAGGATCGGGCGACCACCAAAGAATCGGATCGCCGGGTGAGAACCAGGGAAAAATGCCGCGCTGATAGGCCATCAGCAGACGCGCCGGGCTTAAATCACCGCCAAGCGCCAGTAGCCCATTGGGTTCACGTAGCGCTCCCTCTGGCGAAGGGAACGCAATATTATGACGAGAAAGCTGGACCAGGCGCATGACTGCGAAACTCCAATACGCGAGTTAGGATCGGTTCAAATATAGTCTACAGACGTTGTTTAAACTGGTAATAGCGACCCTGTTTCGCCAACAGCTCTGCGTGACTACCTTGCTCAATAATTTGCCCGTTGTCCATTACAATTATTTGGTCAAAATTCGCCAGTCCGCGCAGGCGGTGCGTCACCATCAGCACGGTTTTGTTTTTCATGACTTGCGCCAGTAAATCAAGGATTTGGCTTTCGGTTGTGGCGTCCAGACCTTCCGTCGGTTCATCCAGGAGCATCAGCGGCGCGTCATGCAACAGAGCACGTGCTACCGCCAGACGCCGTAACTCTCCACCCGAAAGCTGACGACCTCCTTCTCCCAGCCAGCTGTTTAAGCCGTCATCCTCGAGCAGTTTCTGCAGGCCGACCTGTTCCAGCACGGCGCTTAAGTCGCTGTCAGAGGCTTGCGGCGACGCCAGCAGCAGGTTATCGCGCAGCGTGGCGCTAAACAGATGCACGCGCTGCGGAACTACGCTGACAGCCTTACGCAGGGCGGGCTCGCTAAATTCCGTAAGCTTTGTATCGTTAAAGCGAATTTCGCCCCGACGCGGGTCCCAGGCGCGGGTCAGTAATTGCAGCAGTGTCGATTTACCGCAGCCGGTTCTGCCGAGCACGGCAACGTGCTTGCCGGCCGGAATTGTCAGGCTGATGGCATCGAGCGCGTTTTGCGCCTGCCCGTCGTAGGCAAACGTCACGTCTTTCAGCTGCAGCGCCACGGACTGAGGAGCCACATCGTGCTGTGCGGTGAACGCCACTTCCGGTTTCTGTTCGGTAATCTGGGTAATGCGCACCGCCGAGGCAATCACCTGGCCGAGGTGCTGGAACGCGCCGGTTACCGGCGCGAGTGCTTCAAACGCTGCCAGCGCACAGAAGACAAACAGGGCGATCAGCGCGCCGGGCTGCGTATTTCCGCCCACGCCGCCTGATGCCATCCACAGCATCGCGATCACCGCAACACCGCCAATCAGCATCATCACCGCCTGGGACAGCGCCGTCAGCTCGGACTGTCGGCGCTGGGCTTCGTGCCAGCTCAGCTCCGTGCTTTCCATCTGAGCGCGGTAGCGGCGGCTGGCGCCGAAAATCGTCAGTTCTGCCTGGCCTTGCAGCCAGGACGTTAATTGCTGGCGGTAGTCGCCGCGCAGACGAGTCAGGTTTTCACCCGTGGATTTCCCCGCACGATAAAACAGCGGCGGCAGCAGGAGCAGCGTGAGCAGCATAATACCGCCCAGGGTGAGAGCGATAGGCACGTCGAGCACACAAAGGCCCAGCGTGACGGTCACGATCACCACAAACGCGCCAACCAGCGGGGAGATCACGCGCAGATAGAGATGATCCAGCGTATCGACATCGGCCACCACGCGGTTCAGCAGTTCGCCCTGACGAAAACGCGCCAGCCCGGCAGGGGAGAGGGGCAGAAGCTTGCTGAAGGTGAAAATACGCAGATGTTGCAGAACGCGGAAGGTGGCATCGTGGCTGACCAGACGCTCAAAATAGCGCCCGGCGGTACGGGCAATCGCAGTACCGCGCACGCCAGCAGCGGGCAGCATGTAGTTAAAACTGTAGAGTCCGGCAACGCCCGCGACGGCAGAAGCCGACAGGAACCAGCCAGAGAGTGTTAATAATCCGATACTGGCCAGCAGGGTGACGATAGCCAGCACAATGCCCAGCGTCAGCATCCATTTATGGCGTTTATACAATGCGAGGTACGGCAGCAGGGCGCGCATTAAATATCCTCCTGACGATTAGCCAGCAGGGAGGCAAATGGCCCCTGCGCGGCGGCGAGCGTGGCGTAATCACCTTGTTCAACAATACGCCCGTTTTCCATTACCCAAATCTGATCCCAGTCGGCAATACCTTCGAGCTGGTGCGTGACCATCAGCGTCGTTTGCTGGCGAGAGGCATCATTCAGCGCCTGCATGACGCGCTGTTCACTGTGGGCGTCAAGGCTTGCGGCAGGTTCGTCGAGCAGCATTAACTGGCTTGGATTCAGCAATGCGCGCGCTACGGCGATACGCTGGGCCTGGCCGACGGAGAGTCCTGCCGCCTGATCGCCGACAACAGTGTCGACGCCGTTTGGCAGCAGCGGCAGAAACTCGCTGACCCAGGCGCGGTCGAGCACCGATTGAAGCTCATCTTCGCGGGCATCGGGGCGGGCCAGCAGGACGTTTTCGCGAAGCGTCGCGGCTGGCAGCTGTGGGTTTTGTCCCACCCAGCTCAGCTGCCTACGCCAGGCATCAGGCTCAAGCGAGCGCAGTTCCGTTCCGTTGATCTGCAGCGAGCCGGTATACGCCATAAAGCCGGATAACGTATTCAGCAACGAGCTTTTCCCCGAGCCGCTGATGCCAACCAGCACCACGCGCTGGCCCGCCGAGAGTGTAAAGTTGAGCGGTCCGGCCAATACTTTGCCTTCCGTCGACAAGATGGAGAGATCTTCGGCATGAACGGTAATTGGCTCTTTGCTGTTGAGCGTGATATCTCCACGCTCCGGGTGTGCCAGCGGCGTCTCAAGGAAGGCTTTCAGACTGTCAGCCGCGCCCACGGCCTGCGCTTTGGCGTGATAAAACGTCCCCAGATCGCGCAGCGGCTGGAAGAACTCAGGCGCCAGGATCAGGGCGAGGAAACCGGCAGACAGCGTTACCGCGGTGCCGTAGTGGCCAAAATCCAGCGCGCCAAGGTAGGAGAACCCAAAGTAAACCGCGACCAGCGCAATGGACAGCGAGGTGAAGAACTCCAGCACGCCGGAGGAGAGGAACGCCAGACGCAGCACTTCCATGGTGCGCTGACGGAAGTCCTGTGAGGCGAGACGGATATTTTCGATTTCGGCTTCGCCACGACCAAAGACGCGCAACGTCTCCATTCCGCGCAGGCGGTCGAGGAAATGCCCACTCAGGCGACCCAGCGCGAGGAAGTTACGGCGGTTGGCATCTGCCGCGCCCATGCCGACCATCGCCATGAACATCGGGATCAGCGGCGCGGTGCCGAGCAGAATCAACGCTGCTACCCAGTTAGAGGGGAAAATCGCGAGCACGATCAGCAGCGGAACACAGACTGCCAGCGCCATCTGGGGCAGATAGCGGGCGTAGTAGTCGTGCATATCGTCGATCTGTTCAAGGATCAGTGTCGCCCAGCTACCGGCTGGTTTACCCTGAATCCAGGCCGGGCCTGCTTCCTGGAGACGATCCAGAACCTTACGGCGGATTTCGTAGCGAATATTTTGTCCGGCGTGGAAGCCCACTCGCTCGCGCAGCCAGACCACCCAGGCGCGAAGAACAAAGACCAACACCAGCACGACAAACGGCATCAATAATGCCTCGCGCGGAATGTTCTCCATAATCATATGGTTAAGAATGCGGGCCAGCAGCCATGCCTGGGCAACAATCAACAAACCGCTGATAAGACCCAAAAGACGGGAAATAGTCAGCCAGCGGCGGGAAATAACGCTTTGCTGTTTAAGCCAGCGAGTTAACTCTTGTTGACGGGTTTTTTCCATTACGCGCTTTGCAGGTGAGTTATAAGAAATTAGACAACCGCATGTTACACGTGGGAAAAAATAAAGGCGACCAGTGGCCGCCTTTATTTACGTTTGTTACTGACTTGTAAAGATTATTTACTTAATTCAGCCAGCCCATCCAGGTAGCGTTCCGCATCCAGTGCAGCCATACAGCCGGTGCCTGCGGAGGTGATTGCCTGACGGTAAATATGGTCCATCACGTCGCCTGCGGCGAATACGCCTGGGATGCTGGTCTGGGTCGCGTTGCCGTGAATACCAGACTGCACTTTGATGTAGCCGTTTTCCAGCTCCAGCTGACCGTCGAAGATAGCGGTGTTCGGGCTGTGGCCGATAGCCACAAACAGACCTGCCACTTCCAGCGACTCAATGTTGTCGCTGTTTTGCGTATCACGCAGACGCAGGCCAGCAACGCCCATCTGATCGCCAGTGACTTCTTCGAGCGTGCGGTGGGTGTGCAGCACGATGTTGCCGCTCTCCACTTTATCCATCAAACGTTTGATGAGGATTTTTTCCGCGCGGAAGGTGTCACGACGGTGGATCAGATGCACTTCAGAGGCAATGTTTGCCAGATAAAGCGCTTCTTCAACCGCGGTGTTACCGCCACCGATCACCGCCACTTTCTGGTTACGATAGAAGAAACCGTCGCAGGTGGCACAGGCAGAGACGCCACGGCCTTTGAACGCCTCTTCGGACGGCAGACCGAGATAACGCGCGGACGCGCCGGTTGCGATAATCAGCGCATCGCAAGTGTACTCGCCGCTGTCGCCCGTCAGACGGAATGGACGGTTTTGCAGATCAACCTTGTTGATGTGATCGAACAGGATTTCGGTTTCGAATTTGATGGCATGCTCGTGCATACGTTCCATCAGCAGCGGCCCGGTCAGGTCGTTCGGATCGCCTGGCCAGTTTTCCACTTCAGTTGTGGTGGTCAACTGACCGCCTTTTTCCATGCCGGTGATTAACACCGGGTGCAGGTTAGCGCGTGCAGCATAGACCGCTGCGGTATATCCCGCAGGTCCAGAACCAAGGATTAGCAGCTTACTGTGTTTAGCCGTGCCCATGAGATCCCCATTGTTGTTGGCAGACATTTGCTCGGATTGTAGGGAATTTGTTGCCTTAAAAAAAGAGCACAGCAATTTTGTAAACGATTTGTGTAATAGCCGGGGACGATGAGGCGGCCTTTTTGGGCGTAATAACATCACACTATCGGCGAAAAACGGTCGTTTATACGGCGTCCGAATGAGGATTAATACCCGGTCGCAATGAATAACTGGCATGTTGTACTAAAAAACGATGTTTTGCTTTGACAATCCCCTGCGCTTTTGCGAAAACATTGAAGGAAGAAAAAAAAAGCCGCGCTAACGTTGTGTCGCATAGACATGCACGGAAACGCCATTTTTACCGGGTCAGTGAAATCTACGCATGGTGTGGACAGATGCCATGCGTGATGTCGGTGACAGCCTTCTGGCAACGGTCTTCTCACCGTAGAACCCGAATCTGCATCGCGTACAAACTATAAAAGGCGATGTGATAAGCAACGGGTACAGGCTCTGAACAGTGATGTGCACAGGGTCCAGGCAGGAGTAGGGAAGGAATACAGAGAGACAATAATAATGGTAGATAGCAAGAAGCGCCCTGGCAAAGATCTCGACCGTATCGATCGTAACATTCTGAATGAATTGCAAAAGGATGGGCGTATTTCCAACGTCGAGCTTTCAAAACGTGTGGGACTTTCTCCGACGCCATGCCTTGAGCGTGTGCGCCGACTGGAAAGACAGGGTTTTATTCAGGGCTATACGGCTCTGTTGAACCCGCATTATCTGGATGCCTCACTTCTGGTATTTGTTGAGATTACTCTGAATCGTGGCGCGCCGGATGTGTTTGAGCAATTTAACACCGCTGTGCAAAAACTTGAAGAAATTCAAGAGTGTCATCTGGTTTCCGGTGATTTCGACTACCTGTTGAAGACCCGTGTACCGGACATGTCAGCCTATCGTAAACTGCTGGGTGAAACCCTGCTGCGACTGCCTGGCGTGAATGACACCCGCACCTACGTGGTGATGGAAGAGGTCAAACAGAGCAATCGTCTGGTTATTAAGACGCGCTAATACGGAACAGGTGCAAAATCAGCGTAATTTGATTACACTCCTGTTAATCCATACAGCAACAGTGCCGGGTATCCCGGCGCTGTTGTCCGTTTTAGCAAACAGGCAGGAAATGCCTGGTACCTGGAGAGCCTTTTTTGAGCCAGGAATATACTGAAGACAAAGAAGTCACGTTAACGAAGTTAAGCAGCGGGCGCCGACTCCTTGAGGCGTTACTGATTCTTGTTGCCCTTTTTGCCGTCTGGTTGATGGCCGCCTTACTCAGTTTCAATCCTTCCGATCCCAGCTGGTCACAAACGGCATGGCATGAACCGATCCATAATTTGGGCGGGGTGCCTGGCGCATGGCTGGCGGACACGCTGTTCTTCGTGTTTGGCGTGATGGCCTACACCATTCCGATCATTATCGTCGGCGGGTGCTGGTTTGCCTGGCGTCACCGTCAGAACGAAGAGTACATCGACTATTTTGCCGTTTCGCTGCGTTTGATTGGCGCGCTGGCGCTGATCCTCACATCCTGTGGGCTGGCCGCGATTAACGCCGATGATATCTGGTATTTCGCCTCCGGTGGCGTGATCGGCAGCCTGCTGAGCACGGCGCTCAAGCCTATGCTTCACAGCAGTGGTGGCACCATTACGCTGCTCTGTATTTGGGCCGCCGGGCTTACCCTCTTTACCGGCTGGTCGTGGGTGAGCATCGCCGAGAAACTTGGCGGCTTCATCCTCAATATTCTGACTTTCGCCAGTAATCGCACCCGTCGTGACGACACCTGGGTGGATGAAGAAGAATACGAAGATGACGACTATGAAGAAGAGACGTCATCCGCTAATCGTACTGAATCTCGCCGTACGCGCATTATGCGTGGTGCGCTGGCGCGTCGTAAACGCATCGCTGACAAATTCACCAATCCTGTGGCGCGTAAAACGGACGCTGCACTCTTCTCCGGCAAGCGCATGGATGATGACGAGCAGATTTCCTATAGCGCGGGCGGTGTTGCTGCCGATCCGGATGACGTGCTGTTCTCCGGCAATCGGGCGACGCCGGGTGATTTCGATGAATACGATCCGCTGTTAAACGGTCATTCCGTTACGGCACCTGTTGCCGCTGCGGCTGTTGCGACGACGGCTGCGCAAGCCTATGCCGCACCTGTCGAAGCTGTCATGCCTGCTGCGCCGGTGCAGACACCCGAGCCTGCAATGCAGCAGCCCGTGGTTGACTGGCAAACGGCGCCAGGCGTTCACACGCCAGAACCCACCATTGCCCCTGAGCCAGAAAGCTACGTGCCCGTTCAGCCGCAAGAGGTGCAGCCGCAAGAACAGTGGCAGCAGCCGTATCAGCCAGAGCCAGTTTACCAATCAGAAACTTATCCGCAGTATGCTGAGCCTCAGGTTCAGACTTACCAGGAATACACGCCTGAGCCCGTCGTCGAGCCGCAGGTTGAAGTGGAAGAGGTCAAACCGGCCCGTCCACCGATGTACTATTTTGAAGAAGTGGAAGAGAAGCGTGCCCGTGAACGCGAGCAGCTTGCGGCCTGGTATCAGCCTGTGCCGGAGCCAGTGAGCGAGCCTGTTGTCACGCCTTCTGCGTCGCCTGCGTCCTTAAGTACACCCGATCTCGACCCGACCGCATCCGTGGCACCTGTTGCGGCTGGTATTAAGCAAGCGACTGCCTCTGCGGCAGCGACAGCTGCGGCCGCCGCGCCAGTGTTCAGTCTGGCAACGGGCGGTGCGCCGCGTCCGCAGGTTAAAGAGGGTATCGGTCCGCAGTTGCCACGTCCAAATCGCGTGCGCGTTCCGACCCGTCGCGAGCTGGCGTCCTACGGGATTAAACTGCCTTCCCAGCGTATGGCTGAGGAAAAAGCGCGCGATCCTGATGACATGGATGATGTCGACGAAATGCAGCAGAACGAACTGGCCCGCCAGTTTGCTGCTCAGCAACATCAGCGCTACGGCGAAGAGTATCAGCCGCGTGTTCAGGACGACGAAGATGATGCCGCCGAAGCGGAGCTGGCTCGTCAGTTTGCCGCCTCGCAGGAGCAGCGTTACTCTGGCGAACAGCCAGCCAATGCGAATCCTTTCTCTCTGTCAGATTTTGAATTCTCACCAATGAAAGATCTGGTGGATGACACGCCGAGTGAACCGCTGTTTACGCCGAGTGTTATGCCGGAAGCTGAACCGCCGCGTCAGCACTATGCGCCTGCTCAGCCTGCGCACGTTCCACAACCTGCCGCTCCACAGCAATATGCGCAACCACAGCAGCCCGTTGCTGCACCACCGCAATATGCACAACCGCAGCAGCCCGTTGCTGCACCACCGCAATACGCGCAACCACAGCAGCCCGTTGCTGCACCACCGCAATATGCGCAGCCGCAGCAGCCCGTTGCTGCACCACCGCAATATGCACAACCGCAGCAACCTGTCGCACAGCCGCAGGAGAGCCTGATTCACCCGCTGCTGATGCGCAATGGTGACAGCCGTCCTGTGCAACGACCGACTACGCCGCTGCCGTCGCTGGATCTCTTAACCTCTCCGCCGACGGAAGTTGAGCCGGTGGATACCTTCGCGCTGGAGCAAATGGCGCGTCTGGTTGAAACGCGTCTGGCCGATTTCCGTATCAAAGCGGATGTTGTGAACTACTCACCAGGCCCGGTTATTACTCGCTTCGAGTTAAACCTGGCACCTGGTGTTAAAGCGGCACGTATTTCTAACCTGTCACGCGATCTGGCACGCTCACTGTCAACCGTGGCTGTGCGTGTGGTAGAAGTCATTCCAGGCAAGCCTTACGTGGGCCTGGAACTGCCGAACAAGAAACGCCATACCGTTTATCTGCGCGAAGTGCTGGATAACGCCAAGTTCCGCGATAATCCGTCGCCGCTTACTGTGGTGCTGGGCAAAGATATCGCGGGCGAGCCTGTGGTGGCCGATCTGGCGAAAATGCCGCATCTGCTGGTTGCAGGGACCACGGGTTCCGGTAAATCCGTGGGTGTAAACGCCATGATCCTGAGCATGCTGTACAAAGCGCAGCCGGAAGATGTGCGTTTCATCATGATCGACCCGAAAATGCTGGAACTGTCTGTCTATGAAGGCATTCCGCATCTGCTCACCGAAGTTGTGACCGATATGAAAGATGCCGCCAACGCACTGCGCTGGAGCGTCAATGAGATGGAACGCCGCTACAAGCTGATGTCGGCTCTGGGCGTGCGTAATCTTGCCGGTTATAACGATAAAATTGCTGAAGCCGCGCGCATGGGTCGTCCGATCCCGGACCCATACTGGAAGCCGGGCGACAGCATGGATGCCCAGCATCCGGTTCTGGAAAAACTGCCGTATATTGTGGTGCTGGTGGATGAATTCGCCGACCTGATGATGACCGTGGGCAAAAAAGTGGAAGAGCTGATCGCCCGACTGGCGCAGAAAGCGCGTGCGGCAGGTATTCACCTGGTGCTCGCGACGCAGCGTCCATCCGTTGATGTCATCACCGGTCTGATTAAAGCGAACATTCCAACGCGTATCGCCTTCACCGTTTCGAGCAAAATCGACTCCCGAACCATCCTCGATCAGGCCGGTGCAGAATCGCTGCTTGGCATGGGTGATATGCTCTTTTCCGGCCCTAACTCCACGACGCCAGTGCGTGTTCACGGTGCTTTCGTGCGCGACCAGGAAGTCCACGCGGTGGTCCAGGACTGGAAAGCGCGCGGTCGTCCTCAGTACATTGACGGCATCACCTCTGAAAGTGAAAGCGAGAGCGGCGGTGGCGGTTTTGACGGTGCGGAAGAGTTGGACCCGTTATTCGACCAGGCAGTAAACTTTGTGACGGAAAAACGTAAAGCCTCGATCTCGGGCGTACAGCGACAGTTCCGCATCGGCTACAACCGTGCCGCACGCATCATCGAACAGATGGAAGCGCAGGGCATTGTGAGCGAGCAGGGGCACAACGGTAACCGCGAAGTGCTGGCACCGCCGCCGTTCGAGTAATCTGGCGCCGAATGCAAAGATGGGTAAATCAGCAAAAATTAAGCATTTTCTTCTGTCGCCTGCCTGCGGGCAGGTCCAGAATAGAGGACAGCACCCCATTCGGGGATGACGAATTTTAAGGATTAATAATGAAAAAAATCGCAATCTTCGGAGCACTACTGACCAGCTTTGTTGCCAGCAGCGTCTGGGCTGATGCCGCAAGCGACCTTAAAAGCCGCCTGGATAAAGTCAGCAGCTTCCATGCCAGCTTCACACAGAAAGTGACGGATGGTAGCGGTAATGCGGTGCAGGAAGGTCAGGGCGATCTCTGGGTGAAACGTCCTAATCTGTTCAACTGGCACATGACGCAACCGGATGAAAGTATTCTGGTTTCTGATGGCAAAACCCTGTGGTTCTACAATCCGTTTGTAGAGCAGGCGACGGCAACGTTGCTGAAAGACGCGACCAGCAATACGCCGTTCATGCTCATCGCCCGTAATCAGACCAGCGACTGGCAGCAGTACAACATTAAGCAAAATGGCGATGATTTTGTACTGACGCCGAAAGGCAATAACGGCAATCTCAAGCAGTTCACCATTAATGTGAGCAGCAACGGGACTATCAATCAATTCAGCGCCGTTGAGCAGGATGAGCAGCGCAGCAGCTACCAGCTCAAGTCTCAGCAAAATGGCGCTATTGACGCATCGAAATTCACCTTTACCCCGCCGCAGGGCGTAACGGTGGACGATCAACGCAATAAGTAAGAGGCGTGAGTGGGCAACCTGTCGCTCGATTTTTCTGACAATGCGTTTCAACCTCTGGCCGCGCGTATGCGGCCAGAAAATTTAGCGCAGTACATTGGCCAGCAGCATCTGCTGGCTTCCGGTAAACCGTTGCCGCGCGCTATCGAAGCCGGGCATCTGCACTCGATGATCCTCTGGGGGCCACCCGGTACGGGTAAAACTACGCTGGCCGAAGTGATTGCTCGCTATGCAGATGCGGACGTGGAGCGCCTTTCTGCCGTCACGTCAGGCGTGAAAGAGATTCGCGAAGCCATTGAGCGCGCCCGTCAAAACCGCAATGCCGGTCGTCGTACGATCCTGTTTGTCGATGAAGTCCATCGTTTCAATAAGAGCCAGCAGGATGCGTTTCTGCCGCACATTGAAGATGGCACGATCTTTTTTATCGGTGCGACCACCGAAAACCCCTCTTTTGAACTCAACTCGGCGCTGCTGTCGCGTGCGCGCGTCTATCTGCTGAAATCGCTCACCACGGACGATATCGAGCAAGTACTGACTCAGGCGATGGAAGACAAATCGCGCGGTTACGGCGGACAGGATATCGTTCTGCCGGATGATACCCGTCGTGCGATTGCCGAACTGGTCAATGGCGATGCGCGCCGGGCATTAAATACGCTGGAAATGATGGCCGATATGGCCGAGCTGGACGCATCCGGGAAGCGGGTGCTGAAGGCAGAGTTACTGACCGAAATTGCCGGAGAGCGCAGCGCGCGTTTCGACAACAAAGGCGATCGTTTTTACGATCTCATTTCGGCGTTACACAAATCCGTACGAGGCAGTGCGCCAGATGCTGCGCTCTACTGGTATGCGCGCATTATTACCGCCGGTGGCGATCCGCTCTACGTCGCGCGCCGCTGTCTGGCGATTGCATCCGAAGATGTCGGTAATGCCGATCCGCGTGCCATGCAGGTGGCGATTTCTGCCTGGGACTGTTTTACCCGCGTAGGCCCGGCGGAAGGCGAGCGCGCCATCGCTCAGGCGATTGTCTATCTGGCCTGTGCACCGAAAAGTAATGCTGTCTACACCGCGTTTAAAGCAGCGATGTCCGATGCTCGCGATCGGCCGGACTATGATGTGCCGGTGCATCTGCGTAATGCGCCGACCAAACTCATGAAAGAGATGGGTTACGGTCAGGAATATCGCTATGCCCACGATGAGCCGAACGCCTATGCCGCCGGGGAGGAATATTTCCCGCAGGAAATGGCACAAACGCGCTATTATCGTCCAACCAACAGAGGTCTTGAAGGCAAGATTGGCGAAAAGCTCGCCTGGCTTACCGGACAGGATCAAAATAGCCCTATAAAACGCTACCGTTAGCGCGATCGTTGCGGTAATGTTGGCAATGTATCCCTGTGACCGCAGGCTGTGGTCACTTTTCCTCATTTAATTCGATAAGCACAGGATAAGCATGCTCGATCCCAATCTGCTGCGTAACGAGCCAGACGCAGTCGCTGAAAAACTGGCACGCCGGGGCTTTAAGCTGGATGTAGATAAGCTGCGCGCTCTTGAAGAGCGTCGTAAAGTTCTGCAGGTACAAACTGAAAATCTGCAGGCTGAGCGTAACTCTCGATCGAAATCCATCGGCCAGGCGAAAGCACGCGGGGAAGACATTGAGCCATTGCGTCTGGAAGTGAACAAACTGGGTGAAGAGCTGGATCAGGCGAAAGCTGAACTGGATGTTCTTCAGACCGAAATTCGTGATATCGCGCTGGCGATCCCGAACATTCCTGACGATAGCGTTCCTGTCGGCAAAGACGAAAATGATAACGTTGAAGTGAAACGCTGGGGTACCCCTCGTGAATTCGACTTCGATGTGCGCGATCATGTCACCCTCGGTGAAATGCACGCGGGTCTGGATTTTGCCGCTGCGGTGAAACTGACCGGTTCTCGCTTTGTGGTGATGAAAGGCCAGATCGCGCATCTGCACCGTGCGCTGGCGCAGTTCATGCTGGATCTACACACCGAGCAGCATGGTTACAGTGAAACCTACGTTCCGTATCTGGTTAACCACGATACGCTGTACGGTACTGGCCAGTTGCCGAAATTTGCAGGCGATCTGTTCCACACTCGTCCGCTGGACGAAGAAGCAGACAGCAGCAACTATGCGTTGATCCCAACGGCTGAAGTGCCGCTGACCAACCTTGTTCGCGATGAAATCATCGACGAAGACGATCTGCCAATCAAACTGACTGCACACTCTCCGTGCTTCCGTTCTGAAGCGGGTTCCTACGGTCGTGATACCCGTGGTCTGATTCGTATGCACCAGTTCGACAAAGTCGAGATGGTTCAGATTGTTCGCCCGGAAGAGTCGATGGATGCGCTGGAAGAGATGACCGGCCATGCAGAGAAAGTGCTTGAGCTGTTGGGTCTGCCGTACCGTCGTATGGCGCTGTGCTCGGGTGATATGGGCTTTGGTGCCTGTAAAACCTACGACCTGGAAGTTTGGGTCCCTGCGCAGAACACCTACCGCGAAATCTCCTCCTGCTCTAACGTCTGGGATTTCCAGGCACGTCGCATGCAGGCGCGTTGCCGCAGCAAATCTGACAAGAAAACCCGTCTGGTTCATACCCTGAACGGTTCTGGTCTGGCTGTGGGCCGTACGCTGGTTGCGGTGCTGGAAAACTACCAGCAGGCAGACGGCCGTATTGAGATCCCTGAAGTGCTGCGCCCGTACATGAAAGGCCAGCAGTACATCGGTTGATTTGCCCTAAAACAAAAAAGCGCCTGATGGCGCTTTTTTTATGCCTGCGTTTTGACTCCAGACAATAACTTATCCTCCTAAAGTAGTAATACTCATCTCACTCATTATTAGCATAAAAATCTAATAACGAATCAAATCGTTATATAAAAAACTATATAGCGGCGTGTGCCGCACCTTTATTTATTTGTGAGCAACCAAAGTGAGTTTCTATGAAAATCAAAGCGCCTGATGCTCTTCTGGCTGCCGAGGTGAGTCGTCGCGGGTTAGTCAAAACGACGGCGATTGGTGGCCTGGCCGTTGCCAGCAGCGCGTTCACTCTCCCTTTTTCACGGATGGCAACCGCGGCTGAAGCTATCGCGCCGCTGAGTGCCCCGGATAAAGTGGTCTGGAGCGCCTGTACCGTCAACTGTGGCAGCCGTTGCCCGCTGCGAATGCACGTTGTCGATGGTGAAATCAAATATGTCGAAACCGACAACACCGGGGATGATAACTACGAAGGGTTACATCAGGTTCGTGCCTGCCTGCGTGGTCGCTCGATGCGTCGTCGTGTTTACAATCCGGATCGCCTCAAATATCCCATGAAACGCGTGGGCAAACGCGGTGAAGGCAAGTTTGAGCGCATCAGCTGGGAAGAGGCCTTTGATACCATCGCCGGGAATATGCAGCGACTGATCAAAGAGCACGGCAACGAATCCATCTATCTGAACTACGGTACCGGCACGCTCGGTGGTACCCTGACTCGCTCATGGCCACCGGGTAAAACGCTGATTGCCCGTCTGATGAACTGCTGCGGCGGTTATCTCAATCACTACGGTGATTACTCCTCTGCGCAAATCGCTGAAGGGCTGAATTACACCTACGGCGGCTGGGCCGACGGCAACAGCCCGTCCGATATCGAAAACAGCAAACTGGTGGTTCTGTTCGGCAACAATCCGGGTGAAACGCGTATGAGCGGCGGTGGCGTGACCTATTACCTCGAGCAGGCGCGCGCAAAATCTAATGCCCGGATGATCATCGTCGATCCGCGCTATACGGATACCGGCGCCGGTCGTGAAGATGAATGGATCCCGATTCGCCCGGGTACCGATGCGGCGCTGGTGAATGCGCTGGCGTGGGTGATGATCACAGAGAATCTCGTCGATCAGCCATTCCTCGACAAATACTGTGTCGGGTATGACGAGAAAACCTTGCCAGCCAGCGCCCCGGCTAACGGTCATTACAAGGCGTATATCCTTGGACAGGGCAGCGATGGCGTGGCGAAAACGCCGCAATGGGCATCCACCATCACAGGCATTCCCGTTGAGCGTATTGTGCAACTGGCGCGTGAAATTGGCTCGGCGAAACCGGCCTATATCAGCCAGGGCTGGGGCCCGCAGCGTCATGCGAACGGTGAAATTGCCACTCGCGCGATTTCGATGCTCTCAATTTTAACGGGCAACGTCGGCATCCACGGCGGTAACTCCGGCGCGCGTGAAGGCTCTTATTCTTTGCCATTCGAACGCATGCCTACGCTGGAAAACCCGGTGCAGACCAGTATCTCCATGTTTATGTGGACCGATGCGATTGAACGCGGCCCAGAAATGACGGCCCTGCGTGACGGTGTGCGCGGCAAAGATAAACTGGATGTGCCGATCAAGATGATCTGGAACTATGCCGGTAACTGCATTATTAACCAGCATTCAGACATCAACCGCACGCATGACATCCTCCAGGATGACAAAAAATGCGAGATGATTGTGGTGATCGACTGCCATATGACCTCGTCGGCGAAATATGCCGATATTCTGCTGCCGGACTGCACCGCCTCTGAGCAGATGGACTTCGCGCTGGATGCCTCCTGCGGCAACATGTCGTACGTCATCTTTGCCGACCAGGCAATTAAACCGCGCTTTGAATGCAAAACCATCTACGAGATGACCACGGAACTGGCTAAACGTCTCGGCGTTGAGCAGCAATTCACCGAAGGCCGCACTCAGGAAGGGTGGATGCGTCATCTGTATGAACTCTCCCGCAAGGCGATGCCTGAACTGCCTGATTTTGACACCTTCCGTAAGCAAGGGATGTTCAAACAGCGCGATCCGCAAGGGCATCATGTGGCCTATAAAGCGTTCCGCGAAGATCCGCAGGCGAATCCACTGACTACGCCGTCTGGCAAAATCGAGATTTACTCTGAAGCACTGGCAAAAATTGCCGCCAGCTGGGAGCTGCCAGAAGGGGATGTCATCGATCCATTGCCGATCTACACCCCTGGTTTTGAGAACTATAACGATCCGCTCACCGCCAAATACCCACTGCAGCTCACCGGTTTCCACTATAAATCGCGCGTTCACTCTACCTATGGCAACGTCGATGTGCTGAAAGCGTCGTGCCGCCAGGAGATGTGGATGAACCCGATGGATGCCCAGAAACGTGGCATTGCCAATGGCGATCGCATTCGTATCTTTAACGATCGCGGAGAGGTGCATATCGAGGCGAAAGTGACGCCACGTATGATGCCAGGCGTGGTCGCGCTGGGGGAAGGGGCCTGGTACAACCCGGATGCCAATCGCATCGATCAGGCTGGCAGCATTAACGTGCTGACTACGCAGCGACCGTCGCCTCTGGCGAAAGGCAATCCGTCCCACACGAACCTCGTTCAGGTTGAAAAGGTATAAGGAGTAACCGATGACTACCCAGTATGGATTTTTCATTGATTCCAGTCGTTGCACCGGTTGCAAAACCTGCGAGCTGGCGTGTAAAGATTACAAAGACTTAACTCCTGATGTCAGCTTCCGCCGTATCTACGAATACGCAGGCGGCGACTGGCAGGAGGACAACGGCGTCTGGAATCAGAACGTGTTTGCCTACTATCTGTCGATCGCCTGTAACCACTGCGAAGATCCCGCGTGTACCAAAGTGTGCCCAAGCGGCGCGATGCACAAGCGTGACGACGGTTTTGTGGTGGTGGACGAAGATGTCTGCATCGGCTGCCGCTACTGCCATATGGCCTGCCCGTACGGCGCGCCGCAGTACAACGCTGCGAAAGGCCACATGACCAAATGCGACGGCTGCCACAGCCGCGTCGCAGACGGTAAAAAGCCAATCTGCGTGGAGTCCTGCCCGCTGCGCGCGCTGGACTTTGGCCCGATTGAAGAGCTGCGTCAGAAACACGGTCAGCTTGCCGCTGTCGCGCCGCTGCCGTCTGCGCACTTCACGAAGCCAAGTATCGTTATTAAACCGAATGCCAATAGCCGTCCGACGGGTGATACCACCGGCTACCTGGCCAATCCGAAGGAGGTGTGAGATGGGAAGTGGATGGCATGAATGGCCGTTGATGATTTTCACCGTCTTCGGACAGTGCGTGGTGGGCGGGTTTATTGTCCTCGCTCTGGCATTGCTTAAAGGTGATTTACGCGCTGAACAGCAACAGCGTCTGATACTGGGTATGTTCGGCCTGTGGGTTCTGATGGGGATTGGCTTTATCGCCTCCACGCTCCACCTCGGCTCGCCGCTGCGCGCATTTAACTCCCTGAATCGTATCGGCGCCTCTTCGCTCAGTAATGAAATTGCGAGTGGGGCGATCTTCTTTGCTGTCGGTGGTCTTGGCTGGCTGCTGGCAGCACTGAAGAAGTTACCGTCAGGGCTGCGCGGTGTGTGGCTGATCGTGACCATGGTGCTTGGGGTCGTATTTGTTTGGATGATGGTACGCGTCTATAACACCATCGATACCGTTCCTACCTGGTACAGCGTCTGGACACCAATGAGCTTCTTCCTGACCATGTTTATTGGTGGTCCGCTGCTGGGCTTCCTGCTGCTGCGCGTGGCGAGTGTCGATGGCTGGGCAATGCGCCTTCTGCCGGCGGTATCACTGCTGGCGCTGGTGATCAGTGCAATGGTTGCGCTGATGCAGGGCGCTGAGCTGGCGGCTATCCATAGCTCTATTCAGCAAGCGTCGGCGCTGGTACCGGATTACGGTTCGCTGATGGCCTGGCGTATCGCACTGCTGGTTGCGGCTCTGGCCTGCTGGGTGATCCCGCAGGTGAAAGGGTATCAACCGGCCGTTCCGCTGCTGTCTCTGGCCTTCGTGCTGGTACTGGCAGGAGAGCTGATTGGTCGCGGTGTGTTCTACGGTCTGCATATGACGGTAGGTATGGCTGTCGCCAGTTAAACGATCGTTTGGTTATATCGAGCCGGGGCAATTGCTCCGGCTTTTTTATTTTCTATCATGAAATTTTTCAACTGAGCGCGGCCGTTAATTTGCCTCAGAGATTAATAAAAACAATCAGATAATTATTACGTATTGTATTGGCTGCGCACGGAGGATGAATTTTTTAAATCGACAGCGAACAAATCGTGCGAGGCCGCTAACTGCATGGATTGACTTTGTTTTTGCCGGTGGCATGATGCGCTCGAATCTTTACTTCCTCACGGTTAAAATCCATGACCACCTACACCCGCCCAGTGCTGCTCTTGCTCTGCGGCCTGCTTTTGTTGACCCTGGCGATAGCGGTATTAAATACGCTCGTCCCGCTTTGGCTCGCCCATGAAAACCTTCCGACATGGCAGGTGGGGATGGTCAGCTCATCCTATTTTACCGGTAATCTGCTGGGTACTTTGCTGACCGGTAAACTGATCAAACGCTTCGGGTTCAACCGCAGTTATTACCTGGCTTCGCTGATCTTTGCGGCCGGTTGCGTGGGTCTGGGCGTGATGGTCGGATTCTGGAGCTGGATGAGCTTCCGTTTTATCGCTGGCGTCGGCTGCGCGATGATCTGGGTGGTGGTGGAAAGCGCACTGATGTGCAGTGGGACATCCCGCAATCGTGGCCGCTTACTGGCGGCGTACATGATGGTCTATTACGTGGGGACGGTGCTGGGTCAGTTGATGATCAGCAAACTGCCTACCGATTTGATGAGCGTCCTGCCATGGGTGACCGGTATGGTGCTGGCGGCGATTCTGCCTCTGCTCTTTACCCGAATTGTTAACCAGGGTAGCGAACATCAGGAAGCGACGCAGGTCTGGCCGATGCTGAGATTGCGTCATGCACGCCTGGGTATCAACGGCTGTATTATCTCCGGGGTTGTACTCGGCTCGCTGTATGGCCTGATGCCGCTCTACCTGAATCATAAAGGTGTAAGTGATTCCGGTATTGGTTTCTGGATGGCGGTGATGGTCAGTGCAGGCATTGTGGGGCAATGGCCTATCGGTAAACTGGCCGATAAATTTGGTCGTCTGCTGGTGCTGCGCGTGCAGGTTTTCGTGGTGATCATGGGCTGTCTGGCGATGCTGAGCAACGCGGCAATGGCCCCGGCGCTGTTTATCCTGGGGGCGGCGGGCTTTACGCTCTATCCGGTAGCGATGGCCTGGGCCTGTGAAAAAGTCGAGCATCACCAGCTGGTGGCGATGAATCAGGCACTGCTTCTGAGCTATACCATCGGCAGCCTGCTGGGTCCGACATTTACGTCCATGCTGATGCAGAGCTATTCCGATAATCTGCTGTTTATCATGATCGCCAGCGTGTCGTTTATCTATCTCCTGATGTTGCTACGAAAAGCAGGGGAGCATCCGACGCCAGTGGCGCATGCCTGATACAAAAAAGCCCGGTGCACATTGCCCGGGCTTTTGTCATTCAGACTTCTTTTAGTACATCACTTTGTGACCATACTGTTCGAGAATGCCTTTGACGCGTTCCATCGTCTCTTTCTTAGGTGGTTTAACGCCGTCGAGTTTGTATTCTTCACCCATCGCCACCCACTTGTGTTTGCCCAGCTCGTGATAGGGCAGCAGCTCGATTTTCTCGACATTGCCCATGTCGCGAGTAAATTCGCCGAGGCGATGCGCGGAGTCGTCATCATCTGACCAACCCGGAACCACCACATAGCGAATCCAGGTTTTGATTCCTTTATCGGCAATGTATTTGGCAAATTCCAGAGTACGGTGGTTCGAAACCCCAACCAGATTCTGGTGGATCTCATCGTTCATCTGTTTCAGATCGAGCATCACCAGATCGGTCACTTCAAGCAGTTCATCAATCACCGGATCGTAGCGACGGACAAAACCGTTAGTGTCCAGGCAAGTGTGAATACCTTCTTTGCGGCAGGCACGGAACCAGTCGCGAACGAATTCCGCCTGCAGGATTGCTTCGCCACCTGAGGCCGTCACGCCGCCACCGGATGCATTCATAAAGTGGCGATAGGTGACCACTTCTTTCATTAGCTCTTCAACGGTGATCTCTTTGCCGCCGTGGGTGTCCCAGGTGTCGCGGTTGTGGCAGTACAGGCAGCGCATCAGGCAGCCCTGGAAGAAGGTAATAAAGCGGATGCCTGGGCCGTCGACGGTGCCACAGGATTCAAAGGAGTGAATGCGACCAATAGTTGACATTGCGGTGATATCTCCAGATTCGGTCCGTCCGGGACCTGTTTATGTGCATAGCTCATCGGCTATGTCGAGTCTGTTTTGGCTATTATCCATTAAGTATATAGATAGCGGACAAAAGAGACTGGTGTGGAGAGGGTGTTAAAAAGGCCCCACTGACGTGGAGCCTTTATTGTACGCTTTTTACTGCGTGATTTCAGTCAATTCCAGTTAGATGGATTGAGTGAAAGTACGGGTGATAACGTCCTGCTGCTGTTCTTTAGTCAGGGAGTTAAAACGTACTGCGTAGCCAGATACACGAATGGTCAACTGCGGATATTTTTCCGGGTTTTCCATCGCGTCGAGCAGCATTTCACGGTTCATTACGTTCACGTTCAAGTGCTGACCACCTTCGATGGAAGATTCGTGATGGAAGTAACCGTCCATCAGACCTGCCAGGTTGGTTTTACGCACTTCGTCGTCTTTACCCAGCGCATTTGGAACGATGGAGAAGGTATAAGAAATACCATCTTTCGCGTAAGCAAACGGCAGTTTAGCAACGGAAGTCAGAGAGGCAACTGCACCTTTCTGGTCACGACCGTGCATTGGGTTAGCACCTGGACCGAATGGAGCGCCAGCGCGACGACCGTCTGGGGTGTTACCGGTTTTCTTACCGTACACAACGTTAGAAGTGATGGTCAGAACAGACTGAGTCGGGATAGCGTTGCGGTAGGTAGTCAGTTTCTGAATTTTCTTCATGAAACGTTCAACCAGGTCAACGGCCATGTCATCGACACGAGAGTCGTTGTTACCAAACTGCGGGTATTCGCCTTCGATTTCGAAGTCAGTCGCCAGACCATCTTCGTCACGAATTGGTTTAACTTTCGCATATTTGATAGCAGACAGGGAGTCAGCTGCAACGGACAGACCTGCGATACCACATGCCATGGTGCGAACCACGTCACGGTCGTGCAGAGCCATCAGAGAAGCTTCGTAGCTGTACTTGTCGTGCATGTAGTGGATGATGTTCAGGGCGGTGACATACTGCTTAGCCAGCCAGTCCATGAAGTGATCCATACGGTCCATCACTTCGTCGAAGTTCAGAACGTCGCCTTTGATTGGTTCAGATTTAGGACCAACCTGGATTTTCAGTTTTTCATCAACGCCGCCGTTGATTGCATACAGCATGGTTTTCGCGAGGTTAGCACGAGCACCGAAGAACTGCATTTGCTTACCAACAACCATTGGGCTTACGCAGCAAGCGATAGCGTAGTCGTCGTTGTTGAAGTCAGGACGCATCAGATCATCGTTCTCGTATTGCAGAGAAGAGGTATCGATGGAGACTTTAGCAGCGAATTTCTTGAAGTTCAGAGGCAGTTTTTCTGACCACAGAACAGTGATGTTCGGTTCCGGAGACGGACCCATGGTGTACAGGGTGTTCAGGAAACGGAAGCTGTTTTTGGTTACCAGAGTACGGCCATCAACGCCCATACCACCGATAGATTCAGTTGCCCAGATTGGGTCACCGGAGAACAGCTCATCATATTCTGGGGTACGCAGGAAGCGAACCATACGCAGTTTCATGACCAGGTGGTCAATCATTTCCTGTGCGTCTTGCTCGGTGATTTTGCCTGCTTTGATGTCACGTTCGATGTAAGCATCCAGGAAGGTGGATACGCGACCGAAGGACATTGCTGCGCCGTTCTGAGACTTAACAGCAGCCAGGTAGCCGAAGTAAGTCCACTGGATAGCTTCCTGAGCGTTGGTAGCAGGACCAGAGATATCGCAGCCATATTTAGCAGCCATTTCTTTGATCTGACCCAGCGCACGGTGCTGTTCAGAGATCTCTTCACGCAGACGGATAGTTGCTTCCAGGTTTACGCCGTTTTCCAGGTCAGATTGCAGTGACAGGAACTGTGCGTATTTGTCTTTCAGCAGGAAGTCGATACCGTACAGTGCAACGCGACGGTAGTCACCGATGATACGGCCACGGCCATACGCATCTGGCAGACCAGTCAGAACACCGGATTTACGGCAGTTCAGGATGTCTTTGGTGTAAACGTCAAACACGCCCTGGTTGTGAGTTTTGCGGTAGTCGGTGAAGATTTTCTTCAGCATTGGGTCCAGCTCGCGATTGTACGCTTTGCAGGAACCTTCAACCATTTTGATGCCACCGAACGGGATAATTGCACGTTTCAGTGGTTTTTCAGTCTGCAGACCAACGATTTTCTCAAGGGCTTTGTTGATGTAGCCAGCGTCGTGAGAAGTGATGGTAGAGGCAACGGAAGTATCGAAATCAACTGGCGCGTGAGTGCGGTTTTCCAGTTTGACGCCTTCCATAACATTGTCCCACAGCTTGGTTGTTGCGTCAGTAGCACCAGCCAGGAAGGATTCGTCACCTTCATACGGGGTATAGTTTTTCTGAATGAAGTCACGTACGTTGACTTCTTTCTGCCAGTCACCTTTCGCAAAACCTTCCCAGGCTGTGGCTAACTTTTCATTAAGCTCGGACATGTGATACCTACCTTCTTAAGTGGATTTTTCTTTACTGCCTGAGAAACCATCAATGATGATTGTCGCCACGCAGGTAAATGACCCAGTATGTCAACCCAACCAGCAGACCCCCACCGATAATGTTCCCAATAGTGACAGGGATCAGGTTATCTGTGATGAAGTTCATAATAGTCAGGTGAGAGAAACTTTCCGGGGTTGAACCAACTGCAGTCCAGAACTCCGGGCTCGCAAAGTTGCGGATTACGATACCCATCGGGATCATAAACATGTTTGCGATACTGTGCTCAAAGCCGCTGGCAACGAACATCGCAACCGGCAGAACCATAATCATGGCTTTGTCCATCAGGCTGCGGCCAGAGTAGCTCATCCAGACCGCCAGGCAGACCATCAGGTTTGCGAGGATGCCGAGAGCGACGGCTTCGATAAAGGTGTGATGCATTTTGTGGTCAGCGGTTTGCAGGACGTTGAGTCCCCAGCCACCGTTGGCGGTCATATACTCGCCGGATAACCACATAAGCAGTACAAAGAGCAAACAGCCAATCAGGTTGCCAACGTAGACATTAATCCAGTTGCGCGCCAGCTGACCCCAGGTGATTCTTCCGCTCGCTTTTGCCACCACGATAAGCACCGTTGAGGTAAAGAGGTCGGCGCCGCAAATGACGCACAGAATCAAGCCCAGTGAGAAACAGATACCGCCAATCAGTTTCGCAATACCGAAAGGCATCGCAGCAGTACCGGTTGTCGCAGTGATGTAGAAGACGAAGGCGATGGAGATGAACACACCAGCGGTAATCGCCAGATAGAACGTCGTCATCGGGTGTTTCGTTGCTTTATAGACACCCGCTTCTTCGGCAACTTTGGCCATCGCAGCTGGGAGTAATAGATCAAAAGGGTTGTCAGCTTTCACACTAACTCTCTCTTTATTAAGTCGGCGACGAGATACTAACAAAGCATTATAGAAGAGAAATTGATATAGATCATATCTCGCCTGGCTTATAGGCCCGCAAAGCGCATGGTTTTGCAACAAATGCGGAGTAAGTTTTTGATTATCCGTATAAAAATAAATTTTAAAAGTTATGAAAAGAGTTGAATTATTTCCTGTAACCTCTCCCGAAGCAGTTAATTAAAATGGAGTAATTACCTTAAAAAGTAACAGTAAAGCCCAGGTAAGCATAATTATATTTACCTGTAATTAACTTTATTATTACAATCAAAATTCATTGCAAAAGAAATAAAAAAACGGGGCAATGAAATTGCCCCGTAATATAGCCCAGACGTGGAAATACGCCTACTGTCTGTAATGCTATGTGCGCTTATTTTGACCAGTAGGCCGCTTTCGCGCGCTGCAGTTTTTCGTAAGCTTTGAGCAGTGACTGATGGGCCGGGAAGGCTTTCAGATCGCTATCGACAGCCTGAAGGCCATAGAACGGCGCTTCACCGCTCAATGCGGCGCTGGCGGCTTCAACAGCGTCGGCACCGTACATACGCACGAACGCATTGAGATATTGCAGCGGCTGACGATCCTCTTCCTGAGACAGGAGCAGCAGGGTTTGCAGGCAACGATAATAGTTAGCGCGCTCCGGGCTGAAGACCGACTGGTTGTACTCAATGGTCCATTCCGTCCAGGCCAGAGCCTGATCCAGATCGCCACCGGCCAGGGCCAGCATGGATTTCAGCTCGCCCACACGCAGGGTGTACCAGCCATTGTCTTTGCCGGTTGCCAGGCCCAGCAGCTCGCGTACGCGGGTAAGATCGTCGTGGCCTTCGTCGTCAAGCTGGGCGATCAGGTTCAGATAATCCTCTTTTTCCCACTCACTACCCGGCAGAGCCAGCAGCGTTTCGCGCAGATGGCTGCCCATGCTGTTGTTGGCCAGCCACAGATCTTCTGCCGGATAGATGTCGGACATGCCTGGCACGATAATACGGCAAGCGTAGACGCTCAGATGCTCGTAATCGGCGATGTACACTTCTTTATCTTCTGCTTTGAAAATTGCCATCAGCGTGGCGAACTCTTCTTCCGTGGTGCCGGAGAAACTCCAGTCCACGAATTCATAGTCGGCGTCCTGCTTGAACATATCCCAGGAGATCAAACCGCTGGAATCGATGAAGTGCGTTTCGAGGTTGGTGTGTTCGCCCACTTCTTCGTCGTCAAACGTTGGTGGGGTGAAGACATCGAGATCTTTCAGGCTACGGCCCTGAAGCAGCTCGGTAACGGTACGTTCCAGCGCCACGCCGAAGTCAGGGTGGGCGCCAAACGACGCGAAGCAAGTGCCGTTGGCCGGGTTGAACAGCACCACGCAGATTACCGGGTATTTACCGCCCAGAGAGCCGTCGTAAGCAAAAATTGGGAAACCTTCTGCTTCCAGTTTAGCGATAGATTCCACCACGCCCGGATAGCGCGCCAGTACCTCGCTCGGGATTTCCGGCAGGCTGATGGACTCGGCGATAATACGGTTTTTGATATGACGCTCAAACACCTCGGACAGCCCCTGCACGCGGGCTTCGTTACGGGTATTACCTGCGGACATGCCGTTGGACACGTACAGGTTGCCGACGATGTTCATCGGGATATAGACAGTGTGATCGTCAGACTGACGGGTAAACGGCAGGGCGCAGATACCACGCTCGTCGTTACCGGACTGCAGATCGACCAGCATACCGGCGGTCAGTTCGTTATCCGGATCGTAGAACTTGCGCAGACGCGCATCCAGAATGCCTTCCGGCAGCGTGTCATCTTCCGTCAGTGGGAACCACTTTTCGTTCGGGTAGTGTACGAACGGGCCGTTGGCGATAGTCTCGCCCAGCCAGAAATCAGCGAAAAAGTAGTTGGTGGACAGGCGCTCAAAATACTCCCCCAGGGCAGAAGCCAGAGCCGCTTTTTTGGTGGCGCCTTTACCGTTGGTAAAGCACAGCGCACAGTCGGTGTCGCGAATATGCACAGACCAGACGTGAGGTACCGGATTGAGCCAGGAGGCTTCTTCGATATTAAAACCCAGGTCGGTCAGTTTCTGCTGGAAGCGAGCGATGGAATCTTCCAGAGCGGCGTCTTTGCCGGGGATAAATGTTTGAGTCATGGCGATCACTTTTATCGTACGTAAAGCGCGCAATGATACGGGTTTTGCGTGGCAGGCGCTATCTTCGCGAGGAGAAGAGCGAAAATAAAAGACTCAGCTATGCTTATCAGCAGTAACTTACTGTTAAGGCGAATAAAAATGAAAGCGTTCGATCTTCAGCGGATGGCGTTCGACAAAGTCCCGCTTGAGTTCTTAGGGGAAGTAGCTTTGCGCAGCCTCTACACCTTTATTCTGGTGTTTCTGTTTCTCAAAATTACAGGGCGGCGCGGCGTTCGGCAGATGTCACTGTTTGAAGTCCTGATCATTCTGACACTCGGCTCTGCGGCCGGTGACGTCGCGTTTTATGACGATGTGCCGATGATTCCGGTGCTGATCGTTTTTGTCACGCTGGGCTTACTCTATCGGCTGGTGATGTGGCTGATGTCGAAAAGCGAAAAAATCGAGGATCTACTGGAAGGCAAGCCGGTGGTGATTGTCGAAGAGGGGCAACTGGCCTGGGAGAAGGTTCGCAGCGCCAACATGACTGAATTTGAGTTTTTCATGGAGCTGCGCTTAAACAGCGTGGAACAGCTGGGCCAGGTGCGGCTGGCGATCATGGAAACGAACGGGCAGATAAGCGTCTATTACTATGACGACGATGACGTGAAACCGGGTTTATGCATTTTGCCGGATGAATATGTTGAACGCTTTACCACTGTCCCGGAGGCGGGGGAGTATGCCTGTCGACGCTGTAGCCATGTTCTGACGATGCAGCCGGGCGATCATCAACTTTGCCCTCGCTGTGCGAATCCAGTATGGACGAAGGTGAGCCGGGCTAAACGCGTCACCTGACAGCCAATTTGTCGGTTTTGTGACAACGCGCTGGCAGATTGTTTTGTGTGAGCGGGGACACATTTTCCCGGTCATAAGTTTTAGACATTGCGGCGCGTGTCACTGAATGATAAAACCGATATCCACAGTTATAACTTATGGCTTTTAGCGTGGTGAGGGTAAATGGCTCAGGTCTTTAATTTCAGTTCAGGTCCGGCAATGCTACCGGCGGATGTGCTTAAACAGGCTCAGCAGGAGCTTTGCGACTGGCAGGGTCTCGGTACATCGGTGATGGAAATTAGCCATCGTGGAAAAGAGTTTATCCAGGTGGCGGAAGAGGCAGAAAAAGATTTTCGCGATCTGCTGAATATTCCCTCGAACTACAAAGTATTGTTCTGCCACGGCGGCGGGCGCGGTCAGTTTGCCGGCATCCCGCTGAATCTGCTCGGCGACAAAACCACCGCAGACTACGTTGATGCCGGCTACTGGGCGGCCAGCGCAGTGAAAGAAGCCAAAAAATACTGCTCCCCGAATGTTATCGACGCCAAAATTACTGTTGATGGCCTGCGCGGCGTGAAGCCGATGAGTGAATGGCAGCTTTCCAGCGACGCAGCGTACCTTCACTATTGCCCGAACGAGACTATCGACGGGATCGCCATTCACGAAGAGCCGAACTTTGGCGACAACGTCGTCGTAACGGCTGATTTATCCTCAACCATTCTCTCTGGCCCGCTGGATGTCAGCCGCTACGGCGTGATTTATGCTGGCGCGCAGAAGAACATTGGCCCGGCTGGTTTAACGTTAGTGATTGTCCGCGAAGATCTGCTGGGCAAAGCGCACCAGGCCTGCCCGTCGATTCTGGACTATACCGTTCTGAATGATAACGACTCCATGTTTAACACCCCGCCGACCTTCGCCTGGTATCTTTCTGGCCTTGTCTTCAAATGGCTGAAGAAAAATGGCGGTGTGGCGCAGATGGACAAGATCAATCAGCAAAAAGCGACCCTTCTGTACAGCGCGATTGATGGCAGCGGCTTCTATCGCAACGACGTGGCCAGCGCGAATCGTTCTCGCATGAACGTGCCGTTCCAGTTGGCTGACAGCAATCTTGATAAGCTGTTCCTCGAAGAGTCCTTCGCGGCGGGTCTGCATGCTCTGAAAGGCCACCGCGTGGTCGGCGGCATGCGTGCTTCCATCTACAATGCGATGCCGCTGGAAGGCGTCAAAGCGCTGACTGATTTTATGGCCGACTTCGAACGTCGCCACGGTTAATTGCGCGAGTTTTTCACCCCCGTAGCCTCGCTGCGGGGTTTTTATTATGTTGATTTGAGAGTTAAGTTTCATGGAATCCCTGACGTTACAACCGATCGCGCGGGTAGATGGCACCATTAATCTGCCTGGTTCAAAAAGTGTCTCGAACCGCGCCCTGCTGCTGGCTGCTCTGGCAAATGGCACCACTGTTCTCACTAACCTGCTGGATAGTGACGACGTTCGCCATATGCTGAATGCGCTGAACGCGTTAGGTGTTCAGTACACGCTGTCAGCCGATCGTACGCGTTGTGAAGTGACGGGCAACGGCGGTGCGCTGCAAACTGTCGACGAGCTGGAGCTGTTTCTCGGCAACGCGGGTACGGCAATGCGCCCTCTGGCGGCGGCGCTGTGCCTGGGCAGCAACAATGTTGTGCTGACCGGCGAGCCACGCATGAAAGAGCGCCCGATCGGCCATCTGGTGGATGCCCTGCGTCAGGGCGGCGCGCAGATTGACTATCTGGAGCAGGAAAATTACCCACCACTGCGCCTTCGCGGTGGATTTACGGGTGGCGACGTAGCGGTAGACGGTAGCGTTTCCAGCCAGTTCCTGACGGCGCTGCTGATGACGGCACCGCTGGCATCTCAGGATACGGTAATCACCATCAAAGGGGATCTGGTTTCCAAACCCTACATTGATATCACCCTGCATCTGATGAAGACGTTTGGCGTCGAGGTGGAAAACCAGGCGTATCAGCGCTTCGTGGTGCGTGGTGCGCAGCAGTATCAGTCGCCGGGCCACTATCTGGTGGAAGGGGATGCGTCGTCCGCCTCCTATTTCCTCGCCGCCGGTGCGATTAAAGGCGGCACGGTGAAAGTCACCGGTATCGGGCGTAACAGCGTTCAGGGCGACATTCGCTTTGCCGACGTGCTGGAAAAAATGGGCGCCGTCATCACCTGGGGCGATGATTTTATCGCCTGTACCCGCGGTGAGCTGAACGCGGTCGATATGGATATGAACCATATTCCTGATGCGGCGATGACCATTGCGACGGCAGCACTGTTTGCCAAAGGCACCACAACGCTACGTAATATCTACAACTGGCGCGTAAAAGAGACGGACCGCCTGTTTGCGATGGCGACGGAGCTACGTAAAGTGGGCGCTGAAGTGGAAGAGGGCGAAGACTACATTCGCGTGACGCCACCAGCCAAACTGCAGGTTGCAGAGATCGGGACATACAACGATCACCGTATGGCGATGTGTTTCTCGCTGGTGGCCTTGTCCGATACGCCAGTGACCATTCTGGATCCGAAATGCACCGCAAAAACGTTCCCGGACTATTTCGAACAGCTGGCGCGTATTAGCACACTTGCCTGATTCTTCCCTGGATGAGACAAAAAAGCCGACCACGAGTCGGCTTTTTTTATGTCCCGTTTCAAACTTTTTTCATGACATCGTGGAGTGCTATCTTCCCGTGAACGCTGTGGGTTAATCCATAATTTATCAATATGTTAATCAACGGAAGATAGATATGAAAAATCGTAAACTGCTTTTATCTCTGGCCATTGCCGCTACGCTTCTTGCTGGCTGTAAAAATATGAACGGCGTCGATCCTAACGGGATCGCGAGCGCCGGTATGTCGGCCTATAAAGCCGCGACGCTCTCTGACGCCGATGCCAAAGCCATCGCCAACGGCGGCTGTAAAGAACTGGACAGCCAAAATGAGATTGCGGGCGCTTCAAGCAAATATACTAAGCGCATCAATAAAATAGCGAAGGCGCTAGGGAATAATATTAACGGCACCCCAGTTAACTATAAGGTCTATTTGACCAGCGACATCAACGCCTGGGCAATGGCCAATGGCTGCGTTCGTGTGTACAGCAGTCTGATGGATATGATGACGGACAATGAAGTTGAAGGGGTGTTAGGCCATGAGCTGGGGCATGTGGCGCTGGGCCATTCCCGTAAAGCGATGCAGACGGCCTATGCGACTGTTGCCGCTCGCGATGCTGTTTCGGCAACCAGCGGGGTGGCGTCTCAGCTCACGCAGTCTCAGTTAGGTGATATTGCGGAAGGGGCGATAAATTCTGCATTCTCGCGCAGTCAGGAGTCTGAGGCAGATGATTTCTCTTACGATTTGCTCAAAAAACGTAAAATCAGCACCGCGGGTTTAGCCAGCAGTTTCGATAAACTGGCTGCCCTCGACAGCGCCCACGCTAAATCCCTGTTTGATTCTCATCCGCCATCGACAGAACGTGCGCAGCATATCCGCGATCGTATTGCGGCAGAAAAGAAGTAACGCTATGACTTACGGGCTGGTTTTACGCTAGTCCGTCCTTTAATGCCTATTTCTTCTACACTCACCTTCAAACATTCCGTTATTTGCAAGCAACATTAACGGTTGCGGGCAATGGCGCGTATAATGCGCGGCGTTTATGTAACTGACGCCTTTAATGAAGGAGAGAACGATGACAGCAATTGCCCCGGTAATTACCATTGATGGGCCAAGCGGTGCGGGTAAAGGCACCTTGTGCAAAGCGATGGCGGAAGCATTGCAATGGCATCTTTTAGATTCGGGCGCGATCTATCGCGTACTGGCGTTAGCGGCGTTGCATCATCATGTGGACATGGCTTCTGAAGAGGCGCTGGTGCCTCTGGCTGCGCACCTTGATGTCCGCTTTGTGTCCACCAACGGCAACCTTGAAGTCATCCTTGAAGGGGAAGACGTGAGCGGTGAAATCCGCACCCAGGAAGTGGCAAATGCGGCTTCGCAGGTGGCGGCGTTCCCGCGCGTTCGTGAAGCGCTCTTACGTCGTCAGCGAGCCTTCCGTGAAGCGCCGGGCCTGATTGCGGATGGTCGTGACATGGGAACGGTGGTGTTTCCTGATGCGCCGGTGAAAATTTTCCTTGACGCTTCCTCGGAAGAACGCGCGCAACGTCGTATGCTTCAGTTGCAGGAAAAGGGCTTTAGTGTTAACTTTGATCGCCTTTTATCCGAGATAAAAGAGCGCGATGACCGCGATCGTAATCGTGCTGTAGCGCCACTTGTTCCGGCAGACGATGCCTTAGTGCTCGATTCTACCCGATTAACTATTGAGCAAGTGATTGAAAAAGCGTTACAATACGCGCGCCAGAAATTGGCACTCGCTTAATCGCGACAGATTCGTAGTGCCCCGCTGCAATGGATTGACGGTGGGTATGTGAAACAACCCCATCCGGCATGGAGCCAGGTGGACGTTATATTAACCTGAAGATTAAACATGACTGAATCTTTTGCTCAACTATTTGAAGAATCCTTAAAAACAATCGAAACCCGTCCGGGTTCCATCGTTCGTGGTGTTGTTGTTGCTATCGACAAAGATATCGTACTGGTTGACGCCGGTCTGAAATCTGAGTCTGCCATTCCGGCAGAGCAGTTCAAAAACGCCCAGGGCGAGCTGGAAATCCAGGTTGGTGACGAAGTTGACGTTGCACTGGATGCAGTAGAAGACGGCTTCGGTGAAACTCTGCTGTCCCGTGAGAAAGCTAAACGTCACGAAGCTTGGATCACGCTGGAAAAAGCTTACGAAGAAGCTGAAACTGTAGTCGGTGTTATCAACGGCAAAGTTAAAGGTGGCTTCACTGTTGAGCTGAACGGTATTCGCGCGTTCCTGCCAGGTTCTCTGGTAGACGTTCGTCCGGTTCGCGACACGCTGCACCTGGAAGGCAAAGAGCTTGAGTTCAAAGTAATCAAGCTGGACCAGAAGCGTAACAACGTTGTTGTTTCTCGTCGTGCCGTTATCGAATCCGAGAACAGCGCAGAGCGCGATCAGCTGCTGGAAAACCTGCAGGAAGGCATGGAAGTTAAAGGTATCGTTAAGAACCTCACTGACTACGGTGCATTCGTTGATCTGGGTGGTGTTGATGGCCTGCTGCACATCACCGACATGGCGTGGAAACGCGTTAAACACCCAAGCGAAATCGTGAACGTTGGCGACGAAATCACTGTTAAAGTGCTGAAGTTCGACCGCGAGCGCACTCGTGTATCCCTGGGCCTGAAACAGCTGGGCGAAGATCCATGGGTCGCTATCGCTAAACGTTACCCAGAAGGTACTAAACTGACTGGTCGCGTTACCAACCTGACCGACTACGGCTGCTTCGTTGAAATCGAAGAAGGCGTTGAAGGCCTGGTGCACGTTTCCGAAATGGACTGGACCAACAAAAACATCCACCCATCCAAAGTTGTTAACGTTGGTGATGTAGTGGAAGTGATGGTTCTGGATATCGACGAAGAACGTCGTCGTATCTCCCTGGGCCTGAAACAGTGCAAAAACAACCCATGGCAGCAGTTCGCGGAAACCCACAACAAGGGCGACCGTGTTGAAGGTAAAATCAAGTCTATCACTGACTTCGGTATCTTCATCGGCCTGGACGGCGGCATCGACGGCCTGGTTCACCTGTCTGACATCTCCTGGAACGTTGCAGGCGAAGAAGCAGTACGTGAATACAAAAAAGGCGACGAAATCGCTGCAGTTGTTCTGCAGGTTGACGCAGAACGTGAGCGTATCTCTCTGGGCGTTAAACAGCTCGCAGAAGATCCGTTCAACAACTGGGTTGCACTGAACAAGAAAGGCGCAATCGTAAACGGTAAAGTGACTGCAGTTGACGCTAAAGGCGCAACCGTAGAACTGGCTGACGGCGTTGAAGGTTACCTGCGCGCTTCTGAAGCTTCACGTGACCGCGTTGAAGATGCAACTCTGGTTCTGAGCGTTGGCGACGACGTTGAAGCTAAATTCACCGGTGTTGACCGTAAGAACCGTGCAATCAGCCTGTCTGTTCGTGCTAAAGACGAAGCTGATGAGAAAGATGCAATCGCAACTGTTAACAAACAGGAAGATGCAGGTTTCTCTAACAACGCAATGGCTGAAGCTTTCAAAGCAGCTAAAGGCGAGTAATTCAAGTTCTCTAAATCGTTTGGGCGGTAACAAGGCAACGAGCCTGAGAGCCCCAGCCACTTACTCAAGTGAATGACTGGGGTGGAACAGGCGAAGTTAACGCAGTGACCGCTCGAAGGATGACGAGCAGACTTGACAGATTGCAGGATTCGTTCTGTAATCAATAACAAAGGGCGGCTACGGCCGCCCTTGTTTAATAAGCTGTTCAGCTAATTGGTTTGAAGGAACCGGAGGAATCATGACCAAGTCAGAATTGATTGAAAGACTTGCCAGCCAACAATCGCACATCCCCGCAAAAGCAGTGGAAGATGCAGTGAAAGAGATGCTAGAGCATATGGCCTCGACTCTTGCACAAGGCGAGCGCATTGAAATCCGCGGTTTCGGTAGTTTCTCTCTGCATTATCGTGCTCCACGAACCGGGCGTAACCCGAAGACTGGCGATAAAGTCGACCTGGAAGGCAAATACGTTCCGCACTTTAAGCCGGGTAAAGAACTGCGCGATCGCGCCAATATTTACGGAAACTGAGTTTTAGCCTTCGGGCGAACTGGGTTTTCAAAAGAAAGCACCTTCGGGTGCTTTTTTCTTATCTAATTTTAAAAAACTGAAGCAGCGCTGCAACTCAGCATGGCTGTTTCTGCAACCTGAAAAATTCTCTTCGGCAATGGCTGCAACCGCGTATTTTCCTGCCTGACTCGCCCAACTCCATACAGCAAACTGTCCCTAAACAGGGAGGTGTGTGTGGGTATTCCAGTCATCAGTGCATGTTTAATTTCAGCTATCTTGCCATTACTTTGGCTGCCTTCGCTCCCCGGTTTGCCAGTCGTCTGGGTGTGCATTGCAGTTGGCATCTTACTGGCACTGCAACGTCTGGTTTATCTGCGGTATGCGGGGCTATGGCTGGTATTTTTTGCCTGGGGAGTCTTGGCGGCGCTGGAGTGCGTATGGCCGATGCAAAACCTGACGGCCGGGCCACAGCGGGCAGAAATCGTCATCACAGGTACAGATGGCGCCACCACCCATCAGGCCAGGATTGTCAGCCTTGGCGGCAAGCCCTGGTTTTCGACGACAGGTGTTACGCTATACGGAAATTACTTGCCGCAGGCGGTCTGTGCAGGACAACGCTGGGCGGTGACGCTGCGTCTTCGCGCGGTGCATGGCGAGCTTAACGAAGGCGGTTTTGATTCGCAGCGCTATGCGCTTGCTTCGCATCAGCCTCTGACCGGTCGCTTCACTCATGCCGAGGCGATTGATACCACGTGTAGCCTGCGGTCCCGCTATCTCGCATCTCTTACCTCAACGCTCTCACCCTATACCTGGGGTTCTGTCATTCTTGGGTTGGGAATGGGGGAGCGCCTGTCAATCTCACAAGACGTGAAAAAATTGATGCGTGAGACCGGGACTTTGCACCTGATGGCGATCTCGGGTCTGCACATTGCGCTTGCGGCATCAATTGTCTGGCTCATCGTTCGTGGACTTCAATTTTTACTCCCATGCCACTGGATTAACTGGCGCACACCATTACTTTCCGGAGTCTGCTTCGCGGCGTTTTATGCCTGGCTTACAGGAATGCAGCCGCCAGCGTTACGGACTGTCGTCTCTCTTACCGTGCTGGCATTGCTGCGTCTGAGTGGACGGCAATGGTCACCGTGGCAGGTCTGGTTATGTTGTGTCGCGGCGATCCTGTTTATCGATCCATTAGCCGTACTTTCACAAAGCCTGGCACTCTCCGCCTTCGCCGTTGCAACCCTTATTTTCTGGTATCAGTGGCTGCCCCTGCCAAAATGGCAACTTCCGCGGTGGTTAAATCCTCTGCCAGCACTGTTGCATTTGCAACTTGGGATGCTGTTTTTACTACTGCCGCTTCAGGTCAGCATTTTTCATGGCATGAGTCTTTCTTGTGTAATCGCGAATCTCTTTGCCGTACCGCTGGTCACGTTCATATCCGTCCCCTTGATCCTGGCCGGAATGTTGCTGCATCTTTGTGCGTTGAATGTATTGGAAATCAAGGTCTGGTTTCTGGCTGATCAATCGCTGGATCTGCTTTTCGGATTGCTAAAAAAATTACCGGACGGCTGGATTGATATTGATGAGCGCTGGCTCGCCGTCACCTGCCTCCCGTGGATTACCGTGATGGCATGGCGTTTACGTGCCTGGCGGTCAGTCCCCGCAGTCTGTCTTGCAATAAGCGTATTGCTGACGTTTCCCTTGTGGCGCTCTCAGAAAACCGAGGGCTGGACGGTGCATATGCTGGATATCGGTCAGGGACTGGCCATGGTAGTTGAGCGACAGGGAAGGGCGATTTTGTATGATACCGGCTTAGCCTGGCCGGGGGGCGACAGTGCACAACAGCAAATTATCCCCTGGCTGCGCTGGCACCATCTGACGCCAGAAGGGGTGATTATCAGTCATGAACACATGGACCATATTGGCGGATTACGCTCTCTGCAAAAAGCATGGCCGTCAATATGGATTAGAAGTCCGCTCGGCTGGGGCGGACATCAGCCCTGTTTTCGTGGCGAGCAATGGCAGTGGCAGGGCCTGACCTTTACGGCGCACTGGCCGCCGAAAGGGTATCAGGTGCAAGGAAATAACCGCTCGTGCGTCGTGAAAATTGACGACGGCGAGCACAGCGTATTACTCACCGGCGACATTGAGGCGAAAGCCGAGCAGCTGATGTTAAGTCATCGTTGGCAATATCTAACGTCTACACTTATCCAGGTGCCGCATCATGGGAGTAATACCTCGTCATCACTGACGCTCATTCAGCGCGTGGAAGGGAAGGTCGCTTTGGCCTCTGCGGCACGCTATAACGCATGGCATTTTCCGTCAGCAAAAGTCGTTCGACGCTACAAAAAGGAGGGCTATTCTTGGCTCGATACACCGCAATCTGGGCAAATATCGGTACATTTTTCGCCACATGGCTGGCAAATCCGACGCTTACGAGATCAAATTTTACCTCGTTGGTATCATCAGTGGTTTGGCGCGCCCGTCGATAACGGGTAGAATATGCGGCTATTTCAACAAATGCTGGTTTTTTGAATGCATAACGACAAAGATCTCTCCACGTGGCAGACCTTCCGCCGACTCTGGCCGATGATTGCACCCTTTAAAACAGGTCTGATCGTGGCGGGTGTCGCGTTAATCCTCAACGCAGCAAGTGATACCTTCATGCTATCGCTCCTCAAACCGTTACTGGACGACGGTTTTGGTAAAACGGATCGCTCAGTGTTGCTATGGATGCCTCTGGTGGTTATCGGACTGATGATCTTACGCGGCGTCACCAGCTATATCTCCAGCTACTGTATTTCCTGGGTATCGGGAAAAGTGGTCATGACCATGCGCCGTCGACTGTTCAGCCATATGATGGGCATGCCGGTCTCCTTCTTTGACAAGCAGTCCACCGGGACCTTGCTGTCGCGCATCACCTACGATTCTGAGCAGGTTGCGTCGTCATCGTCCAGCGCACTGATTACCGTAGTGCGTGAAGGCGCATCGATCATCGGCCTGTTTATCATGATGTTCTACTACAGCTGGCAGCTGTCGATCATTCTCATCGTGCTGGCGCCAATTGTCTCGATCGCTATCCGCGTCGTCTCCAAGCGTTTCCGCAACATCAGTAAAAACATGCAGAACACCATGGGGCAGGTGACCACCAGCGCAGAGCAGATGCTGAAAGGCCATAAAGAAGTGCTTATTTTTGGCGGTCAGAATGTCGAAACCAAGCGCTTTGATAAGGTCAGCAACAAAATGCGTCTGCAAGGGATGAAAATGGTTTCGGCCTCTTCCATCTCCGATCCGATCATTCAGCTGATTGCCTCTCTGGCGCTGGCATTTGTACTGTATGCCGCGAGCTTCCCAAGCGTCATGGAGACCTTAACCGCAGGTACTATCACCGTGGTCTTCTCGTCGATGATTGCACTGATGCGTCCGCTGAAATCTCTGACGAACGTCAACGCCCAGTTCCAGCGCGGTATGGCCGCCTGCCAGACGCTGTTTAGCATCTTGGATACGGAACAGGAAAAAGACGAAGGCAAACGCGTGATCGACCGCGCCAACGGTGACGTTGAATTCCGTAATGTGACCTTTACTTATCCAGGCCGCGAAACGCCTGCGCTGCGTAATATCAACCTGAACATTCCGGCTGGTAAAACGGTTGCGCTGGTGGGCCGCTCTGGTTCAGGTAAATCGACCATTGCCAGCCTGATGACCCGTTTCTACGACATCGACGAAGGCGAAATTCTC
This sequence comes from Lelliottia nimipressuralis, assembly GCF_041464075.1. Classification (NCBI taxonomy): domain Bacteria; kingdom Pseudomonadati; phylum Pseudomonadota; class Gammaproteobacteria; order Enterobacterales; family Enterobacteriaceae; genus Lelliottia; species Lelliottia nimipressuralis. The sequence goes on from NZ_CP167172.1 coordinate 1,596,641, forward strand.
CTCGATGGTCACGATCTGCGGGAATATACTCTGCAGTCACTGCGTAATCAGGTCGCGCTCGTCTCGCAGAACGTTCATCTGTTCAACGATACGGTCGCCAACAACATTGCTTACGCCCGTACCGAAGAGTACAGCCGTGAAGCCATCGAAAACGCCGCGCGTATGGCCTACGCGATGGACTTCATCAATAAGATGGATAACGGTCTTGATACCGTAATCGGCGAAAACGGCGTGCTGCTTTCCGGTGGCCAGCGCCAGCGTATTGCGATTGCTCGTGCGCTGCTGCGTGACAGCCCGATTCTCATCCTCGACGAAGCCACTTCTGCACTCGATACCGAGTCAGAACGCGCCATTCAGTCGGCGCTGGATGAACTGCAGAAAAACCGCACCTCGCTGGTGATTGCGCACCGTCTGTCGACTATCGAGCAGGCGGATGAAATCGTGGTTGTGGAAGACGGCCTGATCGTTGAACGCGGAAGTCATGCGGATCTCATTGAGCATCGCGGCGTTTACGCTCAGCTTCATAAAATGCAGTTTGGCGCATGATTGCACGCATCTGGTCCGGGGAATCCCCTCTCTGGCTACTGCTGTTGCCGCTCTCCTGGCTATACGGCCTGGTGAGCGGCATCATCCGTTTGTGCTATCGCCTGGGGCTGAAAAAAGCCTGGCGAGCACCGGTGCCGGTTGTGGTCGTCGGGAATCTTACCGCCGGAGGCAACGGTAAAACGCCCGTTGTGATCTGGCTGGTGGAACAGCTGACAAACCGGGGTGTGCGTGTCGGCGTGGTCTCACGAGGTTACGGTGGAAAAGCCGAGCAGTATCCACTGCTCCTGACCTCTCAGACCACCACGGCACAGGCCGGAGACGAACCGGTATTGATCTTTCAGCGTACCGGGGCGCCTGTCGCTGTCTCTCCTAATCGCAGCGAAGCCGTTCAGGCATTGTTGGCCGAACATCCGCTGCAAATTATCATCACCGACGACGGCTTACAGCATTACGCTCTGGCGAGAGACAAAGAGATCGTGGTGATTGACGGTGAGCGTCGTTTCGGCAACGGCTGGTGGTTACCTGCCGGGCCAATGCGCGAACGTGCGTCTCGTCTGCGCTCCGTCGATGCCGTTATTGTGAACGGCGGCGAAGCACAGCCTGGAGAAATCCCGATGGCCTTAAAGCCCGGACAGGCAGTCAATCTGCTGACCGGTGAACAGCGGGACATAACCGCGTTGCCTTGTCTGGTCGCCATGGCCGGTATCGGTCATCCTCCGCGTTTTTTCGCCACCCTGGAAACCGGCGGGGCAAAGCTTGAAAATCGAATTCCTCTCGCCGACCATCAGGCGCTGACGCTGGAGAGCGTTGAACCTCTGGCGGCTTCTCACCAGAATCTGATCATGACCGAAAAAGACGCCGTTAAATGCCGCGCCTTTGCCAAAGCCAACTGGTGGTATCTGCCCGTTGATGCACAGCTCAGCGGCGAACAGCCAGAACGCCTGCTCCAGGAACTGATAGCGCTGGTGCGCTAAGTCGAATGCGGTTCTGGTAGCGCGATGACTTACAGGAAAACGCATGTCACTACCGCAACTCTCACTTAGCGCCGCCCGCCATTTGCATCTTGCCGCGCAAGGTCTACTGAAAAAGCCCCGCCGTCGCGCACAGCCTGCCGATATTCTCTTTGCAATCCAGCGCATGTCCCTGCTGCAAATCGACACCATTAATATTGTTGCCCGCAGTCCTTATCTGGTGCTTTTTAGCCGCCTTGGGAATTATCCGGCTCAGTGGCTGGATGATGCGCTAAGCCGGGGCGATCTGATGGAATACTGGGCGCATGAAGCTTGTTTTCTGCCGCGTACCGATTTCGGGCTGGTGCGCCATCGGATGCTCTCGCCGGAGAACATGGGCTGGAAGTACCGGAAGGAATGGATGCGTGAGAATGCCGACGAAATCGACCAGCTGATTGCGCATATTCAGGACAACGGCCCGGTGCGTTCTGCCGATTTCGAACATCCGCGTAAAGGCACGAGCGGCTGGTGGGATTGGAAACCGCATAAGCGTCATCTGGAGGGGCTGTTTACCTCGGGAAAAGTCATGGTGGTGGAGCGACGCAATTTTCAGCGCGTGTACGATCTCACCCACCGGGTGATGCCGCACTGGGACGACGAACGCGATCTGCTGGACCAGGCCGCTGCCGAAGCGATCATGCTGGAAAACAGTGCCCGTAGCCTAGGGATTTTTCGTCCGCAGTGGCTGGCGGATTACTATCGTCTGCGTCAGCCGGCGCTGAAACCGCTGCTTGAACGCTGGCAGGAAAACCAACGCGTCGTGCGCGTCGAGGTTGAAACGCTGGGGGAAATGTGGCTCCATGCCGATCTCCTCCCACTTCTGCCGCAGGCTCAGGCCGATAAGCTGACCGCGACGCATAGCGCCGTATTGTCGCCGTTCGACCCGGTGGTCTGGGATCGTAAACGCGCAGAACAGCTGTTTGATTTTACCTATCGCCTCGAATGTTACACGCCTGCGCCGAAACGCCAGTTCGGCTATTTCGTCTTACCGCTGCTGCATAAGGGGCGGTTGGTCGGACGGATGGACGCGAAAATGCACCGCAAAACAGGCGTGCTGGAAGTCATTGCGTTGTATCTGGAAGCGGGGGTTAAAGTCAGTGCAACGCTTGAAAAAGGTCTCACGTTGGCGCTCAACGAATTCGCCATCTGGCAGCAGGCCCGACAAATCACTCTGGGGCGGCTGCCGGACGGGTTATTTGAGGGCTGTCGGAGTGGCTGGGAAATAGACATAGCCTGAAAAAGGAATGTGGTAAGCTTTAGCGATTACCTATACGGAGGAACTATGGATCACCGTTTACTTGAAATTATTGCCTGCCCGGTGTGCAACGGCAAACTGTATTACAGCCAGGATAAGCAAGAGCTGATTTGCAAACTGGATAATCTGGCTTTCCCGTTTCGTGACGGTATTCCTGTCCTGCTGGAAACCGAAGCCCGTACGCTGGCGGCAGAAGAGAGCAGACCATGAGTTTTGTTGTCATCATTCCGGCACGATTCGCATCCACCCGTTTACCGGGCAAACCGCTGGTCGATATTAACGGTAAGCCGATGATTGTTCACGTTCTCGAGCGAGCACGTGAATCGGGTGCCGAGCGCGTGATTGTGGCCACGGATCATGAAGAGGTTGCACGTGCGGTCGAAGCGGCGGGCGGCGAAGTGTGCATGACGCGCGCGGACCACCAGTCGGGCACCGAAAGGCTGGCCGAAGTCGTCGAAAAATGCGGTTTTAGCGATGACACGGTAATCGTTAATGTGCAGGGCGACGAGCCGATGATCCCGGCGGTGATTATCCGCCAGGTCGCGGAAAACCTCGCGCAGCGCCAGGTCGGAATGGCAACACTGGCCGTGCCGATTCATCACGCGGAAGAAGCATTTAACCCCAATGCTGTCAAAGTGGTGATGGACGCGGAAGGTTACGCGCTCTACTTCTCCCGTGCGACTATTCCCTGGGATCGCGATCGTTTTGCGCAGTCCAAAGAGGCCATTGGCGATACTTTCCTGCGTCATCTGGGCATTTACGGCTACCGGGCGGGCTTTATTCGCCGCTACGTGACCTGGGCACCAAGCCCGCTGGAGCACATCGAAATGCTCGAGCAGCTGCGCGTGCTGTGGTACGGCGAAAAAATCCATGTGGCTGTTGCACAGGAAGTGCCAGGAACCGGCGTCGATACCCAGGAAGATCTCGAACGCGTACGCGCGGAACTGAAATAAATCTCCCGCATCCCCCCGTTCTGGGGGGATGTTCTACCGCCTCGTTTTTATCGCATTTTTCTACGTTCAAATTGATCTCATAAGGGTGACATCTGTCAGCTACACGCTCATTATGAAAGCAGTAGTTTTGATGGGGGTAATCTCATATGGAACAGTTGCGTGCTGAGCTGAGCCACCTGCTGGGTGAGAAACTCAGTCGGGTGGAGTGCGTGAGTGAGAAAGCGGACACTTCCCTGTGGTCGCTGTACGACAGTAACGGAAATCCCATGCCGTTAATGGCGAGAAGCTTTACCTCCCCCGGCGTCGCCAGGCAGCTGGCCTGGAAAATGTCGATGCTGGCACGTAGCGGGACGGTGCGGATGCCGACGGTGTATGGGGTTATGACCCACGAAGAACATCCCGGCCCGGATGTGCTGCTGATTGAGCGCCTGCGCGGTGTTCCGGTCGAAGCGCCCGCAAGAACGCCGGATCGTTGGGAGCAGCTTAAAGATCAGATTGTCGAAGGGCTACTGTCCTGGCATCGACAGGACAGCCGTGGGCTGGTCGGGCCGGTAGACAGCACTCAGGAAAACCTTTGGCCACTGTGGTATCGCCAGCGGGTCGAAGTGCTCTGGGGCACGCTCAACCAGTTCAACAATACCGGCCTGAGCATGCAGGATAAGCGTATTTTATTCCGCACCCGCGAATGTTTGCCGACGATGTTTGAGGGCTTTAACGATAACTGCGTGCTGGTTCACGGCAACTTTACCCTTCGCAGCATGCTGAAAGACGCCCGAAGCGATCAGCTTCTGGCGATGGTAGGGCCGGGGATTATGCTGTGGGCGCCGCGCGAATATGAACTGTTCCGCTTAGGCGAAAGCGCGCTGGCAGAGAGCTTAATGTGGCACTATCTGCAGCGAGCGCCAGTCTCGGAATCTTTCCTCTGGCGCCGCTGGCTGTATCTGTTGTGGGATGAAGTCGCGCAGCTCGTTAATACCGGGCGTTTTAACCGCGCGAACTTCGATATGGCTACAAAATCACTCCTGCCCTGGCTCGCCTGACGAGCCTTTGAGCCACTGCCAGAGTCGCCCGAGGGATTCATACCCGACGCGATCGCTGTGCATCAGCCAGACTGGCGACGGGATCACGCGCTCCCAGGGATTGAGCGGCGCGTCGATCGCCAGCTGATTCGCCGGTGCGGGCAGGGGATGCAATCCGGCATGTTCAAAGAAAATCATCGCCCGCGGCAGATGCGAGGCGGACGTCACCAGCAGGAAAGGCGCATCGCCGATAGCCTGTTTCACGGCAGCGGCCTCTTCTTCCGTATCTTTCGGGCTATCGAGGGTAATAATCGCCGAGCGCGGCACGCCGAGCGATTCTGCCACCCGCGCGCCAGCTTCTGCGGTACTGACTGGATTCGTTTTAGCGGCGGCGCCCGTAAAGATCATTTTCGATCCCGGATTGCTCAGCCACAGGCGGATCCCTTCGTTGAGGCGCGGCAAGCTGTTGTTAATCAGGTTGGAGCTGGGCGCCCATTTATCGTCCCAGGTATAACCGCCGCCCAACACCACGATGTACTCCACTTTCTGATTTCCCTGCCACGTCGGGTACGTGTTTTCGATGGGGCGCAACAACCTGTCCGCCACCGGTTGCAGGCTTAACAGCAGCAGCGCCAGCCAGCCGGTGGTGATCACGATTTTGCCACTTCGCTGAAAACGGGTGAACCACACCAGCAGCAGCCCGAGCGCAATGAACATCAGCAGGAGAGGGAGGGGAAGCATCATCCCTCCAATGTATTTCTTTAGGGTAAAAAGCATCCTTTTTGGTTCCTTTTTTAACCATACAGCAGGTGATTACACGCGATATTACACCAGAGAGGTTCATTCTCCGCGCGGGTGTGACAAAATAGCGGTTTTGCTGCTAGCGGATGGAACTCTCCCAATGCGGGATCGCAATTTTGATGACATCGCGGAAAAGTTTTCGCGGAACATTTACGGCACCACCAAGGGGCAGTTACGTCAGACGATCCTCTGGCAGGATCTGGACAACGTGCTGGCCACCTTTGGTGACCGAAAGTTGCGGGTACTGGATGCGGGCGGCGGTGAAGGTCAGACGGCCATTTTAATGGCGCAGCGCGGCCATCACGTCACGCTTTGCGATCTTTCTGCTGAAATGGTAGCGCGTGCGAAACGCGCGGCAGAAGAGAAAGGTGTGAGCGACAACATGCATTTTATACATTGCGCCGCTCAGGACATTGCGCAGCATTTGGAAACGCAGGTTGATCTGATATTGTTTCATGCTGTGCTGGAATGGGTCGCCGAACCTCAGGAAATGTTAAAAACTCTGTGGTCTGTGCTTACGCCCGGCGGCGCGTTGTCGCTGATGTTCTACAATGCTAACGGCCTGCTGATGCGTAACGTGCTGGTGGGCAATTTCGGCTATGTGCAACAGGGCATGTATAAAAAGAAACGGCGCACGCTTTCGCCGGACTTTCCACGCGATCCGCAGCAGGTCTATGGCTGGCTGGAAGAGATGGGGTGGGAGATCACCGGGAAAACGGGCGTCAGGGTTTTTCATGATTATCTGCGCGATAAACAAAAACAGCATGACTGTCTTGACGCTTTAACAGAAATAGAAACGCGGTATTGCCGTCAGGAACCCTTTATCAGTCTTGGGCGATATATTCACGTCATCGCGCGCAAGCCGCAGAAGCAAGGATAATTTATGAGTGAATTTTCCCAGACAGTCCCCGAACTGGTTGCCTGGGCCAGGAAAAACGATTTCTCCATCTCGCTGCCGGTAGACAGGCTCTCTTTCCTGCTGGCGGTCGCTACGCTTAACGGCGAACGCCTGGATGGAGAAATGAGCGAGGGTGAACTGGTGGACGCGTTCCGCCATGTCAGTGATGCGTTTGAGCAAACCAGCGAAACCATTAGCGTGCGTGCCAACAACGCGATCAACGAGATGGTGCGTCAACGTCTGCTGAACCGCTTTACAAGCGAGCAGGCGGAAGGAAACGCCATCTATCGTCTGACACCGCTGGGTATCGGCATTACGGACTATTACATCCGTCAGCGCGAATTCTCTACGCTGCGCCTCTCCATGCAGCTGTCGATCGTGGCGGGCGAGCTTAAACGGGCGGCGGATGCTGCGGACGAAAATGGGGATGAATTCCACTGGCATCGAAATGTCTACGCGCCGCTGAAATACTCGGTGGCCGAAATTTTCGACAGTATCGATCTCACCCAGCGGTTGATGGACGAGCAGCAGCAGCAGGTGAAAGATGATATCGCACAGCTGCTGAATAAAGACTGGCGTGCGGCGATCTCCAGCTGTGAGCTGCTGTTGTCTGAAACGTCCGGGACCCTGCGTGAACTGCAGGACACGCTGGAAGCCGCAGGGGATAAACTCCAGGCGAATCTGCTACGCATCCAGGATGCGACGCTGGCGCATGACGATCTGCATTTTGTCGATCGCCTGGTCTTCGATTTGCAAAGCAAACTCGACCGTATTATCAGCTGGGGCCAGCAGTCGATCGATCTGTGGATCGGCTATGACCGCCACGTGCATAAATTCATCCGTACCGCCATCGACATGGACAAGAACCGCGTGTTCGCCCAGCGTCTGCGTCAGTCGGTACAAAGCTATTTTGATGCGCCATGGGCGCTGACCTACGCCAACGCCGATCGTCTGCTGGATATGCGCGACGAAGAGATGGCGCTGCGTGACGAAGAGGTCACCGGCGAACTGCCGCCGGATCTGGAGTTTGAAGAATTCAACGAAATTCGTGAGCAACTTGCCGCGATGATCGAAGAACAGCTGGCCGTCTACAAAACCAGACAAGTGCCGCTGGATCTCGGCCTCGTGGTGCGCGACTATCTGGTGCAATACCCGCGTGCGCGCCATTTTGATATCGCCCGCATCGTCGTCGACCAGGCCGTTCGCCTGGGCGTCGCGCAAGCAGATTTCACCGGACTGCCGCCGAAGTGGCAGCCGATTAACGATTACGGAGCCAAGGTACAGGCGCATGTCATTGACAAATATTGAACAAGTGATGCCAGTTAAACTGGCCCAGGCGCTGGCAAATCCGTTATTTCCGGCGCTGGACAGCCAGCTGCGTGCCGGTCGTCACATTGGTCTTGACGAGCTGGATAATCACGCTTTTCTGATGGACTTCCAGGAGTATCTGGAAGAGTTTTATGCCCGTTACAACGTCGAGTTGATCCGCGCGCCAGAAGGCTTTTTCTACCTGCGCCCGCGCTCCACGACGCTGATCCCACGCTCTGTGCTGTCTGAGCTGGACATGATGGTGGGCAAAATTCTTTGCTATCTCTACCTCAGCCCGGAACGTCTGGCCAACGAAGGCATCTTCACCCAGCAAGAGCTGTATGACGAGCTGATGAGCCTCGCAGACGAAGGCAAGCTGCTCAAGCTTGTGAACAACCGCTCCACCGGGTCGGATCTTGACCGCCAGAAGTTACAGGAAAAAGTGCGCTCTTCCCTGAACCGCCTGCGCCGTCTGGGGATGGTCTGGTTTATGGGCCACGACAGCAGCAAATTCCGCATTACCGAATCCGTGTTCCGCTTTGGCGCTGATGTGCGTACTGGCGACGACCCGCGTGAAGCGCAGCTGCGCATGATCCGCGACGGTGAAGCCATGCCAATCGAAAATAATTTGCAGCTCAATGATGAGAATGAAGAGAGTCAGCCGGATAGCGGGGAGGAAGAGTAATGATTGAACGCGGTAAATTTCGTTCGCTAACGCTGGTTAACTGGAACGGTTTCTTCGCCCGAACCTTCGATCTGGATGAGCTGGTCACCACGCTCTCCGGCGGTAACGGGGCGGGTAAATCCACCACCATGGCGGCGTTCGTCACGGCGCTGATCCCTGATTTGACGCTGCTGCACTTCCGTAATACCACCGAAGCGGGCGCGACGAGCGGGTCTCGCGATAAAGGTCTGCACGGTAAGCTGAAGGCGGGCGTCTGTTATTCGGTGCTGGATGTGATCAACTCCCGCCACCAGCGTGTGGTGGTCGGTGTGCGCCTGCAACAAATTGCGGGCCGCGACCGTAAAGTCGACATCAAACCTTTCGCCATCCAGGGGCTGCCAACGTCGGTTCAACCGACGTCGCTGCTGACGGAAACCCTTAACGATCGTCAGGCGCGCGTGCTGCCGCTGAATGAACTTAAAGAAAAGCTCGAAGCAATTGAAGGCGTCCAGTTTAAACAGTTCAACTCGATCACTGATTATCACTCGCTAATGTTCGATCTGGGCGTTGTCGCGCGTCGTCTGCGCACCGCGTCGGACCGCAGCAAATACTATCGCCTGATTGAAGCCTCCCTGTACGGCGGGATTTCCAGCGCCATCACCCGCTCCCTGCGCGACTACCTGTTGCCGGAAAACAGCGGCGTGCGTAAAGCCTTCCAGGACATGGAAGCGGCGCTGCGTGAAAACCGCATGACACTGGAAGCGATTCGCGTTACCCAGTCTGACCGCGACCTGTTCAAACATCTGATCAGCGAAGCGACCAACTACGTGGCGGCGGACTACATGCGTCACGCCAACGAGCGTCGCATTCATCTGGATAAAGCGCTGGAGTACCGCCGCGAGCTGTTTACCTCTCGCAAGCAGCTGGTGGCTGAGCAGTACAAACACGTTGAGATGGCCCGCGAGCTGGGCGAACACAACGGTGCCGAAGGCGATCTGGAAGCCGATTATCAGGCGGCCAGCGATCATCTGAATCTGGTGCAAACTGCCCTGCGTCAGCAGGAGAAAATCGAGCGCTATGAAGCCGATCTCGATGAGCTGCAGATCCGTCTCGAAGAGCAAAACGAAGTGGTGGCAGAAGCCGCCGATATGCAGGAAGAGAAAGAGGCGCGCGCCGAGGCCGCCGAGCTGGAAGTGGATGAGCTGAAAAACCAGCTGGCCGACTACCAGCAGGCTCTCGATGTTCAGCAAACCCGCGCCATCCAGTACACCCAGGCATTACAGGCGCTGCAACGCGCGAAAGAGCTGTGCCACCTTCCGGATTTGACGCCGGATAGTGCCGACGAGTGGCTGGAGACCTTCCAGGCAAAAGAACAGGAAGCGACGGAGAAATTGCTCTCCCTCGATCAGAAAATGAGCGTGGCGCAGGCCGCGCACAGTCAGTTCGAACAGGCATATCAGCTGGTTGCGGCGATCAACGGCCCGCTGGCACGCAGTGATGCCTGGGAAGTGGCGCGCGACTTGCTGCGCGATGGCGTCAATCAGCGCCATCTGGCGGAGCAGGTTCAGCCGCTGCGTATGCGTCTGAACGAGCTGGAACAGCGTCTGCGCGAACAGCAAGAGGCGGAACGCCTGCTGGCCGAATTCTGCAAACGCCAGGGTAAGCATGTCGATATCGACGATCTGGAAACGCTGCATCAGGAACTGGAAGCGCGTATCGCGTCTCTGTCTGACAGCGTCTCCAGCGCCAGCGAGCAGCGCATGGTTCTGCGCCAGGAGCTGGAACAGCTGCAGTCGCGCACTCAGACGCTGCTGCGACGTGCACCAGTCTGGCTGGCCGCGCAAAGCAGCCTGAACCAGCTGAGCGAGCAGTGTGGCGAAGAGTTCGAGTCTAGCTCAGAAGTAACCGAATACCTGCAACAGCTGCTTGAGCGCGAGCGCGAAGCCATTGTTGAGCGTGACGAAATCGGTGCGCGTAAAAATGCCGTCGATGAAGAGATTGAACGTTTAAGTCAGCCAGGCGGCGCGGAAGATTCGCGTCTTAATGCGCTGGCGGAACGTTTTGGTGGTGTGCTGCTGTCCGAAATTTACGATGACGTCAGCCTTGAAGATGCGCCGTATTACTCTGCGCTGTATGGCCCGTCCCGTCATGCGATCGTCGTGCCGGATTTATCGCTGATTGCCGATCAGCTGGAAGGGCTGGAAGAGTGTCCGGAAGATCTCTATTTGATTGAAGGGGATCCGCAGTCCTTCGATGACAGCGTGTTCAGCGTCGATGAGCTGGAAAAAGCGGTGGTCGTGAAAGTTGCCGATCGCCAGTGGCGTTATTCTCGCTTCCCGACGCTGCCGATCTTTGGCCGCGCCGCGCGTGAAAACCGCATCGAAAACCTGCATGCCGAACGTGAAACCCTCTCTGAACGCTTCGCGACCCTGTCGTTTGACGTGCAGAAAACCCAGCGTTTGCACCAGGCCTTCAGCCGCTTTATCGGCAGCCACGTTGCGGTTGCCTTTGAGCCGGATCCAGAAGCTGAGATTCGCAAACTCAATACCCGTCGCGGCGAACTTGAGCGCGCGCTGAGCAATCATGAAAATGATAATCAGCAGAGCCGCGTACAGTTTGAACAGGCGAAAGAGGGCGTTGCCGCCCTGAACCGTATCCTGCCGCGTCTGAATCTGCTGGGTGACGAAACCCTCGCCGATCGCGTGGATGAAATTCAGGAACGCCTGGATGAAGCTCAGGAAGCCGCGCGCTTTGTCCAGCAGCACGGCAATCAGCTCGCGAAACTGGAGCCTGTGCTGTCGGTTCTGCAAAGCGATCCGGAACAGTATGAACAGCTGAAAGAAGATTATGCGTACTCCCAGCAGGTGCAGCGTGATGCGCGCCAGCAGGCGTTTGCACTGACCGAAGTGGTGCAGCGTCGCGCGCACTTTGGTTATAGCGACTCGGCAGAAATGCTGAGTGGCAACAGTGATTTGAACGAAAAACTGCGCCAGCGTCTGGAGCAGGCAGAAGCAGAACGTAGCCGCAGCCGCGATGCGCTGCGCAGCCATGCCGCACAGCTGAGTCAGTACAATCAGGTGCTGGCATCGCTGAAAAGCTCCTTCGACACCAAGAAAGAGCTGCTCACCGATCTGCATAAAGAGTTGCAGGATATCGGCGTTCGCGCGGATAGCGGGGCGGAAGAGCGTGCGCGCATTCGCCGCGATGAGTTGCACAGCCAGCTGAGCAACAACCGTTCACGCCGTCACCAGCTTGAAAAGGCCCTGACACTGTGCGAAGCGGAGATGGATAACCTGACCCGTCGCCTGCGTAAGCTGGAACGCGATTACCACGAGATGCGCGAGCAGGTCGTGACCGCCAAGGCGGGCTGGTGTGCGGTGATGCGCATGGTGAAAGACAATGGCGTCGAGCGTCGTCTGCACCGTCGCGAGCTGGCCTATCTCTCTGGCGATGAGCTGCGTTCAATGTCGGATAAAGCGTTGGGTGCTCTGCGTCTTGCGGTGGCGGACAACGAACATCTGCGCGATGTGTTGCGTATGTCTGAAGATCCAAAACGTCCTGAGCGCAAAATTCAGTTCTTCGTGGCGGTTTATCAACACCTGCGTGAACGTATTCGCCAGGACATCATTCGCACGGACGATCCGGTCGAAGCGATCGAACAGATGGAGATCGAACTGGGTCGCCTGACAGAAGAGCTGACCTCCCGCGAACAGAAGCTGGCCATCAGCTCTCGCAGCGTGGCGAACATTATTCGCAAAACGATCCAGCGCGAGCAGAACCGTATCCGGATGCTCAACCAGGGTCTGCAGAGCGTGTCGTTCGGCCAGGTGAACAGCGTTCGTCTGAACGTTAACGTCCGTGAAGCGCACGCCACGCTGCTGGATGTGCTCTCTGAGCAGCACGAGCAGCATCAGGATCTGTTTAACAGCAACCGTCTCAGCTTCTCCGAAGCGCTGGCGAAACTGTATCAGCGCCTGAATCCGCAGATTGATATGGGCCAGCGTACGCCGCAAACCATTGGTGAAGAGCTGCTGGATTACCGTAACTATCTGGAAATGGAAGTTGAGGTTAACCGTGGTTCTGACGGCTGGCTGCGTGCAGAATCCGGCGCACTTTCTACCGGCGAAGCGATCGGTACCGGGATGTCGATTCTGGTGATGGTCGTGCAGAGTTGGGAAGATGAAGCGCGCCGCCTGCGTGGCAAGGATATCTCGCCGTGTCGCCTGCTGTTCCTCGATGAGGCCGCGCGTCTGGATGCCCGTTCAATCGCAACGCTGTTTGAGCTGTGCGACCGTCTGGATATGCAGCTGATTATTGCGGCACCTGAGAACATCAGTCCGGAAAAAGGCACCACGTACAAACTGGTGCGTAAAGTGTTTAATAATACCGAACATGTTCACGTCGTGGGGCTGCGCGGTTTCGCGCCGCAGCCGCCGGAGTCGTTACCGGGTACGGCTGACGCGTCTTAACGCGTTTTGATAAAAAGGGCGGCACACAGGTGCTGCCCTTTTTATTTGCTTAACTTGCGCTCAGGGCTGCGTTATCTTTAAACTTCTTTACATAAGGCAAGGCAGTAGCGTCTATGCCTTTCTATACTGAAGAAAAGCCCCGGTGTTGTGGGCAGGTCGTAAAGCAAACAGGGGGCAAGGGATGTTGCTAAAGAAAATTCATGGTCGTCAGCTGTCCGCACTCAGTGTGTGTCTGACGTTAATATTCGCTCCACTGTTTAATGCCCAGGCTGATGAGCCTGAAGTGGTTCCTGTCGACAGTTCGGCGACGATGGGCGCACAGCCCACTTCGCTGCTGCAACCACTGGAACAATCTTCCGCGACCGCCATTATGGCAGGTATCAAAACGCTGCCTGCGGATGTGGATACGCAAGCCGTGCGTCAGCAGCTGCAATCTGGACTGCCGTCCGGCTACACGCCCGCCTATCTTAATCAGCTGACCTTACTGTATGCCGCGCGCGAGATGAAACCGATGTGGGACGATCGCGATGCGGTGCGTGCTTTCCAGCAGCAGCTGGCAGAAGTGGCTATCGCCGGTTTCCAGCCGCAGTTTACCGCGTGGGTTGAGCTTTTGACTGACCCGACGGTGACGGGGATGGCTCGCGACGTGGTCCTTTCCGATGCCATGATGGGCTATTTGCAGTTTGTGGCGGGTATTCCGGTCAATGGCAATCGCTGGCTTTACAGCGAAAAACCCTACAAGCTGGCGACACCCGCACTCTCTGTGATCAACCAGTGGCAAGTGTCGCTGGATAAGGGCACGCTTCTGCGCTTTATCGCCAGTCTGGCACCGGCCCATCCGCAATATGCCACCATGCATCAGTCGTTGCTGCAACTGGTGGCGGATACGCGCCCGTGGCCGCAGCTGCGTGGCACCTCTACGCTGCGTCCAGGACAGTGGAGCAGTGATGTTCCTGCGCTGCGCGAAATTCTTCGCCGCTCTGGTGAGGCCGATGCAGGGCCGAAAATTGCGCTGCCGGGGGATGATCCGCAAAGCGTGGTGGTCAGCCCATCAGCGCCTGTACAGAAGAAAAAATCTGCCACTCCGGCCGATAAACCTGCTGCCTATGACCGCGAACTGGTTGCTGCAGTAAAAGCGTTCCAGACGGCTCAAGGCCTGGGGGCTGACGGGGTCATTGGACAGTCAACGCGCGACTGGCTGAACGTCTCACCGGCGCAGCGCGCAGGCGTGCTGGCCCTGAATATTCAGCGTTTACGCCTGCTTCCAGGAACCCTTTCCACCGGAATTATGGTGAACATACCGGCCTATTCGCTGGTTTATTATCAGAATGGCAGTGAAGTGCTGGCCTCCAGAGTCATTGTCGGACGACCGGATCGTAAAACGCCGATGATGAGCAGCGCGCTAAACAACGTGGTGGTGAATCCGCCGTGGAACGTCCCACCGACGCTTGCGCGCAAAGATATTCTACCGAAGTTGTGGAATGACCCGGGTTATCTCGAACGCCACGGTTATACGGTGATGCGCGGCTGGAACAGCAATCAGGCGATTGACCCATATCAGGTCGACTGGTCGACGATTACGGCGTCAAATCTGCCATTCCGTTTCCAGCAGGCTCCGGGTGAGCGTAACTCGCTTGGCCGCTATAAATTTAATATGCCAAGTTCCGATGCAATCTATCTGCACGACACGCCCAACCACAACCTGTTCCAGAAAGATACGCGCGCGCTCAGTTCCGGCTGTGTTCGCGTCAATAAAGCCTCCGAACTGGCGAATATGCTGTTGGGTGATGCAGGCTGGAACAACACGCGGATATCTGATGCGCTGAAAGAAGGGAATACGCGCTACGTGAATATTCGACAAAACATTCCGGTCAATCTTTACTATCTGACGGCGTTTGTTGGTGCTGATGGACGTACCCAATATCGTACAGATATTTACAATTACGATCTCACCGCGCGATCTGGCGCACAAATTTTGCCAAAAGCCGAACAATTAATCAGGTAAATGAAGTAGTTCGGGAAAAATGATTGTCGTAAGTTATGGTAGAGAAGGGGCTATATCGCTGTAAGCCCCGTATCTACTGGGGTTGGGTGCCTTGACGTTGGCTGTTCTGGCGGTTATGGTGCCCTTCGTGCGCTAAGCATATTTACGATAACATTGACCTGTAGACCTGATTATCATGGACAAATTTGACGCTAATCGCCGCAAGCTGCTGGCGTTAGGTGGTGTTGCGCTGGGCGCAGCGGCCATCTTACCGACGCCAGCATTTGCCACCCTCTCGACACCACGTCCGCGTATTTTAACGCTCAACAATCTTCACACGGGTGAGACGTTAAAAGCGGAGTTTTTCGATGGCAGAGGCTATATTCAGGATGAATTAGCAAGACTCAACCATTTTTTCCGTGATTACCGCGCGAATAAAATAAAAGCCATCGACCCAGGATTATTTGATCAGCTTTTCCGCCTCCAGGGCCTGCTCGGAACCCGCAAGCCGGTGCAACTCGTTTCCGGTTATCGCTCTATTGATACCAATAACGAACTGCGCGCCCATAGCCGTGGGGTAGCCAAAAAAAGCTATCACACTAAAGGACAGGCGATGGACTTTCATATTGAAGGCGTTTCATTAGCCAATATTCGCAAAGCTGCGTTATCTATGCGCGCAGGTGGTGTAGGATATTATCCACGTAGCAACTTTGTGCATATTGATACCGGGCCAACACGGCACTGGTAATAATGAAGGAGCAGTATGAACTATCGTATTATTCCGGTGACTGCGTTCGCCCAGAACTGTTCATTAATCTGGTGTGAACAAACCAAACTGGCCGCGCTTGTCGATCCCGGCGGAGATGCTGAGAAGATCAAGCAGGAAGTCGACGCGTCCGGCGTGACGCTGATGCAGATTTTGCTGACCCATGGTCACCTCGACCATGTGGGGGCTGCGGCAGAGCTGGCACAACATTACGGTGTGCCAGTCATTGGACCGGAAAAAGAAGATGAGTTCTGGCTGCAGGGCTTGCCTGCCCAAAGCCGTATGTTTGGTCTCGATGAGTGTCAGCCTCTGACGCCCGATCGCTGGCTGAATGAAGGCGAGAGCGTTAACGTCGGAAACGTGACGCTACAGGTGTTGCATTGCCCGGGCCATACGCCGGGGCACATCGTCTTCTTTGACGATCAATCGCGTTTGCTCGTCTCGGGTGACGTGATTTTCAAAGGCGGCGTAGGACGTAGCGACTTCCCGCGCGGCGACCACGGTCAGTTGATTCAGTCGATTAAACAGAAGTTATTGCCGTTAGGTGATGATGTGACGTTTATTCCAGGCCATGGCCCACTGTCGACGCTAGGATATGAGCGGGTGCACAACCCGTTCCTGCAGGATGAAATGCCTGTCTGGTAAACCCCATTAAAAAAGCCTGCTATAAGCAGGCTTTTTTGTCACTACAAGTACCGATTTTACAGTACAGCGACAATCGCTTCGCACAGCGGTGCCATGTTGTCTGGCGTCATTCCCGCGACGTTCACACGTCCAGAAGCGACAGCATACACACCAAACTCTTCGCGCAGACGCAGAACCTGTTCTTTGGTCAGGCCGCTAAACGAGAACATACCGTTCTGTTTGATGATGAAGCTGAAGTCACGATCCGCCCCTTTTTCTGCCAGCGTGTTCACAAACAGCAGACGCATGCGCTGGATGCGTTGACGCATGTCGTTCAGCTCTTGCTCCCAGATGGCGCGCAGGGCGTCATTGCTGAGGATGGTCGCTACGACAGACGCACCGTGTGCCGGTGGGTTGGAGTAGTTAGCACGAATCACCGATTTCATCTGGCTGAACGCACGATCAACGGTTTGCTCATCGGCAGCCACCAGCGTACAGGCGCCTACACGCTCATTGTACAGACCAAAGTTCTTGGAATAGGAGCTGGCGACGATCAGTTCCTGATGAACAGCAGCAAAGGCGCGCAGGCCCTCTGCATCTTCTTCCAGACCGCGAGCAAAGCCCTGGTAGGCGAAGTCGAAGAGCGGCAGCCAGCCCTTTTCTACAGACAGTTTTGCCAGCTGTTCCCACTGTTCCAGCGTCGGATCGATACCGGTTGGGTTGTGGCAGCAGCCATGGAACAGCACCACGTCACCCGCCTGTGCTTCGTTCAGGCTGGAGAGCAGGCCGTCAAAGTCGAGCGTATGGTTTGCCGCGTCATAATATGCATATTCACGCACTTCCAGCCCCGCAGAGTTAAACACGCTCTTGTGGTTCGGCCAGCTTGGGTTGCTCACCCAAACGCGCTTCACAGCGGTGTTTTTCGCGAGGAAATCCGCCGCGACGCGTAATGCGCCGGTACCGCCTGGCGTCTGGGCTGTGCGGGCACGCTTATCGCTAACAATCGTGCTGCCTTTTCCAAACAGCAGCTCCTGAGTGCAGCGACCAAATTCCGGGATACCGTCGATACCGAGGTAGTTTTTGGTGTTTTCGTTTTCCAGCAGATACTGCTCAGCTTTTTTAACGCTGGTCAGGACCGGAGTCTTGCCGGTTTCATCTTTATAGACACCAATACCCAGGTTGATTTTTCCAGGGCGGTCATCGGCACGAAACAGATCGGCCAGGCCCAGAATAGGGTCGGCAGGGGCGGCGGTAATGTTCTCAAACATGACGAGGTTCCATTGTGATTACAGAAGTGAAATCCGCTATCAGGTTAACGGTAGATTTACAAAATGCCAACCGTTTGCGACGAAAAGCGTGCGCCTTTTCAAAAGTCGCTACTTTTTACTTTCAGCCATAAAAAAAACAGGACCGAAGTCCTGTTTTTAAGGCATTTAGCAGAGAGGGCTGCTTATTAGAACTGGTAAACGATACCAACACCAGCCTGGTCGTCGGTAGACAGACTCACCGCACGGGTGTAGCTGTTATCGTCCAGCAGGTTGAAGCGGTAAGCCGCGTATACGTTCATGTTCTTGTTGAAGTAGTACCAGGTACCCAGCTCAATATATTTAACCAGGTCAGCGTCGCCACCAGCGAAGCCGTTACGGTCGCTCAGGTTTTTACCTTTAGACTGTACGTAGCCCAGGGATGGACGCAGGCCGAAGTCGAACTGATACTGTACTACTGCTTCAATGTTCTGAGTTTTGTTTGCGAATTCGTCGTCGTTTTCGCGGGTCATGTTACGGGATTCGCCGTACATAACAGATGCGTACAGGTTGTTCGCATCGTATTTAACAGAAGTTGCCCAACCTTCAGCGCGTTTACCTTTGCCGTCAGCAGACTGATCAGAAGAGCGGTCAGAGTTGGTGTACGCTGCAGTTACGTTGAAGCCTTCAGCGAAGTCATAACCCAGAGAGTAGCTGCCGCCGTCGCCGTTCTGACGAGCTGGGGTGTGACCAGATTCGTTTTTACCCTGGTATTGCAGACCCAGGTTCAGACCGTCAACCAGACCGAAGAAGTTGGAGTTACGGTAAGTTGCCAGACCGGTGCTACGGCCAGTCATGAAGTTGTCTGTTGCTGCCAGGGAGTCGCCACCCCAGATAACGAACATATCGGTAGATGCCAGTGCATCGTAGAACGCACCGTAGTTACGGCCGTAATCGAATGAACCGTAGTCGCCGCCTTTCAGACCAGCGAATGCCAGACGGGTTTTAGTACCCTGAGCGCCTTCCTGTGCGGAAGCATCCATGTTGTATTCCCACTGACCGTAACCGGTCAGCTGGTCATTAACCTGGGTTTCACCTTTGAAGCCGATACGGGCATAGGTGGTGTCATTGTTGTTAGAGTCACCGTTGGTAGTCCACTGGTGTTCACCTACAGCCTTACCGTAGAAGTCCAGTTTGTTGCCGTTTTTGTTATAGATTTCTGCAGCGTTTGCTGCACCGGCTACCAGCAGGGCAGGGATAACCACTGCCAGGATATTGCGCTTCATCATTATTTATTACCCTCATTGGTTTTTTTATGACACTCGCCACTGCCCACAATAAATTCTGTCAATAAATATTTCCGGAACTATTGATGAGAGTTTGGTGTCTTTATGTATCTGACAGGCATCTTTCCATTCATATAACCGTTTCGCTAGCCTGAAAGTGCTACAAAGATAAAGATTGAGTAACAAAAAGAAATTATGTGTAACCAAGTGTGTATTATTCGGAACTTTGTGAAGCACCTCAAATTTCGGAACTGATTGCTGAATAAAAACACTAACCCATTCCTATATATATGAATTGCTTATATTTAATTTTGATAAAGGCTTTTCGTATCAACAGAAGTTAAACAATGCACTTTTTCTTATTGTATACATTAGCCATCCAGAGGGCTGTGTAAGTGGGTATTTTTTGTGCTAAAGCACGCAAAGGTAATAAGGCGCAATAAGAATGTGGTTTATTTTTTGTTCGTAGATATTTCATGGAAATAAAACGTAACAGGTGGAATATTTGGCGGGGTTGCACTTTGAAGATACTGACTTTCAACTGACATAAACTGACAGTACAGAATAAAATAACGGCCAGCAGTTGCTGGCCGTTATTAATTATGAGGATTAGAAACTGGCGTTACGCGGAGTACGTGGGAATGGAATCACGTCACGCACGTTCTGAACGCCGGTGACGTATGCAATCAGACGTTCAAAGCCCAGACCGAAGCCTGAGTGTGGCACGGTGCCGTAACGGCGCAGGTCGCGATACCAGCTGTAATCCGCTGGATTAAGACCCATCTCTTCCATACGCGCGTCCAGTACGTCCAGACGCTCTTCACGCTGAGAGCCACCGATGATTTCACCGATGCCCGGCGCCAGCACATCCATCGCCGCAACGGTCTTACCGTCTTCGTTAAGGCGCATGTAAAAGGCCTTAATGTCTTTCGGATAGTTTTTCACGACCACCGGTGCTTTGAAGTGTTTCTCAGCCAGGTAACGTTCGTGTTCAGAAGATAAATCCACGCCCCAGTAAACCGGGTTCTCGAATTTCTCACCGCATTTTTCCAGGATCGCTACCGCGTCGGTGTAATCGACCTGCGCGAAGTCCGCAGAGACGAAACGCTCCAGACGGGCAACCGCATCGCTGTCGACACGCTCTGCGAAGAATTTCATGTCGTCTGCGCGCTCTTCCAGAACCGCTTTGAAGACATACTTCAGCATCGCTTCTGCCAGAGCCGCCGCGTCATTCAGATCGGCAAACGCCACTTCCGGTTCCAGCATCCAGAACTCCGCCAGGTGGCGGCTGGTGTTGGAGTTTTCAGCACGGAAGGTTGGGCCGAAGGTGTAGATTTTTGACAGGGCGCAGGCGTAGGTTTCGCCGTTAAGCTGGCCGGATACGGTCAGGAACGCCTCTTTACCGAAGAAGTCCTGGTCGAAATCCACTTTGCCTTCTGGTGTGCGCGGCAGATTTTCCAGATCCAGCGTAGAAACGCGGAACATTTCGCCCGCACCTTCGGTATCGGACGCGGTGATCAGCGGCGTGGAGACCCAGAAATAACCCTGCTCGTCGAAGAAGCGGTGCAGCGCTTGCGCCAGCGTGTGACGAACGCGTGCGACGGCACCAATCATGTTGGTACGCGGGCGCAGGTGAGCCACTTCACGCAGATATTCGATACTGTGGCGTTTTGCCGCCATTGGATAGGTGTCTGGATCTTCAACCCAGCCGGTCACTTCAACAGACGTTGCCTGGATTTCGAAGCTCTGACCCTGGCCTGGAGACGCAACCACGACACCCGTCACGATAACGGAACAGCCGGTGGTCAGGCGCAGAACTTCGTCATTGTAATTGGGCAGAGAATTATTAATAACGGCCTGTACAGGATCAAAGCAGGAACCGTCATAGACGGCAAGGAAGGAGATGCCAGCTTTAGAATCTCGGCGAGTACGCACCCATCCGCGCACGGTGACTTCTTGGTCAACGGCGACGCGGCCCTGGAGTACGTCGGCTACAGGCACAACGCTCATAATATTCTCTCTGTTAATAGTCGGAAAAAATAGACACTTGTTCACCCTTATAGGGGGATATCTATGTTACCTGGCATCCGCCATCAGACAAGCAGATTTCGCAGAGAAAAGAGAGAAATTAGTAAAAATTTGGACGGGGGGCCAATAAGCCCCCCTGAAGAGGATTAACTGGCTTTCTTAATCTGTGGCAGATCGAAGGCTTTACGCAGTGCGCGCACGAACGCTTTATCATGGCAGATGGTTTTACCCGGGCTGTCAGAAAGCTTGGCGACCGGCTTGCCGTTACATTCCACCAGTTTGATAACGATATTCAGCGGTTTTACCTGCGGGATATCGCACGTCAGGCGGGTACCGATGCCAAAGCTGAGGTTAACCCTGGAGGAGAACTGGCGGTAAAGATCGACCGCTTTTGTCAGATCCAGATTGTCGGAGAAGACCAATACTTTGGTGAGCGGATCGATGCCGAGCTTCTGATAATGGGCAATTGCTTTTTCACCCCATTCAACCGGATCCCCGGAGTCATGGCGCAGACCCTGATAGCGATTGGCAAATTCCGGGCCGAAATCGCGCAGGAATGCATCCATGGTAATACAGTCGGTGAGGGCAATACCCAGCTGATCGGGATACTCATCAAGCCATGCGGCGAGCGCCGCACGCTGGCTGGTGGCAAGATCGGGGCTTATCTGCTGATGCGCCTGGAACCACTCGTGAGCCTGTGTACCCATCGGCGTTAGATTACGGCGACGCGCCAAATCATAGTTGCTGGTTCCGACAAACCACGGCTCTTGCTGTAGACGTTCCACAATCGCCTGCTGCACTTCGCGGGAGAAACGACGGCGCGTGCCGAAATCCATCAGTCGGAAACGAGACATATCAATCGATTCCGTCATCTGGTGGAAATCAACCAGCTTGCTTTCCAGCGTCGCCAGCGCCTGTTCAACGCTCGCTTCGGGAGAACGGTAGCGGTGCACAATCTCGCTAATCACCGCCAGCAGCGGCACTTCCCACATGATCACTTCACGCCACGGGCCGGCGAGGCGAATGTGCAGCCTGCCATTATTGTTGGTGACGGTAACCTGTTCGGGGTTGTAGCGGAAATCGCGCAGCCAGTTGAGATAATCGGCTTTGAAGAAGGGGAGACCAGAGAGCCACTGGTATTCGTCGTCCTGAAGAGTCAGATGCTGCATGGCATCGACCTGTTCACGGATGGTATCAGCGTAAATACCGAGCAGGTCATCACCGCGGCAGCGAAATTCAGCCGCTACCTCTACATCATAGTAATGGTGAAAAACGGCTTGCTGCATATGCAGTTTATACGCATCGGTATCCAGCAGTGTATGCAGAACAGGGGAAGCGAATTGAGTCATAGGTGCGCAGTAGCATCCTCTCACGGGAGCGTTTAGTACAATAAACAACTATTGAAACCGCTGGAGTATACCTTGTTTAGCGATTTATTGAACCCCGATCACAACATAAGCTGCCGTTATGGTCGAGGGCATTTCGTGCCCCGTGTTATACAAATGTAGCAAAAATGGTTTTTCCGCCTGAAAAGATGAACATTCTGCGTAGCGCGTTTTACACAACAGGAATAGACTGGATTCGTTATTCGACAAACGATGCATAAGGTTTTCTATGACACAACAGCCACAAGCCAAATACCGCCACGACTACCGTGCGCCGGAATACCTGATTAGCGATATCGATCTGACTTTTGACCTGGATGCCACCAAAACCGTTGTCACGGCCGTAAGCCAGATCACACGCCAAAGTGCGACGGCTGTTCCGCTGCGTCTCGATGGCGAAGACCTGACGCTGGTCTCAGTCCACGTGAACGACGAAGCCTGGTCTGACTATAAAGAAGAAGAGAACCAGCTGGTCATCAACAATCTGCCAGAGCGTTTCTCCCTGCGCATCGTGACTGAAATCAGCCCGGCGTCCAATACGGCGCTGGAAGGCCTGTATCAGTCAGGCGTGGCGCTTTGCACCCAGTGCGAAGCCGAAGGTTTCCGCCATATTACCTGGTATCTGGACCGCCCGGACGTTCTGGCGCGTTTCACCACCAAAATCATTGCCGATAAAAAACGTTATCCGTATCTGCTCTCCAACGGTAACCGTGTGGGGCAGGGCGAGCTGGAAAATGGCCGTCACTGGACACAGTGGCAGGATCCGTTCCCGAAACCATGCTATCTGTTTGCCCTGGTCGCGGGTGATTTCGACGTGCTGCGCGATACCTTCAAAACCCGTTCCGGTCGTGACGTCGCGCTGGAGCTGTTTGTCGATCGTGGCAACCTCGACCGCGCGCCGTGGGCGATGACGTCCCTGATTAACTCTATGAAGTGGGACGAAGAGCGTTTCGGCCTTGAGTACGATCTCGACATCTATATGATCGTCGCCGTCGACTTCTTTAATATGGGCGCGATGGAGAACAAAGGCCTGAACGTCTTTAACTCCAAATACGTGCTGGCCCGTACCGACACCGCCACCGATAAAGATTACCTCGATATCGAACGCGTGATTGGTCATGAGTATTTCCACAACTGGACCGGGAACCGCGTCACCTGCCGCGACTGGTTCCAGCTGAGCCTGAAAGAGGGCCTGACCGTGTTCCGCGATCAGGAGTTTAGCTCCGATCTGGGATCACGCGCCGTCAACCGCATCAGCAATGTGCGCACCATGCGCGGCCTGCAGTTTGCCGAAGACGCCAGCCCAATGGCGCACCCGATTCGTCCTGACAAAGTGATTGAGATGAACAACTTCTACACCCTGACGGTGTATGAGAAAGGTTCTGAAATCATTCGTATGATCCACACCCTGCTCGGCGAAGAGAACTTCCAGAAAGGGATGCAGCTCTATTTCGAACGCCACGACGGCAGCGCGGCGACGTGCGACGATTTCGTGCAGGCGATGGAAGATGCGTCCAACGTTGACCTGTCGCATTTCCGCCGCTGGTACAGCCAGGCCGGTACGCCGATCGTCAGCGTAAAAGATGACTACAATCCGGAAACCGAGCAGTACACCCTGACCATCAGCCAGCGCACGCCGCCGACAGCTGAGCAGGAAGAGAAGCACCCGCTGCACATTCCGTTCAGCATCGAGCTGTACGATAACGAAGGCAACGTGATCCCGCTGCAGAAGGGCGGTCATCCGGTGCATCACGTGCTGAACGTGACCCAGGCAGAACAGACCTTTATCTTTGATAACGTCTACTTCCAGCCGGTTCCGGCGCTGCTGTGCGAATTCTCCGCACCGGTGAAACTGGAATATAAGTGGAGCGATCAACAGCTCACCTTCCTGATGCGTCATGCGCGCAACGATTTCTCCCGCTGGGATGCGGCGCAGAGTCTGCTGGCGACCTACATCAAGTTGAACGTGAACCGTCACCAACAGGGTCAGCCGCTGTCGCTCCCGGTTCACGTTGCCGATGCGTTCCGTGCCATTTTGCTGGATGAGAAAATCGATCCGGCGCTGGCCGCAGAGATCCTGACGCTGCCGTCCGCGAGCGAAATCGCCGAGCTGTTTGAGATTATCGATCCCATCGCCATTACCGCCGTGCGTGAAGCCCTGACCCGCACGCTGGCGACCGAACTGGCCGATGAATTCCTGGCCATTTATAACGCCAACAAGCTCGACGAATACCGTGTCGAACACGCGGATATTGGCAAGCGTTCCCTGCGTAACACCTGTCTGCGCTATCTGGCATTTGGTGAAACGGAACTGGCGAACACGCTTGTCAGTAAGCAGTATCACGAAGCCGATAACATGACCGACGCCTTAGCGGCCCTGGCGGCGAGCGTGGCGGCAGAGCTGCCGTGCCGTGATGCGCTGATGCAAGAGTACGATGATAAGTGGCATCAGGACGGCCTGGTGATGGATAAGTGGTTTATCCTGCAAGCCACCAGCCCGGCGGCGGATGTGCTGAGCAAGGTACGCAATCTGCTCAAACACCGCTCTTTCACCATGAGCAACCCGAACCGCGTGCGTTCCCTGATTGGCGCGTTTGCCAGCAGCAACCCGGCGGCCTTCCATGCGGAAGACGGCAGCGGTTATCAGTTTATGGTGGAAATGCTGACTGAGCTTAACAGCCGTAACCCGCAGGTGGCATCGCGTCTGATTGAGCCGCTGATCCGCCTGAAACGCTACGACGCAGCGCGTCAGGCGAAAATGCGTGCTGCCCTTGAGCAGTTAAAAGGGCTGGAAAATCTGTCGGGCGATTTGTTCGAGAAGATTACGAAGGCGCTGGCCTGACGTTAATGCCAGGTAGCACTGTTAAGTAAAAACAAAACGGCAACGCAAGTTGCCGTTTTTTATGGGTTTAACCGTTTCTTGTATGAGAGCCTTTCAGGCTTCGCCTTCTTTATCCATGACGGCGGGCCTTCTCTTCAGTTGCCCCACGCTTCATCACTCTCTCCAGCACTTCTGCTTCCAGCTCTGCCAGTCTTACAGAACCGAGCCGCCGTGGACGGGGAATATCCACCGCCAGATCCAGGCCGATTTTGCCTTCTTCAATTAGCAGCACCCGATCCGCCATCGCCACGGCTTCACTCACATCATGCGTCACCAGCAGTACGGTAAAACCGTGCTCCTGCCACAGGGAGGCGATCAGATCCTGCATTTCGATGCGCGTCAGGGCATCAAGCGCCCCGAGCGGTTCGTCCAGTAGCAGCAGGCCTGGCCGGTGGATCAACGCGCGCGCCAGTGCCACACGCTGTTTTTGGCCCCCGGAGAGGGCAGCAGGCCACTCGTCCGCACGGTTTTCGAGGCCGACGGCGCGCAGCGCCTGACGTGCGTTATCCCGCCAGTTACCTTTCAGCCCCAGCCCCACGTTGTCGATAACCGTTTTCCACGGCAGCAGGCGCGCATCCTGAAACATCATGCGGGTATCGTCCTGAATATCCGCCAACGGCGTATTGCCCGCCAGCAATTCTCCGCCGTTCGGTGCCTCCAGCCCGGCAAGCAGCCGCAGCAGGGTGCTTTTGCCCCCGCCGCTGCGCCCGACAACCGCAACAAATTGTCCGGCAGGGACATGCAGATCCAGCGCGTTCAGGATAGTGTTATCGCCGTAGCGTTTGGTGACACCGTTAAGCAGCAGCGGTGTCCCCTGAGTTAAACGAGCCGTATTCATGCGTTTGCCTCCTTCGTGGAATAGGCCGGGTTCCAGCGCAGCCAGCTTCGCTCAAGCCACTGGGCACTGACGTCGGCGAGTTTGCCGAGCAGGGCGTAAAGAATGATGGCCACCACCACCACGTCGGTTTGCAAAAATTCGCGGGCGTTCATCGCCAGATAGCCGATCCCGGAGTTGGCCGAGATGGTCTCCGCCACAATCAGTGTCAGCCACATCAGACCGAGGGCGAAACGCACGCCGACCATAATCGATGGCAGCGCGCCCGGCAGGATCACATGGACAAACAGCGCAAAGCCGGACAATCCGTAACTGCGCGCCATCTCCACCAGCCCACGGTCGATATTACGAATGCCGTGCCAGGTGTTGATGTAAATCGGGAACAGCGTGCCGAGGGCCACCAGGAAAATCTTGGCGCTCTCGTCGATGCCAAACCACAGAATTACCAGCGGGATTAACGCTAAATGCGGGACGTTACGCAGCATCTGAATTGACGTATCCAGCAAACGCTCGCCCCAGCGGGAGAGGCCGCTGATAAGCCCCAGCGTCAGGCCAATCGAGCCGCCGATGGAAAAGCCTATTAGCGCACGCCAGGAGCTGATCGCCAGATGCTGCCACAGCTCACCGCTCGAACTGAGCGACCAGAACGCCTCCACTACGCCCTCCGGAGAGGGCAGAATACGGCTCGACAACCATCCCACGGACGAGGCGATTTGCCAGACAATCACAATGCCGACGGGCAGAAACCAGGGGGCCAGACGCAGCAGCCATTTTTGGGATGGATTTGCCATACGTACCTCGTTAGCTCTGCGCGACTTTTCGCGGGATAAACTCATTCGCTACGGCTTCGCCCTGAAGCTGGAGCGCGCGCGGCTGCGGGATTTCCGGGATGGCCACATCCAGATGCGGGAACAGCAGCTCGCCGACGTTGTATGCTTCTTCCAGATGCGGATAGCCAGACAAGATAAAGCTGTCGATACCCAGATCGGCATACTCATTGATCCGCGCCGCGACCGTAGGGCCATCGCCCACCAGCGCCGTACCCGCGCCGCCGCGAACCAGGCCTACACCCGCCCACAGATTCGGGCTGATTTCGAGATTGTCCTTGTTGCCTTTATGCAGGGAGGCCATTCGGTGCTGTCCTACGGAATCAGTCTTCGCAAAGGCTGCCTGCGCTTTGGCGATGGTGTCATCGTCCAGATGTGAAATCAGCCGGTCGGCGGCCTGCCAGGCTTCGGCGTTCGTTTCTCGCACGATGACGTGCAGGCGAATGCCGAAGCGCACTTTGCGCCCATGCGCGGCGGCTTTGGCGCGCACCTGCTCAATTTTCTCTTTCACCAGCTCAGGCGGCTCGCCCCAGGTCAGATAGAGATCAACCTGTTCAGCGGCAAGATCCTGCGCGACATCTGACGATCCGCCAAAGTAGAGTGGGGGACGCGGCTGTTGCACCGGCGCAAACAGCAGTTTCGCATCGCGAACGTGGATATGTTTTCCTTCGTAGGTGACGGTTTCGCCCTCGAGCAGACGGCGCCAGACGCGGGTAAATTCCGCGGAAGCCTCGTAGCGCTCCGTGTGATCGAGGAACACGCCGTCGGCGGCCAGCTCCTGCGGATCGCTGCCGGTCACCAGGTTAAACAGGGCGCGGCCATTGGAAAGGCGATCCAGCGTCGCGGCCTGACGGGCGGCAACGGTTGGGGAGACCACGCTCGGGCGCAGGGCCACCAGGAATTTCAGGCGCTGCGTGACCGGGATCATCGAGGCGGCCACCAGCCATGCGTCTTCACAAGAGCGCCCTGTCGGGATCAGCACGCCGGTAAAACCGATTCTGTCGGCGGCCTGCGCGATTTGCTGCAGATAGCCGTAGTCCACCGGGCGCGCGCCCTCTTCGGTGCCAAGATAATGCCCATCACCGTGGGTCGGTAAAAACCAGAACAGATTCAGACTCATGATTTCGATCCTTCTTTTTCAGAGGGTTGCCAGATACGGTCGCGAATATCGATTTTTTTCGGCACGAGACGGTTCTCGTAGAACAGATCTGCGGTTTGCTGCTGCAGGACAGCGGTTTTCGCGTCGACGGGTTTAATCACCGTCGTCGGGCGATGATCCAGATAGCTGGCGATCACCGGCTCCGGCAGGCCCATGGTTTTGGCGAGCAGGGCGATGCTTTCCTGACGCTGACTCTGAGTGAGCGCATCCGCCTCGCTAAAGGTCTGCAGCACACCCTGAACAAAGTCGCCGTTTTTTTCCGCATACGGACGTGCGGCAAGATAGAACGAACCGGTCTGCTTCAGCGTTTCGCCATCTTTCAGCACCCGAACGCCGCCCTGTAATAAGGCGGCAGAGTAGTACGGGTCCCAGATCGCCCAGGCATCAACATTATTTTGCTGGAACGCCGCGCGGGCATCTGCCGGGGTTAAGTAGACAGGCTGAATATCCTTGAACGTCAGACCCGCCTGTTGAAGGGCGCGCAAAAGCAGGTTGTGGGAGCTGGAACCTTTCTGGAAGGCGACTTTGTGGCCTTTCAGATCGGCGACGGTTTTGATCGGGCTGTTTTCAGGCACCAGAATCACTTCCGCTTTCGGCTTTGGCGGCTCGACGCCGACATAAACCAGATCCGCTCCGGCAGCTTGGGCAAAAATAGGAGGGATATCGCCGGTACTGCCCAAATCAATACTGCCGACGTTCAGCGCCTCCAGCATCTGCGGCCCGGCCGGGAACTCGACCCATGAGAATTTCGTGTCCGGGTAGCGCTTCTCCAGCAGCTGATGGCTTTTCGCCAGCACCATGCTGACGCTGCCTTTCTGATATCCGATACGCAGGCTTTCAGGCGCCGGTTCCGCCGCCTGTGCAAGCGCAGAGACAGCGAACAGGGCGGTCAGAAGATATTTAAACATGGGCGACTCCTTTCAGACGGCCAAAGGCGGGGGCTTGCACATCGCGGCGATGCAACGCCTGCCAGAAGGTTTCCAGCGCGCTATCAAGGCGCAGGTGCAGGTTCGGGGTGAACTGCGGTTTATGCTGGTAATCGATCACCTGAGAGTCATCGGCAAACACCCCGTGCAGGATCTCCTGGGCTTTGAGGGCATTCAGGACAGGCTTGAGGGCGTAATCCACCGCCAGCATGTGCGCAACGGTACCGCCGGTCGCCAGCGGCAGAACCACTTTTCCCTCCAGCGCACGTTCAGGCAGAAGATCGAGCAGGGTTTTCAGCGCGCCAGAGAAAGAGGCTTTATAGATCGGTGTCGCCACGATCAGCCCGTCGGCTCCTTTGAGCTGTTCGATCAGCGTCTGTAATGCCGGGCTGTCAAAGCGGGCATAGAGAAGGTCTTCCGGCTCAAAGTTTTGCAAGTTCCAGTGGCACACCTCGACGTTCAGCGAGTTGAGCTGTTCGCGGGCGTATTCCAGCAGGGCGCTGGAGCGAGAAGGAAAACGCGGACTTCCGGCCAACGTGATGACGCGCATGTTTGCTCCTTATAACTATTTGTTTGCTTTTATCTAACATTCATAACAATTTTCACGAGTGTGACATTGCACGGTTATTCCACTAAATGATTTATCTGAAATTAAAATGCCGAAAATTGCATAAGAAAGAGGCAGAAAGGAAAACGATTGCGCTTTACGATGATTTTTTGCCACAGGTCAATTCCCTTTCCTGGCGCGATCGCTGATAATCCGTGTCCGGTTTGCATACCGGAATCCAGGAGAGTTCATGTACTACCCCTTCGTTCGTAAAGCCCTTTTTCAGCTCGATCCAGAGCGCGCTCATGAATTGACATTCCAGCAGTTACGCCGGATTACAGGAACGCCTCTTGAGGCGCTGGTGCGCCAGAAAGTGCAGGAAAAACCTGTCCAGTGCATGGGCCTGACGTTTAAGAACCCACTGGGTCTGGCAGCAGGTCTCGACAAAAATGGTGAGTGCATTGACGCTCTTGGCGCGATGGGGTTTGGCTCCATCGAAGTGGGCACCGTGACGCCGCGCGCGCAGGACGGTAACGACAAGCCGCGCCTGTTCCGCCTGGTTGAAGCAGAAGGTTTGATCAACCGGATGGGCTTCAATAACCACGGTGTTGATCATCTGGTAGAGAACGTTAAAAAAGCCCATTTTGACGGTGTGCTGGGAATTAATATCGGCAAAAATAAAGATACGCCGGTTGAGAAGGGTAAAGATGACTATCTGATTTGTATGGAAAAAGTCTATGCCTATGCCGGTTATATCGCGATAAATATCTCTTCGCCAAATACCCCTGGCTTGCGTACGCTGCAATATGGTGAAGCGCTGGACGATCTGTTAAGTGCGATTAAAAATAAACAGAATGAACTCCAGGCGACCCATCATAAATATGTTCCGATCGCGGTTAAGATCGCCCCGGATCTTTCTGTCGAAGAATTGATCCAGGTTGCCGACAGTTTGGTTCGCCATAATATTGATGGTGTTATTGCCACCAATACTACGCTCGATCGCTCCCTCGTGCAGGGAATGAAAAACTGCGACGAAATGGGTGGCTTAAGTGGTCGTCCGGTACAATTAAAAAGCACCGAAATTATTCGTGCCTTGTCGGCGGAATTAAAAGGTCGCTTACCGATCATCGGCGTGGGCGGGATCGACTCTGTCATCGCGGCTCGCGAGAAGATGGCGGCAGGTGCCTCACTGGTGCAAATCTATTCCGGCTTTATTTTTAAAGGCCCACAATTGATTAAAGAAATCGTTAATCATATCTAATCTTTTCTCCATATCAGACAACCAGGGCTTTATTTCCAGCCCTGGTTGTTTTATATTCCGTCTTTGTTGCTTATTTAGACATTATGGTCTTTTATTATTGATGTTATAAACGAAGCGATAATTTGGACATTTTAAGAACAGGACGTTGTGGGGAAGGAGAGGAAAATGCGAATAAAACCTGACGATAACTGGCGCTGGTATTTTTGCGAAGAGCACGATCGAATGATGCTCGATTTAGCCAATGGTATGTTATTTCGCTCTCGTTTTGCTCGCCGAATGCTGACCCCGGATGCGTTTGCACCGTCAGGCTTTTGTGTTGACGATGCAGCCCTGTTTTTCTCTTTTGAAGAGAAATGTCGCGATCTTATTCTCTCTAAAGAGCAGCGCGCCGAACTGGTGCTGAATGCGCTGGTGGCGATTCGCTTCCTGAAACCGCAGATGCCAAAAAGCTGGCACTTTCTCGCTCATGGGCAAGCATGGTCGCCAGTCACCGGCGATGCGGCCTGCGTCAATCTCAGCGATACTTCGGAAGAGGTGAGTTTGCTGGTGGTAGAACCGGGCGAAAACGCCGCGCTCTGTTTGCTGGCGCAACCCGGCGTGGTGATTGCCGGGCGCACAATGCAATTGGGTGATGCGATTAAAGTGATGAACGACCGGCTTAAACCGCAACTGCGTATGGATTCCTTTAGCCTCGAACAGGCTGTTTAGCGCTCTAGCTGCAACGACGTTTTCGGAATGCAGCTACAGCACAGAATCGTACCATCTTCGCTTACGGCTGATTTCTTCAGCGCCGTCACTTCGCCATCGACCAGAGTGATGCGACAGCTTCCACAGATCCCCGCACGACATGAATAAGGAACGCGGATCCCCGCTTGTTCCAGCTGTTCAAGCAGTACCTGCTGATTATTCCCCGGTAAGGTTTGCCCCTCCCACTGAAGCGTCACTTTTGTGACAGGCTGCGTTTCAGCTTCAAGCGCTTCTTCTTCCGGCCCTGGGCCGTAAACTCGGGCAGGACCCGATGCGAGGATCTCAATCTCGTCGCCGACGCGAATCACGCCGCTGGAGCGTGGGATCAAGTTCTGACCAAAATCGACATCGCCGTTATCCTGTGCGGTGCGGAAAGACTGCAAGGTTTTCAGCGGCTCGCCGGAAGGGTGTTTTTGCCCTTTTTCCGGGCTGATGGTGGTGAAAATACAGCGGCTGCACGGTTTCACCACATCAAAGATCACGCTGCCGATACGGATCACTTTCCAGGTATCTTCTTCCCAGGCCTGTGCGCCCGTCACGACCAGATTCGGGCGGAACTGCTCCATCTGCACGCTGGCGGAACAGCGGTTTTGCAGATCGCGCAGGGAGGCGTCATTCGTCAGCAGATAGGGGAAACCGTCGGCAAAGGAGAGGGGAACGGCTTCAAAACGCTTCACGCGGCGCGTAAGCTCCGGGCCGACCCAGCGCAGCTGCACCGCGCGGGAGAAGAAACCGCTCAGCCAGGTGTTAATCTCATCCGGGGCGATGCGGGCGGTGAAATGGTTACCCCACACTTCTGTCGGGGCATCAACAGGGGCAAAGTCAGTAAAGCGTGCTATCACGCTTGAGCCATCCGGCGCCGTCAAATGCAGGCCGTCGTGCAGCGGAGCTGGGATAAAACGCACCATCTGCGGGAACTGGCGGGCGGTGATGAAGGTGCCGTCCGGTTCGGTAATCATAAAAATGCGATCGAAGGCAAAGCCGCTGACGTCAGCAAGCGCGTGGGTCAGGCCAATACCACGCATGGATTTGACCGGATGAATAAAAAGCCTGGATAACGTCGCCACTGTTCACGCCCTCGAACGATTTGAAAATAAGCCTTCAACTTTATGACATAGAGCGCATATTAGCTATAATGCGCAGCAATTTTCTACGAGTAATAAGTGACGATATGAATTCTCTGTTTGCCAGTACGGCCCGTGGGCTGGAAGAGCTGTTAAAAACTGAACTGGAAAGCCTTGGCGCGCTTGAGTGTCAGGTGGTTCAGGGTGGTGTCCACTTTGAGGGCGACACACGGCTTATTTACCAGAGCCTGATGTGGAGTCGCCTGGCGTCGCGCATCATGTTGCCGCTGGGTGCCTGCAAGGTCTATAGCGACCTTGATCTGTATCTCGGCGTGCAAGCGATCGACTGGACAGAGATTTTCGCCCCGGGTGCGACCTTTGCCGTGCATTTCAGCGGGCTGAACGACGAAATCCGTAACAGCCAGTACGGTGCGCTGAAAGTGAAAGACGCCATCGTCGACAGCTTCACGCGTAAAAATCTTGAGCGCCCGAACGTCGATCGTGAAAATCCCGATCTGCGTATCAACGTGTGGCTCAATAAAGAGACCGCCAATATTTCTCTGGATCTCTGCGGCGAAGGCCTGCACCAGCGTGGTTATCGCGATCGCGCCGGTATTGCACCGATCAAAGAAAACCTGGCTGCGGCCATTGTGATGCGCTCTGGCTGGCTGCCGGGCACGCCGATGATCGACCCTATGTGCGGTTCCGGCACCTTGCTGATTGAAGCGGCCATGCTGGCCACCGACCGCGCGCCAGGATTGCATCGCGGGCAGTGGGGCTTTAGCGGCTGGGCACAGCATGACGACGCCATCTGGAAAGAGGTCAAAGCCGAAGCACAGGTTCGTGCGCGTAAAGGCCTGGCTGATTACACCTCCCGTTTCTATGGCTCGGACAGCGACGCTCGCGTAATTGAACGCGCGCGCAGCAACGCCCGCCGCGCCGGTATCGGCGAACTGATAGACTTCGAGGTGAAAGACGTCTCCCAGTTAACCAACCCGCTGCCGAAAGGCCCTTACGGTACGGTGATCAGTAACCCGCCGTACGGCGAACGTCTCGATAGCGAACCGGCACTGATTGCACTGCACAGCCTGCTGGGTCGCACCATGAAAGATTATTTCGGCGGCTGGAATCTGTCGCTGTTTAGCGGTTCTCCTGAGCTGCTAAGCTGCCTCCAGCTCCGCGCCGAGCGTCAGTTCAAAGCCAAAAACGGCCCGCTGGACTGCGTACAGAAAAACTACCATCTGACCGAGAAAGATGGCGACAGCAAGCCATCGACAGTGGCGGAAGACTACGCTAACCGTCTGCGTAAGAATCTGAAGAAATTCGAAAAATGGGCGAAACAGGAAGGCATTGAATGCTATCGCATTTACGATGCCGATTTGCCGGAATATAACGTTGCGGTAGACCGTTATGCGGACTGGGTCGTGGTGCAGGAATACGCTGCGCCGAAAACCATTGATGCCCAAAAAGCGCGCCAGCGTTTGCTGGACATCATCGCGGCGACAATTGGCGTGATGGGCATTGCGCCGAACAAACTGATCCTGAAGACCCGTGAGCGTCAGAAAGGGACCAATCAGTATCAGAAAATGGGCGATAAGGGCGACTTTATCGAGGTGGGCGAATACAATGCGCGCCTGTGGGTGAACCTGACAGACTATCTCGACACCGGTTTGTTCCTCGATCACCGTATTGCGCGTCGTATGCTGGGCCAGATGAGCAAAGGGAAAGACTTCCTGAACCTGTTCGCTTATACCGGCAGCGCCAGCGTTCATGCGGGCCTGGGCGGTGCGCGTAGCACCACCACGGTCGACATGTCGCGTACCTATCTGGAGTGGGCTGAGCGCAACCTGCGTCTTAACGGCCTGACCGGTCGTCAGCATCGTCTGCTGCAGGCCGACGTACTGGGCTGGCTGCGCGATACGGATGAACAGTTCGATCTTATCTTCATCGATCCGCCGACCTTCTCCAACTCCAAGCGTATGGAAGACACCTTCGACGTTCAGCGCGATCACCTGCGTCTGATGACCGACCTGAAACGTCTGCTGCGTAAAGGCGGCACAATTATGTTCTCGAACAACAAACGCGGCTTCCGCATGGACAATGACGGGCTGGAAAAACTGGGGCTGAAAGCACAAGAAATCAGTCAAAAAACGCTGTCTCAGGACTTCGCCCGTAACCGTCAAATTCACAACTGCTGGTTAATTACCGCAGTCTGAAAGGAAATTTAAATGTCATTAATTAGCATGCACGGCGCATGGCTGTCCTTCAGCGATGCGCCACTTCTCGACGATACAGAACTGCACATTGAAGACAACGAACGCGTCTGTCTGGTGGGCCGTAACGGCGCGGGTAAATCCACGCTGATGAAGATCCTCAACCGTGAGCAGGGTCTGGACGATGGGCGTATCGTTTATGAGCAGGATCTGATCGTTTCTCGTCTGCAACAGGATCCGCCGCGCAACGTCGCGGGCAGCGTCTATGATTTCGTCGCCGAAGGGATCTCCGAGCAGGCCGAATACCTGAAAGGCTATCACGATATTTCGCATCTGGTGATGACCGATCCGAGCGAAAAAAACCTCAACGAGATGGCGCGCCTGCAGGATTTGCTGGATCACCACGGCCTGTGGCAGCTGGAAGACCACATCAATGAAGTGCTGGAGCAGCTTGGCCTTGAGGCCGATATGGCGCTGGCGTCTCTGTCTGGTGGCTGGCTGCGTAAAGCGGCGCTGGGCCGCGCGCTGGTCTGCGGGCCAAAAGTGCTGCTGCTCGATGAACCGACGAACCACCTGGATATCGAAACCATCGACTGGCTGGAAGGGTTCCTGAAAACCTTCAATGGCACCATTATCTTTATCTCGCACGACCGTTCATTTATCCGCAATATGGCCACCCGTATTGTCGATCTCGATCGCGGCAAGCTGGTCACGTATCCGGGCGATTACGACACTTATCTGCTGGAAAAAGAAGAGAACCTGCGCGTTGAAGAGCTGCAAAACGCCGAGTTTGACCGCAAACTGGCGCAGGAAGAGGTGTGGATCCGTCAGGGCATCAAAGCGCGTCGTACCCGTAACGAAGGCCGCGTGCGTGCCCTGAAAGCGATGCGTAACGAACGCAGCCAGCGCCGTGAAGTGATGGGCAGCGCGAAGATGCAGGTCGAAGAGGCCTCTCGTTCCGGCAAAATTGTCTTCGAAATGGAAAACGTGAACTACCAGGTCGACGGCAAAGTGCTGGTGACTGATTTCTCCGCGCAGGTTCAACGCGGCGATAAAATTGCGCTGATCGGCCCGAACGGCTGCGGTAAATCCACGCTGTTGAAACTGATGCTGGGCCAGCTACAGGCTGACAGCGGCCGCGTTCACTGCGGGACTAAACTGGAAGTGGCCTATTTCGATCAGCACCGTACTGAGCTTGATCCTGAAAGAACGGTGATGGATAACCTGGCAGAGGGCAAGCAAGAGGTGATGGTTAACGGGAAACCGCGCCATGTGCTGGGCTATCTGCAGGACTTCCTGTTCCATCCAAAACGCGCCATGACGCCTGTTCGCGCGCTCTCCGGCGGGGAACGTAACCGACTTCTGCTGGCGCGTTTGTTCCTTAAACCCAGCAACCTGTTAATTCTCGATGAACCGACGAACGATCTGGATGTCGAAACCCTGGAACTGCTCGAAGAGCTGATCGACGGCTATCAGGGCACCGTGATGCTGGTGAGCCACGACCGTCAGTTTGTAGACAACACCGTCACCGAATGCTGGATTTTTGAAGGCGAAGGTCGTATTGGTCAGTATGTGGGCGGTTATCAGGACGCGCGTGGGCAACAGGCGCAATCCTTAGCGCATAAACAGTCCAAATCTAAAACGGGATCGCAACCGCTTGTCGCAAAAGCAGAAACTGTCAAAAAGCCGACGGTTAAAATGAGCTATAACCTGCAGCGCGAACTGGAAGGGTTGCCGCAGCGTCTTGAAGAGCTGGAAACGCAACTGGAAGCATTACAGGCTCAAGTTGCTGATGCATCCTTCTTTAGCCAGCCACACGACTATACTCAGAAAATATTGGCAGAGCTTTCCCAGGCCGAAAAGGCGCTGGAAGAGGCATTTGAGCGCTGGGAGTACCTTGAGGCACTCAAAAACGGCGCATAAACAGGGATACCCGATGTGTGATCAGCACCATGCCGACCGGCATATTTTATGCTCGCAATGCGATATGCTCGTGGCGCTGCCTGAGATGGGTCACGGACATAAGGCGGCATGCCCCCGTTGTGGGGCAACGCTGACGACAGAGTGGGACGCGCCAAGGCAGCGTCCCACTGCTTATGCGCTTGCGGCACTGTTTATGCTGCTGCTCTCGAATCTTTTTCCGTTCATCTATATGAAAGTCGGCGGGATGACCAGCGAAGTCAATTTGCTGGAGATCCCGGGCGTTATGTTCTCGGAAGATTACGCCAGCCTTGGCACCTTCTTTCTTCTCTTTGTGCAAATCGTTCCGGCGTTTTGCCTGGTCGTGATTTTACTGCTGGTAAACCGCGTCCGGATGCCCATTAAAGTCAAAATCCTGCTAGCCAGAATTCTTTTCCAGCTGAAAAGCTGGGGAATGGCGGAGATTTTCCTCGCGGGGATTCTGGTCAGTTTTGTGAAGCTGATGGCCTATGGCGACGTCGGCATCGGCAGCAGTTTTGTTCCCTGGTGTCTGTACTGCATGCTACAGCTGCGCGCCTTCCAGTGCGTCGACCGTCGCTGGGCCTGGGATGATATTGCGCCTGCGCCAACGCTAAACCAGACGGTTAAAGTGGGCGTGCCCGGGATTCGCCAGGGATTGCGCTCCTGTACGTGCTGTACCGCCATTCTGCCTGCTGATGTGGAAGAGTGCCCGCGTTGTGGCACCAAGGGGCATGTGCGGCGCAAAAACAGTCTGCAATGGACGATGGCCTTACTGGTCACCTCCATCATGCTTTATCTGCCGGCCAACATTTTACCCATCATGATCACGGATCTGCTGGGGGATAAAATGCCTTCGACGATCCTGGCCGGAGTGGTGTTGCTGTGGGGCGAGGGATCTTATCCGGTGGCGATGGTGATTTTCATTGCCAGTATTATGGTTCCCACCTTAAAGATGATCGCGATTGCCTGGCTGTGCTGGGATGCCAAAGGCCATGGAAAGCGCGACAGCGAACGCATGCATCTGATTTATGAAGTCGTCGAATTTGTTGGCCGCTGGTCAATGATCGACGTGTTTGTGATTGCCGTTCTCTCCGCGCTGGTGCGCATGGGTGGACTGATGAGTATTTATCCCGCTATGGGCGCGCTGATGTTTGCGTTGGTCGTTGTCATGACGATGTTTGCGGCCCTGACTTTCGACCCGCGTTTATCCTGGGATCGTGAGCCAGAGTCAAGCCATGAGGAAGAGTGAAAGCATGGAAAATAAGAGTGGAGAGGCGAAAGTGCAGAAGGTCAAGAACTGGTCGCCGGTGTGGATCTTCCCCATCGTCACAGCGCTGATCGGAGCCTGGATCCTGTTTTATCATTACAGCCATCAAGGGCCGGAAGTGACGCTGATCACGACCAACGCCGAAGGCATTGAAGGGGGCAAAACCACCATCAAGAGCCGCAGCGTTGACGTGGGTGTCGTTGAGAGCGCGACGCTGACTGACGATCTCACGCACGTTGAAATCAAAGCGCGCCTTCATTCCGGCATGGAGAAGCTGCTGCATGGCGATTCCGTCTTCTGGGTGGTCAAACCGCAGGTCGGACGCGAAGGGATCAGCGGCCTGGGTACGCTGCTTTCCGGGGCTTACATTGAGCTTCAGCCCGGCGCGAAGGGCAGCCAGCCTGGACATTATCAACTGCTGGATGCACCGCCGCTTGCGCCGCCAGACGCGAAAGGTATCCGGGTGACCCTCGACAGCAAGAAAGCGGGGCAGCTCAGCCCTGGCGATCCGGTGCTGTTCCGTGGTTACCGCGTGGGCTCGGTGGAAACCAGTACCTTCGATGCGCAAAAACGTACTATCAGCTATCAGCTGTTTATCAATGCGCCAAACGACCGTCTGGTGACCAGCAACGTACGTTTCTGGAAAGACAGCGGTATTGCGGTAGATCTGACGTCGGCGGGGATGCGCGTAGAGATGGGTTCTCTGACCACGCTGTTTGGCGGCGGGGTGAGTTTTGATGTGCCTGAGGGAATGGATCTGGGGCAGCCGGTCGCACCGAAAACCGCGTTCAGACTGTTTGACGATCAGAAAAGCATTCAGGATGCGCTCTATACCGATCATGTCGACTATCTGATGTTCTTCAAGGATTCTGTTCGCGGCCTGCAGCCAGGTGCCCCGGTGGAATTCCGCGGTATCCGCCTGGGTACAGTAGGTCAGGTGCCGTACTTTGTGCCGGGTCTGAATCAGGTACTGGATGACGACTATCGTATCCCGGTGCTGATCCGCATTGAACCAGAACGCTTACTGGCCCAGATTGGTCAGAACCAGGATATCGGCACGCATATTAATCAGCTGTTGAGTCGCGGGTTACGTGGCTCGCTGAAAACCGGCAACCTGGTGACGGGCGCCCTGTATGTGGATATGGACTTCTATCCGAAAGCGCCAGCGATTACCGGTGCGCGTGAATTCGGTGGTTATACCATTATCCCAACCGTCAGCAGCGGTCTGGCGCAGATCCAGCAGCGCCTGATGGAGACTCTGGATAAGATTAACAACCTGCCGTTGAATCCAATGCTTGAGCAAGCGACCAACAGCCTGACGGAAAGCCAGGCCACGATGCGTCGTCTGCAAACCACACTGGATAACATCAACAAAATTACGGCTAACCAGTCGATGCAGCAGCTTCCGCAGGATATGCAGAAAACGTTGCGTGAGCTTAACCGTAGTATGCAAGGCTTCCAGCCAGGCTCGGCGGCGTACAACAAGATGGTGGCGGATATGCAGCGCCTGGATCAGGTCCTGCGCGAACTGCAGCCGGTTCTGAAAACGCTGAATGAGAAGAGCAACGCGCTGGTATTTGAAGCGAAGGACAAAAAAGATCCTGAGCCGAAGAGGGCAAAATAATGAAAAAATGGCTATTAATTGTCGGAGCACTGGTTCTAACGGCCTGTAGTTCAGGAAGCGATACCAAGAGTTACTACCAGCTGCCGATGGGGGCTCAGACGGGCGGGCAAAGCAGCGCCAGCCAGGGGCATCGCCTGCTGTGGGTTGAGCAGGTCACAATCCCCGATTCCCTCGCCGGCAACGGCGTGGTGTATCAGACCAGCGATGTGCAGTATGTAATTGCGAATAACAATCTGTGGGCCAGCCCGCTGGATCAACAACTGCGCAATACGCTGGTGGCGAACCTGAGCAGCCAGTTGCCCGGATGGGTTGTTGCCTCACAGCCTCTGGGCAGCGACCAGGATACCCTCAACGTCAATGTGACGGGTTTCCATGGACGCTACGATGGCAGAGTGGTGATCAGCGGTGAGTGGCTGCTGAACCATCAGGGGCAGCTGATTAAGCGCCCGTTCCATCTTGAGCTGAAACAGCAGGAGGATGGTTACGACGCTATGGTGAAAGCCCTGGCCCAGGGCTGGGCACAGGAATCTGCCAGCATCGCCCAGGAGATTTCTCGCCTGCCATAAGCAAAATTCATGATGTTAAGCCGCCATCCGCGTTTCGCTGATGGCGGCTTTTTTTTCGGTTTTTGTTCAGGCTGTTACTTGTTCCAGCTCACAATTTTTGTACAAATGATCTTCTGTGTAGCTCACAAATATGACACTGGCGTGAATTTTGCGCATTGACGCATGGCGTGATTCGGGTTATTCGTTATCTGTGTTTGCACGTTTTGCATACACTGTTTTCTTTCCACCAGACCAAAGAATGAGGGAAACGAGGCAT
The DNA here is from genome assembly GCF_041464075.1 of Lelliottia nimipressuralis. Lineage (NCBI taxonomy): Bacteria > Pseudomonadati > Pseudomonadota > Gammaproteobacteria > Enterobacterales > Enterobacteriaceae > Lelliottia > Lelliottia nimipressuralis. Next base: position 1,636,995 of record NZ_CP167172.1, read on the forward strand.
GAAGAGACAGAAACGAGATCGCCTGGAAAGGGCTCATCAACGTGGTTATCAGGCTGGCATCGCTGGACGCTCAAAAGAAATGTGTCCTTATCAGACGATAAATCAAAGGTCACAATGGCTGGGAGGCTGGCGAGAAGCCATCGGAGACAGGGTACTTCTTGCTTGATAACGTCTCTTTAAAAACAGAAACCTCCGCCATGCGGAGGTTTCGCCTTTATTGCTCAAGCACTACTTAAGCAAAATCAGAACGCGGAAGTGTCCTGGAACAGACCGACTTTCAGGTCACTGGCGGTATAGATCACACGGCCATCAACCAGCACTTCACCGTCTGCCAGACCCATCACCAGACGACGGTTCACGATGCGTTTGAAGTGAATACGGTAGGTAACTTTCTTCGCGGAAGGCAGAACCTGACCGGTGAATTTCACTTCACCCACGCCCAGCGCGCGGCCTTTGCCTTCGCCGCCCAGCCAGCCGAGATAGAAGCCAACCAGCTGCCACATCGCATCCAGGCCTAAACAGCCAGGCATTACCGGATCGCCGATAAAGTGGCAACCGAAGAACCACAGGTCTGGATTGATATCGAGTTCCGCTTCCACGTAACCCTTGTCAAAGTTGCCGCCGGTTTCGGTCATTTTCACGACACGGTCCATCATCAGCATGCTAGGTGCCGGTAACTGCGGGCCTTTAGCGCCGAACAGTTCACCACGACCAGAGGCAAGAAGATCTTCTTTTGTATAGGATTCGCGTTTATCTACCATGTTCTCAGTAAGCCTTATTTTAGTGAAGCACGCAGGATAGCTAACACGTGTACGCTGAACAAGTCCGATCAGTTCGGGCTAAACCAGCTTAACCAGCGTAACGGCCATGGATAACGATGACGAGCATCCTGTTGCATCGCCTGAGCGATACGCTCCTGGATAGTTTGCATCAGCGTTGTTTGCACTTCGCCATCCCAGACCTGATTTGTCAGTAAGGGTAGCGCATCCGTGACATCGTCGATGGCCCAGATACTGAATTGCTCTGCATCCACCGCATCCAGTACCGCCTGGCTCAGGCTCAGATGACGTGCGTTTGGCGCAGGAATAATCACGCCCTGTTTGCCACTCAATCCACGCTGCTGGCAAATAGAGAAGAAGCCTTCGATTTTCTCATTCAGACCGCCAACCGGCTGAGCGCGACCAAACTGATCGACAGAGCCGGTGATAGCGATGCTTTGATTAACTGGCACATCCGCAAGCGCACTGATGACGGCACAAAGCTCAGCCATCGATGCGCTGTCGCCGTCCACTTCACTGTAAGACTGCTCAAAGGTCAGTGATGCGGAGAAGGGCAGCTGTTGCTCCAGCTGTAGCTGTGACATCAGAAAGGCCTGCATAATCATCATGCCTTTAGCATGAATGTTCCCGCCCAGCTCGGCTTTGCGCTCAACGTCAGTAAATTCGCCGTCGCCAATGTGGATGACGCAGCTGATACGTGAAGGTTCGCCAAAGGCACGCGGATGACCGGGGAACTCAATGACGGACAGGGCGTTGATTTGCCCCACACGCTCGCCTTCGGTTTCCACGAGGATCTGTTCCAGCAGGATTTCATCCTGCATACGATCCGCGAGATACCCTTCCCGCCATTCGCGCTGTGCCAGCATCTGGGCGAACTGCTCACCGGTAAAAGTACCCGTCCCGCTAATGACGCCCGTTTCGCGCAGTTGCTTGCTGATCCACAGCGGACAGAGCGGCAGGGTTTCCTGATCGCCCGTGTCACGTGCGGCTTCACGAATAAGACCTGTCCATGCGTCTGCTGCAGGGATCGGAAGAGCATACCGTGCAGCGACGGCCAGCACCCATTGGCACCATTGCGTCACGTCGTCTGCATCGGCGATCTGGATGTTATCTTCAAATTCGGTGTATACGGCCTGATCGGCAAGTTCCGGTTCCATCTCCTGGAAATCCGCCAGAGACTCACGATCGCCTGTCAAAATCACTTTCAGTGACAGAGGCATCGATGGAATAGCGACAGGCAGCGGGCGGGACTCATCATAGGCAATCCAGTCGAAACGCTGATGCGCCACAATGTTCTTCAGACGCATCCACAGCAGCGGCTGTGCAAGCAGCGTTCGCAGAGAGATGATCAGGACACCGCCATTGGCTTTGTGCACCAGTCCCGGCTGGATACTGAGCTGACCGTTAAAGTGACGAAGACAGCCAAACAATTGCTCCGCTTCGGCCCACTCGGCGGTAATGACCTCGCCGGTAGCGGCAAAATTATTATCAGCCTGCGTGGCGGGTTCGAAAGTGACATCACTTCCCACGATACGATATTGTCCGCCAAAAACGGTGTCCGTTTCTGGTTGCAATTGACGCACGGCATCGGCCATCAGAGCCAGGTATTCAGCTTCTTCTGGCGCCTTCAGTAACATGAAGGGGGAGGTTGTCCATGGGCTTAACGTCTGTTCAAGCGCGTAATGTAAACGCGGTTGCGTATCGCTAAGGATGAAGTCGTGTTCTTTTGCGAGGTCTGGCTGTGCAAACAGTTCCTGATAGCTCTCAGTATCAGGAACCAGGTCACGCCATGCTAGTTTCGTAATGGTCAAAGTTGATGTTTTTTAGTTAGATGTAAAACGGTGGATTATACCGCAAGCCTTGACCCATTCCCACGTGGTATTAGGGATTTCAGGCGGGGAATGCGCGGTAAGGGGTCACTGGATATGATTTCTTTTCAGCAGATTGCCAAAAAACTGATATTCTGAACATAGTTACGAGGTAACACTGAGATCGCGATGAAATATCAACAACTGGAAAATCTCGAAAGCGGCTGGAAATGGAAGTATCTGGTCAAAAAGCATCGAGAAGGCGAGCTGATCACCTGCTACATCGAAGCCAGTGCTGCAAAAGAAGCGGTAGATTTATTGCTGACCCTCGAAAATGAGCCGGTGCAGGTCAACGGCTGGATCGAGAAACACATCAATCCTGCTCTGCTAAACCGCATGAAGCAGACCATTCGTGCGCGCCGCAAACGCCATTTCAACGCGGAGCATCAGCATACCCGTAAGAAGTCTATCGACCTGGAGTTTATGGTCTGGCAGCGATTAGCGGGGCTTGCTCAACGGCGCGGGAAAACCTTATCGGAAACGATCGTGCAGCTCATTGAAGATGCGGAGCATAAAGAGAAATACGCGAGCCAGATGTCTACGCTTAAAAATGACCTTCAGGCGATGCTGGGTAAAAAATAGTTTCTCATTTTCTTCAGCCAATAAAAAACCCCGCATAGCGGGGTTTTTTTATAAGACGATAACTTATGCCGCAGGCTGAGTTACAACGTCTTTGATACCTTTAACTTCGATCTCAACGCGACGATCTGGTGCCAGGCAGTCGATCAGTGCAGCGCGAGCTTTCACGTTGTCACAGGTATTGCCAGTCACTGGGTTAGATTCGCCCATACCACGTGGGGAGATCTTGTTAGCTGGGATACCTTTAGATACCAGGTAATCAACTACAGACTGAGCACGTTTCTCGGACAGGTTCTGGTTGTATGCGTCAGAACCGATACGGTCGGTGAAGCCCAGAACAACTACAGAACCATCTTTAGGGTCGAGGTTGCTCAGCTGGGTGTACAGCTGATCCAGTGCCTGCTGACCTTCTGGTTTCAGAGTTGCTTTGTTGAAGTTGAACAGAACGTCAGACTTCAGAGTGAAGTGCTTGGTCTGTACTTCTGGAGCTGGAGCCGGAGCTGGAGCAACGATCGGAGCTGCATCTTCCTGCTGGCCGAAACGGTAGGAAACACCTACGCTCAGCATGCCGTTGTCAGGACGAACGCCAACGGTGTTACCGTCGCCGATGTTGTTAACCCACTGGTATTCCAGACGGGTAGCGATGTCACGGGTCATTGCCCACTCTACGCCACCAGCGAATACTGGAGAAACACCAGTGTCGTGGTCGTCGCCAGAACGGCTGTTGCTGGAGTCAGCGCGCCATACCATGCCGCCCAGACGAGTATAAACGTCCAGATCGTCAGTCACTGGGTAACCCAGTTTAGCGGTCAGCTGTACGCCTTGAGCTTTGAATGCGCCGTTAACGGTGTCGCCTTTGTATGGCATACGACCTAACCAGTCGTAACCCATTTCAAAGCCAACATACGGGTTAACCTGATAGCCACCAAACGCACCTGCACCGAGCTGGCTTTCGTGAGTTGGGCCATCGTTGTTCAGGGAGCTGTTGTACCAGCCAGTGTCGTGGAACTGAGACCAGCCCAGTTTGCCACCTGCATACCAGGTATTATCTTTCGGAGCGGCCTGCGCTACGGTAGCGAAGCCAGCCAGTGCCACTGCAATCGCGATAGCTGTCTTTTTCATTTTTTGCGCCTCGTTATCATCCAAAAATCGCCATGAAGATCTCGTCGAGAAATCACGGTTAAATCCTTCACCGGGGGGCGAGCTCAAACTAGTAACTCTACCGATATCTTCGGCTTAGACCGAGCACCCCTGGCGATGTAAAGTCTACAACGTAGTTGAAAACTTACAAGTGTGAACTCTGTCAGGCATATGAAAAAAAAAGTTCCGTATACAAAATATTTAACATTTTTTGCGAGTATTTTATGCAGTAAAATTAACGGAAACCGCGCCAGACAAGCGTTGTCGAAGTTTTTAGTCAGGGAACTATTTGCACTTACGACTGTCAAAAAAAGTTCCAGGAATACTCTTAAATTTACTCAATGATACAAATTAGAGTGAATTTTTAGCCCGGACAGGTGTCCTCTGCCGAGAGAATCAAGACGAATTGGGCGCATAATGAACCCGATCGCATCACCTTCTTCAGCAGCTTCAGCCAGACGAAAATGCTCTTCCTCCGTCAATTCCTCTGACAACCAACCAATTACCACACTGTAGTTTCCGGTGCGCAAAGCGCGAACCATCGAATCAACCGTATGACATGGCGAAACCAGGCTGCTTTGCATCATTTTGGTGAGCGGCAGACCCGCCGACTGCACCCATTCGCGGCTCAATTTCTGCTGCGGAGTTAGCCACAGCTGCCAGCGTGACTGCTGACCAAGTTGTTGTAAAAGCGGCAATAAAAGCAGCTGCGTCATCAAGGGCTGGTCTTCGCGATATACGATTTCACTGATCAAACCGGTAGACACACGCCCGGAGGTTTTCTGCGCGCCATTACCCGCGGAAGAAGAAAAAGAGGTTAAGCGATTTGCATAGTTTGAAGTGTGCATAATCATTCCAGCCCTGTAGTTACTGTATGAATATACAGTAACCCCTGTACGTCTAAAGATCAACCTCATTTTCGGAAAGCGTCTCGCAAAATTGGTTCGATATTGGCGTGTCCTGCAAAATAATCTTGCCGAGTGACAATAAGTTTTCTATTTTCCTGCTAACGGATCCGGTAGTAAGAAAAACACATCGTTAATGTTTGATTTATATGGTGAATATCATGAAAAAGATATCTTATGAACGGATCTATAAGTCCCAGGAATACCTCTCTCCGTTGGGTGAAATCCATCATCGTGCCCTTTTCGGTGGGTATACCCTGGCGGTGAATGAAGCCGTGTTTGCGATGGTCTCTGATGGCGAGCTTTACCTGCGTGCCTGTGAACAGAGCGCTCAGTACTGTGTAAAACAGTCCTCTTCATTTTTAACTCTGTTGAAACGGGGCAGGCCTGTGCTACTGAACTATTACCGGGTGGATGACGGGCTATGGCAGGACAGGGAAAGGCTATTGCAACTTTCCAGTTTTGCTCTTGAAGCCGCCCGTCAGGAGCGCTCTCTACGGCATCAGAGGCGGCGACTCAAAGATTTACCCAACCTGACGTTTCAAATTGAAGTGCTTCTCTGCGAAGCTGGCGTCACCAGTGAAACCATGCTGAGGGCGCTAGGGGCAGAGGAGTGCTGGCTGAAAATCAGGGCCAGAAATAAGAACCTGGGGATCAGAGTGTTGTTTGCGCTGGCAGGGGCAATAGAAGGAACGCATGAAGCTGCGCTCCCGACGGTCAGACGCCGGGAGCTAACGGAGTGGTTTAATGCGCTTCCTGTACTGCCGGATAGTCATTCCGATAGGTAGCAATCTGCTGCTGCAACCGGCAGATTTCGGGCAGAAGTGCAATGAGCAGACCGATTTGTTGGAGTATGAGTGGCGCCTTGTTATCCGTACCAGGATCGCAATGCGCAATGCGCTGGCTCAGTTCATCTATGGCACTCTGCACGCGCGGTTCGTCTGCGGGACGATGATGAAGAGCATCGTCAACGTAGCATACCGCGTCATCCAACAGTGCGAGGATGTTTGGATCGGTTAACTGCTCACGATGCGCGCCCAACGTTGAAATGTAACTGGTGAAGGTGTGGTTCAGACACAGCAGACGAAAGGCGACTTCCCGGATTTCTGCGGTAGCACGCGGCTCCGTTGACATGTTTGACACCACCGACGCCAGTTCTGCATCGCGGTTATGGGCGTCACGTCGGGCAATGCGATACGCCAGCCGATTATCGCGGCCCTGATGATATTGCTCAAGGATAGCATCCAGATAGCGACAGTTCGCATTCATGGCGAGATCCAGGGCGCGTGGCAGATTGCGAAAACGCCAGTCCGGCCAGATAAAACTGACCGCGGCCCAGGCGATCGCGCAGCCAATCAACGTATCGATGACGCGTGGCAGGGCGACTTCGAACCCTTCGCCCAGCAGGTTAAAGCACAGCAGCACCAGCAGGGTAATAAACATGGTGGCATGGGCATACTGAACATTACGGAAGGCGAAGAACAGCACGCCCGTAATGACTATCAGGATCAGTTGCCCTTCAACGGAAGGAACAAAGTACAGCACCGGTAGGCCGATTGCGACGCCGACCAGCGTGCCGATCACGCGTAGCGCCAGTCGATGGCGGGTGGCGTTATAGTTCGGCTGGCAAACAAACAGGCTGGTGAGCAAAATCCAGTAGCCGTGATGCAGGCCGGTTATCTGGATAAAGGCGTAACCGACGCACAGCACGGCAGACATTCTCACGGCATGGCGGAACAGCGCCGATTCCGGCGTGAAGTTGCGGCTTAACCGCAGCCACATGTCCGCGAAGCCGTGCGGACTGTCATCGGCAAGCTGATTTTCGACCTCACTACCCGGCACTGACAGCGCCTGTTCAGACTGAATAGTCGCGAGCTGCGCATCGATGGCGCGTAAATTGCTGAGCAAGAACCCCAGCGCTTTCATCTGTTCTGGCGATGTGCCGCTGGCCTGTACCCGGTCGAGTGCCGCATCAAGATGGCTGAACGCACGCTCGAAGCGAGGGTCATGCTGGTAGGGGGTTCGCAACAGAATCGATCGTGCAAGTTGCTGGCAGGCCTGAGACTGCATCGACAGCATCCGCTGGAAGCGGAACATCACGTCGCTATAGCGAAACTTCTCGCGCAGCGCGGCGTACTGGATATGTGATGAGCTGGCGCGCTCATGTATATCCTGGGCGACGAAGTAGTAATGCAGCGTTTGCCGCGTGCCGCGCTGGCCGCGATCGCCACGAAGACGCGTCAGCAGAGAGGCTTTGGTTTGATTCAGCGTGGTAACCAACTGGCCGTTAGCCAGCGCCAGATCGTAAAGCGGCGCCTGGCTCTCTTCTTCAATGTCAGGATCGAAGAGCCTGGATTTCAGTTCCAGGTAGTGCGCCAGCTGTTCATAGCTGCGGGCGAGATTATCCTGCAAGGGGCGAATCGGAAAGATAAGGTGCCCGGTTAAGGTCAGCAGGTTATACCAGATTGCGCCCACCAGCAGCAGCAGGGGCTGTTGGTACCACTGGTCGTAGAGGGAAACGCCCAACATGGTATAGATCGCAATCAGCAACGCGCCAAAGGCAATGGTGGCGTAGCGCTGTCCCAGCCCGCCCAGCAAAATAAAACCGCTGGTGGAGATCATCAGCCCAAGGGCAAACAGCCAGGGCCACGGGAAAAGTAGTTCTACAGACGCGGAGGCGATGAAAAAGCAGATCAGCGTAATCACCAGGTTACGCAGCCGCCCGGCCAGACGGTCGTCCAGATCGGCCAGTGCTCCGGCTACCACGCCCAGAGTGAGAGGGATCGTGAGTTTAATCTCACCCAGCCACCACGGCACGGCAGCCGCACCGCAAAGCGCGATAAAAATCCTGACGTTATAGAGCCAGGCACTGTTCCATGTGTATCTGCGAAGCAAAGGGCTTAGCATAAAGGCGGCGTATCCTTATTTACTGAAAACGACGACGGGCATTGGCTTCGCGTGCGGCCTGGGCGACCTCCACGGGAACCACGCGGCGACCGACGGGCCAGAGCGCAATCGCGGCAATCTTGAAGTTGGCGATACCGACCGGGATACCAATAATCGTAATACACTGGGTAATCCCGACTGCGATGTGCATCAGGCACAACCACCAGCCAAAGAAGATCAGCCATAAAATATTAAGCAGCGTGCCGCCCGTATTCATCAGCACACTTTTGCTGTCCGGGTTGAGTTCATCAACGTGAACCGCTTCATTGCCGTAGGGCACTAGCGAGAGTTTGGTGATCTCCCAGCACGAACGCGTCAGGGGAAGCGTGAAGATCAGCACGATGCTGACCAGGGTGGCGAAAAGCCAGGAAAGAGTGGTGGCAAAACCGCCAAGGACAAAATTCAAAATATTCAGAACAGTACGCATAAACCCTCACTTCCTTTCGATATGATTAAAGCCTGATGATTGTAACGTTTTTTTAGGCTGGAGCACCTGAAAACTGGCGGTTAAACTAATGAGCAAACTATCACTTCGTGGATCAGGCTGGACATGGAACTAAAAGCAACATCATTAGGCAAGCGCCTGGCGCAACATCCGTACGACAAGGTTGTCCTTCTTAACGCCGGGGTGAAAGTTTCCGGCGAACGCCACGAATATCTTATTCCATTCAATCAGTTGCTGGCCATTCACTGCAAGCGCGGCCTGGTGTGGGGCGAGCTGGAGTTCGTCCTGCCTGCCGATAAAGTCGTGCGTCTGCACGGTACGGAATGGGCTGAAACTCAGCGCTTTCATCATCATCTGAATTCCCTCTGGCAGCAGTGGAGCGCAGAGATGAGCCTGGTGGCCGAGCAGGTATTGCAGCAGGTTTTGGCGGATATCGCTCAGAGTCAGGAGCAAAAAAAGTGGCTGACCCGCGCCCAGACGGCGGGGATGCAGCAACGCATTCAGCAGGCGCTGACCGCGCTGCCACTGCCTGTTTCTCGTCTTGATGAGTTTGAAAATTGCCGTGAACCGTGGCGCAAATGTAAAGCATGGCTGACGGATATCGACCGAAGCCGACTGGCGCACAACCAGGCCTGGACGGATGAGATGCTGACCCAGCACGCTGAGTTTTTCAAAAATATCGAATCGTCGCCGCTAAATCCGGCTCAGGCGCGTGCGGTGGTGAACGGAGAACACTCGCTGCTGGTACTTGCGGGCGCGGGCAGCGGTAAGACCTCTGTGCTGGTGGCGCGAGCCGGATGGTTGCTCGCACGGGGTGAAGCAACGGCGGATCAGATTTTACTCCTGGCCTTTGGCCGCAAGGCGGCGCAGGAGATGGACGAACGCATTCAGGAACGTTTGCACACGCGTGATATCAGCGCGCGAACCTTCCATGCGCTGGCGCTGTATATTATCCAGCAGGGCAGCAAAAAAGTGCCGGTTATCAGTCAGCTGGAAAACGATACCCAGGCCAGGCTGTCGCTGTTTGTCACCACCTGGCAGCAGCAATGCAGTGAGAAAAAGGCGCAGGCAAAAGGGTGGCGGCAGTGGCTGGAAGAAGAGTTGAACTGGACTGTGCCGGAAGGCAGTTTCTGGCAGGATGAGAAACTGGCGCGCCGTCTCGGTTCGCGCCTCGATCGCTGGGTGAGCCTGATGCGCATGCACGGTGGCTCACAAGCGGAGATGATTGAGAATGCGCCAGAAGAGGTGCGGGCGCTGTTTTCCAAACGCGTCAAACTGCTGGCTCCGGTTCTCAAAGCCTGGAAATCAGCGCTGAAAGAAGAGAATGCTGTAGATTTCTCGGGGTTAATTCATCAGGCAATTATCATCCTCGAAAAAGGGCGTTTCGTGAGTCCGTGGAAGCATATTCTGGTGGACGAGTTTCAGGATATCTCCCCGCAGCGTGCGGCGCTGCTGGCGGCGCTGCGCGCACAAAACAAGCACACCTCACTCTTCGCGGTGGGCGATGACTGGCAGGCAATTTACCGCTTTAGCGGCGCACAGCTGTCGCTGACCACGGCGTTCCACCACTATTTTGGCGAGGGTGACCGCAGCGATCTCGACACCACGTACCGTTTTAACTCGCGCATCGGCGAAATCGCCAACCGCTTTATTCAGCAGAACCCCCATCAGCTGGTGAAACCGCTGAACAGCCTCTCCGCCGGGGATAAAAAAGCGGTGACGCTGTTGCCACAGGATCAGCTGGAACCCTTGCTGGATAAGATGAGTGGGTATGTCAAAGCCGATGAGCGGATTTTGGTGCTGGCGCGTTATCACCATCTGAAACCGGCGAACCTCGAGAAAGCCGCCACGCGCTGGCCTAAGCTCACGCTCGATTTCATGACCATCCATGCCAGCAAAGGGCAACAGGCAGATTACGTGATTGTACTTGGGCTGCAAGAGGGGAGTGACGGCTTCCCGGCACCGGCTCGGGAATCGGTGATGGAGCAGGCGCTGCTGCCTGTGGTAGAGGATTTCCCGGATGCAGAAGAGCGACGTCTTCTGTATGTGGCCATCACCCGCGCACGACATCGCGTCTGGCTGCTGTATAACAAAGACGAACCCTCACGCTTCGTGGAGATTCTGAAGAATATCGATGTGCCGGTGGCGAAGAAGCCTTAAGGATAAAAGCCGGGACAGGCGGAGCCGCCGCCCGGCAAACACTTACTTCAAGCGCTCAGCCAGATAGCGCGGATAATCCGGAATCAGGATCTCAATCGGCGCGTTGAACTGCGGTGACTCAATAATAAAGTCCGCAGTAGAGAGGTTAGTGGCGACCGGGATATTCCAGACGGTTGCCAGACGCAGCAAGGCCTTCACATCCGGATCGTGCGGTACCGCGTTCAGCGGGTCCCAGAAGAAAATCAGCACATCAATTTTCCCTTCCGAAATCTGCGCGCCCACCTGCTGGTCGCCGCCCATCGGGCCGCTCAGCATGGCGTTCACGTTCAGCCCGGTTTCACGTTGGATCAGATTACCGGTGGTGCCCGTTGCCGAAAGGGTGTGCTTTTCAAGCAACGCCTGGTGGCGCTGAACCCAGTTCAGCAGCATTTTTTTGCAGTGATCGTGCGCGACCAGAGCAATGTGTTTGCGCTCTGGCAGGGTACGTGTCGTCAGTTCCATAATCTCTTTCCGTCAGGTTCAGGTTAACTGGCTACACGATGACGGGAACCGCCTGAGGCTGCAAGAGAAAGGGCAAAAAAATGCGGCTTAAGACGAAGGTTGTTGCTTTGCCCATTGTAAAAATCGCGTGCGGGTGTCGGGATCGGCCTGCTGGAACCAGAATTTGAGGCGCTGCTCGGTAAGCGTCTGCGACTGCGGCGGAATAACGTCCAGCTCCGAAACGCCGGACAGCAGCGTGCTGTCATCCGCCATCATGGTAGCAAATTTCGGCAGTGACGCCGTTTTACCCGCTTTGTTATAGCGCTCCGTATCCGCTTCGTAATCCAGCCCCTTCGGCGTTTTGGTGAGGGCGAGAATATCCAGTTTCACCGGAATGGGCATCGCATCGCCGTCGAGCAATTCCAGTTTCGGTGCGGCCTCAAAAGCGTCGGACTCTTTTTCCGTTTCCAGCCGCGGTAGATTAAAATTAACCTGACTGATCTTCTGCGTGTTGAAGCTCACCACCAGCGGCGGGGAGATATAGAGACGTTGTTCGTGGTTGGAGAGGCGAATGTTTTTTTCGACGCGAAAGACGATCTGGTGCGGCCCGTTATCCAGCTCAATGCTGTCGGCACCGCGCAGGAGCGAGCTGGACACTTTTTTACCGTCCAGCACCAGCAGATCGATGTCGGTAGATAATCGCAGCGTCGTGGCATATACGCAGACCGGCATCAATAATGCAATCACAGCAGAGGCAATGCCGGTCTTCATAGGATGCTCCTGTCGAAAAGTCTTTCGTCGTAATAATGTATCTAAATTTTTCGATAAACACGTTTACTAACATATAGACATATTCCCGGGTTTTGCCCTCATACAGATGTATGGGATGAATGGTTGCCTGATGTGCTTTGACGTACACTTAAAAAAAAGCCAGGAGAAACATTATGAAAGAGAACGATATTGTCGGCATTCTGACCTCGACCCATACCATCGCGCTGGTGGGCGCCAGTGATAAACCCGATCGCCCGAGCTATCGGGTGATGAAATATCTTCTCGACCAGGGCTATCACGTCATCCCCGTTTCACCGAAGGTCGCGGGTAAAACTCTGCTGGGGCAGCAGGGGTACGCCACCCTTGCGGATGTGCCTGAAAAGGTGGATATGGTGGATGTGTTCCGTAACTCCGAGGCGGCCTGGGGTGTGGCGCAAGAGGCGATTGCTATTGGGGCGAAAACCCTGTGGATGCAGCTGGGCGTGATTAACGAACAGGCGGCCGTGCTGGCGCGTGATGCGGGATTAAACGTAGTGATGGATCGCTGCCCGGCGATTGATATTCCGCGTCTGGGTCTGGCGAAGTAATAAAAAAAGCCCGAGCGATTCGGGCTTTTTTAAGGTTAGTTCCGCAGGCGCGGGGCCTGGAGCTGTTTGCGGATGGTCTGGGCCAGTTCATCCATTGAAGGCTGCTCCGGATGTTCCTTTTGCAGCTCACTGCTTAACTGCGCTTCGGCGAGATAAGTGTGAACCGGCTGGCCATCGTCGTCTTCCATGACCACATGGTACCAGGGTGCGGCGCGAAGCTCGGCGTTTACCGCCAGCTCATCCGCTGACGGTTCATCAAGGGAGTATTCCGGGTCAATATCCACCACCACACCCAGATACCCTAACAGGGAGTGGCGCACCTGCTGGCCGATACCGTATTTGCTGGCAATCATAGTCACCTCCCGGGAAATGTTACTTACATCAGATGTATGGGCAACATTCCACTTTTCAAGCTACATGACGCGACAGGCAAACCCTTTCAGATACAGCCCTTCCGGGTAGGTAGCGATCACCGGATGATCGGCGGCCTGACGGAACTGCTCTATAAATTGTACATCACGGCCCGCATCTACAGCGGCATCTGCGATCAGTTTCTGAAATAAATCGGTGGTCATCAGGCCAGAGCAGGAGAAGGTCAGCAAAATGCCGCCTGGATTGAGCAGCTGAATGGCAAGCATGTTGATGTCTTTATAGCCACGGCAGGCGCCCATCAGCTGGCTTTTATTTTCCACGAACTTCGGCGGGTCCATCACGATGACATCGAATTTCTCCCCCTGATCGCGGTATTTGCGCAGCAGTTTGAATACGTCATCGCGGACAAATTCGGCTTTGCTCAGATCCAGCTTGTTCAGCTCAACGTTCTGTTTCGCCACGTCCAGCGCTTCCTGCGAGGTGTCGACGCTGACCACCTGGCTGCACCCGCCCATCAGTGCCGAAACGGCAAATCCGCCGGTGTAGGAGAAGCAGTTCAGCACGCGTTTATTCGCAACGTACTGACGCGTCGCCAGGCGGCTGTCGCGCTGATCGAGGTAATAGCCGGTTTTATGGCCACCCCGGATGTCGACGTACAGCTTCATACCATGCTCTTCAATAGGCAGCAGGGCAGGCGGCAGTTCACCGGTGACCGGACCTTGCGTCAGCTCCATCCCCTCTTTTTTACGCACCGCGACATCGCTGCGATCGTAAATAGCGCAGTCAGGGTAAAGGCCCTGCAGGGCACTGATTAACGCGGCGCGCTGATACTCTGCGCCCGCGCTCAGGAGCTGAAGCACCAGGAAGTTGCCGAAGCGGTCGATGGTCACGCCCGGCAGACCGTCGGACTCGCCGGCAATCAGTCGATAGCTGTCCAGCCCGTCACGTTTTGCCAGCCAGTCACGCCACTCCTGCGCCTGCTGTAAACGGCGGGTGAAGAAGGCGATGTCGATGGTTTCGTCTTTATCAAAGCTCCAGACACGCGCACGGATCTGTGAAGCAGGCGAGTATGCGCCGCGCGCTAACCATTTCCCCTGATGGTCAACAATATCGATGGTTTCACCGAGGCTGGCTTTCCCTTCCATGCGGGCAACGGCACCAGAAAACACCCAGGGATGACGGCGCAATAATGATTTCTCGCGCCCTTTGGCTAACACTAAACGTACACTCATAATTTGCTATTCTGTTGATTCAATGAATTGGCGGCCATTTTCCCGAGTTCAGTGGGGAAATGCAACGCGCCAGACAGGATTAAGGGGAACGATGATGTCAAAAGTCTGCACAATCGCCTGGGTTCACGGCACCGTTCAGGGCGTCGGGTTTCGCTACAGTACGCAGCGCGAAGCGTTACAGCTTGGGCTGACGGGCTATGCGCGCAATATGGATGACGGCAGCGTGGAGGTGGTGGCCTGTGGCGACGCTGAGCAAGTCGAAAAACTGGTCGCCTGGCTGAAAGCGGGCGGGCCACGCAGCGCGCGGGTTGAAAAGGTATTAACCGAACCGCATCAACCCGGCCGCGACTATGTGGATTTCGGTATTCGCTATTAAATACACTTCACGGGCTTGGGCAAACCGGCGATTTTGGTCGCCTGTTTGGCTGGCCCTTTCGGGAACAGGCGATACAGATAGCGGCTATTGCCTTTCTCTTCGCCAAACTTGTTAGCCATTGCCTTCACCAGCATACGGATGGCAGGAGAGGTGTTGAATTCCAGATAGAAGTCGCGCACAAAGCGCACCACTTCCCAGTGCTCCGGCGTCAGGGTAATTGCCTCTTTCTCAGCAATCACCTCGGCAAGGCCTTCGCACCACTGACTGCTCTCTTTCAGATAGCCGTCGTTATCGGTTTCTATCTCTTTACCTTCAAAGCTCAACATAGTCATTCACACGTCAATCGAAAACCCGCGCAGTGTACCAAAAAACAAAGCCCCGCATAAGCGGGGCTTGATTCGACGCACTGTCTGTTAATCGCGGCTGGCGAAGCCCAGGATGCTCAACAGGCTGACGAAGATGTTGTACAGCGACACATACAGGCTCACGGTAGCACGAATGTAGTTCGTTTCGCCGCCATGAATGATGTTGCTGGTTTCATACAGGATCGCCCCGGAGGAGATCAGGATGAACACCGCGCTAATCGCCAGGTGCAGGGCAGGCAGCTGCAGGAAGATGTTTGCCACCATGCCGACCAGTACAATCACGATACCCGCCATCAGCATTCCGCCGAGGAAAGACATGTCTTTACGGGTCGTCAGGACGTAAGCGGAGCAGCAGAAGAACACCAGTGCCGTACCACCCAGCGCCATGCCAATCACATCACCCATGCCCGCAGACAGATAGGCGTTGAGGATTGGCCCCAGGATATAACCCAGGAAGCCGGTGAAAGCGAACGCAGACAGAATACCAATCGGTTTGTCAGCGGTTTTATAGGTCAGGAACATCAGACCATACATGCCCACCAGCGTCAGAATCAGGCCCGGAGACGGCAGCATCAGCACGGTGCTGGCCGTTGCGGTAATGGCGGAAAACGCCAGGGTCAAGCTGAGCATGAAATAGGTATTGCGCAGCACTTTGTGGGTGCTGAGTAGCGATGTGCGGTCGCGTGAAGAACTAATAATACGATCCATGAGTCACTCTCTTATGACAGATGTAATTAACGGCAAGAATAAGAAAGGTCTTGCCAGTTACAAAGTGGTTTTACCCATCTTTACTCAGCACCTTAGGGCCTGCGCTGGTGCTTTATTTCAAAGAAATCCATTTCAACAGAATGAATATCGGTTTGACGAATTTAATCAGATCAACATCTTATAGGTTACTGAAAAATATTGCCTTATTTATCTTTGAGCGCTAAGAGTGAATACGCATCGTCAAAAACCCACAATAAGGCGAAACAATGAAATCAGCATCACGCAATCACTTTACACTCTCTTTACTGACGGCAGGGATCTTGTGCGCCAGCACAACGGCCTGGGCGGCCAGTGTACCAGCAGGAACGCAGCTGGCAGAGAAACAGGAACTGGTCAGGAATAACGGCAGTGAGCCGGCATCGCTCGATCCTCACAAAGTCGAAAGCGATGTCGAATTCAATATTATCAGTGATTTGTTCGAAGGGCTGGTGAGTGTCTCACCGGCGGGGGAAATTCAGCCGCGCCTGGCAGAGAAATGGGAAAATAAAGACAACACCGTCTGGACCTTCCACTTGCGTCCTGGCATCACCTGGAGTGACGGCTCAGCTATTACCGCTCAGGATATTGTCTGGAGCTGGCAGCGTCTGGTTGATCCTAACACCGCGTCACCCTACGCCAGCTACCCTGGCAACATGCATATTGTGAATGCGACCGATATCGCGCAGGGCAAGCAAAAGCCAGACACGCTGGGCGTGAAGGCAATTAACGACACCACCCTCGAAGTGACGCTGACACAGCCGAATGCGGCGTTCCTCGCCATGCTGGCGCACCCGTCGCTGGTGCCGGTCGATAAAGTGCTGATAAGCCGCTTCGGCGACAAGTGGACCAAACCCGAGCACTTTGTCAGCAGCGGCGCGTACAAACTCTCACAGTGGGTGGTCAACGAACGCATCGTTGCTGAGCGTAACCCGCGCTACTGGGATAACGCCCACACGGTGATCAATAAAGTGACGTATCTGCCAATCACTTCTGAAGCCTCGGATGTGAACCGCTACAAAGCGGGTGAGATTGATATCGTCTATACGGTGCCCATCAACCAGTTTGCCCAGCTGAAGAAAACACTGGGCGCAGAGCTGGATGTCTCCCCGCAGCTTGCCACCTATTACTACGAATTCAACACCACTCGACCGCCGTTCAACGACGTGCGGGTGCGTAAAGCGTTAAACATGGCCCTGGATAAGGACATCATCGCCGAGAAAGTATTAGGGCAGGGGCAGCGCCCGGCGTGGGTGATCAGTCAGCCGGATATCGGCGGCGTGAAACTTAAGGCGCCGGAGTACGCGAGCTGGCCAATCGACAAACGCATCGCTGAAGCGAAAAAACTGCTCAGCGAAGCGGGATTCAACGACAGCCATCCGCTCAGTTTCAATCTGCTCTATAACACGTCGGAATCCCATCAGCGTATCGCCATCGCCGCCAGCTCCATGTGGAAGAAAAATCTCGGCGTGGAAGCGAAGCTGCAAAATCAGGAGTGGAAAACCATGCTGGACACCATGCACACGCACAATTTTGATGCTGTGCGCTACGCCTGGATTGCCGACTACGATGACGCCGCGACCTTCCTGAACAATTTCCGCACCGGCGACAGCGAAAACACCAGCCAGTACAGCAACCCGGCCTATGACAAAGCGCTGGTGGATGCGGCGAAAGCAAAAACTACCGAGGAGCGTGGCAAGTTCTACCAGCAGGCGGAAGACCTGTTGGGCCAGGATGTGCCCGCTATTCCGGTCTATCACTACGTCCGTACGCATTTAATTAAGCCATGGGTGGGTGGATTTACGCCGGATAAACTGGGTTATTACTTCACGAAGGACATGTACATCAAAAAGCATTAAGCCGGAAATGGGCTATTTTGTGCTGACAAAATAGTCAATGCGTTGTTATTTCAACCGATTAACATCGTTTTGGCTATTTTTGAAGCAAACGAACACATTGATGCTTTACACGAAGTACGGAGGTGTTTATAGTGCGCCCCATACCGGAAGCGTGGCCGAGCGGTTGAAGGCACCGGTCTTGAAAACCGGCGACCCGAAAGGGTTCTAGAGTTCGAATCTCTACGCTTCCGCCAAATACGAAAAAAGGGGTTACCGAAAGGTAACCCCTTTTTTTTTGCTCTCTTTTCATCAGAATCTTCTTTGGTTCAATCCATAGCCTGTTCAGACGTTGCCAGCGACTCACGGAAAGGAGAGTTTTAGCCCGATGAAGGGCGGGACGTTACCGATGTGGTTGAATGATGGGAATGTTGATCACTGCACGTCGAAGATGTTGCGAGAGCCGGGGGCGCATTCCCGGCTCTCACGAGGCTTTGGTTTAGGCTAGGCGCCTGTCACTCCAGTCCCAGCGTGTACTGCGCGATTTTGAAATAGATAATCAGGCCTGTTCCGTCGATAAAGGTGGCGATAAACGGCGCGGATACCACGGCAGGGTCGATGCCGCAGCGTTTTAGCACCATCGGGATCACTGACGAGACAATGGCGCTCCAGAGGGTGATGCACACCAGCGTCAAGCTCACGATAAGCGTAATGTCCATTCCAATGCCCATCATCCAGGCGCGCACACAGCCTGCCAGCCCGAGCGTAACGGCAATCATCACCGAGGTGGTCATCTCTTTACGCAGCACGCGTCCCAGGTCTTTCAGCCCAACCTCACCCAGCGCCATCGCACGGACCAGCGTGGAGGTAATCTGCGTGCCGCTGTTGCCGCCGGTGCCAATGAGCAACGGAATAAAGAACGCCAGGGCGATCGCGGATTCGAGAGCATCTTCAAAATGCTGAAGCACGGTGCTGGTGTAGGCCTCTGCGACGAACAGCAGCAGCAGCCATACGGCACGTTTTTTCCAAAGCTGCACGGCGCTGGTTTCGAGATAAGGCCGCTCCAGCGGAAGCGTTGCCCCCTGGCGCTGCGCATCTTCCGTCACGTCATCCTCCAGCAAATGCGCAATTTCACGCTCGGTGAGACAACCCACCAGTTTCCCGTGGGTGACCACCGGTACCACGTCAACACCGGCATGGCTCAGCAGGGCGGCCACTTCTGCACGCTCATCGTCGGGTTTAACCTGCAAAAACTGAGAGACCATCAGCGCGCTCACGGCCTGAACGGTATTGGCTTCCTGTAATAGCGTTCTGACCGAAATCATTCCAGCCAATCGGCCATTATTTTCAATAAAAATATGCGTTGGAATATCGTCATCTTTTAATTGTGCGAAGAAATGTTCACGCGCCAGCGCGACACATAATGATGCGTCGAGGACAATAAAATCCGTATTCATATATTGCGCAATGGCGCTGTCGTTAAATGCCGGAAGTGAATTATGGATGGTGTAAGACATAGTGAATTCCCTTTGAATATAATTATCTCTCAGGGGCGAGCAAGACAGGGCATGTCGAAGAGGAGATCCCCACGTCCTGGGTTCAGCACTGTACACCGTATCCCCTAAGGGAAGTTATACTGACAAAGCCTTGATTCGACAGTGCCTGTTTTACCCTGTGTAGTTTCTCTCGAAACCACCAGAGCGATAACGTGTATTTGTACAGGAGCCTCGCCATAACGAGATCGTAGTAAAGCGGTAGGGATAATACGCCAGTTTTTAAATGCTGCTTTAAAATATCAATAATGTTGACGAACGGTTTAAGTTAAATATATTTAATCCGCGTTGAGGTTTTATTTAATTCATTTCATTTTAAATAGCAGATTCCCCTTTCTAAAGAGGCGCTGCGATGGAATGGCTCAATAATTTGCTTAATCATTTTGCACACTATCCGGCACAATTGTTCGCCTTGCTGGCGGTAATGGCGTTCTGCAAATCAACGGTGTTTGTCTCCTCCATTCTTCCGCCCGCGTCGCTGATGTTGCTTGGTGGGATTACCGTTAGTCAGACAACGCTTTCGCCCGTGCTGGCCTGGCTTGCCGTGGTGACGGGCGCGACGTGCGGCTCAGTGTTGAATTACCATCTGGGGCAGCTCATGGGCAATACGCGGATGATGATGCGCCTGAGCGCAAAACATGCCGCTCGCTTTTTACGCATCCAGCATCAGTTAGAGAAAAACAGCGTGGCAGTGTTATTCACCGCCCGTTTTCTTGCGGTGCTGCGCTACATCGTACCGCTGGCAGCGGGGATGCTCAGAGTGAATGTCGGGAAGGTTTACGCGGTGAGCCTGATCTCTGCCGCCGTTTGGGCGGCGCTGTATGTCGGCGCGGTGATCGGCATCAGCGCCGGGTTTTCTCCCGGAGGGCTTTAGCCGTTCACGCGGATCACACGTATTCCAGCCACATCATCCGTTTACTGGCGATCTGCGTATTTTGCCCGTTTATGCTGATATAGCAGGGCGTCCGCCTTCAGCATTGCCTCCTCGAGAGTATCACCCTCGCGCATCTGGCAGCTCCCCCAGGAGAACGCCACCATTTTTTCCGTATCAATGGTCTGTAAATAACCTTGTATACGCGCAACCATATCCCGGGAGCGGTCAATATTATTGTCGATGAGAATTAAACAAAATTCATCGCCGCCGAGCCGGATTCCGTAATCACTTTTGCGAATCGACTGAGCCAGCGCCAGCCCCAGGGACTGAATCGCCTTATCGCCCATATGATGGCCTAAGGTGTCATTGATTCTTTTGAGTCCATCGCTATCGATAGCCATCACCGTGACCGGAATATTTCTCTCCACCAGTAGCTGAATTTTTTGGTTGAGTTCTGGCGTGATCACTTTGCGGTTATACAGCCCGGTTAACACATCGGTAATATTGTCGCGGGAGAGTAATTTCTGACGGATAAACTGTTTGCGGGCATAGCGTAGCAGCATCACGGTAGCCAGGACGTAAAGCAGCACCAGCCAGAAAGTCAAAATCACCACGTAAATCGCATCGAGCTTAACGTGCAGGGTATAGTACTGCGTCATTTCATCTTTATAATTAATCAGATCCAGCGACCTAAGGATCGGCTTATGGAAAATGATATTCCCCCCGGTGGTATTATCCGTGACATACAGGGAGAGGAATTTCCACAATATTGGGCGGTCAGGAGTAATAAACGATGTGGCCAGATCGTGAATATTAATGTCGGTGATCAGCAGGCCTTTTATTTTTCCATCAAAAAATACCGGCTTGATCATGCTAATAATATTTCGCATGGTATAGGCATCTTTATAAATATGCGTCACAATATTTTCGCCCTGGATCAGGTCTTCCAGCGCGTTATCATCTATCGTAATGGTGTTCGGGTTGTTTGCGAGATTGATTCTGTCCCCGTCGGCCACCAGCCAGTTACCAAAGGTGTAGTCAAACGTGTTCACCAGATGGTTGATGTAAATATAGTTGTTTACGAGGTCAATATAATATCGGGTGCTATTAAACGCGTAGCCCGTGTAGTTGGAAAAAGTGTATTTTGACGAGGCTACAGTCTCCGTCATATTGATGACGGGCAGGGCGGGTACATCCTGCCCCCAGGCTTCGCAGGCGGTATTTCGCGTCTGAAGGGTCCCCTCCAGAAGAATGGTCGTTCTCGCCACCAGATTAAAGCCTTTGATCTCGCCAACAGTTTCAACATTCTTGCACAGCGATTTGGCTTTTTCTTTAGTATTCACGCCTGAGGCCGCTTGTTTAGAAAACGCGCGAGATAAACGATAGGCAATATCCTCATTAATAAATTCTTCATGGAAAAGGGCCGATTTCCCGTTCTCGGCAATGTAACCCATATAACCATGAAGATTCTTTACTTCATGTGAAATTAACGTTGCGAATATTGACGTTGTGCAGGCAATGATAATTATCGTTGCAGTGATATATTTACGTTGTGACAAGAAGGTTAATTCCTTTGCAATACCACCTAAGACTATTCGTAAGTATAACATTGAAACAGACTATTATTCAGCGAAGTTATATTTGAATGCTTATTAAACCAGGCGCGATATACCGGCACGAATTCCGCTATATCGCGCCTGTGAAATTACAGACTCCCGGTTCCGCCATCCACCAGCAGGTCGATCCCCACGGTATAGCTGGACTCATCTGACGCGAGATAGAGCGCCGCTTTCGCCAGTTCCTGCGGCGTACCCATACGCCCAAGTGGGACCAGGCTTGCGATATCCCCCTGCAGTGCTTTCTGTGCCTCTGCGCTCAGCCCCAGTTTGTTCAGCGCCGGGGTTTCTACCGGACCAGGGCTTAAGCCATTCACGCGAATGCCACGTGGCAGAAGTTCCGCTGAAAGCGTCCGCGCCAGCGACAGCAGACCTGCCTTACTGGCTGCGTACACGCTGCTGGTGGGTAAGCCGATCCGCGCGCTTACCGATCCGCACAGGATCACCGAAGAAGGGTTGTTCAACAGCGGCAGCAGGGCCTGCACCAGAAAGAACGGGCCTTTGAGGTTAATGCCCATCAACCGATCCCACGCCTCTTCGCGCCACTCTTCCAGCAGCCCGTGCGTCACATCACCGGCGTTGATAAACACCGCATCCAGTCGCGGCCAGCGTGCGGCGAGGGTATCTGCCAGCTGTTTCTGTTCCGCGATATTCCCGGCGTCGGTGGCGATCACCCAGGCGTTGTCCCCCAGCACGCGCTGGGCCTCGGCCAGAGTGTCCGGGTTACGTCCGGTCACCGCGACGTGTGCTCCTTCGGCGATGAACGCCTGCGCTGTTGCCAGACCGATGCCGCTGGTACCCCCTGTAATAAGCGTATATTTACCTGCTAAACGACCCATGGTTATCTCCTGAAATGTCACTGGAGAAAGCACTATAGAAACGTTAGTATCCAAAAGAAACCAGGTACCATTTGGATACTAATGAGGCGAAGGGGGTGCTATGGCGCAAACAGGCGAACTAACCTGCGAAAAAAATTCTGCGACGGAATCCTGTCCGATGACGCAGTTTGTGAATTTGATTTCGGGCAAATGGGCGATCCCCATTCTCTATCGTTTGATTGTGCTGAACAGCCCGGTGCGTTTTGGCGATTTGCTGCGCGCCGCCGCCCCCATCACTCAAAAAGAGCTGACCAAACAGCTGCGATTATTTGAACAGCGTGGGCTGGTGTCGCGCACCATTTATCCGGAAATCCCGCCGCGGGTGGAATATCAGATCACGGCGTTAGGGTTGACGCTGCAAAGCGCCCTCTCTCCGCTGGCCGCCTGGATGCGGGAGTACGGCGACCAGCTGGAGCGCTAGTTTAACGACTGAAATAACGCGGGGCCGGGACGCCGGTGCGCGCGCTGTTGAACAGGGCCAGACGCGCCTCTTCATAGTCCTCCCACAGCTGCACATCGTGCATTGGCGGGATAGTGATCAGTTCACCCTGATCCAGCCCGGCCAGTGCCGCATCGACCATATTGTCGGTGGTCATCACCGATCCTTCCGGCAGATCGTTCATCGAGACACCCGAGATCTCCCAGATTTCAGTCGCGGTGGCGGCAGGTAACACCGCCTGAATCCGCACGCCGCTGTCGGCAAACTCTTCCTGCAAACCGCGCGTAAAGTTGAGCACCCACGCTTTGGTGGCGCTATAGAGCGCGCTGCCCGCACGGGCGTGGATCGACAGCACCGAGGCGATATTGATCAGCGTACCGCGACGGTTTTCCGCCAGACGTGGAAGAACCGCGAGCGTCAAACGCATCAGCGCAGTCGTGTTGAGAGTATTGATGGCCTGATGCGAGGCGGCATCACTGGCGAGGAACGGCGCCATTTGCGCCGTGCCTGCATTATTGACCAGCGTGTCGATGGCGGTATTACTGTGTAGCACTTCCTCGACGGCGCGGATCCCCGTCTCTTGTGTCAGGTCAGCAACCAGAATCTCGACGTTAACGCCATAGCGTTCACGCAGTTGCGATGCCAGCGCGTTCAGACGATCTTCCCGGCGGGCGACCAGCACCAGGTTGATGCCCCGCGCAGCGAAACGATCGGCGTACACCGCGCCAATACCGGATGATGCCCCTGTGATCAACGCGGTCGAGTGTTGAGTTGTCATTGCGTGTTACCTCAAAGCGGAGTGGGTTAATGGTTTCAATATGAAACTGAATCAACTGTGAGATATTTGGTTTTATAATGCAACCAGTTTGCGGTAATTATTTTTATTCTGCAGTCAGAAGGAGGGCGAAGGTACGGCTAATGTATTGAAAATAAGGGCTAAGGGAGCTTTGGGACCACCTCGTCCGGCGTCAGTTCGCGACCATCGTGCGAGATAAGCGCCAGCTTACGCAGCGGCTGACGGTGTTCGGCATCCACCAGCACGCTTCCCAGCTCGTTTTCCGCAAACAGAAATTCATTGCCCCACTGGGACAACGCCACCAGCACTGTCTGCAGGGCACGGCCTTTTTCGGTCAGGACATACTCCTGCCAGGCGCTGCCGTCGGAGGCGGGCTGCAACACCAGAATCTCTTCTTCCACCAGCAGTTTGAGGCGCGTGGCAAGCATATTTTTGGCGATGCCGAGGCTTTTCTGGAACTCCCCAAAGCGCTTCAGCCCGCGCAGGGCGTCGCGCACAATCAGCAGCGACCACCAGTCGCCGATAATATCGAGCGAACGGGCGACGGGGCAGGTACTCTCTTCAAGACGGGTTCGTTTCACAGTCACTCCTGAGGTTGATAGTTTTATTATAAAACCTTTTTTCGCCCGCGTAAAAAGAGATAACTATCAGTTTGAGAAATGGTTCCCGGAAATATGTCATCAATCTGTCACAATCACATCGACGATAATAATACGTGAGGAACAAGGGATGAGAAAAACACTACTCGCTATTGCAGTGGCTGGCACCGTAACAATGACCTCTGGCGTTCAGGCGCAACCGGCCCCGGAAGGCTATCAGTTGCAGCAGGTTTTAATCATGAGCCGCCACAACCTGCGCGCGCCGCTGGCGAATAACGGCAGCGTGCTGGAGCAGTCCACGCCGGGCAAATGGCCGGAATGGGAGGTGCCGGGCGGGCAGCTCACCACCAAAGGCGGCGTGCTCGAAGTCTATATGGGCCATTACATGCGTGAATGGCTGGCGGAGCAGGGGATGGTGACCACTGGCGAATGCCCACCGGCTGACGCAGTCTATACCTATGCCAACAGTCTGCAACGTACCGTCGCGACCGCGCAGTTCTTTATCACCGGGGCTTTCCCTGGCTGTGATGTGCCGGTGCATCATCAGGAAAAAATGGGCACCATGGACCCAACCTTTAACCCGGTGATCACCGATAATTCGCCGGAGTTCCGCGAAAAAGCGGTCAAAGCGATGGAGACCGAGCGCCAGGGCATGAAGCTGGATGATAGCTACAAGCTGCTGGAACAAATCACCAAATACACCGATTCCCCGTCCTGCAAAGAGAAAAAAGAGTGCTCTCTGACCGAGGCCAAAGACACCTTCACCGCCGATTATGAAAAAGAGCCGAGCGTCTCTGGTCCGCTTAAAGTGGGCAACTCTCTGGTGGATGCCTTTACGCTGCAGTATTACGAAGGTTTCCCGCTGGATCAGGTGGCGTGGGGCGAAATCAAGACGGACCAGCAGTGGCGCGTCCTGTCACAGCTGAAAAATGGCTATCAGGATTCTCTTTTCACCTCCACGGAAGTGGCGCGAAACGTCGCCAAACCGCTGGTGAAATATATCGATAAGGCACTGGTCACCGATCAGGCGAAAGCACCGAAAATCACCGTGCTGGTGGGGCATGACTCCAACATCGCATCGCTGCTGACGGCGCTGGATTTCAAACCTTATCAGCTGCATGACCAGCACGAACGCACGCCGATTGGCGGGAAGATCGTCTTCCAGCGCTGGCATGATAAGAGTGCGAATCGTGACCTGATGAAAATTGAGTATGTCTATCAAAGCTCAGAGCAGTTGCGAAACGCCGATGTGCTGTCGCTGAAATCTCCGGCGCAGCGTGTGACGCTCGAACTGAAAGACTGTCCGGTGGATACCAACGGTTTCTGCCCGATTGATAAATTTAATACGCTGATGAACGACGCGGCAAAATAAGTAAAAACCCCCCGCTTCGGCGGGGGGCAACGGTCAGACGTTTTTACGTTCGATGGTTTGCTCGCCCCAGAAGAGCGAGTCTTTGTCTGTTTTGTCGAAGGCACGGACCAGCACTTCATCGCTCCCGTCCTCCCAGATTTTCTCCGCCAGCTTCTCGTCATATTCCGCGACTTCAAAGATCGCCTCGGCAATTTCTGGAGAGGTATTGCGTAAACTTGCCCACTCACCGACGTGATGAGCTTTGGATTGTTGAGTTGGCATGCTTGTCCTCCTGTTGAGGTTAACCGTTCAGTTTTTTCGCGAGGCCCGCGACGTGCTCACCCTGATAACGGGCGATGGCCAGCTCTTCCTGGCTTGGCTGACGCGAACCGTCGCCGCCAGCAATGGTGGTCGCCCCGTACGGTGTCCCGCCGCGCACTTGTGAAACATCAAACAATTCTTGCGCACCGTAGCCAATCGGCACAATCACCATCCCGTGATGGGCAAGGGTAGTCCAGGTGGAGGTGATCGTCTGCTCCTGCCCGCCGCCGGTCCCAGTTGAGCTAAAGACGCTGGCCAGTTTGCCGTACAGTGCGCCTGACGCCCACAGCCCGCCAGTCTGATCCAGGAAAGTACGCATCTGCCCGGACATGTTGCCAAAGCGCGTTGGGGTACCAAAGATGATGGCGTCATAGTCGGCCAGCTCTTGCGGGGTTGCCTGCGGCGCATTCTGTGTTTTACCGCCCGCTTTTAGAAACGCCTCGGCGTTCATGGTTTCCGGTACGCGTTTCACCACGACCTCAACACCATCCACTTTACTTGCGCCTTCCGCCACCGCATGAGCCATGGTTTCAATGTGTCCATACATGGAATAATAGAGCACCAGAACTTTTGCCATCTTGCATCACTCCTCGATTGTGGTTTCTGGCAGCGAATCGCTGCGTTCTTTTAAAGATAAGACGCCACGGCCAGACTGCAAACCTGAAAGCCATTTCTTTGATTTATAACAAGATATCTAAGACGATTCCTTGTAGCAAAATGAAACATTTTTAAGAAATCGCGTTTCCTGAATGATAAGAGGAGCTTATTGGTCTCGCTTTCGCGATCTCACACGAATGGCTGATTTCATGTTGCAGAATATTACCGTTTACTGGCTGGATCGGCTCATTCCACTAAGCTTAGTTTCACGCGACGCAGACAAAGGCACTGACCTTGTGTCGTCAGGTGAAAGAATCCTCTTTTACTGAATGCAGTATGATGTCTAATGTTTCATATTCTGGAGGTTCGAGATGGCAAACCATCGTGGTGGGTCAGGTAATTTCGCTGAAGACCGTGACAGAGCATCAGAAGCAGGTCGTAAAGGTGGCCAGCAGAGCGGGGGCAACTTCAAGAATGACCCGCAGCGTGCATCTGAAGCTGGCAAAAAAGGGGGCAAAAACAGTCACGGGAGCAGTAATAAGAGTTAGCGTCTCCCCATTTCAGTGTCACCCAACCTGAAATATCCCCCTGCCGCCGGGTTTCCCGGCGGTTTTTTCGTTTCATGACATTGAACTGTAACCAAAGCCATCGCACACTAGCGGATTGACTCTTGTTGCAGGTAGCTCATGTCCTCCTCTCGTTACGCCTTTTCCATCAAACCCCAGGAATCGATCCTGATTCTGATCACCATGTTCTGGGGCGGTACGTTCCTCGCGGTGCAATACGCGGTGACGCTCAGCGATCCCTTTTTCTTCGTCGGGCTGCGTTTTGCCACGGCGGCGATTGCGGTGGCGCTGATTTCACTAAAAACCCTGCGCGGACTGACCCTGAAAGAGCTACAGGCTGGAGTGGCGATCGGCGTTGCTATCGCGATGGGCTACAGCCTGCAAACCTGGGGTTTACAGACCATCCCCAGCAGCAAATCGGCGTTTATTACCGCGATGTATGTTCCGCTGGTGCCGCTGCTGCAGTGGCTGTGTCTGGGCAGAATGCCGGGGCTGATGTCCTGCGTGGGTATTGTGCTGGCGTTTATTGGCCTGATCCTGCTAGCAGGACCGGGTGACAACCTGCTGGCGATGGGGCCGGGCGAAATCATTACGCTGATTGGCGCGGTGGCGATCGCGGCGGAAATTATTCTGATCAGCGCCTGGGCCGGAAAGGTCGACGTTAAACGGGTGACCGTCGTGCAGCTGGCAACAGCCTCAATAGTGGCCTTTATCGCGATGGTGCCTGCGGGCGAATCGGTGCCGCCGATGTCCACCGGGCTGGTGGTTGTGGCGCTCGGTCTGGGGATTTTCAGCGCCATTATTCAGGTGACAATGAACTGGGCGCAGCGCAGCGTTTCGCCCACGCGCGCCACCGTCATCTACACCGGTGAACCGGTCTGGGCCGGTATTTTTGGCCGTCTGGCGGGCGAACGTTTGCCGCTGCTGGCGCTGTTAGGTGCGGCGTTTATCGTGCTGGGTGTGCTGGTCAGTGAGTTAAAGCTAAAAAAGAAAAGACGCCGTGAAGCGGCCGATCTGACCCTCGAATAACGCGGTATTGAACCTGAAGCGCGGCCATTCACTCTGCCAGCGCTATCCTGTGCCGGGTAAGGCGACGCGCCATTACCCGGCACAAACCTTCTGTCAGGAATCCTGACGCACTACTTCAGCCTGAGTAACCTCAGCCGTGCGCCGGCTCAGCAGCGCATTCAGTAAAATCGCGCCAAAGGTCGCCGTCCCAATCCCGCCCAGAGTAAAGCCGCCGAGCGTCAGCGCGAAATCCCCTGCGCCGAGCACCAGCGTTACGGCGACCATAATCAGGTTGCCGTTCTGGTTGAGATCCACACGGTTCTGCACCCAGATGCGAGCGCCTGCCACGGCAATCAGACCAAACACCACAATCGACGCTCCGCCAATCACCGGCGCCGGAATGGTATGGATCAGCGCCCCGAATTTCGGAGAAAAGCCCAGCAGCAGGGCAATCACCGCCGCGGCGACAAACACCAGCGTGGAGTAAACCTTGGTCACCGCCATCACGCCGATATTCTCCGCGTATGTCGTCACGCCGCTGCCGCCCACGGCGCCAGAGAGCATCGTGGCCAGCCCGTCACCCACGAACGCGCGCCCCATGTACGGGTCCATGGTACGCCCGGTCATTCCAGCGACCGCTTTGAGATGGCCTAAGTTTTCCGCCACCAGAATCACCGCGACCGGCGCGATAAGCATCATCGCCTGCCCGCTAAAGGTGGGGGAGGTAAGGTGCGGCAGACCAAACCAGGCGGCGTTCTGCACCAGCGTAAAATCGACCGGTTTACCCAGCCCAAGCACGCTGGTCATCAGGGCATACACCAGGCAGGCCGCGATCAGTCCCACCAGGATCAACAGCCGCTGAATTATTCCTCGGGTAAATACCGCGACCAGACCAATGCACAGCACCGTCACCGCCGCCATCCAGCTATCAAAAGACGAGCCGGAGACGCTTTTCACCGCGATAGGCGCAAGATTCAGGCCAATCGCCATCACCACCGCTCCGGTCACGACCGGCGGCATCAGGCGTTCGATCCAGCGGGTGCCGACCTTCATCACCACCAGGCCAATCAGGGTGTAGATAAACCCGCAGGCGATAATGCCGCCGAGGGCGATGCTGAGATTGGGGTTGATGCCCTGGCCGTTATAGCCCGTGGCGGCGATCACCACACCGACAAAAGCGGCACTTGAGCCAAGGTAGCTCGGCACGCGCCCGCCGGTGATGAAAAAGAACAGCAGCGTGCCAATCCCCGACATCAGGATCGACAGATTCGGATCAAGCCCCATCAGAATGGGCATCAGCACCGTCGCGCCAAACATAGCGACCGCATGCTGAACCCCCATCACCACGGTGGGTAGGACGGGAAGCCTCTCATCCGGCGCGACCACGCCGCGTTCAGTGGAGGTCGAGGTTAACTGCCAGTGGGGAAAACTGAACAAAGCCATGAGCTGTCTCCTTAAGGAGGGTTAACAGGCGGGTCGCAGGAGTGCGTGATAGCCGCGATCAAACCACACCAGTCCCTGCGGCGCGGGGTGGCGGGTAATGGAGACAATGTCGCAAAACAGAATGTCGTGGGTACCAACGCTGACCACCTGGCTGATGCGGCAGTCAAACGACGCCAGAGCCTCCTCCAGCCGTGGGCAGCCCGTTTCACCGGTCTGCCAGTTTGCCGCCGCGAAGCGTTCCGCCATCGGTGTTTTCCCGCCGAACAGGTTAGACAGCGGCTCTTGTCCGGCGCAGAGGGTATTGACGCACAAGGTGCGGTTTTCGCTAAACGTCGGCCAGACGGACGCGCCGCGATTCAGGCACACCAGCAGCGTCGGCGGTGAGTCGGTCACGCTGCACACGGCGCTGGCGGTAAATCCCGCCTGACCGGCAGGGCCATCGGTGGTGATGATATTCACCGCCGCGCCGACGCAGGCCATCGCGTCGCGAAAGGTTTGTTGATTCGGTACGCTCATGTTTGCTCCTTACGCCAGCCCGCAGGCATCTTCAAAGGTCAGACGCGGCAGTCGGGCATAGACTTTGCTCGCATCGCCATACCCGATATTTATCAGCAGATTGCTTTTCAGGCTGGTGCCGGTGAAAAAGGCTGCATCCACTTTTTGCGGATCAAAGCCGGACATCGGCCCGGTATCCAGCCCCAGAGCGCGACAGGCGAAAATCAGATAGGCCGCCTGCAGGGAGCTGTTGCGAAACGCCGTCTCCTGGGCAAGTTCCGGGCTGGTGGTAAACCAGCTGCGGGCATCGCCGTGGGGGAACAGTTCAGGTAAGCGCTCATAAAATTCGCTGTCCCACGCCACAATCGCCGTGACGGGCGCGGCGAGGGTTTTTGCCAGGTTGCCGCTGGAGAGGGCCGGCGCCAGTTTTTCTTTGCCTTCGGGCGTGCGAACAAACACGATCCGCGCGGGGGAACAGTTGGCGGAGGTCGGTCCCCATTTCATCAGGTCGTAAATCTCACGCAGCGTCTCATCGCTGACCGGAATATCCTGCCAGCCGTTGTGCGTTCGGGCGTCGGTAAAGAGCGTTTTCAGCGCGCTCGGGTTGATGGCTTCGCTCATGGCGGCTCCTTATAGCACTTTTTCACGCGTATGCAGCAGGCTGGCAAGCCCGTTCAGCAATAGCGTATTAAACGTATCGGGATCGGTGACGTTGCAGGCGTGTCCG
This sequence comes from Lelliottia nimipressuralis, assembly GCF_041464075.1. Classification (NCBI taxonomy): domain Bacteria; kingdom Pseudomonadati; phylum Pseudomonadota; class Gammaproteobacteria; order Enterobacterales; family Enterobacteriaceae; genus Lelliottia; species Lelliottia nimipressuralis. The sequence continues at coordinate 1,667,842 of NZ_CP167172.1, forward strand.
CCCTGGCGCATCACCACTTTTTCGCTGTGGGGCAGCGCGGCGTGCAGCGCAGACGAACAGACGGCAGGCACCAGCAGATCGTCTGCGGAGCAGATCACCTGCACCGGGCAACGAATCCGCGCCGCATCCCGGCTAAAATCCGCCTGTTTCAGGGCCTGAAGCCGACGCAGCAGATTCGCTTTCCCCTGGAAATGGGCGAGCGCCAGCGCCTCTTCGGCCTCCATGCGCGGGCCACGGGCCGCCATCCAGTCTGCGGGGTAGAGAAACAGGAGCTGCGCCTCCACCCAGGCCTGCGCGCCGCCCGCATGCAGCAGACGCTCGCGGATCTGAAAGCAGCGGCGGGTATGGGCGTTTAACGTTAGCCAGCCGTTGACGGACACCAGCGCGGTGAGCGCCTCAGGGTGATCGAGTGCTAACTGCAGGCCGACCAGCGCCCCCAGCGCGTGTCCCACCACGCAAAAGCGCGGAATGCCTGCCTCTGTCAGCGCCAGATACAGCTCCTGCGCCATCTGCGCGAGAGAATAGCCCTCGGGCAACGCCTCGGGATTATTCCCGGTCCCACGCTGGTCGTAGCACACCACCTGATACTCTTGCTCCAGCACTGCCAGCTGCGGCAGCCAGTAGCCTCCCGCGCCGCCCAGCCCGGCAATGAGAACTACCACCGGCGCACCGGTGTACGGAGGCGGAGAAACGGATATTTTCATGGCAACCTCATTTTCCGATATGCGCAACGGTGGCGATTTCGACCAGTGCCTCGGGCTTTACCAGTCCGCACTGGATACAGAACCGTGCCGGTTTGTCGCCGGGGAAAAACTCGGCGTAAATTTCGTTAATCGCGGCGTAGTTTTTCCAGTCGGTGATAAAAATGCTGTTGAAGGTCACGTCCTCCATCGTTCCACCCGCCGTTTCGATAACGCTCCTGATGGTCTCGAGAACGTGGCGGGTTTGCGCCTTTGGGTCGTCGGGATAGACCACGTTGTTGTGCTTATCAAACGGCAGCGTGCCGGAGACATACACCACGCCGTCGGCGAGCGTGCCGGGTACAAAGGGCGCAATCGGCGTGCTGGTGCCTGCGGGAATGATCACGGATTTCGGCATAGTGTGGCTCCTCAGGCGATACGGGCTAACGATGGCGGGGAGACGGCATCGCAAAACTCGGCGACGGTGCTGACCCAGCCAAAAAAGGTTTCGATATTGAACAGGGCGGCCTGCTGCGCGAACTCCGGCCCGGCCTGGTGCGTTGCGTCTGCCAGCACCACGCCGAAATACTCCAGGAAAAAGCCGTCGCGCAGGGTCGATTCCACGCAGACGTTGGTGGCGATCCCGGTGAAGACCAGATGGCGAATGCCACGGCTGCGCAGCAGGCTGTCGAGCGGGGTGTTGAAAAAGCCGCTGTAACGCGGTTTGGGCAGCACGATATCGCCGGGCTGCGGCACCAGTTCATCCACCAGCTGGTAATCCCAGCCACCTTTTGCCAGCAGTTTGCCCTGTAGCTCCGGCTGTTTGCGCATGGTTTTCAGCGCGTTGGATTTGTGGAAGTTAGGCGAGCCGGGGCCACCGGCTTCCACGTACTGATCGTCCCAGCCGTTCTGGAACCAGATAATGAGCATGCCCGCCGCGCGGGCGGCGGCAACGGCGGTATTGATGTTGTCGATCACCGGGCGGGTGGCCGAGACGTCAAATCCGGCCAGATCCAGATAACCGCCCTGGCTTGCGTAGGCGTTTTGCATATCCACCACGATCAGCGCGCTCTGTTCAGGCGCAAAGGTGATGGCTTCCGGGCGTGCCTGTAACGTCGTCATTACGCAACCTCCCTGGTGACGGCGGGAATATGTGCGCGGCACTGCATTAGCGGCTGAATGCGCTCGCCAAAGGTCTCCACGCCGGTAAGGAAATCATCAAAGGTCAGCAACACGCCTTCGGCACCGGGCACGCTGGCAACTTCATCAAGCATTCGCGCCACATTGGCGTAAGAGCCGACCAGCGTGCCCATATTAATGTTGACCGCGGAGGTCGGGTCTGCCATCTGGCGCACGTTGGTGTCCGAGCCGGAACGCGTGTCTTTCTGGCTCTGTTCCGTCAACCAGCTCAGGGCTTCTTCATCGGCACCGGCTTTGTAATGCTCCCATTTCGCCCGTGCGGCCTCGTCGGTTTCGTCGGCGATCACCATAAACAGCACATAAGAACCGACCTCGCGCCCGGTCACTTCCGCCGCTTCTTTCATCCGCGCTGCAGTCGGCGCGAAAGCGGCCGGGGTGTTGACGCCTTTGCCGAAGCAGAAGTTGAAATCTGCGTGCTGCGCCGAGAACGCCATGCCTGCGTCGCTTTGTCCGGCGCAGATCACTTTCATCGGTGTGGAGGGCTGCGGGCTGACGCGGCAGTCGTTCATGGTGAAGTAATCGCCCTTGAAATCGCTCTTGCCGGTGCCCCACAGATCGCGCAGGACCTGCACGTACTCGGTGAGATAGTCATAGCGGCGCGAGAAATACTCATCGCCCGGCCACAGCCCCATCTGCTCGTATTCCGGTTTTTGCCAGCCGGTCACCAGATTCACGCCGAAACGACCGCCGGAGATAGAGTCAATGGTCGACGCCATTCGCGCCACAATCGCCGGCGGCAGGGTGAGGGTGGCGGCCGTCGCGTAAATCTGAATGCGTGAGGTCACCGCCGCCAGGCCCGCCATCAGCGTGAAGGACTCCAGATTGTGATCCCAGAATTCGGTTTTGCCGCCGAAACCGCGCAGCTTGATCATCGAGAGCGCAAAATCGAAATGGTAATGCTCCGCCTTTTGCACAATGGCTTTGTTCAGCTCGAAGGTCGGCATGTACTGCGGCGCATGGGAGGAGATTAGCCAGCCGTTATTGCCGATAGGGACGAATACGCCAATTTTCATCACGAACCTCTCTTCAACTCAGTGTGGGGTGAAAGTCAGACGTGGCGCTGCATCCTGCATTTCCTGTTCAGCCTCGTGATGAAGGTTTTGCAAAGGGAATGCCAGTTTTGAAAATGGCTTTGTTATTAGTGTGTTAACTGATGGTTGTTAAAAAGATGCCGGTAAAAGTGGACTAACTGGTCAAAAGCGATGCACACAAATCAGGCAGTTATGCGCGATTGAGGTGCAGAATGTCGTGAGAAGCGAGGGGTTTTGCTATGCTGAACGCACATCAACAAGGAGAGCAGGCATGACACAAGGCGCAGTGCAAACAGCAGGTAAACGTTCGCGGGCGGTGAGCGCCAAGAAGCAGGCCATTCTGAAAGCCGCACTGGAGACCTTTTCCCGGTTCGGCATTCATGGCACGCGTCTGGAGCAGGTGGCGGAGCTGTCCGGCGTGTCGAAAACCAATCTGCTCTACTACTACCCGTCGAAAGAAGCGCTCTATGTCGCCGTTCTGCAGCAAATTCTCGATATCTGGCTGGCGCCGCTGAAAGCGTTTCGCGAAGAACTGACGCCGCTGGTGGCGATCAAAGAGTATATTCGCCTCAAGCTGGAGGTCTCCCGCGACCATCCGCAGGCGTCGAAGCTGTTCTGCATGGAGATGCTGCAGGGTGCGCCGCTATTGCAGGCGGAACTGACGGGGGATTTAAAGCAGCTGATCGACGACAAATCGGCCATCATTGCGGGCTGGGTGGCGAGCGGAAAGCTGGCGCCAATCGATCCGCAGCACCTGATTTTCATGATTTGGGCCTCGACCCAACACTACGCTGACTTTGCCAGCCAGGTTGAAGCCGTGACCGGAAAAACGCTCCAGGATGAAGCGTTTTTCCAGAGTGCGGTGGATAACGTGCAGCGTCTGATTATTGAAGGGATTCGCCTGCGTTAATTGCCTGGCGGAAGCGGGCAGCTTAAATCGCCTTCTTCGCACTGCATCAGCGAGGCCAGAAACGCCTCGCGCTCGACGGTTTTTTCCGTCATGCACTGATTAATGATCATCGGCTGGATGCTGCCGCCTTCGGTGCCGGAACCGGCAAAGGCACAGTCGGCATCACGCAGTCCAATCCACGCCTGCTGGGCCTTTTTCAGTAAATCACGCTGGGGCGCGGCAGCACGCTTCATCACGGCCTGGTACGTCTGATTCAGTTTTTTATCTGCCGCCTGATATTGCTGGGCGGTGCAGGTGTTCAGATCGGTCTGGGTGGTCGCACTGGCACACTCATCCGCCAGCGCGTTAGCGCTGAAGAGCAATACCGCGCCGGCAATCAATAGTCGTTTCATTTTACCCTCCGTATAAAAAAGCCGGACGCGCTACGCTTATCCGGCCTACGGGTTCATTGTAGCTATACGATTAGCCGATTGTCATCAGGCTGGCGTTACCGCCTGCGGCCGCCGTGTTGACGCTAAGAGAGTGCTCAACGTACAGACGCTCCAGCAGCAAATTGGTTTCACCGCGCGCGAAGCCCTGCACCGACACAATCGCGCCGTCGCGCGCCGCCACCTGCTCGCACAGCTCACGCAGCTGATCGGAATCGCCGTGGTAAATCACGGCGTCGAAGGCCTGTGTGGTGATCACGTCCGGTTTCGCGAAGGTGATGCGCGCAGACACCTCTTTCGGCAGCTGTTTGGCGAGATCGCGGTGCAGACCATCCTCCGGCCACAGCACTTCACAGCCCGTTGCCGCAGCGGCAGCCAGCTGGACCAGCGCGTCCTGTTCGTTGTCGGCGATGCACAGCACGCGCTCGCGCGGCATCAGCGTCCAGGTGTTGCGCTCACCGGTTGGGCCGGGCAGCAGACGCTGAGTACCGGCCTGCGCCTGTTCGCCATACTGCTGGCACAGGGCGTGCAGTTCCGGGCGTTTTTCCGCCCATTTGGTCAGCGCCTCCAGCGGCTGAGTCAGCAGCGTTTTCAGCTGCGCATCCACCGGACGTTCCGCATCCTGACGCGCCAGGGTCACGCCGAGTGCGTTCTCCGGACGGTTCGCCAGCAGACGATACAGGTAGAGCGGGCCACCGGCTTTCGGACCGGTGCCGGACAAGCCTTCGCCGCCGAACGGCTGCACGCCGACCACCGCGCCCACCATGTTGCGGTTGACGTAGAGGTTGCCGACTTTGGCGCTGCCCGTCACCTGAGCGATGGTTTCGTCGATACGGGTATGCACGCCGAGGGTCAGGCCGTAGCCGGAGGCGTTAATCTGATCGACCAGCGCCTCGAGGTTGTTGCGGCTGTAGCGCACCACGTGCAGCACCGGGCCGAAGACCTCTTTTTTCAGCTCGTCAAAGCTGGAAAGCTCAATAAGCGTCGGCGCAATAAAGGTGCCGGTGTTCCATTCGCGGGCGTCTTCGCTGTTCTCGCGAACCGCCTGGAAGACCGGACGGCCTTTGGCACGCATCGCCTGAATGTGCTGTTCGATATTGGCTTTGGCTTCGGCGTCAATCACCGGGCCAATGTCAGTGGTCAGTCGGCCTGGGTTACCCATCCGGCATTCTGCCATCGCACCGCGCAGCATTTTCAGCGTGTGGTCGGCGATATCATCCTGCAGGCACAGCACACGCAGGGCGGAGCAACGTTGTCCGGCGCTGTCGAAGGCCGAGGCCAGCACGTCCACCACCACCTGTTCGGTCAGGGCGGAGGAGTCGACGATCATCGCGTTCATCCCGCCCGTTTCGGCGATCAGTGGCGTCGGACGCCCCTGCGGATCGAGACGGGTGGCGATGTTGCGTTGCAGCAGCGTTGCCACTTCCGTGGAACCGGTAAACATCACACCGCGCACGCGGTTGTCAGAGGTCAGCTGAGCGCCGACGGTTTCACCGCGCCCCGGCAGAAGCTGTACCACGCCTGCCGGAACACCGGCTTCGAGCAAGATCTGAATACCCTGAGCGGCAATTAGCGGCGTCTGTTCAGCGGGTTTCGCCAGCACGCTGTTACCGGCGGCAAGCGCGGCAGCAATCTGGCCGGTAAAGATCGCCAGCGGGAAGTTCCACGGGCTGATACAGACTACCGGACCCAGCGGGCGGTGAGTTTCATTATCGAAGTCGTTGCGTACCTGACCGGCGTAGTAGTGCAGGAAGTCGACCGCTTCGCGCACTTCGGCGATGGCGTTGCTGAAGGTTTTCCCGGCTTCGCGCACCAGGATGCCAATCAGCTGTTGCATTTGGCCTTCCATCAGCACGGCGGCGCGTTCGAGGATCGCGGCACGCTCCTGCGGCGGCGTTGCGAACCAGATTGGCGCATTGTTGACGGCGTTTTCCAGCGCCAGCTCGACTTCCTGGGCGGTGGCTTCGCGGGCAAAACCGACGATATCTTTCGGCTCGGCCGGGTTGATCACCGGCTGCATGTCGCCTGCGTCAACGGGCTGTTCGAGAATCGGCTTCGCCTGCCATTTCTGCAGGGCGCTGTTGAGCAGGGCGGAGGAGAGGGACGCCAGACGGTGTTCGTTCGCCAGATCCAGACCCGCTGAGTTGGTGCGATCGCTGCCGTACAGTTCACGCGGCAGGGCAATTTTCGGATGCGGCAGGCCGAGCTGGCCCTCCTGCGCTGCCATTTTTTCCACGGCCTGCACCGGATCGGCAACCAGTTCATCAAGCGGCAGTGTGGTATCAGCAATACGGTTGACGAAGGAGGTGTTCGCGCCGTTTTCCAGCAGACGACGCACCAGATAGGCAAGCAGCGTTTCGTGCGTACCAACCGGAGCATAAATACGGCACGGTCGGTTCAGTTTGCCTTCCGCCACTTTACCGGTGACCTGTTCGTACAGCGGTTCACCCATGCCGTGCAGGCACTGGAACTCGTACTGGCCCGGATAGTAGTTTTGCCCGGCCAGGCTGTAGATCGCCGCCAGCGTATGGGCGTTGTGGGTGGCGAACTGCGGGTAAATCAGGTTCGGCACGTTAAGCAGTTTTTTCGCACAGGCGAGGTAAGAAACGTCGGTATAGACCTTACGGGTGTAGACCGGATAGCCTTCCAGCCCGTCCATCTGCGCACGTTTGATTTCGCTGTCCCAGTACGCGCCTTTCACCAGACGGATCATCAAGCGACGGCGGCTGCGGGAGGCGAGGTCAATCAGATAATCAATCACAAACGGACAGCGTTTCTGATAGGCCTGAATGACGAAGCCGATACCGTTCCAGCCCGCCAGCTCTGGCTCGAAGCACAGCTTTTCCAGCAGATCGAGGGAGATCTCCAGGCGGTCGGCCTCTTCGGCATCGATGTTAATCCCGATATCGTACTGGCGCGCCAGCAGAGTCAGGGATTTCAGGCGCGGGTAGAGTTCATCCATTACGCGATCGTACTGAGCGCGGCTGTAGCGTGGGTGCAGGGCGGAGAGCTTGATGGAAATCCCCGGCCCTTCGTAAATGCCGCGCCCGTTCGAGGCTTTACCAATCGCGTGGATCGCCTGCTGGTACGAGACCATGTAAGCCTGGGCATCGGCGGCGGTCAGGGCCGCTTCACCGAGCATGTCGTAAGAGTAGCGGAAGCCTTTATCTTCCAGCTTGCGGGCATTGGCCAGCGCTTCGGAGATGGTTTCACCGGTGACGAACTGCTCGCCCATCAGACGCATCGCCATGTCCACGCCTTTGCGGATCAGCGGTTCGCCACTCTTACCAATAATGCGGTTCAGGGAGCGGGAAAGGTTGGCTTCGTTATGGGTGGAGACCAGTTTGCCGGTAAACAGCAGGCCCCAGGTGGCAGCGTTGACGAACAGCGACGGGCTGCGGCCAATGTGCGAGTGCCAGTTACCGTTGCTGATTTTGTCGCGGATTAATGCATCGCGCGTGGCTTTGTCCGGAATACGCAGCAGCGCTTCCGCGAGGCACATCAGCGCCACGCCTTCCAGCGAGGAGAGGGAGAACTCCTGCAGCAGCCCTTGCACCATACCGGCGCGACCACTGGCGGATTTCTGATTACGCAGTTTGTCGGCGAGCTGATACGCCAGGCTGTGCGCCTGGGACGCAATCGGCTCCGGCAGACGTGCCTGCTCCAGCAGCATCGGCACGGCGTCGGTTTCGGCGCGACGATACGCGGCGGTGATCGCGGCGCGGCTCACGGACTGCGGCAGGATCTGCTCGGCAAAGTCGAGGAACGGCTGGTGGTTCTCTTCGGCGATGGCGGCAGCGTCTTCGCTTTCGTTGGCGGCACCCGCCAGCAGGGCAGGCAGTTCCGGTAAGTCGTCTTCGTTTTCCAGACGTTCCAGATAATTAAAAATGGCCTGTTTAATCAGCCAGTGCGGCGTGCGGTCGATGCGGGTTGCAGCGCTCTTAATCCGTTCGCGGGTCGCGTCATCCAGCTTAACCCCCATGGTGGTCATGCCCATGCCAGTAACTCCTGTTGATCTTTAGTGATGTTCGTTCGTTAGCGTGAAATATCCACCATGTTGCAACTTTGTGCAACCGTGTTAAATGTGACCTGGACTGCAAGCTGAAAAATGAATGGATTGTTAACGATAAGTAAGCTGGTAAATACGATGAGATTCTGCGTGTGAAGCCCGTTTTTATGCGGCACTTAACACTTTTAAAAGGTGCAACCCGTAAAAGCGTGAGCGAGTGCAACCTATACGAAAGACCTATAAATCCAGGGATGAATTTGATGTAAATGCAGTGTTAAATCATTTGTGCATGTGGAGCGCTTACGGCAGGATACGCGCGCCCAACCGAAATACACTCATGATTATCACGTTCCGATAATCGAATAATAAGGCAGCCCGGACGGCTGTCGCTCGATATTTTTGGAGATTTTAAATGGCTATTAGCACACCGATGCTGGTGACATTTCTCGTTTATATTTTTGGCATGATCCTGATAGGGTTTATTGCATGGCGTTCGACCAAAAACTTTGACGACTATATTTTAGGTGGGCGTAGTCTAGGGCCCTTCGTGACCGCGCTGTCAGCGGGCGCTTCCGACATGAGCGGCTGGCTGCTGATGGGGTTACCGGGCGCGATTTTCATCTCCGGGATTTCCGAAAGCTGGATTGCCATCGGCCTGTGTATCGGGGCATGGATTAACTGGAAACTGGTGGCCGGTCGTTTGCGTGTTCACACCGAAGTGAACAACAACGCACTGACGCTTCCGGACTATTTCACCAGCCGTTTCGAAGATAAAAGCCGCGTGCTGCGTATTATCTCCGCGCTGGTGATCCTGCTGTTCTTCACCATCTACTGTGCGTCCGGGATTGTCGCCGGGGCTCGTCTGTTCGAAAGCACTTTCGGCATGAGCTATGAAACCGCACTCTGGGCCGGTGCTGCAGCCACCATCCTTTATACCTTCGTCGGTGGCTTCCTGGCCGTGAGCTGGACGGATACCGTGCAGGCGAGTCTGATGATTTTCGCCCTGATTCTCACCCCGGTGATTGTGATTATCACCGTCGGCGGGTTTGGCGATTCGCTGGAAGTGATCAAGCAAAAGAGCATTGAAAACATCGATATGCTCAAAGGGCTGAACTTCGTGGCCATCATCTCACTGATGGGCTGGGGCCTGGGCTACTTCGGCCAGCCGCACATTCTGGCGCGTTTCATGGCGGCGGACTCTCACCACAGCATCGTGCATGCGCGTCGTATCAGTATGACGTGGATGATCCTGTGCCTGGCGGGTGCGGTTGCGGTCGGCTTCTTCGGCATTGCGTACTTCAATAACAACCCGGCGCAGGCGGGGGCGGTAAACCAGAACGCCGAGCGCGTGTTTATCGAGCTGGCGCAGATTCTGTTTAACCCGTGGATTGCCGGGATTTTACTGTCGGCGATTCTGGCGGCGGTGATGTCGACCCTGAGCTGTCAACTGCTGGTGTGCTCAAGCGCCATTACAGAAGATCTGTACAAGGCCTTCCTGCGTAAAGGCGCGAGCCAGAAAGAGCTGGTGTGGGTCGGACGCTTTATGGTGCTGGCGGTGGCGCTGGTCTCTATCGCGCTGGCCGCAAACCCGGAAAACCGCGTGCTGGGCCTGGTGAGCTACGCCTGGGCGGGCTTCGGTGCGGCCTTTGGTCCGGTGGTGCTGTTCTCGGTACTCTGGTCACGCATGACCCGAAACGGCGCGCTGGCGGGGATGATCATCGGTGCGATGACGGTTATCGTCTGGAAACAGTTCGCGTGGCTGGGCCTGTATGAAATCATTCCAGGCTTTATCTTCGGCAGCATCGGGATTGTGGTGTTCAGCCTGCTGGGGAAAGCGCCGTCGGCGGCTATGCAGGAACGTTTTGCCGAAGCGGATGCGCATTACCACACGGCACCGCCGGTAAAGTTACAGCCTGAATAAGCGTTAACAGGTGTTCAAAGCCGGGTAAGGCGTCGTCGCCGCCCGGCTTTTTATTTGTCAGAACTGCACGCAGACCGGTTGATCAACGCGCATCACCGACTCCTGTGCAAACCGTGATTTGTAGATCCCGCGTAATGCTTCGATATTGCTCTCGCTCTGAGCATCTTTCCCGTGGATCAGCATCAACGCTTTACTTGGCTCACGCGCCACTTTCCCGTCATTGCCCAGCCACTGTCCGCGCGCATCAAACACCGTTAAGCCATCGCGAAAACGCGGCGTCACGTCCTGATCGACAAACTGCTGCCACTCCTGCCCGGTGATGGCGGAACCCGCCGGACGATTCAGACCGAAATAGAGCGTGGTTTGCTGCATCTGGTTATCCACTTTGCAGGTGGCGTCAGGAGCCGTATGCGAGGGGGCGTTGCAGCCGGCCAGCATGAAAAGTGCGGCAACCATAAGCCCTGTTTTGATGGTCATTGTTCGCTATCCTCATTGTTATTGTTGCAAGAAAAAGCCGGGTGGCACTAACGCTGACCCGGCCTGCATATCATCTGTTCGACAAACGGTGTTAAAGCACCAGCCCCGCAAAGCTTGCCGACAGCAAGCTCACCAGCGTCGCGCCGTACACCAGACGCAGACCAAAGCGAGATACCACGTTGCCTTGTTTCTCATTCAGCCCTTTGATCGCCCCGGCCACGATGCCGATAGAGGCAAAGTTGGCGAACGACACCAGGAAGATAGAGAGAATGCCCAGCCCGCGCGGTGTCATTTGACCGGCAATTTTTTGCAGCTCAATCATCGCCACAAATTCATTTGCCACCAGTTTGGTCGCCATAATACTGCCCGCGTTCAGCGCATCACTCAGGGGAATGCCCACCAGCCACGCCAGCGGATAAAATACATAGCCAAGGATCTGATGGAAGCTCATTCCAAACAGGCTGGAGAAGAGGGCGTTGACGGCGCTAATAAGGGCAATAAAGCCAATCAGCATCGCCAGAATAATCATCGCCACTTTAAAACCGGCCAGAATATACTCGCCCAGCATCTCAAAGAAGCTCTGGGATTCGTGCAGTTTTTCCAGTTTGATTTCCGGCTCGGCTTCCGGGCTTGCCGGGTTAATGACCGACAGAATAATAAAGGTGCTGAACATATTGAGGATCAGCGCCGCGACCACGAATTTCGCATCAAGCATGGTCATATAAGCGCCGACGATCGACAGGGAAACGGTGGACATCGCCGTCGCCGCCATGGTGAACAGACGACGAGACGAGAGATCGCCGAGCACCCCTTTGTAAGCAATGAAGTTTTCCGACTGGCCGAGAATGAGTGAGCTGACGGCGTTAAAGGATTCCAGCTTGCCCATGCCATTCAGTTTTGACAGCAGGGTGCCGATCAGACGAATAAAAATCGGCAGAATTCGCCAGTGCTGGAGAATACCGATCAGGGCAGAAATAAAGATAATCGGACACAACACGCCGAGGAAAATGAACGCCAGCCCTTTTTCACCCATTCCGCCAAAGACAAAATTGGTGCCCTCCGCGGCAAATTTCAGCAGGGATTCAAAGAAACCGGAGACATATTTAATCACGAAGAGACCGCTTTCGGCGTGCAGGAAAAAGAACGCCAGCGCAATTTCAATCACAATAAGCTGTAAAACATAACGAATACGAATTTTTCGGCGGTCGAAACTCACCAGCCAGGCGAGCGCAAGAATAATGACCAGCGCCAGCAGGAAATGAACAAAGTTATACATTTTGAATTTTCAGCAGGTAAACGAAGCGCTTATTTAGCCATAGGGCAGGGAAACCGTAAATGGGCATTTACGTTATAAGTTATATACATAACGGTAACGATCGTAACTATTAACCGGCGATGGATTTACAACTGGTCATCAAAACCTGACACAATTCGCTTGTTTTTCTTTCTGCCGTAATGATAATCACTATCACAGTTATTTACCTTTCTTTGCACCAGTTGACCGCGATAAACATTTAAGGTGTCGGCATGTTTGTTCCATTTCTCATTATGTTACGTGAAGGGCTTGAAGCGGCCTTAATTGTCAGTCTGATTGCCAGCTACCTGAAGCGCACCCAGCGCGGCCGCTGGATTGGTGTGATGTGGATTGGCGTTATTCTCGCCGCCGCACTCTGTTTAGGTCTCGGGATCCTGATTAACGAAACCACCGGTGAATTCCCGCAAAAAGAGCAGGAGCTGTTCGAAGGGATCGTGGCGGTGATCGCCGTGGTGATCCTCACCTGGATGGTGTTCTGGATGCGCAAAGTCTCGCGTAACGTCAAAGTGCAGCTGGAGCAGGCTGTCGATCACGCGCTGCAAAAGGGCAACCACCACGGCTGGGCGCTGATTGGGATGGTCTTTTTCGCCGTCGCCCGCGAAGGGCTGGAGTCAGTCTTCTTCCTGCTGGCGGCGTTCCAGCAGGACGTGGGGATCTGGCCGCCGCTCGGCGCGATGCTGGGTCTCGCCACCGCGATTGTGCTGGGATTCATGCTCTACTGGGGCGGCATTCGCCTGAACCTTGGCGCGTTCTTCAAATGGACCAGCCTGTTCATTCTGCTGGTCGCCGCCGGGCTGGCGGCAGGGGCGATTCGCGCCTTCCACGAGGCGGGCCTGTGGAACCACTTCCAGGACGTTGCGTTCGATTTCAGTAATACGCTCTCCACCCACTCTCTGACCGGCACCCTGCTCGAAGGCATCTTCGGCTATCAGGAAACGCCGAGCGTCAGCGAAGTGGCGATGTATTTCATCTATCTCATTCCGGCGCTGGTGCTGTTCTTTATGCCATCACGCCCCAGTACTCAGCCGTCGCGTACTGCGCCCTGAAGTGCTTCGTGTTGTTTATACATACTTTTAGAAAGGGAAGGGTCATGGCAATTCAATTTCGACGTACTGCATTACAGGCAGGTGTGGCAGCGCTGTTTGCGTTTGCATTCTCAGCGGGCGCGGCAGATGTTCCTCAGGTGAAAGTCACCGTGAACGATAAACAGTGTGAGCCGATGACCATCACGGTCAACAGCGGTAAAACCCAGTTTATCATTCAGAACCATAGCCAGAAGGCGCTGGAGTGGGAAATCCTCAAAGGCGTGATGGTGGTGGAAGAGCGTGAAAACATCGCGCCAGGCTTTACCCAGAAAATGACGGCTAACCTGCAGCCGGGCGAATATGACATGACCTGCGGCCTGCTGACCAACCCGAAAGGCAAGCTGATCGTCAAAGGCGAAGCCACGGCGGATGCGGCGAAAGGCGAAGCGCTGCTGAGTCTGGGCGAGGCGATCACCGCCTATAAAGCCTACGTGACCAAAGAGACCGCTGACCTGGTTGCCGGTACCAAAGCCTTTACCGACGCGGTAAAAGCGGGTGATATCGAGAAAGCCAAATCTCTGTACGCGCCAACGCGCCAGCACTACGAGCGTATCGAACCGATTGCCGAGCTGTTCTCTGACCTCGACGGCAGCATCGACGCCCGTGAAGATGATTACGAGCAGAAAGCCGCCGATCCGAAATTCACCGGCTTCCACCGTCTGGAGAAAGCGCTGTTTGGCGACAACTCCACCAAAGGGATGGAGAAGTACGCGGAGCAGCTGAATACCGACGTGCTGGATCTGCAAAAACGCATTAGCGAGCTGGCTTTCCCGCCGTCAAAAGTGGTGGGCGGCGCGGCTGGCCTGATTGAAGAAGTGGCGGCCAGCAAAATCAGTGGCGAAGAAGATCGTTACAGCCACACCGACCTGTGGGATTTCCAGGCGAACGTTGACGGCGCGCAGAAGATTGTAGACCTGCTGCGTCCGCAGCTGCAGAAAGACAACAGCGAACTGCTGGCGAAAGTGGATGCCAACTTCAAGAAAGTGAATACCATTCTGGCGAAGTACCGTACCAAAGACGGGTATGAGACTTACGACAAATTGACGGACGCCGACCGGAATGCGCTGAAAGGGCCAATCACAACGCTGGCGGAAGATCTGGCACAGCTGCGTGGCGTACTGGGTCTGGACTAAGCATTATGAGTAAACATCACGAAATCGACGTAGCAGAACCGTCGCGCCGTCGATTGTTAAAAGGGGTGGGGGCGCTTGGCGGCGCGCTCGCTCTGGCGGGGGGTTGCCCGGTGGCGCATGCGGCCAAACCGCAAAGCGCGCCGGGAACCCTCTCCCCGAATGCACGCATGGAGACGCAGCCGTTCTACGGTGAACATCAGGCCGGGATCCTGACGCCGCAGCAGGCGGCGATGATGGTGGTGGCGTTTGATTCGCTGGCGAGCGATAAAGCGGATCTGGAACGTCTGTTTCGCTTGCTGACGAAGCGGATTGCGTTTCTGACGGCAGGCGGCCCGGCGCCGGAAACGCCGAACCCGCGGATGCCGCCGATGGATTCGGGTATTCTGGGGCCGTTTATCGCCCCGGATAACCTGACGGTCACGGTTTCCGTTGGCGAGTCGCTGTTTGATGCCCGCTACGGGCTTGAGAAACAGAAACCGAAAACGCTGCAAAAGATGACGCGTTTTCCGAACGATTCTCTCGACGCCGCGCTCTGTCATGGCGATCTGCTGATCCAGATCTGCGCCAATACCCAGGATACGGTGATCCACGCCCTGCGCGATATCATCAAGTACACGCCGGATCTGCTCAGCGTGCGCTGGAAGCGGGAAGGGTTTATCTCCGATCACGCGGCGCGCAGCCAGGGAAAAGAGACGCCGGTCAATCTGCTCGGCTTTAAAGACGGAACGGCCAACCCGGACAGCCGCGATGCGGCGCTGATGAAAAACGTGGTCTGGACCACGGCGGATCAGGGCGAACCGGCGTGGGCGGTGGGCGGCACTTATCAGGCGGTGCGCATTATCCAGTTCCACGTGGAGTTCTGGGATCGCACGCCGCTGAAAGAGCAGCAAACCATTTTCGGTCGTGACAAGCAGAGCGGTGCGCCGCTGGGCATGAAAAACGAACACGATGTACCGGATTACGCAAACGATCCGGACGGGGATACCATCGCGCTCGATAGCCATATTCGTCTGGCGAACCCGCGAACGCCGGAAACCGAGTCCAGCCTGATGATGCGTCGCGGCTACAGCTATTCGCTGGGCGTGACCAACTCCGGGCAGCTGGATATGGGCCTGCTGTTTGTCTGCTATCAGCACGATCTGGAGAAGGGCTTTTTAACCGTGCAGAAGCGGTTAAACGGCGAGGCGCTGGAAGAGTACATAAAACCTATCGGCGGCGGGTATTTCTTTGCTCTGCCGGGCGTGCGCGATAACACCGCGTATCTCGCCCAAGGGCTGATCGAAGCCTGATTATTCTCCCCGCCACCCGCGCGGGGAGATTATTTTTTCCTATGACCCTCACTGTTATATTTCTGTCATATTTCTGTATGAGACTGAACTCAGCTGCAGGGCGAGTCTGAAAAAGTTGCGTTCAGGTAAAAAATATGTTGCATTTGTGATAAATCCTGATGTACTTAATATAAGACAGCGGTAGTTCCCGGCAGTGATAACGATTCACTATGGAGATCGCGAATGGTTGGGTCCTGTACTGGACAAGTTAAACATAACAACCGCAGCACCCGGCGCGGAGGCTCTGACTCCGGCAGCGATTTCTTCACCATTAAATTCTCCTCCCCAATACCTCAAAAGAACTTATCCGGCGTGCAGAACGGTGCGCGTAGCCGTTTTGCATCGTCATTCCAAAAGGCAAGCAAGGGCTTACAAGGAAGCCAAACCTCAGATGTTCGTGCGCATAATCGCGCTGCCAACGGCGCGTGTGATGAATACCAACAACTCAAGGTGCTATCCATGGGAAGACAAAAAGCAGTGATCAAAGCTCGTCGCGAAGCAAAACGTGTGCTGAGACGGGATTCACGTAGCCATAAACAGCGTGAAGAAGAGTCGGTCACCTCGCTTGTGCAGATGAGTGGCGGCGTAGAAGCAATTGGCATGGCGCGAGACAGCCGTGATAACTCCCCAATTGCCGCCCGCAATGAAGCTCAGGCGCACTACCTGAATGCTATCGAGAGTAAACAGCTGATCTTCGCAACCGGTGAAGCCGGATGCGGGAAAACGTGGATAAGTGCTGCCAAGGCGGCGGAGGCTCTGATTCATAAGGATGTGGACAGAATTATCGTCACCCGTCCGGTATTGCAGGCCGATGAAGATCTCGGCTTCTTGCCCGGCGATATGTCAGAGAAGTTCGCCCCGTATTTCCGGCCTGTCTATGACGTGCTGGTGAAACGCCTGGGGGCTTCTTTTATGCAGTACTGCCTGCGACCAGAGATTGGTAAGGTGGAAATCGCGCCGTTCGCCTATATGCGCGGACGTACATTTGAAAATGCGGTCGTCATTCTCGACGAGGCTCAGAACGTGACCGCAGCGCAAATGAAGATGTTTTTAACGCGCCTCGGGGAAAACGTGACCGTTATCGTCAACGGCGATATCACCCAGTGCGACCTGCCGTCGGGTGTCAAATCGGGCCTGAGCGATGCGCTGGCACGTTTTGTGGAAGATGACATGGTTGGGGTGGTGCGTTTCAACAAAGATGATTGCGTACGCTCGGTTCTGTGCCAGCGCGCACTGCTTGCCTACGACTGAATTTGCTGCAGATGACAAAGCCCGGGAAACCGGGCTTTGCTTTCTGGGGAACCCAAACGACAGACGAAAAAAAAGCCCGCATTTTCATGCGAGCTCTTCTCTAAATATGGCGGTGAGAGAGGGGTTCGAACCCTCGATACGTTGCCGTATACACACTTTCCAGGCGTGCTCCTTCAGCCACTCGGACACCTCACCGTATTGTTTCGCTGCCTGACCTCTCGGGGGCAACGGGGCGCTACTATAGGGAGTTGCGCTAAAACGGTCAAGCAAATTTTATGCCCGAGTGGCTGTTCGGTTAAGCAATAATCATCTCTGCCGGTTTATGCTCACATCTGACCAAAACGACCGGAATTAAAATCACCGATCGCCTCTGCGATCTCGGTTTTGGTGTTCATCACGAACGGACCGTAACCGACAATCGGCTCGTTTAACGGCTCGCCGGACATCAGCAGCACTTTTGCGTCACGGGTAGCTTCAAGATGCAGTTTATCCCCGCTCTGGCTCAGCACCACCAGCTGGGCTTCACCGGCTTCGGTGGTGCCATTCACTGTGATGCTGCCTTCGACCACCACCAGCGCCGTGCTCCAGCCATCCGGCTGGTTCAGGCTCAGATGGCCGCCCTGATGCAGGGCAATGTCCCATACGTTGAGGGGCGAGAAGGTGCGCGCCGGGCCTTGTGTATCGCCATACTGACCGGCAATCACCCGCAGCTCGCCGCTGTTATCGGGCAGCGCCACGACCGGGATCGCCGCTTTGGTGATGCTCTGGTAGCCCGGAGTGGCCATTTTGTGCTTCGCCGGAAGGTTGACCCACAGCTGCATCATCTTCAGCTCACCGCCCTGGCGCGAGAAGGCATCGGCGTGAAACTCTTCATGCAAAATGCCCGCACCGGCGGTCATCCATTGCACATCGCCCGGACCAATCACGCCACCTTTACCGGTTGAATCGCGATGCTCTACGTCGCCCGAATAGACAATGGTCACCGTTTCAAAGCCGCGATGGGGATGCTCACCCACACCGCGTTTCACGCCATCGCCGGGGAAAACGTGCGGGCCTGCATAGTCCAGCAGCAGGAAAGGGCTGAGGGCTTCGCCGTGAGTCTGGTAAGAGAACATTGAGCGTACCGGGAAACCGTCGCCCACCCAGTGGGGACGCGGTGCGGTATAGACGCCAGTAACCTGTTTCATGTTTTTCTCCTGCTGTTCGGTTGATGTGTATTAGCTTATATTCGACATTAATATCCCGGTAGAGTGTGAAATTAATACTCACTGTTCCATAAACAGGACGATGGAGGCGAAATGCAGGATCTCAATGATTTTGCGTGGTTTGTGAAAGTGGTGGACCACGGCGGATTTGCCGCGGCAGGGCGGGCCTGTGATTTACCGAAATCCCGCCTCAGCCGTCGTATTGCGCAGCTTGAGGAGCGGCTGGGCGTGCGATTAATACAGCGTACCACGCGGCAGTTTACGGTCACCGACATCGGCCATACCTTTTATCAGCACTGCAAAGCGATGCTGGTAGAAGCCGAGGCGGCGCAGGAGGCCGTCGCCGCTTTACAGGCAGAGCCGCGCGGAATGGTGCGCATAACCTGTCCGGTAACGCTGCTGCATGTCCATATTGGCCCGATGCTGGCGCGATTTATGGTCCGCTATCCGGGCGTGAATCTGCAGCTGGAAGCCACCAACCGGCGTGTGGATGTGGTGGCGGAGGGGATTGATGTGGCAATTCGCGTCCGACCACGGCCCTTTGACGATAGCGATCTGGTCCTGCGTGTGCTCGCCGATCGCGGTCACTGTCTGGTGGCGAGCCCGCAGCTGATTGAAAGGCTGGGCACACCGACAGCGCCTGCTGAACTCAGCCAGTGGCCCGGACTGAGCATGGGGGCGGGCAAGCAGGTTCACAAATGGGCGCTGACCGGGCCTGCGGGCGCGAAGGCGGAGATCCACTTTACGCCGCGTTATATCACCTCCGATATGCTGGCGCTGCGCGAAGCGGCATCGGCTGGCGTCGGCGTGGTCCAGTTACCCGTTTTAATGGTCAAGGAGCAGCTGGCGCGCGGTGAGCTGGTCAGGGTACTGAGCGAGTGGGAGCCGCAGCGGGAAGTCATTCACGCAGTGTATCCTTCGCGGCGCGGGCTGTTGCCTTCTGTGCGCACGCTGGTGGATTTTCTGGCCGAAGAATACGCGCGGATTGTCGAGGAGTAGACCCAAACGACAGACGAAAAAAAAGCCCGCATTTTCATGCGAGCTCTTCTTCAAATATGGCGGTGAGAGAGGGGTTCGAACCCTCGATACGTTGCCGTATACACACTTTCCAGGCGTGCTCCTTCAGCCACTCGGACACCTCACCGTATTGTCATCCCGTTGTTGCTGGGACGGGCGCTAATGTAAGTAAAAGGGGCATCGCCGTCAATCAACTTTTTCAGTTATTTGGCGTGTTTAGATAAAGTTTCAGCAATGTGATTCCTGAATGTGCTGAAAGCGCTTTTTTTATCATCAACACACCCTGCGCAATATTTGTTATCCTGATAATCCTCTTGAAAACACATATAAAACATCGCAATAAAAAGCAGGAGTCATTTATGGATATCATCTTTTACCACCCGACGTTTGATACCCCTTACTGGATTAAGGCGCTGTCGACAGCCATTCCGGGCGCGCGCGTGCGTGAATGGAAGCGGGGCGATAACGAACATGCGGATTATGCGCTCGTCTGGCATCCGCCGGTGGAGATGTTGCAGGGGCGCAATCTGAAAGCGGTCTTCGCCCTCGGCGCGGGCGTGGATTCCATCCTGAGCAAATTAAAAGCGCATCCGGAGATGTTGCCAGAACATATTCCCCTGTTCCGCCTCGAAGATACCGGTATGGGCCAGCAAATGCAGGAATACGCGGTGAGCCAGGTTCTGCACTGGTTCCGCCGTTTTGACGACTATCAGGCGCTGAAGCAACAATCGCGCTGGGAACCGTTAGCCGATTATCAGCGCGAAGATTTTACCGTCGGCCTGCTGGGTGCGGGCGTGCTGGGATCAAAAGTGGCGGAAGCCCTCGCGCCGTGGGGATTCCCGCTGCGCTGCTGGAGTCGCACGCGTAAGACGTATCCTGGCGTGGAGAGTTTTGCCGGTCATGACGAACTGCCGGCCTTCCTGAAAGGGACGCGCGTGCTGATCAACCTGCTGCCGAATACGGCGGAAACGGTCGGGATTATCAATCAGGATCTGCTGAACCAACTGCCGGATCAAAGCTATGTGATGAACCTGGCGCGCGGCGTGCATCTGGTGGAAGCGGATCTGCTTAAAGCGCTCGACAGCGGTAAGCTGAAAGGGGCGATGCTGGATGTCTACAGCCGTGAACCGTTGCCGGAAGAGAGCCCGCTGTGGGCGCATCCGCGCGTGGCGATGACGCCGCATATTGCCGCTGTCACCCGCCCGGCAGAAGCCGTGGATTACATCGCCCGCACGATAGCGCTGCTGGAGCAGGGGAAAGCCGCGACCGGACAGGTCGACAGGCAGCGAGGCTACTAACCGCAACCCGGCTTTTGCCGGGTTTTTGCTGATATTCGCCGGGTATACCTGCTATCCTTGGGGTAAAACATCAGAGGAGAGAGAGATGTATCCCGTAGACCTGCATATGCACACCGTCGCCAGCACCCACGCGTACAGCACCCTTCATGACTACATCGCGCAAGCCAAACTGAGAGGGATTACGCTTTTTGCGATCACCGATCACGGCCCGGATATGGCTGATGCGCCGCACTACTGGCACTTTGTAAATATGCGCATCTGGCCTCGTCTGGTGGATGGCGTCGGGATACTGCGCGGCATCGAGGCGAACATTAAAAACACGGACGGCGAGATCGACTGTACTGGCCCGATGCTGACCTCTCTGGATCTGATTATCGCCGGTTTTCATGAACCGGTGTTTGCTCCTCAGGATAAAGAGACCCACACTCAGGCGATGATCGCGACGATTGCCAGCGGCAACGTCCACATTATCAGCCACCCTGGCAACCCGAAATTCCCAATCGACATTCAGGCGGTCGCCCAGGCGGCGGCAAAACACCGCGTGGCGCTGGAAATCAATAACTCCTCCTTTACCCATTCGCGTATTGGCAGCGAAGCCAACTGTCGCGCAGTGGCGGCGGCGGTGCGTGATGCTGGCGGAATGGTGGCGCTGGGCTCTGATTCCCACACCGCTTTTACGCTGGGGGAATTTGGCGAGTGCAGGAAAGTGTTAGATGAAGTCGGGTTCCCGGAAGAGCGTATTCTTAATGTTGCCCCGCGTCGGATGCTGGATTTCCTCGAATCGCGTGGCATGCCACCGATCGCTGAATTTGCTGAACTTTAATACAGTCATGGAATAATTAAATGAACGAGTTTTCAATCCTTTGCCGCGTACTGGGCACCTTGTACTATCGCCAGCCGCAAGATCCGCTGCTGGTTCCGCTCTTTACGCTGATTCGCGAAGGTAAGCTCGCGGACAACTGGCCGCTGGAGCAGGACGAGCTACTGCAACGCCTGCAAAAGAGCTGCGATATGCAGCAGATTTCGGCGGATTATAACGCCCTGTTTGTGGGCGAAGAGGGGCGCGTTTCACCGTATCGCTCTTCCTGGGAAGAGGGGGCGACGGAATCTGAAGTGCGCGCGTTCCTCTCCGAGCGCGGTATGCCCCTGAGCGATGCGCCTGCCGACCATATCGGCACGCTGCTGCTGGCGGCCTCGTGGATTGAAGATCACGCCGGTGACGATGAAAGCGAAGCTCTGGAAACGCTGTTTGGGGATTACATTCTCCCCTGGTGCGGCGCTTTCCTCGGTAAGATTGAAGCCCACGCCACATCTCCTTTCTGGCGCACCATGGCACCGCTGACCCGTGAAGCGATCTCGGCCATGTGGGATGAATTGCAGGAAGAGAACGAAGAGTGATTTAAATCACATATTCAATGTAACGATACATTTTGATTTGAACAAAATGTGCTCGTGATCTCATTTCACTGGCGCGTATCTGATAAGATGCGCGCCATGAATATATTACTTTCCATTGCCATTACGACAGGGATCCTCTCCGGAATCTGGGGATGGGTTGCCGTGTCTTTAGGACTGCTCAGCTGGGCGGGTTTTCTCGGCTGTACCGCCTACTTCGCCTGTCCGCAGGGCGGACTGAAAGGGCTGTTTATCTCGGGCTGCACCATGATGAGCGGCGTTGTCTGGGCATTGATTATCATGCACGGCAGCGCGCTTGCGCCGCATCTTGAGATCGTCGGCTATATGATGACTGGCGTGGTGGCATTTTTGATGTGCATTCAGGCAAAACACCTGCTGCTCTCTTTTGTTCCTGGAACTTTCATTGGCGCATGCGCGACCTTTGCCGGGCAGGGCGACTGGAAAATGATTATCCCGTCGCTCCTTCTGGGGCTGGTGTTTGGCTACGCGATGAAAAACAGCGGACTGTGGCTGGCGGCCCGGCGAGAGCGGGCGCAGGAAAACGGCACGGTATTGAGCAAATAAAAAAGCGAGGCCTTAGCGCCTCGCTTTTTCGTTGGGCTTTCTGAATCAGGATTCTGGAGGCACCGACATCTCGCGGTATTTCACCAGCACCTCATTTTTCACGTCATTTTTATTCTGCAGATCCCACAGTCCGCGATCGATCCCGTCGTTAATCAGGAAAATAACCCCTGTTTCGATGGCCGACATCAGACACATCATCACCGGTTCATTCGAGGTGTAGCCGATTTCACCTTCCAGCAGACGCTGGTAGTCGATGAAGCGGAAGACACCGGCCTGAACTTCATAGGAGAGAATCGTTTTGCTGGTGGTGACCGATGACAGCACTTCACCGGTGCTCACGTTAACCACGCGCAGGTTGACGGCAATCTGGTCGAGCTGGTACTGCGTGTCCGCCCCGATACCGAAATAACGCGCCCCGACACCACCCGATTTCACGTTACTTTCGTAGCCGATAATTGAGCCTTCAACCATGACGTTCGCGGCAACCAGCGACTGCAACGGTACGCGGTTATTAACCTCAACGGTGCCGTTTTCCTGAGCCGCACGAATGATTTTGCGTTCGTTCAGCAGGTTTTGCAGCCCCTGGCGTTCCAGAGGAATAAACCAGCGTGAATCCTTGAGCGCAGTCACCAGCATGGCGGTGGCACTTTGTGGAACAGCCGTCGAGAAGTTACTTGCCGGATACGGTTTGAACTGGCCCGTTTCATCCTGAATGTTATAAACCGAGACAAATATCTTACCGGTTGGCGCCGGCAGATGTGTCAGGTCGCGATAGCTTTGCGCCCGGGGCATCAGCGTGGGTTTAGCGGCTTCTTTAGGTGGAGCAGTTAAACAACCGCTCAATAAGCACACTGCAACAAGAATCAGTAAGCGCTGCATGATTGTTGTCCTTATTTCGTGGTTGTTTAAAAATCAGTTGAATCGGTTGCGAGACCCGATACCTGAATGGTGGACGTTTTGCCCGTTTTCCGGTCGGTCACATTCAGCTGCAGTTGCCCGTCTTTATTGGCAATATCGACAATAAAATCGTTGGTCACCATGCGGCCAGGTTTGCCGGTATTAATATTCGTGAGCAAGCCACCTAATATTTGCGACTGAATAGCCTGAGTGAAGTTATCCAGTGCAGACGGTGTTTCAATACCAAAGTCATCGTCATAGCTGGGGTCTTTATAGGAGTTTTGGGCCTGGGCTTCATTGAGCATAAAAGCCCCGTTATTTGGATTGCCACCAAAATTTGGGTTACGGAACTGGAAAGTCATATTCCCGGCCCAGCTTAACGGTGCAATCAGCATTAACGAAATCACTGTGTGTGCGAGACGCATTACAGCCTCCGGAGATTAATATCGCTAGAATTCATCTTTTGCTAAATCGCCAGTGCTCAGCAGAGCCTTATCGATTTGCAGACGATTTACCGCTTCTTCAGTTTGTGCCAGTGCAAAACTGATGTTTTTGTCAAAGTCTCTTTTCGTTGGGAATAAAAATGTCTGGTACACCACGTCCTGATTAACCGTTATGGTGATCCAGCTTCCCCATCGAGCACTGGGCCGCTCATTGATTGTTAAGTTGCCTGGATAATCACTTTCCCATTTGTCGCTAAATGCCCGATAAAAATCGTGGCCGATAGATGAGACGGTGTGGTCAGTTAATAATCCGGGCACTTCCACTTCAACAGCGTGAAGATTTCCGGCAGCGAGCAGAAAGCCGACTGCCGCGATCCAACTCGACGTGCGTTTCATGTTATTAACGCCTGAGGTTATCGTTTGCCCATGAAACAGCCTGAGTCCTGTTTTTAACAGCTATCTTCTTGAAAAGATTATAGAGATGTGTCTTCACTGTATTTTCGCTGATAAATAACGAACGGGCGATTTCAATATTTGAAGAACCAATGCGTAATTTATTCAGAATCTCTTTTTCGCGATGGGTCAGCAAAGCCGACTCTGAACTGTTGTAGCGATAATTTCCGGAGTGAGTGATGAGGTAGCTGGCCAGTTTTTGTGAAAAGTAACACTCTCCACGCAAAATACCCTGCAACCCTTCCACCACACGCGTCTCGTCTTCAGTGACGTAAAAGACGCCGTTGATATGCGGCCAGCTTTCAATATCCCGGAAAGGATACTCATCAGGTGTATTCAATAATAATACGCGGATATTATTGTTTTTCCTGCTTAAGTTATCTTGCCAGTAATGGATAAGCTTTTTATCAGCTTCCATCATATCGAAGAGAATGATGCTGCCAGGAGCAATATCATCATAAGAACGTTGAATATTGTGCAATTTCCCGTTCAATGACAGAGACTGCTTCAAATGTTGTAATAAGGCTGTCGCTTGTAAAGAAGGCTTTGTGATCAACAGTAATGTATGACCATGTAAACTATGGACTTCATTAAACATGATGAAACCCCACTTTTTTTATAACACCTGGCAGCTGTCCCCCGATATATTCGGGGGACACCAGAAGTACTGACAGATGTTGTACTGCTGTGTGTAGAATCAGACCATAACCTCCAGGAGGAGGTAAATATTAAAAATAATTCGTACTGCTGATTTCAATCTAGCTATTACGATTTTTAAATCAAGTGTTAATGGTGTAACAGAATGTAAAAATCAATATTAATTTGTGAATTTTAGACACTTTAAAAGTTCAGTAATGATAAAAAAGTTGTACATGATAATAATGCTGCACACATTTTAAAAATCATACAAATTATTGCAATCAGTTGATTTTAATATCAATTTATTATTTTGTGTTTGCTCGTAACAGGTATGAGTGAGATGAAAAGTCTAAGACTTTGCATGCTAACAGAAAGCTCTTAAGAAATCGTACGTCTTGTGACAGAGGTGTCGCGGAATGTTGTCGGCGAAGCGCGAAGTGCAGACGCGACGGGGGCGATAAGCGCTTCCTTAACGAAGCGCAAACAGGCTATCAAAATAATATTTAAAAAACTAACTTACGCTGCTGACTGGTAATTTTGGCATTAATTAATACTTTGAGGTGACCCATTAAATAAAAATAACACTCGCGGGTGAGATATTTAAATTGTTTCGGTAGACATACTCTTCATCGTAACGCGGCGTTAACAAAAAACGAATCGCGTTAACACCAAGCCATTTATTTATTACCAGGTCCAGGTGACAACATGAAAAACAGAACGTTATTTATGATGTTTACATTACTGGGTGCGCCTGGGTTAGCGATCGCGGCAGGTCCGGATTTGGCAGTCTCGGAATATAACTTCGCGATTAATGAATTAAGCAAGTCTTCATATAATCAGGCAGCCATTATTGGTCAACAAGGTTCAGGTAATAATGCTGACGTTCGCCAGGGCGGTTCTAAATTACTGTCCGTTGTTTCTCAGGATGGCGGGAACAACCGAGCGAAAGTTGATCAATCAGGGACTTATAACCTCGCTTATATCGATCAGTCCGGTAACGGCAATGATGCGAGTATTAAGCAAGGGGCTTTTGGTAATACCGCGATGATTATCCAGAAAGGCTCGGGTAACAAAGCGAATATTACCCAGTATGGTACGCAAAAAACAGCAGTTGTAGTACAGAGACAGTCGCAAATGGCAATTCGCGTTATCCAACGCTGACTATTTACGACGACTTAAATCAATCCGATGGGGGTTTACCATGAAACTTTTCAAAGTGGCAGCAATTGCAGCAATCGTAGTTTCTGGCAGTGCTCTGGCTGGTGCGGTTCCACAATATGGCGGCGGCGGTGGTGGTTGGGGTGGCGGTAATAGCGGCCCGAACTCAACTCTGAGCATTTACCAGTACGGTGGCGGCAACTCAGCTGTTGCCTTGCAAACTGACGCTAAAAATTCTGACCTGACGATTACTCAGCACGGCGGCGGTAACGGTGCTGATGTAGGACAAGGTTCTGATGACAGTTCCATTGACCTGCTGCAGAAAGGCTTTGGTAACAGCGCAACCCTCGATCAGTGGAACAGTAAAGACTCCACCATCAGTGTTAAACAGTTCGGCGGCGGCAACGGCGCGGCAGTGGACCAGACCGCTTCCGGGTCAACTGTAACTGTGCATCAGGTTGGCTTCGGCAACAACGCGACTGCGCATCAGTATTAATTTCGAATCTGTACTACAAAAAAACAGGGCATTTGCCCTGTTTTTTTTCGGGAGTTTATCATGCACACCTTATTACTCCTTGCTGCGCTCTCGAGCCAGATCACCTTTAAAACCACCCACGACGGGGATATGACCACCATCATTCCTCAGGTTATTTTGACTGAACCCTGCGTGTGTCAGGTGCAAATTATTTCTTCTCGGGAAGGGCTTGGGGGACAAAGTACGTCTAGCCAGCGCAGCACCCTCTCTATTCCCGCGAATCAACCGATCGATTTAACCCGTCTGAGTCTGAATATTAACCCTAAAGATTCCGTGAGAATTGTCGTTAATGTCTCTGACGGGCAATCGCTTCATTTATCGCAACAATGGCCGGGTTCTGAATGAAATATTCACGAAATCAATATATTGGATAATTTGGCGGTTCCCAATGAATGTTTCTATGATTTGAATAAGGAATGCGTGACCCCTCAAGGATGATTTCTCATTGAGGAGCCAACCATGGCAGCGTCCATAGTAAAAAGTATTATTTCAGCAGGTATTGTTGTTTTATCGGCACTGACTCCAGCATTAGCTGCGACAACGGTTAACGGCGGTGTGATTCATTTTCGCGGGGCAATTGTGGAAGACCCCTGTGAGATTTCACCACACAATAATCAGTTTGCGCTGTCATGCCCGCACGAAGGACGCGTGCAAACCACCCAGGTAAGTTACGGTGATGCCCTGCGGGGACACAACCCTTACCCAGATGTCGCCACGGTAAGTATGAAATATATCAATCCGGAAAAAACGCTGGCTGTTTTGCAAGTCAGCTATCGCTAAAACAAAGCCCTCCCGTTTCCCGACCGGAGGGCTTTTCTTATCAATTACTTCTTCCCAACTGGCCGCTGCTATACACTTAACAAAGAGATGGGTAGTAGAGGGTTAGATATGAGACCGCACATTGAAGTTGTCCTCGGGGACATCACCACGCAGCACGTTGATGTCATTGTCAATGCCGCCAATCCATCCCTGATGGGCGGTGGCGGCGTCGACGGTGCCATTCATCGCGCCGCCGGGCCACAGCTGCTGGAAGCCTGTAAAATTGTTCGTCAGCAGCAGGGTGAGTTAGCGCCAGGACATGCGGTGATTACGATTGCAGGCGATCTGCCTGCCAAAGCAGTTATTCATGCGGTAGGCCCGATCTGGCAGGGCGGAGAGCATCATGAGGCGCGAAGCCTGGAAGATGCCTATCTGAATTGTCTGCGTCTGGCGGCCGCCAATGGCTATCAAACTATCGCCTTCCCGGCGATCAGCACCGGTGTCTACGGTTTTCCCAAGGCTGCTGCGGCGGCCATCGCGGTGACGACGGTTTCAGACTATCTCACCCGCAAGCCGTTACCGGAACGGGTATACTTTGTTTGCTATGATGACGAAAATGCCCGACTTTACCAACGACTCCTTACCCAGCGAGGAGAGGATCTCGACGCATAACACGCGACTCGGGCGTGCTATCGCGCCCGTCAATGCCGAACATCCGGGGATGTGTGGGCTGCTTCCTCTGGATGACAGTCTGGACGCGTTTGCCTGCCGCTACAGGCTTGCGGAAATGGCCGAGAAGACGCTGGATGTGCAGTACTACATCTGGGAAGACGATATGTCGGGGCGTCTGCTGTTTTCCGTGCTACTCGCTGCGGCATCGCGCGGCGTGCTGGTCAGGCTCTTGCTTGACGACAACAATACGCAGGGGCTGGATGCTATCCTGCGCTTGCTCGATTCCCATCCCAATATCGACGTCCGGCTGTTTAACCCTTTCTCTTTCCGCACCCTGCGGGCGCTGGGTTATCTCACTGATTTCGCCCGACTCAACCGCCGAATGCACAATAAAAGTTTCACCGTCGACGGTGAAGCGACCATTGTGGGGGGCCGAAATGTCGGGGATGCCTATTTTGGGGCAGGGGAGGCGCCGCTCTTTTCCGATCTGGATGTGATGGCCATCGGGCCTGTGGTGGCGGATGTCACGGACGATTTCGAACGCTACTGGAACAGCGCCTGCGTCTCGCCCCTGAAGCAGGTGCTTGAGCTGTCGGAGGAGGAGATTGAAATGCGTCTCCATCCGCCGGAAGAGTGGTATCAGAATGACATTACCCAGCGGTACCTGGATAAACTCGAGTCCAGCCAGTTCATCACCCGGCTTGAAGCGCGCAATCTGCCGCTTATCTGGGCGAAAACTCGTCTGCTCAGCGATGATCCGCGTAAGGGGCTAGGGCGGGCGAAGCGTCATTCCCTGCTGCCACAGCGTCTGCTGGATGTTATGGGCTCGCCGGTGGAACAGATCGATATTATC
This sequence comes from Lelliottia nimipressuralis, assembly GCF_041464075.1. Taxonomy (NCBI): domain Bacteria; kingdom Pseudomonadati; phylum Pseudomonadota; class Gammaproteobacteria; order Enterobacterales; family Enterobacteriaceae; genus Lelliottia; species Lelliottia nimipressuralis. The sequence goes on from NZ_CP167172.1 coordinate 1,696,519, forward strand.
TCGTCCTATTTTGTCCCGACACGCGCCGGCGTCGCGCTACTGCTGCAAATGGTGCGCAAGGGCGTCAAAATCGCAATTCTCACCAATTCGCTGGCGGCAAACGATGTGGCGGTGGTGCATGCGGGGTATGCCCGCTGGCGCAAAAAACTGTTGCGTCATGGGATTGAACTCTACGAACTGAAACCGACGCAGGATTTTGTCCCAGGCCTTCGGGATCGCGGCCTGACCGGGAATTCCGGCTCCAGCTTACATGCCAAAACCTTCAGCATTGATAACGAAAAAGTGTTTATCGGCTCGCTGAATTTTGATCCGCGCTCGACGATGCTTAACACCGAAATGGGGTTTGTCATTGAAAGCGAAACCCTGGCGCGCCTGATCCACCGACGTTTTCTGAAAAGTCGTCAGCATGAGGCGTGGCAAATCCGGCTGGATAAATTCGGGCGCTTAAACTGGGTGGAGCAAAAAGAGGGCGAGGAGATTGTCCTCAAGAAAGAGCCGAAGACGCGCTTCTGGCAGCGGGTGCTGGTGCGGCTCGCCTGGTGGCTGCCGGTGGAGTGGCTACTGTAGACGCGCCGGAAGCCCGGCGCGACAGGGACGTTAAGCGGCTTTGACGCTCTCCGCTTTGTTTTGCGGTTTACCGGAAAACAGGAAACGCAGCAGGGGAATTCGCAGATGAATTTCGTACAGCAGGATGGCAATCCCCACCACAAACACCAGACCGGTGAAAAAGCCTAATGCGTTAGAACGAATGTGCGGGGTGATATATGCACCAAAAAAGAGCGTCAGCGGGTGGTGAACCAGGTAGATAAACAACGACGCGTTGACGAAATAGGTCACCCGCGCGGATTTGAAGTTCAGGAGGCGATGCCCCAGCGCAAATACCACGTTCACCATCCACAGCCCCAGCAGCATCGTAATCACGCTTTCTGTTTCGTACATCCACGCATCGCCACTCCCATAACGCTGATTGAGCAGATAGGCCGCAAAGGCGAGGGCTGAACCGACGGCGCACCATGGCGATGGCGTGGTGAACAGCGCTTTGAGCTTCGGCGAGATGAATGCCAGCGCACCCAGCATAAAGAAGGGGATGTAGAACAGGGTTTGCATCACGACGAAGTTAAACAGCCCATCGCTCAGTACCGGTGGATAAACCATAAACAGAATACGGCGAATCGCGCCGTAAGCGATACCCAGCACCAGGAAGAGCAGGGAGAGCTTGCCATAGGTGAGGTGGGGGAAATGCGATTCGTGATGTCGGCTAAGATGGCGGCGCAACTTGCTGAAAATCCACAGGCTCACGGTCGTCATCACCACCAGCACCAGCAGGAACCACAGGTGCGAAACCAGCTCCCAGACCAGGGTGTTGTATTTCTCATACAGCGACAGGTTTTGCCAGTTATCCGCTTTGCCTTTTACGTACTGCAACATGATGAACTGGGGCAGTGTCAGCAGCGGGATGGCGGTCAGCATCGGAATGCCGACGCGCTCGACGCGCACTTTCCACCAGCGCTTCATCGGATAGCGCAAAAACAGCATGTAGGAGAAATAGCCAGAAATGACGAAGAACACCTGCATGCGGAAGGAGTGAATAAAATCGTTAAACAGTGTCAGCCACCATGAGGGCTCTATACTGTTAACGTGCCAGGTGTGGCTGGAGTAAATCAGTGAGATGTGAAATGGGATCCCCAATAGCATCAGCCATGCCCGGATCGAGTCGAGGAAATATTCACGTTGTACAGGTACAGTGGTCATATAACTTTGTGCATTCTCAGACTTTTCGCCTTATCCATAAGGCTAATAGTGGTTACATTCGAAGCCAACCCTACACCAAGACCGACACCCTGTCTCCAGGATAAGCACGCAAAGTGAAGAGTGGGTTCTTCTCGTTGCTTAATCCATGAGCCAGCCGCTGAACAAAGCAGTGATAATGTTGTCGGATTGCCTGAATTTCCAGTAAAATGGATCGGATCGAATTAAGCACACAAAGGGGGAAGTGCTTACTTATTATGAAACATAAACCACAAATGATGAAAATGCGTTGGTTAGGTGCAGCAGTATTGTTGTCACTGTATACCTCTTCTGCATGGTCTTTTTCCATCGATGATGTCGCAAAACAGGCAAAATCGCTGGCCGACAAAGGCTATGAGGCGCCAAAAAGTAACCTGCCCTCCGTTTTCCGCGACATGAAATATGCGGACTATCAGCAGATCCAGTTCAATCACGATAAAGCGTACTGGAACAACATTAAAACCCCGTTCAAGCTTGAGTTTTATCATCAGGGTATGTATTTCGACACCCCGGTTGCCATCAATGAGGTGACGGCTACTGCGGTGCGTAAGATCAAGTACAACCCGGATTATTTTAATTTTGGCGATGTGAAACACGATAAAGACACCGTTAAAGACCTGGGATTTGCAGGCTTTAAAGTGCTTTACCCCATCAACAGCAAAGATAAAAACGACGAAATTGTCAGCATGCTGGGGGCCAGCTATTTCCGCGTGATCGGTTCCGGCCAGGTTTACGGTCTCTCTGCGCGTGGTCTGGCAATCGACACGGCGCTGCCGTCGGGTGAAGAATTCCCGCGTTTTCGTGAGTTCTGGATCGAGCGTCCAAAACCGACGGACAAACGCCTGACTATCTACGCACTGCTGGACTCCCCGCGTGCGACCGGTGCCTACCGTTTTGTGATCATTCCAGGTCGTGACTCGGTTATCGACGTGCAGTCCAAAGTTTACCTGCGCGACAAAGTGGGCAAACTGGGCGTTGCGCCACTGACCAGTATGTTCCTGTTCGGGCCGAACCAGCCGTCTCCTGCGACCAACTTCCGCCCGGAACTGCACGACTCCAACGGCCTGTCTATTCTTGCGGGCAACGGCGAGTGGATCTGGCGTCCGCTGAACAACCCGAAACACCTGGCGGTCAGCAGCTTTGCGATGGAAAACCCGCAGGGCTTTGGTCTGCTCCAGCGCGGTCGTCAGTTCTCTCGCTTTGAAGATCTCGACGATCGTTACGATCTGCGTCCAAGCGCCTGGGTCACACCGAAAGGGGACTGGGGTAAAGGGAAAGTCGAGCTGGTTGAAATTCCAACCAACGATGAAACCAACGACAACATCGTCGCTTACTGGACGCCGGATCAGCTGCCGGAAGCCGGCAAAGAGATGAACTTCAAGTACACCATCACCTTCAGCCGCGATGAAGACAAACTGCATGCGCCGGACAATGCGTATGTGATGCAGACGCGTCGCTCAACGGGCGATGTGAAGCAGTCGAATCTCATTCGCCAGCCTGATGGCACCGTGGCGTTTGTGGTCGACTTCGCCGGTCAGGATATGAAAAAACTGACGCCGGATACGCCTGTCACGGCGCAAACCAGCATCGGTGACAATGGTGAAATCGTTGAGAGCACCGTGCGTTACAACCCGGTAACCAAAGGGTGGCGTTTAACCCTGCGCGTAAAAGTGAAAGATCCTAAACAGACCACTGAAATGCGCGCTGCGCTGGTCAATGCCGATCAGCCGCTGAGTGAAACCTGGAGCTATCAGCTACCTGCCAATGAATAATACATCTGAATATATCGATGCCATGCCGCTGACAGATATTGAGAAAGCGGCGCTGCCTAAGAGCGACATCCGCGCGGTTCATACCGCGCTGGATGGCGAGCATCACGAATTTACCCGTGATGACGATACGCCACTGGGTTCCGTCAAGGCGCGTCTGGAGCAGGCCTGGCCGGATTCGCTGGCAGAAGGGCAGCTGGTTAAAGACGATGAGGGGCGCACCCAGCTGCAGGCTATGCCGAAAGCGACACGCTCTTCCATGTTCCCGGACCCGTGGCGCACCAACCCGGTGGGCCGCTTCTGGGATCGTCTTCGCGGTCGCGATGTGGCGCCACGCTACCTGTCTCGCCTGACCAAAGAACAGCAGGCGTCTGAGCAGAAGTGGCGTACCGTCGGCACCCTTCGTCGTTACACCCTGCTGGTTCTGACCCTGGCGCAAACCGTGGTCGCCACCTGGTACATGAAAACCATCCTGCCTTATCAGGGCTGGGCGCTGATTAATCCGGCCGACATGGTTGGACAGGATCTGTGGGTCTCCTTCATGCAGCTCCTGCCGTACATTCTGCAAAGTGGGATCCTCCTGCTGTTTGCGGTGTTGTTCTGCTGGGTCTCCGCCGGTTTCTGGACCGCGCTGATGGGCTTCCTGCAACTGCTGATGGGGCGTGACAAATACAGCATTTCAGCGTCGACGGTCGGGGATGAAGCCTTAAATCCCGAGCACCGCACTGCGCTGATCATGCCTATCTGTAACGAAGACGTTGACCGCGTATTCGCGGGCCTGCGCGCGACCTGGGAGTCTGTAAAGGCGACCGGCAACGCCGAGCATTTTGACGTCTACATCCTGAGCGACAGCTACAACCCGGACATCTGCGTGGCTGAGCAAAAAGCGTGGATGGAACTCATCGCGGAAGTGCAGGGCGAAGGGCAGATTTTCTACCGTCGCCGCCGTCGTCGTGTGAAGCGTAAAAGCGGTAACATCGATGACTTCTGCCGCCGCTGGGGTAATCAGTACAGCTACATGGTGGTATTGGACGCCGACTCCGTGATGACCGGTGAGTGTCTGACTGGCCTGGTGCGCCTGATGGAAGCGAACCCGAACGCCGGGATCATTCAGTCATCGCCGAAAGCCTCGGGCATGGACACGCTGTATGCGCGCTGTCAGCAGTTTGCTACCCGCGTTTACGGCCCGCTTTTTACCGCCGGTCTGCACTTCTGGCAGCTAGGTGAATCCCACTACTGGGGCCACAACGCCATTATTCGTGTGCAGCCGTTCATCGAACACTGCGCGCTGGCACCGCTGCCGGGCGAAGGCTCGTTTGCGGGTTCCATTTTGTCTCACGACTTCGTGGAAGCTGCGCTGATGCGCCGCGCAGGCTGGGGCGTGTGGATTGCATACGATCTGCCTGGCTCCTATGAAGAACTGCCGCCGAACCTGCTGGATGAGTTAAAGCGTGACCGCCGATGGTGTCACGGCAACCTGATGAACTTCCGTCTGTTCCTGGTCAAAGGGATGCACCCGGTTCATCGCGCCGTGTTCCTGACGGGGGTAATGTCTTATCTGTCTGCGCCGCTGTGGTTTATGTTCCTGGCCCTGTCGACCGCACTTCAGGTTGTCCATGCCCTGACCGAACCGCAGTACTTCCTGCAACCGCGCCAGCTGTTCCCGGTGTGGCCGCAGTGGCGTCCTGAACTGGCGATTGCGCTGTTTGCATCAACCATGGTGCTGTTGTTCCTGCCTAAGCTGCTGAGTATCATTCTTATCTGGTGCAAAGGCTCGAAAGAGTTTGGTGGCTTCTGTCGCGTGACGCTTTCCCTGCTGCTCGAAGTGCTGTTCTCCGTGCTGCTGGCCCCGGTACGTATGTTGTTCCACACGGTGTTTGTGGTCAGCGCGTTCCTCGGTTGGGAAGTGGTCTGGAACTCGCCGCAGCGTGATGATGACTCCACGCCGTGGAGCGAAGCCTTTATGCGTCATGGCTCGCAGATGCTGCTGGGTCTGGTGTGGGCTGCCGGAATGGCGTGGCTGGATTTACGCTTCCTGTTCTGGCTGGCGCCGATTGTGTTCTCGCTGATCCTGTCGCCGTTTGTCTCCGTGATTTCCAGCCGTTCAACGGTAGGATTACGTACCAAACGCTGGAAACTGTTCCTGATCCCGGAAGAGTACTCCCCGCCGCAGGTGCTGGTGGATACCGATAAGTATCTGGCAATGAACCGCAGCCGCTCGCTGGACGATGGCTTTATTCACGCGGTGTTTAACCCGTCGTTTAACGCCCTGGCCACCGCAATGGCAACGGCGCGTCACCGTGCAAGCCAGGTGCTGGAGATCGCCCGCGATCGCCACATCGAGCAGGCGCTCAACGAAACGCCGGAAAAACTGAACCGCGACCGCCGTCTGGTGCTGTTAAGCGATCCCGTGACGATGGCGCGTTTGCACTACCGCGTATGGTCCTCTCCGGAGAGATACTCTTCGTGGGTGAACTACTACTCGACGATAAAGCTGAACCCGCTGGCCCTGAAGGCGAAGTAAGCCGAACGAAAATAAAAATACCGGCCAAGGCCGGTATTTTTTTATATGAGGTTTGAATGCGAATACTCATCGTGGTGATGATGGCGCTGCTGCTCAGCGGCTGCGGCAGCATTATCAGCCGTACCATTCCCGGTCAAGGCCATGGCAACCAGTATTATCCCGGTGTGCAATGGGACGTTCGTGACTCCGCATGGCGTTATGTCACGATTATCGATCTGCCGTTCTCGCTGGTGTTCGACACGCTGTTACTGCCCATCGACGCCCAGCATGGCCCTTACGAATAGGGCTGATTAACGCTCGTCCCACTCATCCGCTGCGGTTTGCCCCTCTTCGGTATCCAGCGGCGGCTCAAGCTGAAACTCACCCTCATCCCATTCATGGAGGGTGTTTTCTTCCTGCCACTCCTGACGCAGTTCGATCTCTTCATAATCACCGTCGAACACCGCCTGAGCTGCTTGACCACTCAGCACGGGCAGGCATTCACCGTCTTCCCCCTCGTCTGCAAAGAATTCGGCCTGCCACATGATATCGCCATCCTGCAGGACATATTTTTGGATATTGAGTTGTTGGATGTCCGCATCCTCTTCCTCGACGTTGGTATTGTCGGCGAGGAACTCTTCACGGGCGGCATCAATCGCTTCTTCCAGCGTGGCATACATGGTCATCGGTTTCTCCCTGTGATTCGCAGTGGTGTTCAGGGAAAGAATAGCTGATTCTCTGATTTTGCAAGTATGAATGGGGCAATAAGTTGTCAGGAGGATGCATTAAGGGCAGGCCGCGAGGCGCGGGCCAGGCTCCACCAGGAGTAAATGGCGTTAAACAGCACGACGCTTGCCGTCACAATAAAGACCGCGCGGAAGCCAAAGCTGGCGGAGACCCCGGCGCCGACCAGTGGGCCGGTGACGTTACCAATATCGCGAAACGACTGGTTATAGCTGAAGATTCGTCCGGCGATTTGGTTTGTCGAATTGTAGACCAGCAGGGTTTGCACTGCCGGAAGCAGTGCGCCGTCAGCGGCACCCAGTAAAAAGCGCAGCACGCCGAGTTGCCACGGCGTTTGGACGAAGGACATCGGGATCAGCAGCAGAACCGAGATCACCAGCGCGGCAATCAGGATCTTCTCCGGGCCGATACGATCGCCGAGCTTCCCGAGACGCGGTGCGCTCAGCAGCGCCGCAACGCCCGGCACGGAGGCAATCATGCCGCTGATAAACGCGATATTGCTGACATTCCCGGCCAGTTCGCGCACGTACAGCGTCAAAATCGGGGCGATCGATCCGGTCGCCACCTGGATAATCATCGTCGTCACGAACAGGCTCAACACCAATTTCGGATTTTTCAGCGAACCGATGACATCGCGCGCATGCAGCATCTCTTTTTTCGACACCGGCGTGAAGTTTTCGCGAATAAAGAACGCCGTCAGCAGGAAGCAGGCAAAGAGCACGCTGGCGGTGATGAAAAACACGGGACGCAGCCCGTAGGTATCGGCCATTAGCCCCCCGGCGAGCGGGCCTAACAGTGCGCCGCTGACGCCGCCGGTCGATAAGGTGCCGAGTGCCCAACCGCTTTTATGGCGAGGAATTTGCGTGGCGATAAGGGCATTAGCGTTAGGGACAAATCCACCTAACAGGCCCAGCAGCGCGCGCAAGATCAGGAACTGCCAGATATTCTGTGCCATCCCCATCAGCACCATGATAATCGCCATCCCGAGCGCAGAACGCAGCAGCATGATCTTGCGCCCCTTGCGGTCGGCAAGCCCGCCCCAGAAAGGGGAGGCAATGGCTGAGAACAGGAAAGTGATACTGAATACCAGACCGGACCACATATTCAGTGCGCTATGGCCCGTCACGCCGAGTTGCTCGACATACAGCGGCAGGAAAGGCATCACCAGGCTAAATCCGGCTCCGGTTAAAAAACAGCCGAGCCAGGCCACGACGAGGTTACGTTTCCAGTTTATGGGGGCATCTGAGGGCGACATAGCATTCCGCATTGCGATAAAAGAAGATAGTAAGCTTGCTAATTATGCGCCTGGGGGATGATTGCTGCAATGCGAAGGGCTTTTAAAGCTAAAAGCGATGCGGCCTGAACGACCGCATGGAGGTTAGTTAGTAGCGGGAAGGCATGCCTTGTGGGCGTGTCTTGAAGCGGCGATGCAGCCACATATACTGCTCCGGCGCGTGCATGATGCATTGCTCAATGATGCCGTTCATCCAGCGGGCCGTGGTTTCTGCATCATCCAGCGGCGGTGTGCGCTCTGGCTCAAGCATCATCAGCTCATAGCCTTTTCCGTCTGGTTTACGGCGCGGAACAAAAGGCACAACGGCGGCTTTAGACATACGGGCCAGCATCCAGGTACCGGTCGTAGTTGCTGTTTCCTGAACGGCAAAGAAAGGGACGAACACGCTGGATTGCTTGCCGTAATCGTGGTCAGGGGCATACCAGATGACTTCGCCGTTTTTCAGCGCGCGGATCATCCCTTTGAGGTCTTTACGGTCAATCATGCTCTTATTGGAGCGCATACGGCCCCAGGTTTGCAGAAGATCGATCACCGGATTATCGTTCGGGCGATAGACGCCGATGCCGGGAGCCTGCATGCCAAACATCCTTGCGCCTATTTCGAGCGTCAGGAAGTGAATGCCAATCAGCAGCACGCCGGTTTTTTCCGCCTGCAGGGTATGCACTGGCTCCATGCCTGTTCCGGTCACGTCAAACCAGCGCGCCATACGTTTATCGGGCCAGAACCAGGCCATTCCGGTTTCCATCAGACCCATGCCGACCGATTCGAAATTCTTGCGCAGCATCCGCTCGCGCTCCTGTGCGCCCATGTCTGGAAAACAAAGTTCCAGATTGCGGTTCGCAATCTTGACGCGTCGTTTCATAAAGCGCTGAGCGAGATGACCAAGACCGCAACCGATGCGATAGATCACCGGATAGGGGAGTTGAACCAGCAACCATAAAAGGCCGATGCCGGCCCAGGTTGGCCAGTAACGTGGATGAAGCAACGCCGTTGAAAACTGAGGTAATCGGGTCATGTCTTTCCTGTCTTTTTCGTCCTTATGCCAGCATTCTCGCATTTTTTAAATACATAACCAAAACGAAAGGGCGCCAAATGAACGCTTTTGCAGCAATTGTTGCTACTTTATTTTCTGGATGAGGGAAATGTAGCGCAAAATGTGGGGATGTAAATTCTCATTGTATGCTATATGATGCCGCCGATTTTCTTTCTCTTAACGATTGCAGGAACCGTACACCATGCCAGTGTTACACAACCGCATTTCGAATGAGACCTTGAAAGCACGCATGCTGGCGGAAACCGAAGCGCGTGTAACCATCTCATTCTACAAATATTTTACCATTGAAGAGCCGCAGGTCACCCGCGACGCACTCTATAAAGCCTTTGAAGCGCTGAAGGTATTTGGCCGCGTTTATCTGGCCCATGAAGGGATCAACGCGCAGATCAGCGTGCCAGAAAGTAAAGTAAACGCCTTCCGCGATTTTCTTTATGGTTTTGATCCCGCTCTCAACAACGTGCGCCTGAACGTTGCCCTCGATGATGACGGGAAATCCTTCTGGGTGCTGCGCATGAAAGTGCGTGAGCGCATCGTGGCTGACGGCATCGACGATCCGACGTTCAACGCCGCTGATGTCGGCGAATATCTGAAAGCGGCAGAAGTGAACGCCATGCTGGACGATCCTGATGCCGTGTTTATCGATATGCGCAACCACTACGAATATGAAGTAGGCCATTTCGAAAACGCGCTGGAAATCCCGGCGGACACATTCCGCGAGCAGCTGCCGAAAGCCGTGGAGATGATGCAGGAACACAAAGATAAAAAAATTGTGATGTACTGCACCGGCGGTATTCGCTGTGAAAAAGCTAGCGCCTTTATGAAACACAGCGGTTTCAATAAAGTCTGGCATATCGAAGGCGGGATTATTGAGTACGCCCGCCGCGCGCGTGAGCAGGGCCTGCCGGTGCGTTTTATCGGTAAGAACTTCGTCTTTGACGAGCGTATGGGCGAGCGCATCTCCGAAGATGTGATCGCGCACTGTCATCAATGCGGTACGCCGTGTGACACCCACACCAACTGTAAAAATGACGGCTGCCATCTGCTGTTCATTCAGTGTCCGAGCTGTGCCGAGAAGTTCAGAGGCTGCTGTAGCGAGCTGTGTAGCGAAGAGAGCGTACTGCCTGAAGAAGAGCAGCGCCGCCGTCGCGCAGGGCGAGAAAACGGCAACAAGATTTTCAATAAATCGCGTGGTCGTCTGAATACCAAACTGGGCATCCCTGACCCGGAATAAATAAGAAATCCCGGCGCAAAATGCGGCCGGGATTTTTTTTATCAGGACTTCTGCTGCACGCCTTCCACAGAAATAATCAGATCCACTTCCTGCGATGCCGGGCCTAAATCGGTGGTGATGTTGAAATCTTTCAGACGGATTTTACCCTCAGCCTCAAAGCCAGCGCGTTTGCCGCCCCACGGATCATCCCCCTGACCAATGAGTTTCGCATCGAGGGTGACAGGCTTCGTCACGCCGTTCAGGGTCAGATTGCCGGTGATATCCAGATCATCGCCGTCCTTTTTCACTTCCGTTGAGGTAAATGTCGCCTGCGGGAATTTCGCCACGTTGAGGAAATCCGCGCTGCGCAGATGTTTATCACGCTCTGCGTGGTTGGTGTCCAGGCTGTTGGTATTGATGGTTACATTCACTTTATCTGCGGCGGGATTTTTCTCGTCAAAGGTAAAAGTGCCGTCGAAATCTTTAAAGGTGCCGTACAGCCAGCTGTAGCCCAGATGCTGAATACGGAAATTCACGAAGGCGTGCTGGCCCTCTTTATCGATTTTGTAATCAGCGGCCACGGCGGAGCCGGTGACAAATACCAAAGAACCTAACGCGATACCCAGCAGGTGTTTTTTCATTTTATGCTCCAGAGTCTACAGACGATCGGCCCAGCATGCGCTTGAGCGTGGCGTCTTTATCGATGAAATGATGTTTAAGGGCCGCAAGGCCGTGCAGGACAGAAAGAATCACGACGCCCCAGGCAAGCCAGAGATGCACCTGGCCCGCCAGATCGGCCTGAGAACCGGCATCCGCCAGGGTAGCCGGAACCTCAAAGAGACCAAAGACGCTTATCGGTTTACCGTCGGCGGTCGAAATCAGATACCCGCTAATTAAAATGGCAAACAGCAGGCCATACAGGGCGATGTGAGCGGCGATGGCGCTCAGTCGCGTCAATTTGCTGTAGCTTTTTAGCGCCGGTGGAGGAGGGGAAATGTGACGCCAGACAATACGAACCACCAGGCTCATCATCAACAGGATGCCAATGCTTTTGTGCAGTTCAGGCGCCTGGTGATACCAGCCGTCGTAATAGCTAAGCGTCACCATCCACAATCCTAAGCCGAACATGCCATAAACCGCGAGAGCAATTAACCAGTGCAAGCACATGGATATTATTCCATAGCGTGCAGAAGAATTACGCAGCTGCATAATGATGATCATCCCTAATTAATTTGAAGGTTAAAAATGGCCTGTGAAAAGGTTTATTGCAACTGATATTTAAGCATTAGGAATATTCATTTTTCTATTTCAATATTTTTGATTGTGTAACGCGATTCTGATTCAATTCATTCGTGTTTAAGTGGCTGTTCTTAAGTGGGGAAGGGTTTTCGGGTGCTGTGGGGTAATCAAATTATTTGCTGCCAGATTAAGGTAATATAAAGTATTGTCAATTATCGTCAGCGCGTCTTTTCAGAAAAATACAATATAAATAACATCGATGATGGCAAGCATTGACCATAGAAAAATATAGAGCATCAAATGCTCGCGAATATTGTTTACCAGATAATCAAAGATCCTGCGCATTATCTCTGCCCGACGATATAAAGAGAAAGGCCCCGACGGGTCGGAGCCTGAAAAGAGGATTATCCGCCAAAACGCGCGAGAGAGAAGGGGGCCAGATCAAACTGCGGAGTGATACCCTGCGCAAACTGCGCGGCGATTTCACCCAGCACGGAGGCGAATTTAAACCCGTGTCCGCTTAGCCCGGTGATCAGCAGCGTATTGTCGTGGCCCGGAAGCGTATCGATAATGAAATCTTCATCCGGAGTGTTGTCGTACGTACAGGCGGCACCGTACAGTAGCCCGCCGACGCCTGGCAGCACATTGCGCAGGAAGTTGAACGCCTCGGAACCATCGCCCGGCACAGCACCGAACGCTTTACGCTCCTCCGGGGAGGAGATGATCTGCCCGCCGTTATGCTTACCAATCTTGAGTGCGTCTTTTTCAGACGGGAAGCCGTAAAACTGATCGCCATTCGGCAGCTCGCCGGTAAAGGCCGGGAATTTATTCTGGGTGCTGAAACGCCCGTCGGCCTGGAACCAGGAGAAGACTTTACGCACCGGCTGAACCGGCAGCTCAGGCATCAGTTTCGTGACCCATGTCCCGGCACTGACCAGCAGGCGGGAGGCAGTATAAGGCCCTTCCGGCGTCTCAACGGTAACACCGTCGTCACTATGCTGGATGGCCGTGACCGGGCAGTTAAAGAGCTGAGCGCAGCCCGCTTTTTCCGCGAGGGAGACCCAGGTTTTGATGGCAGTTTCGCAATGCAGTACGCCGGAGTTGGCTTCAAAGAGTCCGATGTAATCCTCGGGAACGGTGATCTCTGGCCAGCGTTTCATGACGGCGGCGGCGTCGAGGCGTTCTACGTCGAGATTGAATTCGCGGGCACTGTGCTCCACGTTCGCCAGGAATTCCGAGTGCGCAGGACCGAGGTTCACCACGCCCGTGCGCTCGAAAATTTTATCTTCGGTCAGGGCTGATAATTCATCCCAGAGTTGTTGCGCCCTCAGTACCAGCGGAACGTAGCGCTCGCCTTCGCCATAGGCATGGCGGATGAGGCGGGTGTCGCCGTGATGGCTCCCCTCAGCATGCGGAGGAAGGTGGGAATCAATCATCAGGACGTTCAGGCCAGCAAGGGTTGCGTAATAACCCGCAGCAGAGCCGACGGAGCCGCTGCCTAAAATAATCAAGTCGTATTTCATGAGAATCTCTTAAACCAGGACTTAAGTTTGCAGAGTAAATAAGATGAAAGGCTTATTCAAGGGAGAAATAAATGAGGCACCCCTTAGGTGCCTGTTGAGTGAATGTAGGGCATAAAATTAATGCCGACGATACTCATTTTCCTGGTAGTCGCCAGACTCTATTTTGGCAATACCTGCCTCTAAAATAGAAATAAACTGACGGGCGACATCTGTGGTCAGCCACAGTGTCTGTCCAACTTCCGCTTCTTCACGGCTAGGCTGATTCGGGGTCTGGTAGTGCAAACGCAGCATCAGCGCATCGTAGCTGTCTACGGTACTGATGTCCCATCCGACAAGTGGATGAGTCTGGATGACTTCATTATTCTTTTCCATCATAACCCCCGTAATACGTGTGAGAAGACAACGACTGTGAGGTTCAATGCGTGTTTTTCTGAAGCAACTTCAGTATATCAATAAATAAGGGATATGAAGGGAAAAATAAACAGGCTGCAACCTAAATTTCTGCTTTTTAGGATTGTTTGAACAATAAAACGCCATCTTATTCACGTTTTTTTAAGAAGATACGCAATTAATTTGAACTTATTTAATCGGCATAAAAAAAGCCGGGGCGACCCGGCAAAAAATGACAATGAGGGAGTTTGAATTAATCAGTGATGAACCAGTCGTCGGCGCTTTCCCAGGTTTCTTGCAGGATTTCGCTAATGCGATCTTTATCCTCTTTTGCCCCACCGAGGACGGAAAGATTGTTCGCGGAGGCATAACGGACGGTGACAGCCCCTTCCTGATCGGGGAACGTGCTGTTGATGCGACGGGAGAGTTCTCCGGCCAGCGCATCCAGCGCGCCAGCAGGCAAAGTGGTTGTTTTGGCGATAGTCACTTCGATACGCATAATTGCCCCCTGTGTAATATACTGTGTATTTATACAGGCATTATATTGAACTTACAACAGGGGGCGATAAAAAATTACTGTTTAACCGTCCAGTTAACGGTTTCACCGGCGAGGAATGGGATGAGAGTGTCGTCTGTCAGGGCGATAGTATCGACGACCTGGCTCTGTTTGCGTTCCAGCTCGATAAAGGTTTCATTCACCGGCAGGCCGTAGAAGCGCGGACCGTTCAGAGAACAGAAGGCTTCGAAGTGCTCCAGCGCGCCCATCTCTTCAAATACCGTGGCGTAGCTGGCCAGCGCCGTTGGGGCGTTGAAACAGCCCGCACAGCCGCAGCTGGCCTCTTTACGGTGACGCGCGTGCGGGGCGGAGTCGGTTCCGAGGAAGGCGCGGGTAAAACCGCTGGCGACGAGTTCACGCAGCGCATGCTGGTGGATATTGCGCTTGAGGATCGGCAGGCAGTACAGGTGAGGGCGCACACCGCCGACCAGCATGTGGTTACGGTTGAACATCAGGTGCTGAGGGGTGATTGTCGCGGCGAGCAGATCGTTGCCGTCGCGCACATACTCGGCAGCATCTTTGGTAGTGATGTGCTCAAAGACCACTTTCAGCCCCTGCAGACGCTGGCGCAGCGGTTCCATCACGGTCTCGATAAAGCGCGCTTCGCGGTCAAAAATATCGATGTCGGGATGCGTCACTTCGCCGTGGATAAGCAGCGGCATGCCCAGTTTTTCCATGCGTTCCAGGACCGGCATAATGGCATCCGTGCTGGTCACACCGTGGCTGGAGTTGGTGGTGGCATTGGCCGGGTAGAGTTTGGCGGCAGTGAACACGCCTTCATTAAAGCCGCGTTCGACTTCGTTCGGGTCGAGCGAATCGGTGAGGTAGCAGGTCATCAGCGGGGTAAAATCATGGCCTGCCGGAACGGCATCGAGAATGCGCTGACGGTAGGCAATTGCGGCATCAACGGTGGTGACTGGTGGAACCAGGTTAGGCATGACAATCGCGCGGCCATAGATTTCGCTGGTGTAAGGGACAACGGTTTTCAGCATGTCGCCATCGCGCAGATGGATATGCCAGTCGTCAGGGCGGCGGATTTTCAGAACCTGGGGATGTGCAGTCATTGATATGCTCCGGCTTATCAGGAATCAGTCATAAGGATGGCTGTTTTTGCCGGACACAAATCATAAGGGGAAACGTTTTCGTTTGCACACATTTCCGTTAAATAGCAGTGTAAAAAAAGGGCGCACACGGCGCCCTCTCGGTTAATTCGTAAACGGGATGATAATTTCACCCGGTTTCACTTCAATTCCCTTGGCGTATTTCTTCGCCAGCGCTTCACCTTTGCTTCTGTCCTCGCTCAGCACATAGGCAGGCTGCTGATTGAAATAGTTCCGCAGCGACTGGTTCAGATACGGCATCAGGGTTTGCAGCACCGGTTTCATTTTCTCCGGCGTCACTTCGGCATCCACGATCTCCATTTCCTGAAGATAGATGGCCCCTTTCTCTTTGTTAAAGACCGGCAGCGCTTTCAGTTTCAGCTTAATGTTCGCTTTCTGGCTGCCAAACAGGGAGTTCATATCCAGTTTGGCGTCGCCGGAGAGCGTGACTTTATTCGGCTCTTCGCGGCCAATCTGGCTGACGAGTTGATTGAGTACGATATGGGCATCGGCGACGCCGGGCACACCGATATCTTTGGAGAAGTTATTGTGTTTTTCCAGCGCCTGATTAATTTCCTGCTCACTAACGCTGTATTGCGTAAGCTGGTTACAACCGACCAGCAGGCCGCTGATAACTAACGCAGCAGCAATGACAATCTTTTTCATGGGGTTCCTCAACATGATGTCGGCGCTCTTGTCCTGACGCCTCAGTATGTCAGGGGGGTATACCAGTTACCAGCAGAAAAACCTGATATTCGGGGGCGAAAGTGGACCTTCCGCCCGTGGGAATACGTGCTCAGACCATCAGGCCCCGGGTTCGAGCATACCGCTTGCGCTGCGTTTCGGGCTGAACTGCCACCACAGGGCGATGAGGGTGATAAAGCCTACAACGCCCAGCATTACCCACGGCAATTCCGGTTGATTCAGCGCTTTCCCTGCATCGAACAACCAGCCGCCTCCGGCGTATCCGAGCGCACCGCCAAAGGCCAGCCCCAGTCGGCTAAAGCCCATGTAGCTGCCGCGTGCACGCGGATCGGCAAGCCCGGCGCTGAGGGTTTCACGCGCCGGTTCGGCAATGATCGACCCAATGTAGAAGGTGCAGATCAGAATAAAGAGCTGTTGCAGAGTGCCGACCAGACCAATCGGCATCATGCTTAACGTCATCAGCAGCAGGCCCGCCATCAGGCGATGCTCAAGACGAAAACGTTTTTCGCTCCAGCGCGCGATAGGGTAGAGCAGGGTCAGCGACAGGCAGGCTTCGATGGCATACATCCATTTCACGGCCGCAGGCGAACCGGCAATATCGTTAACCATAATGGGCAGCATCAGCATTACCTGAACCGCCAGCATGTAATAGCCCGTCAGCGTCAGCACGTAGGTAACGAAGCGTTTATCGGCCAGCACGCGGCCCAGCCCTTCACGCACGGGGGCTTTTACCGTCGAGAGTTTCCAGGCGGGCAGCAGCCAGGCGTTAAATGCCGCGCAGAGGATAAACAGCACCGCGCCGGTGGCGCACACCAGACGGAAATCATATTGCAACAGCCAGCTGCCGAGCAGGGCGCCAACCACCGCACCGGCGCTATCCTGCATCATCAGCAGCGAGAAAAAACGCCCGCGATGCTGTGGGCGAATCAGTTTCACGACCAGCGCAGTACGCGGCGGATCAAACAGCGTGCCGCCAATCCCGGAGAGGAAACAGGAGAACCACAGCAGCCAGGGATCGTGCGCGATGCCCATGGTGGCAAATCCGGCGGCCCGCAGTAGCATGCCGGTGACAATCATCGGTTTTGCGCCGAAGCGGTCGGCAATCGCACCGCCAAACACGCCAAGTCCCTGCTGGACAAACTGACGCAAGCCCAGGGCAATTCCGACCATTAATGCCGCCCAGCCCATTTGATCGACAAAGCGAATGGAGATCAGTGGGAAGACGACAAAAAAGCCGAGCACGACCAGCATGTTATCGACGAGCAGAAAATATTTGCCCAGGCTCCGGGCTTGCGATACGCGAGACATTTTCCCTCCAGGGAAAAATCACGTCATCCTGCTGACGGCCCCGAAAAGGCAGTCTGAAGGCTTAAGTGTAGAGAAAGATGAGCACGCTAATATTCTGCGTGGTTGCGAGGCGTTTTCCCACACCGCCAGCGACAATATTTTTTTATCAAAAGGGTGGTTTGATTCAGCTTTTTAATCGAATTTTGTGAAATCTGTGAAAAAGGGTATGTCACTGTTTTCACAGAAAGCACCGGCGCAGGTATAGTAAAGCTAACAGGTAGAGCAGAAGTAACGGGAAGGAGTGGTAACGATGTTTGGCTATCGCAGTAACGTGCCAAAAGTGCGCCTGACAACAGACAGACTGGTCGTTCGTCTGGTGCATGAGCGTGATGCCTGGCGTCTGGCGGATTATTACGCCGAGAATCGCCAGTTTTTAAAGCCCTGGGAACCCGTTCGGGATGAAAGTCACTGCTATCCCTCCGGCTGGCAGGCTCGCCTGAGTATGATTGCCGAATTCCACAAGCAGGGCAGTGCCTATTATTTCGCGTTGCTCGACCCGGAAGAGAAAGAGATCATCGGGATCGCCAATTTCTCGAACGTGGTACGCGGATCGTTTCACGCCTGTTACCTCGGCTACTCCATCGGCCAGAAATGGCAGGGCCAAGGGCTGATGTTTGAAGCCCTGACCAGCGCGATCCGCTATATGCAGCGTTCTCAACACATCCACCGCATTATGGCCAACTATATGCCGCACAATCAGCGTAGCGGCGATCTGCTGGCGCGGCTTGGGTTTGAAAAAGAAGGTTACGCGAAAGATTATCTGTTGATCGACGGCGAGTGGCGCGACCACGTGCTGACGGCGTTAACCACCAAAGAATGGACCGCAGGTCGTTAAGGAGCACCCATGAAATATCAGTTAACTGCCACAGAAGCGCGGGTGATTGGCTGCCTGCTGGAAAAACAGGTCACGACGCCAGAGCAATATCCCCTGTCGGTCAATGCGGTGACGCTGGCCTGTAACCAGAAAACCAACCGTGAGCCGGTGCTCAACCTGAGCGAGCACGAGGTACAAGAGCAGCTGGATGCGCTGGTTAAACGCCACTATCTGCGCACCGTCAGTGGGTTTGGCAACCGCGTCACTAAATATGAACAACGTTTTTGCAATTCCGAATTTGGCGATCTGAAACTGAACAGCGCCGAAGTGGCGGTGATCACCACCTTACTGCTGCGCGGGGCGCAAACGCCGGGTGAATTACGCTCCCGCGCCGCACGAATGCATGAATTCAGTGATATGCAGGAAGTGGAGCAGACGCTGGAAAATCTCGCCTCACGCGAAGATGGCCCGTTTGTGCTGCGCCTGGCGCGTGAGCCGGGCAAACGCGAAAGCCGTTATATGCATCTTTTCAGTGGCGACGTTGAAACCCTCATCAATGTGGTAGAAGCGGTTTCGCCCGCCGAGGACGAGAGTCTTGCCGCGCGGGTCGACGCGCTGGAAAACGAAGTGGCGGAACTCAAGCAGCGCCTCGACTCCCTGCTGGCGCATTTAGGAGACTAACGGTGACAACATTACGCATTGGCGTGGTCGGCCTCGGCGGGATCGCGCAGAAAGCCTGGCTGCCGGTTCTGGGCGCGGCGACTGACTGGACGCTGCAAACCGCATGGTCCCCGACGCGGGAAAAAGCGCAGCGAATCTGCGACACCTGGCGAATTCCTTATGCTGCCTCCATGGCGGATCTGGCGCGCGACTGTGACGCGGTATTCGTTCATACCTCGACGGCGACGCACTATCAGGTGGTGAGCGAATTGCTCAACGCCGGTGTTCACGTTTGTGTCGATAAACCGCTGGCCGAGAATGTGCAGGACGCCGAGCGTCTGATTGAGCTGGCGGCGCGCAAAAATCTGACGCTGATGGTCGGGTTCAATCGCCGGTTCTCGCCGCTGTATCAGGATCTCAAATCCCGGCTTAGCGCGGCGGCATCGCTGCGCATGGATAAGCATCGCACCGACAGCATTGGCCCGAACGATCTGCGCTTTACGCTGCTGGATGATTATCTGCATGTGGTCGATACGGCCCTGTGGCTGACCAACGGTAATGCACAGCTGAAAAGCGGCACCCTGCAAACCAACGATCAGGGGGAGATGGTGTATGCCGAACACCATTTCGCGGTGGACACAATTCAGGTGACCACCAGCATGCATCGTCGTGCGGGAAGTCAGCGCGAATCCGTGCAGGCGGTCACCGACGGCGCACTCATTGATGTAACCGATATGCGCGAATGGCGTGAGGAAAAAGGGAGCGGGGTGGTGACGCGGCCAATCCCTGGCTGGCAAAGTACGCTGGAGCAGCGCGGGTTCGCCGGTTGTGCGCGTCACTTCATCGAGTGCGTGCAAAATCAGACGGTTCCTGAAACTTCGGGCGAACAGGCGATTCTGGCGCAACGCGTCATTGAAAAGCTCTGGCGCGAGGCGATGAGCGAGTAGAAACTGTTTAACCCCTGTAACATCTGCGGATAGTAATTCGCTTAAATACGGGTAGACTAAGCGCACTTTTCACGCCTGCTATGCAGGCGTTTTGCCGTGTGGTTGTGGAAATTCACGTTAATGAACTTATTAAAATCGCTGGCAGCAGTCAGCTCGATGACCATGTTTTCTCGCGTGCTGGGTTTCGCGCGCGATGCGATTGTGGCGAGAGTGTTTGGCGCGGGGATGGCGACTGACGCCTTCTTTGTGGCGTTCAAACTGCCGAACTTACTGCGCCGAATTTTCGCCGAAGGGGCGTTCTCCCAGGCGTTCGTGCCGATTCTGGCGGAATACAAAAGCAAGCAGGGCGAAGACGCGACCCGCGTGTTTGTCTCCTATGTCTCGGGCCTGCTGACACTGGCTCTGGCGATTGTCACGGTGATCGGGATGCTGGCCGCACCGTGGGTGATTATGGTGACCGCGCCGGGCTTTGCCGACACGGCGGATAAATTCGCCCTGACGACGCAGCTTCTGCGCATTACCTTTCCTTATATTCTGCTGATTTCGCTGGCGTCGCTGGTCGGGGCGATCCTCAACACCTGGAACCGCTTCTCCGTTCCGGCGTTTGCACCGACGTTTTTAAACGTCAGTATGATCGGCTTTGCCCTGTTTGCGGCACCGCACTTCCATCCGCCGGTGCTGGCGCTGGCGTGGGCAGTCACCGTCGGCGGTGTGCTGCAGCTGGCTTATCAGCTTCCGCATCTGAAAAAGATCGGCATGCTGGTGCTGCCACGCATTAACTTCCGCGATGCGGGTGCGATGCGCGTGATCAAGCAGATGGGGCCGGCGATCCTCGGCGTGTCCGTGAGCCAGATTTCCCTGATTATCAACACCATTTTCGCCTCCTTCCTGGTGTCAGGTTCCGTGTCGTGGATGTACTACGCCGACCGCTTGATGGAGTTCCCGTCCGGGGTGCTGGGCGTGGCGCTGGGGACGATTCTGCTGCCGTCGTTGTCGCGAAGCTTTGCCAGCGGCAATCATGATGAATACTGTCGCCTGATGGACTGGGGTTTACGCCTGTGCTTCCTGCTGGCGCTGCCAAGCGCTGTGGCGCTGGGGATTCTGGCGAAACCCTTAACGGTTTCATTATTCCAGTACGGCAAATTCAACGCGTTCGATGCATTAATGACCCAGCGCGCGCTTGTGGCGTATTCCGTCGGCCTGATGGGGCTGATTGTGGTGAAAGTGCTGGCGCCGGGCTTTTATTCGCGTCAGGACATCAAAACGCCGGTCAAGATTGCGATTGTGACGCTGGTGATGACCCAACTGATGAACCTCGCGTTTATCGGGCCACTGAAGCACGCGGGTCTGTCGCTGTCGATCGGTCTGGGGGCGTGCCTGAACGCCGGGCTGCTCTACTGGCAGCTGCGTAAGCAGAAAATTTTCACCCCGCAGCCGGGCTGGATGAGTTTCCTGGTGCGTCTGGTGATTGCGGTGGTGGTGATGGCGGCGGCGCTGGTCGGGATGATGTATGTGATGCCGGAATGGTCCCTGGGCACCATGCCGTATCGTCTGCTGCGTCTGATGGCTGTTGTAGTCGTGGGGATTATTGCCTACTTCGCTACACTGGCGGTGCTCGGCTTTAAGGTGAAAGAGTTCGCTCGCCGGACGGCATAAACGACTAAAGGGGAGTTCACCAGAGGGTGCTCCCCGTTTCCCACTTCATCTCTTCACTGAAGCGTTAAATCGAAATCTTCTTCCCGCCACCGCGTGAGCTGGATGTCTGGCCATTGGCGCCATACAGCCCCGGCTCCTGATGAGGTTTTAACACCTCAAGCGCCTGCTGGTTGCGTTCAATTTGCCCCTCTAACAGCCAGCCGTTGTGCTGGTTGAGATCGCGAAGGTGCTGCGTTTTTTCTGTGATGGTCTGCCAGCGCTCAACGATATCGTCGTTGGCGCTGCGACGTGGATCTTGCTCCGCGCGGCGCTGCTGCTCCAGATAGTCCAGGGTAGCCAGCAGCGAGCTTTTATCTTCAGTAATGCGCTGCAGTGCGCTGCCGCTGACATAGCCTGCGGATAACTGTTGTTGCTCGGCATCCATCACCGTCTTCAGATCGTTCAGGACTACCGTCATTTGATCCAATATTTCTGACAGTCGACTCATACGGTTATTTACTCTGAAGGAAGTTCTGCGTTTCGTTAATCAGCGCATCAGCAATTTTGCTGGTGTCCATTTTCAGTTCGCCGTTACGAATCGCGGTTTTCAGCGCTTCGACGCGTTCCATATTGATATCGTTCGTGCCTGGCTGCATCAGTTTTGACTGTGCATCACTTAACGTGACGCTGGTGCTGTTGGCCGTGGACGATTTTTCCAGACGCGCTTTAAGGGCTGGCGCGTCGTTCGTTTCGCGAGGTTGTACAGTGCTAACCGGCTTCAGGGGCGATGTACGATCAATGCTCATAGTGTTGTCCTCATAGAGGTTCGCGGCGTTGGCGCCTGATATAATCATCTGATGATTATTTATCGGCAGCTGCCGCGATATCTTTAAAAAGATTATAGGTTAATCAGAATATTCCCATCAGAACCGACGGTTCCGCTAACCACCTGACCTGAAGACATCCTAACGCGTGCGTTTTGGGCGACGGCAGCGTTGTTCAGCGCCTGGCCTTCGCTATTAATGCTAAAGCCATCTCCGTTCGCCACCACCATCACGCGCTGTCCGGCTTTAATGCGCCACGCCTGACGCAGCATCGACAGCTGGATGGCTTGCCCTGGCGCCAGATCGCGCAGGCTCACCGAATCCTGTGCCTGGTTAATATCCAGCATGGTGCGCGGCGGAAGTTGATCCAGGCGTCCGCGCTTTAATTCTACATGAGTGGGCTGTAAAACGCTGCCGCGTGCGATGGGCTGAGCGGCGACAACATAGTTGCCTGTCGCCTGAACCATAACCTGCAAAAAGCGTTTCTCATTATTGCAGCGGGCCAGCACGTTCACATTACCCCACAGCCGGGTACCGCCGCTGATGCTGAACGAGGGTTGTTCGCAAGTGGGCAGGAGATTCGGCTGCGTTCGAATATCGACTTTGACCTCATCGCTTAACCCCGCCAGACGCTCAGCAAAAAAAGCGGTCAGCAACACATTCAGCCCCAGCGCTGAAGACTGGGTACTGAACAGCAGTAAGGTAACGGCAAGGCCATTTTTGAACGTCAGCATCTCACTTTCCCGCGGTTCCTGGATTTAACAGGATTCTACCCCTAAGGCTTTCCCATCAACGCAACAAATAGCGACGCATTTTGCGTTTATTCCTTCGATAAGGAAGACGGGTTGAGATTTAAGCTACATGCTGAAATTTCGCCATCAGCGGAGGAGACATGCTCGATAAACTCGACGCCGCGTTACGTTTTCAACAGGAAGCGCTCAATCTGCGCGCCCAGCGGCAGGAGATCCTGGCCGCCAATATCGCGAATGCCGACACCCCAGGGTTTCAGGCGCGCGATATTGATTTTTCTACTGAGCTTAAAAAAGTGATGGAGCGTGGTCGGGCCGAAGGGACGGGTGTTGCCCTTGCGCTGACCTCTTCACGCCACATTCCCGCTCAGGCGATGACTGCGCCGTCCACCGATTTACTTTATCGCATTCCTGACCAGCCATCCCTGGACGGTAACACCGTCGATATGGACCGGGAGCGCACCCAGTTTGCCGATAACAGCCTGCAGTATCAGATGGGGCTAACCGTGCTCGGTGGACAGATTAAAAGCATGCAGAGCGTCCTGCAGGGGGGCAACTAATTCATGGCCTTACTGAATATTTTTGATATCGCGGGTTCAGCCCTGACCGCGCAGTCTCAGCGTCTGAACGTCGCCGCCAGTAACATGGCGAACGCCGACAGCGTGACCGTACCCGATGGTCAACCCTATCGCGCCAAACAGGTGGTCTTTCAGGTCAATGCTGCGCCGGGCGCGGCAACCGGCGGCGTGAAAGTGGCCGATGTGGTTGAGAGTCAGGCCCCGGACAAACTGGTGTATGAGCCAGGCAACCCGCTGGCGGATGCGAGCGGCTACGTGAAAATGCCAAACGTCGATGTGGTCGGCGAAATGGTGAACACCATGTCAGCGTCGCGCAGCTATCAGGCGAACGTTGAAGTGCTCAATACCGTGAAGAGCATGATGCTCAAAACGCTCACTCTCGGCCAGTAAAGGAGACACGTATGTCCATCGCCGTCAATGTGAATGACCCGACCAACTCCGGCGTCGCCAGCACCAGTGGGGCCACTGGCTCCAGCTCGCTGACCGGTAACAGTGCTGCCGATCTACAGGGCAGCTTTTTGACGTTACTGGTTGCGCAGCTGAAAAACCAGGACCCAACGAACCCGATGCAGAACAACGAACTGACCACGCAGCTTGCGCAGATCAGTACCGTGAGCGGCATCGAAAAGCTCAATACCACGCTGGGTTCCGTTTCCGGTCAAATCGACAACAGCCAGTCTTTGCAGGCCGCCAATCTCATCGGCCACGGTGTGATGATCCCAGGGACCACTATCCTGGCAGGGACCAGCACCACAGACGGAAGCAGTACCACCACGACCACGCCATTTGGCGTTGAGCTGCAGCAACCGGCCGATAAAGTCACCGCCACCATCACCAACAAAGACGGTGTTGTGGTGCGCACGATCGACATTGGTGAGCTGAAAGCGGGCGTTCATACCTTTACCTGGGATGGCAGCCTGACGGATGGCACAACGGCACCGAACGGTTCTTACAAAGTGGCGATTTCTGCCAGCAACGGGACGACTCAGCTGGTGGCTCAGCCGCTGCAATTCGCTCTGGTGCAGGGGGTGATTCGCGGCTCTGATGGTAACAAACTGGATTTGGGTACTTCTGGGACCACCACGCTCGACGAAGTTCGGCAGATTATTTAAGCCTTAACACTTATCAGGAGTAAGTCATGGCCTTTTCTCAAGCGGTCAGCGGCCTGAATGCTGCGGCCACCAACCTGGACGTCATTGGCAACAACATTGCCAACTCCGCGACCTACGGTTTTAAATCTGGCACAGCATCTTTCGCAGATATGTTCGCCGGTTCCAAAGTGGGTCTGGGCGTTAAAGTTGCGGGTATTACCCAGGACTTTACCGATGGCACCACCACTAACACCGGCCGTGGGCTGGATGTGGCCATCAGCCAGAACGGTTTCTTCCGTATGGTCGATGAAAACGGTTCTGTTTTTTACAGCCGTAACGGTCAGTTCAAACTCGACGAAAACCGTAACCTGGTCAACATGCAGGGTCTGCAGCTGACGGGCTATCCGGTTGCGGGTACACCGCCAACGGTACAGACCGGTGCAAACCCGCAGGCAATCTCAATTCCAAACACGCTGATGGCGGCGAAGTCCACCACCACCGCGTCTCAGCAGATTAACCTGAACTCCACCGATGCGACGCCGACGGTGACACCGTTCGACCCGACAAACGTCGATTCTTACAACAAAAAAGGGACCGTGACGGTCTTTGACAGCCAGGGTAATGCGCACAACATGAACCTGTTCTACGTCAAAGACACCGCTGCGAACAGCTGGAAAGTCTATGCGCAGGATGGCAGCGTGGCGGGCAGCACCCCCTCTCTGGCCACTACGCTGACCTTTAACGCCAGCGGCGTGCTGACAGGCGGTGGCCAGGTCAACATCACCACCGCGACCATGCCGGGCGCAACCCCTGCAACCTTCGCGATGAGTTTCACCAACTCCATGCAGCAGAACACCGGTGCGAACAACATCGTGGCGACTAACCAGAACGGTTACAAGCCGGGCGACCTGGTGAGCTACCAGATCAACGATGACGGCACTGTCGTGGGTAACTACTCCAACGAACAGACCCAGGTTCTGGGCCAGATCGTGCTGGCGAACTTCGCCAACAACGAAGGTCTGAAATCCGAAGGCGATAACGTCTGGTCTTCCACTCAGTCCTCTGGCGTGGCGCTGCTCGGCACCGCCGGTTCCGGTAACTTCGGTACGCTGACCAACGGCGCGCTGGAAGCATCCAACGTCGATCTGAGTAAAGAACTGGTGAACATGATTGTCGCGCAGCGCAACTATCAGTCGAACGCGCAGACCATCAAAACTCAGGACCAGATCCTCAACACGCTGGTCAACCTGCGTTAATCGTCTAACGGGATGATGTAATGGATCACGCAATATATACCGCGATGGGCGCAGCCAGCCAGACGATGAATCAGCAGGCTGTGACCGCCAGTAACCTTGCGAACGCCTCAACACCGGGCTTTCGTGCGCAGCTGAATGCGCTGCGCGCCGTGCCGGTGGAAGGGCTGTCGCTGCCAACGCGTACGCTGGTTATCGCCTCAACGCCGGGTGCCGATATGACGCCTGGTCAGATGGATTACACCTCGCGTCCGCTGGACGTTGCACTCCAGCAGGACGGTTGGCTGGCGGTGCAAACGGCTGATGGCTCAGAAGGCTATACCCGCAACGGTAATATCCAGGTGGATGCCAACGGTCAGATGACCATTCAGGGGCATCCGGTGATTGGCGAAGCGGGTCCGATTACTGTGCCGGAAGGCTCGGAAATCACTATCGCGGCGGACGGGACCATTTCGGCCCTGAACCCCGGTGATCCGGCGAACACCATTGCCCCGGTCGGTCGACTGAAGCTGGTCAAAGCGGAAGGCAATGAAGTGACGCGCGGCGATGACGGCATGTTCCGTCTGAGCCAGGCAGCACAGGCAACGCGTGGCCCGACCTTGCAGGCTGACCCAAGCATTCGCGTGATGTCCGGCGTGCTGGAAGGCAGTAACGTCAAACCGGTTGCAGCCATGACCGATATGATCGCCAGCGCCCGACGTTTCGAAATGCAAATGAAGGTTATCACCAGCGTGGATGAAAACGCCGGCCGTGCTAACCAACTGCTGTCTATGAGTTAACAGGATTTCTTATGATCAGCTCTTTATGGATCGCGAAAACGGGTCTCGACGCGCAGCAAACCAATATGGATGTCATCGCCAACAACCTGGCGAACGTCAGCACCAATGGTTTTAAGCGTCAGCGTGCCGTGTTCGAAGATTTGCTTTATCAAACCATTCGTCAGCCGGGCGCGCAGTCGTCCGAGCAGACCACGCTGCCGTCAGGGCTGCAGATTGGTACGGGTGTGCGTCCGGTTGCGACCGAACGTCTGCACAGCCAGGGCAACCTGTCCCAGACCAACAACAGCAAAGACGTGGCAATCAAAGGCCAGGGTTTCTTCCAGGTGCAGCTGCCTGACGGAACCTCAGCCTATACCCGCGATGGCTCGTTCCAGGTGGATCAGAATGGTCAGCTGGTGACCGCCGGTGGTTTCCAGGTTCAGCCTGCCATCACCATTCCGGCTAACGCCCTGAGCATTACCATCGGACGTGACGGTGTGGTCAGCGTGACCCAGCAAGGGCAGGCCGCGCCTGTTCAGGTTGGACAGCTGAACCTGACGACGTTCATGAACGATACCGGTCTGGAAAGCATTGGTGAGAACCTCTACACCGAAACCCAGTCCTCCGGTGCGCCGAATGAAAGTACGCCGGGCCTGAACGGTTCCGGGCTGCTGTATCAGGGCTATGTCGAAACCTCTAACGTCAACGTGGCGGAAGAGCTGGTGAACATGATCCAGGTTCAGCGCGCGTATGAAATTAACAGTAAAGCAGTGTCGACGACCGACCAGATGCTGCAAAAACTGACGCAACTCTAAGGTGTAGCCCGGTGCGGTAAACCGCACCGGCTCCCTGTTTTCGAAGATGAAGGCAATGCAAAAAAACGCGGCGTTTCGTTATCCAATACTGACTGTCCTGGCCGTTACCCTCAGCGGTTGCGCCTTGATCCCGTCAAAACCTTTGGTAGAGGGTGCGACTACCGCCCAACCCGTTCCCGGCCCAACGCCGGTGGTGAACGGCTCCATTTTCCAGTCCGCACAGCCGATTAACTACGGTTATCAACCGCTGTTCGAAGACCGTCGCCCGCGTAACGTCGGCGATACCCTGACCATTGCGCTGCAGGAGAACGTCAGCGCGAGCAAAAGCTCCTCGGCGAATGCCAGCCGCGACGGCAAAACTAACTTTGGTTTCGATACCGTTCCGCGCTATCTGCAGGGCCTGTTTGGCAATGCGCGTGCCGATGTGGAAGCCTCTGGCGGTAACAGCTTTAACGGCAAAGGCGGCGCCAATGCCAGTAACACCTTCAGCGGTACGCTGACGGTGACCGTTGACCAGGTTCTGGTGAATGGCAATTTACACGTAGTGGGTGAAAAACAGATCGCCATCAATCAGGGCACTGAATTCATTCGCTTCTCCGGTGTGGTTAACCCTCGCACCATCAGTGGCACCAACACCGTACCGTCCACCCAGGTGGCGGATGCGCGCATTGAGTACGTCGGTAACGGCTACATCAACGAAGCGCAGAATATGGGCTGGCTGCAACGCTTCTTCCTTAATTTATCGCCGATGTAAGCGAGGTGACCTATGTTTAAATCCCTCTTCGCAATGGTGTTGGTCCTGGTGGCGACCTGCGCCCAGGCTGACCGCATTCGCGATCTCACCAGTGTACAGGGCGTACGTGAAAACTCATTGATAGGCTATGGCCTGGTGGTTGGCCTGGACGGAACGGGCGACCAGACCACTCAGACGCCGTTTACCACTCAGAGTTTGAACAACATGCTGTCCCAGCTTGGGATCACCGTCCCGACGGGCACCAACATGCAGCTGAAAAACGTGGCGGCGGTAATGATCACCGCGTCCTACCCGGCCTTTGCGCGCCAGGGGCAAACCATCGATGTGGTGGTTTCGTCAATGGGTAACGCCAAAAGTCTGCGCGGCGGGACGCTGCTGATGACCCCGTTAAAAGGGGTGGACAGCCAGGTCTACGCGCTTGCACAAGGTAACATTCTGGTCGGCGGTGCGGGGGCATCGGCGGGCGGCAGCAGCGTGCAGGTGAACCAGCTGAACGGCGGGCGTATCACTAACGGGGCGATCATCGAGCGTGAACTGCCAACGCAGTTTGGCGCCGGGAATACCATCAACCTGCAGCTGAATAATGAAGACTTCACTATGGCGCAGCAGATTGCCGATACCATCAACCGCAGCCGTGGTTTTGGTAGCGCGACGGCGCTTGACGCACGTACCGTGCAGATCCGCACCTCGACGGGCAGCAGCAACCAGGTGCGCATGCTGGCGGATATCCAGAATATGGAAGTCAACGTTCCGCTGCAGGATGCCAAAGTGATCATCAACTCCCGTACCGGGTCCGTGGTGATGAACCGCGAAGTGACGCTGGACAGCTGCGCCGTGGCGCAGGGCAACCTCTCCATCAGCGTCAACCGCTCGGCTAACGTCAGCCAGCCGGATACGCCGTTTGGTGGCGGCCAGACGGTGGTGACGCCACAAACGCAGATTGATATGCGCCAGAGCGGCGGCTCGCTGCAAAGCGTGCGCTCCAGTGCCAACCTGAACAACGTGGTTCGTGCGCTGAACGCGCTGGGGGCGACGCCGATGGATCTGATGTCGATTCTGCAATCCATGCAAAGTGCGGGATGCCTGCGCGCCAAACTGGAAATCATCTAATGCTCGGCGATAGCAAACTGATGGCAAGTGCGGCCTGGGATGCCCAGTCGCTCAACGATCTGAAAGCCAAAGCAGGCACCGATCCGGCGGCGAACCTCCGCCCGGTTGCCCGCCAGGTGGAAGGGATGTTTGTGCAGATGATGCTGAAAAGCATGCGAGAAGCGCTGCCGAAAGATGGCATGTTCAGCAGCGACTCGACGCGACTCTACACCAGCATGTATGACCAACAGATTGCCCAGCAGATGACCGCCGGTAAGGGGCTTGGCCTCGCCGATATGATCGTGAAACAGATGCAGGCGGCGCAGGGTGTTCAGCACGATGAGCAAACCCAGCAGGTGCCGATGAAGTTTGATCTTGAAACGGTGACCAGTTATCAGAACCAGGCGCTGACGCAGATGGTGCGTAAAGCCATGCCGAAACCGACTGCCAGCAGCGATGAGCCGCTGTCGGGCGACAGCAAAGACTTCCTCGCACAGCTTTCGCTCCCGGCGCGTCTGGCCAGTGAACAGAGCGGGGTTCCGCACCACCTGATTCTGGCGCAGGCCGCGCTGGAATCCGGCTGGGGGCAGCGTCAGATCCGCCGTGAAAACGGCGAACCAAGCTTTAACATTTTTGGCGTCAAAGCGTCGTCAGGCTGGAAAGGGCCGACCACGGAGATCACCACCACCGAATTTGAAAACGGTGCGGCGGTGAAGGTCAAAGCAAAATTCCGCGTTTACAGCTCCTATCTTGAAGCCTTGTCAGATTATGTCGGGTTGTTGAGCCGCAATCCGCGCTACGCTGCGGTCACGCAGGCCGCGACGGCGGAGCAGGGGGCGCAGGCGTTGCAGAACGCAGGCTACGCTACCGACCCGCAGTATGCCCGCAAACTGACCGGTATGATTCAACAGCTTAAAGCGATGGGTGAGAAAGTCAGCAAGGCTTACAGCACCGATATCGAAAATCTGTTCTAAGGACTCAAGTTTGCGCGCGCGATGTCGATAATCCTAATCAGGACTCGTGTCTGAAAGTTTAAAAAGGAACCTCAATGTCCAGTTTGATTAACAGCGCTATGAGTGGCCTCAGTGCGGCACAGTCGGCACTGAACACCGTCAGCAACAATATTTCCAGTTATAACGTGGCCGGGTATACCCGTCAGACCACGGTGCTGGGTGCAGCGAACAGTACATTGACCGGCGGTGGTTGGGTTGGCAATGGTGTTTATGTTTCGGGCGTACAGCGCGAATATGATGCGTTCATCACCAACCAGCTGCGTGCAGCACAGACTCAGAGCAGCGGCCTGACCACGCGTTATCAGCAGATGTCGAAAATCGACGATGTGCTGTCTGATACCACTAACTCCCTGTCCACCACGCTGCAGGGCTTCTTTACCAGCCTGCAAACGCTGGTGAGTAACGCGGAAGATCCGGCTGCGCGCCAGACTGTTCTCGGCAAAGCGGATGGCCTGGTCAATCAGTTCAAAACGACCGACCAGTACCTGCGCGATCAGGATAAGCAGGTAAACACTGCGGTTGCGACCAGCGTGGATCAGATTAACTCCTATGCCAAACAGATTGCGAATCTGAACGATCAGATTTCACGTCTGACCGGTGTGGGCGCAGGGGCTTCCCCAAACAATCTGCTCGACCAGCGCGATCAGCTGGTGAGCGAACTGAATCAGATCGTGGGGGTGGAAGTCGCGGTACAGGACGGCGGCACCTACAACGTCTCATTCGGTAATGGTTACACCCTGGTTCAGGGCAGCACGGCTAACCAGTTAGCGGCGGTACCGTCGAGCGCCGATCCTGCGCGCACCACCGTGGCGTATGTGGATTCCCTCGCCGGTAATATCGAAATTCCCGAGAAGGTGCTGAACACCGGCTCACTGGGCGGTCTGTTAACGTTCCGCGCAGAAGACCTGGATAAAGCGCGAAATACGCTGAACCAGCTGGCGCTCTCCTTTGCTGACGCCATGAACCAGCAGCACGAGAAAGGCTTTGATGCCAATGGTGATGCGGGCGGCAAATTGTTCGATATCGGCTCTCCAGCGGTGACCGGCAATAGCAAAAACAGCGTGCCAGGTGCGGCCGTCACGGCCTCTATCGCGGACAGCTCTAAAGTTCAGGCGACGGATTATAAGCTTGAATTTAACGGCACTGACTGGACCGTCACCCGTAGTGCTGACAAAACCTCATTTACGGCTACGCCAGATGCCAGCGGCAACATGACGTTTGACGGTGTTACCGTGAATGTCAGCGGTAGCGCAGCCACGAAAGACAGCTTTACGGTGAAACCGGTAGTTGACGCTATCGTGAACATGGATCTGCTGATCAGCGATGAATCCAAACTGGCAATGGCGGGTTCGGCGACGGGTGGTGAGAGTGATAACCTCAACGGGAAAGCGCTGCTGAATCTGCAAAGCAGCAAAGTGGTCGGTGGCAACAAGACTTTTAACGATGCTTATGCCTCACTGGTCAGTACCGTCGGCAGCACCACGTCTTCACTGAAAACCAGCGCTGCGACCAAAACAAATGTGGTGACACAGCTGAGCAATCAGCAGCAGTCTATCTCCGGGGTTAACCTCGACGAAGAGTATGGCAACTTGCAGCGTTTCCAGCAGTATTACCTCGCGAATGCGCAGGTTCTGCAGACTGCCAGTACGCTCTTTGATGCGTTAATTAATATTCGCTAAGGCCGAGGTGAACGATGCGTATTAGCACCCAAATGATGTACCAGCAAAATATGCGTGGGATCACTGAGTCCCAAAGCAAATGGCTGGGGTATGGCGAGCAGATGTCCACCGGCAAACGCGTGAACCGTCCATCGGACGATCCGATTGCCGCGTCGCAGGCCGTTGTACTGTCTCAGGCCCAGTCGCAGAATAGCCAGTTCGCTCTCGCGCGTACGTTTGCGACGCAGCGCGTGTCGCTGGAAGAGAGCGTGTTAAGCCAGGTGACGACGGCAATTCAGTCTGCACAGGATAAAATCGTGTATGCGAACAACGGCTCCCTGAGTGATATCGACCGGGCGTCTGTGGCAACCGATCTGCAGGGTATTCGCGATCAGCTGGTCAACCTGGCCAATAGCACCGACGGCAATGGGCGTTATATTTTTGCGGGCTTTAAGACCGACACCGCGCCGTTTGATCAGACAGACGGCAGCTATAACGGTGGCAGTACGGCGATCACTCAGCAGGTGGACTCTGCACGCGATATGCAGATTAGCCATACTGGCTCGGAAGTGTTTGAAAAGTTTACCAGCAATGCCAAGCCAGAGCCTGACGGCAGTGCCCAGGAAACTAACCTGTTTAAGATTCTGGATAACGCCATCGCTGCGCTGAACACACCGGTAAGCGGCGACCAGGCTAAGACAGATGCACTTGTGGCAAATATCGATAAAGCCAACCGTGGACTGAGTAATTCCCTGGATAACGTGCTGACCGTGCGTGCCGATCTGGGTACCAAACTCAACGAACTCGATAAGCTGGATGCACTGGGTGATGACCGCGCTCTGGGTCAGACTCAGCAGATGAGTGATCTGGTGGACGTGGACTGGAACGCGGCGATTTCGTCTTACACCATGCAGCAAGCAGCACTTCAGGCCTCTTATAAAGCGTTCAGTGATATGCAGGGCATGTCTCTGTTCCAGCTGAACAAGTAACATTTTGACCTTTTAGAACATGTCTTGAAACTGGATATGTTTTGTCTGCCCAACCCGGCGTGCCGGATTGGGCTTTTTTTTTAGCGATTTTGCGCCTGCACGCTGACCAGCCGCGCGCTTTCTATTAAGCGGATCAGCACTGCCGCCGCACCACACACCGTTGCCAGCATCACTACGCCTTGCCAGCCCGCCAGGGCGTACACTTTGCTCCCCAGCGCCGAGCCGAGCGCCATCCCAATAAATACCACCGTAAACAGCAGCGCATTGAGCCGCCCACGCGCCTGGGGTTCGAGGCTAT
Organism: Lelliottia nimipressuralis; assembly: GCF_041464075.1. Lineage (NCBI taxonomy): Bacteria > Pseudomonadati > Pseudomonadota > Gammaproteobacteria > Enterobacterales > Enterobacteriaceae > Lelliottia > Lelliottia nimipressuralis. The sequence goes on from NZ_CP167172.1 coordinate 1,729,666, forward strand.
AGACCAGGTTCTGATGGGCGACCAGGCTGGACTGCAGCCCCAGGTCGAAACCGATCGCGGAAATCGCGATCAGAACGAGTTGCCCGTGGGTGCCCAAAGCGGGCATTAAAAACATCAGCGCAAACGATACTGTCACCAGCGCGGCACCCAGTTGGGTCACTCTTCCTGCACCGAGCTTATCAGCCAGGCCTCCGGCCAGCGGGGCGGCCAGCGCACCTGCGGCACCGGCAATCCCAAATCCACCAGCCACCGCGCTACCGAGGTGGTAGCGTTCCAGCAGCATCACCGCTAGCGTTGACCAGAACGCGCTAAAGGCAATAGAGAGAAAACCCTGGGCCAGCGCCGCACGACGCAGGGCCGGGTAGCGGCGCCACAGGTGCTCCATCGAGCGCATCAGGGCCGGATAGCTGAGCGTAGAGTGAATCGCAAAACGCGGTAACACAGCCCACATCACCATACCGATCATGGCGATGCTGACGGCGGCAAGTTGATACATCACCCGCCAGCCGAACGCTTCACCCACCACACCGCTGACAGTACGCGACAGCAGAATACCCAGCAGCAGGCCGGTCATTACCGTCCCGACGGTTTTTCCCTGTTTGCCTTCCGGAGCAAGAATAGCCGCTGCCGGCACGATGTCCTGCGCCATGGTCGCCGCCATACCAATAAGCAGGCTGGCCAGCAGCAACGAGTGAAGCTGCCCGGTCATGCTACAGCCCAGCAAAAAGAGCGCCAGTGCTGCGCTTTTAACGAGAATTAAGGTTCGGCGATCGTGACGGTCGCCGAGCGGCAGCAGGAAAAGGATGCCAAGGGCGTAGCCTGTCTGCGTCAGGGTCGGCACCAGTCCCATACCTTCGATACTGAGGTGTAAATCGGTGCCCATTAACGGCAGCAGCGGCTGAGCATAATAGATGGATGCAACGCTAAACCCGGCGCCAATGGCAAGGATAAAAATAACCCAGCGGCTGGTGGCCTGGGTAAGGGTGGCAGTGTTCATTTGATGTACCTCATTCGTGGAGTGAGGCTATTTTTGTGCATTCAGGCTTGAGGCGGTAGCCAGCGGGATGGTAAAACGGTTATACGTTAAACGTATCATCAGAATAATCATGAAGCGAACAGAGCGTATAGACAGAGTGGAACTGATGCGCACCTTTGCGCGTATCGTGGAATCGGGATCGCTCTCTGCTGCAGCACGGCAGCTGGGGACCACGCAGGCGACCGTTAGCCGACGCCTGCAGTCGCTGGAAACCCTCCTCGGCGTGCGTTTGCTGTTACGCACCACCCACGCCACCAAGCTCACCGATGACGGCGAGCGCTGCTATCAGCATGCCAGAAAAGTGATCGACAGCTGGCTCGCGCTGGAGGATGAGGTGGGGCAGTCGGAAGATGAACCTGTCGGCACCTTACGTGTGCGGGCGCCCCATGCGTTCGGGCAGGAACAACTTCTGGCACCATTGAGCCAGTTTTTAATGCGCTATCCGCAGCTTTCTGTCGACTGGATGCTATACGACAGATCGGCGGATTTTCTGAGTGATAACATCGACTGCGCGATCCGCGTAGGGGCGGAGATCGACCCTAATACGGTATCGGTGCTGCTGGCCGAAGTCCCACGCTGTGTGGTTGCGGCGCCCGAGCTACTGGCCCGTCATGCCATGCCTGAGGTCCCCGACGATCTCACTGCGCTTCCCTGGATTGCACTCAATACCTTTTATCATCAGCATATTGAGCTGTTTGACGGAGCTTCGCCGCAGCCTGCGCGTGTGGCAATTTCGCCGCGTCTGAGCACCGACAGCCTGTATGTAACGCGCACCATGACGTTGAATGGATTAGGCGTGGCGGTGGTATCGAGCTGGACCGTGGAACAGGATATCCGCGAGGGAAGGCTGGTGCCTCTTTTACCGGGCTGGCAACCTGCTGCGCTGCCGGTGCACCTGGTTTATCCGTGGTCGCGCTATTACCCGGCACGATTGAGGCGTTTTCTGGAAATGATGCGTGAGGTGATGCCACAAATCGTCGGAATGCGAAAACCCCTCCCGTAAAAAAGCCAAAAAAAAGCCGACCACGAAGGTCGGCTTTTCATCAGAACGGCGCGTTATTCAACCGGATTCGGGCGAGTCGCCGGAGCCGTTGCCTGGTGAGTGGCGCTATGACCACCTGCAGAACCACGGCCGTCGAAATCGAACGCAGGGCGTACCCAATCGCTATGACGTGGTGCTTCTGGCACGTATTCCGGTGCTGGCGCGCGAGTCATCGGTGCGGTTGCATGGTGATGCTCAGCAACGACAGCGACAACAGGCTCTGGTTTCACAACCGGTGCGGGAACCGGTGCTTGTGGAGCCGGGGTAACATCGACAGGTTGCTCAGCAACCGCTTCAGTCACTACGTCTTCTTCAACCACCTCGGCTGCCGGTTCTGCGTCTTCTGCAACCTGTTCAGCCACCACAACATCTTCTTGGGCGATGAACTGAGGCTGCTCGTCGACAGGCGCGGCAATCACTTCCGGATGAGTTGTCTCGATCTCAGCGGTTTCCACAACCTGCTGAGGTTCCGCGACTGGCTCGACGTCAACCACTGGCTGGGCGTCGGCCATGATCTGCGGTGCTTCTTCAACGACCACAGCAGCGGATTCGGTAGCGGCTACAGGAGCAACGATTGGCTCAACGGTTTCTGCAGCGACGTTTTGCTCTTCAACTTGCTGCTCCTGAGGACGGGCAACCGGGTAGCGGATCCAGACTTTGCCGGACGCCATTTCTGGTGACGCACAGGCGACAGTCAGAGGCATCGGTGACTGAGTCGGGTAACGCTCGTCACGGTAACGACGACGACGCTGACCGCTCACGCGCAGGTGACGCGGAGAGCGACGGGAACGACGCGGCATACCGTTGTTATCACGCGCTTCGCCATTGTCATCATGCTCAGCGACCGTATCGACGACCGCAGGCAGGTCCAGTTTCGCCAGCTGCGTGTTCTGAGCGGTTTCAACAACCGGTTCAGCGGCGGCAACGATAGCCACTTCGGCCTGTTCAGATGCAAAGCGAACTTTCTGCGACAGTTGACGCTGCTTACGGCGCGGCATCACCTGAACGCGTTCTTCCTGATCGGCATCCTGTTCAACAGGTGTTTCGGTGTTGACAACTTTCGCTTCCTGCTGCGCCTGACGTTTATCGTCATTGCGACGGCGGTTGCGTTCGCGACGTGGCTGCTGCTCGTCACGCTGTCTGGTTTTTTCAGACTCATCGCCCGCCTGCTGGCGAATTTCGCGATCTTCCACATTCTGCTGCTGTGGCTTCTCGCGACGGTTGCGACGATTATCTTCGCGCGCTTCACGACCTTCGTTGTTGTCGGAACGGTTATCGCGCTCACCACGGTTGTCACGGTCACCACGATTATCGCGGTTGTCACGACGGTCACGATCGTTACGATCGCGGCGGTTGTTCTGACGCTTACGACGATCCTGTGGACGCTCTTGTTTCTCTTCTTTCGGCGCAACTTTTGGCTGCTCCGGCTGAGGCTCTTCACCGGCGAACATTTTCTTCAGTGCGCTGAAGAAGCGGCCCAGCAGACCTGGTTCAGCAGGCTTATCACTGGTTTCAGCAGGTTTCTGCACAGCAGTTTTCGCCGGCGCTTTTTCCTGAACAGGAGCTGGTGGGGCTTCTGGCATGATGAAGGTCGCCAGCGCCGGTTGTTCTGGCAGCTTGCGCTCGGCCGGTTCTGCATCAGACGGCATCGCCATCTCTTCTTCATGCAGTTTTGGCAGCAGGTAGCTCAGGGTGCTGGTCTCTTCGCCTTTGCGCACGCGCAGGACGGAGTAGTGCGGGGTCTGCATCTGATCGTTTGGTACGATGATGCAGCGCACGCCGCCCTGACGGGTTTCAACGGCACTCACCGCTTCACGTTTTTCGTTCAGCAGGTAGGAGGCAATTGGCACCGGAACAATGGCGTGAACCTCTTTGGTGTTCTCTTTCAGTGCTTCTTCTTCGATGAGGCGCAGAATAGAGAGGGAGAGAGATTCGTTGTCGCGCACGGTACCCGTACCGCTACAGCGCGGACAGACGTGGTGGCTTGATTCACCCAGCGACGGGCTCAGGCGCTGACGTGACATCTCCAGCAGGCCAAAGCGAGAAATATGGCTGATCTGAATACGTGCACGATCCTGGCGCACCGCTTCACGCAGACGGTTCTCAACGGCGCGCTGATGGCGAACCGGAGTCATGTCGATAAAGTCGATAACGATCAGGCCGCCCAGGTCACGCAGACGAAGCTGACGGGCAATTTCATCTGCGGCTTCAAGGTTGGTGTTGAAGGCGGTCTCTTCGATATCGCCGCCGCGGGTTGCGCGTGCGGAGTTGATGTCGATGGCGGTCAGCGCTTCGGTGGAGTCGATAACGATAGAACCGCCGGACGGCAGACGCACTTCACGCTGGAAGGCGGACTCAATCTGGGATTCAATCTGATAGTGGCTGAACAGCGGAATTTCACCGGTGTACAGTTTAATTTTGCTGGTGAAATCTGGACGACCCAGTGCTGCGATGTGCTGGCGAGCCAGCTCAAGCACTTTTGGGTTATCAATCAAAATTTCGCCGATGTCCTGACGCAGATAATCGCGGAAAGCACGGACGATAACGTTACTTTCCTGGTGAATCAGGAACGGAGCCGGGCGGCTTTCTGCGGCTTTCTGGATTGCTTCCCAGTGCTTCAGACGGAAGCCTAAGTCCCACTGCAGCGCTTCGGCAGATTTGCCTACGCCTGCGGTACGAACGATAAGGCCCATGCCATCAGGCAGTTCGAGGCTTGCCAGCGCTTCTTTCAGCTCGGTACGGTCGTCGCCTTCGATGCGGCGAGAGATACCGCCCGCACGCGGGTTATTCGGCATCAGAACCAGATAGCTGCCTGCCAGGCTGATAAAGGTGGTCAGCGCAGCGCCTTTGTTGCCGCGCTCTTCTTTATCAATCTGAACGATAACTTCCTGGCCTTCGCGCAGCACATCTTTGATGTTCGGACGACCGTGGGAGTTGTAATTGGCAGGGAAGTATTCGCGGGCAATTTCTTTAAGAGGAAGGAAACCGTGACGCTCAGCGCCGTAATCGACGAATGCGGCCTCAAGGCTTGGTTCAATGCGGGTGATTTTGCCTTTGTAAATGTTCGCTTTTTTCTGTTCGTGTCCAGGACTTTCGATATCCAGATCGTACAGACGCTGCCCATCCACGAGGGCGACACGCAACTCTTCTTGCTGAGTTGCGTTGATTAACATTCTTTTCATCGTAACTTACTCATTATTCTTACATTGACGACTAAGCTGCGGGCAAGGTGACGCTTTCCGGGGTTTGAACCGATGGCCTCGTGACTATTGACGTCGCCAACCTCACGGTTGTCGCTCGCTTAAGAGGCGCAAAGTGTCGGTTGCCTGTATTTCATACGGAAATACAGCGCAATTATCAGGGGAACAGCCTGGGAACACTCTCCAGAGAAGATTCCATTTACCGGTAAGTACTGCAACCCGCAGCCCGCTAACTGTCTGAAAGATCAATACGTCTTACGCCATTGCTGCGTGGATGATCGGTCAGACAAAATGGGTCATTCCGTCGACATCCTTACTTAACCAGGATTTAACACGGAAAACGGATTCATTATTCCATTGCTAACCCGGTTATAGCAAGATGACTTTTACCATTTATCACCCGGTTACTCACAGTTTCTCCACTTCAACGAGAGGATTGGTTTAATAACCACCAAATCGATTGCGCGTGAACAAACCTGCCCGGGCAAAAGTAAATATAAGCATAGAAAAATGAGTGGCGCTAATGCGTATCGATATTTAGAATCGCCAACCATGAAAACAGAGACTCCATCCGTAAAAATGGTTGCTATCGCCGATGACGAAGCGGGGCAACGAATCGATAACTTTTTACGCACCCAGTTGAAAGGCGTGCCAAAAAGTATGATTTATCGCATCTTGCGCAAAGGCGAGGTGCGGGTAAATAAAAAGCGCGTGAAACCTGAGTACAAACTCGAAGCGGGCGATGAAGTGCGTATTCCGCCGGTGCGCGTCGCTGAACGTGAAGAAGAGGCGGTTTCGCCGCATCTGCAAAAAGTCGCCGCGCTGACTGACGCTATCCTTTATGAAGACGATCATATCCTTGTGCTGAATAAACCCTCCGGCACGGCGGTGCACGGCGGCAGCGGTTTGAGCTTTGGCGTGATCGAAGGCCTTCGCGCCCTGCGCCCGGAAGCGCGTTTCCTCGAGCTGGTTCATCGTCTGGACCGTGATACCTCTGGTGTGTTGCTGGTGGCCAAAAAGCGCTCGGCGTTACGTTCGCTGCACGAGCAGCTGCGCGAAAAGGGCATGCAGAAGGACTATCTGGCGCTGGTGCGCGGTCAGTGGCAGTCCCATGTGAAAGTGGTGCAGGCACCGTTGCTGAAAAACATTCTGCAAAGCGGTGAGCGCATTGTGCGGGTGAACAGCGAAGGCAAACCGTCTGAAACTCGCTTTAAAGTAGAAGAGCGTTACGCGTTTGCGACACTGGTGCGTTGTAGCCCGGTGACCGGCCGTACCCACCAGATTCGCGTACATACGCAACATGCCGGACATCCCATTGCGTTTGATGACCGCTACGGCGATCGTGAGTTTGATAAACAGCTGGCCGGAACGGGGCTGTCGCGTCTCTTCCTGCACGCTGCGGCGCTGAAATTCACCCATCCTGGCACAGGTGAAGTGATGCGCGTCGAAGCGCCGCTGGATGACCAGCTGAAACGCTGTCTGAAAGTGTTACGCGGTTAAAGATAGGCCGGGTGGCGCTGCGCTTACCCGGCTTACCAAACCAGGGCCGTTTACGATCAGGCAGAAAGCGGATTAAAGTGCTCGCGTCTGAGCATCTGGCATAACGCAATCAGCGGCAAACCGACCAGCGTATTTGGGTCGCGCCCGTCCAGTTTTTCAAACAACGCAATCCCCAGACCTTCACTTTTGAAGCTCCCTGCGCAATTAAGCGGGCGCTCTTTGCGCACATAATCCTCAATCTCCTGATCGCTCAGGTGTCGGAAGTGAACGTCAAAGGGTTCGCATTCCGTTTGCAGGTGGCCCGTGGCGGAGTTGTAAAGCGCAAGGCCGGTGTAAAAGGTAACAATAGTGCCTCGGGCTTTCATGAGCTGCAGGCGCGCGTTCTCTTCGGTGTGAGGTTTACCCGTAATTTCACCGTCGAGCACGCAAACCTGATCGGAGCCTATAATCAGATGGTTGGGATAGCGAGCGGCCAGACTTTGCGCTTTTTCCTGTGCCAGACGCAACACCAGATGACGCGGAGATTCAGCGTGATGCGGCGTTTCGTCAGCGAAGGGGGCGGCACACTCAAACGGGATCCCCAGCTTTTCAAGCAACGCGCGGCGGTATGACGAAGTGGAAGCAAGCACGAGATTTGGCATATTTTTTTCACCAGATATAGCGTATCGATGCCAGCCATTTTAAACTACAGGCCGCAATGTGTGCGAATAATTGGCAAAAGGCAGCCCTGGTTGCCTTTTTCTTTGACTCTATGACGTTACAAAGTTAATATGCGCGCCCTATGCAAAAGGTAAAATTACCCCTGACTCTTGACCCGGTTCGTACGGCTCAAAAACGCCTCGATTACGAAGGTATTTATACCGCCGATCAGGCTGAACGTATCGCCGAGTTTGTGGTCAGTGTGGACACTGATGTGGAATGCTCCATGTCGTTCGCTATCGATAACCAGCGCCTGGCCGTTCTGAACGGTGATGCAAAGGTCACGGTAACGCTCGAGTGCCAGCGTTGCGGGAAACCGTTCACACGTCATGTTCACACAACGTATTGTTTCAGTCCGGTTCGTTCTGACGAACAGGCTGAAGCACTCCCGGAAGCGTATGAGCCGATTGAGGTTAACGAATTCGGTGAAATCGATCTGCTTGCAGTGGTTGAAGATGAAATCATCCTCGCCTTGCCGGTAGTTCCGGTGCATGATTCTGAACACTGTGAAGTGTCCGACGCGGACATGGTCTTTGGGGAACTGCCTGATGAAGCGCAAAAACCAAATCCATTTGCCGTATTAGCCAGCTTAAAGCGTAAGTAATTAAGGAGTAAGGTCCATGGCCGTACAACAGAATAAACCAACCCGTTCCAAACGTGGCATGCGTCGTTCCCATGACGCGCTGACTGCAGTTACCAGCCTGTCTGTAGACAAGACTTCTGGTGAGAAACACCTGCGTCACCACATGACTGCCGACGGTTTCTACCGTGGCCGCAAGGTAATCACTAAGTAATCACGCGCTACTCAACGAATTTTACCGTGCGGGACGCCTGCATCGTGAAAGACGAAGAGTAAACGTGATGAAGCTTAGTGAGGCATTCCCCGCGAAAGCGGGGGATACACCGAACCGGGCAGCGAAGATACCTTGACACGTCTAACCCTGGCGTTAGATGTCATGGGAGGAGATTTCGGGCCTTCCGTGACAGTGCCTGCAGCATTGCAGGCACTGAATTCTAATTCGCAACTCACACTTCTTTTAGTCGGCAATCCCGACACCATCACGCCATTACTTGCAAAAGCTGACTTTGAACAACGTTCACGTCTGCAGATTATCCCTGCGCAGTCAGTTATTGCCAGTGATGCCCGGCCCTCGCATGCGATCCGCAACAGTCGCGGAAGCTCAATGCGAATTGCGCTGGAACTGGTAAAAGAAGGGCGGGCTGAAGCCTGCGTCAGCGCCGGAAATACCGGTGCTCTGATGGGACTGGCGAAATTAATGCTCAAGCCCATTGAGGGGATTGAGCGTCCTGCGCTGGTGACGGTGTTGCCGCATCAGCAGAAGGGCAAAACGGTGGTGCTCGATCTGGGCGCTAACGTCGATTGCGATAGTACGATGCTGGCCCAGTTTGCCATTATGGGGTCGGTGCTGGCAGAAGAAGTTGTGGGGATTGTGAATCCCCGCGTTGCGTTGCTGAACATCGGTGAAGAAGAGACCAAGGGTCTTGATAGCATCCGTGATGCCGCAGAATTGCTAAAATCCATGCCGTCAATCAACTATATTGGCTATCTTGAAGCTAATGAATTATTGACCGGAAAGACCGATGTTCTGGTGTGTGACGGGTTTACCGGCAACGTAACGTTAAAGACGATGGAAGGGGTGGTTCGAATGTTCCTTTCCCTGCTCAAATCGCAGGGCGAAGGCAAAAAAAGGTCCTGGTGGCTGATTTTATTAAAGCGTTGGTTACAAAAAAGCCTGGCGCGGCGATTCAGTCACCTCAACCCCGACCAGTATAATGGCGCCTGTCTGTTAGGATTGCGCGGCACGGTGATTAAGAGTCATGGTGCGGCCAATCAGCGAGCCTTTACCGTCGCGATTGAACAGGCAGTGCAGGCGGTGCAGCGACAAGTCCCTCAGCGGATTGCCGCTCGCCTGGAATCTGTATTAGCTAAAAGTGACTGAGCGTACATGTATACGAAGATTTTAGGTACCGGCAGTTTTCTGCCTGAACAAGTGCGAACCAACGCCGATCTGGAAAAAATGGTCGATACGTCTGACGAGTGGATTGTCACCCGCACAGGTATTCGTGAACGCCGTATCGCCGGTCCAGATGAAACAGTAACCACGATGGGCTATGAAGCGGGCCTTCGCGCGCTGGAAATGGCAGGTATTGATAAAGACGAGATCGGTCTGATCGTGGTCGCGACTACATCCGCACCTAACGCCTTCCCAAGCGCAGCCTGTGAGATTCAGGCTAAGCTCGGCATCAAAGGTTGCCCGGCGTTTGACGTTGCAGCTGCCTGCGCAGGTTTTACCTATGCGCTGAGCGTTGCCGATCAGTACGTGAAGTCTGGCGCGGTGAAATATGCGCTGGTGATTGGTGCAGACGTGCTGGCACGCACCTGCAACCCGGAAGATCGCGGAACGATCATTATTTTTGGTGATGGTGCGGGCGCTGTACTGTTAGGTCAGTCAGAAGAGCCGGGCATTATCTCGACGCATTTGCATGCCGATGGTCGCTATGGCGAGCTGCTGACGCTGCCTAACGCCGATCGCGTGAACCCGGACAGCTCCATTTACCTGACCATGGCAGGCAATGAAGTATTCAAGGTTGCGGTCACGGAACTGGCGCACATCGTCGATGAGACGCTGGAAGCAAACAATCTGGAGCGCTCTGCGCTGGACTGGTTGGTGCCGCATCAGGCGAACCTGCGCATTATCAGCGCCACGGCTAAAAAGCTGGGCATGTCCATGGATAACGTTGTTGTGACCCTCGATCGTCATGGCAACACCTCTGCGGCGTCGGTACCCTGCGCGTTTGACGAAGCGGTACGCGATGGACGAATTAAACGAGGCCAACTGGTCTTGCTTGAAGCCTTTGGTGGCGGTTTCACCTGGGGCTCCGCGCTGGTTCGTTTCTAATTAAGGATTAAAAATGACGCAATTTGCTTTTGTGTTCCCGGGTCAGGGTTCTCAGTCGGTTGGGATGTTGTCTGAATTAGCGGCACAGTACCCAATTATTGAAGCGACTTTCCGTGAAGCATCAGACGCTCTGGGCTACGATCTCTGGGCGCTGACTCAGCAGGGTCCGGCGGAAGAGCTGAATAAAACCTGGCAGACGCAGCCTGCATTGCTTACCGCATCCGTTGCGTTGTGGCGTGTCTGGCAGCAGCAGGGCGGTAAAGCGCCTGCAATGCTGGCAGGTCATAGCCTGGGTGAATATTCTGCACTGGTATGTGCGGGCGTCATTGGTTTTGCCGATGCCGTGCGTCTGGTCGAAATGCGTGGCAAATTCATGCAGGAAGCGGTTCCGGAAGGGACTGGTGCGATGTCCGCCATTATTGGTCTGGATGATGCATCGATTGCCAAAGCGTGCGAAGAATCAGCCGAAGGGCAGGTTGTTTCACCGGTGAACTTCAACTCACCGGGCCAGGTTGTCATTGCGGGCAACAAAGAAGCCGTTGAACGTGCAGGCGCAGCCTGTAAAGCGGCGGGCGCGAAGCGCGCACTCCCACTGCCGGTGAGCGTCCCGTCTCACTGTGCACTGATGAAACCCGCTGCTGAAAAACTGGCGGCTGAGCTGCAAAAAATCACTTTTAACGCACCAACGGTTCCGGTTGTGAACAACGTTGATGTGAAATGCGAAACGGCGCCGGAAGCGATTCGCGATGCGCTGGTTCGTCAGCTTTACAGCCCAGTGCAGTGGACCAAAACCGTTGAGTTTATGGCCGCACAGGGCGTTGAGCACCTGTATGAAGCAGGCCCGGGTAAAGTCCTGACCGGCCTGACCAAACGTATTGTTGATACCCTGACGGCATCGGCTATTAATGAGCCAGAAGCCCTGTCAGCGGCACTCGCGCAATAAAAGAGGATTACCATGAGTTTTGAAGGAAAAATCGCGCTGGTAACGGGCGCAAGCCGCGGTATCGGACGTGCAATTGCTGAGACCTTGGTCGCGCGTGGCGCGAAAGTCATTGGTACTGCGACCAGTGAGAAGGGCGCTCAAGCGATTAGCGACTATTTAGGTGCGAACGGTAAAGGTCTGATGCTGAATGTGACCGATGCTGCATCTATCGAATCTGTTCTGGAAAATATTCGCGCAGAGTTTGGCGAAGTGGATATTCTGGTAAATAATGCCGGTATCACTCGCGACAACTTACTGATGCGAATGAAAGACGACGAGTGGGACGATATCATCGAAACCAACCTGTCATCTGTATTCCGTCTGTCAAAAGCGGTAATGCGAGCTATGATGAAAAAGCGTCATGGCCGTATTATCACTATCGGTTCTGTGGTTGGTACCATGGGAAATGCTGGTCAGGCCAACTACGCTGCGGCGAAAGCAGGTCTGATTGGGTTCAGTAAATCGCTGGCGCGCGAAATCGCGTCACGCGGGATTACTGTAAACGTTGTTGCTCCGGGCTTTATTGAAACGGACATGACGCGTGCGCTATCTGACGATCAGCGTGCGGGTATTCTGGCGCAGGTTCCTGCGGGTCGCCTCGGTGGCGCTCAGGAAATCGCCAGCGCGGTTGCATTTTTAGCCTCTGACGAAGCGAGTTACATCACTGGTGAGACTCTCCACGTCAACGGCGGGATGTACATGGTTTAACCACGATCGAAAATATTTGCGTTATTAGGGCGAATGGCCTCAAAATAACGTAAAATCGTGGTAAGACCTGCCGGGATTTAGTTGCAAATTTTTCAACATTTTATACACTACGAAAACCATCGCGAAAGCGAGTTTTGATAGGAAATTTAAGAGTATGAGCACTATCGAAGAACGCGTTAAGAAAATTATCGGCGAGCAGCTGGGCGTTAAGCAGGAAGAAGTTGTGAACTCCGCATCCTTCGTTGAAGACCTGGGCGCAGATTCTCTTGACACCGTTGAGCTGGTAATGGCTCTGGAAGAAGAGTTTGATACTGAGATTCCGGACGAAGAAGCTGAGAAAATCACCACCGTTCAGGCTGCCATTGATTACATCAACGGTCACCAGGCGTAAGTGAACATCTCCAGGCGGTCATTCGACCGCCTGAGTTTTATCTTTTTTAGTCCCACGAATCCTTTTTTTTATCCCTCCCTGGAGGACAAACGTGTCTAAGCGTCGTGTAGTTGTGACCGGACTTGGCATGTTGTCTCCTGTCGGCAATACCGTAGAGTCCACCTGGAAAGCTCTCCTTGCCGGTCAGAGCGGCATCAGCCTAATCGACCATTTCGATACTAGCGCCTATGCAACGAAATTTGCTGGCTTAGTAAAGGATTTTAACTGTGAAGAGATCATCTCGCGCAAAGAACAGCGCAAGATGGATGCCTTCATTCAATATGGAATTGTCGCTGGCGTTCAGGCCATGCAGGATTCTGGCCTTGAGATTACGGAAGAGAACGCAACCCGCATTGGCGCCGCTATTGGCTCCGGGATTGGCGGCCTTGGCCTGATCGAGGAAAACCACACCTCTCTGGTGAATGGTGGCCCGCGTAAGATCAGCCCATTCTTCGTTCCGTCCACGATTGTTAACATGGTGGCTGGTCACTTGACCATCATGTTTGGCCTCCGTGGCCCAAGCATTTCTATCGCAACTGCCTGTACGTCTGGTGTGCATAACATCGGTCAGGCCGCGCGTATCATTGCTTATGGTGATGCAGACGCTATGGTTGCCGGTGGTGCTGAAAAAGCCAGTACTCCGCTGGGCGTTGGTGGTTTCGGTGCGGCGCGCGCGCTGTCTACCCGTAACGACAATCCTCAGGCTGCGAGCCGTCCGTGGGACAAAGACCGTGATGGTTTTGTTCTTGGCGATGGTGCTGGCATGATCGTACTTGAAGAGTACGAACACGCGAAAAAGCGTGGCGCGAAAATTTATGCAGAAATCGTTGGTTTCGGCATGAGCAGCGATGCCTATCACATGACCTCTCCGCCGGAAGATGGCGCGGGTGCGGCACTGGCGATGGTGAACGCGATTCGCGACGCAGGTCTCGAGCCGGGCCAGATTGGCTATGTTAACGCCCACGGCACCTCGACGCCTGCAGGCGATAAAGCAGAAGCCCAGGCCGTTAAGTCTGTATTTGGTGATGCTGCCAGCCGTATTATGGTCAGTTCCACCAAATCCATGACCGGCCACCTGCTGGGTGCTGCAGGTGCAGTAGAGTCTATCTACTCCATCCTGGCCCTGCGCGATCAGGCTGTTCCGCCAACCATCAACCTGGATAACCCGGATGACGGTTGCGATCTGGACTTCGTTCCACACGAAGCGCGCCAGGTTAGCGGTCTGGAGTACACGCTGTGTAACTCCTTCGGCTTCGGTGGCACCAACGGTTCTCTGATCTTTAAAAAGATCTAAGTCTCGCTGCCCGGTTGCGATAAATGAAAAGGTCCGCTTGTCGGGCCTTTTTTATTCGGTTTTCTTCCCTTGTTCTGCATTATTCATCCTGCCAAACTATCGGGTCACGAAAAAGGAGCCTCCATGTTCTTAATCAATGGCCAGCAGCAGGATTATCTTCCCGCGAGCGACAGGGCGACCCAGTTTGGCGATGGCTGCTTCACTACGGCACGCATTGCTGAAGGCGAGGTCTGTCTGCTTGCCGCACATCTTCAGCGTCTGCAAATGGCGTGCGAAAAGTTGCTGATCCCGTTTACTCACTGGGCAGAGCTTCAGCGTGAAATGATCGACCTGGCTAAAGGCAACCCTCGCGGCGTGCTGAAAGTCATTATCAGCCGGGGGGCGGGCGGACGCGGCTATAGCGGGGCAAGTTGCCTGAATCCCACTCGAATCCTCTCTGTTTCAGCTTATCCCACGCACTACGACGTATGGCGTCGCGACGGCATCAGCCTGGCGCTCAGCCCGATTCGCCTGGGCCGTAATCCCTCGCTTGCAGGGATAAAACATCTCAACCGACTTGAGCAGGTGCTGATCCGCGCTCATCTTGAACAGTCAGACGCCGATGAAGCGCTCGTTCTTGACAGCGAAGGTCTCATTACGGAATGCTGTGCGGCCAATTTACTGTGGCGACAGGGTAATGACGTATTCACCCCTAAGATGGATCAGGCCGGTGTGAATGGCATCATGCGACAGTTTTGTTTGCAGCATCTGGCACACTCCGGTTTTCGCGTTGTCGAAGTTCACGCAGGCGAAGAGGCACTGCGGGATGCCGATGAGGTTGTCATCTGCAATGCATTAATGCCCGTCGTGCCGGTTCGAGCTTATGCTCAGAAGCAATGGTCGTCGCGTGAGTTGTACTCGTTTTTAGCCCCACTGTGTGAGCAAACAAGATAGTCATGAAAAAAATGTTGCGCTTTGTCCTCCTCCTTATCGTCGTGATGGCTATCGCTGGCGGCGTGGGAGTCTGGAAAGTTCGTCAAATGGCGAACAGTCACATTCTGATTAAAGAAGAGACCGTATTCACGCTGAAAGCGGGTACCGGGCGCCTGGCGCTGGGGGATCAGCTTTACGGCGATAAAATCATTAACCGCCCACGAGTATTCCAGTGGCTGCTGCGTCTTGAGCCGGAGCTTTCGCATTTTAAAGCGGGGACCTACCGCTTTACGCCGGGTATGACGGTGCGTGAAATGCTTGAACTGCTGGAAAGCGGCAAAGAGGCGCAATTCCCGCTGCGATTCGTCGAAGGCATGCGCCTGAGCGACTACATCAAACAGCTGCGCGATGCGCCCTACATCAGCCATACGCTGAAAGATGACCAGTACGCGACCGTCGCCGAGGTGCTGAAGCTCGAACATCCCGAGTGGGTGGAAGGCTGGTTCTGGCCTGATACCTGGATGTATACCGCAGGCACCACCGACGTCGCCATTCTCAAGCGCGCACACAAAAAAATGGTTACCGCCGTTGAGAAAGCGTGGGAAGGGCGCGCGGAAGGTCTGCCGTATAAAGATCAAAATCAGTTTGTCACCATGGCCTCGATTGTCGAAAAAGAGACGGCCGTCGCCAGCGAGCGCGATCAGGTTGCGTCAGTCTTTATCAATCGTCTGCGTATCGGCATGCGGCTGCAAACGGACCCGACGGTGATTTACGGAATGGGTGAGAACTACGCCGGGAAGATAAGCCGTAAGGATCTGGAAACGCCAACGGCGTATAATACCTACGTGATTAGCGGTTTGCCGCCAGGCCCAATCGCGACGCCGAGCCAGGCATCACTTGATGCCGCCGCACATCCGGCACACACACCGTATCTCTATTTTGTGGCTGACGGAAAAGGGGGGCATACCTTTAACACCAACCTTGCCAGCCATAATCGCTCTGTTCAGGACTATCTGAAGGCACTTAAGGAAAAAAATGCGCAGTAATTACATCGTCATAGAGGGGCTGGAAGGCGCCGGGAAAACCACCGCACGTAACGTGGTGGTCGACACACTGAAAGAGCTGGGCATCGGGGAGATGGTTTTCACCCGCGAGCCGGGCGGGACTGTGCTTGCCGAGAAGCTGAGAAGCCTGGTGCTGGACATCAAATCCGTCGGGGACGAAGTGATTTGCGATAAAGCCGAAGTGCTGATGTTTTACGCCGCCCGCGTGCAACTGGTCGAAACGGTGATCAAACCGGCGCTGGCAGAAGGGCGCTGGGTGATTGGTGATCGTCACGATCTCTCGACCCAGGCCTATCAGGGCGGTGGGCGCGGTATCGATCAGGCTATGCTTGCAACGCTGCGCGATGCCGTGCTGGGCGATTTCCGCCCCAATCTGACGTTGTATCTGGACGTCACCCCGGCTGTAGGCCTGAAACGCGCCCGCGCGCGCGGTGAGCTGGATCGTATTGAGCAAGAGTCGCTGGATTTCTTTAACCGCACCCGTGCGCGCTATCTTGAACTGGCCGCGCAGGACAGCTCGATTCGTACCATTGATGCGACCCAATCCCTTGAGGATGTCACCCGTTCGATCCGCGAAACGGTCACTGCGTGGGTACAGGAGCAGCAGGCATGAAATGGTACCCATGGCTGCGTCCGCACTTTGATCAGCTGATTAGCAGCTATCAGTCCGGTCGGGGGCATCATGCGTTACTGATTCAGTCGTTACCCGGCATGGGTGATGACGCCCTGATTTATGCGATTACGCGTTTTCTGATGTGTCAGCAGCCGGAAGGCAGTAAAAGCTGTGGCAAATGCCGCGGCTGCCAGCTGATGCAGGCGGGGACGCACCCGGACTACTACACGCTGGAGCCGGAGAAGGGCAAAAGCTCGCTCGGGATCGATGCGGTGCGTGAAGTCAGCGAAAAGCTGTATGAGCACGCCCGTCTCGGCGGGGCGAAAGTGGTTTGGCTGAAGGATGCGGCGCTGCTGACGGAAGCTGCCGCGAATGCCCTGCTCAAAACGCTGGAAGAACCGCCGGTGAATACCTGGTTCTTCATGTCCTGCCGTGAGCCGGGCCGATTACTGGCCACATTGCGCAGCCGTTGCCGACTTCATCACCTCGCCGCGCCCCAGGAATCATGGGCGTTAAGCTGGCTTGAACGGGAAGTGACGGCGTCACAAGATGCAGCGTTAACCGCGCTGCGCCTGAGCAGTGGCGCACCTGCCGCCGCCCTCGAACTGCTGCAAAAAGAGACCTGGGCACAGCGAGTACAGCTTTGCGATGCCCTGAGCGGCACGCTGGAGAGCCGGGACTGGCTAAGTCTGTTAGGCGCGCTGAACCACGAACACGCGCCCGCACGGCTGCACTGGCTGGCATCTCTGCTACTGGACGCCCTCAAATTACAGCAAGGCGCACAGCTTCTGAGCAATACCGACGTTTGGCCGCTGGTCAATACGCTGGCGAATCAGCTGTCGGGGGCCATACTGCGTGCGATCTTCCACGACGTCAGCGTGTGCCGCGAACAACTCTTAACCGTAACCGGCGTGAATCGCGAGCTGTTACTCACGGACCTGTTACTGCGTACGGAACATTACCTGCAACCAGGCACACAGCTGCCTGCTTCCCATCTCTGAGAGAGACATCATGTTTTTAGTCGACTCACACTGCCATCTCGATGGCCTGGATTATCAATCACTGCATAAAGACGTGGACGACGTACTGGCGAAAGCTGCCGCCCGCGATGTGAAATTCTGTCTGGCGGTCGCCACCACTTTACCGGGATACCGCGCGATGCGCGATTTGGTGGGTGAGCGCGATAACGTGGCCTTTTCCTGCGGCGTGCATCCGCTCAATCAGGATGAAGAGTATAACGTTGAGGATCTGCGCCGTATGGCAGCGGAAGAGGGCGTGGTCGCGATGGGGGAAACCGGGCTGGACTATTTTTACACGCCGGAAACGAAATCCCGCCAGCAGGTGTCCTTTCGCAACCACATCCGCATCGGACGCGAGCTGAACAAGCCGGTTATCGTCCACACCCGCGATGCGCGCGCCGATACGCTGGCGATCCTGCAGGAAGAAAAGGTGACGGATTGCGGTGGCGTACTACACTGTTTCACAGAAGACAGAGAAACAGCGGGCAAGCTGCTTGATTTAGGGTTTTATATCTCGTTTTCCGGGATCGTGACGTTCCGTAATGCTGAACAACTGCGTGATGCCGCGCGTTATGTGCCTCTCGACCGCATTCTGGTGGAAACAGATTCTCCTTATCTGGCACCGGTGCCGCATCGCGGTAAAGAGAACCAGCCAGCCATGACGAGAGATGTGGCCGAGTACATGGCCGTCCTGAAGGGCGTCAGCCTCGAAGCGTTGGCACGTGCCACCACGGAAAACTTCGCTAATTTGTTCCACATCGCCCCCGCCCGCCTGCAATCTGTTTGAAACACCTGTTTTTTTTAGGCTCGTAATTAATAAACAAAGCGAGTAAAGTTCACCGCCTTATTTAGGGCGGTGACGGTGTTTTTAGACATATCTGGAAATGCTTTTTGTAAATTACTGAAAGTTTTTCGATCGTCTGAGGCTGAAACGTGATAGCCGTCAAACAAAGTCACAGGGATTTATTTTACTCTGTGTAATAAATAAAGGGCGCTTAGATGTCCTGTCCACGGCGCGGTTCTCCCCCCGTGCCCATGCGTGAAAGCGTAAAAAAAGCACAAATACTCAGGAGCACTCTCAATTATGTTTAAGAATGCATTTGCTAACCTGCAAAAGGTCGGTAAATCGCTGATGCTGCCAGTATCCGTACTGCCTATCGCAGGTATCCTGCTAGGCGTCGGTTCTGCAAACTTCAGCTGGCTGCCAGCCGTAGTTTCACACGTGATGGCCGAAGCAGGCGGTTCTGTTTTTGCTAACATGCCGCTGATCTTCGCTATCGGTGTCGCTCTGGGCTTCACCAATAACGATGGTGTATCTGCTCTGGCTGCGGTTGTTGCTTACGGCATCATGGTGAAAACCATGGCTGTGGTTGCGCCACTGGTTCTGCATTTACCTGCTGAAGAGATCGCAGCAAAACACCTGGCGGATACCGGTGTTCTCGGCGGTATCATCTCCGGTGCTATTGCAGCCTACATGTTTAACCGCTTCTATCGCATCAAGCTGCCTGAGTATCTGGGCTTCTTCGCGGGCAAGCGCTTCGTACCGATCATCTCTGGTCTGGCTGCGATCTTCATGGGCGTTGTGCTGTCCTTCATCTGGCCTCCGATTGGTACGGCTATCCAGACCTTCTCTCAGTGGGCTGCATACCAGAACCCGGTTGTCGCGTTCGGTATCTACGGTTTCGTTGAGCGCTGCCTGGTACCATTTGGTCTGCACCACATCTGGAACGTTCCATTCCAGATGCAGATTGGTGAATACACCAACGCCGCAGGTCAGGTATTCCACGGTGATATCCCACGTTACATGGCAGGTGACCCAACTGCAGGCAAACTGTCTGGCGGCTTCCTGTTCAAAATGTACGGTCTGCCGGCTGCTGCGATTGCTATCTGGCACTCTGCTAAACCAGAGAACCGTGCAAAAGTGGGCGGTATCATGATCTCCGCAGCGCTGACCTCGTTCCTGACCGGTATCACCGAGCCGATCGAGTTCTCCTTCATGTTCGTTGCGCCGATCCTGTACGTTATCCACGCGATTCTGGCAGGCCTGGCATTCCCAATCTGTATCCTGCTGGGTATGCGTGACGGTACATCCTTCTCGCACGGTCTGATCGACTTTATCGTTCTGTCCGGTAACAGCAGCAAACTGTGGCTGTTCCCAATCGTTGGTGCGTGCTACGCAGTGGCGTACTACACCATCTTCCGCGTGCTGATCAAAGCACTGGACCTGAAAACGCCAGGTCGTGAAGATTCTACTGACGATGCGAAAGCGACCTCTACCAGCGAAATGGCTCCTGCTCTGATTGCAGCATTCGGCGGCAAAGAAAACATCACTAACCTGGACGCGTGTATCACTCGTCTGCGTGTGAGCGTTGCTGACGTGGCTAAAGTTGACCAGCAGGGTCTGAAAAAACTGGGCGCAGCGGGCGTTGTTGTTGCAGGTTCGGGTGTTCAGGCAATCTTCGGGACTAAATCCGATAACCTGAAAACCGAAATGGATGAATACATCCGCAGCAACTAAGTTCTGACCTGGGGAGACTAAGGCAGCCAAATGGCTGCCTTTTTTATTGGCTAGCCTACGCTCACTGGCGTTGCGTTTACCGGGCATACGGTTTTGTAGAGAGGGTAAGCGGAAATACAATCCTGCGTTTACTCCAATAAAAAAGGGAGCCTTTCGGCTCCCTTCGTATTCACGGCTAAATCACGGCGAACTTAGAAACTGTAGCTTCCGCTCACAGAGAAGTTACGCGGTGCGCCATAGACACCGTAGGTGCCCAGGTAATCGTAATACTCTTCGTCAAACACGTTGTTCAGGTTGCCCTGAACCGAGAAGTTTTTGGTGACCTGATAGCGGGTAAAGAGATCGACTACGGTATAGCCATCCTGAGTAATCTGCTTCACGCCGTTCGGGCCATTGTCGATATCCTGCCAGGTTTTGTTCTGCCAGCGAGCGCCACCGCCCACGGTCAGCTCAGGCAGCATTGGCAGCTGGTAACGCGTAAACAGTTTGAGAGACGTACGCGGCTGGCCTGGGTTTACTGCGGCGCCATTCTCATCATCTGCAATGTACCGGCTTCCACCGAAGGTCAGCTGCCAGTTATCGGTCAACGCGCCGTTCAGTTCGAATTCGATACCTTTACTGACGGTACCATCTACAGATTTATACGCCGACTGGCCGCCGGAGCCTGGGATCGTCGTTCCGGTATTAACGGCCACGTTGTCCTGCTCGATACGGAAGACAGCAACCGTCGCGGTCAGACGGGTGTTGAACCAGTCGCCTTTCACACCGGCTTCATAGCTCTTACCGGTGGTCGGATCGATAAACTTGCTGTTGATATCGCGCTGGCCCGTAGGCTGGAAGATAGAGGTATAGCTCCCGTAGACCGACCAGGTATCATCGATGTCATAGATCAGGCCCGCGTATGGTGTGACGTCATCGAACTTCGCGTTGCGGATTTCGTTCGGTTGACGCTCCAGATTGTACTTCGCGCTCCACTCGGTGTAACGCGCGCCGAGAATCAGGTGCAGCGGATCGGCCAGTGACAGGCGGGTGGCGCCATAGACTGATTTCTGACGGATGACATCACGCTGATAGAGCGAGAAGCCGGACCAGCTCGGATCAGCCAGTTTGCCGTTGTAATCGTAAATGCTGCCGACATCCATCAGGCCATAGTTATCGTTAACCGGATAGGAGTTGTCATAGTTATTGCGCTGACGGCTGTAGCTGCCGCCAAACATGACTTCGTGCTGACGGCCCAGCAGCTCATAGCCGCCGCGCACAAACGCATCCACAGAGTCCTGTTTACGTTCGCCCCGGTTCCAGCCGCCCCAGGCGCCGTACCAACTGGAGGCATCGTACAGGCCGGTTGTTTTATCCGGATAGCCGTCGATGTACATCAGCTTGCTGTCAAAATTGGTTTCCGCATGCATGGCGTTAACTTTGGCTTCCCAGCCGTTATCAAAGCGCTGCGTCAGGTTAGCGAAGACCTTGGTAGAGTCGTTATTGGAGTAGGTCCAGTCGGCCGCCGTGTTAAAGCCGCGACGGAAATTGGTTTTGCTGCCATCGCTGAACATGGACGGGAAACCGCCCCAGGTCGGGCTGTCCTCTTCGCTCTCCTGGTAGTCATAGCCCAGAGAGAGGGTGGTTGAGTCCGTAATGTCTGCGTCGAGGATCCCGGAGACAAATTTCTTACGGTAGTGGTTACGTTCAACCCAGGAGTCGCGGTCTTCGTAACCGGCGATCACGCGCCCGCGCACATTGCCGGATTCCGTCAGCGGTGCCTGCAGATCCATCACATAACGCTGTTTGTCCCAGCTGCCGTAGGTGGCGGAGACGTTGCCTTTGAACTCTTTGCTGTCGGCGTGTTTACGCACCATATTGACGTAGGCGGATGGGTTTCCCGTTCCGCTCATCAGGCCGGCTGCGCCGCGCACCACTTCGATTTTGTCGAAAATGGCCGTGTCGCCTGCGGTATCACCAAAATTCCAGCGGTTATCGAGGAAAGTGGGCATATCTTCATAGGCAAAGTTGCTGATGAAGAAACCGCGAGAATAGAAGTTGGTACGGCTGGTATCGATGCGAGACGCACTCACACCGACGGTATTATCCAGCACTGCGCCAATGGTGTTCAGCTCCTGATCCTGCATACGCTGCTGGCTCATGACGCTGACCGACTGGGGAATATCACGCGGAACCAGCAGTAATTTGGTGCCGGTCGTGGTGGTTTTGACGCTGTAATCCTTATCCTGCGCGCTATTCTGGTCTTGCGCGTTATCAGCCCCGTCAACGACAACGGTATCTTCTGGATTCGTTTCAGCGAAACTTGCGGTCGGCATCAATGCCATAGCAATACAGGCTGCCAGCAACGAAGGTGTTGCGACAGACTGACGTTGCCCATCCCTGGTGTGATTAATGAAAGACATCATCAAACCCTTTCTGAGTGAATGGTAATTTTTTGCCCCAGTCCCGATAACGGTCGGAGGTCATTTCTATGTTGGAAATGCGCATGAAAATGCAAATGCGAAATATACGCATTTGATTTAACCGTGTAAACAGATGTAACCATTGCCACTGAAATTATGTTTCAGTTCATTCCGGGGGGTGAATGGTCAATCAGCGACCATCCATTGGACGTTAAAGAAAGAAATAACGGGATAAGGTTGAAAGGACAGGAGAAACTCGCTCATACTCTTGTGTTGTGTCACGGGCAATTGCCGTATGTCAGCCTTTGCCGGTCACGTCACGCCAGATTAAACCAAAAAGGAAAACGTCATGGCTGAAGAAACCATTTTCAGTAAAATTATCCGCCGTGAAATCCCGTCGGATATCGTGTATCAGGATGAACTGGTCACTGCTTTCCGCGACATTTCGCCTCAGGCTCCGACACACATCCTTATTATCCCCAATATTCTGATTCCGACCGTTAATGACGTGAAAACTGAGCATGAAGTGGCATTAGGCCGTATGCTGACGGTAGCAGCGAAAATTGCTGAGCAGGAAGGGATTGCCGAAGACGGATACCGTCTGATCATGAACTGCAATCGTCATGGTGGGCAGGAAGTTTATCATATTCACATGCATCTGCTGGGCGGTCGTCCGCTGGGTCCGATGCTGGCGCATAAAGGTCTTTAACATGCAAAGAGGGCGTATCGCTGTACTGCTCCTGGCGATGGTAATGGCGGGCTGTAGCTCGCGTCCCGCGATCCCGGTCAGCGACGAACAGACGCTGGTGATGGAGTCGTCGGTACTGGCTGCGGGCATCACCGCAGAAGCACCGTCGCTGACGGTCAGTGAAATTCAGCCGTCGGCGTCCTCTACGCTCTATAACGAACGACATGAGCCTGTCACCGTCCACTATCGGTTTTACTGGTATGACGTAAGAGGCCTCGAGATGCATCCACTTGAAGCGCCGCGCAGCGTCGTTATTCCGGCGAATTCGTCGGTCACGCTTTATGGCAGCGCTAATTATCTGGGTGCGCATAAGGTCAGACTTTATCTTTATTTGTAAGGGGTGAACCTTGATTAAGAATTTGGGCCGTTACGCGCTCGTTACCGCTTTTGCGCTTTTCCTGTCGGGATGTATCACCCGTACGGAACAGCAACCCGCGCCCGTTGATGAGGCCAAACCGGGCACTGAACAGCCAGTGACCCCGACGGAGCCGGTTCCAACGGTGCCGTCCGTGCCAACGATTCCTGAACAGCCAGGGCCGATTGAACATCCGGATCAAACCTCACAGCCTGCGCCACGCGTTCGCCACTATGACTGGAACGGTGCGATGCAGCCGATGGTCGGCAAAATGCTGCAGGCACAGGGTGTTACCGCAGGCAGCGTGCTGCTGGTGGACAGCGTGAACAACCGCACCAACGGTTCGCTGAATGCCGGTGAAGCCACCGAAACCCTGCGCAATGCGCTGGCGAATAACGGCAAGTTTACGCTGGTCTCCGTGCAGCAACTGTCGGTTGCAAAGCAGCAACTGGGCCTGTCACCGCAGGACAGTCTGGGCTCGCGCAGCAAAGCGATTGGTATCGCCCGTAACGTTGGCGCGCAGTATGTGCTCTATTCCAACGCCACCGGCAACGTCAATACGCCAGCCCTGCAAATGCAGCTGATGCTGGTTCAAACGGGTGAGATTATCTGGTCAGGTAAAGGTGCCGTTACACAACAATAACGTCACGCGCGAAACGATCGTTTCGCGCTACTTCCCTCAGTATCGCCTTGTCGCGCCGCAAACCCACGCCGGGTTTAGCGGCGCGAGTTGCATTATTGAGCAGGGCGAGCGCCGTCTGGTGTTACGTCTGCGCCACGATGCGAGCGGGCCCGCTTTCTGTTTTCGCCGCCAATACCACGCTTTATGCCGTCTGCCTGCCGATCTGGTGCCAAAGCCGCACTGCTTTTATCGCGACTGGATGGCGGTGGAGTATCTTGTGGGCGAGATCAAAAGCGAGCTTCCTGATACCCAAACCCTCGCAGGCATGCTGTATTATCTGCATCGGCAATCCCGTCTGGGCTGGCGAATTAACCTGTTACCGCTGCTCGATGCCTACTGGCAAGGGGCCGATCCCGCCAGACGCACGCCGTTCTGGCTGGCTACGCTAAAACATTTGCGTCAGCGCGGCGAACCGCAGCCCTTGCGGCTGGTGCCGCTGCATATGGACGTTCATGCCGGAAACATTGTGCATACGGCGACAGGCGAGCGGCTGATCGACTGGGAATATGCCGGTGATGGCGACGTAGGGCTTGAGCTGGCGTCCATATGGATGCCGACGGAAAATGCCCGCCAGGAGTTTATCGACGTCTACGCCAAAACGGCGAACATCGATGCGCATCACCTGAAAAAGCAGGTGCAGCGCTGGCGGCCCTGGGTACTGATGATGATGGCCGGGTGGTTCGAATTACGCTTTCAGCAATCGGCTGACAAACAATTTATCGCGCTGGCAGATGACGTCTGGCGTCAGTTACAAACTAAAGGATAAGAGAGGTTCGTGTGGGTCCAGTAATGTTGGATGTCGAAGGGTATGAACTGGATGCGGAAGAGCGCGATATTCTGGCGCATCCGCTGGTGGGTGGGCTCATTCTGTTTACCCGCAACTATCACGATCCCGCGCAGCTGCGCGAGCTGGTGCGTCAGATCCGTGCGGCGTCCCGTAACCATCTGGTGGTGGCGGTCGATCAGGAAGGCGGACGCGTCCAGCGTTTTCGCGAGGGCTTTACCCGTCTGCCGGCGGCGCAATCTTTTGCTGCACTGCTGGGAACGGAGCAGGGCGGCAAGCTGGCGCAGGATGCAGGCTGGCTGATGGCTAGCGAAATGATCGCCATGGATATTGATATCAGCTTTGCGCCGGTGCTGGATGTCGGGCATATCAGCGCGGCGATTGGCGAGCGTTCTTACCATGAAGATCCGCAGATCGCCCTGGCGATGGCAACATGTTTTATCGACGGAATGCACGACGCCGGTATGAAAACCACCGGGAAACACTTCCCGGGGCACGGCGCTGTGACGGCGGATTCCCACAAAGAGACGCCGCGCGATCCGCGCCCTGAGGCGGAAATCCGCGCCAAAGATATGTCCGTTTTCCGTTCGCTCATTACTGACAACA
Organism: Lelliottia nimipressuralis; assembly: GCF_041464075.1. NCBI lineage: Bacteria > Pseudomonadati > Pseudomonadota > Gammaproteobacteria > Enterobacterales > Enterobacteriaceae > Lelliottia > Lelliottia nimipressuralis. The sequence continues at coordinate 1,755,181 of NZ_CP167172.1, forward strand.
AACTCGACGCCATCATGCCCGCGCACGTGATTTACAGCGACGTCGATCCGCGTCCGGCCAGCGGCTCTGCGCACTGGCTGAAAACCGTGTTACGTCAGGAGCTGGGCTTTAACGGCGTAATTTTCTCCGACGATCTGTCGATGGAAGGCGCTGCCATTATGGGCAGCTATGCCGAGCGCGGTCAGGCGTCGCTGGATGCGGGTTGCGATATGATCCTGGTCTGCAATAATCGTAAAGGGGCGGTTAGCGTGTTAGATAACCTGTCGCCGATCAATGCTGAACGTGTTACACAATTGTATCATAAAGGTTCATTTAGCCGTCAGGAGCTGATGAGCTCGGCTCGCTGGAAGACGGTGAACGCTGAGCTTGAAGCACTCAATGAGCGCTGGCAGGCACACAAAGCAGGTCAATAACCCCCTCCTGGAAGGCGTCGTGTGGTGAGGAAACAATGATCATTTATTTGCACGGTTTTGATTCGAACAGTCCTGGTAATCATGAGAAAGTGCTGCAACTGCAGTTCATCGACCCGGACGTGCGGCTGATTAGCTACAGCACGCGCCATCCGAAACACGATATGGCGCATCTGCTCAAAGAAGTGGACAAGATGCTGCAGCTCAACGTCGACGATCGCCCGCTGATTTGCGGTGTGGGCCTCGGAGGCTACTGGGCAGAGCGGATCGGCTTTCTCTGCGATATTCGCCAGGTGGTGTTCAATCCGAATTTGTTCCCTAACGAGAACATGGAAGGCAAGATCGACCGCCCGGAAGAGTACGTGGATATCGCCACCAAATGCGTCAGTAACTTCCGCGAGAAGAACCGCGACCGCTGCATGGCGATCCTCTCCCGCAACGACGAGGCGCTGGATAATCACCGCGCTGCGGAGCTGCTGCACCACTATTATGAAATTGTCTGGGACGAAGAGCAGACCCACAAATTCAAAAATATCTCCCCGCATCTTCAGCGCATCAAAGCTTTCAAGACCCTGGGCTAAACCCCCTCTGAACGACTCCAGGCCCGGCCGCGCAAGCGAGCCGGGCTTTCTCTTTTGCTACAATTGTACAAATTTAAATCATCAAAACTTGATTCATATCAATTTTGGTATGACCAATGCGCCTGGCGTGTTATTCTCAATGCACCTGAATGGTTTCAGTGCTGTAACCTGTTGTTAATTAAGGGTTATTATCATAACTTTTAATTAACAATTGGTTAATAATTTGAGGGGGTCACATTGACTACGCCATTGAAAAAGATAGTAATTGTAGGCGGCGGCGCAGGTGGGCTGGAGCTGGCTACGCAACTCGGCAAAAAGCTGGGCCGTGGCAAAAAAGCCAAAATTACGCTGGTCGATCGTAACCACAGCCATCTGTGGAAACCGTTGCTGCATGAAGTGGCCACCGGTTCACTGGACGAAGGTGTTGATGCCCTAAGCTATCTGGCGCATGCGCGTAATCACGATTTCCAGTTCCAGCTGGGCTCCGTGATGGATATCAACCGCGAAAGCAAAACCATCACCCTGGCCGAGCTGCGTGACGAGAAAGGCGAGCTGCTGGTGCCTGAGCGCAAGCTGCCGTACGACACGCTGGTGATGGCGCTGGGAAGCACCTCGAACGACTTCAACACGCCAGGCGTGAAAGAAAACTGCATCTTCCTGGATAACCCGCATCAGGCACGTCGTTTCCATCAGGAAATGCTGAACCTGTTCCTGAAATACTCCAACAATCTCGGTGCGAGCGGCAAAGTGAATATCGCGATTGTCGGCGGCGGGGCGACGGGCGTTGAGCTTTCAGCGGAACTGCACAACGCGGTGAAACAGCTGCACAGCTACGGTTACAAAGGGCTGACCAACGAAGCGCTGAACGTGACGCTGGTCGAAGCGGGTGAACGCATTCTGCCTGCGCTGCCACCGCGTATTTCCGGCGCGGCGCATAACGAGCTGACCAAAATGGGCGTGCGCGTTCTGACGCAAACCATGGTCACCAGCGCCGATACCGGCGGCCTGCACACCAAAGACGGCGAGTATATTCAGGCCGATCTAATGGTCTGGGCGGCGGGTATTAAAGCGCCTGATTTCATGAAAGAGATTGGCGGACTGGAAACCAACCGTATCAACCAGCTGGTAGTGGAGCCGACGCTCCAGACCACACGCGATCCGGACATCTTCGCCATCGGCGACTGCGCCTCCTGCGCACGTCCTGAAGGTGGATTCGTGCCTCCTCGCGCGCAGGCCGCGCACCAGATGGCAAGCCTTGCGCTGCACAACATTCTGGCGCAGACCAAAGGCAAAGCGATGAAGTCCTACGTCTATAAAGACCATGGCTCGCTGGTCTCCCTGTCTAACTTCTCCACCGTGGGCAGTCTGATGGGTAACTTGATGCGCGGCTCGATGATGGTTGAAGGGCGTATCGCGCGCTTCGTTTACATCTCGCTGTACCGTATGCATCAGGTCGCGCTGCACGGTTACTTCAAGACCGGGCTAATGATGCTGGTAGGCAGTATCAACCGCGTGATCCGTCCTCGCCTCAAACTGCACTAATCTTTCAGTCCCTCCGGCTCCCGGAGGGACTTTTTAGCATTTCCTGCTGACAATCTTCGTCAGAGTGCTTAAGAGTTCTCTGAAACGCGTCCCTTTTCATTTTACCTCTCTCTTTTTGAGCGTTATTCCGATTGGCGAACACACTCTTCGATTGCAAAATTGTTACCAATAGCAACAAAGGAGGAAGCCCCGTGAATAAATCTATGTTGGCGGGTATAGGGATTGGCGTGGCTGCAGCGCTGGGCGTGGCAGCAGTGGCCAGTCTGAACGTGTTCGAACGCGGCCCGCAGTATGCTCAGGTTGTTTCTGCCACCCCGATTACCGAGTCGGTGAAAACCCCTCGTCAGGAGTGCCGCAACGTGGCGGTAACTCACCGTCGTCCGGTACAGGATGAAAACCGTATCGCAGGCTCAGTGCTGGGTGCGGTTGCGGGTGGTGTGATTGGTCATCAGTTCGGTGGGGGACGCGGGAAAGATGTCGCGACCGTCGTCGGCGCACTGGGTGGCGGCTATGCCGGTCACCAGGTTCAGGGCGCGATGCAAGACAACGACACCTACACCACGACGCAGCAGCGTTGTAAAACGGTGTACGACAAATCAGAAAAAATGCTCGGCTACGATGTGACCTACAAGATTGGCGATCAGCAGGGGAAAATCCGCATGGATAAAGATCCTGGCACTCAGATCCCACTCGACAGTAACGGTCAGCTGGTTCTGAATAACAAGGTGTAAAAAAAGCGGTATTATTAATTTGGCTCCTCAAACGCTCAGGCTGAGGAGCCTTTTTTTTACCTGTCAGAAGGTCAGGGCGTAGTTCAGACCGAAGGTGCGTCCACGGCCTTTATACTCGTACAGCGCCGCATTCCCGTAAGTTGGGCTGTAGAGCAACGGAGCGCGCTGTCCCCAGACGGTGGTGTACTCTTTATCCAGCAGGTTTTCGACGCTAAACGACAGTTTACCGAGCGGAAGCTGGTAGCTGCCGATGAAATCAACGGTGTTATAACCGTTCAGCTTATTGCCCGCCGCATCGCTCAGATCAAAGGCCTGCTGCGTTTGCAGGCGCAGCGCCCACGGCTCCGGTGCCCAGCCGACGTAGGCCGTCGCTTTGGATGGCGACGCCTGAGTCACATCCCATTTTTCCCAGGAACCGTTGGTTTTAATCTCTGACTTCAGGACGTTAACATTCCCGCCGAGACTCCAGTCGCTCTCAGGAATAAAGTAATCCACTGCGCCTTCCACACCGTAGATGCGCCGCTTCTGCGGATTCACGTCGATAGTCATGTCGGCGCGGTTGATATCAATGGATTTATCCGACAAGGAGTAATAGGCCGCAATCTGTGTGCGCAGCTGGTCGCCCGTAAAACGCCAGCCCAGCTCGTAGGAGTCGACCTTAATCCCTTCGAGCTTTGCATCGTTCGGGTTAACGCTTTTCAGCAGCGCCAGATGGCCCTGGGCATCAGGTTTGCTATAGCTACCGTTACCGTAATATTTTCCCGGGTCAGGCAGTTCCACGCCCTGAGAGAAGTTAAACCAGACCTGCTGACGCTCGGTCAGGTGCGCCAGGATCCCGGCGTTAAACAGGACATTATCGTAATCCGTTTTCCCGCCCGGAATAGCATCCGCAGAGCGCGCGCCGCCTTTGGCAATGGTCTGCTGCTGGGTATAGCCGATGAAATCATCGACGCGGTTTTCCGTCCACTGATAGCGCACGCCACCGCTGAGGGTAAACACCTCGTTAATGTCATAGCTGTTTTGCAGGAATGGAGCGAAATTGGTGATGCTGTAGCCCGGATAGCGCCCGGTGCTGTAGGCCGACTGATTATTCATCCCGCCGGAAGGGACGGAATCGGCGAGGTCGAAGAACATCTGGTTGGAATCGAAGGTTTCATGGTCGGCATCAATACCCCAGGTGAGCTGCCAGCCGTCAAGCGGAGTGCTGTTTAAGGTCAGCTTCGCGCCGTACTGATCCGTGTTCTGCTCGGAGGCGGAGAAACTGGTGATGTCACCTTTGGCCACCGTCGGGAACGGGTAAAAACGCAGGGATTCGTCGCGATAATAGATCTGCCCGACCAGCTCCTGACCCCAGAAATCCGTATCGGAATATTGCAGGCTGACGAGATGACGCTCGGTGCCAGGAATACGATCTGAGCTAAAGCCTTTGGACGTGCGGGCCGTGCCGTTCCCGGTCACGGCGCTCATGTTCTTGTCCAGGTAAAGCCCGTAATCGTCGTCGCCCTGGCTTTTGTAATACTGGGTCACCAGCTGCAGCTGACGGGTCTCGTCAATTTCAATGGTGCCGGTTCCCATCACATCCAGACGATCGGAGTGTTGCAAACCCGTCTGGGTGTTGTCGAAGGTCAGCGCATCGCCATTGCCATCGTACCAGCCGCCGAAGCGCTGATACGCCACAGACAGACGGCCCGAGGCGTTATCATTGCCGCCGCTAACGGCCGCCGCCACGCGCTCGTCGCGATCGTCACTGTTGTTAAAGCCGCTTTTTCCGCCCAGTTCCAGATCAACCTGGGTCTCCGGCTGACCTTTTTTGGTGACGATATTGATCAGCCCGCCGGTACTGCCGCCTCCGTAGAGTGACGTCGAGCCGGAGATGACTTCGATATGTTCGATATTAAACGGATCAATGGAATCGAGCTGGCGGCTGTCGGTTCGCGAGGAGTTCAGCCGTACGCCGTCAATCAGCACGACGATAGCGCGACCGCGCATGTTCATGCCATAGTTGGTGCGCCCCTGGCTGCTGACGTCCATCCCTGGGATCAGCTGGCCGAGAATATCTTTAAACTCTTTCCCGCCCTGAACCTGCTGTTCAATCTCCTGACCTTCAATGATCCACGTGGTCTGCGCCATTTCGGCGACGGTGCGGTGGCTGCGGTTGGCGCTGACAACCAGATTTTCTTCGTTCTTTTGTTCTGCATACAGCGGCATCGCGATGGCCAGCAGGACAGGGTTGAGCACCCAGAGGCTCTTTTTCATCATCATTCCTTGTTGAGCTTTTGCTCTTTGTTATCGGCAGGTCAAATCACACAATGGAAACATTGTGAAACAAATGTAAACGCGAATTTTGCCGATAAAGAGTCTCATTATCAACCCGCTGAAATAAGAGGGTTTACAGGTGAGAACGTGAAAACGAGAGGGGAAAAGGGGAAGGAAAAAGAAAAGGGCGGTTGCCCGCCCTGATAATCAGAGTTTCAGCAGTTCAGGCCACAGGCGCAGCGTGGTGCGAGAAATGCTTTGCAGCTTTTCAAGGCTTGCGCCTTCACGCGCGCTGATGGACATCCCCTGCAGGACGCAGCTTAAAAATTGCGTCAGTTCGACGGTATCGCAGTGCGCCGGAATTTCACCCCGCTTTTGGCGTTGGCTTAAAAACGCGCCCAGAGTCTCTTCCTGCATGGCGTGGCGCGATTTCACGGTATTCGCAATGTCTTTCGACGCGGCGGCAAGCGTGGCGGAGGTGTTAATCATAAAGCAGCCCGCAGGCGTATCTTTGCTGGTAAAGCAGGCGGAGATAGCCGCGAAATAATCCTGCAAAGCCTGTTCAACGGTTTTTTCTTCGCAGAATAGCTGGGCTTCATGTTTGGCCGCAAAGCGCGCGATATAGCGATCCAGCACTGCGCGGAACAGGCCTTCTTTATTGGTGAATTCTGCATACAGCGTGGGGGCTTTCGCACCTGTCGCTTCGACCAGGTCGGAGAGCGAGGTGGCTTCATACCCATGCTGCCAGAAGAGTGTCATGGCCTTATCGAGCGCCGCATCCCTGTCGAACACTTTCGGTCGGCCACGGCTTTTTTTTGCGCAACTCGTGACGTCGGTTGTCATGTGCCGTTGTACCTTTGTTGGTTTGTTGAATGACCATTATAAAAATAATAGCCTGCGCCGACCAGCACTCATTTCACAAAAATAAATTAATCATATGGGTATGAAAAATAAGAGGTTTAAAATTAATTTAATGGTCGTTATAAAATTATGTTGACGTGTGACCTGGATCACAACTATCATTTACCTATCGATCGTTAAGTAAATAACTAACGACCTCCCAAATTCATCTGTTAAAGGCTATTTATCATGAAAACCATCAATACCCTCATCGCTGCTGCTGTACTGAGTTCTCTGTCATTTGCCAGCTTCGCGGCTGTCGAAGTGCAATCCACCCCTGCTGACCAGCAGAAAGTGGGCACCATCTCTGCCAACGCAGGGACCAACCTGAGCTCACTGGAAGATCAGTTAGCGCAGAAAGCCGACGCCATGGGTGCGAAATCTTTCCGCATCACCTCTGTGACCGGTCCGAACACCCTGCACGGTACTGCGGTTATCTACAAATAAGCCTGGCTTAACCCTCATAAAGCCACTGCTAAAAAAAAGGCCCTGCGATTTCGCAGGGCCTTTTTTGTCTCTTGTGCTTTAAAGCGCTTGCTGAGCCACGTCGTGATGCGGCGTCACATCCACCGGCATACCCGAGCGCACGTCCATCGCTTTTTCCATCACCGCGCTGTCCGCGCGCGCTTTGAAGTTTTGCATTGCTGCGTTCAGGACAATCGGCAGCGTTTGCGGATCGTCGCCAATGTTTTTCGACAGCGGCTGGTGGATCTCTACCAGACGTTTTCCGCCCGGCTCTTCCGACACTTTTATCGGCGTATTGATGATATTGACCTTCGTGCCTGGGGTAATCACGCGGAACAGCGTCTCGATATCGCCGTCGCGCAGGCGAATGCAGCCTGAGCTGACGCGCATGCCGATGCCAAAGTCCGCGTTGGTTCCATGCAGCAAATAGACGCCGCCGTAGGCCGCCAGGCGAATCGCGTGATGGCCCATTGGGTTATCCGGACCTGCCGGAACCACAGCGGGCAGATCAATGCCCTGGGCTTTATAACGTGCGCGGATATTGGCCGTCGGCGTCCAGGTCGGGTTGGCGCGTTTATCCGAAACGGTGGTCACCATGGTCGGCGTTAAGGTGTCGCCGCCCAACTGACCAATTCCGATAGGGTAGACCGTCACCTCGTTTTTACCCGGCGGGTAATAGTAGAGGCGCAGTTCGGCGAGGTTAATCACCAAACCTTCGCGCGGCGCGTCAGGTAACAGGGTTTGCAACGGGATAGTCAGCACGCTGCCAGGGCGTGGCACGTAGGGATCAACGCCCGGGTTAGCCTGCAGTAACGCCAGAAAACCGACGTTATATTTTTTGGCTATCGCCTCCAGCGAACCGCCGTCATTTTCTACGACGTGAAAACGGTTTTCGCCCACCAGACGACTTCCGGCAGGGGGCAGCGGCCAGGTATTCGCACGCGCGGGCAGGGCGAGGGCGACGGTCGCCGCGAGGGCAATCAGGGTTATCCAGCGAGTAAAACGCAGAGTCATCATCACTCAATTCCATGGAAATACTAAGGTTATTGTTATTCAAAAGTTAATTGATGATTATGACCAGGGGGCGTGTCGGGAAATCAGGAGAAGTGCAAAGAGTTTGTAAATTAATGGCCGGGCGGTGATATCGCCGCCCGGCCACAGGGTTACGCCGCCGCGTTCTCTTCGAGCTGGCGCATAAAGTTACGGACCCATTCCATCCGCGTTTTGCGGTCGCTCAGTTCTTGCATGAACTTCAGACGCGTCGGCCCATCAAGGCGGAAGTGCTGCGGTTGCTTCTGCAGCAGGCCGATGAGCCACATTGGGTCGACGTGGTTCTTCTCGGCAAACTCAATCACACCGCCTTTATCATTGCCTTCCAGCTTGCGAATACCCAGTTTCTGAGCCAGCTGGCGCAGACGCGCGATATCCAGCAGGTTGCGCGCTGCATCCGGCAGCAGGCCAAAGCGGTCGATCAGCTCGACTTTGATCTCCTCAAGCTCCGCCTCATTTTTAGCACTGGCGATGCGTTTGTAGAATGACAGCCGCGTGTTGACGTCCGGGATAAAATCGTCCGGCAGCAGGGATGGCATCCGCAGTTCCACTTCCGTTTGCTGGCTGGTGAGATCTTCCAGCGACGGTTCGCGTCCCGCTTTCAGCGCATCGACGGCGTTTTCCAGCAGCTCCATGTAAAGCGAGAAGCCGATGGTTTCCATCGATCCGCTCTGGTCTTCACCGAGCAGCTCGCCTGCGCCGCGGATCTCCAGATCGTGGGTCGCCAGTGCAAAACCTGCACCCAGATCTTCCAGCGAAGCGATGGCTTCCAGACGCTTTTGCGCGTCAGTGGTCATCGCTTTCGGGTGTGGCGTCAGCAGCCAGGCGTAGGCCTGATGGTGAGAACGCCCGACACGACCGCGCAGCTGGTGGAGCTGCGCCAGGCCAAAGTGATCGGCCCGTTCGATAATGATGGTATTCGCCGTCGGAATGTCGATCCCGGTTTCGATAATGGTGGTACAGACCAGCACGTTGAAACGCTGGTGATGGAAATCGTTCATCACCCGCTCCAGCTCGCGCTCGCGCATCTGGCCGTGGCCGATGGCAATGCGCGCCTCCGGCACCAGTTCCGCCAGCTTATCCGCCGCTTTCTGGATATTTTCCACGTCGTTATAGAGGTAGTACACCTGGCCGCCGCGCAGGACTTCACGCAGAATCGCCTCGCGCACTACCAGGCTGTCGTACTCGCGGACAAAAGTTTTCACCGCCAGACGACGGGCCGGTGGAGTGGCAATGATCGACAGATCGCGCATCCCGCTCATCGCCATATTCAGCGTACGCGGGATCGGGGTCGCGGTGAGGGTCAGGATATCCACATCCGCGCGCATCGCTTTGATCCGCTCTTTGTGACGCACGCCGAAGCGGTGCTCTTCATCGACAATCAGCAGGCCCAAATCTTTCCACTTCACGTCGCTTTGCAGCAGCTTGTGGGTGCCGATCAGAATGTCGATTTTACCAACGCTTGCCTGCTCCAGAATCTGCGTCTGCTCTTTGGCGCTGCGAAAACGCGACAGCATCTCAATGCGCACCGGCCAGTTGGCAAAGCGGTCGCGGAAGTTGTCGTAGTGCTGTTGCGCCAGCAGCGTGGTGGGCACCAGCACAGCAACCTGTTTGTTGTTTTCGACGGCGAGGAAGGTCGCGCGCATCGCCACTTCGGTTTTGCCGAAGCCGACGTCGCCGCACACCAGACGGTCCATCGCCAGTGGCTGACACATATCGCTTAAGACAGCGTTGATGGCCTGAGCCTGATCCGGCGTGGTTTCAAACGGGAAGCTGTCGCAGAACAGCTGATACTGGTCTTTATCGTGTTTGAAGGCATAGCCGGATTTCGCTGCGCGCTGGGCGTAAATATCCAGCAGCTCGGCCGCCACATCACGCACTTTTTCGGCGGCTTTCTGCCGCGCGCGGGTCCAGGCATCGCTGCCCAGTTTATGCAGCGGAGCGCTCTCTTCCGCGCCACCGGCGTAGCGGCTGATCAGATGCAGAGAGGAGACCGGGACATAGAGTTTTGCGTCACCGAGATAGGTGATCATCAGATATTCGGCGGTGATCCCGCCCGCTTCGAGGGTGGTCATTCCCGCGTAGCGTCCCACGCCGTGCTCGAGATGCACAATCGGCTGGCCGACGTGCAGCTCGGCCAGGTTGCGAATCAGTGTGTCCGGGTTAATGGTGCGACGATTGTCCTGTCGACGACGCGCCACGCGCTCGCCAAGGAGATCGCTTTCGCAGATCAGCGCCCGATTATTCAGGGTATCGATAAAACCGTGCTCGGCAGAGCCAATCATCAGATAGCGGCCGTTATCGGCGGCTTCGTCGAGACGCAGGATCCGTTTTGGCGACACTTTGATGCGCGCCAGCAGTTCGCCCAGCGCCTCGCGACGGCCCTCACTTTCGACCGAGAAAATCACCGGGCCGGTAAAGGATTCGAGAAACTTGCGCAGATTATCCAGTGGCGATTTTTGCTGCGCCTGAACGGACAGGTCCGGCAGCGTCTTAAACGCCAGGTTAGTGTTCGCGGCTTTGTCCGGCAGACTCTCCGTTTTGAGCTGTACGCGCGGCCATTTTTTCAGCTCTGAAAACAGTTCGTCGGTGCGTAACCACAGCTGCTCTGGCGGCAACAGCGGGCGCATCGGGTCGACGCCACGGTTTTCAAAACGGGCGCGGGTTTCGCTCTCAAAGCGGGTGGCGCTGGCGTCGAGATCGCCGGTATTGACGATCAGGGTTTTGGCCGGGAAATAGCTGAACAGGGCCGGAAGCGGCTCGCTGAAGAACAGCGGCTGCCAGTATTCAATGCCTGCGGGCAGGGTGCCTTTGCTCACCTGCTGATAGATATGCTCGGCGTCACGCTTCACATCGAACTTATCGCGCCACTGGCTGCGGAACAGTTCGATGGCGGTTTTGTCCGTCGGGAATTCGTGGGCAGGCAGTAAATTGATTGCCTCAACCTCTTCCAGCGTGCGCTGGGTGTCCGGGTCGAATACCCGCAGGCTGTCGATTTCATCATCAAAGAAATCCAGACGGTACGGCTGATCGCTGCCCATCGGGTAGAGATCCAGCAGCGCGCCGCGCGTGGCGTATTCGCCGTGCTCCATCACCTGGTCGACGTGGCGATAGCCTGCGCTGTCGAGCTGCGCACGCAGGGCATCGCGCGACAGGCGCTGGCCTTTTTTCATCACCAGCGCGTGGCCGTGCAGGTAGCTGTGCGGACACACGCGCTGCATCAGGGTATTCACCGGAACGATCAACACCCCGCGCTGCATCGACGGCAGCTGATAGAGGGTGGAGAGGCGCGAGGAGATAATCTCCTGATGGGGGGAAAAACTGTCGTAGGGCAGGGTTTCCCAGTCGGCCAGGTTAAACACCAGGCTGTCGGTAAACTGGCGGATCTCGTCGTGCAGACGGAGCGCGTTTTGCATATCGGGGGCAACCAGCACCACCGGGCCCGCGTGGCGCTCAGCGATCTCTGCGACCAGCGTGGCGCAGGCGGCGCCCGTCAGTTCGCCTAGCTGGCGCTGGTCACCCGCTTTGCCGGGCAGGGAATAACGGTATTGTTCAGGCATGGCTTTGTCAGAATCTCTTATGGATATATACCCTAAACACAGTATTGGGGCATATCACTGATACGCAATGTCTTTATTATCCTTGATCGTTTTACATTAGCAAACCGGAACCGCACACAGGGTGAATTCGCCCTCGAATGAGGGCGAGGGGAAGTATTATCGGGTCGCCTCAATCGGCGCGAGACGGGCGGGAGGGGCAAAGAAAAGGTCGCCAAACAGCGCGCTGGAGACTTTTCGCGCGCCCAGTCCGAACAGCGTACAGACCAGCAGGCTGACGAACGGATAGACCAGAATCAGGGTCAGTTCCGCCCAGACCGGCCAGTTACCGCCGTTAAGTTCGCCAATCAGGAACAGGCTAAAACCTTCGATCAAAATGCGATGCGTGGTATAGATCGCAATGGTGTTCGAGCCGACGATGTTCAGCAGATTATTCGGGTGGACGGCGTAACGTTGCTCAATGCTGTAAAACAGTTTCATAATCAGCAGAATCGACAGAAGCGACAGCAGCAGGGGAATGTTGGCAAACCACAGCACCACGGAGACCCCACCGAACGCCACTATCGGCAGCCAGTAGCGGCGTATCACCATCCCTTTCATCCACTCCATCAGCTGCGCGCCGTACCAGGCACCGAGACTGTAGTAGATCATGTTACGCACTACGCTGTTCATGCCCCACCAGGGCAGCGGCAGGAAGTTGATCGCCACGCTCGCCAGGGCCAGCACCGCGAGCACCGGCAGTTTCCAGCGGCTGAGCAATTTACAGAGGGTGAAATAGACGATCAGCGCATACAGATACCAGAGGCTGGTGCTGGCGGTGAGCATGCCGCGAATAAATTCGCTTATCGAACCGGCGTAGGCGGCGTTGGAAGAGGTGGCTAATTCACGCTCCGGCGCAAGCCAGGCGTTAATATGGCTCAGCGCCTGCCACTGCAACACGCCCCACAGCGCCAGTACCCAGACGATGCTCCAGATCCGCTTATCGAAGCTGACCCGCCAGCCGACGTCATCAATGTAGCGACGAATCAAATAGCCCGAAATGAAGAAAAACACCGGCATGCGAAAAGGTGCGAGATAGAGATTAAAATAGACCCAGCATTTGGCGAGCAGACCGGAAAGCGGATGCTGTAGCCCGCTTAGATGAGGATAAAAGGTGATCACCGAGTGGTAAATCACCACCAGGCAGATGCACAGCCCTTTTATCTGATTAATCCATAATGCTTTTTGTTTCATCGGTCTTTAATACCTGTTTTGCCATAAAGAAGGCGTTAATCCTGGGCGAACCGGCGTGAGATGTAATCAGTAAGAGTCTGTATCAGGACGATTTTCAGAAAAGGTGGAGAAGGGCGCGGGCGTAATGAGAGGCCGATCGACAAGTAGCCTGATGATTTTTCTTGTTTTTTCGCCAAAATCATTACCAAAGCTTACGGTTTCAGTCATTTACGCTTAACGGATTCGCTTATATACTCGTGGGTCTGCTATCAGCAACCAGACGGATTTCATGTATCAACCTGTCGCACTCTTTATAGGCTTACGTTACATGCGTGGGCGCGCCGCGGACCGCTTCGGTCGCTTTGTCTCCTGGCTTTCCACTATTGGCATTACGCTTGGCGTGATGGCTTTAGTGACGGTTCTGTCCGTGATGAATGGCTTCGAGCGCGAGCTGCAAAACAACATCCTGGGACTGATGCCGCAGGCGGTTCTCTCTTCCTCTCAGGGCTCCATTAATCCGCAACAGCTGCCCGAAAGCGCCGTGAAGTTACAGGGCGTCAGCCGTATTGCGCCGCTGACAACGGGTGACGTGGTGCTGCAAAGCGCGCGCAGCGTGTCGGTGGGGGTGATGCTGGGCATCGATCCGGCGCAGAAAGATCCGCTCACCCCGTATCTGGTTAACGTCAAACAGACCGATCTTGAGCCGGGCAAATACAACGTTATTCTCGGCGAGCAGCTCGCCGGACAGCTTGGCGTCAACCGTGGCGATCAGCTGCGCGTGATGGTGCCGTCGGCCAGCCAGTTCACCCCGATGGGGCGCTTGCCGAGCCAGCGCCTGTTCAACGTGATCGGCACCTTCGCCGCTAACAGCGAAGTCGACGGCTATCAAATGCTGGTGAATATTCAGGACGCCTCCCGCCTGATGCGTTATCCGTTGGGTAACATCAGCGGCTGGCGTTTGTGGCTCAACGAACCGCTAAAAGTGGACGTTCTGAGCGAGCAAAAACTTCCGGAAGGTACCAAATGGCAGGACTGGCGCGAGCGTAAAGGCGAGCTGTTCCAGGCCGTGCGCATGGAAAAGAATATGATGGGCCTGCTGCTAAGCCTGATCGTCGCCGTGGCCGCGTTTAACATCATCACGTCGCTTGGCCTGATGGTGATGGAAAAGCAGGGCGAAGTGGCGATCCTGCAAACCCAGGGGCTGACGCCGCGCCAGATTATGGCGGTGTTTATGGTTCAGGGGGCGAGCGCCGGGATTATCGGGGCGCTGCTGGGTGCCGTACTGGGTGCGCTGCTCGCCAGCCAGCTCAATAATTTGATGCCGATTATCGGCATTCTGCTCGACGGTGCCGCGCTGCCGGTGGCGATCGAGCCGCTGCAGGTCGTGGGTATTGCGCTGGTCGCGATGGCCATTGCGCTGCTCTCTACGCTTTATCCTTCCTGGCGCGCCGCCGCCACTCAACCCGCTGAGGCTTTACGTTATGAATAAGATCCTGTTGCAATGCGACAACCTGTCCAAACGCTATCAGGAAGGCACCGTGCAGACCGATGTCCTGCATGAGGTCAGTTTCAGCGTAGGCGAAGGCGAAATGATGGCGATTGTCGGTAGCTCCGGCTCGGGCAAAAGTACCTTGCTGCACCTGCTGGGCGGGCTGGATACGCCGACCTCCGGCGATGTGATCTTCTCCGGCCAGCCGATGAGCAAAATGACGTCGACGGCGAAAGCCGATCTGCGTAATCAGTCCCTTGGTTTTATTTACCAGTTCCACCACCTGCTGCCTGATTTCACCGCGCTGGAAAACGTCGCGATGCCGCTGCTGATTGGCAAAAAGAAACCGGCAGAGATCAACACCCGCGCCAGCGACATGCTGAAAGCCGTTGGCCTCGGCCATCGCGGGAACCATCGTCCGTCTGAGCTTTCCGGTGGCGAACGTCAGCGTGTGGCGATTGCCCGTGCGCTGGTGAATAACCCGCGTCTGGTGCTGGCGGACGAACCGACCGGTAACCTTGACGCGCGCAACGCAGACAGCATTTTCCAGCTCCTCGGGGAACTGAACGCCTCCCAGGGAACGGCGTTCCTGGTGGTGACCCACGATCTGCAGCTGGCGCGACGCATGAGCCGTCAGCTGGAGATGCGTGACGGTCGTCTGACGGCGGAACTGACCCTGATGGGAGCCGAGTAATGGCGTCATCGTTATCCTTATTGATCGGTATGCGCTTTAGCCGTGGCCGCCGTCGCGGCGGCATGGTGTCCCTGATTTCCGTGATCTCTACCGTGGGTATCGCGCTCGGCGTGGCGGTGCTGATCGTCGGCTTAAGCGCGATGAACGGCTTTGAACGTGAGCTTAATAACCGCATTCTGGCGGTCGTTCCGCACGGCGAAATTGAACCGGTGAATCAGCCGTGGACCCACTGGAGCGAGGCGCTCACGAAAGTGGAAAAGGTGCCGGGCATTGTGGCCGCAGCACCCTACATCAACTTTACCGGCCTGGTGGAGAGCGGAGCGAATCTGCGCGCCATTCAGGTGAAAGGGGTGAATCCGCAGCAGGAGGCGCGTTTGAGCGCGTTGCCACAGTTTGTGCAGAACGGCGCGTGGGCGAACTTTAAAGCGGGTGAGCAGCAGATTATCATCGGCAAAGGTGTCGCGGATGCGCTGAAGGTGAAGCAGGGCGACTGGGTGTCGATCATGATCCCGAACGCCAGTGCCGATCACAAACTCCAGCAGCCGAAGCGCGTGCGTCTGCACGTGACCGGGATTTTAGCCCTGAGCGGTCAGCTCGATCATAGCTTTGCGATGGTCCCGCTGGACGATGCGCGTCAGTACCTGGATATGGCGGACAGCGTCACCGGTATCGCCATTAAGGTCAACGACGTCTTTAACGCGAATAAACTGGTGCGCGACGCCGGTGGTGTGACCAACAACTATGTCTATATCAAAAGCTGGATTGGCACCTACGGCTATATGTATCGCGATATCCAGATGATCCGCGCCATTATGTATCTGGCGATGGTGCTGGTGATTGGCGTGGCCTGTTTTAACATCGTCTCGACGCTGGTGATGGCCGTTAAAGACAAAAGCAGCGACATTGCCGTTCTGCGCACGCTGGGCGCGAAAGACGGTCTTATTCGTGCCATTTTCGTCTGGTATGGTCTGCTGGCGGGTCTGTTTGGCAGCCTCTGCGGCGTGGTGATCGGCGTGGTGGTTTCTCTGCAGCTGACGCCGATTATCAACGGCATTGAAAAGCTGATTGGTCATCAATTCCTGTCGGGTGACATCTATTTTATTGACTTCCTGCCGTCTGAATTGCACTGGCTGGACGTTATTTATGTGCTGGTTACAGCACTTTTACTGAGTCTGCTGGCAAGCTGGTATCCAGCGCGTCGCGCAAGCCGAATTGATCCGGCGAGGGTGCTAAGTGGCCAGTAATTACGTCATGATTTAGCGGTTTTCGGGCCGCCAAATCAGAAAGAGGAATGCGTTATGTATTATGGATTTGATATTGGCGGCACTAAAATTGCGCTCGGCGTATTTGATGAACAGCTCAAATTGCAGTGGGAAACCCGTGTTCCCACGCCGCGCGACAGTTACGACGATTTTCTGAACGCGATCGCCGCCCTGGTGACCGACGCAGACACCCGTTTTGGCGTGAAAGGCTCCGTGGGGATCGGTATTCCGGGGATGCCGGAAACCGACGACGGTACGCTCTACGCCGCCAACGTGCCTGCCGCCAGCGGCAAACCGTTGCGCGCCGATCTCTCTGCTCTTCTTGAACGCGATGTGCGTCTCGACAACGATGCCAACTGCTTTGCCCTCTCCGAAGCCTGGGACGATGAGTTCCGTCAGTACCCTTTAGTCATGGGGCTGATTCTGGGGACGGGCGTCGGCGGCGGGATTATCATTAACGGCAAGCCGATTACCGGTCGCAGTTATATTACCGGTGAGTTCGGCCATATCCGCCTGCCGGTGGATGCGCTGGAGGTGGTCGGGCGTGATTTTCCCCTGACCCGCTGCGGCTGTGGGCAGCACGGTTGCATTGAGAATTATCTTTCCGGTCGTGGGTTTGCATGGCTTTACGAACACTTCTATCATCAGAAACGTGAAGCGCCGGAAATCATCACCTTGTGGGAGCAGGGCGATGAACAGGCCCGCGAACACGTTGAGCGCTATCTTGATCTGCTGGCGGTGTGTCTGGGCAATATTCTGACCATTGTCGATCCCGATTTACTGGTGATCGGTGGCGGGTTATCCAACTTTTCGGCGATCACGGAGCATTTGTCCGGGCGACTGCCCCGACATTTGCTGCCGGTCGCCCGCGTACCGCGTATTGAACGTGCGCGTCATGGGGATGCCGGAGGCATGCGCGGTGCGGCATTCCTTCATCTCACCCGCTAGTTATACGAGGTTTTTATGCTGTCGCGTCGGTTAGGTCGACTGAGCCGTTTTCGCAAAAATAAACGCCGCCTGCGTGAGCGCTTGCGCCAGCGGATTTTTTTCAGAGACAGGGTGATGCCAGAAGGTATGGAAAAGCCAAGAGTCGTGGTACTGACCGGGGCGGGGATCTCCGCCGAGTCCGGGATCCGGACGTTTCGCGCCACGGATGGATTGTGGGAAGAACATCGCGTCGAAGACGTAGCAACGCCGGAAGGCTTTGCCCGTAATCCTGAGCTGGTGCAGACGTTCTATAATGACCGCCGCCGTCAGCTACAGTCGCCGGAGATTGCGCCCAATGCGGCGCATCTGGCGCTGGCGAAGCTGGAAGAGGCGCTGGGCGACCGCTTTCTGCTGGTGACGCAGAATATCGATAACCTGCATGAACGCGCCGGGAATCACAATATCATCCACATGCACGGCGAGCTGCTGAAAGTGCGCTGCGCGTGGAGCGGTCAGGTCCTCGACTGGACCGGTGATATCACGCTCGATGACAAGTGCCATTGCTGTCAGTTCCCGTCACCTCTGCGTCCACACGTGGTGTGGTTCGGCGAAATGCCGCTGGGTATGGACGAGATCTACAGCGCGCTGGCAATGGCAGATGTATTTATTGCGATTGGCACGTCAGGGCATGTCTATCCGGCGGCGGGTTTTGTGCATGAAGCACGGCTGCACGGTGCGCACACGGTTGAGCTGAATCTGGAACCGAGCCAGGTCGGCAGCGAGTTTGAAGAGAAACAGTATGGTCTGGCGAGCGTTGTGGTGCCAGATTTTGTTGAAAAGCTCTTGAAGGGATTGTAATTTTCCCGGCCCTCTTCGTATGGAAGAGGGCCGGTTAACGCTATCGGCCTGCTTTTAACTTCTGATAATACTCTTCATAAATGCGGCTCGCGTCGCCCACATCGTTTTGCCATTCGCCTTTCTTCACGGTTTCCGCATCCGGATACAGTGATTTATCGTTCGCCACCTCTGGGCTAAGCAGTTTGCGTGCCGCCAGATTTGGCGTCGGATAGCCAATGGTTTCCGCCACCTGTTTTGCCACTTCAGGGCGCAGCAGGAAGTTAATCAGCTTCATCGCACCGTCGACGTTTTTAGCGTTAGACGGAATCGAAAGGCTGTCCATCCAGAAGATCCCGCCTTCTTTCGGCCAGACGACCTGAAGCGGCGTACCGGCCTGACGCGCGACGTACGCAGAACCGTTCCACACCATCCCCAGATTCACTTCGCCTTCCATATACGGGTTAGCCGGGTTATCGGAGTTAAACGCTGCCACGTTTGGCATCAGTTTTTTCAGCTCGTTATAGGCCGCTTCGATCTCTTTCGGGTCGGTGCTGTTACCGGAATAGCCCAGTTTGCGTAGCGCCATCTGGAACACTTCGCGCGCATCGTCCGTCAGCAGCAGGCTGCCTTTGTACTCCGGTTTCCACAGGTCAGCCCAGCTGGTGACGGTTTTCGGGTCGATCTCGTCGCTGTTCACGCCGATGGCGGTTGCACCCCAGATGTAGGGGATAGAGTAGTCATTATTCGGGTCGAACGGCTTGTTCAGCATCTCCGGATCGAGGTTGCCGAAATGGGTTAATTTCGTCTTGTCGATCTTCTGGATCATGCCCTCTTTGCGCATTTTGTCGACGAAATAGGTGGAGGGCACCACTACATCATAGGCGCCGTCTTTGTAGGTTTTGAGCTTGGCGTACATGGTTTCATTCGACTCGTAGGTCGAATAGATCACCTTGATCCCCGTCTCTTTGGTGAACTGTTCAAGCAGGCCTGGCGGCACATACTCGGTCCAGTTGTAGAAGTAGAGCGTCTTACTGTCGTCCGCGTGCGCGGCGCTCATGCCGATTGCGAGAGCACCTGCCGCGAGCAGGTGGCGTGACCATTTTTTCATTTTAACGTCCCCTGAGATTTCGTTGTATCACGAGCAATAATCTGGCTGGCAATCACCATCACCAGCGATAACACCAACAGAATCGTCGCCAGCGCGTTCACCTCCGGTGACACACCGACTTTCACCATGGAGTAGATTTTCAATGGCAGAATTTCATAGCTCGGCCCGGTGACAAAGGATGAGACCACCACGTCGTCCATCGACAGCGTGAAGCTCAAAAGCCATCCGGCAGCGACCGCCGGCATTGCCAGCGGCAGAATGATTTTGCGCAGAATGGTCATCTCACTCGCCCCCAGATCCTTCGCCGCTTCGAGCATTCGCACGTCAAAGCCCTTCAGTCGCGAGTAAACCGTCACCACCACGAAGGGCAGGCAGAAGGTGATGTGCGAAAAGAGCAGCGACCAGAAGCCAAGCTGCAGGCCGATGAGCATAAACAACACCAGCAGTGAAATCGCCATCACGATATCCGGCGACATCATCACCACAAACAGCATTCCGCTAACGAAAGGTTTACCGCGAAAACGGTAGCGATAGAGCGCCACGGCGGTCAGTGAGCCAATCAGCGTGGCGAAGGTCGCCGACGCGATCGCCATCGTCAGTGAGTGCTGTGCTGCCTGCAGCAGGCTGTCGTTGTTCATCAGCAGGCTATACCAGTTGGTGGTAAAGCCTTGCCAGTTGATCCCGAAACGTGAACTGTTAAACGAGTTCACGATCAAAATGATAATCGGAATATAAAGATAGGCGTAAATGGCGGTCATAAAACCGCCACGCAGCAGACGACCGATCATTCGAGATCTCCCTGTTTATTCAGCCAGCGGGAGGCGCGCCAGTAGACGAGCAGCATCAGGCCCATCACTACCGTCAGTGTAATGCTGGTGGCAGAGCCGAACGGCCAGTCGCGAATGTTCAGGAACTGACTTTTTATCACGTTGCCGATCAGCAGATTTTTCGCACCGCCCATCAGATCGGAGACGTAAAACAGCCCCATCGCCGGGAGCATCACCAGCAGACAGCCGGCAATAATGCCCGGCATGGTGAGCGGAATGATGATCCTGAGGAAGGTTTGCAGTTTGCTGGCACCCAGATCGCGTGCCGCTTCGAGCAGCGGTTTGTCGAGCTTTTCGATACTGGAGTAGAGCGGCATCACCATAAACGGCAGCAGAATATAGACCAGACCGATAATCACCGCGCTCGGGGTAAACATGATGCGGATCGGCGTATCAATCACCCCCAGCCACAGCAGAAACTCGTTCAGATAGCCTTTGGTACTGAGGAAAATCTTCAGGCCGTAGATGCGAATCAGTGAATTGGTCCAGAAGGGAACAATCAGCAGAAACAGCAGCAGCGGACGGACTTTTTGCGGCAGCCGGGCCAGAAACCAGGCGAAGGGATAGCCCAGCACCAGGCAGGCGAGGGTCGCAATCAGCGCCATGTTGAGTGAATGCAGCAGGACCTCAAAGTAGAGCGGGTCCAGCAGGCGTGCGTAGTTATCCAGCGTAAAGACCAGCTTGACGAAACTGGCGTCGTCGCGGGTCAAAAAACTGGTGCCAATGATCATCAGGTTGGGGAGGAAAACAAACAACACAAGCCAACCCACGATCGTGGCGATCACCACATTCTGGAATTTACTGGTGTTCTTCATCGGCCAGCACAACCTCCCAGCTCTCTACCCAGTTAACGACCATTTTCTGATCGAGCGGATGGTCAAAGTCCGGATCGTCCTCGTTAAAGAACTCGCTGACCATCACCATTTTGCCATTCTCCAGCTCAACCACCGACTCCAGCGTCATCCCTTTGTAGTTACGCTCGCGGATGTAGCCAATAAGGCCTTCCGCCTCGGCGGTGTCGTGGATTTCATCGACGCGCAGATCTTCCGGGCGTAGCATCACGTTGAGTTTCTGGCCCTTTTCGACCGCAAAATTAACGTAAATATTGCACTCGCGACCTTCGACGCTGGCGCGCACGCGCTGTTCGTCGAGACGCTCAATGACCGTAGCGTCAAAGATATTGATCTCGCCAATGAAGCTCGCCACAAACAGGTTTTTCGGCTCTTCGTAGATTTCACGCGGCGTGCCATCCTGCTCAATCTTACCGTCGCGCATCACCACGATACGGTCCGACATGGTCAGAGCCTCTTCCTGATCGTGGGTGACGAACACAAAGGTAATGCCGAGCTTACGCTGCAACGCCTTCAGCTCGTTCTGCATCTGTTTGCGCAGCTTGTAATCGAGCGCGGAGAGGGACTCATCCAGCAGCAGCAGGCGGGGTTTGTTGACCACGGCGCGCGCAATGGCGACGCGCTGTTGCTGCCCGCCGGAGAGCTGATGCGGTTTGCGTTGGGCGAACTCGTCGAGCTGAACCATCCGCAGGGCGTCGTTCACCCGTGGTGTTATCTGATCGGCAGGGGTTTTCTGCATGCGCAGGCCGAATGCCACGTTTTCGAACACGGTCATGTGCGGGAAAAGGGCGTAGCTCTGGAAGACGGTATTAACGTGACGATGTTCAGCGGGAACATCGGTGATGTTCTGATTTTCGAGATGAATATGGCCGTTGTCGACACTTTCCAGTCCGGCAATCAGGCGCAGAACGGTTGTCTTGCCGCAGCCCGAGGGGCCTAGCAGCGTGAGAAACTCACCGTTATTGATAGTCAGGTTAAGATCGTCAATGACGGTTTTACCATCGAAACTTTTGCTGATCCCCGACAGAAGAACCAGCGGTGACAGTGTTCCCGGTTGTGTATTCAATTTTTGGCGCTGTCCCATATAAACGCGTCGGTGGGTTTACCGACTGCGGGGTTTGTGTGTAACCACCTTGGTGACTCTTAATGAGGGCGGTCATTCTACGGCAAACCACTGAAATCACCAATCCTTGTGACTGATTGATAAGCTACATTTATTAACGAATCACGACAAAATCGAAAATATTCTCGTTTACGGGATAAAAGTGACCTGACGCAATATTTGGGTTTTGATGCTTACTGATAATGTTGTCACAAAAAGTGAGGGTGACTGCATGGAAAAATTACTTGAGCGTTTTTTACAGTACGTTTCGCTGGATACCCAATCTAAAGCGGGTGTCCGACAGGTGCCGAGCACCGAGGGCCAGTGGAAGCTTTTAAACCTGCTGAAGGATCAGCTGGAAGAGCTTGGTCTGGTCAATGTGACCTTAAGCGAAAAGGGCACTGTGATGGGTACGCTGCCGTCGAACGTTAAAGGTTCGGTTCCGGCGATTGGCTTTATTTCTCACGTCGATACGTCACCTGATTTTAGCGGAAAGAACGTTAATCCGCAGATTGTCGAAAACTACCGGGGCGGCGATATCGCACTCGGTATCGGCGATGAGGTGCTCTCGCCGGTGATGTTCCCGGTGCTCCATCAGCTGCTGGGCCAGACGCTGATCACCACCGACGGTAAAACGCTGCTGGGCGCCGACGATAAAGCCGGTGTCGCGGAGATCATGACGGCGCTGGCGGTGCTGAAAGGCAAAAACATTCCCCACGGCGATATCCGGGTGGCCTTCACGCCGGACGAAGAGGTGGGCAAAGGGGCGAAACATTTCGACGTTGAGGCTTTCAATGCGAAGTGGGCCTACACCGTTGATGGCGGCGGCGTCGGAGAGCTGGAGTTTGAAAACTTTAACGCGGCTTCGGTGACCATCAAAATTGTCGGCAACAACGTGCATCCGGGGTCGGCGAAAGGGGTGATGGTCAACGCGCTGTCGCTGGCCTCGCGGATTCATGCGGAAGTCCCCGCTGAGGAGAGTCCGGAGCAGACCGAAGGCTATGAAGGCTTCTATCATCTCACCAGCATCAAAGGCACGGTGGACAGTGCGCAGATGCACTACATTGTTCGCGATTTTGACCGCAAGGCGTTCGAAGCGCGTAAGCGTAAGATGATGGAGATCGCCAAAAAAGTCGGCAAAGGGCTGCACCCGGATTGCTACATTGAGCTGATCATCGAGGACAGCTACTACAATATGCGCGAGAAGGTGATGGAGCATCCGCACATCCTCGATATCGCCCAGCAGGCGATGCGTGATTGCGACATCGAACCGCAGCTCAAACCCATTCGCGGCGGTACCGACGGCTCGCAGCTCTCCTTCATGGGATTGCCGTGCCCGAACCTGTTTACCGGCGGCTATAACTACCACGGCAAGCACGAGTTTGTGACGCTGGAAGGGATGGAGAAAGCGGTAAAAGTGATTGTGCGAATTGCGGAGCTGACAGCGAAGCAGTGAGAAAAAGAGTGCCCGGTAAGCAAAGTGCTACCGGGCACTTGTACACTCAGTCCTCGAAGAACCAGTACCCGCTGTTCACCAGCGCCGCCAGCATGGCGAGGAATGACGGATCTTCCAGCGCATCGCCGAAGGTCTCAGCATTCAGAACCATATGGCTCGCCAGCGCTTCCAGCGCAGGACGGTGCGGGGAATCAAGCTTCTCGCCATTGACGAAGATATCGTCGCCAATGCGCAGCACGCGTAACCCACCCAGACGAACCAGCGAATCACCCTGTTGCAGGGCATCATAAATCTCATCTGGCTGATAAGGCGGCTCGGCGGGAGCGACATCCAGCTCGTGACGCGACTGGCTGACAAACTCCCCAAACCACTGACGGAAATGCTCCGGCTCGTTAATCAGGCCCAGCATCATCTCGCGCAGTTTATCCAGCTCCTGCGGCAGAATGTCGGCAGGGTGCTCGCGCGCAGGAACATCCGGATCGCTGTAGCGATGGCTGCCCAGCTCGCGCTGCAGAACATAATCAGCAAAGCCGCTGATCATCTCGCGCCCGCTCGGCGCACGGAAACCCACTGAGTAGTTAAGGGAGTTTTCCAGGGAATACCCTTCGTGCGGGAATCCTGGCGGGATATAGAGGATATCGCCCGGCTCCATCTCTTCGTCGATGATACCTTCAAACGGGTCGACCTGGAGCAGGTCCGGGTGCGGGCAGTGCTGTTTCATCGGCACTTTCTCGCCCACGCGCCAGCGACGGCGGCCGGTTCCCTGAATGATAAACACATCGTACTGATCGAGGTGCGGGCCAACGCCACCACCCGGAACAGAGAAGGAGATCATCAGATCGTCCATGCGCCAGTCGGGCAGGGCGCGGAACGGATGCATCAGGGCTGCGGTCGGCTCATGCCAGTGGTTCACGGCCTGCACCAGCAGTGACCAGTTGGTCTCGCCGAGGTGATCGTAGCTCTCAAAAGGACCGTGGCTGACCTGCCATTTTCCATCCTGGTGGCTCACCAGGCGGCTGTCGACTTCGTTTTCCATGGCCAGGCCGGCCAGTTCATCCGGGGAGATGGGGTCGACAAAATTGCTGATCCCGCGTTTCAGAACGACAGGGCGTTTTTGCCAGTAGCGTTCGATAAACTCGGGCCAGTTAAGTGTTAAGTGATAATCCATAATTATATTTCCGCAGGCTCTTACTGACTCGGATTATAACGGAAGCGTAAGAGCCTGCGCGCGAGAATCTCGCTTTTTTCACATTCACCCCTAACTATCGTCAGATGAGGGGTGCTGACGCCCAAAAATCGCCACCATCCGCGCGCCGCCCAGCAGACTATCGCTGGTTTCGATGCGCCCGGCATACTGGTCGACAATCTCCTGCGCGACGGATAGCCCCACGCCCTGGCCAGGACGCAGCGTGTCGGCACGTTGGCCACGATCAAAGACCACGTCACGTTTGTTCTGCGGAATGCCGGGGCCGTCATCTTCAACGATAATGTGCAGCTCGTCGTCGGTCTGATGGGCGGAAACCTCGACAAACTCCAGGCAATATTTGCAGGCGTTATCCAGCAGGTTGCCCATCACTTCCATAAAGTCATTCTTCTCGCCGACAAAACTGATCTCAGGCGAAATATCGAGGCTAATGTTCACCCCTTTACGTTGATAGACCTTATTCAGCGCTGACGTCAGGCTGTCCAGCAGGGGGGCGACGGGGTGCAGTTCGCGGCTGAGCAACGGGCTGCCCGAGCGCATACTGGCGCGGTGCAGGTAATACCCAATCTGCTGGGAGATGCGGCTGATCTGCTCCAGCATCACCGGCTCGGCGTCGTCCACGCTGAGCTTTGAGCTGCGCATGGATCGCAGTGTGCTCTGCATCACCGCAAGGGGCGTTTTCAGACTGTGGGTGAGATCCGTCAGCGTAGTGCGGTATTTATCGTAACGCTCACGCTCGCTTTTCAGCAGGCGGTTAAGGTTGCGCACCAGGCTTGTCAACTCGCGGGTGGTCTGCGGATTGAGCTTATCCCGGTTGTGCTCTTCGAGTTCGCGAACCTCTTTCGCCAGCGATTCAATAGGGCGCAGGCTCCACCAGGCGGCGATCCACAGCAGCGGGATCACCAGCAGCAGGTTAGCTGCCAGAACGTACACGAACCAGCTCCAGACCATATAGGAGCGTTTCAGCTCAACGGGAATGGTGTCGATCACCACAATCGTGAGCTGCGGCATATCCATGGTCGCTGGGTAGAGATTGATCGCCACCGAGTGCGTCATCTCCGTATCGTCGTCATCCGCGCGGATTTCGTCGAGCTGACGCTGCATGGAGGCATCGTTGCCGAGCAGGGAGCTGGTGGAATTCAGATCGGCCTCAATTTCGTGGAAGCCGTTGGTTTTTAGCCACTCCGGACGAATACTTTTTTCCAGCCACGGGACATGTCGTTGCGCCCACAGCAGTTTGCCTTTCTCATCGTAAATCAGCGCCATCGTCGGGCTTTGCCGGTCCAGGTTTTCCGGCATCTCCACGCTGATGCGATTATTTTCCCATTTGGCCAGAGTGTAGAAGAGATTGCTCTCGCCGCGCAGCAGGCGGAAGGTGGTTTTATCAAAGCTGACGCTGTAGCCGACCAGCGCCACCATGCCGTAGGCGAGGGAGAGGATCAGCACCACCGCGGCGGTAGCCAGTAAAAAGCGGACCCGCAGCGACAGGGGCAGTAAATGGCGAAGGATTTTCTTCATTTAGCGTAGTTCAAACAGGTATCCCTGACCCCTGACCGTGGTAATGACATCCTGCGGGTATTGCGCCTGGATTTTCTTACGTAAACGCCCCATTAGCACATCAATGGTATGGCTCTCGCGCAGTTCGGCGTCAGGGTAGAGCTGGAGCATTAAAGAATCTTTGCTCACCACTTTACCGCTGTTGCGGATCAGCGTTTCCATAATGGTGTATTCAAACGCCGTCAGCTTAATGACTTCATCGTTGATGGAGAATTCGCGACGAGAGAGATCGACCTGGAACGGAGGAAGAGAGATCACCTGTGACGCCAGACCGCTGTTACGGCGCATCAGGGCCTGCATACGGGCAGACACTTCTTCGATATGGAACGGTTTGGTCACATAATCGTCGGCGCCTGCGCTGAGCACTTCGACTTTATCCTGCCAGCCTTCGCGGGCGGTTAAGACCAGCACCGGGAGGGAGACATCATGGCTGCGCCAGCGGCGGATCAGCGACAGACCATCTTCGTCCGGCAGCCCCAGATCGACGATGGCAATATCGGGCAGGTGCTCATTGAGATAATAATCCGCCTCTTTTGCGTCTTCCGCGTCGTCGACCTGATGCCCCATTTCCTGAAGCTGAACTTTCAGGTGATGACGTAGCAATGCATTATCCTCAACAACCAATACGCGCATCATCTCTTCTCCCTAAAATTAATGGTATGAATAGTTTAACGCTGATTATGTTGTTTTGGGGATAAACATTGAGTAAACCGCAGAGGAAGGAACCCTCTTTCCGGGCGGAAAGAGGGTAAGGGGAATTACTTCAGCTCATCAACCATAGCAATGGCGCGACCGATGTAGTTCGCCGGCGTCATTGCTTTCAGGCGCGTTTTCTCTTCTTCTGGCACATCCAGACCGTCGATAAACTGCTTCATGCCTTCGGCGTCCACTCGCTTGCCGCGGGTCAGCTCTTTCAGTTTTTCGTATGGTTTTTCAATGCCGTAACGACGCATCACGGTCTGAATCGGCTCTGCCAGCACTTCCCAGTTGTGATCCAGTTCGTCCAGCAGACGGTCACGGTTCACTTCCAGTTTGCTCACACCTTTCAGGGTGGACTGGTAAGCGATCAGCGCATAGCCGATGCCGACACCGAGGTTACGCAGCACGGTGGAGTCCGTCAGGTCACGCTGCCAGCGGGAGACCGGCAGTTTGCTCGCCATGTGTTGCAGCAGGGCGTTCGCCAGACCCAGGTTGCCTTCGGAATTTTCGAAGTCAATCGGGTTAACTTTATGCGGCATGGTGGAAGAGCCGATTTCGCCCGCGATGGTTTTCTGTTTGAAGTGGTTCAGCGCCACGTAGCCCCACACATCGCGATCAAAATCGATCAGGATGGTGTTGAAGCGCGCGATGCAGTCAAACAGCTCGGCGATGTAGTCGTGAGGCTCGATCTGGGTGGTGTACGGGTTCCACTGAATGCCCAGAGAGGTCACGAACTCTTCGCTGAACTGGTGCCAGTCCACTTCAGGGTACGCGGCGATGTGGGCGTTATAGTTGCCAACCGCGCCGTTGATTTTTCCGAGGATCTCAACCTGCTCCAGCTGACGATACTGGCGCTCCATGCGGTAGGCCACGTTTGCCATCTCTTTACCCATCGTCGACGGTGTGGCTGGCTGACCGTGGGTGCGGGAGAGCAGTGGAATATCACGGTACTGCACGGCCAGGTCTTTCACCGCGTCGATGATTTTGCGCCAGTAAGGCACCACCACCTCCTGACGCGCGGTAGAGAGCATCAGCGCGTGAGACAGGTTGTTGATATCTTCTGAGGTGCAGGCGAAGTGGATGAACTCAGACACCGCGTGCAGTGCCGGAACGCTTTCTACTTTCTCTTTCAGGAAGTATTCAACCGCTTTTACGTCGTGGTTGGTGGTGCGCTCAATGGTTTTAATACGCGCCGCGTCTTCTTCGCTGAACTCCGCGACGATTTTATCAAGGTAATCGTTTGCCTGGGCGTCAAAAGCAGGAACTTCCTTGATTGCTGCCTGGGTAGCTAACTTTTGCAGCCAGCGCACTTCAACCTGTACACGGAACTTCAGCAGACCATATTCGCTGAAGATCCCGCGCAGCGCGCTGACTTTATCGCCGTAACGTCCATCGACAGGGGAAACGGCGGTCAGTGAGGATAATTCCATAATTCGCAACTCCGGGAGGTTAACAATGAGCAAGAATTTGTTTTGCCTGAGTCGTCAGGCGATTACGAGAGAACATTAACTGCAGTCGGCCACCGCCAACCTGTTGCCACAGCACGGCGGCACGAATCCCGGCCAGCAGCGAGGCGCGAACTTTCGCCTGTACCTGCGGGCTTTGCAGCACGGCAGGGGAGCCGGTGACCTGGATGCGTGGCCCAAGCGGGCTGATGACATCGACATAAATCGCGGCCATCGCACTCAGCAGGGTTTCAGACTGCAAATCAAAATGGTCGAGCTGACGCTGCAGCCCGGCAATGCGGTTGCCGAGCGTATCCATCGCCCCTTTCGCGCTGTTGAGCTTACGCTCCAGCACCATCAGGCTCAACGTGTAGCGGGTCAGTTCTGCATTCAGCCCCTGGCGGTTACTGGCATTGAGCACGCCGAGCAGGGTTTCGAGACCGAGGCGAAGATTCGTTTCACTGCCACCGAACACCCCGAGCGTAGAGCCGGGGTTAAGGTCGATAACGCTGTTGAGCGAAACGTGCAGCGCGTCAGCATCGCAATGACCCTGATGCGCCAGCTGTTGCACCAGACGGGCTGACTGGCAAATTCCTGCCAGTGCCAGGGTGATGTCATAATAATTCTTCGCCACACAGGCTCCTTTTGGTGTGCAATCGGTTTAAACAGCGGCCAGCGGTAGACGCTGTTCAATGATCCCGCCGCCGAGGCAGATTTCGCCGCTGTAGAAGACGGCGGACTGGCCAGGCGTAACGGCAGAGACAGGCTCGTCGAAACGCACTTCGATGCGTTCGTCATCAATGGCCGTTACGGTGCAGGGGATATCAGTCTGACGATAGCGGGTTTTCACCGTGCAGCGCAGGGTGCCGGTGAACGGTTCGCGATCGACCCAGTGCAGCTGCTGGGCAATAAGGCCGACGGACATCAGACGCGGATGTTCGTGCCCCTGAGCCACAACCAGAATATTGTTTTCAACGTCTTTATCGACCACGTACCACGGCTCTTCGCTGCCGTCCTTGGTGCCGCCGATGCCCAGCCCTTTACGCTGGCCGAGGGTGTGATACATCAGACCCTGATGCTCGCCGACGTCATCGCCGTCAACGGTGATAATTTTGCCCGGCTGCGCAGGCAGATAGCGGCCGAGGAATTCGCGGAATTTACGTTCGCCGATAAAGCAGATGCCGGTAGAGTCTTTTTTCTTCGCGGTAATCAGATCCAGATCTTCAGCAATTTTACGCACTTCCGGTTTTTCCAGTTCACCGACCGGGAACAGGCTTTGCGCAATCTGCTCGTGGCCCAGGGTGTAGAGGAAGTAGCTCTGATCTTTGTTACCGTCGAGACCGCGCAGCAGCTGGCTTTTGCCATCCACATCGGCGCGACGCACGTAATGGCCGGTCGCGATAAAGTCCGCGCCCAGATCTTCGGCGGCGAATTCGAGGAACGCCTTGAATTTGATCTCTTTGTTGCAGAGGATATCCGGATTCGGGGTGCGGCCCGCTTTGTACTCTTCGAGGAAGAGTTCGAACACGTTGTCCCAGTACTCTGCAGCAAAGTTTACGGTATGCAGCTCAATGCCGAGTTTGTCGCACACGGCCTGCGCATCCGCAAGATCCGCCGCAGCCGTGCAATATTCCTCGCCATCATCTTCCTCCCAGTTCTTCATGAACAGGCCTTCCACCTTATAACCCTGCTGTTGCAACAGGTAGGCGGAAACGGAGGAATCGACACCGCCGGACATGCCGACGATTACTTTTTTCTGGCTGTTATCTGACATGGAATACTCACGACATTGAACTTAAAGGCGGCGTATTCTATCACGCGCCCCCGGTGTTGGCACCCTCTGTAAACGGCCAGTTAAATTCCGCGATCACCTCAAGCGGCAAGCGGCTGCCGGACTGATAGCAACGAATACTTTCGGCAACCAGCGGTGAGCGCAGGTTTGGGGCATTTAGGATCTCATCAGCAGTGACCCACAGGCAGCGATCGATGTCGTCGTCGTGCGGCTCAGTGGCGCACATTTCGTTAAGTTCGACGACGAACAAAAAGCGCAGGAAGGGGGTGCGATCGGGGGCGATCCACTGATGCAGACGAACAAAGTGCTGCGGCTCGGCATGAATGCCGGTCTCTTCCCACAGCTCACGGCGGGCGGCCTGCACCAGGGTTTCGTCGGCTTCGAGATGGCCTGCAGGCTGGTTCCACAGCGCTTTGCCGTTGATGGTCTCTTCTACGACCAGAAATTTTCCTTCGGCGTGAACTACGCAGGCGACGGTAACGTGTGGTTTAAACATCTGTTCTCCTTAGATTGAATCGATCGGGATCTCTCGCCACTCACCGGACGCCAGCGTGTCGAGCGTCAGGGAACCCATCGCATAGCGTATCAGACGTAAGGTTGGAAAACCGACATGCGCCGTCATGCGTCGCACCTGTCGATTCCGTCCTTCGTATAAGGTGATTTTCAACCAGCTGGTGGGGATAGTTTTGCGCTCGCGAACGGGTGGATTGCGCGGCCACAGCCACTGCGGTTCCTCGACCCGTTCGACACTTGCGGGCAGAGTGGGGCCATCATTGAGCGTAACGCCATTGCGCAGAGCCTCGACCGCGTCCTGCGTCGGCTCGCCTTCTACCTGCACGTAGTAAATTTTGCCGGTACGTTTGCCTGGCTGAGTCAGCTGCGCCTGGAGCTGACCGTCGTTGGTGAGCACCAGCAGCCCTTCGCTGTCGCGGTCCAGACGGCCTGCGGCATAAATTCCTTGTAACGGGATGTAATCTTTTAGCGTGCTGCGTCCCGCCTCGTCTGTGAACTGCGGCAGAACATCGTAGGGTTTATTGAAGATAACCAGCCGCTTCGGTCCAGTGTCAGGCTTTTTTTTGGCGTTGCGTCGGGTGCTGAATCGTTCAACTTGGTGATTTCTAAAAGAAGTTTTGTTCATAGTGTTTTCAGAATGAATGTATTCACGCATTATAACGGAAATTCATGAGTGATTGGCGCGAGCCAGATATTCGAGTAGTATGAGGTCGCATATTACAACTCATTAACAAAAAACCAGAAGCGCTCGAAGGAGAGGTTAATGGAAAGCAAAGTAGTCGTTCCGGCGGAAGGTAAGAAGATCACCCTACAAGATGGCAAACTGAACATCCCTCACAACCCAATCATTCCTTTCATTGAAGGTGATGGTATCGGTGTGGATGTGACGCCAGCCATGATTAAAGTGGTGGATGCCGCCGTGCAGAAAGCCTATAAGGGCGAGCGGAAAATTTCCTGGATGGAAATCTATACCGGCGAAAAATCTACCCAACTGTATGGCCAGGATGTCTGGCTGCCAGAAGAAACGCTGGACCTGATTCGTGATTACCGTGTTGCCATCAAAGGCCCGCTGACTACCCCGGTCGGTGGCGGTATTCGTTCCCTGAACGTGGCTCTGCGCCAGCAGCTTGACCTGTACGTATGTCTGCGCCCGGTGCGCTACTACGCAGGCACGCCAAGCCCGGTGAAACACCCTGAACTAACCAACATGGTTATCTTCCGTGAAAACTCCGAAGACATCTATGCGGGTATCGAGTGGAAAGCCGACAGCGCCGAAGCTGAAAAAGTGATCAAATTCCTGCGTGATGAGATGGGCGTGACGAAGATTCGTTTCCCTGAACATTGCGGTATCGGTATCAAGCCGTGCTCCGAAGAAGGCACTAAACGCCTGGTTCGTGCAGCCATCGAATACGCTATCACCAACGATCGTGATTCCGTGACCTTGGTTCACAAAGGCAACATCATGAAGTTCACCGAAGGCGCTTTCAAAGACTGGGGTTACCAGTTAGCGCGTGAAGAGTTCGGCGGTGAGCTGATCGACGGCGGCCCATGGGTGAAAATCAAAAACCCAAATACCGGCAAAGAGATCGTGGTCAAAGACGTGATCGCCGATGCGTTCCTGCAGCAGATTCTGCTGCGTCCAGCTGAATACGACGTGATCGCCTGTATGAACCTGAACGGTGACTACATCTCCGACGCCCTGGCAGCTCAGGTTGGCGGTATCGGTATCGCCCCAGGCGCAAACATCGGTGACGAGTGCGCACTGTTCGAAGCAACCCACGGTACAGCACCTAAGTATGCAGGCCAGGATAAAGTGAACCCAGGTTCCATCATCCTTTCCGCAGAAATGATGTTGCGTCATATGGAATGGTTCGAAGCCGCAGACCTGATCGTAAAAGGTATGGAAGGCGCGATCAACGCGAAAACCGTAACTTACGATTTCGAACGTCTGATGGAAGGCGCTAAGCTGCTGAAATGCTCAGAGTTTGGCGACGCGATTATCGCGAACATGTAATCCAGAGTCTGGGTTAAACAAGAACGGGGGCCGATTGGTTCCCGTTTTTATTATTAGTTTTTGAACGGTTATCAAAAAATTATCAAAATAAGTTGTCAAAACTAAACAGGTTAAGACATATTCATCACATGGTTAATATTTGGAATTAGAAAATGGAAATTCATGTTCCCATGGAAGTAGTTGTAAGCGATGGTGAAGAGCGTTTCACTGAGTTGGATTTTTACTATGGTTCCAAAGCGCTTGAAGGTACTTCTGAAATTGTTACCGTTCTCACTAATACTATCCTTAACCGTGAAGTGGTTACAAAAATCCCTTCCATAGAGGGTATTTCAGCATCATTTCGTACAAGTTATGAAGGATCTTTCAGACAACGGTTCATGCTAAAGATCATAGGGGACGAGCAAAGAAGAAATTTTGAGGCTATTGGAGAGGGAGCATTTCTCGATGTAATGTCCTATTATCTTACAAGGCCTCTTTTAACGCCGTATAACTTCAGTTATAAGAGAGCGTCAAGAATAGTTGAAGAACTTCAACCGGATTATAGGTCGTTAATGAAAAGACTTTATGGACCGTTACTTAAACTCCATAAGCCGATTGAAGAACAAAATTATAAAGTAGAATTGAAACGGAGAAGAACGAATTTAGTTAGTTATGACAATTCCACGCTTGAAAATTTGACTATTGAGCGTGCTGATGCCGAGAGAATTATTATTGAGGCTTCGATTACTAGATTTAACCGTTTGACTGGAACGGGAAGACTTATTCTCGAAGAAGATTCCGAATCTGTAAGTTTTGAACCTTCTTTGCTTTGGAGAGAATTCCCTTTGGAGCAAAGACGCAAACTTTCAAGAAATTTAGATGTCAACACTGACAATGCGAACTTTACTCGTTTACGCTTAGAGGTTACAGCAATCAGAAACTTTCTTGGTGATATCAAAAAATATAGTCTTCATAGGGTTGTAATGGATTAACATGATCAGATACATCGCATTTTTAGTAATACTGGTTACTTGGTTAATTTACTTCTCAAAATTTGATCCGTTCAATGGTTTTCCGATTGATAAATCTGAGTGGGGAACATTTGGAGATTTTGTTGGCGGTGTTACCAATCCAATTTTAACTTTCTTTACCATGATAATGTTGATTAAATCAATTAGTCTTCAAAAAGAGGCAAATGAAAGCTTAATAAAACAGAACAAACATATGCACGAGGATTCAGAGAGACAAAAAGAGATGGATGATCTGCGCTCTTTTGAATCGTCATTCTATAATTTAGCTACAGTTTCTAGAAGAGAGTTTGATGCACTCAAAATAAATGGGAGAAATAAGAAAACATATACCGACGCAAATGCAGTTGTTTATTTAGAGAAGTGTCTGATAAATGCATGCAAATCGAATAATGCAGAAGAGTTAAAAGATATATTTTCCAGATTTGATACTGAGTCTTCTATGGCTATATTTTCTGCTGTCCGTAGTTTTTATGTCCTTTTCAAATTCACTAATGAATCTTGTCCTGAGAAATATAAGGAGAGATATTATGAAATCGCAAATTACACCATGCCTGTAAAATTCTTACATTTAGTATGCCTTGCTTATGTATTCGGTGATTGGAAAATAACTAAAGACTTCGAAAGTTATGGTTTTTTTAAACGAAAAGGTCTTGATTCCTACATCACCGATTTTACTAATGTTAAAAATTTCTATTAAATTAATTTTATCTCCTGCCAATCCTTCCCCCTATCATCATGATATCTTTGAGTTTGCGCAGGTGATTTGTGACCCAGAAGTTTTTGGGTATCTATACCCTGAGCTTCGTACAGTCGCTCTGCTAAAGATCGTTGTTCGTGGAACGTTGCTGGAGTACCATCTCCCCAATTTATTTCTGCTTTATCACGGGCCTTACTAAAATTCATTGTTATTGTGTTCGATTTAACCTGTGCACCTCGTTCAGCCATTGAGGTCGCTCGGAAAAAGTGAACCAGGTATGGGCTCACAGCATAATCGCGGCAACTCGCAACTACATCCCTCAAACTCCAGTCAATCGCATTAAGTCTAAGTGATAGTGGGATCGCAAGCTTGCTCCCCGTCTTCTCCTGTACCACATGCAGATGGTCATCCCAAATATCGCCAAACTTCATGTTGGAAATATCCCCGAGGCGCTGACCCGTTACGAGTGCCAATAGCATTGCATTGCCCATGTATTGATGGCAGGCATCAGCGATCTCGAAAATCTTTTGCCATTCGTCTAGGTTTAGACGCTGTCGGCTAATCCGCCGGCGCGGTTGTTTTGTAGCAAGGGCCGGGTTATAACCCCGCGGTACCTCGCCATAATGTTGGGCTTCCTTAAAAACATCGATAAAAACAGAGCGGATTACTTGGGCTATCCTCGGATGACCTTCTGCAACATAGGACTCCAGTATCTGGGCAACATCCCGAACATCGAAGGCTGATATCAATTTCATTCCTACACTCTCGCGAAGTAGGGCGACGGGTTTAGCCTTTTGCTTATGAGTGTTCGGTCTGATATCACCATTCTCCAGTCTTTCATCCTGGATTTTCCAATAACGATCCAACCATGTATTTGTTGATATCGCTGTTCCTTTGCTGGTGGCGATCTTGTCGCTGATAGCCAAAACGTTTCTGGTGCGCTAGCTCAGCTACTCCCGAATTGGCTTCGATTACTATTGCTGTTTATTCAGCTTCATCATTCCCTCATGCAACGTAATCTGAGGGTTATAGCCCAGCTCCTTTCGGGCTTTGCTAATGTCGAGGGTCACTTCGACGGCAGAGGTGGCGTAGGTTTGCAGATTTAACGGGCTGGTAACACGGCCCCTGGTGAGGCGGAATAAGCCGTCCCCCAAATGGGCAAGTATCCTGACCAGACTGCGCGGAACGCGCTTATCCGGAGCCGTTATGCCCTGAGTGGCGAGCAGTTGGCTGACGAAATCACGAAAAGTATGAGGTTCACCGTCGGTGAGGAAATACACCTCTCCGCTTTTGCCGTATTCGGCTGTACGGCTGATGCCATCGCAGAGATTATCAATGTGGGTCGTTGAAGTCAGGTAGTTGCCGCCGTCAATCCAGGCAAATTTCCCGGAGGAGACCGCCGCGACAAGCTGTGGCAGGGCGGTAGTGTCGTCTTTTCCCCAGACAAATCGTGGGCGCACCACGCTGACGCAGAAATTTTCATTTGCCTGCGCAAAGGCTGCCTGCTCGGCGGCTGCTTTACTTCGGCTATACGCCCCGGCAAATTTTTGTGGCAGGGGATGTGTCTCAGAGGCCATTTGCAGCGGCGCACCTGTCAATAACACCGACTCGGTACTGATGTGTACAGCTCGGGTAACGCCCGCCTGGCGTGCTGCCGTAAACAGCTTTTCGGTCCCTTCAACGTTGACCTGCCATTGTTCTGCCGATTCATATCCATGTGACGTATCGGCAGCCGCGTGAATGAGAAGGTCGCAACCCGTGAGGGCATCCACCAGGTCTGTTTCGCACAATGAACCGTAGACTGGCGTTCCACCCACGTGGCGAATGATTTCGGCTGCAGCCTCGCTTCTGGCCAGCGCCCGGACATCTGCCCCCGCTTCGCGATAATGGCGAATGATGTTTCTGCCGACAAAACCACTGCCGCCGGTGACGAATACTCGGCGTTGGGCCATGGCGGCATTTAAATCGTGCGGATGTTTAGTCATCTAAAGTCTCCCGGGGTGCCGAAGAAGGTACATTTTGTTCCGCGAGCCAGCTGAGTTCCTCGAGGATTTGCGCCCGTTCTACGTCGGTCCATTTATGGAAATCGAGAAAATCGAGAAACTTAAAACCTTCAAGCGCCAGATAGGCCAATAGTGCACCGCGAGGCTGGGCAGAGGTCGAAATAATGCGTTGAATAACGTCATCCTGATGCTGTTGCATGGTTTTTCGCAGTTCAGGATTCAGGATCAGCGCAGAACTGAGGTTTAACGCGACCGGGCGGAACTCCTCCGGCGGTGGCGTTTTAGCGACCTCAATACGGCCTTTTAGCGCTAAGCTGTCGACGTCCCCCAACTGCAACTCCGCGTCCTGATGAATGCTGTCATCACGCTTCATTGCGCGTGTCACCAGCGCTTCCAGCAGCGCCTGTTTGGTTTTATGCACGTACAGCACGCTGGCCTTGCTAATCCCTGCCTGATGCGCGACAGCGTCAATCGTCAGGTTAGCCACGCCGATTCGGGCCATTACCGCTTCCGCCGCATCGAGAATGCTGTCGGTGCTGATCTCTTTTCTGCGTCCCATCATTCACCCTATTTATTTAAACATCCGGTCGGATATTAATTGCATTACGTTTGCCGCGCAACAGATATCCTGAAGAGAACAGAAGGTTAGGGATCAGCAAAACACGAGAATCTCAGGCGGTGAAAGCGATGCGGCGTCGTGCGCAATTGTTTGGTGCAGGAAGGTGATCAAGAGCATCCAGCCCTCTGTAAAAACGTGTTGCATTTTACTGATCAAAAACCCTGGTGAATCACTCCCGGCTAGCTACGCTTAAACAGGTAACCGATATCGGGAGGGGTTATGCTGACTCATTCTGAAGCCAAACGGTGGGCATCGATAATGCTGAAATCGGCATTATGCGATGGTATGAATACTGACGAGATTTCCCGACAGGTACACCTGGTCTGCGATCATCACGGGCGAGAGTGTCTTGAGGAGTTAATTGAGGAAATCTTAATTGAAGCAGGACGAATAGGGCCTAAGCACAGCAATGGCGAAATTCACCATCACTGAGCTTCAATATTCTGCTCATCGTATCATCCATCATGATGTCTCTTGCTGGATCCGGGAGCTTCCGCTCCCGGACAGCCCGTCTTAGTAAACCTCTTTCACTTTGAAAAGCGACACAGAGTGTGACAGCAAGTTTGCCTGCTCGTTGACCCCCGACGCGGTGGTCGCCACTTCCTCCACTAGCGCGGCGTTTTGCTGCGTGACGTGATCCATCTGGGTGATTGCGATACGAATTTGCTCCACCCCACGGCTTTGCTCTTCCGACGCCAGCGCGATGTTTTCCATCATCACATTGACCTTACTGACGGCTCCGCTGATATCCAGCATGGTCTGGCTGGTTTTATTGGCCAGTTCAGCCCCTTCTTCAATATACAGGCGCGATTCGTTGATGAGCGTGGTGATCTCTTTTGCAGAGTCCGTGCAGCGGCGGGCGAGGTTTCTGACTTCGCCTGCGACCACGGCGAAACCGCGCCCGGACTGGCCTGCACGCGCCGCTTCTACCGCGGCGTTCAGGGCCAGAATGTTGGTCTGGAAGGCAATGCTGTCGATAACGCTGATGATCTCAACCATCTTTTGAGCGCTCTGACTAATGGCGTCCATTTTTTTCATCATGCCCCGCATCTGCTCTTCGCCTTCGTTGGCAATTCCGGCGGCGTTTTGCACCATCTGTGCCGCCTCAAGGGCATTATCGGTATTCATTTTCACCGTGGAGGTGATCTGTTCCATGCTCGCCGCGGTTTCGACTACGGCTGCGGCCTGCTCTTCGGTACGACGAGAAAGATCGTTGTTGCCGGATGAAATCTCCTGCGTGCCAATATTGATGGACTCAACGCCCTGACGGATAGAGACCACCGTCGAGTTCAGTTCAGCCTGCATGGTTTGTAAGGAGGCGAACAACAAGCCAATTTCATTATTGTTAGCGACGTGAATATCTCCGGTCAGATCGCCTTTACCGATAAATTCAAAATGCTCAGCCACTTCCTGCAGCGGCAGGATTAACATTTTCCGCATCCAGGCGTTGATAACAAAGAACAACACGGCGGCAAGAATCAGTAAGGCGATCATCACGTACAGGGCAAATTGATAAGAACTGTTGCTGTAACTAATGACGCCATCCAGATTACGCTGCGTGGTATCAATATAAGAGTGATATTCATCATCCCAGGCCTGACGCACCTGCAGGGTCGTGTCGAGATATTTGGCCAGCGCCAGTTTCAGTTCCTGCGGATCATTAATATTAATCAGCAGGCCGGAGTTGTGAGCAATGACGGCTATTTGCTGATCGTAACGGTCTTTCATTCTTGCGCCCACTTCCGGATGAATGGTGGAAAGCCCCGGGATTTGCACAAACAGCTGGTATTGCTCAGCGGCGGTCTGCATCTCTTTGCGGATACTGGCCTGAATCGCCGGCTCATCAATATCATCGCCGTGGGTTTTCGCTTGCGAGGCTGAATCAATAATCACCCGTGCGCGCAAAATGGCATTACGCACGTTGTTGAGCGCTTTTTGTTCTCCGGCGTTATAACTTAATGTCTGAATATCATTATTGCTGCGGTGGAGGAAATAGAGTCCCAGCCCGCTGGAAAGAATGAGCATAAGCGTAAAAGTCGTCAGAACGATCAACAGCCCGACTCTGATTTTAATATTTTTCACAGTAAACCCCTTTATAACCTGTAACGAAATACCATCAATGTTGGAAGGGTTATCGGCAGGGGTAAAAGGGGCTTGATTGAGAGAAACATCAAAACCAGTCCAAAACCAAAATATGATGTTTACTGTTTTTTCTGAGGGGAAATGCGATATTTAAACTTGATGATCCGGATGCGTATCCCAGGTGAGGAGGGCAACGGCGCAAAAAAAAGCCCACTAAAAAGTGGGCAAGAAATACTGGAAGCAATGTGAGCAATGTCGTACTGAATACCTGAGTGATTTGCTCAACTATTCAGTGTTGAGAAAGATAATCTTTCTCAAATGAAGTTGCAACCCCATCTTTTGTGTGGTGCGTGATTTTTTTAAGTGCTGATAAAATGTGCAAACAGGCAGCGTGATCCCTATCACAAATATCATTTTGGTGATCCTGTGCTATCCTTTTCTGTGTCGTTGATTTAATGACAAAAAACCATACAGAGAGGAAAGCTATGGGAATTTTATCCTGGATTATCTTTGGGCTTATTGCGGGGATTCTGGCGAAGTGGATCATGCCGGGCAAAGATGGCGGTGGGTTCTTCGTGACAGTAATACTGGGGGTCGTGGGCGCCGTGGTCGGCGGCTGGATCAGCACCCTGTTCGGTTTTGGTAAAGTCGATGGCTTCAATATCGGCAGCTTTGCTGTTGCGGTAGTGGGTGCGCTGGTAGTTCTGTTTATCTACAGAAAAATCAAAAGCTAACAGCGTTCACCATCAAAAAAGGCTGCCAGAGGGCAGCCTTTTTAGTTTTCCGGGTTCACCACCAGCCAAGCTGGGTACCCGCTACCGCCACGACCGCGACGATCAACATAATGATGGTTGTCTTACGCATTTATGCCCCCGGCGCGGCGTAACCGCCGACAAAAAACCACGTTAAAAATACCACTGCCGTTATAAAAATAACGACCGGGAAAACAATTCCGATCCTCATCACATCACCTCTAAGGTTTCCTTGCCCGCAGAGTGTACGGGGTTACTCATCCGGGAGAAAGCGTGTTTTGCTTTTGCCTTTTTTATCCAGGTACATGGCCGTATCCGCCGCGCGCAACGCGCTGTCTGCATCGGTACTGGCAGGATCCACTGCCACCACGCCCAGGCTCGCGCCAGGGTAGACCAGGTGTACGTTTCCAAGCCAGTACTCTCCGGCAATCGACGCGCCAAGCTGCGTGCGCAGAATATTGATTTGCGCGTTATCGACCGCTTTTTCACCCTTACTCAGGCAGGCCACTAAAAACTCATCGCCGCCGAGCCGCCCGACGATGTCGTCTTCGGTTTGGCCGTCGATCAATCGTTTACCGACCTCAACCAAAAACTGATCGCCCGTCTCATGGCCGTAGCGATCGTTGATGAGCTTAAAATCATCAAGATCGATGTAGGCGATGATGGCATTTCGCTTGAGGTGGCGCGCCAGCGAGAACAGGGTATTGAGATTATCAAAAATCGCCCGACGGTTGGGTAAACCGGTTAACGCATCCGTATAGGAATGCGCGATCAGCGCCGCGTTCGCCTCTCGCAGCTGGATTACCAGCGACTCTTTTTGAATGTACTGCGCAATCAGCCCGGCAAAAAGCTGCAGGACCTGCTCGGCCC
This sequence comes from Lelliottia nimipressuralis, assembly GCF_041464075.1. NCBI lineage: Bacteria > Pseudomonadati > Pseudomonadota > Gammaproteobacteria > Enterobacterales > Enterobacteriaceae > Lelliottia > Lelliottia nimipressuralis. Next base: position 1,795,695 of record NZ_CP167172.1, read on the forward strand.
GGTCGCTTAAGGTCTGTTTTTGCGTGCTGGCCGCACAGAGGGTGCCGTACAGCGAACCATCTGCCAGATGAATAGGAATACTCACGTAGGTTGTGATGCCCAGCGCTTTGGCGGCGTCGCAGTCGGCCCAGCGTTCCGCGACCTCATTACTGAAAAAAGAGTTGCTATCGATGGCGCGCTTACACAGCGTATCGCCCCAGGGCACGCTCAGCCCTTCTGGGATCTGCATCTGCTTACTGTTGCGGGCGTAAAGAATATGCTGCAAACGCGCATTGATATCGACTTTCGTCAGATAGGTCGATTCCATCTCGGTGACAATCTCCAGCATTTCCAGGAGCTGTCGAACCAGGCTTTCAAGGGATTGTTCTGTCGCAAGGGTTTCTGAAACACGGGCAAGAATAATATCCGACATGACGTGGGTAAACTCCCATGCAGAAGACGCCAGTATCTGCATGTTGTGCTGAATTTTTCGGCTGGGGCATAGTAAAACACGAATACAGGAAATTTTATATATTGTCGCGGTACGCGTGGCAGGGCAGGCGAAAAAAAAAGCCCCACACAGGCGTGCGGGGCAAAGACATCTTGATTACGGAATGATGTTCTCTGGTCATTGAGAACGCAGCCACTATAGGGTGAAAAAGTGCAGGTTTAATGGAGAAATCATGGAGAAAACGGTGAAGTCCCGGTACGCTTTAGACTTTGCAAACAGAAAGGACAACCCCATGCGATACCTGCTGCTGGCGATGGCTCTGCCATTGGCCGCCTGTTCGACCCCGCCCGACGCGCCGAAACCTCCGCAAATCGGTATGGCTAATCCTGCTGCCGTGTACTGTGTGAAGAAGGGCGGAGAGCGCGTTCCGGTACAAAGTCCGCAGGGCGTGCGCACCGAGTGCAAACTGCCGGGCGGCGAAGTGATTGATGAGTGGGAGTTGTTCCGCCGCGATCACCCAACGCCTGCTGCGTGACAGGGCAGGAGCGACTGCGATACACTTCTCTTTAAGAATTATCTCAGTCCTTGTGGCTGATAACAGAGACCGCGAGAGAAGTATGTTTCAGTTAAAACCGGGCAGCCTGTGCATGGTCATCGGCGCCCGCACTGCCGCCGGGCGGCGCAATATCGGCAAATCCGTGGAGCTTTTTGCGCTCTGCAAGCCAGGCCTGCGTTTCCTGAACCCCGTTAACGGCGTGATGACCGAGCTGCCTGCCAGCGCCGATCGCGCCCTGTGGCTGGTCACCGGCGATGTTTATGCCGTTGATAATCAGCATGGTTTTGCCTTTGTGCGCCCGGAACATCTGCTGCCGCTGACGCCTGATGATGCGTCACACATCCTCGACGAATTAACTTTCAGCTAACTGGCGCAGCCAGTCGGCCAGGACCAGAGCGTGGTTCTGCCGCGTGTTCTTCGCGCCGTAGAGCAGCGTCAGAGTCTGGTTTTTACCAAGGGCAGCCACGCGTTGCCCTTCGTCCTGATGCTGCGCCAGCTCCTGCAGATAGGCCTCGCGAAAAGCGGCGAAATCAATGGTTTCGCTGTGAAAGGCTTTGCGTAACTCGCCTGAGGGCGTCAGGGCTTTGCACCACTCATCAAAAGCCAGCGCCTCTTTCTTGATGCCGCGTGGCCAGAGCCGGTCGACCAGAATGCGATAGCCGTCGTTTTCGGCTGGTGCGTCATACACCCGTTTACACTGAATCATTGTCTCTCTCCTCAACCCAGGCGATCAGCTCAGCAAGCTGGTTATCGGAAAATACCTGAATACCGTGTTCACGTAACAACGCAGCGGCGACGCCCATCCCTGCGCGTTTTTGCCCGCGAAAGCTGCCGTCGTAAATCAGCTCGCTGCCGCAGGTAGGGCTGCCGTCGGTCAGCAGGGCGGCGCGGCAGTTCCCCTCCTGGGCTGCACGTAGCGCAAGCCAGGCGGCAAGCTGATAATGCGCGGTCACATCGCGACCGTCGCTTTCCAGAATTCGCGCGCGGCCCGCCATCACCTCATTTCCGCCGCCTGCCACAATCTCTGCGGGTAAACGCGGGATCGACAATCCTGCTGCCAGCTCCGGGCAGTGCGTCACCAGTCGTTGTTCTTGCTGCCAGCGCCTGAGGGTGTCAGAAATAGCCGCTTTCTCGCAGCCGTTATAGCGAACTTTGTGGCCCATCAGACACGCGCTGACCAGAATTTTGGTTTTCATGAGGTTTCAGACTACCCGAAATAAGGGGGGATAATACGCTATCACTATACCACCTGAATTTTTGCCCCTCCAATTTAAGGTATTGTGAACCCTGCAAAAGATCGGTAGGCTGAGGTTCCTTATGTTATCTGATAATTCTTTGGCATATGGAACCTCTCATGGAACTCTCCCCGGTAAAAGACACACTTCGCATTGCACTTGTTGGTGACTACAACCCTGATGTCATTGCTCACCAGGCCATTCCGTTATCCATCGATGATGCGGCGGCCGTGCTGGATTTAACGGCGGATTACGACTGGATCGCCACCACCGAGCTGACCAGCCCGGAAGATTTAGTGGGCTACGACGCGATCTGGCTGGTACCGGCAAGTCCGTATAAAAATGTCGACGGGGCGTTTATTGCTGCGCGTTTTGCGCGTGAAAACAGTATTCCGTTTCTAGGAACCTGCGGCGGGTTCCAGCATGCGCTTATTGAATATGCGCGAAACGTGCTGGGCTGGAGCGATGCGGCGCATGCCGAAACCGATACCGACGGCAGAATGGTGATTGCGCCTCTGACCTGCTCGCTGGTGGAGAAAACCGATACCATCGAACTTCGTGCTAACACGATTATCGCCAAAGCCTATGGCCGGGAAGAGATCGAAGAAGGGTATCACTGCAACTACGGCGTTTCTCCGGCGTTCGCAAAAGAGCTGGAAAGCGGCGATATGCGCGTAACGGGCTGGGATGAACAAGGCGAGATCCGCGCGGTAGAACTGGTGACGCATCCGTTCTTCGTCGCCACGCTGTTCCAGCACGAGCGCGGTGCGCTGGCGGGGCGTCCTGTACCGCTGGTACAGGCCATGCTGCACGCCGCTCGCAGCTAAACGGGCAGGCCATTCGGCCTGCCGTCAGACTCAGTGGGGCGTGATCTCGCGGTCGCGCCCGGCAAGCACACCGCAGACCGCCATCACCACGCCAGCCAGCGCACAGGCGATAAGCGGGATCCGCCAGTCACCCGCGGTGTCGTGAATTTTCCCCATCAGCGGTGGACCACAGGCCGCCAGCAGATACCCGACCGACTGCGCCATTCCGGAAAGTGCCGCAGCCTGGTGCGCCGAGCTGGCACGCAGTCCGATAAAGGTCAGGCCCAGAATCATCGTCGCGCCGGAACCAAATCCATAGACAATCGTCCAGAGCACGGCCTGATCCGGCACAAACCAGAACCCGGCGAGACTCACCGCGCACATCAGTGCCGATAACCCGGCGATACCGCGCTGGTCTTTCAGTTTATGCAGCAGCAGCGGCACGGCAAGCCCCGGCGCTGCGGTCGCCAGCTGCAGCAAACCGTGCATCGATCCGGCCTCGGTTTCGCTGTAGCCGTGGCTGAGCAGAATTGCCGGCAACCAGCCGATAATCACATAGTAAATCAGCGAGTTAATGCCGAGAAACAGTGTCACCTGCCAGGCCAGAGCCGAGCGCCAGATCCCACGGTTGTGCAGCGCCCGCGCATTGCTTAAGGAGGCGGTATGTTTTTGTCGCCACTGGGGCAGCCACAGAAGTGTGGCTAACAGCGGGAACACCATTAGCATCAGCAGCGCGCCGTGCCAGCCCGCGCCGCTCAGGGCCAGCGGAACGATCATCGCTGAACCCAGCGCCGCCGCCGCGCCCATGGTCAGGGAGTAGGCACCGGTAAGCTTTGCCACCTGGCCTGGAAAATCACGCTTAATCAGGCCGGGGAGCAGAACGTTACCCAGCGCAATTCCGCAGCCGATCACCCCGGTGCCGATAAACAGCAGCGCAGCGGAGGGCAGCGAACGAAGGCCAATGCCCACGCAGATGAGCAGCATAGCGAAAAACAGGCTGCGCTCCATGCCGATCTTCCGCGCCACACCGGCGGCGAGAGGGGAAATCAGCGCAAATGCCAGCAGCGGCAGAGTGGTCAGCAGGCCAGTCTGGGCAGTCGTCAGGCCGTAGTCGTGACGAATCATGTCCAGTAAAGGAGCCGCACCGGTAAAGGTGACGCGCAAAGTGGTGGCAATCATCAAAATACCGGCAATCAACAGCAGGCGATCTTTGCCGGAAGAGGGAATAGCAGTAGTCATGGTTTTCTCTGACAACGTAACGAGGGCACACAATACCCGTTTTCCACCCTGTTTAAATCAAGCTAAAATGACACTTTATCGCTAATATCGGACAACTTTATGCAAGGTCTCGGACTTGACGGCTACGATCCCGACAGCCAGCACGATGCGGCCGTGGCGTTTCGCATCCGCGTGGTGGAAGACGAACAGCGCATTCCGCGCCATCAGCACCGTAAAGGTCAGCTGATCCTTGCCCTGCGCGGGGCCATCACCTGCGAAGTGGAAAACGCCATGTGGATGGTGCCCCCGCAGTACGCGGTGTGGATCCCAGGCCAAATCCCTCACAGCAACAAAGCCACGCCCGGTGCGCAGCTCTGTTTTCTGTTTATTGAGCCGGGCGCGGTGACGCTTCCGGAACGCTGCTGTACGCTAAAAATCTCCCCGCTGGTGCGCGAACTGATCCTGACGCTGGCGAGCAAAACCCGCGAGCAGCTGTTGCTCCCGTCCACCTCCCGGCTGGTTGATGTGCTGTTTGATGAAGTCCCGCAGCAGCCGCAGGAGCAGCTCCAGCTGCCGGTTTCACCGCACCCTAAAATTCGCATGATGAGCGAAACCATGGCTGAGCAACCCGCCGAATGGCAGACACTGGCCCAGTGGGCGAGCCACTTTGCCATGAGCGAGCGCAATCTGGCGCGGCTGGTGGTGAAGGAGACGGGCCTGAGTTTTCGCCGCTGGCGTCATCAGCTGCAGTTAATCGTCGCGCTACAGCTGTTGATCGGTGGCAAATCGGTCCAGCAGGCGGCGCAGTCACTGGGATATGACTCCACCACCGCGTTTATTACGATGTTCAAAAAAGGGTTGGGGCAGACCCCCGCGCGCTATATCGCCAGCCTGTCTACGACTTCCCAATAAACAGGGATACCAGCCCGGCAGCGATCAGCGGGCCGACCGGCACGCCGCGGAACAGCGCCACGCCGAGCACCGTTCCGACCAGCAGACCGGCGACGAGAGAGGGTTGCGAACTCATCAGCGTTACCCCGCGCCCGCCGAGCCAGGAGACGAACACCCCCACGGCGATAGCCACCAGCGATTTCCAGTTCACAAAGGAGTGTAGAAGTGTCGAGGCCGGGAGTGTACCGCTGGCGATGGGAGCCATCACCCCGATGGTCAGAATGATGATCCCGATGGTCAGGCCCTGTTTTTCTATCCACGGGAAGAAAGTGTTGAGCGGCGTTACGCGCACGATAATTAACACCAGGATCGAAATGGCCACCGTGGTGTTGTGGCTGACAAAGCCCAGCGCAGCCAGCGCCAGCAGGATCAGCAGGGTAGGGTCAAACATGAGGGGTATCCTTGCCAGAAAAAAGTAAGCCTGCTTACTTTACCCGCAAAGGCGAGCGTAAACAGGCTTTTATCGACAAATCCCCCATTTTTGGGCAACTGCCCGAGGCTAGCTCACTAACACCTTCACCAGCGGGCTATCGTCGCGAATAAACACCGGAATCGTCTCCAGCGCCGCGTCGACCGTCACGCGTTCGCCGCCGCGATATCGCTCGCCGTTTAAAGCGATCCAGTGATTTCCAGCGGGAAGCCAGACGTCACGATGGCGCTGCCCGGCGTGCATCACAGGTGCAACCAGCAGATCTTCGCCGAACAGATACTGATCTTCCGTCTCCCAGCTCTGTTTTTCCTGTGGATAGTGCCAGAACAGCGGGCGCATCAGCGGGTCGCCGTGCTGATGGGCATTCTCATACAGGGCGTCAATGTACGGGCGCAGTTTTTCACGCACTGACAGCCAGTGCTGCATGATCGCGAAGTTCGTTTCGCCGTAGCTCCACAGCTCGTTGGGTGAGCCGCTGTTGCACTGAGGAATGCCGTCGCGATAGCGCTCTGGCGGCTGGATTTGCGGCTCGCGATAGCCGTGCATGCGCAGTACCGGACAGAAGACCGCCCACTGGAACCAGCGAATCAGCAGCTCATGGAATGCCGGATCGTTGACGTTTCCGCCCTGGAATCCGCCGATGTCCGTGGTCCACCACGGAATGCCCGCCAGCCCCATATTCAGGCCGGCGGCCAGCTGGTTGCGAAACGCGTGGAAGGATGAATGCACATCGCCCGACCACGCCAGCACACCATAGCGCTGACTGCCCGCCCAGGAACACCGCACCAGATTCACGATATCGCGCTCGCCGTTAGCGGTTAAGCCGTCGTAGAAGCCCTGCGCAAAATCGCGCGGATAGCGGTTGCCCACCTCCAGCACCGGGCCGGCGTGATAGCGATAATTATCAAAATCGTAGGCGCGGTACTCCGGCTCGGCTTCATCCAGCCAGAACAGTTTGATGCCCAGATCGTAGTAGTTTTTCTTGACGGTCTCCCAGACAAATTCACGCGCCTGCGGATGGGTCGCGTCGAAAAAGGTGGTGTTGCCCATAAAGTCGAGATTCACCTGCACACCGCGCTCGCTGCTGACCAGCCAGCCTTTGGCTTTCATCTGCGGGAACAGTGGGCTGCGCGCTTCGACGGTCGGCCAGACGGAGACCATCAGCTCGATGCCCATCTCAGTGAGTTCGTCCACCATCGCTTTGGGATCGGGCCAGTCGACCGGGTCGAAACACCAGGTGCCCTGATTCGGCCAGTGGAAGAAATCAATCACCATCACAGCGAGCGGCAGGTTGCGACGGCGATATTCCCGCGCCACTTCCAGTACCTCCTGCTGGGTGCGGTAGCGCAATTTGCACTGCCACAGGCCGCTGATAAAGGCCGGGGCAGGCGGCGGAGTGCCGGTGGCGGTGACATACTGACGGGTAATCTCCGCGATGCTGTCGCCTGCGGTGATCCAGTAGTCCATCTCCCCCGTGACGCGGGCGCGCCATTCGGTCTGGTTTTTGGCAAAGCTGACTTCCCCAATCGCCGGATTATTCCACAGCACGCCGTAGCCCAGATTCGACTGCATAAAAGGCACGCTGGCCTGAGAGTTGCGCTGGGCCAGTTCGAGGGTACAGCCTTTCAGATCCAGCCAGGGCTGCTGATACTGACCCATACCGTAAATCCGCTCCTCAGGACGCGATTCAAAGCGCACGGTGAGCTGATACTTGCCGCCCGCCAGCGGTTTGAATTCGCGTCCGTCGAGTTTCAGGGCGCTGACATATTTATCCTGGCTCTTTTCGCTGGCACCAATTCCCACCGTTGAGCGCTGACGCCACATCTCCTCCAGCAGCAGCTCGCCGCGCTGGTTATAGAATGCCAGCTGGCCTTTCAGATTCAGGGTGGCGGTGATGTTGCCGTTGCGCAGCGTCAGGCTTTCGTTCTCCGCGGTGATCTCCGCGGTGCAGGCGGCAGCTGGCAGGAGTGCCTGTAACGCTTCGCTGAAGTCCGGTGAGCAGGTGGCTCTCACGCGCAGACTGTTTTTACCCCACGGTTCGATGCGCAGGATCTGCCGCTCAAAGCGCCACTCGATACTGTTGGTATGTTGAATGAGTTCACTCATGGTTAATGCGTCCTTTTACGAAAGACTGTGTTTGGCAAGGTTGATGGATTGCATGGTGCGGTCGTCGAGCTTGTACCAGCGCAGGGTGGCAAATGCGCACAGGGAGAGAATGCCCGGCACCACGGTAAAGAGGGCGATGATGCAGTACATGGCGGTGGAGGTTTGCTCCGGCGCGTTAGCCACATAGCCGCTGAAGCCCAGCGTCCAGCCGACAATGGCACCGCTGATGGCCATTCCCAGTTTGAGTACGGCGAGGAAGGTCGAGAAGATCACGCCGTCCATGCGTTTGCCCTGTTTCCATTCGCCGTAATCGGCGACGTCAGCCATCATCACCCACATTAAGGTGGTGGTGGCCTGATAAAGGGTGGAGATAATGAAGGTGAGGGGCACCAGTACGACGACCATTTTCGGCGCAAAGAACAGGGCGATACTCAGCACGCCCGCCAGCACCGCGCAGTAGCCAAACATCTGTACTTTGCTGTAGTTGCGCGTCAGGCGTTTTGCCAGCGCGCTGCCCGCCGCTTTACCGAGAATATGCGCACCGAGCATCCACATAAAATAGCTGGCGCTGCCGAGATAATAGGTGACGAAATACATCATCGCCCCTAGACGAATAACCCCAAAACCAATATTGGTTAATACCAGAACGGCAACCACGCGCCACTGATCGTTGCGCAATAAATCGCGTAATTCAGCCAGATAATTATTGTGCGTCGCGGGGGCGTTAATACGCTCGCGGGTATTAGCAAAACAGATCCAGAACATAATGACCGCAATCGTCGCCATTATTGCCATCGCCCAGCGATAGCCGAGTAATTTATCATCGCCGCCGAGAAATTCAGCCAGGGGCATCATAAAGAAGGTGGATAACGCACCGCCGAGGGTGGCGAGGAAAAAGCGATACGATTGCAGGGAAATACGCGCTTCGTTGTCCGGAGTAATCACCGCGCCCATCGAGCAATAGGGGATATTAATGGCGGTATACATCAGCATCATCACCGTGTAGCTGATGGTGGCAAAAATCATTTTGCCGTGCAGATCCAGCGACTCCGGCACGGCGTAGGTGAGCAGACAGCTGGCACCAAACGGCAGGGCCAGCCACAGCATCCACGGGCGGAATTTACCCCATCGGGTGCGGGTGCGATCGGCAATATAGCCCATCGCCGGATCGATAATCGCATCTGCCGTTCTTGCCAGCAGAAACATGGTTCCGACAAAGGCGGCGGGCAGACCGACGACGTCCGTATAATAAAAGGTCAGAAAGATAATAACGTTATCCAGCCCAATATGGCTCGCCATATCACCTAACCCATAACTGATTTTCTCTTTACGGGAAATTGTATTGCTCATGTTATTCACCTTGCCAGTGTAAGGTTTATTTGAGGGTGTTCTTGTATGCAGTGTTAAGCAGGCAGGAGGGGTTAACAATTACGAGATTTGGCAATGGACTTATGGAAATCCTTTTTCGTGATACCGGTAACAATTTATTGTGATGCGGGTTGTATTTATCGCGAGGGGATTATTTTCACCAGAATCGTTTCAGCTTATTCGTATTCATCGGGCTGACCTGAATCTGTCATATCATTGTCATCTGTGGGGATTAAAAAGGGACAAACGCAGCAAAAGGGGAATCAACATGAACGATCACATGTTTGTTGAAACGCTGATTATCTCGTCGTCGTTTTTTACCATTGCGATAATACTGGTGGCCTCAGTGATGTTTCTGGAAAAACGCGGCTGACAGAACTGCCAGCCGGGAAGCTCAGGCGCGGCGAAACGCCACCAGCTCAGGCTGGGCGATGCGCAGGTAGTCATGGGTATTCATAATGACCGATTTTTCCAGCAGACCGGCGTTAAAGGCAATCTCATCGTAACGCTCGAATAGCAGGGGATCGGCAACCAGCGTCAGGTCCGGATGAAAGCTGAACGGGGGAATTGCCCCGAAGACGCAGGCGGTTAAAACGTCCACTTCCGCCGGGCTTGCAAGCGAAGCTTTGCTCCCGCCAAAATGGCTGGCTAATTGACTCAAATCGGCCTGCTGATCCGCCGCCAGAATCGCCAGCACATGTTTCTTCACCCCGTTACCCTTAACTTTACAGACCAGCGCTTTCGCACCCTGGCCAAGCGCCGTGCCGCGAATTTCGCTCACCGCTTCGCATTTTCCTACCGCCGCATGTTCCACCACGCGATATTGCGCGCCCTGGTCAGATAACAGTTCGATCAGCTGCTGGTGGGTGGCGGAACCTTTTATCTCGTCTGACATGATCGATATTTCCCTCGGGTTGTTAAGTCGTGCGACTACATTAGCACAGTGTATTTTAAGAGCATTAATTTCAAGAAACCGATAATGCCCACGCGTGGGCTATTTTTACGACTGCGCGATATTTACCAGGGAAATGACAGATACGGACATTTAACAGGCTATGCATGAGTGAGAGGGCGGATAGGACGCTTATCGCGGGAATAATGATGTGCATTATGCCGAGGGGTAAAAATCTCGACTGTATTAATGTGAGTAAGTAAATAAAACAGCCAGCGTTTGGGCGCTGGCTGTGGGGTTATGCGTTACTGGTACTTTGCGTGTGGAACAGTTCGCGGAAGACCGGATAAATATCATCCTGATCGCGGATATGCTGCATGGCAAAGTTATCGAACATCGCCTGCAGGTGTTCATATTCCCGCCAGAGCGTTTGATGCGCGCGACGGGTAATTTCGATGTAGCTGTAATACCGCACCACCGGCAAAATTTTCTTCGCCAGAATTTCGTGACAGAGCGGGGAGTCATCCGCCCAGTTATCGCCATCGGACGCCTGCGCGGCATAAATATTCCACTGCGCCGGGTCGTAGCGCTCTTTCACCACTTCATCCATCAGCTTCAGGGCGCTGGAGACAATGGTCCCGCCGGTTTCCTGAGAGTAGAAGAACTCGTGCTCATCCACCTCTTTGGCCTGCGTGTGGTGGCGGATATAGACGACATCCACGTTCTTATAGGTTCTGCTCAGGAACAGGTAGAGCAGAATATAAAAGCGCTTCGCCATATCTTTGGTGGCTTGATCCATCGAACCGGAGACGTCCATCAGGCAGAACATCACCGCCTGGCTGGAAGGTTCCGGACGTTTCTCGTAGTTCTTATAACGTAGGTCAAAGGTGTCAATAAACGGCACACGCTCGATTTTTGCCCGTAGTTCGGCTATCTCTTTGCGCAGCCGTTCTTCCTCCAGCAGTTGCGCAGGCTCGCTGTTTTCAACGGTCTTAAGGCTGACCTCCAGCTCGCGTAGTTCACGACGTTTACCCGCCGTCATCGCGGTGCGTCGGGCCAGCGAGTTTTGCAGGGAACGCACTACGCTAATATTTGCCGGAACGCCGTTGGCGGTATAACCGGCGCGGTGGGTTTTGTACTCGTTAAGCTGACGGTGCTGATTTTTTTTCAGGTTTGGCAGCGCCAAATCCTCGAACAGCAGATCGAGATACTCATCTTTGGAAATCTGGAAGACGAACTCATCCTGGCCTTCACCGTCCTGACTTGCTTGCCCCTGACCACTTCCTGAACCGCCGCCGCCGCCCTGCGGGCGTTCGATGCGATCGTTCTGCACAAAATGGTCGTTACCTGGGTGTACGCGATGGCGCAAGCCGCCCCGTCCCTGATGGAACATCGGTTCGCTAATATCATCCGTCGGGATAGAGACGGACTCGCCGCTTTCCACATCGGTCACCGAACGTTTGTTGATGGCCTCGGAGATCGACTGTTTAATTTGCGCTTTATAACGGCGCAAGAAGCGCTGGCGGTTCACCGTGCTCTTGTTTTTGCCGTTAAGACGCCGGTCAATAAACCAGGTCATATGCCCCCCGTACTGCATTGCCAACTTTTGCACTCCCTGTTTGCCGGATGCGCTGCGCTTATTCGGCTAACGGAAGGTTGTCGTTGTCGGCCCGATGGCGAGAAGCCACCGGGCACTTTTGTTAAGACGATTTACGTACGCGCAAATACCATTCGCACAGCAGACGAACCTGCTTGCGGGTATAGCCTTTCTCCATCATGCGATCGACAAAATCGTCGTGCTTTTTCTGCTCGTCAGTTGAGGTTTTGGCATTAAACGAAATGACCGGCAACAGCTCTTCGGTATTCGAGAACATTTTCTTCTCAATAACCGTGCGCAGTTTTTCGTAGCTGGTCCAGTTCGGGTTACGTCCGCTGTTATGCGCTCTGGCGCGCAGCACGAAGTTCACGATCTCGTTACGGAAGTCTTTCGGATTACTGATCCCGGCCGGCTTCTCAATTTTTTCCAGTTCCGCGTTCAGGGATTCACGGTCAAACAGCTGGCCGGTATCCGGGTCGCGGTATTCCTGATCCTGGATCCAGAAGTCCGCATAGGTGACATAACGGTCGAAAATGTTCTGCCCGTATTCGGAATAGGATTCCAGGTAGGCGGTCTGGATCTCTTTGCCGATAAACTCGGCGTATTTCGGAATCAGATAGCCTTTGAGGAACTCAAGATACCGTTCCGCCAGATCCTGCGGGAACTGCTCGCGCTCGATCTGCTGCTCCAGAACGTAGAACAGATGTACCGGGTTGGCCGCCACTTCGGCGTGATCGAAGTTAAACACGCGGGAGAGGATTTTAAACGCGAAACGCGTGGACAAGCCGTTCATCCCTTCATCGACACCGGCGTAATCGCGATACTCCTGATAGGACTTCGCTTTCGGGTCGGTATCTTTCAGGCTTTCGCCATCGTAGACGCGCATCTTCGAATAGATGCTGGAGTTTTCTGGCTCTTTCAGACGCGAGAGAATCGAGAAGCGCGACAGCGTTTCCAGGGTTCCCGGCGCGCAAGGGGCATGCACCAGCTCACTGTTGTTAAGCAATTTTTCGTAAATTTTGATCTCTTCGGAGATCCGCAGGCAATAAGGCACTTTGACGATGTACACACGGTCAAGGAACGCCTCGTTGTTTTTGTTATTACGGAAGGTGACCCACTCTGATTCGTTCGAGTGTGCCAGAATAATCCCGTTGAACGGCAGGGCGGAAATACCTTCCGTCCCGTTGTAGTTCCCTTCCTGGGTGGCGGTCAGCAGCGGATGCAGCACCTTAATTGGCGCTTTAAACATCTCAACGAACTCCATCACACCCTGGTTGGCACGGCACAGCGCGCCGGAATAGCCATAGGCATCCGGATCGTTTTGCGCGTGGTGTTCCAGTTTACGGATATCGACCTTACCGACCAGCGCGGAGATATCCTGGTTGTTCTCATCGCCCGGCTCGGTCTTGGCAATCGCAATCTGCTGCAGAATGGACGGCCAGACTTTTACCACGCGGAATTTGGTGATGTCGCCGCCAAACTCATGCAGGCGCTTCGCCGCCCACGGCGACATGATCGTGCCGAGATAGCGGTTCGGGATGCCAAACTCTTTATCCAGAATTTGGGCATCTTCCTGCGGATTGAACAGGCACAGCGGATGATCGTTAACCGGGCTGCGTTCTCCGTTGGCGCTAAGAACATAGATCGGCACGCGCTGCATCAGTGATTTCAGGCGCTCTGCCAGGGACGATTTACCGCCACCGACCGGGCCTAATAAGTAAAGGATCTGTTTCTTCTCTTCCAGACCCTGAGCCGCGTGTTTCAGGTACGAAACAATCTGCTCGATGGCGTCTTCCATGCCATAAAATTCTTCAAAAGCGGGGTATCGTGCAACCACACGATTCGAAAAGAGACGGGAGAGCCGTGGTTCGAGGGCAGTGTCGACCATGTTTGGCTCACCGATAGCCATCAATAGCCGTTCTGCCGCATTGGCATAGGCACTGCGATCTTGCTTACAGACAGCAAGAAACTCCTGCAGTGTGAACTCTTCGTCCTTGGCAGCTTCATAGCGCTGGCGATAGTGATCGAATATATTCATGGCATGCCGTCCTTTCGTTTTTTAGCACAGGAAAAGAGCCGTTCGTATGAATAGTGGAGGCTCCTGGAAGCGTCTTCACCCCCGCACCTCAGTACCAGAGCAGCAACCCGTGTGCCAGGTCTTGCGCTCTCAACCGCCGGGCGTACAGCAATTTATCTTCCTAAAATTAAGCGTAGATGGCATTTGCAAAACTTGCATGCCTCCAGAATCTAATTTCAATGACATATCAATAACTCATCCAAAAAATCTGCGGCGAGATTCAGGATAAAACGTCGACTTTCACTGCCTCGTCACATAAATGAAAGCCTCCCGTCATCTTAAATGATGAAAATAATCGGTTAATTAAACTCATTAGCGGGCAAAAAATTTTGGGATGTGTGGGCAGGGCGGTTACACTTCACTCGCTGATTATTTGACTACAGGAAAGAATGGATTGTGACCAAACTCAAACTTCTGGCATTGGGCGTACTTGTCGCCACGTCCGTTAGCACCGCTCACGCGGCCGATCAGTGGTCCGTTGGCGCAGGCGTCGGCGTTATCAACAGCCCGTATAAACAGTACGATCGCGACGTTTATCCGGTGCCAGTGATCACTTATGAAGGCGATAACTTCTGGTTCCGCGGCCTGGGTGGTGGTTACTACCTGTGGAATGACAACACAGATAAGCTCTCCATCATGGCGTACTACAACCCGATGCACTTCAAACCGGGTGACAGTGATAGCCATGCGCTGCGTCAGCTCGATAAACGCAGAAGCACCGTAATGGCGGGGCTTTCCTATGTTCACAACACCCAGTATGGCTTCCTGCGCACTGCGCTTGCGGGCGATACGCTGGACAATAGCAACGGGTTTATCTGGGATCTGGCCTGGTTGTACCGCTACACCAACGGCGGCATCACGCTGACGCCGGGCATCGGTGTGGAGTACAGCAGCGAAAACTACAATGACTACTATTATGGGGTGTCCCATAAAGAGTCTAAACGTAGTGGCCTGAGCAGCTATGACGCGGATGATGGCTGGAACCCGTACCTGGAACTGACCGCAAGCTACAAGTTTGCCAGCGACTGGAACCTGTACGCCTCTACCCGTTACACCCGTCTTAGCGATGAAGTGAAAGACAGCCCGATGGTTGATAAGTCCTGGGCCGGTCTGTTCTCTGCGGGCGTGACCTACAGCTTCTGATTGTGCACTTTTACGGTGCATTCTGTGCATGATAACGGGGCGCTTGCGCCCCGTTTGCTTTATCGTGGTGCGGAAAAACAGGAGAGACACATGTCAGATAAAACCGTGACTTTTGCTGACCGTTTTACCTTGCCGGCGATGGGGCAGGGAACCTGGTATATGGGGGAAAACGCCGGTCAGCGGCAAAACGAAGTGGCTGCACTGCGAGCGGGCATCGATATGGGGCTGACGCTCATCGACACCGCCGAAATGTATGCAGATGGCCGAGCCGAGGAGGTGGTGGGCGAGGCGATCAAAGGCCAGCGCGATCGCGTCTTTCTGGTCTCCAAGATTTATCCGTGGAATGCGGGCGGGAAAAAGGGGATAGCGGCCTGCGAGGCCAGCCTTCGTCGTCTCGGCACCGACTACATCGACCTTTACTTACTGCACTGGCGGGGAAACTACGGTCTGGACGAGACCGTTGAGCTGATGCAGACATTGCAACAGCAGGGCAAAATTGGCCGCTGGGGTGTGTCCAATTTCGACCATGACGATATGCAGGAGCTATGGGGCGTCGACGGCGGTGCGGAGTGTGCCACCAATCAGGTGCTTTATCATCTGGCCTCGCGTGGCATTGAATACGCTCTGCTTCCCTGGTGTCAGCAGCAGTCGATGCCGGTGATGGCCTATTGCCCGCTTGCGCAAGCCGGACGGTTACGCTCTGGCCTGCTCAATCATCCCGCCGCGAATGACATCGCGCAACATCATCATGCCAGCGCCGCACAGGTGCTTCTTGCGTGGGTGATTAGCCATCAGGGTGTTATCGCCATTCCAAAAGCGGCGTCGATTGAACATGTGACAGAGAATTCAGGCGCGTTGGCGTTAACGCTTTCGGCTGAAGAACTTGCGCGGCTGGATGCAGCGTTCCCGGCGCCGGGGCGTAAAACAGCACTGGACGTGGTGTAACGAAATTTCCCCTCTCCGGGCAGAGAGGGGAACAGGATTAGCGTTTAACGATTTTGATGGTCTGACCCAGGCGTGAAGGTTTATCCGCGCTGGTTTTCTGCGGTGCGGTGACGCACGCAGTTTCGACGCAGACAAAGGTTTTATACCCGTCGTCCGGTACGTCAGCCATGCTCACAGAGAGCGCCGGGCCTGGGTTCCAGCCCACCACATTGCTGTGATGGTGGTGAACCACTTCAATACCACGGTTGAGCGCCGCATCGTGGATCACGCTGCAGGCTTCCGGGTTCAGATAGACGCGGTCGGTACGATCCGGGAAGGTCTGCACGCCGTCGCTCAGTTTACCTTCTTTCGCGTTATCCACTTTATCGATAAAGCGATCGCCAAAGCCGCTCACTTTCACATCCGCAATGTCACCGACGTTGAAATAGGTGTGCAGGGCAGAGGTGGTTTCAAACTCACCGTGCGCTTCCAGCTCAATTTCACAGGTTTGACCCAGTTTGAAGCGGGCATACAGCGTGAAGTCATGCGGCCACAGCGCGCGGGTTTCGTCGTTGCTTTGCAGTTCGAAGGTCAGCACGGCGCCGTTATCATCTTCATTGTGCGCTTTCAGCGTCCACTGTTGGTTACGGGCAAACCCGTGCGCTGGCAGGCCTGCTTCAGCGGCAGGGCCAAACCACGGCCAGCAGATAGGTACGCCACCGCGAATCGCCGCCCCTTTCTTGAAAGAGGTCGCCGCGCTCAGCCACAGGCCTTCTTCTTCGCCTTCTGGTTTCCAGGAGAGCAGGTGGGCGCCATTGAGGGCCACAGAGGCTTTCACGCGCGGGTGATCGACGACAATAATATCCGCGCCATCAATCTGGCGGCGGGAGAGTACAGGGGTAAGTTGTTCGACTACTGGAAGTGCAAAAATTTTGTGAATCATTACGCAATCCTCTGTCTTTAAGCATAAAAAAAGGCGACCGAGGTCGCCTTTTTGGATCAGTATCTCATCTCAACTTATTTGGAGATGTGAGCGATCAGGTCCAGTACTTTGTTAGAGTAGCCAGTTTCGTTGTCGTACCAGGAAACCAGTTTCACGAAGTTGTCGTTCAGTGCGATACCTGCTTTAGCATCGAACACAGAAGTGCACACTTCGCCGTTGAAGTCGGTAGAAACAACGTCGTCTTCGGTGTAACCCAGAACGCCTTTCATTGCGCCTTCAGAAGCGGCTTTGATAGCTTTCTTGATTTCTTCGTAAGACGCTGCTTTTTCCAGACGAACGGTCAGGTCAACAACGGATACGTTTGGAGTAGGAACGCGGAACGCCATACCAGTCAGTTTGCCATTCAGTTCTGGCAGTACTTTACCTACTGCTTTAGCAGCACCGGTAGAGGATGGGATGATGTTCTGAGCTGCGCCGCGGCCGCCGCGCCAGTCTTTGTGAGACGGGCCATCAACGGTTTTCTGAGTTGCGGTGGTCGCGTGAACAGTGGTCATCAGACCTTCGATGATGCCGAAGTTGTCGTTGATAACTTTTGCCAGCGGAGCCAGGCAGTTGGTGGTGCAGGATGCGTTAGAAACGATGTCCTGGCCTTCGTATTTGTCAAAGTTAGCGCCTTTAACGAACATAGGCGTGTTGTCTTTGGAAGGACCAGTCAGAACAACTTTCTTCGCACCAGCGGTGATGTGTTTACGCGCAGTTTCGTCGGTCAGGAAGATACCCGTTGCTTCAGCAACAACATCAACACCGATTTCGTTCCACTTCAGGTTAGCTGGATCTTTTTCAGCAGTAACACGGATGGTTTTGCCGTTAACAACCAGGTGGCCGTCTTTCACTTCAACGGTGCCATTGAAACGACCGTGAGTTGAGTCGTACTTCAGCATGTACGCCATGTATTCAGCGTCCAACAGATCGTTGATACCAACGATTTCGATGTCAGAACGTTCCTGAGCAGCACGGAAAACAATACGGCCGATACGGCCAAAACCGTTGATACCTACTTTGATAGTCATATATTCCACCAGCTATTTGTTAGTGAATAAAAGGTTGCCTGTAAAATTACAAAAACCTTACGCAGCGTCAAGCGGAATCGTGTCAATCATTGCGACAAATCAATCCTGCGCATAACCTTTGTGCGACTGACAGCCTCACTTTCCCTTTGAGCTAGCAACCACATGGGGGCTGCGCCCGGGATTTTAAAGGGCTATCAGGATAAATATGTGAGCAAGATCACAATTGCCTGACTGCCGTACCGCAACGCATAAGTTTAGAACAAAAGTTCACACTTCAGTGTTAATGTTTTGTTAGAATTCGCGATGAAAGGTATCTGTTTCTACAGCGAGATCTGAGCATATGTCGAATCAACGTAACCCTGACGAACTCAAAAAAAATCTAACAGAAATGCAGTTCTACGTGACGCAGAACCACGGAACTGAACCCCCATTCACCGGGCGTTTGCTGCACAATAAGCGCGATGGCGTGTATCACTGTCTGGTGTGCGATGCACCGCTGTTTAATTCCCAGTCAAAATATGATTCTGGCTGCGGCTGGCCGAGCTTTTACGAGCCTGTCAGCGACGAGGCCATCCGCTATTTAACGGACTCTTCACACGGTATGCAGCGCACAGAAATCCGCTGCGGAAACTGCGATGCTCATCTCGGACACGTTTTCCCGGATGGACCACAGCCTACGGGTGAGCGTTTCTGTGTAAATTCGGCGTCGATGAGCTTCTCTGATGACGAAAATGGCGACCAGACCAAAGGTTGAAAAACCGATTCAGCAAATTATTCCATCACAGCGGATTTCTCATGAATATTGATGACATGATTAACAGTATGACGCCGGACGTGTATCAGCGTCTGGTGACAGCCGTAGAACTGGGGAAATGGCCGGATGGCGTGGCGCTGACGGCAGAGCAAAAAGAGAACAGCCTGCAATTGGTGATGCTGTGGCAGGCGCGCAATAACAGCGACGCACAGCACATGACTATCGACACGAAAGGCCAGATGGTGATGAAGAGTAAGCGCGAGCTGAAGGAAGACTTTGGCATCACGCCAAAACCGATTGCGACGATGAAAATGCAGTAACCACAGGCCGGGCAAGCGCCAACGCTGCCCGGCAATGGAGTTAGTGCTTAATCCCTAACGACGTTGCTAACTGCTTCGCCAGCTGGTTGTGGTCGTCCGCGCCATACTCCCAGAACATCGCGCCACCCAGACCTTTCTCTTTGATGTACTGCGCCTTCAGGTCGACCGAACGCGGGTTTTCGTACGACAGAGCGAACAGTTCTTTGCCCTCCGCCGATTTCACCGACAGCCACGGCACTTTCGCCTGATCGTCCCAGTGCTCGGTAAAGCGTTTCTGCGGATCGTTAATCAGCTTGCTGACAATATCGTTGTACTTCACGTAGGTATCTTTGGTGAGGTCATAGCCCAACGCCTTGAACAATCCCATCTCCTGCGCACCGAAGTACGGCTGTGTCACTGGGTTTTTCTCAGCATCTGTTTTTGTCCAGTCGATGCCTGGCTCCACGCTGCGTTTTGGCACGCGCCCGTAAAAACCAATCCCTAAATTCATCTGCTCAGGTTTCAGCCCGGCAGCGAGGTAGTTGTTGACTACAAAATCAGCACTGTATTTGTCCGCTGCGGCCACAGTCGGCCACTTAGTGGAGTCATACAGGTTCGAGTTAAAATACTGCGTGCCGTAGGCCATATCGTAGGTCATCAGATTGATGTAGTTCAGATACAGCGCGATCGCTTTGACGTCGACCCAGCTTTTTGGGCTTTCGGCATTCGCCCCCAGGGCGACAGTTACCAGCTTCTCTTTCGGCAGCGATTCGCGGATCTCCTTCAGCAGAGCAGTGAAGTTGTCTTTGTCGGCGGGCTGCTTATCCACCAGACCCCACGCACCGTTCACCGGGTACTCCCAGTCGAGATCGATGCCATCAAGTCCGTAGGTCGTGACGATCTCCTGCACGGAGCGAATAAACACGGCGCGGCTCTCTTTGCTATCCGCAGCGCCGGAGAATCCGCGTGCGCCCCAGCCACCAACAGAGAGCAGGACTTTAAGCTGTGGGTTTTGCTTACGCAGTTCAGGGATTTTATGCAGATCGGCAGTTACCTTCGGCGAGAGCCAGATTTGGTGCAGCTTACTGGCGTCTTTCAGCGCGGCGTTGGTTTCACCCGCTTCGTTGTTATAGATAAGACCAAACGAGTAGTTGAGATGGGTAATCTGGCGAACATCCAGCTTATCGATGTCACCTCCCGGCCCGGCAGTCACATCGCCGCCACCGTTGAAGTAGCCGACGGACATCAGGTCAGCCGCAAAAAGGGCTGGAGCGCAGAGCAGGGGTAAGGCTGCCATCACAGGCAATAGCTTCATAACGTATCCTCTTTGACTAAAAAAAAGTACGTCACATCAGGGATGTGACAAAAAATAGCCAAATGAGGATAGCAGTGCCGCTTCGCTGAAACTGCGAGAGAGGTTGAATTTTTGTTATACCGGAAACAAAAGGCTGTTAACGGCAGGAAACGCAGCGCGTAACTGTCCGGAAGCGGAAATGGCGAGCCCAAAGCCTTCGTGTAGAGTATTGCGACCACTGCTTGACATAGGTGCCTAATAAAATACAGGGAATCAATGAATCGATTTTCAAAGCCAGGGTCCATTATTTTTAATATTTCAGAAATGAATATCAAATGATTATTCATTGGCGGGTATGTGTTGGCTGACCGGTATCAATCCCAGGCCTGTTTTCGCTATTTTTTATTATTCAGGAGCTTTCGTGAGTATACGTTCCTTTGAGTGGTTTTCTCGTTGGATTAAGGGATCTATGCCCCTGTGGGTTACCTGCTGGTTGACCGGTGTGGTTCCTTATATGATGTTGCTGCAAATTCATCTGTCTATTGAGCATGAGTTTAGTGAGCGCAGTGTTGAGTTTCACACTGCTAAATTCTTATTAAAGCTAGATGAGCTTGCTTTTCTTATTTATATTCCCATATGTCTTGTAGCTATCGCAAACAGTGCCATTAAGTACAAAGGTTTTCATCTCTGGCGCTTTTTTACATTCCTTCTTTTTGCCAAAGGCTGTGAAATATATTTCAATTTTATAATGGGAAAATGGCCGCTTGGCTAAACCGAGTGGAGTCAAAAATTTGGCCGGGCAGCGTTGTCATGCCCGGCTAGGAATGCAGGATTACTTCTTATCAATCATCGCTTTCAGATTGGCAAACGGGTTGTATTTCGCTTCCCCGACGCTCTTCTGCGCATCTTCACCCGCGACGACGGTGGAACCGTACAGGTCGGCTTCCGTGTATTTGGAATGCTCATGATCGTGGCAGAACAGGCATAACATCTCCCAGTTGCTGCCGTCTTCCGGGTTATTGGAGTGATCGTGATCGATATGGTGAACCGTCAGCTCACGCAGGTTGGAATAGACAAATTCGCGGCTACAGCGACCGCATACCCACGGAAAAAGCTTCAGCGCCTTTTCACGGTAACCGACTTCAAGCCGGGCATAGTTTTTTGGGATAAAAGCCATAAGAGTGGCCCTCCTGAATAAGATAAAAAATGGGAACCGCGCTTACGCCTGCGTCTCTTGCCAGTCGGAAAGGGTGTACAGCGTCGCACCAGCCGTCGACATCTCCATAAACGCCAGCGCGCTATCCTGCGTCTGAATATTCACGCCGCGACAGCCATCGGTGATGACGCTGACGTTATACCCCAGTTTTAGCGCATCAAGGACGGTGAACTTCACACAGTAATCCGTCGCCAGCCCCATCACGATCAGCTCGCCGATCTCATGATGGCGTAGCCACTCATCGAGCGCGGTTTTCTGCCGATGACCGTTGTCGAAAAAGGCGCTGTAACTGTCGATATTCGGATTTTCGCCTTTATGAAACACCGCGTCGATGGCCGCCTGATTCAGCAGCGGATGCAATTCAGCCCCTTCGGTCTGCTGAATGCAGTGATCGGGCCAAAAGGTTTGCGCCAGACCGTCCAGCTCGCCCTGGGTAAACGGCTCGACATTGTGCTGGCTGGCAAAGCTGCCGTGATCCGCCGGATGCCAGTCCTGGCTTGCCACCACCGCCTCACCGCGCGCTTTACACCACGCTATCAGCGTATTGGCAACATCCACGGTGCTATCACCACCGGCCACCGCCAGCGCGCCACCGGCGCAAAAATCATTTTGCAGATCGACCAGCAGCAGGGCACGTTGCTTCATAACACTCTCCTTATTCGTCCGGCGTCAGTTCGCCGCGCAGGTTTTGCATCATCGCGGTACGCATCGACTGCACGTCCAGATCCTGACTGAGTAAGTAATGAAGTTTAGTCAGGGTGGCCTCGACCGTCATATCGAACCCGCTGATCACCCCGGCATGCGCCAGCGCGTTGCCCGTGGCATATCCCCCCATATTCACTTTGCCGGACATGCACTGGGTGAGGTTAACCACCAGAATGCCGCGATCGCTCGCTTCCTGCAGCTCTTTCAGAAACTCGCCGTTCTGCGGCGCATTGCCCACGCCGTAGGAACGCAGGATTAGCGCTTTCACCGGCTGGCGCAGGAAGTTGCGCACCACGTCGGCAGAAATCCCCGGATAAATCGTCACCACGCCAATCGGCTGTGGGGTGATCGGGTGAACAATCAGCTCGCCCGCCGTGTGCGGTGCCGGTGGTGTGCCCAGACGACGAATATGGATACCCGCCTCCAGCAGCGGCTGGAGGTTTGGCGACGCAAAGGCATCAAAACCGTCGGCGTGCGCTTTGGTGGTGCGGTTCCCGCGATAAAGTCGGTTGTTGAAGAACAGCGACACTTCATTGATCGGATAATTGGCTGCGACATACAGGGAGTTGAGCAGATTGATCTGCCCGTCGGAGCGCAGCTCCGCCAGCGGGATCTGCGAGCCGGTCACGATCACCGGCTTGCCGAGGTTCTCCAGCATGAAGGAGAGCGCAGAGGCCGTAAACGCCATGGTGTCGGTACCGTGCAGGATCACAAAGCCGTCGTACTCGTCGTAATGGGCTTTGATATCTTCTGCGATATGCTGCCAGTCTTCCGGCGTCATATCTGAGGAGTCCATCAGCGGATCGTACTCGTGAATGGTGAAGTCTGGCATCTCCTGGCGGTGGAACTCGGGCATCAGTGCGAGCTGGCGCTGGAGATGACCGGAGACAGGAATATAGCCATTTTCAGAGCGCTGCATACCGATGGTACCGCCGGTATACGCCACATAAATCGATTTCTTCTGCATGATAGTGTGTTCTTGTGCTTCAAAGAAAAATCCCCCCTTCGCGAGAAGGGGGGACAGGGTTTTTAGCGAACGTTAGCGCAGGTGAGGCAGAACGCGTAACGGTTTTGCGGATCGTTAAAGGCGGCGAGCTTATCGCTCTCGGCTTTTACGACGCTTGCCGCGCTCGCCACTGGCGCAGGCAGATAGGCCTGAATTGCAGCAGGCAGCATCACGCGCACTGAGCCGGACATGCTGTTCATCACCATATCCACAAACGTCGGCTCATCCTGATAATACGCAATATGCCACTGTTTCAGTTTTGCCAGTTCGGCGGCTTTCGCGACGGCGTCATCGAAGTCGCCCAGGCTGTCGACCAGCCCATTGTTCTTCGCATCCTGGCCGGTCCACACATGGCCCTGCGCGATTTTATCCACCTGCTCCGGCGTGGATTTACGGGAATCCGCCACCAGTGTGATAAAGCGCTTATAACCGTTCTCAATGCTGAGCTGCATCATCTGCGACACTTCCGGTGGCAGGGATTTAGTCACGGCCACATCCGCCAGCGGTGACGTCGCAACGCCATCCGTATGCACACCCAGATAATCAAGGCTGTTTTCAACGGTATTAATAACGCCGAAGATACCGATAGAGCCGGTCAGCGTACTCGGGTTCGCCACGATGTAGTTCGCTGGTGTGGAGATCCAGTAGCCGCCGGATGCCGCCATACCGCCCATCGACACCACCACCGGTTTACCTGCAGCACGTGCAGCGGCCAGTTCCGCACGGATCACTTCCGAAGCGCTGACGCTGCCGCCAGGGCTGTTGACGCGCAGGACAATGGCTTTCACTTTCGGGTCCAGACGCGCATCGCGGATCTGCGACGCGGTCGTGTCACCGCCCACGTTCCCCGGCGTCTCTTCACCGTCCATGATTGCGCCGTTGGCAAAGACCACGGCCACGCTGTCACCCGTCTCGTTCGGTTTTTTCGGCGTGTAATCGTAGAGGCTGATGGCGCTGTAGTTCTTGTCTTCTTTGCTCCAGCCAAACTGTTTGGTCAGCGCTTTTTCGATCTCTGCGCTGGAGCCGAGGGTGTCGACCAGTTTGTTATCGAGCGCGTATTTCGCCGTATCGCCGCCGACCTTAGTCAGGCCATCCAGCATCGCCTGTGCACCCGGGAAGACCTGCTCAGGGGTGATCTGACGGTTCGCGGCCACGGTAGCCAGATAGTTCTGCCACAGCTCGCCGATCCAGCGGCTGTCCGCTTCACGGGCGGCAGGGGACATATCGTCGCGAATAAACGGCTCAACCGCCGATTTATAGGTACCGACGCGGAACACGTGCGTGGTGACTTTCAGCTTATCCAGCAGCGATTTGTAGTACAGCCCGTTGGTGGCAAAACCGTGCAGATCGACGGTACCCTGCGGGGAGAGCCAAATCTTGTTGGCAAAGCTCGCCAGATAATATTGCCCCTGGCTGTAGCTGTCGCCCACGGCAATCACTGGTTTACCGCTGTCGCGGAATTCGCGCAGCGCTTTACCGATGTACTGCATCGACGGCTGATCGCCCCCGGCGAAGTTTTTCAGGTCCAGCACGATGCCGGTAATGTTGCGATCGTCTTTCGCCTGACGAATTGCGTCGACGATATCAAACAGGGAGTTTTCCTGCATACGATCGGAGGTGGAGCCAAGCAGCTGGCGGCCAATCACGCCCAGACGATTGCTGGTAGATGGCTTATCGACAATCACACCGGTGATGTCGAGCAGCAGCGCGCCGCGCTCGGAATGCTGCGCCTGGTTACTGCTGCTGATGTGCATCCACAGGCCCACACACACCAGAATCAGGAAGATGAAGAAGATATTCATCACCAGTTCGCGGACAAAATTGAGCAACCGCCACGTCCATTTAAAGAAACCGGCAAAAATTCGCCAAAGGGTTCGCATGTATTCTCCCAAACCAGATAATGACCGTTTCCGTCGCGACTGGACGGCAATGTGGGGTTATCGTAATGACCCAACCGTCACTTGTCAGCAGGAATCGCCCACTGCGCTGTAACAAATTCTGCTGTCGTGTTAATTTTGTGAGCAAATTTGAAGACAGGAGTGAATCAATGGACGCACTTGAACTGCTTGTTAACCGTCGTAGCGCTTCTCGCCTGGCGGAACCAGCGCCTGCGGGCGAACAGTTGGAAAACATTCTGCGCGCCGGTATGCGCGCCCCGGATCACGGTACGCTCTCGCCGTGGCACTTCTTTATTATTGAAGGCGAAGGGCGCGACCGTTTCAGCACCTTGCTTGAGAATGGGGCGATGGCCGCCGAGCAGGATGAAAAAGCGATTGATAAAGCGCGCAATGCGCCGTTTCGCGCGCCGATGATCATCGCGGTGGTGGCGAAATGTCAGCCGGAACATAAAGTGCCGGTCTGGGAGCAGGAGATGTCTGCAGGCTGCGCGGTGATGGCGATGCAGATGGCGGCTGTGGCTCAGGGCTTTAACGGCATCTGGCGCACCGGCCCGCTGACCGACAGCCCGGTAGTCCGCGAAGGGCTTTCCTGCGCCCAGCACGATAAAATCGTTGGCTTCCTCTACTTAGGCACGCCGCAGCTGAAAGCCTCGACCACTATTACATCGCCCGATACCGCCCCGTTCGTCACCCGTTTCTGATAATCACACTAAACTGTCTGGATTATGAGCAAGCGTCGCATAATTCAGACAGTCATACTTACCTCATCACGGAATGAGCGCTACCATAGCGCGATTGCAATGACAGGAGATGTCCATGAGCGAGCAAACCATTCGTTTAACGCAATACAGCCACGGAGCGGGTTGCGGTTGTAAAATTTCCCCGAAAGTGCTGGAAACCATTCTGCACAGCGAACAGGCGAAGTTTGTCGACCCGAACCTGCTTGTCGGCAACGAAACGCGTGACGATGCAGCGGTATACGATTTAGGTAACGGCACCAGCATTATCAGCACCACCGACTTCTTTATGCCGATTGTCGATAACCCGTTTGATTTCGGGCGCATCGCGGCGACCAACGCCATCAGCGACATCTTCGCGATGGGCGGTAAACCGATCATGGCGATTGCTATTCTCGGCTGGCCGATCAACACCCTGGCCCCGGAAATTGCCCGCGACGTCATCGAAGGCGGCCGCTTTGCCTGCCAGCAGGCGGGGATCGCTCTGGCGGGTGGGCACTCTATTGATGCGCCGGAACCGATCTTCGGCCTCGCCGTCACCGGCGTCGTACCGACCGAACGCGTGAAGCGCAACAGCACCGCGCAGGAAGGGTGCAAACTGTTCCTCACCAAGCCGTTGGGCATTGGCGTGCTCACCACCGCTGAGAAAAAATCCCTGCTCAAGCCCGAGCATATCGGTCTTGCCACCGACGTGATGTGTCAGATGAACCTGGCGGGTGCGGCGTTCGCGAATATCGACGGCGTAAAAGCGATGACCGACGTCACCGGTTTTGGCCTGCTCGGCCACCTGAGCGAAGTTTGCCAGGGCGCGGGCGTGCAGGCGCAGCTCTGGTATCAGGACATTCCAAAACTGCCGGGCGTGGAAGAGTACATCGCACAGGGGGCGGTGCCGGGCGGTACGCAGCGTAACTTTGCAAGCTACGGTCATCTGATGGGCGATATGCCGACGGAGTGGCGCGATCTGCTGTGCGATCCACAAACCTCCGGCGGCCTGCTGCTGGCAGTCACGCCTGAGGCGGAAGCCGAGGTCAAAGCCACCGCCGCAGAGTTTGGCATTACCCTGAGCGCCATCGGCGAGCTGGTCAGCGCGCGCGGCGGCCGTCCGATGATTGAGATCCGTTGATTCGATGCGTTTGTTTATTGCGGAAAAGCCGAGTCTCGCCCGAGCCATTGCCGATGTGCTGCCCAAGCCGCATCGCAAGGGTGACGGCTTTATCGAATGCGGTAACGGGCAGGTGGTCACCTGGTGTATTGGTCACCTGCTGGAACAAGCGCAGCCGGATGTCTATGACAGCCGCTATGCGCGCTGGAATCTCAACGATCTGCCGATCGTGCCGGAAAAGTGGAAACTGCAGCCACGTCCTTCGGTCACCAAACAGCTCAACGTCATCAAACGCTTTCTGCATGACGCACAAGAAGTGGTTCACGCGGGTGACCCGGACAGGGAAGGGCAACTGCTGGTGGACGAAGTGCTCGACTACCTTGAGCTGGCGCCGGAAAAGCGTCAGCAGGTGCAGCGTTGTCTGATTAACGATCTTAACCCGCAGGCGGTGGAGCGCGCCATTACGCGTCTGCGCGCCAACAGCGAGTTCATCCCGCTGTGCGTGTCTGCCCTGGCGCGTGCCCGCGCCGACTGGCTGTATGGCATCAACATGACACGCGCCTACACCATTCTCGGGCGTAACGCCGGGTATCAGGGCGTACTCTCAGTCGGGCGCGTTCAGACGCCGGTGCTGGGCCTGGTGGTGCGTCGCGACGAAGAGATCGAAAACTTCGTCGCCAAAGATTTCTTCGAGGTGAAAGCGCATATTGTCACCCCGAAGGATGAACGTTTTACCGCGACGTGGCAGCCGAGCGACGCCTGTGAATCTTACCAGGACGAAGAGGGGCGGTTGCTGCATCGTCCGCTGGCGGATCACGTGGTCAACCGCATCAGCGGCCAGCCAGCGATGGTCACCAGCTATAACGATAAACGGGAATCAGAACCCGCGCCGCTGCCGTTTTCGCTGTCGTCCTTACAGATTGAAGCGGCTAAACGCTTTGGTATGAGCGCGCAGAACGTGCTCGATATCTGCCAGAAGCTGTACGAAACCCACAAGCTGATTACCTATCCGCGTTCAGACAGCCGCTACCTGCCCGAAGAGCATTTCGCCGGGCGACATGCGGTGCTGAATGCCATCGGCGTTCACGCCCCGGATCTGCTCCCGCAGCCCGCCGTGAACCCGGAGACGCGCAACCGCTGCTGGGATGATAAAAAAGTCGACGCGCACCACGCGATTATCCCGACGGCGCGCGCCAGCAATGTCAATCTGAGCGAGAACGAAGCGAAGGTGTATAACCTCGTGGCGCGCCAGTATCTGATGCAATTTTGCCCGGACGCGGTGTTCCGCAAGTGCGTAATTGAGCTGGAGATCGCCAAAGGTAAGTTCGTTGCCAAAGCGCGTTTTCTGGCGGAAGCGGGCTGGCGCACACTGCTCGGCAATAAAGAGCGCGATGAAGAGAACGACGGCACGCCGCTGCCCGTGGTTGCAAAAGATGACGAACTGCTGTGCGAAAAGGGCGAAGTGATTGAGCGACAAACGCAGCCGCCGCGCCACTTTACGGACGCCACGCTGCTCTCTGCCATGACCGGGATTGCCCGTTTTGTGCAGGATAAAGATCTGAAAAAGATCCTGCGTGCGACCGACGGATTAGGCACAGAAGCGACGCGCGCAGGGATTATTGAGCTGCTGTTCAAGCGCGGTTTCCTGATCAAAAAAGGGCGCTATATCCACTCGACGGATCCGGGCCGGGCGCTGATTCACTCGCTGCCTGAGCTGGCTGCGCGACCGGATATGACGGCGCACTGGGAATCTATCCTGACCCAAATCAGCGAGAAGCAGTGCCGCTATCAGGACTTTATGCAGCCGCTGGTCGGCACGCTGTTTGAGCTAATCAATCAGGCGCGCAATACGCCGGTGAAATCCTTCAGAGGAATGGTGGCGCCAGGCGGTGGGGACGCGAAGAAAAAGTTTAAGAAGAAGAGTGCGGCCTGACGCCCTCTCACAAGGCGCGGGCGAAGATAAAAAAAACGGCAACATTGTTGCCGTTTTGCTTTTATCAACCAGGCCAACAACGGCTTAAATCACCCCTTGGCCGATCATTGCATCGGCGACCTTCACAAACCCGGCGATATTCGCGCCGCGTACATAGTTGGTCTGCTCCGCTTCTCCGCCATACTCCACGCAGGCGTGGTGAATATCCAGCATGATGTGGTGCAGACGGGCGTCCACTTTTTCAGCTTTCCAGCCCATACGCGCGGCGTTCTGCGCCATCTCTAACCCAGACGTCGCCACGCCACCGGCGTTGGCCGCTTTACCTGGCGCAAACAGCACACCGGCTTCCAGGAACAGATCGGTCGCTTCGATGGTCGTCGGCATATTCGCGCCTTCCGCCACGGCTTTCACGCCGTTTTTGATAAGCGTGCGGGCGGCGCCCACATCCAGCTCGTTCTGCGTGGCGCACGGCAGGGCGATGTCCACCGGTACCGACCACGGCTGCTTGCCTTCCAGATAGGTCAGGCCAAACTCGCGGGCGTAATCGGCGACGCGACCGTCGCGGCTGGCTTTAATTTCGCACAGACGCGCCAGTTTTTCCGCCGTGAAACCGGCCTCATCCACTACCGTGCCGCTGGAGTCGGAAGCCGTCACCACGCGCGCGCCAAACTGCATCGCTTTTTCAATGGCATACTGCGCGACATTACCTGAGCCGGACACCGCCACGCGCATCCCTTCAAAACTCAGACCGTGGCGTTTGAGCATCGCTTCAGTGAAGTACACCAGCCCGTAACCCGTCGCTTCCGGGCGAATCAAACTCCCGCCAAAGGAGAGCCCTTTGCCGGTAAACACGCAGGCGCTGTTGTTGGACAGTTTTTTCATCATCCCGGCCATAAAGCCCACTTCGCGTCCGCCCACGCCAATATCACCCGCAGGCACATCCGTATCAGGGCCAAGGTGACGATACAGTTCCGTCATCAGCGCCTGGCAGAAACGCATCACTTCGCCTTCGCTTTTGCCTTTTGGATCAAAATCGCTGCCGCCTTTACCCCCGCCCATCGGCAGGGTGGTGAGGGCGTTTTTGAAGGTCTGCTCAAAGCCGAGGAACTTCAGGATCGACAGGTTCACGGAAGGGTGGAAACGCATTCCGCCTTTGAACGGGCCGATGGCGGAGTTGAACTGTACGCGCCACGCGCGGTTCACCTGCACCTGATTTTTGTCATCGACCCAGACCACGCGGAACTGAATTACACGTTCAGGTTCAACCAGACGCTCAAGCAGAGACATCTGACGGTAACGCGGGTTTTCTTCGAGGAATGGCCACAGGGTGGTCATGACTTCACGAACGGCCTGTGCAAACTCGCTCTGATGCGGGTCGCGTTGTTGAACATGGGTAAGAAATGATTCCAGAGAGCGTGTCTGTTCCATAGCGATAAGAGCCTCTTATGACAATTTTTTTAATTTTGTGTGTTGTGTGGGTGATTTGTGGTCGTTTTCGACTATACCACCCGTACCGCTTTGCGTGGCAAGGGAAAATTTACCGGGAAAGTGAAATTAATTAGCGGCCTTGTGTCATAACTAAAAACGATGATGCGCTAAAGATTAAGCGGCAAACAACCGTTATATACAGATCATCCTTCAGGCACCTACGCGAGTCAGCCCCTGGGTATGCTCGGGTTGCTGGCCTGATGCAACTTGAATGAATTTGTGTATAGTCATGATCAGCAGATAAAAGGAATCTTTATGAACCGCTACCTATTAACCGCTCTGTTTGCTCTGTTATCCGCAGGGGCCCAGGCTGACCGTATTCGCCCGGACGTGGAGGTCAATGTGCCGCCAGAGGTGTTCAGCTCCGGCGGTCAGCGTGCGCAGCCCTGCAATCAGTGCTGCATCTATCAGGATCAAAACTATTCGGAAGGTGCGGTGGTGAAGGCCGACGGCGTGCTGCTGCAGTGTCAGCGCGATGAAAAAACCATCAGCACGAACCCGCTGGTGTGGCGGCGCGTAAAAGGATAAAGGCTTCCAGCAGGGGAATATCGGCGGGCGCTAAATCATAGGCGAACGCCTCCTGCGGCGTACACCACACCAGACGGCTGTGATAGTGCGCGACCACGTCGCCGCTAAAGGACGGAACGTGCCAGGCGTGGAGATGAATCAGCCGCCCGGACACTTCGCGCTGATGACTGGCGACATACTGCACAGGGAGTGCCTCAATCCCCAGCTCTTCGCGCAGCTCGCGGATCAGCGCCTCGGGCTGCGTCTCACCGGCTTCGACCTTACCTCCGGCGAACTCCCACATTCCCGCTTGATCGGCCTGCGCGGGGCGTTGCGCGAGGAGAATTTTGCCATCCTTTTCAAGGATAGCGGCAACAACATCGAGAGTTTTCAGCATGGTCGTCAATAATTACAGTTGAAAAACGACATATTATCGTCGCCTTTCAAAGAGTCCAGCCATCAGGAGAGTCCGGTGAAAGAAACATCCGCCTGGGTCCAGCCCGTAGAATCCCTTCCCGCCAGTCTGAAACCCATCGCCGTCATGCAGAAAAAACATTTTGGCGTGGTGCTCAATCCCACCCGCTGGTGGGGAAGAATGCCGCGTCTTTTCTGGCTGGTCGCGCTGTTTGTCGGTTTTCTGGAGAGAAAAAAGGCGCGCCTGAACCCGGCCCTGCGCGCGCTGCTGATGACCCGCATTTCGCAGCTCTGCCACTGCGCATTTTGTATCGACGCTAACAGCCTGCGCCTCGCCGAGCGCTGCGGCGCGCTGGATAAAGTCCAGGCGGTCAGCGAGTGGCGTACATCCGCGTTATTCACGGCAGAAGAGCGTGCCGCGCTGGACTATGCCGAGGCGACGACGGCCACGCCGCCGCAGGTGACGGAAGCGATAAAATCCGAACTAAAGCGCTTTTACAACGACGAAACCATTACCGAAATGACGGCCCTGATTGCGTTTCAGAATCTCTCGGCGCGTTTTAACGCTGCGCTGGAGATCCCGTCACAGGGGCTTTGTGACGCCTTCAAAGGTCAGCCTCATGCTTGACAGTCATCTGCATCCGCGCGTTAAACCTGCACTCAACCGCCTGGTGGCGGTCATCGATAAGCCATTCATCACGCCGGATGGCGTGACGCTTGCGGGCTTTGCCCTCGGCGTGCTGGCGCTGCCGTTTCTGGCCCTCGGCTGGTACCCGGCGGCGCTGGTCGCGATTGTGCTGAACCGCCTGTTCGACGGGCTGGACGGCGCACTGGCGCGGCGTCGCGGCCTGACGGACGCGGGCGGTTTTCTCGATATCGCCCTCGATTTTCTGTTCTATGCCCTGGTCCCCTTTGGCTTTGCGCTGGCGGCACCGATGGAAAACGCGCTTGCCGCCGCCTGGCTGCTGTTTGCGTTTATCGGTACCGGGAGCAGTTTTCTGGCGTTTGCGGCGCTGGCCGCGAAACACAATATCGACAACCCAGGCTATGCGCATAAGTCGTTTTATTACATCGGGGGATTAACGGAGGGGACGGAGACCATCGCGCTGTTTGTGCTCTGCTGCCTGTTCCCGGCGCACTTTGCGCTGTTCGCCTGGATCTTTGGCGCGTTGTGCTGGCTCACCACCACAACGCGCATCTGGAGCGGGTATCAGACGCTGAAAACCCTGAAATCTTAAAGCGTGCTTTCCGGCGTCAGCGGACCCGTGGTGATCGGATTTTGTGGATGGCTGCTCCACTCGTACCAGCCGCCGTCGTAAACCGAGACGTTTTTCCAGCCCATGGCGCGCGCGTACATAAAGGTTTCTGACGCGCGCCAGCCGGTGCCGCAGTAAAAGGCGACGTGCTGATCCGGCAGGATGTTCAAGGCTTTCCACATCGCAGCGATATCATCGGCGCTGCGCATGGTGCCGTCCGGGTTGTGGAAATCTTCCATATGCGTCGCATCGCTGCCCGCATGGCCCCAGCGCGCGCCTGCGATTTCACCTTTTGGCTTGATGTAGCTGTAGCCGCTGGTTTCGCCGGTAAATTCCGGCCAGGAGCGAATACTCACCAGCGAGGCATCCCGGCGATGCACCATCCCGCGCGCCTGTTCCATATCTACCATCAGCTGCGGCTGCCCCGGGATCGGTGCGCCGAAATCATTCGCTGGCGTCACTTTCGCAGGCAATCCGCGCTCGACCGGCAGACCGGCGTCGGACCAGGTTTTCCAGCCGCCATCCAGCAGACGCACATCTTTCACTCCCGCGTAGAGCATGATCTGCGCGACGCGCGCCGCCGCATAGACGTCGCGACCGTAGAGGATCACGGTGGTGTCATGGCGAATGCCCTGTTTTGCCAGCAGCGCTTTCAGTTTGTCGTCGGAGACTTTATTCCACAGCGGCTCGCTTTCGACGTCGTTGGTATCGATATAACCCGCGCCCGGAATGTGATTCAGCAGATAAAATTTCGGTGCGCCCCAGGCGGCTTCGATAATTTTATAATTGCCCGCAGGCGCCGCCGCGACCTTTTTGCCCTGCATCAGCTGGTGCAGCCATTCGGGATAGACCAGTTGCTCGAAATGAGGAAGACGTTGCAGACGGTCGGCACTTTGCAGCGCATCGCCAAGCACTGAAATGTGCTGATAACCAGCTTTGGTAAGGCGCGCTTTCACGGCCTGGTTGTCGGTATCGCTGCCGTACAGGGCGATAGCGGATGTCGGGGTGAGGTTATGCTGTTTTGCCCAGTCGCTGAGCTGCTCATCGCTCATCACCTTCAGCCAGCTGGCTGACAGATTCAGCGCGGCGGGCTCATGCCCGGAGGTGCCAGACAGGGTTTGCGGCCAGCCGTTATAAAATGCGCTGGCGCGGGTATCGATCACCGCGCCGTGCTGCTGTTGCAGCTGTGCCAGCGTCAGAGAAGGGGCCATATTAGCGGCAAAAGTGGAAACACTGGCAAGACAGAGCGCCAGCGCGGTCAGTTGAGAAACACGTTTCATCGAAAAACCTGACATCATATAAAAGGTGCGTCATTTTCGTCTTCCCCTAAACAGAATTCTTTGCGTTAGCACAGGGTTTACTGCCAGTCGGACAGCTGAATCACGCGTCCGCCCGCCGGAATGTCCTCTTCATCGTGCGTGACCAGCACCACCGGGATATTCAGGGCACGAACCTCAGCGAATACCCACTCCCGAAACGTCACGCGCAGGGATTTATCCAGACGACTAAAAGGCTCATCCAGCAACAGCGCGCGCGGCTGCGCCAGCAGGGCACGCAGCAAACTAACACGACTGCATTCACCGCCCGACAGCGTGGCCGGATCGCTGGCATAAAACCCCGCCAGACCGGCGCTGGCAAGCGCCTGTTCAACCCGCTCACGGCGCGACGTGCGGATCTGCGCGGGAAGCGCCAGCATCAGGTTCTGTCCGACGTTAAAGTGATCGAACAAGAGCGCATCCTGGAACAAAATGCCGATCCCGCGTTTTTCAACCGGGCGAGTATCGAGCCGCTGATCGTCAAGCCACAGCTCGCCATAAGCGTGAAAATCGGTGGAGAGGGCGCCCACCAGCCAGGCAAAAAGGGTCGATTTTCCGCTGCCGGAGGGGCCCATAAGCGTTAGAATTTCTCCGTGCTCAATACTGAAACTGACATTGCGCAGCAGCGGTTCGAGGGTGAGATTTTTGACCGTCAACATTACCGTAACCCCTGTCGATAGTAGCCAGCGAGACGCGATAAACCGGCCGCCAGCCCAAACGCGGCGGCGGTAAGCGCCAGAAGCCATAAGGCCTGGTTCGCCAGAATAGCGCTGCTGCCGCCGCTGCTAAGGGCCACCGCTTCGGTGGTCAGCGTGGCAAATCGTCCAGCGCCGAGCCACAGCGTTGGCAGATACTGCGCCATGCTCACGGAAAACCCGGTGGCAAAAGCAATCAGGATCGGGCGCACCAGCAGCGGGCATTTGATTTTAAAAAACAGCTGACTGCGCGACAGCCCGAGGGTTTTAGCGATCAGGAGCTGGCGCGGATCGAGCCTGCGCCAGGCCGGCTGTAGCACCAGCAGCGTCCAGGGCAGTACCCACAGCAGATGCCCCCACAGCACCGCCAGAAAGCCGCCGTCAAAACCCAGCGCGAGCGCCAGACGGTATTGCCCGGCGACGAGGGGCAGGGCGGGCAATGCCAGCGGCAGCCACAGCCAGAGCGTTCCGCGCGACGGACCCCACTCCAGCCAGAGCAAAATAATCGCCAGCGCAATCAGGGCGGAAAACAGAGCAAACGAGAGGCTGGCGTGAAACGGCGCGAAATCAAACTCGCGGTGCTGCGCCAGCAGGAGCAGCGCTCCGGCACACAGCAGCCCACAGAGCGGCAGCAGCCAGCCAAGTGCCGTTCCCGTGACGGGCGGACCGGCGTTGTGGCGGTGACCGGACGTGGCGGGCAGCGTGCGTCGCCAGGCTTTCCAGAGCGCAAAGCCCACCGCGGCAAACAATGCCAGCAGGAGCAGCAAAACCAGACACAGCAGCGTGCCTTTGATTTGCTGTTCCGCATCGCCCTGGCTCAGCCACTGCCAGGCCAGCACCGCCAGTGTCGGCGGATTACCCGGCCCGAGAATGATGGCGATATCCACCACCGACAGGGACCAGGCCACCACCGCCAGCATCACAGCGCCCAGTGCCGGGGCAATGGTCGGCAGAACCAGCCAGAACAGCCCCTGAATGCGGGAGTAACCGAGGCTTTGCAGCACTACCATTTTCTGCGCCAGGATCTTTTCCGGCAGCACTGCGTAAATCGCCCACAGCACGAAGGCACTCTCTTTCACCGCCATTGTCGCGCCAAGGCCTATTCCATAGGGATCAAGCATTGGCGAACAGGCGCTGCAAAACGGATAAACGGCACCGCCTTCGGCAAAAAGCAGCAGCACGCTGGTGGCGAAGGCGACATGCGGCACGGCGAGTAACCATGGCAGGCGGCCATTCATCTGCTGCCAGCGCTTGCCGGGCCAGAGGGCAGACAGGATACAGAGCGCAATAAAAAGCGAACCGAGGGTGGCGAGGGTCGTTGAAACCAGGGTGGCGATCAGCGCCTGCGGCAGCTGCGGATCGCGAAACAGGGATTGCCACCCGGCGGCAGAAAATGCAGGGGACAGGAGCATGGCGGTGGCGGGAAACAGCGGCGCGTAAATGGCCGCCATTGCCAGCCACACCAGCCAGCCTAGCGGGTGCCGTAGCGACGCAGCCATTCCTGCTCCAGAGCATTCACCCACGCCGCGTGCGGCTCAGGCAGCATGGCGGGTAAACCGACCGGGATAAACTGGCGCAGGGCGTGAGCCTGCTCAGCGGGCAGTTTTTGCGGGTCCAGCACGCTCGGATCGCCCCAGATTTTCGGGTCGGCTTTGCGACGTTGTGCGGGTGGTGACAGCAGGAAATTCGCCACCACTTTTGCTCCGGCGCTGGCGCTGCTGTTGGCAGGAATCGCCACGAAATGGACATTGCCAATCATTCCGTTGGCAAAGCCGAAGCTTATGCTGTCAGCAGGTAACTCGCCGCTGGCCACCTTCTGCCGGGCGTGCGCCGGGTTAAAGGTCAGGGAGAGATTCAGATTGCCGCTGGCGAGCAGGGCATCCATTCGTGCCGGTGACGGCGGGAAATCTTTCCCTTCGCGCCAGAGCAGGGGATGAAGCTGGTCGAGATAGCGCCACAGAGGGGCGGTTACCGCATCAAATGTATGGGGATCGGGCGCGGTTTTTAGCGCGTCGGGTGTAGTCGTCAGGTTCAGTAACAGCTGTTCCAGAAACGCGGTGCCAGTAAAATCGGGCGGGCGTGGATAGGTCACTTTACCGGGATGCTGTTTCGCGTATCCGAGCAGGGCGGAAGGATCGCGCAGTGGCTCAGGCAACAAAGTCTGTCGCGAGATAAACGTCAGTTGCGCCGCGCCCCATGGAGATTCGGCGCCGTCGGTGGCGATGGCAAAATCCTCAGTCACCGGTTTGGTGGTATCGACATACCGCCAGTTGGGGAGCATTTGCGCCCAGCCGCTTTGCAGCAGATTCGCCTGTTTCAGCGTGCGGAAGTTCTCGCCGTTGACCCACAGTAAATCGACCGAACCTTGGGTGGTCCGCCCGGCGCGGGATTCCGTCTGGATACGTTTGACCGCATCGGCGGCATCCGCCAGATGCACAATGTTGAGGGTAATAGCGTAGTGAGTTTTCATCTCATCGCTCACCCAGTCGAGATATCGATTCACCGCCGGATCGCCCCCCCAGGCGTTAAACCAGACGGTCTGCCCTTTGGCTTCCTGTTGAACGGCTTGCCAGTCGCTGGCGGCGAGCACCGGGGTTGCCAGCAGCAGCCCGGTCAGAAACACGCAATAACGCACACGGCGCATAATGCCTCCCTGTTAATAAGATGAAGGGGTGAAGCGAGAAAACAGCCAGCGAGCGATCAGCGGCAATAACCCTAACAGTGTAAAGGCGATCAGCACTCCCGGCGACAGAATATCGCGCAGAGAGGTCAGTTGCCCCAGTTCGCGCCCGGCGTTGAGGAAAACCACCGTCGCCGGCAGCATCGCCAGTTGGCTAACCCACCAGTAACGCGCCACACCGAGAGAGGTCAGCCCGCAGAGCAGATTGACCAGAAAAAACGGGAACACCGGCATCAGGCGCAGGGCAAAAAGATAAAACGCGCCATCGCGTTTCACCCCTTCGTTCACCGTCTGCATCGGTTTCGCAAAGCGGCGTTGCACCCAGTCGCGCAGCACATAGCGGCTGGCGAGCATTGCCAGTGTCGCCCCCAGCGTCGAGGCAAAAGAGACCAGCACCATCCCCTCCCAGAAGCTGAATAACGCGCCGCCAAGCAGCGTTAACAGCGCCGCACCGGGAATCGAAAAGGCGGAAATCAGCACATACAGGGCGAAATAGAGCGCGGCACTTTGCACCGGGGCGCGGTCGACGTTATCCAGCAGCATCAGCCGATGGGCGCGGATCGCATCCAGGGAGAGAAAGCCCGGCGGCAGTTGCGTGATGAGCAAAGCAAATGCGCCCAACAGGGCGCACAGGAAGAGGATTTTTGACGCGTTCACCGGCACTTACAGCTTGAATTTCGCCCAGACCGGCGCGTGATCGGACGGTTTTTCCATGCTGCGAATATCGTAGTCGATCCCGGTTTCGATGCAGCGCTCGGCCAGAGGCTGGCTTGCCAACAGCAGGTCGATGCGCAGGCCACGGTTATCGTCGAAGCCTTTTGAGCGGTAATCAAACCATGAGAAGCGATCCTGTGTCTCCGGGTTGGCGGTGCGGAAGGTATCGACAAGGCCCCAACTCATCAGGCGATCCATCCACTCGCGCTCTTCCGGCAGGAAGGAGCATTTACCGGTGCGCAGCCAGCGCTTGCGGTTATCTTCGCCAATGCCAATATCCAGGTCCGTCGGGCTGATATTCACGTCGCCCATGATCAATACCGGATTCTCTTTGTTCAGCTCGGTGTTCAGGTAATCCTGCAGATCCTGATAGAACTTCGCTTTTGCCGGGAATTTGGTCGGGTGGTCGCGGCTTTCGCCCTGCGGGAAGTAGCCATTGATAACGGTAATATTACCCAGCGGGGACGGGATCTCGGCCATGATAATGCGGCGCTGTGCTTCACCGTCATCGGCAGGGAAGCCGCGGCGGACCGAGACAGGCGTCTCTTTGGTTAACAGCGCCACGCCGTAATGGCCTTTCTGACCGTGATAAAAGACGTTGTAACCCAGCTTCGCAACGTCTTCCAGCGGGAACATATCATCGTGAACTTTTGTCTCCTGCAGGCCGATCACGTCAGGTTGATGTTGTTCAACAATGGCTTCCAGTTGGTGAGGGCGGGCGCGCAGGCCGTTGATATTAAAAGAGACAAATTTCATAGTCGCTGCCAGTGCAAGGTGAATAGTGCATGGATGGTAGCAGAATTTGCGCCCCCTGTTACCGGGTTAGACCAATAACTGCAACAGATCCTGCCGACGGTGCAATTTTTGCACCATTTCGACGCGCCTTGCCCCCAAAAGGGGCGTAAACGGTCAATAAATTTCGCGAGCGATCACAATTCCAGAATTATATTTTGCTTGTGAATAATATTTCTCGTTTTCGTCCCGCGAACCGCCGCTTATCGTAAAAATATTCACTTAATATGCATTAACAGTGAATAACTCCATATCCTAACTCATTGATATTCTGTCCAGGCAACCCGTTTATGCATTTTTATCGCTGGCTGGCACGAACTCTGCAATCTACATTCACAGTGCAAACACTCAAATATTTAACATTTAAACAACTTATTATTTACCGGATGAGGTCGCTATGTCTCTGTCAATTACGCGTGAAAATTTTGATGAATGGATGATGCCGGTTTACGCTCCGGCGGCTTTTATTCCGGTACGCGGGGAAGGCTCACGCCTGTGGGATCAGCAGGGTAAAGAGTACATTGATTTTGCAGGCGGTATTGCCGTGAACGCGCTGGGGCACGCACACCCGGCGCTGCGTCAGACTCTCAACGATCAGGCGGCGAAGTTCTGGCATACCGGTAACGGCTACACCAACGAGCCTGCGCTGCGCCTGGCGAAAAAGCTGATCGACGCGACCTTTGCCGAGAAAATTTTCTTCTGTAACTCCGGTGCTGAGGCCAACGAAGCGGCCCTGAAGCTGGCGCGCAAATATGCCCACGACCACTTCGGCGCGCAGAAAAGCGGGATCGTGGCGTTCAAAAATGCCTTCCACGGGCGCACGCTGTTTACCGTCAGCGCCGGTGGGCAGCCCGCTTATTCCCAGGATTTTGCCCCGTTACCGCCGGACATTCGCCATGCGGTGTTTAACGATCTGCAGTCTGCAAAAGCGCTGATTAATGACAACACCTGTGCGGTGATCGTCGAGCCGATGCAGGGCGAGGGCGGTGTGGTTCCGGCAGATAAAGCATTCCTGCAGGGGCTTCGCGAGCTGTGCGATCAGCACAACGCGCTGCTGATTTTTGATGAAGTGCAGACGGGCGTTGGCCGTACGGGCGAGCTTTACGCCTACATGCACTACGGCGTCACGCCGGATGTGCTGTCGACGGCGAAAGCGCTGGGCGGTGGCTTCCCGATTGGCGCGCTGCTCACTACCGATAAATGTGCCAGCGTGATGGTCGTCGGCACCCACGGCACTACTTACGGCGGTAACCCGCTGGCATCCGCAGTGGCGGGCCAGGTGCTGGATATCATCAATACGCCAGCGGTGTTAAACGGCGTGAAGCAGCGTCACGACTGGTTTGTTGAGCGCCTGAATGCCATCAACAGCAAGGTCGGCATGTTCAAAGACATTCGTGGGCTGGGGCTGTTAATTGGCTGCGAACTGACCGCTGAATTTGCCGGAAAAGCTAAACTTATTTCACAGGAAGCAGCAAAAGCGGGCGTGATGGTGCTGATCGCAGGCGCGAACGTGGTGCGTTTTGCCCCGGCGCTGATTGTCAGTGAAGAAGAGATCACCACCGGCCTGGACCGCTTTGCGCTGGCCTGTGAACAGGTGAAATCCGGGGTGTCATCATGATGGTAATCCGTCCCGTAGAGCGCGGCGATCTCGCCGGGCTTATGCAGCTTGCCGGTAAGACGGGAGGTGGGCTGACCTCGCTTCCTGCCGACGAAAAAACGCTGTCGGCGCGCATCGAGCGCGCCATCCATACCTGGCAAGGGACGGTGCCGAAAAGCGAACAGGGATACGTCTTTGTTCTGGAAGAGACGGATACAGGAACCGTGGCCGGGATTTGCGCTATTGAAGTGGCGGTCGGTCTGAATGAACCCTGGTACAACTACCGCGTGGGGACGCTGGTTCACGCGTCGAAAGAGCTGAACATTTATAACGCGCTGCCGACGCTTTCACTGAGCAACGATCACACTGGCAGCAGCGAACTCTGCACCCTGTTTCTCGACCCGGCCTGGCGCAAAGAGGGCAACGGTTATCTGCTCTCTAAATCGCGCTTTATGTTTATGGCTGCCTTCCGCGACCGCTTTAATGAAAAAGTGGTGGCGGAGATGCGCGGCGTGATTGACGAAACCGGCTACTCCCCGTTCTGGGAAAGCCTCGGCGAGCGCTTCTTCTCGATGGAGTTCAGCCGCGCGGACTATCTGTGCGGCACCGGGCAGAAGGCGTTTATCGCCGAGCTGATGCCGAAACATCCGATCTACACCCATTTCCTCACCCCCGAAGCGCAGGCGGTGATTGGCGAAGTCCATCCGCAGACGGCACCCGCGCGCGCGGTGCTGGAGAAAGAGGGTTTCCGCTATCGGAACTATGTCGATATTTTTGACGGTGGCCCGACGCTGGAGTGCGATATCGATCGCGTTCGCGCCATCCGTAAAAGCCGTCTGGTGACGGTCGCCGAAGGGCAGCCTGCGCCAGGCGAATTACCAGCCTGTCTGGTGGCGAATGAACAATACGACCATTTTCGCGCCATGCTGGTGCACGCGAATCCAAAATGTGAACGACTGGTGCTGACCGCAGCCCAGCTGGATGCCCTGAAATGTAGCGCAGGCGACACGGTGCGCCTGGTGCGACTCTGCCCCGAGGAGAAAACAGCATGAGTTTATGGATTAATGGCGACTGGGTGACGGGTGAAGGCGAACGCCGCGTGAAAACCAACCCGGTGGGTAAAGAGGCGCTGTGGACGGGGTCAGATGCCAGCGCTGCGCAGGTGGAACAGGCCTGCAAAGCCGCACGCGCTGCGTTCCCGGCGTGGGCCAAACAGCCGTTTAGCCTGCGTCAGGCGGTCGTTGAGAAATTCGCGTCACTGCTGGAGACCAATAAAGTCGAACTGACCAGCATTATCGCCCGTGAAACCGGCAAACCGCGCTGGGAAGCGGCGACGGAAATCACGGCGATGATCAACAAAATCGCGATTTCGGTGAAGGCGTATCACACCCGCACCGGCGAGCAGCACACGGAGATGGCCGACGGTGCGGCCACTCTGCGCCACCGCCCGCACGGCGTGCTGGCAGTCTTCGGCCCTTATAATTTCCCCGGCCATCTGCCGAATGGCCACATTGTGCCTGCGCTGCTGGCGGGAAACGCCGTGATCTTCAAACCGAGCGAGCTGACGCCCTGTAGTGGCGAAGCGGTAGTCAAACTGTGGGAACAGGCGGGTCTGCCGCCGGGCGTGCTGAACCTGGTGCAGGGCGGGCGTGAAACCGGTCAGGCGCTGAGCGCGCTGAGTGATATCGACGGGCTGCTGTTTACCGGCAGCGCGGGGACCGGCTATCAGCTGCATCGCCAACTGGCGGGCCAGCCGGAAAAAATTCTGGCGCTGGAAATGGGCGGCAATAATCCGCTGATCGTTGAAGATCCTGATGATATCGACGCCGCCGTGCATCTGGCTATCCAGTCGGCGTTTGTCACCGCCGGGCAGCGCTGCACCTGTGCGCGCCGTCTGCTGGTTAAACGCGGCGCGCAGGGCGATGCTTTTCTGGCGCGCTTAGTGGAAGTGAGTGCGCGGCTAAAACCTGATGCATGGGACGCTGAGCCGCAGCCGTTTATCGGCGGCCTGATCTCCGAACAGGCGGCGCAGAACGTGGTCAATGCCTGGCGCGATCATGTGGCGCGCGGCGGGAAAAGCCTGCTCGAGCCAAAGCTTGTCCAGCCAGGCACGTCGCTACTGACGCCGGGAATTGTGGAAATGAGCGCGGCGAGCGATGTGCCGGATGAAGAGACCTTTGGGCCGCTGCTGTGCGTCTGGCGCTATGACGATTTCGACAGCGCGATTGCGCTTGCGAACAATACGCGCTATGGCCTGTCTAGCGGCCTGATTTCACCGGATCGCGAGAAATTCGACACGCTGCTGATTGAAGCGCGCGCCGGAATTGTGAACTGGAATAAACCCCTGACCGGTGCGGCGAGCACTGCGCCGTTTGGCGGCGTGGGCGCCTCCGGCAACCATCGCGCCAGCGCCTGGTATGCGGCAGATTACTGCGCGTGGCCGATGGCGAGCCTCGAAACTCCCGCGCTGACTCTGCCAGAAACCCTCAATCCTGGGCTTGATTTTAGCAAAGGGGATGGCCATGAAAGCGCGTGAGGTCAACTTTGATGGGCTGGTGGGACTGACCCACCACTATGCCGGGCTGTCGTTTGGTAATGAAGCCTCGACGAAACACCGCTTTCAGATGTCGAACCCAAAGCTTGCGGCGAAGCAGGGGCTGCAAAAGATGAAAGCCCTCGCCGATGCCGGTTTCCCGCAGGCGGTGATCCCGCCGCAGGAGCGCCCGAACGTCGAGGTACTGCGCCAGCTTGGGTTTAGCGGCAGCGATGAGCAGGTGGTGGAAAAAGCCGGTACTCAGGTGCCACATCTGCTCTCGGCGGCCAGCTCAGCGTCGTCGATGTGGGTCGCTAACGCGGCCACCGTCGCACCCTCGGCGGATACCCTGGATGGCAAAGTGCATCTCACCGTCGCCAACCTCAATAACAAATTCCATCGCGCGACGGAGGCGGTGACCACCGAGCGCGTGCTGCGCGCCATTTTCAGCGATGCGGAACGTTTTAGCGTCCACGAGGCACTGCCGCAGGTCGCCATGTTTGGCGATGAAGGGGCGGCCAACCATAACCGTCTGGGCGGCGATTATGGCGACCCGGCAACGCAGTTGTTTATCTATGGTCGCGACGAAAGCGGTCACCACGCCCCCGTGCGCTACCCGGCGCGGCAGACGCTCGCGGCAAGCCAGGCGGTGGCGCGTCTCAATCAGGTGAATCCGGGACAGGTGGTGTATGCCCAGCAGAATCCTCAGGTGATCGATCAGGGTGTGTTCCACAATGACGTGATCGCCGTGTCGAACCGTCAGGTGCTGTTCTGTCATGAACAGGCGTTTGCTCAGCAGGATAAATTGCTGGCAAATCTTGCGGAGCGCGTTCCGGGCTTTACGCCGATTCAGGTTCCGACGCACGCCGTGAGCGTGCAGGATGCGGTGGAAACCTATCTCTTTAACAGCCAGCTGTTGAGCCGTGACGATGGCAGCATGATGCTGGTGCTGCCGCAAGAGTCGCACAACCATCAGGGGGTATGGCGCTATCTGAGCGAGCTGGTGAAGGCCGATAATCCCATCAGCGAGCTGAAGGTTTTCGATCTGCGTGAAAGTATGGCCAACGGCGGAGGACCAGCCTGTTTACGTCTGCGCGTCGTCCTGACACAGGCTGAGATGCAGGCGGTAAACCCCGCAGTAATGATGAATGACACGCTGTTTAACACGCTGAACAACTGGGTGGACCGCTATTATCGCGACCAGCTGACGCAGGCGGATCTGGTCGATCCGCAGCTGCTGCGCGAAGGGCGCGAGGCGCTGGACGCCCTGACCACGATCCTGCAGCTCGGTTCGGTTTATCCGTTCCAGCGCTAAGGAGAGAGCATGGAGAATTTACTGGCGCTGACGCTGGCCGATGAAACACCCGCTGAAAAAGAGGGTGAAGGGGCGTCGTTTCACTGGAAATGGCATGGGCGCGGGCTGCTGGAACTGACCCCGTTTGACGAGAGCGGCCGTGCGCTGGTGCTCTCGGCAGGTGTTCACGGCAATGAAACTGCACCGGTGGAGATTGTCGATCTGCTGATCCGCGCGCTGTATCACGGGGATATTTCCCTGCGCT
The DNA here is from genome assembly GCF_041464075.1 of Lelliottia nimipressuralis. NCBI lineage: Bacteria > Pseudomonadati > Pseudomonadota > Gammaproteobacteria > Enterobacterales > Enterobacteriaceae > Lelliottia > Lelliottia nimipressuralis. The sequence continues at coordinate 1,839,936 of NZ_CP167172.1, forward strand.
GCCGTGTGCTGGTGGTGCTCGGGAACCCTGCGGCGCTGGCGCACAACAAACGCTATCTGGTGAGTGATATCAACCGGATGTTTGGCGGGCGCGCGGCGCAGTTTGCACCCTGTGAGGAGACGGCACGCGTGCCGGTGCTGGAAAACGCCGTCAGGGAGTTCTATGCGACGGCCGGCCCGGACCGCTGGCATCTGGATCTGCACACCGCCATTCGGGCGTCGTATCACGTGCGCTTTGGCGTGTTGCCCCAGCGCGAGCAGCCCTGGGATGAACGGTTCCTGCAATGGCTGGGCGATGCAGGACTCGAAGCGCTGGTGTTCCATCAGTCGCCGGGCGGAACCTTTACTCATTTCACCTGTGAGCATTTCGGCGCGCTGGCCTGCACGCTGGAGCTGGGCAAAGCGCTGCCGTTTGGCCATAACGATCTGACGCGATTTGCCCCAACGCATATGGCGCTGCGGGCGCTGCTCGCGGGCGTTGAGCCTGAGCCGCATACCGAAGCGGTTGAGCGCTATCGGGTGGTGCAGCAAATCACCCGTCGCAGCGACGCGTTCCGGCTGCACATGGCGGCGCATACCCTTAACTTCACGCCGTTCCGCCAGGGGGTTTTGCTGGCAGAAGATGGCGATGAGCGCTACGAGGTGCAGAAAACGACGGAGTACGTGCTGTTCCCCAATCCGGCTGTGGCCTTTGGTTTGCGGGCGGGACTGATGCTGGAAAAAATAGGCTGAGGCATAATTTCCCGCGTCCGACAGGGGGCGGGAAATTATCTATTATGGCGAACGCGTAAAGTTTACAGATTATTCCTGGATACCTGCTTTATTATTAATCTCCAGTTCGCTATACTCTTTCACAATCTCTTTAAAATCAGCTAATTGAATATTTTTGTTTCAACTCTCCACGCTTTATCCTTAATTCCTCCACATTTGGTTATAAATTGTTTTTTACACTTTCATTGTTTTACCGTTGCTCTGACTAATTGACGATAAACCCCGTAAAGTTAATCTCGTCAACACGGCATAGCGCCGAAGAATAACTGAAAGTAAGGAAAACAATTATGCGTAAATTAACTGCACTGTTTGTTGCTTCTACCCTGGCTCTGGGCGCTACCAGCATGGCGTTCGCTGCGGATACCGCGACCACGACCGCAGCACCTGCTGAAGGCAAGATGATGCATCACAAAGGCAAGCCGGGTATGCATCACGACATGATGTTTAAAGACCTGAACCTGACGGATGCACAGAAACAGCAGGTGCGTGACATCATGAAAAGCCAGCGCGACCAGATGAAACGTCCACCGCTGGAAGAACGCCGCGCAATGCATGACATCATTGCCAGCGACAGCTTCGATAAAGCGAAAGCCGAAGCGCAGATCGACAAAATGGCCGAGCAGCACAAAGCCGGTATGCTGGCCCGCATGGAAACTCAGAATAAGATCTACAACATTCTGACCCCGGAACAGAAAAAGCAATTTAATGCCAATTTTGAGAAGCGTCTGACAGAACGTCCGGCGCCAGAAGGTAAAATGGCTCCGCCTGCTGAATAACAGCACAACATATTAAGACCGCCGGAAACCTGTTCACAAAAGCGCATTCGCTGTGGACAGGTCCGGCGGTTTTTTCTTTCACACCCTCTTGTCTCGCGCTGCCATCACGGTATGCTCCTGTAGTCGGTTCAGAGAATGCTTAACAGAGTCAGGGCGTTAGAGTTTTTTTCACCATGAGCCTAAGGCCCCTTTGCATTGCTGCCGATAATACGTCTGTGATTACCTAACGATAACAATCAAGACAGCGACGCTATTGATATTGTCGCTCTGGTGCGATTGCGCCTTTCAGGAGTGGTGATGGAGTTTTTTGATATCCGCAAAATGCCGGTGAATCTCTGGCGTAATGGCGCGGGTGAAACCCGTGAGATTTGTTGCTTTCCCACTGCGACCCGTGATTTTCACTGGCGCGCCAGTATTGCTTCTATTGCCAGCAACGGCGAATTCTCTCTCTTTCCCGGCGTCGATCGGGTGATTACCCTGATTGAGGGCGGCGAAGTGACCCTCGATGCGGGCCAGACCTTTTGCCATACCCTGAAGCGTCATCAGCCATTCAGTTTTGCGGGCGACCATCCGGTGAAGGCGAAGCTCACGGAAGGGCAGATGTCGATGGATTTCAATATCATGACGAAGCGCGATCGCTGCAAGGCCAACGTGCGGGTGGCGGATCGCACCTTTACCACCTTCGCCTCGCGCGGTGGCGTGGTATTCGTTCTGAGCGGGGCCTGGCAGTTGGGTGACAAATTCCTTACCGCCGATCAGGGCGCCAGCTGGCAGGATGGCATACACACCCTGCGCTTACTGGAATCAGAAGGAACGCTGCTGTTCAGTGAGATTACGTGGCTGCCGGGTCACTAAGTTCAATGATTTCATACTGCCCGGAGAGCAGCGGCTTACAGAGAATTTTGTAGCCGTCCTGATCAAAACCGGCAGGTGTGCGCAGCAGGGCCGCGGCGTCGTTTAACGTGTCGACGGCCCCCAGCCACAGCCAGTTGTGAATAATGTGGTAGTGGGTGATGGCGTTGCTGGTCTCTTTCAGCGCAATGGCGCCTTGCCACGGCCAGCAGGTCACGCTGATCGCCGCCAGCCCGGCCTTTAATCTCATCTGATGATCTTCCACACTCTCCTTGCCGCAGCATGCCCCGGCGCAGCGCTTCAGCGCGGAACGAAAACAGGCGCGCCCGCGCGTAAGCGACTCCAGACCTAATAACCCGTAGCAAAGTTTCTCTGCATCAGCGAGAGATTGCAGCGCCTGCAACGCCGCGCGGCGGTTGGCAAACAGGCCGTATAAATTCGGCGCGTGGGAGAAATCAATCTCACGGGCGTAAACCACCTGCGGTTTGCCGTCGGTGATTTGCAGCGAGCACAGCTGGCGGTTGCGGCGCAGACGTTTATTGAACAGCGGTTGCTGTTCTTTGATCAACCGGGCTTCGAGCAGCAGCGCGCCCAGCTCCCCGGCGGTTTGCGTCCAGGTGATGCGCCGCGACTGGCGCAGCATCGCGGCCTCGTCGGGCGTGCGTAAATGCGATAACACCCGGCTGCGGATATTGACGCTTTTACCGATATAGAGCGGCATCGCTTCGCTTTCGCCATGAAAGAAATAGACGCCAGGCTGTTTCGGCAGAGCCTCCAGCCAGGGGCGAAGATGTTCGGGATATTCGTAGATAGCCCCCGCTTCAAATTCAAGACGCGGGGCAGATTGACGCCTGCTCACAAAAGACTCCTGATACTGTTCAGACATACAGTGTAGCAAAGAGTGAGTGGTTAAAAAAGAGGCGGCTTCGTCTGGCGGGCTGTGTGCGTAGGGGTTGCAGTCATCGCAGGGATAAAAACAGCCGGGTAAGCGTAGCGCCACCCGGCAATGCGCTCTGGGAATCAGCGTTTCCAGAAGTCGTCGAAGATGGTAATCGGCGTGCGTCGCTTGTGCTCGGTTTTCAGATACCAGCCTTCAATAGTGCGGGCGATACTCTCATCGAGCGTTTTGCCTTCCAGATAATCGTCGATATTGTCGTACGTCACTCCCAGCGCCGCTTCATCCGGCAGGGAAGGGCGATCGTCTTCCAGATCGGCGGTCGGCGCTTTCTTATAGAGGTGCTCCGGGCAGCCCAGCGCGGCAAGAAGTTGCTTACCCTGGCGTTTATTGAGGCGGAAAATCGGGTTGATATCGGTACCGCCGTCGCCGTATTTGGTGAAGAAACCAGTAACCGCTTCCGCAGCATGATCGGTGCCGACCACCACGCCTTTGGTCATTCCGGCGATGCTGTACTGGGCTTTCATGCGCTCGCGGGCTTTTTCGTTGCCGCGAATGAAATCGCTCAGCTCAATGCCGGCCTCGCGCAACGCCTGTTCGCTGGCTAATACCGCGCCTTTGATGTTCACAGTGAGCACGCGATCGGGCTGGATAAAGGAGATTGCATCCTGGCAATCCTGCTCGTCGGCCTGAACGCCATAAGGCAGGCGCACGGCGATAAACTGCAGCGCGTCGTCACCCGTTTCCTGACGTAATTCTGAGATCGCCTGCTGGCACAGTTTGCCGGTCAGGGTAGAGTCCTGACCGCCGCTGATGCCAAGAACCAGTGACTTCAGGAACGGATACGTTTTCAGATAGGATTTCAAAAAATCGACGCTGCGGCGGATTTCTTGATGAGCATCTATCGCAGGCGTTACGCCAAGCGCATGAATAATCTCTTGTTGCAGAGCCATTACGCCCTCCATTAGCAAAAACGAAGCAGAATGAGTATCCGTTAAAACTAACCCTTTGGGCGTAAAACGACAAGGATCACAGTTTCGAGTGCGGCAAATTGCGACGATTTAGCAGGTTATCGTTGTTTTATTAGAATTTTCCGAAAAACATCCCGCTTCGCAGACAAAGTTGAAGAATCGAATTTTTTATCCCATGCTTAGATAACACGCTGATAAACAAGAGGACGGAAAATGAACAAGAATGTAGCGGGAATTTTAAGTGCAGCGGCGGTATTGACTATGCTGGCGGGCTGTACAGCTTACGATCGTACAACCGATCAGTTCACACAGCCGGTAGTTAAAGATGTGAAGAAAGGGATGAGCCGTGCGCAGGTAGCGCAGGTGGCTGGCAAACCTTCTTCCGAAGTCACTATGATCCACGCACGTGGGACCTGCCAGACTTATATTCTGGGTCAACGTGATGGTAAAGCAGAGACCTACTTTGTGGCTCTGGACGATACAGGACACGTGATCAACTCAGGTTATCAGACCTGTGCTGAGTACGACACTGACCCACAGGCACCTAAGGCGCAATAACCTGCTTGCCTGAACGATGTAACAAACCGGCCAATGTGCCGGTTTTTTTATGCCTGCAATAATCTTATTTCTTTGCGCGAATTATTTGCCTAAACTGTGAGGGCAGTCAAAACGACAGGTCAAGGAGAGACAATTGTGACTCGTGCTGAATTATCCGCTCCCTATGCCTTGCCGTATACTCCATTCAATGACAAACAAAAGTAACACTCATCAGCGGGCTGAAGGGCGATGGTGAGGGTCATACAAGAGGGAAGTTGCTATGGAAAAGAAACATATCTACCTGTTCTGCTCTGCGGGCATGTCAACGTCACTACTGGTTTCCAAGATGCGTGCGCAGGCAGAAAAGTATGAAGTTCCTGTCGTTATCGAAGCGTTTCCCGAAACGCTGGCAGGCGAAAAAGGTCAGGCCGCGGACGTGATTTTACTGGGCCCACAGATTGCGTATATGTTGCCAGAAATCCAGCGTTTATTACCGAACAAACCTGTAGAAGTGATCGATTCTGTGCTGTACGGCAAAATTGATGGTTTAGGTGTACTTAAAGCTGCAGTTGCCTCAATTAAAAAAGCTGCCGCTAATTAAAATTTAAATTTTTCCCGTCAAAGAGTTATTTCACACACTTACGCCGCAATATTTGTTGCGGCATTTAAGGGTAATTTCTATGAGTCAAGTTATTAGCTCTCTTGAAAAGGTACTCCTTCCTTTTGCTGTTAAAATAGGAAAGCAGCCCCACATTAATGCGATTAAAAATGGCTTTATTAAATTAATGCCGTTGACCCTGGCCGGTGCCATGTTCGTATTAATTAATAACGTCTTTTTAAGTTTTGGCGAAGGCTCGTTTTTCTATTCTATGGGGATTCGGTTAGACGCTTCCACCATTGAAACCCTGAATGGCTTTAAAGCCATCGGCGGCAACGTGTACAACGGTACGTTGGGCATTATGTCGCTGATGGCGCCTTTTTTCATTGGTTCAGCGTTAGCGGAAGAGCGTAAAGTCGACCCAATGGCAGCCGGTCTGCTGGCGGTGGCGGCCTTTATGACCGTGACACCTTACAGCGTTGGTGAAGCCTATGCCGTCGGTGCAAACTGGCTGGGCGGTCAGAATATTATTTCCGGGATGGTGATTGGCCTGATCGTGGCGGAAATGTTCACCTTCGTGATTCGTCGCAACTGGGTCATTACCCTGCCAGATAGCGTGCCGTCTTCCGTGTCGCGCTCTTTCTCGGCGTTAATCCCAGGCTTCCTGATCCTGTCCATTTTCGGTGTGCTCTCCTGGCTGCTGGCCAACCACGGCAGCAACTTCCACCAGATCATCATGGACTCTATCTCCACGCCGCTGGCATCAATGGGCAGCGTAGTGGGCTGGGCTTACGTTATCTTTAACTCCCTGCTGTGGTTCTTCGGTGTGCACGGCTCACTGGCTCTCACCGCGCTGGATAACGGCATCATGACCCCATGGGCACTGGAAAACATCGCACTATATAACCAGTACGGTTCCGTAGAAGCGGCGATTGCTGCCGGTAAAGAGTTCCACTTCTGGGCGAAACCGATGCTGGATTCCTACATCCTGCTGGGTGGTTCAGGGGCGACGCTCGGTCTGATTATCGCCATCTTCATCGGCTCACGCCGTGCGGATCATCGTCAGGTAGCGAAACTGGCACTGCCATCAGGTATCTTCCAGATTAACGAACCGATTCTGTTTGGTTTGCCAATCATCATGAACCCGGTGATGTTTATCCCGTTCGTGCTGATTCAGCCGATTCTGGCCGCCATTACGCTGGCTGCTTACTCGATGGGTATTATCCCGCCGGTAACGAACCTGGCACCGTGGACGATGCCAACCGGTCTTGGCGCCTTCTTCAACAGCAACGGCAGTATCGCCGCACTCTGCGTGGCACTGTTCAACCTGGGTGTATCGACGCTGGTTTACCTGCCATTCGTGGCGGTGTCGAACAAGGCTCAGGCGGTCATTGATGAGCAGGAAAGCGAAGAAGACATCGCTAACGCACTGAAATTCTAAGAGGTCCGGCGCGGGGAAACCCGCGCCTGTAAAAGGAGAGAAATGATGTTTGATTTGGATACTATCGTGGCAGACGAGGCCGTTGAGAACGATCTTGAAGAAGTAGTGATGGGGCTTATCATTAACTCCGGACAGGCACGCAGCCTGGCGTACGGCGCACTCAAACAAGCCAAGCAGGGCGATTTCGCCGCAGCGAAACGCATGATGGATCAGTCACGCACGGCGCTGAACGAAGCTCACCTGGTACAAACTAAGCTGATTGAAGGCGACCAGGGAGAAGGTAAAATGAAGGTGAGTCTGGTGCTGGTTCACGCCCAGGATCATTTGATGACCTCAATGCTGGCTCGCGAGCTGGTTGCTGAGCTCATTGAGCTTCACGAGAAGATGCAATAAGTCAGGCCGCCGGAGGTAAACACGATGGAAATTAAAACCGCACTTGAGCAGCAACTGTTTAACGGCAAGAATTTTCACGTGGTTATCTATAACAAAACGGAAAGCGTGAGCGGTCTGCATCAGCATGACTACTACGAGTTCACGATTGTTCTGACCGGGCGCTACTACCAGGAGATCAACGGCAAGCGCGTGCTGCTGGAGCGCGGCGACTTTGTCTTTCTGCCGATGGGGTCGTATCACCAGAGCTTTTATGAATTCGGGGCGACGCGCATTCTGAACGTCGGTGTGAGCAGACGTTTCTTCGAGAAACACTACTTACCCCTGGTGCCATTCTGCTTCGTGGCATCGCAGGTGTATCGCATTAAAAACGAGTTTATGACCTGGATCGAAACGGTTATCGCCTCGCTGAACTTCCGGGACAGCGAATTCGATGAGTTTATTGAAACGGTCACGTTTTATGTGATGAACCGCCTGCGCCACCATCGCGATGAGCAGCAGGTGATCGATGATATTCCGCAGTGGCTGCGGACTACCGTAGAGTTAATGCACGACAAACATCAGTTTGGCGATAATGCGCTGGAGAACATGATTGCCCTGTCGGGTAAATCGCAGGAATATCTCACCCGCGCTACCCAGCGTTATTACCAAAAAACACCGGTGCAAATCATTAACGGTATTCGTATTAATTTCGCCAAAAAGCAGCTGGAAATAACCAATTATTCGGTCACCGATATTGCTTATGAATCGGGTTACAGTAGCCCGAGCCTGTTTATTAAAACCTTTAAGAAATTCACTTCATTCACGCCTAACAGCTACCGTAAAAATTTAACGGTAATGAATAATTAATTGACTCACGGCGAAGTAACTCGCCAGGAATATTGACTTAAACGCTTGCCCAAAATAGCGGGAATGCCACGCTATACTTTGCAGGCGGTTAACCTGATACGCTAAGGGAGATATTATGCAAAAGAAATTGAAAGTCGTAACCATCGGCGGCGGCAGCAGTTATACCCCGGAATTGCTCGAAGGTTTTCTGAAACGTTATCATGAACTGCCGGTCAGCGAATTATGGCTGGTGGATGTGGAAGAAGGGCAGGAGAAGCTCGATATTATTTTCGAGCTGTGCCAGCGCATGGTGCAGAAAGCCGGTGTCCCGTTAACCGTACACAAAACGTTAGATCGTCGTCATGCACTGAAAGATGCCGACTTCGTGACCACCCAGCTGCGCGTTGGCCAGCTGAAAGCCCGTGAACTGGATGAGCGTATTCCGCTGAGCCACGGCTATCTGGGGCAGGAAACCAACGGTGCGGGCGGTCTGTTTAAAGGCCTGCGCACCATTCCGGTGATTTTTGACATCATCAAAGACGTGGAAGAGATCTGCCCGCAGGCGTGGGTGATCAACTTCACCAACCCGGCCGGGATGGTCACGGAAGCGGTTTATCGCCACACCGGATTCAAACGGTTCATCGGCGTGTGCAACATTCCGATTGGCATGAAAATGTTTATCCGCGATGTGCTGAAATTGACCGACAGCGACGATCTCTCCATCGATCTGTTCGGCCTGAACCACATGGTCTTTATCAAAGATGTGATCGTCAACGGAGAGTCACGTTTTGCCGAACTGCTTGACGGCGTGGCCTCGGGCCGACTGACCGCCGGCTCGGTGAAAAACATCTTCGATCTGCCATTCAGCGAAGGGCTGATTCGCTCCCTGAATTTGCTGCCGTGCTCGTATCTGCTCTACTACTTCAAGCAGAAAGAGATGCTGGCCATCGAAATGGGCGAGTATTATAAAGGCGGGGCTCGCGCGCAGGTCGTGCAGAAAGTCGAAAAACAGCTCTTTGATTTGTATAAAGATCCTAATCTTAACGTCAAACCGAAAGAGCTTGAGCAGCGCGGCGGGGCGTATTACTCCGATGCGGCCTGTGAAGTCATTAACGCCATCTACAATGACAAACAGGCTGAGCATTACGTGAACGTGCCGCACCACGGGCATATCGACAACATCCCGGCAGACTGGGCGGTTGAAATGACCTGTATTCTTGGGCGCGACGGGGCGAAACCGCACTCTCGCATCACCCATTTCGACGACAAAGTGATGGGCCTGATTCACACCATCAAAGGTTTCGAAATCGCAGCCAGCCATGCGGCGCTGAGCGGGGAATTTAATGACGTGTTGCTGGCCCTGAACCTGAGTCCGCTGGTCCACTCCGACCGCGACGCAGAATCCCTGGCCCGCGAAATGATTCTCGCCCATGAAAAATGGCTGCCAAACTTTGCCGCCACGGCTGAGAAGCTTAAACAACGCTGAGAGGAACAGAGATGGAAAATCTGTTGATCGTGAATGCCGATGATTTTGGACTCTCCAAAGGGCAAAACTACGGCATTATCGAAGCCTGTCGCCACGGGGTGGTCACATCGACCACCGCGCTGGTCAACGGCGAGGCGATTGAACATGCCGCAGCGTTAAGCCGCGATCTGCCGAAGCTGGGCGTAGGGATGCATTTCGTGCTGACGCTCGGGATGCCGCTCTCACCCATGCCGGGGCTAACGCGCGACGGGGTGCTGGGGAAATGGATTTGGGAGATGGCAGAGCAGGGGGCGCTGCCGCTCGACGAAATCGCCCGCGAACTGGATTGTCAGTTCAATCGCTTCGTCGATCTCTTTGGCCGCGAACCGACGCATCTCGACAGCCATCATCATGTGCATATGATCCCGGCGATTTTCCCTTTGGTAGCCGAATTTGCAGCGCGTAAGGGCGTGGCGATGCGTGTGGACCGTCAGGTGCTGGCCCTGCACGATTTGCCGCTCGGCCGTGCGCCGACTACCGAGGGTTTCAGCAGCGAGTTTTATGGCGATGCGATCAGCGAAGCGCTGCTGTTGCAGGTACTGGATGGCTCGGCTTCGCGCGGTGAACGTTCGCTGGAGATCATGGCGCATCCGGCGTTTGTCGATAATACGGTGCGCAAAAGCGCCTATTGCTGGCCGCGTCTGGCAGAACTGGACGTGCTGACGTCGCCCTCGCTGAAGTATGCGATTGCGGAACGTGGATATCGTTTAGGGACGTTTAGCGATTTGTAAGAATAGCCGGGTAGGCATCAGCCTACCCGGTGGTTTGTTATGCCGGAATCGCTGAAATTTTAGCGCTTCGTGACCACACCCGGTGCGCCGCCATCAGATCGAACAGCTGATCCATAAACGGTGCGCCGACTTTATCTCCTTCGACAATCCCTTCTTCACCTTTTTCTGCCACTTTCAGCAGCGATTTAAACTGACGCGCATCGCCCGCCAGCGCGACAGGTTTCAGGTGTTTATAGGCCTCCAGCAGATAGTAGGCCGCATCACCATTGGTGAGCAGGCTCTTAATATCGCCGCCCGGCACAATCACCGCATCCACGGTGAGGGACGGAGATCCGGCGAACGTCGCGGCGATGGGCAGGACAGAGCCATCGTCAGCCTTCACTTCGCCCATGCGGGAGTAGAGCAGTTTCGCGTGCACGCCTTTCGACTTCAGCGCTTTCAGGGTCGCCAGCACATCTTTGGCGATGGGTTTGTCGTTAAGCAGTACCGCCACCACGCGGCCCTTAATTGTTCCGCCCGGTACGGCATATAGACTCAGGGAGGCATCTTTTTTCAGGCCGTTAACCTCTTTCGGCGGCGCCGTATTGCGCTGCTCATCGGTGAGGGTTAGCCCTAAATTATCCGCCACGCCCTGGGCGAGCTTAATGTCGATATGCGCCAGGTGATCGACCACCCGTTCACGAATGTATTCACGCACCACTTTGCTTAACTCAAAGCTAAAGCTGCCGATGATATGTTCCTGCTCAACGGGCGTCTGACTGTTCCAGAACAGGCGAGGATGGGCGTAATACTCGGCAAACGACGGACTGCGCTCGCGGATTTTAGTCCCTTCCACGCGCTCCTGATAGGACTCGAAGCCACCGCGTTTTGGCCCTGGCGGGGTTTCGCGCGGCCAGTTGTCGTTGATCGAGTTCGGTTCATAGTTCGCCGGGTTGGTGTCGATATCCTGGCGGTGCATCCCGTCGCGCTGGAAGTTATGGTAAGGACAGGTCGGGCGGTTAATCGGAATTTCGTGGAAGTTAGGCCCACCGAGACGGCTGATTTGCGTATCGGTATAGGAGAACAAACGCCCCTGCAGCAGAGGATCGTTGGTGAAATCAAGCCCTGGGACGATATGCCCTGGATGGAACGCCACCTGTTCGTTTTCCGCAAAGAAGTTATCCGGATTGCGGTTGAGCACCATTTTGCCCACCAGCTGCACGGGCACCAATTCTTCGGGGATCAGTTTGGTAGGGTCGAGCAGATCAAAATCAAACTTGAACTCATCCTCTTCTGGAATTAGCTGTAACCCCAGTTCGTATTCCGGGAAATCGCCCGCTTCGATGGCTTCCCACAGTTCGCGACGATGGAAATCGGGGTCGCGCCCGGTCAGCTTTTGCGCTTCGTCCCACACCAGAGAGGCTTTACCCGCCACCGGCTTCCAGTGGAAACGCACGAACGTTGCTTTGCCTTCGGCGTTAATCAGACGGAAGGTGTGAATACCAAAGCCTTCCATGGTGCGATAGCTGCGGGGAATACCACGGTCGGACATCGCCCAGATCACGTTGTGCAGCGTTTCCGGCTGGAGCGAAACATAGTCCCAGAAGGTGTCGTGGGCACTTTGCCCCTGCGGAATAGCCCAGTGCGGCTCAGGTTTGACCGCGTGGACGAAGTCCGGGAACTTATGGGCATCCTGAATGAAGAACACCGGGGTATTGTTGCCGACAAGGTCAAAAATACCTTCTTCCGTATAGAATTTGGTGGCGAAACCACGGATATCGCGCACGGTGTCGGCTGAACCGGCGCCGCCCTGTACCGTGGAGAATCGCACGAAGACCGGGGTCACTTTATCCGGGTCGGAGAGGAAATCCGCTTTGGTAATATCGCTCAGGTTTTTATAAGGCTGGAAATAGCCATGGGCGGCAGAACCGCGGGCGTGAACGATACGTTCCGGGATTCGCTCGTGGTCAAAGTGGGTGATTTTCTCCCGCAGGATAAAATCTTCCAGTAGCGTCGGGCCACGGCTTCCTGCACGCAGGGAGTTCTGGTCATCGGCGATGCGCACGCCCTGATTGGTGGTGAGCGGGAAACTCTCGCCGCCTTTGCGATGCGGCTCCAGTGAATGCAGTTTTTCGTTGCCCGTATCCGGGGATTTGAGGCTACCCGGCGCGGTAGGTTGCTCTCCTGGGGCTGACGGCGACGGCGAAGGGCGATGGGAGCCATCTTCCGGGGCCAGCAAGTCCATACCGGGTTTTGATTCTTCGTCGCCGTGGATCGGTGACTGATGATGTTTATCGGTCTTGTCTTTTTGATGCGACATTGCACTCGTCTCCTGGGTTTCATTGCTGAAATACGGTCGTTGTGGTGAAAAGCCCCATTAACTATAGAACAATGTGACAAACAACCTGCCAGACTGAGACTTTTCGGGGAACTGGCACCGCGAGAGCAGTCATACCGCATCCAAAGCGCGACGCGTCAGGGGGGAATCGGCTATGATAAGAATTTCCTGCTTCCAGAATTTGCTTTAGTGAACCAGTGCTTATGAAACCATTTCGTCAACAAAACCGTCGTGTCATCAGCTACGTACCCCGCGTCGAACCTGCGCCGCCAGACCATGCCCTGAAAGTGGATGGTTTTCGCGACGTCTGGCAGCTGCGGGGAAAATACGTGGCCTTTGTCCTGATGGGGGAGCATTTTCGCCGTTCCCCGACGTTTACGGTTCCGGAATCGGCCCAGCGCTGGGCCATGCAAATCCGCCAGGATGGGGATATTGAGTAAACGCAGAGATAAAAAAAAACCGCCAGCGGCGGTTTTTTTATTGGGTGCGGTAAACGATTAACGATGCGCCAGTTCGGCGTTCTCTTCGCTATCGAGGACAGCTTTGTCGGTCTGCTTCAGCCACTGGCTGGTGAGCGTCCCGGCAGTCATAGAACCGTTGACGTTGAGCGCGGTACGGCCCATGTCGATCAGCGGTTCGACGGAGATCAGCAGCGCGACCAACGTCACCGGCAGGCCCATCGCAGGCAGCACGATCAGCGCGGCGAAGGTAGCACCACCGCCAACACCGGCCACACCGGCGGAGCTTACGGTGACAATACCGACCAGCGTCGCAATCCACATTGGGTCGAGCGGGTTAATCCCGACGGTAGGAGCAACCATGACGGCCAGCATTGCCGGGTACAGACCCGCACAGCCGTTCTGACCAATGGTTGCGCCAAATGAGGCGGAGAAGCTGGCGATTGATTCTGGTACACCCAGACGACGGGTCTGCGCTTCAACGTTCAGCGGAATAGACGCGGCGCTGGAGCGGCTGGTGAAGGCAAACGTCAGCACCGGCCACACTTTACGGAAGAATTTCAGTGGGCTAACACCGTTCACACCCAGCAGAATGCCGTGGACGACAAACATGATCATCAGGCCGAGGTAAGAAGCGACCACAAAGCTGCCCAGTTTGATGATGTCCTGCAGGTTAGAACCGGCAACCACTTTGGTCATCAGAGCCAGCACACCGTACGGCGTCAGCTGCATCACCAGACGCACCAGCTTCATCACCCAGCTCTGCAGGGTGTCGATGGCGGTCAGCACGCGCTGGCCTTTTGGCGCATCGTCTTTCAGCAGTTTCAGCGCGGCCACACCCAGGAAGGCAGCAAAAATCACGACGCTAATAATGGACGTCGGGTTTGCGCCTGTCAGGTCGGCAAACGGGTTTTTCGGCACGAAGGAGAGCAGCAGCTGAGGCACGCTCAGATCGGCCACTTTACCGGCGTAGTTGGTCTGAATAGCGGCCAGGCGCGCGGTTTCCGCGGTGCCCTGTACCAGCCCTTCTGCGGTCAGGCCAAACAGATTGGTGACCAGCACACCGACCAGCGCGGAGATAAGCGTGGTGAACAGCAGGGTGCCGATGGTCAGGAAGCTGATTTTACCCAGCTGAGAGGCGTTATGCAGACGGGCAACCGCGCTCAGAATAGAGGCGAAGACCAGCGGCATGACGATCATTTGCAGCAGCTGTACATAGCCGTTACCGACCACGTTAAACCACTGAATAGAATCTTTCAGAACCGGGTTATCAGAGCCGTAGATCGCCTGCAGTGCCAGACCAAATACCACACCCATTCCCAGACCGACGAGTACTTTTTTTGCCAGGCTCCACTGCTTGTGACGCGTCTGCGCCAGCAGCAATAGCAAGACAACGAACACCACAATGTTCGCGATAAGTGGAAAATTCATCCCCGTTCTCCTGATTTATAATCCGACCGGTATATTCCGATCATGTTGGCGCAAGATTATCAGAAGTGTGATGTGGCGCTTATATCCAAATGGAATGGATTATGACAAATGCAACTATTTTGTCTGTTTATTGTTCAATCTGGTGATGAATAAAGCGATTGAACTGAAATTGCAGGGAATTGATCATGTGTGACGACCAGCGAACTGCACCATTTTCGGGCAGGGTCTGAGGCATCCAGACGGAATAGGCGAAGAGCGCCATGCACAAGACGCGCTCCAGCTGGTTACCTTTTTGCGGGGCCAGAATCGGAAAACGGAAACGCCAGCGGCAGGGCCAGAGCAGCGGAACGCCGGCGGGGGTTAACATATCGGCCAGGATATGGCTTAGGTAGCCGAGCACCATCCCCTGAATCGCGTCGGCGGGAACAATCCAGCTTTCAGGGATCTTAAGATAGAAAAAGGTCAGCAGAATAAAGACTGCCAGCAGGCTGTGGGTGAACCCGCGGTGACCGAAAGCTCTGGCGATGGGTTTGGCGATCCATTTCAGGCGCTGGCCGAGAAACGACTTAGGATGATCAATATCCGGCAGTAAACAGGTGAGGACCGCAGAAGGAACAATATGCCACCAGTCGCCCTGAGCAAGAACAGGGGTAAGCTCAGCGTTTTTAGCAAACACTGCGCAGGCAATAGAAAAAAGGAGGTGGCCTTCCGCCGTCATGATAAAACCCACGAAACTGTCAATTCATACAGTATAGGGTTTTTGTACAGTAGGCGGAAGAGGTTACGGTGTAACTCTTTGTCACAAACTGGCGCTAGCGCGCCAGCCAGCCCCCATCGACGGCGAGCGTATAGCCATTGATATAGTCAGAGGCTTTTGAGGCAAGGAAAACCACCGGGCCTTGCAGGTCTTCAGGATTTCCCCAGCGCGCAGCAGGGATACGATCCAGAATCTCTCTGCTGCGCTGGTCGTCGTCACGTAACTCTTGGGTATTGTTGGTCGCCATGTACCCCGGTGCAATCGCATTGACATTGATCCCGTGCGCAGCCCACTCGTTTGCCAGCAGGCGCGTAATCCCTACTACACCGCTTTTCGAGGCGGTATAAGACGGGACGCGGATCCCGCCCTGGAAAGAGAGCATCGAGGCGATATTCACAATTTTGCCGCCTTCGCCCTGAGCAATAAACTGACGCGCGACCGCCTGAGAGAGGAAAAAGACCGATTTCAGGTTCAGGTTCATCACGTCATCCCAGTTTTTTTCGCTGAATGACAGGGCATCTTCCCGACGGATGGTTCCGGCGTTGTTGACCAGAATATCGACACGGCCCATTTCGGCGACCGCTTTTGTCACAATCGTTTCAATTGCGTCCTGCTGGCTTAGATCGGCCTGAATCGCCATAAAGCGACGGCCCAGGGCTTTGACTTTTTTTGCGGTCTCTTCGGGGATTTTACGGTTCACCCCCACGATGTCACATCCCGCCTGCGCCAGTCCCAGCGTCATTCCCTGGCCTAAACCGGTATCGCAGCCAGTGACGATGGCTACTTTTCCCGCCAGATTAAAGGCATCCAGTATCATATCAACCTCAGAGTGTAGGGTTATTGTCATTCTGAAGATAAGAATAGGAGCCGTTAGCAGGAATTACAAATAAAAATGAAATGATGTTTCAAAAATATTATGGTGGTCATGTTTTCGGGCAACAGGGCGTTGCCCGAACCAGAGGGATTACCCGCGCAGATGCTCTGCGGTCAAATCGGCAAGGGTGGCCAGTTTGACGTCCGCCAGCGCAAAGCGCGGATCGTGCTGGCCTTCTTCCGCTGGGACCACGATGGAGCGCATACGGGCTGCTTTCGAGGCAATCATGCCGTTAACGGAATCTTCCAGCGCCACGCACGCGAGTGTGTCGACGCCCAGTTTTGCAGCGCAGTCCATATAAACCTGCGGATGGGGCTTGCTGTAGGGCAGTTTTTCCGCCGAGGCCAGCGCGTCGAAGCTGTCGCGCAGGTCGAACATCTCCAGCACTTTTTCCAGCATGTGCAGCGGTGATGCGGACGCCAGGCCCACTTTCAGCCCCTGTGCTTTACACAATGCGACGGCTTCGCGCGCGCCCGGCAGCAGGGGGCGGCTCTCTTCAACGAGGGCAATGGCGCGGGTGATAATGCGGTCGGTGACGTCCTGACGGCTTGGGCCATTCCACGGCTGGTGGGCAAACCACAGTTCAACAACCATATCAATGCGCAGCCCCAGCGTATCCGGCAGCTCGTTACGGCGGCTAATATCCACGCCAATGCTGGCCATAACATCCAGTTCGGCACGATCCCAAAGTGGTTCGGAATCGATTAACAATCCATCCATATCGAAAATGGCAGCAACAATCTGGCGCGGGGTCGTCATAACGCTATCTCCATTCATACGTTTTCAGCATAAAGTCACTCTAAAGTTAAGCAGCAATTTAGCATAATTGGCCTTAAAGAACGGGCGAAATTCGTAAGCAGAAGGTAAACTTAGGCTATAAGTGAGCGTCTTACTGAAGGGGAACTGATGACGTATCAACAAGCTGGACGCATCGCGGTGCTAAAACGTATTGCCGGATGGGTAATTTTTATTCCGGCGGTGATTTCCACGCTAATCTCCGTGATGAAATTCATGTATGAGCACAGCGAAAAGCAGGCAGGTATCAATGCGGTTATGCTTGATTTTGCTCATGTTATGATTGAGATGATGCGTTTTAACACGCCATTTCTTAACTTCTTCTGGTACAACTCGCCGACGCCCGATTTTCACCAAAGCCTGAACATCGCGTTCTGGATAATCTTTGCGCTGATCTTTGTTGCGCTCGCCCTGCAGGCCTCTGGCGCGCGAATGAGCCGTCAGACGCGTTTTCTGCGAGAAGGGGTGGAAGATCAGCTGATTCTGGAGCAGGCGAAAGGCACTGAAGGGCTGACCCGCGAGCAGATTGAATCGCGAATTGTGGTTCCGCATCACACCATTTTGCTGCAGATTTTCCCGCTGTACGTACTGCCGGTGATTATCATCGTCTGCGGTTACTTCTTCTTTTCGTTACTCGGTTTTCTGTAACGCGCTGCGGGTGGCCCTGGCCACCCGTATACGCTGCTACGCCGCTAAAACACGCTCCAGCGCACGTTGCGCATTCACCAGATGTTCACCGCCAAACAGAATTGCACGGTTCAGCAGGGTATAGAGCTGATAAAGAGGCTGTCTTTCAAGGAAGCCTGACGGCAGGGGCGAAACGGACTGATAGCCGTCGTAGATTTGCGGAGGCTGTTCCGGATGCAGCGGCAGCATAGCCAGATCGCATTCGCGGTCGCCCCAGTAGCAGGCAGGATCAAAGATATAAGGCCCGTTCGGCCCCAGCGCACAGTTTTCTGACCACAAATCGCCATGTAACAGCGACGGTTGCGGCTGGTGAGAAGCCAGGCGCTGCTGGACATGCTCCACAATCGCATCAATATTGCCAAACTCGAGCCCTTTCTCCGCCGCAAGCTCCAGCTGCCAGCCGATGCGCTGCTCGGCAAAGAAGGTGGACCAGCGACGCTGCCAGGCGTTGGGCTGAGGGGTCGTCGACAGGTCGTTGTCAAAATCGAGACCAAACTGTGGCTGATCGCTCCACTGATGCAGGCGGGCAATCTGTTGACCTAATAAAAAGGCGTTGTGCGCGTCCAGCGGACGGGCAGGGAGATAATCCATCACCAGAAAGCTGTAATCGCGATCGCTGCCCAGCGCCCAGACCTGAGGCACGGAGACGGTTTTGCTGCGCGACAGTAATTCCAGCTGATCGGCTTCGGCGGTGAAGATGGGAAGCAATTCCCGTTCATCACATTTCACGAAGAAATCGCGTCCCGCGAAGCGCAGATGCCATGCAGCGTGGATCTCACCGCCTGGCAGTTCGTTACGCTGCTCGATCTCCCCGTCGCCCAGTTGCTCGTTTAAAAGATGACTGATAGCCTGCCACATGATGATTCTCCCATGTTGTCCGCCAGATCATAAAGTTAGCGCATAAACGCTGTTCAATAATACGAGCTAACGCACACCTGAGCCGTCAGGATCACTTTAGGGCATTTATTGTTCTCTTTTTTGCCACTCTTCCCAGGTTTTCACGTCAATGTCTGCTTGTTTACCGATCGCACTCTCAATCAGACCACTTGCCAGCGCTTTCACTTCATCAACGCTGAGAGGACTGATCAGCCCGAATGTATTCGTGCCCAGATCGTGAACGTTGCCTTCGTCATCCGTCAGCGTCAGGAGGAAGCCACCGCGCGTCAGGTGGTTATTGATCTCGTTGAGTTCGGTCAGCGAGTCTTCATGAAATTTGATGGTCACGACGTAGCGGGTGATGTCACCACTGCTCATATTTCACCTCTTTGTTATCTTGAAAGTTTTCTTAGCATAGCCGATCGCGCCAGTTTGGCGACCTAATGCGCTTCCCTCCGTTATGGAGGGAAGCCATTTTTAGCTCTGGGAAAGGTAATTCACGATTTTTTGCGTGTCTTCGAGGGAGCACAGGCGCGTGCCGTGATTAATGGTGGCCGCGCTACCGGCCGCGACGCCGTAGCGCGTCATCTCCAGCAGCGATGCGCCTTGCGCCAGTTTTAAGGTCATCGCACCGACCATACTGTCACCGGCACCCACGGTGCTCTGGCTTTTCATCGGCGGTGGAACGACCTGCACTGAACCGGTTTCATCGACGGCGAGGGCACCCTGCGGCCCCAATGAGACCACCACGCGATGCGCTTTCCCGCTGCGCACCAGCTCCTGGGCGGCGGAGCGAACATCATCGGGCTGCGTTAACGGGCGCTTGACCAGCGCGCTCAACTCTTTTTGGTTCGGTTTGATCAGTTCCAGACCGCCGGATTCCAGGGCGGCAGTGAGCGCATCGCCCGAACTGTCGACGATACAGCGCAGGCCTTTGTCTTTCGCCGCGCGAATCAGCTGGGTCAGTTTTTCACATTGCACGCCAGGGGGCAGGCTGCCGCTAATCACCAGCAGGGCACCGCTTTCAATGGCGAGCACTTTCTGTTCCAGCTGGCGGAATTCATCGTCATCCAGCATGGCGCCGGGCATGACGAAACGGTACTGCTCGCCGCTGGATTCGACGTGGACATGCAGGTTCTGGCGCGTCCAGTCTTTTGCGTCGACGGTATCGACGGCTACCTGTTCATCCGCCAGCAGCGCCACCAGATGTTCACCGGTGGCACCGCCCGCCGGGAAGATCGCTGTGGCCTGACCACCAAGATGAGTAATGGCGCGCGCCACATTAATACCCCCGCCGCCAGGCTCGAAGACTGGGGTGCTGCAGCGGAGTTTACCTTCAGGATAAATCTGCGGCGTGAGGGTAGCGCTGTCGAGCGAAGGGGAGAGCGTCAGTGTATAAATCTTGACCATTGTGACCTCCTTTTAGCATTGGCTCAGGTAAGCATGGCACAAAAGGCGAGAAGGGAAAGTAAATAACAGTATGATTTTAAATATAAATGTTTAGACGTTCTGTGCGTTTTTAATATGAATTAATTAACGATTTGAGATCGTTCTTATTCAAAAAATGAAATAAGAAATCATTGCTATGTTATATGAGCCTTTTTATAATTTGTTACCTTTCTATGGATGCCTTGTCATTGATCCTCAAGAAAGTTTCCGAGACCGTGATGGTCTCTTTTTTTGTTGTACGGACTCCCTTATAAATGAAGCTCTTGAAGACAGTACCTGCCGCATTGATGCTGGCGGGTGGCGTGTTTGCCTCGATGTACGCAGCCGCTGACGATACCGTTTTTACTGTCATGGATGACCCATCCACTGCGCAGAAACCGTTTGAAGGTAACCTTAACGCGGGCTATCTGGCGCAATCAGGTAACACCAAAAGCTCCTCCCTGACCGCAGACACCACGATGACCTGGTACGGCAATACCACCGCCTGGTCCCTGTGGGGTAACGCCAGTAACACCTCATCTAATGACGAGCGCTCCTCTGAGAAATATGCAGTGGGTGGCCGTAGCCGTTACAACATGACGGATTATGACTATCTTTTCGGCCAGGCAAGCTGGTTAACTGACCGCTACAATGGCTATCGTCAGCGTGACGTCTTCACTGCGGGTTATGGTCGTCAGTTCCTGAATGGCCCGGTCCACAGCTTCCGTTTTGAATTCGGTCCGGGTGTACGTTACGACGAGTACACTGACGGCGATACCAAAACGCAGCCGCTGGGTTATGCATCCGGCACCTATGCCTGGCAGTTCACCGATAACGCCAAATTTACCCAGGGTGTCTCCGTGTTTGGTGCTGATGATACGACACTGAACTCTGAAACCGCGCTGAACGTGGCGATCAACGAACACTTTGGTTTAAAAGTGGCGTACAACGTGACCTGGAACTCGGAGCCACCGGCATCCGCACCAGAACATACCGATCGCAGAACGACCGTTTCTTTAGGCTATAAAATGTAATATTCGCGGGCCGATATATTATCGGCCCGTATTTTTATTTTAACAAAGCGTGCTATTAAATATTGAACAGCGTTTTAAATTAATACCTCAGCGTTATTCTCCATAATTTCTTCATAATTCCCCTCAGCGATATACATTCAATTTATTTGACACGATTTGATAAATAAATTGACTAGGCAAAAGTGTGATCCAGATCTACACTGTGAATACAGGCATTAATTGCCTCACGTTGTACTGCATTAATTCAGATATAGAGAAGAATCATTATGAATAAAATCAAAAATGCTGCAGCAGCAATGGTGCTCTCCGCACTGTCATTTGGTGTATTTGCTGCTGATTCAGTAACTCAACCTGCCAGTGACACCACCAACCAAATCGGTATCACCCGCGCTTCTGATGTTGAAGCGGGTTCTAACATCGCGCCGGGCTCTCAGTCTACCGGTCAGTCAATGAATGACGCATTTGATGTGCACAAACTGGTTGCGGGTGAGTGGTCTTAATATTATTGGATCACACCAGCAGTGAAAAAACCGGATGATGATGTACCGGTTTTTCGCATTATGCGAACCTGAAAATGATTTTATGTCGGAAACAGCGCTTACAGGCGAATGGACAATATTGCTGTCATATTAATAAAAGCCGCACCATTGCATGTTACTCACTAGACGTCACTAACGTGAATTAATACCCCAGCACGCTACACGCCCCAGATCATTGCTGCCCAGCGTAATAAAAGCATCGCACCGCAGATGGCGATTAATACCACCACCATTTTCCAGTGTTTTTGTGCAAAGCGTTTTGTTGGCATAACCCGTTCCCTCGTCAGTTGATAACGTGAGTCTATCAAAAGCTGTTATGCAGTGTCAGCCTTGGGGGTCAAAACCAGTGAAACTTATCAGCCAGGATCATGACCAGCGCCGCTGCTGAAACAATATTCAGTACCACTACAGTTCTACTGGAAACATTCATGTAACGCCCCTTACGTTGTCAGGACCAGTTCAAGATTAGCTCAGCAAAATGGGATTGCGAGCGCTACCCCCTAAAACTCATACAAATGTATGAGAGACATCAATCTGGTCGCAGAGGGTGCATTCACCCTTTTTTTAGTGTTACCATCAGGGTGCAGAACGTAAATCAGCCTTTGTCTGATTCGTCACTGTTCCAGACTGCGAGCCAATTTGACGATTGTTGGTCAGATGGTTTCGCAATCTATTGATAAAATACGATTATTTTCTTTGTATATGCTCTTATGTGTGGGGCATCACTGCAAATAAGGATATAAAATGCCTGTAATTACTCTTCCTGATGGCAGCCAACGCCATTACGACCACGCCGTTAGCCCGATGGATGTTGCCCTGGACATTGGTCCTGGACTCGCAAAAGCGACCATCGCTGGCCGTGTTAATGGTGAACTGGTTGATGCCTCCGATCTGATTGAAAACGACGCTCAGCTCTCCATCATTACCGCGAAGAACGATGAAGGTCTTGAGATCATTCGTCACTCTTGTGCGCACCTGTTAGGCCATGCCATCAAACAGCTCTGGCCAAACACCAAAATGGCGATCGGCCCGGTGATCGACAACGGCTTCTATTATGACGTTGACCTTGACCACACCCTGACCCAGGAAGATATCGACGCGCTTGAAAAACGTATGCACGAGCTCGCCGAGACCAACTACGATGTCATCAAGAAAAAAGTCAGCTGGCACGAAGCGCGTGAAACCTTCGTGAAGCGTGGCGAGAACTATAAAGTTTCTATTCTTGATGAGAACATCGCGCATGATGACAAGCCTGGCTTGTATCATCACGAAGAATACGTCGACATGTGCCGTGGACCGCACGTGCCGAACATGCGTTTCTGTCATCACTTCAAACTGATGAAAACCGCTGGCGCTTACTGGCGCGGCGACAGCAACAACAAGATGTTGCAGCGTATTTATGGTACCGCGTGGGCAGATAAGAAAGCCCTGAGCGCCTACCTGCAGCGTCTGGAAGAGGCCGCAAAACGCGACCACCGTAAAATCGGTAAGCAGCTCGACCTGTATCATATGCAGGAAGAGGCGCCGGGTATGGTCTTCTGGCATAACGACGGCTGGACTATCTTCCGTGAACTGGAAACTTTCGTGCGCTCCAAGCTGAAAGAGTACCAGTATCAGGAAGTGAAAGGCCCGTTCATGATGGACCGTGTACTGTGGGAAAAAACAGGCCACTGGGACAACTACAAAGATGCGATGTTCACCACCTCTTCTGAGAACCGTGAATACTGCATCAAGCCAATGAACTGCCCGGGCCACGTTCAGATCTTCAACCAGGGTCTGAAATCCTACCGCGATCTGCCGCTGCGTATGGCGGAGTTCGGTAGCTGCCATCGTAATGAGCCATCAGGCGCACTGCATGGTCTGATGCGTGTTCGTGGCTTTACTCAGGATGATGCGCATATTTTCTGTACCGAAGATCAGGTGCGTGATGAAGTCAACGCCTGTATTCGTATGGTCTACGATATGTATAGCACCTTTGGCTTCGAGAAAATCGTCGTCAAACTCTCAACTCGTCCGGAAAAACGTATCGGTAGCGACGAGACCTGGGATCGTGCTGAGGCGGATCTGGCAGTTGCGCTGGAAGAGAACAATATCCCGTTTGAGTATCAGGTGGGTGAAGGCGCATTCTACGGTCCGAAAATTGAATTTACACTGTATGACTGCCTCGATCGCGCATGGCAGTGCGGAACAGTCCAGCTGGACTTCTCCTTGCCGCAGCGTTTAAGCGCCTCCTATGTGGGCGAAGACAACGAGCGTCAGGTGCCGGTAATGATTCACCGTGCAATTCTTGGGTCTATCGAACGCTTTATCGGCATTCTGACTGAAGAGTTTGCAGGCTTCTTCCCAACCTGGCTCGCGCCGGTGCAGGTCGTGGTCATGAATATCACCGATTCTCAGGCCGATTACGTTAAAGAATTGACGCAGAAACTGCAAAATGCGGGCATTCGCGTAAAAGCGGACTTGAGAAATGAGAAGATTGGCTTTAAAATCCGCGAGCACACTTTACGTCGGGTACCTTACATGTTGGTCTGTGGTGATAAAGAGGTGGAAGCAGGCAAAGTTGCCGTTCGCACCCGCCGTGGTAAAGACCTGGGTAGCCTGGACGTAAGTGAAGTGATTGAGAAGCTGCGACAAGAGATTCGCAGCCGCAGTCTTCAACAACTGGAGGAATAAGGTATTAAAGGCGGAAAACGAGTTCAAACGGCGCGCCCGAATCGTATCAACAGCGAAATTCGCGCGCAAGAAGTTCGCTTAACAGGTCTGGAAGGCGAGCAGCTTGGTATTGTGAGTCTGAGAGAAGCTCTGGAAAAAGCTGAAGAATCCGGAGTAGACTTGGTCGAAATCAGCCCTAACGCCGAGCCGCCAGTTTGTCGTATCATGGATTACGGCAAATTCCTCTATGAAAAGAGCAAGTCTTCTAAGGAACAGAAGAAAAAGCAAAAAGTTATTCAGGTTAAGGAAATTAAATTCCGACCTGGCACCGACGATGGCGATTACCAGGTAAAACTCCGCAGCCTGGTACGCTTTCTGGAAGAGGGTGATAAAGCTAAGATCACGCTGCGTTTCCGCGGTCGTGAGATGGCTCACCAGCAGATCGGTATGGAAGTGCTTAATCGCGTCCGTGACGATCTGAGTGAACTGGCAGTGGTCGAATCCTTCCCATCGAAGATCGAAGGCCGCCAGATGATCATGGTGCTCGCTCCTAAGAAGAAACAGTAAGGCCTTCAAGTAGCAATTCCTGTGGAGCCTACGGGCTTCGCAGGTTTTGTTCGCCTATGTTTCGTTTATTAACAATGCGAAGTGGAAGTTATTAAAATGCCAAAAATTAAGACCGTACGCGGTGCTGCTAAGCGCTTCAAAAAAACCGGTAAAGGTGGTTTTAAGCACAAGCACGCTAACCTGCGTCACATTCTGACTAAAAAAGCTACCAAGCGTAAACGTCACCTGCGTCCTAAAGCCATGGTTTCCAAAGGCGATCTGGGCCTGGTAATCGCGTGCCTGCCGTACGCATAAGTCGTAAACGTTTATTAACCTTTTTTAACTTAGAATAGATACAGGAGAGCACATATGGCTCGCGTAAAACGTGGTGTAGTTGCCCGTGCACGTCACAAGAAAATTTTGAAACAAGCTAAAGGCTACTACGGTGCGCGTTCTCGCGTATACCGCGTTGCCTTCCAGGCTGTTATCAAAGCTGGTCAGTATGCTTACCGTGACCGTCGTCAACGTAAGCGTCAGTTCCGTCAACTGTGGATTGCGCGTATCAACGCAGCAGCACGTCAGAACGGTATTTCTTACAGCAAATTCATCAACGGCCTGAAAAAAGCCTCTGTTGAAATCGACCGTAAGATCCTGGCTGACATCGCAGTATTCGACAAATTAGCGTTCACCGCTCTGGTCGAAAAAGCGAAAGCAGCACTGGCATAAGCCAGTTGAGAGAGGGGGCTTTGCTCCCTCTTTCATTTCCACCCCCTTCGGGATGAATGAACACACAAGGTAACGCAAGCATGAATGCTGCTATTTTCCGCTTCTTCTTTTACTTTAGCACCTGAATTCAGGGGGCTTGCGCGTGAAAGATGAAACGAAAAACAGCGCCAGAAAGCCTCCTGATGGAGGCTTTTTTTGTTTCTACCGCTTATGAATATCGCCACATAACGAGGAAAACCATGTCACATCTCGCAGAGCTGGTTGCCAGTGCAACGGCAGCCATTAATCAGGCCTCAGATGTTGCCGCATTAGACAATGTCCGCGTCGAATATCTGGGCAAGAAAGGGCATCTGACCCTGCAAATGACCACCCTGCGTGAATTGCCGCCAGAAGAGCGCCCGGCAGCGGGTGCGGTGATTAACGAAGCCAAAGAGCAGGTTCAACAGGCACTGAATGCGCGCAAATACGATTTAGAAAGCGCCGCGCTGAATGCCCGTCTGGCCGAAGAAACCATTGACGTCTCCCTGCCGGGTCGTCGCATTGAGAATGGCGGTCTGCACCCGGTCACGCGCACCATCGACCGCATTGAAAGTTTCTTCGGTGAGCTCGGCTTTACCGTGGCGACTGGCCCGGAAATCGAAGATGACTACCATAACTTCGATGCCCTGAACATTCCTGGCCATCATCCGGCACGCGCTGACCACGACACTTTCTGGTTTGATGCCACCCGTCTGCTGCGCACCCAGACCTCTGGCGTGCAGATCCGCACGATGAAAGAGCAAGAGCCGCCGATCCGCATCATCGCGCCGGGCCGCGTCTATCGTAACGATTACGACCAGACGCACACCCCGATGTTCCATCAGATGGAAGGCTTGATCGTTGATAAGAACATCAGCTTTACCAACCTGAAAGGCACGCTGCACGACTTCCTGCGTAACTTCTTTGAAGAAGATCTGCAGATTCGTTTCCGTCCGTCCTACTTCCCGTTCACCGAACCTTCAGCGGAAGTGGACGTGATGGGGAAAAACGGCAAATGGCTCGAAGTGCTTGGCTGCGGCATGGTGCATCCAAACGTCCTGCGTAACGTGGGTATCGATCCGGAAGTCTATTCCGGCTTCGCCTTCGGCATGGGCATGGAGCGTCTGACCATGCTGCGTTACGGCGTGACCGATTTGCGCGCATTCTTCGAAAACGATCTGCGTTTCCTCAAACAGTTTAAATAAGGGCAGGACAGAACAATGAAATTCAGTGAACTGTGGTTACGCGAATGGGTGAACACCACGCTCGACAGCGAAGCGCTCTCTAACCAAATCACCATGGCTGGCCTTGAAGTGGACGGCGTTGAGCCAGTTTCCGGTGCATTCAACGGCGTGGTTGTCGGTGAAGTGGTCGAGTGCGGCCAGCACCCGAACGCCGACAAACTGCGCGTGACAAAAGTGAACGTTGGCGGCGAGCGTCTGCTGGATATCGTCTGCGGCGCACCAAACTGCCGACAAGGTCTGAAAGTGGCTGTCGCCACTGTCGGCGCGGTTCTGCCGGGCGATTTCAAAATTAAAGCCGCCAAACTGCGCGGCGAGCCGTCAGAAGGCATGCTGTGCTCGTTCTCCGAGCTGGGTATTTCCGACGATCACAACGGCATTATCGAACTGCCTGTTGATGCGCCGATTGGCACTGACATCCGCGAATACCTGAAGCTGGATGACAACACCATCGAAATCAGCGTGACGCCAAACCGTGCCGATTGCTTAGGGATTATCGGCGTGGCGCGCGACGTTGCGGTGCTGAACCAGACCGAACTGAACGTGCCGGACATCGCACCCGTTGCGGCAACCATTACCGACACGCTGCCGATTCAGGTCGAAGCCGCTGACGCCTGTCCGCGCTACCTTGGCCGTGTGGTTAAAGGCATCAACGTCAAAGCGCCAACGCCACTGTGGATGAAAGAAAAACTGCGTCGCTGCGGAATTCGTTCTATCGATGCGGTGGTTGACGTGACCAACTACGTTCTGCTTGAACTCGGCCAGCCGATGCACGCATTCGATAAAGATCGTATCGAAGGCGGGATCGTCGTGCGTATGGCGAAAGAGGGTGAAACGCTGGTTCTGCTGGACGGCAGCGAAGCCAAACTGAATGCCGATACGCTGGTCATTGCCGACCACACCAAAGCGCTGGCCATGGGCGGCATCTTCGGTGGCGAGCACTCAGGCGTTAACGACGACACGCAAAATGTTCTGCTGGAGTGTGCATTCTTCAGCCCGCTGTCCATTACCGGCCGCGCGCGTCGCCACGGTCTGCATACGGACGCCTCTCACCGCTACGAGCGGGGTGTTGATCCGGCACTGCAGTACAAAGCGATGGAACGTGCCACTCGCCTGCTGATCGATATCTGCGGCGGCGAAGCAGGTCCAGTGATTGATGTGACCAATGAGTCTGCGCTGCCTCAGCGTGCGACTATCACGCTGCGTCGTAGCAAGCTGGATCGTTTGATTGGCCATCACATTGCGGATGCGCAGGTGAGCGATATCCTGCGCCGTCTGGGCTGTGAGGTTACCGAAGGCCAGGACCAGTGGCAGGCCGTTGCACCAAGCTGGCGTTTCGATATGGAAATCGAAGAAGACCTGGTGGAAGAAGTGGCTCGTATTTACGGCTACAACAACATCCCTGACGAGCCTGTACAGGCCGGCCTGATGATGGGCACCCATCGCGAAGCCAACCTGTCCCTGAAGCGTGTGAAAACCATGCTGAATGACAAAGGCTATCAGGAAGTGATCACCTACAGCTTCGTGGATCCGAAACTGCAGCAGCTGATCCACCCAGGTCAGGAAGCCCTGATCCTGCCAAGCCCGATCTCCAGCGAAATGTCCGCGATGCGCCTCTCCCTGTGGACCGGTCTGCTTGGCACCATCGTTTATAACCAGAATCGTCAACAGAGCCGCGTGCGCATCTTCGAAACCGGTCTGCGCTTTGTGCCTGATACCCAGGCAAATCTCGGTATCCGTCAGGATCTGATGCTGGCGGGTGCTATCTGCGGCAACCGCTATGATGAGCACTGGGATCTGACCAAAAACAGCGTTGATTACTACGATGTGAAAGGCGATCTGGAGTCAGTTCTCGAACTGACCGGTAAACTTTCTGAAATTGAGTTCCGCGCAGAAGCCATTCCAGCCCTGCATCCGGGCCAGAGCGCTGCCATTTATTTACACGGTGAACGCGTTGGTTTCGTTGGTGTTGTTCATCCTGAGCTGGAACGCAAACTGGACTTGAATGGCCGCACCATGGTGTTTGAGCTGGAGTGGAACAAGGTCGCAGACCGCGTGGTTCCTCAGGCTCAGGACGTTTCGCGCTTCCCGGCGAACCGCCGCGATATCGCCGTTGTGGTCGCTGAAAATGTGCCCGCAGCAGATATTTTGGCCGAATGTAAGAAAGTTGGCGTAAATCAGGTAGTTGGCGTAAACTTATTTGACGTGTACCGCGGCAAGGGCGTAGCAGAAGGTTCTAAGAGCCTCGCTATTAGCCTTATCCTTCAGGATACCAGCCGTACACTCGAAGAAGAGGAGATTGCCGCTACCGTTGCCAGATGTGTAGAGGCATTAAAAGAGCGATTCCAGGCATCATTGAGGGATTGAACCTATGGCGCTTACAAAAGCTGAAATGTCAGAATATCTGTTTGATAAGCTTGGGCTTAGCAAACGGGATGCCAAAGAGCTGGTAGAGCTATTTTTCGAAGAGATCCGTCGTGCTCTGGAAAATGGTGAGCAGGTAAAACTCTCCGGTTTTGGCAATTTTGATTTGCGAGACAAAAACCAACGTCCGGGTCGTAACCCGAAGACGGGGGAAGATATTCCCATTACAGCCCGCCGCGTGGTGACCTTCAGACCCGGCCAGAAGTTAAAAAGCCGTGTCGAAAACGCAACGCCCAAAGCAGAGTAATATGAACTAACCCAAAAAGGCCGCAATCGCGGCCTTTTTTCTTTGCGCGAAGGCATACCCACCGTAAAATCAATACCATCACTCACACGAAAACCGAACCCATGCTCGATTTTGCCCGTCAACAACACCGTTCCGATCTGCGCTGGCTGCTGGCACTGATGACAATTCTGCTCGCCATTTTTGCCGTGAGTCTGTGTGCCGGAGAGCAGTGGATCGGGCCAGAAAACTGGTTGAGCGATCAGGGCAAACTGTTTGTCTGGCAAATTCGCCTGCCGCGTACGGTAGCCGTCGTGCTGGTCGGTGCGGCGCTGGCGCTGTGTGGCACCATCATGCAGGCATTATTTGAAAACCCACTGGCGGAACCGGGGCTGCTCGGCGTCTCCAATGGCGCAGGCGTCGGCCTTATCGCCGCGACGATGCTGGGCAGTGGAAGTCTTTCTGGCTGGGGTGTGAGCCTTAGCGCCATCGCCGGTGCGCTGCTTATCACCGTGATTTTACTGCGCTTCGCCAGACGGCATTTATCGACCAGCCGTCTGCTGCTGGCCGGCGTCGCGCTGGGGATTATCTGCAGCGCCTTGATGACCTGGGCGGTCTATTTCTCCACCTCATTCGACCTGCGCCAGCTGATGTACTGGATGATGGGCGGTTTTGGCGGCGTGGACTGGCGACAAGGCTGGCTGATGGCGCTACTGATTCCGGCGATCCTGTGGGCCGCTTTCCAGGCGAAACCGCTAAACATGCTGGCGCTGGGTGAGATCTCTGCCCGCCAACTGGGCCTGTCGATCGGCCTGTGGCGCAATGTGCTGGTGGTCGCTATCGGCTGGATGGTTGGCGTCAGCGTCGCGCTGGCCGGGGCCATAGGTTTTATTGGCCTGGTGATTCCCCATATGCTGCGCCTCGGCGGGATTACCGATCACCGTACTTTATTGCCTGCCGCCGCCATTGCAGGCGCGGCAACGCTGCTGATTGCCGATATTATTGCCCGCCTGGCCATGAGTGCCGCCGAGCTGCCGATTGGGGTCGTGACCGCAACACTGGGCGCGCCCGTATTTATCTGGCTACTATTAAAGGCGAGTCGCTGAAGTCTTTGTAATAATGGAATATTATTCAAATTGGCATAACGTCAGGGGCACAGTGGGGGCACTCAGTTAAATTTTCCCGTTTAACATGTCTATCTGATCATCGTTCATCCGCACGATCCATTTTGAATATACGGTGTAAACCATGCGAGCATTTTTATGCCCCATCTGGCTGGCAATGAACGATGGATTTGCACCAGCTGATAGTAACCAGCAGGCATATGTATGCCGGGTGTGGTAGGGACTACGATACCTTACGCCTGATTTTCTCATGGCGCCCGGCCATGTCAGGTTAATCGTGCTCTGAGAATAATGCCTGCTCATTTCCCCTTCATCATGGTTGGGCACGAAGCAGAATCTCAGGCTTTGCTTTTCAATTTTCCCACGTTCGCGGTGGTAAAAGTCGATCTCTGCGGGCACCTTTTTGCCAGTAAGCTCGAATTGCCTCGTTAACGCTTCCAGAGCAGGTTTTAGCAGCTTTACTGTCCTCACACCGGCGTTTGTCTTCGGTTGACCAAACTTCTTTGTGAGCGTCATTGTACGCTTAACATGGACCTCGCCATTTTTCAGATCGACATCCTCCCAGGCCAGACCGGTCAATTCACCATGACGTAAGCCGGAATAGACGGCAAACGTCCAAAGGTTTAAATGCTGACCCTGCCAGTGCTTAGATAGCTCCTGAAATTCTTCTTTCAGCAATGGGTCTGGGTCAAGTTCGGATGTCTTCAGACTCTTTATATTCTCAAATGGCTTGTGCTGGATGTAGTTACTCTGGTGAGCGAAGCTGAGCATTCTGCATAATTGCCCCATGAAGGCGTTAACAGTTCTGACGGTGCGTTGCCCATCGGATCTGGCCTACCCTCACGGGTAAAAAAGCAGAGATGCTTACCGCTCTGAATTTCTGCCGTTCGCACATCACAAAATCGTTTATCTGGACATCACCAATTGGCGAGGCAGGACTTTACCGCGTTGAGGCAGATTCAGTGAAAGCGCAGCCCCTCTCCAGCAAAGTAATGACCATAACCGCTACTTTCAACCAGGCATACGCTCCATGATCACAGAAGATTACCAGCGACTCGAACCGGGCAATAAGATTCGCCTCATTGAGGTTGATGGCTCCACTTTTGGTGTCGATGACGTACTGCGTTTTCATGCCTACAACTTGCCCCATGCAGCTGATGAAATTGCCGCTGCTGGTGGGGATGAAACGAAACTTGCAGCAAAGAGTATCTGGTGGCAGGGAAAAGAATATGCCGCCTGGCCATACCAGCTCGAAGGGCTTGAAGCATCAACCAACGGCAGCGGGGCGCAACCAACCCTTACAGTGGCCAACATC
The DNA here is from genome assembly GCF_041464075.1 of Lelliottia nimipressuralis. Taxonomy (NCBI): domain Bacteria; kingdom Pseudomonadati; phylum Pseudomonadota; class Gammaproteobacteria; order Enterobacterales; family Enterobacteriaceae; genus Lelliottia; species Lelliottia nimipressuralis. The sequence goes on from NZ_CP167172.1 coordinate 1,871,715, forward strand.
GACAGTTTGATCACTGCACTCTGTCTTGCGTACGACGATATGTTGCAGGCCAAAGTGACTATTCACGACACCTTCGCGCATTATCTGGATGCCAAAAACTTTCCTGAAGGTAATGCGACTGCTGATCCACACCAGGTCAGAAAGCGCGTTTTCTACATCGATGGTAAGAACAACGAACTGGCGGGGGAGAGCGTCGAGTTTATTCTCACTAGCCCTATGGATCTTCAGGGATTAATGATACCGACGCGTCAACTCCACTCGCTATGCACATGGTGTATTCGCAACCAGTATCGCTCAGGTGAGGGGTGCGATTACGCCGGCACCAGTTACTTCGACCTGAACAATAATCCGGTAGACGATCCGTCGCTTGATGTCTGCAATGGCACGCTTACCGCATGCAGGTTGCGGTTTGGTGAGAATGAAGAATTGCCCTTCGGTGGTTTTCCGGGCACTTCCCTTATCAGGAGCTAATCATGCGTCAGAAAACGATAAACGCCATCATGGCTCATGCTGCTGCAGAGTACCCACGCGAGAGCTGCGGAGTAGTCGCTCAGAAAAGCAGGGTGGAGCGCTATTTCCCGTGTCGTAACTTATCGACTGAGCCGATGGAGCAATTTCATCTTTCACCTGAGGATTACGCTGCAGCTGAAGATTGGGGAACGGTGATTGCCATAGTTCATAGCCATCCTGACGCTACGACTCAACCAAGCGAGTTGGATAAAGCACAGTGTGATGTGACCCTTTTGCCCTGGCATATCGTGAGTTGGCCTGAAGGAGATCTGTGTACCATTCAACCGCGTGGTGAGTTGCCGCTAGTGGGGCGTCCGTTTGTTCTGGGCGTGTACGACTGTTGGGGGCTTGTGATGAGCTATTTTGACCAAATCCATGGTATCGAGTTGACCGACTATCGTGTGGATTATCCGTGGTGGGAGAACAGTTATTCGGACAATTTCTATCAGGAATGCTGGTATGAATGTGGTTTCCGCGAATTTGCTGGTCCCCCGCAGGCTGGCGATATGGTGATCATGCAGGTACAGGCCAATAAGTGGAATCATGCCGGCATCTTGCTTGAAGGGAATATGCTACTTCATCATCTGTACGGCCATCTCAGCCAGCGTGTGCCTTATGGAGGTTATTGGCGTGACCGTACTATGAAAATTCTAAGGTATAGCGCTATTTTGTAGTCTGCGAAGACGACTTTTTACTTGTTAGGAAGGTTAGGCCATTTCATAAACGCGAATACCCACAGCATTATGAAATGCAAACCAGGCATCGACAAGAAGATAGCCATAGCCCAGCCAAAACCGGCTTTCTGAGCCATCCGGAAGCAAGGGAAGAAAGTAAAAAGCCAGATAATGAATACTAATCCGGCCAGTGGGTTCGTTTCCATTCTAAAGTTCCTTGTGCTTTACCCATTCAGATATGTTTTTTTGATGGTATGTAAATAGCTGATTTCGAATTATTAAACAACATTAAGCTATTAGCCGCCATTTTTTATGGACCTATTATGTCTATTTTAACAATAGAACCAATACGAACCATTAGACTTTATGGAGTGCTCGGCGCTACATTTGGCCGTGAATACAAGCTCTCAGTCGCATCACCCAAAGAGGCCATCCGTGCACTCTGCGTGATTGTTCCCGGCTTCGAGCGCTTTCTGAATACCAGTAAGCAGCGGGGCCTGACTTACGCTGTTTTCAGTGGGAAACGCAACCTAATTTCTGACGAGCTCGATATGGATAAAGGCTGCGATGATATCCGTATCGCGCCAGTAATCATTGGTAGCAAAAAAGCTGGCGCATTTCAGACGATACTCGGAGCGGTATTGGTCGTCGTCGGCGTTGCGATTGGTTACTTTTCTGCTGGCACGCTATCAGCGGCAGGTTATGGGGTAGCGAAGTTCGGTGCTGCGATGATGATCGGCGGCGTAGTACAAATGATGTCGCCGCAGACGGCGGGTCTTGCTAGTAAGCAGTCAGCAGATAACCAAGCTAGCTACGCATTTGGCGGTGTGACCAACACCACAGCACAGGGTAATCCGGTACCACTTCTCTATGGTAAGCGACGCATTGGAGGTGCCATTGTATCTGCCGGCATCTACGTTGAAGATCAGCAGTAACGCCACTCTTTTCAATCTGGCCACCTTCGGGTGGCTTTTTTTATGGGCGCAATATGGTTACAGCAACTGTGATTAAAGGCCGAAAAGGCGGCAGCTCCAGCTCACGAACCCCGACCGAACAACCGGACGATCTTCAGTCTGTAGCAAAGGCGAAAATCCTCATCGCGCTTGGAGAGGGAGAGTTCGCTGGTCACCTCACTGGGAAGGATATTTATCTGGATGGTACTGCGCTCGAGAACGCCGACGGATCGCAGAACTTCAGTGGCGTTACGTGGGAGTTCCGCCCGGGAACGCAGGCTCAGAAATACATCCAGGGTATTCCCGGAACCGAAAATGAAATTAGCGTGGGGGCTGAGGTTTCTAGTGCAACCGCCTGGACGCGTACATTCACTAATACCCAGTTGTCGGCTGTGCGCTTGCGTCTGAAATGGCCCTCACTTTTTAAGCAAGAGGACGACGGCGATCTCGTTGGCTATTCCATCAATTATGCTATCGATCTGCAGACCGACGGTGGCACATGGCAGACCGTGCTCAATACCAGCGTTACGGGGAAAACGACCTCCGGTTACGAGCGCAGCCACCGTATCGATTTACCGCAGGCGGGCAGCACCTGGACGCTTCGTCTGCGCAAGATAACCGCTGACGCAAATAGCGCGAAAGTCGGCGATGTAATGACGCTTCAAAGCTTTACTGAGGTGATTGACGCCAAACTGCGTTACCCGAATACGGCGTTGCTCTATATCGAGTTTGACTCAAGCCAGTTCAACGGCTCCATCCCTCAGATTTCCTGCGAACCTCGCGGACGCGTAATCCGTGTTCCCGATACCTACGATCCCGAGACTCGAACCTACAGCGGAACATGGACGGGCACCTTTAAGTGGGCGTGGACGGAAAATCCTGCATGGATTTTTTACGATCTGGTGGTCACTGACCGCTTCGGCTTAGGCAATCGTCTCACTGCGGCCAATATCGACAAATGGTCGCTTTACCAGGTTGCGCAGTACTGCGATCAGCAGGTACCAGACGGCAAGGGCGGGAATGGTACCGAGCCGCGATATACCTGCAACGTCTACATTCAGGACAGAAACGACGCCTACACCGTGCTACGAGATTTTGCGGCCATATTCCGCGGTATGACTTATTGGGGTGATGACCAGATTGTCTGCCTCGCGGATATGCCGCGTGATGTCGATTTCAGTTACACCCACGCCAATGTTGTTGACGGTAAATTCACCTACTCCAGCAGCACGACCAAGAGCAGGTACACAAACGCGCTGGTCTCATGGTCCGATCCGGATAATGCCTACGCTGATGCTATGGAGCCGGTTTTTGAACAGGCACTGGTGGCGCGCTATGGCTTCAACCAGCTCGAACTCACGGCCATAGGTTGCACCAGACAATCGGAGGCGAACCGAAAAGGGCGCTGGGGCATTCTCACCAATAACAAAGACCGTGTGGTGACCTTTAATGTCGGGTTGGACGGCAATATTCCACAACCTGGATATGTCATCGCTGTGGCGGACAGGAACCTTTCCGGACGTGATTTGGGCGGTAGAGTCGCCAGTGCAAATGGCCGGGTTATCACTCTTGATCGAGCTCCTGGTGCCGCGGCAGGAGACAGGCTAATCGTTAACCTGCCTTCCGGTGTTGCTCAGTCACGCACTATCCAGGCGATTTCAGATAAAGCGGTCACTGTCACCACGCCGTATAGCGAAACACCAAACGCTGAAGCTGTCTGGTTGTTAGAGAGTGATGAACTTTACTCGCAGCAATACCGTGTAGTTAGTGTGACGGACAACGATGATGGGACATTTACCATCGCCGGAGCTAATCACGATCCGGATAAATACGCCCGCATTGATACAGGGGCGATCATCGACCAGCGTCCGATAAGTGTTATTCCTCCGGGCAATCAGGCGCCGCCAGAAAACATCGTGATCAACTCCTTCTCGATGGTTCAGCAGAATATCAGCGTTGAAACAATGCGCGTCAGTTGGGACCAGGCGCAGAATGCTATCGCCTATGAAGCGCATTGGCGCCGCAACGACGGGAACTGGGTGAACGTGCCGCGCAGCTCCACCACGTCTTTTGACGTACCGGGCATTTACGCCGGGCGCTACCTGGTGCGCGTGCGCGCCATCAATGCTGCGGAAATTTCATCAGGCTGGGGATATTCAGAAGAGAAAACACTGACGGGCAAGGTAGGAAACCCGCCGAAGCCAGTTGGCTTCATTGCTTCTGAAAACGTGGTATTCGGTGTCGAGCTGAACTGGGGATTCCCGGCAAATACCGACGATACGCTGAAGACGGAAATCCAGTACAGCCTGACCGGGGCCGAAGATGATGCGATGCTGCTTGCTGATGTGCCTTACCCGCAGCGCAAATATCAACAGATGGGCCTCAAGGCGGGACAGATTTTCTGGTACCGGGCGCAGCTGGTGGACCGAACCGGCAACGAATCGGGGTTCACAGACTGGGTTCGGGGCCAGGCCAGCATCGATGTTTCCGACATCACTGATGCCATCCTGGAGGATATCAAAGAATCGGACACGTTTAAGTACCTGATCGAGAACGCCGTCGACAGCAACGAAAAAATTGCTGGCATGGCCGAGGACATCAAACAGAATGCCGACAACATTGAGCAGCAGGCGCTGGCCATTCAGGAAAACGCTGATGGTCTGGCTCAGGCAGCTGTGAAGATCGACGAGATTTCTGTATCGATGGATGGCATGACGGGAGGGGTGAAGAACTCCGCTATCGCCATAATCCAGAACGGGCTGGCGCAGGTCACTTCGCGTCGATCTCAAACCGTGACCAATGCCGGAAACAGCGCCAGCATCGACCGCATTGACACAACGATTGCGGATACCAGTTCGGCGGTTGCACGTGCACTTGTTACGTTGGATGCATCTGCTGGTGGCAATATTTCCAACGCAACCGATCTCACCGAAACCCTGGCTGACTTCACTCAGGCATCTGCAACAAAAATCAATTCTCTGACCGTAACGGTGAATGGACAGACTGCTGCTATCACGCAAACCGCTAATGCGGTGGCTGACATTAACGGCAACATCAGTGCGATGTATAACATCAAAGTTGGCGTGGCCGCTAACGGGCAGTATTACGCTGCAGGGATGGGGATCGGCGTAGAGAACACTCCTTCTGGTATGCAGTCGCAGGTTATCTTCCTGGCAGATCGTTTCGCTGTAACCACGCAGGCTGGCAGCACTGTGTCATTGCCCTTTGTGATCCAGAACGGCCAGACTTTTATCCGAGATACATTCATCCAGGACGGGACCATATCTAACGCTAAGATTGGTAATTACATCCAGTCAAATAACTACGTGGCGGGTTCCGCTGGCTGGAAACTTGATAAGGGTGGCACCTGGGAAAACTACGGCAGCGACGGTCAGGGGGCAAGAAAATCGACCAACGTCACTGACAGTATCAGGGACTCGAATGGCGTTCTCCGCGTGCAAATCGGCAAACTCACAGGGGTGTTTTGATGTCATGGGGTATACAAACATGGGATGCGTCGGGTAAACCCAATAACTACGGTATCAAGCCAGTTTCCGTTGTTGGGCGTATACAACTGGCTGCCGGGCAAACATCCGGCAGTTGGTCTTTTACGATTCCCTCCGGAATGAAAGTCGGCTTTGTTCTTTCACTCGATGAAGGAGGGAGCAGCGTAGGTCGGCGCATTGTAGCATCGGGGAACACTATTACCGTAACAGCTGCCTCTGCTGTAGGTATGGGGAATTATCCGGCATCAAAGTGTGAGGTGGTCATTTTCATGGAGAAATCATAATGGCCGAATTTGGCGCAATGATATTAATGGATAACGGGAATCCCTTTGTAACGCCACAATCAACGCCTTTTTGTCTTTACGGAAAGTACACCTTTAATTCATCCGCTAATGGCAGTTCTCAGCAGGTTGCACAGAATATTGCATTGAACGCAAGTTATCCTGCGATGGTATTTATTAAAACCACCAATACAGCACAGCCCACGCCTGTTATGTCTTACAGGAATGGCGGTAATATATATGTTGGCGGGGTTAACCCCTATAACCAGAGTTTCACCCTGACAGTATATGTATTTGCCGTATTCCCACAGACATTACCGAAATGGGGTCTGGCTATCTGGGACGCCACCGGAAAACTTGTGCTGACAAATGAGTCTCGCGTTTTATCAGACCTGCAGACAGTTGGCACGCCCGGCGCAAACGGCGGTATCAATGTTGATCAGACACTGAGCGGTTCATGGGGTGTCGCTCCTGCTCAGTTGGGTCAGACCATAATCGTAAATAACTCCACCCAACCTCCTACCATTTACACAATCAATGCATATTCGTCATGCAGGTTCGATGGAACAAATACGAGGGTAAACGCAGGCGGGACTTCAACGGGGACAGGGGCGCCGGGAGGCGGTACAAATACCGGGATTTCATTAACAGCGATAAATACAGCGGCCTATGACTGATTGATCGTTTTGAGCGATCAATAACAGATAATTGATCTATCTAATCAATTATACCCGCCTCTTTCATGTTGGTATTGTCTAAGTTCATGAATACCTTGGGATACCATCACATGAATAAGCTACTCATCTGCCTGGCTGGGGCTGTCATGCTGTCTGGCTGCGCTGGCGTACTTGAGAAACAGGAGCCAGTTTGCAGCGGCACAGCCATCGTAGGCGGTCAGGAAAATACGGTTCAAATTTACGGCGTTCGCAAACAAAACAACCATACGCAGTACCGAGCCGGATACCCTTTCAACTGGCGCTGGGTAAGTGCGAACACATTCACTGACACTACCTGCAAATAACCAACCATTTTGAATAACAACCTCGCTCTGGCGGGGTTTTTTATTGCCTGGAGAAAATATGCTTTATAACACTGGCACCATCGCTATTAACGGAAATACCGCCACCGGCACAGGCACGAACTGGACGGCTCCCGCCAGCCAGGTCCGCGCTGGCCAGACGATTATCGTCATATCTAACCCGGTCCAAATGTTCCAGATTTCAGCAGTAAACAGCTCCACGTCCATGACGGTAACGCCTGCTGCTTCCCCGGCGCTGAGCGGCCAGAAGTACGGCATTCTGGTATCAGACAATATCTCTGTCGATGGCCTGGCGCAGGCGATGTCTCAGCTCATCAAAGACTACGACGAGAATATCGGTGCGTGGGAGACTTTTGCCACAACCACGGCAAACCAGAGCATCACTGTCACCATCAACGGCAAGGCAGTAAGCATTCCAGCGATCGGCAAGTTACTGCAGAAAGGAAGCAATGGTGCGCTGGGGATTGCTGACGGCGGTACCGGCGCAACGACCAAAGAAGACGCTCGCACAAACCTCGGTTTGGGAAGTAGTGCGACGAGGAACGCTTATAGCAGTTCTGGAGACATTCTTTCTATGGGCGATTTTGGTCTTGGTTCAGCTCGAGGCGATACAGCTTCTATCCCTGATTTGGCAAATGGAAATAGTGCTGATTTAAAAACTGGTTTTTACGCATCGAATGGTGATTTTGTTGGCGCTCCGGGGGGCATCGGTAATGGCCAGTTCGTGGGAGTCATTGCGTATAACTGCACCAATAACAATCTTTTTAAGTTTCAGATTGCCGGGTCCTACTCTGCTTCAGGGAGGATGTTCTTTCGCTCTATGAACAATGGTGGGTATAACGCCTGGCGGGAACTCTATCACACAGAAAATACCACCAAAGCTAGTGATGGCACACTGAAAGCCGCATCTCCTGTGATTAAAGTGTTTTCAGATGGCACATACCAGACCAACGACGAATCAGAGGGATGCTCCGTAACCCGTCTGTCTATAGGTGAATATCTGGTAGAAGGGTGTGAGGGGCTAAACTCTGATGCTGCCTGGGGCGGCATCGATGGCGGTTTTGACATCCCTACCGACCGCAACAAGCAGCCGCTCATCTGGCTGGATTACGAAGTCAGCGCCGATGGTTCTGTGTTGATAAAAACCTATCATCGTACTCACCCCGGCGCGCCAGCGTTCGCCAGTAACGAGCTGCAGAGTGTCAGCAATGGCGATCCCGTTGATATTCCTCATGACCAGTTTTTGTCCGTCCGCGTCGAGATGCCTGCCGATTCTTTATACAACCAAAGAATGAGAGCGGCTGTGCTCACCATGACTAACGACGAAGGTGAATAAAGGTCAGTTTGGGAGACAGCGCCACCATGAAGTGATCCTTGCATTGATGGAGAAAGTAGAACTTCTTAATACTCAACTTTTAAAACAGAAGGGGGAAGGGTAATCGTTTTTTTTGGTGTAATACGTCAGCGGTCAGGATAGTAACGTTTTTTTGCTTCACATATGTACCGCTATCGCATAAGTCAGGTGTCCCGGACGCCATCAATACGGCAAGTAATGTTAGGCCGCAGTAAACATAAGTTATACTGAAATTTCAGAGGTCTTCATTGTCTGTACTATGCTGTATGATAACAAAAGTTCATCAATTTCAGGAGTTCAATAGCTATGGGAGGCGCAGGGTTGAGTACTTTAGATGGTAGTTCAGATAAACATTTAGCAACTAAATACATGTTTTGGATATTAATATTCTCGTTAATACCTTTTCCGGTTGTGTTTTATGCTAATTTGATGTCACCAGATTCAGTTGTTCTGAATTTTATAGCAAATAAAACTGAAGCGTTGCCAGGGATGACTTCTATCGGAAGCCCTCTCCTCAGTGAGATTATGAGTTCTTATTGTAAGTTAGCACCTGTGTTCAGTTTTATTTTCTTTATGCTTACATATGATAAGCTGAGAATAAATACATCGCTCGGTAAAGCAAAGACATTTCAAGTTCTTGTGTTATTTTTAGCTTTCTATATTGTGGTATCATATTTTCTGCTTTTCTATGATGTGGAACTGACCGAGTCAAAGAGATTTTTGCACATGATGTCTCAAACCGAGACGTTATTGACTTTACTATATTGTATAGTGTTTTCTGCAATCTATATTTTAACCTGCTACTTGCTCAGCTTTATTTATGCGGCAATTTTGATTTTCAAAAGGTAAAAAACAGGCGCTAATGCGCCTGTTTAATTAGTGAGCTGATTTTATAAGTTCATTATTAATTGCTGTTGCCACATTTTCATCAATTAACGATGCAATAATGCCAACGCTAATAATACCTACAACCGCAACAGCCGAAACAGGAAGTCCAACTGTAGCGGCTATAAATGGTGCAGTATAGGCAACAACACCGAGTCCTACCGCTGTAGCCAAACTACTTAGAGCCCATGATTCAATCTCCAGAACCAGGGGGCCCCAGTTATTGGTTTCAAAACCAATTCGGGTTTTATCAATAACTTTGCCAGCTAACATTACGGTGTCTGCACCTTTAAACGCTTTGCTCAGGTTGCTAAGGTTGCCAGCCATCGTCTGAGCGTTAGCCTGTTTGAGAGCGTTGATGATCGCTGATTTATCAGCTGAACTCATTTTCAAACCTGGGTTGGAGGCAATTTTATTCAGCGATGCTGTTGCGTCATTGAAGCTACGTATTTTCTTGCCCTGAAAACTTTTCAAATCTGCTGCAATTTTATTTGCATGCGTTTTGAATTGTGCGCTCGCATGCGCACTAATTTTTTCACCTGTACCAGCGATGATTTCACTTGTTTTTTGCAAAACTTCTGCTTCATCTCTTTTGGCTTGTTCTGCTGCTGCAGCCAGTTTTTTATCTTCATCAAGCAGCTTTTGAAGATTGGTCAGAAGGTTACCTCTGGCCGCTTTAGGGATTTTCCCTGTTTTAAGCGTCTCCTTATATAAATTGGTCAGAGCTTTACGCGAAGGGTTATCATGATAATATTTATTAACACGTTCAGAAAGAGTCGGAGGAGCATTGTTTTTATTATCTTCATTAACTGCGGTGTCAATCAGACCACCCAGAACTGAACCTGGTAAGTCTTTACTATTAGAATTCGAACCGCTAAGTTTATGCCCTGTGGTAATTTTCCCAGAAGTATAAGGTACGCCGTCGTTTGTCGTAATTGAAATTAAACCAGTCAGACCCAAAGTGCTAGCCTGGTATGCATTAATCCCGTCAATCGACACTGTTATAGTACCGTCAACACTGAGTCCCGTTACTGTCACTTTAGCGTTTGGGTTCATCAAGAGAGCACCTTTTCTAAGGGCTACTATTTTTTTTCTTACAGCTGGATCGTTGAATACCGCTGCTACTTGTGCATTTTGCGCAGGGGTTCCTGAATTACTTCCATGGTCTTTTGAACCCGAATTTCCGGCACCACCGGTGCCATTGCCATGACCACTATTATTGCTGCCGGTATTTTTACCGGGAGTACCATCTACATTTAAAGTATCTTCGCTCATAAAATCCCTCTTAATATTGAATACAATGCGTTACAAATAAAAAGCTGTATATGTATACAGTATTGCGAGAGTATCCTTTGAATCTTTTACTGTCAATAGAGCGTTAAGTTATTTTGAGAAAATAGTGACATAGTTCTAGAAAAAATAATTAATAGTGACATCCGTGGATTAGGGAGAATTTCAATCCCTAATAATTAGGAGTTGCAGAGATAATATTTTTTTAAAGTGTCTTGCCTAACAAAAACTATAATTTCAATGCCAGCATTTGGAAAAAGATGCCACCGCCATACTTAGTACAGTTCAGATGGAAGGTGCAAGATAAAAATCGGCACCAGTACTGTTTCATCAACAAAGCGAAGACAACAGTCATACCGTGAATCTGATAACACATTCAAGTAAGACCCATACATCATCACTTTTTTGGAAAAATTTACACAAGAGATATTCTCAAAGTCGATAACCACTTACAGACGTGGTGATGAAGCTTTGAACAGATGGAGTCACTCATCTCTCTTGATCAATGCCTTGAACAAAACTACTGTATATAAAAACAGTATCGACGCGTGCATTATGAAGTTGTACAGACCAGCAGAGTTACGTGAGGTCATTGCTATTCCGCTTTTCAGCGACTTAGTGCAATGTGGATTTCCCAGCCCGGCAGCGGATTACGTCGAGCAACGTATCGATCTCAATGAATTGATGATCCAACACCCGAGTTCAACCTACTTCCTGAAGGCTGCCGGGGACTCGATGATCGATGCGGGAATTGGTGATGGTGATCTGCTGGTGGTGGATAGCTCCATCACAGCAGATCATGGAGATATTGTGATCGCCGCAGTGGAAGGGGAGTTCACTGTAAAACGCCTGCAGCTTCGACCGACTGTCCAACTCAACCCAATGAACAGCGCTTACAGCCCGATCATTGTGGGCAGTGAAGATACCCTGGACGTTTTTGGCGTCGTGACTTTCATCGTTAAATCTGCGAGCTGAATATGTTTGCTCTCTGTGATGTGAATTCGTTCTATGCATCATGCGAGACGGTATTCAGGCCAGACCTGAGAGGGCGCCCGGTTGTCGTTCTCTCGAACAATGATGGATGCGTAATCGCGCGCAGCGCCGAGGCCAAAGCCGCTGGAATTACCATGGGCGAGCCATTCTTCAAGCAAAAGGAGCTTTTCCGGCGCACTGGCGTTGTATGCTTCAGCAGCAACTATGAGCTGTATGCTGATATGTCGAACCGGGTAATGACGACGCTCGAGGAAATGAGCCCTCGCGTCGAAATTTACAGTATCGACGAAGCTTTTTGCGACCTGACTGGTGTTCGCAACTGCCGGGACCTGACGGAGTTCGGCAAGGAGATCCGAGCTACGGTTCTGAAGCGTACGCATTTGACTGTCGGGGTTGGTATCGCGCAGACGAAAACCCTCGCTAAGCTGGCAAATCACGCTGCGAAGAAATGGCAGCGCCAGACAGGCGGGGTGGTTGATTTATCTAATATCGATCGCCAGCGTCGGTTGTTGGCTATCGTGCCTGTAGAGGACGTGTGGGGCGTCGGTAGGCGCATAAGCAAAAAGCTTAACGCTATGGGCATCAAAACGGCTCTGGACCTCTCAGAACAAAGCACCTGGATTATTCGTAAACACTTTAATGTCGTGCTCGAGCGAACGGTCAGGGAGCTGCGCGGCGAACCCTGTCTCGATCTTGATGAGTATGCCCCAGCGAAGCAGGAGATTGTTTGCAGCAGGTCGTTCGGTGAACGCGTTACTGAGTATGAACAGATGCGCCAGGCTATCTGCAGCTATGCCGCCCGTGGTGCTGAAAAACTTCGGGGTGAACATCAGTACTGCCGCTTTATCTCTGCGTTCGTGAAGACCTCTCCCTTTGCGCTTAACGAGCCGTATTATGGTAACAGTGCATCTATAAAGCTTCTCACACCAACTCAGGATTCCCGCGACATTATCAACGCCGCGGTAAAATGCCTGGACAAAATCTGGAAGGATGGCCACCGATATCAGAAAGCGGGGATCATGCTTGGAGACTTTTTTAGCCAAGGTGTGGCCCAACTCAATTTATTTGACGAGAACGCACCGCGGGCCGGTGGCGACAGGTTAATGGAGGTGCTGGATCGGTTGAACGCTAAAGGCGGGAAGGGCACGCTTTACTTTGCTGGGCAGGGCATACAGCAGCAGTGGCAGATGAAGCGTGAAATGCTCTCGCCGAGGTACACGACGAGATACGCTGATCTTATTAGGGTTCGATGAGAATCAAAGCATATATTTGTCCGCTTCGTGCCAGAAGCGGACGAGGTGCACCATCTGTTCAAATGGCTAAATTCAATTAGTAACAACCCGCCTTCAAACAGTATTTCTCAGTGAGTGGCCTCGCCTCCAATTTTGCGATATCGTTCTTTTCTCTGATACACTTTCATCAACAAATGTGCCTCCATTCCGAAAGCACAAAAGCACACCATAAAAGCCGCACAACACGGGTGAAGGGCACTGTAGCAAACGAACACACTTTGTACTGACAGGAATAATATGCTTAAAAGGATTCTGGGCAGCGCACGTTACAGAACGGATAGGGCGATCAGAGATACCCTTCGCACCCATGACGCATTTCGGGAAGCCCGCTGGGGCCACCTGGAAAAAGTCATACTCTTTTGTTCGACGCATTATATAAAATCTATCGGACTTTTATTTTCAGGGTTTGCAGCGCTTTTCACCTTACTTTATTTTTTAAAACCCTCTATCAAGCCACTGGCGGAGCAATACGCCCCAGCATGGAAAACGCTTTTTGACTGGCAAACAAGCTTGCTGGGTGGTCAGCTCACCATTATTGGTATTGTTTACCCGCTAGTTGTGGGATTGGTCAGCGTCATTTTTCAGAAAAAATCGACACGAAAGATTGTTCAGGCTGCCTATCAGCGCTATTCAGGATTCATGTTTGCGGGGCTCAGCGGCCTGTCCCTGTCAGCCTTCATTCTGGCTGGCAGCCTTATCCGCCCATTTAGCAGTAATTACAGCTACGCCATCCTGTGTGGGATTGCCATTCTCTGGATGCTGCTTAACATCGGACTCTCCATCTGGTTTTTCATACAAAGCATCAGTGTGCTCCATGATGCCCGCCGGGAGCGGATGGTGTTTCGGTACCTGGTTTCTGATGCCTTTATCCCCGCTATCCGGGATATCATTCTTCAGGGTTTTCTTCGCCAACCAGTTCGTTACCGCATGCTGAATATCGGGGCATTTCAGGCCATCAGGTTGCACGATAATGATTCTGAACACGGTTATCAGACCATAACCAAAAAGCACGAGGCCTCATCTGACCTCCTTGATATCTGGTATCGTCCTTTAACACTGATCCTGAAGCATCTGGATACCCGACTGGCTGACAAAAAACAGCATGTCAGTCTTGCGTTCTCCCCCCGATACGTTGCAGTTTCCGGCAACGACAGGCAACCTATTTTCAAAATTAAAGACGGAGACATCGGGGATGTATATCTGATGCTCCTGAGAGCCTGTTTTAAGGTCGGAGAAAGAAAATCCCTCCCGGTCAACCAAGAAGCACTGGTCAAGGGGATAAGCGGTGATATTTATGATGCCCTGAGTGAGGGGGATATTAATGCTTTTGAAGAAGCAGTACATAACATGTGCCGCGCCTTCTCCGGTATGCTCAATGTTTTTCAGTACTCTTCGCCGCAGGGGATCCATAACCTGCTGCTGATAAAAGACGGGGTCTATGACGACAGTTTTGTCGAAAAATTTTACACAGAACTCTATTTACTCTTCAGACAAGCGATGCTGAAAACTGAGGTCAGTGACCGTTTTTTTGCCCGGTGTATGCGCATTCCCCAGATGATCTACGGGATGAGAGACAGGGTAACCTTACGGGAAAATCAACTGGGACTCATGTATACCGGCTATGCCTGGGAAACGCTGATGGACTGGGGACACACAAATCACCTCAAAATGACGCTCAGCCAGCGTCAAGTTTATGAAGGATTAGTCACGAAGTTCGTTGAACTATGGGAAGGCTGGCTCGATGTGATCGCGAATAGAAATACTCGTTTTCCCGATGACCGTATCTTTCATGATGCCCTGCGAAAACATCTCCTGACCCTGCCACACATTGTCGTTTCCGCAATCCGCTCCGGTGACACGTTTGCGGCAGATTGGGCACTGGATCTGCTCCACCGGTGGGCCCATAAGCTGCGTCTGGACGATGACATTGATGTTGCGAAGTACTTCTTCTCCACACCAGCGTCTATCCCCTCAAAGGCGCTCACTGGTCAGGCGTACCGTAATGGCCTAGTCGATATCCGGTTGTGTACGGCGGCATTTCTCATCCACCAGGCAGCGGAAGAACCCAAGCTCCACGTTGAAAGCGCTGTCCATTCCCTATTAGCAGGTTCTCTGACTGAAAAAACAGGGGTCTTTGACAACTGCTTCCCGGCCATTACCTCCGGGCAGCAAATCATTGATATTTACCTGCGCACCTATTTATGGGGAGGACGCCATTTTGGGTCAGAGCCTGGCTGGCTTGAGGGACTAATCGGGGAACTTTCGGCAGCGAATGGGAAGCCGATGATTAGCGGCCGTGTATATATGGGGAATCGGATCACTGATGTAGGTGATCTCGTCACCGCTTTCGTTCAACTGGGAATCATGATGTCGAGCTCGGCTTTCCAAGTCTCACAAACGGTTAAACAATCTCTCGAAGGGGATATGTTTGATTACCGCGAAAAAGAGAAAGTTGCCTATGTTCTGAACGCCATGCGTGAACATACTGATCAACAAACTCAGTTTGCGCTCCCCCATCATGACGATTTCAGAGCCTGCAAGGACCGGTTTCAACAGACGCTTGCTGCATATTGCGATGCTGTGGTGCAGAGCAAGCGTCAGGATATTGAGAAAGCCGAAATTGATGAGGATCGTCTTGTCATTCTTGGTCATAACGTCTCGATTTTGTTCCGAGAAAAACTCAAAACACACTTTCTGACGACACTGTTTAGCAGTACACAGTTCTGTAATAAAACTGACGACTTCGAAGAGAAGACAGTCATCTCAATCTCAGATAAAGAATATTATGCCAGAGGGATAAAAACCTCACCAATACATAATGAAGACAGCTATTGGGCTGATAACGCACTGCAAATAATTTGGAACGACGTTCTTTCAACGCAGTTGCGTCGCGACGCGGAATGCACTATGCAGGTAGCCCATTTTGCAGATATCCTCACTTTCGTATGTGAAAGTGATACTGTCGACAATGGCAGTAAACTGGTAGTTTCTGGTAGAGCGTTCTTCGATGAGTATCAGGCTTGGTACTATGAGAATTCAGCGGCGGTAGATGCCATGTTGAGCTTTGATAAGTCTGACAATAAATACCTGAAAACGAGTAAAGGCCTCTGTCGGCTGATTTTCGCTCCTTGGCTAGATCTGCATTGCGCTATTCTGACGGACGACACCTATTTTGACCATCTTTCGATAGCGGAGAGTACCAAGGGGGATATCATCACCCTGAGTGGCAGGCCGGTGCCGGAAAACCCTTACCTCATTAAGTTACATATGACTTATTCGATCCAAGAACGTTATCACGGCAACATCCGCATGCGCTTTCAGCGAAACGAAAACTGAGCGAGCCACCTTAAGGCCATACAGGAAATGAAAAAATCAAGGGATGAAATAGGCTTGAACTGATCCTCGTTGATTATTACGCCCCAATGTTAGTCTTGCATCCCGGCGGTCA
The DNA here is from genome assembly GCF_041464075.1 of Lelliottia nimipressuralis. Lineage (NCBI taxonomy): Bacteria > Pseudomonadati > Pseudomonadota > Gammaproteobacteria > Enterobacterales > Enterobacteriaceae > Lelliottia > Lelliottia nimipressuralis. Next base: position 1,887,940 of record NZ_CP167172.1, read on the forward strand.
TGACAAATGCGAACTTCCGCTCCTCGCTCATTGCAGACCTTCGGCTCCAGCAGATCGTCCGCTTCGTGCCTGAGGGGGATGTTTAATTGATATATAGCTTGTTGCAACAAACGTGATCTTCATTGCAAGTGTGGAATGGCGACATTCTTTTTTTGCCTGGTATTACTCCTCGCATTTGCAGCTTACTACTGAATACAATCGTAAATCTGCGCCGCCTGGGTCACAGCATCTGCGTGCAGATACTGTTGCAGTTGTTGGTGCATCCTTGTATTTGTTGGCGATGACCATGCACAATTTTAATAACCTGAATTGTTATCGAGTCGTTTATGATACGTTTGTATTCATTTTGCTGGAGTCGCTTCTGGTGGCTACTTAATCAAGGGAAAGAATGAAACGTTTAACGATGGCTATAACGCTGGCTATGCTGGCACCCGGATGTGCTTACAATCAGACACAGTCGGGTCAGGAACATGTGACAGGAGACATAAAGGCAGCTAAATCATCCACCTGGGACCTGCCCTATTATCCTGTAAAAGCACAGGCTGGCCGGATTGAGGGGGTTGTAAGGGCTTCATACACTGTGGATACAAAAGGGTGTGCGGAAAATATCAAAATCATATCAGCGCAGCCAGCTGATGTGTTTGAAAGAGAAACGATCCGTGCAATGAATAAGTGGTGTGGCATGGAACCCACTTCATTGCCGAAAATAATCACTATCACATTCCGGCTGAACGGTGGCGCAAGTATGGAAGAACTACCGCTGACGGTAGATAAATAAGTAAGTGAGCTTGAATCTGAGATTGAAGACCATATGCCCAATATTGCGTCTTATGGCAGGTAAAACCTACACAGCTCAGATACTGTGCTTAAGTTACCCTGGTCACCCATACAGCAAAGCTGAGTGGATTTCAGCACGATAATGTTAATGATTCGGCATATAACTGAGGGTGTAAGAGTGGAACTTCTGCTTTTCGCTTTGAGCGGACCTTCTGCTGTGTGAGTTCTTCCGCTCCAAGCCAACATCGGACTTTAAGTGTTAGTTGACGGATCGTATTCCCACTGTGATTCGTTACTGTAAATCGTACCATCATCATCCATTACCAAGGCATTAAGGTGCTTTGCAATCTCCAGCATCTTTCTGTAAAGGTATGTGTCTGGCCATTTGGTATAGATATTACCTGCGCTCCAATCAAGCCATGGCTCTCCGTGCAAAGAGGGACCAGACCACAAGGCGTGGTAATCACCGTTTATTATATATCTGCTTAATTCATTATCACTGTTAATGTAATCGAGCCATTCCTCAGCCGTGATCTGTTCATCGTCATTATCTGCCCAAAATTCAGCTCTCGTTATGTGAAATTCAACACCCATAGCACCACCTATACGCCGAAATAGTTCTCACAAACTAACATACTTGTTAGTAAAGCGAGGTCACTATCGTACCGATAGACTTGAAAGGTATGTTCGCTTGTCGCTGACAGCATACGAGAGCAGGTTGTTTTTGTGCATCATATCTCAGCCGAGATTAATTCCGGCCCCTGATTTCTCGGATTTCCCACGGCTCGAGTGACAGCGTGCCAGATAAACTTATCTGCTGGCACGGCACCGTCGACAATGATTTCCTCCGCTTCCTTGCCGCCAACATCCTGCTTCATCCATTCTCTGGCCGCGTCTGGCGTCAGAACCAATGGCCGACGATCGTGAATATCGACAAGTCGCTTATCAGCCGCAGACGTCACAATCAGAAAACCCTCCGCCTCATCGCCGCGTTCGAACGGTGTGCTGCCGATTGCTGCCATAAAAATCGGCTGACCGTCGGCCCGGTGAATGAAGTAGGGCTGTTTCTTGTCGCCTTCCTTCTTCCATTCAAACCACCCATCAGCAAAGCAAATCGCCCGGCCATGCTGCCAGAGTGGTTTAAACATTCTGCTGGTGGCAGCCGTCTCCACGCGCGCGTTTATCAGTGGAGGTTTATCCCACCACCCGGGCGCGTAACCCCAGAACACTGGATCGAGATGCAGCAGCTCATCACGTTCGCTCAGCAACAAAACTTTAGTGCCTGGCGCCACGTTATACCGGCCGATCGGTTCCGGGTCATAAGCGATATCGCGATCGGCTTCGTCTGCCAGGTATGCCAGATATTCTTCGCGAGTTTGAGCTTGTGCAAAGCGTCCACACATAGAAACCTCCAGCCAGATTTCAGACTGAAAGTATAGGGCAGGGACAAAGACTGCTAAGCTAATGCAAAGAATTTTGGGGGCAAATTTGGGGGCAAAATGTGATGCGGGGGCATCAAAAGGGGCAAGATGCTTTCCGTTATTCTCTGATATTGTCCGTTGCAGAAGAAGCTAATCTATTGGATTGTATGTAAAATTATGATTCACAAAAGATTAGTTGAGCTAGGCTCTTATCTGGCTACTATTAAAGGCCGGACGTTAGATCCGCCCAACCGTAAGACAATCTAAGGGGACGCTATGCAGTACGATATTTTGAATACCGAAGTCACAACCATTGATGGCGAGAACACCACGCTTGAAAGTTACAAAGGTAAGGTTCTGCTGGTGGTCAACGTCGCCTCGAAATGTGGTCTGACGCCGCAGTACGAACAGCTGGAGAACATCCAGAAAGCCTGGGAAAAAGACGGATTTGTGGTCCTCGGATTCCCCTGCAACCAGTTCCTGGGTCAGGAGCCGGGCAGCGAAGACGAGATCAAAACCTTTTGCAGCACCACTTATGGCGTGACATTCCCGATGTTCAGCAAAATCGACGTCAACGGCGAAAACCGCCATCCGCTGTATGAAAAACTGATCGCCGCAGCGCCTGCTGCCGTTGCGCCGGAAGGCAGCGGTTTCTACGAGCGGATGGCGAGCAAAGGACGCGCGCCGCTCTATCCAGACGATATCTTGTGGAACTTCGAAAAATTCCTGATTGGCCGTGATGGTCAGGTGGTGCAGCGCTTCGCACCGGATATGACGCCGGAAGATCCGATCGTCATGGAGTCCATTAAACTGGCGCTGGCGAAGTAATGACTCAGCTGATGCAGCTCGCGGGCGTCGCGGAGAAGGGAAGACTGGAACCGGTCAGCGCGGAAATCCGTGCGGGTGAGATCGTGCACCTCGTGGGGCCAAACGGTGCAGGGAAAAGCACATTGCTCGCGCGGATGGCCGGGTTGACGTCAGGCGAGGGCGATATCGTTTTACACGGACATTCTCTTCATGAATGGTCGCCTGTGTCGCTGGCGCACCGGCGCAGTTATCTGGTGCAACAGCAAACGCCGCCCTTCGCCATGCCTGTCTGGCACTATCTGGCGCTGCATCAGCATGATAAATCCTCGTCATCACTTCTGGATGACCTCACCGGGGCACTTGGGCTGACTGATAAGCTTACGCGCAACGTCAACCAGCTTTCTGGCGGGGAGTGGCAGCGCGTGCGGCTTGCGGCGGTGATTCTGCAAATCCATCCGGCGGGAAACCCGCACGGTAGTCTGCTGCTGCTGGATGAGCCGATGAGCAGTCTGGACGTCGCCCAGCAGGCGGCGCTGGATAAGCAGCTCAGCCTGCTGTCTGGCAGGGGTATTGCCGTGGTGATGAGCAGCCATGACCTGAACCATACGCTGCGTCACGCCCATCGCGTGTGGCTTTTGGCGCGCGGAAAACTGCTCGCCAGCGGCCCGCGTGACACCGTGCTCACACCGCCCAATCTGGCGACGGCATACGGGATGCCTTTCCGGCGGCTGGACATCGAAGGGCACAGAATGTTGATTTCTACCGTCCAGGAATAAGCGTTTCTTGCAAGGTTGTGTAATCACAGGCTAAATTACGGAAAGGACAAAAAAAGCAGAGGATTCGTCTGGAAATGCGATTCTGGTTTCTGATCGTGGGCATGTTATTACTTGCAGGATGCAGTAGCCATCGTGCGCCACCCCCTAATCCGCGGTTATCGGATTCAATAACCGTGATAGCCAACCTGAACGATCAGTTGCAAAACTGGCGCGGGACACCCTATCGCTATGGCGGCATGAGCCGGGGCGGGGTGGATTGCTCTGGCTTTGTGCTGATGACATTCCGCGATAAATTCGATCTGCAACTCCCGCGCGATACCCGCACGCAGGCCAAAATTGGCACTGAAATAGACAAAGACGATCTGCTTCCCGGTGACCTGGTATTCTTTAAAACGGGTTCGGGAGAAAGTGGCTTACATGTTGGCATTTATGATACCGACAACCAGTTTATTCACGCCTCGACCAGTCGCGGTGTGATGAGGTCTTCCTTAGATAATGTTTACTGGCGGAAAAACTTCTGGCAGGCGCGCCGTATATAGCCGCACTCTCTTCTTTCTTAAGCGCGATTTTGGTTAAGTCGCGCTGTTTTCTGACTCATTGCTGTTTTGATACATTACGTAACATTAATTAATTCTGTAAGTCCCTGAATTCGTGAATACTGGATATTATTTGATATCCAGGATAAGATTATTTTTAGATTGAGGGAAAAATCTTAAAATATAAAAGGAAAGAATGAAATTAACTCTATTAAAATCAATAAAGTTGAATTGTTTTAGCCGTTGCTCCAGGATGCAAGATATCGTCGTTAACGCGGGGCAGGCTCTATGATTGTCACCCTGAATAATCCTTATCAATCTGAACTGTTATTACTCCCGGCGCGCAATATCGCAGGGGAGCTACAGGGTTTAGAGATCCTGGCTAACTTTGTTAGCGTGGGGTCTGACGTCCGCATCCCTACTGAGCTGGTGAAGCCGCATCTCACTGCAGAAGACGAGTTAACGCTGTTTAAAGAGAAACTCGACCTGCTGGATTCCTGCAAACTTTTTTTTGTGCAGCATCAGCTTATTGCATGGATAAATATTACGCCGGTCATTAGTGAGTATCTTTTAACGGACAGAAATGCCGGGGCAATATTAGATCGTTATCCTTTTCTTGAGTTCACGGTTAATGAGAATTATCCCGGTTTAAATAACGGCAAAGATGATCTCATGCTGGCGAGAATGGCGATCCATTTTCCGATGGTGCTGGCCGACTACGGTGCCGGTGCCGCGTCGAATAAAGCCATTTTTGACGGGCTGTTTACCCGTGTTGCGCTGGATAAAGGGTTTATCCAGCAGCGTGTCGCGGAGTTTTCCTTCGAGCCATTTATGCGCGCGATCCTTGCACAAATCTCGCCGTACTGCCTGTCGGTGATGATCGCGGGAGTGGATGATGAAGAGGTTCTGCGACGGGTGATGCCTTTCCGTTTTAGTGCCATGCAAGGGAATTTGTGGTCCGCAGTCCCCGCGAGTCAGGTCACCACGCTCGTTCAACGATAACCCTGCCATTCGCCCGTGTTTAAGCACGGGTAAACCCTCTACACTAGAGGCAGGAGGACTTATGACCCTGTCTTTTACTGCTCACTGGCACGATGAACTGCCAGATTTCTACACCGCACTTAATCCAACGCCGCTGACCAACGCCCGGCTCATCTGGCACAACGACAGCCTTGCCAGCGCGTTAGGCATTCCGCCATCGCTATTCCAGCCCGCGACCGGCGCTGGCGTCTGGGGCGGCGAAGCGCTGCTTCCGGGCATGCAGCCTTTGGCACAGGTCTACAGCGGTCATCAGTTTGGCGTCTGGGCCGGTCAGCTCGGCGACGGTCGCGGCATTCTGCTGGGTGAACAGCAGCTTGCGAACGGCCAGACCGTCGACTGGCACCTGAAAGGGGCCGGACTGACGCCTTATTCCCGCATGGGCGACGGGCGCGCGGTGCTGCGCTCGACGATCCGTGAAAGCCTCGCCTCAGAAGCGATGCATGCGCTTGGTATCCCCACCACGCGCGCCTTATCCATCGTGACCAGCGATACGCAGATTGCCCGCGAAACCTACGAGCCGGGCGCGATGCTGATGCGCATCGCGCAAAGCCACGTCCGTTTCGGCCATTTCGAGCACTTTTACTATCGCCGCGAGCAGGAAAAAGTCCGCCAGCTGGCAGATTTTGTCATTCGTCATCACTGGCCGCACTGGCAGGATGACGCGGACAAATACATCCTGTGGTTCCGTGATGTCGTGGCGCGCACCGCGTCGCTGATGGCCTGCTGGCAAACCGTCGGCTTTGCCCATGGCGTGATGAACACCGATAACATGTCGATCCTGGGCCTGACCATGGATTACGGCCCGTACGGTTTCCTTGATGACTATCAGCCAGATTTTATCTGCAATCACTCGGACCATCAGGGGCGCTACAGCTTTGAAAATCAGCCTGCGGTAGGCCTGTGGAATCTGCAGCGCCTCGCCCAGTCTCTGTCGCCGTTTATTGATGTGGAAGCCCTGAACGATGCGCTGGATCTCTATCAGGAGGTTCTGATGCAGGAATACGGAAAGCTGATGCGCCGCAAGCTGGGGCTGACGACGCAGGAGAAGGGCGATAACGATATTCTGAATGCCCTGTTTGCGCTGATGGCCCGAGAGGGGAGCGACTACACCCGTACTTTCCGTATGCTGAGTCAGACGGAACAGCAAAGTGCCGCCTCGCCGCTGCGCGATGAGTTTATCGACAGAGCGGCTTTTGACAGCTGGCTTGTCACATACCGTGAGCGCTTGCAGCGCGAGGAAATTCAGGACGACGACCGTCAGGCGCAGATGAAAGCCGTTAATCCGGCGATGGTTCTGCGCAACTGGCTGGCGCAGCGGGCGATTGAGCAAGCAGAGCAGGGGGATTACGCAGAGCTGCACCGTCTGCACGATGCCCTACGCACGCCGTTTGCGGATCGCAGCGATGATTATGTCAGCCGCCCACCGGACTGGGGCAAGCGGCTGGAAGTGAGTTGTTCAAGCTAAGGCGCGAGAAACACCTGCGGGGCCGCATTCACCGGATGCTGGCCCACGTGCACCTGCGCCCCGTACCAGCGCGCCAGATCCCCGGCGCGTAACACGCTTTCCGGCGACCCCTGCGACACAATCTCTCCTTCGTGCAATAACACAATCCGGTCGGCCCACAGGGCGGCCAGATTGAGATCGTGCAGCACCACGCAGACGTGCAGATCGCCCTGCGCGGTTAAGGATTTCATCAGGCGCAGCAAATGCTGCTGGTGATAAAGGTCCAGCGCCGAAGTCGGTTCATCGAGAAACAGCCAGCCGCGCGGCGCGCCGTCGCACCATAACTGCGCTAGCGCGCGGGCAAGTTGCACCCGCTGCTGCTCACCGCCCGACAGAGAGGCGTAGCGCCTTCCCGCCAGCGGCAGACAGCCGGTTATCTGCATCACCTGATGGATCACTGCGCCTTCCGGCTGCGGCGTCCAGGGCGCACGTCCCATGCCGATGACCGCTTCAACCGGCCAGTCGAAGCCCAGCTGGGTCTGCTGGCGCATCACCGCGCGATGGCGGGACAGCGTCTGCGTACTCCAGGCCTCCAGCGATCTCCCGTTCAGCACGCACTCTCCCGACGCGGGTTTCAGAAAGCCGGTCAGCAGACGCAGCAGCGTCGATTTCCCTGCGCCATTAGGGCCGATCAGCGCCACCAGTTCACCCGGCTCCAGCGAGAGCGACACCTCACGAATCACGGTCTTTTCTGCTGTGCGGTAAGTCAGTGCCCGCGCGCTAAATTGTTCAGCCATGCTGTCCTCCGCGACGAAATATGAGCCACAGGAACCAGGGGGCGCCAAGGAGACTGGTCAGCAGGCCGACCGGCATCTCCGCAGGGGCGACGGCCGTCCGGGCGAGAGTGTCGGCGATCAGCAGTAAAAATGCGCCCGCCAGCACCGAACCGGGGATCACCGCGCGATGATCCGATCCCAGCCACATGCGCATCAGATGCGGAACCACCAGACCGATAAAGCCGATCACGCCGCTGACGGCGACCGCAGAGGCGACCAGCAACGCGCTACACAGCAGCAAAATACGCTGTACCACGCGGACGTCCACCCCCAGGTAGTGCGCCTCTTCGTCGCCCAGCTGCAGCAAATTCAGCGCACCCGCTAACCGCCAGATAATCAGCACCGTCGGGATCATCAGCGAGGTGACGGCCAGCAGCGTCGACCACTGCGCCGACCCCAGACTGCCCATCCCCCACAGGGACAACTGGCGGAGCTGCGCATCATTGCTGACCCACGACAACACGCCAACCGCCGCACCGCACAGGGCGTTGATGGCAATGCCTACCAGCAGCAGGCGCGAAAGGGAACTGTCACGCTGCTGGCTGAGCAGAAAAATGACCAGTGTCGCCGCCAGCGCGCCAAGGAACGCCGCCAGCATCGGGGCGTAAAGCATCAGCAGCGCTGGCAGCGTGACGGGTAATACCACCCACAGCGCCACGGCGCAGGCCGCACCGCTGCTGATACCCAGCAGACCGGGGTCGGCGAGCGGGTTACGAAACAGCCCCTGCATCACACAGCCCGCCAGCGCCAGCGATCCGCCAATCACCAGCGCCAGCAGCACGCGGGGGAGGCGAATGGTGAACCAGATCTGGCGCAGCGCGTCGTCGGAGCCGTTCCACAGCAGGGTGACCGGCAGGCGCAACGCGCCAAAACCGGTCGCCAGCAGCGTCATCAGGGCCAGCGTCAACGCCAGCCCCCACAGGGAGAGGGTGATCCGGCGAGGCATCAGGGGAGTTGCTCCGCTTTGTCGCGCAGCTGCTGAATCGCCTGTGGGGTGCGCACGCTAAACCCGAGCAGCGCCATGTCGTCAATCTGTAACACCTGCTTATTTTTGCCCGCCGGGGTTTGCGCCAGGCCTGGCAGTTTCCACAGATTGTCTTCGCCACCCATCGCGCTCACGCCGTCCTGCGAAATCACTACCAGATCCGGCTGGCTGGCAATCACACCCTCCTGCGAAAGGGGCTGATAGCGCGCAAAACCCTGCATCGCATTCTTTAACCCGGCGGCGCGGATCGCCGCATCCGCGCCGGTCTGCTGGCCCGCCGCCATGGCGGTCATCCCGCCGTGGTTGAGAATGAACAGCACCCGTTTATTGAGCGGTGACGACGGCAGCGCCGCCAGTGCCTGACGCAGGTTTTTACGCAGGGCATCTCCCTGCTCAACACGATGGGTCGCTTCAGCAATCACCCGCACCTTTTCGTCGATGACGCTGAGATCGTTACTGCCCGGCACGGTGACGACCCGGACATTGCTCTGCTCGACCTGTTTGAGCGCCAGCGACGGCTGAGCCTGCGCACTTGCCAGCACCAGCGTCGGGCGCATCGCCAGAATCCCTTCGGCGTTCAACTGACGCAGATAGCCCACGTCCGGCAGCGCAGTGGCCGGTTGCGGCCACTGGCTGGTGCTGTCGCGGGCGACGAGCGATGACTCTGCGCCCAGGGCGTAGACAATCTCCGTCACGTCACCGCCCAGCGAGACAATTTTCTCCTGCGCAGCGGCAAAAGCCGTTAGCGGCAGCGCGACAATCAGGGCAAGCAGTTTTCTCATGCGGCCAGCCCTTTTGGCGCCAGCGCGTCGATCTGCGCGCGCCACTGGGTTTGTTCCGGCTGGCCTTCGGTACGCTGGCCGTAAAGCTGGGCGATTTGCGTACCGTCTGCGGCAAACAGCTCCAGACTGGTGACGTGCCCGTCGGCGGTCGGTTTACGCGTGACCCAGGTCTCGGCGATGGTCTCCTCCAGCAGATGCAGGGTGAAGGTCGGGTTAAAGATGTTCAGCCAGCCTTTCATCGGGACCAGTTTTTGCACGACGCCGGTGAAGATCTGCACGCAGCCACGGTTACCGACAAAAATCATGATCTCGTTGCCATCCTGACGCGCAGTTTCCAGCAGTTGCCCCAGCGCGCTGTTGTCCACTTTGCAGGCCAGATCGTCACCGACCAGGCGGAACGCCTGCTGACGGCTCAGGTTATGGCGCTTCAGCAGGCTGAAGAACTGATGTACGTCGGTCATCGCCCGCCATTCGCTGTCCACCGTATTTCCGTCCACTTCAGCGGCGTGAGCCACTGCATCGGCGGCTTTCAGCGCCAGCGGCGGGTTATCGGCAAAGATAAAACGGGTCAAAACATCACCCCACGCAGAGACATCGGTGTTGTCGGTGGTGTAGACCTTCAGCAGCGCATCGCCCTGATGGTCAAAGAACTGAATGCTCTGGCGCTCGCCGCGCGCGGTGGCTTCGCTGATGTGGAACACGTAGGCCCACTGATTCAGGAACAGGCGCAGATCGAGCGCACCCGGGTTCAGCACCAGCCCGGCGTGGCCGCTGAGATGCTGATTGGTAAAGCTTCCGACCTGCTCATGTACCGCGTATTCGTTGCGGCAAATGCACTTGGTTTCGCCTACCGCTTCGAGCGCGCTGAGGATCTCACGCACTTCACCATGCAGGCGCCAGGCGTCGTGGCCCACGCGCGCGGAAGTCAGTTCGGCTTCGCTGATGCCCATCATGGCGGCGATGTCGCGTGCGTATTTGCCAGGGTTTTGTTCTTTTAGCTCAATCCAGCGTATGTAGTGATTCATTGTCTCTTCCTTCCAGATAAGCGCCCCGGCGAGCCGGGGCAAGGTGATTACCACTGATAACTGACGAAAATCTTGCCGTTGCGTCCATCCTGCGGGATGCCCTGCGGGGACCAGTACTCTTTGTCAAAGGCGTTGCCGAGCACCAGCGTGGTGGTGACGCCTTTCAACTGCTCCTGACCCTGATAGCTGACGTAGAAGTCATTCACCGCGTAGCCTGGCTGCTTGCTGTATGAGCTGCTGATGTGCGTGGAGCGATCGACGAAGGTGCCGATCCAGCCCACGGAGAAGCCGCTTTGCGCCACCGGTACGTTCAGTTTGCTGGTGACGGTATCCGGGTTAATGCTGGAGATGTATTCGCCCGTATCGGTGTCTTTCCCGCGCGTGCGGTTGTAGGCCATGTCCAGGCTGAACAGATCAGCCGAGTATTTCGCCATCACGTCCCAGCCCCAGATTTTGGCGTTGGGTACGTTATAGGACATGGTGGTGGCGGCCGCAAAGTCGACGGTGGTGGAGATGTAATCTTTTGCCTTGGTGTCGAAGTAGCTGGCTTTGAACTCCAGTTCATCGTTGGCAAGCATCAGGTCGTCAAAGCGCAGGCCAAAACCGTACTCCTGCGTTTCGTTGGTTTCCGGGCGCAGATTCGGGTTCGGCACCCAGTAGTTGGTGTAGAAGCTGCCGATGGAGAAGTGTTTGGAATCGTTATACATCTCGCCCATCGTCGGTGCGCGGAACGCCTGCGCGTAGGAGCCGAACAGCATCAGCCAGTCGGCTGGCGTCACGGTTAAGCCCGCGCGAGATGACCATTTATCGGCATCCACATCTTCGTAACCGTCGCTGCTGCCACGGTAGTTGTCATAGCGCGTACCGCCGAGGAGGGTCACCGGCAGGTCGCGCAGGGTGATTTCGTCCTGCAGCCAGCCGGAGCTGAAGTCGATTTTCGCGTCCGGGAAGCCGGTGGTAGATCCGCCTGGGTTCTGCTCCTGACGGTAATACTCCCCGCCGTAGGTCAGCAGATGCGAGGCGAAGGAGTCGGGGAACAGGCGCGTGCGGTTCTCGACTTTCCCGCCTTTGGTCGTCTGCTTGCGGAATTCAGCGGTGCGGTCGACGTTCTGGGCGTTAATGCGTGCCTCAGACCAGTACACTTTCGCGTTGGCATTCAGCCAGTCGTTCCCCTCCGGCGCGAGAGCGTATGAGAGCTGGGCGTCGCGCTGGATGGTGGAACGGTCGGTCATCGGGTTGCTGCTGTCATCCGCATCGAGGGTCTGCGGGTTTTTAGGCTCCTGCGCGGCGTTATTGTAGTAGCGCAGGGCACCCCCCAGGGTCTGGGCGCTGTCGATTTTCCAGCTGCCTTTCGCCAGCATGTTGTTGATAGATTCGTCGTTAGGCGCGGTGGACCCGTCGCTCTGACGTAAATCCCCGCGATCGCGGCTGGACCAGGCCACCAGGCCATCCAGCGTATCGGTACGACCAAACGCGCTGGCACCCATGCCAATGCTGTGATCGCCCGTGGCACCGGTGCCGAAGACGCGGAAACCGCTGTTTTTACCGTTTTCGAGCAGATCTTTGGCATCGACGGTGTCATAGGAGATCACGCCGCCCATTGCGCCGCTGCCGTAGAGCAGGGCCGACGGGCCGCGTACCACTTCGATGCGTTTGATCAGCGCAGGATCGAGGAAGGTGCTGTTCAGGTGGCCGGTGTCAGTCCCCTGACGCACGCCATCCACCAGCACCAGCACGCCACGGCGATCGTATCCGCGCAGGTTCACGTCCTGACCGTTGGTGCGCCCTGTGCCGTCGAGCGTAATGCCTGGGACATTGCGCAGCAGGTCGGCGGCAGAGCTGGCAGTCTGTTTATCAGGGGAGGTCGCGTCGATCACGCTGACCATCATTGGCGCTTCAAAGGTGCTACGGGCGTTACCCGTGGCGGTGACGGTCATCTCTTCTGAGGCGGCAAACGCAGCGCCCGGCAGGGCACTGACAACGGCCAGCGCCAGCAGCGAGGGGCGCAAAGACGCGGAATGCAGGTATGGCATAGCAACTCTCCATTTGGAAATCGAAAGCGCTGGCTGCCTGGGGATCACCTGGGTGGCTGGCGAATAGTTTGGGTATTGTTTATTTAGTGAGAATCAGTTTTCCGGCATGTGTCTGGCGCAGCAGGTAGTGCTGGCCGTCATGCTCAATAATGACCCGTCCCTCGTCGCCCAGCAGAGTCTTGCTGTCGATACGACGTTCCAGGGGAGCAGGTTTTGGCTGTGTGTCTTCTTGTACGCGCGTTGCCGTGCTGTTAGTAATGCGTGACATAGTGTTTATAAATAACAATCAATGTAACAATGATAATCATTATCAACAAAGTGAAATTTCACGGCAAGCGTTTTTGTGAAAATTTTGTGACGAGATCAATTCTTGCGGATTGAGGACGTTATGCAGAGACGAGGAGAGGCCGGGTAAGCAGAGCGCCACCCGGCACAATGGGGCAGGGAGATCAGAACCGGGTATCGACCGCTGCCGCCAGTTTTTCCAGCAGCAACGCGCTATCTTCCCAGCTCAGACACGGATCGGTAATCGACTGGCCGTAAACGATCGGCTGACCGGCCACCACCTTCTGCGTGCCTTCTTTCAGGAAGCTCTCGGCCATAATCCCGGCCACTGCGGTGGACCCGCTGCGGATCTGCTGGCAAATCTCATCGCACACGTCCAGCTGGCGACGATGCTGTTTCTGACAGTTGCCGTGGCTGAAATCCACCACCAGATGCTCGGGCAGATCAAACTCGTGCAGCGTATCGCACGCCGCCGCGATATCTTCCGCGTGGTAGTTCGGTTTTTTACCGCCGCGCATGATGATATGGCCGTACGGGTTGCCGCTGGTCTGGTAGATCGTCATCTGGCCGTTTTTATCCGGCGAGAGGAACATATGGCTGGCGCGCGAGGCGCGAATGGCGTCTACCGCGATGTGCGTATTGCCATCGGTGCCATTCTTAAAGCCCACCGGGCAGGAGAGCGCCGAGGCCATCTCGCGGTGGATCTGGCTCTCCGTGGTGCGAGCCCCGATGGCCCCCCAACTGATGAGATCGGCGATAAACTGCCCGGTCACCATATCCAGAAACTCGGTCGCGGTCGGCACGCCCAGCTCGTTGACCTGCAAAAGCAGTTTACGCGCCAGCTCGATACCGTGGTTCACACGGTAGCTGCCGTTCAGATCAGGATCGGAGATCAGACCTTTCCAGCCCACCACGGTGCGCGGCTTTTCAAAATAGGTGCGCATCACGATTTCAAGGCGATCCTGGTGCTTATCGCGCAGCACTTTCAGGCGCTGAGCGTACTCCATCGCCGCATCAAGATCGTGAATGGAGCAGGGACCAATAATCACCAGTAAACGGCGGTCTTCACCGTTGAGGATTTTTTCAATGCGTCGACGTGACGCTGTCACGTGTTCCGCCACGCTTGCGGAGACAGGATGGCGCTGGGCCAGTTCGGCGGGCGTCACCAGACTTTCGATACGCGCTGTGCGAAGTTCGTCAGTTTTGTTCATGGAAGTTCTCAGAATTTTTTGCTTCATCGGCAGACTACCGGGAAGTGATGGGCATCACCTTAAACCAATCCCTGCTGAATTCAAGTTCGAGGCCACTCTGCCCCGAAGCGTGAACGCGATGATAACTGAAAATAAACCATCGTACTAGCATATTAGTACATGCGGCGGTTTAACCCCATGATGTCGAGGATTTTCGTGGCGATCTCTTCCACCGAATAGTTGGTGCTGTTCAGCCATGGGATCTGGTTTTTGCGGTACAACGCTTCCACTTCGGAGACCTCCATGCGGCACTGACGCATCGAGGCGTAACGGCTGTTTTCGCGGCGCTCCTCGCGAATGGCGGCCAGACGCTCGGGATTTATCGTCAAACCGAACAGCTTATGTTGCAGCGGTTTCAGGGCGGCTGGCAGCACGAGGTTGTCCATATCATCGGCGATAAACGGGTAGTTCGCGGCGCGAATACCAAACTGGAGCGCCAGATAGAGGCTGGTCGGGGTTTTGCCGCAGCGCGACACGCCGAGCAAAATCACCTGCGCCTGATCGAGATTGCGCATCGAAATTCCGTCGTCGTGGGCGAGGGTGTAATCGATGGCGGCGATACGCGCGTCATACTTCACCAGGTTTCCAGGGTTCAGGCCGTGGGTGCGATGGGCAACGGGTGTCGGATCGAGTTTTAGCTCGCTTTGCAGCGGAGCGACCAGCGCCTGCACGATGTCCTGACAGAAACCTTCGCTTTGCAAAATAATGGTGCGAATTTCGGGGATAACGATGGAATAGAAGACTAACGGACGAATACCGGTCTGCTGATAAATCGCATCGATCTGCTCTTTCACCGCTTTTGCGCGGCTCTCGTTTTCGACAAACGGCAGCGTGATGCTGTTAATCGCAACGGGGAATTGCGACATCACCGCATGCCCCAGCACTTCGGCGGTGATCGCCGTACCATCAGAAATATAAAAAACGTGGCGATCCACAGCATTATCCATTTTATCCACCCTGAATATCGTACGTAATTGTCTGAAAGCATAAATTAAAAAAGTAAAATACACAGCAAAGAACTTGTCTGATTTATAAATGAAACGGTGTTTTTGATTTTACTGAAAAGTGGATTTCATTTTTAAATTAGTCACTTTGTTTTAAGGGTTTTAGCACGAATCTATAGGAATCATCGGGTTAGCGAATGATGGGAAAGTGTCCGAAAAACAGAAAAATAAAAGTGCTTACACGATTCACCGTTTTTTTGCCGGGAATAAATATGCCAGTATAAATACGAAGTCAGGCGTTACTTACTCCGTTTAAATATCACAAAAGGATTGTTTCGATGTCCAACAATGGCTCGTCACCGCTGGTGCTTTGGTATAACCAACTCGGCATGAATGATGTAGACAGAGTTGGAGGCAAAAATGCCTCCCTGGGTGAAATGATTACAAATCTGTCGGGTATGGGTGTTTCCGTACCGAACGGGTTTGCCACAACTGCCGACGCGTTTAACTATTTTTTAGACCAGAGCGGTGTTAACCAGCGCATTTACGACCTGCTGGACCAAACGGATATTGATGACGTGACCGCGCTTGCCAAAGCCGGTGCGCAGATCCGCCAGTGGATTATCGACACACCTTTCCAGCCGGAGCTGGAAAAAGCGATTCACGATGCTTATAACCAACTCTCTGCTGACGACGCGCAGGCCTCATTCGCCGTGCGTTCCTCTGCCACCGCAGAAGATATGCCGGACGCCTCTTTTGCCGGTCAGCAGGAAACCTTCCTGAACGTTCAGGGCTACGATGCGGTGCTGGTGGCGGTGAAGCATGTCTTTGCTTCCCTGTTCAACGACCGCGCGATCTCCTATCGCGTGCATCAGGGCTATGACCACCGTGGCGTCGCGCTCTCTGCGGGCGTGCAGCGCATGGTGCGCTCCGACATCGGCTCCTCCGGCGTGATGTTCTCCATCGATACGGAATCTGGCTTCGATCAGGTGGTGTTTATCACCTCCGCCTGGGGTCTGGGTGAGATGGTGGTGCAGGGCGCGGTTAACCCTGACGAATTCTACGTCCACAAACCGACGCTGGCGGCTAACCGTCCGTCGATTGTGCGCCGCACCATGGGCTCTAAAAAAATCCGCATGATTTACGCCCCGAGCCAGGAACACGGCAAACAGGTGGAAATCGAGGACGTGCCGCAGGAGCAGCGCGACCGCTTCTCCCTGACCGATGCGGAAGTCCAGGAGCTGGCGAAACAGGCCGTTCAGATTGAAAAACACTACGCACGTCCGATGGATATCGAATGGGCGAAAGACGGCCACACCGGCAAACTGTTTATCGTGCAGGCGCGTCCGGAAACTGTACGTTCTCGCGGCCAGGTGATGGAACGTTACACGCTGCATGCTCAGGGCAAAATTGTCGCCGAAGGGCGTGCGATTGGTCACCGCATCGGTGCCGGCCCGGTTAAAGTGATCCACGATATCAGCGAGATGAACCGTATTCAGCCGGGTGACGTGCTGGTAACAGACATGACCGACCCGGACTGGGAACCGATCATGAAGAAAGCGGCGGCGATTGTGACCAACCGTGGTGGCCGTACCTGCCACGCGGCGATTATCGCCCGCGAGCTGGGCATTCCGGCGGTGGTCGGCTGCGGTGATGCCACCGAACGCATGAAAGACGATGAGAAAGTCACCGTCTCCTGTGCTGAAGGCGACACCGGCTACGTTTATGCCGATATTCTCGACTTCAGCGTGAAAAGCTCCAGCGTCGATACCATGCCGGATCTGCCGCTGAAAATCATGATGAACGTCGGCAACCCGGATCGTGCATTCGATTTCGCCTGTCTGCCGAACGAAGGCGTCGGCCTGGCGCGTCTGGAATTTATTATTAACCGCATGATCGGCGTGCACCCGCGCGCACTGCTGGAGTTTGACGACCAGACGCCTCAGCTGCAAAACGAAATCCGCGAAATGATGAAGGGCTACGACTCACCGAAAGAGTTCTACGTCGGACGTCTTACGGAAGGGATTGCCACCCTGGGGGCGGCATTCTATCCGAAGCGGGTGATCGTGCGTCTGTCGGACTTCAAGTCCAACGAATACGCCAACCTGGTGGGCGGCGAGCGGTACGAACCGGAAGAAGAGAACCCTATGCTCGGCTTCCGTGGCGCGGGTCGCTACGTGGCGGACAGCTTCCGCGACTGCTTCGCCCTTGAATGTGACGCGGTGAAACGCGTGCGCAACGAAATGGGTCTGACTAACGTCGAAATCATGATCCCGTTCGTGCGTACCGTGGATCAGGCGAAAGCGGTAGTCGAAGAGCTGGCGCGTCAGGGTCTGAAGCGCGGCGAGAACGGGCTGAAGATCATTATGATGTGCGAAATCCCGTCCAACGCCCTGCTGGCAGAGCAGTTCCTGGAACACTTCGACGGCTTCTCTATCGGCTCTAACGATATGACGCAGCTGACGCTGGGTCTGGACCGCGACTCCGGCGTGGTGTCTGAACTGTTCGATGAACGTAACGAAGCGGTGAAAGCGCTGCTGTCGATGTCCATCCGCGCCGCGAAGAAACAGGGTAAATACGTTGGGATTTGTGGTCAGGGTCCATCGGACCACGAAGACTTTGCCGCATGGCTGATGGAAGAGGGGATCGATAGCCTGTCCCTGAACCCAGACACCGTGGTGCAAACCTGGCTGAGCCTGGCTGAACTGAATAAGTAGTATTGATCGCGCCGTCCCTTTTATTCACAAAGGGACGGCGACATTATTTTCCCCACTATGCTCCCCGTCACACTTAGCGCAATTAACCAAATATCGTAATCAGTCTGTTAATTTCTACAATTGTTAGCCAGCGAAGCGCTGCTAATAATTGAGCCTTACTGCGCATTACCCTACATCTTGCGCAACTGGTTGAAATACGTTTTAACCGATAAAAGGCAATTAACAATGACAATCTCCTCTGTATTACGTACCAAAGATAAAATAGGTTATGGCCTGGGTGATATGGCCAGTGCGTTGGTCTGGCAAACGGCCACCTTATTTCTGGCATATTTCTATACGGATGTATTTGGCCTGCCCGCCGCGATCATGGGCACCATGTTTCTGGTGGTGCGCGTGGTGGATGCCTTTGTCGACCCGTGCATTGGCGCGCTGGTGGATCGCACCCAGACCCGGCACGGGCGTTTCCGTCCGTGGCTGTTGTGGTTCGCCATTCCGTTTGGCGTAAGCTGTCTGATTACTTTTTATGTCCCCGATGTCGGGCCAACGGCGAAAATTGCCTATGCCTGCGTGACTTACACTTTGCTGAGCCTGATCTATTCCGCGATTAATGTGCCGTACTGCGCGATGCCGGGTGCCCTGACGATGGACCCGCGTGAGCGCCATTCGCTGCAATCCTGGCGTTTCGGACTGTCCTTTATTGGCGGCCTGATCGTTACGGTCATCGCCCTGCCGCTGGTCTCCCATTTAGGCCAGGGAAATGTGCAGAAAGGCTATTTCTATGCCATGAGTCTGATGGGCCTGTTAGGCATTATCTTATTCTTCATCTGCTTCTTTATGACCCGCGAGCGTTATTCTCCGCGTAATGATACCTCCGGCTCGATGCTCACGGATTTAAAATTACTGGCCGCCAACAGCCAATGGCGCATTGTTTTTGTGTTTAATATTTTACTGTTGACGGCAGTCGTCACACGCGGCTCCGCCACGATGTATTACGTCAATTATGTGCTGCTGCGTCCGGATTTAGTCTTTGCCTTTATCGTTTCCGGAATGGTGGCCTCTTTAAGCGGAGCCTTATTATCTGAACGGTTATTGGGTAAATTTGACCGGGTGCGTGCCTATCAGTGGACGATTATTTCCTTTGTGATATTTGGTGCGATGATTTTCTTCCTGCCGCCGACGCAAATCTGGCTGATTTTCGGCCTGAACATCATCTTTAGCTTTATCCAGAACCTCACCACGCCGCTGCAGTGGACCATGTTCTCGGATGTGGTGGATTACGAGGAGCACCGCAGCGGTCGCCGTCTGGACGGGCTGGTCTTTTCCACTGCGCTGTTCGCCATTAAATTCGGCCTCGCCCTCGGCGGTGCGGTGGTCGGCTGGGTACTGGGAATCGTGAGTTATGTCCCCGGGCAGGCAATTCAAAGCCCGCAGGTACTGACCACGATCAACGCGCTGTTCACCCTGATCCCGTGCGTGCTGTTTATCGCCATGGTGGTGCTGCTCGCCATTTACAAACTGAACAGCCGCCTGGTGGATTCCATCGCACAAGAGCTTGCCCGCAAGCGCGAAGCTCGCACTGATGCGGGGCAAACCAGCCCGGCATTTCATTCTGCTACACAGGAGTAAAACATGACTGCCATCTACAAGGATGCGGGATATCCCGTGCACGAGCGTGTCGCCGATCTGCTGGCACGTATGACCCCGGAAGAGAAATTCGCGCAGATGCATGCCTACTGGCTGGTTCTGGATGAGGGCGGCAACCACCGTGAGCGCAGCGATCTTAGCGACGAATTTGCAGGTGTGAGCGAACAGGCGGCGTTGAGCGAGCGGCTCAAACTGGGCGTCGGGCAAATTACCCGTCCGCTGGGGACGCACATTGTGGATGCGCACACCGGCGTGCGTGCGGCAAACCGTCTGCAGCGGATGATGATGGAAGAGACCCGGCTGGGGATCCCCGCGCTGTTCCATGAGGAGTGCCTGGTCGGCCTGCTGTGCAAAGACGCGACGCTGTTTCCCTCCTCCCTCAACTACGGTTCGACCTGGGACCCGGAGCTGGTGAAGCGTGCGGCACAGCAGATCGGCGCTGAGGCCCGCTCGGTGGGCTGCCAGCAGGGGCTGGCCCCGGTGCTGGATGTCTCTCGCGACGTGCGCTGGGGGCGTACCGAGGAGACCTTCGGTGAAGATCCGTGGCTGGTCGGGGTTATGGCGACCGCGTATGTCGACGGATTGCAGGGCGAAAAACGCGATCTGCTGGCGACCCTCAAACACTATGTCGGCCACTCTTTCAGCGAGGGGGCGCGTAACCATGCTCCGGTGCATCTCGGTTTTTGCGAGCTGAATGATACGTTCCTGCTGCCGTTTGAAATGGCGGTCAAACTGGCCAACGCCGGTTCCGTGATGCCGGCCTATCATGATATCGACAATCAGCCCGGCCACAGCGATGCCTTCTTGCTCACCACGGTGCTGCGCGAGCAGTGGGGATTCGACGGGATTGTGGTGGCCGACTACGGCGGTGTCAGCCTGTTGCATCAGCATCATGGCATTTCCCACGATGCGGCGGAGTCTGCGGCGCTGGCGTTCAACGCCGGGCTGGACGTCGAGCTGCCGAAAGACGACTGCGCCCGTCATCTCGCGGAGGCCGTGGAGCGTGGGCTGATTTCGATGGATAAGATCGATGAAATTGTCGCACGCGTGCTGAGCGAAAAATTCCGCCTCGGTCTGTTTGAGCAGCCGTATGCGCGCGAAGAGAATATCGATCTGCAAAATGCGCAAACCCGACAGGTGGCGCGCGACGTGGCAACCCGCTCGCTAACGCTGCTGGAAAACAACGGCGTATTGCCGCTTGCGGGTAAACCGCGTGTGGCTGTGATAGGGCCAACCGCAGACGATCCGCTGGCGCTGCTGAGCGGCTACAGCTTCCCGGTGCATCTGATCATCAGCGATATGGTGGAAGAGACATCGCAGGTAACCACACCGCTTGCCGCCCTCAAACACTATCTGGGCGATGCCCAGGTGCGTTACGCCAAAGGCTGCCACATCATTGAGCACCGCATGGCGGGTGCGCCGGTGTTCCCAGGCGACAGCGGCGGCAAACCGATGCAGCAATCGCCGGTGTCATTCGATACCCGCCTGATTCCACAGGCGGTGCGGGCGGCGCAGGACAGCGATATCGTCATCGCCTGCGTGGGCGATTTGGCGGGATTATTCCAGAGCGGTACCGTGGGTGAAGGCTCCGACACCGACAGCCTGAACCTACCCGGCGTGCAGCAACAACTGCTGGAAGCGCTGGTGGAAACCGGTAAGCCGGTCGTGGTGGTGATGACGGGCGGACGTCCGTACAACCTGCAGGGGCTGGAAGATAAGGTCGCGGCGCTGCTGCTGGCCTGGGCACCAGGACAGGAGGGCGGCTGGGCGATAGCCGATGTGCTGACCGGGCGCGCGGAACCGCAGGGACGGCTGGTGGTGAGTGTGCCGAAAAGCGCGGGTGCGATGCCGTACTATTACAATCACAAGCTGAAAAGCGGCGGTACGCCGTTCGCCTTCCACTTTGGCTCACGCTATCCCTTCGGTTTTGGTCTCGGCTGGACGACATTTTCCTGCGATGCACTGCGTTTAGCGAAAACGTCAGTCCCGGTCGAGGGTGAGGTGACGCTGAGCGTGACGGTGCAAAACAGCGGCGAGCGTAGCGGTAGCGAAGTGGTGCAGGTCTATGTGCGCGACCGCGTGGCCTCGATGGTGCGACCGTTGCAGGAGCTTAAAGCCTTCCAGCGCGTCACGCTCTCACCGGGCGAAAAGGCGACGCTCACCTTCAGCCTGCCGGTGGATATGTTTAATTTCACCCGCCGCGACGGTAAAAGAGTAGTTGAGCCAGGCGAGTTTGAGCTGCAGGTCGGGCTGTCCTCAGCGGATATTCGCGCTGCGGTGACGGTAAATGTCACTGGCGAGACGCGGGTACTGCCGGAGAAGTGGCGGATGCTGAGTTCGTGTGAAATCGAACGAGCATAAAAACGAGCGTAAGCAGGACAAAAAAAAGCCCATCGTGGGAGATGGGCAAAGACTACACACAGCAATTCGTTGTTTCACTCAGGGGATTTCCATGCTTATAAATCAATGCGTTGATTCATAACCGTGACTTAATAGTAGGACATGCGACGTTTTAGCGTCGATCAGATTCGTCTCAATAGTTTAAGAACTATGAAGATTTAGGGCGGGGCGAGACCAGACGAAGCGGGCTGAACCTGAGAAAAGTCTTAATAAAGATTAGGCGTGCTTAAGTGTCAGGCGAGTGACCTCGCCTGACGATACATTACGGGTTGTTCTTGCCGTCAAGTTCTTCGAGATTATGCAGCGCCACTTCAGGGTCGGTACCTGGCGGTGGAATTTCATGCACCCACGCGGAGAACAGACGCCAGGTCACGGCCAGCAGCACAGGGCCAATAAACAGCCCAATCATTCCAAAGGCAATCAACCCGCCGATGACGCCGGAGAGGATCAGAATCAACGGCAAATCCGCGCCCATACGAATGAGCATCGGACGGATAACGTTATCCATGGTGCCCACCACGCAGCTCCACACCAGCAGCACCGTACCCCAGGTAGTATCACCGCTCCAGTAGAGCCAGATAATGCATGGGACCAGCACCAGCAACGGGCCAAGCTGGACCAGACAGGTGAGGATCATGATGACGGTTAAAATGGTCGCGTACGGCACGCCGCTTATCGCCAGACCAATCCCGCCGAGAAGCGCCTGCACCAGCGCCGTGACAACCACACCCAGCGCCACTGCACGAACCGCCTGGGCTGCCAGCAGCACCGCCGCGTCACCGCGTGTCCCTGCGAGACGGGTCGCAAAATGACGTACGCCCTGTGCCACCTGTTCACCGCGCCAGTAGAGCAGGGCGCTGAAAAGCAGCATCAGAGTACAGTGCATCATAAAGTGGCCGATATTGGCCGCCTGGGCGATAAACCAGGTGGTCGTGGTGCCGACGTATGGGCGAACTTTCGCCATGATCGCGCTGCCGCCCATCTCCAGCAGACTGTGCCAGCCGCTGTAAAGCTTCGCGCCGACCAGCGGAATGCTGTTAAGCCACGCTAGATCCGGCACGGTCATCTCACCGCTGGTGATCCCACGAATCACCGGCCCGCTGGTATCGACAAGGCTGTTAATCAGGAGCGCAATCGGAATGATAAAGACCAGAAACAGCAGCAGCGTCATTACCAGAACGGCGGGAGTACGACGACCAAAAAACAGTTTCTGCAGACGTAACAACAGTGGCCAGGTGGCAACGACCACCGTACCTGCCCACGCAAAACCGAGGACGAAGGGGCGAACTATCCATAGACACGCAACAATTATGATGGCTAAAAACAGCACCGACAGCAATATTTGCGCAACGTCCCTGGGCTGACGAGAAGTGACCATAAATGAAATTTACCTTACATGAAGACCAGACCGGCTGGCCGAAACAGAAAATCGCATCCCTTAATCATTAGTGATTTCAGCGATTTTTGACAGGCGAATTCTGCCCGTAAAACTGATGGGCGTATAAGAAAAAAATGTGATACAACAATTCAAACACAACGCAAACGATTATCCCCTTCATAATTCGCGCACTTGCGGCCTTGTCGCATCGCGGATTATCGAGAGGGCAACAACACTATTTAGGGTCTTCCGTAATGATCCCATTGATTTCTCAGGCACCTGGCGTCGTTCAGCTGGTGCTGACTTATTTGCAAGCACTGGAGCAACAGGGTTTTACAGGTGATACCGCCACCAATTATGCCGACAGGCTGACGATGGCGACCGACAACAGTATCTATCAGTTACTTCCCGATGCCGTCGTTTTTCCCCGTTCCACCGCAGATGTGGCGTTGCTTTGCCGTCTGGCCGCGCAGGAGCGTTTTGCATCGCTGGTCTTCACCCCGCGCGGTGGCGGGACTGGCACCAATGGTCAGGCCCTGAATCAGGGCATCATCATTGATATGTCGCGCTATATGAACCGTATCATTGAGATCAACCCGGAAGAGGGCTGGGTGCGCGTCGAAGCGGGGGTGATTAAAGATCAGCTCAATCAGTTCCTGAAACCCTACGGCTATTTCTTTGCTCCGGAATTATCCACCAGCAACCGCGCCACGCTGGGCGGGATGATTAATACGGATGCCTCCGGCCAGGGGTCCCTGGTTTACGGTAAAACCTCCGATCACGTCCTGGGCGTGCGCGCGGTGCTGCTGGGCGGGGACATTCTCGACACCCAGGCGATACCGGTACAGCTTGCCGAAACCCTCGGGCAGGACAACACGGCGGTCGGGCGCATTTATCGCAGCGTGCTCGAAAGCTGTCGCGATAATCGTAAGCTGATTGTCGATAAATTCCCGAAACTGAACCGCTTCCTGACGGGCTACGATCTGCGCCACGTCTTTAATGACGATCTGAGCGAGTTCGATCTCACCCGTATTCTGACCGGCTCGGAAGGCACCCTGGCCTTTATCACCGAAGCCCGTCTGGATATCACCCGGCTGCCGAAGGTGCGCCGCCTGGTGAACGTCAAATACAACTCCTTCGATGCGGCGCTGCGCAACGCGCCCTTTATGGTCGAGGCGCGCGCGCTGTCGGTGGAAACCGTCGACTCGAAAGTGCTTAATCTGGCGCGGGAAGATATCGTCTGGCATTCGGTCAGCGAGCTGATCACCGATGTGCCTGATAAAGAGATGCTGGGCCTGAACATTGTTGAATTTGCTGGCGATGATGCGGAGCTTATCGACTCACAGGTGCAGACGCTCTGTACCCGACTCGACGAACTGATTGCGCTGGGCGAGGGCGGCGTGATTGGCTGGCAGCTGTGCAACGATCTCTCGGGAATTGAGCGCATTTACGCGATGCGTAAAAAAGCGGTCGGCCTGCTGGGGAATGCGAAAGGCGCGGCCAAACCGATTCCGTTTGCGGAAGATACCTGCGTGCCGCCGGAACATCTGGCGGATTACATTGTGGAGTTCCGCGCGTTGCTCGACAGCCACGGCCTGAGCTACGGCATGTTTGGTCACGTGGATGCCGGTGTACTGCACGTGCGTCCGGCGCTGGATATGTGTGACCCGCAGCAGGAGATGCTGATGAAGCAGATCTCCGACGACGTGGTCGCGCTGACGGCAAAATACGGCGGCCTGCTGTGGGGCGAGCACGGAAAAGGTTTCCGCGCCCAGTACAGCCCGGCGTTCTTCGGCGAGCAGCTGTACGGCGAACTGCGCAAAATCAAAGCGGCGTTTGACCCGAATAACCGCCTGAATCCGGGCAAAATCTGTCCGCCTGCGGGTGTGGACGATCCGATGATGCAGGTCGACGCGGTGAAGCGCGGCACGTATGACCGCCAGATCCCGATCGCGGTGCGTTCCTCCTGGCGCGGGGCGATGGAGTGTAACGGCAACGGTCTGTGCTTTAACTTCGACGTGAAAAGCCCGATGTGCCCGTCGATGAAAATCACCAGCAACCGCATTCATTCCCCGAAAGGGCGAGCGACGCTGGTGCGCGAGTGGCTGCGATTGCTGGCCGATCGCGGCGTGGACCCGCTGAAACTCGAAAGCGATCTACCGGAAAAACGCGCCAGCCTGCGTACGTTGATTGAACGTTCCAGGAACAGCTGGCACGCCAGTAAGGGCGAGTATGATTTTTCCCATGAAGTGAAAGAGGCGATGTCCGGCTGCCTGGCCTGTAAAGCCTGCTCGACGCAATGTCCGATCAAGATCGACGTGCCGGAGTTCCGCTCGCGCTTCCTGCAGCTGTATCACTCCCGCTATCTGCGCCCGGTGCGCGATCACCTGGTGGCGACGGTCGAAAGCTACGCCCCGCTGATGGCGCGCGCGCCGAAGACGTTCAACTTCTTTATCAATCAGCCGCTGGTGCGCAAACTTTCCGAAAAACATATCGGCATGGTCGATCTGCCGCTGCTCTCCACGCCTTCTCTGCAACGCCAGCTGGTGGGCCACCGTTCGGCCAATATGACGCTGGAACAGCTGGAGGCCCTGAGCGACGAGCAAAAAGCGAAAACCGTGCTGGTGGTGCAGGACCCGTTTACCAGCTACTACGAGGCGCAGGTGGTGGCCGATTTCGTGCGGCTGGTGGAGCGCGTCGGCTATCAGCCGGTGGTACTGCCATTCTCGCCGAACGGTAAAGCGCAGCACATTAAAGGGTTCCTGACGCGCTTTGCGAAAACGGCGCAGAAAACGTCGGACTTTTTGAACCGTATCGCGCAGCTGGGCATGCCGATGGTGGGTGTCGATCCGGCGCTGGTGCTCTGTTATCGCGATGAGTACAAACAGACTCTGGGCGACAAGCGCGGGGATTTCAGCGTTATGCTGGTGCATGAATGGCTGCCTGCGGCGCTGCACTCTGCCGAGACAAAAGAGGTCAGCGGTGAAGCCTGGTATCTCTTCGGACACTGTACGGAAGTGACCGCGCTGCCAGGTGCCCCAGCGCAATGGGCCTCTATTTTTGCCCGCTTTGGCGCGAAGCTGGAAAACGTCAGCGTCGGCTGCTGTGGGATGGCCGGGACTTACGGCCACGAAGTGAAAAACCACGCGAATTCGCTTGGGATCTACGAGTTGTCATGGCATCAGGCCATGCAGCGTTTGCCGCGAAACCGCTGTCTGGCGACGGGTTACTCCTGTCGCAGCCAGGTGAAACGCGTTGAAGGAAGCGGCGTTCGCCATCCATTGCAGGCTTTACTGGAGATTATGGGATGATCTGGAAACGTACCGTGACGCTTGAGGTGCTCAATGCCATGGGCGAAGGGAATATGGTCGGGCTGCTCGATATTCAGTTTACCCGTATCGGCGAAGACGTCCTTGAAGCCACCATGCCGGTGGACAGCCGCACGCATCAGCCGTTTGGCCTGCTGCACGGCGGCGCGTCCGTGGTGCTGGCGGAGACGCTGGGATCGGTGGCGGGTTACCTCTGTACCGACGGAGAGCAAAAGGTGGTGGGGTTGGAAGTGAATGCCAACCACATTCGCTCCGTGCGCAGCGGGCGCGTGCGCGGCGTCTGTCGCGCGCTCCATGCGGGCGGTCGTCATCAGGTGTGGCAAATCGATATTTTCGACGAGCAGGAGAGGCTGTGCTGTTCGTCGCGTCTGACGACAGCGGTGGTTTAAATAAAGGTAAACATCCTTGAGGAATTGTTTTTGGTCAAAAATTGGTCAGTCAGACGTGCTATACTGGTCAGGTTTTGTACATAGAGAGGATGTTATGGATACCGAAATGAGCCCCACCCAACTGGCAGTAGAGTTTTTACGTCGCGATAAGAGCAACCTGTCCCCGGCGCAGTACCTGAAAAAGCTGAAACAGCTTGAACTGGAGTTTGCCGACCTGCTCGCGCTCTCTTCAAACGAACTGAAAGAAGAGATCTACTTTGCCTGGCGGTTAGGCGTTCACGTCCATTAATACTCCCGCTTGTTTAAAAGGCCGCTCATGCGGCCTTTTTTGTTTTTATCCGTTAAGCGATCGGGTGGCTAAACGTTCACCGCGTCAATCAGCCGGGTTTTCATCGACTGATAGGCTGAGGCGGCATAATCTTCCGCCCAGCGCTGATCGTCGATGGCCTCCAGTTTAACCGCGCAATACTTGGTTTCCGGCGTTTTCGACGTCGGGTCCAGATTATCCTGGGTCAGCTCGTTACAGGCTCCGATCCACCACTGGTAAGTCATGTACACCGCGCCCGGATTAATGCGCTCGCTAATGTTCGCCCGGGTGATCACTTTCCCGCGACGCGAACGCACCCACACCAGCTGACCGTCTCTTACCCCCAGCGCGTCGGCATCCGCCGGATTTATCTGCACCCGTCCCGGTTCATCCGCCAGGCTTTGCAGCGCGGCGCAGTTGCCGGTCATCGAACGGCAGGAGTAGTGGCCGACTTCGCGTACTGTGCACAGCACTAACGGATAGTCTGCGTCCGGCACTTCAGCAGGCGCGCGCCACGGAGCGGCAAACAGTTGGCCTTTACCATTGGGCGTATCGAACTGATTGTCTTTGTACAGGTAGGGCGTGCCGGGGTGATCCAGCGTCGGACATGGCCATTGCACGTGGCCCATCTCACCCATTTTTTCGTAGGTGACGCCGAAGAACAGCGGGCAGAGTTCGCGCATTTCGTCCCAGATCTGCTGGTTGGAATCGTAATGCATTGGATAGCCCATCGCGCTGGCAAGCAGGCTGATGATCTCCCAGTCGCGTTTCACGTTGCCGCTGGCCTCAATTGCTTTACCGAAGCGCTGGAAGCCGCGGTCTGCACAGGTAAACACGCCGCCGTGCTCACCCCAGGAGGTCGCCGGTAACAGCACATCGGCGACTTCGGCGGTTTTGGTCATGAAGATGTCCTGCACCACCACGAAATCGAGCGCCTCAAAGCCGCGACGCACCAGGCCCAGATCGGCTTCGGTCTGGAGCGGGTCTTCCCCCATGATGTAGTAGGCTTTAATTTTGCCTTCCAGCGCCAGGTGCGGCACTTCGGTGATGCGTGTGCCGACCTGGTCGTCCATGTTATTGACGTCAATCCCCCAGGCGTCGGCAAACTTCGCGCGAACGGCGGCATCTGTCACGTCCTGATAGCCAGGGAACATGTTCGGCAGCACGCCCATATCGCACGCACCCTGTACGTTGTTTTGCCCGCGAACCGGGCCGACGCCGACGGCAGGGCGGCCGAGATTGCCGGTCAACAGCGCCAGGCTCGACAGGCCTTTCACCACATCCACAGCCTGGCCGAACTGGGTCACGCCCATGCCCCACATCACCGTGGCAGACGGCGCGGCGGCGAAGGTGCGCATCGCCTGACGCACGTCGCGCGCCGGGATGCCGGTCAGATGCTCGACCTTTTCAGGCGCGTAATCCGCAACGATTTTACGATAGGCGTCGAGGCCATCGGTGAAGCGCGCGACGTAGTTTTTATCGTACAACTCCTCTTCCAGCAGAACGTAGCCAAAGGCATTGACCAGCGCCATATTGCTGCCGTTGTTGAGCTGCAAATGCTGATCGGCGATGCGCGCAGTTTCTATGCGACGCGGATCGCAGACGATGATTTTGGCACCGTTTTGTCGGGCTTTGAGCACCCGACGGGCGACGATCGGGTGCGAATCGGCGCAGTTATAGCCGAACACCAGCAGACATGCTGAGTTCTCGATATCGTTTATGGAGTTACTCATTGCGCCGTTGCCGAGCGTCTCCTGCAAGCCGGCCACTGACGGGCCGTGGCAGACGCGGGCGCAGCAATCCACGTTATTGGTGTTAAGCACACCGCGCGCAAACTTCTGCATCACGTAGTTGGTTTCGTTGCCGGTACCGCGTGACGATCCGGTCGTCATGATCGCGCGTGGGCCGTGCTGCTCTTTGATGGCTTTCAGTTTGCTGGCGGTGTAGCGGATCGCCTCTTCCCAGGTGACAGGGGTGAATTTGTCTCCTTTGTGATAGCGGATCATCGGCTGGGTGAGGCGAGGGGTGAGCAGACGGGTGTCGTTGAGAAAGTCCCAGCCGTAAAAGCCTTTCAGGCACAGGGTGCCCTGATTGGTGACGCCTTCAGCGGCTTCGGCACGGAGGATACGGTTGTTTTCTACAACGAGATTTAATTTACAGCCTGCGCCACAGTAGGGGCAGACGCTTGCGATTTTTTTCATCAATAACAGACCTGTTAAGAAATGAATTAAGGTATTGCGGAGGTCCGCAATACATCTTGCGATTCAATATGTTGAATGTGCGTCATCTGACATTCCTGCTAAGCAGGTTCTGTGCCAGATTTCATTTCTTTGATTTAACAGGAGTTGTTTGGTTTTGAGCGCCTGGCTCGACATGACATTCGACAAAAGTGTCGACAAAAGAAAAGGCCAGTGAGAAAACGCAGCAGGGTGCGACGCTCTTCTGGCCTTCGGGGGCGAAATCGTGTTTTTAGATATCGTCCATGGTATAGCCAACCACGATTTCGAGGGTTTTGCGGATCACGTCAGCCATCACCACATCGTCGGTGGTTTCAAGGGCGTTAATCAGCCAGAGGATAATGGCTTTGTTGGTCAGATGCCCTTCTGACGCCATGATACAGCTCACCGCAGAGGCGAAAAGCG
The DNA here is from genome assembly GCF_041464075.1 of Lelliottia nimipressuralis. Lineage (NCBI taxonomy): Bacteria > Pseudomonadati > Pseudomonadota > Gammaproteobacteria > Enterobacterales > Enterobacteriaceae > Lelliottia > Lelliottia nimipressuralis. Next base: position 1,917,688 of record NZ_CP167172.1, read on the forward strand.
CGGATTCATCGGCCAGTCTGTCGCCTGCATTACGGAAATATTCAGACAGCGCGGTATCATGAAAACCAGTATACGCAGCGGGTTGAACTTGAATATTTTGTCTCATTTATTCTCACCGTAAGGGTTATTGATCGGTTGCTGTTAGTGTATGTTTTTTGAACCGCTGGGCTTGCCATCGCCAAACAGCGGGAAAACATTATCGCTTTGCTCGCTTTTTAGACCGTTCAGATCCCTCTGAGGGCGGGCTCTCTTACGTTGTGCGAACGGCGTACCGCTGGCGCTGATTTCGGCTATCACCGCCGCGAGGGCTTCGCGACGGCGAGGGTCGGCCTCACTCGCCTCCATGTCCCGCAGTCTCCGTACGAGAGACTGCTTGCTGACAGGGCCGTGCTCTTTCAGAAGAGATAAAACCGCCTCTCCAATTAATTCATCTGTTAATTGCTCTATTTCACTTCTGTTCATAACTGCATCTCTGATTGCCGCAGGGTGACGTCACGCCGTGCGGCATTAAGTCAGATCCCCTTTTAAGGGGGTCTGCTGAAGATTGCCAGGTCTTTTTGTGCCTGAAACGTTCCTTCGTCAGAATTGACTTAAAAACCAGGTGATCTGTTAAATGGGTTTGCTATTGGATCTCAGCGATCAAATAGCAAACCAATCAATGCATGGTAGTGGCTCTCTTCTTCTGGACCGGACGCCTTATCAAGACGACTGAGTAACTTGGTGCACAGGTTTTTGCGATTCAAATGACGGCCATCGCTCAGGATCTCTACTACGATCTGTCCCAGGGTTTCTTGCTGAGTAGGTAGCGCAGCTTTCTCGAAGTACTGGACAATCGCATTACCGCTATCGGGAATGTAGCTGTTCTGACGCATGTATCACTCCTGTAAAATTAAGTAGTCAGCTAAGTTACGATTTAAGTTATACGTTTTTTAAAAAGTTGTACATTTTTGATGTACAGTTTTTTACCTTAATTTTAAGCAAAAAGTGCTATTTGTTTTTTATCAGTAAGTTACAATGTGTTTGATTCGATATCAGTACAGAATATATTGTACAAGATGTTTCACTCTGAAATTTCTGTACAAACGCGCGGGGAGGCGGTGGAATCCGTCTGAACTGTTTGAAATGTGAATTATTTGTTAATCAATTAATGTGGTATAACAATGACCTGACCCCCGCGACACGCCGCGGGGGTAATCCTTCTACTCACCAGGACGACTATGCTCACGACAATAATTTACCGCAGCCATCTCTGCGAAAACGTTCCGGTGAAAGCGCTGGAAGAGATGGTCGCGGGAGCGAACATTAAGAACGGGGAATCCGACGTCACCGGGATTTTACTGTTCAATGGAACGCACTTTTTCCAGCTGCTGGAAGGGCCGGAAGAGAGCGTTTTCCGCATTTACGCCGACATTTGCAAAGATCCGCGCCACTACAACCTGGTGGAGCTGCTGTGCGATTACGCGCCGTCGCGACGCTTTGGCAAAGCAGGAATGGAGCTGTTCGATTTACGCACTTATGATCGCCAGGAAGTACTCCAGAAGGTGCTTGATAAAGGGACGACCAAGTACCAGTTAACCTACAACGATCGCGCATTGCAGTTCTTCCGCACCTTCGTTGAAGCGACGGAAAAAGCCAACTATTACGAAATTCCTGACGGCGATAGCTGGGACTTTATCCCGGACGACGACGTTGCACCGGCAGAACCCCTGGCGCCCGACGCATCGGCTGATTGCGGCTTTGCCTTTCAGCCGATTGTCGATCCCTTTGCCCGGGAACTGGTCTCCTATGAGGCCCTGATCCGCACCGCTGACGGCGGCTCTCCGGAAGCCTACTTCAAAAAATTCTCTGGCAACGAGATTTACGAGGCGGATTTGCAGAGTAAGAAAGTGGCGTTTGCCATGGCCGGTCAGTTACGCCTTCAGGAGCAGGCCTTATCCGTCAACCTGCTGCCGATGACGCTGGTGAATGTGCCTGGCGCGGTGGGATTTCTGTTAAATGAGATTGAAGCCAACGGTCTGGTGCCGGAGCAGATTGTGGTCGAGTTCACCGAGAGCGAAGTGATTTCGCGCTTTGATGAATTTAAAGACGCCGTCCGCCAGCTCAAAAGTGCCGGTATCAGCGTGGCAATCGATCACTTTGGCGCGGGTTTCGCCGGGCTGTTATTGCTGGCACAGTTCCAGCCAGACCGAATCAAGATTAATCGCGATCTGGTGGCGGATGTCCATCGCAGCGGCCCGCGACAGGCGATTATTCAGGCCATCATCAAATGCTGTACATCCCTTGAAATCCTGGTGTGTGCCGTGGGTGTCGAAAAGGCGGAAGAGTGGATGTGGCTTGAGTCGGCGGGGATCTCCCAGTTCCAGGGACATCTGTTTGCCAGCCCGCGTTTTGGCGGGATTCCAGCCGTGGCGTGGCCGGAGAAAAAACAGGGATAGCGTCGTAAAGGTTGTACAAATCAGACCAGGTACACGTCATCTTGTACAAAATCGACTTGTACCCTGGTCAATTGTTAGTTATACAATCAGGTTATACAATCTGCTAAAGTTGATCAGGTTTGGTATGGAAGTATTGCGTTTAAGCATGAGGGAGTTAATGGCCTTATACAGTATCGGCGAAGTCGCCGAACGATGCGGAATCAACCCCGTCACACTGCGCGCCTGGCAGCGACGCTACGGTTTGTTGAAGCCGCAGCGCAGTGAAGGGGGCCATCGTCAGTTTGACGAAGAGGATATCCAGCGCATCGAGGAGATTAAACGCCTCATGAAAACCGGCATTTCGGTTGGCAAGGTAAAGGCGTTACTGGAAGTCGGCGTTCCTCTGGTGGACAGCAACTGGATCTCTCTTCAGGAAGAGATGATGACGGTGCTGCGGTTTGCCAGTCCCGCGAAACTGCGACTTAAAATTTCTGAATTCCGTCGCGACCACGCCATAGAAGTTCTCATCGATCACATTTTCATTCCGGTTCGTCAGCGTTTAAGCCTGGATCACAACACCGCCCGACACATGTCCAGCCTCCTGGATGGGGTGCTGATCGATTTCATTGCGATGCTTCTGGCTGAAGCGCGCAAAAAACCGGGCAACGAAGCGTTGCTGATTGGGTGGGACACGGACGATCGTACACGTTTATGGCTGGAAGCCGGGCGCCTGTCGCAGCAGGGCTGGCATATTGATGTGCTGGCTGAGCCAATTGACTCGCCGAAACCCGAGCTGTTCCCGGGGCAAAAAATATTTGTCTGGACGGGCCATGCGCCGTCAATGCGTCAGCAGGAGCAGTTAGATCACTGGCGCGAACAAGGTTTTTCCGTCTCATTTATCAACGGCTAATCGCCTGACAAGACTAAAAAGGCCCTTTCGGGCCTGTCATATTTGCTGCTTAATAGCGGCTTATTTCCTGCCGACCAATAAACCGATGATCAGCCCGATTGCGCCTGCCGCCATCAGCCCGGTCAATGGATTATCACGAACTTTGTCAGAGACCTCTGAAGCGACGTCTGATGCTTGTGCTGCGTATTTGCGTGCGGCGCCTTTCAGCTGATGTTTCGGTGAATCAACCGCATCGCCAAACTGGGACTGCGCTTCGCCTGCAAATTCATCGGCTTTGTTCAGGGCTTTTTTCGCCAGGCGATCGGCTTCATTCTCAAAATCATGTGATGACATACTTATCTCCTTTTGGTGTCACATAAAGTTTAGTCCCTTATCCCTGACGCGCTGATGATTCGGTGTTTTCCTGGAATGCCCTGTTTGCGTTTATCACATAACGCCCTGATTTTCGGGTAGTCGGTTGATTCTGAAGATTTTCTAAAACCGATTAAATAAATAGGTATTCCCGATACATATTTTCCCCTTGCGCTGTTCTCACGGTTTTAGCCCATCAAATGCGTTATACATCAAAGCATTAAACAATTTTTTCATAGCCTAATAAGCTGCGTCGCAGGGTCTATGCTTAATAAAAGTAGCCAAAAAGGGCGGTTTAGCCGAAAGCCCCTGCTGTCAGGGGGTTGAAGTGATAATCGTTATCACTAACATGGTGTAATGCCCCTGGTGGCTTAACAGATGAGGTGGACCTATGGAATTGCATTCAGAAACCTTTAATCCCGCTGATTTTGCCTGGCGTGGTTTGACGCTGACGCCCACGGCGGCGGCGCATATTCACGAGCTGATAGCGAAGAAGCCGGATATTGTGGGCTTGCGTCTCGGCGTTAAACAGACTGGCTGCGCCGGGTTCGGCTACGTGCTGGACACGGTGAACGTGCCCGAAAAAGACGATCTGGTGTTCGAAACCGACGGGGCGAAGCTGTTTGTCGCACTGCAGGCGATGCCGTTTATCGATGGCACCGAAGTCGATTACGTGCGCGAAGGCTTAAACCAGTTATTCAAATTCAATAACCCGAAAGCGCAGAATGAATGCGGCTGCGGCGAAAGCTTTGGGGTATAGGCGGTACTATGTCTCGTAATACTGAAGCAACTGACGATGTGAACACCTGGAGTGGCGGGCACCTCAACTATAAAGAGGGCTTTTTCACCCACCTGCAAACGGACGAACTGGCGAAAGGCATCAACGAAGAGGTGGTGCGCGCGATTTCGGCCAAACGTAATGAGCCGGAGTGGATGCTCGAGTTTCGCCTGAGCGCGTTTCGCGCCTGGCTGGAAATGGAAGAACCCCACTGGCTGAAGGCACATTACGAAAAGCTCAACTATCAGGACTACAGCTACTACTCCGCGCCATCCTGCGGAAGCTGTGATGACACCTGCGCGTCTCAGCCGGGTGCCGTACAGCAGACGGGCGCCAACACATTCCTGAGCAAAGAGGTGGAAGAGGCCTTCGAGCAGCTCGGCGTGCCGGTGCGCGAAGGACGTGAAGTGGCGGTCGACGCCATTTTTGACTCCGTTTCCGTTGCCACCACCTACCGAGGCAAGCTGGCCGAGCAGGGCATTATCTTCTGCTCCTTTGGCGAAGCCATTCACGATCACCCGGAACTGGTGAAGAAATACATCGGTACCGTGGTGCCGAGCAACGATAACTTCTTTGCGGCGCTGAACGCGGCGGTCGCCTCCGACGGCACCTTTATCTACGTGCCGAAAGGCGTGCGCTGTCCGATGGAACTGTCGACCTATTTCCGCATCAACGCGGAAAAAACGGGCCAGTTCGAGCGCACCATTCTGGTGGCCGACGAAGGCAGCTACGTGAGCTATATCGAAGGGTGTTCTGCGCCCGTGCGCGACAGCTACCAGCTGCACGCGGCGGTGGTAGAGGTAATCATCCACAAAGACGCCGAAGTGAAATACTCCACGGTGCAAAACTGGTTCCCTGGTGACGGTAATACGGGCGGCATCCTGAACTTCGTGACCAAGCGCGCCCTGTGCGAAGGTGAAAACAGCAAAATGTCCTGGACCCAGTCCGAGACCGGTTCGGCGATCACCTGGAAATACCCGAGCTGTATTCTGCGCGGCGATAATTCGATCGGGGAGTTCTACTCCGTGGCGCTGACCAGCGGCCATCAGCAGGCCGATACCGGCACCAAGATGATCCACATCGGTAAAAACACCAAATCGACGATCATTTCGAAAGGCATTTCTGCCGGGCACAGCCAGAACAGCTATCGCGGCCTGGTGAAAATCATGCCGACGGCAACCAACGCCCGTAACTTCACCCAGTGTGATTCGATGCTGATCGGCACCGACTGCGGGGCGCACACCTTCCCGTACGTGGAGTGTCGCAACAACAGCGCCCAGCTTGAGCACGAGGCCACCACTTCGCGCATCGGCGAAGACCAGCTGTTCTACTGCCTGCAGCGCGGGATCAGCGAAGAAGATGCGATTTCGATGATTGTGAACGGCTTCTGCAAGGACGTGTTCTCTGAGCTGCCGCTGGAATTTGCCGTAGAAGCACAAAAATTACTCGCGATTAGCCTTGAGCACAGCGTCGGTTAAGGAAAAAACATGTTAAGCATTAAAGATTTACAGGTCAGTGTGGAAGATAAAGCGATCCTGCGTGGGCTGAATATTGACGTCCGTCCGGGTGAAGTGCACGCCATTATGGGGCCAAACGGCTCCGGGAAAAGTACGCTCTCCGCGACGCTGGCCGGGCGTGAAGATTATGAAGTAGTCGGCGGGTCCGTCGAGTTTAAGGGCAAAGATCTGCTGGAACTCTCCCCGGAAGATCGCGCCGGTGAGGGCATCTTTATGGCCTTCCAGTATCCGGTCGAAATCCCGGGCGTCAGCAACCAGTTCTTCCTGCAAACCTCCCTCAACGCGGTGCGCAAATACCGTGGAGAAGAGGAGCTGGATCGCTTTGACTTCCAGGATCTGATGGAAGAGAAGATCAAACTGCTGAAAATGCCGGAAGATTTGCTGACCCGTTCTGTGAACGTCGGCTTCTCCGGTGGCGAGAAAAAACGTAACGATATCCTGCAGATGGCGGTGCTGGAGCCGGAGCTGTGTATTCTGGATGAAACGGACTCCGGTCTGGACATCGATGCGCTGAAAATTGTTGCCGACGGCGTGAACTCCCTACGCGACGGCAAACGCTCGTTTATTATCGTCACCCACTATCAGCGCATTCTTGACTACATCAAACCGGATTACGTCCACGTTCTGTATCAGGGCCGCATCGTTAAATCCGGCGATTTTACTCTGGTCAAACAACTGGAGGAGCAGGGCTATGGCTGGCTTACCGAACAGCAGTAACGCACTGCAGCAGTGGCATCGCCTGTTTGAAACTCAGGGCGAAACGCGATCTGAACAGGCGCAACAGCACCTGCAGCAGATGCTGCGTCTCGGTCTGCCGACGCGCAAACACGAAAACTGGAAGTACACGCCGCTGGACGGCTTGCTCAACAGTCAGTTTGTCACGCGTCTGGCGGATGTCACGCCAGCCCAGCGCGATGCGCTGGCGCTGAATATTGACGCCGTACGTCTGGTGTTTGTTGATGGGCGTTATAACCCGGAACTGAGCGACAGCACTGAGGGCAGCGGATTTGACGTTGAGATCAATGACCAGCGCCAGTCTCTGCCTGCGCCGGTGCAGCCGGAAGTGTTCCTGCATCTGACCGAAAGCCTGGCGTCAGGCGTGACGCATATCCGCGTGAAGCGTAATCAGCGCCCGGCGAAACCGCTGCTGCTGTTGCACATCACGCAGGGGCTGGAGGGCGAAGAGGTTAATACGGCCCACTATCGTCATCATCTCGACATGGCTGAGGGGGCGGAAGCGACCCTTATCGAGCATTACGTCAGCCTGAATGAGACCAGACACTTTACCGGCGCGCGCCTGACGATGAACGTGGCGGCCAATGCCCAGCTGCATCACATCAAGCTGGCGTTTGAAAACCCGGTGAGCCATCACTTTGCCCACAACGACATACTGATTGGCCCGGACGCGGCGGCGTACAGCCACAGCTTCCTGCTCGGCGGGGCGGTGCTGCGCCACAACACCAGCACGCAGCTTAACGGCGAGAACACCACGTTGCGCATGAACAGCCTGGCGATGCCGGTGAAGTCGGAAGTATGCGATACCCGTACCTGGCTTGAGCACAACAAAGGCTACTGTAACAGTCGCCAGATGCATAAAGTCATCGCCAATGACAAAGGGCGTGCGGTGTTTAACGGCCTGATTAACGTGGCGCAACACGCCATCAAAACCGACGGGCAGATGACGAACAACAATCTGCTGCTGGGCCGTCTGGCGGAAGTGGACACCAAGCCGCAGCTCGAAATTTATGCCGATGACGTCAAGTGCAGCCACGGGGCGACGGTTGGCCGTATCGACGATGAACAGATGTTCTATCTGCGCTCGCGTGGTATCAACAAGCAGGCGGCGCAGAAGATGATCATCTACGCGTTTGCCGCGGAGCTGACGGAAGCGCTGCGCGATGAAACCCTGAAACAGCAGGTGCTGGCACGCATTGGTCAGCGTTTGCCAGGAGGCGAAGCATGAGTTTTCCCGTAGAGAAAGTGCGGGCGGATTTTCCCGTCCTGACCCGTGAAGTGAACGGTCTGCCGCTTGCCTATCTCGACAGCGCGGCCAGCGCGCAGAAGCCGAATCAGGTGATTGACGCCGAGGCGGAGTTTTATCGCCACGGCTATGCGGCGGTGCATCGCGGTATTCATACCCTCAGCGCCGAAGCGACGCAGCGGATGGAAAACGTGCGCACGCAGCTTGCGACCTTCCTCAACGCCCGTTCACCGGAAGAGCTGGTGTTCGTGCGCGGCACCACCGAAGGCATCAATCTGGTGGCCAACAGCTGGGGCAGTGCGCAGGTGCATGCGGGTGACAACATCATCATCACCCAGATGGAGCATCACGCCAATATCGTGCCGTGGCAGATGCTCTGCGAGCGTGTGGGGGCACAACTGCGCGTGATCCCGCTCAATCAGGACGGGACGTTGCAGCTGGAGCTACTGGATACTCTGCTCGACGACCGTACGCGGCTGGTGGCGATTACCCAGATTTCCAACGTGCTTGGCACCGAAAACCCGGTGGCCGAGATCATCGCCAAAGCGCATCAGGCCGGTGCGAAAGTGCTGGTGGACGGCGCGCAGGCGGTGATGCATCACGCCACCGACGTGCAGGCGCTTGACTGCGATTTTTACGTTTTCTCCGGTCACAAATTGTATGGCCCGACCGGGATTGGCGTGCTGTACGTGAAAGAGGATATCCTGCAGGCGATGCCGCCGTGGGAAGGGGGCGGGTCGATGATCGCCACCGTCAGCCTGACGCAGGGCACGACCTACGCCAAAGCGCCGTGGCGCTTTGAGGCCGGGACGCCGAACACGGGCGGAATTATCGGGCTGGGCGCGGCAGTTGAATACGTATCAGCGATTGGGCTGGATGCGATTGCCGAGTACGAACAGACGCTGATGCGCTATGCGCTGGCGGAGCTGGCCAGCGTGCCGGATCTGACGCTCTACGGACCGGATTCGCGCAAAGGGGTCATTGCCTTTAATCTGGGTCAACATCACGCCTACGACGTGGGAAGTTTCCTGGATAACTACGGCGTGGCCGTGCGCACCGGGCACCACTGCGCGATGCCGCTGATGGCGTTTTACCAGGTCCCGGCCATGTGCCGCGCGTCGCTGGTGATGTATAACACAACGGAAGAGATCGACAGGCTGGTGACAGGACTGAAACGTATCCATCACCTGCTGGGCTAAGAGAGGCAAGACATGGCCGCGTTGCCGGACAGAGACAAACTGTTGCGTAACTTTACCCGTTGCGCCAACTGGGAAGAGAAATACCTGTACATCATTGAGCTGGGACAGCGTTTGCCTGCGCTCAGCGAAGCAGCACACAGCCCGGAGAACATTATCCAGGGCTGTCAGAGCCAGGTCTGGATTGTGATGCGCCAGACCGACGACGGTATGATTGAATTGCAAGGCGACAGCGATGCTGCCATTGTGAAAGGGCTGGTTGCCGTCGTGTTTATTCTGTATCACCAGATGTCCGCTCAGGATATTGTGGCCTTTGACGTGCGCCCGTGGTTTGAAAAAATGTCACTGGCACAACATTTAACCCCCTCCCGATCCCAGGGGCTGGAAGCGATGATCCGCGCAATCCGCTCCAAAGCGTCCAACATTAGCTAAACTAAAAAGACTGCATTCATTCTGTTACGCGAGGTGGCTCCCACCTCGCTGGTTTTTCGGCTTTCTGGCGTTCTGTCAGTGAATAAGGAATCTCAGCATGAAGCGCGCGTCGATAATTACACTTTTACTGCTCAGCACTTTCGGTGGCCTTAATTCTGCCAGCGCGATGGATTATCCGTTGCCGCCAGCGGGCAGCCGCCTTATTGGTCAAAATCAAACCTACGCCATCCAGGAAGGGGACAAAAATTTGCAGGCGATTGCCCGTCGATTTAATACCGCGGCGCAACTGATCCTCGAAACCAATAATACGATTGCACCGGTCTATCCCGCGCCGGGGACGGTGATTACCATTCCGTCGCAAATGCTGCTGCCGGATACGCCGCGCGAGGGCATCGTGGTGAACCTGGCCGAGCTGCGGCTCTACTACTTCCCGCCGGGGGAGAATATCGTTCAGGTCTATCCTTTAGGCATTGGCCAGTTGGGGCTGGAGACGCCGGTCAGCACCACGCGCGTGAGCCAGAAAATCCCGAATCCAACCTGGACGCCTACACCGGGCATCAGAGCGCGTTCTCTTGCACAAGGTATCAAATTGCCGCCTGTGGTCCCGGCAGGGCCTAACAACCCGCTGGGGCGCTTTGCGCTGCGTCTGGGGATAGGCAACGGGGAGTATCTGATTCATGGCACCAGCGCGCCGGACAGTGTCGGTCTGCGCGTCAGCTCCGGCTGTATGCGCATGAATGCGCCGGACATTAAAGCGCTGTTCGCTCAGGCGCGCGTGGGGACCCGCGTGCAGATCATCAACGAGCCGGTGAAGTTTTCCGTTGAACCCGATGGCAGACGCTATGTAGAAGTACATCGCCCGCTGGCTCAGGTCGAAGGGGAGAACCCGCAAACCACGCCAATTGTGCACAACGCGAGCTTTGCGTCCTTTGCGTCGCTGGAGGGTAATGACAAAGTGCTGATTGATAAAGCACTGTCGCGCCGAGCTGGTATTCCGGTTGCGGTCTCTGCGGGAAACGGCCCATCCGCGTCGGTGGCGAATCCGGTGCTGTCGGTGCAGAACAGTCGCGCATCAGACGCGGTGTCTGAAGGCGAGAAAGAGGTGGTCATGCAGTAGGGCGAATAACAGGCAAAAAAAATGGCGCACAATGTGCGCCATTTTATTAACAGGTACTATTACTTACGGTATTTAGTAGCCTGGTTGTCCAGACGCTGGTTAGCGCGTGCTGCGTCGTCTTTAGCAGCCTGAACGTCAGAACGGATTGCGTTCACGTCGTTGCTCAGCTGGTCAACTTTAGCGTTCAGAGTCTGAACGTCAGAAGACAGTTGGTCGATTTTAGCATTGCTAGAACAACCAGCCAGCATAGTAGAAGCCAGGATTACCGCGCCCAGTACCAGTTTAGTACGATTCATTATTAATACCCTCTAGATTGAGTTAATCTCCATGTAGCGTTACAAGTATTACACAAAGTTTTTTATGTTGAGAATATTTTTTTGATGGGAATACACCTATTTTTGATCGTTCGCTCAAAGAAACAACGAATCTGCCCCTTTTGCCGAAAAAGCTATGTTAAAAAAGACATTTTTCATCGGATTCATCTTAGATAAATCGCTCTTAAATAGAAAAACTCGATTTGCATTTTGAATAAACATGGCTAATGCCATAAATAAAAAAAGCGCCCGGAGGCGCTTTTTTAGCAAATCAATTCGTTTGATAATGATTACAGGACGTGAACAGACGCCGTATTGGTCGTTCCGCTTGGTACCAGCGCACCAGAAACCATCACCACAACGTCACCTTTACGTGCCAGACCACAATCAACCAGCTGCAGAGCCACTTCTTTACCCAGACGGTAGAAATCGTCGGTAGACGCGATCTCTTTCACCAGGTGTGGGATCACGCCTTTGCTCAGAACCAGCTGACGAGCAGTGGTTTCGTTGGTGGTCAGCGCCAGGATGGTGGCGTTCGGGAAGTATTTACGCACGGCTTTAGCGGATTTACCGCCCTGGGTCGCCACCACGATCAGCGGTGCATCCAGTTTCTCAGCGGTTTCAACGGCACCACGGCAAACGGCTTCGGTGATACGCAGTTTACGGCTGTCATTGCTGTTATCCAGACGGCTGGTCATGACGCGGTCAGTACGCTCGCAGATGGTAGCCATGATGGTCACGGCTTCCAGCGGGTATTTACCTTTCGCGGATTCGCCAGACAGCATTACTGCATCGGTACCGTCAAGGATGGCGTTCGCCACGTCACCGGCTTCTGCGCGGGTAGGGCGTGGGTTTTTGATCATAGAGTCGAGCATCTGCGTGGCAGTAATAACCACTTTACGTGCACGCACACACTTCTCGATCATCATCTTCTGCGCGAAGATCACTTCTTCAACCGGGATTTCAACGCCCAGATCGCCACGAGCAACCATGATGCCGTCAGACGCTTCGAGGATTTCGTCGAAGTTGTTCAGGCCTTCCTGGTTTTCGATTTTGGAGATGATCTGGATCTTCTCGCCGCCGTGGGCTTTCAGATGCTCACGGATTTCGGTCACGTCGGAACGTTTACGGATAAAGGACGCTGCCACGAAATCAACGCCTTGCTCGCAACCGAAGATCAGGTCTTGTTTGTCTTTTTCCGCCAGCGCTGGCAGTGCGATGGAAACGCCTGGCAGGTTAACGCCTTTGTTCTCGCCCAGATCACCGTTGTTCAGCACTTTACAAACAACGTTTTTGCCTTCGATAGCGGTCACTTCCATACCGATCAGGCCGTCATCCACCAGCACGGTGTTGCCAACGGACAGGTCGGTGGTGAAACCTTCGTACGTCACAGCGACGATTTCGTTGTTACCTACAACGGATTTGTCGGTCGTGAAGGTGAAGGTCTGACCCGCTTTCAGGGAGACGTCGTTGCCGCCTTCCAGTTTGATGGTACGGATTTCCGGGCCTTTGGTATCCAGCAGGATCGCTGCTTTTTTACCGGTCTTGCTCATCACGTTGCGCAAGTTCTGAATACGTTGGCCGTGTTCAGCATAGTCGCCGTGAGAGAAGTTCAGACGCATTACGTTCATGCCGGCGTCCAGCATTTTGCTCAGCATCTCTTCAGATTCGGTTTTCGGGCCGATGGTGCAAACAATTTTCGTCTTTTTCATGACAGTCTTAGTCTTTAAGTTGGGAAGGATATGGAAATCTCGCTCCGGGGGCGCACTGCCGCAGAGTCAAACCTGTGTAGCGAAATTTTAAATGACACGCACTAAGGATAGGTGACATCAAATGAGCGTGCAGAAGAAAGTGTGCCTGAGTCTTGGCCCAACGAAGGAGAGGAGAAGTTGTACGTTGTTTTTTGTATTCCAAGCGCTGAAACCATTCACCCAGGGATTAGGCGCGCATTATACGCTGATTTTCAGATAAAAGGAAAATGGAAACGGTGTTTCAAAAAGATTCTGTGCAGTTTCACAAAAGATTGTTATCAACGCGTTAAGGCTAAACGCTATCTTGTTGCGGCAGAGGTAACGTCTGCCGCATTTCGCTTAATTTTTCAGCGCTTGTTCGAGGTCTGCGATCAGATCGTGGGCATCTTCAATCCCGACGGACAAACGAATCAGCTGCGGAACGATGCCGTTGGCTAACCGCTGCTCCAGCGGGATCGACGCGTGGGTCATGCTGTAGGGCTGGCTGACCAGGCTTTCCACCCCGCCCAGGCTCTCGGCGAGGGTAAAGAGTTTCAGCTTGCGGATGATCGCGGTGGCCTGTTGCGCATCACCTTTGACGACCACGGAAATCATCCCGCCCGGCAGGGCCATCTGCGTGCGCGCCAGCTGGTAATGTGGATGAGATTCCAGCCACGGGAACCACACTTTTTCGACCGCCGGATGCTGCTCCAGCCATTGCGCAATCGCCAGCGCGTTGGCGCTGTGTTTTTCGACGCGCAGGGCGAGGGTACGAATGCCACGCAGGGTCAGGAAGCTGCTAAACGGGTCGAGCACGCCGCCGACAGCGTTTTGCAGATAGCCCAGCTGGTCAGCGAGTTCGCGGTTGTCGCCCACCACCGCCAGGCCCGCCACCACGTCAGAGTGGCCGTTGAGATATTTCGTCGCGGAATGGACGACGATATCAAAACCCAACTCCAGCGGACGATGGATCACCGGCGAGGCAAAGGTATTATCCGCCACGCTGATGATGCGATGGCGACGCGCGATCTCTGCGATAGCCGCGAGATCCACCAGTTTCAGCAAAGGGTTAGTCGGGGTTTCCACCCAGATCATTTTGGTATCGGGGCGGATTGCCGCTTCAAGGGCCGATAAATCGCCAGGTTTCACCCAGCTCACCTGCAATCCCGTGCTGCGTTTGCGCACGTTTTCAATCAGGCGATATGTGCCGCCGTACACATCGTCGATGGCGACGATATGGCTGTCTTTATCCAGCAGCTCCAGCACGGTAGAGATCGCCGCCAGACCGGAGGCAAAGGCATATCCGCGCGTTCCGCTCTCCAGCTCGGCAATCGCCGTTTCCAGCGCATGGCGCGTCGGGTTACCGCTGCGGGAATACTCGTAGCCCGTATGTTCGCCGGGAGACGGTTGCGCAAACGTCGAGGTGGCGTAAATGGGCGGCATCACCGCGCCGTGCTGATCGTTAAACTCGCCGCTGTGGACGCTCAAGGTTGCCAGGTTTTTCATCATTATTATTCCTTAGTGTTGAAGACGGTTGCGCCACACGGTGAGGACATCGCTGCGCGTAATCAGGCCCAGAAAGCGATCGCGGTCGTTAATCACGGCCACGAGACCGCGGTCAAAGATCGGTTTTAGCGCGCTCTCAGAGGCATGTTTGTCGAGCACCTCGACGTTGCGTGTCATTGCCTCGGTGACGGGCAGGGCGAAACGCTCGCCGTCCCCCGCGATATGGCTGACCAGATCCCATTCGTCGACAATGCCCACCACCTGACCGTTCTCTAAAACCGGCAGCTGAGAGATATCGTACAGCCGCATACGCGCCAGCACGGTCGCCAGGGTGTCATCCGGGGCGGCAGTAACGGTCGCGCCTTCGTCGTGACGCAGGGCGATATAATCAGAGAGATCGCCGGTTTGCGGGCGGGAGATCAGCCCCTGCTGGCGCATCCAGTCGTCGTTGAACATTTTCGAGAGGTACTTATTCCCGCTGTCGCAGGCAAAGGTCACCACCCGTTTCGGGATGGTTTGCGCCTGGCAATAGCGCAGCGCCGCCGCCAGCAGGGTGCCGCTGGAGGAGCCGGCCAGAATGCCTTCGGTTTTTAGCAGGTCGCGGGCGGTGGTGAAGGCTTCGCGGTCGGTGACACGATAGGCCTGATGCACGCCTTCGATGTGCGCCAGCGGCGGAATAAAGTCTTCGCCGATCCCCTCGACCAGCCATGAACCCGCGTCATGGTGACGGCCCGACTCCACCTGATCCGCCAGCACTGAACCCGCCGGGTCGGCCAGCACAAACTCAGTGTGCGGAGAGTGCTGCGCAAACCACGCCTGCAGCCCGCCGAGCGTACCGCCGGACCCTACACCAACCACAATCGCATCGATCCTGCCGTCCAGCTGTTCAAACAGCTCGGGCGCAGTAGAGGTGCTGTGCGCCAGCGGGTTGGCCTCGTTATTGAACTGGTCAATATAGAAGCTGCCGGGGATCTCCTGCGCCAGCCGCTTCGCGTAGTCCTGATAGTAGGCCGGGTGGCCTTTGTTGACGTCGGAGCGCGTCAGCACCACCTGAGCGCCCAGCGCGCGCAGATGAAAAATCTTCTCGCGGCTCATTTTGTCCGGCACCACCAGCACCAGCGCATAGCCTTTTTGCGCCGCAATCAGCGCCAGCCCCAGCCCGGTATTGCCCGCCGTGGCCTCAATAATGGTGCCGCCCGGTGCGAGCAGTCCTTTGCGCTCGGCTTCGTTGATCATCGACAGGGCCACGCGGTCCTTAATCGAGCCGCCAGGATTCTGGTTTTCGAGTTTTAAAAACAGCGAGCACAGGCCGGTATCCAGCTTGTGCAACTGGATGAGCGGCGTGCGGCCAATCAGTTCAGTCACGGAGTGATAAATCGCCATGGTCTTTTCCTTAACAGAGACATGGCTGGATGATAGGACTATGAAATTTCCTCAAGAAAGAACGTTTCACTGCCTGTTAGAACGGAAAGTAATATAAATGGCTGATTTGGCAGTTAAGACAGCAAGCCGTAAAGTGCTCTGGATGTGAGGATGGCTATATAAGGAGAAAATGCGGCAAAAATGACCGTTTTTGCGCCTCAGGCGCTGCCACATATGCATTGTGCAGATAATCATTGCTGAAAATAAGCTAATCATCCTGCGCCCAGTCGCCACGCCACATATTCCTCAGCGTTATAAGACATTCGATTTTGTTCATTTAAAACATCATAACGTCTGATTACTATCGTTTGGACATCCATACTGCTAAACCGCTATATGCGTAACGGATAACGAAAAATAATGATTGTTCTCAGGAATATTTCGAAGGTTTTTGACAACGGAAAAGTGGCACTTACCGCCGTTGATAACGTCAATTTGACGGTCGAACAGGGGCAGATTTACGGGATTATCGGCTACAGCGGCGCCGGAAAAAGTACGCTGATTCGCCTGCTGAACGGACTGGAAAAGCCGACCTCGGGCAGCGTGACCATCAGCGGCCAGGAGATCTCCTCGGCCAAAGGCGAAGCACTGCGCCAGGCGCGCCTGAAAATTAGCATGGTGTTCCAGCACTTCAACCTGCTCTGGTCGCGTACGGTCAGGGAGAATATCGCCTTCTCAATGCAAATCGCGGGCGTGCCGAAAGCCAAAATTAACGCCCGCGTTGCAGAGCTGGTGGATCTGGTGGGGCTGAAAGGCCGCGAGAATGCTTATCCGTCGCAGCTCAGCGGCGGGCAGAAACAGCGCGTGGGCATTGCCCGGGCGCTGGCAAATAACCCGGACGTACTGCTGTGCGATGAAGCGACCTCCGCCCTCGACCCGCAAACGACGGATCAGATCCTCGATCTGCTGCTCGACATTAACCGTCGTTTTAATCTCACCATCGTGCTGATCACCCACGAAATGCACGTGGTGCGCAAAATCTGCGACCGCGTGGCGGTGATGGAAAACGGCAAAGTGGTGGAAGAGGGCGATGTCCTCGGCGTTTTCACTCATCCGCAAAAACCGATCACCCAGCAGTTTGTGCGCCAGGTGAGCCAGTACACCGAAGAAGAGGCCTTTAATCCGGAGCTGGCGAACGAGCTGGAAGGCACGGTGATCCGCCTGACCTTCACCGGGCACAGCACCCACAAGCCGATTGTCGGGGAGCTTACCCTGCGTTACGGCCTGCCGTTTAACATTCTACACGGCAAAATGACGCAAACGGCACACGGCGTTTTCGGCCAATTATGGGTGCACGTCGTGGCATCCGAAGAGCAACTGAACAATATCCTCGCCGACCTGAAGCACAGCGATATTGATGGCGAGGTAATTAAACATGGCTGAGACGCTTTTTCCGCACCTGAAATGGGACCAGCTGTGGGCCGCCACCCTGGAAACGCTCTACATGACGGCGATCTCCGGCGTCGCGACCTTTGTGTTGGGGATTGTCCTGGGGCTGGCGCTGTTCCTGACGGCGCGCGGCGGATTGTTCCACAACCGCACCGTCTACAGCGTCATCTCGATTGTGGTGAACGTTTTCCGCTCGATTCCGTTCATCATTTTGATTGTCCTGCTGATCCCGTTCACCAAGACCATCGTCGGGACGATTCTCGGGGCCAACGCCGCGCTCCCGGCGCTGATTGTCGGCGCGGCACCGTTTTATGCGCGTCTGGTGGAGATCGCCCTGCGCGAAGTGGACAAAGGGGTCATTGAGGCGACGCGTTCGATGGGCGCACGTCTGAGCACCTTAATTTTTCGGGTTTTACTGCCGGAATCATCACCTGCACTGGTCTCAGGCATTACGGTGACGCTGATTGCACTGGTGAGCTACAGCGCAATGGCGGGGGTGATTGGCGCCGGTGGTTTGGGAAATCTGGCTTATCTGGAAGGATTCCAGCGCAACCACGGTGATGTCACGCTGGTGGCAACGGTGACTATTTTGATCATCGTTTTCATTATCCAGTTCTGCGGCGACGTCATTACTTCACTGTTAGATAAACGATAAAACACACAGGAAACCACATCATGAAAAAGACACTGACACTGATTGCCGCCGCAACCCTGAGCGCCCTGAGCTTTGCCTCCTGGGCGGATACGCTGACCGTGGGCGCGTCCAACACCCCGCATGCTGAAATTCTGGAGCAGGCGAAACCGATTCTGGCGAAACAGGGTATCGATCTGGAGATCAAACCTTTCCAGGACTACATCCTGCCAAATACCGCGCTGGCAGGCCGTGATATCGACGCGAACTACTTCCAGCACATTCCTTACCTGAACAGCGTGCTGAAAGATCATGCGGGCGACAAAGATTATGATTTCGTCAGTGCCGGTGCGATTCACATCGAGCCGATTGGTATTTACTCCAAAAAATACAAATCCCTGAAAGATCTGCCGGAAGGCGGCAAAATCATCATGCGTGATGCGGTCTCCGAAGAGGGGCGTATTCTCTCTATCTTCGAGAAAGAGGGCGTGATCAAACTGAAGCCAGGCATCGATAAAGTGACCGCGCGCATCAGCGACATCGTCGAAAACCCGAAAAAACTGCAGTTCACGCCAAACGTCGAAGCCTCTCTGCTGCCGCAGATGTATAACAATGACGAAGGTGCGGCGGTCGTGATTAACGCCAACTACGCCATTGATGCAGGTCTGGACCCGGTTCACGACCCGATCGCGGTCGAGAGCGGTGAGAACAACCCGTATGCGAACATCATCACCGTACATCGCGGCGATGAGAAGAAGAAAGATATCGTGGCGCTGGTGGACGTGCTGCACTCCAAAGAGATTCAGGACTGGATCCGCACTAAATATAAAGGTGCTGTGATTCCGGTAAACAACTAATCCCTGGATAAAAGACCCAGGCCCGACGAGCGATCGCCGGGCTTTTTTTGTATCCACTCTGTTAATCATTTAAGCTGCTCCTTTAAAGCAATGGAGTGGTAGCAATGGGCAATGTGACCAAAGACGACGCGCTTTATCAGGAAATGTGCCGGGTAGTGGGGAAGGTCGTTCTTGAGATGCGGGATTTAGGGCAGGAGCCTAAGCATATCGTCATTGCGGGCGTCCTGCGTACCGCGCTGGCGAACCAGCGCGTGAAACGCAGTGAACTGACAACGCAAGCGATGGAAACGGTGGTTAAAGCGCTGGCGGGGTGAAACGCCAGCGTTTAGCGATCTGCTCAAGCGAGCAGCAGAGCAGGTAATAGACCACGCCGGTAAAGATAAAAATGGCCGCCGGGTAAATCTGCACCCGGTTGTTCACCTGGCCGGCAACGGTGGTCAGTTCCGGCACGTTGACAATAAAAGCCAGCGACGTGTCTTTCAGCAGACTGATAAAAATCCCCAGCAGAGACGGCAGAATATTGCGCAACACCTGCGGCAGCAGGATCAGCCACAGCGTCTGCTGCGTACCAAATCCCTGCGTCAACGCCGCCTCAAATTGCCCGTCCGGCAATGCCCTCAGCCCTGCCAGCACGGAGTGCATCACGGCGGCCGCGGTAAACCACGCCAGCGCCAGGGTTACGGTCAACGCGCCGGGGAGATCGCCACCCGTTAAAAGCGGCAGTAAATACCACATCCAGAAAATCACAAAGATCAGCGGGATACCGCGAATCAGCTCGGCCCACAAAAAAAGCGTGTTGCGCACGACGCCCGGAAACCGCCAGGCGAGCGCCGCGAGCGCAATGCCGCCCGGCAGCGCCAGCACCGCGGCTCCCAGCGCCATCAGCAGCGTCAGCAACACCCCGCCAGGCTGACCGGCGGACATCCGTCCCCAGAGCAGATAATCCAGGTTATCGATAATGACATTCAGCCCGGCGATCATGCGTGTTCCCTCCCGGCGTTGATAGCTGCATCACGCGCACGCGGGCGGCGTTTAGTGGACGGCCCAAGCCTCACCAGCAGCAGCCCCAGCAACACCCCCGTCAGCAGATACAGCACGGTGCCCACGGTGAAGGCTTCCAGCGCGTGGGCGTTAAAGCTCTCAATCTGGCGCACCTGATAGGTCAGCTCGGCAAAGCCGATGCCGCTGGCAAGAGAGGAGAGTTTCATTAAGTTCAAATACTGCCCGACCACCGGCTGCCAGGCGTTTGCCAGCCCCTGAGGCAGCAGGATGTAGCGGAACAGTCGCCAGGAGGAGAACCCCTGCGCCAGCGCCGCCTGTCGCTGCCCCGATGGTACCGCCTGCAATCCCGAAGCGATCTCCTCGATTAAGAACGCGGAGGTAAACACGCCCAGCCCCCACGCGGAACAGAGAAATTCCGGTGTAAACCACCAGACGTCCCCCGGCAGAATCGACCAGCTGTGATCGGCATTGATGAAATTGCGAAGTGCCTGCGGCAGCCCGTTCCAGGCCGCGAAATACCAGAACAATAGCTGCACCAGTAACGGCGTATTGCGAAACAGAGAGACCCATGCCGCCACGAGAGCGTTCCCCGTTTTCCCGCCCGCCAGACGGAGAAGCAAAAGCAGAACGGCGAAGATGCTGGCGATGATCATCCCCGCGAGCGTCACCCACAGGGTGGTCAGAAAGCCGGTTAAAATCCACTGCAAGGGCTGTCCGGTCAGTACCCCTTGCCAGTCGAGGGCGGGCATCAGGATGGCTCCTGATGCAGCGGGTTCAGCACCTTTTGCAGGAACTGGCGGGCACGAGGATGTTCAGGATGACGGAAAAACTGCTCCGGCGGGGCGGTCTCCAGAATCTGTCCACCGTCGATGAACACCACCCGGTCGGCGATTTCGCGGGCAAACTGCATCTCGTGTGTCACCACAATCATCGTAATCCCGCTGTGGGCGAGAGCCTTCATTACCTGCAGAACCTCACCAATCATCTCCGGGTCAAGGGCCGACGTTGGCTCATCGAACAGGATAATTTGCGGCGATGAGGCCAACGCTCGGGCAATGGCCACGCGCTGCTGCTGCCCGCCGGAAAGCTCGGCCGGGAAGTGGCTGGCTTTCTCCACCATCCCGACTTTCTCCAGCAGCGTCAGGGCGCGTTCCTGCGCCTGCGGCGCTTTCCAGCCGTGAACATGCTCGAGCGCCAGACTGATGTTCTGGCTGGCGGTCAGATGGGCGTAAAGGTTAAATTGCTGGAACACAAATCCCACCCGGCTGCGAAGCTGGCGCAGGGCGGGGCCGGTTAGCTTGCGGGTAGGTTTGTCGTCAATCAAGATCTCGCCGCCGTTGAGGGACTCCAGCTGATTGATGAGGCGAATCAGCGTGGACTTACCGGAACCGGACGGCCCCAGAATTGCCACCACTTCCCCCGGATCAATGCGAAGTGAAATGCCTTTCAGCACCTGATGATCGCCGTAGCGTTTGACCACATCGCGGAACTCAACGCTTGCCTGCTCCAGATGTGAAAAATCCGCGGCACGGGCCGCGGAGCGTGAAAAAAGCGCTGAGAGCATATTACTGGGCTTCTATTTTAAAGGCGCGAGGCTGAGGTGAGGCGGTTTGTGGGCCAAACCAGACGTCATAAATTTTGGCGGCGTCGCCGGTTTTCTCAAGATTCACCAGCTCGTCATTCACCACGTTCAACAGCGCGGTTTCGCCTTTCTTCACCCCCACGCCGATCTCCTCTTTACTGAGCAAATCCGGCAGGATTTTAAAATCGGCTTTATCCGGCGCCTGGGCCAGTAAACCGGCCAGAATGGTGCTGTCCTGGGTAATCGCCTGCACATTACCGTTGCGCAGGGCAGTTAACGCCAGCGGAATATCGTCGTAAGAGAGCACGCGGGATTGCGGGAAACGCTGGTGCAGCGCCTGCTCGCCGGTGGTGCCTTTCACCGCGCCGATGCGCGCTTTGCTGTAATCATCCAGCTTATCCGCCGATTTTGCCGGAACAAGGAACTGCTGACCGGTCACGAAATAGGGCGTGGAGAAATCAATCACTTGAGCACGCTCCGGAGTGATGGTGATGTCGGCGACGATCAGATCGGCTTTCCCCGACTGCAGCAGCGGAATGCGGTTCGCCGGATTCGTGGCGACCAGTTCCAGCTTCACGCCAAGTTTTTTGGCCAGCGCTTTGGCGAAATCGACGTCATAGCCAACGATATCGTGTGTTTTTGCATCGATGGAGCCGAACGGCGGGTTGGCATCAAACGTGGCGACTTTTACCACGCCAGCGGCTTTGATATCCGCCAACTGATCGGCCTGCGCCTGGGTCGATAAAAGGCCGCCTGTGGTCAGTAAACCGAGTGCCAGTGCGAGTGTGTGATAGTGCTTTTTATGTGTAGCCATAGTTCCCTCAAGTATCCCGTTGTCTTTGTTTTGTCCGGATACGCTCCCATAAGCGTTATCTATCGCCAAATAAGAAAATGTTCTTTGCTATATGCAAAAAGGTATTAGTGAACAGGGTGTTACGGGTAAGTGACGAGAGGCGATGTATTTGCGAATTCTGAAAATAGTCAGCTGATATTGGTATTTCCGTTAAGTCCAGTTTGGGGGTTAACTGAGTTCAGACGCCATCGAGAGGAGTGGGACCATGCAAAACTGGGTGAATACGTTACGGCGGTTTTTTGTCGCCAAATCAGAGACGGAGAACAGCGCGCAACGTGTTATTGAATCGGTACTGCCGATCGCCAGTCTGTACGGCGTCGACGTCGCCAACATCGACCCGGAGTGGTTCCATGACAAAACACCACGCTGAGCTGCGCCACACGCGCATGACCTACTGGAACGAGCTGTGCAGCCGATACCTGAACGTATCGGCTTTTTTTTGTTCTTAATCCGTCAACCTGCTAAGGTCTAAGGCAAAAATCACCTCGCCTGAAGACTGAATGAACAGCCAAAAATTGATCCGGCGTGCCCTGGTGGTGTGGATAATCGTCTGCCTGCTGAGCAGCGTCCTGCTGTATGCCGAACAGATCCGCCGCCAGTTCTGGGAGCGCGATCGTGAATTTACCGCGCTCTTTTCCGCCATCAGCGCGGTGCTGACGCAAAACGAATCTGTTTTGCCTCTGCTCAATGGCGATGAAGATCTGACGGCGCTGCGCAAAAAATTCCCCCACATTCTGGCCCTGGAAAAAACAGCGGGCCGTGCGCTGGATGCTGCTCGCGTTGAGCCGCTCCGTGACGACCAGTACTGGCTGTACAATCCGTGGCGGCAGATCCGGGTGCGGATCGATCTGCGTCCGCTGCTCGCCGCCACGCACCGTTTTTCCCATCTCACTATCAGCCTGTCAGCAGCCGATGCGCATCCCTCATCGACGGCGTTCTGGCACTGGCAGCGGGCATTCCCTCAGCATACGCAGCCCTTTACCCTGACGGCGGATGCTGAACCGCACTGGCTGCAAATCTCCTGGGCGCTGTTCCCGCTGCTGTTTGTCGGCTGGGCGGCCATCGTTGCAGCAGGGAGCGGTGTGCTCTGGCAACGCTTGCAGCGGCAAAACGCCGAGCAGCGAGCCTGGTATTATCAGCACGCGCGGCTGAATACGCTCGGCGAGATCACCGCCGGTATTGTGCATGAGATCAACCAGCCGCTGACGGCGGCGCAGACCTGGATTCAGGGGGCGCAGCGACAGTTGGCGCAGGAGAATCCGCAGGCGGTGGGCCATGCGCTCGGCGCGGCGCTGATTCAGACTCAGCGCATCGGCGAACTGCTGGCGCGCTTTCGTGAACATGTGGTGCAGGAAAAAGTCACGCTCAGCGATATCGATTTAGCCCAGTGCTGGCAGCATGTGGTGAATTTGCTGGAGCATGAGCGCAAATCGGAGCACATCACCGTCAGCCACGCTTTCCCGTCCGACGCCGCCACCGTGCTGGCCGACAGGCTGTGGCTGGAGCAGGTGTTACACAACCTGCTCAGTAATGCGATTCAGGCCCAGCAGGAGAACGCGCGCGGCTGGGTACATATCACCAGCCAGCGTAAAAACAGGGTCATCGAAATTATCATGACCGACGGCGGGCCGGGGTTCAGCCCGGAGGCGCTGGAGAAGGCGTTTATGCCGTTCTACAGCGGCAGAGAAAAGGGGATTGGTCTCGGGATGACGCTCACGGAATCGCTAATGATGCGCATGAATGGCACGATCGCGCTCGCTAACACACCAGAGGGCGGGGCGCAGATCGTGTTGCAACTGGAACCGGGTAACGGAGCCGCACATGGGTAATGTGGTCTATTTGATTGATGATGACGCCGCCATCAGAGAGTCAATGGCCTTTCTTCTCTCGGGCATGCACTGGGAGGTGAAAACCTTTGCCAGCATCGAGGCGTTTACCGAAAGGTATAGCAACGACCAGGCGCTCGCGGGCTGTCTGCTGCTGGATATGCGCATGCCGGGCAAAGGTGGGCTGACCTGGCTTGAAGAGGGGGCGTGGCCGTGGCCGCTGCTGCCGGTGATCGTCATGACCGGGCACGGCACCGTTGATGCCTGCCGTCGGGCGTTTCATCAAGGGGTTTTCGAGTTTTTCACCAAGCCGCTCGATGCCGATAAGCTTATCGAAACCCTCGCTCGCGCATTTGAGGAGAGCCAGCGCCGCACGACCCACTGGCAGGAGGTAAAGCGGGTGAAAGCGCTCTTTGAACAATTGACGGCGCGGGAGCACGAAGTGCTTTGCGAACTGATGGAGGGGCGCAGCAATAAAGAGGTGGCGGCGCGCCTGAATTTATCGCCCAGAACCGTTGAAGCGCACCGCGCGGCCCTGTTTGCCAAGCTCGGCGTGAGCAGCCTGGTGCAGGCCATCCGCGAGTACGACAAATTGCAATCCGTATAACTACCAGGTGGGCTGCGTAATCAACCGAATACCGCTTAACCGTTCATCCCGATAGCATCGCTGTGTCTCCCACATTCGAGGAATTGCGATGAAAACGTTAATGACGGTAGCCGCGCTGGTGGCAGGAATGATTTCGGTATCCGCGCAGGCAGAAACCCTGACGCAGAAAAATATCTCCCTGACCCAGGCGAATGCCCTGGCGAGCGCGGCGATTCAGGCCTGTAGCGCCAAAAATTACCAGGTCAGCGTGACGGTAGTGGATCGTGCGGGCGTGGTGAAAGCCGTGCAGCGCACCGATAACGCCGGTCCGCATACGGTAAAAGCCAGTGAGATGAAGGCGTTTACCGCGCTCAGCACCAAAAATGCCTCCGGCAAAGTGATGGAAGCCGCACAAAGCAACGCGGGCGCGCAGAATATGCGTGACGTTCCAGGCTTCTTGCTGCTGGCAGGTGGTTTGCCGGTGAAAGAGGGCGACGAGGTAATTGGTGCAATCGGTATCGGCGGTGCGCCGGGCGGTCAGTTAGATGAAGCCTGTGCACAGCAGGCGCTGGACAGTGTGAAAAAGTAACAAACGCTCTACGGTGTAGACGTTAAAAAAGCCGGGTAGGGCGAAGCCGCCACCCGGCCTTGACTGTCAGATCTTGCAGGCATCGCCGCAATCATCGTCGGCAACAACCGCCTGCGCTTTCTTGTCTGCATCTTCCAGACGTTCCGCGTTGCGCTCTTGCGCCTCTTCCAGACCGTTAAACACCAGATTATCGAGATCAATTTCCATTATTTACCTGCTGAGTTCAGTTTTGCTGTTGGCAGAGTATAGGATAAAAAAGTCGGTGAAAGTACCTCACCGCACGTAACGCCAATCCCTGCCATACTCTTTCTCTGACGGCTGAGAGGAGGGAAAATGATCACACTGTGCAAAACCTGCGGGACATCCTATGACACCACCACGGGCGCCGTGGAACGCTGTGCGATTTGCGAAGATGAGCGCCAGTATGTTCCCGTTGGCGGGCAACAGTGGGTGGATTTTGACACCGTTGTCGCCAGCCACACCAACAAATGGCAGCAGCTTGAGCCAGGCCTGCTAAGCCTTAAAACCGTACCCAAATTTGCCATCAACCAGCGCGCGATCCTGCTGACCACACCGCACGGCAATATCCTATGGGATTGCATCGCCACGCTGGACCCTGCCACCCGCGCGCTGATTAACGCGTTGGGCGGGCTGCACGCCATTGCGATCTCCCATCCCCATTACTACACCACCATGCAGGACTGGGCGGCGGCGTTTGACGCGCCGGTCTATCTCCATGCCAGCGACCGGGAGTGGGTGATGCGCGACAGCCCGGCGCTGCGCTTCTGGGAGGGGGAAACTCAGGATCTGCTACCCGGTATCCGGCTGCTGCGTCTGGGCGGACATTTTGCGGGCGGAACGGTGTTGCACTGGGATAGCGGTAGCGGCGTCCTGCTTGCCGGGGATATTTTGCAGGTGACGCCCGGCGCGGACCGGGTGTCGTTTATGTGGAGTTACCCGAATATGCTTCCTCTGCCGGGGGCGGCGGTCAGTGCGATAACCGACCGACTGCGGGAGGTCCCGTTCCAGCGGCTGTACGGCGCCTTTGAAGGACAAAACATCACCGAAAACGCACACGACATCGTCATGCAATCAGGGCAGAAATATATTTCTTGTATGAAGTAAAGCGCGGTGGGTAAACTTCACAAGCGTGATCGCGATCATGCCTAAACTAAAACAGATAAAAGAGACATTGCTATGCAACATATCATTGAAGGTTTTCTCAGCTTTCAAAAAGAGATTTTCCCGCAACGTAAAGAACTCTTCCGCAGTTTAGCGTCCAGCCAGAATCCCAAAGCGCTTTTTATCTCCTGCTCAGACAGCCGTCTGGTCCCCGAACTGGTGACGCAGCAGGAACCTGGACAGCTCTTTGTCATTCGAAATGCTGGCAACATTGTGCCGCCGTTTGGCCCAGAGCCAGGCGGTGTCTCTGCGACGATTGAGTATGCGGTGGTGGCGCTGGGCGTGACCGATATTGTGATTTGCGGCCACTCCAACTGCGGTGCGATGAAGGCGATTGCCGACAATGCGAATCTGGACCCGATGCCTGCGGTATCCCACTGGCTGCGCTATTCCGATGCGGCCAAAGCCGTGGTGGAAAAGAAAACCTGGGCCACCCCGACTGATAAAGTGAATGGCATGGTGCAGGAGAACGTGTTTGCCCAGCTGAGCAACATCAAAACCCATCCATCGGTGGCAGTGGGGCTGCGCAATAACGCCATCCGCCTGCACGGCTGGGTGTATGACATCGAAAGCGGCGAGATCCTCGCGCTGGATAAAGAGAGCAAAACCTTTATCTCCCTGTCTGACAATCCTCAGGTCTACTTCGAATAACGCTTTTCAGGGCGGGACAGACCCGCCCTATATCGTCGGTTAGCCCGGCAACACTTCCAGCTTTACACCCGCCTTACGCGCCGTCACTGGCAGCAAATCGACTGCCGCCACATATCCGTCCGGATCGAGACAGCGGTTATAGCCTTTGGCTTGCGCCAGAATCTCGTTATCCCAGTAGATGCGTTTACGCTGATCGCCCTGAGTGGTCAGAATGCACTCCACGTCACCTCCGATGGCACAATACTGACGCCAGCTGTTGGCCGGAACGGAAATCACCGAGCGCTCCGGGGCGATCACGCTCACCTCTTCGCCCGCCTGATTCCACGTCACCTTCAGCGACCCTTTGAACACCATAATCACCTGCACGTCCGGACAGAGATGACGCCCGACCACATGCTCAGCGGCGAGGCGCAGCCATTCGACGGAAAACCCGTGCGGATTCACAATCGCCGGTGCTGAGAGGCGGTCCTGCGACATACCAAAACCAATCACCGGCGCGATCTCCCCGCCGTGGCCCGGCAGAACTGAATCCAGCAGGCCGTCCGCTGACCAGCGGCGATCGTCGCCGGTGACGGCACGCTGACGCATCTCTTCGACAGAATAGTGGCGCAGGGCGGCGATCTCTTCCGGCGGCAACGGCGTTAACAGCTGTGAGGCATCCGGCAGCGTATCGCCCGCGTTCACGTCGATCAGCATATTGTCTTTGCTCAAATACAGCCCGTATTCGCTGGCCGCCGCCAGAATGGACGGATGCCAGATGATCCCCCCGGTGTTATTCCCGCCAAGCACCGTGTAGACCATGCCGCAGGTCTCTTGCGGGCTAACGTTGGTAAAGCCACGGAAAATCCACGTCGGAATCGACAGAATGGCCGGCGCGCTGAACTCGGCTTCGTTTTCGCCGTTCGCCCCCCAGCGAAAACGCCAGGTGCCTTCATGAATCAAAAACACCTCAGCGGTGAAGTGCAGATGCAGGTTATTGGTCACCCCTTTCGGCATCGCCGCTGCGCCGATATTAAAGCCGTGCGGTTCCGGAATATTGACCACCTGCGCCGATGACTGGGTGACACCCGGCCCGATAAAGGAGTAGTTCTGCTTCAGGTGCGAGCCGGGCAGTTTGCAGTCGATAAACGCCAGATTGCAGGACACCATCTCATCGGGCGTGATGACGCGGCTTTTGGCCTGCGCCGGGGTGATATGTTGTGCTTTCATGTTTTTCTCCTGTTAGTAACCGGATGCGCCCGTGGTGGGAGCGGAGGCACCGCGCGCCAGGGCGATAGCTTCCCGCGCGGCGCGGCCAAGCTGCATCACGTCGTTGGCGGGGGTGACAAACTGAAAACCCTGGTCGATACGCAGGCGTGCGGCGTCGCCGGAGGTGCAAAAAATCCCGGCCAGTTTTTGCTGCTGGCGACAGCGGCTGACCACCCGTTCGACGGCGGCGAGCATCTCAGGGTGCTGGGATTCCGCGCTGGCGCTGCCGGTGAGGGTTAACGACAGATCGTTCGGGCCGATAAACACGCCGTCCAGCCCGTCGGTTGCCAGAATGGCGTCGAGATTCGCCAGCCCTTCGCGGGTTTCAATCATTGCCAGCGTCAGGATCTCCTGGCAGGCGTGCTGCGGATAATCTGCTCCGCCGTACAGCAGCCCGCGCGCCGGACCAAACGAACGCACGCCAAACGGCGGATAGCGGCAGGCGGCGACGAAGCGCGCGGCCTGTTCGGCGGTGGAAATCATCGGGCAGATAATGCCGTAGGCCCCGGCGTCGAGCATGCGCATGATCTGTGCCGGATCGTTATGCTGGACGCGTACCAACGGCACCGCGGGCGTGGCTGACAGGGCCTGAAGCATCGTCAGGGCGCTGGCGAAATCGATCATTCCGTGCTGCAAATCGACCGTCACCGCGTCGTAGCCCTGATGACCGACGATCTCCGCGCTGTAGCTGGAAGGTATCGCCAGCCAGCCGTTGATGATGGGGGACTGTTCCTGAATCAATTGTTTGAGTTTATTGCGTCGCATGTAGGGACTCCTGAATCCACTGGCGCAGCGGCGTGGCGACCTCATCGGGTGCTTCGAGCACCACGAAATGCCCGGCTGTTGGGACCGTTATGTGCCGGGCGCGGGGCGCACTTGCCGAGGCCAGTCGGTGATGGTGGGGCGTGCAGATGGGATCGTGCGCGCCGTTAATGATAAGAATGGGGCAGGAGAGCGCGCTCAGGGCCTGGCGGTTATCCCGCCGGGAGAGGGCGATCTCCGTCTGGCTGGCAAAGGTGTCGTGGCCGCTCTCCTGCGCCATCTGGCAGACAAGCGCGTGGAGTGGCGCGTCAGCGCGCCGCCCGGGGGCGACATACTTTTGCCACAGGGTGTCAGACAGCCAGTTCGCCAGCCCTTGCTCACGCGCAGCGCGAACGGCCTCGAGTCGGGCGGCGAGATTTTCCGGCGCATCGGCAAGGGGATTCACCGACATGAGCGCAAGCCCGGCCAGCCGCTCCGGGGCATCGGCCGCTATTTGTAGCGCCACGATAGCCCCAAGGGAAAACCCGGCCAGCAGAAAGCGCGGCGGCAGGTTTTGCAGCAGGCGCTGCGCGGCCTGCGGTGCGGAATCCGCCCCGGTAAGGCTCACGCACATCACGGAAGTGAGCGCCAGGCGCTCTATCAGCGGCTGCCACAGACGCGCCGTGCAGAGCGTTCCGCCGATCAACACCAGCGGGAGCGCGGTGTTATCACACACTGTTTTATCCATTTGGCCTCTCATGTGGCAGTCCAGCCGCCGTCGACCAGCAGCGCAGTGCCGGTGATCATCGCCGCCGCATCTGAGGCCAAAAACACCACCGGTCCCATCACATCCTCGACGCGTCCAAGACGCCGCAGCTTGATGTTCTCCAGCACATAGCGGCGAAAATCCGGGTCGTCGAGGGACTGGCGCGACAGCTCGGTTTCGATAAAGGTCGGGCACAGGGTATTGACCCGGATACCCGCGCCACCCAGCTCCAGTGCCATGGTTTTGCTTAGCCCCTCGAGTGCAAATTTTGACGCGCAGTAGACGCTGCGATTCGGGCCGCCGACATGGCCCATCTGCGAGGAGATATGGATGATGGAACCTGTCATGTTGTGCTCCCGCATCCGCTGCGCCACCCGCTGGCTGAGGAAAAACGTGGCGCGCAGGTTCAGGGTCATCACCGCGTCGAAATGGGTTTCGCTGACGGCGAGGAAAGGCTCGTGGCGAGCCAGCCCGGCGCTGTTGACCAGAATGTCGAAGGCGGGCAGCTCTGCGAGCGCCGCATCGACGCGCGAGATATCGGTGATATCCAGCGCCAGCGAATGCAGCGTCAGCCCGCCTTCAGCCGCAAGCGCGGCGGCGTGCTCCAGCGTGTGTCGATCGCGGGCGGCAATCCACACCTCTGCACCCGCCTGGGCGAGCGCCACGGCGCAGGCGAAGCCCAGCCCCCTGGAGCCGCCCGTGACCAGCGCCCGTTTTCCCGTAAGATGAAAAGAGGGAGTCTGGGGAAGAGTCATGATTACACCTTTTCCCGAACCGGCGCAGGCGTGGCGTAAGGCACGTCCGTATTCCCGTAGCGGCGAACGCGAATGTTGGCCTGCTCCGCGTGCCCGGCAAAACCTTCCAGCAGCGACAGACGCGAGCAGTAGCTGCCGATTTCGGCGGTGGCTTCGTCACTGAGGACTTTTTGCCAGGTGCAGGTTTTCATGAACTTGCCGACCCACAAGCCGCCCGTGTAGCGCGCTGCCTTTTGCGTCGGCAGGGTGTGGTTGGTGCCGATGACCTTGTCGCCATAGGCCACGTTGGTGCGCGGGCCGAGGAACAGAGCACCGAAGTTGGTTAGATTATTGAGGAACCAGTCGTCGCGATCCGTCATCACCTGCACGTGCTCGGAGGCGATACGATCCGCTTCGGCGAGCATCTCGTCGTAGCTGTCGCAGACGATGATTTCACCGTAATCCTGCCAGGACTGACGGGCGACGTCGGCAGTCGGGAGTTTTGCCAGCAGGCGCTCGATCTCCTTCAGCGTCTCTTTTGCCAGCGTCAGCGAATTGGTCAGCAGAATTGCCGGTGTCGTAACGCCGTGCTCCGCCTGGCCCAGCAGGTCGGTGGCGCACATTTCTGCATCGACAGTGTCGTCGGCGATCACCAGGGTTTCCGTCGGACCGGCGAACAGATCGATCCCTACGCGGCCAAACAGCTGGCGCTTAGCTTCGGCGACGAAGGCGTTGCCCGGCCCAACCAGCATATCAACCGGTGCGAGGGTGTCGGTGCCGAGCGCCATCGCGCCAATCGCCTGAATGCCGCCGAGGGCGAAGATCTCCGTTGCACCTGCCATTTTCTGCGCCGCGACAATCGCTGGCGCAGGTTCACCGCCAAACGGCGGGGCACAGCTGATAATGCGCGAGCAGCCCGCGACGTTGGCGGTGATAATCGACATATGCGCCGATGCCAGCAGCGGATATTTACCGCCCGGGACATAACAGCCGACGGCGTTAATCGGAATATTTTTATGGCCGAGAATAACGCCGGGGCGCGTTTCGATCTCCAGATCGCGCAGACACTCTTTTTGTGCGCGGGCAAAATTAAACACCTGCTGCTGGGCGAATTCGATATCGTGAATATCCTGGCGGCTGAGTTTTTTCATGCAGCTATTAATTTCTGCGACCGTCAGGCGATAATCCTGACGGTCGTAGTTATCGAATTTTATCGATAATTCACGGATCGCTTTATTCCCGCGTTTTTCAATATCCGCCAGAATCAGCTCAACGATTTCACGTATTTGTCGCTGCGCTTCCTGACGTTCCTGCACCGGTTTACTGGATTTAAGTTGATAAGCCACAATGTTCTCCTTTAATACTCGAAATGACAGATGCCCTCCCGGCGAACCGGGATAGTTATTACATAATGAGCGGGAATTACTCTCGCGCGGAGGCGAGGGAACGGTTGGTGGATAATTCCACCGGCTGACGGGTTTTGCGGGAATAGACCCAGCGCACCGAAAGCGGGGTGGCGATGGCGGCAATAATCGAAAGCCCGGCAATAAACAGATACCCGGACGAGAGATTAATGTGTTGCATCATGACGCCCATGATTACCGGCCCGGCAAACATGCCGCAGGAGTAAATAGTCTGGAATAACCCCATGCGGGTGGACTGCTCATCGGAAGTCGTGTTGACTACGCTCAGGGACATGAACGCCGCGAACGCCATGCCGAACGAGAAACCGCCCAGCGCCTGGAGAAGATAAATCAGGTACAGATTGCTGGTAAACGGAATGCCAAACGACGAAATCACCTGGAGCAAAATCCCCAGCACCGCGGTTTTGACCAGCCCCAGTCGCTGATAAAACACCGAGCTGCACAGGGCAATCGCCAGGGCGTAGAAGATCAGATGGATGTTACTCAACAGCGTCAGAATTCCGGCGCGGGCGCCGAGCTGTTCTGCGTAGATGGGGGTAAGGGTGTCGCGGGTGGCAAAAGGAACCAGAATCACGATGGTTGCCAGAATACCGATCAGCCAGACGGAGCGGTCAGCGAGCTGAAGTTTTGCCCCGGCGATACAGGCTTTCAGTGACGGCGCCTGCACCGGATCGTGGACGTCCCGAATGCGGGTGGTCAGGAACAGGGCGAGAAGAGCAGACACACAGGAGACGAAAAATGCGATGTTGTTCGCAAAATAGTGAATCAGCACGCCGCCGATGCAGTTGCCGAGAAAGACGCCGATGGGGCCAGCCAGTGCCAGCAGGGCGACAGCCGCCGGGGCTTCTTTGCGATCAAAGTAGCGAATAAACAGAATGTTATACAGCACCCAGGTGGCGGCGGTTACGCCATCGGCGGCTTTCGCCAGATACAGGGTAATGGCATTCGGCTCAAGCCAGGCAATCGGCCAGGCGATGATTGGCAGCACCAGCGCTATCTGGATAAAGATTTTGCGGCTCTTCACCACGTCAGAGATGATCCCCAGCGGGAAACGAATCATCAGCGTCGCCAGACCGCTGGCGCCCATGATGATGCCCATCACCTGCGGTTCGATGCCCTGATTGATCATCATGGGGGCCAGAAACGCATCGATGCTGTGAATACAGATATAAAACAACACGCTAATGATAAAAAACAGCCGGGCTTCCGGTCGGCGCAACAGTGCTCGAAACATGGTTGTGAACCTCTTAAAAATTAATGGGTTATAACCAATCAAGTACAACGTTTACCGGCTCAGTCCCTCTGATGACATCCCAATTTGCCCGGTACAATTGACGGCATGCATACGTATTCAAAAATTGAAGTTACGGAAAGGTTTCAATTTTGTAAAGGTTCAATATCACCATTGTGAAAAAAATAATTTAGGCTGTTGCATACGCATGCAAAAGTGGTGTAAGACTAAAAAGCACTCACTTCCTGAGGCGCTTTTAACGGGGTGGTTGACGAAGATGGTATGTTATCTCTTTGAAACACATGGCCTGAATGTGGAAGTGACAGGATAAGGAACCCAGGGTAATGAAGCGTAAGACGTTTGCGGCGGTGACCAGCCAGCAGGTGGCACAGCTGGCAGGGGTGTCGCAGTCAGCGGTATCCCGCACCTTTACGCCGGGGGCGAGCATCTCGCCCGCCACGCGTGAAAAAGTGCTCAAGGCGGCGCGTGAGCTGGGCTATCGCCCGAATGCGATTGCCCGTTCGCTCAACACGGCCCGGTCGCGCATTATCGGCGTGGTGATCTCCTATTTTGATAACCAGTTTTATCCGCAGGTGCTGGAAGCGCTGGCGCAGAAGCTGGATACGCTTAACTACCACCTGCTGCTGTTTGTCGGCGACAGGGACGGCAACGTCGATCGCATTTTCGACCAGATCATGCAGTATCGCGTCGACGGAATTGTGCTGGCGTCGGTGACGCTGTCGCTGGATCTCTCTCAGGAGTGTCTGGCCGCCGGAATTCCGGTGGTGCTCTTCAATCGCAGCGAAGAGAGCGGAATGGCATCGAGCGTCAACAGCAACAACGAAGCCGCCGCGCGGCAGATTGCTGAATTCTTGCTCGCCGGAGAGCACAAGCGCTTCGCCTACGTGGGCGGCGTCGCAGATTCGTCGGTGAATATCGCCCGCCAGCGGGGGTATCTCGACACCCTCGCGGAGCACGGTGTCACAGACGTAGAGGTGGTGAACGGTAACTATGACGCGCAGCAAACCACCCGCGCGGCATATTCGCTTTTCACTAAGACGCCTGCACCAGACGCCATTTTTGTCGCCAACGATCATATGGCGGTGATGGTGATGGACGTGGCGCGCTACGAGTTTGGCCTGCGGGTGCCGGAGGATGTGTCGATTATTGGCTACGACGATATCGGGCCGTCCGGCTGGCCGTCCTACGCCTTAACCTCGGCCTCGCAGCCGGTGGAGGCGATGGTGACAGCGACGGTGGAATTACTGATGAAGCAGATCGACAGCGGCAACATCGAGCCTGAACAAATTACGCTGCCCGGTATGCTGGTGGTTCGCCATTCGGCGCGTCGCCCGCGCACGGGAGTCATCGAAAAAGACGGTTTATCTCTGTTCCAGCCTCAGGAGGTCAAATGAGCAGATTGCCGGGCTTCAGCCCCCAGTTCGACTCTATTCAGCAATTTATTCTGACGCTGACCCACGTGGTCTGGGAGCAAAAGGATATCGGTCAGTTGGCGGATTTCTACGCCACGCCGGTGGTGTTTATTACGCCGGAAAAACAGCTTAACGAACTGTCGCAATTTATGCGCCTGACCCTGGAGGCGATGCACAGCTTCCCGCAACGCTCCGTGCTGACGGAAGATATCCTGTGCAGCCACACGCCGGGCGAGGAGTATTATGCGGCGCAGCGCACGGTGGCGTCGATTCGCCATCAGGGGGAGGGATTTTTCGGTGCGCCGACCGGGAAAAATGTGTGGGTGCGCACCTGGGCAGACCGCATTTGCGCCGACGGCGCGGTGCGCCAGGAGTGGCTGCTCCAGGACCGGGCGGCGATTGTCTCTCAGCTGGGGCTGGATATTCGCGAGTTCGCCCGCAGCCTTTCTGCCACGCAGCAGCAGCTTGGTATTGAGCCGGAATCGGCCGAAACCCTCGACGCACGCTGGGCGGGTGGCCCGGAAGGTGATGATATCGACGGGCCGCTGGCGGGAGTGGTGGAACGCTATCTGACCATGTGGGCGGGCGGCAACGGCGGCACGGTGCCGGGGTTGTACCATCCTGCCGCGACGCTCTACGGGCCGGGGCACTGCATGGCCACGGGCGAGCAGGAGATCGGCGCCTGGCTGTCGGGCTATCGCGCGTCGTTTGCGGACAGCGAAACCCAGTTACACCACCTGATTGTGCGCAAAGATCCGAACGAGCCGGTGCGCATTTCCCTGCGCTGGTCTCTGCTGACCTGGCACGATGGTTACGGCAAATTTGGCGCGCCGACCCGTAAACCTATTTCAATTACCGGTATTACCCAGCTCGAATTACGTGACGGTTTAATTATTCGCGAATATTTGGGTATCGATGAATTAGCGATCTGGTCGCAGATTGTGAAATAAATCAGATTGTGAAATAAAAAAAGGGAGGTTCGCCTCCCGCTATTCTTCTTTCATTAACGCTGTCTACATCGCCGTATTAGGTTCTGCGGTTAATTTCTCCATCCATTCCGGGTGCGGGATCCTTTTGTCTGAAAAGAAATGCAGGAGGTCATATGTCTTCAACTGAAGCAACCAATAAAGCTCCAGCAGTACCCGAGAAAAATAATAGCAAACCCGCGCGAGACGAGCCGGTATTACAGGTCGAGCGTCGTGACTTTATTGATCTCGTTCCGGAAAAACGTCCGCGTGCCCAATCATTACGAGGCTTCGATGATTGTTATACGGATATTGTCGATTATATTGTCCGCTGTACCCATAAAATATGGGATGAGCGTGATGTCGGATTAATTTACACCCATTACACCCACAACTGCGTGTTATATAACGCGCTGGGAACCCTCTATAACCGCGAGCAGGTCGTGCAGGATACGCTCCAGCGCTTAATTGCGTTCCCGGAGCGTCGCGGCATGGCGACCCAGGTTATCTGGAACGGCAATGACGTGGACGGTTTCTATACCTCGCATCTGGTGACCGGCAGCGGGCGTCACACCCAGTACAGCCATCTGGGCAAACCGACCAATCGCACCTTTGTGAACCGTACCGTCGCCGACTGTATGATCCACGAAAACAAAATTTACCGTGAGTGGGTGGTGAGCGACAACATGTCGCTGATGAAGCAGCTTGGGCTGAACACCGATGAAATCGCCTTTAACATGGCGAAAGAGCAGTTCGATAAAGGTTTTCGCGTCACCGATATTGGCGAGAACGGCCGGATGCTCGGCCAGTATCCGCCGGATGTGGCCTGTGACGTCTCTATCGCCCACACGGACACCGAAGAGCAGCTCCTGCGCTGGCTGCATGAGATCTATAACCGCCGGATGCTGGGCAAAATCAAAGAGGTGTACGCCCCGACCGTGCAGTGGCACGGCCCGTTAATGAAAGAGCTGTACGGCACGGCGGCGGTGACGCACCAGACGCTGGCGCTGATCGGCATGATCCCTGATGGCGCATGGCTGCCGCAGCATATCTGCTCGAATCCATGCGATGAGGGCGGGGTGAAAGTGGCGGTGCGCTGGATTATCGAAGGCCACCACCTGGGCTACGGCGCGCTGGGCAAACCGACGGGCGAGCGTCTGTTCGTGATGGGCATGTCCCACTACCACATCGTCAACGGCAAAATCGTCGATGAGTGGGTGGTGTACGACCACCTGGCGCTGCTGGCTCAAATCAAACTCGGCCAGATGGAGGAGGCGTAATGTCTGCACAAGCGATTACGGAACAGGTGCGCTGGATCAAGCGGCCGCAGGGGCAGGATGCGCAGGCCGACCGTACATTAACGGATAAAGTCAGCGCCATCATCGAGCGCGTGAAAACGGAAGGCGATGCGGCGCTGCGGGCATTTTCGCAGCAGTTCGACAACGTGGTGCCAGAGCAGTTTGAAGTGACGGCGCAAGAGATTGAAACCGCGCTGAACGATCTGGATCCGCAGACGCGGCGCGACAGCGAATTCGCCATTGCGCAGGTCCGCCGTTTTGCCCAGGCGCAGCTGGCGACCATGCAGCCGCTCGAGGTAGAAACCCTACCGGGCGTGCATCTCGGACACCGCATTATTCCCGTGCAGACCGTCGGCTGCTACGTACCGGGGGGGCGCTATCCGATCCTTTCGGCGCCAGTGATGTCGATTGTTCCGGCAACCGTCGCGGGCTGCGAGCAGATTATTGCCTGTCTGCCGCCCGCCGCTCATCCGGCGATGATTGCTGTCTGCCATCTGGCGGGCGCACATCGGATCTTCAAAATCGGCGGGGCGCAGGCGATTGCGGCGATGGCCTGGGGAACCGACAGCGTTCCGGCGGTGGATAAAATCGTCGGGCCGGGCAACGCTTTTGTGAACGAAGCCAAGCGTCAGGTGTTTGGCAAAGTGGGGATTGATGCCCTGGCCGGGCCAAGCGAAATCTTCACCGTCGCCGACGACAGCGCCGATCCGCGTATTCTGGCGGCGGATCTGCTGGCGCAGGCTGAGCATGACGTCCATACCCGCGTCGGGCTGGCGACCACCAGTCGCGCCATTGCCGAAGGTACGCTGATGGAGATCGAACGTCAGCTGACCACGCTGCCGACGGCGGCCACGGCGGGTGAAGCCTGGCGTCGTCAGGGCGAAATCGTGCTGTGTGACACCGAGGAGCAACTGATCGCGTTTGCCGATTTTATGGCGACGGAGCATCTGCAGGTGCACACCCGCGATCCGCACGGCACGGCGGCGAAGATCCACAACTACGGTTCGCTGTTTATCGGCCAGAACGCCAGCGTGGTGTTTTCGGACAAATGCTGTGGGACCAACCACACCTTGCCGACGATGGCGGCGGCGCGCTACACCGGCGGGCTGTGGGTGGGCGCCTATGTGAAAATCTGTACCCATCAGTGGATTGATGACAAAGGCATTGCGGCAATTGCGGAACCGGCGATACGCCAGAGCCGCACGGAAGGGATGCAGGGGCACCGGCGCGCGGCGGAGATTCGTCTGCGGCCTGAGGCGATTGACGCAATCACGTCGGGCACGCGCGATTAAATCAGCAGCCTGGCCTGGCCCTCCGCCAGTCCTTACTCCTCGCTGAATGGCAGGCGACGACGCGCGCGCGATGCGCGTTGGGTGATCGCTTTCGCCATCGACTCGCCAATCTCCGCACACACGGTCAGCCCCTGAACAAAGGGCTGATCGTGCATCAGATATGGCAGAGCACCAAAGGCGATGCGCCCGCGCACGCTGTCGGGTGCCAGCAGGGTATAATCCTCACCGACGTCCGGGATCTCATCGCCGTTTTCCTGTAACTGCTGGCGCAGCGTCGGGAACGGCAGATCTTTGGTCTTCAGCGGTTTTTGCCCGCGGGCATCAATAAAGAGATCGAATTCATTACGCTCTCCCTTCGCCATAATGATCGTCCTGTCGTCCTGCACATCCCTTTTATAATCTGCGCCCAGCGCCAGCACGCTGATAATGCCGGCCTCGCGCAGCGCCAGCAGCCGACGAATCGACTGGGAGGGAATGGCCGCATAGTTGTCGATAAAAATGCGCGACAGCCCGGCGTCAAAACGCTTGCGGTCTTTATCCGTCAGATGCGGGACGATCTCCTGCACCACTTCATGCATCCGCAAAATGGTGTAGCGCCAGGGCACCGTGCGTTTATCACGTTTGTTGCGCTCAACCTCATCGAGGTTGGATTGCGCCCAGCTGAAGGGATCGTGTTTGTGGCGCTCGGCAAAATAGGCGTCGTGGAAGGTATCGACGTTCAGCGCTTCAAGGCCAATGGCGTGGCTCCACTGCGGATCGGCCAGCTCAAGTTCCTGCGTCATCAGAGTGAACACGCGATCGAGCAGCCCCTCAGATCCTGCGGCGATCGCTTTTTCGATGGCCTGTTCCGTGACGAGGGTGAGCGGTTCGTAGGGGAGAGGGCAGTAAAAATCGGCTTCTGGCAGAATGCCCGAGCGCGACATCAGCACGATGTCGAGCGCGTCGCTCCCTTCGTCGAGCCTGAATTCCACGGGCTGATTTTCCGGCTCGATAAATTCACCGTGCTGAATGGCGACCGCCATCGCCGCATCTAATCCGCTGAGGGAGGTGCCCATAATGCCAACGCGACAGGCGCGAATAGTGGCTTCCATCAATCCCGACCAGGGGCTGGGGAAGAACGAGCGCGTTGATTCCTCTTCGTCCGGCCAGACGTGACCGGTGGCGATCACCGCCAGATCGTAGGTCGCGGGTTCTGCCCGGTTCTCCGCCCAGACGTTGACGCCCTGAGGCGTCACCTCCAGGTCCGTCACCTGGCAGGACTCCTGCACCTTGACAGTGAACCCGCGCTGTTTCGCCTGTGCGATCAACTGTAAAAACTGGTCGCGATAATACTCGCCCAACAAAATGCGTGGCAGGAACTGACGGTCATGAAGGGAGGATTTCTGCACACCGTAGCGTGCCAGGTGTTCGCTGCTCTGGGTAAGCAGCCAGTCGAGGTAGGTCGAAAAGAGCGGGGGGATTTCGATGCTGGCGATGTTAGCGAGCATCATCCGCGAGTTGTCTTCATCGCTGTACGGCATGCCAACTCCGGCCTCGTCGCCCTGCTCATAAATATCCACGGCCAGTGGCGTCTGATTTTTCAGCAGAGAGAAAAGGGTATAAATGCCGGTGGGGCCGGCACCGATAATCGCAATCTGTTTCATCCATTCTCACCCGTTATTATTGTTTGATTCCTGGAGGGCAACCGGGCACCGACTTCGCCGGGCGTTAACGCCTTTTGCCCGTCTGCCCTCGTCCATTTCTGAGTCATCACCGCTTTTAGTGCCGGATTTCCCTTACATCAAACAGTATATACGCTGTCACTATTTCTATAGCAGAAGCGGGAGCGTCATCAGAAAGCGGTCATCCGTCAGGATGTCACTTGTGGGACACATTACGTCAGGGGATGAAACAGGATTCGCGCAAAGAAGCAGAGGGTTAAGCGGTGAAAATGTAAAACGGGAAACTTGGTCGAGAGAGAGCCGCAATGGCTGTTATTAACGGGCTAATCAGGGATATTCTGGAATGTTGAAAAGGGAGGTAAAGCTGAGGAGGTGTAACCTGAAATGGTGCGTCCGAGTGGACTCGAACCACCGACCCCCACCATGTCAAGGTGGTGCTCTAACCAACTGAGCTACGGACGCACTTTACAGATTTTTTTGATGGTGCGTCCGAGTGGACTCGAACCACCGACCCCCACCATGTCAAGGTGGTGCTCTAACCAACTGAGCTACGGACGCATCATGTTGTCTGTGACAACGGGGTCGAATATTAGCGACAGTGACGGGATGAGGCAAGAGGGAAAATGCAATTTTCTTCCGTATTTCACGCGATTGCTTCATTCCCGCGCAAAATGAAGAGAAAGTAGCCGCCCGTAGACGGCTAGCGGGTAATTAACGCGCAGCGCGTTGCAAAATCACATTCGATGGCTGACGTTGCAGGAAGCGCATACGCAGCATCATCAGGATCGCGGCGGAAGTTAATCCGATGATAAAGCCCATCCAGAAACCGGCCGGCCCCATTCTGTCGACCACCAGATCCGTCAACGCCAGCACGTAACCGCTCGGCAGCCCGAGCACCCAGTAGGCGGTGAAGGTGATAAAGAAGATCGAACGCGTATCTTTATACCCACGCAGAATACCGCTGCCGATCACCTGAATCGAATCGGAAATCTGGTATACCGCCGCCAGCAGCATCAGCTGTGAGGCGAGGATCACCACTTCCGGATTGTCGTTATAAAGCAGGGCGATCTGCTCGCGCAGCAACACGGTAAAGATGGCGGTACAGGCCGCCATGCACACGCCCACCATCAGGCCGGTACGCGCCGCCGTCTGTGCATCAAGCGTCGAACCCTGCCCCAGACGATAGCCGACGCGGATCGTTACCGCTGCCGCAAGGGACATCGGCAGTACGAACATCAGCGAGCTAAAGTTCAGCGCAATCTGGTGGCCCGCCACGTCGACAATCCCCAGCGGGGAGACCAGCAGGGCGACGACCGCAAACAGCGTCACTTCGAAGAACAGCGCCAGCGCAATAGGCAGACCGAGCTGCACCAGACGTTTCACCACGCTCATATCCGGCTTGCCGAAACCCGGCTCATTGCGGATATCGCGCATTGAGCGCGCGCGTTTGACGTAAGAGAGCATGCTGGCAAACATGACCCAGTACACCGCCGCCGTCGCGACGCCACAGCCCACGCCGCCCAGTTCAGGCATGCCGAAATGACCGTAAATAAAGACATAGTTCACCGGGATGTTAACCAGCAGCCCGATAAAGCCAATTACCATGCCGGGTTTGGTTTTCGCCAGTCCTTCACACTGGTTACGCGCCACCTGGAAGAACAGGTAGCCGGGCGCGCCCCACAGCAGCGCACGCAGATAGCCGACGGCTTTATCGGCCAGGGCCGGGTCGATATTGTGCATCGAGCGAATAATATGGCCCGCGTTCCACAGAACAATCATGATCAGAACGGAGACACATCCGGCGAGCCAGAAGCCCTGACGCACCTGATGGGCAATACGATCGCGTCGGCCTGAGCCGTTAAGCTGGGCGATAACCGGCGTAAGGGCCAGCAACAGTCCGTGGCCGAAAAGAATAGCCGGAAGCCAGATAGAGGTACCGATAGCAACGGCGGCCATATCGGTGGCGCTGTAACCACCCGCCATAACCGTATCCACAAATCCCATTGCGGTTTGAGCGACCTGCGCGATGATCACCGGTATTGCCAGCGCTAATAACTGACGCGCTTCATTCATGTACTTCTGCACGTGAACACCTTTTGTTTTGTTGTTATTTGAGAGACTAAAAAACCCGCCGAAACTGGCAGCAAGAAGAAAAAACAGGGGGAATGCCAGCTATTGTAGCGGGGTTTCTCTATTTATCTAGTGAAAAAATCGCCAGAAAATGCGCTCCGCTGGCAACCTGTTTTTCCAACTGTTATTGTGTTGCGATTAAACGGTGTCACTACCGTTGGGATAATACAGGAGTGGTAAGCATGTTTACTGGTATCGTGCAGGGCACTGCAAAACTGGTGTCCATAGATGAAAAACCTAATTTCCGTACCCATGTGGTCGAGCTGCCGGAATATATGCTCGACGGTCTGGAGACCGGGGCATCGGTGGCACACAACGGCTGCTGTCTGACAGTGACAGAAATTAACGGCAACCGTATTAGCTTTGATCTGATGAAAGAGACGCTGCGTATTACCAACCTCGGCGAGCTGGTGGTGGGCGACATGGTTAACGTTGAGCGCGCGGCGAAGTTCAGCGATGAGATTGGCGGACATTTAATGTCGGGTCATATTATGACGACCGCCGAGATTTCGAAAATCCTGACCTCAGAAAATAACCGTCAGATCTGGTTTAAGGTTCAAGACGCGTCATTAATGAAATACATCCTGTACAAAGGATTTATTGGCGTGGATGGGATTAGTCTGACGGTGGGAGAAGTGACGCCAACCCGTTTCTGCGTGCATTTAATTCCGGAAACGTTGCAGCGCACGACGCTCGGGGCGAAAAAACTCGGCCATCGCATTAATATCGAAATTGATCCCCAGACCCAGGCGGTAGTGGATACCGTAGAACGGGTGCTGGCGGCGAAAGAATTAGCAAGTAAACTGACGTCGGAAGAAGAATAAAATAAACCCCGGATATCCGGGGTTTATTTTTTATCGCGCGACCCGCAAACCATGCTCCACGCCACGACTGAACACGACCTGCCAGAGCTGAATATCCCGGGCACGAAACGCGCCCGCACAGGCATTCAGGTAATAGACGAACATCCGCTTGAAGCGTTCAGAATAGTTATCCGCAATTTCCGGCCATGACGCCAGAAAACGTTCGTGCCAGGCCATCAGTGTCGTATCGTAGTCGGCACCGAAATTGTGCCAGTCTTCGACAATAAAGTGCGATTCACTGGCATCGGCTATCTGGCGAACCGAAGGTAAACAGCCATTCGGGAAGATGTATTTATTGATCCAGGGATCGACCGAATGATCGGTCTTTTTGGAACCAATGGTGTGTAGCAGGAAAAGACCTTCTGGTTTCAGGTTGCGATCGGCAACCGTGAAATAGGTGTTGTAATTTTTTGGCCCAACGTGCTCGAACATTCCCACGGAGACGATACGATCGAACTGATCGTCCAGATCGCGATAATCCTGCAGCAGAATGGTCACATCCAGCCCCGCGCAGCGTTCTTGCGCCAGTTTCTGCTGTTCAGCCGAAATGGTCACACCCACGACGCTCACGCCGTAGTGTTTCGCCATGTACCAGGCAAGCCCACCCCAGCCGCAGCCGATATCCAGCACCCGCATACCGGGTTGAAGCTGCAGTTTTTCGCAGATTAAACGCAGTTTCGCCTGCTGTGCATCTTCGAGCGTGGTGGCCTCTTTCCAGTAGGCGCAGGAATATTGCATCAACGGGTCAAGCATGCGGCTGAAAAGATCGTTGCCAAGATCGTAATGCTCTTTCCCGACAATCCATGCCCGTTTTTTACTTTGCAGATTCAGCAACCGTGCAGAGGCGATCCGCAGCGTATCCTTCAGGTGGTGGGGGAGCTGGTTTTCCAGCCCGGCGCGCAGAACGTTATGGAAAAACATATCCAGCCGCTCGCATTCCCACCAGCCGTCCATGTAGCTCTCGCCTAAACCCAGCGAACCTTCCTGCAACACGCGTTTGAAAAAATCGGGATGCTTTACCTGAATATCTGAAGGAGCAGACCCGTTAATCGCGATGCCCGCCCGACTCAGTAATTCATTGACGATCCGGAACCAGTTATTGTCCCGAACATTGACTTCTTCTATACACGATGAACTCATAGCTTCTCCATCACGTTGTGTGATCAGAACCTTCAAACAGCGTAGCCGCTTTTTATGGTTTGTGAGAAATCCCACGGTTTTTCCGTGAGGCTAATATCCGACGTAGAACAGAGGAAGGGAGATAACCCTTACCGAAAGGCCTTCCATGGTAAAACGGGAGCACTCCGGCTCCCGTTAACACATAATATTTATCGTATTTATATGAACCAAATTTAGTATAGGCCGCAAAAAAGAGCGATTCAACTGAAAGTTGTTAGCAGCCTAATGACTGAAATGTAACATAATTGCTCGCGCGATTACGCCTGCGACGATTTCGCCTCTGCAGTGTCCTCTGTCAGCGTCTTCATAGAGGCCTGCATGCGATAACCCAGCGCGGCGAGAACCACGGTAGCCAGCATCACGCTGGTCGTGGTCATTAGCGGCGTAGCGATTAACGCAGAGACAATCAGGCTTGCGAGGAAGCACAGACCGAGCTGCAGGGTGTTTTGCAGCGCCGCCGCACGGCCCGTTGCATGAGGGAACGGGCGCAAAGCCTGAGCCACCACAATCGGGTAAATCGCGCCGTTTGCCACGGCCATCACACAGAACGGGATCAGAATTTCAGTCAGCCCGACGTGTGGAATAAAGCCAACCGCCCAGGTACCGATGACGCTTACGGCGAACAGCACCAGCAGCCATGGCAGCATCTGCTGTCCCTGCCATTTTTGCAGCGCGGCGCGGCAGCCGTAGCCCCCCACCAGGAACGCGATGGTCTGTGGAACATAGCTCAGGCCGATCACCGCCGGGCTGTAGCCCATATCATGCAGAATAAACGGCGAACCGGTCAGCCACGCAAAGAAGCTGGCGGAACAGGCGGCGTAGACCAGCACGTTGCCGCGATACGCGCGTGAACGCAGCAGCGACAGGAAAGTGACGCGATTATCGTGGTTTTCAGCCGGTTTCGGCTGGGCAGGTTTTAGCGTGAAGGCCGGTAACATCAGCACCAGCGTGATGATAAACAGGGTGGCGAAAATCGCCTGCCAGTCAAAATGCACCAGGATCCAGCTACCGAGCAGGGGAGCCAGCGCCGGAGAAAGCCCGACCAGCGGCATAATAGTGGCAAAAATGCGGTTCACGCGAGACGCGGGATAATAGTCCGTCACCAGCGCCTGCCAGGTGACAGCTGCGGCACACACACCGAATGCCTGGATAAATCGCAGCACCAGCAGCCAGGTGGC
Source organism: Lelliottia nimipressuralis (assembly GCF_041464075.1). Lineage (NCBI taxonomy): Bacteria > Pseudomonadati > Pseudomonadota > Gammaproteobacteria > Enterobacterales > Enterobacteriaceae > Lelliottia > Lelliottia nimipressuralis. Next base: position 1,962,647 of record NZ_CP167172.1, read on the forward strand.
ATCACGCACCCACAGCATCCCCAGGCAGCCGACGGCGAAAATCGCCAGACCGAGGAGCAGAATCGGTTTGCGACCGTAACGGTCAGAGAGCGGGCCCCATAACAGCTGTGCGAAGGCAAAACCGGCGAGGAACAGGCTCAGGCTGGCGCTGATGGCGGCGGCAGGGGTCTGTAAATCGGCCTGCATCGCGGCAAACGCGGGCAGGTACATGTCGGTCGCCAAAAAGCCCAGCACGCTTAAACCGCCGAGCCAGACCAGGAATCCTTTGTTGGGTTGCATTGTTTTTTATTTCCTAAAGAGGGCAGGTAATCACTGGCGCAAAGTGTAGGGAGTGCAAACTGCCTTGTGAAACGCTAATATTTGGTGATTGCATTCAAAAATTTTGCAGGCAGAAAATGTGGTCAGAATATTCGTTAGAAGTGGTGGATGCGGTCGCGCGTAACGGCAGCTTTAGTGGCGCGGCCCAGGAACTCCATCGCGTCCCCTCTGCGGTGAGCTATACGGTGCGTCAGCTTGAAGAGTGGCTGGCGGTTCCGCTGTTCGAGCGCCGTCACCGCGACGTTGTTCTGACGCCAGCGGGCGTCTGGTTTTTGAAAGAAGGACGATCTGTTATCAAAAAAATGATGATCACCCGCGAGCAGTGCCAGCAGATTGCGAACGGCTGGCGCGGGCATCTCGCCATTGCGGTGGATAACATCGTCAAACCCGAACGCACCCGACAGATGGTGGTCGATTTCTATCGCCACTTCTCTGATGTGGAGCTGCGCGTCTCGCAGGAGGTGTTCAACGGCGTGTGGGATGCGCTCTCTGACGGCAGGGTGGAGATGGCGATCGGCGCGACTCAGGCGATCCCTGTGGGTGGTCGCTATGCATTTCGCGATATGGGAGCCCTGAGCTGGACCTGCGTTGTCGCCCGCGATCATCCTCTGGCCGCCATTGCAGGCCCGTTGAGCGATGATACGTTGCGCAACTGGCCGTCACTGGTGCTGGAAGATACCTCACGATCGCTGCCAAAACGGATTACCTGGTTACTGGATAACCAACGCCGTGTGGTCGCCCCGGATTGGGAAACGTCGGCGACCTGTCTTTCTGCGGGGCTGTGCGTGGGAATGGTGCCGGCGCATTTTGCACGTCCACGCATCGATCGCGGTGAATGGGTGGCTCTGACGCTGGAAAACCCGTTCCCGGATGCGGCCTGTTGCCTGACGTGGCAGCAAAACGATATGTCACCGGCGCTGGCGTGGCTGCTGGATTATCTGGGAGACAGCGAAACGCTGAACAGAGAGTGGCTGAGGGAGCCGGAATAACCGGCCCCTCGGGGGATTAACGGCGGTAGTCGCGGAACGGACCGTCGGCCACGGAGCGGCGTTCAATCAGGCGCGGGTGGACTTCAATCGACTGCGACTCTTCACGCTTGCTGACGATGCGGTCCAACAACATATTGAAGGCCGTTTCGCCCAGCGAGTCTTTCGGCTGGTGAATGGTCGTCAGCGCCGGGGTGAAGTAGCGTGCGTTGCGCACGTTATCGTACCCGATCACGGAAATGTCCTGCGGCACGCGCAAACCCAGCTCATCGGCTGCGCAAAGGGCGCCCATCGCCATGATGTCACCCCCGATAAAGACTGCGGTAGGGCGGTGCGACTGGGAGACGATCTGCTGCATCGCGCGGTAGCCGGACTCCGGCTCGAAGTCGCCCTGCACGATCCAGTTTTCTGGCACCGTAATTAGCGCTTCTTCCATCGCTTTCATGAACCCTGCCAGACGGCCTGCGCCGGTGTTGCGCTCCAGCGGACCCGGAATGACGCCGATTTCGCGGTGACCGCGCTCAATCAAGTAGCGACCTGCCATGTAGCCGCCTTCAAAGGCGTTATCGTTGACGGAATCGGTAAAATCAGCGCGGGTATCACCCCAGTCCATCACCACCATCGGAATGTGGCGATACTCTTCAAGCATGGAGAGTACGGACTCCGGGTATTCAGAACACATTACCAGCAGGCCATCAACGCGCTTTTGCGCCATCATCGACAGGTAAGCGCGCTGTTTCTCCTGGCTGTTCCAGGCGTTGCCGAGAATCAGGGTGTAGCCCTTCTGGAAACAGTTTTTCTCAACCGCTTCGATGATCTCCGCAAAATAGGCGGCTTCGCTGCTGGTCGCCAGCAGGCCGATCGATTTGGTGTGGTTCACCTTCAGGCTACGCGCCACGGCACTTGGGGAGTAGTGCAGCTCTTTGATGGCGGCCCATACGGCGTTGCGCGTCTCTTCCGCAACGAAACGCGTTTTGTTAATTACATGTGATACGGTTGTAGTGGAAACGTTTGCGCGTTTCGCCACATCTTTAATTGTTGCCATTACATGTCACTCCAGACCATATCTTAAACTCCTGAAATACTTAAAGGTAAACGTTTGCCTTCTCTCACCCTTATCTCGCAATGTGAATTGCGATACGCCGGGAAAACGACTCAGAACGTCAGGAGGGGGTCAGTGGCCGGTACGCTTATAAATTTAGCGTGGAATTTTGTCTTATCTTGATGAAAAGGGGAAGAGCAAAAACGGTTATCAGCCTAAATCCAGGAAGATTTTTGGGGTAAACTGTGTAAAAATGAGCAAGCTCACTTTTCGTGGGGTGATTAAAAGGAGAAAAATTGATGAGTACCGATCTGAAGTTTTCGCTGACGACAACCATTATTGTTCTGGCTCTGATTGTCGCTGCGGGTCTGACCGCTGCGCTGCACTGATTCAAGCGGGGGAGAGTTCTCTCCCTCATCTCCTGCCTGTTCCCTGATTGTTACCCGCACGGCAAAAATCTTTTGCTAATTTGTTAACTTCTCATTTTTTGTGATTGATGTCATGCTTTTGACATCTTAGTCCCGTGTCGCGCGACGACACGGCATCCGTAGTTAATCAATGAAAATCAATTTTCCCCTGCTTGCCCTGGCGATTGGCGCTTTTGGCATCGGCACCACCGAGTTTTCCCCGATGGGACTGTTGCCGGTTATCGCAAAAGGGGTAGATGTCTCTATTCCCGCCGCAGGTATGCTGATCAGCGCCTACGCCATTGGCGTGATGATTGGTGCGCCGCTCATGACGCTGCTGTTGTCGCATCGTGCCCGTCGCAATGCGCTGATCTTCCTGATGGCGATTTTTACCCTCGGTAACGTGCTCTCGGCGCTGTCACCGGATTACACCACGCTGCTGCTGTCACGCATTCTGACCAGCCTGAACCACGGCGCGTTCTTTGGCTTAGGCTCTGTGGTGGCGGCGAGCGTGGTGCCAAAACACAAACAGGCCAGCGCGGTGGCAACCATGTTTATGGGGCTAACCATCGCCAATATTGGCGGTGTACCGGCGGCGACCTGGCTTGGTGAAGTCATTGGCTGGCGGATGTCGTTTATGGCAACCGCAGGGCTGGGCGTAGTGGCGATGATTGCACTGTTCTTCTCGCTTCCGAAAGGCGAGGCGGGCGAGCGCCCGGACGTGCGTAAAGAGCTGTCGGTGCTGGTTCGTCCACAGGTGTTGTCTGCTCTGTTAACCACGGTGCTCGGGGCGGGCGCGATGTTTACGCTCTACACCTACATTTCACCGGTACTGCACGATATCACTCACGCCACACCGCTGTTCGTGACGGCGATGCTGGTGCTGATTGGCGTCGGTTTCTCTTTGGGCAACTATCTCGGCGGTAAACTGGCGGATCGCTCGGTCACCGGGACGCTGAAAGGCTTCTTAACGCTGCTGATTGTGATTATGCTCGCGATTCCCTGGCTTGCGCGCAACGAGTTTGGGGCGGCCATTGCGATGGTGGTGTGGGGCGCTGCAACCTTTGCCGTGGTTCCGCCATTGCAGATGCGCGTCATGCGTGTGGCGCACGAAGCGCCGGGCCTGTCTTCTTCCGTGAATATCGGTGCGTTTAATCTCGGGAATGCGCTGGGTGCGGCAGCGGGTGGGGCGGTGATTTCAGGCGGGCTGGGATACGCTTTTGTACCGGTGATGGGGGCGATTATAGCGGCGCTCGGTCTGCTGCTGGTCCTGACATCGGGCCGTAAACAGCCGGAACCTGTTCGCGTCACAGAGTAATCAAAAAACGCAGAAGGGCTGCCCCTTCTGCGTCTCATTTACGCCGCGAAGTTCTTCGCCACAAATTCCCAGTTAACCAGCGCCCAGAAGTGCTCAAGGTAGTTCGGGCGAGCGTTACGGTAGTCGATATAATACGCGTGTTCCCACACATCAACGGTCATCAGCGGTTTCGCGCTGGTGGTCAGTGGGGTTCCCGCGTTTGACGTTGAGACGATAGCCAGTTTACCGTCAGCCTCTTTAACCAGCCACGTCCAGCCAGAGCCGAAGTTCTTAATTGCTGCGTCAGTAAACTTCGCTTTGAAATCCGCAAAGCTGCCGAAGGCGGCGTTAATGGCAGCCGCCAGTTCACCGGTCGGTTCGCCACCGGCGTTCGGTGCCAGGCAGTGCCAGTAAAACGTGTGGTTCCAGACCTGAGCAGCGTTGTTGAACACACCGCCGTCAGAACTGCGCACAATCTCTTCCAGCGTTTTACCTTCAAACGCGGTGCCCTTAACCAGATTGTTCAGGTTAGTGACATAGGTCTGATGGTGTTTGCCGTAGTGGTATTCCAGGGTTTCCGCCGAAATGTGCGGAGCCAGGGCGTCTTTTGCATACGGTAATGCAGGTAATTCGAACGACATTGCTTCTCTCCTTATTATAGTGTTGCACTGCAATAACCCTATTGAGTGCAAGGATAGAGTAGCAAATTGAAAGGGTATGCAAAAGAGGAACTTACCCTGCCGACGGTGCGGCAGGGCAGGGATTAGCGAATGGTTTTCGGGGTCATTACGCGGCGGGCGCCAACGTAGTGGCGAACCCAGTAATCTTCGCTCAGGGAGGTGATTTGGATATCCTGGCCGCTGCGAGGCGACTGGATAAACTTGCCGTTGCCAACGTAAACGCCAACGTGATCGGCGGTGCCGCGACCCTGGGTGCGGAAGAAGACCAGATCTCCGCTCTCCAGCTCACCGCGATTCACGGCTGCTGCATCGCGCAGGTGATACATCTCATTCGCCGTACGCGGGATGCGGAACTTCACCAGATCTTTATAGGCGTAATAGACCAGACCGCTGCAGTCGAAACCGGTGCGCGGGGAGGTGCCGCCCCAATGATAGGGTTTGCCAATCTGCCCCATCAGCTTGTTCATCGCGGTTTTCTGCGCTTTCTGAACGCGCACTTTATGCACCTCAGAGAGCTTCGCAGTTTTGCCCACTTTCACACAGTTCGTTTTGTGGCCTTTCCGGACGGTGCATTTTTCCGGAGCCACTTTTGCAACTTTTACGGCAGTGCGGGTAGGTTTGCTGCGGGTTTTACTGGTGAGGGCCTTACTGGAGGTGGACTGCTTTCGTGCGGTAGTGGTTTTTTTCTTTTCGCTTTTACGGGTGCTGGTAGGTGTTTTTTTCTTACGTTCTGTGGTTTTCGCCAGATGTGACTTCTGCACGGCAGAGTGCCGCGCCTGCTCCGAGGCGTTAGCCGCTGGCGTGAAAACGAGTGATGTAAACAGTAAAGCACAGAGCGTGATCGAGATTTTTGTTATCCGCGCCACTGAGCATTCCCCTGAATTAGATGTGGGTCATCAATAGTACCCACGTATGATTTACAAAGCCCGTCGATTCTAATCTAAAAATCTGCGAGAAGTTAATAGCATTTATCGGCCTAAAAGTCTGTTTCGTTAGCGAGTGCAAAAAAAAAAGTCAGATTGTTGCCGCGTTGTTCACTCCCTGAACAAAACCACACCGGGTGAGGGGGTAAGCTATCTTTGGAATGCAACTTTAGCCGACAACCGTTAAGATATAAGCAGGTGACGAAAATGTTATTTTCCGATGTCTCTCTGACCCGCTACAATGTCAGACGATCGCCGTAACAGAAGTTAAAGGAAGCAAGACATGAGCACGACTATTGAAAAAATCCAGCGCCAGATCGCTGAAAACCCGATTCTGCTGTACATGAAAGGTTCACCGAAGCTGCCAAACTGCGGTTTCTCTGCACAAGCCGTGCAGGCGCTGTCTGCCTGTGGCGAGCGTTTTGCTTACGTTGATATTCTGCAGAATCCGGACATCCGCGCTGAGCTGCCGAAATACGCTAACTGGCCAACCTTCCCGCAGCTGTGGGTTGATGGTGAGCTGGTCGGCGGTTGCGACATTCTGATCGAAATGTATCAGCGTGGTGAACTGCAGCAGCTGATCAAAGAAACCGCTGCCAAGTACAAAACCGAAGAGCCAGACGCAGAATAAGTTCTTTTGCATCAGGCAAAAAAAAGCGACCTTTCGGTCGCTTTTTTTATTCCTCGCTGTCGCCCATCGGCAGCGGCCAGCCACCCAGACGCTTCCAGCGGTTCACAATCTCACAGAACAGTTCTGATGTGCGCTCAGTGTCGTACAGCGCCGAGTGCGCCTGAGTACCGTCGAAATCGATGCCCGCAGTAATACAGGCTTTGGAGAGCACGGTCTGGCCCAGTGCCAGCCCGCTCAGCGCGGCGGTATCGAAGGTCACGAACGGATGGAACGGGTTACGCTTGAGCGACGCGCGCTCGGCGGCAGCCATCATAAAGCTGTGATCGAACGTGGCGTTATGCGCCACCATGATCGCGCGATTACAGTTGCTGTCCTTCATACCTTTGCGCACCATTTTAAAAATGGCGTGCAGGGCGTCATATTCACTCACCGCGCCACGCAGTGGGTTCGTAGGATCAATGCCGTTAAAGGCCAGCGCTTCTGGCTGCAGGTTCGCGCCTTCAAAAGGTTCAACATGGAAATGCAGCGTGGTGTCCGGTGTAAGCCAGCCCTGTTCATCCATTTTCAGCGTAATGGCTGCAATCTCAAGCAGCGCATCGGTTTTAGCGTTAAATCCGGCTGTTTCTACGTCAATCACAACAGGATAAAAACCACGAAAACGGTCGCACAGACCGGTAAGTTGAGCGTTATCGGACATCAGGGTCTCTTACAAGGGAAAAAAGCAGTGCGTATTATGACAAATTTTGCGAGGCGATGCAGTAAAACAACGGGCGCAGAACGCGCCCGGAGGGATCAATTGCCCAGACCGCGACCGGCGTCTTTGGCTTCAATCAGTTCGATTTTGTAACCGTCAGGATCTTCCACGAAGGCAATTACGGTGGTGCCGCCTTTGACCGGACCCGCTTCGCGCGTCACGTTGCCGCCGTTGCTGCGAATGCGCTCGCACGCTTCTGCCGCGTTATCCACTTCCAGCGCGATGTGGCCGTAAGCGGTGCCCAGCTCGTAGCTATCGACATCCCAGTTGTAGGTCAGCTCGATAACCGCTTCGTCGCTTTCCGGGCCGTAACCGACGAACGCCAGGGAATATTTGTATTCCGGGTTTTCGCTGGTGCGCAGCAGCTGCATGCCCAGTACGTTAGTGTAGAAATCGATAGAACGTTGCAGGTTGCCAACGCGCAGCATGGTATGAAGTAGGCGCATATTTTCCTCTTGACCAACTCAATGGCTTATCTTTTTGAACAGAAACGATGTTTTAGTATAGCGGCGAATCATCGCCGCTATCAATGGACAACCGAGGAATTACAAGGAAGGGTAGTCTGTATAGCCTTCAGCGCCGCCGCCATAGAAGCTTTCTGGACGCTGTGGGTTCAGCTCGGCTTTACGCTGCAGACGTGCCACCAGGTCCGGGTTGGCGATGTAATCGCGACCAAAGGCCACGGCGTCGATCAGACCTTTGCCAATCAGATCTTCCGCTTTCTCTGGGGTGTACGCACCCGCACCGATGATGACACCCTGGAAGCGCGCACGCACTTTCTCACGGAATGCCTCAGAGTACGGCTGACCGCCCGCCCAGTCCGGCTCGGACATGTGCAGATACGCGATGCCGCGTTTCGCCAGCTCTTCGATCAGATACAGCGCGTCGGCTTCTTCGTTCGGGCCGTTGTCCACATTCTGGAACGATCCAATTGGCGAAACGCGGATACCGATACGGTCCGGGCTCCACTCCTGACACACCGCATCCACCACTTCCAGCACCAGACGGGCGCGGTTTTCCACGCTGCCGCCGTACTGATCGGTACGCTGGTTAGACGACGGGGAGAGGAACTGGTGCAGCAGGTAACCGTGCGCAGAGTGCAGCTCGACCAGGTCGAAACCGGCTTCACGTGCATTCGCCACCGCCTGGCGGAAATCATTGACGATGCCTGGGATCTCATCGAGTTCCAGCGCGCGTGGGGTAGAGGTATCCACGCGAATGGCATGGCCGTTTTCGTCACGCAGCGAGGTGCGGGTTCCGGCGTTCAGGGCAGACGCGGAAACCGGTGCCTGGCCGCCAGGCTGGATGCTGTTGTGGGAGATACGGCCCGTATGCCACAGCTGGACCGCGATGCGACCATCATCGGCATGAACACCGGCGGTGATTTTTTTCCATGCTGCGATCTGCTCTGGGCTGTGCAGGCCCGGTGCGCCCGCATAACCTTTCGCCTGAGCGGAGATCTGGGTCGCTTCGGAAATGATCAGGCCGGAGCTGGCGCGCTGGCGATAGTATTCACCCATCAGCGGCGTGGGGATATCGCCCGGCTCGATGCTGCGCAGACGGGTGAGAGGGGCCATTAATACGCGATTAGGTGCGGTAACCGCACCGATTTTCAGTGGGGTAAATAATTTTTCAGTTGACATCATGACTCCTGAGTAGACCGGTCGACTAGTAGATGAATAAATAAAAACGCCTGTTAAACGCCAGGCGTCGTAATACTGTTCTTCACATGCGCCAGCGCGCTTTCAAGCGGCACGGCGCTGCGGGAAATTTTGGCCTGCAAATTTGCGCCTAACCACAGCGCGTACAACACCTGGGCCTGAGTTAAAGGATCGCCGCTAAAGTTTAGCGTTTTTTCAGCGCGACCTTTTTCCAGCGCCTGAGCCAGCAGGGCGATAACGCCGCTGGCCCCTTTGTCCATCGCTGTGCGCATATCTTCTGACAGATCGCACACTTCGGCGGACAATTTAACGGTCAGGCACCCGCTGATAATGCCCTGCTGACAGAACTGGTTCAGCGTTTCCTGATAGTAGTTGAGCACACGATCACGGTAGCACCCTTCGCCGCTGGCAAAATGGGCGGCGAGACGCTGGTGGTAACTGGCATAGTGCCGCTCCAGCATCGCCACGCCAAACGCTTCTTTGGAGCGGAAGTAGTGATAAAACGAACCCTTAGGCACCTCAGCGGTTTTTAACAACTCGCTCAGCCCCATTCCGGTAAACCCGCGGTGCATACAGAGACGCTCGCCGGTGGCCAGAAGATGTTCGCGTGTATCGTGTTCAGTATTTTTGCTCATGGCGCTCACTGTAATAGACCAATCGGTCTAATGCAAGTATCACGATTTTCGACAGGTACTGATGAGATCCATCTGCGGATGATAAACCGCTGATTTTATGTTCATCATCCCGAGCACGGTCGAGAACAAATTATCCTGAGACACCTCTGTTTTCGCCGCCCGATCGCGTAAGCACGGCTCGTTGATACTGTAATTGTTCACGTAATCCGGCGAGAGCCAGAACATAAACGGAATGTGCGTCTGCTGTGTCGGCGCCAGCATGTACGGCGTGCCGTGCAGATATAGCCCATTTTCGCCGAGCGATTCGCCGTGATCGGAGAGATAAATCAGCGCGGTGTTCATCGTCGTCTGACGCGCTTTCAGTGCATCAATGGTTTTACTGACCACGCTATCCGTATAGAGGATGGTGTTGTCGTAGGTATTCATCAGCGCCTGGTGATCGCAGTCCTGAATCTGATTGGTGTCGCAGGTCGGGGTAAACTGGCGATACGCTTTTGGATAGCGCTGGTAATAGGCCGGACCGTGGCTACCCATCAGGTGGATCACCAGAACCGAGTCCTGCTTCAGCCCATCGAGCACGTTGTCCAGACGGTGCAGGTTGACGTCATCGATACAGGATTTGTCTTTACAGAACTGATCCAGTTTCCACTGGGTCATATCCGTGTGCGGAATGCGATCGCAGGCGCCCTTACAGCCGCCGTCGTTTTCACGCCACAGCAGATTAATGCCTGCATGCGCCAGCACATCCAGTAAACCTTCCTGATGACGGGCCAGATCGGCATCATATTTTTTGCGCGGCATACCGGAGAACATGCACGGCACTGAAACTGCCGTTTCTGTTCCGCACGAAGACGCCTGTGGGAAGTTAATCATGTTCTCTTTTTTGAGCTGCGGGTTGGTGTCGCGCCCGTAGCCGTTGAGAGAGTAATTTTCCGCACGAGAGGCTTCGCCAATCACCAGCACCAGCACCGTCTTTTTCTTCTGCGCCAGAATGACTGGCCCTTTCTGGGCGTCCTGGCCGATGCGTACCAGCGTTTGATCGCCTGCAAACCAGCGGTTTTTGCTGTATTTGGCAATGGCGCTGACGTAGTTAGCAGGCGTCACCATTTTGACGATGCTTTTGTTATTGCGAAATAGCGAGGCGTAATCCTTATAGAAGACCGAGGCTACCAGAATAATCACCATCAGGGCACCCAGAATGGCCGCGACGCGCGTAAGCAGCGTGTACCACCATTTCCCGGAACGAATACGAATAAACAGCAGTGCTATGGAGGGAATCAACCCGATCGCCGCGATCCACAGCAGCATTTGCGGCGTGACCAGCGCGGTGGCTTCCTGCGAGTTGGTCTCGAAAATATTCACCATCATGTTCTGATCGATGACGGCGCCATAGGTGAACATAAAGTACGTGGCCCCGGCGCAGCCCAGGGTCAACAGAATCATTAGCGGTTTACGGATAAACGGAATATTGAGCAGGCTGAAAATAATCACCCAGCCACAAAACAGAACCAGCGGCACGGACGCCGCAAACAGGAAATCGTGCAGATGCGACGGGGCAATAATCTGCCAGCTGCGCTGAATAAACAGGGCATTAAGGAGAGTAAAGAACAGGGCGCAACCGAGGGTAAATTTAATATCGTTACACTGTAACTTTTTCGCGGACCACATCATTAAGAAACCATTCGTTATATTGATGAGGCGAGTATAGGGAGCGAAGATTAGAGAAACCTTAATGACACATTTCTGTGCTAAAGCCCTTGCAGGCACGGCGTTTAGCGTCTTCACTGAAGGTGTTAAGTGATTTCGGGAGGTGTGTGTGGCAGAGCAACTGGAGTTTTTCCCCATCCAGAGCCCGTGCCGGGGAATTTGTCAGTCGGATGAACGCGGTTTTTGCCGGGGCTGTATGCGCAGCCGCGACGAGCGTTTTAACTGGCAAAAGATGAGCGACGCGGAAAAACAGGATGTCATACGCCTGTGCCGACAGCGTCTATTGCGCAAATTACGCGCAAACAAACCGACCGATACGGAAGAACCTCAGCAGCCTTCACTTTTTTAGCGGCGGATATGCGTATACTCATGACATCACTTCCTTGAGGAAATTGTTATGGTTCAGCGTATTGCCCTTGCCCCGCAGGGCCCAGAGTTTTCGCGTTTTGTCATGGGTTACTGGCGTCTGATGGACTGGAATATGTCCCCGCGCCAGCTGGTCAGTTTCATTGAGGAACACCTCGACCTCGGAATTACCACTGTCGACCACGCCGATATCTACGGCGGCTATCTGTGCGAAGCGGCGTTTGGTGAGGCCATGAAACTTGCGCCACACCTGCGTGAGCGCATGGAGATTGTCACCAAATGCGGTATTGCCACCACCGCGCGCGCCGAAAATGCCCTCGGGCATTACATCACCGACAGCGATCACATCATCAAAAGCGCCGAGCAGTCGCTGGTCAATCTGGCCACCGACCATCTGGATTTGCTGCTGATTCACCGTCCCGATCCCCTGATGGATGCGGACGATGTGGCGCAGGCGTTCCTGTCGCTGCACCAAAGCGGGAAAGTGCGCCACTTCGGCGTGTCGAACTTCACACCGGCGCAGTTCGCGCTGCTCCAGTCCCGTCTGCCGTTTACGCTCGCGACCAACCAGGTGGAAATCTCCCCAGTTCACCAGCCGCTGCTGCTGGACGGAACCCTCGATCAGCTGCAACAGCTGCGCATTCGTCCGATGGCCTGGTCCTGCCTTGGCGGTGGACGTCTGTTCAACGATGAGGCCTTCCAGCCGCTGCGTGATGAACTGGAAACCGTGGCCCGCGAGCTGAACGCCGAGAGCATTGAGCAAGTCGTTTATGCGTGGATCCTGCGCCTGCCGTCGCAGCCGCTGCCGATTATTGGCTCCGGCAAAATCGAGCGAGTGCGCTCGGCGATTGCGGCAGAAGAGCTGCAGATGACGCGCCAGCAGTGGTTCCGCATCCGCAAGGCCGCGCTGGGCTACGACGTACCTTAACTGCGCATTAGCCTGACTTTCCGGTGAAAATGTTGCCCCTGGTCTAAACTTTAGGGGCAAATTAAACCCGAGGAGGTCATATGAAGCGTTTTGCTCTGGCAGTCGTGACGCTGGTTGTGTGCGCAGGTGCGCAGGCAGCCAGCGAAACCGTCGACATGAATCTCGTTACCTCACAAGGGATCGGCCAGTCCATCGGGACGGTGACGATTTCTGAAACCGACAAAGGGCTGAAATTTGCGCCCGATCTCAAAGCACTTCCTCCTGGTGAACATGGTTTTCACGTTCACGCTAAAGGCAGCTGTCAGCCTGCACTGAAAGAGGGTAAAGCCTCTGCGGCAGAAGCCGCTGGCGGCCACTTTGACCCTCATCAGACGGGCAAACACGAAGGTCCGGAAGGGCTAGGCCACGAGGGCGATCTGCCTGTGCTGGTGGTGAACAACGACGGAATAGCCACCGACCCCGTTGTGGCACCGCGTCTGAAAAAACTTGATGACATCAAAGGCAAGGCGCTGATGATTCACGTCGGTGGCGATAACATGTCCGATCAGCCTAAACCGCTGGGCGGTGGCGGCGCACGTTACGCCTGCGGCGTGATCTGATCGCTGATTGTCCCTGGCGGCGGGGCCTGTTCCAGCTGCGACAGGGAGCAGTGTAAACGCCAGACAAGAGACGCTAAATCGCGCGCGGCCGGAAGGGGGTGGCGTGCGAGCGTCTCACTGATGCGCTGCAGCTCGGCAAGCGTGACCGCCAGCGGACGTTGCTGCACGCCCCGTTTGCTCATGACATCTCTCAGCAGAGAGATACAGATGTCGCGCACCTGCGACAGCGGATCTGAGCGCGTTTCCCATGCTCGCAACTGCCACACCACATGCGAGCAGTTCAGCAGCACTACGCCCCAGCGCAGCAGCCAGCGGCGGGATAATTCGTCCTGACTGTTGTTCAACTGGCTGACGTGATGATAAACCAGCGACTCGTACTCATTTTCACTCAGATGAGGTTTGCGGCTGAGCTGATCGACAAATCCCGCGCGCAACTCGCGAATGTGGCGTCGGCTTTTGCGCGCATCGGAGCCAGGACGCAGGACCGCAAACGCCAGCCAGGCCAGACCAACACCGAGGATTTTCGCCAGATTATCATTCAGAAAGTCGGCAAAATCGTACACCGGTGGATTGGTGACAGAGATAAACGAACCCATAAAGACGATCAACTGCCCCCACAATCCGGCGAGTTTTGGCATCTGCAATTTCAGCAACTGCATGGTCGTGAGCAGCGGAAACAGGAACAGCAGGAACTGCCATAGATCGGTGACCTGCACCATCAGCCCGAATTTCACTGCGAAACTGAACAGCGAGAGCAGCACCAGCGTGCGCAACAGCAGCGTGAGGGAGTTGAAGGGGGAAGCTGCCACGGAGTAAAGCACGCAGCTGATTGCCGCCAGAGTCAACGCCGCCGAGCCGGATTCCCACTGCGTGGTAATGCTCCAGGCGCCCACCAGCATCAGGGCGCAAAAGGTGCGAAATCCGCTCCAGAGCGCTTCGATATTATCCGTATGACGGGTCAGCGCCGGGCTGCCGGGCACCGCGAATTCGGTTATGGGCGTGGCTTCCTCAACGGCTCTGATCCAGCGGCTGCTGCGCAGATATAAACGACAGAAATAGAGCAGCCGCTGCCAGAAGGCGCGATGGCGGTAGTCAAACTCATCCGTCGGGGCGAGAGGGGCAATAATCCGCGCCACCGTAAGGATATCGGTTTGCGGGTTAGCGAGCGCCGCCAGCAGACGGTCGATCACTTCCCGCGTGTTTTCCGGCGGGTTTGGCCAGTTGAGTAACATCCTGCGCAGGCCGGAGAGGGCGCTGGTCATCCTTAGCTGCTGGTGAAGAAGATAGTTCAGCAGTGTGTTCTGACGACGAAAGCGGTAATGGCTCCAGAACGCCTGAATACGCAGCAGGTTCATCGTCAGGATCTGCCCGATGACTTTCTCGTGGGCAAGGCGGATCGCGTCGCTGGAGTCAGGCTGCCAGAGTAAACTTGCGTGCTCAAGCAGGCGAGCATGCATGGTTTTCAGGGCGGTGATAAGCGTTGTTCCATCCGAGGTGCTGGGCAGAATCATCATCATCACGCCGCCGCAGAGGATACCGATGATCACTTCGCACACGCGTGCCTGAGCGATATCCCACAGCTCGGTGGTATCCAGAATATTGACTACCGGAAAGGCGATAATCGCCGCCGTGTAACCGGCGAGCTGGAACGCGTAGGCCACGTTGTTGGTAAAATGGGCGCAGGCCCAGGTACACAAGCCCAGCCAGCCGGCCATGCTCAGCAAAAAGAGCCAGGGATCGTTGAGCGTGTGCCCGGCGATAATCAGCGCTGCCGTGGCCCCCAGCAGGCTGCCCGCGACGCGCCCGAGGCTTTTACTGATTACCCCTCCGACGGTAGGAAAACTGACCACCGCCGCTGAGGTCATCGCCCAGTAAGGCTCATCCAGATTCAGATAATAGGCCACTGAAAGGGCCAGACACATGGCGATGCCGTTGCGCAGGGCATATCGCCACTGCGCAGGGGTTGCTTTGAACCACGGCATTTTGCGCCAGGAGAAAGCAGAGAGGTCCATCAGCGCGTTCCGATCGAGACGGTGCAGGTTGTGCCGGAGACCAGCGTGATGTCTGCCGGGAGTTTGTCGAACTCTACGCGAACCGGTACGCGCTGGGCGAGGCGCACCCACGGCACGTTAGGTTTGATGTCGGGCACAAGGCCGGAGTCGGTCTCGACACTCTGATCGTAAATGGCGCGGCCAATGCTGGAGACGTGACCCTGTAACCTGGTGGCGCCGCTATAAAGCGTGATCTGCGCCGGTGCGCCTTCCTGAATATGGCGAAGCTTTGTCTCTTCGAAATAGCCGACAACGTAGAACGAGTGGCTGTCTACCAGCGCAAAGACCGGCTGCCCCTGAGTGGCGTAGTTCCCCTCGCGGGTGGAAAGATTGGTTACCCATCCGTCAACGGGCGCTTTAACGACCGTTTGCGTGAGCTGCCACTGGGCTTGTTTCAGCGTGGCTTCTGCCACCTCAACGCTGGCCTGCATGGCTTTGACGTTGATGTTCGCGGTATCGAGATCTTCAGCAGAGATAAAGTTTTGCGGCAGGTGGCGGCGGCGATTGGCTTCATTGTTGGCTTTCGCCAGGTCGGACTGCGCCTTTGCCAGCTGCGCCTGGGCGTTCAGTACCGCGATATGAAACGGTGTCTCATCGATGCGAAAGAGCACGTCTCCCGCTTTCACCCGCTGGTTATCCTTAACCAGCAAAGACGTAATGCTCCCGGAGACCTGCGGCGTAATGCTGACCTGCTCGGCGCGGACTTTACCATCGCGCGTCCACGGCGACTGCATGTAAAAATTCCATAGCCACCAGCCCGCGACCAGTGCCAGAGCCAGAACCAACAGGCTGGAGAAATATTTAAGGGTTTTCAGCGACATATTCACCACGCAATCAACAGAGCCAGAGCGAGACAGACGGAAAGGGTAAACAGCGAAAGATCCATCAGCATGGGGTGCCAGATTTCGCCGGAGTACATCCAGTCGCGAAGCAGCCGGTGGGCCACAAGCCAGATCAGAAAGCCGAGCATAACGGCTTTGAAAATCGGGGGAAAATAGACAGACGCACCGACAATCAGGTCCTGAAGGGGTAACCCCGCGGAGCTAGTAGAGAACTTCACGAGCAGAGATCCTTTGCAGTGGTGAGGGGCCAGTGTTAACACAATGAAGTGTCTTCATTAAGTGTAAATGATCCGTTCGGAATTGATGAATGCAGTATTGCATTTGTTTTGCCAATATAAATGCTGCACACTATTCTAAAATCAGTATAATAACTTAGCAAGCTAATTATAAGGAGATGAAATTGGAATCGCCATTAGGTTCTGATCTGGCAAGGTTGGTACGCATCTGGCGTGCTCTGATTGACCATCGCCTGAAACCTCTGGAATTGACACAGACGCATTGGGTCACGCTGCATAACATTCATCAGTTGCCGCCCGATCAGTCACAAATTCAACTGGCCAAAGCGATTGGCATTGAGCAGCCATCTCTGGTGCGTACGCTCGATCAACTGGAGGAGAAAGGGCTGATTTCCCGGCAAACCTGCGCCAGCGATCGCCGTGCTAAACGCATTAAACTGACGGAAAAGGCAGCGCCTATCATCACTGAGATGGAAGCGGTGATCAGCAAAACGCGGGGGGAGATCCTCTCCGGGATTTCACCGGCCGAGCTGGAACAGCTGATTGATATGATTGCTCGCCTTGAGCAAAACATCAATGAGCTGCAAACCCGCGACTGACGTCATGACAAAGCCTTGCATCGCAAGGCTTTCTTTTTAGCGGTACACCACCACCCGGTTGCGCCCCGTCTCTTTAGCCTCATACATCGCCTTATCCGCACGCTCGACGCACTCTTCAGCTGTAACCGCTGATGACGTCGCGGTATACACGCCCATGCTGATAGTGATTGGCTCCGGAAGCTGTCCGTGGGTGGTTTCACGATCGAAACTGCTCAGCAGGATACGGATCCGCTCGGCCACCTGTCGTGCCGCCTCTGACGGGGTATTCTCCAGCAGCAAGACAAACTCTTCGCCGCCAATGCGCGCGGCAATATCCTGAGGACGGACCGAATCCATCAGCAGATTGGCAACAAACTGCAGCACTTTGTCGCCTTGCAGATGACCGTAGGTGTCGTTGATGCGCTTGAAGCGATCGAGATCGCTGACAATCACCGACACGGGTTTACTGGCGCTGGTGGTTCTAAGCAAATGGTTCAAGGATTCGTAGAAGTAGCTGCGGTTGTAGAGACGCGTCAGGGCATCGCGAATCGAGTTCTGATAAGACTGCTGATATTTAAGATGGGAATCGCGGTACAGACTGAAGACATCGTGCAGCAGGGTAAAAATAATCAGCAACGTGGCGGTCGTTTCAAACAGACGCGAGCTATACCAGGCAAATCCCCCCACATAATCACTGGCAAACAGGGTGACCAGCGTGATCATATAGCAGACACACAAAAAGCTGCCGCTGATCCAAAATTCATTGCGCAGACGCGTGATGATCAGCATGGTAATTAATGTGACAATCCAGAAAATAATCAGAATGAGATTAATCACTTGATTCCATAATATTGTCATCTGCCGGGTGTCATCACTGACCAGATCTATCGAAAGTAATGTACTGTGGCTCGAATAAATCCACGCAAGAGTAATCATTGAAACGGTAAACAGAAATAAACAGATAATAATTATTACATGTACACGGCGCGGTAATACATGATGGCGCAGGGTGTAAAGTACCGCCGCGCATGTGATCAGGAAGGCCATCATCACGTTGCGGAACATGAAGAAAATCATCGCGTCGTTATAATTAATGCGATGCAGACCGAACGAGGTGAGCCACGCCGGGAAGCTGCTCAGTGTTCCCAGCATCAGCACCGCGGAGCCCGCGAAGGCAAAGGCGATGGCGAGCAGGAAAATCCGGTTTTTATCGCACCAGTATTTCATCAGCATAAAAAAAGCAATAAACAGATGAAAGACTAAAAGAAATATCGTTAGCGTAGGAAAAATTAATGGCGAAAGGCTCGGAATAATACTCTCTGTTTTTAAATAAAGAGTATGTAATATTCCATAAAAGACCAGACAGGCAAGCAAGAAGGAAACGTAGCGGTTTCCCAGATATCGGTTTATCACGATCATACGGTTGTTAACTGACAGATAATGCGTTATTAAGAAAAGAAGATGAACGCGGAGGATAATGTAATAAGAGATAAAATACTTTGCGCGGGAACAAGAGAAGGGGAAGTAATTAATTCACACGGTGAATGTGTTTTAGGGGGTTAATTAATCGAAATACATTCAAGAGTAATGGATGTGACCCTGAGGCCACATCCATTATGGAATTAGCGTGGGGATACAGTCACCTGGCTACCGTTGCTTGCCAGGACCACACGTTGGCCGCTAGCAAACTGGGTTTTACCCTGTTTCTGCACAACCATGATGGTGTTGCCGTCATCTTTACGGATTTCCAGCTCAACGCCCTGGGTTTTGTTCATCGAACCCTGAACACCCTGACCCGCTACGCCACCCGCAACAGCACCTGCGGCAGTCGCCAGAGAACGTCCGGTGCCACCACCGACGGTGTTACCCAGGAAGCCACCCAGCACAGCACCACCAATCGCGCCAATCACGTTGTTGTCATCGCCACCCTGGATCTGAACCGGGCGAACGTTAACAACAGTACCGTAAGTGACGTTCTGAACTTGCTTGGCTTCGGAGGCGGTGTAAACGTCACCCGAAAGGGAATCGTTATTGACGCAGCCAGCCAGTGTTAAACCAATCAGTGAAACGCCCAGTACACGTAAAATCATTTGAATCTCCTGTTCACCAACAACGCTCAAACTGAGCATCCGTTATGGCTAAATTATATGGCATTGAGAGCCATAGATCATATCTTTGCACTAACAATAGGAAAATTGTACTTGAATTTGACTTAACGAGACATAAACGGAAGAGGCGGGGTGCTTGAGATCGGACATTGTTAAAAAATATTAGCCGGTCATAGAAATACCCCTTCATTTATGGTGGAGTGGTGACCCCAAGCCCAGATAACCTAAGGAAAGCGCATGAAATCGGGTCGTTATATCGGTGTCATGTCAGGCACCAGTCTTGACGGAGTCGATGTTGTCCTTGCTGCAATTGATGAAAACATGGTGGCGCAGCAGGCAAGCCTGAGCTGGCCGATTCCCGTTGAACTGAAAGAAGCGATTCTGAGCATTTGCCAGGGACAGCAGCTGACCCTTTCGCAACTTGGGCGGCTAGATGTGCAGCTGGGATCGCTGTTTGCCGATGCGGTGCTGGCGCTCATGCAACAGGAAAATCTTCAGCCAAAGGACATCGTGGCGATTGGCTGTCATGGGCAAACCGTGTGGCACGAACCGCTTGGCGACGCGCCGCATTCGATGCAAATTGGCGATAATAACCAGATCGTCGCCAAAACAGGTGTGACGGTCGTGGGAGATTTCCGCCGTCGCGACATCGCCCTTGGTGGGCAGGGCGCGCCGCTGGTTCCGGCGTTTCACCAGGCGCTGCTGGCGCACCCGGATGAACGCCGCATGGTGTTGAACATTGGTGGCATCGCCAATTTGTCGATGCTCATTCCTGGGCGACCGGTGCGCGGTTACGATACCGGGCCTGGCAATATGCTGATGGACGCCTGGATCTGGCGTCAGCGTGGCAAAGCGTACGACAAAGACGCGCAATGGGCGTGCGAGGGAAAAGTCATTATTCCACTGCTGCAAACGATGCTGAGCGATCCCTATTTCGCCGCGCCTGCGCCAAAAAGTACGGGGCGCGAATATTTCAATTACGGCTGGCTTGAGCGCCAGCTGGCGCAGTTCCCGGCGCTGGCCCCGCAGGATGTGCAGGCGACGCTGGTGGAGCTGACGGCAATCTCGATTTCGGAGCAAGTCCTGCTGAGCGGTGGCTGTGAGCGACTGCTGGTGTGCGGCGGTGGCAGCCGAAATCCGCTGGTGATGGCGCGCCTCGCCGGGCTGTTACCTGGCACCGAGGTGACCACTACCGATGCGGCAGGCATCAGCGGCGACGATATGGAAGCCCTGGCCTTCGCCTGGCTTGCCTGGCGTACGGTCGCCGGTCTGCCGGGGAATCTGCCTTCTGTTACCGGTGCGCGCGAAGCCAGCGTGCTGGGGGCGATTTTTCCGGCCAATCCACGGCATAATCAGAGTTAACTGAATTCCAGCCCTGCCCGTTGCCGTTAAAATCGAAAGGAATACAGGAGGGTGACTTCACCCTCCATGACCAGGATAGTCTTCGGAACAGGCTCATGAAAAAACTTCTTCTTACGTTTGCCCCTCTCTTACTCGCGGGCTGTAGCTACTACAACCAGGTTGTCGATCGCCTCAATACCGACACCCTCGAGTATCGCTGTGATGAAAAACCACTGACCGTGAAGCTCAATAATCCGCGTCAGGAAGCCAGTTTCATCTACGACAATAAAATGCTGAACCTGAAACAGGGTATGTCCGCCTCCGGCGCGCGCTACACGGACGGGATCTACGTATTCTGGTCCAAAGGTGACGATGCCACCGTCTACAAACGCGACCGCGTAGTGCTCAACAACTGCGTGCTGCAAAATCCGAAGCGTTGAGATTTTTACAGGGGCGGCGCACAATAGCGCCACCCAATTCTAATTTCAGCTAACGCCATGTCAGATAACGATGAATTGCAGCAAATTGCGCATCTGCGCCGTGAGTACACCAAAGGCGGCCTGCGTCGCCAGGATCTTCCCGCTGAACCCCTCGTACTTTTTGAGCGCTGGCTGAAACAGGCCTGTGAGGCCAAACTGGCCGATCCGACCGCCATGGTCGTCGCCACCGTCGATGAGAACGGCCAGCCCTACCAGCGTATCGTTCTGCTGAAACATTACGACGAAAAAGGGCTGGTGTTTTATACCAACCTCGGCAGCCGTAAAGCTCACCATCTGGAAAACAATCCGCGCATCAGCCTGCTGTTCCCGTGGCACATGCTGGAGCGTCAGGTGATGGTGACAGGGAAAGTCGAACGCCTCTCAACGCTCGAAGTGCTGAAGTATTTCCACAGCCGTCCTCGCGACAGCCAGATTGGCGCCTGGGTTTCGAAACAATCGAGCCGCATTTCGGCACGCGGCGTGCTGGAGAGCAAATTCCTCGAGCTAAAACAAAAATTCCAGCAGGGCGAAGTGCCTTTGCCAAGCTTCTGGGGCGGTTTCCGCGTCCCCATCGAGCAGATGGAGTTCTGGCAGGGCGGCGAACACCGTCTGCATGACCGCTTTTTATACCAGCGCGACAACGACGCGTGGAAAATCGACCGACTGGCCCCGTAATCCTCGAAATTTGTTGTTTTAAGCGCTAGCGCTGGATGGGCTGGCGCTTTATTCTATGTCTCTTTCGCGCTAGGCGAAAAGTCGTGTACCGACAGAGGTGCAGTCGTTTATACATGGAGAATTTGATGGCAAGCAGTAACTTGATTAAACAATTGCAAGAGCGGGGCCTGGTGGCCCAGGTGACGGACGAAGTAGCGTTAGCAGAGCGACTGGCGCAAGGCCCGATCGCGCTCTATTGCGGCTTCGATCCCACCGCTGACAGCTTGCACTTGGGGCATCTAGTTCCATTGTTATGCCTGAAACGCTTCCAGCAGATGGGCCATAAGCCTGTGGCGCTGGTGGGTGGTGCAACCGGTCTGATTGGTGACCCAAGCTTTAAAGCCGCCGAGCGTAAACTGAATACGGAAGATACCGTGCAGGAGTGGGTGGACAAAATTCGCAAGCAGGTTGCGCCATTCCTCGACTTCGATTGCGGTGAAAACTCTGCGATTGCTGCCAACAACTACGACTGGTTTGGCAACATGAACGTGCTGACCTTCCTGCGTGATATCGGCAAGCACTTCTCCGTTAATCAGATGATCAACAAAGAAGCGGTGAAGCAGCGTCTGAACCGTGACGATCAGGGCATCTCCTTTACCGAGTTCTCCTACAACCTGCTGCAGGGTTATGACTTCGCCTGTCTGAACAAACTGCACGGCGTGGCGCTGCAGATTGGTGGCTCCGACCAGTGGGGCAACATCACGTCCGGTATCGACCTGACGCGTCGTCTGCATCAGAACCAGGTATTCGGTCTGACTGTACCGCTTATCACCAAAGCTGATGGCACCAAGTTCGGTAAAACCGAGGGCGGCGCAGTCTGGCTGGATCCGAAGAAAACCAGCCCGTACAAATTCTACCAGTTCTGGATCAACACCGCCGATGCGGACGTTTATCGCTTCCTGAAGTTCTTCACTTTCATGGACATCGAAGAGATCAATGCTCTGGAAGAAGAAGACAAGAACAGCGGTAAAGCGCCTCGCGCACAATATGTGCTGGCCGATCAGGTCACCAGCCTGGTACACGGTGAAGAAGGTCTGGCGGCGGCGAAACGCATCACTGCCAGTCTGTTCAACGGTACCCTGAGCGATCTGAGCGTGGAAGATTTCGAGCAGTTGGCGCAGGATGGCGTGCCAATGGTTGAGATGGAAAAGGGCGCCGATCTGATGCAGGCGCTGGTCGATTCCGAGCTGCAGCCATCCCGTGGTCAGGCGCGTAAGACCATCGCCTCCAATGCCATCACCATCAACGGTGAGAAGCAGGCCGATCCGGAATACACCTTCGCTGAGAGCGATCGTCTGTACGGGCGATACACCCTGCTGCGTCGCGGTAAGAAGAATTACTGTCTGGTTTGCTGGAAGTAATCACAAGTGTTTGAGGGGCGTGGGAAACCACGCCCCTTTATTTTTTCAGGGTTGTGGTAAGAAAAATGAATAACATCCTCGCCATTCAGTCCCACGTTGTTTTTGGCCATGCCGGCAATAGCGCCGCAGAGTTCCCGATGCGTCGCCTTGGGGCCAACGTCTGGCCGCTCAACACCGTTCAGTTCTCCAATCACACACAATACGGTAAATGGACAGGCTGCGTGCTGCCTGCATCGCATTTGACGGAGATTGTGCAGGGTATCGCGGATATCGATCAGCTAAAGCGCTGTGACGCCGTTTTAAGCGGATATCTGGGATCGGCGGAGCAGGGCGAACATATCCTGGGTATCGTACGTCAGGTTAAAGCGGCAAACCCGTCAGCCAAATTTTTCTGCGATCCGGTGATGGGCCATCCGGAAAAAGGGTGCATCGTGGCGCCGGGTGTGGCGGAGTTTCATGTGCGTCATGCGATGCCGGCAAGCGATATCATCGCGCCAAATCTCATCGAACTGGAAATTCTCTGCGAGCATCCGGTTAACAACGTAGAAGAAGCCGTGACAGCGTCACGTGAGCTGATAGCTCAGGGGCCGGAGATTGTGCTGGTGAAACATCTGGCGCGCGCGGGGTTTAGCCTGGACCGCTTTGAAATGCTGCTGGTGACGAAAGACGACGCCTGGCATATCAGCCGTCCCCTGGTGGACTTTGGCGCTCGCCAGCCGGTGGGCGTGGGCGATGTGACGAGTGGGTTACTGCTGGTGAAACTGTTGCAGGGGGCATCCCTGCGCGACGCGCTGGAGCATGTGACCGCAGCGGTCTATGAAATCATGATCGCGACGAAACAGATGGATGAGTATGAGTTGCAGGTTGTGGCGGCGCAGGAGCGTATTGCGAAGCCGGAGCACTACTTTAGCGCGACGCAGCTTTAAAAACAGTGCCCGGCAAGCGCGCAGCGCCGCCGGGCAATGCAGAGATATCTTAGTTCAACCCTTCCGCTTTCAGCGCCGCCGCCACGCCCGGACGTGCCGCCATGCGTTCCATATACGACGCAATATGGCTTAATCCTTCCATATTCAGCTTCACTGCCCGCGCCCAGCGCAGAACCGTAAACAGATAAGCGTCAGCAATGGTGAAGCGCTGGCCGCAAATCCACTGATCGTCTTTCAGGGCGTCATTAACGTACTGCAGTTTTTTCTCCAGCAGGGCACGAACGGTCGGTTTGTACTCTTCAGGCGTATCCGGGCGGAACAGCGGCGTGAAGCCTTTATGCAGCTCAGTCGCGATGTAGTTCAGCCACTCGAGGGTTTTATAGCGGGAAATGCTGCCCGTCGGCGCCAGCAGATGGCGATCGGGTACTGAATCGGCCAAGAACTGCATAATGGCGACGCCTTCGGTGAGCAACGTGCCGTCGTCCAGCGCCAGAGCCGGAACCTGTCCTTTCGGGTTAATCGCGAAATAATCCTCGCCATTCTCCAGACGCTTTTTCATCAGGTCGACGCTATCGAGCGTGAAATCCTTACCGCTCTCGCGCAGGGTGATGTGTGAAGCAAGAGAGCATGCGCCTGGTTTGTAGAACAGTTTCATCGGTAACTCCTTTTTGCTGAGATTAAGGTCATGGTAATGCGCGGCAGAATAAAAAAAAAGCCGCTAACGCACAGTTAGCGGCTTCTCTTCAGTCGTTTCCCGATGACAATTACGCGGTGGCGGTATCCGTCGCTTTAGCGGTTTTGTCGTCGTCCTGGGTCATACGATTCAGTTTAGGTGCAGTCAGCAGCATCAGCACGGCGATAATTGCGGTGGCGATACCGATTTGCATGAATACGCGACCGTACACTTCCAGGGAGACCAGAGGGTCGGTGACGTTTTCTGGAACGGCCATCAGGTTTGCAATTTTACCAGCGATGATAGCGGCACCCGCAGTAGTCAGGAACCAGCTACCCATGATGAAGCCCATCAGACGCTGTGGAACCAGCTGTGCAACCATTGCCAGACCCAGACCCGAGATCATCAGCTCACCGATAGACTGCAGCGCGTAGCTCAGAATCAGCCAGTTAACAGACACGATACCCGCGTCGGTCGCGAACTTGGTGCCCAGCGGCAGTACCAGGAATGCGCCAGAGCACAGCACCATACCGATGGCGAATTTGTGCGGCATCGGCAGACGGTCGCCCATCTTGTTGTAGATAGCGGCCAGAATCGGGCTACCAATCATGATCCAGAACGGGTTCAGTGCCTGGAACTGCTCAGGTTCGAACGCGATACCCAGAATGGCGTGCTCAACGTTACGAATGGCGAAGAAGTTCAGGGACGTTGGCATCTGGCTATACAGCACGAAGAAGACAATCGCCTGCAGCATCAGAATGAAGGCCACAATCATCTTACGACGCGCAGCGCCCTGCATGGCGAACGCTTCTTTCGCGAAGATGCAGATAATACCCAGAGCAACCACGCCCAGTACCGCGCGAGCAACGCCCTGGTTGTGCAGCAGCCAGGTGGCGATGGTGGCGAGGATCACGACGCCCACGATAGTCGCCAGCAGTTTGCCCATGTGAACCGGTTCGAAGTCAGGTTTAGAACCGTAGTCTTTGACCCAGCGTTTGCAGAAGGCAAAGTTAACCACGGTGATCAGCATACCGACAACGGAGAGTGAGAACGCTACGCTCCAGCCGAACTTCGCTGCCAGCCACGGTGTTGCCAGCATAGAGAAGAAGGAACCGATGTTCACCGACATGTAGTACATGGTGAATGCACCGTCGAGACGCGGGTCATCTTTGCTGTAGCAGGTAGAAAGCAGGGAGGACGGGTTCGCTTTGAACAGCCCGTTACCGACAGCAATTGTCGCCATACCCATGTAGACAACCGCAGCATCGTGACCGGACCACGCAACCAGCGCATAGCCGACAGCCAGAACGATGGCGCCGAGCATGATCACGCGTTTGGTGCCAAGAACTTTATCGCCTAACCAGCCGCCGACGGCGACCAGGCCGTAAACCAGTGCACTGAAAGAGGAGAACAGCGTGATGGAATCCGCTTCGGACATACCCAGTTGTTTAACCAGGTAAACAGCCATAATCCCTTGCAGGCCGTAAAAGCCAAAACGCTCCCATAACTCGATAGAGAAGATGAGATAGAACGCTTTAGGCTGTTTGAAAGCGTTTAAACTTACGCTCTCTTCTGTTGGTTTATTGTTTGCAGTAGACACATATACCTCTTTTTTTACATCCCATATTAACGGGGGTGTTCATAGCGTAATTGACCGGAGTCCATTCGCCTTATAGTTATATTGGGAGGGGAAACGGCGGGTAATGTTCACTATCCTGACCCATCTGGCAAGGTGTTTGTAATACTCTGTTACATATAACCACAGTGGTATAATACGCGGGTCAGACAAATGTTATTTAGCGTTAAATCTTTCAGCATGAGAATTGGTGGTTTTTTTCACTGCTGAGACCCGTAAAAAAGGGCTGTACGGCGATATGTTCTGCTATATGGTCATTGTGGTAGTGATATGGTCCATAATCTGAAAATCAACTGGTTTAATCTGTTGTGAACGATCGGTCATAGCTTGTTCACGCAAGGGCTTAGTGGGTTTTTATATACAAAAATCCAACATGACGTTATCAGAGTGATCGCGATCACAGATGTATAGAAAATTTCGCTGACGAAAAAACAATTAACCTGCCAGGGTGTTAATGAACCGAACAATCAAGAGGTCTGAAAGTGAACGAAGCGGATAATAAATGGGCAAAAGGAAGGTTTACGGTTAGACCTTCCTTTAGTAAGGGATTGATATACTGAGCAGAGGAGGTAGGTGACGGAAATTCAGGCGTACACTTTCTCTTTATATTCGCATAAATCTTCGATCAGACACGAACCGCAGCGGGGTTTACGGGCGATACAGGTATAACGTCCGTGCAGGATCAGCCAGTGGTGGCAATCCACCTTAAACTCCGCCGGCACCACCTTCAGCAGTTTTTCTTCAACCTGCTCGACATTCTTACCCGGTGCGAAATTCGTGCGGTTACAGACGCGGAAAATATGCGTATCGACAGCAATGGTCGGCCAGCCGAAAGCGGTATTGAGCACCACGTTGGCGGTTTTACGCCCCACGCCAGGCAGCGCTTCCAGCGCGGCTCTGTCTTCCGGCACTTCGCCACCATGCTGTTCCAGCAGGATGCGGCAGGTTTTAATCACGTTCTCGGCCTTGCTGTTAAACAGACCAATGGTTTTGATGTACGACTTCACGCCGTCCACACCCAGCTCCAGCATCGCCTGCGGCGTATTGGCGACAGGGTAGAGCTTCGCCGTCGCTTTGTTGACGCTCACGTCGGTAGCCTGGGCGGAGAGCAGCACCGCGATCAGCAGCTCAAAAGGGGAGTTGAAATTCAGCTCCGTTGTCGGATGCGGGTCGTTATCACGCAGACGAGTCAGGATCGTGATGCGTTTCTCTTTATTCATACAGCCTTCTCAGGGAGTCCTTCCTGCACGCTACGCTCGGCGGCGCGGCGTTTACGTCTCTCATCAATGAGGTATTTTAACGCCAGCATCATACCAAGGCCAATAAATGCGCCCGGCGGCAGCATCGCCAGCAGGAACGGCGTATCCGTGTGGAAGACCTCAATACGCAGGGCCTTCGCCCAGCCGCCCAGCAGTGCGTCAGCGCCGTCAAACAGGGTACCGTTACCGAGGATCTCACGCATTGAGCCCAGCACAAACATCGCGCAGGTGGCGCCCATACCGATGGCAAAGCCATCCAGCGCCGAGATCAGCGGATCGTTCTTCACCGCAAAAGCTTCCGCGCGGCCCACGACGATACAGTTGGTCACAATCAGCGGAATAAAAATCCCCAGCGACTGATAAAGGCCGAACGCGTAAGCGTTGATCAGCATCTGCACGATGCTCACCACCGAGGCGATGATCATCACGTAAATCGGAATACGAATTTCCGACGGTGTCCAGCGACGCAGGGCGGAGATCGACAGGTTGGTCAGGGTCAGCACCAGCGTGGTCGCCAGTCCAAGGCCGAGGGCGTTCGTGGCAGTGGATGTCACCGCCAGCAGCGGGCACATCCCCAGCAGCTGGACCAGCGCGGAGTTGTTCTTCCAGAGACCCTGGACAATAACCTCTTTAACCTGGCTCATGATTACTCCTCACAGGCGGGAAGATTGTTGATTTGCGCAGGCAGCGTTTCGGCGTACAGCCCCGCGCGTTTCACCGCATTCACCACGGCGCGTGGGGTGATGGTCGCGCCAGTAAACTGGTCGAACTCACCGCCGTCTTTTTTGACTGCAAAGGCGGTGTCATTCTCACCGTGAATCACTTTTCCGGCAAAATGTAAAATCCAGTCGCTGAGGCGAAGCTCGATTTTATCCCCCAGACCTGGCGTTTCGTGGTGCTGCGTCACACGGGTACCGAGAACCGTACCAGAGAAGTCGGTGCCGACCAGCAGTTGAATCGCGCCAGAGTAGCCGTCCGGTGCGGTCGCTTCCATCACGGCACCCACGGCGGTATCCCCTTTACGGGCGATGAAAACGCGGTGTTCACCTTTGCCTAATTGCGGCGCCTGCACAATAAAGCAGCTTTTCTGCAGGTCATTATCGTAGAAATCTGACGGGATCACCTGATCGAACAGCGCCTTTTGCTGTTTCGATGCCTGTTCATCAATCGTCGTTTTGGTCATTTCATTCACCAGCGCGGTCAGCCCCGTCAGGGCAGCGGCGAAGATCGCCAGCGTCACGCCGTGTTTTTGCATTGTTTTCAGCATGGCGAATCCCTTAGCGGTGGCCATACACGCGAGGACGCGTGTAGTAGTCGATGAGCGGCACCGTGATATTGGCCAGCAGTACGGCGAACGCCACGCCATCCGGATAGCCGCCAAAACTGCGGATCAGCCAGACCAGCAGCCCCGCCAGCGCGCCAAAAATGAGGCGTCCACGGTTGGTGGTCGATGCGGTCACCGGGTCGGTCAGAATAAAGAAGGCACCCAGCATGGTTGCACCGGAGAGCAGATGCATCTGCGGGCTTGGTAGCGGCTCGGACGAGAACATCCAGCCGAGCGTGGCGCAGATCGTCAGCGTCACCAGGAAGCTCACCGGAATGTGCCAGCGAATCGTCTTTTTCCACAGCAGGAACACGCCGCCCAGCAGATAGGCGATATTAACCCACTGCCAGCCAGCGCCCGCCAGCACACCGCTGTAGATTGGGTACGCCATGATCTGCTCAACGCTATGACCGGCATGCAAAGACGTTTTAAAGGTGTCGAGCGGCGTCGCCTGGCTGATACCATCCACGCCCATACGCAGGGTGGTCATGTCGCCACCCGTTGCCGTGTGGCCGGTAAAGATCACCTGAAGCGCATCCATAAATCCCGGTACCGTCGCGGCAATCTCGTGCGGCGGCAGCCAGCTGGTCATCTGCACCGGGAAGGAGATCAGTAAGACCACATAGCCGATCATCGCCGGGTTAAACGGGTTATGCCCCAGGCCGCCGTACAGCTGTTTGGCAATAATGACCGCGAAAACGGTGCCCAGCACCACCATCCACCAGGGGGAAAACGGCGGAATACTGATCGCCAGTAACAGACCCGTCAGCAGGGCTGAGTTATCGGCGAGAATGCGGGGAACAGGCATTTTGCGAAGCTTAAGCACCAGCGCTTCGGCGGCCAGCGCACTGACGCAGCCGAGAACAATCTGAAACAGCGTCCCCCAGCCAAAAAACCAGAGCTGCACGGCAATGCCCGGTAAGGCCGCCAGGCAGACCAGCATCATAATGCGCGACGTCTGGCGCTGGTTATGGGTGTAAGGGGAACTTGCGATTCTGAAAACCATTTAATCCTCGTTTACTGCCTGCTGTGCGGCTTTCTTAGCCTGAACGCGTGCAATCGCGGCGGCGACTGCGGCTTTGCGTGGGTCGTCATTGGCGGCGGGTTCGGGGTCCTGCTGGGCCGCTTTACGCGCTTTGGCGCGAGCAATGGCGGCTTCAACGGCCGCTTTGCGCGGATCGACAGACGGTTCCTGCTCGACGCTCTTTTCCTGTTGCTCCGCTTTACGCGCTTTGGCGCGAGCAATGGCGGCCTCAACGGCGGCTTTGCGCGGATCGACAGGCGGTTCCTGCTCGACGCTCTTTTCCTGTTGTTCCGCTTTACGCGCTTTCGCACGAGCAATGGCGGCCTCAACGGCGGCTTTGCGCGGATCGACAGGGGTTTCCTGTTCGACGCTCTTTTCCTGTTGCTCCGCTTTGCGCGCTTTGGCGCGAGCAATCGCCGCTTCAACCGCTGCTTTACGCGGATCGCTCTCAGCGTTCGGCTGTGCGTCCTGGGCTTTTTCTGCCTGACGGGCGCGGGCCTGCGCTTTGCGCGCTTCACGCGCGGCGATGGCTTCGCTGTTGTCTGGTTTTTCACCGGCTGGAATGATCACCGGCTGTGCGGCAGAGGCTTTCTTCTCACGCACCCGCGCGAGCGCGGCGTTAATGGCATCCTGATCTTTTTCGGCTGGCTGAACGGCAGCCTTTTTATGACGTTCCTGACGCGCCAGTTTCTCACGCTCAAGACGCGCCTGACGCGCTTCAAAGCGGGCTTTGGCTTCGGCGGCACGTTTGTCTTCCAGCGAAATGGCGTAGATCTCGGCCTTTTCCTGACGGAAATACTGCACCAGCGGAATGCTGCTTGGGCAGACCCAGGCGCAGGCCCCGCACTCAATGCAGTCGGCCAGATTGTGGGCTGTGGCTTTATCGTGCAGCTGGCCTTTGCTGAACCAGTACAACTGCTGCGGCAGCAGATCGGCCGGACAGGCGTCGGCGCAGGCGCTACAGCGGATACAGCCTTTTTCTTCCTGCTCTTCGCCCATCTCGCTTGCGGAGGGGGCAAGCAGACAGTTGGTGATTTTGACGACCGGAACGTCCAGCCAGGGCAGGGTAAAGCCCATCAGCGGCCCGCCCATGATGACCATTTGATCGCTGCCCGGACAGAAGCCAGCCTGCTCCAGCAAATGACGCACCGGCGTACCCAGCCGCGCCCAGACGTTACCCGGCTGCGAAACGGACTCGCCGGTGAGCGTCACTACGCGCTCGGTCAACGGTTCCCCGTCGATCACCGCGCGTTTCACCGCGTAAGCCGTACCGACGTTTTGCATCAGCACGCCAATGTCAGAAGAGCGGCCGCCGTGCGGAACCTGTTTCCCGGTCAGAATTTGCGTCAGCTGTTTTGCGCCGCCGGACGGGTATTTAGTGGGAATAACGCGCAGGCCAATGTCGTGGCTGCCCGCCAGCACCGCACGCAGCATGGAGATCGCCTGCGGTTTGTTATCTTCAATGCCGATCAGCACTTCGCGCGGCTGCAAAATATGGGAGAGGATGCGAATCCCTTCGACGACCTGCGCGGCGCAGTCCTGCATCAGGCGGTCATCAGCGGTGATGTATGGCTCGCACTCTGCGGCGTTGATAATCAGGGTCTGAATTTTATCGCCACCACCGCGCAGCTTGGTGCCGGTCGGGAAGCCTGCGCCGCCAAGACCGGCCACGCCGAACTGGTGGATGCGCTCGATCAGGGCTTCGCGGCTCTGGGCGCGGTAATCGCTCCAGCCGTCACGGTCGATCCAGCGGTCTTCACCGTCCGGCTCGATCATGACGCTTAATTCGGCCAGTGCCGAAGGGTGGGGAACCGTGTGAGGGGCAATCGCCACCACTTTCCCGGAGGTCGGTGCGTGGACCGGGAGCATACGCCCGCGTCCAAAGGTCAGCTGCTGACCGCGCAGCACGTTGTCACCGACTTTCACGCATAGCTCGCCTTCCGCACCGATGTGCTGTTTTAGCGGCATGACGAACCGGTTTGCTAACGGAATCTGGCGCAGCGGCGTGCCGCTGGACTGGGTTTTCATCTCTGGCGGATGAATCCCGCCGTCGAAATCCCAAATCTTCTCTTTTCTGAACGCAGAAAATAACTTAAACATGGTGTTCCACAGGAATTATACGAACCGGAATGGTTTGAAGATCCCACTTCCAGCTGTCGGGAGTCGTTTCGACCGGACGCAGCTCGATGCATTGCGTCGGGCAGGGGGCCACACAAAGATTGCAGCCCGTACAGAGATCCGCCATCACGGTGTGCATCGCGCGGGTTGCGCCAACAATGGCGTCCACCGGGCAGGCCTGAATACACTTGGTGCAGCCGATGCAGTTTTCTTCGTCGATGACCGCCAGCACGCGCGCAGGTTCTTGTGCGCTCTCGTCGCCATCAACGGGCTGCGGATCGACGTTAAGCAGCGCCGCGATTTTTAACATCACGGCTTCGCCACCCGGCGCACAGCGGTTAATTTTTTCACCGTTGCCTACCGCCTCAGCATAGGGACGGCAGCCAGGATAGCCGCATTGCCCACACTGGCTTTGCGGCAGGAGGTCATCGATTTTTTCGACGACAGGATCGCCTTCAACCGCAAACCGGCGCGAGGCGTAACCCAGAATAATGCCAAAAAACAGCCCCAACACGCTGATGGCGGCGATGGCAATCCAGATAGCATTCATTACAACTTCACCAGACCACTGAAGCCCATAAAGGCCAGAGACATCAAACCAGCGGTGACCAGTGCAATGGCGTTACCGCGAAAAGGCGCCGGAATATCGGCAGCGGCCATGCGTTCACGGATAGAGGCAAACAGCACCATGACCAGCGAGAAACCGACCGCCGCGGAGAAACCGTACAGGGCCGATTGCAGGAAATTATGCCCAAGGTTGATGTTGAGCAGCGCCACGCCGAGCACGGCGCAGTTGGTGGTAATCAGCGGCAGGAAAATGCCAAGCAGGCGATAGAGCGCCGGGCTGGTTTTGCGCACCACCATTTCCGTAAACTGCACCACAAAGGCAATCACGAGAATAAACGCCAGCGTGCGCAGATAGATCAGGCCGAGGGGGATCAATATCCAGGTATCAATCCACCAGGCGCAAATAGAGGCCAGTGTCATCACGAAGGTGGTTGCCAGTCCCATGCCCATTGCGGTTTCCAGCTTTTTGGAAACCCCCATGAACGGGCACAGGCCAAGGAACTTCACCAGCACGAAGTTATTCACCAGCACAGTTCCGACAAAGAGCAGTAAGTAATCGGTCATTATTTAGCCTGAAATAAAAAAGCCGCCTATTATCGGATAAACCACAACGGGCGACAACAGGATAACTGTAGGGTTATTACGGGTTCACGAAGGTCTTTTTGACCCGGGCGGAACGCCTGAAGTAGGGCGCGAAAAGCGCGGCGGCCAGCAGCGGGAACAGCAGCTGGCGCACTGCCAGTAAGTCCGAAACCGGTGAAAAGGCAAAGGCCTTGATCGCCAACAGCACAGAGATCAGCAGCCAGATAATATAGTGCTTAGGCACTTTCTGACGGCGTTTAAAGAACGCAATGGTCAGCCAAAGGGTGTAATACCACATAGCAATGGCAAAACCGAAGGAGATAAACCACAGCGCAATATTCATTGTGCTCTGGGAGGTCAGATTCTTAAGCGCATACGGCGTCACAAGAGCCGTTGTATACAGCAGCAGCGCAAGCGATGCGCTTAACAAAGCCACCAGTAACCAGGCGAGCGGGGCGAGTAACCAGCCTCCGATTTTTTCTCCAGGCGATGCGGTCATGTTATCTCCCTCAGTCTGCACGAAATGATACCCGGCAAATTTACCGGGGCGTGAGTATATAACATTTCGCGCCGATGGCTACCGTCTTACAGCACGTAGCGCCAAACTGATTTAGGGACTTCGCCGATATTGAACAAACGACCGCCGGAAACCAGCTCTGCGCGACGATGATCGGCAGCGCGGTACATATTGATGATGTCCTGATTATCGGTCAGCGTGTAGTTCAAATGATCAAACAGTTTTTCCAGGCTCTCGAGAGAACTGATCTTGCGAAATTTTAATAAATAATCCTGAACTGTCATTTAATAAGCTTCCATTTTTAAAAGTAAATTTTATCAGTAGGGTAATTCGCTCGAATAATAAACGGATAAATAAAGACGTAAACAACCCACTTAAGGGTTAAGACTAAATTAGGAGTTTTCTTTGAAAGTTTCAGGCGTCGGACGACGCCTGCAGAAGAAGGTTAACTCTGATGACCGTGGCTGGCAACCGGCAACTGACAGTATATGTCACTCTTTTGCCAGCAGAACTTATTTGGTCTGAGACGCCGCAACCGGTTCTGGTGGCTGGTAGTTATCAATATGGCTGGCAACGCCGAGTAAAATGACGGAAACACCCAGGACAACCCATCCTGCTAATTCAACGATTCGATTGATAATTGACGTCATGATTCTTGTTTGTGATTTATCCATAAATACAGATTGAGAATGTTACAGCGCGATTTCCGCTATCGCAAGTCCTTTGGGAACGGTTTCTATGTATGAATTCAGCAGGTTATATAATTGTAACAAAGACCGCTGGTCAGTCGTGCTGTTTTACTTTTTGTAATCCATTACAAAACGGTTGTGACAGGCTTGTTGATAGTGTGAAATGAGTGAAAGACAAGACGAGAGGCAACGACATGAGTGACAAAATCCGCGTCGGATTAATTGGTTATGGTTATGCGAGCAAGACGTTTCACGCACCGCTGATTGCCGGTACGCCTGGAATGGAGCTGGCGGCGGTTTCAAGCAGTGATGCGTCGAAAGTGCATGCTGACTGGCCTGCGGTTCCGGTAGTGTCTGAACCTAAGCACCTGTTTAACGATCCGAATATCGATTTAATCGTGATCCCCACGCCAAACGATACCCACTTCCCGCTGGCAAAAGCGGCGCTGGAAGCGGGTAAGCATGTGGTGGTGGATAAGCCTTTTACCGTGACGCTGTCTCAGGCACGCGAGCTGGATGCGCTGGCAAAAAGTCTGGGACGTCTGCTGTCGGTATTCCACAACCGTCGCTGGGACAGTGATTTCCTCACACTTAAGGCCCTGATGAACGAAGGGACGCTGGGTGAAGTGGCGTACTTCGAATCCCATTTCGATCGTTTCCGCCCACAGGTACGTAACCGTTGGCGCGAGCAGGCCGGTCCGGGCAGCGGTATCTGGTACGATCTGGCCCCGCATCTGCTGGATCAGGCGGTGAATCTGTTTGGTCTGCCGGTCAGCGTGACGGTCGATCTGGCGCAGCTGCGCCCGGGCGCACAGGCCACGGACTATTTCCACGCGATTTTGACCTATCCACAGCGTCGTGTGGTGCTGCACGGCACCATGCTGGCGGCGGCAGAATCTGCGCGCTATATCGTGCACGGCACGCGCGGGAGCTACGTTAAGTTTGGTCTGGATCCGCAGGAAGACCGTCTGAAAAACGGCGAACGCCTGCCGCAGGAAGACTGGGGCTACGATATGCGTGACGGCGTGTTAACGCGTGTCGAAGGGGAGGAGCAGGTGCAGGAAACCTGGCTGACTCTGCCGGGGAACTATCCGGCCTACTATGCGGCGATCCGCGATGCCCTGAACGGCACGGGCGAAAACCCGGTTCCGGCAAGCCAGGCGATTCAGATTATGGAACTGATTGAGCTGGGCATCGAATCAGCGAAACACCGCTCGACGCTCTGTCTGGCGTAATAAAAAAGGCCGGCAAATTTGCCGGCCTTTTACTTCTTAGCCTGCGACTTTATCGCGCAGAGCCTGTTTTTCAGCTGCGCTCAAGAACGCAATTTCCAGGCCGTTGATCTGCGCCTGTCGAATCTCTTCGCGGCTCAGTCCCGCCTGCGGCGCGGCAACATTATACTCATGAATAATATCGACACCCTGTACTGCCGGATCGTCGGTGTTCAGCGTTGCCAGCACGCCGTGCGCGAGGAACGTCT
Organism: Lelliottia nimipressuralis; assembly: GCF_041464075.1. Classification (NCBI taxonomy): domain Bacteria; kingdom Pseudomonadati; phylum Pseudomonadota; class Gammaproteobacteria; order Enterobacterales; family Enterobacteriaceae; genus Lelliottia; species Lelliottia nimipressuralis. Next base: position 1,998,086 of record NZ_CP167172.1, read on the forward strand.
TCAGCGGATGCTGCGCCAGTGACGCAACGGTGCTGGTCTGAATGTTAGACGTCAGACAGGATTCGATGCCGATGCGCTGCTCGACCAGGAAATCCATCAGCGCCCGGTCTTCAACGGCTTTCACACCGTGGCCGATACGCTCGGCACCCAGCTCACGAATTGCCTGCCAGATACTTTCCGGACCGGCCGCTTCGCCCGCATGCACGGTAACATGCCAGCCCGCGTCGCGAGCGCGGTTGAAATGAGAGAGGAACAGGCTGCCGGGGAAGCCAAGTTCATCACCCGCCAGATCGACGGCAGTGATCTGATCGCGATGGGCCAGCAGCGCTTCCAGCTCCTGCAGACAGGCCGCTTCACCGAAGGTGCGGCTCATAATGCCAATCAGATTTGCCTGTACGTTAAACGCCTTACAGCCTTCGCGCACGCCTGCGATAACCGCTTCCACCACGCCGTCGACGGGCAGATTGTGGGTCATCGCCATATAGCCTGGGGAAAAACGCAGTTCGACATAATGCAGGCCATTGCGCGCCGCATCTTCGATATTCTCGAACGCCACGCGACGACAGGCATCTAGCGACGCCAGCACTTTCACGCCCCAGTCCAGTTTGCTGAGGAAGCTCACCAGATCCGGTTCGTTCGCCGTCACCTGGACGTGGGGAATGAGTGTCTCAATAGTTTGAGCGGGCAGGGACAAATTAAACTGGCGGCCAAGATCGAGAATGGTTTGGGCACGAATGTTGCCATCAAGGTGACGGTGAATATCGGTAAGGGGAAGGCGGGTATCAATCATGGTCGCACTCATTTTCTGGTTAAAGTGCGCCACATTATAAAAACATTTGCGGGTAAAAAGCTATTTGCGCAATGGAATATTCCATTGCGCAACCTGTCAGAGCAGAGAATGAATCCCCGCAATCAGCCGCTCAACGCCCTGTTCCAGTTTACTGCGTGGACATCCGGCATTCAGGCGTACATACCCGTTACCCTCCACGCCGTACGTGTAACCTGGCATGATCGCGACTTTTTGCTGCTCAATGAGTACGTTCTGCAGCGCTTTGTCGTCGATACCGAGCGCGCTCAAATCAATCCATGCCAGATAGGTCGCTTCCGGCGGCTGCCAGTTGAGCTGCGGGAATGCAGCGTTGAGTTGCTCAGCCACATACCGTAAATTCGCCTCCAGATAGGCGCGCAGGGCATCCAGCCACGGCTCGCCCTGCTGATAGGCGGCGATATGTGCCGTCAGTGCCAGCACGGACGGAGATGAAAGCCCGTCGCGGCCCTTAAGGGCGTTAAGATAGCTTGCGCGACTTTCATCGTCACCGATCAGCCCGTACGCCCCGGTAAGCGCCGGAATATTAAAGCTCTTGGAGCCTGACGTTAGCAGCGCCCATTTGCTGCGCGCCACCTCGTTCCACGGCGTATGCTGATGGTCGCCCCACACCATATCCATGTGGATTTCGTCGCTGATCACCGCCACATCGTAGCGCGCACACAGCTCGGCCATGGTGTTCAGCTCGTCGCGCGTCCAGACTTTACCGGTCGGATTTTGCGGGCTGCACAGCAATAAAATCGTGTTTTCCGGTTTCGCCAGCGCGACTTCCAGGCTGGTCATATCGCACTCCCAGCCGGCTGTGTTTTTTTGCATTGCGACCGGAACGACGTTGCGATCGTTGCCCTGGATGGCGTTGTAAAACGCATCGTAGGCGGGGGTATGCACCACGATGCCGTCGCCGGGTTTCGACCACACGCGGATCATCTCGGAAACCATATAAATGACCGACGGACCGTACACCAGGGTGTTCGTATCAATCTGGCTGTGAAAACGCTGCTGGAACCAGTGCGCAACGGCGGCGAGAAATTCGTCGTTTTTCCAGCGGCTGTAGCCAAACACGCCGTGACTGATGCGTTGATTCAGCGCGTCGATGATGCACGGTGCGGTGGCAAAATCCATATCGGAAATGGTAAAGGGCAGCAGATCGTCGGCACCGAAGCGGTCGGCAACGTAATCCCATTGGGTACACCAGGTCCCGTGGCGATCGACGACGGTTGAAAAATCAAACATAGCGCTCGTCCTTAAAGTCAAAACCCCCTTCGCCAGAAGGGGGTGAGGTGTCAGGCTTCTACCGTACGCATCAGCGTCGATAGCTCATCTTTAACCGACTGGACCTGCGGCCCAATCACCACCTGCAAATTATGCTGATTTAACTGTACCACGCCGATGGCCCGGTTGGCCTTCAGGGCGTTGGTGTCCACCTTGGACATATCGTTCACCGACAGACGCAGGCGGGTGATGCAGTTATCGAGAGACGTGATGTTATCCGCGCCGCCCAGTGCCGCCAGAATCGCTGGCGTGTTGTAGCCGGATTTACCGACGGTACCCACAACGGCTTGTTCCACGCTGCTGGCGGTATCGGTATCGCGGCCCGGTGTTTTCAGATTAAAGCGGGTGATGGCGAAGCGGAAGATACCGTAGTACACCGCAAACCAGATAGCCGCCACAACCGGCACCAGATACCACTTGGTCGACAGACCGTGCAGGATGCCGAACACCACGAAGTCAATCACGTTGCCGTCGGTGTTACCGATGGTCACACCCAGCACCGCCATCACGGTGAAGCCCAGACCGGTCAGCACGGCGTGGATGAGATACAGCACCGGTGCAACGAACAGGAACAGGAACTCGATTGGCTCAGTCGTTCCGCCAACCACGCAGGCGATGACGCCGGAGATCAGCAGGCCTTTAATTTTATGACGGTTTTCAGGACGCGCGCAGTGGTACATCGCCAGCGCCGCACCCGGCAAACCGCCTAAGAAGGCCGGCATTTTACCCTGGGACAGGAAGCGGGTCGCACTTTCAGAGAAGCCGTGGGTGGTCGGGCAGCTCAGCTGCGCCTGGAAGATAGTCAGCGCGCCACTCACGTCGTGGCCGCAGACGTCCATCGTGCCGCCCGCTTCGGTAAAGCGAATCAGCGCGACAAGAATGTGCTGTAAACCGAACGGCAGCAACAGACGTTCACCGGTACCGAAAATCATCGGGCCGAAATCGCCTGCGCTGTTGATGATGCGGCCAATCGCCGTAATCCCCATCGCGAAGACCGGCCAGATCAGGGGGATCACCAGACCAAACAGACCCATGACCACCAGGGTGACAATCGGCACAAAGCGGGTACCGCCGAAGAAGGCCAGGGCGTCCGGCAGACGGATATTGTGGAAGCGCTCGTGCAGCATCCAGATGATCACACCGGCAATAACCGCACCGAGGATCCCGGTGTCGATCGACTGAATACCCAGCACGCTCTGAATGTTGTTCGCTTTCAGCACTGCCGCGTCGGTGGTGGGCAGAATGCCTTTCGCGGTCAGCCAGAAATTCACCGCCAGGTTCATCACCGCGTAGCCGACAAAACCGGCAAACGCCGCCACGCCTTTGTTCTCGCGCGCCAGCCCCAGCGGGATAGCGATACAGAACATGACGGGCAGGAAGCTAAAGGCAAAGGAGCCGACTTTACTCATCCAGATGAAGATCGCCTGCAGCACCGGGTTGCCGAGGAAGGGGATCAGGGTAATGACATCATGGCTGCTAAGTGAGCTGCCGATCCCGAGCATGATCCCGCAAAAAGAGAGCAGAGCCACCGGCAACATAAAGGTTTTACCCAGTTGCTGGAAAAACTCCCACAGCGATATTTTTTGTGCTGCTTTCGCCGTCATAAAACGACTCCTTGATGGTTAAAAGGGTTTTATCTGTTTCACTGTGGCGAGAAGATAAAACGTTTTACCAAACTTTAGTGCGCGCTGAATCACATTCTCATGCTTTAATTAGCAGTATAAATAGAACCTATTGATAAAACGTTTTATCCGACTGCACATCAGGGAGTTGCGCGTTCACATGTCTGTTGCGAAGAAGATCACCATCAATGATGTTGCGCTGGCGGCCGGGGTATCGGTGAGCACCGTTTCGCTGGTCTTAAGCGGAAAAGGGCGCATTTCTCCCGCGACGGGCCAGCGCGTGAACGAGGCGGTTGAGCAACTGGGGTTTGTGCGTAATCGCCAGGCAGCGTCTCTGCGCGGCGGGCAGAGCGGCGTGATTGGGTTGATCGTGCGCGATCTGACGTCGCCGTTTTATGCAGAACTTACCGCCGGGCTAACAGAAGCGCTGGAAGCGCAGGGACGGATGGTCTTTTTACTCCACGGCGGGCGCGAAGCGGATCAACTGCTCTCCCGGCTGGATATGTTGCTGACGCAGGGCGTGGACGGCGTGATTATCGCGGGGGCGTCTGGCGTGGGGAGCGAGCTGTGCGAGCGCGCGGCACAGAAGGGCGTTCCGCTGGTGTTTGCCTCACGCGCCAGCTATCTCGATGAAGCCGATACCCTGCGCCCCGATAACATGCAGGCCGCACAAATGTTGACCGAGCATCTGATTCGTCGCGGGCATCAGCGCATCGCCTGGCTGGGCGGCAAGAGTTCGTCCCTTACGCGCGCCGAACGCGTGGGCGGTTACTGTTCGACGCTGATAAAATACGGTCTGCCGTTCCACAGCGAATGGGTGGTTGAGTGCGAATCGAGCCAGAAAAAAGCCGCCGAAGCGATGGGCGCGCTGCTGCGCAGTAATCCCACCATCAGCGCGGTGATCTGTTACAACGATATTATCGCCATGGGGGCCTGGTTCGGCTTGCTCCGCGCCGGACGTCAGAGCGGCGAGGGTGGTGTAGAGACTTTCTTCGACCAGCAGGTGGCGCTGGGTGCTTTTGCGGATGTCGGGGAAAACGCGCTGGACGATCTGCCTATTGTCTGGGCGACAACGCCCGCGCGGGAGATGGGTTACACCCTGGCAGACCGCATGATGCAGCGAATTGAGAAATCAGACGTCCAGGCCGGGCATCAGATCGTGTCGGCGCGACTGGTAACGACGAAATAACGATGTGAATCAACGTGCCGCACGGTTTTGCGGTTTTTTCGCCAGATGAGTCAAAATCGTCTGGCCGATGTAATTACTCCAGTTGAAACTGTTTTGCAGCACAATCACCGCATTTTGATTCTGTTTATCAAAGCCAATGTAACTGGAATACCCGCCAATATACCCCACCTGATAGGTCATTTTCTGGCCGTCCGTCTCATCACTCACCCACGCGATATTGGCGGCCTCTTTGTGCCGATAATAGTAAGTACGGGTGACGTCCTTGAAAGCCTGGTTGATCGCCTTATCCTGCGTCGCGCTGACGTGCGCCCGGGCGTAGGCCGCCAGATCGCGGGCGCTGCTGTAGAGGCTTGCCGCTGCGGTCATGTTGTGCTGAAAATGCCAGTCCGGCGTCAGTTCGCCACGGCGTATCAATTTGGGTTGATCCCCTGCGTGGCCGAGCGCACGCCTCGGGTATGCCGCCAGTATTTCCGGCGTATAGCTGGAGTTTTGCATGTCGAGTGGCTGAAAAATCAGCCGCTGGGCCAGGGCTTCGATCGATTCACCCGTCTTTCGTTGCAGAATATAGCCGAGGAGGGCATAGCCGATGTTTGAATACTGTGGTTCGTGTGAGTCAGGCGCAGAGAAATCGCGCAGGTAATTGAGTACGTTATTGCTGTCGAGTTCTGAATAGAAGTTCTCGCCGGTACTGAAATAGCGCACAAGATTTTCGAGAGTCAACAGATCCATCGGCTGGCGCGGTAAGCCAGACGTGTGAGTGACCAGCTGCAACAGGGTGATGTTTTTCGCGTCAGCACTTAAGGGTGTGCCTTCAGGCAGTAGGGTCGCGAGCGTATCCGTCCAGCGGAGTTTGCCCTCATTGACCAGCAGGGTCGTGACTTCGGCGGTAACACCTTTGCTCAGTGAGCCGAGTGCAAAGAGGGTATCCGGGGTGACGGGGTACTGGTTTTTTGCGTCGGTTACGCCGTAGCTGTGAAATTCGGTGGGGCCGTTATGCTGAATAATGGCGACAATCATCCCGGTCACCTCTTTTTCTTGCATGTACTGCTGGATCATCGGGTCGATCCCGCGACCGTAGTATCCGACCACAATACGGGTACTCTTTTGTTCCGGCATATCCATTTGCGATAACGTACTGTTTCCACAGCCAGCTAACACCAACAGGGACAAAAGCAGTAATGGTGTTTTAATGTTCATTCTTAAAAGCTGACTGTGCCGCCGTCCAGGAAAAATAGAGCGCGCAGTATACAAAAATGCGGCCCGGCAGGCGCCTATTTTTGACGCTTTTGGGCAGAGGGCATCAGGAGGCGGTGATCCAGATCAAGAGCCTTGCCCGCCTTACGAGGCATATTCTGCGCTCCTGTTAAGTTCTGTAAAACGATTACCGCCATGCAACTCTGTAAAACCCTGCTCGCTTTAGCCTTTGTTCCCGCCATCTCCTTTGCCGCCAGCAATATCGAAGTCGGTTTTTCACCGGAAGGGGGCGCCCAGGAGCTGGTGCTCAAAACCATCAATGACGCGACAAAATCGATCCGCATGATGGCCTTTTCGTTTAGCGCCCCGGATATCATGAACGCGCTGGTGGCGGCGCAGAAGCGCGGCGTCGATGTGCAAATCGTGATTGATCAGAACGGCAACGTTAGTGGGAAAAGCCTGCAGGCGATGCGCTATGTGGCACATAACGGCGTTAAGCTCAGAACGGATAATCATTACCGTATTCAACACGATAAAGTGATTATTGTAGACGGGAGTACGGTCGAAACCGGGTCATTTAATTTTGCCAAAACGGCGGAGTCTAAGAATTCGGAAAACGTGATTGTGATTCACAACGCACCGGATCTGGTGGCGGAGTATCTTGCGCACTGGGAAAACCGCTGGCAGCAAGGGGTGGATTTCTCTGCGTAAAACTGCCGGGTAGCACAGCGCACCCGGCGGGTAAGACTAATGCCCGGCGAACAACGAGCCGGGCAATGCCTGTATTACTGCTGCGGTACTGCTGGAGCCGCAGGTTCAGCCGGTTCCGGCATCCCAAGCGTTGGCATACCAAACATACCGACAAAGTCTTCGAGCGGCATTTTCTGACCGTTTAACGTTACCTGACCATTCGCATACTGCAGGCTGGTGCTAATCACGTTGTCTTCAAGCGTGGTGATGCGGAACATCTGGCCCATGGCCGCCATGCCTTTCACCTGCTGGCTGGCGAGCTTAGCCGCATCGGCGTCGTTATAGCCTTCGAGCTTCGCAATCTGGGTCATAAACTCGGTCGCCATATCCATCGGGATCGTCAGTTTGCTGTCGATGGATTTCACGCTACGATCCACTTCCTGCGCCAGCGTCTGCGCTTCACCGGTCGCAGTGGCCGGATCTTTCAGGAACAGGGACAGGTTGAAGTTGGTTTCGCCTTTGCTGTTTTTCCAGCTCAGTGGGGCGATCGTGATCACCGGCTCGCCTTTCAGCAGCAGCGGCAGGTTGCTTAACAGGGCATCCATTGCTTTTTGCTGATACAGCTCAGGATTTTTGGTCATCAGCTCTTTATCGGCCAGCAGCGCCTGGCTTTGCGCACGATACTGCTGACTGAACTGATGCCAGGCCTGGCCGTCGATATTGCCGAGTTTCAGGGTCAGTTTGCTGGAACCCAGATCCTGGCTCTGTACTTTGAGGCTATTCAGGCTGTAATCCAGCTGGCTGTTGACGCTCTTACCGTCTTTGGAGAGATCGGATTTACCGACCAATTCCATCCCTTCCAGAACGGCCATCTCTTTGCCTTCCACGGCAATCGCCATTTTACCCAGGCTGATTTGCTGGTCGCCCATGCGCTCGCCAAAGGTGGTCATACGGCTGTTGCCGTCGGCTTTAAGATTATTGAAGGTCAGCTGAACCTTCTGATTGTATTCGTTAACCGCGTTGACCAGGCCACTTTCCGCCGAGCCGCTCAGGGTAAAGACGTTACCGTCGCGATCCGCGTCGAGTTTGAAATCGCCGCCGCTGAAGGCCACTTTCTCGTCGCCTTTTTCATAATTCAGCGCTTTCAGGGCGATATCGGAGCTTGTATCGCCGGCGTAGCTGATGCGCGTATCCACCACAAACGGCGACTCATTTTTCGCCAGTTCAAACAGCGGTTTAGACGCTTCGTTGTTGACCAGCGTGGTTTTTACCGACGCCATGGACGGAATCAGATTGAAATGCTTCAGCTGTGCCAGCGGGAACGGACCGTGATCGACAACTTCGTCCAGCACCACGCTGTGACCGTCTTTCAGCCAGCCGTTTTCGGTGCCCGCAACGGGTTTAACCACCAGTTGCATATGGCTTTTGAAGACGCCGCGCTGATAGTTCTGATAGCTTAATTCCAGCCCGGCTTCCGGCGCCGTGCGTTTGATTTCGCTGTTAGCCTGCGCCACCATCTCTGCCAGACGACTCTCCAGCTGTTTGCCCGTAAACCAGGAGGCGCCCGTCCAGACCACCCCTAATGCGACAACAACACCAACCGCTATAACCGATTTTTTCATCATGATTGTCCATAAAATGAAACCAGGCGGTAAAAACCGCCTGGTGATTAAGTCTTCCACTAGCTTAGCAAGAGAGTCGATAAACTTATAGCTTATTGAAGACCCTTGCCAGGCGGCCATTTCCGCTGATAGCGATCGGGGACTCATTCGCCGCGACAAACGCCGACTCACCAGGTTTGAGCACCAGGCGCTGTTCGCCTTTGCTCAGCACCGCTTCGCCTTCAACACAGAACAGGATTGCCGCACTCTGCTGTGAGACCGCGGTTTCCGTCGCGCTCAGGTCGTGCAGCGCAAAAGCGAAGTCGTCGACAGGAATCGGGAAGTCCAGCTCTGCGCCGTTTTTCACCGGCTGAGTCAGCAGCTCTGCGGCAGGTTTGGCGACGAATTTGACGTTCGCTACCAGCTCCGGGATATCAATATATTTTGGCGTCAGCCCGGCGCGAAGTACGTTATCGGAGTTTGCCATCACTTCCAGCGCCACGCCCTGCAGATACGCATGCGGGGTTTCCGCAAACAGGAACATCGCTTCGCCTGGATTCAGTTTCACCACGTTCAGCAGCAGCGGAGAGAAGAGGCCGCTGTCGTTCGGGTAGAACTCAGAAATCAGGCGAATGGTCTGCCAGGGTTCACCCCGCTGGTTATTGAGAGCGGCTTTCAGCACCGCCAGCGCGTGGGATTTCTCGTCATCCTGCATATTCAGCAGGCTGGCAAACAGCTGGCTTAAGCCTGCGGCGTCCGGGTTTTCGAGGAAATGGGCAATAGCATGATGGGCGCCCGCGACCGGCTGCAGCAGCGAAACAATTTCCGAGAACTCGCGGAAGGCGTTCATCGCCAGGAACGGCGTTAACGCGAACACCAGCTCTGGCTTATGGTTCGGATCTTTGTAGTTACGTTCGGCGGCATCCAGTGGGATACCGGCTTTATTCTCTTTCTCAAAACCTATTTCAGACGCTTTCTTGTTCGGGTGCACCTGAATGGAGAGCGGCTGCGCGGCGCAAAGCACCTTGAACAGGAACGGCAGTTCGCCGAAACGCTGCGCCACGGCATCGCCCAGGAGCGTCGCTTTGTCCGCGTCGATCACCTCGCGCAGAGAGCGTACCTGGCCGCTGGCATCTTCAATTTTTGAGCTGCTCTTCGGATGCGCGCCCATCCACAGCTCTGCCATCGGCAGGTTGTCAGGATTGGCAATACCGTAGAGATCCGTTAACGCAGTTTGACTTCCCCAGGCATAGTTCTGCACTGAGTTGATGAGTTTTTGCATTATCAAGCCCTGTTTCAAATGTGGAATTATCTTCGCGTATTAAAGCAATAAACCGCCCGGAAGTAACCTGCGCATGTAAAAAGTCGTACTAGTCTCAGTTTTTGTTAAAAAATTGTGTAGGATAAGCAAACTCGCTTTTAAGCAGGGCAGCGGAACATCTGCTCTTAAATAACCAGACCGAAGCAGTAAGTGAGAGAACAATGTCGAACAAACCCTTTCATTATCAAGATCCTTTCCCGCTGGCAAAGGATCAGACCGAATACTATCTGTTAACATCCGATCACGTCTCTGTCTCTGAATTCGAAGGGCAGGAGATCCTCAAAGTTGACCCGCAGGCGCTGACCTTACTGGCGCAGCACGCCTTCCACGATGCCTCCTTTATGCTGCGCCCCGCGCATCAGCAGCAGGTTGCCGATATCCTGAGCGATCCGCAGGCCAGCGAAAACGACAAATACGTCGCGCTGCAGTTCCTGCGTAACTCCGATATTGCTGCGAAAGGCATTCTGCCGACCTGTCAGGACACGGGCACGGCGATCATCACCGGCAAAAAAGGCCAGCGCGTCTGGACTGGCGGCGGTGACGAAGCGGCGCTGGCCCACGGTGTCTACAACACTTACATCGAAGATAACCTGCGTTATTCGCAAAACGCGGCGCTGGATATGTATAAAGAGGTCAATACCGGCACTAACCTGCCGGCGCAGATCGACCTCTACAGCGTCGACGGCGACGAGTACAAATTCCTGTGCATCGCCAAAGGCGGCGGCTCCGCGAACAAAACCTATCTGTACCAGGAAACCAAAGCGCTGCTTTCGCCGGGCAAGCTGAAAAATTACCTGGTCGAGAAGATGCGCACGCTTGGCACGGCAGCCTGTCCGCCGTATCACATCGCGTTTGTTATCGGCGGGACGTCGGCGGAAAGCACCCTGAAAACCGTCAAACTGGCGTCGACCAAATACTATGACGGCCTGCCAACGGAAGGGAACGAACACGGTCAGGCATTCCGTGACGTTCAGCTCGAACAGGAGTTGCTGACAGAAGCGCAGAATTTAGGCTTAGGCGCACAGTTCGGCGGCAAATATTTTGCTCACGATATCCGCGTCATCCGTCTGCCGCGCCACGGTGCGTCTTGTCCGGTCGGGATGGGCGTCTCCTGCTCTGCGGATCGCAATATCAAAGCGAAGATCAACCGCGACGGTATCTGGATCGAAAAACTGGAAAACAATCCGGGGAAATACATTCCGCAGGAGTTGCGTCAGGCCGGTGAAGGTGAAGCGGTGCATGTCGATCTCAATCGTCCGATGAGCGAAATCCTGGCCCAGCTGTCGCAATACCCGGTCTCCACGCGTCTGTCGCTGAACGGCACCATTATCGTTGGCCGCGACATCGCTCACGCGAAACTGCAGGAGCGTCTGGATAAGGGCGAAGGTCTGCCGCAGTACGTGAAAGACCACCCAATCTACTACGCAGGCCCGGCGAAAACCCCGGAAGGTTATGCCTCTGGTTCACTCGGCCCGACAACGGCAGGGCGCATGGACTCCTACGTGGATCAGCTGCAGGCCAACGGTGGGAGCATGATCATGCTGGCCAAAGGCAACCGCAGCCAGCAGGTGACGGATGCCTGCCACAAACACGGCGGATTCTATCTCGGCAGCATCGGCGGCCCGGCAGCGGTGCTGGCACAGGGCAGTATTAAGAGCCTGGAGTGCGTGGAATACCCGGAACTGGGGATGGAAGCCATCTGGAAAATTGAAGTAGAAGATTTCCCGGCGTTTATCCTCGTGGATGACAAGGGCAACGACTTCTTCAAGCAGATCCAGTCGTCCCAGTGTTCAGCGTGCGTTAAGTAGTTTTTGTGCCGGGTGGCGGTTTCGCTTCACCCGGCACGACTCACCACAAGAGCGCACAAAGCGCCATACCGTTTTCCTGAAGCAAACAATACTTAATCCAGCATGTGAGCAATGTCCCCCATTTCATTGTTATCAAGGAGAAAGTAATGACAACGCAACGCCGCGAGAAAGATTCCATGGGCGCAATCGACGTCCCGGCTGACAAGCTATGGGGCGCGCAAACTCAGCGCTCGCTGGAACATTTCCGCATCTCGACGGAGAAAATGCCCGTTTCTCTGATCCACGCCCTGGCGCTCACCAAACGCGCAGCCGCGAAGGTCAACCAGGATCTGGGTCTGCTGTCCGCTGAAAAAACCACCGCTATTATCAGTGCCGCCGACGAAGTGCTGGCCGATAAACACCCGGACGAATTCCCCCTTGCCATCTGGCAGACCGGCTCCGGCACCCAAAGCAACATGAACATGAACGAGGTTCTGGCTAACCGCGCGAGCGAACTGCTGGGCGGCGTACGCGGGATGGAGCGCAAAGTACACCCGAACGATGACGTCAATAAAAGCCAAAGTTCTAACGATGTATTCCCGACCGCGATGCACGTGGCGGCGATCATCGGCCTGCGCGAGCATCTCATTCCGCAGTTGAAAGTGCTGACTCAGACCCTGACGGCAAAATCGCAGGCGTTCGCTGACATCGTCAAAATTGGTCGTACCCATCTGCAGGACGCCACGCCGCTGACCCTCGGACAGGAGATCTCCGGCTGGGTGGCGATGCTGGAACACAACCTCAAGCATATCGACCACAGCCTGCCGCACCTCTCGGAGCTGGCGCTGGGCGGTACGGCGGTGGGGACGGGGCTGAACACCCATCCGGAATATGCCGTACGCGTGGCGAAAGAGCTGGCCGCGATCACCGGGCAGCCGTTTGTGACCGCGCCGAATAAATTCGAAGCGCTCGGCACCTGCGATGCGCTGGTCCACGCCCACGGTGCGCTGAAAGGGCTGGCGGCCTCGCTGATGAAAATCGCCAACGACGTACGCTGGCTGGCCTCCGGGCCGCGCTGCGGGATCGGTGAAATCAGCATTCCGGAAAATGAGCCGGGCAGCTCCATCATGCCGGGCAAAGTGAACCCGACTCAGTGCGAAGCCATGACCATGCTCTGCTGTCAGGTGATCGGCAACGACGTCGCGGTGAATCTCGGCGGGGCGTCAGGCAACTTTGAGCTGAACGTCTATCGCCCGATGGTGATCCATAACTTCCTGCAATCGGTGCGCCTGCTGGCGGACGGTATGGAGAGCTTCAACGAGCACTGCGCGACCGGCATCGAGCCAAACCGCGACCGTATCAGCCAGCTACTGAATGAGTCGCTGATGCTGGTCACCGCGCTCAACACGCATATCGGCTACGACAAAGCGGCTGAAATCGCCAAAAAAGCGCACAAAGAGGGGCTGACGCTGAAAGCCTCAGCGCTGGCGCTGGGCTATCTGACGGAGGCCGAGTTTGATACCTGGGTGCGCCCGGAAGAGATGGTAGGCAGCCTGAAGTAATCACTCCGCCACATACAGGTGCAGCCGTGGAATGATCAAGCGCAGCGGCTGCGCCTGAGGTTTATAACGATGCTGAATATTGTCCGCATCGTAATTCAGCAGTTCGCCAATGTCTGGCACCATCGCCCCTTGATCTGCATCGTACAGGGCAATCAGCGGCGTCGGGCAGGCGTACTGTACCTGCTTTTGCTCTCCCGCATACCAGACGCGCGCAATCGGCTGCACCTTCACCGGACGTTTGATTTTGAGGCGCGCATCGTCAGGCAGCGCGGCAATATTCTCGTACTCCTGCTCTAACCGCTCAATCCACTGTTCGCGCGACCAGGGCGCCATAGTGCGCGGCGATTTCAGGCTCTTCTCCAGCAGTGACAGCACCTCATTGCGGGTGAAATTTTTGATGATATGTTTGTTCGCCCAGCCAAAGCGCAGAGTCGCCGGATGACGCAGCAGCGTCAGCGTGCGGTAGGCGTTGAGGGTAATCAGGCCCGGCAACTGGCGATGCACCCACTCAAAGCGCGCGGCAGGGACCAGACCCGACTCTTCGGTTACGATCTTCTCAAACGCGGCTTTGAGGGTATTAATGTGCGCAATCTGGCTTTCAAGCTGTTCGCGCAGGGACGTGTCGCATTGGAGACAGATCACCCCCGGCAGACGCACGGCAGCTTTACTGCTGCGGTTTTCTGACTGCTGCTGAATAAACAGATGGCGATAGTGCGCCAGCGTCAGATCCAGCGCCTCCTTGCCGATATGTTGCTTCACCTCAATCACATCCAGCGGATCGTGCTCTGCGCCTTTCACCACGTCCGGCAGGGTGAAAACCCGCGCGGCCAGCAGCCGACAGGTTTTCAGCCGTTCGCTCAGGCTCATCAATTCGTGTTCTATCTGGTGAAAGGTGGAGTTCAGCCGCTCGAGAAGATCGTAGGTCGCCATAAAACGCTCGCAGTAGTTACAACATACTTATTATATAGCACAGTGTGCCGGGTCAGGCTACGGTGCGGAATGGGTCTGGCAGAGACAATGGATGCTTATTAGTTGGGGGTTAAATATACGAAATTTGTATACTTCCCGTCTCTTGCGGCCCCTCGGTTGATCCAGAACAGGTAAAAAGTATGATGAAAACCTAAAATCGTCACACGTTTTATCTACCCCTAAATGGTAAGAGGCAATCCTTGTCCAGACCTGGCCGTATTGTCTGCGCGCTGCTGGCGTGCGCGTCGTTCTTCGCACAGGCAGCCGCTCCCGACGAACTGACAACCGCGTGGCCCGTCAATGTAGGACCGCTCAATCCCCATCTTTATACGCCCAATCAAATGTTTGCCCAGAGCATGGTCTACGAGCCGCTGGTGAAGTATCAGGCCGATGGTTCGGTCATACCCTGGCTTGCGAAAAGCTGGACCCACACGGCGGATGGCAAAACCTGGGTATTTACGCTTCGTGACGGTGTCACGTTTTCCAACGGCGAACCTTTTAACGCGCAGGCCGCCGCCGAGAACTTCCGCGCTGTGCTCGATAACCGCCAGCGCCACGCCTGGCTGGAGCTGGCCCGGCAGATCACGGATGTTAAAGCCCTGAGTGACTCTGAGCTGCAAATCACCCTGAAAAGCGCCTATTACCCGTTCTTACAGGAGCTCGCGCTGCCGCGTCCTTTCCGCTTTATCGCCCCGTCGCAGTTTAAAAATAATGAAACGATGAACGGCATTAACGCGCCAATCGGAACCGGGCCGTGGGTGTTGAAAGAGTCCAGGCTTAATCAGGTTGACGTGCTGGTGCGCAACGATCGCTACTGGGGTAAAAAGCCCGCCATCCGACAGATCACCGTGAAGGTGATCCCGGACCCCACGACCCGCGCCGTGGCGTTTGAAACAGGTGATATTGACCTGCTGTATGGTAACGAAGGGCTGCTGCCTCTCGATACCTTCGCCCGCTTCAGCCAAAGCCCACACTACCGCACCCAGCTTTCCCAGCCCGTTGAAACGGTCATGCTGGCGCTGAACTCCTCCAAAGCGCCGACGGACGATCTGGCGGTGCGCGAAGCGCTGAACTATGCGGTGAACAAAAAATCCCTGATCGATAACGCCCTGTACGGTACGCAAAAAGTGGCGGACACGCTGTTCGCACCGACAGTGCCTTATGCAAACATCGGCCTCAAGCCGCGCGAGTACGATCCAAAGCAGGCCACAACGCTGCTGGAACAGGCGGGCTGGAAGGCCGTGAGCGGAAAAGCCATCCGTGAGAAAAATGGTCAGCCGTTGCGGGTTGAGCTTGCCTATATCGGCACCGATGCCCTGAGCAAATCGATGGCGGAAATCATTCAGGCCGATATGCGTCAGGTGGGCGTCGATGTGGCGCTGGTGGGGGAAGAGGAGAGCAGTATCTACGCCCGGCAGCGCGACGGTCGATTCGGCATGATTTTCAACCGCACCTGGGGCGCGCCTTACGATCCGCATGCCTTTATGAGCTCGATGCGCGTGCCGTCCCACGCCGATTATCAGGCGCAGCGGGGGCTCGCAGATAAGCCCGTCATTGATAAAGAGATTGGCGAAGTGCTTTCCACCCGCGATGAACCTCAGCGTCAGGCGTTATACCGCGATATTTTGATCCGACTGCATAACGACGCGGTCTATCTGCCGATTAGCTATGTGTCGATGATGGTGGTGGCGAAGCCTGAACTTGGGGTAATCCCGTTTGCGCCCATTGCGTCCGACATTCCGTTTGAACTTATCCAGCCGGTGAAACCCTGATGTGGCGCTATATATTGCGGCGCATACTGCTGCTGATCCCGATGGTGTTCGCCGCCTCGGTGATTATCTTTCTGATGCTGAGACTCGGCACCGGCGATCCGGCGCTGGATTATCTGCGTCTGTCTAATTTGCCCCCCACGCCGGAGATGGTGGCCTCTACCCGCGTGATGCTTGGCCTGGATCAGCCGTTAATCGTGCAGTACGGCACCTGGCTGTGGCGGGCGTTGCACCTGGATTTTGGCATCTCTTTCGCCACCCAGCGCCCGGTGCTGGACGACGTTATGCATTTTCTGCCCGCAACGCTGCTGCTGGCCGGTGCGGCGCTGGTGCTGATCCTGCTCACCTCCGTGCCACTGGGTATTTGGGCCGCGCGCCATCGCGATCGGCTGCCGGATTTCATCGTCCGGGTGATCTCTTTCCTTGGCGTCTCCATGCCCAACTTCTGGCTGGCGTTTTTGCTGGTGATGTTCTTTTCGGTTTATCTCAAATGGCTCCCGGCGATGGGCTATGGCGACTGGCAGCATCTGATTCTGCCCGCCGTGTCGATTGCCTTTATGTCGCTGGCGATTAACGCCCGGCTGCTGCGCGCCAGCATGCTGGATGTTGCCGGGCAGCGGCACGTCACCTGGGCGCGTCTGCGCGGCCTGAGCCATAAACAGACCGAGCGCCGCCATATTTTGCGCAATGCCTCACTGCCGATGATCACGGCGGTGGGAATGCACATCGGCGAGCTGATCGGCGGGACGATGATCATCGAGAACATCTTCGCCTGGCCGGGCGTAGGGCGTTACGCCGTCTCGGCGATTTTTAACCGCGACTATCCGGTCATTCAGTGTTTTACGCTGATCATGGTGGTGGTTTTTGTCCTCTGCAATCTGGCGGTGGATGTGCTGAATGCAGCGCTTGACCCGCGCATTCGTCGTCATGAAGGAGCGCACGCATGAATTTTTACCGTTCTGCATGCTGGCCTGTCCGGCTGGCGATGATGATGATTGCATTGCTGGCGGCGATTGCCTTCACCAGCCAGTGGTGGCTGCCGTACGATCCGCAGGCGATTGATCTGCCGTCGCGGCTTCTGTCACCCGACAGCCAGCACTGGCTCGGCACCGACCATCTGGGGCGCGATATCTTTTCGCGACTGCTGGCGGCAACGCGCGTCTCTCTGGGGTCGGTGATGGCCTGTCTACTGCTGGTGCTGATTCTGGGAATGACCATCGGCGGGGCGGCCGGGCTGCTTGGCGGGCGCGTGGATCAGTTCACCATGCGCATCGCAGATATGTTCATGACCTTTCCGACCTCGATTTTGTCGTTCTTCCTCGTGGGTGTGCTGGGGACGGGGCTGACTAACGTCATCATCGCCATCGCGCTTTCCCACTGGGCCTGGTACGCGCGGATGGTGCGCAGCCTGGTGATCGCGCTGCGTCAGCGGGAGTTTGTCCTTGCGTCGCGGATGTCGGGGGCCGGGCATGTGCGTATTTTTGTCGACCATCTGACGGGGGCGGCGCTGCCGTCACTGCTGGTGCTGGCGACGCTTGATATCGGTCATATGATGCTGCACGTCGCGGGGATGTCATTTCTCGGACTGGGCGTGACGGCCCCGACGCCCGAGTGGGGCGTGATGATTAACGATGCACGTCAGTATATCTGGACGCAGCCGTTGCAGATGTTCTGGCCGGGGCTGGCGCTGTTTATCAGCGTGATGGCGTTTAATCTGGTGGGTGACGCCCTGCGCGATCACCTCGATCCTCATCTGGTCACGGAGCATGCCCACTGATGCCAAAGCAGATTGATTTGCAGAATATCGTGCTCGAGGCGGATCGCACGTTAGTCAACGGCGTCTCGCTGAAGCTCAAACGCGGGCGGGTGCTGGCGCTGGTGGGGGGCAGCGGCAGCGGGAAATCCCTGACCTGTGCCGCTGCGCTCGGCGTATTGCCTGCCGGTGTGCGTCAGACGGCAGGACGGATTCTGGCCGACGGCGAGACGGTGGCGCCAGCCTCCCTGCGGGGGATTAAGATCGCGACCATTATGCAAAACCCGCGCAGCGCCTTTAATCCGCTGCATACCATGGCTATCCACGCCAGGGAGACCTGTCAGGCGCTGGGTAAAAATTCCGATGACACCGCGCTTATCGCCGCATTAAAGGCCGTCGGGCTGGACGAGGCGGAACGCGTGCTGAAGCTCTATCCCTTCGAGATGAGCGGCGGCATGTTGCAACGGATGATGATCGCCATGGCCGTGCTGTGTGACGCGCCGTTTATCATCGCCGACGAGCCGACCACCGATCTCGATGCCGTGGCCCAGTCGCGCATTCTGGATCTGCTGGATGACATCATGCACACCCGCGCGCCCGGTATGCTGCTGGTGACGCACGATATGGGCGTCGTGGCGCGCCTCGCGGATGACGTGGCGGTGATGGACAACGGCGTCATTGTCGAGCAGGGCGACGTTGAGACGCTGTTTCGCGCGCCACAGCATCCGGTGACGCGCGGGCTGGTGTCGGCGCATCTGGCCCTGTATGGCATGGAGTTGACCCAATGACACTGCTTTCTGTTTCTGCGCTTTCACATCAATACGCTCGCTCAGAGTGGGTGCTGAACAACGTCGCCATGAGTCTGAAAACCGGTGAAACCGTGGCGCTACTGGGCCGCAGCGGCTGCGGGAAAAGTACGCTTGCGCGCCTGCTGGTAGGGCTGGAATCCCCGAGCCAGGGCGACGTCTTCTGGCAGGGGGCGCCGCTTTCGCAGCTCAACCGATCCCGGAAAAAAGCGTTTCGCCGCGAAATTCAGATGGTGTTTCAGGATGCCATCAGTGCGGTGAATCCGCGTAAAACGGTGAGTGAAATTCTGCGCGAACCGATGCGCCATCTTTTGTCCCTGTCTAAAGCAGAGCAGATGGCCCGCGCCCGTGAGTTGCTGCGGGCGGTCGAGCTGGATGACACGCTACTCACTCAGCGCCCGCCGCAGCTAAGCGGCGGCCAGCTTCAGCGCGTGTGCCTGGCGCGGGCACTGGCCGTTGAACCAAGGCTATTGATCCTTGATGAAGCCGTGTCGAATCTTGATCTGGTGCTGCAGGCGAACGTGATTCGCCTGCTCAAAAAACTCCAGCAGCAGTTCGGTACTGCCTGCCTGTTTATCACTCACGATTTACGCCTGGTCGAGCGCTTTTGCGACCGGGTGATGGTGATGGAGGCGGGGAACATCGTGGAGACGCAAACCGTCGGTGAGCGATTAACCTTTGCGTCTGCCGCCGGACAAACACTACAAAACGCGGTCCTTCCCGCATTTCCCGTGCGCCGTCGCGCCAGACTTTGAGGTTACATCAGATGCAACGTGTCACAATTACGCTTGATGATGATTTGCTGGAGATGCTGGACAGTCTTAGTCAGCGCCGTAGTTACAATAACCGTTCAGAGGCCATCCGTGATATTTTGCGCGGCACGCTGGCGCAGGAGACCACCCAGGAGCATGGCAGGCAGGGATTCGCGGTACTTTCTTACGTGTATGAGCACGAGAAACGCGATCTGGCGCGGCGTCTGGTCTCGACGCAGCACCATCACCACGATCTTTCTGTCGCTACGCTGCATGTCCATGTCAGCCACGAAGATTGTCTGGAGATCGCGGTGTTAAAAGGCGATATGGGAGACATTCAGCATTTCGCCGATGATGTGATTGCCCAGCGCGGCGTGCGGCATGGGCATTTACAGGCGTTACTTGATGAGAAGTAACGTCATCAGACCGTGACAGGAAGGGTGATGTGGTGATAGATCGGCCAGCTAAAGCTGAACTTTGCGCCGCCGAGATCGCTTTCGTCGCAGCTGACGCGCCCGCCCATCGCCTGAGCGATAGAGTGAACAATCGCCAGCCCCAGCCCGCAGCCGCCGGTGGCGCGGTCACGGCTTGGGTCCAGACGCACAAAGGGTTCAAAAACCCGTTCACGCTCGGCGGCGGCGATACCAGGGCCATCGTCTTCCACCGCTAAACTGGCTTCGCTGCCGTTCAGATGCAGGCTGATGCGAAGCTTGCTTTCGCTGTAGCGCAGGGCGTTATTCACCAGGTTATCCAGCACGCGCTCCATCAGACGCATATCCAGCGCGCCGTAATCACCGGGGCTGTTATCGAGCAGCAATGTGTGCTGCGGATTCACACTCTGCACATCGTCAATATGGCTGCGTATCCACGCCGACAGATCGGGTGAGCTGAGCTTAAGTTCATTCTGCGGGCGATCGAGACGGGCATAGGTGAGCAGCTCTTCGATCAACGCTTCCAGCTGACCAATATCGCGATTGAGCGCCAGGGATTCTGCTTCCGTCAGGTTTTCGCTCATCTCCAGGCGATAACGCAGACGCACCAGCGGCGTGCGCAGTTCGTGGGCGATACCGTCAATCAACGCTTTTTTACTGGCGATCAGCGCATTGATGTTATCGGCCATCTGGTTAAAGGCCACGCCCAGGCGCTCGAAGCTGGAGGTGCTGTCAAAGTGGATGCGCTCGGTAAAGTGACCGTCGCCAAAACGCTGGGCCGCTGCTTCCAGACGCAACATATCCTGCCAGTGGGGCCGCATCCAGATTAATACCGGAAAGGCCAGCGAGATGGCGATGAACGCCAGCAGCGCGATATCCAGCAGGCGCATCTGATGTAAAAAATAGAGATAAGGAACCGGGCCGACCGCCAGCACGTAATGGCTGCGCGGAATACGCTGAATAAAGGTGTACTGATCGTCTAATGCCACGATATCGCCATCGCGCAGGCGCTGCGTGGTCTGGGGGTCTAAATTGTAGTTCTTGAGCGGCTCGATGCGCATATTAAACGACAGATTCAGATCCATCTCTTTCAGCGTTCGCGCCCAGTCGTGCGGGGGGATTTCACGTAATTCGCTGCGCATCAGATAGAGCGAGCTTTTCATCAGGTCATCAAGCGACTGCCTGCCCGCGCGCTCGGCGGTGAATTTGTAAACCAGCCCGACCAGCATGGTCATCACCAGAAAACAGACAAACAGCAAAAGATAAAACTGCACAAACAGCTTTTTCATGAAATCACACCATTAACACAATGAGTTAGCTAACTGATTTTACCTTTGGGGCACCAGGCCGGCAGTGTTGTGTTCATCAATGCCCCAGGTAAGTGGCTATGAAAGCAGGGTTTGCCCCGGCTGACAACATGCAAACGCATGGCGTGGTCCAAATACGATGACGCGCAAAACTAGACCAGAATAGTCTATAATTTTTATAGAGTTACTTGAAACTGTCAGGGATGGGCCTCATATTTACCCTATGACACTGTAGATGGACAGAAGAGGTGAAATTATGACTGCTGATGATCTTAAAAGAAAAGCCGAGGAAGAGATTTCTGCACTTATCTCAAAGAAAATCATAGAGCTTCGGAAAAAAACCGGGAAAGAGGTGTCTGGCATAGATTTTACTGAGCGTGAAACAATGACCGGTCTGGAAGGTTACGAGGTAAAGATCAATCTTCTCTGATGACCACGCGACATGACTTTGCTATTCCTCGCTTTTTAGCATCATCACATCACAGATAACAGTTAAGCTGCTTGCTTTCGGCGGGTGGCTTTTTTTTATCAACGCCCTCCACGCGGGTGATTTTTGAAGGGGCCAGAACCCGCCTGGAGTGCCGCTTCGCATGGCTTATTGAGGTCACCGACCTATACTTAGTCTGCAGTGTATGGCTGCATACCCTACTGGAGTAAGCCGTGAAAAACTATTCTACGCAAGTCAACAAAGACACGCCGAAAAAACCGGATAATACGCCGAAAGACAACGATAAGAGCCCGCAGAAAAGCAAAAAGTAGTGACTCAGGCTGTGCCTGACACACCGTTCGTCGGAGGTTAATGTGACTGAACGTCTAGATTGGGTTGATCCTGTACCGGTAGATGACCCTCTGCCGGGTGATACTGACCCCGTTGACCCCATCATACCTGATGATGTTGATCCACCGCTCAGGTAGCTTGCTACTAACCGCCTACGGGCGGTTTTTTATTTCCGTTGTGTAGCGGGTGGTTGATAGTCGGTTACAGCGCCATCGCGCATAATCAGCCCATTCATATCATCAGAAAAGGATGTCAAACATGTCAGATAAACATTGGTCGAGGACGGAATATCTTCACCAGACGGTGACGAACCCCAATATTCACATCAAAGGCACGCACAGTTATTACAGCGACTGCTGGGACAAGGGTTTTGAGCGCTCGGTGGTGCGGTATCTGCTCGGCGATGAGGTAAGCAGAAACTGGGAACCGCTTGGCGAGCTGGACCAGCTCTTCATCGGTAACTTTGTCTGTATCGGTGCGGAGTGTGTGATTTTGATGGGCGGGAACAGCACCCATCGTCTGGACTGGCTCAGCCTTTATCCGTTTATGGAGTCCATCAAAGAGGCCTATCAGCCGCGTGGGGATACGGTGCTGCAGGATGGATGCTGGCTGGGAATGCGGGCCATGATCATGCCTGGCGTCACCATCGGCGAAGGGGCTGTGGTCGCGGCGGGAGCCGTTGTGACCAAGGACGTGCCGCCGTACGCCGTGGTCGGTGGCAATCCGGCAAAAATACTGAAATATCGACTACCGGAAGAGGATATTGCGCGGCTGCTGGCGCTGAATCTGTATCAGCTTCCGGAAGAGACGCTGATGGAACTGCAGCCGCTGTTGTCGTCCGGGGATATTTCAGCGCTCGAACGGAGCGTGTCGGGTTATCAGGTTTCCCAGGCATGCGGCGCAAACAAATAGCCTTTGTTACGCACGGTTTTGATGCGGTACGGCTCGGTGGCGTTATCCAGCAGCTTTTTACGCAGCCGCGAGATGGCGACGTCGACGCTGCGGTCCATACCGTCGTAACTGACGCCGCGCAGGTTTTTCAGCAGCGCATCGCGATCCATAATTTGCCCGGCATGAGTGGCCAGTTCCCATAGCAGGTCAAAATCGGCGGTCGACAGCGCGATATCTACCCCGGAAAGCAGCACCTGGCGGTTAACGGGATCGATCGACAGGGTGCCAAAGCGCATGGCTTTGTGGGGCGTGAGTGCGGCAGAGGCTGTCTGGTTTTCCGTCGCAACGCGCTGGCGCAGATGCAGGCGCAGACGGGCCAGCAGCACCGCAGGCGGCGTGGTTTTGAGAATATAATCGTTCGCGCCCATCTCAAGCGACAGAATATGGTTCATGTCGCTGTCGAGGGAGGTGAGCAGCACTATCGGGCCGTCCCATTGCGCGCGCAGATCGCGGCACACGGTCATCCCGTCTTTGCCGGGCAGCATGATGTCGAGCAGGACCAGGTCCGGTTTCTCGCGCAGCACCACCTCTTCAGCGCGGTCACCACGCGGCTCAACGATAACGTCCATATCGTGTTTTCCCAGATAGGCGGCAATCAGCTGGCCGACTTCGGGTTCGTCCTCAACAAAAACGATCTTATTCATACAACGTCTGTTTTCGTGAAAAAAGCCAACATACACCGCGTAACCTTAACCTTCCATTAATCTTTCTAAATTAACCTGAGTTCCGTTATTCTGACCGGTATTGTTAGTTGATTGTTAAGGGAAAAGAATGGCGCTCTTAATCAAAGCCGCGCTGGGTGCGCTGGTCGTGGTGCTGATTGGCATTTTAGCGAAGACGAAAAATTACTATATCGCCGGGCTGATTCCGTTATTCCCGACCTTTGCGCTCATTGCCCACTATATCGTGGCGTCAGAGCGTGGCATTGACGCGCTGCGCACCACCATCGTTTTTGGCATGTGGTCCATCATTCCCTATTTTATCTATCTTCTGTCGCTGTGGTATTTCACGGCCATGATGCGCTTACCCCTGGCGCTGGGCGGGGCGGTAGTATGCTGGAGCCTCAGCGCCTGGGTGTTGATCTTCTTCTGGAGCCGCTTTCACTAATTCAGCGGGCGGCCGCCATCTACGCCAAAAGAACGGCCTGTGACGTAGCGGCTGGTCAGCAGGTAGTCGATAAGATCGATCACCTCTTTCTCGCCCGGCGCGATTTTCATCAGTGATTTATTGAGCGCTTTTTGGCGGTATTCCGCGTCATCATGGTCGTTAAACATAATCAGCGACGGGGCGATAGCATTCACCTTGACCTCTGGCGCGAGCTTGCGGGCGAACGAGCGCGTCATGTTGTCGAGCGCCGCTTTACTCGCCGCATAGGCGATATGTTTGTCGCTTCCGCGCTCCACCACATAGTCGGTGAAATGAATAATATCGCTCGCGGCGTGACCGTGCCCGCACAGCAAATCCTGCAGGGCGTGGTTGAGCAAATAGGGGGCGTGGACGTGGATCTGCATCATCACCGCGAGAGTTTCGCTCAGCGAGGTTTCCGGGGTTTCCGCCAGCCAGGCGCTGGCGTTATGCACGATGGCGCGCAGACCGTCGGTGGTTGATTTTACCTTGTCGGCAAACGCCAGAATCCCGTCGTCGGTGGCAAAATCTGCCTGGATGCAGACAGCACCGGCTTTTCTCAATCCTTCAATAGCGTCGTATTCTGTTCGGTAACTGACGATCACCGGCTGATGCTGGCTAAGAAAATGGTGAGCAAGGGCGAGGCCGATGCGTCGGCCAGCGCCAGTAATCAGAATCGGGCGTTGCGGTGCATTTCCCATCGTATTTTCCTTAAGCGTTCAACGATGGGAAAAGTCGCGCTTATCCCATCAACATCCACGTTGCCGGTACGGCAGCAACCAGTAACATGCCAATCAACGCCATTTCACGACGCTTGAGCGCGTGACCTAACTGATGCGTGCGGCGAGCGTAGATAAACACCAGCAGACCCGGCGCATACAGCACCACAGAGAGCAGCAGATGCATAGGGCCTGAGGCATAGAGTAACCATAATCCGTAGAGACAAGCGCCAACACCGACCATGTAATGTGCCGGGCGGCTGGCTATTTTTAACAGATAAGCCCCGACTAAGAAATAGGGTACCAGAATCATCTCGGAGGCAATGGTCAGCAGGGTGTTATAGTCAGAACCTGTGAGCCAGATCAGCACCAGACAGACCTGCACGCTGATGTTGGTCAGCCACAGGGACGCCGAGGGTGCGCTGTTTTTGTTCTGACGCGCAAACAGGCGCGGGAAAGCCTTATGCGTCGCGGCCAGGAAGGGCACTTCTGCCGCCATAATGGTCCAGCTCAGGTAAGCGCCGCAGACCGAAACAATCAGCCCAGCCGCAATCACTACGTCGCCCCAGGATCCCATCATTCTGACCATCAGACCCGCCATCGACGGGTTACGCATCTCAGCCAGCTCAGGGCGCGCCACCACGCCGATGGAGAGCAGCGTCACCAGCAGATAGACGCTCAGCGCAGCCAGTACCGCCAGCAGCGTGGCACGGCCTACGTCGCGCTTATTACGGGCGCGCGCCGAGACCACCACTGCGCCTTCAACGCCGATAAACACCCACAGGGTGATAAGCATGGTGTTTTTCACCTGCTCCCAGACCGGTACGCCAAGCGCGACACCGCTGAAATCGAGGCTGAAAACATCAAGACGAAACGCGATAAACGCCAGCACGATAAACAGGCCCAGCGGAACCAGCTTAGCCAGCGTCGCCACCAGGTTAATGCTCGCGGCCGTCTGCACGCCGCGCAGCACCAGCCAGTGAACTAACCACAGCAGCACCGACGCCCCGACGATCGATTGCCAGGTATTGCCGTCGCCAAAGAAGCGCAGTTCAGGCGTATCGGTAAAGAAACTGAGGGCCGAGAAGACGATCACCAGATAGGAGACGTTGGCGATCACCGCGCAGAGCCAGTAGCCCCAGGCCGAGCAGAAGCCGATCAGCTCGCCGAACCCTTCGCGGGCGTAGGTGAATATTCCGCCGTCCAGATCCGGGCGGATGCGCGTGAGCAATAACATGGCAAAGGCCAGCAGCAAGATCCCGACGCCGGTGATCCCCCAGCCGATGAGCAACGCCGCGGGGCTGGCGACTTCCGCCATATTCTGCGGCAAACTGAATACGCCTGCACCGAGCATGGAGCTTAAAACGAGCGCAGTTAAAGCGCTCAGGCCAAGTTTCTTTTCCATTGGCTTCCTGTTATGAAAGGTCCAAATCCAGAATAATTATTTCGCACAAGCGCATAAAAATGGTGGATCACACTAAGGCGCGGGATTTTACGGAGTGTCTTGCAGGCATGCAATGATGTGAGGCAGAAATTAGAGAAAAGTTACAAAAAAGGCGGCATTGCGCCGCCTTTTCACACCTGATGATTTACTTGTACAGGTCTGCGCTGATGGTCACGTTGTTACCACGTTCCTGCCACTGGCGGGTGATGTGGTAGTACTTCGCACCTTTCTTCGCTGCACGCTTCGCCACCTGGTAGGAGACTTCGGTCATGTTGCCGTAGTTACCGGTGAATTTGACGCTGTCGAAAGGCACCATCTGCGCGGCAGTGGCCTTGTTCAGCTCTTCAATTTTAGTGCCGTCCGGTAGGGTGACAGTGTAACGGCCGCCCTTAGTGGTCTGAGTTTCAAAGAAACGACCGACGTCAGCACTTGGAGTCGCGGTGGTTGCCACGCCCGGGATTTCCACTTTCTTCGCTTCTTCGCCGCCTTTCGCCAGCGCTGCGCGACCGGCTTCAGAATCCGCCGGGATCACATCCGGGCTTTGCAGAACGCGTTTTTTGGCATCGGCTTTGTACAGGAAAGCGGTAATACGCTGGTTGCCGCCCTGGTTAGCGTCAATCTGGCGCACGATATAGAAAGAGGCAGCCCCTTTCGCTTTCGCGGCTTTGGTGATGGCATCGTTCACTTCAGGCTGGCTGCGGTAAAAGCCCTGGACGGTCACGGTGTCATACGGCTCAAGCGCAATCGCCTGATCCTTTGGCAACTCCATCACGCCATTAATGACGCGGTTTTTCGGCGCATCCGCTTTTTTCGCATCTTGCTTGTAGAGATCGACCACGACGCGCAGGTTGCCGCCGCTACCGTAATCAGATGTATCAACGACATAAAAAGAGGCGGCACCCTCTTTATCAGCGCGAAGTGACGCTGCTCGCACTGCATCGCTAATGGCGTTAAAACGACCGGTAACCGTCACACGATCGTAAGGTTTCAACGCTGCCGCTTGCTCCGGCGTTAACTCTGTCGCGGCGTTAGCGGACAGGGCGATCGCAGAAAGGAGTGCGGACGCCAGGAGAGTGTTCTTAAGCTTCATAAAAATAATCCTTCGCCTTGCGCAAACCAGGTACTGGTGTTGTTGTTAATTTGAATTCGTCGCCGATTATGGCATTTAAAACCCGTCGCTGTCTGCGCGATTTTTCACTCCCTGTGCTCACGACAGGATCAAATTCGATAACATTTACTGATATGTCGAGTAAACAAGCGTTTGAGCAGTAAAACTGATTAAGCATATGACTTTTACAAGTTAATTTAATGTTAATGGGTTGTTCTAATACGGCGCTATATCATGTTTTACCGCTTCGCTTGAGCTATTTATCGGCCCTGGCGATGAAAATAAGGTAAATATCGCTGTCAGAGACCGCGATCACTTATTTTTCACAGATAAAGTCAGAAATAGTGTTTTCTTGCTGTAGATCACAAGCGGTATTTTCAGTAGGTTATAGAAAGTTTGTTACTGTTTTATTTTCCGTGGTTATTTACCCGTCAGGGCTATCCCTGGCGACGCTTATGCAAATCGCGGTCATTTATCGACAAACCATCATCAAGAACCGATGGAAGGGAAAACTATGCGTATTGGGGTACCAAAAGAACGGTTAGCCAATGAAACCCGCGTTGCTGCGACGCCGAAAACGGTCGAGCAGCTGCTTAAACTGGGTTTTACCGTCGCGGTTGAAAGCGGCGCGGGCAAACTGGCGAGCTTCGATGACGAGGCATTTATTCAGGCGGGCGCTGAGGTGGTGAGCGGGTCTGAGATCTGGCAGGCACCGGTAATCCTGAAGGTGAATGCGCCAACCGAGAGCGAAATCGCCCTGTTAAATCCGGGCACCACGCTTGTGAGCTTCGTCTGGCCTGCGCAAAATCCGGAGCTGATGGAGAAACTGGCCGCGCGTGGCGTCACCGTCATGGCGATGGATTCCGTGCCGCGTATCTCCCGCGCACAGTCGCTGGATGCGTTGAGTTCCATGGCGAACATCGCCGGCTACCGTGCCATCGTTGAGGCTGCCCATGAATTTGGTCGCTTCTTTACTGGTCAAATCACGGCGGCAGGGAAAGTCCCACCGGCAAAAGTGATGGTGATTGGTGCGGGTGTCGCGGGTCTTGCGGCGATCGGTGCGGCGAACAGTCTCGGTGCGATCGTGCGTGCGTTTGATACGCGCCCTGAGGTGAAAGAGCAGGTGCAGAGTATGGGCGCCGAGTTCCTTGAGCTGGACTTCAAGGAAGAGGCGGGCAGCGGAGATGGCTACGCTAAGGTGATGTCCGAAGCGTTCATCAAAGCGGAAATGGAACTCTTCGCGGCGCAGGCGAAAGAGGTCGATATCATCGTCACCACGGCGCTGATCCCTGGCAAACCCGCGCCGAAGCTGATCACCCGTGAAATGGTCGATTCCATGAAAGCCGGGAGCGTGATTGTCGACCTGGCCTCGCAGAACGGCGGCAACTGTGAATACACCGTACCGAACGAAGTGATGACCACCGCCAACGGCGTGAAAATCATCGGTTACACCGATCTGCCAGGCCGCCTGCCAACGCAGTCTTCCCAGCTGTACGGCACGAACCTTGTGAACTTGCTGAAGCTGCTGTGTAAAGAGAAAGACGGCAACGTGGTTGTTGATTTTGACGATGTGGTAGTGCGCGGCGTGACGGTGATTCGTGACGGCGAAATCACCTGGCCGGCTCCGCCAATTCAGGTTTCCGCGCAGCCTCAGGCGGCGCAGAAAGCGGCACCTGCACCCAAAGAGCCGCCGAAACCGGTCTCTCCATGGCGTAAATACGCGCTGATGGCGCTGGTGATTATTCTGTTCGGCTGGCTCGCTGACGTGGCACCGAAAGAGTTCCTCGGCCACTTCACCGTGTTCGCGCTCTCCTGCGTTGTCGGTTACTACGTGGTGTGGAACGTCTCTCACGCACTGCACACGCCTTTAATGTCGGTAACGAACGCCATTTCAGGGATCATCGTGGTGGGGGCGTTACTGCAGATTGGTCACGGCGGCTGGATCAGCTTCCTGAGCTTTATCGCGGTGCTTATCGCCAGTATCAATATTTTCGGTGGTTTCACCGTGACTCAGCGCATGCTGAAAATGTTTCGTAAAGGCTAAGGGGTAGCATATGTCTGGAGGATTAGTAACAGCTGCATACATTGTTGCCGCAATCCTGTTTATTTGCAGTCTGGCGGGGCTTTCCAAGCACGAAACGTCGCAGCGCGGGAACCACTTCGGTATCGCGGGGATGGCGATTGCGCTGATTGCCACCATCTTCGGGCCGGATACCGGCAACGTCGCGTGGATCCTGGTGGCGATGATTATCGGTGGGGCGATTGGTATTCGCCTGGCGAAACGCGTCGAAATGACCGAAATGCCAGAGCTGGTGGCGATTCTGCACAGCTTTGTCGGTCTGGCGGCGGTGCTGGTCGGCTTTAACAGCTATCTGTACCACGAACCGGGCATGGAACCGATTCTGGTCAATATCCATCTGACCGAAGTGTTCCTCGGGATCTTCATCGGTGCGGTGACCTTTACCGGCTCAATCGTGGCCTTTGGCAAACTGCGCGGCAAAATCTCGTCTAAGCCACTGATGCTGCCAAACCGTCACAAAATGAACCTCGCGGCGCTGGTGGTCTCTTTCCTGCTGCTGGTGGTGTTCGTGCGTACCGAAAGTACCGGCATGCAGGTGCTCGCGCTGCTGGTGATGACTGTTATCGCGCTTGCGTTTGGCTGGCATCTGGTGGCCTCTATCGGCGGGGCGGATATGCCTGTCGTGGTGTCGATGCTGAACTCCTACTCCGGTTGGGCAGCGGCGGCAGCGGGCTTTATGCTCAGCAACGACCTGCTGATCGTTACCGGCGCACTGGTGGGCTCGTCGGGTGCGATTCTGTCTTACATTATGTGTAAGGCGATGAACCGTTCGTTCTTCAGCGTCATTGCCGGTGGTTTTGGTACGGACGGCGCGTCATCCAGCGGTGACGAAGAAGTGGGTGAGCACCGTGAAATCACGGCGGAAGACACCGCGGATATGCTGAAAAACTCCCATTCAGTGATCATCACCCCAGGCTACGGCATGGCGGTAGCGCAGGCGCAGTATCCGGTGGCAGAAATCACCGAGAAGCTGCGTGCGCGTGGGATCAAAGTGCGTTTCGGTATTCACCCGGTGGCAGGGCGCTTGCCTGGTCACATGAACGTGCTGCTGGCGGAAGCCAAGGTGCCTTATGACGTGGTGCTGGAAATGGACGAGATCAACGATGATTTCGCCGACACCGACACGGTACTGGTGATTGGCGCCAACGATACGGTGAACCCGGCGGCGCAGGATGATCCAGGTAGCCCAATCGCCGGTATGCCGGTTCTGGAAGTGTGGAAGGCGCAGAACGTAATCGTCTTCAAACGCTCGATGAACACCGGTTACGCTGGCGTACAAAACCCGCTGTTCTTCAAAGAGAACACCCACATGCTGTTTGGCGATGCGAAAGCCAGCGTGGATGCGATTCTGAAAGCGCTGTAGTCGCGCTATTGCCCGGCGGCGCTTGCTGCCGGGCCTTTGACGAACCTCAGTGCCGGACAAACCGGCATAAAAAAGCCGCCATCGTTGGCGGCTTTTTCTGTCTAACACTACTCAATCGTCTTCTTCGTCATCCAGTTCCACCGGGGTTTGATACTGATCCGGTTTGATGACCAACAGATCGCAGCGCAGATGGTCGATCACCTGTTCCGCCGTATTACCGAGGAACGCTGCGGAAATACCGGTGCGCCCAACCGTGCCGAGCACCACAATCCCCGCCTGCAAATGCTCCGACAGATCCGGGATCACCTCTTCAGGCAGCCCTTTTTCTACGTGCGTCATTTTCTCATCGATACTGAATTTCTGGCGCAGGGATTTCATGGCCAGCAGGTGCTGACCGCGAATAGCGTCGTTATAGACGCTCGGATCAAATTCAGGCAGTTCGATGGCGATATTGATAGGGGTAACCGGATACGCACCGACCAGATGGACTTCCGTATGGTTAACCTGTTCGGCAAGCTGGATTGTCTCTTTAACCAGTTTTTCGTTCAGCGCGTTGTGATAATTCTCTTCGCTGGCGAGGTTTACGGCCACCAGCGCCTTACCGCCTTCTGGCCACGGCTGGTCTTTCACCATCCACACCGGGCAAGGGCATTTACGCAGCAAGTGCCAGTCGGTTGGGGTAAAAATCACTGCTTCCAGCTTGTCGTGCTGGTGCGCCATTTTCAGCAGCAGGTCGTGTTTTTCGCTGATCACTTCCTGGATAATGGCTTCGAAAGGACGGTTATGCCACACGACTTTGATGTCGATGGGGATCCCTGCATCAATGTAATATTTAGCCTGCTCGCGGATCCACGCGGTCCGCTGGCTGATCACTCCCTGACGCATAGCAGTGCGCTCGTCAGGCGACAGAAGGGTGGTCATCTCATATGAGAAGTCATAGATCGGCAAAAACGCTTTGATTTTGCCGCCAATCCGTTGATGTAAATAGACAGCTCGCCGTAACGCCGGTTGATCGTCCTGATTAGGATCGATGGCCACCAGCATGTTTTGATACTTTGCCATACAGGTCTCCTTACTACTGTCACCACAGTCTGTAATTAAAAGAGTAACCTATATATGTTGAATGAAACAGGGGATAAGGTTTTGCCAGATCAATAAATCACGAAAATTTATCGATCCGGCTGAAGAGAAGCGAGGCTTAAGCGACGTTGCGGGAGTGACCGGCGAGAACCGCCAGCGCTTCACCGTTTTCGATGGTGATATATTTGCCTTTCACCGCCAGCATGCCACTTTTCTGGAAACGACCCAGCAGGCGGCTGATGGTTTCAACGGTCAGGCCCAGGTAGTTACCGATGTCGCCACGGGTCATGGTGAGGCGGAATTCACGCGGGGAGAAACCACGTTCAGCAAAGCGACGCGACAGGTTATAGATAAAGGCTGCCAGACGCTCTTCCGCATTCTTTTTGGAAAGCAGCAGGATCATGTCCTGATCGCCTTTGATCTCACCGCTCATCAGACGCATCATCTGCTGACGCAGGTTAGGCATTTTGCCTGACAGATCGTCCAGCGTTTCAAACGGGATTTCGCAAACCATGGAGGTTTCCAGCGCCTGAGCGAAGCTCGGGTGATGGCCGGTGCCGATAGCGTCAAAGCCCACTAAATCGCCCGCCAGATGGAAGCCAGTGATCTGCTCATCACCTTGCTCGGTGATGGTGTAGCTCTTAATGGTGCCAGAGCGGATCGCATAGAGCGATTTCAGTTCGTCTCCCGCTTTAAACAGCGTTTGCCCTTTCTGAATAGGCTTTTTGCGCTCGATGATATTATCAAGCTGATCGAGTTCATGCTCATTCAGGGTAAACGGGATACAGAGCTGGCTAATGCTGCAATCCTGGCAATGGATAGCACAACCGCCAGACTGAATGCGTCGTATAATTCGCTTTTCCGGGATCATAGGTCTGCTCAAGCCTTAATTGATATTGGTCAATTTTAACATCTTTTTGGAGTGTGCGTAAGCCTGGGAAACCATCAATAGCGGCAAGTGGCGACATTGTGTCGCCATCTTCTTGAAATTCCACAGCTTGATTGTGGAATAATGACCTAAATCATAGAAAATTAAGCACTAAAAGCCTGGATTTCTACAACAGCAAATAGCCTTCGTGGCGTAATAACCACTCTTTCCGCTGCACACCACCCGCATAGCCGGTCATGGTGCCGTTACGGCCAATCACGCGATGGCAGGGCACCACAATGCTGACCGGGTTTGAGCCGTTGGCGGCACCAACGGCACGCGCGGCACCCGCGCGGCCTAACTGCTCGGCGAGCTGACCGTAATGCATAATTTGCCCGCAGGGAATGGTGCGCAACACCTGCCACACTTCGCGCTGGAAAGGCGTGCCTGCCGTGGCGGTCGGTAAGGTTTCAATGATGCCGAGATCGCCCTCGAAGTAGTCCGCCATTTTCGCGCTCAACCCGCCGGGGTTCGTCGCGCTGATGCGCTCATATCCGTCGCGATAGTGGATATTCAGCAGTTCCACCATTCGGTCGCTGTGCTCTTCCCACTCCACCGCGCGCAGGTTGAACTGCTCATCGGCAATGATCCACAGCGGGCCAAGCGGCGTGGCAATCTTATCTTCGAGTAATCTCAGCATCCTTTGTCCCTTAATTAAGCCGTGGGTAAATCCCCGGTCCAATTGGCAGCCCCACAAGATACCATGCGATTAACATCACCAGCCATACCCCTAAAAAGATAAGCGGATACGGCAACACCAGCGAATAGTAGGTACCCAGTTTCGCCTCGGGCTTATAGCGTTGCAGGAAGCCCAAGAACAGTGGCACAAACGGCGACACCGGTGCGAGAGGGATCACCGAGGAATCGGCCACGCGGAACAGGATCTGCGCGAATGCCGGGTGAAAGCCGAGCAGCATAAACATCGGCACAAAGATCGGCGCCAGAATCGACCAGATGGCGGACCCGCTGGCGATAAACATACACAGCAGGGATGACAGCAGCGCCAGCCCGACAAACGCCGGTACGCCGCTCAGACCGGCGGACTCCAGGGCATCGGTCAGGCCAACGGCCATAAACTTGCCCATGTTGCTCCAGTTAAACATCGCCACAAACTGCGCCAGCGGGAACACCATCACGATAAAACCCGCCATCTCTTTCATCGGCTCGATCATCAGATGGGGCAGATCGCCCTGGCGGCGAATTTTGCCGGTGGCAATGCCGTAGGCGAGAGAAACGATAAAGAAGAACAGGATAATCAGCGGCACAATGCCCTGAATAAACGGCGACGGCAGGACCGTGTGTTTTACCGGATCGCGCAGGACACCGTTTTCAGGCACCACCATCAGCGCAATCGCCGCAATAAACAGCAGCGAGACGACGCCTGCGACGCGCAGGCCATGGCGCTGTTCCTTGCTCAGTGCCTCCAGTTTTTCATCACGGCTGCCTTCCCATGTACCCAGACGCGGCTCGACGATCTTATCGGTGATCAGGCCGCCCACAATCGTCAGCACAATCACTGAGCTTGCCATAAAGTACCAGTTGTCGATCACGCTAACGTGCATGGCGGTATCAATGGTTTTTGCCGCTTCGGTGCTGATCCCCGAGAGCAGCACATCGGTGGTGACGATCAGCAGATTGGCGGTAAAGCCGCACCCGACGCCCGCGATGGCCGCGAGCAAACCCGCCACCGGATGACGGCCCACGGCGAGGAAAATCAGTGCACCCATCGGCGGCATAATCACCAGCGCCGCGTCAGAGGAGATGTGGCTGAAAAAGGCGATAAACAGCACCATATAGCTGGCGTAACGTGCGTTCACCACCGACGCCATTTTGACCATCAGCGCCGGTAACAACCCCACACGTTCAGCCAGACCCGCGCCCAGCACCAGCGCCAGAATCGCCCCCAGCGGCGCAAAACCGCTGAAGTTTTTAATCACATTCGGCAAAAACCAGTGCAGCCCTTCGACGCTGAGCAGGTTTTTCACCGCCACCATGCTGCCATCCGCCGGGCTGCGCACGCTAACGTCAAAAGCCGACAGCACGGCGGTGGCGATCATCAGAATCACAATCAAATAGATAAAAAGCAGGAAAGGGTGCGGCACTTTATTGCCGATCCTTTCAACCCAGCCATAGACCTTACCGGATGGGGAATGCGAAGGTATGGAAGACATACTCATGGGCGTTCCTCGGGACTGTTGTGTTGTTGTTTGCGTGTTTTATTATTTTAAAGGTGACGGTGTCACGTTATGTGGGATCGGACACTCGTACGGTCGTTCTTTTATCTGTTGTTCAAACTCATTCCGGCAGGATTGCAGAAGCGACGCGTCCTGCAGCAGATTCAGCGCCGTAGCGCCCATCACTTTTCCCGCCAGCAGCATACCTTTATGGGCAATAGAGGTGCGACCCTGCGCCACCAGCTGCCAGGTGTGAAGCGGCGTGCCGACGGTAAAGCAGGGGCTGAAGCACTGCGCCACCGGCATTTTCCAGCTCACGTCGCCCACGTCAGTGGAACCCGCCAGCACATTATCGGTGATGGCGTAGGGCGCGACCTCATCCACCAGCAGCGTCTCATGATGTCGACGGGCAAAGGCTTTACCTTCGTCTGCGCCCGTCGCAGCGATATTTTTCAGGCTGTTTTGCAGATCGTTTGGCGTGAGGGTTTTACGAATTTCAGCGGCAAATTCGCGCTCTTCTTCCGTCCACGCAGGCGTGCCGTAATGCTGTAACGCGCTGTACATTGCGCCTTCAAGGGTGCGGTTTGGCAGATAACTGGAGCAGGCTTTATCAAAGCGGCGTTCGACGGTGGTTTCCGTCATCAGCGCAGCGCCCTGCGCGATCATTTCAATACGCTCGTAGATCTGCTGGGCGTCGGCCATCACCGGGGCGCGGATCAGATACAGCACCTCGGCCTGAGCCTGCACCACGTTTGGCGAAATCCCGCCGGTGTTGGTGATGGCGTAATGCACGCGGGCTTTTTCGATGATGTGCTCATTGAGGAAGTTCGTGCCGGTGGTCATCAGGGTAACGGCATCCAGCGCGCTGCGCCCGAGATGAGGCGAATTCGCGGCATGCGCGGCGATCCCCTGAAAGCGCCAGGAGACCTGGATATTCGCCAGCGTGCTGACGTTAAACATCCCGGCAAAGGCTTCCGGATGCCAGGTCACGGCGGCATCCACATCGTCAAACAGCCCCTCGCGCACCATAAAGGTTTTGCCGGAGCCGCCTTCCTCACCCGGGCAGCCATAAAAACGCACCGTGCCGCTGCCACCGTGTTTTTCCAGCCAGCTTTTCACGGCTACCGCGCCCGCCAGCGCCGCTGTTCCCAGCAGATTATGACCACAGCCGTGGCCGTTCTCGCCGGGTGTGTCTGATTGCGGCGTGGCGCAGTGCGCGGTCTGGCTTAAACCCGCCAGCGCGTCAAATTCGCCTAACAGGGCCACCACAGGTTTGCCGCTGCCAAAGCTGGCGATAAAGGCATTCGGAATGCCGCCCGCTTCGCGCGTCAGGGCAAAACCTTCGGCTTCGAGTGCGCTCGCCAGACGTTCGGCGGACCAGAACTCTTCAAAGCGCGTTTCCGGGTGATCCCAGATTTCATCCGCGATATCGGTGAAGGTCTGACATCGGGTTTCAATCGCATCGTCAATAAAACGGTAGATCTCCTGCATCACACACCTCGCGTCCACGGAAAATTGAGCGCAGTACGGGCCAGCGTTTCAATCGCCACCGCCATGACCTGCTCGTCAAAATCAAACTTTTCATTGTGATGACCGGCGCTCAGATCGGTGCCAAACACCATATAGGAGGCCATCCCGCCATTCTGCTGCACCCTCGCCATCATCAGCGTGGCGTCCTCTGATCCCGCCGGGGCCTTCACTTTGTCGATGGCCTGGCGCACGCCCGGCACCTGGCTTGCCTGTTCACGCAGATAGTCAACCCATGCCGGTGACGGGGCGCTGGAGGTCGCGGCGCCCATCAGGCGCATTTCAGCTTTTACGCCGTAGAGCGCAGCGGCACCGTCGATCACCGCCTGAGCACGTTCAAACACGTATTGATTAATGGCCTCGCTTTCGCCGCGCGTTTCCACTTTTAACAGCGCGCTGGCGGGAACGACGTTACGCCCGCTGCCCGCCTGCATGACGCCGACGTTAACGCGTGACGCGCCTTCGCTGTGGGGCGCGATGCTGTGCAGGGCCAGTGCGGCCTGGGCGGCGGCGAGCAGGGCGTTGCGGCCATCTTCCGGTTTACCGCCCGCGTGGGCAGCCACACCCGTGAAACGGACGTCAAATTTGGTGGTCGCCATAAAATTATCGCTCCCACAGATAACGGTTCCGGTCGGGACACCGGTGCCGATGTGGATCGCGGTAAAATAGTCGACGCCATCCAGCGCACCGGCGGCCACCATGGCGCGTGCACCGCGAGTACCTTCCTCAGCGGGCTGGAAGATAAGTTTAAGGGTGCCGTTCAGCCGGGATTCGTTCTGCTTCAACAGATGCGCCAGCCCAAGGCCGATGGTGGTATGACCGTCGTGGCCGCAGGCGTGCATCATCCCTGGGTTGCAGGAGGCAAAACCGTCGCGGAATGGGCGATGGCTGTCGTCGAGGGCTTCGCTGAGATCGAGCGCATCCATGTCCACCCGAAACGCGAGAGTCGGTCCGGGACGACCGGTGTTCAGCGTGGCGACAATGCCGGTGAAGCCGCCTTCAAAGGCGCTGAGCCATTTCTCTGGCGCGCCCTGCTGGCGGGCGCGGGCAAATTCCGCGGCCAGCGTGTCCGCGTCGGGCAGTCCCATTCGGCTGTCGGCATCGACCACATCACGGCCCATCGCCAGCGCATAGCCCAGGTTATCGAGGAGCTCCGCGACTTTTGCGGCGGTGCGAAACTCCACCCAGCCGGATTCGGCATACTGGTGAAAATCACGACGCCATGTTGTCAGCTGAGGCATTAATTTTTGAAGGGATTGTGTCAATGAATCCATCTCTCTTCCTGTCATCATGAAAATATGTGAACTGCTTCACGCTGTGATAGTTTTTACTTATCACTAACCAATTTTTCACAGTTTTAACCGTTCAGGAATTACCCTCGCACATCCATTTCCATTAAAGTAGATGACAATTTCTTTACTCTGATAAACAACGGTTATCGGTCGGGCTATGTCATTTCAGGTCAAATTTCATCAGATCCGCGCGTTCGTCGAAGTGGCGCGTCAGGGCAGTATTCGCGGTGCCAGCCGGGCGATGAATCTGTCGCAACCGGCGTTAACCAAATCCATCAAAGAGCTGGAAGAGGGGATGGCGGCGCAGCTGTTTGTGCGGCGCAGTAAAGGCGTGGCGCTGACGGAATGCGGCGAGAGTTTCTATCAGCACGCCAACCTGATCCTCGAAGAGCTGCGCGCCGCGCAGGATGATATTCGCCAGCGTCAGGGGTTGCAGGGCGGGCAGATCAATATCGGGATGGGAGCCAGCGTGGCCCGGACGTTAATGCCTGCGGTGATCACCCGTTTTCACGAGCAGCATCCGCAGGTGAAAGTGCGAATTATGGAAGGGCAACTGGTGTCGATGATCAATGAATTACGCCAGGGAGAGCTGGATTTCACCATCAATACCTATTATCAGGGTCCTTACGATCACGAATTTACCTTTGAAAAACTGTTCGAAAAACCCTTCGCCATATTTTGTCGGCAAGGCCATCCGGCGATTGGCGCAAAATCCATTAGTGAGCTTATGAATTATAACTGGACGATGCCCACGCCGCGCGGAAGTTATTACAAACAACTTGAAGACATATTCCGCCATCGCTCACAAATACCGCAAATTGGCGTGGTGTGCGAAACATTCTCATCCTGTATTAGCCTGGTGGCGCAAAGCGATTTTTTGAGCATTTTGCCGCAGGAGCTGGGCTGCGACCCTCTGCTGGCGCATCGTCTGGTGATGTTGCCGGTTGAAGAAATATTACCCAAAGCCGCTTATTATTTAATCCAAAGACGTGATTCCCGACAAACACCGTTGACGGCATCATTAATAACGCAGTTCAGAAGACACGCCCGTGGAATAATGTTCAACGAAGGGAAATAAAAAAATAGAGCCTGCCGACATCGGACAGACCCTACAGTACACACAGCAGTGCATCCTTGTGCAAGTCCCGCTTATTATCCGTGTTGCAGGTTTATTTAGTTATAACAGCTTTCCTCTAAAAATAAAGTGATCGGAGTGCATGATTTAACTTATTTTTAACTTAAACTGTACACTTAATCACCTGTTAAATTTATTTTAAGGCGGCTTCACGATTATCTATTAGCTTTTTTAATACATATCTGCGCGTTATTATTTTTTCAGGGCGCTCGGCTGATATTGAGACGCTCGCCTGGCGCAGGTATAGTACGCCTTCAGATGTAGCGGGAGGAGCACCATGAAACCTGACGACAAATCGCTTTTTCTTGACGCCATGGATGATGTCCAGCCGCTGAAGCGCAGCACCGATATTAACTGGCAACCGAGCCGCAATCCGCGTGCCCGTCAGCGTATCGACACTACCCAGCTCGATAACTTCCTCACCCTCGGCTTCCTCGATGTTCTGCCGCTTTCCGAACCGCTGATGTTTCAGCGCGAAGGCGTTCAGCGGGGAGTCATTGATAAGCTACGCACCGGTAAATATCCGCGTCAGGCCAGCCTGAACTTATTACGCCAGCCGGTGGAGCAGTGCCGTCAGATGCTGTTTGCATTTATTCAGCAGGCGCAACAGGACAGTTTACGCAATCTGATTATCATCCACGGCAAGGGCCGGGAAGAGGGCTCGCATGCCAATATCGTGCGCAGCTACCTGGCGCGCTGGCTGGCGGAATTCGACGCCGTGCAGGCCGTTTGCGTTGCGCTGCCCCATCATGGCGGCAGCGGTGCGTGCTATGTAGCCTTACAAAAATCGGACGACGCTAAGCTGGATAACCGGGAGCGGCACGCGAAGCGCAGCCGCTAAGTGCATCAAAAAGTTTCCCAGTTACCATCTCCGGCGGAGGCTGCCGCCGGGCGTAATACCTGCGGTGTTTTCAGGTTTGCCGCGCGCGGGGAGATCGTCTGCGTTTGTACGTTCAGGCGAAATGCGGCGACGGCCTGGCGCAACTGTTCCGCCTGATCCTCCAGCGCCGCTGCCGCCGTAGCCGACTCCTGCACCAGCGCGGCGTTTTGCTGCGTCACGCTATCCATCTGCGAAACCGCCAGACTCACCTGCTCAATACCGCGACTCTGTTCATCGGACGCCGACGCGATTTCACCCATGATATCGGTTACGCGGGTGACGGCCGCGACGATCTCTTTCATGGTTTCCCCGGCCTCGCTCACCTGGCCGGAGCCGGTATTCACCCGGCTGACGGAATTTTCGATCAGCGCTTTGATCTCCTTCGCCGCCTGTGCGCTGCGGCTCGCCAGGGTGCGAACTTCCCCGGCGACCACGGCAAATCCGCGCCCTTGTTCACCGGCTCGCGCCGCTTCCACCGCGGCGTTTAGCGCCAGAATATTCGTCTGGAAGGCGATGCTGTCGATCACGCTGGTAATGTGCGCAATTTGCTGGGAGCTGTCGGCAATTTCGGTCATCGTGCGGATTACGTTATCCACCACACGCCCGCCGCGATCCGCCGTTTCCGATGCGTTTTTCGCGAGCAGCGTTGCCTGCCGCGCGTTGTCTGAGTTCTGTTTTACCGTGGCCGTCAGCTCTTCCATGCTGGCCGCCGTCTCTTCCAGCGAAGAGGCCTGCTGCTCGGTACGGGCCGAGAGATCATTGCTGCCCGCGGCGATTTCGCCCGCGCCGGTGTAGATAGAATCGGTACTGCCGCGCACCGCGCTGACGGTCGTGACCAGCGACGTCTGCATCTCATGAAGCCCGGCCGCCAGCTGGCCCATCTCGTTACGGCTGTCGATGGAAATAGCTTGTGTTAAATCGCCGCTGGCGATGGTGCGAATATGATTCATCACGCTGCGCAGAGGTTTCAGCAGCAGGTGCTGCAATCCTTGCCAGAACACAATCAGTACCGCTACCACCACCAGGAAAATGGTGCCCAGCGTCCACTGCATATGGGTAAAACTGTTCTGGTTCTCTTTAGCCGCCGCTTTCAAGAGGGTGTTGTTTTCCGCCCGCCATTGGGTGTAGACGGCTTCCATCCCATCCTGCGCCTGCTGCGCGTCGAGATCGCCATACGCCTGATAGTTATCCGCGCGCAGATACTCAATCGACAGGCGCATCACCTCATGCATTTGGGTGTACGCTTTTTGCATTTCAGCCGTGAGTTCCGGGCGCTGGCCCTTCACCGGAGGCATGGCCTGCCAGGCGCTGTAGTAGTTTTCCGCTTTGGTCAGGGAATCGCTGGCGTTACCGAGCAGCTTATTGATCGCCGCCAGAGAGGCCGGGTCGCGCTGATTTTTGAGGTAACGAATGGCGACGCGTGTCACCGTGACGCGAGTTTTGACCAGCGTGTTGACGCTGTCGCTCAGGCTCTCCTGCTGCGCATTCAGGTTGCCTGAGTTCTGGAAGTTATGACGGTCATTGCTGACAGCGGAATAAAACAATCCCCCCGTGACGACTTGCAACAGGCAGAATATAGTGAGAGCAAAGACAATCCCGGTAATAACGTGCAGATTTTTCAGCATGACGGAAGCCCATTTGATGTGCAGAAGTTGCATCATTGTTATCGACGTAGTGGGGCTAAACTTTAATTTTACTACTGCTTAATTGGCAGTCAGACAGGTAGACGCATATGACCCGTATTGAGAAAAGTGGCAGTTATACGTTAGGGACTCGCGCGGTTAACCGACTCGGCTATGGCGCGATGCAACTTGCTGGTCCCGGTGTATTTGGTCCGCCAAAAGACAAAGCGGCTGCGCTGGCAGTGCTGCGCGAAGCGGTGGCGGCAGGGGTGAATCATATTGATACCAGTGATTTCTACGGCCCGCATGTGACCAATCAGCTGATTCGGGAAGCACTGCACCCGTACCGTGACGATCTGACGCTGGTAACGAAAATTGGTGCCCGTCGCGGAACTGACGCCTCCTGGCTGCCGGCCTTTTCGGCGCAGGAGCTGACGCAGGCGGTGCATGATAACCTGCGAAACCTGCAGCTGGACGTGCTGGATGTGGTGAATTTACGCATCATGTTTAGCGCTCACGGCCCTGCAGAGGGATCGATCGAAGAACCTTTAACTACGCTGGTGGAATTACAGCGTCAGGGGCTGGTACGACACATTGGGCTGAGCAATGTTACTGCCACGCAAATTGCGCAGGCGCAGAGCATCACGCCGATTGTCTGCGTGCAGAATCTCTACAACATCGTTAATCGTCGCGACGATGCGCTGATCGATGAGCTGGCGGAGCAGGGGATTGCCTATGTGCCGTTCTTCCCGCTGGGGGGATTCACGCCGCTGCAATCGTCCGGCCTTCAAGTGGTTGCTGATTCACTGGGTGCCACGCCAATGCAGGTTGCACTGGCATGGCTGCTGAAACGCTCGCCGAATATCCTGCTGATTCCTGGCACTTCGTCGGTGGCACATCTGCGCGAAAACCTGGCGGCTGGCGATCTGGTGCTGCCGGATGACGCCCTGGCTGCTCTGGACGCGCTGGCGGAATAACCCGTCTGTCCAGGTAAACAGGCGGCCACGCCTTTATTCCGTGGCCGCTTCCGTCATTCGGCTTCTTCTGTGCAGCTCTAGCGCCTCAGCGATAATTTCCTGCTTACTCAGCCGCGTTTCATACGCCGTGGCTCTGACATATTCGACCAGCGTGGATTCAATCCTCGCGCTCAACATTTTTAAGTTAGCATCCTTTGCTGTACCGCGTGCTACACGCTTGTCCGGGTAATCTCGGCTTGGCATTGCTCAAGTCCTCCAAACGTTGTCTTGTTAATTCGTGCTGTGAAATATGCGTGGAGAGTGATTACAAGTCAACTTTCTGAAACTGCGGTTTAATTTGTATTAAATCCGTTAAAAACGCGCCTGGTTTTTGTGCCGATTTTCATTTGAAAGGGGAAAGGCTTGAGTATGGAAAGTGTGTAAAACAGCGGAAAATAATCATCCGGTTTTGCATAGTGTGTAAACGCTTCCATTATCGGGATGAGATCCTGCATGAGAGCTTCTGGCTTAATCATAAATCTGCTCAATGAATTACAGGGATGTAAACAATTA
This sequence comes from Lelliottia nimipressuralis, assembly GCF_041464075.1. Taxonomy (NCBI): domain Bacteria; kingdom Pseudomonadati; phylum Pseudomonadota; class Gammaproteobacteria; order Enterobacterales; family Enterobacteriaceae; genus Lelliottia; species Lelliottia nimipressuralis. The sequence continues at coordinate 2,040,672 of NZ_CP167172.1, forward strand.
AACATCACCTCAACGTGGGATCTTTACCTATGCAATAAAATGCTTTTTTATGCACTTAAAATTCGGAAAGTCCCATTTTTCGCCGATAGTGCGCCAGAGAGAGGGCGCGAAAGATGTAACATTTCTGCAAAGAACGATTGCAAGAGCAGGCGTAAAAACAGCATAAAATTCTGAAAAAGTTTTATTTTAGTGAGTTTGTAGTGTCTATTTTTTATGTGAAGTGATGATTTTTATTTTTTTTAGTGTGCTATGTTTTATGTTGTAGTGTGCGTTAAGTGTATATTGTGTCTGCAAAGGGATACTGGCAATTAACAACCCTAATATTAATCTGTGTTATCCTTTGCGGATTGGCGCTATCAGGAAGTCATCGGCATGTATCACCTTTTCTTGGAATTCGATAATCTTGAACCCGGCGTGAAGTCTGTCGAAGATCTGAAGTATGTCATCCGTGATGATAAGCACACCGCCTTTGTGATGAGTGCGGTGGTGGCCAGATTTATCAAAGATGCGTTGATCATGAACCACACTATTATCAGTCTGAAGAACTGCCGTTTCGCCTTTGCGAACGGGGCTGAGTTCGTCGAATTTGACAGCAAAGGTCGGTCAAGGCGCTTCACCGACACACCGGACTGGTTCATTACACCTGGCGCGTTTGCGCGCTCCCAGTGGCTGGTGAACCATGAGCTTCACGATCTGATGACGCCGCAGTTTATCTCTACGTTTCTGGAAATGTTCTCCGATGTGAAAAAACGTCGGGAGCACTGCAATCTGCTGTTTGATTTGCAACTCGAAGAAAGCCCTCAACGCGGGAGAAGCGGTGCGAAAGTGGCCAGCAAAACCCGTGGCTCCACGAAACAGAAGATTTCTGATTTAAGCTCGTTTGAATTATTCAGCCAGTTCTTTAACCGCCTCAAAACAGCCGTCGAGGCCAACCAGTTTCCCACGGTGCAGGTGCTGACGGGCATCGACGACGTCGCCAAAGTGCCCGCCACGCTGAAGAGCGCCGTGCGCACCTGGTTTAAAGCGATTTCGTCCGAGCTGCCGCCCAACAGCAAAAGAGTGGGGGCCGGTAACCCCGAGCTGTTTTGCGCGCCGGTTCGCGCTCAAATCCAGCACATCGAAGCCTACGGCGTTGAGCGTTATTACAAGAAGCTGTCGAAGGCGATTGCCGAAGGCGGCGAGCGGTATATCGCTGATTTCACGTTTAAACTGTAGGGCTGAAACCGCCCATCAGAATAAAGGTTGGCGCTTTTCGCTGGTGCTGGTTAATCATCGGCACCAGCCGTCTGAAGTGTTCGCTCGCGCAATGCGCATCCAGCGCGGCGCGATCCGGCCACTCTTCGATAAAAACAAAATGCCCGGCATCTTTCTCGTCCACATATAAATCGTAGGCAATGCACAGCGGCTCCCGTTTGGTGGCCTCCACCAGCGCGCGGTAGAGCGGGAGTACGGTCTCAATGGCTTCCGGTTTAATAAAATCTTCCGCGATGACTTTCAGCATGATCTCTCCTTTTTAAATTCCGTGTGACTTCAACGGCTTCATTTTCGCGGGCCAGAATCGACTTGATCTGATTGCTAAATGCATAATACTGTATTTATATACAGTTATTATCGGGTTGGCTATCATGAATCCTGTTTTTTCATGTGAACATAAAGAAATCATCGAATTACCGCTTTTCCTGGAGCGCGTCCCGTGCGGGTTTCCCAGTCCGGCGCAGGATTATGTCGAAGATCGTCTCGATCTGAACAAACTGCTCATCGCACATCCCAGTGCGACCTATTTTGTGAAAGTGAGCGGGGATTCCATGATCGGCGCAGGGATTGGCGACGGGGATCTGCTGGTGATCGACCGATCGTTAACGGCGGAACATGGCGATATTGTGGTGGCGGCGATTGCGGGAGAGTTCACCGTGAAAGAGCTGCGCACCCGCCCGTACCTCCATCTGCTGCCGCACAACAAGCACTATTCTCCCATCGTTTTCCAGTCAGAGGACGAGCTGCAGCTCTTTGGCGTGGTAACGCACACCGTGAAATCGCACAAACATGTTCGCGCTCGTTGACGTCAACAGCTTCTACACCTCCTGTGAGACGGTGTTTCGCCCCGATCTGCAGGGCAAACCGGTGGTGGTGGTGTCCAACAACGACGGATGCATTATTTCCCGCTCGGCAGAAGCCAAAAAGCTCGGCATCAAGATGGGTGCGCCTTACTTCAAGATCAAAGACGAACTGCGGCGGCAAAAAGTGGCGGTGTTTAGCTCCAACTACGCCCTGTATGCAGACCTGAGCCATCGCGTGATGACGATCCTGGCGGAGATGGCGCCTGCGATTGAAGTGTATTCCATCGATGAGGCCTTTATTAATGTCTCCGGCGTGGCGAACTGCATCGCGCTTGAGACATTTGGCCGTCAGATCCGCGAGCAGATCCTGAAAAATACCGGGCTGACCGTTGGCGTCGGTATCGCGCCGACCAAAACCCTCGCCAAGCTGGCCAACTTTGCGGCCAAAACCTGGCGTAAGACCGATGGCGTGGTGGATCTGTCCGATCCGGATCGTCAGCAAAAGCTGCTCGCGCTGGTGCCGGTGGGCGAAGTGTGGGGCGTGGGGCGGCGCATCGGCAAAAAACTCAATCAGATGGGCATTGAAAACGCGCTGCAGCTGGCGGAGTGCTCAACCTGGGTGATCCGTAAACATTTCAATGTGGTACTGGAGCGCACGGTGCGTGAGTTGCGCGGCGAGCCTTGTCTGGAGATCGATGAATTCGCGCCAGCGAAACAGCAGATCATCTGTAGCCGCTCCTTTGGGCACCGCATTACGGAGTACCGCGAGATGCAGCAGGCGGTGTGCGCTTACGCGGAACGTGCCGCCGAGAAGCTGCGGGCAGAAAAGCAGTTCTGCTGCGTGATCAGCGTGTTTATGCGCACCAGCCCGCACGCGGAAAATGAAGTGTTTTATGGCCCTCAGGCCAGCGGTCGTCTGGCGATCCCGTCGAACGACACGCGCGATATCATCCGCGTCGCCAGCCATGCGCTGGAGCGGATCTGGCAGGACGGTTTTCGCTATATGAAAGCGGGGGTGATGCTGAGCGATTTTTTCAGCCAGGGGGTCGCGCAGCTGAATTTGTTTGATGAATACCAGCCGCGAAACAACAGCCAGGCGTTGATGCAGACTATCGATCGGCTCAATCTCTCCGGGCGTGGAACGGTCTGGTTTGCCGGTCAGGGCAGCCAGAAAAGCTGGGCGATGAAACGCGAAATGCTGTCGCCGGGGTATACGACACGCTACGCCGATTTGCCTGTGGCAAAATAGTCGTTTCCCTCGTCGCGCGAGACAGTAAACTCGTGCGGTTTAACTCTGCTTGGGGCCGCTGATGAACAACGTTGCGCTAATGTACCGCCGTTTTGGTGAGTCGGAATCGGTGCTGCACCTGGAATCCTCCGTCTGCGGGCCGCTGGCTCCCGGCCAGTTACGGGTGCAGATGCTGTTCGCGCCGGTCAACGCCTCGGATCTGATCCCCATTACCGGGGCTTATCGCCATCGCACGCCGCTGCCTGCCATTGCAGGTTACGAGGGGGTTGGGGTGGTGATTGACGGGCCGCCCGGCTGGACCGGTAAACGGGTGCTGCCGCTGCGCGGACAGGGAACCTGGCAGCAGGTGGTGGATTGCCCGGCGGATCTGGCGGTTCCTGTGCCCGACTTTATCGATTCCGTGCTTGCCGCGCGCGCGTACATCAATCCGCTGGCCGCGCAGCTGATGTTAAAACACTCTCCGCCACGGGGAAAACGCGTGCTGTTGACGGCCGCCGGATCGGACTGTGCGCTCCTGCTGGGACAGTGGGCGCTTCAGGCGGGGGCCGAATCCGTGTACGGCATTCATCGTTCAGTGGTTCACGCCGACCGGCTGGTGGCGCGGGGGATCACGCCAATATCGCACCACGACACGGCGGCGATTCACGCCATCGCCAATGAGACGGATATTGTCTACGACGCCACGGGTGGCGAGGTGGCCGAGCAGATCCTGAATACGCTGCCTGCGGCAGGCGTGTTTGTCAGCTACGGTCTGCTGTCCGGGAAGCTGTTCCGGCAACAGCCGCAGGTGCGCTGGTTTCATATCCGTAATTACCTGGCGGGAATGAGCGTGGCCGAGTGGCAGGGGGAGTTTCGTGAAATCTGGCCGAAACTGCAGGCCAGCCACGGCGGCGACGCCACGCTGTTTTCCCTTACAGCGTGGCGTCCGGCGCTGGCGTGTTACCGCGAGGCGGGCAGGATCGCGAAGCCGGTGTTTGCGATCAGCGATGGCTGACGTCGCTCAGCAAAACGGCAATACTCTGACCGCCCACCGTCTGCTCGAGGGCAATCTTCACGATAATGGTCAGCGGCACGGAGAGCAGCATCCCGACCGGGCCGAGCAGCCAGCCCCAGAAGATCAACGATAAAAAGACCACCAGCGTGGACAGCCCCAGCCCACGCCCCATCATGCGCGGTTCGAGAATATTGCCGAACACCAGATTTATCACCAGATATCCCGCCAGCACGATCAGGGCATCGTACAGTCCGCTAAACACCAGCACCTGAGCGATAGGGGGGATGGCGGCCAGCACCGAGCCAATGTTGGGAATATAGTTGAGCGCAAAGGCCAGCAGCCCCCAGACAAACGCGAAGCGCACGTCCAGCGCGGCAAGCATGGCCCACGCCACCAGACCCGTCACAATACTGATGGCCGTTTTCAGCACCAGGTAGCGCGAAACACTGTCCAGCGCCCGCTGAATCGCCTCCATCCCCTCAACCGGGCGGGACATCATCTGCTGCAACTTCACGGGCAGCTGCGGCACTTCAATCAGCATAAACACCACCGTCAGCAGCAGCAGGAAAATCGAGGTCATCGCGCTCGAAAGCTGTGACAGCAGCGCCGTTACCAGCGTCATGGCGGCATTGGGGTCGATGTACTTCAGCAACTCTTCTACGGAGACTTCAATCCCGGCGCGCTGCAGCCAGGGTTCGAGATGCTGTAACGGCACGACCAGCGAGGAGCGGTACTGCGGCAAGGTGCGCGCCAGCTCGTTCAGGGAGGTGCCCAGATACGCCACCAGCAGCACCATGGCCAGAATAATCACCGTGATAAGTAACGTAATCGCCAGCACCCGCGGGACGCGCAGGCGCACCATGCGCTGCACCAGCGGGTTGAGGATCACGGCGATAAACAGCGCCAGAATAAAGGGCACAATGATGTCGGCGGCAAAACGTACCCCCGCAAGAATGATCACCAGCATGCCGAGCATGATGACAATTTTCAGTCCGTTCAGTGTAATGATGGGCTTAGCCATGTGAGTTCCCGCGTGACGCTTTTTATTTATAATAATGATAATAACGGCAACGCGCATTTTATATGCGAACGAAAATAAAACGGGCAGGGTAAAGAATTGAAAATGTTTTGAGTAAATCCTTAGCTTATGGTACAAATCAGGCGTGTTTAACTACCGAGGACAATTTTCATCCGCAATGACGAGAAGCAATACCGCGGATAATTGTAATATTATGGACAATCTGTTCAGGACGTACTTTTCAAAAAACACCGCTGTATTTTCCACCTCCCTCTGCCTGCTGTCCGGTGAGCAACACTGGCGCAACGCGCTATAGTCCCGTCTTCTGCCTGAGCTGACGCCATGCGTCTGGCTATCTGATTTATTTCATATTTTTGGGTTTGTCGTTTTCGACAAGCTGCAGTGATTTATATTCTCATGCAGGAGAAGTACCATGTTTTACTGGATATTGTTAGCCCTGGCCATTATCGCTGAAATTACCGGAACCTTGTCGATGAAATGGGCAAGTGTCAGCGATGGCAACACCGGATTTATTTTAATGCTGGTGATGATTTCCCTTTCGTATATTTTCCTGTCGTTCGCGGTTAAAAAGATCGCCCTCGGCGTGGCGTATGCGTTGTGGGAGGGGATCGGTATTCTGTTAATCACGCTGTTCAGCGTGATGTTATTTGATGAAACCCTGTCAACGATGAAAATTGCCGGTCTGACCACCCTGGTCGCGGGCATTGTGCTGATCAAATCGGGCACCCGCAAAGGCAAAAAACAGCCACAGGAGCCAACTCATGCAACAGTTTGAGTGGGTACATGGGGCGTGGCTGGCACTGGCGATTGTGCTGGAAATTGCCGCCAACGTATTCCTGAAATTCTCTGATGGCTTCCGCCGTAAAGTCTACGGCCTGATGTCAATCGCCGCAGTGCTGGGGGCGTTCAGCGCGCTGTCCCAGGCGGTGAAAGGGATCGATCTTTCCGTGGCCTATGCCCTGTGGGGCGGTTTCGGTATCGCCGCAACGCTGGCGGCGGGCTGGATTTTGTTCGGCCAACGTCTGAACCGTAAAGGCTGGATTGGCCTGGTCCTGCTGCTCGCCGGCATGATCATGATAAAACTGGCCTGATGTGATCGCTGCCTGTATTTACGGGCAGCGAAATTCGCTACCTGTATTACTCTTAGAAAGAAGTGCTTTTGAGAGGGCGGCGAATGTATAACCCATTAAGCTGGCGCAATATTCCCACCGCGAAAACTCTGTTTGTCATGATTTTTATGGCCGGGATCGGCCTGATCGTTTCCATCATCGCGCTGCTTTACCTTTCCCTGCACCTCATCAGCAGTAAAACCAACGAAATAGATGAACACCGTTCGGCGCTCTCCGTACAAGGGGCGATCCAGACGTCGGCCAACCGCGTCTGGTCGCTGGTGATTGATAATGCCGTCTGGGATGATGCCGTTCGTGAGGTATATCCCCCGGTGCTGAACACCGAGTGGCTGTACAATACCTGGGGGGCAGGCTTTAAAATCAATAATTTGTACGACGGCACCTTCGTGCTGGACGAGCATTTCAACGTGCTGTGGGGGTCGTTTCAGAGCAAAGCCTTCCACGAGAAAAACCTCGATTTTTTTGGCAATGGCCTGAAGGCGCTGATTCGCGATAACGCCGACGCGCTGCGCGCTGAGAAAAATATCTACGCCGGAATCACCCGCACGCGCCAGGGGGTAGCGTTTGTCGGCATTGGGCTAATCCGTCCGATGATTGGCCGCCTGCAGGTGCACAACGATGTGCGCCGTTACCTGGTGATCACCCGCCACCTGAATCCGCAAATTCTGAGCGATCTGGGCAATACCTTTCAGATTGAAGATCTCAATTTCACCGTCGATCACACCAGCATTGCCAGCGTTCCGCTGAAAAGCTCGGCGGGCGAGCTGCTGGGCTATCTCAACTGGCAGCCGCGGCTGCCCGGTGCGCAGGCGGCCAGCGCCGCGTCGAACGACATCACGCAAATTGTTACCCTGGCGGCGGGGTTGATCCTGCTGTTTATTCTGCTGAGCAGCGTAGGGCTGTACAAACTGGCACGCGGAGAAAATCAGGCCCGGCGGGTGGCGCGGACGGACTGGCTGAGCCATCTGCCCAATCGCCGCGCCCTGATTGAGGAGCTGGAGCGGGTGAGTTTGCGCGGCGATATTGATGTCAAAAGCGTGGTCTTTATCGATCTCGATGGTTTTAAAGATGTGAATGATATTTACGGTCACGACGTGGGCGACGACCTGATCATCATGATGGCCGGCGCCCTGCGTGAACGGGTGCCGGAAGGGGGCATGCTGGCCCGCATGGGAGGCGATGAATTTGCGATGTTGATTGGCGGTGACCATTCACAGGCTCAGGCGGCGGCGTTTGCCAATAACGTGCTCGAATTCCTGAGTGCGCCCCTGCGCCTCGGTGAGCGCACCATTCACATCAGCGCCAGCATCGGAATTGCCAGCGGCACGCTGATCGAATGCACCAGCTCGGAGCTGTTCCGCCGCGCCGATATCGCCATGTATCACTCGAAAATTACCGGCAAGGGCCGCGTCACTCAGTATGACGCTGAACTGAACAGCGTGCGCGAGCAGCAGCTGGCAATTGAAAATGAGATCCGCAGCGGCATGGAACGCGACGAGTTCGACATCTGGTACCAGCCAATTATCGATGCGCGTAGCCAGAAAATGACCAGCGTTGAGGCGCTGCTGCGCTGGCCACGGCGTCCGGCGGGGGAACTGGGGCCGGATGTGTTTATCAGTATCGCCGAAACCAGCGGCCTGATTTATGGTTTAGGGCAGTTTGTCCTGCGCCGCGCCTGTCAGGATCTGGAGCCTTTTGGTGATTTGAAGCTGTCGGTAAATATCTCTCCGGCGCAGTTTCGCGATCCCGAATTTGAGGACAAAGTGGCGCAGGTCATTGAAATGACGCGTTTCCCGGCCACGCGTCTGCAGCTGGAAGTGACGGAAACCTACGTGCTGGAAAACCCGGAGCGCGCCAGGGCCGCGATCTCGAATCTTAAAGCGTTGGGCATCGCCGTCGCGCTGGATGATTTCGGAACGGGGTACTCCAGCATCGGTTATTTGCGCCGTTTTAATTTTGACACCATCAAGATCGACAAATCACTGGCCGGGCTGGTGGATAACGACGAACAGGCGGCGGCGCTGGTGAGCGGCACCGTGCGGATTGCCAGTGCACTGGGGATGGCGGTGGTGGCCGAAGGCGTGGAAAACGAAAAGCAGATGAAACTGCTGCGCCTCGCGGGCTGCGACCAGTTGCAAGGGTTCTGGTTCAGCCAGCCGATGCCCATCGAGGCGATTATGGAATTACGTGAAATCAAATATGGCTGAGCTATTCCTGCGCCAGCGCTTCCAGTTTTTCCCGAAAACCGGTCACGGATAACGCCCGGTTATCGGCGCGCCAGCGGTCTTTGGCGGCAGGCGCTGAACTTTGTACGCCAATCAACTGCCAGCCGCCGTCGGTTTTCAGCATCAGCGGAGAGCCGCTATCGCCCGGCAGCGTATCGCACTGGTGGGATAAGACGCTGTTTTGCGCCCAGCCGGTGACGATGCAGTCCGTGTGGGTGTAGAGCGAATCCAGGTGATCGACCGGATAACCCGACTGCGTGACTTTACGGTCGGCGGCTTTTAAGGCTGCCGTCAGCGCCGCTTTGTCGCCATCAAACAGCGGTAGAGGAGTGATCCCCGAGGGCGGATAGCGCAGAACAATCAGACCAAAATCCCACTCGGCTGCCGCCGGCGGCACAATCCAGCCGTCGCCGTCCGGCTTTAAGCGTTTGCCTAACGACGGATCGACACGACCTTCGATGCCGTGGATCTCATAGCGCCAGAGACCTTTTTGGGAGATAAAACGCAGCGCAACGGCTTTGTCCGGCTTGCCTTTCGGTGGGATCAGTAAACAGTGCCCGGCGGTCAGGGCCAGATGAGGTGAGATCAGGGTTGCGGTACACAGGTTGCCGCTGGCGGTTTCCAGCTGCCCGATGGCATCCCAGGGCGCCCCGGTCGGATCGGTGACACGCGTGCGGTCATCATGACCAAAGAACAGCGTTTTGATCTCTTTGGCAGCCATGGCGCTATCATCGCCATCGTCTGCATGTGCCAGGCCTGAAAAGAGACAGAACGTTCCCAGTAACAACACAACAGTTTTCCGCATATCACACTCTGGTGGGGTAATTATGATTATAAAAAGTTGAACCCTATGAAAATACTATAGACGGGACGGCGTTAAAGTGGGAGTAAAATCAGCGTGCTACAATCAGGAAAGATAAAACATGCTGGCGATAATCGCGCATAAAATAAGCGTGATAAGAATGAACTCAAACCGATAGCGCCGCAGCATACGCCCTCCGGATAAAAAAACGGCGCCGATAAATACAGCTCAGCGCCGGTTTAGCAACGTGCCCGCGAGGGGCACGGTTTAGCGTGTGCGATTACGCAGCAGGCTGTGCAGCTGGTTTAGCCGCTTCGTGTTTTACTGCTTTTTTGTGATGCTTTTTAGCAGCCTGAGCTTTCTGCTCTACAGCAGGTTTAGCAGCGGCTTTCTTGTGGTGTTTTTTAGCAGCCTGGGCTTTCTGCTCAGTTGGCGCAGCCGTAGTGGTAGTGGCGGCTGGTTTGGTTGCTGCTTTTTTGTGGTGCTTTTTAGCGGCCTGAGCTTTCTGCTCTACAGCGGCTTTCTTGTGTTTTTTGTGGTGTACAGTTTTTGCTGGCGCCGCTTTCGTGGTCGCAGCAGCAGCCGGAGCTGGGGTAGCAGACGTTGCAGCATCAGCAGCAAACGCAGCAGAAGACAGACCCATAGCAGCGGCAACAACCAGAGCTAATACTTTTTTCATTCTCATACCCTCGAATTTGGTTTCTCATTTAACCCCACTGCGGGGCCGTTGAAATAACTATATCCTTATGAATTCGAGGCTTCCGTGAGTCATTGGTATCGGCGTGTAACGGAATGTACAGCGCCGGGTACACGCCCCGGCGCGGGGGATTACAGATAGCGGGAGGTGAGGTGGTCGCGGAAGTAGCGGCTGTTAAGATCTTCCCCCGTGGCCTGGGTAATCAGTTGCGAAGTGGTGAAGCGGCTGCCGTGCTGCCAGATGTTCTGGTTCAGCCAGTCAAACAGCGCCGAGAAATCACCTTCCGCAACAGAAGACTCCAGCCCCGGCAGCGCCGTTTTCGCTGCACTGAACAGCTGTGCGGCATACATCGCCCCTAGCGTATATGACGGGAAGTAGCCAAAGCCGCCGTCGGTCCAGTGGATATCCTGCATACAGCCGTTGCGGTAGTTATCTTTTGTCGACAACCCAAGCCACGCCTGCATTTTCTCGTCCCACAGGGCGGGGATGTCGTCCACTTCGATTTCGCCGTTGATCAGCGCGCGTTCAATTTCGTAACGCAATACCACGTGCGCCGGATAGCTCACTTCATCCGCATCAACACGGATATAGCCCGGTTTCACGCGCTGGTTCCAGGCGATGAAGTTCTCTTCACTAAACGCCGCCTGACTGCCAAAGCGGGCATGTACCGCCGGGAGGAGATGTTTCAGGAACGCATTGCTGCGGCCCAGCTGCATCTCGAAGAACAGGCTTTGGGATTCGTGGATGGCGGTGGAGCGCGCCAGAGCGACGGGCTGGCCGAGCCAGTTGCGCGGCAGATTTTGCTCATAGCGCGCATGGCCGGTTTCGTGCACCACGCCAAACAGAGCGCTCAGCAGCTCGTCTTCATCGTAACGCGTGGTGATGCGCACATCTTCCGGCACGCCGCCGCAGAACGGATGGGCGCTGACGTCGAGACGCCCGGCGTTAAAATCGAAGCCCAGCATTTTCATCGCTTCCAGCCCCAGCTCACGCTGAACGGCGGTCGGGAAAGGGCCTTGTGGCGGAACGAATGATTTTTGTAACTGCTTTTCTACCACTTGCGACAGCAGATCGGGCAGCCAGGATTTCAGATCGCCAAACAGCACGTCGAGGCGGGCGCTGGTCATGTCTGGCTCGAAGATATCAAGCAGGGCGTCGTAAGGGGTGCAGCCCTTGGCTTCGGCACGCAGACGCGCCTCTTCACGGCTGAACTTCACCACCTCTTTCAAGTTGGCTGAAAAACCCTGCCAGTCATTAGCCGGTCGCTGGGTGCGCCAGGCGTGTTCACATTTGCTCCCGGCCAGCGACTTGGCTTCCACCAGCGATTCCGGCAGCAGGGAGGCCTGCTGGAAATGGCGCGTCATCTCGCGCAGGTTGGCGCGTTCAACGTCATTAAGATCTTCACTTTCGGCAGCGGCCAGCCAGTCGCCCACTTTTTTATCCGTCAGGATTTGATGCTGTAACACGCTCATTTCCGCCAGTGCTTCCCCACGCGCCTGGCTCCCGCCCGGCGGCATCATGGCGAACATGTCCCAGCTGGCGATGGAGGAGAGATGGGAGAATCGGGAGAGACGCTGGAACGTGCGGGTGAGTTGTTGGTAGTTGTTGTTATTCATGAGGTCCTCGTGTCGGAATCGGGCGATGGTTCTGGCAATGTAACAGATATGCGCGTTTCTGACACGACGGTGAGTTAATCAACAGTGAATATTCATCTCATGGCGTATTCATGAATTTCAGTGCTGAATTGTGGAATATATATCCTGACGGGGGCGGGGCTTTTCGTGACCTGTAATATGACTAAAACTCACCGCAATTTTCATACTCGGTGCGGCGTAATAAAAAAAGGATGAGTATAAATGCCCATCCTCTCTCTTAGTGCGAGAAATTACTGCATTGCAGGATAATCCGTATATCCTTCGGCACCACCGCCATAGAACGTTGCCGGATCGGCATTGTTCAGCGGTGCCCCTGTTTTAATACGACGGGTAAAGTCTGGATTAGCCAAAATCATCTGGCCATAGGATTCCAGTTCAGCAAATCCGGACTCGATATCATCGCCGATGGCATCTCTGCTTTTGCCTGGGCGATTCAGTATCAACGATTGCGACCACAATGCCCGCAGCTCGCTAAGCAATTCCTCATTGCCCATATGCATAATATGCAGGTAGCTCAGTCCGAGTTTATTGAGCTCAGCCACCAGATAACGATAAAGCGTCGGGCCTTCTTCACCTTCATCAATACCCCAGATCTTGCTGCCCGGCGACAGACGGATTGCCGTTTTATCTGCACCAATCTCATCGGCGATGGCTGCAGCCACCTCCAGCGCAAATCGGGCTCGGTTCTCAATGGAACCGCCATATTCATCTGTGCGCTGGTTAGCGCTCGGTGCCAAAAATTGATGTATTAAATAGGCATTAGCACCGTGGATTTCCACGCCGTCTGCGCCAGCTTCAATCGCGCGTCTGGCTGCGTAACGAAAATCAGCCACGGTGCTGGCGATTTCTGCCGTTGTCAGTTCTCGTGGCACCGGAATATCCTGCATCCCGGTTGCTGTAAACATCTGTACACCGGGAGCAATGGCGGACGGCGCAACGCCCTGACGATGGTGCGGGGTATTGTCTGGATGATTCATGCGCCCGACATGCATAAGCTGAATGAACATATGTCCACCCTGATGGTGAACGGCTGAAGTGATAGTTTTCCAGCCGGCCACGTGCGCGTCGGTGTAAATACCCGGCGTCATCAAATATCCCTGTCCGTCATCGCTGGGCTGTGTCCCTTCTGCAATGATAAGACCCACACCGGCGCGCTGTGCGTAATATTCAACCGCAAGAGCACCCGGCGTGCCATCATATTCAGCACGGCTGCGAGTCATGGGAGCCATGACCAGGCGGTTGTTAAGGGTTAATTTCCCGAGTGTGAATGGGGTAAATATTTTATTCATTTTTCTTTTCCTGTAGGCTGAAAAATAAAGGCGGTAAATTCCCTGAGATAATAAAAAGAAATTAATTCAGCAGCCCGGCATGCTGAGGGGAAACGTAAAGGTAATAACGCTCATCGGATAAAGGGGGAGCAACAAAAAATATAAAGGTATCACGGAGATTTCTTTGGTGATGATATACGCTGGCGTATATTTCCACTGTTCATTCCACCACAGAAACATTTTGTTGCCGGGTCAGTGGCCAAAAGCGCAGTGTTTACTGGAAAGATTCCATTAATACCTGAACCAGTTTTTCACCCTGCGGTGTCGCCCAGCTTCCTGCCAGCTCAGCAATCAGCTGGTTCGTTGTGGTAAGCGTGATGCCATTCTTATCCATACGGCGCAGGGCGATGTCGTCGGCCATTTTGGTTGGAGAAGCACCGGCGTCTGCAACAACCTGTACGTCAAACCCGGCTGCAACCAGCGACAGCGCCGGGTATACCGTACAGACGTCGTTAGTTACGCCCGCAATAATCAGTTTTTTTCTGCCGGTTGCGTGAACGGCGGCGGCAAAGTTCTCATCGTCCATGGCATTCACAATGCCCATGCGTTTGATTCGTGTTTCAAATTCTTCTGGCAGAATGGATTTCAGTTCTTCAAGCAGCGGCCCCTGCGCATATTCTTCCATGCTGGAGGTAAGCACCACCGGCATATACAGAATGGCGGCAGATTTAGCCAGCATCAGTGCATTGCGTTTAAGTTCGTCAAACGCCATCGATTTAGCCCAGCCCATCGTACCGACCTGATGGTCAATCAACAGCATGGCGGCATTGTCAGCGGTGAATTTTTCAAAGCTCATATAGGTAATCCTCTTTTGTGGTTAACTGACTGAGATAGCTAGTATTTATCAGAGTTTGTGCAGATATCTCCTGCGAATGACTAAAGTATAGTTCTGTTAATTTTTGGTATAAATAGCTAAAATCAGAATTGAATATTCCATCAATGGCACAATGAATATGGAACTTCTTAACCACATGTCCTACTTTGTCGAGGTCGTCAAAGCGCGCAGTTTTCGTGGCGCAGCTCAGGCTCTCGGCATGCCGAACTCCACGCTGTCCCGCAAAATAAATGAGCTTGAAAAGTTTATCGGCCTCAGGCTGTTACACCGGACGACGCGCAAGATTGAGCTGACTGAAGCGGGGCAGATCTATTACGAACGAAGCCGTCGCATCATTGATGAAGCGCGTCTGGCACATGAGCAGCTCGGTTCTCTCCTGGCTCAGCCACAGGGCATGCTGCGGGTCTCTTTGCCTGCCGATTTTGCGGTAGTTATTCTCGCACCGCTCATCAAAGCGTTTTCGGACTGCCATCCGGGGATAAGCTTCGATTTTGATTTAACACCGAGAAATGTCGATTTAGTTTCGGAACCCTATGATCTGGCTATTCGCATGGGAAGTTTGCCTGATTCCGGTCTTATTGCGCGAAAGCTCGGCTCGCTCCCTCGAAGCCTCTATGCCTCCCCGGCGTATTTACGTCGCAACGGCACGCCCGACAATCCTGATGAACTGACACATCATGAATGTATTGCTATGCGCCAGGATAAGCCCGGCCACTGGTTATTACAGCGTAAAGAAGATGAAATTAGCATCACGCCGACCGGACGTTTTCAGATGAACAGCATTGGTATGATGCGTCGTTTTGCCGAGATGGGCGCCGGCATTGCAATCCTGCCGGATAAAATTGTCGAGGAAGAGGTTATCGATAATAAACTGACACGGGTTTTGCCTGACTGGCAGGCAGAAGAGGTCACCATTTATGCGCTGACTGAGACGCGTTTGTTACCTGCAAAAACTCAGGTATTCATTGAATTTCTGCGCGAGAAATTAAGCGAAAAAACGGACTGAGAGAGAACAGTCTACTTTTTTGCTTAATCTGAACCGAATCGCACAAACGGGAAGACGTCTCGCTGTACTAACCTGCACTATCTCCGTCAACGTTTCATGGATTGCCAATACAGGAGCAGGTTGAATGTTGCGAGGTAAAAGAGCGGTTGTCACCGGAGGTGGCAGTGGGTTTGGTCAGGCATTGGTTGTCTGGCTGGCTCGCGAAGGGGTTGACGTGGAATTTTGCGCGCGGCGGCCAGAAGATATTCAGACAACCTGCGGTATCGTCTCAGCAGAAGGCGGGAAGGCAAGGGGCTATGTCTGTGATTTAACCCATGCGGCATCCATAGAAGAGTTCGCAGGGCTAATAACAAATGCAGATGCACCGGTCGATATCCTTATTCTCAACGCCGCACAATGGTTGTCCGGGGAATTAGAGGATCAACCCGCATCAGAATGCATTGCTACCATTAGCTCTGGTCTTACAGGCTCGATTTTACTCACTCAGGCTTTACTTCCCTACTTAAGACGTTCCAGCTCGGCTGATATTATTTCCATCATCTCAGCATGTGGTATTCCTGGCTTTACAGATTCAATTGCACATCCGGCATTTTTTGCGAGTAAGCATGGTCTGAGCGGTTTTACGCAGACGCTGTCACACCAGCTTGCAAAGGAGAATATTCGCGTCACCGGTCTGTATCCACCCGATTTTGAAATGACCGATTTAAATGAACTGCCGAATGGCACGGTTAAAATGGGTGAGGCGTTGTTGAACGGGCGTTCAATCTGGGAAGCGGTACGTTTTGTATTGATACAGCCCCGAAGCTGCCATGTGAGTACCCTCTATTTTCAGGGACCTACGCGGGAGAATGTAGTACGCCGAAACGGATAATCCCAGGTTGTCATCTGTCTCTGCTTTTCATTTATAACTTCATGCATTTTACTTTTCGCAGACCTGGCTGCGGGTGCCAGGCGCGGATATCAGCGTCATTTTGCAGCAGTAAACACAGCTGAACCTTCAAGTATTTCAATGATCAAATCGGCTGGAAAGATGATTTCAGTGGTCTGTCTCAGCTCTTCGATTGTCCACCAGTGGTGCTCGCGAATGACGTTCTTTTCATTGCTGCTCCATCCTGAGCGGTCGATATCTGATTGATCTGCATGAATAATAAAAAAACGCTCTTCGGCGAGAACAGTCTCCCCACTCGGCAGCATCATTTCGAAGGTTCGGGAGGCTATCTGCGGACCTGCTGAGTCTCTTGTCAGGCCCGTCTCTTCACGTAATTCGCGCAACGCAGCCTGCTCGAAAGATTCATTGTGCTCAAGCCCTCCACCAGGCGTTGCCCAGTAGGTCTTTCCACGCAGAGCGTCATCGTTATGGCAGAAGCAAAAGAGCAAAACGCGATTCTCAGGCGAAAGAACGATTAACCGGGATGACGGGCGAGTGCGCACAAAGCCTCCTGAAATAACGTGTTAATCCCAACAACTCATAAAATATAGTAGCTATACATCTACACTGAGTTACCAGGTAATACAGGTAGGACACTTTACAGGATAATCATTATGCACTCACATCCGTTACGTCAGATTATTGAATCTTGTGACAGAGCAATTTCCGCTAAAGACTTTGATTCTTTGATGGAGAATTACGCTGAAGATGCTGCTCTGGTGGTGAAGCCGGGATTAACCGTCACAGGTAAAGAGAATATCCGCAAAGCGTTTATCGCCATCTCTGACTATTTTCAGGATCAACTTATTGTTGAGCAGGGAGAGATGCAGGTGATCGAAGGAGGCGGCAATGCGCTCGTTATTATGGAAACTGTACTTCGCTTCCCTGATGGCAAGGGGGGAACGGTCGAAACCACACGTCGTGCGACCTATGTTTTCAGGCGGGAAACGGATGAGCGTTGGCTGTGTACAATCGATAATTCCTATGGCACCTCTCTGTTAGATCCTGAGACGGCCTGAAGAGAGGAGGGTAAAGTGAAGGGAAATCAGCCCTCTCGCCCTGGCAGATCTGCTATGAACGCCACCCGTCTGCAAAATGCGTACAGCGCGACGAATCAGAAAACCCTCGCGCTCTGGCGGGAAAACCCCGCTATCGGGGAAATCAGGAAAGAGCATTACTACGATCCTGACAAACTGGCGCTTGCAACGGGCATACAGCCGGTATTGCCCGAGCCTGTGGTATGCCTCATTCGCGAACTGGAGCAACGCACGGAGGGCGATCGACTGGCCGATGTTCTCCCTGTCAGTAGCGTCCATTTTACCTTTCTGCCTCTGACTCTGCCGCTGTATGAAGAAAAGGAGTCGCTGCCGGAAAAAACAGGGCAGTTAACCGATATCTGGCGTGAATATCAGGGAAAGCACATTGTGATCCGGCAGCTAAGGCTGGTGGCACTGCCCAGTCAATTGCTGCTGGCTGGTATCCCCGATGATCCCGCCATTGCCCTGCGCCAGTCATTCTGCGAGAGCGTTTTAAATTCCCAATGGAAAGATAAGCTGCTGCTGCGCCATACGGGCAGCCCTTTGCCCGCACCGTTCTGGCACAGCACGCTGTTGCGATATAGCGCAGCGTTTTTACCCACGGAACTGCGAGAGTTTTTTGTGCGGCATCAGGCGGTTGATTTCGGTGACGTTTCAGGAGCGTTGGCGTTAGCGAGAGTTAACTATAACTGGACTAAGTGCTTAATAAATGAGTTCGAATGATGTCAGTGGTTGAAAAATGTTTAACAACGAGCACTATCAGATTGCTGATATCAGGTTATCGCATTCGTTATCTCTGGCTGCTTTAATACCAGGTGACAGGAGTTTCAACGAGGATGAACGCCATGCTGCTGGAAAAGCTGGAAGCACTTGAATGCACTCTTCATGGGATCAAACGGAACGACCTTGAATGGCTTGAGCACATACTTCATCCTGAGTTCAAGGAAATTACACGCTCGGGCGTCCTGGTGACTAGTGAGGAGACGATAGCGTCTCTTATGGGTGAAGAATGTGTCCCGGCCATTCTCAGCAACGACTTTCGGCTCATCAGCATTCGCGAGGATTTCGCCATCTTGCATTACAGGACGTTTCATCCGGATGGTAGTCGCGTTTCCTTCGTTCATCGTGCTGGGCGCGTTCTGATAATGGGCAATGGAAGTTAGTTTTTCATCAGGGAACCCCGGAGCCGAAGAAAGTTTAGACGCGGAACAGTAAAGTCTGCTCTGTGCTAAGAGCAGCACTCAGGATGCTTTTTCATTTACTGTCATGATGAATGTGAGTGAACTTTTACCCCGGTTCTCATAGAAATGCGGGACGTCGGTTCTGGCCGTTGCTGAACAGCCGGTATTCACCGAATACAGGTGCTCCTGTACGCCAAGCGTAAGCGTCCCCTGTTGTACATAAAACAGTTCAAGCGTTCCCTGCGGGTGACTGGGTGAAGCAAATTTTTCCCCCGGCTGCATTTCCCACATCCACAGCTCTGTCATATCGGGACCGCCGGATCCTGCGAGCAGTCGTGCTCTTCCCCCTTTTTCGCCATTCCAAAGCTCAGGGATCTCATCTTCAGCGATGAGATGCACGGTCGGTTTGGAACTGACATCAACAAAATCCGCTACAGAAACGCCCATCGCAGCAGCCAGGCGGCATAGCAGGGCGATGCTGGGATTTGCCCTGCACCCCTCAATCTCAACCAGAGCGCCCTTACTGACGCCCGCCCGGCGGGACAGCTCATCGAGTGATATTTTCTTTTGCTTACGGTACAGCTTAATCCGCTGCGATACGGCTTCGTTAACGGTATTCACAATCGCATTTGCATCGGTCATTAAATTGACTTTTTTGGTCATTGGTCATTATCATGGAATAAATTGGTCATTACAGGATTATCACGTGTTCATTGTCTCTCCGTCAATTGCCCCAGAGGTTTATGGTATCGCCCCCGGTTTCCGGGCTCTGAGTATCTGTGTAGAGGCCGCCCCGGTACGTAACCCGCGCGTTGGTGAAATCGCTCTGCAAGCAGCCTGCGAAGCCGTTCTGGCTGGAACCCCGGCCTGGGCCGAAGCACATTTGGCCGCGTGGGCAGAAGTGTTTCAGGGATTTGGTGCCAGGCCAAAACGCACGCCGTGCTCAGCTGATGCGCTGCGTAAACGCGTTCTTCGCGACGGCGCAATGCCTGCTCTTGATCCGGTCGTGGATCTCTATAACGCCGTCAGTCTGAAGTATGCCGTTCCGGTTGGGGGAGAAAATATCGCTGCCTATCAGGGGGCGCCACGGCTGGTTGTGGCAAAAGGCACAGAACCTTTTGATACCGTCAAAGAGGGTGAACCCGCAGTTGAATATCCCTCGCAGGGAGAAGTTATCTGGTGCGATGATGCCGGAGTGACCTGCCGCCGCTGGAACTGGCGACAGGGGATCAGAACTCGCCTGAGTGCGGATGCGCTGCAAATGTGGTTCATTCTGGAAAGTCTGCCGCAGATGCCCCTGGAGAAGCTTCATGAAGCCGAGAAGATGCTGACAGACGGTCTTGAAGAAATGATGCCGGGTGTAAGGATTGACGTGGCTCTTATAGAAGATGCTAAACAGCCCGCTCCAGGTTTATGACATCCGTTTCGTCCTGACAGCGCGACCCCGTATAATGCCGCACAACTTTCCGTAATAACGACTGTGACCGCGCCTATGAATCTCAATCGCTTCTGCTACTTGCTCCTCATCGTTTCAGCGATCGGAAGCATGTTTACCGCCCATCCCATTGTCAGCTGGCTCCTGCTCGCCAATGTGCTTACGCTGGTGATGTATGGCGTGGATAAAACGGCGGCGCGCAAGGGCTGGCGCAGAGTGCCGGAATCCACATTGCTGGTGTTTGGCCTTGTGGGAGGATGGCCCGGCGCGATGGCGGGCCAACAACTCTTCCGCCATAAAACGCAAAAGCAGCCATTCAAAACCAGGTTCATCGTCACTGTGATTGTGAATGTCTCAGCGATGGTGGCGGTGTATCAGCTTTCCCATTTCGCGCTCGTTTGAAGCATAACCGTCAGTGCAGACGCTTATGCAGGCTCGCCCCGACCAGCAGCGCGGCGCACAGCATCAGCGCAATAAATCCTCCGACACCATTCCAGCCATAGTTGTGCCAGAACACGCCGCCGAGAGTCCCGGCGATGCTGGAGCCCAGGTAGTAGCTAAACAGATACAGGGATGACGCCTGGCCTTTGGCGCGACGGGCGCGCGGGCCGATCCAGCTGCTGGCGACGGAGTGCGCGGCGAAGAAACCAGCGGAGAAGAGCAGCATTCCGGCGAAAATGACCCACAGGGGAGAGAGCAGTGTCAGCAGCAGACCCGCGAGCATTACCCCTGTTGAAACCAGCATCACCGGCCCTCGACCGAAGCGTGCCGTCATCGCGCCTGCTTTCGGCGAGCTCCAGGTCCCGGTGAGATAGGCCACGGAGAGCAGGCCGACAAAGGCCTGGCTAAGATGCCATGGCGAGAGCATCAGGCGATAGCCAATATAGTTAAACAGGGTGACGAACGACCCCATCAGCAGGAAGCCCATCAGAAACAGACGCGGCAGACCCTGGTCGCGCCAGTGCAGGCGGAAGTTGATAAACAGCGTTTTTGGCCGCAGGGAAGTAGGGCGGAAATGGCGTGATGCCGGCAGGATACGCCAGAACATCAGCGCTGATGCCAGGGCAAAGCAGCCAATCACCGCAAGCGCGATGCGCCAGTTAAACAGATCCGTGAACACCCCGCTCAGCAGACGTCCGCTCATGCCGCCAATCGAATTCCCGCTGATGTACAACCCCATCGAGAAGGCAACAAAACTCGGGTGGATCTCTTCGCTGAGATAGGTCATTCCGACCGCCGCCACGCCGCTCAGGGACAGCCCAATCAGAGCGCGCATCACCAGGATCCCGTGCCAGCTGGTCATCATTGTCGAAAGCAAAGTACACACCGACGCGAGCAGCAGCGCGGTCACCATCACCGGTTTGCGTCCGATGGCGTCGGAGAGTGGGCCGGTAAACAGCAATCCGACCGCCAGCATCCCGGTTGAGATCGACAGGGAAATACTGCTGCTGGCGGGCGAGACGCCAAACTCATGAGAGAGAACCGGCAGGATCGGCTGCACGCAGTACAGCAGGGCGAAGGTCGCGAGGCCGGCGGAAAACAGCGCCAGCGTGACGCGCATAAATTGGGAAGTACCACGTTTGATAAACTGGTTCGGCGCGGGTGCTGCGGGTAAATCATCAATGTCGCTTGCCGGGGCGATATCAACGGTAGATGTACGACTCACACTCATTCCTTGCTTAAACATCCCCGTGATTTCTGGTGACGGGTATGACCACAAGATCAGAGTAGGAAATTGTAAATATTCTGTCTAATATATTAATAATCTCAAATGATACGTTAAACATATGAATATCGAGCTGCGCCATTTACGCTACTTTATCGCCGTTGCTGAAGAACTCCATTTTGGCCGGGCGGCCGCGCGGCTGAACATCTCCCAGCCGCCTCTGAGCCAGCAGATCCAAATCCTTGAGCAACAGGTTGGCGCACGTTTGCTGGCCCGTACCAACCGCAGCGTCAGCCTGACGGAGGCGGGAAGGCAGTTTCTGGCCGACAGCCGACAAATACTGAGTCTGGTCGATGACGCTGCCGCGCGCGCCGAACGTCTGCATCTGGGCGAAACGGGCGAACTGCGCATCGGATTTACCTCGTCGGCGCCGTTTATCAGCGCGGTGTCGGATACCCTGTCGTCGTTTCGCCGCCATTATCCCGATGTGCACATTCAGACGCGCGAGATCAATACGCGGGAGCAGATTGTCCCGTTGAATGAAGGTTCGCTGGATCTGGGGCTGATGCGCAACACCCATCTGCCCGATACTCTGGCCTGGGAAGTGATCCTGCGCGAGCCGCTGCTGGCGATGATTCCTCGCGATCATCCGCTGGCCGAACTGGACTCAGTAACGCTTGCCCAGCTGGCGCAGGAACCCTTTGTCTTTTTCGACCCTCACGTCGGGACTGGCTTATACGACGACATTCTGGGCCTGATGCGCCGCTACGGGCAGGCGCCGGTGATCACCCAGGAGGTGGGCGAGGCGATGACGATAATCGGTTTAGTCGCGGCGGGGCTGGGGGTATCGATTCTTCCGGCGTCATTTAAACGCGTGCAGCTTAGCGAAATGCGCTGGGTGGCGATCGCTGAAGAGGATGCCGTCTCTGAGATGTGGCTGGTGTGGCCAAAACACCATGAACAGAGCCATGCGGCACAGCGTTTCAAAAACCAGCTGATTGCAGCCTCAAAGCGGCCAATAATGGCCTGAAAAAGGGCGAAAAATGTGCGGCAAATCACATGGCTAAGTTTAAATTTGACGATTGCCTGCGAAGTGCTTCACCATAGCCCAAAGTTTATTTCGAAGCGCGAAAATAAGGATGTAAGAGGTGGTTGCTGATAGTCAGCCAGGACATATTGATCAAATTAAGCAGACCAATGCGGGTGCGGTGTATCGCCTGATTGATCAGCTTGGCCCGGTCTCGCGTATCGATCTTTCCCGACTGGCGCAGTTGGCGCCAGCCAGTATTACCAAAATAGTGCGTGAAATGCTGGAAGCGCATCTGGTTCAGGAGACGGAAATCCAGGAGCCGGGCAGCCGTGGCCGTCCGGCGGTGGGGCTGGTGGTGGAAACCGAAGCCTGGCACTACCTGTCGATTCGCATCAGCCGCGCGGAAGTGATTCTTGCCCTGCGCGATCTGAGCAGCAAGCTGGTGGTCGAGGACCGTCTGGAACTGCCGCTCCAGTCAGAGCAAACCCTGCTTGAACGCATCATTGCCCATATCGATCAGTTTTTTATTCGCCATCAGCAAAAGCTGGAGCGGTTGACGTCCATTGCGATCACCCTGCCGGGAATTATTGATACGGAAAATGGAATCGTCCATCGCATGCCGTTTTATGACGACGTCAAAGACATGCCGCTGGGTGAAGTGCTAGAGAATCACACCGGCGTACCGGTCTACATTCAGCATGACATCAGCGCCTGGACGATGGCCGAGGCGCTGTTTGGTGCCTCTCGCGGCGCGCGTGACGTGATTCAGGTGGTGATTGACCACAACGTTGGGGCGGGCGTGATTACCGATGGCCGCCTGTTACATGCCGGGAGCAGCAGCCTGGTGGAAATTGGTCACACGCAGGTCGATCCCTACGGCAAGCGTTGCTACTGCGGCAACCACGGCTGCCTCGAAACCATTGCCAGCGTCGAAAGCGTGATGGAGTTGGCGCAACTGCGTCTTAGCCAGTCGATGAGCTCGTCGCTGCACGGCCAGCCGCTGACCGTCGAGTCTTTGTGCGGCGCGGCGCGGCAGGGCGATCTGCTGGCGAAAGACATCATTACCGGTGTGGGCAATAACGTCGGGCGTATTCTGGCGATTATGGTGAATCTCTTTAATCCGCAAAAAATCCTGATTGGCTCGCCTCTGAATCAGGCCGCCGAGATCCTGTTCCCGGCGATTTCTGACTGCATTCGTCAGCAATCCCTTCCGGCCTACAGTAAAAATATGGTGGTCGAGAGCACGCAGTTTTCCAATCAAGGCACCATGGCCGGGGCCGCGCTGGTGAAAGATGCCATGTATAACGGTTCGCTATTGATCCGCCTGCTGCAGGGATAACTCTTTTTCGCTGATCTCATAAAAATTGCGCTATCTCAATCTGGACCGACGGCGCATACCTTAGACTCACTCCACTGAATTATTTACTTAGTTTATATTTTCAAAGCATATGCCCAAAAGGTGGAGTGAGTGATGCTTAAGCGTTTCTTTGTAACGGGTACTGATACTTCTGTCGGTAAGACGGTGGTGTCCCGCGCTTTGCTGCAGGCCCTGGCGGCAGGCGGTAAAAGTGTGGCAGGGTATAAACCGGTCGCGAAAGGAAGTAAAGAGACGCCAGAAGGACTACGCAATAAAGATGCGCTGGTGCTGCAAAGTGTCTCAAGCCTTGAGCTGCCTTATCAGGCCATCAACCCGATCGCGCTGAGTGAAGACGAAAGTAGCGTCGCACACAGCGGTCTTATCAATTATTCCCTGTTGTCCAACGGGCTGGCGAACCTCAGCGATAGCGTCGATCACGTGGTGATCGAAGGCACCGGCGGCTGGCGCAGCCTGATGAACGATCTGCGTCCGTTATCGGAGTGGGTGGTGCAGGAACAATTGCCGGTGCTGATGGTTGTCGGCATTCAGGAAGGGTGCATTAACCACGCGTTGCTGACCGCGCAGGCCATTGCTAACGATGGTTTGCCGCTGATTGGTTGGGTCGCTAACCGCATCAACCCCGGTCTTGCCCATTACGCTGAAATCATCGACGTATTGAGCAAAAAACTGCAGGGGCCGCTTGGGGGTGAACTGCCGTATCTGCCGCGCGCTGAGCAGCGCGATCTGGCGCGTTACATCGATCTGTCGATGCTGGACAGCACCTTTTCCGTTGAGAAGGTCGTCGCGTAACACCGAAACCGGGCAGCAGTCCTGACTGCCCGGCTATTATCCGCAGTATTTACGTGTCGCTGTGAATATTCAGTGCACGACGGGTTCGTCCTGAACTCAGATACTCCGCAATATAATCCTGCGAAATCTCACCGTTATAACCACCCTCTTCATCCACAATCGGCATCCAGCTGGTGTTGCTCTCATACAGACGCGACAGAACAACGCGCAGGTTGTCTTCCGCTTTGCCCGTCATTCGGAACGGATGCAGCATGTCTGCGCAAGAGCCAGTGGCGTGACGCGCTTCGCGGCGCTTCACAAAGCCCAGCGGTTTGCCGTTGCCATCCACTACGGTGATCGCGCGGATGTCGTTGTCATCCATGGTGGCAAACGCCTCCGGCAGGGGGGTGGATTCGCGCACGGTGATCGTCGGCTGTTGATCCGTAACGTCACCCGCCGACACCAGCAGCAGGCGTTTCAGGGTGCGGTCCTGGCCGACGAAAGAGCCAACAAATTCATTCGCCGGTTTTGCCAGCAGTTCATCGGGGCTGGCGCACTGCACAATACGGCCCTGACGGAACACGGCGATACGGTCGCCGAGCTTCAGCGCTTCGTCAATATCGTGGCTGACCAGCATCACCGTCTTTTTCAGCTTGCGCTGCATCTCCAGGAACTGGTTCTGGATCACCTCACGGTTGATCGGGTCTACCGCACCGAAAGGTTCATCCATCAGCAGCACCGGAGGATCCGCCGCCAGGGCGCGAATCACGCCGATACGCTGCTGCTGGCCGCCAGACATTTCGCGCGGGTAGCGGTTGAGGAATTTATGCGGGTCCATCGCCACCATATCCATCAGCTCTTCAGCACGCGCTTTGCTGCGTGCCTTATCCCAGCCCAGCATGCGCGGCACCACGGTGATGTTCTCTTCGATGGTCATGTTCGGGAACAGACCAATCTGCTGGATCACGTAACCGATATTGCGACGCAGGGTGACGGTATCCATCTCGTTAGTATTTTCGCCGTTAATCAGAATAGTGCCGCTGCTTGGGGTAATCAGGCGGTTAATCATCTTCAGCGTGGTGGTTTTACCGCACCCTGACGGCCCCAGCAGGACACACATTTCCCCTTCAGGAACATTCAGGTTAACGTTGTCGACGGCCTTAAAGGTCTGGCCATTTTTCTGTGAAAATTGTTTGGTGAGGTTTTCCAGTTTTATCATTATCGAATCCCCTTCGGAGTCAGCACGACCTGCAGGCGATGGAGCAGCCAGTCGAGCACAATAGCTAAAAGACAAATCATTAAGGCACCGGCAATCAACATGCGAATGTCGCTCCCGCCGATACCGTTCAGCAACAGCAGCCCCAGACCACCCGCGCCAATCACGGCGGCGATAGCCATGACGCCGATATTCATCACCACGGCAGTACGAATGCCGCCGAAAATCACCGGCAGGGCCATTGGGATCTCCACCCAGCGCAGGCGCTGCCAGAAGGTCATGCCGATTCCGCGTCCGGCTTCACGCAGACCAGGCGGCAGGCTGTCGAGCGCGGTGTGGGTGTTACGCACAATCGGCAGCAGCGAGTAAAGGAATACAGCGGTAACGGCGGGCAGGGCGCCAATACCCTGACCGATCAGCGAAAAGAGCGGAATCATCAGGCCGAAAAGGGCAATCGACGGAATGGTCAGAACAATGGTCGCGATGCCCAGCACCGGCGTCGCCAGCCATTTATGGCGCACGATTAAAATGCCCAGCGGCACGCCGGTCACGATCGCCAGTCCGACGGCTAATGCCACCAGCCACAGGTGCTGAAAGGTGAGGGTTAATAAATAATCCCAGTTATCAATAATGTAGTGAATCGTCTCCATAGCGCCTCCTTACAGCAGCTGCTTGCTACGCAGGAAATCACGGGCGACCTGCTGCGGTGACTGATGGTCGATATCAACCTTTTTATTCAGCTCGGTGATAACGTCGTTATTAAGCTGGCCGGAGAGGGTATTGAGCGCCTCTTCCAGACCGGGGTTGGCCGCGAGGGTGTCTTTGCGCACCACCGGCGTGACCGCATAGCTCGGGAAGAAGCCTTTATCATCTTCCAGCACTTTCAGATCGAAACCTTTTACGCGCCCGTCAGTGGTGTAGATAAGGCCCGCATCGACAAAACCGTCGCGCACGGCGTTATACACCAGGCCGGGGTCCATCTGGCGAATTTGCGGACGGTCCAGTTCCATCTGATAGGCTTCCTGCAGCGGCTTCATGCCATCGCTGCGCCCGGCGAATTCCAGGTCTAAGCCCAGCAGCCAGTTGTTGTCCGGATCGGTTTTGCGGATCTGCTCAATTTTGGCCACCATCTCGGACATCGTATTGATGTGCTCGGTTTCGGCGCGTTTACGTTGCATGGCGAACGCGTAGGTGTTGTTCATATCCGCCGGTTTAAGCCACACCAGGCCGTGTTTCGCGTCCAGGCGTTTCACCGTGTCGTAGGACTCCTGCGGCGACATGCGTTTGTTGATGTGGTTAAAGATAATCAGCGACGTCCCGGTGTACTCCCACGTCATATCAATCTGCTTGTTGATCATCGCATTCCGGGAAATGACCGTCGCGATATTGGTTTGCGGCTGAACCTGAAACCCTTTCTTTTGCAGATACTGTACGGTCATGGCAGATAAAATATGCTGCTCGGTAAAGCTCTTGGTCGCCAGAATCAGCGGTGCGGCCTGGGCCTGGCTGACCAACAGCGCGGCGGTAAACAGGGCCGCCAGGCGTGAAGACAGTCTCATACTTGCTCCTTGTTATTGTTATCGTGCGATATGTGGGCTCATCAGGCGGCCCAGTGCAGCCAAAAGCGTATCCAGAATCAGCGCGAAGAGCGCCGTGGCCGCCGCACCCAGAATCAGGGTCGGGAAATCGTTCAGATAGATGCCAGGGAAAATCAGCTCGCCGTAGCTGCTGGCACCGATCAGGAAGGCCAGCGGTGCGGTACCGACGTTGATCGCCGTGGCGATGCGGATGCCGGAGAGCATCACCGGCCAGGCGTTAGGGATCTCCACCTGACGCAGGCGCTGCCATTTGGTCATCCCGATACCGTTAGCGGCTTCGAGCAGTGAGGCGGGAACCGAGCACAATCCGGCATAGGTGTTACGCACAATCGGCAGCAGCGACGCCAGGAACAGGGCGATAATCGCCGGTTTGTCACCGATGCCGAGTACCACCATCGCCAGGGCCAGAACCGCCAGCGGCGGCAGGGTGTTGCCGACGTTAAAGATTTGCATCACGTATTCGGCGGTGCCACGCGCGGCCGGACGGCTCAGTAATATTCCGCTCGGGATCCCGACTAACAGGGCAAAGAACATGGAAGAGAAAACTAAAATCAGGTGCTGCTGACCGAGATACAGCAGGTCAACCTGGCGCGCTTTGATCGTATCCAGCCCAATTCCCCAGGCGAGGAGAGCGAGAACTGCAATAATCGCGCCGATGAAAAGCAGCGTACGTGTCAGTAATGATGAGTGCATTGCGGTGTGTCTCCCTGTGCGCATGCGTTATAGCAACCCATTGATTGCCTGTTGTTATGCCATGTTTCGGCAGGGGTACATGACCTATAGCAAGCGATTGGGAAGGGTTCCAGCGGCAGAGAAAATCAGTTCGGGGAAGATGGCAATGTAAACAGGGTGTTACGCCTTATGGAGTAAGGCCTCAGGGGATGCGGGCAGAATAGTCCTAAAGGTAAAACGTGTGAAGTGACACCGTCACAAATGAGGGGTTTCGCACGGCAGGAGAAGTGCCGTGCGAAGAGACGATTAGCGATACAACGGTTTGTCGGCGACCGGGATCAACAGGGAGGATTGCCAGCTGGCCAGCGTCTGGCGGGCAAGCTGAGCAAGGCCGACGTAAAACGGATGACCGGCTTCTTCAATGAACACCGTCAAAAAGCGCTGGCTCCACGGCAGCAAATGCCATGCCAGGAGTTGATCGCGCTCGGCGTCGCGTCCATTTTCGGCAAGCCAGGCGGCCAGCATCAGCAGCGTGCCGAAATGGTCTTCCGGCTCGTTTTGCTGTACCTCGAAAGCGATGGCGTTTTCCCGCATCCACTGGCGCAGGGCCAGCGTCGAATCGCCAAACAGCACCGATTCACGATCGAGCCACACGGAACCCCATGGCGGCGCATGCAACGCCCACGGGCCGATGAACAGACGCTGCCAGGCATCCGCCAGCGGCTCGTCGGTGGTGGTGCGCAAGGTCTCAGCGATGGGCCGTAAATCGTCCTGCGCCAGCGGCCAGTCCAGGTGCCAGTCGCTGGTGGTCAGCGCTGACACCAGCGGAGCGGCCTGCTCGCTGTCGGGTGAGAAATAAAACAAGGCTCCCAACACCCGGGCACTCAGTGCGAAAGATTCGCGCGGTAACACTTCATTCATAACAACGTTCCTTTAAACCTTCTCGATCTGCACCAGGTTGGTGTGCTGCGGGTTGCCTTTCGCCAGCGGCGACGGGCGGTGTGTGGTCAGGGTATTGATGCACGAACCGTGATCGACACGATCCCCGCTCATATTCGCATCGTGCCATGCGCCCTGGCCCATCGCGCTGACGCCAGGCATGATGCGCGGCGTCACTTTTACCGGAATACGCACCTCGCCACGGGCGTTAAACACCCGCACCAGATCGCCATTTTTAATGCCGCGCTGATCGGCATCGACCGGGTTAAGCCACACTTCCTGACGGCAGGCGGCCTGTAAGATATCAATATTGCCGTAGCTGGAGTGGGTGCGAGCCTTAAAGTGGAAACCAAACAACTGCAGCGGGAACTTGCTGCGCTCCGGAGCGTCCCAGCCGTCAAAGGTTGATGCGTACACCGGCAACGGACTGATGGTTTCGTCTTTTTCCAGCTCCCAGCTGCTGGCAATTTTCGCCAGCTGGCTCGAGTAGATCTCAATTTTGCCCGACGGCGTTTTCAGCGGATTGGCCTGCGGGTCGTCACGGAATTGCTTGTACGCCACAAAGTGGCCGTTCGGATCTTTGCGCTTGTAAATGCCCATCTCTTTGAGGGCGTCGTAGGAGGGCAGCTGTGGATCTTTCTCAAGCATTTTCGCGTACAGCAGTTTTAACCACTCCTCCTGCGTACGCCCTTCGGTGAACTGCTGATAGACATCCGGACCCAGGCGCTTCGCTACTTCGCTCATGATCCAGTAGATCGGTTTACGCTCAAATTTCGGCGCGGTGACGGGCTGGAGGAAAATCAGATAGCCCATGTTACCCGCGTAGTCGTTAGGAATAATATCTTCCTGTTCGACGGTCATCAGATCGGGCAGCAGAATATCGGCGTATTTCGCCGACGAGGTCATAAAGTTATCGATCACCACAATGGTTTCGCACAGGCTTTCGTCCTGCAAAATATCGTGGGTTTTGTTGATATCGGAATGCTGGTTGGTGATGGTGTTCCCGGCATAGTTCCAGATGAATTTAATCGGCACATCCAGCTTATCTTTGCCGCGCACACCGTCGCGGGTGGCGGTCATCTCAGGGCCACGCACAATGGCATCGGTCCAGCTGAAGCAGGAGATCTGGGTTTTGACCGGGTTATCCGGGAGCGGCATCCGTTCAATGGTGATGGTGTAGGTGGATTCACGGGCACCGCTGTTACCGCCGTTGATCCCGACGTTGCCGGTCAGAATGGGCAGCATGGCGATGGCGCGGGATGTCAGCTCGCCGTTGGCCTGACGCTGTGGTCCCCACCCCTGGCAGATATATGCCGGTTTCGTGCTGCCGATTTCCCGGGCGAGTTTGATGATTCTGTCGGCGGGAATACCGGTGATGCGTGACGCCCATTGCGGCGTTTTGGCCGTACCGTCTTCGCCCTGGCCGAGAATATAGGCTTTGTAGTGGCCGTTTGCGGGCGCATCGGCGGGCAGCGTTTTTTCGTCGTAGCCGACGCAATAGGTGTCGAGGAAGGGCTGATCGACCAGGTTTTCGTCGATTAACACCCAGGCGATACCCGCGACCAGCGCGGCGTCGGTGCCTGGGCGGATTGGAATCCACTCATCTTCGCGTCCTGCGGCGGTATCGGTATAGCGCGGATCGATGACGATCATGCGCGCATTTGAGCGTTCACGCGCCTGTTCCAGAAAATAGGTGATCCCGCCGCCGCTCATACGCGTTTCCGCCGGATTGTTGCCAAACATCACCACCAGTTTGGTGTTTTCGATATCCGAGGTGCTATTGCCGTCGTTGGAGCCGTAGGTGTAAGGCATGGCACAGGCGATTTGCGCGGTGCTGTAGGTGCCGTAGTGGCTGAGAAATCCGCCGTAGCAGTTCATCAATCGCGCCACCAGCGAGGCATACGGCGAGGAGCGGGTAATGTTGCCGCCGACGATGCCGGAGGAGTAGTTGATATACACGGCTTCGTTGCCGTATTTCTCCACCACGCCTTTCAGACTGCGGGTGATCGTATCAAGGGCTTCATCCCAGCTGATACGCTCAAACTTGCCTTCACCGCGCTTGCCGACGCGCTTCATTGGGTAGTTAAGACGGTCGGGATGGTTGATTCTGCGGCGGATCGAGCGGCCACGTAAACAGGCGCGCACCTGATGATTGCCGTAGATATCCTCGCCGGTGTTGTCAGTTTCGACCCAGTAAACCTCGTCGTCGCGGACGTGTAATCGCAGGGCGCAGCGGCTGCCACAATTCACTGAACAGGCGCCCCAGACCACTTTATCCGCGGCAGGCTGTACCGCCTGTTGTACGGCAGCAGCGGCACTTTTCAGGCCGAAGGGTAGTGAAATCCCTCCGGCAGCGAGCGCCAGAGAGCCAATTGCAGTGGATTTAACGAGAGTTCGACGGCTGATCCCGCCGTGATGTTCGATATCGGACATGACTCACTCCATCTTTGTCATTGCGTAGGGTTTTACCCGCGATAAGAACCGGGGTAATGATGGAGTGAGTTTTACCTATTCAGGGGTAATAAACATTAATCCTTATCAAGCTAAGGGAATTCCCGCAGATAAATTACTGCGGTTCGTTCGGCGCATTGTCTTGCGTCCCCGCGCCACCCGCAGGTGCGCTGCTGCTGCCGGTACGGGTGTAGAGAATTTTAAAGGTATCGTTCGCGCAATGTCCCACCACCTGCGCATCCGCCTGGTCGGCCTGATCGTTTGGCACAATGTTCAGGCTAAAACCGGATTCAGGCACGCCGTTATTGATAATGCGTTGCTGAATATCACTTTTCACGCGCTCGCACGAGTCGGGGGCGGCCAGAACAGCAGGGGAAATGCCTGCTAACAGCAGCGCGGTAATCCAGGGTAACCGTTTCATGTGTGGCTCCTTCTCTCTGTGTGTGAGTCTTATTTTAGCAGGCATAATGTAAATAGTTGTATTGCCGCGAAATTTTCTGAAAAATCCGAGAGCGAATTAAATTCTGGTTAAGTGCGCGATGTGATTATTTAAGCGAGCGATGAGTAGCCTTCTAATAAATCCATTCGTTGGCCATATTCCTGTACATTATTTATTTGAATGTGGATTTTAATTTCCAGCGTCGTCAATGAAAATAAAATTGAGCAAGTGGCTTATTTAATTATGCCCGTTAGGCTTATTGGCTGACGTTTCATTTTAATTCTGTACTTTTAAATTTTACGGAACAGGAGAAATAAAATGTTAAGCCAAAAAAGTTTGACGGAAAAAGAGCGTCAGGATGGAATGTATGTGTTAGAGCAGTGCATGGGATTTGTCTGGCAGGCTGCCCTGCGTACCGCTGCGTTATTACGGGTTGCGGATCATCTTAAAGACGAAGATAAAACCGCAGAGCAGCTCGCGCACGAGCTGAATGTCGATGCCGGCTATCTGTATCGGGTCATGCGAACCCTGGCCTCTCGCGAGGTGTTTAGCCAGACTGACGATGGTCTGTTTACCCTGACCCCCGCCGCACAGTTTTTGCGGTCTGACACCCCATACTCCTTGCGCGAAGCCGTGCTGATGTTAACGGATAAAACCCTCTGGCAGCCCGCCGGGGAGATGACGGATATCGTGAAAGGCAGGCCGGTCTTTAACGAATTATTTGGCATGCCGTTTTATGAGTACTGGGGGACGAAAAAAACACCGTCAGGCGACGACGGTTTTCATGCCGGGATGGCCTCGATGTCGAGCGTCGAAAACGACATGCTGGCCGATAATTATCATTTCCCGGAAAATGCCACGGTGGTTGATATAGCCGGTGGGCTGGGGAATCTTTTATTGACGGTTTTGCGACGCAATCCCACTCTGCACGGTATTTTATTTGATCGCGATAACGTAGTTAGCGAAAACAGTTTGCATTTATTAGGCAATAAATCCCGCTGGGAAACCATTGCAGGGAGTTTTTTCGAAGCCTGCCCGGTAGCTGATATTTATATGCTGAAATATATTTTGATGGACTGGCCAGACGAAAAAGCCAGTCAGATATTACATACCTGTCGTAAAGCGATGAAAGCCAGTTCCCGTTTATTAATTCTGGAGCCGCTGATCAAAGAGCAAGATAACGAGCAGGGAAGGTATGAAATTGATCTTCTCTTGCTGTCGGGTTTCGACGGCGGACGTGCTCGTACGGAGAAAGAGTATGCAGACTTGTTAGGTCACGCCGGGCTGAAGATAAACCGGGTGATCCACACACCGTCCTATTTATCCATCGTGGAGGCGGTACCGGCCTGACGCGTCGCCGGGTTCACAAATGTCATCATTGCTGCTGTGTTTCGCTAAAAAGTAACCCTCTGTATTTGCTAATATGTGAGGTAATAATGTTCACGCATCGGTGAGAATGTGAAGAAACTAGCAGTAATGATTGCGCTGACAGGCGTGCTGGCGGGGTGCGATAACGCCTCCGCGCCGCTGTCGTTTACGCCGGAGATGGCCAGCTTTTCGAACGAATTTGATTTTGATCCCCTGCGCGGGCCGGTAAAAGACTTCACCCAGACGCTGTTCAATGAGAAAGGGGAAGTGAGTAAACGCGTCACAGGATCGCTCTCGCAGGAGGGGTGTTTCGATACCCTGGAGTTGCACGATCTGGACGCGAACACCGGCGTGGCGCTGGTGCTGGACGCCAATTTTTATCTGGATGCAGAAACCCAGCAGCAAAAAATAAAGCTGCAGGGGAAATGCCAGCTGGCTGAGCTGCCCTCGGCGGGCGTGACATGGGACACAGACGATAACGGATTTATTGTCACCGCACACGGCAAGGCGATGGAAGTGAAGTACCGCTACGACGCTGACGGCTATCCGCTGGGTAAAACCACGGTGTCTGGCGATCAGCATCTGTCGGTGTCAGCCACGCCGTCGAATGATAAGCGCAAAAAACTCGATTACTCTGCCGTCAGCCTGCTTAACGACAAACCGCTTGGGTCGGTGAAACAGAGCTGTGATTACGATCGCCACAATAACCCGGTAAGTTGCGAATTACATATTGTGGATGACAGCGTGAAACCGGCGGTGGCGCACAAGTACACCATTAAAAACAGTATTGAATATTACTGACTGGCAGGCGTTTAAGCCGGGTGGGGCGAAGCCGCTACCCGGCTTAAACGCGTCACTGTGCGGTGGGTTTCAGAAGCTGGCTTCCGGTCGCTCTGTGTTCTGCCAGGTAGCGATCCTGGAAAATACACATGCGAATGGTGTTGCGGTACTCGCCGTTGATAAAGAACTCGTGAATCAGTTCGCCTTCAACCATAAACCCGAGTTTACGGTAAATATGGATGGCTTTTTCATTCTCTTTATCGACGATCAGATACAGCTTATACAGGTTGAGCACCGTAAATCCGTAATCCATCGCCAGTTTCGCCGCACGGGTGGCAAGGCCTTTCCCCTGGTATTCCGGCGAAATAATGATCTGAAACTCCGCCCGGCGGTGGACGTGGTTAATCTCAACCAGTTCGACCAGACCGGCTTTTTCTCCGTCGCACTCGACAACGAAACGGCGCTCGCTCTGGTCGTGAATATGTTTATCGTACAGATCCGACAGCTCAACAAACGCCTCGTAAGGCTCTTCGAACCAGTAACGCATGACGCTGGCGTTATTATCGAGCTGGTGAACGAAGCGCAAATCCTCACGCTCCAGCGGTCTGAGTTTTACCGTTAACGGGCTGGCCATAATCATCCTTTCTGGCTGTCGAAATTAAGGCGCGACCGAACGACCGGTACGACGATCCAGGCAGCGCAGGGTATTCGGTTCCCAGTAAGCATTCACGTTCGCGCTTTGCTGGCATTTATCACGCATATCAAAAGCGACATCATCTTTGTCCCACTCTTTTTCAACGCGTTTATTAACTTTATGGCGAAGACTGCGGGTGTCATTCCATTGTTCTTTATCCATTGCGGCATTCTGACGGCTCTGCGCGCTGTCACCCGACTCAATGATCAGTTTGCTGGTGTTGGCGGAGGCGGGGGCCGTAAAGGCGAACGCCGTCAGGGAGAGCATGGCCGCCAGACAGAAGCGATTGCGTAATGTACTCATTGCATGTTCCTTGTAGTGGGTTTACCCAGGGTCAATTCTACACCAATCTGAAAAGGTG
The DNA here is from genome assembly GCF_041464075.1 of Lelliottia nimipressuralis. Classification (NCBI taxonomy): domain Bacteria; kingdom Pseudomonadati; phylum Pseudomonadota; class Gammaproteobacteria; order Enterobacterales; family Enterobacteriaceae; genus Lelliottia; species Lelliottia nimipressuralis. The sequence continues at coordinate 2,075,630 of NZ_CP167172.1, forward strand.
GCATACCCACGCGGCAGGCAGGGTAATGGTCGCGCCATTATCGCGTATCATGGTTAAACCTATTCTCACTCACTCGTCAAAATGATTAAAACAACCTTACTTTTCTTTGCGACCGCGCTGTGCGAAATCCTCGGCTGCTTCCTGCCGTACCTGTGGCTGAAACGCGGGGCATCGGTATTGCTGTTACTTCCGGCGGGGATCGCGCTGGCGCTGTTTGTCTGGCTATTGACGTTACATCCGGCGGCCAGCGGGCGCGTGTATGCCGCTTACGGCGGTGTTTATGTCTGCACGGCGCTTGTCTGGCTGCGGGTGGTCGATGGCGTGAAGCTCAGCGCCTACGACTGGGCAGGCGCGCTGATTGCACTGTGTGGGATGTTGATCATCGTGGCAGGCTGGGGGCGCACATAAGCGCCTTTGTTTTGTGATCTGTGGAAGATTTTTTGATCACTATACTTGTATGGTAGTTGCGTAATTAAGTAAGTTCCTTGCATCACACTGAGCGATGTAAGGAACTGGATCATGAAAATTGTCGGGGCCGAAGTCTTTGTCACCTGCCCGGGTCGTAATTTTGTCACCCTTAAAATCACCACGGACGACGGGATCGTCGGCCTGGGTGATGCCACCTTAAATGGACGCGAGCTTTCTGTTGCCTCCTATCTGAAAGATCACCTTTGCCCGCAACTGATTGGCCGCGATGCGCACCGCATCGAAGATATCTGGCAGTTCTTCTATAAAGGCGCCTACTGGCGGCGCGGGCCAGTCACCATGTCGGCGATTTCTGCTGTCGATATGGCCCTGTGGGATATCAAAGCCAAAGCCGCCGGTATGCCGCTGTATCAGCTGCTGGGCGGTGCGTCGCGCGAAGGTGTCATGGTTTATTGCCATACCACCGGGCAGACCATCGATGATGTGCTGGAAGATTACGCGCGTCACAAAGAGATGGGTTTCAAGGCGATCCGCGTGCAGTGCGGCGTTCCGGGCATGAAAACCACCTACGGCATGGCGAAAGGGAAAGGGCTGGCCTACGAACCGGCGACCAAGGGCGACTGGCCTGAAGAGCAGCTGTGGTCCACGGAAAAATACCTCGATTTCACGCCTAAACTGTTCGACGCCGTGCGCAACCAGTTCGGCTTTAACGAGCATCTGCTGCATGACATGCATCACCGCCTGACCCCCATCGAGGCGGCCCGTTTCGGCAAGAGCATCGAACAGTACCGCATGTTCTGGATGGAAGATCCGACGCCCGCCGAAAACCAGGAGTGCTTCCGCCTTATCCGCCAGCACACGGTCACACCGATTGCAGTCGGGGAGGTGTTCAACAGTATCTGGGACTGCAAACAGCTGATCGAAGAGCAGCTGATCGATTACATCCGCACCACCATTACCCACGCGGGCGGGATCACCGGGATGCGCCGGATTGCCGATTTCGCCTCGCTTTATCAGGTGCGCACCGGCTCGCACGGCCCGTCCGATCTGTCGCCGATTTGCCACGCCGCCGCGCTGCATTTCGACCTGTGGGTGCCGAACTTTGGCGTTCAGGAGTACATGGGCTATTCCGAGCAAATGTTGGAGGTCTTCCCGCACAGCTGGAGCTTCGATAACGGCTATATGCATCCGGGCGATAAGCCGGGTCTCGGCATTGAGTTTGATGAAAAACTGGCCGCGAAATATCCGTACGACCCGGCGTATCTGCCGGTCGCCCGCCTGGAAGATGGCACCTTGTGGAACTGGTAAGTTGAGATCGGGAGTCCGTATGACAACTGAAACTATCAATACAGAAAGTTTAACCAAGCCTGCGCGGATTAAAAAAATCCAGACCCTCACTCTGGTGCTGTTATTCCTGGCAGGGATTGTCAATTTTCTGGATCGCTCCTCACTGAGCGTGGCCGGTGAAGCCATTCGCGGTGACATGGGGCTGTCGGCAACAGAATTTGGCTTTTTGCTTTCCGCATTTTCACTTTCGTACGGACTGGCGCAACTGCCTTCCGGCATATTGCTCGATCGCTACGGGCCACGACTGGTGTTGGGCGCAGGCGTAATCTTCTGGTCATTGATGCAGGCCCTCACCGGCATGGTGAACTCCTTTAGCCATTTTATCCTGCTGCGTATTGGCTTAGGGATCGGCGAAGCGCCCTTTATGCCTGCCGGGGTGAAATCCATCACCGACTGGTATGTGCAAAAAGAGCGGGGGACCGCGCTGGGGATTTTTAACTCCTCAACGGTTCTGGGGCAGGCCATTGCGCCACCGATCCTGGTGACAATGCAAATCCTGTGGGGCTGGCGGGCCATGTTCGTGATCATTGGTCTGCTGGGGGTGATAGTCGGCGTTTGCTGGTACGCCTGGTATCGCAACCGCGCGCAGTTCGCTTTCCAGCCGGAAGAACGCGAATACCTTTCCGCGCCGGTAAAACCGCGCCCAACGTTACGTTTTAGCGAATGGAGTGCGTTGTTCAAACGCCGCACCACCTGGGGAATGATTTTAGGGTTCTCTGGCGTGAACTACACCGGCTGGTTGTATATCGCCTGGCTGCCCGGCTATCTGCAGGCCCAGCAGGGCTTTAGCCTGGCAAAGACCGGCTGGGTTTCGGCGATCCCGTTCCTGGCGGCAGCCGTCGGGATGTGGGTCAACGGACTGGTGGTCGATGCACTTGCCAAAAAAGGCTATGACCTCGCCAAAACGCGCAAAACGGCGATTGTGGTGGGATTGATCCTGTCGGCTTTAGGCACTCTGCTGGTCGTGCAATCGTCGTCCCCGGCGGAAGCCGTCACCTTTATTTCGTTAGCCCTGTTTTGCGTCCACTTTGCCGGAACCTCCGCGTGGGGCCTGGTGCAGGTGATGGTCGCTGAAAGCAAAGTCGCCTCCGTTGCCGCCATCCAGAACTTCGGCAGCTTTGTTTTTGCCTCGTTCGCGCCGGTCGTGACCGGCTGGATCGTCGATAAAACGCATTCCTTTAATCTCGCCCTGGTGGTCGCGGCCTGCGTCACCTTTGTTGGGGCGATGTGTTATCTCTTTATTGTTAAACACAGGATTGATTAATTTCTTAATAACAACGCGTTATGTAAGAAAGGGATCGGTCAGGAGCAACCATGAAAAGCATCGTTATTCAAAAACCGAATGAGCTGTTGATCGAAGAGCGTCCGTTGCCCGTTCCGGCACCGGGCGAAGTCCGCGTCAAAATCACCTTAGCCGGGATTTGCGGCTCCGACAGCCATATTTATCGCGGTCACAATCCGTTTGCGAAATACCCGCGTGTCATTGGCCACGAATTCTTTGGCGTGATTGACGCAGTCGGAGAGGGCGTGGAAAAAGCGCGTCTCGGGCAACGCGTATCCGTGGACCCGGTGATCAGCTGCGGAGAGTGTTGGCCTTGCTCAGTCGGCAAACCGAATGTCTGCACGTCGCTGGTGGTTTTGGGTGTGCATCGTGACGGCGGATTCAGCGAATATGCCGTGGTTCCGGCGAAAAATGCGTGGACCATTCCGGATACGATTTCCGATCGCCACGCGGTGATGGTGGAGCCTTTCACCATTGCGGCCAACGTCACCGGGCACGCTCAGCCGACGGACAAGGACATCGCCCTGATTTACGGTGCCGGTCCGATGGGACTGGTGACCGTTCAGGCGCTCAAAAGCGTCTATAACGTGAAACAGGTTATCGTCGTCGATCGCATCGATGAACGGCTTGAGATGGCTAAACGCAGCGGTGCGGACTGGGTGTTCAACAACGCGGAGCAGTCCTTGCAGGCGGCACTGCATGAGAAGGGGATAAAACCGACGTTAATCATCGATGCCGCCTGCCATCCGACGATATTGCAGGAGGCGGTCACCCTCGCGTCACCGGGTGGTCGCATCGTGCTGATGGGCTTCTCCAGCGACCCGAGCCAGGTAACTCAGCAGGGTATTACCGGCAAAGAGCTGTCGATATTCTCATCTCGCCTGAATGCCAACAAATTCCCGGTGGTCATCGACTGGCTGGAAAAGGGGCTGATCGACCCGGAAAAACTGATTACCCACACTTTTGACTATCACCACGTGACAGACGCCATCGAACTGTTTGAGAAAGACCAGCGGCAGTGCTGCAAAGTCTTGCTGACGTTCGGCCAATAACAACAAACGCGGTTAAGTGGTACGCATCTTACCTACATTCAGAGATAGCCATTATGACTCAGACACAACCTCAAAGAACGACGTCGGATCTGGTGAAAGCGGCGGTGTCCGGCTGGCTTGGCACCGCGCTGGAATTCATGGATTTCCAGCTCTATTCGCTGGGTGCGGCGCTGGTCTTTCATGAAATATTCTTCCCGGAGCAGTCCGCTGCGATGGCGTTGATTCTGGCGATGGGGACCTACGGCGCGGGCTATATTGCGCGCATCGTCGGGGCGTTTATCTTCGGCAAAATGGGCGACCGGATCGGGCGTAAAAAGGTGCTGTTTATCACCATCACCATGATGGGGATCTGTACCACGCTGATTGGCGTTCTGCCAACCTACGCGCAGATCGGGATTTTTGCACCGGTTCTGCTGGTGACGCTGCGTATTATCCAGGGGCTGGGTGCCGGGGCGGAAATTTCGGGTGCGGGGACAATGCTTGCGGAATACGCGCCGAAAGGGAAACGCGGGATTATCTCATCGCTGGTCGCAATGGGGACCAACTGCGGGACCTTAAGCGCCACGGCGATATGGGCGGTAATGTTCTTCGCCCTTGACCGTGAAGAGCTGGTCGCCTGGGGCTGGCGCGTACCTTTCCTCGCCAGCGTCGTGGTGATGATCTTCGCCATCTGGCTGCGAATGAATCTCAAAGAAAGCCCGGTGTTTGAGAAGGTCAACGATGAGAGCAGCCCAGTGGTGACGGCAGAAGAGACCTCTCTGGGGGCGATGTTCAAAAGCAAATCCTTTTGGCTGGCAACCGGCCTGCGCTTTGGTCAGGCGGGAAACTCCGGTCTGATTCAGACGTTCCTCGCGGGCTATCTGGTGCAGACGCTGCTGTTCAATAAAAGCATTCCGACCGACGCGCTGATGATCAGCTCCATTCTCGGGTTTATCACGATCCCGCTGCTGGGCTGGCTCTCCGATAAGGTCGGGCGTCGTCTGCCGTACATTCTGCTCAATATTTCCGCCATTATTCTGGCCTACCCGATGCTGTCGATTATCGTCGATAAAAGCTACAGCCCAGGGGTGATCATGCTGTCGATCATCATCATCCATAACTTTGCGGTGCTGGGGCTGTTTGCGCTGGAAAACATCACCATGGCGGAGATGTTTGGCTCGCGTAACCGTTTCACGCGGATGGCGATTTCGAAAGAGGCCGGTGGTCTGGTGGCGGTCGGTTTTGGCCCGGTGCTGGCGGGGATTTTCTGCAACATGACCGGCTCATGGTGGCCGATTGTGGCGATGATGGTGGTCTACTCCCTGATTGGCCTGGTGTCTGCTTTCCTGATGCCGGAAGTGCGCGACCGCGATCTGAGCCTCGCGGAAGATGCCGCTGAAAAATCGGGTTCGGCAGTGCCTCTCGGGCATACGGTGAATCAGTAATCTGATGGGGCGGGAGCGTGATCCCGCCTTTTCTTCTCTTCTTGTATGGTAGTTGATGAAAATCAAAGATGTCATACCAATTGCGTGAGATGGTCTACCTCCTCAGATTCGACGACCTCTCACCTAAATGAGCCTTCTCATGAATAATAAATTGTTGAATGCCAAAGCGACACTTCCTGCTTATGACCGTAACACACTGGTACCACGTATCGTGCACCTGGGTTTCGGTGCGTTTCACCGCGCCCATCAGGCCGTTTACACCGATATCCTAGCGGCTGAGCATCATAGCGACTGGGGCTACACCGAAGTCAACCTGATTGGCGGCGAACAGCAGATTGCCGATCTCAAAGCCCAGGATAATCTCTACACCGTGGCGGAAATGTCCGCCGATGCCTGGACCGCTCGCGTCGTCGGCGTGGTGAAAAACGCGCTTCACGCGCAGGTAGATAGTCTGGAAACCGTGCTGGCCGCCATGTGCGAGCCGCAGGTGGCGATTGTTTCACTCACTATCACCGAAAAAGGCTACTGCCACGCGCCTGCGACCGGGCAACTGATGCTCGATCATCCGCTGATTGCCGCCGATCTGCAAAACCCGCAGCAGCCAAAATCCGCGCCGGGCGTGGTGGTCGAAGCGCTGGCACGCCGCAAAGCTGCGGGCTTACCGGCGTTCAGCGTGATGTCCTGCGACAATATGCCGGAAAACGGCCATGTGATGCGTAACGTCACCTGTGCGTATGCGCGTGCCGTTAACGCTGAGCTGGCAGACTGGATTGAAGCGAACGTGACGTTCCCGTCTACGATGGTCGATCGCATTGTTCCGGCCGTGACGGCAGAGACGCTGGATAAAATCGAACAGATTACCGGCGTTCGCGATCCGGCAGGCGTGGCCTGTGAACCTTTCCGCCAGTGGGTAATTGAAGACAACTTTGTCGCCGGGCGTCCTGAGTGGGAAAAAGCAGGCGCAGAGCTGGTGTCTGATGTGATTCCGTTCGAAGAGATGAAACTGCGTATGCTCAACGGCAGCCACTCTTTCCTTGCCTATCTCGGCTATCTGGCGGGCTATCAGCACATCAACGACTGTATGGAAGACGAAAACTATCGCCGTGCAGCCCATGCGTTGATGCTCAACGAACAGGCACCGACTCTGAAGGTAAAAGGGGTCGACCTGGGGCGCTACGCTGACCTGCTGATTGCGCGCTACAGTAACCCGGCGCTGCGTCACCGCACCTGGCAAATCGCGATGGACGGCAGTCAGAAGTTACCGCAGCGTATGCTCGATTCCGTGCGCTGGCATCTGGTGCATCAGCAGAGCTTCCCGCTGCTGGCGCTGGGCGTGGCAGGCTGGATGCGTTATGTCGGCGGTGTGGATGAAAGTGGAAACGCGATTGAAGTCTGCGATCCCTTGCTGACAACGATTCAGGCTGCGGTGAAGGGCAGTGCCGAAGGCGAAAGCCGCGTGAAAGCGCTGCTGGGAATTGAGGCGATTTTCGGCAATGAACTGCCGCTGGAAGCGCGTTTTGTGGATGCGGTAATGCACGCATATAAAATGTTGCTGGAGCAGGGCGCTAAAGCAACCGTGGCGCAGACTGTCTCTCAGAAATAATCTCGACTCATGCCGCCGCGTACGGCGGCATGTCATTGCACCTGTTAGTGCATTCCCAGACGAATCAGTTCAATCGGTTCGAACTTGCCTTCACAACCTTCCACTTCTACCGTTTTGTTGCGGCGTACCTGGGTCGCATCCAGCCCCTCGGCGTGAATTGCGCGGATAACCCCAATATGGCCAGTGCCGTTAATCATTACACGGCTGCCAGTGGTAATAGCGTTGCGGTTGCGGTCGTAAGTCATCATGGTTATTTCTCCTCTTCTCAACACATCACGGCGATATACAGTTCCAGCCGCTGACGGGAGAATATAAATACGCCTCTTGCGGCAACATTTTTTTGTTTTTGATCAAGGTCACACTTTTTTGTCAGCATTTTATCCGCATGGCCCCGCTCAGACGCAAATTGACAAAACGGACAATTGTTTTCGTTTATTGATAGTTCCGTCAGTGAACGGTTTAGCCTTCGTTTCAAATAGGCATGTCACTCTGAAGACAGATAAGTAATTATTTTTATTTGGATAAGGAAGGGCTTATGTACAAGAAAATATTGATGCCTGTGGACGTATTTGAAATGAATCTGAGCGATAAAGCAGTACGCCATGCGGAGTTCCTGGCGAAGGCGGATAACGCCACCATCACGCTGCTGAATATCTTGCCCATCAGCAGCCGCTCGTTGCTGCGCGGCTTTAACTCTGATATCAAAAAATTTGAGGCTTATATGGTAAACGAGTCAGAGAAAAAGATGAATGAATTAAAACGCTTGTTTGATATCGCGCCGGAGAATATTCACACCGAAGTACGTTTTGGCAATGTTCGCGATGAGATCATCAGTATGAGCAATAAAGATGATTATGAGGTGATTGTTATCGGCTCTAAGACGCCCGGTTTATCCAGCCATCTGCTTGGCTCGAACGCGGAATCTGTTATTCGCTACGCCAAAATACCGGTATTAGTGGTACGTTAATTTCTGGACCGCATCCCTGAATTCACGCGGGATGCGGTTTTCATTAATCTTCCGTAAACCAGTCGCTGTTTTCCTGGCGAATAAGCTGAACCGACTCGCCAATTTCCTGCAAATGCACGGTCATCGCTTTGACGATGGCGTCTCCGTCGCGTTTTTCCAGCGCGGCAAAAATATCGTGATGCTGACGCAGCAGCATTTCCGGCGGGGAGACGTGATCGAGACTCATATAGCGCACGCGGTCCATCGTCGCTTTGATATTTTCAATGGTATCCCACGCCAGCTGACAGTCGGCAATTTGCGCCAGCTTCTGGTGAAACTCATCGTCGAGCTGGAAAAAATCATTGATCTGTGTGCGTTCAATCGCAATGCGCTGCTGGTGGAGGTTTTGTTCCAGAAGGTAACACTGATGCTCGTCGACCAGCGACGCCGCCCGACGCACAACCGCGCACTCAATCGCCTGACGGACGAAACAGCCGTTGCGCACCTGCGAGAGGGAGATCTTATTGACGTAGCTGCCGCGCTGCGGGCGAATCTGAATCAACCCGTTTTCCGCAAGCTTAATAAAAGCTTCGCGAACCGGCTGGCGGGACACGTCAAAACGCACCGATACCTCTTTTTCAGAGAGCGGAGTGCCAGGCGGAATCAGGCAATGGACGATATCTCGTCGCAAAATGCGGTAGATTTGCTGATTAACAGGTTGGGTAGGATTAAGTTGCGATTCGGCGGCCATTGGATGTGGTTTCTCAGAGAGTTAACGCTTCAATACTACCATTCTTTTGCCGCGCATCCCATACCCGACCCGCAGGCCGGGCAGGGAAGTATCAGCCGCGATGCACGCTTAAACCCGCAAAACTCTGGCTAACAGGCATCATTTCGACGGTGTTGATGTTGACGTGTTTTGGCAACGTCGCGACCCACCAGACGGTTTCGGTCACATCTTCCGGCGTCAGGGCTTCGGTGTTCTCATAGGTTTTGCCTGCTTTCGCATCATCACCTTTGAAACGCACGTTGGAAAATTCCGTGCCGCCCACCAGGCCTGGCTCGATATCCGTCACGCGGATAGCCGTACCGTGCAGGTCGGTGCGCAGGTTCAGGCTGAACTGACGCACAAAGGCTTTGGTTGCGCCGTACACGTTGCCGCCCGCGTAAGGCCAGCTCCCGGCGGTAGAGCCGATGTTGATCACATGCCCACGGTTGCGCTCGACCATGCCAGGCAGCACCGCGCGGGTCATGTACACCAGACCTTTATTGTTGGTGTCGATCATGTTTTCCCAGTCTTCTACGCTGGCCTTGTGCGCAGGCTCCAGACCCAGCGCCAGACCGGCGTTGTTCACCAGAATATCAATGGCACGCCATTCGGCAGGCAGGTTCGCAAGCATCTCTTCAATGGCGGCACGATTACGCACGTCCAGCTGCGCCGTCAGAATGCTATCGCCAAGCTCGTCTTTCAGCTCCTGTAAACGCTCCTGACGACGGCCTGTTGCAATCACTTTATGCCCATTGGCGACGAAGCGACGCGTGATGCTTTCACCAAAACCCGCCGTTGCCCCGGTAACTAATACGATCATCTCACTGTTCCTCAACGCTTTTTGTGTTGTACAACCATAGCACGGCATCCGGCACACCGTTAAGGCAACTTTTGTATCGCTAAATGATCGACTTTTCCGTCAACAAAGGTGACGTCATCAGTAAATATCAGCGATACATTTATACCGCCTGGAATTCAAAACCGGGTCTTACTGGGCTTTTTAATCACCCCGGAAACAGAATATCTTGCAGCAATCCGTCTGCCGTTAATGGGGATTGCAGCTCACTGCTGCCTGTCCTACTCTGGGAGGATAATTATGTGCCCAGGAGTCAACGATGTCGGTTTCCAATCCATTTTTTGAAGTCAGCGTATTGCCTTATCAGGCGCCTCGATTCGACGTAATCGAAGACAGACACTACCGCCCGGCATTTGACGAGGCGATGCGCCAGAAGCGCGCAGATATTGATGCCATCATTGCTAACACCGCCGCTCCCGATTTCACCAACACCCTTCTGGCGCTGGAAAAAAGCGGCGCGATGCTTTCCCGCGTCAGCAGCGTCTTTTTCGCGATGACCTCGGCACATACCAATGATTTTTTACAGGAACTGGACGAAGCCTTTTCCACCGAACTGGCCGGACTGGCTAACGATATCTGGCTGAATAACACGCTATTTTCACGCGTCGCGGCGGTGCGGGAAGGGGCCGCGTCGCTGGATGCCGAGTCCCGTCGCCTGGTGGAAGAGACGTATCAGCACTTTATTTTGGCCGGTGCGCAGCTAACAGACGAGCAAAAAGCCGAGTTAAAAGCGCTGAATACCGAGGCCGCGTCCCTCACCAGCCAGTTTAATCAGCATCTTCTGGCGGCGGATAAAGCCGGTGGGCTGGTGGTGGATGATGTTCACCTGCTTGAGGGGCTGAGCGCCGAGGAGATCGCGACGGCCGCGCGTGCCGCTGCGGAAAAAGGGCTGGCTGACCGCTGGCTGATTCCGTTGCTCAACACCACCCAACAACCGGCGCTTGCGGCGCTGCACGACCGTAAGACGCGGGAAAAACTGTTCAGGGCGGGCTGGACGCGTACGCAAAAAGGCGATGAAAACGACACCCGTGAGATCGTGCTGCGCCTGGCACAACTGCGCGCGCGCCGCGCACAACTGCTGGGGTTCGAGAGTTATGCCAGCTGGAGCATTGCCGATCAGATGGCGAAAACGCCTGACGCAGCGCTGAAATTTATGCGCGGGATCGTCCCAGCCGCGAGAGCGCGCGCCGAACGCGAGCAGGCGGATATCCAGAAAGTGATCGATGGCGAGCAGGGGCATTTCAGCGTGCAGGCCTGGGACTGGGCCTATTACGCGGAGCGCGTGCGCCTTGATAAATATGCTCTCGATGAATCGCAGATTAAACCCTATTTCGCTCTTGATAACGCCCTGCGCGATGGCGTGTTCTGGGTGGCCAGCCAGCTGTTTGGCATCCGTTTTGTCGAACGTTTCGATATTCCTGTCTATCACCCGGACGTCCGCGTGTGGGAGATCTTCGACCATACCGGCGAAGGGATGGCGCTGTTTTACGGCGATTTCTTCGCACGTGATTCCAAAGGCGGCGGGGCGTGGATGGGCAATTTCGTTGAGCAATCCCATGAATTCTCCGCCCGCCCGGTGATTTACAACGTCTGTAATTACCAGAAACCGGCCGCTGGCCAGGCGGCGCTGCTCTCCTGGGATGATGTGATCACCTTGTTCCACGAGTTCGGTCACACGCTGCACGGTCTGTTTGCCGATCAGCGTTTTGCCACGCTATCCGGTACCAACACGCCGCGCGATTTTGTGGAATTCCCTTCGCAAATTAATGAACACTGGGCCAGCCATCCGCAGGTGTTTGCGAACTATGCCCGTCACTATCAGACCGGCGAGCCGATGCCGGATGCCTTGCGCGAGAAAATGCTCAGCGCGACGCAGTTCAACAAAGGCTACGACATGACCGAGCTGCTGAGCGCGGCGTTGTTGGACATGAACTGGCACGGCATCGGGGCGCAGGAAACGGTCAGCGATGTTGAGGCGTTTGAAACCGCCGCGCTGAAAAAAGAGGGGCTGGATCTGCCCGCCGTGCCGCCGCGCTATCGCAGCAGCTATTTTGCCCATATTTTTGGCGGCGGTTACGCGGCAGGCTATTACGCCTATCTGTGGACACAAATGCTGGCAGACGACGGCTATCAGTGGTTTGTCGAGGAGGGCGGATTAACGCGTGAAAACGGGCAGAAATTCCGTGAGGCGATTTTGTCGCGGGGGAATAGCAGTGATTTAGCTGAACTTTATCGTAAATGGCGCGGGCACGATCCGAGGATTGAAGCGATGCTCCTGAATCGTGGATTGAGTGAATAAGGTTTTCGCATGACGACTTTTCATCAACTTAATGCCACCAGCCTGCAAGGCCAGCTTATCTCTATGACCGACTATGCGGGGAAGCTGGTTCTGGTGGTAAACACTGCCAGCCATTGTGGCTTCACACCACAGTACGCCGGCCTGGAAATGCTCTACAAAAAGTACGCGGACCAGGGGCTGGTGGTGCTTGGTTTTCCCTGCAACCAGTTTGGTAAGCAGGAGCCTGGCGGCACTGAAGAAATTACCCAGACCTGCCGTATCAACTATGGGGTGAGTTTCCCGATGTTCGAGAAAGTGGAAGTCAACGGCGACGCGGCGCACCCGGTGTTTCGTTTCCTTAAAGAAGCCTTGCCCGGCGTGCTGGGAGGGCGAATCAAGTGGAACTTCACGAAGTTCCTGATCGGGCGCGACGGGAAACCGCTCAAGCGTTTTGCCCCCATCTCCACCCCGGAGAAAATGGAGGCCGCCATTGTTGCGGCACTTAAAATCTAAGCATCAGGGAAAGTCGAAAACATAAATGCCCTTACGGGCATTTATGTTTTACAGGCAACTATTCTGATATTACTGATTAAACAGCCAGTCTGTTACTCCAGCGTATTAATGGAAAAACAGCGCAATCAGAATAATGATGGGAATAGGAACGCCTAAGAAGAACAGTAATAATGAGCGCATTGTAGACCTCTCGCTTAATTAAAGATTATAAATCACGTTGACGGCCACCGAAGGTCGCACACAGGCTGGCGACAAAGGCACCGGCCAGCAGAGAAATAAATGTCCACAGCATGAGATAACTCGTGGTTTTGCGTGCGGTATCAGCAGCTTGCTGCGCTTTCTCCTTCGCTTCTTTTAATTTAGCCTGGGCTTTGTCATAGGTGCTCTGTACCCGCTGCTCAGCCTCTTGCTGAGTAATACCCGTGTTTTGAGCAATCAGCTGGGCGACATACTGACGATCTTCCTGAGGTAAAGCGCCGGTGGTTATGCTATTGGCAAATATGCCGGTCACTTCACCTAACTGTGCAGGAGAAACGTGTTGCTGAGAGGGCGCTGCAGGAGCAGGCGCTGCGGCAGGAGAGGCGGGATCGGCTGCGCCGTTTGCTGGTGTGCCCGGATTATTCGCCCTGAACAGTGAGTTAACAAAATAGTTCATTGACGAACCCTCTACAGGCGACGATCCGTTCGCCATACTTGCTGCACCCGTCGCCGTGGCCACCGCAGCACCTCCGGCAACGGTACCCACCACTTTAGCGCCCCCGCCAACGATGGCACTCATCGTGCTCGTTAACAGTGCTGCGGAGACCAGCGCCGCCACAGCCCAGGCTAAAAACCCGTGTGCAGTGTCGCGAAAGTAAACTTCATCGGTGTGGGTATCGACCCACTTCGAGCGCAGTCGTCCGGCTAAATAGCCGCCCATACCCGACGCAACAATTTGCGTGAACGTCAGCCAGGCGATGGCAGCGATACCCACCGTACCCGCGTCAAGCCCACGGCTTTCCCATGGCGACACGGACGTAAGCCCCAGGCCTGCGCCCAGAATCAGCAATATCAAAGAGAGGGATGCTGCGGCTGCGGCACCGGCAAAGATGGCGCCCCATGAGACGGCGCTACTGCTCGCGGCGGGCACGGGCAGGCGCGTATCAGGATACGTCGTGTTAACGGAGGCGTGTTCGTGAATGTGAGTCATAGCTGTTGTCCTTTGATTAATCTTTGCGTTCGGAACCAGGAACTGATTGAAAAAACAGGAAACATTATCACCTTCAACATTAAGACTCTTGAGGAGCCTGGTAATGCCATAGATAAAAGGGAAAGCTGTAAAACCTTAAAAAACGAAAACTTAAAAATCAGACTGGGAATGCATTCCACGAACTAAGGATAGTAGATAATTTTGCCCCTTCCGGATTTTTAACGTTATAAATCCGTTAGCAATGTAGATGACGGATTTTATAGTGAGCCGTAAATTTACCCGGCGCGGCAGGGTGAATGACACAAGAACTACTCTGCGTTGGCACTCTCGTCTGAGCCAAATAGGAGTCCACTTTGTGCCAGGAGCGGACTTTTTGCACTTCAGCCGCCTGGCGGGCGGCTCTCAGTCTTATCTCATTTCTCAGATTAAAAGCTCCAGTCCGCTGCTGTCGCGAGCGTCACAAACGGGCCAGCAAGGGTGGCGTTGTGATGGCTGATGATTTCATTAGCTGACAGGTAGCTGTTATCCATTGTCGTGTGCGCATCTGAAATCAGCACAGTCCTGAATCCCAACCCCGGCGCTGCACGGCAGGTAGTGTCCACACAGAATTCTGTTTTCATCCCAGCGATGACAAGTTGTTTTATTCCCCGCTTGCCGAGCTGAAGCTGCAGGCTCGTATCCCGGAAACAGCTGGGGTACTTTTTAATAAAAACGACATCTTGCTCAGCATTCACACTCATTTCGGGTATCAGCTGTGTGAAGGGACTTTGCTCAGAGAAGGGGGATTCGTCAGGACCGGTGTGACGGGCAAAAAAGACTGGCACTTGCGCTTGCCTGGCTTTTTGTAAAAGCAGGCAAATGTTTGACAAAACCGAGTCTGCGAGATGGGGTGACGAGGGGCCACGGAAAAGCCCCTGCTGCATATCGATAACTAAAAGTGCATTTTCAGATGAAATCATGGTGTATCTCCATTCAGTAAATCATGAACGGAGAGATTTTCTTCCCCGTCCGGTTTGGCGGGGAGTCAGAATCTGTTTTGTCAGGAGCCAGTCACAGATGCGCACACGCCGCCGAAGGTTTCGGTGGTGGTAACGGTTGTCGCTGGCTGAGCTGGCTTAATCATTTTCCGGCATTCTCTTATGAGTTGAGAATCAGTAAACACAACAAATCTTAAAAACGGCTCTTCATATTTTAGCACCGGGAATTGAAGATTTCAAAGGATATGTTTCCTGATTGATGACGTTCGCGGCTGGCATATTCCGACAAAAATTTAGCTTCCGCTCCTCGCTCAGCGCGGATCCCCCCAAGGGCAAGCATTAGAGAAGGGGTCAAGAGAAGATGAATCGGTGAATCTTTTGCGCCCTTCAGGATCGAAAGAGGTGTGATTACCGGTAACTGCGTAGTGCCGCCGGGAATACCTCGGTTAGCCAGTCAATAAACACGCGTAACCGGTGCGTCATGTGCCTGTTCTGGGGATAGACGACATAAAAAGGATAACTCGCGGGGCGCCATTCTTGTAGGATCTCAACCAGTGTGCCGTTGTTCAGTTCTTCTTTCGCCGCATAGCAAAAGGTCTGGATGATTCCCATTCCCGCCAAGGCCGCAGCCAAATGCGCATTACTTTCGTTAACCCCGATGTGATGCTGCGTCTTCATCTCCCGCTCTTCACCTTCTACGATAAAGCGAAAAGGAAAGGCTCTGCCCGTCAGCGGAGACAAATAGCTCACCAGCTTATGTCCATTTCTTAATTCTTCCGGATACGCAGGTACACCAGCGGCTTTCAGGTATCCCGGCGTAGCGCAGGTCACCATCGGGGCATCACCAATGTGGCGGGCGATCAACGAGGAGTCATTGAGAGCGCCACCGCGAATGACACAGTCCACATTTCCGCTAATAAGATCCACCGGCCTATCGGAAACGCCTAAATCGATTTTGATTTCCGGATAGCGCTGCAAAAAATCCGGTAACGCCGGGATCAGGACTTCACGTGCGGTAGAGCCGCCGACATCAATACGCAGATACCCTTTAGGTCTGCTCTGCAAGGCGCTAAACGACGTGTCTATCTCCTCAATATCAATGAGCACCCGCGAGGCTTTTTCATAATAGTCCTGACCCTCTGACGTTGCGACGACGCGCCGGGTCGTACGATGTAAAAGACGCACGCCGAGATGGGCCTCCAGTGATTTAACCAGCTTACTTAATGTGGCATTCGGCAGATTCAGTGAATCCGCTGCCCGCGTAAAACTGCCCGTTTCCACCACCCGCGTAAACGCACGCATAGCCATTAACTGATCCACGTTCTGGTTCTCCGTGAGGGAGTTGATTATTCACCTGTAGAAAGAGTGTTTTCTACTTTTGCTAATTTATCAATAATTTCTCTGCGGCTAGAGTGAGTTCACAGGCTGAATGACGGCCCATTCGAACCCACAACCGAGGATATGGATAATGAGTAAACCACTTTCAGACAAAATTGCCCTGGTCACGGGCGGCAGCACAGGAATCGGTCTTGCCAGTGCTCAGGAACTGGCGGCGCAGGGGGCAAAAGTCTACATCACCGGACGTCGTCAGCAGGAACTGGATGCGGCCATAGCGTTGATCGGCCCGTCGGCTAAGGGGATTCGGGCCGATATCTCCCGTCTTAGCGATCTGGATAATGTTTACGCACAAATTGCAGAAGAGTCGGGGCGTCTGGACATTCTGTTTGCTAACGCCGGTGGCGGAGATATGCTGGCGCTGGGTGAAATAACGGAAGAACATTATGACCGGATTTTCGGGACCAATGTTCGCGGAGTATTATTCACCGTCCAGAAAGCACTGCCACTGCTTGGTGCCGGTTCATCCATTATTCTCACCGCTTCCACCGTTTCGGTAAAAGGGACGGCTAACTTTAGCGTGTATAGCGCCAGTAAAGCCGCAGTGAGAAACTTTGCTCGCTCATGGGCGCTGGACTTGCAGGGGCGGGGTATTCGGGTAAATGTCGTGAGTCCGGGTCCGGTCAAAACGCCTGGATTAGAGGGGCTGGTTGCCGAGGAACAGCGTCAGGGCCTGTTTGATGTGCTGGCGGCGCAGGTTCCGTTGGGCCGGATTGGTGAGCCAGCGGAAGTCGGCAAAGCCGTTGCGTTTCTGGCGTCTGATGCCGCCAGTTTTATCAATGCCATAGAGCTGTTTGTTGACGGTGGTATGGCGCAGATTTAAAACTGATATCACACCGTCAAATCCTACGAGGCGACGGTTTTTCAATGGACGGCTGGTGTCACGCAGTTTTAACGCCACAGTGTGACAGCGCACAATGCGGTTCCAGCCATTCCTGCTGGGTTTTGTCATCTCGCAAAACATAGCGACCGTTTGCAAATCACATCACTATCGTCGGCAAAATTTGCATAACTCCCTTCTTATGACGAGGTTCGGTCAAAACGGCTGCTGTGTGCCAGGAGCAGACATCTGAGAGACACCCATCAAACTTTAACTGTGCGTATACCATTCTTGATTGCTTAGGCCTTTCAGTATCAGTCTTGGCATTATTTCTTATGTATATTAAATAGATATGATTGATTTTTATCTGTGTAAGGGATAAAAATCGCTGATGCCATATGAAACATTTTAATAATGACAGAATCTAATGCACTTCGTAATGACCTTTATTTAGGGATGATATATAACGTGCTTCGAAAATAATTAACATTTTTATAACGTTATTAAGGTCAGGCAAATGAAGCAAGTTGGCATTGTAGGTTGGCGAGGAATGGTAGGGTCTGTTTTGCTCCAGCGCATGGTCGAAGAGAACGACTTTGACGATATTTCTGCGCATTTTTACAGCACGTCCAGTGCGGGTACCACCGGTCCGGTCATTGGTGACGTGAGCTATATACTCAAAGATGCTAATTCCATTAGTGCCCTGGCCGAAATGGACATCATCATAACCTGCCAGGGTGGGGACTATACTAAAGTGGTTTATCCTGCATTGATTGCCCATGGCTGGAAGGGCTACTGGATTGATGCGGCCTCAGCGCTGCGGATGGATGAAAGAGCCTGCATTATTCTCGATCCCGTGAATCGCCCCCATATCGATCGTGCCGTCAATGAGGGAATTAAGCTGTTTATTGGTGGCAACTGTTCGATCACTCTGAGTCTGATGGGGCTAGCCGGGCTGATAAAAGCAGATCTCATTGAATGGATGAGCGTGATGACCTATCAGTCCGCATCGGGTGCCGGTGCTCAGTATGTACGGGAATTGATCACGCAAAGCGCGTATATCAGCAGCCATTTGTCCGCCGATGAACTGGCATCTTCAGGTTCAGTACTTCCGTTAGTCAATAAAGTCAGTGAATTGATTAAAAGCGCTGACATGCCGATTCAGAACTTCGGTGCGCCTTTAATGGGTAGCATCATTCCATGGATTGATAGTGATTTAGGCGATGGCAACAGCCGTGAAGAATGGAAAGGTGAGGCAGAAACGAACAAAATCCTGGGCCTTGCTCCCGGTACGATCCCGGTAAATGGTTTGTGCATACGGGTCGGTGTGATCCGCTGCCACAGTGCTGCAATCACCCTGAAGCTCAAGCGTGAAGTCAGCGAAACAGAATTTGCGGAGTTAGTGGCGCATTCCCATCCCTGGGTTAATTATGTGCCCAATAATAAGGTGGAGAGTGTCAATAAATTGACTCCTGCCTCTATCAGCGGTTCGCTTAAAGTAGGAATTGGCCGTTATAAGAAAATGTCGCTAAACAATGACCCTATCTATTCGGTTTTAACGGTAGGCGATCAGCTATTGTGGGGCGCGGCCGAACCTTTGAGACGCATGTTGAATATTCTGCTCGGTAGAGTTTGATTCATTTTATTCAGACCAAAGCACCTGCTCGGTAGGTGCTTTGGTTTTGTGGCGACACATCCTATTCTACGTCGCCGCAGATGTGATGGACATAAATGGCTCACTTCATCGTCCGCTCTTCGCTCGTAGCGGACCTTCAGTGCCACCGCCTTCGTCTGCTGTGTGCTAGGAGCGGACATTGTGTGCGTATGAAAAAAGGGTATTGCCTGTGGCAATACCCTCCGTATCGGGAAAAATAAATCAGCTTTGACAGAACCGGAGCCGATTTCCAAAAGGATCGTAAACTTCCAGAACATCTCCCCAGTCTTGCTTCACGATTTCCGGGCGACCATAGCCATATTTTTTTCCGTGAAGCTGGTCTCTGAACAACTCAATATTCTGCACAGGTATAAATATCGTTGCTCCCGGACTGGCGTCACCGTGGTGTTCAGAAAGGTGCAACTGCAAACCCTCGCGTTCAATGCCCAGATACAAAGGTAAGCCGGGCTCGAACCGATGTTCAAATTCAACACAGAATGAAAGAAAATCGAGATAGAACTCTCGCGCTTTGCGCTCATCGAACATTCGTAAAATGGGTATAGTCTTGATGAAATGTATTTGAGGCTGAGGAACCTGTGGGGTTAACGCAGCCGATGCAGTGTTCCAGTCCCTGTAGCCTAATTGGTGTGAAACAGTTTCGAGTGCGGCGGAATAAGAAATTTTATGATCACGCATTTCTAGAGAGTTTTTTAACTTCGCAGCCATTTGCTTGGCTTGCTCTACTGATAACATAATTTCTCCTGTCGTCAGGAAACAATGGTGCCCGCATTACCAAATCCCGACCGTCAAGAGTGGTTAAATCATTGAGGTTAAGGACAAACATGCTTTCACCATTTCCATACAGGAAGCGAGCGGCAGGCAGCACGGGCCTAAAATGAGAATATACAGGCCAGGCAAATCGCACAAGTGTTCAGGTTTGAATAGGTACACCCTCAGCGAACTCGATTTTGCAGCTACCAGCGTCAAACACAATTAGCCCAGCGTCTGATTTTCGCTCACAGCGGACCTTCACTTCAGTTACCTGGTCCGCTTCGTGCCAGGAGCGGACCTTTCTAAGGTTCATAGAAAAAACAAGCGGAGTGTTCACCTGTTGATTTTACATCCTGGCTTTATTTATGGATTATGGAATTCTACATGTTCTGAAAAGGATTTATCCATGAGTGTCCTCTTTCCACCCAAGCTGGCTCCAGGAGATGTTATTGGTATAACAGCTCCATCTTCTGGCGTACCTGAACATCTGCATCCCAGATTGGAACTCGCCATAAAAAACCTAAAGAAAAGAGGTTACCAAGTCCGCGAAGGGAGCTGCTTACGCTCGCAGCACAAAAATAAAAGCGCCACTAAATTTTCTCGCGTTGAAGAATTAATGTCTTATCTTACTGACCCAGATATAAAAGCTGTTATGCCACCTTGGGGCGGTGATCTGGCGATGGAATTGCTTGATTTGATTGATTTTGATCTTTTATCCCGGTCTAAACCAAAATGGTTTGTGGGCTTTTCAGATCTTAGTACACTTCAATTCCCACTGACTACGATTTCGGGCTGGGCTACTTTGCATGGGCCAAACCTGATGGATCTTGGCGCTCAAAAGTTAGATGCCACCACTCAGGCTGTATGGGAAATTCTGGAATCGAATCGGGGAACTGTAATCAAACAGTACTCTTCAAAAGCATTTCAAACTGATGAAAATCAATGGGGAACAGCGTCATACGAAGGTTTCAATCTGACCCAAAAAACACAGTGGAAACGCCTTGATAGTTTTACATCTCCTCTCACATTTAGCGGGAAACTGATCGGCGGCTGCCTCGAAATAATATCCAGGTTAGCAGGTACGCCATTCGGGAATGTACCCTTGTTCAAGGCGAACAATAGCCCTCAAGGAATAATCCTCTATTTTGAAAATGTGGAAATGGCTCCCTGTGAATTAACACGCGCATTATTTAGCTTACGATTACAGGGTTGGTTTGATAACTTAAATGGTGTTCTTATAGGCAGAAGTGCTGCACCCGACGTAAGCGACCCGACTAAACATAATTATCTGGATGCCCTTAAATCCGCTTTTGAGAATGTTGCCGTGCCCGTACTTTATGATGTTGATATTGGTCACATGCCTCCTCAAATATCCCTAGTAAATGGAGCCGATGCGACGGTATTTTTCGCTGAAAATGGTAGCTGGGTAACTCAGCAATTGTAGATAAGGCAGTATTAATAACAAAGGCGGCCCTTGCTGTTCTTTTGCACTTAAGGTCCGATCCTCGCTCACAGCGGACCTCGCGCTGCTTCGGCGGTCCGCTTCTTCAGGCAGAACGAATGCTTCGAATAACAAAGAGTAATATTGAGAAACTGCCCAAAACGTCCTTTTTTATCCAGCGGTATCGGGCATGATTTTTCTCCACCAGTCAGGTTTCATATCCTGAAAAGAGTGGGAGAGGGGCGAAAAAATGACGGCTTCATTGTGGTCAAAAACACCGCTGAGTAAAGCCGTCACCGGAGCGTCATCAATCGCACCTAATGAACTGCCACACCTGACGCAGAATGCTCTGGATGAGGTTTTAGATGAGCGATATAAAGAAGGTGTGCCTCCTTCACCCGTCCATTCAACATCCGCCGAGTGGAATTCAAGCCATACTGCGGTCTGACAACCTGAATGCTTCTGGCAAATATCACAGGAGCAGGAATGAGTGGAAACTGGGTTAATCGCTGTGAATCTGATAAACCCGCACAAACATCCGCCTGACAGTTTCAAATCCATATCAGTTGATACCTTATCAACGCTCAGAGAATGACAAAGATAGCATCGTCCGTTTTTTGCTCAAAGCATCTCCAGAACCTTACACATTATCCCCACCGTATCCGGTGCAGATCATCAAAACGCATTTTACGTAACCAACTCACCCAAATCAGTAGTTAACAGTGAATTCCATTGACGAGTGAAGGCGACGGGGTTATCACTATTATGATATCTATCAAAAGGTTAGGCCTGAGAGGTTAAACGTGATTACGTTCCGCGCAATGACGGAAGATGAATATCCCGCTTATCTTGAATATTTTGTTCAGGATTATGCCAATGAAATCGAATCAAACTATCGCGTATCGCAACCGGATTCTCTGGCAAGAGCGAAACAGGAATTAACGGCATTGCTTCCCGAGGGTGTAAATACCGCAGGCCAAATGCTGTTGTGTATTATCGCGCAGTCGGCCCATGTCGGTTATCTCTGGTACAAAACTGATCCGGTTATGCGTACGGCTTTTATCTACGATTTCCATATTCTCACTGCCTGCCAGGGAATGGGATTGGGTAAACAGTCGCTGGCTGCTTTTGAAGCGTATTTACGGATTGAGAGTATTAAAGAGATCAAATTGCGTGTGGCAGGGGACAATGCTCGCGCTCAGCATATTTATGAAGCCAGCGGATTTGGGGTGACGGGTATCAACATGAGTAAATCTATTACTGACTGAGGGACTAAGAATAACCTGATCCGCACATCTATTTGGCGGTGTTTATGCTGCGGGATTTATAGAGGCCGGGTACGCGTCAACGCCACCCGGCCTGGAACATCAGGCCACTTCGTTCGGACAGTCTTCGCCGTTTTCCAGCTGTTTCAGATTACCCAGCGTGGTTTCTGAAATGCTGATCAGCGCTTCGGCGGTCAGGAACGCCTGGTGCCCGGTAAACAGCACGTTGTGGCAGGCGGAGAGGCGGCGGAACACGTCGTCCTGGATGACATCGTTAGACTTGTCTTCGAAGAACAGATCGCGTTCGTTCTCATACACATCCATCCCCAGCGCGCCAATTTTCTGCGTTTTGAGGGCTTCGATCGCCGCCTGAGAGTCAATCAGACCGCCACGGCTGGTGTTGATAATCATCACCCCGTCTTTCATCTGGTCAAACGCGCTCTGATTGAGCAGGTGATAGTTCTCGGGGGTCAGCGGACAGTGCAGAGAGATCACGTCCGACTGAGAGAGCAGCGTCGGCAGATCGACATACTCCACGCCCAGCTCCAGCGCGGCAGCACTTGGATACGGATCGAACGCCAGCAGACGCATCCCGAAACCTTTCAGAATACGCAGCGTCGCCACGCCGATTTTACCGGTGCCGATGACGCCTGCGGTTTTACCGTACATGGTAAAGCCCGTCAGACCTTCGAGAGAGAAGTTGGCATCACGGGTGCGCTGATAAGCACGGTGAATACGTCGGTTCAGAGACATCATCATACCGATGGCATGTTCAGCCACAGCTTCCGGGGAGTAGGCCGGCACACGCACCACTTTTAACCCCAGCTCTTTCGCCGCATCCAGATCGACGTTGTTAAAGCCCGCGCAGCGCAGCGCGATGAACTTCACGCCGTGCTTTTTCAGCTCTTCCAGCACCGGGCGGCTGCCATCGTCGTTGACGAAAATACACACCGCTTCGCATCCGTTCGCCGTTTTGGCGGTTTTTTCAGTCAGCAGAAAGTCAAAAAATTCGAGTTCGAATCCGTAAGTCTCGTTAACATGTTGCAGATACTTTTTATCGTACTGTTTTGTGCTATATACCGCGAGTTTCATAAGACTTTCTCCAGTGATTTTACCATCACGTTAGCATGATTAAAATAATCTTACAATTTATAAAATATTATTGAATTCAATAAGTTCTATGAATAATTCTAGAGCAACTATCCTTAAAAATAGCGTTGACTTCAACTGACTGGCTAAACATGCCACAATGACGGGCACTGTCGGCTTATTTTTTCGCTAAATCAGGATATTAACTGCCCATGAGGGGTAAATACAAAGCCGCAATTGCGCTATTGCTGTTGTTCATTCTTCTGCCGCTGACGCTGCTGATGACGCTCGCCCAGTGGGTGCCAACCCTTGCCGGGATCTGGCTCCCCGTCGGGACGCGCATTGCTTTCGAGAAAAGCCCGCGTCTGACCCGCAATCAAATTATTATCCCCGATCTTCGCTATCTGGTAGAGGACTGCGAAATCGCTCGCGTGGAAAACGCCACGCTGTCGCACCCCAGCCGCTGGAAACTGGACATCGGCGTACTCGATCTTAATACCGCCTGCCTGAGCAAACTGCCGCAGGCGGAACAGGCTAACACCGCGCCCAAAACCCTTGCTGAATGGCAGTCGATGCTGCCGAACACCTGGCTGACCATCGATCGCCTAACGCTCTCTCCGTGGCAGCAGTGGCAGGGCAAACTCGACATCTCTTTAACCCCCTCCATTCAGGACGTGACCTATCAGGGCGAACAGGTCAAGGTGCGCGGCAAGCTTCGCGGGCAAAACCTGACCATCAGCGAGTTTGAAGTCCATCTGCCGGATTACCCGCAGCCGATCAGGCTGGCGGGGGAGTTTACCCTGCCGCTGGTGCCGGACGGCGTGCCGGTGAAAGGCCATGCGGAGGCCACTCTGACGGTGCCGCCGCTGTCATCACCGGTAGACGCGGATCTCGACTGGGAAGAGAACCGTGGTCAGCTGGTGCTGACCGCCCGCGATAACCCCGATCCGCTGCTGGATTTGCCGTGGCAGCTTACCGCCGAACAGCTGATAGTCAGCGACGGACGCTGGCACTGGGATCTGGAGGGGCTACCTCTGAGCGGGCGCGTGGGCGTGAAAGTTGACAACTGGCAGCAGGGGCTGGAAAACGCCACCTTTAGCGGTCGTCTGAACGTGCTGACTCAGGGCGATGCCGGGAAAGGTAACGCCGTGCTGAGCCTCGGACCGGGCAAGCTGAGCATGGAAAACAGTGCCATGCCGCTGCAGGTGGCGGGCGAAGCCAAGCAGGGCGACCTGATTCTGTACGCGATTCTGCCAGCCCAACTGACGGGCAGCCTCGCCGATCCGCAGCTCGTCTTTGAGCCGGGCGCGCTGCTGCGTTCGCGCGGTCGGCTTATCGACTCACTCAATATCGACGAAATTCGCTGGCCGCTGGCGGGCGTTAAACTCTCGCAAAAAGGAGTGGATGGCCGTCTGCAGGCGATTCTGAAAGCCCATGAAAACGACATGGGCGATTTCGTGCTGCATCTCGACGGACAAGCCAATGACTTCCTGCCGGACAGCGGCCTGTGGCAGTGGCGCTACTGGGGCGATGGGCACTTCACGCCGATGAATGCCCGCTGGGATGTGGCCGGGAAGGGCGAGTGGCGCGACAGTGCCATCGAACTGACGGCGCTCTCGACCGGTTTCGATAAACTACAATACGGCACCATGCTGGTGAGCAAGCCGCGTCTGGTGCTGGATCAACCGGTGCGCTGGATGCGTGGCGAAAACAATCCGCACTTTAGCGGCGCGCTCTCCCTGGATGCGGAGCAAACGTCGTTCTCCGGCGGCAGCGTGTTACCGCCGTCGACCCT
The DNA here is from genome assembly GCF_041464075.1 of Lelliottia nimipressuralis. Lineage (NCBI taxonomy): Bacteria > Pseudomonadati > Pseudomonadota > Gammaproteobacteria > Enterobacterales > Enterobacteriaceae > Lelliottia > Lelliottia nimipressuralis. Next base: position 2,100,522 of record NZ_CP167172.1, read on the forward strand.
CAAGTTCAGCGTCGACGGCACCGATCCAACGTTCTTCCAGTTTAAAGGCGATCTGCACGCCGGGGCGATTGGCCCGGTCCAGTTGAACGGTCGCTGGGACGGGGAGCGTCTGCGCGGGCAGGCCTGGTGGCCAAAACAGTCCCTGATGGTCTTCCAGCCGCTGGTGCCGCCCGACTGGAAAATGAATCTGCGCGACGGCGAACTGTACGCTCAGGTGGCGTTTTCGGCGGCCGCCGGGCAAGGATTCGAAGCGGGTGGTCATGGCGTGGTGAAAAGCGGCAGCGTCTGGATGCCCGACAACCAGATCAACGGCGTCGATTTTGTACTGCCGTTCCGCTTCAGCGAAGGCACCTGGTCTCTGGGCACGCGCGGCCCGGTCACGCTGCGCATCGCCGAAGTGATAAACCAGGTCACCGCACGCAATATTACCGCCGATTTGCAGGGCGATTATCCGTGGAGTGAATCCCACCCACTGCTGCTGACCAACGTCAGCACCGACGTGTTGGGCGGAAAAATCACCCTGCAGCAGCTGCGGATGCCGCAGCACGATCCGGCGCTGCTGCGGGTGCAGAATATCTCCTCCAGCGAACTTATCAGTGCCGTCAATCCGAAACAGTTTACCCTGTCCGGCCCGGTGAGCGGGGCGCTGCCGTTCTGGCTGGAGAACGAGAAATGGATCATCAAAGACGGCTGGCTGACTAACCCCGGCCCGATGACGCTGCGTCTGGATAAAGACACGGCAGACGCCATCGTCAAAGACAACATGGCGGCGGGCGTGGCGATTAACTGGCTTCGCTATATGGAAATTTCTCGCTCGTGGACGAAAATCAATGTAGATAATCTGGGTGTGTTGACCATGCAGGCGGCGATCAGCGGCACCAGCCGCGTCGACGGTAAAAGCAACACCGTGAACCTCAATTACACTCACGAAGAGAATCTTTTTACCCTGTGGCGCAGCCTGCGCTATGGGGATAATTTACAGGCATGGCTTGAGCAACACGCGGCGTTACCGGATGCCCGCTGTCAGGCAGGCAAGGAATGTGAGGAACAACAATGAAAAAGCTGACAGGCGCGCTCGGCGTGGTCATGGTCGCAATGCTATCAGGCTGTACGCCCCGAATCGAAGTGGCGGCACCGAAAGAGCCGATCACCATCAATATGAACGTCAAAATCGAACATGAAATCCATATCAAAGTGGATAAAGACGTCGAAACCCTGCTGAAATCACGCAGCGATCTGTTCTGAGGATGCCATGAAACGACTTCTTGCAATCGGTCTGCTGGCGCTGGGCATGAGCGCTCAGGCGCAGGCGATCACCTTAAACGAAGCGCGCGCGCAGGGGCTGGTGGGCGAGACGCTCAGCGGCTACATCGCGCCGCTGCGTCAGGATAAACAAACGCTGGCGCTGGTGAACGAGATCAACGCGGCGCGTACCGAAAGCTACCAAAAACTGGCGGACAGCAACAATATTCCGGTGGATGAAGTGGCGAAAATGGCCGGGCAAAAGCTGGTGGCCCGCGCGCAGCCGGGCGAATACGTGAAGGGTATCAACGGAAAGTGGCTGAGGAAGTGATCAGCGGTAGCGCTTGCGATACTCGCCAGGCGACACGCCAAAGCGCTGCTTGAAGGCCGTAGAAAAATGGCTATGGTCGGCAAAGCCCCAGCTATAGCCAATGCCCGCCAGTTTTTCATCATCGCCTGTGGCGCGTAGCACCTGCGCGCACAGGTCCAGCCGCCGGTTTTTGATGTACTGCGCCACCACCAGCCCTTTATCGGCAAACATGCGATACAGGCTGCGTACCGACATCCCGCTCTCGGTGGCAATCCACTCCGGTCGCAGCGCTTCCGACTGAATATTGGAATCGATAAGCGACAGCACATTCTGGAACTGACGCTCTTTACGCGGCGGCGCCGATTCGCGCTGCTGAAACGCCGGGCGCAACAGACACACCATCGCTTCCAGCGCCGCTTCGCTCTCCATATCGCTCAGCTGCGCATTATCCATACTTTCCTGCAACAGCCGATAGCTCAGCTGCACGGTGGGCAGCGTGCGCGACAGCTTATGGGCGCAGCTCACCTCATGGAAACGGCACTGCTGTTCCAGAATCTGGCGCGGCAGTAACAGGGAAATCTGGCGCGATTTGTCGTGCCAGTAGATCGAGCAGGGGCGTGAGGCGTCAATCAGCGTAATGTCGCCCGCGTCGATCACAATCTGCTTATCATCCTGCTCCAGCGTAGCCTGACCTTCGAGCTGAAACACGGTGTAAAACCAGGCGTCGTTGCTGGTTTTGATCTCCTGACGGGTGCGAAACAGGTTAACGCCTGCGGCGGTGACGGTGCTGAGCTTCAGGCTTCTGGCATAGCTGGTTTCCAGTTCACCGATGAACTGGCCCGGCAACGGGCGGGCGGCAAAGCTGCCACACACCTGGTTAATTTGCGCCAGCCACTGCTGATATTTTTCCTGCTCACTTGCACACGCCATCTTTCTTCTCGCTGCACTGTCAATGTTTTTGCATTGTTGCATTTGTGTTGCATTTTGTCAGAGGTCAGGGCTGACTATAGGAAAGAACACTCGCTGATAACAGTGTTATAAGCCGGAATTATCATGATTTGCGGGGGCTGTCACAGGTGGCAAAACGAATGTCACAGAGATAAAAGCGCGTTTTGCAAACCCATCTTAGACTGCGATGACACCCTGCGAATAATAATGAAGGAGCACCCTATGTCTGAGTCACAGACCGCCGTCCTGCAAAGCGTGCAACAGTTTTTAGACCGTCATCATGGCCTGTGGATCGAGGGTCGCCCGTCTGCCTCTGAAAGTGAAAAGCGTCTGAACATATTCAATCCGGCGACGGGTGAAGTGATTGCCTCGACGGCAGATGCGAGTGTGGACGATGTGGATCGCGCGGTGATGTCCGGCTGGCGCGCCTTTGTCTCACGCAGCTGGGCCGGGAAACTGCCTGCCGAGCGCGAGCGCATTTTGCTGCGTTTTGCCGATCTGGTGGAGCAGCATACGGAAGAGCTGGCGCAGCTCGAAACCCTGGAGCAGGGCAAATCGATTAACATCTCCCGCGCGTTTGAAGTGGGCTGCACCCTGAACTGGATGCGCTACACCGCCGGGCTGACCACCAAAATTGCGGGCAAAACGCTCGATCTCTCCATTCCGCTGCCGCAAGGGGCGCGCTATCAGGCGTGGACCCGCAAAGAGCCGGTCGGCGTGGTGGCCGGAATTGTCCCCTGGAACTTCCCGCTGATGATTGGCATGTGGAAGGTGATGCCTGCGCTGGCCGCAGGCTGCTCTATCGTGATCAAACCGTCGGAAACCACGCCACTGACACTGCTGCGCGTGGCCGAACTGGCAAGCGAGGCGGGCGTTCCCGATGGCGTATTTAACGTTGTCACTGGCAGCGGTGCCGTGTGCGGTGCGGCATTAACCTCGCATCCCCACATCGCCAAAGTGAGTTTTACTGGCTCAACGGCCACCGGCAAACAGATCGCACGCACCGCCGCCGATACCTTAACGGGTGTGACCCTGGAGCTGGGCGGCAAAAACCCGGCCATCGTGCTGAAAGATGCCGACCCGGCGTGGGTGGTGGAAGGACTCATGACCGGCAGCTTCCTCAATCAAGGGCAGGTGTGCGCCGCCAGTTCGCGCATTTACATTGAAGCACCGCTGTTTGATACCCTGGTGAGCCACTTTGAGCAGGCGGTGAAATCCCTGAGCGTCGGGCCAGGCATGTCGCCCACGGCACACATCAACCCGCTGGTCTCCCGTGCCCATTGCGACAAAGTGCAAACCTTCCTCAACGAGGCGCAGCTCAGCCATGCCGAGCTGATTACCGGCAACAGCGGCCCGGATAAACAGGGCTATTACGTTGCGCCAACGCTGGTGGTAAACCCCGATGCCAGCCTGCGCCTGACCCGCGAAGAGGTGTTTGGCCCGGTGGTAAATCTGGTGCGAGTGGCCGATGGGGAAGAGGCACTCCAGCTGGCGAACGACACGGAGTATGGCCTGACGGCCAGCGTCTGGACGCAAAATATCAGCAAAGCGCTGGAGTACACGGACCGTTTACAGGCGGGAACCGTGTGGGTGAACAGCCATACGCTGATCGACGCCAACCTGCCGTTTGGCGGCATGAAACAGTCCGGCACAGGCCGCGATTTTGGTCCTGACTGGCTGGATGGCTGGTGTGAAACGAAGTCGGTGTGTGTGCGGTATTAATTGCCCTTGTCGGGTGGCGGCAACGCTGCCCGACAAATCATCACTGCGACCAACGATTTCGCCCGCCTTCTTTCGCCCGATAGAGCGCCGCATCCGCCTGCGCGACAACGCCGTCTGCGGTCAACCCCGCCGACATTCCGGCGATCCCCATGCTTGCCGTCACATACTCGCTCACCTTCGACGCCTTATGCGCGATCGCGGCCTCGCGCAAATTATCCTGAATACGTTTCGCAACCTTATCGGCCATTTCCGGTGGGCAATCGAAGAGGATCAGCAAAAACTCCTCGCCACCATAGCGTGACACCAGATCGTCCGGCGAGCGAACCGACGCTTTCAGCGCCTGCGCCACCCGCACCAGACACTCATCGCCCGCCTGATGACCGTACGCATCGTTGTAAAGTTTGAAATAGTCGACATCCAGCATAATCAGCGTGAATGATTTTCCCTGGCTGACCGCGCGCTCCAGCACGTTTCCATCTCTCGTCGGTTGGCCGTTTCCGTTAGCGGGTCCTGATGCGCCAGCGCGTCGAGTCGGGCAATCAGCAGCTGGTTTTGTTGATTGCGCTGCCAGGCTTCGTCGAACCAGCGCAGCAGGATAAAACGCCCGCAGATCAGGATCAGCGTGAACACCGTCCACATCGCCGCGAAGCGAACAGGCAGGCCATGATTAAGCACGACACTTGCGAGCGGCAGCGTCAACCACAGCGGCAGCACGCAGGCGAGCAATCCCACTGGATAGAAATAGAGCGCGGTAACGGCGGCCAGCAGCAGAATGGTACACAGGGGCCAGGCGTGAGGAAGCTGCCAGTCAACGATAAACCAGTAACAGCAGAGCGCCCACAGCAAGCCGGAGGTAAAGAGCACCAGGCTAATCCCGGCGATATGCCGCCAGCTCCTCACCACCAGCGCCGCCGACAGGGCAATGACCCCGAGCATTGCGGCATCCACCAGTAACCCGATTTGCTGCCCTGAAATATGCGCAGGATCGAAACTGGGCACTAGCGTGTTACGTAGCAGAATCATCAGCGCAAAGCTGACGTGCACAAACGCCAGCCACGGCATATTGATTGTCAGACCGCGATAAACCATCGCCTGGCGAGTTGGCCACGAGGTTAACTCGGGCTGCGGGGTGTGCCTCTTATCTGTCATTTACGCGTCATCGTTGAGAAAGGGCAGGAATAGACAAAGCGTGGCACTTTCCGGCGAGAATTCAATGGTATCCCGTTAAAATCTGGCCGGGCATTTGCCCGGCCAGATTTGCTACTTCTCGTCTTTCTTCTTGCCGAGCGTGGGTGTCTCGTCGAAGAAGTTCCACGGTTTGAGCAGGGTATGAACCCACTCGGTCGGCATGATCGGCCACTCCTCGGCGCGCGCCACGTGCGTGGTGCCGGTGGTCATCCACACCACATCGTCCTGATTATCGATGGATTCGTTATCTTTGCTGTACTGCCCCAGACCGCTGTCGTGAATCGAACGGTTCGGGAATTTGCCTTCCGGATAGCGCTCATTCGCATGATAACGCGTGACCCACAGCTGCTTATCCATAAAGCTCAGGCGATGGTAGATCCACTCGTCTGGCGCGAATTTCGCGCCGCTCGCGACCGGGTGAGTGCCGCCCGCGTAAGGGATAATCTGGTACGACACCGGGTTGCCCATGCGGTTCTCTTTGCTGGTGTTGCTCAGGAGTCGAATGGTGCCAGGGTCGAACTTCTGCGCCGCCTGCTGCTCTGTATCAATATTGTATTGATTCACCTGCATGGTACTGGTGCGCGGGCCTCCGGCAGTGTTCGGTTTCACCTCCGGGTCCATCGCCACCAGACGGTTGTTGGTGCCATCCACGTCCATATCCAGACGGAAGTTGTAGATGTGCTGGTGGGTGGTACCGACGATGTTGTGGTCGATCAGGGTGCCATATTTGGTATCGTCTTTGGCGCTCGGGTCATGCATGGTTTTAGCCTGCACACCTTTTACCGCTTCGATACCCGTTGCGCCAGCATCGATGCCGATGGTGCCGTTTTCGTGGAAGATCCAGTCAAAGATATAGTCGTAGTTACCGACAGTACTGATCCAGCGCACCACCAGTTCACGGCGCTCGGTGCTGACGTTCGGTTTGCCCATCTCCTGATGCTTATATTCCGGCCCGGCGTAGCGTTCAAACACGGCAATCGCGCGGGGGATCTCCATCGGCGTGCCGGTGTAATCCGGAATGGTTTCGTTGAGCATCACCGCGTTCGACGGCGCATCTTTGCCGCGCACCAGCGGCGAGGTCAGGGTGCCCATACCGTAATCACCGGAATCGAGATAGGCTTTGAAGTACCAGCCCACGTCCGGGTCGCCATAAGGAACAATCATCCCGCCGAGCGAGCCCTGATACATCACCTGGCGTTTTTTGCCGTTGTCGTTATAGGTCACGGTGGAGATGACAGGCCCGACGCGGGAGTCGAGACTCAGGTGGAAGTCCCAGTTCTGCCAGTGGATCATATCGCCCGTAATGGTGTAGTGCTTGCCCTCTGGCTCGACGATCTCCAGCGGTTTTTTGACGGTGGCGATACGGTCACGACCATCATACGGACGCGGATTCATTGGCACCGGCACCACCGGGCCTTCTTCAATTTTGAGGATTTTTTTCTGCTCGAGGTCGACCACCGCCACCAGGTTTTCAATCGGGTGTGCCCAGTAGTTACCGTCGCCGGTGTCGAGATAGCTGACCACTTTCAGCAGGCGCTCTTCCTGTTTCAGACCGTCTTTACCGTCAAAATAGCCGACGGTCAGCGGGGTACCGATCACTTTCTGCGGATCGTCCACGCCGTGTTTTTTCAGCGCTTGCGCATATTCCGGGCTGCTCATGATGATCTGCTGTACGGCGGTGAAATCATCCAGCAACACCATGCCGTGGGCGTCGTTGACCGGCGTCCAGCTCAGGACTTTTTTGTCCTTCAGATCAACGACGCTCTCAATGACGTGTTTACCATCCAGCATGGTGACATTCGCCTGACGCGGAGCATCGACAGCCGTGCCGTTCAGAACAAAATCCCACACTTTGGCTTTATCGGGTTCGGCCAGCGCAATCTGGGTGAAACGGGTATTAGGTTTGAACTCCGCCGCAGTTTTCACGATCTCGACGGCCTGTTTAATTTCGTCTGCGGTCAGTGCGTTGAGCGGATGCGGGCGTTTTTCCACCTGGAAGGTCTGATCAAGTCCCGACTGGAAAACATCGTTGATGAAGGTGTCGGAGATAAACGCCTTGTTGTCTTTCATCACCACCGGTACCTGCAGTTTAAGCGGCTTGCCGTTAACGATGGCGGTATTCGCGCCCGGTTTGACCTTCACAAAGGCACCGTCTTTGGCAATGGTAAACATCTGGGCGTAATCGTCCCATTGCACATCGGCGCCAAAATCGGCCAGGGTTTTATCCATCGGAACCATATGCGCTTCGCCGCCATGGGCGAACGCGGGAGATTGCCAGGCGCATAACAACGCGACAGCCACGGCCAGTGCCGTCTTACGGGCAGAAAAAGAAGAAGGGCTTCCCATCGTTGACCTCATCATTATTGTGTTATTGGTGTTGTGCAGCGTTATCCTGGCAGGCGCGGGCGCAAAGTGTTTGCCTGCACCTGCCAGGTTATTTGTCACTCTTGCCAAATTAAAAACCGGGAAGGGGCCTTCCCGGTAAAAAGACACATCAGTCGGTGAAATCGCCCTGCTGGCGAGCCACGAGAGTCAGAATGGAGTAAAGCGCGACAGGCTGCTGGTGCTGGTTAAAGACCTCGACGGCCCACTCCACCACGCCGGTTGGTTTTTCGTCTGCGGTGCGCTGTTTCTTCAGGGTTTTGCGCTTACAGGTCAGACGCACCTGAATGGTATCGCCCGGTTTGACCGGCTCGATAAAGCGCAGATTTTCCATGCCGTAGTTGGCGATGACCGGCCCGACGCCCGCATCAACGAACAGACCCGCCGCCGCAGAAATCACAAAGTAACCGTGTACCACGCGCTCGCCGAAGATAGACTCCGCCGCGCCAATTTTGTCCATGTGGGCGTAGAAATGATCGCCGCTCAGGCAGGCAAAATTGACGATGTCCGTTTCGGTCAGGGTGCGGCGTGGAGTCAGCAGACTGTCGCCCGGCTGCAGCTCTTCGAAGTATTTGCGGAACGGGTGTACGCGATCTTCCTGCACCTGCGCACCGCGCACCCACTGTTGGCTGACGGCGGCGAGCATCGACGGGCTGCCCTGAATGGCGGTACGTTGCAGATAGTGCTTCACCGCACGCAGCCCGCCCAGCTCTTCACCGCCGCCCGCGCGCCCCGGCCCACCGTGAACCAGCTGCGGCAGCGGGGAGCCGTGGCCGGTAGACTCTTTCGCCGACTCGCTGTTAAGGATCTGGATACGCCCGTGCGCCCGCGCCGCGCCGGAAATAAACTGGCGAGCGATATTCGCATTTGCCGTCACCAGCGTTCCGGCCAGGCTGCCTTCACCGGCGCGGGCCAGAGTCATGGCGTGGTCTGCGTCGCGATACGGCATCAGCGTAGCGACCGGCCCAAAGGCTTCCGTCGCGTGAACGGCAGGGGACTCGTCAGGCTGCGGACAGAAGAGCAGCGTCGGCGGGAAGAATGCGCCCGCAGCGTGTAGATCGGCTTTGCCGCCGAGACGGATCTGGCAGCCCGCAGACACCAACAGATCGACTTTTTCCTGTACATCGGCACGCTGTTCGGCGTTGACCAGCGCCCCCATTTTGACCCCTTCCTGCGCCGGATCGCCAACCACCACTTTTTCGAGACGGGCGATCAGCGCCTGGCTGACCGCTTCAGTCTGCCCTTGCGGAACAATAATGCGGCGAATGGCGGTACATTTTTGCCCGGCTTTGGCGGTCATCTCACGCACCACTTCGCGGATAAACAGCGCAAATTCCGGCTGCTCCGGCGTCACGTCTTCCCCCAGCACGCAGCAGTTCAGCGAATCCGCTTCCATGGTGAACGGAATGGATTTGCCAACGATATTCGGGTGCACACGCAGCATCTGGCCGGTGGAGGCGGAGCCGGTAAACGTCACTACGTCCTGGAAATCGAGATGATCCAGCAGGTCGCCCGCACCGCCGCAGATCAGGCTAATTGCCCCCTCCGGGACCAGGCCGCTGTCGACGATGGATTTGACCATCGCCTGGGTGACCTGCGCGGTAGCGGTAGCCGGTTTAATGATTGCGGGCATCCCGGCAAGCCAGGTCGGCGCCAGTTTTTCCAGCATCCCCCAGCAGGGGAAGTTGAAGGCGTTGATATGCACCGCCACGCCGGATTTGGATGTCAGCACGTGGCGCGCGGCAAAACCGCCTTCCTTAGACAGGGGGATCAGCTCGTCTTCTGGCCACAGGGTGTCATCGGGCAGTTCGCGGCTGCCGAGGCTGGCGTAGGTGAACATCGTGCCGATGCCGCCTTCGATATCCACCCAGCTGTCCGCGCGGGTCGCGCCGGTCTCTGCCGACAGGGCATAAAAATGGTCTTTCTGGCTCAGCAAATGTTTGGCGACTGCTTTCAGCATCGCCGCGCGTTCGATAAAGGTCATCGCGCGAAGTGATTCACCGCCGCGTTCGATGGCAAAGCGACGCGCTGCCGCCATATCCAGGCCTTCGCTGCTCACACTCCACAGGGCTTCGCCGCTGATGGCGTGATGAATGTTGCGCTCACGGCCCCGGCCAGACTGCCAGGTGCCGGACAAGAAGCTCGCTAACTGCTGCATCTCTCTTCTCCAAATGTTACGTAATTTCACTATAGATAGTTTGATTATGAATCATAAAAAGCAAGTGATGTTTTAATGATTTGTTAACAATGTGATCTTGTCGGATGAATCTTCAGACGAACAGCGCCCGCCATAAGCGGCTTGCTGTAAAAGCCTTGCGAGCGATATCACAAAATAGACAAACACTCCTTGGGGTTATATTTAACCTTTGTGTAACTTTTAAGAAGCGAAGTGATTCATCATTAAACGATGATTGACGATTTAACGAATCATAAAGGTGACGACGTGACGGAAGAACAACGCTTTGAACAGCGCATCGCACAGGAGACAGCCATCGAGCCGCAAGACTGGATGCCGGACGCCTACCGCAAAACCCTGATCCGCCAGATTGGTCAGCATGCGCACTCCGAAATTGTCGGCATGCTGCCGGAAGGAAACTGGATCACCCGCGCACCGACACTGCGCCGCAAAGCGATTTTGCTGGCGAAAGTGCAGGATGAAGCGGGGCACGGGCTGTATCTCTACAGCGCGGCGGAGACCCTGGGCTGTGCGCGGGAAGACATCTACCAGAAGATGCTCGACGGCAAGATGAAATACTCCTCGATCTTCAACTACCCAACCCTGAGCTGGGCCGACATCGGCGTGATTGGCTGGCTGGTCGATGGCGCGGCCATCGTTAACCAGGTGGCCCTGTGCCGCACCTCCTACGGGCCGTATGCCCGCGCAATGGTGAAAATCTGTAAAGAAGAGAGCTTCCACCAGCGTCAGGGGTTTGAAGCCTGTATGGCACTCGCGCAGGGCAGCGAATCTCAACGCCAGATGCTGCAGGACGCCATCAACCGTTTCTGGTGGCCCGCACTGATGATGTTCGGACCGAACGACGACAACTCCCCCAACAGCGCCCGCAGCCTGGCGTGGAAAATCAAACGCTTCGGTAATGACGAACTGCGTCAGCGCTTTGTCGACAACACCGTCGCGCAGGTCGAGATGCTGGGCATGACCGTGCCGGATGCGGATCTGCACTTCGATGAAGCGAGCGGCCACTACCGCTTTGGTGAAATCGACTGGCATGAATTTGAAGAAGTGATTAACGGACGCGGCATCTGCAACCACGAGCGCCTCGCCGCGAAACGTAAAGCCTGGGAAGAGGGGGCGTGGGTGCGCGAAGCCGCACTGGCGCACGCAGAAAAACAACACGCCCGCACCGCCGCGTAAGAGGAATTAACCATGAGCAATGTCTACTGGCCGTTATATGAAGTGTTTGTTCGCAGCAAACAGGGGTTATCCCACCGTCACGTTGGCAGCCTGCACGCCGCCGATGACCGCATGGCGCTGGAAAATGCGCGCGATGCCTACACCCGTCGCAGCGAAGGCTGTTCGATCTGGGTGGTGAAAGCCAGCGAAATCGTCGCCTCGCAGCCGGAAGAGCGCGGAGAATTTTTCGACCCCGCAGAGAGCAAGGTCTACCGTCATCCGACCTTTTACACCCTCCCTGATGGCATCGAGCACATGTGAGGATGGATATGAAAGCAACAACGCAATATGCCCTGCGTCTGGGTGATAACTGTCTGGTTCTGTCGCAGCGTCTCGGCGCGTGGTGCGGCCATGCGCCAGAGCTGGAGATCGATCTGGCGCTGGCTAATATCGGCCTGGATTTACTCGGACAGGCGCGCAATTTCTTAACCTACGCCGCCGAACTGGAAGGACAGGGCGACGAAGACACGCTGGCCTTTGGCCGCGATGAGCGCCAGTTCAGCAATCTGCTGCTGGTGGAGCAGCCGAACGGAAACTTCGCCGACACCCTGGTGCGTCAGTATTTCATCGACGCCTGGCACGTGGCGCTTTTTACCCGTCTGACCCAAAGCCGCGACGCGCAGCTGGCCGCGATTGCCGCGAAAGCGATCAAAGAGGCGCGCTACCACCTGCGCTTTAGCCGCGGCTGGCTGGAGCGTCTGGGCAACGGCACGGAGGTGTCGGCGCAAAAAATGCAGCAGGCGATTGATTCCCTGTGGCGCTTTACCGCCGAACTGTTCGAAGCCGATGCGCTGGAAGAACAGCTTATTGCCGAGGGGATCGCCGTCGACCCGCGCGAACTCCGCGCCGAGTGGGAAGCGGAAGTGTTTGCCGGTTTCCAGCAGGCCAGCCTGAACATTCCGGAAGAGTCGGCGTATCGCACCGGCGGCAAAAAAGGGCTGCACACCGAACATCTGGGACCGATGCTGGCGGAGATGCAGTATCTCCAGCGCATGTATCCCGGTCAGCAGTGGTAAGAGGAGGTCGCTATGCAACGTCTCGCTGAGATCGCCCCGGCGGAAATCCCGCAAATCTGGTCGCTGTTAAGCCAGATCCCGGACCCGGAAGTGCCGGTGCTTACCATCACCGACTTAGGCATGGTGCGCAGCGTCTGCGCACAGGCGGGCGGCTGGGTGATTGGCTTTACGCCAACCTATTCGGGCTGCCCGGCGACGGAGCATCTGCTCGGCGCCATTCGCGAGACGATGACCGCCCACGGTTTTACGCCGGTGCATATCGTCCTGCAGCTTGACCCGGCCTGGACGACCGACTGGATGACCGACGACGCCCGCGCGCGACTGCGTGAATACGGCATCAGCCCACCGGTAGGCCACAGCTGCCATGCGCATGCCCCTGCCGAGGTGGCCTGCCCGCGCTGCGCGAGCACCGACACGTCGGTTATCAGTGAATTTGGTTCAACGGCCTGTAAAGCGCTCTATCGCTGTAACGCCTGCCGTGAACCTTTCGACTATTTCAAATGTATCTGAGGTTGCCATGACAACGTTTCATTCCTTAACGGTGGCAAAAGTGGAACCCGAAACCCGCGATGCGGTGACCATTACTTTCGCGATCCCACAGACTTTGCAGGACGCCTACCGTTTCCGCCCCGGTCAGCATTTGACGCTCAAGGCGCAGCTGGCAGGCGAAGAGTTACGCCGCTGCTACTCCATTTGTCGCAGCGTAACGCCGGGCGAAATCAGCGTGGCGGTGAAAGCCATCGACGGCGGGCGTTTTTCTCGCTATGCCCGCGATGAGATCAAACAGGGTATGGCGCTGGAGGTGATGGTGCCTCAGGGCCACTTTGGCTATCAGCCGCAGGCGGAACGCGCCGGGCGCTATCTGGCGATTGCCGCCGGTTCAGGGATCACGCCGATGCTGGCGATTATCTCCAGCACCCTGCGGGTCGAACCACAGAGCCATTTCACTCTGATTTACGGTAACCGCAGCAGCCAGAGCATGATGTTTCGCCAGGCGCTGGCGGATCTGAAAGACACCTGGCCGCAGCGCCTGCAGCTGGTGAATATTTTCAGTCAGGAGACCCTCGACAGTGAACTGCTGCACGGGCGTATCGACGGCGAAAAATTGCAGCAGCTGGGAAAAACGCTGATCGATTTCAGCCTGTTCGACGAAGCCTTTATCTGCGGCCCTTCGGCGATGATGGACGACGCCGAGCTGGCGCTGAAAGCGCTGGGGATGCCGGAGAAAACCATTCACCTTGAGCGCTTTAATACGCCGGGGAGCGCTGTGAAACGCGCGACGACGATTCAGGCGCAGGGGCAGAAAGTGACTGTCCGTCAGGATGGCCGCGACCGCGAAATCACGCTCACCGCTGATGACGAAAGCATTCTCGATGCCGCCCTGCGTCAGGGCGCGGATCTGCCGTACGCCTGCAAGGGCGGCGTCTGCGCCACCTGCAAATGCAAAGTGCTGCGCGGAAAAGTCGATATGGCGACCAACTACAGCCTGGAGCCGGACGAACTGGCGGCGGGATATGTCTTGAGCTGCCAGGCGCTGCCGCTGACCGCCGACGTGGTGGTCGATTTTGACGCGAAGGGGATGGCATGAGCGAGCTGATTGTCACCCGTCATGGCCGCGTGCTGCAGCTGACGCTGAACCGTCCGGCGGCGCGCAACGCCCTGAACAACGCGCTGCTTTCACAACTGGCGGACGAGCTGGAAGCCGCTGCGGTTGATGGCGAGATCTCCGCCTGTGTCATTTATGGCAACGAGCGCTGCTTTGCCGCCGGGGCCGACCTCAACGAGATGGCGGAGAAAGATCTGCCTGCCACGCTGAACGACGTTCGCCCGCAGCTCTGGGCGCGCATTAACGCTTTTAACAAACCGCTGATTGCCGCCGTAAACGGCTTTGCGCTCGGCGCAGGCTGCGAATTAGCACTGCTGTGTGACGTGGTGATCGCCGGAGACAACGCCCGTTTTGGTCTGCCGGAAATCACGCTTGGCATTATGCCGGGCGCGGGCGGTACCCAGCGTCTGATCCGCAGCGTCGGCAAGTCCCTCGCCAGCAAAATGGTGCTGACGGGCGAAAGCATTAGCGCGCAGCAGGCGCAGTCGGCGGGGCTGGTGAGCGACGTATTCCCGTCGGCGCTGGTGCTGGAATATGCCCTGAAGCAGGCCGTACTGATGGCGCGTCATTCTCCGCTGGCATTGCAGGCCGCGAAACAGGCGCTGCGCCAGTCGCAGGAAGTGCCGCTGCAGGCCGGTCTGGCTCAGGAGCGTCAGCTGTTTACGCTGCTGTCTGCCACGGAAGACCGCCGGGAAGGCATCGCCGCTTTCTTACAAAAACGCACCCCCGACTTTAAAGGACGCTAATTGTGGAATTTATTCTGAGTCATGTTGAGCAGGGCGTGATGACCATTACGCTGAACCGCCCGGAGCGTCTGAACAGCTTTAACGATGTCATGCATCAGCAGCTTTCCGAGTGCCTGAAGCAGGCCGAACGGGACGACACTATCCGCTGCCTGTTGATTACCGGTGCAGGACGCGGGTTTTGCGCCGGGCAGGATCTGAATGACCGCAACGTTGACCCGAACGGCCCCGCGCCGGATCTCGGCTACTCCGTGGAAACCTTCTACAACCCGCTGGTACGCCGCCTGGCAAAACTGCCGAAACCGGTGATCGCGGCGGTGAACGGTGTGGCAGCGGGAGCAGGTGCAACGCTGGCGCTGGGCTGCGACATGGTGATCGCCGCGCGTTCCGTGAATTTTATGATGGCGTTTAGCAAGCTCGGGCTGGTGCCGGATTGCGGCGGCACCTGGCTGCTGCCGCGCGTCGCCGGACGTGCGCGGGCCATGGGTCTGGCGCTGCTGGGCGATAAGCTGAGCGCAGAGCAGGCGCACGCCTGGGGGATGATCTGGCAGGTGGTTGACGATGAAGAACTCTCATCCACCGCGCAGAAACTGGCGATTCATTTTGCCTCTCAGCCGACCTTGGGGCTGGGGCTGATCAAACAGGCGATGAACGCCGCCGAAACCAACACCCTGGACGAACAGCTCGATCTGGAGCGTGATTATCAGCGACTGGCCGGGCGCAGCGACGACTATCGCGAAGGCGTAAGCGCGTTCCTCGCCAAACGCCCGCCGAATTTCACGGGGAAATAAGATGACGATGAGAATTCACACCGTCGCCGTGATCGGCAGCGGCACCATGGGGGCCGGGATCGCCGAGGTGGCCGCCAGCAACGGACATCAGGTACTGGTGTACGACATCGCTTCAGACGCCGTGGTTCGCGCCATCGAGGGCATCCGTACGCGGCTGGAATCCCGCGTCGCGCGCGGAAAATTGTCCTCCGAGGCCAGCGAAAAAATCGTCGCGCGTCTGCTCCCCGTTAACGATATCCAGGCGCTTGCCGCCGCCGATCTGGTGATTGAAGCGGCCTCCGAGCGCCTTGAGGTGAAAAAAGCGCTGTTCAAACAGCTGGGCGATATCTGCCCGCCGCAGACGCTGCTCACCAGTAACACCTCATCGATTTCGATCACCGCGGTGGCTGCCGAGGTGCGCCATCCGGAACGCGTCGCCGGGCTGCATTTCTTTAACCCGGCGCCGGTGATGAAGCTGGTGGAAGTGGTGAGCGGGCTGGGGACGTCAACCGAAGTGGCGGATCTGCTGTGCGAACTGGCGCTGAACTGGGGCAAACAGCCGGTGCGCTGCCAGTCCACGCCTGGATTTATCGTCAACCGCGTGGCGCGACCGTTCTACTCCGAAGCCTGGCGCGCGCTGGAAGAGAATGTCGCCCCGGCGCAGGACATCGACGCTGCGCTGCGCGAAGGCGGCGGTTTCCCGATGGGTCCGCTGGAGCTGACAGATCTCATCGGGCAGGACGTGAACTTTGCTGTGACCTGCTCGGTGTTTAACGCTTTCTGGCAGGAGCGCCGTTTTCTGCCGTCGCTGGTTCAGCAGGAGCTGGTGCTTGGCGGACGTTTCGGTAAGAAAACCGGGCAGGGGGTTTACGACTGGCACAGCGAGCGGCCAGCCGCCCAGTGGCTGGAACCGGTCGGCGCGACCTTTAGCCCGACGACCATCGCTAAAAGAAGTGACGGTGTCACGGAAATCGACGAAGTGCTGCTGGTGGAAACTACCGGCGAAACCGCGCAAAGCCTCGCCCTGCGCCTTAATTCACCGGTGGTGGTGGTCGATCGGATGGACGGCGACGCCGTGGTGATTGCCGCAGCGGCCAGTAATCCGTACTCCGCCACGCGAAAAGCGATCTATCACCTGCAGCAGCAGGGAAAACGCGTTCTGCAAAGTGCGGATTATCCCGGTCTGCTGATCTGGCGCACCGTGGCGATGATCATCAACGAAGCGCTGGATGCCCTGCAGAAAGGGGTGGCCAGCGAGCAGGATATCGACACCGCGATGCGCCTCGGCGTGAACTATCCCGTCGGGCCTATTGCCTGGGGTGAACGTCTGGGCTGGCAGCGCCTGCTGATTCTGCTGGAAAACCTGCAACGCCACTACGGCGAAGAACGTTATCGCCCCTGTTCACTGCTGCGCCAGCGTGCGCTTCTGGAGAGTAGCTATGAGTCATAACGCCTGGCACAACGCCCGCGCCATGTATGAAAACGATGCCTGCGCCCAGGCGCTTGGGATCGACATTATCGAGATGGACGAGGGCTACGCGGTGCTGACCATGACCATCACGCCGCAGATGCTCAACGGTCACAAAACCTGCCACGGTGGCCAGCTGTTCTCGCTTGCGGATACGGCGTTCGCCTACGCCTGCAACAGCCAGGGGCTGGCGGCGGTGGCCTCGGCTTGCACCATTGATTTTCTGCGCCCTGGGTTTGCCGGAGACAAGCTGACCGCCAGCGCCCGCGTGAAACATCAGGGCAAACTGACAGGCGTGTACGACATCGAAATTACTAACCAACAACAAAAAACAGTCGCCTTGTTCCGCGGTAAATCGCACCGCATTGGCGGCAGTGTGACAGGAGAAGCCTGATGCGTGATGCATTTATCTGTGATGGTGTTCGTACCCCGGTGGGGCGTTATGGCGGTGCGTTGTCCGGCGTGCGTGCAGACGATCTGGCGGCCGTCCCGCTGCGCGCGCTGCTGGCGCGTTATCCGCAACTGGATGCAGAACGTATTGACGATGTGATTTTCGGCTGCGCGAACCAGGCCGGGGAAGATAACCGCAACGTGGCGCGCATGGCCGCGCTGCTGGCGGGCTTTCCGCAGACGGTGTCGGGCACGACCATCAACCGTCTGTGCGGCTCCGGACTGGACGCCGTGGGGTTTGCGGCACGCGCAATTAAAGCGGGCGATGCGGATCTGCTGATCGCCGGTGGCGTTGAATCCATGTCCCGTGCGCCGTTTGTGATGGGCAAAGCCACCACAGCCTTCCAGCGTCAGGCAGAGATGTACGACACCACCATTGGCTGGCGATTTGTGAATCCGCTCATGCATCAGCAATTCGGAACTGACAGCATGCCTGAAACGGCAGAGAATGTAGCTGAATTGTTAAATATTAGCCGCGCCGATCAGGACGCGTTTGCACTGCGCAGCCAACAGCGTACCGCGCAGGCCCAGCAGAACGGCATTCTGGCGCAGGAGATCGTGCCGGTGAGCGTGGCGGGCAAAAAGGGCGTTATCACCGAAGTGCGGGTGGATGAACATCCCCGCGCCGACACCACCTTAGCGCAGCTTTCCGCCCTCAAAACCCCGTTTCGTAAAAACGGCGTCGTGACGGCCGGGAACGCATCGGGGGTGAACGACGGTGCTGCAGCGCTGATTATTGCCAGCCGTGAGATGGCGCAGCAGCAGGGGTTAACCCCGCGTGCGCGCATCGTGGCGATGGCCAGTGCCGGCGTCGAACCGCGACTGATGGGGCTTGGCCCGGTTCCGGCCACACGCAAAGTGCTGGAGCGCGCGGGTCTGAGCATTAACGATATGGACGTGATTGAGCTGAACGAAGCGTTTGCATCGCAGGCTCTGGGCGTGTTGCGCCAGCTGGGGTTAGCGGATGATGCCGCGCACGTAAACCCGAACGGCGGCGCGATTGCCCTGGGCCATCCGCTGGGGATGAGCGGCGCACGACTGGTGCTGGCGGCCAGTAATGAATTGCATCGACGCAACGGGCGCTACGCGCTTTGTACGATGTGCATCGGTGTGGGCCAGGGCATTGCCCTGATCCTGGAGCGTGTTTGAGCAAAACTACCTGCGAGTACCCTACAAAATGACAACGACAACAACACAACTTGATGCCATTGAAACAGCCTCGGTGGACGAATTACAGGCGCTGCAAACTGAACGCCTGAAGTGGACGCTGAAGCATGCTTATAACAATGTACCCATGTACAAACGCAAATTCGACGCTGCGGGCGTGCATCCTGACGATTTCAAAGAGCTGTCCGATCTCAATAAATTTCCCTGCACGACCAAACAGGATCTGCGGGATAACTACCCGTTCGATACCTTCGCGGTGCCGATGGAGCAGGTGGTGCGCATTCACGCCTCGTCCGGCACCACCGGTAAACCGACGGTGGTCGGCTATACCCAAAACGATATCGACAACTGGGCCAATATCGTGGCCCGTTCCCTGCGCGCGGCCGGTGGCACCGCGAAAGACAAAATTCACGTGGCGTATGGTTACGGTTTATTTACCGGCGGGCTGGGTGCGCATTACGGCGCTGAACGGTTAGGCGCGACGGTGATCCCGATGTCCGGCGGGCAGACGGAGAAACAGGCGCAGCTGATCCGCGATTTCCAGCCGGATATGATCATGGTAACGCCGTCCTACTGCCTCAACCTGATAGAAGAGCTGGAGCGTCAGATGGGCGGCGACGCCAGCCAATGCTCCCTGCGCGTCGGCGTGTTTGGCGCAGAGCCATGGACGATGGCGATGCGCCATGAAATTGAGAGACGTCTGGGGATTACCGCGCTGGATATTTACGGCCTGTCAGAGGTGATGGGCCCAGGCGTGGCGATGGAGTGCATCGACACTGCCGACGGCCCGACCATCTGGGAAGATCACTTCTATCCCGAGATCGTCAACCCGAACGACGGTACACCTTTGGCCGACGGCGAGCAGGGCGAACTGCTGTTTACCACCCTGACCAAAGAGGCGCTGCCGGTGATCCGCTATCGCACCCGCGACCTGACGCGACTGCTGCCGGGGACGGCGCGTACCATGCGCCGCATGGATCGTATCAGCGGGCGCAGCGATGACATGCTGATTATTCGCGGGGTGAACGTCTTCCCGTCACAGCTGGAGGAGGAGATCGTCAAGTTTGAGCATCTGTCGCCGCACTACCAGCTGGAAGTGAACCGTCGCGGGCATCTTGATTCACTTTCGGTAAAAGTCGAGCTGAAAGAGAGCAGCCTGGTGCTGAGCCACGAGCAGCGCTGCCAGGTGTGTCATCAGCTGCGTCATCGCATTAAATCGATGGTCGGGATCTCGACGGACGTGACGATTGTGAACTGCGGCAGTATCCCGCGCTCCGAAGGCAAAGCCTGCCGGGTGTTTGATCTGCGCAAAGTGGCGGCTAACGGTTAACCCTCCGCCCGGCCTATAAACTATCGTAGGCCGGGCAAGCGCAGCGCTGCGCAGTATCTGTGTGCTATGATTCATCCAGGACAAAAATCACAACAGAATGAATCAGATGAGTAAACTCGATACTTTTATTCAGCACGCCGTCAGCTCTGTGCCCATCAGCGGAACGTCGCTGATTTCATCCTTATATGGCGATTCGCTCTCGCACCGTGGCGGTGAAATCTGGCTCGGGAGCCTGGCTGCGCTGCTGGAAGGGATGGGATTTGGCGAGCGCTTTGTGCGTACCGCGCTGTTTCGCCTGAATAAAGAGGGCTGGCTGGATGTCTCGCGCATTGGCAGGCGCAGTTTTTATCGTCTGAGCGACAAGGGGCTGCGGTTAACCCGTCGCGCAGAGAACAAAATTTACCGCGCGGAACTGCCGGCGTGGGACGGAAAATGGCTGTTATTGCTCTCGGAAGGGCTGGATAAAAATACCCTCGCCGATGTGAAAAAACAGCTCATCTGGCAGGGGTTCGGCACGCTGGCCTCCAGCCTGATGGCCTCACCGTCGCAGAAAATGGCCGATGTGCAATCCCTGCTGCATGAAGCGGGTGTGGCCGAAAACGTGATCTGTTTTGAAGCGCACTCTCCGCTGGCGCTGTCGCGTGCGGCGCTGCGCTCCCGCGTGGAAGAGTGCTGGCAGCTCACGGAACAAAACGTGATGTACGAAACCTTTATCGACTCGTTCCGGCCTTTACTCCCTCTGCTGAAAGAGGCGAGAGCCGATGAGCTGACGCCGGAGCGCTGTTTCCAGATCCAGCTGTTGCTGATCCATTTTTATCGCCGCGTGGTGCTGAAAGATCCGCTGTTGCCGGAGGAGTTACTCCCCGCGCACTGGGCCGGGCAAACTGCCCGCCAGCTGTGCATTAACATCTACCAGCGCGTGGCACCGGGTGCCCTGGCGTTTGTCAGTGAAAAAGGGGAAACCTCGGTCGGGGAGCTGCCGGTACCGGGGGCGCTCTATTTCCAGCGCTTTGGCGGCCTGAATATTCCATAACGGAGGAAGAATGCCTGTATATCAAATAGATGGTCTTACACCTGTCGTGCCTGATGAGAGCTACGTTCATCCTACCGCCGTGCTGATTGGCGATGTGATTTTAGGCAAAGGTGTCTACGTCGGGCCGAACGCCAGCCTGCGCGGCGACTTTGGCCGGATTGTGGTAAAAGACGGTGCAAACATTCAGGATAACTGTGTAATGCACGGCTTCCCTGAGCAAGATACGGTGGTGGAAGAGCACGGGCATATCGGTCACAGCGCCATTTTGCACGGCTGCGTGATCCGTAAAAATGCGCTGGTCGGCATGAACGCGGTGGTGATGGACGGCGCGGTGATTGGCGAAAACAGCATCGTCGGCGCGGCGGCGTTTGTGAAAGCCAAAGCCGAAATGCCCGCCAACTATTTGATTATCGGCAGCCCGGCAAAAGCCATTCGTCAGCTGAGCGATCAGGAGCTCGAATGGAAAAAGCAGGGGACGCGCGAATATCAGGTGCTGGTCGAGCGCTGCAAAATGACCCTGCATCAGGTAGAACCGCTGCGGGAAGTGGAGCCGGGCAGAACGCGTCTGGTCTTTGATGAAAACCTGCGCCCAAAATCCTCGCAAACGAAATAAAATTTGTCTGTTTATGTCAGCGCAAAATTATTTTCGTCGGCCTTTTCAGGGGCATCGATGATGCACGGTTAAAATAAACATTGCTTATTATGCCCTGCCGTGCATTAATGCCCAGCGTTTACGATTTAAACAAATTTGCCAGCCGAAAGGCCAGAATAAAGGAGCCTTATATGTCTGCAAAAATTATTGGTTTAGTAAAGTGGTTTAACGAAGATAAAGGCTTTGGCTTTATTTCTCCGGTAGACGGCAGCAAAGATGTTTCTGTCAATTTATCTGCGTTGCAGGGCGATAATTTCAACACACTGTTTGAAGGTCAGAAAGTGGAGTTCGTGATGGGCGCTGGCGCGAAAGGCCCGGCTGCCGCTAACGTGGTTCTGCGCGACTAACCTGCTTTGATCTCTGCGAGTCTGCAACCACGATGACGGCGAAAGCCTCAGTAGTCAGAATCGCAGAGGATCAACAAATCAGACTTTTTGGTTGGATTTAAACATTGTGCTGCAGTAAGGGCAAACGAGCAGTGACCCTTTTTGAACGCGCGTATAGCTGTGTTCAGAGTCTTTAGTGCAGTTTGGGCAAGGGCATTTAATCAGAAAGTTACGGCGGGCTTTTCCATCTTTGCGATCGGACATAGGCATTTCCTGTGTAATTGGCCTGCTACCATACACGTATCATCCTCAAATAGCTCGCATTCATTTCTGCTGTAAAAAATTATCTTCTCTTCGCATCCAAATCCTGCCGAAAATATTTCAGAATAATTCCGTATTATTATTTGCGGGCGCGTCATGGCGTGGTGGAAATAGGGTGCGGATAAAGAGAGAGGAAAAACCCTCCCACCAGGCGGTGAGAGGGGGAAAATCTTATGCAGCGACCAGGCTGTCGATAGCGGATTTCGCGTCGGTCTGTGCTTTGGTTGCCACTTCCGGACCGTAAGCGATACCTTCGGCGAAGACAAAGTTTACGTCGGTGATACCGATGAAGCCCAGGAACAGGGTCAGGTACGGTGCAACCAGGTCAGTTGGGGTATCTTTGTGGATACCGCCCCGGCTGGAGAGCACGATTGCGCGTTTGCCTTTCACCAGACCTTCCGGACCGTTTTCGGTGTAACGGAAGGTTACGCCAGCACGCGCCACCAGGTCGAAGTAGTTTTTCAGCTGCGTCGGGATGTTGAAGTTGTACATCGGGGCGTTGATCACGATCACATCGTGCGCCTGCAGCTCGGCAATCAGCTCGTCAGACAGCGCCAGCGCTTCCTGCTGACGTGGG
The DNA here is from genome assembly GCF_041464075.1 of Lelliottia nimipressuralis. Lineage (NCBI taxonomy): Bacteria > Pseudomonadati > Pseudomonadota > Gammaproteobacteria > Enterobacterales > Enterobacteriaceae > Lelliottia > Lelliottia nimipressuralis. The sequence continues at coordinate 2,123,185 of NZ_CP167172.1, forward strand.
GTCAGTGGGGCATCGCTCGGACGCAGCGCGCCAACCAGCTCACCATCCAGTACCGGAATCGGGTTTGCAGCCAGATCGCGAACGGTGATCTCGTCAGCGCTGTGCTGTTCACGCCACTGTTCTACGAAATAATCAGACAGCTGACCAGACTGAGAGTACCCTGCCAGAATACTGGATTTGAGAACTAATACTTTGCTCATGGGTGATTCCTTAAATTGTATTGGATTGGGGGTTTCCCCGTTGCTTGCTGACACTTTATTCACAATCCTGTCGCAGAGATAGCGCAATATATCGAATTCTATGTTCGATTTTTTTGAATAAGGCAGTCAAAGCGGCGGTGTGGTACTCTATAGCAATCATTCAAGTGAGATTTAGCCTGGCAGAGCACTGCCCCCTAACACTATGACAGAACAACTAAAATTAACCTTCCCGATGCTGATGCAACAGCTTGATACGCTGATGCTGCGAGATAAGCAGCGCTTTGCACGTCGCCTGCACGGCGTTAAAAAGGTTAAAAATCCTGATGCACAACAGGCCATTTACCAGGAGATGGCGAAAGAGATTGAACAGGCAGCAGGGAAAGTCGTGCTGCGCGAAGCGGCGCGACCATCGATTGAATACCCGGAAAACCTGCCTGTCAGTCAGAAAAAACAGGAAATTCTCGAAGCCGTGCGCGATCACCAGGTGGTGATTGTCGCCGGGGAGACTGGCTCCGGCAAAACCACTCAGCTGCCAAAAATCTGTATGGAGCTGGGCCGTGGGATCAAGGGCCTGATCGGTCATACCCAGCCGCGTCGTCTGGCGGCGCGCACGGTGGCGAACCGCATCGCCGAAGAGCTGCAAACCGAGCCGGGTGGCTGCATCGGGTACAAGGTGCGCTTCAGCGATCACGTCAGTGACAACACCATGGTCAAACTGATGACCGACGGTATCCTGCTGGCTGAAATCCAGCAGGACCGGCTGCTGATGCAGTACGACACCATCATTATCGATGAAGCCCACGAGCGCAGTCTGAATATTGATTTCCTGCTCGGGTATCTGCGCGAGCTGCTGCCGCGCCGCCCGGACCTGAAAATCATCATTACCTCCGCGACGATCGATCCGGAGCGCTTCTCGCGCCACTTCAACAACGCGCCAATCATTGAAGTCTCTGGCCGCACCTATCCGGTGGAAGTGCGCTATCGCCCGATTGTGGAAGAGGCGGACGACACGGATCGCGACCAGCTGCAGGCCATTTTTGATGCCGTTGATGAGCTGGGCCGCGAAAGCCCCGGCGATATTCTGATCTTTATGAGCGGTGAACGCGAAATCCGCGACACCGCCGATGCGCTGAGCAAGCGCGATCTGCGCCACACGGAGATCCTTCCGCTGTATGCCCGCCTGTCTAACAGCGAGCAGAACCGCGTGTTCCAGGCCCACAGCGGCCGCCGGATTGTGCTGGCGACCAACGTTGCCGAAACCTCACTCACCGTGCCGGGCATTAAGTATGTGATCGATCCGGGTACGGCGCGTATCAGCCGCTACAGCTATCGCACCAAGGTGCAGCGTCTGCCGATTGAGCCGGTTTCACAGGCGTCGGCGAATCAGCGTAAAGGCCGCTGCGGACGTGTGTCGGAAGGGATCTGTATTCGTCTCTATTCCGAAGACGATTTCCTGTCGCGACCGGAATTTACCGATCCCGAAATTCTGCGAACCAACCTGGCGTCCGTTATCCTGCAAATGACCGCCCTCGGGCTTGGCGATATCGCGGCGTTCCCGTTTGTCGAAGCGCCCGATAAACGCAATATTCAGGACGGCGTGCGCCTGCTCGAAGAGCTGGGGGCGATCACCACCGACGAACAGGCGAACGCCTATAAGCTGACGCCGCTGGGACGCCAGCTCAGCCAGTTGCCGGTGGACCCGCGTCTGGCGCGCATGGTGCTCGAAGCGCAGAAACATGGCTGCGTGCGCGAGGCGATGATCATTACCTCGGCGCTGTCGATTCAGGACCCGCGCGAGCGGCCAATGGACAAAAAGCAGGCGTCCGATGAAAAGCATCAGCGTTTCCACGATAAAGAGTCTGATTTCCTCGCTTTTGTGAATCTGTGGAATTATCTCGGTGAGCAGCAAAAAGCGCTGTCGTCGAACCAGTTCCGCCGCCAGTGTAAGGTCGAGTATCTGAACTACTTGCGCGTACGCGAATGGCAGGATATCTACACCCAGCTGCGGCAGGTGGTGAAAGAGCTGGGCATTCCGGTGAACAGTGAACCGGCGGAGTATCGCGAGATTCACATGGCGCTGCTGACCGGGCTGCTGTCGCACATCGGCATGAAAGATGCCGATAAGCAGGAATATACCGGCGCGCGCAACGCTCGCTTTTCGATTTTCCCAGGTTCCGGTTTGTTCAAGAAACCGCCGAAATGGACTATCGTGGCCGAATTGGTCGAAACCAGCCGTCTGTGGGGGCGCATTGCGGCGCGTATCGATCCTGAGTGGGTCGAACCTGTCGCGCAGCACCTGCTGAAACGCTCGTACAGTGAACCGCACTGGGAGCGCGCGCAGGGCGCGGTAATGGCGACGGAAAAAGTGACCGTTTACGGCCTGCCGGTCGTGGCGGCGCGTAAGGTGAACTACAGCCTGATCGATCCGGCGCTCTCCCGCGAGCTGTTTATCCGCCATGCGCTGGTGGAAGGCGACTGGCAGACTCGCCACGCTTTCTTCCGCGAAAACCTCAAGCTGCGCGCTGAAGTGGAAGAGCTGGAGCACAAATCCCGTCGTCGCGACATCCTCGTGGACGACGAAGCGCTGTTTGAGTTCTACGACCAGCGCATCAGCCATAACGTGGTGTCTGCGCGTCACTTCGACAGCTGGTGGAAAAAGGCCAGCAAAGAGTCACCGGACCTGCTCAACTTTGAAAAGAGCATGCTGATTAAAGAGGGCGCGGAGCAAGTCAGCAAGCTGGACTATCCGAACTTCTGGCATCAGGGCAACCTCAAGCTGCGTCTGACCTACCAGTTTGAACCGGGGGCAGACGCCGACGGCGTGACGGTGCACATTCCGCTGCCGCTGCTGAATCAGGTGGATGAGAGTGGCTTTGAGTGGCAAATCCCCGGCCTGCGCCGCGAACTGGTGATTGCGCTGATCAAATCCCTGCCGAAACCGGTGCGCCGTAATTTTGTTCCGGCCCCGAACTATGCGGAAGCTTTTTTAGGCCGCGTCACGCCGCTGGAATTGCCGCTGCTGGATGCGCTTGAGAAAGAGCTTAGACGCATGACAGGTGTGACCATTGACCGCGAATCCTGGCACTGGGATCAGGTACCCGATCACCTGAAAATCACCTTCCGGGTGGTGGATGATAAAAACAAAAAGCTCAACGAAGGGCGTTCGCTGACGGAGCTGAAAGAAGCGCTGAAAGGCAAAGTGCAGGAGACGCTCTCGGCAGTTGCCGATGACGGTATCGAGCAAAGCGGGTTGCACATCTGGAGTTTCGGCAATCTGCCGAATCACTACGAGCAGAAGCGCGGCAACTACAGAGTGAAGGCGTGGCCGGCGCTGGTGGATGAGCGTGACAGCGTGGCGATCAAGCTGTTTGACAACCCGCTGGAACAACAGCAGGCCATGTGGCGCGGTCTGCGCCGCCTTCTGCTGCTGAACATTCCGTCGCCGATCAAATATCTGCATGAAAAACTGCCGAACAAAGCTAAGCTCGGACTGTACTTCAACCCTTACGGCAAGGTGCTGGATCTGATCGACGACTGCATCTCCTGTGGGGTCGATAAGCTGATAGACGAGGCGGGCGGTCCGGTCTGGACGGAAGAGGGCTTTGCGGCCCTGCACGACAAAGTGCGCGCCGGGCTGAACGACACCGTGGTGACCATCGCCAAACAGGTCGAACAAATCCTGACGGCGGTGTTCAATATCAACAAACGCCTGAAAGGGCGCGTGGATATGACCATGGCGCTGGCGCTGTCGGACGTGAAAGCGCAGATGGGCGGGCTGGTGTATCGCGGGTTTGTCACCGGCAACGGTTTCAAGCGCCTCGGCGACACCCTGCGTTATCTGAATGCGATTGAAAAACGTCTTGAGAAGCTGGCCGTCGATCCGCATCGCGATCGTGCGCAAATGCTGAAAGTGGAGAGTGTCCAGCAGGCATGGCAGCAGTGGCTAAACAAACTGCCGCCGGCGCGTCGTGAGGACGAAGATGTGCGGGAGATCCGCTGGATGATCGAGGAGCTGCGCGTAAGTTTCTTCGCGCAGCAGCTCGGTACACCGTATCCGATCTCCGATAAGCGTATTTTGCAGGCGATGGAGCAGATTACGGCGTAGTTTTCAGGCCGGGATAGGCGTCGCCGCTACCCGGCGGGTCGTAAGACGTGTGTGATTATCGCCCGGTGGCGCAATGCTTACCGGGCGATAAACACGGCTCAGCTATTCACCACTGCCAGGGTAAATCCATCCCAACCCTTTACCCCCACGGTTTGCAGCGCGGTGGCCGTGAGCCGAGGGTTTTCCCCGATCATATCGATAAAACGCCGTACGCCCTGTACGCGCTCATCATTGCTTTGCTCATTGATCACCTCGCCGTCACGCACCACGTTATCCCCGATGATCACGGTGCCAGGGCGGGAGTAGCGCAGCGCCCACTTCAGATAGCCCGGATTATTCGGCTTATCGGCATCGATGAAGATCAGGTCAAAAGGGGGGATATCGCCGAAACCTTCCAGCGATTGCAATCCAGGCCCCTCGATAAGCTCAATCTGCGCCTGCAAACCGGCAAGGCGGATATTCTGCCTGGCGGTTTCGGCATGAACAGGGTCGGCCTCAAGGGTGATAATTTTGCCACCAGGCTGTAACGCGCGCGCCATCCAGATCGTACTGTAAGCGCCCAGAGTGCCGATCTCCAGGATGCGCTTTGCCTGCGTCATCTGGACAAATAAAGCCAGTAATTGCCCCTGATTTGCCGCAACGTCATGCTCCGGCAGCCCGGCTCGTTTGTTATTTTTCAGAACGCTTTGCAGCACGGTATCCTGGGGAATAAGAGAAGAAATCATATAGTTATCTACTGCAGACCACGTTTGTTGCATAGACTGACCCCTTAGTTTTTCTCAGACCACCCGCCGCCCAGCGCCTTATACAAATCAATCTGCGCCAGCAGCAGGTTATTTTTCACCTGTACCACATTCGTTTGCACCGAGAACAGCGTTCGCTGGGCGTCCAGCACGTCCAGATAGGAGGAGTAGCCGTTGCGATAACGGTTTTGCGCGATGCGCAGCGTCTCCTGGGCCACATCCTGCTGCGCCATTAACTCCGTCAGCTGCTCCTGATAGCGCGTGATCGCATCCAGACTGTCGTTCACTTCACGGAACGCATTGCGCACGGTCTTTTCATAGCTGTACAGCGCCTGATTACGCTGGGACTGAGAGATATCCACCTGCGCGTTCAGCGCCTGGCGGTTCAGCAGCGGTGCCAGAATGCTGCCGCCGAGACTCCAGAGCTGCAGCGGATTGTCGAGCAAACCGGGCAGCGTGCGATCCTGTATCGATCCTGTGGCGGTGAGGTTGATCGACGGCAGCAGGCTGGCGCGCGAGGCGGCGAGCGTGGCATCGGCGGCGATCAGCTGGCGTTCCGCCTGCACAATGTCCGGGCGGCGATTGAGTAACGTCGACGGTAGCTGCGACGGCAATGGCAGCGGCGTGAGCGTGCTGAAACTGTCGCTGCGCGCCACTGCACCGGGATTCGCACCCAGAAGCTGGCTGAGCGCGTTTTCCTGCATGGCGATCTGATGCTGGAGCAGCGGGATCTGCGCGCGCGTCGAACGCAGCTCGGAATCCGACTGCATGAGCTCCAGGCGCGAACTGTAGCCTGTTTCGAACTGGCGTTTGGCCAGCGCCAGCGCATCTTCACGTGATTTCACGGTGGACTGGGTGACGCGCAACTGCTCATCAAGAGAAAGCAGGGTGATATAGCCCGAGGCCACCGACGAGGCGACCGTCAGATCCGCCGCGGCAGCCGCGGCTTTTTGCGCCTCCAGCGTTGCCTCGGCGGCATTCGCGGTGCTGCGATTGACGCCCCAGATATCCACTTCGTAGCTGGCAGTGAGACTTCCCTTATACAAAGTGCTGTAAACAGGCAGGCCGGTCGCAGCCGACTGGGCACGGGCGCGGGTGCCGCTCACACCCGCATCCAGGGAGGGGAACAGGCTGCTGTCGGCGGCATAGACCTGCGCCTGATACTCGTTGATCCGCTCGCGGGCGATCAGCACGTCGCTGTTATTTTGCAGCGCCTGATCCACGTAGCGATTGAGATGATTATCGTGAAAATTGCGCCACCACAGCTGCTCCGCTGGGCTGGTAGGGCCACGGGTTTCGCGCCACTCGGCGGGGATGTGCAGCGTGCTTTTGGCCGGCGCGACATCCACCGACTGACAGCCTGCCAGCCACAGCGCACCCAGCATGCAGACGACGGGGCGAAGCGTCATTGTTTCGCCTCCCGCGTGTCGATGCTCACCTGAACGGACATGCCAGGGCGCAGCAGCGCGGACTCTTCGGGCTTGCCGAGCACTTCGATGCGCACCGGGATACGCTGGGCAATTTTCACAAAGTTCCCCGTGGCGTTATCCGGCGTGATGGCGCTGAACTCGACGCCGGTCGCCGGAGAGATACTCTGCACGCGGCCCTGATAGCGTTTGCCGTTCAGGGCGTCGACGGTAAAGGTGACGGGCTGTCCGACGCGCAGGTCCGCGAGCTGTGTCTCTTTAATATTGGCGATCACCCAGTGCTGCGGCGGCACCAGGGTGGTGAGATGGGTTCCGGCGGTGACGTAGGCGCCGAGTCGTACGGCAATTTGCCCGAGCTGACCGTCGCGCGGGGCGACAATCCGCGTGTTCTGCAAATCAATTTGCGCCAGTTCCAGCGCGGCTTTCGCGCTCTCGACGTCGGCCTCCAGCGAGCCGCGATTGACGATGACCGTCTGCAGGTCCTGACGCGACATCTCAAGCGTCGCTTTGGCCTGCTCAATATCGGCGCTGCCCTGAGCAGCGCTGGCGAGCGCCGCATCGCGTTCGCGAATCGACAGGGAGCCGTCCGCGGTCAAATCTTTAACGCGCTTTAAATCCGCCTGCGTTTTCACACTCTGGGCGCGCGCGTTTTTTAGCGCCGCATCGTTACGGGCAATCACCGCTTCGGCGCTTTTGCGCTGTTGCAAGTTATTGTTCAGCGCTGCCATTTTCATTGCCAGCTGCGCCTGCGCCTGATGTACGCGCTGGCGATAGATGCGGTCATCAATTTGCAGCAGCAGATCGCCTTTTTTGACCTGCACGAAATCCTGCACCTTCACCTCGGTGATATAGCCGTTAACCTGCGGGCTGATAAAGGTGGTCTGCCCGCGCACATAGGCGTTATCCGTGAACTGACTGTGGCGGGTAAAGGGCGGCAGTTGCCAGGCGTAGAGGATCACCAGCACCCCGACAATCCCTATCGCCGCTGCGGTAAAAATGGAAACAATGCGCAAATTATTGCGGGTAGTGGCCTGCTCTTTGGCGGCATCCTGCTGACTCATAATCTCTCCGGAGGTAATGCGCTGTTCATTCTTGGTTTTCTTCCATTATTTGGTGCCCGTGGCGTGTTTTAGCGCCAGACGGGCGGTGATTCTCAGGCGCAGCAGGCGCCACAAAATCCACACCAGCGTGGCGGTGGCAATGCCTGCGGTCAGCAGATAAGTATCGTTATAGGCCAGAATATTGGCTTCCAGCGTCGTGACAGTTTGCAGCTGCGTGACGGCCTGGGTGTTAAGCAGGGCGCTGTCGCCAATCAGGTTCTGATACATCTGGGTGTAAATCTGTAGCCGCTCGTTGACCAGCGGATTGAGCGTGGTGAGCTGATCGGCCAGTAAGTTCGAATGGTATTTCTCGCGCCAGGTCTGAAAGGTGCCGAGGATGGCGGAACCCAGCAGGCCGCCGACGTTCTGGCTCATGCCAAAAAGCACCGAGAAGCTGACCAGATTACGCGGATCGGCAATCACACCGCCAATACCCGCCAGCATCGCCGGGGCGAGGAAAAATGCGCTGCCAAAGCCGAGCAAAAACTGGCTCAGCATCAGCTGGTCCGGGCGCGTCAGGTTGTTCGACTGGCTGTCCAGCAGCGACGCGACAATCATCAGCACCAGCGAGGTGACTATCGGCCAGGCCAGTCTGGTGGGTTTGATGGTCAGGCAGCTGGCGACTATGCCGCAGACAATCCCGGCGAGGATCGACCAGGCCAGATGCGTCATCTGTTCATTCTGCAGGCCGACGTACTGTAGCCAGCCGATCACCCCGGTGTTTTGCTCCGCCAGCACGATGCGGATGAGCAGCATAATCAATCCCAGGCGCAGAATACTGCCGCTGGAGAGCCAGCGGGTATTGAGCAGGGGGTTGCTGCGGTTATGCTCGAAAACAATGGCCGAGAGGATCAGCACCAGCGACAGAGCCAGCGACCAGCCAATCCACGGCGCTTCAAACCACCAGTCGAGCCGCCCCAGCGAGAGCACCGCGCACAGCAGCGCCATACCGGGTGCCAGCAGGAAGAAGGTGATGAAATCTTTCTTTTCGAACACTTTACGGCGGTCGCCCGGCGGGAGTTTCAGCGCAATCACGCAGCCGAGCGAAATCAGCGCCAGACCGAGTTCAAAAAAGTACAGCCCGCGCCATTCATCGAGCTGGAGTAACTCCGTCGAGAACAGTCGCGCAATGGGGATCGCCAGCGACGACCCGGTAATGCCGATGGTCAACGCTTTCAGGCGATGTTTCGCAGGCCAGGCCTGAATCTGATAGTAAATCCCCAGTGAACTCAAGGCGGCGGCCACCATGCCGTGGGCGGCGCGCACCATCAGCGCCGAGCTGAGATCGTTAACGAACAGGTGGAAAAAGGTCACCAGCACATACAGCACCAGAAACCCTTCCGTAAACGCGCGCAGCCCGAACTGCTGGCGAAACTTCACCAATAGCAGATTGATCGAGACGTTGGTCATCACGTAAACGGCAGGGAGCCAGGCGATCTCCGTCGACCAGACGGCGAATGTCCCCTGCAGATTTTGCAGGTTGGCGGCAACCATCGCGTTGCCAAGCGCTCCCGTCAGGCAAACCAGTAAACCGACCACGCCGTAGGCCACTCTTTTCGGTGTGCTGTGCAGCGGTGTGGAAGGGGACCCCAGCAGGGCGGGTTTTTCATGTGGCTGCCACTCGCGAGGAGCATAAGGATCGCGTTGAGGCAGGCGCATAACGTCGGTTACCTTTGGAATAGTTGAATAGTTAGTGGGCTAAGGATTCTACCTGTGGCAGAAATCATAATTCAAGTGAATATGAAATAGTTCATTAAATCAAATATGATTGCCTTCAACTGCGGTATCGTGCGGGCGGCTTTCAGAGAGATCCTCTGTTTCACAACCTTATACGCGCTACCCTGAAAGTAACCTGATGTAAGGAGGTAACGATGACGCTGACACTTTTTCCCTGCCTGCCCGAGACCACGCTGGCGGCGGTTAACACGGTGGGCAACTGGCTGGCGCAGGACGATAACCCGCGCGACCAGCCGTTTGACGCAGTGATCCTTGCCGGGAATGCGGTGATCCCGACCATTGACGCTGCCTGTCGGGTCGCGTCTGAACAGGCGATCCCATTGCTAATTAGCGGCGGTATCGGCCACTCGACGACGTTTCTGTATGCGGCGACGGCGCGCCACCCGCGCTATAACACGGTGCCGACCACCGGACGCGCCGAGGCGGCGATTCTGGCGGATATCGCGCGTCTGTTCTGGCACATTCCTGACGACCGTATTCTGATTGACGACCAGTCCACCAACTGCGGTGAAAACGCACGCTTTAGCTGGAACCTGCTGAAGCAGCACGCGCCCATCCCGCAACGCATTCTTGTGGTACAGGACCCGACCATGCAGCGGCGCACGATGGCGACCTTTGCCAGAGTGTGCCGCGACGAGCGCGAGTCGCCGCACTTCATCAGCCATCCGGGGATCACTCCGCAACTGCAAAACAGCGAAAACGGTCTGGTGTTTAGCGGCGGCGGTGAGGGGCTTTGGCCGGTTGAGCGTTATCTGTCGCTGGTGCTGGGTGAACTCCCACGCCTGCGGGACGACGCGAACGGCTACGGCCCGGCGGGTCGGGACTTTATCGCTCACGTCGAGATCCCGCCCGATGTGGAAGCCGCGTGGCAGATTTTGCGCCACGACACCACGCTCACCGACGCGCTGGTCAGTCGCTCTCTGCTGTAAGTGATGCCCGTTTGCGCACCCTGTGTCGCAAACGGGCATTTTATGTTGCCGGTCTGTAATGTCATTGTTTTGCTGACCCGTTTCTTTTTTGAGATATCTCACAAAAACAGCGCGATACGATAGGCAACCTGACGCCTGATTGTAACTTTTAACATTAATTTTACTTGTTAAAAACAGTGCAATTACAGGAGCAGGTCATGACAGTACCCGTACAACATCCTATGTATATCGATGGACAGTTTGTTGCCTGGCAAGGTGAAACCTGGATTGATGTAACCAATCCCGCCACTGAAGAGGTCATTTCCCGTATTCCCGATGGGCGTGCCGAAGACGCCCGCAAAGCGATAGAGGCCGCCGAACGCGCGCAGGCCGGCTGGGAAGCGCTCCCTGCGATTGAACGCGCCAACTGGCTACGCAAAATTTCCGCCGGTATCCGTGAGCGTGCCAGTGAGATCAGCGCCCTGATCGTGGCCGAAGGCGGCAAAATTCAGCAACTGGCCGACGTGGAGGTCAGTTTCACCGCCGATTACATCGACTATATGGCCGAATGGGCGCGCCGCTACGAAGGGGAAATTCTTCAGAGCGACCGTCCGGGCGAGAACATTCTGGTGTTTAAACGTGCGCTGGGCGTAACGACCGGCATTCTGCCGTGGAATTTCCCGTTCTTCCTGATTGCCCGCAAGCTGGCACCTGCGCTGCTGACGGGCAACACCATCGTCATCAAACCGAGCGAATTCACGCCGAATAATGCGATTGCGTTTGCCAAAATCGTCGATGACATCGGACTGCCAAAAGGAGTCTTTAACCTGGTGCTTGGGCGCGGCGAAACCGTCGGGCAGGAGCTGGCGGGCAACCCGAAAGTGGCGATGGTGAGCATGACCGGCAGCGTCACCGCCGGGGAGAAAATCATGACTGCAGCGGCGAAAAACATCACCAAAGTGTGCCTGGAGCTGGGCGGCAAAGCGCCTGCTATCGTGATGGATGACGCGGATCTTGAGCTGGCGGTGAAAGCGATTGTCGATTCGCGCGTCATTAACACCGGGCAGGTCTGTAATTGTGCCGAGCGCGTGTATGTGCAAAAAGGCATTTACGACCGCTTCGTGAACCGTCTGGGTGAAGCGATGAAAGCGGTGCAGTTTGGCAATCCGGCTGAGCGGAATGATATTGCGATGGGCCCGCTGATTAACGCCGCTGCCCTTGAGCGCGTGGAACAAAAAGTGGCGCGCGCGGTACAGGAAGGGGCCAGAGTGGCGCTGGGTGGTAAAGCGGTGGAAGGCAAAGGCTATTTCTATCCGCCGACGCTGCTGCTGGATGTGCGCCAGGAGATGACCATCATGCACGAAGAGACCTTCGGGCCGGTGCTGCCGGTGGTGGCGTTTGATTCTCTGGATGAGGCGCTGGCGATGGCTAACGACAGTGAGTATGGCCTGACCTCGTCCATTTACACGCAAAATCTGAATGTGGCGATGCAAGCGATCAAAGGGCTGAAGTTCGGCGAGACCTACATCAACCGCGAGAACTTTGAAGCGATGCAGGGCTTCCATGCGGGCTGGCGGAAATCAGGTATCGGCGGGGCAGACGGGAAACACGGTCTGCATGAATATCTGCAAACCCAGGTGGTGTATCTGCAGTCTTAATTTTGCGATACGCGGGCAGCCTGGCTGCCCGCTGTAAATCAGAGTGCGGCGAACTTATCCAGCGTGCGCACCAGCTGGGTGACGAAGCCGTATTCGTTGTCATACCAGGCGACGGTTTTTACCAGCTGCAGGTCGCCCGCCTCGGACACCTCTGTCTGAGTGGCATCAAAGATCGAGCCAAAGTGCGAGCCGATCACATCGGAAGAGACGATCTCCTCGTCCGTATACCCAAAAGAGTCGTTGCCTTCGGTCGCTTTTTTCAGCGCGGCGTGAATCTCATCGACCGTCACTTTTTTCTCCAGAATCGACACCAGTTCTGTCACCGATCCGGTTTTCACCGGTACGCGCTGGGCGTGGCCTTTGAGCTTGCCGCTGAGCGCCGGGATCACCAGCCCAATCGCTTTTGCCGCCCCGGTGGTGTGCGGAATAATGTTCTCCGCCGCCGCGCGTGAGGCGCGCAGATCTTTCCCGCGCGGCCCGTCCACCAGTGCCTGGGTGCCGGTATAGGCGTGGATGGTGGTCATAGTCCCGACTTTAATCCCAAAGGCGTCGTGCAGTGCTTTCGCCATCGGCGCCAGGCAGTTGGTGGTGCAGGAGGCCACCGAGATAATGGTGTCGCTGGCGTCAATCGTGTCGTCGTTGACGTTAAAGACGATGGTTTTCATCTCGCCTGCGGGCGCGGAGATGAGCACTTTTTTCGCCCCGGCGTCCAGGTGGGCTTTGGACTTTTCTTCCGAGGTGTAAAAACCGGTACATTCAACCACCAGATCGACGCCCGCCGTGGTCCATGGAATGTGTTTGGCCTCTTTTTCGGCGTACACGGAGATCGATTTGCCATCGACAATCAGGGAATCTTCGGTGAAATCGACGCTCCAGGGGAAGGGACCGTAATTCGAGTCATGTTTTAGCAAATACGCCAGCACCTTGGGGGAGGTGAGGTCGTTAATGGCGACGACGGTGTTGCTGTCCTGAGTTTCAAGCAGACGGCGCAGGACGAGGCGTCCGATGCGACCAAAACCATTAATGCCAATTTTACTCATGGTTGACTCCTGTATGAACTGAACGATGCGACAGTTTGAAAACTCCTCCAGGCTTAGACCATGTCGGCGGGTGAGGCAATTGAAGATGATTCATGAGCAGGCGAAGTTTTTGAAAACCCATAAAGAAAAGTTAATGAATTTTTAAGGAAAGCCCGTTATGTTGACCCTTTGTTCGACCTTTTCCAGGAAATCATATGCGTAATAAATATACTGGCCTACAAATTGGCATTCACTGGCTGGTGTTTCTTCTGGTTATCGTGGCTTACGCGGCGATGGAGCTGCGAGGATTCTTCCCCCGCAGCGCGCGTCCGGTAATTAATATGATTCATGTTTCCTGCGGGATTTCGATCCTGGTATTGATGGTGGCGCGTCTGCTGGTACGCCTGAAATTCCCGGCACCGCCGATTCAGCCTAAGCCAAAACCGATGATCACCGGGATGTCACATCTGGGGCATCTGGTGGTGTATCTACTGTTTATTGCTTTGCCATTAATTGGCCTGGTGATGATGTACAACCGCGGCAACCCGTGGCTGGCCTTTGGTCTGGTTATGCCCCATGCGGCAGAAGCGAATTTCGATCTAGTGGATAGTTTGAAGGCGTGGCACGTGACGCTGGCGAACATCGGCTATTTCGTCATCGGCATTCACGCTTTTGCGGCGTTGCTGCATCACTATTACTGGAAGGACAACACGCTGCTGCGCATGATGCCGAAAAAGCGTTCCTGATAATCTTTCCTGCCTATCCCCAACCCGCTCTCGTCAGCGGGTTTTTTGTGTTTATTTCCGACATCAATCCATAAAAAGAGCCATTCCAGTTAAGCGAATAAACATTCGTTCTTAAGGTGAGCTTTAACCCGATGATTTGCTTTAAGTCTGTTGTATTTCAGTTATGAATATATCCATGACAAAAGCAGGGGGAACGATTATAAATGCACTATCCACCACGGACAGGGTGTATCCAAATCTGCAGTGCTGTGTGTTTACGGGACCTGACCGATGTCGGCAGGTTCCCGGATTTTCCTCAAGGCTGCGTGAATACACTTCCTAAACGTCTCCCTCCACAACCCTTTGCTCACTCGTCGCCAACCATTGCTATCCGCGTCATAAAATTCCGTTTAGGTCTGCGTTGTTAGACAAGGCCCGTTGATCATTTGCTTGAGAGTATGAATGAAGTTACTATACCCCCCTACAGTATCAATGAGGAGGGCGTATGCCTCATTCACCCGAAGACAAAAAACGCGTTCTGACTCGCGTGCGGCGCATTCGGGGGCAGGTTGATGCCCTTGAACGTGCGCTGGAGTCCGGCGTACCCTGCCTTGCGATCCTGCAACAAATCGCGGCGGTTCGCGGTGCGGCGAACGGTTTGATGGGCGAGATGGTCGAAATTCACCTTAAGGATGAGCTGGTGACGGGCGAAACCACCGCCGACCAGCGTGCGGTTCGCATGGCGGAAGTCGGTCATTTGCTACGCTCTTATCTAAAATAAAACACTGGCATCACATAAAGGAAAGCAATATGAAATCACGTGCAGCTGTCGCATTTGGCCCCGGCCAGCCGTTGAAGATCGTCGAAATTGACGTTGCGCCGCCGAAGAAGGGCGAAGTGCTGATCAAAATCACCCATACCGGCGTGTGCCACACCGATGCCTTTACCCTGTCGGGTGACGATCCGGAAGGCGTCTTCCCGGCGGTATTAGGCCATGAAGGCGGTGGCGTGGTAGTGGAAGTCGGTGAAGGCGTCACCAGCCTGAAGCCGGGCGATCACGTTATTCCTCTGTACACCGCAGAATGTGGCGAGTGTAAGTTCTGTAAATCCGGTAAAACCAACCTCTGTCAGGCCGTTCGCGCCACGCAGGGCAAAGGCCTGATGCCTGATGGCACCACGCGTTTCTCTTACAACGGTGAGCCGATTTATCACTACATGGGCACCAGTACCTTCAGCGAATACACCGTTTGTGCGGAGATTTCCCTGGCGAAAGTAAATCCACAGGCCCCGCTGGATAAAGTCTGCCTGCTGGGCTGCGGCGTGACCACCGGTATCGGCGCGGTACACAACACGGCGAAAGTGAAAGAGGGCGACACTGTGGCGGTGTTTGGTCTCGGCGGGATCGGTCTGGCGGTGATTCAGGGCGCGGTACAGGCGAAAGCCGGGCGCATCCTCGCAGTCGATACCAACCCGGAGAAATTCAAACTGGCCGGTGAAATGGGCGCAACGGATTTCATCAACCCGAAAGACTACGACAAACCGGTTCAGGATGTGATTGTTGAACTGACCGACGGCGGCGTGGATTTCAGCTTTGAATGTATCGGCAACGTGAATGTCATGCGCTCTGCGCTGGAATGCTGCCACAAGGGCTGGGGCGAGAGCATCATCATCGGTGTGGCAGGGGCGGGTCAGGAAATCAAAACCCGTCCATTCCAGCTGGTGACCGGGCGCGTCTGGCGCGGCTCCGCATTTGGCGGCGTAAAAGGGCGCACCCAGCTTCCGGGGATGGTCGAGGATGCAATGGCCGGGAAAATCAATCTCGACCCGTTCATTACCCACCGTCTGCCGCTTGAGCAGATCAACGAAGCCTTCGATCTGATGCATGAAGGAAAATCGATCCGCACCGTCATACATTTCGGCAGCAACTAATTATTCTGCCAGCGGTTTTTTGCCGCTGGCCCTTCCTGCATATTCTTCTCTAAAGTGTGACCTATCTGGCGCTTTTAGCCATAAGCAAATTTCCTGCCGTGCCGATGACTATTTTACAGGCGTGTTTTTCACGCATTTACCTATAAAGAGAGTCGACGGTCATGGACAACACAAAAACGATGCGCAGCCCGCAAACGCTGAGCTTCCTGCATCATATCCGGCTGGTTCCGCTGTTTTCCTCAATTCTCGGTGGCATCATTTTGTTATTCGCATTGAGTTCGGCTCTGGCGGGGTATTTCCTGCTGCAGGCTGACACGGATTTGCAGGATGTCACGTCAGAAATCCAGGTACGTACGGGGCTGTCGAATAGCTCGAACCATTTACGCACGGCGCGCATCAATATGATCCATGCCGGTGCGGCCAGCCGTATCGCTGAGATGGACGCGATGAAGCAAAACATCGCTGAAGCCGAAACGCGTATTAAGCAGTCACAGGAGAGCTTCGCCGCCTATATGAATCGTGCCGTGCGCACGCCTGCGGACGAAGCGCTGGATGGCGAGCTGAAAACCCGCTTTGATGCCTACATCACCGGCCTGCAGCCGATGCTGAAATACGCCAAAAACGGCATGTTTGAAGCCATCATTAATCACGAAAATGAGTCTGCGCGTCCGCTGGACGATGGCTACAACGAAATCCTGCTGAAGGCGATTAAGATCCGTACCGATCGCGCGAATGCCCTCACGACGGACGCTCACAAGCGTACTCAGCTTGGCCTGATGTTTATGGTCGGCGCCTTTGCGCTGGCGCTGGTGCTGACCGCGATGACCTTCGTGGTGCTGCGCCGCACGGTGATTCATCCGCTGCAACGCGCGGCCCGCCGCATCGAACAGATTGCGAAGGGGGATTTGACCATGGCGGACGACCTGACCGGTCGCAGCGAGATCGGGCGTTTAACCCGCGATCTGCAAACCATGCAGCACTCGCTGGTGAATACCGTCGGAACGGTTCGCCAGGGCGCGGAGCAGATTTACCGTGGCACTAGCGAGATTTCTGCCGGTAACACCGATCTCTCTTCCCGAACCGAACAGCAGGCGGCGGCCATCGAACAGACCGCTGCCAGCATGGAAGAGCTGACGGCGACGGTGAAACAGAACGCCGATAATGCCCATCATGCGAGCAAACTGGCGGAAGATGCTTCCGGGAAAGCCAGCCGTGGCGGCCAGATGGTCTCTGGCGTGGTGAAAACCATGAGCAATATCTCTACCAGCTCGAAGAAAATCTCGGAAATCACAGCGGTGATCAACAGCATCGCTTTTCAGACCAACATTCTGGCCCTTAACGCCGCCGTGGAAGCGGCCCGTGCGGGTGAGCAGGGTCGCGGATTTGCCGTGGTCGCCAGCGAAGTGCGTACGCTGGCAAGCCGCAGCGCCAACGCGGCAAAAGAGATTGAAGGCCTGATTAATGAATCCGTCACCCTGATCGACCAGGGTTCCGGCGAAGTGGTTGCCGCGGGGAATACCATGAATGAAATCGTTGAAGCCGTGAAACGCGTCACCGATATCATGCTGGAGATCGCCGCAGCCTCCGACGAGCAGAGCCGGGGTATCGTGCAGGTGAGCCAGGCGATCTCTGAGATGGATAAAGTGACCCAGCAGAACGCCTCGCTGGTGGAGGAAGCTTCTGCGGCGGCGGCATCGCTGGAAGAACAGGGTGCTCGTCTGACCGAAGCCGTGGGCGCGTTCCGTCTTAACGGCACAACCGCCAGTCGCGGGAATAAAGCGGCACCAGCCAAGCAGCCTGCGCCATTGCGTCAGGCGGTGGTTGACGGTGGGGATAACTGGGAAACGTTCTGAGTGGGTGACATATCGCCAGGCGGCTATGTCTTACCCCATCGATAACATCATACGTCCGTAAACGTGAAACGTCGCGGGGCGATAAAAAAAGGGGCCGATTGGCCCCTTTTTCATTACTGCTTTTACGCTTTATCGGGCAGGGCGTACGCAATAATGTAATCACCACGGTCCGGTGACTGACGCGCGCCACCTGCGTTAATGATGATGTACTGTTTGCCGGTTTTCGGCGACACGTAGGTCATCGGGCCTGACTGGCTGCCCACTGGCAGACGGTCTTTCCAGATCTCTTTCCCGGTTGCGGTATCAAACGCGCGCAGGTAGAAATCCTGAGTGCCCGCGAAGAACAGTAGACCAGACTGGGTCGAAAGCGATGCGCCCAGCGTCGGCATCCCGATTGGGATCGGCATGTGCATGCGAATACCCAGCGGACCGGTATCTTCAACGGTACCAACCGGAACCTGCCACACCAGCTTGCCGCTTTTCAGATCCACGGCGGACATGGTGCCGAACGGGGGTTTCTGGCACGGAATGCCCAGCGGAGAGAGGAAACGCTCGCGCATTGCGCCAAACGGCGTACCGTCCATCGGCACAATACCCATCTCGATCCCGCTGGCGTTTTTAGCAACGTTCGCGCGCGGCACCATATAGTTCGCGAGACCCAGACGCATATCGTTGACGAACATCAGACCGTTATTCGGATCAACGGAGACACTGCCCCAGTTCATCCCGCCGAGGGAGCCTGGGAACTGCAGTGAGCGGTCAAGACCCGGTGGAGTAAAGACGCCCTGGTGACGCATCTCTTTAAACTGAATGCGGCACAGCAGCAGATCGACCGGTGTTGCGCCCCACATGTCGGATTCGGTCAGCGTCTGGTTGCCAATCATCGGCATGCCAACGGAATACGGCTGCGTTGGGGAGTAACGTTCGCCTTCAATATTACCTGCCGGAACCGGACGCTCTTCCACTTTGGCTACCGGCTTGCCGGTTTCGCGGTTGAGCATAAAGATCATGCCCTGTTTGCTGGTCTGCACCAGCACCGGCGTGGTGCCACCTTTACCGTCAGGAAGATCGTACAGGAGCGGCTGCGACGGCAGGTCGAAGTCCCACAGGTCGTGGTGTGTGGTCTGGAAATGCCAGCGCACCTGACCGGTAGTCGCGTCTACCGCCACAATTGACGAACTGTATTTATCGTCCAGCGCGGTACGTTCGCCAGCATAGAAATCGGGCGTTGCGTTGCCGGTTGGCAGATAGATCAGGTTCAGTTTTGCGTCGTAAGACATGGCAGACCAGACGTTCGGCGTACCGCGCGTATAGGTCTGGCCTTCTGGCGGCAGACCGGTCAGCTCCGGATTGCCGGGGTCCCAGGCCCATGCCAGTTTACCGGTGTGCACGTCATAGGCACGAACCACACCCGGCGGTTCGCCAGTCGAGAAGTTATCCGCCACGCGGCCACCGACAACCACCACATTACCGGCCACCAGCGGGGTGGAGGTTTGCTGATAGTAGCCCGGCTTGATTTCACCCATGCCGACGCTGAGGTCAACAATACCGTGATCGCCAAAGTCTTCGCAGACTTTGCCCGTATCGGCGTTGATAGCAATCAGGCGCGCATCGGTGGTTGGCAGGAACAGACGACGGGCACAGGCGGCCGGTTGTGTGTCTGTTTGTGACGTTGTCACGACGCTGTGATCTTCAAAGAAGCCCAGGCCACGGCAGCGCTGCCAGTTTGGCGCGGTGGCTTTGGAATCGTAGCGCCATTTTTCTTTACCGGAATCCACGTCCAGCGCCAGCACTTTGCTGTATGGCGTGCAGACAAACAGGGTGTCGCCCACCTGCAGTGGCGTGTTCTGATCTTCTGCGCCAGAACCGTTGCTCACCGGGATATCACCCGTGTGCGCGGTCCAGGCCACTTTCAGCTCGCCAATGTTTTGCTTGTTAATCTGATCCAGCGCGGCAAAACGGTCCCCGTGGGTGGTGTTACCCCAGTGTTCCCAGTTTTTCTGCTCCTCGCCTGGGGCGACGGGTTTCACCGGCACCGCTTCGTTAGCCGTAACCAGCGTTTGCGGCTTAAACATCCAGCCGAAGCTCACCAGCATCGCCACGGCGAGCACGGCGGCAAGGGTAAACGCCGGGGTTTTGTTTACGGCCTGGTTGCCGTTTGCTGCGCGCAGGAACGGCCAGACAATGGCACATAAAAAGGCCAGCACGGCGAGGGTAAACAGGCGCGAGAAGAGCGGCCAGAAATCCCAGCCTGCGTCACTGACGGCCCAGAATAACGACGCGATAAACGCGATGGCATACAGAATGATGCCGCTGGTGCGGTTCATGAGGATTAAAACGGCGGAGATGACCATCACCACGCCAATGATCAGGAAGTACCAGCTTCCGCCTACGGTGGCGAGCTTAAAGCCCAGCCCGCCGACCGCCAGTCCGATGATTGCCATCAGGACGACCAGGAGCCACTGCAGGAGTCTCGGAACCCCGCGTGGCGCGATGCCAAATGCCATGTCTATCTCCTTAAAGACCTCGTATTCCTCCGGTGGCACGGGCGCAGAGCCTGTACCAAATGGGTAACCGAATACGGGTTTAATGATGATTTATACGATGAATACCGTTTATACGGCTTTGAAATCCACCGAATGAAATAGGGTGTGAACCATTTGGTGAATTCGCGGCTATGATAAGTCTGTTAAATTGTTTGTTGCAATTGTTAATAAAAAATTTCGCATTATTTGATTAAAAGCGATAAAAAACCCGTCGGGATGACGGGTCAACTGGAAAGCGAAGGGAGACGGTTAAATCGGCATCGACTTGCGGATGGCGCTCAGCAACGCTTGCGCGCCCGAGGAGAGCGGGGTGTCTACGCGGGTCAGGATACCAATCGGCTCACCGGCACCCGGCGACGCGACAGGCAGCGCGGTCAGGGTGCCCTGGCGGAGATCTTCTTTTACCGCCCCGGACGGCACAAACCAGACATAGTCATAATCTACCGTCAGCTGGCGCGACAGAGAGGCCGAGAGGGTTTCGATACATCCCGATGGCAGCTTGCAGCCTTGCATTTGCAGCATCACTTCGGCGTTATGGCGCGGAACAGTCCCTTTTGGTGACACCACCACCGGCCATTCCATGACCCGGCTCAGGGTGACCGTATCATGCAGCAGCGGGTGATTCGGGCGAACCACCAGTTTCAGCGATTCCAGGAACAGCAGCTCGTAATTCAGACCGCCCATCAACTCTGGATCGGACATTCGCCCAATACCTAAATCCAGCTCGCCAGACTTTAACCCGGCCAGCAGCATGGTGTTATTCATCGTGGCGACCTGCAGCGTGGTGTTTTTTTGCTGCTTATGAAACTGACCAATCGCCGAAGGCAGAATGCCGAGCGCCGCCGTAGGCAGCGCGCCAACGCGGACCACATCCGAGATCTGATCGTCCTTACGATTCAGCGCCTGACCGGCGGTATTGAGCGCATCCAGCACTTTGACGGCGTGGGTCAGAAACTGTTCGCCAACTAAGGTGAGCTGCGCGCCAAGGCGCCCGCGATCGAACAGGCGTGCGCCGGTGAGTTGTTCCAGTTCGTTCAGGGTCTTTGAGAGGGCTGGCTGGCTAAGATTAAGAGTTTCAGCCGCACGCCCCAGCGTTCCCTGTTGAGCGACGGCCACAAAAGTGTGCAGATGGCGCAAGCGTATGCGCTGACTAAACAAACCATTTTTTTCCATGATGCGATGTTAAGAACAGAGCCGTGCGAGTGACAAGGGAAGATGTTTAATTTTGATAACTTGATAGCAAAATATTATTAACATTTGATCTATTTGAGTTACAAGAATTTTTTCACCCGTGGATGAGGTGATTCTCCTGAGGTTATTTCTTCGCGCAGAAAGAGAAAAAGCGCAGGGAATAACCACTTGTCTGTCAGGATCACAAATCGCAAATTCTTCCCCCCAACGACAGCGGCCTTCTCTACACTCCAGGTAATATTCACTGGAGGCATGACATCATGGCGAACACCATCACGGCTGATGATATTCGGGAACACTTTTCGCAGGCTATGTCAGCGATGTACCAGCAGGAAGTTCCGCAGTACGGCACGCTGCTGGAACTGGTAGCGGACGTGAATCTGGCGGTACTGGAAAACAATCCGCACTTACATGAACAGCTGGCCAACGCCGATGAGCTGGCGCGGTTAAACGTCGAACGCCACGGGGCGATTCGTGTCGGGAGCGCTCAGGAGCTGTCCACCTTGCGCAGGATGTTTGCCATTATGGGCATGTATCCTGTCAGCTATTACGATCTTTCCCAGGCGGGCGTCCCGGTGCATTCTACGGCGTTTCGTCCCATTGATGACGCTGCGCTGTCGCGCAACCCGTTCCGCGTGTTTACCTCGTTGCTGCGCATGGAGCTTATCGAAAATGTCGCCCTGCGCGAACGTGCGGCTGAGATCCTCGCCCAACGTACTATTTTTACCCCACGCTGCCTGGAACTGATTGCGCAGCATGAGTCAGAAGGGCAGTTTTCTGAAACGCAGGCGCGTGAGTTTGTTCAAGAAGCACTGGAGACGTTCCGCTGGCATCGCCACGCCACCGTCGATCAAGAGACCTATCAGGCGCTGCACGATGAGCACCGTCTGATTGCCGATGTGGTCTGTTTCCCGGGATGTCATATCAACCATCTTACGCCGCGCACCCTGGATATCGACCGGGTGCAGGAGCTGATGCCGAAATATGGCATTGAGCCGAAGATTCTGATTGAGGGGCCGCCGCGTCGTGAAGTGCCGATTTTACTGCGCCAGACCAGTTTTAAAGCGCTGGAGGAGCCGGTGCTGTTTGCCGGAGAGCATAAAGGCACCCACACGGCGCGCTTTGGCGAAATCGAACAGCGCGGAGTTGCGCTCACGCCAAAAGGCCGCGAACTGTATGACCGTCTGCTGAATCAAGCCGGAACAGGCAAGGATAATTTGACGCATCAGCTGCATCTGCGGGAGGTGTTCCAGACTTTCCCGGACAGCGAAATGTTCCTGCGCCGTCAGGAGCTGGCCTATTTCCGCTATCGTCTGACGCCTGCGGGCGAAGCGCACCGACAGGCGTTTCGCCCCGGCGACGATCCCCAGCCGCTCATTGAGCGTGGCTGGGTAGTGGCGCAGCCGATTATTTATGAGGATTTTCTGCCGGTGAGTGCGGCAGGGATTTTCCAGTCCAATCTGGGGAATGAAACCCAGGCCCGCAGCCGTGGAAATTCGAGTCGTGAAGCATTTGAAGCCGCACTGGGATGCCCGGTAAACGACGAGTTTGCGCTGTATCAGCAGGCCGAAGACCGCAGTAAACGGCGTTGCGGTTTGCTCTGAAATCGCTACTCTGCTGGGGTGTGATGGAAAAAGAAGGCAAGTATGGAAAATTCCACGACCCCAGTAGTGACCACCCGCCAGGGAGCAGTAAGCGGTTTTATTGATGATGATGTGCACGTCTGGTGCGGTATTCCGTATGCCGCGCCGCCCGTTGGCGCGCTGCGCTGGCGCTCGCCGCAACCACCCGACTCCTGGGAAGGTATCCGCCCGGCCAATACGTTTTCGGCATCCAGCTGGCAAAACATCGACTACTGTCGGGAACTGGGCGGGGGCGACCCAGGGCGATTCTCGGAAGATTGTCTCTATCTCAACGTCTGGGCTCCCGCAAAACGGACCGGGCCACTTCCCGTGATGGTCTGGCTGCATGGCGGCGGATATACCATTGGCGCGGGCGGATTACCGCCTTACCAGGGGAAAGCGCTGGCACATCGCGACGTCATTGTTGTCACCATTAACTATCGTCTGGGCCATCTCGGCTTCTTCGCTCACCCGGCGCTCGCCGGTGAGGAAGCCGATGTGGTGCATAATTTTGCGCTGTACGATCAAATCGCGGCGCTTCAGTGGGTACAGGACAATATTGTTGCGTTTGGCGGCGATGCGGAGAATGTGACCTTGTTTGGCGAATCCGCTGGGGCGCGAAGCGTGCTGTCACTGCTGGCTTCGCCGCTGGCAAAAGACTTGTTTCATAAGGCGATCGTGCAGAGCGGTTACACGCTTCCTGATACCCCGCGCGAGAAGGCGCTGCAAAAAGGTGAGGCGCTGGCGGCGCATTTTGGCATTGAGAATGCGACGGCTGAACAGCTAAGGGCGATCCCCGCCGATGCGTTCTGGTCACTGACGGCTCCCCTCAATATTGCCCCGACGCCGATTGTCGGCGACTGCGTGCTGCCGGAAGCAATGCTGGATGTTTTTTTCTCGGCCCGCCAGCATCCGGTTCCGGTGATGATTGGTTCCAACAGTGACGAAGCCAGCGTGATGGCGGTGTTTGGCATCGATCTCGCCGGGCAAATTCAGAAGCTGCGTCGTGAGCGTCGGTTTGGCCTGGGGCTAATCAAGCTGCTCTATCCTGGCGTGAAGGGGGATGAAGAGCTGGGGCGGCAGGTGTGTCGTGATATGGCTTTTACGACCATGGGATTTGTGGTGATGCAGGCTCAGCAGCGGGTCGGCGAACCCTGCTGGCGCTACTGGTTTGATTACGTTGCGGAAGCGGAACACGAAACCTATCAGAATGGCGCGTGGCACGGCAACGAAGTGCCCTATGTATTTGACACGCTAGGAAAAGTTGAACCTGCCAGCCAGTATGTGAACGAGCGCGATTTGGCCTTTGCCGCGCAGGTGGCAGATTATTGGGTCAATTTTGCGCGTTTCGCGAGTAGAACCTGTGATGCGCTACACGGTCCGACGCGCTGGCCAGCCTGCCGGAAAGGGCGTGATGTGCTGTTACGCATTGGTTTGAATAAACATGCAGGATTTCGCCTGGAAAACCGCTTTATGCGCGCCAGAATGAGCCTGTTTAAACGGGTGATGAAGCATCACGTGAGCCTGGATTGAGCAGACACGCGCGAAACGCGGCCAGCCCGGCGGCTTTTGCGCGTGATTCCCGTAACACCAGCCGATAGCTGGCGCCGGTTTTCACGCTGGTATTGAAGGGGCGCGCCAGGCGCCCGGCGCGAATATCTTCTCTCACCAGCGTTTCGTCAGCAATCGCCACGCCCAGCCCCTGCATCGCGGCGGTTATCGCCAAATCCATGGTGTCGAAGTGTTGATTTCGCTGCATTGTCAGCGCGAGCTCTTCCTTCCGGGACAACCACAACGACCAGTCGGTTTTATCCCGCGTGGGGTGCAGGAATGTCAGTGACTCCAGAGGGGCGCTCATTCGTAATGGACTCATCACCGGCGTGAGCGCCTCTTCAAACAGCAGATCGCCTGCGCTGAGATGTGTTCCGAAGACGATAGCCGCATCGTAGGACTCGGTTTTGAAATTCACCGTGTGATCGGTGGTGGTGGTGAGGGCAATTTGCAGCTCAGGCTGATCGCGCTCCACTTCAAGCAGGCGTGGAACCAGCCAGCGCATGGCGCAGGTCGGGACTTTCAGACGCACCACCGTTTGCTGCGCGCGCGCCTGTTCCGCGACGGTTAGCAGGTGTTCGAAGGCGGCCTGTAGATCAGGAAGCAGGGCGCTGCCCTGAGATGAAAGCCGCAGCCCGCGCGCATGACGTTCAAAAAGAGAAAAGCCGAACCACGACTCCAGCGTGGCAATTTTACGACTAACGGCACCCTGAGTGAGACACAGCTCTTTCGCGGCGTGGGTGAGATTCAGATGACGAGCGGTGACCAGAAAGGCGTCCACAGCATTGTGCGGAAATGAACGGCGCGACATAAACACTCCAGGTATGCGTTTTTATCATGTCGTTCATAACACCTGACCTTTAGGTGCCTGTCAATCGGCGAAAAAAAACCCGCCGGGTGGCGGGTTTTTGGATTATGCGCAGAATTAGAACTGGTAAACCAGACCCAGGGCTACGATATCATCAGTAGAGATGCCAGAATCTTTGTAGAACTGATCATCTTCATCCAGCAGGTTGATTTTATAGTCAACGTAGGTGGACATATTTTTGTTAAAGTAATAGGTCGCGCCAATATCAGCGTATTTAACCAGATCTTTATCGGTGTTGCCGTTATAGCTCAGGTCCTTACCTTTAGACTGCAGGTAGGAAATCGATGGGCGCAGACCGAAATCGAACTGATACTGAGCGGTAATTTCGAAGTTCTGCGTTTTGTTCGCAATACCGCCATCATCGCTGTTACCGTAAATGGTCATATTACGGGTTTCAGAATACATGGTCGCCAGGTAAATATCGTGATCGTCATATTTCAGACCCGCAGTCCATGCTTCGGCTCTATCGCCACCAGCATAACGGCCACCACCTGAGTTAACCTGGTCGGTAGTACGGTCGGAAGAGGCATACGCAGCACCTGCGCTGAAGCCCATACCGAAATCATAGGTAGTGGACATACCATAGCCGTCGCCATTTTCATGACGAATATCGCGGCCGTTGTTGGTGCCTTCATTACCGTTGCCATCACCTTCGTTGTTACCCTGATACTGCAGAGCAAAGTTCAGGCCATCAACTGCACCGAAGAAGTTGCTGTTACGGTAGGTTGCAACGCCGTTTGCGCGGCTGGTCATGTAGACATCAGACTGTGCCCAGGTATCGCCACCAAACTCTGGCAGCATGTCGGTCCAGCCTTCTACGTCGTACAGTACGCCGTAGTTACGACCGTAGTCGAATGAACCGTAGTCACCAAATTTCAGGCCTGCGAAGCCCAGACGGGTCCAGGACTGGTTAGACGAACCTTCAGTGTTGTTCGCCTGAACGTTGTATTCCCACTGGCCAAAACCGGTCAACTGGTCGTTGATCTGCGTTTCGCCTTTGAAGCCAATACGCACGTAGCTCTGATCGCCATCCACACCAGAATCATCAGAGAAATAGTGCAGGCCATCAACTTTACCGTACAGATCCAGTTTGTTACCGTCTTTGTTATAAATCTCTGCTGCGTGAGCAGCACCGGCTGCCAGAAGCGCCGGGATAACAAGTGCCAATACTTTTCTATTCATTTTTTCATTCCTTAGAAAGGTTTTTATTATGATTTGAAATGAACTTTTGCCCATTACAAGAATCACCCGAATCCTAATATTGTTTTTAATAGGGCGGCAAACAGTATGCGCTTATAAAATGTTAAGAATTAATTCCGCCGTAACGGAATGAAACCTCAATTATATTGAGTTATGAGTTGCTATTATTTATTGATGTGAATTATTAATTGTGAATTAACAGTGCTGCAAATTTCGTCTTGTTTAATAAGTTTTCGCCAGCTTGATTTAATAATTGTGACCGCTGCATGAGTTTTTAATGGAAAAATAAAAGCTCTTTTTTTGTCAGAGTTGCGCCCGGCGAAATGGGTCAGCCATGCGTTTTCATCATGGCTACTATGACAACAATTCGGTTGTCGCCAAAGCTTCCTTCGCGTTGAATAGTTATGCAATATCCACGAGAAAGGATTGATGATGACTCTGCGTACTCCCGTGCACACCCGCTCGAAACTGCCTGACGTTGGCACGACTATCTTTACGGTGATTGGGCAGCTTTCTGCTCAACATAACGCCATCAATCTTTCTCAGGGGGCACCTAACTTCTCCTGCGATCCTAAGCTCATTGCAGGCGTAACCCGCGCCATGGAGGCGGGGCACAATCAGTATGCAGCTATGACTGGCCTACAGCCGCTGAAAGAACGCATCGTCGATAAAATTGCCACACTCTATGGCACCCGTTATGACGCCAGCAGCGAAGTGCTGATTACCGCCAGTGCCAGCGAAGGGCTGTACTCGGCCATCAGCGGCCTGGTGCATCCTGGCGACGAGGTGATCTATTTTGAGCCGTCGTTCGACAGCTACGCGCCGATTGTGCGCTTACAAGGCGCCACGCCGGTGGCGATTAAGCTGACGGTGCCCGATTTTGCCGTCGACTGGGATGAAGTCCGCGCCGCGGTGACGTCGCGCACACGCATGATCATCATCAATACCCCGCACAACCCGAGCGGTCAGGTCTTCTCGGCGAACGACCTCGAACAGCTGGCAGCGATTACCCGCCAGACGGATATCATTATTTTGTCTGATGAAGTGTACGAACACGTCGTGTTTGACGGCCAGCCGCATCACGGCATGGCAACGCACCCGCAGCTGGCGGAGCGTAGCGTGATCATTTCATCATTTGGAAAAACCTATCATGTCACCGGCTGGCGAGTAGGGTATTGTGTGGCTCCCGCTGAACTGATGGACGAAATCTGCAAAGTGCATCAATTCCTGATGTTTTCTGCCGATACCCCTATGCAGTACGCCTTTGCAGAGCATATGGCCGATCCTCAGACCTGGCTGTCGCTGTCGGCGTTCTATCAACGCAAACGCGATTTACTGCAAAATCTACTGGCGGAGTCGCCGTTCCGTTTGCTGCCGAGCGCAGGTTCGTTCTTCCTGCTGGCCGATTACAGCCACTTCAGCGACGAAAGCGACAGTGAGATGGTCAAACGGCTGATCGTTGAATCCGGTGTCGCGACCATTCCGCTGTCGGCGTTCTACACAGACGGTACAGATAACAAATTGATCCGCCTCTCTTTTGCGAAAGACGAGGCAACATTACGGGCAGGTGCGCAGGCCCTGTGTCGGGTTAAACCACGCTAAGGAGTGTTGAGATGAAATTTAACGCGTTAGTTGTCGGCATGGGATTGCTGTGTTCTTTTTCTTCCTTCGCTGCAACCGAGCTGCGCTATGGCCTGGAAGCGGAATATCCGCCGTTTGAAAGCCGTAATGCGTCGGGTGAACTGGAAGGTTTTGATATCGATCTGGGCAAAGCGATTTGCAAAGCCGCTGAGCTAAAGTGCAGCTGGGTCGAGACCTCATTTGATGCGTTGATCCCAGGGTTAATGGCGAAGAAATTCGATGCCATCAACTCGGCCATGAACATTACGGATCAGCGTCGTCAGAGCATTGATTTCACCCAGCCGATCTACCGTATTCCTTCCCAGCTGGTCGGGAAAGAAGGGAGTGGCGTCGACGCGACGCCGGAAGGTTTGAAAGGTAAAACCATCGGTGTGTTGCAGGGTTCCATTCAGGAAACCTATGCCAAAGAGCACTGGGAGAAGCACGGTGTCACCGTGGTGTCTTATAAAGATCAGAATATGGCCTGGGGTGATTTGCTGAATGGCCGTATTGATGCTTCGCTGGTGATGTCCGCGGCCGGGCAAGCAGGTTTCCTGAGTAAGCCGCAGGGGAAAGGGTTTGGCTTTATTGGCAAACCGGTGTCGGATGACACTATCCTCGGCAGCGGGATCGGTTTCGGGCTGCGCAAAGGTGACGAGGCCACCAAAAAACAGCTCGATGCGGCTATCGAAAAAGTCCGCGCTGACGGCACCATCGACCAGCTTGCGAAGAAATACTTCCCGGGTATCGATGTCAGCGTAAAATAATAATATTGCGCCTCTTCGCCTCTGATGCAGATGTCCATCAGAGGCTTTTTATTTTCGATTTATACATAACTTTACCGTCAATTCAGTCCTTTCCCCTCGACAGAAAATATTTCTCGCTTTGCTCAGAATATCGCCGCTCAACAATTGGATTTCAAACCGTTTTTGTTTAGGCTGTGCGTTCTTTCTTGCCGTCGTTTCGCTGCCCGCGAAACTCATTCACACGACCATAAGGACGTTTTCTCAGGCATGAATCGCAGACGTTTTTTACAAGGCTCGCTGGCAATGGCTGCGCTGAGCGGTACCGCTGGACTCTCATCGCTGTTTTCCCGTGCGGCATTTGCCGCGGAATCGGATATTGCCGACGGTCAGAGTCGTCGTTTTGACTTCTCTGTACTGCAATCCATGGCGCACGATCTGGCGCAAACTGCGTGGGGCGGTGCGCCGCGTCCGCTGCCCAATACGCTGGCGACCATGACGCCGCAGGCGTACAACGCCATCAAATACGACGAGAAACAGTCACTGTGGAACAATATTGAAGACCGCCAGCTCGACGTGCAGTTCTTCCATATGGGAATGGGATTCCGCCGGCGTGTACGTATGTTCTCGCTTGATTCTGCGACATCCCAGGCGCGTGAAATTCACTTCCGCCCGGAGCTGTTTAGCTACAACGATACGGATGTCGACACCCAACAGCTGCAGGGGCAGAGCGATTTAGGCTTTGCCGGTTTCCGCGCCTTTAAAGCGCCGGAGCTGGCGCGTCGCGATATCGTCTCCTTCCTGGGCGCGAGTTATTTCCGTGCCGTGGATGATACCTATCAGTACGGCTTGTCCGCACGCGGTCTGGCGATAGACACCTTTACCGATACGCCGGAAGAGTTCCCGGACTTCACCTCATTCTGGTTTGAAACCGTCAAGCCGAACGACACCACGTTTACCGTCTATGCGCTGCTCGACAGCCCAAGTATCACCGGTGCCTATAAGTTCGTGATCCACTGCGAGAAGAGCCAGGTGATCATGGAGGTGGATAACCACCTGTATGCCCGTAAAGACATCAAGCAGCTCGGCATTTCGCCGATGACCAGCATGTTCAGCTGCGGAAATAACGAGCGCCGCATGTGTGACACTATCCATCCGCAAATCCACGACTCCGATCGTCTGGCGATGTGGCGGGGCAACGGCGAGTGGATCTGTCGTCCGCTGAACAACCCGCAAAAACTGCAGTTCAACGCCTTCCAGGATAAAAACCCGAAAGGCTTTGGCCTGCTGCAGCTGGATCGCGATTTCTCCCACTACCAGGACATCATGGGCTGGTACAACAAGCGTCCGAGCCTGTGGGTTGAGCCGCGCAATCAGTGGGGCAAAGGCAGCGTCGGACTGATGGAGATCCCTACCACCGGCGAAACGCTGGATAACGTCGTCTGCTTCTGGCAGCCGGAAAAACCGGTTAAAGCTGGCGATGAGCTGGACTTCAAATACCGTCTCTACTGGAGCGCACAGCCGCCGGTTCGCTCGCCGCTGGCGAACGTCTACGCCACCCGCACCGGTATGGGCGGCTTCCCGGAAGGCTGGGCACCCGGCGAAAACTACCCGAAAGTCTGGGCGCGTCGCTTTGCTATCGACTTCGTGGGGGGCGATCTGAAAGCCGCTGCGCCGAAAGGCATCGAGCCTGTGATTACGCTCTCTAACGGCGAAGCGAAACAGGTCGAAATCCTCTACGTCGAACCGTTCGACGGCTACCGTATTTTGTTTGACTGGTACCCAACGGACGATTCCACCGATCCGGTCGAAATGCGCATGTTCCTGCGCTGTCAGGGGGATGCGATCAGTGAAACCTGGTTGTATCAGTATTTCCCACCTGCGCCTGATAAACGCAACTACGTTGACGATCGCGTGATGCGCTAACGCTGAATTCCCTCTCCCAAACCGGGAGAGGGAAAGTGAGGACCCATGACGGCTAACACCCCTGAAATCATTCCTGTTACCGACCGCATCGAACTGCGGGCCATCGACGAGCGCTATACCGCTGAGCTGCACAATCTGGTGGTCAAAAACAAAAGCTGGCTACAAACCGCCTTTGACTGGGCGCAGTATGTGGGAACGGAAGACGACACGCGCAAAAATGTGCTCAGCAATCACATGCTGCATCAGCGTGGTTACGCGAAAATGTTCCTGATTTTTCAGGATCAAACCCTGAAAGGTGTGCTGTCATTTAACTCGATTGAGCCGACGAATAAGACGGGGTATATCGGCTACTGGCTGGATAAAGGCAGCCAGGGGCAGGGTATTTTGTCAAACGCGTTGCAGGCATTTATGCGCTATTACGCTGAGCGCGGGGAAGTCCGCCGTTTCGTCATCAAATGCCGCGTGGCGAATGCGCAAAGCAACAGCGTCGCCGTGCGCAATGGTTTTGAGCTGGAAGGCTGCCTGAAAGAAGCCGAATTTTTAAACGGCGAGTTCCAGGATGTAAACAGCTACGCCAAAATCATTTGTCTATAGCGCGCCGAGCAGCGGGGTGCGGGTGATGCGCTGTTTTCCGTTGATCACCTTCTCACCGCGTAAATGGATGTTATCGCCACCGAATGCCTCAATCACCGCATCGTCGGTGATTTCAATACGATGTTCGATCAGCACATCGCCGCTGATTCTCGCCCGTCCCTGAATCACCACTTTGTCATCAATCAGAATTGGGCCACCGCGCAGCCAGGCCTGGCCGCCGATCAGCACATGATGTTTGATGATCACGTTCCCCTCGACCACGGCGTTTTCAGCCACCTGCGAACTGTAGCGTAGCGTCGGAATCGCATCGTCTTCACGGCCGGCAACCAGCCGGGCATTGCCATACACTTTTGCGCAGTCGCAGACCCAAACGTTATTCAGATCGTTGCCTTCGATGAGCGCATTCTCGAACACTTCGGCCCGATGCTCGATAAAGGCGAAATTGACCATCGCCTCCCCGTAAATCTGCGCCTGATGGACAATTCTGGACTGGCTGACGGTGGCATTGTCGTAAATTTTCAGAACCTGTTCACGATCCGGCGTCAGGCCAAGGGCTGCAATGATCGTGCTTTGATGCAAAATCCGTGCATTGCCGTAAAGATGGCAGATACCGCGCACTTCGGAAGACTGAACGGTGACGTTGTCACTTAACTGTGCGCCATGGCTGATGAGTGAACCGTCGACCCAGCTGTTATCAGCGATTTTCGCGCCGTGGCTGATCACACAATGCTGGGTGATTCGCGCGTTATCACGAATTTGCGCCTGTGCGAAAACCACGCTGTTTTCATCATATACCCAGCAGTTACCGTCATGGGACAGGGCGCTTTCATCCTCAAGCCAGCCGCCTTTTGTCCCGGCGGTAACATCGCCGAAATCTCGCGTGGCGATGATTTGCCGGAGCTTTACGGCTGCTTTTGTTTCGCCGTTCTGCCAGTGGTGGAGACGGGTTTCGTCGCTGAGTCGGTATTTTTGCATCTCATGATCTCGGCTAAGGGTCTTTACTAACCGTAGCAAACTTTACGCCTTCTGAAGTGCTGGCAACCGCGTCTGAAACCCCTTAAACTAGCATTTCAAATATAATTTATACTTTAAAATGAATGCATAAAAGACACAAATCCCAACAGGTTCTTAACTTACCGTTCGGTTACTTTGGCATGGTATTAGGGACTATTGGCATGGGTTTCGCGTGGCGCTATGCCAGCACGATCTGGCCGGTTTCCCGTTGGCCGGGAGAGGTTCTGGTGCTGCTGGCGATCCTCATCTGGTGTTTGCTGACCCTGGCAATGCTTACCCGCGCCATACGCTTCCCGCACAGTGTTCTTGCGGAGATGCGCCATCCGCTGATGAGCAGTTTTGTCAGTCTGTTTCCGGCTACCACACTGCTGGTGGCGATAGGGTTTGTCCCCTGGTGTCGACCCGTTTCGCTGGTGCTGTTTGGTATCGGCGTTGTGGTGCAACTGAGCTATGCCGCCTGGCAAAGCGCCGGTCTGTGGCGGGGAAAACACCCCGAAGAGGCCACGACGCCGGGCCTGTATCTTCCGACGGTCGCCAATAATTTCATCAGTGCGATGGCCTGCGGCGCCCTCGGTTTCCACGATGCCGGGCTGGTATTTTTGGGTGCCGGCGTTTTCTCCTGGCTGAGCCTTGAGCCGGTGATATTGCAGCGTCTGCGCAGTTCCGGCGAGCTACCGACGGCGCTGCGAACCTCTCTGGGTATTCAGTTGGCGCCTGCGCTGGTGGCCTGCAGCGCCTGGTTTAGCGTCAACGGCGGCGAGGCAGATACCTTCGCCAAAATGCTGTTTGGCTACGGGCTGTTGCAGCTGCTGTTTATGCTGCGCCTGATGCCCTGGTATCTCTCCCAGCCGTTCAACGCCTCCTTCTGGAGCTTCTCGTTCGGCGTTTCTGCGCTCGCTACCACCGGGCTGCATCTGGGGCAGAGCAGTCCATCGGGCTTTTTCCACGCCATTGCGGTACCGCTGTTTATTTTTACCAACTGCATCATTGCGCTCTTACTGGTGCGCACCTTCATTTTACTGGTGCAGGGAAAGCTTTTAGTTCGTTCAGATAAAGCCACGCTTATGCACGCTGAGGAAAAGAGATGACTCACTTTGATGAAAACTATTTTACGGAAAAATATGGCCTGACCCGCACCCACTCGGATGTGGTTTACAGCGCCGGGATCGTCAAACCCGGCAAAACCCTGGATCTGGGCTGCGGCAATGGTCGCAACAGTCTGTATCTGGCCGCGAAGGGTTATGACGTAACCGCCTGGGATAAAAACCCGATGAGCATCGATAACATCGCGCGCATCCAGGCGGAAGAAGGGATCGTCAATCTGCAGGCTTCCGTGCAGGATCTGAACAGCCTGAGCTTTGACGGTGAGTACGATTTTATTCTCTCGACCGTGGTGATGATGTTCCTGGAAGCCAAAACCATTCCAGGACTGATTGCGAACATGCAGCGCTGCACGGTGCCTGGCGGTTACAATCTGATTGTGGCGGCGATGGATACGGAAGATTATCCGTGCACCGTTGGTTTCCCTTTCGCCTTTAAAAGCGGCGAGCTGAGCCGCTACTACGAAGGCTGGGAGCTGCTGAAATATAATGAAGACGTCGGTGAATTACACCGCACCGACGTCAATGGCAACCGCATCAAACTGCGTTTCGCCACACTGCTTGCCCGTAAACCGGCCTAACGCGCCGCCAGCAGGCAGAGTTGCAGGGCCGTTTTGTAAGAGGCCTCGAACGACGACAGCGGCAAAAACTCAAACTTCGAGTGGAAGTTATGCGCGCCGGTGAAGAAGTTCGGGGTCAACAGTCCCTTCGCCGACAGGGCCGCACCGTCGGTGCCTCCGCGCATCGGCGTCGGTTTTGGCGTGATGCCGAGCGACGTCATCGCCTCAAACATCAGGTCGATAGCACGACGATCTTCCCCAATCGCATTGCTGATATTGCTGTAGGTGTCTTCAATGTGATGCTCGACGCGGGCAGTAGGGTGTTGCGCGGCGATTTTACCGGCAACGTCAGCGATCTGCTGTTTGCGCGCGGTAAAACTCGCTGTGTCGAAATCACGGATACTGGCTTTTAGTACCGCCTCGTTTTGTCCGGCCTGAATGCCGTTAAACCAGATATACCCCTCGCGGCCCTCGGTGCATTCCGGCGTCTGCTGACGGTCGAAGTGGCTGATGTAGTCCATCGCCATCAGTAGCGGGTTCACCAGCACGCCTTTCGCCGACATGGGGTGGGCGGTTACGCCGGTAAAGCGGATTTCTGCCGCTGCCGCGTTAAAGTTCTCGTAAACAATCTCGCCAATTTCGCAGCAGTCGATGGTCCAGGCAAAATCAACGTCGAAACGTTTTAGATCAAGCGCTTTCGCCCCGCATAAGCCAATCTCTTCATCGGGCACAAACGCCACCACGATATCGCCGTGCTGATCATCTGCCGTCAGGTTTTCCAGAACTGTCATTACCACTGTTACTGCGGCTTTATTATCTGCGCCTAATACGCTGGTTCCGTCGCTGAAAATAATCTCTTCGCCAGGATAAGCCAGTATTTCTGGATGCTCATTCACCCGTAACCAGATCTGTTTCTCTTTATTCAGACAGAGGTCTTCTCCTGTAAAAGTTAATATTTGCGGATGAATATCCGGTGATAATCCCACGTCTACCGTATCAATATGGGTAATAAAACCAATGCGCGGAGCGCCGCTGACATTGCCTTTTTTGACGGCGGTCACCGTGGCAAATTCGTCGATCACGATGTCGCTCAACCCCAGTGATTTCAGCTCTTCTGCCAGCACCCGCGCCATCTCGTGCTGGCCCGGTGTGGAAGGGAGGGTTGCGCTTTTCGGATCGCTCTGGCTGGTGATAGCCAGGTAGCGATAAAAGCGTTGGGTTAATTGACTGGAAAGCGAATTCGTCATAGTGATTCTCTCTTTATTTGTATTATCAGGTGTTTGCATTGTCACTTTAATGGTATTTATGCAGTGGCAAAAGAATTAATTAGCCGTCGAATTAAAAAGACAGGAAAATGCGATGAATAGCAAACTGACAACCTTAACCCTGGCAATTGCTGCATTAACGGTAAGTTCCGCCGTGGCGGCAAAGACACTGGTGTATTGCTCCGAAGGATCGCCGGAGAATTTTAATCCCCAGTTATACACCTCTGGCACCAGCGTGGATGCCAGTGCCGTACCGGTCTATAACCGACTGGTCGATTTTAAACCCGGCACGACGGAGCTGGTGCCAAGCCTGGCCGAAAGCTGGGATGTCAGCGAAGACGGCAAGGTTTACACCTTCCACCTGCGCAAGGGCGTTAAATTCCAGAGCAATAAATTCTATAAACCGACGCGCGATTTTAACGCCGATGATGTGATTTTCTCCTTCATGCGGCAGAAAGACGTTAACCACCCGTACCACAACGTCTCCAACGGCAGCTATTCCAAC
The DNA here is from genome assembly GCF_041464075.1 of Lelliottia nimipressuralis. Classification (NCBI taxonomy): domain Bacteria; kingdom Pseudomonadati; phylum Pseudomonadota; class Gammaproteobacteria; order Enterobacterales; family Enterobacteriaceae; genus Lelliottia; species Lelliottia nimipressuralis. The sequence continues at coordinate 2,158,894 of NZ_CP167172.1, forward strand.
TTTGAAAGTCTGGAGTTCGGCAGCCTGATTACCGCTATCGACAAGGTGGACGACCGCACCGTACGCTTTACCCTGGCGCATCCGGAAGCGCCGTTTGTCGCCGATCTGGCCTGGTATTTTGCCTCGATTCTCTCCGCGGAATACGCCGACGCGATGCTCAAAGCGGGTACGCCGGAAAAAGTGGATATGGACCCGATAGGCACCGGGCCGTTTAAACTGACGCAGTACCAGAAAGATTCGCGCATCCTCTTTACCGCGTTCCCGGACTACTGGCAGGGCAAATCAAAACTCGACCGACTGGTGTTCAGCATCACACCGGACGCCTCCGTGCGTTTTGCTAAAATCGAGAAAAACGAATGCCAGGTGATGCCGTTCCCAAATCCTGCCGATCTGCCGCGCATGAAGGCCAACAGCGATATCAACCTGATGAGCAAAGCGGGGCTGAACACCGGATTCCTGGCGTTTAACACCCAAAAGCCGCCGCTGGATAACGTGAAAGTGCGTCAGGCGCTTGCGATGGCGATCAACAAACCGGCGATCATCGACGCGGTGTTCCATGGCACGGGAACCGCAGCGAAAAACCTGCTGCCGCCCGGCGTCTGGAGCGCCGACAGTGAGCTGAAGGATTACGATTACAGCCCCGATAAGGCCAAAGCGCTGCTGAAAGAGGCGGGATTTGCCAACGGCGTGAGTATTGAACTGTGGGCGATGCCGGTGCAGCGCCCGTATAACCCGAACGCCAGACGGATGGCCGAAATGATACAGGCTGACTGGGCGAAAATCGGCGTGCAGGCCAAAATCGTCACCTATGAGTGGGGCGAATACCTTAAGCGTGTGAAGGGCGGTGAGCACCAGGCGGCGTTGATGGGCTGGACCACGGCGACGGGCGACCCGGATAACTTCTTCGGTCCGCTGTTTACCTGTACGTCCGCCAACGGCGGCTCGAACTCGGCGAAATGGTGCTATCAGCCGTTTGATAAGATCATCAACGAGGCGAAATCGATAACCGATCACGAGAAACGCGTGGCGCTGTATAAAGAGGCGCAGCAGATGATGCACGATCAAATGCCTGCGGTGATGATTGCGCACTCCACCATTTTTGAACCAGTGAGAAAAGAGGTGACGGGTTACGAAATCGATCCGTTTGGTAAACACCTCTTCTGGCAAGTGGATATTAAATAACCATAAATCACTGCCCGTGACTATTCCGGGCAGTTTGTTTTTTGAATTGTGCCGCCAGCACCCTTTTTGTCACAACAAACCCCTGATTCTTTTGCTATAACTTCATATGCATATCTGCACATAACAGGGATTCACAACCATGCGTACTCAGACTTTTTTTAAAGTTGCAGCGCTCTCTGGCCTGCTGGTTTTAGCGGGCTGCGCGTCCAAAGTGGCGCAACCCGATCAATATTCGGGCTTTTTGAAAGATTATTCAGGCTTGCAGCAGACAACGTCAGCAACGGGCAAACCGACGCTGCGCTGGGTAGATCCATCCTATAAACCGTCTAATTACGATAATATTGTCTGGAATCCAATCACCTATTATCCGGTGCCTAAACCCACTACTCAGGTAGGGCAAAAAGTGCTGGACGATCTGCTGGCCTACACCAATACCAAATTGAAAGCGGCCATTGGCCAGACGAAACCGCTGGTGACAACACCAGGGCCACGTAGTCTGATCTTCCGCGGCGCGATTACGGGTGTGAGTTCGAAGAGCGAAGGGCTGCAGTTCTATGAAGTGGTGCCGGTTGCGCTGGTGGTAGCGGGTACGCAAATGGCGACAGGACACCGCACGATGGACACCCATCTCTTCTTTGAAGGTGAGTTGATCGACGCCTCAACGGGTAAACCGGTGATCAAAGTAGTTCGTAAAGGCGAAGGGAAAGAGCTGAATAACGAAAATGCACCAATGACCGTGGCGACGCTGAAACAGGTCGTGGATGACATGGCGACGGATGCCACCATGTTTGATGTGAATAATACCAAAAAATAATCTGAAACCGGCGGCCTAACACCGCCGGTTTTTTTATGCCATCCGCAGACGCCTGAACCAGGTTTCCGGTCGGGTGAACATCACCAGGTTCCCCGTCAGTATCAGCAGTAATCCCGCCACCGCGTTCATGTGCCAGACGTAGCCCTCATACACCGTAGAAATCGACAGCGCGACCAGCGGGAACAGCAGGGTGCTGTAGGCCGCTTTGCCTGCACCGATGCGACCAACGAGGGTGAAGTACGCGCCAAAGGCAATCACAGAACCGAAGATCGCCAGATACAGCAGCGCACCGATGTAGCTCATGGTCCACTCGGGGACAAAACTGTCGCCGCGCACCAGCGCAATCGCACCCATCACCAGCGTACCGTAGGTCATCGCCCAGGCGTTGGTGGTCATGGTTTCCAGACCGTTACGCTGATGGCGAAGGCTGATCATATTGCCCAGTGAGAAACCGTAAGTCCCAAGCGCTGACAGGCCGATACCCAGCAGCAGTTCGTGGCTCCAGCCGCTGGCCAGCAGATCGTCCCAGAAGAGGGTGATGATGCCGAGCAGCCCGAGGATCGCGGCGGCCCAGAAACGTGCCGGTGGACGCTGGCCGAAGAAAATAAAGCTGTTGATGGCGTTATACAGCACCGCCATCGAGAAAATGACCGACTCCAGCCCGGTATTGATAAACTTCGCCGCTGTGTAAAAACACCAGAAGTTGAAGCAAAACACGCAGCAGCCCTGAACCATACAGAACAGATGATCGCGCAACGCCAGTTTACGCAGACGCCGCAGCGCCAGCAGGACCAGCATCATCGCGGCGCTCGCCACGGCAAAGCGCCAGAAAATGGATACCGGCGCAGCAACCGGTCCTTGTTGCAGGAAAATCGCAATCCAGGTCGTCCCCCAAATCACCACCACCAGCCCATACAGAAGTGCGTTCATCGTTCTCTCTTATCAAAGGGTAAAAGTGAAGTGTGACCGGAACTGAACCGGCGCGCTTTCAGCCACTTGCGGCTCACTTGCAAATTCTTGCGCTTTTTTGTTTCCCCATGACTGGTATCGCGGGGCAACACTTCTTAGACTGTCGATCTGTTTACTTGTCAGTTACGGTTATGTCTCACGCTTACGACACCTTTGAAACCCTTCGCCAACAGAACGCCGTGCTGCGGGAGACGGTCGCCCTCAATTCGGGCATCCAGCTGGCGGCGTGGTACAACAAGCACGATACGGTGACGGTAAAAAGTAACCACCATACCCTGAGCCTGTATGTGGCGGACGGCTACGAGAGTTACCACAAAACGGCCAGCGGCTGGAAAAACGGCGGCGGGCCGGACCGTTTTTGCCTGATGCCAAAAGAGAGCGAGTCGAGCTGGGACATCCGCGACGATTTATCCTTTGTGCACCTCTACTGCACTGACGAGCACCTGCGCGAACTGGGTGAGAAGATCTGGGATAAAAGCCCGGCGGCGATCGCGCTGGATGAAAAAACCTTCGCCAGCGATCCTAAAATCGCGATGCTTTATCGTCAGTTTTTGCTCGGCTGCGACTGGCAGCAGCAGGCCAACCAGCTGACGCTCAGCACTGCCAGCACCTTGCTGCTGACCCACCTGATCCAGAACTATTCCAGCGTGCAGTGGAAGCTCCCCGTCGTCACGGGCGGCCTGTCGCCCTACGTGCTGCGCAACGTACTGGAGTATGTGAATAACCATCTTTCCCAGGCGTTAACGCTGGCTGAGCTAGCTGCGGTAGCGGCGTTGAGCGAATACCACTTTGCCCGTATGTTCCGCCAGTCGATGAATATGGCGCCGCATCAGTATGTTATGCAGCAGCGTATGGAAAAGGCGAAAAATCTGGTGCAGTTCACTCAGCAACCTTTGACCGACATCGCGCTGGCCTGCGGGTTTAGCTCGGCCAGCCATTTCAGCAATCGCTTTAAAGCGACCCTCGGATTAACCCCCTCGCAGCTACGCGCGGCGAAAGCGTGATAACACGACAAAACAGACCCCACCCGCGATAAGCCCCCAGAACGCCGACCCAATCCCGAGCAGTGTTACACCGCTGGCGGTCACCAGAAAAGTGACGATGGCCGCATCGCGCTCCGCCTCATGTTGTAACGCCTGATACAGACTGCCACTGATGGTGCCCAGCAACGCCAGCCCGGCCAGCGTCTGGATCCAGCTGAGCGGCAGTGCCGCCATCAGCGCGGTAATCGATCCGCCGAAAATGCCTGCCAGCAGATAAAACACGCCTGCCGCCGCCGCGGCCAGCCAGCGCTTGTTGGCGTCCGGATGCGCGTCCGGGCTTTGACAAATGGCGGCGGTTATCGCCGCGATGCAGATGGAAAAGACGCCAAACGGCGAGAACAGCAGGGCCAGTGCGCCGGTGAAAATGATCAGCGGCGAAACCGCGACCGGATATCCGGAGGCTTTCATGGTGGCGAAACCCGGCGCGTTTTGCGACGCCATGGTCACGAGAAAGAAAGGCAGGCCGATGCTGACGAGCGTGGTGAAGGTAAACTTCGGCGCGATTAATTCCGGAAGCACCACGCGAAAAGCAAGATTATCCGTGACAACGTCACCTCCCGCCCAGGCAGCCACACTTCCGACCAGCAGTGTGGCGACAATGGCATAGCGCGGCGCGAAGGCTTTTGCGACAAGCCACGCCAGCAGCATGCTTCCACACAACAGAAAATGGCCCTCAAGATGACTGAACGCCTGCAGGCCAAAGCGCAGCAGCACACCTGCGAGCATCGCCGCCGCGAGAGTATGTGGGATAATTTTCATCAGCCGGGCGAACAGACCCGTCACGCCGCACAGCAGAATTAGCGCGTTAGCGAAGATAAAAATGCCGATGGTTTCGGCAAGGGTGACGCCCTGCAGACTGGTCGCCAGCAGCGCCGCGCCAGGCGTGGACCAGGCGGTAAGCACCGGCGATTTGTACCACAGGGAGAGGGCGAGCGTGCTTACCCCCATCCCGATGCCGAGCGCGGTCATCCAGCCTGCAATCTGTTGCGGCGTGGCGCCCGCTGCGGCCGCAGCCTGCCAGATGATGGCGGCAGAGCTGGCGTAGCCCACCAGCACGGCGACGAAACCGGCCAGCACCGCCGGAAAAAGTGAGGAGGAAGGGCGCATAAAGACTCCGTTGTGCGTTATAGCGTCCGTGGGAATGTAGCACTGTGCGCTATAGCGTACAAGTGGTACACTCCCGGCAACGGGAGGATCTATGAATATCACTGAACATCTGGCGTCAACGCTGAAAAACGAGCGTCAGGCGCGTGGCTGGAGTCTGTCGAAGCTGGCGGACGAGACAGGCGTGTCGAAAGCGATGCTCGGGCAAATCGAGCGCAACGAGTCCAGCCCGACGGTTTCGACCCTGTGGAAAATCGCCACCGGCCTGAACGTCCCTTTCTCCGCCTTTATTACACCGGAAACGCACCCGCAGCCCGTCTTTGACCCGCAGCAGCAGGCGATGGTGGTCAAGCCGCTTTTCCCGTGGGACGAGACACTAAAGTTTGACCACTTTTCGATTACCCTGGCGCCGGGCGCACTCAGTGAATCGACGCCGCACAAAGCGGGTGTGATTGAACATGTGGTGGTGATCAGTGGCGAGCTTGAGATGTGTATCGACGGTATCTGGCGGACGATTTTACCCGATTCCGGCGTGCGTTTTGCGGGCGATAAACCCCATGCCTACCGCAACAGCAGTGGGCAGACCGTGCACTTTCATTCGTTGATACATTATCCCCGCTAAAGGTACGCAAAACGGTTTCGCTGTCGTAGACTTCTGACTACAATAGCCGCCATTTTGACCATAACGGATAACGACGAAGTATGCGCCTGCAATCCCATCATCTTGAACTCTTAAGCCCGGCCCGTGACGCCTCCATCGCGCGTGAGGCGATCCTGCACGGTGCGGACGCGGTCTATATTGGCGGCCCGGGCTTTGGCGCTCGCCATAATGCCAGCAACAGCCTGCGCGATATCGCCGAGCTGGTGCCGTTTGCCCACCGTTTCGGTGCCAAAGTGTTCGTGACCCTGAACACCATTCTTCATGATGATGAACTTGAGCCTGCCCAGCGTCTGATTACCGATCTGTACCAGACCGGCGTTGATGCCCTGATCGTGCAGGACATGGGCGTGCTTGAGCTGGACATCCCCCCGATTGAGCTGCATGCCAGTACCCAATGCGATATCCGCACGGTTGAAAAAGCGAAGTTTCTCTCTGACGTCGGTTTTACCCAGATCGTGCTGGCACGCGAGCTGAATCTGAACCAGATCCGCGATATCCACCAGGCCACCGACGCCACCATCGAATTCTTCATTCACGGCGCGCTGTGCGTGGCCTATTCCGGCCAGTGCAACATTTCCCATGCGCAGACCGGGCGCAGCGCGAACCGCGGCGACTGCTCTCAGGCGTGCCGTCTGCCTTACACCCTGAAAGACGATCAGGGCCGCGTAGTGGCATTCGAAAAACACCTCCTGTCGATGAAAGACAACGACCAGACCGCCAACCTGGCGGCGCTGATCGACGCAGGCGTGCGCTCCTTCAAAATTGAAGGGCGCTATAAAGACATGAGCTACGTGAAAAACATCACCGCGCACTACCGCCAGATGCTGGATGCCATCATTGACGATCGCGGCGATCTGGCGCGTGCGTCTGCCGGGCGTACCGAGCATTTCTTTATCCCGTCGACGGATAAAACCTTCCACCGTGGCAGCACAGACTACTTCGTGAATGCGCGAAAAGGCGATATCGGCGCGTTCGATTCACCGAAGTTTATCGGTCTGCCGGTGGGAGAAGTGCTGAAGGTCGCGAAAGATCATCTCGACGTGAAAGTGACCGAGACGCTCGCCAACGGCGACGGTCTGAATGTGATGATAAAACGTGAAATTGTTGGTTTCCGCGCTAATACGGTGGAGAAAACCGGCGAAAATCAGTATCGCGTCTGGCCAAATGAAATGCCTGCCGATCTCTACAAAGCCCGTCCTAATGCGGCGCTCAATCGCAACCTGGACCACAACTGGCAGCAGGCGCTGCTGAAAACCTCCAGCGAACGTCGCATCGCCGTGGATATCGAACTGGGCGGCTGGGAAGAGCAGCTGATCCTGACCATGACCAGCGAAGATGGCGTGAGCGTCACCCATACACTGGACGGTCAGTTTGAAGAGGCAAATAACGCCGAAAAAGCGCTGAACAGTCTGAAAGAGGGCGTGGCGAAGCTCGGGCAGACAATCTACTACGCGCGCGATATTCAGGTGAACCTGCCCTCCGCGCTGTTTGTCCCGAACAGCCTATTGAACGCGTTCCGTCGCGAAACGGCAGAGATGCTGGATGACGCGCGTCTGGCAAACTATCCGCGCGGTAGCCGTAAAGCGGTTTCCGTGCCTGCGCCGGTCTATCCGGACACCCATCTGTCGTTCCTTGCTAACGTCTACAACCACAAAGCGCGGGCGTTCTATCATCGCTATGGCGTGCAGCTGATCGACGCGGCCTATGAAGCGCATGAAGAGAAGGGCGATGTGCCGGTGATGATCACTAAACACTGCCTGCGCTTCGCCTTTAACCTGTGTCCGAAACAGGCGAAAGGCAGCATCAAAAGCTGGAAAGCAACGCCAATGCAGCTGGTGAACGGAGACGAAGTGTTAACGCTGAAATTTGACTGCCGTCCGTGTGAAATGCACGTCATTGGTAAGATGAAAAATCACATCTTTAAGATGCCACAGCCGGGTAGCGTGGTGGCATCTGTCAGCCCGGAAGATCTGATGAAAACCCTGCCGAAGCGTAAAGGGGTTTAATCAGCGAAAATGGGTCTCCGGTTTGCGCGATTTTTGCCAGTGATGGTGCTCGCGCAAACCCTCCGCAGACTCTTCCGCCACATACCGCAGTTCATCGCTGTCCGCGCTATGACGCAACTGATGGTCGGCATTCTGTACCAACAGATATTCATGCCCTTTATGCCCCGCCATTAACTGACCCGAAAACAACGCGCAGGTCAGCAGTACGATTGATAAACACGTTTTAACCATTTCATCACCACCGCGTAATATTTGCGGCTACTATGCCAATAGTTGCGTCGGGTTATTATTCGGATATTCAAACTAACGAAAAGAGTTTGTCAGTTTTTACAACTGATTTGTGTCAAGTCTAATAAAAGACCTGGCCTTTTAAGGGTATTTTAGCGAGGTGATGCCCTCTGAATAATAGGCGCTAGAAGATTGAGAAGAATCCGATATAATAATGTTTTGACTATGGACCAGGTCGATCAAATGACAAAAGCATTCTCTCTTTCCGCCTTCGGTATTGCTGTCGCAATTGTTGGCGCTGCCTATATGGGTTACGCGCACTTCCACGATAAACCCGATTATCTGCAAGCTGCTGAAACCCGAGTCAGTTCATATCTCACCAGCGATTATGGCCGCGTATCCTGCAACAGCACGCAGGTGAAGGGCCAGCAGTGGCATCTGGAATGCCACAACATAGCGAAAAGCAAAAACTTCGAATACGCCGTCTATCCCGCTGATCAGGCACCCTATGGCGTATCACGCGCATTTTACCTTGAAGCGGTTAACGATAACGCCATTCAAAGCGCCAGCCAGGGGCTGATGAAGTATCTGCAAATCAGTACAGCGGCGAATAATGCCCAGTCGTGATAATGCCGGATGACGTTTGTTTAATATTCGTTTATGTCGCGAATGGTAGTTTATTGTGCGATCCGCTACCGGTTATGGAATACCGGACGTAGATACCAAAATACAAATCTATCCATGCAAGCATTTACCGCCAGATTATGGCGGTTTTTTTTGCGTTAAATTCAGCGAATATCTGCATGACACTGGCGGGATAAATACTCTTTTCTGTATTGCGCAGGCGAAAGATCATACTGCTGGCGAAAATGGTGGCGCAGGGTGGCGGAATGGCCGAAACCGGTTTGCTCTGCGATGCTGTCGATACTTAAGCGGCTATTTTCCAGAAACTCCTTTGCCCGCAGCAGCCGTTCATTCAGCAGCCAGCGCGCAGGCGTGGTTCCCGTGGCATTCGCAAAACGGCGCAAAAAGGTACGCTCACTCATTCCCACACGACGCGCCAGGGAACTCACGCTGTGGTTCACCGTCAGCTGCTGATGCAGAAAATCAAACAGCTGTCCGAATCGCTGGCTCTCCCGCAATACCGCGACCGGACGGCTCACCTGCTGCGTTTGTGCACCATCGCGATGCGGCTGAATCACCAGACGGTGCGCCACGCGGTTCGCGGCGTCCATGCCATAATCACGCCGGACGACGTGCAGGCACAGATCGATTCCGGCGGCGCTGCCCGCCGAGGTGAGAATTGTCCCTTCGTCCTGGTAAAGCACATCTTCAATCACCTCAATTGCCGGAAAGCGCGTTTTCAGTGTCTCTGTATAGCGCCAGTGCGTGGTAGCTTTTCGCCCGTCAAGCACGCCCGCTGCGGCCAGCACGAACACGCCGGAACAGATTGAGAGCAGATGGCAGCCGCGCGCGTGGGCACGGCGAAGCGCCTCGCACAGTGCGGGCGGAACGGTTTCCTCTACTCCGCGCCAGCCGGGAACGATAATCAGGTCGGCCTGTTCCAGAAGTGTTAAATCACCGTCAGCCACCATTCTGATCCCGCCCGTTGCCCGCAGCTCGCCTTGCTCCACGGAGGCCACCCTAAACTGATACCAGTCATCGCCCATTTCCGGGCGCGGGAGGCCGAAAATCTCGACCGCCACGCCAAACTCGAAAGTACACAGACCGTCGTACGCCAGGGCAACGACTCGCGGGCGCGGGACCTGTCGTAAGTTTGTCATCATTTTGCTGTTTTCTGGCATAACCGCAGGCATTCACTGACTCAATTTTTGGATAACGTACTGTTAACACAAACGCCATACAGGAGAAAGTACCATGAGTTACGTCACTGAGTTTCCCGCCGCCGACCCGCAAGAGTCTGTCGCCCATTTTCTGCGCCGTCTTAGCGTGGAAACGGACTGCGCCGACGTGCACCACGCCATTGCCAATCATCAGCAGGATTTTGTATTGCTGCACGTCGTGGGCCGCCCGGAGCAATTTGCCCGCCGCCATTTGCCGGGGGCGATCCATTTGCCCTGGTCGGCGATGAACGCCGAAACCATGGCGCAGTGGCCGCAGGATACCCTGTTTGTGGTGTACTGCGCCGGACCGCACTGCAACGGCGCAGACCGGGCGGCGCTGAAGCTTTCCCGTCTCGGCTTGCCGGTCAAAATCATGATCGGCGGCATCACCGGCTGGGAAGATGAAAACTTCGCCTTTGCCGCGGATGATTGACCCGAAGATGAAAAAAATTCATCTGCCATGAAATTTTCTCGTTTGCTGCAACGCAGGGGTTATGACATCTTTTTGGACATATAGCCATCCAGAAGTCTAAAAGTTCAATTACTGAATTATCACTGTTGGCAATCAAATGCCGGCAGCAAAGGAGAGAATCATGCAACGACAACACGCCCCGTACCGTGCCGATGTGGTAGGCAGTTTTTTACGTCCCGATGTGATCAAAGAGGCGCGAGCGAAATTCGCCAGCGGTGAGATTGACGCCGGTCAGCTGCGTGCCGTTGAAAACGACGCCATCCGTCAGGTGGTAGAGCAGCAGTGCGCCTGCGGCCTGCACATGGTGACGGACGGTGAGTTTCGTCGCGCCTGGTGGCACTTTGATTTCTTCGACGGTTTACAGGGCGTGGAACGTTACGATTCGAACCAGGGCATCCAGTTTAACGGCGTGCAGACCAAGGCCCACGGCGTGCGCGTTACCGGCAAACTCGGCTTTGGCGACCATCCGATGCTGGAAGATTTCCGCTATCTGAAAAGCATCAGCGGCAACGCCCAGCCGAAAATGACCATTCCAAGCCCGAGCGTGCTGCATTTCCGTGGCGGGCGTAAAGATATCGACGCGACGGTTTACCCGGAACTGGACGCCTATTTCGACGATCTGGCGACCACCTGGCGTGATGCGATCCATGCGTTTTACGAAGCGGGCTGCCGGTATCTGCAGCTGGACGACACGGTCTGGGCCTATCTCTGTTCTGACGATCAGCGCCGCCAGATCAAAGAGCGCGGGGACGATGCGGATCAGCTGGCCCGTACCTATGCCCGCGTGCTGAACAAAGCGCTGGAAGGCAAACCGGATGATTTGACCATCGGTCTGCATGTCTGTCGCGGCAATTTCCGCTCGACCTGGATCTCCGAAGGTGGTTATGAGCCGGTGGCCGAAGTGCTGTTTGGTTCGGTCAACGTGGACGCGTTCTTCCTTGAATATGACAACGACCGCAGCGGTGATTTCGCGCCGTTACGCTTTGTTCGTCCCGGCAAGCAGCAGGTGGTGCTGGGCCTGATCACCACCAAAAATGGCGAACTGGAAAACCCGGAAGGGGTAAAAGCGCGCCTGGAAGAGGCGGCGCAATACGTGGCAAAAGAGCAGATTTGCCTTAGCCCGCAGTGCGGTTTTGCCTCGACGGAAGAGGGCAACACCCTGACGGAATCGCAGCAGTGGGACAAAGTGCGTCTGGTGACGCAGATCGCTGACGAAGTCTGGTAATTCTTTGGGCACAGCGTTGCACTTTATTAATGCAGCGCTGTGCCATTCTGAGTCGTTTCCCGCCGTTTACTGCTTTTACCCCCCTGACATTCCGCGATTTTCCATCCTGGCATCCTTTTTGCTCTCCTGAAAATGACACGTTTGATTCTGCGTCCAGGTTGTACCGGACGTTTTCGCACAGCTTGTTTTTCAGGAGTGAAAATATGCACCGTCGTACCTTAATCAAAGCTTTCGCACTGTCTGCTTCCGTGGTCGCAATGGGGATGAGTTTCGGCGTGCAGGCTGCCGATACGATTAAAATTGGGATCATGCACTCGCTCTCCGGCACGATGGCGATCTCAGAGACGCCGCTGAAAGACGTGGCGCTGATGACCATTGATGAAATTAATGCCAAAGGCGGCGTGCTGGGTAAAAAGCTCGAACCGGTGGTGGTAGACCCGGCCTCTAACTGGCCGCTGTTTGCGGAAAAAGCGCGTCAGCTGTTAAGCCAGGATAAAGTCGCAGCGGTCTTTGGCTGCTGGACTTCTGTATCGCGCAAGTCGGTATTACCGGTCTTCGAGGAGCTGAACGGGCTGCTGTTCTATCCGGTGCAGTATGAGGGCGAAGAGATGTCGCCAAACGTGTTTTATACCGGTGCGGCACCCAACCAGCAGGCCATTCCGGCGGTCGAGTATCTGATGGGTGAAGATGGCGGGAGTGCCAAACGCTTCTTCCTGCTGGGGACCGACTACGTTTACCCACGCACCACCAACAAAATCCTGCGCGCTTTCCTGCATTCCAAAGGGGTTCAGGATAAAGACATTGAAGAGGTCTACACCCCGTTTGGTCACAGCGATTACCAGACTATCGTTGCCAATATCAAGAAATTCTCCGCTGGCGGCAAAACGGCGGTGGTCTCCACCATCAACGGCGACTCCAACGTTCCATTCTATAAAGAGCTGGCAAACCAGGGCGTGAAAGCGACGGATGTGCCGGTGGTGGCGTTCTCCGTGGGTGAAGAGGAGCTGCGCGGCATCGACGCTAAACCGCTGGTTGGTAACCTCGCCGCCTGGAACTACTTCGAGTCTGTCGATAACCCAACCAACCAGACGTTCGTCGCTGCGTACAAAGCCTACGCCAAAGCGCACAAGCTGCCGAACGCCGATACGGTAGTGACTAACGATCCGATGGAAGCCACCTACGTGGGCATTCATATGTGGGCGCAGGCGGTGGAGAAAGCCGGAACCACCGACGTGGACAAAGTGCGTGCCGCCATGGCCGGGCAATCCTTCAAAGCGCCGTCAGGTTTTACGCTGACCATGGATGAAACCAACCACCATCTGCATAAGCCGGTGATGATTGGCGAAATCGAAGGCGATGGCCAGTTTAACGTCGTCTGGCAGACTGATAAAACCGTCCGCGCTCAGCCGTGGAGTCCGTTCATTCAGGGCAATGATAAAAAGCCCGACCAGCCGATGAAAACCGCCAGTAACTAAGCCTAATCGCACGGAGAAAAGCCATGAGCGTAATGCGAATGTTCGTCGCAATAGTCTGGCTTGCCGGTCTGCTGCCAGGGATGGCGCAGGCGTCGGATGCGGACAACTTTGTCGCCGCAAGCCGCAGCCAGCAAACCGCACTGCTGGAACACTGGGCCGTTGCGCCGGATGTCAAACGCCTGCCGCTGTTGCAGGCCCTACAGAAAGAGAACCTGTTTGCTGACGGGCAGAAGCACGCTTTTGCCCGCGTCAACGGCGAGATGGTCACGCTGGGTGATGCGTCGACGGTGGCGGGTGAGACGAAAGCGGTCCGTCTGACCAACCGCCTGCGGGTGTTGGCCTCGACGGCGCTGTCCACACACCTGCTCGCCAGTGACAACGTCACGCAAAGGGCGCGTGCCGCGCTTCAGTTGCAGCGCGATGCCACGCCGGACATGCTGAACATGTTGCAGCAACGTCTGCTCGTCGAGAAGAATGACGGCGTGCATCAGGCGCTGGAAGTGGCGCTGGCAAATCTCCAGCTGGTCAGCCCGCAGGCGGAGGTGCGTTTGCAGGCGGTTGAGCTGCTGGGGCACTCAGCCGATCCGGAAACCCAGACCCGTCTGTTGCCTTATACCCAGCCCCAAACGGAACCCGACGCCCGCGTGCGCGAGGCGGCGGAAAACAGCCTGAGCAAAATCCAGCATCGTCTGCTGATAAGCGATCTGCTGGGGCAGGCCTTTATGGGGTTGTCGCTGGGGTCCGTACTGCTGCTGGCGGCGCTGGGACTTGCGATCACCTACGGCTTGCTGGGGGTGATCAATATGGCGCACGGCGAAATGTTGATGCTGGGAGCCTACTGCACGTGGATGGTTCAGCAAATGATGGCGCAGTTTATGCCCCAGTGGCTGGCATTTTACCCGGTGGTGGCGCTGCCTGTGGCCTTCCTGGTGACTGCCGGGATAGGTATGGCGCTGGAGCGCACGATTATCCGTCATCTCTACGGTCGACCGCTGGAAACGCTGCTCGCGACCTGGGGTATCAGCCTGATGATTATCCAGATTGTGCGCATGACCTTCGGCGCGCAGAACCTGGAAGTGGCTAACCCGGCGTGGCTGTCGGGGGGCGTGCAGGTGTTTGCCAATCTGATCCTGCCGTGGAACCGTCTGGTGGTGCTGGGATTTGTGCTGCTGGTCCTGTTCTTCACCTGGCTTATCCTCAACAAAACCCGCCTGGGGCTAAACGTGCGGGCGGTGACGCAAAACCGCAGTATGGCCGCCTGCTGCGGCGTGCCGACCGGGCGCGTCGATATGCTGGCGTTTGGACTGGGATCGGGGATCGCGGGATTGGGAGGCGTGGCGCTGTCGCAGCTCGGTAACGTCGGGCCGGAACTCGGGCAGGGTTACATCATCGATTCGTTCCTCGTGGTAGTGCTGGGCGGTGTCGGCCAGCTGGCAGGCAGCGTGGCCGCGGCATTTGGCCTCGGGATCTTCAACAAAATTCTTGAACCGCAAATGGGTGCCGTGCTTGGCAAAATCCTGATTCTGGTGGCGATCATTCTGTTTATTCAGAAACGTCCTCAGGGGTTGTTTGCACTTAAAGGGAGGGTGACAGACTGATGAGCCAGCCGCTGACGTTAACCCTGGCGCGCAAAGCGCCACGCTTTATCCCGCTTTTTGGCAGCCTGATACTTGCCATTTTGCTGGTCCTGCCGTTTCTGGCGCTGCTGCCGGCCAGCCATCCGCTGGCGGTCTCGACCTGGATGCTGACGCTTGTCGGGAAGATCCTCTGCTACGCGATCGTCGCCGTCGCCCTCGACCTGGTCTGGGGTTATGCCGGAATGCTCTCTCTGGGGCACGGTATTTTCTTTGCTCTCGGCGGGTATGCGATGGGGATGTACCTGATGCGTCAGGCCTCGGGCGAAAGCCTCCCGGCGTTTATGTCGTTTCTCTCCTGGAGCGAACTGCCGTGGTTCTGGTGGGGCACTCAGCATTTTGCCTGGGCGATGCTGCTGGTGGTGATGATCCCCGGCCTGCTGGCGCTGATCTTCGGCTGGTTTGCCTTTCGCTCAAAAATCAAAGGGGTCTATTTTTCGATCATGACCCAGGCGCTGACCTACGCGGGCATGCTGCTGTTCTTTCGCAATGAAACCGGCTTTGGTGGCAACAACGGTTTTACCGGGTTTACCACGCTGCTGGGCTTCTCGGTGACGGCAACCACCACGCGTATTGCCCTGTTTCTGGCGACCGTTGTCCTGCTGGTGGCCTCGCTTGCCATCGGTTTTGCGCTGGCGAAAAGCAAATTTGGCCGCATCCTGACGGCGGTGCGCGATGCGGAAAACCGCCTGACGTTTTGCGGCTACGATCCGCGTGGTTTTAAACTGCTGGTCTGGACGCTTTCGGCGGTGCTGTGTGGGCTGGCCGGGGCGCTGTACGTCCCGCAGGTGGGGATTATCAATCCCGGCGAAATGTCGCCAACTAACTCCATTGAAGCCGCGATTTGGGTGGCACTTGGTGGGCGAGGAACGCTGGTCGGCCCGGTGATTGGCGCGGCGCTGGTCAACGGTGCGAAAAGCTATTTCACCGTGGCGATGCCGGAATACTGGCAGCTGTTTCTCGGCGGAATTTTTATCGCCGTCACGCTCTTTTTACCGCGCGGCGTCTACGGGCTTTTTCGTAAGGGAGAGAAATAATGCAGCCAGCCGAAGGACTCTTTACCCGGCAGTTGCCCGGTGACCGCTTTCGCGATCAGACCGACCCGGTGCTCCAGCTGGAGTCGATTAACGTCAATTTCGATGGTTTTCAGGCGCTGACGGATCTGTCGCTCAACATTGGCGTGGGTGAATTGCGTTGCGTCATTGGGCCTAACGGCGCGGGGAAAACCACGCTGATGGACGTGATTACAGGCAAAACGCGGCCACAAAGCGGGCGGGCGATTTACGATCAGTCGATAGATTTAACGGGTCTCGATCCGGCGGCGATTGCACGCCAGGGGATCGGGCGCAAATTCCAGAAACCGACCGTGTTCGAAGCCCTGACGGTGTGGGAAAACCTGGAGCTGGCGATGAAGGGCGATAAATCCGTGTGGGCCAGTCTGCGTGCGCGTTTGACGTCAGAGCAGAGCGACCGTATCCACGAGATGTTAACGCTGCTGCGCCTGAGCGCCGAGCTCGACCGGCGCGCCGGGATGCTCTCTCACGGGCAAAAGCAGTTTCTGGAAATCGGCATGCTGCTGGTGCAGGAGCCGCATTTGCTGCTGCTCGATGAGCCTGCAGCCGGTATGACCGATGCAGAAACTGAATATTCGGCAGAGCTGTTTCGCACGCTTGCCGGAAAGCACTCCCTGATGGTGGTCGAGCACGACATGGGCTTTGTTGAAACCATCGCCGATCACGTCACCGTTCTGCATCAGGGGCGAGTGCTGGCGGAAGGCTCGCTGCGCGAGGTGCAGGCCAACGAGCAGGTGATTGAAGTCTATCTGGGACGCTAAAGGAGCCGTCATGCTACAGGTTAACGAACTGAATCAATATTACGGCGGCAGCCACATTTTACGCGGCGTGAGTTTTGATGCGCCCGGCGGGGAGGTCACCTGTCTGCTCGGGCGCAACGGCGTGGGAAAAACAACCTTACTCAAATGCCTGATGGGGCTGATTCCGGCGCGCAGCGGGGAGATTGTCTGGCAGGGCAAAACCATCACTCACGCCAGGCCGCACCATCGCGTGCAGTCTGGTGTGGCGTACGTGCCGCAGGGGCGTGAGATTTTTCCGCGTCTGACGGTGGAAGAAAATCTGCTGCTGGGGATGTCGCGTTTTTCCGCACGAGAGGCGAAAAGCGTCCCGGAGGATATCTGGCAGCTGTTTCCGGTGCTCAAAGAGATGAAGCACCGTCGCGGGGGCGATCTCTCTGGCGGGCAACAGCAACAGCTGGCAATTGGCCGCGCGCTGGCAAGCCGTCCTCAGCTGCTGATCCTCGATGAGCCAACAGAAGGCATTCAGCCGTCAGTGATTAAAGAGATTGGCGTGGTGATCCGCCAGCTCGCCAGCCGGGGCGATATGGCGATTTTACTGGTGGAGCAGTTCTATGATTTTGCCGCGGAACTGGCGGATAACTACCTGCTGATGTCGCGCGGAAGCATCATTCAGCGCGGGCGCGGGGAGAACATGGAGCAGGAGGGCGTTCGCGGCTTAGTGGCGATCTGAGGGTTATTGTTTTTTGAAATGTTATATTATAACATTCGCGTTCTCATAACATGGAGTGAGGATCGCGTTTTGGCAGCACATATTGGAAAATTTGCAATGACTCTGGGGGCGCTGCTGGTCAGCGGCCATCTGTTTGCCCACTCGCACGGTCACCAGATGACCGAAGCGGAACAACAAGCGGCGAACGGGGTATTCGAGGATAAAGACGTTAAAGACCGCAAGCTCTCCGACTGGGACGGTACCTGGCAGTCCGTTTATCCTTTCCTGGTTGACGGTTCACTGGATCCGGTTTTCAAAAAGAAAGCGGAAAAAGAGGGAAGCAAATCCTTTGACGAGGTGAAAGCCTACTACCGCAAGGGGTACGCCACGGACGTAGACACCATCGGCATTGAAAATAACGTGATGGAGTTCCACTCCGGCAAAACGGTGGCGAGTTGTCATTATGACTACAGCGGGTTCAAGATCCTGACCTACGCATCAGGCAAGAAGGGCGTGCGTTACCTGTTTGAGTGTAAAGACGCCAGCTCTAAAGCACCAAAATTTGTGCAGTTCAGCGACCATACTATCGGCCCGCGTGCCTCGGCGCATTTCCATCTCTTTATGGGTAATACCTCCCATGAGGCGCTGCTGAAAGAGATGGATAACTGGCCGACCTATTATCCGAATGAGATGTTTAAAAAGCAGGTGGTGGAGGAGATGTTGCACCACTAAGGTTCCTGTAAGTCACGCTGTTAAACGCCGGGCACGCAAAACGCTGCCCGGCAACACGCTACGCCGTTTCCACTCGCTCAGCCCAGGGCTTCACGCTCATCCCGCGCAGGATCATCAGCCAGGCCACCACAATCGCGACCATCATAATCACAAACAGCGACCAGTGCGGCAGGTGGGTCAGAATAAGCCCGGTAATCATCGGGTTCGCCGCCGCGCCCAGCCAGCCCAGCGCCTGCGCCGAGAAGTAGCTCGCTTTCATCCCCGGCGGCGCGATGTTATCGATCAGCAGATATTCGCCCGGCGCATAGATAATCTCGCCGATGGTAAACACCGCCGAGGCAATTCCCCAGTAGATCAAATTGGTGCCCGAGAGCATAAACCCGCCCAGTCCGAGCAGGAAGAAGAGTGTCCCGAGCGCCATCAGCGGACGAATATTGCTGGCCTTCAGCCTGCGACCGATAAAATATTGCAGAGAGACCACCATCGCGGCGTTGGCCGGCAGCACCACGGCGACCACTTTTTCTGCGAATTCACTGGTGTAATCCGCCGCCAGCACATACTGGGAGATACAGCTGGCGAACGAGCCGCCGACGTAAGAGGCCAGCAGACCAGAGAGCGTATACCAGAACAGCGCCCGGTCGCGAAGCAGCACCGAGGGTTGCCACGGAACGGTGACGTTGTCACTGTCTGCCGCAATGCTCTTTTGCACATATACCTGAATAAACACCAGCGGCAGCGCGGCGCAGAAGGCCGCCAGCCAGAATGGCAGTTGTAGGCTGTACATCACCAGCAGCGTGCCAATCGGCGGCCCGACCGTCCAGCCGATATTCAGGAAACTGTAGTTGAGAGAGAAGACGCGCGCTTTCTCGCCAGGCGTCAGTACATCTGCAAACCAGGCTTTGAGGACCGTTGAGAACACAGAGTACGCGCAGTTAATCACCGCGAAGAACAGCACCACCAGGGTGACATTATTCACCAGCGGAATGGCCACGAAACCGGCGATAAACGCCAGAATCGACAGCAGCATGTAGCGCTTTTTATCGAACTTATCCGCCAGGATGCCAAACCCCATGCTGAACACCACGCCAATGGTCAGGGCGATGGTCAGGGCATAGCCGATATTCGCCACGCTCATCTGGTAAACGCGTGTGAGGTAGATGGTCATAAAGGGCAGCGTGGCCCCCCGACCGATGGTTAACAGTAATGACGATGCCAACAACGCTGCGGTTGAGCGCCTGAGTGATGATTTCATTTTCCTGCCCGACATATGCTTATGCTTTTTTTATGTCTCAATGATTATCACGCCATAAGGGGAGTTGTATACCACCCAATTTTTCCGTAAGTGCTTTGTCTGACTGCCAGAATTAATGATCTTTTCCTCACTCGCTTTTTTCGTTACCTTGAATCTGTTTACAAAAATTTAATAAATCAGGGGCAGGGTATGACGCGCAAAGACGGACTGCTGGCGTTGCTGGTGGTCGTGGTATGGGGACTGAATTTTGTGGTGATTAAAGTGGGGCTGCACAACATGCCTCCGCTGATGCTCGCCGGTTTGCGCTTTTTGCTGGTGGCCTTCCCGGCGCTGTTTTTTGTTGCCCGTCCAAAGATCCCGTTTCGTCTGCTGCTCGGCTACGGCCTGACCATCAGCTTTGGTCAGTTTGCCTTTCTGTTCTGCGCCATCAAATTTGGGATGCCAGCCGGGCTGGCATCGCTGGTGTTACAGGCGCAGGCTTTCTTCACCATCATTCTTGGCGCGTTTGTCTTTGGTGAGCGTTTACAGGGCAAACAGCTGGCGGGGATTACGCTTGCGGTATTTGGCGTGCTGGTGCTCGCCGAAGCGAGTCTGAACGGTCAGCACGTGGCGATGCTGGGCTTTATGCTCACACTGGCCGCAGGGCTGAGCTGGGCGTGCGGAAATATCTTCAACAAGCTCATTATGCAGCACGAGGCGCGCCCGGCGGTGATGTCGCTGGTGGTCTGGAGCGCACTGATCCCGGTCATTCCGTTTATGGTGGCGTCGCTGATGTTTGACGGCCCGGCGCTGATGCTGAAAAGCCTGATTGAGATCGATCTCACCACTATTTTGTCGCTGGTGTATCTGGCTTTCGTCGCGACGATTGTCGGGTATGGCATTTGGGGTACGCTGCTCGGGCGTTATGAAACCTGGCGCGTGGCGCCGTTGTCACTGCTGGTGCCGGTGGTCGGGCTGGCAAGTGCGGCAGTTCTGCTGGGCGAAAAACTGACGATGCTGCAACTGATCGGCGCGGTGCTGATCATGGCCGGGCTGTACATCAATGTCTTTGGATTGCGGCTGCGTCGGGCGACGCGCATCAGGGGATGAAAAAAGCCCCGCAAACGCGGGGCAAAAACGAATCAGAGGTCGTGCTGATTGTAATACGGCACGCCTAATTCGTCGGATTTGTCGCTACCCGCACCCATATGATTGAAATCAAACGGTGATTGATCGTGTGCGGTAGGCAGAACCATCGTGGTGCGGCTGTTCTGCTGATTAGCGTGAGTGGTTTGCTCCGCAAAAGTCTGGCCGGAGACCAGCACCAGTAAGGTGAGGGCGGCGGAGGCGATACGTTTCATGATTTCCTCGGTTACGTCTTATTACAGGCGGTTAGCAATTACAATGTGTTAGCGGATGCAGATAGCGGGATTCGCCGGGCATACTGGTGATTCGGTACTTGTGCGGCGGCACGTCGAAATAGTTCTTGAACGTGCGGGTCAGGGTTTGTTGCGATTCAAACCCATAACGCTCAGCCAGATACAGAATCGGCTCGTTGCTCTCTTTCAGTTTCTGCGCAATTTCCGTCAGCTTACGGCTGCGGATGTATTGCCCTAAAGAATGACCGGTCTCTTTTTTGAACATCCGTTGCAGGTGCCATTTTGAGTAACCTGAACGCTCAGACACCTTCTCAAGTGAGAGCGGCGATTCCAGGTTATCTTCGATCCAGTCCAAAATGCTATGAATAGTGATGGCGTCATTATTGCGTCTGGACATCGTCATACCTCTTCTGTTTACGGCAGGATTTTCTTCAGCAAATGCTCAAGAGTGACCACTTCATCCGCCGTTAAGTTTTTTGTTAGTTCCTGGTGCAGTGTTTGTCCTACTAACTCATGACAGCGTTCGCACATGGCCGCACCATCGCTGGTGAGCTGCACCAGTACGCCGCGCTTGTCATTGGGGTTAGGTCGCCTTTCAATCCATCCTTTGCAGACAAGACGATCGAGCATGCGCGTGAGCGCGCCAAGGTCGACAGAGAGCACCTTTTTCAGCTCAACCGGGGTGATGCACACTTCGCAGCGAATGGAGCACAGCACTTTGAACTGGGTCGCAGTGATGTCCATCGGAGACAGATAGTCGTTGAGCAGGCGATCTTTTTTCTGGTTCACCATATGAATAAGACGGCCCAGTGGAATAATTTCGTTAAAAAGATCACTGGTGCTTTTCACAATGGTTGCCCTGGCAAGTAGTTTAATCACGGCAGATATTATTGCTCAGGCAAGTATAAGTCAACCGAATGTATCCGCCGATGCCACGATTTGCTAAAACGTTTCATGAACTTTTTTTGAGTCCTTTTAAATCATAAACATAACGCAGGGTTATCGTAATTCAGCGGAAAACACTGCTTACGTTGTCTGCGTGGCTGTGTCAGGCCATTTCACCGTATACTGTCAGTGTTGATTATGGATAAGGACGACGACGCACTATGGTGGAATTAATTCAGGCAATAGGACTTGGGCTGGTGGTGCTGTTGCCGCTGGCGAACCCGTTAACAACCGTGGCGTTGTTTTTAGGGCTGGCGGGCAACATGAACAGCGCCGAACGTAACCACCAGTCGTTGATGGCGTCGGTGTATGTTTTCATCATTATGATGGTGGCGTATTACGCCGGACAGGTGGTGATGAACACGTTCGGGATTTCGATTCCCGGGTTACGAATTGCAGGGGGCTTAATCGTCGCCTTTATCGGTTTCCGCATGCTGTTCCCGGCGCATAAAGCCCATGAATCGCCGGAAGCCAAAAGTAAATCGGAAGAGATGGAGTCTGAGCCTTCCGCTAATATCGCATTTGTACCGCTCGCCATGCCAAGCACGGCAGGGCCAGGGACGATAGCGATGATCATCAGCTCCGCGTCAACGGTACGTGACGGCACGACCTTCTCCGCGTGGGTCGTCATGGTGGCGCCACCGCTGATCTTTGCCATTATCGGCGTCATTTTGTGGGGATGTTTGCGCAGTTCCGGCGCGATCATGCGTTGGGTGGGTAAAGGCGGTATCGAGGCGATTTCTCGTCTGATGGGCTTCCTGCTCGTCTGTATGGGTGTGCAGTTTATTATTAACGGCGTATTGGAAATTATTAAGACCTACCACTAACACAGCCGGGCCTACACAATCTGTAGGCCCGGGCAATTGCTACTCTCTTCGGCAAAAATCACCCGTGATGTGTCTGTTCTTCCAGCGCCACCGGCCACTTGCGGAAGATCAGAATCGACCAGATCAACGCCGCCAGCGCCGGAATCGCCCCCAGATAGCCAATCGCTGACATAGAAAAATGCAGGCTGATCTGATTTCCCACCAGCGCACCCGCGCCGATGCCTAGATTGAAGATCCCGGAGAAGAGCGACATCGCTACATCGGTGGCATCCGGTGCCAGCGCCAGGACTTTAACCTGCATACCGAGGCCGATAATCATCATCGCCACGCCCCAGCAAATACTCAGTATCGCCAGATTTGTTTCGCTACCTGCCGCCGGCATCAGCAACACCAGACACAGCATCAGGGCACCGATAGCGCCGCTCACCAGCAGCGACGCGTGCTGATTGCCCAGTTTGCCAAACAGGATACTGCCGATAATGCCAGCCCCGCCGAGGAGCAGCAGAAGCACCGTTGCAAAATTAGCGCTAAAGCCCGCGACAACCTGCACAAAAGGTTCAATATAGCTGTAGGCCGTGTAGTGGGCGGTAACGACAATGACCGTCAACAGATAAATACTCATCAGCGCTGGGCGGCGGAACAGCACCGGCAGGCTTTTAAGCGAGCCAGAGTGTTCACTCGGTAATTTCGGCAGGAGTTTGATCAGGCACAGCAGGGTGATTAATGCGCCCATACCGATGGCAAAGAAGGTGGTTCTCCAGCCGAAATACTGCCCGACGATGCGCCCGATAGGCAGGCCGAGCACCATCGCCAGCGCGGTGCCGGTCGCCAGCAGGCTCAGCGCCTGCGCGCGTTTACCTGCAGGTGCCAGTCGAATGGCCAGCGAGGCGGTAATCGACCAGAAAATGGCGTGAGCGAACGCAATACCGATGCGGCTTATCACCAGCACGGTAAAGTTCCAGGCGAGGAACGACAGCACATGGCTGGCGATAAACAGCACAAACAGGCCAATCAACAGCTTGCGTCGCTCCATCTGGCTGGTCAGCAGCATAAACGGCAGGGACATCAGCGCTACCACCCACGCGTAGATGGTCAGCATGATCCCGACCTGCGCAGTTTCCATCTGGAAACTTTGAGCGATATCGGAAAGCAGACCCACGGGAACAAATTCCGTGGTATTGAATATAAACGCGGCAATGGCAAGCGTGACCACACGTAGCCACGCGACCTTGCGTGAAACTGTGTTCGAAGGCATAAGATTTGGGGTTCGTTGCTGAAAAGATGAGAGGGCGATCTTAAAGCCTTAACTGGCTAAAAGACAATCATTATGTGATGCAGATCTCAATATTTTGCTTATACGTCCTGTAGCGAAGGGCGTTGTTTTCCTTGAATATAAAGAACAGCACAATAAAAACAGGCGGTACGACGATGCAAGAAATTGATTTTTATCTGGTGGATGCCTTCAGCGATAAAGCCTTTGGTGGCAACGCCGCCGCAGTGTGTCCGCTGGAGGAGTGGCTTCCGGACGAGACGTTGCTCAGCATGGCGAAGCAACATAATCAGTCGGAGACGGCGTTCTTCGTGCGTACGGACGAGGGTTTTGAGCTGCGCTGGTTTACGACACTTGATGAGATTGATCTGTGCGGGCATGCCACGCTGGCGGCGTCGCATGTGATCTTCGAATATCTCGACTATCCGCATACGGAAATTACCTTCACTACCCGTTTTGTCGGCAAACTGACCGTGAAGCGCAACGGCGACTGGCTGACGCTCAACTTCCCGGCCTGGGCCAGTGAGGCCGTCGATAATCCTCCGGCGCTGCTGTTTTACTCCCTTGGGATCACCAGCGCGAAAGAGGTTCGCGTGGCGCGAGACTATATGGTGGTGCTGGAAAACCAGCAGCAGGTTGAGTCCATCAGCCCGGATATCTCATCCATGATCCCGCTCGACAAAATGGTCTGCATTACGGCGCCCGGCGACGAAGCGGATTTCGTCAGCCGCTTCTTCTGCCCTGGTGAAGGCGTGCCAGAAGATCCGGTGACGGGCTCCACCCACAGTATGCTGATTCCCTACTGGAGCGAAAAGCTCGGCAAAACGCAGATGCAGGCGCGCCAGGTGTCGGCGAGAGGCGGGGATCTGCGCTGTGAGCTGCTGGGCGACCGGGTGCTGATTGGCGGGCAAGCCACGCTGTATCTCAAAGGAAAAATCTTCCTGCGCCAGTAGTCTCCGTTTTTACGTCTACATGCCCGCAGCCTGCGGGCATGCTGCCAGTAGGGGGAGATGTTATCGCGGTTTAAATACAATGACTGTATATAATTACAGTGCCCCGCATTTTTGGCACCCTTTTTCAGGTAATCCTCAAACGAGGTACAGAGATAAGTTAAAAGTATGAACACCTGAACCGAGGTGGCAGCTATGTTGATAACAAACAACAAAAGGAGCCTGCCATGTATTCCATTACCTCTGAATCTGCCTCTCATCCGGATATTCTGGCGCTGATCGCCGCCCTGGACAGCTATCAAACTGAGCTTTACCCGGCGGAAAGCAACCATCTGGTCGATCTCACCCAGCTGGCGGCGGGGTCGCTTTTAATGATGGTGATCCGTGATAACCAGCTGAATGCCGTGGGCTGCGGGGCGATCGTGCTCAACGGCGACGGCAGCGGGGAGATGAAACGGGTGTACATCGATCCCACCCATCGCGGACAAAGGCTTGGGGAAAAACTGCTGGCGGCGCTGGAAGACGAAGCCCTGAGCCGCCACTGCCACACGTTACGCCTCGAAACCGGTATCAAGCAGCACGCGGCTATTCAGCTGTATGAGCGCTGCGGTTATCAGGCGCGCCCGGCGTTTCCGCCCTACGACGAAGATCCGCTAAGCCTGTTTATGGAGAAGGTGCTGGTGGCTGACGTTCGTTTAGCAGTGCTATAAACGCTTCCAGCTGACGCGTCATTGCGCCGCGTCGCCATACCAGCCAGGTCGTGAGCCAGCGCCAGTTTTCCGCCAGCGGCCACGCCTCCACCTGAAGATGCCCCGGCATGCTCTCCAGCATCGAGCGGGGCATCAGCGCAATACCTGCACCCGCAATCACACAGGCCAGCATACCGTGGTACGACTCCATCTCATGGATCCGCCCCGGCGTGGCGCGATCTGCGTGAAACCAGCTCTCCAGATGCCGTCTATAGGAGCAGTTGGCGCGAAACGCGTACACGTCCCGACCGCTCACCTGCGTGGCGCGCGACACCTTTTCATGCCCGGCGGCGGCAACCAGCATCATCTCTTCCTGATAGACCGGCATCCCGTCCAGCTCCGGATGCGAGAGCGGCCCGTCGACAAACGCCGCGCTCAACGTGCCCTCCAGTACGCCATCGATCATCGTGCCGGAAGGTCCGGTGGACAGGGCGAACTGAATGCGCGGATAGCGCTGGTTAAACTGCGCCAGGGATTCAGGAATCCTCACCGCGGCAGTGCTCTCCAGCGCCCCCAGAGCGAACAGCCCCTGCGGTTCATCCCCGGCGACCACCATCCGCGCCTCTTCGACCAGGGCGAGGATCTGCTTGCTGTAGCGCAGAAAGTTATGCCCGGCGGGTGAGAGGCGCAAACGCTGGTTTTCACGGATAAACAGCTCAACGCCAAGATCCGCCTCCAGCTGTCGGATTCGGGTGGTCAGGTTGGACGGCACACGATGCACCTTTTGCGCTGCCTGGGTGATGCTCCCGGTCTGCGCGACGGCGTTAAACATTTCGAGCTGAGTTAAATCCATGGCATTCTCTTTTCGTGAATAAGTGAGTCAGTATTATTCATTTTTAAGAAATAGCAGAGTGAGCCACAATCAATCAACCCTTATTACGTGGAGAAGACTATGACTCATTCACCGGCTACCCATGCGCTGTCAATTAATCCGGCTAACGGCGAAACCCTCGCGGCCTATCCATGGGCCACCGCGGCCGACGTAGAGCAGGCAATCGCGCTGGCGGATCGCGGTTTCTGTCAGTGGCGCAATGAAAGCGTTACTCACCGGGCGCAGAAACTGCGCGATCTTGCTACCGCACTGCGGGCGCGCGCAGAAGAGATGGCGCAAATGATGTCCCGTGAGATGGGTAAACCTATTTTGCAGGCACGCGCCGAAGTGACGAAATCTGCCGGTCTGTGCGACTGGTACGCCGAGCACGGCCCGGCGATGCTGGCTGCGGAACCGACGCAGGTTGAAAATCAAAAAGCGGTGATCGAGTATCGCCCGCTGGGACCGGTGCTGGCGGTGATGCCGTGGAACTTCCCGCTGTGGCAGGTGCTGCGCGGGGCGGTACCGATTCTGCTCGCCGGTAACACCTATCTGCTGAAACACGCGCCGAACGTTCTGGGGTCGGCGACGCTTATCGGCGAGATGTTCGCGGATGCCGGTTTTGCGCCAGGGGTGTTTGGCTGGGTCAACGCCACGAACGACGGCGTCAGCCAGGCGATTAACGATCGGCGCATCGCTGCGATTACCGTCACCGGGAGCGTACGTGCCGGGGCGGCGATTGGCGCACAGGCGGCTGCGGCCCTCAAAAAATGCGTGCTGGAGCTGGGTGGGTCCGATCCCTTTATTGTGCTGAACGATGCGGATCTGGATCTGGCCGTGAAAGCGGCCGTTGCCGGGCGCTATCAGAATACCGGACAGGTGTGCGCGGCCGCCAAACGCTTTATCGTCGAAGAGGGCATCGCAGAGCAGTTTACCGAACGCTTTGTTGCGGCCGCTGCGGCCCTGAAAATAGGCGCGCCCGATAACGAAGAGAACTATCTGGGGCCGATGGCGCGGTTCGATCTGCGTGATGAACTGCATCAGCAGGTACAGGCGACGCTTAACGAGGGCGCAACGCTTTTACTCGGCGGAGAGAAAGTGGCCGGTGCGGGGAATTACTATCCGGCGACCGTATTAGGCAACGTTACCCCAGAGATGACCGCGTTTCGTCAGGAGCTGTTCGGCCCGGTCGCCGCGATCACCGTGGCGAAAAACGCGGAACATGCCCTGATGCTTGCAAACGACAGTGATTTTGGTCTGTCGGCGACGGTGTTTACCGCCGATGCGCAACGTGCCGAGGCGTTTGCTCGCCAGCTGGAGTGCGGCGGGGTGTTCATCAATGGCTTCAGTGCCAGCGATGCGCGCGTGGCCTTTGGCGGCGTGAAGAAGAGCGGCTTTGGCCGTGAGTTATCTCACTTCGGTTTGCATGAGTTCTGCAATATCCAGACCGTATGGAAAGACCGCGTGTAGGTATTATTAAACTTGCTTAAAAGGCCTTCACCGCGAAGGCCTTTGTCATTTTTGTATCATGGTTCTGTCATTTGCGTTTCGTAGACTCCCACGTGTCTAACGTACTGTTACAGAAGAATATTATGAACCTAACGCAAATTTTTAGCCGTATTGCGAAGCGTCAGTTTGGTCTGCTGGCGGGCATCTTTTGTATTATCGGGCTTTTCTCCGCCCTGCAGCTCTCCTCGTCAATTCTCCTGACCGCCTCGCTTCGTGATGCCCAGCGCAATGAACAACAAAATCAGCTGACGCAACAGCAGCAAAGTAAACTGGATCTGGCGCGTGTCTCCCTGCTGGCGGCAAGCGATCTGCTCAATCGTTCGGGCGTCTATTTTATGCAGGATAAAGAGACCGGCTCTGAAGGGAGCTGGAACAGCCTGATGGATGAAGCACAAAAGGCGCTTAATGCTTCCCGGGAGGCGTGGAAGGGCTGGCTGACGCTGAATCCCCCCAAAGACGAGGCGCTGATTAATAGCTATCAGTTATTCTACGGCGCCATCAATGAGCAGGCGGAAGGGCTGGTAAAGACCCATTCCATTGACGCCTTTTTTGCCGTCCCCGCCCAGGCGTTTCAGACCGACTTTAATGATAACTACGCGCGCTATCAGCAGCTGAGCGAGCAACGAGCAGGAGAAGGGCGCCAGTCGCTGATGGATCGCCTCGCTGATTTGCAGTCGCTGTTCCTGCTGGCGCCAGTGGTCCTGCTACTGATTGCGGTGGCGGTGTGGTTTGGCATGTCGCGCTGGGTGATTGCCCCGCTGCGCAGGCTTATCGCTCATATCAACCAGCTTGCCGCCGGAGATCTCTCGGGTGCCGCGCCGGCTGTAAACAGTTTTAACCGCGAAATCGGGCAGTTGAGCGCCAGTATTAGCACCATGCAGCGCGGATTACAGCAGCTGGTGACGCAGGTGAGTGAAGCCACAACCGCAATGGTGGAAAACATCGGCGAACTGGCGGAAGGCAATCAAAAGCTGTATCAGCAATCCGCGCGGCAGGCCCAGGAGCTGAGCGACGTGACGGCGCACATCGCCACGCTGGAAACCCACGTGGAGGGCAATACCGGGTACGCGAAGCTCGCCAGCTCGCGTGCGGATGAAGCGCGTAAGACGGCGGCGGGGGGCGATATCATGATGTCGACCGTTAATGCTTCCATGCAGGCGATCGTAGAACGATCGTCAGAGATGCGCGGGATCGTCTCGATGATCGACAGCGTGGCGTTTCAGACAAACATTCTGGCGCTGAACGCCGCTATTGAAGCCGCCCATGCGGGCAATCAGGGGCGAGGGTTTGCGGTTGTCGCGCGTGAGGTGGGATTGCTGGCGAGAAAAAGCAGTCACTCGACGCAAACCATTCAGGAGCTGATTAATCATTCGTTACAGGGAATTGAAGACGGGTCGAAAGCGGTGGTGAAGCTTGAGAACAACCTGCAGCAGGTGACCGGGCTGGTGGCAAATCTGAGCGGTCTGCTTGACGATATTTCTGCCGCCACGATGAGTCAGGGGGAGAGTATTCATCATATGACGCGCCAGCTGCAGGCGCTGAATCAGGTGTCGCAACAGACGGATGTACTGGTGACCACCGCCTCCCAGGCGTCGCGTCGCTTACACGATGAGTCGTATTTACTGATGCAGGCGGTTTCGCGTTTTCGTCTTCCCGCCTGACGCGACACATTCGCCTCTGTTATACTCGCAGCCCGTTTTTGGCCTCCAGGCAAGGAGCAACATGTGGCTGCGGTCATTGATAATCAGATGCTGGAAGAGATTCTGGCGCAGGTTCGTCCGTTAATCGGGCAGGGGAAGGTTGCCGATTACATTCCGGCGCTGGCGTGCGTCAGTGGCAATAAGCTGGGTATCGCCATTTGCACCGTGAAAGGTGAGCTTTATCAGGCCGGCGACGCCGCCGAGCGCTTTTCGATTCAGTCGATCTCCAAAGTGTTAAGCCTGGTTGCGGCGATGCGTCAGTATGACGAAGACGAGATCTGGCAGCGGGTGGGGAAAGATCCTTCCGGTCAGCCATTTAACTCACTGCTCCAGCTGGAAATCGAACAGGGCAAACCGCGCAATCCTTTTATCAACGCCGGTGCGCTGGTGGTTTGCGACATGCTGCAAAGCCGTCTTAGCGCGCCGCGTCAGCGGATGCTGGAGATTGTGCGCCAGCTGAGCGGCGTTTCGGATCTGAGTTACGACGCTAACGTTGCTCGCTCTGAGTTTGAACATTCGGCGCGAAACGCCGCCATCGCCTGGCTGATGAAGTCTTTCGGTAATTTCCACAACGATGTGGCTACCGTGCTGCAAAACTATTTCCACTACTGCGCGCTGAAAATGAGCTGCGTGGAACTCGCGCGTACTTTCCTGTTTCTGGCTGACCAGGGCTTCTCCTCGCTGCATAATCAGGCAGTTGTGACGCCGATGCAGGCGCGTCAAGTCAATGCGCTGATGGCGACAAGCGGGATGTATCAGAACGCTGGAGAATTTGCCTGGCGCGTCGGGCTGCCCGCTAAATCAGGCGTCGGCGGCGGGGTGGTGGCGATTGTCCCGCACGAAATGGCGATTGCGGTCTGGAGCCCGGAGCTGGATGACGCCGGGAACTCGTTGGCAGGCGTGGCGGTGCTGGAGAAACTCACCCAGCGGCTGGGGCGGTCCGTCTACTGATGAACACCCTTGACGATCTGTTTGCCCGGCTGGGACGTTCAACGTTTCGTTCTCGCTTCAAACTGGGGGCGAAAGAGCGGCAGTACTGCTGGGACAAAGGGGCGGAAACTATCGATCAACACGCCGCGGATTTTGTTGCCCGTCGTCTGGCGGCGGCCATGCCCGTCAACGACGGCAAGCAGACTCCGATGCGCGGGCATCCGGTCTTTATCGCCCAGCATGCTACGGCAACCTGCTGTCGCGGTTGTCTCGCTAAATGGCACCATATTCCCCAGGGCGAGGCGTTAAACGCCGATCAGCAACGTTACATTGTGACGGTCATCCACCACTGGCTGGTGCTGCAAATGAACGCCCAACCTTGATGGGTTATGCATGCCGGCTATGTATGTTATAGATACGTGCTAATCTTTTATTATTCTGCTGATGACCGCGAAATAATTGCGCTAAGCAATTATATGGATTGATATTTGATGCCTTCTTCTTTGACATCCTTTAAGCCTTTTCTGCCCGATAATCCGCTTCGCAATGCGGTCGGTATTTTTATTCTGACCACGCTGTTCTATTTTATTGGCGCGGAACTGCGTCTGGTGGAAGCGCTATCACTGTTCTGGCCGCTTAATGGCGTGATGGCCGGGGTGTTTGCCCGTTACGCATATCTCAATCGCCTGCACTATTACGCGGTGTCCTATGTCGCGATGCTGATGTATGACGCGGTGACCACCAACTGGGGGATGGCCTCGGTGGTGATCAACCTCTCCAATATGGTGTTTATCGTGACCGTGGCGCTGCTGGTGACGCGGGACAGACGTCGGGGCCGCACGGTTCCGGACCCGATCAATGCCTTACGTTTGTTTAACTTTTGCCTTATCGCCGCGCTGCTGTGCGCGCTGGTGGGGGCGATGGGTTCCGTCGGGATCGACAGTCAAACCTTCTGGCCGCTGTTTGCCGACTGGTTTAGCGAGCAGTTCTCGACCGGCGTGCTGATTCTGCCGTGCCTGTTGACCGTTAAAATCCCTGAGATCAAGAACCCGGTGCGGGTAGAACACTTTATGCCCGTGGTGGCGCTGATCGTCTCTGTCCTGGCCTCGGTGGTGATCGGCGGGGCGGGCAGCCTGGCCTTTCCGCTGCCGGCGCTGATCTGGTGTGCGGTGCGTTATTCGCTTCCCGCGACCTGTCTGCTGACCTTTGTCACCGGCGGGGTGGAGATCATCCTGGTGGCGAACTCGATTATTAATATTGCCGTGGCGACGCCGCTTTCGACGCCGATGATGTTCTCTGCGCGTCTGGGCATCGCGACCATGGCAATTTGCCCGGTGATGGTCTCCGTGAGCGTGGCGGCGATTAACTCTCTGATTCATCAGGTGTCATTGCGCGCCGATTATGACTTCCTGACGCGCGTCTATTCGCGCTCAGGTTTGTATGAAGCGCTGAAACACGAAGAGTCCCATCGTCATCCCCGTTTTCTGACCGTGATGCTGCTCGATATCGACTACTTCAAAAGCATTAATGACAACTATGGTCATGAGTGTGGCGATCGGGTGCTGGCCTCTTTCGCCGGGCAGGTGCAGCAGGTGGTGGGCGAGGACGGGCTGGTGGCGCGCATGGGCGGGGAAGAGTTTGCGGTCGTGGCCAATACCGTTGATGCCCGTCAGGGCGTTGAGCTGGCAGAACGTATCAGAGAATCTGTTGCTTCGCATCCCTTCAGCTGGGGTCAGCACACGCTGTTTTTGACGGTGAGTATTGGGCTTGGGAGTGCGAAAGCAGAATCCTGGCAGCTCACGGAGGTCTTTAATAAGCTGTTAGCCGAAGCCGACGAGTATCTCTATCGTTCGAAAAAAGCTGGGCGAAATCGTACCAGTGCGCGTCATCCAGACGATCTGCGCGTCGTCGAACCGCAAAAAAGTACGGAACAGATGTAAACGTATCCATCCCAGGCAGAATGCGGCCCTGATGTTATCACTTTGCTGATAAATTGCTTGCTACGTATTTTTAAGCTCAATAAGATACCGGTGATAACACATCGGAAAAATCGCGTAATGAACGGAACTGATAAACTGAGTAAAAACCATCGCTTACCAGGGAGTCGTTTTGTTAAACGTATGTATCTGATGCGTATCCTGGGCACTTTTCTCTGCTTTATTCCTATTCTTTCTGTCCTGATTGAACATCAACGTTCAGTATGGCTAATGCTTTTGCTGGCGCTAAACGCGTTTGTCTGGCCGACCGTCGCCTGGCTGCGCGCCAGTCGGTCTTCTACGCCGCTGGCCGCAGAGCATCAAAATCTGGTGATCGATGCGGGGGCAGGAGGGTTCTGGATCGCGATGATGGCCGTGAATCCGCTGCCCTCGGTGGTGATTGCTACGATCCTGCTGGCCGATCGCCTGTCCGCAGGCGGGTTTGCCCTGATGAAGCGCGCGGCGATAGCCATGCTGGCGGTGTTTCTCGCTGCCTGGCTGTTGCAGGGCATGGCGATTATTATCACTGTTTCGCAACAGACCATGTTTGCCACCTTGCCCCTGATTGCCATCTACATCATTGCGCTTAGCGTGCTGACGGACAGTATTGCCATTCGTCTGCGGATCAAATCCCGCGAGCTGGAGCGGATCGCGATGATGGATCCGCTGCTGGATATCGCGAACCGACGCCTGCTGGAAAAGCGCATCGAACACGAGCTGAATAAACTTCAGCAGGCCTGCCGGGAATCGGCGCTGATGTTCATTGATATCGATAATTTTAAAGAAGTGAACGATCGTTTCGGGCATAAAGTCGGGGATGCGTTGCTCGCCTCGGTCTCGGAGATTTTACACATTGCCACACGTCAGACAGACACCCCGGCGCGGCTGGGCGGCGATGAGTTTGTGATCCTGCTTCCGGATACCAGCATCGATGAGGCGCACGTGGTGGCGTCGCGGATCATGGAGGCCGCCGCCATTATGCAAGATGTGGCGCATGAAACCGTCAATTGCACCCTCAGTATTGGCATCGCGGGGGCGACCCGCGAGATGTCAAACGTAACGGACTGGCTGCAGGCGGCGGACACCGCCCTTTACCAGGCTAAGCGCGGCGGTAAAAATCGAATTTTTGCGCACTGACAAGTCGTTTCTTTAGGCTAAGCTATTAAAAAGCTGCGTGTCAGGAGACATCATGAAAGCGCCCGCGATCCCTGCCAATGAATCAGACCGTCTGCTGTCCCTGCGTGATTCCAGGCTTTTGGAGTCGAACAACCATCAACCCTACGATCGCATCACCCGGCTGGCAAAACGCCTGTTTGCCGTGCCGGTGGCGAGGGTGAACCTGATCGACGAACGCTCGCTGGTGGCGCTCTCTTTAGACAATGCCATGGCCGCCGTTCTGCCGCGCAATCTCTCTTTCTGTGGGCATACGCTGTTTAACAATGCACCGCTGGTGGTGTCTGACCCGCGCCATGATCCCCGTTTTGCCGATAATCCGCTGGTAAAAGGCCAGCCTGGCGTACGTTTTTATGCCGGGTATCCGCTGCGTCTGCCCGACGGCGCTATCGTCGGCACGCTGTGTTTGATGGACTATTCCCCCCGCGATTTTGTTGCGGCCGATCTTAACGCCCTGAGCGACCTGGCAGCGCTGGCGGAAGACGAGTTCGCCGCCGCCTGTGCGGCGACGACGGATGAACTGACGGGGCTGTTTAACCGGCGTGGATTTAATCAGTTAGCGGCGTTTGCCTTATCCGGTGCCCGGCGTCGTGCAGAGCCATTGACGCTCGCCTGGATGGATCTGGACCGCTTCAGACAAATCAACGAACGTTACGGGCAGGCTGTAGGCGATGCGGCGCTGAAAGCCATGACCGAGCTGATGCGCACCTCATTCCGTGAGGCGGATCTGCTGGTGCGTTACGGTAGCGATGAATTCGCGGTTCTGTTTGCCGATACGGATGAGCAGGGGGCCTGGATTGCAATGCAGTATCTCAATGAGCAGGTCGCGGAATACAACCAGCGTGGGCTGTATCCCTGGAGCCTGACATTCTCCTGGGGAGTCTGTGAATTCGACCATCAGCAGGATGATTTGCAGCGCTGGCTACAGACCGCTCACGACAAAATCCTCGCCATGAAACAGCGATACAGTGCAGACAGCGGGCATAATAAAAGCCTATGAACGGCGCGCTTGCGTTAAATAATTGTTAAAGGCAATCTGAGGCGGTCTTTTCACAAGGAAATCCCATGACCGCCTCTCTGCACATTCACACCCTTTCACGTGACGATATTCTCTCGCATCTCGACTCACTGGCTGACATCCTCGAAAACTGCGTTAACGGTGGGGCGTCGGTGAGTTTTATGCTGCCTTTTTCGGCTGAAAAAGCGCGTCAGTTCTGGCTCGGCGTGGCGGAAAGCGTGGCCCGCCGGGAGCGCACCGTGCTGGCCTGTCGCGACGAAGGTGGCGAATTTTTGGGTACCGTGCAGCTCATTACCGATCAACCAGAGAACCAGCCGCACCGCGCGGATGTAGCCAAGCTGCTGGTCCACGAAAAAGCCCGCCGTCGTGGTGTGGCGATGCTATTAATGGAAGCCCTGGAAGCAGTGGCGGTGGAAGAGGGTAAAACCGTGCTGGTACTGGATACGGCTTCGGGCAGCGGCGCTGAGACGTTCTATCAGCGTGCGGGCTGGCAAAAGGTGGGTGAGATCCCGCGCTACGCCCTGATGCCGGACGGCGAAATGACGGCGACATCGGTGTTCTATAAGTTTTTATAATATTTTTCACAATTGCTTTATGAATTGATCAAAACAGGGTTTCATGGTCGAAAAGTTTGATAAGTTATTGGACCAATCTTATCGGGCTGTATGACTAATTAAAAAAGGAACCCCTTGTGAACACACTCAATCGTCGTGATTTTCCCGGTGCTCTCTATCCTGAACGTATCATCCAGTTTGGTGAAGGTAACTTTTTACGTGCGTTCATCGACTGGCAGATCGACCTGCTAAATGAGCACACCGATCTGAATTCCGGGGTGGTGATTGTTCGTCCTATCCAGAGCGATTTCCCGCCTTCACTGAGCACTCAGGATGGTCTGTACACCACGATCATTCGCGGCCTGAATGAGAAGGGCGAGGCTGTGAGCGATGCGCGTCTGATCCGCTCCGTGAATCGCGAAATCAGTGTTTACAGCCAGTACGACGAATTCCTTAAACTCGCACACAATCCGGAAATGCGCTTTGTGTTCTCCAACACCACCGAAGCGGGCATCAGCTATCACGCTGAGGACAAATTCGACGATGCGCCTGCCGTGAGCTATCCGGCAAAACTCACCCGTTTACTGTTTGAGCGTTTCAGCCATTTCAACGGCGCGGCCGACAAAGGCTGGGTGATTATTCCGTGCGAACTGATTGATTATAACGGCGATGCGCTGCGTGAACTGGTGCTGAAATATGCCCAGGAGTGGGCGCTGCCAGCGGCATTCACCCAGTGGCTGGTTGATGCCAACAGTTTCTGCTCCACCCTCGTGGACAGAATTGTAACCGGCTACCCGCGTGACGAAGTGGCTGCGCTTGAAACGGAACTGGGCTACCACGATGGCTTCCTCGATACCGCTGAACACTTCTATCTGTTTGTGATTCAGGGGCCTAAATCTCTGGCCGCCGAACTGCGCCTCGATAAATTCCCGCTTAACGTCCTGATTGTGGACGACATCAAACCGTATAAAGAGCGCAAGGTCGCAATCCTTAACGGCGCGCACACGGCACTGGTTCCGGTGGCCTTCCAGGCGGGGCTGGACACGGTCGGCGACGCGATGAACGACGAAGAAATCTGCGCATTTGTGGAAAAGGCCATCTACCAGGAGATCATCCCGGTGCTGGATTTACCAAAAGATGAGCTGGAATCCTTCGCCAGCGCGGTGACAGGGCGTTTCCGTAACCCGTACATCAAACACCAGCTGCTGTCGATTGCCCTGAACGGGATGACAAAATACCGCACCCGTATCCTGCCGCAGCTGCTGGCAGGCCAGAAGGCGACCGGGAAATTACCTGCGCGTCTCACCTTTGCGCTGGCCGCGTTGATCGCGTTTTATCGTGCAGAGCGTGAGGGTGAAAACTATCCGGTACAGGACGATCTGCACTGGCTGGAGCGCTATCAGCAGCTGTGGGCACAGCATCATGACAAGCAGATCAGCACCAGCGAACTGGTGAAAGCGGTTCTCAGCGTGAGCGATCACTGGGAGCAGGATCTGACGAAAGTGAGCGGATTGGTAGAACAGGTTACGCTCGATCTGGATGCGATTCTTCTGAAGGGGATGCGCGCGGCAGTCAAACCGCTGTGCTAATCCTCTCGCCCGGCTCCGGCCGGGTTTTATTTAAAGCATCATTAGTTACAACATACTAGATGTTCCCTTTTTTTATTACACACTTCAGCATCGTGCGCTTTTTGTCTCGCAGTTAAAAAGGGGCAGCAATCCTGTAACAAGCTTGCAACCGTGACGGCGATCACGTTTAATAGTCGCGCTCTTTATTGACCTGAAGCTGACTATGATTGTTCGTCCTCAACAGCACTGGCTGCGCCTGATTTTTGTCTGGCACGGCTCCGTCCTGTCTAAAATCTTTACCCGGTTGTTCCTTAACTTCCTGTTATCCATCGCTGTTATCGTGATGTTACCCTGGTACTCCTCCCTTGGGATCAAACTGACCGTTGCGCCGTTCAGCATTCTCGGCGTGGCGATCGCTATCTTCCTCGGGTTTCGCAATAACGCCTGTTATTCGCGCTACGTTGAGGCTCGCCAGCTTTGGGGGCAACTGATGATAGCGTCACGCTCGCTATTTCGCGAGGTGAAAAACACGCTCCCGGACGATCCGCATCTCAGCGAGTTTGTGCGTCTGCAGATCGCCTTCGCCCATTGCCTGCGCATGACGCTCAGACGCCAGCCGCAGGCAGAGCAGCTTTCACGCTATCTTTCTGCGTCACATTTACGCGCGGTGATGGATTCAAACTCGCCGTCGAACCGTATTTTGCTGATTATGGGCGAGTGGCTGGCGGTACGCCGTCGGGAAGGGCAGCTGTCAGATATTCTGTTCCACAGCCTCAACAATCGTCTTAACGACATGTCCGTGGTGTTAGCCGGGTGCGAGCGGATTGCCAATACGCCGGTGCCGTTTGCCTACACCCTGATTCTGCACCGCACGGTCTATCTGTTCTGCATCATGCTGCCGTTCGCCCTGGTGGTCGATCTGCACTACATGACGCCGTTTGTCTCGGTGCTGATCTCTTACACCTTTATCTCCCTCGATGCGCTGGCTGAAGAGCTGGAAGAGCCCTTCGGCGTGGAAAATAACGACCTGCCGCTGGATGCCATCTGCAATGCGATGGAGATCGACCTGCTGCAAATGAACGATGAGCCGGAAATCCCCGCCCGCGTGTTACCGGACAAGCATTACCAGCTCACGTAATGAATATTCAGGAACGCTGCAAGGCGTTCCATTCCTCGCGGGTGATTTCCCATAACTCCGAGTCCAGCTCGCCGCTGACGTAGGCTTTCTTTTCCGTTCTCACCAGGCGCATTCCACTGCTGGTAGAGATCCGCTGTGAGCGCTGGTTGACGGCGGCTTTTGGCGCACGCAGAAGCGGTTTGTTCAGCGTATTAAACCAGAAGTCCGTCGCGGCAATGCTCGCTTCGCGCATATAGCCCTGACCCTGCCATTCGGGTGCCAGCCAGAATCCCCGATTATTATCCTCGACGTCGTACAGGCAGATCAGGCCAATCAGCTGTTCGGGATTGTCTTTGCAACGAATCGTCCAGAACCACGCCACGCCATTTTCCACATCCGGCAGGGCAACGTTGTTCACGTATGTTTCTGCGCCATCGGACGGATAGGGCCAGGGTACGCTCGCCACCATATAACGAACGATCTCCCAGCGTGGATATAATGTCTGGATTTGCAGCGCATCTTCCGCTTCCAGCGGTTTGAGTAACAGACGTTCAGTGGTTAACGTGGGCGTTTTCACGATTCGGATCTCCATTATTTGTCGTTATGTTTTTGTTTGCCTTCTGCTATTTTCATGATTACCACATTCTGCTGTGACTGAATAGCCGAGGAAAATATGACGTTAAGACTGGCCGCACCGGAAGAGGCCGAAAGACTCTGGCTCGTTCGCAATCTGGCCATCCGTGCAGGCTGCCAGAGTAGCTATGATAGTGACGTGATCGCCCGCTGGACGCCGGAGGCAATGCCGGAAAGTTACCGTCAGGTGATAATCGATAATCCCTTTTACGTGGTCGACGATGAGAAGGGAGAAATCGTGGCAAGCGGTTATCTCGATCTGGCCGCCAGCAGCGTGGAAGCGATCTTTACCGTCCCCGACGCAGCCGGAAAAGGGCTGGCGGGGCGGATCATCGCGGCGATTAAAGCAGATGCACGCGCACGCGGCATTTCGCAATTAACGCTCTCCTCAACGCCCAACGCGCAGACTTTCTATCAGAAACAAGGCTTTGTAACCGTTAGCGAGGGATTTCATTATTCAAGAATGGCCGATGCGCAGCTGCGTTGTATTCACATGACCATCGATTTAACCGGCGAGGAGACCCTATGACGATAACCGTAAGGGCGTTGCGTGCAGAGGATTATGCCGACTGGCGGCCGCTGTGGGATGGCTACACGGCGTTTTACGAATGCAAACTCGATGAGTCCGTGACCGCGTCGACATGGGAAAGGGCGCTGAGCCCGCATTCTGCGCTGCTCTGTCGGGTCGCGGAAATCGACGGGAAAGTCGTGGGTTTCGCCCTGTGTGTGCTGCATGAAGGGACATTTTCAACCGCGCCCGTATGCTATCTGGAAGATCTGTTTGTCGATGCTAATGTGCGTGGGAGCGGGGCCGGAAAGGCGCTGATAGAGGCTCTCCAGGCGGAAGGAAAGCGCGAAGGGTGGTCAACGCTGTACTGGGTGACGCGTCAAAACAACCCTGCGCGAAAACTGTATGACAAGTTTAGTGAAGCGGACGATTTTGTACGTTATCGCCTGTCGCTATAAGTTCTTTTAAGGTTCACGACGGGCAACGATAAACAGGCGCGGGAAAGCCAGCAGAATCTGCCCGTTTTCCTGCAGCGGATACTGCTGCTCCAGAAGTTCAAGATAGCGATCCAGATAGTTCCGCTGCTCGTGTTCGCTCAGCTCCTGCAACCAGGGGCGCAATCCGGTGGCACTCACCCAGTCAACGATCGCCTGATGCGAACTCATTTTGTGATAGTAGATGGTGCGCCAGATATCCACGTCGCAACCCGCGTCCGTCAAAATATCAAAATAGGCATGAACGCCGGGCAGCGGATCGCGGCTGCGGTCCGGGAAACCTTGCTCATAAGCCACTTCACGCATCAAAACGTGCGATGGCTCATCGCGATTATCAGGCATCTGAATCGCCAGCACGCCGTTCATTTTGAGCAGAGAAACCAGGTGCGGGAGCAGTTCGTAGTGATCGGAAATCCACTGCAGCGACGCGTTGGCATAGACAAGATCAACCGAATGCGCCGGGCGATAGGTTTGAATATTGGCTTCAATAAACTGGCATTCGGGCAACGCAACCCGCGCCTGTTCCAGCATGGCCGGTGAATTATCCACGCCAACAATGTGTGCCGATGGCCAGCGCTGATGCAAAAGTGCGGTGCTGTTTGCCGGGCCACAGCCCAAATCCAGCACATCCGTCACCTCGTTCAGCGCCACTCTTGCCAGCAGTTCGGCGGCGGGACGAGTGCGTTCCGCGCCGTATTGCAGATATAAAGAAGGGTTCCAGTCGGCCATCATCGCATCTCCAGTTTGCGGGTTTCAGCAAGTGTAGATGATTGGCGATGGTTATGTTCAGGCGTTTAACCAGGCCTGGCCGTCAGCTTTCATTTTTCGCTCTAATTCACTGCCGCGCGTGGCAAAAACACGTTTAACCGGGAACCCGCTCTTTTCCAGCACGTAGGCGAGAGCAGCGTATTCACGCGGGTATTTCTCGGCAGTCGCCGCGTCTATCTCCACCACGCCCATCGGGAACGTAAAGGTGCCCATGTCGTAAATGCTCTGCCGATGGAACAGTTTCCAGACGCCGTCGCGTTTCTCCATCAGGTCGTAGAAACGGTTATGTCCGTTGCAGCCCACGTTCAGTTTGACGTTTTCGGCGATAATAATGGCGTTCGTCTCCACGATCGCTTTGTCACCCTTGAAGGTAATAATCGGGCTGCCCATCAGATGTTTGGTGCGGATATCCGATGCGCCCATACGCTCTGAACCCGTCACAAAATCACCGAAAAGCCCTTCAAACCAGGTGACTTCGATCGTGCCGTCAGGGTGAAAGAGTGAACGCAGCTGTTCCCATTCGTTCAAATCCCGGTGGATCCAGCCGTTGATCAGGTCGGTAATCTGCAGGCGATCTTCAGTTCTGTTTTCCATTTTTCGTGCTCCGCTAATGAAAGATGCATGGAGTATTCACCCTGCGTTCGATAACATCCAATAGAATAAAATGACAGATTAATCAGATTTAATGATTGCTGGAGGTGCGACATGGATTTACGCCAGTTACGCTATTTTCTGGCCGTGGCGGAAGAGAAGCATTTTGGCCGCGCCGCTCAGAGCCTGAACATTGTCCAGCCGGCGTTAAGTATGCAGATCCGTGCGCTGGAGGAGGAACTCGGCGGCGCGTTGTTGCTTCGGACCAGCCGAAGCGTCGAGCTGACCGAAGCGGGAAAACTGTTCCAGACCGAGGCGCGACGCACGCTGGAGCAGGCCGAGTTTGCCCGACACGCCGTTGCGCGATCCCTGCGCGGAGAGACCGG
Organism: Lelliottia nimipressuralis; assembly: GCF_041464075.1. Classification (NCBI taxonomy): domain Bacteria; kingdom Pseudomonadati; phylum Pseudomonadota; class Gammaproteobacteria; order Enterobacterales; family Enterobacteriaceae; genus Lelliottia; species Lelliottia nimipressuralis. Next base: position 2,199,892 of record NZ_CP167172.1, read on the forward strand.
CACGGTGCGAATCGGGTTTGCCGGGAATGCCGTATTCAGCGGGAAACTGATGCGTGATTTGCGTCATTTTCGCCAACGCTATCCGGATGTGGAGATGATTTTGCAGGAGGTCCCGGCGCAGCAGCAGGTGGAAGCCATTCTCGCCGGGCGACAGGATATCGGCTACACGCCGGATCACAGCAAAACCCTGACCGCCGGAATCAGAGTGCAGAGGATAGGGGACTGGGACATTCTGGTGGCATTGTCGGACGAACACCCGCTGGCTGAGCGTCCGCTCTTCACCGTCGAGATGCTTGCCGGGCAACCGCTGATCCTCTACGACGCCCATGATACGCATGAAAATCTGTATCTCATGCTGAGCCAGCAGCTGCAAAACAGGCTGCAGATTGCGCACCGTTCTGACAGCACCCTGAGCGTCCTGGCCCATGCCGCCGCCGGAATGGGGCTTGCGCTGGTTCCCGCACCGCTGCAGCAGGTTAATATTCCCGGCCTGGTTTATCGCCATCTGAATGCCCCGGCGTTAACGGCCAATTTGCTGCTGATTAGCCGTGACACGGAGACAAGCGGCGCGGTGAACGCATTTCTGTCGTTAGCGGCACAGGGCGCTGCTCGTTGATCTGCCCCACGCCTCATTCTGGAGCGCGTTATTTGCCCCATTTCCGCGAACCGATGACGCACAGAATGACGCCTGCGGTGATAACGATCATTAACGGGCTGACGCTTTCGTGCAGGAGCGTCGCCGACAGCCCCAGCCCGAAGAACGGCTGTAACAACTGGAGCTGACCGACGGCGGCGATCCCGCCCTGCGCAAGTCCTTTGTACCAGAAAATAAAGCCAATCAGCATGCTGAAAAGAGAGACGTATCCCAGAGCCAGCCAGGCGGAATACCCGATGTGGCTGAAGGAGGCAGGCTGGGTCATCACCGTGGCTGTCAGCATAAAGGGCAGGGAAATCAATAGCGCCCAGCTGATGACCTGCCAGCCTCCGAGCACACGGGTCAGCCTGGCACCTTCGGCGTAACCCAGACCGCAGACGATCACAGCAGCGAGCATCAGCAGATCGCCAACAAGGGAGACTGTCGCGCTTTGTGAGAGGGCAAAGCCCATCACCAGAACGCTGCCCAGCACAGAGAACATCCAGAAGGCTTTTTTGGGCCGTTCACCGCCGCGCAGCACGCCGAAAATCGCGGTGCTAAGCGGCAGCAGGCCGAGAAAAACAATCGAGTGCGCCGAGGTGACATGCTGAAGCGCCAGCGCCGTCAGCAGCGGAAAACCGATCACCACCCCAAGCGCGACCACGACGAGCGGCAAAAAGTGCGACAACTGAGGGCGTTTTTCCTTAAACCCGACGATCAGCATCATGGCGAAAAGACCGGCAATGGATGCCCGCAGGAACGTCAGGAAAAAAGGATTCATATCCAGCACCGCCACACGTGTGGCGGGTAGCGAACCGCTGAAAATGATGACGCCCAGCAGCCCGTTCAGCCAGCCGGACATCGCGTTGGAATCCGTTTTATGCACTACGGAATTGACCACGAACACCTCATTATTTTCATTACGCCCGCAGGCTTGAGCATCTTTGAAGCCGATGGTAGTCTCACTAATCCGATACAATCAAAAAATTGTCATGGATACATTCGATGAAAGCCCGGTATAAAGCGATAGTGGATACCTTCGCAGCGTTGATTCGGGCGGGGACGCTCACGCCGGGCACCCGGCTGCCGACCCATCGCCATCTGTCACAGCGGGAAAAAATCTCCCTGGCGACGGCGACCCGCGTCTATACGGAGCTGGAGGCGATGGGGCTGGTGAGCGGCGAAACCGGGCGAGGTACGTTTGTCCGTGAGATTTCTGTTCCTTACGGCCACGGGGTCGATCAACAGGCCGTGGCATCCGATGTGCTGGATTTGAACTTTAACTATCCCGCGTTAGCGGGGCAGGGAGAGCTACTGCGCGAAGCGTTACGCCAGGTGTCGAACGCCGGTGATATCGAATCGCACTTGCGCTATCAGCCTCATGCCGGGAGGCTGACCGATCGCGAGATTATTGCCGGGCATTTCTCCTGTCAGGGATTTCGGCCTGCGCCGGACAATGTCGTCATCGTCAATGGCGCCCAGCACGGATTGACCGTCGCGGTGATGGGGCTGCTGCGCCCCGGCGATGTGGTGGCCGTAGACGCGCTGACCTATTCCGGGTTTAAAGCGCTGGCCACGTTATATCATCTGGAGCTGATCCCTGTCCCGTCGCGGGCTGACGGCCCGGACCTGAACGCATTACAGCAGATTTGCCAAAAACGCCCTGTTCGGGCGGTGTACACCATGCCCACGTTGCACAATCCTTTGGGCTGGGTGATGAATCGCGAGCAGCGAAAAGTGCTGGCCGGGATCGCCCGCGCCCACGATCTCATCATTATTGAAGACACAGCGTATGCCTATTTAATTGGCAGGCCACCGCCGCCGGTCGCGGTTTATGCACCGGAACGCACGGTTTACGTCACCGGATTTTCAAAGAACGTGGCGACCGGGCTACGGGTGGGCGCGGTGATCTGCCCTGAATCGTACCGTCCGGCCCTGGAACGCGCGGTTCGGGCGACCAGCTGGAATACGCCATCCATCATGACAACCCTGGTGTGTAACTGGATTCAGGACGGTACGGTGTCGCGTTTTGAAACGCTGAAAAGACGCGATGCGCGCGAACGGCAGGCGGTACTCAGGGAGTCTTTAGGCGAACTGGCGTGCATTACTCATCCAAATTCCTATTTCGCCTGGCTTCCCCTGGCTGAAGAGGCGCGCGCCGACCGGGTGGTAAAAGATCTGATGGACAACCATATCTCCGTTTCAACGGCAGAGCCATTCTGTACGGCGCAGACCATCCCCCAGGCCATCCGCATCGCGCTGGGGTCGGTGTCGATTGAGCATCTGCGCACCGCACTGGTCAAGGTGCGTGAAGCGATAGCGTTAGAGCAAAGCCGCTGAACAGAAGAGCGTAACTCAATCCACTTTCAGCATCGCTAACAAACGTTTCACCGTCCGGGAGCGTTCGAAACGACGCCAGCAGAGGGCGATATCCGTAAAGAGTTCCGGTGTGGTCAGGGCATGGTAGGTCACATCGGTCGGCGAAATGGCGGCCATCGACTGTGGCACCAGGGCGAACCCGCACCCTGCGGCGACCATGCTCAGGGATGACGAAAGCTGCGAGGATTGTAGCGTATGGTGCATATCAATTCCGGCCCGCTCGCAGTAGCTGTAAACGCGCTCGAAGAGGGCTGGCGCAACCTCCTGCGGGAATAGAATCATCGGCGTATCCCGAAGCTGGTCCAGCGCCAGCGCGTCGCACGCCGAAAGGGGATGCGTACGGTGTAACGCCACCACCATCGGTTCCCGGTCGAGTAATTTCAGCTCAAATTGCTTGCTGCTCTCGCACGGTAAACGCACAAAGGCGATATCCAGTTCCCCCTCCGCCAGCATCGTCATCAGCGAGGACATATTGGCTTCGACCTGGTGAACCGTCACCGCCGGGTTCTGAAGCTGATACTGATGAATTAGCGCAAAGATCTGCGGATGAAACGCATCAGAACTGGTGATCCCAATCGACAAATTCCCGCTTAGCCCGCGCGCAATGCCCCTGGCTTTCTCCAGCGCGGCATCGCTCATCGCGAGGATTTTGCAGGCGTCCTCATAGAACGCCTCTCCCGCCTCGGTGAGTTCCACGCCCCGCGTCAGGCGCCTGAACAGTGGGGTGCCCACTTCCTCCTCGAGCCGCTTGATCTGCTGGCTCAGGGGAGGCTGCGACATCCCCAGTGCTTTAGCCGCTTTGGTGAAGTGTCGTTCGCGCGCAACCGCGACGAAATACCGTAGATAACGAAGTTCCATATCAAAAACGTCTCAAACCCGCATGCTTTCTATATTGGAACTCTCTGCTGAATCGGGTCAACATTTATTTAACCTTTATAAATAAAGTTGAAGAGGAAACGCATGATGACGCATTCATCTGCATGCGATTGTGAGGCGAGTTTGTGCGAAACCCTTAGAGGATTCTCGGCGCAACACCCTGACAACGTGATCTATCAGACATCGCTAATGAGCGCCCTGTTGAGCGGCGTGTATGAAGGGGAGACCACCATCGCCAGCCTGCTCACGCACGGCGATTTTGGCCTCGGCACGTTCAACGAGCTGGATGGCGAAATGATTGCCTTCAGCAGCCAGGTCTACCAACTGCGCGCCGACGGTAGCGCCCGCGCGGCAAAGCCGGAGCAAAAAACACCGTTTGCCGTGATGACCTGGTTCCAGCCGCAATATAAGAAAACATTTGATGAACCGGTCAGCCGTCAGCAGATCCATGACGTGATAGACCAGCAAATTCCATCGGATAATCTGTTTTGCGCCCTGCGTATCGACGGCAACTTCCGCCACGCACACACCCGTACCGTTCCTCGTCAGACGCCGCCTTATCGCGCGATGACCGACGTGCTCGACGACCAGCCGGTGTTCCGTTTTAACCAGCGCAAGGGGGTTCTGGTCGGATTCCGTACCCCACAGCATATGCAGGGCATTAACGTGGCGGGTTACCACGAACACTTCATCACTGACGATCGTCAGGGCGGCGGGCATCTGCTCGATTATCAGCTTGAGCAGGGCGTACTCACGTTCGGTGAAATTCACAAGCTGATGATTGACCTGCCTGCCGACAGCGCGTTTTTGCAGGCTAATCTCCACCCGGGCGACCTCGATGCAGCGATCCGTTCCGTCGAAAACTAACAGGAGAATCATCGTGAACAGTGATAAACAGGCTCGTCAGTGGGCGCATGGTGCCGATATGATTGTCGGCCAGCTGGAAGCGCAGGGCGTGAAACAGGTTTTTGGTATTCCCGGCGCAAAAATCGATAAAGTCTTTGATTCACTGCTGGATTCTTCCATCAACATCATTCCCGTGCGTCACGAGGCGAATGCGGCGTTTATGGCGGCAGCGGTAGGGCGATTGACCGGTAAAGCAGGCGTGGCACTTGTCACCTCCGGTCCGGGCTGTTCGAACCTGATCACCGGTATCGCCACGGCCAACAGCGAAGGTGACCCCGTTGTTGCCCTGGGCGGGGCTGTGAAACGGGCAGATAAAGCCAAACTGGTCCATCAGAGCATGGACACCGTCAGCATGTTCAGCCCGGTCACCAAATACGCCGTGGAGGTGAGTTCTTCGGATGCCATTGCCGAGGTGGTATCCAACGCCTTTCGCGCCGCTGAGCAGGGCAGACCGGGTGGGGCGTTTGTAAGCCTGCCGCAGGATATTGTCGATCTGCCGGCCACCGGCGCGATTTTGCCCGCCAGCACATCGGCACTCATGGGCCCGGCTCCAGACGCGGCGATTAACGACGTCGCGAAGCTCATCGAAAACGCCAAAAATCCGGTCATTTTGCTGGGCCTGATGGCCAGCCAGCCCGCGAACAGCGCGGCGCTGCATACACTGCTGGAGAAAAGCGGTATTCCGGTCACCAGCACCTATCAGGCCGCCGGAGCCGTGAATCAACAGCACTTCACCCGCTTCGCCGGACGCGTCGGCCTGTTTAATAATCAGGCGGGCGATAGGCTGTTACATCTGGCGGATCTGATTATTTGCGTGGGATACAGCCCGGTGGAATACGAACCGTCTATGTGGAATAGCGGCGACGCCACTCTGGTGCATATTGATGTGCTTCCGGCCTATGAAGAGCGCAACTACGTCCCGGACCTCGAACTGGTGGGGGATATTGCCGGCACGCTAAACCGGCTCGCCAGCCGGATCAGTCATACGCTGGAGCTAAGCCCGCGCGCCACTGAAGTTCTCCTCGATCGCCGCCATCAGCGTGATTTGCTCGACAGACGTGGCGCATCGCTTAATCAGTTCGCCCTGCATCCGCTGCGCATCGTGCGTGCCATGCAGGACATCGTTAACAACGACGTGACGCTCACCGTCGACATGGGCAGTTTCCACATCTGGATTGCCCGCTATCTCTATAGCTTCCGCGCGCGTCAGGTGATGATTTCTAACGGGCAGCAGACTATGGGCGTTGCGCTGCCGTGGGCGATTGGCGCCTGGCTGGTCAACCCTGGCCGCAAAGTCGTCTCGGTATCCGGTGACGGGGGATTCCTGCAGTCAAGCATGGAGCTGGAAACCGCCGTGCGCCTCAAAGCCAACATTCTGCACATCATCTGGGTTGATAACGCCTACAACATGGTGGCTATCCAGGAAGAGAAAAAATACCAGCGCCTTTCTGGCGTGAACTTCGGCCCGGTGGATTTCAAAGCCTATGCCGATGCCTTTGGCGCGAAAGGCTTTGCCGTGGAGAGTGCCGACGCGCTGGAACCCACGCTACGTGCGGCGATGGAGGTCGACGGCCCTGCCGTGGTGGCCATTCCCGTCGACTATAGCGACAACCCGCTGCTGATGGGCCAACTCCATCTCAGTCAGATTTTGTGAACTACTTAAGGACAAAGACATGCATAAAGTTGCTCTCGTAACAGGCTCCGGTCAGGGAATTGGTAAAGCGATTGCGCTTCGCCTGGTAAAAGATGGTTTTGCGGTTGCTATTGCCGATTACAACGCCGATACGGCAAAAGCCGTCGCCGATGAAATCACCCGTAACGGTGGCAAAGCCGTTGCTGTGAAGGTGGATGTATCGAACCGCGAGCAGGTGTTTGCGGCAGTAGAGAAAGCCCGAACGGCGCTGGGTGGCTTCGATGTGATCGTCAATAACGCCGGGATTGCGCCGTCTACGCCTATCGAGTCGATCACGCCTGAGATTGTCGACAGGGTTTATAACATCAACGTGAAAGGGGTGATCTGGGGGATTCAGGCCGCAATTGACGCTTTTCGCAAAGAGGGGCACGGCGGTAAGATCATCAACGCCTGCTCCCAGGCGGGCCATACGGGAAATCCTGAACTGGCGGTCTACAGTTCCAGCAAATTTGCCGTACGCGGCTTAACGCAAACCGCCGCGCGAGACCTGGCTCCGCTCGGCATCACCGTTAACGCCTACTGCCCGGGTATTGTGAAAACGCCGATGTGGGAAGAGATTGACCGTCAGATTTCCGATGCCGCAGGCAAACCGGCGGGCTACGGCACTGAAACCTTCGCCAAACGAATCACGCTTGGCCGCTTGTCCGAACCGGAAGATGTCGCCGCCTGCGTCTCTTACCTCGCAGGACCTGATTCTAACTACATGACCGGTCAGTCTTTGCTGATTGACGGCGGAATGGTGTTTAACTAAAAAATAACGATAAGCTCTGACATGTGTTTCCCCTGCATCATTGCAGGGGCTTTTTTTATGCGCGGTTTTCTCTGTCGCCCGCTATCTGCTAATCCTTAATGCTTGACCCAGACCAGCTGTTCCACCGGGAAGCCCAGCTCACGCGCCGTCGCGAGGAAGTCCTGCTTGACCGTCTCTGGAAGGGTTGTTGAGCGAGAAAGTATCCATAAATAGTCGCGATTCGGGCCGCTGACCAGTGCGTGCTGGTAATCCTTATCCAGTTTAATCACGTTATAGCCGCCGTAAAACGGGCCAAAGAACGAGACTTTCAGCGCTGCAGTGGTGGGCGCTCCGGTGAAGTACGCTTTCCCTTCACTTTCTTTCCACCTGTTCTTAATCGGATCATATCCACGGTTGAGTACGGTAATCCCCCCGTCGCTACGCAGACCGTACGTCGCTGTAACCTGTTCCATCCCTTTTTCAAAGCGGTTTTCCAGGCGCGCGATTTCATACCATTTACCGAGGTAACGGCTGGCGTTAAAGTCGCTGACAGGCTTCACGCCCTTTGGTGGGGTCGGTGATTTACATGCAACCAGCGTGAGCGCCACAGCGATACCCGTCATCACAGGCCATAGTTTCATGCGAACTCCTTTCTTTTTAGTAACCGGGAGTTAAGTGTAGTGTAAACAACAGGTCAGAATGATTATCACAAAAAATTGAGTATTTCCTGATAAGACGGCTGACGGTGAAAAGCGAAGTTTGCTCAGGTTATTCTGTACGGGCCTGAAAAACTGAGCGCTTCCTTGAACAGTCGTTATTTCTTGATCTGTTTTCCGCGTTCATCCACAACAGGTTCACCATCTTCTTTCGTGAACGCACCGCGCTGCTCTTCCGTCAAAATATCCAGCACTACCTCTGATGGCCTGCATAAACGCGTCCCCAGAGGGGTAACGACAATGGGCCGGTTGATGAGAATAGGGTGCTGTAACATGAAATCAATCAACTGGTCATCGCTGAAAGAGTCGTCTGCCAACCCTAATTGCTCATAGGGTTCGACATTTTTGCGTAACAGCGCCCGAACCCTGATCCCCATATCTGCAATCAGTTTCACCAGCTCTTCCCGCGTGGGCGGGGTATCCAGATAGAGGATAATCTTGGGTTCCGTCCCGCTGTTGCGGATCATTTCAAGGGTATTTCGCGACGTGCCGCAGGCTGGGTTGTGGTAAATAGTGATGTTGCTCATATCAGTACCTCATTACACAGTGAAAGACAGGCGAAGCGCCAGCGCGGCCAGCGTCACAAATAGCACCGGGATGGTCATGACGATCCCGACCCGGAAGTAATATCCCCAGGTGATGGTCATATTTTTCTGCGCCAGAACATGTAGCCACAGCAGTGTCGCCAGGCTACCAATCGGGGTGATTTTGGGGCCCAGATCGCTGCCGATAACGTTGGCATAGATCATCGCCTCTTTGATGACGCCGGCCGCAGTACTGCCATCGATCGACAGGGCACCCACCAGAACGGTTGGCATATTGTTCATCACTGAGGAGAGAAACGCCGTCAGGAATCCGGTCCCGAATGTCGCAGCCCACAAACCGTGATCGGCCAGTTGATTGAGCAGAGCAGAGAGGGCGTGCGTCAGGCCCGCATTGCGCAAACCGTAGACCACGAGGTACATGCCCAGCGAGAAGATCACGATCTGCCAGGGCGCACCACGCAGCACGTTGCCGGTATTTATGGCATGCCCTTTTTTCGCGACGGCAAACAGAAGCAGCGCACCGACGGCAGCAACCAGGCTCACCGGCACGCCGAGCGGCTCGAGACCAAAGAATCCGACTAACAGCAGCACCAGAACCAGCCAGCCCATTTTAAAGGTCGCGCCATCGCGGATGGCCATTTTCGGTTGTTTCAACAGAGAGACGTCATAAACGGCAGGGATCTCTTTGCGAAAGAACACATGGAGCATAACCAATGTTGTAGCAATCGCCGCAAGGTTGACCGGGACCATTACTGCGGCATATTGCGCAAAGCCCAGTTGAAAGAAATCTGCCGATACGATATTCACCAGGTTTGACACGATCAGCGGCAGGCTGGCTGTATCGGCGATAAATCCGGCCGCCATGACAAAGGCCAGCGTGGCGCCTTTGCTGAAACCCAGCACGAGGAGCATCGCGATTACAATCGGGGTCAAAATCAGCGCGGCACCGTCGTTGGCGAACAGCGCGGCAACCATCGCACCCAGCAGGATAATCCAGGTGAACAGCAGGCGGCCACGTCCATTACCCCAGCGGGCAACATGCAGCGCGGCCCATTCAAAGAACCCGGACTCATCAAGAAGAAGACTGATGATGATCACGGCGATAAACGTGGCGGTGGCGTTCCAGACGATTTGCCAGACTACCGGGATATCTTCGGGATGAACGACCCCCGTCAGTAAAGCCAGACCTGCACCCAGCATGGCGCTCCAGCCAATGCCCAGACCCCGTGGTTGCCAGATAACCAGAACGAGGGTAAGCAGAAAAATTGCACCGGCCAATAACATCAGTTACTCCATTCATATCTATTCAGACGAATATGTAAACGCATTTCAGCATGCAGCCGGTGAAGCGTTGTTGAGCGTGTTGCGAATGTTTTCACGCTCACAGTTCCAGGCTGAGTCAATAATCGCCGCCGCCCACGCGGGCATATGTGGCGAAAGGCGATAGTGCACCCATTTCCCTTCACGACGATCGGAAACCAGCCCGGCCTCACGTAATAACGCCATATGGCGTGAAATTTTGGGCTGAGACTCTGCCGTTGCCGCACAGATATCGCATACGCAAAGCTCTCCGGACTCCCTGAGCAACATCACGATCGTTGAACGGGTTTCATCAGAAAGTAATTTAAAAAGCTGAACAGGCTGTAGCATGTTGCACCTCGATAAGATTTGACAACACATATGCTAATCCATATATGATAACTTTAAAAGTACAGCGTTTAAGAACGGAGCCATTTCATGAAACATTTACCCGCCATCGAACCACAATTCTTTGATGATACGGTCACCAGCAAAATTTCAGGCAGTGACCCAACAACGCCGCCACGCATTCTGATTCTCTACGGATCCATTCGGGAGCGTTCCTACAGCCGGTTTGCCGCAGAAGAAGCGGGGCGGTTATTGACCGAAATGGGCGCCGACGTGAAGATGTTTAATCCATCGGGTCTGCCATTGCCGGACGACGCACCGGAAACCCATCCGAAAGTGCTCGAATTGCGGGCGCTGGTCAGATGGTGTGACGGGATGGTCTGGAGTTCTCCCGAAAGGCATGGCGCAATGAGTTCGGTGATGAAAGCGCAGATTGACTGGATACCGCTGAGTGAAGGCGCGGTTCGGCCGTCCCAGGGAAAAACGCTGGCCGTGATGCAGGTTTGTGGAGGCTCGCAATCATTCAATACCGTCAACCAGATGCGAATCCTTGGCCGCTGGATGCGAATGTTCACCATTCCAAATCAATCGTCAGTGCCGAAGGCGTGGCAGGAGTTTGATGAAGAAGGACGGATGAAACCATCAGCCTGGTACGATCGAATCGTGGATGTGACAGAAGAGCTTTATAAAATCACGCTGATTCTGAAAAGACACGCAGGTTATCTGTCCGACCGATACAGCGAAAGAAAAGAGAATCACCAGGCGCTGTCGGCGCGAGTGAATCAGGCAAAAATCTGAGAACAGATTTCAGAGGGATGCTGAAAGACCGGAGTGAACGCGACTCCGGTTGTACATAATCAGCCTGATGTGGATGGCAGATTTGAGTAGTTATTTGGTTGGTGCGCATAATGTATATTATGTTAAATATGGTGGGTTTGTTCTTAAGTTCATGAGTTCCTCTCTTTCAGGAACTTACCGATGAATCAGTCAGTTGCCAAAGTTTAGTTGTGGACTTACGATGACTTCATAACACAAAAATTACGGGGCATCCGCTAAGTTCATGGCATATTCCATCTTACATTTATCGAGGAACAACCAGAGAACTCATCTCATAGTTGATGATGTGACTACCCTACCGGTCATGTTCGCCACAATTTATGGAATGAATGAACTGAGCAAGAAACATCTGGGGACTCAAGAAAACATTCTGTGTTCGCTGCGTTTCTTTTACGTCTATTACTTTAAGAAGCACAAACGAACATTTGACTACGATTTCTATCGGTCTGGCTACAATATCTCCTGTTTTATCAGGGAGCTTGATGGCTTCTTTACTTACCTGCTCGGGAAGCAGCACCTGAGTGACGAGACCGACATAATCTCTACCGGGTTTTTACATTCTGCACTCTCCAGAACCAACAAGTCCACCTATGGTAACCACGTCAGAAACGTTGGCCGATTCCTTAAGTATCTCAACTATAGATATATGAATCTGGCATACCAGGATATGTCACCTGTTGAAGCTCACCAGATTAACCAGGCGAACCACAGAGATCTCGCTGACAGAATTAAGGTCTTCAACAGAGTTGAAGTATCCAGGAACGAACCCGCACACCGATACAAAAGTATCACCAGTCAGCAAAGTGTCGAACTAACGAACATGCTAATCCCCTCCACTCCTGAATTTTCAGATATCGAGACCGGTGAATTATTCATGGCCGTGGTTAATCCCCAAAACCCATTCGATTCAGGATTTCAACAATACCGTAACTACCTTATCCACCGGTTAATGTTTAACTATGGCTTACGTGTTGGTGAAGTTCAATTGTTGTTGAAGGATTGCGTGGGGCCAACCCTTCCAGACTCACGAGGTAACATTCGTTTCATCCTGATTGTACAAAATCTACCAGATGATGTAGTTGATCCAAGGAAACAACAACCTTCACTCAAGACTGAGCATTCACAGCGACAAATCGAACTGACCGAAGATGACTTCATTATGTTTACCATTTATATGGAGCAATATCGGTTCCCATTATTTGAAGAGAAAAAAATTGATGACCATGAATTTGTTTTTATTAAAGGCTCAGGTAGGTTAACTCCATTAACTTACGATGCAATTAGAACATTTTATAAGGAAAAAATTGATCCGGCATTCATTGCCCTATTCCCTCATTATCGTTCGAAAAGTAATAAGATTATTAATAATATGGTTAATATAACACCACACGTGGGGCGACATACTTGGGCTAACATCACTCTTGAGTTTATTTACAATAGTCTCCTGAGTGAATCACTAATACTGGCGCAAGACTATGGTATTCGAGCAAGGATGAATGGAGTACTTGAACCAGCTATTGAACAACTTCGTGCTTTAGGCGGCTGGTCACTGACCAGTAAAATAAGCGGCGGATGATTACGGGACGCGACGACTCAAGAGTGAACTCCGATATCGCCATCTGCGTCCAATCACTGAGCTTCGATAGCCCTTCCTTGAATACGCGTTGCCGACTATTGCCGACAATTACGACCATGCTAATGCGATCAAGCACCGCCTCACTGCTGAAGAGATGTTCGATCGTTTTTCGCATATCCTCCACATAGCAAGTGGCAGCAAAAATCTCAGCAGCCAATCCAATCAGCATTTTCTGGATGTCGGCCTGCCGGGCAAATGTAGCTGGTTTGAGCCCAGTCGGCCAGCGAACTATCGCTGTCATTTCATCAGTATTGATCGTGTAGTCAGGTGCCAGCACTTCAGAACTATCTTGAAGTGATATAGTGAAGTTCTCTGTATGCGCTACGGCGCCGCTTTCGATTGCGGTTGCAAAAAATGCTTCAACGGATCCTATTACTGCTTCTGCGGCAAGAACTAAGGCATTGGAGCACGGGTGAAAGACTGCCACACGAATGCCCTGAACTCTTGAGACAAGGCACTGCGAGTCTGCCTCGTTGAAGATGACAGGACCATGCTGGTTGCTAGATACCGGTTGGCTAGCAAGCAAAGTAAATAACTCGGCCACCTTCTCTGGCGTCTCTTCTTGCGGTATTGATCCCTCCCGACGAAGTTCGGCTTCATGGCCGAGCGCGTAAATCAGCGAGTTTCGACTCTGTTGCAGACCGAGTCCACCAAGAACGTCAGGTAATCGCACAACGTGTTGAAGTTCTTCCGCTGTGAAATTTAGGATTTGGCTCGCCAGAATAAGATCTAACTCCGTAAGTCGCTTCGCGATACGATCTTTTGATGAGTCGTCGAGCGGAAGCATCGCCGTACAACCTCGAACTAACCGAACAGCTTCGAGAGCGTCTGGAAGATGCCGAAGTTCGACAGCAATCCAAGCGAGGGTCATAACCATGGGTACGATCGAAGCCGAAAGGTCACTGTCCTCCTCGGCTTCGATGAACATCGAAGCCATTGCAAAAATGCATGTAGCCCGCGCAGCCCAGAGCAATCCGGCACTACGATAAGCAAACGTGAGCAGTTGCAGCGCTTCGATCAGAGAATCGGCATATTCTTTTTTAGTGAGTTGACGCGCGGCTTTGCCCAACAAACGAATGATTTCGAAGTTATCTTCGAAATCGAGTTGTTGCGCTCGCTTGAGAAGCACTAACGCCCCCTGAGCCTCACCGGTACGCTCAGAAACAAACGCTGCTACCTCGTCAACCAGTTGGACATAACTACTGTCCTTACCGGCGACGAGCCCGAACACCTCAATCATTTTAGTCAAACGCTCAGCAGAAAACTCACCGAGACCTCTCGCACGCTTGACGACATCCGAGAACTGCGGCCATAGCGAACTCAGTTTTTCAGTATCTTGTTTAAGTATCGCCTGATTGACTTCTATGACGAGTAACGACGACAGGGCCTCCAAGGCATTATTTGGACGTTCTTTATTCTCAGCAATTACCTTTAACCTCTCGGTCAATCTAGATGCTCGCTCTTCAAGCCTAGCCTCTTCGACCGTCAAATGCTGATGAATGACCGAGTTGAATAGCAATTGTACTAGATTACAAAGAAACTCAAGGTTTATGGCGTGATCCGTGTCGCTCACCAGATTCGCAAACTCGTCGTACCTTCCGTTCAAATACGCGATGTCATCGAACCACCAAAAGGCGGTCCAGATGGACTCGTAGTGCGCTTCCAACTTCTGGCGATAAGTTCCATCTTGTTCAGCGAGTCGAATTGCACGAGCAAACCGACCATCTGTCTCGATTCGTGGGAGCTCTAGATTACGCGATAACTTAGCTGCCACCAGAGATTCCGTAACTCGTTGCATTTTCATCCCAGAAAATGCCTCCGGATTGCCGAGTGTTTTCTCGATGTCTTCAAGTTGCTGTGAGCGGGAGTAATCTGTGGGCCCCATACGCCTTGAGCCTGCAACCTCCTGCCCTACACCAAGGTAATTAAAGGCTAGGTCCTTACGATCATTACTGACGACCTGATCAACAATCCAACTCCGGTCAAGAATAGTGATGGTCACACCGTACTGTTTCGAAAGTTCATCCTCGACGCGGGCGCGATCCTTCGCCCGAGCAAACTGCGCTGTTACACAATAAACTTTCTGATAGCCACGCTGCGTAGCCACAATGCCTGCAACGTCATTGCGAACTTTCTCCGCCCACTTTTTCTTAGCACTGAAAGCGAATGCCCAACGCTCCTGTGCAGCATTTGCGTCCCCCATATACGTGAGAGTAGCAATCTCGTCGGCAATCGGAATAGTTTCTGAATCAGCTTTGCTGTCCCCTCCTCCCTCCGGACCGGTAGCAGGCTTCAAGTTTGGGCAGATCGTGCGTTCGCACAACTTGCGACAAAATATCTCGAAATCATGGGTCTGGTTACGCGATGTAATACTATCGAGGTGGTACTCAAGTGCCGAAGCATCGAGTTGATATGCTGTGCGATCGCTGGTATCCGAGTAAAATTCAGGACGCAGTTCGCGCATGAATTTTGATGGCGCTACCCCTTTTACTTGTTCTCTTTCAGCCATTCATTGCCTCTTAAATAAGAGTTCCGCCATCGTATACATGCGAAGAAAATGTTCGAATGTCACCATGCACTTCTGCGCCAAGCCTAGACCTCCAGCGCCCTAAACTAATGTTTCCAGCTCGCTGTAAGCCAAGCGCGACAAGCACCGTCCTGCCTTCGCTAGGTTCACCTGCAAGGCTATGCTACCTGTTCTCTGGATTTTACCCCGATTCATGGCATTCCCTGAATTTAAGTAGAGAAGGCTGAGGCCCGATACGTCTCTAATAAAGCAGCCTCGGCTCCAGTGAGGCCCAGTTTCGACCAATAGCAGCGAAGTGCGAAGGATCACCTGCGGCCCAGAATATGGAAAAAACGTCGACCAAAAGATTGAAGTTTACGCTTCCGCGTCGACTTTGAAAATTATCGCAGAGCTTTAATCTAAGAATATGATTAGAAAAAGTTGATATGTCACAGAAACGCATGTAAAAAAATTATCTCGGCTGAGACAATCAAATAATTTTGTAGGAGTAAGGGCAATATGGGAACTCCAGAAAACTACCACCTTAAGGGCTATGTAGACCACTCACTACCAGGTCAAATCGAGACGTTACATAAGGCGACGTTTTCTAGCAAAGAGGAAGTACTCACATCCAGCACGCTCTCACCTCAAGATGTTTTCATTTTAGTCGAAAGACTCCACTGGGCTTCAATTAGTGGCAATATAACTCATCATCTTGAAGAAGGTGCATCTAAAGTAATACTAAAATATCCATTTTCGCAATTTTGGGAAATTATCACTGACTCATTCGCTATCGCCCAGTACTCTAATGAGTACGGAATTGCGTTCCAGCATGATTTAAAATCAAAGCTAAAGCTGGAGAGCCTTAACTTTCCCCACTTCATTCGAATTATACTTTCAGCACATTCGATCGGCGAGGAATTTGATAGCATAAGTATTCCCCCTCACAATGCTGATATTGGGCATTTCGAGTGTCGAGCGGATATAATTTCTCATGCAGCTTATATAGAGGGTATGCTATACAAGATAATAACTGACAGCAAAAAAACCACATATAATCTTGCTGATAAAATGACATATAATAAAAAAATAGATTTTTGCGAAAAGGAGAAACTACTAAGCAATGAGCTTCTTTCAATTGTCAAATTGCTGAAAGATTTGAGAAATGAAGCTGCGCATCAGTTTTCGTTTGAGAAATGCGGCCCAACAGGAAACTATCTTAAAATTAACCCCGTCAGCGATAAGTTATTAGAGGAGATAAAGAGTTTTGTATGCGCCTGCGAAAAACGGTACTCTTTGAAGGAAGGGAGAATAAATCGCTTTGACAATGTTTTTCGAATGCTTGCAGGAGAGTTAAATGCCAAGGCCAATTTGGCCCAAATGATAACCTTAGGAAAACAATACCCAGCCGAGCTATCGAGTTACTTCTACGGATAACAGAATTTTATAAAACTTCAACTTCTAGAATGAGGGTTCGGTCTTTGTATCTGCTATGCATTAACCTCCTCCTTCTTGACTTTATTAATAAGATTGATGAGCTGAGAACCGAAGTTGCCTATAAGCTCTTCAATGATATCAAT
This sequence comes from Lelliottia nimipressuralis, assembly GCF_041464075.1. Lineage (NCBI taxonomy): Bacteria > Pseudomonadati > Pseudomonadota > Gammaproteobacteria > Enterobacterales > Enterobacteriaceae > Lelliottia > Lelliottia nimipressuralis. The sequence continues at coordinate 2,216,577 of NZ_CP167172.1, forward strand.
GGCGTTCTGATCGACAGAATAAACAGCGAACGCAGTTAATAAACGTTCATTTTTAACCCAGTCATGCGTGCAGAGCGGACAACAGCTCCCCTGTACCTGACTGACAAGCTGCAATCCCAGTGCGTGCAGTTCAGCGGTCTGATCATCCAGAGCCCTGACCGAGTATGTCATCCGCTTAAGTTCATCCGCTGCCTGTTGTTCTTTAACACGTAACGCAACAACCTCATCCCGCGACACGCGCCTGATACGAGACTGCCATTCCTCACGAGCCTGTCCTGAAATATACACACTGCGTGCCACATCCAGGTAGCGACTCAGTTCTTCGTAATAGCCCTGCAACGCGCCTGACGGGATATCCTTTTCAAAGTAGTTTTCAAGCAGCTGCGTATCCGTGAAACGGTGATTTGCGCTGACACCCGCCTGCTGCATTATCTGAGCATAATCCTGCGCCAGGGATCCTTGCGCAGCCATCCATTTCAGCCGTGTGTCTAGTTCCCGAATCTGACCGTCGTCACGCAGTTTTTGCTCCCCGGCATGTTGATGCTTCTGGTTGGCATCCTGCCATGCGGTGCGATGCACAAGGATTCGGGTGCGTAACTGCTGCTCCTCTCCGGATGCATGCTCAAAGGCTTCCCACCGGGCTGAAACATCAAGACAGATGGCTCCATAATTTTCCGTCTCACGTCTGTATTCCGCTATATCCGTTTGCGCACGTTGAAGGAAGGTTTCATGATTTGACTTGTCCAGCCCGGAATTCAGACTGACGGCAAGCTGCGAAATCAGCTCAGCCGCATCTGACGCAGGTTCATTTACTTTTTCAGCCTCATTGACGGCGCGGAGCTCTTCCCGGAGACGGTCTAGCCGCTGTGTCAACTGGCTGACACCGGGCAGATACTGGAGATAACTGTTGATGGACTGCTGTAGAGGTATGAGATGTCCGTACCCCAGAATGTTGGCAAAGACCTGTGAACGCTGTTCGGCTTGCGATTCATCGACCAGCAGGGATAAGGCATTAGAATAAAGCCACCGGCTATTGCGAAGCCAGGCCTGCTTTGTCAGAACCGCCTGGGGACGGTTCTTGCCCGCACCAATTTCCTTCGGAGAGAGTAGGCTAAGAAGAGACAGGGTGTTGCATTTAGTGATGACCTGTCCGTCGGATTTCTCCAGTCCCTTCAGCGTGCGCGTTAGCCGATACTGCTGACCGTTGATAATGCAGTCTGCGGCAACAAAGGTTTCTCCATCCCCCCACTTACAGGTCAGCGAACTTTCTGAAACGTCAGGTAATATGCCCGTCAGTAACCACTCCACCGCCTGACAAAGCGTGCTTTTTCCCGTACCATTTGCGGCATAAATAACGGTCAGTCCCGAGTTAAGCGGAATGGTCACCTTTCCGGGTATTCCCCTAAAACGGCTGATCGTCACGTTTAATATCTGAAGATTATACATCGCTGCTCTCCCACTTACTTCCATGGTTCAGGGCGATAGCACGCGGGGAATTTCCCGACTCAAATTCAGCCAGAAGCGCTTGCGTGCTGCCTGTGACCCTAAGGTCTACGGCAGAGATTCCCCGCTGCTCCAGCGGGGCAAGCCCCAGCATTGTGACGCGACCGATGCGTTTCCACTCCCCATTTTCCATCCACACGAAATGCTTTCTGACCAGACGGGTATTCTGCTCAATATCTGTAATCATGCCGTCAGGGACACAGTGAACTGACGGCATCGCATATATTACGCTTGCATCAATGACCCTACCCGTGCCTTCACGAGTCCGGGCCATAGCGTCCGCAATCCTTTCGCTGACGATCAATTCTCTTTCCATCTGGTCAGGTTTCGCGTTTAAAGGCCACAGCAGCATGCATGCATATTCGGATTCCCAGTAAAGACTGCCTTCAGACAAACCCTCAAGGTATTCTGCCGGAAATGTTTTCCTGAAGAATCCGGCAAAGGCTGCTTTTGTTTCAAATTCAGCAATCAAACTATCCATTTTTTACCGTCCATAAATTGCTCAGATAGCACTCAAGCTCAGCCAGATCGTCATTTCGCGTCCGGCTGAGCAGAGGATTAAGGGGGAAAAGCCAGGCTCTGCGCGTTGAACGTGGCGCAGCGAAGGAGTCAGCCTCCGCCGCAGGTTCAGCAATATTGGCGCGAGTTAGATCCTGTCGGATTGAACGACCGTGTGAAGGTAGGTCCTCTTCCACATCAGCAAACACGCTCAGGTCGCAATGCTCCCCCCCATCCTGTATCCATTGGGTCAGTATGGCGTCAACCTGCGTGTCACTCATTTCATCAGGTAACCATCCCATCACGGACTCAGGTGTCCCCACACCGTTCCATAAAAGATGCCCCGTCACGGCATGATTACCGTTCCAGCTGAGGCTGGGGTGCATTGAAAGGTAGCTTAGCGCTCTGATCACTTTACGAATGCCCCGGCGCTGTTGAAGGAATGTGTTCATCTGCGGATAGACATAGGACCTGGGCCCGCTCAGTGCATAATGAACAAAATAGCCGGCATAGGGAGGGGCACATGTCACCAGCGCGTGCCGAAATGCATTCACCCCCTCCTGTACAAGGAATTGCGGGGGATCAGTGAAGGGATCCAGCAGCACCCGCTGAAGCTCAAGTTGTATACCATCGGCTACCTCGTAAAAACACCCATTGTGCCATTGCCACATGTAAGAGGATGTCGCGGTAAATTCATCACCCGCCGAATTAAACCGAAGACAAAACATCGCAGAGGTCACGCTCTTATCCCGGATTAACAGGGCCGGAATCGGCCCGTTATCGGCGTGAAAAAGATCATCACCTGCACTGGCTGGGTAAATTCCTGAGGCATAACGTATGCCGTCCGTAATCTCCACTTGTGACTGATGGCAGAAAATGACCCCTAGAAAACGCTTCTGCCGTAGGCTCTCAAAACGGCGGATTTGTGCGTTAAAATGCTCCTGTGTCAGCGCACAGGATGATGAGACCAGAAGGACGTTGGGTCGCCGGTGACCGTCATCAGCAATGCTCAGAGAGAGACGGTCATCCAGTACCGTGCCGGAAGAACCGGCCGGAGTGTAATAATCGGTGTTCAGAACGGGCCAGAGATTCACATCATTAAACGCCAGGCGAAGCGCGCGCCCTGCATAACTCAGCGCGGCATCGCAGTCGCAGGTTTCCAGTAAAATAAAGCGGTGAATATCGCCTACACCGGACTTTACCCAGCACCAGCCCGCCTGATACTGAGCCCTTCCCGGGTAAAGACCCTCGCTGTCAGCAGAAAGCCAGCCGTCGTTTTTCCAGGTGTTTAGCATGGTCCCGGGCACGATGCCGCAGCCTGCCTGTAAAATAACGGTGCCCTGACATTCACTGATAAGCGCATCAATGGAGCACTGGTCAGCAGGGTCAAAAGCATTCGCGGGGCAGACCAGCATGACCGGATAGTTTCCGGCCACCTCGGGCATTTTATCTTTTAGGAATTCGCCCAGCATACGCACAGAAAGTCTTTCACCCGCAGGAAAAATAAATGCGTTCAGCCGGCCTGCGGATAACAGGTTTTCATTTCCGTAATGGGTATAAACGTTTTCTGCATGCATGGCGCGTACATCCGCCGCAATAGCGCCCTCTGGATAAACCTCCCGGAAAAAATCCAGAACGCTCTGTTGAGAAAAATACACTTCACGGCGAAAATAGATGCTCATGAGGTTGTCGGACGCACGCACAAGTGGCGAGAGCGATTCACGGGTGTAAAGCTCAATATTCAGTCGCTCAAACTGCGGATACACCATGTCATATAATGCCTGTCCGGTTTTTTCCTTAAGCAGCGGGGATTTTCTGAGCAACGCATATTTGTCCCGGACGGCAACCAGTGCTTTGAGGTAATCCGTTTTTCGGCCGATAAGATCGGCCAGCGCAGTAGAGTTTCGCTGGAAATACTGCTGTGTTTCGCCGTTAACGTTATCAGAAACTACGAGAATATAGCGGAATGGGAGACCGTCAGGAGGAAGCAAATCACTTATCACCAGACTGCGCAGGCAGATTTTTATCCACTCATCGCGAACTTCTGGCATGGTAAACGCTTTCGAACTGTACCGTTTACATTGTACGATGCCCGCAATCACTCGGTCTTTCATCAGTTGAACGTCTATACCGTTATCGGAACCATCATTTATCCGAAAGGCAGTGTCATACCAGTCCCAGGTCGCCTCAACCTTTTTCTCATCAAATAAATCCCGGACGATTAATTCGAATGCTCTGGGGTCAAGCGTGCCAAAAGGCAACTGTCCGCAGTCATGAGCATAAATATCCCGAGCGTTGTCGTGAGCCCGCGCTCTCTCCCGAACATCGTCTTCATCGCTGTAAATATGAATACAGGCGTCCATTCACCATCCCTTAGACAACGTAGTCAATATTTTTTGTATCATTTTAAGGCACTTTACTCCCAATTGAGTCGGGCACAAAACCTGAAATGCTAAAAATTTCATCGCCATCAGTAACAGGTATTTACCGCACGCCATGTTTTAATGCCTAGCAGGGCTATCCCGAATGGATGAGATCCGGATTCAAAAATACACTTGCTGCAACCTGCTGAATCAGAAGGGGATGTGCTTAAGCGTTAGCTTCAAGAATTTCAGGCGCGTGGCTGGCAGATCCTTGCGAGATTCGCAGTTGCCCAATGTTAAATCTATACGTTGGAGCGCATTCAGGTTAAAACCTGTGAGGGCCCGGGCGGCGCGACTGACCTTTCAGCTTCTCCCTCCAGGCAAATAAGGATGGCGAGAACGGCTCACGAATCCAGCTCACAGGGGAATAAGTCATCAGAAATCGTTATTGACCTGCTCCCTATCAATTAACATATTTCAATGTTATCAATGTCTGCTTTTGGCACAAAGCGGACTCCCGCGCTCAAGGCTCTGGCAACTAAGATATAGCTCCTACAAGCTTTGCCCTTCCCTTCCCAACAACCAAATCGCTTGCCTGGAAGCAGTGTTAGGGGATAACACGATGCGCTCTGGAACGCGATGATTCTGAAGCGCGCTACGACCTCACCATCTCCTTCCATGTACCGGAGAACAGTGTCGATCTGCTGATTCCAGTACAGAGTAAAATGGATACGCTCATCGCCAGTCAGGTCGAAATGACGTCCTGAAAAAAGTGATGCGTTTTAATCTGAACCTCATCAAAATCCCCCCTCTGGCCCGGACTTAGACTTACCGGGTTATTTCTTCGCCAGGAGAAGATAGTGGCTTAAGACGAACGGTTTTTCTGACGGGGTGACCTCATGTTGTATTAACAAACGGGGAGCAGGTCATGGCCATGTACATGACCGGTGAGCTGGTACATCATATTGATGAAATTATGACTCTTTTTTACGTTGGGAGCCCCTCAGACGTACTGCTCTGCGGGGTGATTAGCTGATGAATAACCGTCTCGCCAGCAAACTCTGCCGAATCACCAGGGTATGCCTTTCGAGCCTGATGGTTTGGAGCTACGCGTAAGATAGCATTGCTGGTTTTGTCACGTAGATGCACTGCACAGGCGTGAACGGGAAAGTCGGAATATCACGAAATTTTTTTGCGAAGCCATCTTGTTAAGCCACTGTCCAGAATGAGTTCGGCTAACTTATCGGGGCCAATTAATGTAATGCCGTCGGCTTTGATACTTTCGGATAAAGATCCGCTGTGCCAGATAAAAAACATTCTTTTATAAGCAGTAGTTTCCCTGAAAACTTTTTCATACTCTCTAAGAGCGTCAACGTTCGCTCGCGATTTTATCTGCACAATTGCTCTCTCACTGGTAGTGGGCAATTCAAGCTCGAGATCCAGCGTTTTTTGTGTTTTTCCGACAATGCTGGTGCGTCGCCAGCCACTGGTTGAAAAAATAAGGTCAATCAGTAGTTCGAAATCCTGCCAGGTCAACAGTTGACACAGATTTTTAATCGCGGTCAGATACGCCTCCTCAGCCTTTTTCGCAGCTGAAACGGCAGGTAGATCCTCATCGTTTATTTTTCGAATAACATAATCCTGTGCGCTTACGTTGCATATCGTTCCCCGGTATCCCTGAACTTTTAAGAGGTCTCCGCTCAGGTGATCTGTCGTTAGCTGCACACCAGCGATACTTGTATTCTTCCACCCCTCAACTGTCTTTCGGAGTCGACTACCATCCTCCAGGACATCTACCGGGCCAGTGGGAAGACACCAGTAGAGAAACCCACCCCAAAAAGTGATGAATACTGTCTCTGCTCCTGCCGTGTAGAAAGTTTTAATCTGCCTTAAATCACTGGTCGCGACGGCTTTCCGCATATCACGGATATTGAGCCAAATATCATGGACATCTTCCCATCGCCCCTCAACACAGAGATTGTCCGGGGTTTCATGATAACCAAACCGAAGTGTGCCATTCGAAAGACACTCGCGCTCCCATTCACCAGCCTCGCCAAGCTTGATAAACTGCACTACTGTCGGGGTGATTTTTTCCATAATGTTCCGGCGGGGTTAGGGTATCTGCTGATATAAAACAGGAGATGTTCAGTTATTTCAATCCAAACTGGCAATGCGTCGTGAGAGAATCTATGCAGACGTCAACACTCTATGTCATCGGAAATGGCTTCGATCTGTGGCATTCCATCCCGTCAAGCCTGGGGCATTTTAAGGACTTCCTCCGGACATCAAGTCCGGCTATCTACCTGGACGTTGAAGAATATTTGCCCGTGGGTGATGACTGGTGTGATCTTGAAACTGCCTTAGCTGGTTTTGATGCCGACATGCTTATCGACAATCTTGGCCATTTCATGAGTTCTTACGACGATGAGGACTGGAGTGATGCCGGTCATCATGATTTTCAGTATGAGGTGAAGCAGGTAGTCGGACGCCTTTCTAAGTACCTGCGTTTCCAATTCGGAGTGTGGATCCGACAGTTGCCGATACCCTCGTTTACAAATGCACCTAACCGTCTGTCAATGCTGGATCCACAGGCTTTTTTTCTGAGCTTTAATTACACCGATACTCTCAGGCGAATCTACAGAGTCGAACCAGAGCGTGTTCTTCACATCCACGGTTCTGCTGAAACGAGGGACGATGATTTAATTCTGGGACATGCCTGGGAACCTGGATCCCGCCGCTCTCTCAACGAAAGATCCGATATAGCTGAGATTGATACCCGGCTCATGGAAGCGAACAGCACTATTGATAACTATTTCTTCGCGACTTTTAAGCCTTCACAGAAGCTCATAGCTAAACACCGGTTTGTTTTTGAGGAGTTGAGTGAAGTAAAGAAGGTGGTGATTTTAGGACATTCTCTTTCTGAAGTTGATGCGGCTTATTTCCAGGCTCTTTTTCAGCAGAAATCCGTTGCAGCGGCACAATGGGTAATAGCGTGCCGCAGCGAAGAAGAGTGGGATGAGAAATCCCGCAACCTTGAACTAATGGGTATCAGACCAGCTTCTGTCAGAAAAGCGGTCTGGGATAAGCTGTAATTGTGTCCAGCGCCTGATAGGTTCGATCGTATCCCCATCTGAAACTCGAGCCAAAGAATTACGATCTCCTTTCAGAGGCAAATTAACGACAGCTTAGAGCGTAAAACTGGCGGTCAGATACTTAGAGCCTCTTAACAATCATTCATTTCACATGGACAAAATGTCCTTGGGCGGCGTCAGTCCGGCGGCCTTTGAACAGGCCTCGTCGTGAGGACAGGAAATGTCTACTGTTGTGGGGTCAGTCCACACAACTCAAACAATAATGGCTCTGTCGCGTTAGACGCAACGCAATTTCGCCCTGTCAGGGAGTTAAATTTTTCCAGATGTCATAGCCGATATAAGCTAGCGTTGAGGTAGCAAACAGGGCAAAAATGATGACAACGTAGCGGAATCTACCCTGACTTGCGACAATTTGCGCCTCCAGATAGCTCTTTTGCTGGCTCACTGCCTCGGTCAACGCCTGCTGGCTGGTTTGCAGAGACTCAATTGCCTGGGTTAGTGGGGTCAAATGCTGCACCAGTGCTGCCGGGACGTCGGAAGACAACGTTTCAAGGCTGCTTAACACTTGCCTCCGATCGCTTTCCTGCCGTTCCGCGAGCCTGGTTCGCGTCGTTTGCACTCCTTGGCTCACGCCCTTTAGCTGCTGGTCAAATTCGCTTATCGACTGCTTTATTTGCTGTTGGGCCTGCATGATACTTTCCAGCCGTTCAGCCAACCGCTGGTCACGCTCTCGTGTCGACTGTTGCTCGCTGGCATTCGCAGCGCAGGTTTCCTCCAGGAAGCGGTTAGCATTCAGCAGTTGCTGCAATAAGGCCTCAGCACTGTCGATACCCGTTTGCTGATACTGCTGTATTGCTGCCTGGACACTCTCATTTTGCTGGCCAAGAACATCCGACAGTTTTTCAAAGACCTCACCGGTCGCGGCTTTCAGCTGGCTATCATAGTGTGCCGATTGTTGGCTAAGCGCGGTACTAATATTCTGTTTTTTTTCTTCAACCTGCGTCGAAATAAAATCTCTCAGCTTACTTATCGCCCCAGGGACATCGTCGTCTTGCAGCTCACGTAACGATTTTTTCAGTGGATTAATGATTTCTTCGGTGTTTGCACCTACCGCATTAATGGCATCATTGATTTCTTCAACCTTATCTTTGGTGTCCAGAACCTCTGTGTTGAGTTTTTTTAACGAACTCTCAAGGGGATTGAGCGGCTCCTTGAGTATTTTTACCATTAACTCGGCGAGCGATTTTTCTTTATTTTTTATTTCACTGGTCACGTTCATGCCTTATCCAGAATACTTTTCAGTTAAATTCATTAAATCTTCCCGCTGATTTTTCAACGCAACGCAGGAGAAAACTTGTAATAACGCATCACAATCATCACGTTCCTGAAAGACTGAATCCAGACGCGTACTTAATGTTTTGAGATACTCTTCATCTAGAAAGTGAACAAACTGCTCACAGCGGACAAGATCCTCTTGTGATTCAACAGCAATTCTCTTTAACTCGTCTTCGCACGATACGGCCTGTTGCTTAAGTGATATCTGTTTCTGAAGGGATTTATTCTGCTCTACCCGCAACTCCTCGAGAATTACCCCATCTTTGGTGAGTTCGCTTTTGTATTGATTATGGACGTTCTCTGCGGCAGTCATCCATTGTGAGGTCCACAACCGAATGACTTCCACTTTGGCATTATCAGCGGCATAGATGACACTGTTTTTATCCGATAAATAATTCGCAGAACTAAGATAGGTGTCGATCCAGTAGTCATTGAGCCTATAGCGAATAGCACTGAAGTTTTCATCAAGAATATCCTGAACCGCCTGTCTCGTAGGTTCAACTTTGTTGCGGGCCACTTTTTGCCAGTAGACCGTCTTATTTTTCACATCCAGCTGGATATTCTTAATTTTAGAGCAATAGTCGGCGATCATGCTATGTAAAGTGGTACATTTTTCACTGCTGTAACTTCCCTTCAATTTAAAGTTTGCGGCCTCTTCCGCAGCTTTATCGATAAGCCGTCGGCTGACAGGTAAAGCGTTATCTTTTAATAACCTCTCCGTTTTTTTTAATTTCTGTTGCGTCTGAGTAATAGCGTTTTTCCAAACCGTCAGTTTATCTTTTGTCTCTTGTTGCTGTTTTTTTAGCCCCAGCAGTTCTCTTTCGATTGCCGCCGTTTTTTCCTCCTGGATATATTTAACGCTGAGGTGGGTATCCAGGGTACTTCGCAGCCGTCCGAGTGGGCTTGTCGATGTTGCAATTTGTTCCAACAGTTCGCTACGCAAGTGGCTGACCATGGGGGCAACCCGGGCGTAAAGGGCGGTATCGTTTTCGGCCATACTCAGCCAACTGCTGCCAAACTCGAGCGGAAAGTAGAGGTTCCGATCTTTCGCCGCGTCGCTTAGGTTGCTAAAGCGTTCAATCTGTTCAATAAGGCGCTGACGTAACTGCGCGATATCGATAGCCGGATCGTTGCGAATCAGCGTCTTCACCGACTGCGCTGAGTAAGAATAGGTCGTCACGATACGAAACCGATGCGGCATCGCCTGCCAGTCCTCAATACCCGGCAGGGTGATAACCTGTGGCTGCAGGAAGCTCAAATCGTCGCCACGACCAATCAGCAGGACCAAATCAGCGAAGGGAAGATAGGTCTTCGCCATGTGATTTACATGCTTTTGCTCTTCCATATTGGCGGGATTATCACCAGGCAGATCCAGAATACGCACGCCGGGCGCTCCCGAAGTTTTTATCCTGAAAAAACGCCTCGGAATATGCACAATACAGGGAGAATCAACAACCAGTTCACCCCGTTCCATCTGCTTTCTGAGCTGCGCTAAGGTCTCTGTCATATCGTCGTCAGAGGCAAACCAGTGCGTTTTCGATTGCACAAACAATCCCCAGCGCTGGTCCGTTGAACGACGATATTCCATGGCGGTGGCGGTGGATGATTTTCCAGCTTCCCGCCCGCCGCGTAGCACGTGCGATAGCGTTGCCATCTGCTGCAGATCGATACCCATCAGGTCGAGCAGTAAGGTGGTTTTGCCGACCTGCGTCTTACCAAATATGACCACGTACGGTTCGGCATCGCTTTCCTTAAGTTGTATCCTTTCCTGAACGTCATGACTTAATGTCTTAATCAGCCGATCGTAGGCGCGAAAAGCCCACTCCGACTGCCGTGACTCTAACCGCTGCCAATAATCAATAACTTTCCCGGACGTCATCTCACTCACCACGGCTGGTGATTAATACTTGCAGGCCCGTAGCCGATGAACCCAGCTCATTGCGCAGGTCGTCGATAAGGGCATTCACATCGGCGATGGCTTTCGCGAGCCGATCCTTGCGCATCAGCATTTCGTCCATGTGATAACGCGCACGTAACGTTTCGCTAATCCGCTTACGCGCCGCGCTCATCGTGTCATCGAATTGATTGCGTAAATGCTCAATATGGTGGTCATGAACACTGGCAAGCATGACGTGTGCCTGGCTGCTCGCTTTTTTCTCAAAAGTACGCATTCGCGTTACTGCAGCCGCGGTCACGTAGGCCGCCGCCACAACGGCTGTTACCGCAACGGCAGCAGGATGCATCATCACCGGTGCGGGGGGAAGAGGTGAACCCGTCGGGTCAGCAGAAGGCTTATCCTGGCCAAAGAGCGCGCCGAGAATATCGGAATCGCCATCGCTGACAACGTCAATCGCCAGCACCGCGGCCAGTGATTTTATTGCAGTCTTGCCAAGATCAACCCCTGCGTTGAGAGTTTGAACCCCTTCTGCCGCGACGTTACCCGCGGATGTCTCACCATCGTCCTGCTCAAGCGTGACGTAGGGCCGCAGCTCTTTGCAAATCTCAGGCATGGCGTACACAAGGCGGGTGTACTCTAGCGAGAGCACCGGGATCAATTCCACGCTCTTCCTCAGCTGTTTATTCACCACTGGGATGTTTTCCGCATTCGACGTGGCACCATGATTTAGCAACATTTTGATATTACTTATTTTTTCCGCATCCAGCTGTTCGTGTTGCACGGGCTGCCCGGCGCTATTCATATAGCCAAGTGCTACCAGCTTCTCCAGCTTCGGTGATGCAGGCAAGTTTGGGCGATCGTTGCCGTTTGGAATGGGCTTGAGTTTCGCCGCCGTCAATTGTTGCAGACTGTTCACATAGTCGTCGAAGAAATCAGCTGATGCGTCCTGCCATGAATCCTGAACAAGTTGCTGCAATTTGCCTTTTGTCTCACTGGTGGTATCAAATGCATTCGATATCCAGTTGGCAAATCCCTCATGCTCCTTGACCAGCCTACGGTCCATATTAGCCTTCGCCGCCTCAAAAGTTTTAGCGATGCACATTTTTACCTTTTTGGTATGCTCCTCCCGCAGTTCCTGCACGGCAGTGTCAAACACTTCCAGAGCTTCGGCCAGCACCTGGCTGCCATCGTCCTGGCCGCCTTTATCACTGTGGTAATACAGACGTGACTGGGTACGGATCATATTCATGACGCGCGGCAGATCCTTACTAACAATCCCAGTAAGGTGGGTTAACTGGAGATAACGGTTGGTTTGTCCGGAAAAGTTAAGGTCGTCAATGGCCCGACGAAGGTGCGGCATCCATTCTTTTACGTATTCCGGATCGTCGGTGCCGGTTAAAATAATGTTGTTATCGGCATATTCGGCAGCGACATTGAAGGTTTCGGCCGCGCTTTTTCTTAATTCAGCTTGACGTTGCGGATTGTGGCGCAACGCTTCTGTCTTGGAGATAACAATATAAGGTTTACAATTCTTAAGCTCTTTTTCCAGCATATCTTTGACGATTTCGAGCTGCTGCTGGTTTGCCAGTCGCGTCTCATCGGTCACGATAATACAACCGCCTGCCGCTATCATCGCCTGACGCATCAGTTCCTGCCACTCACGATTTTCACGCTCTTGTTTTTCATAACCAGGAAGCAGTAACCAGGCCTGGTTATTGCGGGTAAAATATCGCTGCGGTACCTTCAGTATCGGCAGTAAATCCCCGGCATCAGGATCGCAGACCGCGCGCTGAAACTCGTTGACGTCGACGCCGATATCATCCAGCGTCAAACCATTTCCAGTTTCGACCAGGCGGCGGACGTAACCCTGCGCTACTTTAGTCTCACGACTCTCGAGGATCAGTACCGGCATTTTCTCGCCGCGTCCTTCATTACTGCGTAACCAGCCGCTATTGTCATGATGCAGGTTATACAGGCTCGCCATCAGCGTTGTTTTACCCGCCCCTTGCGAGCCGCCTATCGCCACGATCCAGGTATCGGCGAGCACCTCAGCAAGCAGCAGTCGTCGCATGACCTCAAGTAATTTTTCATCAAGCTCCTCACCGTCAAGTGCGGAACAGGCCCCACGTAAACGACGCAAAGCATTATTCAGAGCCTTGAGCTGAATTTCAGGTGATTCCATTGGCATTTCTTATCCTCAGTAGGTCTTAATTATCCATCCTTATCGGTCGGCCCGTAGCCTGGTACGATAAGAACAACGGCGGTTGGTTTTGAAGTTGGAGTGAGTAACGTTCCTTTCAAAGAACCTTTTGTCCCAGCAGCATCCACGACAGTTTCGGAAAAGGTCACCGGCACAGCCACCAGTCGTACAAATGTACACGCGCTTAAAAAAGCAATGGAAGCGGTAATATGTATCGGTGATGTTCCTGTAATAATTAGCGCACCAGTCAATTTATATTAAAAATATGACCTGCTCTTCATGGATTAATACATCAGCGGCGTTAGTAAAGTCCGCTCCTGGCACACGTCAAAGGTCTCATCCGCATAGTCAAATGCGCCCTGAAGGGACCAGTCGCTCACAGGCTATAATTAGAAGCTTGTGTGTAGTCACTGTAGTTGCTTCAACGGATAAGAATTGGAGCTGCTGGAACCGTCGCTGTAGGCCTCAGTAATAATGATTTTTTTACCCTCAACAGTATATCTGACCGTGCTGTCTGCAGGATCATCCCGCCAGCGACCGGTGCTGTCAGGATTGTCAGATGCCCACATCACTTGATTGCCGATAAGTTTGCACTTGATGGCCCAGCGGGTTCCATCGTTCTGTCGGATATAATGTACGTAAGCAATACCTGACTCGACTTTATCCAGCCGCATGATTTTGAGGTCACGACCGAACATTGCCGCAGAAACAGCCTTGCAAACCTGACCCACCGTCACTTCAGAAGCCAGTACCGGAGCAGCAAACACGAGCGGAACAAGAAGCAGCAGTTTATTCATATGGATCCATCCTTTTAGTTATGTTCTTGAATAACGCTTATCGTATATTTCGGCAACCTGAAACATTTCTTGACGAATATTTAGCATTAGGATGACAGGACTGACTAATAAAATCCCTGGCGTAATCTCACGCACTCCCTGACGGTTAGCCCTGCTCCTGCTGTACATCCTCAGCGTGGTACGCGAACAAAACATCGGGCATGAGGCCCGTTTTCTCTATGGTTGCCAGCACGGACTGCGTTGAAGCCTCAGCGATAACCTTCATCGCTTTATCACGAATTTCGACATACGCTGGGTCTTCACGGGGCACGAAAGGCTCAAGGAGGTGGGCGATGGCTTTACCGTTAACAGAAAGGCTGAACGTGCCAGCGGCACGATCCACATTCCAGATGTAGATGAGTGGCCATAAACCCAGTTCGTCGCATTCGGCCTCACTGCGGATCCCCGGCAGATACACAGGCATTGACAGCTTTTCATCACTCAGCGTCAGCGCGATAAACTGTTGCGCCGTCAGTCGGGAACCCTGCCCGGGCGCAGCGTCAGGTTTTTTCTTTTTAAAGAATCCGAACATGGTCTTTCCTTGTTTATGATGAATCGGAGGGATAGTCACTGTCTTACAGAGCGGATGAATCAGAGCGTCACGGACCACAGCGCAGACTCGCGGTAACTCTCATTCGGCAAAAGTGATTTTTACACATTTCATGTCACCAGAAACGAGAATTACTTATCGCTTTTCCTGGCAAGACAGCCATGATGATGGCCAACACATTGCTAGCGTGGATGCTGGCACTATCACGAAGCAACGAGGGAGATTCCTTCGATTACATATGCAGCATTATTGGTTGCCGTTTTATTGGGAAGTGGAGTCGTCACTTTTCTTAACGTCCTTCTGCCCTCTTCCGCCAGATCGAACCTCATAAAGTTGTTTAGAAATCAGCAGGTATTCAATGGCAGGCCATGCTGTGGTTCACGCTGCATTTCAAAGGCGTCACCAACATCAGCAAATGCTCCGGACAAAGACGCGCAGTTCATTTGGGCCAGATGCCCAAACGTCCTCTTCCTGCTACTAACCAATCCTGTCATGCATCCATTTGATATGGCCCCTTTGAGCGAAGAACGGAAGTTAAAGTCGCGATGCCAAATTTATCTCGCAATATAAACCCGCCCCACAAAATGGTTTACAGCCCCACCGGTTGACAACGATCTTGACACTTACCGCCCACGGAGAGAACACCCCAAAAACTATCTTGGGATGTTACAATTTCCAGTGGGCTTCTTGTGTGGAATACCCTCTTTTAGAATAGGTTTTTAGTTAGTCGCACATCTTATAAGATCCAAAATTTGGGAAATATAGAGTGTCTCTTCAACAACTTTTGTTTTCTTAAAATGTTCAGAATGAAACTTCAAATGTTTTTCCAGCGTATTTGTCCAAGAGCTATCTTTTAGGTTTCCTTCAACCTCAATAATTTTCTCAAAACAGAATATCATTCTGGCCACGTACCAAACATATTGATCATACATAGGGTCTCGCTCCTGTCGACAATCTGCGCTATAACCTTTCGAAAAATGAGGGTTCTCCATCGCTAGTTGCAAATATGCCTGGTAGGCCGTATCTGCAATGGTTTTCTTAGCGATTTCTTTGTTTTCACTGATAGTTGATTTGGCAACTAAAATTGCCCAAATAGCTACCCCAGCACTGACTAATGGAGAAGCAATGGTAGCTAACTTAACTAATGTTTCCATATAAATCCTTAATGTTTTCGATTAAATCCAGCAGGCTGGGTTTTGGTTTTTTTATATTCTTTAATCTTTCGTCTAAATGCTGCTAAATCTATATCAGCAGTACTAATTGCTATTTGACCAGTTCCATGAGCATGAGAAATCAGTTTGTGATGTTTCTCTTTGTATGGGGCTTGCATTGTTGAGCCACCATATTCTCCAGTATTCGTAATAACAACATGCTGATACATATGCCATTGTAGAGCTGAAGCCATATTGTCAAACGTGTCTACATCTTTATTGTACGCTGCAATGACAAACATATCAGTCAAATCTCTCAGATCCGCAGCAAGCTTTATATCTGTCGCATCGTAACAAATCGCACCAGTTAATTTAAATGGTCCTTCGGTGTGACCCTCAATAGAAATAATATGTTGAGATGGTCTATATCCATGAACACCCAGAGTCATTTCACCACTGGTCATATGAAATTTCCCTTGATCACGAACACGCCATTGAGTCCCCGATTCGGACGAATCTGGAATAATCCAGCGAGCTTTGTTAACTATTTGACCATCTTGTTCACAGAAGACAAAACCGCAAAAAATGATGGATCTGGTTCTAAATGCCAGTGCTCTTACTATATCTTCATCTTCCGGGTGAACAGCCAACTCAGAAAAGACAATCAGATCAGCGGTACTTGTATGATTTCTAGACTCAGTTTTAAGTTTTGCATCTAAAGTCTGCTCTGTCAGTTTACAAATTTCTGCAAGGTGCTCTCTGTGTTTCCAACGCACCTCTGGATTATCAAGTGTTACGTCAGAAGGGTGAAAATGCTTATCCTTCGGAAATAATTGCTGAACCGTAACAATTCTAAAATAGTTAGATGCCAATTCAGGTCTGCTGACAACAGTAGGTAAGGTCGGAACACTCGATGAAGTGCATATTTGCGTGTTCAGGTAGCCTAACCTTTCCAACAAGCATTTTTTAAACTCACCAAGGCTGGTAATTGACAATATATCTTCTTGATTTATATATGAAGATGAAAAGCCGGGCCATTGCAATCCATGCTGAAGAAAGCTTGCAAACCAATCAGTTATAGTTGCATATGAACCAACAATTGACTCTGGTGTATGTAACATTCCCATACGTCGCTTGTAAAACTGAGAATGGATCCCATCATACTCTACTCTATCAGGCTTTAAATCATTTCGCTGTGTGTAATCTACATTACCTAAAGCAGCACTTCTTAGTACACTGCAAACCCAATATATTTTTTTTTCATCATTGTTGGCTTGCTGACAATTCACCAACCATTTAGGGCTTTCATAGCGAGGATCTTGAGCTATTTTATCTATCGAACATGAAATAATAGAATTTTGGCGCCATAATTCAGTCCATGATGTTAAATGGCCTTCTAATTTCACTTTTATTTCATGTGGGGAATACTGCTTTCCATTAGATTGCCATACGTTTTTCTCTGTATCTTCTAAAAGATTAACTAATGCTATACCTAGTTTGAGAAGCGCATGTTCGTATTTAAATGGATTTTCCTTAAAACTTATCACTGAAGAAAGATAGTGGTCCGAACCATTTGGTTTCGACTCATTTTTTGGTATGGCCCATCTAAATTTGTTGATCCTAACTTTATCTTGCGTCCTAACAAACTCTTTCCAAATGCTATTCCAAAACTCACCACCACGGTAAGCAAATTTCTCGACGATTGAGTCTACTACTTCAGTAGTATTTGTATGAGAAAGTAAAAAAGCAACATTTGCTTGGTAGTCTTTACTAATCTGAGCAGATAATTCAAATAGGTATCCATCACTACTACTCAACGGTTCTAAATGTCGTTTAATTAAGACATGTTGAAGCTTTGAAAGATCAGAAGAAGATTTTTTACTAGCTATAAATGGCTTATTGATCACTGCAAGATAAAATAGTGCTTGCTGATATGCGTAGTTTGGAATAACGGATCTACAAGAAAGTAGTTTATGGGCAAATGATGTAACTTCACTCATCAATTTCTTATAATCAGAGGTACACTCAGGGGATAGTTTTCGATAGATATCAACAACGCTACGAAATATATCAGAGAGAAGATACAACATGATATATCTATCGCATTTATCACGATTACGTTGTATTCTTAAGAATATAATTTCAAGAATTGTTTTATAAGCATCTAGATTAGGGTTTATGGTTATCGCTTTGCGGAAAATAACCATAATTGATGGATCTTTTAACCAGGTTTTTAATAATTTTTTTGCAATCAACGCAGATTCATTATCAAACTGCTTTCTTTCTGCAGGTGAGATTAGTTTGCTTTTATTAGCCAAACTGGTTTCCAGCCTATGGGCAGAAAATCTACGTAAAGATTCTAATTTAATCGATTTATCATTGTTAAATCCAGAAAATAAACCATCTGCATCATCTAAAAAATTATCTTGTTCAGTCAATAATAATTGTTGGAGCGCCGGTATGTTATTATCTAATCCATTACGCTCCGGAATACTCGAAGTTCCTACTTCATTCTGGATTTCATTGATTCGATTTGTAAGGCTACTTCCGTTATCAATATCTGAGAGTCCCAATATATAAGTTTTTTTATCATTGATTTTTAAATATGGTTCGTTACCTGACTCATCTTGATCTAACGTTTCATCGAGGATCCTCTGAACTAACTCATGAATGGATTTCTTAATTTCCTCATTTGTTAATGCTTCTCCAGAAATCACCAATCTAATATCATCGACGTATCGACAATAATCATGCAGTACAATTTGGCTATCGTCTATCTTAGTACGGAGGTTAGAAGTTAAAGATTCGTCAAACTCAATGAGATATGCGTTAGCCAAAGCTCCGGCAGATGCTAAACCTTGTGGGAGTCCAACATTTTCTTCTCCAATATCCAAATTTTTAAGTAAAGATAAAGAGTCTTCAGGCCACTCCCAATTTAAAATCTGACTCGCTAAATCCCAAAACTCATTCTCATTTATAATATTATGACCATAATGGTCAGAAGATATTTTCTTAAGTTTTTCTAAGAGCTTGCTTATTTTTATAGAACCGAAAAAATTTTTCAGATCCAAACTGACAATATAAACATCATCAATTTCACTAATTTTATTTACAGTTTCCCTACCTATATAGACAGGTCTTTGTAGAAAGTTTCGATAATCGGAGGAGAATTTCCTATAATACTCGCTACCGCCCCAACGAAATCTCGCCCTTTCATTGTCCCAATCACAGACAAGCCTATTTCCGTAACTAACAACCTTTTTATTTACATGCTCAGCATAGCCAAGATTACGCAATGAGCAGTCTTTCTGTCTCGTTTCTATCGCATCAGCAAGACACATGGTTACTGCTGTTGCAAAAGACTGATCCTTAATAGATATATTAGCTAAAGGTCTTAGTTTTCTATCATCTTTATTAGTAGTCCACTTACCTTTATTAAAGAACCAGCTTGCTCCTTTTGGAGCTGGTATTAATTCAATATCACTTTTAGACAGATTCCTATTTACGGCCTCACTTGACCAACTAGTGACCTCATCACTAATATCAAACGCACACTTGTCTAGCGCTAAAAGATCTGCATACCAATTATGAGTTCTTACAAAACGATCCGTTTTTTTCCAAGCTAGCCCTAAAATAAATGAGTCCTTAAGGTAGTCAAAGTTTGGTTCGAGGTTGTAATACTTTTTATTAAGTAGTTTCATTTTTTCTCAACTTAATGCTAAGCGTTTTACTCATTTCAACTACAGTATTGAAATTCACTGTTTGTATCACCTAATATAACTATACTACCGTTCCTGAATCGAATAATCCACGGGAAGTGTCAAAAGTTTGTCATGTCTAATGGGCTCACCTGATAAATCAGTCGTGTCTGTCATGCCATAAACCAAGTGGTTTTCCGGTTCTTTGGATGATAAGACAATCCCCCAACCAATCGATATGGGCATAAGTAGAATATTCTCCCACTCTAAGACATTTCGATGAAGCGTTCGAGTTTTACTGAACGCTGCATCAAGACCATTCTCATATAAGCCTTGGGTGATACTTAAGTTTGGTTATCAACGTCCGCTTCTGGCACAAAGCGGACTAACTAACGGATCTGAAGGTCCGCTGTGAGCGATAAGCGGGCCTAAATAAAAATGTGATATTAATCACGAAATCTGAAAGGCAGGCTCATGAACAAACAATCGCAATTTTGTATAAATTATGGCCCGATTTTCACACAGTTATGAACTCAAACTGAGTTCATAACTGTGTGATTTTGATTGTTTCATGAATAAAGTTATTTTAATACAGGATATTGCAAAATTTTTTGATTATAGATTTAGTTATGTAGCACCCGTAAACCCAGAATAGTTAAATGCGGGATCTAATAAAACAAACGCATTACCAGACCAGCTCTACTCTTCTACAGCTGCCTTTACTCCCCTTGATGCACGATATGGCTTGAAACTGCACGCAATTGACGATTAACATAAGCCTCGAAACAAAATACGCACAAACGTGCAAACTCATGCACTCTTACTTACTGAGGTTGATATGACACAACAGTTGATTTTAATCGCCGGCCCCTATCGTAGCGGCACCGATGGCGTGCAGGCGCGCATTGATGAAAACCTTGCCCGCCTTGAAAACGCGGCGTTAGCCGTCTATCAACGTGGCCACGTTCCGGTTATCGGCGAATGGCTGGCCTTACCGTTGGCAAAAATGGCAGGCTCGAAATCGATGGATGATGAAATCAGTGAAGCGATGCTCTATCCCGTCGCGCACCGACTCATTGCAAAATGTGATGCTATCTACCGGATTGCCGGCGCGTCCAAAGGTGCCGAAATGGACATTGAGGTGGCGCAAACGCTGGGGGTTAAGATTTACACTGCGCTTGAGGATATCCCACAGGTTTGATGTTGCCTGCTGGCCTGTCGGCGTACCGACAGGCCGGATCATAAAAGCTTTTCGCGTGGGTTATGCCTCTTCCCGTTCAGAGGTCATCACCACGGAAATCCCCTTTTCTTTTACCGCGTTAATCCAGGCTCTATCGGTATCGTCTTCAACGACAATAGTGTTCACCAGCGAAAGATCGCCAATCACAAAAGATGACGCGGTATTGATTTTTTCGGGGGAAGCCAGCACAACCGTTTCGGCGGCTCTGCCGGAAAATGCACGTTTGATGCTCGCCTCTTCAAAATCACCGGTCGTCAGGCCCGCATCAGGATGGATGCCGGTCACTCCCATAAAGAACAGGTCCGCATGGATTTTTTCGATGCCTTCGATAGCAGCCGCGCCGACCGTAACAATAGAGTGTTTATACAGACGACCACCGATCAGGATAACCTCAATGGAGGGATGTTCGACAAGTCCCAGCGCAATGCCTGGGCTGTGCGTGACCACGGTTATCTTCAAATCAGGAGGTAAAAACCTAATCAACTCTGAAGTGGTCGTGCCGCCGTCAATGATCACCACCTGGCCGTCAGAAATCAGCTGCGCACCTTTACGGGCGACATTTTTCTTGGCATCCATCTTTACCGATTTACGCTCAGCAAACGGAGCAATGGCCGAGGATGACGGCAGCGCTCCGCCGTGAACTCGCTGTAAACGCCCTTCTGCCGCCAGTTCGCGTAAATCACGCCGAATGGTGTCTTCAGACACCGTGAAGAGCGTGCTGAGCGCTTTCGACTGGACCTGACCTTCAGCCTCGAGCTTTTCAAGGATCAATTGTTTTCGCTGTGTTGTGAGCATAAGGAACTCCTGATATTGCACGATTAGTCTTGAAACTGCACGACAATGCTGTTTATGATAATTACTCTACGTAAGGAGGAACAAACGT
This sequence comes from Lelliottia nimipressuralis, assembly GCF_041464075.1. Classification (NCBI taxonomy): domain Bacteria; kingdom Pseudomonadati; phylum Pseudomonadota; class Gammaproteobacteria; order Enterobacterales; family Enterobacteriaceae; genus Lelliottia; species Lelliottia nimipressuralis. The sequence goes on from NZ_CP167172.1 coordinate 2,237,823, forward strand.
GCAATCAAAACGTGCAGATGTACGCATCATTGAAAGTGAGACACTGTCAGATAACTGGTACATCCTGAAAAAATATACCTTTGATCTGCATCGGCGCGATGGTGAATGGCAGCGGCAAAATCGCGAAGTTTACGACCGGGGAAACGGAGCCACCATCCTGCTTTATAACCGGGATAAAAAGACAGTGATCCTGACCCGCCAGTTCCGCTTCCCTGTCTTTATTAACGGGCACGAAGATGACCTTATTGAAGCTGCTGCGGGCTTGCTTGATAACATGGATCCGGAAAGCCGGATTAAAGCAGAAGCGGAGGAAGAGACCGGCTATAGCGTTTCCCGCGTTGAGAAAATTTTTGAAGCTTACATGAGCCCAGGCTCCGTCACTGAAAAACTCTATTTTTATCTCGCCGAATACCAGTTGAAAGACAAAACCAGTGAAGGCGGTGGACTCAAAGCGGAGGGTGAAGATATCGACGTACTGGAAATGACGCTGGAAGAGGCACTGCGCGGCATTGAAACGGGCAGGATTGTCGACGGGAAAACCATCATGCTGCTTTATCATGTTGCCCTGAAAGGCATTCTGTAAATGCCGTAGGACAGATACCTGCCGCAGTGCAGGTGTCTGCGGGTGTTAAGCATGCACAACGGAGATGCAAAGATGGCCGACTGGAACCCTTCCCTTCACCTGTGACGCGGAGCCGAACGTATTCGGCCCCGCCGCTGAATTGCTCGCCAGAATTCCCCTGTATGATGTGTCATTGCTCAACGTCAGCCCTGAACAACGTTATGACCGGGCCTCTTTAAGCAGTTGCTGGATAACTTTTTCCTGCTGTTCATAGTTACCTTCGCCAAAAGAGGTATACCGTAACTGCCCTTTGGCATCGAAATAGTAATGTGCCGGCCAGTACTGGTTTCCGAAGGCGTTCCAGATCTGGTAGTTATCATCCGTCACGACCCGATACGGCAGTTCCCATTTCTTCACCGCCTTTTTCACTGACGAGAGCGGTTTTTCCCACGGATATTCAGGCGTATGCACGCCGATTACCACCAGACCCTGGGACTGATATCGCGTGGCCCAGTCGCGGACATGCGGGAGCGTATGCTGGCAGTTGATACAGTCCCAGGTCCAGAAATCAATCAGTATTACTTTACCCCGCAATGATTCAGACGTGACAGGGTCACCATTAATCCACCCGGTTCCTCCACTTAACGAAGGCAACTGACTCATGGGTTCGGTCATTACCACCGGCCGCAGTTTTACTGGGGCAGTGGCGGGCTTAGCCAGGGTCAGCAGCGTCGTTTCAAGACGGTCTGCCACTCCATTTGCACCTTTCAGCACCGAGTTCATCCCCGTGGCGTTGAACGCAACAGCCGCTAACATCACCACACCCGCCCCCTTGCGCAATCTCTCCATCAGCGCTGATTTGGCCCGCAGCGGTGCCATCAATTTTCGACCACCGGCCATCAGCAGGCTCAGCATAAGCGCACATCCGCTGCCATACGCCGCCAACAGCGCGCCGGTGGTGATGGCCGAATGACCCGCAATATTGATACTGAAAATAGCCCCGAGGATCGGTCCGGCACAGGGAGACCAGAGCAGACCGACGGCAAGTCCGGCGAGGAAAGCGGAAAACATTCCACGCGTTTGTCCGCTGCGGGTGTTGAGGATATTGCCCGCGTTGACCGCAGGCCCGGCTACACGCTGGGCGAATGATGGGAAAATTAAGGCCAGCGCGGCCGTACCCAGAATAATGAGTGCCAGCCAGCGCCCTATTATCGTGGCATCCGTGATCCATTCGCTGGCAACAGTGACAACCATCGCCACCACGGTAAACATCACGATCATCCCTGCCAACAGAGCCAGGATATGTCTTCGCTGCCCCTGAAAACCGGCAAACAGAAGAGGAATCACCGGGAGCGTACATGGACTGAGCAGGCTTATCATCCCGCCCAGAAAAGCGATTATCAAAAACATAAAAACCTCACATTACAGATGGCCTGCGACGCTGCAGTGAGGGTATTTCATCGTAAGGATGTGTTTGGGATGTGTGCAAAAAAGAGGCGATTTGTCTGCTCTCGTATCGCTAACGCAACCGGATACAAAACCGTACAATTAGCGACGCGGTAGTGTTACCGTGACCTTCAGCCCGCCTTCAGGCCGGTTTGCCAGCCGCAGTTTCCCGTCAAGCTGTGCGGTCAGTTGTGCGGCAATCGCCAGCCCCAGGCCGGTTCCGCCGGTATCACGGTTACGCGATGTTTCTACACGATAAAAAGGCTGTAATACCGCGTCGAGTTCAGCATCGGGTATCCCCGGCCCGCCATCCAGAATATGGATAGCAATGTCTCCTGCAGAAGAATCATCAATCTCAATAACGGCATAGCTACCAAACTTAAGCGCGTTATCCAGGAGGTTGGTCATCACCCGGCGAAGTGCCTGCGGCCGAGTCACTATCGGCAGGCGAGTGTCGTTTGCCTGAAACTGCACGTTTTTACCAATGTCCTGATAATCACAGGCAATGCTGTTTATCCAGGCATTCAGCTCCAGCTTTAGTGAGGTTTCCTTCAGGGATTCTGATGACCGGGCATAGGCAATCCCCTCCCGCACCAGACGGGTCATGTTATCGAGGTCGTTCAATAACTTGTCGCGTAACTCGGGTTGATCGGTCATCTCGACGCGCAATTTCATGCGCGTGATGGGCGTCTGCAGATCGTGAGAAATAGATGCCAGGATCTGCGCGCGTTCGCGGAGATAGGACTGAATACGCGCCTGCATCGCGTTAAAGGCATGCGCGGCTCTTTGCACTTCTACCGGCCCCTTCTCCTTCATTGGTGTGTTTGCCGCCGGGTCAAGCGCTTCAACCGCACGGGTAAACTGTAAAAAAGGTCGAATCACCTGACGAACGGCGATCAAGGCGCAGGCCGCAAGCAGCAACAGCTGCAATACCAGCACGACAGGTAACCAGCTGGCGACTGGTGGCATGCGTGGTGTCAGATCGATGGTTAACGGTGCGCCATCGCGTAAGGTGAGATGCGCCTGAATATGGGAAATGGGACCGGGAACGGCGGTAAACGTGAGCGGATGATCAGCCGCAAGGGTCTTTTTTAGCGTTCGAATGGCATCGCGTGAACGCTTATCCTCAGGCGGTGCGCCTGGTTCTCCTGGCCCGAGAATATAGCGATAGTTACCGCGCTCAAGCCGCGGCAGCCAGGCTTCCCGCTCCTGAGCGGGAAGCCTGTCAAGAATGGCCACGCTGGTGGCAACATCGTTTTCCAGATTACCCAGCATTACGGCGCGGGCGCTGTGCATGCGTTCAACCATCACCAGCGTCAGGCTGAGGGTATTGGCCAGTAAGAGTCCAGCCAGCACAATGACCAACAGCCGGGACAACAACGAGCGTGGCCAAAGCGTCATTCATTGGCCTCTTTTATGGTCACCGGCATTGTAAAAACATAGCCTTCACTGCGCACGGTCTTTATATAGGCCGGCGTGCGGGCATCTTCATTCAGACGCTGACGAACCCGGCTCACCAGCAGATCAATCGATCGTTCAAACAGCTCGGCATCGCGCCCTTGGGTCAGATTGAGCAGTTGATCCCGGGTGAGGACGCGCTGAGGGTGATCGAGGAACACGCGCAGCAAACGATATTCCGCCCCGCTGAGCGCCACCACCATCCCTTCACTGTCGATTAAATGACGGGCCACGGTGTCCAGCTGCCATTCACCGAACGTGACCAGTCGCCCGGCCTCTGTCACCTGTAAATTGGGGGGCATTGTGCGGAAACGACGTAAAATGGCTTTTATCCGCGCGAGTAACTCGCGTGCAACAAAAGGCTTCACGACGTAATCGTCTGCGCCCATCTCTAGCCCCAGGATCCGGTCTGTTTCCTCGTTACGCGCCGTGAGCATCAGAATGGGCAAGTCTTTATGTTTACCGCTTCGGAGCTGACGACACAACGTTAATCCGTCATCGCCGGGCATCATGACATCCAGCACCACAAGATCGATATGTTGTTTATCAAGCACAACTCGCATCTCTTTGCCATTTGCCGCGCCAGAGGCGCGATATCCGGACTTAACGAGGTAATCGACAATCAGCTCACGAATATCCCTGTCGTCATCGACGACAAGGATATGATCAATATGCTCCACAGTAATCTCCAGACTGAAGGGTAACGTATTGAAAATAGCACGTTTCAGAGTTTATCTGCGTCAACAACTGCGTTAACGAAATCCTGCGGATCTTCCTGCGGTGGATTGTGACCTACGGTTTTGCCAAAGGTACGGTGTTCATATTTACCGGTGAATTTCCCGGCGTAGGCCTGTGGAGCAGGATGCGGCGCCCCGTTGTTTCCGCCTTCGATGGTGATCGTCGGGACGGTAATATTCGGAAGCGTTGCCAGTTTTTGCTCATAGCTGTCATATTTGCGCTCCCCTTTTTCCAGCCCTAAACGCCAGCGATAGTTACTGAGCGTCACCGCGACATGGTCCGGGTTATCAAGGGATTTTGCACTGGCGTCAAACGTTGCATCGCTAAATTTCCAGTCAGGTGATGCCTGGGACCAGATCAAACGGGCGAAGTCATGGGTGTTTTTGGCATAGCCTTCAGCGCCACGTTCGGTGGCGAAATAGAACTGATACCACCACTGAACTTCTGCTTTCGGCGGTAAGGGTTGTTTGCCAATCTGCTGGCTGCTGATCAGGTATCCACTGACGGAGACCAGCGATTTAACGCGTTCTGGCCACAGCGCCGCGACGATGTCCGCCGTACGGGCACCCCAGTCGTATCCTGCAAAAACGGCCTGCTTGATGTTCAGGGCATCCATCAGGTTCACAACGTCTTTCGCCATGGCCGAAGGCTGGCCGTTACGCGGCGTTTTATCTGAGAGGAAACGAGTAGTTCCGTAGCCACGTAGAGACGGCACAATCACCCGATATCCTTTGGCTGCAAGCGCGGGAGCGACTTGCGCATAACTATGAATATCGTAGGGCCAGCCGTGTAATAAAATGATCGGTTGACCATTTTTCGGCCCGATGTCGATATAACCGACGTTAAGATCGCCGGCGTCAATCTGCTGAGGATGATCAAAAGCCGTCGCGAAATCAGTACCGGTTGCTTCGGCCTGACAGGATATGACGGTACCAAGAGAAACGGTTAACGCCAGAGTTGAGTATGCAAGTTTGCTGAACATGTTCTTATCTCCGATTGAGTGCGATTCACGGGGATATAACAACATCGGTTTGTATAACGGATATGTGCGAATGGGCCTTTATTGCAAGCCTGTGTATGTATCAGAGACGTTGATACAGTGTGATACAAAAACAGGTCATTGCGTCTTAAAGCAAGACGCGATAAAGAACATAATCGTCGGCTTCGCCAATGCGAAAAGCCCTGGATTGTTTGCCGATAACCCGACTTTCTTGTACCCTTCCCTTGCACTCCATGACGACTCACAGCAGAAACCGGACTTCACTATGGCAGCTCATATTTCCAAAGATCCTTTGCATGGCGTAACGCTTGAAATGCAAGTCAACGCACTGGTTGCCCGTTACGGTTGGGTTCAGTTGGGCAAACTGATCAACATTAACTGTTTCAAAAGCGACCCTAGCGTTAAATCGAGTCTGAAGTTTTTGCGTCGTACTCCCTGGGCACGTGCTGAAGTTGAAGCCCTGTATCTGGACTCGCTGGACGATGCGGCACCTCAAGAATCTGACCCGCTTCATGATGACCCTTGGGCTAACAGCCGACTGAAAAAGAGTTAACATCAGATGCCCTTTCACGTTAAACGTTCTGGCGCACTTATTCTTCTCGCGCTGCTGCTCGCCAGCTGCTCATCCAAACCGCCGGTTTCCTTAGTCACCCCGCTTCCGCCGGTGACCAAACATCCACTGCCTGATAAATCACGTGATCATGGCCCGATGCGCGGCATTTGGCTGGCGACCGTGTCTCGTCTCGACTGGCCACCGGTCTCCTCCGTCAATATCAGCAACCCGGCTACCCGCAACAGCGTGCAGCAAAAAGCGCTGACCGATAAGCTCGATAAACTGAAAAGCCTCGGTATTAACACGGTATTTTTCCAGGTCAAACCGGATGGCACGGCGCTGTGGCCGTCAAAGATTTTACCCTGGTCTGACACGCTCACCGGACACGTCGGGCAAGATCCAGGCTACGACCCGCTGATGTTTATGCTCGATGAGGCGCACAAACGCGGTATGAAAGTCCACGCCTGGTTTAACCCTTACCGGGTCACGACCAATACTAAACCGAGCACAGTCGCGGAACTGAATCGCACAATTTCGCTCAATCCGGCCAGCGTGTTTGTTCTGCATCGTGACTGGATCCGCACCGCCAGCGATCGCTACGTGCTCGACCCGGGTATTCCTGAAGCCCGCGACTGGATCACCAGTATTGTGGCCGAAGTCGTTTCCCGTTATCCGGTCGATGGTGTGCAGTTCGATGACTATTTCTACACCGAAACGCCAGGCTCGACGCTTAATGATTATCAGACGTTCCAGAAATATGGTGCCGGGTTTGCGTCCAAAGCCGACTGGCGCCGACACAATACTCAGCAGCTCATTGAACAAGTTTCGCGTTCGATTAAGCAGCTGAATCCCGGCGTCGAATTTGGCGTCAGCCCTGCGGGCGTCTGGCGTAATCGCTCCCACGATCCGTTAGGATCTGAAACGTCCGGGGCGGCAGCCTATGACGAAGCCTTTGCTGATACCCGTCTTTGGGTGAAGCAAGGTCTCCTGGATTATATTGCCCCTCAGGTTTACTGGCCCTTCTCACGCAAAGCCGCGCGTTATGATGTGCTGGCAAAATGGTGGGCAGACGTCGTTAAGCCGACCAACACGCGCCTTTATATTGGTGTCGCGCTGTATAAAGTGGGTGAACGATCTAAAAATGAGCCAGACTGGACCGTTAATGGCGGTGTGCCGGAGCTGAAAAAACAGCTCGATTTGAACGAATCGGTACCGCACATCGACGGTACGATTCTGTTCAGAGAGGACTATCTCAGCCAGCCGCAGGCGCAGGAAGCGGTCAGCTACATCAAAACTCGCTGGGGTTCGTGAACCCCGGCTAGTCGGGTTTTGGACCGAACATTTCCAGTAATTGCTTCTGATCGGGCATCCCGACCACCTGCTGCAACTCGTTTCGGTCATTCATGTAATAGATTGCGGGCGTAGCGTTTGCGCCCAACTCATCCATCAATTTCTGGTGCTGCTGGAGCAAATTGAAGGTCTCTCGCGATGAGGTGCCTTTCAGCTCCGGCAGAATTTTACCGCCGGAGAGTTCATACTCTTTCCACGCCACAACCGGATCGGCTGCATTCAGAATGGCTGTCGCATTTGGGCCACTTTTCGGATTCAAAAACGCCACCAGCAGCGTATTTAACTGCACTTTCTCGGCTTTTACCCACGGCTGGGCTTCGGCCCAGAATTTTTTGCAGTACGGGCAGAACGGATCGGCAAAAACATACACCTTCCGGGGAGCAGTCTGTGCGCCCTCTTTCAAGGGCTGCGTTTTGTTGAGCGTATCCCACATCTGACGGCCTAACGGGATGTAAATCTCTTTCTGGAAATAGGCTTCGCTGATATTTTTCCCTTTATCATCATAAAGATAACCAGAGATAATATGCTTCCCGTCAGGCGTCATAAACAGCGTGACGCCCATATCCTGATACTGCCCGATCCAGCTTTTTACTCCGCCGGGAGCATCAATTTCTTTGATATTATGAATGCCCTGCTGCTCGCCAAACTGCTTCACAATCGGCGGAATATCGCTGGCTGCCATGGCCAGCGCGGGAATAAACCATGTGGTCATAAGAAGAAGATTGCGCATAACACACCTGTAAAAAGAAGACGCACCGATAATAGACCATAACGATGGATATCCCCTTACCTGGTGTGTAAGGTTTTGTCTTTGTCACTTTTTTCCTGAACCAATAAGCGCCAGTCCCCTGCTTACAACCAGGCGTTTATATATGCGGAGAGAAAATTTTCATCACGCGTTAATGCATCATCAGTGGCCAGTGAATATCCCCGACACCGTTGAGCTGCGGACGGGAAAACAGGAAGCCCTGGAAACGTCTGATCCCGGCCGATTCCAGCCAGCACCACTCTTCCATCTTCTCGATACCTTCTGCCACCAGCGTAATTTCCAGATCGGTACAGCAGCTGACAATCGATTTCACGATCGCCTGCTTCGGGCCGCTGAGGTGAATATCGCTGACAATTTCCCGATCAATTTTGATCTTATCCGGCTGGAATTTGGTGAGCAGCGACAGCCCGGCATATCCCGAACCGAAATCGTCGATAGCCAGACCGATCCCCGCCGCCCGCAGTTGTTTGATGGCGCTATTAAACTGTTTAAAGCCGGAAATCATCTCGTTTTCCGTCACTTCCACCACCACTTGCTCAGGCAGAAGGTGGTGTTTCGCGATATTTTCCAGCAGGAAACTCACCGCATCAGGCACATTGATTAGCGAGCCAGGCAGCAGATTGATGGCAATCTTATGACTGCCAATGCCGATTTTTTCTGCCAGCGCAAAGACATAGGCCTTGGTCTGAAGATCGATTTCATAGAGTTTGTCAGGATGAATGGCGTTAAAGAATCGCTCCGGACTTCCCCCGTCATTGCCGCGAATCAGCGCCTCCAGGGAGGTGATTTTCCCCTCTGATGGCTCAACAATCGGCTGGAAAGCAAACTGGCATATCTGGTTCGTCATTAACCCCTCGACGCCTCGTCCAAAAGGTGCCAGTTCTGATTCCAGTTTCCAGCTTTCGGGGCGAAATGCATCGTTCGCACCAGGCTGCTTTTTATGCGTGATAAAGCGCTGAATAAATTTAAATACTCGATCTTCAGAAGTGAGGTAGCTTTCGAGTTTGCTGTAGCGCAGCACCGATTGCAGCACGGATTTTGGCGTATCTACCTGCAGGTCGAACAGCAGCATGCCAACGTTTTCGAAGCGACGGCGTGGACCGTAATCGCGCATCAGTTCCACGACGCCGTTATGCCGTTTGTCAGCCCGGATTTTCTGGAAAAGCGTAACGACGTTCTCTTCTTTTCCCTCAAGGATTTGCAGAAACTCCGCGCCGTTAAACAGCAGAATGCCGGTAATGTTTAGCCCGGCATTACGCTGTTTTGCTTTTTCGACCAGTGAAATGAGCTCGAATGGTTCACAGGATGAATTTAACTGGCTTCGATAAATGAGTGTAGTCAGCACGGTAAGTCAGTCTCGCCATGATAATTTCGCCTTTAAGCGATTGTTTATCATAATTTATAGCCGCCGACTAATAATATTGCCTCAACAAATCATTTTCAGATTTTTTAGTGCAAACATAACCAGCACAAATGTAGTAATTGTCACTTTGCCCTCTTTTATCCCCGCAAGGGGATATTTTCCGTTTATCCCTTTGCGGGGATAATTCGCTGATTAATCCGCTCCAGCATGTAGCTATAGAACGGATTCGAGGTCACGCGCATCAGTGAATCCATCCCTACCACCAGCACCGAGGTTTCGCCGCGCAGGGCAATATTTCCCAGGTTGATACCGTAATGGTGCGGATTCACAGGCTCGCTGCCGTACAGATCGTCCGTTGGCGGGAACGGAATCGCCACATGCGATAAGGAGTAGAGATCGCGCGGATACGGCGTCGTGAGCGGTTGAACCGTATCATTCACCGCCCCGGGCGCCGTGGTGCGGGCTTCAGTGTTTAACGTCTGCGCCGAGGCATTGCTCACCACCGTGATCGCGAAGCGGCGCGGCGCAGTCGGCAGCAGCCCATTCACCGCCACATACGAACCCGGCCTGAACAGCGGGCGCAGCGTGCTCGCCTGGTTGATATCGAATATGACCAGCTCGCTCCCGTTCTCCGGCAGCAGATTAAACAGCGAATCGACCACCCCGCGCGTGCTGACAGTGGAGTCCATCACCGACTGAAACGCCAGCACCGGCGGGAACGAGGCCAGTTTGTTCTGGCGCGCCTGATTGTTAAGCTGCTTTTGCAAAGCCTGCGTTAACTGCCAGGACTGGCGCGCAGCATTCACCGGAAAGGAGTTGTATTTAAACGGATTATATTCGGGAAGAACGCTGAGCCACGCCGCTTTGGCAAACGACGGTAACAGCGCGGGTAAACCCGCCAGACCGGCAAAACGCGCAAACGCGTGGACGCGGATCATAGGAGACAGCAGGATCAGCTGTTGCGGTTTGCGAAGACGGGGATCGTCATTGGCGTCAAGGGCATATTTCATCGCCAGCGCCCCGCCGTTGGAATAGCCCACCAGATGCAGAGGCACATCGCTGCCCGCAAGACGCGTGGCTTCGCGAACCGCCATACGCGCCACGGCCAGCCACGCTTCCCAGTCGACATTCGTTAGTGCACCCGGTGCCGTACCGTGTCCGGGCAAGCGTGGCGCAATGGCCACAAACCCGCGCTGTTGATAATCAACGGCGATACTGCGTACGCTATAGGGCGAATCCGTCAGCCCGTGCAACAGCACAACGGCGCCCTGCGGTTTACCTTCCGGCATCAGCACAAACGAACGATTGCCGTCATCAGGAAACTGCCCCGGCCACATAGGGCTGTGACGATAATAGCGGTTCAGCGGTGTCTGATCCGCTTTATCCAGTTTGTCCGTCACGTCCTTTTGCAGATCGTGGAAAATCGCCGTTTCACGCGTCAGATAATCACTGAAACTGGCGCGTTCAACCTCCTGCACAGACATCTCGTGCGCCGTCCAGGTATGCCAGGGATGCAGCGCCGGGCCAGTTTCGGTCTTATAGACCCGCACAGCCAGCAGCACGATCAGCACAATTCCCAGCACCATAGCGGCACGTTTCATCAATGCCCACATACGCACCCGTATCCGCCACGGCAGATTAGCCATTCCCGTCTCTCTTTCTGTAAAAAATAAGGACCTATCTTAAAAGAGATAACGCACGATGCCAAAAGTGCAATCCTGGCGTACAGTCATTTGATGCGTCTGACACTCCTTCTGCTGCTTCTGCCCATGTCTGTTTTTTCGGCGCCGCTCGTGCCGCCCCCCGGTTTTGTCAAAGCCCAGCCGCACAGACTGCATGGCAAATGTATTCCTCTCCCCGCGCCGTACACCGCCAATCTTGAATTTCGCAGTAAATACGACGGGTCGGACAGCGCTCGTGCGACGCTAAACCCGCAGGCGGAAAGCGACTTTCGCACCCAGACAAAGGCCATAACCGATTTTGAACGCGGGATTGCCGAAATGGTCTGGCGCTATAAACAGAGCGGCGATGAGAAAACGCGGGAGTGTGTTCTGAATGGCTTTACGAGCTGGGCAAACGCCGGGGCGTTAACCTCGACGCAAACCAACCACACCGGGCGGTCGATGCGTAAATGGGCGCTGGCGACCCTCGTCACCAGCTGGATTGAACTGAACGCACCGGCAAAAGACAATGGTGCGACGACGCGTTGGTTGTCGTTGCTTGCCGATCAGGTGAAAGAGGACTGGGACGGTCTGCCCCTTTCTAAAACCAATAATCACAGCTACTGGGCCGCATGGTCAGTGATGGCGGCGTCGGTCGCACTCGATCGTCGGGATCTGTTCGACTGGTCGTTAAAAGAGTATCGCATCGCAGCGAGCCAGATTACCGCGAACGGCGTATTACCCAACGAGCAAAAACGCGGCCCGCGCGCCGTGGCCTATCATCACTATGCCCTTCAGCCGCTGGTGATGATCGCAAGCTTTGCGAAAGCTAATCAGGTGGATATCACCCAGCAAAACCGTGGTGCACTCAAAAGGCTCGCGGGGTATGTCCTGACGCACGATACCCATGATGAGTGGTTAGAGCCGTATTGTGACCTGACGACATGTGACAGTGTCACGCTTGCGCGAAGAGACAGACTGCGCCCAATAAAAAACCGCCGTCTCGGCGGTCAGCTAACGCTCATCTACGCACAATAGCCGGGCAGCGCCCGGCTTTGCAGAGATTAGTTCAGTTTATAATCCAGCGTGATTTCCGCCTTCAGAACCTGAGAGACCGGGCATCCGGCTTTCGCTTTCTGGATAATGCCGTCGAACTGCTGCGGCTCGATGCCAGGTACGGTTACCTTGCTTTGCAGCGCGATTTTGGTGATCGCAAAGCCGCCGTCAGTTTTATCCAGCGACACATCTGCCGTGGTATCAATGGAATCCGCGGTGTAACCCGCCTCTCCCAGCATCAGTGACAGCGCCATTGAGAAACAGGCGGCATGCGCTGCGCCAATCAGCTCTTCCGGGTTGGTCCCTTTTTCGCCTTCGAAACGGGTATTAAAGCCGTAAGGTTGTTGATTCAGGACGCCGCTTTCCGTAGAAACCGTTCCTTTGCCGCGTTTAATATCGCCAGACCAGTGTGCCGAACCGTGCTTATGAATCGTCATTATTGCTCTCCTTTTGGCTTACAAAGGATTAAGTATAGAACGTCAACACCAATGTGAGAGGAACACGGAACACTCTTAGGCGTTTGCTCACTTCGTCATCAACGACTCGCTCAATGCATCCAGGAATAAGCGCTGGGCCGCAGGCTGATAATCCCTGGACTGATAGATCCCAAAAATGCCGATCGGTTTCGGCGTGAATGCGCTGAGGACGGGAACGAGCTTGCCGCACTCCAGCGCGGGCTGCGCTTCCCACGCCGGTAGCATCGCGATCCCGCAGTGGTGGATGGCGGCCTCCATCAGCAGCGACGAAATACTGGCGCTCAGATTGCCGCTCACCGCAACGGAAACGACCTCTCCCGCGTCGGTGAGAAAATTCCACGACTGACCGGCAAAGAAGCTGTAATGCAGGCAGTTGTGTTGCGCGAGATCCTCAAGGCTTTGCGGCGCGCCGTGGTTAGCCAGATACTCTGGTGAGGCGCAAAGCACCGAGCGGCACTCACCCAGACGGCGGGCGATCATTCCAGGTTCCGGGTTGTCGGTAATGCGGATCGCCACGTCGATGCGCTCACCCACCAGGCTGACGGGATGATTATTAACGTCCATTTCGACGCGCACTTTGGCATGACGCGTCAGAAAATCCGGCAGCATCGGGGCGACAATCTGCATCGCCGTGAAGTGGGCGCAGGCTACACGCAGCGTACCGGACGGCGTTTCGCGGGAGGACTGATCCTCAATCTCCTGCGACAGCCGTGTGAGATTGCGGGTTTTCTGCAGCACCTTTTCCCCGGCAGGCGTCAGCGTCAGTTTACGCGTGGAGCGGTGCACCAGCCGCGTTCCGGCCCATTTCTCCATCTGCTCCAGATAACGGCTTACCATCGGGCGAGAAATGCCCAGTGCGCGGGCCGCAGCGCTGAGACTCCCCAGCTCGCAAATACGGTTATAGACCTGGGCGGCAATCACGCGATCCATTGTTATGACTCCATCTGCTCGATTTATGAAACTAAGCATGTCTTGTTTCAGGAATTCTGGCAAATCGAGAGATCCGTACAATAGAGACTTTCCGACACTACCGAGACAAAATGATGAAGCTCAATCGCCTTGCCCTGCTGTGCGCCCTGTTCGCGCCCGCTGTTTTTGCCGCGCCCTTAACGCTGGATACTTATAACCCACAGGAGAAAGGTATCTTCGCCGTATCTTCGACGCTGGTTTCCGGGCCGAAAGAGGCCGTGCTGTTCGATGCGCAGTTCAGCGTCAAAGATGGCGAGCAGCTGGTCGAGAAAGTGCGCCGCAGCGGTAAAACCCTTAGCAAGATTGTGATCACCTCCGGCGATCCGGATTTTTACTTCGGCCTTCAGCCACTGGTGAAAGCCTTCCCGAATGCCAAAGTGGTGGCGACCCAGGCGGTGGTGGATCACATCAAGGCCACCAAAGATGCCAAACTGGCCTTCTGGGGGCCGCAGATGAAGGACGGCGCGCCGTCGGAACTGATTGTCCCGCAGGTGATTGCCTCAACCACCTTTATGGTGGACGGCGAGAAAATCGATATCGAGCAGGCAGACAGCTACGCCGCCTACGTGTGGATCCCGTCGGCCAAAGCCATTCTCGGCGGTACGGGCGTTTCGTCCGGCATTCACCTCTGGACGGCAGACACGCAAACCAAAGCCAGCCGCCAGCAGTGGTTGTCCACCCTGGATGAAATGGCCGCGCACAAACCCGAGCGCGTTATCCCAGGCCATTACCTCGGTACACCGCCAGCCGGTACCGCTGCCATCGATTTTACCCGCACCTACCTGCAGCAGTTTGAGCAGGCACTGGCGGCGCATAAAGCGTCAACTGGCGTGATCGATACCATGAAAAAACAGTGGCCGAATCTTGCCGAAGTCAGCTCCCTGGAATTGAGCGCGAAGGTCAATACCGGCGAAATGAAGTGGTAACAGGCTAACGGTCTCCTGCTATATTTATTCTTTTTATAGCAGGAGATGATTATGCAACCCTCAGTAAGAGGAATTGACCACATTGGTATTACGGTTCCTGACATTGAACAAGCCACGTTATTTTTTGAGAAAGCGTTCGCAGCAAAAGTTATATATCGTTCAGCAGATCCTGGCAGTGAAAATATTGATGACGAAGCCCAGGAAAATACCTTAAGACTATTTCCAGGGACCAAAGTCCGCGCTATCAGGATGCTGGCAATGCCTCATGGCCCAGGTATTGAACTGTTTGAAATGCACGGCCCAGAACAGCAATCCGCTGCCCGTCCCAGTGATTTTGGCCTGCAACACTTTGCTGTCTATGTCGATGATTTTGCACGTGCCATCGCGTGCTTTACCGCTGCTGGCGGCGAGATGTTTACCGAGCCAAAACCCCTTTCATTCCCCCGCTGAACGGGGTGAAGGCAATGCCTTTTGCTACGGCAAAACCCCCTGGGGAAGCGTGGTTGAATTGATATCATGGCCGTCCCCAATGCCCTACGAAAAATATACGAATCTGCGTCGCTGGAAACCCTGAGTTAACGAAAAAAACGTTAAATATGATATTTTTATTTCCAGGATGAATCTGAACCACAGCGGGAAGAATATTTGCCATTCTGAATGTGAATTATGAATTGCGTACCGGATTATTAAACAGATAACGACACGGAGGCAGCATGTTTACACATTACTCAGCAAATACTCATTCCGCACAACCGGCCCTGGTGAATGCGATTGAACAGGGCCTGCGCGCCGAGCATGGCGCGGTCACTGAAGATGACATTTTGATGGAACTCACCCGCTGGGTGGAGGCCTCAGATAATGACATCCTCAGTGATATCTACCAGCAGACCATTAACTATGTGGTGAGTGGTCAACATCGCCCCCTGTAAAATACCTGCTATGCTGGATCTGCAACCTAAGGGGTTACATTTCGTTTGCGAGAGCAAACTGGTCCTTAAAACTATCAACAGGATTGAGGAGTTAATATGAAATCGAACCGTCAGGCACGTCACATTCTGGGACTGAACTACAAGCTGTCTAACCAACGTAAAGTGGTGATCGAGGGCAGCAACGAAACGGTAGTCACCCACACGCACGGCAGAAAACGCCACGCAGACAAATAATTCACGTCACTGAATCACGACACCATCGGCAAAACCGATGGTGTTTTTGTTTGTGTGTTGCGGTAATTAACATTTAGCTCCTTTATAATGCCAGTCGACGTCGCCCTGCCAGCAAGCCAGAAAGATGACAATACGCAGTGCCAGGGACGGATATTCAAAAAATCGAGTGAGTGACATGGACAACAAAGAAAAACATCATCGTTCCCTTTATATCCCCTACGCGGGGCCGGTTCTGCTGGAGTTCCCGCTGCTGAATAAAGGCAGCGCCTTCAGCGCGGAAGAGCGCAGCAGTTTTAACCTGCTTGGCCTGCTGCCGGAAGTGGTTGAAACCATCGAAGAGCAAGCCGAACGCGCCTGGATCCAGTACCAGGGCTTCAAAACCGAAATCGACAAACACATCTACCTGCGTAACATCCAGGACACCAACGAAACCCTCTTCTACCGTCTCGTGCAAAATCACCTCGAAGAGATGATGCCGGTGATTTACACCCCGACCGTCGGGGCGGCCTGTGAGCGCTTCTCCGAGATCTACCGTCGTTCGCGCGGCGTGTTTATTTCCTACCAGAACCGCCACAACATGGATGACATCCTGCAAAACGTGCCGAACCACAACATCAAAGTGATCGTGGTGACGGACGGCGAGCGTATTCTGGGCCTCGGCGATCAGGGTATCGGCGGCATGGGTATTCCTATCGGCAAACTTTCGCTCTACACCGCCTGCGGGGGCATCAGCCCGGCGTACACGCTGCCGGTGGTGCTGGATGTCGGCACCAATAACCAACAGCTGCTGAACGATCCGCTGTATATGGGCTGGCGCCATCCGCGCGTAACGGACGATGAGTATTATCAGTTCGTCGACGACTTCATCCAGGCCGTAAAACACCGCTGGCCAGACGTGCTGCTGCAGTTCGAAGACTTCGCGCAGAAAAACGCCATGCCGCTGCTCAACCGCTATCGCGATGAGATCTGCTCTTTCAACGACGACATTCAGGGCACCGCAGCGGTGACCGTTGGCACGCTGATCGCCGCGAGCCGCGCGGCTGGCAGCCAGTTGAGCTACCAGAAAATTGTCTTCCTCGGTGCAGGCTCTGCCGGCTGTGGGATCGCAGAACAGATCATCGCGCAAACCCAGCGCGAGGGCTTAAGCGAAGAGCTGGCCCGGTCGCGGGTGTTTATGGTCGATCGCTTCGGTCTGCTGACCGACGGAATGCCAAACCTGCTGCCGTTCCAGACCAAACTGGTGCAGAAACGCGAAAACCTGAAAAACTGGGATACGGATAACGAAGTGCTCTCCCTGCTGGACGTGGTGCGCAACGTGAAGCCGGATATTCTGATCGGCGTTTCGGGGCAAACCGGGCTGTTCACGGAAGAGATCATCCGTGAAATGCACAAACACTGCCCGCGCCCTATCGTGATGCCGCTCTCTAACCCGACCTCTCGCGTCGAAGCTACGCCGCAGGACATCATCGCATGGACGGAAGGCAATGCGCTGGTCGCGACCGGCAGCCCGTTTGATCCGGTAGTGTGGAAGGACAAAATCTACCCCATCGCGCAGTGCAACAACTCCTATATCTTCCCGGGAATTGGTCTGGGTGTGATCGCATCCGGTGCGTCGCGCATTACGGACGAAATGCTGATGTCTGCCAGCGAAACTCTGGCCAAGCACTCTCCGCTGGTGACCAACGGCGAAGGTCTGGTGCTGCCAGAACTGAAGGATATCCATACCGTATCGCGGGCGATTGCCTTTGCGGTCGGCAAAATGGCGCAGCAACAGGGTGTGGCGGTGAAAACCTCCGCCGATGCATTGCAGCAGGCCATCGACGACAACTTCTGGATGCCGGAATACCGGAACTATCGTCGTACCTCGATTTAAACCTTCCCTCTGTAAGTCGCCGGGTAGCACAACGCCACCCGGCAAACGCCAGGCCCGGTGGCGCTCTGCTTGCCGGGCCTGTAAATCCCCGCTACACTCCCTTCATCCATAAACCCACTGAATAAATAAGGAGGCTAATTATGCTGTATAGTGAAATTTTCAATGTTTCACATACATTTGGTGATCGCACCAGCTCAAGCGTTATCGGTATCGTGCTGCGATAACTTCTGCTTGAGCGAAGACACCCACACCTGAATCCCTTCCCTCGGGCTTACTGAGTTATCGTCAGCGATGTTTGACGAGGCATTTCCATGCCTGTAACACTTGAGTAAGCAACAATGAGCACATTACTAACTGCACAATCTCTCCGCGTTGAAACAGCGTTTAACACCCTTTTCGACTCGCTCTCCTTTACCCTGAAAAAAGGCGACCGCATTGGTCTGCTGGGCGATAACGGCTGCGGCAAAAGTACCCTGCTGAAGATCCTCGATGGCACCGAGTCCCCCTCTGTCGGCACGGTGGCGCTCGCGGGCCACTGCCTGATGGCGCGCGTGGAACAGCATCTGCCGGAATCGATTTATCCTCTGTCGATGCTCGACGCCGTGATGGCGCAACTGCCCGCAGCGGAACGCGACAGCCTGCGCTGGCGCGCCGAAACGTTGCTTGGCGGTATGGGTTTTACCGCGCAGGATATGGCCTTACAGTCGTCGACCCTGAGCGGCGGGCAGCACACACGGTTGCTGTTGGCGCGGGCGTTGATCAGCGATCCCGATCTGCTGCTACTGGATGAACCCAGCAACCACCTCGATCTGCCAACCATGCTCTGGCTGGAGCAGTTTTTACAGAACTGGTCCGGCAGCTTTGTGCTGGTGTCCCATGACCGACAGCTGCTCGATGCCGTCACCAACGGCAGCTGGATTTTGCGCGATAAAACGCTGCACAGCTTCGCCCTCCCTTGCTCCGCCGCCCGTCAGGCGCTGGCGGCAAAAGACGAAAGCGATGCCCTGCGGCACAAGGCCGAGCAAAAAGAGATCGACCGCGTTGCGGCCAGCGCCAAACGGCTGGCGACCTGGGGCAAGGTCTACGACAACGAAGATCTCGCCCGCAAAGCGAAACAGATGGAAAAACAGGTCGAACGCCTGAAAGAGAGCCAGACCGATCTCACGGCGGGCAGTCCGTGGACGTTAACACTGCGTGGCGATGCGCTGCGTGCCGACCGGTTGCTGGAGATGACGCATCTTCCCGTCCCTCCGGCGCCCGGCTTGCCCGCGCTATTTGACGTGGATATCGCGAGGCTTAAGAGCGGCGACCGCGTGGCGATTATGGGCCGTAACGGCTGCGGGAAATCCTCGCTGATGAAGCTTATCTGGCGGCAATTTGTCACAGAACAGTCGACGGATGAACTGAAAATCCATCCCCGCCTGACCCTGGGCTACTACGACCAGACGCTGCACCAGCTGCCGGACGATGCCCCGCTGCTGGAGGCGCTGGAGCCGTTCGCGCCAGACCCGCAGGTGCGTAAAATGGCACTCATCAGCGCCGGTTTTCCGTGGGTGCGCCACGGGCAGAAAGTCAGTACCCTCAGCGGCGGCGAACGTTCTCGCCTGCTGTTTGTCGGCCTGACGCTCGCCCGTTACAGCCTGCTGATGCTTGATGAGCCGACCAACCACCTGGATATGGAAGGCAAAGAGGCGCTGGCCGAAACGCTGCAACAGTTCGAAGGCGGCGTGCTGCTGGTGAGTCACGACAGGCAGCTCATCAGCCAGAGCTGTAACCGCTTCTGGTTGATTGAGGACGGCAGACTTAGCGAATGGCATGACGCCGAAGCGGTGTTTGCCCGTCTGCGGGAAAGCGGCGGATTAACCCCATCTGACGTGTCAGCCAATATAGCGCAATCAGCGCCGACAGAGTTTGACGATCTGCTCGAAAGACTGGTGGCGCTGGAGACGCTGCTGGCTGAGGATATGGCGCGTAAGTTGAAGCATCAAAAACCTCAGCTTCAGCAACAGTGGCGCGAGGAGATTGCCCGGCTAGAAGCACAGCTGTAACCCTGCGCCCGGCTGCACGTTCAGCCGGGCCAGTTTATTATTGCGGTGTTTTCGCTTTCCAGGCGTCCCACGCCTGTTTGATTTCCTGCTTCGCGGTGGCGGCATCGTTAAAGCCATTCAGCTCCACTTTTTTACGCCCTTCCGGCAGCTCTTTATAGACGCGGAAAAAGGATTCGAGGCGCTGCACTTCGATTTTCGGCAGATCGCTCAGCTCCTTAATGTCGTCATAAGTCGGGTCGATTTTGCTCGCCGGGACAGCCACAATTTTGTCGTCTTTATCCCCGCCATCCACCATCTTCAGCACGCCAATCGCACGCAGTTTGATAAGCGTACCCGGTGCCATCGGCGCGCGGGTGTAGAAAATCACGTCCAGCGGATCGCCATCGCCCGCAAGGGACTGCGTCAGGGAGCCATAGTTAGCCGGATAAGCCACCGGCATCGACTGGAAACGATCGGCAATAATAAAACCGGTTTTGGCATCGGTTTCATATTTGATGATACCGCCCGCCGGGATTTCGGTGACGGCATAAAACTCTTCCGGATTATTTTCCGGCTGTGGGAATTCCAGGATATTTTGCGCCTGCACAGAGGCGGAAATAAGAACGCTAACGGCCAGTAAGGTTTTGAACAGCTTCATGTCTTTTAACTCTTCGGTTATTGGGAAGCCAACACGTTACGTTTTCCAGATGACAGAACCATGACGTTTTTTTGTCAGTTTCTCATCCCCACCTGTATTCAGGGCTTGAATGGTTTATTGATGCTTTAATCGCCTGAATGACAACGAAATTATTACATTATGTTGCCCCGCCCTTGTATAAAACCGCCAAAGCATTAATCCTTAAGGAGTAAGAACGATTCTCATCTTTCTTACTGGCTATGCAGATACCGAACATGAACATGGAGATACATATGAAGGCTGCTGTCGTTACTCAAGATCATCAGGTTAATGTCACCGATAAAACCCTGCGCGCGCTGCAACACGGCGAAGCGCTGCTGAAGATGGAATGCTGTGGCGTCTGCCACACGGATCTTCACGTGAAGAACGGCGATTTTGGCGATAAAACCGGGGTGATCCTCGGCCATGAAGGGATTGGCATCGTCAAAGAAATCGGTCCTGGCGTCACCTCACTGAAAGTGGGCGATCGCGCAAGCGTGGCCTGGTTCTTCCAGGGCTGCGGTCATTGCGAATACTGTAACTCTGGCAACGAAACCCTGTGTCGCGACGTGAAAAACGCCGGGTATTCCGTTGATGGCGGGATGGCTGAAGAGTGCATCGTAACCGCCGATTATGCGGTAAAAGTGCCGGACGGCCTGGAATCCGCAGCGGCCAGCAGCATCACCTGCGCTGGCGTCACCACCTATAAAGCGGTAAAAATTTCCCACATCAAACCGGGCCAGTGGATTGCGATCTACGGTCTGGGTGGGCTGGGCAACCTGGCGCTGCAATACGCGAAAAACGTCTTTAATGCCAAAGTCATTGCCATCGACGTGAATGATGCGCAGCTGAAACTCGCCGCCGACATGGGTGCCGATCTGACAATCAACTCCCGCAACGAAGATGCGGCGAAAGTGATTCAGGAAAAAACCGGCGGAGCGCATTCTGCGGTCGTCACCGCGGTGGCGAAAGCCGCGTTTAACTCTGCGGTCGATGCGGTGCGTGCCGGTGGCCGTGTGGTGGCTGTCGGTCTGCCGCCAGAAGCCATGAGCCTGGATATTCCACGTCTGGTACTGGATGGAATTCAGGTGGTCGGTTCTCTGGTGGGGACTCGTCAGGATCTGGTAGAAGCCTTCCAGTTTGCCGCCGAAGGCAAAGTGGTACCGAAAGTCACGATGCGTCCGCTGGGCGACATCAACGCGATTTTCAAAGAGATGGAACAAGGCCAGATCCGTGGCCGTATGGTGATTGATTTCCGTTCTTAATGGATTCAGGACGGGCTGCGGCGATCCGTGATCCAGTCCTGTACGTCAATCAGGAATGTATCAGGTGCTTTACGGTACATTTTGCGCGCCAGATCGAGAATGGTGTGGCGCGCCAGTTCTTCTTCCATCCGCTGCTGGGCGCTGTCCATCACCGAACGCACGCCGCATGGCCCGTCGCAAACCCACGCAGGCGGAGCTTCATCAAACACCGCCAACCGCTGGCGCACTTCCCGACATTCAAACATATTCTTCTCGCCATCAATGGCATGCACCACATCCAGCACTGAAATGAGTTCTGCCGGACGCGCGAGTTTAAACCCGCCGCCCTTGCCTTCCGTGCTGTTGACCAGTCCCGCCCGCGAAAGACGGGTGAAGATTTTGCCCAGATAATCGTAAGGCACACCCTGCAGTTCCGCCATCTCCCGGACGCTCAACTCTCGCTCGTTGCCTTTGGCATCCACCATGCACATCAGACTATGAATGGCGTACTCCACACCGGAACTGTAAAAGGCCATGATTAACTCCGCTCTCATTATTCGTGGTTATTATAGCCGCGTTCGTAAGCAGAAAAACAGCCCATGACTCCCTCGCCAGTTAACTCTCTGATTTTCAGCTCATCTTACATGTGTTCGCCAGTTAACTCAGAAAAAAGTTGTCGGAGTTAACTCCGACAAGTATAGTTGCAGTCAGGTCAGACACAAAGCCTGATGAGCAAAAGGATCGAAAATGAAAAAGCATATTTTAATTGTGGGCAGTGGTTTTTCCGGTATGTGGGCAGCGGTGAGCGCAGCGCGCCTGGCGGAGCTGAACGGGAGCACCGATCTGCGTATTAGCGTGCTGGCTCCGCAACCTGAGCTGCGCGTGCGCCCGCGTTTCTATGAAGAGAACGTCGCCGGACTGGTGGCTCCCCTGACGGAACTGTTCGCCGAACTGGACGTTGAGTACATTAAGGGAAGCGCAGAACGCATTGATACCAAAGAGAAATCCGTGTGGTATCGCGACAGCCAGGGCAACACTTCCCTCATAACGTATGACCGCCTGGTACTGGCCACCGGCAGCCAGGCCAAACGCCCGGCGGTGGCCGGTCTGACTGAATTTGCTTTTGATATCGATCAGCTTGAATCTGCTCAGGTGTTCGAAAAACACCTCGATGCCCTGGTTCATCAGCCCTCTACCCCGGCGCGTAACACGGTGGTGGTCTGTGGGGGCGGGTTTACCGGCATTGAGCTGGCAACCGAATTACCGGCGCGTTTGCGTGCCCGTTTTGGTGATGATACGCAGACTAAAGTCATCGTAGTTGAGCGCGGTGCGGTTATCGGCGGTCGTTACAGCGAAGCGTTGCGCGATGTAATTGCGAATGCCAGCGAAGAACTGGGCGTGGAGTGGCGTCTGAACAGCGAAATCGAAGTGGTCGATGCGCAAGGCGTCATTCTCAAGAGTGGCGAACGCATTGACGCGTCCACCGTGGTCTGGACCGCTGGCGTGGAGGCTCATCCGTTGACGACTCAGATTGACGGCGAGCGTGACGCTCAGGCGCGTCTGCGGGTGAACGAACTGCTGCAAATCCCTGCGCACCCGGACGTCTTCGCCACCGGCGATACCGCCCATGCGAAAACGGATGATGTGGGGAATACGGCGCTGATGACCTGTCAGCATGCGATCCAGCTCGGAAAATTTGCCGGACACAACGCCGCTGCCAGTCTGCTGAACGTCGAGCCCTACCCGTACCGCCAGGTGAATTATGTCACCTGCCTCGATCTCGGTGCCTGGGGCGCGGTGTACACCGAGGGCTGGGAGCAAGAGGTGAAACTGGTCCGTGAAGAGGCGAAAAAACTCAAAATTGCCATCACCAACGAACTGATCTATCCACCCGCGGCCGATCGCGCAGTTGCCTTTGCAGCAGCGGATCCCCTGGCGAAGTTTGTGTAAAGAGTTCATCCGCTCCTGACCGGGGGCGGCTTGTATATTTCCGATTTCCGGCAATCCTTATCTCAATTCCTTTGTTCCTTTGTTTTCAGCCGCGCCCGATGATGAATCCGACGCTAAAACGAAGATAACAAAGGAATTCACCATGCAAACCCCTTTTCGCCTGCCGCTGCTGACGGCGCTGATCCTCGCGGCGACGGCTGCACACGCCGCCGACACACCGGTTAAAGGCGGCACGCTTGTCTATCTGGAACAACAGGCGCACACCAATCTCTATCCCCCAGCGGGCGGCTTCTACCCGAACGGCGGCATTCTGAATCAGATCACCGACAAGCTCACCTGGCAGAACCCGAAAACGCTGGAGGTGGAGCCGTGGATCGCCGAAAGCTGGTCCACCAACGCCGACAAAACCGAATACACCTTTAAAATCCGCCCAGGGGTGACGTTCTCCGACGGCACGCCGCTCGACGCCAACGCGGTGGCCAAAAACTTCGACACTTACGGATTGGGCAACAAAGCCCAGCGCCTGCCGGTTTCCGAGGTGATCAACAACTACGATCGCAGCGAAGTGATCGATCCGCAGACGGTGAAGTTCTACTTCAAAAAACCGTCGCCAGGATTCTTACAGGGCACCGCCACTATTGGTTCTGGGCTGGTGTCACTCAGCACCCTGAAGCGCAACTTTGAAGAGCTGGGCGACGCGCGCCACATCATCGGCTCCGGCCCGTTCGTGGTGAAAGATGAAAAACTGGGCCGGGAAGTGACCCTTGAGGCGCGCAAAGCGTACCAGTGGGGCCCGAAAAATCTCGCCCAGCAAGGCCCGGCAAATCTGGATGGCATTAAATTTATCGTCACGCCGGAAGACAGCGTGCGCGTCGGCGCGCTGCTGGCAGGCCAGGCTGACTTTATCCGTCAGGTGCAAGCCTACGACGAAAAACAGGCCACCGAACAGGGCTATAAAATCTACGCTGCCCCAACGCGCGGCGTAAACGACAGTATCAGCTTCCGCCCGGACAATCCGCTGGTGTCTGACCTTCGCGTGCGACAGGCGCTGCTCCATGCCACCAATGCGAAACAGGTCATTGAAACCCTCTTCTCACCGAATTACCCGCAGGCAAAATCGGTAATTGCCGATTCTGCCGCCGGCTTTGTCGATCTCAGCGACAAGCTGACCTTTGACGCGGCGAAAGCCAACGCGTTGCTCGATGATGCGGGCTGGAAAACCGGCGGCGACGGTATCCGCGCCAAAGACGGACAGCGCCTGGCGCTGACGGTCTATGAATCCCTGCCGCAGCCGCAAAACAAAGAGGTGCTGCAACTGGTGGCTCAGCAGTGGCGTCAGGTCGGCGTGGCGCTGAGCGTCAAGGCGGGTGATGCGGGCAGTCGCACGCTGGATAACCTCGATCCGCTGAAAACGCCGCTGACGGTGTCGGAAGTCGGCCGCGCCGATCCTGACGTAGTGAAAAGCATGTTCTATCCGGCCAACCGCGACGCGCTGCTGCAAAAAGGTGGCTCCAGCGACAAGGTGAAAAGCTTCCGCGACGACAAACTCAACGAACTGCTGGTGAACATCTCCGCCGAAGTCGATCCGCAAAAACGCCTGCAGCTGACGGGCGACGCCCAGTGCTATCTGCTGGATAACGCCTACGTAATTCCGATTTTTGAAGAGCCGCAGGTCTTCGCCGGTGCGCCATGGCTGAAAGGGGTGAACTTCGAAGCGGTAGGACGTCCGTCGTTCTACGGCGCGTGGATTGAGAAACACTAAGGGGGCGATGATGAGCCATTATCTGCTGCGACGGGCCGGAATGGGGCTGCTGGTCCTGTGGGCCGCCTTTACCCTCTCCTTCGTGCTGCTTCAGGTGCTGCCGGGGGATGCGGTGCTGATTAAATTTCAGAACCCGGATCTGGGCTTAAGCCCGGCGCAAATCGAAGAGATGCGCGTCGCCTACGGTGCAGACAGCCCGCTCTGGCAGCAGTATTTCCACACGCTGTTTGCCATGCTGCGCGGCGATTTTGGTTTTTCATTGCAGGCGGGCGTGCCGGTGAGCGAACTGATCGCGAGCAATCTGCCGGACACCCTGAGTCTCGCCGTGCCGGCGTTCCTGCTTGCCGTAATACTGGCCTTCGTGCTGGCGTTTGCCGCACGTCTGCCGGGGCTGCGCTGGGTGAGTAACGCCATTCAGTCCGTGCCGGTACTGTTTATCTCGCTGCCGACCTTCTGGCTCGGCATCGCGCTCATCCAGCTGTTCTCATTCCAGCTACGGCTGATTCCGGTGATTAACCCGTCGCCATTGCAGGGGTTGATCCTGCCGATCGTTACTGTCGCCATTCCGATCTCCGCCCCGCTGGCGCAAATTCTGATGCGCAGTCTCGATCAGGTGTCCGCTCAGCCGTTCGTCGCCGTCGCGCGCGCCAAAGGGCTGAGCGAAACCGGTGTGCTGTGGCGTCACGTCACGGGCAATGCGCTGCTGCCGGTGCTGAATATCGCCGGGATTTTGCTCGGCGAACTGATTGCCGGGGCGCTGATTACCGAAACCGTATTTGGCCGCAGCGGTCTGGGCCAGCTGACGCAGCAGGCCGTCAACAACCAGGATATCGCCGTATTACAGGCGGTGGTGATGATCTCGGCCCTGGGCTTTGTGCTGATAAACCTGCTGGTGGATCTGCTGATGCCGCTGTTTGATCCTCGTCTGCAAACCGTCACCGGAGGTGCATCATGAGTCTGGTGGACTATGCCGCTGCGGCGCGAAAACGCGTCCCGGCCCTTCGCACCGTCGACATTCAGCCCGGATTATGGCTGGCGTGGGGCGTGATTATCGTTGCCGCTCTGGCCGCACTGGCGCCGGGTTTGCTCACCCACTACAGCCCGATTGAAGGGATCGCAGGCGCACAGCGTTTAGCTCCCCAGGCGGGACACTGGCTGGGAACCGATCAACTTGGCCGTGACGTCTACGCGCGCATTGTCTATGGCGCATCCCACTCACTCAGCGCCGCCCTGGCGGCCGTGGCGATGGGATTAGTGGCTGGCACCGCAATTGGGGTTATCGCCGGTGCCTTCGCCGGGCGCGTGGAGTCGGTGCTGATGCGTTTTATCGATGTGCTGCTGTCGATTCCCTCGCTGCTGCTCTCCCTGACGGTGATTATTTTGCTCGGTTTCGGCACGGTGAACGCGGCTATTGCCGTCGGTGTGGCGTCGATTGCCAGTTTTGCCCGCCTGGCGCGCGGCGAAGTGGTGCGTATTCGTCACGCAGATTACGTCGAAGCGGCCTACGGCAGCGGCGGCACCTTCTGGGCAGTGCTGTGGCGTCACATTTTACCGAACTCCCTGACGGCGGTGCTGGCCTTCGCGACCCTGCAGTTTGGTCAGGCAATCCTCGCCCTCTCGACGTTAAGTTTCCTCGGCTACGGCACCCCGCCGCCCGTCCCGGAATGGGGACTGCTGATTGCCGAAGGGCGTAACTATCTCTCTACCGCCTGGTGGCTGACCACCTTCCCCGGCATCGTGGTGATCGCCGTGGTGCTTGCCACCAACCGTATCAGCCAACAGTTAAGCGGAGGCCGCTCATGACCGTTCTGTCCGTGGAAAATCTGACTTTAAGCTACCGCATCGGTCGCCAGTGGCGTGAAGTGGTCCACAACGTCAGTTTCACCCTGAAACGCGGGGAAATGCTGGCCTTTGTGGGCGAGTCTGGCTCCGGGAAAACCACCACCGCGCAGGCGATTATCGGCTTGCTGGCGGACAACGCCCGTCGCGACAGCGGCAAAATTGTGCTGAACGGCGAAGAGATCAGCCAGTGGTCAGCAAAACGGCTCAACAGCCTGCGCGGAGCGCGTATCAGCCTGGTGCCGCAGGACCCTGGCAACTCCCTGAATCCGGTCAAAACCATCGGCGCCCAGGTGGGCGAAGTGCTGAATATTCACCAGAAAATCACAAAGACCGAGCAAGAAAATCAGGTGCTGGCGTTGCTGACCAAAGTCGGGCTAAGCCACCCGGCGCAGCGGATGAAGCAATATCCGCATCAGCTTTCCGGCGGGATGAAACAGCGGGTGCTGATCGCCATCGCCATCGCGTTGCGCCCGGATGTGATCATCGCCGATGAACCAACCAGTGCGCTGGATGTGACGGTACAAAAACGCATTCTCGATCTGCTGGATATCCTGCGCCGCGAATCGGGAACGGCGGTGCTGTTCGTCACCCACGATCTGGCCCTGGCCGCTCAGCGTGCCGATCGCTTACTGGTCTTTCGGCACGGTGAAGTTCAGGAACAGGGGGCAACTGCCGACGTGGTGCGCGCCCCGCAGCACGCCTATACCCGCCAGTTGCTGAGCGATTTGCAGGGTTCGCGCTTGACCATTGCGCCCGTCTCAGGCCTTCGGCTGGCCTCTCCTGCCATTCGCGCTCAGGCCATCAGCAAGCAGTTCACTCTCAGTAAAGGCCACACTTTACAGGCGCTGGATAACGTCAGTTTTGATGTGCAGCGCAGCAGCACGCACGCGCTGGTCGGGGAGTCGGGATCGGGGAAAACCACTCTGGCCCGCATATTACTGGGGTTTGAGCAGGCGGACAGCGGGCGCGTCACCCTCGATGATATCGATGCGACCCAGCTCAGCGTGGAAGCACGCCGCCAGCTGCGGCAGAAAATTCAGTTCGTCTACCAGAATCCGTTTGCCTCCCTCGACCCACGGCAAACGCTGTTTGAGATCATCGAAGAGCCGCTGAAAAACTTCAATAAACTCGCCCGAGCGGAGCGCAAATCCCGCGTCGAGGCGGTGACCACCCGCGTGGCCCTCCCGCTTGAGCTGCTGAGTCGTACCCCTCGCGAGCTGTCCGGCGGCCAGCGTCAACGCGTGGCCATCGCTCGTGCGCTGATTCTGGAGCCAACCATTCTGGTGCTGGACGAAGCGACCTCTGCGCTGGATGTCACAGTGCAGGCGCAAATCCTCGCCCTGCTGCAACAACTCCAGCAGCAGCTGGGGCTGACCTATCTGTTTATCACCCACGATCTGGCGACCGTTCGCCGCATTGCGCACAGCGTCACAGTGCTGCGCAGCGGTCAGGTTGTTGAACATGGCACGGTGGAGGCGCTCTTCTCCTCGCCACAGAGCAGCTATACCCGC
Source organism: Lelliottia nimipressuralis (assembly GCF_041464075.1). Lineage (NCBI taxonomy): Bacteria > Pseudomonadati > Pseudomonadota > Gammaproteobacteria > Enterobacterales > Enterobacteriaceae > Lelliottia > Lelliottia nimipressuralis. The sequence continues at coordinate 2,266,198 of NZ_CP167172.1, forward strand.
GAGCTGATCGACGCCATCCCCCATTTTTCACCCGTTACGAAGGAGTACGCATGACGCGTAAACGCCTGGGATTCTTTACCCGCCTGCTCGACGACGCGCCTGCGAAAGAGCGCTATCGTCTGGCAACAGAACAGATCCGCCATGCCGAGCGCCATGGTTTTCATGCGGCCTGGATTGCTCAGCACCATTTCCATGAGCGCGAAGGCGGCCTGCCGTCGCCGCTGGTGTTCCTCGCTCACGTTGCGGCCCAGACCCAAAGCATCCGTCTGGGCACGGCGATTATTACCCTGCCGATGGAAAATCCGCTGCGCGTGGCGGAAGACGCGGCGGTCCTCGATCTGCTGGCGGACGGTCGCCTTGAAGTCGGTTTTGGCTCCGGCGGTACGCCAACCTCGTTTCTGCCTTTCGGCCTGACGTTCGACGAGCGCGGCGCGACCTTTGCCGACCATCTGCACCTGATTCAGAGCGCCTGGCGCGGTGATTCCCTGACGCATCCGGATAACCATCTCTATCCACCTGCGCCGCAGCTGGCAGAGCGCGTGTGGATTGCGACCTTTTCCGTTGAAGGCGCCGTGCGCGCCGCCCGGGCCGGGCACGGGCTGATGCTCTCCCGCACTCAGCCTCGCCCGGCTGACCAGCCAGGGCTAACTCTCGACCAGATTCAGAACCCGATTGTGGATGCCTATCTCGCCGCGCTGCCCTCGGGAGTGGCACCGCGAATTCTGGCCTCGCGCACGGCGTTTGTGGCCGACAGCGATGCGTATGCTCTGAACGTCGCAACGCCCGGGTTAACCCGACAGGCAGAGGCGCACCGAGCGGCGGGTCATACCGTAACCGGTGACAGTGTCACAGATTTTATTCGCCAGTTCGACGCCCATATCGGCGCACCGCACACCGTGCTGGACTCCCTTGCTCAGGATTCCGTCCTCAAACGGGCGACGGATATTTCATTCCAGGTCCATTCCGTTGAGCCGTCCCATCGGGACACCTTACGTTCAATTGAGCTTATTGCTGAACATATCGCCCCTCATATTCTTTAAGGAGTCCCTATGTCTTTAAGTCAGGATATTGTTGCCGAATTAGCGGAGATTGCCCCCGGTTCGCCGCTGGCAACGGCTCGCGCCACGCGCGATGCCGCCACCCGTCATGCCCAGGGCAGCTATGAAACACTTTTTAGCCAGCAGGATGCGGCGTTCCCCCTTGATGAACGCGCGGCGGTGGCCGCTAAAGTGGCAAAATGGCACCGCGTCGATGCGCTGGCCGCCCACTACGCCGGTTTCGGGCTGGCTGATCCGACTTCCGCACGCCTGACGCCCGCGCTGACCTTTGCGCGTCTGCTGACGTTTTCCCCGGTCGAGGCCACGCCCGGCGCATTAAGCGCGCTGACGCAGGCGGGATGGAGCAAAGAAGCCATTGTGACGCTGGCTCAGCTGATTGCGTTTGTGAGTTTTCAGAGCCGTCTCGTCGCCGGGTTGCGCCTGCTGAATGACAAAACCGTGGCGGCAAGCGACACCCCGGTGGTGGCGGGGATCTGGCACAGCACGCCTGAGACAAAAAGCGGCAAACCGGCGCCGGTACAGTTCACGCAGCAGGAGCTGGGCTGGGAGCCGTGGCTGGCGTCAAAACCGCTGGCAGAGTTCAACGCCGACGAGCAGGCTATTCTTGCGAAATTTGGCCATACGGACTCAGACTATTTCCGCCTGCTGGGGCGCAATTTGCCGGTTCTGGAACAGCGCACGCTGACCGATAAAGGGATTTTTTATACGCCAGGCGGCCTGCCGCGCGCGGAGCGTGAACTGGCGGCAACGGTGACCAGCAAGATCAACGGCTGCATTTACTGCGCATCTGTCCATGCGCGTAAGGCGAGCCAACTGTCGAAGGACGATAATGCCGTAGACGCGCTGCTGGCCGTGCGGCCGGGGCAGTCCCTGAGCGAGGGGCAATCGGCGCGCTGGAAGGCGGAAATTGATTTTGCAGCGGCGCTGTCCGTGACACCACCCGCTGTTACACGCGCGCATCTCGCGGCACTGGAGAAGCAGTCTCTGGACACACTTGAACAGCTCGATCTGGTGCAATCTGCGGCGTTCTTCGCCTGGGCCAACCGCTTAATGCTGACCCTCGGCGAACCTTACCTTCCGTAACGTAAATCAGGCTAACGCGCTGGCGTTAGCCTCCGCCCGTTTGGCTTTCTGACGGCCATACAGCAGCAGCGATGACATGGCGGCGAATGAGAGGAACGCCGCCGGTAACGTCACGTAGCTCCAGCTGTAGCCGAGAACGATCATCATCCCGCCGAAATACGCCCCAATCGCACTGCCAAGATTAAAGGCCACCTGCCCGCCCGCCGCGCCCAGCAGCTCACCGCCCTGCGCATTTTGCAGCAGCATAATTTGCAGCGGTGCCGACAGCGCGAACAGCCCCGCGCAGCAGATAAAGCCCATCATCAGAGACGCAGCCTGATTTTCACCGAAGGCAAACAGCATCAACAGCGACACCACGATCACCAGATCAGTGGTCGCCGCAATGCGCAGCGGGCTGTAACGACCGGAAAGTTTGCCGCTGAGCAGATTACCCAGCACCATGCCCAGCCCCATCAGCATCATGATGACGGTCATAAATCCGGCGGAGAATCCGGAGACGTTGACCATAAACGGCTTCACAAAGCTGAACCATGCGAAGACTCCGGCATTACCGAACATCGTCGCGGCAAAAATCAGCCAGGGTTCCGGTTTCTTCAAAAAGTGAAATTGCTCCGTGAGTCGGGTTTCGGTTTTATCGTACAGAGTCGGCACCCAGAAAATGACCGACAGGATCACCAGCGCGTCAAACGCCGCAATCAGAAAGAAGGTGTAGCGCCAGTTATATTCATGCCCAAGCCAGGTGCCGAGCGGAACGCCCACCAGGTTGGCGACCGTCATTCCGGCAATCATCCCCGATACGGCTAGGGTGACTTTTCCCGGCGGCGCTATCTTTGAAAGGATGATCGCCCCGACGCCGAAGAAGGCCCCGTGAGGAAAGCCGGACACCAGCCGCCCAATGGCCAGCCAGAAATAGGATGTTGAGAAGGTAAAAATGGCGTTTCCGACCACGCACAGCGCGACCAGAAAAAGCAGTACCGTTTTTAACGAGAACTTATTTGAAAACAGCGCGATGATCGGCGCACCAATAACCACGCCAAAGGCGTAGTACGAAATCATGCTCCCGGCAGAGGGGATCGAAATGCCGGTATCGTGCGCCAGCTCGGTCAGCACGCCCATGATGCCAAACTCGGCCATGCCCAATCCAAAAGTACCCAGCGCCAGTGAAAAAATGGTTTTTTTCATACCACAGCCATTTGTTAAAAATTTGCAACAGCCATTATTGAACAAACTGGTATGGTGAGCCAGTTCCAATTGGCGCTCTGACACGTTAATCCATTCATTCGGTCTGGCTTGTGAATATCCTTAACCGATAATCGCGACGCCCAGGCGTTCCATAATTTGCGCAACCTGATAGCTATCGAGCTTCACCCCCTGCAAATCGACGCCGCGCACGTCCAGATCGCCGAGTTCAGAATTGGTCAGATCGCAATGAGTGACGTTAACCGCCCGCCAGTCGAATGACGAAAACTCCCCGCCCGACAGATCGGAGCCGCTAAACGTTGCGCCGAAGATCTGCGCGCCGTTCCAGCGGTTTTCCCACAGCTCGCATTTTTCGAGCACCACTTTGGAAAAGTTGGCGTAGCTGAGATTGCTTTTGGTGATGTACGCGCTGCAAAACCAGCTGCGGGAGGTGATCATGTTCATAAAGCTGGTGCCGCGAAAGTCTGCGCCCTGCGCGCGGCACTCGCGGATTTCAATCCCCAGCGCGCTGGCGTTCCTGAAGTCTGCCATCGTTAAATCGCAATTTTTGAAAATAGCGTCTTTCAGCGTGGCGCGGGAGAAATTCCCGCCCTGCTGGCTTTCGCGATCGTAAAACTGACAGCCGATAAATTCCGTGCCGGTCAGATCGACGCCAGAAAAGTCGCAGTGGCGAAATGTCCCGTTCTCAATTTTCTCGCCCGTAAACTGGTTTTTGCCAATTCTTACCCCGTCCAGCGTCAGCATTTTACGACCACCTGTGTTTATATACAGTAATACCGTATTCTAACCCGATCCTATGGCGTTGTGTAAATAATTCCCGCGAGGATTTGCGAGCACGATTACACTTCAAAGTGTTCTTACCCTCCCTTCTGTCGAAGAGGATTGCCATGGGAAACATCAAGAAAGCGAAAAGCCCGGCGGAAAATGTGAAACGCGAACCGCTGAAAGAGAAGGAATACGAAAAGGAGCTGCGGCGTCTGCACGTTGAGCTGGTCAAGCTTCAGCAGTGGGTCGTCAGTAAAGGGCTAAAAGTCTGCGTGGTGTTTGAAGGCCGCGACGGTGCAGGCAAAGGCGGAACGATTAAAGCCATCACCGAGCGCGTCAGCCCCCGGGTGTTCCGTGTCGTTGCGCTGCCCGCGCCGACAGAGAAAGAGAAAAGTCAGCTCTATTTCCAGCGCTACGTGCCGCATCTGCCCTCGGCGGGAGAAATCGTGATTTTCGATCGCAGCTGGTACAACCGTGCGGGCGTTGAACGCGTCATGGGCTTTTGTACGCCTGAACAGGTGCAAAAGTTTCTGGATGGCACGCCGACCATGGAACGGGCGATGGTGGATGCGGGGATCATTCTGATCAAGTATTGGCTCGAAGTGACGCCCAAAGAGCAGGAGCGCCGCCTGCGGGATCGTATTGATGACGGGCGTAAAACCTGGAAGCTGTCACCAATGGACATCAAATCGTTCAGACTGTGGGATAAATACACCGAAGCGCGCGATGCGATGTTTGCTGCCACCGATACCGCCTGGGCGCCGTGGTTTGTCGCTCGATCTGAGGATAAAAAACGGGTGCGACTGAATGTCATCTCGCATTTGCTGTCGCAGATCCCCTACAAAACCCTGCCCGTCGAGCCGGTAAAACTGCCGAAGCGTAAAGTGGGTAAAGTAAAACCGACGGATTATCCGTTCCGCTATATTGCGGAGCGGTTCTGAAAAGCGCCCGGGGCAGCCGATAAAACACTCGCCCCAGGGCTGCACAAACGCAGCGCCGCCGGCAAATACCGACGGCGCATGAGATTACTTCATCCCTTCCGTGCTCTCTTTTTTCGCTTCCAGTCTTTCGACATCACGATACCAGCGCGGATGGTGTTTTTGCGCCCAGCGGCGGCTTACCTTCCCTTCGATCATCCCTTTAATCGATCCTTTCACCCAGAAAGCCATATACATATGGATCAGGATGGCATGGATCAGAATGATGGCGACGGTCGCATGGATCAGCAGGCTGTAGCGAATCACCTGAATCGGGAAATAATGGGCAAAATAGGGACGCCAGATAATCACCCCGGTCACCAGCAGCACAAAAATCATGCTCATGATGGTCCAGAACATCATTTTCTGTCCGGCGTTGTACTTGCCCACTTTCGCGACTTTGTGCTCGTTGCCTTTCAGCACTTCGACAATCCCTTTCACCCACGGAATATCCTGCTTATCCGGGATGTTGTGATGCACAAAGCGCACGAACATAAACATCAGCACCACGAAAATCAGCACGCCAAAGAACGGGTGCAGAATACGGCCCATCTGCGGCGTCCCGAAGGTTTCGGTCAGCCACTGGAGCGTCGGGAAGAAGAAAGAGATCCCGGACACCGCCACCAGAAAGAAGCAAATGACCACCGTCCAGTGACAGGCGCGGTCGACAAACTTGGTGCGCACAATCATCTTCGACTTACTCATGATGTTCATCCTCGTCGTCATCCACCTCTTTGTTTGGCCCGATACCGATGTAGTGATAAATCAAACCGGCAAAGGTGGCGATAAATCCGGCCGCCGCGAGCGGTTTGAGCGCCCCTTTCCACAGGTTGATGGAGGTATCAATCGCCGGATCTTTAGGCAGATTGTGATACAGCTCTGGCTGGTCGTTGTGATGCAGAACGTACATCACATGCGTCCCGCCGACGCCCTGCGGGTTGTAAATCCCCGCGTGGTCATATCCGCGTGCTTTAAGCTTATCGACGCGTTCCTGCGCCACCTCGAGCATCTCTTTCTTGGTACCGAAATGAATTGCCCCGGTTGGACAGGTTTTCACGCAGGCAGGCTCCTGCCCGACGCTGACCCGATCCACGCAGAGGGTGCATTTGTATACCCGGTTATCCTCTTTGTTCAGACGCGGCACGTTGAACGGACAGCCGGCGATACAGTAGCCGCAACCGATGCAGTTATCCTGCTGAAAATCGACGATCCCGTTGGCGTACTGAATAATCGCCCCGGCGGACGGGCATGCCTTCAGGCACCCCGGATCCTCGCAGTGCATACAGCCGTCTTTACGAATCAACCACTCCAGCTTGCCGTTCTGATCGGTTTCGCTAAAACGCATTACCGTCCAGGATTTGGCGCTGAGATCCGCCGGATTATCGTAAACGCCCACGCAGTGTCCGACCTCATCGCGGATGTCGTTCCACTCCGAACAGGCCACCTGGCAGGCTTTGCAGCCCACGCAGGAAGAGACATCAATCAGCTTGGCGACTTCCGCTTTATAGTCCCGCGCACGAGGCGCGGGAGTCATGCCGTTGGTCGCGGAGCGTTTGATAATGTCTTGTGTTTCCATAGCCATTGAATCGCTCCTTACGCTTTCTCGATGTTGACCAGAAACGCTTTATATTCCGGCGTTTGCGAGTTGGAATCGCCGACGTTTGGCGTCAGGGTGTTGGCGAGATAGCCTTTTTGCGCCACCCCTTCAAAGCCCCAGTGCAGCGGAATGCCCACGGTCTCGACCTGCTGGCCGTTGACGTGCAACGTCTGCAGACGACGCGTAACCACCGCCACCGCGCGAATAAAGCCGCGTTTGCTGCTCACCTTCACGCGATCGCCGTTGGTGATGCCTTTCGAGCGCGCCAGGGTTTCACTGATTTCGACAAACTGTTCCGGCTGCGCGATGGCGTTAAGCCGCGCGTGTTTGGTCCAGGTGTGGAAATGCTCGGTCAGACGATAGGTGGTCCCGACGTACGGGAACTTATCTTTCTTACCCAGACGCAGCGCGTCGTCTTCATACAGGCGAACCACCGGGCTGGAAACCACGTTCGGATGCAGCGGGTTGGTGCCGAGCGGTGTTTCCATCGGCTCGTAGTGCTCTGGGAACGGCCCTTCTGCCAGCTTATCGAGCGCAAACAGACGCCCCAGCCCTTCTGGCTGCATGATAAACGGCCCGGTCGCACTGCCCGGCGGCGCGGTGTTGAAGTCCGGGATATCGTTCCCTGTCCACTTCGAGCCGTTCCACGCGATCAGTTTGCGTTTCGGATCCCACGGTTTGCCGTTGATATCCGCCGATGCACGGTTGTAAAGCACGCGACGGTTGAGCGGCCACGCCCAGGCCCAGCCGAGCGTATTGCCCAGTCCTGACGGATCGGCGTTATCGCGGTTGGCCATCTGGTTGCCCTGCTCGGTCCAGCTTCCTGTGTAGATCCAGCAGGAGGAGGCCGTTGAACCGTCATCGCGCAGCAGCGCAAAGCTGTTCAGCAGCTGACCTTTTTTCGCCAGCAGATTGCCGTTGGCGTCATAAAGATCTTCCAGCGCATAGCCGTTGTTCTCTTTCGCCACCTCTTCCGATTCCGGATGGTCCGGCTGCTTGTAATCCCAGCGCATTTTCAGCAGCGGTATCGCCCCTTTACCACCCATTTGGGCGTACATCTCGCGCAGACGATGGTAAATACCGGCCAGAATTTCGCCGTCGTTACGCGCTTCGCCCGGTGCATCCTGGCCTTTCCAGTGCCACTGCAGCCAGCGGCCAGAGTTGGCGATGGAGCCATCTTCTTCCGCGAAACAGGTCGACGGCAGACGGAAGACTTCGGTCTGAATCGACGCCGTATCAACGTCGTTCATCTCGCCGTGGTTCTGCCAGAAGTTTGAGGTTTCCGTTACCAGCGGATCGATCACCACCATGTACTTCAGCTTACTGAGGCTGCGCACAACCTTGTTTTTATCCGGGAAAGAGGCCACCGGGTTAAAGCCCTGGCAGATGTAGCCTGTGACGTTGCCCTTATCCATCATGTTGAAATACTTGATGACGTCGTAGGCCTGGTCCCATTTCGGCAACCACTCAAAGCCCCAGTCGTTCTCTTTCTGCGCCGCATCGCCGTAGAAAGACTTCATCAGGCTGACGAAGAACTTCGGATAGTTGCTCCAGTAGTTCACCTGCTCCGGCAGTGTCGCTTTTGGCGTGTTGGCCGCGAGATAGGTCTGCAGATCGGTCTGTTTTTCCGACGGCAGCGTCAGATAGCCGCTCAGGCTGGTGGAGAGCAGCCCCAGATCGGTTAGCCCCTGAATATTGGAGTGTCCGCGCAAGGCATTCACGCCGCCGCCCGCCATCCCCATGTTGCCGAGCAACAGCTGAATCATCGCCATGGTACGGATGTTCTGCGCACCAACGGTGTGCTGCGTCCAGCCCAGCGCATACAGGAACGTGGTGGTGCGATCGGCCGCACTGGTCGAGGCCAGCACTTCACACACTTTCAGGAAGTCCGCTTTCGGCGTTCCGCAGATGTTTTCCACCACGTCCGGCGTGTAGCGAGAAACGTGCTGCTTCAACAAGTTCCACACGCAGCGCGGATCGGTCAGGGTTTCATCGCGTTTCGCAAAACCATTTTCATCGAACTGATAGTTCCAGGAGGATTTGTCGTACTGACGTTTTTCTGCGTCATAGCCGCTGAAAAGCCCGTCATCAAAGGCAAAGTCGTCCCGCACCAGCAGATTCGCGTTGGTGTAGTGTTTAACGTATTCGGCGTTGATCTTGTTGTTTTCAATCAGATACAGCAGCACGCCAGACAGGAACGTGATGTCCGTACCGGAACGAATCGGCGCATAGATATCCGCCACCGATGCCGTACGCGTAAAGCGCGGATCGACGACGATCAGCGTCGCATCGTTGTTATTTTTCGCTTCCATCGCCCAGCGGAATCCCACTGGATGGGCTTCAGCGGCGTTACCGCCCATCACCACCACGACGTTGGCGTTTTTGATATCAACCCAGTGGTTGGTCATCGCACCGCGACCAAATGTTGGAGCAAGACTTGCTACCGTTGGTCCGTGTCAGACGCGCGCCTGGTTATCGACGGCCAGCATGCCAAGCGAGCGCACAAATTTTTGCGTCAGCATGCCGGTTTCATTACTTGCCGCAGATGCGCAGAGCATCCCGGTGGAAAGCCAGCGGTTCACGGTGTCGCCCTGCTCGTTCTTTTCAACGAAATTGGCGTCACGGTCGTCTTTCATTAATTTGGCGATGCGGGTAAAGGCATCGTCCCAGGAGATGCGCTGCCATTTATCAGAGCCAGGCGCGCGGTATTCCGGGTAACGCAGGCGATTGTCGCTGTGGACATAATCCAGCAGGCCTGCACCTTTCGGGCAAAGTGCCCCACGGCTCACCGGATGATCCGGATCCCCTTCAATATGGTAAATCGCTTCTTTGGCGTTTTTCGCGCCATCGCCCAGGCTATACATCAATAGCCCGCATCCCACGGAGCAGTATGTGCAGGTGTTACGGATCTCTTTGGCGCGCAGCAGTTTATAGTTACGCGACTGAGCCAGCGCGAGTTTAGGCATAAAGCCCAACGCAGCAGCTGTTGTTCCGGCCATACCGCCCGCGCAGATTTTAAAAAACTTTCTGCGGCTGACGTCCATTGCTGTCCTCGTTATCTGTAGGAGACTTCGCGCCGCAAACTAGCAGCAAAGCCCCTGATTTTTTTGCGTCAAATCAATCTCCTCGATCTTCGCCCCCTAAATAGTCCGCTCTTGCGGCTTTGCTTAACCCTTTGGGATTAGCGGTTCGTAGATTGATTCGCGAAAACGCGGGAAAGAGTGCTATAAATTTGCCCCTGAATTTCGTTGGCGTTTGGGAAAGCAATGGACAGAAAAAGAGCAACATTGATTGGGCTGGCCGCGATTGTGCTGTGGAGCACCATGGTGGGATTAATTCGCGGCGTGAGCGAAGGACTGGGGCCTGTCGGTGGTGCGGCAATGATCTACACCCTCAGCGGTTTACTCTGTTTAGTCACCGTGGGATTCCCGACTATCAGACGCTTCTCACCGCGCTATCTTATTGCGGGTAGCGTGCTGTTTGTGAGCTATGAAATATGTCTCGCCCTTTCGCTGGGCTACGCCAGTACTCGTCATCAGGCTATCGAAGTGGGAATGGTGAATTATCTCTGGCCGAGCCTGACGATTATGTTTGCCATTTTGTTCAATGGGCAGAAATCGACTCTGTGGATTGTGCCGGGATTATTGCTGGCCTTGTTCGGTGTCTGCTGGGTATTAGGCGGTGAGAAGGGTCTGCATATCGACGAAATAACCGCCAATGTGATCTCCAACCCGCTGAGCTATGGGCTGGCGTTTGCCGGCGCGTTTATCTGGGCGGCATACTGCACTGTTACCAGCAAATACGCTAAAGGGCAGAACGGGATTACGCTGTTCGTGTTACTCACCGCGCTGGCGCTGTGGCTGAAATATCTGTTCAGCGATCAGCCGGAAATGATATTCAGCGTGCCGGTGGTGATCAAACTGCTCATGTGCGGAATTGCCCTCGGCTTTGGCTATGCGGCGTGGAATATCGGCATTCTGCATGGCAATGTTTCTGTGCTCGCCACCGTCTCTTATTTCACCCCGGTACTGTCCGCGGCACTGGCGGCTGTTCTGCTTAACGCCCCGCTCTCATTTTCCTTCTGGCAAGGGGCGCTGATGGTCTGCGCAGGCTCGCTGCTGTGCTGGTACGCCACCCGAAAATAATTCCACTCAGGGGGAAATCTCCCCCTTCTGTTTTATCTGCATAAATAAAATGTGATCCTGCATCAGATTATCTATATTTCACATAGTGTTTACATTTAAACTCTGTTTATATTCCCCGCGCTCGTAACGTCTTCTTACATTCTTATTGACATAAACTGACACCCCTCTGGGATTAATAAACGCCTATTAATCGCCATGGATATAGCCGAACACGCAATAGTTTATGACTGAATATTTCAGTAATGCTCGCCTGTTCTCACAGCAAATGACTCATAACTATTTGATTCTTCGTTATCACCCTTCATTAAATTGCGGTAATTCATCTATAATTACGGTTAATTTCGCAATGAAATTAAAACCATCGATAATTATATTGGCAATAACTATAAATATTAGAAAATACTCAATTACCGAATGATAAATAATCAAATCTGCGGAATATTGGCCGTTTTATCAGACACCGGTCACACTAATTGAAATTATCAGCAATAAATTGAAACTTATTATTGAAATGCGGCTACAACATTTCTAAAAATAGCATGCCATTGACGAACGACCTCGTTTAGAAATCGTTTATTAATGGCTCAGGAAATGCCCAAAAGAAAATTATAAGGATTATTAAAATGAAACTTAAATTAGTTGCAGTGGCAGTGACTACTCTGTTGGCAGCAGGCGCGGTAAACGCGGCTGAAGTCTTTAACAAAGACGGTAACAAACTGGATCTGTACGGTAAAGTAACAGGTCTGCACTACTTCTCTGACGACGCTGGCAACGACGGCGACAAAACTTACGTGCGTCTGGGCTTCAAAGGCGAAACTCAGATCAACGACCAGATGACCGGTTACGGTCAGTGGGAATATGAGTTCAAAGGCAACAACGACGAATCCAACGGCGACAAAGGCAACAAAACTCGTCTGGCGTTCGCGGGCCTGAAATTCAACGAATTTGGTTCTTTCGACTACGGTCGTAACTACGGCGTAGCCTACGACATCGGCGCATGGACCGACGTTCTGCCAGAATACGGCGGAGATACCTGGACTCAGACTGACGGCTTCATGACTGGCCGTACTACGGGTGTTGCAACCTACCGTAACGCAGACTTCTTCGGTCTGGTTGATGGTCTGAACTTTGCTGCACAGTACCAGGGTAAAAACGACGACCGTGATATCACCACCGCGAACGGCGATGGCTGGGGTCTGTCTTCTACCTATGAAATCGACGGTTTCGGCGTGGGTGCGACCTATGCGAAATCTGACCGTACTGACAACCAGGTTCGCGCTGCAAGCAACCTGAACGCAGGCGGCGAAAACGCAGAAGTTTGGGCTGCTGGCCTGAAATACGATGCGAACAACATCTACCTGGCAACCACCTACTCTGAAACCCGCAACATGACCAACTTCGGTGACGGTTACATTGCGAACAAAACTCAGAACTTCGAAGCGGTTGCTCAGTACCAGTTCGACTTCGGTCTGCGTCCTTCCCTGGCATACCTGCAGTCCAAAGGTAAGGACATCGGTTCTTACGGTGACCAGGATCTGGTGAAATACATTGAAGTGGGTACCGTTTACTACTTCAACAAAAACATGTCCACCTACGTTGACTACAAAATCAACCTGGTTGACGACAATGCCTTCACCAAAGCTGCTGGTGTGAGCACCGACAACATCGTTGCACTGGGTCTGACTTACCAGTTCTAAGTGTTTGTCTGTTAAAAAAGCCAGCCCTCGTGGCTGGCTTTTTTTATCGCAGTCCACTGGCGTGATAAAGGAGTACGCCATGCACCTCTATACCGGACGCTGCCTGTGTGGAATGAGCCACTTTAGCGTCAACATCGAGGCCCTCGACGTCTATGCCTGTCACTGTACGATGTGTCAGAAATGGTCGGGGGGCATCGCGATGTATCTGGAAACTCAGGGCGAACCCATCGTGGAAGACGGTTCGATCTCCCCTTCGCACTTCTCGTCGTCTGTGCGCGGCGAACGCTGGTTCTGCCCCGGCTGCGGCTGCCCGCTGTGGTTTGAGCTTACCCCCACTGGCCGCTATTTTGTCCCCTGGACGCTGCTTGAGCTGAGTGAAGATGAACGCCGTCGCCTGGTTCTGGCCGCCGAGATCTACACCGAAACGCAGCCCGCGTTCTGGCGTCTCACCGGACAATACGCTCGATTCAGTGGCACCGAGATCGAAGCGCTGGACAAAAACTGCTCGTTTACACCGTAGCGCTGACCGCCGCGCGCCTGAGCCAGGCTTGCAGCAACTTGCCATCTTCGGTCATATCCGAATCCTGACGGACGCACAGGTAATAATCGCGCCCGTCATCGATTGGCGCATCAAAGATTTTCACCAGCTCGCCGCTCTCAAGATAGGGCGCGATCAGCGGCTCACGCATCAACGCGCAGCCCAGTCCGGCCTGCACACCCGCCAGCGTCAGTAAGCCATCTTCAAACAGCGGGCCGCTCTTGCGCGCAGGCCGTTTAACGCCCTGCTGGATAAACCACTGCTGCCAGGTGCTGCGCTCTTCATCGTGCAGCAGGGGCATCTGGAGCAGCTGTTCCGGCGTATCCATATGCCCGTGGACACGTAAAAACGCCCGGCTGCACACCGGCACCATCTGGCCTGAAATCAGTTTTTCACTCTGATACCCCGCCCACTGGCCGTTACCAAAGCGAATCGACATATCCGACGCATCGCTCAGATAGTTGCGATGGTTGGCATACACCACGTTAATTTCCGTCTGCGGATTGGCGCGCATAAACGCAGGCAGGCGCGGAATAAACCAGCCCATACCGAACAGCGGAATCAGGCTGATGGTCACCTGACGGGTCTGGGCCTGCTCCACCAGGTGCTCCGTCGCCTGACGCAGCACGTTGAACGCCGCGCGAATAGAGCGGTAATAGTCGCGGCCCTGCTGGCTCAGGACCAGCCTGCGCCCCTGGCGCTCTGTGAGCGGCATTTGCAGATACCCTTCCAGCACCTTGAGCTGATGGCTGACGGCAGACGGCGAGATCGCCATCTCCTGCGCGGCCAGCGTCACGCTTCCCAGCCGGGCAATCGCCTCAAAGGCCCGCACGGCACGCAGGGGCGGATCGTTCGCCAGACGGCTTTCGGCATAAGCAGGCAGCTGCAGTGATTGTTCTGTTTTATTCATATGTTGATTTTAGGGCCGTAATTTCGCTCAGATGACGTTTCACTATTCTCTTTAAAATCATCGCGATAAATCAATCTCGAATTATCATAAGAAATAATATATGCGTATTTTACAATTTAATTCAATTATTGGATGTTACCCGCTGAAAGAGCAATCTGTCGGGTAATAACGTTGGACACACTGATACAACAACTGATTAATGGCGTGATGCTGGGCAGCATCTACGCGCTGATCGCGCTGGGCTATACCATGGTGTATGGCATTTTGCGCATTATTAACTTTGCCCACGGCGACATATTGATGGTCGGCGCGCTTACCACCCTGTCGGCCCTGAACGCGCTGAACAGCACCTTCCCGCATATGCCTCAGCTGCTACAGCTCGGCTTCGCGCTGGTTGTCGCCATGGCGGTCTGCGCCCTGCTGGCGATGGCCGTTGAACGTTTCGCCTATCGACGCCTGCGCAACGCGCCGCGTCTGGCGCCACTGATCTCCGGGATTGGCGTTTCGGTGTTACTGCAAACCGTGGCAATGATTATCTGGAGCCGCAACCCGCTGATGTTCCCGCAAATCCTGCCGATGGACGCGATTGCCGTCACCTCCGGCAGTGCGAACCATCCCCCGGCGATCATTACCGTCACCGGCATTGTTACGGTATCGCTGGCACTGGCGGTGATGATCGGCCTGTGGCTGCTTGTCGAATACACCCGTCTCGGGCGCGGGATGCGCGCGGTGGCGGAAAACCCGCGCGTGGCCACGCTAATGGGGGTCAATCCCAACGCCATTATCACGCTGACTTTCGCCATCGGCGGCATCTTCGCCGCGCTCGCAGGCGTAATGATGGCGAGTAACTACGGCAACGCCAGTTTCTCGATGGGCTTTTTGCCCGGCATTAAAGCATTCACCGCCGCTGTTCTGGGCGGAATCGGCAATATTCGCGGTGCGATGATCGGCGGGATCCTGCTTGGGATCATTGAATCGCTGGGCGCGGGCTATCTGGGTGAACTCACTCACGGCGTGTTTGGCAGTAACTACCAGGACGTCTTTGCGTTCATCGTGCTGATTCTGGTGCTGGTGTTCCGCCCGGCGGGTCTGCTGGGCGAACGCGTGGCGCACAGGGCGTAGGGAAAACTATGACAACAACATCATTACAGGCACCCGCCTCGCAGCGCCGCTTCTGGTCCGGCATGACCCTGTTCGTCCTCGCCCTGCTGATTGCCCCCGTGGTGGCAAGCCAGCTCGGCGGCAACTACTGGGTGCGCGTTATCGATTTCGCTCTGCTGTACATCATGCTGGCGCTCGGGCTGAACATCGTCGTGGGCTACACCGGCCTGCTGGATATGGGCTTCATCGCGTTTTATGCCGTCGGCGCCTATCTTGCGGCGCTGCTGGCGTCCCCACATCTGCTGGAGACGTTCCCCCTTCTCGCCGTCTGGTTCCCGGATGGGCTGCACACCTCTTATCTGCTGATTATTCCGCTGGCGGCGCTGGTCGCGGCGGTGTGCGGGATTATTCTGGGCGCGCCCACGCTCAAACTGCGCGGCGATTATCTGGCGATTGTCACCCTCGGTTTTGGGGAGATCATCCGTATTCTGATGCGTAACCTCGACCGCCCGGTGAACATCACTAATGGCGCAAAAGGCATTACCGGCGTCGATACGCTCAATCTGTTTGGCCTGAAGTTCAGCGGCGTATACCACTGGTTTGGCATGAAAGTCCCGGCCCTGTGGCTGTGGTATTACCTGCTGATGCTGGTGATCGTGCTGATTATTTTTGTCTGCCTGCGCCTGCAACATTCGCGCATTGGCCGCGCATGGCACGCCATACGTGAAGACGAAGACGTGGCCCGCGCGATGGGCATCAACGTACGCAACTATAAGCTGCTAGCCTTTGCGATGGGTGCCTCTTTTGGCGGCGTGGCGGGAGCGCTGTTTGGCGCATTCCAGGGCTTCGTGTCACCGGAATCCTTCACTCTTCAGGAATCCATTGCCGTGCTGGCGATGGTGGTGCTCGGCGGAATGGGCCACATCCCTGGCGTGATCCTCGGCGCAGTGCTGCTCACCGCCCTGCCGGAGATCCTGCGCAGCCAGGCCGCGCCCGTTCAGCAGGCACTGTTCGGCACCGTGCTGATCGACCCGGAAATCCTGCGTCAGCTGTTCTACGGCCTGGCGCTGGTGCTGGTGATGCTGCTGCGCCCGTCCGGGATCTGGCCGGTTCGCCACAAGGAGGTCAAGGCATGAGCCTGCTCACCGTTCGCAATATGTCTAAACGCTTTGGCGGCCTGACCGCCGTGGACGATGTTTCGCTCTCTATCAAACAGGGCGAAATCTACGGTTTGATTGGCCCTAACGGCGCAGGGAAAACCACCTGTTTTAACCTCATTACCGGTCTGTATCCGGCGGACAGCGGCGAGTTTTCGATTGCCGATAAGCCCTATTTTCCGAAGCAGATCGACAAAGTAACGGCTGCCGGGATCGCCCGCACGTTCCAGAACGTGCGTCTGTTTAATGAGATGTCGGTACTGGAAAACGTGATGGTCGGGCGCCATGTGCGCACCCGCAACGGCTTGTGGGCCGCGCTTTCGCATCACAAACGGGCGCGCGCCGAAGAAGCGCAAACCCGCGAGCTGGCCTGGCACTGGCTGGAGTATACCGGCATCGCCAGATTCGCCCATTATCGCGCCTGCGATCTGGCCTACGGACATCAGCGTCGGCTGGAAATCGCCCGCGCGCTGGCGACCGATCCGCTGCTGCTGGCCCTCGACGAACCGGCTGCTGGCATGAATGCGGCTGAGAAAAACGCCCTCGGCGAACTGCTCATCCGCATTCGTGACGATGGCAAAACCCTGCTGATGATTGAGCACGACGTGAAGCTGGTGATGGGTATCTGCGATCGCCTGACGGTGCTTGATTACGGCAAAACGCTGGCCGTCGGCACACCCGACACCGTTCGGCGTGACCCTGCGGTGATCGCCGCCTGGCTTGGAGGCAACGCCCATGTCTGAGTTACTGAAAGTCGAACGTCTGGACGTGCATTACGGCGGGATTCAGGCGGTGCGCGATGTCTCGTTCACCCTGCAAGAAGGCGAACAGGCGACGCTGATTGGCGCTAACGGCGCTGGAAAAAGCTCAACCGTACGCGCCATCACCGGGCTGGAAAACTTCGGCGGCACTGTTGCGTTTAACGGCCAGCCGGTGCGTAAACGCAAAGCCGAAGCACTGCTTCGAGACGGGCTGGTGATGGTTCCGGAAGGTCGCGGCATCTTTGCGCGCATGACGGTGCTGGAGAATTTACAGATGGGGGCCTGGCTGCGGCGTGACACGGTCAAGGTGAAAGCCGAAATGGACGAGATTTTCGACCGTTTCCCGCGCCTCGGTGAGCGTCAACATCAGCTCGCCGGGCTGCTTTCGGGCGGTGAACAGCAGCTGCTGGCGCTGAACCGCGCCCTGCTCAGCCAGCCGCGCCTGCTGATTCTTGATGAGCCGTCCATGGGGCTGGCACCGAAGATGGTCGAGAACATTTTTCAGGTTATTAAAGGGCTGCGTGAGCGCGGCGTGGCCCTGCTGCTGATCGAACAAAACGCCCGGCTGGCGCTGGAAGTGACGGATAGCGCCTGGGTGATGGACAGCGGCAGCATTGTGCATCAGGGCGACTCGAAAGCGATGCTCAATGACGATCAGATTGCACAAATTTATTTGGGCGAAATGCCCGTTTAACACACCAACCAACACCAGGGAAATATAATGAAAACCGTAAAAATCAGTGCGCTCAGCGCCGCTCTTCTGCTCAGTGGTTTTGCCTCTTCCGCGTCTTGGGCGGCGGAAAGCGAAACCGTGGTCATCGGCCTTGCAGGCCCGCTCACCGGCCCGTCGGCACGTATCGGCAAAGATCTGGAGAACGGCGCGCAGCTGGCGATTGACGATATCAACAAACAGCATCCAACCATCGGCGGCAAAGCAGTGACCTTCAAACTGCAGTCCGAAGATGACCAGTCCGATCCGCGCACCGCGGTGGCTGTCGCTCAGCGTCTGGTCGATAGCGGCGTCGCGGGCGTAGTCGGCCACTGGAATACCGGTACCAGTATTCCCGCAGCGCGTGTGTATCACGATGCCGGTATCGCCCAGGTAGCGCCCGTCGCCACCGGTCACGCCTATACCAAACAGGGTTTTGACACCAGTTTCCGCGTGATGGGCCACGACGATGACGGTGGTCAGTTCGCCGGCGAATACGCGGTGAAAACGCTGAAAGCCAAACGCATTGCGGTGATCGACGACCGTACCGCGTTCGGCCAGGGACTGGCGGATGAATTTATCAAATCGCTGGACGCGCAGGGCGTGAAGATCGTCGACCGCCAGTACGTTGACGACAAAACTGTGGACTTTAGCGCCGTTTTAACCGCCATTCGCAGCAAAAACGCCGATCTGGTGTTCTTCGGCGGCGTTGATAGCCAGGCCGCTCCGCTGGCGCGTCGTATCAAACAGCTGGGCATGAACGCCACGCTGATGGGCGCAGGCGGTTTTGTCAGCCAGACGTTCCTGCAGCTGGCACAGAAAGAAGGCGAAGGTGTTGTCGCGCTGGAGCCAGGTCTGCCGGTCGATCAGATGCCGGGCGGTAAAGCCTTTGAGCAGGCGTATCAGTCGCGCTACCACACCCATATCGAACTGCACGCGCCGTTCGCCTATGACGCCACCCGCGTGCTGGTTGCCGCCATGGAAAAAGCTAACTCTGTCGATCCGGCTGAATATCTGCCCGCCCTGCGCGCCATCAGCTATTCCGGCGTCACCGGACAGATCGCCTTTGATGCACAGGGCAACCTGAAATCCCCGTCCTTTACCGTCTACAAAGTGGTCGATGGCAAATGGCAGCCGCAAACCGTTCTGGGCGGCGCAAAAACGAAGTAACGCAGTGAGGCAATGTGATGAGTGATAACAATGAGCTGGGCATTCTCGCCCGCCGCAAAATAGAAGCAGAAATTATTAAACCTATTTACGAAATCCTCGTGCGCGAAATAGGGAAAGCCCGCGCCCAGGCGGTAATTGGGGAAGCCATCGAACAGGCGGCGATTGACGCAGGGGCACATTTTGCCCGTCAGGAGCCGAACGGCGCGGATGTGAAGAGTTTTATCGCCCTGCAATATCTCTGGGAGAAAGACAACGCGCTGGACGTGAAAGTGATCGACGCCGACGACCAGCAGTACAACTATAACGTCACCCGCTGCCGGTATGCCGAGATGTATCACGAAATGGGGCTGGGCGAGATCGGTCACCTGCTGTCATGCGCCCGCGATGAGAAATTCATCGTCGGCTACGCGCCAGACGTCGAACTGACGCGCACCACCACCATCATGCAGGGCGGAAAATGCTGTGATTTCCGCTACCACACGAAAAAGGACAAAGCATGATCCACATCGATGCGCAGCGGCTTTGGTCCACGCTCGGGATGATGGCGCAGATCGGCGGCACGCCCGCCGGTGGCGTAACGCGTCTGGCGCTGAGCGACGAAGATCGTATTGCCCGCAACCTGCTGCGCGACTGGGCGCGGGAAGCGGGTTTTACCTGCGACGTCGACAGCATGGGCAACATGTTTATTCGCCGCGCCGGGAAAAACCGCGCCCTGCCACCGGTGATGACCGGCTCGCATGTGGATTCCCAGCCGCTGGGTGGAAATTACGACGGGATCTACGGCGTGCTGGCCGGGCTGGAAGTTCTGCGCACCCTCAACGATCATCACGTGGAAACCGAGCGCGACATCGTGCTGGTGAACTGGACGAACGAAGAAGGCGCGCGTTTCGCCCCGGCGATGCTGGCATCCGGCGTCTGGTCCGGGCAATTTAGCGAAGAATACGCCCTCGCTCGTAAGGATAACGCAGGCATAACCGTAGGCGAAGCGCTGGAAGCTATCGGCTATCGCGGCACCCTGCCTGCGCGCGCGTTTCCGGTTCACGCCTGCTATGAACTGCATATCGAACAGGGACCGATTCTGGAAGATGAGGTTATCGATATCGGACTGGTGCGCGCCGCGATGGGCCAGCGCTGGTTTACCCTGACGCTGGACGGTTTTGCCGCGCACGCAGGGACGACGCCGATGCACAGTCGTCGCGATGCGTTAACCGCCTTCGCTGAACTGGCGCTGATGGTTGAAGAGATTGGCTATCAGCACAAACCGGACGGCCGCGCGACCATCGGCATGGCGCAGATAACCCCAAATTCGCGCAACGTCGTGCCGTCGCGTGTGGTGTGCAGCGTGGAGTTCCGCCATCCGCAAAGCGACGTGCTGGAAGCGATGGAAGCCGCGCTGCGTGAGGCGGCGCAAGGTCTCGCCACACGAGGGGTTACGGCAAAGGTCGAACGAATCTTCGACTACGCGCCTATCGCCTTCGACGAGCAGTGCCTTATGCGCAGTGAAAAAGCGGTCGAAGCCCTCGGCTATTCATCAAAACCGATGGTCTCCGGCGCCGGGCACGACACCTGCTACATCAGCAAAATCGCCCCGGCCAGCATGATCTTTATTCCCTGCGAAAAAGGCATCAGCCACAACGAAGCGGAAAACATTCTGCCGGAGTGGTCTAAGAAAGGGGCGAATGTCCTGTTGCACAGTGTACTGAGTGCGGCGCAGGAGAAATAATTCGTGAAAAAAACGCCCGGTAAGCGCAACGCTACCGGGCGTTTTTTATGTCTGCTCCACCCTCTTCTTCTCTATTCCAGCGAAACGCCTCCTAACGGTCGCTTTTGATTATGAATGCGGTAGATAAAGCATCCCTCTCATTTATTCTTATTTTATATTGCCTGCCAATAATGAACGGTGAATAATCGCTCAACGTTTCGCTAAAATATACGTAGTGAAACATCTATAAATGGAATGAATATAAAGGGATGAATCATATGGCCGGATTAGTTTATCTGTCGCTTGTCGGCGAAATGCAGGGATTAATTTCTTCAGGATGTTTGAGTCAGGCATCTGTCGGTAATAAAGCGCAAGTTGCGCACAGCGATCAAATTCTTATTTATTCTCTCTCCCATGCCCTTTCTCGGGAAAGAAACGTTAATCATCATCATGTCAGTATCGTTAAGCCACTTGATAAATCCTCGCCACTGCTGGCCAAAGCCATCACGGATAATGAGTCTCTCAGCTGTGTTTTCGATTTTTACCGTACCGATAAAGCAGGCCGTATGGAGTGTTATTACCAGTTAAAGCTGACAGATGCGCGGATTGCTGAGCTGGACTTACATATCCCCCACTCAGTCACTCAGAGCGAAAAAGAAGCCCAGGAGACAATCTCATTTAGCTATAAATCTATTGGCTGGGAACATATCAATGCCGGGACCAGTACGTACAGCCTTTGGGAAGAAAATATATTCTAGGGATAGCAGTTATATGAACAGTTACGAATCATCAAGAGATACCGGCTGGTCTGGCTATGTGGGAGAACTACTGCGGGGGCAACAGCCCATTAATCAGTTGATCCCGACTCATCCCTATATTGATACTCTACCCCAAATGGAAAAGTTGCTGGAGAAAAACACCCAATACTTCATGTTGCTGACCATAGAGGAAGCGCGAGGTGTATTGAGCGACCTTATAGGTCAGACGGATAATTTTCTTTCATATAAAATCGGTGCTGGCAATTTCAAAGACATCTGGGACGGAGCATTCAGTAGCAGTAGATTCTCAACTTATCTGAATGAAGCTAACCAGTTGCGCTTTAATCTCAAGAGTATAGGGATCACGGCTAAAACCTGTCGATACGGTGGAGTTACCTATATAAAAATCAGTGGGTACCCGAGCCTGCGTCGCATCCTGAACGGTACCCGCTATCGCGCGAATAATCTGCAACTGTTGGAACTGGGTATTGGTTGGCGAGGTTTAGGGTATAACTTGTATCAGGGTGCTAAGTTTTGTGTTTACTTTTCCCTGGCTTTTAGGGCAATAGAGTTAATTTTTAAAAATGATTATACACTTATTGATTTCTTTGGCGATGTTGTCATAGATGCAGCAAAAACTATTGTTTCCTGTGTAACTATTGGTGTTGTTGGACTAATGCTTACGCTAATCAGCACTCCTGTCATCGTTACCACAGGAATTATTATCCTTGCAGGCGTGTCCTTAAACAGGACATTAAATATATTGGACGAACAAAATGGATGGTCTTATAGATTTAAAGAACAAATAAACAAGTTATTAATAAAAGAACAGGAAATGCTTAAATGGAATAATTTGCATATGAATTCAGGTTTGGGTCCCTCCATCTTCATGGATTATTAAATAGGTTTCTCATGATCATTAAATTATTAAATAAGATAGCATTTACTATAATTTCTATTATACTCATTATAATACTAAGTTTACTTTTTTATTCCTCTATTAATATACCGTATCATGACTTCATGTTGTTTTTTAGCAATAGCGATTTTTTTTGGTTTGATGGACGACATCTGGCAATGGTGTCATTCACTCCGTGCCTGATATATGCCATTGTAATGATTTCATGTGTTCCATTTACTAAAGATAATAAGGTACCTAAGGCATTCAGTTATTCAGGAAATCTGCTTGCGCTGGTGTCGATAATGTTCTTGGTTCTATTTAATATTGTATCATTATTTGTTTATTTTTATATCATATTCATGAGTTCTTATCAGATATGCAAGGAATCTCCAATGTTGTCCCACTATTTTGCAACTAATCCCGCTATCTGCAAGACTATCGTAAATCATGATTTAAGTTAGAAATAGACAAGCCCGACAACTGTCAAAGAAAAGTGAGTTATATGAAGGGCTTGATTTATTCCGCGTTCAAAAAGGTATGGATGATGGACATTAATATTTTAAAGAGAACATGGTCATTCATTAGATGTATTATTGTGATTACAATCTCGATTGTGATCATTTCGTACTCCATTGATATACCTTTTCATGATTTGATGCTATTTTTCAGGGGAAATGATTACTTTTGGTTCGATGGACGGCACCTTTCACTTATATCATCCATACCAGCTTTTATTTACCTTAGTGTAATGATGGCTACAGTTCCATTCACGAAGGATAACCAAATACCAAAATCATTTTATTTCTGGGGAAATGTACTGGGACTTATCTCACTTGTAATATTTATGTTGTTTAGCATATTATCATTGATGACATATTTTTACATTGGCTATTTCACTCCTTACCAGTTATGTAAGGAACCATTCACGTATTCTCATTACTTTGCCAAAATTCCAGCAATCTGCAAAACCATCGTAAACCGTGAGTTAAATTAATTCATTTCTTTGGCGGCATCATTCATGAATGGAATAATATGCATATGAGCTCTGGCTTATCTAATACATTTCCATTCTCTTATTAAAAGGAAGTGTCATGTTTATTAAGGTTGTGAAAAAAATTGCCTTTACCATTCCCATACTTTTGTGTATTGCATTCTTTATTGAAATTATCCGCTATTCAATCGAAATCCCTTATCATGACTTAATGCTTTTTTTTAGCGATAGTGATTTTTTTTGGTTTGATGGGAGGCATTTAGCTATGCTTGCAGGTGTACCTGCTTTAGCATATGGTATTATTATAATTGCTTTTGTACCATTCACAAAAGCCAATAAAGCGCCTAAGAGATTTGATTACTCAGGAAATCTTTTAGGGTTGGTTTCAATAATATTCCTGGTGTTATTTAATATATTGTCACTATTGATTTATTTGTACATTTCCTTTTTCACCCCTTATCAAATATGCAAGGAGCCTCCAGTGTTATCCCACTATTTTGCAACTGATCCCGCTATCTGCAAGACCATCGTAAATCATGACTTAAGTTAATATAAAATATGTAACACAGAAAAACCCGGTAACTCTGTTACCGGGTTTAATGTTACTTCTGCTCCACCCTCGCCAGACTAAACCATATCCCGCACGCCAGTATCATCAGCATGGCACCGGCGCTGCCAAGGGCGACGCTGTGCGAGGTGATAAACGCGGCTTTAGCGGCTTCAATCGTCGCGTCTGCCAGCGTCGGCGTAAGTTCTTGCGCAACTTTGACCGCTTCACCAATCGACGAAGAGGCTTTGTCGGCAAGCGTGGCGCTCAGCCCCTGCGGCAGCTCGATAGAGGCCGAGAAGCTGCGGGTAAGCATCAGGCCAAAAATCGCGATCCCAAGACCGGCGCCTAACTCGTAGGACATCGTTTCGATAGCCCCTGCGGCGGCCGCTTTTTCCTTCGGCGCGGCGGCCATGATCGCGGAAGTCGATGCCAGCAGCGCACTCGCAGCGCTAAAACCGAGCAGCACCATCAGGCTCCATGCCTGCCATTGCTGAGTGCTGAAATCGAGCATCGACAGCCCGATAAAGCTCACCGCGCTTAGCCCCATGCCGCCTGCGGCGACCAGCCGCAAACCGAGTTTTCCGACCAGCACGCCCGCAATCGGCCCGCTGAATCCGCTGGCGACCATCAGCGGCAGCATAAACATGCCCGCTTCAAACGGCGTGAAACCATGCACAAACTGCAGCTCCTGCGCCATCAGCAGTTCAAAGCCCACCAGCGCGATCATTGCGGTCATCGCCATCACCACGCCACTCAAAATAATGCGGTGGCAGAACAGGCGCATGTCGATCATCGGCTTGCTGGCTCGCAGCTGAATACGCACGAAGATGAACAGCATCACCGCGCCGGTGAGCAACGTTGTCGCCACGATAGCCGGTGAAAGTGTGCCTTTCAGCGCTGTTTTCGCGCTGTAAACCAGCAGCAGAATTGCCACGATCAGCATTAGCGCGTGCGAAATGTTCAGCGTCTGCTCCGGGCGCCCTTGCTGTTTCGGCACAAAACGCGCCGCCAGTGCCACCACGACCACCACGATCGGTACGTTGATCAAAAATACCGATCCCCAGTAGAAGTGCTCCAGCAGCAGGCCGCCCACCAGCGGGCCAAACGCCGCTCCGCCGGAACCGACCGCAGCCCAGACACCTAACGCGATATTACGATGACGCGCTTCGACAAACAGCGTGCGGATCCCCGCAAGCGTCGCCGGGATAATCATCGCCGCACCAATCGCCAGCGTCGCGCGGGCCGCAATCAGCCAGGCCGCGGACGGGGCAAACGCAGCCGCCAGTGACGACAGTCCGAACAGGATACTGCCGAGCATCAGCAGCTTTTTAAAGCCGATACGATCCCCGAGCGCGCCCATCGGCAGCACCATGCCCGCCATCACCAGCGAGTAAATATCAATAATCCACAGCAATTCGTTACCGCTGGCCCCGAGCGTCATACTCAGCGTTGGCGCGGCCACATGCAGTACCGTTGCGTCAATCGCGACCGGAATATACACCAGCACGATAATCACTAACGCTAACCACCTTTGAAACATAAATTTCCCTTTCACACTAATCTGGACACGTGTCCAGGATGCGATCCTACGGAAAGTTGAACGCGTGTCCAGCTTTTTGTTACACTCGTTTCGTCGCCATTGAGAGTGAGAGAACATGAGCTATTTGAGCAAGGATGAACGGCGGGAAGATATCCTGCAGGCCGCGATGCGGGTCGCGTTAAACGAAGGGTTCAGCGCCATGACGGTGCGGCGCATTGCAGGCGAAGCGGGTATTGCCTCCGGCCAGGTACATCACCATTTCGCCAGCGCCGGAGAGCTGAAAGCATTGGCCTTCGTGCGTCTGATCCGTGAACTGCTCGATGCCGAGGTGGTGGGCGACTGTCGCCATCGTCTGCGCGCCATGCTTGGCAGCGATGAGGGTCTGTTCGAGCCTTATATTCGTCTGTGGCGGGAAGCGCAGATCCTCGCGAGCCGCGATCCGGACATTAAAAGCGCCTATGTGCTGACCATGGAAATGTGGCATCAGGATACCGTCGCCATTATCCGTCAGGGCGCCGAAGAAAAGGTATTTACACTCTCAGACCGCCCCGAAAATATCGCCTGGCGATTGATAGGTTTAGTCTGCGGACTGGACGGTATTTACGTGTTAAATATGCCCGAAATGGATGACGACGCCTTTAATAAACATCTTGATAAATTAATTTCTCTGGAATTGTTTAATACTCCCAATTGAGTATTTAAAACCGCAATTTTTTACAATTAGTAACACATAAAGCGAATCATCTCTCCTCTCGTAAACTCAGGGATTCGCTTTCTTATCTATCCTTTCAGAAGCATCTGAATAATTCCAAAAACCTTAATCGTATAACGTCAGCCATCTGACTGTTTTCACTTCTCTTTTCTGTTTTTTACGGGTAAGTACGAGGGCGATATGTCACAACAAAGTGAGAAGAATAATCATTATCTTTTAAACAACTGGAAACCGGAAAACGCGGCATTTTGGGAGAATAAAGGAAAACACATCGCGCGACGAAATCTTTGTATATCCGTCGCTTGTCTGCTACTGGCCTTCTGCGTGTGGATGTTATTCAGCGCGGTTGCGGTAAATCTCAATAAAGTCGGCTTTAATTTCACCACCGATCAGCTTTTCATGTTAACCGCATTACCTTCTCTTTCTGGCGCAATATTACGCGTGCCCTATTCCTTTATGGTGCCGATATTTGGCGGACGTTACTGGACAATATTAAGCACCGTTATTCTGATTATTCCCTGCGTGTGGCTGGGGATCGCCGTGCAGAATAGCGCCACGCCCTACTGGGTGTTTATCATCATCGCCCTGCTGTGCGGATTTGCCGGTGCTAACTTTGCCTCCAGCATGGGCAACATCAGCTTTTTCTTCCCGAAAGCAAAACAAGGCAGCGCGCTGGGCATTAACGGCGGGCTGGGTAATCTCGGCGTCAGCGTGATGCAGATGGTGGCTCCGGCGGTGATCTTCCTGCCGATGTTTGCGTTTCTCGGCGTCCTTGGCGTACCGCAGGATGACGGTTCTGTGCTGTCGCTGGCTAACGCCGCGTGGATCTGGGTGCCGCTACTGATTATTGCCACTCTCGCCGCCTTTTTCGGCATGAATGATATTGCCAGCTCGAAAGCCTCGATTGCCAGCCAGTTGCCGGTGCTGAAACAGCCGCACCTGTGGTTACTAAGCCTGCTCTATCTGGCGACGTTTGGCTCTTTTATCGGTTTTTCCGCAGGCTTTGCGATGCTCGCCAAAACCCAGTTCCCTGATGTGAACATTCTCCACCTCGCCTTCTTTGGCCCGTTGATTGGAGCGCTGGCGCGCTCGGCGGGTGGCGTGGTGTCGGACAAACTCGGTGGTGTGCGCGTAACGCTGGTGAACTTTATCCTGATGGCCGCCTTCAGCGCCCTGCTGTTCCTGACGCTCCCCGGCTCCGGTTCCGGCAATTTCACCGCCTTCTATCTGGTGTTTATGGGCCTGTTCCTGACCGCCGGTTTAGGCAGCGGCTCCACCTTCCAGATGATCGCGGTGATCTTCCGCCAGATCACAATTTATAACGTCAAGCTGCGCGGCGGAACGGAAGAGCAAGCCCAGCAGGAAGCGGTGTCTGATACCGCGGCGGCGCTCGGGTTTATCTCCGCCATCGGCGCGGTCGGCGGCTTTTTCATTCCTAAAGCCTTCGGTACCTCGCTGGCGATGACCGGTTCCCCCGTCGGCGCGATGAAGGTCTTTTTGGTGTTCTATATCGTCTGCGTGTTTGTCACCTGGCTGGTGTATGGCCGTCGGCAGAAACACGTCAAATCATAACTATTCCGTTCAACACTTTTGTGAGCAGTGTAACCACGGGGTGGGCGTCGCCCCGTCAGGAGAAACGTCATGAGTAAATTGTTGGATCGCTTTCGTTATTTCAAACAAAAAGGCGACACCTTCGCCGACGGCCATGGGCAGGTGATGCACACCAACCGCGACTGGGAGGACAGCTATCGCCAGCGCTGGCAGTTCGACAAAATCGTGCGATCCACCCACGGCGTTAACTGTACCGGCTCCTGCAGCTGGAAAATCTATGTCAAAAACGGCCTAGTGACCTGGGAAACGCAGCAGACCGACTACCCCCGCACCCGCCCTGACCTGCCCAATCATGAACCCCGCGGCTGCCCGCGCGGCGCGAGTTACTCCTGGTATCTCTATAGCGCCAACCGCCTGAAATACCCGCTGGTGCGCCGAAAATTGATCGAACTGTGGCGCGAAGCGCTGGGCCAGCACAGCGACCCGGTGCTGGCGTGGAATGCCATCATGAGCGATCCACAAAAGACCAGCAGCTACAAAAAAGCGCGCGGCCACGGCGGTTTTATCCGCTCTAACTGGAAAGAACTCAACCAGCTGATCGCCGCCGCGAACGTCTGGACAATCAAACATTACGGCCCGGATCGCGTCGCCGGATTCTCGCCGATCCCGGCAATGTCGATGGTCTCTTACGCCGCCGGTACGCGCTATCTCTCACTCCTCGGCGGCACCTGCCTGAGTTTTTACGACTGGTACTGCGATTTGCCGCCCGCCTCGCCAATGACCTGGGGCGAGCAGACCGATGTGCCGGAGTCGGCCGACTGGTACAACTCCAGCTACATCATCGCCTGGGGCTCGAACGTGCCGCAGACGCGCACACCGGACGCTCACTTCTTCACCGAAGTGCGTTACAAAGGCACCAAAACCATCGCCATTACCCCGGATTTCTCGGAAGTCGCTAAGCTGAGCGATCAGTGGCTGGCACCGAAGCAAGGCACCGACAGCGCTCTGGCAATGGCGATGGGCCATGTGATCCTCAAAGAGTTCCACCTCGATAACCCGAGCGAATATTTCCTCAACTACTGCCGCCGCTACACCGACATGCCGATGCTGGTGATGCTGGATGCGCGGGACGACGGCAGCCTGGTCCCTGGCCGGATGCTGCGCGCCTCGGATCTGGCCGACGGGCTGGGTGAGGAAAATAACCCAGAATGGAAAACCGTCGCCTTTGATATCGCCGGTGGCCTGGTGGCGCCTAACGGCTCGATTGGTTTCCGCTGGGGTGAAAAAGGCAAATGGAACCTGGAGCCGCTGGCTGCCGGTCAGGAGACCGAGCTGACGCTCTCGCTGCTCATCACCCACGATCAGGTCGCGAATGTGGCGTTCCCCTACTTCGGCGGCAATGAAAACCCGCACTTTCGCAGCGTGAAACAGGACCCGGTGCTGATCCGCAAAGTGCCGTCGAAAACCCTCACCCTCGCCGATGGCCGTCAGCAACAGGTCGCCAGCGTTTACGATCTGATTCTGGCGAACTATGGACTGGATCGCGGCCTGGAAGATGACAACGCCGTAAAAGATTACGCCGAAATCAAAGCCTACTCCCCGGCCTGGGGCGAGCAGATCACTGGTGTGCCTCGTCGCCATATTGAACAGATCGCCCGTGAATTCGCCGATACCGCCCATAAAACCCATGGACGGTCGATGATCATTCTCGGTGCGGGCGTGAACCACTGGTATCACATGGACATGAACTACCGTGGGATGATCAATATGCTGGTCTTCTGCGGCTGTGTCGGCAAAAGCGGCGGCGGCTGGTCGCACTATGTCGGCCAGGAGAAGCTGCGTCCGCAAACCGGCTGGCTGCCGCTGGCGTTTGCCCTCGACTGGAACCGCCCGCCGCGCCAGATGAACAGCACCTCGTTCTTCTACAACCACGCCAGCCAGTGGCGCTATGAAAAACTCACCGCTCAGGAGCTGCTCTCGCCGCTGGCTGATAGCGCCAAATTCACCGGTCACCTGATTGACTTTAACGTGCGCGCCGAGCGGATGGGCTGGCTGCCCTCTGCGCCGCAGCTTTCGCTTAACCCGCTGCACATCAAAGCGCGCGCCGATGCCGCCGGGATGTCGGCGCAGGATTACACCGTTCAGGCGCTAAAATCGGGCGATCTGCGCTTTGCCTGCGAACAGCCGGACAACGGTAAAAATCATCCACGCAATTTGTTTGTCTGGCGCTCGAACCTGCTCGGCTCCTCCGGGAAAGGCCACGAGTATATGCTCAAGTACCTGCTCGGCACCGAAAGCGGGATTCAGGGCGACGATCTTGGCTCCACGGACGACGTTAAACCGGAGGAGGTGGAGTGGCAAACGGCCGCCATCGAAGGCAAGCTCGACCTGCTGGTGACCCTCGATTTCCGGATGTCCAGCACCTGTCTTTTCTCGGATATCGTCCTGCCGACCGCCACCTGGTATGAAAAAGACGACATGAATACGTCGGATATGCACCCGTTTATTCATCCGCTTTCTGCCGCCGTCGATCCGGCGTGGGAGTCCCGCAGCGACTGGGAAATCTACAAAGGGATCGCCAAAGTCTTTTCCGACGTCTGCGTCGGGCATCTGGGCACCGAAACCGACGTGGTGTTGCAACCTCTGCAGCACGACTCCCCAGCGGAGCTGTCCCAGCCCTTTGATATTCAGGACTGGCGCAAAGGCGAATGCGATCTGATTCCTGGCAAAACGGCGCCGAATATCGCCGTCATTGAGCGCAACTATCCGGAAACCTACGAGCGCTTTACGTCGCTGGGGCCATTAATGGACAAACTCGGCAACGGCGGAAAAGGCATTTCGTGGAACACTCAGGATGAAGTCGATTTCCTCGGCAAGCTGAACTACGTCAAGCTCGACGGCCCGGCCAAAGGGCGACCGCTGATTGATACGGCCATTGATGCCTCGGAGGTGATCCTCGCGCTGGCCCCGGAAACCAACGGCCACGTGGCGGTGAAAGCCTGGAAAGCCCTCGGCGAATTTACCGGGCGCACTCACACTCATCTGGCGATCAACAAAGAAGACGAGAAAATTCGTTTTCGCGATATCCAGGCCCAGCCGCGCAAAATCATCTCCAGCCCCACCTGGTCTGGCATTGAGAGCGAACACGTCTCCTACAATGCCGGGTACACCAACGTTCACGAGCTGATCCCGTGGCGCACCCTCTCTGGTCGCCAGCAGCTGTATCAGGATCATCAGTGGATGCGCGCCTTTGGTGAAAGCCTGGTGGCCTACCGTCCGCCGATTGATACCCGCAGCGTGACACACATGCGAGAAATTCCGCCGAACGGCTTCCCGGAAAAAGCGCTCAACTTCCTGACGCCGCACCAGAAATGGGGCATCCACTCCACCTACAGCGAAAACCTGCTGATGCAAACCCTGTCTCGCGGCGGGCCGATCGTCTGGATCAGCGAAACGGACGCCAGAGAGTTAGGCATTGAAGACAACGACTGGATCGAAGCCTTCAACGCCAACGGCGCCCTCACCGCCCGCGCGGTGGTGAGCCAGCGCGTGCCGCCAGGGATGACCATGATGTATCACGCCCAGGAGCGCATTCTGAACATACCGGGATCGGAAGTGACCGGACGTCGCGGCGGCATTCACAACTCCGTCACCCGCGTCTGCCCAAAACCCACGCACATGATTGGCGGCTACGCACAGCTGGCCTACGGCTTTAACTACTACGGCACCGTCGGCTCGAACCGCGACGAATTCATCATGATCCGCAAGATGAAAAACATTAACTGGCTGGATGGCGAAGGTCGGGATCAGGTACAGGAGGCGAAAAAATGAAAATACGCTCACAGGTCGGCATGGTACTGAATCTCGACAAGTGCATTGGCTGTCATACCTGTTCCGTGACGTGCAAAAACGTCTGGACCGGGCGCGAAGGGATGGAGTACGCGTGGTTTAACAACGTCGAAACCAAACCGGGCATTGGCTATCCGAAAAACTGGGAAGATCAGGAGGAGTGGCAAGGCGGCTGGGTGCGTGGCATCACCGGAAAACTCACGCCGCGCCTCGGTGGACGCGTGGGCGTGCTGTCGAAAATCTTCGCCAACCCTTCGCTGCCGGGCATTGACGACTATTACGAACCCTTCACCTTTGACTATCAGGATCTGCACCGCGCGCCGGAGGGCGATCATCTCCCTACCGCTCGGCCGCGCTCACTGATCAGCGGCAAACGGATGGACAAAATCGTCGGCGGCCCGAACTGGGAGGAGCTGCTCGGCGGCGAATTTGAGAAACGCGCCCGCGACCGTAACTTCGACAAGATGCAAAAGGAGATGTACGGCCAGTTCGAAAACACCTTCATGATGTACCTCCCGCGCCTGTGCGAACACTGCCTCAACCCGAGCTGTGTCGCCACCTGTCCGAGCGGCGCCATCTACAAGCGTGAAGAGGACGGCATCGTCCTGATCGACCAGGACAAATGCCGCGGCTGGCGCATGTGCATCAGCGGTTGTCCGTACAAAAAAATCTACTTCAACTGGAAGAGCGGCAAGTCTGAAAAATGCATCTTCTGCTACCCGCGTATCGAATCCGGCCAGCCGACCGTGTGCTCGGAAACCTGTGTCGGGCGCATTCGTTATCTTGGCGTGCTGTTGTACGACGCGGACCGCATCGAAGAAGCGGCAAGCACCGAGCACGAAACGGATCTTTACGAGCGTCAGTGCGACGTGTTCCTGAACCCGAACGACCCGGCAGTGATTGAGGAAGCGCTGAAACAGGGCATTCCGCAGAACGTGATCGACGCGGCGCAGCGCTCGCCGGTCTACAAAATGGCGATGGACTGGAAACTGGCCCTGCCGCTGCACCCGGAATACCGTACCCTGCCGATGGTCTGGTATGTGCCGCCCCTGTCACCGATTCAGTCCTACGCCGATGCGGGGGGTCTGCCCCAGACCGACAGCATTCTGCCTGCCGTCGAAAGCCTGCGTATTCCCGTGCAGTATTTGGCGAATATGCTGAGCGCCGGCGATACCGGCCCGGTGCTGCGCGCCCTGAAACGCATGATGGCGATGCGCCACTACAAACGCTCGCAAACCGTTGAAGGGGTGACCGATACGCGCGCCATCGACGAAGTGGGCCTGAGCGTGGAACAGGTGGAGGAGATGTACCGCTACCTGGCGATTGCGAACTACGAAGACCGCTTCGTGATCCCGACCAGCCACCGTGAAATGGCGCGTGACGCCTTCCCGGAGAAAAACGGCTGCGGCTTTACCTTCGGCGACGGCTGTCACGGCTCCGACACCAAATTCAACCTGTTCAATAGCCAGCGCATCGACGCCATTAATATCTCCGAGGTGCGTGAACACGGGGAGGGAGAGTAATGCGAATTCTTAAAATTATCGCCCTGCTCATTGAATACCCTGACGAGGCGCTATGGGAGAGCCGCGATGAAGCCCTTTCTCTGATCGCACAAGATGCCCCCCCGCTGCTGCCGTTTGCGCAGCAGTATCTTGGCGCGGCGCTGCTGGATAAACAGGCCCAGTGGTGTGAAGTGTTTGAGCGCGGACGGGCCACCTCGCTGCTGCTGTTCGAGCATGTTCACGCCGAATCCCGCGATCGCGGTCAGGCGATGGTCGATCTGGTGAGCCAGTACGAGAAAGCCGGTTTACAGCTCGACTGCCGCGAACTGCCGGATTATCTGCCGCTCTATCTGGAGTATCTGAGTCTTATTCCTGACGATGAGGCGCGCGAGGGGCTGCAAAACGTCGCGCCTATTCTGGCCCTGATCGGCGGGCGGCTAAAACAGCGCGATGTCCCGCAGTATCAGCTGTTCGACGCCCTGCTTCAGCTCGCCGCCAGCAAGCTAACAAGTGACAGTGTCACTAAGCAGGTCTCAACAGAACAGCGCGATGACACCCGCCAGGCGCTGGATGCCGTGTGGGAAGAGGAACAGGTGAAGTTTATCGAGGACAACGCCACGGCGTGCGACAGCTCGCCGATGCAGCAATATCAACGACGCTTTAGCCAGGACGTCGCGCCTCAGTACGTGGACGTCAGCGCCGGAGGCCCGAAATGATGCACTTTCTGAACGTCTTCTTTTACGATATCTACCCGTATCTGTGCGGGACCGTGTTCCTGCTGGGAAGCTGGCTGCGCTACGACTACGGGCAGTACACCTGGCGCGCATCATCCAGCCAGATGCTTGATAAGCGCGGCATGGTGCTGTGGTCGAATCTGTTCCATATCGGCATTCTGGGGATCTTTTTCGGCCACGCCTTCGGGATGCTGACGCCGCACTGGGTCTATTCGTGGTTCCTGCCGATGTCGCAAAAACAGCTGATGGCGATGATCCTCGGCGGCGTCTGCGGCGTGCTGACGCTGGTCGGCGGCGCGGGACTGCTGGTGCGCCGCCTCACTAATCCGCGTATCCGCGCGACCTCGTCCACGGCGGATATCCTGATCCTCTGCGTGCTGCTGGTGCAGTGTATTCTCGGTCTGGCGACGATTCCGTTTTCCGCACAACACCCCGACGGCAGCGAAATGCTGAAACTGGTCGACTGGGCGCAGGCGGTCGTCACCTTCCACGGCGGCGCCTCCGCGCATCTTGACGGCGTGGCCTACATCTTCCGCGTCCATCTGGTGCTTGGGATGACCATCTTCCTGCTGTTCCCGTTCACCCGGCTGGTTCACGTCTGGAGTGCGCCGGTGGAGTACCTTACGCGGCGCTATCAGGTGGTAAGATCGCGCCGCTGAATAAACTAAACCCTCCCCGTCACTCCAGGCGGGGACGTTACCATTTGACGCGCACCCCGATATTCCCGCCGGCCCCGTAGTTATCGGATGGATTATGCGGACTTGCCTGAACGCCCAGGTTGCCGTACACCTCATAGCGCCCGTCATTCCACGCCAGCGTCCCGCCAACGCCCGTCGCAATTTGCGTTCGTGCATCGCGCGATGCGAAGTTGACCTGGGCGACATCCACAGAGCGGCCATCGCCCAGCTCCTGATACACATCAAGCGTAACTTGCAGCAACGAGCGTGTCCGGGTTTTGTCCTGCGCCTGCCATTCGTCACGACGATCGCCGCTGACACCCAGACGCGCAAGCAGACTGTTCCCCTCGCTGAGTGACACCTTGCTGTCGAACCTGTCTTCAAAACTGTCGAAATCCACGCGCGACCAGATCAGCTGTGCCTGCGGCGTAACCGCAAACCCGGTGTCGGAATCGAGACGCCAGCCCGTTTCGACGGAGCCTGCATAGCCGTTCCCTTTATTGGACGATGTCAGGGGTTTGCCGACCGTATCGGAATCCAGATCGCTGTCGAAAAACATCATTTGCAGCTGCCCGTCGACATAAAAACCATTATTGCCGTACCAGGTCAGCGTCAGCCCAGGGCCGTAACCGGTAGTGTTGATACTGCCTTTGCCAGAGTAAGCACGAATATCCGCATCCGCCTTGCCATAGCTAAAGTTCACGCCACCCGTCAGCAACCCGTGCGCGTTTTCATGGACTGGCACATCCAGCCCGGTCTGTAGTTTCCAGAGCGTGGTTGTGCGCTGAGCGTCGGTCGTGGATGTGACCGGCTCACTGTTCGTACGCGTACCTTCAATACGCGCCCAGGAGCCAGGCGCACTTTCTGTTTGCGGCGCAACGCCGTCCACCCAGTAGCGATCCCCCACGCGCTGTTGCAGGGTAGGAACGCGATTCAGTTCCGCGAGGATCTGCGGATACTGTTCATAGAGGGCCGCCCCGGGATGGTAACGCTGCGGCACATTTTCATCCGGCGTTTCAGGGATGACAGGGAACACCGGTAATCCCGGCGTGACCGGGTTGGGCACAGGGGTTTCGGGATTGGGCACTTCAGGCACCGGCGCGACCGGTGACTGCGGATCGGCGAGATCCGAGGTCAAATACCACCAGCGGCCCTGCCCATACTCCAGCGTGCGAAACGTGTAGGCATACGCGCCATGCACCACCGCCTGTTCGCCGTCGGTGGTGGTGAAATCACCGTGAAGCGTAAATGCCTCGCCGTCCGATTGCTGCGCGGCAAAAATCAGGGGAATACCGTTTTCCGTGAATCCCCCTTCGCCACCGAGATTCACGATCTCAACCGTGGTATTGCCCGACGCGCTGCCGGTAATAAGCAGCCGGTCTGCGGGGGAATCATCGCCTCCGAGGACACTTTCCATCAGCACTCTGCCACCGTCGCCGTGATAGTCCCCGTCAATGGTCAGGGTGCCGATGGAGTTGCCCGGCGAAATCGTTCCTGCATTGGTGGTACTCCCGACACGCCCGATACCCTCCAGCGTGCCGCCCGACAGCAGGGACACGGTCGCACCGGACATATCGCCGTTGACGCTTATCACGCCATTTTCCTGAGCCTGTAGCAGCCCGGTAAAATCACCGTGATCGCGGTTAAACAGCGTTCTGCCGTTAACAGCGTCAATCGAGATATTTCCGACCAACCCGGTTCCCGCGCCTTCAGCATTATCCAGCCCATCATTCAGGGTGCTGTCGAATACGAAGTCCGTGGCATTATGATTAAGAATAATGCTACCGGAACCCTCTCCGGCAGTAATCCGATCCCCGACAACGGTGCCCGGCGCGCGCGAAGTCTCACCTCCGATAATCAGCACCCCGCTTGACCCCGCGTTTTGCCCAAGCGTGATCGTGCGGGAATTGACGACGCCCCCATCAGCGACGATCAAGGTACCCGCCCCGTCGCGGCCAATCCCCAGGCTATTGGCGGTATTCCAGGTGGAGCCCGGCCCGGTGACTTCGACCGTGCCCGATGACAAAGCATTAAAACCGATAAAACCGGTGGAGAGATTCGTTACCAAACCGCCATCACGAATGAGCAAGGTTCCGTTACCCGTATGCCCAACGTAGAGGAAACTGGTGTTATCCCAGTGAGAACCGTCGCCCGTCACCACCACGTGACCTTCCGAATCCGCAGTTGACGCCACAAAGCCGCTATAACTTTGTACGATGCCCGTTTCGCCCCCGCTCACGCCTATATTTAACGTTCCGTTAATATGAAAATTAAGCGCCGTCGCCGGTGAACCTGCATCACCAGGAACAGTAATAATTTGCCCTTCGGTAATATTATCAATCGCCTGAACAGAAACCGATATCGGAATAATAATAAGCAGGAGAAGCAGGTTTATCGAAAAAGAGATAATAGTCGGCATGCGCGAAGCAGCATTAACCCACCGCGGACGGGAAAAATAAATAAACATAATCTGACCTTTAGTGTGCTGGTGTAAAACGCCAGCAGGAGAAGTAATTATAGCTAACCAGGGAAATATTTTATAAATGCGTGACGGATATCATTCATCAGTAATTTTGCAACGGGTGTGAGCGTTTGTTGTTGGCGGTAGATCAAACTGTATTTCCCTTCGGGCAGGATCTCCTCGACATTTATCCGACATAACTTATCTTTCAGCCACGGAAGCGCCAGCATGGCCTGCGGGCCCACGGAAAGATAGCCCTCGCCCAAAATAAGCTGTTCGGCAATGGTGGTGGAATCTCCATATAGAACAGAGGCTTCAGGGCCTTTGCCATCAGGAAAAACCACGCTCTCAATGGCGCTAAAAAAACCGGCGCTGGCAATGGGGAGATACCATTTCGCATTGCGCAGTTCTGCAAGCGACCGCGCCTGTGATAAGGAATGATCCTTGTGCGCAAAAACACAAAATTTCGCCCTACCCAGCAGCTCTTCGCTGAACTCCTGTAGGGCAATATCGGGGGTGACGATACCGAGAAAAAAGTCCATTCGCCCCAGACGCAGCGACGCCAACAGCTCCGACAGCTGCCCTTCGATCACCGTTAATGTCGCCTGCGGATAACGGGTCTGAAATCGCTCAATGATACCCGGCATGATCCCGAAGGCTGGCAGATGTGAGCAACCAAACATCACCACGCCCTGGGCCGCACTCTCCTGCTGGCGAAGCTCATCAACGGCGCGTTCCAGCTCGTTGAGCACGAGGTTCATTCGCGGTTCAAAAATGCGGCCAGCCTCGGTAAGCAAAGCGCCGCGCGCGGTTCTGTCCAGCAGTACCACACCCAGGTTTTTTTCCAGCTCCTGTATGCTGCGGGTCATCGCAGATTGTGTCTGATGATTCGCCTCCGCTGCCGAACGTATGCTCCCGTGCTGAATAACCGCACGAAGATTTTTAAGCTGATTAATTTTCGGCAGATGACGCATCTGAATCCTCAGCAAAGCAACGGATAAGCGTTAAATTATAGCAGCGGATGTATGGTGCTATAGGCTGATACGTCGCCTTTAAATTCACGCCCTTGCATTGAGTGGGGATATTATTTTAATTCTGCGGCAGTGTAAATTGCACCGGTGATGCTTTATTTGCATCGCAATGGCATAAAAGACATACCTTTATTTTATTTTTAATCCAACACACTAAAGTCATTTAAAAATAAATATGGATTATAGACTGCACGAAAATATTACCTGGATAATGGCATAGTGTTTGGCGTCAATTAAAAAAAGGGGCTTTCGCCCCTTTTCAGTCTATTTCCCCGCATCGGGATGGGTATCAAACCCGGCCATCACTGCCGTCAGTTCGGTCAGTGAAAAACCGTGTTTCGGATCATCCACGCCCATCCCAAATCGCTCCTGCATCAGCGTATACAGCGCTTTGGCGTCCGGCAGGTTAATCTGCTCCGCCACGCGGGCACCCTGCCAGTGGGTAAAGTGGTAATTGGTCAGTGTCAATTTACCGCCGTCAGGCAGGTGTCGGCACATCAGCAGGTGGTGGCGGAAGTGCGACTGTGGCCAGTGAGCAGACCAGAAATTGCCCATGACGTAATCGGTGAAATACTGCGTCGCAAGGTCAAAATGGTACATCGACTGCCAGTGCTCGTGGTGACGGAACTGCAACACCCAGTCGTTGTTCTCGTTCATCAGGCGATAGACGCCGTGTGGCGTGGCCTGCTCTTCTGCGGCAATCAGGCGAATCGGCGCCGTCAGCGTCTGTCCGCCGAATCCGACGTCCGCAATCCAGCGCTCGCCGTTGAGTTCAACCAGTAGCAGACGGTGCGTGCGCGGCGGCATCTGTGGCGGATTCGCCAGCACCACGCGGCCCAGCACGCTGCGCACCTCAAAACCGACTTCGCGCAGCACGCGCTCTAACAGCCCGTTCTGCTCAAAGCAGTACCCGCCGCGCCGCGCCGAAACCAGTTTGTCTGCCACGCTCTGATCGTCGAGCTGAATTTCGCGCGGCATGACCACGTCAATATTTTCAAACGGGATCGCGCAGTTGTGACTCAAATGCAGCGCCCGCAGGGTGTCGATATCCACGGAAACCGGCTGCTGCCAGCCGATACGGGCAAAATAGGCGCTCAGAAATGGGGACATAGTGAAGTTCCTTGTAGAGATATTCCCTGTTTATAAACTATTTTTGCCTGCCCACTGGTGCAAAAGTGCTTTTTATCGGGCCGCGCCGCGCTGCATGATGCGAAGCGCCGTGAGCATCAGCACCAGCCCGGTCACTAGCGTCAGTGTCGCCATCGCCATCCCTTGCCCCACGGAGCCCTGTTCAAACTGACGCCAGATAAACACCGAGACGGTTTGCGTACCGGCTGGTGCAAGCAGTAGCGACGTTACCAGCTCCCGCGAGGCAATGGCGAAGACCATCAGCATCGCCGCCAGCAGCGCCGGGGAGACCAGCGGCAGCACGATAAAGCGCAGCGCCTGAAACGCCGACGCACCATGCACGCGCGCGGCAGATTCAAGATTGCCGCCCAGCTGGCGCAGCGCGCTCCCGACATAGCGCACCGGCCACGGCAGAAGTAAACAGCAGTAGGAGAGCAACAGGATCGCCCAGCTGTTGTAGGGCGAAATCACCCAGAACGGCTGGTTCCACAATAGGATCAACCCGACACCGACCACCACACCGGGCAGCGCCGCAGGCATCAGAGAGAGCGCATCGATCAGGCCGCGCCCGGTGATCTTCTGCACCACCACCAGCCACGACGCCAGCAAGCCAAGCAGCCCGGTGATGCAGGCCGCGCCGAACGCCAGGGAGAGGCTGGTTCCCAGCGCCGCCAGGGCGTCACCCTGCTGGCTAAACAGCGCGGCATAGTGTGACAACGTCACGTTAGAGAGCGTCACGCCGCCCGATAACGTGCCCAAAACCCCCGACAACACCATCGATGCGCCGGGCAACATCACCGCAATTATCCCTACCAGCGTCATGAATGCCACCATCGGCAGCGTCCAGCGCCCCGCCTCCGCGCCCATATTTTCCGTCGGTTTACCGGTGATACTGGTGACATCATGCTGACCGGTCAGCTTTTTCTGCACTCCCCAGGCGCACAGGGCGATGGCGACTAATACCACCGACAGCATCGACGCCCCCGAAAGATCGATTGGCCAGTCGGCCAGTTTTTTCTCGATGTCGGTGGTCAGCATCACTACCCCCGCGCGCGTTCCCAGCGCCGCCGGAACGCCAAACTCCTCAATCGCCAGGGTAAAGGCCAGCAGCATTCCGGCTGCCAGGGACGGGGAAAGCATCGGCAGAGTGATGTGCCAGAACGCCCTGCCCGCGCTGGCGCCATGAACGCGGGCGACCCGCGCCAGACGCTGCCCGCTGGCGAGCAGACTGCGCGAAACGGCGAAGTAAACCACCGGGAAAATATTCAGCGCCATCACCAGCACAATCCCGGTTTTACTGAACAGCAGATCGTTCAGGGAAATCCCGGTGAGTTGCTGCAAATAGCCGTTGGTCTGAAGCACCAGCATCCAGGACAGCGCCGCGATATAGGGCGGCGTTAAAAACGGGATCAGAAACAGCAGATCCCACAGGCGCGGCAGCGGCAGATTAAACAGCCCGCGCGCCACACCGAGGGGAAAGCCGATCAGCGCGCTCACCAGCGCCACGCCGAGCGCAATCTGCAGCGTGCCACCGAGCATGCCGGGGAGCTGCGGCTCAGCTAACAGCGCCTTTACCCCGCCAAACGCGCCGGAAAACGATCCGGCACTGAACTGAGGAAATACCGCCTGAAGGAGAATAAACGCGAGCGGAAACGCCACCAGAATCACCAGCAGCGCCAGCGTCATCACGGATAAAAATCGTTGATTCACGAGACAATCCTGAAGACGGGGTTGCCCCCGTCGAATGAATTACAGGGAGAAAAGCGTGTTGAAGCGCTTGAGAATATCGCTGCGCTCGCTGCTACCCTCGCTTTTGGTCGGCAGTATTTTCAGCTCGTTGAGCAGCGGACGTTTAGCCTGAACATCGTCGCGCGCAGGCATCAGCCAGGCATCGGCCACCATCGTCTGGCCTTCCGGCGACAATACATAATCGACGAACGCTTTGGCGTCGTCGGCATGGGCGGTGGATTTCAGGATCATCATCGGACGCGGCGCGATCACCGTGCCGCTGGACGGGAAAATGACTTTAAGCGATTCGCCCTGATTGATATTGCCGTAAGAGACATAGTCAACCGCGCCAAATACCGCCGCTTTCGCTCCCTGCATCACCGGCGTCACCGCCTGCGCGTTCGGGCCGCTGACCACCATGCCGTTCTTTTTCAGCTTATCAAACAGCGTCCAGGCGTTGTCGCCCATGCCATTTTGCAGCCCGATCAACAGATCGAGCGATGCGCCTGACAGCGCCGGATCGGGCGTGGTGACTTTATCTTTGAACGCATCGGTGGTCAGATCTTGCCACTCTTTTGGCTCCGGGGTGCCGCTTTTGGTGTTCCAGACGATGCCAAGCGCCGACACGCCCTGGGCGACATAATCCGTGGATTTCAGAGTAACCGGAACGTGCTGCGCGTTCGCGCTCTGGTACGGTAACAGCCAGCCGCGCTGGTGCAGATCTTCCGCCGTATCCCATGAGGCGGAGATCAAAATATCCGCCTGCGGGTTGGCCTGTTCGGCCTCCAGACGCGCCATGACTTTGCCGGTGGTCGCCTGGAAAATATCCACTTTCACCCCGGTTTTCTTTTCAAACCCGGTTGCCAGATTCTTGGCCAGCGATCCTGGCCCTGCGGTGTAGACGGTCAGCGCGTGGGCGCTGGACATCATGACGGAAGATAGCGCCATGGCGAGAAAAACTCCTTTAGTAACGGCAAATGACCTTTTCATGCGAACTCCCCTGAGGATGAAATCAAACGATCGGCAGCGACGCTGCCTGCAGATAAATGCACGATGCGATCGGCCAGAAGTTCAGCCTCCCGGCGGTCGTGGGTAACATAGATGGCCGTCGTCCCGAGCTGGCGCAAAAGCGTTGCCATCTCATGACACAGTGATTCGCGCAGTTCGCTGTCGAGATTGGAGAGCGGTTCGTCGAACAACAGCACGCGCGGCTCGGCGACGATCGCCCTGGCGAGCGCCACCCGCTGCTGCTGGCCGCCGGATAACCCCGCCGGTTTGCGGTCGGCAAAATCGCTTAAGCCAACCCGTGACAGCGCCTGCGCCACGCGCGTGCCGATGTCACGGCGCGGGATGTGGCGCATTTTCAGGGGGAAGGCCACGTTTTGGGCCACCGTCATGTGTGGCCAGAGGGCGTAATCCTGGAAGACCATGCCGATGTCACGGGCCTCCGGCGGCAGCGACCAGCCTGCTTTCGCCACCCGTCGGTCACCAAAGAAGATTTCGCCCTGTGCGGGCTGTGCAAGCCCGGCGAGCAGTCGCAGCAGTGTGCTTTTCCCACAGCCAGACGGGCCGAGCAGCGCGACGACGCTACCCGCATCAATATGCAGATCGAGTTGATTTAACACGGTGTTCGCACCAAACGCGTACGACACGCCGTTGAGCGTGATAGTGCTGTACATCTTGTTATCCTCTTTGGGATTTCGTGTTCGCCACTGTAGGGAGCCTGTATGACGAACGCATGACACGCATGTTGCATCTTGATTTCACCTGCGTTTCAGCCGTTTAATGCCGTATTGCCCCTGTATGAGGAGTTCCTGTGAACCATTTCCGTCCCGTTGAATTAAAACATGCGAGCCGCCTTCTCAATCACGGCCCGACGGTGCTTATCACCAGCCGCGATGAGCAAATCGACAGACGCAACGTGATGGCTGCGGCCTGGTCGATGCCCGTCGAATTCGAACCACCGCGCATTGCGATTGTGGTGGATAAAAGCGCGTGGTCGCGCGAACTGATCGAGCGCAGCGGCATGTTTGGTATCGTCATTCCGGGCGTCGCCGCCGCAAACTGGACCTACGCCGTGGGCAGCGTCAGCGGTCGCGATGAGGATAAATTTAACGCCTACGGTATTCCGGCAGTCAGCGGCCCGGTGCTGGGCCTGCCGGTGATAGAAGAGCGGTGTCTGGCGTGGATGGAGTGTCGCTTACTCCCTGCGACCTCAGCGGCGGAAAAATACGATACGCTGTTTGGCGAAGTGGTGGCTGCGGCAGCGGATTCGCGCGCGTTTGTCGCCGGACGCTGGCAGTTTGATGAGGAGAAACTGAATACGCTGCATCACCTGGGGGCGGGAACTTTTGTGACGAGCGGGAAGATCGTAAAAGCGCCGGAATAAATTCCGGCGCTGATTTTGTCGGCCCGGTTCACCGGGCATTTTTCCTGCTTAACGGGCTGCGCTAGCCTTTCGCGCGACTGGCAATAATGTCATCGGCCACGTTGCGCGGCGCTTCGGCGTAATGGTGGAACTCCATGCTGTAGGTTGCACGCCCTTGCGACATCGATCGCAGGGTGGTCGCGTAACCAAACATCTCGGCCAGCGGAACGTCAGCGCGAATAATCTGGCTGCCGAACCGCTCTTCCATGCCCTGCACCATCCCGCGACGAGAAGAGAGATCGCCCATGATGTTCCCGGCGTACTCTTCCGGCGTTTCCACCTCCACGTGCATCACCGGCTCCAGAATCGCCGGGGCCGCTTTGCGCGCGCCCTCTTTAAAGCCGAAGATCGCCGCCATGCGGAAGGCCATTTCCGAGGAGTCGACGTCATGATACGAACCAAAAGTCAGGGTCGCTTTCACGTCTACCACCGGATAACCCGCCAGCACGCCGCTGTTCATGGCTTCACGCAAGCCTTTTTCCACGGACGGAATGTACTCTCGCGGCACCACGCCGCCTTTGGTGGCGTCTTCAAATTTAAAGCCGCTGCCTGGCTCAAGCGGTTCAAGGCTTAGCACAACGTGGCCGTAC
Source organism: Lelliottia nimipressuralis (assembly GCF_041464075.1). Classification (NCBI taxonomy): domain Bacteria; kingdom Pseudomonadati; phylum Pseudomonadota; class Gammaproteobacteria; order Enterobacterales; family Enterobacteriaceae; genus Lelliottia; species Lelliottia nimipressuralis. Next base: position 2,309,899 of record NZ_CP167172.1, read on the forward strand.
TGCCCTTTACCGCCGGACTGACGGACAAATTTGCCCTCGATCTCTTTCACCGCTTTACGCAAGGTTTCGCGGTAGGTGACCTGTGGACGGCCAATGTTCGCTTCGACGCCAAACTCGCGTTTCATGCGGTCGACGATAATTTCCAGGTGTAACTCGCCCATCCCGGAGATAATCGTCTGGCCGGATTCTTCGTCCGTGTGCAGGCGGAACGACGGATCTTCAGCCGCCAGGCGCTGCAGCGCGATCCCCATTTTCTCCTGATCGGCCTTGGTTTTCGGCTCAATCGCCAGAGAAATCACCGGGTCCGGGAACTCCATACGCTCCAGGGTGATCAGGTGATCCGGATCGCTCAGAGTATCGCCCGTCGTGACATCTTTCAGCCCCACGCAGGCGGCGATATCACCAGCGCGCAGTTCATCGACCTCATGACGGTCGTTGGCATGCATCTGCACAATACGCCCGATACGCTCTTTCTTCCCTTTCACCGGGTTATATACCGCATCGCCTTTTCTCAGCACGCCGGAATAGACGCGGATAAAGGTCAGCTGGCCGACGTACGGGTCGGTCATCAGTTTGAACGCCAGCGCTGAGAAGGGTTCGTCGTCGCTCGGGTGACGCTCCGCCGGTTGCCCTTTATCATCCACGCCATCAATAGCCGGCACGTCGAGGGGCGACGGCATCAGTTCGATCACCGCGTCGAGCATGCGCTGTACCCCTTTGTTTTTAAAGGCACTGCCGCACAGCATCGGCTGGATTTCACCTTTAACCGTGCGTATGCGCAGCCCGTCGATGATTTCCGCTTCATCCAGATCGCCCGTTTCCAGGTATTTATCCATCAGCGCATCGCTGGCTTCCGCGGCGGCCGAGACCATTTTTTCTCGCCAGATTTTGGCGGTGCTCAGCAAATCGTCCGGGACCGGCGCATAGCTGAAGGTCATGCCCTGGGTGGCGTCGTCCCACAAAATGGCGCGCATTTTGATGAGATCGACCACCCCGCTGAAGTGCTCTTCAGCGCCAACAGGGATGACAATCGGCACCGGATTGGCCTTCAGACGATCAATCATCATCTGCACTACGCGGAAGAAATCGGCTCCCGGCCGGTCCATTTTGTTGACGAACGCCAGACGCGGGACGTGGTATTTATTCGCCTGCCGCCAGACGGTTTCCGACTGCGGCTGGACGCCACCGACGGAGTCATAAACCATCACCGCACCGTCGAGCACGCGCATGGATCGTTCCACTTCAATGGTGAAATCCACGTGCCCTGGGGTGTCGATAATGTTGATCCGGTGCGGTTCAAAATTACGATCCATACCGGGCCAGAAGCAGCTCACCGCCGCGGACGTAATGGTGATCCCGCGCTCTTGCTCCTGCGCCATCCAGTCAGTTGTTGCCGCGCCATCGTGAACTTCACCCAGTTTGTGGCTCATTCCGGTGTAAAACAGAATGCGCTCGGTGGTGGTCGTTTTACCGGCATCGATATGCGCGGAGATACCGATGTTGCGATAACGCTCAAGAGGGATGGGTCGGGGCATGATAAATCCTTAGTCAGTTTGACTTGAGTAGAACGACCGGAATGGTCGTCTGTGTGTTCGTCTGCTATAATAGTCCTATTGTACGAGTATATACGAACTATTTTTTTAAGGATGGGCCTATCATTAAGATAGCTCACCTTCCCGCTAACCCAGGAAGTCTATGATCGCCAACCACCCCGAACCTGAACAAATCACGCTGGAAAATGTGCTGTTAGCCCTCGGTAACCCGCTGCGACTGGAGATCCTCCGCCTGCTCGCCGATGGCAGTGAACTGAGCTGCAACGCCCTGCGCCCGGAAGACATTGCCAAATCGACCATGACCCACCACTGGCGCGTGCTGCGCGATAGCGGCGTGATCTGGCAGCGCCCGCAGGGGCGCGAGAATATGATTTCGCTTCGAAGAGAAGATCTGGATGCCCGCTTTCCGGGGCTGCTGGATACGTTGTTGCGGGTGATGGGCTAGCGTTTGATGCCGGGTAAGCGCAGACGCCACCCGGCCTAAATCTTACATCGAATATCCAGGCTTTTTGATGAGTTCATCCAGCTTCGGTCCGATTTCCGTATCCCAGACCTGCGCTTTCCAGTCTTCCTGCTGCACCTGATTCAGGGCAACAGAGACTGAACTGTCTTTACTGTTAAAATGACGAATAATCACCTCCGCGATATCCGCCGCCAGGGCGGTTTTTTGTTCATCGTTCAGATCGCGGGGAAAACATTTGATATCAACGTGTGGCATTGCAGGCTCCTGTTGTTGTGAGCGTTTCAACTTATCAGATAATTTCGTTCGCCTTTAACACCTTGTGCAGTTCTGGCCTCTGACAGACAGCATCGGCAATGGCGGTGATACGCGGCGTATTGGCGGCAAACCACGCGTGGCGCGGGCCCCAGGTGCGCATCACCGCAACATAGACGTCAATCAGAGTGAGCTGCTCGCCGAGCGCATAGGGCGCGGCTTTAAGATGATTATCCAGCCACAGGTAGAGCGACTTACGCCAGGCGATACAATTTTCACGCAGCTGTTCCGGTGCGTCCGGCGCCCAGCGTTCAGGGTAATCGGCGTAGGTAAACGTAGGATAGACATTGGCCACCAGCCAGATCAGCAGGCGCTGAAACTGCGCCCGGTCGGGATGGCCCACGGGTGGGGCGAGTTCCGGGCAACGGTCCAGAATCATCAGGCCGATGGCGGCCGTTTCACTCATCACTGCGCCATTTTCCAGCTCCAGCGTCGGCACCTGGCACAAAGGATTGAGTTTCTCCAGCAGAGCGCGCTGCGGGCCTGGCGAATCAAACCCTTCGACGTTGATAAAACGATAGGGAATATCTGCCAGGGTCAGCATCACTTCGCTGATTGCCGATCCCCAGCCGGGTACGCCATACACGTTAATCATACTGCCCCCACTCAGAACAAATTCTAAGTGTAGAACATCAGTAGGTGATGCCCGGCGGATTGACTTCGGAGCGCGCGACGCCTTCCCCCTGCTCACCCCAGCGCGCCAGCACGTGCTGATACTCCCCACGCTGAATCGCCCCATCGAGCGCGGCCTGCAGGGCATACACCAGTTCGTTGCCCTTTTTGGTGGTGGTCGCAACATAGGCTTTTTTCGGCCCAAGCCCCACTACCCTAGTTTTGCCCGTCAGCGCCGCTTTATAGGCGGAAACCGACTGCGGGCCGAAAAACACATCCGCGCGCCCGGACTGAATATACAAATTGCCGGAAGCGTCATCCGTCAGATAGACCGGCAGCGCCGCCTCGCGCCCGGCCTTTTTGTTCTCCTCGTTCCAGCCGAGAAGAATGCGCTCCTGGTTAGTGCCCGAGCCGACAATCACCTTTTTACCCGCCAGATCTTCGGCATTTTTAATTGTCTGCACGTCGCTGGTGGATTTCACCGAAAACGCCAGTGAATCGACGCGATAGGTGGCAAAATCAAACTTCTCTTTACGCTGCTCGGTCACCGCAATGTTCACCAGCGCCACGTCGTAACGCCCGGAGCTGATCCCAAGCGGCCAGTCTTCCCAGGCGGTCGGTACCAGTTTCAGTTTTAACCCGAGACTCCCCGCCAGCAGCCGGGCGATATCCGGATCGCTGCCAATGCGGGTGCGGTTATCGCTGGCGAGCAGCGCCAGCGGCGGCGAATTAAGGGCAGAGATGGCGACCGTCAGCGTACCCGGCTCAACAAATTTATAACCCTGCGGGATCTTCGCGATCGCTGCCTGATCCACCGTCACCGGCAGCGGCTGTTCGTTAGCCTTTAAATCAATGCTGGCCTGGCCCACTGAAACGACGCCCAGCAGTGCCAGCAATCCGTATTTCATACCCTCTCCTTACAGCACTTTCGACAGGAACTGACGCGTTCGGGCGTGGGACGGACGGTTTAATACCTCGTCGCTACTGCCCTGCTCGACAATTTTACCATCGACCATGAACACCACCTGATCCGCCACTTCGCGGGCAAAACCGATCTCATGCGTCACCACCACCAGCGTAGTGCCGGATCGGGCCAGTTTTTTGATCACGTCCAGCACTTCGCCCACCAGTTCCGGGTCAAGAGCTGACGTCGGCTCATCAAACAGCATCACCCGCGGGCGCAGGGCCAGCGCACGGGCAATGGCGATGCGCTGCTGCTGGCCGCCGGAAAGATGACGCGACCAGGCGTCGGCTTTTTCACGTAGACCGACCACATCCAGCAGGCCGTATGCCCGCTCTACCGCCGCTTTACGGCTCAACTGCTTATGCGCAATCGGCGCTTCAATCAGGTTTTCCAGCACCGTGAGATGCGGGAACAGGTTAAAGTTCTGGAACACGTAGCCGACGTTGACGCGCTGCTTGAGGATCTCTTTCTCTTTCAGCTCATAGAGTTTGTCGCCCTGACGGCGATAGCCGATGTAATCCCCGTCGATCTGGATAAAGCCTTCATCGACGCGCTCCAGGTGGTTAATGGTGCGCAGCAGCGTCGATTTACCCGAGCCGGACGGGCCGAGGATCACCGTCACCGAACCGGGCGGGATCTCCAGCGACACGTTATCCAGCGCCTTATGGCGACCAAAGAATTTACTGACGCCGGTAATCGAAATATGTCCTTCAGGAGAGGCTGGCATGGATAGGCTCCTGTGATGGGGTAACGGAACGGGTGCGCTGACTGGCGCGAGACTGATTTACCGCCGAGCGACGTTCGCTGCGGGCAAGACCGCGCTCCACTACATGCTGAATGACCGACAGCACGGTGGTGATCACCAGATACCAGGCCGCGCCAACCATCAGCAGCGGGATCACCTCCTGCGTGCGGTTGTAGATCATCTGAATGGTGTAGAACAGCTCCGGCATGGCCAGGACGTACACCATGGCGGTACCTTTGGCGAGGCTGATAATCTCATTAAACCCGGACGGCAAAATAGTGCGCAGCGCCTGAGGCAATATAATGCGCACCGTGCGACGCCAGGCCGGCAGGCCCAGCGCGGCAGCCGCTTCGTACTGACCATGATCGACGCCTAAAAAGCCGCCGCGAATGATTTCGGCGGTGTAAGCGCTCTGCACCAGCGTCAGGCCAACCACGGCGGTTGAAAACTGTCCCAGCACGTTGATGGTCTCAAATTTGCCCCAGGTTATCTGAGTAAAAGGCACGCCGAGGGAGAGCGTGTCGTACAGATACGAGAAGTTGTAGAGAATGATCAGCACCACAATCAGCGGCAGCGAGCGGAACAGCCAGATGTAGCCAAACGCCAGGGTGCTTAACAGCCACGACGAAGAGAGCCGCGCCAGCGCTAACATGCCGCCCAGCACCACGCTCAACGCCGTGCCGATTAAGGTCAGCAGCAGCGTTTGCCCCACCCCTTCCAGAATCACCGGATCGAAGAACCAGCGTGCAAATACGCCCCACTCCCAGCGCGGATTAAAGGCCACCGACTGAACGACGACCGCCAGCACAAACAGCGCGGCAATCGCTCCGACGGTGCGCCAGGGATAGCGCGCCGGGACCACTTTGATGGTTTCAACGTTGTTGTTCATCGTCGTTCCTCATGCGGATTTACTGAACGCTTCGCGAACCAGCGTTTTGGTGAAGCGCAGACGCCCGTCAAAGGGGGGCTGGCTGTACTCTTCCGGATCGCGATCGAGATCGAATTGCGGCGCGTAGCCCTGGCTCAGATAGAGCCTCACCGCCTCCGGCTGACGAAAACCAGTAGTGAGATAGATACCGCTATAACCCGCCAGCACCGCCCTGCGCTCCAGCTCCTGCACCACGCGCGCGGCCAGCCCCTGCTGGCGCAGCGTTTTGTTTGTCCAGATGCGTTTGATCTCGGCGGTGTGCGCGTCAAAGGGTTTGTACGCACCGGTGGCGATGATCTGGCCGTCGCGCTCAAGCACGATAAACAGCCCCTGCGGCGGCAGATACCACTCGGTCAGTTCGATTTCCGCGTCTTTGGAAAAGTAGTCGCCGTAACGGGCGGCGTACTCTCCGAACAGCCCGTCAATGATGGGCTGAAGATCGGCATCTTCCGGCGAAACGTCGCGAAAAAGATCGCTCATGTGACCTCCTTAGTCGCCCAGCCCGGCCGGGTTCACTTCTGAGTTCGGAATACGCTCGACACCTTCGCCCCAGCGGTTGAGCACCTTGTCGTAATCCCCGTTTTTAATCACACCGTTGAGCGCCGTTTGCACCGGTTCAACCAGCCCGGAGCCTTTTTTCAGCGTCACGGCGATGTGCGCCGCTTTCGGCCAGCCGCCATCCACGCTGCCCACCAGTTTGGTTTTGCCGGTCAGGGCCGCTTTCCACGCGCCAATCACATTCGGCCCGAAGAACGCATCAGCCCGCCCGGACTGCAACGCCAGCGTTTGTGCCGCGTCGTCTTTGGTGTAGACCGGGGTAAACGGCTTCAGCCCTTTTTTGAGGTTTTCCGCGTTCCACGCCAGCAGGATCGCTTCCTGATTGGTACCGGAGCCGACAATAATGCGCAGCCCGGCGATGTCTTCAGCCTTCTCAAGGGATTTAATCGGGCTGGTCGATTTGACGTAGAAACCGAGGGAGTCTTTTCGATAGGTAGCAAAATCGAACTTCTCTTTGCGCTCTTTGGTCACCGTGATGTTGCTGATCGCCGCGTCATATTTTCCGGATGCCACGCCGAGCGGCCAGTCCTCCCAGGAGGTCGGCACCACGTTCAGCTCCAGCCCGAGGCTGTCGGCCACCAGACGCGCAACGTCCACTTCGCTGCCCAGCAGGGTTTTGTTGTCATCGGAGAACACGGTAAGCGGCGGCTGGTTCAGCCCCGCCACGGCGACGGTGAATTTCCCCGGCACCGCAAAGCGATAATCCTTCGGTAGTTGCGCCACGGCATCGCCGTTTTTGACGGTATTCACCGGCGTTTTATTGGCCTCGATGCTCACACCGGTGCCGTTAATGTTCACATTTTCTGCCCAGACGGCAGGGGTAAAGGCCAGCGCGAGCGCCAGAACGAGCGAGGTTTTCTGCATAGCGTGTCTTCTCTTATTGTTGTGTGAACTGATTTTTTGGCTGGTCTAACCCCAGGCTTTCGCGAAGCGTGGTGCCCGGATAGTCGGTGCGGAACAGTCCGCGAGCCTGCAGGAGCGGCACCACCTGATCGACAAAGCGCGGGAAGGTGTCTGGCGTACCGCCCTGAATGATGAAACCGTCTGCAGCGTAGGCGTCGAACCACTGCTGCAGGCCATCGGCCACCTCTTCCGCGGTGCCTGAAAAACGCGGGCGCGGGGATGCCGCTTCCAGCGCCACCTGGCGCAGCGTCAGGTTCCGCTCGCGGGCGTTACGTTTGATCTCATCGGTGGTACTGCGGAAACTGTTTTGCCCTAACTCGCCGATATCCGGGAAAGGTTCGTCGAGGGGATACTGGCTAAAATCGTGATGCTCGAAATAGCGTCCGAGGTAATTCAGCGCGTCGTTTATCGATACCAGCGCGGCGGTGGTTTGATACTGTTCTTCCACGTCTGCGGCATCTTTTCCGACAATCACACTCACGCCCTGGAAAATATGCAGTTCATCAGCACGGCGGCCGTTTAATTCCAGCTGAGATTTCACGTCACGATAAAAGGCTTTGGCTTCGTCTAAGGTTTCGTGATGCGTAAATATGGCGTCGGCATGTTTCGCCGCCAGTTTTTTGCCGTCTTCCGAGGCCCCCGCCTGAAACACAATCGGGCGGCCCTGCGGTGTGCGGCCAATATTCAGCGGCCCGGCGACCTGGAAGAAATCACCGTGGTGATCCAGCGTATGTAATTTCTGCGGATTAAAGAATTGCCCGCTCACTTTATTGCGCACAAAGGCGTCCTCTTCCCAGGAGTCCCACAGCCCTTTCACGACGTCGAGATACTCATCGGCGATGCGATAGCGCAGAGCGTGCTCGGGGTGTTTTTCGCGGGAGAAGTTTTTCGCTGAGCCTTCCAGCGGCGAGGTCACCACGTTCCAGCCCGCACGCCCGTTGCTCAGATGGTCGAGGCTGGCAAACTGCCGCGCGACGGAAAACGGCTCGCTGTAAGAGGTCGACAGCGTTCCGACCAGCCCCAGTCGCGAAGTTATGCTCGCCAGGGCGGATAAAACAGTTAACGGCTCAAAGCGATTCAGAAAATGCGGGATCGACTTTTCATTAATATAAAGTCCATCGGCGACGAATAAAAAATCGAGTTTCCCCTCTTCCGCTTTTAACGCCGTCTCTTTGACGAAATTAAAATTAATGCTGGCATCAGCCACGGCTGCCGGATGACGCCAGGCGGACATATTTCCCGATGCGCCATGCAATATGGTCCCAAGACGCAATTGTCGTGTTGCAGACATAGTCACCCCTTTCTGGTTAAATTTGATGTAATGCTTTTTCTGCAAGCTGCGAGAAATAGTGCGCGGCGGGTTCGATTAAGGCTTCGTCCGGATTAAAACCCGGATGGTGCAAACCGAAAGGACTGTTGCTGCCAATGCTGACGAACGCGCCGGGAATGTGCTGCAAATAGACGGCAAAATCTTCACCGCCCATGTGCAGCTCTGCGTGCTGCGTTTCGTAACCCGTTTCGCGCGCCACGGAGGTGGCGAAATCGGCCCAGCGTTCATCGTTCACCAGCGCGGTCGGCCCGGCGTACCAGGTGATATCAATCTGCGCGTTAAAGGCGCTGGCAAAACCGGCGGCAATTTCGCCGACACGGGCTTTGACGTTCTGCTGCACTTCAATGCGATGGGTGCGCAGCGTCCCTTCCAGCTCCACGCTCTCCGGCAGTACGTTCCAGGTGTTGCCGCCTTCGATGCGCGTCACGCTCAGCACCACGGAATCCAGCGTATTGACGTTACGGCTGGCGACACTTTGCAGGGCGGTGACGAGCTGGCTGGCGAGCAGAATGGCGTCGGAGCCTTCGTGCGGACGGGCGGCGTGCGCCCCTTTACCGGTCACGCGGATCACAAAGCGGTCGACGTTGGCGTAAAACGGCCCGCCGCGCGTGGCGAAGGCCCCTACCGGCAAACCGGGTTCGTTGTGCATACCGAAAATCGCGCTGACATCCTGAAGCGCACCGGCGCGGACCAGGCTTTTCGCACCGCCAAAATTCTCTTCGGCGGGCTGGAACAGAATGCGCACCCGCCCCGGCAGCGTGGCTTCGCGGGCTTTGAGTTGCAACGCTGCGCCCAGAATCACGCTGGTGTGAATATCGTGACCGCAGGCGTGCATTACGCCCGGATTCTGCGAGCTAAAGTCTACACCGCTGCGCTCCTCAATCGGCAGCGCGTCGATGTCTGCGCGCAGGGCAATCTGTTTCTGGCCCTGACCAATTTCGGCGACGATCCCGGTCTGGAGATCGTATGGCAGCACAGTGATTCCCGCACCCGATAGCCACTGGCGCAGACGGGCGGTGGTTTCGACTTCCTGCCCTGACAGTTCAGGATGGCGGTGCAGTTCACGGCGCCAGTCGATCAGCTGTTGTCCGAGGCTCATACCAGCACCTCCCCGGCAAATTTGGCCTGCGCCAGTAAGCGCAGGGATTGCGTGCGGGCGAGTCCATCCGCCACGGGCGTATCAATAATAAATTCGTCGATGCCCCAGGTCTGGTGCAGGTTTTCCAGTTCATTGAGCACCGATTCCGGCGTGCCTTTGATCAGCGACTGGGCGCGACGGGCAATGCGCAGCGGTTCGCTTTCGGCCTGTCGCGCAAAGGCATAGGCCTGCTCTTCACTGGCGACCGTTACCCGCTGGCCGTTCGCCAGCTCAACGCCCCACACTTCCACTTTTTCCGCCAGCGCATCGGCCTGCGCCTGAGTCGGAGCGACGATCGCCTGGACCGCGACGATGGCGTTAAGCGCGCTGTGAGTGCGCCAGGTTTCCAGCACGTCGCGCAGGAGATTCACATCCCCGTTGAGATGGGCGGCAAAGACAAAGTTCCAGCCGAGTTTCGCCGCCAGTTGTGCGCTTTCAACGCTTGCGCCGAGCAGGAATTTCTCCGCAGGCGCAGAGGGCAATGGCGTGGCTTTGACGCTGTCGTCCTGCACGTCAGTTGATGGGGTAAGCCAGCGATCGAGCTGGGTCAGCTGATCGGCAAAACTCCCCTTTTCGTCCTGATGCAGCCCCTGTTGCAGGGCGCGCGTGGAGAGCGGCAAACCGCCGGGCGCTTTCCCGACGCCCAAATCGACGCGGCCAGGGGCAATCGACGCCAGCACGTTGAAGTTTTCCGCCACTTTGTACGGGCTGTAATGTTGCAGCATCACGCCGCCAGAGCCGACGCGGATGTGTTTGGTTTGTCCCAGAATCCAGGCAATGAGCAGCTCAGGCGAGGGGCTGGCCAGCTGCGCGGTATTGTGATGTTCGGCAATCCAGAAGCGGTGAAAACCCAGCGCTTCGGCCTGTTTTGCCAGACTCAGGGTACGCGCCAGCGCGTCGGCGGCCGTTTCGTTCACCGCCACAGGGCTTTTATCCAGAATGCTGATTCGCCAGGACATGTTGTGTTCTCGTTTGACTTAACATGTCGCCATTATTAAAGGGGGATTTCACCTCTGAGAAACAATTAATTTACATTTAGTTTGCCGGAAATCAGAAATGCATCCCCCTTCTCTTCATAAGCCTATCGTGCAGAACAGATTAGCCGCCGCGTTCTGTCCATGTTAATGAAAAGGTATTTCGGGAGTTCAATTTCTATGGTTTATTCATATTCCACTTTATATTTAACTTAAGGAGAGAATTTCATTCGCCATTAAAAATGGCGGCACTCTTTTTTTTTGCAAATTCATTACATAAGCAATGTTTAATAGATAAAAAATAGTTAATTCAGGTGCTTTCTTGTTCACCCTGTTTTGTGGAAGAATGCGCAGGCCGTAATAAACACAACAATAACTTTTGTCTTGCCTGAATATTTTTCGGGCGGCTTTTCTTTTTTTTGACATCACCATGGAGTTTTTCATGAGAAATAACACTCCTGTTACACAAAGCGAGTATTTACTTAACGAAGGGTCGACGCTGATGTCGACCACCAATACGCAGAGCCATATTACCTATGCCAACTCTGCGTTTATTGAAGCCAGCGGCTATAAAGAAGAACATCTTATTGGCGAGCCGCACAATGTCATTCGCCACCCGGATATGCCGCCTGACGCCTTTGGGGATATGTGGTTTACGCTCCAGCAGGGTCAGAGCTGGACAGGGCTGGTCAAGAACCGCCGCCACAACGGCGATCACTACTGGGTGCGTGCCAACGTCACGCCGGTGTATCAAAACGAAACGCTGACCGGTTATATTTCCGTAAGAAATATCCCCCCGCGCGATGAGATAGACGCCGCTGAACATCTCTATCAGCGGGTCAGAAATAACCAGCTTACCCGCCATCGTTTTTATAAAGGCTTACTGGTTCGTCGCGGGTTATTCTCTTTTCTTTCACTCTTTAAAAAAATAAGCACGGCAAAAAGAGTCAATTACGGTATTGCCGTCACCGCCCTGCTTTCGTTACTGGTATCCCTTTTATTACCGAAAGGTGTGATGCAAATCGCCGGGCTGATGGCGCTCTTTATTGTGCTGGGTTTATATCTGAATGCGCAGGTTTGCCGCCCTCTTAAAAAGATTGTCCGCCAGATGCAACAGGTCGTTTCCGGGCGAAAACCCGCTTATTTTCATTTTGATCGTGTCGATGACGTGGGCATGATGATGCGCCTGGTCAACCAGTCGGGGCTGAATTTAAATTCTCTGGTCGATGACGTTGGAACGCAAATTGCCGGGATCAGCACCATCAGCCAGCAGGTGGCGAAAGAAGGTGCAGCGTTACAGGCGCGCTCTGAAGAGACGGCTGATGATTTGCAGCAAACCGCTGCCGCCGTGGAGGAGATCGCCAGCGCCGTAGAGCAAACCGCGCAAACCGCCGGGGAAGCAATCCATATGGCCGACCGCACCAGCAGCAGCGCTCACAGCGGCGAAACCGCCATGAAGCAGACCATCGGCATGATGCAGTCAGTGTCGAAGGATAACAGCCAGATTGTCGATATTATTGGTGTGATCGACCGAATCGCCTTCCAGACCAATATTCTGGCGCTCAACGCCGCCGTAGAAGCGGCGCGCGCGGGTGAAGCGGGCCGTGGTTTTGCGGTCGTGGCCGCCGAAGTGCGCAACCTGGCGCAGCACTCGGCCTCGGCGGCGAAAGAGATCAAAACGCTGATCGAGAAGAACGTCGCCAGCGTCAACGCCGGTGTGGCAATGGTCGAACAGACCGAAACCCACCTTACGGCGATGATTGGCAATGTGTTACAGGTGACGTCGCTGATCAAAGAGATCGGCCATGCGACGCAGGAACAGACGCTGGCCCTGACGCTCATCAACGAGTCCATTTCCCGTATCGGCGTGATGACCCATAACAATACGGGGATGGTCGATAACGTCACCCGCGCCGCTAATCACCTGACGGAGCGCACCACACGGCTGCAACAGGCGATTGCGGTATTTGGCGGTTAACGCCCCTGATACTCCTCGTCGCTCACTTTTTCCAGCCACTCCACCGGGCTGCCGTTCACGGATTCGGCGATGGCAATATGCGTCATCGCAGTCTGTGAACTGGCCCCGTGCCAGTGTTTTACACCAGGCGGTATCCAGGCGATATCGCCCTGGTTCAGCGCCTCGGCGTCTTTGCCCCACTCCTGTAACCAGCCGCGCCCCTGCGTCACAATCAGAGTCTGTCCCAGCGGATGGGTGTGCCAGGCGGTGCGCGCACCCGGCTCGAAAGTCACCGTCGCGCCGCCGACGGACGCAGGTTCCGTTGCCTGAAACGGGGCATCAATGCGCACAGTTCCGCTAAACCACGCTTCCGGACCACGGGCTGAGGGTAACGAACCACTTCGGATAATTTTCATGTTGTCTCCTGTTTTGCTGATGCGTTAACAGTAGCGCAAACCTGGGAGCAGCATTAGACTGCATAATCTGAAAGGAACCATGAGCCAAATTCATATATCGGGAGCCTCGCCGTGCTGAAAGACAATTTCAACGATCTGCTGTCGTTTATGGTAGTCGCTCGCGAGCGGAGCTTTACCCGCGCCGCTGCCCAGCTTGGCGTGTCGCAGTCGGCACTGAGCCACGCAATGCGCAATCTTGAAGCGCGTCTGGATATGCGCCTGCTCACGCGCACCACCCGCAGCGTGGCCCCGACCGAAGCCGGCGAGCAGCTTTTTATGCGCTTAAGCCCACACCTGCTGGAGATCGAACAGGAACTGACGGCCCTGAGCGAGATGCGTGACAAACCCGCAGGGAACATTCGCATTACCGCCGGTGAGCACGCCATGTCGGCAGTGCTGTGGCCGGTGCTGAAACCCTTTATGCTGCAATACCCGGATATTCACGTTGAGGTCACCGTCGACAACGGTCTGACGGATATCGTTGATGGTCGTTTTGATGCGGGCGTGCGCCTGGGTGAACAGATCGCCAAAGATATGATTGCGGTGCGCATCGCGCCGGATATGCGGATGACAGTGGTGGGATCGGCGGACTATTTTGCGCGCCACGGCATGCCCGAAACGCCGGAGCAGCTGGCAAACCATACATGCATCAATATGCGCCTGCCTACCCTCGGTGGCCTGTATGCCTGGGAATTTGAAAAAGACGGGCGAGAGATACGCGTGCGGGTGGAGGGTCAGTTGACGTTAAATAACCTGCCGCAGCGGATTGATGCCGCCGAGGCAGGTCTGGGGCTGGCGTATGTGCCGGAAGATACGGTGCAGGATGCCATTGCGAAGGGCCGACTGATCCCGGCCCTGCAGGCATGGTGCCCGTATTTCGACGGGTACCATCTTTACTACCCGAGCCGCCGCCAGCACACCACCGCGTTTTCACTGCTGGTCGACGCCCTGCGTAAGACCTAAATTACTTGCCGACGCGCGCCTGCAAATGCTGCGGGTAGCGATCGCCGACCACATCAATGCTCGCCAGCGCCTGATTAATACGGGCGAGCGCATCAGGTGACAGTGTCACGTTCACGCTTCCCAGGTTCTCCTCCAGACGATGCAGTTTGGTGGTACCTGGAATCGGCACAATCCACGGCGCTTTCGCCAGTAACCACGCCAGCGCGATTTGCGCCGCTGTGACTTCCTGCTCGGCGGCCAGGCGCTGCACCAGATCCACCAGCTGCTGGTTGGCCTGCCGTGAGGCTTCGCTAAAGCGCGGCACCACGTTGCGGAAATCGCTGCTGTCGAAGGTGGTTTGGGCGTTGATCGCCCCTGTCAGGAAGCCTTTACCCAGCGGGCTGAACGGAATAAAACCGATGTTTAACTCCTCCAGCAGCGGCAGAATCGCCTGCTCGGGCTCGCGCCACCACAGGGAATATTCGCTTTGCAGCGCGGTGACCGGGCAGACCGCATGCGCGCGGCGAATGGTGTCGACGCCCGCTTCTGACAGGCCAAAGTGTTTCACTTTACCTTCGGCAATCAGATCGGCAATCGTTCCCGCGACCTCCTCCACCGGCACGTCCGGGTCGACGCGGTGCTGATAATAGAGGTCAATCACCTCAGTTTTCAGACGTTTTAACGATCCTTCAATCGCCGCGCGAATATGTTCAGGGCGGCTGTTAAGTACCTGGCCCGGCTGATCGCAGTCAAAACCAAATTTGGTCGCAATCACCACTTTGTCGCGCACCGGTGCCAGCGCTTCGCCGACCACCTCTTCGTTGATATACGGGCCATAAACTTCGGCGGTATCGAAAAAGGTGACGCCGCGATCTACCGCTGCGCGGATGAGGGCAATGGCCTGCGCCTTGTCCGTCGCCGGGCCGTAACCGAAGCTTAAGCCCATACACCCCAGCCCCAGTGCGGAAACCGTTAAACCGTTTTGTCCGAGTTGTCGCTGTTGCATCTTTTTTCCTCATGGGTTTTCGTGACTAACGCTTTTACTGTAGAGGGATTGGTTCATGAGCACTACAGCGCAGAAAAGCTTGTGCTTATGAATTCAGTTCATCAATGCCATTGCGCAACTATTAAGCACACCTGATGATTAAAGCAGCAGTTAACGGGTCATTTTCTCTGCAAACTGGTCACTATTCAGCATGTTGTGATCCCCGTCTGCTCTGACCACACCATTTCATTCGATCCGTATCACTTTCAGACCGGTTATATTTTGCGTCGCTTATGGATTGCGGGTAGGATGCTTCGCCATGTTTTGCCTTATCCATACGCAGAATGACTGGAAAGGCGACATCTGGCTGCACAGAAGCAATCGTTTGGTCTGCTGACAGCCATGTACGGGCATCCCTAAGATGATTCAGACAGGTAAACAGGTATCTCAATGAAAACAAGCAATAAAAACGCAGCCGATCATCACGCTGCGAAACGTCGCTGGTTGAACTCTCACGAAGAGGGCTATCACAAGGCGATGGGCAACCGTCAGGTACAGATGATCGCCATCGGTGGCGCTATCGGTACGGGGCTGTTTCTCGGTGCAGGCGCGCGCCTGCAAATGGCTGGCCCGGCTCTCGCACTGGTCTATCTGGTGTGCGGTATTTTCTCCTTCTTTATTCTACGTGCGCTCGGCGAGCTGGTATTGCACCGCCCTTCCAGCGGCAGCTTTGTCTCCTATGCCCGTGAGTTTCTCGGCGAAAAGGCAGCCTATGTGGCGGGCTGGATGTACTTCGTCAACTGGGCGATGACCGGGATCGTGGATATCACCGCGGTCGCGCTGTATATGCACTACTGGGGCGCGTTTGGCGATGTGCCGCAGTGGGTTTTTGCCCTTGGCGCGCTGGCGATTGTCGGCACCATGAACATGATTGGCGTGAAGTGGTTCGCCGAGATGGAGTTCTGGTTCGCGCTGGTAAAAGTCCTCGCGATTGTGATCTTCCTGGTGGTCGGTACGGTGTTCCTCGGCAGCGGTAAACCGCTCGACGGCGGCGCAACCGGCTTCCATCTGATAACGGATAACGGCGGCTTCTTCCCGCACGGCCTGCTGCCTGCGCTGGTGCTGGTTCAGGGCGTCGTGTTTGCCTTCGCCTCTATCGAACTGGTCGGGACCGCCGCGGGTGAATGTAAAGATCCGCAGACCATGGTGCCAAAAGCGATCAACAGCGTCATCTGGCGTATCGGTCTGTTCTATGTTGGCTCGGTGGTACTGCTGGTGCTGTTACTGCCGTGGAATGCCTATCAGGCGGGTCAAAGCCCGTTCGTGACCTTCTTCTCCAAGCTCGGCGTGCCTTACGTGGGCAGCATCATGAATATCGTGGTACTGACCGCCGCGCTTTCGAGCCTGAACTCCGGTTTGTACTCCACGGGCCGTATCCTGCGCTCCATGTCGATGGGCGGTTCTGCGCCTAAGTTCATGTCGAAAATGAGCAAACAGCAGGTGCCGTACGCGGGGATTCTGGCAACGCTGGTGGTGTATGTCTTTGGCGTGTTCCTGAACTATCTGGTCCCGTCTCAGGTGTTTGAGATCGTACTGAACGTGGCGGCAATCGGCATTATCGCCTCCTGGGCGTTTATCGTGGTGTGCCAGATGCGCCTGCGCAAAGCGATCAAGGAAGGTAAAGCGGCGGATGTGAGCTTCAAAATGCCGGGCGCACCGGTGACCTCGTGGTTGACCCTGCTGTTCCTGTTGAGCGTGCTGGTGCTGATGGCGTTTGACTATCCAAACGGTACCTACACCATCGCCACCATTCCGCTGCTGGCGGTGCTGCTGGTTGCTGGCTGGTTTGGCGTGCGTAAGCGTGTAAATGAAATCCACAGCACCGCGCCGGTACTGGCGGATGATGTGCAGCACGACGCTCCGTTGATTGAAGAGACGTCGCGTTAAGATTTTACAGGCCGGGCCAGGCGACACAGCCTCCCAGCAACAATAAAAAAGGAAGGCCTGGGCCTTCCTTTTTTTTACCCACAGCGCCAGATTTACGCGGCGCTAACACACACGCTTTACAGCGCGATACGGATCACGTCGTCAGGCTGGGTGGCTTCCTGCTGACGGGTAGATTTCTGTTTCACCGTCACATACAGCGTTTTGCCGTCAGCGGACAGCGCCAGGCTGTTCGGGAAGGTTGGCGTATCGATGGTTTTCGTCACTTTGTAGGTTTTCGCGTCGATCACGCTGACTTTGCCCGCTTCGCGGTGTGTCACGTAAGCTTCGTTGCGTGTCGGGTTAAACAGCACTGCCAGCGATTCAGGGGCAGCGATTTTCTCGATCACGCTTGCGTCCTTCAGGTTCACTACCAGCACTTCCGGTTGTTTGGAGTCGGTCAGGAACGCGCGTTGACCTTTGGTATCCAGGCTCAGGTTCAGGTAGAAATGCTCTTTCCCGTCGTCCTGCACTTTTTTGCGGCTCAGCACTTTGTGGGTGGCCGTATCAATGGTGATCAGCTCGCCGTCTGCGTTGGTGCTGTAAAGACGTTTTGCCTGCGCATCCAGCGCCAGACCCGTGCTGAATGCGCCGGTGTTAGCAATGGTCTCTTTCAGTTTCAGGGTTTCGCCATCCACTACCCAAATCACACTCTCTTTGCCGATACCGGTGATATAGACGGTATTGGTGGTGTCATCGGCCACCAGCTCGCGCGGCTGCAGCGGCTTCACGGTTTCGCTGCGCTTGCGATCGTCAAGCACCAGGCGCCCTTTCACTTCACCGGTTTTGGCGTCGATAGCCGTTACCGCGCTGTTGGTGGTATTACCAAACCACAGGGTCTGAGTGGCATTGTTGATGGTGGCGCCGAACGGCTTTAAATCGTTATGAATGGCCTGCGTCACTTCAAGTGTGACGGGATCAAGACGGTAAACCACGCCACCTTTATCCGTTTTACGGCTTTGCGTGGTCGCAACCCACAGGGCATTTTCCTGCTGGCTGACCGCCATTTCGTAAGCGCCTTTACCCACCGCTTTTCGCAGCATCTCTTCTGCAGCATGAACATTAAACGACCCCGCTACCAGCAGTGAACCCAACAGCAGAGAACCACGCAGACGCGGTGAGCACAGATGACGTAATGACATGACGACTCCCTTTGATAAAAAAATGTGTAATGCCGACATTGCTTCCCTGAGACGAAGTCATCGCTTCATCCTGTTTTATTGTTGAGAATAGTAATCATTATTCACCTGAATGTGGAGCCTTAGTTTCCCGTTTCGCGCCCCGCTTCGTTTTTATCTACACTTCTGTTAACGCAACGTGCTGTTAAAGTTTTCAAAACCTTTACAAAAGATTTACCATACGCACATGTGTTCCATTTGGTTCGTTTTCTTCATCAACCGGCTCTTTATTCATGAAAATCATTTCTGCCCGTCAGGCCACGCTCACCCTGTTGTGGATGCCGACGATCTTTGCCCCCGCAGCGGCACTGGCTGCACAAGAACAAACGATGATCGTCAGCGCCACGCCGCAGACCGTTTCTGAACTCGATACCCCTGCCGCGGTTAGCGTCGTGAACGGGGACGATATGCGTCAGGCCGCGCCGCGCATCAACCTTTCTGAATCACTCGGCAGCGTGCCAGGTTTACAAATTCAGAACCGGCAGAACTACGCTCAGGACCTGCAGCTCTCCATGCGTGGCTTCGGTGCCCGCTCTACCTTCGGCGTGCGCGGTATTCGCATGTACGTCGACGGCATCCCGGCGACCATGCCGGACGGCCAGGGGCAGACTTCAAATATCGATCTCTCCAGCATCGACAGCGTCGAAGTGCTGCGCGGTCCGTTCTCTGCCCTGTACGGCAATGCCTCCGGCGGCGTGATCAATATCGCCAGCCAGACCGGCCAGCAGCCGCCGACCATTGAAGCGAGCAGCTATTACGGCAGCTACGGCACCTGGCGCTACGGCCTGAAAGCCACCGGCGCGATGGGCGACGGCACCCATGCGGGCGATGTGGATTACACGGTGTCGACGACCCGTTTCACGACGAAGGGCTATCGCGACCACAGCGGCGCGCGTAAAAATCTGGCGAACGCCAAACTGGGCGTGCGCATTGATGACGCCAGCAAACTGACGCTGATTTTCAACAGCGTCGACATGAAAGCTAACGATCCGGGCGGACTGGATTATCAGGAGTGGCGCGATAACCCGCGTCAGTCGCCGCGCGCCGATCAGTACAACACCCGCAAAACCATCAAGCAGACCCAGGCTGGCCTGCGCTACGAGCGCCAGTTGACGGAGCAGGACGATCTCAGCGTGATGATGTACGCCGGTGAGCGTGAAATGACGCAGTATCAATCGATTCCCTATCAGCCGCAGCTGAAAGAGACCCACTCCGGCGGCGTGATCGATATGCAGCGCCACTATCAGGGCGTGGACACCCGCTGGACGCATCGCGGCGAACTGCTGGTGCCCGTGACCTTCACCACCGGGCTGAACTACGAAAACATGAGCGAAGATCGTCGCGGTTACGAGAACTTCGTCATGAACAACGGCGTGCCGGAGTACGGTGTGAAAGGCGATAAACGCCGCAACGAACGTAACCTGATGTGGAACGTCGACCCGTATCTGCAGACCAGCTGGCAGCTGACACAAAAACTCTCCCTGGATGCAGGCGTGCGTTACAGCTCCGTGTGGTTTGACTCCAACGATCACTACGTACAAGGCGCCAACGGGGATGACAGCGGCGACGCGAGCTACCACAAATGGCTGCCTGCCAGTTCTTTAAAATACGCCATCACCGATGGATGGAATGTCTACGCTGCGGCAGGCCGCGGGTTTGAAACGCCGACCATCAACGAACTCTCCTACCGTTCCGGAAATCAAAGCGGGCTGAACTTCGGCCTGAAACCCTCCACCAACAATACTTACGAAGTGGGCAGCAAAACCCGCGTCGGCAATGGTCTGTTGACGGCGGCGCTTTTCCGCACCGATACGGATGATGAGATTGTGGTAGACGCCAGCGCCGGCGGCCGTACCAGCTATAAAAACGCCGGGAAAACGCGTCGTCAGGGCGTGGAGCTTTCCCTCGATCAGCAGTTTGCCGAGAACTGGAAGTTGAAAATGGCGTGGACGTATCTGGATGCAACGTACCGCACCAACGTCTGCTCCGACGCCGACTGTAACGGCAACCGTATGCCGGGCATCGCCCGCAATATGGGTTATGCGTCGTTCGGCTGGCAGCCGGAAGAAGGCTGGTACGCAGGCTCCGATGTGCGCTATATGAGCGATATTATGGCGGACGATGAAAACACTGCCAAAGCCCCTTCCTACACCGTTGTCGGCCTGAATACGGGCTACAAATTTAACTACGGCAACTGGGGAATGGACGTCTTCGGGCGCGTCGATAACCTGTTCGACAAAGAATATGTCGGATCGGTCATCGTTAACGAATCCAACGGCCGCTACTACGAACCGGCTCCGGGGCGTAATTACGGCGTGGGGATGTCCGTGTCGTATCGTTTCGAATAACGGTTAATAGAAGCTACACAACAAAAACCCCGCCTGACGAAGGCGGGGTTTCAGAGGCCACTTATTCCTCAACGTAACGGTACGCGGTCACAATCCCTTGATCAGAGAAATCAACCGACAGATATTGTTTCCTGTCGAGGATCACCGGAATGATAAGGTAGATGCGGCGATCGACGATTTTTGAGGTATATACCCAGTGGTTCACTTTGTTGTAATCCGGTGTATTGGCGGGAACGCCGAAGGCAATCAGAACATCTTTGCGGGTGGTCACCTCAGGAGTGATTTTCTGTTTGATCTCTTTTTCAGAATACTGCGCTAAGCTGGTTGCGCCCGTTTTATCGTAATTTGACGCACATGACGCGCTCATTAAGACAAGTAAAACAATTCCTAACGCCTTCGCCGCTCTCATTGCTTAACATCCTTTTCCACATAGATGCCATTGGTGGTATCTAATGCGACTTCCTTCATATACAGCACGCAGTAGCCCGTCTTGTCTGCGTAGCTGATGTGCCCTTCATAGATTTTTTGCTTTTCAGGTACGAATGAAAGGGTGACGTGGCAGCCCTGATACAATGAATGCTCAATGATGGTTTTTTGATTAGGTATTAGCAGCGTTTCAAAATAATCATCTTTGTAACTCTTTCCGGTTATTTTGGGTAAGCCAATATCCTTTGTTGAACCCAGGAAAGGATTCAGGTAACGATTATGCTTTAAAACCCATCCACCCGTTTCTTTACCGGAAGGGTCGTATTGATAAAGCCCGTAGCTCATAGGAGGCCCGATAAGACGGATTTTTGCGACATCAGCACTGTTTGCTGGAGGGGTGTACAGTTTTGGCTCTGGGAATAACGTGCTGCAGCCTGATACACTCAGGGCAACAGGAATCAAAATCCAGCTAAGATATTTCATCATCTATCCTTGTCTAAAAAGGTAGAGTGAATATCGGCATGACTCCTCAAAACTTGATGGTGAGTTTTTACATCAATAAACATGAAATAATATTCCCGGAAGAGCAATTCCTCCGGGTAATAGTTAAGTAGAGCAATAGTTTTAGTGAAGAAGTAAAAAGGAATTAAACTATTCCTTAACTAAAATACTGCTGCAATAAAAGCGCCGTCGACCCGTCAATGAGTTTATCAATCGCTTTATCACAGGCCACTGCATCGCCGCGCTCAAGCGCATCCAGCAGTTCATCGTAGCGATACGAGTATTTTGAAATGTCGTGTACATCTTCGTAGAGATAATTGAAGCAGGGGCCAATACGCACCCAAAGTTGCTCAATCATCGCCGTTAATGTTGGCATCTGGGCGCATTCATACAGCCTGAAGCGAAACGCACGATTAGCATGCAGGGCGCGCTGCGCCTCGCCGTTACGCATTGCAGCGTGGAATTTCTCTGCCAGATCGCGTAATTCCTGCAGCTTGCTGTCTGTCATTTTTTCACAGGCTGCCGCAACCGCCATCGACTCTAATTGCTTACGAATGGCGTTTATTTCTGTATAGCGATCGAGGGTGATCTCCGGTACCAGAAAAGCCTGTGCCGGTGTGGCATGCAGGGCTCCGGCGGAAACCAGCCGTAAAAGCGCTTCGCGAACAGGAGTAATACTGGTGCCTAATTTATCCGCAATCTCTTTGGTAATAAGCCTGGCGCCAGGTTTGAGCGCTCCGGCAATCAACGCCCCTTTCAGGCTCACCTCAACTTGCATCGTAAGGCTCAGGCGTTGTGCTTTTTCTAAATGTTCCAATTCAAGCATGTGCATTTCCTTCAGCTTAAAAAATAAGCGCTATTCATCCACCCGTTTTGACCTGAACGAGTGCCTGTCGATATATCCTGTATCTTCACACTGGTATTGGAATGACGCTAAAAAATTCAAGAACCAAAATTTATGCATTTTTTTTGCCCTCGGCTCACCGAATCCGGTATGGCCGATAGCTATGCTGGTATTATTAAAGACATTATAGTCAAACTTTAAGAATATATTATGGCGGGGATTCCCGCCATAATGAGTACCATTAGTTATCCTTCGCGACGCGTATCACCACTTTGCCAAAGTTTTTGCCTTCCAGCAGGCCAATCAGCGCCTGAGGTGCATTCTCCAGCCCGTCGATCACCTGCTCGCGATACTGAATTTTGCCCTCTTTGATCCAGCGCCCCATCTCATCCTGAAATTCCTGAATGCGATGACCGTAATCCTGGCCAATAATAAAGCCCTGCATGCGAATGCGTTTCTTGAGCAGCGTCGCCATCAGCAGAGGCAGACGGTCTGGCCCGTCCGGCAGTCCGGTGGCGTTGTACCCGCTCACCAGCCCGCACACCGGCACGCGCGCCGAGGTATTCAACAGCGGCAGTACGGCGTCGAACACTTTACCGCCGACATTTTCGTAGTACACATCGATGCCTTTCGGACAGGCCTGAGCCAGCTGTTCGGCAAAATCGTCCGCGCGATGATCCAGGCACTTGTCAAACCCGAGGACCTCAACCGCGTGGCGGCATTTCTCCGCGCCACCTGCAATGCCGACCACATAGCAGCCTTTGATTTTGCCGATCTGACCGACGGTCGCCCCAACCGGGCCGGTTGCCGCTGCAACCACTAACGTCTCACCCTCTTTCGGCTGGCCGATATCCAGCAGCCCCATGTAGGCCGTGAAACCGGGCATTCCCAGCACGCCAAGTGCCCAGGATGGCTGTTTCACCTCATCGCCGAGTTTGACCAGGCCCGTGCCGTCAGAGAGTTCGTACTCCTGCCAGCCGCTGTAGCCCAGCACCCACTCGCCCGCTTTAAATTTCGGGTGGTTCGACTGCTCAACGCGGCTGACCGTGCCGCCCACCATCACCGCGCCAATTTCAACCGGCGGCGAATAGGACGGCGCATCGCTCATGCGGCCACGCATGTACGGGTCGAGTGACAGCCAGACGGTACGCAGCAAAACTTGCCCGTCCGCAGGCGTTGGGATCGGTTGCTCTTCTAAACGAAAATTGTCCGCGACCGGCGCACCCTGTGGGCGAGACGCCAGCACCAGGCGGCGGTTTGTGTTTGCAGATTGACTCATGGATCGCTCCTTATTACGCAAATGTCCTTAGAGACTAGCGCCTGTTGCCGACAACTGCCTTATCATTACGAGCCAGACTGATTCAGGCGCACCACCAGATACACGCAGGGATTTTGCGTCTCATTAATAAAGCGGCAGTCGTTAGGTGGCCCCAGCTCCAGGCAATCTCCGGCCTGCATTTCATGTCGGGTATCGCCCTCCTGAAACACCAGTTCACCGGACTGCAACCAGATAAGCTGACGCGCCAGCGCGTAGGATGACGCAGGCATCGGCACATCGCTGCCGCCGGGGAGTTCGACCTGAACCAGATCGATTGGCAAATCGGTACGCGGTGAAACGTGGCGGCGCAGATAATGCGTTTGCGGATCGCGCCACACCGGCTGGTTGGCAAAGCGCAGCAGCTTGCCTTCCTGCATCTCAGCGCGGGCGATGAGCGTCGACATGCTGATACCGAACGCCCCCGACAGCCGCGCCAGAAGCGTTGCGGTCGGGCTGCTTTCGCTGCGTTCAATTTTGTGGATCATGGCGCGTGACACGCCTGCCCGCTCAGCAAGTTCGCTAAGAGACCAACCGCGCGATTCGCGTTCTACCCGAATTCGCGCGCTAATCCGTTGATTCATATCGTCTGGCATAGTGTTCATGACGTCATACTATAGTGTATGGACCCGATTTCAATGCCGTTGTCATAACAAAAAAATATGTCTTATGCCGTAGCGGTCTGGCGCGGCGTTTGTGTAATATTGTGAGTAATACGTACCACTATAGTGAACAACCGATCCCGAGGTTCCGATGATTATCCGTCACGCCAGCAAAGAAGATTGCGCCGCTATCGGCGAGATTTACAACCACGCGGTGCTGCATACTGCAGCAATCTGGAACGACACCACCGTCGACACGGAGAACCGTATTGCCTGGTTTGAAGCGCGCACGCTGATGGGCTATCCGGTGCTGGTCAGCGAAGAAAACGGCGTGGTCACAGGCTATGCTTCCTTCGGCGACTGGCGCGCTTTTGACGGTTTCCGTCATACGGTGGAGCATTCGGTCTACGTTCATCCCGACCATCAGGGTAAAGGCATTGGCCGCGAACTGATGAAAACGCTGATCGTTGAAGCGCGCGCCATCGGCAAACACGTGATGGTTGCGGGCATCGAGGCGCAGAATCAGGCCTCCATTCATCTGCATGAGACCCTCGGTTTTGTCATTACCGGGCAGATGCCGCAGGTGGGCACCAAATTTGGCCGCTGGCTGGACCTGACCTTTATGCAGCTCCAGCTCGACGATCGCCACGAACCGGACGCGATCGGATGAATCAATCCCTGACGCTGGTCTTTCTGGTGGCTGCCGGCATCGGTCTGGTGGTGCAAAACACGCTGATGGTGCGCATCACCCAGTCCTCATCGACGATTTTGATCGCTATGCTGCTGAACTCACTGGTCGGTATTGTCTTGTTTGTCAGCATATTACTGATTAAAAACGGCGTGGCGGGCTTCAGCGAGCTGGCGTCCACAATACGCTGGTGGACGCTCATTCCTGGGTTGCTGGGGTCATTTTTTGTCTTTGCCAGCATCAGCGGCTATCAGTATGTCGGTGCAGCCACGACGATTGCGGTGCTGGTCGCCAGTCAGCTGATTGGCGGGCTGGTGATGGACGTGCTGAAAAGCCAGGGGATCCCGCTGCGGGCGCTGATTGGCCCGGTCTGCGGTGCGGTGCTGCTGGTAATTGGCGCCTGGCTGGTTGCGCGGCGCCAGTTCTGACGTTTACAGAATCGAGCCGCCTTTGGTCAGCTGATCGTGGCGGGCGTCGGCCTCTTCTTTATGCTGCTTGCCGTGGTGCGCAATGGTGTTACGCAGACGTTGCTGCTGAGCGTAGCGATCTTCGCGGCTCAGTTCGCTGTCTTCGCTCAGTTCGATGAGCAGTTCATTCATGTGAGTGATGACACTCTCTTCCACCGCGGCATCCACGCGCGCGATCACGTCGTCTAAATGTGACATTGTCACTCCTTGTCATCGAGTCATATCGCCGGGCGGCGGCATTGCCTTACCCGGCTAACACATACGCTGTCCAGCAGGCCCGATAAGCGCAACGCCACCAGGCATCAGATTAGTTCAGCTTCGCTTTGGAGAAATCACTGCCCATCAGGCTAACGCTATACCCGGTCACATTGCTGCGCGTGGCGTAGAACGTTTTGCCGTTTGCCAGCGCAATCCACGGCGCCTGCTGGTAGAAAATCTCCTGCGCCTGGCTGTACAGCGCCGCACGCTTCGCCGGTTCGCTGGTCAGCTTCGCTTTTTGTACCAGGTCATTATACCCTTTGTCACACCAGCGTGCGGCATTCGAGCCGGTCTTGATGCTGTTGCAGCCGAGCAGCACATCGGCGAAGTTGTCCGGGTCGCCGTTATCAGACATCCAGCCAAACAGGGCGCTGTCGTGCTCGCCTTTACGCATTCCGGACAGGTACTCGCCCCACTCGTAAGAGACAATTTTCGCCTTCACGCCTACCTTCGCCCAGTCGCTCTGGATCATCTCCGCGATGCGTTTGGAGTTCGGGTTGTACGGACGCTGAACCGGCATCGACCACAGGGTCACTTCTGCGCCCTTCTCCAGCCCCGCCTGCTTCAGCAGCGCTTTCGCTTTTTCCGGATCGTAGCTGTAGTCTTTCAAATCTTTGTTAAAACCGAGCATGTTCGGCGGAATCGGTGATTTAGCGACCGTACCGGAACCCATAAACACGGCGTTAACAATGGCCGTTTTATCCGTCGCGTAGTTCAGCGCCTGACGCACCAGCACGTTATCAAACGGTTTTTTCTCGGTGTTAAACGCCAGATAGCCGACGTTCAGCGCATCAACGGAATGCAGCGTCAGATCCTTGTTCTTCTTGATCACGTCAAACTGAACCGGGGATGGCGCAGGGATAATCTGGCATTCGTTGGTTTGCAGTTTCGCGAGGCGCGTTTCGACGTTCGGCGTAATCGAGAAAATCAGATGTTTTGTCGGCACCTCGCCGTCCCAGTAATTCGGGTTAGCAACGTAGCGGATCAGAGAATCAACTTTATACTGCTGCAGCACGTACGGGCCGGTACCAATTGGCCAGGTGTCGACGTTTTCCGGCATCCCTTTTTTGAGCATAGCGTCTGCGTATTCGGCTGACAGGATCGAGGCGAAATCCATTCCCCAGTCGGCGAGGAACGCCGCGTTCGGCTCACTCAACACAAACTGCACATGGTAATCATCGACTTTTTTGACTCCCTGGATCAGCTTATCCAGTCCGACGTCATTGAAATATTCGTAATTACCCTGGGAGACGTTGTGATACGGATGCTTAGGGTCTTTCTGACGCAGCACCGAGAAAATAACGTCATCGGCATTAAAATCACGGGTCGGTTTGAAGTATTTGTTGCTATTAAATTTCACGCCTTTACGCAGCGTAAACGTATATGTTTTGCCGTCCGGAGAGATAGTCCAGGATTCCGCCAGAGACGGAACCGGGGTATTTTTGACCGGATCAAAATTAATTAGACGGTTATAAAGCACCTGAGAGCTGGCAACGAATGACGGGCCGGAGCTGGCGATTTGGGGGTTAAACGACTCCGGTGACGCCTCAGAGCAGTAAATGATCGTATCTGTGTTTGCCGCCCAGGCAGCGCTTGCCGGTAAGAGTGTACTCAGCGCAAGCGCGAGCAGCTTTTTCCCTGTGGTCATGGTTATAAGCCTTTTGATTTTTTTATATAGAACGTCAATAACAGCACAGCCCTGAGCGGGTGGCAAATAACGAAACACTATCAGGATATTCTAAAGCCATTAATTTCGCTGGTTTAACAGCCAGCCATCGCCCGGTGATTTGCCTTAAGTGTGCTGTTTCGTCAACCACTAATGCACCTTTCTATCCGCTAAGAAATCGCCGCTTTTAGCGTCTCCTCGTCCGTTTGCTTGCAAAATGATTTCGTTAAAGTAATGGGGTGAAGAAGTCTACAGGACCAAATCGTGGCAAAAACACTTTTACGCAGCGGCAATCTCGATGATTTTCAGGCCGTTGGCGGCGGCGGACAGGCCGTATTTGAATCAGCACTACAAATCCGTGAAGCGCTGCGTCTGCGCAAACAGCAGACGATCGTCGATTGTCTGGCGATTCCGCAGATCAATGACGGCGGCGACCGTGTCGACTGGTATTCACCGGTGGACGGTGACGTTCTGGGCTGGAATGCCGCCGATGAAGACGCACGTTTCCGCGCCCTGCGCTATCTGGAGAACACCCTCTCAAGCGTTGAATCGCTGAGCAAAAAGAGCCTCCAGTCGCCTAAAACCGCTCAACAGCTGTTTGGTTCCCTGCTTTCAAAAGCATTCCAGTTCCCCGGCGAAAATTTCCTGTTCCTCGTCGACGGCAAGCCGGTTATCGCGTTCTGGGGTTTTGTGAATCTCAATGAAAACGCGCGCGAGGATGTTCTGGATTGCCTGCGTGAATCCCTCAAGCCTGAGCCGATGCCTGCGCCAGTTGAAGAGCCTGAGCCTGAAGAACCCGCCCCGGCGATTGTGTTTGAGCAAGCCGACGCGCCGCTCATCGCACCACCGCCTGTGGTTCGTGTGACGGAAGACGACCTCTATTCCGCTGAGCCTGCGCCCGTGGTGATGCCTGAAGTGTCCGCGCCCGCGGAGCCTGCGCCTGTGGTAGTAGGCAAAAAACGCCGCGTTCCGCTCTGGTCTCTGCCTGTGGCGGCCGTGATTGTCGCGGCCATCGCGACTCCGCTGCTGTGGCCAAAACAGGCGCCTTCGGTCGAGCCTGTCACAACGCCTGCTCCGACACCGATTGCTATTGCCCCGAAACCGGTAAAACCAGCGGTCGAGATGGCGATGAACCTGCCGCTGCACCAGGCCGAAATTCTGCCGGTTAAAGCCGCAGAACCTGCACCAGCTCCGGTCGCAGAAGCGGTGATAATTTCCGCGATCCCAAAAGATGCCATGGTGATGGACGCCGTTCAGGTAAAAACCGGCTCAACGAAATTCCTCAACGGCACCTGGCGCGCCATGCTGGACGTGAAAGATCCGATCACCGGGAAAGCACCGTCACTGCGTTATCAAATTCAGAACAACAAGGGGACCGCTCGCGTGGTTCAGGGCGATAACGTTATTTGTCGAAGCGACATTTTCTCGGGCCTTCACAGCAACGGCGAACTGATGATTAAGAGCCGCGGCAATGCCCGCTGCACGGACGGTTCGCGCTATCCGATGCCGGAAATCGCCTGTAAAGCCGGGACTAACGACGTGGCGGAGTGTACTGCCCGTTATGATGCCAAAACCGTCGTTCCGCTGACGTTCAAGAAAGCAGGTGCCTGATCCTATGCTGGTAAATCTTTGCGACTACAAACAAAGCGTCACGCTGATTGCGAACAGCGGCGTACAGTTTCTTGATTTTGGCCTGACCCCACAGGACACGGCAAGTCTGGGCCGTTTCGTGCGTAAAACTGCCAATGGCCCTTTGCTGCGCCTCAATTACGATCTGGTCAATGGCCGCTACACCCTGCCCGCTGCACGCGGCGGTCAGCCTGAAGTGGTGAAACCGGAAAGCACGTTTACCCTGCATCAGTCCATGGCGGTGCTGGATGGCGTCTGGCTTCCGGTGCCTTTTTTACGCTTTAATCCGCCGCGTACCTTTGTCGACGGCCCAGATAACTGGGCGCGCGCACAGGTGCGTAAGCTTGAGACGCCGGACAGCGCGGGTAACACTCACCGTGTGACCTTCGCGCTCGACAGCCAGATAGCCGATCACGCCACGCCGGGCCTGTCACCGGTCGAAAACGATATTCTGAACGGCACCCGGTTCGCGCTGGCCTGGCGCGACGACGAGGTCCTGAGTTTTCTCGATCAGACCTGGATTGACGGCTGGCTGCGGGAGGCATTCAGCGGCTACGCCACCAGCGTCGAAAACCGCTCCGAGCGCGACCTGCACCAGGCGATGCGCGGCTTTGAATATCAGGCCCACTGGCTCAACCTGATGACTATGCTGGGCGAGCAGATCGCCGTTCCGGAAGTGAAATTTGTTACTCACACCCTGAGTACGCCCGCCATTCCGGTCGATCTTATCCTCGATGTCGGCAACACCCACACCTGCGGCGTGATCATTGAAGATCACGGCGATGCCAATGACGGCTTACGCCAGACCGCCGAACTGCAGGTGCGCTCCTTAAGCGAACCGCAGTTCCTGAATGAGCCGCTGTTTACTAGCCGCCTTGAGTTTTCTGAAGCCCGCTTTGGCAAGCAGCACTTCTCCGTTGAAAGTGGCCGCGAAGATGCGTTTGTCTGGCCTTCAATCGTGCGCGTGGGCGATGAAGCGCGCAAACTGGCGATGCAGCGTCTGGGCACTGAGGGCAACAGCGGGATCTCCAGCCCGCGTCGCTATCTGTGGGATGAAACCCCGACGGTTCAGGACTGGCGCTTTAGCAGCATGAATGCCAAAACTCAGCGCGAACCGCTGGCAACCGCCTTCCCGCTGATGAACCTGATGAACGATGACGGGCAGCCGCTGTTCACCCTGCCGCCGGATGAACGTCTGCCGGTCTTCTCGCCGCAGTACAGCCGCAGCACGCTGATGACGCACATGCTGTGCGAACTCCTCGCTCAGGCTCTCGGCCAGATCAACAGCGTCGCCACGCGTCTGCGTTTGGGCTTCCCCGCCTCGCCACGCCAGTTGCGTACCCTGATCCTGACCCTGCCCTCCGCCATGCCTAAACAGGAGCGCGAAATTTTCCGCCGCCGCATGTTTGAAGCCATCGCCATCGTCTGGAAAGCGATGGGCTGGCACCCGCAGGATGACGATTTTGCCAGCCGCAATCAGCAGGATAAGAGCGTGGTCCCGGTTCCCGCTATTCAGATGGAGTGGGACGAAGCCAGCTGCGGACAGCTCGTGTGGCTGTACAACGAAGCCATTTCCCATTTCGGCGGCCAGACAGAAGCGTTCTTCGCCTCTCTCGCCCGTCCGGACCGCGAAGTGGAGCCAGGCGCACAGCCTGGGCGCTCGCTGCGCGTGGCCTCCATCGATATTGGCGGTGGCACTACTGATATGGCAATTACCCACTATCAGCTGGATGACGGCTCTGGCAACAACGTCAAAATCACCCCGCAGCTGTTGTTCCGCGAAGGATTTAAAGTCGCGGGCGACGACACGCTGCTGGATGTGATCCAGCGCTACGTCCTGCCCGCCCTGCAAATGCAGCTGCAAAAATCCGGTATCGCCGATGCTTCTCTGCTGATGGCTTCGCTGTTTGGCGACTCCGGGCGCATTGATACTCAGGCAGTGCTGCGCCAGCAGACGGCGTTGCAGCTGTTTATGCCGATTGGGCACGGGATCCTCGCCGCCTGGGAAAGCAGCGATATCGACGATCCGCTGGCGGGTTTACACGCCACCTTCGGCGATTTGCTAAAACAGCAGCCGACCCGTAACGTGATGAACTATCTGCAACAGGCAATCGACCACGCGCTGCCCGCCGGTTCGGCACCGTTTGATCTGTTTGCGGTTCCGCTGCATGTGAACTTCCAGGAAATGCAGGACGCGATGCTGGCGGGCCAGTTTACGCTGGCCGCTCCGCTGCATGCCGTGTGCGAAGCGATTTCCCATTATGCCTGCGATATTTTGCTGATCACCGGGCGCCCTGGCTGTCTGCCTGGGGTGCAGGCGCTGATTCGCCACCTGCAGCCGGTGCAGGTCAACCGCATCGTCTGGCTGGATAAATACCGCGTACATGAGTGGTATCCGTTTAGCCAGCAGGGCCGTATCGGTAATCCAAAATCTACGGCTGCCGTCGGCGCGATGCTGTGCAGCCTCGCCCTGGACCTGCGTTTGCCGCGCTTTAATTTCAAAGCTGCCGACATCGGTGCCTACTCCACCGTGCGTTATCTCGGCGTGCTGGATAATACGGTCAACACGCTGCGCGAAGAGAACGTCTGGTATCAGGACATCGACCTCGATAAGCCGGGCGCGAAGCTGGATGCGCGACTGCACTTCCCGCTACGCGGTAACGTGACGCTCGGCTTCCGTCAGTTGGCTAACGCCCGCTGGCCCGCCACTCCGCTCTATACGCTGAGCATTAACTCAGCAGAGCTGGCAAAAGCCATCGCCGGAGACGGCGTGCTGAACGTTCGCTTGCAGCTGCGCGGCGGAACGAAACACGAAGGCCCGGAGTCGTTTGAGCTGAGCGACGCCTGGCTCCAGGACGGGACACCGGTGCCGCCTGACGCCTTAACGTTTAAACTGAATACCCTGGCCGACCGCCGCCATAGCGGAAGCCACTACTGGATCGACAGCGGGAGCGTATATCTCAAATGACAGCGATGACTGCCACCTCTCAGGCTTTAATCGAGTGGATCAACGACACGCGTCTGCATGCCCCGATGCTGGATAACGATGCTGACGCCCTGCTGGCCCGCCTCACCTGCGCGCAGGCACGCGGACAGGCGCTTGACCGCGCCCTGACCGGACACAGCAGCATTGGCCTTTACGGCCATTCGCAGGCAGCCAAAGCGCATCTGCTGGCGTCACTGTGCGGCAGCGGAAATGGTCGGCTGGATGTTTCTCCCGGCCAGCGCACCTTTGACTATTTTTCCCATATCAACCCCGGCCACGCCCTGACCAACATGGCCGTGCGTTTCACGCCGCGCTCCAGCGATGCCAGCGACGATGCCTTCCCGCTGCGCCTGAGCCTGGTCACGGAAGCCGAGCTGGTCCAGCTGTTTATTGCGCGTACCACGCTGCACACGCTGATTCGCCCGGTAGAAAAATCGGTGATTGAAGCGCGTGTCGAAAAATGGCGTGCCCTGCGCCAGCCGCAAGGTGTTCCGGGAATCACCGCCCAGGAAGTGGCGACCATTGCCCGCTACTGGCGCAGCACCGTTCCCGCGTCTGAACAGCAGATGGACGATAGCCTGTGGCATCAGTTCGCGCAGCTGATCCCCTCCCTCGATTTAAGCACTCGCGCCGGCGTCTGGTCACTGCTGTGGGGTGAGCAGCAGGAACTGACCCAACAGTGGCTGAAACTGGCCCACGTGCTGCATCAGACCAGCCACGCCCGCCAGCTGGCGGCACCGCTGAGTTTGCTGGTCGATAATTTCGGCCTACCCAGCGAAGGGTTCCTCACTCGCGCAGAGTTCACCGCGCCGGACGCACAGGAAGCCGTGCTGCACCCGCTGAATAATGGCGAGATGTTGAATGCCATTAGCATTCCCGTCGACGTGCTGGCATTCCTGACACGCGAACTGGTCCTGCCCGCTGAAAACGGTGTGCTGGATAACGTCGATATCATTGATATTCCCGCGCCATCGGAGACCGATCTCTCGCCGCTTGCAGAAGCCAAATGCACATGGCTGCTGGAACATTATCGCCAGCAGATGCAGCCCGACGTGCTGGTGATTTGCAACGCTACCGCCCGCCACGAGCAAACGGCAAAAACGGCAAAAACCTTGCTGAACTGGGTGAAAGATACCCAGACGACGGAAGAGTCCGCCCTGCCTGGCCTGGTATGGGCCATTACGCCGCACGACGCGCGTTTCCTCACCAAACAGAATCTGGATGAGGCGGTGCAGCACCTGCTCGGCAAACCGGGCCAGCGCTGGGGAACGTTACAGGCTCTCGACACGCACAGCATGCAGCGCGTGGTGGAGTGGCTGTCGCAGGCAACGCTTGCCACACAACGCCAGTCTCGCCTGCAAGCGCTGAAGAACGCCCAGCAACGCGAGCTTCGTGCGTTGATGCAAAGCTATCTCGCGCCAATGGCCGTTGAGCCTGATGCACAACGCACTCAGGCTGAAGCGATGGTGCGCACGCTACAATCCAGCGCGGCTCGCCATGGCGAGTTGCTTG
The DNA here is from genome assembly GCF_041464075.1 of Lelliottia nimipressuralis. Lineage (NCBI taxonomy): Bacteria > Pseudomonadati > Pseudomonadota > Gammaproteobacteria > Enterobacterales > Enterobacteriaceae > Lelliottia > Lelliottia nimipressuralis. The sequence continues at coordinate 2,343,121 of NZ_CP167172.1, forward strand.
AAGGGCTGCTGCCACCGCTGAAAGCCTTCGAAACGCTGCTTACCGTTCAGCAGCCCCGCGAAGAGCAGGTTAACGGTTTGTTCACCGACGCCATTGATCTCTTTGCCGACAACGCTAGCGAAGGCCATGAGGTCTTCCAGACCAAAGATAAAGCGCGTCTGGCGCATCGTGTCTGGATCAACCATCTGCGCCAGTGGAGCCGTAACGAAGCCGCCGCGAACAGGCTGGGGCTGGACGTTGCTGCACTCCCCCAGATTGCCGATACGCTGGTGATCAGCAGCTATCGCCTGAATCTGCCGCAACAGTTACAGCGCATCGTAGAAGCCGATAAAAGCAGTGCCGCACAGCTGCATGCGGCCATCGGTAACTTCATCGGCTGGCTGGGCTACGCTGAAACACCTGCGGCGACGCGTCCGGCAAGCCGCGTGCGTAAAGGCCAGGCCATCTTCGTGACGCCTGTCGTCAGCAGCGCAACGCCAAGACTGACTCAACTGGGTGAGCAGCCAGTTCACGCCGCCACGGTGTACGTGTACGACTGGCTGGTCGCGCTTTATACCCGCGCGATTGAGAATATTGGCTATCAGCACCCGCATGATATCCAGCCAGCCGCACGTCAGGCGTTACAATCGATATTGCGTTAACCCTAAGGACAGCCTGCAAAGGCGCGGGCTGTCACTCTTCTGAGACACAATCCGAAAGCGCGCGCGCCAGCGCGGAAGGATTTTCCCACGACATGGAATGCCCGGCGGCAGGGATCACCAGAATTCGGACACCCTGCTGACACATCTCTTCGGCCTCGGCATCTGGCAGCGAGAGTTCGCCAAACAGCAGCGTGACCGGACATTTCAGCGCCAGAAAGCGTGCGCTCCAGTCAGGGGTAACGCCCGCAACCAGAGACGCGGCACCGCGCCAGACGGCATAAGGTGCATTGCTGCGCAGACACCCCGCCCACGCTGACGCTTCGGCGGCAAGCATAGTGTGATAGCCAGTTTCAATAAATGAGGCCTCACTCTGCGCGGCAATCGCGCGGCTGAACATGCCCCCTCCTGCATGAAAGTTGGGTTCAGAGACAATCAGCCCGCGAATGCGGTTTTCGGTAAGACCGGCGGTTTCGATAGCGATGCTGCCGCCCATGCTGTGGCCATACAGCCAGAATGCGTCAATATTGAGATGGTTCAGTAGTTCGACAACGACCTTCGCCTGATCGCTGGTGCGATAGAGAAAGTGTTCAGGTTTGTCGCTATAGCCACTGCCGGGAAGGTCGATAAGAATGGCCCGACGCGCACCAAACTGCGGGTCGCAGACGACGCGGGGATATTCATACGAAGAGGCGCAGCCGAGGCCGTGAATAAAGACCACGGGATCGCCAGAACCAGGGAGGTCCTGCCAGCGCACATTGCAGCAGGCTTGCTGCGAGTAAAAACTGTTCATAAGCACTCCTTTGTCGACACACTGTGTATTTATACAGTCACTCGTAGCGGAATGCTATTTTGTCTTTAAATTTTGGAAGCGTGCTTCAGAAAAGCGAGATCAACAGTGCCACAGGAAAGCTCATCGGCCAGGTCGACCCCACCAGAAACGCGCTCAGAAACCGAATGCGTTTACGGTCTTTCGACAGGAACCAGGTAATCAGGGCGCAAATCGCTGCCATGACTGCGTAAAACACCAACATTTTTTGATAAAGCGTCATTCTGTGCACTCGATCGATAAAATAACCGCGCGCAATATGCGTCATATATTGATACAGATCAAGTTTTAATGTTACAGGTTAACCACTAAAATCACATGGTTAATAACAATGAAGTATTTCGACGACGTTAATTCCCCGCCAGATTTACCCCTTTTCCTACCCCTTTAAAGTTGCATCCTATATGCACATTTTGCACAATGATTGTGCCCGAAAAGTGGTGTAATAACAGCAGGCTTTAGAGGGAGAAACTATGTTACGCATTCCGCAGAGTTGTATTCATACCCGTTCCACCCCTTTCTGGAACAAGGACACCGCCCCTGCTGGCATTTTCCAGCGCCATCTTGATAAAGGCACGCGACCGGGCGTTTATCCCCGTTTGTCGGTAAGTCAGGGAGCGATACGTTACTTAGGTTATGCCGACGAGTTCACGCCGGTCCCTGACAGCGAACTCATCATCAAGGCTGGCCATTTCGGCGTGTTTCCGCCTGAAAAATGGCATCACATTGAAACGATGACTGACGATACGATTTTTAACGTCGATTTCTTTGTTGAACCGGAAGTTTTGAAATCTCTTTGAGCATTTAAACGCCCGTAAGGAACTTATTATGCTACGTATTCCTGAAAATTTTGTTCACACCCGCGCCACTCCATTCTGGAACAAAGACTCCGCACCTAAGGCCCTGTTCACGCATCACAACACCAAAGCGGGCGTGTATGGCCGCCTGTCTGTTATGCAGGGCGCGGTGAAATATTTTGGATTCCCGGATGCGCAAGCCACTGAACCCGATCTTGAACTGATTATCGAAGCGGGTTCTTTTGGCATTTCGCCACCGCAAAAATGGCACCGCATTGAGCTTCTTACCGACGATACCTACTTCAGTATTGATTTCTTCGCCGATCCGCAGGCAAATCTTGAAGGCGCGGGCCTGGGAAAAGTCGTTAATACACATAAGGGGTAAGAAGATGGGCAAGGCAACGTATACCGTCACCGTCACGAATAACAGCAACGGCGTGTCGGTCGATTACGAGACACAGGCCCCAATGGAGCTGTTAATTCCCGATGTCGCAGCCGATGTGGTGAAAGATTTGGTCAATACCGTGCGCGCGTATGACACGGAAAATGAGCATGATGTCTGTGGCTGGTAGACACTGCCGGGTGGCGGTGACGCCTGACCCGGCAACGATTTTAGCCCGGTAAGCGCAGCGCTACCGGGCGTTAAACAGCGCTAGTGTTTAATCATGACGTGCCTGACCACGGTGTAATCCTCCAGGCCATACACCGACATATCTTTGCCGTAACCGGATAGTTTCATGCCGCCGTGCGGCATTTCGCTGACCAGCATGAAATGGGTATTCACCCAGGTACAGCCGTATTGCAGCTGAGCGCTGAGTCGATGCGCGCGGCCCACGTCTTTCGTCCACACCGATGACGCCAGACCATACTGCGAGTCATTGGCCCAGGCCAGAACTTCCTCTTCATCGCTGAATTCCGTCATGCTGACCACCGGGCCAAACACTTCGCGCTGGACGATGGCGTCCTCCTGTTTTGCTCCCGCCAGCAGCGTGGGCTGGAAGTAATACCCTGCGCCGTCCACTTTATTGCCCCCGGTCACCACGGTGACGTGTCCAAGCGCTTTGGCTGCATCCACTGCCTGGCAGACCCGCGCCAGATGCGCAGCAGAACTGAGCGGCCCCAGTTCGGTGGATTCATCATCCGGCGCGCCGGTTTTCAGCGTGGCCACCGCCGCACCGAGCTTTTCGACCAGAGCGTTGTAAATGCCTTTTTGCGCGTATATCCGACATGCGGCGGTACAGTCCTGGCCCGCGTTATAGAAACCGAAGGTCCGCACGCCCTCGACAACCGCGTCGAGGTCAGCATCGTCAAAGACGATGACAGGCGCTTTACCGCCCAGCTCCATGTGGGTGCGTTTAATCGACGATGCCGTGTGGCCGATTATGTGCTCGCCGGTGGCAATCGATCCGGTCAGGGAGACCATGCGCACTTTTTCATGCCCCGTCAGCGGGTCGCCAACGGTTTTGCCGCGACCGAACAATACATTTAATACCCCTGCCGGGAAGATCTCTTTCGCCAGTTCCCCCAGTTTGAGTGCGGTCAGCGGCGTGATTTCAGAAGGTTTGATCACCACGCAGTTTCCGGCGGCCAGCGCCGGAGCCAGCTTCCACGCCGCCATCATCAGGGGATAGTTCCACGGCGCGATGGACGCCACCACGCCCACCGGATCGCGGCGAATCATGGAGGTATGGCCGTCGAGGTACTCTCCCGCCGCCAGTCCATTTAGCGTACGAGCGGCACCTGCAAAGAAACGGAACACATCCACGACTGCGGGGATTTCGTCGTTGATGACACAGTGCAGCGGCTTGCCGCAGTTTTGCGATTCGAGGCGCGCGAATGTGTCGGCATGTTCCTCAATCATATCGGCCAGTTTCAGCAGGCACTCTGAGCGCGCTTTGGGCGTGGTTCGGCCCCATTCCGAAAAGGCGCGGTCGGCGGCTCGCACGGCAGCGTCGACCTGTGCGGCAGACGCTTCGGCGATCTCCAGCAGAACCTCGCCCGTGGCAGGATTGTAAACCGGCTGGTTTTCGCCTTCGCCGGTGACCAGTTCACCATTAATCAGCAGTTGAGTTTGCATAGCATTGTCCTGTTGAAATCAACGTTATTTCCCGCTTTCGACCACGTTTTCGTTGTCGCGGGTTAGCCACCAGGCCCCCAGAATCGGAATGGTCGTTACCAGCATCACCAGCAGCGCAACCACGTTAGTGACGGGCACATCACGCGGGCGTCCAAGCTGATTGAGTAACCACAGCGGTAACGTACGCTCATGTCCCGCCGTAAATGTCGTGACGATGATTTCGTCGAACGACAGTGCAAACGCCAGCATTCCCCCCGCCAGCAGTGCAGAGCTTAAATTCGGCAGCACGACGTAGCGGAAGGTTTGCCAGCCGTCGGCACCTAAATCCATCGACGCTTCGACCAGGCTCCATGAGGTGCGCCGGAAGCGAGCGATGACGTTGTTGAACACCACCACCACGCAGAAGGTCGCGTGACCGGTAACGATGGTGAAAAAGCCCGGCTCGAGATTGATGGTTTTAAACGCCGTCAGCAGCGCCAGACCGGTGATGATGCCCGGAAGCGCAATCGGTAGCAGAAGCAGCAGCGAGATGGCGTTTTTGCCGAAAAAATCGCTGCGCCAGAGTGCCGCCGCCGCCAGCGTCCCCAGCACCAGCGCAATGGCCGTCGAGAGCGACGCGATCTGAAGTGACAACGTCACCGAATCGATAATGTCGCTTCTTGATGCCGCCACGCTAAACCACTTCAGGGTCAGCCCTTTCGGCGGGAAGCTGAACGCCGCATCTTCCGTATTAAAAGCATAGATGGCGATAATCAGAAGTGGGAAGTGAAGGAAGATCACCCCGCCCCAGGCCGCCAGTTTCAGGAACACGTTCGCGCGTTCAGAGTGCATCGAACGCTCCCAGACGTTTCACGAACGCCAGATAGAGTGAGATAAGGACAATCGGCACTAAGGTGAACGCCGCCGCCATCGGCATGTTGCCGATCGCCCCCTGCTGCGCATAGACCATGTTGCCAATGAAATAACCCGGCGGACCGACCAGCTGCGGCACGATAAAATCGCCCAGCGTTAGCGAGAAGGTAAAAATCGAACCGGCCGCAATGCCAGGAATAGCCAGCGGCAGTACCACGTAGCGGAAAGTCTGGCGCGGGCGCGCGCCCAGATCGGCTGACGCCTGTAACAGCGAGGGCGGCAGGCGTTCCAGCGCCGCCTGTACGGGCAGGATCATAAACGGCAGCCAGATATAGACAAAGACGAGGAAGCGCCCCAGGCCGGACGTCGACAGCGTGTTACCGCCAATTGCGGGCAGCGTCAGCACTGACATCAGCAGCGGCTCCAGCCCCATATAGCCGAGAAACCACTGCGCGACGCCATCTTTTGCCAGCAACAGCGTCCACGCGTAGGCCTTAACGATGTAGCTCGCCCACATCGGCAGCATCACCGCGATATAGAAAAAAGCTTTCCATTTACCACGCGTGTAGCGCGCCATGTACCACGCCATCGGAAAGGCCAGAATCGCGCTGGCAATCGTGACGGCAATGGCCATCAACAAGGTGCGCAGGATGATGTCGTAATTGGCAGGGTTGAAAAGCGCCAGTATGTTCGCAAAGGTCAGATCCGGCGTCACCGACATGGTGAAATCGTCGAAGGTGTAGAAACCTTGCCACAGCAGGGTCAGCAGCGAGCCGAGATAGACAATCCCGAACCACATCAGCGGCCCAAGCAGAAGCAGGAACAGCCCGAGCGACGGTTTGCGCCAGAGCAGCGTCGTGATCCGACTGACCGGGCCACGGGAGGACGGTGCAGGCGAAACGCTCATGTCCATCTCACCTTTCCTCATGCAGCGGCACCATTGCCTCGCGCGACCAGGAGGCCAGCACCTGCTGCCCTGGGGCAACATCTACAGGGATATTCGCGCCGCTCAGATTGGCCTGGCTCACCAGCAATTTTGCACCATCGGCGAGACGCAGCTCAAACCGCGTTGCCGCGCCCTGATATTGCACCGCCTGCACCACGCCCTGTACCTGAACGTCGCCGCTCTGATTGAGGCGAATATGTTCCGGGCGCAGCGAATAAATTCCTTCCATGCCGCAAACCTGTTTTGCAACGGCGGCATCAAACACGTTGGAAGTGCCGACAAAGCTGGCGACGAACGGCGTGCGCGGGCGCATATAAAGCTCGCGCGGCGTATCGACCTGTTCAATTCGCCCGTTGTTAAACACGGCGACACGATCGGACATCGACAGCGCTTCGCCCTGATCGTGGGTAACGAAAATAAAGGTGATCCCCAGCTCCTGCTGCAGTTTTTTCAGCTCGAACTGCATCTGCTCGCGCAGTTTCAGATCCAGCGCACCGAGCGGTTCGTCAAGCAAGAGCACACGCGGCTCATTGACCAGCGCGCGGGCGATAGCCACACGCTGGCGCTGCCCGCCGGAAAGCTGAGAGGGCTTACGCTTTTCTGCAAACCCTAACCCCACTTTCTCCAGCGCATCACGCGCCTGCGCCTGGCGTTTCTTTTTATCGACGCCTTTCACCATCAGACCGTAGGCGACGTTTTCAATGATCGACATATGCGGGAACAGGGCGTAATCCTGGAACACGGTGTTCACATCGCGCTCCCACGGCGGTAGCTCGCTGGCCTCTTTGCCGAAGATTTTGATCGCCCCGCCGCTCAACTGCTCGAACCCGGCAATCAGGCGCAGACAGGTGGTTTTGCCGGAGCCAGAAGGCCCCAGCATGGAGAAAAATTCGCCGTCACGAATGCCAATGGTGACACCGTCCACCGCCCGTACGTCGCCGTACAAACGGGAGACGTCGTTAAACTCAACTGCGTACGTCATGGTCTGCTCCCGGGCGATTAACGGCCACCCATGATGGCGATGTAATCCTGCGTCCAGCGGCTGTACGGGACATATTTTCCGCCTTCTGCAATCGGGGTTTTCCAGAACATGATTTTGTCGAATTCGTTATAGCCGTTGGTTTCGCAGCCTTTTTCGCCGAGCAGCGTGCTGGCTTTACAGCCTTCAGCCACCACCGGCAGAGAGCCAAACCACGCCGCCAGATCGCCCTGCAGTTTTGGTGTCAGCGACCAGTTCATCCACTTGTAGGCGCACATCGGATGTTTGGCTTCGGCGTGGAGCATGGTGGTGTCTGCCCAACCGGTTACCCCCTCTTTCGGGAAGACCGTGGCGATGGGCTGGTTTTCCCCTTTCAGGGCGTTAGCCTGATAAGGCCATGCGCTTGACGCCACCACGCCTTCGTTTTTGAAGTCGCTCATCTGAACGGTGGTGTCGTGCCAGTAACGGTGAATAAGCGCGTGCTGGTCACGCAGCACTTTCAGTACGGCTGCGTATTGCGCTTCGGTGAGCTGGTACGGGTCAGTAATGCCGAGCTGCGGCTGCGTGGCTTTGACGAACAGCGCGGCATCAGCAATGTAAATCGGGCCATCGTAGGCCTGCACACGGCCTTTGTTGGTTTTGCCGTCCGGGAGATTTTGCTCTTTAAAGACCACAGCCCAGCTGTCCGGCGGTGTTGGGAAGGTTTTCGTGTTGTACATCAGCAGGTTGGGTCCCCACTGATACGGCGTGCCGTAGACTTTGCCGCCAACGTTGAACCATTCGCCTTTCACGATGCGCGAATCAAGGGTTTTCCAGTTGGGGATCAGATCCGGGTTAATGGGCTGAACGCGTTTCCCCATAATCAAACGTAACGAGGCATCGCCGGAAGCGGTGACCAGATCATAGCCCCCTTTAGCCATCAGGCTGACCATCTCATCGGAGGTGGCTGCCGTTTTGACGTTCACCGCACAGCCGGTCTCTTTTTCAAACTGGGTGACCCAGTCGTAATTTTTATCCGTCTGGCCGCGTTCAATGTATCCCGGCCAGGCGATGATATCCAGCCTTCCCTCGCCTTTACCGATCTCTTTCGGCGGCTCTGCGGCTTGCGCGGTCATGATGGTCATGCCGAGCGCGCACAGGCTGCTGCGGGCAAATTTTTTGCTCATTTGATTTACTCCTGTCGCAATGAAATTTGGCGGCAGCCGTGCCGTAAAAATATCTCCCTTAATAAACGTAGACTGCGCAAATGCGCCGCACCCTGCGGGCTTTGGAAATTTCATCAGGTTGTGACAGAGGGCGCATTCCCTGTTAAGTGGATTATAGACAAGGAGTTAGCGGCGAGCGGCGGTATGCAGATTTCCTATGACTGACATCCGGGAATAAACCTGGTGCCGGTCACAGGATAAGCATTGTTTATTTATACGAGGATATTACGCCTGCGGTAAATAAGCCTTTTCGCTTATTTCAGCATGACGCTTATTAATTTCGCCAGCTGGATTACAGCCTGTTCTTCTCGCTCACCCCACGCCCAGGAGGTATTAAAGCGAAAGAACGGCGTCCAGACGTCGGAAGTAGAAAACATTTTGCCCGGCGCGATGCTGATATGGTGTGCCAGCGCCTGCTCACTGAGCAGCCCGGCGTCCAGCTGTGCAGGCAGTTCCAGCCACAAAAAGTAGCCGCTGTCGTTGTGGTGAATTTTCACTTCCGCCGGCAGATGGCGCATTAGCGATTGCCACGCCTGCTGCTTACGCTCGGCCAGTGTACGGCGCAGGCGGCGAAGATGGGCGTCATAGCGTTTGGTGGCGAGATAATCCACAAGAGCAAGCTGCATCGGGGAGCTGGTCGAAAGGGTGCTCATCAATTGTAATTGCTGGATGCGGCGCGCATGTTTGCCCGCAGCGACCCAGCCGATACGAAAACCGGCAACCAGACATTTCGAGAAGGATGAGCAGTGCAGTGTCATATCCTGGCGGTCCCAGGCTTTTGCGGGCAGCGGTTTTTCGCGCCCAAAATAGAGCTCACTGTAGACGTCATCTTCGATCAAGGTGACGTTATGTTTCGTCAGCAGCGCCACCAAATGGGCTTTTTTCTCGGCGCTGAGGGTAAAGCCCAATGGATTTTGGCTGTTAGTCATCAGCCAGCAGGCTTTCACCGGATAGTCGTTCAGCGCCTGCTCGAGGGCGTTGAGATCGATCCCTTCGCGCACGTCGGTGGCGATCGACAGCGCCTTGAGCTTTAACCTTTCCAGCGCCTGAAGTGCACCGTAGAAACAGGGGTTTTCGACAATCACCCAGTCACCGGGTTCGGTCACGGCCTGGAGACTCAGGTTGAGGGCTTCCAGCGCACCGGCGGTGATCACAATCTCTTCCGGCGAAATATTCATCCCCTGCTGCGCGTAGCGACGGGCGATGGCGTGGCGGAGATCGACGTTACCCGGCGGCAGGTTTTCAATCACGCTCATGGCGGTTGCGGTTTTGCTGACATTGGCAAGGGAGCGGTTCAACTGTTGAAGCGGGAAAAGCCGCGGGTCGGGGAATGCGGAGGCAAATGGTAAAACAGAGGGGTCGCGGCTGGCCTGCAGGACATCAAAAATATAGGTATTGATATCGACCACTTCGTCGCGCATCACCTGCGCCGGTGGCGCAGGCTGCTGCTTTATCGGGCGTGGAGCAACGTAGTATCCCGACTGTGGGCGAGCAACGATTCGCCCCTGACTTTCCAGCGTTTGATAAGCATGACCGACGGTCATGAAACTCATGCCGCTGCTGGCAACTTGCTCACGCAACGACGGTAGTTTATCTCCCGGCAACCACACGCCAAGTTCGATTTGCGAAATGATTTGCTGCGCCAGGCGCTGGTATTTTTTCATCGTTCTCTCCTTGCTTCACACCATAGTATATCAGCAGGAGAAAATTGGCAGTTTTAATGAACTGTTATAGCTTATGCGGTGTTATGACGGACGATGACTGAGGTGTGCACGCTCAGATGGCGCGGACGTTGCCAGATGGTCAAAGGTCATCATGGACGATTTGCAGAAAATGCATTTCGCACCGTGTGGGTTTTTTTCAGACACATCAAAAACGGATGTGCGGTATTGCGAGCCATGACAGCATGGGCAGCGAAAATGGATATAAGAAACCATATGTATCTCCAGAACACGTAAAAACGTGAATAACAAATTGGGCCTTTCAAGGCAATGATGGTCTGAGACAAAACTAATCGGAGTGTCAGAGTGTAAAGAGAAGACCCAAGAGGCTGCGGAGAGGCACAACGTGATGAGAAATGCTTTGAAACGACGTCAGATATTTTTTTGGGTATCAAACCGAGGAGCCATTAACGCATGACTGAGAGAACAAAACAACCCCTTTAATGAAGAAAAATCATAAAAATAAAATTCTTATGCTCTGAACGTTTAACGGCCTTATGCGTTAGTCGCGCTTAACTGTTCACTATATCAGATGACTAAAGCCCATCTATTTCGCAAACTGTTATACATAAATTTCAAATTTCTGCCTCTGATAGTTCGATTCCGCCCCCTATACCATAACACCACACCGATTGACATTGAGGCTGTGCATGTTTGGTTTAGATGCTTTTCATCTGGCGCGGATACAGTTTGCCTTTACCGTATCCTTCCACATTATTTTCCCGGCGATCACCATTGGTCTCGCCAGCTATCTGGCGGTGCTGGAAGGGCTTTGGCTGAAGACCAAAAAACCCGTCTGGCGCTCGCTGTACCATTTCTGGTCCAAAATTTTCGCCGTCAACTTTGGCATGGGCGTGGTGTCCGGGCTGGTGATGGCCTACCAGTTCGGGACCAACTGGAGCGGATTTTCGCAGTTCGCGGGGAGTATTACCGGCCCGCTGCTGACCTACGAAGTGCTGACCGCCTTCTTCCTCGAAGCCGGTTTCCTCGGGGTGATGCTGTTTGGCTGGAACAAAGTTGGGCCGGGGCTGCACTTCTTTTCCACCTGCATGGTGGCGCTGGGCACCATTATTTCGACCTTCTGGATCCTGGCGTCCAACAGCTGGATGCAGACCCCTCAGGGGTATGAGATCGTCAACGGCGTAGTGGTCCCGGTCGACTGGTTCGCGGTGGTGTTTAACCCCTCTTTCCCCTACCGCCTGTTCCATATGTCCATTGCGGCATTCCTGAGCAGCGCCCTGTTTGTGGGTGCATCTGCGGCCTGGCATCTTCTGCGCGGTAACAACACGCCCGCTATTCGTCACATGTTCTCCATGGCGCTGTGGATGACGCTGATTGTTGCGCCAATTCAGGCGATGGTCGGTGATATGCACGGCCTGAATACATTAAAACATCAGCCCGCCAAAATTGCGGCGATTGAAGGCCACTGGGAAAATCCACCCGGTGAACCGACACCGTTGTTGTTATTTGGCTGGCCAGATATGGAGCAAGAGCGCACCCGCTATGGGCTGGAAATCCCGGCGCTCGGCAGCCTGATTCTGACGCACAGTCTGGATAAACAGGTGCCAGCGCTGAAAGATTTCCCGAAAGAGGATCGTCCGAATTCGACCATCGTCTTCTGGTCATTCCGCATCATGGCGGGGCTGGGAATGCTGATGCTGCTGTTAGGCGTTGTCGCCGTCTGGCTGCGCTACAGGCAGCGCGTTTATACCTCGCGTCCTTTCCTGTGGTTCGCTCTGCTGATGGGACCGTCCGGCCTGATCGCCATCCTTGCCGGTTGGGTCACCACCGAAGTGGGTCGTCAGCCATGGGTCGTTTATGGTCTGCAACGCACGTCGGATGCGGTATCTGCCCATGGCGATCTGCATATGAGCGTAAGTCTGTTGGCCTTTATTGTCGTCTATACCTCGGTGTTCGGCGTTGGATACAGCTACATGGTGCGGCTTATCAAAAAAGGTCCGCAGGAACACGAATCCTTCCCGACCGAAAACGATGGCCGTCCGGCTCGCCCGCTCTCTGCCGCCAGCACTGAATTTGTGATTAAGGAGAAACCATAATGGGCATCGATCTTTCCATTATCTGGTTTGTGATTATCGTCTTCGCCACGCTGATGTATATCGTCATGGACGGCTTTGATTTAGGCATCGGCATTCTGTTTCCGACCACCCGAGACGCAGACGATCGCGACGTGATGGTTAACAGCGTGGCCCCCGTCTGGGACGGGAATGAAACCTGGCTGGTACTCGGGGGCGCCGCGCTTTTCGGTGCGTTTCCGCTGGCTTACGCCGTGATTATCGATGCCCTCACCATCCCACTCACGTTGATGCTGATCGGCCTGATTTTCCGCGGCGTGGCCTTTGAATTTCGTTTTAAAGCGACGCCCGCTCACCGGCCTTTCTGGGACAAAGCTTTTATTGGCGGCTCAATTCTTGCCACCTTCAGCCAGGGCGTGGTGGTTGGTGCGGTGATTAACGGTTTTTCGGTGACCGAGCGCGCCTACAGCGGCGGGCCATTTGACTGGTTTACGCTATTTAACCTGTTCTGTGGCGTGGGTCTGACAGTGGCGTACGCCCTGCTCGGCGCGACCTGGCTTGTGATGAAAAGTGAAAATCCGCTTCAGGGGAAAATGCGCGGGGTATCTAAAAAGCTGCTGCTGACGCTGTTGGCGGTCATCGCGGTCATCAGCCTGTGGACGCCGCTGGCGCACCCGGCAATCGCCGAGCGCTGGTTTACCTTGCCCAATCTGTGGTTCCTGCTGCCGGTGCCTTTGCTGGTCGTCGTACTGAGCGGTTGGGCATGGAAAAAACTGAACGATAGCGACAGCCACAATGCACCGTTTGTTCTGACGTTAGGACTGATTTTCCTCGGATTTAGCGGGCTTGGGATCAGCATCTGGCCGTACATTATTCCGCCGTCCATCACACTCTGGCAGGCCGCGGCCCCGCCACAAAGCCAGGGCTTTATGCTGGTCGGCGCCCTGCTGATCATCCCGATTATTCTGGTCTATACGTTCTGGAGCTACTACGTGTTTCGCGGAAAAGTGCAACATGGGGAGGGGTATCACTGATGCAACAGCCGGTCTGGAAACGCCTGATGTGGTTAGTCATTATTTGGGGAGGCAGCGTGCTGGCACTGGCTGCTGTGGGGATGTTCTTCCGCATCCTGATGACTGCCGCAGGCTTTAAATCGCACTAACGTTTTGATAGCCGGGTGTATATCCCTGCCCGGCTTTCGGCACTTTCAGATAAACACCCATGACAAACGGGAGGGTATCGTTAAAGATATTCACATATATTTATCGGATTTATAGTTTGAGAAGCAATATGAAAAAGCTCGTGGCGTTAAGCCTGGTGACCCTGGCGCTGGCAGGTTGTGTTAATCCCGGAAAGGCGTCTGTTCAGGCAGGCCAACTCGAAGGGCACCGTTTTGTGCTGGAGAGCGTAAACGGCGCGGCGGTCAAACCCACCGCGGTGCCACCGGAAATGCGCTTTGGCGAGAAAATGGCTGTTTCCGGCGTGATGTGTAACCGCTTTAGCGGCGAAGGCAAATTGTCGGAAGGCGAGCTGAAGGTCAAAGCCATGGCGATGACGCGCAAACTCTGCACCGATCCGCAGCTCAACGAGCTGGATGCGACGATAGGCGATATGCTGCGCAAAGGCGCGCAGGTCGATCTGACGGAAAATCAGTTGACGCTGGCGACAGCAGATAAAACGCTGATGTTTAAACGCGCAGACTAATCAGTAATTACCGCATGACCCTACGGCAAGCGACTGCTCACTGCAGCGTTTGCCATTAGGCAACGCACACATCCCGACAGCCGAGCCATCAAGCTGGCGAGCGACAGACAACGATCCGCCCACCATTGCGCAACTGGCCTGCCCGGAGCTGGACATTGCCGCTTTCATTCCCGGTGAAACATGTGCCGCCGTCGCCTGCTGAACCGGCTCATTGCTGCACGCAGACAACAGTAATGCCGCACACCCTACCCAAAACGCTGAACGCATTCTCTCTTCCCCATACAAATTGCGAAACCTAAGCATAATAGGCACCCTGCGCCGCCCCGTCGAGAGCGGAACTGCGTATTTATGCACCTGAGAAACAAATTCTTGCGATTTTTTTGCCTGAAACTTGATCTACACATTGATGCGAAGAATAGCCAGGACACAAAAGCGAAAATCGGAAAGCCTGACCTTTGCTAAAATAGGGATATAACTATCAGGACTCGTCGACGTTTCACGGGTCCCTCTTTTTTGCGCAATGTAAGGGTGTCACATGATCACTATTGACGGTAATGGCGCGGCCGCGTCCGTCGCGTTCCGCACCAGCGAAGTTATCGCCATCTATCCCATTACACCAAGTTCGACCATGGCGGAACAGGCTGATGCCTGGGCGGGCAACGGGCTAAAAAACGTCTGGGGCGATGTTCCCCGGGTCGTCGAGATGCAGTCGGAAGCCGGTGCTATCGGCGCGGTTCACGGCGCACTGCAAACAGGTGCCCTCTCGACGTCGTTCACCTCATCGCAGGGTCTGCTGCTGATGATTCCCACGCTGTACAAGCTCGCCGGGCAGTTAACGCCGTTCGTGTTGCATGTGGCAGCGCGTACCGTTGCCACCCATGCTCTGTCGATTTTCGGTGACCACTCGGATGTGATGGCGGTCCGTCAGACGGGCTGCGCCATGCTGTGTGCCAGTAATGTGCAGGAAGCCCAGGACTTTGCGCTGATTTCCCACATCGCGACGCTAAAAAGCCGGGTGCCGTTTATTCATTTCTTCGATGGTTTCCGCACCTCTCACGAAATTAATAAAATCGTCCCGCTGTCGGACAACACGATTCTGGAGCTGATGCCGCAGGACGAGATCGATGCCCACCGCGCACGCGCGCTGAACCCGGAGCATCCGGTTATTCGCGGCACTTCCGCAAACCCTGACACCTATTTCCAGTCCCGTGAAGCCACCAACCCCTGGTACAATGCGGTTTACGATCACGTTGAGCAGGCGATGAGTGATTTCTCGGCTGCCACCGGGCGTGAATATAAGCCGTTTGAATACTATGGCCACCCGCAGGCCGAGCGCGTTATCGTGCTGATGGGCTCTGCGATTGGCACCTGTGAAGAGGTCGTCGACGAGCTGCTTTCTCGCGGCGAAAAGGTCGGTGTACTGAAAGTACGCCTGTACCGTCCCTTCTCTGCGAAGCATCTGCTGTCCGTGTTGCCGGAAAGCGTCCGTTCCGTTGCGGTACTCGATCGCACCAAAGAGCCGGGCGCGCACGCAGAACCCCTCTATCTGGATGTGATGACGGCCCTGGCCGAAGCCTTCAACAGCGGTGAGCGCGAAACGCTGCCGCGCGTCATCGGCGGACGCTACGGTTTGTCGTCGAAAGAGTTCGGGCCTGACTGCGTGCTGGCAGTGTTTAATGAGCTGAGCGCCGCAAAACCGAAACCGCGCTTTACGGTCGGTATTTATGACGATGTGACTAACCTGTCGCTGCTGCTGCCAGAAAACACCCTGCCGTCGACGTCGAAGCTGGAAGCGCTGTTTTACGGTCTGGGCAGTGACGGTAGCGTCTCTGCCACCAAAAACAATATCAAAATCATCGGTAACTCCACGCCGTGGTATGCCCAGGGCTATTTCGTCTATGACTCCAAAAAGGCGGGCGGCCTGACCGTCTCGCACCTGCGCGTCAGCGAAAAACCGATTCGTTCCGCCTATCTGGTTGAGCAGGCCGATTTTGTTGGCTGTCACCAGCTGCAGTTTATCGACAAATATCAGATGGCCGAACGCCTGAAACCGGGCGGAATTTTCCTGATTAACACGCCGTACAATGCTGACGAAGTGTGGTCGCGACTGCCGCAGGAAGTGCAGGCGGTGCTAAATCAGAAACAAGCCCGTCTGTTTACCGTCAACGCGGCGAAAATTGCCCGTGAATGCGGCCTGGCGGCACGCATTAACACCGTCATGCAGATGGCCTTCTTCCACCTGACGGATATTCTGCCGGGCGACAGCGCGCTGACCGCGTTGCAGGGCGCCATTGCCAAAAGCTACAGCAGCAAAGGGCAGGATCTGGTGGAGCGAAACTGGCAAGCGCTGGCTCTGGCACGAGAGTCTATTTCTGAGATCCCGCTTCAGCCGGTGAATACCGCCAGTGCAAACCGGCCACCAGTGGTGTCTGATGCGGCGCCTGATTTTGTTAAAACCGTGACCGCTGCAATGCTGGCGGGTCTGGGCGATGCCCTGCCCGTCTCCGCCCTGCCGCCGGACGGCACCTGGCCGGTGGGCACTACCCGCTGGGAAAAACGCAACATCGCCGAAGAGATCCCGATCTGGAAGGAAGATCTCTGTACGCAGTGCAACCATTGCGTCGCGGCCTGTCCACACTCCGCCATCCGCGCAAAAGTAGTTTCTCCGGAGGAGATGGAAAATGCCCCTGCCAGCCTGCACTCGCTGGATGTGAAATCCCGCGATATGCGTGGGCAGAAATACGTGCTGCAGGTCGCGCCGGAAGACTGCACAGGCTGTAATCTGTGCGTCGAAGTATGCCCGGCGAAAGATCGCCAGAATCCGGAAATCAAAGCCATCAATATGATGTCGCGCCTGGAACACGTGGAAGAAGAGAAAGTGAATTACGACTTCTTCCTCGGCCTGCCGGAAATCGATCGCAGCAAGCTCGAACGTATCGATATCCGTACCTCCCAGCTGATTACGCCGCTGTTTGAATACTCGGGCGCCTGCTCCGGCTGCGGCGAAACGCCTTACATCAAGCTGCTCACCCAGCTGTACGGCGACCGCATGCTGATCGCGAACGCCACCGGCTGTTCGTCTATCTACGGCGGTAACCTGCCTTCTACGCCTTATACCACCGATGCCAATGGCCGTGGCCCGGCTTGGGCAAACTCTCTGTTTGAAGATAACGCCGAGTTCGGGCTGGGCTTCCGTCTGACGGTCGATCAGCATCGTGCCCGCGTGATGCGTCTGCTGGAACAGTTTGCCGATAAGCTTCCTGCTGAATTAAATGAAGCGCTGCACAGCGACGCCACACCAGAGGTGCGTCGTGAGCAGGTGGCAGAACTGCGTCAGCATCTTCAGGGCGTGGAGGGCGCACAGCAGCTGTTAACCGACGCCGACGCGCTGGTCGAAAAATCGATCTGGCTGATTGGCGGTGACGGCTGGGCGTACGACATTGGTTTCGGCGGGCTGGATCATGTTCTGAGCCTGACGGAAAACGTGAACATTCTGGTGCTCGATACTCAGTGTTATTCCAACACCGGCGGTCAGGCGTCCAAAGCCACCCCGCTGGGTGCCGTCACCAAGTTTGGTGAGCACGGTAAACGCAAAGCGCGTAAAGACCTGGGCGTCAGCATGATGATGTACGGTCATGTGTATGTCGCACAGATTTCGCTTGGCGCGCAGCTTAACCAAACGGTGAAAGCGATACAGGAGGCGGAAGCCTATCCAGGGCCGTCGCTGATCATCGCTTACAGCCCTTGCGAAGAGCACGGTTACGATCTGGCTCTGAGCCACGATCAGATGCGCCAGCTGACAGCGACCGGGTTCTGGCCGCTGTATCGCTTCGATCCGCGTCGTGCCGATGAAGGGAAACTGCCGCTGGCGCTGGACTCACGTCCACCGTCTGATGCGCTGGCAGAAACGTTGATGCAGGAGCAACGCTTCCGTCGTCTCAATGCACAGCAGCCAGAAGTGGCCGAGCAACTGTGGAAGGACGCGGCGGCGGATCTGCAAAAACGCTATGACTTCCTGGCGCAGATGGCAGGAAAAGGCGAGAAATCGACCAGCGAGTGATAAAAAAAAGCCCGGAGCATCAGCTCCGGGCATATCCTGTCAATTCTGGATGATAGCTCAGTAAAACACTCTCAGTGCATTAACGGATGAAGAATCATAAAGGCATATAACGGCTTAAAGTTTACCCTCAACTAACAGGAAAGAATAATTTTTAATTTATATAGTTCAATGAATTACATTCACTGTAATTATTTTTCCACCCCGTGTTACGCGTCACCCACTTGCACGCTCGCCCCTGCTGTTAGATGATAAATCTCCTGTTTTATGCTGTAAGGGACAAATCATCATGGTCCATCATCCTGTAAGGTCTTCACGTATCGCCTCCATTGGCTATGATGAACGCAGCGCCACGCTGGAAATCCGCTTTCTCGATCGTCGGACGCTGCGGTATCAGCAGGTTCCGGTACGTGTCTATAACGATTTTTTGCAGGTCGTGTCAAAAGGTCGCTTTTATGATGGCGTCGTAAAGGGGAAGTTTAAGGAAATCACCGTATACTGAGCCTTATCCCTATCCACGTGAAAGGATTTCTTCCGTGCTTACCCGCTTAACATTGGCTGCTCTGATTTTGCTAACCTGTCTGTGGATGGCATTAATTTTTGATTTCGGCGATATAGTGCGTCATCTCAGTGAATTACTGCAGGCACTGGATGCGGATTAACACGCCTTTTATTGTTGGTTTTAATAGATATCAGACATTGGCTGTCTCTTTCTCCGCTTAGGCTAAAATTGAATGTGTATGCGCACATTCAATTGAACACCGGCCTTCTCGATAATCAGGAGATCAAATGACTGACTTAAACGAACGCGTTGAAACCCTTGAACAGACAATTAATGAACTACAAATAGACCTTCACGCCTCAAAGATTGCCATCACTGTTTTATCCTCGGTAATTAATAACATGAGTGGCAATCCTGGCCTTCTTTCAACTTCATACGAGGAGGAAAAAAGTTCGGCTCCACTGGTTAAGTTCAACCATCCCGAACAGGAAGGATATGAAGATAAGGTTACGGAGAGAGTTTTAGCGCTGCTGGCAAAATCAGGCCAGGTGGGGTAAGCAACGCTGCCCGGCTTTACGAGACTTGCGGGGATAACGCCGTCATTATGCTTCCGCTCATGGTGATGGCCTTAAAACACATGCCCGCGATCCAGCAAATTGATGTGACTTCAGCGCTTACGTTTTATTTATCACTGTCGATAGCCTCTGAGTGATTGTTAATTCAGCCTTTATTATCCCGGCAGAGACTGTCATTTCATCAGAGGTATTTCCCCCTCAAACGTTAGCATATAATATATTTAACATTCTCCTGTTTTTGAATTTACGCCTCCGCCAGGAAGTTTCTCATTTTATTGCTAAATCCTTTCTATGCGCCCCCCGCCCTAAATATCAGCTACCCTTAAAGACTGCGTGAATGATGCGCATCACTTTTTCACAAGTCGAATTGTGAGAGGAGTATTTAATGACAATCAAGACTCTCGAAGATTTATTCATTCATGACCTTTCTGATATTTACAGCGCAGAAAAACAAATCACCCGCGCGTTACCTAAAATGGCGCGGGCGGCGACAGATCCCAAACTGATTGCTGCTTTTAATCAGCACCTTGAAGAAACGCATGGTCAAATTGAACGGCTTGATCAGTTGGTAGAAAGCACAGAAGGTGTGCGAATCAAGCGCATGAAATGCCATGCCCTTGAAGGGCTGGCGGAAGAAGCGCAGGAAATCATCGACTCCGTCGAAGCGGGGCCGGTCCGCGATGCGGGTCTGATTGGCGCCGCCCAGAAAGTGGAACACTATGAAATCGCCACTTACGGCACACTGCATGCACTTGCGAAAAAGCTGGGATACAAAGATGCGGCAAGGCTGCTGGAAGAAACCCTCAAGGAAGAGAAAGCCACTGACGAAAAATTGACAGTGATTGCTGATCAGCAGCCCTAAATTCGTTTGTTGGTAAATAATCGGCCTGCCGCCGTGCATTGAGCACGCCTGCAGGCCTTTTTTTGGCCTGAGGTTTGGTATGGCCTGGTACTCAGAAACCCCACTCCTCACGGGCCGTATCGGGGCGCGATGAGCTTCTGCTGCAAAACGTGCTGGCATTCGTCGCCGCAATCCGTACCATACACGGCACACTTTCGCATGCTGGTTGCTATCAGCAGGCGCTAACCCGTCTTCTATTGCCAATCAGATGGGGCACGAAAATGCGCAGAGGGTGTATGAAATCTATGCTTCATGGATAGAAGTAGTGAACAGCGAGCAGGTCGAAATGCGCCTCATGACGCTGGCGCGTTAAAATGGTTTTGTCCCACTGGTGCCCCATTTGATATTTGAGTAAAGTATAAATGCAAGATAATCAATTAGTTAATAAGAAAGAGCAATACAACCTGAACAAACTGCAAAAGCGTCTGCGCCGCAACGTCGGTGAAGCCATTGCAGACTTCAACATGATTGAAGAAGGCGACCGCATTATGGTCTGCCTGTCAGGCGGTAAAGACAGCTACACGATGCTGGAGATCCTGCGCAATCTGCAGCAAAGCGCACCGGTGAACTTTTCCCTGGTGGCGGTCAACCTGGACCAGAAACAGCCTGGCTTCCCGGAGCACATCCTGCCGGAATACCTTGAGCAACAGGGCGTCGAATATAAGATTGTCGAAGAGAATACCTACGGCATCGTGAAAGAAAAAATCCCGGAAGGGAAAACCACCTGCTCCCTGTGTTCCCGTCTGCGCCGCGGTATTCTGTATCGCACCGCCACCGAGCTGGGCGCGACGAAAATCGCTCTCGGCCATCACCGTGACGATATTCTGCAGACCCTGTTCCTGAACATGTTCTACGGCGGCAAAATGAAAGGGATGCCGCCGAAGCTGATGAGCGACGACGGCAAACACATCGTCATTCGCCCGCTGGCCTACTGCCGTGAAAAAGATATCGAACGTTTTGCGCAGGCACGCGAATACCCGATCATCCCTTGTAACCTGTGCGGCTCCCAGCCGAACCTGCAGCGTCAGGTGATTGGCGATATGCTGCGCGACTGGGATAAACGTTATCCGGGCCGCATTGAGACCATGTTCAGCGCGATGCAAAACGTTGTGCCTTCTCACCTGTGTGATACTGAACTGTTCGATTTCAAAGGCATTAAGCACGGCGCGGAAGTGGTGAACGGTGGCGACCTGGCGTTCGACCGCGAAGAGATCCCGATGCAGCCTGCGGGCTGGCAGCCGGAAGAAGATGAGTCTCAGTTGGATGAAATGCGACTGAACGTTCTGGAAGTGAAGTAATACTCTGGCGTCTCAGAGATTCTCTGAGACGCTTTTCTTTGTGCCTTATTTCAGCAAACGCACCTTACAGGTTTTGCCTTTAATCTTCCCGCCCTGCAGCTGTTTCCACGCTTTATTCGCCACTTTCTGACGCACCGCTACATAGACATGTGCCGGATGCACCACAATTTTGCCGATATCCGCACCCTCGAGTCCGATATCCCCGGTCAGCGCGCCTAATACATCCCCGGGACGCATTTTGGCTTTTTTGCCGCCGTCGATGCACAGAGTCGCCATTTCAGCGGCCAGTGGCGTGATACTGACGCTGCCCAAAGCAGGCATCCAGTTGAGTTTCAGCTGCAGCATTTCAGACAGAATGTTGGCGCGCTGTGCCTCTTCCGGGGCGCACAGGCTGATCGCCAGACCGCTGTTGCCCGCTCGCGCTGTACGACCAATACGGTGAACGTGGACTTCCGGGTCCCACGCCAGCTCGTAGTTAACCACCAGCTCCAGGGATTTGATGTCCAGGCCGCGCGCTGCCACGTCCGTTGCCACCAGCACGCGTGCGCTGCCGTTGGCGAAACGCACCAGCGTCTGATCGCGATCGCGCTGTTCCAGATCGCCATGCAGGGCGAGCGCACTCTGCCCCGCCTCGGCAAGCGCGTCACAGACGGCCTGGCAATCTTTCTTCGTATTACAGAACACCACGCATGAGGCCGGCTGATGTTTGCTCAGCAGCTTTTGCAGCAGCGGAATTTTGCCGTTTTGCGAGGTTTCGTAGAACTGCTGTTCGATGGACGGCAGCGCATCCACCGCGTCGATTTCAATGGTAGCCGGGTTGTTCTGCACCCGTCCGCTGATTGCCGCAATCGCTTCTGGCCAGGTTGCGGAAAAGAGCAGCGTCTGGCGCGTCGCGGGCGCAAAACGAATCACTTCATTGATGGCATCGGTAAAGCCCATATCCAGCATGCGATCCGCTTCATCCATCACCAGCGTTTGCAGGGCATCCAGCGAAACGGTGCCTTTTTGCAGGTGATCAAGCAGACGGCCAGGCGTGGCGACAATAATGTGCGGCGGATGTTGCAGCGAGTCGCGCTGCGCACCGAACGGCTGGCCACCGCAGAGGGTCAGAATTTTAGTGTTAGGCAGGAAGCGCGCCAGACGACGTAACTCCCCTGCCACCTGATCCGCCAGCTCGCGCGTCGGACAGAGCACCAGGGACTGCGTCTGGAACAGGCCCGCATCAATCTGCTGGAGCAATCCCAGGCCAAAGGCGGCCGTTTTTCCACTGCCGGTTTTAGCCTGCACGCGAACGTCTCGTCCTTCCAGAATCGCCGGAAGCGCGGCAGCTTGTACAGGGGTCATCGAGAGATATCCCAACTCGGTAAGGTTGTCGAGTTGGGCGGCAGGCAGAACGTTCAGCGTAGAAAAAGCGGTCACAATGTACTCTCAAGGTAAAAAATCACAGTCAGTTGGCGCGTATCCTCGCAGATCTGCGCTACCGATGCGACAATTTAATCGGTTCTTCATCCGGTGGCGGGTCGGGCATTGGCTGCGGACGGGGAATCGGATCGGGGACAGGAACCGGATCGATGGGTATCGAGTCAGGTACCGACAGATGCGTGTAAAGCAGTGAAAGCAGATAGCTCATGTTTCCCTCCAGTTTATCGGGGTGACCCTTTTAGGGTAGACGCTGAGATTCTGGAGGCAAAAAAAAGCCGACTAATTTAGTCGGCGTCGTACGAATCAATATGTGCTATGCAGTAATTCAAAAAAGGAAGTAAGACAATATGGAGCGCAACGCCCATCGCTTGACGTTGCATTCACCTGCGGGAGTAATACTGCACCGAACGGGGTAGCCGTTTATTGACTTCGCTCAAACAAAAACGCGTTTTGAAGCCAGAAAACGCCTGAAAATGTGTAAATTTACAGCCATTTACTGCGATGCAACCACCACGCAACACCACCAATCAAAACGACTAACATGATGCAAAAAGCGGAAAAGCCGAACCGGTATGCCCCGCCCGGTATACCCCCGAGATTCACACCGAACAGCCCGGTCAAAAACGTGCTGGGTAAAAAGACCATCGCCATTAACGACATGGTGTACGTCCGGCGCGAAAGTGACTCTTGCATCACCGTTGCGATTTCATCGGTCATTACCGCCGTTCGCGCAATACAGGAGTCGATCTCATCCAGCCCACGCCCGAGCCGGTCGGCGATATCCTGCATACGACGTCGCTGATCGTCATTCATCCACGGCAGACGTTCGCTGGCGAGCCGCGCGTAGACATCACGCTGCGGGGTCATGTAGCGACGCATCACAATGAGCTGTTTACGCAGCAGGGCAAGATAACCGCGCGGCGGAATTTGCTGATCGAGCAGGTTATCTTCGAGATCGATAATTTTGTCGTGCAGCTCTTCGATAAATTCACTGGCGTGATCCGTCAGCGCATCGCAGGCATCGACCAGCCACGCGCCGCAGTCGACCGGCCCGGTCCCCTCTTTCAGATCGTTGACCACATCATCCAGCGCCAGCACTTTGCGCTGACGGGTGGAGACAATCAGACGTTCATCCATATAAAGACGCATGGCGACCAGCTGATCCGGTCGCTCGTCGGTGCTGCCATTGATGCAGCGCAGCGTAATCAGCGTGCCCTCCCCGAGACGGCTGACGCGCGGTCGTAGGCTCTCCCCGGCCAGCGCGTCGCGCACGCTGTTTGGCAGCAGCGGCGTCGATGACAGCCACTGCGCACTGTCCGGATGGGTGTAGTTCAGATGCAACCAGCAGGGGTGCTCGCTGTCGATAATATCGTCATCTTCAAGGGGTCGCGCCCCGCCTTTACCGTCCAGCAGCCACGCAAATACCGCATCCGGAACATTAACGTCCGATCCCTTAATGCCTTCCACAGTGACTCCCCCTTTTTGTCATGAACATCGTCAGTCTAGCCTTCCCGAAAGGTTATTCAACATCTACCGACAGCATAGCGCTGAATTTGCTCATGAATTAACCCTTATCCTACTCTAACCACTGGACAGAAAGATGCAAAACAGTAGAGTTACAGAAATGCTGCCATTTTGTTTTTAAATGTATCTTTTACGAGTGTGACGATGAAAAAGCCCTGTGCGGCCTTCGATGTTCGTCTTGCAGAAATGCGGACCATTGCCATTAAAACCAGTGTGACATGGTTCCTGTGGGTAAATATGTTGTTCTCCTCTTTCATCCTGGGGCGTAACTATTTCTCCGCCTTCGAGTCAGAGGTCCTTTTCCACCACCCCGCGGCAGTGCTGGAAACCATGATGGTGGCCGACCTGACCCTCTCCGCCGCCGTGTTATTCATCATGCGGATGGCACCCCTGCAAAACGCACAGTGGCTCGGTACGTTAGCAAAGTGGACCGTGGTGGCCCTCAGTCTGTGCTGGGCGGGCTGTTTCTTTGTCCTGATCGTCAGCAACGATCTGCGCATCATCTTCCCCTCTGCCGCATTACTGCTGTTTACCGCGCTGATCTCACTCTACTTTGATCCCAAAGTCCTGCTGAGCTTTATTCTGCCGGTCTGGCTGACGATACTGATTACCTCACTTTTTTACCGTAATGGCCTGACGGTCATGAATGGATTGCAGTGGATTTTGCTGGCGGGACTGATTGAATCAGGCCGACGTATTCTCAACAGCTGGTTTCTGCTCGCCCTGCGCCGCGAGCAGGAAAATGCGGATTTGATTCAACGCCTGGGCCTGCTGGCCAACAACGACCCGCTGACCGGGATTGCGAACCGTCGGTCATTTGAAGCGCAAATGGATCAGGCCATCCTGCGTCATCAGCAGGATGGAAACAGCTTTGGGCTGATCATGCTCGATGTCGATCACTTTAAACTTTACAACGATTATTACGGGCATCAAAAAGGCGACCTGTGCCTGATGGCCATCGCCAGGGCACTGGAATCCGCCGCGCTGACCTCAAGCGGCATTGTCGGGCGTTTTGGTGGCGAGGAGTTTGTTTTGCTGCTGCCCGATGCGGACTCGCAGGCGTTACAGTCGGCTGCACAGAATATTGCGGCGGTGCTTCAGGCGCAGAATATTCCTCACGCGGGTTCTCCCGTCAGCGACCGCGTGACGGTGAGCCAGGGGCTGGCGTTATGGAAACCCGGCGTGACCGCGCGGGAACTGATAGCGAGGGCGGACAAAGCGCTGTATCAGGCGAAACAGGCAGGACGAAACCGCTACAAAGTATAAAGCCTGGCGAACCAGGCTTTTTTTCAGTCAGTATGAGTGTTCTGCGTGGCGGGGAAAGGCGCTGTGCTCCTGGCGCACACTCTCCTGCCAGTCAGGTTGCGAGCCGCCCTCCAGCCTGAAATTCCGGGTGCGCGTCTGAAGTTCAATCACCTGGTTTTTCAGCACATCGGAGGAGCCTGACAGTTCATCCACCATCGCCACGTTGCTTTGCGTCACACGCTCCAGCTCAGACAGCGCCTGCGTGATTTGCGAAATCCCTTTTTCCTGTTCAGACGTACTCGCCGAAATCTCATCCATCAGTTTGCTGACATGCCCGGAACCGTTGACGATTTCGTGCATATTTTTCTCGGCTTCCGCGACCACCGTCACACCCTGCGTCACGTTATTGCTCGTCACGTCGATCAGCGACTTAATGCTTTTCGCCGCTTCTGCACTGCGATGGGCAAGATTACGCACTTCACCGGCGACCACGGAGAAACCTTTACCGTGATCCCCAGCCCTTGCCGCCTCGACCGCCGCGTTCAGCGCCAGAATATTGGTCTGGAACGCGATGCCGTCGATCAGTGAGATGATCTCGGTCATTTGCTGCGCGCATTCCGTAATCGACTGCATATTATTTGCCACCTGCCCCATCAGCTCGCCACCTTTGCGCGCCTGCACCGTCGCGTGGTTCGCGCGCTCGCTGGCAAGACGGGTGTTATCGGCGTTGTTGCGGGTGCTGGCTGCCATCTGCTCCATGCTGGCAGCGGTCTGAATAAGCGAAGCGGATTGCTGCTCTGTCTTCACCGACAATTCCGCGCTGCGTGAGGAGAGTTGTTCTGAGAGGGTCATCGCGGTTTGCGACGAGGCGCGTATTTCCCGCACCAGCGTGGCGATGTTACTGGATAAGCTGTTGATCCCTGGAATTAAACGCCCCGCACAGTTATTGCCAAACTCGGGGATAGAAACGGCAAGATTGCCTGAGGTGACCTCTTCGATACTTTTTTTCACGGTGTTGATCGGCGTAACAAGATATTTTGTCATGTAGGACCACAGCAACATGACCGCAAGCACATTAATAATATTTACTGCGATAAAAAGCGTTGTACTTTCCGATAAAGTCCAAACTAAACCATCAATGATTAAAAGCACGACCAGCAGAAAATATATAATAAAGGTTCTTACGCTAATATTTCTAAGCATAATTGATCCCATACAACAAGTCGGAGGAGGTATATTGGTTATAGCATTCGCATTTTCTTTTTCCACCACATTTTAAGTGGCATTTATTATTCACCTTCGGATACCGTAAATTTACCTTAAGTCAGCACGCAGAATCGGCTTAGCCTCAATCATGGGCGTTTTATTCTTTTCACCCCTATTTTCATTGTGACAACAATAGTTAGCAAACAGATGATTAAATATTAACGCAAAGTTTATTAAGAGCGAATGCTACTGCTGATTAAAATCATGTAGCGCTACTTAAGTCATTAATGAGAGAATATATCTTCGATGCGTTCCTGCACGTAAAAATAACGCGTTTGTTGTTGATTTTTGATAAGCAACTAATCTTGGAATTAGTTAGAGTAAGCCACAGCGGTGATGAGTCACGCACCGGATGAACTCAATAACGACTTTTTAGCGTGGGATTGCATAATGCTCGATGTGTCCTGGGACCCCGTTCTCATTGCCATCTCATTCCTGGTGGCGTTTATCGCTTCATTTGTGGCGCTCGACAGCGCCGGCAAAATATCGGGTGCCAGCCGCAAAGCCGCTCTCTGGTGGCGCATGGCCGGGGGCGTCACGCTGGGGATAGGTATCTGGTCAATGCATTTCATCGGTATGCTGTCGATGAAAATGCCGATCGACATGAGCTATCACGTCTGGCTTACCGTCGGCTCACTGGGCATCGCCATTGTCGCGGCCACCAGCGCCATTAATATTGCCGTTCCGGGTGATTCTCTCTCCTTTTTTCGCTGGTTGTTTTCCACGCTGATCCTTAGCGCAGGCGTCGTGGCCATGCACTACACCGGGATGGCGGCGCTGATGCTAAGTGATGACATTCGCTGGAATATGACCCTCGTGACGATCTCCGTCGCGATCGCCATTGTCGCCTCGGGTGCCGCCCTCTGGCTTGCCTTTCACCTGCGCCGTCGGCACAAAGGCGTGTTTATCAACCGCGTCGCCGCGGCCGTGGTGATGGGCGTTGCCATTTGCGCGATGCATTACACGGGAATGAGCGCAGCCAGTTTTCAGCACGCCGCGCACATGATGCCGGGCGGAGTGAGCGAGTTAGGGCTGTCAATTTGGGTCTCCACCACCACGCTCGTGCTACTGGGTATCATGCTGATTATCTCGCTGGTGGACTCCCATTTTCGCACTCATCGCCTGACGGAAAACCTGCGCCAGCTCAACACCCAGCTGGAGCGTAAAGCACGCTTTGACGCTCTTACCGGGCTAGCCAACCGCACGCAGATGGATCTTAGCCTGCAGGATTGCCTGCATAGCTCACTGCTGAATAAAAAACAGTTTGCGGTAATGTTTCTGGATATCGACCATTTCAAACTGGTGAACGACGCCTGGGGGCATCAGGTAGGCGATGAGCTGCTGGTAAGCGTCGCGCAGCGCATTACCGCCCGACTGACGCCGGGAATGAGTCTCGCCAGGCTCGGCGGCGATGAATTTATCCTGCTGCTGCCCGACTGCGATGACGAGAAAATTACCGAACTCTCCACGACCCTGCTCGACGATATTCGCCGCCCTTTCGCCATTGGCGGCCACGCGCTGAATATCACCTTAAGCCTTGGCGTGAGCCTTTATCCTCAGCACGGTGAAACCCTCCACGAACTGAAATTTAAAGCCGATGCCGCGATGCATCACATTAAACAAGAAGGGCGCAACGGCTGGGCGATTTATCGCCCGGAGATGTCGAAAAGCATCTCAGCAGAGCCGTCTTTCCTGCAGGATCTCACCCAGGCGCTGGAGCGCGAGCAGTTTGAGCTTTGGTATCAGCCCACCTACCACGCCGCAGTGAATGAGATTCACGGCTTTGAAGCCTTATTGCGCTGGCACCATCCTGAACAGGGTGTGCTGCTACCGAACGTATTCCTGCCATCGCTGGAAAAAACAGGATTAATCATTCCGGTGGGGGTGTGGGCCATTGATCAGGCCTGCAGACAACTGCGCTTCTGGACGGAGCAAGGATTCAGCCAGTGGACGCTGTCGTTTAATTTGTCCCCTATTCAGTTTGAGCAACAGGATATATTCGAGGTCATTTCCGGCACCATGCAGAAATACAATCTCGAACCTTCACGACTGATCCTCGAAGTCACCGAAAGCACGGCCCTGAAAAACCTGGAACGCAGTATTGAATTATTAGATATGTTTAACCACGCCGGTTTTACGGTTTCCATCGACGACTTTGGCACCGGATACTCTAACCTGCTGATGCTGAATGTGCTTCCGGCTAAAGAACTTAAAATAGATAAAAGTTTTATTGATAGCATGCGGGAAAACGATAAAAGCAAAAAGATTGTCGAAACCATTATCCACGTTGCCCGGACTATGGATATGGTGGTAGTCGCCGAAGGTATTGAAACCCAACAGCAGCAGCAAATGCTGGCAAATCTGGGATGTGATTATCTGCAGGGCTATTATTTTTCCCGCCCGCTTCCTGCAGAACAGGTGCCGTGGCTGGTATTACAGAATAAATCTGACAAACAAATTATTCCAATTGGTAAAAATCAAATAGAACCCCCACTTCATTCACAAAAAAATCATGCCTAATGTGATGAAGTAGAGTATGTTTTGAAATATGCCCACGTGTGTATAACCGTGATACTGCAAATTTCATGAGCGTTGGCTGCCGATGACTGGGAAGACTCTATGTTGCCACACAGCTTTGATGCGCTGAATTTCGTCAAAACACCGGTTTGGTTAGTCTCACCCGTCTCTGAGCAGGTTATTTTCGCCAATAGTGCGGCGAGCGACATGATGCGTAATAAAACGCTGAATGACATGCGTCAGGGCGCTTATTCCGCCAGTGCGCAGCAACAGCTGGCAATGTACGTTCCGGATCTCAAATCCGAGCTGGAAATTGTCGAAATCTGGACCGTCTGGCGCAACGATCAGGAAACTACCCTGAGCTGTCGCCTGTCCCTCACCGTGCATGAAAGTGCGGGTGAAATCATTGTGTTTGAAGGGCTGATTTCCCAGGCCCCCTCCGGCCTGAAAGCGAGCCGCTCTGCCAACTACCAGCGTAAAAAACAGGGTTTCTACGCCCGCTTTTTCCAGACTAACAGCGCGCCCATGCTGCTCATAGATACCGCGCGTGACGGGCAGATTGTCGACGCGAATCTGGCGGCCCTCAATTTTTACGGTTACAGCCACGATGACATGTGCACAAAACACACATGGGAAATTAACACCCTGGGGCGCGATATCCTGCCGATTATGACAGAGATCGCCCGTCTTCCCGGCGGGCATAAGCCTCTTAATTTTGTCCACCGACTGGCCGATGGCTCCACCCGCCACGTGCAGACGTACGCGGGTCCGATTGAGATTTACGGCGACAAGCTAATGCTGTGCATCGTTCACGATATCACCGAGCAAAAAAGGCTTGAGCATGAGCTGGAGCACGCCGCCCTGCGGGACTCCATGACCGGCCTGCTAAATCGTCGACAGTTTTATCTCATCACTGAACAAACTCATCCGTCCCATTTGCCCGCCCAGCAGCAGTTCAGCCTGTTACTGGTCGACATGGATCATTTCAAGAATATTAATGACGTATTCGGCCATTCCAGGGGCGACGAGGTGCTGATTTCCCTGTCGCGCATGCTCGAAGCCTGCAGCCGTAAAGATGATTTTGTGTTCCGCTGGGGCGGCGAAGAGTTTGTGATCCTGCTGCCGCGTACCACGCTTGAGGCTGCGATGCAGGTGGCCGAAACCATTCGTGCCGAAGTGGCGCGCATTGTCATCCCCGGCCTGCCCCGCTTTACCGTGAGTATTGGCGTCGCGCGACATAATCCGGACGAGAGCATCGACGATCTGTTAAAACGCGTAGACGACGCCTTATACCGCGCCAAAAACAATGGCCGCAATAAAGTGCTCGCCGCCTGAAAACTGGAGTATTGATTAAAGCCCCGCTACAATGCCCCCCTCGAATTAACAGCGGTCAGGTGGGTCACTTTTGCTATGGGGAAAACAGAAGTCATACTCATCCTAATTATTCTCAGCGTTATTATATTTGGCTTATGGTTTATTTTTAGCGGTGAGATGTGGCACCTGGTGGGGTATCTGGAAAGCAGCCTCTACCCGGCGATTGACGCGCCCTGACTGACGAATCAAAAAAAGGCCCGTTCTCAGACGGGCCTTGTTATTCATATTAATGCTTCTCGATATACATCGTCCGGCTATAAGCCACATCTTCGGCGTTATTTATCGGATACCCTTTCACCCACGGCTTAATCAGGCGACCGTTGGTATATTGATAAATCGGCGCGATCGGGGCTTTTTCGGCAAGGATTTTCTCAGCCGCGTTGTAATCCGCATTGCGCGCTTTGGCCGTCGTTTCCAGCGTCGCCTGGTTGATAATCTTGTCGTACGCCGGATCGCTGAAGCGCGAAATATTACCGCTGTGTGTGGATGTTAACAGTGACAGGAAAGTGGACGGCTCATTGTAGTCCCCCACCCAGGAGGCGCGGATCACATCGAAGTTGCCGGTGTTGCGGCTATCAATATAGGTTTTCCACTCCTGATTTTGCAGCTTCACATCCACGCCGAGGTTTTTCTTCCACATCGACGCCACCGCAATCGCGATTTTCTGATGGTTTTCTGAAGTGTTATAGAGCAGCGTCAGTTTCAGCGGTCGCTGCGGGCCGTATCCGGCAGCCTGTAACAGCATTTTGGCCTGCGCATTCAGCTCCGCCTGCGACATCTGCTCGAACGGTGACTTTTCTGGCGTAAAGCCAGCGGTCACATCCGGCGTAAAGTGCCACGCCGGTTTCTCGCCCGTTCCCAGCACTTTCTCCGCCATAATCCGACGATCGATGGTCATGCTCAGTGCCAATCGCACACGCTGATCGGCCGTTGGCCCTTTCTGAGTGTTAAACGCGTAGTAATAGGTGCCTAGTTGCGGCGGCGTATAGACCTGCCCCGGAATATCTTTGAGCAGCTTCTGATAGAGATTTTTTGGGAAGGATTCGGTGATATCAATATCCCCCGCCAGATAGCGTTTAGTAGCCGATGACTCCTGGTTGATCGGAATAAAAGTCACTTTCTTCAGTACCGTCTGGGCGTTATCCCAGTACGACGTATTCGGCTCGACCACCAGCTTTTCATTCACCACGCGATCTTTCAGAACATAGGCACCGTTGCCCACCAGTGCGCCAGGGCGAGTCCACTCTTTTCCGCTCTCAACGTTGGCTTTCTGCACCGGATAAAAAGCAAAGCTGGCGGTCAGATTGGCGAACCAGGGCAGCGGTTTATCAAGCTGTACGCGAAGGGTTTTGGCATCCACGGCCGTGATACCGAGCGTATTAGGCTGGGCTTTGCCGTCGATAATGCTCTGGGCATTGGTGATCCCCGCCAGCGCCGCAAACCAGGCAAATGGCGACGTCGTTTTCGGGTCCACCAGGCGCTGCCAGCTGTAGACAAAATCTTGCGCCGTTACCGGCGTACCGTCTGACCACTTCGCGTTGTCGCGTAAGGTAAATGTCCAGATACGGTTGTCATTGCTCTGCCACTTCGTCGCGACACCGGGGACGAGTTCGCCCTTTTCATTCTGATTCACCAGCCCTTCGAACAGATCGCGGATCACCTGAATTTCTGGCAAACCGACGGCTTTCGCCGGATCGAGCGAGGCGGGTTCGTCCTTGATATGGCGGACCAGTTCCTGTTTTTCCGCCAGCTTCGTTCCCTGAGGAATATCAGCTGCATAAGAAACAGAAGTGAGTCCACACAGCCACAGCGCAGTACAGAGCAGCGAAACAGGATGCTTCATGAGATCCCCTTTGGAATGATGGGTGACAAGCAGATGCGTAATTATTTGTTTCAGAACAGAGAAATGCAAACACCTTCGCGCGGAAAGTTGAGATCGGATCAGTTTCTCCGGCCCGTGAAACTATTTGATTAAGCGCGTGTTTTACACAACACTGGCTATAAAGAACTCGCTATCAGGATTTCATATGTCACTTACCCGCCCAAGAACGGAACGTGGCGCTTTCCCGCCCGGAACGGAACATTATGGCCGCTCATTTCTGGGTGCCCCGCTGATCTGGTTTCCTGCCCCGCAGGCCGACCGCCACAGCGGGCTTATCATCGCCGGGACGCACGGGGATGAGAACTCCTCCATCGTCACCCTCTCCTGCGCGCTGCGTACGCTGGCACCCGATCTGCGTCGTCATCACGTGGTGTTAACGGTGAATCCAGACGGCTGCCAGTTAGGGCTGCGGGCCAACGCGCGCGGCGTCGATCTGAACCGCAATTTCCCGGCGGCCAACTGGCGAGCGGGAGAGACGGTTTATCGCTGGAACAGCGCGGCGGACGAGCGTGACGTGGTGCTTCTCACCGGTGAAAAACCCGGCTCAGAGCCTGAAACCCAGGGGCTGTGCCAGCTCATTCATCATCTTCAACCGGCGTGGGTGGTGTCGTTTCACGATCCGCTGGCCTGCATCGAAGATCCGCGCCACACGGAGTTAGGCGAGTGGCTGGCCGACGCCTTAGCGCTGCCGCTGGTCACCAGCGTCGGATACGAAACGCCAGGCTCGTTTGGCAGCTGGTGCGCAGACCTTGGCCTGCACTGCATTACCGCCGAGTTCCCGCCCATCTCCTCTGATGAAGCGAGCGAGAAATACCTGAAAGCGATGACCGGCCTGCTGCGCTGGCAATCTCAGAGATGAAGCGTCCCGGTGGTAAAATTCAGCGCAGGTGAGACATCCACGGCGAGCCAGGTTGGCCCATCAAGATCGGCGTAGCTCACCTGCTCTGTCAGCGGCAGTGCGGCGCTGATGGCTCTTGAAGTGCAGAGCATACAGCCAAGCATCAGCGCGAACCCGTCAGCCCGCGCCTGTTTCGCCAGCGCCAGCGCTTCAGTTAATCCACCCGTCTTATCAAGTTTAATATTCACCATCTCGTAGCGCCCTTTCAGCCCGGCCAGGCTGTCACGCGTGTGGCAGCTCTCATCGGCGCAGATAGGTAACGGGTGGATAAAGTTTTCCAGCGCGGCGTCTTGTGCCGACGGCAGCGGCTGCTCCAGCATCGCCACGCCCAAATCAGCCAGCAGCTGACAGCGCGCGGCCAGCCCTTCACTCTTCCAGGATTCGTTGGCATCGACAATGAGGGTCGCATCAGGAACCGCGCTGCGGATCGCCACCATCCGCTCGCTAATCAAATGATCGTCAAGCTTCACTTTTAGCAACCGCGCCCCGGCCTCATACAGCGCTTTCGCACTTGACGCCATCTGCGCAGGCTCGCCGATCACCACCGTTTGCGCCGTTACAATGGTCTGCGGCAGTACCACGCCCAGCGAGTCGCTGATCGTATGATTCTGCCGATGCGCCTCCAGCGACCATAGCGCACAGTCGACCGCATTACGCGCCGCACCCGCCGGCAGCGCCTGTTGCAGCGCTTCACGTGTCAGCCCCTTTTCCAGTTCAGGAACGATAGTCATGATCTGCGCCATCACTGACGCGAGACTCTCGCCGTAGCGAGGATAAGGTGTGCATTCGCCCGCGCCCTTCACACCGTCTTCTTCAATCTCGACGACGACTACACTGGCTTCGCTACGGCTACCGCGAGAGATCACAAACGGGGTATGCAGTGGCCACGCTTCTTCATAGACCTTGACGGTTCTCATCACTCACTCCTGTAGGGAAAAATAGGTTTGCCGTGTTATCCGCTGTTGTCATACACTAGCCGCGACGTTAACTATATGTAAACAGGAAGATATCTATGTCACAACTCGTTCATTTCCAGGGCAACCCGGTTTCTGTTGCAGGTTCCATTCCGCAGGCAGGCAGCAAAGCACAGGCTTTTACCCTCGTGGCAAAAGATTTGTCTGACGTAACACTGGGTCAGTTCGCCGGTAAACGCAAAGTCCTGAACATTTTCCCAAGCATCGACACCGGCGTTTGCGCTGCGTCCGTGCGTAAATTCAACCAGCTGGCGACCGAAGTCGACAACACTGTAGTGCTGTGCATTTCCGCGGATCTGCCGTTCGCCCAGTCCCGTTTCTGCGGCGCAGAAGGTCTGAGCAACGTTATCACGCTTTCTACCCTGCGTAGCCCTGATTTCCTCGAAAACTACGGCGTAGGTATCGCGGAAGGCCCACTGAAAGGCCTGGCTGCCCGTGCAGTCCTGGTGATTGACGAAAACGACACCGTGATCTTCAGCGAGCTGGTCAACGAAATCACCAACGAACCAGACTACACCGCTGCGCTGGATGTGCTGAAAGCGTAACGACATCGCTCAGCGCTCAGATATTCAAAGCCTCGCTGATGCGGGGCTTTCTTTTGTCTGACGTCTGCCCAGCAACGACACTCTTTGTCCCTGTGCACACTATCGAACGGTTGCGGGATGAACTTAACTGTGGAGCAGGCGTGGGGGAAAATTCTGGAAGGGTATGATCCGTTTGGTAACAGGATGCGGTTTTGCAAGGCGTGAATGATAAAATCTAAAGAGAATGTAGATCTTCCTGAGCCGCATCTCGCTCATTGAGATAACTCCCCTGAGCGAGATGCGGATGTCCGACGCCAGCTTCGCGCAGCATGCGGACATCACACTCAATACGGCGATATCAGAACGCGATCGTCACCACGTATTCAAAAACTCCGCGATCTCATCGATCCGCGTTTCATCGATACCGGCTTCCCGGGCCATCTCACTCTGCGCCTCTTCGCTGATCTCTTCGTTATTCATTAAACGCGTGATCAGCGACTGGAAATAATAGGCCACCGCGTCGCGCTCTGCTTCGCTGACGGGCTTTGCGGATTCCTTTGAATATTCATCCGCGATGTCATAAAACTTTAAAGGTATTTCATTGCTCATAAATTAAGCCTTAATGTTTGGATAGCAAAAACCCCGCCCGCGCGGGATTTTCTCAGTTCTGGTCGTCCGCTTTCTTCTGATTCAGACCGTACTCACGCAATTTATTGGCGATGGCCGTGTGCGATACGCCCAGGCGTTTCGCCAGTTTACGGGTGCTCGGATAGTTGCGATAAAGTTGGGTCAGCACAGAGCGCTCGAAACGGCTGGTGATGTCATCCAGCGAGCCTTCCATAGCCTCTTCGCCAACCGACACGGTTCCCGCATCGTAATCCGGCAACAGAATGTCCTGCGAGCGCAGTTCGTAACCTTCCAGCTGCGTAAGCGCACGGTAGACGGCGTTTTTCAACTGGCGGATGTTGCCCGGCCAGCCGTAGCGCGTCAGCATCGAACCCAAATCCCCCGAGAGCTTCGGACGCGGCACGCCCTGTTCGTCGGCAAAGCGCGCCACGAACAGTTCGGTCAGCGGCATAATGTCCTGCGGACAATCGCGCAGCGGCGGAATATTCAGGGTCAGTACATTCAGTCGATAATAGAGATCTTCCCGGAATACGCCCTTTTGCACCAGTTCGACGAGGTTTTTCTGCGTCGCGCAAATGACGCGCACATCGACGTGCACCTCGTGGTCTTCCCCGACGCGGCGGAAAGTGCCGTCGTTGAGGAAGCGCAGCAGTTTAGCCTGCATGCGCGGCGACATCTCGCCAATCTCATCCAGCAAGACTGAGCCGCCGTTGGCCTGCTCGAAGAAGCCTTTTTTGCCCTCCGGCGCGTGGCCGAACAGCTCGCTCTCAACGGCATCTTCCGGAATGGACGCGCAGTTCAGGGCCAGATAGGGTTTTGCCGCGCGTGGGCTGGCGGTGTGAACCGCATGTGCGAGTAAATCCTTGCCGGTTCCCGTTTCGCCGGTGATCAGCAACGGCGCAGTGAGATTCGCAAGCTTACGCGCCTGGTCCACCACATGCTTCATTTTCGGGCTAACGGCAATAATCTGGCTGAACGCGCCGACATCCTGGTTGGAGAGATTCTGCAGCTGGCGCCCCATACGGATGGTCGAGCGCAACATGATCACCGCGCCGGTCAGCACGCTGACGTCATTCTCACCGCGCAGATGCACCGGAGTGATCTCCATCAGGAAGTTCTGGCCGCCGATCACCACATGTTCGCTGTGCGTGCCCTGCGGATTGCTGTCGAGCCAGCGCTGGAAATTGAAACCGGCGATCAGCTGCGCCGCGTGATGGTTGCTCAGCTTTTCCTGACTCTGGCCGAACAGCTGGCAGCTCGCCTGGTTGGTGCGCTCCACTTTGCCTTTCAGATCGAGGGATAAAAACGGTTCAGGCATCGCTTCGAGCAGCGCACTTAACGCCAGATGCTCGCGCTCTGACGGCATCCACGGCACGGTACGCACATCCGTAACGCCAGCGATACGGCGGATTTCCGCCATCAGGCTGCTAAAGGTATTAAATTCGATTTCGGCAAAATTGAGGTAAATTCGCCCGATAGGGTCGATATCGATGCCGCGCAAATCAATGTCACGCAAAACAAGGAGATCGAGTAATTCGCGGGTCAGGCCGATACGGTCCTGACAGAACACTTCCAGACGCATGGGAAATTCACTCTTTAGCCAGTAACCTTAAAATGATATGTCAGATATCGTCTGGCTGGAAGCTCGCTGTCAACAAATATTGACAGCGAGGTGAATTCTTCAGCGTTTACTGCGGTTTTTTGCTCAATGTCTCTTTCAACTGGCCAATCAGTTCGCGACGGAAATCCCCGAGACGCGGTTTATCGTCATTCATCCATGGCAGGGGGCGGCATAATTCCATGGCTTTGATCCCCAGACGCGCGGTTAACAGACCCGCACCGATCCCCTGTGCCGCGCGGGTGGACAGTCGTGCGGCAAGATCCTGAGACATCCAGTCCATCCCCACTTCACGGACCAGTTCACTGGCACCGGCAAAGGCCATATTCAGCAGAACCAGGCGGAAAAGGCGTAGACGGCTGTAATAGCCCAGTTCAATGCCATACAGCGTGGCAATGCGATTGATAAGCCGCAGATTACGCCACGCAATAAAGGCCATATCCACCAGCGCCAGCGGGCTGACGGCAATCATCAGCGTCGACTCCGCCGCCGAGCGGCTAATCTCACGCCGAGCCTGCGAATCAAGCACGGGCTGAACGATACTCGCATAGAGACTCACGATTTCACGGTCGTTTTGCGTTTCATGGATCGCCGCGTACCAGCGCTGCAGAGCCGGATGGGACTGGTCAATCCCGGCCTGGCTCGCCAGTTTTTCACAGAATGCGCGCCCTTTTCCGGTGGCATGACTGCGCAACAGATCGCGCGCTTCGTCGCGCTCATGGGCGCGCTGGCGCAGTCGCCACAGACGACGCCACTCGGTCGCAATCGACCCAACGCCCGCCCCGACGATAAGCGCACCGGCCGCGCAGCCCCCAAGGGCCACCCAGTCCTGGGTCTGCCAGGCATTCATCGTCCACTGCACGCCCTGACCGACCACGCTCACACCAAAGAGCGTCAAACCGGCGGTAACCATCTTGCGCCACAGGCTGCGTTTAGGCCGCAGGGCGGCCTCAACAACCGCTTCTGCCGGCCCTTCGTCCGACAGCAGTTCGTCAGCGACGACAGGCGCGAATCTCTCGGCCTCCGGGCCACTGAACGCCTGGGCGGATTTAAAGGCTTCGTCGCGCGCCTGCTCAAGCGTGCCGGTAAAATCGATGCGTGGCTTTAAGGGTTCGCTCATCGCAGTTTATCTCCTATTAAAAACTCCAGCGCCGCGTCCAGGCGAATATGCGGTAACGGCTGATCGACGTTCATCGCCTGAGGGCGAAACGCTTCAAACTGGAAACCCTGCTTTTCCCAGAACGCCTGCCCCGGCAGACGGGCGGGCACTTCGCCAGGATAGACCGTCAGCGTCTCTCCGTCGCTCAGACGATTACCGCGCAGGGCCGGAATTTTCTCACCGTTGACATCAATCAGCCCGCTCTGCGTCGCCTGCACCGCAGCCAGCCCCAGACAGTCCATGCTAATCCCTTCAAACGCCGCATTTTGCCAGGCGTCCTGCACCAGCTGTTGCAGCAGCGATACCATATTCGCGTGCTGATCGACCGTGACATGATCGGCTTTGGTCGCCGCAAACAGCAGTTTGTCGATCACCGGTGAAAACAGGCGGCGGAACAGAGTGCGCTGTCCGTAATGGAAACTTTGCATCAGCTGCGTGAGGGCAAGGCGCATATCGTTGAAAGCCTGCGGCCCGCTGTTCAAGGGCTGCAGACAATCCACCAGCACAATCTGGCGATCGAAGCGCAGGAAGTGATTTTTGTAGAACCCCTTCACCACCTTTTCGCAGTAGTAGTTAAAGCGATCGCGGAGCATTCCGACGTTGGTGTGTTTATCCGCCATCGCCAGTTTTGATTCACCCCAGCTATCGACATCTGGCCACGGGAAGAACTGTAGCGCAGGCGCACCCGCCATTTCGCCCGGCAGGACAAATCGCCCAGGCTGGATAAAATGCAGCCCCTGCTGTTTACATTGATGCAGATAGTCGGTCCAGGCCTGCGCAATTGCCGCCAGCCGGTTCTCGTCGGCCGGAGCCAGCGGGTCTAACCCGGCGCACAGCTCACGCCATTTTGCCGACCACTCCGCGCGCTGCCCCTGCAGAAGCCCGGTCATTTGCCGCGACCAGCTCAGGTAGTCCTGGGCCAGCATCGGCAAATCGAGCAACCATTCACCGGGATAATCGACAATTTCCAGATAGAGCGTGGATGTGTCTTTAAAATGACGTAATACGGATTCGTTAGAACGAAAGCGCAGCGCGAGACGGATTTCGCTCACCCCGCGCGTCGGCGTCGGCCAGGCGGGCGGCGTGCCGTACAGCTGTGCCAGCCCTTCATCATAGGTAAAACGCGGGATGCCAAAGTCGCGCTGCGGTACACGCTTCACGCCGAGCAGGCGCTCTTCGCGCGCGGCACTCAGCAGCGGCAGTCGCGCCCCGGCGTGTAAATTGAGAAGCTGGTTGACCATCGCGGTGATAAATGCGGTTTTGCCGCTGCGGCTAAGTCCCGTCACCGCCAGACGCAAATGGCGGTCTACGCCACGGTTAACCAGTGAATTGAATTCGTTTTTAAGTCGCTTCATCGCCATCCTGTTTTGCCCCGAAGACCGCTGATATCAGCTTCAGAATACAATAAATTGGGGCAGATCGTTGATTTTCAATTCATTGTCACTGTCATTCCCGTTTTTTCTCCCGTAATATAATCGCACTACCGCTATCATGGAGTTGTAAGGTGTATGTCACCCACCATTTATGATATTGCACGTGTTGCTGGCGTATCAAAATCAACCGTGTCCAGGGTTCTAAACAAGCAAACAAATATCTCCCCGGAAGCACTTGAAAAAGTGCAAAAAGCGATTGATGAATTAAATTATCAACCCAACAAGCTGGCCCGTGCCCTGACCTCTTCAGGTTTTGACGCGATCATGGTTATTTCCACGCGTTCAGCCAAGACCACAGCCGGTAATCCTTTTTTCTCTGACGTGTTACATACCATTACGGAAAAAGCCGAAGAGGAAGGTTTTGACGTTATTCTTCAAACGTCGAAAAGTAGCGAAGATGATTTGCAGAAATGCGAAAATAAAATTAAGCAAAAAATGGTTAAGGGAATTATTATGCTCAGTTCCCCGGCCAATGAATCTTTTTTCCCACGGCTTGATACCTATGGCATTCCCGTCGTGGTAATTGGTAAAGTCGAAGGCGATTTCCAGAATATCTATTCAGTCGATACGGATAATTTCCACGGCAGTATGACGTTAACCGATACGTTTATTCGCAATGACCACCGTAAAATCGCCTGTCTGCATGCGCCCGTTGATTACCACGTCTCAATCGACCGTCTCGCGGGTTATAAAGCCAGCCTTGAAAAACACAACATTGCCTTTAATGCTGACTGGGTTGTCGACGGCGGATATACCCACGAAAGTGCGCTGGACGCGGCCTGTCAATTACTCTCCTCAGCACACCCACCGCGTGCCGTTTTCGCCACGGACAGTATGAAGCTTCTCGCTCTGTATCGCGCAGCGGAGGAATTAAACCTGATGATTCCGGAACAGCTGGCGATCGCCGGTTATACGGATCCGTTGCTGTCGTTGATATTGACCCCTGCACCGGCTGGCTTCGAAATCCCTACCCGCCAGTTGGGCGAAAAGAGTTGCGATGTCCTGTTCAAACGTATCGCCGGAAAAGAGGCACCACGCCAGGTCATTGTTGACACGGCACTCTCTGAAACGCCCTCGCTTCGCTGAATCCAGGGGCGTCAAAGCCCCTGGCAGTCACCCCGTCAGAATGCGTAGTTCACGCCGACGCCCGCATAGTGGAAGCGGTCGTTTTTGCCTTCGTCGTGATTTTCCCATTCGTACGCGTATTCCAGCGTCATGGACAACCCATTCGTAAAATCGTACGCGTAGAGCATACCCAGGCGGTTAAAATCATGCCCTTCGCGGTCAGGATCGTCCTGCCAGTCCCAGTTCGACCAGCGATCCAGACCAATTCGGGTATACGGCGTCAGCGTGGTGTTCCCTAACGAAATCGGTAAATAAGCTCGAATTTCCTGCGTCGAGAATTCACCGTTATTCCGGCCGCCGTCCATATTAAACCCGCGCTCTAAATAGTAGTTCGCTTTAGCCGAAAAGGTTTCGTTAATGGTCCAGGTAAATCCGGTTTCGGTTTCGACACGACTGTCGGAATAACCGGTTTTTTCAAGATCGTTGGCAAACTGATACATCGCAAACCAGCCGCTAAAACGCCAGTCATCGCTAAGTTTCAGATCCCAGTCCGGCTGAATTTTATAGCGCTGCATATTGGCGGTGCCGTCCTTCGCGCCGTGTTCATCTTTAAAATGGTAGCCATAATTGCGGAAGCCACCGGTCAAACCGAGGGTGAAATCGTCGCTGCCGATAATACGATAGCGCAGCTCAAATTCCGGGCGATCAAAATAGGTCCCGCGTGTCATGCTGCTGTAATCCACCGGACCTTCCTGATACATGGCCAGTGAAATAGTCCATGCGTCCCAGGTGGCATTAAACCAGACGGAAGGTTCATATAATCCATCTTTATCTTCGCCTTGCCCTTCGACGTTTTCAATCTCATACATAGCACCTATATTAAAGTGCCATTTTTCTTGATTGTCAGCCGCCTGGGCGCACATTACCCCTGCGCATAATAAAAGCGCAGCACTTCTGTGTAGAGTACTCATTTGTATATTCCTTTATAAAATAACGACTAAAAAAGCCGGAAAGAAAATTCCCGGCAACGAAATCTTTTTATCTCAGCGCTATTTCGCTATCAGCGTCGAAGAAGTGACATTTATCCATTTCAAACTGAATGGCCAGGTTATCCCCGGCACGGTAATCGTTGACCGCGCCGGCGCGCAGAACCAGCTCATGCCCCCCCACTGTGGCGTAGAGCATAAACTCAGCGCCGGTGAGTTCTGCCACGCTGACTTTGGCTGTGATATCCATGGGGATGCCTGATGACGTGAGAATGTCTTCGGGCCGGATGCCAAAGACCACCGCCTTGCGCTGATATCCCATTGCATTCAGCACAGCGAGTTTCGTTTCAGGGATCTCCAGACGCAGCGTTTCAGTGACGAAATAACGGCCATCAATTGCCCCGCGAATAAAATTCATGGCCGGTGATCCGATAAAACCGGCAACAAACATATTGGCGGGTTCGTTATAAACCTGCTTCGGCGCGCCCACCTGCTGAATATAACCGTCTTTGAGAATCACAATTCTCGTCGCCATG
Organism: Lelliottia nimipressuralis; assembly: GCF_041464075.1. NCBI lineage: Bacteria > Pseudomonadati > Pseudomonadota > Gammaproteobacteria > Enterobacterales > Enterobacteriaceae > Lelliottia > Lelliottia nimipressuralis. Next base: position 2,385,285 of record NZ_CP167172.1, read on the forward strand.
GTCATGGCTTCCGTTTGATCGTGAGTCACGTAAATCATGGTGGTGTTCAGTTTCTGGTGCAGCTTGCTGATCTCTGCACGCATCTGCACACGCAGCTTGGCATCGAGGTTGGACAGGGGTTCGTCCATCAGGAAGACTCCCGCCTCGCGCACAATCGCCCTTCCGAGTGCCACACGCTGGCGCTGGCCGCCGGACAACGCCCCCGGTTTTCGCTTCAAATAATCACGCAGCCCCAAAATTTGCGCCGCCCAACTGACCCTTTCCTCAATAACCGCTGGCGCTATTTTTTGCATCTTCAGACCAAACGCCATGTTGTCGTAGACGGTCATATGCGGATACAGGGCGTAGTTCTGGAACACCATTGCGATATCGCGCGATTTGGCCGGAACATCGTTCATCCGCACCCCGTCGATAAACAGCTCACCCGCGCTGATCTCCTCCAGCCCGGCAATCATGCGCAATGTTGTCGATTTGCCACAGCCCGACGGACCGACAAAGACGATAAACTCTTTATCTGCGATTTCGAGGCTAAAATCCTTCACCACATGAACCTGGTTGTCGTAGATTTTTTGAATATGTTTAAGCGATAGCTGAGCCATTATGCCCCCTTAAGTGATGCCCGTTCTGGCCGCGCATGTCCTGCCAGAAATCGGATAAACGCGGCCAGGACAGTTCATCCGTGGAAGAAAGTGTTAAATCTGCGCCGGATAACTCGCCGCCGATCCCAACCGACAGCATGCCTGCGGCATTGATCGCCTCAATACCCGCCTGCGCATCTTCAATCCCAATCGCCTGCTCCGGTGTGATGCCTAATCCTGCGCAGGCCGCCAGGAAAATGTCAGGATGCGGTTTCGAGTGCTGAATGCGCGATGCGTCGGCGCAAAAATCGAAAGCGCTGGCGATCCCCAGTGCCTGGAGGATCATGGGCGCGTTAAGGGAGACCGACGCCAGCCCGATGCGCACCTTGTTCGCGCGGATTTCCGCCAGTAGCTGCGCAATACCCGGCAGAAGTGAATCGCGGGTTAACCCCTTAAGCGATTCGATATACAGCGCATTTTTGGCCTGCGCCAGTTGCTCGCGCTCTTTCTGACTGAACGCCTCTTCCATTCCACCGTGGCGCAAAATACGGTCGAGTGAATCCATCCGACTAATACCCTTCAGCCCGGCATTGAACGCCTCGTCAATCGGGATGCCTATCTCTGACGCCACGCTCTGCCAGGCCAGAAAGTGCAGATGCGCCGTGTCGGTAATCACCCCGTCTAAATCGAAAATCACCGCCTTAAACATTGTTGCCGCCCTCCGTGGTAGCGGTCCCAAATTCAGGTAAATCAACAGTACGCGTTTCATGGGCTAAAAGGTGGTGTGTTTTCCCCCAAAGCGTCACTGCAATCGGTGCGCTGGAACGCAGCGTCACTGATACGCCCTCAACCAGAATATTGAGGCGTGCAGCGCGCCACTGAAGAGAGAATTGCAGTCGCTGCCAGTGGGCCGGCAGTTGCGGCGTCAGATTCAGTTCGCCATCAATAATCTGCATCCCTGCAAAGCCCTGAACGACACCCGACCAGATTGCCCCCGTTGCGGCAGCGTGGATCCCATCGTCGCAACTGTGAGGATCGTCCCCCAGATCAATCGCCGCACCCGCTCGCCAGAACGCATAGGCGCGGGCAGTATCACCGCAGCGAGCAGCCACAATGCCGTGAATCGACTGACTCAATGAGGAGTCGTGGATCGTGCGTGGCTCGTAGAAGGCCAGATTCGCCGCACATTGTTTGCGGTCGAACTTATCTGGCAACAGATAGTTGAGCATCACCACGTCCGCCTGCTTGAGGATCTGCATTTCATTGACCTCCGCGCGGGAGTAATCCAGCAGAATGGTTTGCTTACCGGCCTGCGCTTTGTAATGGCGTAGATCAATCGCAGGTTTCGCCATAAAGGTGTCATCCTGCGGGATGACACCCTGCGCATCAGCGGAAGGCAGCCACAGCCGTGCCAGGAATTTCTGCGCCGCTTCTACAAACGCATCGTCCTGTCGATTAAAGTGCTCCATCAGCGTCAGGGCATCATGGACGTTTTGCCAGGCCATATAGTTGGTAAAGGCATTGTTGTTCACATGCTCGGTATACTCGTCCGGGCCGATAACGTCATGGATCTCCAGTCGGCCATTCACGTCTGTGGCTCGCGAGATCCAGAACGACGCAGTTTCCATGAGCAGCGCCAGCCCCTCATTGCGCATGAAGTCGCTGTCGCGCGTCGCTTGCCAGTAGGCCACGACGGCCCAGGCGATATCGGCGACGATATGGTGTTCCGCCAGCGCCGACGCCACTTTTTGCCGCAGGCCGGTGCGAATATTTATGGCCGCGTATTCAGGCGTCTCTTCATGTCCGCTGTCTGCGCTCTCCCACGGAAACAGCGCTCCCGCCCAGCCGTTGCGCTGTGCTTTCTCACGGGCTCCGGCAAGGTTCAGCCAGCGATAACGCAGCAAGCTACGGGCCGTTTGCGGCCGCGTAAAGAGGTGGAACGGTAAAAGGAAGATCTCAGTGTCCCAGAAAATGTGGCCTTTATAGCCTTCGCCGGTCAGCCCTTTCGCCGCGATACTGCAACGCTCGTTGTGTGCAGGCGTCATGGTCGTCAAATGCCAGACCGCATAGTCGAGGGCGAGCTGATCCTGAGGATCGTCGGACTGCACGCTAACGCGGCTGGTTTGCCAGTGCGTGTCCCAGGCAAGTGCAGACTGTTCCAGCAATGCGTCGTACCCCTGCTCCGCGCAAAGTTTTAGCTCGGCCAGGCTTTTTTGTGCAAAGGCAGACTGCTCAAGTGCTTTATCGTGGCGATGGGTTATCCAGACGATTTTCTCCAGCGTAACTTTCTGCCCCTCTTCTGCCTCCAGCGTATGGTGGCAGTTCATACGCCGGTTTTTGGCGGTAAAACAGTTTTCACTCGGGGTATCCAGCTGACAGCTCGCGGAGATCACGACGTCAGTCGAGCGATCCTGAGTTTCATACACGCCTTGCATGAAATGCTGATCAAACACCTGAACAGAGGTTTCATCCAGATGCTGTCGACCGCTGTTGGTTTGCGTCGCGTAGATTCCCGTCGAGAAGCTGATGTGCGCAGCGCCGTCCAAGGGAGTGACGGAAAATTGCAGCGCCGCCAATGGCAGCTGATCTAGCGAGACAAAACGTCGGCTGTCGATGCGAAAGCGTTTTCCCCTGGCTGAACGCCAGACCAGGCTGCGACGTAGCTCGCCGTCAGAGAACGCTAACTCACGCTCCCAGCAGAGAAGCTCACCTGCCAGTAGCGAAAAATGTTCGCCGTCCAGCTGCAGTTCAATCCCCATCACATCGGGGAGGTTCACCAGTTCCTTCGTTTCGTTGCGCCCTGCGCGGTGGTAAACGCCCGCAAGGTACATGCCGCGCGTTTGCTGCGTATAGTCCTCTTCATGACTGGCACGAATGCCCATATAGCCATTGCCACAGGCCATGATCGACGCGTACTTGTTCAGACTGTGCGGGCTGAACGTGGGTTCTGAAAGACGAGAGAGGTTCAGCATAATTCTACGCTCTCCCGTGTTTCTGCCGATTCATAGAGCGCCGCCACGAGCTGCTGGATCACCAGCCCCTGCTCGGCATCGGCAATCATGACCGGCTCGCCCAGCACATGGCGCACAAATGCTTCCATGCTGCGTAAATGGCGCTGATCGTCCGCGTCGTCGCGGCTTAAAATAGTCTGTAACTCGCCCCCCACGTCGTCATAAATATGCGCCGGGAATAATGTCGCGCCCGCTTTTTCACCGCAAAATGAGACATTCATGATCGATTTCTCGCGGATGTTAAGGGCAAACGACGTATCGAGACGTAAGATCCCCCCGTTGCAAAACTCAATAGTGCCAAACAGCGCATCTTCAACGGTATAGCCTTTGGGGTCCCATTCGCCAAACTGGCCGCTATGCTTAGTGGTGCCCAGCTTTTGAAAACTGTGTGCTGTCACGCGTTTCACCGCCGGGAACCCCAACACGTACATCGCCACATCGAGCATATGGATGCCGATATCAATCAATGGCCCACCGCCTTGTAGCGACTTATTGGTAAAGGCACCCCAGCCGGGAACACCGCAACGACGTAAAGCCTGCGCGCTGGTGACATAAATCTCGCCAAAGGTGCCGTTTTGGACCGCTTCACGTAGCAGCTGCGCATCCAGCGCGAAACGATGGTGAAAATCGTAGGCCAGCACTTTTCCGGCATGCCGGGCCGCCAGACGCATTTCGTCTGCCTGTGCAGGTGTCATAGCGGGTGGCTTTTCGCACATCACGTGGCAACCCGCCTCCAGCGCCGCCATCACATGTTCATAGTGAAAACGATTCGGCGAGCAAACGCTCACGATGTCAGGTTTTGCCTCCTGCAACATCAACCTCGCGTCCTGATACACACCTGCGATAGCGTGGCGCTCAGCAAATGCCTGCGCCTGATCCAGGCGGCTGTCCATGACAGCCACCATCTGCAGATCGCTGCGCGTGGCGTAATACGAGGCATGCACTTTGTCTGCAACCTGCCCGGCGCCAATGATGGCGACGCGCAGAGGCAAAGGTGTAGAAGCACTCATCACGCTCGTCATCCTCAGCAGCCACGTAAATAGTTGAGCGAAGCCTGATAGGCTTTGGCCGGATCCTCCGCGCGCACGCGGCACTCATATACAACGTAGCCTTGATAATCATCGGCGCGGAGCTGGTCAAACAGCGCAGCAAAATCGAGCGTGCCGCTGCCTGGCTGATAACGGTGATTGTCGGCGATATGAACATGCCCAAGCCTGTCACGATTTTCGTGAAGTGCGCCGGTCAGCGAATCCTCTTCGATATTCATATGGTAGAAATCGCCGATAATCTGCACGTGCTTGAGCGCATTTTCTTCGATATAGCGACGCGCATCCGCCAGCGTGTTGATCATGTGATCCTGATAGCGGTTCAACGGCTCAAGATAAACGAGGGTTCCGGTACGCGCGGCTACGTCATCTAACCAGCGCAAGGAGGCACTGACCGCTTTGCGATCGCCATCCAGACTGCGCGGCGAGGTCATCGGCGGCAGTCGGAAGGTAAACATCCCCCAGGCTGCAGGCACGATAATGCCCTTTCCACCCACGTCGCTCAGCGCTTCAAGAATACGTTCGATTTGCTGCAAACCATTCAGACGGCGCTCTTCGATAAAATCACCGATCCAGCCGTCGTAGCCGCCACAGGCGGTGGTCACTGGCAACCCGGTGGCTTTTATGGCGGCTTTCACTTCCGCCAGATTATCAACCAAAAGCTTGCCGTCGATTTCATAGCCATCAAAACCCATTGCCTTGATGTACTGGAATTTTTCAAGAATATCGGTCGGGAAAAAGGCCTGATTTTGTGTTGCAATTTTCATCTTTTGTTCTCGCTTGCTTAAAAAGTCACGCCCATTTTGATGCTCAGTTCCGGATGCTTATCGACATACGTCATGTAGCTTTCCGCACTGGTTTCGAAGCTCACGATCGGATCGATCAGATCGTCGCAGTTGAGGTAGCCATTCATCAGCAGCTCCCAGCAGGTTTCTTCGATGCGTTTACGGCTCCAGCGCGGGTATTCCGGGTTCGGCTCGCTGCAGGCGCGTGAGAAGACGATCTTCGCGTTATTGAAATGCGCTTCGCGTCCCAGGTTGAATCCTTCGGCAAAGGGTTTCGCGAATGCGACATAAGAGAGGGTTCCGCCGTAAGCCAGTCCGCGCAGTGCGGATTGCAGCGCATCGGCGAAGCCGCTGGTTTCGATAATGATGTCGGCCCCCTGCTTTCCGGTGAGCTGTTTAATCTCCAGCCCAACGTCATTGTCGATCGGGTTGATGCAGAAATCCGCGCCGTGGCGACGGGCGATGTCGCAGCGGTGTTCGATAGGGTCAACGCCAATGACTATGGACGCACCCGCTTTTTTTGCCAGTTGGATAGCGATCTGACCGATGGCACCTAACCCCACTACCACCACAAAATCTCCGACGCGAACGTTAGCATCACGTACCCCGCTCATGGCGAACTGTGCCGGGTCATAGCAGACGGCGTTTTTCCAGGATGCGCCCTGCGGCATTTTACGTAGCTTGTAGTTGTTGACGGCATTGACGATTACCGTCTCCTGAAGCGGCCCGTAGCAGCAAACGGAATCCCCGATCTGGTAATCCGTGACCTCTGAGCCGCATTCAATGATGTCCCCGACGATCATATTGCCCAGCTGGAATTTGCCGAACTCGATACCACGCGCAGCGCCTTCAGCACGCGGTGTGAAGAGTTGCCACTCAGCATTGAACTCTTCGTCAATAAAGGGGCTTGCCGCCCGGAAATCGACCACTTCTGTTCCGTGCTTTGGCGCGCCGTAACGGGCACGGATCTTGACTTCATTTGCCGCCACAGGGCGATCTTCGTACTGGACCAGCGCGGCTACGCGCGGCGCTGTCGCAACTAATTTTTTCATGACTACTCCTTGTTAAAAACAGGCCGCCTCAGCCCTTTACGCCACCGGCGGTCAAACCACTTTTTATGAAACGTTCAGAAAGCGCATACATCACAACCACCGGCAATGCCGTCACCAGGGACGCGGCCATCATGCGGCCCCAGATATAGTCCGGCGTACTGAAGAGCGTGTTCAGCCCGACCGGCAATGTGAAGTTGCTGGCGCTTGAGAGGAAAATCGATGCAAACAGGTAGTCGTTCCAGGCCACCATGAAGCAATAGACAAACACCGAGACCAGGCCGGAGATGGCAAGCGGGACGGTGATACGGAAGATAATTTGCAGACGGTTTAGCCCGTCCATCATCGCCGCTTCTTCAATTTCGTCCGGTATGGTGTCGAAATAGCTTCTGAGCATGAAAACAGCTGTCGGTAGCGTCTGAGTCACCATCGTGATGATCAGCGCCAGTTCGGTGTCGTAAATGCCGAGCGCGGTAATAATTTTGAACAGCGGCACCACCAGTAAAATCCCGGAGAACATATAGACGCTATAGAAGCTGGCATTGATAGTGGCCCGCCCTTTAAAGCGAAGTTTCGATAGCGCGTAGGCCCCAAGCGTCCCGAGGAATACCGCAATAACCGACGAACTCAGGGAGACCAGCAAACTGTTCCTGAAATAGTTCACAAACGGGAAAATCAGCGGGTTAAAGATGTCGATGTAGTGCTGCAACGTCCATGCCTGCGGCAGGATCGTCGGATGCAGTGAAATCGCCTCTTTGGCACTTTTGAACGAGGTCATGAGCATCACGAAGAACGGAAACAGCGTGATGAGCAGAAACAGCGCCAGTCCGACGTAAAATCCGACGCGACTGAGGGTGCGTTTACTTGTTGCCATTGAGGTTTACCCTTTTTCTGGTCAGCAGGATGACGGCGAAAATAATCACAAACAGCACCACTGAGATGGCAGCCGCTTTCCCCAGATCGTTAAAAGCAAACGCCGTTTTGTAGAGATAGACGCCGAGAATATCGACCTTAGTGGTGAGCAGATAAACGTCCGCGAACATGTAGAACATCCAGATGGTCCGCAGCGTCAGTACGGTTGCCAGCACCGGCATGATCGCGGGAAGCGTCACGATCCGAAAACGCTGCCAGCCGTTCGCACCATCCATCTCTGCCGCCTCGTACAGCGATTTATCGATGGTCTGTAAAATCGCTAAAAACGAGATAAATGCGTACGGGAAATAACGCCAGATGGCGAACAGCACCACCAGCACAAAGCTGCTGCCGGGGTTGTCAAACCACAGCGGTGCCTGGTCGTAAAGGTGCAGCACATCAACGCCCAGATAGTTCACGATGCCGTAGCCGTTGTTGAACATGTATTTCCAGGCGAACACCAGCGAGATGGACGGTGTAACGTACGAGAGGATCACCAGTGAACGCGCCGTTTTACGCAGGCGAAACTCGCGATTGAAGAAAATCGCCACGGCCAGACCCAGGCCAGTGCTGCCAAGCACCACCAGCGCCGTATACCAGAAGGTCATCCACAATGAGTGCCAGAACGCGGAATCCCCCAGAATCCGGATATAATTATCCAGACCGACAAAGGTGGCGCTGATACGCGGATTCAGCGGCAGGCGTAAAAAACTGATTTCGATATTCGAAATCATCGGCCAGGCTACCAGGCCCCCCAGCAATATCAGGCTGGGGGCCAACAGCAGCATGGCGAAAGGCAGATCGGAACGGCCAGTAAACAACCTCTTCATAATTCCCTTCGCGGTGCGCCCCTATCGTTGTGAAATCAGATCGGCCAGACGCTTCTGGCTATCGTTTAACGTGGTGGAGAGATCTTTCTTCCCGACCGTCACGTCATGCACCATCGAACTGATCACACCCGAACCGGTGACGTCGCCCATACGCGTAAAGTTTTTGTCGCCGACAGCACCAAAGACCTGCACGTTGGGGAACTGGGCTATCAACTCATACGGAAGCTGACCAAACGCCTGTATGACGTTGTTGTTTTTCCACGACGCGGTATCCACCACCCGTTTGTTGACCGGAAGCGCTGCACCCGGCGACATCATCACCCAGTCGGCTGCGTTTTGAGCCTGCTCCATCCAGGTGACAAAGGTTTCTGCCGCTTTGGTTTCTTCCTCGGTTTGCCCGTTGGTGATGGTTAGTGATGTCACCATGCCGTAAACCGCCGAGGATTTTTCCGTCGGCACAACAAACCCGAGATCGGCCGGATTGCCATCTTTAAATACCGCAGGAAGGATATAGGTGGAGTAGATCGCCATTGGCGCGGAGCCGTTCATAAAGGCGTCTTTAATTTCCATCACATCGTTGGAGCCCGGCATGGTGGTAGCCGCCAGATCGCGATAGAACGCCAGCGCTTTCGCCATCTCCGGCGTATTGATGACCACATCCCCTTTCGCATCGAAGACGTTCGCACCACCCGACAGCGCAAACTGAGAGAATGCCTGTTCGGTCATCACGCTTTCCGCCGTCGGTAAGGCGATACCGTACTGTTTTTTCTCGGGGTGATTCAGGGACTGACTGGCTTTGAGCAGTTGCTCCCAGGTCGCAGGCTCCTGAATCCCCGCAGCGGCCAGCACCGATTTGTGGTACCAGACACCGGAAAGCCACGCGCTAACCGGAACACCTGTCCACGCCTTACCGTCTTCCGTGCGCACCACGCGCAGAATGCCGTCGTAGAACGTGTTTTCACCGACAGCGCCAATCGCGGCGCTGATGGCATCGCGGTCGAGCAGCTGTTCTTTGTCCATCACTTTGGCGTAGTCGTGACTGACTTCTATCACCTCAGGCAAAGCGCCTGTACGGGCCAACGTAATCACCTTGGTGTTATAGGCATCCTCTTCCACCGGAACCTGTTTTACCTTGATTGACGGATTGTCTTTCTCGAAGCGTTCAATAAGTTGAGTGATTACCGCCTGGCGCTCCTGCTCCACCGACGAGTGCATGAATTCAATGGCGACTACTTTATTGTTGTCATCCCGACAGCCAGACAACAGGGCGCACGAAACCAGTGCTGATAACAGCACAATTTTAGGCATCTTCATTTTTATGTCCTTTTAGATTTCTTTAATCCACATAACCTGCCACGGATTAAGGGTTACAGAATCTCCGTTAGCAGGCGTTCCCGTAAGTAATTCCACCCCAGAGTGAATTCCCGAGGAAATAATTTGCGCATGTTCATTAAAGTTAAACAGCGCCGCGATCCGCTCACCATTATCTGCGACACGAATGATTCTAAGAACATGCTGATTCGGTGCATCATAAAATGCTGTGCTGTCAGGATGAAATGCTTTTTGCTGACGGCGTAGTGAAAGCATATTTTTTAATGCAGTATAAATTTTGTATCTAAGACTACTATGACATTCCAGCTCGTTATCAATTTCACCCTCGTGATATTTCCGCCGATTTATCGCCCGGTTATAACCCAGCCGCTCAACGTTATCATGATCGTTACGAGAGCCAATAATGCTTTGAATATAAATTGCGGGCACGCCTGGAAAACTTAATAACACGGCATGAGCCAGAAGGAATCGGGCAATACGTTCGTCATCTGTACTGTCTTGCCGACTTAATGCATCCAGATAAGTCACATTAATTTCATAGGGGCTGCGGCTGCCGTCCGGATTATTTTTCCAGTTTACCAGCGCGCCTTCATGCTGGAGTTTTTCGACCAGTGCCAGAATATCGCTCTCAGGAATAATCCCGCGCACCGGGTTCAGGCCGATACCGTCGTGGGAGGCGAGGAAGTTAAACCAGGTGGTCTTCGATGAAGGCAGCTTAAGCTGCTGCGCCCACTGGCAAAGGGCCTCAACGTTTTGGCTATGCACGCTGTGAAGCACCAGCGGCGGCAGTGAAAACTGATAGACCATCTGCGCTTCGTTGGTACCATCGCCGAAGTACGAAATGTTGTCTTTATGGGGGACATTGGTTTCAGTGATGATGACCGTACCGGGCGCAACCTCTTCGGTGATCGCGCGGAATAGCTGAATCAGGCGGTGAGTTTGCTCCAGATGAATACAGGTCGTTCCTGGAATTTTCCACATAAACCCGACCGCATCCAGGCGGATGTAATCGGCACCTTCAGCCAGATACTTCAGTAGCACATCGACCATGGCGATAAGGACCTGCGGGCTGGCAAAGTTGAGGTCAACCTGGTCTTCGCTGAAGGTGGTCCACAGGTGGCGCACCGTGCCCTCTGCCATTGTGAACGGTGTTAACAGCGGCAGTGCGCGCGGACGGGTAACGGCTGATAAATCCGTTGCCGGGTCTACGGCGATAAAAAACTCTTCAAAGCCAGGAACCTGGTTTAAATAATTGTTGAACCACTCACTTTTGGCTGACATATGGTTGCAGACAAAATCAAACATCAGATTTGTTGATTTTTTTAACTCAGCCACATCGCCCCACTCACCTGTTTCTGGCGCCACGCGGTGATAATCGACGACCGAGAATCCGTCGTCCGAAGACCACGGATAAAAAGGCAAAAGATGGACGTGAGAAAATGAATCAGACAGCCAGCGATTATAAAATCGCGTGAAGACAGGCAGCGCTTTTTCGTTGCGATTTTGAAACTGATCGGCATAGGTAATTAATACCACATCCTTTTCATCCCAATTCGCCTTACGCTGATGACTAATAACCTTCCGCGCGTTTCCTATCTTTTCCTGAAGAATACTAAAATCCTTATGAGAAAAAGAATCGCCATAAATAAGATTAATTAAATGCGTTATTTTATTGTTCACGTTGATTTCCATGGTAGCGGTCCCACGGAAAGCAATCTACTCCCCATAAAAATTTCTGTCAACGAACCTCAGGGATCAAAAGTGCAAATAAAAAGCGGCTCTGCTCATTAATGTGAGCTAACGCAAAGAAAGGATGAAACAATGATAATGATATTCAAAACGGGGCTGATGCCCTCTCTCGCGTTGAGAGAAGGCATTAAATGAGGGAAGTGTCAGGAAAAATAACGGCGGGAAAAACGGCCTGCGACCTTCTTAAGCAGCGGCTCCAGTGCCACGGCCAGTAGCATTCTGATCGGTTTCCGGGCAACAGATTTCACCGCCCAACCCGCCACACCTGCCGGGCCATAACGTAGCGCGGTCAGTAAAACGAATTTGCCTGCAATTTTAAGGCCCGGTTTCATTTTCTGACCGGCCTGCTGCCAGTTGCGATTCATATTTTTATCTCTCTGTTAAAGCTGACGAAAACGACTTCTCAGCGTGAACGTGTCGGACGTGACATAGCGTTCCATTTCGCGCAGACGCTTCTCGCCGGAGGCCAGTTCGGCATCCACCGAGTCGAGCAAATCGCTGCTGGTCGGCGCATCTTCCGATGACATGGCGCTGTCCGGCATCGGATCGAGCACGAAGGACAAAATGATGTACGCCACCAGGGTAAAGAATGCCAGACCAAAGAAGATCGACAGCACGGTGACCACACGCACCAGTTTCACTGGCACATCCAGATAGCGCGCCAGCCCGGCGCACACGCCGCGCACCATCCCCTGCTGGGGGATACGCCACAGTTTTTTATTTAAATTCAGTCCGCCCATTAATTCTCCCTCCAGTTTGGATGTTCCGCATCCAGAATGGATTCGAGCGCCTGGATGCGTTCACGCATTTTTTTCGCGTCATCGGTGAGCAGCAACAGCCGTTGCTGCTCGCTTTGCGAGAGCTCGCCCCGGGAAGAGCGGTTGCTGTAGTGCAGCCATAACCAGATCGGCAGAACGAAAAGCACGAAAATGGTCAGGGGAATAGCCAGAAACAGCGCACTCATAGGGTCTCCTTGTCTTACGATGCGTTGCGGCACGCGGAGGTGCCGCATTCATTATTATTGGTTGTCTTGCTTCATTTTGGCTTTCAGCACCGCAAGTTGCTCGCTGATTTCGTCATCCGCTTTCAAATCGGCAAACTGCTGATCCAGCGTTTTCTGTTTACCAAAGCTGTGGCTCTCGGCCTCGGCTTCCATATGGTCGATGCGGCGTTCAAAAGATTCGAAACGCGCCATCGCTTCATCCAGTTTACCGCTATCCAGCTGACGGCGAACGTCACGGGATGAGCTGGCCGCCTGGTGGCGCAGCGTCAGAGCCTGCTGGCGAGCACGCGTTTCGCTGAGTTTGTTTTCCAGCTCCGCGATCTCTTTTTTCATGCGGGTGAGCGTTTCATCCACCAGCGTGATTTCATGCTCCAGCGTCGCGACGATGTCGGTCAGCTTTTGTTTTTCGATCAGCGCCGAACGGGCCAGATCGTCTTTATCTTTACGCAGCGCCAGTTCCGCTTTTTCCTGCCACTCGCTCTGTTGAGCGGTAGCCTGCTCGATACGACGTGACAGCTGTTTCTTTTCAGCCAGCGCACGCGCAGAGGTGGAACGGACTTCAACCAGCGTGTCTTCCATTTCCTGAATCATCAGACGCACCAGCTTCTGCGGGTCTTCCGCTTTCTCCAGCAGCGAGTTGATGTTGGCGTTCACGATGTCGGCAAAACGAGAAAAAATACCCATAATTCAATCCTCACATTTCTGTTATCGGGCGATGCCCTGCTGATGAACTAATACAATTCCCGTGCCAAGTTTTTATCTTATTGATTTATATGATTGTGGTTGATTTTACACCACGGACATCCTACTCTCACCTGGTGAATATCGCTAACGAGTGGTTAATTTCATCATGGCTGATTACAAAGACAATTTACTGGGCGAAGCGAACAGTTTTCTTGAGGTGCTGGAGCAGGTTTCGCGCCTGGCCCCGCTCAATAAGCCGGTACTGATAATCGGTGAGCGCGGCACCGGGAAGGAGCTTATCGCCAACCGTCTGCATTATCTGTCCGGGCGATGGGACGGGCCGTTTATCTCCTTAAACTGCGCGGCGCTGAACGAGAATTTGCTGGATACGGAGCTGTTCGGCCATGAGGCCGGGGCCTTTACCGGCGCGCAAAAACGCCACCCCGGACGTTTTGAGCGTGCAGACGGCGGGACGTTGTTTCTTGATGAACTGGCCACCGCCCCAATGCTGGTGCAGGAAAAACTGCTGCGCGTGATTGAGTACGGCGAGCTGGAGCGCGTGGGCGGCAGCCAGCCGTTGCAGGTGAATGTGCGCCTGGTGTGCGCCACCAATGCCAATTTGCCGGAAATGGTGGCGGAGGAGAAATTCCGCGCGGATCTTCTCGATCGTCTGGCCTTTGACGTGGTGCAGCTCCCGCCCTTGCGCGAGCGCCGCAGCGATATCATGCTGCTGGCCGAGCAGTTCGCCATTCAGATGTGCCGCGAGCTGGGAATGCCGCTGTTCCCCGGCTTTAGCGATTATGCGCGGGAAACGCTGCTGGACTACCGCTGGCCGGGCAATATTCGTGAACTGAAAAACGTCGTGGAGCGCTCCGTGTATCGCCACGCCAGCAGTGAGACTGAGCTGGATAACATTATTATCGATCCCTTTTACCGCGCCGCGCCGACAAAGCCAGAACCGACGCCGCACGCCGATACCCCTTCTCTGCCCCTCGATTTGCGCCAGTTTCAGCACAAACAGGAACACCAGTTGCTCGAACTGAGCCTGAAAGAGGCAAAATATAACCAGAAGCAGGCAGCCGAACTGCTGGGTCTGACCTACCATCAATTAAGGGCATTGCTCAAAAAGCATCAAATGCGCTGACATTATCGGCACTTACCTGCAGACATTTTTACGAATCAGGGGTAAGTGCGATACACTTTGCAGATCGAATCTTAAAACCCTGAAAATTATGCGTCTGGTTTTATCGTCCCTGATTGCACTCGGTCTGTTTAGCCGCCTGGTCTTTGCTGCGCCCGAACAGACTGCGCTTCCTGATATTCGCGACAGTGGTTTTGTCTATTGCGTGAACGGGCAAGTCGACACCCTGAACCCACAAAAAGCAGGCAGCGGCCTGATTGTCGACACCCTCGCCGCACAGCTTTACGATCGCCTGCTCGATGTTGACCCTTATACCTACCGCCTGGTGCCGGAACTTGCCGAGAGCTGGGAAGTGCTTGATAACGGCGCAACCTACCGTTTCCATCTGCGCGACGACGTGGCGTTTCAGTCGACGCCGTGGTTTAAACCGACCCGTAAGCTGAACGCCGATGATGTGGTGTTTACCTTCCAGCGTATTTTTAACCGCAATCACCCGTGGCATAACGTCAACGGCGGCAGTTTCCCCTATTTCGACAGCCTGCAGTTTGCCGATACGGTTAAAGACGTGCGTAAGCTGGACAGCCGGACGGTGGAGTTTCGTCTGGTGCGCCCTGACGCCTCTTTCTTATGGCACCTGGCTACCCACTATGCGTCGGTCATGTCGGCGGAGTACGCCGATAAGCTGACAAAAGTGGATCATCAGGAGCTGCTCGACCGCCAGCCGGTCGGTACGGGTCCGTTCCAGATGGCGGAATACCGGGCTGGTCAGTATATTCGGTTACAACGTCACGAACACTTCTGGCGCGGCACGCCGCTGATGCCGCAGGTGGTGGTCGATCTCGGCTCCGGCGGGACGGGCAGATTGTCCAAGCTGCTGACCGGCGAATGCGATGTACTCGCGTGGCCTGCCGCCAGCCAGCTGACGATACTGCGCGACGATCCGCGCTTACGTCTGACCCTGCGCCCCGGTATGAATATCGCTTATCTGGCCTTTAATACGGACAAGCCGCCGCTGAATAACCCCGCCGTGCGTCACGCCCTCGCACTGGCGATCAATAACCAGCGTCTGATGCAGTCCATTTATTACGGTACCGCTGAAACGGCGGCGTCGATTCTGCCGCGTGCGTCCTGGGCCTATGACAACGAAGCGAAAATTACCGAATACGATCCGGCTAAAGCGCGCGAGCAGCTCAAGGCGCTGGGCGCGACCAACCTCACGTTGCAGCTTTGGGTCCCGACCAGTTCGCAGGCGTGGAACCCGAGTCCATTAAAAACGGCGGAGCTGATCCAGGCGGATATGGCTCAGATCGGCGTGAAAGTGGTGATAGTCCCTGTCGAAGGCCGCTTCCAGGAGGCGCGTCTGATGGATATGAATCACGATCTGACGCTCTCTGGCTGGTCGACGGACAGTAACGATCCCGACAGTTTCTTCCGCCCGCTGCTGAGCTGTGCCGCTATTCGTTCCCAGACCAACTACGCTCACTGGTGTAACCGTGAATTTGACACGGTGCTGCAAAAAGCGTTGTCGTCCCAGCAACTGGCCTCGCGTATAGAGGCGTATGACGAAGCGCAGAACATCCTGGCCCGCGAACTGCCGGTGTTACCGCTGGCCTCTTCTCTGCGATTGCAGGCCTATCGCTATGATATTAAAGGTCTGGTGCTCAGCCCATTCGGCAACGCTTCGTTCGCAGGCGTGTCGCGTGAGAAACAAGATGAGGTGAAAAAACCATGATTATTTTTACCTTACGCCGTCTGTTGCTGCTGGCAGTGACGCTGTTTTTTCTGACCTTTATCGGCTTCAGCCTGAGCTATTTCACGCCCCATGCCCCGCTGCAGGGATCGTCCTTCTGGGATGCCTGGATGTTCTGGTTTAACGGCGTTTTGCACTGGGACTTTGGTGTCTCCAGCATTAACGGCCAGCTGATCTCTGAGCAGCTGAAAGAGGTGTTCCCGGCGACCATGGAGCTGTGTATTCTGGCCTTTGGTTTTGCTCTGCTGGTGGGCATTCCTGTGGGGATGCTGGCGGGGATCACTCGCAATAAATGGCAGGATAAGCTGATCAGTGCCCTCGCGCTGCTTGGCTTCTCGATTCCGGTATTCTGGCTGGCGCTGCTGCTGACGCTGTTCTTCTCTCTGACGCTGGGCTGGCTGCCGGTCTCGGGCCGCTTTGATCTGCTGTATACCGTCAAAACCGTCACCGGATTTGCGATTATCGACGCCTGGCTTTCTGACTCCGTCTGGCGTCACGAAATGATCATCAGTACCCTGCGCCACATGGTTCTGCCGGTGCTGACGCTGGCGGTCGCGCCAACCACGGAAGTGATTCGCCTGATGCGCACCAGCACTATCGATGTGTTTGAGCAAAACTACGTGAAAGCGGCTGCCACTCGTGGCCTCTCTCGCCTGACGGTTTTACGTCGTCACGTCCTGCATAACGCCCTTCCGCCGGTTATTCCGCGCCTGGGGCTGCAATTCTCCACCATGCTGACCCTGGCGATGATTACCGAAATGGTGTTCAGTTGGCCGGGTCTGGGCCGCTGGATGATCAACGCCATTCGTCAGCAAGACTATGCGGCGATATCTGCCGGTGTGATGGTGATCGGTTCGTTGGTCATTATCGTGAACGTGATTTCTGACATTTTGGGTGCTATGGCCAACCCGCTGAAACATAAGGAATCGTATGCCTTACGATAGCGTATACCGGGAGAAGCGCACGCCCGGCGTAGTCCGTACCGTATGGCGCAAATTCTACGGCGACACCACAGCGATGATCGGTTTGTACGGCTGTGGCGGCCTGGCGCTGCTCTGTATTTTTGGCGGCTGGTTTGCCCCTTACGGGCTTGATCAGCAGTTCCTCGGCTATCAGTTGTTACCACCGTCGTGGTCGCGCTACGGCGAAGTGTCGTTCTTCCTGGGCACGGACGATTTAGGTCGCGATGTGCTGAGTCGCCTGTTAAGTGGCGCGGCCCCGACCGTCGGCGGCGCGTTCGTCGTCACGTTCGCCGCGACCTTCTTTGGCCTGGCGCTCGGGGTGTTTGCGGGCGCCACACACGGCCTGCGTTCGGCGGTGCTGAACCATATTCTCGATACCCTGCTGTCGATCCCGTCTCTGCTGCTGGCGATTATCGTGGTGGCGTTCGCCGGGCCGCACCTGTCCCATGCGATGTTTGCCGTCTGGCTGGCGCTGCTGCCGCGCATGGTGCGCTCGGTTTACAGCATGGTGCATGATGAGCTGGAAAAAGAGTACGTGGTGGCGGCGCGTCTTGACGGCGCCACTACGCTGAATATTTTGTGGTTCGCGGTGATGCCGAATATCGCCTCGGGACTGGTGACCGAAATCACCCGCGCCCTGTCGATGGCGATTCTGGATATTGCCGCGCTCGGTTTTCTCGATCTCGGCGCGCAGCTGCCCTCGCCTGAATGGGGGGCAATGCTCGGTGATGCGCTCGAACTGATCTATGTCGCGCCGTGGACGGTGATGCTGCCCGGTGCCGCCATTATGGTGAGCGTGCTGCTGATCAACCTGCTGGGCGACGGTATTCGCCGCGCAATTAATGCGGGGGTGCAATAATGCCGTTACTTGATATCCGCAATCTGACCATTGAATTTAAGACCGGCGAAGGCTGGGTGAAAGCGGTCGACCGCATCAGTATTACCCTGGCCGAGGGTGAAATCCGTGGGCTGGTGGGCGAATCCGGTTCAGGTAAAAGCCTTATCGCAAAAGCAATCTGCGGCGTCGCCAAAGATAACTGGCGCGTGACCGCAGACCGTATGCGTTTTGACGATATCGATCTCCTGCGCCTGTCGCCTCGCGAACGGCGCAAGCTGGTGGGTCATAACGTGTCGATGATCTTCCAGGAGCCGCAGTCGTGTCTCGATCCATCGGAACGCGTCGGGAAACAGCTGATGCAGAATATCCCTGGCTGGACCTATAAAGGCCGCTGGTGGCAGCGTGTCGGCTGGCGTAAACGCCGCGCGATTGAGCTGCTGCACCGCGTGGGGATTAAAGACCATAAAGATGCGATGCGCAGTTTCCCTTACGAGCTGACGGACGGTGAGTGCCAGAAGGTGATGATCGCCATTGCGCTTGCCAATCAGCCGCGCCTGCTGATCGCCGATGAACCGACCAACGCCATGGAGCCGACCACCCAGGCGCAGATTTTCCGCCTGCTGTCGCGTCTGAATCAGAACAACAACACCACCATTCTGCTCATCAGCCATGACCTGCAGATGCTGAGCAAATGGGCGGACAAGATCGACGTGATGTACTGCGGTCAGACGGTAGAAACGGCCATCAGTGAAGATTTGGTGACGACGCCGCACCATCCGTATACCCAGGCGCTGATTCGCGCGATCCCGGATTTTGGCAGCGCAATGCCCCATAAAAGCCGACTGAACACCCTGCCGGGCGCCATCCCGCTGCTGGAGTCGCTGCCCATTGGCTGCCGACTCGGCCCTCGCTGTCCGTACGCCCAGCGCGAATGCATTGAAACGCCTCGTCTGACTGGCGCGAAAAACCATCTGTACGCCTGTCATTTCCCGCTGAACATGGAGAGAGAGTAAATGGTCGAAACGTTGCTGGAAGTTCGCAACCTGAGTAAGACCTTTCGCTATCGCACGGGGCTGTTTCATCGTCAAACTGTCGAAGCGGTGAAGCCTCTCAGCTTTACCCTGCGCGAGAAGCAGACCCTGGCGATTATCGGCGAAAACGGCTCGGGGAAATCTACGCTCGCGAAGATGCTGGCGGGGATGGTCGAGCCGACGGCGGGTGATGTTCTGATCGACGACCATTTTCTGTCATTTGGCGACTATTCGTTCCGCAGTCAGCGTATTCGTATGATTTTCCAGGACCCGTCGACGTCGCTCAATCCGCGTCAGCGTATCTCGCAGATTCTGGATTTCCCGCTGCGACTGAATACCGATCTGGAGCCAGAAGAGCGGCGTAAACGTATTATCGAAACGCTGCGCATGGTCGGCCTACTGCCCGACCACGTCAGCTATTATCCGCACATGCTGGCACCGGGGCAGAAACAGCGTCTTGGGCTTGCGCGCGCGTTGATCCTGCGCCCGAAGGTGATTATCGCCGACGAAGCGCTGGCATCACTCGATATGTCGATGCGTTCACAGCTCATCAACCTGATGCTTGAATTGCAGGAGAAACAGGGTATTTCGTATATCTATGTGACCCAGCATTTAGGAATGATGAAACACATCAGCGACCAGGTGCTGGTAATGCATCAGGGTGAAGTGGTGGAGCGCGGAAGCACCGCCGATGTGCTGGCCTCCCCGCTGCACGACCTGACCAAGCGCCTGATCGCCGGGCATTTCGGTGAGGCGCTGACGGCTGATGCCTGGCGCAAGGATAAATGACACCGGCCATATAAAGTGGTCGGATTAACTCTGAACGCGACACGTGCTATTATCGCCGCGTTTTAACGACGATCGCCACGATGAGAGGGCGTTCGCCATAACAATGAATATAAGGATCTAAGCTATGGGTTTTCTTTCCGGTAAGCGCATTCTGGTGACTGGCGTTGCCAGCAAACTGTCCATCGCCTACGGCATTGCACAGGCTATGCACCGCGAAGG
This sequence comes from Lelliottia nimipressuralis, assembly GCF_041464075.1. Taxonomy (NCBI): domain Bacteria; kingdom Pseudomonadati; phylum Pseudomonadota; class Gammaproteobacteria; order Enterobacterales; family Enterobacteriaceae; genus Lelliottia; species Lelliottia nimipressuralis. The sequence continues at coordinate 2,404,994 of NZ_CP167172.1, forward strand.
CGCTGAGCTGGCGTTCACCTACCAGAACGACAAGCTGAAAGGCCGCGTTGAAGAGTTCGCCGCGCAGCTGGGTTCCAGCATCATTCTGGAATGCGACGTTGCACAAGACGAAAGCATCGATGGCATGTTTGCTGAGCTTTCAAAAGTCTGGCCGAAATTCGACGGCTTCGTTCACTCAATCGGTTTTGCACCGGGCGATCAGCTGGACGGCGACTACGTGAATGCGGTAACCCGTGAAGGCTTCAAAATCGCGCACGACATCAGCTCTTACAGCTTTGTGGCGATGGCTAAATCCTGCCGCACCATGCTGAACCCAGGCTCCGCTCTGCTGACCCTGTCTTACCTGGGTGCTGAGCGCGCTATCCCTAACTACAACGTGATGGGCCTGGCGAAAGCCTCTCTGGAAGCTAACGTGCGCTACATGGCGAACGCGATGGGTCCTGAAGGCGTGCGTGTTAACGGTATCTCTGCTGGCCCAATCCGTACGCTGGCGGCATCCGGTATCAAAGATTTCCGTAAAATGCTGGCGCATTGCGAAGCGGTTACGCCGATTCGTCGTACCGTCACCATCGAAGACGTGGGTAACTCCGCAGCCTTCCTGTGCTCTGACCTCTCTGCGGGTATTTCCGGCGAAGTGGTTCACGTTGACGGCGGTTTCAACATCGCAGCAATGAACGAGCTGGAAATCAAATAAGTGTTTCACTCTCTTCCCTCACGGGAAGAGAGTTTTTCTCCCGCCAGAACCGCTTTTTTCCCGTCGTTATTCCGTTCTGCTATTTGTTATCACCTAACAATATTTTTCGCACTGAAAGCCATGCGCCAGGATATTGATCGCCATTTGAGATCAAGGAACGCACATGGAACAACGCCGCTTTACCGGCAAAGGCCACTGGTATCACGAGACCCAGACAAATCACTGTCGGGATGATGTTTTGCCGCTGGTTCCCGAGGCCGCTCATGTCGACGATCGTTTTCTGCTCGATTTAGCGTTGCCCACAGAGATTGTGACCCCGTGCGAAAGCTGGCTGAAACCGGCGCGTGCGCTGTGCGATTTACTGTTCCCGTTGCATATCGCGGTGAATCGCCTGCACACGCTCAGCGCCTATGACCGCCTGAGCACCGCGTTGACCGTGGCGCAGGCCTGTGGTGTTCAGCGACTGTGTAACCACTATGCCGCCCTGCTCGCCCCACTTCCCGGCCCTGACTCCTCACGTGAAAGTAATCAACGCCTCGCCCAAATCACCCAGTACTCCCGCCAGTTGGCCAGTTCGCCGGATATTATCGACGGCAAAGCGCAGCTGCAGCTCGATGAGGTCGGCCTGACGACCTACGACGTTATTGTCATCAACCAGATTATTGGCTTTATCGGTTTTCAGGCCCGCGTGGTAGCGGCATTTCAGGCAATGCTGGGGCACCCTGTGCGCTGGCTGCCTGGACACCATATTCCGCCGCATGCGCTGATTCCTGATGTGGATATGAATGCGTGGGAGCCGATTTTCCCGGGCGTAGAGTTACGCTACGCCACCGCTCAGCAGCTGGAATCGCTCTCCCGCTGGCAGGCAGAGCCACTGTTACGTGAGCTAACGCCAGTCCTGTGCCACGAACCGGCGCTGCTCGAATGCGTGGGTGAATTCCTGCAAAGCGATATGTACGCGGCAAATTCGCGCTATGGCGCGCTGGCGTCTGTGCTTGCCGCGACCGAACTGTTGAGCCGCTCTCCCGATCGCTTTAGCGCCGCGCAATTTTCCCCTCTTATTGAAGAGGGTATTCCCGCCGCCGACGCCATCCATTTACTGACCTGGAGTGCTTTTTTGGGCTGGATCAACCGCCTGAAAATCGCCTTAAGCAAGGGCCAATAACCCTGCACAATCCCTAAATGCGCTTGCTGTAGCAGTGAGATTCGCGTAAAACTGTCAGCCGCTCAATGGCCACGAAAATAGAACACTATGCTTCAGGACAACCCGCTGCTAGCGCAGCTTAAACAGCAACTGCATTCCCAGACGCCACGTGCTGAAGGGGTGGTAAAAGCCACGGAAAAGGGCTTTGGCTTCCTGGAAGTCGATGCACAGAAAAGCTATTTCATCCCGCCTCCGCAGATGAAAAAAGTGATGCACGGCGATCGTGTGACGGCAGTGATTCACACCGAAAAAGATCGTGAATCCGCCGAGCCAGAAGAATTGATCGAACCTTTCCTGACCCGTTTTGTCGGTAAAGTGCATCGCAAAGACGATCGCCTGTCTATTGTGCCGGACCATCCGCTGCTCAAAGATGCTATCCCTTGCCGCGCAGAACGCGGCGTTGAACACGATTTTAAAGAAGGTGACTGGGCCGTTGCCCAGATGCGTCGCCATCCGCTGAAAGGCGATCGCGGTTTCTACGCAGAACTGACTCATTTTATTACCTACAGCGACGATCATTTCGTGCCGTGGTGGGTAACGCTTGCCCGTCATAATCTGGAAAAAGAGGCGCCAAACGGCGTTGCGACCGAGATGATGGATGAAGGCCTGGCGCGTCGCGATCTGACCGCCCTGAACTTTGTCACTATCGACAGCGCCAGCACCCAGGATATGGATGATGCGCTGTATATCGAAGAAGGCAGTGACGACAAACTGCACCTGACCGTCGCGATTGCCGATCCGACCGCCTGGATTGCTGAAGGCAGCAAGCTGGACGACTCAGCGAAAATTCGCGCGTTCACTAACTATTTGCCGGGCTTCAATATCCCGATGCTGCCGCGTGAACTTTCCGACGATCTCTGCTCTCTTCGTCCGAACGAAGTCCGCCCGGTACTCGCCTGTCGCATGACCGTTGCCGCAGACGGCACGATTGAAGACGATATCGAATTCTTCGCCGCGACCATCGAATCCAAAGCGAAGCTAGCGTATGACGATGTCTCCGACTGGCTGGAGAACACCGGCAGCTGGAAACCGGAAAGCGAAGCGATTGCTCAGCAAATTACCCTGCTGCAGCGCCTCTGCCTGAGCCGTGGCGAATGGCGTAAAACCCATGCGCTGGTGTTTAAAGATCGTCCGGATTACCGCTTTGTACTGGGCGAAAAAGGCGAAGTGCTGGATATCGTTGCTGAACCGCGTCGTATCGCCAACCGCATCGTTGAAGAGTCGATGATTGCCGCCAACATTTGTGCCGCCCGTGTGCTGCGCGACAAATTAGGCTTTGGCATTTACAACGTTCATACCGGTTTTGATCCGGCGAACACCGAAGCGCTGGCTGCCCTGCTGAAAACGCATGACGTACACGTCGATCCGCAGGAAGTGCTGACGCTGAACGGCTTCTGCAAACTGCGCCGTGAACTGGACGCACAGCCGTCTGGTTTCCTCGACAGCCGCATCCGTCGCTTCCAGTCCTTCGCCGAAATCAGCACCGAGCCTGGCCCGCACTTTGGCCTCGGTCTCGACGCTTACGCGACCTGGACCTCACCGATTCGTAAATACGGCGACATGGTGAACCACCGTCTGCTGAAAGCGATCATCAAGGGTGAAACCATCGCCCGTCCGCAGGAAGAGACAACCATCCAGATGGCAGAGCGTCGCCGCCTGAACCGCATGGCTGAACGCGATGTCGGTGACTGGCTGTATGCACGCTTCCTGAATGATAAAGCCGGAACGGAGACCCGTTTCGCGGCAGAGATCATTGACGTTAGCCGCGGCGGTATGCGCGTGCGTCTGGTGGACAATGGCGCCGTTGCCTTTATCCCTGCCCCGTTCCTGCATGCGGTTCGCGATGAGCTGACCTGCAGCCAGGAAAATGGCGCGGTGCAGATCAAAGGTGAGACGGTTTACAAGGTCACCGATGTGATTGATGTCAATATTGCAGAAGTGCGCATGGAAACCCGCAGTATTATCGCGCGCCCTGTTGCCTGATAAGCCTTAAATATGTCGGCGGTTTCTTTTTGGGAACGCCGACATTTTTCTTCCCTTGCTAAATCGTGTATTCATCACTTTTTCTTAATATATTCCTCTCGAAGCCCACAAAAACAATCACAATTATCTACAGTAAAAGAAGACCGTCATCTTTGGTTACGGGAATTTTTATCCACGTGTATCCTTTTTATCACTTCTCGTTTTAATATAAGAATGTAGGGAAAAACAATAAGTTCAGCTCGGTTATGCCGCTGTGTCACTACGGAAAAGTCGAATGCAAATGCATAATTTTGCGCCATTGAGCAGGTCCGGGAGAAAACATGATTGACGATCTGGAGCATAATTTGCTGTTTCGTTACATGGGCACACACAGTCCCTGGTGGCGTCTTACAGCGGACAGTAATGCTCTCCATCTCGCCGCCAGTGAAAACTCGGACACGACCCAGGTCATCGCCTTAAGCGACGATCAAGCAGAACTGATTCGTCAGCTCACCGTTATTACTTCCAGCATCACCCTGACCCTTTCTCTGTACGGCACCGATGTTCCCGTCCATCTGGTGGGTCGCAAAATCAACAAAAAAGAGTGGGCCGGCACGGCCTCTGCCTGGAACGACACCCCTTCCGTCGCGCGCGACCTGGTGCAGGGGTTATCCTTTGCCGAACAGGTGGTTTCTGAAGCAAACTCGGTAATTGTGATCCTCGATCAGCAGGGCAATATTCAGCGCTTTAATCGTCTGAGCGAAGAATATACCGGCATGAAAGAGCAGGAAGTGATCGGGCAAAACGTCTTTAAACTGTTCATGAGCCGCAGCGAAGCGGCAGCATCTAAACGAAATATTTCCGGTTTTTTCCGTAACGGCAGTTCTTACGAAGTCGAGCGCTGGATCAAGACCCGAAAAGGCCAACGATTGTTTCTGTTCAGAAACAAATTCGTCCACAGCGGCAGCGGGAAAAATGAAATTTTTCTTATCTGTTCCGGCACGGATATCACTGAAGAACGCCGCGCGCAGGAGCGTCTGCGCGTGCTGGCCAATACCGACACCATTACCGGCCTCCCCAACCGCAACGCCATTCATGAACTTATCAGCGACGCGATCGATACGCGCGGCGAGGCTCAGGTCGGCGTGGTGTATCTTGATCTCGATAACTTTAAAAAAGTGAACGATGCCTACGGGCATATGTTTGGCGATCAGCTGCTGCAGGCGGTCGCCCTGGCGATTTTAAGCTGTCTGGAAGAGGGTCAGGTGCTGGCGCGTCTCGGGGGCGATGAGTTTATCGTGCTGGCGACCAACACCTCACAAAGCACCCTTGAGGCGATGGCTTCGCGCATCCTGACGCGTCTGCGCCAGCCCTTCCGCATCGGTCTTATCGAAATCTACACCGGCTGTTCGCTGGGGATCTCCCTGGCGCCGCAGCACGGCACCGATCGCGAGAGCATTATTCGCAACGCCGATACGGCGATGTACACGGCCAAAGAGAGCGGCCGCGGTAAGTTCTGCGTCTTCTCGCCAGAAATGAACCAGCGGGTATTCGAATATCTGTGGCTGGATACCAACCTGCGCAAAGCGCTGGATAACGATCAGCTGCTGATTCACTACCAGCCGAAAATCACCTGGCGGGGCGAAGTGCGTAGCCTCGAAGCGCTGGTGCGCTGGCAGTCGCCAGAGCGCGGGCTGATTCCGCCGCTGGAGTTTATCTCCTACGCCGAAGAGTCGGGGCTGATTGTTCCCCTCGGGCGCTGGGTCATGCTCGACGTGGTGCGTCAGGTCGCGAAATGGCGTGATAAAGGTATCAACCTGCGGGTGGCGGTGAACGTCTCTGCGCGACAGCTCGCGGACCAGACGATATTCAGCGATCTCAAGCAGGCGCTGAAAGATCTTCATTTCGAATACTGCCCGATTGATGTGGAACTGACGGAAAGCTGCCTGATTGAAAACGAGGAGCTGGCACTATCGGTAATCCAACAGTTCAGTCAGTTGGGGGCACAAATTCACCTTGATGACTTTGGCACCGGGTATTCCTCCCTGTCCCAGCTGGCCCGCTTCCCGATTGACGCCATTAAGCTCGACCAGGTGTTTGTGCGCGATATCCATAAGCAGTCGATTTCACAGTCGCTGGTGCGCGCCATTGTGGCCGTGGCTCAGGCGCTGAATTTACAAGTCATCGCGGAAGGTGTGGAGAGTGCGAAAGAAGACGCCTTTCTGACCAAGAACGGCGTCAACGAACGGCAGGGTTTTCTGTTTGCTAAGCCGATGCCCGCTGCCGCATTCGAGCGCTGGCTCAAGCGTTATCAGGCGAAAAAAATGCGTTAACTGGCTTTGCGCATGCCCGCCGCATTATGACGGTTTTGCAGCATCACCAGACGTTCCATATAAGCAATGTCTTTCGACTCCAGGCAGAACGCCGCATCCACCCAGTCCTCAGTGATATCCATTAATTCACTGCGTGGCAGCCGCAACACACGCTGACGGGCGCGAAGCATTGCCCGAACGCCGTTCAGCTTCGGCTGTAAGGTATCGATGAACGTGCGTGTCGATACGTATCCCTGCCCCGGCTCAAACAGCACATCCACCAGACCAAACTGCTCGTGCCACTCCGCCGTGTGCGACTCACCTCGGTAGATCAACTCCTCGGCCAGCTTCATACCTGCGCGGCGAGCGACCAGCGAATATCCGCCCATGCCGGGGAACAGGTTAAACGCAATTTCCGGAAAGCCCAGCCGCGCATCGCGCTGCGCCAGCACAAAATGGTGTGCCAGCGCGGCCTCAAATCCCCCGCCGAGCGCGCTGCCCTCCACCATCGCCAGCGTGATAGCGCCTGTATCAAACCCGCGCGACGCCGCGTGAACGCAATCGACGCAGGCGCGAGCGTAGGCGCGCAACGCTTCGCGGCGTCCGTTTTGAATGCACTCCACAAAGAAACGTAAATCCCCTCCCGTGTTGTACATATCCGGAACCAGTGAGCCGGTAACCCAGAAGTCGACGGCAAAACCAGATTGCCGCACCAGCCACGACATATTCATGATCTCCTCAATTAATGCGTGATTAAAGCAAGGACGCGGCTGGGCGCGTAGCAGCATCCACACGGTGCGCCGTTCCTCCTCGTAATAGCCTGCGAGTTGGGTAAAACGTTCAGGATCGGTGAACAGTTTGCAGGTTGCTTGGTTGATGACTGTCATAGTCTAATTCCTCATATAAAAAAGCGCCTTGCGCGCAGTTTTAGACTAATCCACCACCCAACTCGTCTGTATGCGGAGGGATAAATTTATCACTTTCATTTATGTAATTTGGTTAGTGCATTTTTTCCCTTCTCTTTTGGAAGCAATTTCTGCATCATTGAAATTATTAACTTTTCGTTCTGAGGGTGAGATGATGTCTGAAGTTGACGCGCAGAGAGTGGCACAACGTATTGATACGGTGCTGGATATTCTGGTCGCTGGCGATTACCACTCCGCGATCCGTAATCTTGAGATCCTGAAATCTGAATTACTGGCGCAGAACGGTATGGGCCATTCGTCCGATCCCGACCCGTCTAAAGCCCCCTGGGAAGTGTAACCTTTACCCCTTTTTCGTTTTGTCGTACTTTCAACCCGCGGCGCTCGCCGCGTTTATATGGATGCTATGAATTCCCGACAACAAATCATTCTGCAGATGGTGATCGATAAAGGACGCGTAAGTGTCGTCGAGCTGGCCAAAACGACCGGCGTTTCAGAGGTCACTATTCGTCAGGATCTGAATCTGCTTGAAAAACAGAGTTATCTGCGCCGTGCTCACGGTTACGCCGTACCGCTGGACAGTGAAGACGTTGAAACGCGCATGATGACCAATTTCGCGCTAAAACGTGAACTGGCGGAGTTTGCCGCCTCGCTGGTCAACAACGGTGAAACCGTGTTTATCGAGAACGGCAGCAGCAACGCCCTGCTGGCCCGCACGCTCGCGGAGCTGAAAGACATCACGATCATTACCGTGAGCAGCTATATCGCCCATCTGCTGAAAGAGACGCGATGCGAGGTGATTCTGCTGGGCGGTATCTACCAGAAAAAAAGCGAAAGCATGGTCGGGCCGCTGACGCGTCAGTATGTTCAGCAGGTTCACTTCAGCAAGGCCTTTATTGGGATTGACGGCTGGCAGCCGGAAACCGGCTTTACCGGCCGCGATATGATGCGTTCCGATGTGGTAAACGCGGTTCTGGAAAAAGGCTGTGAAGCCATTGTGCTGACAGATAGCTCGAAATTTGGCGCGGTGCATCCCTATATGATGGGGCCGATCTCCCGCTTCAACCGTGTCATTACCGATGACCGTCTGAGCGATGCGCACCGCGAGCAACTGCAGCGCGATGGCCTGACCGTCGATATCGTCAAACACTCTGTCTGACGCTCACCTGCGCCCGTCTTCTCGGGCGCATAGCCTATTCTGGCATCTGAGATAATTCTGAACATCCCTTTAAGATTATTTACCTGTCGTTTCGATACCAACAACTTAAAATTACTATTAGCGATATAACAGGAAGTGACTATCACCTGCGTGATTGTGTAACACCTGCGCGACCAGGTTTCACGGAATATGACGCTGAAGTATTCTTTTGACTATACTTACAGATAGCTTATTTCCGTGAATCAATAATTCAGGAGAAAGTATGATGAATTTAACCAGCAAAAAATTAGCCGCAGCTGTTTTGGCAGTAACCCTCGCAATGTCTCTGAGCGCATGTTCTAACTGGTCTAAACGTGACCGTAACACCGCGATCGGGGCAGGTGCCGGTGCTCTCGGTGGTGCAGTCTTAACCGATGGTAGCACGCTGGGTACATTAGGTGGTGCCGCCGTAGGTGGTGTTATCGGCCATCAGGTCGGTAAATAAGATATATTAAATAGCCACTGTTTGATTTGATTAATTCAGAACGCAATTTTCTGACTTACGCACCAAGAAAAAAGCCACGGTAAATACCGTGGCTTATTATTTTAGCCGCCTGCCAGTTTGACTTTCATCCCTTTGGCTTCGAGCAGGGTTTTAATTAACTCGCGGTTGTCGCCCTGAATTTCGATTACGCCGTCTTTGACCGCGCCACCGCATCCGCATCGCTTTTTCAGCTCTGCGGCCAGTTTTGCCAGCGCTGCGTCATCCTCGTCAATGCCGGTGATCAGGCAGACGCCTTTGCCCTTACGACCACTGGTCTGACGCTGGATACGCACAATGCCATCGCCCTTCGGACGCTGCACGGCCACTTTTGGCTCATCGATACGGCCACTGTCCGTCGAATAGACCAGACGGCTGTTAGAGTCGCTCATTACGCCCCCTTACCCAAAGATGCATTAATTGCTTTTAAGGTTAGCGCCGGATCGGCAGATTGCGTGACCGGACGACCAATCACCATGTAGTCAACGCCTGCCGCCAGCGCCTGCTCTGGCGTCATGATACGGCGCTGATCGCCCGCATCACTGCCCTCAGGACGAATGCCCGGGGTAACCAGTTTGAATGCCTGCCCCAGTTCAGCTTTGAAACGCACGGCTTCCTGAGCGGAACAGACCACGCCATCCAGCCCGCAATTTTGCGTCAGGCGCGCCAGGCGTTCAGCGTGCTCGGCCGGTGACAACGTCACGCCCAGATCACGTAAATCACTCGCTTCCATACTGGTAAGTACGGTAACGGCAATCAGCAGCGGTGCGTCTTTGCCAAACGGCACCAGCGCTTCGCGAGCGGCGGTCATCATTCGCGCCCCACCTGATGCATGAACGTTCACCATCCAGACGCCCAGTTCAGCCGCAGCTGCTACCGCGTGGGCAGTGGTGTTTGGGATGTCATGGAATTTCAGGTCGAGAAAGACCTCGAAGCCACGCTGTTGCAGGTCGCGCACGATTTGCGGTCCAAACAGGGTGAACATCTCTTTGCCGACTTTCAGACGGCAGTCGCGTGGGTCGATGCGATCGACAAACGCGAGTGCGCTGTCACGATTGTTATAGTCGAGTGCAACAACAACAGGAGATTCGGTAACTACGCGGGAAAAAGAGGATGCAACAGACGTCATGACCAGCCCTTTTCGTCTATGGGCGCCGCAGCGGCGCGGGATAGATAAACGGCGAGCATTCTACCTGTCGGCGCCAGAAATTGACAGAATCGATTTACCATCCTGCCTGACGGCAGATTGCACGGAGTTTAACAGATCATAAAACCTAAAGAGTATGTTGTAACTAATATGCAGTGTTTTAAAAAATTACTGCCCGTCCAGACCGCGTATCGGCTTAATGGTTGACCAGGCGCGGCAAGAAGGACAATGCCAGTAGAGCGTATAGGCGGTGAATCCGCATTTTGAGCAGCGATAGCGCGGCTTGCTGCGCACCTGTTCGCCAACCATGTCACGCAGCACCATCAGGCTCTCTTTCGCGCGCCCTTCTTCCGCATCGTTCAGATGGTAGTCCATCAGCTTGTGGAAGACGCGCATGGTCGGGTGACGCTGCAGCTGACGGGTGATATAGACCTGGGCGGTATCGTTGCCTTCGTGCTGCTCCACGACATCCGCCAGCATCAGTTCCGCCGTCGCACCAGTGTTCTCTTCAACGCAGCGACGTAAGAAGCTCACCCACTCATCCGGACGCCCAAGCTGCTGATAACAGGTTTGCAGCATTTCCAGAGTTTCACTGACCAGCTCTTTATCCTGATCGATCACCCGCAAAAGGCATTCGACGGCTTTGCCAAACTCGCCTTTCGCCATGAACACGCGCCCCATCATAATGGAGATACGTGCGCTGTTACGATCGGCAGACGCGCCCTTTTTCAGCAGCGACATGGCTTTGTCCATATCATCGCTACCCATCTGCTGTAAGGCCAACTCACAGTAGAAATGGGCGATTTCAACGCGCTGGTTGTCTTTCCCGAGCTTCACCAGGCGTTCTGCGGTATCGATGGCTTTTTGCCAGTCGCTGGTTGCCTGATAAATTTGCAGGAGTTGCTGTAAAGCGCTGATGCGAAAATCGGTTTCATCGACCAGCTGACTGAACATGTCTTCAGCGCGATCGTAAAGGCCGGCGGCCATGTAATCACGGCCCAGTTGTTGGACTGCGAGCAGACGTTGATCGTAGGTGAGAGAGGCGCTTTCCATCAATGTCTGGTGGATGCGAATGGCGCGATCGACCTCGCCACGCGAGCGGAACAGGTTTCCGAGGGTGAGATGCGCCTCAACGGTACCGGTGTCCTCTTTTAACATGTCGAGGAACAGGTCTACCGCTTTATCCTGTTGGTTGCTCAGAAGGAAGTTAACCCCCGCCACATAGTCACGGGAAAGCCGGTTTGCCTCGTCCTGCTTATTTTGTTGCGCACTTCTGCGGCCCATATACCAGCCATAGGCTGCGGCTACAGGCAAAAGCAGAAACAACAACTCCAGCATATTCGTTTATTCCTTCACGACCGGCACACCAGTATTTACCGGCACGTCGCTCACAGGCGCAATTTGATTTTCAAGACGTTTGATTTTACGTTCGGCGCGCGCCAGAGAAACACGAACTTTCAGCCAGAACAGGCCACAAACCAGCCAGCCGATGATAAAACCCGCGGCGAATAAAACAGCAAGCAAGCTCGATACGCGATACTCGCCCTGCGCCAGCAGGTAGTTGAATGTCACCAGTTGATCGTTTTGCGCACCCAGCGTGACCGAAATAACAAAAATCGCTAACACCAGTAAGAATATGAGTAGATATTTCACATGACGTCCCGTTATGTGGTTTAAGCGAATAAAGTCTGTTCAACTCGCCGCAATCAGCCTTATAAACTACCATTTTAGCCGCAAGCGCGAAACGGAAAAAGTGATAGGGTCCATGATGATTTGTGGGCTAAACGGCGAATTTCAACCATCAACCCTCTTCCTGCTCTCTTTGTGCGATCTCTTTGTTCTCTTCCGGCGGTGGCGTCAGTGGTCCACAGAGCCGTTGCGCAAGCCAGGTCGCGAACGTCACCAGCAGCCATGAGATAAGCGTTGCCACCACCAGATCCCGCGGCCAGTGCATCCCCAGCAGCAGACGGCTGCCCATTACGCCCGTCGCCCAGACCAGTAAAATCGCAATGGTCACGGTACGACGACGCGGCCAGAGTAAACCCACGGCTAACAGCGCCCAACTCGCCGCAAACATGGTATGCCCGGATGGGAACGCGAAACCGGTCTCTTTTTGCCAGTGTTTGCGTAAAAATTTCGGAATTTCCTGCGCTTCAGCCAGCTGATCTTTCACCAGATGCCCGCGCTCTTTACGCTTTAAATTGTAGAAGGTATCTACCGGAATATGATGCGTTTTTTCAAGCCAGACCACAAAGGGGCGCGGCTCCTGGACGTGATCTTTAACCCAGGACTTTATTCCCTGGCCAACGACGATTGCCCCACCCAGAATGACAAACAGCATGATCGCCGGACGCAGGCGAAAACGCAGGCACCATAAAAACCACGCACAGAGGATCCCGTGGGTAATGATCCCCCACGGCTGGGTAACGGTTTCCGTCAGCCAGTACAGCGCTTTCAGCCACGCGCTGTTATGTCCCGGTTGCCAGGCCCAGCCCGAAATCCATACCGCGACGGGCATAATGAGTAAAATGGCGGCACCGGCAGCCGTGCGGCGGGCAATTGAAAGCATGTTCTCTCCTTTTTCGCTAAGCTCAACAATCATAACTGAATTTATCGCAATTCGTGAAAATGTCGGATTGTGCGTTTAACGTCCGTATAGTATGCCCTCAGCTAGGTGAACGCCGTCGGCTTGTGGCAAAATAGCGAGATACTAAAGCCGAAGGGCGACTGACACGAAACGTGTCAGCATACTCTGGAGAATCACATGCAGCTTAAACGCGTGGCAGAAGCCAATCTGCCAACCCCATGGGGCGATTTCCTGATGGTGGGTTTTGAAGAACTGGCAACCGGACAGGACCACGTCGCACTGGTGTTTGGCGACATTTCAGGGCAAACACCGGTATTGGCTCGTGTCCATTCCGAGTGTCTGACGGGTGATGCCTTGTTCAGCCTACGCTGTGATTGCGGTTTCCAGCTCGAAGCGGCGCTTTCTCATATCGCCGAAGAAGGCCGTGGCGTGCTGCTTTACCATCGCCAGGAAGGCCGTAACATTGGTCTGCTGAATAAAATCCGCGCCTATGCGCTACAGGATCAGGGCTACGATACCGTCGAAGCCAACCATCAGCTCGGCTTTGCCGCTGATGAACGCGATTTCACCCTGTGTGCGGATATGTTCAAACTGCTGGGCGTGGACGAAGTGCGTCTGCTGACGAACAACCCGCGCAAAGTGGAGATCCTCACCGAAGCCGGGATCAATATCGTGGAACGAGTGCCGCTGATTGTGGGCCGTAACCCGAAAAATGCGCATTACCTCGATACCAAAGCCGCGAAGATGGGTCATCTTCTCAGCGAGTAAAAATCTGGCCCGGCTTACGCCGGGCCAGTGCCGTTAGTTCAGCATATTACGAATCACATAGTGCAGGATGCCGTCATTCTGGTAGTAGGTCAGTTCCGTCGCCGTGTCGATACGACAGCGGCAATCGAGCACTTCGGTTTTACCGTCCGCGCGTGTGAGCTGTACCGGAACGGTCGCCCCCGGTTTCAGGTTCTGCAGATCGCGAACATCAATCCGCTCTTCCCCCGTTAATCCCAGCGTTTTACGCGTCACGCCCTGCGGGAACTCCAGCGGCAGGATCCCCATCCCAATCAGATTCGAGCGGTGAATACGTTCGAACGATTCCGAAATCACCACCCGCACGCCCAGCAGACGCGGCCCTTTCGCTGCCCAGTCACGGCTTGAGCCAGAGCCATACTCTTTACCGGCAATGACCGCCAGCGGCGTGCCTTCCTGCTGGTATTTCATCGCTGCATCGTAGATTGACACAACTTCGCTACCAGGAAGATGGCGCGTCATTCCGCCCTCAACACCTGGCACCATTTCGTTGCGGATACGAATGTTGGCGAACGTACCGCGCATCATCACTTCGTGGTTGCCGCGACGTGAGCCGTAGGAATTGAAGTCGCGACGCTCAACGCCACGCCCCTGCAGGTAACGCCCTGCCGGGCTGTCGGGTTTAATACTGCCCGCCGGAGAGATGTGGTCGGTGGTGACGGAGTCCCCCAGCATCGCCAGAATGCGCGCGCCCTGGATGTCGACCAGCGGTTTCGGCTGGGCTTCCATGTCATCGAAGAATGGCGACAGTCGGATATAGGTGGAGTCACTCTGCCAGCCGTAGGTGTCAGACCGTTCCACTTTGATGGTTTTCCACTCCGGCGTACCTTCAAACACCTCGGCATACTCCTTGCGGAACATCTCGGTGGAAACCTGCTCCACGGCGCGGGCAATTTCTTGCCCCGACGGCCAGATATCTTTCAGATATACCGGATCGCCTTTCCGATCGTGGCCGAGAGGATCGCTTGCCAGATTAATGTTCATGTTGCCCGCCAGGGCGTAGGCGACCACCAGCGGCGGAGAGGCCAGCCAGTTGGTTTTCACCAGTGGATGAATACGGCCTTCAAAGTTACGGTTACCCGAAAGCACGGCACCCACCGTGAGATCGCCCTGCTTGATCGCCTGCTCGATGGGGTCCGGCAGCGGTCCTGAGTTACCGATGCAGGTCGTGCATCCATATCCCACAAGGTTAAAGCCCAGCTCGTCGAGATAAGGCGTCAGTTTGGCTTTCGCCAGATAGTCCGAAACAACTTTCGACCCCGGCGCTAACGACGCTTTGACCCACGGCTGACGTTTCAACCCGATCGTTACCGCTTTTTTCGCCAGCAGACCCGCCGCCATCAGCACGCTCGGGTTGGAGGTGTTGGTACAGGAGGTAATGGCCGCAATCACCACGGCACCGTCAGGCAGCTGATACTGATGCCCGTTCATAACATAATCGACCGGGTGGCGGTCTTTTTGCGCGTTATTCAGTTCCAGCTCGTTACTGGCGGCAAAGGCTTTCGGTACGTTTTGCAGCGCGACGCGATCCTGCGGGCGTTTTGGCCCAGCAAGGCTCGCCTCGACTTCATTCATGTCCAGCTCAAGCGTGCTGGTGAACACCGGCTCATCGCCCGTATTGCGCCACATCCCCTGTGCTTTGGCATAGGCCTCGACCAGCGCCACTTGCTCGTCGCTACGCCCGCTCAGGCGCATATATTCCAGCGTCACGCCATCGATTGGGAAGAAGCCACACGTCGCGCCGTATTCAGGTGCCATGTTGGCGATGGTCGCACGATCGGCCAGCGGTAGAGAGTCCAAACCGTCGCCGTAGAATTCAACAAACTTGCCGACCACGCCATGTTTGCGCAGCATCTGGGTGACGGTCAGCACCAGGTCTGTGGCGGTAATACCCTCGCGCAACTTGCCCAGCAGCTTAAAGCCCACCACATCCGGGATCAGCATCGAGACGGGCTGTCCAAGCATTGCGGCTTCGGCTTCAATGCCGCCGACGCCCCACCCCAGAACCCCAAGTCCGTTGATCATCGTGGTGTGCGAGTCGGTCCCGACCAGCGTGTCGGGATAAGCGATCCACTCTTTGTCCTGAAGCTCGCTCCACACCGCTTTGCCCAGATACTCCAGGTTCACCTGATGGCAAATCCCGGTGCCGGGCGGTACGACGCTGAAGCGGCTAAAGGCCTGCTGGCCCCATTTCAAAAATACATAGCGTTCATGGTTGCGCTCCATCTCCAGACGCACGTTCTCTTCGAAGGCGTCGTCATCGCCAAAATGGTCAACGGTGACAGAGTGGTCAATCACCAGATCGACGGGAGAAAGCGGGTTCACTTTGGCGGTATCGCCGCCGAGACGTTTAACGGCTTCGCGCATCGCCGCCAGATCCACTACCGCCGGTACGCCGGTGAAGTCCTGCATCAATACCCTCGCCGGACGATAGGCGATTTCACGGTCGGCGTGGGCGTTTTTCAGCCACCCCGCCAGCGCGTGGATATCATCGGCAGTGACAGACTCGTCATCCTGCCAGCGTAAGAGATTTTCCAGTAAAACTTTCAGTGACTTGGGTAAGCGCGCGATGTCCCCAAGTGTCCTGGCGGCCAGCGGCAAGCTGTAGTAGTGATAGGTCTTATTCTCGGCTTGCAACGTGTCCTTACTGGCTTCGCGTAGGGTTAACGACATAAGCTCCTCCTTAATGACAGGGATACCCCGACAATCATCGGGGCTGTAATTAAAGATAACACAAAGATGTCGTAACGTTTTGATAACAACCCGAATTGATAAATCGGGATTATCGATGAAGGGGCACGAAAACAAAAAACCTCGCCGGAGCGAGGTTTTGCTATTTAGTTTAAGGCCAGCCAGATTAGCTGCGCCCAGAACAGGACGGATACGGTAAAAGCCCCCATCCAGGACCAGTATTTCATGTTTTGTAGGGTATTCATCATCTGACACCAGGCTTTATATTTCTGTGGTAACTTGGGGTGCTCCCCGTTCTTTATTGCTGATGTGTATTTATTAAAGAGTACAAGAGTACACGGTTCTCACCTGATATTCGCAGGCTAACCGTATTATCAATTATTGTTTTTTGGGTTCGTCTTCTGCGAACGTATCAATAAAGGCTTGCTGCTGTGCGGAAAGCTTCCAGGATGCCGGAACGGTCGTTACAGGCTCTTTACGTGCTTTATGGCCGTTGTCACCAGGCTGACACATCTTTTTAACCGGTTCAGTACGCATGTGAACTGCCATCGCTATCCCCAATATTTCCAGACCAGTAACGCTACCACCACCCAGAACAGGGCGGAGCCAAGAAATACCGCCAGCCAGGCTTTACGCTTAAGCGCTGGGTCCCTTTGCGGATCTTCACTTCCTGACGGCATTGCTAACCTCATACAATCGACTTCGCTTATCATTTCGATACCAAACAATCGGTACAAGTAATCATGAGTTGAGATAAATCCTAAAGAAACTTTAGTCGAAAAGCCAGTGAATTTACGATCGTTTCCAGGGAATTAATTAATCTTTTGACCAGAAATAAATAATTGAAACGAGGAATTTGCGTAGCGGGAATTTACTTTCTACTTTTGTCGCAAATTTGCGACAGTTTAACCCTAAACTTATAACGTTTATGCGGTTATATGCGGCAGAGAATGGGGATGATGATAATTCTAATTTAGCTTTAAGACATTATTTCGGTATCTTTCCGGAAGGAAAGATACCGGGTGTGATTATTTTTCCGGAAGCTTAATGTCCTGGAACATCGCTTCAATATCTTCATTCGAGCGTAACGCTACCGCGGTATCCACCACATCACGGGTTAAGTGTGGCGCGAAGCGTTGAATGAAATCATACATATAGCTGCGCAGGAAAGTGCTGCGACGGAAACCGATTTTGGTGGTGCTGTGGCTAAAGACATCATGGGCGTCAAGGCGCACCAGATCCGGGTCAGAGACCGGGTCTACGGCCATACTCGCAATCACTCCCACGCCTAATCCCAGACGCACATAAGTCTTGATAACGTCGGCGTCGGTGGCGGTGAAGACGATGCGCGGCGTCAGCCCTGCACGATTAAACGCGGTGTCGAGCTCAGAACGTCCGGTAAAGCCAAAGGTGTAAGTCACCAGCGGGTACTGTGCCAGCTCTTCAATAGTGACCGATCCCTTCCCTGCCAGCGGATGCTCCGGCGTGACCACAATCGAACGATTCCAGTGGTAGCACGGCAACATCACCAGATCGTCATAGAGGTGCAGCGCTTCGGTTGCAATCGCAAAGTCGGCATTACCTTTTGAGACCGCTTCCGCGATTTGCGTAGGCGAACCCTGATGCATATGCAGCGAGACGCGCGGGTAACGCTCGATAAAGCCCTTAATGACCCCTGGCAGCGCGTAACGTGCCTGCGTATGGGTGGTGGCGATATAAAGCGAGCCTTTATCGGGCCAGGTGTGTTCCCCGGCAACGGATTTAATTGCATCAACCTTCGACAACACTTCGCGGGCGATACGAATAATCTCCTGACCGGCCGGAGTGACCTGCGTCAGATGCTTACCGCTGCGGGCAAAAATCTGAATACCCAGTTCATCTTCCAGCATACGCACCTGCTTACTGATGCCGGGCTGAGACGTATAGAGACCTTCTGCGGTCGAAGAGACGTTAAGGTTGTGGTTGACCACCTCAACGATATAACGAAGCTGTTGTAGTTTCATGCCTGACCATCCGATTTAGCGCACAGGGATAATCGCTTAAGACGATTTAATAATAAGAAAGGGGTTAACTATAACCACTATATCATTTATAGCCCGAGTGTATAGTACGGAACAAAAAATAATAACGACCAATAAAAAAAAGGGCCGGAAATCCGGCCCTTTCAGGTAAGTCACAGGAAGAAAAGATTATTTCTTGCCTTCAACCCATTTACCATCCACGAAGAATGCAGACCAGCCGGTCGCTTTACCCTCTTTTTCGGCAGCGACGTACTGCTGCTTCGTTTTACGGCTAAAGCGGACAACGGTCTTATTGCCTACCGGATCCTGCTGCGGCGCATCGGCCAGATAACGCAGTTTCTCTGGCAGACGGTCGCGGAAGCGGTACAGCTCTTCCACCAGCGGCGCACGGGTTTCACGCGATTTCGGGAAGGTGTTGGCGGCGAGGAACACGCCCGCAGCACCGTCACGCAGCACGAAGTACGCGTCAGACTTTTCACACGGCAGTTCTGGCAACGGAACCGGATCTTCCTTCGGAGGAGCCACTTCGCCGTTACGCAGGATCTTACGCGTGTTCTTACATTCGTCGTTGGTACACGCCATGTACTTACCGAAACGCCCCATTTTCAGGTGCATTTCAGAACCACACTTCTCGCACTCCACAATCGGGCCGTCATAGCCTTTGATACGGAACTCGCCCTCTTCGATTTCGTAACCGTCGCAGGTCGGGTTGTTACCGCAGACATGCAATTTACGCTTCGGATCGATCAGGTAGCTGTCCATCGCCGTGCCGCATTTCTGGCAACGGCGTTTCGCACGCAGCGCGTTGGTTTCTGCATCGTCACCTTCCAGCACGTTGAGAACTTCGTTCTCTGGCACCAGGTTGATGGTGGTTTTGCAGCGCTCTTTCGGCGTTAAGGCATAGCCAGAACAGCCGAGGAACACGCCGGTAGTCGCAGTACGGATACCCATTTGGCGGCTACAGGTCGGGCATTCGATGCTGGTCAGGACCATCTGGTTCGGCTGCATTCCGCCCTCTTCTGGCGCTTTTTCAGCTTTCTCCAGTTGTTGGGTGAAATCGCCGAAGAAGCTGTCGAGCACCTTCTTCCATTCAGCCTGATGGTTAGCCACCTGGTCGAGGCGGTCTTCCATCTGCGCGGTGAAATCGTAGT
The DNA here is from genome assembly GCF_041464075.1 of Lelliottia nimipressuralis. Lineage (NCBI taxonomy): Bacteria > Pseudomonadati > Pseudomonadota > Gammaproteobacteria > Enterobacterales > Enterobacteriaceae > Lelliottia > Lelliottia nimipressuralis. The sequence goes on from NZ_CP167172.1 coordinate 2,424,169, forward strand.
TCATCAGCTCGCGGAAGTTATCTTCCAGACGATCTGTCACGATCTCACCCATTTTTTCAGCGTAGAAACGACGGTTCTCAGCGCGAACGTAGCCACGATCCTGAATGGTCGAAATGATCGACGCATAGGTGGACGGGCGGCCGATGCCACGTTTTTCCAGCTCTTTCACCAGTGACGCTTCGCTGAAACGCGCAGGCGGCTTGGTGAAGTGCTGGGCCGGGATCAATTCCGTCAGCGAAAGCTCATCGCCCTTGTTCACGGCTGGCAGCGTACGATCTTCATCACCTTTACGCAGTGCTGGCATGACTTTCGTCCAGCCGTCAAAGCGCAGGATACGGCCGCGCGCTTTCAGACGGAAATCGCCTGCGCCTACGGTCAGTGTTGTAGAGTCGTATTTCGCCGGGTTCATCTGGCAGGCCACGAACTGACGCCAGATCAGCTGATACAGCTTCTGGGCATCGGTTTCCATGTCTTTCAGGGCTTCGGATTCGACAGCCACATCGGACGGACGGATCGCTTCGTGCGCTTCCTGCGAGTTTTCTTTACTCGCATACTGGATAGCGCTTTCCGGCAGGTATTTCTTGCCGAAATTATCGCTAATGTAGTCGCGCACCATGCTTACGGCGTCCTGGCTCAGGTTCGTTGAGTCGGTACGCATATAAGTGATGTAACCCGCTTCATACAAGCGCTGCGCCATCATCATGGTTTTCTTCACGCCAAAGCCCAGACGCGTACTGGCCGCCTGCTGAAGCGTGGAGGTAATGAAAGGCGCGCCCGGTTTACTGCTCGTCGGTTTGTCTTCACGATCCAGCACCTGATAACGGGCTTTTTCCAGCAGCGCAACCGCCGCCATGGTTTGATCGCGATTAACCGGACGGAAAGGTTTGTCTTTTTCGTGGGTCACCTGCAGCGGCAGTGCATCACCGCCTGGCGTTGCGACATTCGCGTCGATTTCCCAGAACTCTTCCGGCACAAACGCTTTGATTTCGCGCTCACGCTCGACGACCAGACGCACCGCTACGGACTGAACACGTCCAGCGGAAAGGCCACGCGCGATTTTCTTCCACAGCAGTGGCGAAACCATGTAGCCCACCACGCGGTCCATAAAACGACGCGCCTGTTGAGCGTTTACACGATCGATATTCAGTTCGCCCGGCTTTTCAAACGCCTGACGAATCGCATTCTTTGTAATCTCGTTAAACACGACACGGCTGTATCGTGATTCATCACCACCAATGATTTCCCGCAGGTGCCATGCAATGGCTTCCCCTTCGCGGTCAAGGTCGGTTGCGAGATAGATGTGGTCAGCTTTTTCGGCGAGCTGCTTCAGCTCATTAACGACTTTCTCTTTGCCGGGCAACACTTCGTACTGTGCTTCCCACTCGTGCCAGGGATCGACACCCATACGGTTGACGAGCGCGCTACGTTCATCCTTTTTAGGCTTCTTAGCCCCTTTGGTGGAGGTAGAGTCTGCGCTCTTTTTACTGGCTGAGCCACTGGTCGGCAAATCGCGGATGTGACCAACACTGGATTTAACCACATAGTCATTACCCAGATACTTATTGATCGTTTTGGCTTTTGCCGGGGACTCAACGATGACGAGAGCTTTACCCATATTCACCTTTACCTAATTTAATTCTTCCAGGAATACGCCGCATGTTGATTTCCCTTCCGCTGGCGACGCGTTGTTGATATTGCGACGACGCCAGGGGATATCAACCCCTTTCTTCCTACCGGACAACAGCAGAACCTGTCCAGGTGATTGAGTTATCGGGCATTTCACTCTTATCAAAATGACTATGCGACGAGCTTTCGGTCGAATGTCAAGCAATTCTGTTGCCAGAATGACGAAAGCGCACACTCTACCTGATAAAATCTGTTACGCAACTTTATTAGCATGCAAAAGCAAATCGTGCCAGCTTTGCACCAGGCACGTAGCCCCGCGAAAAACAGGGAAAATTTGCCCAGGGTGCGCGTCCGGCGTAGACTATTGCCACTGTTTAAGGAGTGGAATATGCAGCAAAATACCCAACCTATCGATCGTGAGACTTTGCTTGTCGAAGCCAACAAACTGATTCGTGAACACGAAGATACCCTGGCCGGTATCGAAGCCACCGGCGTTGAGCAACGTAACGGCGTGCTGGTGTTCAGTGGCGAATACTATCTCGATGAGCAAGGGTTACCCACCCCTAAGAGCACGGCGGTATTTAACATGTTTAAATACCTGGCCCATGCGCTCTCAGAGAAATATCACCTGGTCGATTAACGCGAAACGCGAGGCAAATGCCTCGCGTTTTTGTTTACAGCAGCGGTTTTTGTCCGCGTTGTAGCCAACGCAACAGCAAGCGGTCCGCGCTCTCGGCGGCACTGTTTGTGAAGCGGTCAAGCATTCTCTTACGTTGAGTATAGCGTACGCCCACCAGCTCACGGCCCTCCATAAGGCTCAACAGCAGGTCATCGCTGGTACCCACTTCATCTACCAGCCCTTTTTCCTGTGCCTGAAGGCCATACCAGTGTTCACCGGTCGCTACATGCTCGATGTCCAGCGACGGACGCATCCGTTTAACGAAGTCCTTAAACAGATGATGCGTTTCGTTGAGATCTTCACGGAATTTCTGTCGGCCCTCTTCCGTGTTCTCGCCCAGCAGGGTCAGGGTGCGCTTATACTGCCCGGCGGTGTGCAGCTCGATGTCGATCTCTTTATTTTTTAGAAAACGATTAAAGTTAGGGATCTGCGCCACCACCCCGATCGAGCCGAGAATGGCGAAGGGCGCGGCTACGATTTTATCGGCAACACAGGCCATCATATAGCCACCGCTGGCCGCGACTTTATCCACCGCAACCGTCAGCGGAATCTGTTTTTCACGCAGGCGCTGCAGCTGAGAGGCGGCCAGACCGTAGCCATGCACCACTCCACCCGGGCTTTCGAGGCGCAGAACGACCTGGTCCTGAGGTTTTACGACCGCCAGTACCGCCGTGACCTCTTCGCGAAGTGAAGTAACTTCATGGGCATCCATACTGCCTTTAAAATCCAGCACATAGACCCGTGGTTTCGTCGTTTCCTGATGATCCTGTTTCGCCTTCGCTTTTGCCGCTTTGGCTTCAAGCTTTAGCTTTTTCTTGTGCGCCTTATGCCACTGTTTCTGCTGATGTCCATCCAGCAGCGCCACCGACATGTCTTCCTGCATCTCCTTATACTGCTCGCTTAAGCGGGTAATGCGCAGTTCACCACGCTGACGCTTACGCTGCGTCAGGTTCACGATCAGCACTGCAATCACCGCTATAGCGATAACCACTGTCGCGATTTTGGCCAAAAACAGACCGTACTCAGAAAGTAATTCCACGTGTTCCACCTTGATTTAACCACGAATCTTTCACGACCAGTGTACAACAGCCTTTGCCAGGCGTCTCGCATACGACAATACCGCTGCGAGGCGCTTTCCAGAATGTCTTCTTGTGGCTGAAATCGTTGCAAATTGTTAATTCAGAAGCCTTCTCTCCTGTAGACTGATTGAAATCACCCGCCGTTTCGGGCATAAAGCCAAAAAGTGAAAGAAAAGCAGGCGCCGCAGGCCCGTCATGCGCCACAGGAGTATTCGTGCACTATCAACCACAAAAAGATCTACTGCACCGCATCATCCTGGTGACCGGTGCCAGCGACGGCATTGGCCGTGAAGCGGCACTCACCTACTCTCGCCACGGCGCACAGGTAGTACTACTCGGTCGGAATGAAGAAAAGCTGCGCCGCGTGGCGCAAGAGATTAGTGACGCCAGCGGAGAGACGCCGCGCTGGTATATCCTCGATTTACTGACCTGTACGCCGGACTCCTGCACGGAGCTTGCACAGCGTATCGCCGCGCACTACCCGCGCCTGGACGGTGTGCTGCACAATGCCGGTCTGCTCGGAGAAGTGCGTCCGATGGATGAGCAGGACCCGCAGATCTGGCAGCAGGTGATGCAGGTTAACGTTAACGGCACCTTTTTCCTCACCCAGGCGCTGCTTCCTTTATTACTCAAATCTGAATCCGGATCGCTGGTCTTTACCTCGTCGAGCGTCGGGCGTCAGGGACGAGCCAACTGGGGCGCTTACGCCGCGTCGAAGTTTGCCACCGAAGGGATGATGCAGGTGCTGGCCGAGGAGTATCAGACCCGCCATCTGCGCGTCAACTGCATTAATCCAGGCGGCACGCGCACAGGCATGCGCGCCAGCGCGTTCCCGACGGAAGATCCGCAAAAGCTCAAAACCCCCGCCGAGATTATGCCACTCTATCTGTGGCTGATGGGCGACGACAGCCGCCGTAAAACCGGTATGACGTTTGATGCCCAGCCGGGCCGTAAGCCAGGGATTTCGCAATGAGTGAAGAACGCCATCAGCAGCGCCAGCAGCGTTTGAAAGAACAGGTCGATGCCCGAGTCGCCGCCGCGCAGGAAGAACGCGGCATTGTTATCGTCTTCACCGGCAACGGAAAAGGCAAAACCACGGCAGCCTTTGGCACCGCCACCCGCGCTGTCGGCCACGGTCAGAAAGTGGGTGTGATTCAGTTTATCAAAGGCGAATGGCCAAACGGTGAGCGTAATCTGTTGGAGCCGCACGGCGTGGAATTTCAGGTAATGGCGACCGGTTTTACCTGGGACACGCAAAACCGTGAAAGCGATACCGCCGCCTGCCTCGCCGTGTGGGAACACGCAAAACGGATGCTGGCCGATCCGACGCTGAATATGGTCCTGCTCGATGAGATTACCTACATGGTGGCGTATGACTATCTGCCGCTGGAAGAGGTGCTGGACGCGTTGAAAAATCGCCCTGTCCATCAGACGGTCATTGTGACCGGACGCGGCTGCCATCGGGATATTCTGGAGCTGGCCGATACGGTCAGTGAACTGCGCCCGGTCAAACATGCGTTTGACGCCGGAATAAAAGCGCAAATCGGTATCGACTACTAGAAAAGAAAAACCCGGCAGCCGCCGGGTTTATTTTTAGCCGTTATTGTTACGGCTGCCAGAGCGGCGAGAGGTGCTCACCTGGCTGTGGCGTTTCACCGCGCGACGAATCTGGTTCGCTTTCACGCGACGACGGTCTTTTTCAACCGCCACTTTGGTCGTGGTTTCTGGCTGCAGTTCCACCAGTTCACGCAGGTAGTTAGTCTGGGTCAAATCCAGCTCGGTGTAACCACCGCGCGGAATCCCCTTCGGCAGCAGAATGTCACCGTAGCGCACGCGAATCAGACGACTCACCTGCACGCCAACCGCTTCCCACAGACGACGAACCTCACGGTTACGACCTTCCGTCAGCGTGACGTTATACCACTGGTTGATCCCTTCACCACCGGTGAATTTAATGGTTTTGAACGCCGCAGGACCATCTTCAAGCTGAACGCCGCGCGACAGGTCACGCAGTTTATTTTCATCAACCTGGCCGAATACACGTACAGCGTATTCACGTTCCACTTCACGGCTTGGGTGCATCAGGCGGTTCGCCAGTTCACCGTCGGTGGTGAACAGCAGCAGACCGCAGGTGTTCACATCCAGACGGCCTACCGCAATCCAGCGCGCGCCGCGCAGTTTTGGCAGACGGTCAAAAACGGTTGGGCGGCCTTCCGGGTCGTTACGTGTACACAGCTCGCCTTCTGGCTTGTAGTAAGCCAGCACGCGGCAAATCTGTTCAGCAGACTCTTTCACGGAGATCACATGACCGTCGAGACGGATCTTCATCCCCGGAACGACTTCAACGCGGTCACCCAGCTTGGCAATTTTGCCGTCAACGCTGACGCGACCCGCTTCGATAATCGTTTCGATTTCACGGCGTGAACCGTGGCCAGCACGCGCCAGCACTTTCTGTAATTTTTCGCTCATTGAGCATCCTTCAGGTGTCGCCTTCACAGGCGTCGAATTAGGGTCAAAATAGCGGTCTACCGCTGTTTTGATGGCCGCGTAGTATAGCCGCTTATACCTTTACAAGAAAGGCTTTACGTCACCCACGCCTTCACGAATCACTTCTGGTGCATCTTCCGTCAAATCGACCACCGTCGTCGGCTGCTGGCCGAGGTAGCCACCGTGAATAATCAGGTCTACCTGTTTTTCCAGACGGTCTTTGATCTCCTCCGGGTCGGACTCGGTGAAATCGCTGCCCGGCAGCATCAGAGAGGTCGACAGCATCGGTTCGCCGAGGGTCTCAAGCAGCATTTGCGCAATCGGGTTCGACGGCACGCGCATCCCGATCGTTTTGCGTTTTTCCTGCAACAGACGGCGCGGCACTTCCTTGGTCCCTTTCAGAATGAAAGTATAGTTGCCCGGCGTGTTATTTTTGATTAAACGGAAAGCGACGTTGTCTACGTAGGCGTAGGTCGAAATTTCCGAAAGATCGCGGCACATCAGGGTAAAGTTATGCCCGTCCGGCAGATGACGGATGCGGCAAATGCGCTCCATCGCCCCTTTGTCTTCGATTTTGCAGCCCAGCGCATAGCCGGAATCGGTCGGGTAGACAATCACACCGCCCTTGCGAACGATCTCAACCGCCTGATTGATCAGGCGCGCCTGCGGGTTATCCGGGTGAATATAGAAAAATTGACTCATGCTTCCCTCTCTTCAATATGTTGCTGCGGCTGCTCCCAAAGTGCCCAGACGGGTTCCACGCCTGCGGGTAACCAGAGCTTACGCCCCAGCTCAATCCATGCACAAGGCTGATGGAAATCCGAGCCTTGCGACGCAAGCAGACCATACTGACGCGCATACGTCGCCAGCTGACTACGCTCATTGGGTGCCTGCTGGCACTGGGAAACTTCCATCGCTTCTCCACCCTGTTCGGCGAAGTGCGCCAGCAGTCTTTTCAGCCACTTAGCCGAAAGGTTATACCGCCCTGGATGGGCCAGCACCGCCTTACCGCCAGAATGATGAATGACATCAATAGCTTGTTTTATTGTACACCACTGTGGCGGAACGTAACCGGTTTTACCGCGTGCCAGATATTTTTTGAAGACATCGGCAAAGTTATTCGCTTTACCCGCTTCGACCAGAAAACGGGCGAAGTGGCCGCGCGTCACAGCCCCGCCGTTGGCAAGGCGTTGTGCCCCTTCCAGCGCGCCGGGAATCTGCGCTTTCTCCAGCCGCTCGCCAATCAGTTCCGCGCGTTGATTGCGGCGCGCTTTCTGCTCTTCGAGGAACGCACACAGGGCCGGGTGTTCGATATCAATATTCAGGCCGACAATATGAATTTCGTGATTTTCCCAGACCGTGGAAATTTCTACGCCGGATACCAGCGTCAAAGGCAGCGCGCTGCGGGCAATCTCCGCGCGTGCCGCCGGAATGGCATCCGTGGTGTCGTGATCGGTTATTGCCAGCGTACCTACACGCATTTCTACCGCGCGGTGAACCAGCGCTTCGGGCGTCAGCAGGCCATCAGAGGCCTGGGTGTGGCTGTGTAAATCATAAATCACGGCGTATTTTGTCTCGCTCAAAGCGGTTTCCATCACAGGTTTGTCGTATAACAGAGGGCTATGATAACGGCTTAAGCGCAAATTCTGAAATCAGGGGTTGACAATACGCCATCGAACTAGTTAACTAGTACGCAAGTTCACTCAAGAAGGTATCTGAAAATGAAAGCACATTTCTCTCTGCACGGCTGGTGGCGCACTTCCTGATCTTCGGGCAGTGTCACTCGTCTGCAAATTGCAAACAGATACCAGGCCCGCCACGATGCGGGCTTTTTTATGAACAGAATTAATGAGAACAACAATATGCAAACCGCCAAAACACACCTTGAGTTGCTGACCTGCGAAGCCGTATATCGCCACAACCCTACCGCCTTATTCCACCAGGTGTGCGGTGCACGCCCGGCCACCCTGCTGCTCGAGTCTGCTGACATCGACAGCAAAGACGATCTGAAAAGCCTGCTGCTGGTCGATAGCGCACTGCGCATTACCGCATTAGGTGACACTGTCACTCTTAAAGCACTGTCTGAGAACGGTGCCGCCCTGCTCCCGCTGCTTGATGCGGCGCTGCCTGCAGGTATCGAAAACGAACAGCGCCCGGAAACACGCATTTTGCATTTCCCGCCGGTCAGCCAGCTACTGGACGAAGACGCGCGTCTCTGCTCCCTCTCCGTGTTTGACGCTTTCCGCCTGCTGCAAAACCTGGTCGAAGTGCCTGAGAATGAGCGCGAAGCGATGTTCTTCGGCGGGCTGTTTGCCTATGACCTGGTGGCCGGTTTCGAAGACCTGCCTGAAACCGAACAAGGCAACCGCTGCCCGGATTACTGCTTCTATCTGGCGGAAACGCTGATGGTGATTGACCATCAGAAAAAGTACACCCGCATTCAGGCGAGCCTGTTCACCCCTTCGGTTTCGGAAAAACAGCGTCTGGCGCAGCGTATCGAACAGCTTCAGCAGCAGATGACCGAAGAGCCGACGGCGCTGCCGGTCCAGCGTATCGATCATATGCAGTGTGAAACGAATCAGACAGATGACCAGTACGGTGCCGTTGTACGTCAGATGCAGAAAGCGATTCGCGCCGGTGAGATTTTCCAGGTGGTGCCATCGCGCCGCTTCTCGCTGCCGTGCCCGTCTCCGCTGGCCGCGTATGACGTGCTGAAGAAGAGCAACCCAAGCCCGTACATGTTCTTTATGCAGGATAACGATTTCACCCTGTTCGGAGCGTCGCCAGAAAGCTCGCTGAAATATGACGCGCCAAGCCGCCAGATTGAAATTTACCCGATTGCCGGTACACGTCCGCGCGGTCGCCGTGCGGATGGCTCCCTGGATCGCGATCTCGACAGCCGCATTGAGCTTGAGATGCGTACGGATCATAAAGAGTTATCCGAACACCTGATGCTGGTCGACCTGGCGCGTAACGATCTGGCGCGCATTTGTACGCCAGGCACTCGGTATGTCGCGGATCTGACTAAAGTCGACCGTTACTCCTTCGTGATGCACCTGGTGTCCCGTGTGGTGGGCGAGCTGCGCCATGACCTCGACGCGCTGCACGCCTATCGTGCCTGCATGAATATGGGCACCCTGAGCGGCGCGCCGAAAGTCCGTGCAATGCAGCTGATTGCCGGAGCCGAAGGCCGTCGTCGCGGCAGCTACGGTGGTGCCGTGGGGTACTTCACCGCGCACGGCGATCTGGACACCTGTATCGTCATCCGCTCCGCCTACGTGGAAGATGGCATTGCCACCGTCCAGGCAGGCGCAGGCATTGTTCTCGATTCTGTTCCGCAGTCTGAAGCTGACGAAACTCGCAGTAAAGCTCGCGCGGTATTGCGCGCCATTGCCACCGCACACCACGCACAGGAGATTTTCTGATGGCTGACATTCTGCTGCTCGATAATATCGACTCCTTTACTTACAACCTGGCAGACCAGCTGCGTGCAAACGGGCACAACGTGGTGATTTACCGCAATCATGTTCCGGCGCAAACCCTGATTGAGCGCCTGGAAACCATGCAAAACCCGGTGCTGATGCTCTCTCCAGGCCCGGGTGCGCCGAGCGAAGCGGGCTGTATGCCTGAGCTGCTGACCCGTATGCGCGGCAAACTGCCGATTATCGGCATCTGCCTTGGGCACCAGGCGATTGTTGAAGCGTACGGCGGATACGTCGGCCAGGCGGGTGAAATTTTGCACGGTAAAGCCTCCAGCATTGAACATGACGGCCAGGCGATGTTTGCCGGGCTGCCAAACCCGCTGCCGGTCGCGCGTTATCACTCGCTGGTCGGCAGCAATATTCCGGCTGGGCTGACGATCAACGCCTCTTTTGAAGGAATGGTAATGGCCGTGCGTCACGACGCCGATCGCGTCTGCGGCCTGCAGTTCCACCCGGAATCGATTCTGACCTCTAACGGCGCACGCCTGCTGGAGCAGACCCTCAACTGGGCGCTGCAGAAGCTGGAGCAAACCAACACGCTGCAGCCGATTCTGGAAAAACTCTATCAGGCCCAGACGATGACCCAGCAGGAGAGCCACCAGCTTTTCTCTGCGGTGGTTCGCGGTGAGCTGAAGCCCGAACAGCTGGCCGCCGCGCTGGTCAGCATGAAAGTGCGCGGTGAGCAGCCACAGGAAATTGCCGGTGCGGCGACCGCCCTGCTGGAAAATGCCGCCCCGTTCCCGCGTCCGGATTATGCGTTCGCGGATATCGTCGGCACCGGCGGCGACGGCAGCAACAGCATTAATATCTCTACCGCCAGCGCCTTTGTGGCGGCGGCCTGCGGCATGAAAGTGGCGAAACACGGTAACCGCAGCGTCTCCAGCCGCTCAGGCTCTTCCGATCTGCTGGCCGCGTTCGGGATTAACCTCGACATGAATGCTGAACGTTCCCGTGAAGCGCTGGACGATCTGGGTGTCTGCTTCCTGTTCGCGCCGAAATATCACACCGGTTTCCGCCACGCGATGCCGGTCCGTCAGCAGCTGAAAACCCGCACCCTGTTTAACGTGCTGGGGCCGTTGATCAACCCGGCGCATCCGCCGCTGGCTTTGATTGGCGTCTACAGCCCGGAACTGGTACTGCCGATTGCGGAAACCCTGCGCGTGCTGGGCTATCAGCGTGCGGCTGTGGTTCACAGCGGCGGAATGGATGAAGTGTCGCTCCATGCGCCAACGCTGGTTGCCGAGCTGCGCGACGGCGAAATTCAGAGCTATCAGCTGGACGCTGCCGACTTTGGCCTGACGCCCTATCATCAGGAACAGCTGGCAGGCGGCACCCCGGAAGAAAACCGTGACATTCTGACACGCTTGCTACAAGGTAAAGGTGAAGCCGCCCATGAGGCCGCTGTCGCCGCCAACGTTGCGATGTTGATGCGTTTGCACGGCGAAGAAGACTTACAGGCTAACGCACAAAAAGTCATGGCCGTATTGCGCTCCGGCGCAGCTTACGACCGCGTTACCGCACTTGCGGCAAGAGGGTAAATGATGCAGACCGTTTTAGCGAAAATCGTCGCCGATAAGGCCATCTGGGTAGAAGCGCGCAAAGAGCAGCAGCCACTGGCCAGTTTCCAGAATGACGTGGTTCCAAGCCAGCGCCGTTTTTATGATGCCCTGCAGGGCGCGCGCACCGCGTTTATCCTGGAGTGCAAAAAGGCCTCGCCATCGAAAGGCGTGATCCGCGACGACTTCGATCCTGCGCGTATTGCCGGGGTCTACAAACACCATGCGTCAGCCATTTCGGTGCTGACGGATGAGAAATATTTCCAGGGTAGTTTTGATTTTCTGCCGATTGTCAGCCAGATCGCCCCGCAGCCGATTCTGTGCAAAGACTTCATTATTGATGCGTATCAAATCTGGCTCGCGCGTTTTTATCAGGCCGATGCCTGCCTGCTGATGCTCTCCGTTCTGGATGACGAGCAGTATCGCCAGCTGGCCGCCGTCGCCCACAGCCTGAATATGGGTGTGCTGACAGAAGTGAGCAACGAAGAGGAGCTGGAACGCGCCATTGCGCTGAAAGCCAAAGTCGTCGGCATCAATAACCGCGACCTGCGCGATCTCTCCATCGACCTGAACCGCACGCGCCAGCTGGCGCCACGTCTCGGGGCTGGGGTCACCGTTATCAGCGAATCGGGCATCAACACTTATGCCCAGGTTCGTGAGCTGAGCCATTTCGCAAACGGCTTTTTGATTGGCTCGGCGCTGATGTCTCACGACGATCTGAATGCCGCCGTCCGCCGCGTGCTGTTGGGTGAGAACAAAGTCTGCGGGCTGACGCGCCCTCAGGACGCCGCCGCCGCTCTCGAGGCGGGTGCCGTCTACGGCGGGCTGATTTTTGTCGACTCGTCTGCGCGAGTGGTAACGGAAGATCAGGCCCGCGACGTGATTGCCGCTGCACCGCTCAGCTATGTTGGCGTGTTCCGCGATGCGCCAGTTTCGGACGTCGCCGCCAAAGCTGAAAACTTATCGCTGGCTGCCGTGCAGCTGCACGGCAACGAAGATCAGGCGTACATCAATGAACTTCGCCAGGCACTGGCACCGCAGGTGCAAATCTGGAAAGCGCAAAGCGTGAGCGACACGCTGCCTCCACGCGATCTCCAGCATGTCGATAAATATGTGCTGGACAACGGCCAGGGCGGAACCGGCGTTCGCTTCGACTGGTCCCTGCTGAACGGTGAAAAGCTGGACAACGTCCTGCTGGCGGGTGGATTAAGCCCTGATAACTGCGTAGAAGCCGCGAAAGCTGGCTGTGCGGGTCTCGATTTCAATTCTGGCGTGGAGTCTCAGCCGGGTATCAAAGATGCCAGTAAGCTGGCCTCGGTATTCAAGACGCTGCGTGCATATTAAGGAAGAGCAAATGACAACTTTATTAAATCCCTATTTTGGTGAGTTTGGTGGCATGTACGTGCCGCAGATTTTGATGCCTGCCCTGCGCCAGCTTGAAGAAGCGTTTGTCAGCGCGCAGAAAGATCCGGCCTTCCAGGCGGAATTTACCGACCTGCTGAAAAACTACGCGGGTCGCCCGACGGCGCTGACCAAATGCCGTAACCTGACCGAAGGCACAAAAACCACCCTGTACCTCAAGCGTGAAGATCTGCTCCACGGCGGCGCGCACAAAACCAACCAGGTGCTGGGCCAGGCGCTGCTTGCCAAGCGGATGGGCAAAACCGAAATCATCGCCGAGACCGGTGCAGGCCAGCACGGCGTGGCATCAGCGCTCGCCAGCGCCCTGCTCGGCCTGAAATGCCGTATTTATATGGGTGCGAAGGATGTAGAACGTCAGTCGCCGAATGTGTTCCGTATGCGTCTGATGGGTGCCGAAGTGATCCCGGTACACAGCGGCTCTGCCACGCTGAAAGATGCCTGTAACGAAGCGCTGCGCGACTGGTCTGGCAGCTACGATACCGCGCACTACATGCTTGGTACCGCTGCGGGCCCACACCCGTTCCCGACCATCGTGCGTGAATTCCAGCGCATGATCGGGGAAGAGACCAAAGCGCAGATCCTCGAAAAAGAGGGGCGTCTGCCGGATGCGGTTATCGCCTGCGTCGGCGGTGGTTCCAACGCCATCGGCATGTTTGCTGATTTTATCGATGACGAAAGTGTGGGCCTGATCGGTGTCGAACCTGCGGGTCACGGCATTGAAACCGGCGAGCACGGTGCGCCGCTGAAACATGGCCGCGTGGGTATTTACTTCGGCATGAAGTCGCCGATGATGCAAACCGACGAAGGCCAGATTGAGGAGTCTTACTCTATCTCCGCCGGGCTGGATTTCCCGTCCGTCGGGCCGCAGCACGCGCATCTGAACAGCATCGGTCGCGCGGATTATGTCTCGATTACCGATGACGAAGCGCTGGAAGCGTTTAAAACCCTGTGCCGCAACGAAGGGATTATCCCGGCGCTGGAGTCTTCTCACGCGCTGGCTCATGCGCTGAAGATGATTAAAGAAAACCCGGAAAAAGAGCAGCTGCTGGTGGTTAACCTTTCCGGTCGCGGTGATAAAGATATCTTCACCGTTCACGATATTCTGAAAGCACGAGGGGAAATCTGATGGAACGCTACGATAACGCATTTGCTGAACTGAAAGCCCACAAGGAAGGCGCGTTTGTTCCCTTCGTCACGCTGGGCGATCCAGGCCCGGAGCAGTCGCTGAAAATTATCGACACCTTAATTGCTGCGGGTGCCGATGCGCTGGAGCTGGGGATCCCGTTCTCCGATCCGCTGGCAGATGGCCCGACCATTCAGAACGCCACCCTGCGCGCCTTTGCCGCGGGCGTGACCCCGACCCAGTGCTTTGAGATGCTGGCGGCTATCCGCCAGAAGCATCCGACCATTCCGATTGGCCTGCTGATGTATGCCAACCTGGTCTTCAGCAAAGGTATCGATAATTTCTACGCCGAATGTGCACGCGTGGGCGTTGATTCGGTGCTGGTCGCCGATGTGCCGGTAGAAGAGTCTGCACCGTTCCGTCAGGCGGCGATGCGTCACAACGTCGCGCCGATCTTCATCTGCCCGCCAAACGCCGATGATGAACTGCTGCGCCAGATTGCCTCTCACGGTCGCGGGTATACCTATCTGCTGTCGCGCGCGGGCGTTACCGGTGCGGAAAACAAAGCGGCGCTTCCCCTGCATCATCTGGTGGAAAAACTGGCCGAGTATCACGCTGCCCCTCCTCTGCAGGGCTTCGGAATCTCATCGCCAGAGCAGGTCACCGCAGCGATTGATGCCAATGCCGCAGGCGCTATCTCCGGATCGGCGATTGTGAAAATTATCGAGCGCAACGTCGATAAGCCTGAGCAGATGCTGACTGAACTGCGCGACTTCGTCACCGCGATGAAAGCGGCGACGCGCAAGGGCTGAGTCTTCTGACCGTCTGGCAACCCGCCAGACGGTTATTCCCCTTTAATACTGTCCGCGTATTTACGCACCAGCCGAAACAGACTCCCCACCTCGTCTTCCTGCCAGTCGCTGAAAATCTGGTTCATCAGCGTCATACGCGCCTGCGCGATTTTCATCGTTAACGCCTTTCCTTGCGCCGAGGTGGAGACTTCGGAAACCCGTTTATCCGTCGCGCCTGGCTTTTTCTGCACCAGCGCTTGTGCCTCCAGACGTTTAACCTGGCGACTGACGGTGGTGTAATCGCGCCCCAGCCTGTCGGCAAGTTCGACCACGCCCAGCGGGCCGTAGCGGTCGATGGTGATGAGCAACGGGAACAAAATTTGATCCAGCGAGACGCCCGCCTCTGACAGCAGGGTGTTGTCGCGTTGCGGCTGATTCATTACACCCATGATATCCAGCAGCGCGCCGTGAAAATCCGTGACATCGTATTTATGTGCATATTGCATATATTTTCCTGGCGAGTATAGTGCTCTAAAAGATATGTGCATTTTACACATATCCCACAACAGGAGAAAGTGTATGAAAGCAGCCGTTGTTTATGATCCGCTCGCTGGGCCAGTTTACGCCGATTTCGCAACACCTAACGCTGAGCCAGGCCAGCAGCTCGTTCGCGTTACCGCCTCGGCAATCAGCCATGTGGTGAAAAGCCGGGCTTCCGGTAAGCACTACAGTTTTGACGGTACACTGCCCTTTATCGCCGGGATCGACGGAACGGGCGTCACCGAAGAAGGTCAGCGCGTCTATTTTGCCTTTCCGCCGTCCCCATGGGGCAGCATGGCGGAGTTTGCCCCAGTCGATGTGAATCTCTGTATTCCCTTACCTGAGAGGCTGGACGACGCCACCGCCGCCGCGATGGCGAATCCGGGGATGTCGGCGTGGGCCGCACTGGTGACGCGCGCGCAGTTTCAGCCAGGCGAGACCGTACTTATCAACGGGGCTACGGGCAGTGCCGGGCAGCTTGCGGTGCAAATTGCCCGCTACCGTGGCGCCGGGAAGATCATCGTCACGGGACGCAATCCGCAGGCATTGTCCCGCCTCAATGCGGATGTGAGCATACTGCTGAATGACGATAACGCGCGCATCGGACAAGCGTTTGCTGAACAGGCGGCCCAGCAGATTGATGTGGTGATCGACTATCTGTGGGGGCAGAGCGCGCTCGCTATTCTCAACGCTCTGGCAAAGCATACGCCAGGGCTGACGCCGGTGCGTTTTGTTCAGGTCGGCTCACTTTCCGGCGCGGAAATTGCGCTGCCGAGCGCGGTACTGCGCGCCTCTCCGATTCAGTTAATGGGCAGCGGGATTGGTAGCCTGTCGCTGGCACAGCTCATTCAGGCCACGGGTGAGATGTTTCAGGGGGCGGTTCCCGGTGGATTCACGATTGCCACCACCAGGGCACGGCTGGAAGATGTCGCTCAGGCATGGTCACAGGATGACAGCAAAAAACGCACGGTGTTTGTGATGAACTGATGGCAAACGGCAGAGCCTCTACGACTTAAGGGTGAGGACAAAATTGATCGGGTCGAGCTTTTGGGTGGACGACACTTTTCAAATTGGATCGTAAGAGTATGATCCCCCTTCTTTTCGGCACTCTGCCGTTTTAAATCCTTCTGAGTTCAGAGGTTTACACATGTCATGGCAACACTTCAAACAGGCTTATCTGATTAAGTTCTGGTCCCCTGTTCCTGCAGTCATCGCTGCGGGTATTCTCTCTACCTACTATTTTGGCATTACCGGCACCTTCTGGGCGGTCACAGGTGAATTTACCCGCTGGGGCGGACAGCTTTTGCAGCTGGCGGGCGTGCATGCCGAAGAATGGGGTTATTTTAAGCTGATTCATCTGGAGGGCACTCCGCTCACCCGCATCGACGGGATGATGATTATCGGTATGTTCGGCGGCTGTTTTGCGGCGGCGCTGTGGGCCAATAACATCAAACTGCGTATGCCCCGCAGCCGTATTCGTATTGCGCAGGCCATCGCGGGCGGAATTATCGCCGGGTTTGGCGCGCGTCTGGCGATGGGGTGCAACCTGGCGGCCTTCTTCACGGGTATTCCTCAGTTTTCCCTGCATGCCTGGTTTTTCGCCGTGGCGACCGCCATCGGTTCTTACTTTGGCGCGCGTTTCACGCTGCTGCCCATCTTCCGCATTCCGGTCAAAATGACCAAAGTCAGCGCCGCCTCACCGCTCACGCAAAAACCGGATCAGGCTAAGCGCCGTTTCCGTCTGGGGATGCTGGTCTTTTTCGCGATGATTGCGTGGGCACTGTGTACCGCATTTAATCAGCCAAAACTGGGGCTGGCGATGCTGTTTGGCGTCGGCTTTGGGCTGCTGATCGAACGCGCGCAAATCTGCTTTACCTCGGCGTTCCGCGATATGTGGATCACCGGCCGCACCATGATGGCAAAAGCGATCATTGCC
Source organism: Lelliottia nimipressuralis (assembly GCF_041464075.1). NCBI lineage: Bacteria > Pseudomonadati > Pseudomonadota > Gammaproteobacteria > Enterobacterales > Enterobacteriaceae > Lelliottia > Lelliottia nimipressuralis. The sequence goes on from NZ_CP167172.1 coordinate 2,440,890, forward strand.
GGGATGGCGGTCAGCGCCATCGGTATTTTCAGCTATGTGCAGCTGGGCGTGGAGCCAAAAATCATGTGGGCCGGCCCGAACGCGGTGATTGGCGGTTTGCTGTTTGGCTTCGGTATTGTGCTGGCGGGCGGATGCGAAACCGGCTGGATGTACCGTGCTGTAGAAGGACAGGTACACTACTGGTGGGTCGGTCTCGGCAACGTCATCGGCTCGACTATTCTGGCCTATTACTGGGACGATCTCTCGCCTGCACTCGCCACTAGCTGGGATAAGGTCAATCTGCTGAACACCTTTGGTCCGTTGGGCGGGCTGCTGGTCACCTACGCCCTGCTGTTGATCGCCTTTTTACTGGTTATCGCCCAGGAGAAACGATTCTTTCGTCGCACCGCGCGTAACACTGAAACACAGGAGAATGTGGCATGACGCAAATTGTCCCTGATTATCGCCTCGATATGGTTGGCGAACCTTGTCCGTACCCGGCCGTCGCCACCCTCGAAGCCCTGCCGCAACTGAAGAAAGGGGAAATTCTGGAGGTGGTGAGCGATTGTCCTCAGTCGATCAATAACATTCCACTGGATGCCAAAAATCACGGCTATACCGTGTTAGATATTCAGCAGGACGGCCCGACCATTCGCTATTTGATTCAGAAGTAACGCCCCTCTCACAACGTTCCCCAGCGGGAACGTTGTTCCCTCCGCATTGCCGATGAAAAAACAACCAACACGTTGCGTTAGCTCTCATTTTCTTTTTATCACGAAGAATACTGTATCCACAGTTTCCATGAGGATAATCTGATGAAAAAGTTACTGATATGTTGTCTGTTCGGCAATACCGCCCAGTCGCTTGCCAGGAAAATGCAGCATGCTGCTGATGCGCGCGGAATGAAACTGCTGATAAGCGCCGTCGGGCTGGATAATTTCGCCAGCGTCGCCCCGGCTTTTGACGCCTTTTTAGTCGCGCCGCATATTCAATATAAGCTTGAAGAATTACGGGCAGTGATTGGCGAAGGCCAGCCGATCACGGTTATCGAAAGCTATCCGTTTGCCTCACTGGACGGTGAGAAAGTGCTGGAGTTTGTACTTAAGCATATGCCGGAGCTGGTGGCATAGCGTTGATCAATGAAAACTGGCCGCAGTACGACCAGTTTTTTACGAGCGTCGAAGCAATCAGAAACGATAACCCGCCGAGAACATAAACACCCATGGGTCCAGGCGCGTATGAACGCTCTGCTGTTCGCCGCCAGCCTTGAAGCGCACGTCGGTGTCGATATCCATATACCAGACGGACATGTTCAGCAGCCAGTCGCGGTTGATCAGATAATCCAGCCCGACCTGCCCCGCAGCACCCCAGGAATCTTTCAGACTCAGATCGGAAAGACCATTCTCTTTACCCGTATCGTTAAACTTCTCGTCGAAGAAGGTGGTGTAGTTCACACCTGCACCGATATACGGACGCACTTTGCTGCTGGCATCACCAAAGTACCACTGCGCCATCAGGGTTGGCGGGAGCTGATGAACCGTTGCAATATTTCCCGTCGGACCGGTGCCGACTTTGTGGCGGAATGGCGTTGCCGCCAGAAGTTCAATACCGACATTTTCCGTTGCCATATAGGTGAACGTCAGGCCCAGTTGGGTATTGTTGCTGACGTTAAAGCCGCCCAGACTCCCCAGCACATTGTCCGATCCCTCTGTCGGACGAACCGTTGCCGAACCCGCACGAATAAAGAACTCGCCCGCTTCATGTGCGTACGCACCGCCAGAAATACTGCTTAAGATCAGGGCTGCCACTGCTAACTTTTTCATATCCGCTCCATCGTTGTGGTTTTATTGGCGCGGTGAATATACTCATAAATAAGTAACAAGTGATCTAACTCAGATCACACTTGGTCTGGTAATTTAACATTCATTGATCCAGATTAATTTTTGCCGTGCAAACGGACATGCATATTCTCGTCTCAGGTCAATTTTGCAAAATGACCGAGGCTTTACAAAGATATGCTTTTCCATACAAGTCATGGTGCTGCCACGACAGAGTTATCCAGGGTACAATTGCCCGCTTATTAATACCTGCAATACTCAAGGAGAGTGCATGTCTATCACGGCGAAGTCCGTCTACCGTGACACGGGGAATTTCTTCCGCAATCAGTTCATTACTTTTTTACTGATCGCCTTGCTTTGCGCGTTTATCACGGTGGTGCTTGGCCATGCGTTTTCGCCGAGTGATGATCAAATTGCCACCCTGAGCCAGGGCGATCATCTCGCCGGCAGCGGCGGGCTATTTGATCTGGTTCAGAACATGACGCCAGAACAGCAGCAGATTTTGCTGCGCGCCTCTGCGGCATCGACCTTCTCGGGTTTGATCGGTAATGCGATTCTGGCGGGCGGTGTCTTGCTGATGGTTCAGCTCATTTCTGCGGGACATCGCGTCAGCGCCCTGCGCGCCATCGGTGCCAGTGCGCCTGTACTGCCTAAACTGTTCATCCTGATCTTTTTGACCACCATGCTGGTGCAGATTGGGGTGATGCTGGTGGTCGTGCCGGGTGTACTGCTGGCAATTATCCTCTCGTTCGCCCCGGTGATGCTGGTGCAGGACAAGATGGGAATATTTACAGCCATGCGCAGCAGTGTAAAACTGGCATGGGCAAATATGCGCCTGGTGGCCCCGGCGGTGATCAGCTGGCTGCTGGCCAAAACCCTGCTGCTGCTGTTTGCACCGAACTTTGCGGTATTGACGCCAAACGTCGGTGCGGTGGTTGCAAACACGCTGAGTAACCTGATTTCAGCCGTGTTGCTGGTCTATTTATTCCGCCTGTATATGTTGATTCGCCAATAGTTTCCCTGAAAGCAGATAATGGAATCGAAGAATGAAGCAGTTTCTTGATTTTTTACCGCTGGTCGTGTTTTTCGCGTTTTACAAGCTCTACGACATCTATGCCGGCACAGCCGCGTTGATCGTCGCGACGGCCGTGGTGCTGATTTACAGCTGGGTGCGTTACCGTAAAGTCGAAAAAATGGCGCTGATCACCTTTGTACTGGTGGCGGTGTTTGGTGGATTAACCCTGTTCTTCCATAACGATGAATTTATCAAATGGAAAGTGACGGTCATTTACGCGCTGTTCGCGGGTGCGCTGCTGTTCAGCCAGTGGGTGATGAACAAACCGCTGATTCAGCGCATGCTAGGAAAAGAGATCACCCTTCCTCAGGAAGTGTGGTCGCGCCTGAATATCGCCTGGGCGCTGTTCTTTATCCTCTGCGGGCTGGCGAATATCTACATTGCGTTCTGGCTGCCGCAGAATATCTGGGTCAACTTCAAGGTCTTTGGCCTGACGGCGTTGACGCTGATTTTCACGCTGCTCAGCGGTGTGTATATCTATCGTCATATGCCTCATGACGATAAGTAATAAATAAAACAAAGTAGTCATATACATCAATAATTTAACACCAATCTTGATGTGTGATTATGATTAAAAGCACGCTTAAATGTACACTTTGTACGAAGCGTGCTTTTTTTTCAGCGGCGTTTTGCGTAGCTCCTTCCAGTTTCGCCACGTTCCGCTTTACCACGCCCGTCTCATCCGACATCATGCCCGTGCCATAAATCAAATATTTTACGGTGCGCACCAATTTTTCTCCCTGCCCTATACTTTCAGTCTGACTGGCTGGAGGTTTCTATGTGTGGACGCTTTTCACAATCAATGACCCGCGATGACTATCTGGCTCTGTTGGCTGATGAAGCCGACCGCGACATTCCATACGACCCGGAACCTATTGGCCGGTACAACGTCGCGCCCGGAACCAAAGTGCTGCTGCTGAGCGAACGAGACGAGGAACTGCATCTCGATCCGGTGTTCTGGGGATACGCGCCCGGGTGGTGGGATAAACCGCCACTGATTAACGCGCGTGTCGAGACGGCGGCCACCAGTAGAATGTTTAAACCTCTCTGGCAACATGGCCGAGCGATCTGCTTTGCTGATGGATGGTTTGAATGGAAGAAGGAAGGCGACAAGAAACAACCCTACTTCATCCACCGGGCCGACGGTCAGCCAATATTCATGGCAGCGATCGGCAGCACGCCGTTCGAACGCGGTGACGAAGCAGAAGGATTTTTGATTGTGACGTCTGCAGCAGATAAAGGCCTTGTCGACATTCACGACCGCCGGCCTTTGGTTCTGTCGCCAGAAGCGGCCCGGGAATGGATGCGTCAGGACGTTGTCGGGAAAGAAGCGGAAGAGATTATCGCTGATGGTTCTGTGCCAGCCGACAAGTTTATCTGGCACGCCGTGACGCGCGCCGTAGGGAATGTGAAAAATCAGGGGCCAGAATTATTACATTCAATAAACGCAAATCCTTAATCACAGCCTGCTATGCGTCAAACATAGAGAAGAGCAAGACTGCAATTCGATATAAAATTTACTTAAAATCATACGTCGTCACTTTAGGGGTAACCCACAAGATTTATGGCGCTTATTTATTCATATATGGATAAAATACGAAATTAAGAAAATAGAAGCACTGTAGTTTATGAAAGCATGCATTTTTTACAGATCTTGCTTACTGAGTGAGTTTTTTTATGGCATGATACTTACGCCCTTAGTTAGCAATACATTTTAATACAGGATAATCAACATGTTGTTTAAAATAATCATTCTTTCTATCCTTGGACTCGCAGCCTTATTCTATCTATTTGTAATACCCCCTCTTGTTGCAACAGGTATGATAGAAACATCTAAAGCTAGTATTTCCTTATCCATACTATTGCTTTTCCAAGTGTGGCTCTTAACCGCTGAATATGCTTATAACTCTGCATCTGTTCTTTTTGGATTCAAGCGAAAAAGCTTATTAGGGATTGATTACATATCTAAAAGACTAAATTTAAAGCCTGCTCATTTAGATGGATTCGCTGTTCTTACATATGCATTCCTGTCATATCTTTGCATGGTTTATTTTTATGGTGTTGTTTATATGTTCATATCAACCTTTTCACCTGATTCTTTTTCATTGGCAAGATTGGGTTTCATTGATGGCATATATTTTTCTTTAGTAAGCTCATCTACTGTTGGGTTTGGTGATATCGCGCCTAAAAGTCCAGCAGCTAAACTAATAGTCATATCTCAAATAATTATTAGCATGTTATATGTGGTAATGCTATTTTCCTCTGCAGTAAGTTACATCCGTAACGATCTGGACCAGAAAAATTAAAACAACCATGTTGAGTTTTTCCTTTAATAATATGAGCGAGAGACAGGAAATGCACTTTAATCATTTTACGATCAGTAGATCTGTAAAACGCGTTGTGTAACGCGGCGACAGCATTTCGCGCTTCATCTGCCACTGCTGCTGTATGCCCTGCCCGGCAAAGTAGAGCGTGCCTTTACCGCCTTTGGCATTGAGTTGGTCAAGGACCTGCATCAGCTGTGCACTTCCTCCACGCGGCGCGTTCTCGTCGAACAGGTTTAGCTGAGCAACCCCCTGGCTGAAGAAGTCGCCGAGCATAATGCCTGCCTTCTGGTACCGGTGACCATCCTTCCAGATTTTGTCCAGACACTTTACAGCGGCGTTGATGATGTCGCGGGAATCCTGTGTAGGGGTGAGAAGCTTCATTGATGCGCTATTACCGTAATATGGCTCGTTAAGCGCAAAGGGAGATGTCTTCACGAACGCCGAGATAAAACGGCAATACTGGTGCTCCCCGCGAAGCTTTTCTGCGCCACGGGCAGCATAGGAGCAAATAGCCTGCCGCATTTGCTCATAGTCGGTAACGCGTTCGCCGAATGAACGACTACAGACGATTTCCTGTTTTGCGGGGGCAAACTCTTCCAGATCAAGACAGGGTTCGCCACGCAACTCCCGGACTGTTCGCTCGAGGACCACGTTGAAGTGTTTGCGGATAATCCATGTGCTTTGTTCTGAGAGGTCCAGAGCCGTTTTAATGCCCATAGCGTTCAGCTTCTTACTGATGCGCCTGCCAACTCCCCAAACATCCTCTACAGGCACGATAGCCAACAACCGACGTTGCCGATCGATATTGGACAGGTCCACTACTCCACCAGTCTGGCGTTGCCATTTCTTGGCCGCGTGGTTTGCCAACTTAGCGAGCGTTTTTGTCTGCGCGATGCCAACCCCGACAGTCAGATGCGTACGCTTCAGAACTGTCGCGCGGATCTCTTTGCCGAAGTCAGTCAGGTCCCGGCAGTTGCGAACACCTGTCAGGTCACAAAAAGCTTCATCGATACTGTAAATTTCGACGCGGGGGCTCATTTCCTCAAGCGTCGTCATTACCCGGTTCGACATATCAGCATACAACTCATAGTTGCTGCTGAAGCAAACAACGCCAGCGCGCCGGAAAAGCTCCTTTTGCTTGAAGAATGGTTCTCCCATGGTAATTCCAGCGGCTTTGGCCTCGGCGCTGCGCGCAATTACGCAGCCGTCATTATTCGAGAGAACTACAACCGGGCGCCCCCTCAAATCAGGCCGAAACACCGTCTCGCATGATGCGTAGAACGAATTCACATCACAGAGCGCAAACATGTTCAACTCGCCGATTTGACGATGAAAGTCACGACGCCGAACACATCGAGCGTGTCCTCGCTGCCGACGATAATCGGCGTGTAAGCGCTATTCATCGGATTGAGTTGAACGGTGGGGCGAAGCTGCAGGCGTTTGACTGTGAACTCCCCTTCTACCGCGGCGATGACAATGTCACCGTGCTCCGCAGTCCGGGAGCTATCAACCACCAGCAGATCACCGTCGCTAATCCCGGCCTCGATCATCGAGTCGCCTGCGGCTTTGACGAAATACGTCGAACTGGGATGGGACACAAGCAACTCATTGAGATCGATGCGTTGTTCTACGTAATCAGCAGCCGGGCTGGGGAACCCGCATTGCACCAAATCGCTGAACAGCGGGATAGCAATAATTTCGCGTAACTCTGCCGGTCTGAACAACTCCATAATGCATACCTCAAATACTGTTTTTATATACAGTAGCTTCATCTGAGGCACTGATCAAGATGGGCATTCGTGTGTGGTTGACTACTTCATAGCCGCTTCGTTTCTAAGCCTGTAACGCTGTTGGAATTTTGGTGTTTGTAAATTTCAGAAGGAAATGCGCTGATTGCTCATTTTAAATACTACATGAAGGGATTTTCGTCTGAAGAAACTGGGTGAATGGTATGCGTAACTACACCTACTAGGCGAACATCATCAAGCGCCTCGCCTTCGATGGCCTCGCCATCGTCAGTGATCAGCGCATCACCGGCCCAATATGCATGCTGCTGTCGGCCGCAAAACCAGATGAGTAATGTGTCTCCGCGCTTAAACAGCGTTGAGTTCTCAATGACATCATAGCCTTCCTGCGTTTCAACAATGCTGGCTGAAGAAGAAAGGAATGGCTCAGAGACCGCGGCGAAGGCGGAGTTTATGTCTGCTGTGCGTGACATGTTCACCTCACAAATAACTGTATATTTATACAGTATCGCTTAATGTGAGGGTCGATCAAGTGGATGTCAGGTGTTAAACTCTATGTACACGAAAACATTGAAATTTTACTTACTGGATGATGAGCGACTTAAAAAATGGATAAAAACAGTCCAAATATAAATTTACTAAAAATAGTTGCAAGTTTTATGGTGATGCTTATCCATGTATCTGCTGTCAACTTCCCAAAACTTGGAAAGGCAGAGTGGGATGTATCCAATTTTTATAATTCGTTCTCACGTGTTTGCGTCCCAATTTTCTTTATGATCTCTGGTTATTTTCTTATCACAAGAGACGAATCTGCTGCAACATTCTATAGGAAGAGATTTACGAAAATAATCCCTCCTCTTGTTTTCTGGAGTGGTGTTTTTTATTTATATAATTATATATATGTAGGGGCTCCACTTTACAGCGTGGCTGAGCTATTAAGCCGCCCTGCGTCTGCGCATCTTTGGTTTCTATATGCAATGTTTGGGCTTTATTTGTTTACCCCTTTCATTTCAAAAATATACAACAACAGTAGCGTAAAAGAGAGATTAATTTTTATTGGTATTTGGTTTGTGACATCATCAGTAATACCTGTAATGAACTCAACCTTTGGAATGACTATTAGCACAGGATTATTTCAGCTAGCCACCATATATGGATACATAGGCTTCTTTTTCATTGGTGCGTGGATAAAAGACAATCAATCGGAAAGGGATCGTTTCGCAGCAGTTGCTTCGCTGTTTTTATACATACTATTAAGCTTGCTAACCATGTATCTTACAAAACAATTTAGCTATAACTCTGGCAAGCCTAACGGAACATTCTATAGTTACCTATCACCATTTGTAATTATAGGTGCTATGGCATTATTTTATTTCTTTATCTCTATTAAAATCGACAATATTATTGTAGTTAAGATTGCCAATGTATTTTCTTCTTTTGCGCTAGGGGTTTACTGCATACACACCTTATTTATATGGCCTCTGGCAAAAGAATTTCATATAGGTGGTGATGTTAACCCTACTGAATACTATATACTGATAACCACACTAATTGTGTTTTCCACATCCTGTATATTTTCTTATTTCGGCTCAAAAATTCCATTTGTGAAAAGAGTGTTCTAATAGGCGCCCCAGTGGGGCGCTTTCTTCATTAGAAATTACGGGACACTTCTCTCCAAAGTCCCTCAGATGTATACGAAAACATCATCACGCTGCCAGCTGCCGGGGTCACGTTGGCTGAACCTTTCAAGCGTATTGTTCCTGGTGTTGTACCATGCGCAACGGTAACACTCCCGTTAAACTGCACAGTAACAACCTTCCCAGGTAACGCCCCGTTCATTGTTGTCATTGTAAATGCAGACGCAGGAGAGAGCAGGAAGCTATCATAGCTTATTACGTTAGGGTTAGCCGTTGCTGTAAATGTTGGCATGCTTGGCGCATCAACCTTAACTGTTGCAACTGTACCCGCAAACAATCCAGCCGTCCCTGGCGGCATGTAATCATGTGAAGGGAAAGTAATCACATGTCCATTTAGTGAACTGGCGTTATTGAAAAGATAGCGATGCGATGTGCCGTATACTATTGCTTTAATAAAATGCGGTGATAATGGGGCATTAATATAGATGGCATCGTTAATACCTGCACCAGAAAGCCCAGCATTTGTAATGCGGACATCAAATGCGAATCTATTGCAGCTAACCGGAACAAGTGCAGAGGACTGGGTGTTGAGTATTTGAGCACCACCAGACACCTCGAGGCATGATGCAAAAGAAATACCATAACCACCACAATTGTTTACTCTGGTATCAGGCTCGATGTAAATATTATCACATTGAGTAAATGTCATTCCATTTCTTGTTGCACTGTTCACCCTGATATTTTTCAATATGATTTGGTCAGTATGATCAGTATCGGAATCACCTGAGCAATTAACACCATCTCTTCCGGCAGACTCGATGGTAATATCTTCAATGACAAAGTTTCTGGATCTGATCGCATGGTTAAGAGTGTCACCCTCTATGGACACTGCGTCATAACCTGTAGTGCCAATCCTTATGTTTTTAAACTTGCCATTCACTACGTTAACCTGTGCCGTGACTGCTTTTCTATCAGCGTTAGGGATATATATATCTTCAGCGTAGAAATCTTCACAACCTGCGAATCCAATGGCATTGTCAAGATTACCAGATCCATTAGCGGAAACGGAACCACCGCTAATTCCAACTCCCTTTATCCTGCCACTCTCTGAAGTTAGTGAACCACCAAACCCGATACAGTATCCTTTATTCGGAGTAGCCGTTTCTGTGTGTACATGCACTCCATCACCAAGCTTAATTTCTACACCAGAGAATGTTATTGTTAAAGAATCACCCAGCTCTACATCATTGAATCCATTGAGCGACTCAACATGCAAGACCCCTCCGCCATTTTGCCCAACAAAATCAGCCCCAAGTTGAATAGCCGCCCGGTCATCGACGCCATTACCCAAAACTCCGAAGGCACGGGCGCTTTGCACAGGCTGTTTGACTATCTCCCAGCCGACACCATCTGCGTCATATACCAATGCCTCATTGCCGGATGACGGCGTTCCGGTAGTGCCGCTACGGCGATAACTTGCCCCCCCAAGCCCTCCGGCGTGGTGCTCAACAGTCATAATGACTTCGCACAATCCATGATGTCCGTTTTTAAGGCTGGAAAAGTATGGAACGTTTTTAACCGCCCCATTAACGATGTTCACCCCGTCCTGCTGCGATAACATGGAACGCAATGCAGCATCGCCGATTCCTATCCACGCACCGATACCAACGCCGCCGGAAGATGATGGCGTTGACCCGGCATCAACATGCTTAGGTAATGCCCCGTCCCAGCGATAGTATTCTCCTGTAACTTCGTCACGCAGCGCCTGGTTAGGAAGAGTGATATCAGCACCGTCCTGGAAGGAATCAATGAGGATCCATCCATACTGGGAAATAGCCTGCTGAGCCAGCCAGCGAAGACCTTCGATCGTGTAATGCGCATTTCCAAAGCGGTCTAGATATTGAAGAGCAAAAGAGGTCACAAACTCGTCAATTTTAGCTCCACCAAAAACATGGTCGCGAATGTCGGCGCTTGGCACCGTATTTTGTGTCGGAGTTGGAACCGGAATATTGAGATATGAATCGGCCATAGTGCTCTCTTATTGGCGTGAAGAGGCCTCGGGATATTCCCGATGCCAGTTTGTTATGGACTGGTTAGTCGTTCAGATAAATTGCGTCGGTATACTCGACGAGGGATAGCGTCTGCGTGTCATCACCGTTCGGTTTCGATGATTCAACGCGCCAGATGGTTGAGTTAAGTTCTGCGCTGCTTGCCATAAAGTATCGAGATGGCGTTTGCACTGTCCGACCGTCATAGATGTTGAGATCGAATGCTTCAGCCGCGGCAGAGAAAGCTTTAGGGTTACCATTGACAGGGTAAGCACGGTATCGACCGTGGAAATTACCCAGACTGTCGGTCATTACAACCCACATATCGCCGGGGAATGTCAGGCGCTCAGATGTTGAAAATACATTTCCGTCTCGCCCTTTCAGATACCCTGTCTGCTGTTCGTTGTCGTACATATCAGGGCATTGAACCACTGCTCCGCGCACTACCTGAGTCGTCTCGAACACCTTCACTGTCATGCTCAGGCGAGACTGAATGAGGCGATTAGCTTCAAGGTATGCCCGATTGCGAGCCTGAAGGATGTTTCTGCACCCTGACAAACTCACTGTCATAGCATTTTCGGTCGGAGCTGTTACTTCAGTAATTCCTGAAGTGCCTACCGCAAGATAGATGTAGGACTTCTTGTTCGTTCGAGGGTCAACGTAGTCCAGTGTTATGCCGTCATATCCGTTAGGCAGGCTCATGGAATAACCCATCTTGAATCCATCCCAGAACATGTTGCTGCGGCCAAATACAGCTGCAGGTACATCTGCCTTCTCATCTCTCCAGAATGTGAGTACGTCTCCGATCCAATTGATGTCCACGCGAGCTGCGTTACAAATTACCTGGATGCGCTCACCAAGAGATTGCTTAGCGTCTGAGAAGGTGTAATCGAAATATCCCAGTTGAGCATCACTCAGGCTGTCTGCAATTGCGTAAAGGGTTGGCAGGTCTAAGCGGTTAGCATCCTGCTTGGCAACCATGACCCACTCATGCAAAACAGCGTCAGCAAACGACCGTGAAGCTCGCAAGGTATAATCCACGGCACCCGTTGTCCGGTTGTAGGAAATAACCAGGCGCTGCGCCAGCAGATTGTATTTTCGGTCCTTAATACCAGAGGCGTTTTCCGTCTCCATTACGGTTAGTTTGACCAGCGTGTCAGATGGGTAGGTTACGTTTGTCCTGACGTTGACTGCGTGAGCGGCCAGAATGTAGACGGTGTTGTCATCTGCGGCGTTATTCAAACGCCTGGCTGTAAATGCGTATCTTCCCTTTCCTGCCGCTGGCTGGATTTTGTAGGTGTAATACACATAGTCATAAGCCTCTGTGTTGTTATCAACATTGACCTGCACACTCTGTTGAGTACCAGGGATGATGTTGTTGTCATCATCAACCTTCCACCAGGTCAGCTGGACTGGCCCCTTCTTCCCCCTTGCCTGATTTGCAGACATGTGGATCCAGAGATAAGTCGATTCAACCGCCGAGAAAAACGGCCCTACCGCAACACTCTCATACTGGGTGATCTGGAAATATGTTGTGTTTATCGTGGCAGTTGCCGGTGTCTCGTTTATATCTGGCCCCGTAAGGTTACTAAAGACAAACGTGTACCACTGAACTGGATTGATTACTGCCCCGTCATTAGTCAGTGTCGCGCTGATGAGGGTGCCGTTAACGCTGATATTTTTAGTCACATTACCTGATGCAGTGGCATAGGTTACATTGATGATAAAGGTGACATCGACTGGCTTCACAATGTCGTAGAAGTAATCGAAATTGTTGTTCTTAATGATTTTGACGGAGATCTGCCCGCCCGCATATGTACCCTGAACGATACTGTTTGTAGTGGACTGATGAACGATATTTCCTGTTGCTTTGTCTGGCCCGTCAAGCTCCTGCCCGTCTACATCGTCAAAGGCGTAACCCTCGTTGATGGTCCCTATGACGGCCCCAGGCTGAAAGATTTCATAACTGGCTCCAGCCATTGCAATCAATGAGGACTCTGAATAGCGAACGGATGAAATGTCATATCGCCCATATCCAACTTCCATGAACTCTGTGACATATTTTTTGTTGCTGATGTATTCGAACAGCGATTCCTGAATCAGATCCGGATAAGATCGCACCTGACCGTAGATGTTTGGGCGCCCCTTGTAGAGCCGGGCCACGTTGGTTTGCCCTGTCAGGTCATTATTTGGTGATTCTCCAGTGGCGACTGAAGGGGTCTTTTTGATATCCCCTACTAGGGTCTTCTGAAGCGCCGCCATAGCCTTTTTTGTAAGCTTGATAGGGTTTAGCGCTTCCCACGGAGCAGACAGCTTGATGAGGTCTTTTATGCCGCCCATGTTCTGTGGTTGGTCGAATACCGACAGATGATCATCAACCCTGAACCGGTAACCGATATCGAAATCGTCATCCAGTTCATTGCCGTTGAGCTTGATTAGAACAGAACTGTGAAGCTTTTGACCTTCAAGCCAGTCAATCATGCGCTGCCCTGGTTCAAGTCTTCCGTGTTGCTTTGGCGCACCAGGCAGGCGCTGAATTTCAAATGTCGCCATACTGGAGAAACTCCGTTCGTGTGAATGCCCTTTCAAGCACTGGTAATGGGTCAATGCGGACCCCCTCCCCCTCACCGCGAGAATGAAGGCACCGGTTACCATCAATAACCACACCAACGTGATCAGGAAACTCACCGCGATAAAAAACCGCTATATGACCATCAATGCGCGCGCCAGGCTGCCAGAAAACACGATCACCTTCATAGCAAGTAATGAAGTCTCTACCGGCTTCGTAGTCCGGTGTTTGGTGTATTTCTATGCCGATTACGTGACGGTAATACAAAACAATCAGCCCCCAGCAATCGACGGCCTCAAAGCTACAGGCGCGGCTAACCCACGGCAGGCAATTAACCTTCCGGATAAAATCAGTTTTTTGCATTAGATATTACTCAGGCCGGGATACAGATTGACGGTGTAGATTATGTTGTTTGCTACGGTAAGTGGGTTAGTCATGCCGACTGTCACAGTCACGTTTTCTGGTGCGGCTGCGACGTCACGGACATACATTGAGTACGTTTTAAGCGGGACGGTATCGCCTATTTTATCCCAGATATTGTACTGGAACGTTATAGACTCCATGCGCGCTGGCCCGCGCCACGCTTTCAGCCTCTGCTTGATATCCTGAGACAGTGCCGCAAAGGTAATGGTTGCGTTTAGCGTAGTCGTTCCGTCCTGCGCTGGCTCCGAGAAATCAAATCTCGTTGGGTTGTATACCTCTCCTCCGAAAGCTGCAGGCTCAAACAGGTTGTTTACCAGGCGATCGGTGCCAAAAGAAGAATGGCTGAATGTCACTGTCTGCTTAAGGTCAGACGCTGGTCGGCGCTCCTTCCACTCTCTAAGGGTTGGCATCTGGCAAAATCTCCGTCGCGATTAAGTCATACCATTCACCGGCACCCGGCTGTGCAATGACAATCCAGTCGTCATAGTCTTCTGTGATGTCATCAAGGAAGTTGCAAATGACGTTAGCCGTGTATGTCACTGTGCCGCCGTTTTTGCTGGTCTGGACCGGAAGCCCGCCAGTGAAGTGAAGCTCCTGAATCTGTACACCCTGCGTGTCACCCAGGTCGATTGGCATATCGAACCAGTTGCGCCCGCTGTCGCAGTATGTCGGGCTTCGAAGCCATGACTTGAAGCGCTCTGCTTCAGCAAGAGTGAAAATCCAGTTCACATTCCAGGTAGTTTTCAGGTCAGTTGTGATCGGCGTAAACACTGAAGGACCAACCGCCGGAACACTCTCCCGGAAGCTGGTATCCCTTGTCATGTTCATGTTTGCGCGCTGCGGTAGAGGCAGAAACGGAGGATATTTAACGTCAGCCATCAGTAATCTCCGTTAGCCTGGCGTGATAGTCCGTAAGTGGATTCCAGTGTGGATGACATCGGGCCGCCGGTCTCAACATCCTGGATGAAGAGGTCAATAACCTGTGACCCGTTCTCGTTCCTTGTCTGCGTTTGTACATCAGCACCGGTGTAGTTATTCACGTTCACCACTACTCCACCTCCTCCGCTACCACCCCCTGCACCAGACGTCATTTGTCTGTTGCTGATAACACTTCCGTTATCACCGGGGATCATGTACTGCTTACCTGTGCTGGCCCGGTAGATTTCAGGCATTCCGCCCTCACCTACCTGGTACATAGAGCCAGCAGATACAGGGCCGCCGTTTTTTCGCTTTCCAGCCAGTCCTTTCCCAACAGCCATTGCAGCGACAAGAGCGCCTAAACCTATAGCCACCGCGCCACCGAACGAACCGATGGAGGCGACCAGGGCAGCCGGAGTCCATGCTGCAGTAGTAGTAGCTGCTGATGCTGTGCTTGCCGCTGTCGTTGTTGCCAGACTCGCCGTTTGCGCAGCAGTGGTTGTTGCGATAGCTGAGTTTTGGGCTGTTGCGCCCATGATTGCTGATTTAGCCTGCTGGATACCCATCTGAACGAATGTGCTAATCACATCGTTAATGATGGTGTTACCGATTGATCTCAATGCATCAGATGCTGACATGCTGCCGGTAATGATGCCTGTAAGAGCGTTTGATGCCTGAGCGCCAAATGCATCTACCGTAGCTCCAAGGGCTTGATATCCAATATTCTGCTGTGTGAACAGCGCCCACTGAGCCGCAACACGCTGTTGCTCGTATTGCATATCAGCCTGATTCCGCAGTGCTAACGCGTTCTCATGAGCAATCAGACCCTGCTGTTCAAATGATTGAATGAGGGCGATCTTGCGGGCATTTTCATTCGCTAGTTGCTGCACTGGATCTATTCCGCCCACAGCATCCTGCTGAGGTGATACGGCTTGCTGGGAGCGGATTTTCGACAGGTTGGCCTGGTGAGTTGCCTCTAGCCGCTCCTGAGTCTGATTAAATTGCTCCTGGCTGATTTTCTTTGCCGACAGAGCTGTATTCAGATCCTGAACGTCCTGCTTATAGCGCGCACTCTCAGCATTTTCAGGCAGTAACTTTTCAGCTGCGGCCTGCGCCTTAATGGCGTTGGCTGTATCCCATTTCCGCGCAGCGTACTGCCCCGCGAGATCGATTTGCGCTTGCGTAGCAGCTTTACCGAGTGATTGCTGCGCATTCAAGATGGCTTGCTCACGGCTTAACTGACTGGTCGAGTCAGCGGCAAGCTCCGACTGCTGCTTCAGGTTAGCCAACTTCTGAGCGATAGAGTCAGCCTGTGATGCCCCCTTCTTCTGCTCGGACTGGAGCGTTTTCTGCGCCTGCGTATTTTTGTACGTTGCTGCGGCATCATCTTCCATCTGCTTGGCATGCGGATCATCTTTCGCAAAACCAGCATCTTCAGCAGCGTATTGCGCCTGCAATCGAGCGCGAGCTTCTCCCTGAAGCTTGGACAGAGCGAGGTTGCGCTCTGACTGCTTGATTAGATTCTTCTGCCCAGCAGTTAAGTTGTCGGTTTCTTGCTTAAGCGCCGCTACGTTGCTTTTTGCAGTGACGGCTTCACGCGAAAGATTAACCAGTGTCCCGATGAATGCGGTAAGCGCAGTCTGACCTTTCTCGGTAGAGCTCTGCGTGTTTTGAAGTTCAGTCGCGAGTCGTTGCAGCGCCTCCGGAGAGGGGTTCTTGGCGATGTCTGAAAGCTGCTTACTTAGTTCAAACGCTTTCTGCTCGGTGATACCGAACTTATTGGCCACCGCGCCAACTGTATTGCCGATACTGTTTGCTGTCGCCTGGAATGCCTGCCCGGCACCATAGGCCTGCTTCATCGCCTCGGAATAGTTATCCGTGGTGATTTCCAGTGTTGCCAGGCGGTCGTTAAAGCCATCGACCGACGCATAGCCGCCAGAAAACGCTGACAGCGCTTTATCTCCGAAGGAAAGCAATGAACTGGACGCATCACTGATTGCTTTCGGGATTTTATTGATCGCCTCGTTGTACTCCAGGAGGGCCTGGTTGCGCATTAGTGTAGCGACTTCAGCGTTGGTCTTTGCGAGATATGCATATTTGTCTGAAAGCGCGGCCACACCGTTTTGGGATATGGTAATAACCTTATCCATCGCCTCGGCTGCGTCTTTCAACGCGTCCATGGCGTTCTTCCCGCCATTCAACGATGTGATGAGCGTGCCAGCAATGATGGAGCCAAGTGCGATAACAGCACCAATAACGGCACCACCCGGGCCAAATGCCCCAGCCAATTGGGAACCTTGCTGGGAGAAGGCTACCAGGGCTGACTGACCACCCTGCACCTGCACAATGAAGTCCTGAACCTGATACCCTGCCTGCTGCATGCTGGACTTCCAGCCTTTATTGCTTCCCATCGAAGTGTCAGCAGCGCCTTTCATGTCGAAGAGTCGCCCGGTCAATTCGCCGATCTTCTGCTTTTCTTCGTCTGTCGCTTTCGACCCTGCACGCAACTGGGCGGCAAGCATGGCGGCACTGCGCGCGCCATTTTCCTGCGCCTCATCCAGTACTGCCAGTTGGTTACCAAGCGCTTCGATGATAGATTCAGCGCGATTAAACTCGCTGTTAGCACCGCCCGTGCCGCTGCGCGCTTCTTCCATAGCGCGGGCAATGCTGCTCACATTGGTGTTCAGCTTGCGAAGCTGGTTGTCCATCGAATTGGCATAACCAGCCAGCTCAGTAAACGCGGATCCAGTTTGGGACGCGCTCTGGTCAAGGTTATCCATTCCCTTGCCGGACTGCTGAGCGGCGTTATCCAGCTTATCCAGAGCATCAATGGCCTGCTTCCCGCCCTGCAGCAGCGGCTCGACGTCGGCGCTGATTTCATAAACGATGCTACCGGCGTTCTTCTCACCTGCCATGTCAATCTCCGGTTATTTTCCTGCCTTCGCCCGACGCGCGGCTTGTTTCTTCAGATAATCGTCAGCAATGCTGTCGTACTCATCGCGAGTGAAGCCTTTCTGGTCCGGATATTTCGCCGCCAGCAACATCTGGAACTCGGTCATCGTTAACTGCGATGCTTCAGCGCGATTCATGCCAAAGTGGCTGCGTGCCGCGCTGATGTAGTCGAAGGCTTTGAATTCAGTGGTTCGCTCGCCTGTTTCGTGGCGCTGCAGCTGGCGAACCTTTGCTTTGCCTACAACGCCGTGTTGCATGAGATGCTGTGCCAGCACGATGATGTCGTTCTTCGGCATCTGGCCCGGGCGGTAGACCACACAATGCCGCCACCCTTTCCACTCTCCGATCATTGGCGTCAGGTCGTCATCGCAACACGCCTGCAGTACCAGCATGCAAGTTGATAACAGCTTTTCAGCGGCGCGGTTGAATGATGGTGAGAGCCATTCAGGAACGCGCCCCAGCGTGCCAGCACAGAAATCGATGAGTTGGGCGACTTCATTGCCATGTATAGTGGAGTACGACTGCACAATCTCTTCCGGAGTGCCAATCCGTGTCATAGCCGCGAAGGAAGGTCTTAGCAGGTAGTCTTTTCCGTCGGTGCGGCTGTCGCTAACAGAGAGTTCGCCAATATCAGTTAAAGCGGTCATAAGCCTTCCAGTAAACGGTCATTGTCAAGGGCAGCACGCCACCCTTTGGAATGTCCGTTAAGTAACGGTTACCGTATGTACGGCCACAAAGTTGCCGTCTTCGGTGTTGATGATGATCTGCGCGCTGCCGGTGGCGACGCGGTTCACCGTAACGGTGGTGCCGGAGGCGGTGGCAGTGGCTTTGGTTGGATCGGTTGATGCAACGGTGAAGTCTTTGTTGGTTGCGCCGGTTGGAGCGATATTCACAGTGAAGGTGCTGGTACCGCCCGCCGCGCCAGTGCTGGTAGCCGGGGTTACCGTCACTCCAGTCACCGCGACTGCAGTGGTTACGTTCACTTCAATGGTGCTCGCATCACCCACTTTGAACTCGGTTGAGAACGTTACGATGTCGTTGGTTCCACCATCTGAGCTCAGAGCCGTGATGTTCATGTAGCCGATGAATTCGACCGGGCCGTAGTCCATGCGAACCCAGATACCAGGCTGGCGCTTGGCCTTAAGCTCGTCAGCGAAATACTTGATGAACTTGCCGACACCGTACTGGTCCAGCTTGTCCTTCTTACGCACTTCACCTTCAAAGCTCAGGGTAAAGTCACTGTTGGTGATGATGGTTTCGACAAAGCCGCCGCCGTCATCCGCATCAGAGGTAACCGAGTTCGGGTTGAAGTCGAAGCCCTTAGATGTACCTGCTGCCAGCGCCTTCCAGTCTGCTTCATCTGGTTTAGCATCCGGGCAGCCATCGGCGACTTCCAGCACGACCGCACCGCCGAACAGGCGCTCGTTCGAGTTCTGGCAATTAGCCATGTGAAACTCCTCTTTGACGTATAAAAGAAAACCCGCCGGAGCGGGTTATTTGGTTGGGAAGGCTATTCGCCGTAAGTGCAGGCGAACTGGAGTCGGAAGACTATTCGCCCTTCTTCTGTGAGCACCGGCGCTGGAATTGCGCCCATGTTCTGGATGTAGCCGACACACTCGTCAGCCATGGGGTTGGCCTGGACATAATCGACAATACGCTGCACGGCGCTTAGTGCGTCTTTGCGCTTATCTTTCGCGCCGATGACGTCGACCAGGACGTGGTATTCGGATCCGATATCGGTTCGGATATTCGAGCCGCCGTTTGGCCTGAACACCATGATCGCCTTCGAAAAGTCGCCCGGGTCGTCGTACATCAACTGCTGCACCGTGAAACCAGTCGTTAGCCCGGCGTCGCCGAACATGTTGCGCACCCTCTCGTGCATCATCGGTGTCATAGCGAAAGCTCCTTGCGCATTACCGCGTCAACGTTACCGCGCTCATCATTCGCGCCTTTGGTCAGGAATTGCGGTTCACCATGCGGATCCCAGTAGTTGCCCTTTCCGGTGCCGCCACCGAACTCTTTCGGCTTCTGCGGGCCGAACTCAGAGCGGTTGCTGGTGACGCCGAAGTGCGCTCGCGGCTGGCCTTTCAGTTTGCCTGATGCCTCATGTACGTAGGCAGCATAGTTGGCTGAGTAACCGATACGCCCGGTTATAAGCACGCCGCCAGCGTCGATTTCCCGAAACTGGCTGTTAATCAGCGTGGAGGTGTCGATCGGGGTGTAATAGGCTGCCCGGGCACCAATGAGAATCATCGCCGACTGCAGCGCGCGAATTACTTTGCGCCCCTTAACGTCGTTGATGACATCGTTCAGGTGCTTTTTTGCCTGGCTGATGCCCTTCACTTTGATGCCCATGGCTTTCTCCAGGCAATAAAAAAGGCCGCCGTGGCGACCTTTCTGATTATTTACTGTTCTACTTATAGGTGATGCTGATTTCTTTCGAGTCCTCTGACTCTTTCCATTCCAACTGAATGAGAAGAGATGGGTCATTGCGAATTAGCTCAGCAATTTCATTCAGCTTATCCGCAACTACTCCCGCTGACTCTGGAGTGAAATTACCAGTGTTGTAACCGCTGACTTCAGACATGAATGCCTCTCAAACAGATGGGTTTAGAAGACTTTATCATACTCCCGTCAGGATGGCGTAATCATCCGCCAGGCGCTCGAACGTGTCGGCATAACGGATAACCTGCCGCACCTCGTCGGCACCGGCCACAACCGGGTCCGCTTCGGTCGAAACGCCAATCAGCAAATAATCACCAGCGGCCGCCAGCGCAAACTCCGCCCAGACGGTATTCTTCACGACGATTTCGGCACCCAAACTGGCTAATTTCTTGCTGAGTCCGCCCTCGTAGTCACAGAGGATTTGCTCAGGTTCTGCATAACCCAGCGGGTCACCGTATTCGTCATTGCCTTCCAGCTTGCGCCATATAGTCGCCGTTGCGGTGTATGACCAGTTCGCTACCGATGACATCAGCCCTCCTTCCAGCGCAGCACCTTCGCGCCCGTAGCCCGGATACGTGGGCAGTTGATGAACCACTCACCGTCCGATTTGACGTAGCCGGTAGTCTCCCGCCCGGTGTCGGTTTGGACCCACACACGAACAAGCGGCTTTGGTACGCCTTCTGTCACTAATTTGTAAGTAATCAACAGCCCCCGACAACATCAAAGAATCCAACGCTGCTGCCGACATCAATCGGTAGAGCTGACGTGCAACCGGAAGTATCAAGTGCCAGCAGAGCATCGCGCATGCTCGTTACATCGCCGCTGTACTCAAACGAACGCGACGCCCCTGAAGGCGCTGACTGTGATTTAATGCGCTGGCTGTAGGCTGTCAGCGCCATTAAGGTGACGGCATATACCTGAATCAGGATTACGTCGCACTCATCATAGCCAGACGCCTCCATGCACTCCTGAATGCTGTCCAGTTTGCACAGGTAAGCGTCGATCATGAACTCCGGAATTGAGTAACCGAGTGCAGATAGCTGCTGCTTTACCTGCTCGGCTGTTATCTGCACTACCGCCATAGTTACTTATCCTTTTTGCCTGATGCTGCCAGTGCCGCTTCAGCCTCGTCGGCGCGTTTTTTTTCTGCGCCCCACTTAACTGCACTTTCCTGTTTCAGCTGCTCAATCACCCCGGCATGCTCTTTATCCTTAGCCTCAATTTCAGATCTAGCCTGTTCCAGTTGAGCCAGAGCCTCATTGAGTTTTGCCTGCAAATCGGAAGCGCCAGACGACACCGGAGCAGATGTAGTCGCCACTTCGAATACGAGCTTTTCACCCTTCTTCTCAGTAGATTTCTCAACCTTCCCCTGCTCAATCCACTTTTCCGCGATCGAGTCATCAACGTCATAAACCTGTCCAGCCTCCAGCTTTTGAAGGCTGGCACCGGCAAAGAGGTTTGCTACTAATACCTTTACGAGTGCCATGTTGTTTCCTTAGCTCGAAGCGTGAATTACAGAGTAGTGACCGTTGATGTCCTGCTTGACCATGAGGCCAGCAGCACCCCAGGTGCGCCAGACGTAATCTGAGTTGTAGAACTGACGCGGATCAGCGACGGTACCGAACGCCTGGCCGACGATAGGAGCAATAACGCCAGCCTGCAGCGGCACAATTACGATTTCGTTGCCGGTCAACTCAGCATCTTCTTTGATTGCTGCAATGCCAGACAGCTTGGAAATCTCCTCCAGCACGGTGCGAAGAGAGTTCACATCGAAATACTGCTCCCAGTTAGACATGATTTCGCTGGAGACGTACCAGGTCTGTTGCCCGTACTGCATGTTTTGCAGTTTAAGGACGTCACGCAGGGCGATCGCCGCCGCGCGCATTGCTTTCGGGTCAGTGCTGGTTGCGAAGTTAACGGTCAGCGTAACCTGCGCTACACGCTCATCGTGACGCAATCCCTTCCAGGTCTTGTCATCGAATTTGATGTAGTTGCCAGCGGCATCGCGGAAGCCTTCCCAGATATAGTCGACATACTGACGACGAACATCATCGACAGAACCGGCCTGAGCGTCAGCCAGGGATGACAGCGCAGAGCCTTTGTTAAAGACCGGATCGCGCCAGTTGAATTTAAAACCGCTATCGTGGATCGGCACCATGGTGCCATCGAAGGTGTAAGACTTCGCATCCAGCGCCGCGCCAATCTGACCGGACATGGAAGTGTGTGCCCAGCCACGGCCGCCAGTGCGAGCGTATTCGTACACAGACTCTTCCAGACGAACAGAGCGAGACAGCGGCATCAGATCGTTCAGCAGCGTGAATTCGGTATTCGGCTCAAACTGTTTCAGCACGGTCTGGTCATACGCTTTGTACAGCCGGCGGATGTCGTCGACTGCATTTACCGCGTCAAGAGCCGGGGCATTTGCCGCTTCTCCGCGCACACGGGTACGAGCGAAGAAGTCAGCCACGGCCTGAGCGCTTGAGTTACGCGCGAACTTCAGCTCGTTGAATTGAGCCATGTTGGCTTCGAGGTTTCCTGTTTCGGTCGCCTGTTTAGTTGAGAATGCAAACATTCAGGTGCTCCTTATTTAATGACAACGCGCAGGAGCTGGCCTGCTGTCGAAATGGTGTATGCGTGGTCTTCTTCTACGAAGCAGCGGACCGATTCATCAGCGCCTACGGCTTTAACGCGACCGTTGGCAATCGAAAGGGGCTGTCCTTTTGTGTAAGTGCCTGCCGCCGCCGGGACGTTGAAGAAAACGCCAGGTGTTGGGTGGAAAGCAACTACCCAGTCGCCAGCCTTAATGACGTCGTCTACGGTTTTGCAACGCAGATAGTCATAGTTGGCGACGTAGAGGATCGCAGCTTCGTTCCCATCCACTGACGCGGTGAATTTCTTCGTTGTGTTGTCAAAGAAACCAATCGTGCCCGGCGGCGTATCGGCAGCAGCGGCACCTTCACGGTGAAGCTGTGGGTTTGCGAAGATACCGCCTGCGTGAATTACGTGTTTTCCATCTTTAGCCATTTTTTACTCCGGCATTTCGCTGACTGATTCTGAGGAATTGACCTGGCGGAACGCACCATTCAAGCCGGTTGATGTCTGGCATTGAGCAAACAACTCTTTAAGCGGCTCGCCGTCCAGTGCGTTAACTGCTAGATCAGTCATGCTAAACTTGGCTTTTACCGCTGTGCGCATGCTGGCCTTCTCAGTTTCTGCGCCTGCGCTAATCTGGCTGTTGAGAGCAGCAACTTGATCGGAGAGAGTTTTCGCCCAGACTGGCATCTCTTCACTGTTGCTGGCCTGCTCTTTCGCCTTCTTGTCGTCAGCCTCTTTCTTCTCACGGGCTGCCTTCTCTTCAGGCGTTTCTTCTTTGCTGTCTGCGTTTTCTGCCAGCATCTGGTTGTATGCGTCCATCAGTTCGGCATCGGTTTTGCCGTCAACCGATTTGCCTTTGGCCTTCAGCGCATTGACGATGAGTTCTTTCATCGGGTCTGTTTCCTTTTGGGTTGAGTCGCTGTTGGCGCTGAAAAACGCCTTTAGCTGGTTGAAAAATGTTTTGAATGATGGGTCTTGCGGGTCGGTGCAGCCGGACTCCTCGAGATTGACGACCTCAATTTCGACCTCGTCTCCTTCAGCGTTTACGAAGATGCCCACCCCTTCTCCCGGAGTACCTGCGCCAGGCTCATCAAGCAGAACGGCTACATGGTCGAAATTCATGTTGGTGGCGATCTCGTCGTACTTCTTACCCTTCGACTCGCCATTGGCGGCGATACCGGAATAAAGCAGGCCGGTTGAGATGTGGATCGGGTCGGAGTTGGTGCCCGCCAGCATTTCATCCAGACGGTTAATCAGGCGCTTGCCCTTCTCGCTGGATTCGGCGTACTGGCGGTTGACGTACATATCGCCAGTCACTTTGCCGTCTTTATGGTTGACGTTCTGTAGCCATGCCCCTACGTGGTATTCATTCACCGCCTGGACGTCGCGCGCCGAAACATGCTTACCGTCCACCTTCGGGTGGCCCAGCGGCATCGGGTTACGCTCAAGCGTGTTGTAGGCCTTTTCGATTTCTGCTGCCGGGTACAACTTCCGGTTCATCACGATATCGTCCACGACAGGCGTGATGCCGCGAACCACGATATGTGGCTTGCCGTCGATGGTTTCAGTGGTGATGTTTGAAGCGGAGTTGACGACGGTCAGCACGTTAACGCGGTTGCGTTTCATGCAGGGTCCTCATTGGTGGATTTCAGGCAATAAAAAAGGCCGCCTAAGCGACCTAAAATATGGAATCAGGTGTTGTTAACATTGCTCTAATGTCGTCAATGTAATCTTGGAATCCAGGATCTGGGTCTTCAAAACGACCATAACTTCTTATGTACTCTTCATGAGCATTATCATCTAGCCAACTATCTGTAATTTTAATTAATCTATCTATGTAACTACTATCTGGAACGATAATGCTGTATGCGTCCAGAATACTCAGTTCCTCAGCAGGCAATCTCCACTCTCTTTCCCACGTGAAATCGACTCCATGAGGACGTTCATCTGAGATGGTTATTGGATCATGAAGCATATAACGCCATACGAGATCATCATGAAGTAATTTCCTCTCTCTCAAAGGCGTATAAATAACAGTCCTACCACCCTGCGCGAAAACATAGTCTTTCAGGTATTTCACACCAAACGGTTGATACTTAGATCTGTCAGTGTGCATGAAATACTCTGGGGACTCTGTAAAACAAATACAAGATTTGTAGCCCGTCTTGTACGGATCCCCGCTTTTTAGCGCGCCATCGCGAATAATGTCCAAGAGGACCTCGAAAGCAGTCTCATAATCCGTTTCTTTTATCTTTTCAAAAGGCTCGGCCTTGATCCAGTGATAGATAAACCTAGTACTATCAATCCGTTTACTCATACCCCCTCCATTACAAAGGGGATAATTTAGCTTTCAGCTATTTTTTTTCCAAGCCCTTTGTTCATTGATTAGCTTATTCTGTAATCCCTCATTGAAGATGCTGCCGTCGTCGTTTAGCAGCACCGGGATCTGGCTGCAGTAGCAGTTGTACCGGTTGCCATTCTCGGCGTAGAAGTCCCGCCCCTCTTCTGTGGTATAGACCAAGCCGTGACGGCTGGCGTGCCATGAGCGTGTCGTTGGCTTGAGCGCTGACAGCCACATCAGTCCGGTATTCAGCCCCAGCCTGTCGGCAGCCCAGTCCGTTTCGTTCCATTGCGCCTGCCGCAGCGCGCCGACCTGCTCAGTCTGAGCGATGGTCTTCGCCTTCGACATGCTCACATCGAGACGCTTGCTAACTATGCTGGCCGTCTCACGCGGGTTAATGCCGCGACCAATAGAGTCGGCAATGACGTTTGCCAGGTCTGCTCGTGCTGCGTCGCTGATACCCTTCCAGTCGCTGTACGTGCTGATGTAGGCGCTGGCTATCTGGTTCTGATATGCCGGGCTGGACAGAAGCTGCTGTAATGACGTCTGGCTGGCGTAAACCGGAGACTGTACCGAGAGATTGGTGTATCCGCTTAACGTGCCACGCTCAAACTCTGCGGTGACGTAATCCATAGCCCAAAGATTCTGAGGCCCCCCCTCAAGCAACTCGTCATCCAGTATTGCCTGGACCACCTGCAACAGGTCAGCCATCTGTGCAGCCGTCATGTCGTAGATGTATGTACCAGCGTTCACCTGGTAGAGCGATGGCTCTGAATCTTCGTTGTTGCACATCATCCATGACCGCTCGCCATTGGTTTCCCGCTGGCGGCCAGTCAGTCTCAGGTCGAATAAATCCTTCAGGCGTCGCTTAATGTTCAGATACCGGTCTTCGATATCTCTGAACATCCTGCTGACCTGCCTGGATGACTGAGTGGGGTCTGATTTATTGCGCGGTACGATCGGCGTCCCGACTCTCATCTTTTGGGTTGAGAGGATCATCGGTGGTCACCTTTTTATCTGGGTCAGGGATATCAACTTCCTTGCGTGGCTCAAGCTCACCAACTGCGCGGACTTCGTTTTCATCCACTGCAGGTGTGCCATACGCCTGCTGGGTTTTGTAGGCAACGTCAGCCATTGATAGCATGTTGGCGATCTTCTCTTTCTCACTCGGAGCGAGTAAGTCAGACCAGACCAAAGACACCTCACCATTAGTTGGCGGCTCGATGATACCCAGCGACCAGAACCTTTCAATCACGCGGGTAATGTAGTCAGTAAGGAACCCCCAGCGACGACCGTTGCAGCGCTTGGCCCACTCGTTCTTGTCTTCATCTGATGCCAGTCGACCGGTTTGCTGACCAAACTGGATGGTGAATGGGCATTGAATGGAAGCTGAGAACTCGTTAGCTGCAGCCGTCCATGTGGGTGTCGGATCTGCCGCTGCGACTGAAAGAACGCTGGCTTTACCAGCCTGCATAGCAAGTGCTGAATCCGTACCGCTGTTAAGCTTCCTCACCTTGTCATTCATTGCCTCAGCAAGAGAGTCATACCCTGCCTCTTTGGCCTGTTTGACGAGATTTGATACCTCGGTAGTAGCGTCAAACTCCATTGCCAACTGACGACTGGCATTCTTCAGGAAGCCCTCTGCGCTGCCACCGGATGTTTTCTCAATGTCGAGCAGCTTGTTGAAGCCAGCGCGGAGCAGAGGAACACCGGCAAGCATGTTCTCATCCTCTGAACCTTCACACAGGATGATCACCCGGTCAGGATGGACTGTAACGCTCCGCACGCTCCCGTATGTGCCATCATCCCCAACAGGCTGCTCGTTGAAGTTGTAGCTAACTGGCTGCCCGTAGGTGTCGGACTGTGTATCGATGTCGAAGTTGCCAGGCTTAATCTGTGCTTCCCATGCAGGGATTAGCTTAATGAGCGCTTTATCGCCGAGAGCCTTGACGACATTCTTGTCAACTGGCTGATACCACTCACGACCATCTTTGATTTGCAGCAGGACAGCAGAGTATCGGCCCACAAGGTTGCGGCGGTCGGCATCTTTCAACTTCGCCCAATGCTTACTGAGCAGCTTGGTTGTTGATTCTTCCCAATCAGTGGTCTCCTCGGCTTCGTCTTTTTCCGCACCGTCAATGATCGTCGGGTTATCTGTCCAGCATGAATCAAGGAGCTTATGCACTGCTGCATGGGCCACAGCGTTACGCTCATACGCTCGATAGTAGTTATCAAAGTTAACTGACTCTGGATAACCGAACTCGTCCCACAGCTTGGTGCGCTTGGTATTACCGTTTGGCCCATGCGCATAAAGCATGCGCTGGCGACCCACCGCGATTTGATCAGCGAGGGCATTGACGAGGAATTGAACCTCGCTATTTTGTTCACTCACTGATGAGCTCCTTAGAAGAAGATTGCGCCGACTTTCTTCGGCGAGTGCAGTACTCGATATCGTGTTGCGTCGAAGTCGTGATCTTCCTGCGTGGTGTCTACGTCATCAGGCTTCTTATCATCGCGAACCAGTACCGGTATGCGGCTTATCCAGCCCCGGCAGTGCTCCATGACGTAGAACGCTGGTTTTTCAGGCATGCCTGATTCTGTTTTCTTGCCTTCAATCACGGCCTCAAGCATGTCAGCAAATAGCGATGCCCCGTTGATGCGTGAGCCGGGCTTCTTGTCTGCCGGTAACCACGTAACGCCCTGAGCTTCCATCTTCTGAGCAATGGATAGCTCGTTGTCACCGGTGTTGAATATCGCACCATCAGCAGGGCCGGGGATAACGTTGCTGCATATGCCTGGCACGATGTGCATCTGCCCTTTACCCTGCGTCTCTTCTGGTTCGTCGACCTCTTCACCCATTAGGCGCTTGTCAACCCACGCCACACCTTTAGCAACGTTGGTAGATGACATATTCAGGCCTTTGTTCAGCTCATCAGGTGGGCAGCCGTACCACTCACCAATCAGAATCAATGAACCGGTAGGCGGACAGAACTTACGGCCATCTGGAAGTGTTGCTTCGGTGCCATCAGACTGCGCCCACCACAAGTTTGCGAATGGTTTCGACTCACCCCAGTCGTGAGAGCGGTCAACCGTCCAGCTTTCAGGGATTGTGAATGGCTTAATAACGTGTAGAGCTTCGTTCCATAGATGGTCAAAGCGTCCACCACTCGTCACATCCCATGAACCTTCAACCCACGCTTTACGTCGGTTAGGGTCTTTAATGCTCATCAATGTGGCGATGTATTGCGGGTCGAGATACGGGTTCTCTTTGAACGAACCATGAATAGCTACGCGGGTTAGCGTTACGTCCTCTTCTCGCTCCGTCTGCGGGTTAAACACCTTCTGAGTTTCGCGAATGATGGTTCCGCGCGGCGCTGGTTCAATGAAGCGCTTCTTCACCCAGGTGTGACCTATGCCAAACGGGTTGGTCGTGCTGAAGGTCTCCAGTGGGATCGGCTTGATAATGGTGCCGTCTTCCAATGGGTAGTCATCAGGCCGGAAGGATGAGCGACGGCAAGAGAACATCATCTCGTAGAATTCGGGAGACTGCTGCTTGGTCAGTTCGTTGAATCCGATGAACGGGAACTCCTGACCGTGATAATCCCAGTAGTCGCTCTCCTCTTTGCCGAACCGGAAAAGCAACTCTTCACCTGTGGGCCATACCCAGCGCAATTCGCTTGCTGATGCCAAATACCGAGCACCATCGTTAAACAGGCGATACATACGCTTGGACTGAGTGATGATGTCGGTGAGGTTTTTGTACTCGGTATCGAATATCACGCCACGCCAGAACGAGCCGTAGCCAATGCCTACGTTGCGACGAAACCTTGCTAACTGCGCGGCAGTCTTACCTGGGCCGCGAGTGCCTTCATACAGTATCTCGTTGCATGGGCAGCTCAGGGACAGTGACTGCGACCCCGGCAAAGGTTTCCAGACGGCTTTGTAATTCATCCACCTAAAACCTCGCTCTGCTGTTTCTGCGCTTCCGCCTCCCAGTCATCAACGCTTGTGCATGAAGGCACTGGCATGATGTTGTGAGTCGCTGTGACATTCTGCTCAACCTGCTCTTTGAACGCCTGGACGCTGATATGCTTGCCGAGTAATTCGAGGTTCTTCACCTTGTCTGGCCACTTAATCTTTTTGAGTAGCGCAGCTGCATTACCTTCAGATGCCATCTCCATGACTTCCATGCCTGACAGGGTCGTTCGCCATACTTTGGGCCAATCAGCTACAGCCTTTAGTTCACCGGTCGAGGTGAGGATATCGAGCACGTCCATCTGGTCAATCTCAACGAGACGATTCAGGACGTATGTCGCATTTATGCCTACCAGATCATTGCGTTGCGCTTTTAGTTCGGCGATTCTCGTCTGGATGTCTGGTTTTGTGAGGTTCTCACTACCAATCTTCCGGGCGGTATTATCGCTGTACCCCGCCCGAATAGCCGCTTGCGTGGCATTTAAATCGATGAGGTACTCGCGACAGAACATTTCTTGTTTGTCGGTGAGTGCCATTATTGTCTCTTTTGAAAAAGGATGTTTTATGACCAGCAATGCACGTAAACCAAAATTCAAAATTGGTGATATTGTTTATTTGGTTACTGGCAGTCCGAGTATGTCAGTCGCTGAGCCGCTGATTGAATACAAATCTGGTAGCAATGAGTTCCGTGGTAACTATAAATGCCAATGGTTTGCAGGAAAGAAACTTGAGCATGGAAATTTCCCTGAAGAATCATTGACTACAACAAACCCAAAGCAATAAGCCCAAACGTGCAGAAGCTGTCTGTCGATCGGGTTTCAGAGTGGATGCTGCTGAAACTTCAAACGGAAGGGTGCCTGTATCAACAAGACGTTGTTGATTATCTCGTTAAAGAAAATAACGAGCAGCATCTCAAAGAAAATGCGGATGGCAACCAAGCATTATCAACCAAAGTGATTAATAAGTTTCGAGTTGATAGCAGGGAAGATGTCGTTTGGGTTAAGCCAGACAAATACTGGCGATACCGCGTACCTGAAGACGAAGAAGGTCGAGAAGCACGCGGTTAACAATTAGGGCGATCATTCGCCCTTCTCTTCATCACTATCAGTCATAGGTGTGAACTCCACGCGCTTTACGTCGCAAGGAGCGAAGTACAGCCACTCGCCCGTCTCCGTCGCCAGCGGCGCAAATCCATTAACCAGATCAGGCTGACGGCGTGACATTTTGCCCGTGAAGCTTTCGCCTGTTTGGGTAGTGAGCGTGATTTCCCCGGCAGTAGATTTTTTTACAGAAAACCAGCAGGCAATTCTGTTGACTGTGTCGAGTCATTTCGAGGTAGTTCACGGATGTCCCTATTCCTCACTTCCACATTATTTAGATCTTCAATCTTAAAAATGTAAAACCCATCACTTAATTTTTTATTAATCACTTTCTTCACTATAACACTATCAGCGGACGCATTTATCAGTGCGTAATCCCCCCCCTTAGTAAAAACATCATAATTACTATTCCATTTAGCATTAGCATATGATGATACGTATGTAGTGATAATCAGAATAGAAAACACCAAACCAAACAAAAATATCTTAACTCTAACAAGAGAAAGAAAATCCTTGTAATCAGAATTAATAAACTCTGACACAAAATCAATTTGACGAAACTTAGTTGTTACAAAAAACATTGTTATAGATATGAACATCAATAAAGCCGACATAATATACGAAGCTGTTTCATTCTCCTTATTCAAATAGAAGAAAAACAACAACGGAACTAAAAAAACCATCAACACGAAATATAAGAATTTTGATTTTCGTGACTTAGCAGTTGATAGCCAAAGCACAATCAGCACACTAAGTACCACACCTAATAAAAACATCAAAATGGAAATAGCTGCACGAGTCAATTGAAAGAAATCAAAGCTCATCATTTCTAGCGGGACATTATAAAAATTGGCCTTGGCAAGAATATTAAAAAAAGCCATCAGATATAAAAGCCCAGTAAAAACAGCCAATATATAACCATCCTTTTCAATCAAACGCATTTTATCACCCTCGATAAGCCGGACAAATAAATAATATCGCAAAAACCGACATTAAAAATTACAGTAGTTAGCTGAATCATACATTCATGACATCACAATTGGCAATAACAACCGCACGGAGGGTGTTGAAGTTGCTTAATTCCCTATCTCAATTTCGTATAATCCCTGTCCATAGTAGGAATCAAGCAATGAGTAATATTCTGGATCTTTTAGCGGCTCTTGGTTTATCTTGTACCATATGGCAGTAGCTAGCGCCAATTTCTTTATCAGCCGTCTCATAATTGAGTAGATTCTATCTAAGAAAAACAATAAGGCATTTAGCAGGATAAACTTAGAACTCCCTTCCTTTTTCAATTCTTCTTATAGCAGCCTTATCCAGATTGCACTTCCCAAGCGCGGTATATAGTTGAGCGTTTAACTCCAGACTAGCCTGCCATGTGAACGGAACCACTATTGCGGGGATCGGTGTGTCTGCGGTCAGGTCAGCGCTTATCGGCACCACCGGGGCCGGAACGTAAACTGTGTGCATATTCCCGCAGGCTGTCAGCATCTGCAGCAGGAACAGGCTGGTTAGCGCACGGATCGCCTTCAAGCGCCTGCCTGATGTAGACAATGCGCGTTTCGCCTTTTTTGGCCAGTTCGTTCTTTGCATTCTGGGTAGCCTGTGAAATTTCACGGATGAGGTTCATCGTGGTGATAACGTTGTTGGTGATCGCCTCTGATGTGTCTGCCCTGACCGTCGCTTTATCGCGCTGGTCTTTGTAGGTGATTGCGTTGTCGCGGTAGTGGTTAATCGCCCAGACCAGCGAAACCAGCAGGCAGATAACGACAGCGCAGATGATTGCAGTTAATCGGCTCATTTCTGGCCCCACTCGCAGACTTCGCGCTCAATCTCGCGTCGGGTAATCAACCCCTTCCACTGCTTGCCACCTGCATACGTCCAGCGCTGCAGTTCTTTGCATGCACCCGGAACATCACCGGCGTTCAGCTTCTTTAGTAGCGTGGAGCTGGCAAAAGCACCAGAGCCAACGTTATAGGTGAAGGAGTAAAGCGCGGCGCGGGTTGGCTCAGGGATGCGAACCTTGATCAGCGGGTTTATGGCGTTTGCCACCTTTCGCAGATCTGCCTTAAGCAGGTTGTCGCACTCTTTGTCGGTGTAACGGTGACCACGGCGGATATCGCTACCGGTATGACCATCGCACACTGTCCACACACCCACTACATCCTGATACGGGTAGTACCGGCGACCTTCCAGACCATCAGCATTGCCCAGCATTACGGCGGCGATGGTAATTGCACCTGAACCGCCGACAATCGCGCTCACCAGTTTATTCCTGAGTGTCGGGTTCATGATGGCTCCGGTTACGGCGATTATCTTCGCGGATCTTGAAGTAGAGATTGGTCAGGTATGTCAGCACGGCAATGACAATACCTACGAGTACGCCAATGGCGTTCCACTGCTCAGGACTGTAGGCGTTAAGCATGCCGTTTAGGATGCTCCCGGCTGAAGCGCCATACGCAGCACCAGTGGTTATTTTTTCCATGCGATACATGCTCTCACCTCGCGTTGTTAGCGGGTGCTGTGTGTTTGAAAAGGGTCAGGCACTCAGGATGATTTAACAAGTGGCCGTATTAATGATGGTTCCCGGGACCTGAAATAAAAAAAGGCCCACATAAGTGAGCCTTTGAATAAAGTTTCTTCACATCATTGCCGATAAATCCCTTAAAGGAGATCAAAATGGGCAGACGTAGACGTGGCAGGTACAGAATTAATAAGAATCCGGACATGGTGGATCGAATTATTCACATGATTATCGATATCGCTATTTTCGTCTTCCTTATAAAGCTAGGGATATCTCTTTTGTTCAAATAAAAAGCCCCGCACGATTGCGAGGCTGTTAACTCTTTGTCGACCTACGAAGCTATGGCGACGATATCAGATTTACATGAAACATAGCACTTTCAGTTCGGTTTTGCAAGACTTACTTCTAAACTTGCCGCCTTTTGTTGTGAACGTGATCGCGTTGCTGAGATAAGTGCTCCGCTATCGAGCCGAGAAAACCCGCTGCGCATTGCCAGCCAGTGAGGAAGGTATGTCTCCGTCCACGTCGATTTAGCCACGCCTACCAATTCCGCCAGCTTTTGGTATTCGTATGTCTCTCTCCCGCCCAGCTCTGCTTTCACGTCCTGCGCCGCCAGCCAGATTAGAGCCTTGAGACGGTCCAGCGTCTTCCCCGCCACCTTCTTTGCGCCCATATGTGCTTTGAACTCAGCCCATGCCCATTGAGTGATCGCCACCTGATATTCGAATCGGTTGTTCTCGCTGTAGTTCCAGAGCAACCAGGCCTTTTGATGCTCGTCCAGAGACAGGACCGCACGACGCCATGATGCGGTGCAATACTCGACGTGGTTCACGAGCGGGATATGCGAACCTTTAGCGCGTGACTGATGTCCGGGGATCGGCGGACTTGATGGGTTAACCATGCGACCAGTTACCGGATCAGCCACTTTCTTTCTTGACCGGCTGCGCGGGGTAGCTTCAAACATTGCATTCTCAGCGAAAGCTACCAGTTGCCCTTTCGTCGCTCCGCTCAGATCTGCGGTCGCCACAATGAGCTGCTGACGTACGTATTCCAGTTGCTGACTGTTCATGCGGCTTCCTTCTGTGGCTGGTTTGTTTTGGTCTGGCTGTGCTTTGCTATTGGAGTCATGCTGGCGCGCTTGACGCTTTCTGTCTGGTATCGGGTTATCTCGTCTCTGGTCACGGCGCGCACTCCCCAATAATGATCAGCCCCTTCTCTCCCCAAAGTTTTGTCACCCGGCCATCCCAGACGCGGCTGTCGTCGTCGAAAATGGCATCGAGTAACGCTTTTTCCAGGTTGTCTTTATCCGGTTTCTGCTGATGAGCCTGGCCGTTGAGTTGCGCTCGCTTCTTCTGGCTCCAGCTTTTTGGCATGGGAATGATGAAGGTGACGTGATAACCGGATTCAGGCAGACGGATCCCGAGCAGGCGCACTTCGGCTTTGAAAGCCCAATATGCTGCTGTGGCCGGACGTTTTACCCACCTGTCCCGTTGAATCATGCGAGGCTTGCTGACGGGCGTGATATCGTAAATATTCATACTTTCACGAGCCCCTCTTTCAGCCAGATAACCTGCGTGCGAGCCATGCCTTCCAGCGCGCACTCCTTTGCATATTCGGCATCGACCAGACGCGTACGGCGATCAATCTCGTCGTGGCAGTTGCTGCATGCGATGGTGGCGATCAGGTCAGGCGGCTTGAATCCTGTTCCGCACAGCCCCGCCAGGCGGATATGAGCCAGTACAGATGTCTCAGGATTGCCGTTGCACACGCCTGGGATGCGTACCTGACATTCGCGACCGCGTGCCGCCTTGCATAAATTAGCCATGTGCCCTCCGCGCCGCGAGACGCAGCCATTTCTGATCTACCAGGCTGGCGGTATAGCCTTTCAGAGTCGGGATGTCGGACGGCTTAACCGCTGACTTACGCTGGCGGCGTGCCGGAACGCGGAAGATTTCGTTGTTGATGACGCGGGAAAGTGGAGTCGACATCAGGCCTCCTGCTTATCGCGCAGCCGCTGATATTCACAACTCTGCGGAATGGTCAGGTGACAGCCGATGTTCATCGCCCAGGCTTCGACTTTGCACAGGAAGATGTACATCTCGCCGGTTTCCAGATCGGCGGTGTGGCGGAGGGATTGGACCGTGGTTACCTCCCCGGACACGACGTCTACGCGGTCTTTGCTTTCGTAGCCGAGATAGGTGTGCTTCATCGCGTCTTTGACCCACTCAGGCTTAGCGAAGGTCTTGCCGCGGGCAATGAGGTATTCGCTGATTTCGCCATACCACAAATGTGAAAGGCTATTCTGAGACAGGCTTCGCTTCTCGCGCCACGGCTTAACCTGCAAGCGAAAGCATTGCCCGGCATCCAGCAATGGCTGAATCTGCTGGCCGATGGCCGCGAAGTTACCGCGATGGAGTTTGATGCCGTCTACTGGCAGAGTCATACGGCCTCCATAATAGAAACCGCAGAATGCAGAAAATCGCAGGTGCATTTCTGCATCTGTGACAAAGTGAGGAGTTCAGATTGTGGTCGCATTTAAGTCCCCTTAAATGCGCAGAAGTCACCGGAGTTGTTCAGGCTCCGATGACTTAATTATGGCGGGATGATTATGGAAAATCAAAGTTAATCTTGATCTGCGGCCTCTACCCTTGTTGACTTAAAAATCCCTTTGCTTGCTAATTTATTAATGAGGAAAAATGCACAGAAATTAGACAACGCATAAGATATTGCGACTAAACGAGCGCTCATCCTTTGCTTATCTGGAGTTGCAAAAGGCAACTCCCTCATAAACTGGAGGCTCTTTATCCCATCAACAAAAAGTGGAGTTATAGATGACAAATTCATCGCGTCATAAAAATTAACCAATTCTGGCGTAATATTACTCAGCAATCTCTCAATCTTATCTACATCCTCTGTTGTCATAACCCTCTGTATGTCGTGTGCATATTGATTTCTTAAAGAATTGATGGCGGACATGACATCTGCTAGAGGAACCGGTAGACCAAGTGCTACGCATAACTCAAGTTTAGGTGCGAAATACTTTCTTGATGCGTAAACATACTTGCTAGTTTCTGGATCGCGTACATTGTCGATGTAAACAACAAGAAAGTTTTCGAGTATGAGCGATAATTTAGTAAGAACAGCAGACTCATCATTTACACTCAGCAAAGGGGCATAATGTTTTGGGTCCAAGAAGAACCCAAAGTCGTGCTCAATTTTGACGTTATAAGTAAATTCTTCAGTCACTTATTTTACTCCTATAATCAAACTTGCAGAGCTACGCTTGGCAAATTTTAGGGTACTGTTTGATTTCTTAATAATTTTAAGTAAATACTCACCCTACCCATTTTTTCTGGTTCATCTTATTAAAGTCCAATCCCGGGTGATGAGTCCTGTGGTTTACGAATCTCTTTTTTCTGCAATTCCTTAACCTTCAGCCATAACTGTCCTGAGACAATTATTTTTCCTAACGCCTCAACTAGTGCCTCTTGATCCCAGCAATCAGTTCTCTCTCCCATGAACTCAATAGTAAAGGGATACCCATCAGGAGCTTGCTCCCAGCGTGCTATTGAGGCATTCAAGCCATTTTTAAGAAGGACATTTAACGTGCCGGAACGGCCCTTATTATCAAGAGCTAGTTCCCCATCTTGCTCCTTCATGGTATAGCTCCTGGCAAATTCAATGAGAGGGCTAATTTTTTTTTCAAATCTTGCAATAGTGAAAAGACCATCTGTCTCCGCTGATAGCTCACCATTTAGCGAAGCAAAAACACTTTCGACGCTTTGACGATTCGCCTCAACTTGGCTCGCATGATCCATGCCTGTTTTTATAAGCTCTTTAAAATTAAACATTTCCCCCCCCTCTCTTACATATACAGCCGATCACTGGCATGTGATCGATGAAACTCTTATTATCCATTATGGCAGTGCGGATTTTGTCGGTCAAAACGACTCCTGTTTCTGACTCCTTGAGAAACCAGGGCCCCGTATGTAAAAAGTGTCCAGAAAAGATAATTTGATCGAACGTAGACCAATTGTTGCGATTACCTGCTTTACTGTAACAGGTTCCTAAATCATGTTGATGTTCATCAAATGTGAAAGGTGTCCTTGCGGAAAGAGCTTTCCAAAAAGGATTGTATAACCAATAAGTGGGCTCTGAAAGCACTAAAGTTCGGTCGTTTGTTGCATGTATATTTTTAAATAAACTTTGGGAGTAAGGTTCATCATTATAATCCCCCATTAATATAACTTGCTTGCCATTACCAATATAATTTTCAACATTAAGCCGCAAACCTTTTGAGCATTCCTCCCTAAAATCATCAGCTATTTTCCTAAGCCGACTAGGCCAATGCGAGATAAAAACATTGACAACATTAGAGAAATCATCATTAATAAAAATCAATAACTGTTGAGCTACTTTTACTATAGAAGTTCCTAACCTTGCCGTATGGGCAACACCTGTTTCAACAATAACTTTCTCTGGATTAAAAAAATATCCTATATCAAATTCTGCGCCATTATCTGTTTTGTCAGGCATAAATTCAGCATCCAAGAATAAGCCAATAGCGTCAAGAGAGTTTTTTATACATAAAAATGACTCGTTGTTTACTTCACATAAAGCTAAAAATGAAATCCCTTTTGTATTAAAAAGGTCTGATATGACTTCCACGGCCTCAGCTATATTTTCAATCGCGCACTTATTTTTTACACCAGGAGGTGAAATCGCACAATTCCAAAATGCAAAATGAAATTCCAAAAAAACCCCCATTAAATATTAATTGCATTCCGAACCCAAAGTTAATAACAAGGAAAATAACAGTAAAAAAAATAAAAAATAATGTATTCTACGAAAGCTGTAAGTAACTCTTACGTACATAGCAGTATTTGCTAATTGTTAAATTCCATAGTTCTACAATCCTTTTGAAGAGTATAACGTCTTTTCTCAGCAAGCAAGTGAACTATATCCTTAAAGACATATATAACCACTCTCAACTGAGTTCGAACAGTCATGCTCATCTCACACCATCCCGTTCGACTTATTGCGGTTGTATTTGGCCTGCAGCAACTGGATCGGCGTCGGCCCGTGCTCGGTAGCCGGTGCGGAAATTGCCCGGCGTACCGGCGGCACTGGCTTGCCATCGGTGACGCGCTTCTCCCACATATCCAGCAGATCACCCGCCTCGCGTGCAAGCTCACCATGCGTCAACTGGCGCTCTGTGCTGCGGTGACGCAGTTCGACGCAGATGTGGTACATGACCGGCTGAGACCAAGGGAATTGCTCGCTGGATGTAAATTCGAACGAACGGTTACGCCAGTCCCAGTATTCGGCGATCACCTGGTCAACGGTGATACCAAGCACCCCGCCGCTCTGCTTGCACCAGGAGACAAACTGACCCGGAGAAGGCAGGAATGGTCGCTCCTGTCGGCGGGCAATACGCATACCGGCATCGACCTGAGCCATTGAGTGGATCCCGTTCTCCTGAAACGCCAGCAGCCACTGACGGCGGAATTCGTTCAGGTCTTCCTGGGTGCGGAAGTTCGCCATGCTGGCCGGGAACGCGGCGCGCAGCTCGTTGAACAGCTTGTTGAATACCTGCGCCACCTGCTCGACCGGTGCGCGATCCTGGTACTGCTCTGGCAGGTTATGGGCCATGCGGCTCATCTGCTCGCGGTCGTGGTTACGCATCTGCTCTGCAAGAGATTTCATCGCATCACCTCATAGGCCCAGTCAGTGTTGTTGAAGTCAAGATCCGGCTTGGTGGCTGTTTTGACAGCGAACTTCGGCTTAAAAAGTCCCTGGTAACCGTTCGCAATACTGGTGTTGATCACGTCGACCGGGTTGTGTCCGTCTTCCAGGCACTCTTTCAGCAGCTTGAATGCCTTCGTGACGGTCAGCTCAGTTTTGATCGGCTTGCCAGACTGTTTGCGGTAAGCAACCCATTCCTGCCAGGCGGTTTGATTTAGCCACTCAGGAACGTCAACACTAAGCGGATCAAACTTGTCCTTCCCCCTTGGGGGATTAGAGGGGGTATTAGGTTTTATATTTGTCTTTGGAAGAATGTCTTTGGTGTTCCCTGTTTTCAGGGATACCTCTCCCTGTTTTTGGGGATTGTTATCCCTGTTTTCAGGGATGGTTTGTGGGGTGATTTTGCTATCCCCGATTTCAGGGATGGTAATAACCTGCGTTACAACTTCAGCGACCGGGAAACTGACCGGGCACTTTGCACATTTTGGCTTTGTGTAAGCCCAGCTATCCAGGAACGTGTTGATCCCGATGTAACGTGTCTGCCCGATTCTGCGCATCTTAATGATGTTGCGATAAGCCAGGCTGAGCACAGCTTCAGAAACGTGCTTAACGGCCAGTCTGGTTTTATCTGCAATGAGACTGTTGGTGATCCGGTCCTCTTTCTTGGACCAGCCATACGTCAGGCGAACAATAGCATTCAGCACGCGGAACTCGCGCCCAGAAAGCTCTACGAAACACAGGGCATCCTGAATCTGGTTAGCAAGGCGAAGATAGCCATTTTCCAGATCTGCCATGCGATTCTCCTGCTGCGCCGGTTGTTGCGCAGGGAATTTGATTACTTTGGCGGTGTTTGCCATAATTACTCCCGTTACTTGGCGTAACACAGTGTTTGGAAGGCCTTTGAAGTTACCGCTTCAAGGGCTTTTTCTTTTCTGCTGCCTCTCACATGACCCCCAGCATCGACGTGACCATCGTCATCAGCGGCCCTACCTGCTCCGGCATGAGGCGGAACAGCGACGCTATACCCTCACTTACCTCTTTCAGCTTCTGATGCTCTGGTGCGTCCAGCAGCACGGCCTGTTTAGCCTCGGCGAGTTCTTTCTCGGCCTCAGCCAGGCGAGACATTTTGCAATCGGCACCGATTAGGCGAGTGCGATACTCAACCGGCAGGACCGCCATGATTGCGGGCGTCAGTTGGCGCACGTTCTCGCGGTACTGCTCGGAGTCGAAGCGGTTATCCAGGAAGCGAAACAGCTTCTGTCGGGCCCGGCTGATATCTTCCGGAAAGCTGATAGCTGTCCCGCCCTGCTCCCGGTACTCGTTGATGATCAGCGCGGAGACAACGTCCTGATTGTCCAGTGCCGCCGACCAGGCACGCACCGCATCGCGGATCTTTTCGTGGTCTGGCGCCACTTTGGCTTGAGCGCGGTTTATCATCGCTCCCGGGTTTATTCCGGTATTGTGTTGATACGCAAGTGAATGCATAGCTTTCCCTTTCGTGGTTAGGACCGCCGGTCAGGCGGCTTTTGGTTTGCTGATTTCAAGGATCTGGTTCTCGGTAAACTGGCCACCAGATGCAGCTGCGATTTTTGACGCATAGCCTGTTTCGCCGGTGTAATCGGTACGCGGCAAGCAACCGCTGTTAATCCACTTGTAGATAGCGCGGGGAGTGCGCCCGCAAGCCTTCGCCACCACCGGTACACGGATTTGCTTGATGATGTCGCCAAGGTTCTTAGGTTGCATTTGTTAACCCTCAAATTGAACTGTAAGTACATATTATGTCGGAACTGATAGTTCACGCAAGTGATATTATGATTGAACCTATGGTTCAAGAAGAAAAAGCGCGTATAGAGTTTTCCCAACGGCTAGCGCTGGCCTGCGATAAAGCTGGTTTACCTGCTCATGGACGTCAGGCTGAAATTGCCAAACGAATGAAGCTCACGCCTAAAGCGGTAAGCAAGTGGTTCAATGGGGAAGCTATTCCAAGACGTGGGAAGCTGCAGGATCTGGCGGTTATCATTGGCACGTCCGCGTCTTACCTGTTAGGCGATAGTGCAGCAGATGGCATATCTGAAGGGCATATGGCGATGAGGGACGATTCTTTCCGTGTAGACGTGTTCGATATTCAGGCTAGTGCTGGGCAGGGAGTTCTCGTGCGAGATGAATTCATTGAGACAATCAGATCTATAGAGTATTCAAACGAAGAAGCTCGCGCCGTCTTTGGCGGCCGCCCTGCAGACCATATTAAAATGATTGCAGTTAACGGCGATTCGATGTCAGGAACATTTGAGCCTCGCGATCAGATATTCGTTGACGTCAGCATCGACTGCTTTGACGGTGACGGCATATATATTTTCGTTCTGGATAATGATCTTTATATAAAGCGCCTACAAAAGCAGCACAAAAAATTAGCAGTGATTTCAGACAATAAAAAATATGAGACCTGGTATATCGAGGACGGTGATTTTTCATCTCTCCGTATCTGCGCGAAAGTTCTAGTAAGCCAGTCCAGAGCATACAGATTTCATAGCTGAGGAAGTTGAGCATGGAAGCAAGTAGGGTTACAGATCTTAGTGATGGAAGCGTCTTGTACGAGCTAGGCGATCACCTTATCACCTGCAAATTAAGCCACGATAAACGGTGGCAGTTTGGGGCTTTTAAACGTGATGAAAGTAACCTCAGAGATGACACTCTGGCGGTTTTGAAGAATGAACAATTCATGTTTATGGTTAAGCTTGGCGGGAAGTTCTCTCCGAAACCTCAATGTATAGCTGTAAACGGACGCTTCTTCTTTTCTGTCCACACCGGCAGAGACAACAACATGGCTGCAGCCATAGTCATGGATAACGCCGCGAAAGAACTATTCAAGATAGAAACATCCACTCACCTCATTAGTTCGGCTATATCTGAATTTGGCCGCTACATAGCCCTATCGTTTGCTGGCAGCAAAAACAAAGATGATTTCTACGCCAACCGGCTTGAGGTAATAAACATTGATACCGGGGAAGTGTTGATGTCGGTTATCAAAACTGATTTCCTTCAATACGCCGAATTGTCAGTTGTTGAGCCAGACGGCGGACTTTTTGCAACTTTCAACGGTCGCACAAGACTTGTTGATGTGACGAACCTCTAATAAATCACACCAGCGCTAATCCTCCTCGCCTGTATTAATAAAAAAATCAAAAATATTTCTCCTTAAAGTTCATAAAGATAATTCCATATGAACTTTCCATACACATCAAATGTACTTTTGGTACTTTACATGAATGAACTATTGGTACATTATCAATCCATCGAAACGAAACATCGACAGCTGAGCGAAGTTAGCCAGCGGCGGACAGCAAGTCGCCTGCTTTTTAACAACATGCAGATTTACAGCGTCAATGACCTGTTAAGACCCCTACACGTAAACGTGCAGTATCACCGGGTGCGATCCGGTCGGTGAGAGAGTATCCCCGCGCGAGAGCGAGAACGGCGTGAGAACGGGCAACACTGGCAGGGAGTTGGCGCTGACCAATACAGGGAATGTTTTGGGATTGGATGAATGCGCAGGCTGATGCGCGACCGATGTATTCACAGCGCCCATGGCAAGCCGTAACCAACCGGCGCCTCAAGACAGTGTCACTGGTGGTGCGGGCGCTCTAACCAGTAAGCCGGAGATCAGCGCCGGCCATCCAATCGCCAAAGCATTTCTCCCGCATCAGCGGGTAACGACAGAGCCAGCCTCAAGCACCGGGTGCCGATGCTTGGTGATGGTAATACTGCCATCTCAACCGTACAGGAGACGATGATCCTGTTCTGGTTGGATTGGAAAAGTCTTCTTGGCCCGCCAGCGCGCGGGCATTTTTTTGGAGGTTGCATGTTTGCTACTGATATCTCACTGAAATACGGCACTCATCAGCCAGAGACGATTCTGGAAACAATGCCGATTGAGGAAGCCTCCGAAATCATCAAGGAGAAGCTTCGTGATGAAGTTCGCCAGGAAATCGAGTGCGAGTATGGCGATCGCCTTTTTGAGGCTGAAGAAGAGGCTTCAAACTGGGAAAGCAGAGCTGACGACTATGAAAGCGATGCAACTTGGCTGGCTAAGGCCATAAGAGAGGCTTTTGAATCTGCCGACTTTGAAGATGCAAAGCTGATCCTCGAGCGAGCTATGCACGACCATAAAGACTATTTCTGAAGACCCGCCACGGCGGGTTTTTTCATACCTCAGTCGCTTCACCGAGGCGGCTTAGTTATGACAACCGGCGGCCATCCACCGCCCATTAGCGCAGAAGTCTTGTATTAACCGTTCCGTTCGCCGCGATAAGGCCAAGAGGATTTATGAGCAACCCAATCACAGTAGGTTTTTCAGGCCTGACGAAGCGAATTTTCGCGGGTCGGTCAAAGCCAGGTAAATTGGCGCCCGGCGTTCGTCAGTTCATTGGCGAGAAGTTTGATGTGACAGACGAGGCTGTTTTCGCTGTAGCGCACCTGATGGTTGCTCGCGATGACATCATTGTTATACCTCTGCCGAATGGCGACGAGATTCACCTCCGCGGCGACATCAAAGAAAAGCGGGAGGCATCATGACTGTCACCCACAACGGCAAGCACTATACCGCCAAAAAGCTCAACGATAACGAGTGGCAGCTGACGTCGGTATCGAAACCTCGCGAAAAGCTGACGATGAACCGCTGGCAGATGCATATCGCTGGTCTCCTGGAACAGGTTGAGGTGAAGGTATGATGCACCACTATGGGTATGTAGAAGTTAACCGTGGCGCCGTTCAGCCAGGTATGCTTGTAAAGCACAAAGATGGCATGTGGACAGCATCAGCCAACAAGCGCGGCAAGCTCTATCTTCACCGCGGCTGTGAACGCACTTTTACCAAAGAATTGCTCGTTGAGGTCTATCTCGACGGGCGTGGGAATGGCCTGAGCAATTAGGTAATCACTTATTAGGACCATGGGGCGCGAGCTTAAACTCAAGGTGATACAGCTTTCCATCGGGTGCCTGGAAGTCGACCTCGAAAGAACCCGGCGGATTGAATGGATCAGGTGCATTTCTTGCGATGCACGTAGAGCGCCACGCAATATGACCATTCTTGCCTAAGCCAAGCGATCGTGACTTCCACCAGTCATACCATGACTGATCGTTTGGCTGGTCACTTCCCTTTTCTCTCACAAACCAATGATTTCGCTTCGAGCGCCAGCCCATTTCTTTGGTTGGGTACATCGGTGTTGTCATCTTTTTATCAATCAGCATTTGATTACCTTAGTTGTTGCCGCTGGGCTAACGACATTCTGCGCCAGCTTGCTGATTAATCAAGTTTTCACATTGAAATGGCCAGGCTGGCTTTATGCGGCCGGGCTTCGCACGCACTTTTTAAGGAGTCTATATGCAACCTTATAAGCGATTAACCTCTGAACGCCTGGCAAGTTTGCCAGCAGGATCCCGTCTCAAACTTGGTGGACAGGTCATCAAGCTGACCGGGCGCGGGTCATTCACTAACAGCGCCGGGCGCACTGAAAGCATGATCGAATATGTCGATTCGCGCGGTGTGCCGGGCAGTTTTTCCGAAAGCATCTTTCTCGACTCGGCCACTGAGCACCTCAACTCGGTAATGTGCGCCTGGTGCGGCGCGCGTCGACACAAAAGCGATTGCAACGTGCAGACCGTTTCTACTTACATGTCGACGAAACAAGAACACTTCTGCATCGATAAAAAATGTGCAGAGAAACACTTAAATCAGAACCCCTCACGCGCCAAAAATTCACGGAGAACGAGATGGTAACTCAGCAGAACGGATTGCTGATGGTTGCCCTGCTCTGCCTGCTGTATGACCTGCAGCCGGCAGACCTCGAGTCTCTGGCCCACCAGCTCGCTGAATTTGACGCAGTTAACGACCACATTACGGAGATGAAGCATGTTGCGAGTCATTGATACAGAAACGACCAGCCTGGAAGGCAGCGTGCTGGAGATTGCCAGCGTTGATATCGTCGACGGTGTTATCTGCAACCCGATGAGCGACTTCGTGAAGCCCACCGAGGCAATCAGCTTTGAGGCAATGGCTATCCACCACATTACAGAAGATATGGTCGCTGATGCCCCGCTGATTAGCGAAGTTATCCATCGTTACCTTGGCGCGCAGGCTTACGTTGCGCACAACGCGAAATTCGATAAGTCGAAGCTTCCACAAATTGACGGCCCCTGGATCTGTACAGCAAAGCTGGCTCGCGTCCTTCTCCCAGATCACCAAAGCCACAGTAATCAGTACCTCCGTTACAGCCTGGGTCTTAAACCTGAACTACCCGAAGGCCTGTATGCGCACCGCGCGCTCT
This sequence comes from Lelliottia nimipressuralis, assembly GCF_041464075.1. NCBI lineage: Bacteria > Pseudomonadati > Pseudomonadota > Gammaproteobacteria > Enterobacterales > Enterobacteriaceae > Lelliottia > Lelliottia nimipressuralis. Next base: position 2,485,448 of record NZ_CP167172.1, read on the forward strand.
ATGACTGCTACGTCACCGCTGAATTGCTTTTGTATATGGGCCGCCTGGCGAAGTGGACGATGGGCGAAATGCGCGCAATTTCAAACAACCCGTCACTGATAAAAGCGATCCGCTTCGGTAAGCACAAAGGGCTGACGTTCGAGGAGATTGCGAAGGTCGACCCGGGCTATCTGCGCTGGCTGTCCAGCAGCAGCGACGATGAAGACATCCTCTTCACCATCAAACACTGGCTTAAGGGGTGATTTATGGCGGTGATGACTCTCATCCTTGCCGATTCCGGGTATGGCAAGACGTATAGCCTCCGCAACGTTAACCCGGAAAATGCCATTCTGGCACGCTGTATTCGTAAAGCCCTCCCTTTCCGTAACACTGGCTGGAAACTTCACGGCAAACGCCTTCCGGATAACTCCATCCAGCGCGGAAACGTGGTCGATATCCGCAATGGCCGGCATCTTCTTGACGTTATTCGTAACGCCGCGCAAAGCAGCCGAAAGATGCTGATCATCGATGACTTTCAGGCTGTCATGCAGCACGAGAACATGGATCGAGCCTACGAGACTGGCTACACCAAGTTCACCGAAATGGCGGAGCACGCCTGGCGCATCATCGAAGCCGCCACCCAACTACCTGACGACTTCCGCGTCTATTTCCTCGCTCATACCGAAGAGAGTGAAGGAAAAATCAGAATGAAGACCGTCGGCAAGATGCTTAACGAAAAGCTCACACCCGAAGGCTACTTCCCTATCGTTCTGCGCATCATCAAGCGCGACGGCAGACACCTTTTCCTGTTGAAGGGCGACGACAACGACACCGTGAAATGTCCTCCTGACCTGTTCGGGCCAGAAGTGACTGACATGGATAACGACCTGGCCGCGTTCGACAACGCAATTTCTGAATTCACTGATTTATAAGAGAGATAACGATGAACCAACCAATCAGCTTTACCTGGAACCAGCAGTCGGCAGAAGCAGCACTCAAAGCAGGATCTTCCGCTGGCATTTCTGAAACCGGCGCATACGAGGGGATCATCACCTCTGCTGTGTATGAGTTCGGCAAGGATGGCTCACAGTCGCAGGCGCTTGTTCTTTCGCTCGACGCTGACGGCCAGAAAGCTAACTTCCTGCGTATCAATTTCCTCGGTCGTGACGGCAGCCAGACGTTCGGTATGGGCCTGATTGCCGCCATTATGTGGGTCGCGCAGGTTAAAGACGCTCAGGCGCAACAGCGCCAGGGGCAAAGCGGGCCTGAATGGTGCCTTCCAGCGCTGGAAGGTAAGCGTGTCGGCTTGTTTCTGCAAAAGCTCCTCACTACCAAGCAGGATGGCAGTGACAGCTACAAATTTGAAGTGCGCCATGTATTCCAGCCTGGCTCGCGCCTTACCTACAAAGAATTCACCGATAAAACGGCAGCCGAAGCGATCGCTACGCTTGAGCGCACCATGAAAGATAAAGATGACCGCAAGCCTCACGATTCTTCACGCGGCGACTGGGGTGCATCTTCGAATAACAATAGTGGCTGGGGCAACAATCAGCATGACCCTAACGCGGTCCCTGACTCTCGCCTGCAGCAGGCTAATCGCCAGCTTGCGCAAAGCAATCAAAACCCTCAGTTCGACGATGACATCCCCTTCTGAAAGGCATCGCTATGACTCACGCTCACGACGACATCAGGGTTGGCAATCTGAGCCTTCCCTTCATTGGTAACGGCTGGCTAATGCCATGGGGTGAAGTGGTCAGCAATCCATTAAAGGCGCAGCGGCCCGCTGAGGAATATCGGGAAAGGCAGGAGGCAGCATGATTCATTTTCACGGCGGCCCTATTACGCCGGACACATGCGCGCTGAAGGCATGGAAAGGCAGACACGCCTTCATCTCCTTCGCTAACCCCGGCCAGATTAACCTGGCATCGGAAGTTACCCAGTCATTCGCTCTGGATAACGGCGCGTTCAGCTTCTGGACAAAGAATCGTGTTATTGACTGGAACGAGTATTACCGCTTCGTTGAACGCTGGGGTAACCATCCTCGTTTCGCGTTCGCTGTTATCCCAGATGTTATCGGAGGCACCAGCGAAGAGAATGACGCGCTTATTGCTGAATGGCCTCACGGGAAAGTCGTCGGCGCGCCGGTGTATCACTTTAACGAGCCAGACGAGCGCTTTATTCGTTTGTGTCATGAGTTTCCGCGGGTATGCATCGGTAGCATGGGTGAATACGACGCGAAGCGCCCGCGCTCATGTCGGGCAAAGTTACGCGATCTCATCCGCCACGTTGTCGACATAAACGGTTATCCGATAACAAAGCTTCACGGCCTGCGCATGCTGAACGCCGATATCTTCCGCCATATTCCGCTGTCGTCAGCCGACAGCACTAATGTGGCGCGCAACATCGGAATCGACAAGGCGTGGGATAAATCTGCATACGCGCCGGCAAGCAAAGAAACACGCGCTTCGGTGCTGGTCGAACGCATTGAAGCATTTAACTCTGCAAGTTCGCTGAATTACGACGCAGAACGCGATCGGTTCACTCCGCAACTTGCTTTCGAGGTGTAATTCCATGACCGGAAAATACGCTCTAATCTACGCAGATCCTCCCTGGTCTTACGGCAACACCATCAGCAACGGCGCCGCTGCCGATCACTACCCCACCATGAAACTCATCGACATCAAGCGCCTGCCAGTTTGGGAATTGGCCGCCGAAAACGCTGTTCTGGCGATGTGGTACACCGGCACGCATAACCAGGAGGCTATCGAACTGGCCGAGGCCTGGGGCTTTACCGTTCGCACGATGAAGGGCTTTACCTGGGTGAAGCTGAATCAGAACGCCGAGCTGCGAATCAACAAGGCGCTGGCCGAGGGTGAAGTCACTGACTTTTACGCCTTCCTCGATCTGCTTAACGCCGAGACGCGCATGAACGGCGGCAACCACACCCGGGCCAATACCGAAGATCTGCTGATTGCCACCCGCGGCGCCGGTCTGGAACGAAAGCACGCCGGGATTAAGCAGGTGGTCTACAGCCCGCTCGGAGCGCACAGCGAAAAGCCATGGGAAGTTCGCCATCGTTGGAACTGCTTTACGGCGATGTGCCCCGCATTGAGCTGTTTAGCCGCAGCGCGGCGCCAGGCTGGCATCACTGGGGAAATCAGTGCGCCACCGCCGCGGTTGTATTGCTGCCCGGCTGCGCCATCGATGTTGTGAAAACGGAGGCCGCATGACGCCAGAAACAGACAACGCTATCCGCGCCGCGTGCCGCCGCTGCACCGAGGAAATCCAGCAGGCTATGCGCATAAAGCCAAAGCCGAACTGGAACGAAACAGTGACGCCCATCATCCGGAAACACCACCAGCAAATTGCACCTCTGGGAGTTAGCCTCCTGGAGTTCATCTCTTACGCAGGCCGCATTAACGGGCGGTTTGGAGCCGAACAATGACAACAAAAAAATGGGGTCATAACGAGCTTGCTCATGACCTTGCCGAGCATCTACGCCAGAACACAGCGCGCATCTGCTGGGAGGACATGCAACTCGGGCCAGCCGGTACGTGCCGACCTGATGTTTACTCTATTGCTCACAGCTACAGCAAATTCTGCCCTGTCGTCTATGAGGTAAAGGTCAGCGTAAGTGATTTCCGGGCTGACGTCACAGCAGGCAAATACACCAAATACTTCAACTACGCAGGCGGCGTTGTTTTTGCAGTTCCTGAAGGCATGCTCAAGAAAAGCGACATCCCAGATGGTTGTGGCTTGATGATCCGGAAGGAAACTGGATGGCATACCCTCAAGGGGCCGACAATGCGCCAGATTGATACCCTTCCTCGCGATGCCTGGATGAAGCTGCTAATGGATGGCATGACCAGGCAGGCAGAGAGAACCCAAATAAAAAGCCGCGTAATCAACACCTACCTTAGCGACCAAAAACTAATGAAGCGACATGGCAACGAAATCGCCGATCTTGTTTGTCGAGCACATCGGTCGAAGGAGCGACTTGAGCAGCACATTAGGGATAACGATGAAAGGCTGAAGAACCTGCGCCAGGAAAGTGAAGAGGAGTCGCAACGCCGACGTAAGCGCCGGGAGGAATCGGAGGAACGGTTAACCGACGCTCAGCAAGATCTGGCGAAAGCGCTTGGCCTCGACCCGAATGTCCCTATGTATGTTCTGACAAGGACGCTATGGGAAGCGACGCGCCGACTCACCGATGATGAAGAGATAAAGAGGTTGCGAGGAATATTGTCCAACCTTGAGCGCACGCTTAATGACGGTCTGAAACCATTACCCGGGGAGAAAGCCGCATGAACAGAGCCTCGCCCGTTGATTTGAGGAAAAGCCTCGACATTGCCAACCACCTTGCGCACATCGGGATTCGCTTTGTGCCTATCCCGGTGGCGACCGAGGAAGAGTTCCAGACGCTGGCCGCCAAGTTATCTCGACGGCTTGAGCAGATGGCAGTCGAAACCGAGAAGAATGAAGGCGGTGCAGCATGAAGGCACTAATCACCAGGTCGCTAAAGCCGCCTTTTTTATTGCTGGCGTTCACCTTCAACCGAATTAACCGACAGTTCCGGGAGCATTGACCATGGCCGATATCATCGATACCGCAGCAGAGATTGAAGAGCTTCAGCGTAACGCCGCCCTTTCCGCTCACCGGCTCAACCGCAACGCCGTATCAGCTGAGCATTGTGCAGAATGCGGCGAAGACATCCCGGAGCCGCGGCGCGCTGCCGTTCCCGGCTGCCAGACGTGCGCGGAATGCCAGGGTGTGATCGAATTCAGGAATAAGCTGAGAGGCTCGTGAATTTAATCCTGTCGTTCAAACCATGAAGCACATGCGCCTCACGAAAAATTCGCTTAGTATCAACTAACTATACCCCACGCGTCATCAACCTATTCAGGAAAGTTAATGATGAAAGATATTATGCTATTTGGTGCAGGGCACAAAGGTACTAAGCGTCAAGTTGAGCCAGGGAAAGATTCCTACTACTTCAACAGTAAACCAGCACCATCGTCTTCAGGCACTAATATAGTTAGTTATAGTGCAAAGCAGGTTTCATTCCGGGTTAGCACTGTCTATCCAGAAAAAGGTGGTTTTTTGATTGGAGTACATGGTGAAGAACCTTCAGATAAAACGATATTAGAAGCTATATTTAAGTACAACCCTACCCCACTGAACTGATAACAGCACTTTAAAACGAACCTCGCCCTGGCGGGGTTTTTTATTGGTTCAAAATCGCTGCGCCCAGCGTTCGGCATGGGGAGGCTAAGAAATCATACCGAAATGCTTCATTGCCTGCTCGATATGCGGGACGAATTTGTCAGGGCATTCATACACCCTTGAGTCAGGAGAAATCCGGTTCGGAGCTGGCCTCGTATTGATTCCTTTCATGCTCTTAACATGAGCTATGTGGCATGTATCAACGCTAACGCCATTTACCGATTTCACATATTCTTGAATCTGCTTATAGGTTGCCATGCTTCCCTCCTTATCAATGCAACTCAATATACCCCACCGATAACGCAACTGATAGCCAGTTATGAGCTGGCTATTGGGTGCGAAAGCACTGCTCCGTTATCCCCCATTTTGCCCGGCCCCGCGCCGGGCGCTTTTTTTGGAGATCACAGATGAATGACAGCATCCTGGTTACAAGCGAAATCCTTGCGCGCTACAAAATATCCCGAAGTACGCTCTATTTCTGGAGCACTCCAAAACGCATGCCGTCCAGCTTTTCATGTCCTTTCCCTAAACCAACCATCCCTGGAAATCCGAAGCGCTGGCGAGAGTCAGAAATTAAGTCATGGGAAGACAAGGTCAACTTTACTAAAGAGGATACCCAATAATCTCCTGCAAATGCTTCTGCCAGATATCCAGCCATTCATGCTGATCGTCCATATAGTCATGAAGGTTGTATCTGGCCATAACCCCGCCCATCTGATGTCCGAGCAACTTTTCTATAACGTGTGGTGGAGCGCCAAGCTCGGACAGGCGCGTGGCCACCGTTCTCCGCAAATCATGTAATGACCACTCTTTCATTCCGCTCTTACGCACTACCTGCATCGAGTACGTCGAGACAAGTGTCTGCCCAGGTGGGACATCTTCTTTATCCCGGAACTGTGCTGGAGTAAGAACGTGCTTAGTGATTGATCCGCGTTGATGCTCTTGCAGAAGCCTGACCGCAGTATAAGGCAGCGCACGACGGATAGTTTTGCCGGTCTTATAATCCTCTGCTGGCACTGTCCAGGTCATTTCTTTGAAATCGAACCACTCCCATCTCGACTTTCTGATTTCTGCGGCGCGGCATCCGGTAAGAATCATGAACCTGATTACCAGTTGCTGAGAAGGAGGTAGAGAGAAAAGAGTATCCCACAACTGCTTTATCTCACTATCTGAAAGCCGCCTTTCCTTCATCTTCGCTGCTATACCGACATCCGATTTGCGTAACGACTCCAGTGGGTTGGTTTTGATTACCCCCCTGTTGTGGCAGAACCGGAAAGCACGCTTGGTTAGAGACAGCATCTCACCTGATATGACACTCCTCCCCATTGCGTCGAAAACCTCAAGCCAGTTCGCCTTTACTGTCTGGTCCACAATAGCCTTACCCAGGCGCGGACTAATGTGCTTTTTGAAGCTTTTGCTGTTCGCATCAATTTTGATGAGACCCTCTGGAATGCAGTAATGGTTCACCCAGTATTCATAAGCTTCATCAACAGTTAGGGCTTCTATCCTTTCAGCTTTCTCCACCAGCACTCTCTGGCGGGGGTCATACCCATCACTTAACCACGCCCTGAACTGCTGCCTTCTGTCTCGCGCCTGAGAGAGTGAAATGGTTGGATAGTCACCAATGCTTAACTGCACTGGCTTTCCCTGCCAGCGATACCGATAGAAGAATGTGATCGAACCGGTTATGCTTAGACGCACATTCAGACCGTTTGAATCTGAGAGAACCTCTACTTTCTCTCTGCGCTTTCCCAGCGACTTTCGTAACTTTGTATCTGTGAGCACCGTGTACACTCCCTGGTAATGTACGCAGAAGTGTACACAAATCTTCTAAATTGCATCCATTCAAAATAAAACACGTTAAAACGATATTAATATAAAAATTAGGTGTGGTGCTGTTTTGGTGGCTATAGATTAAATCATAATAAAGCGCTCTGAATTACAGGCTTACGAAAACGTATGCCTCAAGACGATAAGCATTAAAATTGAAGGCCAGACAGCGTGCTGTCTGGCCTTTTCTCTTCCCGACCGTCTGCTTTTCGTATTTCCCACCAGCTGTAAATCATAGTAGCATCCCGCCTGTCGTCTTCCGTAACGAGCTTAAGAAACAATGACAACAACGAATGACGCCCCTCAGGGCGAACTGGTTTTACGCACACTTGCTATGCCTGCCGACACCAATGCGAACGGTGACATCTTTGGCGGGTGGTTAATGGCCCAGATGGACATGGGCGGCGCGATCCTCGCAAAAGAGATCGCACATGGCCGCGTGGTGACGGTCAGAGTCGACGGGATGACGTTTTTGCGTCCGGTCGCAGTGGGTGATGTCGTGTGCTGCTACGCACGCTGCGTCAAACGCGGTAACACGTCGATATCGATCAATATTGAAGTCTGGGTGAAGAAGGTCTCTTCCGAGCCGATTGGCCAGCGCTACAAGGCGACTGAAGCGCTGTTTATCTATGTCGCGGTGGACAATCAGGGCAAACCTCGCCCACTGCCACAGATATAAAAAAAGCCTCCATCTGGAGGCTTTCTTGTTTATTCCATCTGCGCCCCGCCGTTCAGGCGGAAGACGATGTTTACGATAAGTCCATTCCCCGGCTTGCCAGGCTCGTAGCGCCATTTACGCATCGCGGCTTTCACTTCTCGCTCGAACATGTTTGCTGGTTGCGCCGAGAGCACTTCGACGTTATCGACACGGCCATCCGCGGTCACGTCAAACTTCACACGCAGACGCCCCTCAATGCGCAGGGCCTGTGCACGCGCAGGATACTGCGGCTGATTACGGCTCATCGCGCGCGGACCAGAAGGAGCAGACACCACCGGCTTCGTCGTCGTCGGCGAACTATTCATGACCGGTTTCGCGGGTGCGGTGTTCTGGGTTGACTGCACCGCGCGGGGTTCGACCGGACGCTCTTCACGCTTCGGACGCTCCTCGACCTTTTTCACCGGCTTCGGTTTTGGCTTCGGCTTAGGTTTTGGTTCTGGCTTGTGGATCACCACGGGCGCTTCTTTCGGCGGTTCCGGAACAACTTCAGGTTCTGGTTCTGGCTCAGGCTCGACAACCGGCTCCGGCGGAGGCGGAACCACCTGCGGTTCCAGATCTGCTGGCGACACCATCGTCACAGAAATCGGCTGCGCAGGTGCTGGCATTTCAATAACCTGATGAACCGAAGTGTAGAGCAGCGCCGCCACGACAGCGCCGTGGATCACAACGGACAGTAGCGTCGGCCAGGGAAAGCGGCGAGGTAAATCGAGGGTCATCGAAGTCATAATCGTTACAGTTAAAAAACCAGACCCTGATTTTAAATGCAAATAGCAATCATATTCAATAAGACACTCCATCTTCTCGCGATTTAACTGCTCGCAAGGCCAAAAAAGTCGCATCTTTGTTAGGGTTTTAACAAGGTCGTTATCTTTACATTGCAGTCATCGATGCTTTCACATAACGTAATTGACACTTTTTATGGCTAAGGAGCTCCGCCGTGCTTTACGTGATTTACGCTGAAGATGTTGCCGATTCTCTGGAAAAACGACTTTCCGTGCGCCCTGCCCATCTCGCGCGTCTGCAACTGTTACATGACGAAGGAAAATTACTGACCGCCGGCCCGATGCCCGCAGTGGATAGCAACGATCCCGGTGCGGCTGGCTTTAGCGGTTCTACGGTCATTGCGGAGTTTGAATCGCTGGAAGCTGCACAGTCCTGGGCCGAAGCAGACCCGTACGTCGCGGCAGGGGTTTATGAGAAAGTGACGGTCAGACCGTTCAAGAAAGTGTTTTGAGGTAAGAGGGAAGGCTCCCGCAGGCGCTTTTCCTATATCGTCATCACGATTGCATTGATACCAAAAGCCCCGCCAGCGTGTGCGGGGCTTTTATTTTTACATGACTCAACAGGGCAGGAAAAAAGTAATCCCCCTCACCTCATTCACTCCCCGCGCATACTAAAACCGGCTCTGCGGAAGTCTCGATATACTTCGGGATTGGTGAATGCCGGGAACTTAGCTTTCTGGGCTGCGGATTTGAGTGCTTCGCAATAGGCTTTATTGCCGTCGCTGGTCGATATGTTTAACGCCGTGCCATCCTCTGCAAACTGGATGTGCAACCTGCATTGTTTTCCTTTCCAGCGCTGGGGATCCACAAGTTCGGTATTAATAGCATCTCTGATGGCTCGCGCCTGTGCGCCCCACTCATCCTTGTCATCCCAGCGACCGGAACTGCAATCCCCCGTTGCGGTGGTTTTATGGCATCCGGACGGATGTAACGGTGCGCAGCCCGAGACCAGGCTTATCAGAATGGCGAGCATAAGAATCTTATTCATGTGAAACCTTTAATATCGTCCCGCCAACCGCTTTCACGTTTGGCGGGACGATGGTTCTCAATGTAATGACGCGAGTCGCGCCGCAAAGCCCACAAACAGCAAACCGATCAAGCCATTTCCCAGCTTCGCCAGTTTCTTTTTGGTTTTCAGGTAGCGGGTGACAAACGCGCCGGAGAAGATCAGGAAACTCATGTACATAAAGCTGATAAGCTCAAGAGTGGTCGCGAGGATCAGGAAAGAGGTGCCGGTGTTTTTCGCGCTGACGTCGATGAACTGCACGAAGAATGAGACGTAGAACAGAATCGCTTTAGGATTGGTCAGGCTCAATACCAGCGAGCGTTTCATAATCATGCTCGCGGGTTCCGTTCCCCCGGCTTGCGCGCTATTTTTATGCGTCATCACTGACCAGAGCATTTTGCCACCCAGCCACAGCAGATAGAGCGCACCGAGATAGCGGACGATGTTGAATAACACCGGTGTGGTCTGGATCAGCGCAGCGACTCCTGCCCACGCCAGAAACATCAGTACCGCATCACCGATGAAAACTCCCGTGGCGGCGAGATAACCTTTTTTCACCCCGTGGCCGATGCCAGTTTTTAAAACAAACAACGTATTCGGGCCAGGCACCAGCACAATAAAGAAAGCACCCACAACATAAGTCCAGAAATTGAGAACACCAAACTCCGCAAACACCACCCGCTCCTTTTATCAAATAAATGAAAATGCCGCAGCTAAGCGGCATTTCAGGGTTAACTTTCGCTATTGTACGCCGTTATACCCGTCAAGATAAGACGCTGCCAGCTCATTCCCGAACAGCTTCGCATCTTTCTCTTCCATATCAGATGACCACTGATCGCTCTTATTACCCGTAAAGCTGTTATTACTTTTGACGCCTTTCAGCACCTGATCGCGGATACTTTGCGCATACTCATTGGCTTCCACCAGGGTGCGCCCCGCTTTGCGGTCCGTTTTGCCCTGCTCGTAGAGCTCGCGAAACTGCGGCACATTCAGGCGATAATTGAGCTGTTGGCTATTGGCGAAATTTCCACCGACAAAATTCGATTGATGAGAAACGAAGTAATAAGCGTGTCTTTCAGGTGCGGTTTTGCTGTTGGCACATCCGACGAGGACCGTCACGGCCATGAGTGCGGCGAGGTATTTACTGTTCATCCCTTTTATTTCCCTTTTATTTCCCTTTTATATGTTCCACTGCATCATCCAGGCACCGACAAAATCAACCAGCCCTGAAAATGATGACAATCCCAAACTTTCCCTGAGCGCATCCAGCGCAAAAAGCACAACCAATACCCACAGGAATGGATTCATCTGTTTTTATTCAATGCGTTATGTAGGTGAATTATATCTGAACAGCAGGGGGCGAAGGATACTGCGAAAATTGATAGTTATGCGGGAAACATCAGGCACCTGTCACGGTGCCTTCAGGGTACTCAGAGATCGCGAACGGCAAACACCAGTGCATTACGGTGATGGCTTAGTCCACATTTTCTGATGGCGTGGATACGCATATTGCGGCGGGACTGAGCCTCAAGCCAGCGGGCTTTACGACGACTCATTTGTCGCAACATGCGCCAGCGCCCTACTTCCGTTCTGCTGCGCTTCATGTCTACAACTCTTTCCTTAACAGAGACGCCATTATAAACCCCTGCCCACGGTAAACCAGCGCTTTTACCCACCCTTTTTATTTGCCAGATCAATTCTGATGCGTACACTCATAACAATACGCTTTCAAAAGGATTTTTTATTTATGACAACCTTCTACACCGTGGTGAGTTGGCTGGTCATTTTGGGATACTGGCTGCTGATCGCAGGTGTGACACTTCGCATCCTGATGAAACGCCGGGCCGTCCCTTCTGCCATGGCCTGGCTTTTGATCATCTACATCCTGCCGCTGGTAGGAATTATCGCGTATCTCTCCTTTGGTGAATTGCATCTGGGTAAGCGCCGCGCCGAGCGTGCACGCGCCATGTGGCCGTCGACGGCAAAATGGCTGAACGATCTGAAATCCTGCAAACATATTTTCGCCCAGGAGAACAGCAGCGTCGCCTCGTCTCTGTTCAAACTTTGCGAACGTCGTCAGGGAATTGGCGGCGTCAAAGGCAACCAGCTGCAGTTACTCACTACCTCCGACGATGTGATGCAGGCGCTGATCCGCGATATCCAGCTCGCCCGACATAATATCGAGATGGTGTTCTATATCTGGCAGCCCGGCGGAATGGCCGACCAGGTGGCGGAATCGCTGATGGCGGCATCGCGCCGGGGTATTCACTGCCGTCTGATGCTCGATTCCGCCGGCAGCGTGGCGTTCTTCCGTAGTCCCTGGGCGACCATGATGCGTAATGCCGGCATTGAAGTTGTCGAAGCGCTGAAGGTAAATCTGCTGCGTGTGTTCCTGCGCCGCATGGATTTACGCCAGCATCGCAAGATGATCATGATCGACAACTATATAGCCTACACCGGCAGCATGAACATGGTCGATCCGCGCTTCTTTAAACAGGACTCTGGCGTGGGTCAGTGGGTCGATTTAATGGCGCGTATGGAAGGCCCGGTTGCAACGGCGATGGGGATTGTTTACTCCTGCGACTGGGAAATCGAAACCGGCAAACGCATTTTGCCGCCGCCGCCCGACGCTAACATCATGCCGTTTGAGCAAGAGAGCGGCCATACCATTCACACCATCGCTTCCGGGCCTGGATTTCCTGAGGATTTAATCCACCAGGCGCTGCTCACGGCGGCGTATTCTGCGCGTGAATATCTGATCATGACCACGCCCTACTTTGTCCCGAGCGACGACCTGCTCCATGCGATTTGCACCGCCGCACAGCGCGGTGTGGATGTCAGCATTATTATGCCGCGTAAAAACGATTCAGTTCTGGTGGGATGGGCCAGCCGGGCCTTCTTTAGCGAACTGCTGGCAGCGGGTGTCAAAATTTATCAGTTTGAAGGGGGCTTGTTGCATACCAAGAGTGTGCTGGTCGACGGCGAACTGAGCCTGGTCGGCACGGTGAATCTGGATATGCGTAGCCTGTGGCTCAATTTTGAAATTACACTGGTGATTGATGACGTCGGTTTTGGTGGCGATCTGGCGGCGGTGCAGGACGATTATATCTCCCGCTCGCGCCTGCTGGACGCGCATCTGTGGATGAAACGTCCGCTGTGGCAGCGGATCACCGAACGACTGTTTTACTTCTTTAGTCCGTTGCTGTAAAACGTGCCCAACGATGTTTTAACAGGTAATCATCATGGAAATGGATCTGAACAATCGCCTGACTGAAGACGAAACCCTTGAGCAGGCCTACGACATTTTTCTCGAACTGGCGATGGACAATCTCGATCCCGCAGACGTGATCCTCTTCAATCTGCAATTTGAAGAGCGCGGCGGCGCAGAGCTGTTTGACCCGTCCGAAGACTGGGCCGAGCACGTCGATTTCGACCTCAACCCAGACTTCTTCGCCGAAGTGGTGATTGGGCTGGCCGATACTGACGGCGGCGAGATTAACGATATTTTTGCCCGCGTGCTGTTGTGCCGGGAAAAAGATCACAAACTGTGCCACATCCTCTGGCGCGAATAACAAAAAGGCTGCGATGGCAGCCTTTTTTATTTAGTCCGGTAGTTCACTCCCGCAGCGATTACAAAACCGCGCGCTATGCTCATGGCTCGCCTGCTGGCATCTCGGGCACTTACGCTGCTGCTGACGATTCTGAAATGCCGCGCTCATGTGGGTGGTAATCAGCCCGGTCGGGATAGCAATCACCGAGTAACCAATCAAAATCAGCACCGACGCCACGATCCTGCCGAGCGGCGTGTGGGGGGTAATGTCCCCGTAGCCCACGGTCGTCACGGTGACAATCGCCCAGTACACCGACGCATTCAGCGTGGTGAAACCGTAAGTCGGCCCTTCAATCAGATACATCAGCGCGCCGAAAACCACCATCACAATCGCGATAAACGAATAGAACAGGATCAGCTGATGCCGGGCGCTATAAATGGCTTTCCAGAACACGCGCAATGACGGCATAAAACGCAGCAGTTTCAGGACTCGCAGCACGCGGATGGCGCGCATCGCTCGCCACGCAAAAACATAATTGATGCTGATTTCAGGCCACAGCCACATTACATACAGCGGCAGAATCGTCGCTAAATCAATAATCCCCCAGAAGCTGAACACATATTTCGCCGGATTCGCCCAGCTGAACAGGCGCAGGAAATACTCCAGGGTAAATATCAGGGTGACAAAAAGCTCCAGCCAGACGAACAGATGCCATTCATCAAGCGTAAGGTGATACTGCGTCCCCAGGCCGGATTCAATAAAGATGATGAATACGCTGAGAAGCGCAAACAGGCCGCACAATCCTTCGAAGCGACGCCCGGAGCGGGTGTTAGGATCGAATAGCAGGCGATAGGTCTTACGCCGTACAGAAGAAACGGATATCGACACATTAACCTCGCAAAAGAAGAAGGGCTGACATCATGTCAGCCCTTGCGATTATAACGGGTCTACTTTCAGGCAGGAAACCGCATGTCGGAAACTTCCTTCCAATACAGGCCGGGTTTGCGCACATTCCGGCCCCGCCATTGGGCAACGCGTGCGGAACACGCAGCCAGATGGCGGGTTGATCGGCGAAGGCAGCTCACCTTCCAGAAGCTGGATCACTTTATTTTTTTCCAGATCCGGGTCGGGAACCGGCACCGCAGACATCAGCGCTTTGGTGTACGGGTGCAGCGGGTTGTGATAGACCTCATCATAGGTGCCCAGCTCAACCGCATGACCAAGATACATCACCAGCACACGGTCGGAGATGTGTTTCACCACCGCCAGGTCATGGGCGATGAAGATCAGCGACAGCCCCATTTCACGCTGCAATTTCTGCAGCAAGTTCACCACCTGCGCCTGAATCGACACGTCCAGTGCTGAAACCGGTTCGTCACAAATAATCAGCTTCGGTTCCAGAATCAGCGCGCGGGCAATACCGATACGCTGACACTGACCACCAGAAAACTCGTGCGGATAGCGGTTGATAAGGTTCGGCAACAGGCCCACTTTCATCATCATCGCTTTCACGCGATCGCGAACTTCCTGACGCGGCATTTTCGGATGATAGGTGCGAAGCGGCTCAGCAATGATATCGCCGATGTTCATACGCGGGTTCAGGGAGGCCAGCGGATCCTGGAAAATCATCTGGATGTCGCTGCGCACCGCGCGCCACTCTTCCTGTTTCATTCCCAGCAGGTCTTTGCCAAGCCAGGCCACTTTGCCGTCCGTCGCTTTGACCAGGCCGATAATGGCGCGGGCAAAGGTCGACTTTCCACAGCCAGACTCGCCGACCACGCCCAGAGTCTCCCCTTCGTAAAGACGCAGGGTGACGCCATCGACGGCTTTCAGGGTTTTCGACGGCTGCCAGAACCACTGCTTGCCGTCTTTAATATCGAAATGCACTTTTAGGTCAGCGATTTCGAGCAAGACATTTCTTTTTTCGTCAATGGCGTTCATACCAGCTCCTCATGCGGCTTAAAGCAGGCGCGCAGACGGCCTGGTGCAAACTCTTCCAGCGGGGGTGCGCTGTTGCAGATTTCCATCGCGTACTGGCAGCGAGGCTGGAACGGGCAGCCTTTCGGCAGACGCAGCAGGTTTGGCGGGTTGCCGGGAATGGTCAGCAGGGATTCACCTTCCGCATCGAGACGCGGAACTGCATTCAGCAGACCGATAGAGTACGGGTGTGCAGGATGATAGAACACATCGCGCGCCCTGCCGTACTCCATGGTACGACCGGCATACATCACCAGCACTTTGTCACAGATGCCGGCCACGACGCCGAGATCGTGGGTAATCATGATGATGGCGGTGTTGAACTCACGCTTCAGTTCGTTCAGCAGGGTCATGATCTGTGCCTGAACGGTCACGTCCAGCGCGGTGGTGGGTTCATCGGCGATCAGCAGTTTTGGCCGACACAGCAGCGCCATGGCGATCATTACGCGCTGGCGCATCCCACCGGAAAACTCGTGCGGGAACATGCGCATGCGTTTACGCGCTTCTGGCATTTTGACTGCATCCAGCATTCTCACCGACTCTTCGAACGCTTCTGCTTTGTTCATGCCTTTATGCAGCATCAGGACTTCCATCAGCTGCTCGCCCACACGCATGTACGGGTTCAGCGAGGTCATTGGGTCCTGGAAAATCATCGAAATCTGTTCTGCGCGCAGCTTGTTCAACTCGTGCTCAGGCAGATTCAGAATGTTTTTGCCGTTAAAGGTCGCGGTTCCTCCGATGCGGCCATTCGGTGCCAGCAGCCCCATCAGCGCAAAGGCGGTTTGCGATTTACCGGAGCCGGACTCACCGACGATACCCAGCGTTTCACCGGCCCGCAGATCGAAATTCAGATCGTTGACGGCGGTAACATCGCCATCCGGGGTTTTAAAGGTGACGCGCAGATCTTTGACATCCAGCAGCACGTTTTGCTGCTTTTGCGCCTGTGGCGCAGCTGCCGTTTCAATAATAGTCATCGCGGCACTCCTTAACGGTCTTTCGGGTCGAGGGCATCACGCAGACCATCGCCGATAAAGTTGAAACAGAACAGGGTTACCACCAGGAAACCAGCCGGGAATAGCAGCAGCCACGGAGAGACTTCCATGGAGTTTGCGCCATCGCTTAACAATGCGCCCCAGCTGCTCAGCGGCTCCTGGGTACCCAGACCGAGGAAGCTCAGGAAGGATTCAAACAGGATCATGCTGGGTACCAGCAGTGATGCGTACACCACAACCACGCCGAGCACGTTTGGCACGATATGACGCACCACAATCCCGCTGACGGAGACACCGCCCACCTGGGCTGCTTCGATAAATTCTTTACGCTTCAGGCTCAGAGTCTGGCCACGCACGATACGCGCCATATCCAGCCAGGAAACCATCCCGATAGCCACGAAGATCAGCAGGATGTTTTGTCCAAAGAAGGTCACCAGCAGAATAACGAAGAACATAAACGGGAAGGAGTTCAGGATTTCCAGCAGACGCATCATCACGGAATCCACTTTGCCGCCGAGGTAGCCGGAAAGCGAGCCGTAAAGTGTGCCGACGATCACCGCCACCAGCGCCGCAGCGATACCGACCATCAGAGAGATACGGCCACCGATCGCCACGCGCACCAGCAGGTCGCGTCCGGAGGAGTCCGTACCAAAGTAGTGGCCGGAAACCATATCCGGAGCACTGGACATCATGCCCCAGTCAGTATCGAAATAGGTGAACTGCGACAGCATCGGGGCCAAGGCCACGAACAGGGCAATGCAGATCAACACGACCAGACTGGCGACCGCCGCACGGTTATGCATAAAGCGACGGCGGGCGTCCTGCCACAGGCTGCGCCCTTCGACTTCAAGTTTCTCAGTGAAGTTTTCCAGCGCCTCGCTGTTTTTCTTACTCAACATCATGGCGTGCTCCAGCGCTAGTAGCGAATTTTCGGGTCGATAACGGCATACAGCACATCGACAATGGCGTTAAAGAGAATGGTCAGTGCACCGACCAGGATCGTAAGGCTGAGCACCAGCGAGTAGTCACGGTTCAGGGCGCCATTCACAAACAGCTGACCGATACCCGGCAGGCCGTAAATGGTTTCAATGACCATGGAACCCGTGATGATCCCAACGAACGCAGGGCCCATATAGGAGAGCACAGGCAGCAGCGCAGGTTTTAACGCATGACGGAGAATGATGCGGTGCATCGGCAGGCCTTTCGCCCGCGCGGTACGAATAAAGTTGGAGTGGAGCACTTCAATCATCGAACCACGGGTAATACGCGCGATACTGGCGATATAGGCCAGAGAGAGCGCCACCATAGGCAGAATCATGAATTTTAGCGCCCCGCCGTTCCAGCCGCCTCCGGGCAGCCATTTGAGCGTGATGGCAAATATCATCACCAGTAACGGTGCCACCACAAAGCTCGGGATAACCACCCCGGTCATGGCGATCCCCATTACCGTGTAGTCCCATCGGGTGTTTTGTTTCAGCGCGGCGATGACGCCTGCGGTGACCCCCAGAACAACGGCCAGAATAAATGCCGCTGCGCCTAACTTAGCCGACACGGGGAAGCTCGATGCGACGAGGTCGTTAACGGAATAGTCTTTATATTTAAACGAAGGACCAAAATCACCCTGCGCCAGCTGCTTCAGATAATTGAAGTACTGCGTGGAGATAGGATCGTTTAAATGGTATTTGGCTTCGATGTTCGCCATGACTTCTGGCGGCAGTGCGCGCTCGCTGGTAAACGGACTACCTGGTGCGAGACGCATCATGAAGAATGAAATCGTAATGAGAATAAAAAGCGTCGGTATCGCTTCAAGACAGCGACGTAGGATAAATTTCAACATTGCCCGTACCTTCTGGCGTGTGCCTTTTACACAAGCTCGTTCAGTCGTTCCTGAATGATGCCGTGTATATTGTGCGATGAATTAAGACACGGTGGGGCAAATAACTTTGCCCCACGGTTTGCCATTAATGCTTAATGATGTACAGATCTTTGGTGTAGATGTTATCCATCGGATCTTTGCCGGTATAACCGCCAACCCATGGTTTCACCAGACGCGCGTTTACATAGTAGTAAACCGGTACAATCGCAGAGTCCTGACCCAACTGCTGTTCCGCTTTGTCGTACAGTGCAGTACGCTGCGCTTCGTCAGTCACTTTCAGCGTATCTTTCATGATCGCGTCAAAGGCCGGGCTCTTATAGTGCGCGGTGTTCATGGAGCTGTCAGACAGCATAGTGTTCAGGAAGGAAGTCGGTTCGTTGTAGTCCGCACACCAGCCCGCACGCGCCACGTCATAGTTGCCCTGATGACGGGTATCCAGGAAGGTTTTCCACTCCTGGTTCACCAGCTTCACATCCACACCCAGGTTTTTCTTCCAGATGGAGGAAGCCGCGATGGCCAGTTTTTTGTGCAGATCGGAGGTGTTGTACAGCAGGTTAAACGTCAACGGTTTATCAGCGGTGTAGCCTGCTTCAGCCAGCAGTTTTTTCGCTTCTTCGTTACGTTTTTCCTGAGTCCAGGAGAACCACTCTGGTTTGGTCAGTTTCGCACCGTCAGTATATGGCGGGGTATAGCCGAACGCAGGCAGATCGCCCTGTGCTTTTACTTTGTTCACGATGATGTCGCGATCCAGACCCAGCTTCAGCGCGGTACGTACGCGAGCGTCATTGAATGGCGCTTTCTGGTTGTTGATTTCGTAGTAATAAGTACACAGATACGGGTCAACGTGAACTTCGGTCGGGATCTCTTTTTTCAGTTTCTGGAACAGTTCGATCGGCAGGTTGTTATAAGTCATGTCGATCTCACCGCTGCGGTAGCGGTTTACGTCGGTGACTTCAGACGAGATCGGCAGATAGGTAATCTGATCGACGATGGTTTTCGCGTTATCCCAGTAGTTGGTATTACGCTCCATCACGATACGCTCGTTAACCACCCAGTCTTTCAGCTTGTAGGCACCGTTGGTCACGATGTTCGCTGGCTGAGTCCATTTCTCACCGAATTTTTCGATAGCGGCTTTGTTGACCGGTGACATGGCCGGGTTAACCAGCAGTTTGTAGAAGTATGGAACAGGTTCGCTCAGGGTCACTTCCAGCGTGTGGTCATCAACCGCTTTTACGCCCAGCTCAGAAGGTTTCTTTTTGCCGTCGATGATTTCATCAACGTTCAGGATGTGACCGTACTGCGGATAGCTGGCGTACGGGGATGCGGTGTTTGGATCCACCAGACGCTGCCAGCTGTATACGAAATCTTGTGCGGTGACAGGTTCACCGTTGGACCATTTTGCGTCTTTACGCAGGTGGAATGTCCAGACTTTAAAGTCTTTATTATCCCAGGATTCAGCCACGCCCGGGATCGGGTGACCGTCTTTGGTGGAGGTAATCAGCAGGCCTTCAAACAGGTCGCGGCTGATGTTTGCTTCAGGAACGCCTTCAATTTTGTTCGGATCCAGTGACTGTGGCTCGGCGCCATTGTTGCGGATCATGGTTTGCTTTTCTGACAGTGTGACACCTGCAGGTACATCAGCAGCCATTGCCATATTACCTGCGATTAGCGCAGTGAAAATTCCTGCGGCAATCAGACTTTTTTTTGTGATGATGGACATTGTGTTGATACTCCACTCATTATAATTACTGGTTTTAATGCCAGCCTGTTTATTTCCCCTAAGGGGTCCTGAACAACGCAGGAGTTTAGCTGCTGTCAGGTCGTTTACTTCTTGCTATCACCGACTGTACTTATTACTGGTGGCTCGTTTGGCCGCCTTGCGTCGATTCTTAACACGCCTCCCCTGTTTTGAGGCGTGTGATGTCTAGTTGAGATGAGCGTTATATTTGAAAATCATTCTCATCTGGAAGAGTGCGTTGGCAAAATATAAGGCCGGAAAGTACCAAATGGCTTAATTTCGCGCCAATACATTTTGCAAATTTGTTAAGCAATTCTCTTTTACGGGGAGTCCCGTTTTTCTGGGGGGCGTCCTGCCACACATCAAAGGTAAAGAAACTACCAAATATTCAATGTGATAGAGAGTTTCCTCTCGCCAACCGCTGTGCTGTGGTCACCTCGGTGGGTTTTTGTACAAAAATTTAACAACTGATTATTATTTAGCACATTCGTCTAGGGGAATGTTGAAATTACTAATATCATTTCAGTTATCGCACAGCAAGCCCCAGAGTATCGTGTGAGTAAAATAACAGAGTGTTTGCGCGGTTTATGTTCAGGTCGTTTGAAAGGATAAAACTAAGTTACTGAAATGTAAGAAAACAGATTTATTAGCAGAATTTATTATGTCTTGTGAAGTTTTCAACTTTATTTATATGATTTGCTGATAATCACGAAAAAAAACGGAGCCACTGGCTCCGCTCTTTCATATGAAAACGTTAATTTAGTAACCCAGGGAAAATACTTTTTAGCCCGGTCACAATAAATTCTATCCCAAGCGCCATCAGCAACAGGCCCATAATACGGGTAATAACGTTAATTCCAGTCTGCCCCAGCAAACGCACCAGCCAGGGTGCAATTCGGAAAACGCCCCAGCAGCAGAGGGCAAACAGCGCAATCGCCACCGAAAAGCCAACCAGATGCACCCAGTTGTGGTAGCGGGTTCCCCAGACGATGGTCGAGCTGATTGCTCCCGGTCCGGCCATCAACGGCAACGCCAGCGGCACAACGCCAATGCTTTCGCGCACCGCCGTTTCTGATTTTTCCTGCTTGTTCTGTTTATCCTCACCCAGCTTACCGCTGATCATCGACATGGCGATAGTCACCACCAGGATGCCGCCGGCGATACGGAAGGAGTCGATGGAGATGCCAAAGATTTGCAGAATCGAATCACCGAGGAAAAGCGACGTCAGCAAAATGATGGCCACCGACAGGTTTGCCGTCAAATTGGTCTTATTTCTGGCAACCGCCGTCTGATAACTGGTCATGCTAATGAAGACAGGAATGATCCCGACCGGGTTCACCAGCGCGAACAACCCGATAAAAAACTTAAAATAGGTAGAAAAATCAAAGAGCAATGGGGTCACAGTTAGCTCCGTAAATCAGCATGGCCCAGGCGACATAATAAAGGGATAAAAACCGCGCTGAAGATACGCTTTTTATCAGCATACTTCACCAGAAATCTGCGCCAAAACGCTATGATTTTCATGTGTTATGTATTTGTGTAAGCAATGATAGTTTTGATTCCATTACTTTTGTAATTATTTAACACTTGATATGATTGTGCGAAATACCCTTGCTGAAAGGTATCAGCTTCGGTGTAAATTGATTTAGATCATGTTTTTCGTACTCAGAAGTGAGTAATCTGGGTGACATCAAAAGGGAGAGAAAGAAACAAAAAGGGATGATGCTAAAGTCAGGCTCTTTTAGTAAGTTAGTGCAAAGCGTTAACAGTAAACGAGACTAAACCTTTGTTTTACTGTGTGTTAAGCAAGTACTGGCACCTCGTCTATAATGTTGTCGTATCGAGCGCTGGTTTACTAAAAGAGTTTAAACATTATCAGGAGAGCATTATGGCTGTTACTAATATCGCTGAACTGAACGCACTCGTCGAGCGCGTCAAAAAAGCCCAGCGTGAATATGCCAATTTCACCCAAGAACAGGTTGATAAAATCTTCCGCGCCGCCGCACTGGCTGCTGCAGATGCTCGAATCCCTCTCGCTAAAATGGCCGTTGCCGAATCCGGTATGGGTATCGTAGAAGATAAAGTGATCAAGAACCACTTTGCTTCTGAGTATATCTACAACGCCTATAAAGATGAGAAAACCTGTGGCGTGCTGGCTGAAGACCACACCTTCGGTACCATCACCATTGCAGAACCTATCGGTATCATTTGCGGTATCGTTCCGACAACTAACCCGACTTCTACCGCGATCTTCAAATCTCTGATCAGCCTGAAGACGCGTAACGCCATCATCTTCTCCCCACACCCACGTGCTAAAGATGCGACTAACAAAGCCGCTGACATCGTACTGCAGGCAGCCATCGCTGCGGGTGCACCAAAAGATCTGATCGGCTGGATTGACCAACCTTCTGTTGAACTGTCAAACGCACTGATGCATCACCCGGACATTAACCTGATCCTGGCGACCGGTGGCCCAGGCATGGTTAAAGCAGCATACAGCTCTGGTAAACCAGCAATCGGCGTAGGCGCAGGTAACACCCCTGTTGTTATCGACGAAACGGCTGATATCAAACGTGCTGTTGCTTCTGTCCTGATGTCCAAAACCTTCGATAACGGCGTTATCTGTGCTTCTGAGCAGTCCGTTGTTGTGGTTGATTCTGTCTATGATGCGGTGCGCGAGCGCTTCGCAAGCCACGGCGGCTACCTGCTGCAGGGCAAAGAGCTGAAAGCGGTTCAGGACATCATCCTGAAAAATGGCGCACTGAACGCCGCCATCGTTGGTCAGCCAGCATACAAAATCGCTGAACTCGCAGGTTTCACCGTACCCGCTACCACTAAGATCCTGATCGGTGAAGTGAAAGTGGTTGATGAAAGCGAACCTTTCGCACACGAAAAACTGTCCCCTACTCTGGCGATGTACCGTGCGAAAGACTTCGAAGACGCTGTGGTCAAAGCAGAGAAACTGGTGGCAATGGGCGGTATCGGTCATACCTCTTGTCTGTACACTGACCAGGACAACCAGCCAGAACGTGTGAAATTCTTCGGCGACAAAATGAAGACCGCACGTATTCTGATTAACACCCCGGCTTCTCAGGGTGGTATCGGTGACCTGTACAACTTCAAACTCGCGCCTTCCCTGACTCTGGGTTGTGGTTCATGGGGTGGTAACTCCATCTCTGAAAACGTTGGTCCTAAGCACCTGATCAACAAGAAAACCGTTGCTAAGCGAGCTGAAAACATGTTGTGGCATAAACTTCCGAAATCTATCTACTTCCGCCGTGGCTCTCTGCCAATCGCGCTGGATGAAGTGATTACTGATGGCCACAAACGTGCGCTCATCGTGACTGACCGTTTCCTGTTCAACAACGGCTATGCAGACCAGATCACCTCCGTTCTGAAAGCGGCTGGCGTTGAGACTGAAGTCTTCTTCGAAGTAGAAGCTGACCCAACCCTCACCGTTGTTCGTAAAGGTGCGGAACTGGCGAACTCCTTCAAACCAGACGTGATCATCGCACTCGGTGGCGGTTCCCCAATGGATGCCGCGAAAATCATGTGGGTTATGTACGAGCACCCAGAAACGCACTTCGAAGAGCTGGCGCTGCGCTTTATGGACATCCGTAAACGTATCTACAAGTTCCCGAAAATGGGTGTGAAAGCGAAAATGATCGCCGTCACCACCACTTCTGGTACCGGTTCTGAAGTGACTCCGTTTGCGGTTGTTACCGACGACGCAACCGGCCAGAAATACCCACTGGCTGACTACGCGCTGACTCCAGACATGGCTATCGTAGATGCCAACCTGGTCATGGATATGCCGAAATCACTGTGTGCATTCGGTGGTCTGGATGCAGTAACTCACGCCCTGGAAGCTTACGTTTCTGTACTGGCATCTGAGTTCTCTGACGGTCAGGCACTGCAGGCTCTGAAACTGCTGAAAGAAAACCTGCCAGCGTCTTACAACGAAGGGTCTAAAAACCCGGTTGCTCGTGAGCGTGTGCACAATGCCGCGACTATCGCAGGTATCGCGTTTGCTAACGCCTTCCTGGGTGTATGTCACTCCATGGCGCACAAGCTGGGCTCTCAGTTCCACATTCCTCACGGTCTGGCGAACGCCCTGCTGATTTCCAACGTTATCCGCTATAACGCGAATGACAACCCAACCAAGCAGACTGCATTCAGCCAGTACGACCGCCCAATGGCTCGTCGTCGCTACGCTGAAATCGCAGACCACCTGGGTCTGAGCGCTCCTGGTGACCGTACCGCTGCGAAGATCGAGAAACTGCTGGCATGGCTGGACAGCATCAAAGCTGAACTAGGTATTCCTAAGTCAATCCGTGAAGCGGGCGTTCAGGAAGCTGACTTCCTGGCACACGTTGACAAGCTGTCTGAAGATGCCTTCGATGACCAGTGTACTGGTGCGAACCCGCGCTACCCACTGATCTCCGAGCTGAAACAGATTCTGCTGGATACCTACTACGGCCGTGAGTTCCACGAAGACAACGCTGTTGCAGTGAAAACTGAAGCACCTGTTGTTCTTAAAGCTGACAAGAAAGTGAAGAAAAACGCTTAATTGCTTAGCCCAATAAAAAACCCGCCTCGGCGGGTTTTTTTATGTCTGATGATTACTCTACAGACAAAGGGGAATAAGCTGTTATCGGCGAGAATCTTCCTGAATTGCCGTCAGTGAGCCGACAACCAGCGCTTCTTTATAATGCTTGCGGCATACCGAGATATAACGCTCATTGCCACCAATCACCACCTGCTCCCCTTCTGCGTAAGGTTTCCCTTCCTGATCAAGACGAAGCACCATACTGGCTTTACGGCCACAGAAACAGATAGTTTTCAGTTCCACCAGCTTATCTGACCACGCCAGTAAATACTGGCTACCAATAAACAGCTCTCCGCGGAAATCGGTGCGTAAACCATAGCAAAGCACGGGAATATCCAGCTGATCGACCACTTCAGATAACGCATGGACTTGCTCGCGGGTCAGGAACTGGCTCTCGTCCACCAGAACGCAATGTACCGGCTTCTGCGCGTGTTCTGTGCCGATATCTTTTAGCAGGTCAGTCTCTTTATTAAACAGCGTTGCAGGCGACGACAGGCCGATACGCGAGCTCACCTTTCCGGCACCAAAGCGATCGTCAATCTCGGCGGTGTAGACGATAGCGCGCATACCCCTTTCTTGATAGTTATAAGCCGACTGTAGGAGCGCCGTCGACTTCCCTGCATTCATTGCGGAATAGTAAAAATAAAGTTGTGCCATTGGTCGTTAAACCCTAATCAATGTGTAATATTCCCGATGGTTGATTGTACCCTATTTTTCCCCCTTTCTCAGCGACGCTACGCACAGACTCAGCCTGAGAAGTAAAGTCATGTTCCGGACGAAAAGAGAAAATAGCATGTTAAAACAGGCAGTAATCACACCTGGACGTCATAAACCCTGACATTTCAACTTAAGCAAATCCTGATTTTTATAGTGGAATCAGCCGGCTTTAAAATTCAGTATTTATTAACTATCGGTGCGGTTAAACGGCTTTATGGGAGTAATACAAAAGGTTGATATTTATCCGGGGTAACTATAAGCGGTTAGAGATTTGTCACAAAACTAAACACTCTGGCCATCAGTTTATCCCATTAGCAGGGATATCAAATCCGTCTTTGGCGTAATGAAATTTAAGTTAGCGTCATTAATAATAGCGCCAGATATTAACTCTTTTTTGAATTCCTTACATTCCGACCTATTGCACATCTGAAATTATCACTCTATTATTAGGACAACAAACCAACCCAATATAAGTTTGAGATTACTACAATGAGCGAAGCACTTAAAATTCTGAACAACATCCGTACTCTTCGTGCGCAGGCAAGAGAATGCACCCTCGAAACGCTGGAAGAAATGCTGGAAAAATTAGAAGTTGTTGTAAACGAACGTCGTGAAGAAGAAAGCGCAGCTGCTGCTGAAATCGAAGAACGCACTCGTAAACTGCAGCAATATCGCGAAATGCTGATTGCAGATGGTATCGATCCAAACGAATTACTGAACAGCATGGCTGCTGCTAAGACCGGTACTAAAGCTAAACGCGCTGCTCGCCCGGCTAAATATAGCTACGTTGACGAGAACGGCGAAACTAAAACCTGGACTGGCCAGGGCCGTACCCCAGCTGTAATCAAGAAAGCCATGGATGAGCAAGGCAAACAACTGGACGATTTCCTGATCAAGGATTAATCACCCCGCCTTCAGAAAAATCCCGTTTATACGGGATTTTTTATGCCTGTAATTTACCGCCGAGATATCTTCTTACACCCCGTCATATAGCCACATCTATTAGTGCCAACTTCCTTACATACCCTCGGTGCCGGTATCAGGCATAAAAAAACCGGTGGAGTAAGACTCACACCGGTTTCGACCGTCACAGGGGGCAGATTAGTTTTTAATACCCATGGTCTCTTTCAGCCAGGCTTTAAATTCTTCGCCCAGTGAGTTATGGCGAATACCATATTCAACGAAAGCCTGCATATAACCGAGTTTATTACCGCAGTCATGGCTCTTGCCTTTCATGTGGTAGGCTTCAACGGTCTCTTTTTCGATCAGCATATCAATGCCATCGGTCAGCTGGATTTCGTCGCCGGCACCCGGAGGGGTTTTCGCCAGCAGTGGCCAAATCTCTGCGCTCAGCACATAGCGACCAACGACCGCGAGGTTAGACGGCGCCACATCGGCTTTTGGCTTCTCAACCACACCGACCATTGGCACGCTCTCACCTGGCTTCAGATCAACGCCTTTGCAGTCCACAACACCATACGCAGTCACGTCTTCAACAGGCTCTACCATGATCTGGCTGCTGCCGGTTTCGTCAAAGCGACGAATCATATCAGCGAGGTTGTCCTGAGAGAGGTCTGATTCGAACTCATCGAGAATCACGTCTGGCAGAATAACCGCGACCGGCTCATCACCGACAACCGGATGCGCGCACAGCACAGCGTGTCCCAGGCCCTTAGCCAGCCCCTGACGCACCTGCATGATGGTCACGTGAGGTGGGCAGATTGACTGAACTTCTTCCAGCAGCTGACGTTTAACGCGTTTTTCCAGCATGGCTTCAAGTTCAAAACTGGTATCGAAATGGTTTTCGATAGAGTTTTTGGACGAATGGGTCACCAGCACAATTTCTGTAATACCGGCAGCAATACATTCATTGACGACATACTGGATTAATGGCTTATCGACCAAAGGCAGCATTTCTTTCGGAATTGCCTTTGTGGCCGGTAGCATCCTGGTTCCCAATCCCGCTACCGGGATAACGGCCTTTGTAACTTTCGAATTTAGGGCAGCCATTGAAATCTCCTGAACTGTTCAAGTTTTGAACTTTATGCATTGAATAACGCGACAAGTATATCAGTCTCGTTCAGTAAACCGGGTCTGAAAAGGGCACGTTACCCATCAATTAGGATAAATACGTATCAAACTGGCAGTGATAGTAGCACTGCCGTTAAAACGAAGGTAAAGCTATCTGACGAATAAAATTCAACTGCTTATTCCGTGGACAACATTAAGCGTAAACGCCCACCTGCTCCCCAAATTTGACACTGCCAGGACGCACAGCGGTGACTTATTTGATTAAGATAAGTCGTACCTAGCGTACCTAATGGAACACCATTGCTGACCTGAATATGATGCTCACCGGTATTCAACGTGGCGTTTAGACCCGCAGAGACCAGAATGAGATTTTTTAATTCGCTATGGTAATAACCGACTAACAGCGGAAACTGTCCCGGCAAATTGGCCTGACGGAAAAGATGGTTCACCTGTTTCAGCAATGCCCCTAATTCAGGAAGTCGTTGCCCCTGATGGGAGAGCTGTTCTTGTAACAAACCGTTAAATAATGCCCGCAATAATAATGCCGCTAATACCCCGTTATCACCCGCTCTCGTCACATCGAGGCAATAAAATGCCAGGTCAACATCCGATAACGGTGCAATATCAAGCACCAGGCCGTGCTGATCTGCGGCAACAAGTTGTCGATAGTTAATTCTGCAATGCGATATATTCTGCTGAACCGGTGGCTGAAGTTCTTGTAAAAGCTTAGCAGCAGCATGGGGATTACTGACCAGCGCATCCCAGTCCTGGAAAAGGCGCTCTTCTTCCTCAACGCGGGAATTAAACATATTCGGATAGAGGCAGGCAAAAACCGTTTCCCGCAGACGGTTCAAATCTTTTACCGGCTTCAGGAGGACATCCTGCACGCCGAGACGCAGCGCTTTGGCGATGTCGGCCATATTCTCGGTCGCGGAGATCACAAGGATTGGCGTCTGATCACCTTCATTGCGCAGATGCTCCACCAGTTTAAGCCCGTTCATGCGCGGCATCGCGATATCACAAATCATCAGATCGAGCTTGGCTGACGCCATTTTTTCCAGCGCATCCACCCCATCAACGGCCAGTATGGTCGTTGCGCCCAGCGAACTTAACCACGAATCCATCAGCGAACGGAAAACGGGCTCGTCTTCGACTATCAGAATCTGTTTTCCTGCCAATGGCTGTGTCATGGTCTCTCCTCTGGCAGACGATAAATCAATAGTGGCATGCTATTGGTACTACCGCCTGTCAGATTTTGCTGAAGTCTTCAAAAAAGGGCTAAGCTGTCGCTCGCACCAAAGGTAACAGTTCGTCCATTTTTTTCTCAACAGCCAGTGCTCCGGCGGCGATCGCCGCATCTGCGCGATGGAAGTCGAGTGTTGATATTTGCGGACAGAATGGCTGAATCAGAATATCCGGAGGATCACCCGCCATTCGATTTCGCTTCAGGCGATTCTCCAGTACCTGAATAGAAGTGGTCATGATCTCCATTGCCGTCGGCGCGGAGACCATCCGGCGCGTCGTTGCACGCCCTAAACGCTCACGCAGGCGCTTATGCCAGGCCAGCTTTTCGTTTTCCGTTTCGTCGTTCTGGAGATTCACCGGCATTAAATCTTGTTGCATCAGGTGGGCGTCATGCTGCAAATCGACGGCGATAACAATATCAGCGCCCATCGCGCGGGTCAGCGAGATCGGTATGGGATTGACTACGCCGCCATCCACCAGCCAGTAGCCATTATGAGGAACCGGTGCCATCAGGCCAGGAATACTGCAGGACGCACGGACGGCAAGGTGGATATCACCCTCGGTGAACCAAATTTCCCTTCCCGTGCTGAGATTGGTTGCCACGGCGCCAAAGGGCATCTGGCAATGGTTGAAGTCATCCAATGGCATGATTTGGCGGAACTGGTTAAACACGCGCTCACCGCGCAGCAGGCCGCCGCGTTGCCATGAAAGATCCATCAGGCGCAGTACGTCCCAGTAGCTAAAGGAACGCACCCACGTTTCGAGTTCCGGCATTTTACCGCACGCGTAGGCGGCACCCACCAGCGAACCAATTGAACACCCTGCTACAAGATCAACATCGACACCCAGTCGTTTTAGCGCGTTAATCACGCCAATGTGCGACCAGCCCCGGGCTGCACCTGATCCCAGCGCCAGACCAATTTTTACCTTTCTCATTAGCCCTGTTTGACTTCCCCTGGATTCCTAACGTAGCGTCATCGCTACTGCTCAGTTAACATAGTGCCACCTGGGCGTTTAAACGCCGTGACTTTTTTATTCCAGGAAGAGAATTGTGTCTCAACTCTGCCCCTGTGGTAGCGCCCTCGAGTATAGCCTATGTTGCCAGCGATATCTTTCTGGCAACCAGGTTGCACCCGATCCATCACACCTAATGCGCTCCCGGTATGCTGCTTTTGTGATCAAAGACGCAGACTACCTGATTAAAACCTGGCACCCCTCGTGCCACGCCGCTGACTTCCGCCAGGAAATTGAAGCTGGATTTGCTAATACGCAATGGCTCGGCCTGACGCAGTATGAAACCGCCCCCGGCAGCACGCCCAATGAAGGTTTTGTCAGCTTTGTTGCCCGATTTATCGAGCACAATAAACCTGGCGCCATCATCGAACGCTCCCGGTTCATACTGGAGGGCGGACAGTGGTACTATATTGATGGTACTCGTCCGCAGTTTGGTCGTAACGACCCCTGCCCCTGCGGTTCAGGTAAAAAATTTAAAAAGTGTTGCGGGCAATACGCCTGACCACAAATAACAAGCAAACACTCAACAGGATTTCCTCGCGATGCAATCATTACAACGCAAAATACTGCGTACCATTTGCCCGGACCAGAAGGGTTTGATCGCCCGTATTACCAACATTTGTTACAAGCATGAACTGAATATCGTGCAGAACAACGAATTTGTAGATCACCGCACCGGTCGCTTCTTTATGCGCACCGAACTGGAAGGGATCTTCAACGACACCACCCTGCTCGCCGATCTCGACGGCGCGTTACCGGAAAACTCCATCCGTGAACTGACCCCAGCCGGGCGTCGTCGCGTGGTGATTCTGGTCACCAAAGAGGCCCACTGCCTGGGCGATCTATTGATGAAAGCCAATTACGGTGGTCTGGACGTCGAAATTGCCGCGGTAATCGGCAACCACGATACCCTGCGCACTCTGGTTGAGCGTTTTGATATTCCGTTCGAGCTGGTGAGCCATGAAGGCCACACCCGCGAAGAGCACGACGATCTGATGGCTCAGGCCATCGAAGCGCACAACCCGGACTACGTGGTGCTGGCGAAGTACATGCGCGTGTTGACGCCGTCATTCGTTTCCCGCTTCCCGAATAAGATCATCAACATTCACCACTCGTTCCTGCCGGCGTTTATTGGTGCGCGTCCTTATCACCAGGCCTACGAGCGTGGTGTGAAGATCATCGGTGCAACCGCCCACTATGTAAACGACAACCTGGACGAAGGCCCGATCATCATGCAGGACGTGATTCACGTCGATCACACCTACACGGCGGAAGACATGATGCGTGCCGGACGCGACGTCGAGAAGAACGTGTTAAGCCGCGCGCTGTATCAGGTACTCGCCCAACGCGTCTTCGTTTACGGCAACAGAACGATTATTCTTTAATCCTTTGTGAAATGAATTGATTAGCTTTGCGCCTTTACGGGTAAAAAGCAGACAAACGAATCGTTTTCATCAAAGGAATGCTTTACAGGGGCGCGTCATTTGATATGATGCGCCCCGCTTCCAGCAGGAAGCAGGCCAGTAAAAGCATTACCCCGTGGTGGGGTTCCCGAGCGGCCAAAGGGAGCAGACTGTAAATCTGCCGTCATCGACTTCGAAGGTTCGAATCCTTCCCCCACCACCATCTCAACGCTCAAGCATTATACCCCTGGCGGGGTTCCCGAGCGGCCAAAGGGAGCAGACTGTAAATCTGCCGTCATCGACTTCGAAGGTTCGAATCCTTCCCCCGCCACCATCTCGAAGACCAAATCACAACTTTTCTGTTCGCACAATATTTCATATTCCCATTGGGGAAGGATGAGAAGCTTCGACTAAGGTTCGATTCGAGCGTAGCGAGAAAGCGTTGCCGAAGGCAACGACCCGAAGGGCGAAGCGCAACGCGCTGAGTCATCCTTCCCCCGCCACCATTTCTCAGACCAAATCCCAACTTTTTTGTTCGCGCAATATTTCCTATTTCCGTCCACCTTTCTTCCTCTTGTAAATATCTACTTGGTTTTGCGCATTAGTTTTTCTCTCGTGAAGATTCGTTTCTATAAACAAAAAAACCCCGCCGAAGCAGGGTTTTGTTCATTCAGCATGTGCCGCTTAGCGACGTGCGCGAACGATCTGATATCTACGCGTCAGATACTCGACCGGCACGCTCCAGATATGCACCAGGCGCGAGAACGGGAACAGCACGAACAGCGTCATACCCAGCACCAGATGCATGCGGAAGATAAACGCCACACCATCCAGATGCGCGGACGCCCCGCCGTGGAAGGTCACCACAGACTGCGCCCAGCCAACCAGTTTCATCATTTCGCTGCCGTCCATATGTTGGGCAGAGAAAGGAATCGTCGCCAGACCCAGGGCGCACTGAATCACCAGCACAGCCATCACCAGAATATCAGCAGCTGTCGTGGTCGCACGGATGCGAGGGCTGAACAGACGGCGTTTGAGGAGCAGCAAACCGCCCACCAGACACATCAGGCCCGCAGCACCGCCGCCAAACATCGCCATTTTCTGTTTCACGTCCAGCGGCAGCCAGGCTTCATACATCCAGTGCGGTGTCAGCATCCCGAAGGCATGGCCTGCAATCACACCCAGAATTCCGATGTGGAACAGGTTAGACGCCAGGTTCATCCCTTTGCGATCCAGCATCTGGCTGGAGCCTGCACGCCAGGTGTACTGGCCGTAGTCGTAGCGCAGCCAGCTGCCCACCAGGAACACGGTACCCGCAATGTAAGGATAGATATCGAAGAAGAACATATTCAGGAAGTGCATTATTGCTGTCCTCCGTTAGAGATATTCAAATATTGCGGGGCGACAGCTCCGGCAAAACGACGCTGGTGAGCCGAGATTTCTGACTCGCCACAGTTCTGGTCAGCAAGGAATTTCACCTGCTCTTCTTCCCAGACCGCATCCAGCGCCTGTGGGGTATCATCGCGCGCTTCATCGGCGATTTTCTCCGCCACTTTATCGCTGTCGATGGCGGTATTCGCCAGTTTCACCAGCAGATCGAACAGCACCGCATAGCGGCTTTCACGCTGCTTCAGGCGCGCACTTAACAACGCCAGAATCGGCGCGATGTCCTGCAAACCGCCCAGCGCCTCTTCACGCGGCAGCTGAGCCAGATATTCCAGGTACAGCGGGAGATGATCCGGCAGTTCGCGGCTGTCTAACTGCAAGCCCTGAGCTTCGTACTGCGCCATCAGGTCAACCATCGCCTGACCACGATCGCGGGATTCACCGTGAACGTGTTCGAACAGCAGCAGCGAAGTCGCACGGCCACGGTCGAACAGCTGGCTGTAGTCAGACTGCGCATCCAGCTGATCCTGAGTGAGTAAATCGCGCAGGAAAATACCCAGCGCCTGTGCATCTTCTTTATCCAGATTTTCTGATGACGCGAGTGCATCAAAGAGTTCCTGCTGATGCTGCCACAGGGCAGCATCAGGGTACTCGAGCAGACGCGAAACAATGACGAGTTCAATCATTGGTGCGGCTCCGTTTTGCTGGTCACATCCATCGCATCAATGCGACGGCTGTTAAACAGGTTGAATTTGCTGTCTGAACCGTGGCAACCGTCGCCAAAGGTAAAGCCACAACCGCTCTTTTCCGGGAAGGCTTCACGCGCCAGCTCACGGTGGCTGCTCGGCACCACGAAACGATCTTCGTAGTTCGCAATCGCCAGATAGCGGTACATCTCCTGCGCCTGGGCTTCGCTTAAACCTACCTCTTCCAGCGCGCGGGTATCGATCACACCCTCGACCGTTTCCGCACGTTTGAAATGACGCATCGCCAGCATACGTTTCAGAGCCAGCAGCACCGGCTGGGTATCGCCTGCGGTGAGCAGGTTCGCCAGGTACTGAACCGGGATACGCAGACTTTCCACGTCCGGTAAAATACCGTTGCTGCCCAGCTCACCCGCATCGGCAGCGGACTGAATCGGTGACAGCGGCGGCACGTACCAGACCATCGGCAGCGTGCGATATTCCGGGTGCAGCGGCAGGGCCAGCTTCCAGTCCATCGCCATTTTGTAGACCGGCGACTGCTGTGCGGCGTCAATCACGCTCTGCGGGATACCGTCTTTCAGCGCCTGCTCGATCACTTTTGGATCGTTAGGATCGAGGAACACGTCCAGCTGACGCTGATAGAGATCTTTCTCGTTCTCGGTGCTTGCGGCGGTCTCAATCGCATCCGCGTCATACAGCAGCACGCCCAGATAACGAATACGGCCTACGCAGCTTTCAGAACAGACGGTCGGCATACCCGCTTCGATACGCGGATAACAGAAGATGCACTTCTCGGACTTCCCGCTCTTCCAGTTGAAGTAGATCTTTTTGTACGGACAACCGGTAATGCACATCCGCCAGCCGCGGCACTTGTCCTGGTCGATCAGGACGATGCCGTCCTCTTCACGTTTATAGATCGCACCGCTCGGACAGGTCGCCACACACGCCGGGTTAAGGCAGTGTTCGCACAGACGCGGCAGATACATCATGAAGGTGTTTTCGAACTGACCGTACATCGCCTTCTGCATGTTTTCGAAGTTCTGATCTTTCGACAGTTTCTCGAATTCGCCGCCCAGATCGTCTTCCCAGTTCGGACCTTTACTGATTTTGTCCATACGCTGGCCGGTGATCAGTGAACGCGGACGGGCAATCGGCTGATGTTTCCCTTCTGGCGCGTTGTGCAGATTCTGGTAGTCAAAATCAAACGGCTCGTAGTAATCGTCGATGCCCGGCAGGTGCGGGTTAGCGAAGATTTTACCCAGCAGCAGCGCTTTGTTACCCATGCGCGGCACCAGTTTGCCGTTGATCTTGCGGATCCAGCCGCCCTTCCATTTCTCCTGGTTTTCCCAGTCGGTCGGGAAACCGGTGCCCGGCTTGGTTTCTACGTTGTTAAACCACGCGTATTCCGCGCCTTCGCGGCTGGTCCAGACGTTTTTACAGGTGACTGAACAGGTATGACAGCCGATGCATTTATCCAGATTCAGCACCATGCCGACTTGTGAACGAATTTTCATTTTACGCTCTCCTGTACCTGGTCATTACCTTCCCCATCTAACCAGTCAATATTCTTCATCTTACGCACCACCACGAACTCATCGCGGTTGGAGCCGACCGTACCGTAGTAGTTAAAGCTGTACGCCAGTTGCGCATAGCCGCCGATCATGTGGGTCGGTTTAGGCGTGATACGCGTCACCGAGTTATGGATACCGCCGCGCTGCTGGGTGATTTCAGAACCCGGCAGGTTCACGATACGTTCCTGCGCGTGGTACATCATGGTCATCCCGGCTGGCACACGCTGGCTAACCACCGCACGTGCCGTCAGCGCACCGTTGCTGTTGAACACTTCAATCCAGTCGTTATCCACGATGCCCAGATCTTTGGCATCCACTTCGCTCATCCAGACGATTGGCCCACCGCGACCTAAAGTCAGCATCAGCAGGTTGTCGCTATAGGTGGAGTGGATACCCCACTTCTGGTGCGGCGTCAGGAAGTTCAGCGCTTTTTCCGGGTTACCGTTGGATTTCTCGCCCATCACCTCTTTCACCGAACGGGTGTCGATTGGCGGACGGTAAACCAGCAGGCTTTCACCGAAATCACGCATCCACTGGTGGTCCTGATACAGGGACTGACGGCCGGTAAGGGTACGCCACGGGATCAGCTCGTGAACGTTGGTATACCCGGCGTTATAGGACACATGCTCATCTTCCAGACCAGACCAGGTCGGGCTGGAGATAATTTTGCGCGGCTGGGCCTGAATATCGCGGAAGCGGATTTTCTCGTCTTCTTTATTCAGCGCCAGATGCGTGTGGTCACGACCGGTAAACTCGCTGAGTGCAGCCCAGGCTTTTACCGCCACCTGACCGTTGGTTTCCGGTGCGAGAGTCAGGATCATCTCTGCCGCATCAATCGCCGTGTTCAGCATTGGCTGGCCTTTCGCCGGGCCGTCCGCTTTGGTGTAATTGAGCTTACGCAGCAGATCCATTTCGCTCTGGGTGTTCCAGGCGATGCCTTTCCCGCCGTTACCGATTTTCTCCATCAGCGGGCCGATAGAGGTAAAGCGCTCGTAGGTGGCAGGATAATCACGCTCCACCGGAATGATGTGCGGCGCGGTTTTACCTGGGATCAGGTCGCATTCGCCTTTTTTCCAGTCCTTCACATCCAGCGGCTGCGCCAGTTCGGCGGCGGAGTCGTGCTGGATGGGCAGAGTCACTACGTCGGTTTCCACACCCAGGTGGCCTACGCACACTTCTGAGAACTTTTTGGCGATGCCTTTGTAGATTTCCCAGTCGCTTTTGGAATCCCACGCCGGGTCAACGGCCGCAGACAGCGGGTGAATAAACGGATGCATATCCGACGTATTCATGTCGTCTTTTTCGTACCAGGTTGCCGTCGGCAGCACGATATCGGAGTAGAGACAGGTACTGGAGAGACGGAAGTCCAGCGTCACCACCAGATCCAGCTTGCCGTCGAGACCGTTGTCTTTCCACTCGACTTCTTCGGGTTTCACGCCGCCCTGTTTGCCCAGATCTTTACCCTGAATACCGTGGTCAGTGCCCAGCAGGTACTTCAGCATGTATTCGTGGCCTTTACCGGACGAACCGAGCAGGTTCGAACGCCAGATAAACAGGTTACGCGGATGGTTTTTGCCGTTTTCAGGCTGTTCCGCCGCAAAGCGAAGCGAGCCGTCTTTCAGGGATTTCACGGTGTAATCGACCGGTGACATGCCGGCTTTTTTCGCTTCTTCTGCGATGCGCAGCGGGTTAGTGCCCAGCTGTGGCGCAGAGGGCAGCCAGCCCATGCGTTCTGCACGCACGTTGAAGTCGATGAGATGTCCGGTATAGCGGGATTTATCCGCCATTGGCGACAGCAACTCCTGCGCGGTCACGGTTTCGTAACGCCACTGGCTGGAGTGGTTATAGAAATAGGAGGTGCTGTTCATGTGACGTGCCGGACGCTGCCAGTCGAGGCCAAACGCCAGCGGCTGCCAGCCGGTCTGTGGACGCAGTTTTTCCTGGCCCACGTAGTGTGCCCAGCCGCCGCCGCTCTGACCGATACAGCCGCAGAACACCAGCATATTGATCAGGCCACGATAGTTCATATCGAGGTGATACCAGTGGTTCAGGCCCGCGCCGACGATAATCATCGAACGACCGTGGGTTTTGTCAGCGTTGTCGGCGAATTCACGCGCGATACGGGTGATTTGTGCACGTGGCACGCCCGTCACCTGCTCTGCCCACGCCGGGGTATACGCTTTGATATCGTCGTAGCTGGTTGCGCAGTTTTCGTCGTTCAGACCGCGTTCCAGACCGTAGTTGGCCATCGTCAGATCGTAAACGGTGGTCACCAGCGCGGTCGATCCGTCAGCCAGTTTCAGACGTTTCACCGGCAGTTTGTGCAGCAGGATGTTTTCCAGCTCCACTTTCTTGAAGTGTTCAGAACCTTCGCCGCCGAAGTACGGGAATCCGACTTCCGCGATATCGTCCTGGCTGCCCAGCATACTGAGGCGCAGTTCGGTCTCATCACCGGTGGTCGCGTTACGTTGCTCGAGGTTCCATTTGCCTTTTTCACCCCAACGGAAACCGATGGAGCCGTTCGGCGCGACCATATCCCCTTCATTGTTGAAGGCGACGGTTTTCCATTCCGGGTTATTTTCCTGGCCCAGCGCATCCACCAGATCCGCCGCACGCAGCATACGACCCGCTGCGTAGTAGCCGTCGCGCTCTTCGAGCATCACCAGCATTGGCATGTCAGTGTAGCGACGCACATAGTCGGTGAAATACTGGCTTGGTTTGTCGAGGTGGAATTCACGCAGCATGACGTGACCCATCGCCAGCGCCATCGCGGCATCGGTACCCTGTTTCGGCGCTAGCCACAGATCGCACAGTTTTGCGATTTCGGCGTAGTCCGGCGTTACGGCAACGGTTTTGGTGCCTTTGTAACGTACTTCAGTGAAGAAGTGGGCGTCCGGAGTACGGGTCTGCGGCACGTTAGAGCCCCAGGCGATGATATAGCTGGAGTTGTACCAGTCCGCGGATTCAGGAACGTCAGTCTGTTCGCCCCAGGTCTGCGGAGAGGCTGGCGGTAAGTCACAGTACCAGTCGTAGAAGCTCAGGCAGGTCCCGCCGATGAGAGACAGGTAGCGCGCGCCCGAGGCGTAAGAGACCATCGACATCGCCGGAATTGGCGAGAAGCCTGCCACGCGGTCCGGGCCGTAGGTTTTAACGGTGTAGACGTTGGAGGCCGCAATCAGCTCGTTCACTTCCTGCCAGGAGGAACGAACAAAACCGCCGCGCCCACGCGCCTGTTTAAAGCTTTTCGCTTTATCAGCATCTTCAATAATGGAGGCCCAGGCATCAACCGGATCGCTGTGCTGAACTTTCGCTTCACGCCACATCTTCATCAGGCGTTTACGCATCAGCGGGTATTTCAGACGGTTAGCGCTGTACAGATACCAGGAGTAGCTCGCACCACGCGGGCAGCCGCGCGGTTCATGGTTGGGCATATCCGGGCGGGTACGCGGATAGTCGGTCTGCTGCATTTCCCAGGTGACCAGACCGTTCTTAACGAAGATCTTCCAGCTGCAGGAACCGGTGCAGTTTACACCGTGTGTAGAACGAACGACTTTATCGTGCTGCCAACGTTGACGGTATCCATCTTCCCAGTCCCGGTTGGTTTCCAGAACCTGACCGTGCCCATCGGCAAAGGTCTCGCCCTTCTGCTTGAAGTAGCGAAACCGGTCCAAAAATTTGCTCATCGGGTATCTCCTGTGTGGAGCCTGTGGCTCTCTAAATCGACATTGCTGATTTGCAGCGAAGGTAACGCTATGAAAGATGGCGGGAATTGATAACGATCAAGGCGAGCGGGCTCTGTAACGCAGGGTATTAGGGCGAATACCACCAAAGCGGTAGAAAAATTAATTTTTTAACTATCTGTTATTTATAGATATTTTATATTTATCCTCCTTATGGCCCCGCTTTTTTTAACATCTTAGGTATTAAGGGGTAGATACCGCTGCAAGGCGATGGCGATCACAGTGTTAGCCCGGCTCCCGTTTCTACACCCAACAAGTATGTTGTAACTAAATGCAGGATAAAAAAAACGCGGCACTGAGGCCGCGTAAACGGATAATCAAACTTACTTATTTTTCTTAGTATTCCGGCCGTATACCAGCCACGTGATCACCACGCAGGCGACATAGAAAATAAGGAAGACTTTCATCGCACCCGCCGGGGAGCCGGTCAGCTCCAGAGAGATGCCGAATGATTTCGGGATAAAGAAGCCACCGATCGCGCCAATCGCTGAGATAAAGCCCAGTGCCGCTGCGGTGTCGGTTGCAGCTTCACGCATCGCGCGCTCTTCAGTACCGCCCTGCGCTTTCACACGATCCATGGTCAGCTTACGGAAGATCACGGAGATCATCTGGAAGGTCGAAGCACTCCCCAGACCGGCCGTCAGGAACAGTCCCATGAACACCGCGAAGAACGCGATAAAGTTACCGCCCTGGCCGTTGGTTGGCAGCGTCAGGAACAGCAACGCACAGAAAACCGCCATCAGGACAAAGTTCACCAGCGTGACGCGAGTCCCGCCCAGACGGTCGGAAATCATCCCGCCGGTAGAGCGTGCCAGAGCGCCGATAAACGGACCGAAGAAGGCAAAATGCAGGATCTGCACGTCCGGGAACTGGGTTTTCGACAGCATCGCAAAACCTGCGGAGAAGCCGATAAAGGAGCCAAAGGTCGCCAGATACAGCAGCGCCATGATCCACAGGTGGGCGCGTTTCAGAACCGGCAGCTGCTCACTCAGCGACGCTTTAGACGCGGACAGATCGTTCATAAAGAACCAGGCCGCCAGCGTGAAGACCACCAGGAAAGGCACCCAAATCCAGGCCGCGTTTTCCAGGAACAGTTTAGAACCGTCTGCTTGTTCCACGCCGGTGCCGCCGAAGACAGCAAAGATAGACATGGAGATCGCCAGCGGCGCGATCAACTGCATCACGCTCACGCCCATATTCCCGAGCCCGCCGTTAATACCCAGCGCGCCGCCCTGCTTTTGTTTCGGGAAGAAGAAGCTGATGTTTGCCATGCTGGAGGCAAAGTTAGCCCCTGCAAAACCGCACAGCAGCGCGATGATGACAAACACGCTGAATGGAGTAGACGTATCCTGCACCGCAAAACCCAGCCACACGCAAGGGATGATCATGATACCGGTGCTGAACGCCGTCCAGCGACGACCACCAAACAGCGGAACCATGAACGCGTAAGGAACACGTAGCAGCGCGCCGGATAGCGCAGGTAACGCGGTCAGCATAAACAGCTGATCGGTCGTGAAGTTAAAGCCTACTTTCGGCAGGTTCACCGCCACAGCACTGAACAGCATCCAGACACAGAATGCCAACAACAAACACGGAACAGAAATCCACAGATTACGACTTGCTACACGTTGACCACGCTGTTGCCAGAACGCCGGATCTTCCGGATGCCATTCTGTTATAACAGCTCCGGATGCCCTTTCCGGGGCGGATGAGTGACTCATAGACACCTCTGATTATCGAATGATGCTGCAAACATTAGGGTTTTAAGCAGGCGGTAAGTTGATATAAATCAAAGGAAAAGTTGACTGTCAGACGCTCAAAAAAACGCCATGACTCTTAGTGAGTAGATGATTTCGTCAAAAAAGGTGTGGTTTTTTAACGGCGCTGACGGTTTGCCGGTCCCCCCTCCCCCTGGCCATTACCCCTGCGGCAATTTAGGAGTAATCCTTTGTTGGTATGGGTATACTCCAGGGTATGCATGAAAATAGCGCCATTCCTGGAGGCAGGCAAAATCAGGAGCCCGGCAAACCCATGTTAAAACGACTCTTCTCTCCGCTGACGCTGGTTAACCAGCTAGCCCTTATCGTGTTGCTGTCCACCGCTATTGGTGTGACCGGCATGGCGATCTCTGGCTGGCTGGTACAGGGCGTTCAGGGTAGCGCGCATGCCATTAACGAGGCAGGCTCCCTGCGTATGCAGAGTTATCGCCTGCTGGCGGCAGTGCCGCTGACGGCGGAAGACAAGCCCCTGCTGGATGAGATGGAGCGTACCGCATTTAGCCCGGAACTGGAAATCGCCGCCCGTCGCGATGGTCAGACAAAACAGCTTAACGCGCTGCAGGGCTACTGGCACAGTCAGCTCAAACCCGGACTGCAGCAAGCGCACAGTCCTGATACGGTGGCCGGAGATGTGGCGAGTTTTGTGGCGCGCATCGACACGCTGGTCTCCTCTTTCGACTCCTCCACCGAAATGCGTATTGAGCGCGTGGTCACAGTCCACGGCGTGATGGCTGTTTTTATGGCGCTGCTGCTGGTGTTTACCATCGTCTGGCTGCGCGCTCGCCTGCTCTATCCCTGGAAGCAACTGCTGGCCGTGGCCCGCGCCGTCACTCAGCGTGATTTCACCCAGCGCGCGCACATCAGCGGACGCAATGAAATGGCGATGCTCGGTCAGGCGCTGAATGATATGTCCGGCGAGCTGGCCGAAAGCTACGCGGTACTGGAAAAACGCGTACAGGAAAAAACCGCCGGGCTGGAGCAAAAAAACGAAATCCTCTCGTTCTTGTGGCAGGCGAATCGACGCCTGCACTCTCAGGTTCCGCTCTGCGAGCGCCTCTCCCCGGTGCTTAACGGCCTGCAAAATCTGACCCTGCTGCATGACATTGAACTTCGGGTCTATGACGTTGAAGACGAAGAGAACCATCAGGAATTCACCTGTCAGTCGGATATGACCTGCGATGACA
Organism: Lelliottia nimipressuralis; assembly: GCF_041464075.1. Taxonomy (NCBI): domain Bacteria; kingdom Pseudomonadati; phylum Pseudomonadota; class Gammaproteobacteria; order Enterobacterales; family Enterobacteriaceae; genus Lelliottia; species Lelliottia nimipressuralis. The sequence continues at coordinate 2,526,502 of NZ_CP167172.1, forward strand.
AAGGGTGCCACCTGTGCCCGCGCGGGTTACCAACGCCCGCCAGCAGCGGCACAACCCTGAAATGGCGTCTCGCGGACAACCACACTCAGTACGGCATTTTGCTGGCCACGCTGCCGACCGGCCGCCATTTGAGCCACGATCAGCAGCAACTGGTCGATACGTTGGTCGAGCAGCTCACGGCGACGCTGGCGCTGGATCGCCATCAGGAAAAGCAGCAGCAACTGATCGTCATGGAGGAGCGCGCGACCATTGCCCGCGAGCTGCATGACTCAATAGCCCAGTCGCTCTCCTGTATCAAAATGCAGGTCAGCTGCCTGCAAATGCAGGACGATGCCCTGCCACCCACCAGCAAAGAATTATTGAGTCAGATTCGCAACGAGCTGAACACCTCCTGGGTGCAGCTGCGCGAACTGCTGACCACCTTCCGTTTACAGCTCAACGAGCCCGGTTTACGCCCGGCGTTAGAGTCGAGCTGTCTGGAATTTAGCGCCCGGCTGGGCTTCCCGGTGAAGCTGGACTACCAGCTGCCGCCGCGTTTTGTCCCTTCCCATCAGGCCATTCATCTGCTGCAAATCGCCCGCGAAGCCCTGAGCAATGCGCTCAAGCACGCCGATGCGACGGCAGTGACGGTGACCGTTACGCACCATGATAATCAGGTGAAACTGACGGTTCTGGATAACGGCCGCGGCGTGCCGGAAAACGCTGAACGCACCAACCACTATGGGTTAATTATTATGCGAGACCGCGCGCAAAGCCTGCGCGGGGATTGCCAGGTTCGCCGGGGAGAGTCTGGCGGCACTGAAGTCGTAGTGACCTTTATTCCCGAAAAGCCTCTAATCACTTCCGAAGGAGAAAACCATGACTAATCAGGAACCGGCAACCATCCTGTTGATCGACGATCATCCGATGCTGCGCACCGGCGTAAAACAACTTGTCAGCATGGCGGCAGATATCACCGTCGTGGGCGAAGCCAGCAACGGCGAACAGGGTATTGAACTTGCCGAGTCACTCGATCCTGATTTGATCCTGCTCGATCTCAATATGCCGGGCATGAACGGCCTGGAAACCCTGGATAAACTGCGCGAAAAGTCCCTCTCCGGGCGCATCGTGGTGTTCAGCGTTTCCAACCATGAAGAAGATGTCGTCACCGCGCTAAAACGCGGCGCAGATGGCTATCTGCTCAAAGATATGGAGCCGGAAGATCTGCTGAAAGCCCTGCAACAGGCCGCCGCAGGTGAAATGGTACTGAGTGAAGCCTTAACGCCGGTGCTCGCCGCCAGCCTGCGCGCCAACCGCGCGACGTCCGACCGCGATGTGAGCCAGCTGACTCCGCGCGAGCGCGACATCCTGAAGCTGATTGCTCAGGGCCTGCCGAACAAAATGATCGCCCGTCGTCTGGATATCACGGAAAGTACGGTCAAAGTGCACGTCAAACATATGCTCAAGAAAATGAAGCTCAAGTCGCGTGTTGAAGCAGCCGTCTGGGTTCATCAGGAGCGTATTTTCTAGTTTTATTCGTCCGGCAGCAGTTTCCATCTCGGATCGTCATCCGGCACTGCCAGCAGCGGTGGCGACAGAGAGAGCGTGATCTCATTGGAAGAGACACGCTGCCCGTCTTCATCCTCGACCACCACCGACAGCCGCCAGCGGTTCGTCGCGCCTTCGCGGTCATCCCAGGCCGGAAGTATCACACTCCAGCCATCGCTGCTGCTCGCATTCGGTGGTGAAGTCAGACTTAACGCCTGCGTATCGCCCTGCCAGTGAAGACGACGCACCCCATGGGTACTGCGGATCTGCAGTTTCAGATTCACGGTTTCACCCGGATGCAAATCCCACGGCGGCGTCGCCAGATAGACCGACAGCGTCTTGCGCTGGCGGAACTCCATCACCGGCAGGCTGGACCGATCCGGCGAATCGTAGCGACTTCCGCGCAGGGAGCGCGTAGCCGCCACTTCATCCGATGAGAGCTGTTTTTTCAGCGGAACGCCAAAGCGATAGTTGAGTTTCATGCCAAGATTATTCTGGCTGACGCCGCTCTCGCCCTGCTTGTGCGCCGCCGAAAACGTCAGAAGTGGCACAGGCGTGTAATCCAGCCCGAGGTTTACCGCCATCGGGTTGTGATACCCGGTGCCGCTGCGAAACAGATCGACGTTATCACCGAAATATTGCTCGAAACTGACGCTGGTATTGAAATGATGAAAGTACGGCAGCCAGGCTTTGGCCGTCACGTCATAGCCCCGCGCCATCCGCTGCTCCTGCACGTCGGAGCTGTCGCGCCAGCTGGCGAACGGCTGGTAGTAGTTTGCCGATAAGCGCAGGTTTTCGCCCCAGGCTTCGGCACCCAGCCCGGCGCGCTGTAAATTCTCATCCAGCAAATTATCGTAAAAGGTGTTGTAGCCCAGCAGCCATTTCCCCGCGACCCAGCGCTGGCCGATGCCCGCGTTACTCACCAGCCCATCGGTTTGCTGCGTCAGCCCGAGCTGGCTCCAGCTCAGATAGCGGTTGTTGTCCTGCCAGGGAATAAACCACCTGCCGCTGCTGCCGGTAAATTTGCCGTCGTCATCCACCAGCAAATCGACGCTGGCATTACCCCAGGGCGACAGCCAGGACTCGATCTGCTGATTCACTTCCCCGCTGACGACGTCGCGCACCTGACCGAATGCAAACTGGCGCGCCTGCTCACCGGTGGTCAGGCCGTTGTCGGTCATGCTTGCTTCACCGAAGGCTTTCGCCATCTCCGCCAGATGTTTTTCACTCTCACCGGAGGGTTGAGCCAACCCGAGATCCGGCAGGCCATCACCGTTGTTATCAAAGGGGTTTTTCGCCTGATCTTCAAATGAACGGGAGGCAGCCGAAACGGCTCCGGCCGGAATAAGGAGGAGTAACAGCAGCGCGCGAATGTGTGGTGAAGCCATCATGAATGTCGTAACTGTGATCCAGATCGCAAGATAATACAGTGCTAACCTTAACGCGTTCCGGACATTTTTGCAGCCTTAAGGGCAATTTCAGGAATATCCCGAAAGGCTGGCTTTACACTCCACCGCGTACCGTTTTACCGGCGCGCACAGCCAGATGTTTAACCCACCGCGCTCGCGCGGTAGCATATGCGCAAGACCGCTAATGCTGTTCCCCCTTCGATGGCACCGGGTGGCCCGCCATTGAAATTCGTCATGCTTACTCTGCGGGGTCAATGTTATCCCGTGGACTAAGCCCTATCCGTGCCTTATTGCACTGAGGAGTTACCATGCAGAAAATTGTGATCGTCGCCAACGGCGCGGCCTACGGCAGTGAATCCCTGTTCAACAGCCTGCGCCTCGCCATCGCCCTGCGCGATCAGGAGAGCGAACTGGAGCTGCGTCTGTTTCTGATGTCCGATGCCGTCACCGCCGGGCTGAAAGGGCAAAAACCGGCAGAGGGCTATAACATTCAGCAGATGCTTGAGATCCTCACCGCCCAGAATGTGCCCGTGAAACTGTGTAAGACCTGCACCGACGGGCGTGGGATCACCGCCCTGCCGCTGATTGACGGCGTTGAGATTGGCACCCTGGTGGAACTGGCGCAGTGGACCCTGTCCGCCGATAAAGTATTAACTTTTTAATAATAAACCCGTAAACATATTTTTTACTTATGGACGCGGTTGCACCATCAAGTTACCGGCTGGGTTGCCGATAGGCTACTTAAGTCAACTCAGCAGGTACACAGTGAATGTTAAGATCAATCCGTGCCCGTATCATCGCCGCGACAACAGGTTGTCTGGTTGTCGCCCTTCTTCTGAATACCATTATTAACTTCGAGGTCACGCGGCAGGACAACCAGCAGTCGCAGCGCGATATTCTGGCCAGCACCAGTGCCAGCCATAATCTCGCCATTGCCGATTGGGTTAATAGCAAGCTGACGGTGATCGCCTCCGCGCAATCCGTGGCACTGAGCGACGATCCGGTCCCGGTGTTTAAGCAACTGGCACAGGCCGGTGGCTTCACCAACGTCTACGTCGGCTATGCCAGCAAAACGGCAAAATTCTCTGACCCCGCAGGCGTCCCGGCGGATTACGATCCAACCGTACGCCCGTGGTATCAGCAGGTCGTCAGCGCCGATGCGCCTGTCGTTACTGCGCCCTACGTGGATGCAGGAACCGGTAAACTGGTGGTGACCTTTGCCGTGCCGGTGAAAGAAAACGGCGAGCTGAAAGCGGTGGTCGCCGGGGATGTGGCGATGGACAGCGTGGTGGCTAACGTGCGCGGTATTCACCCGACGCCTGCCAGCAGCGGCCTGCTGATTGACAGCGACGGTACGGTGATTGCCGCCAGCGATCCGGCCCTGACACTTAAACCCTTCAATGAAGCCATCAACGGCGTCGATATCAACGCGCTGAAAAAAGGCACGGAACTCGACGGCACCCTGGGCGGCGCGGAGAAAACCTTTATCGCTACGCCGGTGGCGGGGACTCACTGGCTGTTAGTCGTCGCCCTCGACAGTAACGATGCCACCTCCGGGATGCGCTCTCTGCTGAAAGCCTCAGCGCTGTCACTGGTGATTCTGGTGCTGCTGAGCGGTGCGATTGTTCACTTCATTATTGCCCGCCTGCTCAAGCGCCTGTCGAATATCCGCGACGCGATGCACGCCATCGCCAACGGAACAAACGATCTGTCTCAGCGCCTGCCGGATAACGGCCAGGACGAAGTGGCGGAAATCGCCCAGGCCTTTAACGCCTTCAGCGATAAGCTGTCGACAGTAATGGTGCAGCTGCGCGACGCCAGCTCCTCGGTCAAAAACGCCGCGCGCGAAATCGCGGCGGGCAACCAGGATCTCTCGGGACGTACCGAGCAGGCGGCCTCCAGCCTGCGTGAAACCGCCAGCGCCGTGGAGCAGATTACCGCCTCCGTCACCCAGTCCACCGAATCCGCGGCAGAAGCCAACGATCAGGCGAGCAAAGCCTCGGCTGCGGCTTCGCGCGGCGGCGAAGTGGTGTCTCAGGCCATCACGACCATGCAGTCTATCGAAGTGGCGTCGGCCAAAATCGGTGATATCACCAGCGTCATTGACGGGATCGCCTTCCAGACCAATATCCTGGCGCTAAACGCCGCCGTAGAAGCAGCCCGTGCGGGCGAACAGGGTCGCGGATTTGCGGTGGTGGCCGGGGAAGTACGCAGCCTGGCAAGCCGTAGCGCGCAGGCGGCCAAAGAGATCAAAACGCTGATCGACTCAACCGCCCACAGCGTAGCGACCGGCTCCCGCTACGTGCATCTGGCCGGGGAGAGCATGGACGAGATCCGCTCCACCATCGGCAGCGTATCGGGGATTATGCGTGAAATCACCATCGCCACCAGCGAGCAGATGAAAGGCATTCATGAGATTAACCACGCCGTGACCCATCTCGACAGAATGGTGCAGCAGAACGCGGAACTGGTGGTGGAATCCGCCGCCGCAGCGAGTGCCCTGCAAAGCCAGGCGGGCGACCTTGCTGAAACGGCGGGACATTTCCGCATATAATTTTCTTCCGGCGCGTATTGGCCTGTTCAAATACGCGTCAGCTGAACCTTTTCAGGCATTTTGTCATTTTTGTTTAAACGTTATGCCATTTTTTGATCAAAATCAGCATCCCCTCCCTTCCCCTTTGGTGTTATGCAATGAGTGAATTGTGAACAACATCACGCTCAGGATTAGCCGCAGGGAGAGCGTTGTTTCCGGACTATGGGGTAAAGAGATGGCACTGGTAAAAACAAGTTTGAAGCTGTTTGGCGGGGATACGGTGGTGGTGCGCTGCTCAGAGCGCTGTCATATTCATTTGATGAGCGCTAAAGCGCAGAAGTCGTCGCAGGCGGATATTTTAAGCGTGCAGAATAAAGACAATGCATGGTTAACGGTGCCCTATACCGGCACCTGGGATGTACTGATCGACAGCCACAGTCAGTCGCTGGAGCACTCCGTCAGCTACGTCGCGGCATAACATTTACGCCCGGCAAGCCGGGCGTATCTTTTCAGGCAAAACCCGGACGCAATGACGCTTCGCGGGGATCCCCCTCAATTAATGCTTTCACTTTAGCGACCAGCTCGTTCAGGCAGTCATCCTGCATTCCTAAGCGCGTCAATTCCTGATCCAGGGAGAACAGGTACTGGGCGTTGGTACCCAGCGGCCCACTGGCGGCGGCGATTAGCGGCGCGATCACCTGCGTTCGGGTGTCGGATTCGTACAACGGATGGCGCGGGTCCATGATAAACACCAGCGCGTTGACGGTGCGACCGTCGTCGAGTTCAAGCTTGCACCAGCTCGGCATGTAGCAGCCGGTGATCATTTCGCGCTTCCACAGCAGCGCCAGCTCCTCTTCAAGGGTGTCGTCTGGCAGACGATAGGCCACACCGGTGGTGCGCCCGCCCTCTTTTAGTGCAAGCATTCGTCCAGGCTGACAGGCGCTGCCACGTCCGGCCGTCAGGCGCAGACAAAATGCGCGGTGCCATCCGGGGAGCGTGCCCGTTGCGGATTCCACATACTCCAGCGCAGGATTCCACATCAGCGAACCATAACCAAATATCCATACCTGGCCTTCATCCGGACGACAGGCAATCGTCGCCGCGAGCGACGCTGCACGTTGTTCAGCCGACCAGAGAAGCGATTCCTCAATAGCACCAAATGCCGTCTTACAATCTGCCTTCATTAAGAAATCACGCGTTAACACTTTCCACCTCCGCCACTGCATGCTTCCTTGCGACATCTTGTTGCGCCTTCCCGGCATTTCGTTATCTGCTCATTTTGACAGCAGTGAATAAACGATAAGCAATTCACAGGCCAGTTGCAATACAACGAAAGTTCAACAGCCGGAAAAGTCAAAACAGAGGCGGCTAATCATAAGGCGGCTATTTCTTTTTATGCCATTTATCATCCTCTCCTTTTTCATAATCATGTTTTACCGCCGCCCACGCGACACGATGGGCAGTCTCTTCGCGGCTCGCATCGTCGCGACGGTCCTCTTTATCCTTATATTGATCCCAGGCGCTGTTAAACGCCTCTTTATAAATATCCTGTGCGTGGGCAGGCAGCACATGCTGAACGCTGTCGGGCAGGTCGCTTTTCGATTTATAGGGCATGATTCACCTCTTTTTGGTCAAAAAGATAAGTGTGGTCGATGGCTGTTTTCACTGCCAGTCAAAATGACAATTGTGTGAAATTAATTAACTTAAAACACTGTTATTTAGACTGTATTTAGATTAAAAACGTTTTTACGGGCAGTTTGAGAAAAATCGCTACCGTGACGTAAAATTAAGTAAAACATCACTGGTAATTAACGGTTTTCTGTTAGTTTAATGGCCTGCAATTTCATTCTATAATTACAAACACCTGCATTGACGGAGTATCACATGACAACAACGCATGAGGCGGTTAAGACCCGCCACAAGGAGACGTCGCTTATTTTCCCGCTTGTGGCACTGGCTGTGCTGCTCTTCTGGGGAAGTAGTCAGTCACTGCCAGTGGTCGTTGGAATTAACATTCTTGCTCTTATTGGTATTTTATCCAGCGCATTTAGCGTCGTACGCCACGCCGATGTTCTGGCTCACCGCCTGGGTGAACCCTATGGCTCTCTGATTTTAAGTCTTTCCGTCGTTATTCTCGAAGTCAGCCTGATTTCCGCACTGATGGCGACGGGCGACGCCGCCCCGACGCTGATGCGCGATACGCTGTATTCGATCATTATGATTGTAACCGGCGGTCTGGTGGGCTTCTCGCTGTTATTGGGCGGGGGGAAATTTGCCACCCAATATATGAATCTGTTTGGCATTAAACAGTATTTGATCGCCCTCTTCCCGCTGGCGGTTATCGTGCTGGTCTTCCCGATGGCGCTGCCGGGTGCGAATTTCACCACCGGTCAGGCGCTGCTGGTTGCCCTAATTTCCGCCGCGATGTACGGCGTGTTCCTGCTGATTCAGACCAAAACGCACCAGAGCCTGTTCGTGTATGAGCACGAAGACGACGGCGACGACGATGACCCGCATCACGGTAAGCCGTCAGCGCACAGCAGCCTGTGGCACACGGTTTGGCTGATCGTACATCTGATTGCGGTTATCGCCGTCACCAAGATGAACGCCAACCCGCTGGAAACCCTGCTGACAGAGCTGAACGCACCTGTGGCCTTTACCGGCTTCCTGGTGGCGCTGCTGATTCTATCGCCGGAAGGCTTAGGTGCCCTGAAAGCGGTGCTGAATAACCAGGTCCAGCGCGCCATGAACCTGTTCTTCGGCTCGGTGCTGGCGACGATTTCACTTACCGTACCGGTGGTGACGTTGATTGCCTTTATGACCGGCAATGACCTGCATTTTGCGCTGGGTGCACCAGAGATGATTGTTATGGTAGCGTCGCTGCTGCTGTGCCAGATCTCGTTCTCAACCGGACGCACTAACGTACTGAATGGCGCTGCGCATCTGGCGCTGTTTATCGCCTATCTGATGACGATATTTGCCTGACGTTCTGCGCCATTGCCGCGCCGCCAGACACAAAAAAACCCGCCGCGGCGGGTTTTTTTATTTGCTCAGAGATTAGTTGCTGGTATCCAGCTCATCGAAGCTCTTCACCAGATCGTCAATCGCTTTGATCTGTTTCAGGAACGGCTCCAGTTTATCCAGCGGCAGCGCGGATGGGCCGTCGCATTTCGCGTTCGCTGGATCCGGGTGCGCTTCGATAAACAGACCGGCCAGACCGGTCGCCATACCGGCACGCGCCAGCTCGGTGACCTGACCACGACGGCCGCTGGAGGCAGCACCAAACGGGTCGCGGCACTGCAGCGCGTGAGTCACGTCGAAAATCACCGGGGAGTTGTTAGAGACTTTCTTCATCACGCTGAAGCCCAGCATGTCGACCACCAGGTTGTCGTAACCGAAGTTTGCGCCACGGTCGCACAGGATGACCTGGTCGTTGCCGCCTTCGATGAATTTATCGACGATGTTACCCATCTGGCCAGGGCTTACGAACTGGGGTTTTTTCACGTTGATGACTGCGCCGGTTTTCGCCATCGCTTCAACCAGATCGGTCTGACGCGCGAGGAACGCCGGAAGCTGAATCACATCCACTACGTCTGCGACAGGCTGCGCCTGAGACGCTTCGTGCACGTCGGTGATCACTTTCACGCCAAACGTCTGTTTCAGCTCCTGGAAAATCTTCATCCCCTCTTCCAGGCCCGGGCCACGGTAAGAGTTGATAGAGGAGCGGTTGGCTTTGTCAAAAGAGGCCTTAAACACATACGGAATGCCCAGTTTCTGGGTCACAGTCACGTAGTGCTCGCAGATACGCATGGCAAGATCGCGGGATTCCAGAACGTTCATGCCACCAAACAGCACGAACGGCAGGTCGTTTGCCACGTTGATATCACCAATGCTAACCACTTTTTGTTTCATAGGATCGCCTTATTCAGGTGTGAATCGGAATTAAGATTAATGCAGTGTAATTTGTTTATGCGCGATCGAGTTGATCTGCGCGCGAATCATTTCGCTTATCGGATCTTCCGGGCACTGCTCAACGAAGTAATTTAAATCGTTGAGGGCAACGTGCTCACATTCCAGCTGCGCGTAGATAAGGCCACGGTCGCGGATCTCGTACGGGTCTTCCGGATTGAACTGCAGCAGCACTTCGCTCGCGCGCAGGGCCAGCTCCATCTGCCGCTCTTCCATCAGCGCGGCTTTCAGCGTATCCAGCAGTTTACGCACCACTTCGGCGTTATCCGCCTCATCGAGATCTTCGTTAAACAGCTCTGCCACCGGGCTAATGTTGCCCTTCAGCCAGACATCCAGCGTGTGCTCGTCCAGCGTGTCGCCATTGAACGGATTGATCAGCCACATTTCGCCATCCAGCCACTCCGCGCGCAAAATCATCTGCGTCGGGAAAATGACCGGCACCAGCGGAATATCCAGCCGGTTAGCGACCCACAGCAAAACAGCCCCCAGAGCAACGGCGCTGCCCTGACGGTTCTTCAGTACCTGATCCAGCCACAGCGCGTCGGAGAGGCGATACACGCCGCGCGTGTCGCAAAAGCCCCATTCGCCGTAAAACAGCTCGATCAGTTTTTCCAGCTGCCAGTCCTGAGGACGCGCTTCGCTGATCTCTTCACGCGCCAGGCTCGCCAGATTTTCCAGCTCATCGTATACCCACTGCGAGGTGAAATCGTCACGGATCATCTCAGAGATCAGGACCATTCCATCGCAAAGCGGTACTTTATTAAATTCGAAATCGGCTAAGGACCTCATACTTACCCCAGTAACGGTATTCTTGTGGTGGCGAGTTTAATGATGATGTACAGCACCACCAGCCCCAGCAGGAAGGCGATAAAACCGGCCTGCTGGCTGCGCGGACGACGACGTCCAAGCGCGATAAAACCCAAAACGATGTAGATGATAACGCCAAACAGCTTTTCAGTCAGCCATGCGCCTTTATCAGTAAATGGCAGATAGCCCGTCAGCCACATCAGACCGGCGCCGGAAAGCAGCAAAACCGTGTCGATGCAGTGCGGCGCAACGCGCACCCAGCGGGCGTCGATGAGCGGATGGTTGCTGTAACGCCACCAGTAGCGCACCACGAAAAAGCTGATGGTCAGCACCACGGCGGCAATATGCACAGCGATCAACACGCTGAAGGCGCTCATGGCTTTTTCCCAAGCGTCAAGCGTTCGTTGCCGCCGTAGTCACGACAGGTTTCGACGCTCGCGTATCCCGCCGCGCTAAACAGCGCACGGACCGCTGCCCCCTGCGTCCAGCCATGTTCAAGCAGCAGCCAGCCGCCGGGCACAAGGTGCTCGCGGGCGGTCGTGATGATGTGTTCGATATCGGCCAGCCCGTCGTTCGCTGCAACCAGCGCCGTGAGCGGCTCAAAGCGCACATCCCCCTGCGACAAATGCGGGTCGTGCTCGTCGATATAAGGCGGATTGCTGACGATCATCTCAAAGGCGTGCTGTGCCAGGGCAGAAAACCAGCTGCTTTGATTGATCTGAACGTTACTGAAACCCAGACGCGCAAGATTGCGCTGCGCCAGGGCTACCGCGTCAGGCATCACGTCGACTGCGGTAATCTGACAATCGGGGCGCTCGCTCGCCAGCGCCAGCGCAATCGCGCCGGTGCCCGTGCCTAAATCCAGGATGCGACACGGACCGTCAGGCAGACGGGCCAGCGCCTGCTCGACCAGACACTCGGTGTCCGGGCGCGGGATCAGCGTGGCGGCTGAAACATACAGCGGCAGCGACCAGAACTCCCGTTCTCCTGTCAGGTGCGCCACCGGCTCACCGGTTTTACGCCGGGCCAGCAGTGCCGCGAGCTGCGCGTCCTGTTCAGGCGTCAGCAGCGTCTCACCGAATGCCAGGAGATAAGTGCGCGCTTTTCCGGTGACATGTTCCAGCAAGATTTCGGCGTCGCGACGCGGGCTTTCACTGCTGGAAAGCTCGCTCGCGGCGGCACGTAACCAGGCCTGAAAATCCATTAGTCCTGCTCAGCCAGCGCGGCCAGCTGATCGGCCTGGTATTCCTGCACGATCGGCTCGATCAGGGAGTCGAGTTTGCCTTCCATCGTCTCATCCAGACGGTAAATCGTCAGGTTGATGCGGTGGTCGGTCACGCGGCCTTGCGGGAAGTTATAGGTGCGGTTACGATCGCTGCGATCGCCGCTGCCCAGCAGGTTACGGCGCGTAGAGGCTTCGGCCTGCTGGCGTTTCGCCATTTCGGCGGCGCGAATACGTGAGCCGAGCACCGCCAGGGCTTTGGCTTTGTTTTTGTGCTGGGAACGTTCGTCCTGACACTCCACCACGATGCCGGTCGGCAAGTGGGTAATACGGATCGCGGAATCAGTGGTGTTAACGTGCTGACCACCCGCGCCTGACGAGCGGAAGGTATCAATACGCAGATCGGCTGGATTGATATCCGGCAGTTCAGCTTCTGGCAGCTCCGGCATCACCGCAACGGTACAGGCAGAGGTGTGAATTCGCCCCTGGGATTCCGTCGCCGGGACACGCTGCACGCGGTGCCCGCCGGACTCAAATTTCAGACGGCCATACACGCCGTCGCCGCTGATCTTAGCGATCACTTCTTTATAGCCACCATGTTCGCCTTCGTTGGCGCTCATGATTTCTACGCGCCAGCGGCGGGATTCCGCGTAGCGGCTGTACATGCGGAACAGATCGCCAGCAAACAGCGCGGCTTCGTCGCCACCCGTTCCGGCGCGAACTTCGACAAACGCGTTGCGCTCATCGTCCGGATCTTTTGGCAGCAGAAGAACCTGGAGCTGCTGCTCCATCTCTTCGGCGCGCGCTTTGGCGTCCTGCAACTCTTCCTGCGCCATTTCGCGCATTTCAGGGTCGTCGAGCATCATCTGCGCGGTTTCAATATCTTCCTGAACCTGCTGCCATTCAGTAAAGCAGCGCGCAACATCACTGAGCTGCGCATATTCGCGCGACAGGGCGCGAAAACGATCCTGGTCAGCAATAGTCGCGGCATCACCGAGCAGGGCCTGAACTTCTTCATGGCGCTCGTGCAAAGCTTCCAGTTTGGCGACGATAGAGGGCTTCATAGGCGTAAAATGCACCTTGTAATAGAAAATGGGTGTGTGGCGCTATTCCAGCCCGAGGCTGTTGCGCAGAATAGTCAGGCGTTCATCATCCCCGTCACGGGCTGCCTGTTGAAGTGATTTGGTTGGAGCATGGATCAACCGGTTGGTTAGCTTCCACGCCAGGTCCTGCATAATGACCTGCGGATCGCCGCCCTGCTCGAGGGCCGCCATCGCTTTGGCCGTCAGATCGTCACGTACCTGTTCCGCCTGACCACGGTATTCGCGAATCGTCTCGCTGGCGCTTTGCGCGCGCAGCCAGGCCATAAATTCGCTCGATTCCTGCTCGACAATCGTCTCTGCCTGCACCGCCGCCGCTTTACGCTGGGCGAGGTTGTGGGAAATGATACTTTGCAGATCGTCAACGCTGTAGAGATAGGCGTTTGCCAGCTTGCCGACTTCCGGCTCGACGTCACGCGGGACGGCGATATCCACCAGCAGCATTGGCTGATTGCGGCGCGATTTCAGCGCACGCTCCACCATCCCTTTACCGATAATAGGCAACGGGCTGGCGGTTGAACTGATAATGATGTCCGCGTCTTTCAGGCGTTCATCGATGTCGCTGAGGGCAATCACCTCTGCGCCCACTTCGTCTGCCAGTACCTGCGCGCGTTCGCGGGTCCGGTTGGCGATGATCATCTGCTTAACCTTGTGTTCGCGCAGATGACGCGCCACCAGCTCAATGGTCTCCCCGGCGCCGACGAGCAGCACGGTGACCGTTGAGAGCGATTCAAAGATTTGACGCGCCAGCGTACAGGCTGCGAAGGCAACAGAAACCGCACTGGCACCAATGTCGGTTTCGGTTCGCACACGCTTCGCCACGGAGAAAGATTTCTGGAACATGCGTTCCAGCTCGCTGGCTTTGAGATGGCCTTTCTGGGAATCGGCAAAGGCTTTTTTGACCTGCCCGAGTATTTGCGGCTCGCCAAGCACCAGCGAATCGAGACCGCTGGCGACGCGCATCAGATGGCTGACCGCATCATTATCATGATGCCAGTACAAACTGTTGCGCAGCTCTTCTTCATTCAGATTGTGGTAGTCGCATAACCAGCGGATAAGTGCTTCGTGGAGGTTGTCTTGTTCTTCCACGCTCAGATATAGCTCAGTACGGTTACACGTAGAGAGCACCACACCACCCTGCACCATCGGCTGGGCAAGCAGGCTATCCAGCGCCTGGTCGAGCGTATCCGGCGAAAACGTAACGCGTTCTCGCAGCGAAACCGGGGCTGTTTTGTGGTTGATACCGAGTGCTAAAAGGGTCATGTGAGCGGGAGTAGTACCAGCGTTAATAAGGTTAGCAGGTCGCATCATACAGGATGCGCGAGATCAATAAAAGAGAGTGCCCCCTTTCGGAGTAATAGCCGTTTCCGGCTAATTTCATGATTTAAGACAATATGAACGTAGACGCTGCCACCGCCCGGCGCTAGCATTAAGGGTTATAACTGCAACGCATCTCAAGGATTTGTCACGACTATGGCCCGATTCATTCGCTTGTTACCGCTGGCGGCGCTGGTTCTTACCGCCTGCTCGATTACTCCGCCCAAGGGCCCCGGCAAAAGTCCTGACTCACCGCAGTGGCGTCAGCACCAGCAAGAGGTGCGTAATTTAAGCCAGTATCAAACACGCGGTGCGTTCGCTTATCTCTCCGATCAGCAAAAAGTGTATGCCCGCTTCTTCTGGCAGCAAACCGGGCAGGATCGCTATCGCCTGCTGCTGCTGAACCCGCTCGGCAGCACTGAACTGGAGCTGAATGCCCAGCCAGGCACCGCACAGATCACCGATAATAAAGGCCAGCACTACACCGCGACAGATGCCGAAGAGATGATCGGCAAACTGACCGGCATGCCGATTCCGCTCAATAGCCTGCGCCAGTGGATCCTCGGTCTGCCGGGCGACGCCACCGATTACAAACTCGACGACCAGTATCGCCTGAGCGAACTCAACTACACCCAGAACGGGAAAACCTGGAAAGTGGTGTACGGCGGCTATGACAGCGCGAGTAAACCGGCATTGCCATCCAATATGGAACTGACGGAAGGCAGCCAGCGTATTAAGCTCAAAATGGATAACTGGATCGTTAAATGATGAGCCAATGGCCCTCTCCGGCGAAGCTGAACCTGTTTTTGTACATCACCGGGCAACGCGCTGACGGCTACCACATGCTGCAGACGCTGTTTCAGTTTGTCGATTATGGCGACACGATCTCCATCGAATTGCGCGACGACGGCCAGATTCACCTGCTAACGCCCGTTGAAGGCGTTGCTCATGAAGATAATCTGATCGTGCGTGCCGCGCGGCTGCTGATGAACGCGGCGGCCGGCTCGGGAAGGCTTCCGTCGGGGAGCGGTGCCGATATCCATATCGAGAAACACCTGCCGATGGGCGGCGGTCTGGGAGGCGGCTCTTCCAATGCCGCGACGATACTGGTTGCCCTGAACCATCTCTGGGGCTGCGGATTAACGCCTGATGAACTGGCCGCGCTGGGGCTTTCGCTCGGCGCCGATGTGCCGGTGTTTGTTCGCGGTCACGCCGCGTTTGCCGAAGGGGTTGGCGAGATCCTCACGCCGGTCGATCCACCGGAGAAATGGTATCTGATTGCCCATCCTGGTGTGAGTATTCCGACCCCGGTTATTTTTAAGGATCCGGCGTTGCCACGGAACACTCCCGTCCGGTCAATAGAAACGTTACTAAAATGTGAATTCAGCAACGATTGCGAGGTTATCGCAAGAAAACGTTTTCGCGAGGTTGATGCGGTGCTTTCCTGGCTGTTAGAATACGCCCCGTCGCGCCTGACTGGCACAGGATCCTGTGTTTTTGCTGAATTTGACACCGAATTCGCCGCTCGTCAGGTGCTAGAGCAAGCCCCGGAATGGCTGCATGGTTTTGTGGCGCGTGGGATGAACACTTCCCCGCTACAGCAGGCCATTCTGGCGCAGACTGAGTTTCGGTGACAACGTCACCCTGTTCCAGACGTTGCATCGCGCTCTTTAATACACCGCCTGGATAGCGTTCGCCTGGCCCGCACAGTTAGTGGCGAATGTTATCCACCATTGGACGCATGCCTGAGGTTCTTCTCGTGCCTGATATGAAGCTTTTTGCTGGTAACGCCACCCCGGAACTAGCACAACGTATTGCCAACCGCCTGTACACTTCCCTCGGCGACGCCGCTGTAGGTCGCTTTAGCGACGGCGAAGTCAGCGTACAAATTAACGAAAATGTACGCGGTGGTGATATTTTCATCATCCAGTCCACCTGTGCTCCAACTAACGACAACCTGATGGAATTGGTTGTTATGGTCGATGCCCTGCGCCGTGCTTCCGCAGGCCGTATCACGGCTGTTATTCCTTACTTCGGCTATGCCCGCCAGGACCGTCGTGTCCGTTCCGCGCGTGTACCGATTACCGCTAAAGTGGTTGCTGACTTCCTGTCGAGCGTCGGTGTTGACCGCGTTCTGACCGTTGACCTGCACGCAGAGCAGATCCAGGGCTTCTTCGACGTTCCGGTTGATAACGTATTCGGCAGCCCAATCCTGCTCGAAGACATGCTGCAGCTGAACCTGGATAACCCAATTGTGGTTTCTCCGGACATCGGCGGCGTGGTTCGTGCTCGTGCGATTGCCAAACTGCTGAACGATACCGACATGGCGATCATCGACAAACGCCGTCCGCGCGCTAACGTCTCTCAGGTGATGCACATCATCGGTGACGTCGCTGGCCGTGACTGTGTGCTGGTTGATGACATGATCGACACCGGCGGCACGCTGTGCAAAGCCGCTGAAGCGCTGAAAGAACGTGGTGCTAAGCGTGTGTTTGCTTACGCAACCCACCCGATCTTCTCCGGCAATGCTGTCAACAATCTCCGCAACTCCGTCATCGACGAAGTGGTGGTGTGCGATACCATTCCATTAAGTGATGAGATCAAGGCGCTGCCAAACGTACGTACCCTGACCCTGTCAGGCATGCTGGCCGAAGCGATTCGTCGTATCAGCAACGAAGAATCCATCTCTGCGATGTTCGAACACTAATCGAACACGGCCCAAAAACCCGCTGCGGCGGGTTTTTTTGTCTTCATTACCTATTTGTATGATTAATACTTCCTTCACCTGCCATTCACATGACAGATGATGTGCTCACGGAAAAAGAGAATTGTGAAAAACGTAGCGTCCTCACATGTTCTGCCCTTTCGCGCCCTCATCGACGCCTGCTGGAAAGAAAAATACACTTCATCGCGTTTTCTGCGTGATGTCATCGCCGGGATCACCGTCGGGATTATTGCCATTCCACTGGCGATGGCACTGGCGATTGGCAGCGGCGTTGCCCCGCAGTACGGGCTGTACACCTCGGCAGTTGCCGGGATTGTCATCGCCCTGACGGGCGGGTCGCGCTTTAGCGTCTCCGGCCCGACAGCGGCCTTTGTGGTGATCCTCTACCCGGTCTCCCAGCAGTTTGGTCTGGCTGGTTTGCTGGTCGCCACGCTGATGTCTGGCGTATTTTTGATTCTGTTCGGTCTGGCCCGTTTTGGTCGGTTGATCGAATACATCCCGCTCTCCGTGACGCTCGGTTTTACCTCCGGGATCGGCATTACCATCGGGACCATGCAAATCAAAGATTTTCTCGGTTTGCAGCTCGCACAGGTGCCTGAACACTATCTGCAAAAGGTCGGTGCCCTGTTTATGGCCCTGCCGACAGCGAATCTGGGCGATGCGGCGATCGGTATCGTTACGCTCGGCACGTTAATTCTCTGGCCACGGCTGGGCATTCGCCTGCCGGGGCATCTTCCCGCGCTGCTGCTGGGCTGCGCAGTGATGGGCGTGGTTAACCTCCTCGGCGGACACGTCGCCACTATCGGCTCGCAGTTCCACTACATTCTGGCGGATGGCTCCCAGGGCAACGGCATTCCTCAGCTACTGCCTCAGCTGGTGCTGCCGTGGAATTTACCTGGTTCGGACTTCACCCTGAGCTGGGACTCCCTGCGCGCCCTGCTCCCGGCGGCGTTCTCTATGGCGATGCTCGGCGCAATTGAATCGCTGCTCTGCGCGGTGGTACTCGACGGTATGACCGGCACCAAGCATAAAGCCAACAGCGAGCTGGTTGGCCAGGGGTTGGGTAACCTTATCGCGCCGTTCTTTGGCGGTATTACCGCCACGGCAGCGATTGCCCGTTCCGCCGCCAACGTGCGCGCCGGGGCTACCTCGCCAGTGTCTGCGGTTATCCACTCTCTGCTGGTGATCCTCGCCTTGCTGGCGCTCGCCCCGCTGCTGTCGTGGCTCCCGCTCTCCGCGATGGCCGCCCTGCTGCTGATGGTGGCGTGGAACATGTCTGAGGCGCACAAAGTGGTGCATCTCCTGCGCCGCGCGCCGAAAGACGACATCATCGTAATGCTGATCTGTATGTCTCTGACGGTGCTGTTTGACATGGTGATCGCCATCAGCGTCGGGATTGTGCTGGCCTCGCTGCTGTTTATGCGCCGCATTGCGCAGATGACGCGCCTGTCACCGGTGAATGTCGAGGTGCCGGAGGATGTACTGGTGCTGCGCGTTATAGGCCCACTGTTCTTTGCGGCGGCGGAAGGTTTGTTCAGCGATCTGGAATCGCGTATTTCCGGGAAGCGGATTGTGGTGCTGAAATGGGATGCAGTCCCGGTGCTGGACGCAGGCGGTCTGGATGCATTCCAGCGCTTTGTGAAGCGTCTGCCGGAAGGCTGCGAGCTGCGGGTGAGTAATCTTGAGTTCCAGCCCCTGCGCACCATGGCGCGCGCGGGCGTGCAGCCGATTCCGGGGCGCCTGGCGTTCTACCCGAATCGCGAAGCGGCATTAGCGGATCTCTAAACATAAAAGCGGCTCCATCAGGAGCCGTTTTTGTATTCATCTTCTGCAGGCTGGTTAGCGCTGCGGTTACCCGGCAGGTGTACTAACTAGGTTTATGCTGGTCCCGGCGGCAGCGTTTGTCGTAATGACGTACCCACCAGTATCGGTCGCTGACCTGCTCATGGCCACTCACGCGGGCCCCTGCCAGCCACAAAACCGCACCTAAAAAGATGCTCAGCACCGCGCCGTGCGCGAAGTATTGTGGGAGGTCAAGTTGCGGCAACTGGTTTAAAATAGAATAACCCACACCTGCTACCATCACGAACAGGCCCAACCCCATTAGCACGTTACCGAGTCGTGAAGCGTTTCTGCGTTTCATATGTCACCTCCGGAACTTTGGGTTGCAGGGAAATGTCCCTAATCCTTGTGTGTAAAGTATAGACAACGGGTCTTTTATGAGTTGCGTGAATGATCACAATAATGAGCACACCCGAGACAAAAGTTTACAAATAAGCGCCTGAACAGCTTGAAATTCTAATGATTCAAACCCGTCATTATTCAAATTTCCCCTCTTCCTGCCGCAGAATTTTGTCAAGCGGCGCGCCAGACAGTAAACTACGCGGCAAATCTGGAACCTTTAGGAATTGAAACGTGACGATTAAACTGATTGTCGGCCTTGCCAACCCAGGCGCAGAGTATGCGGCCACCCGCCATAACGCCGGAGCCTGGTATGTCGATCTGCTGGCCGAGCGGTTACGTGCCCCCCTGCGTGAAGAGCCGAAATTTTATGGCTATACCTCGCGTATCAACCTCGCGGGTGCCGATGTGCGTCTGCTTGTTCCGACCACATTCATGAACCTGAGCGGTAAAGCCGTGGCGGCGATGGCAACGTTTTATCGCATCAATCCGGATGAAATTCTGGTCGCCCACGATGAGCTGGATTTACCGCCCGGTGTCGCTAAATTCAAACTCGGCGGCGGTCACGGCGGTCACAATGGCCTGAAAGACATCATCAGCAAACTCGGCAATAACCCGAACTTTCATCGTTTACGCGTGGGAATCGGCCATCCGGGCGATAAAAACAAAGTTGTCGGTTTTGTGCTGGGTAAACCACCCGCTTCCGAGCAGAAGCTCATTGACGATGCCGTAGACGAAGCGGCGCGCTGTACCGAGGTGTGGCTCAAAGAGGGTCTGACCAAAGCCACAAATCGTTTACACGCCTTTAAAGCGCAGTAGTCCGCGCGAGACGCCATTTTTACCGCGCGTGACGGCGGTTACGTGTATAATAGGCAAAGTTATTTACTTTTCTTCAATCGGTTAATGCTAACGGGTTGAATATCAAGACATTAAGGTGATTTAAAGATGGGATTTAAATGCGGTATCGTTGGTCTGCCAAACGTGGGCAAATCCACCCTTTTTAACGCGCTCACCAAAGCGGGTATCGAAGCAGCAAACTTCCCGTTCTGTACGATTGAGCCGAACACCGGCGTCGTGCCGATGCCTGACCCACGTCTGGATCAGCTCGCTGAAATCGTTAAACCACAGCGCATTCTGCCAACCACCATGGAATTCGTCGACATCGCGGGCCTGGTAAAAGGCGCCTCCAAGGGCGAAGGCCTGGGCAACCAGTTCCTGACTAACATCCGTGAAACCGAAGCCATCGGCCACGTAGTGCGTTGTTTTGAAAACGACAACATCATCCACGTGAATAACAAAGTCGATCCGGCTGACGATATTGACGTTATCAACACTGAGCTTGCCCTGTCCGATCTGGACACCTGCGAACGCGCAATCCACCGCGTGCAGAAGCGAGCCAAAGGCGGCGATAAAGACGCGAAAGCCGAACTGGCAGCCCTGGAAAAATGTCTGCCACAGCTGGAAAACGCAGGCATGCTGCGCGCGCTGGATCTGACAGAAGAAGATAAAGCGGCAATCAAATACCTGAGCTTCCTGACCCTGAAGCCAACCATGTACATCGCGAACGTCAACGAAGATGGTTTTGAAAACAACCCGTACCTCGACAAAGTGCGTGAAATCGCCGCTGGCGAAGGCTCTGTCGTTGTTGCTGTATGTGCTGCCGTTGAGTCTGACATCGCTGAGCTGGACGATGCCGACCGCGAAGAGTTCATGGCTGAGCTGGGCCTGGAAGAGCCGGGCCTGAACCGCGTTATCCGCGCGGGCTATGAGCTGCTGAACCTGCAAACCTACTTCACCGCTGGCGTGAAAGAAGTACGCGCCTGGACCATCCCTGTCGGTGCCACCGCTCCGCAGGCGGCCGGTAAAATCCACACCGACTTCGAAAAAGGCTTTATCCGCGCACAGACCATCGCGTTTGAAGACTTCATCACCTACAAAGGTGAACAAGGCGCGAAAGAAGCCGGCAAGATGCGTGCAGAAGGAAAAGATTACATCGTCAAAGATGGCGACGTGATGAACTTCTTGTTTAACGTCTAAATAAAATTTGTTAGCTGACGAGATATCAGCAACAACAACCCTTATCAAATCCACGCTCCGGCGTGGATTTTTTATTTGTATAAAATTACAGGTATAATCCCGGCAAATTTCAAACAGGTTCAGATACGAAGATGACAAAACTTACCTTACAAGAGCAGATGCTCAAAGCAGGCCTGGTCACCAGCAAAAAAATGGCCAAAGTTCAGAGAACGGCGAAGAAATCCCGCGTGCAGGCTCGTGAGGCGCGTGAAGCGGTGGAAGAGAACAAAAAAGCCCAGCTCGAACGTGATAAGCAGCTGAGTGAACAGCAAAAACAGGCGACGCTGGCAAAAGAGTTTAAAGCGCAGGTGAAACAGCTGATTGAGATGAACCGCATCGTGGTGTCACGCGGGAACATCGATTTCAACTTCACCGATAACAACCTCATCAAAAAGATCGTTGTCGATAAAACGACGCAGACGCAGCTGATTAGTGGCCGTCTCGCCATCGCCCGCCTGGTGGTGGATGGGGCAAGTGAGAGTCAGTACGCGATTATTCCGGCAAGCGTCGCGGATAAAATCGCCCAGCGTGATGCAGACAGTATCGTACTGAACAGTGCCCTGAGTCAGGAAGAGCAGGACGAGGACGATCCGTACGCCGATTTCAAAGTGCCTGATGATTTGATGTGGTAATGACGTTTGCGGTCAGAACGGGCTGGCATTACGCACCGTGATGCACTCATCGCTCACGGGATGGACAAAGTGCAGCTCGCTGGCGTGCAGCATCAGACGCGGCGTGCGCCCGGTACCTGGCAGCGTGAGCCCACCATACAGATCGCAGCCTAAAATTGGGTGCCCCAGCTGCTGGCAGTGAATACGCAGCTGATGGGTGCGCCCGGTTTCCGGAGTCAGCTCGACCCGCGTCAACGGCAGTAACGCCCCTTCCCTTTTCTGATAAATACGTTCAATCACCCGATAGCGAGAGCGCGCGGGCTTGCCCGTGATAGCGCAAATCGACATCAGCGGGAACAGCGCCGGATCTTTGGCAATCGCTGCATCTATCACCCCCTCGTTATCGTCCAGATGCCCGCACAGTAGCGCAGTGTAAATCTTGGTCACGCGACGCTCGCTAAACTGCTGGCACAGCGCCGCATTGATAGCCTTATTGCGGGCCACCACCATCAGCCCGGACGTGCCGAAATCCAGGCGGTGCACGAGGGTGCAGCCAGGGAAAATCTTCACTAGTCGATAATGCACCGAGTCGAGATTCTGCGGATTTTTCCCCGAAAGGCTCAACAGCCCCGCCGGTTTGTTGATCAGCACCAGATGCGCGTCCTGATAGAGAATTTCAATCTCGTCGAGACACGGCGGGGCAATAAAGGTATCGATAATCGTAGACATCAGGCTGCACGGATAAAGAGTGGGAGCGGATGATAACGAATTTTCATCCTGGTGGCGAATCAGCCTGCCGCCCCCGCTGGAATTATCTATACTCCCTTTCATCTACCCTCACCCTGTAAGGCCGCCCGTGTTTGCTACTCTTCTTGTCGCTGTCGTTGCCGTCATCCATCTCTATATTCTGGTGCTCGAAATGTTTTTGTGGAACACCAAAACCGGCCAGAAGGCTTTTAATTTAAGCGCCGATTTTGCGCGCGAAACCCGCGTTCTCGCCGCGAATCAGGGGCTGTACAACGGCTTTCTGGCGGCGGGATTGCTGTGGGGGTTATCGCTCGGCGAACGCGGTGTTTCGGTGATATTCTTCTTTCTGATCTGCGTGCTGGTTGCAGGTATTTTTGGAGCGGTAACCGCCAGTCGGAAGATACTTTATGTGCAGGCGCTTCCAGCGCTTGCCGCGATCGTTGCGCTAATAGCCCGTTGAGATCATCCGTTACCGTTTAATTTACCCGTCCGGAACAATAAAGCGTTACGTCTCACCGTAGGCCTGATATCTCTCCCCAGCATCATGCGTAGCTGACGGCCTGAATCATAACGGCAACGCTTTGCCAAATGTGGGCATTATCCCTTTATCAGGCTATGAAGCGAAAAAGCAATGAGCAACATCCCGCCGGCAATGTTGACGTATTTTTTGAGCATTAACGGGTTCGTTTTTTTAACTGAAAATATCAGTGTCTGACTGACAGAGAAAAGCCAAACGCTCATCACCACGACATGCACTGATGCCAGCGTCAGGTAATTGCTAACCCCTCCCTTTATCCCGGCGAACTGTGAAACGACCGTCACATAGAAAAGGATGGCTTTTGGGTTCAAAACATTCGCAAGCCACGCCTCTTTTAACGTCACCACATGCTTTGAATCCCTAAACCCGTCTGTAGTGACCGTTATCCCACTGCGGATAAGCATCGCGCCTAACCAGAGCAGATAGGCCGTTCCGGCAACTTTGAGCACTGCAAACGCTGCCGGGGACGAGATGAGCACAGCAGTCACACCCAGCCCTATTAAAACCGCATGGGTGTATATGCCCAACGCTGTTCCGGCGAGCGTTCTGATCAGGCCTTTGTGACCACCAGCCAGAGCACTGTTCATAACGAGAGTGAAGCTTGCGCCGGGGGACAGTGCTACAGGCAGTAGTGCTGGCATAAAGCCGAAAATGTTCACATCCATAGATTTTGGATAGTAATGGACACTCTCACAGATTGCCAGTTGAGGCGCTGCGTAACCCTCTGCACTGCCACCGTAATCAACAACCGCAAGATTCTGTTCAAGGTCCGCGATTCACTTTCTAAGCTGGAAAAAACTGACGCCGGATGTGCTCCATTGCCAGCCTGAACTTACCCATCAGACTGCCAGTAAAGCGGTGAACCAAACACCTCAAGATAGTAATCGATCACCGCCCTGACGTTCAGCGGCGGATGACGGGTGTGGGGGTAAATAGCCGCAATGTTCTGTGGCTCCGTTTTAATAGAGGTATCCATATCGGTCAGTAGCGCGATCAGCTCACCGCTTTTCAGTCTTTCAGCAATCAGCCAGTCCGGAAAAAGCACAATTCCCATCCCGCCGAGAGCCGCAATAAGCAAAGTCTCTGCGTTATTGGATGACATCAGTGGCGACACGGGATAGTGCACCCACTCCTCACCTGGCCTGCGAACCAGCCAGCGGTTTGGCCCGGAAGAGCCGCTGTAGACAAGGCATTTATGGCGTCCGAGATCCTCCGGGCATTCAGGCATACCGTATTTATCCAGATACGCAGGCGACGCGGCCAGGTGATAAAACTGCTGCCCGAAAACGCGCGCATGAAAGGAGGAGTCAGCCAGAACGCCAATCCGGAAAATGACGTCAGCGGCATCCCTGTGTGGATCGATGTAATCATCGGTCAGCGTCAGCTCAATGGTCAAACGGGGGTAACGCGCCGTCAGACCCGGTAGTCCAGGGGCCACATGCCGCTGTCCGAAAAATACCGGGGCATTAATGCGAATTAGACCTGAAGGCTCCAGCGCACGTTCATCCAGTTCACGACGCGCATCCTCAAGATTACCGGCCATGGCGCGCGCGTGCCGGATAAAAAGGTGCCCACTTTCAGTCGGAATAACCGCGCGTGTGTTGCGATAAAAAAGCTGCTGACCGAGCGCGTCTTCAAGATGATGGATAACTCGTGAAACCTGCGAAGCCGATATTCCTTCGCGGCGCGCGACCACGGAAAAATTCTGCGTTTCATACACGTCAATAAAGATTAAGAGAGAACGGATACTGATATTGCCTGCGCCATGCATTGATGCAAATCCTGCAAAGGTGTTTCCTGAATTATGGCATTTTTCACATCTCAGGCCAGGTGTAATCTTCTGCGCTTAGATAACCGGAGAGAGTTTGCTATGCAACTGGTACTGATTTTAATTGTTATCGCGGGCGGAATGGGACTGTCCGTAGAGGCCGGGCTGCTGGGGCCGCTGGGAGGGAAAGTCGGCGATTTATGGGCGACATTCAGCGTATTCGGCGTGGGTGCGGCCCTGACATTTTTGCTGATGCTGTTTTTCAGTCCACGCAATAGCCCATCCTTTTTCGCGCAGCCCTCCTGGAACCTACTGGGCGGGGTGCTCGGCCCTGTTTACGTCATTATTCTGACCATCGCTACCCCGGCAATCGGTATCGCTATGACGATGATAGGTATTCTGGCAGGACAGGTATCCAAAAGCCTGATCATTGACCACTATGGTCTGCTGGGCACGCCACATCGAAAAATTGACAATAAACGCATTATCGCGCTGATTTTTATCGTACTGGCGCTGGTTCTTGTTGCTCGGGGTTAAGAAAAAATGATGACATTTATGATGATTGTGTTGGCGGTTATTGGTGGTGCAATGCTCAGCATTCAGGCTGCGATAAATGGCCAACTGGGTAGCAAAGTGGGTGTATTCAAAAGCGCATTTCTGACCTTCTCCGTCGGCGCGCTTATTACTGCCCTGCTGATTTTCTTCTTTGAGCCTAAACATGCTACCAGCCTATTGGATGTACCGAAGTGGCAGCTGTTAGGTGCTATGTTTGGTGTGCCTTACATCGTCATTATGGTCTTTGCCGTCCAACGTATCGGCACAGCCGTTGCAACGGTTGCGGTGATTTTCGGTCAGCTGACAATGAGCATGCTGATTGATAACTTTGGCTGGCTTGGCAACGGGGCGATCCCCTTCTCAATGAATCGTCTGGGTGCCATCCTCTGTCTGGGTATCGCGCTATTCTTCATCTATTCCAGCAACAGAAGCAAAGCAGCACCGGCTAAAGAAACGCGTCATCAGGCAACCGTAAACGAATAAACGTCCCGGATGAGTAGCAAAAAAAAGAAACCGTCGTCGTGACCGGTTTCTTTTAAATTTAGCGGGGTGTTATTTAACGCAGATTATCTGGAAAATTGTCCGGCAATTCACTCGCCGCGCAGGCAATCACATCGTCATTATTCGCACCGCAGTCACGAATAAAGGTGATGGTGGCAAATTCATCAATAACCTCCGTAGGATAAGCCGGACCGGTATCGCGGTACTGGTTCATCAGCGGAATATGGTCATTCTGGAAACACACCGTTTTTTCGGGGTTATTCATCACCCAACGTGGGAAGAAAATAGTGCCATGGAAGAGTTTATCCCCCAGGTTGACAATTAAGCTTACATCCGTGCCGGTTGGCTCCGTCCAGGAGATTTTATAAATACTCTCACCCACGCGGACGATATAAGCCTGCTGATCTTTGACCCAACGATTCCCCACCAGGCCGCTGTGAATACGGTAGTCCAGGGTTTGTTCATTTTTGACATAAATTTCGTAGTTCCAGCCGTTGTCGTAGGTGTACACCAGATGTTTACCGACAAAACCGCTCAAATCATGTTTATCAAAGTTGCTCATTTCAGGTCTCCTCTGTTCGATAAAATAAGTCTAATGCTTTAATATTTTGATGAATAGCGCTATTTTATGATGATATTAATCGAATAAATGAATCATTATGAATAAAACAACGCTGGAACAATGGGCAATCCTGGACTGTGTGTTCACTACCGGCAGCTTTGCCCGCGCCGCCGATACGCTACACCGCAGCCAGTCTTCTATTAGCTATAATCTCGCGCAGCTCCAGACGCAACTGGGCGTGACGCTGCTGGTTCCAGAGGGGCGTCGTACGGTATTAACCCCAACCGGGGCCACGCTGTTGCGCCAGGTACGCCCGCTCCTGAAAACATTTAGTTATGTGGAGGCTCAGGCCGCAACTCTGCAGGAGGGAATGCGATCGCAGCTTAATTTGGTGGTGGACGTTATCTATCCTCGGGAGCGTCTGTTCTCTGCCCTGCAACAATTCCAGCAGCGCTGGCCGACTATTCGGGTGAAGCTAACGGAAGTCACCGAGAGCATGTTCCCCACCATGTCCGCTGTGGACGATGCTGATGTGATGATCGTGACCGACCGGCAAAATATTACTGGCCGGGGAGAGTGGCTAATGAACGTGGATTTTATTGCCGTGGCACATCGCGATCATCCGCTGCTGTCGGTATCCGGCACGTTGACCGAAGCACTGCTCAGCAACTGGCCACGGATACAAATAGCAGATAGCGGGAAAGCGGCCACAGGGGATAGCCAAAACTGGGATTTCTCCACTCTGGATGCGGCGGCAGGCGCTGTCGTGGCCGGTCTTGGATACGGCTGGCTGCCGCAGGCCCCTATTCACCAGCAACTGGCGGCGGGCATACTGCAACCATTGCCCCTCAGCCACGGCTCGCACCGCGTCACGCCATTACACATCATCCTGCGCCGTGATGTTCCGCCCGATGAACCGGTCAGTTTCCTGATTTCAGCCCTGAAAAAGGCGCTTTAAACCACACCGCAATGTGGTGCGCCGATAAGCGCCTGATTACATTCTTATATCGTACTTCCGTTGCAGTACGATATAAGCTTGTTATTGGGTGTCTGCCTGTTTGCTGGGGGTGCCTTATTACGTCAACGTCACACCGCCTTTTACCTCGGTGCTTTTCTTTAGTGTGCTGATTACGTGGTGGAACAACTTCGGCGTTATCGGCTGCTTTGAAATACCCTACCCTTGTCAGGTGTCGCGGGTAGTTGGGTAGTTGGGTAGTTGGGTAGTTGGGTAGTTGGGTAGTTGGGTAGTTGGGTAGTTGGGTAGTTGGGTAGTTGGGTAGTTGGGTAGTTGGGTAGTTGGGTAGTTGGGTAGTTGGGTAGTTGGGTAGTTGGGTAGTTGGGTAGTTGGGTAGTTGGGTAGTTGGGTAGTGCAGAGATTCTATTAGGGATAATGATGGTATTCGGGGAGTCGTGGGTTTGAAATATGAAAGTCCGCTTAGTGCCATTAGAGGACATTACTGGCTCAAGGAAGCAATAATTGCTAAAAGTAGTTCTTAGCTAACCGGACTGCAGTTGGCGTAAACCATTCAGTATTGCACCGGGAACCCATTCTCTAACAGGTTCCCGAGTTAATATTAAAGCCAGCAGCCTTAGTGGCGTGAAAGGCTAAAAAACCAGGCTATTACTGCACAAGCGGTCAGAACCAATCCCAGTTGTTGCACGATACCGGCAAGTCCCAGCATCATTCCCAGCAACATATAGTAGACTAATCCAAACAACGCTCCGGCCGCTCCGGTCTGTTCACGGTATCGGCTCAGGGCCTGGCTGAGCACGTTTGGAATCGCGATGCCATAGGCAACCACAATCCCGGCCATCGGTAAAAGGATCCAGACAGAATGCTGTAATATCCATGCTGCGATACCGGATAACAGGGCCAGCAGGCAGGCATTCTTCACCAGTTTTTCTGGTGACAAACCTATAGACAACAGTTTCCGGTTCCAGAGGCTGCCCGACAGAGAAGCTAAAGCCAGTAAAATCCCCGTCCATCCGAAAGCACGGGGACTCCAGCCCAGTTGCCCGAAAAGAAACGGTGCCAGGCTGTAGTAACTGAAAAGCATCGTATTGAGCAGCGCAACAAGCATTGCATTTTTCCACAGCCTTCCATCACCCGCCATTCGGTAACCCAGCCCGCCAAAACGGGCACTGGAAGTATTTTCCGACCGCGTTTCAGGCAGCAGTAATGCGGTCAGTGCCAGCAGCGCCAGGGCCAGTGTCACCAGCGCAACGAACACGCCTGTATGTCCGTACAGGCTAACCAGCCAACCTCCACTTACCAGACCGAAAACCGGGCTTATTGCCAGCGCCGCTCCCATTACGGAAAAGACACGGGCTAAGGCCGTTGATTCGTAACTATCCCGTAACATGGTCTGAACGACAACGGACCCGGCAGCTGCCCCCATGGCCGCCACCATGCGAGCCAGGAGTAAAACACTAAAGTCTGGGGTTACAAGCGCCAGTGCGGAACCGGTCCCGTAGCACAGAAGTCCGGCCATCATCGCCGGTCGCCGACCAATACGGTCGCTTAGCCAGCCCCAGAGTGCAACGCCGACGGCAAACGCGACAAAATAGACTGAAAGTGTCTGCGTGGCACGTTCACTGCCTACCTGAAAAGCACGGGCGATGTCAGGCAATGCAGGGCTGTATATGGTTTCCACCAGTTGGGGAAACATAATCAGTATTGTCAGTAGCCACAACGGTGGCTGCTTATTGGTATCCATAACATTAATCCCTTAAATAAGCAGAACATGCGGCTATTATTGTGGAAATTTTCTTGTCACATTATCATTATAAGGACTGTATATATTTAAAATCGGACATAAAAAATGAAGATAAGCCCTGAAGATTCTTTCGATCCGGATCAGTACGATGAACCGGTTATCGGAATTGCATCCGATATGGGGATACATGATTCAGGGATGCATAGCCATCTTCGTCATCAGTTACTTTTTTCGGCAGCGGGAAGTATCACAATTGAGCTGGATAATACCCTTTGCCTGCTCCCACCCCGGCGTGCTGCCTGGATTCCTGCCGGCACGGTTCATCGTGCCATTATGAATGGTTCAATGGCCTACCGTTCTCTTTACTTTTCAAATAGCTTACCGCTATCGGCATTACCCCTGCAGATTGTAGAAGTTAATCCCCTGTTCTTTGAGGTGATCGAGCGGATGGCATTCTGGCAATGGGGAATGTCCGCAGAACGACAAAGCAGTCTACTCACTGTTTTCTGTGAAGAAATTAAAAATGCTCAACGTGAAAACTGGACGTTACGGTTTCCTTCAGATAGTCGACTTAATACCTGGCTGGACACGGTCCGCAAAGGCGAGTTACCCCCACGGTTGGGCCAGTTAGTCCAGAAGGTCGGTGCATGTGAACGCACGATAAGCCGTATATTTATCCGGGAAACGGGAATGAGTTATCAGAGCTGGAGGCAACAGTGGAGGCTGCTGAAAGCGATGGAAATGTTGTGTGACGGTTGGTCGCTAAGTCAGGTTGCACAGCAGCTTGATTTTGTCAGTGACAGTGCCTTTATTGTCTTCTTCCGCCAATATACGGGGACAACGCCGACCCGTTACCTCCGGAATTCAATTGCTGAACATCAGGACGTATCTTCGGTTTAACAGCCAGTACGAACCTATTTTAATCGAGCTGCCATTGCGTTCTTCCATATTTAGCCGATGTGCGCTGGCAGAGGGTGAGTCGAGAGTTGATCGTAAAAGGTGTCCTGGATATTTTTGGGCATGATAACGTTCTGAATGCATTCTCTCTGAGACTCATCAGGAAGGCTGTTTATTGAGATTCTGGTTTCTATCAGACAGTGGTGTCATGTGTGCGAAGGTCCGCTTATCGCTCAAAGCGGACTTTCTGTTTAGTCAGTTAGTTCCAGTATTCATATTGCGCCGTCATTACGGCGTTATGTTTGTCCATATACTGTTTTCCTGTCCGATCGGTTGGGGTGATCGTGATATCCATATTGGCATGTGTGCACTCTCCATGTGAGTTCCACTCCTTGCAGGTGGTCAGTTTTTTTTCAATCGTGAAATACGTCTGGGTCTTGCTCAGGGTCAACTCACGGCCCTCGTTATCATAGCCATACTCTTCTATGGTTGAAGGTGATTGGGTTTTGATCAGACGATGATTATCATCATAGATATATACAATCGTATTATTATCTATCGCCATACGTCCTTTGCTTACCGCGCTTGCCAGTAATCCTGATGAATTAAAGGTGTAGTCGATTGTGCCAACTGCGGTTTTGTCTTTATCTCCCGGTTTTGTAGCCACGAAAACGGAACGATTAATCGCGCGGCTGATTATTTCTTTACTGTTAAGCTGGTACATTCCCTCAAGAGTCTGCCGATATATCTGCGTGGTTTTCTGGCTGTTTTTATCGGCTATGACCCCGTTTGAGTCTACCTGGATGCGCCAGCCAAATTCCGTTTTATTCAACTGAATGTCAGAGGTTGCCGTGAAAACGCCGTTCTGGCCCGTTGAGGCTTTGACCTCTTTCATATGGCCGCTTATTAGCTCACCGCATTGACTGAAGTTGCTTTGAAGCGATGTGCGGAGATATCCATCAGGGCTATCAATAGTGACTGATACAGATTTGGGCGTTTCAGTTCTTGCCTGCTGACCAAGAAGGATGAAGTTGTTCAGTTTGTTTTTAGCGAGGGTTTCCACAGTGCATTGTGCTGCATAAGTCTGAAATGTGCAGAGGGATAAGAGAGTAATAAACAGGTTTTTATTATTGAATGACACTATTTGTTGTCCTCATGAACCAGTCGGTTATCCAGATTATCTCATTAAGAGGTAACCTGCTCCTGAGTGAGTTGGTAAACATCATACATCGATGAACTTTTCATCGGTTTAACCGACCAATGAAACCGTGTCCCTTTGCCAATCATGATAGCGCTACGAATTTCAGTAATTGGTTGAAACTCGTGATTCGACTTCTGAAACTCCATTTGCTTGTTGCGCAGTGGCGCCGCGCCGTAAATGTCTCGGAATTCATGAATGAGCATCGCTTCGAATTCAGAATATACCTTTGAGGCGTTTCTCGCCCGAGGGAAACAATAGCCAATGAGGAACTCATGCTCGCCTTGCAGGTCCGCAAGATCCATCAGCCAGTTCTTATGCTGAGTAATGCGCTGTTCAAAGTTTCCTTCGCCGATGTACACCGTGGGAGAAATGCCGCGTGGGTATTCAATAGCAAACAGGCCATCGAGCCTGATGACATAAACGCACCGTTTAAGATCCTCCTGACTAACGCCTCTGCTTTGCAATACAGGAAGAACATCTTTTTTCCAGGTCTGGCGGCAGTTCCACTTCAGCCAGTCCCACTTAATTTGAACAACTGCCACTTAATCACTCCTTATCAAGATTATTTTGCTCCCGCTGCACCCGCCTGTTGAGCTTATCGCTTCAATTATCCGGCGATAGCCAACAAAGTTGCAAATGGATAGCCAGGTGAAGACAAATGCTCTCTTTTCACCCTAAATACACCGTCATGATATATCGGCAGAGAAACGACTTTGATGAGTGGTTATTCATCTTCTCGCTATTGGTGAGCGTTACCTTCCCCTTAGCACTTCTGACTGTTGATGTACATTCACTAAGCCGTCCGCACCTGCCGCACAGCGGATCGTCAACCCAGTTAGCTGTCCGCGGTGTGCCAGAAGCGGACTTTTAATCTTTCTAGAAATATCTCATGCCGTGGCCAAATTTTGTCGACCACTACACATTAAGGCGGCAATGAGATACGCTCATTTTGCGTCAGAACATTTCACCGAAGCCAGACTTTTGCCCCACTAAACAACATGGATTGGATGATGTTATGGAAAATAAATATACGCATGACTTACACGAAATTCTGTGTTTAAAAACGTTCGGTGAAGCTTTCGAAGCTTATCGCGTCGATGATTACGACAGAATGATCACCGAATGGGCAGAAAGAGAGCTACTCTCCCTCAATAGCTCTGAAACCTTATTAATTTTAGCCTCCCTCAATTTAGATAAACATCCTGAATCAGATGCGATTGAGCGCTACCTTCATGCATATATGCACGAAAAAAACATGATTGTCCCTGACATCAGCACTAGTTCAATTACGTGGCTAAGGTTTAAGGCTTGGTGTCTGATGCAAGCTGATTCTTCCACAGAAATAGAGTTACGGTTGCACCAAATCCCTGCTTTTCACCTATCTTTTGGTTCCCGTATTGTCAGCAACATCTGCTGGCAGCTTTACGGCATATACGATGAACTCTTTGATGATTGGGGGCCCGACTATCCCTCTAAGGCCTCAGCGATGAGCGAAGCAGACATTCTTGATTTTGTGAAATGCCGCGTGAAACCTTTCTATCGTGTTCTCTGTAGCAACGATTGGGCCTGGGTTTTGGCCCGAGCAGTATAAGCAATCTATTGTCCGCAAAGTGCCAGGAGCGGACGTTAGACAAAAGTAGTGTCCCTTTTTATAAGTGCCTTATTTTTAATCAAATGAAAGCAACCCCCTTAAGTCACCTGACCATAATACCAGCGTTCTCCCGTAAACCACTCATCACGGTCCTCACTTCCATAATATTCGAGAGTGATACCGATTTCCTGTATGTTAGCAGGAAGAACGAGTCCCCACTCAGCTACAAGGCTACGATCTTTGATCAAAGCCGAAGCACCATTTTCAGAACGACCTTCAGCTATAAAGCCTTGAAAATATTCTTCAGATCGATAAAGGCAGACCTCACTTGTAAACATATCAGGAAGACATACGACAGCGGTAATTCGAGGGCTGTAATTCATACCAGCAGTAGCCGTTATGAGGTTTGAACATGCATTAATCAAAGCTTGCGCACAATCCGCTTTGGTTTTAAGCGTGCTGCATTTCCCCTCAACGATATTAATGTCTACTGGAATTTTAAAATTCCAGTAATGCTCATCTTCTGAGAAAATGCTACGTTCGGGGTTGTGAAAAGTACTAGCCCAACGGTTAAGAGCTTTGATGCGTCGGGGAATATTTCTGATTTTGGTTCGATAGTCTCTGTTAAGTCGTCTACTCATGAATAATTTACTTTTAGCTCGTCAAACAGTTAGAATTGTGTCCCTACACAAAAGCATTCTATCCTAATTTATTCAGCTTATCGTTATGCATGTAATCAAACGCACCGCAATCGGCTTGCGAGAAATTATGTCCGCTCCTCGCTCACAGCAGTCGCTCCTAAAGGTTTTCCATATAATAAAACGCTTTCATTAACTCATCTTCTGTAAGCGGCGATATCAAACTTGCCCCTGTATCTATCTCAATCTTCATCAATAGCTCGCTGCGGGTTATGCCCAATCTATTCGCAACATGGTTAGCGCAACTCCGTGCGTGTGACGCTCTATGCGCAAGAAGGCCTTCTGCGGCTAGAACTTTTCTTCTTGATGACGAATGTGACATTGATTACTCCTTTAGCCTAAATCACTCCCCATAAAAGCATTATGCGATAAGAAAAATAACGATGTTCTCGCTAGCTTTATTCTGGAAACACCATAAGCGCAACTTCGTAAACCACAATAGCTGAGGTGTCCGCTATTCGCTCAAAGCGGATCAACCCGCTCTTTAACCAGTCCTCGTCATACCAGAAGCAAGCCTTGCCAACATCATGATATGCTCCATTCTGGACAGAAGAATGCCCCGTTATTCCCAGTGCATTGCGAATCAAAGACCGTAAAAATAATGACATCACACATGGAGAACCTTGTCATGGATTTCACTATCCGTCACGCACACCCTGAAGACTTTGGCAGGCTACGCGCTATTGAATTGGCGGCTTTTGAAACCTTGCGTAATGCGGGTGCGGTAACAGACGAGGCGGGCGCGTGTAGTCTGGAGGAATTGAGCGATTTCTGGCGTAACGGTCTGCTGCTTACGGCCTGTACGTCTGATTCTGTTCCAGTAGGGTTTGTCGCAGCTAAAGTTGAAGAGACCTGGCTGCACGTTGCTGAAATGGATGTACATCCGGACTGGCAACGCCACGGTATCGGCAGACGGCTTATGCAGGCTATTCTCACTATTGGTCAGCAGCGTGGTCTGACGGGAGCCTCGCTGACAACAGACAAAATGGCCGCTTTTAATGCCCGATTTTACGCCACATTGGGTTTTGAAATTGTAGAAGGTCTCGCACGACCGCCGCATCTGGTAAGCCAGATTGCTGAAGAACTCGCGTCAGGTTTCAACCCGGCGAGGCGTGCAGCGATGTGTATGACTTTCAGCGACGTACACAATCCGCCTCAAATAACCTCAACAACCTCAAACTCTTCTGCGATCAGCTCCATCTCTTCAGAGAAGTCCCCTTCACGCGCGAAAAAGCGCTGATGTTCTTTCCGCCAGTACTCAAGGCTCAAATCGCCCTCCCCCTCTTTTCTGGCAAACTCATCGGTCACATCGCAAAAACGCACCAGGCGCATTGAAATCAATCTGATCACGCACGCCGGTGCATTCTGACCATCAAGAACGATGTTATAGCTGCCGATCCGGGGAGCAGTCTCCTCCTGTTGATACGATGAAAAAGAGCCACATGAGGCCGTTTTGATCCCTTTTTTAATCAGGTCAGCAAGCTCGTTAGCCAGCTCAGGGCTATCACCCATTTGCCAGGCATTCGCACCCGGATACTTCACCTGCAGTTCATCCAGCGTCGTCATAATTATTTTCCTGTCATTAAGTGAGTTAGCGGCTGCCAGACCGAACGAGCCGAAGCCCTCTTGAGACAATTTTTTGGAACTCTTCGCACTCGGTATGCTCTGGTTGTGTACAGCGTGCGGCATGCTTCAGCCCGCGGCTTAATAGCTGCAATCTTCGAATGGTGTTGTCAATCTTCAGTGATTGCTGATGAAGCTGCTCGCGGTCTATTGCGATCGTCCCCTTTGCACCAAACATCGCTGCAATATCATCCAGAGAAAATCCTGCTGCCTGCCCCAGCGCGATCAGCTGCAGCTTATTAAGCACATTCTCATGATACTGCCTTCTCAGACCGTTGCGACCCACCGGCTGGATCAATCCTCTCTTCTCGTAATAGCGCAGCGCCGAGGGATTAATGCCCGAAAGGTCGGCGATTTCTCTGATATCCAGTTCTTTCATCGTTGACTTAAACCTGACTTTAACTTGCACACTGTCTGCCAGCTTAGCATTTCATCAGCAAGGAGAAGACTATGGATATGATGTTGGTGCTTAAAACAGTCATAACGGGGATGGGCGCAACAGGGGTGATGGATATATGGTCCTGCTTTCAGAAACGCACTCTTAAGGTTCCGCCACTGAACTATGCCCTGGTGGGCCGCTGGATTTTGGGTTTGCCGGGCGGGACGTTTTGCCATCACACGATCGTCTCAGCGCCGCCACTACGCGGGGAGCTGTTGACGGGCTGGGTATTTCACTATCTCACCGGGATACTTTTTGCTGTCGTGCCGCTGATGCTGTACGGAGCAGAATGGTTCACTACCCCCTCCCTCTCGACAGGACTGCTCGCCGGTCTGTTAACGTTATTTGCCCCCTTTTTGATTCTGCAGCCTGCGCTGGGTTTCGGCATTGCTGCGTCACGCACGCCTCGCCCGTGGCTGGCTCGTCTGTTCAGTGTGCTCACGCATCTGGCTTACGGCGTCGGGCTTTATATCGCGGCCTGCGTGATGAGCTTTTAAGGGATAGGGCTTATCGTTACGCCTGACCGCCATACGTCAGCCAAAACGTCGTAAGTCGGCATCATTTTTTCCTGTTAGACGCGATGGGCCGGCGGAGTATTATGATAAATCAGGTCTGCTTGCCCCATTCAGGAGGACAAAGAATGTCTGAACATCCCTCAGTAGCGCTTATTGGCCCAGGTGCTATCGGTACCACCATTGCCGCGGCACTGCATGAAGTGGGCCGAACGCCCCTTCTTTGCGGACGCACCGCTCATCCACAGTTAGTGTTACGCCACGATGACGGCGAAATCATCGTACCCGGTCCGGTCATCACCGATCCTTCGCGCGTCAGCCGCCCGGTCGCGCTTGTATTTGTGGCCGTGAAAACCACCCAGGTCGCTGACAGCGCCGGGTGGCTGGCCGCGCTGTGCGATGAAAACACCGTCGTCTGTGCGTTGCAAAATGGCGTTGAGCAAAAAGCGCAGCTCGAACCTTACGTTAACGGTGCCGTGGTCGTCCCGTCGGTGGTCTGGTTCCCGGCTCAACGCGAGCCGGACGCCTCCGTGTGGCTGCGCGCCAAACCGCGCCTGACCCTCCCCGCTATCCCGCAGGCAACACGGATCAGCGATGCGCTGAGTGAGACGCGCTGCGCGGTTGAATTGTCAGCGGATTTTACCTCCATCGCCTGGCGCAAGCTGTTGCAGAATGCCGTCGCGGGCCTGATGGTGCTGGCGAACCGCCGTGCAGGGATGTTCTCGCGGCAAGATATCACGGAGCTGGCACTGGCGTACCTGCGCGAATGTCTGGCCGTGGCGCGGGCAGAAGGCGCATCGCTCGGCGATAACGTTCCGCACGAGATCGTTGAGGGTTTTCATCGTGCCCCGGCGGATTTAGGCACGTCAATTCTCGCCGACCGTCAGGCCAATCGTCCGCTGGAGTGGGATATTCGCAACGGTGTGCTCCAGCGTTATGGCGAAAAGCATGGTATTCCTGTCCCTATCAGCCGCGTTGTGGTCCCGCTGCTGGCGGCGGGAAGTGAGGGGCCGGGTTGACGTTATCGCTCGGGGCGGGCTTTTACTGCCGCCCCACGTCCACTACCACCAGTACCCCAAAACTCCCTTCCGGCACGGAATGCTTCGCCCCCTTTGGCACAATAAAGAACTCCCCGGTTTTCAGGGTAAAGTGCCGCTCCTCCACCACCAGCGGCAGCTCACCGTCCAGCACCAGCAGCAGTTCGTCGAAATCATCATGCGCCTCGGTTGGAAGTCCCTCCCCGCCCATCTTTAGCACTTTAATATTGGCGTTCCCAACGGTGCCAAGCACGCGCGAACGCCAGACATCCGGCAGGTCTGCCACCACGCTCGCAATTGAGGTTTTCATTGAACACTCTCTGTTTAGTCTGATCCGCGCTACCACCTTTAGCATGCACAGGTGAATTACCGTTATAAATTCATCAGGTTAAGGTTGCTGGATTTTAACTAAGCAAAGATAACGGACTAAATTTGAAGAACATTTTCACAAGCGAAGCCATTGAGCCAGCCGCAGAATTCCGGCACGCAATGACATTCTCAACTAGACTTGAATGTTGTTATTTGCCACCTGTTTGCACATCAACCTGAACTATCCATCTCCTTTCACTCCACCCGAGAGGTTCAATCATGTCATTTGTCACCACCAAAGATAACGTTGAGATCTTCTATAAAGACTGGGGACCAAAAGAGGCGCAGCCTGTCTTCTTCCACCACGGCTGGCCGCTGAGCGCTGACGACTGGGATAACCAGCTGTTGTTCTTTTTGGCGCAAGGCTATCGCGTACTGGCGTCCGACCGCCGGGGCCACGGGCGTTCAAGCCAGGTCAGCGACGGACACGATATGGATCACTACGCCGCCGATGTCTCCGCCGTTGTGGAACATCTGGATCTGAAAAATGTGGTACATATCGGGCACTCGACGGGCGGCGGGCAGGTTGCGCGCTATGTCGCAAAATATGGTCAGCCGCAGGGGCGCGTGGCAAAAGCGGTGTTGATCAGCGCAGTACCGCCGTTAATGGTCAAAACGCCGGAGAACCCAGGCGGCACGCCGATTGAGGTCTTTGACGGGTTCCGCCAGGCGCTGGCCGCCAACCGCGCACAATTTTATCTTGATGTCGCGACAGGCCCGTTTTACGGCTTTAACCGGGAGGGCGCGGAAATCTCACAGGGCACCATTCAGAACTGGTGGCGACAGGGAATGATCGGCAGCGCGAAGGCGCACTACGAGGGTATCAAGGCGTTTTCAGAAACCGACCAGACCGACGATCTGAAGGCTATCACCGTCCCTACCCTGATTTTGCAGGGCGATGACGATCAGGTCGTGCCGTATAAAAATGCGAGCCTGCTTCAGGACGAGCTTCTCAGCAACAGCACTCTCAAGGTCTATCCAGGCCTGCCACATGGGATGCACACCACCCATGCTGACCTGATTAACCAGGATCTTCTGGCGTTTATTCGCAGCTAACCCCCCCCTCGGTATAGCCGCCCAGGCTATACCGCCCCTCTCACCCGCACGCCTTCAATCATCATAAAAATGATGATTATTTGTTGTTATTTCGTTAACTCCAACGGTGTAGAATTGATTCATCGATCGACATAGTCGGAGCTTACATGAATAACAAACGCCGCTCGGTTCCAGGAATCCGGCACTATGATGGTCCTGCCGGGGGATGGGGGGCGCTGAAAGCCACCGCCATCGCCGTTCGCACGCAGATGGACACTCTCGATGCCCCCGCGACCCTGCTTCGCACCAACCAGCCTGACGGATTTGACTGCCCCGGCTGCGCATGGCCCGACAAAGAGCATAAATCCACCTTCCAGTTCTGCGAAAACGGCGCCAAAGCCGTGACCTGGGAAGCCACCAGCAAACGCGTCACCCCGGCGTTTTTCGCCGAAAACACGGTGACTTCCCTGCTGGCAAAAAGCGATTTCGAACTCGAAGGCTATGGTCGTCTGACGCACCCGATGGAGTATCACCGGGAGAGCGACACCTTCCGCCCGGTCGAATGGGAACAGGCGTTTGCACGCATTGGCGAAATACTGCGCGAACTCCCGCCGGATGCGGTCGAGTTTTACACCTCCGGTCGCGCCTCCAACGAAGCGGCGTTCCTGTTTCAGCTATTTGCCCGCGAACTGGGCACCAATAATTTTCCTGATTGTTCCAATATGTGCCACGAAGCCACCAGCGTCGGTCTGCCGCGCTCCATTGGGATTGGCAAAGGAACCGTGTCGCTCGACGATTTTGATAACACTGAACTTGTGATTTCAATCGGCCATAACCCCGGCACTAACCACCCGCGAATGATGGGAACACTGCACGAGCTGGCCCGCCGCAAGGTGCCGATTATCGTGCTCAACCCGATGCGTGAGCGCGCGCTGGAGCGATTTGCCGATCCGCAAAGCGTGATGGAGATGGCGACCTACAGCTCCACCGATATCGCCTCGACCTATTTCCAGGTGAAAGCGGGCGGTGATGCTGCCGCGCTGAAAGGCATCGCAAAACATCTGCTGGCGTTTGAAAACGCGCTGGATACCGAGTTTATCGCCACGCACACCCAGGGCTTCGATGACTTTGCGGCGGATATCCAGGCGACAAGCTGGGCGTCGATTGAGCGCGAATCGGGCCTGTCGCGCCAGGACCTCCACCAGGTCGCAGAGGCCTATGCCAAATCCAACGCCACCATCATCACCTACGGCATGGGCATCACCCAGCACAACAAAGGCACCTCCAACGTGCGTCTGATTGCCGACCTGCTGCTGATGCGCGGCAATATTGGCAAACCCGGCGCGGGGATTTGCCCCCTGCGCGGCCACTCGAACGTTCAAGGAAACCGCACCGTCGGGATCTCCGAAAAACCGACGGCGGCGTTTCTCGGCAAAATTAACGAGGTGTTTGGCTTTACGCCGCCTGCGGCGCACGGCCACGACGCGGTACAAGCCACCGAAGCGATGATCAACGGCAGCGCGAGGGCGATGATTTGTCTCGGCGGGAATTTTGCCGTCGCCATGCCCGATCACGCGCGCGCCTTCCCGGCGATGCGCAGCCTCGATCTGAGCGTCCACGTCGGCACCAAGCTTAACCGCACGCATCTCCTGACGGCGAAACAAACCTGGCTGTTCCCCTGCCTTGGGCGCACGGAGCTGGATATGCAGCAAACGGGCCGCCAGTCCATCACGGTAGAAGATTCGATGTCGATGGTTCATGCCTCGTCCGGCAAGCTCAAACCCGCCTCGCCTGAGCTGCGCTCAGAGCCAGCGATTGTCGCCGGGCTGGCAAAAGCGACGTTGCCTCACACCCGCATCGACTGGACCACCCTGGTGTCGGATTACGATCTCATCCGCGATCTGATCGAAAAAACCATCCCCGGTTTTGACCAGTACAACCAGCGCATCCGTATTCCCGGTGGTTTTCGCATGCCGCTCCCGCCAACCGAACGCGTCTGGCCGACGTCCACGGGCAAAGCGATGTTCTCAGTATTTGAAGGTGTCGATGAGAACCAGCCGGGCGTCGGCGACAACGTGCTGAGGCTGGTAACGCTGCGCAGCCACGACCAGTACAACACCACCATCTACGCGCTCGATGACCGGTATCGCGGCGTGTTTGGCCGCCGCGATATTCTGTTTATGAACGAGGGCGATATGGCGCAGCTGGGTCTGGAACACGGCGATCGTGTGGATATTTCCACCGCGTTGCAGGGCAGCGTTCAGCAACTGGAAGACATCACCGTGGTCGCTTACAGCATTGCCTCCGGTACGGTCGGTGCTTATTATCCAGAGGCTAACGTACTGGTTCCACTCGATTATCTTGACAAAGACAGCGGAACACCGTCCTATAAATCCGTGCCCGTCCGGGTAACGCTGCGATCAAAAGAGATCCGCGCACTATAAACGAGACCTATTGATGTTGATAAAAACCAAAACGTTGCCAGGGAATGAGGCCAACGCCGAGTTTCGCGCGGGTATTACCGCCTGTCTGCCCACCATTCCGGGCTACTGGAGCATCGGTTTTGCTGCGGGAGCCATCGGTACACTCTCCGGCTTTACCACCCTGCAAACCGCCCTGCTGGCGAGCGCGCTGTACGCGGGTTCCGCCCAGTTCCTCTTTTATTCCCTGTGGGCCACCGGCGCGGAAATCGCCTCGGTGGTGCTGAGTGTGTTCCTGGTGAATCTGCGCTATCTGC
The DNA here is from genome assembly GCF_041464075.1 of Lelliottia nimipressuralis. NCBI lineage: Bacteria > Pseudomonadati > Pseudomonadota > Gammaproteobacteria > Enterobacterales > Enterobacteriaceae > Lelliottia > Lelliottia nimipressuralis. Next base: position 2,567,506 of record NZ_CP167172.1, read on the forward strand.
TGATGAGTTCTGCCATGAGCGTGTTCTTTCGCGACTACACCACCCTGCAAAAAGTGGTCAGCGGCCTGCTGCTGACGGACGAAACCTTTGGCGTTGCGGTTCAACAGGGCAGCCATCAGAGCAAAGTGCCGTTTGCGTGGATGCTGGGGCTGAACGTGGCCGCGTGGCTGAACTGGATCCTCGCCTGCGTGGTGGGCGCCTGGCTCGCCTCCGCCCTGCCGCCGTCCCTGATGGAAGGGCTGAGTTTCAGCCTGGTATCGATGTTTATCGGGCTGGTGCTGATGATCTGGTTTGCCAGCCGCCGTAAAGCGCTGGAATCCTTCAGCATCGCCGCGGCAGTGGTGATCACGCTGCTGACCGCCAGCCACACGGACATGAGCGTGGTGGTCATCGTCGCCGCATCAGTTTCTGCGACGCTGGCAACCCTCGGGCTGCGCCTCTTCTATAAAGGTGGTCACTAATGGAGCGCAATATTTTACTGGCGATCGTCGCCTGCGCCGTCGTGACAGCCCTGATGCGCACCGTGCCGATTCTGCTGCTCTCACGCTTTCGTCTGGCGCCGATCCTGCAACAGTGGCTGAGCTTTATCCCCTCGGCGATCATGGCCGCGATCATCACCGCCGAGCTGCTAGGCAAACCGGCGCTGACCTCATCGGGGATCAGCATTTCTTTGCTGGCGGCAGCCGTTGCCGCGGTCGCGGGGATTTTCACCCGCAGCCTGTTCGCCACGGTCATCGCCGGGATGGTGGCGTTTTCCGGGCTGAGTTATCTGTTAGCCTGATTCCCTCTCAGAGCTGCGTAACCCCTGATTTCTCCGCCGCGTCGCGCCAGTCCAGCAACAGTGAATAGGGCTGGCGCGATACCTCACTGAATCCGCCGATCAGTACCGCCTCGCACACCTCGCGATACTCGGGCGCCGTCACCAGGGTTTTCAGCGCATCGCGCAGAAGGGAAAGCGTTTCTGCTGACGTGCTGCCCGCCGTAATCAGCGGCAGCCCCGGCGCAGCTGGCGTTTCACCCACCACGCTCAGCCCGTCCAGTAATTCGGGTTCATGACGCTGCAACAGCGCCCAGGTCACGCAGTCGATGGCGGCGATATCCGCCCGCCCTTCTGCCAGGGTAATCAGCGATTGCCGGTGGCTGCCGCTCAGAAGCGTTGCAGAGAAAAACCGTCCGTCGACCGCTAACGGCGCGATCAGGTTGCGCAGGGCGTTATAGCCCGACTGAGAGTCAACCGAATTGCACACCGCGCGCAGGCCGCGAAAATCAGCCAGCGTTTTGCCTCTGTTCGTGTCGCGTGCAACAAGAACACTGCGGTAGAAAATTCCGTCGCAGCCGGGCGCGGTGTAGTGAAAACAGCCCACCGTCTGCACCGCCGGGAGCTTGGTCATCAGCGGAAATCCGCAGGTCTGGCTGAGCAGCATCTCGGGGCTTCGCCAGTGTGCGAGCAACGCCTCTCCGGCCCCGTCGCTGACAGACAGACCGCGCGCCTGCAAAAGTCCCTGCACCGCCTGCCACAGCCGCGCATTGTCTCTGGGGTTCACGGCATACATCGGAAACGCGAGAGTGTTAGTCATCATTTTTCACGCCAGGATGGACGGTAACATCGACAGCTTTCGCCCAGAACCGGCGCAGCCATTCCCCGTAGCCGCGCACCACAAAATGCAGGTTGCGCTGCTGATACTGCGCTTTATCACGCAGATAGATCGCCCGCAGGCCGTACCAGGGCACGCCGGGAAGATCGTGATGCACTGCATGATAGTTCAGATTGAGAAACAGCACCCGCCACACCAGCGCAGCTTCATTGATAACAGACCTTGCCAGCGGGTCGTCCGCCGCCTGATGTTCCAGGAACGAACGCACTTTGGTCAGCGCCAGAGCGGGATAACTCACGCCGATCACAAACCAGAGCGCAGAGAAGCCGAGCTGTTCCATCACGATAAACAGGGGCACCAGCAGCGCGCCATGGGCAAGCCACATCGCCATATTCCTGAGTTCCAGATGGCGAAAGGCGCGACAGGCGCTGGCGAGCGTCTGGGCAATATCCAGAAGCGGGGCTAACAGCAGGCGACCGGGAAACGTATTGCGCGCGTGAATAAGTTTGCGGCGCCACGGGGAGAATTTCGCCCAGCTTTCGTCGGTGAAATAGTAGGATTCAGGATCGTCCACCGGCACGGTCAGATGATCATGATTATGGTGCGCCAGATGCGAATCGCGGTACAGCCCGTACGGGTACCACACGGCCAGCGGCAGCGTGCCAAGCAGTTGATTAAACCACGCGCAGCGCGTCGGGTGACCGTGGATCAGCTCATGCTGCAGGGACATATACCAGGCGGTAAACCAGATCAGCAGCAGCGTAGCAGGAAGGCGCCCCAGCGTTTGCCAGTAAAACAGCGTGGCAAACCAGCCGCCGTAAACCACAACCACCAAGCTCCAGGTGGGGAATTCGCTGCGCCAGAGCCAGCTCCGGGAGAGGTGGCGAATCGTCTCGCGTTGTTGAGGATGTAAATATAAAGGCGACCGTTTAGCCATCTGTTTCGATGCCATTTCCGTAATAGGACGTTATCCCACGAAGATGTGAGATAACGTCGGAAATAACAAAGAATTTAAATGGCTATGCTTTGCCAGAAATAGATAACAGTGCGCCGTGTATTATTCTTTCACGCGGGCGCGTTTACCGCGTTCTTCTTGCTGGCTGTCGTCACTTGCCACCAGCGCGAAATTAAAGCTCACTTCCGTATGGGGGCCGTTAATATCACGCGCTTGCGACAGTTTGCTGTCGGTAATTTTAACCGGGTCGGCAATCAGTTCCTCGCGGGTGGCAAAGGCAAAATCGTCCCACAAATATTGATCGCCATTGAGGTTAATCTGGGTCGTCAGATGTTTAAAGCCGGGCGCAGAGACAAAGAAATGGATGTGAGCCGGACGATTACCGTGACGCCCCAGTCCGTTCAGCAGTTTTTGCGTGGGGCCATCCGGCGGGCAACCGTAGCCGCAAGGGACGATACTGCGCACCGCATAGCGGCCATCCGGCCCGGTCTGCACGCGGCGGCGCAGGTTGTATTCGCTCTGGGAAGCATCAAAGAATGAGTAGCCGCCGAGGGTGTTGGCGTGCCAGATATCGACGATGGCATCGGCCACCGGTTTCCCCTCCAGATCGGTGATGGTGCCGTGCAGCCACAGGGTTTCCGCGTCCTCACTGCCGTCATCCATGCGGGCATAGCCCTCGCTGAGCGGCGCGTTCGCCACATACAGCGGCCCTTCGATGGTGCGCGGGGTGCCGACGTCATTCCCCGCCGCCGCCTCTTTTTCGTCTGCGCGCATATCGAGGTAGTGCTCCAGCCCTAACCCTGCCGCCAGCAGCGCCGCCTCTTTTCGCTCGCCCAGCTCATTTAAATAGTTCACCGCCAGCCAGAACTCTTCGTCGGTAATATCAAACTTTTTAATGGTCAGACACAGATCGCCGAGCAGCTGATGCATAATCGCTTTAAAACGCGGGTTGCCCTGCGTGGCATTTAATCCGCTGCTGATCGCGAGTAACGTTTCCAGTTCTGTTTGTTTTGCCGGATTCACTGACATTGCGTATTCCTCTTGTAGGGTAAGGTTTTTATTCGCTGTTACGACTTTTCAAAATAAATAGACGACGGATGAGCGCACAACGCCTGCACGGTTATCTCCATATAAGGAAAAAGCGGCAGGCCGGTTAATATGTCGTGCAGCTCCTGATTATCTTTCACCTCAAACAGACTGACGTTGGCGTATTGCCCGACCACCCGCCAGATATGCAGCCATTTGCCTTCGCGCTGTAATTGCTGCGAATAGGCTTTTTCTTGCGCCTTTATTTCCTCCACCTGTGCGACAGGCAGCGAGGAGGGAATATTCACCGTCATTTCCACTTTAAATAGCATGAGAGGCTCCTTTATTTTCTGGCGTAATAACGCAGTTTGTCTTCGTCAATCTCAACGCCCAGTCCCGGCCCTTGCGGTAAAGTCACCTGGCCGTCGCTGAAATCGAGGGGGGATACGACGATGTCATCTTTCAGCAGCAGCGGGCCGAACATTTCGGTGCCCCACTGCATTTTCACCGTCGACCAGGCGTGCAGCGACGCCACCGTGCCTAGCGTACCTTCCAGCATCGTGCCGCCGTACAGCGCAACGCCTGCGGCCTGCGCCACGTGCGCCAGCCTCAGGGCCTGTGCCGGGCCGCCCGCTTTGGCGATTTTGAGCGCATACGCGCCGGTAAACCCGCCGCTCGCCAGGGCATATCCGTCATGAGCGGTGGCCACCGCCTCGTCCGCCAGAATCGGCAGGGTAAAGCGCTGGCTCAAGGCGATCAGGCCGCGGGTATCCCACAACGGAATTGGCTGCTCGACCAGGTCGATGCCGCCCACCTGTAACCGCACCATCCCCTTGATCGCGCTCGTCAGATCCCACGCCTGATTCACATCCACCCGAATGCTGACCTCTTCGCCCAGCGCCGACTTAATCGCCAGCGCGTGGCGAATATCGTTGTTCAGCTCGCCCGCACCGATTTTCAGTTTGAAGGTGTTGTGCCGCCCTTGCGCCAGCAGGCTTTTGCCTTCCTCGATATCCCTGGCGGTATCGCCGCTCGCCAGCGTCCAGAGCACCAGCAGACGGGAGGTGAGTGCGCCGCCGAGCAGGCTGCTGACGGGCACATTCAGCTGTTTTCCCTGCGCATCGAGAAACGCGGTTTCCAGCGCCGATTTGGCAAAGGTGTTGCCTTTGACGCTGGCGTTCATCTTCTCCGCAAGGGCCGCCACGCCGCTGAATGTCTGGCCACTCAGCAGCGGCGCGAGATAGGTCTCAATCGCCGAGCGGATCCCTTCCGGGCTTTCCGCACCGTAGCTCAGCCCGCCGATAGTGGTGGCCTCCCCCCAGCCAACCACGCCCTCGGCGCAGGTCATGCGCACAATGGTCAGGGTCTGGCAGCCCATGGTCGCCATCGACAGTTTGTGCGGGCGAATAGTCGGAATATCCACTAGCCAGCAGGTGATGGATTCAATGGTTAAGCTCATGTGCGGCTCCTGCGGTGAGAAAAGTGGTCACATGCTGGTTAAACGCCGCCACGCAGGCCACGTTCGAGAGGTGCGACGCCGGTAAAATGAGGGCGTGCGCATGTGGCGCATTCACCACGATGGCCTCGGCGTCACGGGGCGTAGTGACCGGATCGTGCTCCCCGGCAATCACCAGCATCGGACGGGACATGTGCGTAAGGTCATCGTGCAGATCGGCGACGGCCAGCGCGTCGCAGCAGGCGGCGTAGCCCTCGGCCGGGGTCGCGGCGAGCTGTTCGATCAGCGGATAAACCACCTCCGGATTGCTGTGGCGAAACGCAGGTGTAAACCAGCGGTCGGCTGCGCTCTCGGCGACGGGGGCCATCCCCTGCTCGCGCACCCGTGCCGCGCGCTGCCGCCAGCCCTCCTCCTGCCCAATCCGCGCGGCGGTATTGGCGACCACAATCCGATGAAAACGCTCTGGCGCGTGGCGGTTGAGCCACATCCCGGTCAGGCCGCCGAGGGAAATCCCACAAAAACAGGCCCGCTCCACGTCGAGGTGATCCAGCAGCGCAATCACATCCTGTCCGAGTCGCTCAAGGGTGACGGGCTGCTGCCCGACGGCTGAGCACCCGTGTCCGCGCGTGTTGTAGCGCAGCACGCGATAATACTGCGTCAGCGCCGGGAGTTGTGCCTGCCACATCGCCCAGGTGGTGCCGAGAGAGTTCGACAGCACCAGCAGCGGCGCGCCCTCAGGGCCATCAAGGCGGAATTCGATATCCATGTGTTCTCCTTTACGCCGTGGCGTCGTCGGTCAGCAGCGCAAAGGACAGCGCTACCGGCGTGACAGACTGCAAATACTCAGCGGTCACATCGCCAAACAGTTCGCGCACCACCACACCTTCGGGAGTGATATCCATCACCGCCATATCGGTGTAAATGCGATCGATGCAGGCCATCCCGGTCAGGGGATAGCTGCACTGTTCGACGATTTTGCACTCGCCTTTTTTGGTCAGATGTTCGGTCATGACGAACACCTGCTTCGCGCCAATCGCCAGATCCATCGCCCCGCCGACGGCAGGAATGGAGGACGGCGCGCCGGTGCTCCAGTTGGCGAGGTCCCCGCGCGCCGACACCTGATAAGCCCCGAGCACGCAAATATCCAGGTGCCCACCGCGCATCATGGTGAAGGAGTCGCCGTGGTGGAAATAGCAGCCGCCCGCCAGCAGCGTCACCGGCTGTTTTCCGGCGTTGATCAGCTCCGGGTCCTCCTCTCCCGGCGCAGGCGCCGGCCCCATGCCGAGAATGCCGTTTTCGCTGTGCAGGAAAATCTCGCGATCCGCCGGAAGATAGTTAGCAATCTGCGTCGGCATGCCGATGCCGAGATTCACATAAGCCCCCTCGGGAATATCCCGGGCGATGCGCTCGGCAAGCTGTTGGTGAGTCAATGTGTTCACGCTGTCTCCTTGAGTGACGTGGCGGACGCGTTAATCAGGCGCTGCACAAAAATGCCCGGCGTCACCACCGCTTCCGGGTCCAGTTCGCCGAGGGCCACAAACTCGCTCACCTGCGCGATGGTGCAGCGGGCGGCGGCGGCCATAATGGGGCCGAAATTGCGGCCAGTTTTGTCGTACACCAGGTTGCCCCAGCGGTCGGCTTTCAGGGCTTTGATCAGCGCAAAATCGGCTTTGAGCGGCAGTTCAAACACGTAATCTCTGCCGTCGATGCGACGCGTCTCTTTGCCTTCGGCAAGCTCGGTGCCAAAGCCAGTGGGCGTAAAAATACCGCCTAACCCTGAGCCGCCCGCCTGAATGCGCGCCGCGAGATTGCCCTGTGGCACCAGATCCAGCTCAACCTCGCCGCGACGATACAAATCGTCAAACACCCATGAATCCACCTGGCGCGGGAAGGAGCAGATCACCTTCTTCACGCATCCGGCTTTCAGCAGCGCCGCCAGGCCGTAGTCACCGTTACCGGCGTTGTTGCTGATGAGGGTCAGTCCGCGCGGGCGACGGCGGATTAACGCATCCAACAGTTCCGACGGCTGCCCCGCCGGGCCAAAACCCCCGACCATGACCGTCGCGCCATCAAAAATATCCGCCACTGCGTCATCCACCGTGGCAATCCGTTTATCAATCATTCCTGAGCCTCTTTGTTGTTACCGGGCAGGCTGCGCAGGGCAATCCACGCCAGTAGCGCGTAAACCACCAGCAGCAGGGAGACGGGCCACGAGGCGTTGAACTCCATCAGCAACGCCACCGCCAGCATCGGTCCCAGACCGCCGGAAAATATCGATCCCACTTCGTGCCCCAGCGCCAGGCCGGAGTAGCGCACCCGCACCGGGAAGAGATCGCTCATGATGCAGGGCTGAGTGCCGATCATCGCCCCGTGGCAGAACGGCAGTCCGAGCAGCATCGCCAGCATGATCCAGCCGTACGTGCCGGTGGAGAGTAGCCAGAAGAACGGGAACGCCATCACCAGCAGGCCAATTACGCCGATGTAGTAGACCGGCTTGAGACCGATGCGGTCTGACAGCGCGCCCCAGAACAGAATCGAGAAGAACTCCACCAGCATCGCCAGTGTTACGGCGCTGATGATCTCCCCGGTGCTGATGCCGATATGGCGGGCGTAGACCACCGAGAAGGTAAAGAAGATGTAGGACGCGCCGTTCTCCGGCAGGCGCAGAGCAATCGCCTGCAGCAGCGCTTTCGGGTGGTCGCGAATCAGCACCAGCAGCGGAATTTTTTCGTGCTGCGCTTCCGGCTTCGCCTGGGTAAACGCCTTGCTCTCGCGGATGTTTTTGCGGATATAAACGCCGACTAAAAAGATGACGATGCTCAACAGGAACGGCACGCGCCATCCCCAGCGCATAAAGTCCGATTCAGGCAGTTGCTGCACCAGGTAAAAGGCGAACGCCGAGAGAACGAACCCACCGGAAACGCCCATCTGGCTCCAGGCGGTGTAGTACCCACGACGCGAAGCGGGCGCGTTTTCGCTCAGCATCAGCACGCCGCCGCCCCACTCCCCGCCCGACGCCACGCCCTGCAGGAAGCGCAGGGTGATGAGCGACAGCGGTGCCCAAAGACCAATCTGCGCGTAGACCGGCAGCAGACCGATCACAAAGGTGGTGGCGCCCATTAGCGTCAGGGTCATGATCAGCGTCATTTTGCGGCTGTAGCGATCGCCGATATGCCCGAAGACTATCCCGCCCAGCGGCCGCGCCAGAAAACCCACTGCGAAACCAGAAAAAGCCAGTAGCGTGCCCTGAAGCGGATCGCCGCCGACCGGGAAGAACAGCGGGCCAAACACCAGCGCCGCCGCCGTGCCATACAGAAAAAAGTCATACCACTCGAGCGCATTCCCCAGCACCGAGGCCACAACCAGTTTGCGCATCTGCTGCGCGTCCTGGCTGCCGGTGGCGGTGGTAGCGGTACTTTCAGTGACGACATTACTCATGACGCGCGTCCCCTCTTGTTATGGTGGGCTTACGCCTGCACATCGCCACCGACGGTGTGATAGCGGCGGTTGAAGTAGACCAGCCCGCGCGGCTGCTCGCTGATGCGAATCGCCTGCACCTGGCAGTAGAAAACGCTGTGGCTGCCCACTTCGTGACAGGTGTCGATGGTGCAGTCGAAGCTGGCGACGGACGAGCTGAGCACCGGCGCGCCGCTGCTCATCACCTGCCAGCTGTCGTGCAGAAAGCGCTCCTCCGATCGCAGACTGGCGTTGGCGAAAACGCCGGACAGCCCCTGGTGATCGCCGGAAAGCACGTTGACGCACAGGGTGCCGTTCTGTTTGAAATGCTGATGGGCGTAAGAGTTGCGGTTCATACACACCAGAAGCGTCGGCGGCTGATCCGTCACGCTACAGACCGCCGACGCGGTAAAACCAAATTTCCCCGCCGGGCCGTCGGTGGTGATCACCGAGACTGCGCTGCCGAGCTGCGCCATCGCGTTACGAAATTCTGTTTGCAGTGTCATAAGTGATTCCTTACAAATCGATAACTAAACGGGGGCATTTCGCCCTGGAACAGCACAGCAGGATCTGATCGCCCTCGGCTTTCTCTTCGTCGGTCAGGTAGTGGTCGCGATGATCCGGCTCGCCTTCCAGCACGTCCGTCAGGCAGCTGCCGCAAATCCCCTGCTTGCACGACACATTGACCTTCAGCCCGGCCCCGGCCAGCGCCTCGACGATGGTCTGGTTTTCCAGCACTTTGACGGTGATCCCGCTGCTTGCCGCCACCACCTCAAACGCGCTGCCGCCGGTCTGGACCTCGGCGCTGAAACACTCCTGATGAATTTGATCAGCGCAGTACCCCTGCGCGTTAGCCTGATCGGTCACCGCATCCATCAGCCGCGTCGGACCGCAGGTGTAAACGTGAGTGTTGTCAGGGACGTCGCACAACACCGCCGCCAGATCCAGGCGCTGCTCATCGCTAAAGTGCAGATGCACTCGCCCGGCGAACGGTGCGTTTTCCAGCTGCGGAATAAACGCCGCCTGTGAACGCGAACGGGCGCAGTAGTGCAGCGAAAACGCGCGTCCGGCGGCGTGCAGCTCTGCGGCCATCGCCAGCATGGGCGTGATACCAATTCCGCCGCCGATCAGCAGGCTGTATGCCGCGCTGTCGTCCAGCACAAACAGGTTGCGCGGCTCGCTGACCTGAATTTCATCGCCTTCGCACAGGGCATGCACCGCCCTCGATCCGCCCTGCGAGTGGATCTCCTTCAGCACGCCGAGCTGGTAGTGCTGGCTGTTTTGCGGGTCGCTGCACAGGGAGTACGGGCGAATCAAATCGGCGCTCAGGTGCAGGTCGATATGGGCACCTGCGCGAAACGCCGGAAGCGGGCTTCCATCCCTGCGCGCCAGGGTCAGCAGAACTACCTCGCCCTGCAGTTCACGTTGGATGACCTGTAATGTCAGCATGAGAACTCCTTAGCGCATAAACAGGCCGCCGTTGATGTCCCAGGTGGCCCCGGTGACAAACGACGCCTCCGGTGAAGCGAGCAACGCCACGGCTTCGGCAACAAACTCCGCCTCGCCGAGTTTCCCGACCGGGATCATCTGCAGCAGCCCGGCCATTTTTTCTTCCGGTACCAGGGCGTGCACCGTCGGCAGATCCATCGGACCGGGCGCAATAGCATTGACCGTCACGCCCGAGCGGCTCAGCTCGCGGGCGAAGACTTTCGTGAGGGTCAAAATGCCGCCCTTTGACGCCGCGTAATGGGCGCCGGATGCGGTACCGCCGTTTTGTCCGGCGAGGGAGGCCAGGTTGATAATGCGGCCGTAGCCCTGGGCGGCGAAGTAGCGTCCCATCGTCTGGCAGCCGACAAAGGTGCCGCGCAGGTTAGTGCTGAGCACCCGGTCGAACTCGTCGACGCCGATCTCCATCACCGGCGTGGCGAGGGTCAGCGCGGCGTTGTTCACCAGCACCTGTAAGCTGCCAAAACGGGCGAGCGTGGCATCGAGGGCACGGGTGAAGTCGCCCGGCTGGCGGATATCCAGCCCCAGCGCGAGCACCTTGTCGTGGTCCAGAGCGTCCGCCGCCTGTTGCGCACGCGCGGCGTCGACGTCCGTCAGCACCACCTGGAACCCCTGCGCCAGCAGGTGCGCCGCGATAACATTTCCCAGACCGGCTGCCGCGCCGGTCACTAATACGGTTTGCGTCATGAGCGATGCCTCAGAGGATGTAGCCGATGCTGTGCAGCACATCGTCGCTGTTGACCAGACGGATCACCTTTTGCTGGATGCGCAGGCGGTCGCCTTCGCGCTGCAGCTGCCAGGTGATATCCGCCGCGTAATGGCGGCTGTGACCTTTGCGGTGTTCCCACAGGGATTGCGCTCCGCGCACCACGATCAGGCCGTCCTGTGATTCCAGCAGACGAAAACGCGACAACGTGCGCAGAGTACGTGCGCGCGGCGTGGTCGAAATCGACTCCCCGCTGTAGAGACGGTGAACGCGTTTTTCGCGCATGTGGTGATCGTCACAGGCGTAGTTCAGGGTGTTTTTGAAATCCGTCTCGTTCGGATCGATCGGGACGACGTAGAGACCGTCGTGCTGCCACAGATCCAGCCAGGCGCTGAATTCGCCCTGATCGAGCAAGTCGCCCTCAAGGTTAATCAGCGTCACGGCGGCAAAGAGTTCAGATTCTGGGGTCATCATTTTTCGCTCTCCGTCATCAGTTTTTTCCACTGCTGGTAGGCGGCGCGCATCCCGGTTTCGGCGCTGACGTCGCTGCGCAGTCCGTCGTCGGTGCGGTACTCTCCCGCCAGCCCGCGATTGAGCATGATCCAAAGATCATCCCCCGCCGTTGCCCCGCGCTGTACGCGCTCCCAGGCCTCCGAGTCGTCCGGCGTGCCGAAGCCCATCGGCCCCTGGAAGTGTTCGTGCAGACGCAGACGCGCCTGGTTGGCAATTTCCGGCCCGCCGTCCATGGTGATCACCGCGTGGTGGATTTCCGTTTCATTCACGGAAATCGGCTGGAGTACGCGGAAAAACGCCATCGAACAGGCGATGTTGGGGAAGATATTCAGGTTAAAACCGGAGCCGCCGACGGCGCGCACGATACGGCGCACCTGCTGTTCGTCGTGGTCGGCACGCAGGGCCTCTGCCAGCGCCTCAAAGCGCTCCGGGATCGGCGCGTCGAGGTTGGCGTCGAGATCCACCAGTTCCGGGATCATCACCATTACGCTGTGGCCGTTGCCCAGGTCTTCGACGTAGCCGCTGCCGTCAACGAAATTCAGCATCTCTTCCGTCTGCTTATCCACGGAGCTGAGGAACGAGCGGTGAACCACCGGGAAGTGGTAGCCGTCGGTGGTGTTTTCCAGCTGGATTTTCCAGTTGCCGGGGAAGCGGAAACGGTGGGCTGGCCCGGTTTTAATCGGGTAGCCCGCCCCCTGCTTCATAAACAGGTCCATCCATTTTTTCGCCGCGCCGAGGAACTCTTCCAGCGGTTCGACCTGATCGTTAAAGGTGGCGAAAATCATCCCCGCGTACTGTTCCGTGCGCAGGGAAATCAGCCCCAGCTCGCCTTTTTCCAGCTGGTCGGCGTAGCTTTCCGGATGCGGCACGCCGCGCAGGCTGCCGTCCAGCGCGTAGCCCCAGCCGTGGTACGGGCAGACGAAACTGTTGGTTTTGCCGCTGCGGTGTTCGCACACGGTCGCCGCGCGGTGGCGGCAGCGGTTAAGCAGCGTGTGAACGTTACCTTTGCGGTCGCGCACCACGATCACCGGCTGGGTGCCTAGCTCAGTGGTTTTAAAGCTCCCGGTTTCCGGGATTTCACTGGCGTGCGCCACCCATACCCAGGTCTTGCTGAAGATGCGATCCAGTTCGAGCTGGAACAGATCGGCCGAGGTGTAGAGCGACGTGTGTACGCGGTCGGACTGCACCAGCGCCGCTATCTCTGCCGCGTCCGGTATCGCCTGCGGCGAAGTGTCGATATTTTTGATGGTTATCAGGTGATCACATTGCATGTCTATTTCTCCTGCACGTCGTTATTTTTCTCAGGGACAGGTAACGCATCCGCCGCATGCCAGTGGTCCACCGGTCGGCTGAACAGGTTGCGGGTGGTGAAGTGGCGCATCGCGATGCCGTTCGCGTCGCGCGCAAAAGTGACGCAGATTTCCGCCGCGTTCAGGTGCGCGCCACCGGCGGTAAACGCCGAGGTTTGCAGCATCAGCCAGCGCCCCCGCAGTTCGCCGTCCGGCGTGTGGCTTAGCGCCTCCGAGCAGAGAAAGTGCGCGTTCATGGCGAAGTGTGCGGGTTGTCGCACGTAGCTCGCCATCAGGGTGATAATCGCTTCGCGGCCCTGATGTTTACCGAGCCGCGAGGCGTAGGGTTCGCCCAGTCCTTCCCAGCAGGCGTCGGCGGTAAAGAGCGCGCCAATCGCCTGCACGGTTTCAGGGCTGTCAAGCTGGTCGCACAGTCGCATGTAATCGCTGATACACACGCGGGCCGCCTGGCTGTCTTCGAGCTGCTGTAAGCGCAGCGCATCCTGTGCGTTCATGGTCTTAGCCCTGAATAATCAGTTCACGGCCCACGCGGGCTTCGATTTTGCAGTACTTCCACAGCTTGCTGCCGCCCTCACCCACCGGCGTGGTACGAAACAGGTTGCAGACCGCCGCCACGTTTTCCAGTTTCTCCGCGTCTGCCAGCACGTAGGTGGTCCAGGGGGCGGTAGTGGACGGGCCGACCATCAGCTGGTCGTCATCCATATTGCCGATGACGCGGATGCCCTGGGTCTCTTCGATCCCTTTCATCATCACGCCGAAGGCGCCCCACACCTGTTTGGCTTCCGCCGGGCTGGCGTCGAAAAAGTTCTGGTTTACGCCGATGCAAAACAGCACGCGTAAGGTTGTTGACTGGCTCATCTGTTGCTCCTTTCGTTAAAAATCACAAATAACCGGGCAGCGGTTTTCCGCCGAAAAAGACCGTACCGGCGTTCAGGTACGAGAGATCGCCCATAAAGGCGTGCTGGGTGATCACCATGGTGTCGCGCACAAAACGTTGCAGCGGGCTGGCCATGGTGACGCCGCACATGCCGTTCAGCGCCAGCGCCTGACGCGCCACGTCGGCAGCCACGCGGGTGACGTGAGTGGAAGAGAGTCGCAGGGCGTTGATCTGCGCGCAGCTCGCCTCGTTTCCGGCCAGCAGACACTGCCAGACGTCGTCGATGGCCTCATAGAACCAGGCGCGGGCGGAGCGCAGTTCGGCTTCGCAGCGGGCAATTTGCATCTGCGCCTGCTGGCGATCGGCCAGACGCGGTGCGCCGGTGACAGACTGTTGACGATGGGCGATCGCGTAGATTTCGTTGAGCGCCGCGCGGGCCACGCCGAGTGCCACCACGGAGAGCACCTGGGTCGCCAGTGACAGCACCGGGTAACGGTACAGCGGCCCGTCGAAATTCAGTGCGCCGCCGCGAATGAAGGTCCACTCCTCCGGGACAAAGGCATCGTTAACCACCAGATCGTGGCTGCCGGTTCCGGCAAGGCCGACGGTGTCCCAGACGGGATCGATCTGCACGCTCGCCCGTGGCAGAACCGCCATGCGCGGCAGGGCCTGATCGCCCTCGGGCAAGATCCCGACGCCGAGCACCGAGGCCCCCATGCTGCCGCTGGCAAAACTCCAGCGTCCGCTAACGCGGTAGCCGCCGTCGGCCTGCCGTGCTTTTTGCGTCGGGAAAATCCCGCCCGCAAAGACCACATCCGGCCCGTCGCGATAGAGTTCCTTTAGGTTTTCCGGCGGCAGTGCGCCGAGATAAAACGGGCTCATGCCGAAACTGGCTACCCAGCCTGCCGAGCCGTCGGCGGTGGAGATTTGCTCAATCAGCTCGCAAAACTGCGCCGGGGAGCATTCGTCTCCGCCGTACTGTTTTGGCACCAGGGCGCGGTAGACGCCCACCTGCTTGAAGCGGGTAATGATGTCGTCAGAGATATGACGTTGATGCTCAAAATCGCCGCTGCGAGTCGCAACATCACTCAATAGCGGAACAAGCTCCTCACGAACATGGATGGCAGACATAGCGTGCTCCGAAAAGGGTTGTGCGGTGTGCGCGAGGCGAGCGCGTCCGCAATGAGTCGAACTCACTGAGTCATCAGGCAAAGAAAAACGGAATGTTTAGGGTTGTCGTCGTCCGATGAGCCACTCGGCGGCCTGCACCAGCAGCCCGTCGTGGCCTTTGGCAGCCACCAGCTGGAGCGAAACCGGGCGGCCATGCAGTTCATCTACCGCAAGGGTAATGGCCGGATGGCCGCTGAGGTTGAACGGGCGGACCAGGCGTGTGAGATTGACCACGCTCAGGGGATCGGCGGCCTCCTCAAGGGTAGGAGGCAGTTCAGGCAGTGTCGCCAGCGCCAGTAGCGGTGTTTTTGCCAGCAGTGCGTCGACCTGCGCGGTGAATTCACTGCGCACCTGTTCAGCTGATGCCAACGCTTCGGCGCTGATATCTGCCCCGGCGCGAATACGGGCGGCCACATCCGCGGAGACGGCGTTGCTCGCCAGCAGTGGGCTGAAGGCCTCCCAGTTTTCATGGCTGATGAGGGTTAAACCTGCGCGATGCGCATCGTTCAGGGCGGGCAACCCGGCCTGCTCAGGGCGCACGCCGCACGCGGCAAGTACCTTGAGAATGCGGTTATCGATTTCCGGTAACGCGGCAGAGATGAAGGCCATCGGCGGCAGTTCGCTGAGCGGTTCCCCCACGTCGACGGAAAGCCGGGTCATCACCTGGCGCAGCACTGTGGCATTGCGGGCAAAGACGCCGACGCAGTCGAGCGAGCTTTGGGCTGGCATAACGCCGTGACGGCTGAGCACGCCGTAGCCCGGTTTGAAGCCCAGCACGCCGCAGCAGGCGGCAGGCATTCTGACGGAGCCGCCGGTGTCGGTGCCGAGGGAGAAATCGACCTCACCGGAGGCGACAACGGCGGCAGATCCGCTGGATGAACCGCCCGGAATCAGCGCCGGATAGCGCGGGTTCACCGGCGTGCCGCTCCAGAGGTTGATCCCGGTGACACCAAACGCCAGCTCATGCAGCGTGGTTTTGCCCGTCAGCTGGCAGTGCTTTTCCAGTAGCGTCGCAACCACGCTGGCGTGCTGGCGTGCCAGCGGTGCGTTTTCCAGCGCCGGGCAGCCTGCACGGGTCGGGTGCCCGGCTATATCCAGGGTGTCTTTGACCGCAAATCTCAGATCGCCCTCACCGAGGGTAAATTGCTCAACGTAACCATTGCTCTCATAAACTGGCTTCATGATTGATACCTTAACCAGAAAAAATGAATCACATTCAGGCGGGCAGTCAGTGCTGCCTTTTTGTCCTGACTAACGTTAGGTCAATCATGGAAGAATTAGATGAAAATTCAAGTAATCTTTCACGTTAATTTCACGTGGATGCAACATTTAATTAACCTTTGCTTCAATAAGGTTACTGATTCAGGGTGATGAAAAATAAGACAAAATGGCGGGAAACGCAAAGGGATGCCGCCCTGAGTATTCAGCGCGGCATAAGAAAATTAATTGTGAAATTACAGAGAATTAGAAAGAAAGACTACGGAGTTCACAAATTTGTCATCGGATATTTTGACCTCACAGTTCGTTGAGGTTATCCAGTACCTTTGCCAGGGAGAGATTCATTTTTTCGACCTGACTGGCCGTCATGCCCTTGAAGCCTTTTTCGAACACTTTGCTGGTGTATGCGTAGGCCTCTTCCACTTTTTTGCGACCGGCCTCCGTGAGCATCACTTCCGTGACGCGCGCGTCCTGTTCGCTGCTTGCGGTGGTGACCAGGCCGTCATCGCGCAGCCGTCCGACGATTTTGGTGACCGTGGGCATTTTCGCCATCGCGTACTCGGAAATCTGCGAAATACTGGCCTTGCCGTACTGGTGAGTCACCATCAGCACCCGGAAGCGAGAAACATCCAACTGGGCTTTTTTCAGTGTAATTTCCATGATTTGCGTGTAGCGCGCATACACATTCACGATCCAGTAGAACGGAAACTCTTCGCGATGAAAGGCGGGATCGTCAGGTGCGCCGTCCGGGGTATTTTTTATTGTTGTCATGCGTTTCCTTACCAAAAAAAGCGTCAGAGTGAACGATTATACCCTGCGAATCTGCGGCGACTAAGCCTATCTGAACGGGTGCTGAAACGTATAAGAGATCCCGATCGCATTATGATTCAAAAATGCCAACTGATTAACAATTACGTATCATTTTTTACACATTGCATTGACGGTTGCGGTGGCTGTTTTCTATACGTTTAGCCGACCTGTACGCTAATTCTAATAATCGCAATGTGGAGCTATTCATGAACGAACGTTCTTCTGTGGAGCAGACGCGCCCGCCGTCGTCTGCGCCCGACGCTCTGGACCCTCGCCAGCAGGCCGTGATCAAAAAGCTGTTCCGTCGGCTGATTGTGTTTTTATTTATTTTGTTTGTTTTTTCCTACCTCGACCGCATCAACATTGGCTTTGCCGGCCTGACAATGGGCAAAGATCTGGGTCTGACCAGCACCATGTTTGGCCTCGCGACCACCCTCTTCTACGTGATGTATGTCATTTGCGGTATTCCCAGCAATATCATGCTGAGTATCGTCGGCGCGCGACGCTGGATCGCGGTGCTGATGGTCGTGTGGGGGATCGCGTCCACCGCCACCATGTTCGCCACCGGACCGAACAGCCTGTACGTGCTGCGTATGCTGGTCGGGATTGCGGAAGCGGGCTTTTTGCCGGGCCTGTTGCTCTATTTAACCTACTGGTTCCCGGCCCATTATCGTGCGCGCGCTAACGCGCTGTTTATGATTGCGATGCCGGTCACCATGGCGCTCGGTTCGCTGGCCTCCGGGTATATCCTGAACATGGACGGGCTGCTGAATCTGAAAGGCTGGCAGTGGCTGTTCCTGCTGGAGGGTTTCCCGTCCGTGCTGTTGGGTCTGGTGGTCTGGTTCTGGCTGGATGACAGCCCGTCGAAGGCCAAATGGCTGACGGAAGATGACAAAGCCTGCCTGGCGGAGATGCTGGAAGCGGATAAAATCGCTGCCCGCAAAACGCAGCTGGACGCGAGCACGTCGCTGTTGCCGCAGCGCAGCGTGGCGCGCGAACTGTTTACCCCCATCATTATTCTCTACACGGTGGCCTATTTCTGTCTTACTAATACCCTCAGCGCCCTGAGCGTCTGGACGCCGCTGATTCTGCGCAGCTTCAACGAAACCAGCAGCAATGTCACCATCGGGTTACTGAGTGCCATTCCGCAGGTGTGTACCATTGTGGCAATGGTCTGGTGGAGTAAGCGTTCCGATCGCCTGAACGAGCGTAAAATCCACACCCTGCTGCCCTATCTGTTTGCCGCGGCGGGCTGGATGTTAACCGCCTCCAGCACGCAGGCGGTGCTGCAGTTCACCGGGATTGTGATGGCGTCGGCAGGCGCGTTCGCGGCGATGGTGATCTTCTGGACCACGCCGGATCGCTATATCTCCCTGCGCGCTCGCGCAGTCGGGATTGCGGTGATTAACGCCACCGGGATGACCGGTGCGGCACTCGGGCCGCTGCTGATGGGCTGGATGAAAGACGTCACCGGAAACTTCAACGCCGGGATCTTCATGGTGGCCGGTTTCCTGGTGCTGGGCGCGCTGATCATTGCGCTGATCCCGATGAGCAAAACCCAGCCGCAAAACGCTGCCGCCCCACTCTCGACTTGACTTATTGTGTAATAAAGATACTTTTCAGGACATGAAGAAAATCCTGATTATCGTCCCTGACGGCGGCATGTTGTTCGAAGCCGCCGGTATCGCAGACATTCTGATGCAGGCCAACCAGCTCCATCCGGAAGGCCTCGCCCAGCCTCGCTATCGCATTATTATCGCCACCACCCAGCCGCACCAGGTGATCCACGGTCAGTCCGGGCTAAACCTGCTGGCGGATTATCGTCTGCCGGAGCTGGATCCGCGTGAGCCGCTCGACACCATCATCATCACCGGACGTGGGATGAACGAGCTGGAGAGCACCGCCGTGGTGGACTGGCTGCATCTGGCCGCGCCCCATGCCCGGCGCATCGCCTCGATTTGCGGCGGCGCGATGCTGCTGGCACAAAGCGGCCTGCTGGATGGACGTCGCGCGACTACCCACTGGCGGCTGCTGGAGACGATGCAAAAAAGCTGGCCTGCCATCAACGTCGTAGGCGGCCCGCTCTATGTTCAGGATGGTCCCATCTGGACATCCGGCGGGGTGAGTTCCGGGTTTGATCTCACGCTGGCGCTGGTTGAAGAG
The DNA here is from genome assembly GCF_041464075.1 of Lelliottia nimipressuralis. Taxonomy (NCBI): domain Bacteria; kingdom Pseudomonadati; phylum Pseudomonadota; class Gammaproteobacteria; order Enterobacterales; family Enterobacteriaceae; genus Lelliottia; species Lelliottia nimipressuralis. The sequence goes on from NZ_CP167172.1 coordinate 2,586,267, forward strand.
GACTACGGTTTTACCCTGGCGCGAGACGTGGCCCAAGATCTGGTGATGTATTTGCGCCGTCCCGGCGGGCAGCTGCAGTTCAGCCGCTATAACCTGAATTCATCCGCCAGTGCCGGGCCGGTCAGCGAATTGCAAACCTGGATACTTAACAATCTCACGGCCGATCTGTGCGTCGAAAAACTGGCGGAGCAGGCGGCCATGAGCCCGCGCAATTTCACCCGCGTCTTTACCCGTGAAACGGGCGCCTCTCCGGCACGCTACGTGATGGAAGCCCGTCTTGCCGCCGCCCGTCAGCTGCTGGAGCAGACAAGCGAGCCGCTGGACCGCATCGCTGAGCAGAGCGGTTTTGGCAGCAGCATCAACCTGCGCCGGGTGTTTGAGAAACAGCTCCACCTTACCCCCAGCGAGTATCGTCAACGATTCCACTGCCGAAAAATGGCGTAATCTGATCCTTTTTTGTCATTTACGCCATTTCACCTGAAGCCTACAGTGACTCCAGACACCACAGTTAAGGAGTGCATCATGGTTAAGGTCGGTATTAATGGTTTCGGCAGAATCGGTCGCAATTTCTTACGCGCCGCCCTCGATAACCCGGAGATTCAGATCGTGGCGATTAACGATCTGACGGACAGCAAAACCCTCGCCCATCTGCTGAAATACGATTCCCTGTTAGGGACGCTGCCGGTATCCGTTGAGGCTGCCGATAATCATCTGCAGGTGGATGGCAAACAAATTAGGGTCTTTAGCGAGCGCGACCCGGCCGCTATTCCGTGGCGTAACGTTGAAGTGGACGTGGTGATTGAAGCGACCGGCTTCTTCACTGACCGCGAGAAAGCGGCGGTGCATATTGAGAGCGGCGGCGCAAAACGCGTCATCATCTCCGCCCCGGGTAAAAACGACGATTTGACCGTGGTGATGGGCGTGAACGATCGGCTGTACGATCCGGCTCAGCACTTTGTGGTGAGCAACGGCAGCTGCACCACGAACGGTCTGGCACCCGCCGCGCAGGTGCTGCATCAGCACTTCGGCATCGAACATGGCCTGATGAACACCACTCACGCCTACACCAACAGCCAGGCACTGCACGACCAGCCGGAGAAAGATCTGCGCGGCGCGCGGGCGGCGGCCCTGTCGATTGTCCCCTACTCCAGCGGTGCGGCGAAGGCGCTGGGGAAAGTGATTCCTGAGCTGGACGGACGTCTGACCGGGTATTCCTTGCGCGTTCCGGTGCCGGTGGTGTCGATTGTCGATTTGACGGTCACCCTGAGCCGGGAGGTAACGGTGGAAGAGGTCAACGCCGCGTTTCGTGAAGCGGCCTCTGCCGGGCCATTGCAGGGCATTCTGGGCTACAGCGACGAGCCGTTAGTATCGAGTGATTATCAGGGCGATCCGCGCTCATCGATCATCGACGGGCTTTCTACGCTGGTCATCGGCGGCAATATGGTGAAGATCCTCGCCTGGTATGACAACGAGTGGGGCTTCTCGAACCGCCTGGTCGATTTGGCGCTGCTGATGGACCGCAAAGGTTTGTAAAAACCGCGTCGGGTGGCGACATCGCCGCCACCCGGCTTTTAAGATTTATTCCGCTTTGACACGAACGCCCATCAAGACAATTACCATCGCGCTCACCAGCAGCAAGCCGCTTCCGGCGAATACCCCGCTGGCACCGTTGAGGTCAAACACCGCCCCGCCGCCTGCGGCACCGGCACCAATCGCAAACTGAATCGACGCCACCAGCAAACCACCCGCACTTTCGGCTTCGTCCGGCACCGTGGTCGCAAGCCAGGTCGACCAGCCCACCGGCACCAGGCCAAAGGCAAAGCCCCACAGCGCCACCAGCAGTCCGTCCAGCATCGCCAGATGGCCGTATGCCACCATGATCAGCGCCAGAACGCCCATTGCAAACGGCACCAGCGCCAGCGTCAGACGTAAATTGCGCGCCAGCAGATGCCCGGCAATCGAGGTGCCGACGAAATTGGCGAGGCCAAAACCCAGCAGGATCAGCGAAATGCTCTCGACGCTCGCCTGCCCGACGGTTTCAAGGAACGGGCGCAGGTAGGTAAAGAAGGCAAAATGACCGCTAAAAATCAGCACCGTGGCTAATAGCCCGCCAATCATGCCAGGGCGGCGCAGCACGCGCAGTAACGTCCCGAGACTGCCGCTGCTCTCCGGTTTCATTGACGGGAGCACCCACAGCTGCCAGAGCAGCGCCAGCATGCTCGGCAGAATGCAGAGGATAAAGACGTTACGCCAGCCGATCAGGCTGCCCAGGTAGCTGCCGAGCGGCGCAGCGACCACAGTTGCGATCGACACGCTGGAGAAGATCACCGCCAGCGCTTTCGGCACTTTATCGGCCGGAACCAGCCGCATCGCCGTGGCCGTGGACATTGCCCAGAAGCCGCCGATAGCGATGCCTAACAGCAGGCGTCCCATCAGCAGTACCTGCAAATTGGGCGCAAAGGCCACCAGCAGACTGGAGATAATTTGCAGCACAGAGAAAAACATCAGCACCCAGCGGCGGTCGATACTTTTGGTGGCGGGCGTAATCAGCAGCCCGGTCACCAGCGCGACCAGCGCCGTTGCGGTCACCGCCTGCCCGGCCATCCCTTCGCTGACGCCGAGACTGGCAGCCATCGGCGTTAACAAACTGGCCGGCAAAAACTCCGCCGTAATCAGGCCAAACACCCCCAGTCCCAGCGAATAGACCGCTCGCCAGGCGGGTTTTGCGGGCGCTATGGCCTCGCTCGCCGCGATAGTTGAATTCATCTGTTGCTCTCCCGTTAGAAAAATGTGACAACCGTCGCAAAAGCATAGAGCGTTCCCCCTGGACGATCTATGACATATAATCTTCACTTATTGATAATTCGTCCGGAGTTGTGCCCATGACCGTTCAGTCGCCCGATTTAATCAGTGAGCTTTTACGTGGAATGCGTCTCTCCGGCGTGAAATACCGCCGGATCGAGGCCAGCGCCCCTTTTGGCGTGGCGTTCACCCAGGCCCCCGGCAAGGCGCAGTTTCATTTCGTCAGCCACGGTTCAGCGGTGCTGCGCATGGAGAGCGGCGCGGTGTTTACCCTGAGCAGCGGCGATGCGCTGTTTATTCCTAACGGCAATGCCCACGCCCTGCTGTCGGATGAAAATGCCACCGTCACCCCGGTGTCGGCGTTTCCCAGCGAGCCGATTTGCAACTCCGTGTGCGCCATCACCTGCGAGCCATGCCCGGAAAGCGAAAACGTGGTGATATTCAGCGGATGTATGGATTTTGAGCTGGGCGGGATGCAGCCTCTGATCAAAGCGATGCCGGAAGTGATGATGGTGAGCCGTCTGATGTCGACCTGGCCGGAGATCCACCCGCTGCTGGCGGCGATGGAGCGGGAATCCATGACCCGGCAGGTCGGTTTCGCCGGGATTCTGGCGCGTCTCGCCGATGTGGTGGCCGCCCTCATCGTGCGCGGCTGGGTGGAAGCAGGCTGCGGAAAAGCCACGGGCTGGGTGCAGGTACTCCGCGACCCACGTCTGAGCCGTGCGATTTATGCCATGCATCAGCAGCCGGGCGTCAACTGGAGCGTGGCGGAGCTGGCAAAAGAGGCCGGCACCTCGCGTTCGGTCTTTGCCGAGCGGTTTTTATCCGCCACCGGCACCACGCCTGCTAAATATTTGAGTGAACTCAGAATGCGCCTCGCCATTCAGTACATTCGCCATGAACATCAGGCGATTGAAACGGTTGCGTTGCGGCTGGGATATGGATCGCTCGCGGCCTTTAGCCGGGCGTTTAAACGCATCGTCGGCCATGCGCCGGGAACCCTGCGGGAAACCAGCCAGACCCCCGAAGAGGTCTGACTGGCGAGGCGTCAGAAGTAGTACTTAAAGCGAACGCGGCCGCCGTAGCGATCGTCGTTGTTATCAGCGCCCTTATTCGGATGCGCCTCCACCCAGGAGGCGTACGCCCCGAGATAGATATTAAAGTTCTTCATATTCATCACGTTCGGGATGAGATACGACGCGTGAAGGGTATGAATATCGTAATCGCCCGGATCGGTTATCCAGCAGTCGTTATCGCAGTTATCGTACACATTCGCGGAGTTGAATTTATCCACCTCGTTGTGGGCGTAAATGTAGCCCAGCTCGATGTTGTGCCACAGGGCGTTAGTCCCCGCGGTAAAATCGGTTTCATCCGTGGCATCCATGTAAGCGGTATTGAGGTTCACCACAACGCCGTCTTGCGGATCGGTTTGCTGCCCATTCCAGGTCATCGTGAAACCGTAACCGGTGCGATCGGACTGATCGACCCACTGCCCTGACGCATCGCGATAGCCGTAGGCGTTGTTGACGAGATTACTCTCCATCGCCACCGCCGTTGAGAAGCGTCCGCTCTGCCAGGCGATGACCGGGCGGATATAGGCCACGTTTTTGTCGTTATCGAGATTGATGCCGTGATACTGCTTGTCGACGAACAGCGTGCTGCCGTCTTCCAGCAGCGTGTTGACCTCGAAATACCAGTTATCCAGGGTTTTGCTCATCAGGAAGTTGCCACCGCTGTCGCTACGTCCCCGGCCCTCTTTCATCATGTAGATATAGCCGTAGCCGTCGCTGTAGAGATCGTTGGCTGTATTCCCGGAATATTCGATAAAGGTATCCTGATTGAGCGGGAACATATCGTAGGCTTCAAAACGCCCGACTTTGATCTTCCAGTTATTCTCATTGCCGAAGAAGAATACGGCATCATCGAGATTCATTTTGCCGGTGAGATCTGCCAGCGGCTGCACTGAGAATCCGGCAAAATTACCGTCATCCATTCGACGATAACCGTCAAAGCCTAACAGCAGTCGCCCGTTAATATCCCAGCGTTCATTATTTCCCGATGCCCAGTCTTTATTCGCACTGGTTTTTATCGACGTTAATGCACCGCTCCTGCTGGCCGCATCCATGTTAAATTCGACGTCGCCGTAAAATTTAATATCACCGTAGCCAGAAAGCGTCAGTTTCGGTAATGACGACGCGGTGACCGGCTCGGCTGATTCCACCGTCACGGTCGGCTCTGTTTTAGCGACGACCGTCTGCTGTTGCTGTAATTGCTCAATTTGCGCTTCGGCCTTCTCCGCCCGGCTTTCAGCCTTTTCCAGACGTGCTTCCAGCTGTGCAAGTTTCTCTTCCAGAGTGGGCGCGTGGTGCGCAGCATATCCTCCCGCCGAGCAAATTACGCTGACGGCTAACACAATCAACTTTATTCTCATGGATTCCTTCCTGATGAATTACTGCGGCCAATAAACAGCGATATTTCGCCTAATTGTGACCGACGGTTCCATTACGTTTTTTCATCCGTTAATTATGTTTTTTAATTTATGTGATCGCTAAGAAGTGTTTCTTCATTAAAACGGCAATAAATAATGCACGCGATCACATTTGTAATTAGTGAGAGCCTTAATTCATTCAGGCTTATTCAATCACACTACCTATTAAGAATTTAAAAACAATAAACAGTAGATATATATTAACGCTTTATTACTGATTATTTCTGTGTGGGTAAAGAGTCTGGTTTTGCGAAAAATGGGATATTCGACACGCGAAAACGGCCATATTCGTCTAAGGTTTTCAGGTGATTGACGGCAGCGGCGACGCTGCTCGCGAGAATAAAAAGGAGAAAAACCGATGACGAGAACTGAAATGCGCCGTCCTGCACGCCTGCCGTTGGCGCTGCGTGTGGCACTGGGGGGCGCGATGCTGAGCGTCGCCGCACTGAGCTTCGCTGATGAGTTACCTTCCACACAAAAACAGTCGCCGGATATTCTGCTCGGTCCCCTGTTCAGTGATGTGCAAAGCGCTAAGCTGTTCCCCGATCAAAAAACCTTCGCCGACGCGGTGCCGAAAAGCGATCCCCTGATGATTCTGGCGGATTACCGTATGCAGCATTTGCAACGCGGATTTGACCTGCGCCATTTCGTCGAGATGAATTTTACCCTTCCCGCTGAAGGCGAAAAATACGTTCCGCCTGCCGGACAGAGCCTGCGCGAGCATATTGATGGCCTGTGGCCGGTGCTGACGCGCACCACCGATAAAGCCGATAAGTGGGATTCGCTGCTGCCGCTGCCGAAACCTTATGTGGTGCCGGGTGGACGTTTCCGTGAAGTCTATTACTGGGACAGCTATTTCACCATGCTGGGGCTGGCCGAGAGCGATCACTGGGACAAAATCAGCGATATGGTGGCCAACTTCGGCTATGAGATCGACACCTGGGGCCATATTCCCAACGGCAACCGCAGCTACTATCTGAGCCGTTCGCAGCCGCCGTTTTTCTCCCTGATGGTCGAACTGCTCGCCACGCACGATAAAGAGGCGCTGAAAACCTATCTGCCGCAGATGGAAAAAGAGTACACCTACTGGATGGAGGGCGTGGAGACGCTGCAGCCGGGTCAGGCCAACAAGCGGGTGGTGAAACTGGATGACGGCGCGATTCTGAACCGCTACTGGGACGATCGCGACACGCCGCGTCCGGAGTCCTGGCTGGATGACGTGACCACCGCCAAAAACAACCCGAACCGTCCGGCGACGGAAATCTACCGTGACCTGCGCTCCGCTGCCGCCTCCGGCTGGGACTTTAGCTCCCGCTGGATGGACGATCCGCAAAAACTTGGCACCATTCGTACCACCAGCATTGTGCCGGTAGATTTGAACGCCCTGCTGTTCAAAATGGAAAAATTGCTCGCCAAGGCCAGCCAGGAATCGGGTGATACCGAGCGCGCAAACCGCTATGAAACCCTGGCCAACGCGCGACAAAAAGCGATCGAGAGCCACCTGTGGAACGACAAAGAGGGCTGGTACGCCGATTACGATCTGAAGAGCAAAAAGGTACGTAATCAGCTGACTGCCGCCGCCCTGTTCCCGCTGTATGTCAACGCCGCCTCTAAAGAGCGGGCCGATAAAGTGGCGAGTGCCACCGCGTCACGCCTGTTGAAACCGGGTGGCGTGACTACCACCACCATCAACAGCGGCCAGCAATGGGACGCGCCAAACGGCTGGGCACCATTGCAGTGGGTGGCGGCCGAAGGGCTGCAAAACTACGGTCATAAGAAAGTGGCGATGGATGTCACCTGGCGCTTCCTGACGAACGTGCAGCATACCTACGACCGCGAGCAGAAGCTGGTAGAGAAATATGATGTGTCGACCACCGGCACCGGCGGAGGCGGCGGTGAGTATCCGTTGCAGGACGGTTTCGGCTGGACCAACGGCGTGACGCTGAAAATGCTCGATTTAGTCTGTCCGAAAGAGAAACCGTGCGACAGCCTGCCGGCGACTCAGCCTGCGGCGAACGATGATGTGGCGCCTGTGCAGAAGAGTGCCGCGCAGTAGGATTGTGCGGCTGGTGCTCTCACCCTCTCACGCAAGAGAGGGTGAGACATCAGAGGAAAATCAGAAGCTGTAGCTCGCCCCCACCTGAACCGTGCGATCGCGGCCAATCCAGCAGTTTGTCGCGTCGTAGCAGGTAAACGTCTCTTTGTTGGTGATGTTCTGCGCGCTGGCTTTCAGGGTCAGCCCGGCCAGCGACGGCAGAACTTCACCCATCTGGTAAGAGGCGGCGAGATCGTACTGCGTCGTGCCGCCCAGTTTACCCTGATCGTTGGTCGGCGCGATCTCCATCGGCCCGGTGTAGCGTGCGCCTGCGCCGAGGTTCAGCCCTCTCAGCGGCGTGCTGTCGAAGGTATAGTCTCCCCACAAGTTAAAGGCGTTTTCCGGCACTTGCGTCGGGCGTTTCCCCTGGTATTTGTCATCTTCCGTGTTGATCGCGTGGGTGTAGGCGTAATTGGCGATCAGCGTCAGGTTATCCGTCGGACGACTGACGGCAGACAACTCCGCCCCTTTCGATTCCACTTCACCGGTCTGACGATAGTTCAGGAAGCCCGGATCGGTCGTGACCACATTTTTCTGGCGAATGTTAAACACCGACGCGGTAAAGGTGGTCGCGTACTCTTCCAGCAGGTATTTCACCCCGCCCTCCACCTGTTTACTGGTGGTTGGCTTGACGTCTTTAGCGGTCAGCGTGCCCTGCGGTGAAACGGGCGCAAAGCCTTCGGAGTAGCTGATAAACGGCGAGATACCGTTTTCAAAGGCGTACAACGCCCCCAGACGTTTAGTGACGCGATCCTGCGATACCCAGGCTTTGTCACCGTTTTGCAGATAGTCGGTGGTGACGGAGCGATAGTCGTCGTAGCGCAGGCTGCCGAGCAGATTCAGCCCGCCGAATTCGATCTGATCCTGCAGGTAGTACCCGTTTTGCTGATAGCTCAGGCGATTTTTCTGCGCGGTGTAGAGACCGAGCGAACCGTCGTTGACCTGCGTGTAGTCCGGGTAACGCATATCGATACCCGGCGTATTTGCCGCATAGCGATAGTGGAAGTGGGAATTGAGCTTCTGGTAGTCGAAGCCTGCCAGCAAATGGTGCTTCCAGTCGCCCAGTTCCAGCGTTTTGGTGACCTGGTTGTCCATGTTGAAACTCTGCAGGTCTTCGTCGGTGGTGTAAGCAAAGCGGTTTAGCTCGTACACGTTTGCGCCTGGCCCTGTGGAGTAGATACTGCGCTGGTGCGTATCCACGTCGAAGTAGCGCGCTTTCTGACTGAAGCCCCAGCCGCTATCAAACTGGTGTTCAAAGCTGTAGCCCAGCATCCACTGGCGCTGTTTGAAGCCGCTCCATTCGTCGCCTGCATAATCGCGGCGATCGGCATATTTGGAACGCAGATACGAAAGCGGAAGCGGGTTGGACGGCGTCAGGCTCGGGCTGTTTTGCGCGAGCGCATCAAGGGTCAGACGCGTTTTGCTGTCTGGCTGCCAGGTCACGGACGGTGCCACCAGGTAGTTTTCCGTGCGCGTGGTGTGCGGCTGATCGTCGCCTTCCGTCGCTTTGCCCAGCAGACGATAGTCCCAGTCGCTGTCGGCAATCTGCCCGGTGGAATCGAGATAGCCCTCTTTCAGATTGCGCGTCCCGGTGTTGAAGCCCACTTCCGTTTGCGCGGTTTTTTGCGGCTTTTTGCCCTGAATATTGACCAGCCCGCCCGGCGAGCCGCCACCGTACAGCACAGAGGCGGGGCCTTTGAGGATGTCCACACTCTCGATCAGCAGCGGATCGATGCGCGCTTTGGTGTTCCCGGTGACATTGTAGGGCAGTTGCAGACCGTTGTAATACTCCTGCTCGACGGTGAATCCGCGGATCTTATATTCACTCATATAGGAGGTATTGCCGCGCACTTCCGTCGACACGCCCGGCGCATAGCGCAGGATTTCGTTGACCGAATTCGCGTGACGCTGTTCGATCTCCGTGGCGGAAATAGTGTTGATGACCTGTGGGGTTTTACTCTCGGCAACGGCTGATTTGGTGGCACTGTTCGTCCACTCAGGTAGCTGACTGCCCTGTTCCGATCCGGTCACGAGAATGGTTGATTCTTCCGCAAACGCGCAAGTCTGCAACGCCAGTGTGACCGCGCCTGCCAACGCACATACTGCAAAACGCGAGGTGTTCATAGTGTCGTCTTATTATTAGATGATATAAAGAACGACAATTATTCTCATTTCGATTAACAAAGCAATATGCGGACAAAAAAAACGGCCCTCAGGGAGAGCCGTTTGCGTTTTTAGCGGTTTATGTGCGTCTGAGCAGTCTGAAAATCGCAAGGACGACGATGGCACCGACCACCGCCACCAGGAAGCTGTGCAGGTTAAATCCGCTGACGCTGCCGCCGACGCCAAACATGGTCGCCAGCCAGCCGCCGACAACCGCACCGATAACCCCCAGCACGCAGGTCAGAATGAAGCCGCCACCATCACGCCCCGGCATAATGAATTTTGCGATCACGCCGGCGATAAGACCAAAAACAATCCAGGCGATAATACCCATAGCGATGCCCTCTTGCAGATGAAATGCATGCGCTGAAAATGTTTCGCGCAAGTGACTTAAGTATAGGTCACCGCGCTAAAACCGTTTTTTCTCACCGACTTAATTCCCTCTCATTTTTGAAAAAAAATCACCGGTTTGTATTAAGTTCTGACGCCCATTGCCGATACTTCAGGGACAGTCCGTCAGACAACCGAGGAGCCATTCGGCGTGAGTAATTACAGTGAGCAGTTCCTGAAGCAAAATCCGCTGGCTGTATTAGGGGTATTACGCGACCTGCACAAGGGCGAAGTGCCGGTGCGCATCAGCTGGGCGTCGAACCAGTTTATCAGTAAGATTCTGGAAGCCACTCCGGAGCGTCTGGTCATCGACCTCGGTAGCCAGGAGTATGAAAACCGGGCGGTACTGCGCGCAAAAAATCTTTCTGTGATGGCGGAAACCAAAGGGGCAAAGGTTGAGTTTGTCCTGCCTCATGTGGAACAAGGTGATTATCTCAATCTGCCCGCTTTTATCACCCCGCTGCCGGAGAGCCTGTGGTTTGTCCAGCGTCGGGAATATTTTCGGATTAACGCCCCGCTGCATCCTTCCTATTTTTGTAAGGCCAGAATGCCGGACAAGAAAGAAATTCGCTTTCGCCTGTTCGACCTGTCGCTCGGCGGGATGGGCGCGCTGATGGACACACCAAGACCGGACGGACTGGTGGAAGGGATGCGTTTTTCACAAATCGAACTGGATATGGGCGGCTGGGGGCGTTTTTATTTCGATGCGCAACTGATTGCCATTAGCGAACGCAAAGTGGTGGACAGCAAAAATGAGACCATCACCACACCACGACTCAGTTTTCGCTTTCTGAATGTCGGGCCTGGGGCCGAAAGGGAGCTTCAACGTATTATCTTCTCGTTAGAGCGAGAAGCGCGAGAACGCGCGAATAAGGTTCTCTGAAGGCGCCGGACAGCATCTCGCTGCCCGGCCAGGGCATTACATGGCGTCCATCGCTTTCTGAACTTTCCAGATGTAGCGTGGAGCCTGTGGTGCCGGATGGTTGTTCACCACATGCTCAAAGAACTCGTCTTTGTCCATGCCGTTGATCTCATTGATGGCCTTTTTGCGATCCGACGAGAAGGTTCGCAGCAGCGCCCCCGCCCCGTTCACATACGACACCACCAGCGCATATTGCATCACTTCGGGATCTTCGATGCCTTTTAGCACACCGTGCTCCAGAATGCTCAGATATGCGGTACCCATGGAGATATTACGCTCCGGGTTTTTCAGCTCGCTGGTGGACGGCTGCCCGCTCCAGCCCATGTAGCGGTAGACTTCACGCCCGGCGGTGGAGGCTTTCAATTGCATTAAGCCCACTGCATTTGATTTGCTGACCAGCGTCGGGTTGCCGCCGGACTCGACTGCAATAATGGCCGTCACCAGTCGCGGACTGACGCCCCACGCTTTCCCGGCCTTTTCGCTGATCGGCATCCACTGCATTGCACGTTTGACAGGGACTTCCGGGTTCCACGGCGGATTTTGATAATCCTGTTTTGAACTACAGCCCGCCAGCAATACAATCAAAAAAGCAAACCATCTCAATTTCACGTCATCTATCCTTATAGCCGATCATCGCGGTTACGCATCCGCCCCTTGAAGCAGACCGCATACAGGCGGCATGATATAGGCATTTAGTTTCTCATTCAGCAAGGATTTGCCATGTCTCAGTTTCATCTTGTTGCCCCGTCCGGCTACTGCATTAATCAGGACGCCGCCCGGCTTGGCGTAACGCGTTTAGAGGCATCCGGCCATCAGGTGGATAATCAGACAGTCATCCCCCGCCGTCTGCAGCGTTTTGCCGGGACTGAGCAGCAAAGAGTGGCTGATATCAACGACCTGGTCACCCTCGAAGGCGAAAACCAGATTATTCTGGCGGTGCGCGGCGGGTATGGCGCGAGCCGTTTGCTGGAGACCATCGACTGGGCCGGGCTTGCCCGACGCCAGCAGCAGGACCCGCTGCTGATCTGCGGTCACAGCGATTTCACCGTGATTCAGCTCGGCCTGCTGGCCCTGCATAACGTCATCACCTTTAGCGGGCCGATGCTGGCGGGGAATTTCGGCGCACCGGAGTTGAACCGTTTTACCGAGGAACATTTCTGGCGCGCCTTGAAAAATCCGACGTACAGCGTGGAGTGGCAGGGCAACGGCCCGCAGTGTGAGTGCGAAGGCCAGCTGTGGGGCGGCAATCTGGCGATGCTGGTGTCGCTTATCGGCACGCCGTGGCTGCCGCAAATTGAGAACGGCATTCTGGTGCTGGAGGATATCAACGAGCATCCGTTCCGCGTCGAGCGCATGCTGTTGCAGCTGATGCACGCCGGTATTCTCGGGCGTCAGCGCGCGGTTGTGTTAGGCAGCTTCAGCGGTGCAACGCCGAACGATTACGATGCGGGTTATACGCTGGAAACCATGATCGATTACCTGCGCTCGCGCCTCGACATTCCGGTGATCGACGGGCTGGCGTTTGGCCATGAGCAGCAAACCGTCACCCTGCCGCTGGGCGCTCAGGCGACGCTTTGGCACTCGCAGGCGGGCAGCCGGTTAACCCTGCGCGGTCATCCTGTCTTAAAGGCATAAAAAAGCGGTTTAACCACCTCAATAAAACGCTGTTTTTGTCGTTAATATGATAGGGTTTTATTATCAGCAACAACATTGAGGTGGGAGTAAGACAACATTGGATGCCGCAGCGATAATCAGTCTTTTCATTCTGGGTTCCGTATTAGTAACCTGCAGTATTTTATTAAGTTCATTTTCATCGCGTCTCGGCATACCTATCCTTGTTATCTTCCTGGCCATCGGCATGCTCGCGGGCATCGATGGCGTCGGCGGGATTCCATTCGATAATTATCCCTTCGCCTACATGGTGAGTAACCTCGCGCTGGCAGTGATTTTGCTGGACGGCGGGATGCGCACCCAGGCCAGCTCGTTTCGCGTCGCCTTAGGCCCAGCCCTGTCGCTGGCAACCGTCGGCGTGCTGATCACCTCCGGCCTGACCGGTATGATGGCCGCCTGGCTGTTTCATCTGAATATCATGGAAGGATTGCTGATTGGCGCGATTGTCGGCTCGACGGATGCGGCGGCGGTGTTCTCCCTCCTCGGCGGCAAAGGGCTGAACGAGCGTGTCGGCTCGACGCTGGAGATTGAATCCGGCAGCAACGACCCGATGGCGGTGTTCCTGACCATCACCCTGATTGAGATGATCCAGCAGCACGAATCCGGCCTGAGCTGGATGTTTGCCTGGCATATTCTCCAGCAGTTTGGCCTCGGGATTATCATCGGCCTTTCCGGCGGCTATCTGTTGCAGCAGATGATTAACCGCATCTCCCTGCCCGCCGGGCTGTACCCTTTGCTGGCGCTTAGCGGCGGTATTCTGATTTTCGCCCTGACAACGGCGATGGACGGCAGCGGTATTCTCGCCGTTTATCTCTGTGGCTTTCTGCTGGGAAATCGCCCGATTCGCAACCGCCACGCCATTTTGCAAAACTTCGACGGTCTGGCCTGGCTGGCGCAAATCGGCATGTTCCTGGTGCTGGGGCTGCTGGTGACGCCGTCCGATCTGCTGCCGATTGCCATTCCGGCGCTGCTCCTCTCGGCATGGATGATCTTCTTCGCCCGTCCGCTGTCGGTGTTTGCCGGGCTGTTGCCGTTCCGTGGGTTTAACCTGCGCGAGCGTATTTTTATCAGTTGGGTGGGCCTGCGCGGGGCGGTGCCGATCATTCTGGCGGTCTTCCCGATGATGGCGGGGCTGGATAATTCACGGCTGTTCTTCAATGTCGCGTTCTTCGTGGTGCTGGTGTCGCTGCTGTTCCAGGGTACGTCCCTCGGCTGGGCGGCGAAAAAAGCCAAAGTGGTGGTGCCACCGGTTGGCCTGCCCGTTTCGCGCGTGGGGCTGGATATTCATCCGGAAAACCCGTGGGAGCAGTTTGTCTACCAGCTGAGCGCCGATAAATGGTGCGTGGGCGCGTCGCTGCGCGACCTGCATATGCCGACGGAAACGCGGATTGCCGCGCTGTTTCGCGATAACGCTCTGCTGCACCCGACGGGCAGCACTCGCCTGCGCGAGGGCGATATTCTCTGCGTCATTGGTCGTGAGACCGATTTGCCTGCCCTCGGGAAGCTGTTCAGCCAGTCACCGCCCGTGGCGCTGGATCAGCGGTTCTTCGGTGATTTTATTCTGGAAGCGAACGCCAAATTTGCCGACGTGGCGCTGATTTACGGCCTCGACGAGGGGCTGGAGTATCGCGATAAACAGCAGACGCTGGGTGAAATCGTGCAGCAGCTGCTGGGTGCCGCGCCGGTCGTGGGCGACCAGGTGGAGTTTGCCGGGATGATCTGGACGGTGGCCGAGAAAGAGGATAACGCAGTACGGAAGGTGGGCGTGCGTCCGATGGAGGATGAGGGTTCAGAATAATGTTTTGCCGGGTGGCAGCAACGCCACCCGGTATTTTAACGTTACACTGTCACTACTGGCACTCTCGGGGCCAGTGCCGTTAACATTTCATAGCCTACCGTTCCCGCTGCCGACGCCACGTCATCGACTTTCACCTCATTCCCCCACAGCTCTACCGGCGAACCGATGCCTGCCTGCGGGCATGGGGTCAAGTCAACCGCCATCATATCCATTGAAATGGTGCCAACGGTGCCGGTACGCACGCCATCGACCCACACCGGCGTGCCGGTTGGCGCAAGACGTGGATAGCCGTCAGCATAACCGCCCGCCACGATACCAATACGCTGTTCGCCTGACGCACGATAACGGCTGCCATAGCCCACCGTATCACCCGCTTTCAGCGTCTGAATGCCGATGATTTCACTGCGCAGGGACATAACCGGTTTCAGCCCGCTGTTGGCGATGTCCTGCCACTGGCCGGACGGCGACGCGCCGTAGAGAATAATGCCTGGACGTACCCAGTCGTAATGGGCTTCCGGGTGCCAGAGCGTGGCGGCGGAGTTCGACAGCGAACGGGCGCACTCCAGTCCCTCTGCCGCCTGATTGATACGCACCATCGCCTCGGCAATGCCGTCCGGTTTTTCGGCATCGGCAAAGTGCGCCATCAGGGTCATCTCGCCGACATTTTTCAGGGCGCGCAACTGCTGCCACATCGTGTGCACGCGCTCGGGCTGGAAACCTAAGCGGTTCATACCGCTGTTGACCTTGAGATAGATATCCAGCGGTGCATGCAGTTTTGCGTTTTGCAGCGCTTTGATTTGCCAGTTGCTGTGGACGCTGGTGGTGAGTCGGTACTTGTCCAAAAGCGGCAGTTCGTCGGCGTGGAAGAAGCCTTCGAGCAGCAGAATCGGCCCTTTCCAGCCGCGCTCGCGCAGCAGGATCGCCTCTTCCAGATTCAACAGCGCAAAACCATCGGTGGCGCTCAGCGCGCTCCAGATGGACTCAATTCCGTGGCCGTAGCCGTTGGCTTTCACCACCGACCATACGCGAGAGCCCGGCGCAGCACGGCGGACAATCTGCAGGTTATTTTTTAACGCCTGCAGATCCAGCTGAGCCAGAATAGGACGGGACATGACAGCTCCTTGTTAATTATGCGCGCCATGCAGATGCTGCGGGCGAGATGGCGTAAATCCGGATTGATAGCGCGCGGCGCTTAAATCATCAAACGGAATTGCCGGGGTGCGGCCCGAGATCAAATCGCTCAGCAGTTGCCCTGAACCGCAGGCCATGGTCCAGCCCAGCGTGCCGTGGCCGGTGTTAGTCCATAAATTCTTGAACGGCGTACGGCCGACAATCGGCGTGCCGTCAGGCGTCATAGGACGTAACCCGGTCCAGAAGGTGGCCTGTTCGACAAAGCCCCCGCGCGGGAACAGATCGCGAACCACCATCTCAAGCGTTTCGCGGCGCGGTTGCAGCAATTCCGTATTAAAGCCGACAATTTCCGCCATTCCGCCGACGCGGATCCGGTTATCAAAGCGGGTGATGGCGATTTTGTAGGTTTCATCAAGAATAGTTGAAACAGGCGCACCGTTGTCCTCTTTCACCGGTATGGTGAGGGAATAGCCTTTCAGCGGATAGACGGGTATATCCAGCAGGCCCTTCAGCATCGCCGTGGAGTAGGAGCCAAATGCCATTACATAGGCATCGGCTTTGATCACTTCGTCGCCGCACTTCACGCCGTAGATTTTTTCGCCTTCTGACAGCAGTTTATCGACCGAGGTGTTGTAGCGGAATGTCACGCCCGCCTGTTCACACATCTTCGCCAAACGCTGAGTAAAGAGCTGGCAGTCGCCCGTTTCATCATTTGGCAGGCGCAGCCCGCCCGTCAGTTTGTGTGCCACTTCCGCCAGCGCCGGTTCAACCTGCGCCAGCTGGCTGGCTTCGAGCAGCTGATACGGCACGCCTGCATCTTCCAGCACGGCGATATCGCGAGTGGCGTTTTCATACTGCTGCGCGGTGCGGAACAGCTGCAATGTGCCGCCCTGCCGCCCTTCGTATTCGATGCCGGTGGTGTTGCGCAGTTCTTTCAGGCAGTCGCGGCTGTACTCTGCCAGGCGCACCATGCGGCCTTTGTTTTCCATGTAGTGGCGAGTATCGCAGTTGCGCAGCATCTGCCACATCCACTTGAGCTGGAATTGCGTGCCGTCGAGGCTAATCGCCAGCGGCGCGTGACGCTGGAACATCCATTTGATGGCCTTCAGCGGTACGCCCGGTGCCGCCCACGGCGCCGCATAGCCTGGGGAGATCTGCCCGGCGTTGGCCGCGCTGGTCTCCAGTGCCGATCCCGGTTCGCGATCGATGACCGTCACCTCGTGTCCCGCCTGACTTAAATACCAGGCGCTGGTGACGCCGACAACCCCACTTCCCAGTATGACAACACGCATAGCCACTCCGTTATGTGCAAAAGAACAATCTTCTAATTACAGATTGATAACCTAGTTGAAAATATTATTCAACATACGACTTTTTTATGGTGACTTAACTCACATCTTCCCCAGCCAGCGGGGATGGCGCTTATTTAGGATCTTTTACTGCGCGTTCTTTTTAACCAGCAGAAAATTCTGCGAGATAACCGTTTTCACCGGGATCAAAAATCGGAAATCGCAAAGAAAAAATTTCTGCGTCAGCACGCTTTTCAACGCGTTGTTCTATGCTTGAAAAGAGGTTCTCCAGACTAGAGAGAGCTATCAACAACGAGGGCGCGCTAATGGCTACACTTGACTCAATGAACAAGGACAGCACTCGTCTCAGCGATGGACCCGACTGGACCTTCGAGCTGCTGGATGTCTATCTGGCCGAAATCGACCGGGTGGCGAAGCTGTATCGACTGGACACCTACCCGCACCAGATCGAAGTCATTACCTCCGAACAGATGATGGACGCCTACTCGAGCGTCGGGATGCCGATCAACTATCCGCACTGGTCGTTCGGTAAAAAATTCATTGAGACCGAGCGACTCTACAAGCACGGCCAGCAAGGGCTGGCGTATGAGATCGTCATTAACTCCAATCCCTGCATCGCCTATCTGATGGAGGAGAACACCATTACCATGCAGGCGCTGGTGATGGCGCACGCCTGCTACGGGCACAACTCGTTCTTCAAAAATAACTACCTGTTCCGCAGCTGGACCGATGCCAGTTCGATTGTCGATTACCTGATTTTCGCCCGTAAATACATCACCGAATGCGAGGAGCGCTACGGGGTGGACGAGGTGGAAAAACTGCTCGACTCCTGTCACGCGCTGATGAATTACGGCGTGGATCGCTACAAACGTCCGCAAAAAATCTCCCTCCAGGAGGAGAAAGCGCGGCAGAAAAGTCGCGAAGAGTATCTGCAAAGCCAGGTGAATATGCTGTGGCGTACCCTGCCGAAACGCGAAGAGGAGAAAACGATCGCCGAAGCGCGGCGTTATCCGTCTGAGCCGCAGGAGAACTTACTCTACTTTATGGAAAAAAATGCGCCGCTGCTGGAGCCGTGGCAGCGTGAAATCTTACGCATCGTGCGTAAGGTGAGTCAGTATTTTTATCCGCAAAAACAGACGCAGGTGATGAACGAAGGCTGGGCGACGTTCTGGCATTACACCATCCTTAACCACCTGTATGACGAAGGCAAAGTGACCGAGCGCTTTATGCTCGAGTTTCTGCACAGCCACACTAACGTGGTCTTCCAGCCGCCGTATAACAGCCCGTGGTACAGCGGGATTAACCCCTATGCCCTCGGCTTTGCGATGTTCCAGGATATCAAACGCATCTGTCAGTCACCGACGGAAGAGGATAAATACTGGTTCCCGGACATCGCCGGTTCCGACTGGCTGGAGACGCTGCATTTCGCGATGCGCGACTTTAAAGACGAGAGCTTTATCAGCCAGTTCATGTCACCGAAAATCATGCGTGATTTCCGCTTCTTTACCGTTCTGGATGACGATCGTAATAATTATCTGGAGATATCGGCGATTCACAATGAGGAAGGGTACCGTGAGATCCGCTCGCGCCTCTCCTCTCAATACAACCTGAGCAATCTGGAACCCAATATCCAGGTCTGGAACGTGGATTTACGCGGCGATCGCTCTCTGACGCTGCGCTATATTCCGCACAACCGTGCGCCGCTGGATAAAGGCCGCAAAGAGGTGCTCAAGCATGTGCATCGCCTGTGGGGCTTTGACGTGTTGATGGAGCAGCAAAACGAGGACGGGAGCGTGGAACTGCTGGAGCGCTGCCCGGCGCGGGGAAACACGCTGTAATCGCATTGCCGGGTGGCGACGCATCTTCCCCGGCTTTCGTATGACTCAGCTTCAGGCCCTTTAAGCGGGCAAAAAAAAGCCTCTCAGTCGAGAGGCTTTTTCTTTTAATGACCGTGAATCGCTAAATCGCCCGGCAGATTTTTCTGCATCCGGTGCCAGATCTCGCCGCTGTCATGGCCGTAACGACGCACCGTTTCATAGACCTGATCGTGCTGGCCTTCGGTGCAAAGCTGGCTTAACTTGTGGTAGAAACCGAGCGCCAGGCTGCGCGCTTCCGGATTGGCGAAATAGTGGCGACCAATGCGGGTGTACAGCCCTTTCATGCCGTTAAGGATCAATCCATAAATCGGATTTCCCGACGCAAACGCCAGGCCACGGAAGATGTTGTAATCGAGGGTCGCAAACGCATCCGCATGATCGTCAACCGCCGTCGCCGTCGCCAGCACTTCCAGCGCCTTTTCAGGATGCTGACGGAATGCGGTACGGATAAAGATGGTAGAAATGTTGGTGCGCACCGACAGCAAATTATCGATCAGCTGTGGAACGCTCTCGTGATCGAGACGGGCGAGCGTTTCAAGAATGTTCAGACCCGACGTTTCCCAGAAGTTATTCACTTTGGTCGGTTTGCCGTGCTGAATCGTCAACCAGCCATCACGCGCCAGACGCTGAAGAACTTCGCGTAAAGTGGTACGTGTTACGCCAATCAGTTCAGACAATTCACGTTCAGCGGGAAGAATCGTTCCAGGAGCGAAACGGTTATTCCAGATGCTTTCAATGATGTACTCTTCAGCGAAACCCGCCGGGCTTTGCGCCTTTATGACCATAGTGAGATTTCCATTACACAGCTTTAACTAATTCACTCATCATACCAGAGGCTGACAGTGGCAGATAGCGCAGCGACGCGGGAAAAAAGGGATCACCGTTTCATTTTTATCAAATACAGCATCCTGGTCGACAGCCGTTATTCATGCAAATTGTGCGTATAATAATGTTTTGCTTAACTTTGGCGAGGAAGGAACTCTCTGGTGGAAATGTCTTACGGACGCGCCCTGTGGCGCAATTTTTTAGGTCAGTCACCCGACTGGTACAAGCTGACGCTGCTCATTTTTCTGATCGCTAACCCTGTGGTGTTTATCTTCTCGCCGTTTGTGGCCGGCTGGCTGCTGGTGGCCGAGTTTATCTTTGCCCTGGCGATGGCGCTGAAATGCTATCCCCTGCTTCCCGGCGGGCTGCTGGCGATTGAAGCGGTGTTTATCGGCATGACCAGCGCAGAGCGCGTGAAAGACGAGCTGGCCTCTAACCTGGAAGTGCTCCTGCTGCTGATGTTTATGGTGGCCGGGATCTACTTTATGAAGCAACTGCTGCTGTTTATCTTCACGCGGCTGCTGCTGAGTATTAGTTCCAAAACGGTGCTTTCCCTCTCCTTCTGTCTGGCTGCCGCGTTTCTCTCCGCATTCCTCGATGCGCTGACGGTCGTTGCGGTGGTGATAAGCGTCGCCGTCGGTTTTTACGGCATTTATCATCGCGTGGCCTCAACGAAAACCGAGAGCGATTTGCAGGATGACAGCCAGATTGACGTGCCGAAGCGCGACGTTCTGGAACAGTTTCGTGCGTTCCTGCGCAGCCTGATGATGCACGCGGGCGTCGGCACGGCGCTCGGCGGGGTGATGACGATGGTCGGCGAGCCGCAAAACCTCATTATTGCAAAAGCCGCAGGCTGGAACTTTACCGAATTCTTCCTGCGCGTGGCGCCGGTGAGCGTCCCGGTCTTTGTCTGTGGGCTGCTGACCTGTGTGTTGCTCGAGAAAACCAAAAGCTTCGGCTATGGCGCCCAACTGCCCGGCCCGGTTCGCGATGTGCTGCACGAATTTGATCTGAAAAGCCGCAGCCAGCGCACCCGTCAGGAAAAACTGGCGCTGATCGCCCAGGGTATCATCGGCGTGTGGCTTATCGTCGCGCTGGCATTCCACCTGGCGGAAGTGGGGCTTATTGGCCTGTCGGTAATTATTCTGGCGACGTCGTTTACCGGTGTGACCGACGAACATGCGATCGGCAAGGCATTTACCGAAGCGCTGCCGTTTACTGCCCTGCTGGCGGTGTTTTTTGCCATTGTGGCGGTGATTATCGATCAGCAACTGTTCTCGCCGATTATCGACTTTGTCCTGCAGGCGTCACCCGACTCGCAGCTGTCGCTCTTTTATCTGTTTAACGGCCTGCTCTCTTCTATTTCCGATAACGTGTTTGTCGGATCGGTGTATATCAATGAGGCCAAAGCGGCGCTTGAACATGGGGCCATTAATATTAACCAGTTTGAGCTGCTGGCCGTGGCGATTAACACTGGCACCAATTTGCCGTCAGTGGCGACGCCAAACGGACAGGCGGCGTTTCTGTTCCTGCTGACCTCGGCGCTGGCTCCCCTGATTCGTTTGTCCTACGGTCGGATGGTGTGGATGGCGTTGCCGTACACGCTGGTATTAACCGTTGTCGGCTTGCTGTGCGTCAAATTTACCCTCATTCCTTATACGCAATGGTTGTTGCAAATAGGTATACTGGCCGCGCATTAAGTCCCTGAATTCGGGTGGTTCGCTGCCCGGTTTGACTTTCTGCATTATAAACATCCAATTACGTTTTATTTTGCCAGGAGCATCTGGCGCTAAAATCGTTTTGGTTTACACTGCGCTTTCTAAGCCTGTTCCAGGGAAATGATTATGTTGCGATTTTTGAACCAATGCTCTCGCGGTCGCGGAGCGTGGTTATTGATGGCCCTGACCGCCTTTGCGCTGGAAATGGTAGCGCTCTGGTTCCAGCATGTGATGTTGCTGAAACCCTGTGTGCTGTGTATTTACGAACGTTGTGCGCTGTTCGGCATTATGGGTGCAGGGCTGGTGGGTGCGATTGCGCCAAAATCCCCGCTGCGTTATGCCGGGATCGCCCTCTGGTTGTACAGTGCCTGGAAAGGCATTGAGCTGGCATGGCAGCACACCATGATGCAGCTGCATCCCTCCCCGTTCCAGACCTGTGATTTTGCCGCCCGCTTCCCAGGCTGGCTGCCGCTGGACAAGTGGCTGCCGCAGGTGTTTGTGGCCTCCGGTGATTGCTCTGTTCGTCAGTGGGAATTCCTGACGCTGGAGATGCCGCAGTGGCTGGTCGGTATTTTCGTCGCCTACTTCGTGGTGGCGCTGCTGGTACTGATTGCCCAGCCGTTCAAACCGAAAAAACGCGATTTGTTTGGTCGATAAGCACAAACGGCACCCAACAAAAAACCCGCCTCGGCGGGTTTTTTTATGCGTGTTTGGGATGGTTGAGAATATGGTCTTCCCAGTCCTGCACTTCGGATTCTTTCACCGCGATATGTCGCACCGAAATGCGCTCGCCGTGCATCGCCGCTTTTGAGCCGGTCAGCAGCGGATGCCAGTCCGGCAGCCCTTTCCCTTCCGCCAGCAGGCGATAGGCGCAGGTGTGAGGCAGCCATTCAAACGTCGGGAGATTGTCGCGGGTCAGCTTGATGCAATCCGGCTCGTACTCGAAACGGCGCTCGTAGTTGCGGCACTGACAGGTTTTGATGTTCAGCTGCTTGCAGGCGACGTTGGTGAAGTAGATTTCGTCCGTGTCTTCGTCCATCAGCTTGTGCAGGCAGCACTGCCCGCAGCCGTCGCACAGCGATTCCCACTCCACGTCGGTCATTTCGTCGAGAGTCTTGCTTTGCCAGAAAGGGGTTTCGCTCATAAGGATGTCCACACGTCAAAAGAAAGCGCACCTTATAACCAGTCTGGCACGTGGATGCAAGTTTTGCCGCCGATTAACAGCGGCAAGGGCATTTTACAGCACGCGCGTCTTAACGGATTGTCCGTTAAAACCGATTTCCAGTTCGTCACCGCTCAGCAGTGGCCCAACGCCTTCTGGCGTACCGGTGAGGATCACATCGCCCGGCTTGAGGGTGAAGTAACGGCTCATGTAGGCGATAAGCGGCAGGATCTTATGGATCATGTCAGACGTATTGCCCTGCTGGCGAATTTCGCCGTTCACTTTCAGGCTCAACGGGGTGTTTTGCGGATCGGCGTGGAATTCAGCGGCCGGAATAAAACCGGAGATCGGGCAGGAATTATCAAAGCCTTTGGCTTTTTCCCACGGCTGGCCGGCTTTTTTCATTTTGCCCTGCACATCGCGCAGCGTCAGGTCCAGTGCAACTCCGTAGCCTGCGATGGCTTTCTGCACGTGATCCTCGGATGCCTGACGCAGCGTGCCGCCAATTAGCACCGCCAGTTCGACTTCATGGTGTACCGAACCCAGCCCCTGCGGTAGCGCCAGCGGCTGGCGAATATCGCAAATAGCGGTTTCCGGCTTGATAAACAACACAGGCTCTTCTGGCACGGCACTGCCCATTTCCTGAATATGCTTCGCATAATTGCTGCCTACGCAGACCACTTTGCTTACAGGGTAATCCAGTAATGCACCTTGCCAGTTGTGATGTTGATACATGCTCGTCCCCTACACGGTTGATATGTCACCCACGGAGTTGGCCGGGGTTATTTTTTTCCGTCACCTGCGAGATGCTGTTTTAATAAATTCTCAGGAGGTGGCGGAAGCTGTAAATAATAGCCTTGTTCTTTCAGGGCGGTTTTCACTTTATCCAGATCGGCATTCACCAGTTTTTTACGACCGTCCAGCGGCAATAGCATCGCCAGCTGCGGCGCGCCGAAGCCTTTCATTAATTCTTCCGGTACGCGGGAAAAATCGTCTTTTTTCTCGACATAAAGATAGGTCTGGTCGCGTTTAGTACTTCTGTAGATCACACAAAACATGTTTTTACTCTGAATTATCGGTGGTTGCTTGCCTCAATATACCAGTGACTATAACATGCCTGATACTCTTCGGAATATCGCAACGAATGTGCTGCGATTAACAGCAAATTGAGTAAGGCCAGGATGTCAAACACGCCCATCGAGCTTAAAGGCAGTAGCTTCACCTTATCAGTGGTTCATTTGCATGATGCAAAACCCGAGGTTATTCGTCAGGCGTTAGAAGACAAAATCGCGCAGGCACCCGCTTTTCTGAAACACGCCCCAGTGGTGGTGAATGTCAGCGGTCTCGACGCGCCTGTGAACTGGCAGCATCTTCAGCAGGCGGTCACCTCGACCGGGCTGCGTATTGTTGGCATTAGCGGCTGCAAAGATGCTCGTCTTAAAGATGAAATCGAGCGTGCCGGTCTGCCCCTTCTGACTGAAGGCAAAGAAAAAACCGTCCGTTCTCCGGCGAAAGCCGCCCCGACGCCTCCACCGCCCGCGCAAACTGTTACTCCTATCACAAAAACGCGAATGATTGATGTGCCGGTTCGTTCCGGTCAGCGCATTTATGCACCAAACTGTGATCTGATTGTGACAAGCCACGTCAGCGCTGGCGCTGAGCTGATTGCCGATGGCAATATTCACGTCTACGGTATGATGAGAGGACGCGCGCTGGCCGGTGCCAGTGGCGATCGGGAAGCACAAATATTTTGTACCCATCTGACGGCGGAACTGGTTTCCATCGCAGGTGAATATTGGCTGAGTGACAAGATCCCAGCCGAATTTTATGGCAAAGCGGCACGCCTGCGACTCGCAGAGAACGCTTTGACTGTTCAACCGTTGAATTGATCCCTTTTTAACAAGGAATTTCTATGGCACGCATTATTGTTGTGACTTCGGGTAAAGGAGGCGTTGGCAAGACCACCTCCAGCGCGGCCATCGCTACTGGTTTGGCCCAGAAGGGAAAGAAGACAGTTGTTATCGATTTCGATATCGGCCTGCGTAACCTCGACCTGATCATGGGGTGTGAGCGTCGCGTTGTGTATGACTTTGTTAACGTCATTCAGGGCGATGCCACCCTTAACCAGGCGCTGATTAAAGATAAGCGCACGGAAAACCTCTTTATTCTTCCTGCTTCTCAGACGCGCGACAAAGATGCGCTGACCCGCGAAGGCGTGGAGAAAGTGCTCGACGAACTGAAAAAGATGGAGTTCGACTTTGTGGTCTGCGACTCCCCTGCCGGTATCGAAACGGGCGCGCTGATGGCGCTGTATTTTGCTGACGAAGCCATTATCACCACCAACCCGGAAGTCTCCTCTGTACGTGACTCTGACCGTATTCTGGGCATTCTGGCGTCTAAATCTCGTCGCGCGGAAAATGGTCAGGACCCGATTAAAGAGCACCTGCTGCTGACCCGTTACAATCCGGGTCGCGTTAATAAGGGTGACATGCTGAGCATGGAAGACGTGCTGGAGATCCTGCGCATCAAACTGGTTGGCGTCATTCCGGAAGATCAATCCGTGCTGCGCGCCTCTAACCAGGGCGAGCCGGTGATCCTCGATACGATGGCAGACGCGGGTAAAGCCTACGCTGATACCGTTGACCGTCTGCTGGGAGAAGAACGTCCTTTCCGCTTCATTGAAGAAGAGAAGAAAGGTTTCCTCAAACGCCTGTTCGGAGGATAAGTTATGGCATTACTGGACTTTTTTCTCTCGCGGAAAAAAAGCACCGCCAACATCGCGAAAGAGCGACTGCAAATTATCGTTGCGGAACGTCGCCGCAGCGATGCTGAACCACACTATTTGCCGCAGCTGCGCAAAGACATCCTGGAAGTGATTTGTAAGTATGTGCAGATCGACCCGGAGATGGTCACCGTGCAGCTGGAGCAGAAGGATGGGGATATTTCGATTCTGGAGCTGAACGTGACGCTGCCGGAAGCGGAAGAGTCACGTCCATAGCATTATGAACGTATCAATGCCGGGTAGCGTTTCGCTTACCCGGCAATTTTATTACTGTGGATAGTCTGCCAGCAGGGTTTTCAGACGTTCGCCCATCAACTCCCCGCGCCAGCCCGCAATCAGTTCCGGCAGGCCATTCTGTGGTTTTAACTTCCAGTGCCAGTTCAGCAGCTGATTGATCTGACGGCGTGACGCCAGCAGCTCTGGGCTTATCTTGTTTTCCGTTCCCACTTCCAGCACCAGTGCTTTGATCTCTTTGAACGCTTTGCGATAGCCTGGCATATCCATCAGGTTCAACAGTGGCTCCGGCAGTTCATCGTCCGGCAACTGCTGGGCTTTAGCGACCAGAGCCAGCAACGTTTTACCGTGGAAGCGAATTTCACTGCCCGATAATCCGATACTGTCCAGTTCGCCCATGCTGCCCGGCATATAGCGCGCAACCGCCCACAGATGCTCTTCGCGTACGACAAAATTGACCGCCAGATCGCGCTCGCGCGCTTTGCGCAGACGCCAGTCGGCCAGCAGCTGCAGGCAGGCAAGCTGACGGGTACGCAGCTGCCAGGCATTGGTGATATCGCGCCAGGCGTCTTTCGGGTCGACCACTTCCTGACGGCGCTGCTGTGTCATACGGCATTCGTTGAGCGCTGCATCCAGCCAGCCAGCGTCTTCAGCCTCTTTCATTAGCTGGCCGCAAATCGGCAGCAGGTAAAAGACATCGGCAGCGGCGTAGTCCAGTTGACGTTCAGTCAGTGGACGCGCCAGCCAGTCGGTGCGCGACTCGCTCTTATCCAGCGCAATGCCGGTATACTCTTCGACCATCGCGGCAAAGCCCCAGGAGAGCGGACGGCCGGAGAAAGCGGCGAGAATTTGCGTATCAATCAGGGGTTCCGGCATCACGCCAAAGGTATTGAGGAATACCTCCAGATCTTCACTACCCGCATGCAGATATTTGGTCACGGCGGTATCGAGCAGAAGTTCACGCATTGGCGCCCAGTCCGTGATACCCAGCGGGTCAATCAGCGAGACCTTTTTGCCATCGTACATTTGGATCAAACCCAACTGGGGATAGTAGGTTCGCGTGCGAACAAACTCGGTATCCAGAGCAATGGCGGGAAAGTCGCGGGTGACGTTGCACAGCGTTGCCAGCTCGTCGTTGGTTGTGATCATCTGGTAATTCAAAACGGTTTCTCTCTGGTTTGCGCCCATAAAAAACGCCGGCTAACCGGCGTGTGGTGGCGACTCACTCGAAGCTTAGGCTTTATTGTCCACTTTGGAACGCGCTTCGTCACGTAATTCTCGTCGTAATATCTTCCCGACGTTCGATTTTGGCAGCTCCGTGCGGAACTCCACCAGCTTCGGCACTTTGTAACCGGTAAGCTGACGACGACAAAATGCGATGAGTTCATCTTCGTTCAGCGAGGGGTCTTTTTTGACCACGAATATCTTCACCGCTTCACCGCTGCTGCCGGACGGCACACCGACGGCAGCCACTTCCTGCACCCCATCGTGCTGCATTACCACGTCTTCGATCTCGTTAGGATAAACGTTAAAACCGGAGACCAGAATCATGTCTTTTTTGCGATCGACAATGCGAAGGAAACCTTCGTCGTCCATCACCGCGATGTCGCCCGTGTAGAGCCAGCTGTCTTTGATGATTTCATCCGTCGCATCCGGGCGCTGCCAGTAGCCGAGCATCACCTGCGGGCCTTTGACGCACAGTTCGCCCGGCTCACCGTGAGGCACTTCATTGCCTTCGTCGTCGACCAGTTTGGCCTCCGTTGACGGCACCGGCAGACCAATGCTGCCGCTGTGATAATCGATATCATGCGGGTTAACGCTGACCAGCGGCGCGCACTCTGTGAGGCCGTAACCCTCCAGCAGATACTGCCCGGTGAGTTTCACCCAGCGGTCGGCCACCGCCTGCTGAACCGGCATGCCGCCGCCCGCAGAGAGGTGCAGCGTGGAGAAGTCGAGCTGCTGGAACTCTTTATTGTTGAGCAGTGCGTTAAACAGCGTGTTCACCCCGGTCATGGCGGTGAACGGATATTTCGCCAGCTCTTTCACCAGCCCTGGAATATCACGCGGGTTGGTAATCAGTAAATTCTGTCCGCCCAGCTCGATAAACAGCAGGCAGTTCATGGTCAGAGCAAAAATGTGATACAGCGGCAGCGCCGTGACCACCAGCTCTTTGCCGCGGTGCAGCAGCGGGCCGTAGGTCGCATTCACCTGCTCAAGGTTCGCCAGCATATTGCGGTGAGTCAGCATCGCCCCTTTCGCAACGCCGGTGGTACCCCCGGTGTACTGCAGGAAAGCCAGATCGTCTGAGACCACTTCCGGCTTCACATACTGCATGCGATAGCCGCTTTGCAGCGCGCGGCGGAAGGAGATGGCATCCGGCAGATGGTATTTCGGCACCAGACGCTTCACATATTTGACGACAAAGTTAACCAGCGTCCCTTTGGCGGTCGACAGCTGATCGCCCATGCGGGTCAGGATCACGTGGCGGACCTGGGTTTTATCGACCACTTTTTCCAGCGTATGGGCAAAGTTGGAGACAATCACAATCGCCGCCGCGCCGCTGTCATTCAACTGGTGCTCCAGCTCGCGCGGAGTATAGAGCGGGTTGACGTTAACCACGATCATCCCCGCCCGCAAAATACCGAACAGTGCCACCGGATACTGAAGCAGATTTGGCATCATCAGCGCGACGCGGTCCCCTTTCTTCAGGCCCAGGCCTTCCTGCAAATAGGCGGCAAAGGCCCGGCTGCGCTCTTCCAGTTTGCGGAAGGTCATCACCTCGCCCATGTTCACAAACGCAGGCTGATCCGCGTAGCGCGCGACCGAGTGCTCAAATAATTCAACCAGGGATTGATAACGGTCAGGATTGATCTCCGCAGGAACATCTGCGGGATAACGGTTAAGCCAAACCTTTTTCAATGCATCACCTCTGAAATGAGTGTTCGTCGTCATCACAACCCCGATAATAAACAGTTCGTTAACATTATATTAACTCAGCGTACCAGTTTATTAATTGTTCGAATTTAAGGTTGCGAAGCGCGTCACTCTTTTTTTTGTGTTATATCCGTAAAAAACAGAGACAGCGGCTGAGCCGCTGTCTCTTATCTAATAATAACAGTAAGTTATTCTGTAACGATGGTCTGAACCTGAGCCGGGCCTGGATTGTACCAGCCCCATCCACCGTAGCCGCCGTAACGGTACGGGTGCGGTCCCCACATCCACGGGTCGATAGGCTGCGGTGGCAGCATGACCTGTTGGGTCAGGTGCCAGCGTTTGTAGCCGGTGGCCTGTAGGGTCATAAATTTATACGGCGTGTTACCGATTTTCCCCTGTACCGTGCCGGTGATTGGCCCAACGACCGTCACCAGTTGGCCACGGAAATCGACCGGATCGAGGAAACCGTTCACGTCTGCATAAATTCGCCCACGCGAAGGTTCGCCCAGTACTGGCCGCGCGCCGCTGTCCAGCGGCACCGTCGCAATTTCCAGACGGGTTTTGCCCTGCTGGTTCTGGATGTCCACCACTTTGCCGCCAAAGCGTGCCTCCTGGCCAACGTAAAGTTCAGGCGCATTCATCACCCGCACCAGATCCTGCTGCGGTGTCGGACTGCTTCCTTTTATCGCGTCAGGAACGGTGACACATCCACTTAATGCCACAGCGATAGCGCCCGCTATGAAGAGGCGTACAACCTTTGTTTGAACCGCCATGATGCGACTCCCTTTTCTCAGTGCTTATTACTGAGATTCACGCCCTGCCCGGAAGTTTCTTCCAGGCCACTTCATTTCGCAAATAAACCGGCTCAGCGTGTTCAACGGCCACGGTTTTTCCCGCGCTCAGCAGCTGACAGGCGATCGGCAGCATATCTTCAGCACGGGGGAGTAACACCTGACCATCGACCAGCGTCAGACCGCTGTCATTTGCCATATCCGGCCAGGCTGGCCAGCCTGTACCCACAGTAGCCCACTCGCCGGAAAGTTGTTTCAACCGTTCAGCAACGGCGTCCGGTTTGAGCACCGACTCGGTCTCTTCACCGTGCCAGACGCCCTGCTCATCGCGCGTGTACTCGGCCCAGTAGACTTCGCCCATGCGCGCATCAATCGCGGCCAGCACTCGCGTCGCGCCAGTGGTGCGCCATGCGCCCTGCGCCATGGTGGCGAGTGTGGAAACGCCAATCATTGGCAGATCGGCGCCCAGCGCCAGGCCCTGTGCGATACCAATGCCGATACGCACGCCGGTGAAGCTGCCCGGCCCACGGCCAAAGGCCAGCGCGTCGAGTTCAGTTAAAGTGGAGTTGCCCTGGTGAAGGATCTCTTTCACCAGCGGCAGAATACGTTGGGTATGTTCCCGGGGGCACTCTTCAAAATGGGCAAAGAGGGTACCGTTATCCCACAGGGCAACGGAGCAGGCCTCTGTAGCGGTATCAATAGCCAGAATTCGCATGGGTCTCGCGCTCTCGCAATGGGTAGTCACAAAATGGCGCGCATCTTAGCACACTCCAGGGCAAATTACTCCGCCGTTGGGTTCGCCAGGAAACGCACCGCGCGATTAATGTCCCGCGTGCGGGGCGCGGGTGGCAGGCTGGCAAGGAATGTCGCGCCGTAAGGGCGCATCACCAGGCGATTGTCGCAGATCACCAGCACGCCGCGGTCGTCCGTATCACGGATCAGACGCCCGACACCCTGCTTCAGGGTGATAACCGCGTCCGGGAGCTGTACGTCGTCAAAAGGATCGCCCCCGCGCAGGCGGCAGTCTTCCATGCGCGCTTTGAGCAGCGGATCGTCCGGAGAGGTAAAGGGCAGTTTGTCGATGATCACCAGGGAGAGCGCATCCCCCCGCACGTCCACCCCTTCCCAGAAACTGCTGGTTGCCACCAGCAGCGCGTTACCGGCAGTCACAAACTGCTGCAACAGCTGGCCCTTACTGGTTTCGCCTTGCAACAGCACGGGTAAGGTCATGGTGGCGCGAAACTGTTCGGCCAGATCGCGCATCATGGCGTGGGAGGTGCACAGCATGAAGCAGCGGCCATTGTTAGCCTCGATCATCGGTTTGAGCATTGCCGCCAGATGTTTCGCCGCGCCCGGCTGGTTCGGTAGCGGTAGATTGCGCGGCACGCAGAGCAGTGCCTGGGTTTGGTAATCGAACGGGCTGGGCAGTAGCAGTGAATCTGACTCTTCAATCCCCAGCCGCTCGGTGAAATGATGCAGATCGTCGTTCACGGAGAGCGTCGCGGAGGTGAATATCCAGCTCCCCGGTTTCTGCGCCATCACCTCTTTGAATTTATCGGCCACGGTCAGCGGCGTGAGCGCCAGGGTGAACTGGCGCGCGGTGCATTCATACCAGTAGCTAAAGCCGGGCTGGTTGATCTCTTTAAGACGTTTCAGGCGCGTGCGGTACAGCGTGGCGCGCTCAAAAGCGGCGTCGAGCAAGGCGCTGCGCCCGAGGGACAGCTTAGCCACGTCATAACACAGCTCCAGCGCATCATCGAGCAGCAGCAGCGCGCGCTGGATATTGCTGTCGGCTAACAGTTCGCGCAGATTTCCGCGATAGCCGGGTTCACCCAGCTGCATACGAAAATCCTGCGCGCTTTGCGCCAGCCGGTCAGCGCATTTCTGCAGCTGCTGGGTGTCGCGCAGTTCGGTGCGATAGGCAATGGTGAAATCTTTGGCGAGATCCTGGAGCTGACGGCTGGAGAGCGACTGACCAAAATACTGGCTGGCGATATCCGGCAACTGATGGGCTTCATCGAAGATCATCACTTCCGCTTCCGGAATTAACTCACCAAAACCGCCGTCCTTAACCACCATATCCGCCAGGAACAGATGGTGGTTCACTACCACCACATCGGCATCCATCGCGGTTTTACGCGCTTTGACGACAAAACAATCTTTATACAGCGGGCAGTCGCTGCCGAGGCAGTTGTCGTTGGTGCTGGTCACCAGCGGCCACGCCTGAGAATCTTCGGCGACGCTGGCGCAGGTGCTGATATCCCCGTCGATGGTTTGATTCGCCCAGGCGCGGAGGATGATCACATCGCTCAGGGTCTGAACCGGCAAATCGCCGCCAGCCAGCGCTTGCTGTTCGAGGCGCTCCAGACAGAGATAGTTTGAGCGCCCTTTCAGCAGTGCCAGGCGGCCTTTATAGTTCAGGGCTTTTGCCACCGTCGGCAGGTCGCGACTGTAGAGCTGATCCTGCAACGCTTTCGAGCCGGTTGAGATGATCACTTTCTTTTTCGCGCGCAGCGCAGGGGCAAGATAGGCGTAAGTTTTGCCCGTCCCGGTGCCTGCCTCGACCACCAGCGACTGGGTATTTTTGATGGCGCGGGTGACCGCCTCCGCCATATGTCGTTGCGGCTCGCGCGGTTTAAAACCGGGAATCGCCTGCGCTAACTGACCGTCTGCTGAAAAATCGTCTGCCACGTTGCTCTCTCACTGTATTTTTGCACAGGGATTATGTCAGCCCGCCCTCTCCTGTGCCAGTCGAAATAGACGTTGACGGAACATTATGGCAGTCTTGCGGCCTGAAACCATTTATGAGGAAAGGTTTATGACAATTGTGCGCATTGATGCGGAAGCCCGCTGGTCTGACGTTGTGATTCACAATCAGACGCTCTACTACACGGGTGTCCCCGAAAACCTGGACGCTGATGCGTTCGAGCAAACGGCCAATACGCTGGCGCAAATTGACGCGATTCTGGAAAAACAGGGCAGCGATAAATCCCGCATTCTGGATGCGACCATTTTCCTGGCGAATAAAGACGACTTTGCTGCGATGAATAAAGCCTGGGATGCGTGGGTAGTAGCGGGTCACGCGCCTGTACGCTGTACGGTACAGGCCACGCTGATGAAGCCGCAGTATAAAGTTGAAATCAAGATAATCGCGGCGGTGTAAGACGATTATTCGTCGTCTTCGTCATCCTCGAAACGCGCCACAATCCGATCGCCGGTATGGGTGGCGCGAATTTCCTGGGCTACGGTCGTAATCGCTTGTCCGCTGCTCATTCCCTGGGACATCAGTTCCTGAATACGCTCGACGGCTTTTTGCTGCTGTTCATGACTGAGGGAAGGTAAACCTGCAAACATTATCAACTCCTGCTAAATTATCTGCGCTAATAAATTCACGCTGCCCGGTAGTATGCCACACATGAACCCGTTACCCCCTACTGTCATTTCATTACCCTGGCGTCATGACGCCGCCGAATTCTGGTTTGCGCGCTTAAGCCATCTCCCGTGGGCGATGCTGCTGCATTCCGGGCATGCCGATCACCCTTACAGCCGCTTTGATATTCTTGTCGCCGATCCGCTCACCACCCTGACGACCCGTGGTGATTCTACGCAGATATCTTCAAGTGACGTTGTCACATCCACTGACGATCCGCTCGCCCTGCTTGAGCGCGAACTGAACGCCCTGCCGTTCAGCGCCACAACGGATCTTGATTTGCCTTTCCAGGGGGGCGCACTGGGGCTGTTTGGCTATGACCTGGGCCGACGATTTGAAACGCTGCCAGAGCACGCGCAGAAGGATATTACGCTGCCGGATATGGCCGTTGGGCTGTACGACTGGGCGGTGATTGTTGATCACCATAAACAACGGGTTTCACTGCTCAGCCACAGCGACGCTGACGCGCGGCTGGCGTGGCTCGACGCGCTGCAGCCCGTTCCGGCCATCGATTTTACGCTCACCTCCGCGTGGCGTTCCAATATGAGCGCGGATGAGTATGCGCAGAAGTTCGCGCAGGTGCAGGCGTATCTGCACAGCGGTGACTGCTATCAGGTGAATCTCGCCCAGCGTTTTCAGGCGACTTACGCGGGCGATGAGTGGCAGGCGTTTACGCACCTGAACGCCAGTAACCGCGCGCCATTCAGCGCCTTCCTGCGTCTGGAACAGGGCGCAGTCCTGAGCCTCTCGCCGGAGCGTTTTATTCATCTCGCCGATGGCACTATCCAGACGCGCCCGATTAAAGGCACCCTGCCGCGCCTCACTGACCCTGACGCCGATCGGCTGCAGGCGGAGAAACTCGCTGCCTCGCCAAAAGATCGGGCCGAGAATCTGATGATTGTCGATCTAATGCGTAATGATATTGGTCGCGTCGCGGAGCCGGGTAGCGTGCGCGTTCCCGAGCTGTTCGTGGTGGAGCCATTTCCGGCGGTGCATCATCTGGTGAGCACGATTACCGCGCGCCTCCCGGCGAACCGTTCTGCCTGCGATCTGCTCCGTGCGGCGTTTCCTGGCGGATCGATCACCGGCGCGCCGAAAGTGCGCGCCATGCAGATCATCGACGAACTGGAACCCCATCGCCGCAACGCCTGGTGCGGCAGCATTGGCTATCTGAGCCGGTGTGGCACGATGGATACCAGCATAACCATCCGCACCCTGACCGCCAGCGCCGGGCAGCTCTACTGTTCGGCAGGCGGCGGGATTGTGGCCGACAGCCAGGCAAACGCGGAATATCAGGAAACGTTTGATAAAGTGAACCGCATCCTGCATCAACTGGAGAGCTAACATTTGGATACCCACGATCTGACCCTGGATGATTTTCTGTCGCGCTTTCAGCTTTTGCGCCCGCAGGTGAATCGTGATGCGCTGAACAGCCGCCAGGCGGCGGTGTTGATCCCGGTGGTACGCCGCGAGCAGCCGGGATTGTTGCTGACCAAACGCTCGTCGCATTTACGTAAACACGCAGGTCAGGTGGCGTTTCCCGGGGGGGCAGTCGATGCCTCCGATGCCTCACTGATTGCCGCTGCCCTGCGCGAAGCCCAGGAAGAGGTGGCGATCCCGCCAGAATCCGTTGAGGTGATTGGCGTGTTACCGCCGGTGGACAGCGTGACCGGCTTTCAGGTAACGCCGGTCGTCGGGATTATCCCGCCCAATCTGCACTATCACGCGAGCGAAGATGAAGTGGCGGCGGTGTTCGAAATGCCGCTGGCGGAAGCCCTTCGACTTAGCCGATATCATCCGCTGGATATTCAACGGCGTGGACACGATCACCGGGTGTGGCTGTCGTGGTATCAGCATTATTTTGTCTGGGGCATGACGGCGGGCATTATTCGTGAGCTGGCACTGCAAATCGGCCTGAAGCCTTGACTATACTTTACATTCTGAATTTTTCTTCGGGTTTGCGAGGGGCGTCGCACCATTAGCAAAACAGGGGTTATTCATTAGTTTAATTCATGTGAATAGTTCAGCCGACCTGTAACTTCCCTCTTACACTATGCGCAGTTATAACATCGTTACTGGAACCCCGGTAACCCTGTCAGGAGTAAGAAAGTGATTAGTATATTCGACATGTTCAAAGTGGGGATTGGCCCGTCTTCTTCCCACACTGTAGGGCCGATGAAGGCCGGTAAACAGTTCGTCGATGATCTGGTCGAAAAAGGATTACTGGAAAGCACTACCCGTGTAGCCGTTGACGTTTACGGTTCACTCTCTTTAACGGGTAAGGGCCACCACACCGATATCGCCATTATTATGGGTCTGGCAGGTAACATGCCGGACACCGTGGATATTGACGCCATTCCGGCGTTTATCCGCGACACTGAAACTCGCGGTCGTCTGCTGCTGGCTAACGGCAAGCACGAAGTGGATTTCCCCCACGACGACGGCATGCGTTTTCGCAGTGATAACCTGTCACTGCACGAAAACGGCATGCAGATCCACGCCTTTAACGGCGACAAAGTGATCTACAGCAAAACCTATTACTCCATCGGCGGCGGTTTTATCGTCGACGAAGAGCACTTTGGCAAAGACACGGCGGGCGACGTTAACGTCCCTTATCCGTTCAAGTCTGCGCAGGAAATGCTCGACTACTGCAAACAGACCGGCCTGTCGCTCTCCGGCATGGTGATGCAAAACGAACTGGCGCTGCACAGCAAAAAAGAGATCGAAGACTATTTTGCTAACGTGTGGCAGACCATGCAGGCCTGTATCGACCGTGGGATCAATACCGAGGGCGTTCTGCCAGGACCACTGCGCGTACCGCGTCGTGCCTCTGCCCTGCGCCGTATGCTGGTGACGACCGATAAATTCTCCAACGACCCGATGAACGTGGTCGACTGGGTGAATATGTTTGCGCTGGCGGTGAACGAAGAGAACGCCGCCGGTGGCCGCGTGGTGACGGCACCCACTAACGGCGCATGCGGTATCGTTCCGGCGGTGCTGGCCTATTACGATCACTTTATCGAGCCGGTGACGCCTGACATTTACATCCGCTATTTCCTCGCAGCGGGTGCAGTGGGCGCATTGTACAAAATGAATGCCTCCATCTCCGGTGCTGAAGTGGGCTGTCAGGGTGAAGTGGGCGTAGCCTGTTCCATGGCGGCGGCGGGCCTGTCTGAACTGCTGGGCGCCAGCCCGGAACAGGTTTGCGTGGCAGCGGAAATCGGGATGGAACATAACCTTGGTCTGACGTGCGACCCGGTCGCAGGACAGGTGCAGGTACCGTGCATCGAGCGTAACGCCATCGCCTCCGTGAAAGCGATCAACGCCTCGCGTATGGCCATGCGCCGCACCAGCGAGCCACGTGTGTCGCTGGATAAGGTCATCGAGACCATGTACGAAACCGGCAAAGACATGAATGCCAAATACCGTGAAACCTCTCGCGGCGGCCTGGCGATCAAGGTGCAGTGCGACTAACCATTTCGACTATCCCCTGAATATGTCACGCCGCAGGACGTTTAAAACGGCGTGAAGTATGACGGGGATATGCCCATCTGCAACGGATGGGCGAATTTTCTCCGCTGTCTCGTCACCTTAACATTTCCCCACTACACTTTCTGTGTTGCCCCGGCGCCTGGCTGGCGGCTTATCGAGCGTCCTTTTCATGCAAACTGCGCAAAGGATCATTAAAAGCTATCGCCGAAACCGCATTATTGTCTGTGTGCTGGTGGCGCTTTTTACGCTCTTTTTGACCCTGAGCTTTCGGTTTATTTCACAGCGTAATGTAAATCAGGACCGTATTCACGCCTTTGCAAACCACTCTGTGAATGCGCTGGACAGTATCCTTATTCCCCTTGAGAGTGGACGCGAAAAACTGCAATCCCTGGTGGGTGCCCCCTGCGTTGATATCCACCTGTCGCTACGAAAACAGGCTGCAACTCTGCAAACCGTGCGCTCTATTGGACTGATCAAAGACGGGATCCTCTACTGCTCCAGTATTTTTGGCATCCGCGACGTGCCGATCCGGCAGATACAACCGGCATTACCTTCAAGCCAGCCGCAGCTGGTGCTGTCGACGGATAAATCGCTGCTGAAAGGCAGCCCGATTTTAATCCAGTGGTATCCCGTCTCTGACAGCGGCGAAGACGGCGTGATGCAGGTTGTGAATATCGAGCTTATCACCCGCATGATGCTTGAGCCGCAGCCTCCGCTGATCACTGATGTGAGCTTAAGCGCGGGCAATAAATTTCTTCGCTACGGTCAGAATGTGACTGACACGCTCACCTATACCGATGACGCGATGATCCTGCGTCAGTCTTCGGCTCATTTCCCCTTCACCATTACCGTCAGCGGGCCAGGCGCAAGCCAGCTGGCGCTGAAAAATCTGCCCTCCCAGCTCCCACTGGCGGTGCTGTTGAGCCTGCTGCTGGGCTATATCGCCTGGCTTGCCACTGCCAGTCGCATGAGCTTCACATGGGAGCTTAATCTCGGCCTGGCTGCACGCGAGTTTGAGCTGTTTTGCCAGCCGTTACTCAATGCCCGCACGCAGAAATGCGTCGGCGTGGAGATCTTGCTGCGCTGGAATAACCCCCGTCAGGGGTGGATCTCCCCGGATGTTTTTATTCCGCTGGCGGAGGAACACAATCTGATTGTTCCTCTGACGCGCTACGTAATCGCAGAAACCGTCCGTCAGATTGGCTATTTTCCCGCTAATAAAGGCTTTCATATCGGGATTAACGTGGCGGCCAGCCATTTTCGCAACGGGATGCTGTTACAGGATTTGAACCGCTACTGGTTCAGCGCGCATCCCAAACAGCAGCTGATTGTTGAACTCACCGAGCGGGATGCCCTGCTGGATATGGATTATCGCATTGTGCGGGAGCTACATCGCAAAGAGGTCAAACTGGCGATTGATGATTTTGGCACCGGCAGCAGTTCGCTCTCCTGGCTGGAGAAACTGCGCCCTGACGTGCTGAAAATCGATAAATCTTTCACCACGGCGCTCGGGACGGATGCGGTGAATTCGACGGTGACAGATATGATTATCGCCCTGGGCCAGCGGCTGAATCTTGAACTGGTGGCGGAAGGGGTGGAGACGCAGGAGCAGGCGCGCTATTTGCGCGATCACGGCGTGACGATTTTGCAGGGATTTTTGTATGCGCGGCCGATGCCGCTGAAAGATTTTCCGCAGTGGCTGGCGGAGAGCTCGCCTCCACCAGCACCGCGGAATGGGCATATCGTTCCGATTATGCCCTTACGCTAAGCCTGATTACTCTTCTTCGTCGTGGGCGGACTGCTCTTTAACAATACGCACCAGGTCTACGCGGTAATCATTTGCCTGCATGATGGTGATTTGCAGCGGCGGCAGCTCAATGATATCGCCAACGCGCGGGATCTGGCCGTTCACGGCAATCACTAATCCGGCAACGGTCGCGATATCTTCTTCATCGTTGATGACGTTATCGAGACCCAGCGTGTGCTGCAGAGCGTGCAGATCGGTTGTCCCTTTGACCAGCCAGCCGTCGCCATCCGCCACGATTTCTGGCGTTTCATCGGCGTCCGGGAATTCACCGGCAATGGCTTCCAGCACGTCCAGCGGCGTGACCAGGCCTTGTACTACGCCAAATTCGTTAGTGACGATCACAAAACTACCGCGCGCACGACGCAGCACGCCCAGCAGGTTGATTGGGTCCAGCGTTTCCGGAACCACAATCGCCGGTGAGGCCGCCGCAATCGCTTCGACGTTAACGCCCTCTTCCAGCGCCACCAGCAACTCTTTGGCGCGCACGACACCGATGATTTCATCCAGCTCACCGCGACACACCGGGAACAGGCTGTGCGGTGAGGAGAGCAACTGCTGGCGGATTTCATCGACGCTCAGGTTGGCATCGACCCAGCTGATTTCACCGCGTGGCGTCATAATGCCGCGCAATGAGCGGGAGGCCAGCGACAGCACGCCGTTAATCATGTAGCGCTCTTCTTCAACGAACGCCCCTTCCGGAACCGGCACCGGGTTACCGTTCGCGTTTTCCGGCTGGACGTTCGTCTGGCGGCGACCGCCCATCAGACGCAGGATGGCGTCAGCGGTACGGGCGCGCAGCGGCTGATTTGACTGCTGCTTAATGAAGTTGCGACGCGCAATCTGGTTAAACAGTTCGATAATGATCGAGAAGCCAATCGCGGCGTACAGGTAGCCTTTCGGAATATGGAAGCCGAAACCTTCTGCGACCAGGCTCAGACCAATCATCAGCAGGAAGCTAAGACACAGCACCACCACCGTTGGATGTTCGTTCACAAAGCGAGTCAGTGGCTTCGAGGCCAGCAGCATCACGGCCATCGCAATCACAACCGCAGCCATCATCACTGGCAGGTGGTTCACCATACCGACGGCGGTAATTACTGCGTCCAGGGAGAACACGGCATCGAGCACCACGATCTGTGCGACAACAACCCAGAAACTCGCATAGCCTTTACCATGACCATCATCGTGCTGGCGGTTCTCCAGTCGTTCATGCAACTCAGTGGTGGCCTTGAACAGCAGGAATAGTCCCCCCACCAGCATGATCAAATCACGACCGGAGAAGGTGAAATCCCAGACGGTAAACAGCGGTTTGGTCAGGGTAACCATCCACGAAATAACGGACAGCAGCGCAAGACGCATGATCAGCGCCAGCGAAAGACCGATTAAACGCGCTTTGTCGCGCTGTTTAGGCGGCAGCTTATCCGCAAGGATGGCGATAAACACCAGGTTGTCGATACCAAGAACAATCTCTAGAACAACCAGCGTAAGTAATCCCACCCAGATTGACGGGTCCATTAAGAATTCCATGACAAGCTCCTGCTAAAGGAATGACAAAACGGCGCCCCGGAAAGCGTGGGCGAAATGGCGGTAGACATGTTCAACGAGTGGC
Source organism: Lelliottia nimipressuralis (assembly GCF_041464075.1). NCBI lineage: Bacteria > Pseudomonadati > Pseudomonadota > Gammaproteobacteria > Enterobacterales > Enterobacteriaceae > Lelliottia > Lelliottia nimipressuralis. Next base: position 2,625,698 of record NZ_CP167172.1, read on the forward strand.
GAGGATCGCCGGCGTGCGAGGCGCAAAATGGCCTGGAAGATGACTGACGTCGGTGACGGTCCATACAGTGGGCTGTAGCCCTATACTCCTGGTAATTAAACGGAGGCTAAACATATCAGAGACAATGGCTTTTTAGCAAAGATTTACTTTCCTTTGCAAAGATCTGTAACAGAGTCGATTTTCATTTGGGATAAATCTCCTCTGTGAAGCTAAATTACGGATCTTCATCACATAAATTATTTTTTCACTATCTAAAATAATTCACGGAAGTCTTCGTTAATTTAACTCTAACCCTTTATCTGAATCGATTCGGTACGCCGGGGAAGATTCTCAGTACACCTGCCTGGCAGATGTATTCATGATAATAAAAGGAGGTAGCAAGTGACCATTGCTATTGTGATAGGCACACATGGTTGGGCTGCAGAGCAGTTACTCAAAACCGCAGAAATGCTGTTGGGTGAGCAGGAAAACGTTGGCTGGATCGATTTCGTCCCTGGCGAAAACGCTGAAACGCTGATTGAAAAATACACTGCTCAGCTGGAGAAACTGGATACCAGCAAAGGCGTGCTGTTTCTCGTTGATACATGGGGTGGCAGTCCGTTTAACGCCGCCAGCCGCATTGTCGTCGATAAAGAGCATCATGAAGTTGTCGCTGGCGTAAACATCCCGATGCTGGTGGAAACGCTGATGGCCCGTGATGATAACCCGAGCTTTGACGAACTGGTCGCTCTGGCAGTCGAAACCGGTCGCGAAGGCGTGAAAGCGCTGAAAGCACAACCGGTTGAGAAACCGGCTCCGGTCGCAGCGGCAGTGAAAGCAGCGGTCCCGACAAAACCGATGGGCGCGAACGATTACATGGTGATCGGGCTTGCGCGTATCGATGACCGTTTAATCCACGGCCAGGTGGCAACACGCTGGACCAAAGAGACCAACGTGAAACGCATTATCGTCGTCAGCGACGAAGTGGCTGCCGATCACGTGCGTAAAACCCTTCTCACCCAGGTTGCTCCTCCGGGCGTTACCGCACACGTCGTGGACGTCGCCAAGATGATCCGCGTGTATAACAACCCGAAATATGCGGGCGAGCGTGTGATGCTCCTGTTCACCAACCCGACAGACGTCGAGCGCATTGTTGAAGGCGGCGTGAAGATCACCTCCGTCAACATTGGCGGTATGGCGTTCCGTCAGGGCAAAACGCAGGTGAATAACGCGATTTCAGTCGATGAAAAAGATATCGAAGCCTTCAATAAGCTGAATGCACGCGGTATTGAGCTGGAAGCCCGTAAGGTTTCCACGGATCAGAAACTGAAAATGATGGATTTGATCGGCAAAGTTGGGAAATAACCCAGGCGCTGATTTTTCACATAAAGCTTATGTAATAGGAGAAGTACAATGGAGATTACCACTCTTCAGATTGTGCTGGTGTTCATCGTCGCGTGTATTGCGGGTATGGAATCCGTACTTGATGAATTTCAGTTCCACCGCCCTCTGGTGGCCTGTACGTTGATTGGCGCCGTTCTTGGCGATATGAAAACCGGTATTATCATCGGTGGTACGCTGGAAATGATCGCCCTGGGCTGGATGAACATCGGTGCGGCAGTTGCACCTGATGCAGCGCTGGCATCTATCATTTCAACGGTTCTGGTTATTGCCGGTCATCAAAGCATCGGTGCCGGTATCGCACTGGCTATCCCACTGGCAGCAGCAGGCCAGGTTCTGACCATCATCGTTCGTACTATCACCGTGGCCTTCCAGCATGCGGCGGATAAGGCGGCCGATAATGGCAACCTGACGGCCCTCTCGTGGATCCACGTTTCCTCTCTGTTCCTGCAGGCCATGCGTATCGCTATCCCGGCGGTTATCGTGGCGATCTCTGTAGGTACCAGCGAAGTCCAGAGCATGCTGAACGCGATTCCAGAAGTCGTGACCGGCGGTCTGAACATCGCGGGTGGCATGATCGTGGTAGTCGGTTACGCGATGGTCATCAACATGATGCGCGCAGGCTACCTGATGCCGTTCTTCTACCTCGGCTTTGTTACTGCGGCGTTCACTAACTTCAACCTGGTTGCTCTGGGTGTGATTGGTGCGGTGATGGCGATTCTGTACATCCAGCTGAGCCCGAAATATAACCGCGTCGCGGGTGCACCAGCGCAGGCTGCTGGTAACAACGATCTCGATAACGAACTGGACTAGCAGGTGAGCGAAATGGTTGATATGACAAAAACTACCACTGAGAAAAAACTCACTCCGGGTGATATTCGTGGCGTATTCCTGCGTTCTAACCTGTTCCAGGGGTCATGGAACTTCGAACGTATGCAGGCGCTGGGCTTCTGCTTCTCCATGGTACCGGCCATCAAACGCCTGTATCCGGAAAACAACGAAGCGCGTCGCCAGGCGATTAAACGTCACCTGGAATTCTTTAACACCCATCCTTACGTTGCAGCTCCGGTTCTGGGCGTGACGCTGGCGATGGAAGAGCAGCGTGCGAACGGCGCAGAGATTGACGATGGTGCCATTAACGGTATCAAAGTCGGTTTGATGGGGCCGCTGGCAGGCGTGGGCGACCCAATCTTCTGGGGTACCGTGCGTCCGGTCTTCGCGGCTCTCGGCGCGGGCATCGCGATGAGCGGCAGCCTGCTCGGTCCACTGCTGTTCTTCATTCTGTTTAACGCCGTTCGTCTGGCCACCCGTTACTACGGCGTCGCTTACGGCTATCGCAAAGGTGTCGATATCGTTTCTGATATGGGCGGCGGCTTCCTGCAAAAATTGACCGAGGGGGCGTCAATTCTCGGCCTGTTTGTCATGGGGGCACTGGTTAACAAGTGGACGCACGTTAACATCCCGCTTGTCGTCTCGACCATTACCGGTCAGGACGGACAAACGCGCGTGACCACCGTGCAGACCATCCTTGACCAGTTAATGCCGGGCCTGGTGCCGCTGCTGCTGACCTTCGCCTGTATGTGGCTGCTGCGTAAGAAAGTGAACGCCCTGTGGATTATCGTTGGCTTCTTCGTCATCGGTATCGTGGGCTACGCTATCGGCCTGTTGGGTCTGTAAGTTTTTGCTTTATCCGCCGGGGGCTTGCCCCCGGTTTTTTTTATTCTGGAGGACGAATGACGGTTACGGACATCGTACTGGTTCTGTTTATTATTGCCCTTCTGGCGTACGCCATTTACGACGAATTCATCATGCCGCGCCGCCACGGCGAGACACTGCTCACCATCCCCCTTCTGCGACGCGGTCGGGTTGATGCGTTTATCTTCGCCGGTCTGCTCGCCATTCTGATTTACAACAATGCGATGAGCCACGGTGCTTTATTAACCACATGGTTATTATGTGCGCTGGCATTAATGGCGATTTATCTCTTCTGGATCAGAGTGCCAAAGATCCTCTTCAAAAGTCATGGCTTTTTCTTCGCCAATGTATGGATAGAATATAACCGTATTAAAGAGATGAATTTATCCGAGGATGGCGTACTGGTAATGCAATTAGAGCAGCGACGATTACTCATTCGGGTGAAAAATATTGATGACCTTGAGAAAATATACAAACTAATGGTTAAAACTCAATAGGTTATCATTATAGCAATGGCTATATATTGTCTCCGACTCACCCGAACGATATATAGCCACAGCTATATTCCCTTCAGAATTAACTTATATTCCTTAACGTTATTCTCACCTATAAATCTAAATGAAAATCGTTATCAATTGGTTAATAGAATAATACCTTCCTGTTGTTGTTTTATATTCTCAAAATATGTTAAGGTTGCGCCGTCGTTGGGGAGTAGCCGATTTCCCGTCCCTGGGAAATGTACGTGTCAACATACTCGTTGAAAAACGTGGTGCGTACGGATCGCTTTCTGCACAGTCAGTTCATGTGCACTGAGATCAGGCGAGACCATTGAGACATCAACTGCTGTTTACTGGGGGCAGTGATGTGTCATATGGATATCCCCGGTCTGGACGCTTTAAATGAATATCTCTGCAACGATCCTTCTCGCTTTCGGCATGTCCATGGACGCTTTCGCTGCTTCCATCGGTAAAGGTGCCACACTCCACAAACCTAAATTCTCAGAAGCCCTTCGTACAGGTCTTATCTTTGGCGCTATCGAAACCCTCACCCCGCTGATCGGCTGGGCGCTTGGCATGCTCGCCAGTCAGTTTGTGCTGGAGTGGAACCACTGGATTGCCTTTATTCTGCTGGCGTTCCTCGGCGGGCGAATGGTTATCGAAGGCTGCCGCGGTAATTCCGACGAAGATGAAGCGCCGATCCATCGCCACGGCTTCTGGCTGCTGGTCACCACCGCGATCGCCACCAGTCTGGATGCGATGGCGGTCGGTGTCGGTCTGGCATTCTTGCAGGTCAATATTATCGCCACGGCGCTGGCTATCGGCTGCGCGACGTTGATTATGTCGACGCTGGGAATGATGGTCGGGCGATTTATCGGCCCGCTGTTAGGTAAGCGAGCCGAAATTCTGGGCGGTATTGTTTTAATCGGGATTGGCGGACAGATTCTCTGGTCGCACTTCTACGGTTAACTCTCGCGCTGCCAGCAGTGAAGACTAAAATCTGTCTGGCAGCGGAACACGTCTTGCTTTCCTAAGGTTTCCCACACTTCCGGTTTGGCCCGCCACGCAAATGGCGTCATCTGTAACAGCGCCACCGCCTCTTCACCCGTCAGGCTCATTTCATAGCCCAATGACTGCGCGTGACGCAGCGTAAAACCGTTAAGCTGTTCAGAATGCGGCGCATGCAGGCGAACCTCATCGTAAATCAGCCCTTTCATTTCCATCAGGTGTTTTGGCCCTGGCGTTACCGTGATGACCCATCCGCCCGGTTTAACCACTCTCGCCAGCTCTTCTGCCTTGCACGGGGCGTAAATACGGATAATGGCGTCCTGGCTAGCATCGTCAAACGGCAGACGATGGCTGGAGGCGACGCAGAAAGTGACCTGCGGATAGCGCTTCGCCGCCGCACGGATCGCTGATTTCGACACATCCAGGCCGACGGTTTGCGCGCCTTTTTCGCTGGCTACCTGGGCAAATGCCGCCGTGTAATAGCCTTCTCCGCAGCCAATATCGAGCACAGAAGTGGCGTTCGACTCAAGCATTGTGGCGAGCCACTCAGCGACAGCGTCGCGCAACGGCTGATAATGCCCGGCGTCGAGAAACGCGCGGCGCGCCTGCATCATCTCAGCGGAATCGCCCGGGTCGCGCGAGCGTTTGTGCTGAACGGGCAGCAAATTCACATACCCTTCTTTCGCCTTGTCAAACCGGTGCCCCTGCGGACAGGTATAGCTATTTTCATCGTGCGTCAGCAGCGCGTGGCATAAGGGACAACTGAATGACATGGTAACTCCAGACAATATCAAAGGGCGAAAGTGTACCGCTATTCGCCCTGGTATAAAACGCCTGGCTTAACGCATCACGATAAGATGGTTCGAATCAGGCGGTAAACCGTCCGGCTCAACGTTCTCAATGCGCAAAACATCTCCCATAATCTGGCTGAATACCGGTGCAGAGACCGCCCCGCCGTAATAGCTGCCGTTTTGCGGATCGTTGATCACCACAGCCAGGGCAAACATCGGATGACTGGCTGGCGCCACGCCTGCCGTGTAAGCGACATATTTATCGACATACTTTCCGTCATCACCAATCTTTTTCGCGGTACCGGTTTTTATGGCCACCCGATAATCGCGTACCGCCGCTTTAATTCCGCCACCGCCCGGCAGCGCGACGCTCTCCATCATATGTTCCACCTGATGCACAATCTCTTCCGGCATCACCTGGTGCCCCATAACCGGTGGATCGATACGCGTGATCGACAGCGGCCGCTCCAGGCCATAGCTGCCGATCGTGGCATACACATGCGCCAGCTGCAGCGGCGTGACCATCAGGCCATAGCCAAACGCAAAGGTGGCGCGATCGAGCTGACTCCAGAATTTACGTTGCGGTAACAGGCCGCTGCTCTCTCCAGTCAGCCCCAGCCCGGTAGACGTCCCAAAACCGAAACCCTGATAGGTATCCAGCATATGCTGAATCGGCATCGCCAGTGACAGACGGGAGACGCCCGTATCGCTCGATTTTTGCAGGATGCCGGTAAGGGACAGCTCCGGATAATAGCCGACGTCACGGATGCGATGGCCGTCGAGCGTATAGGGATGGGTATCAATTACGCTGTCGGGCTGGACGAGGCCCTGCTGAAGCGCGGTCATCAAAACCAGCGGTTTGACGGTTGATCCCGGTTCGAAGGTGTCGCTGATCGCCCGATTACGGAAATCATTCAGCGTGGCCCCTTCCCTGTTATTCGGATTGAAATCCGGGAAACTCGCCATTGAGAGAATTTCCCCGGTTTGTACGTTGATCAGCACCGCCGCGCCCGACTCGGCTTTGTTCCACGCGACGGCGTTGTCCAGCGCGTCTTCGGTGATGGTCTGGAGTCGCTCGTCGATGCTCAGCTGGATATTGTGCGCAGGAACCGGCGAGACCTCCGTCAGATTCTCGATCACGTGACCGTAGCGATCTTCCCTGACGCGCCGCACGCCAGGTTTACCGGTCAGCTGCGCGTTGAAACTCTTTTCTACGCCTTCAATCCCCTGCCCGTCGATGTTAGTGAATCCGAGCAAATTGGCCGCCACATGCCCGGCGGGATAAAAACGGCGCGATTCGTCGCGTAGATTGATCCCCGGCAGGTTGAGCTTATCGATCCACTGCGCCTGAGAAGGGTCAACCTGACGGGCAAGGTAAATAAAGCGCCCCTGAGGGGTACTGTTGATCCGCGCAGCCAGGCTGCTCAGCGAAATATGCAGCGCACTGGCAAGCGCCTGCCAGCGGTCATCAAAGCCGACGCCGCCTTTCGCCAGCACCGTTTTCGGATCGGCCCACACGGCCTGTACCGGCACACTCACCGCCAGCGGACGGCCTTCGCGATCGGTGATCATCCCACGCGGGGCATTAATCGCCACTTCGCGCAGAGATCGCATATCTTCCTGTTTTACCAGGTTGTCAGGCTTGATGATTTGCAGCCATGCGACGCGCCCCAGCAGAAAGGCCAGACTGCCTAAAATGGCGATACACAGCAGGACAAAACGCGCCGGGGTGAAGTTTCCGGCAGGATCAGAGGTTTTCTTTTTCACCCGGACTCCAGGTCAGATTAACAACGCCCTGATTTAACGGGAAAAACGTGACATTAGGTGCGAAAACAATGCTTCTAATCTCGCAGCTTTGCAACAAACTACGAACAGAAGCGAACGGGGTAACATTTTGAAAAAAGAGGATTAAAAAAGCCCCGCATACGCGAGGCTTGATGTCTGAGTGTGAGGCGCCGCAGCGCTTCTAAGTCAGCAGGGATTCGATCAGATAGCGGTTACGTTAACAGCAGCCGGACCTTTCTGGCCGTCCTGAATTTCGAACTCAACGTTCTGGCCTTCAGCCAGAGTTTTGAAGCCGTTACCCTGGATTGCAGAGAAGTGTACAAACACGTCTTTGCTGCCGTCAGCAGGAGTAATGAAACCAAAACCTTTAGACTCGTTGAACCACTTAACTTGACCTTTAATCTTTGCCATTTGCAAAATTCCTTAGATTGTTTTCTTAGCCCGCAGGCATTGACATAGATAAAACTGAGACATTACTGCTTGAGGCACTAATATAAGGTTCGGCAGAGAAGCGGTATTCAACGACAACGTGTTTACTCAGGACTTCTTTACTGAAAATGCCACACATAAACAGAACTGTACCTCGTTTGACCCAAAACGTGTTATTACATACAACGATAATTATGGCAAGCCATTTTTAAACGTGTCTAGATCCGCCGCACAAACTCCGATCTCAGCCTGCGACATTATGCACAACTGCATGCGCGCACTGCCGCCGCCAGACCAAAGCGAACCGCAAGACAGGCGCCAGCGTAGCGCCTGTAATCTAAAGCAATTTTACCTTAGCTCAATCTTTGATATAGATCCAGCCAGTGCCGAAAGTTTAATGAATGCAATGATTGAGTTAGAACAATTTGCGAAAAGTTATGCTGAAATCAACGTAAGGGTTTGAGTTTTACACTGAAATAAACCGGCTATAAATTGTGCGGCTTCATCATATATGTCGGAGATGACAGTTTGGTGTATTGCACCAAAATAATGAAACGTCTTTCATTCTGGTGCAAAAGAAAGCAAGAAAAACGTTTCGATGGAAATACATCTGAGGGACAGGGTTGGAATAGAGAATATATTCAGCGAGGCGGTATTAGATCACAGGGATAAATATTGACCAATTTTCAATATTCTAAACTTGTCGTTAATCCCCGCTTCATTTTCCAGCGCCTGAGTAAGCTCCTGCACCGGCTCGTCGAGGGACTCGTCGGCCAGCTCGAACACCCCCCAGTGGATCGGAAATGCGAGCGGCATTCCCATTTGCTGCCAGAGCTTGATGGCAGATTGCGGATCCATATGGTGGGCCGACATGAACCAGCGTGGTGCATACGCCCCGGCGGGCAGCGCGGCGGCGGTAATTTGCCCTAAGCGCTGCGGGATGGCGAGCAAATCTGGCGTATAACCCGTATCACCGCTAAACCAAAACCGCTGTTCTGCCCCTTCACATACCCAGCCGCACCACAATGAGCGATTTCTGTCCCAGAAAGTGCGCATACTCCAGTGCTGGGCCGGAACGGCGGTCAGCGTAATCCCCTGAAACACAGCGCTCTGCCACCAGTCCAGCTCAAGAATATTTTTAGCACCGCGACGACGAAACCAGTCGCCGAGGCCCAGCGGCACAAACACCGTGAGTTCAGGGAAACGCCGCAACAGGTGGCGGACAGTAGCGGAATCGAGATGATCGTAATGGTTGTGGGAAATCACCAACGCATCAATGTGTGGAAGCGTGTCGACGGTTAAAACCGGGGGTGTCTTGCGTTGCGGTCCAAGAAAGGGGAGCGGCGAGGCGCGTCGGGAAAAAACAGGATCGGTCAGCAAATATTGCCCGCTTAAACGCAGCAGCACACTGGCATGACCTAGCCACCAGACGCCATCTTCTGGCCGGTCGTTCAGTTCGGCAGGCTGCCACCACTGGCGGATAAATTCGTCATAACCCGGCGTGGGCGGTTTGGGTAATCCCGCCGCTTTGCGCTCCTTGCGCCACCGCTCGACGTCACCGGGCTGATGGCCAGTAAAGTCGAGGTTGCGAAAACCATCGGGAGCATGATGTTTCAGGGAGGGGTTATACCAGGGATTTTTCCAGACCACAGCCACCTCCCCCGCTCATCCGTTAGCGTTCAGCCACCAGACGAATGAAATCATCTTCGTCTTCGTTTACCACTGCTTCAGCGGCTTTTGGGACTTCTTTCTCTTCCGGCTCGTTAGCTTCGCACAGACGGCGCAGCAACGCATTCTGGCGTTTCTGCTGATCAAGCAACGCTTCCAGCAGTTCAATCTGCTCATCCGTGCGAGAACTGGCGCGATTCACAAAGAACCACAGCGCCAGGCCGATAATCATCACGACCAGAGAGATCGCCAGTGAGGCTACGTTCAGTAGCCCCGAATTCAGTAACTCACCCATTTTACCACCTCAATAAAAACGCCATTTTAGCACTGACGCAGAGGAAGGGTACCATCTGTTAGAAAAATGAATACTACCAGGGGATGAATTGATTTATTGCGCAAATGCCGCTAAAAAACTGTACATCCTGATCGCACATGACATTGATCGTCTGTGTCCACAAAATGACACAGGCAATCAGTACAACAACCAGAATTACCCAGCGAAACTTTTTCACTCCACACTCCGTCTTTTGACCTGATATGACCAGGTTATCACGGTTATCTTAAACAAGGGCTAACTGTACCTGCATCAGAAAATTTTCGGAATCATGCACTTGTTTCATAGAGTAAAACTATTACGCTTAACAGCATTATTAGCAAAAAAATGAGGCATTCATGCGCATCATTATTCGGACAATTATTGTCCTGGCCATTTTATGGATTGGTTTGTTACTGACGGGATACGGCGTGCTGGTGGGGAGCACAGAAAATGCGGCAGGACTGGGGATTCAGTGTAAATATCTGACTGCCAGAGGCACCAGCACCGCGCAATATCTCCACAGTGACAGCGGAATTATTGGTTTATCGAACTGTCCGGTTCTGCGCAAAAGCGAGACAGTGGTCGATAACGGATAAGTCGATTGACTCACAAATACAAAAACGCCGCATTTTCAGCGGCGTTTTTTATTGTTGGATTCAGAACGGATAGTCGTTGTAACCCATTTGTTCTGAAATCTTGCGTGCTGCGGTGTGCAGCATGGCAACATACTCGTGCAGACGCTCTTCAGAGAAGCGCAGCGTCGGGAACGAAATACTCAGGCCTGCAATGACGACACCGAAGCGGTCAAACACTGGAACGCCGATACAACGCAGCCCCTCTTCCTGCTCCTGATTGTCTTCACCGTAACCCTGCTCACGCACGTGATCCAGCACGGCCAGCAACTCTTCGGTGCTGGTGATAGTGCGCTCGGTGCTGCGTTTGTATTCCACACCTTCAAGGATCTCTTTGACTTCCTCGCGATCGCGCCACGCCAACAGCACTTTACCGATGGCGGTACTGTAGAGCGGGTTACGACGACCAATGCGCGAATACATGCGCAGGTTGTACATAGAGTCGATTTTATGGATATAGACAATGCTGTCTTCATCCAGCGCGCCCAGGTGGACGGTCTCTTTCGTTAAGCGTGAAAGCTCGCGCATCTGAATATCCGCGCTGCGGATCAGATCGACGTTTTGCAGCGCGCGGGCACCGAGTTCGAACAGTTTCAGGGTCAGAGAATATTTCTCTGATTCACCTTCCTGTGCGACATAACCCAGGGATTTCATGGTTTGCAGAAAGCGATAAACGGTGCTTTTTGACATCATCACACGCTGCGATAACTCTGTAATACCAATTTCGCGCTCTTCACCCAGCGCCTGTAAGATGCCAAACACCTTCAGCACGGAAGAAACAGAATCTGGCTGCTTATCCAAATCTGCGATTGCCATTTATCACCTCATTGAGAGTGTTTTATAAAAATCAGAACCGGTTTTTATTATAAATTCGTGACCGAGATGCTGCAATCAATCTGCGTTTACTTCGTTACAAATCTGCGACATAAAACCGAAATAACAGTGCTAAAATAGTGATTCTGATAATAATATCACTCTGAGCGTTTCATTTCCCATGGAAAAACTGTCCTCTGATGGCTTGCCCTTACCGCAACGGTACGGCGCGATCGCGACCATTATCATTGGTATTTCAATGGCGGTACTTGATGGTGCCATTGCCAACGTGGCGCTCCCGACCATCGCCAGCGACCTGCACGCGTCTCCCGCCAGCTCCATTTGGGTGGTCAATGCTTACCAGATCGCCATCGTTGTTTCGCTGCTTTCGTTCTCGTTTCTCGGCGACATGTTCGGCTATCGCCGCGTCTACCAGTGCGGGTTGGTCGTCTTTACCCTGACCTCTCTTTTTTGCGCCCTGTCTGACTCACTGCACACCCTGACATTTGCGCGTATTGCGCAGGGGTTCGGCGGGGCTGCGCTGATGAGCGTCAATACCGCACTGATCCGCCTGATATACCCTCAGCGCCAGCTTGGGCGCGGGATGGGGATTAACTCTTTCATTGTCGCAGTCTCGTCTGCCGCCGGGCCGACTATCGCGGCAGCGATTCTCTCGGTGGCGTCGTGGCAGTGGCTGTTCCTGATTAACGTTCCGCTGGGGATTATCGCCCTGCTCTTTGCCCTGCGCTATTTGCCTGAAAACAGTGCTAAGAGTGCTATGCCACGTTTCGATCTTCCCAGCGCAGTGATGAATGCCCTGACCTTTGGTCTGCTGATCACGGCGCTTAGCGGATTTGCTCAGGGACAATCGCTCACGCTCATTGCCGCTGAAATCGTTGCGATGCTGATCATCGGCTACTTTTTCGTGCGCCGTCAGCTGGCGTTGCCCGTCCCTCTTTTGCCTGTTGATCTGCTGCGTATTCCGCTCTTTTCTCTTTCCATCGGGACGTCCATCTGCTCGTTCTGCGCCCAGATGCTGGCACTGGTATCGCTGCCCTTTTTCTTGCAAGGCGTGATTGGACGAACGGAAGTGGAGACCGGGCTGCTGCTGACCCCCTGGCCACTGGCAACCATGGTGATGGCCCCGCTTGCGGGCTATCTCATTGAACGCGTTCATGCGGGTTTACTGGGTGCGTTAGGACTGGTGGTGATGGCAACCGGGCTATTCGCGCTGGCGATGTTGCCTTCTGCGCCAACGGATCTGGATATTATCTGGCGAATGGTGCTCTGCGGAGCCGGTTTTGGTCTGTTCCAGTCACCGAACAACCACACCATCATTACTGCCGCACCGCGCCATCGCAGCGGCGGCGCCAGTGGAATGCTCGGCACCGCGCGCCTGTTGGGTCAAAGCTCTGGTGCCGCACTTGTGGCGCTGATGTTTAACCTTGCCGGGCAGAATGGCACACATCTGGCCCTGTTTACCGCCGGAACGCTGGCGACTATCGCCGCCATTATCAGCGGCCTGCGCGTGACGCAACCCCGAGCTCAGGCATAAAAAAAGCCGGGCGGCAATATCTGCTCAACCCGGCTTCTTTCTCATACTGCTCGCTTACTTGATGTATTCCCCACTGCGCAGCGCTTCGATACGTTTATCCAGCGGCGGATGAGTCATGAATAGTTCGCTCAGCGATTTCGATTTACCATTGATGCAGAATGCCATCATGCTGGTCGCTTCCTGCGGTTCGTAGCTGGTTTTCAGACGCTGCAGTGCAGCAATCATCTTCTCGCGACCCACCAGTTTTGCCGAACCCGCATCCGCATGGAACTCGCGATGACGGGAGAACCACATGGTAATAATGCTCGCCAGAATACCGAATACCAGTTCCAGCACCGTCGCGACAGCGAAGTAAATCAGCGGGTTGCCGTTGCTCTCTTCACCTTCATCACGATTTCCGCCCATAAATCCGGCAGCAATCTGCGCCAGGATACGAGAGATGAAGATAACGAAGGTGTTTACCACGCCCTGAATCAAGGTCATGGTGACCATGTCACCGTTGGCGATGTGGCTGATTTCATGGGCAATAACTGCTTCCGCTTCGTCACGGCTCATGTTCTGCAACAGACCGGTGCTCACGGCCACCAGCGAGGCATCGCGGCGCGCACCGGTGGCAAAGGCGTTAATGTCAGGCGCGTGGTAAATCGCCACCTGCGGCATAGCGATACCCGCCTGGCGAGACTGTTGTGCCACCGTGTTCATCAGCCACTGTTCCATATCGTTACGTGGCTGCTCGATCACTTCACCACCGACCGATTTCAGTGCCATCCACTTGGACATCAGCAGCGAAATAAACGATCCACCAAAACCGAACAGCAGCGCCATAATCAGCAGACCTTGAACGCTGCTCGATTGGATTCCTGTCAGGCTTAGCACAAGCCCGAAAACCACCATAACCGCAAGGTTGGTGACCAGGAAGAGCGCGATTCGCATCATAATTTTCTTTTAACCTCTGTTTAACAAAACGCACTATGCGATTACCCACATCGTATGGGTATTGTGGCCATTTTCAAGGATTCAGGGGGCGTAAGTCACCAGAAAGACACAACTTTACATTGTTTATGGGCTTGCTGACGGGAGGATGCAGAACTAAAAAAAACAGGCACAATTTCTTGTGCCTGTTGAGGTGTTATTTTGCCGGAGCGGGCTGAACGGCGGGCTTGCTCTTTTCCTGGTTTGCCAGGTCGAGAGCGATATGCACCGTCTCATCCAGGTACGGATCGGGCTCTTGGTAATCCTTCGGCAGGTCATCCAGGTTTTTCAGTAACGGCTTGCCTTCACGTTTAAAGCGATCGTTGATGCGTGCCAGACGTGTGGCATCATCTTCGTTGTTCTCTTTTTCACGCTGAGCGAAGTTAAGCGAGACGATATTCCGTTTTTCTTTCAGGGCATTAAAGCGAGCAATGTCCTTCATGATGTACTGGAATTCCGGATCTTTCGCGATGCGATCGTTATGCGCTTTCAGCAGCTCAGGACCGAACTGGGTCATGTCGCCCGCTTTTACGAAGGTGGCAGCATTAATGCTGTCCCACGGCAACGCGTTGTCTTCAAACTTCTCGCCCGTTTCCGTCTCTTCGGTACCGGTCGGCATCATGATGTCCGGGGTCACGCCTTTACGTTGCGTACTGCCGCCATTCACGCGATAGAACTTCTGAATGGTGTACTGTACGGAACCCAGCGCAGGCCACTCAGGACGCAGCATCTGATCGTAAATACGGTTAAGGGAACGGTACTGCTGCACCGTGCCTTTACCGAAGGTGGGTTCACCAACAATCAGCGCACGGCCATAGTCCTGCATCGCCGCGGCAAAGATTTCTGATGCTGAGGCGCTAAAGCGATCGACCAGCACCACCAGCGGGCCTTTGTAGTACACGACGCCATCGGTATCGGCGTCTTCACGCACTTTACCGTTGTTATCGCGAACCTGAACAACCGGACCCGATGGGATAAACAGGCCAGAAAGCGAAACCGCTTCAGTCAGTGCCCCACCGCCATTGGTACGCAGGTCGATAATCACGCTGCTGACATTCTGCTTTTCAAGCTTCTGCAACTGGACTTTGACATCGTCTGTCAGGCCAACGTAGAAGCCCGGAATATCAAGCACGCCGACTTTTTCTTTGCCGACGGTTTTCACGGACATTTTCACGGCGCGGTCTTCAAGACGAATGCGCTCACGCGTCAGGGTCACGATACGGGTTTTGGTGCCTTTACCCGCAGGCAGGATCTCAAGGCGAACCTTGCTGCCTTTCGGGCCTTTGATCTGCGCGACCACGTCATCCAGACGCCAACCGATCACATCGACCATGTTCTGGCCCGTTTGACCGACGCCGACGATACGATCGCCTACGCTAATCGCTTTGCTTTTCGACGCCGGGCCGCCTGCCACCATGGAGTTGATGACCGTATAGTCTTCATCCATTTGCAGCACCGCACCAATTCCTTCCAGAGACAGGCTCATCTCAGTATTGAATTGTTCAGTGTTGCGTGGGGAGAGGTAGTTCGTGTGCGGGTCGATTTCGTGAGCAAAGGCGGTCATCGCCAGGGAGAACACGTCTTCGCTGTTGGTCTGTGCCAGACGACGAATGGCTGATTTGTAACGACGGGTCAGCGTTTCGCGGATCTCTTTCTCATCTTTACCGGTGAGTTTGAGGCTCAGCTCATCGAATTTCACTTTGCCGTCCCACAGCGCATTCAGCTCGGCTTCATCTTTCGGCCAGGGTGCTTTGCTGCGGTCAAGATTAAAGTTGTCGTTGCCGGTAAAGTCCATTGGACGTTCCAGCACTTTCAGCGCGTATTGATAACGTTCAAAACGACGCTTCTGGGATAGGTTGTAGAGATCGTAGAACAGGTCGAGTTTACCGCTGCGCAGCTCATCGCCCACGTCGGTTTTACGTTTTGCGAACTGTTCAATATCACTGGCCAGCAGCACGTTGTGGCTGTAATCCAGCAGGTTCAGATACCGATCGAAAATCTTAGCCGAAAAGGCCTGATCGAGATCGAACTGACGATAATGTGAACGGGTGAAGCGCGAAGTGACGCGCTCACTGACCGTTGCGTGCTGGGTCTCTTCCTTTAAAACCGGGATTTGATCCGCACGCGTTATATCGTCCACTGCGAAGGCGTGGCCTGTTATCGCAAACAGGCCAGCCAGCGCGGTGATCTTAAAAAGAGTGTTCATGCCAGGCTTGGCCTCCGTTTCAGAACACCAGGTGTTCTGCGCGTACAATCATTGACATACCAGAAGTCAGCTGTACACGAACGCCATCTTTGGTGATTTCGAGTACGGTGGCGTCCATCGCATTGTTACCCGCTTTCACCTTCAGAGCCTGACCGACGCTCAGGGCGTTGATGTCAGAAACTGGAGTGTGGCGTTGTTCTTCGCGAGGCGCACGCTGTGCTTTAGCGGCTGGTTTATCAGCACGCGGTTTGCGATCGCTGTTCTCACTACGACGTGGAGCAGGACGCGGTTTACGCTCACGGCGAGGCGCTTCTTCTTGGCCATTTGCCGCAGCAGCTTCGCGTTTTTTCGCCTGCTGCTCAGCACGCTGTGCCTGAACACGCGCTTTGGCCTCTTCAAGCTGCTTACGTGCGTGCTCAACGTGCTGCTCGTCCAGCTCACCGCAAGGGTTGCCGTCGAGATCGACACGGGTCGCGCCCAGCTTGATACCGTAAAGGTAACGCCAGCTTGAAGTATAAAGACGTAAGGCAGAACGCAGTTGAGTTTTGCTGAGATTCATCTCACCCTCAACGCGCGCTACCAGATCCTGAAAAATACCAATTTTCAGGGGACGAGCTTCGCCTTCAGCAGTGAAACACTGTGGGAAACGCTCAGCCAGAAAGGCAATGACTTCTTTACTACTGTTCAACTTAGGTTGATTTTCCATGAAATTTCCTGATTACAACGGACGTTGCCAACTAGCCGCAGGCATGAACAGGCGACATTATAATGACGCCATCAGTAAATGCTACGTTATCCGTTGATTATCCTGCGACGCTCGCAAAGAATTTTTGATAATCGGTCGCGTTTAATACGTTTTCGAGATTAGCGACCAGTTCACGCAGCCCTTGTTCGTCCTCGGCGCTAAAGCGTCCAAAGACCGTGCTGTCGATATCCAGTACGCCAATAATCTGATTTTTCACGGTCAGCGGTAGAACGATTTCGGAGTTACTCGCCGAATCGCACGCAATGTGCCCGTCGAAGGCATGCACATCTTCAACACGCTGAACCTGATTTTGCGCCACCGCAGTTCCACATACACCACGCCCCACAGGGATCCGCACGCAGGCAAGCTTGCCCTGGAAGGGTCCGAGCACCAGCGTTTCCCCTTCCAGAAGGTAGAAACCAGCCCAGTTCACATCCGACAGACGCTCAAACAGCAGCGCACTGGTGTTGGCCAGTGTCGCTAAAAAACTGGTCTCACCTGTCATCAATGCCTGGAAATCGCGGTTCAAATCCGCGTAGAATTCTGTTTTGTTCATTAATCAATCACTTGGTTGTCGTACAAAAAAGAGAGCATAGCCTAATAAAATAAACATTAAATGCGCTCATTCTCAAGATGAATCCCAAGATGAGTTAATATAACGTTAATTAATCCTTTAATGCGCGACTGATGGCACTCAATACTCCAAGAATTACGCCGGCAAAAAAGATCACTGTCCACTCGGTCAGCGATGCGCTGCCTCGTGAACATTATCAGCGTTGTCCGCAGTGCGATACGCTTTTTATGTTGCCGAAGATGAAATCGCATCAGAGTGCGTATTGCCCGCGCTGCGACGCTAAAATTCGCGATGGACGCGACTGGTCTCTCACCCGTCTGGCGGCGATGGCCGTCACCATGCTCCTGCTGATGCCCTTCGCATGGGGCGAACCGCTGCTCAAATTGTACCTGCTTGGTGTGCGTATCGACGCCAACCTGCTGATGGGGATCTGGCAAATGACCCAGCAGGGCGATCCTCTGACCGGCGCAATGGTGCTGTTTTGCACCGTCGGCGCGCCGTTAGTGCTGGTGGCTGCCATTGCCTATCTCTGGTTTGGCAATATTCTGGGCATGAATCTCCGCCCGGTGCTGCTGATGCTCGAGAAGCTCAAAGAGTGGGTGATGCTGGATATCTATCTGGTCGGCATCGGCGTGGCGTCGATTAAGGTACAGGACTACGCTTTTTTACAGCCCGGCATCGGCCTGTTTGCCTTTGTCGCGCTGGTATTACTGAGCATCATGACGCTGATCCATCTGAATGTGGAACAACTCTGGGAACGCTTTTATCCTCAGCGCCCGGCGACGCGGCCTGATCCCAGTCTGCGCGTCTGCCTCGGCTGCCATTTTACCGGCCTGCCCGACGCACGGGGGCGCTGCCCGCGCTGTCACATTCCGTTACGTCTTCGCCGTAAGCAGAGCCTGCAAAAATGCTGGGCCGCACTGATTGCCTCCATCGTGCTGTTGCTTCCCGCTAACCTGTTACCGATTTCGATCATTTACGTTAACGGTGCGCGGCAGGAAGACACTATCATGTCGGGGATTGTGTCACTGGCGAGCAGTAACTTTGCCGTGGCGGGAGTGGTCTTTATTGCCAGTATCCTTGTGCCCTTTACCAAAGTTCTGGTTATGTTCACCTTGCTCATCAGCATTCAGTTTAAGTGTGAACAAGGGTTACGCACGCGGATCCTGTTACTGCGGTTTGTGACCTGGATTGGCCGCTGGTCGATGCTCGATCTGTTTGTTATTTCGTTGATGATGTCGCTGATCAATCGCGATCAGTTACTCGCTTTTACCATGGGACCCGCGGCTTTTTATTTCGGCTCTGCGGTGATATTGACTATTCTTGCAGTGGAATGGCTGGATAGCCGCTTACTTTGGGATGCACATGAGTCAGGAAACGCCCGCTTCGACGACTGAAGCGAGAATTAAAACAAAACGCCGCATTTCGCCATTCTGGTTGCTGCCCGTCATCGCATTGATGATTGCGGGCTGGCTGATATGGACGAGCTATCAGGATCGCGGCAATACCATCACCATTGACTTCCAGACGGCAGACGGCATCGTCGCAGGGCGTACCCCTGTGCGCTTCCAGGGCGTCGAAGTGGGAACCGTCGAGGATATCCGGCTCGGTAAAGATCTGAACAAAATTCAGGTTCGCGCCAGTATTAAAGCCGATATGCAAGACTCCCTGCGCAGTGATACGCAGTTCTGGCTGGTGACACCTAAAGCCTCTCTGGCGGGCGTTTCCGGGCTGGACGCGCTGGTCGGCGGGAACTATATCGGCATGATGCCCGGTAAAGGTGAGCCGCAGGACCATTTCACCGCGCTGGACACCCAGCCAAAATACCGGCTGAACAATGGCGATCTGATGATCCACCTGCATTCGCCGGATTTAGGCTCGCTCAACAGCGGATCGATCGTCTACTTCCGTAAAATTCCGGTTGGGCGCGTGTATGACTACGCCATTAACCCCAACAAACAGGGCGTGACTATCGACGTCCTGATCGAGCGGCGCTTCACCGGCCTGGTGAAAAAAGGCAGCCGCTTCTGGAATGTGTCAGGCGTGGATGCCGACGTCAGTTTCAGCGGCGCGAAAGTGAAGCTCGAAAGCCTGGCGGCGCTGGTTAATGGGGCTATCGCCTTCGACTCACCGGAGAATTCTGATGCAGCCACTGCCGATGATAACTTCGGGCTGTACGCCGATCTGGCCCACAGCCAGCGCGGCGTCATTGTCAAACTGGCCCTCTCAGATGCCAAAGGGCTGAACGCCGGTTCAACGCCGTTAATGTATCAGGGATTGCAGGTGGGCCAGCTCACCAAACTGACGCTGAACCCTGGCGGCTCAGTGACCGGCGAAATGACGGTGGACCCGAGCGTGGTCGACCTTCTGCGTGAAAAAACGCGCATCGAGCTGCGGAACCCGAAAATCTCGTTGAGTGACGCCAGCATCAGCAGCCTGCTGACGGGCAGCACCTTCGAGTTGATCCCAGGGGAAGGCCAGCCTAACAACAATTTCGTTATCGCCCCCGCCGATAAAGCCTTACTGCAAAAACCCGGCGTAATGACACTGACCCTGACGGCACCTGAAAGCTACGGTATCGAAGCCGGTCAGCCGCTGATTCTGCACGGCGTCCAGGTCGGCCAGGTTCTGGAACGCAAGTTGACGGAAAAAGGGGTCACCTTCTCCGTCGCCATCGATCCGCAATACCGGGATCTAGTACACGGCGACAGCAAATTTGTGGTTAACAGCCGGGTAGACGTTAAAGTCGGGCTGGACGGCGTCGAGTTCCTCGGGGCCAGTGCCAGCGAATGGATCAACGGCGGCGTTCGTATTCTGCCAGGGCAGAAAGGTGAGATGCGCGACAGCTATCCGCTGTACGCCAATCTGGACAAAGCGATTGAAAACAGCCTGAGCGATATGCCGACCACCACCCTCACCCTACGCGCCGACACGCTGCCGGACGTGCAGGCCGGGTCCGTGGTGCTGTACCGCAAGTTTGAGGTGGGCGAAGTGATCACCGTGCGCCCACGCGCCGACGCGTTTGATATCGAACTGCATATTAAACCGGAGTACCGCAATCTGCTGACCGCCAACAGCGTCTTCTGGGCCGAAGGCGGTGCGAAAGTGCAGCTTAACGGCAGCGGCCTGACTGTGCAGGCCTCTCCCCTCTCCCGCGCGCTGCGGGGTGCCATTAGCTTTGATAATTTAAGCGGCGCAGGGGCCAATCAGCGTAAAGGCGATAAACGCATTCTCTACCCATCAGAAACGGCGGCGCGCGCAGTGGGCGGCCAGATTACGCTCCACGCCTTTGATGCGGGCAAACTCTCTGAAGGGATGCCGATTCGCTATCTGGGCATTGATATCGGGCAGCTCCAGAAGCTGACCCTGATTACCGCGCGTAACGAAGTGCAGGCCACTGCGGTGCTGTATCCGGAGTACATGCAAAACTTTGCCCGCAACGGCACGCGTTTCTCGGTGGTGACACCGCAGATCTCTGCCGCCGGCGTTGAGCATCTCGATACCATTCTCCAGCCGTACATTAACGTCGAGCCGGGTAACGGAAACGTGCGCCGCGACTTTGAGCTGCAGGAAGCGACCATCACTGACTCGCGCTATCTGGATGGGCTGAGCATTGTGGTCGAAGTCCCGGAAGCTGGCTCAATGAGTATCGGCACGCCGGTGCTGTTCCGTGGAATTGAAGTGGGTACCGTCACCGGCCTGACGCTGGGAACCCTGTCAGATCGTGTGATGGTGGGTCTGCGCATCAGCGAGCGCTACCAGCATCTGGTGCGCAACAACTCCGTCTTCTGGCTGGCATCGGGATATTCCCTCGATTTCGGTTTGACCGGCGGCGTGGTGAAAACCGGGACCTTTAATCAGTTCATTCGCGGCGGGATCGCCTTTGCGACTCCACCAGGCACACCGCTCGCTCCGAAAGCGCAGCCGGGCAAACACTTCCTGTTGCTCGAAAGCGAACCGAAAGAGTGGCGTGAATGGGGCACCGCACTGCCACGTTAATCATCAGCTCCGGTGTCAACGCACCGGAGCCTTTATGATACACTGCGCGCCTTATCTACTCCCTGTGGTACGCCCGTGGCTCAACATTCTGCTTTTCTTCCTGACGAATTCCTGGCGCAAATGCGCGAGGCACTTCCCGCTCATCTCTCAATGGATGATTTTATCGCCGCCTGCCAGCGTCCGCTGCGTCGCAGCATCCGCGTCAATACGCTTAAAATCAGCGTGGCCGATTTCCTGGCGCTGGTTTCGCCCTACCGCTGGCAACTGACGCCGGTGCCCTGGTGTGCGGAGGGATTCTGGATTGAGCGTGATGACGAAGATGCCCTGCCGCTGGGAAGCACCGCCGAACATCTAAGCGGGCTGTTTTATATTCAGGAAGCCAGCTCCATGCTGCCCGTTGCCGCGCTGTTTGCCGACGAAAATCAGCCGCTGCGCGTGATGGACGTGGCCGCCGCACCAGGGTCTAAAACCACACAGATCGCCGCCCGCATGGGCAATCAGGGCGCAATTCTCGCCAATGAGTTTTCGGCGAGCAGGGTTAAAGTTCTGCATGCGAATATCAGCCGCTGTGGGATCAGCAACGTCGCCTTGACCCACTTCGATGGCCGCGTCTTTGGTGCCGCCGTGCCAGAATCTTTCGATGCCATCCTGCTGGACGCCCCGTGCTCGGGCGAAGGCGTGGTGCGTAAAGATCCCGATGCGCTTAAAAACTGGTCTGTAGCAAGCAATCTCGAGATCGCCGCCACCCAGCGCGAGCTGATTGACAGCGCCTTTCACGCTCTGCGCCCGGGTGGAACGCTGATTTACTCCACCTGCACCCTCAACCGCGATGAAAACGAATCCGTATGTCTGTGGCTAAAAGAGCAGTATCCGCAGGCCGTCGAATTCCTGCCACTGGATGCGCTTTTCGAGGGTGCCAAAGCGGCGCTGACTCCCGAAGGTTTCCTGCACGTGTTCCCGCAGATTTTCGACTGCGAAGGGTTCTTCGTCGCGCGACTGCGTAAAACAGCGGCGATCGACGCCTTACCGGCACCTAAATTTAAAGTTGGCAATTTCCCGTTCGCCCCGCTGAAGGGCCGTGAAACCGCGCAGATTACCGAAGCGGCACAAAAAGTCGGCCTTCACTGGGATGAAAACCTTCGCCTGTGGCAGCGGGACAAAGAGATCTGGCTCTTCCCGGTCGAGATCGAACCGCTGATTGGTAAAGTGCGCTTCTCCCGTATCGGCATGCGTCTGGCCGAAGTGCATAACAAAGGCTATCGCTGGCAGCATGAGGCCGTTATCGCCCTCGCCGGTAGCGACAATACATTTGCACTGACCCACAAAGAGGCTGAAGAGTGGTATCGCGGCCGCGACGTCTACCCGGAAAAGACGCCACTGGCTGACGAAATGATCGTCACTTATCAGGGCTTTCCGCTGGGTCTGGCGAAAAAAGTCGGCTCACGCCTGAAGAACAGCTACCCGCGTGAACTGGTTCGCGATGGTCGCCTGTTTACCGGTAACGATCTCAGCGATTAAAAAACAGCACATTTTCACTGGCACTTTTGCTCTCCTGCACTACGCTGAAAAATGGGCGACAACACTGGTCGTACCAGATTTTCAGCAAACCTGCGGAGAGCATTATGACGAAAACCAGCGTGCGTATTGGCGCTTTTGAGATCGACGATGCAGAATTGCGCGGCGATAATCAGGGCGATCGAACGTTAACCATTCCCTGTAAATCCGATCCCGATTTATGTATGCAGCTTGATGCCTGGGACGCTGACACCAGCATTCCGGCTATCCTGGATGGCGAACATTCAGTGCTATACCGTGAACATTACGATCAGCAGTCCGATGCCTGGGTCATGCGCCTTGCCTGATGCCAATAGAACCCGCCCGAAGGCGGGTTATTTATGCCCCTCGATTTCCCCTGCGACAAATCCTCCCCTACACTAACCATTCGGAAGCCAGATTCAGAGGATGAGATGTTCGCACTGGTACTGTTTGTTTGTTACCTGGACGGCGGCTGCGACGACATCGTGATTGATGTCTACAACACCGAGATGCAGTGTGTTGCCTCGAAAAAAGAGCAGCGAATTCGTCACGGCGGTTGTTACCCTGTCGAGGAGTTTATCGATAGCTTCTGGACACCGGCTCAGGAGTACAGTGACTTTTAGCTACTGGAGCTGGGCGAGCGTCAGCGTGCCGCCAAACACGGCGCCGGTGTCGATATAGTGCAGATTGTCGAAATCACAGCGCTTCGCAAGCGGCGTGTGTCCAAACCAGAAATGATCCGCGCCGCTAATCCCTTCACCTTTGCCCGCCATCAGGCCCGTTAACCGCGAGCGATCCCACAGCACACGGTGCTGACTGACGGGCTTATCGCGCAGATAAGTGTCCGCTGGGTAATCGGCATGAGCCACCACATTTATCCCACGAGTGCAGATTATTTCAATAATTAGCGGTAATTGCCGGCACGCGTCGAGCAATGCAATGGCGTCTAATTTTTGCGGGTTCGTCAGACGGGAAAACCATATACCTCCATTGAGGGTCCAGAGAGCAAAATCGTTATTACTGAGCGCGTCAATCGCCATTTGCTCATGATTCCCGCGCACCGCGCGAAACCATTTTTCGCGTATAAGTTGCAGAGATTTAACGCTCTCCGGCCCGCGGTCGATCAGGTCGCCCACCGAAATAAGTAAATCCTCATAGGGATTAAAATGGCGCTGTTTTAATTCATCCATAAGCGGGTGGTAGCAACCATGAATGTCGCTCACGACCCAGATATGACGCCACTGTTGACCATCAAGTATTTGGTACATAGCCCCTCCATAAAGAAGTATAGCGAATACCCGATTTTCAGGATCTGGCGTCATGACACAGCTAACTTCAATCGAAATTAAACGAAACCGAAATAAAGGTTTAGCAGCTCTTAAATCGTTACATCCTGACCCTTAGAATAGAACCAGAATTCTAAAGAGGTCACCATCGTGTCGAACACCAGCCTGCAAAATGATGTGCCAGAGGCACAGCCTGCCAATATTATTTCCTCTCTGACAACGGGTCAGCTTATCCCAGGCCCAATCTGGAGAAAGCGCGATTATCGGATTAAGTTCTTTCTGCGCTCACTGCTGTTCTGGTCTTCGACAAACCGCATGCTAAGTGCGCTTGCTCATCGCGCCGATTTTGACCGTTTGCTGGCAGCGCAGGTCACCCTGCCGAGCAAAACCCATCGTCAGTACCTGACGCGCGGGATAAATACGAATCAGCGTGCCGAGGCGATCGTTCGCCACTATGAATGGATCGATGCCCTGCCGGATACCCGTCTGGCGAATGCCTTCACTCATCCGGTGGCTCAGCCGGTGGTTCACTTCCAGGCCAAAGATGACGCGCGCTACAGCGTTTATGCCTCGTCCGCCAGCAAAGCGGAGCGCGAAGGTGAGAGCACCCTGTGGCTGCGTGATGAAGAGGACACCCTGCTGGCAAGTCTCACCTTCAGCGTGGTTCCTGAGGGCGAGCATTCGGCGCTGGTCATTGGCGGACTGCAAGGCCCGCGTCGCGGCGTGACGCGTGAAACGATCAAGAAAGCGACCCGCGCCTGCCACGGCCTGTTCCCGAAACGGGTGCTGATGGAGGTCATTTTTAACCTCGCCGCTCATAGCGATATAAAATCCATTTACGGCGTCAGCGACGAAGGGCACGTCTTCCGCGCCCTGCGCTATCGCCTGAGCAAAGGCCGCCATTTCCACGCCAGCTACGACGAATTCTGGGCCTCCATCGACGGGCAGAAAGTCTCCAGTTTCCGCTGGCAGTTGCCGCTGCAAATGGAGCGTAAATCACTGGAAGAGATTGCCAGCAAAAAACGCGCAGAATATCGCCGCCGTTTTGGCCTGCTGGATGAAATTGCCGATGCGATTAACGCTCGCTTTTAATCTGTGTGGTGGCGTTCGCCTTCGCACAAAAATTTAACAAAACCGCCAAAAAGCGCTGGACTTTCGCCCGTCTGATTGTGGTATGGTTAAATCAGAGGCGCAGGACGTTCCTCATCTGTCATGAGTGAGAGCAGGAAAAGACTTTTACTTTCATGCAGATAAAAAGAGACCGAATACGATTCCTGTTTTTGCATGGTTTTATTTTTTCACAATAAATTCAAAAAGATACGCATCAATCAGGTTAATAATTACACCATGAATGATGCGTTTTCAGGCACTAAAAATCATATAGTTACCCATAATTTCGGACATGCTCGGACTATATTCGGACGTGATTTATAGTATCAAGTTATGATTCCCGAACATCACAAATCATACGAAAACACTCCTTTTCTACTATCACCATCGCACTCAGTAACACTTATCGCTTTCATACTTCATTTTTGGACTGGATGGCTGCCGCGACCAGAGTTAGTGTCTGCAGCAACAGAACATCATTTCGGAAAGCACAGCATGACTATTCAGATCGCCAAAACTCGCCCTATGACCGACACCGCGCGCTGCATCAGAGACTCAATGGTAAACGCCGGTATCCGCAGTACCTGGCCACTGCGTGAGCTGGCCGAGTATGCGGGAATGGAAATGGACAACACCGAGTTTATCGTCACCCAGATGGAACTGGCGGGTTACATTAAAAAAACGCACTGGGGCCACTACATGCTCACCGCTTCCGGCATCGAGGCCCTCTAAGCTGACGGGTAGCCGGTTATTGATGACCGGCCTCAAAATTGCAGATTATCAGCTCCCCTGCCTTGTGGCCGTTGTTTCCCCCTACAGTGTAAATCGTGCTGGTTGTGTGAATATCCAGCCCGGCAAACACCTCTCGCATGTCGGGGTGATCGTTGACAGAAATTATCATCTTCCCCTGTATATCACGCGCTAAACCTGCCATCGCCTGATACTGCTCGATGCCGAACGGCACGCCGTAGCCCTGCGTTTTCCAGTACGGCGGATCCAGATAAAAAAGCGTACCGGGCCGATCGTAACGCCGGATGCATTCCTGCCAGTCCAGATGTTCCACCGTCACCCGCTGCAGGCGCACCCACGCATCTGACAACGTCTCTTCCAGTCGCATGAGGTTCAGACATGAAGGACTGGTGGCACTGGTCCCAAACGTTCGACCTTCGGATTTTGCGCCAAAGCACAGTTTCTGAAGGTAATAAAAACGGGCGGCACGCTGAATATCGGTCAACGTTTCCGGAGGGGTAACTTTTGCCCAGGCAAAAATTTCTCGGCTCGTTAATGCCCACTTGAACTGCCTGATAAATTCCTCAAGGTGATTTTGCACAACCCGGTACAGGTTCACGATATCGCTGTTTATATCGTTTAACACCTCCACCTCTGACGGCTGCTTCATGAAGAATAACGCCGCACCGCCGCAGAACGGCTCCACGTAGCAGGTATGTTCAGGGAAAAGCGGCAGAATAACTTTTGCCAGTTTTCGTTTACCACCCACCCACGGAATTACCGGGATCGTTTTTGCCATTATCAACCTCACGTTTTTAGTCAGGACGCAAAAAAACCAGCTCAGGGCTGGCATTCATTTTTCGATCGCATAATCCAGGCTTTCGCCTGTTTCCTGCTCAGATGTTATTGACAGTTAACCAAACCGTTCCGAGTATCATTGCTGTCTGACTTCCACCAGCTAACAGACAAAACACAGCTAGTAGGATTCCGCACGGATGCGGTGCTGTGTTGACTTCAATGGTGGTGCAGTTTTAACCTCCATCTCACGTTGTTGGGTTACCCAAAAAAACTGCACCGCCACCCTCTATGGTGGCGTTTTCCGCGTCTGATTATTCCTTTCACCACATCTGTCAGGTTAACGCCACCGCCAATGATGGCGCTTTTCTTCAGTGACCCCCTTTGCACCGGCTCAACTGAAGATTAGCGCTGTCACCAGTTACTCAGGCTTCAGCGGCCAGTCCTCTCCGGGGTTTACCCTGTTCACCAGCACGCTGTATTTTTCCCATGCTTCGAGACTGGCGGTTTCGTCTTCTGTCGCCATGCCATGCTTGACTGCCATTGCCAGAGGGAAAATGATTTCTGCGGCCTCTTTGAGCAACAAACGTTTCCGTGACCCTGTCTCCGATACGTGATCGATCGCTGGTGTTACCAGTTCCGGTTTACCGTTAGCGTCAGGAATAATGATTTGCCCACTACCCTGTCCGTTCAAAAGCGCTTCATATTCCTCATTGCTGATTTCAGTGGCATCATCTGGCCATGTTCCTGCCGCCTCATAATCGTCTTTAAGTTCAGGGGAATAAAACCCGTTCATTGCCGCGCTGTAATACATCATTAATGACCTATTGCCTCAAAGTATGCCCGCACCTCACCATCACCGGCGATGTAGTTAAATCCCGTTTTAGAGGGGTTCTGAACGTAAACGTCCTGATCGTGGAAGCTGCCGTTCCAGTCCAGGGTCAACTGGACGTTGAAACACTCATTTGGAAAAGCCAATGGGAACGTTACTGGCGTTGTATTCGCGGTACGGGTAATAAATCCCCACTGGAAAATCGTACCGTCAGCATCCTTACGCCAGCCATTTTTTGCCAGACTGACTTGGCTTTTTCCCTGATAGCGGGCATCAAAATAGCCGAAGTCTTCCAGGTTCAGCTTATGCATGATGGCTTCGCCGGTTGCGACACTCACACGGAACGGACGCAGGGCGTTGTAATTCCCGTGAGGGTCGCCGTTATTGGTCAGCATCAGATAGAAGTTCATGCCGTCATTGCGCCAGAACGTGCCGTAGCCGTTGTAAGCGATTCGGAAGCTGTTTGCTGATGGGCTGACTATTTCATTGGGATTCGTTGGGCCGTACAGCTCGTTCCAGTTTCCCCATGGGCCGTTGGTGCCATTCCATGCTCCGCTTAATCCGCGTAAAAATTTCCGCCCCGTACCAAACGTGGTGTATTCCTGCTGGCATCCATAGGCGCTTGGAAGCACCAGTAACGCCCCGGCTTCTGCAACCGGGTAGTGGTTTGCTGTCGTTGCGCCTGCATTTTGCGTCTGATAGTGAACGCCGGCCGCGCTATAGGCCCCCAGCGTATTGAGGTCCACGCCCAGCGCCGTACCGAAGTACGGCATGGCTCCCGTATCAGCAGCAGTAGGTTTATTGCCCGTATGGTAAAACTCGAACCAGTTATTCCACACCCCTGCTGAATCACCGTTGTGGGTACGAAATGCGATGCGGTTTCCATTACCGTTGTACTGAGTGGCAATCTGGGCATTGTATCTGCCGCTGGAACCTGAAAAATCAATAACAGAGCCTGTAAACCCCGGCGAGTGCGTGGCGTCACTGTATCCAAAGCTGACTGAGTTCGCGGGTAAGCCGTCAAAATCTGTAATAGATTTTCCAGCCCCCGCCAGAACAGTACGTAAGGCCAACGCACCGCCATTAACCAGCACGCGCCCGGTGGTGACATCATCTTTTGAGGTCTGTACGTTGGCATCAGCAGCACTGCCAAGCTTCACATCGCCGTGCTCATCCGGGGCGTGTTCGTTGACAGTTTTCACCATCCCTTCCGTACTGGTGTTCAGCAGCTGCGCGATGGCCTGATAAACCTGTGTGTCATCCTCCGGGTCAATCGTAATTCCGGCCTCTTCGCACAGGTGAACCAGCTCACGCTGCAGGGTATTCAGCCAGGCGGCCATCACCCATGTACACGGGACCTGTGTTTGTGGGTCGCCGTCCGTAAATTCATCGTTCTCATCAGCTGTTGTGGTACTGCTTCCTATTTTTTGCATGCAAAAATCCCTCGCCGGTGACGGCGATTAACAAAGGTTTACGGGTCAGTGACTGAAAATCAGCAGAGTTTCAGAAGGCGATTCACGGGTCAGGGTGCAGACCATCTGCTGGTAGGCGTCATAATTTTCCGGATTCACCGGTGGCGAAATCACGGTGACGCACCAGGTAAAGCGCCAGTCACCATGATTAAGCGGCTGGCCCGCGCCGGACATGCCTGCCCGGAAGGGCCGGTATTCGGTGATTGATACGATAAATCCCAGCGCGCGGGCCACGTCCGTGTAGTACCGACGAGAAAGCGCCCCCGTGGAGGTCAGTTTGGCGACCACGGCACGCTGCCGCGCCTCCGTTGTCTGATCCTCGTTGTAGACACACGGATCCGGCAGATTCAGCGTTGCCTCCCACTCCGGAAGGAAAGCATCGACCGTTCCCGGGAACGCCCCCCTGAGCAGCGCCAGCGCATCGGCATCACTCTGCCGGTAGCTACGGGCCAGCGCGCGAAGAACGGCTGACTGTACCGCATTCTGGCTTTTCGCCCACGCCTGCCCGGAGGGCATCAGCCCCTGCAGGGCCTGCGTGTAATCATCAGTGAGAAAGCGGCTCGGGTTCATAGATACTCAATCTCCCCGGTGACGGCCAGCTCTCCCAGCCCCGGAAAAATATTATCCACCGGCGACGTGAGCAGAAAACCCTTTGTGCCTGGCACACTGGCGATCGCCAGCTCAATATCGGACAGGTCGATAATGACCGGCGGCGTATCAACGGCGGGTTTTACCCCCGGATGACCTTCATTAAAGAAGACCTGATCGATGGCCGCCCTGACCGCACTTTTGGTTTCATTGCTGGCCGTTTTGATCCCGCTTATCACAAAATCCACCGGCAGCCGCGACGGCGAACACACCCAGACCTCAGCGGTAACGTTGTGCAGCGGATACAGCGCATCCGCCACACGCCCCTGATCGCCGGTCGCCACCTGCGCACTTTCCGGCTCATAGCGTGATACCCCGTTCGTCCCGACCGGGAAACCGTCAGGATGACCGCTGACACCATCACACATCACGTAAATCCCGACCGTGCCAAAGCCCATCATGCGCCGCACCACCCATGCACGCGTGATACCCGGCACCTCAAGTGCCCAGCGCTCATAATCGGTATCGTTGCCGCCCTGTGCTGTATCCTGCCAGGCAAGCAGCATACGGGCTCTGAACGCCTCCTCATTCTCGATGTCTGCCCCGCCCAGAATGGGGTCAAGAGCAGTAACCGTAGACTCCACACCGGCTACGGCCACATCGAGAGAGAGTATCGTTCCCGCCGGCGCGTTACCGGCATCACCGCCCCCCGTGATGTCGGTCGCCGGATCCGGAAGAATGGCCGTAATGGTGCCCGTTCCCGTCCCGTCAGCGTCCAGTGTCACATCAGCATCCAGGGTGTATCCATAACCGTCGCTGCGCCTTAACGCGCTCCCGCCGGTAATCGTTCTGCCGGCCGTCCCCGCAAAGGCCATTGCTGAACACGTCGCCGCCGTGGCGGGCTTACGGAAGACCTCCTTGAGCGCCGCCCAGCCCGCCAGCCATTCATCGGTTGCAGTGAAAGGCGTCGCCTGCAGGGCAATATAATCGAGATAGCCATAGTGAAGATGAGACATGCCGGCATCAGCATTTGCCAGAATGCGGAGGTTTGAAAAACGCAGCAGGGACCCCACCCCGCTTCCCCTGAGTTCTGACTCCATAAACGCCACATTACGTGTCCGGAGTTCGCTCAGCGTCGGTCTTGCAAAGGGCATATCAGTTCTCCCATACCCATGAATATTTCACGCTCTGCGCGGATTTACCCGGCTCCTGATAGGTGATCCCAACCAGAAGTGTGCGGGGATGAATGATGCGGGTCTGAACCGTAATGCTGCTGACAATGCTGTCATCGAGCAGCCACTGCAGCGCCTCACGGCAAAAGTCCACCGCTTTACCGGCAATGGCTGACGTCAGTTTCTGCCGGCGCAGCAGCCACAGGCGCGAACCAATCAGATAAGTCTCTCCGGTATCCGCCCACCAGCCACGCCGGTCGGTCCCATCAATCTGATCGTCATCGCGCGCCAGCCGGTCGGTAAACAGGCTGATGTAAATGGCTGTCTCCAGATCATTCCCCTGCTGCAGGTCACCGGACACCACAACCCAGTCGGCACTGCTGCCATCGGGTGCCGGCCACAGGGTGCGAATATCACTCATGGCTTCTCCTTTGTCGGCTCAGTGGTTTTGGTGGAATTACCGGACTCAACACCTTCGACGTCATGATCGTGCTTGATATAGGCTTCCCGGAGGGATTTCAGGGTGGTGGTGTTGCCCTCGCAATTGTCCTGAATGTCACCGGTACACTGCAGCAGCGGCGTTTTCATCATGACCCCTTGTGCCGCCTCGATAGTGACCAGCGTGGCCTGTTTAACATCAACCGCCTGGCCGTTCGCCTGCACCTCGATACCGTTTTGGGTGAGTTTCACGAACTGCCCCCACTGGTTATAAATCACCGTTTCACCAGGGTTCAGGCCACTGTGCCGGTAGGCTGAGTTATTCGTTGCAATGACAATACCGGAGGACCGATCTCCGCCAATGCAGGCAATCAGTACATCCGTCCCGGCCGGCAGTCCGGAGGAAAAACCAAACTCAGCCATGCGCGGCGTGCTACCCCTCACTTCGACAGGATGTTGATACTGCAGGACCTGCACGCCACCCGCGTCTTTCATGGCAGTCACTTTCCCCGTGGTGAAAGCCATCATCGATTTTCGGTACAGTACCCGGACCTTCCCCTCCAGCTCGCCCAGCTTCCTCATGATCATTTGCAGTAGCGGGTCTCTCATGAATAATTCAGCTCCATAATGTTGCTGTAGAACTGGTAAGGCTCAACCGTGAAGGCCTGCGCCGGCATCAGCATCATTTCAGCGGTCGTGCCGCGATTGTCTTTCTGAAAGGTCACCTCCCCCAGCAGCCAGGCTTCATTGTTAAGATTCAGCTGCGGAGCCGTGATCGGAATTAAGGTATTAGGCTCCCAGAGTGTCCCGGCGGTATCCCGCCAGCTGTCCACAGTGACATGCAGTACGCGGGAACGACCAAAGCGCCGGTTCATCTCCCAGTCGATGTACTGCTGTGCGGCCCCGTAGGTGTTGAGCGTACTTTCAATCAGCACGGCCAGATTCCGGTAACGCATCGCGGCCATCTCCGGATCGCTGGCCGTGGACAACGTGACGGAGGCATAAGCATCGCCGGCGGAGATTTCTGTCACCGCCGTCGTGGGCATAGAGATCCCGGTATATTCCGAGTAACGCTCATCGCAGGAACTGCTGTACCAGGCTTCCTGAATATTCGTTCCCACCGCCACACCACTGGCCGCTTTCCGGGTCCCCACCCGCGTCAGCCACAGACTGCCATCCGGCAGGTCGTAATACAGCAGCGCCGCCCAGCGCATCATTCTGTCTATAACCTCCTGCGACGACTCCCCCCAGTTAAGCGAGAACTGGGGCACGTTCTGCAGGTCGGTAATGTCGGTTCCAACGCTAATCCCGTAAGGGGTCGCCAGCTTTTGCGCGATCTGTAACGGGGTGGCCTGCTCAATCACGTTGTTAGGCCAAATCGCGGAACAGTCCACCAGGTCCTGACACTTACCCCGACCGCAGGCGTGTACCTCGTGCCGGGAGGGGCCAATGGTGGCGTCCCAGCGATCGATATATCCCGTCACCACGCTGTCATCCCCCAGGCGAACCACGCACGGATCGCCAGGGGCCACCAGCTGCTTATCATCCGAGCCGGGGTAGTAATCCATCAGGGACAGGGAAAAGTCTGAGGGCAGGCGCTGGATACTGCGCGTCACGCGGATTTGGTCCCAGCCTGAAATCAACCGGCCCCCGACTTCCAGAGTCAGTTCGTCACTCATTCGCTTAACACCTTCAGGGTTCGTGGCATAAATGCCGGATGGACAGGGCGGGCCCTGTCGGTAAGCTCATCAGTACGCCCTGCATCCTGGTAGAGCCTGTTGGCAAGGTACAAAGCGGGTAACGTGGCATTAAAATGCTGCACCACCACCGGAGCCAGGTTTGCCCCGCGCGTCTGCAGCAAGGAAATCGTGTTCGTGCGCAGTATCATCAGCGCCTCATAAAGGCTGTCTTCGCCGCTGTCACCGGCCGCCAGCATGGCGTTATCGAGGGTATCGCTGACGTTCATCAGCAGGGTCATCGCATCGTCATAACTGCGCAGCGGAACCAGGGCGGCAGCGGCCGCCATTGCACCGGCCGTCAGGATAGTCATGTAGCGAACAGTAATGTCGGAAACCTGCGTTTCGCCGCCCGGGGGATGCCACTGTGGATCGGTAAACCCGGACAGTATCTGCAGGGCCTGAACGCGATCCGCCGGCGACGGGATAACCAGTTGCAGGCCGTTGACCACGTTCAGAACATCATGGGCATAGGATTCAGGCGTGTAATCCTCTGACAGCGCTGACAGACTTCGCTGAACGGCCATCGTGTGCTGCACAGTGGACGCCATGGATTTTTGTACTTCAGCAGACGGCGACGACGCGCTGAATGAGCCATGGTTATAGCGACCGTAGCGGTCAGGGCTGAACACGTTATGCAGCGAGTTACCCAGATTGCTGGCTGACTGCATGGTGCTGGTCACGCTGCGGATCCAGAAATCGGCCGTGTTCTGCAGGGTTTTTAACGTCCCATTGAAATAATTGAGCGTACCGTGGATCTCACCAATGAAGGTGCTGGCCGCCTCGGCGGCCACAGACAGCCAGGAGGTTTGAACGGTCGAGGCCGCATCTGTGGAGCTGGTAATGGCAAACACACGCAGGC
The DNA here is from genome assembly GCF_041464075.1 of Lelliottia nimipressuralis. Classification (NCBI taxonomy): domain Bacteria; kingdom Pseudomonadati; phylum Pseudomonadota; class Gammaproteobacteria; order Enterobacterales; family Enterobacteriaceae; genus Lelliottia; species Lelliottia nimipressuralis. The sequence goes on from NZ_CP167172.1 coordinate 2,659,319, forward strand.
CAGATTCAATGACCGTCAGCGTGAAAGAGAACGTCCCTCCCGCGAGACTTTCCGTGATTTTGAGCCCCCCGTCAGGCACGCTGACGGTCAGCTCTCCCAGCGTAGGATGAACGAGCGTGCCGGCACTCCCCGTTTCACAGGCAGCAATCAGGGAATCCCGCTGCGTCATGACGTCCGGTGCGGTGTAAAGCCGGCTGCTCTGCACCAGAAACCCGTTCAGGGTGATCCGCCGCGTACTGCGGCCTAAATCTTCCACCCAGGCCTGATCGCGATACGGGTATTCATGTACAGCCTGGCGACGGCCAAAGCTCCCCTCTCCGCCCTCGACCGCAAACGGTACGTCGCGAAAGGTGGCCTTATGAAGGTGTTCCTGCCATTTCCAGCTGTCCCCGGAGGGACCAAACAGCGAATCTTTTGCTGAATTAACGGCATCGTGGATTAAAGTCATCTTTTCTCCAGCCACAAAAAAGCCCGCATTTAAGCGGGCTGGATACATAAATTTAATTCATTACAAAACCGAATGAGTTACAAGATATAGTTTATTCAACCACCATCAATACAATCCGCATATACGGACCAGTATTTATCCCTTGTATTGACAATGCAGACCTTCTTCTCGGAATTGTCATAGAGATATGAATGTGAGAATGATTTATTTTCATCATCTCCTGTTCTTTCGACCACAACACCTTTATCTGTTACTGCGGAAACAGAACCATCAGTAATAAACTTATGATACTTTATTCGTATTGAGCTATTGCCTTCCATTTGTAAAACATGGACCGCGCCGGATGTAGCCCACGCATCAGTTTCAAAATAAAGCCGTGCAGTCCTCCAGTCATACCCTGTCACCTGCATGTTATACAGGGTTTTCTTTGGGTCATCCCAGTCAGGCTTGCCTGAGTCCATAACTTCAGCAGTGACAATGTCACCGTCTTTATTAACAGAGGCGGCCATGATTTTAGTATGATCATACTGTGAACCATCGCCGTCAGTCCCAATCGTGTAGTAGTTTATATTGCCAATGCCATCAAATACCGCTGACGTTATATCCCATGGACCTGATAGCTTTTTAGTTATGTTTTTGTTCGCAAAACATGCACCAAGCGGCTTGGTGGGGAAGTTAGGCGCATCCATAGGGAAATAAATACTCTGAGCATTCTCCCTACATATTGAATCCGAGTAATTATTCCCAGCCAACACCTGAAATGACAAAGCAATAAGTGGAAATATTAATATCTTCATAAAAAACCTTAATCAATGATGTAAATACAACATTACCACATGGTTACTTAACCAATATTTAATAAGGACTCATTGAAGCAGTAACCTTTCCACCAAACGGAACCACAACACGCTTCTTCTCACCATCAGGGCTGGTAAGAAGAACTTCGATCTGTGTTTTTCCATCCTTTCCAGCCTGGTCAGTAATTTCTTTCAGGGCCTTCGTCAATTCCGCCGTTTGATCTGGTGTAATGATGCCAGATTGCTCACCCTGGCTACGTTGCTCCTGTAAATATTCCGGGTTTCGCTTGCCACTCCATCGAGGATCCATAATGGCATCATTAATGCCGGTATCTATTTCCGAACGGCTAAACGGCTGCGTCCCCTGCTCATGCTTTATCATCGCGGGTAACAGTCTCTTCAGTACATCCGGGGAGTGAAGGTCAATGTTTTCTCCCGGTTTTAAACCGGAATCACGCGAAACATCAGAAACATACGCACTGACATTATTCTCACTGGATGGCGCAAAGGTCTTAATAACATCATTTACTGTATGCTTACCGTTATCACCATATAAAAACAACTGTCTTGCCGCTGCAGCCAGGCCATCCCTATCCGAGCCGAACCGGGAAAAGGAACCACTTTTCCCGGCATACACCTTGCCGGTTTCATTTGACGCGGCACGCAAATTAACCGGGTTATGATTACGCAGTCCCAGCGCATTATTTCGTGGCTGGTCAAACATGGAATTATTGGCCGGCGGCACACCTGCTTTATCAGTGTGGGTCACGGCATTCATATCCTGCAGCAGCAGACCAGCCTGATCGGTTGCTCCGTACGCGCTGTCATAGCGCTTTTTCACCGCATCGGTATAAAACCCCGCATCTACAGCCCCACGCTCACGCCGGGACAGGCTGTTATAGAGCTTTTTATCACCCTGCATACGCCGGAGTTTAGTGGCATTCTCGGTGCTGATGAACCCCATGGCGTGAGAGAGCCCGGTGAAATCGCCGTTAGTAAAAAGATCGGCCACACCGTCAAGACCATCTTTAACACCAGACTTAAGAACGGTATGTTTGCCAACGGTGACGTCATTCATCATTCCACCGAAAAGGTTGCTTTTCGTTCTGTTTTTCAGCCCCTCCCAGGATGCGCTGATCTCATTGAGGGAATCATTCAACCCACTCAGTTTCTGAACCGTGTCATCAGAAAGGGTCAGACCCAGCGTATCGGATTTTGCCAGAAGCTCTTTGTAATGCGCCCCATCACGCAAAAGTGCCAGCATTTCTGGGGTGAGCCCCAGCGCATCGGATACCGTCTTTTGCTTTTGCGCGCCAATCGTCGGATATACCTTCGCCAGATTTTCCAGCGTTTTCATCGTATCCGCCGTATGGTCGGCGCGTTCCACGATGGGAACACCTATCTGGTTCAGTACGCCGGTAAGAGTGCTCTGGCGATTGTTCATGGCATCGGTTAATGACCGGGATAAGGCTTCAACCGAATCCCGCGCCTTGTTGGTGTCAGCCCCGAGAATACGCATTCCCCCGGCCACCTGCGTCAGATCATGAATGCTCATTCCCGCGTCCATCGCCTGAACATTCAGGTTATACGCATCTTCAGCGGCATCTTTCATGCTGCCGGCAAGGGACGCGATCCCCTGACCCACGCCGTAAGCAACCGCGCCACCCACGCCTATTTTGGCGATAGCACCGCCATAACGGCCGGCGAGCTCGCCGGCGAGTTTCAGCGGTGGCACCATATCGCCAAAATACTGCACACCGCTTTTCGCGAAGGTATTGATTTTCGACAGCCGGCTCCCAAGGTCATCCAGGCCTTCAATGGTCTTTTTCCCTCCCAGCTGTACCTTACTCCCGGCTTTATCAAGGTTGGGGAGCATTTTCGCTACAGTCGCTTCCAGCTCTTTAATGGTGGCGCTGGCCTCATCCTTAGCGACCAGCTCAAAGTCAAAACGATTACCCGCCATCACCACTCCTGATTTTGTTGATCCGGAGCGCCTGACGCTCCCAGTATTTCGCCTGCCTTAAGGTCAGGGGGCCGACATCGGCCGGCCCCCACTTCCAGTAAAACGTCAGGTTGGCTCTGAGGCGTCCCCGATCTCCTCGCCCTTCTCCGGCGGCACCCACGTCAAAAAACGGGTTAACCACACCTCGCAGCGCTTGTAGTCCCGGAATTTCAGTTTTCTCACAGCAGGGCGCGGCACACCGGACACCAGCGAAATCAGCAGCCCCATGCCCGAAAGCAAACTGTCTTCCTTTCCTCTTTCCTTGTAGAAATTGTCCACCTCATCCAGAGAGGGCTCCCTCAGCGTGATCTCATCGTATTCACGGTGTTCTTTGCCCATAGAAATCGGGTGGCTGAGGGGGATCGTTTCCTCTTCCGGTAATTCGTAGATATCCTGCATATCAGCTCTCCTTCACGCTGCCGGTCATGCCTTCCCACTTCACGGTGAACAGCGCCTCTTCACTGTCCACCTCCTGCGGATCCGTCGTCCACATCCCGCTCCCGGTCAGGGTCTTGCCGTTGGCAAGCTCCACTACCAGCGTCACGTTTGTCATGTCGTTGTAGTCCGACAGCACCGTATTCCCCGCGTCACGTACCTGGCAGGAAATATAGGGGGCGACAAACGTCTCTTTGTAACCGTGGATCCCGTCCATCCCGATCAGCGTCTCTCGCTTCACGCGCCCCGTGGCATACTTGAACTGACCACCGACCATAATGGTCGAGCCGTCCACTGATACGTAGGCCGTACCGGCCAGTAAATTGTCACTCATCGTTTATCCTTACGCTGCCGGCTGCAGCCTGAACTGATTCATAAGCGCCACGATGCGCAGCTGGTTCACCAGGATGCCATCCCACAGCACATCTACCCGGTTCGGGTTTTGCCTGCTCTTTGTGACCAGAAGTCCCGCCGCAAAGGCGTCGCTGTCCTGCACATAGCCATCAAACTCCAGCTGCGTGTAACGTGACAGCAGCTCGCCTTTGATGATTTTGGGCGTCACAATCGGTGAGCCGGCGCGGAAACGGGTCCCGTCATCCACCAGTTTCATCCGGCCAAACTTCGACGTGATAAGCGTTTTCAGGTCACGCGTGACAAACATCAGGGTGAACAGGGTCTCCACTTCCAGATAGCTGTCATCCGGCGCGCCATAGGCGTTTTTCTGATACGTGGTGATGAGGTTCTCAACCTGAATCGTCCCGTCATCCTGCACCGTATAGCTCGCGATCCCACTGTGCAGGAGGTTGTTACGTTCGGGCTGGTCAAACTGGGAGATAACCGGCGGGGCAAGAACGCTGTATACCGGCAACGTCTGAACCGGACGACCCGGATCGGTTCGCAGGCTGCTCGCCACCGCGCCGGTATAAGCGGCGCTCCACAGCCAGGCCGGGGACGGTGAGTCATAAACACCCATCAGGGATTCATGCTGATTGTTCCGCGCCTCCCCCGTCGCCGTCAGCTGGCCGTAGGTCCCGGTAGCCGTAGCAAACACGTGCCCGTAAATCTGCTTCTGATAGCTCCACCGCCCCGTGCTGTCATTCATGAACTGCTTCAGGGTGTCGAGGCTGGTTGTGTCGGTGTAGGGCAGCACAATAAAATCAAACGGCTTGTCCTTCAGACTCGACAGCGCATCCAGCAGTTCAGGTGTACCCGCCCCGCCGCTCATGGCCGTCAGATCAACGGTCATGCCCGCCGGCGTTTTCTCACCGCCAGCGCTGCCCTGGTAGTTCAGCCGCAAATCAATACTGTTGCCGGCATCGCCCTTATTTTTGGCCGTCAGCGTCACCGTCGCGGTCCCGGATGCCTCCGCGCTCGATGCCGTAACCGGAAGGCTGGCATTAGCGTTAATGGCCGTTGCCAGTGCAGTACCAATGACGGCCACGGTATCTGTTGTCACGACCGTCAGCGGAACACGAATACCGCCGATGTACAGCGATAACACGCCGTTTTCAGTGGGGACGGTGCTGATTGCCACACTACCGGTGGCCGCCGCATCGTCATCACCATCTTCTAACGGCAGCAGATAAACATCCCCGCCGGTGTCGTTATCCATGTAGACGCGGGCCATTTCTGCCACCATGGAGCCCGCCCCCGCCAGTTCAGTTGCCATCTGAGAGGAGCCACAGGGCACAGCGATACCTGGCGGCGTGGTGCCGGCAGTCAGCATCTGCCCAATCAGCAGCGTGCGCTGTACGGCCTGCGCCGTGTTCGCCTGGCTGTTATCCATCGCCGCCCAGAACAGCGGCGTGCGAAGATTCGAATCAATTGCGCTCATGCCTCAGGCTCCTTATCGTCTTTTACGGTATTTTTAGGCGCGTTTTTTGGGGGGGCGACGCTGGTTTTTTTGACCACCTTCACCACATCGCCATCACGCAGGCGGTTTCGCCAGAAAATGGCGTCATCGGGCACTTCTGCCCCTTCTTCAGGCAAAAGGGAGCCCTTCACCGGGCAGCGAACCAGCCGCCCCGGCGCAGTTTTTACAAACATGGGATACTCCTGATTAAGAATCAGTATTGTTGGATGTGAGATCCGGAGCCTGTTGGGGAAATTTGATATCCAGACCAGGACGCGCGGTGCCGTCCGGCATAGCTATTTCCAGATGCAGCTCCTGCAACTCGTCACCCTCGATGGGGTAAAAGTCGTCAGGTCCCTGGAAATACTCGATATCCATCTGAATGACGAGCTGCCCGGTGTGGGCCTCGCCTTCCGGGCTCAGGTTAAGCTGTGATCGGACATGCTTAATCTGTTGCGTGAAGCGGGTTATCTCGTAGCTGTTAATCACAGCCCGTTCGATTTCCTCCTTCAACCGCTCCAGATTCAGCTGCACCTTCATGGCCCCATCATCGTCCAGTTCGCCGTCGAGCTCCTCAAGCCTGGCGGCTATCTGTAGCGTGGTGACGGTATCGAACTGGGGAGAATTACGGCCTTTGGAAAACTTCTCCTCATAGACCGTCTGCACCAGAATGAGCGGGTAATCCCGGCTGCGGGTAGCCCAGTCTCGCGGGGAATAGACGCGGTGCTCTGCGAGTGTCTTTCCCCTGATAGCCTGAACGGCCAGCTCCCGGAGTCTGGCTGAATTCATGGCACCTCCCTGACTTTGTTCAGTTCAAGACGGCTTCCGCCATGGCTGTCAGGCTGCACATCCGCCACCTTAAACAGCGTCCGGACGCGGGGGATATAGAGCATATCCCCCTGCACTGGCGGAGACTCAAAGGCGCTGTCCCGAACCCCCAGCACCGGCCGCGTGGTGTTCACGGTCGGGCCATTATCGTCGATGGGCTCAACGTCCACGGTGTACGCGCGGTCAAAGATGCCGGTGATGGCAAACGCCGCCCCGTGCCGGGGCCGGTACTCCACCGGCTCCCCGAAAACACCGTGACAGGGACCCAACAGTTTATTATCCCAGTCAACCGGTCCCATGATTACGCTCCGGATTTCTTCGCGTTCTTGCCTGCGGCATTTTTAGCCGCTGCGTTGCTGGTCTTCTGGCCTGCACCAGCTGCACCAGTATCGTCGCCGGCAGAACCGTCACCCGCTGCACCAGCACCGTCGCCGGCAGAACCATCACCCGCTGCACCAGTATCGTCGCCGGCAGAACCATCACCCGCTGCACCAGTATCGTCGCCGGCAGAACCGTCACCCGCTGCACCAGCACCGTCGCCGGCAGAACCATCACCCGCTGCACCAGTATCGTCGCCGGCAGAACCATCACCCGCTGCACCAGTATCGTCGCCGGCAGAACCGTCACCCGCTGCACCAGCACCGTCGCCGGCAGAACCATCACCCGCTGCACCAGTATCGTCGCCGGCAGAACCATCACCCGCTGCACCAGTATCGTCGCCGGCAGAACCATCACCCGCTGCACCAGTATCATCGCCGGCAGAACCATCACCCGCTGCACCAGCACCGTCGCCGGCAGAACCGTCACCAGCGGCACCAGTACCGCCGCCGGCAGAACCGTCACCAGTGGCACCAGTACCGCCGCCGGCAGAACCACCACCATCCGGATCATGAAGCAGGCCGCGCACGACTGACAGATCCAGAACAAAACCCATCTCCTCCAGGCGGATGGCTTCATTTGGCGGGAGATTGATACGGCTGTGCTGCCCGTATGTTTTACCGTCATGAACTACGCTGCGGCCTTTGGTTACCACCATTTCAATTAATCGGGTCATGGAGTCTCCTTAAACCACTGTGGCACACAGGGCGGCGTTGACACGGCTGGGAATAACCAGCGGGGCAGACTGCATCAGCAGAAAGCGTTGCGCCGGGTCTTTCTCGGTCCAGGTCTTCGGTGCATAGGCCATGGCGCCATAGTCAAAATCGGGATCGAGAATGGCGCCATAAGCACGCGTCCCCATCAGGTTTGGACCGGACATAATCACCGCCCCATCTGTCAGCATCGGTTTTTCTAAATCATCAACCGGATCTATAAACCAGTCGTTGTACAGCCACAGGTCGAACTGTCCCCAGCGCCCTTTATATACGGCCCCCTGCTCCACACGCGCGCCCGCATCCACCTGGTTACCGTACGGGCTCAGAGCCGGGAACGTAATCGCGTTATCTTTGATAGTGGTATCGAGACGGAACGCCGCCCAGGAAGCATTGGTGAAAATCAGGTCGGTGGCCACCGCTCCGCTTTTTTGCAGAATGAGTGTCTGCCAGCGCTCAATGTCCTGCGTGGGCAGGTTATTGGTTGCGCCGGCCGCAACGGCCAGCGGCCATTTGTCCGCACCAGAAAGTGCGATCGTCAGTGCCGGATCGCGCTGAAAATCAATGACCTCAGGGTCCAGTCCTTCCCCCACAACAGTAATGGTGCCGGTCATCATTGCGTTGGCGGCCATCCACTCCTGCCGGCGGTTCAGAACATCGACCTGATCGGACATCTCAAACATCATGTTTAACGCAGCTTTATCTGACGCCGGAATATTGCCGCCGATCTGCTCACCAATCTGGCGGCGGATAGGCTTACGCAGGTCAGGGACGCGCTTGTCCTTAACGTAAGGCGGTTTAAATACGTTGGTCTGGTAACGGCGGCTTTCTACCAGCTTGCCCGCCACCAGAGGGGAGCAGAACGGAGCCATACGACGACGGCCCACATCCACATCGATGGCGACAAACTCCGTATCCGACTCAATGACGTTCGGGAAGAACTTATCCAGAAGAAAGTTCTGGGACGTCATCAGGTTCGGCACCACCTCGACCAGCGTCAGGGTGTCGTAAATATTGAATTGATGATCCATTAAAAACCTCGATAAAAGAATGTGCGAAGCCCTGCCGGATGAACGGCATAGCCACACTAAAAAGGGATTAGCTAAAAATCAGGAGGCCGGAGCCTGCAGGCTGTCACGCAGGAAAATAGAGAACGGACGCAGGGCCGTTTTCAGTGCCGGGATCGTCCAGCTGCTGTCAAAGGTGATACGGTTCTGGTTAAAGATCCCCAGCTCATAAATGCCTCCGCGAACGGTAGCACCGCCCGGAGTGACATTATCCACCAGCACGGCGCTGGGCACTTCGCTGCCATCGGTGGCGGTTTTTACGCTCAGGACATACACCCCGGTCGCGGTGATTTGACCCAGAATGGTCCCACGCACCAGCGGGTTGGCTCCGCCGATATCAACGGTGTCCGTCACCAGCTGCAGGTTACCTGCGATCAGCTGGTCGGGCACATACGTATAGCTCTGCATCCCCGGTGTACACGGGTTATCGCCAATGATTTCAACCATGATTATTTCCTTTTCCCGGAGAGATTCTGATACTGGCTGACCAGCGCATTAAGGCCGCCCTGCTGTCGCGTATCCTGTCTAAGTTTCGGCAGATTTTCCGCCCGCATACGATCATCGAGACTGATTCGGCGCGGCCCTGAAGGTGCCGAAACCGGTGGGGCGGTGTTTTCCATCACCTGAATAGCAGCGGCGGAACTCATACCGGTATTGAACGCCAGAGAGGCCGCCAGCGCAGTGTTTCCGGCGGAGTGAGGACTGCCGAAAATGCGGGCGCAGCGGGTACGTTCGTCCATACGCGCCTTTTTGTCGGCCGGGTCATCGACATTATCGTCGCCGTCATCGTCTTCACCCTCCACGTCCGAATTTTCATCCGCGCGTCGGGCGCGGGCTTTACTCTTCTTCGCCTTACGGCCCTGTTTATCCGGATTGTCCGGGTCTTCAGGATCATCAACTGCGTCAGGGTTGTTATCCGGATCGTCCGGATTATCATCCACACGACGCCCACGCGTCTTCCCCTGAGGCTGGGTGTCGTCCACCAGCTCCGGATCGTCCTGGTTATCCTCTTCCAGCCTGCGGGAGGCTTTCCCGCCGAGAAGGTGTCCAAATTTAAACATGACTAACTCCTGTTGTTGTTAACAGCTCATAAAATGCGTCATCCGGGGAGAGCACGGCATCAGCAAAACCGAGCCTCACCCCTTCCTCCGACAGCAGGCACGCCGCCTGTGTGTTCCTGACCACGGAAGCCGCCAGCCCGCGATTACGGGCCACGGTGTCCACAAACAGCACCCCGGCGGCATCCACTTCGGCCTGTATTCCTGCACGCGCCTGGTCACTCAGCGGGCGCAGGGAATTGGTTTCGGCTTTACGGTCACCGAACGTGATAATGCTGACCTGCAGGCCCTCCTTCTCGATACGCTGTGACCAGTCGCAGTGAATGACAATGCAGCCAATCGAGCCCACACCACCGGTGCGGGGAACCACTATCCTGTCCGCCGCACTGGCGATGGCGTAAGCCGCTGAGTAAGCGCTTTCGGTGAGAATGGCGTGTATCGGCTTTTTCCCCCGACTGGCGTAAATCAAATCCACCAGGTCAAAGCAGCCGCCCACTTCACCGCCCGGCGAATCCACATCGAGACAGATCGCCGTGACCTCCGGGTCATGCAGGGCATTCAGAAAGGACTGTCGGATACCGTCATAGCCGGTCATGCCGCTGTACGGCCGCAGGCTTCCCAGCTTCTGAACCAGCGTGCCATGGACGGGGATCACCGCCACCCCTTCCAGTACGTCATAGCCGGTCTCCTTACCCTTACGCCGGAAGGGTTTTTCTTCTTCATCTGACCAGGCACCAGCCGACACGCGGGCAATACCAAAGCGCTCCATCAGCGCGGTCATCACGATTTCCGCCTTAAGCGGGTGGAGCATCAGCGGCGTGTTAAACACCCGCTGGGCGAGATGGGGTAGATTCACTTTTCCTCCGGATCTTTTATCGTTTCAGGGGCCATCACATTGGCCTGCGCCCAGCTCGGCGGCGGCATCCCCTTTTCCTTAAAGTAATTAATTTCAAAGCTTCGCTGGTCCACTACCTCTTCCCAGTCCGCCCCCATGCTCTCAGCCACCTCCTGCTCCATAGTGGAAATACCGGCATCGAGACCGAGGATCACCCCCTTCTTCTCCGCAACCGGGTCAACCCAGCCACGTCCCGGCCCCTGCCAGCGGGCGCGCGAATAGGCCGCACGTGCCTCGGCAAAGTCCGGCGCGTTTCGGGGGAGCGGGAGATCGTGAAATTCGTGCAACTCTTCCATAAAGGCCACCAGCACAGGCTGGGCAAAACCGGAGCCAAAGTCCTCGCGTCGCCGGGTCAGCGTTTTCCATGTTTCCAGCATGGCCGCGCGGGCCGAACTGTAATTCACATCAGACCAGTCCTGGCTGATTTGCTGGGCAGAGAGCCCCGTCGCCGCCGCAAGATTGCGCAGCATGGCGCTTTCAAAGTCAGCAAAATTGCTGTTTGGCCGCTGCGCATCCACCGTCCCGATTTCTTCACTGGGCCACAGCTTCATGATCCCCACCCCATGATTCATCATCAGGCGGTTGTCACTGTAATAGTCTGCGCGGGCATCCTGATAGCCGGTCCAGCCTTCCGCGTTCGCCACATCTGTAGCAGTGTCGCCCAACGCTTCAGCGGCCACGCTCGGGTCAAACGGCGACTTGAGATAAGCCCCGAACACGGCGTTGAGGATTGCGGCTTCAAGCTCACTCTGGTCATACTTTGTGAGCATCTTCATACGCTGCACAATCGGCGTCAGTAGGCCGACACCTCGATGTTGCGCGCCCCGGTCGTGGTCAAAGTCGTGCACCATCACCGGGCGGCCCCAGCGGGTTTCACGAGGAATACGCTGCCAGATAACCGTTTCCGGAGCACTCCACCAGTCCCCCATATGAGCCTCCCGGATGTGGTAAAACACCGGCGCGCCGTCATCGTCGATTTCCACCCCACCGCGCATGTACTTGAGATCCATCATCTGCTGCGGGTTACTCAGCCGGTCCGGGTCGATGATCTGCAGGGTGGTGGCGAACTTCGCTTTTCCATACCCGAGACGCTCCGGGCGGTACTGCAGATACCCCAGCGCATCACCGTCTATCAGCTTGTGCCGGAAGGCCAGTCGCAACTGCTGTGAGATAGTCAGCTGGCGCTCCACATCACACCAGCGCCCCGGATCCGAGACCCAGCTGCGCCATGCGGCCTCGACCGCGCGTTTGTATTCCCGTGACCAGCCAATATCAAACGCACTGTTACCGCTCATGTGCGCCAGCGCCCGGTAGTCCGGACTCAGTATCGGCCTGAAACTCGGACCCACAACGTTATCCTGGGTGCGGGTGATAATCCCCGCGCCCCAGCCGTCATTGCGGACCAGATCACGGGTACGCGATACCATCCGGTCACGGTACGGGTTGATTTCATTGTCCGGAGACCAGAGGGACGGTCGCCAGTTAGCCATCTGGTCGCTGGTCACATCTGCCGCGTCGTAAGCAATCCCCCGGTTTCCCGCCAGCGCTGCGTTCCGGCTACGACCGGAGGGAGGAAGTGCCTTTGGCGGAAGCGGATGGCCATCCGGTCCTAACAGTGTAATTTTGGTCATATCAGTACCTGAATCGTTGATAGCGACTACGCGGGCCACAGTAGATGCCAAGCCTTATCTGAATGTCCCGAATAAACTGATTCAGGTACTCCAGGCTCGTTGCCTTGTACGTCACAGAGCGGGTCCCGTCCCCCTGGGCATAGGAAAATGACACACCCATCTGCCCCAACATCATCTCGGTGTAGGCCTTTTGCGCAGCCGCAAGCGCCGCACGGAGCTGCTCCTGCGTCATACCCGCAAGCGGGCCACAGTTCGCTGTCATGGAATTACCTTGCTAATCGTTTATGGAGAGGGAGTTTTTTCGGTTTTTCCGGCGTCGCCGGCAGTTCTGCACCAGGCAGGCGCAGACTGTGTTTTTCCTCTGGTGCCGCCGGCGGCGGTAACAGGCTTTCAGGATTTGCGGCGACACTCTCCACCGTTGCGTTGAGCTTAAAGCCGATATGCATCAGACCGTGCAGAGCCGCGTAGGCGTATACCCTGCAGTCCAGGCCTTCGTTTGCCTTTCCGCCCGGCAACTCCCAGACGGTAAACCGATGACCACTGATTTCTTTCACCACCAGTCGCTCGGACAGGAGTTGTTCAAACCATCCCATGTCCCGGTCGGATGGATAATGCATATAGCCCGGACCGGGTGCCTCGATATGCAGACGGCCACGGACAGAATCCTTGGCGGAGTTCACCCCCAGTATCACAGGGCGGTATGACTTTTTACTTCGGGACGTCGGCTGCTTGTTCGGCCACACCGGCGAACGCTTACCATTACGGGCAGACTCCCCTTTTATGGCCCAGATACGCCGGGCCAGTCTGGCTTTTGCAAAGTCATAAACTTTCTGGGAGTGCGAGCCCCCGGAATCATGACAGGCGGCTTTGATAACAAAACCGCGACCGTCAGCCCGTCTCCATATTTGCTGCAGGTAAGCATCGAGACGCTCCCACGGTTCAGGGGTCTCCAGATCACCTTCAATCACGTCATAGGCTATGGACCAGGACTCTTCATCCCGCCCCCAGCCCACCACTTCAATTTCAAGTCGGTTATCCTGCGTGTCTATCCCGGCCGTCAGCACGGCCACACCGTCAGGCACCTCAGCCCCGTACACTTCACGCCGGGCCAGCAACACATCCAGCTGGATAGCCTTACCGTGCACCGGCCGGTGCGGCAGGCCCATCTGCGTGTTCCACCAGGCCTGTTCTTTATCCGGGTCACCTTTGGCCTTCAGGTATTTGCCCGCGATATCGGACGGTTTATCTTTCTGCCAGGGGCTGAACAGCTTCGACGCCTGAAAGCCGGCGTGAACATTACTCACCCGCAGCGCGCCACAGCACCGGCATCGGGCACGATAAACAGCGTGACGCTCGTCAGCAGACCATGACCAGACCCGCTCTACCGCTGTATCGTCGTTATCGCGCCAGATGTTTTCATATTCCATCAGTGGTGACTGCCTGACACCACAGCACTCAAAAGTGCGGGTCTGGTGCCAGCGAATAGTTTTCAGCGACCGGAGGCGATCCCCTTCCGACCAGGCCACACCGCAACTCTCGCAGTGCAGACGTGCCGTTTCAGGTCGGTGTCCGCCATCTTCATCTTTGGTCCAGTGCACATGTTTAAAAAAATCCGGGAACTGCCTGTGAGCACAGTGCGGACATTCCACCGACGCGCGGCGCTGATCTGAATCCGCGTAGCTGTCCGCAATCCGGCTTTCGTCTTCCACTGTGGGGGAGCAGGCACGAATGGAAAGCCAGTTCAGGCCAAACGTTGCGGTTCGCTCCTCAGCCAGGGCAATCGGATCCCCTTCGCGGGTGACGGGATATTTGTCCACCTCATCCGCCAGCAAGATACGAATGGGACGACGGGCAAGGTTATCGGGACTCCCTGCACCGGCCAGCGCCAGAAAGCCGCCGGTGAATGATTTATACAGCAGGGTCTCTTTCGAATTTTTCTGCTTGTTACCGCCCACCAGCTTTCTCAGGACCGGCGTGACGCGCAACATCGGGGTGATACGTTCTTTTGAGAATTGCTCAGCGGCGGCCTCTTTCGGCTGCAGTAGCAACATCGGACACGGATCCAGATGCGCAAAATACCCAAAAAGGTTTTCCAACAGCGCTGTTTTCATCAGCTGAGTGCAGCACATCACGGTGATGATATGGACCCCGGACTCCGTGGCCGCAAGCATCGGCCCCCTGGCAATTTCGACGGTCGCGGTTTCCCAGTTCCCCGACGTACTGCCGGACTCTTTGGCGAGCTTGCGGTATTCATCGGCCCAGTCGGGAACGCTTATTCTCGGCGGAGGAGTCCAGCCTTTACGGACGCTGGCCGCAAGGCGATCAGTCTTCCTCTGCGTTAAACTCAGGCTCTCCGAGGCTGGTAATGTGTTTGTGGACATGCTCAGCTAATACCTCGGTCATCCTGTCAGCAGGCACATCAAGATCGGCGGCCATCAAAGGGGCGACCCTTGCGGGCCAGTTCAGCCAGGAATCCCGCTGAGCCCGGAAGCAATCAAACAGCACCTTTTCGGCCTGCTCCAGCTCAATGAGCTGCCCGTCCTTTTGCTGGAACTCTAATTTGGTCAGCAGGGCAAGGTAGTTCTCTTTAACGCGGCTGGCCTCCTCTTTTGTCCAGCTTGCTCCGTTAGCCAGCATAAACGTCTTAACAAAAGAATCTGCACTATCGGGATCAGCGTCGCCTGTTTCGCTCCGAGGGGAGGGCTCTGACTTAGCCGCATTTTTGGTTCTGCCGTCAGTGCTGTTGCGCCAGAGAGCAACAGCCCGATCGCTTGCCTCAACGTCAATATCCTCACCTGAAAGAACGATGTATTTCCCCGCCTTAATCCAGCGAGAAATCGTTTTACGATCCACGCCAGCATGACGGGCGTAATCGATCCGGTTCATTGTAGTCATGGGACAAACTGGCCTCATCTTCGTGGGACATACCCGTGGGACATATGGTGGGACATACCTGCCAATGTCCCATGCAAATGTCCCACGTTCTAAAAGCAATAAATCCAGCAACCGCAAGGCTTACAGAAGATTATGCATAAGTATGCACGTGGGACATGGGACACAAACTCAAAAATTTTTAGCTAGAAAAACAACGCGGCGCGCAATGCCCGTGAAACAAAAAGTCGCCAGGAGGGACCCATTTTTGATCCCCTCCCCCGGTCTGTTATTGTCAGAAATAAACTCATCACTTAGCCGTTCTCAATGCCTCTGCCATCGCCTGGCTTAACGCTGATGGCATCAGCACCTCTGCCATTTTGTTTGCTCGCGCGAAGTAATCCAGATGCTCTTTAACGGGGAGTGCGTTACCGAAGCGAAGGAGTAGTTTTGGTGCTCGCTGCTTCTTCCGCTCGCGTCTCTCTCCGTTTGGTGAGCGCTTTCTCCTGCTCTTAACCTTTCTTCCTTTCCGGCGTTGCCATACACCATTAATAGACTTACCGGCTTTAGTTGTGACCGTACCAATAAAGTCATTGGGATTGGCTTTCAACTGCGCCAGCTTGTTCCTCGACAGGTTGCCGTACTTGTTCAGCCTGATGTTTTTGGGGTTCAGCAGCGCCTTACCATTCAGCTTATGAAGCCCGCCAAACTCAAACGGATCGAGATAGCTGGCCGCTGTATCCATCACGAAGACTTTGGCTGTCAGGTTTGTTTTGCGCGCAGCTGTCGAACGAACCGCATTCACAGTGAACGGTGTAGGGTTCTCCAGCTGTCGCTGCAGTCCTTTCTTCTCACCCTGCTCAATCTGGCGCGCTACATTCGTCAGCGCCTGCGCTGTCGCAAAGGGGATTTGCTTTCTGATGCCCCCCAGCGTGCTACGTAAGTCCTGCAGACTAGCCATAGTCTCCACCTCGTCCGGAAAAGTGTTTTTGCTCCTGTTTCCGCTGGTCCAATACTTCCTCCCAGTCTTCCCCTGACCGTTCTTCATGCTTTTTCAGCTTACCGCGCACAACAGAGGCGACGAGGTGAACAAATAAAGATGCCAGGACATAGCAAACCGCTGTGAATATCCAGCCGCTGTAGGCCAGCAGGACCACTGCTGCGATCAAGCACCCCCAGCCCCACACACGGATAACGATGTGCCTTTTCCTTGAAAACCGCTGCAGGGATTCAATGGTCGTCTTTAGGGACTCACCCACCAGCGATTCCAGCAAACTGGCGGCGACACCGATAAAACAGCTAATAAATATCCCCAACAAAATAAGGATCCAGAACGCAGCGGCCGCAATGCCAACAAACTGGCTATGGCCGGTGTATATGCCAAATATCATGGACGCCATAACTATGTAAAAAATGGCCGACATAAGCGCGCCGGTAATTAATTTCTTCATTGCGTTTCCTTTAAGGTGTGAGCCTGTCGTACAGAAATACCGCCCGAGAGAGGTCGCCACCTTTGACGGCATTCCTCAGGCTCACTACTGAAAGACTCTCGTGAAATAGCGCGTACGATGCGCATGAAAAGACCCCGTTACCACGGGGTTGAATGCTTATGACAGAGGGTTTGCTGAAGACAGCTCACCTTCATCAAACCACCCATCAACACCACGACCGTCGGCCGTCAGATAGTGGATTAAATATTGATTACTCGTACTGGCGTATTCAGCACGCCCCTTTACGCTGCCCTTTTCACCACTGATGGTGACCTGAACGGCCTGACCCAGTTCGTGTTTAAAACCCATATAATTTCCTAATTTTGATGTAAAAAAGCCCCGCAAATGCGAGGCTCGTTGGCTTATAAATTGACAGGACTGGCGCTACTCAAGCAGGACCACAATCCGTGAAGATGTGTTTTGAGCCCTTATCCACGCAACCGTGGGCGGGGTAACTTTCCACACTCCGGGCTCAAGGATAAAACCCTCTTCATCAGCTGCAGGCTCTGCCACCGAGGGCACAACCCGGACCGCATCATGAAAGACTTGTAGCGTTGCCGTCTGGGTGCCATTAGTGAGGCTGACCCAGTTCTTATCCAGTTCAATAGTCGGAGCATCTGATGCCATAATTACCCCTAAATACCCAGCAGCGTTTTCACTGCGTCTTTATCCTGACAGGCTATCAACTGCCCGCCGAAAGACGTGATTTTGCTTATTTCGACCACATTGGTTCCCATGAAAACCCTGTACTGCGGCTGGAACAACACAAGCTTGTCGCTCCCGTCGATAGTGATGACATTCATTAAACTCTCAGAATCATCACGAACGCTAATCGCTATCTGCCCACGATTATTGACTGTGCCGGTTGCCTTGATAGCGACGTCAATTACACCGTCATCCTCGCCAAAATAGAACGCGATAACGTTGGCATCGGTCTGCTGTACAGACTTAAGCACCAGCTGGTGATTGAGCTGAAGTTTTCCGTCCAGAACCTGATCGCCGCTAGAGCCCATCGCAGAGATCAGCGCAAGCAGTGTCGGAACATCGACGGCCAGCAGAATATCTTTTCCCAGTTCCGTTGCGTCGGTGATATCAGCGACAGTTACCGAGCCACCAGCAGCAGCGGCTTTTCCAATTATTCTCCCAGCCTGTTCTATAGGCATGATTACTCCCCCACCTGGCAAACTACGACCGCATTACCGTTCACCAGCACGCGGGTAAAACTCATCTGGTCCGTTGAACTGATTTGCACGCCGAGGTATCGCTGAGACACGCAGCCGGTGAGCAAATACGACAACGCCAGACACAGCATCAGCGTTCTCATATCAGTTTCCTTTGCAGACTTGGCTTTCGCCGGGGTTGGTATCGATGCAAGCTGACCCGTTCGGGTACGTCACTACCACCGTGTTATTCGGCTGTACCTCAGCGTTGGTAACGCCCTGGCCTTTCGCACCGTTGACGTGGGTGAACGACACAGCAGAACAGGCGGCCATCAATACAATCGCAGCCACCAGCAGACCGTTAATCAACAGACGCCTGTTTTTCTTCTTCATAACGCCCCCGAAGAACTAAAGCGAGATGGAGAGCGACGGGAAAAGAATGCTCTGCAGAGTCGCATCCGCATCTTTCTGTTTTTGTTTAGCCTGCTCCAGATTGTGGGCAGCATCGGCAGTAACAGCTGTAGAAACCACCAGCGCCTTTTTAGAACGATCAACCTGGCGATCGGCTTGCTGCTTATTACTCAAAGCTGCGCGCTCTTTTTCCTGCTGTGCTCTCAATGAATCACCGGCGCAACCGGATAGCGCGCAGATGACTGCAACGCCAGTGATGGCGATAATAATTGTATTCATAGTCTCTCCATATATAAAAAGGCCGCGCATAAGCGCAGCATCATAATTAGTGCCAAAGCATGCCTTGCGACGTTTACCTTGCCAGATATATTTTCGAATACCCAGAAACGAGAAAACCCGCTCAAAAGCGGGTTTCTTATTACTCTTGCAACAAGTCAAAATTGAGCGAAATATGGTTTATCTTTTAGCCTTTAAAATAGTAGTGATGATTCAGTGTGTTAAAAAATTATAATATCCACCGAGCTATCAGATTTTTTTCTTTTCCACGTGGCACTGGTAAGTCGTGCCTCCATGTTCTCCGATAAACCAATCGACTGCCTGTCCGGAAAGTCGATTAATTGTCACATGCGAAACAACACCCCATTTTTTGTTATCTCGTGTTGCTTCAATAGTGTACTCAATGCGTTCGCCCGTGATAGTCGGCTTAACTACACGAAACCAAGTATCATCTCTCCCTTGGTTTTCACCATCGATATCAATTATGACTGCACTGCTGAACCACTTTGTGGTTTTTCCATTTCCAACACACGAGTTTCCAGAATCAGTACTAATGTCAAAACACACTTTATCCCCGGATAAAAATGGCGAAGGCCAGATACCAGTTGCCGACTGATCGTCAGGATTCTGTGGCAGACATACCAAAGGTATTGACTCTGAAGCCACCCCTGACAAACTAATAAGCATTAAGAGCGCAGTGCATAATTTCTTCATTGTTAACTTCCTCATCCTTGGTGATATTTCTGAAAATATCCTAGTAAACATTTGGCCGATAGTCATGCCTCGCTAACTGCAATTATGGAGCGGCCAGCGGGAATCGAACCCGCATCATCAGCTTGGAAGGCTGAGGTAATAGCCATTATACGATGACCGCATTGGTACGCTGTACTGGAGTCGAACCAGTGACCCTTGCCTTCGGAAAGCAATACTCAGTCCATCTGAGCTAACAACGCATGGTGGCCCTTGCTGGATTTGAACCAGCGACCGGGCGATTATGAGCCGCACGCTCTAACCACTGAGCTAAGGGCCTTAAAGCTGTTGTGATGCGGGGTGCCTCCCCGTGAGCCGTTGGTCAGCAGCCATGACTCGCAATCGACAGACTTTGCTACATACAGGTAAAGATTGCTGGTTTGCCCCTCCGCACAGGGGGATTCATCACAACAAGTAAACGCACTGTCCCGGCGAACCCAAACGCCGGGATTCATCCCTGCAGAGCGTTTACTTGTTGAATGAATTGGCAGGTCCAATTTTTCTTCCTCAGTTGTTGTGATGCCTGGTGCCTCCAGGTGGACCATAGGTCAGCCACCCGGTCCGCGCTTTATTGATGTGCTTAGCTGTAATAACAGGCCGTGCTTTTACTGTTTACGCCTCGCCGCATAGGGAGATTCATCACAACAAGAAAGTGTACTGTCTCAAGTTTTCCTTCGACTCGGCTTCATCCATGCCAATACACTTACTTGTTGAATGTTCTAAAAATTACTCATGTTCAAGTAGTTAGTAGTTAGTAGTTAGTAGTTAGTAGTTAGTAGTTGTGATGCCGGGTGCCTCCCGGTGAGCTTGACTGCTCGCATAACTAACGTTAACCATTTTTTATATGCCCCACCGCATAGGGGGATTCACCACAACAAGGAAACGCACTGTCCCATCGTGCCCAACGCATGGGATTCATCCCTGCAGTGCGCTTTCTTGTTGAGTGAACTGCACATCCAATTCGTACTACTGTGAGCTGTTGCGATGCCGGGTGCCTCCCGGTGAGGCTTTGGTCAGTAGCCATGCCTCGCAATGTTCAGTCTCACCAAAACGGGTATCACCTGTTTGCACTGGTTCTGCCCCACCGCTTAGGGGGATTCATCACAACAGGGAAGCACACTGACCGCACTCCAGCCAGAGTGAGGCTACCCCACGCAACCTTTGTCAGTGCGCTTTCCTGTTGCTGAATTTTTGGTGCCGACTACCGGAATCGAACTGGTGACCTACTGATTACAAGTCAGTTGCTCTACCTACTGAGCTAAGTCGGCGTGTGAGGGATAATGGAAACGGGAAATAATCATGGCAACCCCTGACTAACAACTAGTTACCTGATTAATCAATTAATTACATTATTGCCGAGATACCGTATTTACCGTCTACTCTCTAGATAGCAGAAAGCCCACGCGCTAGCGTGGGCCTTCTGCATATCGTGAAACCAGACAGCCAGGGAGGCCGCGCAGGATCGTCAGATAATAAAAAACCCCGCCGGAGCGAGGTTTCAAATTGTTGTTGCTTATTATCACTGCCATCACGGTGCAGCTCTGCCAAGCATGACTGAATTATCGACTATTTTTACCTGTTTTCAAGGTTTATTTTCACGGACCCTTTTTATCTCAGCTTTCATCGACAGAAAAACCGCACTGCTAAAATGTGATACACACCACCTCACCCGGTCTTCCGCCTGCTTTCGGGTTAACCAAGGAGCGACTCTCTGAAGATACCGCGCTATGTCACTAATACGTTTGCGCCCGGCATAAAACGCAACGCCTACAACATAAACCGGGTCGTCATTCTTAAGCGCGGACAAAATGCACTTCTCCACAAAATCACCATCGTCTTTTTTCATCTGGGCATCGAGAGAATCCGACAGCGTAGGCTTTGGCCAGAGAATACCTTTTGCCATTTTCAGCAGGTCTTCTCCCCTGTATCCAATTTTCCGCAGACCTTTAATCGTATCGGTGATCCGCTTTGCAGCAGCATCTGACCACTCATCACCCTGCAAATCATTCCAGAATCCCCCACCGTCCAGACGGGACTGTTCCGACGTTCTGCCGCCATAGCACTCACCCCATACTGTCAGAAGCGACTTTGTCCAGGCGCTTTGAATATCGGTCATTGGACGGTATTTACCCAGCCAGCTTTTGCGCGGCGCAGCTGCTGCATGTTCAAGGGCTTTGGTATGCGCTCTGCGCTGACGTGGGGTCATGCCTCACCTCCCAGTTCATAAAGTACCTGCACCAGCAGTTCGCTTTCGGTTCCGAAATTGTTTTCCCATGTCTGGCGGCCAGCATGAACTGCTTTTCCGTGGCCACCAGCTCGGTGATGAAAGGGACAAAGCGGAATAACATGGAAATTGTCAGCCCGCACCGATAAGCCCGTGCCTTTGCTGCAATGGTGGATTTCGGCTGGAGTGTCTTCAAAACCAAGATTTTTGCAGACAATACAACCCAGCTCAGTGACGCGAGACAGGTGGAGTTTTTCGGCTTTGGTTTTTGATTTGCTCATGCTGCACCGCCTGGGTGCGCAGAACAAACGAAAGCACCGCGCCAGTCGGTGCGGTGTGAGATAAGTACTACGTATAATGTCGCCATCACAATTCTCTGTAATGACGCTGCAGGTTGCTAGCTGTTCAGGCTAACGTTGCGATTATAGGTTACTTTTTTTTGATTTCCCACCCCAGCCTTTCTGCATATTCAATAAATGCTTCTAATGACAAGGTAATGTGGTCTTCTGGAATCAGTGCATATAACTGGATCTCGCCACCACTTACGCGCAGCAAAACCTTTCCGTCCTTAGGAAGCATTGGTTTCAATTCATCAAAGGTCATTTTCTTCATCCATTAGGTTTATTTACTCCTTCCGGAGGGCCTTCCATCGATGGCAATGCTTATGCGCGGTTAAGATTTATCCCAAATACAGCTTTAAGTCTAATAGGTGAGACAGATCGAATTACCACTTATCGATCTGTTATAACGATCAATCAATGCTTAAGTGTTACTTATGTTTACTATTAGCAATAGTGAAACGCTTCATCTCACTATCCTTATGATCAATACGGGATTTGTGCTTCAATGCGTGGTTAATTTCGGGGTTTTTATTGATGGTAACGATTAAAAACTTTCATATCTCGCGATAAAAAGAAACCCGCCATTGGCGGGTTATAGAGTGTGGGTGCGTTGAGGATACCTAAACCATAAAAAGAGTGGCGGGAGATCGCCCCCCCGCCGGTTGCTCTTACTTAACAGATTCGTAGGCTGTGAAGACAGCGACCTCCGTCTGACCGGTTCGGATTCGTACCTCGCAGAGGTCTTTCCTCGTGACCAGCACCGCCATAATGACGGTGATACAGATGACGATCAGGGCGATAATAATCGCCTTTTGCTGCTTCATAGCCTGCTACTCCTTGACCTTTCGGCCAGTAAGAGGCTACTCTAAATGTGTTCAGCATTAGATGTGGCCTCGGTTGATGTTAAGCGTCCAGCAAGACGCTCAATGTTTCCGGGGCTTTTCTCTATCTGCCATTCGGTGTTCATGCCTGAGACAGATAGCCTCAAGCACCCGACATGATTCTCTTTCATTCCCTAAATTTTTCAAAGCATTATTATACTGGTCCCTGCCGTTCCGTTTTATTGTGAACCTCCCACAGGCTTATACCGCAGCTGGCGACGAATCCCGCCAGATAATCCAGCCCTGACCATTCACGAATACCGCCACGCGCCGCCTCAACAAAAACGGCGATATCTTTATCGCGCCATACCCCAAATAATCGCCAGCCCCCATCTTCGGTTTTTACTGCTGCAATACGCTTAAGAACGCCAGTCTGGTACAGCTCCATAAAAGCGGGTTTCTTCCGTGTAATTATTCGCATAATGACAAACCTGAGATTTGTTAATAACAAATGGGTGATTAGTCTTTATTCGCACCACTCTGAAGCATGGCAGAGCGATGTTCATCACATTGGCAATTCTCCGGGTGAATTAATCCTGGACTCCATGTATGCCCTTCATCAGTGAATGAAATAACGACCTTAGATGGGTCAGCGCATTGCGGCGATTCTCCGCTACGGAATAAAACAAAGCTGCTACCGCGAAGTTCGGCCATCTTTTCAGCTTCAACTTGCCAATCCGGCATCACCGGAGAGTTGCCATCAGCTTTACCCTGAAGCATGGCGGCGCGGCAGGCGTTCCAGCCGACAGCATATGAGCCATATGTGCCTCGTAAACCTAACCACTCGACCTCCGCAGCAATTTCATGAATCTCTGGCGCATTCTCCTGGGTTATTTCTTCCGGCACTACCTGCTGCGCGTTCCGGTAATTCTCAAGCTCTGCTCGCTCGGAGGTGGTAAGGGGTTGCGGGGCGGTGTAGAGCTTAGTGCCTGGTTCGAACGACTGAATCAGCCTGCGATATGCCAGAGCGTCGCCACCATCGTCGCCAACAATAATCACAGGCTCCGCTTCCATCCCCGCCAGCGCCATTTCAGCCAGTTTTTTCACTATCGCAGGAGGTGCGGCGACATCATTCAGGTAATCCCACAGACGAATCATGTCGTCATTTTCTCGATGGCAATCTTCGTTAGTTCCCGCCAGTGCGGTGATAACGTCATCAGCGCTTTCGATGATTCGCGTTAATTCTGCTTTGGTGAATGTCATTACTGCCCCCAGCCTTTAGGCTTTTTGTGGCCTGGTGCGAGCGCGGCCATTCTGTTTCGTGATAGTTGCCAGCCGTGGTGTTTAATTTCGGCTGCGCACTCTGCGTAAGTCTCGCCAGCGGCGCTAATCATTTCAGCTCGACAATATTTCCCTGTTGGCAGGGTTTCGGTTTGGCATTGCTCGCAATCACAGTAAGCATCTATTGCATAGCCGTTGGTGATGGACATGCTCATCCCCCTTTCACTGTGATGCCAGCGGCGTTAATACCCAGAATGGTGTCAATTACCTCATGGCTAAGTGGTGCGTATTCGTCATTTTTGACCAGGCATTTTTTAACATGCTGGACAAACTCGTTAAGCTCAGCAATCCGCTTCTCTGCTTCTTCAAGTTGAGAGCGCAGCTCCGGCGCTTTGTCATCGGCGTTCCGACGTAATGTTGTTACCTCATCAAGCAGCGCTACCGCGATATTTCCCTGCTGTTTTGCCAAGTTTTCTGCGGCTTCCAGCTCATCCAGCAGCGCCAGCACATTACCGCCATCATCCAGAGGCCATGCTTTCAGAACTTCGTCACCTTCACACTCAATAAGCGCCTTACCGTTTTCGTGGTGATACCAAATCAAATCATCGCCAAGAGTCGCCAGTGTTTCATAAACGTCACGCTCACCATCCCAATTATCTCGGAAGAGAATGGCGTACGTCCCTGGCTTCAGCGCCTGCTTGTTTGTGCTCATTTGGCGGCTCCTTCTGTCCTTGCAGGGATGAAACGTGATGGTGACCAGTCGCAATAGGTATCCGTTTCCGTGTGGCCGCACATGAATTTACAGCGCCGGATATGATGGCAGTTACCGCAGCTTGAACCTTTTGGCAGACGCATCTTGTCCGGGTCAGTCGGGTCATAATTCAGCACTTTGATGTTGTCGCTCATGCTGCCGCCTTGCTGCGCTGTGCAGCGATAGATTTATGTTCATCGATAATTTCAAGCAGCTCTGCCAGCGGCAGACCGTCAAGCGTGATGGTGCCCTCTTCACTGATGTTGGCCAGCGCCACCAGTTCAACCAGACGACGGGCTTTCTTCACGCTGATTTCCGGTGCAATGAAGCTACGGGTCACCTTTTTCTTACCTGCAGCTGCGGCAGCAGCTTTGTCCTGCTCCAGAACTTCACCGGCCTTTTCACCAAACTCCTTAACACGCTCAACGGCAGCACTCAGGGCCACATCACCTGATTTAACCGCCTGCTGCACATCATGGTTGGCCATACCCAGCGTCATCAGTTTTTCGACGGTCGGTACTGACAGGTGTACGTATCGCGCGATTTCCTGTGTCGTCAGATTGAATGCAGCCAGGTCGCGAATAACACCGGCCTTCGCCATATCTGAAAGTGCCAGCTGACGGTTTGACGTCATGACGCGAGCTTTTCGCTCGATATCATTGCCCCTGAACGGGATGATATGAATCTGGTTTACCGGCTTACCAGCATCACGGCAGCGCAGGTAGCAGCTGTATCGCCGGTGCCCCTCCACAATCCACACCCCACCCTCTTCACGTTCGTAGACCTCAAGAGGCGGCACGGTTCCACCGTTCACCAAGTATTCATAGAGCTCGTCATTAGCACGCCTTGTTGTCTCGTCATCGTCGCGACGGTTAAAACCTGGCTGGATGTGAATATCGTCGATGCTGATAAACATCCCGTGGTGAAGGCGCTTAATCACGCCGCTGGTCGTCATTTTTTTGAATGAATTAGCCATTATCTTTTCCCTGTGTTACCTGGTCTGTCAGTTCCTGCCAGCACTTTAGCAAACGTTCTCGAGCGCCCTGTTTATCGCCGAGGGAATAACCCATGCCGATATGGTGGTGACCAACGCAGCGGATTTGCGCGGAGCCAGCCCAGCGAGTTTCTTTGCAAAACAACTCAACCGTGTTCCCGCATGTCGGGCATTTTGGAAGCTCAACACGCTGCATTGCGGTACTCCTTCAAAAGCTGGTTGAACATGATGAGAGTCGGGTTGCTGCAGCCGAATGGAAGATTATTGACGTACCAGGCTTGCCCCCCTTTCGGATTGCAGGTCTTGATAACTCGACCATGACTGAACTGCTGAGCCAGTATTCCAGCGACGGATGCCTGGGTCTTTCCCAGCGCACAGGCAATTTCCGCTGTTGTCATTCCCTCATGTTTTCTCAGAAACTCAAAAACCGTCGGGCCTATGTTTGCTGTGTTTTTCTTAGCCATAAAATTTATCCCGTTAATCCTTGTTACCGGCAAAACCCCTGGGGATCTCGTCATCACATTTGAAACTAGCGGCAAACGCGCCGCCGACATTGGCCAGGCTCACCGGGCTAAGCCGTAAAACCAGATCTGGCCATTTGTTGCGCAGGACATCAGCGGTTTGTATCTTTGGGCACCAGAACGAATCCCGCTGAATGCGCTCTACGAGGTTTCGCATCTGCTGGTGATTGCAGCCCTGCTCCTCACGCAACAACCGAACCTCATTTGCCCACAATGGCCAGTCCGGTTCTCTTGGCCTGGAAATCATCCCGTCATATTCAGCGGCCTTTTCGTGCAGCTCGACGATGCTGGCAAAGAACCACTCAGCAAATTCCAGATCACCATCAGATCCCCACTGATTCTTCCCGGCGTCAAAAATTGCCGCCGCAGAAAAGTTATCCACAGAATTTTTCTCGCCGGGTGATTGAGTGATCTCCTGTGTAATCTCCTGAGTACTCTCTGTGTAATCTCCTGTAAGAAAGTTGGCGGGATCACCCCCAGCCTGTTGGCAGGGTTCCCCCCTACTTGCTGGCGGGGTTTCCACCATCTTGTTGGCGGTGTTTCCACCATCTTGTTGGCGGGATTGCCTCCTTCTAGTTGGCGGGGTTGCCCCCATCTGTGATTCTTCGCGGTCTGGAGACAATAAAAGCGCTTCAAGACGTACAGAATTAATTCGGTAATGCAGCGTGGCAGGAACACCGCGTAGCTGCTCCTCAAGAACACCAAGCGCAACCAGCCTTTTCCTGGCAGTTTCCTGTTCGTCACGGCTTAATCCCGTCTCTTTTTTGATGTCTTCGCGCGTTTTGTACATCCATTCGCCATCCATGCGGTTATGCCAGTACACGAACTGAGAAAGCAGAACAGCGGCCACCGGCCCTGCCCTCACTTTTCCCGCCCTGAGTTGCGCAAAAGCTGGTTGATACGCAATGGGGCGATCAAACAACCTGATTAATGAGCTCACTACTTCACCTCTGTGAACTTGCGATCGAACTCTCTGCAGCTTATCTCGCAGATTTCTGAATACCCCTCGCGACGATACGTCACACGAGTTTGCGACCGGTTAATCAGCGTCACCATGCCACCGCGATGAGCGCGGAATTTCCTTCCCGGAAGAATCTCTGCGCGGCGATCTGCTGGCGCATTCGCTGCGTTTCGCTGCAGGACCGCACGAGCATGTTCAATAATCTCCTGGTCAGTACGCATGGTTACCTCCGGATCAGTGGTAAATACAGCTTTCAGACGAACTACCTACCGCGTCGTTTTGACGTTCGGCCAACAGCTCCTGAATGGCGATCGCCTTATTGGCACGTACAAACTCTTTCATCGCGGTCTTAACGGAACGCTCAGCCGCCTGTAGCGCCCGATATTGCAGTGAGTCTCTGGCAAGCAGCTGCGCGGAGAGGCCCTCCGGAAGTGCGTCAATAATCGCCGGGTATAGTTCTGCGATCTTTCGCTGCTGCGCCACGGTTTCGGCGGCTGCCCAGCGGAAAATACGCTGCTGGTTGTTGTGCAACGCCTGCGCGGTATTGGGTTCCTGAAGCCCACCAGCAATACCAAGCCGGGCAGCTGCACGCGCAATTTCATCACCGACCGATTCGCGGCCCCGGACCCGACTGTCGGGATCGGCACCGTCGGCCCAGGCGATTAGCAGCGGCAGGATTTGGGTGTAATTGATTTCCATTAATCAGACTCCTTATTTGGTACAGCGGTACTATCTGCTGGAAGACCGCTGGTTGACGTGGGGTGAATATCAGGTCGTAGCTCATGCGGAGTGACTTGGTATGAGGTTGCTTTAGCTACAGACAAAGCAGCCAAACTGCCAAACTTGCTTTTACCTGTAAGCACGCGACTAATCATCGATTGCGAACAACCTGCAGCAATCGCCAAATCCTGTTGTCGCATGCGACTTTTCTTTAAAAACTCTGCGAGTGTCATAAATTCACCAATGTTATATTCACAAAAAAAAATATTAACGATATTCATATTAACGATCAATACCTAAATCAGTTTCAAAATATTACTTACACTCATAAAATGGAAAGATGAGAAGAAAACGTGAAGACATCGCCCCACCAGAAGCAACCAAGCGTTTAAGAGCTGCGTGGGATGAGAAGAAAAAAGAATTAAAGCTGACGCAAGAGATTGCAGCAGAGCTTATGGGGTTTGAAACTCAATCTACCGTAAGTCACTACCTGAATGGTAAAGCTCCCCTGAACACAGATGCGGCACTGAAATTTGCAGTACTGCTACGAATAAAGCCTGAAGATTTGCGTCCTGATTTAACGGACTTAATGAATTACGTCCGATCATCTGGCACCTATGATGAAAACTTTGATGGTCCCGGCTGGAGATTGATTGACAAACAACAATCCGACCTTCTGAATCTTTTCGAAATACTTCCAGAGGCGGAGAAAAATAAGATAATTCAAAATCTTAAAGGGCAAAACGAGCTATACAAAGAAGCCTTTCAAAACATGCTGGCATCTCAAAAGCGCTCCAAATAACCTCCTCCTTATCTAATCCTGCCATTTTGGCGGGATTTTTTTTGCCTATCTCATACCGTCCATCACGATTAAAAATATTTTCTATTAATATTCAAGAAGATACCCCCGACAACAAGAAAAATATCAATATGCATATTGATCATAAATATGCATATGGTTAATATTATGTTCATCAGCAAACGACGCTGTAGGTAAAAACGTTCCGCCTCCCCGGCGATAAGGGGATAACTCATCAAGCAGAAGGAAAGCTAATGACCACCAAACAAAACGCAATCGACCTGGCACGTACCGCACGCAGTGAAGCGGCGAATACAGCAAAACGCACCATCGCGGCGCTGATCGCTAACTGGAATGAGTGTGTGAAGCAGGCTGGTTTTACTGGAGTCTTTGATTTCCCGACCACTGGTTACACCCGTAAGGCGCAGCTCATTGCAGATTTGGAACGTTGCGCCGCGCAGCTGGACGATTACGTGGAGCCTCGCGAAGAGCTGGCAACAATGACCGTTGAGCAACAGATCCGTGAGTTCAATGCCGCACTGACCCGCGTTCTGGATGCCGACGAGGCGCACGAAGCAGCTCTGGACATTAACGCGGCATTTGACGATAACCTGCCACGCCTGGCATCACCGGTGATGGCTATTTTCTGGCATCAGCACACCCAACCGCTTCGTGAAAAGGCACTAAACGCAGCACACACCGAAGCGCTGCGACTAAACGAAGAGTGGGACACGGTTGAAGCAGACGCCGCCGCCCTATTCTCTCCTCTCGATGGCGTAGATAAAAATCACGACGTGAAATTCGAGGGTTACAAACTCGACAGGTTCGGCGAGAAACTAGCCTGCTTTTCTGGCGTTTTCGTTTTTTAAACAACGGTGAATTAGAAATGACGACCTACTCAGGAAAAAATGTATTAGCTCTTGCTGCGGAAATTGCAGAAACCGCGTATCAGATGGCCAGCACTCAAGGGATAAGCCCGAAAGATGCCCGTCTTGCACTGGAGCTCGCCAGTCGCGTATTCATCGGGAATAAAGAATCGTCAGAAACCCTAGCAAAAAAAGTTTCCGACGAGATATTAAACCTTCAGGCTGTAATGATACGTAACCCAGATATTGGAGTTCACCTTGAGAAATTAATTATCGCTGCTGATCGGTTTCTTGAGGAAAAGTGAAAGTTGGTAAGAAAGAGTATAAGGCTCGAAAGCTGACGCATTCTTTACCGATGGATAACTGGATATTATTGCCGAATCAAGTTTATCTCGTTGCTCGGGCGAGAGGAGTGTAATTAGCTCCTCCAACACAATTGCAACCGCTTCCAGCCGTACTGGAATGAAGAGAGGCATGTCTTTCTCAAGACGTTCTTTAATATGGCTCATTTAGTTTCCTTGCATGGTTTGAACTCCCCGCAAGGATATCACCGCCGCCTGAGGTGAATAAATAAACAGGCACTTAACAGAACTCGACGTAGGGGTACGTAGAGGCCCCTCGCCGCCTGAGAGGGTTAACAAAGCAGGCACACAACACGAAAGCGCATTCTTGCTTTTCACATTTGAGCTTTGTCGTTAAACCAAATGGTGGAATGCGCTTCCGGTTGTGGTGTAGCTCAACTGGACAGAGCGCCCCTTGTGTGGGGAGGTGAGCACTACGCAAGGTTCATAACCCAGCGTATCTCATGCGGTCCGGCCGGACGTTATCCGGGTTCAACTCCCGGCATCACAACGTCATGCTGTACGCGTTTGGCGGTATCAGTTTTTATTCCTTTGGCTGATACCGCCCTTTTTAAAAAACAGACTTTGCAGTGTGGTGAATACGGCTATGCGCACGTGGCACAGCATTTTTTCAAATAGTTATATCAGTCGTGGAACTTGTATGCCGACCGTAATTGCTGGTTACGGTCACCGGGAGGCACCCGGCACCACACTGCAAAGTCTGTTAATTTGGAGCGCTTTTATGAACAAAGCAATTATTAAGGCCGCACAGGTTCGCGCATTTGTAGCAGTAAAGTTTTCAAATCTACTTTTATGGCGCCAGGCAAAGGCTCTGATGAAAGCGGGTATGCAGCCGGACGGAAAACGAGTCATTTACGGACAGCATCCATTTTACCGCAACGTGCACATACACGACGCGGCAGAGAATTATGAATCCTTTGGTGACTGTAGTATTTGCGACGGCGACATGCAAAGAGCATTACTCACTGTAAATATGGAACTACCTGATGAGACATTTACAAAAGAACCGCCTGACCTTCGCATTATTGATGTGGGCACTCGTCATTCATGCCATTGTGAACGGCCATCAACAGGATGCCATTCTGGATGTTTACGAGAGCGCATCCAAATGCAACTCAGTTAATAAAACCCGGCACATTAATGGCGAGTGCTATGAAGTGGCGGAAATAATTCACCACTCTAAAACCTGATTTAGAAAACCTTTATTAATAAATATGCCTTAACCGGCAGGCACTCCCCTACACAAAAAAGGAAGTAACACAATGGATAATATTCAGTGTAGCTGTACCGACTGCGGTCGCAAGCATAATAAAGAAGATATGCACTCACGGCCAACAGAGTACTACCCCTATAAAGGCTCAGATTTTTTATGTACTGCCTGCAAAGATAAAAGAGCAGCTAAAAATGCACTAAAGGCAACTCAGGCGAAATTAAGAAGTTCGTTACGCTCCCGCTCCAGTTACCGTTTTAATTATTAATTCCCACAGAGGTTATTATGTCTATAGAATTAAAAGTGTTCGGCGGCGCTTATTTTCCTAAAGATAAGGCGTTGAAAAAAAATACTGATTTGAAGCCCCTGGTGATTGCTGTTAACTCCACCACTAAAGCTGTGGCTGAAGCTGTCATTTTTGGCAAGCTCGCTGCTGAGCATCCGGAGTGGATTGAGGACTATTTCAAAGCCAAAGTCTGGGAGCATCGTAATGGTCTCCCTTGTCCTGCGCTGGATGTTTTCTCATCTGACTTTTTCGAAACAGCTGTGTGGATTGACAAGTCTGGTGAGCCTGCACCAATCCCGATGGAGCAGGATGACAGCGTGCCTGTGCTGAAATCTGTCGCCCGCCTCGATCTGCGCTCCCGCGCCGCCTGCTTATCACTGTTCGGGCCGGTTGAGGAAATCACCGCTGCACAGTACGGACTGATAGTTGATCTGATTAATGACGATGAAAGCAGCTTTGCGCAAAACCTTGCGGAAGCCATCTCAAAAGAAACTCGCGTGCTGGCGCTGGAGCCAGAACGTAAGGTTCAGTTGCTCGCCTGGGTACGCGAGACAGCAAAAGAATCCACTCAATGGCCGGAAATAGCCAGGCTTCTGGCGAAGTGGCTGGATGCTCCGCTTGATAAGCGTCCACATACCACCAGCACAACCGACGCCACCACGCAGCGCACCGAATCCGGCACTACGCTGGGCGGCGGAAACCAGACCGACCGCAGCCCGGATATGATTCACAACCTCAAGACACTTGCCGTTGAAGTGGCGCTGGCGATTATAAGCTCTGGCGAGCCGGTAAACATTTACGCCATCCCGAGTAACTTTTTAACCCCGGCAAAAGCAATGGCCGAGAATCAGACGGATCCCCGCTTCACTGCATGGTGGAAACAGTTCCGCCGAACGCCGGGCATTCTGGACTTTTCCCGTGCAGCCATTATCGCGCTCATAAAGTCAGCACCGGAAGGCCTTAGCCTCGATCCGGTCGCGCTGCGTGAATATATCAACCGCGCACTGATTGAATCCGATCACGCAAAGCCAACCCAGGAAATTATTGATATTGCCTGCGGCACTGTCAGAAGAGATACCCAGAATGATGAAACGCGACCGCTTTCGCCAGGAGAAGCTGATGCACCGGCAAACGTGCCACTTAGCGATAAAGAGTTCGATGCTGACATTGCCCGTGCGGAGCGGGAACGGGATGCCACCGAAAATCAAACCGGTAAACAACTGGCAGCCGGGCGCGGCGAATTTGTTTCCGGAATCAGCGACCCAAGTGACCCGAAGTGGATTGACGGCAGCGCACAGCCAAAAATTGAGAACCTCGGCGGCGGGGTTTTCTCTGTCGACGCTCTAATCAATACCCCCCCCTCAAATGAAGTCGAAAAACAGGAAGTGCCACCGGCACTGAATGACCGTGAAATTAAGATCGCCACCGAACTGAATGAATTACTCAGTGCCCGCACGGATATGATTAACGAAAAGGACGTTGCCGAGCTGACTGCGATCGCCGGTCATCCTCTATCACATCTGATCCCCCTCGTGCTGGTCGATATTGTCACCACAGAATTTAGTTTGTCGCCAGACTTCACCGATGAAGAGATTCATGACGTGGCCACGACTGTTCTTGAGTCCTGGTCTGATGATCTGCATGTACGCCAGAAAATTATGCTGGATGCCATTGTGGAATACCGCACGCCAGCACCACCAAAATGCACGGAGCAGAAGACCACCAGCACCGCCCAAAAAGCCCCAGAGTCGGAATTTACCCTCATCTACCGGCAGCAACTAACCATCGCCGCCTTGCAAGGGCTATGCGCTAACCCGGCCTATTGCGTCTCGTTCGAGGAGTTACCAGGTATGGCCACTCTGCTGGCTAACAGCATCATTAATCAGCAGGGAGAATCCTGATGGACAAACAAACGTGCACGCAGCTGGTAGTCCAGACACTGCAACTGAGTGGCAAAGCCCCCGCGCGGGAAATTGCAACCAGATCGGGTATCGACAATTCCTCTTCCATCTTTGCGCTGCTGGAGCTGGAGAAGCAGGGAAAAGTGCAGCAGTTAAATGGCTACTGGTGGCTTTCAGTATCGGCGGTGGAAGAGCTGGCGCAGAAAGAAGGTAAACCATCATGAGCACAGCAAAAGACATTATCGCCACCAGCCGGTTTGCTGAGTTCCCGGACACACTCGTCACGCTGGAGCTCTGTCGGGCATTTGCCATCATCGATAAACGGCGCGTCGGCGAATCATTGCGCACCTGCGCGCGCATGCTGGCGGAGAAGGTACACGATCAACACCTCTGCGCCACCCTCGACGTGATGGGAAAAAGCCAGTTTCCGGAGGTGCAGATTACTCGGATCCGGGACTGCATTCGCAAGATGGAGACCGCGCTCAACAGGAATTTTGATACCACGGGGCTGGAACCATGACCCTGCTAAAAATCCTGATGGCCATCGTCTTTGTGGTCGTCGTGCTACTTATCGTTTTTGCGGTCTGGCTGGACGTCCTGATCGACGACTGATTTTTGATAATCAACCTGCGCCAGCTGTTGCGTATATCGTAACGGCTGGCTATCGAGGTGCTAATGAAGCTTTTAACACTCGAACGCTGGGCGGAAGATAGATATGAGGATCCGCCGCCAATTGGAACACTCAGAAAATGGGCGCGTAACGGGAATATTTACCCGCCACCAGAAATAGAAGGCACTCAGTATAAAGTCAGGCCTGACGCCATATACATCAGACCCAATAAATACTGTAAGTCACTGAACGTTAAACAAAGCAGACACCCATTAAAGGGGCGGTTGATTGAGAGGATTATTGATGGCGAGGCCGGGCAAGTATGATGTAAATCTGCCAAAAAATCTGACCTATCGTAAAGCCAGAAAAACCTACGCCTGGCGCAACCCTCTCGACGGTGGGGAAATACCACTGGGTAAAATTTCACGCAGGGATGCTATTGCCCAGGCTATTGAAGCGAATCACTACATCGAAAAAAATTACTCCCCTGTCGCGTTGCTGGAGCAACTGAAGGGCACCAACGAATACACCATGACCAACTGGCTTGATCGATATGAAGTCATTCTGCAGCGCCGCAAACTGGCTGCCAACACATACAAAGTACGGAATGGGCAGTTGGCGACGATCGGCGAACATTTTGGCGCACTGGTGCTGGCCAGCATCACTACCCGCGACGTTGCAGAATTTCTTGAGCGCTGGACGGCGTGCGGCAAAACGACAATGGCGGGCACAATGCGATCGGTACTCTCTGATGTTTTCCGCGAGGCGGTTGTTGAGGGACGCGTTGATGCAAACCCGGTGACACCAACCCGCGCACCAAAAATTGAAGTGCTGAGAGAACGTCTGGAGTACGAATCATTCATAGCCGTACGGGCTGGCGCTGAACGTATGCCATCATGGTTTGGCCTGGCGATGGATCTGGCGCTTGTCACCGGCCAGCGCCGCGAGGATGTCGCCCGGATGCGTTTTACCGACATCAAAGACGACCGGCTTTATATCGAGCAGCAAAAAACTGGCGCGTGTCTGGCTATCCCTCTCTCACTGACATTGAAGGCATCAGGCCTGCGCCTGTCGACGGTGATCGACCGCTGCCGCCTGGTTAGCCGGTGCGATTTTATGATTAGTCCGGGGATACGAAAAAACAGCGAAGATGGAAGCATTAATCTGGATAGTCTGACAAAGGGTTTTGTAAAGGCGAGAAATTTTTCAGGGCTTAAATTTACCGACAACCCGCCATCGTTTCATGAGATTCGAAGCCTGGCAGGGAGAATGTATGAAGTGGAATTTGGGAAGGAATTTGCGCAGAAGCTGTTCGGGCACAAGTCAGAAAAAATGACCGCCAAGTACCTGGACAGCAGAAAAAAAGAGTTCGTGATGATTTAGTTTTTACGCGTAAATGAATTGTGAATGTTAAAAATGGTGTGGTATAACGGGAAATACCGAATATTGAAATTCGGACAATTTTAGGACATTTTCGGACGGAGTGCCGTAAGTGACTGAGATTAAAGATAGATAAAAAGAGACCGAATACGATTCCTGTATTCGGTCCAGGGAAATGGCTCTTGGGAGAGAGCCGTGCGCTAAAAGTTGGCATTAATGCAGGCTCAAGTCGCCTGACACTTTAAGAATAGATGACGACGCCAGGTTTTCCAGTCCGCAGCAAAAGTGGCCGGAAAATTTCACGTTCGAGCATCCTGAAACGAAAAAACCGCAGTTCTTCCTGTAAGAAGACTGCGGTTTTTTTATTGGAAAGCAGAGACTAGCAGAGCGTCTCAGCTCGCTCGATAAAGGGTGCAAGACTCATCTTCTGACTCGGGTTTTGCGGGTCGTCAATCTGGATGATACTGATAGGCTGACCGTTGCTTTTGCCGCTGGCGACCTGCTTCTCGGCGACGTCATTCAGCGGATACTGCACCAGCGTGCTCGGGTTGATGGCGTACAGCGCATGGCCCGGACGGCAGGTCAGCATCACCTCTTCACGGTTAAAGGCCCATTTGTCTTTACCCACCTCGAAGCGACTCACGGTAATCACCTGTGGGGCGGCAAACGCGGAACCGGCGCACGCCAGCAATACGAGAGAAAGGACTGTTTTTTTCATACGTTTTAAACCTTGTCAGAAAGGCTCCCAGGTCGCGAAAAGACTGACAATTGCCAGCACCAGCGCGCCCAGAACCACCTCAGCCTGTGTCATCCAGATAAAGAATTGTTGTTCGCGCCCCGATTCAGGACGAAATCGTGGCACCAGAAAATACCGATTCAGCAGCGCAATTACCACCATCATCGCCACCAGCGCACATTTCAACAACAGCAGTTGCCCGTATTCCGTGCGCCACGGCCAGTTCAGCCCGAGGATCAGCAGCATATTGACGATGCCGGTCAGGATCACGCCCGCCACGGCATAATGTCCCACGCGGGAAAAACGCATCATGGTATAGATAGCCGGAACGCGCCAGCGCCCTTTCGCCAGCCGCATACAAAAGACGAGTGGCAGTAATGCGCCCACCCAGGTGGCTGCGCTGAGCAGATGGATCGCGTGGTTCAGTCGCTGCACGATCCCCGCAACTCCATCACGCATCGCCGCATGGCCGACTCCCGCCAGCAAAATAAACTGGCCGATAGCAAGCAACAGCAGTAGACGCGCGCTTTTCGCAGGTGCGATCCACGCCGCGCAAGCGGTCAGGACCGCAAACACGATTTGCCACAGCCAGACGCCGCCAAAGCGGGTGCTGGCCACTGCGTGCCAGATCTGCGGCTGGATAACATCACCCCAGCCGTCGCCCATCAGCCCGCCCTGCACAGCCAGCATCAGCAGCGCCGCCGACAAACTCACCAGCGCCGCGATCTTTTGCTGCCACTGAAAGCGGCGCGTCATCAGCCGTTGCAGGGAAAAGGGAGCCAGCCACGCGCTGTAAAACGCATTGCCAAAAATCAGCATCAGTGCCGCAAAATGGATAAAGCGCAGGGCGACGTAACTGAACGCCAGCATGTTACTTCACGCTAAAGTGATAGCTGCCTTTGGTTTTGTGGCCGTCGACCGAAACGACATGCCAGTCCACGGAATAGGTCCCCGGCGTTAATGCCTGTTCGAGGGGAACAATCAGCTGGGTATTGTCATTCTCTGCGCGCTTCACGACACCGGTTTTAACGATCTGCTGTTTATCGCCGGTGATCGATACGCCGCTAAATTTCGGTTCGATGCCTTCCGAGAAATTGAGCGTCAACGCTTGCGGCGCAGCCGTCACCGCCGCATCGGCGGCCGGGTACTGATGTTTAAGGTGGGCATGAGCCAGTGCAGCAGGAACCGTTGCGACGGAAAGCAGAAATGCCAGAGCGCAAGCCGCGCGGGATGCGGTGAATACCATATCAATCATTCCTTTTGGTTATGTCTATATGACAGAGGATAACGCTGTATAATATCGGAGTCGAGGACGATCCTGCGCGGCTTGTCAACGCAGGGTAACCGCGGTAACGTTGGCGCCGCATAAACAGGAGAAGGCAATGAACATTAATCTGGCTACCCTCCCCCAGGATGAGATGGACAAAGTGAATGTCGATCTCGCCGCTGCGGGCGTGGCATTTAAAGAGCGCTATAACATGCCGGTGATCGCCGAAGTGGTTGAGCGCGAACAGCCCCCTCATCTGCGCGACTGGTTTCGCGAGCGCTTGATCGCCCATCGCCTGAAATCCGTGACCCTGTCGCGTTTGCCGTACGAACCTAAAGTTAAGTAAACCCGGCGCTTCGTTACATTTCCTTACATGGATTATGGCAGGATAAGAAAACCCTGAAGTATTCAGGTGTATTATCAATAACCCTGCGACTAGTGTATAAGGAAGTCACGATGTCCCAATGGAATATTGCCGCCGCGCAGTATGCCTCCCGGCATAACTGCATCGATGCCCACGTGCAGCATCATCTTCGCTTTATCGACGCTGCTGCCCGCCAGCAGTGCAATCTGCTGGTTTTCCCTGAGCTTTCACTGACCGGCCCTGCCACCGATAACACCACTTTACCCGAACCGCCCAGCGAGCAGGCCCTGCTGCCGATAGTTGACGCCGCGCACGCCCTGGCAATCACGGTGATTGCAGGTATTACCCTTGAGACCGACGGCGCGCGTAAGAAAGGTCTGGCGCTCTTTTGCCCTAATCAACGCCAGCCTATGCGTTACCCGCAGGGCAGCGGCGCGTGTCTTATCCCCGGCGATCCGCAGCTGACGATTGTTGAGGGGAAAACGGAACTGCTGAATATTGATCCGCTGGCTGCGCTGTATACCTGCAGCCAGGCGGTAGGCGAAACGCGCTGGCGAGACGCTATCAACCGCCTGCAACGCTTTGCCCATAAATATGCGATCACGGTACTGATGGCGAATTCAGACGGGCACAGCGCGCTGTGGGATTCGAGCGGCCAGCTCATTGTTCGCGCGGATCGGGGCGAGCTGTTATTAACCGGAACATGGGGTAAGCAGGGTTGGCAAGGTGATATCATTCCATTACGCTAACGTTTTTACGGCCAGGAGTGAGCCATGCTGCGTGTAATCGACACCGAAACCTGTGACCTTCAAGGCGGGATTGTAGAGGTGGCGTCTGTTGACGTTATTGACGGACAGATCGTCAACCCCATGAGCCATCTGGTTCGGCCTGACCGCCCTATCAGCGCGCAGGCGATGGCTATCCACCGCATCACAGAATCGATGGTGGCCGACAAACCCTGGATTGAGGATGTCATCCCGAACTATTTCGGCAGCCAGTGGTACGTGGCACATAACGCCAGTTTCGACCGGCGCGTGCTGCCGGAGATGCCAGGCGAGTGGATTTGCACCATGAAACTGGCGCGTCGGGCGTGGCCGGGGATTAAATACAGCAATATGGCGCTGTATAAATCCCGTAAGCTCAGTGTGAAAACGCCGGAAGGTTTGCACCACCACCGTGCCCTGTATGACTGCTATATCACGGCGGCGTTGCTCATTGATATCATGAATACCACCGGCTGGACGCCGGATGATATGGCGACCATTACCGGCCGTCCGGCGCTGCTGACCACGTTTACCTTTGGTAAATACCGCGGCAAACCGGTGTCCGAAGTGGCTGAGCGCGATCCGGGCTATCTGCGCTGGTTATACAATAACCTCGACCGCATGAGCCCGGAGCTGCGCCTTACGCTTCGTCACTACCTCGACGACGCTTAATCTGTCGCAACATGGCCTGGCAGCGTCTCCTGCGCCAGGCCAATCAGAAAGGCATACTCCAGCGCCACCCCTTCATAAGATTTAAATCGCCCCGATTTCCCGCCGTGGCCGGAATCCATATCCGTACACAGCAGCAGCAGATTATCGTCCGTTTTGAGTTCCCTCAGTTTTGCTACCCATTTTGCCGGTTCCCAGTACTGCACCTGTGAATCGTGCAAGCCCGTCGTCACCAGCATGTGCGGATAGGCTTTCTCTTCGACGTTGTCGTAGGGGCTGTATTCCTTCATGTAGCGGTAATAGGTTTCGTCCTGCGGATTGCCCCACTCTTCAAATTCACCGGTGGTTAGCGGGATAGACTCGTCGAGCATGGTCGTGACGACGTCGACAAACGGCACCTGCGCGACAATGCCTTTAAACAGCTCAGGACGCTGGTTAATAACCGCCCCCATCAGCATGCCGCCTGCGCTGCCGCCCATGCCAAAGCACAGGTGCGGATCGCCGTAACCCTGCGCAATCAGCCCGTCGCACACGTCGAGATAGTCGTTAAAGGTATTTTTCTTCTTCAGGAATTTCCCCTCTTCGTACCAGTGCTGCCCCAGCTCGCCGCCGCCGCGCACATGGGCAATGGCGAAGATAAATCCCCTGTCGAGCAGGCTCAGCCTGCTGCTGCTGAAATCTGCGTCCATGCTGGCGCCGTACGAGCCGTAGCCGTACACCAGCAGCGGATTTTTACTCTTGTGGAAATGATCTTTGTGATACACCAGCGACACCGGGACTTCCACGCCGTCGCGCGCAGTGATCCACAGGTGTTCGCTGCGATAGCAGCTGGCATCGAAACCGGCCACTTCAGCCTGTTTCAGCACGCGCCGCTGCCCGGTATTCATATCGAGTTCAAACAGCGTGTCGGGAGTGGTCATTGACGAATAGCCGTAGCGCAGCCGCGACGACTCCGGCTCCGGATTGTAGCCAATCCAGGTGACATACGCCGGATCGTCAAAGGCTATGCCCACCACTTCGCGGGTTTTGCGGTTGATCTGGCGAATACTGGTCAGCCCTCGCTGACGTTCTTCCACCACCAGCCAGTCGGTAAACAGGGTGAAACCTTCGAGCATCACCTGCTCGCGCGCCGGGATCAGCACTTCCCATTTGCGTTCATCGCGCACTTTGGTTTTATACAGGCCAAAGTTTTTGCCCTCGCGGTTAGAGCGCAGGTAGAAGGTGTGCTGGAAATGGTCAAGGCTGTACTCGTGATCTTTGCGGCGCGGCAGGAAACAGAGCGGCTGCGCGTCGGGCAGTTCGGCGTCCAGCAGCAAGACTTCGGTGGTCGTCGCACTGGCCAGCGAGATAATCAAATAGTGGCGCGAAGTGGTTTTATGCAAGCTGACGTAGAAAGTCTCGTCTTTTTCCTCGTACACCAGCTCATCGTTGCCTGAAGATGTGCCCACCGTGTGCCGCCATACCTGATAAGGCAGCAGCGTAGAGGCATGCTTTTTAACGTAATAGACGGTTTCGGAGTCGTTCGCCCAGACAAAATCAGACGAGACGTTATCCAGCATTTCCGGATACCAGTTTCCGGTTTCCAGATTACGAAACCGCAGACCGTACTGGCGGCGTGACAGATAATCCTCCGCCAGCGCCATAATGGTGTTATCAGGCGAAATGCCCAGCCCACCGAGCGTATAGAACTCGCTGTGCGCCGCGCGCTGATTGGCATCGAGCAGCGTCTCCCACTCATCCCATTCGGCGCTCAGCACCGACTGACGCTGGTAAATCGCATACTCACTGCCCGGCTCGTAGAGATGACGATAGCGGTAGCCGTTTTTGGTCCAGGGGGCGGAAATATCGCGCTGTGGCACGCGCGCCACCATTTCACCGAGCAGGCTGTCCTGAAGCGCCTGCTGTGAAGACATCACCTTTCGGCCGTAGTCATTTTCCTGATGCAGGTAATCAAGCACTTCCGGCTGCGAGCGATCGTCGTCCCGCAGCCAGTAGTAATTATCGATGCGCGTATCACCATGGGTGGTGATCGCTTTGGGAATGCGTCGGGCTTTTGGCAGCATGTCAGTTTTTCTTTTTGGTTTTACACCCTATAAGGGTGGCAAAACACACGCACGATGCAAGCGAAACGTGACAACCGCCAAATATTACTAGCCCGGTAATGCCTGTTTTTGCTGCTTAATATCCTGCTCAATCCCGTCGCGTACGTCCTGCGGAATTTTCAGCGCGTCGCCGAGCGCATTCAGATAGCTGCGCTCCATAAAGTGATCGATATCGATAGCCGCACAGCTCAGGAAATAGAGCTCCAGCGCCTCTTCCTCGTTTTTCACGCTCTGCGCCAGACGCATCGGGTCGAGCGGTTGTTCAATCGCCTGCGCCACCAGCGCCCGCCCCTGCGCCTC
Source organism: Lelliottia nimipressuralis (assembly GCF_041464075.1). Taxonomy (NCBI): domain Bacteria; kingdom Pseudomonadati; phylum Pseudomonadota; class Gammaproteobacteria; order Enterobacterales; family Enterobacteriaceae; genus Lelliottia; species Lelliottia nimipressuralis. The sequence continues at coordinate 2,700,611 of NZ_CP167172.1, forward strand.
AACGCCCGCTTCCCGCATCTGCTGTTCGATGGCGGCGCGTTCATTATCGTCGATATGACCGTCACTTTTGGCGGCAAACACCAGCGCCAGGATCAGCCGTTCAGTGCGCACATCCAGCGACGAGGCCTGTTGACCAAACTGCGGCTCGTCCTGATGGGCAGTGCGTACTCTGTCTTTGTACTTGTTCCACAAAACCGTTCCGGCGATTGCCCCGCCGCCCGCCAGCAGTGCGCCGGTGCCGTATTTCGCCAGCAGTTTGCGGGAGGATTTATTGGCGACCAGCAGACCCGCCAGCCCACCCAGCGCCCCCGGTACCAGCAGCTTGCTCAGTCCTTGCTCACTGGACGACGACGCTTTCTGACCTAACATGGACTGCAGTTGATTCAACCAGCCTGACATAATATTCCCCACTCTACGGTTCGTTATGGTTACAGCCTATGCGAGGCGATGTCAGGAAATGTCTGCCCGCACTAAAGAAGCGCAAATTTCCCCCTGCGCACAGGACATCTGCGCCTGGTGGAAGACAGACGCAAACGTTTTCGTTTATACTGCGCGCAACTTTTTTAGGGGGGATATGATGACTCTTTTAGGAACTGCTTTGCGTCCATCCGCGACGCGCGTCATGCTGCTGGGTTCTGGCGAGCTGGGAAAAGAAGTGGCCATTGAGTGCCAGCGTCTCGGCATTGAAGTGATTGCCGTCGATCGTTATGCGGATGCACCGGCAATGCACGTCGCGCACCGCGCGCATGTCATCAATATGCTCGATGGCGACGCACTTCGCGCGCTGATTGCACAGGAAAAGCCTGACTTTGTGGTCCCTGAAATCGAAGCGATTGCCACCGACACGCTTATTGCCCTTGAGCAGGAAGGTCAGCGTGTGGTGCCTTGTGCCCGCGCAGCCAAGCTGACCATGAACCGCGAAGGCATTCGTCGCCTGGCGGCCGAAGAGCTGGCGCTACCGACTTCCAGCTATCGTTTTGCCGATGGAAAAGCGGATTTCCTGCAAGCCGTCGAACAAATTGGCTACCCGTGCATCATTAAGCCGGTGATGAGCTCCTCCGGTAAAGGCCAGAGCTTTATCCGCGACGAAACCACGCTTGATAAGGCGTGGGATTATGCCCAACAGGGCGGCCGCGCCGGTGCCGGGCGCGTCATCGTCGAAGGCGTCGTGAAGTTTGATTTCGAAATCACCCTGCTGACGGTCAGCGCCGTTGACGGTGTTCACTTCTGTGATCCCATTGGCCATCGTCAGGAAGACGGCGATTACCGGGAATCCTGGCAGCCGCAGCAGATGAGCACCTTGGCGCTGGAGCGCGCGCAGGAGATTGCCCGCAAAGTGGTGCTGGCGCTGGGCGGTCACGGTCTGTTTGGCGTGGAACTGTTCGTCTGCGGCGATGAGGTGATTTTCAGCGAAGTCTCTCCGCGTCCTCACGACACCGGAATGGTGACGCTGATATCCCAGGATCTCTCGGAGTTCGCTCTGCACGTTCGCGCGTTTCTGGGGCTGCCGGTGGGCGGGATTCGTCAGTATGGCCCGGCGGCTTCTGCGGTGATCTTGCCCCGGCTGACCAGCCAGAATGTCACGTTTGATAATGTGGATGCCGCCGTCGGCGCGGGTCTGCAGCTGCGTCTGTTTGGTAAACCCGAAATCGACGGAACTCGTCGCCTGGGCGTGGCGTTAGCCACCGGCGATAGCGTGGAAACAGCGGTTGAGCGGGCGGTCAGTGCGGCGCAAGCCGTGAGTGTGAAAGCATAAAAAAGCCGGGCAACGCGTGTTTGCCCGGCCAGTATTTTCGGTTTTGTCGGGCGGGTTCACACCCGCCACTGCAAAAATTACTTCGCGCCTTCCACAGCTTCGCGCGCCAGCTTAGTAATGCGATCCCAGTCGCCCGCTTCCAGCGCATCGGCCGGAACCAGCCACGAGCCACCGATACACAGCACGCTTTTCAGTGCCAGATAGTCACGGTAGTTCGCCGGAGAGATACCGCCAGTCGGGCAGAAACGCACCTGAGAGAACGGACCTGCAATCGCCTGCAGAGCTTTGGTGCCGCCGTTAGCTTCAGCCGGGAAGAATTTGAACTCTTTCAGGCCGTAATCCATACCCAGCATCAGTTCAGACACGGTGCTGATACCCGGGATTAACGGAATGGTGCCTTCGGTTGCCGCTTTCAGCAGTGACTCAGTCAGGCCTGGGCTGATTGCAAACTGTGCGCCCGCTTCGGTCACTTCCGCCAGCTGCTGCGGGTTCAGCACGGTACCGGCACCGATAATCGCTTCCGGCACTTCTTTTGCGATAGCGCGGATCGCGTCCATCGCGCAGGCGGTACGCAGCGTCACTTCCAGCACACGAACTCCACCTGCAACCAGCGCTTTCGCCATTGGGACAGCGTGCTCCAGTTTATTCACCACGATAACCGGCACTACCGGGCCAGTTGTCAGGATTGCTTCTGCACTTGTTTTCCAGTTTTTCATCAGTGTTTTCTCTCGCCAGATCGATAATTCTTGTCGTCTTAAAACGTAATACAGGTTGCGCCCTGCTCAGCACCGGAGAGTTTCTCGCGCAGTGCACTGAACATTTCGCGCCCTGTTCCCACACGCGACGCGCTCAGGTCAGGAATATGCGGCTTACGGGCTTCCAGTTCGGCTTCATCCACCAGCAGGGTCAGCTCGCCTGTCTGGCCATTGACGCGGATGATATCGCCATCGCGTACTTTCGCCAGTAACCCACCGTCATAGGCTTCGGGGGTGACGTGAATCGCTGATGGCACTTTACCTGATGCGCCAGAGAGTCGTCCATCGGTGACCAACGCAATTTTGAAACAGCGGTCCAATAATACACCAAGTGGTGGCATAAGTTTATGTAATTCTGGCATGCCGTTCGCTTTTGGTCCCTGATGACGAACCACGACGACGCAGTCTTTGTCCAGCAGGCCGGCCTCGAACGCAGGCAGCACGTCGTGCTGGCTTTCAAAAATCACCGCAGGGGCTTCTACGATCTGGTTTTCAACAGGCACAGCGGAGGTTTTCATCACCGCGCGACCCAGGTTGCCGCTCAGCACTTTGGTGCCGCCGTGATGTGAGAATGGTTTCGCAAACGTGGCGATAACCTGTGCGTCGAGAGAACTCTGCGCGCCTTCGCGCCAGTCGAGCTGGCCGTCGTTCAGCCATGGCTCCAGGGTATAACGCTGCAGGCCAAAACCGGCTACGGTATTGACGTCTTCGTGCAGCAGGCCGCCTTTCAGCAGTTCGCGGATAAGCACGGGCACACCGCCCGCCGCCTGGAAGTGGTTGATATCCGCCGGGCCGTTCGGATAGAGACGCGCCATCAGCGGCACAATTTCAGACAGCTCAGAGAAATCATCCCAGTTAATCAGAATACCGGCCGCGCGTGCCATCGCCACCAGGTGCATGGTGTGGTTAGTTGAACCGCCGGTTGCCAGCAGGGCAACAATCCCGTTCACCACCACTTTTTCGTCCACCATTTTGCCGAGCGGCATCCACTCGTTGCCGTTGCCGGTCAAACGCGTGACCTGACGCGCAGCGGCTTCGGTCAGCGCCTGGCGCAGCGGAGCATCTGGCTGTACGAAGGAGGAACCCGGAAGCTGCATGCCCATGAATTCCACCACCATCTGGTTGGTGTTGGCGGTGCCGTAGAACGTACAGGTTCCCGCGGCGTGATACGACGCGGCTTCGGCTTCCAGCAGGGCAATACGATCCACTTTGCCTTCGGCATACAGCTGGCGGATACGGACTTTTTCTTTATTTGGCAGACCGCTCGCCATTGGGCCTGACGGCACAAAAATCGCGGGCAGATGACCAAAGGAGAGCGCAGCCATCGCCAGGCCCGGGACAATTTTGTCACACACGCCAAGGTACAGGGCGCCGTCAAACATGTTATGGGACAGGCCTACTGCCGCAGACATGGCGATCACTTCGCGGCTCAGCAAAGAGAGTTCCATTCCATCCTGGCCCTGGGTTACGCCGTCGCACATGGCGGGTACGCCACCCGCCACCTGCCCGACCGCGTTAGCGCTGTGCAGCGCTTTGCGAATAATTTCCGGGTAGTGTTCGTACGGCTGGTGAGCGGAGAGCATGTCGTTGTAGGAGGTGATGATCGCAATATTGTTACGCAGCATGCTTTTCAGCGAGGCTTTGTCGTCCGGCTGGCAGGCTGCGAAACCGTGGGCCAGGTTACCGCAGGCGAGCTGCGAACGATGTACCGTGTCGGTCTTCGCCTGCTGGATGCGGGCGAGGTAGGCAGAACGTGTCTCTTTTGAGCGCTCAACAATGCATTGTGTTACGCGTAACAATACAGGATTCATAAAAGCTCCTCTAATTTATCTGTCCAGGCTCGGGAGTTAACAAGATGAATCGCTTGTATTAACAAGGCTGAAACGCTTGCAGTCCGTAGCTCGGGGGGCAAAATCGCTTCAGCCAGTGTAATAAAAAAAGCTCCACGGGTGAATCCACGTGGAGCTTAAATGATTAAAAATTGTGCCACAATCTGTGTTAGATCATGTTACCGGTAAAATAACCCGTTTGGATTAGCTTCCGGTTTACTCGAACTCGTTCCATGAACGGCCATCGCGGGTGATCATCGCCACGGACGCAACCGGTCCCCAAGTGCCTGCCTGATACGGTTTTGGCGCATCCTGATCGGCAGCCCAGGCTTCAGTGATGGAGTCGACCCACTTCCAGGCTTCTTCCACTTCGTCGCGGCGCACGAACAGCGCCTGAATCCCACGCATGGTTTCCAGCAGCAGACGCTCGTAAGCATCAGCCAGGTGCGTTTCGTTGAAGGTTTCGGAGTAGCTCAGATCCAGTTTGGTGGTTTGCAGGTTGTGCTTATGATCCAGGCCCGGCACTTTATTCAGCACCTGAATATCCACGCCCTCATCAGGCTGCAGACGGATCGTCAGCTTGTTCTGTGGCAGCTCCTGCCAGGACTCTTTAAACAGGTTCAGTTCCGGGTTCTTGAAATAGACCACAACTTCAGAGCATTTGGTCGGCAGACGTTTACCGGTGCGCAGATAGAACGGCACACCCGCCCAGCGCCAGTTGTCGATATCGACACGGATCGCCACGAAGGTCTCGGTGTTGCTGGACTTGTTCGCGCCCTCTTCTTCCAGATAGCCAGGGACTTTTTTGCCCTGCGCGAAACCGGAGGTGTACTGACCGCGGACGGTTTTCTCACGCACATTCGAGCGATCGATACGGCGCAGAGATTTCAGCACTTTCACTTTCTCGTCGCGAATGTTATCCGCTGAGAGGTCAGACGGCGGAGACATGGCGATCATGCAGAGAATTTGCAGCAGGTGGTTCTGGATCATGTCGCGCATCTGACCGGCCTGGTCAAAGTAACCCCAGCGGCCTTCGATGCCCACTTCCTCGGCCACGGTAATTTCCACGTGATCGATGGTGCGGTTGTCCCAGTTGTTGGCAAACAGGGAGTTCGCAAAACGCAGCGCCAGCAGGTTCAGTACCGTCTCTTTACCGAGATAGTGGTCGATACGGTAGACCTGGCACTCTTCGAAGTATTCGCCCACCTGGTCGTTGATTTCACGAGAGGTCGCAAGCGAGGTGCCCAGCGGCTTTTCCATCACTACGCGCGCCGGTTTGGCGTTGAGTTTGGCTTCGCCCAGGCCCTTACAGATGGCGCCGAAGGTGCTTGGCGGCATCGCGAAATAGTTAATGGTCACACGGTTTTTCTGGTCCAGCATCTCGCCGAGACGACCAAACGCAGAGGTGTCGTTAACATCCAGGTTGCAGAAATCAAGACGACCGCTCAGCGCATCCCACAAACTTTCATCAATTTTCTCTTTCATGAACGTTTCGAGCGCTTCACGCACCACTTTCGTGTAGCCGTCTTTATCCCAGTCAGCGCGGCCCACCCCCAGGATGCGAGTGTCCGGGTGGATCTGGCCTGCTTTTTCCAGTTGATACAGGGAAGGCAGCAATTTACGGCGTGCAAGATCGCCTTTCGCGCCGAAAATGACCAGGTCACATGCCTGGGCTGTTTGCGTTACCGCCATGTCATTCTCCTCAGTTGGATATCCTGGTGCTTTTGCCAGAATATCGTTGTAATTTTATTACAATGCACTGTACTGCTTTTACGTCATTCCCGAAACCATTAGCGCTTAACGTCGCGTGCGATAACGCGATTTTTCGATGATTGCACGCCTCAGTGACAGCAATGACCACAAATTCGTTGATTCTTTGTGCCGCCGGGTCGTTGCCAAAACCCGACCGCGATCAAGTAATGAAAAAAAACAACAACATTTGCTGTTGTTCATTACCCTTTGACCAGGTCAGAGGGGTATATTCTTCCTAATTCGAATCACGATTTCATCAATTTATGAAATCGCTTCCACCCATGAGTGTCTTGTCATCATGAACATGCTGGAAAAAATCCAGTTTCAACTGGAACACCTTAGCAAATCCGAGCGTAAAGTGGCTGAAGTAATTCTCGCCTCGCCCACTCAGGCCATCCATTCCAGCATCGCCGCTCTGGCGCAGGAGTCGGGGGTCAGTGAACCTACCGTCAACCGGTTCTGTCGCAGTCTTGAGACGCGCGGTTTTCCCGATTTTAAACTGCATCTGGCCCAGAGTCTGGCAAACGGCACGCCCTATGTAAATCGTAATGTCGATGAAGACGACAGCGTAGAGGCCTATACCGGCAAAATTTTTGAATCGGCAATGGCGACGCTCGACCATGTGCGGCAATCGCTGGATAAAGCATCACTCAATCGCGCTGTCGATTTGCTGACCCAGGCGAAAAAAATCGCCTTCTTCGGGCTGGGCTCTTCCGCTGCGGTTGCCCACGATGCGATGAACAAATTTTTCCGCTTCAATGTCCCGGTCATCTACTCTGATGACATAGTGCTGCAACGCATGAGCTGTATGAATTGTAACGAAGATGACGTGGTAGTGCTGATCTCTCACACCGGTCGGACCAAAAGCCTGGTGGAACTGGCGCAGCTGGCGCGTGAAAACGATGCCATGGTGATTGCGCTTACCACCGCTGGCACGCCGCTGGCGCGAGAATCAACGCTCGCTATCACGCTGGATGTGCCGGAAGATACCGACATGTATATGCCGATGGTGTCGCGGCTTGCGCAATTAACCGTCCTCGACGTGCTGGCCACGGGTTTTACGCTGCGTCGTGGCGCGAAATTCAGAGATAACTTGAAGCGTGTCAAAGAAGCGCTCAAGGAATCGCGTTTTGATAAAGAATTGCTCATTAAGGGCGATGTACCCTAAATGTTGTTATAAGGTTGTTACTTTTTTCGGTATTCGGTAATTTCTACACAGCACCGAATCTATGTTCACGCAACACCAAAGTTGTTTCAGTCAACGGAGTATTACATGTCCAGAAGGCTTCGCAGAACCAAGATCGTTACCACCTTAGGTCCGGCAACTGACCGCGATAATAACCTCGAGAAAATTATCGCCGCGGGCGCCAACGTGGTACGCATGAACTTCTCTCACGGGACGCCAGAAGATCACAAATTACGTGCAGACAAGGTCCGTGAGATCGCGGCAAAACTGGGACGTCACGTGGCTATCCTCGGCGACCTGCAGGGTCCTAAGATCCGCGTCTCGACGTTTAAAGAAGGCAAAGTTTTCCTTAACATCGGTGATAAATTCCTCCTCGACGCCAACCTGGGTAAAGGCGAAGGCGATAAAGAGCGAGTAGGTATCGACTATAAAGGTCTGCCTGCTGACGTGGTAACTGGCGATATCCTGCTGCTTGATGATGGTCGCGTACAGCTGAAAGTGCTTGAAGTTCAGGGCATGAAAGTGTTCACCGAAGTGACCGTTGGCGGCCCGCTCTCCAACAATAAAGGCATCAATAAACTTGGCGGTGGCCTCTCCGCTGAAGCCCTGACCGAAAAAGACAAAGCCGACATCATCACTGCCGCGCAGATTGGCGTCGACTATCTGGCCGTCTCCTTCCCGCGCTGCGGCGAAGACCTGAACTATGCTCGCCGTCTGGCGCGTGATGCAGGCTGCGACGCGAGCATTGTCGCGAAAGTTGAGCGTGCAGAGGCCGTCTGCAGCCAGGAAGCGATGGACGATGTGATTCTCGCGTCTGATGTGGTGATGGTTGCCCGTGGCGATCTGGGCGTTGAAATCGGTGACCCGGAACTGGTCGGCATCCAGAAAGCGCTGATCCGTCGTGCACGTCAGCTGAACCGCTCCGTGATTACCGCGACTCAGATGATGGAGTCGATGATCACCAACCCAATGCCAACCCGTGCGGAAGTGATGGACGTGGCAAACGCCGTGCTGGACGGTACCGATGCGGTAATGCTCTCTGCTGAAACGGCAGCGGGCCAATATCCTGCTGAAACCGTTGCGGCGATGGCGCGCGTGTGTCTGGGCGCTGAGAAGATCCCAAGCATTAACGTCTCTAAACATCGTCTGGACATTCAGTTCGATAACGTGGAAGAAGCGATTTCCATGTCTGCCATGTATGCGGCGAACCACCTGAAAGGTGTTACCGCGATCATCACCATGACTGAATCTGGCCGCACCGCGCTGATGACATCCCGTATCAGCTCCGGCCTGCCAATCTTCGCTATGTCGCGTCATGAGCGCACTCTGAACCTGACTGCCCTGTATCGTGGCGTGACGCCGGTGTACTTCGACAGCACCAACGACGGCGTTGCAGCTGCCAACGATGCCGTCAATCTGCTGCGCGATAAAGGCTATCTGGTCTCTGGTGACATCGTGATCGTCACCCAGGGTGATGTAATGAGCACCATCGGCTCAACGAACACCACGCGTGTGATGACTGTCGAGTAACTGCATTTTCGCCATACTGTCGGGGGATTCGCTCCCGACAGTTTTTTCCTCTTCTTGCTCCGCCTGTTTTTCCCTCTTTTGATTAAAGCTAAAACCTACCCTTACGGCGACTGGTGAGAATGGAAAATCCTGAGCTACTGACGCAACAACGCGTACAGAAAGGCCCCCTCCTGCACGCGTAAAGCGAACGTTATCTGATGGGTAGCAAAAATTATCTCTTCGGGAATAACTCTTTTCGCTTATACGGCTCTTTCTCGCCGGGTTTGCGGGTTTTGAGCAGTTTCAGAATCCAGGTGTACTGCTCGGCGTGTGGTCCGACGAGGATTTCAACCTCTTCGTTCATGCGGCGCGCGATAGTGTGATCGTCGGCGTCCAGCAGATCGTCCATCGGTGGACGTACTTCAATGGTCAGACGATGGGTTTTGCCATCGTAAATCGGAAACAGCGGAACCACGCGGGCGCGGCAAACTTTCATCAGGCGACCAATCGCAGGTAGCGTCGCTTTGTAAGTCGCAAAGAAATCCACGAATTCACTGTGCTCGGCACCGTGGTCCTGATCCGGCAGGTAATAGCCCCAGTAGCCTTCGCGCACCGACTTAATAAAAGGTTTGATACCGTCGTTACGCGCATGCAGACGGCCACCAAAACGGCGGCGGACGGTGTTCCAGACGTAGTCGAAGATTTTATTGCCCTGATTATGGAACATGGCCGCCATCTTCTGGCCTTGCGACGCCATCAGCATCGCCGGAATATCCACGCCCCAGCCGTGCGGCACGAGAAAAATGACTTTCTCGTTGTTGCGACGCATCTCATCGATAATCTCCAGCCCTTTCCAGTCCACGCGATTTTTGACCTTCTCTGGCCCGCGCAGCGCCAGCTCGCCCATCATCGCCATCGCCTGCGGTGCGGTGGTAAACATAGCGTCGATAATCGCTTCACGTTCCGCGTCGCTTTTTTCCGGAAAACAGTAGAACAGATTGATCTGCGCACGACGGCGCGCACTTTTGCCGAGTCGCCCGGCAATCAGGCCAATTTTACCGAGGACGGGATCGCGAAATGATGCCGGAAGCAGCGCAAGGCCCGCAAATGCGTAGACACCCAGCCAGGCGCCCCAGTTACGCGGATGGCGAAAAGATTTCTCAAACTCGGGAATGTATTCACTGTTGTTTTTTTGGGTTTCCATGCGGGTTCCAGGGTCTGGTGAAGCAAAAAATAATCTTGAGATAGTGTAGCGAGGCAGAGTGTATCGCACAAAAGAAAAAGCCGGCGCATCTCTGCACCGGCTTTTAGATGACAAAAATCTAGTCGAAGCGCAGTTGCGGCATGACCTCTTTGACCTGGGCCAGATAATCGGTGCGATCTTTGCCGGTCAGACCTTCGGTACGCGGCAGTTTCGCCGTCAACGGGTTCACCGCCTGCTGGTTAATCCACACTTCATAGTGCAGATGCGGGCCGGTGGAACGTCCGGTGTTGCCAGAGAGCGCAATGCGGTCGCCGCGTTTCACTTTCTGCCCCGGCTGGACCAGCAGCTTACGCAGGTGCATGTAGCGGGTGGTATAGGTGCGACCGTGACGAACGGCAACGTAGTACCCTGCCGCGCCGCTGCGTTTAGCAATCACCACTTCACCGTCACCGACAGAGAGCACTGGCGTGCCCTGCGGCATCGCAAAGTCAACGCCACGGTGCGGCGCGACACGGCCGGTGACCGGGTTCAGACGACGCGGGTTAAAGTTGGATGAAACGCGGAACTGTTTCGCCGTCGGGAAGCGCAGGAATCCTTTCGCCAGGCCCGTACCGTTGCGGTCGTAGAACTTACCGTCTTCCGCGCGGATGGCGTAGTAATCTTTGCCTTCGGAGCGCAGACGCACACCCATCAGTTGGCTTTGCTCACGCTTGCCGTCTAGCATTTCGCGGGACATCAGGATCGAGAATTCGTCGCCTTTTTTCAGTTTGCGGAAGTCCATCTGCCACTGCATGGCTTTGATCACTGAGCTGATTTCGCCGCTGGTCAAACCCGCATCGCGCGCGCTGGTGACAAAGCTGGCGCCAACCTTGCCTTTCAGCACATTGTTAACCCAGTCGCCCTGCTGCATTTCGCTGGTCATCTTGAAACCGTTTTCGGTACGATCGTAGGTACGGGTTTCACGACGGGAGACTTCCCAGGTCAGACGTTGCAAATCGCCATCGTTGGTAAGCGTCCAGGACAGCTGTTGACCAATCTTGAGGTTACGCAGCTCTTTGTCTGATGCGGCGAGCTGGCTGATATCCCCCATCTCAATACCATACTGATTGAGCACGCTGCTCAGCGTATCGCCCGTGGAGACAACGTATTCGTGAATACCCGCCTCATTGGCGGTTTTGTCGTCCAGCTCATCCTGAGGAATCGCTTCGTCTTCCTGGGCGGCCTGATCGATAGGTTCACTGGCATCGGGCAGCAAGGAGCGAATTTCACTCTTTTCCAGTTCGATGGTTTTAATGATGGGGGCTGAATGTGGGTGATACACATAGGGCCGCCAGACGGCGACCGCTAAGGTAAGAACTGTAAGGGACCCCAGCATAACGCGGTGGGGTCGAGGCAGATTATTAAATGCCAGGGCGACAGAGCGGGCTATCTGTTGCACGTGTTCACTTCCTCGTTAATCTCCTTTCAGGCAGCTCGAATACTGGTTCGCCAATTGGCTGAGGAACTGCGAATAGCTCGCCTTGCTCAACTGAATATTGGTTCCAAGCGGGTCCAGGGTTCCCATGCGCACGGACGTTCCCCTGGCCACGGCTTCAACGACCGCTGGCCTGAACTGTGGCTCAGCAAAAACGCATGTTGCTTTTTGCTCAACCAACTGTGTTCTGATTTCATGTAAACGCTGCGCACCAGGTTGAATTTCCGGGTTGACGGTGAAATGACCCAGCGGGGTCAGCCCGTAGTGTTTTTCATAGTAGCCATAGGCATCATGAAAAACGAAATACCCTTTACCTTTCAACGGTGCCAGCTCGTTACCTACCTGCTTATCGGTTGCGGCTAATTGTGCCTCAAAATCCTTCAGGTTGGCGTCTAGTTTGGCTCGACTTTGCGGCATAAGTTCCACTAATTTGTCATGGATTGCAACCGCTGAGAGCCGCGCTATCTCTGGCGAGAGCCAAAGATGCATGTTGTACTCGCCATGATGGTGATGGTCGTCACCTTTTTCGCTATTGGCATGGTCATGGTCACTTTCGTGCTCGTCGTCGTCAGTCCCTTTCATGAGCAGCGGTTTCACGCCTGCCAGTTCGGCAATGGTGACCTGTTTTTGCGGCGGAACTTTACTCGCGGATTTTTGCATGAACGCTTCCATCTCTGGACCAATCCAGACCACTAAGTCCGCGTTCTGTAAGCGTTTTACATCAGATGGGCGCAACGAATAGTCATGCTCAGATGCCCCGTCAGGCAGTAACACCTGGGTTTCTGTGACACCATCGGCGATGGCCGAAGCGATGAATCCCAGTGGTTTAAGCGAAGCGACAACGGCGGCGTTAACATCTTGTGCTGCTGAACCCCAAAGGCCAGCGGATAATGCTGCGAAAAGAAGCGTATTTTTATGTAACATAATGCAACTTATGATCGTAATGAATGCGTGGAATGTGATATTATAACATTCGTTGACTTCTGCAAGCTTAAATTGACATGACGAATTTAGTTTCTCTTGAAAATATCTCGGTATCTTTTGGTCAGCGCCGCGTCCTCTCTGACGTATCGCTGGTCCTCAAACCCGGCAAAATTTTAACGTTGCTCGGCCCAAACGGCGCGGGCAAATCGACGCTGGTTCGGGTGGTTCTCGGGCTGGTAGCACCTGATGCTGGCGTCATCAAGCGCGACGACAAGTTAAGAATCGGCTACGTCCCGCAAAAAATACATCTTGACGCCACGCTGCCCTTAACGGTAGGCCGTTTCCTGCGACTGCGTCCAGGCACGCGTAAAGACGATATTCTCCCCGCTCTGAAACGCGTTCAGGCAGGCCATCTGGTCGAAGCCCCTATGCAGAAACTTTCCGGGGGTGAAACCCAGCGCGTTCTGCTGGCACGCGCGTTGTTGAGTAAGCCACAGCTGCTGGTTCTTGATGAGCCGACTCAGGGCGTGGATGTGAACGGCCAGGTCGCCCTGTACGATCTCATCGATCAGCTGCGTCGTGAGCTGGACTGCGCCGTTCTGATGGTCTCGCATGACCTGCATCTGGTGATGGCGAAAACCGACGAAGTGCTGTGTCTGAATCACCATATCTGCTGCTCCGGCACGCCTGAAGTGGTGTCGATGCACCCGGAATTTATCTCTATGTTCGGCTCTCGTGGAGCAGAACAGCTGGGCATTTATCGCCATAACCATAATCATCGCCATGATTTACAGGGACGAATTGTCCTGCGTCGGGGAAATGGACACTCATGATTGAACTGTTATTACCCGGCTGGTTTGCCGGGGTTATGCTTGCCTGCGCCGCGGGTCCGCTGGGCTCTTTTGTCGTCTGGCGAAGAATGTCCTATTTTGGCGATACGCTGGCGCACGCCTCCTTACTGGGCGTGGCCTTTGGCTTATTGCTCGACGTGAACCCGTTTTACGCAGTGATTGCCGTGACGCTGCTGCTTGCCGCCGGTCTGGTTTGGCTTGAGAAGCGCCCTCACCTCGCGGTAGATACGTTGCTCGGGATTATGGCGCACAGCGCGCTGTCGCTTGGCCTGGTGGTGGTTAGCCTGATGTCTAACATTCGCGTCGATTTAATGGCGTATCTGTTTGGCGATTTGCTGGCGGTGACGCCGGAAGACCTGATCTCAATCGCCATTGGCGTGGTGATCGTTCTCGGTATTTTACTGTGGCAGTGGCGCAATCTGCTGGCGATGACCGTCAGCGCTGATTTGGCCTTTGTCGATGGCGTTAAACTGCAGCGCGTGAAGTTGCTGTTGATGCTGGTGACCGCGTTGACGATTGGGGTGGCGATGAAGTTTGTGGGTGCGCTGATTATCACCTCACTGCTGATTATCCCGGCCGCTACTGCACGCCGATTTGCCCGTACGCCTGAACAGATGGCGGGTGTGGCAGTAGTTGTCGGTATTATCGCCGTCACCGGCGGACTCACCTTCTCGGCGTTTTACGACACGCCTGCCGGCCCGTCGGTGGTGCTGTGTGCGGCGCTGATGTTTATCTTCAGTATGATGAAGAAACCGGCCAGTTGAACATTTCCCCCGGTGGCGCGCTGCGCTTACCGGGAAAACATCAGAATCGTTGTAGGCCGGATCACGCCTGGCGCGATCCGGCTCTAACCCGGTCGCGTACTACGGCATTTCCGGTGGCGTTATCCCGAAGTGATTCCACGCCCGTACCGTCGCCATTCGCCCGCGCGGAGTGCGTTGCAAAAAGCCCTGCTGAATCAGATAGGGTTCCAGCACGTCTTCGATGGTTTCACGCTCTTCGCCAATCGCTGCGGCGAGGTTATCCAGCCCAACCGGCCCGCCAAAGAATTTATCCAGAATCGCGAGCAACAGCTTGCGGTCCATATAGTCAAACCCTTCAGCATCGACGTTAAGCATATCCAGCGCCTGCGAGGCGATATCGAGCGAAATGGTGCCATCGTGCTTCACTTCCGCAAAGTCACGCACACGACGCAGCAGACGGTTAGCGATGCGTGGCGTACCGCGCGAACGCTTGGCCACTTCAAAGGCCCCCTCATCGCTCAATTCAAGCCCCATAAAGCGCGCGCTGCGGCCAACGATATACTGCAGATCGGCGACCTGATAGAACTCGAGGCGCTGCACAATTCCGAAGCGATCGCGAAGGGGTGACGTGAGTGATCCGGCACGCGTGGTGGCGCCAATCAGGGTAAAGGGCGGCAGATCGATTTTAATTGAGCGCGCGGCCGGACCTTCGCCGATCATGATATCCAGCTGATAGTCTTCCATCGCCGGATAAAGCACCTCTTCCACTACCGGAGACAGGCGGTGGATCTCATCGATAAAGAGCACGTCGTGCGGCTCAAGGTTGGTCAGCATCGCCGCCAGATCGCCCGCTTTCTCCAGTACCGGGCCTGACGTGGTGCGCAGGTTCACGCCCATTTCATTCGCCACGATATTGGCAAGCGTCGTTTTACCGAGACCAGGAGGGCCAAAAATCAGCAGATGATCGAGCGCATCCCCGCGCAGTTTCGCCGCCTGGATAAAAATTTCCATCTGTGAGCGAACCTGCGGCTGGCCGATGTACTCCTCCAGCAGTTTCGGGCGGATCGCGCGATCCACCACATCCTCTGGAACATTGCTGGCTGCCGAAATCAGGCGGTCTGCTTCAATCATCCTCTACCTCACAATGCCGCGCGGAGCGCTTCACGAATCAGGGTTTCACTGCTGGCATCCGGTTTGGCGATTTTACTCACCATCCGGCTGGCTTCCTGTGGTTTATAGCCCAGCGCCACCAGCGCAGCCACCGCTTCTTGCTCTGCGTCGTCATCCGTCGGGCCGTTCGGTGACATCAGCACCAGATCGGACGCTGGCGTAAACAGATCCCCGTGCAGGCCTTTAAAGCGGTCTTTCATTTCCACAATCAGACGTTCTGCGGTTTTTTTGCCGATGCCTGGCAGCTTGACCAGCGCAGCGGGATCTTCACGCTCAACGGCATTCACAAACTGTTGCGCCGACATGCCAGACAGAATCGCCAGCGCAAGCTTAGGCCCTACGCCATTGGTTTTAATCAGCTCGCGGAACAGCATGCGTTCCTGCTTATTATTAAAGCCATACAGAAGCTGGGCATCTTCACGCACCACGAACTGGGTAAAGACAATCGCCTCTTTGCCGGACTCCGGAAGTTCATAGAAACAGGTCATCGGCATATGGACTTCATACCCCACGCCTCCCGCTTCCAGCAGAACTAACGGGGGTTGTTTTTCAATGATGATGCCTCTGAGTCTGCCAATCACATGATGCTCCTGCGTGAAATGCTAAATTAACTTCCGCCATCATAAAAAAAGGCTGGATGTTTATCCAGCCTGATTTGTGATTATCGTAACCGACCTCGCGCCAGATTGAGCCTCGATTCGCTCATCTGCATGGCGTTTTGGCTCACATGGCAGTGCGTTATCGCAATGGCCAGCGCATCGGCGGCATCCGCCTGTGGGTTTGCAGGGAGCTTAAGCAGGGTCCGCACCATGTGCTGCACCTGACTTTTCTCCGCGCTACCAATGCCCACCACCGTCTGTTTAACCTGACGCGCGGCGTATTCGAACACCGGTAAATCCTGGTTCACCGCCGCGACAATTGCCACGCCGCGCGCCTGGCCCAGTTTTAACGCCGAGTCGGCATTTTTCGCCATAAAGACCTGCTCGATAGCAAAAAAGTCGGGCTGAAACTGGGTAATGATTTCCGACACGCCTGCGTAAATTAATTTCAGACGCGAAGGCAAATCATCAACTTTGGTGCGAATACAGCCGCTGCCCAGGTAGGTCAACTGGCGACCCACCTGGCGGATAACGCCGTAACCGGTAATGCGTGAGCCGGGGTCTATACCGAGAATAATCGACATCACGCGTCTCCGGTTAGAGGTTCAAACGCGCTCATTAGAGCGTCGCTGCGACCTCATCAGAGATCTCACCGTTATGATAAACTTCCTGAACGTCATCGCAGTCTTCGAGCATGTCGATCAGACGCAGCAGTTTTGGTGCGGTTTCTGCATCCATGTCTGCTTTGGTCGACGGAATCATCGACACTTCAGCGTTGTCGGCTTTCAGACCGGCTGCTTCCAGCGCATCACGCACTGCGCCCATCTCTTCCCACGCGGTGTAAACGTCAATCGCACCGTCGTCGAAGGTCACAACGTCTTCAGCACCGGCTTCCAGCGCAGCTTCCATGATCGCGTCTTCGTCGCCCGCTTCGAAAGAGATCACCCCTTTCTTGCTGAACAGGTACGCCACGGAACCGTCAGTACCCAAGTTGCCACCGGTTTTGGTGAACGCATGGCGCACTTCAGCCACGGTACGGTTGCGGTTGTCGGACAGACACTCAACCATGACCGCAGTACCGCCAGGGCCGTAACCTTCATAAATGATGGTTTCCATGTTCGCGTCGTCATCGCCGCCCACGCCACGTGCGATTGCACGGTTCAGGGTGTCACGCGTCATGTTGTTTGACAGTGCTTTATCAATCGCTGCACGCAGACGTGGGTTAGAACCCGCATCGCCGCCGCCCAGACGGGCTGCAGTAACCAGCTCGCGAATGATTTTGGTGAAAATTTTACCGCGTTTGGCATCCTGTGCCGCTTTACGGTGTTTGGTGTTGGCCCACTTACTATGACCTGCCATAAAAATATCTCCAATAAACCGTCAATTCAGACGGCATGAATTACAAATTCTTCAATCGCCTGCCGGTTACTCCACGACTTGGTTAAGGCAGCCGCTTCGGCCGCATCAACCCAGCGGTAGGTCAAATGCTCGGTGAACTCGATCCGCCGTTCATGGGGGAGCGCAAGACAGAACCACGATTCCGTATTGCGCTCAATTCCCGGCGCATAGCGATGACGTAAATGGCTAAAAATTTCAAAATCCACCGTGCGCTGACAGTCCTTCAGGGTCAGTTGCTCCTGAGCAACATTAATGGTGACCTCTTCATTTACTTCGCGTGCGGCGGCCTGCGACGCGGTTTCACCCTCTTCCAGACTGCCGGTAACCGACTGCCAGAAATCGGGATCGTCGCGACGCTGCAACATCAGCACCCGCTTCGTGTCTTCTGCATAAATGACAACCAGAACAGAAACGGGACGCTTATATGCCATATCAGTTTTTCTCTTCCTTTTTCACCACTTCGATACCCAGCTCAGACAGAGAGGCCGGGTTAGCAAAGCTTGGCGCTTCGGTCATCAGACACGCAGCGGCGGTGGTTTTCGGGAAGGCAATCACATCGCGAATGTTATCAGTTCCGGTCAGCAGCATGGTCAGACGATCCAGACCAAACGCCAGGCCCGCGTGCGGTGGAGTCCCGTACTTCAGGGCATCCAGCAGGAAGCCGAATTTCTCGCGCTGCTCTTGCTCGTTAATGCCCAGAATGCCGAATACGGTTTGCTGCATTTCGCCGCTGTGAATACGTACGGAACCGCCGCCCACTTCGTAACCGTTGATCACCATATCGTAGGCGTTGGCCACTGCGTCTTCCGGTGCCGCGTTCAGCTCGCTCGCCGTCATGTCTTTCGGTGCGGTGAACGGGTGGTGCATCGCCGTCAGGCCGCCTTCACCGTCATCTTCAAACATTGGGAAGTCGATGACCCACAGCGGAGCCCATTTGGCTTCGTCAGTGAGATTCAGGTCTTTACCCAGTTTGAGACGCAGTGCACCCAGCGCATCGGCCACCACTTTTTTGTTATCCGCGCCGAAGAAAATCATGTCGCCATCCTGCGCGCCGGTGCGCTCAAGGATTGCTTCTACGATCTCAGCGTTCAGGAATTTCGCAACAGGGCTGGTGATGCCTTCGATGCCTTTCGCACGTTCGGCGACTTTAATATAAGCCAGGCCTTTCGCACCGTAGATTTTCACGAAATTGCCGTAGTCATCAATTTGTTTACGGCTGAGCTGTGCGCCACCAGGAACACGCAGGGCAGCCACACGGCCTTTCGGATCGTTAGCCGGGCCAGAGAAGACCGCAAACTCAACCGCTTTCAGCAGGTCCGCGACGTCCACCAGCTCCATCGGGTTACGCAGGTCTGGTTTGTCAGAACCGTAGCGGCGTTCTGCTTCTGCGAAGGTCATGATCGGGAACTCGCCCAGATCAACGCCCTTCACGTCCTGCCACAGACCACGAACCAGCGCTTCCATAATTTCGCGCACCTGAGGTGCGGTCATGAAGGAGGTCTCGACGTCGATCTGGGTGAATTCAGGCTGACGGTCAGCGCGCAGGTCTTCGTCGCGGAAGCATTTAACGATCTGATAGTAGCGATCGAAGCCAGACATCATCAGCAGCTGTTTGAACAGCTGAGGAGACTGTGGCAGCGCGTAGAATTTGCCTTTATGTACGCGAGACGGAACCAGGTAGTCGCGCGCGCCTTCCGGCGTGGCTTTGGTCAGCATCGGGGTTTCGATATCGAGGAAACCGTGGTCGTCCATGAAACGACGCACCAGGCTTGTGATCTTCGCACGGGTTTTCAGGCGCTGAGCCATTTCCGGGCGACGTAGATCCAGATAGCGATATTTCAGACGCGCTTCTTCAGTGTTGACGTGGTTGGAGTCAAGCGGCAGCGATTCTGAACGGTTGATGATAGTCAGGTCGGACGCCAGCACTTCAATGGCGCCCGTCGCCATATCGGCGTTGATATTTTTTTCGTCACGCGCACGCACGGTGCCGGTGACCTGGATGCAGAACTCATTACGCAGTTCGGAGGCCAGCTTTAACGCGTCCGCACGATCCGGATCGAAGAACACCTGCACGATGCCTTCACGGTCACGCAAATCGATGAAGATAAGGCTACCAAGATCACGACGGCGGTTGACCCAACCACACAGGGTCACCTGCTGTCCAACGTGGGACTGACGCAACTGCCCGCAATATTCTGTACGCATGAGATATCCCTTAATTTAGCCGCAGGCTAAATGTCGCCTGATTTACAGGCTACTATGTCGCAGCTTTCTGTATGTCACAACTGGATGAAAAAAGGCGGCTATTATACTGGAAATTCCGCCGTACGATAAGAGAGAAGCTTGCCAGACGCGCGATTGCTGCGCTCTTATTGCGCATTCTCACAAAAATTAACAAAATTGTCCGATCTGACCTGCCTTTATCATCGTAAGGTGTAACGGACGCTAATTTTTGACTGGAGTAACGATGTTAACACTTGATGCCACCAAAACCGCGCTTGTCGTGATCGATTTACAGGAAGGTATCCTGCCGTTCGCCGGTGGCCCGCATACCGCGGCAGATGTGGTCAGCCGCAGCGCCCGTCTTGCGGAGAAATGTCGCGCCAGCGGATCGCCGGTGGTGATGGTGCGCGTTGGCTGGTCAGCCGACTTCGCCGAAGCGCTGAAACAGCCTGTGGATGCGACAGCCCCTGCCGCCGCGCTACCTGCAAACTGGTGGACCTACCCTGAAACGCTTGGCAAACAGGATAGCGATATCGAAGTCACCAAACGCCAGTGGGGCGCGTTTTACGGCACCGATCTTGAGTTGCAGCTACGCCGTCGCGGGATCGACACCATTATCCTGTGCGGTATTTCCACGAACATCGGCGTGGAATCCACCGCGCGTAACGCATGGGAACTGGGCTTTAACCTGGTCATTGCAGAAGACGCATGCAGTGCTGCTTCCGCGGATCAGCATCAGGGCAGCATGACCCATATCTTCCCGCGTATTGGTCGCGTGCGCAGCACCGACGAGATTTTACACGCGTTATGATCTATCTGGGTCTTCCCCAATGGTCGCACCCGAAATGGGTGCGCCTTGGCATTACCAGCCTTGAAGAGTATGCCCGCCATTTTAACTGCGTGGAGGGCAATACCACGCTGTACGCCCTGCCCCGCGCGGAAATCGTCGCGCGCTGGCGCGAGCAGACCACCGACGATTTCCGCTTTTGCTTTAAATTCCCGGCCACCATTTCGCACCAGGCGGCGTTGCGCCAGTGCGGGGATTTAACCGAAGAGTTTTTCGAGCGGATGTCGCCGCTGGACAACCGCATCGGTCAGTACTGGCTGCAACTCCCGGCCACCTTCGGCCCGCGCGACCTGCCTGCACTGTGGCATTTTCTCGACGCCCTGCCGCGTGAGTTCACCTACGGTGTGGAAGTCCGTCATCCGGAATTTTTCAGCAAGGGCGAGGCGGAAAAAACCCTCAATCGTGGGCTGCATGCGCGCGGTGTGAATCGAGTGATCCTCGACAGTCGCCCTGTTCATAGCGCCATCCCGCACAGCGAAGCCATAATCGATGCCCAGCGCAAAAAACCGAAAGTGCCGGTGCATGCGGTGGTCACAGCGAATAATCCGATGGTGCGGTTTATCGGCAGCGACAACATGCAGCAAAATCGCGAGATGTTCGCCGTGTGGCTGCAAACGTTGCCAAAGTGGGAGCAAACGACGATGCCCTATCTTTTCCTGCATACGCCGGATATCGCCCAGGCGCCTGAACTGGTCGATGTTCTTTGGCAAGCCTTACAGGCTGCGGTTCCGTCCGTCGGCCCTGCGCCTTCCATCCCACAACAATCTTCTCTTTTCTGACATCAGCCCCTATCATAGTAGTGCCATCTGCCAAAAACAGGGAGTTTGTATGGTCAGCGCACTGTACGCGGTGTTAGGTGCATTATTACTGATTAAGTTTTCGTTTGATGTTGTGCGCCTGAGAATGCAGTACCGCGTCTCTTACGGTGACGGTGGGTTTTCAGAGTTACAAAGCGCCATCCGCATTCATGGTAATGCGGTGGAATATATCCCCATTGCACTGATCCTGCTGCTCTTAATGGAGATGGACGGCGCGGAAACCTGGATGGTTCACGTCTGCGGCTTGCTGCTGATTGCCGGACGCCTGATGCATTATTACGGCTTTCACCACCGCCTGTTCCGCTGGCGTCGTTCCGGCATGAGCGCAACCTGGTGTTCGCTTTTGCTGATGGTGCTGGCTAACCTTTGGTATATGCCGTGGGAGTTGGTTTTCTCTTTCCATTAGCGCACAATACGCCACTTTATTTTTCCCGGATTTTTACGTTATGTCTGATCGCGACACGCTTTTTTCCGCGCCTATCGCCAGTCTGGGCGACTGGACCTTTGATGAACGGGTAGCCGAAGTCTTCCCGGATATGATCCAGCGCTCTGTTCCAGGTTATTCCAATATTATCTCTATGATCGGCATGCTGGCTGAACGCTTCGTTCAACCCGGTACGCAGGTTTATGACCTGGGTTGTTCACTGGGCGCCGCGACGCTGTCCGTTCGCCGTAATGTGCATCATGAAGGCTGCAAAATCATTGCCGTCGATAACTCCCCCGCGATGGTGGAACGCTGCCGTCGTCATCTTGATGCCTATAAAGCGCCCACGCCCGTTGACGTCATCGAAGGCGATATCCGCGATATCGAGATCGAAAACGCCTCCATGGTGGTACTGAATTTTACCCTGCAGTTCCTGGTGCCCGAAGATCGCCAGTTGTTGCTGGACAAAATTTACAAGGGGCTGAATCCCGGCGGCGCGCTAGTGTTGTCGGAAAAATTCAGTTTTGAAGACGCAAAGGTCGGCGAGCTGCTGTTTAACATGCATCACGACTTTAAACGCGCTAACGGCTACAGCGAGCTGGAAATCAGTCAAAAGCGCAGCATGCTGGAAAACGTAATGCTCACCGACTCCGTCGAAGCACACAAAGCGCGCCTGCATAACGCCGGCTTTGAGCACAGCGAGCTGTGGTTCCAGTGCTTTAACTTTGGTTCCCTGGTGGCACTGAAAGGGGACAACGCATGATCGACTTCAGTAATTTCTACCAGCTTATCGCCAAAAACCATCTCTCCCACTGGCTGGAAACCCTGCCTGCACAGGTGGCCGCCTGGCAGCGTGACTCTCTGCACGGTCAGTTTAAGCAGTGGAGCAATGCCGTTGAGTTTTTGCCGGACATGACGCCCTACAAACTGGATCTGCTGCACAGCGTGACGGCTGAAAGCGCCGAGCCATTGAGCGAAGGCCAGCTGCTGCGTCTTGAAAAGCTGATGCGCAATCTGATGCCATGGCGTAAAGGACCCTTCTCCCTTTATGGTCTGAACATTAATACCGAATGGCGTTCCGACTGGAAGTGGGATCGCGTTCTGCCCCATCTGTCTGATTTGACCGGTCGCACTATTCTGGATGTAGGCTGCGGGAGTGGGTATCACCTGTGGCGCATGATTGGCGCGGGGGCACATCTGGCGGTCGGTATCGATCCGATGCAGCTGTTTCTGTGTCAGTTTGAAGCGGTGCGCAAATTGCTGGGCAACGATCAGCGCGCGCACGTTCTGCCCCTGGGCATTGAGCAACTCCCTGCCCTGAACGCGTTTGATACCGTCTTCTCGATGGGCGTGCTGTATCACCGCCGCTCGCCGCTGGAGCATCTGTGGCAGCTGAAAGATCAGCTGGTCAGCGGTGGCGAACTGGTGCTGGAGACGCTGGTGATCGAGGGTGACGAAAACGCGGTACTGGTGCCGGGCGATCGTTACGCGCAGATGCGTAACGTCTATTTCATTCCGTCCGCGCTGGCGCTGAAGAACTGGCTGGCGAAGTGTGGCTTTGTCGATATCCGCATTGTGGATGTGTGCGTGACCTCCACCGAAGAGCAGCGTCGCACCGAATGGCTGACCACTGAGTCGCTGGCAGAATTCCTCGACCCGAACGACAGCAGCAAAACCATCGAAGGGTATCCCGCGCCGATGCGTGCAGTCTTGATCGCAACGAAGCCGTAATGTCCCTGGCGAAACAGGTGCACTACCTTTCCTCAAGACACAGTTCAAGGCCCGGCAGCGCCGCTGGGCTTAAAATATAAAAGTGAAAAAAAGGCCCCTGTTGAAATTGCAGGGGCCTGGTACAAGCAAGCATCATATTGGGCGACATGATGCGCGGTAAAAATCGTTGCTACACGTGAAACTGGTCAATCATGGATTTCATTACCGCAACCGACTCTCCATCTACGCTGTAGCGGGAGTACTCATCCGCTTCTGCATCTGTCGACATTGACAATCCTGTATTGCGATATCGCATAGGCGAAGGCGTCCACTTGCCTGCTGAGCTGTGAAGCTCTTCTACCCCTGCGTTTAAAAACGTTTTCAGATTGCTGGCTCGAACACCAGCACCTGCCATTATTATTGGAACACCGGAATGCCCTTTTAGTTCCATAATTAATTGCAGTCCTTTTTCCGCCGTTGCTTGCTGGCCGGATGTCAGGATACGTGCAACGCCTAATTCTGCTAAATTTTCAAAAGCTTGAATCGGATTTTTACACATATCAAACGCACGATGGAAAGTCACCGCCATCCCTTTTGCTGCCGCCATAATCTGGCGCATACGCGGCATATCGACATTTGCATCTTCATCAAGCAAACCGATCACCAGACCTGGGAAACCCAGCTCGCGTACCCGGACGACGTCTTCCAGCATGGCGTCAAACTCACCCGCCGAATAACAAAAATCACCGCCGCGTGGGCGAATGATGGGGTGAACGGGGATCGTCACCGCCTCGCGAACGGACTTCAGCACACCATATGACGGGGTTAATCCGCCCTCTTTCGGTGCCGCGCACAGTTCAACGCGATCGGCCCCGTTTTGTTGCGCAGTCACAGCACACTCCATGCTGTAACAACAGATCTCCAGTAGCGCCACACTTCCTCCTAAAATCCACGGTAATAGACCATCATGCCACGCCGCCCGAGGGCGGACTTAGCGTGAGTTCACACTCTTTTGCGGCTTACTCTTCGCTGGCGACAATTTGCTCGATCGTCCAGGGATGGAATTTCACCGTCACTTTGCCGTCGGTGACCGCCAGCGTCGGATTTGGCAGACGCTCGCGCTCCCCTTTAGGTGAGCTGGTTTTCACGAAAATACCCGGCTGGCTCAGGCCGTCGTCAGACAGCAGCGTCAGTGCGCGCGCATTCAGGGTTTCCGGATCGCCCGGCAGCACGATTTCGATGTGCTCCCAGCCCTCAATCGGATAACGTTTTTCGCCCGGCCAGGGTAATTCGACCACGCTGAACTGCCAGTGCGCCACGCAGACGGGCTGATGGAGTTTGAACAGACAAATGGGACGCCCGTTGATCACGTTTTCGGACAGCAGTTCACCGCACTGCTCAAATCCACGACGCCAGCGCTCCGCCGTTGCATTCTGATGGCAGCGCAGGGATATGTGATCGGCGTCGAGCGGGGCAATATCCAGCCCCAGACGGGTGGCAAGTTCTGTGAACGCCTGGGTGAAACGCGGTAAATCTGCGGAAATATCATGCAGTTCATCAATGGAGTGCCAGTTCGTCATCAGCGGTTCTCTTATCCTGTCGCAAAGCCGCTAATTTACTCTGTTGGATGCCTGCAACCAACCGCAGATTTCACGATTTTCCTGCTGCATGCTTATGCACTATTTCATCGCCTGTTTTCTGAGCGCTCTTCAGCCTGCGCAATGCTGACGCCAGAGGGCATTTGCAGTATACTCCGGCCCTAAATTCTCAAACTGGTGCGGGTTGCAACTCCCCCGCAGCAAAAAAGTAAGGTATCCAGGTGAATATTCAGGCTCTTCTCTCCGAAAAAGTCAGTCAGGCACTGATTGCCGCAGGTGCGCCTGCGGATTGCGAACCGCAGGTTCGTCAGTCAGCAAAAGTACAGTTTGGCGACTATCAGGCTAATGGCGTGATGGCAGTGGCTAAAAAACTGGGCATGCCGCCGCGACAACTCGCTGAGCTGGTACTGACTCATCTGGATCTCAACGGCATTGCCAACAAGGTTGAGATTGCAGGCCCAGGCTTTATCAACATTTTCCTCGATCCGGCCTTCCTCGCGGGTCACATTGACGCGGCGCTGAAATCTGACCGTCTGGGTGTGACTCAGCCGCAAGCGCAAACCATCGTTGTCGATTACTCTGCGCCAAACGTGGCAAAAGAGATGCACGTCGGTCACCTGCGCTCCACCATTATCGGCGATGCCGCTGTGCGCACCCTGGAGTTCCTGGGCCAAAAAGTAATTCGCGCGAACCACGTTGGCGACTGGGGTACCCAGTTCGGAATGCTGATTGCCTATCTTGAAAAGCAGCAGCAGGAAAATGCGGGCGAAATGGCGCTGGCAGACCTGGAAGGTTTCTACCGTGAAGCCAAAAAACATTACGACGAAGATGAAGCTTTCGCCGAGCGCGCACGTAGCTATGTGGTGAAACTGCAGGGCGGCGACGCCTACTTCCGCGAAATGTGGCGCAAGCTGGTTGACATTACTATGTCCCAAAACCAGATCACCTATGACCGTCTGAACGTCACCCTGACCCGCGACGACGTGATGGGCGAAAGCCTTTATAACCCCATGCTGCCAGGCATCGTGGCCGATCTGAAAGCCAAAAATCTGGCGGTCGAGAGCGAAGGCGCAACGGTTGTGTTCCTTGATGAGTATAAAAACAAGGAAGGCGAACCGATGGGCGTGATCATTCAGAAAAAGGATGGCGGCTATCTCTACACCACAACGGATATCGCCTGTGCAAAATACCGTTACGAAACGCTGCATGCGGATCGCGTGCTGTACTACATCGATTCCCGTCAGCACCAGCACCTGATGCAAGCGTGGACCATCGTGCGTAAAGCCGGTTATGTGCCGGATTCGGTTCCGCTGGAACACCACATGTTCGGCATGATGCTGGGTAAAGACGGCAAGCCGTTCAAAACCCGCGCCGGGGGTACCGTTAAACTCTCCGATCTGCTGGATGAAGCGCTGGAACGCGCGCGCCGCCTGGTGGCCGAGAAGAATCCGGATATGCCAGCCGACGAGCTGGAAAAACTGGCGACTGCCGTCGGTATCGGCGCGGTGAAATACGCGGATCTGTCCAAAAACCGTACCACCGATTACATCTTCGACTGGGACAACATGCTGGCCTTCGAAGGCAACACGGCGCCGTACATGCAGTATGCTTACACCCGTGTGCTGTCTGTGTTCCGTAAAGCCGACATTGATGAAAGCGCGCTGGCAAATGCGACCGTGGTGATCAATGAAGACCGCGAAGCGCAGCTGGCTGCCCGTCTGCTGCAGTTTGAAGAGACGCTGGCGGTGGTTGCCCGTGAAGGCACGCCGCACGTCATGTGTGCATACCTGTACGATCTCGCGGGCCTGTTCTCTGGCTTCTACGAGCACTGCCCTATCCTCTCCGCCGAAAGCGAAGCGATCCGCAACAGCCGTCTGAAACTGGCGCAGCTGACCGCGAAGACGCTGAAGCTGGGGCTGGATACCCTCGGGATCGAAACCGTAGAGCGTATGTAATACGGAAATAAAAAACCCGGCAATTGCCGGGTTTTTTATTATCAGAAGTATTTACGCAAATACTCCGTCAGACACAAAATCGCCATCGCCTGACCGTACGGCATCGAGGTCAGCGGGATCTGGCGATAAAACTCCAGATCGCTGCCCATCCCCGTGCCAAACGACGTTTGCAGCAACTCCCCTTCCGGCGAAATGTTGTTCACAATCCCCCGAATCGCTTTCTCCGCCACTTCAGCGTATTCCGCGCCAACGTAACGCTTGCGCACCGCTTTCAAGATCCCGTAGGCAAAGCCTGCCGTGGCGGATGCTTCCAGATACGACTCGGGATCGTCGAGGAGCGTATGCCACAGGCCGCTCTCATCCTGACATTGCGCCAGCGCGGCGATTTGCGCATTCAGAACCTGCACCAGATAACGGCGCACCGCGTTGTTCTCCGGCAAATCCACCAGCTCAAGGAAGTCGGGAATGACAATCGTCAGCCAGCTATTGCCGCGCGCCCAGCGGGCTTTGGCAAAATTGTGCTGCCCGTCGTAGTTCCAGCCGTGGAACCACAGCCCGGTTTCGCGATCCATCAGATTCTGAACGTGCAGCAGGAACTGATACACCGCCTCTTCCACATACTCCGGGCGATTGAGCAATTTGCCTATTTTCGCCAGCGGCAGGACGGTCATCATCAGCGTGTCGTCCCACATTTGCTGATGATTCTCTTCCGCCAGGGTGATGTGCTGCATGCCGCCGTGCGCCGTGCGCGGCATGTCGTTCATCGCCCACTCTGCCCAGCTCTCCAGCCATGGCAAATAGGTGGCGTTTTGCGTCTCCTCAAAGCGGTACGCCAGAGTCAGGAACGGGGCCATGGTATTGACGTTTTTGGTGGTCGCGCCTTCGGCAAAGCGGTCGGCAAACCAGCCGTCGATGATGTCACGCATGTGGCTGTCACCGGTCTGGCAGTAATACTGCCAGATGCCGTATAAGCCCACGCCATGTGTCCACTCCCATCCCGCCCAGCCTTTGGTGTCGATCACGCGCCCGTCGTCCAGCCGCAGCAAAAATTCGCCGGTTTTATCGTGGATGTTCACCAGATTGTGCGTCACCTTTTCAATCAGTGATTTCAGTTCATCCCTGGCAATAAAATGCTCAGGCTGACGCAGTAACGGGCTATGTTTGACAGGCCAAACCTTCATAATCTTAACCTCTGTGATATGTCGAATTCAGTACCGCGCGATCCTTCAGGGAAGGTGCCGCCGGTTTATTGCGATTCAGATAACCAATGTTGTTGTTGCCCCACAAGGATTCGTACGGCATCCCGGCCAGCAGCTCAACGGTGGCGCGGGCCTGCGGGGTCGCCGTTTCCGGCATCGCGTGTCCGGACTCGCGCATTTTGGCGGTCTCTTCACGCAGGGTGCTGTGAGTTTCCAGGTTCAGTTTAAAGCGCAGGGAGACCAGGAAACCGCAGGCCAGCACCAGAATGGTGCCCACACTCAGGATCATCAGAATGGTGTGGCTCACTTCCGCTGGCTGAGTCTTCTGGCCGCTGACAAAGCCGGACATCTGCATCACAATCCCCACCAGCATGATGGCTCCTGCCTGCGAGGCTTTACGCGTCAGGGTCATAATCCCGGCGAAAATCCCTTCGCGGCGCTGGCCGGTGATCACTTCATCCACGTCAGCAATATAGGTGTAGATATTCCATGGAACGTAGTTGATGCCCCCGCGACCCAAACCTGCCACAGCAGAGATCAGCAGCAACAGCGAATAAACGTCGCTCAGCCCGGCGTAATAGAGCACCGCGTAAGAGATAGAAGCCAGACCAAACAGCACGACCACCATGCGGTACGACGGGGCCGGTCCAAAGCGGATGCAGAGCGGGATCATGGCGATCACGGCGATGAACTGGAAGATGGCCATGGTGCCCAGCAAGTTCGACGCCATCGACGCTTCCTGCATCAGCACAAATACCACGTAATAGGTGAACACCGCGTTGAAGACATCCTGCGCGATATAGCCGCCCAGATACATCCCCAGATGCTGGCGGAAAATTTTCACTCGCAGGGTTGAGCTTAACTCGACAAACAGCCGGTTCAGGCTCTGGCTCAGATTGAGTTTTTTCTTCTCTTCTTCTGCGCGCAATGCCGCTTCAGACCACTCTTCACGCGGGCGCTCCCAGGTAAAGATCCAGACGAAAGTCAGCATCATTGCGCACAGCACGGAGAAGACCAGGCTCGCGTAGAAGAAGGAGATCGCGTTGTCTTTACCGAAGTGAGTCAGCAGGATACCCGGCAGGAAAGAGGCCAGAATCGCCGACATCTGCGCCATAGAGATACGCGCGCCGGAGAATTTCGTTTTCTGCTTGAAATCGTCCGTCATTTCCGGGACTAAGGTTTCGTAAGGCACCAGAATCATGGTGTACACGATATCGAAGATCAGGTAGGTGACCAGGTAGTACCAGAAGCCCATATCCCCTACCCACATCATCGAGTAGCTGAAAACGCAGGGAATACCGAGCAGGATAAAGAACTTACGGCGGCCAAAGCGTTTGCCGAGCCAGGTGGTACCAAAGTTATCGGTCAGGAAGCCCATTAACGGGCTGACCACCGCGTCCAGCACCCTGGCGGCCGCAAAAATAAAGGTCGCCTCAATCGGCGAAAGCCCACAGAACGTCGTATAAAAATATAACAGCCAGGCCGCCGTCAGCGCGGTTGTGCCTGCCCCAAGAAAATCGCCTGACCCGTAGGCGAGGTAATTTGCGAGTCCAATTTTACGTGTTTTCATTGCCGTCAACCCTTTGAATGTTGGGAGACTCCCTGTATGCAAACCTCGTCCGGGAGTTTTTACACGGCTACAGTAAAAGTATCGTTCTATTGATACCTTTCTGTTTCTGCCACTACCTGAGGGCGGATGGCAATAATGCAAAGAGATTCCGTACGCGTGTCACTGATTTATAAAACAGCGTTTCTCTTGCATCAAAAGGCGGGGTCATTTTTTGGGAGCCAGCCGTCAGTTTCTGCTGACGGCTGGTGAAAAGGCAGGCAATTAGCGGTAATTCACAATCACTTCGTTACTTTGAACTTTAAGTGCGGGGATCAGACGTCCTCCGCCCGGGACTTCCCAGACAAAACGCAGTGGCTCAACGGCAGGCACGCCATTGAAGGCGTGCGTGGTGCCACTTTCACCGTCCAGTTCAGTGCAGCGCGTCTGCGAGCACAGGCGTACGCGCAGGCCCGCAGGCGTCGGGCCAATCAGCTGATAACGCCAGACCACCAACGTCATCAGCCCGGAGGCCGGTTCTGAGGCGGAAAGCGGTCGCGAGGAAGCCGATACCCCGCGATTGCTCAGGGTGATACCAATACTGCTCGCCTGCCAGGTGCCTTCCCCGGCGGCCTGAGCCAGCATCGGGAACAGTAAAATCCACAGCCAGTAACGCATTATTTGCCTCCGATGGTCGCCGTCATACGAATATGACGGTTATCCGATAGTTCCAGATTTGACAGTACCACCAGTTGCGTCAGACTTCGGCGCAGGAAGCGAGAGAGCAGCGGACGCAGCGCGTGATTCACCAGCAGAACCGGCGGAGCGCCAAGCATCTCCTGACGCGCCAGTGCCTCTTGCGTTTGCGCCAGCAGACGATCTGCCAGACCCGGCTCCAGGCCGCCACCGCCCTGCAACGCCTGCAGCAGCAGACGCTCAAGCGGCGTGTCGAGACCAATCACCTGCACTTCGCCGGAACCAGGGAACCACAGCTGGGTGATGGCACGGCCCAGCGCCACACGCACCACGGCGGTGAGTTCGTGCGGATCGCTCTGCAGCGGCGCATGTTCCGCAAGAGTTTCCAGAATGGTGCGCATATCGCGGATCGGCACTTTTTCGTCGAGCAGATTTTGCAGCACTTTGTGCAGCGTGGTTAACGTCACCACGCCCGGCACCAGATCTTCTGTCAGCTTCGGCATCTCCTGGGTGACGCGGTCGAGCAACTGCTGCGCTTCCTGACGGCCAAACAGCTCCGCCGAGAACTGCCCAATCAGGTGGTTCAGGTGTGTCGCCACGACGGTACTGGCTTCCACCACCGTATAGCCCTGGATCTGCGCCTGCTCTTTCAGCGCACTTTCAATCCAGATTGCCGCCAGGCCAAAGGCCGGATCGATGGTCTGTTCGCCCGGCAGCGTACCCGCCGCTGTGCCTGGGTTAATCGCCAGCCAGCGCCCCGGATAGGCATCGCCGCTGCCGATCTCCACGCCTTTCATTAAGATGCGATAGCGCGCAGGCGGCAGATCCATATTGTCGCGGATGTGCACCACCGGTGGCAGGAAACCCATATCCTGGGCGAATTTTTTACGGATACTGCGGATACGGCCCAGCAGTTCGCCGTCCTGCTGGAAATCAACCATCGGGATCAGGCGATAGCCCACTTCCATCCCGAGGGAATCTTCCAGCTGGACGTCGTTCCAGGTGGCTTCCACCGACTGGTTATTTTCCGGCATTTTGACCGGTACCGGTTCAGCTGCCGGTTTGGTGTCGCGTCCACGCAGCCACCAGGCAAGCCCCAGCAGAGCCGCGGTAAACAGCAGGAAGACAAAGTTAGGCATGCCCGGGACAAGGCCCAGCAGGCCCAGTACCGCCGCAGAGAGCATCAGCACGTTCGGGTTAGTGAACAGCTGGCTGACCATTTGCTGACCGACGTCTTCGTCGGTGCTTACGCGGGTCACGATCACACCCGCCGCGGTTGAGATCACCAGCGCCGGGATCTGCGCCACCAGACCGTCACCGATCGTCAGCAGCGTATAGCTTTCCGCCGCATGGCCCATATCCATGCCATGCTGGAGTACACCCACCAGCAGACCGCCGACGATGTTAATCACCATGATCAGGATCCCGGCGATGGCATCCCCGCGCACGAATTTACTCGCACCGTCCATCGAACCGTAGAAGTCCGCCTCCTGAGTGACGTCGGAACGGCGCTTTTTCGCTTCATCTTCGCCAATCAGCCCGGCGTTGAGATCGGCGTCAATTGCCATCTGTTTGCCCGGCATCCCGTCGAGAACAAAACGGGCGCCGACTTCAGCGATACGGCCCGCACCTTTGGTGATAACCATGAAGTTAATGATAACGAGGATAACGAACACCACGATACCGATAGCAAAGTTGCCGCCGACGAGGAAGTGACCAAAGGCCTCAACCACTTTACCCGCCGCTGCACCGCCCGTATGCCCTTCCATCAGAATGATACGCGTTGACGCCACGTTCAGCGCCAGGCGCAGCAAGGTGGTGAACAGCAGAATGGTCGGGAACGCCGCAAACTCAAGGGTACGCTGGGTGAACATCGCCACCAGCAGCACCATAATCGAGAGCGCAATGTTGAATGTGAAAAGCAGGTCGAGAATAAATGCTGGCAACGGCAGCACCATCATCGACAAAATTAGCAGGATGAGAATCGGCCCGGCAAGGATCTGCCATTGCGTCGATTTCATGTTGCTGGGCAGGCGCAACATTGCCACCAGATTAGCCATCAGTGTCCTTCTCGTTCATAAAATCCAGTGCCTCAGGCACCGGCAGATTTTCAGGTTTCACAGGTCGTTGTCCGCCTGCCAAACGCCAGCGTTTCAGCTGCCAGACCCAGGCCAGCACTTCCGCCACAGCGGCGTAGAGCTGACCAGGAATTTGCTGTCCAATTTCAGCATGACGATACAGAGCACGCGCCAGCGGCGGGGCTTCCAGGACCGGCACGCGGTGTTCAGCGCCAATTTCACGGATGCGCAGGGCGATAAGTCCCGCCCCTTTCGCCACCACTTTTGGCGCACTCATTTTGTTTTCGTCGTACTTCAGCGCCACGGAGTAGTGGGTCGGGTTGGTGACGATCACGTCCGCTTTCGGAACATCTTCCATCATGCGACGACGCGCAGCCGCGCGCTGCATCTGACGAATACGCCCCTTCACATGCGGGTCGCCTTCCATCTGTTTGTATTCGTCACGAAGATCCTGCCGCGACATACGTAATTTTTTGATGTGGCTGTAAATCTGGAAGAAGACGTCAAATCCCACCATCGGAATAATGCTGAGCACCACCAGCACCGCGCACAGCCCGACCAGATTCATGGCGTTGCTCATGGCCGTCAGAGGAGATTCGCTGATCAGGCGCATCATATCGGGCCAGTGGTGCCAGAGGTAAAACCCGGCGGTGCTCCCCATCAGAACGGATTTCAGAATTGCTTTGAGCAGCTCTGCTCCCGTCTGCGCCGAGAACATTTTGGCTATGCCGGGAAACGGATTGAGTTTGGAAAATTTGGGCTGCAGAGACTTCGTGCTGAACACCAGGCCGCCCAGCATAACGGGCGAGACCAGGGCCACAATCACCACCCCGGTAATCAACGGCAACAGCGCGATCATCGCGTCTTTAACCAGCAGAATGATTTGGCTGAGGATCAGGTTGGGATCATTCACCATACTGTGGTCGAAACGCAGCCCGGCCGAGAGCATTCCCGCCAGTCTGCGGGCAAACGACTCCCCACCCATCCAGATAATGCATACACCTACGATTAAAATCAGCAGGGATGTCAGCTCTCGGGATCGGGGGATTTGCCCTTCCTCACGCGCTTTGTCTAGTCGGTGGGGTGTGGGGGCTTCTGTTTTGTCGTCGCTGTCTTCTGCCACAGTGCGCGCTCTCTGCCCATTTCGTCACGCGTATCATGCCAGAGCACACCCAACTCAATGGACGGAAAAGCCTGTATAACTTGCCGTTTTTAGGCTGTTTAACGGCCAAAACTCACGAAGCTTAAAAATTTTGTGTCTAATTTTAGACTTTTCAGCGCACGGTTAATGTGGTTTATAAAATGAAATAAACGTCTTTCGTGTTGTTTAAACCCGTCTTGCAAACGCTTTACATCGATTAACCACAAAACACTCATAACACCAAAATAACAATAAATATCAACACGTTTATAATGGTTATCATGCTTAACATTATTAATTTTAGAATTATTTAAAAACACAAATTTATGAATACTTTACAGTCAAGTCCGAATAAATTACCCTATATAATATCAATTAAGCCATACTTCCGTCCGAAGCAAATACCTTTTATACTGGCGTGTGAAATAACGTTATTTATTAAGTTCACTTTCACCAGTAATCTCAACATGGAATTTATTGTTAAGGACGTTCTGATTATGAACCTCAGGTACCCTATTATTTCTGGCGCATTGATGGCGCTGACTTCAGTAAGTACATTCGCTGCAGAAATGAATGCAGGAAAGATTCATTTCACAGGGGAAATTATTGAGCCAAGTTGTATCATTGACGGCGATGATGGTACAGACAGTACCGTTCCCCTGGGCACCTATACCACGACTTTATTTACAGAACCCGGTGTTGAGTCAACATTGACTCCCTTCAATATCACACTGAAAGATTGCCCGTTGAAAAGTGATGGTCTTCCGTCTATTCAACTGACCTTTAGCGGTGCCACATCCCTCACAGGAAAAAAAGACCTACTAGATGTCAGCAAGATAACGACAGCGGGGGCAACAGCCGCTACAGGTGTAGGTATCGCTGTGAGCCTTGATGGCGCGGATACCGACCTTATCACAATGGACGGAGCGGAAGATCAGGTGTATATCGAACTTCCTACCAAAACCACTGACACAATAACAGCCAGTTTCAATGCACGTTATAGATCGTTTGCTAAACCGGTCACAGCCGGCCCTGCCGATGCGGATATGACGGTTAATATTATTTATCGTTAATCGCCCGGCCCGCCCATTCCTGACATCAATACTTCCGCAAAGAAGTATATTCTCGAATGGGCGTTTATAAGAAACCCCTTATCCACCACATACTTCTGAGCCATTATTTTTAGACCAGGACAAATATTACGCATGCGTATTTATCCGATCATTCTGTTACTGACACCTGTTATATTCTCTTCATTCAGCCATGCGGCAGGCATCCAGGTTGGGCGTACGAGGATCGTCTACGAAGCAGGTAAAAAAGAAATTTCACTCCCCCTGACAAATAAAGAAATTGAACTTCCCTGGTTGATTCAATCCTGGACGGATACGGGAAACGGTAAAACTCGCGGACCTTTTATCGTCACCCCGCCGTTATTTCGTCTTGAACCCCAGAAAGAACAAAGTCTGAGGATCGCCTGGAACGGCACAGTACTACCCGAGAACAAAGAGTCGTTGTTTTATATGAACGTTCGTACCATTCCTGCCACCGCGGCGGAAGACGACGACAAGAACGTGTTACGCCTGATCTACAAAACGCGTATCAAGCTGTTCTGGCGTCCAAAAGGGCTGAAAGGCGACCCTGATGAAACCTGCAAAAACCTGCGTTTTTCCCGTCATGGCAAGCAATTGACGGTGATCAACGAAGGGGCTTTTCACATCACCTTTGACAACCTGAAACTGGGTAACGCAACGCTTGAGAAAGCCGATATGGTCACGCCTCAGTCGAGCGTAGAGATCCCCGTGCCTGAAAGTGCGACAGGTAGCCAGGTCAGTTGGCGATGCATCACCGATTACGGCAACGCTTCCGCCAAATACATTGCCACCCTGGGTCAGGGATAGGAAACGCCATGCCCAAAGGACTCGCTTCTATTTCCAGGCAGCGCGCCTGGCGCATAAAGGCGCTCGTACGTTGCCTTGGCGGCGTGGCGTTGATGCTTTCATCCGCCGCGCACGCCCGAGAGTACCATTTTTCACCTTCTGCCCTGGAAGGCGATCAGCTGCCGCAGCAGGATATCGACCTGTCACTCTTTTCACACTCGAACACCCAGCTGCCCGGCATTTATCCTTCTCGCATTCTGCTCAACGATTTGCGTGTGGGCGACGCCAGTATCACTTATCTCGGCGGCAAAAGGGGTGAACTGGTGGCGCAGTTGACCCCTGATATGCTGCGTAAATGGGGCGTCGATATTGATAAGTTTCCGGCGCTGACGGTTCTGGATGCGTCGTCTGCGCTCCCTAAGCCTTTAGGAGATTACATTCCGCAGGCCTCGGCGACGTTCGACTTCTCCGCTATGACGCTGCATCTGAGCATTCCACAGGCCGCCATTGCGGCTAATGGCAGAGACTATATCGCCCCTTCCCGCTGGGATGATGGCGTGCCGGTGGCGTTCACGGATTACGCGTTTTCCGGCTCGCAAAATCAGGACAGCGACAAAAACACGACCAACAATCAGTACCTCAATATGCGCAGCGGCGCGAACCTGGGCGGCTGGCGCGTGCGCAACTATTCCACCTGGAGCAAAACCGACGACGCCAACAGCTGGGACACGGTTAACACCTTCGTGCAGCACGATCTGGATGCCCTGAAAGCACAGTTTACGGGCGGCGAAAGCAGCACCCAGGGCGAGGTATTCGACAGCCTGCAGTATCGCGGCGTTAACGTCGTGTCGGATGAAGAGATGCTGCCCTACAGCCAGCGCGGGTTCGCCCCGGTTATCCGCGGCATCGCCAGCTCCAATGCCGAAGTGTCGGTGCGCCAGAACGGTTATTTGATCTATCAGCAGAACGTCGCCCCCGGCGCGTTTGAAATCAACGACCTCTACTCCACAACCAACAGCGGCGATCTTGATGTCACCGTCAAAGAGGCCGATGGCACCGAGCATCACTTCACCCTGCCCTACTCCAGCATTGCCGTCATGCAGCGACCTGGACATCTGAAATATGAATTCACCGCCGCACGCTATCGCGCCGACAGCGGGAGCGATCAGAATGAACCGCTGTTTGTGCAGGGAAGCGCGATCTATGGTGTGAACAACAGCATGACGCTGTTTGGCGGTGTTACGGCGTCAGAGGACTATCAGGCGGTCAATACCGGTGCAGGGATTGCGCTGGGACGTTTCGGTACGGTGTCGGCGGATGTGACGACGGCGAAAACCCAACTCGATAATCATACTGAGCGTTCCGGGCAGTCATACCGCCTGCTCTACTCAGGCAAAATTGATACCACCGACACCAACTTCACCCTCGCCAGCTATCGCTACTCCACCAGCGGCTACTACAGCTTTGCCGACGCCAACCAGAAATACGATCAGCATGAAAACGATCTGCTCTTCCAGTACAACAAACGTAACCGCATTCAGGCCAGCATCAGTCAGAATATTGCTGGCGTCAGTTTTTATCTCAATGGTTACCAGCAAGACTACTGGCAGACGTCCCAGAGAGAGCGCAGCCTCTCAGCGGGTCTCAATACCGTGGTGGAAAGCATCAGCATTCACCTGGCCTATACCTACAGCAAAACCGAAGAAGACGAGAGCGATCAGATGGTCTCCCTTGGCTTTAGCGTCCCGCTGAGCAAATGGCTGCCGCGCGCCTGGAGCAGCTACAACCTGAGCAACAGCAAGCACGGGTACACGCGGCAAAACATCGGGCTGAACGGGACGCTGCTGGATGACGAACGTCTCAACTATTCGCTGCAGCAAAGTCATTCCAACCATGACGGCGATGACACCAGCAGCCTGTACGGCAGCTATCGCTCGCAGTACGCCAATCTGAACGCCGGGTATTACACCTCATCCGACAAATCGCAGCAGTTGAGCTACGGCATGAGCGGTGCGGTAGTCGCCCACCCTCATGGAATTACCCTGGCTCAGCCGCTGGGTAGCCAGTTTGCTATCGTCAATGCCAACCATGCCTCTGGCGTGCGTTTCCAGAACCAGCGCGGTATTCAGACAGACTGGCAGGGAAATGCCGTGATCCCGTCACTCACCCCTTATCAGGAAAACAGCATCCGCGTCGATACCACCAGCCTGCCGGAGGATGTCGATACCAGCGAAACCGCCGTCACGGTCATTCCCTCGCGCAACGCCGCCGTAACAGCAAGCTTTGATGCCCATGTCGGCTATCGCGCGCTGATAACCCTCACGCGCCCCGATGGCAGCACAGTGCCTTTTGCCGCCATCGCCACCGCCGTGTCACCGGTCATCAGCGGCATTGTCGACGATACGGGCACCGTTTATCTCGCCGGGGTCTCGGACACCGTTCAGTTGAATGTGAAATGGGGCGATGGTGCGGATCAGCACTGTACGGCCAGCGTCCCGATTAGCACGGCAGGAGCCACGTCCAACCCGGCGGGTATCCGCTCCGTCAGCGCGCTTTGTAAGCAGGAAGAAAAACATGTTAATTAATTCCAAATCCCTCTGGGTACTGCTGTGCCTGTCCGCCCCTGTCACCACGCAGGCTGCGACCATTTTGCGCGACTGCTTTGTCCCTCAGGATTATCACGTTGCTTATGACGGCGATCTCAACGCCAGCGACAATAAAGCGGGTCTGGATGTGGATATTCCTGACCACCTGGTCGGGGAAAGTACAGTCATGGAAGCCAACTGTGATTGCCCAAAAAACATGAGTGATTCGACGACGATTTATGAATTAACTCTGGCAGGCAGTCCGCTTTCGCAGGGCACGAGTGGCTATGGTGCTCTCACTGACAAACTGGATATTGACGTAAAGGGGTATGCCGATGCGATCAATTCTCCCGACGGTTCCGGCCTGGCTGGGCTCAATATTAACGAGTACCCCACGCCTCAGAGCTCGATGTCAAAAATAATAGAAAATATCAAAACTACAGAAGGCAACGCCAGCGTCTGCAGCGAGAGCACGCGTCCGGATGACTCCTCTCCGGTTAAACGCCAGTTTCGCTGGAACGTTATCGGCGTGATATTTCACGTCAAAAAGCCGATTCTTGGCAAAGAGATCATCCCCCCTACCGCTGTGGTGCAAAACTATGCCTGTCTCTATTTTGGCTCCGGGGGATGTGATGCCAGCAGTGCCCAGCAGGTGTCCACTATCTGGCTCAGTGGCTCACTCTCCGCACCCCTCAGTTGCACCATCAATGAAGGCAGCACCATTGAGGTGGAGCTGGGCAATATTGTCAGTAAGCAGTTTCGGGCAAAAGGTCAGCCGCCGATGAACTATGCGTTGAAAAATGTAGATATCACCTATCACTGCGACGATAACGCCGTTGGCAACGACGATCGCATCAGAATGACCCTCAGCGCCGATCAGGGGGTGCTCGACAGTAGCGATCCGCTGATCGCGAAAATGCTCAACCGCGATGACGTTGGCGTCAGGGTCTTCACGGACGACAACAAAGACATCCAGCTCGACGGCAGCTACGCGTTTCCGGTGACGATGGATGAGCAGGGTAATGGGTCAGTGAAGATCAAAGCCGCACCGGTAAGCACCACTAATGCCACGCCGGCACCCGGTAAATTTGAAGGGAACGTTACGGTAAAAATGGATCTGCGCTGAGTGATTCTCAGGCTGCCGCTGCAGCCTGAGAAAAACCGTCGCGATTAGAAGCCGAGACTGTCCAGCAGATCGTCCACCTGATCCTGGCTTGCGACAACGCCCGCCTTGGAAGTGTCGAGCTGCGGGCCATTGAGCAGGCTTTCATTCTCACGTTTCGGACGCGCAGCAGGCTCTGGCATGTTTTCCAGCAGAACCATCAGCAGCTGACGTTCGATTTCCTGAATCACATCCATCATGCGCTTGATAACCTGACCTGTCAGGTCCTGGAAATCCTGCGCCATCATGATGTCCAGCAGCTGCGCGTTAGTGAAGCTGGTGTGTCCAGGGACATCGCCCAGATACTGGCGAGTATCCGTGACCAGCTCGCGGGCATCAGCCAGTTCGATCGGATTCTCGAACCACTCATCCCAGCGTTTGCTCAGGGCTTTTGCGCCCTTTTCCATCTCATCCTGATGCGGCTGAGAGGCTTCCACGCTGTTCAGGGCGCGCTCTGCTGCCTGTGCGGTCATCTGCACAACGTAGTCCAGACGATCGCGTGCATCAGGAATCGCTTCCGCCGCTTCGGCAATCGCCTGGTCGAGTCCCAGCTCGCGCAGGCTGTCGCGCAGCATACGCGTCAGGCTGCCGATGCGGGCAATAATCTCGTTGGCTGAATGTTCTTCAACCGGTTTCATAGCAGGTTGCATCATCACCAGCACCTCACATGCCGAGTTTCTCGAAGATCTTGCCGAGCTTCTCTTCCAGAGTCGCCGCCGTAAATGGTTTCACCACATAACCGCTTGCGCCCGCCTGTGCTGCCGCAATAATGTTCTCTTTCTTCGCTTCTGCGGTCACCATCAGAACCGGAAGAGAGGACATACTGCCATCAGCGCGAATTGTTTTGAGCAGCTCCAGACCATCCATGTTAGGCATGTTCCAGTCAGAGATAACAAAACCAAAGCCACCGGCCTGCAGTTTGTTCAGGGCATCAACGCCATCTTCTGCTTCTTCAACGTTATTAAAACCCAGCTCTTTCAGCAGGTTGCGCACGATACGACGCATGGTGGAAAAGTCATCCACAACCAGAAATCTGAGCTCTTTGTCCGCCATAAAAAACTACTCCTCATTAAATACGTATTGCCTGTCCGGCACTGATTTTCGCCAGCATCTGCTGGCTAACCTGGCTAAGATCGACCACTTCGCTCACGCCACCCATATTGATGGCCTCGCGCGGCATGCCGAACACCACACAACTTGCTTCATTCTGCGCAATCGTCCAGGCGCCAGCCTGGTGCATTGCGAGCATTCCGGCGGCCCCGTCGTTACCCATCCCCGTCAGGATCACCCCAACGGCGTTGCGCCCCGCGTGTTTCGCCACCGAATGAAACAGCACATCCACTGACGGACGGTGCCGGTTAACCGGCGGACCGTCATGAATTTTGATTTGATAGTTCGCGCCACTGCGCGCCAGCTCCATATGCTTATCACCCGGCGCGATATAGGCATGCCCCGGCAGGACGCGTTCGCCGTCCTCTGCCTCTTTCACGCTAATCTGACACAGCTTGTTCAGACGTTCGGCGAATGAGCGGGT
Source organism: Lelliottia nimipressuralis (assembly GCF_041464075.1). NCBI lineage: Bacteria > Pseudomonadati > Pseudomonadota > Gammaproteobacteria > Enterobacterales > Enterobacteriaceae > Lelliottia > Lelliottia nimipressuralis. The sequence continues at coordinate 2,741,154 of NZ_CP167172.1, forward strand.
AAAGCCCGGCGGCATATGCTGAGTAATAAGAATACCTGGGCTTGAGAGCGGCAATGGCTGGAGTACATGGCGAATTGCCTCTGTTCCTCCCGTTGAGGCCCCAATCACCAGCAGTTTTTCCGAACTGAGCAGCGGCCCAGCTTTGAGCGTGGCAGGCACGCCTGCGGGTTTATGCGCCGCCAGCTTCGCCCGTGACGCGGTGCGGATCTTCTCGGCGATCATCTCACTGTAAGCGAGCATCCCTTCGCGAATGCCCAGCTGCGGTTTGGTGACAAAATCCACCGCCCCCAGCTCCAGCGCACGCAGGGTAATCTCTGACCCTTTCCCGGTCAGCGAGGAGACCATCACCACTGGCATAGGGCGCAGGCGCATTAATTTCTCAAGGAAATCAATGCCGTCCATACGCGGCATCTCCACGTCCAGCGTCAGCACATCGGGGTTAAATTTTTTGATTAAATCCCGCGCGACCAGGGGATCCGGGGCTGTCGCCACCATTTCCATGTCGCTATGACTATTGATAATTTCAGTCATGATCTGGCGCATCAACGCGGAATCATCGACAGACAACACCCTGATCTTACTCATGCTTTTTCCTTACTCAGCGCATAAACCGTCTGCCCGCGCAGCACAAATTCGCGGGCCAGGTTGCTGAAGTTCTCCGAATGCCCGGCAAACAGTAAGCCGTCAGGCTTAAGCAGCGGAGCAAAACGGCGCAGAATCTCCTGCTGCGTCGTTTTATCAAAATAAATCATCACGTTACGGCAAAAAATCGCATCAAAAGGACCCGGCACGTTGTACTGCTTATCGAGCAGATTCACCGGAGCAAATTCCACGCAATTTGCCAGCTCCTGGCGCACGCGCACCAGCCCTTCGTGCGGCCCCGTCCCGCGCATGAAGTACCGCTGTAGCTGTTGAGGCGACAGGGTTTTCAGTTCGTCCTGGCGATAGACGCCGTTGCGCGCTTTCTCCAGCACTTCGGTGTCGATGTCGCTGGCGTAGACCTTCCAGCGACCGGGCGCCATGCCCAGCGTATCGGCAAGGGTAATCGCCAGCGAATACGGCTCTTCCCCGGTCGACGCCGCTGCGCTCCAGACGCGGTATTCCCCGCTACGACGGCGGGCATGTTCCGCCAGCACCGGGAAGTGGTGACCTTCACGGAAAAACGCTGTCAGGTTAGTGGTCAGGGAGTTGATAAACGCCTGCCACTCTGCGCTGTTGGGATTGGCCTCCAGCATGCCCAGATATCGGCCAAAATCATCCAGCTCCAGCGTGCGTAAACGCCGGACTAACCGGTTGTAGACCATGTCTCGCTTATGATCGGCAAGCACAATCCCCGCACGCTGGTAAATCAACTGACATATCCGACGAAAATGCGCGTCGGACAGCGCAAGGCGCTGGGTCATTTGCTGCAATAATGACGATTGCCCCGAGGGGTTTGGTGAGGTCATAGCGCCTTCTTAATTCACTTTCAGGATACAACTGGCACGGCCTGCGACCGCCCGACTTCTGCTACTGTTTCGACTTGCTCTTTCACGTTAAAAACTGCCACCAGGCTGGTCAAATGATCGGCCTGACTGGCGAGCTGGTCAGTAGCGGCAGCCGCTTCTTCGACAAGAGAAGCGTTCTGTTGCGTTACCTGATCCATCTGCGTGACAGCCTGAGCAACCTGCTCAATGCCGCGACGCTGTTCGTCTGAGGCGGAAGCAATTTCGCCCATAATGTCGTTCACACGCGTTACGGAAGTGACAATCTCCGTCATGGTGTGAGCGGCGGTATCAACCAGCTCCGATCCCTGCTGTACGCGGGAAACGGACTCTTCAATCAACATCTTAATCTCTTTCGCGGCGTTGGCGCTGCGGCTGGCGAGATTACGTACTTCACCCGCCACGACGGCAAATCCACGCCCCTGCTCACCGGCTCGTGCCGCTTCGACCGCGGCGTTCAGCGCCAGAATGTTCGTCTGGAACGCGATACCGTCAATCACGCTGATAATGTCGCCAATTTTCTGCGAACTGGTGGCGATTTGCTGCATCGTCGTGGCGACGTTAGAGGCCTGTTCGCCCCCCTTTTTCGCCGTCAGCGCAGCCTGTTTTGCCAGGTCCGACGCCTGACGGGCGTTGTCGGCGTTCTGGCTGACGGTCGCCGTTAACTGTTCCATGCTGGCCGCCGTTTGCGCCAGAGAGGCCGCCTGCTGTTCGGTGCGCGACGACAAATCATTGTTCCCGGCCGCGATTTCAGAAATCCCGGTGTGCATGGCATAACTGCCCTGACGCACATCGGTCACCGTTTCACGCAGCGAGCCTTGCATCGCTTTCAGGCTGGCAAAAATGGCGGAAATTTCGTTTTTCCCGAACACCGCCACCGGACGCGCCAGATTGCCCTTAGCGATACTGTCAAAGTGGCTGCTGATGATTGCCAGCGGCAATACGATCATCTTGCGCGACCAGAGCAGCGCCCCGCCGGTCAACAGTGCCGCCAGAATCACCATGGTGGCGAAAATCACGCCCGACATGTGGTAGCTGGCCCGGCTGTCGCTGCTCGCCTCTTCGACGAACAGATTGATATCCTGCTGCCAGGCGTTAAAACCTTTATCAAACGCGGCCTGCGAGTCCTGCACCGGCGCGGTCAGAAAGTCTGACAGCTGGTTGTTCTCAAGCCAGGTCGCCTGATGCTCCAGATCGCTGTGCCACTGGGCATAGCCCTTTTGCATTTCGGCTTTCAGCGCTTTCCCTTTATCGCTTACCGCTTCCTGCGCACTGAAGGCTTTAAACTGCGCGTCGGCCTGCTTGAGGCTGTCCCGCGCGGTGGTCATCAGCGCCTTAATATCATCTGGCGGGTAGCTCAATGCCGTTAATGTGCCCGCTTTGTTCAGCGCAGTGCTGGCCTGCAGAAGCACTGCGCGCGTTTGTGCAAGCGTGGAACGCTGCTGATTACTCGTCTCAACTTCCTGTAAGTTCTGATAGCCATCGCGAAAAGCCCAGAAAGACAATCCATTACTGCCAACCTGCAACACACCGCAAAGGATCAGAATCAAAAACAGTGTGGTCGAGATACGAATACGATTTAACATCCACGCTCCCATCAAGCGGCCAGCAGCCGCGGTTAACTATCAGTCAAAATGTTTCCCAGTTTTCTTCTTGTCCGGCTGCCGACGCACGAGTGTGTTTCACCCTTGCGGCAGGCGCGGTCCCGGCAGGTGCTGCCCTGGACGCCACCGTATTTTGAGGTGTAGAGGTAAGGCGAAACGCCGAGACGGCCATCTTCAGACGGCTCGCCTGGTCTTCCAGCGCAGCGGCCGCCGCAGCGGACTCCTGCACCAGCGCGGCGTTTTGTTGTGTCACACGATCCATTTCCGAGACCGCCAGTGCGACCTGGTCAATCCCGCGGCTCTGCTCATCGGATGCCGAAGCGATCTCCGCCATGATGTCAGTGACGCGCGTGACCGCGTTAACGATGTCGGTCATGGTTTCCCCGGCGCTCTCCACCAGCACTGAGCCGGTATCAACGCGCGCCACGGAATCTTCAATCAGGGATTTAATCTCTTTTGCCGCGTTGGCACTGCGGCTCGCCAGGTTGCGCACTTCACCGGCCACCACCGCAAATCCGCGCCCCTGCTCGCCCGCTCGTGCGGCTTCGACAGCGGCGTTGAGGGCCAGGATATTTGTCTGAAAGGCAATTCCGTCGATCACGCTGATAATATCGGCGATTTTTTTCGAGCTACCGGCAATCTCGTGCATGGTTTTCACCACACCATCGACCACCTTGCCGCCGCGCTGGGCAGTTTCGGAGGCGCTTTCAGCCAGATGTGCCGCCTGACGGGCGTTATCGGCGTTTTGCTTCACGGTGGCGGTCAGCTCTTCCATGCTGGCGGCGGTCTCTTCAAGCGCAGAGGCCTGCTCTTCGGTACGCGAGGAGAGATCGTTGTTACCCATGGCGATTTCGCTGGTGCCGGTGTAAATCGCATCCGAACCCTGACGCACATTCGTCACCGTATCGGTCAGAGAGCGCTGCATGTGATCCACGCTGCTCGCCAGCTCGGTGATTTCATTGCGACCGGAGATCACCAGCGTTTTTGTAAGATCGCCGCTGGCAATCTCACGAATGTGACCAATCACCCGGCCCAGCGGATTCAGCAGAATCGCGCGAATGCCGTACCAGACACCCACCAGCACGATCACCAGCGCCAGCGCGAGGATCGCCATTTGCCATTTGGCAAAGCGGTAGTCGTCCTTACTTTCATTAAAGGCGGTGTGATACTGCTCGCTGCTGGCCGAGGCGTATTCCCCCAGCGCTTTACCGAGGGCATTTTGCATCCCCTGCGTCGGCTGGGCGAAATAGGCGTCCATGTTTCCGCTCTCAAGGAACTGGATAAGTTCCGTCAGCCCGGCCGCATAGGCGGTGTATTTTTCGTCAATGTTCTCGCTCACCTCTACCATCGAAGGCAGCGGCGTAATCTTTTTGAAGGCGTCGTAATGTTTTGCGGCGTCAGCCAGGGTGGCGCGGGCGTTTTTCAACAGATCCGTTTTCGCGCTGCTTTGCTGGTTGTTCGGGTCCATCATCATGCGCGCAGAAGAACGGCTCAGGTTGATACGCGTTTGCAGCATCAGATCCCAGGTCGACGTCAGTTCACTTTGCTGGAGGCGTAAGTCGTTCGAAACAGCAAAGCTCTGCTGATTATTTTTTAAGGATGAGAAAAACAGCCCACCGGAAATAAGCTGAAGAAGTGCGAAAATGACCAGCACCATCATCAGCATTGTGACAACGCGGATACGGTTCAACATACAACACCTTCTCTAAGATTTATTAACGGTGTTATCGGCAAAGGCTGAGGGAACTTTACATTTGCGAAAGGGAAAAGCGTCAATTCAGAATGCGACGTCGACGATCAACGTGTCGGTATAGGTTCCGGCGGGGGGTGTGGTCTGGCTGGTCAGCACTTTGGCGGTGTAGTTATAGGTACGCAAAAGCCCGTCAGCGCTCAGCAGCGATGAGGTGGCGCTGGTCCAGCGCTCGGTACCGCTGCCTCCCCAGCGGTTGGTGGTCGCCTCTTTATAGATGTCGTAGCTCATGTAGTTGCTGCCGCTTACCATCCGCCGCACGCCGTTGAGGGTATTCGCCCCGTTGTTGATGCCGATGGTATAGACGCTGCCCTTGGTGCAGGTGACAGCAATGGCCTGCGAGACGGTGGGGAAATTTTGCACCAGCGGCGCGCTGTTAAAGTTGACGTTGGGCGTGGTCATCGCACTACAGTTGTTGGTGACGTTCATGTTCAGCGTAATGCTGGTCGTCGCCGTACCGGTTTGAGGCGTGAGGCATAAACCCACGGCACCCACGGAGCAGACGTTGTAGTTGATGCTGAAAGTCAGCACCACCTGATAAGGCCCCGCCGTCACGTTTTGCCCCGCCACCGTGCGAAAATAGAGTGGAATGTTGTACTGCTTGGCACCCAGCAGATTTAACAGCGTGCTGCCGCTCCAGGTGTAGGCTTTGGCGATCTGCACTTCGCTGCTGCCGGAACAGCCCGACAGCCCGCACAGCCGCGTGGGGATGACGTCAGTGATGGCCGCATTGTCCGTGCGTTTCATTGTCGCACGACTGTTGGCCGAGACGGTCGCCGCCGTGTAGTTCAGGGTGACCGAGTCATTGGTGAGTAAATTCAGGATCGCATCGCAGCTCACCACCAGCGTGCCGGTGGTTTCAACTTCGCCCGTTCCGCTGAGCGCAAACGAAGTCACGCTGCCAAACGAGGCGTTGACGGTGCTGACGGTACAGGCCGCCCAGCTGCCGCCCGAGAGTATCAGAAGCACCAGGGCGATCAGCAGACGTTTCACGGGGCCTCCCGGCAGGTCAACGGCCCGAAAGTTTGCAGTTTATGCTCCGGATTGGCGCCCACCGTCAGCGTGGCGTAGCAACGTTTCCCCTCCGGCAAAATCACTTCCAGCGGGTTCACATCGGTCAGATTTTCCAGCCAGGCGATGCCGTCATAACCGACCACCGCCGTGCTGCGCGAGGCGCGCCGCACCTGGCTGCCAACCGGAATCGCCAGCCCCTGCGGATCGTGCAAAATGACGCTCGCCACCCGCTCCTGCTCCATCGGGAAATCCACCAGAAAACCGCTATGACGGCGAATCGCCACCCGGCGTTCTGTCTCCTTAAGCCGCGTATCGGCGGGCAGATTCAGGGTATTGATGCTGTAACTCGCCGGGTAGTAGGCCGACACGCCACTCACCAGCAAATAGCCATTGCGGTTGGTTTTACCGACCGGCTGGTTTTCATAATTGACCGGTACATCCGGGTGACCATCGGTGCTGATCACCACAAAGGCATCGTTGATTTTGTTGGCCGCAAACAGCTCGTTGTCCATCAGCACGATGGACCCCATCGCCTCGCCCCACCAGGTCATCATGTCCTGTTCGCCGTAACCGCCGCCCTGCACTTCGATATTGTTGTTGCGCCAGCCCAGCGTCCCTTGCTGGTAGTTGCGTGATTTTGACTGATTGGCCCACGCCATGTTCCAGCTCAGCCCGCCGTCGGAGGGCATAGAGTGGTTGTAGTTTATGCGCTGGGTGCTGCCGGAATCCGGCGTGTTTTCGAGGGTGACGGCGGCGCTGTCGCGTTCGCCAATCGGAATTTGCAGGGACATTGCCACCGTCCAGTCGCCGCGCTGTTGATCGCGGCTGGCGGCGAGATAGATGCTGCTGCTCCCCCACAGGTTGCGACTCCACGACAGGTTCAGCAGTTCGGTTTTCTGGCTATCAAAACTCTCGACGCCAATCCACGCCGCGCCGATATTGCCGTACTCCCCGAGATTAAAGGTCAGGGAATATTGATCCGTGTTGCGACTGAGGCTGGCGATCGGCTGGTCGTGTTCATCATAGATTGTCGGCTGATCGTAGAGCGCCAGGTTGCCGTAGCCGCGATCGCGTCGGGAGTGCTGCGTCGCCAGACTGAACGCGCTGGTACTGTACTGATAGCCCCAGTTGATCTGCCCGCCATCGTCTCCGCGCATCCGGCTGTGGGTATACGAAGAATTCACCACGCCGTAGCGCCCGAGTTTCACCACGGTTCCTGCGCCGCCCAGCGCCAGCTCCTCGGCGGCCTCGCCATGCCCTTCCAGCGTCAGCCAGTCGGTTAAGCCGTAGCGATAGGAGCCGCTGCCCGCCGCCGGGCCGTAGTCAAAATTCTCAATACCGTAGTTGCGGCGCAGGCTGCCGAGCGTCACCGCCCCGTCGCTCAGCCCCTGTTTGAGCAGATCGCTGGTGACATAAAACGGCATCGTGGTGCTGACCTGACGCCCGAGCGCATCGGTGGTGATCAGCACGGCGTCCCCTGCACCATTGATGTAGGGCAGATTGGTCAGAGTGAACGGGCCAGGCTGGAGCTGCGTGGAGCCGGAACGGTAGCCGTTGATAAACAGATCCACGGAGGTTGGCACCGCCGCTTCACCGGAAAACTCCGGCAGCGGCCAGGTGACGAGGTCCGGGCGCAGGGAGAAGTCGCGTCCGTAGCTGATCCCGCCCATGCGCACGCTGCTGCTCCAGCTCAGGGCATCGCTGATCACATCTCCGACCGTCCAGGTTGTGGCGTCGTCTTCGTTGGTGATCATCACCGTGGTGTCGTAACGTACGTACCCTTCCTGCTGGCCCGTGTCACCGGCAAAACTTTTGCGGGTATACCCCGTTGAGGAGAGCGAGCCGTTTTCATTGAAATAGCGGAACTCATGCCAGAGCGACGCCTGGCCGCCAATATGCTCCGTGTGGTTGGTGTAGAGATCGTAATTGAGCAGCGCCCCTTTGCCGTACTGCGGTTTGCTTTGGGTCGGCTGGCCGCTAAAAGGGGTAACGCGGGCCGATATCCAGTCGCGGGGGACGTTAAGCAGCAGGCGCTGGGCAGCGCTGTCATATTCAACGCGCACCTTTGAGAGACGGGAGAGATCGACCTCACCGTTGGGCACCTGCTCCGGCGGTAAACCCGCGCGCAGCAGATCCGCACTGGAGATAAAAAAGGTCCCGTTGCGCTGCGTGACGGGGACCACCAGTCCAGTGTCATAGTGGTTGATCACCACCGAGAGCTGAAACACTGCTTCGCTATTTATCGCCTGCGCATCTGGCGGGGGCGGTAAACTGTCATCGCCAGATTCGGCCCAGGCGCTGGTCGAGACACAAAGCAGGATAATCATCGCCGGTTTCAGTGGACGGGCGCCGACTGCCATTGCGTATTCCCGGCATTAATTTGCGCACTCATCTGGCTTGCCTGATGCACGCCCGCCGGAAGCGGCCAGCTGCGGGTGCTGTCCGGGAGAACATAGCCGAGCAGACCGTCAGCGATGGTGCGTTTATCCAGCACCACCTGGCTTAAACGGACGTGAACGTCCCCCTGATTACGCACCTGTAGCGCGGGTTTTCCTCCTTCCTGAATAATCTTCCAGCTCAGATTTTGCGTATCGGCCAGCGCGTGATGCGCCCCCTCTTTTATTGTTGGGATGCCTTGTCCGTAAACGAACAGCGGAATGGAGTAGCGCATCTGGATTTTCAGGCCAATTTCAGGCTGAGATTTGTCAGCGGGCTGGGGGATTTCATCGACGATAATGCGGTAGGCTTGCTCAACGCCCATCGGAACGTTGCCCTGTTTGATCAGGCGAATCAGCTGCTTGCCGTCTTTGCCGATAGTGACAATCGGCGGGCTGGCAACCACATCCTGCTGAGCGGTGTAGCGCTCAAATCCGTTCTCCTGTTTCCAGCGCATAATTCGCACCTGCATGGTGGTGGCGCTGTTCCCCTGGTTCTGGATCCACAGCTCGGTGGCTTTGGTGTCGGCCGAAAGCCAGGGGTCAATCGGCCAGAGCAAAATCGTCGCCGCCGCATTGGCCCGTCCCGACATCATGGCCAGCATCGCCCACATCCCCAGTACGCCATAGCGAATCATTGGTGCCTTCATTGCCCTTCTCCCTGTTTCACCATGACAACGTCACGGTGAGTTGATCTGAATAGGTTCCGGCAGGGCTAAACCCTGTCAAAAGCGCCACACCAAACAGCGGCAGCGCAATATTGTTGCTATTGGTATAGGTCACCGGCACCGCCTGATTGACCCCGATCTCACTGTTTGCCGCCAGCGAACTGCTGCTGTACAGCCGGTAGGCCACCATTTCCGTGCCGCTGGCGCGCTGCATTCGGCGTACGGAAGAATAATGTTGCCCCCCGTCGATACTCATACTCAGCGCAACATTCGGTGTGCAGGCGATCGACAAGGATCCGTTCGGCACAAAACTGGTGCTAACTTGCCCGGTGGCGACGCCCGATCGCGTACCGAAGTTGAGCGTACCGAGCACCCCACCGGTGCCTGTCGTCACCGAGCAGCCGGGCGTTATCGTCGCCGACACCTGAAACGACTGCGAGGTGACCGCGTGCGCCGTTCCCGCCGTCACTAACCCGGCGCAGAGAGCCAAAAAAAGGCGCAGTTTTCCCTCTGCGATATTTCGCAGACGTGCGATGACTTCGGTCATTTCCGGCGCTTGAACTAGTAGGTCACACTAACGTTAATAGTGTCCGTATAGGTTCCCGGTACCACGGTGACGCTGTTTCCGCCCCCGGTGATGCGGCCATACAGGGTGTAACTGTCGACGCCGCCTGCGGTGGAAGCCACCGGGAGCGGTGCGTTGTTGGCAATGATGTTATTAAATCCGCTGTCGCTAAACAGGCTATAGGCCACACCCTGCGCGGTGTTGGCGGTATTCACCAGATAACGTGCGGGCGTGCCCGGCGTACCGACGACGGTGCCTGGCGCGGTGGAGTTGGTGTTTCCGGTGATCGCCACCGTATAACTGGCGGTCGTACACTGAATGGTGAAGGTATTCCCGCCGCTGGCCCCCGCAAGCTGGGTAGTCAGTGTTGAGAAGGTTGCGGGATGCGTCCCGAAGTCGAGGCTACCGAAATTAATACCGTTTTGCGTCGGAGAGCCGTTGATCAGGCAACCGTTGGTTAGCGTCAGGGTAGCGCCGATGGTTCCGCTACTGGTCACCGCTATCGCCTGATGTGCCGCTAACGCCAGCATGCCGCCCGTACAGATCAGAAGGAGTTTACTTTTCATTTACAGCCCTCCAGGAAGTGTGCCCTTCGTTTTTTCGTATTTTATTGAGAGTACTCAATCCGTTAGCAGCACTTAACCTTCCCAATGAGCACTCATTGTGAATTTAGTTTATGGATCGGGGTTCAACCACCTGCTCCGCTTCGCCTCATGCCTTTGCGGTATTGACACTTTATTTTCATATAAAACAGACAGTTATTACTTTCCGGGCAGGTTTAAAAGTCGGCATCAGGAGGATATATTCATAATACTGTGATTTAAGTCACAATATATCGGTCACATATAGATAACAAAATCAATAAAACTTAAAAAATAGTTGTATCTGTATCCGCTTTACTTCAATTTATGCGATGAATGTATTTGTGCGCTGAAATTAAAAAATTATATGACTCAGCGCACTGATGAAACTTAAGCGCATAACAGAGGGTCTTTTTTCGTGGCAAGTGCAAACAAACTCACGCTGTTCATCGTGATTTTCATGCTAGCGGGTATTCTTTCAGGGGCAGCCATTCACGAGTACGCGTCTGCCGACGCGATCGCGACCTGGGCAGACAACATCACACTCCTCACCGATATTTTCCTCCGACTGATCAAAATGGTTATCGCGCCGCTGGTGTTTAGTACGCTGACGGTGGGCATCATGAAGCTTGGCGAAACCTCCACCATTGGCCGCGTGGGCGGTAAAGCGATGGTGTGGTTTATCAGCTCCTCCGTGCTGTCGATTCTGGTCGGCTTGTTTATTGTCACTCTCGAACAGCCGGGTACGGGCCTGAACCTGACGATCCCCGCCGGTTCTGTCGACACCGGGCTGGCAGTGAGCGGGATGTCACTGAAGGGCTTCCTGTCGCACACCATTCCGACCAGTATTGTCGGGGCGATGGCGAATAACGAAATTCTGCAAATCGTCGTTTTCTCGATGTTCTTTGGCATCGGCGGCGCGTCTCTGGGCGAGAAGTTCAATGCCCCCCTCGTCGCTGCGCTGGATGTGGTGTCTCACATCATGCTGAAAGTCACGGGCTATGTGATGTACGTTGCGCCGCTGGCGATTTTCGCGGCCATCTCGTCCGTCATCGCCACTCAGGGGCTGGGGATTTTGCTCAACTACGCTTCCTTTATCGGCGGATATTACGTGGCGATTATGCTCACCTGCCTGGTGCTGCTGGCGGTGGGATACATGGTGCTGAAAAAAGAGGTTTTCCGCCTGGTCAGCATGCTGAAAGATCCAGTGCTGGTCGCGTTTACCACCAGCAGCTCCGAAGCGGCCTACCCGAAAACCCTTGAGCAGCTCACCCGCTTCGGCTGTTCACGCAATATTGTCTCCTTCGTTCTGCCGATTGGTTACTCCTTTAACCTGGTCGGCTCGATGGTGTACTGCTCCTTTGCGTCGATGTTTATCGCGCAGGCTTACAATATTCATCTGAGTTTCGCCGAAGTCACCGTTCTGATGCTGACGCTGATGCTGGCTTCCAAGGGTATCGCAGGCGTGCCACGTTCCGCGCTGGTGGTATTAGCCGCGACCATCCCAAGCTTCAACATTCCTGTCGCAGGGATCTTGCTGCTGATGGGGATCGACCATTTCCTCGATATGGGTCGTTCAGCAATTAATGTGCTGGGCAACGGGATTGCAACGGCAATGCTGGCGCAAAACGAAGGGCTGCTGGAAGAAGAGCCGGAACTCATTGAGCAAGAAGCGTAAGAGGTAATAAAGCCGGGTGGACGGTCACTCTGCCCGGTTATTCATTGATTCATATTTATCGACTGAATTAATTTAAAAAGTTTTTCTTTTCCACATCAGCGAATCATTTATTCATGCAGTGAATTTTTCATTCAAATTTATACATACAGAAAATAGTAAAAACTATATATATCAAAAACTATAATAAAATAATTAATTCCAATAAATTACTGACGGTTATCAAGCAAGCAAAAATCTTAAACATGTACCCCATAGCTCTTCATCTATTTTATTTTGTCCGATGCTGAACTACCTTTAGTTTTTTCTCTCTGCCACACTGTTTTTTTAGATACTTTTCTTTACACCAGGGAAGGGAAATGGAATGTCATTAAATGGACTGCGATTTACACTTGAAGTCGACGGGCTGGCGGCAAACACGTTTACCGTAGTCAGGTTCGGACTAAATCAACATTATTCCTCGCCCTTTGCTCTGGATGTAGACGTAGCAAGCAACTCCTTCGGACAAACCGCAGAACAGCTGCTTGAAAAGAACGCCACCCTGACTATCTGGCAAGGGGCAGAAGCGCGGCGCTGCGTCACCGGTGTTGTTGTCACCTTTGGGATGAAAGAAAACAACGGTTGGCAGATGCAGTACCATCTGCGTATTCACCCCCCCCTCTGGCGCAGTGCGCTACGTCAGAATTTCCGCAGTTTCCAGCAGCAAGATATTCAGACTATTTCCGCCCTTCTTCTGAATGAAAACGGTATTACTGACTGGAAACCTGTATTTTATGAAGATCATCCAACGCGAGAATTTTGCGTACAGTACGGCGAAACTGACCTGGCTTTTCTGGCTCGACTGTGGTCAGAAGAGGGTATTTTCTTTTTCGACAAGATGGCAATGGATGGCACGGCACAAACCCTGACATTGTGCGATGGCGTTGCCGGGTTACCTAATGCAGGCGAATTTCCATTTAATCCTAATACCTCGACAGAGGTATCCACACAATGTATCAGCACATTCAGCTACCAGGCTCAGATTCGCCCCTCGTCTGTAGAGACTCTCGACTACACCTTTAAAGTACCGCAATGGTCCGGACAATATAGGCATTCCGGAGAGACGCTTAACGGACAGCACACGCAGTACGAAATTTTTGATTACCCAGGCCGCTTCAAGGATGAGCAACACGGGCAGGATTTCGCCCGGTATCAAATTGAAGGTCGGCGTAACAACGCCGAAACAGCGTCCTGTATCAGTAATTCCCCCTCCTTGTGGCCTGGAGTCACGTTTACCCTTACCGGGCATCCCACACAAACGTTAAACCGACAATGGCAAGTGGTGCAAAGCATGCTGAGCGGAGAACAACCGCAGGCGCTTCACGGCAGTCAAGGTCAAGGGACTACTCTGAATAACCAATTTACTGTCATCCCTGCGGACAAAACCTGGCGCTCTCATCCTTTATTAAAACCAAAAGTAGATGGGCCGCAAAGTGCAGTCGTCACCGGGCCAGCAGGTGAAGAAATTTTCTGTGATGAACATGGCCGTATCCGATTGAAATTTCATTGGGACCGTTATCATGGCACCACCGAAGACAGCTCTTGTTGGGTGCGCGTTTCCCAGTCGTGGGCAGGTGCAGGGTTTGGCCATCTTGCTATTCCACGCGTTGGCCAGGAAGTGATCGTTGATTTTCTTAATGGCGACCCGGATCAGCCGATTGTCATGGGGCGTACCTACCACGAGGACAACCGATCTCCGGGAAGCCTGCCGGGGACAAAAACACAGATGACGCTTCGCTCGAAGACCTACATGGGCGGCGGTTTTAATGAACTTAAATTCGACGATGCGACAGGTCAGGAGCAGGTGTATATCCATGCGCAGAAAAACATGGATACCGAGGTGCTGAACAATCGCACCACCGATGTGAAGGTGAACCACATGGAAACCATCGGTGCCAACCAGATGATTACTGTGAAGCAAAACCAGATCCAGACCGTCATGCAAAATCAGAAGGAAACCGTGGGGCAAAACCAGAGCCTTACCGTCGGCCTGAATCAGGCTGAAACTGTCGGTGTGGCTCGTGCGTTAACGGTTGGCGTGGCATATCAGACTACGGTCGGAGGTGTCATGAACACCTCAGTGGCACTGACGCAATCATCACAAGTTGGGATACAGAAATCCCTGTTAGTCGGTAAGGGTTATGACGTCAGTGTGGGTGAAAACGTCACTTTTACAGTAGGGAAAAATAAAACTGAAAGCACCGGTAAAGTGGCTGTCTACTCCGCCGGGGATCATCTGGAGTTGTGTTGCGGCATGGCTCGCCTGGTTCTGACGAAAGACGGAAAAATATTTCTTAACGGTACTTCCATCAACCTACAGGGCGCGGCGGCAATCAGTGGGGATGCGCTATTGATCAACTGGAACTGCGGCGTAACCGAACCACCACCTAACGCTTAAAAGCCAGCACCTATCGACCCAATAATAAGTACGAAATTAATCAGATATTTATTTATCAAAAGGATTTGATCATGAGCGGAAAACCGGCTGCCCGTCAGGGGGATATGACCGCCACTGGCGGCCCGATTGTGCAGGGCAGTCTCGGGGTGATGATTGGCGCCCCGACCGGTGTCGCCTGCTCGGTCTGTCCCGGCGGCGTGACCTCCGGCAGCCCCGTTAATCCGCTGCTCGGGGCCAAAGTCCTCCCCGGTGAAACGGATGTGGCCCTGCCGGGGCCGCTGCCGTTTGTCCTCTCGCGCACCTACAGCAGTTACCGCACAAAAACCCCGGCCCCGCCCGGCATTTTCGGTCCCGGCTGGCACGCGCCCTCCGATATCCGCCTGCAGCTGCGCGATAACGGGCTCATCCTCAACGACAACGGCGGGCGCAGCATCCACTTTGACCCGCTCCTGCCCGGCGAAGTGGCGTTCAGCCGCACCGAGTCCTTCTGGCTGGCGCGCGGCGGGGTTCTGAACCTGAACGAGGCCCATCCCCTGCACCGTCTCTGGCAGGCCCTGCCGGAAGCGGTCCGCCTGAGTGAGCACCTTTATCTGGCAACCAGCAGCGTGCAGGGGCCGTGGTGGCGGCTCGGCTGGCCGGAACGGGTCCCGGCTGCAGATGAAGTTCTGCCCGCACCGCTGCCGCCTTACCGTATTTTAACCGGACTGACGGACCATTCTGGCCGCACGCTGGCCTTCCACCGCGCTGCATCGGGGGAGTTTACCGGCGCCGTCACCGGGGTGACCGACGGCGCAGGCCGCCGCTTCCGGCTGGTGCTGGTCCCTGCCGGGACCGGGGCCCGCCTGTCTGAAGTCTGGCTCACGCACGACCCGCAGTACCCGGATGACCTCCCGTCCGCCCCCCTGGTGCGTTACGACTATTCCCCGCGCGGTGAACTGACCGCGGTATATGACCGCAGCGGCACCCGGGTGCGCGCTTTCACGTACGATGAACAGTATCCGGGGCGGATGGTGGCCCACCGGTATGCAGGCAGGCCGCAGACGACCTACCGCTACGATGCCACCGGTCGCGTCACGGAGCAGCATAACCCCGGCGGCCTGAGCTACCGCTATCAGTACGAAAAAGGGTACACGGTCATCACCGACAGCCTGAACCGTCGCGAGGTGCTGCACACCGAAGGTGAAGGCGGCCTGAAGCGGGTGGTGAAAAAGGTGCTGCACGACGGCAGCCTCATCCTGAGTGAGTTCGACAATGCCGGCCGCCTGGTGGCGCAGACCGATGCGGCGGGCCGCAGGACGGAATACCGCCTGCACCCCGGCTCCGGTCTGCTGGCCGCCCTGGTCGCGCCGGACGGCAGGCTCACGGAATTTTACTACAACAGCCGGCACCAGCTGACCGCCACCGTCTACCCGGACGGGCTGAAAAGCCGGCAGGAGTACGACGCCGCCGGCAGGCTGACCGCCAGTGTCTCGCGCCAGGGCGACGTCACCCGCCATGAATATGCTGACCCGCACAGCGAATACCCGTCTGCCACCGAAGACCCCACCGGGAGTCGGAAACAGATGACCTGGAGCCGCTACGGCCAGCTTCTGACGTACACCGACTGCTCCGGGTATCAGACCCGCCATGAGTATGACCGCTCTGGCCAGCTGACGGCCGTTCACCGGGAAGAAGGCCTGAGCCAGTACCGGGCGTATGATGCCCGCGGCAGGCTGGCGACGGTGACCGGCGCCGCCGGGCACCCGACCCGCTATGAGTACAACCTGGCGGGCGACCTGACGGCGGTGGTCTCCCCCGACGGTGAGCGCAGTGAAACCGGCTTTGACGCCCGGGGGAATGTCATTCTCACCACCCGGGGCAGCCTGACCCGCCGGATGGCGTATGACGCCGCGGGCCGCCCGACCACGCTGGTTAACGAGAACGGCAGCCAGACCACCTTCACGTACGATGTCCTGGACCGGCTGACGGAAGAAACGGGCTTTGACGGGCGCACAAAACGTTACCGCTATGACCCGGCGGGCCGGCTCATCCACAGCGAGGAGGAGGGTCTGGCCACGCACTGGCAGTACGACGATGCCGGCCGCCTGCTCAGCCGGACCCTCAACGGTGAACCGGCAGAGCAGTGGCACTATGACGCACGCGGCTGGCTGACGGGCATCAGCCATCTGAGCGAAGGCCACCGGGTGGCCGTTTCATATGACTATACCCCCGAAGGTCGTCTCACGGCTGAGTGCCAGACGGTGCGCTGTCCGGCAACGAATACCCTGCTGTGGGAGCACACCACCCGGCACGACTACCGCGCCGGTCTCGAATACCGCCTCACCCCCGACCAGCTCCCGCCGGTGGAGTGGCTGACCTGGGGTTCCGGCTGGCTGGCGGGTATGAAACTCGGCGACACCCCGCTTATTGACTACACCCGCGACCGCCTGCACCGGGAAACACAGCGCCGTTTCGGCGGCTATACGCAGGCCACCGCCTACACGCCTGACGGCCAGGTACAGAGTCATCATCTGAACCACACCGCGCTTGACCGGGACTACACCTGGAATGCGGACGGGCAGCTTATCCGGATGCGCGGACAGCACGGGCAGCGCGATTACGGGTACGAAAACGGACGCCTGCTCAGCACCGCGTACCACGACCGGACACAGTGGACCCCGACCGACCCGGCCGGTAACCGGACGGTCGCGCACGATACCGTTCCGGCGCGGCCGGACGTCTGGCCGGATAACCGCATCACGGAGGATGGCGACGGTTTTTACCATTACGATGCCCACGGCCGGCTGACGGAAAAGGACGAGCGCCGTCTCCAGCGGGACGGCAGCATCACCCGTCACTTTGCGTACGATAATCAGCACCGGCTGACGCAGTACCGCAGGATACAGAACGGCAGGCTGCTGACGGAAAGCCGCTACGCGTATGACCCGCGCGGGCGCCGCATCCGCAAACAGGTCTGGCAGGGTGAGACGTACGACAGCGGGTGGCGGGTCCCGGCAGCGCCTGCTGAATCCGTGTGGTACGGCTGGGACGGTGACCGGCTGACCACAGTGCAGACGGACAGCTCCCGCATCCAGACGGTGTATCAGCCCGGTACCTTCACACCGTTACTGCGCATTGAAACCGCCACCTGCGCGCTGACACCCGCCCGCCGCACGCTGGCGGAAAAACTGCAGCAGGATGCGGGGATGGTGTTTGTACCGGAACTTATCGTCCTGCTGGACACGCTCGAGGAAGAGCTGAAGACCGGCCGGCTCAGTGACCACAGCCGTGAGTGGCTGGCACAGTGCGGCCTGACACCGGCGCAGATGAAGGACCAGATGGAGCCGGACACCACGCCTGCGCGGAAACTGCACCTGTACCACTGCGACCACCGGGGGCTGCCGCTGGCATTAGTTGACGCGGACGGCCGCATTGCCTGGCAGGCAGAGTATGATGAATGGGGAAACCTGCTGCGGGAAGAAAACCCGGATAATCTGCAGCAGCTTATTCGTCTGCCGGGGCAGCAGCACGATAAAGAGACGGGGCTGTACTATAACCGCCATCGTTATTATGACCCGCAGCAGGGCCGGTATATTACCCAGGACCCGATAGGGCTGGCGGGTGGGGTAAATGTTTATAGCTACCCTTTGAATCCAGTGACGGGAGTGGATCCTCTGGGATTGTTTGCTATTCCACTTCCGCCAATACCTATTCCAGGGTTACCGAATCCTTCAAGTGATCTAAATGATAAAGCAGCGAAAGGACTTACGACGTGGTTTAATAAGACATTCAGTGATGTAGACGAAGAAGAATGTCCACCATGCAATCCACCAGCAGGTGAAATGTTTAACAAGGTTACTCATTACGAAAAACATGGCAGGGCTCCTGATCCTCTAGAAGGAAGCCATGGTTGCATGGCAAAGACAGGAAGTCCGGTTCATTGGCATTATGATGTTAATAGGCAGATACCAAAAACATGCGAGTGTAAGCATGCTAAGCATGTATTTGGAGGATGTGGTGTTGCACCATAAAAAGGAAGACAATAATATGACATATGATTTTGAAAATTATAACTTCCATGACAATGCAATTCATGGAGTGTTTCTACCTGGTTATCAGAGAAATGAAGAGTCTATCCTTTCCTTTGATATAGATCATATATTAGAGTGGGGTGAGTGTTGTGAAAATAAAATTGAGTCATTCTCTGTTTCGCAAGCATTACTCTCATTTCACAACGTCACAGATTTGAATGCAATAATATCCTGGTCGGATAGCAATTACACATCTTCAGAGGATGGGGTTTATATTATTGATATACAAAGGGAGATTGTCAATACAACGCTTCGTCTACCGCAGTATTTTAAATGGAAGATAATGACTAATAGTAAAAACTATGCATTCTCTTTTGGAGCATCATCTATGTCGTTAAAATTACTGGGTAATATTCACGTAATCGACAGACAACATTTACTAAGTGACGAGCGAGAGTTCTTCTCAACATTCAATGCATTAAACAAAAAATAAAAAAAGTCAGCTGTAAAAAATTACTTCTTGCTGAGAAAGTCGAGCACAATAGAACCTATTACCTGGAAATGATCTCTCAGAAACTCAGTGCTACAAAAGAACCGGGTATACTGGTTTAAGTTTCATGGCAATGACAATATTGCCAGTATATTTTCAATATACATATTTCCTCACCACGCATACATTCTCGCACTGAACACGAATAGTATTGAATACTAAAGGTTCACTACAGCCTTGCCAATTGGCGAAGAAGCAACAAGGGGACCTACAGTCCCCTTTTGTCTTTACAAGCTGAGAAGTTTAGCCGTTACCCATTCATAGAATGAACGATAGACTCCCTCAGCAACATCACGCCACGTGGCTCGCCGCGATATCCAGCAGGGCCATCTCGTCGCTGTTCAGCAGTTTCTCGATGTTCACCAAAATCAGCATACGGTCGCCCAGCGCGCCCAGACCGGTCAAGTATTCGGTGGACAGGGTCACCGCGAATTCCGGTGCCGGGCGGATCTGGTCGGCGGTCAGCGACAGCACGTCAGAAACGCCATCGACCACGATACCCACTACGCGCTGGCCCAGGTTCAGGACGATTACCACGGTGTTATCGTTATACTCCACGTCACCCTGGCTAAACTTCACGCGCAGATCGACGATAGGGACAATAACACCACGCAGGTTGGTCACACCTTTGATAAAGGAAGGTGTGTTGGCAATGCGAGTCACCTGATCGTAGCCGCGAATCTCCTGCACTTTAAGAATATCGATGCCGTACTCTTCATCGCCTAAAGTGAAAACCAGGAATTCCTGCCCTGATGGCTCGCCGGCCAGTTTCGTTACATTACTCATACCGGTCATGTTTATACCTTCTTAACTAATCAGGCGGCTGTGTACGCCACACGTTGTTCACGATTTAAACCCTGAAGCGCCGACACATCGACGATCAGTGCGACGCTGCCATCGCCAAGGATGGTGGCAGCTGAAATTCCTGGCACTTTGCGGTAGTTGCTTTCGAGGTTTTTCACCACCACCTGGTGCTGACCAATCAGCTGATCGACCAGCAGCGCATAGCGGCGCCCCGCGCTTTGCAGAATAACCACGATGCCCTGAGTCGCTTCGGTCTTCGCGCCGTCGACTTCAAACACTTTCCACAGTTCCACCAGTGGCAGATACTCGCCACGCACTTCCAGCACGCGCTCGCCACCGGCCAGCGGATGCAGATCTTCATCACGCGGCTGCAGGGACTCCATCACCGCATTCAGCGGAAGAATAAATACTTCGTCGGCGACCTTCACGGACATCCCGTCGAGGATCGCCAGCGTCAGTGGCAGCAGGATACGGATAGTGGTACCTGAACCTTGCTTAGACTTGATCTCAACGTGGCCGCCCATCTCCTGGATGTTACGTTTCACCACGTCCATACCCACGCCACGGCCCGACACATCAGTCACCTGCTCGGCAGTCGAGAAGCCCGGGGCGAAGATCAGCATGCCGACTTCTTCATCGGTCATGTTCTCGTTCACCTGCATGCCCTGCGAAAGAGCTTTCGCCAGAATACGCTCGCGGTTCAGGCCTGCGCCGTCATCGGTGACTTCAATGCAGATGTTGCCGCCCTGATGTTCTGCGGACAGAATCAGGTTACCGACCGGGGATTTCCCTGCCGCAATACGGTTTTCCGGGGATTCAATGCCGTGATCGAGGCTGTTACGCACCAGGTGCGTTAACGGATCGATAATGCGCTCAATCAGGCTCTTATCCAGCTCGGTTGAACTCCCCAGCTGGGTCAGTTCAATCTGTTTGTTGAGCTTGCTCGCCAGGTCGCGGACCAGACGCGGGAAGCGGCTGAAGACGTACTCCATCGGCATCATACGGATGGACATCACCGATTCCTGCAGATCTCGGGCGTTACGTTGTAACTGACCCATGCTGGTAATCAGATCGCCGTGGGTCACCGGGTCCAGTTCGTTCGAACGTTGCGCCAGCATGGACTGGGTGATCACCAGTTCGCCCACCAGGTTAATCAGCTGATCGACCTTCTCTACCGCCACGCGGATACTGGTGGATTCACTGCTGCGGGCCGCCGGTTTTTCACGTTCAGCGCGGTTCGGTGCAGCCGATTCGCCGGGAACGGCTTTCAGCACGGGCGTCGGGGCAACCACCGCTGGCACGCTCACGTCAGGCGCAGACACCACTTCCGCGACCTCAACAGGGGCTTCTGCAGCCGCCGTTTCAGTTTCAAAGGTGATCTGGTCGGCTTCGATCACGAAGCACAGCACCGCGACGATATCATCCTGACCGATGCCACCATCAATGGTAGCTGCCAGACTATCGGGGCCTTTAACGATGTTGCTCAGGGTCGCTAGGTTACCCAGCTCTTCTTCCAGCAGATTCACTTCACTCTCTTTCAGACGAGAGAGCACCACGCGCAGCTTTGCTTCGGCTGCAGGCGGGGTCGCGTCTTCTGACGCCAGTGCATCAACCACGCTTAATTTTGCCGCGCTGACCGCAGGTGCAGCGACTTCGCCCTTCGCTTCCAGAGCTAACTGGCGCAGAGCGTTGCAGATGTATTCAAAGCTTGCAGCATCTGGCTCTTGCGAGCTTTTATAGGCGTCGAGCTGTTCCTGCATAATATCTTTGGTTTCCAAAAACAGGTTAATAATGTCGGTGTTGAGCTGCATCTCACCGCGACGAGCTTCATCCAGCAGGTTCTCCATTAAATGGGTAGTTTCCTGCAAAATGGTAAAACCAAATGTTCCGGCGCCACCTTTAATGGAATGTGCCGCACGGAAAATGGCATTGAGCTGTTCTGAATCCGGTGCCTCAGGCACTAAATCCAGCAGATGCTGCTCCATGTCCGCCAACAACTCGTCGGCTTCATCAAAAAACGTCTGGTAAAAATCGCTAATATCCATGCTCACGCTATCACCTCGGATTGGCTGGTGGCGATGTTGGAACGGCAGCCGAAGGCACTGCCCCTGGCTGTTTTAAATCATCCAGTGACTCATTCTGGCTTTCGGCGTTTTCGTGCAGAATGGTCTGCTCCGCCTGCTGATTGAGCACTAAAAGACTGATACGACGGTTAATGGCATCGTCCGGGCCGCGGTCGGTCACCCGCATGGTGGCGGCCATTCCGACGACGCGCAGGACTTTGCCTTCATCAAGCCCACCCACCACCAGCTCGCGACGCGAGGCGTTGGCACGATCGGCAGAAAGCTCCCAGTTGCTGTATCCCTTTTCGCCGTTGGCATACGGGAAATCATCCGTATGGCCAGAGAGACTGATGCGGTTCGGAATACCGTTCAGCACCGGCGCAATACCGCGCAAAATATCGCGCATATAAGGCTCAACTTCCGCGCTGCCGGTTTTGAACATTGGGCGGTTCTGGCTATCAATAATCTGGATGCGTAACCCTTCCTGCACCAGATCGATTTTCAAATGTGGACGCAGCGCGCGCAGTTTCGGGTCAGCCTCGATGAGCTGGTCGAGGTCGCCACGCAGTTTTTTCAACCGCGCCTGCTCCATGCGCTTTTTCAGCTCGTCGATATTCGGCTCTTTCTTCACTTCACCCTTTTGCTGGGTGTAATCATCACCCCCACCAGGGATTGGGCTGTCGCTGTTCGCAATTCGCTGCCCGCCCGTCACCGCCGTCGCCAGCGGCGTTCTGAAATATTCCGCGATCTGAATCAGCTCTTTCGGGCTGGAGATGGAAATCAGCCACATCACCAGGAAAAACGCCATCATTGCGGTCATAAAGTCCGCGTAAGCGATTTTCCACGAGCCATGGGAGCCGCCCCCATGGCCTTTGTGTTTGCGCTTTTTAACTATGACGATGGGATGGGACTGATTTTTCATGCGTCCTCAGTCGTCGTCTGTTGGTTAGGGTTCTTCACAGCGCGGACGTGTTCTTCAAGCTCGACAAACGATGGACGCTCGCTGGAGTACAGGGTTTTACGCCCGAATTCTACCGCGATTGGCGGTGCGTAGCCGTTCAGGTTTGATAACAAGGTGATCTTCACGCACTGCATCATCTTGGTAGTTTCCGCACTCTTCTGGCGTAGCACGCTTGCCAGCGGCGAGATAAAACCGTAGGCGAGAAGAATACCGAGGAATGTCCCAACCATTGCGTGGGCAATCAGTGCCCCCAGCTCTGCAGCCGGGCGATCGGCGGAGGCCAGTGCGTGTACCACGCCCATCACCGCCGCGACGATACCGAATGCCGGCAGTGAATCCCCCACCAGCGCCAGGGCGTTAGCCGGCACTTCGGATTCGCTTTCGTGAGTTTCGATCTCTTCGTCCATCAGCGCTTCGATCTCGAAGGTGTTCATGTTGCCGCTGATGATGAGTCGAAGATAATCGACGATAAAATCCAGCATCATCGCGTCAGCGAGAATACGTGGATAACTGGCGAAAATTTCGCTCTCTTTCGGGTTCTCAATATCACGTTCCAACGAGAACATGCCCTGTTGACGCGACTTTGCCATCAGACGATAGAGCAGCGCCAGCAGGTCCATATACATGCTTTTGGTGTATTTTGAACGACGAAACAGTAATGGGAGCGCTTTGAGCGTTCCTTTAATCGATTTACCGTTGTTGCCAACGATAAAAGCACCTACCCCTGCGCCGCCGATAATAATCAGTTCAGCCGGTTGATAGAGTGCTCCCAGGTGCCCGCCGGTCATCATATAACCGCCGAAAACTGTACCGATAACAACCAGGTAACCTAATAAGATAAGCACGACATCATCCTTCCGCTAGAGACCATGACAGGATGTTGAGTTCGAAGGCGTTACCGGAATGCGGGGTAAAAAAAAGCAGCGGTAATTTCTTACCGCTGCTGGAATCTTTCCCACACGTTCGGGTTAAACAGCTTGTTCGATCTGTTCATCCAGCAGTTGTGGATTAATATCGGCAGCTTCCGGGGAAAGTTTACGTCTTTTTACCGCACGGGACGGCGGCTGGCATAAACTGCAGGCGAAGCTACCTACTGGCTGATGAGCATGGGTGATAAAGTTGCCGTCGCAGCAGTTACAGCGCGACAATTGCAGCAATCCACTCTCAACGAAGCGCACCAGCGTCCATGCGCGGGTCAGCGCCAGAAGTGGCCCCTCTTCCGGCTGCGGACATTGTTCAAGGTAGAGTTTATAGGCTTTGATGACAGCATCTACGCCACTGCACAAGCCAGTTTTCAAGAGAAACTGCCAGGCATTGCAAAACATCGATGCGTGGATGTTTTGCTCCCAGGTCATAAACCAGTCCGTTGAAAAGGGCAGCATCCCTTTCGGAGGCGGGCTACCGCGTAATTCTTTATACAGTTTGATAAGTCGACCGCGGCTCAGCTGAGTCTCGCTTTCCAGCATTTGTAAGCGAGCACCCAACGTGATCAGTTCCATTGCCAACTGAATGTCGCGAGCTTCCTGAACAATGCTTTTTTCGCTCATCATTAAGCCCTTTTCTTGCGGGCCACGTCGTCAGGCTGGCTGATTTCGGTGAGAAGGCGGGTTGAAAGCAAAATCCCGGTGTGGATCTGTTGCAGATCGTCAACGCGTGAATCCTGAGTCAGACGCGTAATGGTCTGATGACTGTCGAAGCGGAACTGACATACCAGCTGATTGGTTTCCGCCAGTTTGACCATCTGAGGGAGAGTTAATCCACCGAGCGTTGTTGCCATTTCTTCGCTGATACCCAGGCGGAACATGGCGGACGGTTTGTCCTGACTAATCAAACGCTGTGCAAGTAATAAGTATGACAAATTGATGTCATAGACATGTTTAAGCATCTCGGATGTATGCATTTTTCCCATCCAGAATAACCAACTATAATTTTTTATGCGGTAAGACCGCACCCCGTGATGTCGCCGAGAAAACCCCGGTAAAAAAAAGAAAAGGCGAAAATGCATAGTCGAATTAAGGTTAAACTGGATAAAACGCGCGGTTTTTAAATGGTGATCCCTGACCATAGCGTCTTATCATTACTTACAAATAACTAAGATTTTTCCTAATTCGAGGCAACTCTACTCGTCCGTTTTCCCACATACAATGCAGCCCCGCCCAAATTTTAAAAAAAATGTGATCTGCGTCACAAAAATTGAGCGATAAACAGGGATTAATCCATCAGCGTGACTTGTAAGTTGGTTGATTTTTACCCAAATGAGGCTCTTTTCTATTCTGAATGGACGAATACTCATGCAGTGGCTTATCCGACCAGCTCACCCCTCGCCAGAGAGCATTATCCTTAATGATCTTTTGCTTAACATATTAAGCCATAGTCAGTAACACATCATTAATTTCTTTTAAAATCATGAAGTTATAAAATTAAAAAATGTAACAAATTTCCGTTCGTGACGATAACTTGCTGGTCAAAAACGGCGGATATCTGATGACGGGTTCAATATTAAAAGGGGGATGTTTTGGTTAAGTAACGCTTTTACGTTGATAAGCTCGGTTATGACACTTTTCGTTTTATAAGAATAATTAATGAATAATTATGATAAGCGTCACACCAATGTCGTATTGCCCTCTTGCGAAGCGGTACGAATCGCGCTAATGGTGATGAATCCTCTGTCTCTGGACATCAAAGGAGTGAGCGATGAGTTACTCACACATTCTGGTATGCGTTGCTGTTACCCCGGAAAGCCATCAACTGCTGGCGCGAGCGGTCTCGATCGCCCGCCCGCTCAATGCGCGGATTAGTCTGGTTACGCTGGCGGCCGAGCCGGAAATGTATAACCAGCTGGCGGCACCGATGCTGGAAGATATTCGTGGGCTGTTGCAGGAAGAGACGCAGCAGTTTTTGCAGGAGCTGGAGGATAAAGCCCAGTATCCTATCGCGCGGACCTTTATCGCCACCGGCGAACTGAGCGAACATATTCTGGATATTTGCCGCAAAGAGCAGGCCGATTTGGTGATCTGCGGTAACCATAACCACAGCTTCTTCTCACGCGCCGCCTGCTCCGCCAAAGCGATTGTCAGCTCAAGCCAGGTGGACGTGCTGCTGGTTCCCCTCGGCAACTGATGCCGCCGAGGGGGACTCATTAAGCCAGTTTAGGGAAGGTTGCGACCTTTTTTTGCAGATTGCTCTCCCGGCTACGGGGAGTGATCCGCTCAAGATCGCGAATAAAATGCTCCTGCCAGTGATTAATATCGTTCTCGCGAATCACTTTCATCATCTCCGCATGGCGCGAGATACGCTCAGTCAGCGGCATGGTCAGCGCCCTGTCGAGGGCATTGGCCACATCATCGCTGTCGTAAGGATTGACGATCAGCGCCGAAGTCAGCTCATTCGCCGCCCCCGCAAACTGTGAAAGCACCAGCACGCCAGGGTCTTTCGGGTCCTGCGCGGCGACATACTCTTTTGCCACCAGGTTCATCCCGTCGCGCAGAGGCGTTACCAGCCCCACTTCCGCATAGCGGAATACCTTCATCAGAATTTTGCGCTCAAAATGCTGGTTGAGATAATAAAGCGGTGTCCAGCCCAGCTGCCCGTAGCGACCGTTGATGCGCCCGGCCTCGGTTTCCAGTTGATGCCGGATATCCTGATAGGCCTGCACCTCACCACGTGAGGTCGGGGCAATCTGCGTATAGCGGATTTTACCGTGATGCTGCGGGAATTTTTCGAGCAGTCTCTCATAGGCCTGGAAGCGTTCCGGCAGCCCTTTCGAGTAATCCAGACGCTCCACGGAGAAGATGTTTTTGACGTTTTTCAGCTCGCTTTTGAGCTGCGCCAGTTTCGGCGGCAGCGGGCCAGAGGCGTCAGCAGCGATTTCATCAGGTTCAATACCGATTGGATAGACTTCGGTCTCGAAAGTCTTGCCCCACGCGGTATGAGACTTGCCGCTGCGGGTGGTCACGCGCGTTTTACCGGAGACGCTATCGAGAAACGCCACGCGGTCGTTTTCCGTCTGGAAGCCAAGCAGATCGTAATCGCACAGCCCTTCCAGCAGCTCTTCATGCGGCGGCAACGCGGTGAAAATCTCCGGCGTCGGGAACGGGATGTGCAGGAAGAAGCCGATCCGGTTATTTACCCCACGTTTGCGCAGCTCGCTGGCGAACGGAATCAGGTGATAATCGTGGATCCATAAAATATCGTCTTCCTCGATTAACGGCAGCAGTTTATCCGCCAGCAGCGCATTGACACGTGTGTACCCTTCCCACGAATCGCGCTCGAATTTAACCAGGTCCAGACGATAGTGAAACGCCGGCCACAGCACGGCATTCGAGAACTGCGAGTAATACTCTTCGTAGTCCTTTTCACCCAGATTAAACGATGCCCACGTGATGTTGCCCCGTGTCACCTTTTTTAGCGGCTGGTCTTCATTACCAACGTCACCGCTCCAGCCAAACCACAAACCGCCAGCTGTTTTTAAGGCACCCAAAATCCCTACCGCCAGACCACCCGCGCTGGATTTTTTATCGTCCGGTGGCGCAATTCGGTTAGAGACTACGACTAAGCGACCCATCATGTTTTCTCCTGTTGTTATGCGCTATTTTTTCTTCTTGTTGCTGGTTAGCGACTTCGGTGACCCATTGCCAGACGCTGGCGACATTCGCCAGTCGCCATTCGGCGCAGGTTTCACCCTGTCCGACTTTAATTGATACCCCTCCGGCCTGATTGACGGCGCTAAAACCGCTTTCGTCCGTCAGGTCGTCGCCGATAAACACCGGCGTTCTGCCCGCAAAAGGCGCCTCGGTCATGAAGGCCTTGATCGCCTCTCCTTTATTAATGCCCCTCGGTTTTATCTCCACCACACATTTGCCCGGCTGCAGCGCAAGCTGAGGGTGTGCCGCGACGATGGAGGTTGCCAGCGCCGTGATGGCAGCTTCGTGCTGCGGCCCCTGACGATAGTGCAGCGCAAAGGCCATCCCTTTCGCTTCCAGCTCCGTTCCCGGCAGATGCTCTAGCGCCGCGGTCAGTTGTACCGTGAGCGACTGAATCAGTGAATCGGGAAGAGAGACGATATGCGCGTTGCCATGGATGTCGCGGCGCTCCGCTCCGTGCACACCGGCAAGCGGAAAGCGGTAAGGCCTGGCAAGCTGATCCAGCTCGGCCATTGAGCGCCCTGATATCAATGCCAGTGCCCCATGATTGATGCTGGAGAGCTGATGTAACACCCGGAGAATATCGGCAGGTATCACCACCTGATCGGGGTGCGGTTTGATGTCGGCGAGAGTCCCGTCGAGATCGAAAAAGAATGCGAATTCTCCGGTCAGTGCAGGCGGTACGTTTAACGAGTCTGCCACCCTTATCCTCCTTACGGTTTTCGAGATGTCAGACATTTAACATCTCAGTAGCCATGTAAGTATAGACAGTGTGACGCTGCTCGCCATTTAGCAAACCGCCTGCCAGCATTGCTGGCAGGCGGCAGGGAGGTAGGACTAGACTTAAAAGTTGCGCCAGATTTTGCTCAGACGGTGCGCTTCGCTTTTTGCTTGTAACGGTCGAAGATCACTGCTGCCAGCAGGATTAGGCCACGTACGACGTACTGCGAGAACGGGGAAATATTCAGCAGGTTCATGGCGTTCTCAACGGTGCCGAGGATAAGAATACCGGCCACCACATATGAGATTTTTCCGATGCCGCCTTTTAGCGAAACCCCACCCAATACGCAGGCAGAAATCACAATCAGCTCATAGCCAATCGAGGTCATCGGCTGGCCGCTGGTCATACGCGAAGCCAGAATAATCCCCGCCGCCGCCGACACCAGACCGGAGAGCACAAAGATAATAATCTTGGTACGCACCACCGGGACACCGGCCAGGCGTGCAGCCTCTTCATTCCCGCCGATCGCCAGCGTATTGCGGCCAAAGGTGGTTCTGTTGAGCAGGAAGCCAAATATAATCAGACAGCCCACCGTCAGCCAGATTGGCGCAGGCAGACCCAGCCAGTTGGCGTAGCCGAGGGTAAAGAAGCGCTCGTCTTCAATCCCCACCGCTTTCCCGTCAGAGATAATATAGGCCAGGCCGCGCACAATTTGCATGGTGGCAAGCGTGGTGATCAGGGCATTAATCTTCAGGCGGGCAATGACAAAACCATTCACCAGCCCGCTGAGCACACCCAGCATCAGCCCGGCAAAAACCCCTATCCACAGGCTTTCCGTCAGGTTGATCACCACTGCCGCCGTCACACCTGCACAGGCGATGACCGACGCAACGGAGAGGTCAAAGTCGCCGGACGCCAGACAGAACAACATTCCGCAGGCGACCATACCGGACATGGAGATCGCCAGCCCCAGCCCTTTCATATTGACGAAACTGGCGAAATTCGGCACGAAGATCGCACAGCCCAGGAACAGGACGGCAAAGACCACCAGCATCCCGTATTGATCCCAGATGCGCCCCAGGCTAAAAGCCGATTTCGGTGCGCGAGAGGTAGTTACAGAGGACATCATTCACTCCTTGCTCAGGCGACAGCCTGGCTGACTTTAGGCATGGCGAGGCTCAACGCCTGTTGTTCATTCGCCTGTTCATGTAGCAATTCACCGGCGATATCCCCTTCGCGCATCACGATGATGCGGTCGGCAACGCCCAGCACTTCGGGCAGATCGCTGGAGGCGAACAACACCGCCACGCCGCGTTTTGCCAGCTCATAGATGACGTTATAGATTTCGTGCTTGGCCCCGACGTCGATGCCGCGCGTCGGTTCATCCAGCAAAATGACTTTCATCTCTTCCGACAGCCAGCGGCCCAGAATGGCCTTTTGCTGGTTCCCGCCGGAAAGATTCATGATGAGTTGTTCAGCACCGGGGGTTTTAATATTCAGGGAGCGAATATGGTAATCGGCGTTAATGTTTTCCCAGCTGTCGTTGATCAGGCATCCGGCACGAATGAATTTTCGGCGTGCCGAAATGTTAATGTTGTCGCGCACAGAGTGGACCGGAATAATCCCGTCGGCTTTACGATCTTCCGGACATAGCATCATCCCCGCGCGGATCGCATGAGCCGGTTTCTGGATATCCACCGGCTGACCGTCGATATACACCTGGCCTGCGGTGATCCGCGTGCCGCCGAACAACCCTTTCATCAGCTCGCTGCGCCCTGCTCCCACCAGCCCGAAAAGACCGACGATTTCGCCGCTGCGCACCGACAGGGAGATTGGCGTACGCACGCCTGGCGCTTTGACGCTCTCCAGACGCAAACGCTCGGCAGCGTATTCTCGAGGTTGCCAGTGATAGATATCCCCCAGCTCACGTCCGACCATCGCCTGCACCAGCTGGTCATGATTGACCTGCTGCATATCGGTGAAGGTGCGCACGTAGCGCCCATCTTTGAACACGGTGATGGCGTCGCTAAGGGCAAAAATCTCTTCCATACGGTGCGAAACATACAAAATGATGCGCCCTTCTTTGCGCAGCTCGCGGATCACCCGGAACAGGTTGTCGATCTCACGTGCCGAGAGCGAACTTGTCGGCTCATCAAAGGCGATAATTTTTGCGTTACGCGCGAGCGCCTTGGCAATTTCCACCATCTGCCACTGGCCAATCGACAGATATTTCAGCGGCGTTTGCGGGTCGATATCCAGCCCGAGATGCTGCAGCTGCAGTCCGGCTTCATAATTGAGGAGCGAACGATTGACGATCCCGCTCTTGTGAGGCAGTTGCCCCAGATAGATGTTTTCCGCCACCGTCATTTCAGGTACCAGATGCAGCTCCTGATAAATGATAGCGACGCCAGCATTCAGCGCTGCCGTGGTATCGGCAAACACCATCTCTTCGCCGCGAATCGCCAGCGTGCCGGTCGTCGGGGCGTAGTTTCCGCTGAGGATTTTTAGCAGCGTGGATTTCCCTGCGCCATTCTCCCCCATCAGGGCGTGGACCTGACCGGGATAGCAGTCGAAACTGATATCGGTCAGCGCGTTTACACCGGGGAACGTTTTCCCGATGCCGCGAAAAGAGAGATACGGGTCAGACTGTTGCATAACGTCTCCGTGATTCGAGTAGTGTACGTCTGGCCCCTCCGCATCGAGGGGCGCAATCACAACAAATTACTTACCGCCCAGCCCTTTTTTCGCCAGTTCCTCTTTGAAGTTGTCGCGGGTGATCAGCACCACATCCGTCACCTCGGTGAACTTCGGAGGCTCAGCGTCTTTCGTCACCCAGTTGTAGAGCATTTCGCTGGATTTATAGCCATGCACATCCGGGCTTGGTAGCAGCGAGCCGTAGAAGCCGGTCGCCTGCGCTTTAGACAGCTCGCTCACCGCATCCACGCCATTAATGCCGACGCCGATGACATCCGTCGCTTTAAAGCCCTGACCTTCTGTCGCGCGCACGCCGCCCAGTACGGTGTTATCGTTCATGCCGACCACCAGCCAGTGTTTAACTTCAGGGTGCTGCACCAGCATGGAGTTTGCGGCGTCGAAGGCGCCTGGAATATCATTCGATTTCGTCGGGACTTTATAGATCTGTTTTTCCGGGAACCCGGCCGCTTTCAGCGCGTCCATCGAACCGGACGTGCGGCGACGCGCGGTATCCAGTTCATCCGCGGTGATCGCCATAACGGCAGTCTCTTTCACGTCCCAGCCGCGTTTTTGCATCTCTTTATAGAGTTCCTGGCCCTGACGCTCACCGATTTTGGTGGCCGCCATCATCACCAGCGGAACGGTATCCATCGGTTTGCCTTTGGCGTTGACGAACTGATCGTCAACCGCAATCACCTTCATGCCGTAACCCCGCGCTTTTGCCACAATGGCCGAACCGAGTTTCGGATCTGGCGTACAAATGACAAAACCTTTCGCGCCGCTGGCCGCCAGGCTGTCGATGGCGTTCAACGTTTTTTCACCATCGGGTACGGCAATTTTGATGACATCAAAGCCGAGATCTTTCCCGGCTTTATCCGCAAATTTCCACTCGGTCTGGAACCAGGGTTCTTCAGGCTGTTTCACCAGAAAACCGAGCTTTAAATTCTCTGCCATAGCGGATTGTGACATAACGGCAGCCAGGCCGATGGCCGCCAGCGTTTTAGTAAATTTGTGCATGGTTAACTCCAGCATTAGCATTCTTTTATGTAGGGTATAGTGTCGTGCTTTTTATTTAATCGGACGTAAAACAAGGTATTAGCGCTCACCCTTGAATAAGTGAGGGTGCTGGAGATAGTTTTAGCGGGAAATTAATCATCCATAAGAGAGCGGCATCACACCGCAGAATTACAGTAATTGCGTACATATATTCAGCGATAAATGACATAAAAAAGGCAGGTATTGTCGGACAAATTGGAGGGGATTAAGCAGAATTATCCATAAGGTCAGCTAAGACGTCCCTGTAATACGGACGCCGTAGCGTCCGCTTAAGAATTTACCAGGCGTAGTAAATATGATCCGCGTGATCGCGAACCGGTGCTTCGTCCTCCAGTAAACGGGCGGCCAGGGTCAGAGCAAAATCAAACGCGTGGCCGAGGCCTTTGCCGCTGAGGAGATTCTGATCCTCTACCACTGGCGCATCGACGTATTCCCCGTCGTTTACCGTTTCCCATAAATCGCCTGAGCAGACATAGCGGCGTCCTTTCAGCAGGCCGTTGCCGCCCAGCACGCGCGCCGCGGCAGAGCAGATTGGGCAGATCAATTTGCCCGCGTCGTCATGTGCCTTAACAAAACGAACCACTTCCTGGCTGGCAGCCAGATTGACGCTGCCCTGCGGCCCGCCCGGCAGTACCACTGCGTCGTACAGCGTATCGGCGCGCTCGGTGAGCGTGCTGTCTGCCACCATCGGGATGTTGTGATAACTCACCACCGCGCGCGACTCCGCGCAGGCCAGCGTTTCGACGTCAATATGCATACGGCGCAAGATATCAATCGTGATAATTGCTTCCGCTTCTTCAAATCCTGGTGCCAACAATACCGCCACTCTGGCCATTTTGATCCTCATAAATGAAATAGATAAAACATCGTTTCATTTTACAAGAAGTCATCCGTCAAACCTGTGCGTGGATCACAGTTCATTCTTTTTACAAATTACGGGCATTATTCCTAATTGCATGACGGGAAATGAAAAGTGGGTCACATAACGACGGTACTGAACGGCTTTATTCTGTTGTTAATCATCCCTCCTCTAAATAAGGATATTATAATGACAACTTCAGGAATGATTCAGAAACTCAACACTCAGATGAACCTCGAGTTCAACGCCTCCAATCTCTATTTGCAGTTGAGCGACTGGTGTTCAGAGCACAGCCTCAACGGAACCGCCACCTTTCTACGCACCCAGGCGCAATGCAATATCACCCACATGATGCGGGTCTTTGACTATATGAAACAGGCCGGGGCTAACCCGATTGTCAAAGCGCGTGTGAACTCCGATGACGCCTGTTCATCGCTGGAAGAGATATTCCAGAAAACCCTCGACGAGTACGAGCAGCGCTGTACCATGCTGAAAACGCTCGCCGGAGAAGCCAAAGCGCTGAATGATGACACCACGCTCGATTTCTTGCGTGATATGAGAGAAGAACAGCAGCAGGATGGGCTATTGCTGAAAACCATTCTGGATGAGGTGCGCAGCGCGAAGCGTGCCGGGCTGTGCATGACGCAGACTGACCAGCATCTGCTTAATCTGGTGAACTGTCAGCGCCACTGATGCCCGGCTAGTTATCCACAATTGTTAAATAATAGTTACCAAGTAACTGCTTTTATTGAAATTTAACAAATCAGATCTGGCTCCCAGCCAATAACCTTACAAAGTGAAATGATTTATTTCATTTCACTTTGATTGACGAGGGAGCTTCATGATCACCATCGAGTTTATTGTCATTATCCTCTGCCTGCTGGTAGGAACGCGGTTCGGCGGGATGGGCCTTGGGCTGATAAGCGGTATCGGTCTTTTCATTTTAAGCTTTGTGTTTGGCCTCCAGCCCGGTAAACCGCCGGTGGACGTCATGCTGACGATCCTTGCCGTGATCGGCTGCGCGGCTACCCTGCAGACCGCGGGTGGCCTGAATGTCATGATGCAGTTTGCCGAGCGCCTGCTGAGAAAACATCCGCAGCACATCACCCTCCTCGCTCCCTTTACCACCTGGATGCTGACGTTTCTCTGCGGGACCGGCCATGTGGTGTACACCATGTTTCCGATTATCGCCGATATCGCGCTGAAAAAAGGTATTCGCCCGGAACGCCCAATGGCCGTTGCTTCTGTTGCCTCGCAGATGGCGATTACAGCGTCCCCGGTCTCTGTTGCCGTGGTATCGCTGGTGTCAATTATTGGCGCCCAGCACGGTATCGGTCAGGCGTGGGGGATCCTCGAGATTCTGGCCGTCTCCGTACCCGCTTCGCTGTTTGGGGTGATGATTGCCGCGCTCTGGAGCCTGCGTCGCGGAAAAGATCTGGCTGACGATGCGGAATTCCAGGAAAAACTCAGCGACCCGAAACAGCGCGAATTTATCTATGGCAGCACCGAAACGCTGATGAACCAGCGCTTTCCGAAACAGGCGTACTGGTCGACGTGGATCTTCTTCGCCGGTATTGCTGTCGTGGTGCTGCTGGGGGCGTTGCCCGAACTGCGCCCTGCCTTTGAAATCAAAGGCAAAATGACAGCGCTTTCCATGAATCTCGTCATCCAGATGATGATGCTGATTGCCGGTGCCGTGATGCTGATTGCCTGTAAGGTTAACGCCTCTGCCATTTCGAACGGCGCGGTGTTTAAGGCCGGGATGGTGGCGATTTTCTCGGTCTTCGGCGTTGCGTGGATGAGTGATACCTTCTTCCAGGCGCACCTCGACGAACTGAAAATGGCGCTTGAAGGGGTAGTAAAAAGCCATCCCTGGACTTACGCCATCGTGCTGTTCCTGGTCTCCAAACTGGTAAACAGCCAGGCCGCAGCACTGACCGCCGTCGCACCGATGGGCCTGATGCTGGGCATTGAGCCAAAAATGCTGATTGCTTTCTTCCCGGCCTCCTACGGTTACTTCGTGCTGCCCACCTACCCGAGCGACCTGGCCTGTATCGGTTTCGACCGCTCCGGTACCACCCGAATTGGCAAATTCATCATCAACCACAGCTTTATTCTGCCGGGGCTTATCGGCGTCAGCTGTGCCTGTGCCGCCAGCTATCTGCTGGTGCAGACCTTCTTCTGAACGTCAAAAGGGCGACATGGCTGTCGCCCTTTCGCATAAACTTGTTTCTAAATTCAAAACATCGGTTTATTTTAGTGTGACTCACCCTGCGGTGTGAACTTGAGTTCGATAAGCGCGATGGCTTTTTGAATGGCGCGAAGCGTAACGGGGTCCGCCGCAGCAGGATGGCTGGTGAAATCGATGTTTTTCAGTTGGGTGGACATTTTTTCACGCACTTCAATCGGTGCGATAATGTCTAACACATCCAGGATTTGTTTGATGACCAACTGGCATGCGACGACGTCAGATACCAGTTCCTGATCGGCGCTCAGATTTTGAGACATAGGAAGCTCCTTACATAAAGAGCGCCATAGTAGCAAAACGATAGCCCTTTCATCTTCCCTCTCGTCGAGCGCAGGCATAAAAAAACCTGCCGAAGCAGGTTTTTTTCATCAGAACATTGCGCCTGGCGGTACGTCTTTAAACGTATTGCAGTAGTTAGCCCACATGCTTTTCAGGATTTTGCGCAGTTTCATTTGATGCTCCGGTAATGTGTTATGCAGGTGTTATTGTCTATGCGCGTATAATATGACCAGCGTCACAAAAATCAATGATTATGTG
The DNA here is from genome assembly GCF_041464075.1 of Lelliottia nimipressuralis. Classification (NCBI taxonomy): domain Bacteria; kingdom Pseudomonadati; phylum Pseudomonadota; class Gammaproteobacteria; order Enterobacterales; family Enterobacteriaceae; genus Lelliottia; species Lelliottia nimipressuralis. Next base: position 2,776,513 of record NZ_CP167172.1, read on the forward strand.
ACGCAAATCACGGTTACAAAATCAGCAATGCTGCGGGATTGTTACAAAAATCCATGACAAATCCGCAGCTTAGAAACCGATAAGTTCCAGTAAATTTTTATAAATTTTTTTGATATGGCAGGGTAATGATGACTGACAACATCACCGGAAAGGAGAGCCGCGGGCTGTCGCCAGCGGCACTGCTGGTTGCCGGGGCGTTCTTTATGGAGTTTCTCGACGGAACCGTGATTGCCACCGCGCTTCCCGATATGGCGAAAAGCTTTGGCGTACAGGCCGTGGATTTGAATATCGGCATCAGCGCCTATCTGATCACGCTGGCAGTCTTGATCCCCGCCAGCGGCTGGATCGCCGACCGCTTTGGCGCACGCAAAGTGTTTGCCGTGGCGCTGGCGATCTTCACCCTCGCCTCCGTCTTTTGCGGGCTATCCACCACGGTGGATCAGTTTGTCGCCATGCGCGTGCTGCAGGGCATGGGCGGTGCCCTGATGGTCCCGGTCGGGCGGCTGGCGGTCTTGCGTACGACGCCTAAACATCAGCTGATCACCGCTATCGCCACCCTCACCTGGCCCGCGCTGGTGGCACCCATTATCGGACCACCCCTCGGCGGCTTTATTACCAGCTACGCCGACTGGCGCTGGATCTTCTTTATTAATGTGCCCCTCGGGATCGTGGCGATTATTCTGGCACTGCGGATTATTCCCGATCTGCACGACGATGAACGTCGTCCCTTCGATACGCCGGGCTTTATCACCACCACGATTGCGATGGTGAGCCTGGTGTATGCCATGGAGTCGATGGGGGCGCAGCATTCACAAGGCTTACTGACCCTGGGGCTTTTGGTTGTGGGGGCGGTCACGCTTATCTACGCCCTGCGCCATTTTCAGCGCGCCCAGTGGCCGATGATTCGCCTCGACGCCATGCAGGTTCCGACGTTTCGAGTAACGATGTACGGCGGCTCACTGTTTCGCGCCTCCATAAGCGCGGTTCCTTTCCTGCTCCCCCTGATGTTCCAGGTAGGCTTTGGAATGGATGCTTTTCACTCTGGTCTGCTGGTGCTGGCAGTATTTGTCGGTAACCTGACGATTAAACCTGCCACCACGCCTCTGATACGTCGCCTGGGTTTCCGAAAACTGCTGCTGATAAATGGAGCGCTAAACGTATTGTCCCTGCTGGCCTGCGCGTTTATCTCACCGCAGACGCCGGTCTGGCTGATTATGTTGATCCTTTATCTGGGCGGGGTGTTCCGTTCGATTCAGTTTACGGCGGTCAGTACGCTGGCCTTTGCGGATGTACCATCGGCACAAATGAGCTACGCCAATACGCTGTTTTCCACGGCGACGCAGCTGGCGGTCGGGCTTGGGATCACTCTCGGGGCGATTGGAATCCGGATTGGCGAGAAAATGGGCGATTTGCTGAACATGGCAAGCGTGCCGGGGATCAGCTTCCGGCTGGCCTTTGTCGCTATCGCGCTGATTTGCCTGGTGGGGATGGTGGATACTCTGCGGCTGACGAAAGATGCGGGGAGCGCGGTGTCGAACAAGGCATAAAAAAAGCCAGCATGGCTGGCTTTTTATTCAGGTAGTAGTTTAGCCTACGATACCGCGAACAAATGCTTCGATCTCTTTGTCCTGGCAGTTTTCGAAGAAGCACTGCTGGAAGCGCTGACCGGAAACGGCGGTTTTGACCAGCTCAGGATCGATTGCGCGCAGGGTATCCAGATAGTTCTCTTTCACCACGGCCGCTTTAACCTGGTTCAGAATACCGGCGTTACGCACCTGTGGCTCTTTACGCTCTGGCGGATACCCTTCGCCTTTGCGGCCAGTAAACGCTTTTTCGAAGATAAAGCGCACGTTCAGCTCAGCACCCCAGCCGAAGCCTTTGGCGAATGGCAGAGAGAGCGCGTTACCGTTGTTGATCTGCGCAAACAGGAACGCATCTGCCGGGTCGATACAGTAACCACAAATCACGCCCGGGTGGATGTTCAGCGACATCAGCGCGCCCTGGCCTGTCCCGCAACCGGTGACCACAAAGTCCACAGCCTTAGAATTTAACAGGATGCTGGCCATGATACCCAGGTGGATGTAAGTCAGGTGGTGATCGTTCTCGTCACTCATCCCGACGTTGTAGACCGGGAAACCTTTCTCATCAACGACGGTTTTCAATTCGTTGAGGATAGTGGCGTTTTTGCCAGCCTGGCTGTTTTCCATCATCAGTGCAATTTTCATTCTTCATCTCCTGAATACGTTGCGGGTGTTGCCGCCAAAGATAGCGAATCCAGACAACCTTACTATCTAACAAACACACTTTCAAATTAACTGAAAAAATGTTTTAAAAAACGAAAGCCGCTTCACATAATCAGGCAATGGAGAAGAAATGAGATACGGTTGCTCAACGTTAAGAAATACCTGCTCACCAATCCAGCCGTTGGCTAGACTGCTTTTGAAAGACAGTAAAAACCTTTGGGGAACACCCGTCCTGTGAGGAACTGCCGGTCGCCTCGCCTCCCTTTTGCGGATACTTTCCCGGGCCAGCGCCGTTTTTGCCCCGTGCCGCCAGCAGCACTGGCGTTTTGCATAATCTTCGACAGGCTCTCCCACCAAATCATGTCGTTGAAAAGAGAGAGGGAAATTCGTCCGGCTATTCGCGGCATTGACCGTTCTGGCAGGCGTTAAAATAGCGTGTTTACATTGAATCAGAGCGAAATATGAAGAGATTATTCGTTGCCGGTTTATTTCTGCTCCTCGCGGGCTGCACGGTCACCCGTCAGGCGCAGGTGAGCAACGCCGATGCACCAGGCGGCGTCGTGCGGCTGGATTATGGTCAGGCGATTTTCCAGAATGCCCGTTACGATGACTATGTCACCAACGGGACGGCCACGCGCGAGTGCCAGAGCATGGGCTTCGCGACCGCCTCTTTCTATGGTCAGCCGATAAAAACCTGCAGCCTTTTCAGCGGGTCGGTTTGCCTCAACCAGACCGTCACTATCCAGTACAAATGCATGGGGTATGCGGTAAATCCCGCAGCCACGCAAACCTGGTAATAATAATAGTGCTGCCAGTTTATCACTGGCAGTCTATTTAATACGAAGCGAAACCATTCTCATTAATATATAAACAACTGCCAATGCGTTTTATTCCCATTCGTATTTTGAATAATTAATCTTTTATTTTACCTTTTGCAAATAATTAAATAACAAATTATAGTGACGCCCTGACTGACTAATAAATAATTCCATGGAGCTGCACTATGCTGAAAACTGAAATGATCGATAAGCTCAACGAACAAATGAACCTCGAGCTTTTTTCATCCCTGCTTTATCAACAAATGAGTGCCTGGTGCAGCTACCACAGCTTTGAAGGCGCGGCCGCCTTCCTGCGTCGCCACGCCCAGGAAGAGATGACGCACATGCAGCGTCTTTTCGATTATCTCGCTGACACCGGCAGCCTGCCACGCATTAATCCAGTGGCGTCTCCGTTCGCTGAGTATGCGTCACTGGACGAACTGTTCCGCGCCACTTACGAACACGAACAGCTGATCACCCAGAAAATTAACGAGCTGACTCATGCGGCGATGATTGGCCAGGATTATCCGACCTTTAATTTCCTGCAGTGGTATGTTGCAGAACAACACGAAGAAGAGAAACTGTTTAAATCCGTACTCGATAAATTATCGCTGGCGGGTAAATCAGGCGAAGGTTTGTACTTTATTGATAAAGAGCTGTCGACTCTCGACACGCAGAAATAAAGTTTCGGGAGCCTTCTGGCTCCCCTTTTTTTAATGGCGACAGATTTTACTTACGTGCGTTGAAAACCCCTCGTCTGCGGGAATAAATTTCCCCCGCGCCGCCAGAAAAGCCACCAGCTCCGCCGCCGTCATATTCTCTGCCGAGCAAGTATGAAAGCGCACATTATTGCCAAAGCGGGAATCAATTGTCTGAACCAGGCTTTGCTCCGTGTACTGCTCACCCGACTCAATCATCATATTGAGCACATCATGTCCGTGAATCGATGTCATAACCCCTCCAAATCAATGCTACAGACTAAACAGGTATGCGCCCTGCTGCCTTGCGCTGGCACAGGTTTGTAACTGTAAAAATATGATTACACCGGTTGTAACGGTGATTTGACGAGTAACGACTTTTGCCTTACTCTGCGCCGCAGATTAGGTTGCAATTAGCGGTTGTGGTAGAGGAAAGCGTGAAGAACAGAACTCTGGGAAGTATTTTTATCGTCGCTGGCACGACGATTGGCGCAGGAATGCTGGCGATGCCTTTGGCCGCTGCGGGCGTCGGATTTAGCGTCACGCTGGTGCTTCTGGCCTGCCTGTGGGCGCTGATGTGCTATACCGCATTACTGCTGCTTGAAGTCTATCAGCACGTTCCTGCCGATACGGGCCTTGGCTCGCTGGCCGCCCGCTATCTTGGCCGCTACGGTCAGTGGATTACGGGTTTTAGCATGATGTTCCTGATGTATGCCCTGACAGCGGCCTACATGAGCGGCGCAGGCGAGCTGATCGCGTCAAGCGTCAACGACTGGTTTGGATCTGCTATTTCTCCGGCGACCGGCGTGATCTTCTTTACGCTGATTGGCGGGGGCGTGGTGTGCGTGGGAACGTCACTGGTCGATCTGTTTAACCGCTTTCTCTTCAGCGCCAAGATTGTTTTCCTGGTTGTGATGCTGGCGCTGTTAGCTCCGCACGTTCACAAAGTGAATTTGCTCACCCTGCCCCTGCAACAGGGGCTGGCGCTTTCTGCCATTCCGGTGATTTTCACCTCGTTCGGCTTCCACGGCAGCGTGCCGAGTATCGTCAGCTATATGAATGGCGATATTCGTAAACTGCGCCGCGTGTTCATTATCGGCAGCGCGATCCCCCTCATTGCCTATATCTTCTGGCAACTGGTGACTCTGGGCAGCATTGATTCGTCTACGTTTATTGGCTTAATGGCCGATCATTCAGGTCTGAATGGATTCTTGCAGGCGTTGCGTGAAGTGGTGGCTTCCCCGCACGTTGAGCTGGCAGTGCATCTGTTTGCCGATCTGGCGCTGGCGACCTCTTTCCTCGGCGTCGCCCTCGGGCTATTCGACTATCTGGCGGATCTGTTCCAGCGCAAACGCTCCGTCAGCGGACGCATCCAGACGGGCCTGATTACCTTCCTTCCGCCGCTGGCCTTCGCGCTGTTCTATCCGCGTGGGTTTGTGATGGCGCTGGGCTACGCGGGTGTAGCGCTGGCTGTGCTGGCGCTGCTGCTCCCTTCCCTGCTGGCGTGGAAAAGCCGTCAGCAACACCCTGATTTGGGTTACCGTGTATGGGGCGGAAAACCGCTGTTAGGGCTGGTGTTTACCTGCGGGATTGTGGTGATTCTGGTGCAGTTTTCGATTGCTGCGGGGCTGTTGCCGGAGGTGGGGTAAACTGACGAGTTGCAGGCTCCCGGCGGTAATTAAAGGGCTCATTGCGAGCCCTTTTTTATTAATGCAAACAGCAGCTTTTAAATTTCTTCCCGCTTCCGCACGGGCACGGATCGTTGCGTCCTACTTTGGTCCCGTTGACGATCGGCTTTTTGGCCTCCGGCTGCTGTGGATTCGCCAGCCAGTAGTTATATAAACGAATCGCCGCCGGACGGATGCTGTCCACGCTCGCCTGATACTCTTCTTCCGTCATGGCTTCAACGCGATCGACGTTCTCTTCCGAACCATGCAGAGCGATCACCGCAAGATCGGGTTTCAGCTCTTCCGGCAAGGTAGACCAGTCGGTCAGTGCCATTCCGCGCATGTAGCCGTAACACCACTCTTCCACCACGGTATAGGTGGTCCCCTCGACATCGTTCTCGCCAAAAACTGGCTCGAACTGGTCGGGATAGTCGCTCAGGCGCTCGGCGATATCGTTCATATGCTTAAAGCAGAGATCGATAAAACGGTGCATTTCACGATCGTTTTTCCAGCGCGGTATATGTTTTTCACCGCCCCAGATCGCCACCAGCCAGGTGTCGGGTTCCACCACAAGAGGACCGGACAGCACTGCGGTTAGCATGCCGTCGAGTTCGGAAACGTCAAGCACAGACGCATCGTCATGACCGTGAGAGATTAATGTCTCTTCCAGCCACTCCATTTCGTTTTCATTTAATGGGCCTTCAGTCATTACTGATACTCCTGAAAAAAAGAAAAGGAGCTTACCACACTTCGGGCGAGGACTCTTTAAATGCCGGTGCCTGGCAGGCAGAACACTGAGCCAGTAAGTGCGTTATACACATGGTGAGATGCAGGGTTTGAGCACAACATGCCAGACTCTGACCCCGAAATGCTGCGGTGAAATTATCCGGTCCCCCTATAAAATTGCCGATGAATATTATGCCTGCGCATTAAAGAATGAAGGACGGATGATTGAAGCAGAGAGTATTTGTTTAGAGGTTATAAATTACAAATGCTAAACCATTATTTAACCATGACTTAAATATACGTTTTTGCGGGGTTCTAACCAGAGAAGGTCCTTTGTTTCTTCACTGTATTCTTCATGCTCAAACCTTCCCCTCTCTTTAAGTACTTTTTTGCCCGGAGTCGTACACGGATTTATTTCTCATGCTGTATATCTCCGGGCATATTTCGGCTTACCAGCCAGAATGAAAATAGGGGCAAGTAAGAAGCGTGAAGATGGCGAGGGACAAAAACAAAAAAACCACCCGAGGGTGGTTTCACGACACTGCTTATTGCTTTGATTATTCTTGGCTTTCCCATGGTACCCGGAGCGAGACTTGAACTCGCACAGCGCGAACGCCGAGGGATTTTAAATCCCTTGTGTCTACCGATTCCACCATCCGGGCTCGGGAAGAAATTGGAGGCGCGTTCCGGAGTCGAACCGGACTAGACGGATTTGCAATCCGCTACATAACCGCTTTGCTAACGCGCCGTAAATCTGTTGTCTTTCGACCAGCACCCGCAACTGCCGATGCTTTTAATTTGGAGCGGGAAACGAGACTCGAACTCGCGACCCCGACCTTGGCAAGGTCGTGCTCTACCAACTGAGCTATTCCCGCATGTCACCAAGTCATTTGTAATCACTTGATTTCATTATCGTCCGGCTGACTGTGCCGCCGTTCGATGCGTTGCATTCTACTTATATGACGATGTGAGTCAACGTTATTTTTGCATCCCAGGATCGTTTGCTGAAAATTGCGCCGAAACGATCACTGTTCAAGCAAATCGCCGCGTGCAGCGTTCAGGTACTGCAGCATTGACCACAGCGTCAGCACCGCTGCAACCCACAGCAGGCCGATACCCGCCCACTCGACCCACGCGTTTGGACGCCACAGCATCCACACCAGCGACGCCATCTGCGCGGTAGTTTTCACTTTACCAATCCAGGAGACCGCCACGCTGCTGCGTTTACCCAGCTCAGCCATCCACTCGCGCAGGGCGGAGATGATGATCTCACGGGCGATCATGGTCGCCGCAGGTAACGTCACCCACCAGGTGTGGTAATGCTCTGCCACAAGCACCATCGCAATGGCAACCATCACCTTATCGGCAACCGGATCGAGGAACGCACCGAAACGCGTGCTTTGATTCCAGCGACGGGCCAAATAGCCGTCAAACCAGTCCGTCACCGCAGCCACCAGGAAGATCAGCGCACATGCGAAAGGAGCCCACGTGAAAGGCATGTAAAAAGCCAACACAAAGAAGGGGATAAGGACGACGCGAAAAAGCGTGAGCAACGTAGGGATGTTAAATCGCATAGTGACGGTAACTGTCTGTTGTCAGTAAAATTTAGCTCTATGTTGCTACAGAGCCCTCAATGTTTCAACGAGTAGTAGATCTTTTCTGCCAGCCCTTGCGAAATACCCGGCACTTTTGCAATTTCCTCCACGCTGGCGTTGAGTAATCCTTGCAATCCGCCCATGTACTTCAACAACATCTGTCGACGTTTTGGCCCGACGCCCTCGATTGTCTCAAGCGTACTGGTGTTTTTCACCTTAGCGCGTTTTTTACGGTGTCCGCCGATGGCATGATCGTGCGACTCATCACGAATATGCTGGATCACATGCAGCGCAGGGGAATCCGGCGGCAGACTGAAGCCCTCACCTTCCGGTTCGAAGAAGAGTGTTTCCAGACCGGCCTTACGATCGGTCCCTTTTGCCACACCAAGCAGTAAAGGATGATGTTTATCCCACGGCACATCGAGCTCAGCGAAAACGGCTTTCGCCTGGCCCAACTGCCCTTTCCCGCCGTCGATCAAAATGACATCCGGGATTTTGGCCTCTTCAATGGCTTTACCGTAACGGCGGCGGAGCACCTGATTCATCGCTGCATAGTCATCGCCCGGCGTAATCCCGGTGATGTTGTAGCGACGATATTCCGCGCGCACCGGCCCGTTGGCATCAAACACCACACAGGAGGCGACGGTTTGCTCACCCATTGTATGGCTGATGTCGAAACACTCCATCCGCTTCACTTCCGGCAGTTTCAGCAGCGTAGCCAACGCCGCCAGGCGCTGGTGAACGGTCGATTGCTGAGAAAGCTTCGTCGTCAGCGCCGTCGCGGCGTTGGTCCGCGCCAGCTTCAGATAGCGCGCGCGATCGCCGCGCGGTTTGGTCTGAACGTTAACGCGCCGCCCTGCCAGCTCGGAAAGGGAGTCCGCCAGCAAAGTTTTATCATCAAGATTAAAATCGAGCAGGATCTCCGATGGCAACGTGCGCATCTGGCTGCCCTGCAAATAGAACTGACCGACGAAGGTTTCAACCACTTCACCCAGCTCAGTACCGCCCGGCACTTTCGGGAAATAGCTGCGGCTGCCCAGAACTTTGCCCTGACGTATAAACAGAACATGGACGCAGGCCAGCCCGGCATCAAAGGAAACACCAATGACGTCCAAATCGTCGCCGGTATTCGACACAAACTGTTTTTCCGTGACGCGCCGCACCGCCTGAATTTGATCGCGGATACGTGCGGCCTCTTCAAACGCCAGCGCCTGGCTGGCTTTTTCCATTCGTGCAATCAGCTGCGTTAAGACCTGATCGTCTTTACCCGCCAGGAACAGACGCACATAGTCAACCTGTTGCGCGTACTCCTCTTCGCTGACCAGTCCTGCCACGCATGGGCCGAGACAGCGGCCAATCTGGTATTGCAGACAGGGGCGGGAGCGGTTGCGGTAGACGCTGTTTTCGCACTGGCGAACCGGAAAAATTTTCTGCAGCAACGCCAGGGTTTCACGCACGGCGTACCCGTTAGGGAAAGGACCGAAATACTCCCCTTTCGCATGTTTCGCCCCGCGATGCATGGCCAGACGCGGATGGGTGTCGCTGCTGAGGAAAATGAATGGGTATGACTTATCATCGCGCAGCAATACGTTATAGCGCGGCTGATAGAGCTTAATGTAGTTATGTTCGAGCAGCAGCGCTTCCGTTTCAGTGTGCGTCACGGTGACGTCGATCTGCTGAATCAGCGCCACCAGCGCTTCCGTCTTACGGGAGGCCAGGTTTGTGCGGAAATAACTGGAAAGACGTTTTTTAAGGTCTTTGGCTTTGCCAACATAGATAACCGTACCGCCAGCGTCATACATTCGATATACGCCAGGCTGGCTGGTTACGGTTTTCAGGAAAGATTTTGAATCGAACACATTACTCACTGACTTGTTAGGGTCTCTGCATTACACAGACCATGACGAATGGCCAGGTGAGTGAGTTCGACATCGCCGTGAATGTTCAGTTTACTGAACATACGGTAGCGGTAGCTGTTCACCGTTTTCGGACTGAGATTCAGCTGCTCAGAAATCTCATTCACCTTTTGGCCTTTGGTGATCATCAGCATAATCTGCAATTCACGCTCAGACAAACTGGCAAATGGCGATCCGGTTTTTTCCGGTTCAATCTGACTTAACGCCATCTGTTGAGCGATATCCGACGCGATATAGCGCTGGCCGGCGAACACTGAACGAATAGCATTAACCACTTCCTGTGGTGCAGCGCCTTTGGTGAGATAGCCTGCGGCCCCGGCCTGCATCACTTTCGCGGGCAGCGGGTTCTCCGTGTGGACGGTCAGCATGATGACTTTGGTGTCCACGTAAGCACGCGCGATTTTACGCGTGGCTTCAAGGCCGCCAATACCAGGCATGTTCATGTCCATCAGGACTACATCGGCTGAGTGGGTACGGCACCATTTCACGGCGTCTTCGCCGCAGCAAACTTCACCGGCGACTTTAATACCCTTTATATCTTCAAGTATGCGTCGTATCCCTGCGCGCACGAGTTCGTGGTCATCAACAAGTAGAACGTTGATCAAAGGAATGTCTCCAGAAATAGGGATAACGCTACTGACTACTAATTTGGGTTATATTAACGGTTTTCTGCCCAAGTTTAAAACGCTAAAAAGCATGTCATTCGATTTCGTTCTCGTTTTTGGAAATTAGCCTGTACAGCAAGTGGAAAGAGAATCGGATTTAAAAAGTCAAATACCGTTATTTTTAAGCCGCTGTATTCAAAAAGTTACGAAAAGATCACCCCTCTGCGCCAGGAAAGTACGGCTCTTATATTTTTGTAACAATAATTAACAGCAAGAGAACGGGCTATAAACAATTTAGGCTGGTTAAAACATTATAGTGATTACACTTAAAACGTGTTTACTTAAATAAACAAAGCGCACAATTGAACAAAAAATAACCACTGCTTTTTTTCCTCTCTCTTGTGGTATACTCCGCCGCCATAACTTTCATCGTCGCGCTCTAGCGCCGTTTTGTAATGAGGAATAACAATGAGCACACCTGAATTCGCCACCGCCGAAAATAACCAAGAACTGGCGCAGGAAGTATCCTGTCTGAAAGCACTGCTGGCACTTATGCTGCAGGCGATGGGCCAGGCTGACGCGGGCCGTGTGATCATTAAGATGGAAAAGCAGATCGCCCAGATGGAAGATCAGGGCCAGGCAGATGTATTTGCCGATACGGTTAAGCAAATTAAACAGGCTTACCGCCAGTAAAAAAAGAACGGCTGAACGCATTGCATTCAGCCGTTTTCGTGTCTGGCACGCAGAACAACTAATGTGTGGTCAGATGAATCCCGTTGCCGCCGCGTAGCAGGCAATCTGCGTCTTATTCGGCGCATTGAATTTCTTCTGCATATTCTTCTGATGGAAGTTCACCGTATTCTCTGAGATCGACAATATAATTGCGATTTCAGCCGACGTTTTGCCCTCAGCTGTCCACTTCAGAATTTCCTTCTCGCGCTTGCTGAATTTCATCTCTGGCGGCATCACCATGTCATGCTCAAAGCGCAGCAACGACGTCAATGCCATTTGCACTAACATTTGCAGACGCAGCTCTATTTCATCGCTGTCCATCATTTTGCCAAACTGACTGGCGCGAGAAACGGAGAGAAAACCGAGCGCGTGATTAGGCAGCATCAGACACTGCGTAATTCCCTTGCGAATACCGTGGTCGCGCGCGCCGTCCCATAGCGGCTGTGCCTCAGAAAATAACGCATCCGTCCAGGGAAGGTGTCCCTGAATGAAATTCTCCCGCTTTAATACCGGGTCAATGGCGAAATAATTTTCTGACTGATATTGCGACATCCATTCAGCCGGATAGCTGGAATGAACCGTAATTTTAGGGCGCGTAAACGGAACCGGATGGCGAACACAGAGTGAGTAATAATCGAATTCAAGATCCTGTGTTTGTTGCTGAAGTTCCTGATAAACCTCGTCCGCCGTCCCCATTTGCTGGAATCGCAGGAAGCAATTCCGTCGCCAGGTGAAAAAGTCTGTATCCCTCATACTTACTGAATGAAGCCCCTGAAAAAGATAATCATTATTATGGTGAATATAACCTAACACATAAATCTTATTTATATGTATAAAATATCGACCCAAGTGAGAATAACTTTCATGTTCCTCACTTTCAGTGTCGATAAATAGAATATAAGCTTCTATAAACGGGCAAATCTGGAGAATAATTTGCTCCAGAACATCCTTCTGGAGCAAATCAGTCAGGAGAATCTCTATCGTGTCAGGAACTTTTCCAGGAACTGACGGGTGCGAGGTTGTTGGGGATGCGTAAACAATTCTTTTGCGGGGCCCTGTTCGACAACGCGACCCTGGTCCATGAAAATCGCCCTGTCAGCCACATCTCTGGCAAAACTCATCTCGTGGGTGACGATCACCAACGTGCGTTTCTCCTGCGCCAGCTGGCGAATGGTGTTCAGCACCTCGCCCACCAGCTCTGGATCCAGCGCAGAAGTCGGTTCATCAAAGAGGATCACGTCCGGGCGCATCGCCAGCGCACGGGCAATGGCCACACGCTGCTGCTGCCCGCCCGACAGACGGCGTGGATAACTGGTCTCCTTTCCGGAAAGCCCGACTTTCGCCAGCAGCTCCCGCCCACGGGCAATGGCCTCTTCTTTCGGTTCACCTTTTACGATGACCGGCCCCTCAATAATGTTCTCGAGTACCGTGCGATGCGGAAACAGATTAAAGCTCTGGAATACAAAGCCCACATGCTGGCGAAGACGGCGAATCAGCCCTTTTTGCGGCCCGAGAGACTTACCGGTATCGATAGTAATATCACCGACCCGAATAGTGCCCCCTTCCGGGTGCTCCAGCAAATTTATGCTGCGCAGCAGCGTGGTTTTACCCGAGCCGCTCGGCCCGATAATCGCGACCACTTCGCCCTCTTGCACCTCCAGGTCGATACCGTGCAGTACGGTCTGTCCGTGGAATTTTTTGACCAGGTTTTTGACGTCGATAGCACTCATTTCGGATCTCGCTCCTGGCGGTTAAGCTGATTTTCAAAATAGTTTTGCAGTGCGGAAAGCACCGTCGCCATGATCCAGTAAATCAGCGACGCCGCCAGATACATGGTGAAAACTTCCAGCGTGCGCGAGGTGATAAGCTGCGCCTGACGGAACAGCTCCGGCACCTGGATTGTCGCCGCAAGGGACGTGTCTTTGACCAGGCTAATAAAGCTGTTGCTGAGCGGGGGAAGCGCCACGCGCGCAGCCTGCGGCAGGATCGCGCGACGCAGTGTCTGCCACGGCGTCATCCCGATACTGGCCGCCGCTTCCCATTGGCCCTTATCGATGGAGGAGATCGCCGCGCGCAGCGTTTCAGAGGTGTACGCCGCGGTATTCAGCGACAAACCAATCATCGCCGCCGGGATCGGGTCCAGCTCAATGCCGAACTGCGGCAGACCGTAGTAGATCATGAAAAGCTGGGCGATCAGCGGCGTACCGCGAAACACGGAGATGTAAAAACGTGCCAGCCAGCGTACCGGCAGGATCGGCGACATGCGCATCAACGCGAGGATAAAGCCCAGCACCAGCCCAAAGAACATCCCTCCGAGACTAAGCTGCAGCGTAAACACCGCCCCTTTCAGCAGGTACGGCAATGAATCAATAACCAGTTGAATACTTTCTTGCATTATTATTTTCGACCCGTGATTCAAACGTGAGGATGATAAGCAAACAGCGCGGGCGCTCCGCCGGTATGGACAAACAGAATCGGCCCTTCATCCTTAAAGCGCTTCTGGGTAATGCCGTCGATAAGCCCGGCCATCGCTTTACCCGTGTAAACCGGATCTAACAGGATGCCTTCCAGACGCGCCAGCAGTTTTATCGCTTCCAGCCCTTCTTCGTTTGGCGTGCCATAGCCTGGCGCAAAATAGTCATCCCACAGCAAAATATCGGCTTTCGCCTGCACGTCGAGCTGCTGCGCAACCGCCTGCTGTAGGCTGACGACTTTAGGCTTCTGATCCGCGATGCTGCGGGAGACGGTCACCCCGATAAGTTCAACATCCGGCATGAGCTGCTCCAGCCCGACCGCCAGCCCGGCATGCGTCCCGGCGCTACCGGATGCCACCACCACAGAGGAGAGGCTCACCGCCCCTTCGCACTGCTGGGCAATTTCCAGCGCGCTTTCCACATAGCCCAGCGCACCCAGGGCATTCGACCCGCCGACCGGGATCACATACGGACGAAAACCCTGCGCTTCGACGCGGGTTGCCAGTACTTCCAGCTGAGCCGCCGGATCCGTTAAGGCATCGCACATTTCGATCTGCACGTTGAACAGATCCAGCAGCAGGCGGTTGCCGTTCGTGAGATAGTTTTCCGCCCGCGTTCCGATGGGATTTTCCAGCAACGCCACGCAGTTCAGCCCCAGTTTCGCCGCCACTGCCGCCGTCTGGCGCACGTGGTTAGACTGAATGGCACCGGCGGTGATCAGTGTATCCGCTCCCTCACGCAGCGCATCCGCCGCGAGAAACTCCAGCTTACGCAGCTTGTTCCCGCCCATCGCCATAGGGGTCACGTCGTCACGTTTAATAAAGATATCGCGCCCTAAATAGTCAGAAAAACGCGGTAAGTACTCCAGTGGCGTTGGCGCGCCGATAAACTCGAGGCGCGGAAAACGCGTTAAATTTTGCAGTGACATGGATCCTCCGGTAACGCTGTTTTTGTTTATTATTTTTATTATGCACGCTGAAGTGCCAGAAATGAAAAAGGCGCTTTTAAAAGCGCCTTTTTTTCAGGGAAAGACTTATTTGGTGACGTCTGCCCCGAACCACTTCTCGGAGAGCGCCTTGAGGCTGCCGTCTTTCTGCATCTCGGCAATGGCACCGTCAACAGCTTTCACCAGGTCCTCGTTACCTTTGCGGATCGCCACACCGGCTTCCTGACGCGAGAACGCGTCACCGGCTACGGCCAGGGTATCGTTGGTTTTCTTCACCAGATCCAGCGCGGCCAGACGGTCAACCAGAATGGCATCGATACGGCCAACGCGCAGATCCTGATATTTGGTCGGGTCATCATCATAGGTGCGAATATCCACGCCCTGTACGTTCTGGCGCAGCCACTCTTCATAGTTGGTGCCCAGACCGACGCCCACTTTTTTACCTTTCAGATCGGCGGCCGATTTAATCGTGCCTTCGTTGCCTTTCTTCACCAGCGCCTGAATACCGGAGACGGTGTACGGCGTAGAGAAATCATACTTCTTCTTACGCTCATCAGAGATGGTGACCTGGTTGATGACCACATCGATACGTTTAGAGTCCAGCGACGCCAGCATACCGTCCCATTTGGTCGGCTTCAGAGACGCTTTCACGCCCAGATGCTTCGCCAGCTCTTCAGCAAACTCAACTTCAAAACCGGTCAGTTTGCCATCATCACCCTGGAAGCTGAACGGCGGATACGTCCCTTCCAGTCCCACCAGCAGCGTGCCGCGCTCTTTCACTTTATTCAGCAGATTTTCAGCGGCGAACGTTTTCACGCTCATCCCTGCGACCAGCGCCACAGCCATGACGCCCATCAGTGCCTGACGACCCAGAAGTGCTAATTTCATAGTTACCCCGATATAGTGGTTTTTTGAGTAGTGTAGGGATTTCGTTTATAACGTCAAACACGAGTCCGCTACATCTTATTCAATTTTAATATATATCAGAAGTTGTCCCGGCGTAGACTTTCTGCTTAATCACACCTGGCATTTGCGCTTTATATTGCGCGTACTTACGCAGGGCGATGCGGTAGTTGTTGGTGCTGGTAGCCGGCAGCCACGGCTCCAGATTTTCATCCAGATAGCCGGTTTTCAGCAGATCGCGGGAGATGTTTTGCACCGTCAGATGCTGGCCCAGACGACGCAGACGAACAACGTATTCGCGCACGGTTCCGTGGCTCATCTCGGTTTGCTCAAACAGGAATTGTTTAAAGCCGATGATGTCAAAAAAGTCGCTTTGCTCTTTGCAATGCAGATCGCCACAGAACCGACATAGGGCCACCCACTCCTGCTGCTCTTCCTGCCACGCGGATTCATCCATCAGGGTGTCGAGGCGTGATATCGCGATCTTATTCACGATTTCACCGCGACGTACCAGCGTGATACGGTCAAGTAACTTATTGCAATGGGCGCAATGCGTCTGACTGTGTTTAAAGTCTTTTAGGTAGCGGCTTAAAGGCCGTCTTTTAGATTGCTGCACCGTCATGATAACTCCTGGTTGTCAATACGTTGTGCGGCACTTTTCGGGCGATACATCGCCTATAACTTACCCAGTTTGGTTCGTAAGCGTTTAATGGCCTGGCTATGCAATTGGCTCACCCGAGACTCCCCCACTTCCAGAACCGCGCCGATCTCCTTCAGATTCAGCTCTTCCTGGTAATAAAGGGTTAACACCAGCTGTTCGCGTTCCGGTAAAGCTTCAATAGCTTCCATTACGCGATGGCGTAAATTACTTTCCAGTAAATGGTGTAACGGGTTTTCATTCTGATTTTCATCAGTCACCAGCTCGATGCTATCGCCATGCTCTTCACGCCACTCATCATAAGAGAAGAGCTGGCTGTTATTGGTATCAAGCAACATCTGGCGATAATCAGCCACAGCAATGCCAAGCCGCTCCGCCACTTCGGTTTCCGTCGCGTTGCGTCCCAGTTCCTGCTCAAGCTGTCCGATAGCATGTGCCACTTCGCGGGCATTGCGGCGAACACTTCGCGGCACCCAGTCACGGCTGCGCAGTTCGTCCAGCATCGCACCACGAATACGCTGTACTGCGTAAGTCGTAAATGCCGTTCCTTGCAGAGCGTCGTATCGGTCTACTGCATTCAGTAACCCGATTCCGCCCGCCTGTAGCAGGTCGTCCAGTTCCACACTCGCCGGCAATCGCACCTGGAGGCGCAATGCTTCGTGACGCACCAGCGGGACATAACGCTGCCACAGCGAGTGTTTATCCATTACACCTTCAGCGGTATAGAGTGAATTCACGATAAACAGCCCTGCGTTAATTGAGTTATCGGCATTATTATCCGATTCTGGAGGGGTTTTAATCGGATGAATAGTGGGTGAAATGAGGGGTTATTTAGACAAATGGGTTTATTCACTTTGCCGCGTCATATTCCGCTTTTGAGCCAGGCCGCGCCCTGGACGAAGGCTAGTGCAAAATATGACGCGTATAATTTAGTCAACCGCCTGAATTGTTAAGCATTAATTGCTAATTCACCCAGGTTAACATTTTTTTCGTTTACATCGTCAGAACATTTAGACCGACTTATACGTTGCAGTGCCGCAATAATTCTCCCCTGCTCTTCGTCAGTGAGATCGGGGAAGATCGGCAAGCACAGGATTTTTTCCGCAATTTGATTTGCCACCGGCAATTCGTCAGGTCCTGCCGACGGTAAATGACGGTACATTGAGAAAGAACTTATTAGAGGATAAAAATAGCGTCTCGCATAAATATCTTCTTCCTTAAGCATTTCATAGAGTTCGTCACGAGTGAGTGGAAATGCTTCTTCCACCAGCAGCGGGAAGTACGCGTAGTTCCACTCATACTCCCCGGTAAATTCATAGCAGGACAGACCGGGTGCCGATGGCAACTCACGCATATAGCGCTGATAAATTTGCTCTCTTGCCAGCAGGGCGCGGTCAATATGCTTTAACTGAAGCAGACCAAAGGCGGCATTCACTTCGCTCATTTTGGCGTTAATGCCCGGTGCAACCACTTTGGTTTCACCTGCAAACCCAAAGTTTTTAAGATAATCAATGCGTTGTTTTGTTTTCAAATCGTGGGAGATGATCGCCCCGCCTTCAAAGGTGTTAAACACTTTCGTCGCATGGAAACTCAGCACGGATAAATCGCCGTTATTCAGAACACTTCCGTCACTATTTTTAACACCAAAAGCATGCGCTGCGTCATAAATGACTCTAAGGCCATAAATATCCGCGATTTGCTGAATTTTATCGACCTCACAGGGAATACCGTAACAATGAACCGGTAAAATTGCCGTGGTCTGAGGTGTGATCAGCGCCTCTATTTTATCCGGGTCAATGTTAAATGTTAAAGGATCGATATCGGCGAAAACGGGCGTGAGCCCATTCCATAATAGTGTGTGCGACGTTGCCACGAAGGAATAGGGTGTGGTTATCACCTCGCCCGTCACGCGTAATGCCTGCAGCGCAGTCAATAAAGCCAGCGTACCATTGGAAAACAAACTGACATACTTAACGCCGAGATAACTCGCCAGGGATGTCTCCAGCTCCTGGTGGAAACTCCCTCCATTTGTGAGCGTTCTGCTGGACCACATTTTTTCCAGGTAGGGTACGAACTCCTCCAGGGGAGGCAGCAGAGGACTTGTCACAAATATTTTGTTGTTCATTTCTGGCGTCGCATATAAGTCATGAAATGAATATCTTATAAGGCAGCAACAGGAACGATCGTTCGAACACACGCCAATTTGTATTCTAATTACCCGTCCAAAAGGTCCAATAGGGTAAAAAGACTCCAAAACGCCCTGCTGTTTCCGTCATGGAGAGCGGTACAGCATCGCTAAAATGAGCAAAACTCCCAGTGCGGGAACTCATCATCGCTGACAATCCTGACTCATCTCAACATTTTGGCCTCTCAGGGAAGTACGGCCCCCGCATTAGAAACGCGCATATCTCATCGAAGAAATGATAATCACAACGAGAAATAATATGTCTCAGCATGAATTAGTCAGCATTCTTATCCCGGCTTACAAAGCCGATTTTTTCGAACAGGCTCTGCAAAGCGCCATTGAACAAGACTGGCCGAACATTGAAATTATCGTCTGTGATGACAGTGATAATGACGCTATCCGAGTGACGTGCGCGAAAGCATCGCCACACCTAAAGAAGCCCATTATTTATCATAAAAATGCCGATCGCTTACTGGAGATGGGAAACGTTCTTCACTGCTTGAGTCATGCAAAAGGGAAATACGTCAAATTTTTGTATGACGATGATCTTATTGCTCCAAACTGTATCTCGCGCTTAGTGAAAGCACTGGAGGATAATAAGAACTGTGTATTAGCCTCTTCACGCCGTACGCGTATTGATGAGTCTGGAAATATCTTACCTGACATTGTTGCAACGGCATTCCCTTTCAGTGGTGATACGCTCCTCAACGGAAATGACCTCATCTCTTTCCTCTGCGATTACCAGGTTAATTTTATTGGTGAGCCGAGTGTTTTCCTCTGTTATCGCGACGATCTTCTGGCCTTAGGTGACCAGTTATTTAATATCGATCATGAAGAGATGCCCTATTTTGCCGATGTCGCATTGATGATCAAACTATTGCGCAAAGGCGATCTTGCCTTTATCAGCGAACCGCTTTCCTCATTCAGAATTTCGGCGGGCCAAACCAGCCAGATGGCAAAATCACAGCAGGAACAGGTCGCCAGAACGTATTCCTTGATGCCGCAGCTCATTAAAAAACTGGGGTGGTACAAGGGGTCGAAAGAGGAGAATCAGCACGTTTTGATTGCCGCGACATCCTCGCCTGAAGAGTGGCATCAGGTGAATCTTGTGCAGGCACTACGCCAGGCGATGCATAACCGCGCGCTGGATTACCAGAGCACGCAAATTGCTCAGTGGCTTGAGAGCAGAACGTTACTTCCGCAGCACAGAGAACTGGCCTCCACGTACCAGGCATCACGAGCGGTTAGCCAATCACTTTGTATCTTGATCCGTGACACGGGACGAGCCGATGCTCTTGATCGGACCCTGGAAAGCGTGGCAGCCTGGCAGGGTTTTGGGCTGACAGTTCACCCTGTTGTGGTCGGCAATATGGTTTCTCAAAGCCGCTTCCCGGCGACCGCCATAGACGCCACCGTGTTTAACACCGTTGCCCGTATCAATGATTATCTCGACACCAGCCCACACGACTGGGTTATGGTGCTTGACGCAGGCGAACAGCTGCTGGCCAGCGGATTGTTATCCTTCGATTTGGCCCTTGAGGGGGCTTCAGGCTGTGATGCTGTTTATTGCGATGAAGTGAATTTCGACGGCAGCCGAATCACCAGTACCACCCTGCGCCCGGACTTTAACCTCGATTTGCTGCTCAGCAACCCCTCTGAAATGGCGCGCCACTGGATCTTTAAACGCACCACGCTACTCTCCCTCGGTGGCTTTAATAAGACGTACCGTCAGGCATGGCAATTTGACTATATCGTGCGCCTGATCGAGCAAAAAGGGATTCAGTTTGCAGGACATATTCCTGAACCTTTGGTCGTGGCTCATAGCCAGCTCAACGTCGCTATTGAGGAAGAAAAAAATATACTGCGTCATCATCTTATTCAACGCGGTTATTCTCAGGGGGAGGTAGAATCCCCGCGACCAGGCATTTACGCATTACGTTATCATCACGACCAGCAGCCGCTGGTCTCTATTATTATCCCAACCAAAGATCAATTACCGGTGCTGGTTCACTGCGTCACTACGCTTTTGGAAAAAACGCGATATCCGAATTATGAAGTGCTGATCGTCGATAACAACAGCGAGACGCCCGAAGCGCTTGAATGGCTCAACGGTATTTCCACTATTGATCCACAACGTATTCGTGTTTTACGTTACCCGCATCCGTTTAACTACTCCGCAATCAACAACATGGCCGCTCGTGAGGCGCGTGGGGAGTATCTGGTATTGCTGAATAACGACACCGGGGTAATTGAGAATAACTGGCTGGACCATCTGCTCAATCATGGATTACGCCCAGAAGTGGGCATTACCGGCGCTAAATTGTTATATCCAACCGGGAATATTCAGCATGCGGGCGTGGTAATGGGGTTGCGCGGCCCGGCGGACCATCCGTTTATTGACAGCAGCAGCGAAAAATCCGGTTATATGAACCGTCTGCACTGCGATCAAAACTACAACGTGGTGACAGCCGCCTGCCTTCTGGTGCGAAAATCGGTTTACGAGCAGGTCGGTGGACTGGACGAGGATCAGTTCCGCGTCTCCTACAACGATGTTGATTTCTGTCTGAAGGTGCGTGAAGCGGGCTATCTGACCGTCTGGACACCCTACTCCATCGTGATGCATGAGGGCAGTGTCAGCCAGAAATCCGTGGACAAAGCGACTCAGGAGAAAAAGCGTCAGCGATTTACGGGTGAGCAAGATGCCATGTATCAGAAATGGCTACCGGTGATTGCCAACGATCCGGCTTACAACCCTAATTTATCCCTGAATAACGCCGGTTTTCAGCTGCAGGTCGATGCGCCGGGAACCTGGAAACCCTTGCACTGGAATCCACTGCCGACACTCCTTGCGATCACCGCCGAGCGGACGCATCACCACCAGCGACACTTCCTCGATCGGCTGACGTCACTCCACGATCAAGCCATCGCCGAGACGTTGCTCCCCTTCGTTCCGCCTTCTATCGGTGAAATGGCGCGCATCTCCCCTGCAAGTCTGATCTTGCAGGAAACGATCACACCCGCAGCGCAGGAATGGCTGGCGCGCCTGCGTAAAGCGACATCTCAGTTCACCGTCTTTACGCTGGATAATTATCTGCCTGCCCTACCGGCAAAATCCCTTCTGCGTGACACGTTGCCTGCGGAAATCACGGCGGCCCTGCAGGCAACTCTGCGTCATACGGATCGCCTGATTGTCAGTTCAGCAATGCTGGCAGAAACCTGTGCATCGTGGCATCACGACGTTCGTTTCATCGAGCCTCGTGTATCGTCTGCACAGTGGGGGAATCTGGTGATTGAACGCAGACATGGTCACAAGCCACGCGTTGGCTGGGTATGCGATGGCGAAAATAGTGCGGATCTTGAAATCATTCATAAAGTCATCGTGCAATTATCCGACCGGGTGGAATGGGTTCTGATGGGATACTGCCCGCCGTCGCTGAGATCTCATGTTTCTGAATATCACGCAGCCGTGAATGTGGAACACTACCCGCAAAAGCTGGCGTCCTTGAATCTTGATCTGGTTCTTGAACCGCTTGCAGATAATCAGTACAACCGCCATCGCAGCGTCATTCGTTTGCTGGAGTTCGGCGCATGCGGTTATCCGGTCATTTGCAGTGATAATGTCAGTATGCGTAATGAGTATCTTGTCACTCGCGTGAAAAACACCACGAATGCCTGGCTTGAGGCGATCTCAGCCTACCTGGAGGACCCGCAGGCATGCGAGAATGCCGGAGATGGGTTAAGGGATCAGGTTCAACGCAAGGGAATGTTGCGGCGAGATGATTTGGAAACGTTCTTGGGTGACTGGCTACCCTGACGCTTAAACAAAAGGCACCCTTACGGGTGCCTTTTTTGTTACTTCTGATCTCTCAACCAGGCTTCACGCCAGTCATCAAGCCCCTGACCACGCAGATACCAGTCTCGATGAATAGCTTCACGCAGTGCATCCCCCTGGGAGGCCAGGTACTGCGCATCATTGATGTGCGCCCGAATCGCGCTCATCCAGTTTTTAAAGCGGTTTTCTACCAGCGTCACGGGCAGACCGCAGCGATACGGCACTAAATCAGTGGCAATAATCGGTACGCCGCAGGTGCCAATCTCCAGAAGCCTCAGGTTGCTCTTACACTCATTGAAGTGGTTCACTTCAAGGGGCACCAGTGCCAAATCCAGATTCAGGCTCGCCAGTTTTTCTGGATACATTTCGAATGGCACGCCTGGGTGGAACTCACAGCGGACATGTTTAGGTTTCATGCCCATAAACACCCACTCGACCTCATTCTCCAGCGCTTTAATGATCGGCAACAGGATCTCCAGATCGCCCGCATGCGAACTTCCTCCCGCCCAACCTACGCGGATCTTCTTGCCAGTGCCGCGCTGACTTTGCAAATGTCCCCACTGGTCTGGCGCCAGACGGTTTTGCGCAATACGAATATCAGAGTGGAACCGGCTATACGCTTCTGCCAGCGGTTCCGTCGACACCACAACCCAGTCGGCATTGTCCATAATTTTACGCAGGCTCTTAACCATGTGCTGCGGGAACTTGCTGTTATTGCCATTTTTCATTGGCAGGTTCAGGAGGTAATCATCATATTCAACGACGATTTTCGCACCAGAGAGACTGCGCATCTGCTGCATCACATCCGGGAAACGACTTCCCGTAGGAAGCTCGAGCAGCACCACATCCGGCTGGAGTTGCGCCACTTCCATTAGCCCAGGTACGGAATTTATCAGCCCTCCTTCGAGCAGCGTATGACGTTCCATGGCCTTGAACGGTTGTAACACGCGATGGTGTCCATTGCCCTGCCAGTTAATATGATGCGCGAGCACCACAGGTAATGGACGACCCGGCAGCGGTTCGTGGAAACGCGCCGTGCTCTCACTCAGGGTGAAAGGTGCTCCTGATTTTTGCAGCAGCGGATGGTACGACGGATCGGCCAGTAATCGTTGACCCCACTCCTGATTGAGCCTTGCGTAATCGCCTCCTAACGGGCGCTCCTGAACGTGGAACTTCTGGCTGAGTAAACGGGTGGCCCCACCCATATGTTTGACTCGGGCATAAGGTGTCCAGACATTAAGATATCCCAGAGACTGCGCGCGTAAACAGAGATCCACGTCCGCAAAATAGAGCGGGAATTTCTCCTCTGTGAAGCCATTGAGCGCGAAGAACACCTCTTTTCTCACCATCATGCAGGAGGCGCTCACGGCACTCAGGTTGTGCGGCGTTTTGAGGTAGTTTTCAAAACCAGCGCTCTCGCCTTCAGCGCCCTCAAAAGCGACCCCAACCCCCTGCTGAACACCGGCGAGATACCCCCCGTGCTGTATGCGACCATCCGCATATTCCAGACGCGCACCGACCATCGCGATTTCCGGGCGCAGGGCATGTTCAACCATGGCATCCAGCCAGTCGCTATCAATAATTTCACAGTCGTTATTGAGGAAAACCAGGATCTCGCCGCGTGCATACTGCGAAGCCAGATTGTTGATTTGTGCAAAGTTAAACGGCGCATCGTGACGCAGAATCCGAACTTGATCGAGACCCAGCCGTTCAAGCTGCTGGAGGAAATCGCACGCATCCGCGTCCACAGACTGATTGTCGACAATTAGCAGTTCATAATGCGCGTAGCGGGTTTTCTCCATCAGGCTTTCAATGCACCGACGCAGCAAGGCTACGTGGTCGCGCGTCGGGATGATTACCGAGATCAGTGGCTTCTCCACCCACTGATAGCGAATGCGCGCAACGGAAGTCTCCCCCTCCTCAACGGTGGCTGCAATGCCCAGACGCGCAAGATGCTCTGTGACAATCTGCTTGTGCTCAGCCATGACTCCCGCAGCGTTTTGCCACGTTTTAGGCAACCGATCCGTTGAAACCAGGACTTCAGCCACCCTGTCAATTGCACCCGGTCCCGCCGCTTCGACAAAGCGCCAGACAAGATCAACCAACGCCATCTCCTGAAAATGCCCCTGAATTCCGCCCACCTGCAGCGCGGCCTCGCGGTTGATAAGCCAGGTTTGCCCGGTATAAGGCGTTGCCCGCAGAAGATCGATATTGGTGCCCGGACGAAGCGTCAGGCGCGGCTCTTCATTGGGCGAGACCATCATCTCATCGCAATAGAGGGCTAACGCCGTCTGGTTTTTAACGCGATGGGCCGCGAAGTGCAGCAGCGCATCGTCAATCAGAGTAAAACCGGCGGGAATCACCAGCAGTGCGTCGGCGTCTCGCTCACTCAACAGTGAATTCAGGCCTTCCGCCTCATCAATGACATCCACACTCAAGGCCGGAAGAGATTGCGCTGACAGAGAGGCCATGGTTCGCTCGCAGGCCTGTGCATCCCCATCGCGTGAAATCACTACCACGCCGAGACGTGCAGCAGCCGGAACATCACCGGATATAGCCAAAAGCGCTTCCCGGCGGGCCGGGCTGATTTTCCGGTCTTCCAGCCAGCGGCTGATAGAGTATTTCAGTGACTGATGCGCGAGGAGTGCTTTTCTGTGCAAGGTCAGGGCATAAGATGATTTTTCATCTAATACGGGTGATTTTACAGCCAGGGGGTGCGCAAAAATGCGCCCCATCACCGCTTCAACGCCCCACTTTTGCGCACATTGCGCGCGGTTGTCTCGCGCCCAGCGTGCCGCTGACGGATAACCCGTTTGCAGCAGTGACAGCCATTCTTCACTGTCCGGGCAGTTGCGCAGTGACATACCGCTAAAATGGTTATGCTCATGCGCGGCCATGTTATCGGCGTTAAGGTAATCATCCACATAGCCATTAACGGCCAAGAAGAGCGGGATACCCAGTGCCAGCGTTTTGGTAGCCAAAGACTCGTTGCCAATAACCGCGTCATACTGCGATAACCACTCGGGTTCAACGAGGTTTAGCTGCTGTTTCTCATCCAGCCAGTGCAGCGTGATGCCCTTCTCCGCTGCCTTCTGCTGAAGTTCATACACCTCTGCAGTCATTTCAGGCGCCACGTACAAGGCCTGTTTTAATTCGGGCGGGCGCGTTGCGCTCGGGTAGTCAATAAAACGTGCGGGAACGAGCCAGGGCATTAGCGCCAGCTGATCTTCAAGGATCCCGGTCAGTTTGAGCTGTTCGCAGGTCAGTTCGGAGAGGCCCAAGGTCAGAGAGGCCAACTCATTCTCAAGCTGCACACCGTAGGGAATATAGAGATCGTTATAATCGCTGAAATGGCGGAAGACCAGCGGGCCGCTCAGACGCTGCGCCTGCAGCCCGGCCATCAGCTTCTGGCTAAAGAAGCCGCGCCAGATAATGATTCTGTCATAAGCCGGATCAATGTCACCCTCGTCTTCGGTAATGACACGAAAACGCCCTGTCGTGTTCAGCTCATCGAGCTTGCTCTTCATTGCCTTGCCGGCGGATTGTGTGCACAGATCAATTCGAGCGCCTTGTGACAACCAGAAATCGACCAGGTCGAGAACCTCAACGGTATAAGGGGTATAAGCGTCGAATTTATCAACACTGAGTAAGTAACTTTGCATCCTGGTTCCTTTTTATGCCTGCACGTCACAACGTTCAGAAGACAGAAATGAAAACAGGTTATTGTGCGTGACCGGAGGGAATGTGAGGCGAAAAACAGCTGGCAGAAAAGCGGCTATCTCTTTCGATTGCAAAAAAAAGGCATCCGAAGATGCCTTTGAATCGCGTCTGAAAATTAACGCAGCAGGGACAGCATGGTCTGCGGAACCTGGTTGGCCTGAGCCAGAACAGAAGAGCCAGCCTGTTGCAGGATCTGCGAACGAGACATGTTGGACACTTCCGTTGCGTAATCAGAATCCTGAATACGGCTACGCGCTGCAGACAGGTTGTTTACGGTGTTGTTCAGGTTGGTGATGGTGGACTCGAAACGGTTCTGAGACGCACCCAGCAGGCTACGCTGGTTATCAACAGATTTGATTGCCGCATCGATGTCTGCCAGCGGGCTACCATCGGTAGTACCACCAGAAGTGACGGTACCGCTCAGTACGTCGAAACCTTCAGCAGAAGTAGTACGGGCATTGCCGTTCACCATGCCGCCAGTTGCGCCAGTTGCGCCTGCGGTGCTGAACAGGTTGTAGCTGTCAGAGCTGCTCAGGGTGATAGCGATAGTTTCGTTATCTTTAGAGCCAACCTGGAAGCTGTAGCTGCTTGAACCGGTACCGGTGTTCAGCACTTTGATGCCGTTGAAGTCAGTCTGCTGAGTAACACGGTTAACTTCTTCCATACGCTGGTTAACTTCAGCCTGGATGGAGTCGATGTCAGATGCAGAGTTAGAGCTGTTCTGTGCCTGAACGGTCAGGTCACGGATACGCTGCAAGTTGTTGTTGATTTCGCCCAGCGCGCCTTCAGCGGTCTGCGCGAGGGAGATACCGTCGTTGGCGTTACGTGCAGCAACACCCAGGCCGTTGATGTTAGAGGTGAAACGGTTCGCGATTGCCTGACCAGCGGCATCGTCTTTTGCGCTGTTGATGCGCAGACCAGAAGACAGACGCTCGATTGCGGTACCCAGAGAAGACTGAGATTTGCTCAGGTTGTTCTGAGTCGTCAGCGACAGGGTGTTAGTATTAATCACAGCCATGGTAAGTATCCTTCAAAGTGAGTCATGGGTTTGGCATGCCGCCAGTGGCTTCATCGCCTACATAAACATTATCGACAACAGGTTTTTAAACTTTAGAGATTTTAAAAATATTTAATGCTTGTTGATTGATTCTAAAAGAAAAAAGCGCCGACAAGCGGCGCTTTTTTTGCATCAATAAGGGTATTAACGCAGCAGGGACAGCATGGTCTGCGGAACCTGGTTGGCCTGGGCCAGAACGGAAGAGCCAGCCTGTTGCAGGATCTGCGCACGAGACATGTTGGACACTTCCGTTGCGTAGTCAGAATCCTGAATACGGCTGCGCGCTGCAGACAAGTTGTTTACGGTGTTGTTCAGGTTGGTGATGGTGGACTCGAAACGGTTCTGAGATGCACCCAGCAGGCTGCGCTGGTTATCAACAGATTTGATTGCCGCATCGATGTCTGCCAGCGGGCTACCATCTACCGCACCGGAAGCGTCAACAGTGCCGCTCAGTACGTCAAAGCCTTCAGCTTTGGTGGTACGTGCAGTACCGTTAATTGTCTGACCAGAGGTATCAAAGGTTGCGCCAGTGGCGTTGTACAGGTTGAAGCTGTCAGAGCTGGTCAGGTTGATAGCGATAGTTTCGTTATCTTTAGAGCCTACCTGGAAGCTGTAGCTGCTAGAACCGGTACCGGTGTTCAGCACTTTGATGCCGTTGAAGTCGGTCTGCGTGGTAACGCGGTTAATTTCTTCCATACGCTGGTTAACTTCAGCCTGGATGGAGTCGATGTCAGATGCAGAGTTAGAGCTGTTCTGTGCCTGAACGGTCAGGTCACGGATACGCTGCAAGTTGTTGTTGATCTCGCCCAGCGCGCCTTCAGCGGTTTGTGCCAGAGAGATACCGTCGTTGGCGTTACGTGCAGCAACACCCAGACCGTTGATGTTAGAGGTGAAACGGTTAGCAATCGCCTGACCTGCAGCATCGTCTTTTGCGCTGTTGATGCGCAGACCAGAAGACAGACGCTCGATTGCAGTCCCTAAAGAAGACTGTGATTTGCTCAGGTTGTTTTGAGTCATCAGAGAAAGGGTGTTGGTATTAATCACAGCCATGGTAAGTATCCTTCAAAATTGAGTCATGTGCTTGGCATAGTGCCAACGGCTTCATCGCCTGTATAAAGATTATCGACACCACATTTTTAAACTTTAGGTTTTAAAACTATTTATTGTTTTTGATTTGATTCTAAAAGAAAAAAGCGCCGACAAGCGGCGCTTTTTTTGCATCAATAAGGGTATTAACGCAGCAGAGACAGCATGGTCTGCGGAACCTGGTTGGCCTGGGCCAGAACAGAAGAACCAGCCTGTTGCAGGATCTGCGAACGAGACATGTTGGACACTTCCGTTGCGTAATCAGAATCCTGAATACGGCTGCGCGCAGCAGACAGGTTGTTTACGGTGTTGTTCAGGTTGGTGATGGTGGACTCGAAACGGTTCTGAGACGCACCCAGCAGGCTGCGCTGGTTATCAACAGATTTGATTGCCGCATCGATGTCTGCCAGTGGGCCGCCATCTACGCCACCGGTAGAGTTCACTGTACCGCTCAGCACGTCAAAGCCTTCAGCTTTGGTGGTACGTGCAGTACCGTTAATTGTCTGACCAGAGGTATCAAAGGTTGCGCCAGTGGCGTTGTACAGGTTGAAGCTGTCAGAGCTGGTCAGGTTGATAGCGATAGTTTCGTTATCTTTAGAGCCTACCTGGAAGCTGTAGCTGCTTGAACCGGTACCGGTGTTCAGCACTTTGATGCCGTTGAAGTCGGTCTGCGTGGTAACGCGGTTAATTTCTTCCATACGCTGGTTAACTTCAGCCTGGATGGAGTCGATGTCAGATGCAGAGTTAGAGCTGTTCTGCGCCTGAACGGTCAGGTCACGGATACGCTGCAAGTTGTTGTTGATCTCGCCCAGCGCGCCTTCAGCGGTCTGTGCCAGAGAGATACCGTCGTTGGCGTTACGTGCAGCAACACCCAGACCGTTGATGTTAGAGGTGAAACGGTTAGCAATCGCCTGACCCGCAGCATCGTCTTTTGCGCTGTTGATACGCAGGCCGGAGGACAGACGCTCAATGGCGGTGCCCAGAGATGACTGGGATTTGCTCAGGTTGTTCTGAGTCATCAGAGAAAGGGTGTTAGTATTAATAACAGCCATAGTGTATTCCTTTGAATTAGTTGTCAGATTTAGGCGTCTGCCTACGGCTTTCTCGCCGTCAATGTGATTATCGACACCGCTTTCTCAACCTTTAGAAAAAAGATCATTTTTTTAAAGGCGCAAACTACCCATTATTTGCCTCCTTTATTTGCGCATTGTTTTTTTAAATTAACGCTAATCTTTTTTGCGTTTCTGCCGATAGACCATCCAGTGATTGTCTCAATAAAGGATGAAGTGTTATGGCAAGTATCAGTTCGCTCGGCGCAGGTACCAATCTGGGACTCAGTACGTTGTATGACAATTTACAGACTGCTGAGCAGACCAAACTGACACCGATTACTACGCAGCAAACCTCTTATAAAGCAAAACTCACTGCGTGGAACGTGGTTCAGGCTTCGTTAACCAAATTACAGACGGCTTCTGACGCGTTAAAAAATACCTCGGCTATTGCTCAGGCAAAGGTGTCCACCACCAACTCGGCATTTAGCGCCACGCTTTCCACTAGCGCAACAGCGGGCACCTATTCAGTTGAAGTCAGTTCTTTAGCCGCTTCACAGTCTTTGCTCAGCCCGAAAGTGGCCAGCAAAGATACCGATCTTGGCGACAGCAGCATGAGTTCGCGCACGATCACGATCACTCAGCCAGGCCAGAAAGATCCGCTGACCGTCACACTGGCTAGCGATAAAACCAGCCTTTCTGATGTGCGTGACGCGATTAACGCCAAACAGGGCAGCGTGACCGCCAGTATTATTAAAGCAGACGACAACAGCTATTATCTGGCACTGACGTCTCGTGATAGCGGCACGACGAATAAAATGACCGTCACCACGGATGACGCTGAACTGGCTAAATACGTGAGCTACGATCCGGCAGGATCAAGCAATGTCATGACCGAGCAGGTTGCGGCTTCCGATGCGGTCGTAAAAATTAACGGGATTGAAATTACCCGTAGCAGCAACACCATTACCGATGCGCCAGAAGGCGTAACGCTGAACCTGACCAAAACCAATAAAGGCAGCCCAGAAACGCTGACGGTGGTGAAAGATAACCAGCCGATGCTCGACGCGGTTCAGGCTTTTGTGGACGCGTATAACTCGCTGCAAACCACCATTGGTAACCAGACGAAATATACCAAGGTTGATCAGGGTAATGGCGCGCAGGACACCAGCAACGGCGATCTGTTGGGCGATGGTACGCTGCGCAGTATTCAGACTCAGCTGCGTTCAAAACTCTCTGCGCCTCAGGGTAGCGGCGATTTAGCCACTCTGTCTCAGTTGGGGATTACACAGGACATCACCGGTAAATTGACCGTTGATAGCACAAAGCTGAATAAAGCGCTCACCGAGAAATCGGCCGATGTGATTTCGTTCCTGTCGGGTGATGGCAAGACAACGGGCTTCGCGACCGAAACCAGCAACTTGCTGAAAAGTATCTTAGGTACCGACGGTTCCGTTAAAAACGCCACCGACGGCATTAACAAAACGTTGAAACAGCTTTCGGATCAATACGATCGCGTCAACGACCAAATTACCGCCACCATGGCACGTTATAAAACGCAATTTACCAGCTTGAGCCAGCTTGTTTCTCAGATGGATTCCACCGGTAGCTATCTGACTCAACAGTTCAACGCCATGAACAGTTAATCAATGATGAGTTGAGGTTTTACCATGTATACAAAATCGGGGATTCAGGCATATGCCCAGGTTGGCGTGGAGAGCGCCGTCCTGAGCGCCAGCCCGCATCAGTTAGTGGTACTCCTTTTTGATGGCGCGTTAAGCGCCATGAAAAAAGCCATGATACTGATTGAGCAAGGGGATATTCCCGGTAAAGGGCAGGCGCTGAGCAAAGCAATTAATATTATCAGTAACGGTTTGCAGTCCGGGATCAACCATGAAGTTGGCGGAGAACTGGCGACAAACCTTGATAGTCTTTACGACTATATGACAAGGCGCCTTTTACAGGCCAATCTTCATAATGACATTAATGCCATCAATGAAGTGGTGGAGTTACTGAATAACATCGCTGACGCCTGGAAAGAGATAGGCCCACATTCTCAAAACGTGCGGGACAATTACTAATGGATGCCAATCTCGGGTTGCTCCAGCATTATCAGCAGTTGTTAGCCACCAGCACCGCGATGCTGGTGCTGACAAAATCTGGGCGTTGGGATGAACTTATTGCTTACGAAGTCGATTACCTTTCGGCCGTAGAAAAACTTACCCGTTACCAGGATGCAAGCGAAATTGCGCCCCAGCTTCAGGCACAAATTCGCCCTATTCTGAAACAGATCCTCAGCAATGAGGTGGAACTCAAAGCGTTATTGCATCAGCGTATGGAAGAGTTAAAAGCTCTGGTTGGGCAAACCTCCCGACAACATAATCTTAATGCGACCTATGGACGTCTATCAGGCAATATCCTTTTCCCCAACGATCTCTAGATTGACGGTGGCCCTGGCGGGTGAATGAAATTTCGTATTTCACCCGCTAATTCTTTTCTTCTCGACCATACTCTCTGTGTCCTCATTCTGGAGCACGGAAGATGAAAAACCCCACTCTATTACAATGTTTTCACTGGTATTACCCCACAGGCGGTGAGCTGTGGCAGGAAGTCACTGCACTGGCACCCAATCTCAACGAGATCGGCATCAACATGATTTGGCTGCCTCCGGCTTACAAAGGCGCATCGGGCGGGTATTCCGTCGGATACGACTCTTACGATCTTTTCGATCTCGGTGAGTTTGACCAGAAAGGGTCCATCGCCACCAAATACGGTGATAAAGCCCAGCTGCTAGAAGCCATCAATGCTTTAAAAAGCAATGAGATCGCGGTGCTGCTGGACGTGGTGGTGAACCACAAAATGGGCGCGGATGAGAAAGAGTCAATCCGCGTGCAGCGTGTGAACGAGCAGGATCGCACCCAGATTGACGATGAAATCATCGAATGCGAAGCCTGGACCCGCTACACCTTCCCCGTTCGTGCCGGGCAGTATTCCGAGTTTATCTGGGACTACAAATGCTTCAGCGGTATCGACCATATCGAAAACCCCAACGAGGACAGCATCTTTAAGATCGTCAATGATTACACCGGCGAAGGCTGGAACGATCAGGTCGATGATGAGATGGGGAATTTCGATTATCTGATGGGCGAAAACATCGATTTCCGCAATCACGCCGTGACGGAAGAGATAAAATACTGGGCGCGCTGGGTGATGGAGCAAACCCAATGCGACGGTTTTCGTCTCGACGCGGTGAAGCACATTCCGGCCTGGTTCTATAAAGAGTGGATCGAACACGTCCAGGAAGTGGCCCCCAAACCGCTGTTTATCGTGGCCGAATACTGGTCCCACGAAGTCGACAAACTGCAGCACTATATCGATCAGGTGGAGGGCAAAACCATGCTGTTCGACGCTCCGCTGCAGATGAAATTCCATGAAGCGTCCCGCCAGGGCCGCGACTATGACATGAGCCAGATCTTCACCGGTACGCTGGTTGAAGCCGACCCGTTCCATGCCGTCACGCTTGTGGCCAACCATGACACTCAGCCGTTGCAGGCCCTGGAAGCGCCGGTCGAAGCCTGGTTTAAACCGCTGGCCTACGCGCTGATTTTACTGCGCGAAAACGGCGTACCGAGCGTGTTCTATCCGGATCTCTTCGGGGCGAGCTACGACGACACCGGCGGCGACGGCGAAACCTACCACATCGACATGCCAGTAATCGAACAGCTTCACGAGCTGATCCTGGCCCGCCAGCGTTTCGCCCACGGCGTGCAGACATTGTGGTTCGATCATCCTAACTGCATTGCGTTCAGCCGCAGCGGGACGGATGAGGATCCGGGCTGCGTCGTGGTGCTTTCCAACGGAGACGACGGCGAAAAAGTAATTAATCTTGGGGATAATTACGGCAACAAGAACTGGAAAGATTTCCTCGGCAATCGCGAAGAGACGATCACCACCAGCGCCGCCGGCGAAGGGACATTCACCTGCAATGGCGGCAGCGTAAGTATCTGGGTGATGGAGGATGTGTTGTAACGGGGATGGTTTGCCGGGTGGCGCTCTCGCTTACCCGGCAAACACTCACTTCACCTGGCTCTCAAGCGGATTTTTGGTCAGGTAATCTGCGCACTCCACCGTTGGACGGTCGACGCGCTGCAACTCCATTCCATCATATTCCAGCGTGTTGCCATCGCGTTCGAGCGGATAGATATCCAGCTTGCTGGTGACGTTGTAATAATCATCTGAACGCAGCATGATTTTACCCGGCACCGCAATCACGCGCTGCCACTGTCGGCAATCCAGGGTATCGCCCTGCTCTGTCACTACCAGCGTGGCGATCGCTTCCGGACTCACCATTTTGCTTTGCGGCCCTTTGGTCTGCCAGTAGCCCGCCAGATCTGAGGGAACAGGATGCTTAATCACGTCCTGATAATTATCAACCTGCACACATCCCGTTAATGCCAGCAACGCGCCAGCCATGATCATTTTTTTCATCATCTTTCCTGCCTGCGAAGAAAAAAAGATTGTGGCATTAAAGGCATGATGTCGCCAGACTTTCTGCTCTCTGAAGTCGTGTCACATGGGTAAATGCGCAATCAACGATGAACCCTCCCGCCTGCTCATGCGATTGTTTGATTCCTTAAGCGGTTATGCTCAGACTGACAATTTTTACATGCCACCGAATACCCACTGGAGAACTTCATCTTGCGCCAAAATCCCTTCGATCCTGGCTACTACAATGAGAATGAACTTAAGGACTTCGGCATCGGCTCTGTAGGAAAAAACGTCCTCATTGCAAAAAACTGCACCCTCATTGGATTAGAAAATATCTGCATTGGCGATAATGTTCGTATCGACGGTTTCAGCACCATTATCGCCGCCGCCCCCGGCTTTTTACACATCGGTTCCTGGGTGCATATCGGAGGTTACAGCGCGATTTTCGCGGGCGCAGGCGTGGCGCTGCAGGACTTTAGCGGGCTATCCCAGGGCGTTAAAATCTACACCACCAGCGACAATTATGATGGCTCCGTGATGACCAACCCCACTGTCCCGCAGGAGTTTACCGGTGTCATACGCGCGCCCGTTCAGATCGGTAAACATGCCATTGTTGGTTCGCAAAGTATTATTTTGCCTGGGGTTACGCTCGGCGAGGGTTGCGCAGTGGGTGCAAATTCACTGGTCTCTAAAAATGCGGAGGCATGGTCAGTCTATTTTGGATCACCCGCCAGACGTCTAAAAAAACGAAAAATGACACTGCTTGAACTCGAAGTGAAACTTAGAGAAAAGACTTAAGGGTTTCTCTCGGCAGGTTGATTAGCTGCTTTACAGGCTCAGCACTGCGATGCAACCGCCCAAAGGGCTATATGTGATTAACTGACAATATCCACAAGTTTGCTACCGACAGGTGAAATATCACCAGTAGATAAAATGAATGCGGTTATTGGACGTTACCAGGGTGTGCATTATTGCACTCTCTTCTTTCTGGCATGGGAAGATAGACATATTTACCCCGCCCATGCCCAACATTTGGATCTGATGAAATTAAGAAGACGTACTTAACAGGTTAAAAACCTAAACCTGCATCGACATCATTTCCTGATAAGCCGAAACCAGCTTATTACGCACCTGAATACCCATCTGCAAAGAGACCGATGATTTTTGCAAATCGGTCATCACGTCGTTCAGCGCCACACCGGGTTCGCCGAGGGAGAACTTCTCTGCCTGCGCGCGTGCCGCGTTTTGCGTGTCGCTGATGCGATCGAGAGCGGCGTGCAGCTGCCCTGCAAAGCTGACCGTCGATTGTGTGTCCGTAACGTCCTGATTACGGGCTGTCATCGCCGTTGCCTGCAACTGGCTGATCACCCCTTCAATGCCTTGTATTGCCATGACTCTCCCCTGGATGGTTTTTTACGGGGTCAAGACTAGCACCTTGTCAATGAGATAATGGCGGTAAATAGCGTTAAAAAACCAGGTTATTTGACGAATAGAAAATCCCGAATCATCAAATAATGGCAGGGCCATCAATATGGACCTTTTGTCGTGTTTGCCGACCCGGGAGTCAGTTTTGTTTCACTACACGAATAACGTTATCCACAACGAGCCACGAGGTGCGCTATGACTGCGACAGCATCGGCAGCACCGCAAAATAAATCGCTCGAGTGGATGAACCGCCTGCGCGCGAACCCTAAAATCCCGTTGATCGTGGCAGGCGCTGCCGCTATTGCGATTCTCGTGGCGATGGTCCTGTGGGCGAAAAGCCCGGACTATCGCACCCTTTATAGTAACCTGTCCGATCAGGACGGCGGGGCTATCGTCACCCAACTGACCCAGATGAACATCCCTTATCGCTTCGCCGATAACGGCGGCGCCCTGGAAGTTCCTGCGGACAAAGTCCACGAACTGCGTTTACGTCTGGCCCAGCAAGGTCTGCCGAAAGGTGGCGCCGTCGGTTTCGAACTGCTGGATCAGGAAAAGTTCGGTATCAGCCAGTTCAGCGAGCAGATCAACTACCAGCGTGCGCTGGAGGGTGAGCTGGCCCGCACCATCGAAACGCTCGGCCCGGTTAAAACGGCCCGTGTACACCTGGCGATGCCAAAACCGTCCCTCTTCGTGCGCGAGCAAAAATCGCCGACCGCCTCGGTAACCGCCACTCTCGAACCCGGCCGAGCGCTGGACGAAGGAC
The DNA here is from genome assembly GCF_041464075.1 of Lelliottia nimipressuralis. NCBI lineage: Bacteria > Pseudomonadati > Pseudomonadota > Gammaproteobacteria > Enterobacterales > Enterobacteriaceae > Lelliottia > Lelliottia nimipressuralis. The sequence continues at coordinate 2,812,099 of NZ_CP167172.1, forward strand.
AGATCAGCGCCATTACCCATCTGGTCTCCAGCGCCGTAGCCGGTTTGCCGCCGGGTAACGTGACCGTGGTCGATCAGGGTGGCCATCTGCTGACCCAGTCCAATACCAGCAGCCGTGACCTGAACGACGCCCAGCTGAAGTATGCAACCGACGTGGAAGGCCGCGTCCAGCGCCGTATCGAAGCGATCCTCGGTCCTATCGTTGGCACCGGCAACGTCCACGCGCAGGTTACTGCACAGATCGATTTTGCCAATAAAGAGCAGACGGAAGAGCAGTACAGCCCGAACGGCGATGCGGCTCAAGCGGTGATGCGTTCCCGTCAGCTGAACACCACCGAGCAGATTGGCGGCCAGAATCCGGGCGGCGTACCGGGTGCGCTCTCGAATACCCCTGCCCCGGCTAACGCGGCGCCAATTTCGACGCCTCCGGCGAATCAGCAGAACGGTCAGCAGAATAATGCACAGCAGACCACCTCGACGGCGGCCAGCACGGGTCCACGTAACTCCAGCCGTAACGAGACCACCAACTACGAAGTCGACCGTACCATTCGCCACACCAAAATGAACGTGGGCGATGTACAGCGTCTCTCCGTTGCCGTGGTGGTGAACTACAAAACGCTGCCGGACGGAAAACCGCTGCCGCTGACCACCGATCAGATGAAGCAGATCGAAGACCTGACCCGCGAAGCCATGGGCTACTCCGAGAAACGCGGTGACACCCTGAACGTAGTGAACTCTCCGTTCACGGCGACCGACGAAACAGGTGGCGAGCTGCCGTTCTGGCAACAGCAGTCGTTTATCGATCAGCTGATGTCTGCAGGACGCTGGTTACTGGTACTGATTGTGGCGTGGCTGCTGTGGCGTAAAGGTATTCGTCCACAGCTCAACCGTCGCGCAGAGCAGCTGAAAGCCGCACAAGAAAGCATGAATTCGCGTCAGGAAACGGAAGATGCCGTTGAAGTTCGCCTGAGCAAAGACGAGCAGATGCAGCAACGCCGTGCCAACCAGCGCATGGGCGCTGAGGTCATGAGCCAGCGTATTCGCGAAATGTCCGATAACGATCCACGCGTCGTCGCGCTGGTGATTCGCCAGTGGATGGGTAACGAAGATGAGTAATCTAAGCGGTAAAGATAAAAGCGTCATCCTGCTGATGACCATCGGTGAAGACCGTGCGGCAGAGGTGTTCAAACACCTCTCCCAGCGTGAAGTGCAGTTGCTCAGTGCGGCGATGGCGAACGTGCGTCAGATCTCTAACAAACAGCTGACGGAAGTGCTGGCGGAGTTTGAGCAGGAAGCAGAACAGTTTGCTGCCCTCAACGTCAACGCCAACGACTACCTGCGTTCCGTCCTGGTCAAAGCCCTGGGCGAGGAGCGTGCTGCCAGCCTGCTGGAAGACATTCTCGAGACGCGCGATACCGCCAGCGGCATCGAAACGCTCAACTTTATGGAACCGCAGAGCGCCGCCGACCTGATTCGCGACGAGCACCCGCAGATTATCGCTACCATTCTGGTCCACCTCAAACGTGGTCAGGCGGCAGATATTCTGGCCCTGTTCGACGAGCGCCTGCGTCACGACGTGATGCTGCGTATCGCCACCTTCGGGGGTGTCCAGCCGGCCGCGCTGGCGGAACTGACCGAAGTGCTGAACAGCCTGCTCGACGGCCAGAACCTCAAGCGCAGCAAAATGGGCGGCGTGAGAACTGCAGCGGAAATCATCAACCTGATGAAAACCCAGCAGGAAGAAGCCGTTATTACCGCCGTTCGCGAATTCGACGGCGAGCTGGCACAGAAAATTATCGACGAGATGTTCCTGTTCGAAAACCTGGTCGAGGTCGACGATCGCAGCGTTCAGCGCCTGCTCCAGGAAGTGGATTCCGAATCCCTGCTTATCGCCCTCAAAGGTGCCGAGCAGCCGCTGCGCGAGAAATTCCTGCGCAACATGTCCCAGCGTGCGGCAGATATCCTGCGCGACGACCTTGCCAACCGTGGCCCGGTTCGTCTGTCTCAGGTGGAAAACGAGCAGAAAGCGATCCTGCTTATCGTTCGTCGTCTGGCCGAAACCGGCGAGATGGTGATTGGCAGCGGAGACGATGCGTATGTCTAAGGAGCTGCCGTGGAAGCGCTGGACTCCTGACGATCTGGCCCCTCCGATGACGGAGTTTATGCCCGCGCTGGCCCCTTCCCTCACGGAAGAGCCAGACGAAGAGGCGCCAGAGCTGAGCGAAGAAGAGCAGCGTGCGCAGATGCTGGCGCAGCTGCAAATGCAGGCGCATGAGCAAGGCTATAACGCCGGTCTGAGCGAAGGTCGCCATCAGGGCCACCAGCAGGGCTATGAAGAAGGCAAAGCGCAGGGCCTGGAGCAAGGTCTTGAGCAGTCTCGCCAGCAGCAGGCGCCGATCCATGCCCGGATGCAGCAGCTGGTGAGCGAATTTCAGAACACCCTCGACGCGCTGGATAGCGTGATCGCCTCACGCCTGATGCAGATGGCGCTGGAAGCGGCACGTCAGGTTATCGGGCATACGCCGGTGGTGGATAACTCGGCGCTGATAAAACAGATCCAGGGTCTGCTCCAGCAGGAGCCGCTGTTCAGCGGTAAACCTCAGTTGCGCGTACATCCTGACGATCTCCAGCGTGTCGAAGAGATGCTGGGCGCGACACTGAGCCTGCACGGCTGGCGTCTGCGCGGCGATCCGTCGTTACATCACGGCGGCTGTAAAGTCTCTGCCGACGAAGGCGATCTGGATGCCAGCGTCGCCACGCGCTGGCAGGAACTGTGCCGCCTGGCTGCACCGGGAGTTGTCTGATGACCGCCCGTCTCACGCGCTGGCTCAACACGCTCGACAATTTTGAAACCAAGATGGCGCAACTGCCATCGGTTCGTCGTTACGGGCGTCTGACCCGCGCAACCGGGCTGGTGCTGGAAGCCACCGGCTTGCAGTTGCCTCTCGGCGCGACCTGCGTGATTGAACGTCAGGACGCCAATGAAACGCGCGAAGTGGAAAGCGAAGTCGTCGGTTTTAATGGCCAGCGACTGTTTTTGATGCCGCTGGAAGAGGTGGAAGGCATTCTGCCCGGCGCGCGCGTCTACGCGAAAAATAATGCCGGCGACGGGCTGCACAGCGGCAAGCAATTGCCGCTCGGTCCGGCGCTGTTAGGCCGTGTCCTCGACGGCGCAGGTAAACCACTCGACGGCCTGCCCGCCCCGGACACCACCGAAACCGGTGCGCTGATCACCCAGCCGTTTAACCCGCTGCAACGTACCGCCATTGAACACGTGCTGGATACGGGCGTGCGCCCGATCAACGCCCTGCTCACGGTCGGTCGCGGCCAGCGTATGGGCCTGTTCGCCGGTTCCGGCGTCGGTAAATCGGTGCTGCTCGGGATGATGGCGCGCTACACCCAGGCCGACGTGATTGTCGTCGGGCTGATTGGCGAGCGTGGCCGCGAAGTAAAAGATTTTATCGAGAACATTCTCGGTGCCGAAGGCCGCGCACGTTCCGTGGTCATCGCCGCACCGGCAGATGTCTCTCCGCTGCTGCGTATGCAGGGCGCGGCGTACGCCACCCGTATTGCCGAGGATTTCCGCGATCGCGGCCAGCACGTGCTGCTGATTATGGACTCCCTCACCCGCTACGCGATGGCGCAGCGTGAGATCGCGCTGGCGATCGGCGAACCACCGGCGACCAAAGGCTATCCGCCTTCGGTGTTTGCCAAACTGCCTGCGCTGGTTGAACGCGCGGGTAACGGCATTAGCGGCGGCGGCTCGGTGACGGCGTTTTACACGGTTCTGACCGAAGGCGACGACCAGCAGGACCCGATTGCCGACTCGGCGCGTGCCATCCTCGACGGTCACATCGTGCTCTCGCGTCGTCTGGCCGAAGCGGGCCACTATCCGGCGATTGATATTGAAGCGTCGATCAGCCGTGCGATGACCGCGCTGATTAGCGAAAAACATTACGCCCGCGTGCGTAACTTTAAACAACTGCTCTCAAGCTTCCAGCGCAACCGCGATCTGGTGAGCGTGGGGGCATATGCCAAAGGCAGCGACCCGATGCTGGACAAAGCGATTACGCTTTGGCCGCAACTGGAAGCGTTCTTGCAACAAGGTATTTTTGAACGCGCCGACTGGGAAGACTCAATCCAGGCTCTGGAACTGATATTCCCGCAGGTGTAACACAGGTGGAGGGCGAAGATCATGGCGCAAAACAGCGCATTAGCTACGCTAAAAGATCTGGCTGAAAAAGAAGTTGATGATGCCGCACTGCAGCTTGGCGCAATGCGACGCGGATATCAGCAGGCTGAAGAACAGTTGACGATGTTAATCGACTATCAGCATGAATATCGCACCAACCTCAATACCGATATGACACAGGGCATTGGCAGCCAGCGCTGGATTAACTATCAGCAGTTTATTCAGACGCTGGAAAAGGCGATCGAGCAGCATCGCCAGCAGTTGTCCCAGTGGGACCAGAAAGTCGATAAGGCACTGAATTTCTGGCGAGAGAAAAAGCAGCGGCTGCAGGCCTGGACTACGTTACAGGACCGACAAACCGCCGCCACCCTGCTTGCCGAGAACCGCCTTGATCAGAAAAAAATGGATGAGTTTGCCCAGCGCGCATCAACGAGGAAACCGGAATGATCACACTGCAACAACTGCTGATGACCGACACTGACCTGTCCGGCGGTACGCAGACTGGAAAAGGCGCAGAAGGCGCGCAAGATTTTCTCTCCCTGCTGGCGGGTGCGTTAAGCGACACCGCAGGCCAGGGCAAAGACGCGCCCATTACGCTGGCGTCCCTGAAAGCCGCCACCAGCAAGCTGTCGAAAGAGGCGATCCTGAAGGACGGCGATAGCGCTCTCCAGACGAAACTCGCCACCCTGCTGGCACGTCAGGATCAGCTCGTGGCCGATGACACGGCGCAGGACGCCCCTCTGCAAACGCTGGTGTCCGGGTTAATTCCTGCCACTCACGGCGATGCGCTGAAAGCGCTGACGGCGAACGCAAACGCGCAAAAAGATGAGCTGAAATCAGATCTGAACGACGAAGAGCTGGCCGGGCTGAGTGCGCTGATGGCGATGTTACCGCATCAGCAAACGGCGACGGCGGCCGTTGCCCAGGCAGTTGAGACCCATACAGTGGCAACGCAGCCGACGGCGGCACAGCCTGCTTCAGGACGTAGTTCACTGATGGATGTCGCTGATTTTTCGCTTCGCGGTAAAACTCAGGCAAACAGCGCCGATGCGGACAGCAACCCTCTTCCAGCCAGCGCGCAGCCGTTAACACCGGCAGCCGCAGCGTCTGCCGCGAAGCAGGACGTCGCGAGTGCCGGTTCGGCGACGGCGCCAACCTCCACGCTTGCGCCAATTCTCGCCAGCAATATTACCGCCCCGCCTGCCGCAGCCGCCGCTCCCGCGCCGGTTATCAGCCAGCCGCTGGGGACACACGAATGGCAGCAGGCCGTTAGTCAGCACGTCACGCTGTTCACGAAACAGGGTCAGCAAAGCGCTGAACTGCGCCTGCATCCAGAAGATCTGGGACAAGTGCAAATTTCTCTTAAACTTGAAGATAACCAGGCACAGTTGCAGATGGTTTCAGCCCACAGCAACGTGCGTGCGGCGCTGGAAGCAGCGCTGCCTATGCTGCGCACGCAGCTGGCGGAGAACGGCATTCAGCTGTCGCAAAGCAACATCAGCAGCGAGAGCTTTGCCGGTCAGCAGCAGTCCTCTTCCCAGCAGCAACAGCAGGCTTCGCGCTCTGGTCAGCAGGGTGGATTTAACGACGACAACGATGAATTGCTGGTCACGCCTGCTGCACTGCAGTCCGCAGCACGTGGAAATGGCGCCGTAGACATCTTTGCCTAAACGCCAGAGGTAACGTGATTATCCCCGTCTTTTCCACGCTTTGACCAAAGCAGGACACGGGATAATCACTGTATTAGCTGTACCGAAACAGGATGCTCGAATCAGATGACTGACTCCGCTATCACCAAAAAAAGCAAGCGCTCCATCTGGGTCCCGCTGCTGGTGTTGATTACGCTCGCCGCTTGTGCGACCGCTGGCTATAGTTACTGGCGTTCACAGCAGGCGCCGTCAGCCGCTGCCGTTGCCGAACCCCCGCCGCCTCCGGCCCCGGTCTTTTTCGCACTGGATACGTTCACCGTTAACCTCGGTGATGCGGATCGCGTGCTGTACGTCGGCATTACCCTGCGCCTGAAAGATGACGCAACTCGCACCCGTCTGAGCGAATACCTGCCAGAAGTGCGCAGCCGCCTGTTACTGCTTTTCTCTCGTCAGGACGCCTCCGGGCTTGCCACCGATGACGGGAAGCAAAAGCTGGTCGAGGCCATCAAACAAACGCTGGCAGCGCCACTGGTAGCAGGTCAACCTAAGCAGGAAGTCACTGACGTTCTGTACACAGCATTTATCCTGCGGTAAAGACATGGGCGATAGTATTCTTTCTCAAGCGGAAATCGATGCGCTGCTCAATGGCGACAGCGATAAGAGCGATGAACCAATACCGGGACTGGGCGGCGAACCTGATATTCGCCCCTATGACCCGAATACCCAGCGTCGCGTGGTGCGCGAGCGCCTGCAGGCGCTGGAGATCATCAACGAACGTTTTGCGCGTCAGTTCCGTATGGGGCTGTTTAACCTGTTGCGTCGTAGCCCGGACATCACCGTCGGGGCGATTCGCATTCAGCCGTATCATGAGTTTGCCCGCAACCTGCCGGTGCCAACCAACCTTAACCTTATCCACCTGAAACCACTGCGTGGCACCGGGCTGTTCGTGTTTTCACCGAGCCTGGTCTTTATCGCGGTGGATAACCTGTTTGGTGGTGACGGTCGTTTCCCGACGAAGGTCGAAGGGCGCGAATTTACCCATACCGAGCAGCGTGTCATTAACCGCATGCTGAAGCTGGCGCTGGAATCCTACAGCGACGCATGGAAAGCGATTAACCCGCTGGAAGTGGAGTACGTCCGTTCGGAGATGCAGGTCAAATTCACCAACATCACCACGTCGCCGAACGATATCGTCGTCAATACGCCGTTCCACGTCGAAATCGGCAACCTGACCGGCGAATTTAATATTTGTCTGCCCTTCAGCATGATTGAACCTCTGCGTGAAGTGCTGGTAAACCCACCGCTGGAAAACTCGCGCAATGAAGATCAGAACTGGCGCGAGAATCTGGTGCGTCAGGTTCAGCACTCACAGCTTGAACTGGTGGCGAGCTTTGCGGATATCCCGCTGCGCCTGTCCCAGATCCTGAAATTACAACCCGGCGACGTTCTGCCGATAGAAAAACCCGACCGCATAATTGCCCATGTGGATGGCGTACCGGTATTGACCAGTCAGTACGGCACCGTTAACGGTCAATACGCGCTACGCGTTGAGCACTTGATCAATCCGATATTGAATTCGCTGAATGAGGAACAGCCCAAATGAGTGACATAAACAATCCGTCCGATGAAAACAGCGGAGCACTGGACGATCTGTGGGCTGATGCGTTAAACGAGCAACAGGCAACCCCGAGCAAAAGCGCGGCGGACGCGGTCTTTCAGCAGATAGGCGGCGGCGACGTCAGCGGTACGCTGCAGGATATCGATCTGATTATGGATATCCCGGTCAAGCTGACCGTGGAGCTGGGCCGTAGCCGTATGACCATCAAAGAGCTGCTGCGCCTGACGCAGGGTTCCGTGGTGGCGCTGGAAGGGCTTGCCGGTGAGCCGCTGGATATTCTGATCAACGGCTATCTGATTGCGCAGGGCGAAGTGGTGGTAGTGGCCGATAAATACGGCGTGCGTATCACCGACATCATCACCCCATCCGAACGTATGCGTCGTCTGAGCCGTTAAGCATGAAAACTCAGGCAACGGTATCACAGCCCTCTGCGGTTCCCGGCTCGCCGCTGCTCCAGGTGAGCGGCGCGCTGTTCGGTATTATTGCCTTTATTTTGATCGTCGCGTGGCTGGCTAAACGTTTTGGCCTGGCGGGTAAAACCGCCCACGCGCGCGGTCTTAAAGTGAGCGCCAGTACGTCGCTCGGCCCGCGCGAGCGCGTGGTGATCGTTGAAGTAGAAGATGCGCGCCTGGTATTGGGCGTGACGGCATCACAAATTACTGTGCTGCATAAACTGCCTCCTGCGCCGGAAACGGTGCCAGAGAACGCAGAGAGTCCAGCGGATTTTCAGTCCGTTATGAAGAGTTTGCTTAAGCGTTCCGGGAGATCCTGATGCGCCGTTTGTTGTCCCTTACGCTGGCAGGCATCGCCCTGTTTACTCCCGCGGTCTATGCCCAATTACCCGGTCTGATTTCGACCCCCATTGCTGGTGGTGGTCAAAGCTGGTCCCTGCCGGTTCAGACGCTGGTGTTTATCACCGCACTGACCTTTATCCCGGCCGTTCTCCTGATGATGACCAGCTTCACCCGTATCATCATCGTCTTTGGTTTGCTGCGAAATGCGCTGGGTACACCCTCCGCGCCGCCGAACCAGGTGCTGCTAGGATTAGCCCTGTTTCTGACCTTTTTTATTATGTCGCCGGTGATCGACAAGATATACGCCGACGCCTATCAGCCGTTCAGTGAAGACAAAATTTCCATGCAGGTGGCGCTCGAAAAAGGCGCTCAGCCGCTGCGAGAATTTATGCTGCGCCAGACCCGTGAAGCGGATTTAGCGTTGTTTGCTCGCCTGGCGAACACCGGCCCGATTCAGGGACCTGAAGCGGTGCCAATGCGCATTCTGCTGCCGGCTTACGTGACCAGCGAGCTGAAAACCGCGTTCCAGATTGGCTTCACCATTTTTATCCCGTTCCTGATTATCGACCTGGTGATCGCCAGCGTGCTGATGGCGCTCGGGATGATGATGGTGCCCCCCGCCACCATTGCCCTGCCCTTTAAGATCATGCTCTTTGTGCTGGTCGACGGCTGGCAACTGCTGGTCGGATCGCTGGCACAGAGTTTCTACAGTTGAGGCACGCCGAATGACACCCGAATCGGTCATGATGATGGGCACGGAAGCGATGAAAGTCGCCATTTCCGTGGCCGCCCCTCTGCTGCTGGTGGCGCTGGTCACCGGTCTGGTCATCAGTATTTTGCAGGCCGCGACGCAAATTAACGAAATGACGCTCTCCTTCATCCCGAAGATCATCGCGGTTTTCGTGGCGATTATCATCGCCGGGCCGTGGATGTTAAACCTGTTGCTCGACTACATGCGCAACCTGTTTACCAACCTGCCGTACATCATCGGCTGATCGGCTGAATGCTACATTTCACCAGCGACCAGTTTATACAGTGGCTCGGACTCTATTTCTGGCCGCTGCTGCGCGTGATGGCACTGATCATGACCGCCCCTGTGCTGAGCGAAAAATCGATCCCTAAGCGCGTCAAAATTGGGCTGGGGATGCTGATTACCTTTGTGATTGCCCCTAATCTGCCGCCGGTCAACGTCGCGATTTTCTCCCCGCAGGCCGTCTGGCTTGCGCTGCAGCAGGTGCTGATTGGCGTGGCGATTGGCTTTACCATGCAGCTGGCGTTTGCGGCCATCCGTACCGCCGGTGAGCTGATCGGCCTGCAGATGGGTCTGTCCTTCGCCACGTTCATAGACCCGGGTAGCCACCTCAACATGCCGGTGCTGGCGCGTATCATCGATATGCTGGCGCTGCTGCTGTTCTTAACCTTCAATGGCCACCTGTGGCTGATTTCGATGCTGGTGGATACCTTCCACACGCTGCCGATCGGCGGAAACCCGGTGAACAGCAATGCGTTTATGGCACTGGTCCGTGCGGCCGGGCTGATTTTCCTCAACGGCCTGATGCTGGCGCTGCCGGTCATAACGCTTCTCCTGACCGTTAACCTCGCGCTCGGGTTACTGAACCGTATGGCGCCGCAGCTGTCGGTATTTGTCATTGGCTTCCCGATCACCTTAACCGTCGGCCTGATATTGATGGGCTTGTTAATGCCACTTATCGCCCCCTTCTGTGAACATTTATTTGGCGAACTGTTTAATCTTCTGGCCGATATTGTTCACGAGCTACCCAAGAATATTAATCCTTGATGTTTATATTGTCTCTCTAAGGATATTCTTAAAATAAAACATGAAAAACATCTACCAGGATATATCTGGTGCGGTTTATTTGTTTTTATGCCCTTCACATTACTCAACATTTACTTTACTTTAAGATGATTCCTGGCAAATTATACGTAACTTTACGGGATAGTGAGTTCGCCTGAAAGTCTTTGTATTGCTCACAGGTTTATACCTTTTATTCCATCCCGTATGGCTGTTTATGAGCTCTCAGGCAGATGGTGAATTATCGTTACGCATTGAGTGAGGGTATGCCATGTCAACGATCATTATGGATTTATGCAGTTACACCCGGCTAGGGCTAACCGGGTATCTGACCAGCAGAGGGGTTAAAAAGCGAGACATCAACGATGTTCATGATGTTGGCGAACTTGCAGCCGCTTGTGATACTTACAAGCCTGGCGTGGTGTTTATTAATGAGGACTGTTTCATTCACGATCCAGCCAACAGTCAGCACATTAAGCAGATCATTAATCAACATCCTAAAACCCTGTTTATTGTTTTTATGGCCATTGCAAATATCCATTTCGATGAATATTTGCTAGTGCGTAAAAACCTATTAATCAGTTCTAAATCAATTAAGCCCGAGTCGCTGGATGACATTTTGGGTGATTATTTGAATAAAGAGACAAAGAGTGTAGCTGAGTTTAACTTACCCACGTTATCATTAAGCCGTACTGAATCGAGTATGTTGAGAATGTGGATGGCGGGACAAGGCACAATTCAAATCTCTGACCAGATGAATATCAAAGCAAAAACGGTATCGTCACATAAGGGTAATATTAAAAGGAAAATAAAAACGCATAATAAACAGGTCATCTATCATGTTGTTCGTCTGACAGATAATGTGACTAACGGTATTTTTGTCAATATGCGCTGATAATTTCACTCTTCACACATATCAATCTCTGGCCTGGCCAGAGATTTTTCGTTTTTGGGCCGGGCGAGTTCTCCTCACCCGACACCGTCTTACTCAGATTCTGCTTTTTCCACAAAGATCCCGTCAGAGTGGCCAATCTCGTTAAAGAACCAGATGCCGAGCGGGTAATCTTCCAGCGACACCAGATACATGATGCCTTCGTTGAACTGTTCCACTGCCAGTACTACGCCTGGGCGGCGCGGTCCGCCGTCCGTCTTGACGGTGACCCGATCGTTGACCTTCATAAAATCCTCCTGTGGTTTTGAGCCAGTGTAGAACAAAACGCAGCAACTGGCAGCGGTTGCAAGAGTGAATGGCGCTTTTGTGGGCAGTCTATACTTAACGCTGGGAACGGCGAAATGAGGTATGAAGAATGAAGACCGCGAAAGAGTACAGCGACACGGCGAAACGTGAGGTGAACGTCGATGTCGATGCCCTGCTGGCCGCGATTAACGAAATCAGTGAGAGCGAAGTGAAGCGTGCGGAAGATGATCCTACGCGCGTAAGCATCGACGGACGGGATTATCACACCTACCGTGAGCTGGCCGAGGCGTTCGAATTAGACATTCACGATTTCAGTATCAGCGAAGTGAATCGGTGAGGCGAAAAAAATCCCGGTCATGGGGATGACCGGGATCAAACTTGCTTATGCAAGAAGCACTTGTAAATTCGTTACACCAGGAAATCTGATGTGGGATTTACCTTATCCCCAATAAAATTGCATGACAAGGATATATTCCTTTCATAAATGCTATTTGCGGTAACTGTCAGTTTTGATTATGAATCGCGGCCCTTGCCCCATGCGGGTCGGCGGGATCGGTTCCGGAATCGGGACTGCTTATGCAAAATTTGTTTTAGGATTAATCTCAGGCACAACACCTTTCAGGAGATGCTATGTCCCTACTTAAGGAGACGCTGCTGGTTTTTACCGACCTCGACGGTACGCTGCTGGATATTCATACCTATGACTGGCGCCCAGCCACGTCCTGGCTGAATAAATTGCAGGACCATCAGATCCCGGTCATTTTATGCAGCAGTAAAACGGCCGCCGAAACGCTCGAAATTCAGCAGGATTTGGGGCTGGAAGGGTTGCCCTTTATCGCCGAAAACGGCGCGGTTATACAGCTCGACGTACGCTGGGACGATCACCCCGACGCGCCGCGCCTGATTAACGGGACACCGCACACTGAGATTCGCCGTCTGATTGATCCGATACGGGAGCGCACCGGGTATAAATTCACTACCTTCGATGATGTCGATGAACGGGTCATCGGGGAATGGACCGGCCTTAACCGTGAGCGTTCAGCGCTGGCGCGGCTGCATGAAGCCTCGATTACCCTTATCTGGCGCGACAGCGATGAGCGTATGACGCAGTTTGAAGCCGAACTGGTCCAGCTCGGCCTGAAGTTCGTGCAGGGAGCACGGTTCTGGCACATTCTGGACGCGCGCGGCGGTAAAGATCAGGCGGTGAACTGGCTTATAGACGAGTATCGCAAACGCGAGGGATTTGTTCCCACCACCATCGGGCTGGGAGATGGCCCTAATGACGCCCCGCTGCTCGATAACGTCGATTACGCCGTGGTGGTAAAAGGCATTAACCGTTTCGGTATTCAGCTACAGGATGACATTCCTGAACGGGTCTATCACACCACCCAACCGGGACCGGAAGGCTGGAGTGAAGGACTCGATCATTTCTTATCGGCATCGCGCCACATCACCTGATTTCTCCCCTGCTGCTTCGCCAGGTAGAGGCGCATATCAGCAATGGATTGCAGCTGCGGGAAGTCGAAATTACCGTTCTCCTCCGTGCTACTTACCCCCAGCGAGGCGCTGATCCGCGTGGTGGTGCTCTTCATCACCAGAATCTCTTTGCGATTGATACAGGCGCGAATACGCTCGGCGACATTTGCCGCCTCCTGCGTTGTGGCCCCTGGCAGCACCACGCAAAACTCTTCGCCACCGACACGCCCGGCCACGTCGCTGGTGCGTAACGCGCTGGCGATCAGCCCGGCTGCGTGGCACAACACTTTATCGCCCGCCTGGTGGCCGAATCTGTCGTTAATGCTTTTGAAATGGTCCAGATCGATCTGAATCACGGAGAACGGCAATTTCTGCTGACGGCACTCTTCGGCCAGCACCTTTGCCCGTTCAAACAAGGCACCGCGATTGTTCAGGCGGGTCAGCGGGTCGTGCCACGCCTGCCACTGCAGGGAATGTTGCATCCGGTACATGTTGCTGACCATCCGGCGGATCACCAGCCAGGAAATCAGCAGCATCGCCGTAAAGAGCGCCCACAGCAGGGCCAGTGCAATGCTGATGCTGCCAAACTCACCGTTAACGCCCTCTTGCAGGGTGTGAACCCGCAGCACCACGCCATCAAAATGATCGAGGCGCTCCCAGCTGACATAGCGCGAATTCAGTCGAATCCCCCCTTCCGTGTCGCCTTCGATGGCGTGGGCAATTTGCGCCCGCTCGCGCTCGTCAAACTGATTCACCAGGCCGTCCGGCGGCTCGGAGGTGGTGATCAGGTTGAGGCGGCTGTCGTAAAGCTGATACTCCCCGTCCGTGCGCTTATCGACGGCTTCCGTCAACAGTTGCTTCATGGTCGGGAGGGTGAAATCCATCGCCAGCACGCCGTACCAGTAGTGGTCCAGATAGACCGGCAGGCTGGCGGTGATCACCCGCTCTTCCTGCGCCCCGGATACCGGTGCCATAAACCAGCGCACGCCGCGCGCGCGGTTTTGCCGCTCGGTTTGCTCGGTAAACCACGGGCGCGTCACCAGCTCGTAATAACGCGAGATCAGGGTGTGATTGAGCGGTGAGGGATCTGTTGAGAGGAAAAAACCCGCCCGCGAGACGTACGAGACACGCCGCTCTTTACCGGTGGTTGAGGTGGCGAGACGCAGTAAATACCCCACCTCCAGCGCGGCGGAGAGTTCGTTGCCGATGCGCTGGTTATCCCGCGCCAGCAAAGTCGTGCGCGCCACCGTTGCGTCTGAGACGCCGCTAATGGGCAAGGTGCGCTGCTGGTCGACATCCAGCTGCCAGAAGGGGTCGGTGCGCAGGCGGTTGAAGCTGGTTACCGCATCGTGCAACACGCGAAAGCCGAGCGGCGTTTGCAGCGCATCGCCCATGCTGTGACGAAAAAAGAGCAGTTTATCAATGCTGAACTGAAGCTGACGGTCGAGGGAGTTGGCGACATTTTCCAGATGGTTTTGCTGGCTTGAGATGTACGCCTCTTCAAGCACCACCACTTCGCGCCAGGTCAGGATCGTAGAAAAAATGAGGACAACCAAAAAACAGAGATTAACAATTTTTCCCGGATGATGGCGTAACCGTTCCAGAAATTGCTTTTTTGCTTTATAGACATCGCGCTGCACAGACACTCCCTGCTGAAATCTTGCATCATCCGCTTATAACCCAACGCCGCGGTTCGATCTCTTAAGACAAGCACTGCGCAGGACGATAGTCAACAAAAACGCCCGGACATGCCGGGCGTTGCGTGATTAAGCCGTGTCGCGACGCTGTCGTCCGTCACCAGGCAGAAGCTCGTCTTCACGAAACGCTTCCCGCTTGATGCCGTACCCGTCGTACCACCGGCACTCCACCATACCGCTGGAATAGCCGGTGACAATCATTGGTGGACCACCCTTTTTTGACTTAACTTCATCACTGACCACAAAGACCATACCCGCCTCCTGTATCAGGGTGAAACTGTTTCAATCTAGACGAGGAATGGCCTTTTTGCATAGTGACGCAGGGAACAATTAGTGCGAAACCCCGCGCAGCTTTTCGATGCCCTTCACGGCGGCAATCACAATGGCGCCAATAATGAAGCCAATCACCAGGTTAGCGATCATCGGTGCTATCGCTGCCACCACCGCTCCGTATTCAGCGGAGAAATGTTCAATCGCGTGATGCAGCGGTGGAATACCGTGTACCACAATCCCACCGCCGACGAGGAACATCGCCAGGGTGCCGATAATGGTGAGTGATTTCATCAGCCATGGCGCCAGTACCAGCAGACCCTTACCTACCGCTTTTGCCAGCGCATTGGATTTTTGCTCAAGCCAATAGCCCATGTCGTCCAGTTTCACGATCACACCCACCAGGCCATACACGCCCACGGTGACCAGAATCGCAATACCGGAGAGCACCAGCACCTGGTTAAGCAGCGGCGATTCCGACACGATCCCAAGGGTAATCGCCACGATCTCAGCCGAGAGGATAAAGTCTGTACGAATGGCCCCTTTCACCTTATCGCGCTCGAAAGCCTGCGGGTCCTTCGCCGCGAGCGCTTCCAGGCGCTGCTGGCGCGCCTGCGGGGTCTCTGCGTCTTTATGGGAACCGAAGGAGTGCAGCACTTTCTCGACACCTTCGTAACAGAGGAACGCCCCGCCAATCATCAGCAGTGGCGTAATGGCCCAGGGAATAAAGGCGCTGATCAGCAGGGCCAGCGGCACCAGAATCACTTTATTGATAAATGACCCTTTCGCCACGCTCCACACCACCGGCAGCTCACGGTTGGCGCGCACGCCCGTCACCTGCTGCGCGTTAAGGGATAAATCATCCCCCAGCACCCCAGCCGTTTTCTTCGCGGCCAGTTTTCCCATCACTGATATGTCATCCAGCAAGGTGGCAATATCATCAAGCAATGTTAATAAGCTACTTCCTGCCAAAATCTGATCCTTCTTATTTTGATAATTAAGTGAATAGTATGGAGCAAAAAGCGAAACCCTGAAACAGGCAGCTCAAGTCAACAAATAATTCACATCAGAGACACAATTAAAGGACTCGCCAGCCCGATAGTTTTCACGTTTACTGTATGCGACCTTTTTATATCGCGGTGAAGGATTATGCGTTTTCGGCAATTATTACCCCTTATTGGAGCGCTGTTTTCGCTCTACATCATCTGGGGTTCGACCTATTTTGTGATTCGTATCGGCGTGGAGAGTTGGCCACCGCTGATGATGGCTGGCGTGCGTTTTCTCTCTGCCGGTGTGCTGCTTTTGACATTTCTCCTGCTGCGCGGGCATAAACTCCCACCGCTGCGCCCGATGTTAAACGCCGCACTGATCGGCCTGCTGCTGCTGGCCGTCGGTAACGGCGGTGTGACGGTGGCCGAGCACCAGAACGTCCCTTCCGGTATTGCGGCGGTAGTGGTCGCCACGGTGCCGCTGTTTACCCTCTGCTTTAGCCGACTGTTCGGCATCCGCACCCGCAAGCTGGAGTGGATGGGGATCGCCATAGGTCTGGCGGGCATTATTCTGCTCAACAGCGGCGGGAACCTGAGCGGTAATCCGTGGGGCGCGGTGTTGATTCTGATTGGCTCCCTGAGCTGGGCATTTGGCTCCGTACTGGGTTCACGAGTGGAACTGCCTTCCGGCATGATGGCCGGTGCCATCGAGATGCTGGCGGCGGGCATCGCGCTGCTTTTCGTCTCCGCCGTGAGCGGTGAAAAACTGACTACGATGCCGACGCTGTCCGGTTTCCTGGCGGTCGGTTATCTGGCAATTTTTGGCTCGATTATCGCGATCAACTCATACATGTTCCTGATCCGCAACGTCAGCCCTGCCGTTGCGACCAGCTACGCCTACGTCAACCCGGTGGTAGCCGTATTGCTGGGGACGACCTTTGCGGGAGAAGTGCTCTCATCCGTCGAATGGATAGCGCTGGGGGTGATTATTATGGCGGTGGTACTGGTGACGCTCGGAAAATACCTGTTCCCGGCGAAACCGACCGTTACCCCGTGTGAGGTGGAAAAGCGGTAAACGCGTGAATGCCTTTTGTGTCGATCTGCGCGGTTTGACCGCCGCCGCAGATCCACTCCTCCAGCCGCTCGGTCAGCGCGGCATCATCGAGTTTCAGTCTGCCCCGCAGGGCACATTCCCAGACAATCAACACGCGCCAGCCCTGCGCCATCAGCGTAGTGATATCACGCTGGTCACGCGCCACGTTCTTGCCGATTTTGGTCAGCCAGAATTCGGTGCGCGTCGCCGGGACCTTAAACAGATAACAGTCGTGATGGTGCCAGAAACAGCCGTGGGTAAAAATGATGCACTGATAATCGTCGAGGACGAAATCAGGGCGGCCTGCCAGGGCCGCATCCTGCACGCGAAACGCAAAGCCGCTGTGGGTTAAAAGCCCTACCAGCCGTTTTTCAATCGCCGTATCACGCGTGCCAATCGCACGCATGTTTTTGCTGCGCGTCGCCTTATTGTGCACATCCGTCATTGACGGCCTCGCTCAGGCGTAATTTGACGGCCAGTTGGATACGCGACTCAAGCAGTTTTGCCACCGCCGCAAACGCAGGCACCACCACGGAGTTACCGAACTGGCGATAGGCCTGGGTATCGGAAACCGGAATGCGGAAGCGGTAACCCTGAGGCGATTCGAAGCCCATCAGGCGCGCGCACTCGCGCGGCGTTAAGCGACGCGGACGATGGCGCTGGTTCTCCGGGTCATCGAAATTCACTTCTCCGAGCGCTTTATCCCAGCCGCGATCGATCAGGATCTCGGCCCCGTCCTTGTAATAACGGGCCGACAGCGTGCGGGTGACGCTGTGCGGATTGGTCGGGTCGACCATGCCGAAACCAAAGCCGTTGCCTTTTGCCTGATGCTTTTTGGCATAGCGGTAGAGATATTTCCACAGTACCGGCGTGAGGATAAATTTGGCGTCCACCACCGGCTCCAGCAGTTCGGCCACGGAAGGACGATGCGCCGGATAGCGCGACGGAATATCGCGCAGGGTAAAGTTGCCTTTCAGGTTCAGGTCGCGGCGAAAGCCCACCAGCACAATGCGCTCGCGGTGCTGCGGCAGGAAGTGTTTGCCGTCGATAATCTTGGGATCGTCGGCACCCATATCCTGTGCATCCGCCACGTCGTAGCCCAGCTCGTCCAGCGTTTGCATAATAATGCGGAAGGTTTTTCCGCCGTCGTGGCTTTTCAGGTTCTTGACGTTTTCCAGCACAAAAATCGGCGGACGACGGGCGTCGATAATCCGCACGACATCAAAAAACAGCGTGCCCTGGGTGTCGCAGGCAAAACCGTGTGCCCGCCCAAGAGCATTCTTTTTCGACACGCCAGCCAGCGAGAACGGCTGGCAAGGGAAGCCGGCCAGCAACACATCATGTTGAGGAATATTTTGTCGGATATGCTCCGCCGCCTCTGCATCGCTGACGCCCGCTTTGTGGCTTAACGTCACATCGCGGATGTCTTCGTTAAAATGGTGGGCATGCGGATCGCAGTACCAGTTGGCTTTATAGGTGCGTACCGCATGTTTGTTCCATTCGCTGGTAAAGACACACTGACCGCCGATGGCCTCGAATCCGTTGCGGATCCCACCGATACCGGCGAACAAGTCGACAAAGCGGAAAGCATAATTGGGATGAATGGCAGGCGGGCGCGGCAGCAGATTTTGCAGGTAGCTGAATTCCCGCTCGCTAAGACGGTGCCCTGCCCGCTCGCTGGTGACCAGTCGCTTCAGGATCGCAGGACTCCAGTGGCTTTCACCTTGCGCATTCAGGTCATTGACCAGCGTTTTCGCATCATAGATGGTCAGCAGTTTGCTTAATAACGCCTGCACCGTGGCCGTGGATTTCTCTGCCAGCAGAAGTGCGGGCGGTATCACTGATCGTTTTTCCTGCATACCTTTAACCGGGCAAAAGAGACTGGGGACAGATTACCATAGTTCGACACTACAGACTGCGCTGGAATCGGCTCAGCACCTGCGCATCGCTGCCGAGACAATCGCCCTGCAGCTCCGCGCTGAGTTTCGCCATGAACTGCACCAAAAAGTGCGCGTTATGATTCGCAAGCTCGCGCCCCATTTCAGTTTGCATGGTCTCTGGCAGACGCAGCAGTTTGGTCTGGAAATGGTCGAGGGCAAACTGTTTGTCGTTGAGTTCGCGCTCATCCGCAAAGGGATCGTCGGCATCAAACAGCGCCACGCCAAGCGCTCCCGAAACGGCAAAGACGCGCGCCAGACCAATCGCACCGAGTGCTTCCAGCCGGTCGGCGTCCTGCACAATTTTGGCTTCAAGGGTTTGCGGCACAATCCCGGCGCTGAAGCTGTGGGCTTCGATGGCATGTTCCAGGGCCGGAAAGCGATCCGCCGGGAAATCCGGGAAAAAATCAGTGAGGATTTGCCGGGTTTTGCGCGCCGCCAGCCGCGAGGAGTGGCTGCGTTCCGGATGATTTTTCGGCAGGCTGACAATGTCATGGAAATAACAGGCCGTCAGGACGACCAGCGCGTCGACGGGTTGCCCCACCATCATGCGCTGCGCCGTCATCCACACGCGGCGGAAATGCGAAATGTCATGGGCCGTATCATCTGTGGCGTGGTGTTCCGTTAACCAGGTTTCGTAGCGTTGGGGCCAGTGGGCAAGTTCCATGCTCTCTCCTTCACAAAACACTCACCTTAACAATTTTCCGTCAGCCATTCACTCGTTGTTGCCGCGCGGGCGCGTGTACCAGGCGATCCCGCCCAGTATCAGGCCCACCGCCCCGAGCACCAGAAAACCGAGAAACGCACCGATCCACTTCCCGCTGGTTGAGCCTAAATCGCCCTCGACAACCATATCCGGCGCAGACGGAATTTTGCTGACCACCCATAAATAGCGGAGCATTGCCCAGGCAAAGTACCCGCAAAATGCGTAAAACGCCCACAGGGCGAGCTTGCCTCCCAGGCCTCGAGTCGTGTTCTGTTCCATGTTTAACCTTTACTGCAGCGGTAACGACGTTACTACTTTCACATTACGCGCTCAAAAGTGTGAATAAAGTCACATTTTGGCACTGTTTTTGTCGTCAGGCGACGGTAAAGGTGAAGGGATTTACCTTAAGTTGATCGCACGCAATTAATCATCAGAATCTCAAAAACACAAAAGGCCGCATCTGCGACCTTTTTGTTCACCATCGCAGGATTTACGGTGCTTCCTGCAACGCCACGCGAATAAATCCATTGTTCTGCTCGAGCAAATCACGGGCCTGCCAGGCATCCAGACCGGTCAATACCATCAGCACGGCTGTTTTGCAGTGGTGATTGCAGCTTTCCAGCGCCGCTTTAGCGACGGCACGCGTGCAGCCACCCGCTTCCATTACAATCGCAATTTGTCGTTCGGCCCATTTGGTGCTTTTTGCTTCCAGATCCACGCGCATATTGCTGTAAACCCGGCCCGTGCGAACGGCTAATCC
This sequence comes from Lelliottia nimipressuralis, assembly GCF_041464075.1. Lineage (NCBI taxonomy): Bacteria > Pseudomonadati > Pseudomonadota > Gammaproteobacteria > Enterobacterales > Enterobacteriaceae > Lelliottia > Lelliottia nimipressuralis. Next base: position 2,832,290 of record NZ_CP167172.1, read on the forward strand.
CGTCGCAATCATATTGAGGATCAGTTTTTGCGCCATCCCCGCTTTGGCATTCGTAAAGCCCGCTACCGCGTCTGGCCCGGTTTGCGGCGCAATGACCATACTCGCCAGCTGTGCCGCTTCGCTTTGTGCGTCATGCGTAATGATGGCGACCGGCGATCCCAGTGACCAGGCGTGGCGCATCGCCCCCCAAACCCACGGCGTTTTGCCGCTGACAGAGAGCGCCAGCATCATGTCGTGCTCGCCAAAATTCATCGCCTGCAGATCGGCCACACCGCGATCGTAGTTTCGCGCGCCGTCTCCGGCATCAAGCCCCATCACCGGGTGTTTTCCCGGCGCAAACTCCAGCGCCGCATGCAGCGCCGCACGGCCGGAGGCCCCGGCGCCGACAATAAACAGTCGTCCGCCGTGGCTCAATGTAGCCGCCGCGTTATCGACCACACGGGCAATGACGGGTAAGAAGGGAGTAATAGAATCGGTAATGCACTTATCATCCTGATGAATCACATTCAGCATGTCCAGGGTCGACAACCTGTCGATATCTGCCGTATCCGCGTGGCGTCTTTCCGTGACCAAACCGTTCAGCTTAACGCTCATAAACTGCTCCTTATTTATGAATTCCCCCACACTATAATGTGTTTTATATGGATGACCTGCGAGGGGGGTCACGAAAAGGCGAGCATTCGTCAGCTTTTACATCGCTTTAAGAAAGCGCCGTCATCAGCGATAATTACTCCTTTATCATTATCCACGGGGTTTCGATGAGCGATTTGCAGCCTTTAGCCATGACGCGCAAGCGCCCAATGAAGCTCAATACCCTTGTCACGCTGATGGTGTGCAGCGTGATTGGGTCGGTATTGCTGGTGACGTTCGCGCTCTACTTTATGCAGGTCACCCGCGCCACGCGCGACGGCGTCAAAGATACCGCGCTGGCCATCGCCCGTACCCTCGCCGACAGCCCGGATGTGAAACGCGGCCTGCAACATTCGCCGGAAAACAGCCCCATTCAGTCTGTCTCTGATGCGATCACTCGCCGCAACGATTTGCTTTTCGCGGTTGTCACCAACATGCAGGGCGTGCGTTACTCTCACCCGAACAACACCCTGCTCGGCAAACGCTTTATCGGCGACGACATCAAACCCGCGCTGGAAGGGAAGGAGAACGTCTCGGTCAACCACGGTGTGCTGGCCGAAGCGCTGCGCGTATTCACGCCGGTGTACGACGATAATCACCAGCAGATTGGCGTGGTCGCCGTCGGGATTTCCCTCAACAAAGTCGATGAACAGATAAGCCGCAGCCGCTGGGGGGCGATCTGGACGGTGCTCTTCAGCGCGCTAATGGGCACGCTCGGCACCTGGGGGCTGGTACATCTGCTCAAGAAGATTTTGTTTGGGCTGGAACCCTATGAAATCTCCGCCCTGTTTGAACAGCGCCAGGCAATGCTCCAGTCTCTGAAAGAGGGGGTGATCGCCGTCGACAGCCAGGGGCGCGTGACCATGATTAACCATGCCGCCCGCCAGATCCTGCTCCTGCCCGCCAGCAGCACCGATGAGCCGCGCCACATGCCGATGCTCGCCTCCCTGCGCCGGGTGTCGCAAACCGGAAAAGCCCTGCAGGATCAGGAGATCGACTGCAACGGACGTCTGCTGCTGTGCAACACCTTTCCGGTCAGAAGCCAGAATTCAGTGATTGGGGCGATCAGCACCTTTCGCGACAAGACCGAGGTTCGCGAGCTGATGCAGCGCATGGATGGCATGGTGAGCTATGTCGACGCCCTGCGCACGCACTCCCATGAGTTTATGAATAAGCTGCACGTGATCCTCGGCCTGCTGCACATGAAGCGCTACGACAAGCTCGAAGAGTACGTCATTCAGACCGCGCAGAATTATCAGACCGATATCGGCGCTATTCAGCATAAAATTAAATCACCGGTCATCGCCGGGTTCCTGCTCGGTAAAATCAACCGCGCCAAGGAAGCCGGGTTTACCCTGACGCTGGCCGACGAGTGTCAGGTGCCGGACACGCCAAATACGGAACAGGTGACGGTGCTGATTACCGTGCTGGGTAATTTGATCGAAAACGCGCTGGATGCGATGACTGGCCAGCCTGAGGGCGAAGTGGGTCTGCTGATGCATTATCAACATGGCTGGCTCAGCTGTGAAATCAGCGATGACGGGCCGGGTATCGATCCTGCGCAGCTTGAACATATTTTTACGAAGGGCTTTTCCACGAAGGGTGAAAATCGCGGCGTGGGGCTTTTCCTTGTTCGCCAGCAGCTCGAAAAACTGGGCGGTGAGATTGCCGTCGAATCCGAGCCTGGTGTATTTACTCAATTTTTTGTACAGATCCCCTGGGATAGCGAGAGGAAAATCGCGTGATAAATGTCTTAATTGTCGATGATGATGCCATGGTGGCCGACCTGAACCGTCTGTACGTTAACCGGGTTGAGGGGTTTAGCTGCTGCGGCGTAGCCTCTACGCTGAATCAGGCCGAAGCGGTGATTAATAATCCTGCGCAGCCTGTCGATCTGGTGCTGCTGGATGTCTATATGCAGCAGGACAACGGTCTCGACCTGCTGCCGGTGATTCGCGCTTCTGGCCGCCCGATTGATGTGATCATGATTTCGTCGGCGTCCGATGCCGCTACCATTCAGACGTCGATGCACTACGGCGTGGTGGATTATCTGATCAAACCTTTCCAGTTCCCGCGTTTTGAAGAGGCGCTGAACGGCTGGAAGGAGAAGAAGCAGCTGATGGGCTCGCATCAGTATTATGAACAGGCCGATGTGGATCGCTTGCTGCACGGCGGCGCGCCGGAGCTGGCAGACAGCAAGCGTCTGCCGAAGGGCTTAACCCCGCAGACGCTGCGCACCATTTGCCAGTGGATTGAAGCCCATCCCGACACCGAGTTTTCCACCGACGATCTGGCGAACTCAGTGGGAATTTCCCGCGTTTCGTGCCGTAAATATCTGATCTGGCTGGCGCAGATTAATATTCTGTTCACCAGCATTCACTATGGTGCGACGGGGCGTCCGGTGTATCGCTACCGGCTGCAGCCAGAGCAGGCGGGTCTGCTCAAACAATATTGCCAGTAAGGCGATAGCGATTATCCAGAAGCGTGAAGCGGAAATGCTTCATGGAGGAGAGCACCACCTCTTTCGTTTTGGTGACAAACACCGCTTCAATATCAGGCCGCGCGCGCAGCGCGGCACAGCCCTTCTCCACGCCCATCCCGTAAATCAGCGTGGTCCAGATATCCCCGTCGATAGAGTTCGTCGAGATAATGGTGACGCTATCGAGTTCGTTATCCAACGGATAGCCCGTGCGCGGGTTCAGAATATGGTGGTAGCGCTTGCCATCGCGTTCGAAGAAGCGTTCGTAGGTGCCCGATGTCACCACCGACTTATTCTCCACCGACAGTGTACCGACCAGCTCATCGGCCCCGCCGAAAGGCGTTTTGATACCGAGGGTCCAGCCCCCTTCCGGCGCGCCGAGCGTCTGAATATTGCCGCCGAGGTTAATCAGACCGAGGGTTTCCCCCTCTTTGCGCAGGTAATCGCGCACCCTGTCGGCAATGTAGCCTTTGGCAATGGCCCCGAGATCGATCTCCATGCCCGGTTTGGTCAGGAATACGCTGCTGGCCGTGTCGTCGAGTAAAACATCAGCCGGATCGGTCAGCGCCATCAGCGCTGCGATCTCCTTTGCGGGCGGCACGCTGTCGCCCTGAAATCCAATCTTCCAGCGTTTCACCAGCGGGCCGATGGCCAGATTGAAGGCGCTGTTTTCCAGTATGCTTGCGGCCTTCGCGACGCGGATCAGCTCATACACCGCACGGCTAACGCTGACGGGGTGTTTCCCGGCAGCCTGGTTGATGTCCATCACCTGCGACGGTGCGCGGTTGACGGTCAGGAGATCTTCGTACTGTTTGATGAGGCGAAACACGCGAGATGCGAGGGCTTCGTTATTCGAAAAGAGCTTCAGAAGAATGGGGGAGCCCATGAGTGTGGCGGAATAGCTGTAGACACGATGGTCGTCAGACATGGTATCGCTCCTCGGTTAGAGTGCCGGATGGCGCTGCGCGTATCCGGCCGACAAAACCGTGCCCGGCAAGCGCAAGCGCCACCGGGCATTGAGACTACTGTTTTGCGCGCATCGCGGCGTGCTGTCCGGCAAGGGTACCAAAAATAATGATATCTGCCACTGCGTTACCGCCGATACGGTTGCCGCCGTGGATACCGCCGACCACTTCACCCGCCGCGAAGGCACCCGGAATAACCTGGTGTTCGCCGTTCAGCACGCAAGTTTCGGTGTTGATGGTCACACCGCCCATGGTGTGGTGCACGCCCGGTGCGATACGAATGGCATGGAACGGGCCTTCGTTGATCGGGGCGCGCAGCGCAGTGGTGCGACCAAAATCATCGTCGTGCTGTTTTTCCACAAAGCCGTTGTAGCGCTCCAGGGTGTCGAGGAAGGTGTGGTAATCCATCCCCAGTGTTTCAGCCAGCGCTTTTGGCGAGCTGGCGCTGGTCACCAGGCCTTTGCCGATGTACTCATCCGCCGCTTTGTTTTTCGCGCGAACATGCTCATCAAAGACGATGTAAGCGTATTTCTCAGGCAGCGCGATAATCTGCGCCGAGACTTTGTCGCGGGTCTCCATTTCGTTGAAGAAACGGCTGCCCTTCTGGCTCACCAGGATAGCGCCGCCGCCACGGATAGATTCGGAAATCAGGTACGAGGTATTTTGCTCAACGGTCGGGTGAATCTGAATCTCGCCCATATCGACGGTGCCTGCGCCAATACGTTCCAGCAGCGCGATACCGCCACCGGTAGCCCCTTTATGGTTGGTGGTGACGAAACCGTCCAGATCCGGACGATATTTCACGACCATGCTACTGTTGGCGCTGAAACCGCCCGTCGCCATCACAATGCTGCGGGTGGCTACGGTCAGGGTTTCATTCTCTTCGGTGGTCAGGCGTACGCCGGTCACTTCGCCATTTTCCACGATAATGTCGCTCACGGAGGTATCGAGCATCACCTCGATGTGGCGTTTGTTGACGTTACGCACCAGGCCGCTAATCAGGTAGCCACCCACCGCAGAACCATCTTTTGGACGGTGGGTACGGTCGATGCTCATTCCGCCCGTGGTGGTGATGTCATTTAGCATGATCCCGCGCGTTGCCAGCCATTCGATCGCCTCTGGTGCGTTTTCGACAAAGCGACGCAGCAGTTCCGGGTTGTTCTTGTTATGGCCGCCTTTCAGGGATTCCTGGTAGAACAATTCTTTGCTGTCCTGGATGCCTTTTACGCGCTGGAAGCGGGTTTCTGCGGCGTTCATCCCGGCAGAAGCTTTAATGGTGTTTCCGCCGATGGTCGGCATTTTCTCGACAATCAGGACGCTTGCCCCTTCGTCGTGAGCCTGAATCGCCGCCGCCAGACCGGCACCGCCGCTGCCGACAACCACCACGTCAAACGCTTTGGCAGCGTTCGGGTCGACGCCCTCTTCTGCCGCCAGCACTTTACTCGATTTGACCATCGCTTTAGATACCGCTTTTTTCACGGCTTCACTCTGGCTGGTCGCGCCGGTGATGGCGTCCACGTGCGGAGTGTTCGCGTCGAGAATGCGGCTGCGGATCTCTTCGAAGCTGGAGATGAACTCAACGTCCTGCGTTGGGCCAGACGCCAGTTCGATGCCGGCGATACGGTCGGTTTCGAGGCTGACGTTAATCACCAGTTCGTTGGTGTCATCCTGTACCGTTTCGACAAACACACCCGCTTTGAATTTAGATTCGCCCATGCTCATGTCGCGAATCATCGCCTCCACCAGCGAGAAGCGCCACAGCGGCTCAGGGATGTGCAGCGCTTCACGCTGGGTGCTGTCCATAAACAGCTCCAGGGTTTCGCCGTCACGGATGCGGTCGGTCCAGTCCGGATAGGCGATGGTCGCGCGACCCACAGCAATCAGATCGTAACCGTGGTCCAGCGCCTCGTTAACGTCTGCGGCGTTCACAACGCCACCCACACCCATCACCGGAATTTGCGCGAGCGTTTCGGAACGCATGGCGTGGTATTTCTCGATCAAAGGGGTTGGGTCTTGCGTATCTACGATGGACGGACGCAGCGTTGCACCCACGGAGAAGTGCAGGTAATCCAGGCCACGGGCGGCCAGTTTTTCCAGCAGGTACAGGGTGTCGTCAAAACGGATGCCCGGAACTTCCATCTCTTCCGGCGAGAAGCGATAGCCGATAATGAAGGCGTCGTCGGCGTACTGACGGACCATTTTATGGGTGATGTCCAGGACCGCCAGCGGGAATCTGGCGCGGTTGTCACGGCTGCCGCCCCACTCGTCGTCGCGCTGGTTGGAATTCGGGGAGTAAAACTGCTGGATCAGATAGGTGTTTGCACCGTGAATTTCGACGCCGTCGAAGCCCGCCTGAATCGCACGACGAACCGCTTCGCCAAATTTCCCGATCATGCCTTCGACTTCTTCGCCGGTTAATGCCACCGGGGTCGCGGCACCTTCACGCGGTGCGGCCACGGCGCTTGGGCCGACAGGCGTGCGGCCACCGATCAGTTTCGGGTCCACCATGCGGCCGCCGTGGTAGATCTGCAGCAGCGCTTTAGAGCCTTTGGATTTGATGGCCTCGGCAATTTTTGCCAGCCCGGCGATTTTCTCGTCGTTGTCGATACCGATGGCGCCGGGGAAAGCCAGCCCCAGATCGTCAACAAAACAGCACTCAACAATGATGGTGCCGATGCTGCCGGAGCGCGCGCGGTAGTATTCCACCAGCTCGCTGGTCACCGTGCCGTCGTAATAACCGGTGCAGGTGGTCATCGGCGCCATCAACAGACGGTTTTTGAGTTCGGTACCATTCGGTAAGGTGAAAGGACTAAGAATTCGTTCGTTAGTGCTCATAATAGAAACTCCAAACTTTTAAAATTGAAATCTGAGAATTCTTTATCGGATTATGTTCTGGTTAATTTTTTTGCCGATGTCATGGTATTAATATAACGCTATTTTTAGTTACTAAAGTTATTACGTTAGTTAATAAACTATTTAATCCCTGCAATAATATTATTACTACATTGGTGTTATTGATATTAGGATACCGCGTTCACAATAATATCAATTCCGTTAACGTTTTCATTACTTTGCTCGCGAGAAGAAAAATCAAATAAGCATATGATTTATATGTATTTTTTAATTTAAAATCGTTTGCGTGAAATATCAATCCCGTCAAATAAAACCTATCAAACGGATAATATCCACATAACTCAATAGGGTTATTAAAATATGGATAAAAATAACACTGCAATTCTATTTTATTGATCGCGATCAATTCCACTGGCCTCTAAAGGCGCACTATATAAACATCATCAATTTTTAATTTACCGCCTCCAAAAGCGCGCTAAATAGCTATTCAAGAAATAACCTGAAAGCACTTTAAATAACTAAAGAAAGCAAAGTAATTAAAAAAGTCGCGGTGTTATTTCTGCTAAACCGAATTTTTGACAACTTAAGAAGCAAACCTATGAATGATAAAACAGCTGTAACGCCCCCAGTGGCGAGCAAGCCAAAAGACGGAAGCAACAAACGTCTGCTGATGATGGCACTGCCCATTATTGTCGCAGTGCTCCTCCTGTTTGTGCCGGTTCCTGAAGGGTTACCGCCTTATGCCTGGCACTACTTCGCTATCTTTGTTGGGGTGATCGTTGGTCTGATCTTCGAACCGCTGCCGGGTGCCGTGATTGGACTGACCGGGGTCGTCGCCATCGCCCTGTGCAGCCAGTGGGTGCTGTTTAGCCCGGAACAGCTGGCTGACCCGAAATTCAAGCTGGCAGGTGCCTCCTTTAAATGGGCGGTGAGCGGCTTCGGTAACTCCACTGTCTGGCTGATTTTCGGTGCCTTTATGTTTGCCGCGGGCTACGATAAAACCCGTTTTGGCCGCCGTCTGGCGCTGATTCTGGTGAAATATCTTGGCCGCCGCAGCCTGACGCTGGGTTATGCAATCACCTTCGCGGACCTGCTGCTGGCCCCGTTCACACCGTCTAACACGGCGCGTAGCGGCGGGACTATCTACCCGATCATCGCTAACCTGCCGCCGCTGTATGGTTCAAAACCGAACGACCCAAGTGCGCGTAAAATTGGCTCCTACCTGATGTGGGTGGCCATCACCGCCGCCTGTATCACCAGCTCCATGTTCCTCTCTGCGCTGGCGCCAAACCTGCTCGCTCTGGCGCTGGTGAAAAGCATCGTCGGGATCAACATCTCCTGGGGCACCTGGTTCATTGCCTTCCTGCCGGTGGGTGTGCTGCTGATTCTGGTGATGCCGCTGCTGGCCTACTGGTTCTATCCACCAGAAGTGAAAATCAACGACGAAGTGCCGCTGTGGGCGTGTCGTGAGCTGGAGAAACTGGGCAAACTGTCGCGCAATGAAATTCTGCTGCTGGTCTTTGTCTGCTGTGCGCTGATGATGTGGATTTTCGCCGCCGCGTGGATTGAACCTGCGCTGGCCGCCCTGCTGATTGTTGGCCTGATGCTGTGGACCGGCGTGCTGGAGTGGAACGACATCACCGGCAACAAAGCCGCGTGGAACACCTTTGTCTGGTTCGCCACTTTGGTGGCCCTTGCAGACGGCCTCTCTTCCACCGGCTTCATCGCCTGGCTGGGTAAAGAAGGCGGCCTGCTGATGAGTGGTATCTCGCCGGGTGTCGCAACGGTGGTCCTGCTGCTGGCGTTCTACCTGCTGCACTACCTGTTTGCCAGCACCACCGCGCACACCACCGCGCTGCTGCCTGCGATGCTGACCATCGCCGCCACCATTCCGGGTATTAACATGGAAGTGTTCGTCCTGCTAATGGTGACCTCTCTGGGTATCATGGGGATCATCACCCCATACGGCACCGGCCCAAGCCCGATTTACTACGGGAGCGGCTACCTGCCAACCAAAGACTACTGGCGCCTCGGCACCATCTTTGGCGCCATCTTCCTGGCGGCCCTGCTGCTGATTGGCTATCCGTGGATGTCCATGATGTTCTGATTCATAACCGCCGGAGGGTACCCTCCGGCGGTTTAATTTTATGGAGTGATACGCAATGTCGAACAAAAGCTTTTACTATCAGAATCCCTTCCCTCTCGCACATGACGACACCGAATATTATCTGCTGACCAAAGAGCACGTCTCCGTGGCGGAATTTAACGGCCAGGAGATTCTCCAGGTCGAGCCAGAGGCCCTGACTCTGCTCGCTCAGCAGGCGTTCCACGATGCGGCCTTTATGCTGCGCCCGTCGCACCAGAAACAGGTTGCGGCGATCCTCAACGACCCGGAAGCCAGCGAAAACGATAAATATGTCGCCCTACAGTTCCTGCGCAATTCTGAAATCGCGGCCAAAGGCGTGCTACCGACCTGCCAGGATACGGGTACGGCGATTATCATGGGCAAAAAAGGCCAGCGTGTCTGGACCGGCGGTGGCGACGAAGCCGCGCTGAGCCAGGGTGTCTACAACACTTACATTGAAGATAACCTGCGCTACTCCCAGAACGCGGCGCTGGATATGTATAAAGAGGTGAATACCGGCACCAACCTGCCCGCGCAGATCGACCTCTACAGCGTCGACGGCGATGAGTACAAGTTCCTGTGCATGGCGAAAGGCGGCGGTTCCGCCAACAAAACCTATCTGTATCAGGAAACCAAAGCGCTCATCACCCCGGCTAAACTGAAAAATTACCTGGTCGAGAAGATGCGTTCCCTGGGTACGGCGGCCTGCCCGCCTTACCATATCGCCTTTGTGATTGGCGGAACCTCTGCTGAAAGCACCCTGAAAACCGTGAAACTGGCGTCAACTCGCTACTACGACGGCCTGCCGACAGAAGGTAACGAACACGGCCAGGCGTTCCGCGATGTTCAGCTGGAGCAGGAACTGCTGCTGGAAGCGCAAAATCTGGGCCTGGGCGCTCAGTTCGGCGGGAAATATTTCGCCCACGATATTCGCGTGATCCGCTTGCCGCGCCACGGTGCTTCCTGCCCTGTCGGCATGGGCGTGTCGTGCTCAGCCGACCGTAACATCAAAGCGAAAATCAACCGCGACGGGATCTGGATTGAAAAACTGGAACACAATCCAGGTCAGTACATTCCGGAATCCCTGCGTCAGCAAGGTGAAGGCGAGGTAGTCAGCATTAACCTGAACCAGCCAATGCACGAGATCCTGGCACAGCTCTCAGCCCATCCAGTTTCGACCCGTCTGTCCCTGAACGGCACCATTATCGTGGCCCGTGATATCGCCCATGCCAAGCTGAAAGAGCTGCTGGATAACGGTGAAGAACTGCCGCAGTACGTCAAAGATCACCCGATCTATTACGCCGGCCCGGCGAAGACTCCGGAAGGATATGCTTCTGGCTCATTAGGCCCAACCACTGCCGGTCGTATGGACTCGTATGTGGATTTACTGCAATCGCACGGTGCAAGTATGGTCATGCTGGCGAAAGGTAACCGCAGCCAGCAGGTCACGGATGCCTGCCACAAGCACGGCGGTTTCTACCTGGGCAGCATCGGCGGCCCGGCAGCGGTGCTGGCGCAAAACAGCATTAAGAGTCTGGAGTGTGTCGCCTGGCCTGAACTGGGTATGGAAGCTATCTGGAAAATCGAAGTAGAAAACTTCCCGGCGTTTATCCTGGTGGATGACAAAGGGAATGACTTCTTCCAGCAGATCCAGAACAAGCAGTGCGCGGGTTGCGCGCAGCGTTGATTGATTCTGTAAAGTAAAAAGCCAGGCGTAAGGCCTGGCTTTTTTATTTCCGCAATGTGTCGTCACTACCAGGTCATACAGGCCGCGTTGAGGATACCCCCTGCTAACGCAAAAATGCCCATGAACACCCCCGCAGCGATGTTGTTACTTGAAATCTTGTCACCCAGTGTTGGCATGTAGAGGCGCACGCCGGCATAAATCAGAAGCTGGACGACAAAAGCCACTCCACCCCAGATGCAGTAATCCAGTACCCCCACGGAATTCACTGCCGCGCTGGAGAGCGGAATGACAAAACCTAACAGCGTACCGCTGAAGGCCAGCGCAGCCGCCGCATTGTTATCTTTAATCAGTTGCCATTCATCGTGCGGCGTCACTTTGGTGTAAACAAAAAGAAAAACAATCACCATGGCCACGCCGATAAAAAAATAGGCCGAAAAGGCCAGTAAAGCATCCAGTATGTGCATATTGCCCCCTGAGCAGAAAAAATAATTTTAACTTATCATTAATTTCTGCAACGACTCATTTACCTGTTTTTACCTTGCGCTCCCCTCATAGGCCATGTCGGGTTCAGGTCTTATACCTGCATTAAAGACCTTATTTATGTTATGCCTATTACGCAGGGCTGAATAATATCCACAATACCTTATGATTCCCGCAGAGTTATTTACATTTCTACAGGCTCTATTGCCTACAATCTGGCGCAGGAAAATCAGGCAGTTATTCAGACACGATGATAAGGGTAAATGGAAAAAAAACTCCTGATCGGCGAGATTGAAAAGATTCAGTGGAATTCTGTTGTCCTTAAATGCGGCGATACGAGAGAAGTCTTCGACATCCCGGCTGATGTGCTGCTGCATCTTAAAACAGGTCATGTCGTGCGTCTGTTATTACGTAAACAGCGGCTGGTGCGACTGTTCAACGTCTCGACGCAAACCCTGTATGAAACGGACTTTTTTGCCCATAAGCCGCTGCTACGAAAATACCAGACCCTGCTGTTTATCGTCGCGGCGGCTGTCTGCAGTATTCCCGCCGTCGGTGTCATTCTGAGTATGATCTTTTTCGCCACGCTCATGGGCGTCTCATTCAGGCGGAGCGAAAAAGTGGCTCTTAAAGTCGCACTAACAAGTGCCGTAACAGGCCTTATTTATATCTCCCTTGCCGGATATCTCCTGATGAGCGGCTATTATTTAGCAGCCTTTATCGCCTGCTCGCTGCTGATTTTTATTGCTCTGAAATCCGCAGGCACTATTCAGAATAAAGAAGCACGAAAGCTTGACCAGGAAATCTTAACCGGCCGTTTGCTGGCCCACACTTAATACCGTTGGGGATGCCGATAATGACTATTTTACTGCGGACCGTCGCGACTCTTCCCCTGCTGCTGCCGCTGACCGTATCGGCTGATCCTGCACCTCCCGACAAAGCGGATTATCTCAGTAAGATCAGTTTTCACTCCCCCAGCATGCCCGGATTTCGAACGGCAGAGATGTTAAGCACCGGGTTTACGGGTGCCTATGTCACGATGAGCAGCAACAGTGAGTCTCTTAATCTCAACGATCTGAAATTTAGCGTTAACCATGACTGGATAGTGATAAAGCCGCAGCCCGTGGAGGGACGGATCCAGCTTAGGATGGTCAGGCAACCACGTGCAGAGGAGAGAGCCATGACGCTGACGCTGAAAAACCTCAAGACCGGCAATACGCAGCGCCACGACTTTTTCGTCGATACCTGGCTTACGGGTGATGGCGAACTGGATAAAAATTTTGCCCGCGCGCGCGAGCACTGCGCGCGTCTGGGCGGCAAGCTCCTGAGCACGCAGGAGTTTAGAACCCTATCGCGACAGTGGTTTGGTCTTAGCAGCGGTCGGTTACGCGATCTGTATCCAGAGGCAACGATTTTTAATCAACAAATGCAGGCAGGCGACAGCTTTTGGGTACATGAGGCAAAACCGCTTTATCTGCATACTGGCGCGAAAAGCAACAACCGCAATGTCGGGACGCTATGTCGGCATCAGTATGATAAACGGGCAGTTTGAAAGGGGGAAAAGCGCTAAGAGCGAGATATCTCTCTCAAGTTGCATAAAACATCAATGACTTGAAAAAGCACTAAGGCTAGACTCCTGCGAACTTCAGGTGCATCTTGATGCTGACCTCATTCAGAATGAGGGCGCTGGAAGGAGTCCGATGAGAAATGATGACGATAAAGCAGTGAAGTGGCGGAGAGAGGGGGATTTGAACCCCCGGTAGAGTTGCCCCTACTCTAGTTTTCGAGACTAGTCCGTTCAGCCGCTCCGGCATCTCTCCGTTATAGTGGTTGCCATGATGCCAGGTAATTTGGCATTTTAACAGATCCTTATCCTGCATTTTTGTTCAAGTGATGAGTTTGCGAGCGAAGCGATGATTAAGTGGCCCTGGAAATCGAACGAAACCGCACCGAACACGACTTTTCCGTGGGAAGAGGCGCTGGCTATTCCGGTACTCGCCAGTCTCGACCCCGATGAGCAAACCCGACTGGTTCAGTTAGCCGATCGTTTTTTACAGCAAAAACGCCTCGTCCCGCTTCAGGGTTTTGAGCTGGACGCCCTCAAAAGCGCGCGTATCGCCCTGCTCTTCTGTTTGCCTGTGCTGGAGTTGGGCTTTGAGTGGCTCGACGGCTTCCATGAAGTGTTGATCTACCCGGCGCCATTCGTGGTGGACGACGAATGGGAAGATGACATTGGGCTGGTGCATAATCAGCGCGTCGTGCAGTCAGGACAAAGCTGGCAGCAAGGCCCGATTATCCTCAACTGGCTGGATATTCAGGACTCCTTTGACGCCTCCGGTTTTAATCTGATTATTCACGAAGTCGCCCATAAGCTGGATACCCGCAACGGCGATCGCGCCAGCGGCGTGCCATTTATCCCTCTGCGGGAAGTTGCGAGCTGGGAGCACGATCTGCACGCGGCAATGAACAATATCCAGGATGAGATCGATCTGGTGGGTGAAAGCGCGGCCAGCATTGATGCCTACGCGGCGACCGATCCAGCAGAGTGTTTTGCGGTGTTATCGGAATATTTCTTCAGCGCTCCCGAGCTGTTCGCTCCCCGTTTCCCGGCGCTGTGGCAGCGTTTTTGCCATTTTTACCAGCAAGATCCCCTGCAGCGTCTACGTGAAAATGCGGGACCTGGTGGACATTCATCCTCCCAAGTACACTAAAACAGCAGGTTGGCTCTTAATTAATCATTTGAATCAGCAAGTTGAATTTAGTGTTGACACAAAATAGCGAGGCCATTAACATGCGCCTCGTTCACACGATTCCTCTGTAGTTCAGTCGGTAGAACGGCGGACTGTTAATCCGTATGTCACTGGTTCGAGTCCAGTCAGAGGAGCCAAATTTGAAAAGCCTGCTTTTACAGCAGGCTTTTTGCTTTTCCGCATTCCATCCTCAAATCTGATAATCAATTGCCACTTCTTCCGTTTCCATTACCTGGCGCTTAATTTCATCCACAGACAAACCGGCATTGCATAGCTCGATAAAGCGCCAGACATAGTTACGTTGCAGCTGTCCGCGTTTAAGCCCCAGCCAGACGGTGTTGGCATCAAACAGATGGCGGGTATCCAGGCGCACTAGATCTCCCAGCTCGCGCTCGCCGCCGGACTGTTCCGCCACCAGACCGATGCCAAGCCCCAGCTCTACATAGGTTTTGATCACATCCGAATCCTGTGCGCTCAGCACGATATCCGGCGTCAGCCCTTTGCGATTAAAGGCTTCGTCGATACGCGAACGGCCGGTAATGCCCTGCCGATAGGTAATCAGCGGCCATTTGACAATGTCTTCGAGCGTGAGGGGCGAAACCTGATGAAGTGGATGGTCAACGGGTAATAGCAGGCTGTGATGCCAGCGGAACCAGGGAAATGCCACCAGCAGTGGATCGTTACTTAGACGTTCACTGGCGATACCGATATCCGCCCCGCCGTTTTGCAGCAGTACTTCGATCTCCTGCGGCGTCCCCTGAATCAGCTCCAGCCGGACGTCCGGAAACAGCTCACGAAATGCCTTGATCACCGGCGGTAAACTGTAGCGCGCCTGCGTATGGGTGGTGGCGATTGTCAGCACCCCGGACGCGTCGTTAGTGAAGAGATCCGCCAGGCGTCGAACGTTGCTGGCTTCGTTGAGAATGCGCTCAGCGATGGTCAGTAACGCTTTACCTGGCTCCGTCATCCCCAGCAGGCGTTTGCCGCGGCGGATGAAAATCTCAATGCCCAGCTCTTCTTCCAGCTCGCGGATGTGGCGGCTGACGCCTGACTGAGAGGTGTAAAGCATGTTGGCGACTTCGGTCAGGTTGTAATCCCGCCTGGCCGCCTCACGGATAATTTTAAGTTGCTGGAAATTCACGATTCACTCCGGCGCATCTGACATAGCCCTATTGTTAGAGTCAGCAGACCTGCAGAACAAATAATAAAAACCAGCATCTTATTCCTTTATGGAATATCAGCTCACGAGCTGCAGTTCACGATTCTCCAGCGATGGACGGCTGACCAGCGACATCAGGATCTCTTTCACCGCCTGCGCCTGCGGCGACAGAGAGCCGCGGGCAGACATATTCAGAGACAGCGGCAGGCTCATGGATGGCGTGGTGATCCGCGCCATCCAGCCGTTCGCGGCGCTGCAAAGAGAACGCGCAGCGGATTCCGGCAGCACCGTGACGCCCATTCCGCTGGCAATCGCGGCGGTCAGCGTCGAGATAGAGTCGATCTCACCGATGATTTTTGCCGTCAGGCGACGCAGAGAGAAAGCTTCGTCGACGCGCAGGCGCACGGCGCTGTAATCGCGCGGCAGGAACAGATTCATCTCTGCTACGGCAGTTAAATCAATGCTCTGGCCCGGACAATCGCGCGTCCCTACGAGATAGAGATCTTCTTTCAGCAACGGCTGGCTGGTGATCCCCGCAATCGGTGAGCGATCGTACAGGACCGCCATGTCGAGCTGACCGTTGAGCAGCTTATCGTTAAGAACCGACCCGCTGTTTTCATGCAGATAGACCAGTACCTCCGGCAGCTCGGCGCGAACGGCCTGCAGCAGCGGCATGGTGATGGAAGACGCGGCGGTGCCTGGCGCAAGGCCAATCGACACCTGTCCACTTAGGGTGTGTCCGACGTTACATACGGCCAGCTGCGCTTGTTCGCACTGGCGCAGAATTGTGCGCGCATGGGTGTAAAGAATCTTACCGGCTTCGGTTGGCGTGACGCCACGCTTGGTGCGGATCAACAGCTGCTGGTCCAGTTCACCTTCCAGAGTGGCCACCTGCTGGCTCAGCGCAGGCTGCGCGATATGCAACACTTCCGCGGCCTGGGTCAGGCTACCGATATCGACGATTTTTACGAAGTATTTCAGTCGTCTTAAGTTCATTTTGCCCCCTGTTAAAATACAGTGCCGGTACTGGCGCTCATTGTTGAAAGAGTTTTTGCAATATGGATGCCAGTTTTTAAAAGAGGACGGATGAGTACGCTAAGCGGCTGAAAATAAGGAAATCTAATCACCCTGCTCCGTTTTATTACTGAAACAGCGGTTTACGATCTGCCCCATAAGGGGTAAGCCTGCACCAGAAGTGTGCATTTTGTTGGGAAAGAAAGCACTTTGCTGATTTTGTCAGCAAACGATCACAAGGGATCGATCTCCCCTTTGACAAGCGTTATTGGGGTCGATAATATGCGCCCCGTTCACACGATTCCTCTGTAGTTCAGTCGGTAGAACGGCGGACTGTTAATCCGTATGTCACTGGTTCGAGTCCAGTCAGAGGAGCCAAATTTGAAAAGCCTGCTTTACAGCAGGCTTTTTGCTTTTCTGCGTTCAGGGAAATTACCGGGCGGCGGCTGCACCTTACCCGGCCTCAGGGCTAACCTGTCGCATCCACCCGCCATCTACGGGTCAACGGTTTTTCGAATTCGACAATCAGGAACATCGCGAAGCCGATAATAAAGGTAATGACCCAATAGCGGAACGGAAGTGACTCGGTGCCGAACAGCATCTGCATAAACGGCGCGTAGATAATCAGCAGTTGAAGTACCAGCAGCACCCCGCTCACGATCCAGATCCCGCGATTGGCCAGCAGGCCTTTACTCAGGGAGAAGCCGTCGGAGACACGGCAGTTCAGCATGTAGAACCATTGGGCGGTCACCAGAGTCTGCAACAGGACGGTGCGAATAAACTCCGGTGAATAGCCGCGCGGTTGTAGCCAGGCTTCCAGCACAAAGGCACTCACGGCGATCATCGAGCCGACAAATACCACGCGCCAGATTGCAAACCCGTCCATGACATGCAGGTTCGGGTTGCGCGGTGGGCGTTTCATGATATTCCGCTCGCCCGCCTCAAACGCCAGGCCAAACGACAGCGTGGCGGATGTCGCCATGTTCATCCACAGGATCAGCACCGGCGTCAGCGGAATTAAGTTCCCGGCAAGCAGAGCGATGATAATCAGTAAGCCCTGCGCCAGGTTAGTGGGCATAATAAAGAGAATGGTTTTTTTCAGGTTATCGTAAACCCGACGGCCTTCGCGAACCGCGCTGGCGATGGTGGCGAAGTTATCATCCGTGAGCACCATATCCGCCGCCTCTTTGGTCACCTCGGTCCCTTTGATACCCATGGCGATACCGACGTCAGCCTGTTTCAGTGCAGGCGCATCGTTAACCCCATCGCCGGTCATCCCGACCACCTCTTTCTTACTTTGCAGTGCCTGTACCAGGCGGAATTTATCCTCCGGGCTGGTACGGGCAAAAATATCATAGCTCTGCGCCGCTTCGCTCAGCTGCTGATCATCCATGACCTCCAGCTCACGTCCGGTAATCGCGTTCCCGGCATTGCCAATTCCCAGCATTTTGCCGATGCTCATTGCCGTTTGCGGGTGGTCGCCGGTGATCATTTTCACGCGAATGCCCGCCTGCAGGCATTCGCCAATAGCGGTAATGGCTTCCGGGCGCGGCGGGTCCATCATTCCGGCGATACCGAGCAAAATCACGCCCTGCTGCAAATCCGGATGGTCCAGCGTCGTTTGATCAACACCTGCGGGCTTCCAGGCTGCCGCCACCATACGTAAACCTTCCCGCGCATACTCTTCAATCTGCGCTTCCCAGTAAGGTTGATTCAGCGGTTGCAGCCCGCTTTCCGTCTGCTGATGCTGGCACAGCCTGAACAGCACGTCCGGCGCACCGGTAATCAGGATCATCTCTTCATCGCCGATGCGATGGAGGGTCGACATGTATTTATACTGGGAATCAAACGGGATTTTGCTGCGCAGCTCCGTCTGCAAAGGCGGCAGCGGCACTTTAGCGGCCAGTACCTTCAGCGCCCCTTCCGTCGGACCGCCGGTGATTTTCCACAGCCCCTGTTCGTCTTTCATCAGCTGGCTGTCATTGCAGAGATCGATCGTGCGCAGATAGCGCTCGAGCAGCGAACCGTGAGTCACCGCCACCGGTGTCGGGTCGTCAATCGGGTGAATATTCCCCACCGGCTCATAGCTATCACCTTCGACGCGATAGATTTTCTCCGCCGTGATCACCGCTTTCACCGTCATCTCATTCATGGTCAGGGTGCCGGTTTTATCCGAGCAGATTACCGTCATCGCCCCCAGGGTTTCGACCGTCGGCAGTTTGCGGATAATGGCTTTCTGCCGCGCCATGGTCTGTACACCCAGGGAGAGAATAATCGAGATAATCGCAGGCAGACCTTCCGGGACCGACGCCACCGCCAGGCTGATGAGCGACAGCATAAGCTCGGAAACCGGCATATCGCGGAATAGCAGGCTGAAGACGAACAGCGCCGCCATCATCACCAGGATAATAATGAAAATGGCTTTACCGAGCTTATCCATCTGCACCAGCAGCGGCGTGCGGTGCTGTTCAATATCCGCCATCATCTGGTTGATATGCCCCAGCTCCGTGTCGCCGCCCGTCGCCACCACAATGCCTTTGCCGCCACCGGCGCTGACCGTGGTCCCGGAGAACAGCAGATTGGTGCGATCCCCCAGCGGCAACTCCCCTTCCAGCCTCTCGGTGCTTTTTTCCACGACGGTAGATTCCCCCGTCAGAATCGCCTCCTCTACCCGCAGGTTGTGCGCTTCAAGCAGCCTTAAATCGGCAGGAATTCGATCGCCCGCGCGGATCACCACGATATCCCCCGGCACCAGCGCGGTGGTCGGGACCGTTTCATGATTGCCGTGACGAACCACCACCGCTTCGCTGGAGAGCATATTACGAATGCTCTGCAGGGATTTTTCCGCATTACTTTCCTGAATGTGACCGATGAGGGCGTTGATTACCGCCACGCCCAGAATCACCAGCGTATCAACCCAATGCCCCATTACGGCGGTCAGCAGCGCCGCCGCCAGCAGGACATAGATCAGGACATCTTTAAAGTGCGCTAAAAAGCGCAGCCAGGCGGGTTTGCCGGGTTTCTGCGGCAGGGCATTTTCACCGTACTGCGACAGGCGCGCCGTTGCGTCCGCCCCGCTGATGCCGTCTGGGGTACTGTTTGTTTGTGCCAGGGTTTCTTCTACGGAGAGCCGGTAAAAGGGCTGGACCGGTTTTTCTGTATTCATTCTTCCGTCCTCAAGTCCTGCAACGAAAAACGCACACTGTCACTTTCGCTCTCAGCGCACGACAAAAACCGGAACGTGGGCATAGCGAACAATATTGGCCGCATCCGAGCCGAGCAAATGGGTCTGAATATTCGGGTTGCGCGAACCGATAATGATCACCTCTGCCATCAGCTCGTCGGCGAGTTTGGTGACCTCATCGCGCACGTTGCCGCTGCGCACGTGAAAATGGAGCCGATCGGCTGCGAAAGTGGTTTTCTGCGCCAGAGCAGTGAGTTTTTCTTTTGCGTTATTAATCATATAGTCATCCATCTTTCGCGCGTCGGAAATAAACCCGCGCGTCAGTTCCGGCGAGAATTTTGGAATCACATGCAGTAAGTGGATATCAGCGGAAGCCGCCTCGGCGAGAAACTGTGCGTGAGCCAGCGCCTTATCGGCCAGCCCGATTTCATAGACATCGACCGGGACCAGAATATTTCTGTACATAGTGAGCATCCTTTAATTACCAATAGAATATGTAATGAATAACGCTACGGGTCATGACACACAGGGGAATAAGCACCACAACCGGGTACAAAGAAATGAACGGGATGCTATTAAACGTAGCACAGGACACTCGGTATTTTCTGACGACTGACTAATCTCATGAAAAATAATAAATTAACGTTGAGTTCTTTCGCATATCTCATTCAAAGGTAGCAATTTCATTTGCCTGCCAATTTTAGGCGCTGTTTAACCTTTTCCCGCTTCACAGGCTATGCTTTGCTTAAACATCCGCGACTAACGCTGCATGAGCCGCCCTGGCTCACCGGCGTTGAGATCCTGGGAGGAATGATGTTTGGATATAGCCTGATTCGCCTCGCGTTGTTTATTGTGCTGGCCATTGTGTCCAGTGCCGCCGTAGGACTCTTTACGTATCTAATGGTATCCGCCTTCGCCGAATAAAACCGTTCAAGGTAAGTATTCGTAATAAATGGCGTTTTTATTTATTAGGGGAATAGTGTGAATCGTTACGTTTCGCTTATACCGGCCCTTATTCTTGGTATCATCGCCTGCGATCAAAAAGCGCCAGATGTTCCGCCTCAGCCGAGAATGGTGAAAGTCGCCACGGTGATGGATGCCGGCCAGGCGCAACAGCGCGTCTTTCCGGCAAGAATTGAGTCCGGCGATGCCACCGACCTCTCCTTTAAGCGCGGCGGACAGATTGAAACGCTCGATATCCGCCAGGGCACCCCGGTGAAACAGGGCCAGCAGCTGGCGAGCCTCAATGCGCGCGAAACCCAGCAGCGGGTAAGAGACCGCCAGACCTCGGCCACGCTTGCCCAGCGTCAGTTCGATCGTTTTCAGACGCTGGCCGGACGCCAGGCGATCTCCAAAGCCGAGATGGACGTGCAGCGCGCTACCCGTGATTCCGCCAATGCCGCCCTAAAAATCGCCCAGGAAGAGCTAAGCCAGATGACGCTCACCGCCCCTTTTGCAGGCACCGCGGCAAGCGTTCAGGTACGTAATCATCAGGTGGTTGCAGCCGGGCAGCCGATCGTGACCCTGACCCGAACGGATCTGCTCGATGTGGTGTTTAGCATTCCCGAAAACCTGTTCAAAACCCTGGATATCCGTAACGCTGATTACCGCCCACTGGTGAAAATTAACGCCCTGCCGGGGCGCGAATTCAGCGCGGTCTACAAAGAGCATACGGGCAGCAGTGACAGTAATACCCTCACCTGGCAGGTGATTCTAACCATGCCGCGCCCGGATGATTTCCCGGCTGTCGGCGGCGTTAGCGGCACCGTGACGGTCAATCTGGCGAATCTTCCGGCGGGCGCGGGGCGCAATGCGCTGGTTGTGCCGGTGGAGGCGGTGTTCAATCCGGATAACAGCCCGCGCAACGAGCCGCACGTGTGGGTGGTCAAAGGCGAGGGTGATACGTTGCAGCTGGAAGACCGCAAAGTCGCGGTCGGACAAGTTACCGCTCAGGGGATTATCATTAACGAGGGGCTGAAGGCCGGAGAGCGCGTGGTGGCTGCGGGCGTCGGCGAACTTCACGCCCAACAGCCGGTGCGGATCTGGACCCGCGAGCGGGGTCTGTAATGGATATCTCTCGCCAGTTTATCGATAACCCCATTCGCGTCTGGCTGACGGTTCTGCTGCTGGGCGTCGGCGGTATTTTTGCGCTGCTGAACATTGGTCGCCTGGAAGATCCCACGTTTGCTATCAAAACGGCGGTTGTCATTACCCACTATCCCGGCGCCTCGGCCCAGCAGGTGGAAGAAGAGGTCACGCTTCCCCTGGAAAATGCCCTGCAACAGCTGCCCTACCTCGATAACATTAGTTCGATCTCGTCAAACGGTCTGTCGCAGATCACCGTGAATATCGCCTCGCGCTACCACTCCAACGAACTGCCGCAAATCTGGGATGAGCTGCGCCGCCGGGTGGGCGACGCCTCGCGCCAGTTTCCACCGGGCGTGGTGACACCGTTCGTCAATGACGACTTCGGCGATGTGTTTGGTTTTTTCTTTGCCCTTTCTGGCGACAATTTTACCAACCCTGAACTGGCCCAGTATGCCGACCAGCTGCGCCGCGAGCTGGTGCTCATCCCCGGCGTCGGGAAAGTGGCGATTGGCGGTGCGGTCCCGCAGCAGATTAACGTCGACATTTCGCTCCCCAAAATGGCGGCGCGCGGGATCACTCTCGGGCAGATTTCAACCCTGCTGGGGCGGGTAAACAGCGTCGCCAACGCCGGGGAGATCCTCTCCGGCAGCGAATCCATTCGCCTGCACCCGACGGGCGAATTTGAAAATCTCGACGAACTCGGCGACATGATTATCACCCCGCCCGGCGTCGGGGCCGCGACGCGGCTGCGCGATATCGCCAGCCTTTCTCGCGGGCTGACGGTTTCACCGTCGAGTATTTACCATGCCAATGGCCGCCAGGCCGTGACCATGGGCGTTTCCTTCATTCCGGGCGTCAATGTGATCGACGTGGGCCACGCGCTGGAGGCCAAACTGCAGCAGATGTCAGCGGAAAAACCGGCGGGCATCAACATCGATCTGTTTTACGATCAGGCCGCCGAAGTGGGCCACTCGGTGAACGGTTTTATCATTAACTTTCTGATGGCGCTGGCGATTGTGATCGGCGTGCTGCTGATTTTTATGGGATTACGCAGCGGCATCATTATCGCCCTCTCGCTGGCCCTGAACGTGCTGGGCACGTTGCTGATCATGTACCTCTGGGGTATTGAGCTACAGCGAATTTCCCTGGGCGCGCTGATTATTGCCCTGAGCATGCTGGTCGATAATGCGATTGTGATCGTCGAAGGGGTGCTGATTGCACGCCAGCGCGGCTCCACGCTGATGACCGCGATTAACTACGTCATTCGCCGCTCGGCCCTGCCCCTGCTGGGCGCGACGGTGATCGCCATTCTCGCCTTTGCGCCGATTGGCTTATCCCAGGATTCCACAGGCGAATACTGTAAATCCCTGTTCCAGGTGCTGCTGATCTCCCTGCTGCTGAGCTGGTTCTCGGCGCTCACCATCACGCCGGTGATGATTAAGTGGTGGCTGTTCAAAGGGCAGAAAACCGCTGACGCGCCTGCGGATGCCGATCCCTATAATCAGCGGTTTTACCGCCTGTATCAGCATATGCTCAACGCCCTGTTACAGCGCAAAGCCATCACTCTGGCGCTGATGGTGGTCCTGCTGGCGGCCGCTATCTGGGGGTTTGGCGTAGTCCGGCAAAACTTCTTCCCGTCGTCGAATACGCCCATTTTCTTTGTCGACCTGTGGCTGCCCTACGGCACGGATATTGCCCAGACCGAAAAGATCACCAGCGAAATTGAAAATTCGATCAATGGCCAGCCCGGCGTGGTGACCACCGTCTCAACGATTGGTCAGGGGAGTATGCGTTTTATTCTGACCTACAGCGGCCAGCGCCAGTACAGCAATTACGCGCAGATCATGGTGCGCATGGACGATCAGAGAAATATCGCCGCCCTCACGCGCCACGTCGACGACGATATTGCCCGGCACTATCCCGAAATTAACGCCAGTACCAAACGGGTGATGTTTGGCCCGTCCGGCGACAGCGCCATCGAAGTGCGCATCAAAGGGCCGGACCCGGACCGGCTGCGCCTGATCGCAAGCCAGGTGGATGCGATTCTCGCCCGCGATCCGGCCACCGACAGCGTGCGGAATGACTGGCAAAACCGCAGCAAAGTGATTCGCCCGCAGTACGTTGCGGCATCCGGGCGCGAGCTGGGGGTGGATAAACAGGATATCGACAGCGCACTGGAGATGAATTTCTCCGGCAGCCGCGTCGGGCTGTATCGGGAAGGCTCCGATCTGCTGCCGGTCATCGTGCGCCCGCCGGAAAGCGAGCGCCAGGATGCAAACCATCTGAACAACGTGCTGGTCTGGAGTCAAAACCGTCAGCAGTATATTCCCCTGAGCAACGTGGTGAGCGGCTTTGCCCTTGAGTGGGAAGACCCGCTGATCCTGCGCCGGGACCGCAGCCGGGTGCTGACGGTGCAGACCGATCCCGACCCGCTCAGTCAGGAGACCTCCGGTGATATTCTGGCGCGGGTAAAACCTGACATTGATGCCCTGCCGCTGCCGCACGGCTACAGCATCGAGTGGGGCGGCGACGCGGAAAACTCCAGCGAGGCGCAGCAGGGTATTTTCACCACGCTGCCGCTGGGTTTCCTGGTGATGTTTATCATCACCATTCTGATGTTTAGCTCGGTGAAAAACGCGGTGGCGATCTGGCTGACAGTGCCGCTGGCGCTGATTGGCGTGACGCCGGGCTTTTTACTCACCGGCATTCCCTTTGGCTTTATGGCGCTCATTGGGCTGCTGAGTCTGAGCGGGATGCTCATTCGTAACGGCATCGTGCTGGTGGAAGAGATCGAGCAGCAGAAAGAGCACAAAGCGCAGTACCAGGCGATTATTGATGCCGCTACGTCACGTTTGCGCCCTATCCTGCTCACCGCCTTCACCACGGTGCTGGGGCTCGCTCCGCTGCTGCGCGATGTCTTCTTCCAGAGCATGGCGGTGGTGATTATGTTCGGCCTGGGCTTTGCTACCATCTTGACCCTGCTGGTCCTTCCGGTTATTTATGCCTGTTTCCACCCCACGGAGAGGGAACGACCCCAATGAACCCCACAGGGCTGAACATCATTAAAACGCTGGGATGCATGACGGCGGTGACGTTTTTCACGCTGTACCACACCTGG
Organism: Lelliottia nimipressuralis; assembly: GCF_041464075.1. Classification (NCBI taxonomy): domain Bacteria; kingdom Pseudomonadati; phylum Pseudomonadota; class Gammaproteobacteria; order Enterobacterales; family Enterobacteriaceae; genus Lelliottia; species Lelliottia nimipressuralis. The sequence continues at coordinate 2,856,822 of NZ_CP167172.1, forward strand.
GATCGCTACGATTACGATTACCACTGGATCCTTGGCTTTCTCACCTTTATCTCGACCATCGCCACCCCGCTGTTTTTTGTGGTGGCGGGATATCTGGATGCCCAGTCGCGCCACGGCTCGCGCTGGCAGCTCGATAAAATCAAAGCCGTGGTGATGGTTTTTCTGTTCTGGATGACGGTCTATTATTTGTGGGAGCCGTATCAGCGCGGGTATTTAATTCAGCCGTGGTTTGTTTTCACCTTTATCGTGATTTACACCTTCCATCCGCTGATCGAGTGGCTAAGCCAGCGGCGCAACCTGTTGATTGGCGTGACCTTCGCCCTGCTAATCTTTGCCTATAGCTATGATTTGCTGTCGGCACTCTACCCGGACAAACATTTGCTCTCGCTGGCCCCGCAGTACCGGCTCTGGACCTGGCTGCTGTTCTATCTCACCGGCCAGATCTTTTTCGACCCGGTTATTTCCGCCTGGATCAGCAAGGGTAAGGTCGTGAAAACGGCCATTGCGGCCATTCCGGTGATTTATCTGTTCACCTGGTTTTATGAGCAGCACTTCTTTTTCGCCCTGTTCAAGGCGGATCGAAACGCGTTCATTCTGACCGGCTCCCAGATTTATATCCTGATTGTGGCGCTGGTGATTGCCGCTAACGGCGTGCGTTTTCGGAAAAATATCGAATTTAAAGAGGCCATTTTAGCCGCCGTCAGCAAAACGATGACCGGGGTGTATATTCTTCACTACTCCGTGTTTCATCTGCTCACCTCGCTGATCCCGGTGACGTCGCTCACCACCAAACTGCTGCTGATTGCGCTGACGTTCATCGCCTCGGTACTGATTTCGATGCTGGCCCTGTCAAACTCGGTGGTGAAAAAGATCATCACCCTTTAATGCGAGGTGGCGCTGCGCCTCGTACCTAAAACCCGTAGCGCAACCAGGCAAACAGCACGTTGCCGTTGTTATAGGTACCGGGAATATAGGTGAACTGCACATTTAGCCGTTTATACCCGGCCGAGAACAGCGGCAAAATAATCGGCAGCGGCACATAGTTGGCAAAGTCCTGGCGGGCGGTGATCCCCGCCGTCACGCCCAGTCCGAGGCGAAAATCGCGCGCATTATCGACATACCAGCCCTTCTCCCAGCCGTAGCCGATAATCGGCTGCCATTCGTTATGAGAGTCTTTAAACATCATCGCGTAGAGGGAACTCCAGTTCCCCTCTTCGTTATAACGGGACACGCCAAACCCACCGCCCCACGGCGTTTCATTGTATTTATCGGTTTTCTCTTTATCGTACATAAAGCGCGCATGCCAGCTCAAAAAGGGCAGATAGAGATCGTAGTTTTGCGGGTCGTTCCACGTCTGGGAGACATCGCTGGTAAGATTGTTCCACCAGCCGGTAATGCGCTGTTCCCCGTAAACGCCCGGTTCAGCATACAGGGGAGCCACAAACCACATCAGCATAATGAGTAAGACAATCCGAATCGGGTGCATCATCATTCCCTCAGCAAAATCGTTCTGCGATAAGTATTACTGTAACCCCTTTCTGGAAACTCCTTCGCCGCGTTTTGGAAATTTTACCGCCCAGGAGGGATAAAATTGTTTTCGCCTGCTGCCTGTCGGGGTAGTCTCATTGTTCCCGTCTCTCTGACGGGGACGATGTGAGCAACCTTTTAGCATACTAATAATTAGAAATTTGGTACTGACAGGACAAAAAATGGACTCCACCCTCATCTCCGAACGCCCCAACGAGGAGACACCATCGCTTAACCGCGCCCGACGCGCTGCTCTTGGAAGCTTCGCCGGTGCCGTCGTCGACTGGTATGACTTTCTGCTCTACGGCATCACTGCCGCTCTGGTGTTTAACCGCGAATTTTTTCCCCAGGTCAGCCCGGCGATGGGCACGCTCGCCGCGTTTGCCACCTTTGGCGTCGGCTTCCTGTTCCGTCCGTTAGGCGGTGTGATTTTCGGTCACTTCGGTGACAAGCTGGGCCGCAAACGGATGTTAATGCTCACGGTCTGGATGATGGGCATCGCCACCGCGCTGATCGGCATTCTACCCTCCTTCGACACCATCGGCTGGTGGGCACCGGTGTTGCTGGTGACCCTGCGCGCGATTCAGGGCTTTGCCGTGGGCGGCGAATGGGGCGGTGCGGCGCTGTTGTCCGTCGAAAGCGCGCCGAAACATAAGAAAGCCTTTTACAGCAGCGGCGTACAGGTGGGGTATGGCGTTGGCCTGTTGCTCTCAACAGGGCTGGTGTCACTCATCAGTTCGCTCACCACCGACGAGCAGTTCCTGAGCTGGGGCTGGCGCATTCCGTTCCTGTTCAGCATTGTGCTGGTGCTGGCCGCCCTGTGGATCCGCAACGGCATGGAAGAGTCCGCCGAATTTGAAAAGCAGAAGAGCGAACCGCCGGTGGCGAAAAAACGCCTGCCGGTGATGGAAGCGTTGCTGCAGCATCCCGGCGCCTTCATGAAAATTATCGCCCTGCGCCTGTGCGAACTGCTGACGATGTATATCGTCACCGCCTTTGCCCTCAATTATTCGACACAAAACCTCGGCCTGCCGCGTGAGCTTTTTCTGAATATTGGTCTGCTGGTCGGCGGAATCAGCTGTCTGACGATCCCCTGTTTTGCCTGGCTGGCGGATCGCTTTGGTCGTCGCCGCGTGTACATCACCGGGGCGCTGATTGGCAGCCTCAGCGCCTGGCCCTTCTTTATGGCGCTGGAAGCTCAGTCAATGTTCTGGATTGTGTTCTTCGCCATTATGCTGGCCAATGTTGCCCATGACATGGTGGTGTGCGTGCAGCAGCCGATGTTTACCGAGATGTTTGGCGCAAGCTATCGCTATAGCGGTGCAGGCGTCGGCTATCAGGTGGCGAGCGTGGTGGGCGGCGGATTTACGCCTTTTATCGCCGCCGCCCTCGTGACCTTCTCCGGCGGAAACTGGCAGAGCGTGGCGGTCTATCTGCTGGCGGGCTGCCTGATCTCCGCGATGACGGCGCTGCTGATGAAAGAGTCTCACGAATGATGTCCTGACTTTTTTTTCACATGTGGGTGACATACTATCGAGTGACGTCGCACATCTGTGGATCAAGGAGACAGACATGAATAATAAGGGCTTAAGCCTGACACCTGCTCAGGCTCTGGAAAAGCTGGAGGCGTTGTACGATCAATCGGTTAACGCCCTGCGCAACGCCATTAGCGAGTATATTGAAAACGGAACGCTTCCTGATGAAAAGGCCAGAATCGATGGCCTTTTTGTTTATCCCTCGCTTTCGGTGACCTGGGACGGCGGCACCACCACCACGCCAAAAACCCGCGCCTACGCACGCTTTACCCATTCAGGATGCTACTCCACCACCGTTACTCGCCCTTCCCTGTTCCGCCCTTATCTGGAAGAGCAACTGACGCTGCTGTATCAGGATTACGGCGCCCATATCGCCGTAGAACCGTCGCTGCATGAAATTCCTTACCCGTACGTCATCGACGGCTCAGCGCTGACGCTGGACCGCTCCATGAGCGCCGGGCTGACGCGCCATTTCCCGACCACCGAGCTGTCGCAGATTGGCGATGAGACCGCCGACGGGATTTACCATCCTGCGGAGTTTTCTCCGCTGTCGCACTTCGATGCCCGACGCGTCGATTTCTCCCTGGCACGCCTGCGTCACTACACCGGGACCCCGGTTGAACATTTCCAGCCCTTTGTGCTGTTCACCAACTACACCCGCTATGTAGATGAGTTTGTGCGCTGGGGCTGCAGCCAGATCCTCGACCCGGACAGCCCGTACGTGGCGCTCTCCTGCGCGGGTGGGATCTGGATCACCGCCGAGACCGAAGCGCCTGAAATGGCGATTTCCGATCTGGCGTGGAAAAAGCACCAGATGCCAGCCTGGCACCTGATCACCGCTGACGGCCAGGGGATTACCCTGATCAACATCGGCGTCGGCCCGTCGAATGCTAAAACCATTTGCGACCATCTGGCGGTGCTGCGCCCGGACGTGTGGCTGATGATCGGCCACTGCGGTGGGCTGCGTGAAAGCCAGCTGATTGGCGACTACGTGCTGGCACACGCGTATCTGCGTGACGATCATGTTCTCGACGCCGTGCTGCCGCCTGATATCCCCATTCCCAGCATCGCCGAAGTCCAGCGCGCCCTGTACGACGCCACCAAACAGGTGAGCGGAATGCCGGGTGAAGAGGTCAAACAGCGCTTGCGCACCGGCACCGTGGTCACGACCGATGACCGTAACTGGGAGTTGCGTTACTCCGCCTCCTCCCTGCGCTTTAACTTAAGCCGCGCGGTGGCGATCGACATGGAAAGCGCCACCATTGCCGCTCAGGGCTATCGTTTCCGCGTTCCGTACGGCACGCTGCTGTGCGTTTCCGATAAACCGCTGCACGGTGAGATAAAACTTCCGGGCCAGGCTAACCGCTTCTATGAAGGGGCGATTTCCGAACATCTGCAGATCGGCATTCGCGCGATTGATTTACTGCGTGCGGAAGGCGACAAGCTGCATTCGCGCAAACTGCGTACCTTTAACGAGCCGCCGTTCCGCTAAAAACAAGGATTACTCATGCACACCTCATCACCCCTTACGGCGCTTCGCCAGTGGCTACAGGAAAACAGCCTCGACGGCATGATCGTGCCGCGCACGGATGCGTGGCAGAGCGAGTACTGCGCACCACATTTCGAAAAACTGGCGTGGCTGACCGGCTTTGACGGCTCTGCGGGGCTGGCGCTGGTCCTTAAAGATCGCGCCCTGCTGTTCGTCGATGGCCGCTATCAGGTGCAGGCCCGTGTGCAGGTCAATATGGATGATTTTGCGATCCATCATCTGCACAACGAACCGCTGGCCCAGTGGCTGGAAAACAACGCGAGCGCAGGCGTGCGCATCGCCTTTGATCCCCTGCTGATGACTCACAACGAATATCAGCAGCTTGCCGCCACCGCCTGTGAATTTGTCCCGCTTGAGACATCGCCTTTCGACACGCTCTGGACCGACCGCCCTGCTGCTCCGGCAGGCTTGATTCGCGAAATGCCGGTGGCAATCAGCGGTGAAAGCAGCGCCGAAAAACGTGGTCGTGTGGCGCAGTTGCTACAGGATAACGGCGCGGATTATCTGGCAGTAACCATGCCGGATAACATCGCCTGGCTGTTGAACGTGCGTGGCTGCGACATCCCCACCAGCCCGGTGCCGCTCTCGTTTGCGTTGTTGAGCCGCACGGGAGACGTGGAATGGTTCGTTAATGGGGACAAAATCCGCGATCTCCCCGCCTCTGCCCTGGAGGGGATTGTCGTCTCGCCGCAAGATGATTTTGTGCCTCGCTGCAAGCAGCTGGGTGAAGGCAAGCGCGTGTGGCTGGATGCGGATTCCGCGCCCGTCGCGCTGCGTTTCGCGATTGAGCCGCAGGGAGAGATCCTCTGGCAGGCCGATCCGGTGACGCTGATGAAGGCGAATAAAAATCCGGTCGAGCTGGAAGGCTATCGCGAATGCCACCAGCAGGATGGCGCCGCCTGGGTGAATTTCCTCGCCTGGCTGTCTCACGAAATCCCTCAGCGCGAGGCCGCAGGCAAGCCGCTGACCGAGCTGGAAGCGCAGGCGCAGCAGCTGGTCTTCCGCGAGCAGCAGCCTGGTTTTATCGAGCAGAGCTTCGAGACGATTTCGGCCTCCGCCAGTAACGCCGCGATGTGTCACTACCACTCCAGCGCAGCATCAAACAAAGCGATCACCAGCGGGCATTTCTACCTCAATGATTCGGGTGGTCAGTATCAGAACGGCACCACCGATGCGACCCGTACGCTCGCGTATAGCAAGCTGGACCCACAACAGCGCCTGCACTATACCGCCGTGTTGAAAGGCTTTTTATCCCTGATTTCACTGCAATTCCCGTCGGGCACGCAGGGGCATCAGCTCGATGCGTTCGCCCGCCGTCCGCTGTGGGAGCTGGGGCTGGATTACGATCACGGTACCGGCCACGGCGTGGGGCATCAGCTGCTAATCCATGAAAATCCGCAGCGTATCGCCAAAAAAGTGAATCCGTGGCCGCTGGTGGCCGGGAATATTATTACTATCGAGCCAGGGTATTATCAGGCCGACAGTCACGGTATTCGCATTGAGAATCAGGTGGAGATCGTGGAGAGCATGCCAGGCTTCTGCAAGTTTGCCTCGCTGACACTGATCCCGATTGATTTGAGCCAGGTGGAACTCGCGCTGCTGACCGAGCAAGAGAAGCAGTGGCTGGATGATTACCATCAGCAGGTGCGGGATGTGTTATCGCCACGGGTGAACAGCGATGCGCGTCCGTGGCTGTTTGAAGCGACGGCTCCGATTCGCGTGAACCGATAGCGCGTCGTGTTGCCCGGTAAGCGAAGTCGCTATCGGGCAATTTCCCTGAACGCAGAAAAGCAAAAAGCCTGCTGTAAAAGCAGGCTTTTCAAATTTGGCTCCTCTGACTGGACTCGAACCAGTGACATACGGATTAACAGTCCGCCGTTCTACCGACTGAACTACAGAGGAATCGTGTGAACGGGGCGCATATTATCGACGCCACCTTTCGTTGTCAAAGACAGATTGCAGAAAATCGTTCGATTGCTGCTTTATTCCTCACTTCGCACATTTGTCATCCGTTCTGACACGTCAGGAGCAGCATTCGTGGTCTTGATTCGTGGATATTTCCATAGCCAGCGGCCGCTGACCATTCGCCAGTAGAACAGTGCGCCGCGCACCGCCCAGTCGAGGAACATCCCCAGCCAGACGCCCACCACGCCCATCCCGAGCATAATCCCGAGTCCATAGCCCGCCACCACGCGACAGCCCCACATGCCCAGCATCGACACCCACATCGCAAAGCGCGCATCACGCGCCCCTTTCAGCCCCGCAGGAAGCACCCAGGAGGCCGCCCAGATCGGCATAAAGGCCGCATTCAGCCAGATGAGGATTTTCACCACCTCTTTAACGTCATCCTCATGGGTGTAGAACGAGGCCATCAGCCCTGCGAACGGCGCGGTTCCCCACGCGATAATCGTCAGGCCAATCGTTGACAGCCAGAACACGTGGCGCAGCTGGCGCTCCGCCTGAGCAATTTGCCCTTTGCCGAGCCGTTTACCGGTGATGATCGTCGAAGCCGAACCGAGGGCGTTCCCCGGCAGGTTAATCAGCGAGGCGATTGAAAACGCGATGAAGTTACCAGCGATGACATCGGTGCCCATTCCGGCGACAAACATCTGGGTCAGCAGTTTCCCGCCGTTAAACAGCACCGACTCAATGCTGGCAGGAATACCGATTCCCATCACTTCCCAGATAATGGCGAAATTCAGCGGGCGGAAGTAGCTTTTCAATGAAATACGCAGCGCGGGATTAAGACCAATCATCAGCACCGCGACAATCGCGGCTGCACCGATGTAGCGGGAGATAGTCAGCCCCAGCCCGGCACCGACAAATCCCATGCCATCCCAGGAGAAAAGCCCGTAAATTAAAATGCTGCTGATGATGATATTGAGGATGTTCATCCCGCCGTTAATGAGCAGCGGAATTTTGGTGTTGCCCGCACCGCGAAGCGCGCCGCTGCCAATCAGCGTAATGGCCGCCGCCGGATAGCTCAGCACCGTCATTTCGAGGTACGTCAGCGCCAGGCCTTTCACTTCACTGGTCGCCTCCCCCGCCACGATATCGATAATTTCTTTACCGAAATAGTGGATCACCGCCGCCAGGATGATCGAGAAGATGGTCATGATCATCAGGGATTGTCTCGCCGCCTCGCGCGCGCGTTTCGGGTCGAGTTTACCGAGACTAAAGGCCACCACCACCGTGGTACCGAGATCGATGGCCGCAAAGAATGACATCACGACCATGTTAAAACTGTCCGCAAGGCCCACACCCGCCATCGCCTCTTTACCCAGCCAGCTCACGAGGAACGTGCTGAGCACGCCCATCAGCAGGACACAGGTATTTTCCAGAAAGATAGGCACAGCAAGAGGGGTGATTTCACGCCAGAACAGAACACGATAGCTTTTACGTTTGGCATACCAGGGCGTACGCATGACGGCATGGCGCAGAGCGGAAGTGACGTTCAAAATGGACCTTAACGAGAGAAAGTTGAAACTCCATTTCAAATAATGAGGGAGAAACGCTAATCCTGCAAAGTATTTTCCACAAAAAATTGTAGAGAATGACGACAAACTGTCGACAGAATCAGCAGTTGAACCATTGAGTGTAAGATCAGGTTTGACAAAAGTTTTTTCGCCGCTAAGATAAGCCTCCTAACCGATTCCTCTGTAGTTCAGTCGGTAGAACGGCGGACTGTTAATCCGTATGTCACTGGTTCGAGTCCAGTCAGAGGAGCCAAATTTGAAAAGCCTGCTTTTACAGCAGGCTTTTTGCTTTTCTGGATCTGTAAAATCCCCTAAAAAAAAGCCCCCCTGCTTTCGCAGAGAGGCCGTATCACTCTTCGCGACAGTTACTCGCTTTTCGCTTCGCCGTTTTTGATTTCGCCAATCACTTTCAGCTTCTTGGAGATGTCACGACGCTCTTTGGACAGCTCAGCATTTTTGATGATGTAGTCGTCTACGCGATCTTCGTAGTCGGTTTTCATGCTGGCGATAATGCCCTGAATGGCTTCAACGCTCATACCTGGCTTGATGTAGTCGCTCAGGTTATCAAGCAGCAGAACGCGTTTCTGGTTGTCACGGATCTTCTTCTCAACGTCCTGGATTTCACGCTGCAGTTTGTTTTTGCGGCGGAACAGGCGGACGAATTCCAGAACATCCTGGAACGAAGGCTTAGTAGTTTCCATTTTGATACCCCTGCTAATGTAAGATTCGGATTCGTTTAAGCAACCACTGTGCAGATAACCTTACTGACAGCCGCTGCGAATGACAATGACTATATCGTTTGATCCTATCATAACCCCAATCGCTGCTGAATCGAAGCAGCAGGCGTCACAACGGGAGATAGCTGCTTTTTATTTGCGCAGCGCCCGGCAGATAAGATGCGACAAAAGCTCCAGCTGCCGCGCCATTTCCATGCTCAACCATACATAGCCGTGGATAGGCGTTTCCGCCACGCCGTCGCCCTGATGTTCGTTGATCAGCTCTCTTAACTCAGCTGTGATTTCATTCAACCGCTCGCTGTTGGCGAGAATCGGCTGTGGGTTACCCTCATACAGCGCGTGAGCGATAGTCAGCAGCGTTTGCTGCGTCATCTGCTGCGTTTCCTTGAGCGTATGGGCATTCAGCAGCACAAAGTGGCTGGCGCGCGAGGCCCAGTGGGCATTGATCTGCAATTCGAGCATGCACACCAGATTACGACTGACCGTCTGAATCGCCTCAAAGATAGACTTTTGAATATGCGTCTCTTTGCTGGCGGGGGCAATAATCCCGCGCATTTTGACGATATCGTTGAGAATTTTTTGCAGATGCTTTTCGAGGCGCGGGCGTTCCACCAGATTCGGGGAAAAACCCGCCTGATAGACACGGTTGACGGCGGTCACGTAGTTCGCCATCTGAATACGCCAGTGCAGGAATGCACGCTGCGGCCAGATGCCAGTGAACAGCATCGCCAGAAGCGATCCCAGAATGACGTCGCCGCTTCGCCAGAGCGCAGTGGCCATATCCCCCGCCGGGGCGCCAACGACCACCGAAAGGGTGATGCCAATCAGCAGCGCCTGATAGGGCTTTTTACCGAGCGCCAGCCAGCCGCACAGGAACATCGCCCCTGCGCACCACAGCAACATCACGGGAAGTGAAATCAGCTCCAGCTTTAACGCAATCAACCCAAGCGCGGAGCCAAAAATGGTGCCGCCAATACGCTCAAAGGCGCGCGGAACCACGTTTCCCCAAAAAGAGATTGGCCCCATGATCACCACCAGCGTGATTAACGGCCAGGTACCTTCAGGGATGTGCAGCAGTCTCACCAGCAGGAAAGTGAGAATAAACGCCAGCGCGATACGACAACCATGCACAACGCGATAGTGTCGGTATAAACGGATTTCAAAAGGAGTTAATGATTTGTCGGGACGCACACCCGCTCTCCAGCTACACGGCAAATCACAATTGTACTGTGTTTTCTGCCGGACGCATCACGTCCGACAGAAAAACCACACAAATAACAGGATTGCTGCTCAACCCACTTTATTTTGCACCGCGACGTACATTTCGATATCCCAGTAACCATCGACATTGCCATCGTTCAGGTAGCGCTCAAAGCACGGTTTGGGAGCGATCTGGTAATGGTGATCTTCAAGAAGACTGTTGAAGAAGCTATACCACGGCGTGGCAAAATCATGGTTTTCGACACGCGCAACGGCGACAGCATAGTCGCCTGCGGCGATTTCAGTGAGGATCACCCCTTCACTGTTCGCGGGGATCTGAAAATCTTCCGGGACCGTCACCGCCGTATCGCAGCGCAGTTTTTCCGCGGGGACTTCATCGGGATTGTCATAATAGACCGCAACCCATTCGAGAGGCTGGATGTGGTTGCCATCGACCCACATCGCCAGCTGTTCAAAACCCTGTTTGACCGTTTGCTCCCACGGGCCAACCATATGAAAACCAGCGATTTTACGTTTCGGTTGCTGCTTGATGCTGTAGTCCATACTGCCTCCGTTTATTACTGTATATTTATACACTATAAAGCAGATTCGTTATGTCCGGCAAATGCGAGATGTTTATTATGTGAGCAGACTCGCAGGAGTGCCAGTCTGCTCTTTTGGCCGTCAGGCTTTGTGGTGCAGATAGTCGCTCAGACGTGAGAAAAGACCGCCCTTGTTGACCTTCTCCAGCGTCACCAGCGGCCAGTGTGCAACGACTTTATCGCGGTCATACAGCTCAATTTCACCCACGCGCTGATGCGCGGCGATAGGCGCCTCCAGCTCTTTTTTATCGAGTACATATTTGGCTTTGATGTTCGCCACTTCTGATTTTGGCAGCGCCAGCCAGAAATCCTGATCCGTCCCGAGGGAAATCTGCTCTTTATCGCCGTACCAGATGCGCTCCGTGCCGACCTGTTTTCCACTGCGCAGAATCTGCACGGTATCGAAGTTTTGCTGGCCCCAGTGGAGCAGCTTGCGGGCCTGATCTTCGCGCCCTTTCGGGCTGTCTGCCCCCATCACCACGGCAATCAGGCGACGCTGACCGTCCACCGCCGACGCAATCAGGTTAAAGCCCGCTCCGGAAGTGTGCCCGGTCTTCAGCCCGTCGACATTCATGGTTTTATCCCACAGCAGCCCGTTACGGTTTTGCTGGGTGATCCCGTTCCAGGTGAGGCTCTTTTCACTGTACATGTGGTAGAAATCCGGCTCGCCGTGAATAATCGCCCGCGACAGCACCGCCAGATCGTAAGCCGAACTGTGCTGGCCCGGAGCGTCCAGGCCGTGCACGGTTTCAAAGTGCGTATCACGCAGGTTCAGCTTTTGCACGTAGTCGTTCATCATGTTGACGAACTGCGGCTGGCCGCCTGCGACGTGGTCGGCTAACGCGACACAGGCGTCGTTACCGGAATCCACAATCAGGCCACGGCTCAGGTCGCGAACGGTGACGCGATCCCCCGCTTTCAGGAACATCAGCGACGATCCGTCGAACACCGGATTGCCTTTCGCCCATGCGTCGCGCCCGACGGTCACGATGTCATCGGGCGTAATACGATGGCTGTCGATCGCGCGGTCGACCACATAGCCCGTCATTAGCTTGGTAAGGCTGGCCGGATTGCGCTGTTGGTGCTCGTTGCCCGCTGTTAAAATTTGACCAGTAGTGTAATCCATCAGCACCCAGGAGCCTGCCTGAATGGCCGGCGGCTGCGGCGAGTAGTCCATGGGATCGGCAGCCAGGGCAGACGTAATACTCGAAGCGAGTAAAGAAACAGCAATAAACAGACGGCGTTTCAACGAAATTTCCTCAGGTCATTTAAAATCGTTGCCCTTTTTACGGAAGTTCTCGCTCCATTACCTGTTTAAATTGCAAAAAAATGTGACGTAACGCAGAGATTTAGCGGAAGGCCGCGCGCAATTCTGGCGCTGAGAAACGCTTTTTATTCGGCGTGTCGTCGCCGATCGTTTACCATAGCAGTGTCACTTTTTAACAGGATGGTAATACTGGTGTCTGATTCCGCCGCGCTTCCCACATTTCTCTTTCACGATTACGAAACCTTTGGCACCAGCCCGTCGCTGGACAGGCCTTCGCAGTTCGCGGCGATCCGCACCGACGCTGATTTCAATATCATTGGCGAGCCGGACGTTTTTTACTGTAAGCCTGCCGACGACTATCTGCCCCAGCCCGGCGCCGTGATGGTGACCGGCATTACGCCACAGGAAGCGCGTGAGAAAGGCGTGAACGAAGCCGAGTTTGCCCGTCGCGTTCATGACCTGTTTACCGTGCCGAATACCTGCGTGGTGGGCTATAACAACATCCGTTTCGATGATGAAGTTACGCGCAATATCCTCTACCGCAATTTCTACGACCCGTACGCCTGGAGCTGGCAGAACCGCAATTCGCGCTGGGACCTGCTGGACGTGATGCGCGCCTGCTACGCTTTGCGCCCTGAGGGGATCAACTGGCCTGAGAATGACGACGGGTTACCCAGCTTCCGTCTTGAGCATCTGACCCGCGCCAACGGCATTGAGCACAGCAATGCGCACGATGCAATGGCCGATGTGTACGCCACCATCGCCATGGCGAAGCTGGTGAAAACCGCGCAGCCTAAACTGTTCGACTATTTGCTCAGCCATCGCAGCAAACAGAAACTGATGACCCTGATTGACGTCCCGCAGATGAAACCGCTGGTGCATATCTCCGGCATGTTCGGCGCATGGCGTGGAAATACCAGTTGGGTCGCGCCGCTGGCGTGGCACCCTGATAATCGCAATGCGGTGATTATGGTCGATCTGGCGGGCGATATTTCCCCCCTGCTTGAACTGGACAGCGACGCCCTACGCGAGCGTTTATATACGCCGAAGAGTGAGCTGGGCGATAACGCCGCCGTTCCGGTTAAGCTGGTGCATATCAACAAATGCCCAGTGCTGGCGCAGGCGAATACGCTGCGCCCGGAAGATGCCGACAGGCTGGGTGTAAACCGCCAGCGTTGCCTCGATAACCTGAAAGTGCTGCGCGACAACCCGCAGGTGCGTGAAAAAGTCGTGGCGATCTTTGCCGAAGCCGAGCCTTTTGTGCCGTCGGATAACGTCGATGCGCAGCTCTATAACGGTTTTTTCAGCGATGCCGACCGCGCTGCCATGAATATCGTCTTGCAGACAGATCCGCAAAATTTACCGGCGCTGGATATCACCTTTGCCGATAAGCGTATCGAGAAGCTGATGTTTAACTACCGGGCACGTAACTTCCCTGGCACCCTCGATGAAGCCGAGCAGGAGCGCTGGTTGCAGCACCGTCGTAACGTCTTTACGCCGGAGTTTTTGCAGCAGTACGCCGATGAGCTGGAAATGCTGTATACGCAGTATGAAGGGAACGCTGAGAAACAGGCGCTGCTTAAAGCGCTGTACCAGTACGCGCAAGAGATTGTCTGAGGGTTTCAGGCATAAAAAAACCGGAGACATGTGCTCCGGTTTTTTTTCGTCATCGCTCAGGATCAGGCGATATCTTCGTACTGTGGAACCGGGTTGCGGAAGCTTTTGGTCACGCAAGCCAGGTACACCAGACCGATCCCACCCCAGATCAGGCCCAGAATCATTGAGCTTTCTTCCAGGTTAATCCACAGCGCCCCCACCGTCATCGCGCCACACATCGGCAGGAACAGGTAGTTGAAGTGGTCTTTCAGCGTTTTGTTGCGCTTCTCACGGATCCAGAACTGAGAGATCACGGAGAGGTTAACAAAGGTAAAGGCCACCAGCGCACCGAAGTTAATCAGCGCCGTTGCGGTTACCAGATCAAATTTAATCGCCAGCAGCGCGATAGCGCCTACCAGCAGCACGTTCCATGCCGGGGTACGCCATTTCGGATGAATGTAGCCGAAGAAGCGAGTCGGGAACACGCCGTCGCGACCCATCACGTACATCAGACGAGAAACGCCTGCATGAGCGGCCATGCCGGAGGCCAGTACGGTGACGCTTGAGAAGATCAGCACGCCCCACTGGAAGGTTTTACCCGCAACGTACAGCATGATTTCAGGCTGAGACGCATCCGGATCTTTAAAGCGAGAGATATCCGGGAAGTACAGCTGCAGGAAGTAAGAGGCACCGATAAACACCATGCCGCCCAGCAGCGCAGTCAGCAGAATTGCGCGCGGAATGACACGCTCTGCGTCTTTGGTCTCTTCAGACAGAGAAGAGATGCCGTCAAAGCCGAGGAACGAGAAGCACAGAATTGTCGCGCCAGTAATCATCGGCACCACGTGTGCACCTTCAGACCAGAACGGACGGGTGCTGGTCAGCGTACCTGCGCCTTCACCGTGTGCCACACCGTAGATGATCATGCCGACGATAACGGCCACGATACCCATCTGCAGAATAACAATCAGGGTATTGAAGTTAGCCACGGTCTTGATGCTGCGCAGGTTAGAGATGGTCATAAAGGCCACCAGCGCGACAACGAAGATCCACGACGGTACGGAAGGCACCAGCGCTTCAAAGTAAATTTTTGCCAGCAGAATGTTGATCATCGGCATGAACAGGTAGTCCAGCAGAGATGACCAGCCCACCATAAAGCCAACAGCCGGGCTAATGGATTTCTGAGCATAGGTGTACGCAGAGCCAGCGGACGGGAAACGGCGAACCAGTTTGCCGTAGCTCAACGCAGTAAAGAGAATAGCGACCAGCGCAAAGGCGTAAGCCGTTGCAACGTGACCGTCAGTGAGGCCTGAAACGATACCAAACGTATCGAACAGCGTCATCGGCTGCATATAGGCGAGGCCCATCATGACAACCGGAATCAACGTAAGTGTTTTACGTAATTCCACGCGAGAGGTTTTTGGAGTAGCGTTATGCGACATGGTTATTCTCCTTTACGGTGAAAACCGCCACGTAAGCAAAAGATTGCCCCATTTTCTGGATTCCTCAGCGACAACAACTGTCGGATTTTAGTAAGTATCTATCCGGTACGAAGCCCGGCCTCTTTGTTTTTAAATGGCGTTTGTTACATGCAAAAAAAATAACCGACGCCTTTTATATCGTCGGTTAATCTCATTTTTTTGCAGCGGCGCATTTTGCCCCATCTTTGGCATAAAAGGCAATAGATTCAGAACCCCTTCGCGATTTTCTTTTTACTAAGCGGTTGATATTCCGCCCTCAGGTAAAGTGTAAACGGCAGCGATAGCACTATTTGCTAAAATCTCATCCCGCCACCATGCGCTGGCAAGCCCAGCCGTCTGTTCATTCCACCCCACCCACACCGATTCGCTGTTGGTTTGCGCCAGCACTTGCTTCTCAACCAGCGCTCCACTTTCAATGAATCGCTGGGCGAGATAACGCGGTAAATACCCGCAGCCCAGGCCGCTGATTTGCAGCTCCAGCTTGGTTTTAAAGTCGAAAACGGTGATCGCTTCCTGATCGTCGAGCAGTTGCGAAGAGGCGGCGCACTCGGGCAGCGAGCTGTCGCCGACGACGATAGCGCGACAGCCTTTAATGACGCGTCGCGGAATCGGCTCCGGCTCTTGCGCAAGAGGATGATGCGGGGCGACCACGAAAACCTGTTCAAGGGTACCGATACGCGCAAACCCAAAATCGCTCGACTGGGGTGGATCGCGCAGGGCACCGACGATGATATCCGCCCTCCCCTGAGTGAGTGCCTCCCAGGAGCCGCCCAGCACGCCGTTGATAAATTTGAGTCGGGTGACGCTGTGACGCTGATAAAACGCTTCGATCAGCGGAGAGAGTAATGAGAAGGGAAACGTATCATCCACGCCGATGATAAGCTCATTTTCCCAGCCCTGATGCAGTTTGATCGCCTGCTTTTCCAGCTCGCGCACTGTGTGAAGCACCTCGCGCCCCTTCTCGAGCAGCATCTGCCCTGTTCGGGTGAAACGCGCGCGGTGACCGCTGCGATCGAGCAGCTGAATATTGAGGTCACTTTCGAGCTTGTGGACGGTGTAGCTTAACGCCGAGGGAGTTTTGAAGAGCTTCGCTGACGCGGCAGCAAAGCTCCCCTCTTTTTCGAGTGCATCGAGGATAATAAGAACATCCAGCAGCGGTTTCATGTCGCCCCCAAAACGGTGTGCGATCAAACCCGCTGGCAGGGTTATTCCATTGGCATCACCAGCGGATCGGGATATTGATACTCAAATCCCAGTTCACGACAAATACGATTGCCATCAATCACTTTGCCTTGCCCTTCCCCAGATGCGTCGCGAAATTGCGGCGGCTCAAGCCCAAGCTGTCGGGCCATCACGGGATAAAACTGACTTCGCGCCGGATGAGAGGGCGCACATATATTATAGATGTGACCGCCCTTCGGGGCCTGTAACAGGAGCGTAATTGCGCCGATCACGTCTTCAAGATGAACAAGATTGACGCCATGTTGCCCATTCGGTGCCGTTTTCCCGGCAAAGAAGCGCCCCGGATGACGTTCTGGCCCGACTAAACCGGCGAGGCGTAAAATGTCCACCTGGGTACCCGGTAAATTGTGCAGCCAGTCTTCCAGCTCTTTCAGCACGCGCCCGCTGGCGGTGACGGGCTTGCGCTCGGTACTCTCTTTCACCGTGCCTTCCACATCGCCGTACACCGACGTCGAACTGGTGAAAATAATGCGCGGAATGTGATGCGCCAGGGCGCTGTCGACAATCTCCTGCACGGCCTGACGGTAAAACTCCTCGCCCGGCCCGCTGCGGCGTGCGGGCAGCGTGATCACCAGCGCATCCACATTCATCAAGCTGTCGAGATCGTCCGTATCGCACACCAGCTCCGGTTCCAGGCGTAACTCGACGCCCTCAATGCCGCACATTCGCGCGGCCTCAACGCCGTCCACCGTGGTTTTGCTGCCGGTCACCTGCCAGCCTCGCGCCGTTAACGACATCGCCAGCGGCATGCCTAACCATCCTAAACCGACAATTGCGACCTTTTTCATGCGTTTTCTCCTGGCTTGCACGCGTCTGACTTAAGGCTACGCCAGCGCTGAGGAACTGACAATTCATAGCATCAATATGAAATGAATTAATGATTAAAAAAAGCCCTTGCTTTACACCGTGAATGTGGTTTAGGTTAAAAGACATCAGATGCATAAGCATTCACAGAGAATTTATATGACACGCGTTCCTTTTAAAAACCACCATCATCACCATCATCCTGACTAGTCTTTCAGGCGATGTGTGCTGGAAGACATTCAGATCTTCCAGTGGTGCGAGAACGCAAGAGAGAGCCCCCGGAAGATCATCTTCCGGGGGCTTTTTTTTGGACCGTATCCAGACAGGGTAATAAGGACAACAGAATGTTAGATAACTCACGTTTACGCATAGCTATTCAAAAATCAGGCCGCCTGAGCGACGATTCACGCGAATTACTCTCCCGCTGCGGGATCAAAATTAACCTGCACACGCAGCGCCTGATTGCCCTCGCTGAAAATATGCCGATCGATATCCTGCGCGTTCGCGATGACGATATTCCGGGCCTGGTGATGGACGGCGTGGTTGATCTTGGCATCATCGGCGAAAACGTGCTGGAAGAAGAGCTGCTGACCCGCCGCGCGCAGGGCGAAGACCCGCGCTATTTCACCCTGCGTCGTCTGGACTTTGGCGGTTGCCGTCTCTCCCTCGCCACCGCAGTGGATGAGGCCTGGGACGGCCCGGCTGGGCTGAACGGCAAGCGCATTGCCACCTCTTACCCTCACCTGCTGAAACGCTACCTCGATCAGAAAGGCGTGCAGTTTAAATCCTGTCTGTTAAACGGTTCCGTCGAAGTGGCCCCACGCGCCGGACTGGCGGACGCCATTTGCGACCTGGTCTCTACCGGCGCGACCCTTGAAGCCAACGGCCTGCGCGAAGTAGAAGTGATTTACCGCTCGAAAGCCTGCCTGATTCAGCGCGATGGAGACATGCCGGATGCCAAGCAGCAGCTGATTGACCGTCTGCTGACCCGTATTCAGGGTGTTATTCAGGCTCGCGAATCGAAATACATCATGATGCATGCGCCAACCGAACGTCTGGATGAAGTGATTGCTCTGCTGCCAGGCGCGGAACGCCCAACCATTCTGCCGCTGGCGGGCGATCAGCAGCGCGTAGCGATGCATATGGTCAGCAGCGAAACCCTATTCTGGGAAACCATGGAAAAACTGAAAGCCCTGGGTGCCAGCTCCATTCTGGTGCTGCCGATTGAGAAGATGATGGAATAATTCCGCGAACAGTGCCCGGTCAGCGTTCGCGCATCCGGCAAAAGGAAAGTGATATGAGCTTTAATACAATCATCGACTGGAATACCTGCAGCACTGAACAACAGCGTGAACTGCTGACGCGCCCGGCCATTTCGGCTTCGGACAGCATTACCCGCACCGTGGCGGAAATCCTGGATAACGTGAAAGCCCGCGGCGACGACGCACTGCGCGAATACAGCGCCAGGTTTGACAAAACTGACGTCGGTGCGCTGAAAGTAACGGCGCAAGAAATTGATGACGCCTGCAACCGTCTTGGCGATGACATCAAGCAGGCGATGGCCGTGGCGGTCAAAAACATCGACACCTTCCACACCGCGCAGAAACTGCAGGTGGTGGACGTCGAAACCCTGCCCGGCGTGCGCTGCCAGCAGGTGACGCGCCCCGTGGCCTCCGTCGGACTCTACATTCCCGGTGGCTCCGCCCCGCTGTTTTCCACCGTCTTGATGCTCGCCACGCCGGCGCGTATCGCCGGTTGTCAGAAAGTGGTGCTCTGCTCGCCGCCGCCGATTGCCGATGAGATCCTCTACGCGGCAAAACTGTGTGGCGTGCAGGACGTCTTTAAAGTAGGCGGGGCGCAGGCCATCTCCGCCCTCGCGTTTGGCACCGAATCCGTGCCGAAAGTCGATAAGATTTTTGGGCCGGGTAATGCCTACGTCACTGAAGCCAAACGCCAGGTTAGCCAGCGTCTGGATGGCGCGGCGATTGACATGCCTGCAGGCCCGTCGGAAGTGCTGGTGATTGCCGACAGCGGCGCGACGCCGGACTTTGTGGCCTCTGACCTGCTCTCTCAGGCCGAACACGGTCCCGATTCCCAGGTGATTTTGCTGACGCCAGACGCTGACATGGCGCAGCGCGTGGGCGAAGCGGTTGAGCGCCAACTGGCAGAGCTGCCGCGAGCCGACACGGCACGTCAGGCGCTCTCTGCCAGCCGCCTGATCGTGGCGAATTCGCTCGAGCAGTGCATCGCCATCTCTAACCAGTACGGCCCGGAGCACCTGATCATTCAAACCCGCGACGCCCGTTCTCTGGTCGATGGCATCACCAGCGCCGGTTCCGTGTTCCTCGGTGACTGGTCGCCTGAATCCGCAGGCGATTACGCCTCTGGGACCAACCACGTGTTGCCAACCTACGGCTACACCGCAACCTGTTCAAGCCTGGGGCTGGCTGATTTCCAGAAACGCATGACCGTGCAGGAGTTGTCCCGCGAAGGTTTTGCCGCCCTCGCCTCCACGATTGAAACGCTGGCCGCCGCCGAGCGCCTGACCGCCCACAAAAACGCCGTGACGCTGCGCGTTGCCGCCCTGAAGGAGCAAGCATGAGCATTGAAGAATTAGCCCGCGAAAACGTTCGTCGACTGACACCCTATCAATCTGCTCGTCGCCTGGGGGGAAATGGTGATGTCTGGCTGAATGCCAATGAATTCCCAATGGCAGTCGCGTTCGAACTTTCCCAGCAGACGCTGAACCGTTATCCGGAGTGCCAGCCAAAGGCGGTAATTGAGAATTACTCCCAGTACGCAGGCGTGAAGCCGGAGCAGGTGCTGGTCAGCCGTGGGGCCGATGAGGGTATCGAACTGCTGATTCGCGCCTTCTGCGAGCCGGGCAAAGACGCGGTGCTCTATTGCCAGCCGACTTACGGCATGTACAGCGTTAGCGCCGAAACGTTTGGCGTGGCGTGTCGCAACGTGCTGGCGCTGGATGACTGGCAGCTTGATCTCCCGACCATCGCCGAGAACCTTGACGGCGTGAAAGTGATTTTCGTCTGCAGCCCGAATAACCCAACCGGCCAACTCATTAATCCGCAGGATATCCGCACCCTGCTTGAGATGACGCGCGGCAAAGCGCTGGTTGTTGCCGATGAGGCCTATATCGAATTTTGCCCTCAGGCGACGCTGGCGGGCTGGCTGGAAGAGTATCCAAATCTGGTGGTGCTGCGTACGCTCTCGAAAGCCTTCGCACTGGCCGGCCTGCGCTGCGGATTTACGCTGGCCAATAAAGAGGTCATCGATCTGCTGATGAAAGTGATCGCCCCTTACCCGCTGTCAACGCCGGTCGCGGATATCGCCGCGCAGGCACTGGCCCCCCAGGGCATCAACGCCATGCGTGAGCGTGTAGCGCAGATTCTGGTGGAGCGTCAGTATCTCGTCTCTGCACTGAAAACGCTGCCCTGCGTGGAGCAGGTTTTTGACTCGGAAACCAATTACATCCTGGTGCGCTTCACTGCTTCCAGCGCCATATTTAAATCTTTGTGGGATCAGGGCATTATCTTACGAGACCAAAACAAACAACCTTCCCTGAGCGGCTGTCTGCGCATTACCGTGGGCACCCGGGAAGAGAGTCAGCGCGTGATTGACGCCCTGAAAGCGGAGAAAGTATGAGCCAGAAGACCCTTTTTATCGATCGCGACGGCACTATTATTGCTGAGCCACCAAGTGATTATCAGGTCGATCGATTCGACAAACTGGCTTTTGAAGCTGACGTGATCCCGGTTCTGCTTAAGCTGCAGAAAGCGGGCTATAAGCTGGTGATGATCACCAACCAGGACGGACTGGGCACCGACAGCTTCCCGCAGGCCGATTTCGATGGCCCGCACAACCTGATGATGCAGATCCTCACTTCGCAAGGTATTACCTTCGATGACGTGCTGATCTGCCCGCACCTGCCAGCGGATAATTGCGACTGCCGCAAACCGAAAGTGAAGCTGGTTGAGCGCTATCTTGCCGATGGCGTGCTGGATAAAGCGAACAGCTATGTGATTGGCGATCGCGCAACCGATATCCAACTTGCCGAGAACATGGGCATTCAGGGGCTGCGTTTTAATCGCAATGAGCTGGACTGGGCGACGATTGGCGAGCAGCTCACCAAGCGTGACCGTTACTCCCACGTCGAGCGCAACACGAAAGAGACGCAGATTGACGTAAAAGTGTGGCTGGACCGCGAAGGCGGCAGCAAAATTCACACCGGCGTCGGTTTCTTCGATCACATGCTAGATCAGATTTCGACCCATGGCGGATTTCGCATGGAGATCAACGTGAAGGGCGATCTGTACATCGACGATCACCACACCGTTGAAGATACCGGCCTGGCATTGGGCGAAGCCCTGAAGCTGGCGCTCGGCGATAAGCGCGGCATTAACCGTTTTGGTTTTGTACTGCCGATGGACGAATGTCTGGCCCGCTGCGCGCTGGATATCTCCGGCCGTCCGCACCTGGAATATAAAGCCGACTTTACCTATCAGCGCGTCGGGGATCTGAGCACCGAGATGGTTGAGCACTTCTTCCGCTCGCTCTCCTACACCATGGGCGTGACGCTGCACCTGAAAACCAAAGGCAAAAACGATCACCACCGCGTCGAGAGCCTGTTTAAAGTCTTTGGCCGCACGCTACGCCAGGCGATCCGCGTGGAGGGCGATACGCTGCCTTCATCGAAAGGGGTGTTGTGATGAACGTGGTTATTCTGGATACCGGTTGTGCGAATCTCAACTCGGTGAAATCGGCCATCGCGCGCCACGGCTATGATCCGATGGTCAGCCGCGATCCGGACGTGGTGCTGCGCGCCGACAAACTCTTCTTACCGGGCGTCGGAACCGCGCAGGCGGCGATGGATCAGATCCACGAGCGTGAACTGGTCGAGCTGATTAAAGCCTGCACCCAGCCGGTGCTGGGCATTTGCCTGGGGATGCAGATCCTGGGGCGTCGCAGCGAAGAGAGCAATGGCGTGGACCTGCTGGGTATCATCGAAGAAGATGTGCCAAAGATGACCGACTTTGGCCTCCCCCTGCCGCACATGGGCTGGAACCGCGTTTATCCGAAAGCGGGTGACCGGCTGTTTCGCGGTATCGAAGACGGGGCCTATTTCTACTTTGTGCACAGCTACGCCATGCCGCTGAACCCGTACACCATCGCCCAGTGCAATTACGGCGAGCCATTCACGGCAGCGGTCAACAAAGATAATTTCTTTGGCGTGCAGTTCCACCCGGAACGTTCGGGTGCTGCGGGTGCGCAGTTGCTGAAAAACTTCCTGGAGATGTGATGATTATTCCCGCATTAGATTTAATTGACGGCACCGTTGTCCGTCTCCATCAGGGCGATTACGGCCAGCAGCGCGACTACGGCAACGATCCCCTGCCGCGTTTGCAGGATTATGCGGCGCAGGGCGCAGAAGTGCTGCACCTGGTCGATCTCACGGGCGCGAAAGATCCGGCGAAACGCCAGATCCCACTGCTGAAAACCCTGGTCGCGGGCGTTAACGTTCCGGTGCAGGTGGGCGGTGGTGTGCGTTCTGAAGAGGATGTTGCCGCCCTGCTCGAAGCCGGTGTGGCGCGGGTGGTGGTCGGCTCGACGGCAGTCAAAAACCCGGAGCAGGTTAAAGGCTGGTTCCGCCGCTTTGGCCCCGACGCGCTGGTGCTGGCGCTGGATGTGCGCATTGATGAGCAGGGTAACAAGCAGGTAGCGGTCAGCGGCTGGCAGGAAAATTCCGGCGTGACGCTGGAAGAGCTGGTTGAAATTTATCTCCCCGTAGGGCTGAAACATGTCCTTTGCACGGATATCTCCCGCGACGGGACGCTGGCTGGCTCTAACGTCTCGCTGTATCAGGAAGTGTGCGCCCGCTATCCGCAGGTGGCTTTCCAGTCATCGGGCGGTATTGGTGATTTAGCAGATATCGCCGCTCTGCGCGGCACCGGCGTGCGCGGCGTCATCGTGGGACGCGCTTTACTGGAAGAGAAGTTTACTGTGACGGAGGCGATTCAATGCTGGCAAAACGGATAATCCCGTGTCTGGACGTGCGCGATGGCCAGGTGGTGAAAGGCGTGCAATTCCGCAATCACGAAATCATCGGCGACATCGTCCCCCTCGCAAAACGCTATGCTGACGAAGGCGCAGACGAACTGGTCTTTTACGATATCACCGCCTCCAGCGATGGCCGTGTGGTCGACAAAAGCTGGGTCGAGCGCGTAGCGGAAGTGATCGATATTCCGTTTTGCGTGGCGGGCGGAATTAAATCGGCGGAAGACGCTGCGCAGATCCTCTCCTTCGGCGCAGATAAAATTTCCATCAACTCCCCTGCCCTGGCAGATCCGGAGCTGATTACCCGTCTGGCGGATCGCTTTGGCGTACAGTGTATCGTGGTGGGGATTGATACCTGGTACGACGCGGCAACCGGCAAGTATCACGTAAATCAATATACGGGCGATGAAAACCGCACCCGCGTGACGCAATGGGAAACGCTGGACTGGGTGCAGGAAGTGCAAAAACGCGGCGCAGGTGAAATCGTACTGAACATGATGAACCAGGATGGCGTGCGTAATGGCTATGACCTGGAGCAACTCAAAAAAGTGCGTGCCGTGTGCCGCGTGCCGATGATTGCCTCTGGTGGTGCTGGAACGATGGAACACTTTCTGGAAGCCTTCCGCGATGCGGATGTCGACGGCGCGCTTGCGGCATCGGTGTTCCATAAGCAGATTATCAATATTGGCGAGTTAAAAACGTTCCTGATTAACCAGGGCGTGGAGATTAGGGTATGTTAACTGAACAACAACGGGCTCAGCTGGACTGGGAAAAAACGGACGGATTATTGCCGGTGGTTGTGCAGCACGCCGTGTCAGGCGAAGTCCTGATGCTGGGCTATATGAACCAGGATGCGCTGAGCACGACGCTTGAGAGCGGGAAAGCCACCTTTTTCTCGCGCACTAAACAGCGTCTGTGGACCAAAGGCGAATCGTCCGGTCATTTCCTCAATGTGGTGAGCATTACCCCTGACTGCGATAACGACACCCTGCTGGTACTCGCAAACCCTATCGGGCCAACCTGCCATCTGGGCACCAGCAGCTGTTTTGGCGATGCCAGCCACCAGTGGCTGTTCCTGTATCAGCTCGAACAACTACTCGCCGCGCGTAAAACTGCCGATCCGGAAAGCTCGTATACGGCAAAACTTTACGCGAGCGGAACCAAGCGTATCGCGCAGAAGGTGGGGGAAGAAGGCGTGGAAACGGCACTGGCTGCAACCGTAAACGATCGCGATGAGCTGACCAACGAGGCGTCTGATTTAATGTATCACCTGCTGGTGTTGCTCCAGGATCAGGATCTCGATTTAACGGCGGTGATTGAGAATTTGCGAAAACGGCATAAATAAAAAAGACCGGGGAGTCCCGGTCTTTTTTTGTCTGGTTATCAAGCTTTTGGTTTGTAGTTGCGCAGCGCATTGCGCCCTAACACAACGCCAGAACCGATAATGCCGCCCAGCAGAACAGCCAGAATCAGCGTGATACCTTTCTTCGGACTATCGCGACGGATAGGCAGGTTAGGCTTCATGACATAGCGGTAGGCATGAATGCTAGCCGGATCGACATTAAGATTCTGAATATCCAACAAATTTTGCTTGGTCTGATAATAAGCACCAGAGAAGACCAGAGGACGCGTAGACTCGTGTTCAATCATTGAGTTCAGCGCTTCACTGCCCAACAGGAACATTGTGTCCTGTGTGACATCCTGCGTCTGCTGGATTTGAGGTGTCGTGATTTTCGCGGCCTGCGCGAACTTCAATGCCTCTGTAATCTGTTTAATACGCAGATCTTTCTGTTCTTGCGAGACTTTTTCCTGGTTCTGCAGAGAGTCATTCAACGTAATGATTTGCTGTTTGATGTTATCTTTAAGGTCAACATCCAGTTCTTTCGCCGTCTGCTCGTCAATTTGCTGAATGTATTGTGCCAATTGTTTTTGTGCAGCTTCAGCAGTTTCGCCGACATAGCTTACGGTTAAGGGCAGCGACTGCCCTTTTACTGCTGCCTCAATGGTCAACTTTTCAGGGGCTTCCTGATTTTCAAGGGCCTGTGCTAACGCGGAAAACGCGGAGTTGAAGCGCCCGACAACACGGACTTGAGTATCAAGCATAGAGGGTGCAGCTGATCCATACAGAATATTCAGAGCGTTAGTGTAGGTGGCAAGCTGAGCGGCATCCGGCTGGGTAATTATCGCGCTAGAGGTCCATTTCTCTTTTGCAATGGTTATATAAATGCCGGCAAGCACTATCGCTATGGCTACAAATGCAGCAATGATCCACTTCCCACGCCAAAGCTGTATGATTAAATCTAATAAATCAATCTGTTCCGGGTCATGCCGACTGCTGACCTCGTTATTGCTGTTCTGAGACATACAATCCTTAACGGTGAAATTAGCGTAATAAAATTTTCTAACTAGTCTATCTCGTACTGATAATTTTTCTATAAGAATCCGTTGAGAATCTGCCGACTGGTGAAGTTTTGCTTACTCCACGCTTAGAGGTATGATGTGCGTCATAGGTTTTACGCTTAACAGATAGCAGTTTTTGATTCTAAAGAGGATGGATATGAAATTTCTGGTCACTGGTGCAGCGGGTTTTATCGGCTCACACATCAGTAAGCGTCTTTTAGACGCAGGGCATCAGGTTGTCGGTATCGACAATCTCAACGGCTACTACGATGTCAACCTGAAGCAGGCGCGTCTGGATCTGCTGACATCCGGGAATTTCAGCTTTCACAAACTCGATCTGGCCGACCGCGAAGGCATGGCAGCCCTGTTTGCCGACGAGAAGTTTGACCGCGTCATCCATCTGGCCGCTCAGGCAGGTGTGCGTTACTCGCTGGAAAACCCGCATGCGTATGCTGATGCCAACCTGACCGGCCATCTGAACGTACTGGAAGGTTGTCGCCATAATAAGGTTCAGCACCTGCTGTACGCCTCCTCGAGTTCGGTTTATGGCCTTAACCGTAAAATGCCCTTCTCGACCGATGATTCGGTAGACCATCCGGTATCACTTTACGCTGCGACCAAAAAAGCCAACGAGCTGATGTCGCATACCTATTCGCATCTCTATAGCTTGCCCACCACCGGCCTGCGCTTCTTTACGGTGTACGGGCCGTGGGGCCGTCCGGATATGGCGCTGTTTAAGTTCACCAAAGCGATGCTCGAAGGCAAAAGCATTGATGTGTACAACTACGGCAAGATGAAGCGTGATTTCACCTACATTGACGACATTGCCGAAGCCATTATTCGCCTGCAGGATGTTATTCCACAGGCGGATGAAAGCTGGACCGTTGAAGCAGGCACGCCAGCAACCAGCTCCGCCCCCTATCGCGTCTACAACATCGGTAATAGCTCGCCTGTTGAACTGATGGATTACATTACAGCGCTGGAAGAAGCGTTAGGCATTGAAGCAGTTAAGAATATGATGCCGATTCAGCCGGGTGATGTACTGGAGACCAGTGCGGATACCAAAGCGCTGTACGAGGTGATTGGCTTCAAACCTCAGACGTCGGTTAAAGAAGGCGTGAAAAATTTCGTCGACTGGTACCGTGACTTCTACAAGGCTTAAAAACAACAATGCCCGGCAGTGCCGGGCATTTTCTTGATGTGCTTAGCAACAAAGATTAATCACTTCCGAACAGATCGCGGGTATAGACTTTATCCGCCACGTCCGCCAGCTCTTCTGCCATACGGTTTGAAATAATTACATCGGCATCTTTCTTGAAAGCGTCCAGATCGCGAATGACCCGTGAATGGAAGAACTCGTCTTCTTTCATCGCCGGTTCATAAATAATCACTTGCACGCCTTTCGCCTTAATACGCTTCATGATCCCCTGGATGGAGGATGCGCGGAAGTTATCTGACCCGCTCTTCATGATCAGACGATACACCCCCACCACTTTCGGCTGACGCGCCAGAATGGAGTCAGAGATGAAATCTTTACGCGTACGGTTTGCTTCCACAATCGCGGAAATCAGGTTGTTTGGCACCGTCTGGTAGTTTGCGAGCAGCTGTTTAGTATCTTTTGGCAGGCAGTAACCGCCGTAACCGAATGACGGATTGTTATAGTGGTTGCCAATGCGCGGGTCCAGGCAGACACCTTCAATGATCTGTTTGGTATTCAGGCCAAGGCTTTCCGCGTAGCTGTCCAGCTCGTTGAAGAAGGCCACACGCATCGCCAGATAGGTATTGGCGAAAAGCTTGATAGCCTCAGCTTCCGTGGTGTCGGTGAACAGTACATCAATATCTTTCTTGATCGCCCCCTCCTGTAACAGCGCCGCAAAACGCTCAGCACGTGCGGAACGCTCACCAATAACAATACGCGATGGATACAGGTTGTCGTAAAGAGCCTTGCCTTCACGCAGGAATTCTGGAGAGAAGATCACGTTATCGATACCCAGTTTCTCTTTAATTGACTGGGTGAACCCGACAGGGATAGTCGATTTGATGATCATCACGGCTTCAGGATTCAATGCCACCACATCTTTAATCACCGCTTCTACGCTGGAGGTATTGAAGTAGTTGGTCTTAGGATCATAATCCGTTGGAGTGGCGATAATCACATAATCTGCACCGCGGTAT
Organism: Lelliottia nimipressuralis; assembly: GCF_041464075.1. Taxonomy (NCBI): domain Bacteria; kingdom Pseudomonadati; phylum Pseudomonadota; class Gammaproteobacteria; order Enterobacterales; family Enterobacteriaceae; genus Lelliottia; species Lelliottia nimipressuralis. The sequence continues at coordinate 2,884,482 of NZ_CP167172.1, forward strand.
GCGTCTTCTTTATCAGTTGTAGCGCGGAAATTCAGAGGCTTTTTGGACAAATAGTCCTGGATCTCTTTATCAACAATCGGAGAGATCTTCTGGTTGAGCATATCCACTTTGGCCTGCACGATGTCCAGCGCCACCACTTCATGGTTCTGCGCAATCAGAATACCGTTAGATAGACCGACATAGCCTGTTCCGGAGATTGTAATTTTCATTCGTTCTACTTCTTCAAGTATGAGTGTCAGGAGGCATCAGCAACGCCACCGCAGTAAACAACTGTTGAGGTTTTTACCTCTTATGTTTATGCACTGTCAAGGCAAAGCCCTTACTGCCGGATCGAGATAAAAGAGTGAATTATTCTGTGATAACAGGATTGTGTTGCACAAAGCGAGGAGACACGGGGAAAGGAACAATAAAAAAGCCCGGTAACGATAACCGGGCCTTGCTATCAGACTGAGTTAAATCAGATTAATCCAGCCATTCGGTGTGGAACACACCTTCTTTGTCAGTACGCTTATACGTGTGTGCACCGAAGTAGTCACGCTGCGCCTGGATCAGATTCGCAGGCAACACCGCCGCACGGTAGCTGTCGTAATACGCAACTGCTGCTGAGAAAGTCGGAACCGGAATACCGTTCTGGACCGCGTATGCAACAACATCACGCAGTGCTTGCTGGTAGTCGTCAGCAATTTTCTTGAAGTACGGTGCCAGCAGCAGGTTAGCAATGCCTGCGTTTTCCGCGTAAGCATCGGTGATTTTCTGCAGGAACTGGGCGCGGATGATGCAACCGGCGCGGAAGATCTTGGCGATCTCACCGTAGTTCAGATCCCAGTTGTTCTCGTCAGATGCAGCACGCAGCTGAGAGAAGCCCTGTGCGTAAGAGACGATTTTGCCCAAGTACAGAGCACGACGAACTTTCTCGATGAACTCAACTTTGTCAGCGGCAGGTTTAGCCTGTGGGCCAGACAGCACTTTAGACGCTGCAACGCGCTGCTCTTTCAGAGAAGAGATATAACGTGCAAACACGGACTCAGTAATCAGAGACAGTGGCTCACCAAGATCTAGAGAGCTCTGGCTGGTCCATTTACCGGTACCTTTGTTCGCCGCTTCGTCCAGAATCACATCTACCAGGTATTTCCCCTCTTCGTCTTTCTTAGTGAAGATGTCTTTGGTGATGTCGATCAGGTAGCTGTTCAGCTCGCCGGTGTTCCACTCATTGAAAGTCTGCGCCAGCTCTTCGTTAGACAGATTCAGGCCGCCTTTCAGCAACGAGTAGGCTTCAGCAATCAGCTGCATGTCGCCGTATTCGATACCGTTGTGAACCATTTTCACATAGTGACCCGCACCGTCTGGACCAATATAGGTCACGCACGGTTCGCCATCTTCTGCAACAGCGGCAATTTTAGTCAGGATAGGCGCGACCAGCTCATACGCTTCTTTCTGACCGCCAGGCATGATAGATGGGCCTTTCAGGGCGCCCTCTTCACCGCCAGATACGCCGGTACCGATGAAGTTGAAACCTTCCGCAGAAAGCTCACGATTACGACGAATGGTGTCGTGGAAGAAGGTATTACCGCCATCAATGATGATGTCGCCTTTATCCAGATAAGGCTTCAGGGAGTCGATAGCAGCATCAGTACCCGCGCCAGCTTTCACCATTAACAGGATACGACGCGGCGTTTCCAGGGATTCAACAAACTCCTGCACCGTATAGAAGGGAACCAGCTTCTTGCCAGGGTTCTCGGCAATCACTTCTTCGGTTTTTTCACGGGAACGGTTGAAAACGGAGACGGTATAACCACGGCTTTCGATGTTGAGCGCCAGGTTGCGCCCCATCACTGCCATACCGACAACGCCGATCTGTTGTTTGGACATTACATACTCCTGTCAGGTGTGGTCACCACGAAAAATACGTGGCTTTAATGTATCTATGATGTTAACTCAGGATATGAGGAGAAAGGTAGTGGAAGATGCTCTTTAAATAATTTTTATTTTTATCAATGCGTTATGAAACACTGAACATCTTAATACAAGCTTTCATACTGCTTGGAGATAATCTTCCAGGTATACCTGCGTTCTGCAATTTCCTGCATTGCAGCTGCATTCTCTGAAATATTAAGCTTTTGATCATTCAAAAGTTGTACAAGGTTATCGCTGTTAGTAAAATAGAAAGCTTGTCCTTCCGTTGTGAAACGGTTGAAGCTGCAATCATATGCATATATAGGTTTGCCAAAGTGCATTGCTTCAACCAGGGAAGGATTAGTACCTCCAGCGGAATGCCCGTGAAGATAGCCAGCACAAGCCATTCGAATTTGATAGAGAAGATTTATATCATAAATTGGATTGATTAGCTCAATGTTGGAAAAGTGGCTAAATTTCTTTACGAGCTCACGCCCATATTCGCTAGAATTCCAATTACCAATGAATTTAATTTTCTTTTGACTTTTCGTAAACGAATCAAGAATAAGGTGTATATTATTCTCTGGTTCTATCCGGCAGATGCTGAGAAAAAACTCTTCATCATCCTGGAGGAATGTATCAACTCCACTGGAGGTTAAAATTCCACCAACATTTACTGCGTGATCACCGCCATATGCAATAACTTCACTTTGCAGCTTATATTTGCTATAAACATAATCCGACAAAGCTTGATTATCAGTAATAATTACATCAGAAAATTTAATGGCTATATATTCAGAAAATTTCAAAAATAAACGTGCGAACCGACCCCATTTTTCTCTCCTCCACTCCAAACCATCAATATTTGTAATAACCTTACTGCGGCTAAAGAGTTTAAAAAAAGGGAAAATAACAGCGCCAGAAACGCCGAGCACAAGTATCACATCTGGCTTGGTTTTCAGAGTTTGCATTATTGAAACCATATCATATGCAATACTTTGAATTCCATTCGCTTTTAATGGTAGATACTTTAATTTAGCGCCATTGTGGTGTTCTAAACGTGTCGAAAGTTGTTTTGATGAACAAAAGACTTCGTAGTTAATATCTTCACTAGAAAACCTTGTCAGGTTTTCAACAAGCGACTCAAATCCACCATAGGAAGCAGGAATACCAACAATACCAATTATAGATATTTTTTTCATTTATAACCTTCATTATTCGAATCAATTGAATTAATTGATCGCTTTCCATTCATTAACAGCATAATAGGGAACATATAAAAAACATCTAACAAATTAAAAAATAAAACACTGTCCGTCATTGCTTTAATAGGTATTATTGCGAACAATAAAGAGCATATAAAGCCATAGCGTAAAAACGTTTTAAACGTCACGACTATAAATAGAATTAAAAGAATTAATACCGGTAGCAACCCAAATAATGAGTGTATTAAGACAAAAGAATTATGTGGGTTATTATTTAAAATATTAATTATCTCCATCCCATTAAATGATCGACCCAGGACAAGATCAGTCAGACCGAAATTAGAAAAATACTCATCATATATAACACTTCTTGTGGTTTTTAACCCTTCGGAAAAATTTGTATTATCGGCAATTCTTTCATTCAGAGAACTGAAATCAACAAACATTATAAAAGGTGAGCAAATCAAAACTACAATCAGCATTCCTTTCAAGCCAAAGGTCTTATACAGCGCAACAAACAATATCACTGCGGAAATTAATAAAGCTGTTCTTCCCTTTAATAAAAAGCACATTAATAACGTAACAATTGCGACGGGGAGTAAGTTTCTATTTCGTAGAGTAAACAAAAAACTACAGGCAACGGGAAAAATTATAAAGGTGGCTACAATATTTCTGCTAGCCTCAAAGAAAATTAGATTTTCATCATGAACAATTAAAAGGCGTATTATAATCAGTGCACACGCTAAAAGAAGAAAGTGAAAAAAATAACGCTTATAATCCAAAATATACAATGCATATGAAAAAGATAAAAACGCCAACCCAGAGAATATAAAGTAGATCTTCAGTTTCCAGTCATCGTTTGGTGATAATAAAGCTGAAATAGAAAATATAATCAAAATAATTGCAAGCCCAAAAATGACGTTTTGGGAGAAATAAGTCCTGTTAAAGATGAATAACATTAGAGAAGATGCTAAAAAAAGGACTGTTACCATTTGTCGAATTAGCACACCATCGAATGTCATTGAAAAGAGATAAATTGCAGTCAATAATATGAATACTGCTTTAAATATGCTTTTCATCGATATGATCTTTTATAAAATTTTGAATATGATTAAGAATGTTCTTTTCGAAAATATCTTTAGTTAGGTTGGTAGCATAAAACTCTCTGGCTCGGGAAGCTAAAAGCTCAGTATCTACTTTTTGTTGGCAGATATTTTTTAACACTTCGGCGAAAGCGTCACTATCATCTTTATTAATGAGTATCCCATTATTATTATTGCTAACTATCTCTGCAGCTCCACCATGTGAAGTTGTAATTATTACACATTTTGCTCGCATTGCCTCCAACACTGTAGTTGGAAAAGGATCACTCATAACAGATGGAACCAGAACCACGTCATAGTTGAACATTTGACGATCAGCACAGTCACTGAAACCAAGTAATCGAACATTATTCTCTATATTATTTTCTTTAAGATAATGTCGAAAATCGTCGAGCAATGAAGGTCGATTAGGTGGTGCATCTCCGTATGCATCAATTAAGATACTTAGGTTATCATTATTTGTGAGTGTCTTTACAGCATCAGCTAAAAACCAATATCCCTTTTCAGGCATTATTCTACCTACTATAAGGAATTTCGGGTTGGAAAGATCGATCTTCTTTTGGGAAATGGAAGCTTCAAAAATATCTGGAACACCATTTTTTATTACGGTAGCACATATACTCTCGTCTCCATTCGTTACATAATCTTTAACTACATTGGATACGCAAAAAATTTGATTCGCACTCTTCTTTATTAGAAAAGCCAATGCCTTACCTGAGAATTTTTGTTTTTGATTTTCATGGCAATGGACTATATTTTTAACAAGAAATAATTTACAACAAAAAGAAACCAAACCTGCAGCATAGGTGTTAATGTAAAAAAAATCATAATTATTTTTATTTTTGAACAAATAAAAAATAAATTTTATGAAATCTTTAACAAGAGAAGATATACCTTTCGCGGTGAAAATTTTACTATGTACAACTGGAATAGTATCGACTTTATTATATTTTATATTCTCAATTTTGCTTGATTGTTTTGAAATAAATTCTTCAAGACACTTTTTATCATTTTTAAACCAGACTTCAATCAAAAAATAATTTGATAAAATAGATATCACATAAGATAAAATCTTCGTTGCGCCATAACTGTCATCTAAAGGATGAATTACAACAATCTTTCTCATTTCATTCAAATCCATTATAGTTTCCTTCGAAGTAACCAGCTTTCTTCAAAAGAGATTCGTTAAAAGACGTTCCCCATACATGGGTCTGGGCATTACCTTTTACAAAACCCACGCTCGAATAAATTGTTGCTAATACCTCAGGCTGATCCATTAATATCATGATCTGACCAGGGATTTTTGATTGAATAAAAGTACAGTCAAAATATCGAGAATAATCCGTATTTTCTCGCGGGTGGGATTTTATGCAAATTTCATTTTTATCATAGATGCTGCAATAATGCTCATAAAGAACTTTATAAATCGCGATTTTTTCTGTCTCGGGCATCATTCCATCTTCTGAAAATGGTTGGGTAAAAATAACAACTTTTGAAAGTGGTACGTAAGGCTCATTAGAAAAAAGATCTAGAAAATAGTTTTTCTGAATAGATGAGAGGTTATTCCAAGTTTTAGTAATATCGATCTGCGTTACTTTGCTGCTGATTTCTTCTGGTATATTAACAATACCAGAGAGAATAACCTCATTTGTATCATCGCCCCATCCAAAGAAAGGACCACTTGAACCGAATAGATATTTCCTGAATAAAGATTTTCGATTTTGCTTTATAGATGCATAATTAGCCAATCCATCTTCAATTAAGACAAAACTAAGACTGCGCTTAATGTAAAGCTGCGAAAAATATAGATGATCATGCCCATACACTTTACTTTTTTTCATTTTAAAATGAAGGCAAATATTTTTATAACGATAATAAACTGCCCTTAGCAAAAGGCTTATTAATTTAGGATGATTATTGAATGAAGGAAATAACACTAAAGAAGGCAGCTTTTTTTGGATATCTTGTGAAATGCCATCGGAAACAATAAAAGTTGTCTTTTTAAAATCTTCTGGTCTTATAAGATAATATATGAAAAGACCATGTATATTATTAACAACACAAATTATTGGTAATTGCAATTCTCGACTATTTATCATCTAACATTCCCTAAAGCCCACGGTACAAGTTTTGTTTTATAAGCAAGAATCCAGGTACCTAAAAAACGTAGAAACATCGAAATAGCAAATGAAATCGCGACGCCTTTTATACCAAATGGAGTAATCAATAACATAAGAAGAATGACATTAAATATTCCGCAGGCTATCGTTAAAACTGATAGTTGTCCTGTTTTTTTGGCGTAAAACAGATAATTAGTTACCATTAAATACATGCCAAGACAAACCTGCCCTATGCACAACCAGCCTATAACTGATTTTCCTGTTTCATATTTTTCGCCTGCAACCAAGGTTAAAATATAAGGTGAAATGAAGAAAGATAACACACCAATACATACTAATAGAATAAAATAATAATACGTTTTACTAACGATATGCTTCCTCTCAATAAACGCACTATTACTCAATTCCTTGAAAAGCCATGGCATAAATGCTTTATTAACTGCATCGAAAACGATCACCATTCCCATACTTAATTGCATTGCTACCATGTATATACCAGCCTGATCAGAACCCATTTTAGCATTTATAAAAAAACGGTCGACTGAACTAATAAGATACATGCCAAAAACATGAGGTATTAGAGGAACGCTAAAACTTAACGCATCCAGAAACATATCTTTATGTATTTTCTTAAAGCTTAATAATTTATCTTTTTGAATGAGATAAATAACAATGCCTAAAATAATAATCATGGTATATATTTGAGCTTCAATTCGTCCCTCGGCATGACGTCCAAGAACCACAACGAAAGTCAATGTGAAAATAAAAAGAAGAAGGCTTTGTCCGATTTGCAACATTCCAAATGATATCGCTTTCTCAGTAACTTGCCATTGGTTAAGGCGAAATTGGACAATGAAATTTATACCACTTATGAATATAGCAGCGAGAATCCAGCTTTTATTTATCCCAGTAAAATATTCCAAGTGTGATGAAAACATTAAAGTTAAAGGAATAATGATTGCTAGACTTAGAATCAAAAGATAAAAACAAGCACCGTTGTAATTCCTTAAATAATCTTTATCTTTTTTATCGAAAAAAACCCGTGCAGTTGCGCCTAGAGTATTAAATGCAATAACTGACACTAATCCTGTAATAATTGTTTGGAAAATAGCGATTTTTCCATATTCGGATGTCGTAAGATATCGGGTTAATATTGGTAAAAGAACAAAAGGTATAGATGCATTTAATATGTTTGAAATCAAATATATTGATGATTTCTTTAGAAAAGACATAGGATACCTGTTTTAATTAATTCTTTTAGACAGTAGTATTTCAGCCAATTCAAAATCTATTTCCTCATCAATATCAATAGAATTAAACCTGTTCATTATATAAGCAAAGGTCCCTTTACTATAAATAGCATTTATGTTTGTGACATAATCCCTATTAAATAAATAGATTGAGCCATTTAATCTATAATATGTAGGAAGATCTTGTGTCCGTTTAATACTGGCTTCTGGAATAAAATTATCCATCGATAAATCATCTTCCAAAACGTTACAATATTGAATAGGATGCTCGATCTCGCATACTGAGACTATCGCCTTTGCTTTTTTTTCTACCATCAAGTCAAATGCATTAATGATGTCAGTCTCGGTTCGCAGAGGTGAAGTAGGTTGTAATATCATAATAGTAGAAACTACGACACCAGTTCCCTCTAACCAATTTACTATATCTGTAACAACATCATTGGTAGTTGCCGTATCAGATGCGAGTTCAGGCGAACGAAGGTAAGGAACCTCTGCTCCGGCGCGTATAGAAATTTCACGGATCTCATCAGAATCCGTGCTAACTATAATCCTATCGAATAGCTTAGATTTTAAGGCTGCTTCTATCGTCCATTCAATCAGAGGTCTCCCACAAATTTTTTTAATATTCTTACCTGGAAGTCTTTTACTACCGCCTCTGGCAGGAATTATCGCTATTTTCTTCATTATAAGTACAACCCCTGGATATCTTGTTGAGCTTTATTAAAATCATCCATGCGACCAATATCCAACCAGTATTCATGGATTGGGAACATTGTTACTTGTTTATCCATTTTTATTTGTTGCTCTAATAAAGTTGGCATGTCAATTTTAGTATTTGCTCCAACATTTTTATATATTTCTGGATTAACAACATAAATGCCTGCATTCACAAAAAATTTTTGAATTGGCTTTTCAACCATGTCCGTAATGACATTCCCTTTGCCACGAACAACTCCATATGGGATTTGATACTCATATTCCCGCACACACATAGTCGCAATTGATTTTGATTCAATATGAAATTGCAAAAGCTTCTCAACATTAAGCGTCGTAAGTACGTCACCATTAATCATGATCAATGGTAAATTACCAATATCATTCGGTAAAAGCCCAAGGGCACCGCCAGTCCCTAAAGGCTCAGCCTCATAAACATAGGTTATATTAACACCCCATTTAGAACCGTCGCCAAAATAGTCTGAAATATAATCTGGCATATAATGTGTTGAAATATATATATTCTCAAACCCAGAGGAAATAAACTGAGTTAAAAGTGTTTCCAAAATAGGTTTATCCCCAACCTTAAGCATTGGTTTTGGGCAATTATCAGTCAAGGGTTTTAGCCTGGTCCCAAACCCGCCCGCCATTATAAAAATAGGATTTTGGTAGCTAGGCTTCTCAATACTTGTTTCATAAGTTTCCAAACCAACTACTTTCCTAGTCAGAGAATCAATAATTGGTATTGCTAGTATAGATCGATTTGACATTAATTGGACTAACTGGGATTTTGATGTTTCAACGGTTGCTGTAATGGGTGATTTATTCATCACGCAGCTGACATTTTCGTCAAGATCAATATTATTTATTATACCACGCCGTATATCACCATCGGTAAGTACTCCAAGCAACCGGCCTTCAGCATCGATAACAAGGGCTATACGTAAGGCTTCGTCATTGATTATTTTGAGTGCACTACGAATACTTTCATTTGGTGATATAAGAACTTTTTGCCATTTTTTTTTCATCGTATCCCCCTGACTAGCGAGCAATCATTATATTTAGTAAAAGGTTGACTTAGGTAGAATATTTTTCCGGACAAGTGCTGCAGAACCGATAATGCTTTCATCTCCGATAGTGATGTTTTGAATAACAGTCGCATTCGCGCCTACAAAAACATTATCACCACAAGTAACACCACCGCACAGCACCCCACCAGGTGAAATATGGCAGTTATTACCAACAATTGAGTCATGCTCAATGATAACGCCTGTATTGATAATTGTATTTTCACCAAGTCTTACGCCAGGTTGAATTATTGCACCAGGTAAAACCTGTACACCTTCGCCTAATTCTGAGTACGAAGAAACTATAGCATCTTTAGATACAACTGTTTCAAATACAAACCCAATAGTTTTTAATTTCTCAAATATCGCTTTTCTGATATGAGACCCAGGCACAAAGCCTAAGCCATTTACTACCTTTATTGCCTCGGGTGAGTATTTGCTAATAAAAACATCATCAGAAATAACGGATATACCATTAAATACCTCTCGATTTAGAGATAAATGTTTATCAACTATAACTTCTATTTTATACCCAAGCTTGAGTAACATATCAGCAATAACAGAGGCATGGCCTCCACCACCAAATAAAGCAATCGTTTTAGTCATTGCTGATTCTATCACCTTCACAATAATCTTTTTTTGCTGTTTTCCCTTGCATACTCCAATATTCATACGGTGAAATACCATCACCGGGACGTTTGATAGCAATATTATCGCTACTAAAATTAGAACCCGAACTGATATCTTTTGCAGCAACAATGCTTCGACGTGCTATCGATTTATTCTTTTGCTCTGAAGCCGTAGGTCTTTTAACTCCATCACCTAAAGCTAATTCAACATTTCTAATTGCTTTAACCATTTCTGCAAGCTCGTTTGGTTCAAGAGATGCTTTATGATCAGGCCCTTCCATATTTTTATCGAGAGTGAAATGTTTTTCTATTATAACAGCCCCTCTTGCAACAGCGGCAACTGGAATAGTGATACCTTGACTATGATCTGAATAACCTGTCGGTAAGCCAAAGGCTAAAGCCATAGAATCCATAGCTCTCAGATTTATTTCATTCATTGGTGCAGGATATTCAGTAGTGCAATGTAATATACGTACCTTTTCTTTAAGTGCGCGCTGCCCAGCATCCGATGAATATGCTTTCTGAAATTCTGAGCGTGACGGTTCCACCTCACCATCAGAAGTAAATCCAAATGCAAGCACACCCAGAGCATCTTCAATTTCGGATAATGTAGCCATTCCTGTTGACAACATAATATTGCAGCCTGTCAATGCATGCGATAATACGAATGGAGCGTTCGTTATCTCTCCTGAGGGTATTTTCAACGTTTTCAAGTTTAAGTCATTCACCAAAAAGTTTAAGCTTTCTTCATCAAATGCAGTAGATAAAAACTCAATTCCTAACTGGTTGCAATAGTCAATTAGTTCCTTATGAACTTCATAAGATAACTCTAATCGACTTAACATGGCTAGCTGCGATTCGGTTTTATTAGTATTAGCAACTTGATATTCAGCCTGAACTGCACTAGATGTAACGAGACTTTGCGATTTGAAGGTTTGAAACTTTACTATATCAGCTCCGGCGTCGTGTGCCGCATCGACCAAACGAAAAGCCAGGTCACGCTGGCCATTGTGATTTACACCGGCCTCAGCAATGATAAGAGTCATAATGTTATCCTAAGTCGTGAAATTTTTTCATGGGATTAAAATCGAGTGTTTTAACTGCATTAATAATTTTTTTGCTCGAATCACCTTCCCCATAAGGATTATCAATTTTTACAGAATTAAGTTTAACTTTCATCTGGCAGGCTGCTTTTACAGCCTCAACAATAGCATTCTTATTTGGAAGGCAGTTAAAGACAGAGTCAGCAGCCAATCTACCATTTTGACGAGAGCCAATATTTATAGTTGGGACACCAAATGATGGTGCTTCAATGATTCCACTTGAAGAGTTCCCAATTACCATAGTGCTATGCTTCAATGCAGAAAGATAGCGAAGTTGCCCTAAGGAGGGTATAGCAAAAACTCTACCCGCCTGATTCTTCGCATATTGCTCAAGGATTGGAATTATTTGCCGCCCACCATCGTCTGAATTTGGATAAGTTATAATGATTTTGTATTTTTTAAATTCATCAAGTGCATCCAATAATGCCTCAAAAGAGGACTTTGGTGATTCGGCTGCAAGAGTCACAGGGTGATATGTAACTAGAAAATAAGGACAATCTAACGCAAAATTTAATGATTTACTTAATGCAGCTAATCCTAGTAGCTTAGTACGATGAAGGTGTTCGAGGCCTAACGCACCGACATTGTAAACCCTGTTAGGTTCCTCACCTAATTGAATGACTCTTGTACGATATTCTTCTGTTGAAACTCCATGCAGATAACTAAGCTTAGTTATAGCATGGCGAATCGCATCGTCGTATGCACCTTCAGTAATTTCACCGCCATGTAAATGAAAGATAGGTATTCTTAAGAACATTGCTGCCTGGGCTGCTGCAAAAGCTTCATATCGATCCCCCAGAATGATAATCAGGTCAGGTTTCATTCTGGTTAGTGCATCGGCAAATCCAATTAAACCAAGCCCTATACTCTTCACCACTCCAACAGCACTGTCCGAAGATAGCAGGATTTCTACTTTTTCATCAATCTTAAAACCATCTTTTTCTATCTGCTGCCATGTTAGGCCAAATTCAGGGGACAAATGCATCCCGCTGACCAAAACCTGGAGTTCAAGAGTAGGATCATTTTTTATGTCCTGCATTAACCAATATAGCAGACCATATTCAGCTCTTGTACCAGTAAAGACAGCAATTTTTTTTGGCATACCAAATTTCCTACAAAGTATTGATAGGGGTACTTGGAAGATTAATTAATCTCTCTTCAATAATTTCCGATTGTGTCAATTCATCACGAATGCATCCGCTATACATTGGTAAACGATGCATTAATTTCCAGACAGGCCTGGTCATTATCCCCTTCTGATTCAAATCGTTAAGCAACCTTTCTCTGGTTTCTTTTGTGTCACATATAACCGCATTTAACCAGTAATTAGAACGTGCATATTCAGGCTCAGATACAAATATCAGTTCACTTTTAGCAAAAAACTCTTGATATTTTTTAGCAAGTTCTCTTTTTTCAGAGAGGAACAGATCAATATTTTCTATTTGTGCACAACCAAGAGCGGCATTAATATTTGGCATCCGATAATTAAATCCTGGTTCATCATGATTAAACTCGTAAGGATGAGGGATTTTCGCCGTCGTTGTTACATGCTTAGTTCTTTTACCTTCCTCCTCTGAATGACATAAAATCATTCCACCACCGCCAGTGGTGATTATTTTGTTACCATTAAAACTTAAACATCCATATTTTCCGATTGTGCCAGTATGTCTACCTTTATAATAAGAGCCCAGGCTTTCTGCAGCATCTTCTACTAATATGATGCCCCACTTAAGACATACTTTAAGTAATTCATCTAACTCAACTGGATGGCCAAATGTATGCATGGGAACTGCCGCTCGAATATTTTTACCCGTTTTCCGATGAATTGCACCAGATTCAGTGAGCTCAGCATTTTCATCAAGCCAATTACTCATCGCTACTGGACATAGGCCCATGCTAATAGGTGATATATCGATGAAAACAGGCTCTGCACCTAAATGATATATGGCATTGCATGTTGCGACAAAAGTTAATGCTTGTGTAATGACCAAGTCACCACGTTGCACTCCAGAAAGATAGAGTGCTGCGTGCAGCGCAGCGGTACCATTTACTGTCGCCACTGCCTTTGGGCTTTTTGTATAAGATTCGATTTTCCTCTCGAATTCATCCACATACTTCCCAACACTAGAAACAAAACTTGATTCAATTGTATCTGCAACATATGCCTTTTCATTTCCAATGAATGTTGGCACATGGAGAGGAATGAAATCATCCGTTTTATACAGGTCTCTAATAAAATCCACCAAGATATCAGCGTTCATGTTTCAACCTTTACATTTTGCCATCTAAATATTTGCCTTTTTCTTGATGTCCGAAACCACCAATAGTTTCGTGAAATAAAGAAACGATTTCATCTTTGCTCCATGATAAATCTTTCTTCATAACCTGAATTTTATCACGGAAATTCTGTATTTTTTCAGAATCAGGCGAAGATATATTTTTAACTATTCCAATGTTATTGTATTTATACATATCAACAATTTCATTTGCCATGAAAAACTCTTCGAAATCCTTTTCACCTGTAGTATCACTCGGTGTAAACAAACAAGGCCATAAATCTTTGTTTAAATTAGTTTTGGCAAATTCTCGCGCTTCTTCCTCTGAATTACATAAATATGGCTTTAGTCCTAGCTGTTGTAAATACAGCACAGCTATTTCTGAAAAAGTTATTAAATCTAACTCTTCGCTTAGTTTAGGGAAGAATATATCACCGCGTTCGCCGAAGATACATGACATCAAGCATAATTCACCGGACTCTTGTGGAGTAACAAAATAGCGTTTGATATCATTCGGAGCAACAATCGGTTGTCTTTTCTGTATTCTCTGGTTAAAACCATGTAATAACGAACCATCAGAGAAAGCAACATTTGCAAATCTTGCTGTTGAGATATTTATATTCTGGCTTTGTTCCATTAAAAACATTTCCATGATACGTTTAGAGCCACCCATCATATTAACGGGGTTTGCGGCCTTGTCCGTTGACACACAGAAATATTTTTTTGCGCCGTGCAAATGAGATTGAATAATTGTTTTTTCAGTATTAAACACATTAACATCTATCATACGCATTAATGTGTAAGGGTCTTTTTCACTACGAACGTGCTTTAGAGCAGATAAATTTAATACATAATCATATTCACCATCAGCTTTTATGAATGCATCATATACGATAGAGCCTATATCTAAAGCGAAAGTTTTAAAATCTCCATTGATATAACCAAAAGAACTTCGAATATCACGGACGAGCTCAACTAAATTGTTTTCACTGATATCAACCACATGTAACTTTTTAGGATTTCTTTTAAAGATTTCTTTAGTTACAGCCTGACCTATTGAACCAGCGCCACCAAGAACTAGAAATTTCGAATCTGAAACAATCTCTTTTAATTCTTTCTCATGGTGGATGATATCCGATTCGAACAACGCTTTATTTCTTCCAATTAACTTTAAAATATCAATCATTTTTATCTTACTCCAATAGATTTATTGAATCGTGGATTTTGTTTATCTTTTTCTGATAAAACCACTTCAATTGAAGGCCATTCAATATTTATAGTTTCATCATTCCAAATTATTCCAGCCTCATGCTGGGGTGCATAATAATTTGTCGTTTTATAAACAAACTCAGCAGATTCACTTAATACTAAAAATCCATGCGCAAATCCTTCAGGGATCCACAATTGTTTTTTATTTTCAGCAGAGATATTTACACCCACCCATTTACCAAAAGTTGGAGAAGATTCGCGAATATCCACGGCGACATCAAATACTTCGCCCGCAACGCAACGTACTAATTTACCCTGCGCGTAGGGATCCAACTGATAGTGCAGTCCACGTAAAACACCTTTACACGATTTCGAATGGTTATCTTGTACAAATTCAATTTTTCGCCCAACTGCTTCTTCAAAAACTTTATGGCTAAAGCTTTCAAAGAAAAAACCGCGTTCGTCACCAAATACTTTCGGCTCAAAAATGAGTACATCTGGAATATCAGTTTTTACAACTTTCATCGATTAGTAACCTTTTATCATTTTGAGCAGATATTGACCGTAGGCATTCTTTTTCAGGGGTTCTGCCAGTATCTTGACCTGCTCCGCATCGATGAAACCTTTTCGAAAAGCAATCTCTTCCGGACAGGAAACCTTTAGCCCCTGACGCTCTTCAATTGTCGCAATAAAGTTACTTGCCTCGATCAGGCTCTGGTGCGTACCGGTATCCAGCCAGGCATAGCCACGTCCCATCATGGCAACTGACAGACGTCCCTGCTCCAGGTAGATACGGTTGATATCGGTAATTTCCAGCTCACCGCGCGCAGATGGTTTCAGGTTTTTAGCCATTTCGACAACATCATTATCATAGAAATAAAGACCCGTAACGGCATAGTTGCTCTTAGGCTCCAGCGGCTTCTCTTCCAGGCTGATAGCCGTACCGTTTTTATCAAACTCCACAACACCATAGCGTTCAGGGTCGTTAACGTGATAAGCAAATACCGTTGCACCATCATCTTTATTCAACGCAGCTTCAAGCTGTTTTGGCAGGTCATGACCATAGAAAATGTTATCGCCCAGCACCAGCGCGCAGCTGTCGTCACCAATGAACTCTTCGCCAATAATAAAGGCCTGCGCCAGTCCGTCCGGGCTTTGCTGCACTTTATATTGAAGGTTTAACCCCCACTGGCTACCGTCACCCAGCAGTTGTTCAAAACGTGGCGTGTCCTGTGGCGTGCTGATGATGAGAATATCTTTAATACCTGCCAGCATTAGCGTTGACAGCGGATAGTAAATCATTGGTTTGTCATAAATTGGCAACAATTGCTTGCTCACTGCCATAGTTACCGGGTAGAGACGAGTGCCGGATCCACCAGCAAGAATAATACCTTTACGCGTAGCCATTGTAATTTCTCTATAAATGCAAATTGCCCTAATTCGGGCAATTATTTAATGATTAGATTGATTCAGCAGTAAAAAGCTCGGCGAGCATTCGCTTAACGCCCACATCCCATGCCGGTAAAACCAAGCCAAAGTTGCGCTGGAATTTCTCTGTATTTAAACGCGAATTATGTGGCCGACGTGCAGGCGTAGGATACGCGGTTGTTGGAACGGCATTGAGTTTGTCAATTGCCAGTTCAATGCCTGCCTTTCTGGCTTCATCAAATACCAGCGCAGCATAGTCATACCAGGTTGTCGTATCTGACGCGACAAGATGATAAAGGCCAGCCACTTCTGGTTTTACCATCGCTACACGAATAGCATGTGCGGTACAGTCTGCCAGTAATTCTGCTCCCGTAGGTGCACCAACCTGATCGTTGATCACGGAAAGTTCTTTACGCGTTTTCGCCAGGCGAAGCATTGTTTTTGCAAAGTTATTCCCTTTGCCGGCGTAAACCCAACTTGTACGGAAAATCAGGTGATTAGCGCAATGTGCCTGAAGCGCTTTTTCGCCGTCGAGCTTGGTCTGACCATACACATTGAGCGGTGCGGTCGCATCCGTTTCACGCCATGGCGTTTCGCCATCCCCTGGAAACACGTAATCAGTAGAATAGTGTACAACCCAGGCACCGATTTTCGCCGCTTCTTTCGCAATTGCCTCGACGCTGGTTGCGTTGAGCAGCTGCGCGAAATCCTGCTCTGATTCAGCTTTATCGACTGCGGTATGCGCCGCAGCATTGACGATGACGTCGGGCTTAATTGTACGAACGGTTTCAGCGATACCTTCAGGGTTGCTAAAATCACCACAATATTCTTTCGACTGCACATCGAGTGCAATCACGTTGCCTAATGGTGCGAGTGAACGCTGGAGTTCCCAACCCACCTGCCCTGTCTTGCCGAACAGAAGAATGTTCATTATTGACGTTCTCCGTAATTCTGTTCGATCCAGGTCTTATAAGCACCGCTTTTAACGTTGTTTACCCAGTCCTGGTTGCTTAGATACCATTCAACGGTCTTACGGATACCGCTTTCGAAGGTCTCTTCGGGCTTCCATCCCAGCTCAACGCCAATTTTATGTGCGTCAATCGCGTAGCGGCGGTCATGCCCGGGGCGGTCAGCGACGTAGGTGATCTGATCGCGATAGGAGCCTTCTTTCGGCACGATTTCATCCAGCAGATCGCAAATGGTGTGCACTACATCCAGATTTTGCTTTTCGTTATGCCCACCGATGTTGTAAGTCTCACCCGGTTTACCCTGGGTTACGACGGTGTAAAGCGCACGCGCATGGTCTTCAACGTACAACCAGTCGCGGATCTGGTCGCCTTTGCCATAAATTGGCAGGGCTTTACCGTCCAGGGCATTCAAAATTACCAGCGGGATCAGCTTCTCAGGGAAGTGATACGGGCCATAGTTATTAGAGCAGTTGGTCACAATCGTTGGGAAACCGTAGGTACGCAGCCATGCGCGAACCAGGTGATCGCTGGACGCTTTAGACGCAGAATACGGGCTGCTCGGCGCATAGGCTGTGGTTTCTGTAAACAATGGCAGCTCAGAAGAGGCAGGATGTTCATCAGGATGAGGTAAATCACCGTACACTTCATCCGTAGAGATGTGGTGGAAGCGAAACGCCGCTTTGGCCGCGTCATCCAGCGTCGACCAGTAAGCCCGTGCGGCTTCCAGAAGCACATAGGTACCGACAATATTGGTCTCAATAAATGCAGCGGGGCCGGTAATCGAACGGTCAACGTGACTTTCTGCCGCAAGGTGCATCACCGCATCCGGTTTGTGCTCGGCGAAAATACGATCCATAGCCGCTTTATCGCAAATATCCGCATGTTCAAAGACATAACGATCGCTATCATTAACGTCGGTCAGTGACTCCAGGTTACCGGCATACGTCAGCTTATCCACATTGACGACTGCATCCTGAGTATTTTTAATAATATGTCGCACCACTGCTGAGCCGATAAAACCGGCACCGCCCGTAACAAGAATCTTCACGTTAGCTATTCCATCTAAAGGGTATATCGAGATATTGATGCTCTGGAACCCGCTTAATAATAACGGTTTCAGAAATTTTGCACGCTACCGCCCCTGGCTTAACAGCTACCAGTGCACTGAGCGAATGTTGAATAAAGGATTTTGAAGTCTGATTACAAACAAAAAACTGGCATTAATTGTCGTCTTAAATGGCCCTGGAGACAAGCACAAATCGTTACAAATCAGCCCACAACTGAATCAGATAACTGCATGTTATTGCTAGAATTAATAACAAAAAACGGCAGTTACCATTTTGGTGATGTTCAACATACCAAAATGATAACTGCCGTTTGTTCGAACCGTGGCAGGAATATCAGTCGTTAGCCAGCAGCTTCTCAATCCGGCTTCTGAACTTCGCCCCTTCCTTCAGGTTGCGCAGCCCATAATTCACAAACGCCTGCATATAGCCCATTTTCTTACCGCAGTCGTAGCTGTCACCGGTCATCAGCATCGCATCAACGGACTGTTTTTTCGCCAGTTCTGCAATGGCATCCGTCAGCTGTATACGGTCCCAGGCACCCGGTTCCGTTTTTTCCAGCTCGGCCCAGATATCAGCGTTCAGCACATAGCGGCCTACTGCCATCAGGTCAGAAGCCAGTGTCTGCGGCTGATCGGGTTTTTCGATGAATTCAACGATACGGCTGACCTGCCCTTCTGAATCCAGCGGCTCTTTGGTTTTAATCACAGAGTACTCAGACAGATCGCCTTTCATGCGTTTCGCAAGCACCTGGCTACGGCCCGTTTCATTGAAACGCGCCACCATAGCGGCGAGGTTATAGCGCAGCGGATCGGCTGAAGCATTGTCCAGAATGATATCTGGCAGCACCACGATAAACGGGTTGTCACCGACAACCGGACGCGCGCAGAGAATGGAATGCCCAAGACCCAGCGGCTGTGCCTGGCGCACGTTCATGATGGTCACCCCTGGCGGGCAGATAGACTGCACTTCGGCCAGAAGCTGACGCTTAACACGCTGCTCAAGCAGCGCTTCGAGTTCGTAAGAGGTGTCGAAGTGGTTCTCTACCGCATTCTTGGAAGAGTGAGTCACCAGAACGATTTCTTTGATCCCTGCAGCAACAATCTCGTCGACGATGTACTGGATCATCGGCTTGTCAACGATCGGCAGCATCTCTTTAGGAATCGCTTTTGTGGCTGGCAGCATATGCATACCCAAGCCCGCTACCGGAATGACTGCTTTCAAATTAATCATTATTTCTTCCACCTTAAAATGGTTGCCGAATTATAGCTGTTAAACCCGTTTTCGCCAGCATGTTTTACGGTAATTCAGGACCTGATGGTACGCTTTCGACCCACAAATTACAGTAGTTGTTGTCCGAATACGTCACAGTTTTGACACAGAATAATCGCAAAATGGCTGACGCAGACTCTATCTGTGGGGCAGTTTGAAGTTCAGCCTCTCCACATTCACCACCTGCTGATCCACCCGGTCGATATCCACCGAACTCTGCCCTTTTTCATTCACCGCATGGATATTCGCCAGTGAGAGCAGCGTCTCATCTTTCGCCATAAACTTGCCGCGCACGTCTTTGCGCAGGTCAAAATTCATCTTCAGCGCGGGACCGACTGTCGCCTGCTGCATCACGTTGATGTTGCGTAAAAACAGGTGCTGCGGTTTGTTGTGCAACTCAAGCGTCGCGCGCTGCATCTCCACGTTGGTGATGGCGACAAACGAGGTCGCGTTGCCCGATGAAATCTGTATGCCGCGCAATTTGTACGCCAGCTGTCGATTATCCAGGCGGATATTGTTGAGCCTGAAGTTCTGCGGAATCGACAGGTAATCGCCCTTAACCACCCCGTAACCGATCAACATCCCGGCGCTGTTGACCATATCAACATTGTCGATGACAAAGTTATCGCAGCCGTAAATCGCCACCGTGGCGTTATCAATTCCGGCTTTTTTACTGAAATCCGGGGTGATGTTTTTGGCTTTCACATTACGAATAATAAAGTGCTTACCGTTTTCCACATGCACCAGTTGCCGACAGTTACTGCCCGTAATGTTCGCCACCACAAAGTTCTTCACGGTCTGCTTTTCCGGGTAGTCGTTATCGTAGGTACTTCCGGCGAGGCCAATACCGATGCCCCAGTTAATCTTGCCGTTGGTACAGTTGATATTGTCGATCACATGGTCAGAGATCAGGATATTGCGGTCGTTAATGGCGACGTTCCATTCGATCGCATCGCCTTGCAAATGGCTGAAACGGCTGTTCGTGATCCGCGCGCCGTCGACCTGATTATGGAATCCCTGACGCAGAATGGCGTAGTTGGCCTGCGACACGCTGATGTTATCGATCAGCAAATTCCGCATCACCCGCGGTTTTTTACCGCCGATGTAAATCTGCGTCACCGGGCCAAAGCCACTCATCGCCAGCCCCTGAATCACGCAGTCAGAGCCACGCACATCCAGGGTGATGTTTTCCGTGCGGCCCTTCCCTTCGCCGATCACTTTGCTGCCCTCCTGTAACACAAAGCGCCCGCGCCCGTTGCCGGTGAGCGCCCCGCGAATCAGCAGGGTCTTGCCATCTGGGATAAATATCCCGGTGTTGATGTTCTCGCAGGTGAGTCCCGCCGGAACCACCACCGTATCGCCGTCGACAAAGGCCTGCTTAAAAGCAGCGATCCAGTCCTTGCGATTGTACTGACTGATATCGACCGTGCCGCTGCCCGCCGCGCGTGCGAGACGTGACGTGAGCAACGGCGTCGCGGCCAGCAGCGAGCAGGCGGTCACAAAGTTGCGTCGGGTTATTTTTTTCAGCATACCACCTCGGCTTATAGCGTTTGTAACAGGCTCGCTAACTGACGATTTATTACCTGCTGATTAAATTCAGTTTCGACTTTTTGCCGCGCGTTATGCAGCACGGGTGCCAGCTCCAGCTGGTCGATATCGCTGAACGCGGCCAGCCTGTCGGCAAGCGCGACCGCGTTATTTTCCGGCACCAGCCAGCCGGAATGGCCAGGCTCGATCAGCTCCGGGATGCCGCTGTGCACGGTGGAGACCACCGGAATACCCACCGCCATCGCCTCCATCAGGGCCACAGGAATTCCCTCCATATCGCCATCCGCACCGGTCACGGACGGCAGCAGGAACACATCGGCGTCGTCGAGCATGGCTTTGACTTCATGACTCGGCTTAAAGCCCGGCATCTCTACAAAACCTTCCAGCTGGTATTGCTCGATCAACGTGCGCAGGCGGCGCTCCCACGGGCCAATTCCGAGAATACGGTAGTGAAAATCCACCCCACGCGCCCTGAGCTGACGGCAGGCTTCAATCGCCACGTGCAGCCCTTTTTTCTCGGTGAGACGCGCCACAGAGATAATTTGCAGCGGTTTACCCGGCACTTTGACCGGGCGCTGGGTAAAGCGCTCCATGTTCACGCCCATCCGCGACACGGTGATTTTATCGGACGGACAGCCCATGGTTTTCAGCCGTCCGGCCCAGAGTTCGCTGATCGGCAGCATCATGTCGCCGCGACGAAACAGCTGCTGATATTCACCGGTGTAATGGTTCAACACCTCATGGCTGGAGATGTCGATCCCGTGGAAGATGGTCGCGATTTTGCCGTCAATCACTCCCAACTCGCGCAGTTTTGCCGCTGTCACGCCCGCCGGGCCAAAGTGGGCGATAAACACATCAGCGCGAAATGGCCGGGCCGTTTGCCCGCGAATCGAGGAGAGGATCAGGTTGCGCGCTTCAGCGCCGTAGCGGGAAACATTGAGCGCCCGCCAGGTTGATGTGCGATGCAGCCCGCGCAGCGTCTGGCCTGCACGGTAGCGCAGCTTCGCCAGGCGGCCCTGTGGCTCATCCTGCAGCCAGCGGGTTTTCGCCGCAAGATCATACTGCGTCCAGGCCGCATGGGTATTCTGCGTATCGCCCTTTTGCAGGGCGACAATCTCCACGTCATATCCCATATCGATAAACGCGGTGATTTGGTTCAGCACAAAGGTCTCCGACGAGAGCGGGAATTTCAGCAAGAAGAAACCAACCTTCATTTGCCCTCCCCGATGCGATCGAGGACGGATTTGACCATGCTAATCCCGTTTTCCCGCTCGGCTTTCACCGCGTGCGCCAGACGTTCATTAATTGCCGGAAGCTGACCGAGCGTATCGCCCACCATCGCGCCCAGGGAACCGTCCAGCAGATGTCGAATATCCACCGCCATCTCCGGCATGCCCAGCTGCTGCATAATGCCCGCCGATTTGTGTTCATAGTTGATGGCGATAGCCGGTGTGCCAAAGTTCATGGAGATGATCGCAGAGTGCAGGCGCGTGCCCACCGTCAGGTCGCAGGCGGAAAGCAGCTTGCCCATCTCCAGATCGTTAAGCTCATCCATCACCACGTGGTAGCGCGACGGATCGTTCACGAGGTTGCGCAGGTTCAGCGCCACCATCCGGTCATCTTTGTTGTAGCTGTCGATGCCCGTACAGGTGGAAAGCGCCAGCACCTGATAGCCGCTGTCGAGCACGCGGTTCACCACGTCGGCGAACGCCTGCTCGTAAGCCGCCTGAGTGGTGCCCAGACGCTTATCGAACGGCGCCAGTTCACGCAGGGTAATAGCCACGGTTTTCTGTTTCGCCGCCACGTTCAGCCAGTGCTGAACCGCATAGCTGGCCTCAAAGTTATCGTTCTGATGATCCACCAGCCAGGCCGTATCCACCCCGTGCTCAACTTTCGAGGTATCAATTTCACTGCGCTTCATCAGATCCAGACTCACGGATTCACGCAGGATCAGCGCATCGCAGTGGCCAAACACATAGTTCGCCAGCTGGTTAAACTGCTGGTCCTGGAATGGCCCGACGCTGTGGCCAATCATAAACAGCGGCTTTTTCGCCATAAAGGTGCAGAGCGCATGCTCGAACTGCGGCACGCCGTAGAGATCTACAAAGAACGACCCGCCAACCTGAATAATGGCGTCATAGCCCGACAGCAGGCGCACAAAATCGGTAAAACCCTGGGCGATAGCAATGTTGCGCAGCTTGCCGGTGTCGGTGACACGCGACAGCAACACCTGATGCTGATAACGGCGACGCAGCACTTTTTTCACGCGGCCCACAACGCCTGCGGCGGTGTTGTGCTGTTTCATCTGGCTGTAGAGCGGATCGCCCATCACCGGGCGGTTGAGTAACCACGACGAGCTCACCGGATAGCGGCTCATCACATCCACTTCTGTCTCAGGCTCGAGTGTGTTAATGGCATCCAGCAGGCCGCGCAGAATGGCGCTGTCGCCACGGTTGCCGCAGGTATGGTTGCCCAGAATCAGTAATTTCATAATGACCTCTTAAAAAAAATCAGCCTGCACGAAGCAATGTTTTCATTTTTTCGCTGCGACAAAACTGGCGCTTCATCTCAACCACCAGCGCATTACGGGACAGCACAATCATCACCACAAACGCCAGCGCACCTGCGGCGATCTGTACCGCCAGCAACGCGCCCAGCGGCAGATGTCCGTTGAGTACAAATCCTAATCCGTAGCTCACAGCCAGCGTCGGCAGCGACAGATAAAACGGCAGCCACAGGCTCAGGATGTACTGGCGATAGCTGGAGCCAAGCACCGGTTTAATCATCACGAAGTAGCTCAGCACGGTGTTGATTATCTGCACCAGCAGGAAGCCAAGCGTTACGCCAATCGCGCCCGCCATGTGCCCACCGACGATAATCGCCGGAATAAACAGGAACGTTTTAAAGACGTTGAATTTGAAGCTGATATCGACGCGCGCTTTGGCCATCAGCAGTGAACCAATCGGGTTACCGACGGAACGCAGCAGGCCCACCACGCACAACAGCTGCAGGATCGGGATAATCCCGCTCCACTTCTCGCCAAACACCAGCGGAACAAAATTATTGGAGACCACCATCAGCCCGAGCAGCGCCGGGAAGTTAATAATCCCCACCACCGACAGCAGCTTGTAGAAGTTCACGCGCAGCTTGTCCGTGTCGTCCTGAATTTTGGCGAACGCCGGAAACAGCACGCGGGTAATGATCGGGTTGAGTTTCATCGGCGGAACAACCGCCACGTTGTACGCCAGGTTATAGCCACCCGCGACGCTGGCACCGAGAATACGCGCCAGCACCAGCGTGGAGAGATTGGTATTCACATAGTTGATAATGCTGTCGGCAGTCAGCCACGCGCCGAAACGCAGATTGGAGGAGACAGACGCCAGCGAAAAGTGAAAACCGGGGCGGTATATCTTTCGGCCAAAAAAGCCGAACAGCAGCGTACGCACCGCCGTGTTGACCAGATACCCGAGGATCGCCGTCATCGCCAGCGGCCAGAAATGGGCGCTGACCACGGTGAAGGTAAAACCTGCCAGTACCGAGGTAGTCTCGATCATGCCGATCTTGTTGAACTCCAGCTCTTTTTGCATCAGCGCGCGGAACTGCTGACCGTGCGGGATCACCACAAAGGCAAACGACAGGGTGCGGATAAGCGGCGCGAGATCCGGGTTGTTCAGCACATCGCCGATAACGTCACTCAGCAGAAACACCACCACAAACACCGCAATCCCCAGCCCGACGTTCAGCCAGTAAAGCGTCGTGAGTTCAAGATGACTGATCTCTTTGCGCTGAATAATCGAGTTGGCAATGCCGAAGTCCGACAGGGTATCCGCCAGCGCGATAATCACCAGCGAGACCGTCAGCAGGCCGAACTGGTGATTATCAATAATCCGCGCCAGCACCGTCATCTGCACCAGCCCGAGGCCGATGATGATGATGGTGGCCATCGCCGACCACTTGGCCCCGCTGATGGTTTTTTCACGTAAACTCATGACCACTCCTTTAAGCCTGTTCCATCAGGCACTTAATACGCGGCTTTATTGACAAAGCCCTTAAAGATGGTCAGAAACACGATTTTGATATCGAACCAGACGCTCCACTCGCGGATGTATTCCAGATCGAATTCAATGCGTTTTTCCATTTTTTCCAGCGTGTCGGTTTCGCCGCGCCAGCCGTTGATTTGCGCCCAGCCGGTAATGCCTGGCTTCACTTTGTGACGCAGCATGTAGCCCTCGATCAGCGCACGGTACTGCTCGTTATGCGCCACCGCATGCGGACGTGGCCCGACAATCGACATTCCGCCGGTCAGCACGTTGATAAACTGCGGCAGTTCGTCGAGGGACGTGCGGCGCAGGAAGTTGCCCACGCGGGTGACGCGCGGATCGTTCTGCGTGGCCTGAGTCACGACCCTGTCGTTTTCCATCACCTTCATCGAGCGGAATTTCCATACCATGATCGGCTTGCCGTCCATCCCGTAGCGGGTCTGGCGGAAGATCACCGGGCCTGGCGAGGTGATTTTGACCGCCAGCGCAATGCCGCACAGCACCGGGGAGATCAGCAGCAAAATCAAAGAGGAGAGCACGATATCTTCTGCGCGCTTGAGCAGACGGTTGATCCCGGAAAGCGGCGTGTCATACAGCGGTACCACCGGCACGCCGTTCACTTCTTCAATACGCGAGTGCAGAATGTTGAAGGTAAACACGTCAGGGATCAGGATCACCGAGCAGGTAGTATCGGCCAGCTCACGCATCAGGTGTTTGATACAGGACTCTTCGCTCATTTTCAGGGCGAGATAGACGTTGTGAATTTTGCCCGCGCGCGCATCTTCGATCAGTTGGTCGTAGTTACCCGCCCAGTCCGACGTCACGCCGCCCGGTTTAGCATCGTGATACACCCCCACCACGTCGAAGCCCAGCCACGGCTCTTTGCGAAAACTGTCCAGCAGCGCCTGACCCACGGGTAAATCCCCGGCCACCGCCACGTAACGCTTGTTATAGCCGCGGTTACGCAGCCAGCCTGCGATAAAGCGGATCAGGGAACGGCAGACCACCATCCCGACGCTGGTTAACGCGTACCAGCAAAGATAGGTTTTCAGGCTGTTATCAAAGTCGCTGCTGAATGCCACCAGCCCGGCGCTGAAAATCAGGCTTAAGGTCCAGTTTTGCAGAAGTAACATCAGCTCGGTGGTGATTTTGACGCCACGGTAAGAGCGATAAAAATCGGTCATCCCGCCGATCATCTGAAAGACCACCAGCGCCAGCAGCGCCATCAACAGATGCATGTATAAAAACGACAGGTCGCTTAGCTGACACACCACCCACAGCCCACCGAACATGATGGTGATATCAGAAAAACGCTGCACCATAGAGATTAACGATGCATTCGTTTTGGCTCGCTCGCGCTTTTTTAGATTTGTCATCGTTGTTCCTGTTATCGGGTTCCCTCTCCCATCGGGAGAGGGCAATGATCACTGTTTCAACAGCGCCAGAATGTCCTGCGTTCGTGCCTCCATCAGCGGAACGTCGGCACGCGACTCCACGTTCAGGCGTACCACCGGCTCGGTGTTCGACGAGCGCAAATTAAAGCGCCACTGCGGGAACGACATGCTGATCCCATCCGTACGGTCGATTTCGAGGGCGTGCAGGGCAAAATGCTGCTCGACGCGGGAGATAGACTCGGCAGGCTGTTCCAGCTTGCTGTTGATTTCGCCGCTCGCCGGGAACGCCGCCATGCGGTCGCGCACCAGTTCGCCCAGGGTCTGCCCCTTCAGGCACAGCAGCTCGGTCACCAGCAGCCACGGGATCATCCCGCTGTCGCAGTAGGCAAAATCACGGAAGTAGTGATGGGCGCTCATCTCGCCGCCGTAAATGGCGTCTTCTTCGCGCATGCGCTCTTTAATGAACGCGTGACCGGTCTTCGACATCACCGGCGTGCCGCCCGCAGCGCTGACCACATCGACGGTGTTCCAGGAGAGACGCGGGTCATGAATGATTTTCGCCCCCGGGTTTTTCTCAAGGAAGGCTTCAGCCAGCAGGCCGACAATGTAATAGCCCTCGATAAACTGGCCTTTTTCATCGAACAGGAAGCAGCGGTCGAAATCGCCGTCAAAGGCAATCCCCATATCCGCGCCGTGCTCGATTACCGCGTTGCGGGTATCGTCGCGGCACTCTGGCAGCAGCGGGTTCGGGATCCCGTTCGGGAAGTTGCCATCCGGGATGTTGTGGACTTTCACAAAGGTGACCGGCACGTTCAGCGCCTTAAAACGGGCTTCAAGGGCGTCCACCACCGGACCCGCCGCGCCGTTGCCGGAGTTAATCACCAGCTTCAGCGGCTTGAGGTTTGCCACGTTGATATATCCCAGCAGATGGTCGATATACGCGTTGCGCAGATCAATCTGCTGATAGCTGCCGCGCGCGGCCTCGTTCACCGGCGGGAAGTCGTTGGCTTCCGCCAGACGCTGCACGTCGCGAAGCCCAGTGTCGCCGCTGATCGGGCGCGCGCCTTCGCGCACCAGCTTCATGCCGTTGTAATCCATCGGATTATGGCTGGCCGTGACTTCGATGCCGCCGTCCACGCCCAGGTGGAAAGTGGCGAAATAGATCTCTTCGGTGCCGGACAGGCCGATATCAAGCACATCCACACCGGCGTCCTGCAGCCCTTTCGCCAGCGCCAGTTTCAGCGCTTCACTGGTGAGACGCACATCGCCGCCGAGCACAATGGTTTTCGGTTTCAGGTATTCGCCGTACGCGCGGCCAATGCGCCACGCGATATCTTCATTCAGCTCTTCACCCAATTTGCCGCGAATATCGTAGGCTTTGAAACAGGTTAACTTATTCATGTTTTTACCCTTCTTCAGGCAACAGTCAGCCCTGACCAGAAAGTGGCCAAAAATTATCGTTGTCGTTATTAGCCGGATGGCGCCATGCCACCGGGCATTGTTAACCGGTGCTAAACCCGCCCGTACCGATCCTGGAACCGGACAATATCGTCCTCTTCCAGATAGGAGCCGGATCGCACTTCGATCAGATCGAGAGGAATTTTTCCTGGGTTTTCCAGACAGTGCGTCGCGCCCAGCGGAATATAGATAGATTCGTTTTCGCCAAGCAGTTTGATCTCACCATCAATGGTGACTTTCGCCGTCCCCGCGACCACCACCCAGTGTTCCGCGCGATGATGATGCATCTGCACAGAAAGCCCCTCGCCCGGTTTCACGGTAATGCGCTTCACCTGATAGCGATCGCCCGCGTCGATGGAGTCATATTTGCCCCACGGACGGTACACTTCGCGGTGAATGTGATGCTCATGACGGCCATCGGCTTTAATCTGCTCAACAACTTTTTTGACGTCCTGGACGGAGTTACGGTCGGCAATCAGCACCGCGTCTTTAGTCTGTACCACCACCAGATCTTTGACGCCGACCGTGGTGACCAGGCCAGATTCCGCATAGACATAGCTGTTTTCGGTTTTATGGCTGATGACATCGCCATGATGGACGTTGCCTTCCGCCGTATGGGCGCTGATTTCCCAGAGAGAGGACCATGAGCCGACGTCGCTCCAGCCCGCATCCATCGGCACCACCACCGCGTCCGCCGTGCGTTCCATTACCGCGTAATCCACGGACTCTTCCGGACAGGCGAGGAACGCCGCTTCATCCACGCGGATAAAGTCGAGATCCGGGTCTACCACCGCCATCGCTTTTTCGCAGGCGCGGAGAATATCCGGGCGATATTTTTCCAGCTCTTCCAGATAGCGCCCGGCGCGGAACAGGAACATTCCGCTGTTCCAGTAGTATTCGCCGCTGCCGACATAGGCCTGAGCAGTTTCCAGATTCGGTTTTTCGACAAACTGCGCCACGTTAAAGGCCACGCTGTCGCCTTCTCCGGTCGTTACGTCGCCGCGACGGATATAGCCGTAGCCGGTTTCCGGGAGATCCGGCACGATGCCGAAGGTCACCAGTTTGCCGCTTTCGGCGTAAGGAATCGCGGCGCGCACCGCGTTACGGAAGGCGTCTTCCTGCTGAATCACATGGTCAGCCGCCAGCACCAGCATCAGCGGATCGCAATCGGGGCTGCTGCGTCGCGCGGCCAGTGCCGCCAGAGCGATCGCCGGGGCGGTATTACGGCCTGCCGGTTCCAGAATGATGTTCTCCGTCAGCTTATTCAGCTGACGCAGCTGTTCGGCGACAATAAAGCGGTGCTGCTCGTTGCAAATCACCACCGGACTTTCGCACTCCACGCCGTTCAGACGAGAAACCGTCGTTTGCAGCATGGTGAGTTCCCCTTTCAGGCAGAGGAACTGCTTGGGATAGAGCACGCGGGACAGCGGCCACAACCGACTACCGGAGCCACCCGCCATCACGACCGGGTACAATTTATTCTGACTCATTATTCATCCCCGTATATCTGCAATAAATTGGCTAAGCACGTTCTCTTTTTCGAGCGTGCGTTCGGCATAATCACGTGCCACCGTGTTCTCTTTTGGCATGGCGAGAGCCTGTTCAATTCCGGCGACCAGCGCCGTTACCGACTCCGGCTCAACGCAAACGGCGATCCCCGGATAGCTGTCGCACAGCTGGCCTAACTCGGTCTCCGGCTCGGCGGTGATGACCGCATTGCCGCCGACGGCCAAAATGTTGGTCAGCTTGGAGGGCAGAACCGCATCTGCGGCGCCGCGCTTTTGCACGACCAGGTGGCAATCGCCCATCTTCAGCAGGGCTGGCAGCGCCTCATAAGACTGAAGCGGGAAAAACTTCACGTTGTTCAGGCCGCGTTCGCTGACCATTTTCTCAAGCCGGGCTTTGCCACCGCCCTGCCCGACAATCACAAACATCCACGGGTGATTGCGAAGCTGCTGCGCGGCGTCGATAACGCTCTCCAGCCCCTGTTTTTCCCCGATGTTGCCTGAGTAAAGAATGATTTTTTGATCAGAAGGCAGACCGAGCTGGGCACGTAACGCCAGCGCATCGCTCTCCGTTACGTCGCGAAAACGCGCCACTTCGGACCAGTTTGGGAAAAAGATCACTTTCTGCGCCGGGACGCCCTTCTCCTGCGCTTTGTTCATCATCGAGCGCGAGATGGTTGAGACGTAATCGACGTTATGCAGGCCGCTGCGCTCAAAGGCGCTGGCCAGTTTCGCGACTTTCCCGCCCTTGCCTTTCCCGGCCATACCGAGGCCGAGCATCGCGTCGACTTCATAATCCTGAATGTGCAGCAGAGTGCGTGCGCCAGAGAGTTTGCCCAGCAGGCGCATGCCTGGCGTGCAAAACAGCGTCGGCACCACGCCAATAATGCGATCCGGCTTCCAGCGACGCTGGGCCATCAGCGGGAAGAAACTGCTCAGAGCAAAGCTTCCCAAATGCAGCAGGCGTTTTAGCGTCGAGGGCTGTTTTGGCACATACAGCGGGCAGCGCCAGACGGTCGCGTCCCCCTGCTCGCGGCGATAGCGCCAGCTGGAGTAGCGCTCGCCAACTTTCCATTCCGGGTAGTAAGGCGGGGCCGTAATGACCCGCACCTCGTGACCTTGACGGGTCATCCATTCGACCATCTCACCGGTGTACTTACCGATACCGGTTAGCTCCGGCGAGTAGTTGATGCCGTAGACCAAAATCTTCATAGTCCCGGCACCTCAGCCTGACGTTCCGCCAGGAAGTAGGCGCGACTGTTGTCGTGAACGTTGTCACTGGCCAGCAGCGCGGCCTGTTCCAGCCAGCGGTAATCGTCGTGCTGAGAATCAGGCAGACGCAGGTCTGCCTCACTCACCTTCAGGCGAAAACCGAGCACCACGTAATGGGTGCTAAAACCGGTGCCGGAAAAGTTATCGTCATAGAAGTGCTGCCAAACCCCGTAAAACTGGCCTGCCGCCATCGGCAGACGCAGCCCCAGCTCCGCCAGGGTGAGACGTTCAAACGCAGTGTCTAACGTCTCATCCTTTTGCACGCGTCCTCCCGGAACAAACCAGAGCCCTTGCGCCGGGCGATTGGTGCGTTTACCGAGCAGAAACTCACCGCGTTCGTTCTCCACGATCAAATCAATGGAGATCAGCGGAGTGGAGCGGACTACCGTGGCAAAATCTTCCTGACTTAAAAACATGATTACCCCCGGAAGCGATGCTGGTTTTCCAGGAACCACTGGTACGTACTGGCCAGTCCCTGTTCGAGCGACACTTCGTGATACCAGCCGAGCTGATGCAGACGCGTCACGTCCAGCAATTTACGCGGTGTGCCGTCGGGCTTAGTGGCATCGAACACCACGCGGCCTTTGTAACCCACCACCTGGGCGATGGTCTGCGCCAGTTCGCGAATGGTGCAATCCACGCCGGTGCCAACGTTGATGTGCGACAGCATCGGCTGGGTGTTTTCAGCCCACACCTCGCGATCCAGCTCCATCACGTGAATGCTGGCGGCAGCCATGTCATCCACATGCAGGAATTCGCGCATCGGCGTCCCGCTGCCCCACACCACCACATCAGGCGTGTTGGCGGCGGTCGCTTCGTGGAAGCGGCGCAGCAGCGCCGGGATCACGTGCGAGTTACTCGGGTGGAAGTTATCGTGCGGGCCGTACAGATTGGTTGGCATCACCGAGCGATAGTCGCGGTCATACTGGCGGTTATAGGACTCGCACAGTTTGATCCCGGCAATCTTGGCGATGGCATACGGCTCGTTCGTCGCTTCCAGCGTGCCCTGCAGCAGCTCGCTCTCAGCGATCGGCTGTTTGGCCAGCTTCGGGTAGATACAGGATGAGCCGAGGAACAGCAGCTTATTCACATTGTGCAGATGCGCCGCGTGAATGATGTTGCTCTCAATCATCATGTTTTCGTAGATGAAATCCGCCGGGTAGCTGTTGTTGGCGACAATGCCGCCCACTTTCGCCGCCGCCAGATACACCTGGTCAATGCGTTCGTTAGCAAAGAACTGCTGCACCGCCTGGCTGTCAAGCAGGTTCAGCTCGTCGCGGGTGCGAAGAATCAGCTCTGCATCGCCACGCTGTTCCAGCTGGCGAACGATGGCCGATCCCACCATTCCACGATGACCGGCGACAAAAATACGTTGTTTGGTCATGACTCAGGACTCCAGCGCGATGGCAACCTCGTAGCCATGGGACTTCAGCAGGGAGTGTTTTTTCGCTGCTTCGAGATCGTGGGCAACCATTTCAGAGACCATCTCCTGCAGAGTGATTTCCGGTTTCCAGCCCAGTTTTTCGTGCGCTTTGGTTGGGTCGCCGAGCAGGGTTTCCACTTCCGCAGGACGGAAGTAACGCGGGTCAACCTGAACAATCACGTCGCCCGGTTTCACGCCCGGTGCATCGTGACCAGTTACAGAAACCACCACACCACGCTCTTCAACGCCAGTGCCTTCAAAGCGCAGTTTGATACCGAGCTGTGCGGCTGCCATTTCAACGAACTGACGCACGGAGTACTGCACGCCGGTGGCAATCACGAAATCTTCCGGTTTGTCCTGCTGCAGCATCATCCACTGCATTTTCACGTAGTCTTTCGCATGGCCCCAGTCACGCAGGGAGTCCATGTTGCCGAGGTGCAGGCAGGATTCCAGGCCCTGCGCGATGTTAGCGATCGCACGGGTAATTTTACGGGTCACGAAGGTTTCGCCACGGCGTGGGGATTCGTGGTTGAACAGAATGCCGTTACAGGCGTACATGCCGTAGGATTCGCGGTAGTTCACGGTGATCCAGTAAGCGTAGAGTTTGGCGACAGCGTAAGGAGAGCGCGGGTAGAACGGCGTGGTCTCTTTCTGTGGGATTTCCTGCACCAGGCCGTACAGCTCAGAGGTGGATGCCTGGTAGAAACGGGTTTTCTTTTCCAGACCCAGGAAGCGGATAGCTTCCAGCAGGCGCAGCGTGCCCATGCCATCGACATCTGCGGTGTATTCCGGGGATTCGAAGGAGACAGCCACGTGGCTCATTGCGCCCAGGTTGTAGACTTCATCCGGCTGCACTTCCTGCAGGATACGGGTAAGGTTGGAGCTGTCGGTCAGGTCGCCGTAGTGCAGATGGAATTTCGGGTTTGCAGCATGCGGATCCTGATAGATGTGGTCCACACGTTCGGTGTTGAACGAAGAAGCGCGGCGTTTAATGCCGTGAACTTCATACCCTTTCTCCAGCAGAAACTCCGCCAGATAAGAACCATCCTGCCCGGTAACGCCGGTGATGAGAGCGACTTTAGACATGTTTATATTCCTCTACTTATCGAATTTAATCAGTTTCAACGCGTTCGCGTATCACCACTGCGGGGTTGCCACGGCAAATCTTATTTGCCGGTAGCGATTTAAAAACGCTGCTGCGGGCGCCAATAACGGTGCCATCGCCAACAGAAACACCAGGTGCAACAAAAACATCTGTCGCCAGCCAGCATTTTTCGCCAATCACAATAGGCGTGGCGTTAATATCGAAATGCTGACTCATAAAATCGTGACTGCCGGTGCACAAATAACACTTTTGTGACACCACAGAGTGAGCGCCAATCGTAATATCGCCCAGGGTATATAACACCGCGTCATCACCCACCCAGGCGTAATCCCCGAGGGTTAATTTCCATGGATAGGTAATTTTCACGGACGGGCGAATAACCACATTTTTTCCAATTTTTGCGCCAAATAAACGCAGCAAAAAGGCTCGCCAGCGATACAGCACCTGCGGTGACCAGGCAAATAATGTTGCCTGTACCGCCCACCACAGCTGCACTTTTATTCCATTTCCACCGCGAAAACCTTTCGGGACGGTAAAACCACTGAGATCCTGCATCACCTTTCCTTATATTCAGGCTTTGTTATATAAGGCTTTCGTTTTGCCCGTCGTTTTCAGACGTAATAAATAGGATAATTCCGCCCAGAAGCCCGGTACGCGCAATATGTTGCGCTGGACTTTTTTAGCATCCTGGCATAATTCCAGATTATTCGAGGTTGACACACCACCCATCGAGAATTCCGATACCAGCCCTTTAATTCGACGGAACGGATAACCGGATTTATACAGACTGGCGGCCAGTGCATAATCAGATGACACTTTATACTGCAAATCGTACGGGTGTTTTTTCAGGCCCGCCGTCGGGAAGAAAATCGCCTGATGGCTGGCAGGCAAACTGTGGTAGATATACCAGCCGCTTTTGGCGCTACGACGAATTTTTGTGCCATCGCCGAAATCGAGCAGCGCATCACCGATAAACATCGCTTCTTCTTTCTGACGCGACAGTTGACGGGCAAACAGCGCCACATCGTCGTGGAAAACATCACCGGAATTAAGGAAGATCGCATAGCGCCCTTGCGCCATGTCGATGCCTTTATTCATCGCATCGTAAATGCCTTTATCTTTCTCGCTGATGTAACGTAAGTTGAACTCACCGTTGAGTTTTTCCAGAAACTCCGCTGTGCCATCGTCAGAGCCGCCGTCGACCACAATCCATTCAAACGTGAGGCTGGGATCGCGGGCCAGATTGCGCAGCGAGCGCCAGGTTTTGACGACCCCTTCGTGATTGCGAAAAGCGACTGTAATGACGCTAAGAAACATAAACCACCTCGTTTCGTCATACGTTCGTAATATTAAGCGCTTTGCGCAGAATAAACGGACAGACAATTAAGAATGCATATTCCGGGCTAAATATTGACCCGGTAAAAAACAGCGACACCGGCGTAAAAAGATAAAGCTGCACACGGAAATTCTGATTATCACCAAACGCGTTAATCATCATTTTGAACACTTTAAACAGGTACCATGCTGTTAACAGTACGGCGAACCAAGAAAAGTAAATAATTAACAGATACAGCCCATTGTCTATGGTTTTACCGACATCCGCACCGTTAAAGATTCCGAATGATGCAACATATTCGTAAAGTGAGCCAAATCTGACTACGCCATCAATATGGGTTAATGAATACCCCACCATCACCAGTGGCCCAATGATACGATAATATGATGACGAACCTTCCGTACCTAAATCACCGAGACGCGTGGCGATGTAGGGGAATGCAAAAACAATACCCACTAAAAATACGGCTAATGAAATGATAGCCAGGGGTAGTTTTTTCTTAATCGCGTCTTTATTCAGGTACTGAAAGGCCCACTCCAGCAGGTAAAACAAGATAAATGTCATTACCCCGGAGA
Organism: Lelliottia nimipressuralis; assembly: GCF_041464075.1. Lineage (NCBI taxonomy): Bacteria > Pseudomonadati > Pseudomonadota > Gammaproteobacteria > Enterobacterales > Enterobacteriaceae > Lelliottia > Lelliottia nimipressuralis. Next base: position 2,919,439 of record NZ_CP167172.1, read on the forward strand.
AAGAGCCTGACAGAACAATCCCTGCAAGAATCATAGCATCGGTCTTAGGGGTTTTGATACCAAACTGTTTGATGCTGAGCCAAATTGAGATTAGTGCCAGAGCAAAAAACGCCGGTTCAAAATAAAGCGCAGTGGTGCGTTTACCGCCAAATTTAATGAAGTTCAGAACATAGCTATTACTGTAAATCAGATATTTCGAAATCATCTCCATCAGGCTACTGCCGCCGGTCAAAATAATTTGCGCCATTTCCATCGCGGCAAGCATAACAATGAACGCAACGGCAATATAAAAGAACCTAAGGATTTTCCGATAATTGTGCGGCGAAATAGTTTTAAACCGAATACTCCACACCATGCCAATAATAATGACGATATAGACAAATAACATGGTAGAGGTGACGTACTTGCTGGCATCCAGCGACTGACCAAAGATGTAGTTAAATGCCGTTAAGCCAAACCCCAGCCCCAGGGCAATCATCAGTTTCTTCACGCTAATTTTGTCGACATAGAGCAGCAACAAAAGCGGTAAGAAAGTCACGATGGTGATCGGGAAGCTTTCGCCCAGCTGGGCAATTTTGACGTTAACCAGCAGATAGATCAGCGGCAACAGCAGGTAGCTACAGATTCTGATAGAACGAGACATACTCCTCCAGCATCTGTTCACCGCTGTAAGCCTTGCGGCTGCGGTTGCGGAACGATTCCAGGCTGGTGTTAAAAACAGCCTGCGCGATCTCGGCTTTTGGTCGTTGTACCAGCGGCAGCACTTCGTGCTCGCTGAAGGTTTTCCCGCCTGATTTCTCCAGCACTTCGCGTGCGGCGTCGCTGTGGGTGGCGATCACCGGCACGCCGATGGAGAGTGCTTCGCACAAAATCAGCGGGTAGTTGTCCACGCGAGAGCTAAACACCAGCGCGTCCATGCCGTTCAGGGCGCTCATCAGCTTGCGTTTATCCGTTTCAAAGCCGTGATTAATCACGTTCGGCCCTTCAAACGGCGAGAATTTGCCGAAGGTGTGCAGCTCAATTTTGTCGCCGAGCGCCATCATGTCGCGCACCAGCTGTTGATTGGTTTTGCCGTCGTAGCGCAGATCGTGCGCAACCACCGCAATTTTCGGCTTACCCGGCGTTACTGCCACCGGCGTGAGTTCCGCCAGAATGTCTTCGGTCGCCACATCAATGCCGTTATTGATAATTTTGCAGCGCCCGACGCCATACAGGCTGTTAAAGGCATCCGCTACGTGCTGGCTCGGGGAGATAAAGTGGCAGCCAAGGGCCATCATGTCGCGGAACAGCTGACGTTTTCCCGCCACCAGCTGGTGCGCGCGATCCACTTTCACCGGCGGATAGTTGCTGAGCGTCGGGCATTTCTGGCAGTGCGTTTTCCAGCCTTCGCAGCCATCGGTGAACGCGCAGCGTCCGGTGACGCTCCAGTGATCGTGCAGGGTCCAGACAAACGTGGTGTCCGGCTTGTGCGCCTGCACGTTCTCACAAAAGGCAACCACCTCTTCGAGTTTCAGCCAGTAGCTGTGCATAACGTGGAAATGCAGAACCACCGGGCCGGGAGTACGTGTCACGGTGCGGTAGAGGTTATTCAGATTGCCGAACAGATCGCGGTTGAACAGACGAAACAGCGCGATGTTGGCCACCGATGTCAGACGCGGGGTCTGCTTCAGGACGTGCGGATAATTATCGTGGCTGACGCTTTTTTTACCGCCCTTGCCGTAGCCATACACAAAGCGGGATTTGAACCCTTTTTGCAGCGCACGCTGATGCAGATCCAGCGCCACACCGGCCGCCCCGCCTTCGGCAAGACGGACGTTAAATTGCAGAATATTCATTTCAACACCTTCACGCGGGCTTTTTCACCCACCACCAGCGCGTTATCCGGGATGCTGTCCAGCACCACGCTCCCCGCGCCAATAGTGACGTTGTTGCCAACGGTAATCTCACCAATCATCACCACATTGGCCCCCAGCTCGACGTTGTTGCCAATCACCGGGCAGGCCAGGCTGTCCGGGCCACGGTTACCAATAGTGACACCGTGGCGAACGGTGAAATCATCACCCGCAACCACGAATTTATTGATAACGATCGCGTAGCCGTGGTGGATGGTAAAACGTCGTCCGATGGTGGCCGCCGCCTGGATTTCATAGCCAAACAGGCATTCAGTGATGATGCGGTACAGCACCAGAACCGGCGCTGCCCACAGGTTATTGAGCACATTCTTCTTGCGCCAGACGGAGCAGAAATGGGCGATGCGGTACGCCAGAACCATGCAGCACGGGCGCAGGCTCCAGCTGTTTGCGCGGCAATCTTCCAGAATCATTATTTCCCCCGCAGCCCGTCGGCCAGACGCTTGGTGTTTCGCACGGAAAAGAGCGTCAACAGCGTGCGCCAGTTCATGCGCTTATTGCGGATCTGATAGAGGGTAAACAGCTGATATTTACGGCTGGCACGGTCGAACTTGTCCTTGTGCTTGCGATAAAAGTGGAAGTAGCCGGAGAATTTTTTCGGCGATGAGGTGATCTGCATTTCACCGTGATTGATGTGCAGAATTTGCGTGGCGTCATCCACTTTCCAGGGTTCGCCATACTCCACCACCATGCGCAGGAAAATGTCGTAGTCCTGCGCCGCTTTCAGTTCCGTATCGAACAGGCACTCTTTGAAGCGCCATGCCCAGGTAAAGACCTGGTTGCCGATGATATTGCGTTTGTAAAACAGACGGCGCGAGTAAGGTGATTTCGGGTACAGCGGCAGGCTGGCAGGCTGGGAGTAAACTTCGCCCTGGCAGACATAGTCGTTGGCATACAGAAACGCGTGGGTGACCAGCTGATGTTTACGCGCCAGGAAGGTCGACAGACGGTTGGGCGTCCACTCGTCGTCGTCATCGATTCCGGTCAGGAACTCCCCTTTCGCCTGCAAAATCGCCTGGTTGCGCACCGCGCACGCCCCGGAGTTGATGGCGTTGTGGGTATACATCACACGCGGATCGTTCAGCTCGGTGACGAATTTTTGCAGCTGCTCGAAGGATGACGAGCAATCATCCACGATGATCAATTCCCAGTGGTTGTAGTCCTGACGTAAAACCGATTTAATCGCGCGGATCGCCAGCTGCTGACGATTCCAGGTTGGCATATAGATGGAGATCAAAGGGCGTGGTGTTGTCATTTTATTCCCCGGATGGCTTGTTGCCCTCACCCCTGCCCTCTCCCGATGGAAGAGGGAATTAAGGTTAGGGTGAGGGAAAACGATTATTTACTGTCAGACTTATATTCGTACTCGTAATACCCGTAATCCTGGTACCCGGTTGCGCGGCGGAAGATGGAGTTCAGAATCACCCCTTTCACTTCGATGCCGTTCTGCTCGAAGCGACTCAGGCTGGTTTCCACCTCTTTCAGGGTGTTCACCGCATAGCGCGCCACCATCAGGGTGGTCCCGGCGTGGCGGCCCACAATCGCGGCGTCGGTGACGGCCAGAATTGGCGGCGTATCAATCAGCACCAGGTCGTAGTGTTCACTCGCCCATTTCACCAGTTGCGCGAAACGTTCGCTCATCAGCAGTTCGGACGGATTCGGTGGCACCTGGCCGCGCGGCACAAGGTCAAAATTGGTAATGGAGGTCGGCTTGGCGCACTGACTGATCTCCCCTTTGCCGAGCAGAATTTCCGACAGACCGTTGACGTTGTTGGTGCCGAGCAATTCGTGGGTGTAGCCCTTGCGCATATCGCAGTCGATCAGCAGCACGCGTTTGTTGGTCTGACTGATTACCGCCGCGAGGTTGGCACACACGAAGGTTTTACCAATCGACGGGCTGACCCCGGTGAGCATCAGGACGTTATTTTTGGCCTGCATCATGGCGAAGTGCAGGCTGGTACGCAGGCTGCGCACCGCTTCAATCGCCAGATCCGTTGGGTTACCCACGGCCAGCAGCTGGCTCTGTTTGTAACGTTTGACCCCTTTGACCGTTTTGACGCTATCGCGGGATTTCTGCCATTCCGACAGCGGAATGCTGGCATAGACGCTGATACCGTTCTCTTCGAGGACCTGCGGGCTTTCGATACCGCGGTTAAACAGGGAGCGCAGCAGCACACCAACGATGGAGAGCATCAGGCCGAGAATAATGCTGCCGAAAATGATCAGCGCTTTCTTCGGTTTCAGCACGCCAGGCTGTGTGATAGCGGAGTCAACGATGCGCACGTCACCGACGGTACTGGCTTCGGTGATTTTCAGCTCCTGCTGTTTATTCAGCAGCTGCATGTACACCTGCTGGCCCGACTCCACATCGCGCGTTAGTCGCACAATTTCCTGCTGGGTTTTCGGCATCGCGGTGACGCGGTTGTTGAGTTTCGATTTCTCATCTTCCAGCGCCTGGCGTTTTTCCAGCAGCGTGCGGTAAGCCGGGTGGCGTTTGGTGTAAAGCTTGGAGATTTCCGCTTCTTTGAAGGTCAGCTCGTTTAACTGGGCATCGATGTTAACCATCGAATCGAGCACCGATTTCGCTTCCAGCGGCAGATCGACGGAGTCTTTCTGCTGGCGATAGGCGTTAAGTTTATTCTCCGCGTCATCCAGACGGGTACGCACTTCCGGCAGCTGTTTCGCGAGGAAAGCGAGGCTCTTCGCCGCCTCTTCCGACTTGCGCTCCACGTTCTGCTCAAGGTAGTTACGAGTAATGCTGTTGAGGACGTTGCGGATCATCTCCTTATCTTCACCGGTGAAGCTCAGGCTCAACACTCCCGTGTCTTTGCCATTTTCGGTGACGGTCAGGTTGTTTTGCAGATTGTTGATCATGCCAAGCGTTGAAAATTTGCTGACGGTAAATTCACCGCCCTCAGCCGCCTGAATGGCGCTGACCATCATGGTGACACCGTTTTTAGACAGCAACTGCCCCACTTCGCCGCGTGCGCTAAAGCCCGCATCGCTGGTCAGTTCATACTGCTTAGGGCCGAGCACCGTCAGGGTGAACACCTGATCCGCCGAACCTTTTGGCAGGGTAAAGGTGGTGACTTTAACGGTATCGTTTTGACGCCCCATCAGTCGGTCCCAACCGGCACCAAACACCGGGAAGGTGTTTTTGCTAACGGCGATATCCAGGTCGAGATCGTCAACGGTTTTACCGAGGACCATGCGCGACTGAATCAACTGGATTTCCGCATCGGACGCCGGTGGCTTATTCGCCAGCGCTGAACCGATATCCTGCACCAGTGAGTTACCGGAGTTTTGCTCGATCTGCACCAGCGCATCGGCACTGTAGATAGGCGTAGCAAACAGGGTGTAGATCACGGCGGCGATGGCAAAAACCGCGGTAATGCCCAGCACCCACCAGCGCGCCTCGACCACCGTCCCGACCAGACGGCCAATATCAATTTCATCACTGCCCGAGATCGGGGCGGCAGAAGGTTTTGTTTTTTCTGTCATTGTTATCCCTGCTGAGCTTTCAGTGCCTGCGCCCACTGTTGGGCAGACTGGTCTAGTAAGGTATAAACCGCCTCAAATGCCTCACGGCTCTTGCGATACGGATCGGGAATTTCGCGCTCACTGTCCCAGTGACCAAACAGCATCACTTTGCCGCGCATCTCCGGTGCGATTTCGCACAGCGCACTAATGTGGCGCTTTTCCATCGCGAGGATCAGATCGTACTCCCGGCACATCCGGCCAGAGACCTGACGGGCCACATGCCCGTCGAGGGAGAGGTTATGCGACTTCGCCACGCTCGTTGCGCGCTCATCCGCCCCCTTCCCCACCAGCGCTCCCAGCCCTGCGGAGTCCACCACCAGATCGGGCTGATAATTTTTCAGCAACCGTTCAGCCGTGGGGGAACGGCAAATGTTCCCCACGCACACCACCAGAATTTTGTTAAACATCGCGGGTTACCAGGTATGAATGTCGCGCGCCGTGTCCGTCATGTAGCGAACGCCACTGATGGTTGGCAGCAACTGGTTGATCAGACGGTTCCAGCGTGTGACTGGCGCGGTAGTGACATAGACCACATCGTATGGCTGCAGACGGAATTCCGTCGCCATCACCAGGGACGTCGCATCGGACATATCCAACTGGTAGATGTTGGCAATCTTGCCTTTCGCACTGCCTTCGCCTTTCAGCGGACGGATCACGAAGATGCCGCTGGCGTTAGACGACGTCAGATCCAGGCCTTCCGCATTCCCCAGCGCTTCGGTCAGGGTCATGCCGCTGAAGTCCATTTTGAGGGTGCTCTGTTTTTTAACTTCGCCCATCACGAACACTTTCAGATCGTCGTTGCGCGGCACAAACAGAATGTCGCCCGGATAGAGCAGACGGTTTTGGCTCAAATCGCCGTTCTGCATCAGCGCCTGGAGTGAAATGCGCTCCTCTTTGCCGTTGTGCGTCAGCACCACGTTGCGCCAGTCGGCCGCGTCCGTTAACCCGCCCGCGGTGTTAATGGCGTCGAGAATGGTCAGCGGTACGTTGGTGATCGCCTGCTGGCCCGATTTATTGACCTGGCCGGAGACGTAGGCTTTCTGCGAACGGAATGCGGCGATATTAACGTCCACCTGCGGGTCAGCGATGTACTGCGCTAAACGGCCGGTAATATCACTACGAATTTCTGCGAGGGTTTTCCCCACGACGTGCACTTTACCGATGTAGGGATAGAACATGGTGCCATCAGGCTGCACCCAGTTACCGGTGTCGCTGGAGCTGCGGTATTGCCCTGCGGGAGTGGTCAGTTCCGGGTGATCCCAGACGGTGACGCTCACAACGTCGCCCGGCCCCACGCGGTATTGATAAGAGGCAATTTCCTGATCCAGAGACATATTCGGCTGCGCAACATTCGGACGCGGGCGTAATTGTTCGACGATACGCGGCGTTAATGGATAAACATTCACCATTTTGTCGAGATCAAAATCAGCATCCTGTTGCTTGATCACATCCTTGCCCATTGTTGACATATTGCTGCCGGGAAAGACCGTACAACCACTCATCAAGGTCACAGACACCAATAATGGCATCAATTTCATTTTGGATTTCATCATTGATTATTTATCACTTTGGCAGAGTAATTATCCTGTGCAATTTAAATAAGCGCGGGTTGTTTAGGCAATCAGAATGCAGTTAATAAAATAGAAATATAACTGGCATCAATCCTAAAAAACGCTTATTCATCCATTGGCTATTGACAGAATAATCGAGGCTGATTCACACGCTTTCAGGCACGCTACCGCCCTTGGCTTTCAGTTACCAATCCACTGACGAAACAATGTATTATGGATAGACACCCTCTAAAATTAGGTCTTGCAGGATAAATATATCCGGCATTTTCAATGCCTGAGCGGTAATGAATGTTCGCTCTTGAGACCGTTACATAAATAGCAGCAAGAAGATTTAACATTTGATGCCTGGAGAATTGTTGCAGCTAACCTAATAGCAGGCAAGGAGACAACCGTCCTATTATTGGTTTTTAAGAATAATATTAAGCGCAAATTTTTATGGTTTTAGGAATTTCTTTATATTGACAAAATACGGACATAAAACATTTCATGCGATATTTCCTAATTATCCGCTTAACCGGATAATTTCACTTTCATATAGAAATAACAGGGTTATTCGCCGTGGCTATTTCCCGCGCTTTCATTAAGAGAAATCTCAAGCAGTCATTGCAATTTTTGCCAGCTTTATCCATGATCGAAGTGTGACAAATGTCATATCTTCAGAGGTACTGCTATTACTATGGAATGGATTGCCGATCCATCAATCTGGGCCGGGCTGGTGACGCTGGTCGTCATCGAATTAGTGCTTGGCATCGATAACCTGGTCTTTATTGCCATCCTCGCCGAAAAATTGCCCCCGGCGCAGCGCGACCGCGCACGCGTTACCGGTTTGCTGTTGGCGATGGTGATGCGTTTGCTGTTACTGGCTTCGATCTCCTGGTTGGTCACCCTGACCACTCCCCTCTTCTCGTTCCACGGCCTGAGCTTTAGCGCCCGTGACGTGATCATGTTGTTTGGCGGCCTGTTCCTGCTGTTCAAAGCCACCGTTGAGCTGAATGAACGGCTCGAAGGGAAAGACAGCGAGAACCCCACCCAGCGTCGTGGGGCGAAGTTCTGGCCCGTGGTCGCGCAAATCGTGGTGCTGGACGCGGTCTTCTCGCTGGATTCCGTGATTACCGCCGTGGGGATGGTCGATCATCTGCCCGTCATGATGGCGGCGGTGATTATTGCCATCACGCTGATGGTGATGGCGAGCAAGGCCCTGACGCGCTTTGTGAACAGCCATCCAACGATTGTGATTTTGTGTCTGAGCTTCCTGCTGATGATCGGCTTTAGCCTGGTCGCAGACGGCTTTGGCTTCCATATTCCAAAAGGCTATCTGTACGCGGCGATCGGTTTCTCGGTGATTATTGAATCCCTGAACCAGCTGGCGATTTTCAACCGCCGCCGTTTTCTCTCTGCCAATCAGACCTTGCGTCAGCGCACGGCGGAGACCGTTCTGCGCCTGCTTAGCGGTAAGAAAGAGGACGCCGAGCTGGATGCAGAGTCAGCGTCACTGCTTGCCGATCACGACGACAGCCAGATCTTTAACCCGCAGGAGCGGCGGATGATTGAGCGCGTGCTCAATCTTAACCAGCGCTCGGTCAGTAGCATCATGACGTCGCGCCACGATATCGAACATATCGACCTGAATTCGCCGGAAGCACAGATCCGCGCCCTGCTGGATAAAAACCAGCACACCCGCGTGGTGGTGACCGGCGGTGATGATGAGGAAGGTCTGCTTGGGGTGGTGCACGTCATTGACCTGCTCCAGCAGTCCCTGCGCGGTGAGCCACTGGATTTACGTGCGCTGATCCGCCAGCCGCTGGTGTTCCCGGAAACCCTGCCGCTGCTTTCGGCGCTGGAACAGTTCCGCAACGCGCGCACCCACTTTGCCTTTGTGGTCGATGAGTTTGGCTCCGTTGAAGGGCTGGTGACGCTGAGCGACGTGATGGAAACCATCGCCGGTAATTTGCCTAACGAAGTGGATGAGATCGACGCCCGCCACGACATCCAGAAAAATGCCGATGGGTCCTGGACTGCCAACGGTCATATGCCGCTGGAAGATTTAGTGCAGTACGTTCCACTGCCGCTGGATGAGAAGCGCGAATACCACACGATCGCCGGTCTGCTGATGGAATACTTACAGCGCATTCCGCAGCCGGGTGAAGAGGTTCAGGTAGGGGAATATGTGCTGAAAACGCTGCAGGTGGAGAGTCACCGCGTGCAGAAAGTGCAGCTGATCCCCCTGCGCGGGGAGGATGATTTGGATTTTGAGGTTTGATCTCCTCTCATTCCCCTCTCCCGTTCAAGGAGAGGGGGATGATTGGATCAGAGCTTATCTAAAAGCTTCTTCACATCTTTGCTGTTCTGCGAATCTTTATTCTTATCCGCCCACTCATTCAGACGGCGTTTTGCTTCATCCTGCAGATGTTTACGCAAGATCTGGTCAACCTGAAGACTGTAATTCAGCTCCTGCCATCTGCCGTAAACGTTGAGTGGGATAGCCGTCTCTTTCAGGACATCAATCAGTGGGCCTTCGCCTTCCCAGCCGGACATCACGCGGACGTTAAAGCGCGTATCCGTCGTCTCTTTCACCAGATCCAGCGTGCCTTTGCCCGTGACCGCCAGCATCGAGGATTGCCCCTGCATGTCATCGAGCGTGAGCTGCCCGTTGTCGAGCGTCAGATCGGTGGTAAAGGTGTCGAGTTTCGTCGCGCTGTCGAAGTTCTCTTTGGCTTTGACATTACTGCTGCGCTCGACGGCCTGCTGCACCAGCTGCTGGAAGTTCAGCCCTTCCATGCGGCTGTTGGCGAGGTCAACGTGCGCCTGCCCCTGCCAGCTGTGACGGAAGGCGTCAGCGTCAATCTTATCGCCGGAGAAATCTCCCGCCATGGTCAGATTACCGGTCAGCGCGATAGGATAATCGAAGGCTTTGAGGATAGTGCCAATCTCGATGTTCTCAAGACGCGGCTGGAACTCGGCCTTCGCCATATCCTTACGCACGTCCAGCATGCCAGGCAGCGAAATATGCCCCGCCCCCATCTGACCGCTTAGCTCGGAAATGACCAGTAAACCGTTGTGGTTCAGCATCTGACTACTGACGTTAGTGAAGTCGATGCCCCGCCAGCGCACCGAGTTGGCTTTAAGCAGAATATCCGCCGTAAAGCTGCGCAGCCCGTTGTAATCTGGCGCGTCGACGTTTGACGCAATAACCGGTCGCATCTGTTTCGGCAGCCCGGGTGCCTGAGCGCCGTCACCCTCTTTCGCCGGGACCGGCTGCGGAGGCAACAGATTTTCCAGGTTGAGCTTGTCGAACTGAAGATCAAAGACCCATTTCGGCTCTTCGCCCAGCAGCACGCTGGCACGACCTTTTAATGAACTGTCATTTGCCTGCAGGTTGAGATTATTCAGTTCAAGCTGTTTTTGCTCTTCGCGCCACATCGCCTGCAGCGTGCCCTGGCCGGTGATCCCTTGCGTCGGGAGATCGGCGCCAGAGAGTTGCCAGTTCAGCTGTTGAATATCGGCGGTAAGTTGATGCGGGTAGTCCGACGCGTTGACGCGAGCATTTAGCGACAGAGTCAGGTCACGCTGATTGCGATTAATGCGACCTGAAAAATCGACCGTCGCCAGATGATGCGGGTCCTGTTCCATCGTCAGATTAATATTGCGCACGGTGACCTGGTCGTCATCCTCATGCTGGAAGACCAGCACGCTGTCCGCCACTTTCAGACTGGCGATATCAAATGACCAGCCCGCATCTTCGGGGACGTCGGGAAGTGAATTAGCGCGAGGCGCAACAGGCTCACCCGGTTTACGGACGGCTTCTGTTTGTGGCGTCAGCTGAATGACAGCACCTTTCAGCATCACCTGACGCACCTGCAGCTGGTGCGAAAGCAGCGGCATTAAGGCGACGTCCAGACGCATATTGTCGGCAGAGACCACCGGCAAAGCGGCGCCCGGTGCAGTGAGTGACATGCGGCCAGACAGAATGCTGAGCTGCGGCCAGACGTGCCAGCGAAGAGGCCCATCCAGCTTCAGTTCATACCCGCTTCGAGCTTCGACCTGGCGGACCATGTAGGCGCGGAAATCATTGGGGTTAACCAGCAGAACCAACGCTGAAAGGCCAGCAACCAGCACCACCAGCAAAATCATCAGCGTTGTAAGAACTCTTCTCATGGCATCCTCGATGAAGCCTAAATCAGTCTTTATCAATACGACTGGCAACCGCACCCTGCTGGTCGCGGTACTTCGCGTCCTGACGGCGGTTGTAAGGGCGCTCGGCCGGGCCGGTCAGCGGCTCGAAGCTCAGCGCACCAATCATCATACCAGGGCGCAACGCCAGCGGTAATTTACCGGCATTAAAGAACTCAAGCACGATACGGCCAGACCAGCCGGGATCAATACGGTGCGCGGTGACGTGCACCATCAGCCCCAGACGCGCCAGAGACGAGCGGCCATCGAGCCAGCCCACCAGATCGGCAGGCAGCGTCACGGATTCATAGGTCACCGCCAGCGCCAGTTCGCCCGGGTGCAGATAGAAAGCGTCGCCTTCCGCCAGCACAATTTCATCGCTCATGACGCGATCGAGCGCGGCGCTGACTTCGTCTTTCGGTCCGCTCAAATCAATAAAAGGTGCGGTGTGGCCGCTGAAAGTACGGAATTTATTGCCCAAACGCACATCAACGGTGACACCGTTAATGCGTTCTACTGGCGGACGCGGGGTGATAGACAGACGCCCTTCATCCAGCCAGGCTTCTATATCTCGGTCACAAAGACGCATGACACTTTCTCCTTTCGTGCATCAAACCCTGAAACCGCACTGGCTTCAGGGCAAACCCGGTTATCTCTGAACGGTACACAATTCGGGCGTATTATTCAAAAAACTGGCTAATTTTCGCTTTCAGGATATCGATAGCAATGCGGTTTTTACCCCCGCGCGGCACGATGATATCAGCGTACTGTTTGGACGGTTCAATAAACTGCAGGAACATCGGACGTACGGTTTTCTGATACTGCGCCATCACGGAGTCCATCGAACGACCACGCTCGTTCACGTCGCGCTTGATACGACGCATCAGACAGATGTCCAGCGGCGTGTCGACGAAAATCGAGAAGTTCATCGCTTCGCGCAAGCGCGCATCGGTCAGCAGCAGGATGCCTTCCAGAATGATGACCTTTTTCGGTTCAATGTGAATCGTTTCTTGCGTACGCGTGTGGTCGACATAGCTATAGACCGGCAGATCGATAGGCGTGCCGCTTTTGATCATTTGCAAATGCTGGAACAGCAGGCTGTGATCCATGGCATTAGGATGGTCGTAATTCGTTTTTACGCGTTCTTCCATCGACAGATGGGATTGATCTTTATAGTAGCTGTCTTCGGGAATGACGCCGATGTGCTCATCACCAACTTGTTCGCGCAGTTCGCGATAAAGCGTACTGGCAATAAGACTTTTACCTGAAGCTGATGCGCCGGCGATGCCTATGATGACGCACTGATGAGACTTATCAGTCATAAATTTAGCGACCTGATTAACCTGGATGTAAAGGAAGGACGACGCCTGAGCGTCAAACGCGGCAATTATAGGGATTTCGCGTGCCTGATACTAGTGGAAAGGGCAGGTAATGCGAGAGTCATTCCAAATCCCTCTTTTCGCCCTGACCGAAATTTTAACGGTCATTTTTAACGCGTTAAACCTGAAATTTCTGCTGACTAAGTATTTAATAACTCTATGATGACAAATTATGAGCAGTCGGCATATGAATTGTAAATTGTTTGTACTAGCATAATCCAAATTAAAATTCTCATTCGTGCGGACCTTGTTCCTGGCAGCATGGCGTCTCTGGATAAAGCGGTAATGAATAAACAATACCAGCATGTTTTGGTGACTACCCCACATCCTTTACTACGGCTTGTCAGTCTTGGTCTGGTGACCTTCATCTTCACCCTTTTCTCGCTCGAGCTGACGCGTTTCGGTACTTTACTGGCACCGTTATGGTTCCCGACGTCGATCATGATGGTCGCCTTCTATCGCCACGCCGGAAAGATGTGGCCAGGAATCGCCCTCGCCTGCTCGTTTGGTAACATTCTTGCCTCATGGATGCTGTTTTCCTGGGAAACCCTCAGTTTCTGGTACACGGCCATCAACGTGATCGAAGCGTGCGTCGGCGCGCTGCTGCTGCGTAAATTATTGCCCTGGTATAACCCGCTCAAAAATCTTAGCGACTGGATTCGTCTGGCGATAGGCAGCGCCGTGGTGCCGCCGCTGTTGGGCGGCGTTCTGGCCTGGCTGCTGGTCCCCAGCGCCGAGCCGCTGCGTAACTTTTTTGTGTGGGTGCTTTCAGAATCTATCGGCGCGCTGGCGCTGGTCCCACTCGGTCTGCTGTTTAAACCGCACTATTTACTGCGCCACCGCAACCCGAAACTGCTGCTGGAAACCCTGCTCACTATGGCGGTCACGCTGGTGCTGTGCTGGGTGTCGATCACTTTCCTGCCCTGGCCATTTACCTGCGTAATTGTGTTACTGATGTGGAGCGCGGTGCGTCTGCCGCGCATGGAGGCGTTCCTCGTCTTTCTGGTGACGGTGATGATGGTGTCGCTGATGATTGCGACCAAACCGGCGTTGCTCACGCCCCAGAACACCGACGTGATGCTCAACGCTCCCTGGCTGCCCTTCCTGATGATGCTCCTGCCGGCGAACGTGATGACCATGGTGATGTACGCCTTTCGCGCCGAGCGCAAGCACATCACGGAGAGTGAAGAACGCTTTCGTAATGCGATGGAGTATTCCGCCATCGGCATGGCGCTGGTCGGCATTGAAGGGCAGTGGCTGCAGGCAAACAAGGCGCTGTGCCAGTTCCTTGGCTACTCGCAGCCTGAGCTGCAGGCCCTGACTTTCCAGCAGTTGACCTGGCCGGAAGATTTAAATTCCGACCTGAAAAGCCTGGAAGATCTGGTACGTGGCGACATCAACAGCTATTCAATGGAAAAGCGCTATTACACCCGCAACGGCGAGGTGGTCTGGGCGCTGCTGACGGTCTCCGTGGTGCGTCATACGGACGGCTCCCCGCTCTATTTCATCGCGCAAATCGAAGACATCAACGACCTCAAGCATACGGAGTGGGTTAATAAGCGCCTGATGGAGCGTATTACGCTCGCGAACGAAGCGGGCGGCATCGGTATCTGGGAGTGGGATTTACAGCCGGATGTGATCAGCTGGGACAAACGTATGTTCGAGATGTACGAGATCCCGTCGCATATCAAACCGACCTGGCAGCTGTGGCACGAGAGCATGCTTCCGGAGGATCGCGAGCATGCCGAACAGGTGATCCGCGATGCCCTGATGGCGCGCGTGCCGTTTAAGCTCGAATTCCGCATACGCGTCAAAGAGGGGGTGCGTCATATCCGCTCGCTGGCGAATCGGGTGCTCAACAAGCAGGGCGAAGTCGAACGCCTGCTGGGCATCAATATGGACATGACCGAAGTTAAAGAACTTAACGAAGCCCTGTTCCAGGAAAAAGAGCGTCTGCATATCACCCTCGACTCTATCGGCGAGGCGGTGCTGTGTACCGATATCGATATGCACGTCACCTTTATGAACCCGGTCGCAGAGAAAATGAGCGGCTGGACGCAGCAGGAAGCGATGGGACAGCCCATCCTCAACGTGCTGCACATTACCTTCGGCGAGAACGGCCCGCCGATGGAAAATATTCACAGCGGCGATATGTCACGTTCTGATATTAATCAGGATGTGGTCCTGCACAGCCGCAATAGCGGCAGCTTCGATATTCACTACAGCATCACGCCGCTGAGCACCCTCGACGGGCAGAATATCGGCTCGGTGCTGGTCATTCAGGACGTCACCGAGTCGCGCAAAATGCTGCGTCAGCTAAGCTACAGCGCCTCTCACGACGCCCTCACCCACCTGGCGAACCGCGTCAGCTTTGAAAGCCATCTCAAGCGTCTGCTGCAAACCGTGCATGACACCCATCAGCGCCACGCGCTGGTCTTTATCGATCTCGACCGCTTCAAAGCGGTGAACGACACCGCAGGCCACGCAGCGGGCGACGCCCTGCTGCGCGAACTGTCGTCTCTGATGCTGAGTATGCTGCGCTCAAGCGACGTGCTGGCGCGACTGGGCGGCGATGAATTTGGCCTGCTGCTGCCGGACTGTAACGTCGAGAGCGCACGCTATATCGCGGGCCGAATTATTCATGCCATCAACGATTACCACTTCATGTGGGAAGGTCGCCTGCACCGCATCGGCGCCAGCGCCGGGATCACGCTGATTGACGACACAAACAGCCTGGCCGCAGAAGTCATGTCCCAGGCCGATATCGCCTGCTACGCCTCGAAAAACAACGGTCGCGGCGTGGTAACGGTGTACGAACCGCAGCAGGAGAGAATTCACAGCGCGCGCAGCATGATGTCGCTGGATGAGCAATGGCACATGATCAAAGACAACCATCTGCTGATGATTGGCCGCAGCGTCGCGTCGCCGCGCATTCCGGAGAGCAGCAACTTCTGGCTGGTCTCCCTGCGGCTGTGGACCAGCCAGGGCGAAGTGCTCGAAGAACACGCGTTCCGCTCGGGGCTGGCAGAACCGGATCTGCTGCACGCCCTCGATCGTCGTATTTTCCAGGAATTTTTCCGCGCCTTTGCCGTTCAGGTAGCGAATAAAGGGATGGGTGTGGCGCTGCCGCTCTCGCCTGAAGGGATGTCCAGCTCGACGCTGGTGAATGAACTGCTCGATTTGCTGGAAAAAAGCCCACTGCCGGGGCGTCTGCTGCATCTGGTGATCCCGGTCGAAACCCTGCAAAACCAGGATGCGACGATTCAGGACGGGCTGCAAAAACTGCGTCAGGCCGGTTGCCGCATTATTCTGAGCCAGGTCGGGCGCGATATGGACATCTTTAACCACCTGAGCGCCCACATGGCGGATTACCTGCTGCTGGACCCGGAGCTGGTGACCAACGTCCACGGTAATCTGATGGACGAAATGATGGTGACCATTATCCAGGGCCACGCCCAGCGACTGGGGATGAAAACCATTGCCGGGCCGAGCAATCAGCCGCTGATGATGGATACCCTTTCCGGCATTGGCATCGACTTCATCTATGGCGATTCCATTGCCGAACCGCAGCCGCTGGAGCTACTGCTCAACACCAGTTATTTCGCTATCAACTGAGGGTGCCCAGTTTTCCGTATACCAGATATGGAGCAGCGCATAAGACCGCCACGGCTGCCAGCGCAGCGCATACTTGCGGATCTGCGCCGGCGTCATACCGGCGAAGCGCTGTTTGATCAGATAGTCATCCGGCAAGAACACATCTTTCGCCTGCCAGCCGCGCAGGGCTAAGTAATTAGCCGTCCAGCGCCCGATCCCGGGCCGCGCCTGGAGCGCCTTCATTCCGCTCTCAATATCTTCCGGCGGCTGGAGCGGAAAAGTGCCGTCAACGACCGACTGCGCAAGGTGAATCAGCGACTCCGCGCGTTTCACCGGCATCCCCAGCGCCTTGAGCGCCAGCGGATCGGCAGCGGCCAGTGCCGCCGGGGTCGGAAAGCAGGTGTAATCCGGGAATCCCTTCAGCGGTTCGCCGCAGAGCGCGACCACGCGCGCCGCGAGTTTCGCCGCCATCGACACACTCACCAGCTGCCCGAGAATCGCCCGCACACCCTGTTCGTACGCATCCATCGCCCCCGGCAGGCGTAATCCTGGACGCGCTGCGCCCAGCTCACCCAGCGTGGCAGCGATGTGCTGCGGATTGCAGGAGAGATCGAACAGGCGGTCGATACGCGCCAGACAGTTCTGTGCGACCGGCACCAGCCCTTCGCTGAGCGTGACCTGCAGGGTGCAATCCGCCAGCGATGGCGTGACCCGAAACAGCCCCTGATGGCCGTCGCAGGTGAAACTGCGCTCGTAATAGGTATCGGTCACGGTCTCCACGCCCGCGACCGCACGCGCGCCAAGAAAGCCAAACATCCATTGCCAGTCGTAGGGGGGTTGCCAGTTCAGGGTGTACATCATCGCTCCTTTTGTTGTCTTCACAGCATAACCCGACCTTACGCGGCGTGCCTTGCTTTCATATTCCTGTTGTCGTGAGCGAGACATTTCGCTAAAGTCTCGCCCCTTCTCAACGGCATGGGGATTACGTCAGTGTTTATTGGTTTTGACTACGGTACGGCAAACTGCTCTGTGGCGGTGATGGATGACAACACGCCACGTCTGCTGAAAATGGAAAAAGAGAGCTCGCTGCTGCCGTCGATGCTGTGTGCGCCGACGCGCGAAGCCGTGAGCGAATGGCTGTATCGCCACCATCAGGTTCCGGCGACTGCCACAGAGACGCAGGCGTTACTGCGTCGTGCCGTGAATTTCAACCGCGACGAAGATATCGACGTCACGCCGTCCAGCGTACAGTTCGGGTTGTCCTCTCTGGCGCAGTACATTGAAGATCCGGAAGAAGTTTACTTCGTTAAATCCCCCAAATCCTTCCTCGGTGCCAGCGGGCTTAAGCCGCAGCAGGTAGCCCTGTTTGAAGATCTGGTGTGCGCGATGATGCTGCACATTCGCAACCAGGCGCAGACGCAGGTGTCGGACGCGATTACCCAGGCCGTCATTGGCCGCCCGATTAACTTCCAGGGGCTGGGCGGCGATGAAGCCAACCAGCAGGCGCAGGGTATTCTTGAGCGCGCGGCCCATCGCGCCGGTTTCCGCGACGTTGTGTTCCAGTATGAGCCGGTCGCTGCGGGTCTGGATTTTGAAGCGACGCTGCGCGAAGAGAAACGTGTGCTGGTGGTGGATATCGGTGGGGGTACTACCGACTGCTCCCTGCTACTGATGGGGCCTCAATGGCACCAGCGCCGCGACCGCGAAAACAGCCTGTTAGGGCACAGCGGTTGTCGCGTAGGCGGTAACGATCTGGATATCGCCCTGGCATTTAAAAGCCTGATGCCGCTGCTCGGTATGGGCGGGCAAACGGAAAAAGGGACCGCCCTGCCGATTCTGCCATGGTGGAATGCCGTCGCGATTAACGACGTTCCGGCGCAGAGCGATTTCTACAGTACAGCTAACGGACGCTTCCTGAACGACCTGGTGCGTGACGCCCAGGACGGCGACAAAGTGGCCCTGCTGCATAAAGTCTGGCGTCAACGTCTGAGCTACCGTGTGGTGCGCAGTGCGGAAGAGAGCAAAATTGCCCTCTCCGATGCGACCGAGCACGACGTCACGCTGCCGTTTATCAGCGATGAACTGGCGACCGCCATTTCTCAGCATGGGCTTGAGACAGCGCTGTCGCAGCCGCTGCAGCGCATTCTGGAGCAGGTCCAACTGGCGCTGGAAAACGGTAACGAGAAGCCGGATGTGATCTACCTGACGGGCGGTAGCGCACGTTCACCGCTGATCAAGAAAGCGCTGGCAGAACAGTTGCCGGGCATTCCGATTGCCGGTGGCGATGATTTTGGCTCCGTCACCGCCGGGCTGGCACGCTGGGCGAAGGTGATGTTCAGCTGATATTTGTCGGGGTCTGTGCGGGCTGATGCCCTCCCCCCGCGCCCGGTAAGAGCGAGAAATCCTCAAAACGGCAGCTCAGGTTGCCGTTTTGCTTTTATCTCTCAGACAAATCCAGACAGTCTTTCATATTTCCTCCATTATTCCACTGCGTTGCCTGACTAAACTAGTATCATTCCCCGAAGTGTTTCAGGAAGAGAACGTATAACGATGAAAGGCAGCAAAAAATTCCGCTGGGCAATTGCCGCCGGTGTCATTGTGGTGGCCCTTGCCGCCGCGTGGTACTGGCACAATCAATCGGCGCAGAGTGCCGCTCCGGCAGGCGCTAACGGCCAGACGCAACGCCCTGCGGGCGGTGGACGCCACGGCATGCGCGGTGGCGCGCTTGCCCCGGTACAGGCCGCGACCGCCGTCAGCAAATCGGTTCCTCGTTATCTCACCGGTCTTGGGACGGTCACCGCTGCAAACACAGTAACCGTGCGCAGCCGCGTCGATGGACAGCTGATGGCGATCCACTTCCAGGAAGGCCAACAGGTCAAAGCTGGCGATCTGCTGGCTGAAATCGATCCGAGTCAGTTCAAAGTGGCGCTCGCGCAGGCGCAAGGCCAGCTCGCCAAAGATAAAGCAACGCTTGCCAACGCCCAGCGCGATCTGGCGCGTTATCAGCAACTGGTGAAAACCAACCTCGTTTCCCGTCAGGAGCTGGACACGCAGCAGTCGCTGGTGAGCGAAGCCCAGGGCACCATTAAAGCGGATGAAGCCGCCGTTGCCAGCGCACAGTTGCAACTCGACTGGAGTCGCATTACCGCGCCGATTGACGGACGCGTCGGCCTGAAACAGGTCGATATCGGCAACCAGATCTCCAGCGGCGACACCACCGGCATCGTGGTGCTCACCCAAACGCATCCGATTGATCTCGTCTTCACCCTGCCGGAAAGCGAAATCGCCACCGTCGTTCAGGCGCAAAAAAACGGCCAGACCCTGGCGGTAGAAGCCTGGGATCGTGCGAACAAAGCCAAGCTGAGCGACGGCCAACTGCTGAGCCTGGATAACCAGATCGATACCACCACCGGCACCATCAAGCTTAAAGCCCGCTTTACCAATCAGGATGACGCCCTGTTCCCGAACCAGTTCGTCAACGCGCGCATGCTGGTCGCTACCGAAGAGAATGCGGTGGTGATCCCAACGGCGGCGCTGCAGATGGGCAACGAAGGCAACTTTGTTTGGGTACTGAACAGTGACAATAAAGTCAGCAAACATCTGGTGAAACCGGGCATTCAGGACAGCCAGACGGTCGTCATCAGCGCGGGCCTTTCCGCAGGCGATCGTGTGGTGACGGACGGGATCGACCGTCTGACCGAAGGGGCCAAAGTCGAAGTCGTTGAAGCACACACGGATACGGCCACCAGCGAAAAACCGGCTAAACGTGAACACGTGAAACAGGGAGCGGCGTCCTGATGCAGGTATTGCCACCCAGCTCCACAGGTGGGCCATCACGCCTGTTCATTTTACGCCCCGTCGCCACCACGCTGCTGATGGTGGCGATCCTGCTGGCAGGGATTATCGGCTATCGCTTCCTGCCCGTGTCGGCCCTGCCCGAAGTGGATTACCCAACGATTCAGGTCATCACCCTCTATCCTGGCGCCAGCCCGGATGTGGTGACGTCGGCGATCACTGCCCCGCTGGAGCGCCAGTTTGGGCAAATGTCGGGCCTGAAACAGATGTCATCGCAAAGCTCCGGCGGCGCATCGGTGGTGACGCTACAGTTCCAGCTCACCCTGCCTCTCGACGTGGCCGAGCAGGAAGTGCAGGCGGCGATTAACGCAGCCACCAATCTGCTGCCCTCCGACCTGCCCAATCCACCGGTTTACAGCAAGGTCAATCCGGCGGATCCGCCGATCATGACCCTCGCCGTCACCTCCTCCGCCATGCCGATGACACAGGTGGAAGATATGGTGGAAACGCGCGTGGCGCAGAAAATCTCCCAGGTCTCCGGCGTCGGGCTGGTCACACTCTCCGGTGGTCAGCGTCCGGCCGTGCGCGTGAAACTGAACGCCCAGGCGATTGCCGCCCTCGGATTGACCAGTGAAACCATCCGCTCCGCCATCAGCAGCGCCAACGTCAACTCGGCAAAAGGCTCGCTGGACGGCCCAACGCGCGCCGTCACGCTCTCGGCTAACGACCAGATGCAGTCCGCCGACGAGTATCGTCAGTTGATTGTAGCTTACCAGAACGGCGCCCCCATTCGCCTCGGCGATGTGGCAACCGTAGAGCAAGGCGCAGAAAACAGCTGGCTCGGCGCATGGGCCAACAAACAGCAGGCGATCGTGATGAACGTCCAGCGCCAGCCGGGCGCGAACATTATCGACACCGCCGACAGCATTCGCACCATGTTGCCGCAGCTGATCGAAAGCCTGCCGAAATCGGTGAGCGTCAAGGTCCTGTCGGATCGCACCACCAATATCCGCGCCTCCGTCAGCGACACTCAGTTCGAGCTAATGCTGGCGATTGCGCTGGTGGTGATGATTATTTACGTCTTCCTGCGTAACGTTCCAGCGACCATTATCCCTGCCGTCGCCGTTCCGCTGTCGCTGGTCGGGACCTTTGCGGTGATGGTGTTCCTCGATTTCTCCATCAACAACCTCACCCTGATGGCGCTCACCATCGCCACCGGGTTCGTGGTCGATGATGCAATCGTGGTCATCGAGAACATTTCGCGCTATATCGAAAAAGGCGAGAAGCCGCTGGCCGCAGCGCTAAAAGGCGCAGGCGAGATCGGCTTTACCATTATCTCCCTCACTTTCTCGCTGATTGCGGTACTGATCCCGCTGCTGTTTATGGGCGATATCGTTGGCCGTCTGTTCCGCGAATTTGCCGTCACTCTGGCAGTGGCGATTCTCATCTCCGCCGTGGTCTCCCTGACGCTGACGCCGATGATGTGCGCCCGCATGCTGAGCGCGGAGTCCCTGCGCAAGCAAAACCGTTTTTCTCGCGCCTCCGAGCGCCTGTTTGAACGCGTGATTGCGGCCTATGGCCGAATGCTGACCAAAGTGCTCAATCACCCGTGGGCGACGTTGAGCGTCGCGCTGGGAACGCTGGCCCTGAGCGTGCTGCTGTGGGTGATGATCCCGAAAGGCTTCTTCCCGATTCAGGATAACGGCATTATTCAGGGTACGCTGCAGGCACCGCAGTCCGTCTCCTTCGCCAGCATGGCCCAGCGCCAGCAGCAGGTATCCGAGGTGATCATGAAAGATCCGGCGGTCGAGAGCCTGACGTCGTTTGTCGGCGTCGACGGCACCAATCCGTCGCTGAACAGCGCTCGCCTGCAGATCAATCTCAAACCGCTGGACGACCGCGACGATCGCGTGAATACCGTGATCGAACGGCTGCAAACTGCGGTGGCAAGAGTGCCAGGCGTCGAGCTGTATCTCCAGCCGACTCAGGATTTGACCATCGATACCACCGTCAGCCGCACCCAGTACCAGTTCACCCTGCAGGCCACCAGCCTGGAGGCGCTTAGCACCTGGGTTCCGCAACTGGTCAGTAAGCTCCAGGAACTGCCGCAGCTGTCGGACGTGAGCAGCGACTGGCAGGATCAGGGGCTGGCGGCCTACGTCAACGTTAACCGTGACACCGCCAGCCGTCTGGGCATTTCCATGGCCGATGTGGATAACGCGCTGTACAACGCCTTCGGCCAGCGCCTGATCTCCACGATTTACACCCAGGCCAACCAGTATCGCGTGGTGCTGGAGCACAACACTGAACAGACGCCGGGCCTTGCGGCGCTGGATTCGATTCGCCTGACCAGTAAAGACGGCGGGATGGTGCCGCTGAACGCAATTGCCACCGTCGAGCAGCGCTTTACGCCGCTCTCCATCAACCATCTCGACCAGTTCCCGTCCACCACCATTTCGTTTAACGTGCCGGACAATTACTCCCTCGGGGAAGCGGTGGAGTCTATTCTCAACGCCGAGAAAACCCTCAGCTTCCCGACGGATATCCAGACCCAGTTCCAGGGCAGCACCCTGGCGTTCCAGGCCGCACTCGGGAACACCATCTGGCTTATCGTGGCGGCGGTGGTGGCGATGTATATCGTGCTCGGCGTACTGTACGAGAGCTTTATCCATCCGGTGACGATCCTCTCCACCCTGCCCACGGCGGGCGTGGGCGCGCTGCTGGCGCTGATGCTGTCGGGCAGTGAGCTGGATGTGATCGCGATTATCGGCATTATTTTGCTGATCGGCATCGTCAAGAAAAACGCCATCATGATGATCGACTTCGCCCTTGCCGCCGAGCGCGAGCAGGGCATGGCCCCGCGCGAGGCCATTTTCCAGGCCTGCCTGCTGCGTTTTCGCCCGATCCTGATGACCACCATGGCCGCCCTGCTTGGCGCACTGCCGCTGATGCTCAGTACCGGCGTCGGTGCGGAATTGCGCCGTCCGCTGGGGATCGGTATGGTCGGCGGTTTGCTGGTAAGCCAGGTGCTGACGCTGTTCACCACGCCGGTGATTTACCTGCTGTTTGACAGTCTGGCGCTGAGGCTCAAAGCGCGCTTCCCGAAACGTGAAGAGGAGGCGTAAGTGAAGTTTTTCGCCCTCTTCATTTACCGCCCGGTGGCAACGATTTTGATCTCCCTCGCCATCACCCTGTGCGGCGTGCTCGGCTTCCGGCTGCTGCCGGTGGCCCCGCTGCCGCAGGTGGATTTCCCGGTGATCATGATCAGCGCCTCCCTGCCCGGCGCGTCGCCAGAAACGATGGCCTCGTCGGTGGCCACGCCGCTTGAGCGCTCTCTCGGGCGCATTGCGGGCGTCAGTGAAATGACCTCCAGCAGTTCCCTCGGCAGCACGCGAATCATTCTGGAATTCAACTTTGACCGCGATATCAATGGCGCCGCCCGCGACGTACAGGCCGCCATCAACGCCGCGCAAAGCCTGCTGCCCAGCGGCATGCCGAGCCGGCCGACCTATCGCAAAGCCAACCCGTCCGATGCGCCGATTATGATTCTGACGCTGACATCCGACACCTACTCTCAGGGCGAACTCTACGATTTCGCCTCGACGCAGCTGGCGCAGACCATCGCCCAGATCGACGGCGTCGGCGACGTCGATGTCGGCGGTAGCTCCCTGCCCGCGGTACGCGTGGGCCTGAACCCGGAAGCGCTGTTTAACCAGGGTGTCTCGCTGGATGATGTGCGCAGCGCCATCAGCAATGCCAACGTGCGCAGGCCGCAGGGGGCGATTGAGGACAGCAGCCATCGCTGGCAGATCCAGACCAACGACGAGCTAAAAACCGCGGCGGAATATCAGCCGCTGATTATTCATTACAACAACGGCGCGGCGGTGCGTTTAAGCGATGTGGCCAGTGTCACCGACTCGGTGCAGGACGTGCGTAACGCCGGGATGACGAACGCTAAACCGGCGATTTTGCTGATGATCCGCAAACTGCCGGAAGCCAATATCATCCAGACGGTGAACAGCATTCGTGAACGCCTGCCGGAATTGCAGGAGACGATTCCGGCGGCGATCGATCTTCAAATCGCCCAGGATCGCTCCCCGACCATCCGCGCCTCGCTGGAAGAGGTCGAGCAGACGCTGATTATCTCCGTCGGGCTGGTTATCCTGGTGGTGTTCCTGTTCCTGCGCTCCGGTCGTGCGACGCTGATCCCTGCCGTAGCGGTGCCCGTATCGCTGATTGGCACCTTCGCCGCCATGTACCTGTGCGGATTTAGTCTTAACAACCTGTCGCTGATGGCCCTGACTATCGCCACCGGATTCGTGGTCGATGACGCCATCGTGGTGCTGGAAAATATTTCGCGCCATCTGGAAGCGGGGATGAAACCGTTGCAGGCCGCGCTTCAGGGGACGCGGGAAGTGGGCTTTACGGTGCTCTCCATGAGCCTGTCGCTGGTTGCGGTATTCCTGCCGCTGCTGCTGATGGGCGGACTGCCGGGGCGGTTATTGCGCGAGTTCGCCGTCACGCTTTCTGTCGCCATAGGTATTTCGCTGGTGATCTCCCTGACCCTGACGCCGATGATGTGCGGCTGGATGCTTAAGCGCAGCAAGCCCCATTCCCAGCCGCGTAAAAAAGGCGTTGGCCGCCTGCTGGTGGCGATGCAGGAGGGTTACGGCAAGTCACTGAAATGGGTGCTGAACCATACGCGAATCGTCGGTTTTGTGCTGGTGGGCACCATCGCGCTCAACGTCTGGATGTACATCAGCATTCCGAAAACCTTTTTCCCCGAGCAGGACACAGGCGTGCTGATGGGCGGGATTCAGGCGGATCAGAGCATTTCATTCCAGGCGATGCGCGTGAAGCTGCAGGATTTCATGAAGATCATCCGGGAAGATCCCGCCGTCGATAACGTGACGGGCTTTACCGGCGGTTCGCGCGTTAACAGCGGGATGATGTTTATCACCCTGAAAGCACGCGGCGAGCGCAACGAAACGGCGCAGCAGGTGATTGACCGCCTGCGCGTGAAGCTCGCCAAAGAACCGGGCGCGAATCTGTTTTTGATGGCCGTTCAGGATATCCGCGTCGGTGGGCGTCAGGCCAACGCCAGCTATCAGTACACCCTTTTGTCAGACGATCTGGCCGCCCTGCGCGAGTGGGAGCCGAAAATCCGCAAAGCGCTGGCGGCCCTGCCGGAGCTGGCCGATGTGAACTCGGACCAGCAGGATAACGGCGCGGAGATGAACCTGACCTATGACCGCGAAACCATGGCGCGGCTCGGCATTAACGTTGAAGCGGCCAACAGTTTGCTCAACAACGCCTTTGGTCAGCGCCAGATTTCCACTATCTACCAGCCGATGAACCAGTACAAAGTGGTGATGGAAGTCGATCCGCGCTACACCCAGGACATCAGCGCGCTGGATAAGATGTACGTTATCAACAACGACGGTAAATCGATCCCCCTCTCCTACTTCGCCAGCTGGCAGCCCGCCAACGCGCCGCTGTCGGTAAACCATCAGGGGCTGTCGGCGGCGTCAACGGTGTCATTTAACCTGCCAACCGGCTCGTCGCTTTCTGAGGCGAGCGATGCGATCAACCGCGCCATGACCCAGCTTGGCGTGCCGTCGACCGTGCGCGGCAGCTTTGCAGGCACCGCGCAGGTGTTTCAGGAGACGATGAACTCTCAGGTGATTTTGATTCTGGCGGCGATTGCGACGGTCTATATCGTGCTCGGCATTCTGTACGAAAGCTACGTCCATCCGCTGACGATCCTCTCCACTCTGCCGTCGGCGGGCGTCGGCGCGCTGCTGGCGCTGGAGTTATTCGGCGCACCCTTTAGCCTCATTGCGCTTATCGGGATCATGCTATTAATAGGCATAGTGAAGAAAAACGCGATCATGATGGTCGATTTCGCCCTCGACGCGCAGCGCAACGGCAATATGTCGCCGCAGGACGCCATTTTCCAGGCCTGCCTGCTGCGCTTCCGCCCGATTATGATGACCACGCTGGCGGCGCTGTTTGGCGCACTGCCGCTGGTGATTTCCGGCGGTGATGGCTCTGAACTGCGCCAGCCGCTGGGGATCACCATTGTCGGCGGGCTGGTGATGAGCCAGCTGTTGACGCTCTATACCACACCGGTGGTGTACCTGTTCTTCGACCGCCTGCGGGTGCGTTTTTCACGTAAAAACAGAGAAACGGTAAGCGAGTAAATGACTGATCTGCCCAACAATGTTCGCTGGCAACTGTGGATTGTCGCCTTCGGCTTCTTTATGCAGTCGCTGGATACCACCATTGTTAACACCGCCCTCCCCTCGATGGCGAAAAGCCTGGGGGAGAGTCCGCTGCATATGCACATGGTCATCGTCTCCTATGTGCTGACGGTGGCGGTGATGCTGCCCGCCAGCGGCTGGCTGGCGGACAAAGTTGGGGTGCGCAATATCTTCTTCACCGCCATTATTCTGTTCACCCTCGGTTCGCTGTTTTGCGCGCAGGCCGACACGCTGAACGAGCTGGTGATGGCGCGCGTGTTGCAGGGCGTCGGCGGAGCGATGATGGTGCCCGTCGGCAGACTGACGGTGATGAAAATTGTGCCGCGCGAGCAGTATATGGCGGCGATGACCTTCGTGACGCTGCCCGGCCAGGTCGGGCCATTGCTCGGCCCTGCCCTCGGCGGGATTCTGGTGGAGTACGCCTCCTGGCACTGGATTTTCCTGATTAATCTTCCGGTCGGGGTTGTCGGCGCGATCGCCACGCTGTGGCTGATGCCGAACTACAAAATGCAGACGCGGCGCTTTGATCTCTTCGGCTTTGTGCTGCTGGCAGCGGGCATGGCGACGCTGACCCTGGCGCTGGACGGGCAAAAAGGGCTGGGGATTTCCACCCTGACGCTGGCGCTGCTGGTGACTATCGGCGTTCTGTCGGTGCTGTGGTATCTGTGGCACGCCAGGGATAACGACCAGGCGCTGTTCAGCCTGTCGCTGTTTCGCAATCACACCTTCAGCCTCGGGCTGCTCGGCAGCTTCGCCGGGCGTCTTGGCAGCGGCATGTTGCCGTTTATGACGCCGGTGTTCCTGCAGATCGGACTGGGCTTTTCGCCGTTCCACGCCGGTTTGATGATGATCCCGATGGTGCTAGGCAGCATGGGCATGAAACGCATTGTGGTGCAGGTGGTTAACCGCTTTGGCTATCGCCGGGTGCTGGTCGCCGCAACGCTGGGACTGGCGCTGATCAGCCTGCTGTTTATGGCCGTGGCGCTGATGGGCTGGTACTACGCCCTGCCGCTGGTGCTGTTCTTCCAGGGGGTGATTAACTCCACGCGTTTCTCGTCGATGAACACTCTGACGCTGAAGGATCTGCCCGACGAACTGGCGAGCAGCGGCAACAGTTTGCTGTCGATGATCATGCAGCTCTCCATGAGCGTGGGCGTGACCGTCGCGGGCCTGCTGCTCGGCATGTACGGTCAGCATCATCTGGGCGCTGATACCGCCGGCGCGCATCAGGTCTTCCTTTACACCTATCTCAGCATGGCAGTGATTATCGCCCTGCCCGCCTTAATTTTCGCCCGGGTCCCGGATGATACCAGCAAGAACGTCGTCATCAGCCGACGTAAAAGGAGTGAGTCATGAAATTCTGGCGCCCCGGCATTACTGGAAAACTGTTTCTGGCGATTTTCGCCACCTGTATCGTGCTGCTCATCACCATGCACTGGGCCGTGCGGGTCAGCTTCGAACGGGGTTTTATCGACTACATTAAGCGCGGAAACGAACAGCGACTGCAGGGCTTGAGCGACGCGCTGGCCGATCAGTATGCCCTGCACGGCAACTGGCGTTTCCTGCGCAATAACGACCGTTTTGTGTTCCAGATCCTCAAATCGCTTGAGCACGATAACGACGACGATCGCCCGGGGCCGGGGATGCCGCCACACGGCTGGCGCACACAGTTCTGGGTGATCGACCAGGATAAATACGTGCTGGTCGGGCCTCGCGCGCCGGTTCCACCAGACGGCACGCGGCGGGCCATTATGTTTAACGGTGCCACTGTCGGTTGGGTGATCGCCTCTCCGGTCGAACGGCTGACGCGCAACACGGATATCAACTTTGATCGCCAGCAACGCCAGACCAGTTGGCTGATTGTCGCCCTCTCCACCCTGCTTGCGGCACTGGCGACATTCCCGCTGGCGCGCGGCCTGCTGGCCCCCGTCAAACGGCTGGTGGAAGGCACGCACAAGCTGGCGGCAGGAGACTTTACCACCCGCGTGGATACCCGTAGCCAGGACGAGCTGGGCAAACTGGCGCAGGACTTCAACCAGCTCGCCAGTACGCTTGAGAAAAACCAGCAGATGCGCCGCGATTTTATGGCCGATATTTCCCACGAGCTGCGCACGCCGCTGGCGGTGCTGCGCGGTGAACTGGAAGCCATTCAGGACGGCGTGCGCCAGTTTACGCCTGAGTCCGTCACCTCGTTACAGGCAGAAGTGGGCACCCTCACCAAGCTGGTGGACGATCTGCATCAGCTTTCCATGTCCGATGAGGGCGCGCTGGCCTATCAAAAAGCGCCTGTCGATGTGATCAATATCCTGGAAGTGGTCAGCGGTGCGTTCCGCGAACGCTTCGCCAGCCGGAATCTGAAAATTGAACTCTCCCTGCCGGATAGCGCCGTGGTCTTCGGCGATCCTGACCGTCTGATGCAGCTGTTTAATAACCTGCTGGAAAACAGTCTGCGCTATACGGACGGCGGCGGCGCACTGCGCATTTCTGGCCGCGTCGAAGACGGGCGTTTCGCCCTCACCTTTGCCGATTCCGCGCCGGGAGTGCAGGACGCGCAGCTGGAGAAACTGTTCGAGCGCTTTTACCGCACCGAAGGTTCCCGCAACCGTGCCAGCGGCGGTTCGGGTCTGGGGCTGGCGATTTGCGTTAACATCGTCGAGGCGCACGGCGGCACTATCCGCGCCGCCCATTCGCCTTTTGGCGGGGTTAGCATTACAGTAGAGTTACCGCTGGAACGCGATTTATCGAGAGAAGTATGACTGAGTTACCCATTGACGAAAACACGCCGCGTATTCTGATCGTGGAGGACGAGCCTAAGCTTGGGCAGTTATTGATCGACTATTTACGCGCGGCAAGCTATGCCCCCACGCTGATTAATCACGGCGATCAGGTGCTGCCCTATGTGCGCCAGACGCCGCCGCATCTGATCCTGCTTGATCTCATGCTCCCTGGCACCGACGGCCTGACGCTGTGCCGCGAAATCCGCCGTTTTTCCGACGTACCGATTGTGATGGTGACGGCGAAAATCGAAGAGATCGATCGCCTGCTGGGGCTGGAAATCGGTGCCGATGATTACATCTGCAAACCCTACAGCCCGCGTGAAGTGGTCGCCCGCGTGAAAACGATTCTGCGCCGCTGCCGTCCACAGCGCGAACTACAGGTGCTCGACGCCGAAAGCCCGCTGATTGTCGATGAGAGCCGCTTCCAGGCAAGCTGGCGCAGCAAACTGCTGGACCTGACGCCGGCGGAATTCCGCTTGCTGAAAACCCTCTCTCACGAGCCGGGGAAAGTGTTCTCCCGCGAACAGCTGCTGAATCATCTCTATGACGATTACCGCGTGGTGACGGACCGCACCATAGACAGCCATATCAAGAACCTGCGCCGTAAACTGGAAGCGCTCGACGCCGATCAGTCGTTTATCCGCGCGGTGTACGGCGTGGGGTATCGCTGGGAGGCGGATGCCTGTCGGATTGCGTAAAAGAATTTCCCCCATCAAATCTGACCCGCCTGCTGGCGGGTTTTTCTTCACTAGAAAGTCTCACATTATCATCCATACTCTTCTTGTCGGTGCGTTTAGCTGTCGCCTGTTTCTCGTTAACTTTCCTCAAGGAGTGTTTTATGGCTGGTTGGTTCGAACTAAGCAAAAGCAGTGACGGGCAGTTCAGGTTTGTTCTGAAAGCAGGAAACGGAGAAATTATCCTCACCAGTGAGCTGTACACTACAAAATCCGCAGCAGAAAACGGCATTGCCTCCGTGCGTACCAATAGCCCGCACGACGAGCGCTATGAGAAAAAAACGGCGACCAACGGGAAATATCACTTCAACCTGAAGGCGGCAAACCACCAGGTGATCGGTTCAAGCCAGCTTTATGCTTCCGAGCAGACACGTGAAAGTGGTATCGCCTCGGTGAAAAATAATGGCACCAGCCAGACGGTGAAAGATTTAACCTGACCCGCCAGACCCGCCGGGCAGGCTTTGCAGCCAACCGGCGCTTTACCTCCCTCCCCCGCAGCGCTACAATGCCCGCCCTTAAAGTAGGGGATCTCCCCTTACCGCTGCACCGGGTGCACGCGGATCTGACCTGTCATCAGAACGAGAACAAACATGTTTAAACCAGAACTCCTTTCCCCGGCGGGAACGCTGCAGAATATGCGTTACGCTTTCGCTTACGGTGCCGATGCGGTGTATGCGGGCCAGCCGCGTTACTCTCTGCGCGTGCGTAATAACGAATTCAACCACGAGAATTTGCAGCTCGGCATCAACGAAGCGCATGCCCTGGGCAAGAAATTTTACGTGGTCGTGAACATCGCGCCGCACAACGCCAAGCTGAAAACGTTTATTCGCGATCTGAAGCCGGTTGTGGAAATGGGTCCTGATGCGCTGATTATGTCCGATCCCGGTTTAATCATGCTGGTGCGTGAGAATTTCCCGGAGATGGATATCCATCTTTCCGTGCAGGCCAACGCCGTCAACTGGGCGACGGTCAAATTCTGGAAACAGATGGGCCTGACGCGTGTGATTCTGTCGCGCGAACTCTCTCTTGAAGAGATCGAAGAGATCCGCACCCAGGTGCCGGAAATGGAACTCGAAATCTTCGTTCACGGCGCCCTGTGCATGGCCTACTCTGGCCGCTGCCTGCTCTCCGGTTACATCAACAAGCGCGACCCGAACCAGGGAACCTGCACCAACGCCTGCCGCTGGGAATATAACGTCCAGGAAGGGAAAGAAGATGATGTGGGCAACATCGTGCACAAGCATGAACCGATTCCGGTGAAAACCGTGGAGCCGACCCTGGGCGTGGGCGCACCAACCGACAGCGTGTTTATGATTGAAGAGGCCAAACGTCCGGGCGAATACATGACGGCGTTTGAAGACGAACACGGCACCTACATCATGAACTCCAAAGACCTGCGCGCGATTGCGCACGTCGAGCGTCTGACGCAGATGGGCGTGCACTCGCTGAAAATCGAAGGCCGCACCAAGTCTTACTACTACTGCGCCCGTACCGCACAGGTATACCGAAAAGCCATCGACGACGCCGCAGCGGGAAAACCGTTTGATACCAGCCTGCTGGAAACCCTGGAAGGCCTGGCCCATCGCGGCTACACCGAAGGCTTCCTGCGTCGTCATACTCATGACGATTATCAGAACTACGAGCACGGCTACTCCATCTCCGAGCGCCAGCAGTTTGTCGGCGACTTTACCGGCGCGCGCAAAGGCCCGCTGGCGGCAGTGGCAGTGAAGAACAAATTCACCAAAGGCGACAGCCTGGAGCTGATGACCCCGCAGGGCAATATCAACTTCACGCTGGAGCATCTGGAAAACGGCAAAGGTGAAGCAATCACCGTCGCCCCTGGGGATGGTCACACCGTGTGGCTGCCGGTACCGGAAGAGGTGGAGCTGGAATACGCGCTGCTGATGCGCAATTTTGCTGGCGAAAGCACCCGTAATCCGCACAGTAAATAGTCAACTGTCGGGATTTTTTCAGCATGGGATAATTCTTAGAATCGGATCACATACCGCTTCGTTCAATACGGGTATTATCCCCTGCGCTGAAAAACATAACCCATAAATGCTAGCTGTACCAGGAACCACCTCCTTAGCCTGCGTAATCTCCCTTACGCAGGCTTATTTTTTGCCCTTTCATCCTGTTCTTACCCGCTTTTTCCCTCGCTGGGATACACTCTTGTTAGTGCTAAAAAAGGGAGCAACGCTGAATGGCGACATATCCGGATAGTTTATTGATCCTCAACGGCAAAAGCGCAGGCAACGACCTTCTGCGCCAGGCGATTGCCGACCTGCGTGATACTGGCGCGAACATTCACGTTCGCGTGACCTGGGAAAAAGGCGATGCCGCGCGGTATATCGACGAAGCCTGTCGGCTTGGGGTGGCGACGGTGATCGCCGGGGGCGGCGATGGCACCATTAACGAAGTCGCGACGGCGCTGATTGAACACGATAGTGCTCAGCGTCCGGTGATGGGCATTTTACCACTCGGTACCGCCAATGATTTCGCCACCAGCGCAGGCATTCCGGAGACGCTGGAAAAGGCGCTCCAGCTGGCTATTGTCGGGAAACCGGCAGCAGTAGATATTGCCCAGGTGAACGATAAAACCTGTTTTATCAATATGGCGACGGGCGGATTTGGTACGCGCATTACCAGCGAAACGCCGGAAAAACTGAAAGCCGCTCTTGGCGGTGTGTCGTATCTGATTCACGGTCTGATGCGCATGGATATGCTCAAGCCCGATCGTTGCGAAATTAACGGAGAAAACTTCCACTGGCAGGGCGATGCGCTGGTGATCGGCATCGGAAACGGGCGTCAGGCGGGCGGCGGACAGCAGCTGTGTCCGGACGCGTTGATCAACGATGGGCTGTTACAGCTGCGTATCTTTACCAGCGACGGCATGCTGCCTGCCCTGTTCACCACACTGACCCGTCCGGAAGAGAGCCCGAATGTGCTCGACGGACAGTCCGCGTGGTTTGAAATTATCGCCCCACACGGCATGACCTTTAATCTCGACGGCGAGCCGCTCAGCGGGGAACATTTCCGTATTTCCCTGCTTCCCGGTGCGCTGGAGTGCCGTTTGCCGCCGGATTGCGCGCTTCTGCGGTGATCGTTTTGCCTGGCGGCGCATCGCTTGCACGAGCCTGCACACCCGTAGGCCCGCAAAGGTGCAGCTACCACCCGGCACCCACGCCACTCAATACGCCGCCACCTCGCGCGCCATCTCCCGGCTGTACTGCTGGCTGGCATTGACCAGCATCCGCGTATAGTCGGTTTTGGCGTTTCCGGCGACCAGTTCATCCACGCTCAGGGTCTCCAGAATCTTGCCGTACTGCATCACCGCCACTTTCTGGCACAGGTGCGCAATCACGCCCAGATCGTGCGTCACCATTAAATAGGTGAGATTCGATTCGCGCTGGAGTTCCGCCAGTAAATTAAGGATCTCCGCTTGCACTGACACGTCCAGCGCCGACGTCGGTTCATCCAGCAGCAACACCTGCGGCTCCAGAATCAGTGCTCTGGCGATGGCCACGCGCTGACGCTGTCCACCGGACAGCTGATGCGGATAGCGATCGCGAAACGCCCGGTTCAGCCCCACTTTATCCAGCAAACCGTGGATACGTCGGTCGCGATCCTGAATGCCGTGGATTTGCAGCGGCTCTTCCAGAATATCGCCGATAGTATGACGCGGATGCAGCGAGCCGTACGGGTCCTGAAAGACCATCTGCACGCGGCGGCAACGCTCAGCGTTAATCTTTCGCCCCAGCGGTTTCCCGTCAATGGCAAGTTCGCCGTCCCAGTGGGTGAACAGCCCGGCCAGACATTTCAGCACCGTGGTTTTGCCGGAACCCGACTCCCCCACCAGCCCGTAAATTTCCCCTTCGCCGACGTGAATATTCACATCGCTCAGCACCTGATTGCGCTTTTCACCCTCGCCAAAGGCCAGGTTGAGGTTGTTAATCTCGATCATCTCTGCTCCTTACTCCGTAAGCCAGCTGGCCTGACGCTGCAATACCGGCAGCACCGGACGGCGGTGGTTAAGTTCCGGCAGGGCGCTGATTAACCCCTGGGTATAAGGATGCTGCGCCTTGTGCAGATCGCAGGCGGCGATGGATTCCACCACCCGACCGGCATACATCACCAGCACACGGTCACAGAAACTGCGCACCAGGTTGATATCGTGGCTGATAAAAATCAGCCCTAGGCCGCGGGATTTCACCAGATCGTCCAACAATCCCAGCACCTGCAAACGCACAGAGACGTCCAGTGCGGAGGTCGGTTCATCGGCGATCACAAGCTCGGGATCGGTGATCAGCATCATGGCGATCATGATGCGTTGCCCCTGTCCGCCGGAAATTTCATGCGGATAGAGGTGATAGACCCGCTCCGGCTGGCGAATGCGCACCACGTCGAGCATCTCCAGCACTTTGGCTTTGGCCTCGGCTTTGCGCCTCGGATGGTGCGTCAGCCAGGCTTCGGCGATCTGATCGCCGACACAGACGACCGGATTGAGAGAGTATTTCGGGTCCTGCATGATCATTGAGATGCGCTTACCGCGAATGCCGCGCATTTGCGCCTCGCTGACGCTGCGCAGATCGATATCGCCAAACTGCATCCTGGTTGCGCTGATGCGCGCTTTTGCCGGGTGCAGACGCAAAAGCGCGCGCCCGACGGTGGATTTCCCTGAGCCGGACTCGCCGACAATCGCCAGCTTTTCGCGTCCGAGCTGGAAGGAGACGCCGCGCACGGCATGGGTCACCGCGCCGCCGTTGATAAAATCGACGTGCAGATCGCGCACATCGAGCAGTGGAGCGTTATTCGCTGCGAGGATCGAGGATGTCACGAAGGCCATCTCCTAAGAAGTTGAACGCCAGGCTGTTGATCAGAATCGCCAGCCCCGGAATAGTCACTACCCACCAGCACTCCATCATGTAGGTGCGCCCGCTGGAGATCATCGCGCCCCACTCCGGCTCCGGCGGCTGCGCGCCCAGGCCGAGGAAACCCAGACCGGCAGCGGTCAGGATGATCCCCGCCATGTTCATGGTGATACGGATAATCACCGACGGCAGACACAGCGGCACGATATGACGCCACAGCACGCGGACGGGAGACGCGCCCTGCAGGCGTACCGCCGAGATAAAATCGGCCTGACGCAGAGAGAGCGTTTCCGCACGCGCCAGGCGCGCTATCGGCGGCCATGCGGTGAGCGTAATGGCAATCACCACGTGCTCCAGCCCCGGACCGAGCGCCGCCACGAATGCCAGCGCCAGCACCAGGCTCGGGAACGAGATAAAGATATCCGTCACCCGCATCAGCACCGCATCCACTTTGCCACCGAAATACCCGGCGGTGACGCCCAGCAGCAAGCCGAGCGGCCCGACGGTGACCGACACCAGCAGCACGATATAGAGCGTGATACGCGAGCCGTACACAAGGCGGCTGAAAATATCGCGGCCAAACTCGTCGGTGCCGAACCAGTGCTGCGCATTCGGCGCGACCAGCGCATTGTTGAGGTCCTGCACCAGCGGGTTGTAGGGCGCAATCAGCGGCGCAAAGGCGGCCACGATCAGCAGCAGCAGAACAATTCCGCCGCCGATGGCGGTCAGCGGATTACGCGCCATCTTGCCGACAAAACCGCCCGCCCGATTCAGGGTGCGTTTAATACGCTGGCGGCTTTCGCTGTTGCGCGCCCCCAGCGGCGTATCCAGAGAAACGGTCATGATTTCGTCCTCGGGTCAAAGAGTTGATACAGCATGTCGGAGAGCAGGTTGAGCATCACGAAGATCAGCCCCACCAGCAGCACACAGCCCATCACCGCATTCATGTCGCCGAGCAGCAGGCTGCCGGTGAGATAGGAACCAAAGCCCGGCCAGGAGAAGACGGTTTCGATCAGCACCGCCCCTTCCAGCAGCGAGCCGTAGGCCAGCGCCACGACGGTTAAGAGCTGTACCAGAATATTGCGAAACGCGTGATTCCAGATCACCTGACGCTCGGTTAAGCCTTTCACCCGCGCGGTGATGATGAACTCCTGGGAGAGCTGCGCCAGCATAAAGCTGCGCGTCATGCGGCTGATGTAGGCCAGCGAATGGAAGCCCAGTAACGACGCGGGCAAGACCAGGTGGTTGATCGCATTCCAGAACACGGCGCTGTTTCCGGCCAGCAGCGCATCGATGGTCATAAGCCCGGTCCGACGAGGCACAATACCGTCCAGCCCTAAATCGAGCCGTCCCGCGCCGCCCACCCAGCCGAGCCAGGCGTAGAACAGCAGCAGCCCCATCATCCCGACCCAAAAGATCGGCGTGGAGTAGCCCGCCAGGCTGATAATGCGCACCACGTAATCGGAAAGACTGTTGCGACGCGCCGCCGCCAGCACGCCAAGCGGAATGCCTAACCCCGCGCCGACGATAATGGCCATCGTCGCCAGCTCCAGCGTTGCCGGGAAGACGCGCAGAATATCGTCTGTGACCGGTTTGCCCGTCAGCAGCGCGTTACCCAGATCGCCGTGCAGCAGGTTGTTCAGATAGATGCCAAACTGCGTCAGCAACGACTGGTCGAAGCCCAACTGGTGATACACCTGCTGATAGGTGCTGTGGTCGGCATCCGGGCCGACAATCGCCAGCACCGGATCGACCGGCATCACGCGGCCAATGAAGAACGTCAGCAGCAGCAGGCCAAACAGCGTCACCAGCACCTGCGTCAGTCGCTTTGAGAAACGGCGGGTCCGGGAGCCGGGAGAGAGGATCGCGACGCTCATTTTTCACCTCCGGTTTTGTAGACTTCACGCAGGAAAGTGGTGGCCGACGGGTGCGACTGGAAGTTTTTCACTTCATTACGCACGACAACGGAATCCACCATCTGCGACAGCGGGACCATCGCCGGAATGAGTTCGTCGTAGCGCACCTGGATTTGCTGATAATCCGCCACTTGCTTCTGCGGATCGCGCTCCAGCAGCGCTTTGTCGATCATCTCGTTCAGCGGTTTGTCGTAGAAACTGGTGCGCCAGCCCTGGAAGTTGGTGAGCCGCGCTTCGTCGCTGTTGTCCGGGTTATAGACCAGCGCACGCAGGCTGGAGTGCGGGTGCGGTTCGACGCCGCTCCCGCCGCGCCCGACCAGCATGTCGAACTTACGCTCGCGCATGGCGCCATAGATCTGATTGCCGGTACCGGTGATGATTTTGGCGTTGATCCCCGCCTGCATCAGCGTCGACTGCACCGCGATGGCAATATTGAGGAACGGCTGATCCGCCAGCACGCGCAGGGTGGTGTCGAAACCTTCCGGATAGCCCGCCTCTGCCAGCAGCTTTTTGGCGCGCGGAATATCCAGCCGGTAGCCCGGATCAGGGAGCGTCGACGGCATACCGGCTTTGATTGGGCGCTGATGCAGCACACCGTAGCCCGGCATCAGGGCTTTGTTGATGCCCTGATAATCAATCAGATAGCGCACCGCTTCGCGCACTTTCGGGTTGGCGAAGTGCGCCTCTTTCATGCTCATCGCCACGTAATAGACTGTCCCCTTCTGCACGGCTTCAACCGTAAGCTGGGGGTCTTTGCGCAGGGCGTTGATATCCGATACCGCCATGTTACTGGCAATATCCAGATCGCCTTTCTCAATCATCAGGCGCAGGGTTTGTGATTCCTGGAAGTGGCGCAGCACGACGCGGTTCATTTTCGGTTCATCGCGCCAGTAGTGCGGGTTGCGCTGCATGCGCAGCACATCTTTCGCCTGCCAGGTTTCCAGCATAAACGGGCCAGAACCGGCCTCGTTGGTGGTCAGCCAGCGGTTACCCCAGTCGTTATTCACCTCATGGGACTGCACCGTTTTGCTGTCGAGCACGCCCAGATTGCCGAGCGCCCCGAGAGAATAAATCACCAGCTGCGGATCGTTAGGCTTGGGCAGCACGATCTGCACGGTGTAGTCGTCGGTGGCGCGGATTTGCTGGTCGATGTTTTTCTTCGAAAAGCCGTAGGATTTCCAGACGGATGCCTGCGCCAGATTGAGGTGCAGCAAACGGCGCATCGACCACACCACATCCTGCGCCGTGAGCGGGTTGCCCGAGTGGAATTTGACGTTATCGCGCAGATGGAAAGTCAGGGTTTTGCCGTCTGGCGCAATATCCCAGGATTTCGCCAGCGCGGGCCTGACGTGGGTGAGTTCGTTCGGATCCAGCTCCACCAGCGAATCGTAGAGATTCACCACGATGCCAACCACTTCGTTGCCGGTCATCGCCGCCGGGTCGAGGGTCAGCAGGTTGTTCATGTTCATGCCGATGATGAGCTGGTCGGGCGGCGTTTTCGCGTACGCCGCACCGCACCCCATCATCAGCGAGAGCGCGAGTACACACGCTCTGCACAGCGGAGTTTGTTTCATGTATATATCGCCTGTAGGGTACGTTTTTATGTGTCAGTCGTGGCTGACGATATTGGCTTCGATATACGCAAAATTAATGTCTTCGCCGAGTCCAGGGCGATTCGGCAGGCTGACCATGCCGTGTTCATCCATCGGATCGACCAGGCTGTGGAGATACGCCGCCGGTTGGTCGTAATCAAGGAACGGGTGCAGCAGGCCGCGCTCATACCAGCGGCAGTTTTTAATGGCGCCGATCACCGCGAGGCTTGCCGCGCCGTTACCGTGCACTTCACAGTCCATGCCGAAGGACTCCGCGAGGTTCGCTACTTTCAGCGTCGGTGATATCCCGCCCACGCCGTTAGCGCCCGCGCGCAGAATGTCGCACGCCCCCGCTTTCACCCAGTCGGCGCGGCTGTGGTGTTTTCCGCCCAGGCTTTCCGGGCCGATAATCGGGATCGACAGGTTTTCCGCAAGCCAGGCGTAGGAGGCCATGCTCTCCTCTTCCATCGGCTCTTCGAACCAGGCGAAGTTGAGTTTTTCCAGTTCTTTGCCGATGTACAACGCTTCAGTACGGCTGTACCAGTGATAGCCGTCGATCATCAGATCGATATCCGGCCCGACCGCTTCACGCACGGCGGCGCAGGCTTTGACGTCCATTTTCGGGTTCGGCGCAAACGAGACGGGCGGCATCCAGGTGTGAAGTTTGATGGCTTTGTATCCGCGCGCCACCAGGGTTTCAGCGAAGCTCGCGTACTCATCCGGCGTCGACAGGCCGCCTGGCAAATCGTCGCCACACATGGTACTGCCGTAGGCCGGAACTTTATCGCGATAGCCGCCAAGCAGTTTCCAGACCGGCATATTCAGTTTGCGACCAATCAGATCCCACAGCGCCTGCTCGACGAACCCAAGCGCGCGCTCGGTGAGCTGGTGCGCGCTCCCGCGCTGCCAGTGCGCCAGCTCCTGCCAGATTTTCTCGCGATTGAATGCATCCTGGCCGACCAGCACTTTGCGAAAGAAGGTATTGACCACAAAGGGACGCACCACTTCCGGCGGCGCGAAAGAGTACCCTTTGGTGCCATCGTCTGCCGTGATCGAGAGCATCGCCATTTTGGCCATACTTTCCGGGCCAGGG
Source organism: Lelliottia nimipressuralis (assembly GCF_041464075.1). Taxonomy (NCBI): domain Bacteria; kingdom Pseudomonadati; phylum Pseudomonadota; class Gammaproteobacteria; order Enterobacterales; family Enterobacteriaceae; genus Lelliottia; species Lelliottia nimipressuralis. The sequence goes on from NZ_CP167172.1 coordinate 2,958,644, forward strand.
TGCGAGTGCCCGGCGCTGTCGGAGACCCGGCGCGTCGGGTACTGGAAGACGGTGACGTTTACAGATTCAATTTTCATTATCAGTCCTTAAAACAACAGAGGTTCAGAGCGACTTCGTAATTTGAAAAGCTGTTTCGAAAGTAACTTTAAGCGCAAAATTCGTCCGCTGCCTTAGACAAATTCCGCTAAGCATCGACCATTTATTGGGCATATGCACGGTGAGGAGTGACAGTTTTCACAAAAGAGAGGGGAAGTGTGAAGTTGATCGGGATAAGGGTTTGACTGAAATGAAACGTAGTTTTGGGTTATCTCTTTTCCCATAGAAATGAGAGGGAAATTATCGGATCTGATAAATCCCCTCTCCGTTCGGAGAAGGGATTGCAGTAAACCTACGCGATAGTGACTTTGGTATCCAGATACACGTCCTGCACCGCGTTGATCAGCTTAACGCCTTCGGTCATCGATTTTTTAAACGCCTTACGGCCCAGAATCAGGCCCATACCGCCCGCGCGTTTATTGATCACCGCCGTGCGCACCGCATCGGTCAGATCCGTTTCGCCGCCTGCCGCACCGCCGGAGTTAATCAGCCCCGCGCGGCCCATATAGCAGTTGGCGAGCTGGTAGCGCACCAGATCAATCGGGTTTTCGCTGGTCAGTTTGCTGTAAACACGGTCGTCGGTGTAACCGAAGTTTACCGCCTTATAACCGCCGTTATTTTCGGCCATTTTCTGCTTCACGATATCCGCGCCAATGGTCGCCGCCAGATGGTTCGCCTGGCCGGTAAGATCCGCAGAGACGTGGTAATCCACGCCATCTTTCTTAAAGGCGTTGTTGCGCAGATAGGCCCACAGCACCGTGACCATCCCCAGCTCGTGGGCACGCTCGAACGCCGCGGAGATCTCCTCAATCTGACGACGGGACTGTTCGGAGCCGAAGTAGATCGTCGCCCCTACCGCCACCGCGCCCATGTTAAACGCCTGCTCGACGCTGGCGTACAACGTCTGGTCGTATTCGGTCGGGTAGCTCAGGGTTTCGTTATGGTTCAGTTTTACGAGGAAGGGAATGCGGTGCGCGTAGCGGCGCGACACGGAGGCCAGCACGCCGTAAGTTGACGCCACGCAGTTACAGCCGGCTTCAATCGCCAGCTCAACAATATTCTTCGGATCGAAATAGAGCGGATTGGCGGCAAACGACGCTCCCGCAGAGTGCTCGACGCCCTGGTCAACGGGCAGAATGGACAGATAGCCTGTTCCGGCGAGGCGCCCGGTGTTGTAAAGCGTCTGCATGTTTCGCAGAACCGCAGGCGGGCGATTGTTATCAATCATTACCCGATCAACGTAGTCGTGGCCCGGCAGGTAGAGCTGATCGGCTGGAATAGTCATACAACGATGCTGTAAAAGGCTGTCGGCGTCTTTGCCAAGCAGCTGCGCAATATCAGTCATAGCGATGCTCCCGTAAGTTCCGACATCGTGTCGGAGCGTGATATCCATACCCACATTTTTGTGAGCAGACTAAGCCTGGACCCGTCTTAGCCTATTTTCCAGCCTGAGTCATTTTTTTCAGCACAATCTGCTGGCTCGTTTCGTGTACAACAAAACTGTTACATTGATCAAACAATCACCGCAAAGGTATTTAAAAGGTATTATTGAGTGGTATGTTAAAGGCGTACCCTCTCTGACATGCAGGATTAAACAATGAAAACGAAAGTCCAACTGTCATTCATGATGTTTGTTGAATGGTTTATCTGGGGCGCGTGGTTTGTGCCGCTGTGGCTGTGGCTGAGTAAAAGCGGCTTTACCGCCGGGGAAATTGGCTGGTCGTATGCCTGTACCGCTATCGCCGCGATCCTCTCGCCGATCCTCGTTGGCTCGCTGACAGACCGCTTCTTTGCCGCACAAAAAGTGCTGGCGGTGCTGATGTTTGCCGGGGCAATTCTGATGTACTTCGCCGCCCAGCAAACGCAGTTCAGCGCCTTCTTCCCGCTGCTGCTGCTCTACTCTCTGACCTACATGCCGACCATCGCCCTGACCAACAGCATTGCCTTTGCGAACGTCGACGACGTGGAGGCCGATTTTCCGCGCATCCGCGTGATGGGGACGATTGGCTGGATCGCCTCGGGCCTGGCCTGCGGGTTCCTGCCGCAAATGCTCGGCTACAACGATATTTCTGACACCAATATTCCCCTGCTGATGACGGCGGCCAGCTCTGCGCTGCTGGGCGTGTTTGCCCTGTTCCTGCCGAACACGCCGCCGAAGAGCACCGGCAAGCTGGATATCAAAGTGATGCTGGGGCTGGATGCGCTGATTTTGCTGCGCGATAAAAACTTCCTCGTGTTCTTCTTCTGCTCGTTCCTGTTCGCGATGCCGCTGGCGTTCTACTACATCTTTGCGAACGGTTATCTCACGGAAGTGGGCATGAAAAACGCCACCGGCTGGATGACCCTCGGCCAGTTCTCTGAAATCTTCTTTATGCTGGCGCTGCCTTTCTTCACCAAGCGCTTTGGTATTAAAAAGGTCCTGCTGCTGGGCCTGATTACCGCCGCTATCCGCTACGGCTTCTTTGTCTTCGGTGGCGCGGACCAGTACTTCACCTACGCCCTGCTGTTCCTGGGCATTTTGCTCCACGGCGTAAGCTACGACTTCTATTACGTCACCGCGTATATCTACGTGGACAAAAAAGCGCCTGTGCATATGCGTACCGCAGCGCAAGGGCTGATCACACTCTGCTGCCAGGGCTTTGGCAGCCTGCTGGGCTACCGTCTGGGCGGCGTGATGATGGAAAAAATGTTTGCCTATAAAGAGCCAGTGAACGGGTTGACCTTCAACTGGGCCGGAATGTGGGCGTTCGGCGGCATTATGATCGCCGTTATCGCCGTGCTGTTTATGCTGTTTTTCCGCGAATCGGATAAAGAGATTACCGCCATTGAGGTGGATGATGCCGATACTGCGCTGACACGAGGGGAAGTAAAATGAAAGCAGAACGTATTCTCGGTGCCCTGTACGGGCAGATGTTGGGGGATGCGATGGGCATGCCGTCAGAGCTGTGGCCAAGAAGCCGCGTGAAAGCCCATTTTGGCTGGATCGACCGCTTTTTGCCCGGCCCGGCAGAGAATAATGCCGCCTGTTATTTTGGCCGCGCGGAGTTTACGGATGATACCTCCATGGCCCTGAGCCTGGCGGATGCCATTATTGAATGCGACGGGCAGATTGATCCCGACGCCATCGGCAGGCATATCCTGCTGTGGGCCGAAGAGTTTGATGCTTTTAATAAGAACGTGCTCGGCCCAACGTCAAAAATTGCCCTTAACGGCATCCGCAGCGGTAAACCGGTGAGCGAGCTGGAAAATAATGGCGTTACCAACGGCGCGGCGATGCGCGCCTCACCGCTCGGCTGCCTGCTCCCGGCCACCCGCCTTGAACATTTTGTTGAGCAGGTAGCGCTCGCCTCCAGTCCGACGCACAAATCGGATCTGGCGATTGCCGGTGCGGTGGTGATCGCCTGGGCAATCTCCCGCGCCATTGACGGGGAAAGCTGGCAGAACATCGTCGACGCCCTGCCCGGCATCGCGCGTTATGCCCAAGAGTCCAGATCCACCACGTTCAGCGCTTCTCTGGCTGCGCGTCTGGAACTGGCCCTTAAAACCGTGCGCGAGGCCAACGGCATCGACTCCGCCAGCGAGCAGATTTACCAGCTCGTCGGCGCAGGCACCAGCACCATTGAATCCGTTCCGGCGGCGATTGCGATGGTGGAACTGGCCGGGACAGACCCGAACCGCTGCGCAATTTTATGCGCAAATCTCGGCGGGGATACGGACACTATCGGTGCGATGGCGACCGCGATTTGCGGCGCGCTGCACGGCGTGCAGGCGATTGATCCAGCCCTGAAAGCCGAGCTGGATGCGGTGAATCAGCTGGACTTTGGCTACTACTGCGAGCATCTGCTGCACTATCGGGAAGAAAGAGAGGGCGCATGAGAACCGAACTTTCTCACCAGCTTGAAACCTTAACGGCCCAGCGTCCGGTGACGGTACTGGGTGCGGCGGTCATCGACGTGATCGCCGATGCCTACGCCCTGCCCTGGCGCGGGTGTGATATCGAATTAAAACAACAGGGCGTGAACATTGGCGGCTGTGCGCTGAACATCGCTATCGCCCTGAAACGCCTCGGGATCACGGCGCAAAACGCGCTGCCGGTCGGGCACGGCGTGTGGGCCGATATCATTCGTAACGCTATGACAAAACAGGATCTGCACAGCGCGGTGGAAGCCGAAAGCGGTGATAACGGCTGGTGCCTGGCGCTGGTGGAGCCGGACGGCGAGCGCACCTTTATGTCTTTCAGCGGCGTGGAAAACCAGTGGCAGCAGAGCTGGCTGGACGCGCTTGTGGTGCCGCCTCACAGCCTGGTATCTCTCTCGGGCTACCAGTTGGCCTCGCCGTGCGGGTACCTGCTGACGCACTGGCTGGAAGGGCTTAAAGACGTAACGGCGTTTATCGATTTTGGGCCACGCATCGCGGATATTCCTGATGCATTGATGGCACGTATCATGGCCTGCAAACCGATTGTGTCGCTGAATCGCCAGGAAGCCGTTATTGCGGCGGAGCGTCTAGGTGTGTCCGTGGAAGCCCTCGGCAAGGCGTGGCAGGCGCATTACAGCTGCCCGCTGATTGTGCGGCACGATAAAGACGGCGCAGAGTATTACGACGGTGAAAATGCCGGGCATGTTCCGGCATTTCCCGCCACGGTGGTGGATACCATTGGTGCGGGCGACAGCCACGCAGGTGGAACGCTGGCCGGGCTGGCGGCGGGTTGGACGCTCCCGGACGCCGTATTACTCGGTAATGCGGTGGCCGCGTGGGTAGTCAGTCATCGCGGCGGCGACTGTGCGCCGACGCGCGAGGAACTACTCCTCGCACACAAAGACGTATAAATCGCTGCGACAGTAGCTAATGCTGTACTCAATCGGCCGGTGTTGCTGGTCAAGCGCGACTTGCTTGATCACCAGCACCGGTATTTTTTCGTCCATTTTGATGTGCATCTGGAATTCGCTGTCCGGCATCCGGGCGCTGACGCGCGAGCGGGTACGCTGCGGGAAAATATTCTGGCTGCGGAAATAGTCGTACAGAGAAATACCGATGGCATCGGGGTCGTGGATCAGCCCAACCGGCACCCAGGACTCTTCAATCGACACGGCGTCATCATCGACGTAGCGAATGCGCTTGAGCATAAAGACATCGCTTTGCGGTGCGATTGAGAGCTCCGACGCCACCTCATCCGGGCATTTGACGATCCGCTTATTCACCCACAGGGTGTCAGGCTTTTTGCCGCGCAGGACAACCTGCTGAGAAAACCCGCGCGCCTCCTTGAGGGAATACTCAAAGATGTTATTAATCTGCGTGCCATAGCCCTGAGAACGCGTGACCACGCCCTCCTCTTCCAGCGCCTGCAACGCTTTGCGCACGGTAATGCGCGACACCCCGGTCAACTGGCTCAGATCGCGCTCGCCCGGCAAAATGTTGCCATGCTCCAGCATTCCGCTGCGCACGGCGTTTTTTACCGTCTCGGCAAATCTCAGATAAAGCGGGGTATTATCCACCGCCGCAAACCGTTCATTCAGTTGAGCAATTAACCGGGTATGCGCTTGTTCCATCTCTGTTTTCCTGGAAGAAAGTCCTTATTCAGTATACTCCTTCAGCGCTTTACCACCATGCATGAAAATGGTGAACCGGGCCAATACCGTGACCGACTTCCAGAGTATCGGCTTTGGCGAGCGCCAGTGAGAGCCAGGCTTTAGCGTCCTGCACCGTATCGGCCCAGTTTTCATGACGCGGACGCCGCGCCGCCAGTGCTGCCGACAGGGTGCAGCCGGTGCCGTGGGTGTTTTTGGTGATGACGCGCGGGGCGGTAAATCGCTGCGCACCGTCGCGGGTAAAGAGCCAGTCCGGGCTTTCGGCGTCGTCCAGATGACCGCCCTTCATCAGCACCGCTTCACAGCCCAGCGCCAGTAATGCACGGCCCTGCTCTTTCATCTCCTGTTCGCTGCGGGCGTGCGGCGCATCGAGCAGCGCCGCCGCTTCCGGCAGATTCGGCGTAATGAGCGAAACCTGCGGCAACAGCTTTTTACGCAGGGTTTCAACGGCAGACGTTGAAAGCAGCGGATCGCCACTTTTCGCCAGCATCACCGTATCGAGCACCACGTTTTGCACCTGATAACGCTTCAGCCGCTCGGCCACCGCTTCAACGATATCGGTTTCGGCCAGCATGCCGATTTTGGTGGTATCAATGCGTACGTCGCTGAACACGGAATCAAGCTGAGCCGCGACAAAATCTGGCTCAATGCGATAGACCGACTGCACGCCACGGGTATTTTGCGCCACCAGCGCGGTGATGACCGAGCAGCCATAAGCCCCGAGAGCGGAGAACGTTTTGAGATCAGCCTGAATACCCGCGCCGCCGCTCGGATCGGTCCCTGCGATAGTTAATGCGTTGATACGTTTCATGCCTGCGCCTCCAGATTCCAGAGGGCGTCGATAAAGGCGCTGGCAAAACTGCCCGGCCCGGCGCTGTGTGCGGCGGCTACGCTTCCCGCGCGCTTCATCCATCCACAGGCGGCAGCCACATTATCCAGCCGATCGCCCGGCAGCGAGCAACTTGCCGCAACCACCGCTGACAGGGCACAGCCGGTGCCGACCACGCGGGTCATCATCGGATCGCCGCCAGCGATGGTTTTCGTTCGCTGCCCGTCTGTGACGTAATCCACCTCCCCCGTGACCGCAACAATGGCGTTGCTCTGGCGTGCCAGCGCCTGGGCTGCGGGCAACGCGCTGGCAGCGGTATCGGTAGTGTCTACCCCGCGACCGCCCGCGCTCATGCCGGCAAGGGCAAGGATTTCTGAGGCATTCCCACGGATGGCGGCGGGTTTTAGAGTGAGAATTTGCTGGCAAAAGCGGGTGCGAAACGCCAGCGCACCGACCGCCACCGGATCGAGAGTCCAGGGCTTCCCTGCGGCAACCGCACGTTCAATTGCCCGGCGCATGGCCTGCGCGCGCGGCGAGGTGAGCGTACCGACATTGATTAACAGCGCATCGGCTATCCCGGCAAACTGCTCCGCCTCTTCGGCTTCGATAACCATCGCCGGAGAGGCCCCGAGGGCCAGCAAAACGTTCGCGGTAAAGGCCTGCACTACATCGTTAGTCATGCAGTGAGTAAGCGGAGAACGGGTACGGAAGTGGTGTAAAACGTGTAAATCGAGCAGGTCAGGCTGCATGGTTTCGCTCCTGCCTTGCGTCAAGAAGCGATAGCCGTGAGGGGCATCTGACTTCCCTACGCTGGCATTATCCAGATCAGGTGGTACGGGTATTTCTCAGCCTTCACAAAGAAGGGCACCCCGAGTCAATTTACTGAGCAGTTCAGTAATTTTAGCAGGGTAGAGCAAGCCATCGCCTCAGGCAAGCCTTCGCGAGCCAATTTCTGTCGCGCGTCAGGGCAAAAATATTAAAAAAATAGCCTCAACATTCATTTACTGTGTATACATTTAATCTCTTTGATTATTCAGATTTAATGTTTTTAACTCTCCGCTTCTCTTGGCACTACCACCTCGCAAACCAGGGTAACAATACAAATAAAAACAACGCTTTATGTAAAATTAATGTTTACTTTCAGCAACTTAGATATATGAACTACACGTGATCTGCGTCAAAGTTCACGCGCGTCAGTTAGACGATAGTTCAGCCCGGTTAATAAGATTGTGACCATCGAAGAAATACACCCTCTGGAGCAGACCTACTCGACTCGATTTTTCGCGTCGGTTTTTAGCTGCGTTATATCTAAGAATTTTTGCATTTATTGTTGAGATTGAGATCGTGAAATTAATGCTTACTCGTAAAACCCCTGTCGCTGTATTTGCGTTGACTCTCATCTGCGCCGGAAGCGTATTTGCTGCACCATTAGATTATTCTCAAGCGTGGGGAGATACCGTTGAGTCCGATCACCAGGCGGCTATCGGTCTTATCAACGATCATCAGAACCAGATCACCCAAAATAAAGTCGATAGCGAACAGGCTATTCAGGGACTGAATACGCGTATCAGTAGCGTAGATGACGATCTGAATAGCACTAAAGATGCGGTCCTGGTGGTCAACTATGATTTACAGCAGACGCGAACAGATTTAAACACGCAAATTGATAATACGAATAATGCGGTCACTCAGCAGAAAATCGACATCGATAATGCACTTCAGCAGACCAATACGAACATCACTAACCAGATTACGACGGTAACAAATACCACCACGCAGCAAACGACCAATATTGAAAAAGATCTTCAGCAGACTAAGCAGGATGTGAATCAGCAGATTTCGACGGTGAAGAACACCAGCACGCAGCAGTCGGCCAGCCTGAATAAAGATCTTCAGCAGACTAAACAGGATGTGAATCAGCAGATTAACCATCTGCAGAGTGCCGCTGCCCAGCAGTCGGCGAGCGTCGAGAAAGACCTGCAAGACGCGAAACAGTCGTTTGCTCAACAGCAGTCCGCCAGTAATAGTCAGTTCAAAAACCTGAAAGATGAAGTGGACGATAACAAGAAAGAATCCCGCAGCGGGGCGGCATCTGCCATCGCCATTGCGTCAATGCCTCAGGTACAGGTGGGCCAGCAGGTGATGTTTTCCGCAGGCGTCGGGACATTCAAAAATGAGCAGGCGCTGAGCGTGGGCGCATCATTCCATGCAGGCGACGCAACCGTGATTAAAGCGGGTGTCAGTGATTCCACCAACAACGATTTCGCGATGGGCGCGGGTATCGGAATTGGCTTCTGATATATCTGCTCTCGTTATTAAAGAGTGATTTTGTACCTGTTGATGATAGCCATCATGATAAAAATAATAATATTTTCTGCTGTGCTTTATATTTTATTAATACTGACCGGATTTTGGCTCGGGACGATGTACAGAGATTATTTCTCCTGTCGCGATCTCATCTCATCTTTAAATTGTATCCAATGTGTTAGAGGTTATTAAATGAAGAAATTAATGATGGTCGCCATTGCTGTCTCTGCGCTTTCGGCCTGTTCCTCTCCGGCTGAGCGTATGGCGAAGTGTGAAGCGCAAGGCGTCAGCCGCGATACCTGTTATTTAGCGGAGCAAAACCGCACCACGACGATGAACGCCGTGGCCGAAAAACAGGCGCTTGAGAATGCCGCCAACGCCGTGCAGCACGGTCAGAGCGCCAAAGTGCATGACCCGCTGCGTGAAGCCTCGTTCACGGCCAACGGAATCAAAGCCAGCGTCAGCAACGGCTTTTTCACCGCCAAAATCAACGGTAAGCAGGCGACGATAAAGCGTTTTAATGCGAATAGTTATGAGATTAAAGGCGCGGGTTACGTACTCTCCATCACCCTTGATGAAGACGGTATTACCGATGCGTCATGGAATAAAACCCATGGCCGCGATCATGGCTTATTGCAGTTCACGCAGAAGTAATGTTAAGGCGGCTAACGTGCCGCCTTTTTTGTATTGCGCGGGGTGAGGGCTTTTCGCGTCGAAGCGGCAGATTTTTGTTATCAAAAACATCGGGTTATTGAACGCTCTTTAACCCCCCTCTTTTGTAACAAAACAGTAAACAAATTAACCATTGAGCCACGCGCCAAAAGGCTCTATATTGGCCGCGTTTTTTACTCGCCCTATCCTTTACTAACTATTTATTCAATCGAGGCGCATAAGGCTGCCCCGGTTGTGGGAGTGATATGATGACGGATAAAGTCCGTATTGACACCGCAGATGCCCGCAAAAGCAACGAAACCTATCTGGCCCGTCAGGCCGAGTTTGAATCGAACGTCAGGAGTTATCCTCGCAAACTGCCTTTAGCGATCGCTAAAGCAGATGGCGTGTGGATTACCGATGCAGATAATAAAGAATACCTTGACTGTCTTGCCGGCGCTGGCACCCTCGCGCTTGGCCATAACCATCCTGATGTGCTGAAAAGCATCCAAAATGTCATTACCAGCGGCTTGCCGTTACATACTCTCGATCTGACAACACCGTTGAAAGACGAGTTCTCTGAGTATCTGCTCTCCCTGCTGCCAGGCCAGGGCAAAGAATATTGCCTGCAGTTCACCGGCCCATCCGGTGCCGATGCGGTAGAAGCCGCGCTGAAACTGGCGAAAAAAGTCACCGGTCGCAGCAGCATTATCAGCTTCTCCGGCGGCTATCACGGGATGACCCACGGCGCGCTCTCTGTGACAGGTAACCTGTCTCCGAAAGAAGCGGTCGATAACATGATGCCAGAAGTGCAGTTCATGCCTTACCCGCACCAGTACCGCTGCCCGCTGGGTATCGGCGGTGACGCGGGCGTGAAAGCGCTGACCTACTACTTTGATAACCTGATCAACGACGTCGAAAGCGGCGTGCGTAAACCTGCTGCCGTGATTCTGGAAGCGGTTCAGGGCGAAGGCGGCGTGAACCCGGCTCCGGCTGAGTGGTTGCAGCGCATTCGTAAAGTGACTCAGGAACACGGCATTCTGCTGATCCTCGACGAAGTTCAGGCTGGCTTCTGCCGTACCGGCAAGCAGTTTGCCTTCGAACACGCGGGTATCGAGCCAGACATCATCGTAATGTCTAAAGCTGTCGGCGGCGGTCTGCCACTGGCCGTTCTCGGCATCAAAAAGCAGTTCGATGCCTGGGCACCAGGTCATCACACCGGCACCTTCCGTGGCAACCAGCTGGCGATGGCAACCGGCCTGACTACGCTGAAAATTCTGAAAGATCAGAATATCGCTGACAAAGTGGCCGCTCAGGGCGAATGGCTGAAAGGCCAGCTGGTTGAGCTGCAGCAGCGTTATCCGGTGATCGGTCACGTGCGCGGCCTGGGCCTGATGATCGGCATCGAGATCGTGAAACCGAACGAAGCGGCAGATCACATGGGCTGTTTCCCTGGCGACGGCGATCTCTCTGCCCTGATCCAGAAGAAATGCTTCGAAGCAGGCCTGATTCTGGAGCGCGGTGGTCGTAACGGCGTGGTTCTGCGTCTGCTGCCATCCCTGCTGATTAGCGATCAGGAACTGAAAGTCTTCCTGGATAAATTCGAGCAGGCGCTGCTTGCTGCGGGCGTTCGCCCGGTCTAACGGAGTTAGGAAAAAGATGTCTGAGTCAAACCCAATTCTGTCGTCGTCGGCGCAAAGCATCGAGGCCTATCAGCAGGCCATCGAGCAAAGCTCTCAGGCGGTGATGCAGTGGCTGCAGCAGTCTGAGATGTATCAGGGGAAAACCGTCGCCGAGCTGCGCGAGAATATCTCCCTGAACTTCGGTCAGAAAGGCCTCGGCAACGAAGCGGCGATTGCCCGCGCGGTCGAGTACTTCCTGAAAGACAGCCTGTCGGTTCACCATCCGCAGTGTGTGGCGCACCTGCACTGCCCGAGCCTGGTTGTGAGCCAGGCGGCAGAAGTGCTGATCAACGCCACCAACCAGAGCATGGACTCCTGGGATCAAAGCCCGTCAGCAACCATCATTGAGATGAAGCTGATCGACTGGCTGCGTACCCGCGTGGGTTATCAGGCCGGGGATGCGGGCGTGTTCACCAGCGGTGGCACCCAGAGCAATCTGATGGGCCTGATGCTGGCACGTGACGCGTTCTTCGCGCGTCAGGGCCACTCCATCCAGCAGGACGGTCTGATCGGTGATCTGCGTAAGATCCGCGTACTCTGTTCTGAAAACGCGCACTTCTCCGTGCAGAAGAACATGGCGCTGCTCGGTCTGGGCTACCAGTCGGTCATTCAGGTGAAAACCGACGAGTGCTCACGCATGGATCTGAGCGATCTGGCGGCGAAAATTGCCCAGTGCAATGCCAACGGTGAGCAGATTCTGGCGATCGTCGCCACCGCCGGGACCACCGACGCGGGTGCGATCGATCCGCTGCGCGCTATCGCAGAGATGGCCGCAGAGCAGCAGATTTGGGTACATGTGGATGCGGCCTGGGGCGGCGCACTGCTGATGTCCGATAAGTATCGCGACTATCTGGACGGTATCGAACTGGTGGATTCCATCACCCTGGACTTCCACAAGCAGTTCTTCCAGACCATCAGCTGCGGCGCATTCCTGCTGAAAGAAGCGCGCCATTACGAGCTGATGCGCTACCAGGCGGCCTACCTGAACTCTGAGTTTGACGAAGAAGCGGGCGTGCCGAATCTGGTCTCCAAGTCACTGCAGACTACGCGCCGTTTCGACGCGCTGAAGCTGTGGATGAGCCTGGAAGCGCTGGGTCAGGAGCAATACGCGGCCATTATCGATCACGGTGTAACGCTGGCGCAGGGCGTTGCCGCGTACGTGAAAGATCAGGCGGTGCTGGAACTGGTAATGCAGCCTCAGCTGGCGAGCGTGCTGTTCCGCTTCCGCCCTGAGCAGGCGCTGGACGACGCGGCTATCGCGCTGCTGAACCAGAAAATCGGTGACGCCCTGCTAGACTCCGGCCGTGCAAACGTCGGCGTGACCGAGCACAACGGCGTGACTTGCCTGAAACTGACGCTGCTGAACCCAACGGTAACGCTGGACGACGTGAAAGTCCTGCTGTCGCTGGTTGAACGCACTGCGTACGAGATTCTGGCGAAGTAAGTCCTTGCTCCCCGCACCCTCTGGTGCGGGGACAATTTTGCTATTCCGCTTTTTCCTTTGCCACTGCGATTTTCCCCGACCAGCTTACCCATAAATTCGCACACCTCTAATTCGTTATTTTCACTGAATATTGAGATGTGAAACCTCATTCAGCGGCTTGGTTAAGAATTCGTGGGCAAAGCTGTTCAGATTTGTTACATTTTTTTTCAAACAAGTGCGACTGTGCCCCCTAAAATGGGCTGCTTGCCACGCTGTGACGCCACAGCGGGCTGAAGTATCAGCAAAACGGTTTAACTGGAGAAAAAATGGCTAAGAGTAAATTGCTGCTTCTGGGTGTGTTGATGTCACTGGCGGGTGCCGTATACGCCGCGCCGCAGCCTGCCGCTGCCCCTTCTGGTATCCAGGCATACGAAGAACAAGAGTTCATTGCCGATTTCACCAAATTCAAAATTGGCGACACCGCACCAGCTCAGTATCAAACGCCTGAATACACCATTAAACAGTACCAGCTGCGTAACCTCCCAGCGCCTGACGCGGGTACACACTGGACTTACATGGGTGAGAACTACGTTCTGATTGGTGACGCCGACGGTAAAATCCGTAAAGCCTACAACGGAGATATCTTCTATCACCGCTGATCCCCTCATCGTCCGGGCCTGGCAGGAAAGCGATCGCCCTTTCCTGCGCACCCTCTACTTACACGCCCGGCGTGAAGCCTGGCCGTGGCTGGACAGCAGCGACTGGCAGCTAGAAGATTTCGACGCGGCAACGCGTGACGAGCAGATCTGGGTGGCGATGCAAGACGGCCATCGCGTCGGGTTTGCATCGGTCTGGAGCAACGATAATTTTCTGCACAATCTGTTTGTAGACCCGCAGTATCAGCGCGCGGGCGCTGGCAGCCTGTTGCTCAAACATGTGCAGGAAACATTCACCAGCACCGGTTCGCTGAAGTGTCTGGTCAGAAATGAACGCGCGGTGGCATTTTACCAGCGACACGGCTGGCATATTGAGGCGACGGGAGATTCTCCGGACGGAGAGTATTACCTGATGCATTACGTTTTGCGGTAATTGCCCGCAGGCGCTGCGCTTGCGCAGGCCCACGGAACAGCCGGTTGCAGGCCGGGTAAGCGAGTGCCCCCGGCCCATTACGGCTAATGCTTAGACTGCGCGGAACGCGATCTCGCTTGGAATCACTTCACCCTGCCAGTACAGCTGCGCGGCCACGCGCCCTGCCAGCTGGCGGTACATTCCCGCAAATTCACTCTCCGGACGGCCCACCACGGTCGGCTTACCACGGTCGAGATCTTCACGCAGGGTGATATGCAGCGGCATCTGCCCCAGCAGCTGAGTGTGATACTGCGCCGCCAGTTTCTCTGCGCCACCGGTGCCAAAAATCGGCTCGTGGTGACCGCAGTTGCTGCAAATATGTACGCTCATGTTCTCGACCACGCCGAGCACCGGCACGTCCACTTTCTCGAACATCACGATGCCTTTTTTGGCGTCGATCAGCGCGATATCCTGCGGCGTAGTAACCACAACCGCTCCCGTCACCGGGATATTTTGCGCCAGCGTCAGCTGGATATCGCCCGTGCCTGGCGGCATATCCAGCACCAGGTAATCGAGATCCGGCCACATGGTCTCCTGCAGCATCTGCAGCAGCGCCTTGCTGGCCATCGGGCCACGCCAGACCATCGCGTTATCGTCCGTCACCAGATAGCCGATGGAGTTAGTCGCCAGGCCGTAGGCCATGATTGGCGCCATGTGGGTGCCGTCCGGGGAGGTTGGACGTTGGTTTTCCGCACCCAGCATATTGGGAATCGACGGGCCGTAGATATCGGCATCCAGAATACCGACTTTGGCCCCTTCTGCGGCCAGCGCCAGCGCAAGATTCACGGCGGTGGAGGATTTCCCCACCCCACCTTTGCCGGAGCTGATGGCAATAATATTCTTCACGCCGTTAATGCCCGGCTGATTTTTCACGCGTTTGAGCGTGGCGATGGTGTGCGTCAGCTTCCAGTCAATCGCCTTCGCCCCGGTAATACGCAGCAGATCGGAACTGCACTGCTCTTTCAGGGTTTCGAAGGCGCTGGTCCAGACAAACGGCATCTGCAGTTCTACGTGCAGCGTGTCATCCAGCCATGCCACGTGGTGCAGCGCTTTTAGCGTGGTCAGATTGTGCTTCAGGGTTGGATGCTGAAAATTAGCCAGCGTCCCGGCAACCATTGCTCGTAAGGCTTCCGGTGATTTGGCCTGGGATTGAGAACTCATCCCGACTCCTTTGTTCTTGTGAATAAGACCTTAGTTGAACAAGTTTACCTGAAAGGCCGTGGTTTGTGCTTACTTAATAATGGCCCTTTTGTTACTATCAAAAACCCTTTTTACTGTTAAAGAAGTAATGCCCACTATGACTCAAGTCGCGAAAAAAATTCTGGTAACGTGCGCTCTGCCGTACGCAAACGGTTCAATCCACCTCGGCCACATGCTGGAGCATATCCAGGCTGATGTCTGGGTCCGTTACCAGCGAATGCGCGGCCACCAGGTAAACTTCATCTGCGCGGACGATGCTCACGGCACGCCAATTATGCTGAAAGCACAGCAGCTGGGGATCTCCCCGGAGCAGATGATTACCGAGATGAGTCAGGAGCATCAGACTGATTTTGCTGGCTTTGACATCAGCTATGATAACTATCACTCGACGCACAGCGACGAGAACCGCGAGCTGTCGGAGCTTATCTACACCCGCCTGAAAGAGAACGGTTTTATCAAAAACCGCACCATCTCTCAGCTGTACGATCCGGAAAAAGGCATGTTCCTGCCGGACCGTTTTGTGAAAGGCACCTGTCCGAAGTGTAAATCCCCGGATCAGTACGGCGATAACTGCGAAGTGTGCGGCGCAACCTACAGCCCGACCGAGCTTATCGAGCCGAAATCCGTTGTGTCCGGCGCGACGCCTGTCATGCGCGACTCTGAACACTTCTTCTTCGATCTGCCGTCCTTCAGCGAAATGCTGCAGGCGTGGACCCGCAGCGGCGCGCTGCAGGAGCAGGTGGCGAATAAAATGCAGGAGTGGTTCGAATCCGGTCTGCAGCAGTGGGATATCTCCCGCGATGCGCCGTACTTCGGTTTCGAAATCCCGAACGCACCGGGCAAATATTTCTACGTCTGGCTGGATGCGCCAATCGGCTACATGGGTTCCTTCAAGAACCTGTGCGACAAACGCGGCGACACTCAGAGCTTCGAAGAGTACTGGAAAAAAGATTCCGACGCCGAGCTGTACCACTTCATCGGCAAAGACATCGTCTATTTCCACAGCCTGTTCTGGCCTGCGATGCTGGAAGGCAGCGGTTTCCGTAAGCCAACCAACCTGTTTGTCCACGGCTACGTGACGGTGAACGGCGCGAAGATGTCCAAATCACGCGGCACCTTCATTAAAGCCAGCACCTGGCTGAACCACTTCGACGCAGACAGCCTGCGCTACTACTACACCGCGAAGCTCTCTTCCCGCATCGACGATATCGACCTGAATCTGGAAGATTTCGTGCAGCGCGTGAACGCAGACATCGTGAATAAAGTGGTCAACCTGGCGTCCCGTAACGCGGGCTTTATCGCCAAGCGTTTCGACGGCGTGATGGCAGCTGAACTGGCCGATCCAGAACTGTATAAAACCTTTACCGATGCGGCCGCCACTATCGGCGACGCGTGGGAAGCGCGCGAGTTCGGTAAAGCGGTGCGCGAAATCATGGCTCTGGCCGATCTGGCGAACCGCTATGTGGACGAGCAGGCACCGTGGGTCGTCGCGAAGCAGGAAGGCCGCGATGCGGATCTGCAGGCGATCTGCTCCATGGGCATCAACCTGTTCCGCGTGCTGATGACCTACCTGAAGCCGGTTCTGCCGCAGCTGACGGAACGTGCAGAAGCCTTCCTAAACACCGAGCTGACCTGGGATGCTATCCAGCAGCCGCTGCTCAGCCATAAAGTGAACACCTTCAAAGCGCTGTATAACCGCATTGAGATGAAACAGGTTGAAGCGCTGGTTGAAGCGTCGAAAGAAGAGGTGAAAGCCGCCGCTGCGCCAGTCACTGGCCCGCTGGCAGACGATCCGATTCAGGAAACCATCACTTTTGATGATTTCGCCAAAGTTGATATGCGCGTTGCGCTGATTGAAAACGCGGAGTTCGTTGAAGGCTCTGACAAACTGCTGCGCCTGACGCTGGATCTGGGCGGTGAGAAACGTAACGTCTTCTCTGGCATTCGCTCTGCGTATCCGGACCCGCAGGTGCTGATCGGTCGCCTGACGGTGATGGTCGCTAACCTTGCGCCGCGCAAAATGCGCTTCGGTATCTCGGAAGGGATGGTGATGGCCGCCGGTCCTGGCGGGAAGGATATCTTCCTGTTAAGCCCTGACGACGGGGCGAAACCGGGTCAGCAGGTGAAATAAACAAAAAAGCCGGAGCGTTCTCCGGCTTTTTTTATGCCTTGTTTACCGGCTCCCGGCCTACAAAGCGTAGCGTAGCGCCAACAAACTTAGGCTGACGGCTTCGCGCTATGCACACGGTGAGTCAGCCCGCGCAGGAAGTAGCGCATAAACTGATCGCCGCACTCGCGGTAGTTCTTATGATCCGGCGCGCGCATCATGGCGGTGATTTCCGGCATCGACACGCGGAATTTTTGCTCGGTCATGATTGCCAGCACATCGTCAGATTTAAGGGAAAACGCGATACGCAGTTTTTTCAGTACGATGTTGTTATTCACGCGACGCTCAGGCGACAGCACCGGGGCAGACTCATCCTTGCCGCGTTTATCGTAAATCAGCCCATTTAAAAACGAAGAGAGAATGATATCCGGGCAGCGAACAAAGCCCTCTTCGTCCTCTTTGGTGATCCAGCTGGCGATATTCGCCGGCGTGGTCTCGACCTCGGCCAGCGCCATAATACGAACCAAATCGTTATTGTTGGATTTCAGGATGTAGCGCACGCTACGAAGAATATCGTTACTTAACATAGAGCCTTCAGCTGTCGGTGATGCGATGGGGCGCAGTGTACCAGTTTTACAGTCCAATCGCCTCTTTCAGGCTCTTCAGATAGCGCCGACTCACCGGCACCGTCTGCCCGGCGCGCAGCACCAGCTCCGCCTGGCCGTTCTCTTCCAGACGAATTTCTTTCAGATGCGCCATGTTCACCAGATACTGGCGGTGACAGCGGATCAGCGGCGTACGGCTCTCCAGCGTGCGCAGCGTCAGCTCCGTAAAGCCCTCCTTGCCTTCAGCGCTGGTGACGAACACCCCGCTCATGCGGCTGCTGACAAACGCCACGTCGTCCATCTGCAACAGGTAGATGCGGCTATGGCCGGTACAGGGGATAAATTTTAGCGCCTGCTGGTTTTCCGGCAGAAGCGAAACGTCCTGCACGCTGCGCTCCTGGCGCAGGCGATTGAGGGTTTTCTCCAGCCGCTTCTCTTCGATGGGTTTCAGCAGATAATCGAACGCATGCTCTTCAAACGCTTTTACCGCATATTCATCAAACGCCGTCAGAAAAACGATGTACGGACGATGCTCCGGGTCGAGCATACCGACCATCTCCAGGCCGCTAATGCGCGGCATCTGGATATCGAGAAACAGCACGTCCGGACGCAATTTATGCACCGCACCAATGGCTTCGATGGCGTTGGCGCACTCGCCCACCACCTCAATGTCGCTCTGTTCCTGCAACAGAACCCGCAGGTTTTCCCGCGCTAACGGCTCATCATCGACAATCAGCACTCTTAGCATGCGTTTTCCTCCAGGGGCAATCGTAAGGTAATACGGGTAAAACTGTCCGGCTCGCAGTCGACGGTGATACCGCAATCATCGCCGAAATGCGCGCGCAGACGTTTGTCGACCAGGCTCATCCCCAGCCCGCCCGACTCGGCGCCAGGCTGATAAAGCCCGGCGTTATCTTCAATGTCCAGCACCAGATGGTGATTAAAACGGCTGGCAGAAATATGGATTTCGCCGGTACCCAGCAGCTGCGAGGTGCCGTGTTTAATGGCGTTTTCCACAATCGGCTGCAGGGTAAATGCCGGAAGATGCTGATGCGCCAGTTCGTCCGGCACGAACAGTGACACCTGCAGTCTCGACTGGAATCGCGCCTTTTCGATTTGCAGATAGGCATTCACATGTTCGATCTCATCGGCGAGGGTCACAATCTCGGAAGGGCGCTTCAGGTTTTTGCGGAAAAAGGTCGACAGAAACTGCACCAGCTGCGTCGCCTGATCGCTGTCGTGGCGGATCACCGCCTTGAGCGTGTTCAGCGCATTAAACAGAAAATGCGGATTCACCTGGGCGTGCAGGAGTTTGATTTCCGACTGGGTCAGCAGCGCCTTTTGCCGCTCGTACTGCCCCGCCAGGATTTGCGCCGACAGCAGCTGGGCGATCCCCTCCCCCAGCGTGCGGTTGATGGAGCTGAACAACCGGTTTTTGGCTTCGTAGAGCTTAATCGTTCCCATCACCCGCTGATTCTCACCGCGCAGCGGGATCACCAGCGTCGAACCGAGTTTGCACTGCGGGTGCAGCGAGCAGCGGTACGGCACTTCATTCCCGTCGGCATACACCACTTCGCCCGTTTCTATGGCGCGCAGCGTATACGTCGAAGAGATCGGTTTGCCGGGCAGATGGTGATCGTCACCGGTGCCGGTAAACGCCAGCAGCCGTTCCCGATCGGTGATCGCCACCGCGCCGATATCCAGCTCCTGATAGAGCACCTGAGCCACTTTCATGCTGTTCTCTTCGTTAAAGCCCTGGCGCAGAATGCCTTCCGTCGAGGCGGCGACCTTAAGCGCCGTGGCCGAGAACGCCGAGGTGTATTTTTCAAACATCGCGCGTTTATCTAGCAGGATGCGCATAAACAGCGCCGCGCCGACGGTATTGGTGACCATCATCGGCGCGGCGATGCTGCTCACCAGATGCAGGGCATCTTCAAAGGGACGCGCAATCAGCAGGATAATCAGCATTTGCGCCAGCTCTGCCACCAGAGTTATTGCCCCGGCGGTGAGCGGGCTAAAGACTTTATCCGGACGGCCACGCTTGATCATGTAGCTGTGAACCAGGCCGCCGAGCAGCCCTTCGACAATCGTCGAGATCATGCAGCTCAGGGCCGTCATGCCGCCCATGGAGTAACGATGCAATCCGCCCGTTAACCCGACTAAACCGCCGACCACCGGGCCACCCAGCAGCCCGCCCATCACCGCGCCGATAGCGCGCGTGTTGGCGATCGAGTCTTCAATGTGCAGGCCAAAATAGGTGCCGAGAATGCAGAAAATCGAGAAGGTGACGTAGCAGAGAAGCTTGTGCGGCAGGCGTACCGTCACCTGCATCAGCGGAATGAACAGCCGCGTTTTGCTCATCAGCCACGCGATGACCAGAAAAACGCACATCTGCTGAAGCAGCAGCAACACCAGATTAAATTCGTACATGACCGCAAACCGCACTTTCTAAAAACGCGTAACATACACTGATACACATTAACTTTCTTTGAAGCATTCCAAAAAAGCTGCAATTCGTGCCCGTCATCACATCGTTTAGCGCAAGATATTCCACCCTTCGCATTATTTGTTCAAAAAACGGTCGATTCTTCCTGGTTCGCGAATCAACGACTACAGTTACTCTGGGGATGCGCAAGCCAGGGGGCGAACATGGCGCTTTACACGATAGGTGAAGTGGCACTGCTTTGTGATATCAATCCTGTGACGCTGCGGGCATGGCAGCGGCGGTACGAGCTGCTTAAACCGCAGCGAACGGACGGAGGGCACCGCCTGTTTAACGAGGCGGATATCGATCGCATTCGCGAAATCAAAAGCTGGATCGACAACGGTGTGCAGGTCAGTAAGGTCAAATCGCTCTTATGCGAACATGATCCCGACAGCCTGGCCGAGTGGCGCGAACATCAGGAAACCCTGCTTCGGCTGTTGCAGGCCGGTAACTTTCAACGTCTGCGTACCTGGATCAAGGAGCAGGGTCGGGATTATCCCGCCCAGACGTTAATCGCTCATCTGTTTATACCGCTTCGCCGCCGTCTGCAGTCTCAGCAGCCGGCATTACAGACGCTGCTAAGCATGCTGGATGGCGCGTTAATCAATTACATTTCCGTGTGCCTGTCGACGGCACGCAAGAAGAGCGGAAAGGACGCGCTGGTGGTCGGCTGGAATATTCACGACACCACCCGCTTATGGCTCGAAGCCTGGATCGCCACGCAGCAAGGCTGGCGAGTAGACGTGCTGGCACATTCATTAGCGCAGTTTCGCCCGGAGCTTTTCGAAGGGCAAACCCTGCTGGTCTGGTGCGGAGAAATCCCCACTGCCGCCCAACAGCAGCTTCTGAGCGAATGGCGCGAACACGGCTACCCCGTCATTACCCTCGGTCCGTAAATGTCTTAACGGCATTTAATGGTTCATTAACAGGTGTGCTTCACCGTATAATTGGGCGGTTAACAAAAGGAGCACATTATGAAGGCAACCAAAGTGGCCGTAATTACCCTCTTCGCTTTAATGGCCATCAGCGGCATTGGCGGTGTAATGCTGGCTGGCTACTCATTTATCGTACGTGGCGGTGTCGGCTGAGATACTGCGCCAGCCGTTCAAATCCGCGATCAACCACGATCGCCGCCAGCGCAACCAGCACCGCACCCTGCACAATATAAGCCGAGTTAAACCCGCTCAGGCCGATAATGATCGGCGTGCCTAAGGTATTGGCCCCGACCGTTGAGGCAATGGTCGCCGTCCCGATATTAATGATTACCGACGTGCGCACACCTGCCAGAATAACCGGCGCGGCAAGCGGCAGCTCAACTTTACGCAGACGCTGCCCCGCACTCATCCCCATGCCTTCCGCCACGCTGCTCACCGCCGCCGGAACCGCTGTCAGCCCGGCCAGCGTCGCCTGTAAAATCGGCAGGACGCCATACAAAATCAACGCAATGATCGCCGGTTCCTGACCAAAACCGATCACCGGTACCGCAATCGCCAGTACCGCCACCGGCGGGAACGTCTGCCCGATAGCGGCAATGGTCTCCACCAGCGGGCGAAACTCTCGGCCCGCCGGGCGCGTCACCGCAATCCCGGCCCCGACGCCGATCACAATCGCCACGGCGCTTGAAATCCCCACCAGCCAGAAATGGGCCAGCGTCAGGCTGATAAAACTTTCCTGCAGATAAACGGGGCGCGGAAGGCCAGGAAACAACGCGCCAAACAGCCCGCCGCTGTAGGGCATCAGCCACAGCAGCGCGACAAACAGCAGCACCAGCCACAGGAGCGGATCACGTAGCCATTTCACGTTCCACCTCCCCTGCCAGTAAATCGCGAAAATGCAGGGTGCCGCAGGGCGCGCCGTGCTCATCGACCACCGGTAACACTTCGCACTGCCTCGCGACAAACGCAGAGAGCGCATCGCGCAGGCTCATTTGCGCCTGAAGGGGTTCGCCGTTAACGGCAGGATCTTCGCGGCGCAGATACTCCCCGACCGTGCGCAGCGACAGCAGGCGTACGCCCAGTTCGCTGCGGCCAAAGAATTCGCGCACAAAATCTGTCGCCGGATGAGTTAACAGCTCCAGCGGCGTCCCCTGCTGCACCACTTGGCCGTTGTCCATCAAAACCAGGCGGTCGGCGAGGCGCAGGGCTTCGTCGATATCGTGAGTCACCAGAATAATCGTGCGCCCCAGAATGCGGTGGATACGGGTCATCTCCGTTTGCAGCGCGCTGCGAGTAACCGGGTCCAGCGCGCCAAAAGGCTCATCCATCAGCAGCACTTCAGGATTTGCGGCCAGCGCGCGCGCCACGCCGACGCGCTGCTGCTGCCCGCCGGAAAGCTGATGCGGATAGCGCTCGCGCAGGGCAGGCTCCAGCCCCAGCAGCGCCATCAGTTCGTCCACGCGATCCGCAATCTTCTGCCGCGACCATTTTTGCAGCTGCGGCACGGTGGCGATATTCTGCGCCACCGTCCAGTGCGGGAACAGGCCGATGGACTGAATGGCGTACCCCATCCGGCGGCGCAGTTCCAGCACCGGCAGGCTGCGGATCTCCTCGCCGGCAAAACGAATCAGCCCGCTATCATGCTCCACCAGCCGGTTGATCATCTTCAGGGTGGTCGATTTTCCCGAGCCGGAAGTGCCGATCAGCACCGAAAAGGCCCCTTCTTCAAAACGCAGATTCAGGTTGCTGACAGCCATCTGCCCGGCAAATTTTTTGTTCACATCGTGAAATTCAATCATCATTTTTCCCCTTCAGCAGGGCCAGCCACAGGGCAAAAAGCGCATCCACCACCACCGCCAGCGCGATGGTAGGGATCACACCGAGTAAGACCAAATCCAGCGCGCTGCTCAGCAGGCCCTGGAATACCAGTGCCCCAAAGCCGCCAGCGCCGATCAGCGCCGCAATCACTGCCATGCCCACGGTTTGCACTGCCACCACCCGCAGGCTGCGCAGCAGCAGCGGCAGTGCCAGCGGCAGCTGAATCTTCCAGAATCGCTGGCGGGCGCTCATCCCCATCGCGCTGGCGCTCTCCAGCACCTCCGGGGAAACCTGGCTTAGCCCCGCCAGCACGCCGCGCGCCAGAGGCAGCAGCGCGTACAGCACCAGCGCAATGAGCGCGGGCGTCAGTCCGGTTCCGGCGATACCGAGCGAGGCGAGCGCAGGAAAGCTTTTCACCAGCCCGGCGAGCGGCGCAATCAGCAAGCCGAACAGCGCCACGGAAGGGATTGTCTGAATCACGTTCAGCACGGTAAATACCGGTCCCTGACGCGTGGGGTGGCGGTAGCACCACAGGCCGATGGGCACGCCGATAAGCAGCGCAGGCACCAGCGTGCCAAACAGGATCGTCAGATGTTGCAACAGCGCATCGTTAAAAATTTCCTGCCGGTTAGCGTACTCTTTGAGCAGAGAAAGGGTATTCAGTTCGCCGCTAAACAGCAGCGCCAGCGGTAGAACCCAGATCTGCGCGTGGAGCAGCCAGCGCCAGAGCGGGTGTTGCGTCAGACGGCGGATTGCATCGCTACAGGCGAGCAGGCACAGGGCCATCCACAGCCACAGCCCGCTGCCTGCCGAGGTGCGCGCCAGCGGTGTTTCGGCGGTGGCGAGATGCGTCGCCGCCTGCCCGGCACTCAAGGTCAGCAGCACAACTAACGCTTCGCAGAGGATCAGCGTGAAAATGAGCGGCAAGCGCCCACGGCAAAACGCCAGCACCGCAGCCAGTAGAAGGGACAGGGCCAGCAGGAGAGGCGAAAACGCCCACACCTGCCAGACGGACAGCCCCTCGCCGGACACCAGCCGATTAGGGGCAAAGTTCACAAACGGAAGCGCGCACGCCGCCAGCGCGACAAACGCGAGCAGCAGCAGTACGCGGTTATGACAGGTTATCGGCACAGCATTATCCTGTTACTTCACAAGTCCTTTTTGCTTCAGATAATCTGCCGCCACTTTTTTGGCATCCAGCCCTTCCACCGCAATGCTCGCATTGAGCTGTTGCAGGGTTTTCTCATCGAGAGTTTCAAACACCGGCTTCAGCCAGTCGCCGATCTGCGGATAGGCTTTCAGCACCGCTTCACGCACCACAGGCGTAGGAGCATAGATCGGCTGAACGCCTTTCGGATCGGTCAGGGTTTGCAGACCGAGCGCCGCCACCGGGCCGTCAGTACCGTAGGCCATCGCCGCATTTACGCCGGAGGTTTTCTGAGCGGCAGCTTTGATCGTCACCGCCGTATCACCGCCCGCGAGCGACAGCAGTTGGCTCTGGTCGAGTTTAAAATCGTAGGCTTTTTCAAAGGCCGGAAGCGCGTCCGGACGTTCGATAAATTCCGCCGAGGCCGCCAGTTTGAAATCGCCCTTCTCTTTCAGATAGCGACTTAGATCGTCAAGAGAGGTCAGTTTGCCTTTCTCAGCGATATCCTTGCGCACGGCGATGGTCCAGGTGTTGTTGGCGGGCGCAGGCGTCAGCCAGATAAGCTTGTTCTGCTCGGCGTCGAGTTTTTTCACTTTCTCGTAGCCAGCGCTGGCATTTTTCCACGCTGCATCGTTTTCATCTTTAAAGAAAAACGCGCCATTACCGGTGTATTCCGGGTAGATATCCAGCTCGCCGGAGGTGATGGCCCCGCGCACCACGGGCGTGGTACCCAGCTGGACTTTATTGACTGTTTTCACCCCGTGGCTTTCCAGCACCTGCAGGATGATATTGCCGAGCAACGCCCCTTCCGTATCGATCTTAGACCCCACCTTTACCGGCTCTGCCGCCTGTAAAGGCAGGCTCAGCGCCGCCAGTAACGCCGCTGAACCCCATATCCCCTTTGTGATTGTCATTCTGCTTTCCTCATTAATTTGCCGCCTTTATCAGGGGCTTGAGAGAAAAGCGTAGCCTAAAATTGAGGAATCATCCTTCTTCCGGCAACCTCAGCGGAACGGTTAGCAGGCTGGCGGCAAAATAGAGCAGCGCGATCACCCACAACGTCCCCTCCACGCCAAACGGCGAAACGCAGAGCGTGACGATAAGCGGACCGGCAAAATTGCTCAGCCCCGACCCGAGATTCAGGCAGGAGATGGCAGCGCCTTTGTTCTCCGGCAGCAGGGACGGAATCAGCGCGCTCAGCGGGCCAAAGGCACCCAGCCCGATGGCGTACAGGGCCAGAGCCAGAAACAGCGCCGTTTCGCTGTCACCAAACAGTACCGGCGCGTAGCACACCGCCAGCATCGCCAGACCGCACAGGGTGCCGGAAAACCAAACCACCGTGTTGCGCCAGCCGATGGTATCGCCGAGCCAGCCGAAGAAGTAGCTGGCAAAGATATTGACCACGTTCACCAGCCCCCAGATAGTCAGCCACTCGGCGATGCTAAATCCGAAACGCGGCAGGTAGACCGGCATCAGGATCACCAGCGAAAACTTGCCGATATCGTTGATGGTTTTGACGATCACCGCCAGGCGCATTTTCGGCTCGCGCACCAGCACCATCATCCCTTCGGCAAAGGCTGCGCCGAGATGCCCGTTGCTTTGCACGTGCGGGCGATCGCGGTTGAGCACCAGCGCGCAGAATGCGCCGAGTGCCACAAAGATAAACCCGCTCAGCAGCGTCGAGGTTTCGCCGATCAAGGGCAGCAGCAGGCTTGAGTACCACGGCCCGACGATGGTCATGCCTACGCCAAACGCAATCCAGAACCAGGAGACGGCGCGCCCGAGAATAGCCGGCGCGCAGCGCTGGTTAATCCACACCAGAAACGAATAGGCAAACAGCGGATACGCCACGCCGCGCAGGGCGTAGCTCGCCACCATCAGGGGATAATTTCCCTGCGGCAGCGCGTAAGCGATAAAGGGAATTGAGCCGATAAAGTAGAACAGCGTCGCGGCCCACATCAGGCGACGCAGGCCAAGTACGCCCGCGCCTATTCCGGAAAACCACGATACCGCCGCGACACACAGCCCAAACACCGATGACAGCAGGCTGATGTGCATGGCATCAAAACCGCGATGCTGAAGCATCGACGCCAGCCAGCTTTGCTCGATGGTGGCGCCGGTGATAAACAGGAAAATCCCGACAAAGCCCCAGCACAGTTCCCGGGGCAATCCCAGCCTGGCCCACAGGCCCTGCTGGATAAATACGCTCTGCTCCGTCATGCCATTTTGTCTCGCAGTGCGCGCACATTCATGCGTTTACGGTTCAGATAGCCGACGCTGTTTTCCCCCCAGCAGTGGTCGTACGGCATACCGGTCAGGCTTTCGATCACCGCTTTGTTTTCCGCGCTGACGGTCGCCTTGCTGCCGCCCTGCTTCAGACGCGCCACTTCTTCGTTCAGAATCGCGTGGGTACGGCTGTTGACCTTAAACTGGAACGCCGACCAGATCCCCCACAGCGTCAGTGCGACCGGCAGCACAATCATGATGATTAAAATCATGTTGATGGCCGACTGCGGCTGGGCGTTTTGTCCGGAGACAAACCCGGACATCTGCAGGGCCACGCCGACGAGGAAAATCGACAGGGCCTGCGACGCCTTACGCAGCAGGCTCATAAAGCCCGCGAAAATCCCCTCGCGACGACGGCAGGTGAGGATCTCATCCACGTCGGCGACAAAGGTGTAGTTATTCCACGGAATAGCGTAGATACCGCCGCGCGCCAGCCCGGCGACCGCCGCACCGACGTACAGCAGGCTCATCCCGCCGGTGCCGCTAAAGTACGCGGACACAAACAGGGCAAACGCCACCAGCGCCATCGTGGCCTGGGTCGCAAAGGCGCGCGACGGGGAGTAGCGCAGGGTCAGCCAGGTGGCAATCCCCACACCAAAGAACTGCAGCCCGTTTACGACGCCCAGCAGATTGGAGGCCATCACAGACGAGGTCATCAGGGCGAAGACCACAAAGTAGGTAAAGACCGAGTTAAAAATGTCTTGCGCCACCGAGCCGCCGAGATACATCCCCAGATGCGAGCGGAAGGTTTTGATTTTTAACGTTGAGACGAAATCGTAATAGATATGGTATGCGCGCGTGGCGAACGGCTCTTTTTCGTCGTCTTCGTCGTGGTGCTCATTCTGCTGGATCTCTTCCAGCGAGCGCTCCCAGGTGCCGAAATAGACAAAGAACAGCACAATCATAAAGGAGACGGTGAAAATCGCCCCGGTATAGAAGAAGGAGTCGGAAGAGTCCGGGCCGAAGTACGCCACCAGACGCCCCGGCAGGAACGCCGCGGCAAAGCCTGCGAGCTGGGCGATATACATACGGGCGCTGGTCAGTTTTGAGCGCTTTTTGAAATCCGACGTCATCTCAGCCGAGAGCGTGTCGTACGGAATAATGATCATGGTGTAGACGATTTCAAACAGGATGTAGAACAGCAGGTACATCCAGTAGTTGAACCCTTCCACCCACAGCAGGCTGTAGACCGACACCAGCGGAATACTGGCCAGCAGGAAGAAACGGCGACGGCCAAAGCGGCGCCCCAGGCGCGTTTTGTGGAAGTTATCAGAAACATAGCCGATCACCGGACACATGATCACATCGACAATTCTCGCCACCGCAAACAGGGACCCGGCCTGGATCGGCGTCAGGCCGCAAAAGGTGGTTAAGAAGAACAGCAGCCAGGCGCTGACCAAAGTAAAGGCCCCTGAGCCAATCACATCCGCCAGCCCGTAGCACACGTAGTTCCGCAGCTTTATTTCCCGCACTTTTTTGATCATTTTGCACTCCGGATTTTTTCAGTATCCCAGCCCGCAGGCAGCGGCGACGGGCGCGTAATGGTGATGGCATGCAGATGCAACCCTTCGACGCCGCAGGTGTAAAGGGCTGGCAGCCCGTGCGGATATAACTCCACGCCGTGAGCGCGCCCGGTTTGCGTATTCACGCGATAGGCATTGTCCAGCCCCATTCCGGTCGGGCGCTCTGGGTTACACGGCGGGCGCACGTCGTAGCAGCCCTGTTCATCGGAACGGGAGGCAAGCTGGCTGAACGCCAGGCCGTTGAAGGTGATATCGCGGATCGCACCGGGCGTTTCGCTGTGCAGATTTATCGCCCCCTCCCCCGTCCCGTTCAGGCCCGAGAAGGTGATCTGGCTGATCGTGCCTGGCGTGATGTCCGGCGCGCGATGGCGCACGGAGATAAATACCGGGTCGGCTTTGCCCCAGTGACACGGATGGCCGTGGCGGCAGTCGAAGAGAATGTTGCTGAAGCTCATCTTGCTGAAATGGCCGCCGTCGCGGGAGATCAGGCCGATGCCGCGATTGGAGTCGAAAATCACGCAGTTGCTCACCGCCAGATGGGTGATGTCGGCGAAGGTCTCGGTCCCGACTTTGATTGCGCAGCTTTTGGAGCGAATGATGCAGTTACTGATCGTGACGTTGTCGATCGGCTGCTGGAGTTCGGGCGCTTTGGCCGTGGTCTTCAGACAGATGCCGTCGTCGGCGGCGCTGAAGTAGCTGTCGCTGATGAGCACGTGCTGACAGCTGTCGATGTCCAGCGCGTCGGTGTTAGCCAGCGCCAGATCGTTATCAATGGTGATATTGCGGATGAAAACATGGTTGCAGCTCACCAGATGCGCGGTCCACATCGGCGAGTCGCACAGGGTAATATCCGTCAGGCGTACCTGTTCGCACCCTTCCAGCACCAGCAGGCGTGGGCGCTGAGGTTTCGGCTGACGATACCCCTGGTCATCCATCTCTGCGGCAAACCAGGCCGTGGCGTTGCCGTCGATGCAACCCGCGCCGCTGAGCGTCAGGTTGCGCGCATCACGGGCGTAGATGAGCGCCATGCGCGACAGCTCGGCTGTGCTTTGGGTTTCTGCGGCGCGGTAATCATCCACATTCTGGCTGGCGAGCAGGCGCGCGCCCGCTTCCAGATGCAGGGTGAAATTCGACGGCAGCACCAGCGTTCCGGTCAGGTAGATACCTGGCGTGACCACCAGCGTGCCTCCTCCGTTCACGGCAAGCGTATCGATGAGTTCCTGCAGCGCGGTGGTGACGGGGGTCGACCCGCTTCGATCGAGGGAGATGTTTTCTAATGAGAGCTTCATGTGATTACCTGTCAGCTGTGATGTGACAGGCATTACACGGCTTTTCTGCGGCGTGTTTGTGGCGTGTTTACCGGGCTTTTTCGCGAAGAGTGAAGAGAGTCACGCCTGCCGGGTGTGGCGGGAGTGAGTTTTGATCGTCCTCACGATTTCATCTGTGGGATAAAAATGAAGTGTGAAAAAGGTCACATTTAACGGCGAGTAAGAGACAAGAAAAGAGGGAATCAAAGCAATCAGGCAGGAAAGGCGCGAAACCTTGCGGGATGCGTCACGAAACCCGCACAACGGCGGGTTTCGTCTCTTGTCGTTAAAGCAGGTCGAACTCGCCTTTATTCACTCGCGCAGAGTCCACGCCGATAAAGACGTTAAACTTGCCCGCTTCCGCGTCATATTTCATCTGCTGATTCCAGAACTTCAGCGCATCGACGTCAATCGGGAAGCTCACGGTTTTGGTCTCACCCGGCTTCAGGTCAACCTTCTCGAAGCCGCGCAGCTGTTTCACCGGGCGGCTCATGGAGGCCGTCACATCCTGCACGTACATCTGGATGACCGTGGCACCGTCGCGTTTACCGGTGTTGGTCACCTCCACGCTGGCGGTGACTTTGCCGTCACGCTTCAGGGTGGGTGCAGACATTTTCACGTCAGAAACCTTGAAGGTGGTGTAGCTCAGCCCATAACCAAACGGATAAAGCGGGCCATTGGCTTCATCGAAATAGCGTGAGGTGTACTTGTTCGGCTTATCGGCGTTGTACGGGCGACCGGTGTTCAGGTGGCTGTAGTAAACCGGAATTTGGCCGACTGAGCGCGGGAAGGACATCGGCAGTTTGCCGGACGGGTTGTAATCACCAAACAGTACATCGGCAATGGCGTTACCGCCCTCGGTCCCGGCGAACCAGGTTTCGAGCAGGGCATCAGCCTGCTGATCCTCTTTCACCAGCGCCAGCGGGCGGCCGTTCATCAGCACCAGCACCAGCGGTTTACCCGTCGCTTTCAGGGCGCTGATCAGATCGCGCTGGCTCTGCGGGAGGGTGATATCGGTACGGCTCGACGCTTCATGGGCCATGCCCTGCGCTTCACCGACGACCGCCACCACCACATCAGCCTGTTTCGCCGCGTTAACCGCTTCGTCGATCATCTCTTTCGCCGAACGCGGATCAACCTTCACCGCCTCTTCGTACTGGTTCAGGAAGGTGACGATATCGTTGTCGTTAGTGACGTTAGCGCCTTTGGCGTAAATCACTTTGCCCTTTTCACCCAGCGCATTTTTGATGCCCGTGAGTACGGTGACGGACTGATCGGCCACGCCCGCAGCGGACCAACTGCCCATCACGTCACGCTTGCTGTCAGCCAGTGGGCCAACCACGGCGAGGGTGCCGGATTTTTTCAGCGGCAGCGTTTCGAGACGGTTTTTCAGCAGCACGAGACTTTCGCGCGCCACTTCACGGGCCTCTTTACGATGCAGACGGCTTTCGGCATTGGTATCCGCCGGGTCGGACTCTTTCGGCCCTAAGTGGCTGTACGGATCGTTAAACAGCCCCATGTCATATTTCACGTTCAGCACATGGCGGGTGGCGTCGTCCAGCTCTGCCATGGTCACTTTGCCGGTTTTCACCAGATCAGGCAGGTATTTGCTGTAATACTCGTCGCTCATGCTCATGTTGATACCGGCTTTGAGCGCCACGCGCACGGCGTCTTCCGGATCGGAGGCGGTGCCGTGTTTGATCAGCTCTTTAATCGCGCCGTGATCGGACACGGTAATGCCTTTGAAGCCCCACTGGTCGCGCAGTACGTCTTTCAGCAGCCAGGAATCGGAGGTCGCCGGGGTGCCGTTGAGGGAGTTCAGGGCCACCATCACCGCGCCGCTGCCCGCGTCCAGCCCGGCTTTGTACGGCGGCATATAGTCGTTGAACAGGCGCTGCGAGCTCATGTCAACGGTGTTGTACTCTTTCCCGCCCTCTACCGCGCCGTAGGCGGCAAAGTGTTTTACGCTGGTCATCACCGAGTACCGATCCGCCGGGCTTTTGCCCTGCATCGCTTCGACCATGGTTTTGCCGAGGGTGGCGGTTAAATAGGTGTCTTCGCCAAAGCCTTCTGAGGCGCGGCCCCAGCGCGGATCGCGCGAGACGTCGACCATCGGCGCCCAGGTCATGTTCAGACCGTCATCGGCGGCTTCATAGGCCGAAATACGCCCGACGGTTCTGACCGCATCCAGGTTAAAGGAAGAGGCTAAACCGAGGCTAATCGGGAAGACGGTACGCTGGCCGTGGACCACATCGTAGGCGAAGAAAAGCGGAATTTTCAGGCGGCTGAGCTGCATCACCTGGTCCTGCATTTTGCGGATATCTTCGCGGGTGACAGTGTTAAATATCGCCCCGACCTGGCTCTCCTTGATCATCTCGCGGATCGCCTCTTTCGGGTTATCCGGCCCGACGCTGATGAGACGCAGCTGGCCGATTTTTTCATCGACCGTCATTTTGGTGAGCAAGTCCGTGACGAAGGCGTCGCGGGCTTCCGGGGTTAATGGGTGGTTGCCAAACAGATCTTCAGCCAGCGCGGGTTGCAGCGCCAGGCTTACTGCGACAGCTACAGAACAAAGCCATTTCATGTGTTGTACTCTCTCATCATCAACCGCCGGAAAACTCGGCCAGACCGTGCGAAAAGCGCAGTGTGCCACAAACCCTTTCAACCTTGCAGGGTTATTCTCTGATTTTTCTCATGAATACTTGTTCGCTTAACAGTTAATCGCGCTATGCTTTACAGCGAGAAATTTGCCCCACCACAAGGAGTGGAAGATGACTTCTGTTCGCACACAAAATAACAACACTTTTATTAACGAACTGTCTCGCCTGGTCGGTCACTCACACCTGCTGACGGACCCGGAAAAAACCGCCCGCTATCGCAAGGGCTTCCGTTCCGGCCAGGGTGAAGCGCTGGCGGTAGTCTTTCCCGGCACGCTGCTGGAGCTGTGGCGTGTGCTGAGCGCCTGCGTCAACGCCGACAAAATCATTCTGATGCAGGCGGCCAATACCGGCCTGACGGAAGGCTCGACGCCAAACGGCAATGATTACGACCGGGATATCGTCATTATCAGCACCCTGCGTCTCGATAAACTGCATCTGCTGGACAAAGGTGAGCAGGTGCTGGCCTATCCTGGCACGACCCTTTATTCGCTGGAAAAAGCGCTCAAGCCGCTGGGTCGCGAGCCGCACTCGGTGATTGGCTCCTCCTGCATTGGCGCGTCGGTGATCGGCGGGATCTGCAACAACTCCGGCGGTTCGCTGGTGCAGCGCGGCCCGGCGTACACGGAAATGTCCCTGTTTGCACGCATTGATGAGAACGGAAAATTACAGCTGGTGAATCATCTGGGGATCAACCTGGGTGTCACGCCGGAGCAGATCCTCAGCAAGCTCGACGACGAGCGTGTGAACGACGCTGACGTGCAGCACGATGGCCGTCACGCCCACGATCACGATTACGTCGAACGCGTGCGCGACATTGAAGCCGATACCCCGGCGCGCTATAACGCCGATCCGGATCGTCTGTTCGAATCTTCCGGCTGCGCGGGCAAACTGGCGGTGTTTGCCGTACGTCTGGACACCTTCCCGGCGCAGAAAAATCAGCAGGTCTTTTATATCGGCACCAACCAGCCGGAGGTGCTGACCGAGATCCGTCGTCATATTCTGGGCGAGTTCACGAATCTGCCGGTCGCGGGTGAGTACATGCATCGCGATATTTACGATATCGCCGAGCGCTACGGCAAAGACACCTTCCTGATGATCGACAAGCTCGGCACCGACAAAATGCCGTTCTTCTTTACGATGAAAGGCCGCGCTGACGCCATGCTCGGTAAAGTGTCTCTGTTCAAACCGCACTTCACCGATCGCTTTATGCAGAAGCTGGGCACGGCTTTCCCGGCGCACCTGCCGCCGCGCATGAAGAGCTGGCGCGATAAGTACGAACACCACCTGCTGCTGAAAATGTCGGGCGACGGGATTGCCGAGGCGCAAACCTGGCTGGCGGATTACTTTAAAACTGCCGAGGGCGATTTCTTTGCCTGTACGCCGGAAGAAGGCAACAAGGCGTTCTTACACCGCTTCGCAGCTGCGGGCGCCGCGATTCGCTATCAGGCGGTTCACGCCGACGAAGTGGAAGATATTCTGGCGCTGGATATCGCCCTGCGTCGTAACGATACGGAGTGGTTTGAACACCTGCCGCCGGAAATCGACAGTAAGCTGGTGCATAAGCTCTACTACGGCCACTTTATGTGCCACGTTTTCCACCAGGATTACATCGTCAAAAAAGGCGTTGATGCGCATGCCCTGAAGGAGCAGATGCTCGAACTGCTGCGCGCGCGCGGGGCACAATACCCGGCCGAACATAACGTCGGACACCTGTATGAAGCGCCAGAAACGCTTAAACGTTTTTATCGCGAGAATGACCCGACAAACAGCATGAATCCCGGCATTGGTAAGACGACGAAGCATAAATACTGGAAAGAGGCGACGCAGACAGAGCGCGACGAGACGCAACCCTCTGATCAAACACTATAGCCACACTGAAATTATTGTTAAGCCAGTAACAATCGTACTAGAGTAATCTCACCCCGCCGGAGAACCGCTTCTCCGGCTTTTTTTTCCTGAGGAGTCCGCCCATCATGTCGGCCGTTGATATCCTGTCCGCTTCCGAAGTCGAGGTGCGCGACGCCCAACCTGACGACGTACATGCCATTGCCGCGATCTACGCCTGGCATGTGCTGAACGGGCGTGCATCGTTTGAAGAAGTTCCCCCCACCATCGAAGAGATGCGCCAGCGCATGAGCACGATTGCCGCCGATGGTTTGCCGTGGCTGGTGGCGCTCTATCGCGGCGTGGTGGTGGGATACTGCTATGCGGCGCTGTATCGCGCGCGCCCTGCCTATCGCTATACGCTTGAAGAGTCGATCTATGTGGATGCCAGCGCCACCGGACGAGGTTTTGGCAGCTCGCTGATGGATGCCCTGATTGAACGTTGTGAGCAGGGTCCGTGGCGGCAGATGATTGCCGTGGTCGGCGACGGGCATAACAATGCCGGTTCGATTCGGCTGCATAAAAAGCATGGTTTCGAGGTGGCCGGGCAGTTAAGAAGCGTGGGCTATAAGAAGGGAAACTGGCGGGATACGCTGATAATGCAGCGCCCCCTGAACGACGGTGACTGGACGCTGCCGGAGTAATTCGCGAGGCAAAACGTTTTGCCGGGCGGCACTGCGCCTGCCCGGCCTGCAAACCGTGGATTCACCTGCCACGCGCTCAGTCGTTCTGTGCGGTTTCCATCTGCGCCGCTTTTTGCTTTTTATAGCTCAGTGCTGCCGCCGGAACTGGCATCACTTTTCCGGTTTCAATCCAGGTACGCAAACGGCTGGCATCAGCGAAGTGAGTGTATTTGCCAAACGCATCCATCACCACCAGCGCCACCGGTTTGCCGTTAAACACGGTACGCATCACCAGACAGTGGCCAGCCGCATTGGTAAAGCCGGTTTTCGTCAGCTGGATGTTCCAGTTTTCGCGATACACCAGATGGTTAGTATTGCGGAACGGTAAGGTGTACGCCGGATTCGCAAAGGTCGCCATCTCTTCACGCGTGGTACTCAGCTGACCGATCAGCGGGTACTGTTTGCTGGCGATCAGCAGGTGGGTCAGGTCGCGTGCGGTGGAGACGTTGTGAATCGACAGCCCGGTTGGCTCGACAAAACGGGTGTTGGTCATGCCCAGGGATTTGGCTTTGGCATTCATCGCCCGGATAAATGCGTTATATCCGCCCGGATAATGGTGCGCAAGGCTCGCGGCCGCCCGGTTTTCCGAGGACATCAGTGCCAGCAGCAGCATATTTTTACGGCTGATTTCGCTGTTCAGACGCACGCGGGAGTATATCCCTTTCATCTCTGGCGTCTGGCTGATATCGACTTTCAGTTTCTCATCCAGCGGCAGTCGTGCATCGAGCACCACCATCGCGGTCATTAATTTGGTAATCGACGCGATCGGACGCACCAGATCCGGGTGACTGGAATAGATCACCTTGTTGGTATTCAGATCGACAATCATCGCGCTACCGGAGGCGATTTCCGGCTGAGCGGCAGTGGTCACTGCGGTTGTTTTGGCAATCGCTGGCGCGGCAACGGGCACAGCCAGGATCAGCGCAAGGCTAAGTAAAGAAACTCGGAATTTCAGCATGGTGAGACTTCTGATAATTATTCATGCACGTGATGACGTACGCCTCCCGTTACAACGAGCGAAACAGGCTGGCAAAGGCATCATAGCTGCCCTGATGAGTTGTCGCCAGCGGAGAATCGTGAACAGATGCTGCATTGCTGGCATTTACGCCAGCAATGCATTTACCTCAGAAGAGACGATAGCCGTAGCCCCACAGGATCACCGTAAGTGCCAGCAGCGCCTCCAGCACCAGCACGCCAATCGCGAGAGTTGAACTGGAGAAACTTAAGCCTTCTTCTTTGTTAATGTTGAGGAAGGTCGGAATACCCACGTACAGCAGATAGCCGGTGTAAAACAGTGCGATGGTACCCACCAGCGCACACAGCCATACCAGCGGATAGAGCGCCACGATGCCGCTCATAAACAGCGGTGTTGCCACGTATCCGGCAAATACCATGCACAGGGTAAGCGAGGGACGCTGAGGATAGTTTCGCGCCATCCAGTAGATCACCCGCCCCATCACCGCGACGCCTGCCAGCATTAAACCGTAGAAGACCACCGCCAGTGCCAGCCCCGTCATCCATGAGAGCGTCACGACGTTGCCATCGCCAAAATTCCAGCCGATTTGTGTTGTGCCAATAAACGCGCAGATCACCGGTACAGCAGCCATGAGCAGGACATGGTGCGTGTAGTGATGCGCGACCGTTTCGTTCTCGCTTCTGATGACATGCATCTCACGATCGGGATGGGAAAACAGCCCCCAGACATGGTTCATACAGCCCCCTCATTGTCGGCTCGCAAGGCGATACTGTAAGTATAATGCAGCTTTAGATTATTTTATGACCAGCGGCAAAATTGCCGCTTCGGGGAAATCGTCCTGGTTGCCACACCATTGATTCACAGGGTGTATGCTTAAGGAAGGTTTACACAGGGAGACACCGCTGAACTCATGGATATCAATAGTCTGATTGAACAGTACGGATATGCGGCGCTGGTGATAGGGAGCGTGGCGGAAGGGGAAACCATCACCCTGCTAGGCGGGGTGGCCGCACATCAGGGGCTGCTTCGTTTCCCGCTGGTGGTCGCCGCGGTAGCGCTGGGGGGAATGATTGGCGATCAGTTGCTCTATCTGCTGGGATTGCGCTTTGGCCCCACGCTGCTCAAACGTTTTGCCCGGCATCAGAAAAAAATCAACCGCGCGCAGCGGCTGATTCAGCGTCACCCTTATCTGTTTGTGATCGGTACCCGGTTTATGTACGGCTTTCGCATCATCGGCCCGCTGCTGATTGGCGCCAGCCGCCTGCCGCCGAAAATCTTTCTGCCGCTAAACATCATTGGTGCCATCGCCTGGGCGCTGATATTCACTTCGCTCGGCTATGTGGGCGGCGAAGTGATTGGCCCCTGGCTGCACAACCTCGACCAGCATCTGAAGCACTGGATCTGGCTGATACTGGTGGTGGCAGGCGTCATTATCTGGCGACTGTGGCGCAAGCATCGGGAAAACGATCGCGACTAGCGTCGTTATTCCGCCGGTTTAAACTGCGGATTCGCCAGCATAAAGCCGCCGTCGACAATAAACGATTGCCCCGTGGTATAGCTGGCATCCGTGTCGCACAGCCACGCGACAAGGCTTGCGATCTCATGGGTTTGCCCAGGCCGACCGAGAGGGATCTCGGGCATGGAGCCTTCTTCGACTTCGCTGTCATCCATGCCGTTCATCGGCGTGGCGATAGCGCCAGGGGCAACCGCATTGACCAGGATCTTGTGCTGCACCAGCTCAAGGGCCATTGATTTTGTCAGGCCGCCCAGCGCATGTTTCGCTGCGGTGTAGGCGCTGGCCTCCGGTAGCGGGGTGTGCTCATGCACCGAGGTAATATTCACAATCCGCCCCCCCTGCCCCTGCTTCACCATCTGCCGGGCGGCAAGTTGTGAACAGAGAAACGCGCCATCCACATCCACGGTAAAAATCCCGCGCCAGTCGTCAAACGTCATATCAAGAAACGGGGCTTTGGCCATCGCGCCGGCGTTGTTGACCAGCGCATCCAGCCGACCAAAGCGGGCGATAAGCGTCTCAATGGCTTTCGCCCCCTCGGGCAGGTGGCTGAGATCCAGCTGTATCGCCTCGGCGCGACGCCCCAGGGCTTCTATTTCACGACAGGTCTGGAGTGCCCCCTCTTCATCCGAATGCCAGGTCACGCCAATATCAAACCCGCGCTCAGCCAGAAGTAGCGCCGTTGTTTTACCGATTCCGGAATCTGATGCCGTAACAATGGCCACACGCTGAACTGATGCCATACCTACCTCCGCCATGACGCAAAAAGGTAAGTATAGATAACGTCCTGTTAACCGTGGTGATACCCGCCACCCAGGGCGGAGGTCAGCTGCAGGGTGGCGTCCACATATTGCCCCTGAAGCGTCAGGCTCGCGATGTGCTCCTGCAACGCCGGAATTTTCGCTTCGCTGACGCGTGAGCCGGCGATGATCCCCGCATGAAAACGGGCCTGCGCCTGGGCCACCACCCGTGCGGTATCGGCTTCAACCTGCTGCTGTTGCTGATTTTTGTTCATCAGCGTCTCCACTTCACTGGCCGTGCGCGCCACCTGATTCACTGCATCGACCACCGCTTTGTTGTAGTTCGCGACGGACAGATTGCTCTGCGCCTGAGCGATGTCGAGATTCGCATTGAGGCGACCGCTGTCGAAGATCGGCAGCGTCAGTCCGGCAGTGACCCCCATCTGCTGGGCCGATGAGCGGAACAGATCGCTTAAGTGCAGGGCGTCCTGTTGCAGAAAAGCCATCAGATTAACGTCCGGATAAAACGCGGCTTTCGCTGCATCCACGTCATTCATGGACGCTTCAATGTACCAGTGCGCCTCCTGAAGATCGGGACGGCGGGCCAGCAGGTCATAGCCCAGCGTCGGCGGTAGCGAAGCGTCGATTTTCGGCAGCGGGTGCGGTGTGAGCGTCACTGACGTGGTATTGGTCAGCGCCTGCAACCGCGCCTCAATGGCTTTCATTTTGCCACTGACTTCCGCCCTCTGTTCCTGCGTTTTGCTGGCATTGATATCGGTGACGACACCTTCTACGGAGGAGGTAATGCCGTGCTGGTAGAGTTCACGATCGACGGCAATAATCGACTCTTGTTCCTGTTTGATGTCCGTCAGCACATGACCAATCTCGGCCTGCGTTTGCCACTCCCAGTACAGGCGCGCCACGCTGCTGGCGAGAAGCTGGCGGGTCTGTTCCATCTCCGCTTTCTGCGCATTGACTTTGCCGATCCGGGCCTCGATCTGGGAGCGGTTTTTCCCCCACAAATCCAGATCCCATCCCGCCGTCAGGCCAAAGGTGCCGTTGGTGTACCACGGCCCGGTGGTGCCCGCCGCAGGATCGGTCTCGGCGAACGGACCCATCAGCCCTTCTGCCGACATTTTTTGCCGCTCGGCGTCCGCCGAAAAATCAATCTGCGGGCCACCCGCAGCCACAGCCATTTTGGCCTGAGCTTCCGCGAGGGCGATACGCTGGTGGGCAATCTGCATATCCGGCGCATCGGCCAGCGCTTTGGCAATCAGAGCGTTCAGCTCCGGGTCGTGGAACTCTTTCCACCACTCATTTTTCGGCCACTGGGTGTGGGCCAGCTGAGTGTTGATTTTCGCCACGGGAGCCTGCTGATGCAGAGACGCCGCCGTGTCGTGGCCCGGCGCACAGGCCACCAGCAATAAAGAGAGAGGTAAGCTAAAAGAGAAAATAATTGAACGTTTCATTACGCCATTCACGCAAAAAAGAAAGGGGCAAATTACGCCTGCTGCATTACTTTTTTTTAGTAACGCGTGGCAACCCTTACTTTGTCATACATTCACACACTCAGAAAAATATTCCCCTTACGAATTAGACAATTACATTCATTCACAGCACTTATTGATTAAGCATTTGATGCGGCTGCTACACTTAAATAGACGTAAGCCCAATAGCAAAGTTGAAGGAGAAGGGAATGAAAATATTACTGTGGGTTATTTTGATTATTTTCTTAATTGGTTTACTGGTGGTGACGGGCGTATTTAAAATGATTTTCTGATAATTTGCCCGACCGATTTTTACCGGTCGGGCAAAGCGTGGTGCCATTACGCTTTTAGCGAAGCGCCTTTGGTCGAAATGACCTCTTTGTACCAGTAGAAGCTTTTCTTACGGCTGCGGGCCAGCGTGCCATTACCGCTGTCGTCGCGATCGACGTAAATAAAGCCGTAGCGTTTGGACAACTCAGCTTTCGACGCGCTCACCAGATCGATAGGTCCCCAGCTGGTGTAACCCATCACCTCGACACCGTCTTCCAATGCCTCATGCACCTGCACCAGATGATCGTTGAGATAGGCAATACGGTAGTCATCCTGCACGACACCGTCGGCATCGGGTTTATCTTTCGCGCCCAGACCATTTTCGACAATAAACAGCGGCTTCTGATAGCGATCCCAAAGCACATTCAGCAGAGTACGCAGGCCGACCGGGTCAATCTGCCAGCCCCACTCAGAGCTTGCGAGATGCGGGTTTGGCACCATGCTTAAAATGTTGCCGCGCGCCTGCTGGTTTAACTCTTCATCCGTGGTCACACAACCGGTCATGTAATAGCTGAAGGAGATAAAATCTACGGTCGATTTCAGCGCCTCGCGATCGGCATCAGTTACGTCAAGCTGGATACCGTTATCGCGGAAGAAACGCAGCATGTAGCCCGGATAAGCGCCACGGCACTGCACATCACCGAAGAACTGCCATGCACGGTTCTCCTGCAACGCTTCCAGCACATCGTCCGGCTTACAGGTGAGCGGATAGACCAGCCCTCCCAGCAGCATATTGCCAATTTTGCCTTCCGGGACAATCTCATGACAGGCGTTAACCGCCAATGCGCTGGCCACCAGCTGATGATGGATTGCCTGGTAGACTTCCGCTTTACTGCTGGTTTCCGGCAGGCCGACGCCCGTCATTGGCGCATGCAGGGACATATTGATTTCGTTAAATGTCAGCCACAGCTTCACTTTCTCTTTGTAGCGGGTAAACACCGTGCGCGCATACCGCTCGAAGAAGCCAATCACCTGACGGCTGCCCCAGCCACCATACTGTTTCACCAGGCCCCACGGCATCTCATAGTGCGACAGCGTTACCAGTGGAGTGATATTGTGCGCGGCCAGTTCATCAAACAGTTTGTCGTAAAACGCCAGACCCGCTTCATTCGGCTGCGACTCATCCCCGTTCGGGAAAATACGCGTCCAGGCGATAGAGACACGCAGGCAGCTAAATCCCATTTCAGCAAACAGCTTAATATCGTCCGGGTAGCGATGATAAAAATCGATCGCCACATCCTTAATTCCGCTGTCGCCCGGAACGCGCTCTACCACCGGGCCAAATACCCCTTTCGGCTGGACGTCCGACGTTGACAGGCCTTTGCCATCTTCAAGGTAGGCGCCTTCTACCTGGTTGGCAGCAACCGCGCCGCCCCATAAAAATGTATCCGGGAAAGTTTTCATCACGTTCTCCTGTTATTGATGGCTGACGGTCAGCAGCGGCGAACCGGCGTTGACGGCGCTGGCCGCCACGGTGATCACCTCTGCATAACTGTCGCTGTTACTGATAAGAATCGGGGTGGCCAGATCGTATCCGGCGTCAAGAATGGCCTGTCTGTCGAATTCCAGCAGCAGATCGCCAGGCTTCACTTTATCGCCCACGTTCACGTGAGCGGTGAAATGCTTGCCGTCGAGCTTGACGGTGTCGATACCGACGTGGATTAGCACTTCAATGCCGCTGTCGCTTAGCAGGCCAATCGCGTGTTTGGTCTGGAATAGCGAGGCAACCTCACCCGCAAACGGGGCGAAAACGTTGTTGTCAGACGGGATAATGGCCGCGCCGTGACCGAGAAGACCGCTCGCGAAGGTGGCATCTGGCACCTGACTCAGGGCCAGAACCGTTCCGCTCATTGGCGAAAGTACATCGTCTTCGCCAGCGGTGAGTGCGACCGGCGTCGTCTCAACTGCGCGCCCCGGCATCCCTGCAACCAGCGTCAGCACGCAACTCAAAATCAGAGCAACCACAGTTCCGATAATGCCCCCCCACAGCGAAGCATCAATGCCACCCGGCGGGATCATCTGCGCAATGGTAAAGATATTGGCGAACCCGAAAGAGTAAACGTAAGCCTGGCTCAGGCCCACGATGGCCCCGCCAATCGACCCGGCCACGCAGCCAAAGATGAACGGACGACGCAGCGGCAAGTTCACGCCATACACCGCAGGCTCGGTGATACCAAAAATCCCCGCCGTTACCGATGAGCCCGCCAGCATTTTCAGACGCGCATCGCGCGTGCGCAGGAAGACCCCCAGCGCGGCACCCACTTGCCCCATCACCGCAGGCAGCAGCATCGGCAGCATTGAGTCATGCCCC
This sequence comes from Lelliottia nimipressuralis, assembly GCF_041464075.1. Lineage (NCBI taxonomy): Bacteria > Pseudomonadati > Pseudomonadota > Gammaproteobacteria > Enterobacterales > Enterobacteriaceae > Lelliottia > Lelliottia nimipressuralis. The sequence continues at coordinate 3,000,345 of NZ_CP167172.1, forward strand.
AGTACCGCCAGGTTATTGATCATCAGCGGCACCAGCCCCCAGTGCAGGCCGAAGATCACGCACACCTGCCACAGCGCGCCCATCGCAGCGCCCGCCAGCCACGGGGCCAGGACATAAATCACCTGATATCCGTTAGCCAGCAGCTGGCTCAGCCAGGTCGCTACCGGCCCAATCACCAGGAAGGTTAGCGGGACGGTAACCGCTAAACAGATCAGCGGCGTAAAGAAGTTTTTCATCGACGACGGCAGCAGTTTGCCGCTCTTTTTTTCCAGCCAGCAGCTGACCCACGCGGCGAGAATAATCGGAATAACCGACGCGCTGTAGTTGAACCAGGTGACCGGAATCCCGAGAAACGCGTCCGCTACGGCACCGGTTTGTTGGCTGGCCTCAAACGCCTGAATCATCATCGGATGGGTCAGCGCGCCACCGATGACCATGGTGATAAACGGATTGCCGCCAAATTTCTTCCCGGCCGTGTAGCCCAGCACCAGCGGAAAGAAGAAGAACAAGGCATCGCTTGCCGCAAACCAGATTTTGTAGGTTCCACTGTCGGGGCTGAGCCAGCCGCAAACCACGGCCAGCGCCAGCAATCCTTTCAAAATACCGGATGCCGCCAGGATGCCAATAAACGGCGTAAAGATGCCGGAGACAACGTCAATCAAGCGCCCGAGAAGATGACTCTTGTCTCCGTTCTCGTCTGCTGCCACTGGCGTATCGTCATGCAAACCCGCTTCCGCCCGCACCGCTTTCCAGACATCATTCACATGGTTTCCAATCACCACCTGAAACTGCCCGCCGCTTTCGACGACCATGATCACGCCCGGATTTTTCTTCAGCCCTTCGGCATCCGCTTTTTGATTTTCTTTCAGTTTGAAGCGAAGCCGGGTGGCGCAATGAACCAGACTGATGATGTTCTCTTTGCCCCCTACGTGGCCGAGAATATCCTTCGCCAAAGCTTGATATTCCATCTCGATTTCCTTTCTTCGATGCCCGCAGGCATCTGGTGACTGAGTTTAAAAATAAAAAAAACCCGAGAACAGCATCTCTTCAGATGCCGCGCTCAGGTTTTGCCTGCGTTATGCAGTAACAATCCAGATTTTGGAGCTTATCGCCCCTCTTTTCTCACTCGCTCAATATGAATGGTGAGAAACATAATTTCTTCCGTCGTCAGCTCGCGCTGATAACTTTTCTGCAAATACTGCGCGATTTTCTCGGCGCAAATCCAGGCTTTCGCGTAGTTGTCTTTTACCGCCGTATGCAGCGTCACATCGTCATCTTCTACCACGGTGCGGGTCAGCATCCGTTGAGCAAAGAACTTCAGGTGGGTGACAAAGCGCTGATAGCTGAGCGACTCTTCGTCATATTCCAGCTGAAGCTGATACTTCACCAGCTGCAGGATCTCCTGCATAACGCGGGTGACGTGCATCACTTCGGGCATTTCGCTGTTCAGTTGCGCCGTGACCAGGTGAAGCGCGATAAACCCCGCCTCATCTTCGGCAAGCTCCACCCCCAGCCTGCTGGCGATAATCGCCCTTGCTTCCTGCCCCAGCTCAAACTCCTTCGGGTACAGACGTTTGATCTCCCACAACAGCACGTTTTTGATCGCCAGGCCTTTCTTTTGCCGTTCGATGGCAAAATGGCAGTGGTCGGTCAACGTGATGTAGAGACTGTCCTGCAATTTCCCCAGCCGCTGCGCCGCCAGCCCAATAATGCGGTCGCAGGTGGTCATTACCTCAAGCGGGATCTGACTAAGTAATTCCCCTAATCGACGCGCCAGCTCATCGCTTTGCAGTGCGAAAACCTTTTCGACTTTCTCAGCGTCAAGATCGTCACCGATGCGTTTCTGGAAGGCCAGCCCGCGCCCCATCACGACCTGTTCGCGCATGTGCTCATCCAGAACAACCACCACATTATTATTGAGAATTTTGGCGATTTTCATCAGAACCCCAGAAACAAAAAAACCTGACCTCCAGCAGATGCCAGAAAATCAGGTTTTGCCTGCCGCAGCAGTAACAATCCAGTTTTCGCACTCTATCAGTTTCAATCGCAGCCTCAATGTACTACGCGTAAAAACGTGATACAGATCGTTATTGAGGCGGTTTTCAGTTTTGCCACCCCGCTCTCCTGCGCCAGAGGAACATATCGCTAAACGTAGCGCACATCGCCTTTAGTGAAACGCTATATGCCCTATGAAAGGCTGCGAGCGCAGTAATGCGAGGATCCCGACGCTATTATTTGGCCTGAATGACCCGCGCAATGTCGGCTGATGTCTGCAGAGTCCGAATTTCCTGAAATAACCCCAGCGCTTCGTCATATTCTTTGCGTAAATAGCTCAGCCACTGTTTGATACGTGCCACATGGTACAACCCGGTGTCGCCCTGCTTTTCCAGACGCGAATATTTTTGCAGCAGCGTGACCACATCCGGCCACGGCATACGCGGCTCGTTGTACTTCACCACCCGGCTCAGGTTAGGCACGTTCAGCGCCCCGCGCCCGATCATCACTGAATCGCAGCCCGTCTCTTTTATACACGCCTGCGCACTTTCGTAGTCCCAGATTTCGCCATTCGCGATCACCGGAATCGACAGACGCTTGCGGATCTCCCCAATCGCCTGCCAGTTGATGCGATCTGCTTTATAGCCGTCGTCTTTGGTGCGCCCGTGAACCACCAGCTCCGTCGCCCCGGCCTGCTGCACAGCATCGGCAATCTCAAACTGGCGGTCGTGACTGTCCCAACCCAGACGCACTTTTACCGTCACCGGAAGATGGGCAGGCACCGCCTCACGCATCGCTTTCGCGCCGCGATAGATCAGCTCAGGATCTTTTAGCAACGTTGCGCCACCGCCGCTGCCGTTGACCATTTTCGACGGACAGCCGCAGTTGAGATCGACACCGTATGAACCCAGTTCTACCGCACGGGCCGCGTTCTCCGCCAGCCATTCCGGGTATTGCCCCAGCAGCTGGATACGCACCAACGTACCGGAGGTGGTCCGGCTCTGACGATGCAGCTCCGGGCAGAGTCGATAAAACGACTTTACTGGCAACAGCATATCGACCACCCGCAAAAACTCGGTGACGCAGAGATCGTAATCATTTACCTCAGTCAGCAGCTCGCGCACTAATGAGTCGAGCACGCCTTCCATCGGCGCCAGTAAAACACGCATTCTAAAACCCTGTGAAAAAAGACCCGCTATAGTAGCCGCTCTCTATAAAGGTGCAAAGGGCTTAACGCGCGTCTATTTCATCACGACGTAGGCCACCGCCGTCAGAACGACCACGATGAGCAGCGTGAACGTCGGGCCCAGCGCGAAGGCGTAGACGTTCAGCTCATCTTCTTTTTTGATATCGTTGTAACGCGCCAGCGCACTTTGGGCATCGGGCGCCGTGATCTCTTCAAACTCCTGCTCATAGCCCTGCGCTTCCAGGTGCGACGAGCCCTCCGCATTGCCCTTCTCCACGGCGAAAATCTGTGTCCCTTTCCGGAAAAAAATGAATTCTGACATTAGAATCTCCTGATCGCGGGAATGGCTTTTATCATATCACTGCTTCAAAAATAGTCACCGCAACTACACTGTTTTGTATGGCTTTTGCTATGAATGCTGGGGAAATGCCTAACGTTCCAAAAAGGAATGTCTGGTATGCTCAAAAATCATGATGTGATCCATAGCACGTTTCTATGTTTAATTGTATGATGAATGCGTTCCATCAAGGACTTTCACCATGATCAAAACTCTGAATACCCTCTGGCAGTATCTGCGTGCTTTTATTCTGATCTATGCCTGCCTGTATGCCGGGATTTTCATTTCTTCCCTGCTACCGATCACCATTCCCGGCAGCATTATCGGCATGCTGATTCTTTTTCTGCTGCTGGCGCTGCAAATTCTGCCCGCGAAGTGGGTCAACCCTGGCTGCTTTGTGCTGATCCGCTATATGGCGCTGCTGTTTGTGCCGATAGGCGTGGGCGTGATGCAATATTACGATCTGCTTAAAGCGCAATACGGCCCGATTCTGGTCTCCTGCGCAGTGAGTACGCTGGTCGTGTTCCTGGTCGTGAGCTGGAGTTCGCATCTGGTTCATGGCGAACGCAAAGTCGTTGGGCAGAAAGGAAGTCAAAAATGATGGCCAATATCTGGTGGTCGCTGCCATTGACACTGGTGGTGTTTTTCGCCGCACGTAAACTTGCCGCGCGTTTCAAGATGCCGCTTCTCAACCCGCTGCTGGTGGCGATGGTGGTGATTATTCCGTTCCTGCTGCTCACCGGCATTCCTTACGAACGCTATTTTGCGGGCAGCAAAATTTTAAACGATCTGCTCCAGCCTGCCGTCGTGGCGCTGGCATTTCCGCTTTACGAGCAGCTGCATCAGATCCGCGCGCGTTGGAAATCGATCATCACCATCTGTCTGATTGGTAGCGTCGTCGCCATGGTAACGGGAACGTCAGTGGCGCTGCTGATGGGGGCGTCGCCGCAAATCGCCGCCTCTATTCTGCCGAAATCCGTGACCACGCCGATTGCGATGGCCGTGGGCGGCAGCATCGGTGGTATCCCGGCCATTAGCGCCATGTGCGTGATTTTTGTCGGGATCCTGGGTGCGGTGTTTGGTCACACGTTGCTCAATGTCATGCGTATCCGTACCAAAGCCGCCCGCGGGCTGGCGATGGGTACGGCCTCCCACGCCCTCGGCACTGCTCGCTGTGCGGAGCTGGACTATCAGGAAGGCGCGTTCAGTTCGCTGGCGCTGGTGATTTGCGGGATCATGACCTCATTGATCGCTCCGTTCCTGTTCCCAATTATTCTGGCGGTAGTGGGCTAAAATTTGCGATGCGTCGCGCAAATTTCATTTTGTTTTCATAAGTTGCATACATAATGAGAACTAGATCACATATAAAGCGCTATTGGCTCCGTACACTACCGATCCATTAACCTTTATGAGGCATTGCCATGCACCCACGTTTTCAAACTGCTTTTGCCCAGCTCGCAGAGAATTTGCAATCAGCCCTGGCTCCGGTTCTGGCGGATACGCACTTCCCCGCCCTGCTGACTGCGGAGCAGGTCACGACGCTTAAACAGGCTACGGGACTGGACGAAGACGCGCTGGCTTTCGCACTACTGCCGCTGGCTGCTGCCTGCGCCAGAGCCGATCTCTCCCACTTTAACGTTGGCGCGATTGCGCGCGGCGTGAGCGGGACCTGGTATTTCGGCGGGAACATGGAGTTCCTTGGTGCGACCATGCAACAGACCGTCCATGCAGAACAGAGCGCCATCAGCCATGCCTGGCTGCGTGGGGAAAAAGCGCTGCAGGCCATCACCGTGAACTACACCCCTTGCGGTCACTGCCGTCAGTTTATGAATGAACTGAACAGCGGTCTACAACTGCGCATCAACCTGCCAGGCCGTGAGCCGCATACGCTGGGCGATTACCTGCCGGACGCCTTTGGCCCGAAAGACCTGGATATCAAAACTCTGCTGATGGACGACCAGGATCATGGCTATGCGTTAGCGGGCGATGACCTGGCGCAAGCGGCCATTGCGGCGGCAAACAAAAGTCATACGCCGTACAGCAAGTCGCCAAGCGGCGTGGCGCTGGAGCTGCGTGATGGCAAAATCTTCAGCGGCAGCTATGCCGAAAACGCGGCATTCAACCCGACGCTGCCACCGCTGCAAGGCGCCCTGAACCTGCTGAGCCTCAACGGGTACGACTACCCGGATATTCAGCGTGCGATTCTGGCAGAAAAGGCCGATGCGCCACTGATCCAGTGGGACGCCACCGCCGCCACCCTCAAGGCGCTCGGCTGTACCAGTATCGACCGTACGCTGCTGGCGTAATAGACCTGTGCGGGCAGAAATGCCCGCCCTGCTGATGAAATTCCCCCCAATCAAACCGCTGTTTCTTGCGATTACCAGGCGGGTAAAGTAGCCTGAGTGAAATTTCCCTCCACGGAACGAGCCATCTTCATGTTAAAGCGCGTGTTTTACAGCCTGTGTGTCCTGGTCGGCATTCTGCTGTTGACTGTGCTCGGCCTCGACCGCTGGATGAGCTGGAAAACCGCCCCCTATATCTTTGACGATCTGCAGGATTTGCCTTATCGCCAGGTGGGTGTGGTGCTGGGGACGGCCAAGTATTATCGCACCGGCGTGATTAATCAGTACTACCGCTACCGCATTCAGGGGGCGCTGAACGCCTACAACAGCGGCAAGGTCAATTACCTGCTGCTGAGCGGCGATAACGCCCAGCAAAGCTATAACGAACCGATGACCATGCGCAAAGATTTGATTGCTGCTGGCGTCGATCCGGCGGATATCGTTCTCGACTATGCCGGATTCCGCACCCTGGACTCCATTGTGCGTACGCGTAAAGTCTTTGATACTAACGATTTTATTATCATCACCCAGCGCTTCCATTGCGAGCGCGCGCTGTTTATTGCCCTGCATATGGGGATTCAGGCGCAGTGCTACGCGGTCCCTTCTCCGAAAGATATGTGGAGCGTTCGTGTGCGTGAGTTTGGCGCACGCTTTGGCGCGCTGGCGGATCTCTATCTCTTCAAACGTGAACCGCGCTTTTTAGGCCCGCTGGTGCCGATTCCGGAGATGCATCAGGTGCCTGAAGATGCACAGGATTATCCGGCGGTTACCCCGGACCAACTGCTGGAATTGCAGAAGAAAGAGAAGAAATAAAAAAACCCGCTCGTGAGCGGGTTTTTCTTTTTGGCAAGATTACTTCTTACGCGCGTATTTCAGGGAATCCAACGCCACCGCAAAGATGATAATCGCCCCTTTGATGATGTACTGCCAGTACGGGTTCACACCGATATAGGTCAATCCGTAGTTGATAACGGTAAAGATGATTACACCCGTCACCACGCCTACCACCGTACCTACACCGCCACTGAAGGAGACGCCGCCCACCACGCAGGCTGCGATAGCATCCAGTTCGTACATGAAGCCGAGGTTGTTCGTCGCTGAGCCGATACGACCCGCTTCCAGCAAACCACCGAAGGCATAGAACACGCCGGACAGGGCATAAATCATCAGCAGGTTCAGGGCCACGTTAACGCCGGACACTTTTGCTGCTTCCGGGTTGCCGCCGATAGCGAAGATGTTTTTACCGAAGCGCGTTTTGTTCCACAGCACCCAGACAAAGGCCACGGCGATCAGCGCGTAGAAGGTGATGTAGGAGAGACGGAAACTGCCCAGCGCCACAAAGCCCTGCGCGAAGGTCGAGAAGCCGCTGTCGAAACCAGAAATCGGGGATGCACCCACGAAGTCGTAGTACAGGGAGTTGATACCGTAAACGATAATCATCGTACCCAGCGTGGTGATAAACGGCGTCACGTTCAGATAGGCGATGATAATACCGTTGATCAGACCGATGATGGCACCCACCACACAGACAATCAGCACCACCACAATAATTGGCATGGTGGCCATCTCCGGGAACACTTTGTTGGCGTTTTCCATCGACTGCAATAGCGTGGCGGCCACAACCGCCGCCAGACCCACCTGGCGCCCTGCTGACAGGTCCGTACCCTGAGTCACAATCAGCCCCGCCACGCCCAGCGCGATGATGATACGCACGGAGGACTGGGTCAAAATGTTACTCAAGTTAAGCAAACTTAAGAACGTAGGGTCCTGGAAAATAATAATGGCCAGTAATACTAAAAGAACGACGTAAATACCGCCCTCTTTCAGATAAGTGAGAAAACTTTTTTTATTTAACGCACTCATGAGGAGCCCCTGATCTTAAAGGTGCAAAGACGCAAGACGGAGAATTTCGTTTTGCGTTGTCGTTTTGGTGTCAACAATTCCGGCAACGAGACCATTGCTCATAACCAGAATACGATCTGTGATCCCTAACAATTCCGGCATTTCGGAAGAAATAATAATGATCCCTTTATTCTTTTTAGCCAGTTCAGCAATCAGCTGATAGATTTCAAATTTTGCACCCACGTCAATACCGCGCGTCGGCTCATCAAGCATTAAAATTTCTGGCTGCGTTAATAACCAGCGACCAATAATAACCTTCTGCTGGTTACCGCCGGAAAGTGAACCGATTTGCGTCTGGTGCCCTGGGGTTTTTACACGCATTGAGTCGATAACCCACTGGGTATCGCTTTTCATGCGGGAAGTATCCAGCAGGCCCATCTTATTTTTATAGTTACGAATATTGGAGATTAACGAGTTGAAGTTAATATCCAGATAAGCATAAATCCCCGTCGAACGACGCTCTTCGGTCACCAGGGCAAAGCCGTGGTTAATCGCTTCGTTGGCGTTATGGTTATTAATACGCTTACCGTGCAGCGTAATGGTGCCGTCCGATTTTTCACGGATACCAAATAAGGTTTCCACGATATCGGTACGTTTCGCACCGACCAGGCCTGCAATACCCAGAATTTCGCCCTTATGCAGGTCGAAGGAGACATCGCGGATAGAGGGCTGGCGCAAAGACGTAAGGTTGCGAACTTCCAGAATCACTTCGCCCGGCTTGTTCTCTTTGTCCGGGAAGCGCTGGTTCAGGGAGCGGCCGACCATCATGGCGATGATCTTGTCCATATCCAGCCCTTCGAGAGGCTGAGTGGTGATCCACTGGCCGTCACGCAGAATGGTGATTTCATCGCACAGCTGGAAGATCTCTTCCATTTTATGCGAGATATAGACGATGCCGCAGCCACGCTCTTTCAGCTTACGGATAATGGTGAAAAGGTGGTTCACCTCTTTTTCCGTCAGGGATGACGTTGGCTCATCCATAATCACGATTTTCGCGTTATAGGAGAATGCCTTGGCAATTTCAATCATCTGCATTTGTGAAACGGATAAAGTGCCTACGCGGGCGCGCGGGTCAATATCAATATCCAGTTCATCAAAAATCGCTTTGGTGTCGCGATACATTTTGTCCTGATCGACAAATACGCCTTTGGTTGGATAACGACCCAGCCACATATTGTCCATAACAGAACGCTGAAGCACCAGGTTTAATTCCTGGTGAACCATCGAAATACCATTCTCCAGTGCTTCCTTGGCGGAATGGAAGTCGATCTCTTTCCCCTGAAAAAGAATGCTACCAGAATCTTTTTGATAGATCCCAAAAAGGCATTTTAATAATGTTGATTTACCCGCACCATTCTCCCCCATCAACGCATGAATAGAGTGAGGACGTACTTTTAAATTAACATTGTCGAGAGCCTTAACGCCGGGAAAAGACTTGTTAATATTGCTCATTTCTAACAAGAATTCGCCTGACGACTGAGTATTTGTGCTGACCATAATTATACCTTGACGGCCTCGCATATCGCGTTATAAAAGGGCGCAACGAATTGCGCCCTGTGAGAACATGCAATCTCTAACTTATTTACCGATAAACTCAGCCAGGTTTGACTGGTCTACGCCCACGTAAGGAACGCGAACGATTTTGTTCTCGATTTTCCAGTTGGTGCCATCAGCCGCACCTTTGCCATCGGCCAGGTTTTTCGCCAGATCGAAGGTCGCTTTAGCCTGGTTATTCGCATCGTTCAGAACGGTACCGGCCATTGCGCCAGACTTAACCAGTGCCAGCGCTTCTGGCAGAGCATCCACGCCGAAGACAGGAATAGACGATTTGTTGTGCGCTTTCAGTGCTTCAACAGCACCCATTGCCATCGCATCGTTGTTGGCGATAACCACTTCGATTTTGTTCGCGTTCGGGCCAGACAGCCATGCGTCCATCTTATCTTTCGCCTGAGCGGTATCCCACATCGCGGTATCTAACGCCAGCTGCTGGGTTTTCAGACCTTTGTCGTTCAGCTCTTTGATCACATACGTGGTACGTGCTTCAGCATCCGGGTGGCCCGGCTCGCCTTTCAGCAGAACGAACTGAATCTGACCGTCTTTGTTCAGGTCCCAGTTCGGGTTCGCTGCCCAGTGTTTCGCGATCAGATCGCCCTGAATAATACCGGACTCTTTAGAGTCAGTACCGACATAGAAGGCTTTGTCATAGCTGTCCAGCGCTTTGCGGGAAGGCTCTTTGTTGAAGAAGACGATAGGCACATTCTGGCCACGTGCTTTTTCAATAACGGTGCCTGCAGCTGCCGGGTCAACCAGGTTGATGGCCAGGGCTTTCACGCCTTTCGCCAGCAGAACGTCGATCTGGTCGTTCTGTTTGGACTGGTCGTTCTGGGAGTCATTCATCAGCAGCTGAACGTCTGGCGCTGCTTTAGCATCTTTCTCGATAGCTTTACGAACAACAGACATAAAGTTGTCATCGTATTTATAGATTGTCACACCAATACGGGTATCCGCAGCGTGCGCAGCTGCACCAAAAAGCATGCTTGCCATAACAGCAGACAGAGTCAACACCTTCTTATTCATGGTATCTCCGGTTTTTTTTATGCAGGGTAGTTCTTGTGAATAACGGTCGGCGGGCAGATGTTAGAAAAACGTTACTGACAGCCGAAGTTCACTTATAAAATTTCTATCTTCCGTGTTCGGTAACGCTCCAGTAATGCGTTTTATTTGTCGTTTGGGGCACTTTGGCTATAGAGAAAGTGATTAATCACCGTTACATAGCGTTTCAGCTCCTAAAACGCTGACATCATAGTCAGCGGCTTGTTAAGATACTGTGAATTTACTCACAGATTGAAAACGGTTACATCACCTGACGTAATCAGTTAGTGATCGGAGCCACAATTTGTTTAACAGCCACAGAATGGCGGCGTACTAAAGTCGGCATGAAACAGTGTGTTGCGCTCAAATCCTGCTGCTCTGCGGCGCCCTGTAACGCCAGCTCCGTTGCCAGACGGGCCATGGACGCAATCGGATAGCGCACGGTAGTGAGCTGCGGGTCCGTGTAACGGGCAATCGGAATATCATCAAAACCAATCAATGACAGATGCTGCGGCACCGCAATGCCGTTGTCTTTCAGCGCAGTGAGCGCCCCGGCGGCCATACTGTCGTTGTAGGCAAAGACGGCGGTCAGTTGCAGATTCCGTCCGAGCAGTTCGACCATCGCGGCCTCCCCTCCCGGCATATCCGGCGAACCGGTACCAATCCAGCTGTCTGACGGCACAATCCCGGCTTCTTTCAGGGCGTTTTGCCAGCCTTCCCGTCGCATATCGTCATCTTCAATATGGTGACTGGAGGCGAGATAACCGATGCGCTGATGGCCGTTATTGAGCAGCATGCGCGTCGCCATCATCGCCCCGCTGACGTTGTCCAGCGTGACACAGCGGTGGGCATACCCCGGCACCACGCGGTTGATGAGAACCATGCCTGGGATTTGATCCATAAACCCCGCCAGCTCCTCATCGCTCAAGGCTTTTGAGTGGACAATCAGGGCGTTACATCGTTGGCGGATCAGCACCTCAATGGCGTGACGCTCTTTTTCAGCCTCGTGGTAGCTGTTACCGATCAGCACATATTTATGGTGCTGCTGGGCGACAACGTCCACGGCTTTCACCAGCGCACCAAAGAAGGCATCCGACACATCCATCACCACCACGCCAATGGTGTCGCTCACCTGGGTGGCGAGAGCCTGCGCATTGGCGTTGGGCCGATAGCCGAGCTGCGTCACCGCTTTCATCACGGTTTCACGCGTTTCAGGGCTGACCAGCGCGCTGTTATTCAGCACGCGGGAGACGGTAGCAACAGAAACACCCGCGATGCGGGCTACGTCACGAATGGTGATCATATTCACCATCCTTTAAAGGATTGCAGCAACTCACAGACACCCCCTGTGTTTAGCAAGGAGGCTATTCTGGCAGTGACAAGGAGGGGACTACGTGAAGAAGCTCACACAGATGAAAACGTTTACATCCGTTTTGTTAATGATTGTGATCCAGATCGTTATCTGGATGTATTAGTCAATGATACACCTGCAGCACGTGCGGTTAATTGACGCCACAACCATTCCAGCGGTCCCTGGCGGAAAAAACGCAGCCAGATGACGGAAAACACCAGATTCACTGCCCAGACCGGAATAACAAACGCCAGCAGATGAAGGCGGTCGAATTTCATAAACAGGCCGAAATGATAGAACAGCGTGGTGCAGATCAGAGTTTGCAGCAGATAATTGCTCAGCGCCATCCGGCCAACGCAGGCCACGGCAGCCACCAGTCGGAAACGGGCTATCTGCGGCCAGAAGCCGAAAATCAGCGCCGCATAGCCGATGGTCTGGAACGGGGCGCTCAGCTCACGCGGGGCCTGTAACAGGAACGCGCACCAGCGGTAATCCCAGCCCAGCATCCACTGCGCGACAATTGCGGGCAGATTGATGATGACACCAGTCAGCACCAGCGCACACCCGGTCCGGCGGTAATGAGTGAGACTAAATTCCCCTTTCAGCCAGCCGGTGCGCATTAGTGCCGCGCCCATCAGCATCATTCCCGCCAGCTGCCAGCCGTACTGCGCACCGAGGGCGATCAGGTTATCGCCGAGCATATCCGCGCGATTGCTGATCGCCTCCACGCCGCCTTTTAGCTTCCAGAACTGTTCATATTGCAGATTCGCCGCATCCGGGATCCATGAGCGGTTGGTCGACCCGCCGGAGATCATTCCCAGCAGCAACAGTACGCCGATGCCAATCAGATAGAGGATCGCACCCGTATTGAACAGGTTTTTTACGTCGTGGGCATCGCGGATCATCCGCCAGCAAATCAGACCGACTAACCCATAGGCCAGCAGAATATCGCCATCCCAGAAAAACAGGCCATGGATAAAGCCGAGCAGTACCAGCAGCGTCAGCCGCGACTGGATCCAGCGTTTGCCACGTTTGAGGAGCAGCTGCAGCCCTGCGCCGAAGAGGAGCGCAAAGAGCGTGAGGAATTTAACCTGCGCGAAGAGATCGAGAATCGCCCATGTCCAGGCGTCGCTGCGGGTAATATCGCCATACCAGGCGGGATTGAGATACGCCGCTTTGGGCAGTCCAAAAGCGGCGATATTCAGTAGCAGGATACCGAGAATGGCAACGCCACGTACAAAATCCAGCGTGACATTACGCTCCATCTATCCTGCCCTGTGGTTAGTTGTGGTGACGCACGGCGCGCAGGAACTCCTGGCGGGTGTTCTGGCTGGATTTAAACAGGCCACCCAGCGACGTGGTGGTGGTCGCGCTGGTTGCATCGCGAACGCCGCGCGCTTTGACGCAATAATGGACGGCATCAATAGATACAGCCACATTGTTGGTGCCAAGCAGCGTTTGCAGCGCCGTTAGAATCTGCTGCGTTAAGCGCTCCTGCACCTGCGGACGCTGGGCAAAGAACTGCACAATGCGGTTGATCTTGGACAGACCAATCACCGTATCTTTCGGGATATAGGCCACGGTCGCTTTGCCGTCGATAGTCACGAAATGGTGTTCGCAGGTGCTGGTCAGGGTGATATCGCGCACAGTCACCATTTCATCGACTTTCATTTTATTTTCGATGACGGTGATTTTTGGGAAATTGGCGTAATCGAGACCGGAAAAAATCTCATCGACATACATCTTGGCGATGCGATTCGGAGTTTCCATCAGGCTGTCGTCGCTCAGGTCGAGATTCAGCAACTGCATGATCTCGGTCATGTGCCCGGAAATAAGACGTTTGCGTGTTTCGTTGTCCAGTTCATTAACAGGCGGACGCAGCGGGGTTTCAAGACCACGCGCGACTAAAGCTTCGTGAACGAGAGCGGCTTCTTTACTGAGTGATGGCATTATTTTTCTCCTGCAGGTGTGGCTGCCTTTTGCCCTCTTTGAAGCAAAAGTGTGCGCTCATTGTGCGTGAGGTGGCGCACATAATCCAGTATTCACAGCGATAATTATTGCAATTGCTGCTGCCTTTCGGCCTGACGATCCCAGACCAGTGCTCCGCCGACAAACAACGCCAGCCCTGCAAGGCCCAGCGCCGGCTCAAGCTGATGGGTAAGCCAGGTCGAGAGCGCCGACGTGACCGGCCCAACCAATTGACCGAGCGCATACCCCGTAGTCAGTAAACCGGCCATATAACGGGTGTGGTTCGGGGCCAGTTCGCGGCCGCACAACAGGGAGAGCTGCACGGCACAGAGGAACCCACCGCCCACCAGCAGTGCGCCCGTTATCAGGCCACCGATCCCCGGCATCAGCCAGGCGGCAAACACGCCCAGCCCCTGCAACCAGAGGACAATCGACAGACGGCGGTTCGACGTCGAGACGTGGCGCAGGGCGATACTCAGCGCGATCCCGATGACAGACGCCGCGCCAAAGACGGGCCAGACAAACTGCGCAAACAGGCTGCCGGGGAAACGCACGGCCGCCATCTGCGATAAAAAGGTGGCCGGGAGAATGTAGCCAAACCCTGCCAGGCTGTAGCTCCAGACCAGGCGACGCAAATCGGTGGTCAGCACCAGCGGCTCCGGCGCCGTTCCCGGCCGATGCAACTGCCCGCCGCGCGGCAGATAGCGCGCCACCAGCACGATAAGAATCAGCGCCAGCACGCCATAAATCTGCCACGCCGCGCCTGCTGAAAGCGAGCGTGCCTGAATATAGACCGCCAGCAGGCCGCTTAAGGCAATGCCCGCCCCCGGCCCGGCAAAGACCGCCGCGCTAAGTCCCGGCTTACCAAAATGGGCCAGCCGTTCGTTAGTCCAGGCGGCAATCAGCACCATCGACCAGCCGCTCATGCAGCCGATCGCGAAACGAATCAGGCCGTGAATGATGGCGTTATCCGCGACGGCTGACAGCAGCGTCAGCGCTACCGCGCCGAAGATCCCGAGATAGAGACGCCCTTCAACAAAGCGGTGCGCCCGCATGGCATCCCACGCGCCAACTAAATAGCCCAGATAGTTCATGGCGGCCACCAGCCCGGCGCTGGTCAGCGTCAGCTGTCCGGCCGAAATCATCAGCGGAACCTGAGGCGTAAAAGCAAAGCGCCCTATCCCCATCGCCACCACCAAAACCACAAATCCGCTGAGCGCGATACGCAGCGCCATGATCGCCCCAATTGTTAAAATTTAGTTAATTCATGATGCAACATATCGACTTAATGCGGAAGTGAAAGTTGCTCACAGGTGAATGAATAATCTGTATTATGGATTTAGTGAATATCGACACAAAATCAGGAGCCTTGCATGGAACTGCTCGAAGAGCACCGTTGTTTTGAAGGTCGGCAGCAGCGCTGGCGGCACGACTCCACCACGCTGAACTGCGCGATGACGTTCAGCATCTTTCTGCCACCGTTCACCGGTAACGTTAAGCCGCCGGTGCTGTACTGGCTCTCCGGCCTGACCTGCAACGATGAGAACTTCACCACTAAAGCGGGTGCACAGCGCGTTGCGGCTGAATTAGGCATTGCCCTGGTGATGCCCGACACCAGCCCACGCGGCGATGATGTCGCTGACGACGCCGGATACGATCTGGGTAAAGGAGCGGGTTTCTATCTGAATGCGACCCAACAGCCCTGGGCGAGCCACTACCGGATGTACGATTACATTCGCGACGAGCTGCCTGCTCTGATCCAGGCGCAGTTTGCCGTGAGTGACCGCGCGGCCATCAGCGGGCATTCGATGGGCGGACACGGCGCGTTAATTATGGCGCTTAAAAATCCGGATAAATTCACCAGCGTCTCCGCCTTTGCGCCGATTGTGAACCCGACTCAGGTGCCCTGGGGGCAGAAAGCGTTTTCGAATTATCTGGGCGATGATGTCACCCCCTGGCAGGAATGGGATAGCTGTGCGCTGATGCAGGCAAGCCTTCCGCAACAGGCGATCCCGACGCTTATCGATCAGGGTGATGCCGATCAGTTCCTCGCCGATCAACTGCAGCCCGCAGTGCTGGCGGAAGTGGCGCGGCAGAAAAGCTGGCCTTTGACCCTGCGTATCCAGCCGGGGCACGATCATAGCTATTACTTTATTGCCTCGTTTATCGAGGATCATCTCCGCTTCCATGCGGAGTATTTACTGAAATAACCCAGCCTGTTGCCCGGTGCGCTACGCAAACCGGGCCAATACAGAGCGCAAGCGTTGGCCGGGAAAGGCATAACCTTCACCCGGCCAGCTCGCTATCAGAAGCGGTAATCCACTGCCATAAAGTAACGGCGGCCATCTTCCGTATAGCTGTAATCGTCGCGGCTGAGATCTTTATCCAGCAGGTTTTGCACGCCTGCACGCAGTTTGACATTTTTCGTTGCCTGCCACGCTGCACCGGTATTCCAGACCACATACCCGCCTGGCGTTGCATCGCCGGCGGTGATGGCTCGTTTTTCGCCGGAGTAGTTACCCTGCATATAGAAGGACCAGTCCTGCGTTGCCTGCCAGTCCACGGTTCCGTTCGCGGTATGGAAAGGCAGCTCGGACAGCGGTTTGTTGCCACCGTTGCTGATATCACGCCCGTCGTTATAGGTGTAATTCAGCGTCACTTTCCAGTCTTCGGCCAGCGGGAATTTCAGCTCGGTTTCCACGCCGCGAATACGCGCTTTGTTGACGTTGTAGTAGCGGAAAATCGGCTCACCGTCGGCATTCAGCCCCACGTAGTTTGGATAGCTCTGCGCCTGATTTACATTTGCGGTGCGGAGGATGCTGATGCGGTCATCCACATCGTTCTGGAAGGTGGTAATACTGGCCTGAACGCCCTCTAACCAGCCCTCTTCCCCGGCATAGTAAAGACCCAGCTCAAAGCTTTCGCTGGTTTCAGGTTTCAGATCCGGGCTACCGACAATTTCACAGGCACCACGGCACGAACCGGTGGTCCAGTCCGGGCTTAACTGCAGTAAGGAGGGAGCTTTGAAGGCCGTCGCCCAGCCGCCTTTCACCGTCACGGTGTCTGTTGCGCTATAGACCAGGTACGCACGCGGGCTCCAGTGGTCGCCGTAGGTTTCGTGATCGTCCATACGCACGCCAGTGGTCAACGCCAGCGGTTCAAAAATACGCCATTCGTTTTCAATAAACAGCGCGTACTGGCTGGCAGAGGTGTTGCTGCTGGAGCCGCCGGTCAGGTTCACCGGATCTTTCAGTTTGTCGTGTCGCCATTCGCCGCCAAAGGTCAGCAGCTGGTTAATTTCACCGAGCGGCAGGACATATTTCCCGTCGATACTGTTGCTTTCGGAGGTAATCGGGCTGCTGTTACCAGGGTTTTTGTTATCGACTTTCTCGCCGTAGAATTTTAGCTCGCTGTTGCCGACATCCCAGCGCCCGTTGTGGCTCAGGGAGTAGTTCTGGCGCTCAAGGCGGTTCTGGTCGAGAGAGTCTGAATCGCGATCCTGACGGTCGAAACCGTAGCCTGCGGTGAAATCGTGGTTTTGATTCGGCGTCCAGGCGAATTCGACGTTAGCGTCGCGGCTGGTGAACCCTTCAATGCGCGGCGTTTCGCCCGTCGCAGAGGTTGAGGATTCCTGCTGGTCATCCTTTTCGCGTTTAGAGAGGCTACCGTAGGCTTTCAGCCCCAGCACGCCATCCACCAGCGGACCGCTGGTAAAGAACTGACCGTTGTAGGTGTCACCGCGATCGCGATGTTCCTGAATCGTGGTGTCGGCGGTCAGGGTGCCGGTCCATTTCTGGCCGATTTTTTTGGTGATGATGTTTACCACCCCGCCCAGCGCATCGGACCCGTACAGCGATGACATCGGGCCGCGCACCACCTCGATACGCTCGATGGCATCGACCGGAACCCAGTTGAGATCGAAATCGTTATGGCGGAAGACGGCGTTGCGGGAGTTGACGCGCTTACCGTCCACCAGAATCAGGGTGTAGCTGCTGTCCAGCCCACGGATACTGACCCCTTTACGGTTATCCCCTTCGTTGGTGAGTTGCACACCTGGCACGTCCTGTAACACATCTTTCAGGTTCTGAACGGGTTTACGCTGCAGATCTTCCTGAGTAATGACGCTGATACTGGCCGGTGCATCTTTGAGGTTTTGTTCAGTGGCAGACGCCGTGACAACCAGGGTATCGCCGGACTCAGCCGCAATAACCGGTAACGCCAGGGACAGTGCAGACGCACAGAGTCCTCCCCGTACGAAGGGATTTAACCTAAACATTCCATATCTCCATGAGGTAAACACAACAATATCAAATAATTATTGCTCACAGTGCATTGCATACCGCCGGCTTCTTTGGCCAGTCGGCTGTGTGTTTCTTTGCAGGTGTGGCAGTAACGTCATCGTCTTTTCAAAAACGCGACGCTGACTCCTTCATCCTTTTGATAACGGCGATAACGATAAAACAAACGATAATTATTATCAATTCAATTGTTAACAATTATGTCATTTATGCATACTGTGGGGATAAAAAAACCCGCTCGAGTGAGCGGGCTAAAAGAGAGGAAGTGCGATTATTGTTTGATTCGTCCAGGGAATTCCATTTCGCTGTAGCGGACGAATCGGGTTCCTTTCGTCAGTTTGTAACCAAACCAGATGATCAGGAACAGAGGGATACCAATGTACGTCGCCATGACGCCGCCCCAGTCGATGGTGTCTGACAGGAAGGCTTCGTAGTTCTGACCGAGCGTGATGATCAGGCACAGAATGAAGGCGAAGATTGGCCCTAACGGGAAGAAACCAGAGCGGTACGGCAGATCGTTAATATCGTGCCCCTGCTTCACATAGCCGCGGCGGAAACGATAGTGGCTGATCGCAATCCCCAGCCAGGCGATAAAGCCGGTCATACCGGAGGTGTTCAGCAGCCACAGGTAAACCGTCTGGTTGCCGAACATCGACGTCAGGAAGCACAGCCCCGCCACCACCGTGGTTGCATACAGCGCGTTGCGCGGTACACCGCCGCGAGACAGTTTAGAGAAAATACGTGGCGCTTTACCGTCGCAGGCCAGGGTGTAGAGCATACGCGTTGAAGCGTACATCCCTGAGTTCCCCGCCGACAGCACCGCCGTCAGGATCACCGCGTTCATCACCGCTGCCGCAGAGAGCAGACCCGCATGCTGGAAGACCAGCGTGAACGGGCTGACGCTGATGTCTTTAACATCGTTACGCAGCAGGCTTGGATCGGTGTAAGGAATAATCAGGCTGATTATCAGGATCGCGAACACATAGAACAGCAGGATACGCCAGAATACCTGACGCACGGCACGCGGAATGTTCTTCTCCGGATCTTCAGATTCACCCGCCGCGATACCAATCAGCTCGGTGCCCTGGAAGGAGAAGCCGACGATCATCGCCACACCGATCATTGCCGCAAAACCACCGGCGAACGGCGCTTCGCCAATCTGCCAGTTGCTCCAGCCCGCTGGCTGCGCCCCTTTGAAGATGCCGACAATCATCGCCACGCCGACGACGATAAAGATGATAACGGTCGCGACTTTAATCAGTGAGAACCAATACTCCGCTTCGCCAAAACCGCGCACGGAGATGTAGTTCAGCAGGAAAATCACGGCCAGGAAGAGCGCGCTCCAGATCCAGCCCGGCGTGTCCGGGAACCACCAGTTCATGACCAGCTGTGCGGCCACGAGGTCAACGGCGATGGTCACCGCCCAGTTGTACCAGTAGTTCCAGCCCAGCGCGAAACCGAAGCCTTCTTCAACGTATTTTTGGCCGTAAGTGGAGAAAGAGCCGGATACCGGCATATAGGCTGCCAGTTCGCCCAGACTGGTCATCAGGAAGTACACCATCAGGCCAATCAGCATGTAAGAAAACAGCGCGCCACCGGGGCCTGCCGCTGAAATAGTTGCACCAGAGGCAACAAAAAGACCTGTACCGATAGAACCGCCAATGGCGATCATCGTCAGGTGACGCGCCTTGAGTTCGCGACGTAGCGCGGGCGCTTCTGTGGTTTTAGTTTCGGAAACCATATGAAAATGCTGTCCATTCAAAAAATGAGGCGAGATTGTAGCAGACGATCCGCGAACCTTCCGGCAGAAATGCTCTGTTATAAGAGAGCTTCATGACGGCTCCGGAATTATAAGTAAAGCAGAGCCTGGACTAGATTTCGCAATAGCGCAAAAACCGCTGCAACGAATTCGAAAGGTGTTTTTGGCGGTGATGAATACACCACAGGGTGCGCACCAGCTTCGGCAGTGGAATCGGAATTTCAATCAAGGAACCGCTTTCGAGCTGCTCGGCGATGACGCGACGGGAGAGACAGCTAATCCCAAGACCGTGCCGCACGGCGTGTTTAATCGCCTCGGAATTACCCAGCTCCATGCCCAGCTGAAACTGCGGCAAATGCGAGAGCAAAAGATAGTCGACGATTTCGCGCGTGCCTGAACCGTGCTCGCGTAAAATCCACGGCGCCTGCGCCAGGCGTTCCAGCGTGACCTCGCCCTGTAATAACGAAGAGGCGGGAGAGGCAAACACCACCAGTTCATCTTCCAGCCAGGGTTCCGCAATGATATCCACGTTATGGCACGGCCCTTCGATAAGCCCGATGTCCACGCGGAAATCAATAATCGCGTTAATCACATCCTGGCTGTTGCCTACGCTCATCTCCAGCGGCAATGCCGGGAAGTCGCGGCGATAGCGGGCAATCACTTCCGGGAGAATATAGTTACCGATGGTGCTGCTGGCATAGACACGGATCGCCCCGTTGTCTTCCCGGAACAGCTGTTCAATTTCGACAGCCTGCTCCAGTAGCGCCAGCGCGCGCGGGTAAAGCAGACGCCCGTGTTCGTTCACCACCAGCCGCTTCCCTACCCTGTCGAAAAGCTGCACGCCGAGCTGCCCTTCCAGATCCGTCAGCGCGGCGCTGACCGCCGACTGAGACAAGGCCAGCCGCTGCGAAGCCTGGGTGGTCGACCCGCTTTTCAGCACTTCGGCGAAAACTTCCAGTTGACGTAATGTTATGTGCATCGTGGCCTTCCACCCGGTAAGCGCGCTGCTTACCACTTATAAAGATTAATTATAAATATATAATCAATTTTATTTTTAAGCCAGAGCGCCGTAACCTTTTAACCATTGAAAGGAGAAGGCTATGACTGAACTCACTGTGCATCATCATCGAACGCTGTGGCATTACGTTCCGGGGCTTGCGCTAAGTGCATTGATCACCGGGGTGGCATTATGGGGTGGCAGTATTACGGCCGTCGCCGGGGCAGGATTTAGCGCATTGACGCTGGCGATCCTGCTGGGGATGGTGGTCGGGAATACGGTTTACCCAAAAATCTGGTCCGCCTGCGATGGGGGTGTGCTGTTTGCCAAACAGCATTTGCTGCGTCTGGGTATCATTCTTTATGGTTTTCGCCTCACCTTTGCGCAGATTGCCGACGTCGGCGTGAGCGGCATTGCCATCGACGTGTTAACGCTCACCAGCACCTTTATGCTGGCCTGCTTTATCGGGCAAAAGGTCTTTGGCCTCGACAAACAAACCAGCTGGCTGATTGGCGCGGGGAGCAGTATTTGTGGGGCCGCGGCTGTGCTGGCGACAGAACCGGTGGTGAAAGCCGAGTCGAGTAAAGTGACCGTTGCGGTGGCGACGGTGGTGATCTTCGGTACCCTGGCGATTTTCCTTTATCCGGCCATGTACCCGCTGCTGGCACACTGGTTCACGCCGGAGGCCTACGGTATCTATATTGGTTCGACCATGCATGAAGTGGCGCAGGTTGTGGCGGCCGGTCATGCCATCAATCCGGATGCCGAAAATGCGGCGGTGATTGCCAAAATGCTGCGCGTGATGATGCTGGCCCCGTTCCTGATTATTCTGGCGGCACGCGTAAAACAACTTTCGCCAGCAGGCAAAGGCGAGAAAAGCAAAATCACCATTCCCTGGTTCGCCGTTCTGTTTATTGTGGTGGCGGTGTTTAACTCGTTCCATCTGCTGCCAAAAGCAGTGGTCGATATGCTGATTACACTGGATACCGTCATGCTGGCGATGGCGATGGCCGCTCTGGGCGTCACCACCCACGTCAGCGCGCTGAAAAAAGCCGGGGCAAAACCGCTACTGATGGCACTGGTACTGTTTGTCTGGCTGATTGTGGGCGGTGGGGCGATCAACCTGGCGGTACATTATGTGTTAGCTTAAAACATCCATTTGATGAATATAAATAAATTCTGAATTGCGACTATCTCGTAACCCACTCTCAGTTTTGCTCGGGTAACCATGTTGAACTGCCGTCTTCTTTGAAGGCGGCAGTTTTTCATTTTTTACCGTCCCAACCGGGCAATGACTTGGGTATACGGAGCATAAAGGATAATCATCATGGACAGATTTATAAATCAGCCTCCCACATGGGAAAATTACCTGGGCGATTTGTTACGAGGAAACGCCCCTGTTAATCAGCTTATTCCTGACCATCCCTATTTGCTAGATACGTTGAAACTCGAAGAGATTCTGCATAAAAACACCACGCATATTATGCTTTTGACGATGGATGAGGCTTATGCTGTTGCTGATACATTCTACAATTACGGAACAACCTATGCCGGAAATATTAAAGATACCGTGTCCGGTTTAACCAATATCTTTAAATTCACCAGCTTCATCGATGCCGACAAGCTGGTGTTTCGATTAAAAGGATTGGGTATTAAAGCAGTGCCCTATTTTCACAAAGGCGTCGCCTATATAAAAATCACAGGCTACCCTTCGGTTCGAAGAATTCTCAATGGTACACGTTACGCGGTTAACCATCCAAAAATACTGGAGATCGGTATCGGACAAGCGGGGATTCAGGCAGGGATCTTAAGCGGCTCGCGTTTCTGTATCTACTTCGCGGCAGCACAACGGGTAGTTGAGTACATTTTTTCTTCTGAGCACGATGTCGCGACCTTTATCGGCAACATTACAGCGGATGTGGCGAAAGTAATTGTCAGTGTTTTTATTACTAATATAGTCATTTCATTTACGGGAGGATTAGCTGCGTTAGGTAGCATTGTTATATCTATTTCGGCAGGAATATTCCTTACCGTTGCCCTCGACTTAATAATTACCACAGCACTATTTAAGATGGACGAAGAATATAGTTTATCCACACGATTAATAAACACCATCAAAGAGGGGATGGATAAGCAACAAAAAATTATGGAATGGAATATGCTTCACAGCAGTTCCTATACATCCTCATCGCCGAATAGAGACTATTAGCATTATGAACATGGAAAAGCTTAAGGCGTATTTTTGCGCAGCGATATGCATCATTTCCCTCACTGCTGTAATATTTTTTGTTTATAATGATGGCATTGAATTATTTAGAAAACTCTTCTCCCAAGAGGATTATATTATTTATGATCCTAAAGAAGTGCATCTGTTTCTTGCTATTCCCGTCGGAATTTATTTTGATTTACTTTGTCTTTTCCTAATTCTGCCATATAGTGTTAAAACGGTGGCTTATATGCAAAAATTTATGGTGCCGGTAACAATATATGGCATTATCTCATTTGCGATTGGTTTTATTATCTCAATCATCATCTCCTTTTACCTTCTCGGCACTGACTACTATAAGTGCCACTCGACAAGCATTATTTCCTCCGGCAGCAGCTATGCCAAAAGCAAAGAGATATGCAAGCAACGAGGCACCGATGGCTATTAAGGTCTTCCTGTGGTATTTGGATATCAGGATCGGCGGGCGTGGTGTAGTAATTTTTCTCGGGTACACTATCGCGGATGTAGCGAAAGTAAATCTGACTGTGTTTATTACTAACATGTTGATTTCGTTCACTGCAGTTGTAGCGGGTGTATTCAGCTTAGTAATGCCTATCTCTGCAGGAATATCCCTTACCGTTTTACTGGGATTTATAATTACAAGAAAAATTGTTAATCTGGACGAAACCTATCAATTATCCAGACGCTTAATTGAAAGAATTAAGGAAGGAATCAGAGAACAGCAAAAAATAATGGAATGGAATATGCTTCACAGCAGTTCATTTCTCTCGTCCTCAATGGATGGAGGTTTTTAGCGGTATGGACGTGGTTAAACTCAAAGGTTATGTCAGTGCAATAATATGCACTTTACTTTTGACATGTGCAATAGACTTTATCTTAGAAATAGGCTTAACCTTGATCAACGCCCTTATTAACAGTGAGGATTATCTATTTTTTGATACTAAAGATATTCCTCTTCTGCTCTGCATACCTGTGGCCATTTTTTTGGAGGTCATATGCATTTGCGCACTTTTACCTTTCAAATCAAAAACTGCCCCATTTCTACAAAAACTCATGATTCCAGTAACAATATATGGCCTTGCCTCATTTGCGATTGGTTTTATTATCTCAATCATCATCTCCTTTTACCTTCTCGGCACTGACTACTATAAGTGCCACTCGACAAGTATCATTTCCTCCGGCAGTCGCTATGCCAAAAGCAAAGAGATATGCAGCCAACGAGGGTCTGGCGGCTACTACGATCTTCTTGTTGGGGGGCGTAAAAAATCTGTTAACCCGCTATCATAAGCGTTTCGGGTTAACAGGAGTCCCTTATGAAATACGTTGGAGCGCACGTGAGCGCAGCAGGTGGTCTTGCGAATGCCGCCATTCGCGCCGCCGAAATCGAGGCGACCGCTTTCGCCCTGTTCACCAAAAATCAGCGCCAGTGGCGCGCTGCGCCGCTCACCACTGAAGTGATTGATGATTTCAAAGCCGCCTGCGAGAAGTATCACTTCGGGCCGGGCCAGATCCTTCCGCATGACAGTTACCTCATCAACCTGGGCCATCCGGTTCAGGAGGCGCTGGATAAATCGCGCGAGGCGTTTCTGGATGAACTTCAGCGCTGCGAACAGCTTGGCCTGACGCTACTGAACTTCCATCCTGGCAGCCATCTGATGCAAATCGAAGAAGATGCGTGTCTGGCGCGGATCGCCGAATCCATCAATATTGCGCTGGCGCAGACCACCGGCGTCACCGCGGTAATCGAAAACACCGCAGGCCAGGGAAGCAATCTGGGATTCAAGTTTGAGCATCTGGCGGCGATTATCGATGGTGTAGAAGATAAATCCCGCGTCGGCGTCTGCATTGATACCTGCCACGCCTTTGCCGCCGGGTATGACCTGCGCACCGTTGAAGAGTGCGAGAAAACTTTCGCGGAGTTTGAACGTATTGTCGGCTTTAAGTATTTGCGCGGCATGCATTTGAACGATGCCAAAAGCGCGTTCGGCAGCCGCGTCGACCGCCATCACAGTCTGGGTGAGGGCAATATCGGCCACGACGCGTTCCGCTTTATCATGCAGGACGCCCGCTTTGACGGCATCCCAATGGTACTGGAAACGGTGAATCCGGATATCTGGGCGGAAGAGATCGCCTGGCTGAAAGCACAGCAAACGGCTGAACAAGCCGCATAAAAAAAGCCGGGTCGCGTAAGCACCCGGCTTTTTACTTTGTCGGTCAGGAAAGCGAAGCGCCACCCGAAAAGACGTTTACGCTACTTTCGCAACCACTTCTGCTTCCGGGCGTTTCAGCACCGCGTAAGACAGACCCGCCACCAGCGTACCGGCGATAATCGCGAACAGATAACCCAGAACCGGGGTAATCGCGCCAGGAATCAGCAGAACAAACAGACCGCCGTGCGGTGCCATCAGTTTCGCGCCAATCGCCATGGAGATCGCACCAGTTACCGCGCCGCCTGCGATACAGCAAGGCAGAACACGCATCGGATCACGCGCTGCGAACGGAATCGCACCTTCGGTGATGAAGCACAGCCCCAGTACCAGCGCCGCTTTACCGCCCTCTTGCTGCGCCTTATCGAACTTACGGCGTGCAATAATGGTCGCCAGACCCAGCGCCAGCGGTGGCACCATACCGGCAGCCATGATAGCGGCCATCGGGGCATACGTCTGAGTACTCAGCAGGCCGACACCAAACGCGTAAGCCGCTTTGTTGACCGGACCACCCATATCAGTACACATCATGCCGCCAAGGATTGCGCCCAGCAGTACCGCGTTCGCCGTCCCCATGGTTTGCAGCCAGTGGGTCAGACCTTCCAGGATACCCGCAACCGGCTTACCAATCAGGTAAATCATACCCAGGCCAACCACCAGGCTTGAGATCAGTGGAATGATCAGGATCGGTTTCAGTGCTTCCATACTTTGCGGCAGCTTCAGCTTCGAGCTGATGACCTTCGCGACGTAACCGGCCAGGAAACCGGCGATGATACCGCCGATAAAGCCCGAGCCAGTGCTCACAGCCAGCATACCGCCGATAAGACCCGGCGTCAGGCCCGGACGGTCAGCGATGGAGAACGCAATATAACCCGCCAGAACAGGCACCATCAGCGCGAACGCCGAGCCACCACCAATCTGCATCAACGCCGCCGCCAGCGTACCCGGCTCTTTAAAGGCTTCGATACCGAAAGCGAAGGAGAGTGCGATACACAGACCACCCGCAACCACCATCGGCAGCATGTAAGACACGCCGGTCAGCAGGTGACGATAAGCGCCGGCAGACTCTTTTTTGCCTTCGCTGGCGGAGGACTCTGATTTGCCCGTTAGCTGATAAGGTTTCGCTTCAGCCAGTGCTTTATCAAATTCCTGCGCCGTTTTCTTCAGCGCCAGGCCGGTAGAGGTGCGATACATCGGCTTACCGGCGAATTTCGCCAGGTCCACTTCAATATCTGCCGCCACCATGACCAGATCCGCTTCCGCCACCTCTTCCGGGGTGATCGCATTGCCTGCGCCCACGGAACCACGGGTTTCGACCTTCACCCACCAGCCGCGTTTTTTCGCTTCGGTTTCGATGGCTTCAGCCGCCATAAAGGTGTGCGCCACACCCGTCGGGCAGGCAGTAATCGCCACGATGCGTTTCGGGCCGGTTGCCGTCGCCACTGCTGCGGTAGCAACAGGTGCGCTGTAAACCGTTGCGTGGCCTTTCGCTTCGCTCAGGAACAGTTCGGGATGTGCCACCGCGCGATTGATATCGCCCAGCCACACTTTTTTGCCGTTCAGCGCACTGTCAGCCGGGACTTTATCACCCAGAACAATCGCCAGTTCGGCGTCATTTGGGTTGTCGACGAGTTCAACATGCGCTTTGTGTGCCGCCGCGCCCAGCAAGGTCTTCGCCATATAGGCGCGAGCTTGTCCAAGTCCGGAATCAATGATCAGCAGCGTTTTCATTATGCCTCTCCTGCTGTTAGTTAAAAGGTTTTAAGTCAACGCGCGCCATCATCGCGGCCAACTGGGTACGTTCGGTAATTCCAACATTGCTCTGACTCACGGCCAGGGCGGCAACAGCGGTAGCAAGACGTAAGGTATGCTCACTGGATTCACGCATCAGCAGGCCGTAGATCAGACCGCCCACCATTGAATCCCCGGCACCTACGGTGCTGACCACTTCCACCGACGGTGGCTTGGCGATCCATTCGCCAGACGCGTTAACCCACAGCGCGCCTTCTGCACCCAGCGAAATCACCACGTGAGCGATACCCTGTTCACGAAGCGCATGGGCCGCTTCAATCACATCTTTCAATTCTGGCAGCTTACGGCCGGCCCAGATCTCCAGTTCGCGGCGATTTGGTTTCACCAGCCACGGAGAGGCTTTCAGACCCGCCACCAGCGCTTCACGGCTACTGTCGAAAATAATGCATGGGCACTGGCTACGCAGACGCAGCATCCAGTCGGTGAAGGCTTCCGGGCTGACGCCTGACGGTAGACTGCCGCTGACGCAGACCATGTCGAACTGACCCAGCCAGCTCAAGGAGTCATTCACGAAACGCTCCCAATCCGCGCCCGTGACTTCAAAACCGGAGAAGTTCAGATCGGTAACTTCGCCGTCTTTTTCCGTCAGCTTGACGTTAATACGGGTACGGCCCTGAACGACCTGGAAACGGTTGGCGATGCCCAGCTCGCTGAACAGCTGCTGAAAACCGTCCTGGTTGTCTTTCCCAAGGAAACCGCCCACGGTCACGTCAATACCTAAGTCTTTCAGCACTTTCGCAACGTTGATGCCTTTACCGGCCGCGTGCAGGCCGGTGGTGCGCA
This sequence comes from Lelliottia nimipressuralis, assembly GCF_041464075.1. NCBI lineage: Bacteria > Pseudomonadati > Pseudomonadota > Gammaproteobacteria > Enterobacterales > Enterobacteriaceae > Lelliottia > Lelliottia nimipressuralis. The sequence goes on from NZ_CP167172.1 coordinate 3,028,101, forward strand.
CGAGATTGACCTCACCGCGCTCAATTTCAGGGCAAAAACCGACGAGATCGTAAGCCGGGTTCAGCGTAATAGTGGCGACACGTCTGCTCATTATGCGCCCTCCCCCAGACCTGCCGCGATGGCTTCGCCAATCGCTTTCAGCGCCTGTTCAGCATCCGCACCCTGAGCGGTAAAGCGCAGGCGGTGGCCTTTTTTCACACCCAGCGCGACGACTTTCATCAGGCTGCGGCCATTGGCGGGTTTGCCGGACCCATCGAGGTTGGTCACGGTAATATCACTTTCGAATTGCTTGATGGTGTTGACCAGCAGAGTGCCAGGACGGGCGTGCAGGCCATGTTCGTTACGCACCACAAACTCAGCGCTCAGCAGGTCGTCGGTTAGTGCGTCATCACTGGTCAGCAGCGCCAGCAACGTGGCGGCATCCGCTTTCAGCAAATGTTCAGCTTTGTTGTTCAGCAGCAGATCGCTCAGGCGCTTCAGCACGGCAACCGGCTGTTCATCGGCCATCGCAACCGTCACTAGCAGCGCGGCATGTTCACCATCGGCTTCAAATGCGCTCGCGGCACGGCTTACAGCAATCGCGCTGCGCAGGTTACCTTCCGCACTGTCGTTCAGCCAGACGCCCTGACCCAGGTTCAGCGGCTTATCATTAATCACGCGGGCAACGAAGGCGGTGTCAACAGCACCCGCCTCTTTCAGACGACCGGCGTTCAACGCCTGCAGGGTCACCAGATCGGTGGCCACCACGTCCAGCGTCAGCGTGTCGTTATCCAGCTTCAGCGCGTCGCTCTGTTTTTCACCCATCAGCAGCGCACGCAGCTCTTCTGCGGTGGTGGCAGATTGCAGCTGTTCAGCCACGGAGTCATCGCTCAGCACGTGCGTCAGCTGACGCAGCAGGCCCAGGTGCTCATCGCTGCTGGCGGCAATCCCGATGGCCACGTAAGCCACCTGCCCTTCGCCCCACAAAATCCCCTGCGGGAACTGATAAACCTGAACGCCGGTTTTCAGCACCTGGTCGCGGGTATCCGTTGTGCCGTGCGGAATGGCAATGCCATTGCCGAGGAAGGTGGAGGTTTGCTGTTCGCGCGCCAGCATGCCGTCTACATAGCCGTCCGCCACGTTGCCTGCCTGCACGAGGGCAGCGGCAATCTTGCGAATGGCCTCTTCTTTATTACCGGCCTGTTCGCCCGGATGAATATCTTGCACTGATAACTGGAACATAGTTCTCCTCTCTCGCTGAATTGAATCGTTTCAGCCTTTATGAGAAAAAATGCGCTAACCTGCTCCGTCAGTTAAAACAAGATAGCGCTGAAACGTTTCAAGAAGTCTTACGCTTAATGTTCAGCCTTGCAAGAAAAGTCGTGTTTCCTGTTTCAGAATTTAGAAGTGCAGCACATTTCTCCCACATTTGCTGACGTGACAGTCACGTACATCCTTCAGCTTCAGCACACTTCAGCCAATATGATTTTGAAATGGCATTTTGATTTTTCGTGGGGAATTTGACTGCACCACCTGTTTATTTTCTGACAAGCGGCGTAAACTCCGCGACTCTTCACATTACCGATAGCGAACCATGCACAACTCCCCCGCTGCCGCCTCACCAAAACCCTTTGATTTGACGTCATCGGCGTTTTTGATTGTTGCCTTTCTCACTGGTATCGCCGGCGCGTTACAGACGCCAACGCTGAGCCTGTTCCTGACCAATGAAGTTCACGCCCGTCCGGCGATGGTTGGCTTCTTCTTTACCGGCAGTGCCATCATCGGCATTCTCGTCAGCCAGTTTCTGGCAGGCCGCTCCGACCGAAAAGGCGATCGCAAAAGCCTGATTGTTTTCTGCTGCCTGCTCGGCGTGTTTGCCTGCTTGCTGTTCGCCTGGAACCGCAACTATTTTATCCTGCTGTTTGTCGGCGTGTTCTTGAGTAGCTTTGGTTCCACCGCGAACCCGCAGATGTTTGCCCTTGCACGGGAACACGCGGATCACACGGGGCGCGAAGCGGTAATGTTCAGCTCGATACTGCGCGCCCAGGTGTCGCTGGCATGGGTGATCGGCCCGCCGCTGGCTTACGCGCTGGCGATGGGCTTTGGTTTCACGGTGATGTATCTGAGCGCCGCCGTGGCGTTTGTCGTGTGTGGGATCATGGTCTGGTTTTTCCTGCCCACCATGCGCAAGGAGCCAAAACTGTCGACCGGCACGCTGGAAGCGCCGCGTCGCAACCGCCGCGACGCCCTTCTACTGTTTATTGTCTGCACGCTGATGTGGGGCACCAACAGCCTCTATATCATCAATATGCCGCTGTTTATTATTGATGAGCTGCATCTGCCGGAAAAACTGGCAGGCATCATGATGGGTACAGCGGCAGGCCTGGAAATCCCGACAATGCTGATCGCCGGTTATTACGCGAAGCGTTTCGGAAAGCGTTTTTTGATGCGGATTGCGGCCGTGGCCGGTTTGCTGTTTTACATCGGAATGCTGACAATGCACACCCCGGCGTTGCTGCTGGCGTTGCAGCTGCTGAACGCCATCTATATTGGCATTCTCGCGGGGATCGGCATGCTCTACTTCCAGGACTTAATGCCTGGCCAGGCAGGGGCAGCAACGACACTTTATACTAATACCACCCGCGTGGGCTGGATCATTGCGGGCTCGCTGGCAGGGGTTGTGGCGGAAATCTGGAGTTATCACTCGGTGTTCTGGATTGCGCTGGTGATGTGCATCATTACCACCGGCTGTCTGACGCGAATTAAAGATGTCTAGGGCGCGGTGAGCGCTTCCAGCTCAATCAAATAGATCATCGCCTGCTCGCGCGTGCTGCCGCACATCTCTTTTAAGGGCTGAAGCGCACCGCAGACTTTCGGGCGCAGCGGCGAACCAAAGATATTGCACAGATTGGTGTCAGAAAGCTGAACGCAGCGGGTGTTGGCAGGCTTGCCCTCTGGCATGCCTGGGATCGGGCTTGAGATGGACGGCGCGGTGCAGCACGCGCCACAGTCTGGACGACAATCCATAAACCCTCTCTGTCAGTGGCGGATGCCCGTATGGTCGGGCGTGGCGCGCACAGTAACACCTTTTGTGTATTGATAGCAAAAGCCACTAATTCCGCTTGCCTGAAAGGCTGTGCGCGAGTAATTTGGCGCGATATTTTTTACCTCCCAGTAGACAGGATTATTGCAATGCCAAGAGCGAACGAAATTAAGAAAGGTATGGTACTGAACTACAACAGCAAACTGCTGATTGTGAAAGATATCGATGTTCAGTCCCCAAGCGCCCGTGGCGCAGCCACACTGTACAAAATGCGCTTTGCCGATGTGCGTACCGGTCTGAAAGTCGAAGAGCGTTTCAAAGGCGACGATATCGTTGATACCGTGACCCTGACCCGCCGTTTCGTTGATTTCTCCTACATCGACGGCAACGAATACGTGTTCATGGATAAAGAAGACTACACGCCGTATATCTTCACTAAAGACCAGATTGAAGACGAGCTGCAGTTTATTCCTGAAGGCGGTATGCCGGATATGCAGGTTCTGACCTGGGATGGTCAGCTGCTGGCACTCGAACTGCCGCAGACCGTGGATCTCGAAATCGTGGAAACGTCGCCGGGCATTAAAGGGGCCTCTGCCAGCGCACGTAACAAACCTGCGACGCTGACTACAGGTCTGGTGGTACAGGTTCCGGAATATCTGTCTGCCGGCGAGAAGATCCGCATCCATATCGAAGAAAAACGTTATATGGGTCGTGCTGACTAATTCTGTTTTGCCGGATGGCGGCTTTGTCTTATCCGGCTCACACAAAAAACGCATAAAAAAACCGGCGAATTCGCCGGTTTTTTTGTAGGCCCGTTCAGCGTAGCGCTGCCGGGCATTAATGCCAGTTACAACAGTTCAGGGTACTTCGTCATCTTCAGCGCCAGCTCCACGCCGCGCACTTCCGCCATGCCTTTCAGGCGACCAATCGCCGAATAACCTGGGTTGGTTTTCTTACGCAGATCGTCCAGCATCTGATGTCCGTGGTCTGGACGGAACGGAATCGGACGCAAATCCCCCGCTTTCTTACGACGCTGCTCTTCACCCAGAATCGCATCAACCACCGCCACCATATTCACGTCACCGCCGAGATGCGCCGCTTCGTGGAAGGTTTTTGGGTTATCTTCGCGACAGGTCGCGCGCAAGTGGGTGAAGTGAATGCGGTCGCCGAAGGTTTCAATCATGCGTACCAGATCGTTATCCGCGCGTACGCCGTAAGAACCGGTGCACATGGTGAAACCATTGTTAATGCTGTCGACGGTCTCTTTCAGCCATTGCATATCTTCAATGGTTGAGACGATGCGCGGCAGGCCGAGGATTGGGCGCGGTGGATCGTCCGGATGAACCGCCAGACGTAAACCGCAGGCTTCCGCCACCGGCACAATCGCGCGCAGGAAGTAGGCCATGTTTTCGCGCAGCTGATTTTTGTCGATGTCGCCGTATTCCGCCAGACGTGCGCGGAACTGATCCAGCGTGTAACCCTCTTCCGCACCCGGCAGGCCGGCAATGATATTGCGGGTCAGCTTCTCGATATCCGCTTCCGTCGCCTCGTTAAACCATTTCAGCGCCTGCTGCTGCTCTTCGGCGGAATAGTCCGCGTCGGCGCCCGGACGCTTGAGGATGTGCAGCTCAAAAGCGGCAAAAGCAATCTGGTCGAAACGCAGGGCTTTAGAGCCGTCTGGCATCTGGTACTCAAGGTCGGTACGCGTCCAGTCCAGAATAGGCATAAAGTTGTAGCACACGGTATCAATACCGCAGGCCGCCAGATTGCGGATGCTTTGCTGATAGTTGGCAATCCAGGTGTCAAACTCGCCGGAATGGGTTTTGATGTCTTCGTGCACCGGGATACTTTCAACGACTGACCAGGTCAGCCCTTTTTCCGCCAGCACAGCCTGGCGTTTTTTAATCTCTTCCAGCGGCCAGACCTGACCGTTCGGAATATGGTGCAGTGCCGTGACAACACCCGTTGCGCCAGCCTGACGCACATCATCAAGAGAAACCGGATCATTCGGCCCGTACCAACGCCAGGTTTGTTCCATTGCCTCACCCTCTAAAGTTGTTATACCAATATGATTGTTGCAATGACGACTACCATACATGTTTGTTTCAGACGGTCAATACAGGCGGCAGCATTGATTGATCGAACTCACAGAATCTGGATATTTACGGCTTACCAATTCAATTTGCTGTCATATAACTTTACACTGCCATTGTTAATTAATGGTTAATCAGGTGTGTATTTCATGAAGACAATTGCCTCCACCGCGCTCCCTTCTCATGTGCAACTGCCGCAGTTCGATCGTCAGCAGCTGCGCTCCCGCATCGTTCATTTCGGTTTTGGTGCCTTCCATCGCGCGCATCAGGCGTTGTTAACAAACCGCGTGCTTAACGCCAAAGGGGGCGACTGGGGGATCTGTGAAATTAGCCTGTTCAGCGGCGATACGCTGATGAGCCAGCTGCGCGCCCAGGATCATCTGTTTACGGTGCTGGAGAAAGGGGCCGAGGGTAATCAGCCGATTATCGTCGGGGCGGTGCATGAGTGCCTCAATGCCAAACTCGATTCGCTGGCAGCCATTATTGAAAAGTTCTGCGAGCCGCAGGTGGCGATTGTGTCGCTCACCATCACCGAAAAAGGCTATTGCATCGATCCGGCGACGGGCCGACTGGATACGCAAAATGCGCGCATCGTTCACGATCTGGAAAATCCGTCTGAGCCGCACTCGGCGCCGGGGATTCTGGTTGAAGCCTTATACCGTCGCCACGCGCGCGGACTGGCACCCTTTACCGTGCTCTCCTGCGACAACATTCCCGACAACGGTCATGTCGTGAAAAACGCGGTGCTGGGGATGGCGGAGAAACGCTCGCCAGAGCTTGCCGCCTGGATTGCTGAGCACGTCAGTTTCCCCGGTACCATGGTTGACCGCATTGTTCCTGCCGCCACCGACGCATCTCTCGCCGAGATTACCCAGGAACTCGGCGTGGAAGACCCTTGCGCCATCAGCTGCGAGCCGTTTATCCAGTGGGTGGTGGAAGATAACTTCGTTGCCGGTCGTCCGGAGTGGGAACTGGCGGGCGTGCAGATGGTGCAGGACGTTTTACCCTGGGAACAGATGAAGCTGCGTATGCTTAACGGCAGCCACTCGTTCCTGGCGTATCTCGGCTATCTTGCCGGTTACGCCCACATTAATGAGTGCATGGAGGACGACGCGTTCCAAGAAGCCGCGCGCCGCCTGATGCTGGATGAACAGGCACCCACTCTGCGGATTACTGACGTTGACCTCACGGGATATGCCGACAGCCTGATCGACCGCTTTGCCAATCCTGCTCTGCAGCATCGCACCTGGCAGATCGCGATGGATGGCAGCCAGAAATTGCCTCAACGTATGCTTGAGGGCGTACGCGTTCATTTAGCACGTGAGAGCGCCTGGCCGCTGCTGGCGCTGGGTATCGCGGGCTGGATGCGCTACGTCAGCGGTGTGGATGACAACGGCAACGCCATTGATATTCGCGATCCTCTCAGCGATAAAATTCGTGCACTCGTAGAAACCAGTAGCGAAGAGGAGCGCGTCAGCGCCCTGCAGACGCTGGGTGAAATTTTTGGCACCGATCTGCCCCAGCATCCGCAGTTCGTCGAGGCCATTCGTCAGGCGTATCAACGTATTGCTCAGCACGGGGCGCGCCAGGCTGTGATTGACGCCGTGATGATTTAACCGATCATGCGCTTAAAGCGGACGGGGGACACTCCGTTCGCTCCTGCCCTTCCCAATACTCTCTTTTTTCGCCAGGATAATATTCATTGTTCGTGCATGAAGATTATCTCCTGGAGTTCACGTGACCAAAACTAACCTGGTAACCGGCTTTCTCGGCAGCGGTAAAACCACCTCAATCCTTCATCTGCTGGCTAACAAAAATCCCGCGGAGAAATGGGCCATACTGGTTAACGAATTCGGCGAGATTGGGATTGACGGCGCGCTGCTGGCTGACTCGGGCGCGCTGGTCAAAGAGATCCCCGGCGGATGCATGTGCTGCGTCAACGGCTTGCCGATGCAGGTCGGTCTCAACACCCTGCTGCGTCAGGGCAAACCGGACCGCTTAATCATTGAGCCGACCGGTTTAGGCCATCCCAAACAAATTCTCGATCTGCTTACCGCTCCGGTGTATGAGCCCTGGATCGATCTGCGTGCAACGCTGTGTATCCTCGACCCACGCCAGCTACTGGACGAGAAAGTGGTACGCAATGAAAACTTCCGTGACCAGCTGGCTGCCGCCGATGTCATTGTGGCGAATAAAGAGGATCGCGCATCACAGGAGAGCCGTGATGCCTTTGACTTCTGGTGGCAGAATTTTGGTCACGATCGCCAGTTCGTGCTGGCCACCCAGGGGAAAATTGATAATGCCCTGCTCGACCTGCCACGTCGGAATTTGACCGAACTGCCTGCCAGTGCCGCGCACTCACACGCGCATGTGGCGCAAAAAGGGCTGGCAGCCCTGAGCCTGCCTGAACATCAGCGCTGGCGTCGCAGCCTCAACAGCGGGCAGGGTTATCAGGCCTGTGGCTGGATTTTTGATGCCGATACCTGCTTTGACACCATAGGCATTCTGGAATGGGCACGCCTCGCGCCGGTGGATCGCGTGAAAGGCGTGATGCGCACACCGGACGGGCTGGTGCGCATTAACCGTCAGGGTGCCGATTTTTTCATTGAAACGCAAAATGTCGCCCCGCCCGACAGCCGAATAGAGTTAATTAGTGCGGTTAATACGGACTGGAACGCACTTCAGGCCAGCTTGTTGAAGCTTCGTTTAAGTTCGAGCCACTAACGTTGCCGGGACTTAACTGCTATGCATATGACGATGATTAAAAAAATCCCCCTGATATTACTGCTTAACGCCGCCGGTCTGGCGCTCTTCTTATCCTGGTATTTACCAGTGAACCATGGTTTCTGGTTCCCGGTGGATTCCGGTATTTTCCACTTCTTCAATGAACAGCTGGTGAAGAGCAAGGTGATCCTGTGGCTGGTGGCAATCACCAACAATCGCGCCTTCGATGGCTGTTCTCTGCTGGCTATGGGCTGCTTAATGCTCTCATTCTGGCTGAAAGAAGATACGACAGGACGCCGCCGAATCATCCTGATTGGCCTGGTGATGCTGCTCACCGCCGTGGTGATTAACCAGCTGGCGCAAGGTCTGATGCCGGTCAAGCGCTCCAGCCCTTCACTCTTCTTCCCAAATATTCATCGGGTGAGTGAATTACTGAATATCTCGACCAAAGACGCATCGAAAGACAGTTTCCCGGGCGATCACGGAATGATGCTGCTTATTTTTGCCTCTTTCATGCTGCGCTATTTTGGCAAAAAAGCCTTTGCGGTTGCCCTGATTATTGTTGTGGTTTTTGCCTTCCCGCGCGTAATGATCGGCGCTCACTGGCTAACGGATATTGTCGTGGGTTCACTTTCTGCTGTGCTGATTGGTGTACCGTGGGTCTTAATGACACCACTCAGCGACCGTCTGATTGCGCTATTTGATCGCTATCTTCCGGGCAAAATGCAACAAACAGAAAACAAATAACCAACCTAAATTAACATCATCCATCAGGGATCATTTTCGATCCCTGATGTTTTTCCCGCCACCGCCGCCCTATTTTGTCATCTTCTCGTAATATCATTCATCAGCTAAATGAATGCGTTGCGTGAGTTTTAACCTAAACTGCCGCTATTTTAAGCAATCCCGGTTAATCACTTTCTCTATCACAATTTCTTATAAAAAATCGGATATTTTTGCTCGCATTGACTAAGGCGATCGGGTAATCTCGAACTCGTTTTGCCTCACAGAGATAATTATTCTCAGGGTGAATAAGTTTGTGCGTTAGAGCACAGATTTGACCATAAAGAATTGTCTCATTGTGCGCAGGTATTTAGTCTCGTCACGTTTGGCATTTTTATAACGATATTTATCGTTAAGGACTTCAAGGGAAAATAATCAAAATGGTCAAATCTCAACCGATTTTGAGATATATCTTGCGGGGAATCCCGGCAATAGCAGTTGCGGTACTGCTGTCTGCATGTAGTTCGACAAACACCGCGAAGAATATGCATCCTGAGACGCGTGTTGTGGGCATGGAAGATGCCTCGTCACTGCAAGCCTCTCAGGATGAATTTGAGAATATGGTACGTAATCTGGACGTGAAGTCCCGCATTATGGACCAGTATGCTGACTGGAAAGGTGTGCGCTATCGTCTTGGCGGCAGCACCAAAAAAGGTATCGATTGTTCCGGTTTTGTACAGCGTACATTCCGCGAGCAGTTTGGCTTAGATCTGCCTCGTTCGACTTACGAACAGCAGGAAATGGGTAAATCCATCTCGCGTACAAAATTGCGTACCGGTGATTTGGTTCTGTTCCGTGCAGGTTCTACGGGCCGACACGTGGGTATCTACATCGGCAACGACCAGTTTGTTCATGCCTCCACCAGCAGCGGTGTCACGATTTCAAGCATGAATGAGCCCTACTGGAAGAAGCGCTACAACGAAGCGCGCCGTGTACTGAGTCGCAGTTAATCTGTTGTGTTGTTGGTTATCCCTTGGCTGGCAACACAATAAAAAATAAGCACTGCTTCGGCAGTGTTTTTTTTTGCCCGTTTAACCCCGTGCGCTCTGCCTTCACAGATGACTGGTTGCAAAAAACCAGGCTATAGTCTTGTAAATAAGTAAGATTAGTCGTCCTGCCGGAATCACGACGATCCAGGAACAATGACGTTTATGCTCACTCGTTTCTTTTCCACCAGCCGCAAAGTTCTGACAGGCAGCATCCTCGCGGGCATTATCGTTGCCCTTCTCTGCGGAATGTTGCAGTTTTTTCTGAGCTATCATAAGCGGGAAGCGAAATTCGATACCCTGATCGTTGACCTTCGGGTCTACATGGAGAGCTATTTCTCTGAGCTGAAAACCTCGATTGATACCCTCCAACCCTTCACGCTGAGCAGTTGCCAGGATGTGAGTGCGGAGCTAACGTCCCGCGCCGCCTTTAGCGTTAACGTGCGCGCATTTTTACTGGTCCGCGATAACATCGCATTTTGTTCTTCCGCCACCGGGCCAATGCGTGTCCCGATGAAGGAGCTGATACCCGATCTGGATACCACCAAATCCGTTGATATGGCCCTGCTGCCCGGCACGCCAATGCTGCCAGACAAACCCGCTATCGCCATCTGGTATCAGAACCCGCTGGTCAAAGGCGACGGGGTATTTACGTCAATCAACATCAATTTAACGCCCTATTTGCTCTATACCTCACGTCAGGATGAGTTTGCCGGTATTGCGGTGATGATTGGCAATAAGGCGTTATCCACCTTCTCGAACCATCTGCTGAACGTTCAGGATATGCATGAAACCGCTATCCGCACCGCTATGCTGAAAACGGTTCCGCTCACCATCAAGGTGTATGCGCAAAAGTGGACGCCCTATGAAATTCTGTTCGCCCTGCTCTTCGGCCTGATATGCGGTATTGCGGCGGGAACCCTCTCTTTTTATATTCTCACCATCCGTTTGCATCCCGGGAAAGAGATCCTTTCAGCTATCAAGCACGGTCAGTTCTATGTGGTGTATCAGCCGGTTGTTGATACAAAAGAGCTGAAGATGCAGGGCTGCGAAGTGCTGATGCGCTGGAAACACCCGACGATGGGTGAAATACCGCCGGATGCCTTTATCAATTTCGCTGAAGCGCAAAGGCTGATTGTCCCGCTGACGCTGCACCTTTTCGATCTGATCATCCGCGACGCGGCGCTGCTGCAAACCGTGCTGCCGCCGGGCGCCAAGCTGGGCATTAACATCGCACCGGGCCATCTGCATTCGGACAGTTTTAAAGATGACATGCGCAACTTCGCGGCGTCGCTGCCGCCAGACCACTTCCAGGTGGTTCTGGAAATTACCGAACGCGACATGATTAATCAGCTCGAAGCGGCCCCGTTATTCGAATGGTTGCATCATGAAGGCTTTGAAATCGCGATAGATGATTTTGGTACTGGCCACAGTGCGCTGATTTATCTGGAGCGGTTCACGATGGATTACCTGAAAATCGATCGCGGTTTTGTGAACGCTATTGGTACGGAAACGGTCACGTCTCCGGTGCTGGATGCCGTGCTGACGCTCGCCCGACGGCTGAACATGGTCACCGTTGCTGAAGGTGTCGAAACGCCGGAGCAGGCCGCCTGGCTGCGCCAGCATGGGGTAAACTACCTTCAGGGCTACTGGATCAGCCGCCCAATGCCGCTGGCACAATTCCTGAAATGGCAGCCCGATTTCGTCAAGGACAGTGAATAATTTCACAATGACCGTTTCGTCACTTATGATTCAGCTACATCAGACGCCTCACTATGGGTGAGCCAGAATAAAAGAGGGATACGCTGCCAATGACTATGCGCTTTGTTTTGCTGTTAATGGCGTTATTCAGCGTGACGTGCCAGGCGCAGAGTATTAAAGAGAGCTACGCGTTCGCCGTGCTCGGCGAGCCGAAGTATGAAGCGAACTTTACCCACTTCGATTACGTCAATCCTGCGGCTCCTAAAGGCGGAACCCTCACCCTCTCCGCCCTCGGGACGTTTGATAACTTTAACCGTTTCGCCCTGCGCGGTGTCGCCGCCGAACGCACCGATGCCCTGTATGACACGCTGTTTGTCACTTCAGATGATGAGCCAGGCAGTTACTACCCGCTGATCGCCGATTCCGCGCGCTACGCGGATGATTTTTCCTGGGCGGAAGTCACCCTCAACCCGCGCGCCCGTTTTCACGACGGTTCCCCGGTAAAAGCCAGCGATGTGGCCTTCACCTTCCATAAGTTTATGACCGAAGGGGTGCCGCAGTTCCGCCTGGTATTCAAGGGGGCGACCGTAAAAGCCATCGCCCCGCTGACCGTGCGCATCGAGCTGGCAGAGCCGGGTAAAGAGAGCATGCTGAGTCTTTTCTCACTCCCGGTAATGCCTGAATCGTTCTGGAAAAATCATAAGCTGAGCGACCCGATCGCCACGCCTCCGCTGGCGGGTGGCCCTTACCGCATCACCCACTGGAAGATGGGGCAATATCTGGTCTATTCCCGCGTCAAAGACTACTGGGCGGCTAATTTGCCGGTCAACCGGGGGCGCTGGAATTTCGATACGATTCGCTACGACTACTATCTGGACGATAATGTCGCCTTCGAAGCCTTCAAGGCCGGGGCGTTTGACCTGCGTGCAGAAGTCAGCCCGAAAAACTGGGCGACGCGCTATATAGGCAAGAATTTTTCTAACCATTTCATCGTCAAAGACGAGCAAAAAAATGAATCCGCGCAGGACACGCGCTGGCTGGCATTCAATATTCAGCGTCCGGTCTTTGCCGACCGGCGCGTGCGTCAGGCAATCACGCTGGCGTTTGACTTTGAATGGATGAACAAGGCGCTGTTTTACGGGGCTTACAGCCGCACCAACAGCTATTTCCAGAATACGGAATACGCAGCCCGCCAGTATCCCGATGCCGCCGAGCTGACCTTGCTTGCGCCGCTGAAAGCTGAAGTGCCGCCGGAAGTTTTCACCAGCATCTTTGAGCCACCAACCTCAAAAGGGGATGGCTACGACCGTGACAACTTGCTGAAAGCCAGCAAACTGCTCGACGATGCGGGCTGGGTGCTTAAAAATCAGAAACGGGTGAATACCCAGACCGGTAAACCCCTCAGCTTTGAGCTGCTGCTCTCCTCCGCCGGTAATAATCAGTGGGTATTGCCGTTCCAGCACAATCTGGAGCGTTTGGGCGTCACCGTGGAGATTCGTCAGGTCGATAACGCGCAAATCACCAACCGAATGCGCAACCGCGATTACGACATGATGCCGCGCGTCTGGCAGGCACAGCCGTGGCCAAACACCAATCTGCGCATCTCGTGGGCGTCGGAATACATCAACTCGACCTACAACGCACCGGGCGTTAAAAGCCCGGTCATCGACAACCTGATAAACCAAATCATTGCCGCGCAGGGCGATAAGTCGAAGCTGGTCCCTCTGGGCCGCGCGCTCGATCGCGTCCTGACCTGGAACTACTACATGCTGCCGATGTGGTTTATGGGGGAAGATCGACTGGCCTACTGGGACAAATTCTCTCAGCCATCCATTCGCCCGATCTATTCTCTGGGGCTAGATAACTGGTGGTATGACGTCAATAAAGCCGCCAAACTGCCCGCTGAACGGCGTTAAGGAATACATATGGGTGCTTACCTGATTCGCCGTTTACTGCTGATAATCCCCACCCTGTGGGCGATTATCACCATTAACTTTTTCATTGTGCAGATTGCGCCGGGCGGCCCGGTCGATCAGGCCATTGCCGCCATTGAGTTTGGCAACAGCAGCGGCTTACCGGGCGGCGGAGGCGAAGGCCTGCGCGCCAGCCACGCACAAACCGGCACCGGAAATATCAGTGAAAGCCATTATCGCGGGGGGCGCGGATTAGATCCTGAGGTGATCGCAGAGATCACTCACCGCTACGGTTTCGACAAACCCATTCACGAGCGCTATTTCAAAATGCTCTGGGACTATATCCGCTTCGATTTCGGCGACAGCCTGTTCCGCAGCGCCTCGGTGATCCAGCTTATTAAAGACAGCCTGCCGGTGTCGATCACCCTCGGATTGTGGGGGACGCTGATTATCTACCTGGTGTCGATTCCGCTTGGGATCCGCAAAGCGGTGCACAACGGCAGCCGTTTCGATATCTGGAGCAGCACCTTCATCATTATCGGGTACGCGATCCCGGCATTTCTGTTCGCCGTGCTGTTGATTGTCTTTTTCGCCGGCGGCAGCTATTTCGACCTCTTCCCCCTGCGTGGACTTGTGTCAGCTGATTTCAGCTCGCTGCCCTGGTATCAGAAAATAACCGATTATCTCTGGCATATCACCCTGCCGGTGCTGGCGACGGTGATTGGCGGATTTGCCGCCCTGACGATGCTGACCAAAAACGCCTTTCTGGATGAGATCCGCAAACAATACGTGGTCACCGCGCGGGCTAAAGGGGTGAGCGAAAAACAGATCATGTGGAAACATGTGTTCCGCAACGCCATGCTGCTGGTCATCGCCGGCTTCCCGGCCACTTTTATCAGCATGTTTTTCACCGGCTCGCTGCTGATTGAGGTGATGTTCTCCCTCAATGGCCTCGGCCTGCTCGGCTACGAAGCCACCGTGTCGCGCGACTATCCCGTGATGTTTGGCACACTCTACATTTTCACCCTGATTGGCCTGCTGCTGAATATTGTCAGCGATATCAGCTATACGCTGGTCGATCCTCGTATTGATTTTGAGGGCCGCTGATGCCGCATTTAAGCCCCGTCAACCAGGCCCGCTGGGCACGTTTTCGCCACAATCGTCGCGGCTACTGGTCGCTGTGGATCTTCGCCATCCTGTTTATCCTGAGCCTCTGTTCAGAGCTGATTGCCAACGACAAACCGCTGCTGGTGCATTTCAACGATCGCTGGTACACGCCGGTACTCACCAACTACAGCGAAAGTGATTTTGGCGGGCCCTTTGCCACACCGGCTGACTATCAGGACCCGTGGCTGCGCGATCAGCTCGACAACCACGGCTGGGTGTTGTGGGCGCCCATTCGCTTTGGCGCGAACAGTATCAACTTCTCCACCTCTACTCCCTTCCCTTCTGCGCCCTCCGCGCAAAACTGGCTGGGGACGGATGCCAACGGCGGCGATGTGCTGGCACGCATCCTTTACGGCACGCGGATATCTATTCTCTTCGGCCTGATGCTGACGCTGTTTTCGAGCGTAATAGGAGTTGTCGCGGGCGCGGTACAGGGTTATTACGGCGGTAAAATCGATCTCTGGGGCCAGCGTTTTATCGAGGTCTGGTCGGGCATGCCGACGCTGTTTTTGATTATTTTGCTCTCGAGCGTGTTACAGCCCAACTTCTGGTGGCTGCTCGGTATCACTGTGCTGTTTGGCTGGATGGCGCTGGTGGGCGTGGTGCGCGCCGAGTTTTTGCGCACCCGTAACTTTGATTACATTCGTGCGGCGCAGGCGCTGGGGGTGAGCGATCGCAGCATCATTTTCCGCCACATGCTGCCCAACGCGGTGGTCGCGACCCTGACCTTCCTGCCCTTTATTCTGTGCAGTTCGATCACCACCCTCACCTCTCTTGATTTTCTCGGTTTCGGCTTGCCGCTTGGCTCACCGTCACTGGGCGAGCTGTTGCTGCAGGGGAAAAACAATCTCCAGGCGCCCTGGCTTGGCATTACGGCGTTTCTGTCGGTGGCCATACTGCTCTCGTTACTGATTTTTATTGGCGAAGCGGTCCGCGATGCCTTTGATCCTAATAAGGCGGTATAAGATGACGCAGCCTCTGCTTAGCATCGAAAATCTCTCCATCGCGTTCACTCAGCAAGGTGAAACGCGCGAAGTGGTGAGCGATTTATCCCTGCAAATCCAGGCAGGAGAGACGCTGGCGCTGGTGGGCGAATCCGGCTCTGGCAAAAGCGTCTCGGCGCTGTCTGTTCTGCGCCTGCTCCCCTCTCCGCCGGTGGTCTATCCGCAGGGCGATATTCTGTTTCACGGCCAGTCACTGCTTCACGCCGATGAACACACTCTTCGCGGCGTGCGCGGAAACAAAATCGCGATGATTTTCCAGGAGCCGATGGTCTCCCTCAATCCGCTGCATACTCTGGAAAAACAGCTCTACGAGGTGCTATCCCTGCACCGGGGAATGCGCAAAGAGGCCGCACGCGGCGAGATTCTGGACTGCCTTGAGCGTACCGGGATCCGCAACGCCGCCAGACGCCTGACCGATTTCCCCCATCAGCTGTCGGGCGGTGAGCGCCAGCGCGTGATGATTGCGATGGCGCTGCTGACGCGCCCGGAGCTGCTGATTGCCGATGAGCCGACGACTGCGCTGGATGTCACCGTGCAGGCGCAAATCCTGCAGCTTTTGCGCGAGCTGCGCGAAGAGCTGAATATGAGCCTGCTGTTTATCACTCATAACCTCAGCATCGTGAAGAAACTCGCGGATAACGTGGCGGTGATGCAAAACGGTCGCTGTGTGGAGCAGAACACGGCGACCGCCCTGTTCCACGCGCCGCAGCACCCTTACACCCAGCGTTTGCTCGACAGCGAGCCGTCGGGCGATCCCGTCCCGCTGACCGCGGGCAGCAAACCGCTGCTGAACGTCGAAAACCTGGCCGTCGCGTTCCCGGTGCGTAAAGGCATTTTCCGCCGCGTGGTGGCGGAGAATACGGTGCTGAAGAACGTCAGCTTTTCTCTGCGCCCAGGCGAAACGCTGGGGCTGGTGGGGGAATCGGGTTCGGGAAAAAGCACCACCGGTCTGGCGCTGTTACGCCTGATCAATTCTCAGGGGACGATTCTGTTCGATGGCAAACCGCTTCACAGCTGGAACCGTCGCCAGATGCTGCCCGTTCGCCCACGGATGCAGGTGGTGTTTCAGGACCCGAACTCGTCTCTCAATCCGCGGCTGAACGTACTGCAAATCATCGAGGAGGGGTTGCGCGTTCATCAGCCTGCGCTGAGCGCCCGCCAGCGGGAAGAGGAAGTGATTCGGGTGATGCAGGAGGTGGGGCTGGATCCGGAAACGCGCTATCGCTACCCGGCGGCTTTTTCCGGTGGTCAACGCCAGCGCATCGCCATCTCAAGAGCCCTGATCCTGAAACCGGAACTGATCATTCTGGATGAGCCGACATCGTCCCTGGACCGCACCGTGCAGGCGCAGATTCTGGCGCTATTGAAGGGACTCCAGGAAAAGCATCGCCTGGCCTATATTTTTATCAGCCACGATCTGCAGGTGGTGCGGGCGTTATGCCATCAGGTGATAGTGCTGCGACAGGGAGAGGTGGTCGAGCAAGGGGATTGTCAGCGCGTGTTTGCCGCGCCGACGCATGACTACACGCGTCAGCTGTTAGCGCTGCGCTGACGCTCAGAAAGGATGCTGGCCGGAGAACGGCTCGGCGATCGCGACGCCAAAGTTTTTCAGGCGGCAGGTCGCCGCAAATTCATCCTGGCTGTTCACAAACAGGCAGGGTTCGCCTTCACACTCCAGCACGGAGCTGACGACTTCGATATCGGTCAGTGCCTGGCTCAAACGCTCCATCACCGGCCATGCGTTTTCATCGTCCGGGCTGAGCAATTTCAGCGCCACCAGACAGTTATCGCCCTCTTTTCCACTTTGCGGAATCGGTTCAACTTTCGAACCTGCAAAACCCGCCGACCAGCGATAGCTCTGGGGCAAGCGATGGACTATGGAGAGTTGTAATGTATTCACGTTCTTTCCCCGGAAGCCAAAAAAGCCTTCACAATTTATTTACATTTATAGTAACACATCGTTGCTAACCTGCCGTTATTTTCCTGAAAAACCGTTCACAGCCGTATGTTACGGGCTTTAGCGTCTCATTTTTCAGGGCATTATTTAGTGAGTTACAGGCTCGCTTTGGCGGTATATGTACCCGTTTCTGCGATCTAACTCAACCTTTTTAACTACAACGATGTGACTTTTTACATAAATAGATTTTACATAAAAGAAACAAACAAGGGGTAAACAAACGCAGGTTTGGTTGACGCGTATCAAAAAAAGGGGCCGCATTGGCCCCTTTTCTGTTATCAGCTTGCCGTTTTTCGCGGCCGACTGGCGTAGAGATAGAAGAGAATGGAGCAGGTCGCGCAAAAAGCGATTGACCAAATCATCGGCCAGGCGGTGTTAAAGGTCGCCATGGAGAGCAGCGCCCCGACAATCGCACCAATCCCGAAGCGGAAGGTTCCCGCCAGCGATGAGGCCGTCCCCGCCATATGCGGAAACTCATCAAGGATAACGGCCATCGCATTGGATGACACCATTGACACGCAGCCGACAAACGCCGCCACGCCGACAACCAGCGCCCAGAAACCGACGCCAAAGAAGGCGCTGAGCACCATCCAGACAGCCATCACAAACTGGATCCACAGCCCGGCGCGGAACATATTCAGCGCCCCTGCCCGGCGAACAAAGCGGCTGTTAATGATGGTCATCACAAACAGGAACACGATGTTCAGGGCGAAGTAGTAGCCAAAATGCTGCGGCGAAACGTGGTTGATCTCGATGTAAACAAACGGCCCGGCGCTCAGGAATGAGAACATCCCCGCAAAGCTGAAACCGCTCGCCAGCATATAGCTCAGCACACGTTTATGGCGAAACAGTGAGGCGAAGTTGCCGATGGTGGTGCGAATATGAAACTTCTGCCGACGTTCCACCGGCAAGGTTTCGTCGATAAAGAAGAAGATCATCGCCGACGCCAGCAGCGCTGCGATCGCCAGGATCCAGAAGATGGCGTGCCAGCTAAACCACACCAGCACCGCGCCACCGATCATCGGCGCCAGTAGTGGCGCGATGGTAGTGACCAGCATGACGAAGGACATCATGCGCGAGAACTCTTCTTTCGGATAGATATCGCGCATCAGGGCGTTAATCACCACGCTCGCCGCCGCAGCCGCCAGGCCGTGGAAGAATCGCATGATTATCAGATGATCGATGGTCTGCGCCAGCGCACAGGCCACCGCCGCCCCAGCAAACACCAGCGTTCCCCCGAGGATCACCGGCTTACGGCCAATGCTGTCTGCCATCGGGCCGTACAATAACTGACCGACGGCGAAACCGAGGATATAGGTACTGAGCGTCATTTGCGCGCTGCCTGCCGGAACGCCAAACTGCGCGGAAATCACCGGCAGTGCGGGCAGGTACATATCGATCGACAGCGGCATCAGCATGGCCAGCAGGCCAAGAATAAATACGATGCTAATTGACGAGTGTGGCCTGGTGGTCACAGTGTGCTCCTGAAATTAGCGGGAAGTCATGCCAACGCTGGCAATCTCTTCTTCCGTCAACGGGCGGTATTCACCGGGTTCAAGCTCGGGATCGAGGGCGATTTCACCAATACGTTCGCGGTGCAGCCCAACCACACGGTTGCCGACCGCGGCGAACATACGCTTCACCTGATGGTAACGGCCTTCGCTGATGGTCAGACGCACTTCGGTCGGGGTGATCACGTCCAGCTGCGCGGGTTTGGTCAGATCTTTTTCATTATGCAGCTGCACGCCTTTGGTAAACTGCTCGGCGGTATCGTCAGACACCGGTGATTCGAGCGTAACCAGATAGGTTTTTTCGCAGTGATGACGCGGAGACGTAATGCGGTGCGACCACTGGCCGTCGTCGGTCATCAGCACCAGACCGGTGGTATCAATATCCAGACGCCCCGCCGCATGCAGCTTGTGCGCGACAGGTTCATCCAGGAAATAGAGCACCGTCGGGTGATCCGGGTCATCCGTCGAGCACACGTACCCTTCCGGCTTGTTGAGCATGAAATAGCGCGGGCCATTCTGCTGGGTCAGCGTGTTGCCGTCGTACTCCACCTCATGTTCTGGCTGGAGTTTGAAAGCGCTCTCTTTCACAATATCGCCATCCACGGTAACGCGGCTGGCGCGAATTTCACGCCCGGCAATAGCGCGGCTTACGCCGAGTTGCTGAGCGATAAACTTATCAAGTCGCATGAAATCTTATAGCCTTTATGGTGCTGGAAGTCGGACAACATGTCCGAAAAAGAAGCAGTCAAGAACGGTCCAGTATAGCGGTCTGGTTGCGCCACTCAAGGGAAAAAGTTTCGTGGCATACTATGTGCGTGATAACAAAATCGAGAGCTCATGACTTTTACACTTCGCCCCTATCAGCAAGAAGCCGTTGACGCCACCCTCGCCTGGTTTCGCAAGCACACTGAACCTGCCGCCATCGTCCTGCCCACCGGAGCGGGCAAAAGCCTGGTAATTGCCGAACTGGCACGGCTGGCGCGTGGCCGGGTGCTGGTGCTGGCCCACGTCAAAGAGCTGGTAGCGCAAAACCATGCCAAATACTGTGCTCTGGGTCTTGAGGCAGATATCTTCGCCGCCGGGCTGAAACGCAAAGAGAGCCACGGCAAAGTGGTGTTTGGCAGCGTGCAGTCGGTCGCACGAAACCTGGCGCATTTTCGCAGTGAATTCTCACTATTGATTGTCGACGAGTGTCATCGGATCAGCGATGACGATGAGAGCCAGTATCAGCAAATCCTTAATCATCTGAAAACAGTAAACCCGCAGGTTCGCCTGCTGGGGCTGACCGCTACGCCCTTCCGCCTCGGCAAAGGCTGGATCTATCAGTTCCATTATCACGGCATGGTGCGTGGCGACGAAAAAGCCCTGTTTCGCGATTGCATCTATGAGCTGCCCCTGCGCTACATGATTAAGCACCGTTATCTGACACCACCCGAGCGGCTGGACATGCCGGTCGTGCAGTATGATTTCAGCCGTTTGCAGGCCCAGAGTAACGGGCTGTTTAGCGAAGCAGATATGAACCAGGAGCTGAAAAAACAGCAGCGCATCACCCCGCATATTATCAGCCAGATCGAAGAGTTCGCCCAGACGCGCAAAGGGGTGATGATTTTCGCGGCCACCGTCGAGCACGCCAGAGAGATAACCGGCCTGCTTCCGGCCGACGACGCGGCGCTGATCACCGGGGAAACGCCAGGGCCCGAGCGCGACACGCTGATTGACGCCTTTAAAGCACAGCAGTTCCGCTATCTGGTGAATGTCTCGGTGCTGACCACCGGGTTTGACGCCCCGCACGTGGATCTGATTGCCATTTTGCGCCCGACCGAATCCGTCAGCCTCTATCAGCAGATTGTCGGCCGTGGGCTGCGGCTGTCTCCCGGCAAGACCGACTGTCTGATTCTCGATTACGCCGGGAACCCGCACGATCTCTATTCACCGGAAGTGGGTACGCCAAAGGGCAAAAGCGGGAACGTCCCGGTGCAGGTTTTCTGTCCGGGCTGCGGTTTCGCCAATACCTTCTGGGGAAAAACCACTGCCGATGGAACCTTGATCGAGCATTTTGGCCGCCGCTGCCAGGGCTGGTTTGAGGATGATGACGGTCATCGCGAGCAGTGCGATTACCGTTTTCGCTTTAAAAACTGCCCGCAGTGTAACGCCGAAAATGATATTGCCGCGCGGCGCTGTCGCGACTGTGACACGGTGCTGGTCGATCCCGATGACATGCTGAAAGCCGCGCTGAAGCTGAAAGACGCGTTGGTGCTACGCTGCTCGGGCATGGCGCTGCAACCCGGCGCCGACGAGAAAGGCGAATGGCTGAAAATCACCTATTACGATGAGGACGGGGCGGACGTCAGCGAGCGTTTTCGTCTGCATACGCCCGCCCAGCGCACGGCTTTTGAACAGCTGTTTATTCGCCCGCATACCCGCACGCCAGGTGTGCCATTGCGCTGGATAACGGTCGCCGACATCGTCCATCAGCAGGTATTGTTGCGCCATCCGGATTTTGTCGTCGCGCGCAAAAAAGGCCAGTTCTGGCAGGTGCGCGAGAAGGTCTTCGATTACGAAGGGCGTTTCCGTCGGGCCAATGAATTGCGCGGTTAAGGGCACTTTTGATTGATGTGACGGGCGTTTGAGTATAAAATGCCGCCCGCTTCACATCCGTGAGGCAGAACACTCACCTGCTGCTGGGTCGCCTGTAGCAGGACTTATTTACAGAGAGAAATCAATGTTTACTATCAATGCAGAAGTACGTTCTGTGCAGGGTAAGGGTGCGAGCCGCCGCCTGCGCGCAGCTAACAAATTCCCGGCTATCATCTATGGTGGCGATGCTGCTCCAGTAGCAATCGAGATGGACCAGGACAAAGTCTGGAACCAGCAGACTAAAGAAGGTTTCTACACCGAAGTTCTGACTATCGTTATCGATGGCAAAGAAGAAAAAGTGAAAGTTCAGGCTGTTCAGCGTCACCCGTTCAAGCCAAAACTGTCTCACGTCGACTTCGTTCGCGCTTAATCGCCAACAAGTTGAGAAAAACCCCGCATTGCGGGGTTTTTTTATGGCTGTTATTTACCGCCAGACGTACGGCGTTGCAGCTGATCGCGCAGGTTCGGCGGTGTACCTTTGATGGTTAAGGTGTCCGTCGCCGGGTCCCAGAAAATGCGCTCGCCCAGCAGCATGGCATCGAAGTTCACCGTTAACCCGCCGCCGCTACCGGCAAATTTGGTGAGCTGACGCAGGGTGCTGCGATCCGCCGGGAAGCTCTCTTCCAGCTCGTAGCCTTTATCCGCCGTAAACTCGTGGAAGCTGACCTCGCTAACGCCAGAAAGCTCTTTCGACAGCGACTCCAGCTCAATCTCTTCGCCCGCCTGCAGCTGTTCGTTGCAGTAGCTGTAAACCTGCTGACGCACGTTCTGACGCTCGGATTTATCGAGCTGCGCTTCTGCGGTGAAATCATCTACGGCCTGCAGCAGCCCTTTGTTCTGCGCTTTCGCGTTCAGACCTTCGCTGGCGCCGAGGAAGTCCATGAAGAAATCGGCGACTTTACGGCCCACGCGCCCTTTCAGGAACGTCAGATATCGCGTCGATTCCGGGTTGGTTTCCCATTCGGTCAGATCGATTCGCGCCACGATATCGGCGTGGTTGATATCCAGATAATGTGTGGAGCTGATATCCATCTGCTCGTTAACGCGCATGCTGCTCAGATTGCTGAGCACCGTGACCAGCAGGTACTCCACGGCGAGATAGCGGTACTGACAAAACAGTACGATACCGCCGTCAGCAAACGGATATTTTGCCAGCTCGTCACGCAGACGCCCGGTTGCCGCGCGGCTAAACGCCAGAAAATCCTCTTCGCCCTGGCGTTGCAGACGCAGGCTTTCGGCCAGCTCACTCTCGTCGTTGAACATGCCATAGGCTTTATTTTTAGCGCTGTAGACGCGGTGTAGCTCCGCCATCATTTCCGTAACGGTAGGCGATGGTTCCAGTAACGAATCGCGAAGCACCAGCTCCAGGGTTTGCTCATCACGCTTGATAAGCTGGTGCAAGGCAATCTGGTTGATATCCAGACTCATGATAAACTCTCCTTTAAGACCGGGCGGTATTCAACCACCACCCACGCATGTGTGCAATAGAAGATAAAAAAGGGGAAAAAAAGCTGTTGCTACGGTAATATGTTGCCCTCTCATCAACAAACTGATTTCGATTTATGCCACAACATTCCCGCTATAGTGATGAACACGTTGAACAACTGCTCAGTGAGCTGGTCAACGTACTTGAAAAACATAAAACGCCGACCGATCTCTCCCTGATGGTTCTGGGAAATATGGTCACCAACCTTATCAATACCAGCGTTGCTCCGGCCCAACGTCAGGCGATCGCAAAATCATTCGCCCACGCGTTGCAGTCCTCCGTCAGCGACGACCAGGCGCATTAAGGGAAACGAACGACAGTCTATGGTGACGAATCGTCAGCGCTACCGTGAAAAAGTCTCCCAGATGGTTAGCTGGGGGCACTGGTTTGCCTTGTTCAACATTCTGTTGGCCATGGTACTCGGCAGCCGTTATCTGTTAGTGGCCGACTGGCCGACGACCTTAACCGGGCGCATTTACTCCTGGATAAGCGTTGTCGGGCACTTTAGCTTTTTGGTCTTCGCCACTTATCTGCTGATTCTGTTCCCTCTGACGTTTATCGTGATGTCGCAGAGGCTGATGCGGTTTTTATCCGCAATTCTCGCCACTGTCGGCATGACCCTGCTGCTGATCGACAGCGAAGTTTTCACCCGTTTTCACCTCCATCTCAATCCCATCGTCTGGGAACTGGTGATCAATCCCGACCAGAACGAAACCGCGCGTGACTGGCAGCTGATGTTTATCAGCGTGCCGATTATCCTGCTGATTGAGATGCTGTTTGCCACCTGGAGCTGGCAAAAACTGCGAAGCCTCACCCGCCGTCGCCACTATGCCCAGCCCGTTGCGGCGCTGTTTTTCGTCGCGTTTATCAGCTCCCATATTATGTACATCTGGGCGGATGCGAACTTCTATCGCCCGATTACTATGCAGCGCGCCAACCTGCCGCTCTCTTATCCGATGACGGCACGCCGCTTCCTGGAGAAACACGGCCTGCTGGATGCGCAGGAATATCAGCGCCGTCTGGTGGAACAAGGTAATCCGGAAGCCGTGTCGGTCCAGTATCCGCTGAGCGAGTTGCGTTATCGCGATATGGGTCAGGGCCAGAACGTTCTGCTTATTACCGTCGACGGTCTGAACTACTCCCGTTACGAGAAGCAGATGCCTGCGCTTGCACAGTTTGCCGAGCAGAACATCAACTTCACCCAGCATATGAGCTCGGGAAATAGCACCGACGCCGGTATTTTTGGTCTGTTCTACGGCATCTCCGCCGGCTATATGGACGGCGTGCTTTCCGCCCGAACGCCTGCGGCGCTGATTACCTCCCTGAACCAACAGGGTTACCAGCTGGGACTGTTCTCCTCTGACGGTTTCAGCAGCCCGCTCTATCGCCAGGCACTGCTGTCTGATTTCTCACTGCCGCCTGCGCAAAATCAGACTGACGAACAGACTGCCGGTCAGTGGGTAAACTGGCTCAATCGTTACGCGCAAGAAGATAATCGCTGGTTCTCATGGGTGGCCTTCAACGGCACTAACCTTGATGACAGCAATCAAAAAGGCTTTGTCCGCCGCTACAGCCGCGCGGCCGGCAATGTCGATGATCAGATTGCGCGCGTGATTAACGCCCTGCGCGAATCCGGCAAGCTGGATAATACCGTGGTGATTATCACTGCGGGCCACGGCGTGCCGCTGGGCGATGAAGCGACGGACATGAACTGGTCGCGCCCTAACCTGCACGTTCCGCTGGTCGTACACTGGCCGGGCACACCGGCGCAGCGCATCAATATGCTGACAGATCACAAAGATGTGATGACCACGCTGATGCAACGTCTGCTGCACGTCAGCACACCGGCGAATGAGTATTCTCAGGGTCAGGATCTGTTCAGCGCCACGCGTCGCCATAACTGGGTGACGGCAGCCAGCAACAACACCCTGGCAGTGACTACGCCAGCACTGACGCTGGTGCTCAACAGCAACGGCAATTACCAGACGTATAACCTGCAGGGTGAGAAGATTCACGACCAAAAACCGCAGCTGAGCCTGTTGCTACAGGTGCTCACTGACGAGAAACGGTTTATCGCTAACTGATTAATTTTAAATCAGTTAGCGTGGTACACTCTTGCATTCAGAATGCAAACAGGTAGTATCTTTTTCATACGTCGGCACGTAGCGCAGCCTGGTAGCGCATCGTCATGGGGTGGCGAGGGTCGAGAGTTCAAATCTCTCCGTGCCGACCAAAATAGTAAAAAAAACCAACCTTTTACGGTTGGTTTTTTTATGCCTGAACATCCGGACTGCTTGACTCTTAAGGGCGTAACCGCGAAGATGCTGTATATAAAAACAGTTATCATGAGGCAGTTATGTTTGTTGAACTCGTTTATGACAAGCGCAACGTTGCAGGTTTACCGGGCGCCAGTGACATCATCCTGAATGAATTAACAAAACGCGTGCACCGGATCTTCCCGGAGGCAGTGGTGAAAGTGAAACCTATGCAGGCGAACGGTTTGAACAGCGATGCCAGCAAAAGCGATCGCGAGAAACTCAACCGTATGCTGGAAGAGATGTTTGAAGAAGCGGATATGTGGATGGTTTCTGAGTAACCCCCTGCACTTCTTTCTTACGACTATGACCCCTGGCGATTCATTCCAGGGTTCATTAAACAATGCTCA
Source organism: Lelliottia nimipressuralis (assembly GCF_041464075.1). Classification (NCBI taxonomy): domain Bacteria; kingdom Pseudomonadati; phylum Pseudomonadota; class Gammaproteobacteria; order Enterobacterales; family Enterobacteriaceae; genus Lelliottia; species Lelliottia nimipressuralis. The sequence continues at coordinate 3,053,750 of NZ_CP167172.1, forward strand.
CCATTCGTATAGTTGTTTTATGTCGCAGTGTGAGCATGTGATTGCGCGTTTCACAGCTTCTGCGATAATTACTTAAAAACGCCGGGCACCATCATGAATCCCAAAGCTGCCATGCCAATCCACACACTGACGCGTTTTAAACCGCACGCGCAGATTGACCGATTGATCCATCGCTTTCTTCCCCACGCACAGCTTAAACAATTTTCCGCACACCGTATCCTGCATCTCGATAGCCAGGGTGAGCGTCTGTGCTTAATTCTCCTCGAAGGGCTGGTGGATATTTCTCGTATTGATAACGGAACGCTAAAAGGAACGCTGAAAGCGCCCTTTGTCGCCGGAATATCACATCCAGAATATATGGGGAATGCGTTCCGATTGATGAGCGTCACCGCGGTGAATGTCGCGATTCTGCCTTATAAAACCGCCATGACGATCATTAAAGAGCAGAAAATGTGGGAAGATTACAGTAACTATCTTCTCTACATTATGGGCCTGCACTCTGCCTTGAGTCATTACAGTATAGGGCTACGCTCGCGGGAGATTATCCGTGACTGTCTGGTTGACTTAATGAACGAAAGTGAGCAATACCGGCTGAAAACAAACTCGTGCAAATATATTATGGAAAAGACAGGGCTATCCCGCAGTGGCGTAATGAGTATTCTGGCTGAAATGAAAAGTGAAAATATCATTGGTATTCAGCGAGGTGTATTGACCTTTATTAACGACACCACGCGTTAGCCCTTATTTATTTTTTCTGTCATTAAAAAGGCCATCAATCGATGGCCTTTTTAATTTACATTGATTCCCGTTACATATGGAATCCACCGCCCGCACCCACATGCCCGCCAAAGGCATGGTCATGCGCATTGTCCGCACCGGTTCCGGTTCCATGTTCGGATTGGGAAGAAGCGGTATTACGGTTATTGCCGCCTTTCTTCGCATGCTGGAAAGCACTGTGGAACGGGATACTTACCTGAGTGGATGGGGTCAGCGTCGAAGCCTTAACCACACTTTTATGGCCTGCCGTATCCGTAATCTGGACCTGAGTATCTGGTTTCAGGGTATTTGCCGCGACGTTAATGGTTGCGCCAGTAATGGTTGCGCCAGTGTTTGGGCGCGTCGACGGACCAGAATAGCTGATTACACGCGCTGGTTCCGAATAGGTGGCCGTTCCGGAGCGTTTTACACCGTAATTCGACAGCTCCGCTTCGTGCTGTGCCATCTCCGCTTTCGCCACCGCTGCCGCCTGCTGATCCGCGACACTGCTGTCCAGATGCGTCGCAGGCCCAATCTGATGCGTTGGATAACCCGCAGGATTAGACTCTTTGATGATGCCTGGTGCCATTACCCAGCCCTTGCTGTGGCTGGCAGTGGCAGACGGAGAATTTAAACGCGCTTCAGCGATTTTCGCATCACGTTCAGCATTGGCCTGTGCTTTCTCCGCAGCGGCCTGCGCTTTCTCCGCAGCATCTTTTTGGTTCTGCGCTTCTTGCTCTGCTGCGCGCTGATCGGCATAAGCCTCCGCGCGCATTTGGCCCGCAACATTCATCAGATCACGATCGTCTTGCATTGTAGTGTGAGTCACACTGTGGTTATTGTGAATAACCTGATCGTGGGCTGACTCCACGGCATGCTCAGCTTGAGCGACTTCAGCCTTCGCCTCATCAACTGTCATCGCATGAGCTGAAACAGAAAAAGAATACAGGACCACCAGAGAAATAATTGTTTTTTTCATCACATCACTCACTAAATTTATTCAACAGTAAACCCCGCCTTTAATTAGCGTTACAGGTTTATGATTATTTACGAAGCCAGAAATGTTTACATTTAATCTTTTACGAAACAGAATTAAATTTGTGTGACAGAGGCTATAGATATTAATAACAGAAAGCAATTACGTACCCTAATACAATCAATGAAAGTTTTTTATAGGATTGACTTTATTTAATGTATACATAATACATGTTAATTAATGATATTTTGACATGCATGAGATTAACGCAAACGTAACGTTTTAACATTTTCAGAACGATTCAGGCATAAAAAAACCAACCCGAAGGTTGGCTTATTTATCATGGGCGATTATTCAATGCTTATCAGGGCCACCGAGGAAAAAGATCCCCAGCGGAATCGCCAGTAAAATAGTGAAGACCATGCTGTAAACAAAAATCATCGCCGACTGCAGAACGTACATGCTGGTCGTCCACTGTGAGAGCGGAATATTGTACTGCTCAATCACACCGACGATTGTTGCCCGTCCGACGCCTGCGGCGGCAATCAGAAACACCACAAACAGCGCCAGTAAAAACTTCCTGCCTTCGGGGGTTTTAAGCTTTGCGCGGACCATGTCTCTCTTTCCTTTACAGATGAATAACATTATTTAGCGCTAACCCTAACACGATCTCTCCTTTCATTCCATATCAGCATTTATCTCTGCCATACAACCACAAAAGCAGTGTGATCAACCGAGTGAAATCAAAATATAGGTAAATCCCACCAGGCAGCCGTCTGCACTATGCTAATCTTGCATCGATTGTTTGACATAAAAGGAATGACTGTGAAAAACACACCTAAATTTGCCATCGCCCTTCTGGCTGCTGCCTGCATGAGCACCAGCGCCTTCGCAAGCGAAACGCCGAAAGCGCAGCCTCTGGAAAAGATTGCGCCGTACCCGCAGGCGGAAAAAGGCATGAAGCGTCAGGTTATCCAGCTCCCGGCTCAGGAAGATGAGTCCGCGTTTAAAGTAGAGCTGCTGATTGGACAGAACCTGGAAGTGGACTGCAATCGTCATCGCCTTGGCGGCAAACTGGAAAGCAAAACCCTGGAAGGCTGGGGCTACGACTATTACGTCTTCGATAACGTGACGTCGCCGGTTTCCACGATGATGGCCTGCCCGGACGGGAAAAAAACGCAGCAGTTCGTGACAGCGTATCTCGGCGATAACAGCCTGTTGCGCTACAACAGCAAATTACCGATTGTGGTTTACACGCCCGAGAATATCGACGTGAAATACCGCGTCTGGAAAGCCGACGAGAAAGTCGAAAACGCAGTCGTGCGTTAAAAAAAAGCCGGGTAGTGATACCCGGCTTTTTTGTCCTTCATAGTATTTACAGCGCGATATCCGCGACCGGTTTAGATTCCGGCTGTGGTTTTGCCTGCGGTTGCGCCTGCGGTGCCACATCTGCTGCCTGCGGTTTTTCGTATTTGAGCTGCAGAACACCGCTGGTGTATTCCAGCTCTTGTTCCGTCGCTGCCACGTTACCGTTCAGTTTGGTGCCATAAGACGGAATAATGTTTTTCAGCTTCGCCTGCCATTCCGGGCTGGCAACTTTATCCTTAAACACTTTTTCCATCAGATGCAGCATGATCGGTGCCGCAGTGGATGCTCCAGGCGATGCGCCCAGCAGCGCGGCAATGGTCCCGTCTTTGTCGCTCACCACTTCCGTACCCAGACGCAGAACGCCGCCCTCTTTCGGATCGCGCTTGATGATCTGCACGCGCTGACCCGCCTGCCATAAACGCCAGTCGGCTTTTTTCGCCTGCGGGTAGTACTCTTGCAGGGCAGCAAAACGGTCATCATCGGAGAGCATCACCTGGCTAATCAGGTATTTCACCAGATCGAAGTTATCCAGGCCCACATCCACCATCGGCATAAAGTTCGAGGTGGTGGTGGAACTCAGCAGATCCCACAGGGAGCCGTTTTTCAGGAATTTCGTGGAGAAGGTCGCAAACGGCCCAAACAGCACCACGCGTTTGCCGTCCAGAATACGGGTATCGATATGCGGAACAGACATCGGCGGAGCACCAACTGAAGCCTGACCATACACTTTCGCCAGATGACGGTTCACCACTTCCGGGTTATCAGAGACCAGGAACTGGCCGCCAACCGGGAAGCCCGCGTAGTCGTCGGCTTCCGGAATACCGGACTCCTGCAACAGTTTCAGCGCAGCACCACCGGCCCCGATAAAGACGAACTTCGCCTTGATCACGTGCTCGGCTTCATTGTTTTTCAGATCGGCAACGGTCACGCTCCAGCTGTTATCCGCGTTACGCTTAAAGCCGCGCACTTCGGTGCTGACCTGCAGTTTGAAGTTGTCTTTCTTCTGCAATGCGCCCACCAGCTGACGGGTGATTTCACCGTAGTTTACGTCGGTCCCGATTTCAGTACGGGTCGCGGCCACTTTCTGGTTCGGGTCACGCCCTTCCATCACCAGCGGCGCCCACTCTTTAATCTGCGCATGATCTTCGGAATATTTCATGCCACGGAACAGGCTGCTCTGCTGCAACGCGGCGTAGCGCGCGCGCAGGAAGTTGACGTTGTCGTCGCCCCACACAAAGCTCATGTGCGGAACGGTATTGATAAAGGAGTGCGGGTCGTGCATCACGCCGCTGTTCACCTGATGTGACCAGAACTGGCGGGAGATCTGGAAGGCTTCGTTGATCTCTACCGCCTTCTCGATACTAATGGAACCGTCCTTTTTCTGCGGCGTATAGTTCAGTTCCATGAGTGCCGAGTGGCCCGTACCGGCGTTGTTCCAGCCGTTCGAACTCTCCTGCGCCACGCCGTCGAGGCGTTCAACCATGGTCATCGACCAGTCTGGCTGTAATTCCTGTAAATAGGTGCCCAGCGTGGCGCTCATAATGCCGCCGCCAATTAAAAGGACGTCCGTTTCCTGCTCTTTAGGCGTATCCGCTTTCGCCGCCATTGAGATGGCGCTCAGCCCTACGGCCATAGAAAAGAGCATGGCAGTCATTTTTTTCATCATTTATGCCTTACTTGTAGTCGTGCTTTTTACGTGGAAATTGCAGGTGAAATAAGCTGCGGGGGAACGTTAACAATTTTTAAACATTGTTTAAAGGTTAAGAAATTATTGTAATTGTGAAATTAAATGTTTGAATAATTGTGTGGGTATCAGGATTGCTGGCTGGCACCGCGCGGTTTTTCTGGCTACTATGCTGCACTTTGTGATCGCGCGCACGGAAGCCTGCCCTAACCTGCGAATAGCTATGTCATTACCACACACTTCTGCCCTGACGCCTGACGATGGTCGCGTCTCGAGCGTACTGCGCTCACCTAAAATGTTGATGCGCGAAACCTTAGCCGGCGTGATTACCGCCCTGGCACTTATCCCCGAAGTGATCTCGTTCTCCGTGGTCGCCGGAGTGGACCCGAAGGTGAGTCTCATCGCCTCGGTGGTGCTCTGTCTGGCGATGTCCTTTTTAGGCGGCCGTCCGGCGATGGTTACCGCTGCTGCCGGTTCCGTCGCCCTGGTGATCGGCCCAATGGTGCATCTGCACGGGGTTCAGTACATTTTGCCCGCCGTGATCCTCGCCGGTCTCATTCAGATCCTGTTTGGCGTGCTCGGCATGGCGCGTCTGATGCGCTTTATTCCCCAGTCGGTGATGACCGGGTTTGTGAATGCCCTCGGCATTTTGATTTTCTTTGCCCAGGTGCCCCATTTCTGGACCAAAAGCCCGCTGATCGTCGGCCTGTTTGTGCTGACGCTGCTGATAGTCCTGTGGGCGCCTCGGGTTATCAAAAGCGTTCCCTCCCCGCTTATCGCCATTGTCGTTTTAACCCTCTTTACCGTGACCAGTGGGCAGATTCTGCCGACCGTCGGCGACGAAGGCTCCATGAGCGGCGGGCTGCCGGGTCTGACGCAGCTGCTGGTGCCGCTGAACCTGCACACCCTGAGCATTATCTGGCCCTGCGCGCTCAGCATCGCCTTTGTCGGTCTGATGGAATCGTTGCTGACGGCAAAACTGGTGGATGAACTCACCCTGACGCCGTCGAGTAAACGCCGGGAGAGCATCGGGCTGGGGGTTGCGAATATGATGTCCGGCTTTTACGGCGGTATCGCCGGTTGCGCAATGATTGGGCAAACCATCGTAAACGTGGAGATGGGGAAAGGACGCAGCCGCATATCTACGCTGGCGGCGGGTGTGGTTCTTCTGATTCTGGTCACCGGCTTGAGCGAAGTCATGGCGCACATTCCAATGGCGGTACTGGCCGGGATTATGGCGATTGTGGCGTTCAAGACCTTCAACTGGCACAGCATTCAGCCGGGAACCGTGAAAGACGCACCGATTGCTGAAACCCTGGTCATGGTGGTGACCGTTGCGGCCACCGTCTCAACCGGCAATCTGGCGATAGGCGTACTGGGCGGGATCATCGTGATGGTGATAATCCCGGCCCGACTGAAGCGCAAGCACGCGGCTACAGCAGGAAAATCGTCGCCAGACCAAGGAAAATAAAGAAGCCGCCGGTATCGGTAATGGCGGTGATCATCACGCTCGACCCCACCGCGGGGTCGCGCCCGAAGCGGGTCATCGTCAGCGGAATGATCACCCCCATCATCGACGCCACCAGCAGGTTGAGCACCATCGCCAGCATCATCACGCCACCCAGCGCCATATCGTCGTACAGCCACCAGGTGATGCCGCCCATAATCCCGCCCCACACCAGGCCGTTAATCAGCGCCACGCCCATCTCCCTGAAGATCAGGAACGTAAAGTTCCCAGGCTGGATTTTCTCCAGCGCCAGGGCGCGTACGATCATGGTGATGGTTTGATTCCCGGTGTTACCGCCAATCCCTGCCACGATTGGCATCAGAGAGGCCAGCGCCACCAGCTGTGAAATCGTGTGTTCAAAGCCGTCGATCACCCGGGAGGCAATAAAAGCGGTGCAGAGGTTAATCGCCAGCCACGCCCAGCGCGTTTTGACCGCTTTACCGACGGAGGCATGGACGTCATCTTCGGCGCTCAAACCGCCTAACGCGCGAAGATCGTTGTCGGTCTCTTCGTAGACCACGTCAACGATTTCATCGATCGTCACGCGGCCCATCAGTTTGCCAACGGAATCCACAACTGCGGCGCTGATCAGATTGTCACGTTCGAAGGTACGTGCTGCCTTTTCAGCGTCATCTTCCGGGGAGAAGACCATTGGCTCGTTATTCATCACCTCACTCACCCGACGCTGTGCATCGTTGAGCAGGATGGATTGCAGCGACAGCTCGCCAAGCAGGGTTTTGTCGCGCGCCGTGACAAACAGCTTATCGGTGTTTTCCGGCATTTTCCCTTTGCGGCGCAGATAGCGCTGCACGGTGGCCAGCGTGACGTCCGGGCGCACCATGATCACTTCGAACTCCATGATCGCGCCGACGCTGTCCTGAGCGAAATCCATCACCTGGCGTACGCGAGCACGCTCTTCCGCTGGCAGCGACGCCAGCAGGCGGCCCGTCAGGTTACGCGGCAGGTGTTGAACCAGGTAGATCTGCTCGTCAATATCCAGCGTCTGCACGGCATCAAGCAGTTCGCGGTCGCTCATATCATCGATGAGATCGTCCCAGACGTTCTCCGAGGCCTCCAGGAGTACCTGACCACGCTCATGATCCTGCACCAGTCGCCACAGGGCGTGACGCTCTTCCGAAGGGAGAGACTCGAGGGTATCCGCCAGGTCCGGCGGTGGCAGATGGGCAACCAGCGCCCCTACCTCAGCAATATCGTCGGACAAGGTACCGACGTCATATTGCTCAGCCAGGGTCAATTTTCCGAGTAACGCCGACGTGACCGCTTTATCAGTGGTCAGAAGCCAGATAAGTCGGGCACGCTCCTGATCGCGCAGCCTTGCGCTGTTTTTGTTTATCAACGACATCAATCATAAATCCATGAAATAAGGTGATATCAAGCATAGCGTGGGGGAATGTAAATGATAATAAACAAATGGGCGGAATGGATAAAAAAGGAGCGGATAGCAGGTTTTGTCGTAAAACATGCCGGGTAAGGCGTGGCCGCCACCCGGCATGTTTACCTTTACGCGGTACGCGCCACGGCATCTCGCGAGGCGGCATCGCGCTCCTCGCCGGTCAGCTCGCTGAGCTGTCCGTCACGCATCTCCAGCAATCGGTCGGCGTGAATGAAGTAGTGATCGTCGTGACTGATGGCGAAAATCGTTTTGCCCATCGCCTGCATCAGCGGCAGCAGCACCTGATAAAACTCGCGGCGGAAGTGAGGGTCCTGGTCGGCCGCCCACTCATCCAGCAGAATGATGTCGCGCTCTTCCGCTAATGCCAGCAGCAGCGCCACGCGTTTTTTCTGCCCTTTCGACAGTTTGAGATTGAGGATTTTGCCGTCCTGAAGCTCCAGCTTGTGCGACATTTTCAGCTGTTCCAGCCACTTAGCGACCAGCTCAGGATTTGCCTGTTTGCCTTCCGGCCCTAACAGCTGATCGAACAGCCAGACATCCGTAAAGACTGCGGAGAAGAGCTTGCGATAATCTTCTGGTTTCTCAACGGACAGCGCTTTTCCGTCCAGCAAGATCTCACCGGACTGCGGCTGATACAGCCCCGTCAGCAGCATCGCCAGCGTGGATTTTCCGCTCCCGTTGCCGCCAATCAGGAACAGCAGCTCGCCGCGATGAATTGTCAGATTGACCGGGCCAACGGCGAAGTTGTTATCCTGATAATGGAAAGTGACGTTGCGCAGCTCCAGCGTTTTCCAGTCCGGGAAGGCATCCGGGCGCGGGAACTCAGGGCGGAACGGCGCCAGCGCAAACTGATTCAGTTTTCTGAAGGCCACCTGAGCACTGAGTAGCGTCGGCAGCGCACCCACGGCGGAGAGCAGCGGCGTACGCAGGAACAGCAGCGTCAGGGAATAGGTCGCCGCCACGTTAGTGTCGGCCCAGCCGAGGCTGTTTGCCATCCAGAACACCAGACCGATTGCGCCCAGCATCATGATATTCGACCAGTTCACGGCGCTCAGGTGGAAGGTATCGGCGCGAATGATGTGATGGCGATATTCGCGCGCATCGGGAATATAGAGGTTGTTAAAGATGTGCTCGGCGCGCTCGCGGTTGAGGGTCAGCTCTTTGCGCCCTTCCAGCACTGTCTGGTAGTCGTTATAGAGCTTATCTTCTGTTTCACGCAGCACCGCCATGTGCTTATACACGCGTGCCACCAGCAGATAACCGCCCCAGATGGTGACCACAATCCAAATCGCGGTCACCGCCAGCATTTTGGTCGACAGCCATGCCAGATAGGCGGCTGAGCCAAAGGTCAGAATGATACCCTGCACCAGCTCCGGCAAACGCACAAAGGCAATCGTAATCGCCCGCACATCGCTGGTCAGCCCCGCCAGCAGTGACGCACTGCCCAGTTGCTCGATGCGTTCAACCTGCGTATCGAGAATACGTTTGATAAATTCGCCGCGCAGGCGATAGACGAAATGGTGCCCCAGGGCCGTCAGCGCCAGCTGCGAGGCCAGCGTGACCGCCATCAGCAGCAGCAGCAGGCCGAGAAACTCTGGCAATACCGACAGTTTCGTATCGACCATTTCAATCAGACGGACGTTAATAAAGGCGATAAGCCCAATGCCCAGCGCGGCGCTGGCAAGGCTGAGCGCCATAACCGCGACAAACGGCCAGCGGTACTGACGCCAGACAAGGAGAAGTAGTTGCATGCAAAGCAATCCGGACAAGAAAAACAGCCAGCAGTGTAAACTGCCCGACGGTTACATCAAGAATAATTCTTATTTTTATTCGCTATCCGATGCCTGGCGGAAGGTCAGATTGTAGCGGTACTCCCCTGCCAGCGGATGAATGCCAGGTTTAAGGGGTTGAATCCCGTGATAAAAAAGCCGAGATTCCCCACCCCACACCACAACGTCACCGTGCTCAAGCATCAGCCGCTTAAGCGGATCGCTGCGCTTCAGGCCGCCAAACTGGAAGACTGCAGGCAGGCCCAGCGAAACAGACACAATCGGCGCACGCAGATCCGGCTCGTCTTTGTCCTGATGTAGCGACAGCTTTGATCCCGGCGCGTAGCGGTTGACCAGGCAGGCGTCGGGCTGAAAGTGCGGATATCCCGCCGCGACTGCCGCGTCATGACAGAGCGTGCTGAACGCTGCGGGGATTAACGGCCAGGGCTGGCCCGTCACAGGATCGATGGGTGAATAGAGATAACCGCGATCGTTTGTCGTCCACCCAAGCGATCCGCAGTTCGTCATCGCCACGGACATGGTGTATCCGCCCGGCGTGACCATATGGCGGAACGGCGATAACGCAGCGACCTCAGCAATTGCCTGAAACAGCGCTTCGCCGCGCGCTAGGGCGAAGCGGCGCAAAATGGTGGCACCGGGTGCCAGCGGCTCTTGCCAGGGATCGCTATCCGCAAACAGATCCAGCATTACTCCTCCTGATTTTTCGCTTCACGCTGCAGCAACTGCGCTTTGCGCGCCGTTCCCCAGCGATAGCCGGACAAGGCGCCGTCGTTTCGCACGACGCGGTGACAAGGAATAACGATCGCCAGCTTGTTGGCCGCGCAGGCGCTTGCCACCGCCCGCACCGCGTTGGGTTTACCGATGGCACTCGCGACCTGCTGATAGCTCGCGGTTTCACCGCAGGGGATCGCGCGCAGTGCCTGCCAGACCTGCTGCTGAAAGGCGGTGCCGCGAATATCCAGCGGCAGCGCCAGAGCCGTGCCGCTGTTATCCAGACTCGTAATCACCTGATGCAGCCTGCCCGCAAAGGTCCCCTCGGGCATTTCCTGCTGTGCGTGAGGAAAAAGCGTATGAATCTCTTCTGTCAGGGCATCGTCATTATCGCCGAGTAAAATCGCACAGATCCCGCGCTCACTTTCCGCCACCAGGCAACGGCCCAGCTCGCAGTCGCTAATGGCGTAGCGCACGGTCACGTCATTCCCGCCATTGCGGTACTGTTTTGCGGTCATGCCTAACACGTCGTCTGCTTTTCGGTAGTAGCTGCTGCTGTCAGGGAAACCGGCGGCCAGTACGGAATCGGTAATGGTATCGCCCTGCGTCAGTGCGGCCCGTAAACGTCGCGCGCGTGCCGCCTGCTGCCAGGATTTCGGCGTCATCCCGGTGTGGGATTTAAACAGCCTGTGAAAATGGAACGGGCTCATCGCCACCGCTTCTGCCAGCGCAGTCAAGGTCAGCGCGGAGTCCTCTTCCAGCAGGCGGCAGGCTTTTTCGATTTTGGCCATTTTTGCAGCCTGAGGATCGGCTTTGTCCGGCGCGCAGCGTTTACAGGGGCGAAACCCGGCCTGTTCAGCATGACAGGCATCGGGGAAGAAACGGACATTCTTGCGCAGCGCGTGGCGCGCCCGGCAGGAAGGGCGGCAAAAGATGCCGGTTGTCTGGACGGCAAAGACAAACTGGTTATCGGCACTGGAATCGCGGGCCAGCACTGCCAGCCAGCGTTCCTCATCGGTATTCAGGATCAGGTTTTTCATCATCGGCTCCTCTTACAAGCATACTCACACAATGCCGGAGTGCCACTGAACAAAAACCCGCAACCTTGCTTTTTAATTTTGTTCGCTAATTAAGAAGCTCTGGAACTGCGGCGACATCCAGGTTTTAAACGTCTCGCCCTCTCGGGTGATCATATACACTGCCAGCCCTTCCTGGCGCACCACCTCTTTCGCCTTCTCTGGCCCCAACACCATCAGCCCCGTATCCCAGGTATCAGCTTCCAGGGCCGTGGGAGCGATGACGGTAACGGAGACCAGGTTATGTTCGATCGGGCGACCGGTCTGCGGATCGATGACGTGAGAGAGGCGTTTCCCGTCCAGCTCGTAATAATTCCGATAGCTTCCGGAGGTACTGATGCCGTGGCCGTTAATATCCACCACCGCCTGGACTGCGTTCTGGGTGTCGGTCGGTTTTTGGATCGCCACGCGCCAGGGCTGATCGCTGGCATTCAGGCCACGGCTGACCAGCGCGCCACCGACGGAGACCAGATAGCGTGAGATCCCTTCCTGGGTCATCAGCGCGGCCAGATGATCCGCCGCGTAGCCCTCCCCGACCGTTGAAAGATCCACAAACAGATCGGGAATGTCTTTTTGCAGATACTGCTGCCCGTATTGGTTGATCACCGTCAGATGTTGCAAGCCGGTGCGGGCGCGGGCATCGTCGATTTGCGCCTGATCGGGGATTTTCTCCGGCTGTTTGGTTGGGCCAAAGCCCCATAAATTCACCAGCGGCCCGACGGTAATATCCATCGCCCCGTTGGTTTTATAGCCAATATGCAGCGCCTCGGTGACGATGTCGGCCATCGCCTCGCTTACCGGCCACAGGGAGGTGCTGTTGGACAGATTGAAGCGCATCAGCGCAGAGTCATTTTTATAGGTCGAGAGCAGCTGATCGTCAGCGTCGAGCTGAGATTGGATTTTAGCGCGCAGTTCGTCGGCGCGTCTGGCATCAACATTCATGATGCTGACGCGCCAGAAGGTTCCCATGGTTTTCCCTTCCAGCACCGTGGCTGCAGGCGCAGCAGGTTTCACCGAAGGGGTGGAAGAGTCGCATGCCGCCAGTAAGAAAAAGCTCGCCAGAATGCCAGCGCGCCAAAAAGTCATGTCCATTCGTTATCATCCTCATGCCTGGGCGGCAAGAGTATATCAAACCCGGTCGCAGGTAAGGCCCTAAAAAGAGAATAGAAAAAGGGGCCATAAGGCCCCTTTGTGTTACTGAGCGTGTCTTAGAACTGGTAAACCAGACCCAGAGCGACGATATCATCAGTACCGATACCAGCCTGACGGGTGAAGTTGTTTTCATCCAGCAGGTTGATTTTGTAATCCACATAGGTGGACATGTTTTTGTTGAAGTAGTAAGTCGCGCCAACATCAACATATTTCAGCAGATCCTGATCGCCGAAGTTAGTGGTGTTGTTGCTTACGTCCTTACCTTTAGACTGCAGGTAAGCCACGGATGGACGCAGACCGAAGTCGAACTGGTACTGAGCAACCACTTCGAAGTTCTGTGCTTTGTTAGCAAAACCGTAGATGTCGCTGCTGCTCTGGGAGTCGCCGAAACGGGTAGCGTTGTAAGTCTGGGAGTACTGTGCTGCCAGGTAAATGTTGTTGGCATCATATTTCAGACCACCGCTGTACACTTCTGCGTGATCGCCTTCACCGTACACGCCTGCTGCATTCTGGTCAGCAGTACGTTTGGAGGAAGACATCGCACCACCCACGCTGAAGCCTTCGCCCAGGTTGTAGGTCAGGGACGCGCCGTAGCCGTCGCCATTCTGTTTCAGGGTGCTACGACCGGTGTCGTTTTCGCCGTCAACGCTGCCGTTTTTACCCTGATACTGCAGAGCAAAGTTCAGGCCATCAACCAGACCGAAGAAGTCCTGGTTACGGTAGGTTGCAACGCCGTTAGCACGGGACTGCAGGAAGTTGTCAGCACCGTAGGTGTCGCCGCCGAATTCTGGCAGTACGTCAGTCCAGGAGGTGACATCGTAGATAACGCCGTAGTTACGACCGTAGTCGAAAGAACCTGCGTCAGCGAATTTCAGACCCGCGAAGGCCACACGAGTCCAGGACTGGTTGTCGCTCTCGTCGGTGTTACCCTGAATCTGGTATTCCCACTGGCCGTAACCGGTCAGCTGATCGTTAACCTGAGTTTCGCCTTTGAAGCCGATACGCATGTAGGTCTGATCGCCATCAGCGCCTTTGTCATCGGAGAAATAGTGCAGACCGTCGACTTTACCGAACAGATCTAATTTGTTGCCGTCTTTGTTATAAATTTCAGCCGCATTTGCTGCGCCTGCTACCAGCAGAGCTGGTACCAGGAGGGACAGGACTTTAACTTTCATTTTATTAACCCTCTGTTATATGCCTTTATATGCCTTATTATTACCACTGCTTACTGATTAACCCTCTTAACCAGTCGGCAACTTCATTCTCCGCAAAATTACAGAATAATCCAATAAGAATATGATACGAAAACTTTGAAGATGTTTCATTCATCTACAAACATGTTTCAATTTGTAAATAAATGGGAACTTTTTGATAGCACTAAGAGCTAAAAAATAAAGCACATTAAATCAAAAATTGAAAATAGATGATATATATCAGAGAGATAGCCAAAGTAATCATTACCGCACTGATTGTCAAAACAAAAACCGTCGAGATCACTAAAATAACTCCCGCTATCATCATTAACTTTATTTATTACCGTCATTCAGTTTTGAATGTCTGTTTATCCCTAATTCAGCCGAGTGCACTGCATTCGGTTTTTTTTTACGCTTCTTTACGTAAACTGAATTTATCTGTGCTACCGCAGTGAAATTATAACAACTATTAATTAATTCGATTATGTCCCTAAATTTCCTTTCCCGTCGCTTTAACAAATTTTAATTTCTTGTTAATTAGTGCTATTTTTTACATTCATTGCCAGTTATTTGTACAATCCGATCGCGTTTGTACACTTTTAAATCTGCCCCGCCCTGCGTTATTTAAAGTCGAAAAAGTCCCGTCTGCTCTGGCTACGATGCTGGAAATTCAGGTATTACCCTTTATACTGCCCACTCCCCCTTACGTGCGGCCATATCGGGTTAAACATATCAATGAGTCAGTCTGAAACCACAGCAACAGGTAAGTTCTCCCTCCTTCCGGGGAGCATCACCCGCTTCTTCCTTCTCTTAATCATTGTGCTGCTGGTGACGATGGGAGTGATGGTACAGAGCGCGGTCAATACCTGGCTGAAGGACAGGAGCTACCAGATTGTTGATATCACCCACGCGGTGCATAAGCGTATTGATACCTGGCGTTACGCCACCTGGCAGATTTATGACAACATTGCCGCCGCACCGGGAACCTCGTCGGGTGAGAATCTGCAGGAGACGCGTCTTAAACAGGACGTGTATTACCTCGAAAAAACGCGCCGTAAAACCGAAGCCCTGATTTTTGGTTCGCACGATAGCGCCACGCTTGAGATGACCCAGCGGATGTCGACCTATCTCGACACGCTATGGGGCGCAGAAACGGTGCCGTGGTCGATGTATTATCTCAACGGTCAGGATAACAGCATGATCCTGATCTCCACGCTGCCGCTGAAAGATCTCTCATCCGGGTTTAAAGAGTCCACCATCGGCTCGATCGTCGATTCCCGTCGCGCCGAAATGCTCCAGCAGGCCAACGCCCTGGATGAGCGCGAAAGTTTCTCCTCTCTGCGCCGCCTGGCGTGGCAGAACGGGCATTACTTTACCCTGCGCACCACCTTTAACCAGCCGGGCCATCTGGCGACCGTCGTGGCCTTTGATTTGCCGATTAACGATCTGATCCCGCCTGACATGCCGCTGGACAGTTTCCGTCTGGAGCCAGACAGCTCCGCACAAAACCTGCGCGCATCAGCCGATAAGAAAGAAGGCCCGGAGAGCGCCACCATTACATTCAATGGCTCGAAGATTGAGATCGCCTCTGCGCTGAACTCCACCGGGATGCGCCTGGTCTGGCAGGTGCCGTTTGGTACCTTACTGCTGGATACTCTGCAAAATATTCTCCTGCCGCTGCTGCTGAATATCGGCCTGCTGGCGCTGGCGCTGTTTGGCTACAGCACCTTCCGCTTCCAGCCTGGCCGTCAAAGCGAAAGCGTGTCGTCATCCGGCTCAGGCAACGAACTGCGCGTCCTGCGGGCGCTGAATGAAGAGATTGTCTCCATCCTCCCGCTCGGGCTGCTGGTGCATGACCAGGAAGCCAATCGAACTATTATGAGCAACAAGATTGCCGATCATCTGCTGCCGCACCTGAATTTGCAGAACATCACGGCGATGGCCGATCAGCATCAGGGCGTCATTCAGGCCACCATTAATAATGAACTGTATGAAATTCGTCAGTTCCGCAGCCAGGTTGCTTCCCGCACCCAGATCTTCATCATCCGCGATCAGGATCGTGAAGTGCTGGTGAACAAGAAACTCAAGCAGGCCCAGCGGCTGTATGAGAAGAACCAGCAGGGCCGCGCGGTCTTTATGCAAAACATCAGCGATGCGTTTAAGCGTCCGCTGAAAGCGCTGGCAAGCCAGGCCGCAAACATCAGCACGCCAGAAAGCCATCAGCTCGCCACTCAGGCGGATACGCTCGTGCGGATGGTGGATGAAATTCAGCTGGCTAACATGCTGGAAAACGACTCCTGGAGAGGGAACCCTACCCTGTTCTCGATTCAGGATCTGATCAACGAAGTGGTGCCTGAAGTCCTGCCGGTGATTAAGCGTAAAGGGCTACAGCTGCTGATTAACAACCATTTGCCCGCTAACGATAAACGCCACGGCGACCGCGATGCCCTGCGCCGCATCGTGCTGATGCTGATTCAGTACTCCGTCACCACCACTCAAATCGGCAAAATTACGCTGGAAGTCAGCGCAGACGAATCCGCTCAAGACCGCCTGACGATCCGTATCCTGGATACGGGCGAAGGTGTGACGCTGAGCGAAGTCGATAACCTGCACTTCCCGTTCCTTAACGATACTCAGAGCGACAACTACGGCAAAGCCAATCCCCTCACCTTCTGGCTGTGCGATCAGCTGGCGCGTAAACTGGGCGGGCACCTGAATATTAAAGCCCGCGAGTCCCTTGGTACCCGCTACTCCCTGCACGTCAAAATGGCCGCGACCCCAGAGGAAGAGGACGAAGAGCGTCTTCTGGATGATGTGGTGATCATGGTGGATGTGACCTCGAACGAGATCCGCAACATTGTGGTTCGTCAGCTGGAAAACTGGGGCGCGTCCTGCATCACCCCGGACGACAGGCTCACAAGTCAAGAATATGATCTGTTTTTAACTGATAATCCGTCTAATCTTACTGCCTCGGGCTTGCTTTTAAGCGATGATGAGTCTGGCGTGCGCAAAATCGGCCCCGGCCAGATGCGCGTCAACTTTAATATGAGCAATGCGATGCAGGAAGCTGTACTACAACTAATAGAGGAACAGCTGGCACAAGAAGAGATCCTGGAGTCCCCGTTGGGTGGCGATGAAAATGCCGAACTCCATGCCAGCGGATACTATTCCCTCTTTGTAGATACAGTACCAGATGATGTTAAGCGGTTGTATACTGAGTCCGCTGCGAAGGATTTCGCGGCGCTGGCGCAGACAGCACACCGGCTTAAAGGGGTGTTTGCCATGCTTAATCTGGTTCCGGGCAAGCAGTTATGTGAAACGCTGGAACATCTTATTCGCGAGAAGGATGCTTCTGGCACAGAAAAATACATCAGCGACATTGACGCCTACGTCAAAAGCTTGCTGTAGCAAGGTAGCCTTATACATGAACAATATGAACGTAATTATTGCCGATGACCACCCGATTGTACTGTTCGGTATTCGCAAATCACTTGAACAGATCGAGTGGGTGAATGTTGTCGGTGAATTTGAAGACTCTACAGCACTTATCAATAACCTCCCGAAACTTGATGCCCATGTCCTCATCACCGATCTCTCCATGCCGGGAGATAAATACGGTGATGGGATCACGCTTATCAAATACATCAAGCGCCACTTCCCGAGCATTTCGATCATTGTTCTGACCATGAACAACAACCCGGCGATCTTAAGCGCCGTGCTGGAACTCGACATTGAAGGGATCGTTCTGAAACAAGGCGCGCCAACCGATCTGCCGAAAGCGCTTGCCGCCCTGCAGAAAGGCAAGAAATTTACCCCGGAAAGCGTCTCCCGTCTGCTGGAGAAAATCAGCGCCGGTGGTTACGGTGACAAGCGTTTGTCCCCGAAAGAGAGCGAAGTGTTGCGCCTGTTCGCTGAAGGTTTCCTGGTCACCGAGATTGCCAAGAAGCTGAACCGCAGCATTAAAACCATCAGTAGCCAGAAGAAATCGGCGATGATGAAGCTGGGAGTTGAAAATGACATCGCCCTGCTGAACTATCTCTCTTCTGTGACGCTGAGCGCGGTCGACAAAGACTGATTGCTCTTCGCTTAAAAAACCCGGCAGCGCTCGCGCTTGCCGGGTTTTTTTACGCCCTGTTTTTGCGCACGCGATCCGCGTAGACCGTCAGGGTCTGCTTGATCACATCCAGCGTGACCGGTTTCGACAGACAACTGTCCATACCCGACTCCAGGCAGCGCTGCTTCTCTTCGGCCAGCGCATTCGCCGTCACGCCAATGACCGGCAGAGTCAGCCCCTGCTCGCGGATACGCTGCGTCAGGCGATAGCCATCCATGTTCGGCATGTTGACGTCGCTGAGCACAATATCAATATGATTTTTGCTGAGCACGTTAAGCGCATCGACGCCGTCATTGGCCGTCAGACATTGATATCCCAGCGATCCGAGCTGATCGGCCAACAGACGCCGGTTAATCGGATGATCGTCGACCACCAGTATCATCATATCGTCATTCATTGCGACGGAAGAGTCCGGCGACGGCAGCGCTCTCACGCCGTCGCGCTCATCCACTTCAACGCGATAGATATGCGCCAGCAGATGCATCAGCTCGTGCGGCGTGGCGACGCTGTGCGTCCACTCTCCCGGCACACGCTCCTGCGGAATACCAATATGACGACGACAGAAGATAATCGCGGCTCTGCCTTTCCAGGACGGGTCCAGCTCCACGTCCGTAATCAGCGTGTCGTCGGCATCGGCGGGTTGCCCCTCGTAGCGCATCACATGAAGGCCACGGTTGGTCAGCATCGACTCGAGGAAGCTATACAGCGAGGCGTTATGCACCGCCAGCCAGATTGTTTTACCGCTCAGCCCATCCGCCGGGGCTTTCACCGGATACTTCGCCGAATAGAGCGGAATACGAATCGTAAACTGGCTGCCCATACCCGGCTCGGTATCCACCGAGATATCGCCGTCCATCATGCTGATCAACTGCTCACAGATCGCAAGCCCCAGACCTGTGCCCTGGAAGTTACGCTGTACGCCAGTTCCCACCTGGAAGAACGGGTCAAACAGTTTAACCACCTCTTTGGCCGGGATCCCGGTCCCCGTGTCGCGAACGCGGATACTTAAATAATCCCCGGCGCGGGAAACATGCAGGACGATACAGCCGATGTCGGTAAACTTGATCGCATTGCTCAGCAGGTTGGAAATTACCTGCTGCAGGCGCATCGGGTCGCCCTGCAAAGTCACCGGCACATCCGGCTCGATAAAGCAGTAAAGTCCAAGCTGTTTGCGCACCACCAGCGGCATATAGTTGGCGCTGATGTGGTTCATCACCTCACGCGGCGAAAACTCGCTCGGCTCGATTTTCAGCTGCTCAGACTCAATTTTGGAGAAGTCGAGAATGTCGCTGATAATTTTCAGCAGCAGGCTCGATGAGTTGTTCATCGCCGTCACCAGACGGTCGACGCCCTTCGGCAGCTCTTTGGTTTGCAGCAGATCGAGGTTACCGATGATGCCGTACAGCGGCGTGCGCAGCTCATGGCTGACGGTGGCGAGGAACATGGATTTCGACTGGCTGGCCTGTTCTGCCGCCTGCGCCATTTCCTGCAAAGACTCTTCCATTTTCACGCGCGAGGAGACATCCACCAGCACGCAAATCGCCACGTTTTCGTTGCGATAGCGCGAGTGAACAAAACTGATCTGCAGGTTCGTATGGTTGCTGGTGAGCACATCGACAAAATTGACCTGCTGCCCGCAGATGATTTGCGTCAGCCGCTGCCGGTCTTCGTGCGTCAGCATGTTCAGATAGTTATGCGCCAGCTCATTACTGAGGATATTCGTTCCGTCCTGGGTGCGCAGAATACAGATGCCGACGGGCGCCGAAGCGACGATTTTGCGGTTGAACTGCTCGTGCTCTTCCAGCCGCTGGGCGTCGCTCTCTGCCGGAATGAAAATCTTGCGCTCATACATCCGCGCCAGCGTAAACAGCGCAATGCCTACCAGCACGTTCAGCAGGATTGCGTTGAGGATCAGCATCCGGATGCGTTCCAGCACCATATCGACCGGCACGGAGTAGACAATACTCAGTGAAGACGGCGGCAGGCTTTTCTTAAGTACCAGGTCGCGGAACCCCGAGGTATAACCAAACCAGGAACGCTCCTGCATCCAGCGCGGATCGACTTTTAAACGATCCTCAGGACCGGTGAGTGAAATCAGCTTATGACCATTTTCATCGAGAATGGTCACCCCCATCGGCAGGCTGCCCGGCGTGAAGAAGTTCTCCATGCGAATCGTCTGCTCGGTGCCCAGCAGCGCCTGCAGACGGTTAGCCAGATAGACCGGCGTCAGGCCATAGAAATAGCCCACGCCTGGACGCGGGCCCTGGCTAATCCAGAAAATATTGTTGCCGCGCTCATCCTGAGGGGCGTTATGGTATTTGAGAATACGTTCATGGAGCTTTTTCAGCGCATCCTCGCGCTCGACGGGCATATCCCGCAGGCCGAAATCGGCCATGCAGAGGTTTTCGCTGCCGATGAGGAACACGCGGTTAAGATCGTAGGCCGCAGAGAAGTTATCGCGCCAGTAGCGCATAAACCAGGCCAGTGATTCGAGAGAACCTCGCCAGGAGTTGCCCATCGCTGAGCAGTCGGAATCCGGGAACAACGGCTCGAAATCCGGGACTTCCGATTTCTCGTCGCGCCCGCGGGACGCCATAATCCCGTTTTCCGCCGTCAGACGGTTCTCCGCAATGTACTTCAGCTCTTTCATCACGTCGGACGTGCGCTGGATATAGCGCTGGGCCTGATCGGAGCTTAGGTTGAACTCCTGACGGATCTCGGACTCCTTTTGGTGCAGCGTGTTGACGATGTAAAACACCGAAAACAGCGCGACCAGTAACCAGAGCAATAACGCCAGCGCCCGGAATAAATAGCGAGAGACTTTAAGCGTGGTACGAAAGGAGACGAGGTATTTCAAGGGGGCGAAGCTCCGCCATCAGGGTCAAAAAGAATGTGGTTAAGGTAGCGGTAAACGCCGCTTGCCGCAATGTTCGCTTGTCTGCAAAAAAGAAAGGGCCGGAATCCGGCCCTTTTTTCTGTCAGGAGACATTACTCTTCGGCATCATCAGCCGCATCGTCGTCGGTGTCAGCTTCCGGCGCGATTTCGTCATCGCCTTCTGCCACACTTCCGTCGATGGAATCGAGCTCTTCGTCATCCACCGGCTCTGCAACACGCTGCAGGCCGACCACGTTTTCGTCTTCCGCAGTACGGATGAGGATCACGCCCTGGGTGTTACGACCCACAACGCTAATCTCAGACACGCGGGTACGAACCAGGGTGCCTGCGTCGGTGATCATCATGATCTGATCGCAGTCATCAACCTGTACCGCGCCGACAACGGAACCGTTACGTTCGGTGACTTTAATAGAGATAACGCCCTGCGTACCGCGAGACTTGGTTGGGTATTCCCCTTCCGCCGTACGTTTACCGTAACCATTCTGCGTCACGGTCAGGATTGCCCCTTCGCCACGTGGAATAATCAGGGAAACAACGCTGTCTTCGCCTGCCAGTCGGATACCACGAACACCGGTCGCAGTACGACCCATCGCGCGCACGGCGCTCTCTTTGAAGCGCACCACTTTACCGGCGGCAGAGAACAGCATGACATCGTCAGTACCGGAGGTCAGATCCACGCCGATCAGTTCGTCGCCTTCGTTCAGGTTGACGGCAATGATGCCGGCAGAACGCGGACGGCTGAACTCTTTCAGCGCGGTTTTCTTCACGGTCCCGCTGGCGGTCGCCATAAAGACGTTTACGCCTTCTGCGTACTCGCGGACCGGCAGAATCGCAGTGATGCGTTCGTTCGGCTCCAGCGGCAGCAGGTTGACGATTGGACGACCACGCGCCCCACGGCTCGCTTCCGGCAGCTGATACACCTTCATCCAGTACAGACGGCCACGGCTGGAGAAGCAGAGGATCGTATCGTGGGTGTTGGCCACCAGCAGGCGGTCGATAAAGTCTTCTTCTTTAATGCGTGCAGCTGATTTGCCTTTACCACCACGACGTTGTGCTTCGTAGTCGGTCAGCGGCTGATACTTCACGTAGCCCTGGTGAGACAGGGTCACAACCACATCTTCCTGGTTGATCAGATCTTCGATGTTGATATCCGCGCTGTTGGCGGTGATCTCAGTGCGACGCTCATCACCAAACTGATCGCGGACCAGTTCCAGCTCTTCACGAATCACTTCCATCAGACGATCTGCGCTACCAAGGATATGCAGCAGTTCAGCAATCTGCTCCAGCAGCTCTTTGTACTCGTCGAGCAGTTTTTCATGCTCAAGGCCAGTCAGTTTCTGCAGACGCAGATCCAGAATCGCCTGTGCCT
The DNA here is from genome assembly GCF_041464075.1 of Lelliottia nimipressuralis. Taxonomy (NCBI): domain Bacteria; kingdom Pseudomonadati; phylum Pseudomonadota; class Gammaproteobacteria; order Enterobacterales; family Enterobacteriaceae; genus Lelliottia; species Lelliottia nimipressuralis. The sequence continues at coordinate 3,075,756 of NZ_CP167172.1, forward strand.
GCTGTTCGGTCAGATAGTACTGACCGTCACGCACGCCGAACTCCGGCTCCAGCCACTCAGGGCGCGCAGCATCATCGCCAGCGCGTTCCAGCATGGCCGCGACGTTACCCAGCTCCCACGGACGGGCAACCAGGCCCGCTTTCGCTTCGGCAGGCGTTGGCGCACGACGGATCAGTTCGATGATCGGGTCGATGTTCGCCAGCGCAACAGCCAGCGCTTCGAGGATGTGGGCACGATCGCGTGCTTTACGCAGTTCGAAAATAGTACGGCGAGTCACCACTTCACGGCGGTGACGCACGAACGCGCTCAGAATCTCTTTCAGGTTCATGATCTTCGGCTGACCATGGTGCAGTGCCACCATGTTGATACCGAAGGAAACCTGGAGCTGCGTCTGGGAGTAAAGGTTGTTAAGAACAACTTCACCCACCGCGTCGCGTTTGATTTCAATCACGATGCGCATACCGTCTTTATCAGACTCGTCACGCAGCGCGCTGATACCTTCAACGCGTTTATCTTTTACCAGTTCCGCAATTTTCTCGATCAGGCGCGCTTTGTTCACCTGATACGGAATTTCGTGGACGATAATGGTTTCGCGACCCGTCTTCGCGTCAGCTTCCACTTCCGCGCGGGCACGAATATAAATTTTGCCACGACCGGTACGGTACGCTTCTTCGATACCGCGACGACCATTGATGATGGCGGCAGTCGGGAAGTCCGGGCCAGGGATGTGTTCCATCAGCCCTTCAATGCTGATCTCTTCATCGTCAATAAAGGCCAGGCAGCCGTTGATCACTTCCGTGATGTTGTGCGGCGGAATGTTGGTGGCCATACCGACGGCGATACCGGAAGAACCGTTCACCAGCAGGTTCGGGATCTTGGTCGGCATCACGTCTGGGATGCGCTCGGTGCCGTCGTAGTTATCGACGAAATCTACCGTCTCTTTTTCCAGGTCGGCCATCAGCTCATGGGCGATTTTCGACATACGGATTTCCGTATAACGCATCGCCGCCGCGGAGTCGCCATCGACAGAACCAAAGTTACCCTGGCCATCTACCAGCATGTAACGCAAGGAGAATGGCTGCGCCATACGCACGATAGTGTCATAAACGGCGGTATCACCATGAGGGTGGTATTTACCGATTACGTCACCAACGACACGGGCAGATTTTTTGTAGGCTTTATTCCAGTCATTGCCCAATACGTTCATGGCGTAAAGTACGCGACGGTGTACCGGCTTCAGGCCATCTCGGACGTCTGGCAGCGCACGGCCAACAATGACCGACATCGCATAGTCCAGATAGGAGCTCTTAAGCTCTTCCTCGATGTTAACCGGTGTAATTTCTCTCGCAAGGTCGCTCATCTAACCGCTATCCCTCTACTGTGTCCCGGATTCAAAGGTCGCAAATTATAACACAACCGCTATGAGACAGGTAAACCTGTATGCTTTATTCGCGGGGAGAGCCTGATATACTCGATCCTCTTGCGAAATAAGGAGTAAAAGCGCCCATGAATGCCGAAAAATCCCCGGTAGCTCACAACATCGACCACGAAGAGATCGCCAAATTTGAAGCGGTGGCATCCCGCTGGTGGGATCTCGAAGGTGAGTTCAAACCTCTGCACCGCATTAACCCGCTGCGTCTGGGCTATATTGCGGAGCGTTCCGGCGGTCTGTTCGGTAAAAACGTGCTCGATGTCGGCTGCGGCGGCGGTATTCTGGCAGAGAGCATGGCGCGCGAAGGGGCCACGGTCACCGGGCTGGATATGGGCTTTGAGCCGTTACAGGTCGCGCGCCTGCATGCGTTAGAAACCGGTATTCAGGTGGATTACGTTCAGGAGACGGTCGAAGAGCACGCGGCGAAGCACGCCCATCAGTATGACGTGGTCACCTGCATGGAAATGTTAGAGCACGTGCCTGACCCGCAGTCGGTGGTCAAGGCCTGCGCTGCGCTTGTCAAACCCGGTGGACAGGTTTTCTTCTCGACCATCAACCGTAACGGCAAGGCGTGGCTGATGGCGGTCGTAGGGGCAGAATATGTCCTGCGCATGGTGCCAAAAGGCACCCATGACGTGAAGAAATTTATCAAACCGGCTGAATTATTAGGCTGGGTCGACGACACCTGGCTTAAAGAGCAGCACATCACCGGTTTGCACTACAATCCGTTAACGGACAAATTCAAACTCGCGCCGGGTGTAGATGTTAACTATATGTTGCACACAACCGCAAAAAACGACTAACGTCATCAACTATTCTTATAAAGATTGCGCGGCGTCATGTTGCGCAATTTTGACCTCTCGTTGAAGAAATCAGCACTCGATCAAATTTTGAATTTTTTTTCTTAATTATTGACATGTCGTCCAGGCCTTACAGCACGAGGACTTAGGCTTTTTTACCCTTTCACAACCTCAATTTAACCTCAAAATCAACCCTTGTACTGAAATGATTCGATACTAGAATACTCACCATATAGCGTTCTTTTAATCGCAAAACCCCTACATGTAGTATTTATCCACAGAGTTAGTCACAAGACCATTCTGTGGATAAGCGGGGGATATTTCTATTTCACGGTAATTCACGGACAGGTAAAAACCCACATGAATCAGAGTCTGCTGGTGACAAAGCGCGACGGTACCACTGAGCGTATCAATCTCGACAAAATCCATCGAGTTCTCGACTGGGCAGCAGAAGGACTGAATAACGTATCTATCTCCCAGGTTGAGCTGCGTTCTCACATTCAGTTCTACGACGGCATCAAAACCTCTGACATCCACGAGACCATCATCAAGGCGGCGGCCGATCTCATCTCCCGCGAAGCGCCTGATTATCAGTATCTCGCAGCACGTCTTGCCATTTTCCATCTGCGTAAAAAAGCCTACGGCCAGTTTGAGCCGCCAGCGCTGCATGATCACGTGGTCAAAATGGTTGAGCTGGGCAAATACGACACGCATCTGCTGGAAGACTATACGGAAGAAGAGTTCGAGCAGATGAACGGGTTTATCGATCACTGGCGTGACATGAACTTCTCCTACGCCGCGGTTAAACAACTCGAAGGCAAATACCTGGTTCAGAACCGCGTAACGGGAGAAATCTACGAAAGCGCGCAGTTCCTCTACATTCTGGTCGCCGCATGCCTGTTCTCCGGCTATCCGCGTGAAACCCGCCTGAGCTATGTGAAGCGTTTCTATGATGCGGTTTCTACCTTTAAAATTTCTCTGCCTACGCCGATCATGTCTGGCGTGCGCACCCCAACTCGCCAGTTCAGCTCCTGCGTTCTGATCGAGTGCGGCGACAGCCTGGATTCCATCAACGCCACCTCCAGCGCCATTGTGAAATACGTCTCCCAGCGTGCCGGTATCGGTATCAACGCGGGCCGTATTCGTGCCCTGGGTAGCCCAATTCGCGGCGGTGAAGCGTTCCATACCGGCTGTATTCCGTTCTACAAACACTTCCAGACCGCAGTGAAATCCTGCTCTCAGGGCGGCGTTCGCGGCGGTGCAGCCACGCTGTTCTACCCAATGTGGCATCTGGAAGTAGAAAGCCTGCTGGTTCTGAAAAACAACCGTGGCGTTGAAGGGAACCGCGTTCGTCACATGGACTACGGCGTTCAGATCAACAAACTGATGTATACCCGCCTGCTGAAAGGCCAGGACATCACCCTGTTCAGCCCGTCCGACGTCCCAGGCCTGTACGATGCGTTCTTCGCCGATCAGGATGAGTTCGAACGTCTGTACACCCAGTACGAAAACGACGACAGCATCCGCAAACAGCGCGTCAAAGCGGTCGATCTGTTCTCTCTGATGATGCAGGAACGTGCCTCAACTGGCCGTATCTACATTCAGAACGTGGACCACTGCAACACCCACAGCCCGTTTGATCCGGCCATCGCGCCAGTCCGCCAGTCTAACCTGTGCCTGGAGATCGCCCTGCCGACCAAACCGCTGTACGACGTTAACGACGAAAACGGTGAAATCGCGCTCTGTACTCTGTCTGCATTCAACCTGGGCGCAATCAAGAGCCTGTCCGAGCTGGAAGAGCTGGCTGTTCTGGCGGTTCGCGCGCTGGATGCCCTGCTGGATTATCAGGACTACCCAATCCCTGCGGCAAAACGTGGTGCCATGGGCCGTCGTACGCTGGGTATTGGCGTGATCAACTTTGCCTACTGGCTAGCGAAAAACGGTAAGCGTTACTCCGATGGCAGCGCCAATAACCTGACGCATGAAACTTTCGAAGCCATCCAGTATTACCTGATGAAAGCCTCGAACGAGCTGGCGAAAGAGCAAGGCGCGTGCCCGTGGTTCAATGAAACCACCTACGCGAAAGGCATTCTGCCGATCGATACCTACAAGAAAGATCTGGACGGTATCGTCAGCGAGCCGCTGCATCTCGACTGGGAAGGTCTGCGTGAATCGATCAAAACCCACGGTCTGCGTAACTCCACCCTTTCTGCGCTGATGCCGTCCGAGACCTCCTCGCAGATCTCCAACGCCACCAACGGCATTGAGCCGCCGCGCGGTCACGTGAGCATCAAAGCCTCGAAAGATGGCGTGCTGCGTCAGGTCGTGCCGGATTACGAAACGCTGGGGAATAACTACGAGCTGCTGTGGGAAATGCCGAATAACGACGGTTACCTGCAGCTGGTGGGCATCATGCAGAAGTTTATCGACCAGTCGATCTCTGCGAATACCAACTACGATCCGACGCGCTTCCCGTCAGGAAAAGTGCCGATGCAACAGTTGCTCAAAGATCTGCTGACCGCCTACAAATTTGGCGTGAAAACCCTGTACTATCACAACACCCGTGACGGTGCAGAAGATGCGCAGGATGATATGGCGCCTTCAATCCAGGACGATGGCTGCGAAAGCGGCGCATGTAAGATCTAGTTTTGCCTTTTGCCGGATGGCGGCGTAAACGCCGTATCCGGCCTACATAATTTCGAGGTGTTGTAGGCCGGATACGCAAAGCGCTGTCCGGCATTACACTCCTACAGGACTCACTTCAATGGCATATACCACCTTTTCACAGACGAAAAACGACCAGCTCAAAGAGCCCATGTTCTTCGGGCAATCGGTCAACGTGGCACGCTACGATCAGCAAAAATATGACATCTTCGAAAAGCTGATCGAAAAGCAACTCTCCTTCTTCTGGCGTCCGGAAGAAGTGGATGTTTCACGCGATCGTATCGACTTTCAGGCACTGCCTGACCATGAAAAGCATATTTTCCTCAGCAACCTGAAGTATCAGACGCTGCTGGATTCCATTCAGGGTCGTAGCCCGAACGTGGCGTTGCTGCCGCTGATTTCTATTCCTGAGCTGGAAACCTGGGTCGAAACCTGGGCGTTCTCCGAGACGATCCACTCGCGCTCTTACACCCACATCATCCGCAACATCGTGAACGATCCGGCGGTGGTGTTTGACGATATCGTTACCAACGAGCAGATCCAGAAACGCGCAGAGGGCATCGCCCACTACTACGACGAGCTGATCGAAATGACCAGCTACTGGCATCTGCTGGGCGAAGGCACCCACAACGTCAACGGTAAAACCGTGACCGTGAATCTGCGCGCCCTGAAAAAACAGCTGTACCTGTGCCTGATGAGCGTCAACGCGCTGGAAGCGATTCGCTTCTATGTCAGCTTTGCCTGCTCATTTGCTTTCGCCGAGCGCAAGCTGATGGAAGGTAACGCGAAAATTATCCGTCTGATCGCTCGCGACGAAGCCCTGCACCTGACCGGCACTCAGCACATGCTGAATCTGCTGCGCAGCGGCGTGGACGATCCGGAAATGGCAGAGATTGCCGAAGAGTGCAAACAGGAGTGCTACGACCTGTTTGTGCTGGCCGCTCAGCAGGAAAAAGAGTGGGCAGATTACCTGTTCCGCGACGGTTCCATGATCGGCTTGAACAAAGACATTCTGTGTCAGTATGTGGAGTACATCACCAACATCCGCATGCAGGCGGTGGGCCTTGAGCTGCCGTTTAAAACGCGCTCTAACCCGATTCCATGGATCAACACCTGGCTGGTGTCCGACAACGTGCAGGTTGCGCCGCAGGAAGTGGAAGTGAGTTCTTACCTGGTCGGTCAGATTGATTCCGAAGTCAATACTGACGACCTGAGCGATTTCCAGCTCTGATGAGCCGCGTCACGCTCAGCCTTTCCGGCACAGAAGTTCTGTGCCGCGAAGAGCACCCTTCTCTGCTGGTCGCGCTTGAGTCGCATCAGGTGGAAGTCGAATACCAGTGTCGCGCCGGTTACTGCGGCTCCTGCCGCTGCCGTTTAGTGGCAGGTCAGGTCGACTGGCTCACCGAGCCGCTGGCGTTCATCAATGAAGGGGAAATTTTGCCCTGCTGTTGCCGGGCAAAAGGCGATATCGAAATCGAGATGTAATGCCTGCACGCACTAAATGCCCGCTTTCGCGGGCATTTTTTTTATCCGCGTTTCTGCATCATCTCCGCGTGATGACGTTTTTCACCGAACATCACCACAATCAGCAGCAATACTGCCATTATGCTGCCGCCAATCATCACCATGAAGCCACCGTCCCAGCCGAAGAAATCGACCGTGTAACCGACGATAGCGCTGGCGGCAACCGATCCGCCGAGATAACCAAACAGACCGGTAAAGCCTGCGGCGGTCCCTGCTGCTTTCTTCGGCGCCAGTTCAAGGGCATGCAGGCCGATCAGCATTACCGGGCCATAAATCAGGAAGCCAATCACGATCATACAGGCCATATCCACACCCGGATTTCCCGGAGGGTTGAGCCAGTAAACGATCGTGGCGATGGTCACCAGCGTCATAAAGAATACGCCCGTTGCACCGCGGTTGCCTTTGAACACTTTATCCGACATCCAGCCGCAAATCAGCGTGCCCGGGATCCCGGCGTATTCATACAAGAAATAGGCCCAGGATGACTTATCCAGCGCGAAGTGCTTCACCTCTTTCAGATAGGTTGGCGACCAGTCGAGAATGCCGTATCGCAGCAGATAGACAAACACGTTCGCCACCGCGATGTACCACAGCAGTTTGTTCGGCAGAACGTATTTCATGAAGATTTGCTTCGCCGTCAGCTCCTCTTCGTGCTGTTCGCTGTAGTCGTCCGGGTAGTCGTTTTTATACTCTTCAATTGGCGGCAGGCCGCAGGATTGCGGGGTATCGCGCATCAGCGCAAAAGCAATCATCGCCACCAGAATCGCGCCAAATGCAGGCATGTACAGCGCCGCTTTCCAGTCGTTAAACCACGCCATCCCTAACAGGAACAGCAGTGGCGGAATACCGCCGCCGACGTTATGGGCGCAGTTCCACACCGACACAATCCCGCCGCGCTCTTTCTGCGACCACCAGTGGACCATGGTACGTCCGCACGGTGGCCACCCCATTCCCTGGAACCAGCCGCAGATAAACAGCAGCACGAACATCACTGCGATGCTGGAGGTCGCCCAGGGCACGAAGCCCATAAACAGCATTACCGCCGCAGCCAGAATCAGGCCCGCCGGTAAGAAGACGCGCGGATTCGAGCGGTCTGAGACCGACCCCATGATGAATTTCGAAAAACCGTAGGCAATTGAAATGCCGGACAGCGCGAAACCTAAGTCACCGCGCGAAAAACCCTGTTCAACCAGATACGGCATCGCCAGAGCGAAGTTTTTGCGCACCAGATAGTAAGCGGCATAGCCGAAGAAAATTCCGAGGAAGATTTGCCAGCGCAGGCGGCGATAAAGCGGGTCAACTTCTGCCTCTGGCAGACGTGCCCGATGCGGAGCAGGTTTGAAGATACTGAGCATAACAGCCTCCGTGGCCATATTGTTAATTGCCAGGGCTTTTACTGCACCCCAGCTCCAGAGAGGCTGGGGATGTTAAATAATCACGACGATTGTTACTGTGAATCAACGCACGAATTGTTACAGAAATATGACACAGTGCGCAAAAAGGCGCACGGAATCACGTTTCATTTTCGAATTGCGCTCGTTTGTGTTCGAAATCAAACAAACCACATTTTTGATGTGGCTAAATGGTAAAAAACGAACATGAGGGAAGACAATGGCAATCCGCGATCCCCGTTATAGCGATGTGATTATCATTGGCGGCGGCGCAACGGGCGCCGGGATGGCGCGGGACTGCGCCCTGCGAGGCTTAAGCGTTACGCTGCTCGAACGTCACGATATCGCCACCGGCGCCACCGGGCGCAATCACGGCTTATTGCACAGCGGCGCGCGCTACGCCGTGACCGACAACGAATCAGCGCGCGAGTGCATCGCCGAAAACCAGATCCTCAAACGCATCGCCCGCCACTGCATTGAACCCACAGACGGCCTGTTTATCACGCTGCCAGAGGACGATCTGGCGTTTCAGAAAACCTTTATTACCGCCTGCACTAACGCGGGTATCAATGCCGAAGCGATAGATCCTCTGCTTGCCCGGCGCATCGAACCGGCGGTAAACCCGGCCCTGCTGGGCGCAGTGAAAGTGCCCGACGGCACCGTGGACCCCTTCCGCCTGACGGCGGCCAATATGCTCGATGCCCGCGAACACGGCGCGACCATTCTGACCGCGCATGAAGTTACAGGGCTTATCCGTGAAGGCGACAGCGTACGGGGCGTGCGTATCTATGATCGCCTGTACGGGGAACACAGTGAGCTGTATGCAGGTGTGGTGGTCAACGCTGCCGGGATCTGGGGTCAGCACATTGCGGAGTATGCTGAGTTGTCCGTTCGCATGTTCCCGGCGAAAGGCTCGCTGCTGATCCTCGATCACCGTATCAACAATCACGTCATCAACCGCTGCCGCAAACCGTCCGACGCCGACATCCTGGTGCCGGGCGATACCATCTCCCTGATTGGTACCACCTCCACGCACATTGATTACAACGATATCGACTGTAATCGGGTAACCGCCGAAGAGGTGGATATCCTGCTGCGCGAAGGGGAAAAACTGGCGCCGATCATGGCGCAAACCCGCATTCTGCGCGCCTATGCCGGGGTACGCCCGCTGGTCGCCAGCGACGACGATCCGAGCGGGCGCAACGTCAGCCGTGGCATTGTGTTGCTCGATCACGCCGCGCGCGACGGGCTGGAAGGTTTCATTACCATCACCGGCGGCAAACTGATGACCTACCGGCTGATGGCGCAGTGGGCCACCGACGCCGTGTGCCGCAAACTCGGGAATACGCAGCCCTGCACCACTGCTGAGCGCCCGCTGCCAGGCTCGCAGGAGCCAACCGAAAAAACGCTGCAAAAAATCATCTCCCTGCCCGCGCCGCTGCGGGGATCGGCCATCTACCGTCACGGCGACCGCACGCCCGCCTGGCTGGGACAGGGCCGCCTCAGCCGCAGCCTGGTGTGCGAATGCGAAGCCGTCACTGCGGGCGAAGTGCAGTATGCGGTGGAAAATCTGGCGGTTAACAACCTGCTCGATTTACGTCGCCGCACCCGCGTCGGGATGGGCACCTGTCAGGGCGAGCTGTGCGCCTGCCGCGCGGCGGGCCTGTTACAGCGTTTCAATGTCACCACCTCCGCGCAATCACTGACGCAGCTCAGCGAGTTCCTCAATGAACGCTGGAAAGGGGTGCAGCCTGTCGCCTGGGGCGACGCGCTGCGCGAAAGCGAATTTACCCGCTGGGTCTACCAAGGGCTGTGCGGACTGGAAAAGGAGCAGCACGATGAAATTTGATACGGTGATTATTGGTGGCGGTCTCGCCGGGCTGCTGTGCGGCCTGAAGCTGACGCAAAGCGGCCAGCGCTGCGCCATTATCAGTCGCGGTCAAAGCGCGCTGCATTTTTCGTCCGGCTCCCTGGACCTGCTCGGCGCGATGGCCGACGGTTCGCCCGTCCAGAATCCGCTCACGGCGGTGCAAAACCCGGCGGCGTTGCCGCCTGAACACCCTTACCGCCGGGTGGGGGTTGAAAATATGGCCCGCTTCGCGCGAGAAACCGAAAGCCTGCTCGCCGCCAGCGGCGCGCGCTTAAAGGGCAATGCCGGGCAAAATCACGCCCGCATCACGCCGCTCGGTACCCAGCGCAGCGCCTGGCTCAGTCCGGAAGAGGTGCCGGTCGCCCCCAGCCAGAACCAGCGCGTCTGCGTCATTGGCATCAGCGGATTTCTCGATTTTCAGGCCCATCTTGCCGCTGCGTCGCTGCGTCACCAGGGGATTCACGCGGACACGGCGGAGATCGAGTTGCCGGAGCTGGATGTCCTGCGGGATAACGCCAGCGAGTTTCGCGCCGTGAATATTGCCCGGCTGCTGGACAACGACGTTCACTGGCCGATGATTTTTGACGCCTTACATCCTCTGGCGCAGGGCGTCGATGCCCTGTACATGCCGGCCTGTTTTGGCCTGACGGATAATCGTCTGTGGCGCTGGCTCAGCGATCGCCTCCCCTGCCCGCTCTGGCTGCTGCCGACGCTGCCGCCATCTGTGCCAGGAATTCGTCTGCACAATCAGCTTCAGCGGCAGTTTATCGCTCAGGGCGGCGTCTGGATGGCGGGAGATGAAGTCAAAAAAGTGTCGCTTGAAGCGGGCAACGCCCATGCCGTCTGGACACGAAACCATGAGGATATTCCGCTGCGTGCCCGTTTTGTGGTACTGGCGAGCGGCAGTTTCTTCAGCAACGGATTAATCAGCACCCGCGAAGGGATCCGCGAGGCGGTGATGGGGCTGGACGTGCGTCAGAGCGCCTCCCGCGCCGACTGGTATCAGAGCGATTTCTTCACACCCCAGCCGTGGCAGCAGTTCGGCGTCATCACCGATGAGCACCTGCGCCCGCAGCTTTCCGGCGTGGCGATCGACAATCTTTACGCCATTGGCTCGGTGCTGGGCGGTTTTGACCCGATAGCCCAGGGCTGCGGCGGCGGTGTCTGCGCCATCACGGCGCTGGCCGTTGCCGAACAGATTTGCCAGCGAGCGGGAGAACAACCATGAACGATACCCGTTTTGAAAGCTGCATCAAATGCACCGTCTGCACCACCGTTTGCCCGGTGAGCAGCGTGAATCCACGCTACCCGGGGCCGAAACAGGCCGGGCCGGACGGCGAGCGTCTGCGCCTGAAAGATGGCGCACTGTACGACGACGCGCTGAAATACTGCATCAACTGCAAACGCTGTGAAGTCGCCTGCCCCTCTGATGTCAAAATCGGGGACATTATCCAGCGCGCGCGGGCGCAGTACAGCACGCAAAAACCGACCCTTCGTGATGCCATTTTAAGCCATACGGATCTGATGGGCAGCGTCTCCACGCCGTTCGCCCCGCTGGTGAATGCGGCGACCTCGCTGAAACCGGTGCGAAAGCTCCTCGACGTGGCGCTCAAAATCGATCATCACCGCACTCTGCCCAAATACTCCCACGGGACTTTCCGCCGCTGGTATAAAAGCGTTGCCGAGAGACAGGCGCAGTACACCGACCAGGCCGCGTTCTTCCACGGCTGTTACGTGAACTATAACCACCCGCAGCTGGGCAAAGATCTGGTCAGCGTGTTGAATGCAATGGGCACAGGCGTACAGTTGCTGAATAAAGAGAAGTGCTGCGGCGTGCCGCTAATTGCCAACGGCTTTACCGACCGGGCGCGTAAACAGGCCCGGCACAACGTGACCTCACTGCGCGAAGCGATTGTCGACAAAGGGATCCCGGTCCTCGCCACGTCATCCACCTGCACCTTTACGCTGCGGGATGAGTATCCGCATCTGCTGGACGTCGATAACAGCGGGTTGCGCGAGCACATCGAGCTGGCCACCCGTTTTATCTGGCGCAAACTGGATAGCGGGCAGAGGCTGCCGTTAAAGAAATTACCGCTGAAAGTGGTGTATCACACACCCTGTCATATGGAAAAAATGGGCTGGGCGATTTATACGCTGGAGCTACTCAGGCTGATTCCGGGGCTGGAACTGACAGTGCTGGATTCGCGCTGCTGCGGGATTGCAGGGACCTACGGCTTTAAAAGCGAAAACTACCCGACGTCGCAGGCCATTGGTGCGCCGCTGTTCCGCCAGATCGAAGAGAGCGGCGCGGACCTGGTGGTGACCGACTGCGAAACCTGCAAATGGCAGATCGAAATGTCCACGAGCCTGCGCTGTGAACATCCAATCTCCCTGCTGGCGAAAGCGCTCAGCTAAGCAGACCGGGGCGTTTTGCCCCGGTTTTTTCACTCGATAAACAGTGTTTCCACCACCTCAATCCAGCCATGATCGCTGGCGACCTCTTTGCCATTCAGCCAGCGGCGCAGCATATTCAACGCCATCATCGCACACACCTCCTGGCGTACCTGCAGGCTGTAGCGCGTGGCACTCATTTTCACGCGCAGTGCGTGAGTGCCCTGCGGTGTGGCGAGGGCAAAGTTGAGATGCTCATCTTCAAGGCCAGTCACCGCCAGCGCCAGTCCGGCGAAATGGTTGACCCGACGATCGGCCGTCCAGTGGGCGGTTTGCGCGAGCGTCTCTTCCTGCGAAGGCACCACTTCACTCGCCAGCAGCGAGGCGTTAGCCCGCGAGAGTTGCAGCGCCAGCAAACCGCCGGTGAACTGCTCGCTCAGGGTCAGGCTCAATTGACGCTCCTGAAGATGACGGGCGATTTGCGCCGGTAATCCTTCCGTGCCTTCAAAGATCAGATTTTCACCCGCTACGCGCTGCACCTCAGGCCATGCCGCCAGCATCGCCGCTTTTTGCGTCGCCGGGCCGGTCAGTTTCAGCTCGATAATGGGCATTGAGGAGCGGTAGCCCATCGATACCCCTTCCGGCAGCTCAAGGGGATCGAGACTTTGCGCCAGATCGCTTTCCGAACGGCCAAAGGTGGTGAGGCGCAGGCAAATCGGCGGCTCTGGCAGTGTGAACCGCTCGCGCAGGCGCGGCATAATTTCCTGCTCGACCATCACTTTAAATTCAGAGGGAACGCCGGGGGTAAAGAACATCAGGCAGCGGTTCAGCTTGACCGCAAAACCGCAGGCCGTGCCGACTGGATTATTAATAAACTCGGCGCTGGCGGGGATTTCCGCCTGCTTGCGGTTGCTGGGCGCCATCACCCGGCCACGCTCGCTGAAGAAGCGCTCCATCTGCACCAGCCACTCTTTATGCAGCACCAGCCCTTCGCCTTTGGCCGTCGCCGCTGCCAGGGCGCTGAGGTCGTCGCTGGTTGGCCCGAGGCCACCGTTGACGATCAGGACATCCGCATGTTCGCTGCGCTCACGTAGCACGTTGACCAGCGACTCGAGGCTATCGCCGACGGTATTACGGCGCGTTAACGGTAAACCCTGCTCAAAGAAAAAATTGGCCAGCCAGGCCGCATTGGTATCGGTAATTTGTCCATGCAGCACTTCGTCGCCAGTGGACAACATTTCCACGCTTATCATCGTGTTCTCCCACTTATTTAGTGGAAACACTATAGCGCAATCAGATGTGGGGGGAAGAGAGAAACAGGTGCGGCAGGACGCCGCACCCTAAAATCAGAATCCTGCGCTCACGCCCACGTACGGGCCATCGGCCAGCGCGTTGTCGCGGTTGCCGTCTTTACCGGCGAGGTTCAGGTAGCGATAACCGGCTTCGATGGTGATCGGACGCATGATGGTCCAGCGCGCACCGGCGTTGGCTTCTTCATAGCTGTCGATACCGCTGGAGAGGGAATCCGGAGAGTAGTAGTACTCACCAAACAGACCGAAGCTGTCGCCGATTTTCCACTGCAAACCGCCGCCCACTGCTGCTGCGTAGCCTTCGTCGCCGTCGTTCGGGTTAGTGTAGATACCTTTCCCGCCAACGGTCGCCAGGAATGGACCCAGCGGGATGTTAAGACCCAGACCGAGGCTCGCGGCATCGCCGTCGTCATCGTTATGAGTCCAGCCGCCGGTCATCGCCAGGCCAGACGTCTCTGTGCCCATGCCAAAACCGAGGTGGGTGTAATCCTTACCCGCCTGGCCGCTAAAAGAGATTGCATTTGCCGCCGCAGATACAAACATCAGGCCGCTCAGGCCCAGTAATGCCACTTTTTTCATTGTCGTGATCCCGCACTCATTTAAAATAGATATCCCAAAACCGCGCGATTTTAACCCGAGAAATCCAGGGATCAATGCGCTATCGGTGCGTATGACGTTTAGATTGTAACGATTTGAAACTTTCTGGCGTTAGCCCGCCGCCGCCGCTGCCTGAAAACGCTAACCTTTCAGAAAAGCGTTCACCCACTGCTGCAGCGCCCGACGGGAGATTTTGATCCCGCCGCTTTTTAGCTCAGCGGGCAAAACCAGCCAGTGCCGCGGCTGCTGGAAACGCGCCAGCTTATCGCCCACCCACTCCGGGAAGGTCGTGATATCCGCGTTTTCTGCGCATTCGACCACCGCCACCGGTCGCTGACCAAATTCGGCGTCGTCCAGCGGCACGATGAAAACCTGATGAATCAGCGGATGCCCGCTAATGACGCGCTCCAGCTCTTCCGGCTGAATGCCTTCTCCGCCGCTGAAAAAGAGATTATCCATGCGCCCGACAAGAGTCAGACGGCCGTCATGTAACTCTCCGCGATCGCGGGTAGCGAACCAGCCTTGCGCATTGGCAAGCGGCGTTAATCCGCCGTCGCGCCAGTAGCCGCTGGCCATACTTTTTGCCCGGAGCCAGACCTCACCTTCAACAATCTTGACCTCGCGCCCCGGTAGCGCATTCCCGACATCCGGTTGCCCGTCGGCTTCTTTGGCACAAACTGTCGAGGCGAATTCCGTCAGCCCGTATCCGCACCAGGTTTTGATCCCCTGCTCTTGCGCCCGAAGGGTTAACTCAACGGGGATCGCCGCGCCGCCCAGCAGGACGGCCCTAAGAGCGACAGGATCAGGGTGATTCAGCAAACGCCAGAGCTGCGTCGGCACCAGCGAGGCATGCGTGCAGCCCTCCAGCATCCGCTCAAGGGGCTGTTTTTCACGCACGGTTAATCGCGCGCCGGCCAGCAGCCAACGCCACAAAATCCCCTGTCCGGAGACATGAAAAAGAGGCAGGGAAAGCAGCCAGTCTTCATCGTCGCCATAAGGCATCAGAGAGAGCACCCCCTGCGCGCTGGCAAGATGCGCGTCGCAGGTATGTACCGCCGCTTTTGGCAGACCGGTGGACCCGGAGGTGAGCGTCATGGACGCCAGCCGCGCGGGTTGCCAGGGGGCGGCGTAGTGACCTGCTGATTCGCGCATCAACACCGGTGGCAATCCGTCGAACTCGCCGTCCAGCACCAGCGCAAAACGTAACGTCATCTGGGGAATTAATACATTCAGCAGCGGACGTGGAAGCTGCGGGTTGACGGGTAAAATCCGCGCGCCGCATTGCAGTAATGCCAGCCAGGCCAGCAGAGTGCTGGGATGGTTTTGCGCCATCAGCATTACCCCGTCGCCATCCTGCACGCCCTGCTGACGGAAGCCGCTTGCCAGCGCATCAACGCGCTGGCACAGCTGATGCCAGGTCAGCGTGTCACTGTTCAGGCGCAGCGCGGGTTTGTCGGCTTTTTGCTGACACCAGTGCCGCCACGGCCAGTCGGTAAAGCTCATAGCAGTGGCTCCAGCGCCTCAACGTCCACCAGCGGGAGCGTATTCTCCGGCCAGCGACGCACCAGCTGGGCCTGCATCAGATTGAGCGTATCCAGCCCCGGAATGGTCTGCGGGGTGAGCCACGCGGCAATCCGCGCCAGTTGCGTCAGGCCAAGGCTCGACTCAATGGAGGAACTTATCACCGCCGTCAGGCCGAGAGCGTGGGCCGCAGCCACCTGCTTGCGCACCGTGTCCAGGCTGCCCGTCAGCGTCGGCTTGATCACCACCGCACTTACGCCCGGCTCGGCGAGAAACTGGAAATCCGCTTCACGCAGGCTTTCATCCCAGGCAATGGCAATTCCCGTCTCCTTAGCAAAGGCGCGCGAGTCGTCGCGGGTTTTGCACGGCTCTTCCATAAATGCGATGCGATCGCGATATGCCGGATTGACGTACTTCGCGAACTGCTGCGCCTTGAGCGGCGTCCACGCGCGGTTTGCATCCAGACGCAGACGCAAATCCGGAATCGCTTCGAGCAGCAGGTTGACCACCATGCCATCGCGTACGGCTTCGTACAGGCCCACTTTGACCTTGGCGACTTTCTCGCCGGGCATAGCGCTAAGGGCGGCAAACAGCTCGTCCGGATCGCCCGAGCAGAGCGGCGCGGCGCGGTAATCCGCCGCGTCCGGCAGCGTGCCGTCCAGCTCGGCCAGCGCGCAGCTAATACCGAAGGCGGCAGAAGGCACCTCCGGCAGTGCCGGAGAAGCCCCTTCGCGCCAGGCATTCACCCAGCTCAGCAGCGCGGCCTGGGCGTCCTCAAGGGACTCAAGGCTAAAGCCCGGCAGCGGCGAGATTTCGCCCCAGCCCTGCTTTTCGCCCTGCTGCAGATGGACGAAAAGACCGTCACGGGTTTTTAACCGCCGTTCACGCAGCACCACGCCCGCGTCCATGGGTATCTGCCAGCGGTAAACCTGCGCGCGACGCATTACGGATTCCGTTTGTATTTGCTGAAGTCCGGCTGGCGTTTTTCGTTAAACGCGTTGCGGCCTTCCTGCCCTTCTTCGGTCATGTAGAACAACATAGTGGCGTTACCCGCCAGCTCCTGCAGACCGGCCTGACCGTCACAGTCGGCGTTCAGCGCCGCTTTCAGGCAGCGCAGCGCCATTGGGCTGTTTTGCAGCATTTCGCGACACCAGCGAACGGTCTCTTTTTCCAGATCGGCAATGGGCACCACCGTGTTGACAAGTCCCATATCCAGCGCCTCTTTGGCGTCGTACTGACGGCACAGGAACCAGATTTCACGCGCTTTTTTCTGACCGACAATGCGCGCCATATAGGACGCACCCCAGCCGCCGTCGAAGGAGCCGACTTTCGGACCGGTCTGGCCGAAAATGGCGTTCTCTGCGGCAATCGTCAGATCACACATCATGTGCAACACGTGGCCGCCACCGATGGAGTAGCCAGCAACCATCGCCACGACAGGTTTTGGACAGGTGCGGATCTGGCGCTGGAAGTCGAGCACATTCAGGTGATGTACGCCGGAGTCATCCTGATATCCGCCGTAGTCGCCGCGTACTTTCTGATCGCCGCCCGCGCAGAAAGCTTTGTCGCCTTCGCCGGTCAGAACGATGACGCCGACGTTATCGTCGTAACGTGCATCGGCCAGCGCCTGCATCATCTCTTTCACGGTCAGGGGACGAAACGCGTTACGCACCTGAGGGCGGTTGATGGTGATTTTGGCAATGCCGTCCGTCGATTTGTGGTAACGAATATCCGTATAGCCTTCGGAGCAGTCTTGCCATTCAACGGGGGCATACAGCATTTGTTCATCAGGGTAGATCATGGGATGTCCTTTATTCGAAAACGCAGTATCTGCGCCAGACTCGCGGCAACCGCAGCGGAATTGTCCCGGTGGGCGTTGTGTCCGGCATTGGGAATCACATGGCGTTCGGCGTTAAGTTCAGCCGCGAGGGCTGCAAACTTCTCGTCGCGCTCGCCATACACATAGTGAAAAGGCGTTGTGCGGGCGTTCAGCGCCGCGCGTAAATCAGGTTGGTTCGCCAGGGATGTGGCCTGCAGCATGGAGGCAAGCGTCGCGCCGTTATTTTGGCTGCGCAGGGTGATGAGTTCGTCACGCTGCGCGTCAGTCAGCGAGGCAAAAACTGGCTGTTGATACCAGGCACGAAAAACTGACAGCAGTGGTTCATCGCGAAAACGTTGCGCCCAGCGGCGGTCAGATTCGGCTCGCGCCTCTCGCGCTTTCGCGTCGCACAGGCCCGGATGACCGCCCTCGACAATCAGCCCCGCCAGCCCTTTCGGCTGCTGACAGGCATGAACCATCGCAACGCGGCCGCCGAGGGAGTACCCCACCAGCCAGTAGTTAAGTATGTTGTAACTAAGTAGAGTATTGGTCAGCAGCTGGCTCACGTCGCTGAACCCAGAGACGGCAATATCCTGTGAACCGCCGTGCCCTGGGAGATCCAGATACAGCTGCGGATTGTCGGGCACCATCGCGCCCACCGTCTGCCATTCGCGACAGTCGCCGGAAAAACCGTGCAGGAAGACCAGCCAGGGCAACCCTGGCTTACCGGCACGCCTTTGACCGGCCAGAATCATAGATGGCTCACCTGGGCGAGCAGGCTTTGCAGCGTCTGCGCGCCGTCGGAATCGTTGACCACCAGCTCAATCAGCGTGGTGCCCGGCTGCCGCCAGGCGCGACTGAGCGCGTCGTCGAGATCGGCCCAGCTCTCCGGACGATGGTATTTGAGGCTAAACATCGCCGCGGCGTGTTCAAACTGTACGTTTTGCGGCATCAGATAGAAACGCTCGCGCTCGCTTTGCGGCGTCGGCAGCAGGGAGAAAATCTGCCCGCCGTTATTGTTCACCACAATCAGCACAAACGGCGCAGAGACCTGGCGCAGCAGTGCCAGCGCGTTCAGGTCATACAGCGCCGATAAATCCCCGACAATCGCCAGGGTCGATTTCGCGCTGGCGCGCTGCACGCCCGCCGCCGTAGAGATCAAACCGTCAATCCCGCTGGCGCCACGGTTGCTGTAGACCGGATACCCGGCCGGCAGTTTTGACAGGGCATCAATCAGACGCACCACCAGGCTGTTGCCGACAAACAGCTGGCCCTGCTCCGGCAGATAGTGGCGGATGCGGTGCGCCAGCTCAGCCTCGCCAAAGCCTTCGCACTGGCGGGAGGTTAACTCCCAGGCCTGACGCGACAAGGCCGGGATATCCGTCGCCCATGGCTGACGTTTTTCCGCCGGATGCGCATCCAGCCATTCGTCGATGGTGCTGACCAGACGACGCCCGCGATGGTGCGCTGGATCCAGCCGTCCTTCCAGCGGGTCCACCAGCCAGTACTCTTCCGGATCGCAGGTGGCCTGCCACTGTAACAGGCGTTTACCCGTGAGGCTTGAGCCGAGCTGAACCACGATTTGTGCCTGCGACAGTTCCGTTACCGCTTTGGCATTTCCCAGCCAGAGATCGGCGCACGGCAGCGGCTGCCCGGTTTGCGAAAGCACATCGCCAATTAGCGGCCAGCCCAGGGTTTGCGCCCATTCGGCCACCATCTTGCCTTCGGCGGCGCTCATGCGCCCGGCGAGAACGACGCCGCGCTTTTGTCGCCAGAAAAACCAGTCGCGCTGTCTGGCGCTTTCAAGATGAGTTTGTACGCGCAGCCAGGGTTTATCGCTGCGCCACCAGTTGCCGAGGGCTTGCTGCCACTCAAGGCCGGTGTCGTCCATTTCGCCGTACAGCGGTTCGGCGAACGGGCAGTTGATATGCAATGCGCCACTGCGCAGGGAGCCGAGCGCGTTATCAAGCGTCGAGACCACCCAGTTGGCGGGAATGTCCTGAGTCGGGCGCGGTAACGCGATCGACTGGGATGGATGAGAAGCAAAGATACCCGGCTGGCGGATCGCCTGGTTGGCGCCGCAGTCGATCAGTTCGGGCGGACGATCGGCGGTGAGAAGAATGAGTTTTTCGCCCGTCAGCCCGGCTTCAATCAGGGCCGGATAGAGATTCGCCACCGCCGTACCGGACGTCACAATCACCGCCACGGGTGCCTGGCTGACTTTTGCCAGCCCGAGCGCCAGATGACCAAGACCGCGTTCATCAAAATGGGTGTGATGAATAAACGCCCGGTTTTCTGCCGCCGCCAGCGTCAGCGGCGTAGAACGTGAGCCCGGCGCAATACACACATGCCTGACGCCATGGCGCGTCAGGGCTTCAAGAATGACCGTCGCCCAGCGGCGGTTAAAAGAACTTACTGACATGAAATTGTCCGGTATCAATATTAAGACACAGTATAAATAATAGAGAGTGATTGAATTTTGATATGAATCGGGAATGTGCGACTCAGTATTAATCCATAAGGAGCAGTGTTCTCAGCCCTGCGGCTTTGTTTTCTATCTCCTGCCACTCGTCCTCTGGCACGGACCCACTGACAATCCCTGCCCCGGCGTACAGTCTGACTGCTGAATCACTGACGCGCGCGCTGCGAAGCGCCACGCAAAACTCACTTTGTGCCAAAGAGAGGTATCCGGCCGATCCGGCGTACCACTCCCGGTCGAACGGTTCATGTGTCTGAATAAAATCGCGTGCTGACAGGCGCGGCAAACCGGCGACAGCGGCCGTCGGCTGCAATAGCTGGAGGCACTGCTCGTCATCGGGGTGTTTTAAATCGGTCCATATACAGCGGCGCAAATGCTGCACCTTGCGCAGACGAACGATTTGCGCCGGAAGCACTTCCAGCGCCTGGGTATGGTGCTGTAGCCGCTGACAGATGTCTTCCACCACCAGCATGTTTTCACGCTGGTTTTTGTCGTCGGCCAGCAGCCATTCGCCCAGATGCTGTGCCTGGCGATCGTCAGGATGACTAGCCACGGTGCCCGCCAGCGCTTCGGTGCGAAGGTGGTTGCCGCGTCGACGCCACAAGCGCTCCGGCGAGGAGCCCATAAACGCGCTGTGGGCGTCGAATACCATGCAGAAATGGTAGCAGTTGAAGTTCAGGCGACGGCTGGCTGCCATCAGAGCGATGGCGTTGATGCCCCGATCAAAGTGCAAATCCGTCGCCCGCGCCAGCACCACTTTTTCGAATGCACCGCTGGCAATGGTCTCGGTGGCCTGCGAAATCAGCCGCAGCCACTCCGGTTTTTCAGGTAGATGCGTTTCGCGCACCTTGTGCGGAGCAAGCGGGGTGATTGTTCTGGCGGGTGAGAGCTGCTGTAAAAAGGCTCTCGCCTGCTGCGCATCATCCGCAAGCGAATGGTCGCTCGACAGGTTCAGTCGCAGTGTCGCCACGCCCCCCAGACGCAGCCAGAGCAGGCGCGGCAGAAACAGGTGGCTCTTTTCAGGAGCAAACGCATTCAGGCCGCAAATACGGGTATCGTCGGAAAGTTCGTGAGTCTGGAGAAACTGACGGGCGAGCGTGAGTGACGAGAAATGGTGCACCGCGCCGAGGGCGGCCAGCTCTTCCTCACCACTACGCTGTTGCCAGTAAAACTGAGGATAGGCCACCTGAGCACCCAGCCAGGCCAGGGGATCGAAGGCATCGTTTAACGGGAAAGAGACGTCGACATGACGCGTGCCGGGTGTCGGCGGAAACGCTTGAGCCAGAAAATGACCAAGACGTTCAATCGCAATTGAAATCGAATGCACGCTGACCTCTCCCTGTTAAAACCTCACATTATACGGGGTACTTACCGTAAAAAGCAGTACCCACGTTTAGGGAGGGGTCACCGTTTTTGCATAAACTTAGCGGCGGGAGAGCAGAAGCCCCAGCACCAGGCCGGCAGCCGCCCCTACGCCAATGCCCTGCCACGGTTTTTCGTGCACGTAATCATCGGCACGATAGACCGCTTTTTTGGCGCGGTAATAGTAGTTGTCGGAGGCATTGCTGACGCGGTGTTTGACCTCTTCCAGCGCCTGTTCAGCACGCGCTTTCAGCTCAATATACTTTTGGTCTGCCGGGTCGCCTGAAGAGCGCAGCACCTCTTCCAGTGTTTCACTAAGCAGCGCCAGGTCGTCGTCGATACGAGAATCCCAGGATTGAAATGACATATTTTTCTCCATGTGAGTGCTTCAGTCCCTAACTATAGACAACGACAG
Source organism: Lelliottia nimipressuralis (assembly GCF_041464075.1). NCBI lineage: Bacteria > Pseudomonadati > Pseudomonadota > Gammaproteobacteria > Enterobacterales > Enterobacteriaceae > Lelliottia > Lelliottia nimipressuralis. Next base: position 3,097,331 of record NZ_CP167172.1, read on the forward strand.
GCTATTACGCCTGTTTCGCTTCCCTCGCCATGCCGATATGTGGAATACCATCTTCGTCGTACACCTCTGTCACCGGGGCGAACCCAAAGTGGGCATAGAATGGCTGCAGATGCGCCTGCGCGCCGAGATATAACGCCTTGTCTGGCCACTGTTTTTTGCAGGATTCGAGCGTCTGCTCCATCAGCTTATAGCCGAGTTTTTCACCTCGCGCGTTACTGCTGATGATCACCCGACCAATCACCACCGGGTCGAAATCGTCTTCACTTTTCAGAATCCTCGCATACGCCACCAGCGCGTCATCTTTCCAGCCGAGGATATGGCGGTTCTCACCGACCAGGTCATCGCCGTCGATATCCTGATAGGGGCAGGTCTGCTCGACGACAAACACTTCGCAACGTAATTTGAGTAACGCGTAAAGGGCGGAAACGGTCAGTTCACTGTGATGTAAATCTTGCCACTGGATCATGTCAGGCTCCTTCTTAAGTATCATCCCGTTATACTAAACACTTCTCGTGAGTCATAGAGTCTGATGATGTTATGGAACTGATTTTTCTCGGTACATCCGCCGGTGTGCCAACCCGATCACGAAATGTGACGGCAATCCTGCTCGATTTACAGCACCCGACGCACGCGGGTTTATGGCTTTTCGACTGTGGTGAAGGGACGCAGCATCAGCTGTTACACACCGCGTATCACCCCGGCAAGCTGGATAAAATTTTTATCACTCACCTGCACGGCGACCATCTGTTTGGTCTGCCAGGGCTGCTTTGCAGCCGCTCGATGGCCGGAAACGCCAGACCGCTGACGATCTACGGTCCGAAGGGCATTCAGGCTTTTGTCGAGACCACCCTGCGCCTGAGCGGGTCTTGGACCGATTATCCGCTGGAGGTGATCGAGATTGCTGAAGGCGTGGTATTCCAGGACGCGCGTTTTACGGTGACCGCGCAGCCGCTGAATCATCCGGTGGAGTGCTACGGCTATCGTGTGGATGAACACGACAAACCCGGCGCACTGGACGCCGCCGCGCTGATTGCCGACGGCATCAAACCAGGCCCGCTGTTCCAGCAGCTGAAAAATGGCGAAACCGTGACGCTGGATGACGGCCGCGTTGTTGACGGTCAGGCCTATCTCGCGGCCCCGGTTCCCGGTAAAAAAGTGGCGATATTTGGCGATACGGCGCCCTGCCCTGAAGCGCTGCTTCTGGCGCACAACGTTGACCTGCTGGTCCACGAGGCGACCCTTGAGACGGCGATGGAAGAGAAAGCCAACAGCCGTGGGCATAGCTCTACGCGTCAGGCGGCAACCCTTGCCAGAGACGCAGGCGTGCAGAAACTGATCGTCACCCACGTCAGCTCTCGCTACGATGCCCAGGGCTGCGCGGCGCTGCTGGCGGAGTGCCGGGAAGTGTTCAAAGAGTGCGAGCTGGCCCACGATTTCATGCAGGTTTGCGTTTAGCCCTTCACTTTTCCCTCGGCGTGCCGATAACGATTAAAAGGCAAGCATCTCACTTGAGGGTAAAATGGATAATTTCCAGAAAGATATTGATGACAGGGCCAATCTGACCCTGTCGAACCGGTTTGAACTGTTGCTGTTCCGCCTCGGTACCTCGTTGAATGAGAACAAGTCTGAGCTGTTTGGCATTAACGTTTTTAAGCTGCGTGAAATTGTACCGATGCCGGAATTCACCAAGCCCGCGGGCATGAAGTCGCCGCTGATGGGAATGGTGAATATTCGCGATCAGGTGATCCCGGTCATCGATCTTTCGGCGGTGGCTGGCTGTAAACCCGCCACCGGTTTGAACATTCTGCTGATCACTGAGTATGCCCGTAGCGTGCAGGCGTTTGCCGTGGAGTCGGTAGAAAACATCATGCGTCTGGACTGGAAGCAGGTCCATGCGGCGGAAACCGCCGTCAGCGGACGCTACATCACCAGCATCGCCTGCCTCGATGAAGAGACGGATACCAACGATCTGGCGATGGTGCTGGACGTTGAACAGATTTTGTATGACATCACCCCGGCGAACCACGATCTGCACGCCAATAACCTGAAAATCAGCAAATTCAACATCAAGCCTGGTGCGGTGGCGATTGTGGCGGAAGATTCTAAGGTTGCCCGCTCCATGCTGGAAAAAGGGCTGGAGGCGATGAACATCCCGGCCCAGCTGCATATTACCGGCAAAGAAGCGTGGGAAAAAATTGGCGTGCTGGCTGCACAGGCGCAGGCCGAAGGCGTGCCGATCACCGATAAAATCGCGCTGGTGCTGACCGACCTCGAAATGCCGGAGATGGACGGGTTTACGCTGACGCGCAAAATCAAATCTGACGAGATCCTCAAGCATATTCCGGTGGTGATCCACTCCTCCCTGTCCGGAAACGCCAACGAAGACCATATCCGCAAGGTGAAGGCCGATGGCTACGTGGCGAAGTTTGAGCTTAACGAGCTTTCATCGGTGATTGAGGAAGTGCTGGATCGGTCGATGAAGAAGATTGATGGGCCGTTGATTAGCCGCAAACAGCTGGCTTGATATGAGTCTGATTGCCGGGTGGCGCTTTGCTCACCCGCAATAAAAAACCCGCCGAGGCGGGTTTTTTTATGTCTGAGGCAATTACATCAGCGGCATCGCATGCTGCACCAGGGTGATCAGCGGCTGCGGATAGATACCGAAGATCAGTACCAGCAGCGCGGAGATCAGCACCACAATACCGCCGGCGCTGTACTGCCAGTTGGTTGGTGCATCGCGGTTCAGCTGCTGTGGCGCCGACAGATACAGGCTCACCGCCACACGCAGGTAGTAGTACAGACCGATTGCGGAGCCGATAACCACCGCAGCCGTCAGCCACCACAGGCCAGACTGTACACCGACGGCCAGCACGTAGAACTTACCGATAAAGCCCAGCGTCATCGGGATACCCGCCAGTGACAGCATCATCACCGTCATTACCGCAGACAGAATCGGACGGTGCCAGAACAGACCACGGTAGGAGAACAGTGAATCGGCATCCGGACCACGGTATGGGCTGGACATCAGACTCACGACGCCGAACGCGCCGAGGCTGCTGAACAGGTAACCGGCCAGGTAAACACCGACGGTTTCCATCGACATGGAGCCGCTCTGCAGGGCAATCAGCGCCACCAGCAGATAACCCAGGTGGGAGATAGACGAATAACCAAGCAGACGCTTGATGTTGGTCTGGCTCAGCGCCATCAGGTTACCGAAGATGATGGAGGCGAAGGCGATAATGCCGAGCACCACGCGCACCGCTTCGCTGTCACCCACTGGAGCGTACAGGAACAGACGCATTACCACACCGAAGATCGCGATTTTACTCGCTGTCGCCAGGAAGGTGGAGACAGGAGCCGGAGCGCCCTGATACACGTCTGGCGTCCACAGGTGGAACGGAACCAGAGAGAGTTTAAAGCCAAGACCGACAATCATCATGCCCAGACCCGCCAGCAGCAGCGGTTCGTGCAGCATGTTGTCGCCGAGGCTCTTACCGAGTGCCACGAACGACAGGTTACCGGACTGTGCGTACAACAGCGCCATACCAAACAGCAGGAAAGACGAGGCGGCAGCAGACAGAATCGTATACTTGATACTCGCTTCCAGAGAGCGCTTCTGACGGAACGCATAACCAATCAGGCCGAACAGCGGCAGTGAGATCAACTCAATACCGAGGAACAGGGCCGCGAGATGGTTCGCGTTCGCCAGCAGGATCCCGCCGAGGGCGGCAATCAGAACCAGCAGGTAAAACTCTTCTTTGTTGTCGTTGTAGCCTTCGAGCCAAGGGTAAGCAAAGGTACAGGTCGCCAGGCTCGCCAGCAGGACCAGCCCGGTGTACAGCATCGCAAAACCGTCAACGCGCATCAGCGGGGTGACATCCATTGCGCCCGCCTGGCCAACAAACCAGAGGGAGACTAACGCAGCGTTCAGACCTAAAACCGACAGTGTGGCATTCAGGAAGTGATTGCGTCGCCACGCAATGGAGAGCATCACAACCACCACCGTCAATCCGACGATCAGCAGCGGTAGCAGCGCGATCAGTTGTTGTGGAGTTATTGTCATGGCGATTTACAGCCTTGTATTAGAAGCAGAATTAACAAACCACTGCTGGATGTTACCCATCGCGGAATGCGAGGTATCCAGAATCGGCTGCGGATAGAAGCCCAGCAGCACCAGCAGTACGACCAGCAGCAGAACGATGAACAGTTCGCGCAGCGACATTCCCGGCAGTTCTTGCGCCGCGATTTGGCTCTTCGCTTTACCGAAGTAAGCGCGATGCAGCATCGCCAGCGAGTAAACGGACGCGAAGACCAGGCCGAAAGTGGAGATAACCGTAATGACCGGAACCACTTTAAAGCTGCCGAACAGAATCATGAATTCGCCGACAAAGTTACCGGTACCCGGCATACCCAGCGTCGCCACTGCGAAGAACATCGACAGAGCTGGCAACCACTTAATTTTGCTCCACAGACCGCCCATCATGCGCATGTCACGGGTATGCAGACGTTCGTACAGCTGACCACAGAGGATGAAGAGACCCGCCGCAGACAGACCGTGTGCAATCATCTGAATCACCGCCCCCTGGTACGCCAGCTGGCTGCCGGTGTAGATGGCAATCAGCACGAAGCCCATGTGGGAAACGGAGGTGTACGCGATAAGACGTTTGATGTCGTACTGCGTGAAAGCCATCCATGCGCCGTAGAAGATACCAATCACACCGAGCCACATCGCAATCGGTGCAAACTCCGCGGAGGCGTTCGGGAACAGCGGCAGCGCAAAGCGCAGCAGACCGTAGGCCGCGGTTTTCAGCAAGATCCCCGCCAGGTCAACGGAACCCGCCGTGGGTGCCTGGGAGTGCGCGTCTGGCAGCCAGCCGTGCAACGGAACCACCGGCATTTTCACCGCAAACGCAATGAAGAAGCCCAGCATCAGCAGGTATTCGACGCCATGAGACATTGGCGTTTTCAGCAGGTCCTGATAGTTGAAGGTCCAGACACCGGTCGCGTTGTAATGCACGAACACCAGCGCCAGGATGGCAATCAACATCACCAGACCACTCGCCTGGGTGTAGATGAAGAACTTGGTGGCCGCCGTGATACGCGTTTTACCGTCGGATGCCTTATGGCCCCACAGCGCGATCAGGAAGTACATCGGCACCAGCATCATCTCCCAGAAGAAGAAGAACAGGAACATGTCGATGGCAAGGAACACGCCGATAACGCCGCCCAGGATCCACATCAGGTTCAGGTGGAAGAAGCCCTGGTATTTTTGAATCTCGTTCCAGGAACAGAGCACCGCCAGAACGCCGAGCAGACCGGTCAGCACCACCATCAGCAGCGACAGACCGTCGATGGCGAGGTGGATTGTGATACCAAAGCGCGGTATCCACGGCAGGATAAATTCAGACTGCCACTGCGGAATACCCGCAGACTGGGTCAGAGAATAGCCGCCCTGCAACCACAGTTGCAGACCAAGCGCGAGCGTCAATCCCATGGTGATCAGCGCAATCCAGCGCGGCATCTTCACGCCAAAGCGTTCGGTCTGCCAGCACAGGAACCCACCAATGAAGGGAATTAATATTAGCCAGGGTAGTAACATGGCGATTTTTATTCCTTTTTAAGGCCCCAGCCGGGGCCGATTTTCAACGAATTCTCACGGAACATTCACTTCGGACTGGGTTTGTTATGTCGGGTGGCACTCACGCCTATCCGACCTACGCTCTTGTAGGCCCGGCTTGTACCACCGGGCAAACCCAATCTCAGATCAACGCAACACCATCAGCAGCGCCAGCACGACGACCGCACCAATGCTCATGGATGCCACATACCAGCGCAGATAGCCGTTCTCGCTCAACAGCAGGCCTTTACCTGCAAAGCGGGACAGCACTGCCGGGATGTTCATCATGGAGTTCATCGGATCGCGTTTCAGCAACCATGCAACGCCCAGGAACGGCTTAACGAAGATCATGTCGTACAGCCAGTCGAAGCCCCACGCGTTATACCACCAGGTGCCCAGCAGACGGCCTGGCGCACTGTTAGCAACAGCCGTCACCAGAGTACGTTTGCCAAGCCACAGCCATGCAGCAATCAGGATGCCTGCGATAGCGACCACACCGGAGGTGATTTCAAGCGTCAGAACGCGACCGTGCTCAAGCTCGGTGGTATCCGGCAGTACGCCCTGCAGCGGTGGCACAATCATCGCGCCAACGAAGGTAGAGAGCACCAGCAGAACCAGCAGCGGCAGGTGGTGAGTAATCCCCTTCCCTGCGTGAGCGTGAATTTGTTCTTTACCGTGGAAGACGATGAAAATCATACGGAAGGTATACAGGGAGGTCATGAACGCACCGACCAGACCTGCCACCATCAGATTGATATGACCATTTGCCATGGCGCCCGCAAGGATTTCGTCCTTACTGAAGAAGCCCGCAGTGATGATCGGCAGTGCCGACAGCGCCGCGCCGCCCACCAGGAAGCAGACATACACCAGCGGAATCGATTTGCGCAGACCGCCCATCTTGAAGATGTTCTGCTCGTGATGGCACGCCAGAATGACGGAGCCGGACGAGAGGAACAGCAGCGCTTTAAAGAACGCGTGCGTCATCAGGTGGAAGATCGCTGCGTCCCATGCCTGCACGCCCAGCGCCAGGAACATGTAACCAATCTGGCTCATGGTGGAGTAAGCGAGAACGCGTTTGATGTCTGTCTGAACCAGCGCGGCAAAGCCCGCCAGCACCAGAGTTACCGCACCGACGATACCGACAAGGTGCAGAATTTCCGGCGTCATCAGGAACAGGCCATGCGTACGTGCAATCAGGTAGACACCAGCGGTCACCATGGTCGCGGCGTGGATCAGCGCGGAGACAGGCGTTGGGCCTGCCATCGCGTCCGCAAGCCAGGTCTGCAACGGCAGCTGCGCGGATTTACCCACGGCACCACCCAGCAGCATCAGCGTTGCCCACGTCAGCATGTTGTTGCCTGCTTCGAAGTGCGCTGGCGCCAGTTCCACCATTTCGCGGAAGTTCAGCGTGCCCAGTTCGTTGTAAAGAATGAACAGCGCGAAAGCGAGGAACACGTCACCCACACGGGTCACGACGAACGCTTTCATGGCCGCTGCGCCATTCTTCGGATCGGTGTAGTAGAAACCGATCAGCAGGTAAGAACAGAGACCCACGCCTTCCCAGCCGAGATACATCAGCAGCAGGTTATCACCCAGCACCAGAACAACCATGCTGGCGATAAACAGGTTGGTGTAGGCGAAGAAGCGGGAGTAACCCTCTTCACCGCGCATATACCAGGAGGCGAACATGTGGATCAGGAAACCAACGCCGGTGACCACGGAGAGCATGGTCAGGGAGAGACCATCCAGTACCAGGCTGAAACCGATGTTGAAATCGCCGACCGACATCCAGGTCCACAGCGGCAGGCTGAACGCCTGCTTGCCGTTGTTAAAGAAGTCGATACCCGCGTAAGCGGTGACCAGCGCAGCCAGGCCGATAGAGCCGATGCCCACGGTGGCAGACAGATTTTCCGACCAGCGACCGCGGGAGAAAGCCAGCAGCATAAAGCCGATCAACGGGAAAATAATGGTTAAGGCAAGCATGTTCATCCACGCAACTCACTTACTGAATCGATGTTCAGGTTCTGGCGGCGACGATGGAGCTGCAGCAACAGCGCCAGGCCAATACTCGCTTCGGCAGCCGCAAGGCTGATGGCGAGAATATACATCACCTGACCATCGGTCTGGCCCCAGTAGCTACCGGCGACCACAAAGGCCAGCGCGGAAGCGTTGATCATGATTTCCAGACCGATCAGCATAAACAGCAGATTGCGGCGGATAACCAGACCGGTTAAGCCCAGAACGAACAAAATCGCGGCGAGGATCAGTCCATGTGTTAAGGGGATCATGCGCGCTCCTCCGTTTTTCTTTTCGCGCTGTCATTCGCACGGTTGCTCAGCACTTCGCCCGCACGATCTTCGCGGCCAACGTGGAAGGCAACAACCAGACCCGCCAGCAGCAGCATCGACGCCAGTTCAACGGCCAGTACGTACGGACCGAAGAGCGTGATACCAACCGCTTTCGCGCTGATCGGCGTACCGTCGATACCCTGATCGTTCACGCCGAGAATCGCGTAAACGATCACTGCCAGCATGATCGCCGACAGAATCGCCGGGCCAATCCATACCTGCGGTTTCAACCACTGACGCTCTTGTTCAATTTCAGAGCCACCCAGGTTCAGCATCATGACGACGAACACGAACAGAACCATAATGGCCCCGGCGTAGACGATGATCTCCAGCGCACCCGCAAAGTGGGCGCCCAGCGCGAAGAACACGCCGGAAATAGCCAGAAGCGAAATGATTAAGTAAAGCAACGCATGCACCGGATTGGTGTGCGTAATCACTCGCAGCGTGGCCAGGATGGCGATAAGGCCACAGATATAAAAAGCGAATTCCATTGCCCTCTCCTTACGGTAACAGGCTCTTGACGTCGATAGGCTTAGCTTCGTTCTCTGCTTCGCCCTTATCTTTGCCGTCGATTGCCATACCCGCCATCCGGTAGAAGTTATATTCCGGGTATTTGCCCGGACCGGAAATCAGCAGATCCTCTTTCTCGTACACCAGGTCCTGACGCTTGTACTCACCCAGTTCGAAATCTGGAGTCAGCTGAATCGCCGTGGTTGGGCACGCTTCTTCACACAGACCGCAGAAGATGCAGCGTGAGAAGTTAATGCGGAAGAACTCAGGGTACCAGCGGCCGTCTTTGGTCTCTGCTTTCTGCAAAGAGATACAGCCAACCGGACAGGCTACCGCACACAGGTTACAGGCAACGCAGCGCTCTTCGCCGTCCGGATCGCGGGTCAGCACGATACGGCCACGGTAGCGCGGCGGCAGATAGACCGGCTCTTCCGGATACATCTGGGTTTCGCGTTTTGCAAACGCGTGCAGGCCGATCATCCAGATACTGCGTACCTGGGTGCCGAAACCTACCAATAATTCTTTTAAGGTCATGGTCTATTGCCCCTTATGGCTGCTGCCAGAGAATGACAGCTGCCGTTACCAACAAGTTGACTAGCGTCAGCGGCAGGCACACTTTCCAGCCGAAGGACATTACCTGGTCATAACGCGGACGCGGTAATGAGGCGCGAATCAAAATGAACATCATCATGAAGAACGCGGTTTTCAGCGCGAACCAGATGAACGGCGGTAAGAACGGGCCATGCCAGCCACCAAAGAACAGCGTTACCATCAACGCGGAAATGGTGACGATACCGATGTACTCGCCCACGAAGAACAGACCGAATTTCATACCGGAATATTCAATGTGATAACCGTCGGCCAGTTCCTGCTCGGCTTCTGGCTGGTCAAACGGGTGACGGTGACACACCGCCACGCCCGCGATAGCAAAGGTGACAAAACCAAAGAACTGCGGAATGACGTTCCAGATGTCGGCCTGGTTGTTGACGATGTCGGTCATGTTGAATGAACCGGCCTGCGCCACTACGCCCATCAGGGAAAGACCCAGGAACACTTCGTAGCTCAGGGTCTGCGCAGACGCACGCATCGCACCGAGCAGCGAGTATTTATTGTTACTGGACCAGCCCGCAAACAGCACCGCGTACACCGCAAGACCCGCCATCATCAGGAAGAACAGGATCCCGATGTTCAGGTCAGCAACCACCCAAGTCGGACTGACCGGAACGATAGCAAAGGCCAGCAGCAGTGAGGTAAAGGCGATCATCGGTGCCAGAGTAAAGATGACGCGATCCGAGAATTTCGGGATCCAGTCTTCTTTAAAGAACATCTTGATCATGTCCGCGACCAGCTGGAGTGAACCACCCCAGCCCACGCGGTTCGGTCCGTAACGGTTCTGGAACAGACCGAGCAGACGACGTTCACCAAAGCTCATGAACGCGCCGCAGGTGACAACCACCAGCAGAATGACCACCGCCTTGAGAATGCTTAACAGAATTTCGATGAGATCCGGCGTTAACCAACTCATGCTTGTGCCTCCTGCAGATTATCAAGACGCGCGCCCGCCAGTACCGGAGCGATGCCCGGCAGACCCATCGGCAGACCCACCTGCCCTGCTGTCAGACCTTCGGCGATAACCAGCGGCAGACTGATGGTCTGGCCTTCATAGCTAAAGGAGACCTGGCTGCCCGCGTTGACGCCAAGCTTCGCGGCATCCGCCGGATTGAGCTTGATGTAAGGCTGCGGCATGCGCGTCTGGAATACCGGAGAGCGCTGGGACATCTCGTCACTACCAAACAGATGGTAGTACGGCGCGATACGCCAGTTGCCTTCCTGCGCTTCGAAACTTGCCGGAACGGTCGTGAAGTACTCCAGACCCGTTTCGCTCGCTTCGATCAGACGAACACCTGGGTCACCGTGGCGCAGAGAGCCGCCCACTTCCGCCTGGAACTTGTTCCATGCCTGCGGGGAGTTCCAGCCTGGTGCCCATGCGAACGGAACCTGAGAGCGCGGTGCAGACGGCTGGTTGTTCCCTTCCATTGAGAAGGCGAACATCGTGTCTTTATCCTGCGGCTGACGCGGTTCGTGCACGCTGATATTCGCGCGCATCGCGGTACGACCACTGTAACGATGCGGTTCACGGGCCAGTTTCTGACCGCGAATGCGGAAGCTCGCGTCCGGCGCGGCTTCTTTAATGCCAGCCAGCTGCGGCAGTTTTGCGACCACGGCATCGATCACATCATCGAGCTGCGTCCAGTCCACCTGACGGTTTTCTACGGTGCTGTGCAGCGAGTGCAGCCAGCGCCAGCTTTCCAGCATCACGGTGTTGCTGTCGTAATAAGACGGGTCATAAACCTGGAAGAAACGCTGTGCGCGACCTTCGTTGTTGATAACCGTGCCGTCGCTTTCGGCGAAGCTTGCCGCAGAGAGCACGAGGTGCGCTTTGTCCATAATCGCGGTGCGCTGATGGTCGATTACCATCACCAACGGCGCTTTAGACAGAGCGGCATCCACGCGAGCCGCAGAAGCATGACGATGCAAGTCGTTCTCAAGTACGATAACGCCGTCAGCCGCACCCGATTCGAGTTCGCTTAACGCCGCTTCCAGAGAACCGCCGCCAATCAGTCCCAGACCGACGCTGTTCACTGCGCGCGCAATCATGGTCACACCCACGTCTGCCCCACGCCCTTTGAGCGCTTTAGCCACGTTTGCCGCAGCCTGAATCACATCAGGGCTGCCGGCGTTGGTGCCGGAAATAATCAGTGGTTTTTTCGCACCGGCCAGAGCCTGAACGATCACATCGATCTTGTTTTGCAGGTCACGATCCAGGCCTTCAACGGCCGGAGCACTGTTATCCAGCGCGTGAGCAATAGCAAAACCGAGGCGCGCCTGATCTTCCACCGGTGCGCGATAGGTCCACGCCGCGATGTCGTCCAGACGGGTGTTGTCGACGTTCGTCACAAATAGCGGATGTTTGGCACGCTGGCCGATGTTCAGGATTGCCGCAATCTGCCAGTCAGCCACTTTCTGGGCTGCTGCCATTTCACGTGCTTTACCTTTCACCGCCTGACGAACAGCCAGCGCAACGCGCGCACCGGTCTGAGTCAGATCTTCGCCCAGTACCAGCACCGCGTCATAGGATTCGATTTCGCGCAGCGCCGGGGTACGAATACCGCCTTCACGCAGCACTTTCAGCACCAGCTGCAGACGTTCCTGCTCGCCGTTGGCGATACCGGTGTAGAAGTTATCCGCACCCACCAGCTCACGCAGCGCAAAGTTGCTTTCGACGCTGGCGCGCGGGGAGCCGATACCGATCACTTTCTTCGACTGGCGCAGAATATCTGCCGCGCCCTGCATCGCTTGTTCAGCGTTGAGGGTGATCAGGTCATCGCCACGACGCTGAACCGGCTGACGCGGACGGTCTTTCAGGTTCACATAGCCATAGCCGAAACGACCACGGTCGCAGAGGAAGTAGTGGTTTACGGTACCGTTGTAACGGTTTTCGATACGACGCAGTTCACCATAGCGTTCGCCCGGGCTGGTGTTACAGCCAAGGGAACACTGCTGGCAGATGCTTGGCGCAAACTGCATGTCCCACTTACGGTTGTAACGCTCGGAGTGCGTTTTATCGGTGAAAACGCCGGTCGGGCAGATTTCTACCAGGTTACCGGAGAATTCGCTTTCAAGCGTACCGTCTTCCGGACGACCAAAGTAGACGTTGTCATGTGCGCCATACACGCCCAGATCCTGACCGTCTGCGTAATCTTTGTAGTAACGCACGCAGCGATAGCAGGCGATGCAGCGGTTCATTTCGTGAGAGATGAACGGCCCCAGATCCTGATTACGGTGGGTACGTTTAGTAAAGCGATAGCGACGGAAGCTATGACCGGTCATCACGGTCATATCCTGAAGATGGCAGTTACCGCCCTCTTCACAAACCGGACAGTCGTGCGGGTGGTTGGTCATCAACCATTCCACGACGCTCTCGCGGAACTGTTTCGCTTCTTCGTCTTCAATCGAAATAAAGGTGCCTTCGGTCGCTGGTGTCATACAGGACATCACCAGGCGCCCACGCGTGTCTTCCGCGTTTTGATATTGCTTCACCGCACACTGGCGGCAAGCACCGACGCTGCCCAGCGCCGGATGCCAGCAAAAATACGGAATATCAAGGCCGAGAGACAGACAAGCTTCTAGCAGGTTGTCGGCCCCGTTGACCTCGTATTCTTTGCCGTCTACATGAATCGTAGCCATTAGCATGCTTCCAGTTGGCTCAGTCAGAGACTGAGCGTTAATCAAAATTCAGTATCGCTACCAGCGCGCTTTCAGCAGGTTCGGCTGAATACCATTAATCAAATGGGTATTGCTGAACTGCTGCTTGATGCCTGCTTCGAATTCGTCGCGGAAATATTTAATCGCGCTCTGCAATGGCTCAACGGCACCTGGTGCGTGGGCACAGAAGGTTTTGCCCGGACCGAGGAATCGACACAGTTGCTCAAGTGTCTCGATATCGCCCGGCTGACCTTCGCCGCGCTCGATAGCGCGCAGAATTTTCACGCTCCATGGCAAACCATCACGGCATGGCGTACACCAGCCGCAGGATTCGCGCGCGAAGAACTCTTCCAGGTTACGCACCAGCGACACCATGCCAATTTCATGGTCAACGGCCATCGCCAGCGCCGTACCCAGACGGCTGCCTGCTTTACCAATGCTTTCAAATTCCATTGGCAGGTCGAGGTGGGCTTCGGTCAGGAAGTCGGTCCCTGCCCCACCCGGTTGCCAGGCTTTAAATTTCAGGCCATCGCGCATCCCGCCCGCATAGTCTTCGAGGATTTCGCGTGCGGTAGTACCGAACGGCAGCTCCCAAAGACCAGGGTTTTTGACGCGGCCGGAGAAGCCCATCAGCTTGGTGCCCGCGTCTTTGCTGGTCGAAATGTTCTGATACCACTCCACGCCGTTAGCGAGAATAGCCGGTACGTTACACAGGGTTTCGACGTTGTTGACACAGGTCGGTTTACCCCAGACGCCGGAACTTGCCGGGAATGGCGGCTTGGAGCGTGGGTTTGCGCGGCGGCCTTCGAGGGAGTTAATCAGTGCGGTCTCTTCACCACAGATATAACGCCCTGCGCCCGTGTGCACGAACAGCTCAAAATCAAAACCGGTGCCGAGAATGTTTTTGCCCAGCAGGCCCGCTTCGGTCGCTTCTGCAATCGCGCGGCGCAGGTGCTCTGCCGCTTCGATGTATTCACCGCGCAGGAAGATGTAACCACGATAGGCTTTCAGCGCGAACGCGGAGATCAGCATGCCTTCCACCAGCAGGTGCGGCAGCTGCTCCATCAGCAGGCGGTCTTTATAGGTGCCTGGCTCCATTTCATCGGCGTTACACAGCAGGTAACGGATGTTCATGGATTCGTCTTTCGGCATCAGGCTCCACTTAAGACCGGTGGAGAAGCCTGCACCGCCGCGCCCTTTCAGGCCGGAATCTTTAACCGCGTTAACGATCTCATCTGGCGCCATGCCTGAGAGCGCTTTACGCGCCCCTTCGTAACCGTTTTTGCTCTGGTATTCTTCGAGCCAAACCGGCTGTTTGTCATCGCGCAGACGCCAGGTTAGCGGATGGGTTTCAGCAGTGCGAATGACTGTTTTCATTTGTACCGCTCCAGCAGGTCAGGAATTGCTTCCGGCGTCAGATGGCTGTGAGTGTCCTCATCAATCATCATGCTCGGCCCCTTGTCGCAGTTACCCAGGCAGCAGGTTGGCAGCAGCGTGAAACGACCGTCAAAGGTCGTCTGTCCTGGCTTGATATCGAGTTTCTTCTCGAGTGCAGCCTGGATGCCCTGATAACCGGTGATATGGCATACGACGCTGTCGCAATAGCGAATAACGTGACGGCCCACCGGCTGGCGGAAGATCTGGCTGTAGAATGTTGCCACCCCTTCCACGTCGCTTGCCGGGATACCCAGCACGTCGGCGATCGCATAGATCGCGCCATCGGGTACCCAACCACGCTGTTTCTGGACGATTTTCAGCGCTTCAATGGATGCCGCACGCGGGTCTTCGTAGTGGTGCATCTCGTGCTCAATTGCCGCACGTTCTGCCGCACTCAGCTCAAAAGCCTCGGTTTGTGGTTGTTGATTCTCGTGCATAATTAGCGGTCCACATCTGACATAACAAAATCGATACTACCCAGATACACAATCAGGTCGGAGACCAGACTGCCGCGAATGGCGGACGGGATCTGCTGCAGGTGCGCATAGCTCGGCGTACGGATACGCGTACGATAGCTCATGGTGCTGCCGTCACTGGTCAGGTAGTAACTGTTAATACCCTTGGTCGCTTCAATCATCTGGAAGGATTCGTTGGCCGGCATGACCGGGCCCCAGGAAACCTGCAGGAAGTGAGTGATCAGGGTTTCGATATGTTGCAGCGTGCGCTCTTTCGGTGGCGGCGTTGTCAGCGGGTGATCCGCTTTGAACGGGCCTTCCGGCATGTTGTTGAGGCACTGCTCAAGGATGCGCAGACTCTGGCGCAGCTCTTCTACTTTCAGCATCACGCGGGTGTAGCAGTCGGATACACCGCCGCCAACCGGGACTTCGAAGTCGAAGTTTTCGTAGCCAGAGTATGGACGGGCTTTACGCACGTCGAAATCAATACCCGTCGCACGCAGGCCAGCACCGGTGGTGCCCCACTCCAGCGCTTCTTTTGCGCCGTAAGCGGCCACGCCTTTGGAACGGCCAATCAGGATGGTGTTACGCAGCGCGGCTTTCTCGTAAGAGGCCAGACGCTTCGGCATCCAGTCGAGGAATTCGCGCAGCAGACGATCCCATCCGCGCGGCAGATCGTGTGCCACGCCGCCGATACGGAACCAGGCCGGGTGCATACGGAAACCCGTAATTGCTTCAACCAGATCGTAGATTTTCTGACGGTCGGTAAACGCGAAGAACACCGGCGTCATCGCCCCGACGTCCTGAATGAACGTGGAGATGTAGAGCAGGTGACTGTTGATACGGAACAGCTCTGACAGCATCACGCGGATAACGTTAACGCGATCCGGTACGGTGATACCCGCCAGTTTCTCAACGGCCAGCACATAAGGCATTTCGTTCACGCAGCCGCCGAGGTACTCGATACGGTCGGTGTAAGGAATGTAGCTGTGCCAGGACTGACGCTCGCCCATCTTCTCAGCACCACGGTGGTGGTAACCGACATCAGGCACACAGTCAACAATCTCTTCGCCGTCGAGCTGAAGAATAATACGGAACGCACCGTGCGCAGACGGGTGGTTTGGACCGAGGTTGAGGAACATGAAATCCTCGTTGTCGGTACCGCGCTTCATGCCCCAGTCTTCCGGCTTGAAAGTCAGCGCTTCCATCTCCAGATCCTGCTTGGCTTTGGTCAGCTCAAACGGATCGAATTCGGTGGCGCGCGCCGGATAGTCTTTACGCAGCGGGTGGCCGGTCCAGGTCTGCGGCATCATGATGCGCGTCAGGTGCGGGTGGCCATCGAAGGTCATGCCGAACATTTCCCAGGTTTCACGCTCATACCAGTTGGCGTTAGGGAAAAGTTTGGTGAGCGTCGGCAGATGCATGTCGTTTTCAGACAATGCCACCTTGAGCATGATATCCCGGTTGCGGTCTATTGAGATCAGGTGGTAGAAAACGGAAAAATCCGCCGCGGGTAAACCGTGACGGTGGGTGCGAAGACGCTCATCCATGCCGTGTAAGTCAAACAGCATGACGTAAGGTTTAGGTAATTTCTTTAAGAAATCAACTGCTTCCAGCAATTGTTCACGCTTCACCCAAACAACGGGTACCCCGGTGCGGGTGGCCTGAACAGTAAAGGCATCCGGCCCAAAACGGTTGCGCAGTTCGCCAATGACCGGGTCATCGAGATGATCCCGGGTTTGCCATGCGGCATCTTGCGCGGTTAAGTCGGTCATATTGTTCACCATTGCAAATGGTCCGTGGTGACTGTTAAGCCTGGCTTCGCGCTATTTGTATAGTG
Organism: Lelliottia nimipressuralis; assembly: GCF_041464075.1. Classification (NCBI taxonomy): domain Bacteria; kingdom Pseudomonadati; phylum Pseudomonadota; class Gammaproteobacteria; order Enterobacterales; family Enterobacteriaceae; genus Lelliottia; species Lelliottia nimipressuralis. Next base: position 3,113,804 of record NZ_CP167172.1, read on the forward strand.
ATATGCGAAGGTTTGCCCCAGGCCCACAGGCGCAAATTAAATTTCGTCAGGCGTACGCAGATTGGTGACTGCAATACGTTCTCCGCGTTTACGCTCGCGCTCAGACTGCATATTGGCGCGGTACACGCCCTGGTCGCCCACGACCCAGGAAAGCGGACGGCGTTCTTTACCGATCGACTCCTGCAGCAGCATCAGCGCCTGCATGTAAGCTTCCGGACGCGGCGGGCAGCCAGGGATGTAAACATCCACCGGGATAAACTTATCGACGCCTTGCACAACGGAATAAATGTCGTACATACCACCCGAGTTTGCACAGGCACCCATGGAGATAACCCACTTCGGCTCGAGCATCTGGTCATAAAGACGCTGAATGACTGGCGCCATTTTGGTGAAGCAGGTTCCGGCCACCACCATCAGGTCAGCCTGACGAGGGGAAGCACGCAGTACCTCGGCACCAAAACGCGCAACGTCATGCACCGCAGTGAATGACGTCACCATTTCAACGTAGCAGCAAGAAAGACCAAAGTTGTATGGCCAGATGGAGTTCTTACGACCCCAGTTGACCATATCGTGCATGGCATGTTCGAGCTTGCCCATGTACACGCTTTTGTTGACTTCTTGCTCCAGGGGGTCGGTTACGATCTCCTGTTTTTGCAGGGGGTAACGGTCATTCTCACCGTTAGGATCTATGCGGGTGAGCGTATAATCCATCTTATTGCCTCGCTGTTACTGCTGACGATTAGAGTTACTGTTTTCCGGATTAACCAGTTCACGGCGTGAACGCACAGGTGTCCAGTCCAGCGCGCCGATGCGCACCAGGTACACCAGACCGGCCAGTAGCACTAAAATGAAAATTGCGGCTTCGACAAAGCCAGTCCATCCACTTTCGCGGATTGACGTTGACCATGCGAACAGGTAGAGCGCTTCAACGTCGAAAATGACGAAGAACATGGCCACCAGATAGAACTTGGCGGACAGGCGTAAGCGAGCAGTACCTACCGAATCGATACCCGATTCAAATGGGGTGTTTTTGTGCCTTGCGCGGGCGCGACCGCCCAGGAACCAGCCGCCGATTAACATCAGGCAGCACAGGCCAATGGCAACAATAAGAAAGATTGCGAATGCCCAGTGATGAGCGACGACTTCTGTGGATGTTGACATACTCATTGCTTACTCATCAAAAGTGATATCTACAGCTCTGCTCTTGCTGGCAGATGGACATCACATCGATTCATGGGGAGGAACAAATAACCTTACACCGACTGTCAGAAATGAGACATAGACAGCAAAATGATGTGGTTTTTTACTCCTTTCTATAACCTTTTGTCAACTTTAACAAAGGTTTCTTCACATTAAATCACATAGATCGATTCTCATTAACATTTCATGCCCTTTAACCCTGGTGGGTCGATGACTTTACGTCAACTGCATGCTGTTGAATCGTGTCCGTTTTGAAGTAAAAGAAATATTACCCTCCTATTTTGACAGGATTTGCTGCTGATTCCTCCCCCCAAATGGGAGTATTTTCTTGATCTGAGACACGCTTTTGTTAATCCAATCAAAAAAACGGCAACATTTTTGCTGGTTTTTTAACATCAGTGCCGCAGAGAAGATAACAAAACGCATTACGTTCAAAAATCGAGCAGAACCATACATCGCGATGATAATTAAGACTTATTTACAATAACCTCAAAGAGTATGGCGCTATTGTTGTCAAAAAAAAACCACTCCGCGGAAATACCGCACGAGTGGTTCTTTTTTACACTTACAAATTGTTACGACAATTATCGGATCGGGATCACTCAAAATCCCCTTCAACCACCAGGGAATCGCCCCCCCCTTCAGGAGTAACATTCTCGAATTGCCATGGGTTGTGGTAGTTCACCATCGCTTCAAACACGATTTTTGCCAGCTCGTTGTTGCTGGATGAGTTATGGCAAAGCAGATATTCCGTGTCCGGCAGCGCAGGTAAACCATTTGATTTACCTAAGACGCGTAAATCCGGGCTCATCATCTCAACAGGGCGAGCGGTCACACCAAGGCCGGCTTTAACGGCGGCACGCACTGCAGGTAATGTGGAAGCCACGTACGCTAAACGCCACGGAATATTCGCTTCATTTAGAGCCGACAACACCATATCGCGGAACGGACTAGGATCGTCCAGCAATACCAACGGAATAGGCTCGCCTTTTTGCAGCACATATTCTGCCGCGCAATACCAGTGCGTTGGCGACGTTCGCAATGTCAGACAATCAAATTGTCCAGGACAGTGCGTGGTAACAACCAGATCAACTTCATGGTCTTTAAGCATATCAATCATGAAGGCATTTCGTTTTACGCTGACATCCAGCGCAAGCTTCGGATAAACCGAACTGATCCGATTAAGTAAAAACGGCAATATCGTATCAGCAGATTCATCAGAAGCGCCTAACGTTAAAACGCCCTGAAGATTGCTAAACATTAATGACATACATGCTTCATCATTGAAGCGTAAAATCTTCCTGGCGTAACCCAGTAACTGGATCCCGTGCTCAGTTAACAGTTTATTACGACCGTGGCGTGCAAAGAGTTCTTTGCCCACCAGTTGCTCCAGTCGCTGCATCTGTTGGCTGACCGCCGATTGCGTACGGCAGACAGCGGCAGCAGCGGCTGCAAAGGTGTTGAGATCAGCGACCGCAACAAACGTTCTCAGCAGATCGAGATCGAGATTTAGTATCGGACGATTTGCATTTATCATATCTATTCACTTACAAGTTGCTCGTGCGGAGCTGCCGACCGGCAGACTACCTGACAGATAGTTATTGGCTGGTGTATAGCAGAAGTCAGAAACAACGTTCCATGACGATATTTTTATTCTCTTAAATGTTCAGGATATTTTTAGATTTTGCTGATTTCAGTAAATTCCATTAAAGAACTTACTCATCATCACTCTTTTACTCGCAACACGGGCACAGCAGTAAAGGTGTTGCCTATCCAGTATAGTAGAGATAATTCTAACAATAACAATCAACTAATTCAGAAAAATCGAGGCAAAATACACAGTAATGTAAACATTCCTCTCTTTTCCTGAGACAACATCTTAACCCAAATCCACTTTATTTATAAGTATTATTACACCATTACTGATTAATCCATGTTGATTAACGGCTAAACTAATTTTATTAAAATTAACGAAAGTTAAGATTTAGGCATCATTAATAAATAAACATTAATGTAGATTAGGTTTATCCATTAATATTGCTTAACAATATTTTCACACGCGCAACCTCTGGCAGAATCCATCATTCACCAAAGATATTAAGAAGCATTCCGGTTTTACGAAAGGTCACCGGGAGAAATCATTGCGATCTCATCGTTTCTCTGTCGCACAGCGGTTTTTGGCAGGGTAAAATACATTAAAAACCATCTGGTGCGAGATAATAGACTGCACAAGCCTCTCAACGCAATGCTTTACACGACCAAATCCCCATTCTGACAGATAAAAAGATTGCCTCTTATTTTCGCATCCCGGCAAAATTTTCTTCTGTACACCCTTCAAAACGCAGCGCGGTGGGAGTACATTGTTCCGTGCTGACTTCCACGGCAGGGAGTGGCAATAACAGCTAAAAGGTCAACGATTCATGTCCCCTATCGAAAAATCCAGCAAATTAGATAACGTCTGTTACGACATTCGCGGTCCGGTTCTTAAAGAGGCTAAGCGCCTTGAAGAGGAAGGCAACAAAGTCCTGAAACTCAACATTGGTAACCCCGCGCCCTTTGGCTTTGACGCGCCGGATGAAATCCTCGTTGATGTGATCCGTAACCTGCCGACAGCGCAAGGCTACTGTGATTCAAAAGGACTCTATTCCGCCCGTAAGGCCATCATGCAGCACTATCAGGCCCGTGGGATGCGCGATGTCACCGTTGAAGATATCTATATTGGTAACGGCGTTTCTGAACTGATCGTCCAGGCGATGCAGGCTTTGCTTAACAGCGGCGATGAAATGCTGGTGCCTGCGCCGGACTATCCGCTGTGGACAGCGGCCGTTTCCCTTTCCAGCGGCAAAGCGGTGCACTATCTGTGCGATGAATCGTCCGACTGGTTCCCGGATCTCGACGATATCCGCGCCAAAATCACCCCGCGCACGCGCGGTATCGTGATTATCAACCCGAACAACCCAACGGGTGCCGTCTATTCTAAAGAGCTGTTGATGGAGATCGTTGAGATCGCCCGTCAGCACAACCTGATCATCTTTGCCGATGAGATTTACGACAAGATCCTCTACGATGCGGCGCAACACCACTCTATTGCTACGCTGGCTCCGGATCTGCTGACCGTCACCTTTAACGGCCTGTCGAAAACCTATCGCGTTGCCGGTTTCCGTCAGGGCTGGATGGTTCTGAACGGCCCGAAAAAACACGCCAAAGGCTATATCGAAGGACTGGAAATGCTCGCCTCGATGCGCCTGTGTGCTAACGTTCCGGCGCAACACGCCATTCAGACCGCGCTAGGCGGTTATCAGAGCATCAGCGAATTTATCGTACCCGGCGGGCGTCTGTATGAGCAGCGTAACCGCGCATGGGAGTTGATCAACGATATTCCTGGCGTCTCCTGCGTGAAGCCGAACGGCGCGCTGTATATGTTCCCGAAAATCGATATTAAACGTTTCAATATTCACGACGACCAGAAAATGGTGCTCGACTTCCTGTTACAGGAAAAAGTCCTGCTGGTGCAGGGAACCGCGTTTAACTGGCCGTGGCCGGACCACGTTCGCATCGTCACCCTGCCGCGCGAGGACGACCTCGAAATGGCGATTAGCCGGTTCGGACGCTTCCTCTCCGGTTATCATCAGTAAACCTCCATCAGGCTGCCGCGGGCAGCCTGATTTGCATCTTGCCTCCCCTCGCCGCACAATGAAATCTGTCGCAGTGCAAGACAAAAGGTTATCTATGAGTCAGAGTCATTTTTTTGCCCATCTCTCCCGCCTGAAGTTAATCAACCGCTGGCCGCTGATGCGCAACGTGCGCACAGAGAACGTGTCTGAACACAGTTTGCAGGTCGCCATGGTCGCGCACGCGCTGGCCGCTATCAAAAACCGTAAATTTAACGGGCAGGTGAATCCTGAGCGCATCGCGCTGCTGGCGATGTATCACGACGCCTCCGAAGTCCTTACCGGGGATTTACCGACACCGGTTAAATATTTCAACTCACAGATTGCGCAGGAATATAAGGCTATCGAGAAGATCGCCCAGCAGAAACTGGTGGATATGGTACCGGAAGAACTGCGGGATATTTTCGCGCCGCTGATCGACGAACACCAGTGCACGGAAGAGGAAAGATTGCTGGTGAAACAGGCGGATGCCCTTTGCGCCTATCTCAAGTGTCTGGAAGAACTCTCCGCCGGAAATAATGAGTTTTTACTGGCGAAAACGCGGCTGGAAAAAACCCTCGAATCGCGTCGCAGCGAAGAGATGGATTATTTCATGGAGGTGTTCGTGCCGAGCTTCCATCTGTCGCTGGATGAAATCAGTCAGGATTCACCGCTGTAAGCCTTTGCCAGGTGTACAGCTGATACACAAATGCAGCCGGGTCAGGCGAAGCCGCCGCCCGGCGCAAACAGGTCAGAACGGGAACAGCACCGGAATCAATACCACGCACACCAGCATTACCAGGATAGTGAACGGCACGCCGAGCTTCACGAAATCGCTGAATTTATAGTTTCCCGGCCCCAGCACCAGGGTATTCACCGGTGACGAAACGGGCGTCATAAACGCCGCCGACGCGGCCATTGCGACCATCATCGCAAACGGATACGGCGACACCCCCATCGATTTAGCCATCGCCAGCGCAATCGGCGCCATCAGCACCGCCGTCGCGGTATTGGAGATAAACAGCCCAATGGTCGCGCACATGACAAACAGACAAATCAGCATCATGTACGGGCCGTATCCCCCGCCGACGTCCATCAGCCCTTTAACCACCAAATCGACACCACCCGTTTTTTGCAGCGCCAGCGCAAACGGCATCATCCCGACGATCAGAATAATGCTCGGCCAGTGAATGGCTTTATAGGCACTTTCCGCGTCGATGCAGCGGAATTTCCCCATCAGCAGACAGGCAATAATGGCCGCGATCGGATTCGGAATTTCGTCCGTGAGCATCAATGCGACCATCAGCACCAGACAGAAAATGGCATGCGGTGCCTGGCTGTGGGCCGGCGACGCGTCGCTCTCTTCGATGGGCATATTGAGCACCACAAAATCACGCCCTTTTTGCCCGAGCAGGCTGATCAGTTTCCAGTTACCGACCACCAGGAAGATATCGCCCAGCTGCAGCGGCTCATCTACTACCGCCCCTTCCATGGCCACCCCGTCGCGTTTCAGGCCAACCACGTTCAGCCCATAGCGGGTACGAAACCCTATCTCACGGACGGTTTTACCCAGCAATTCCGATTCGGGGATAAGAGAGACTTCCGCCATTCCCACGTCCAGCGCCTGGTCGGAGAAATACTCACCGCGCAACACCATGGGCTCCAGCAGTTGCTCGGTGCAGAACTCACGCAGATCGACGTCCGCCGTCGACATATCAATCAGCAGAACATCGCGGGCACGAAACTCAGACACCCCGTTCACATTTACAATCACGCGACGGAACCGGCGCCAGCGCTCGACCCCGATGATATTCGCGCCGTAGCGCTCGCGCAGCTTGAGATCGTCAAGACGCTGACCAATCAGCGGCGAACCGGGGCGAATCGCCAGACGACGCGCCCGACCCGTAAGACGATACTCTTTGATCAGATCGCGGAAGGTACGTCTGCGCCAGCCATCGCGGTGTTTATGCTGGTTATCGCCCTTGAGGGCAAAGCGGGTCAGGAGCATATAAATCACGCCGAGCACCAGCACCACCAGGCCAATCGGCGTCACGCTGAAGAAACTAAACCCGGCATAGCCTTCGCGCAGCAGTTCACTGTTAACCACCAGGTTCGGCGGCGTGGCGACCAGAGTCATCATGCCGCTAATCAGCCCGGCAAAACTCAGCGGCATCATCAGTCGCGACGGTGAGGTCTGCATGCGCATGGAGACGCTTAATACCACCGGAATAAAGATCGCAACGACGCCGGTGGAGCTCATAAAGGCACCCAGCCCGGCGACCGTCAGCATCAGGTAGATGAGCATTTTGGTTTCGCTGCTGCCCGCCACTTTCACCAGCCAGGCCCCCATCACCGTGGCGACGCCGGTGCGCACCAGCCCGTCACCGATGATAAACAGCGCGGCAATCAAAATAACGTTGGGATCGCTAAAACCCGAGAAGGCTTCCGGGAGCGTTAAGGTGCCGCTCAGAACAAACGCGACGATAACCAGTAAAGCGACGGCGTCCATGCGCACTTTGCCGGTTGCAAAGAGAATGATGGCGATAGCAAGCAGGCTGAGCACCCAAATCAGTTCACCGTTCACAACATGTCCTTGTCAGGGAAAGGGAGTGGAATTTTGCCATAAAAAGGCCCCAACAATGTGGGGCCAAATCATGGGATTACATTTTTAAGGAGACGGTAACATTTCCGTCTGCGCCCTTGTGAACGGACAGCGCGGCAAGCGACGTGAGCACAAAGTCGACCTCGTCGAGCCGGGGCGAACCGGCGGGGACATTCACGGCAACCACATGGCTTCCGGCGTTCAGCCCGGCCAGCACACCGGCGGCGGCATCCTCTACCACGACGCACTCGGCCGGATGGATGCCCAGCAATTCCGCCCCTAATAAGAAGGCGTCCGGTTCCGGTTTCCCGCGCTTCACGCGTTCGGCGGTGACGAACACTTCAGGCGTCGGCAGACCAGCAGCCTTATGGCGGGCGTGCGCGACGGGAATCGAACCTGAGGTCACGATAGCCCACGGAATCTGCGCTTCTTCAAGATGATTGAGCAGCTCAAGCGCGCCCGGCAAGGCGACAATCCCTTCAACATCTGTTGCTTCGATCTGCTCCAGATACTTGAACTCCGCCTGAATCTCTTCTTCGGTTCGTCCTGGCAAGAAGTGACGTAAAGAGGTAATGGCCTGTTTGCCATGGATGAAATTCAATACGTCCTGATGGTCAATGCCATGCCTGTCGGCCCAATGGCACCACGAGCGCTCGACTACCGGCAGCGAATCCACCAGCGTACCGTCCAGATCAAACAGAAAACCTTTACACTGCACACTTACCCCCTCAGGCATTGATAATTTGCTGAATTTCGTTACTGCTTAAATGGTACTGACGCGGGCAGGCGTGCCACGCGCTTAACATACGCTGATATTTTTCCCACATCGGCGTCTGGGAATTAAAGCCATGGGTTCCGGCATCAAAATGGGTGTAACGCCCTTCGGTGTTGACCATGAAACGAACATAGCTCAGGTAACGCGATTCGGTCGCCACGTCAAAACCGAGGAATGTCACGCGACGCTCATCAATGGTTTGAGCATCTTTCAGGTTGGTCCAGGAAACATGCAGCGCGTGGTACATCTCCATAATGTCGATGACGGTGCGGCACGTCTCTTCCTTCAGCTCGCCAAACTCGCGGTCCAGCTCGCGCATCTGCAAGCCAAAGCCACGTTCAACGATAGTCTGCAAGCGGCGATAGCGCTCCGCGTTGTCGGGATCAAGCATAGTCATCATCTTGTACTGATTGGACAAAATCAGACGTTGAGCATTGGTCATTTCCATCTTTCGACTCCTGTTGCGCGTTGCACTAAAAAAAAGACACGGTAACTGGTGGTTACTGTGCCTTCTTTTCGTGACCGTTTCGATGATCAATCACAAGTCATCAAGGAATGTTTTATCAAGTTGCTTGAAAGCCCGCTTGAGCGTATCCGCCAGCGCCTGATAATCCGGTTTGCCTTCAACCGGGGCCAGCGCCTGGCCTGCTTCCTGAAGTTTCCCGCGCACTTCATAAAACCAGTGTAAAATAGTAGGTGGCAGCGGCGTGACAGAACGTTTACCCAACCACCACAATCCCTGCATCGGGAGACTGAGTGCAAACAGCGCGGTTGCCACTGCCGGGCCAAGCTGACCACCCAGCGCGATTTGCCAGCACAGGGTAAAGACGGCAATCGGCGGCATAAAACGGATCGCATAGCGGGTGATGCGGATAACGCGGTTATCTACAAACACCGGCGCAAGGCGCTTCTCCAGGGGCCACGTCTTTGCGTAATGCTGGCCCCGACGAAACAGACTCAAGAAGCTCACGGAGGGGTTCTCAGGTGTCGACATGGCTGTACCTCAACTTCACATATAAAAATTAAAATTTTCGTGCAAATCCACAACAAGCCATGACAACGTTCAAAATATTTTGTCATCGCTACCCAGTATCGGGTATTCTGTGCCAGCCTGATTGGGCCTTAGACGAGAATCGTTAACTCGTCAAATTATCGCATATTATGCCATTGTCTGAAAATCGTTCAAAATGGCATAAAATCATATGGATTTCTTTCATCATGCCAGAAAGTTCGTTTGGCATGATGTTAATCATAAATGTCTGGGTCATCTTGCGCTACGCTACGAGACTCACTGACGTTTTTTTAGCCACGTATCAATAATAGGTACTTCCATGTCGAGTAAGTTAGTACTGGTTCTGAACTGCGGTAGCTCCTCACTGAAATTCGCCATCATCGATGCGCTCAACGGTGAAGAGTACCTCTCTGGTTTGGCCGAATGTTTCCATCTTCCTGAAGCACGTCTGAAATGGAAAATGGACGGCAGCAAACAAGAAGCGGCTTTAGGTGCAGGCGCCGCTCACAGTGAAGCGCTGAACTTTATCGTTAACACTATTCTGGCACAAAAACCAGAACTGTCTGCTCAGCTGACTGCGATCGGCCACCGTGTAGTTCACGGCGGCGAGAAGTACACCGGCTCTGTAGTGATCGACGATTCCGTTATTCAGGGTATCAAAGACGCAGCCTCTTTTGCACCGCTGCACAACCCTGCACACCTGATCGGCATCGCGGAAGCGCTGAAATCCTTCCCGAATCTGAAAGACAAAAACGTCGCTGTCTTCGACACCGCGTTCCATCAGACCATGCCAGAAGAGTCTTACCTCTATGCCCTGCCGTACAGCCTGTACAAAGAGCACGGCGTTCGTCGTTACGGCGCACACGGCACCAGCCACTTCTATGTTACTCAGGAAGCGGCCAAGATTCTGAACAAACCTGTTGAAGAGCTGAACATCATCACTTGCCACCTGGGCAACGGTGGTTCTGTTTCTGCTATCCGCAACGGCGAGTGTGTTGATACTTCTATGGGTCTGACCCCGCTGGAAGGTCTGGTGATGGGTACACGTTCCGGTGACATCGACCCGGCGATCATCTTCCACCTGCACGACACCCTGGGCATGAGCGTTGATGCAATCAACAAAATGCTGACCAAAGAGTCTGGCCTGCTGGGTCTGACCGAAGTCACCAGCGACTGCCGTTACGTTGAAGACAACTACACCACCAAAGCTGACGCTAAACGTGCAATGGACGTTTACTGCCACCGTCTGGCGAAATACATCGGTTCTTACACTGCACTGATGGATGGTCGTCTGGATGCGGTTATCTTCACCGGTGGTATCGGTGAGAACGCGGCAATGGTTCGTGAACTGTCCCTGGGCAAACTGGGCGTTCTGGGCTTCGATGTTGATCACGAACGTAACCTGGCTGCCCGTTTCGGCAAGTCTGGCTTCATCAACAAAGAAGGCACCCGCCCGGCTCTGGTTATCCCAACCAACGAAGAGCTGGTCATCGCGCAAGACGCGAACCGTCTGACTGCCTGATTCCACACCGCCAGCAATGCTGGCGGTGCTGTTTTGTACCCCGCCCACTGCGGCGGTAACCAAAAGAGGATAAACCGTGTCCCGTACTATTATGCTGATCCCTACCGGAACCAGCGTCGGCCTGACCAGCGTCAGCCTTGGCGTTATCCGTGCTATGGAACGCAAAGGCGTTCGCCTGAGCGTCTTTAAGCCTATCGCCCAGCCTCGTGCCGGTGGCGATGCGCCAGACCAGACCACCGCCATCGTGCGTGCGAATTCCGGTCTGCCAGCGGCTGAACCGCTGAAAATGAGCCACGTTGAGTCTCTGCTCTCCAGCAATCAGTCCGATGTGCTGATGGAAGAGATCATCGCTAACTACCACGCGAACGCGAAGGACGCGGAAGTGGTTCTGGTTGAAGGTCTGGTTCCGACGCGCAAACATCAGTTTGCTCAGTCTCTGAACTACGAAATCGCCAAAACCCTGAACGCTGAAATCGTGTTCGTGATGTCCCAGGGTACCGATACTCCGGAACAGCTGAACGAGCGCATTGAGCTGACTCGCAGCAGCTTCGGCGGCGCGAAAAACAGCAACATCACCGGCGTTATCGTTAACAAACTGAACGCACCGGTTGATGAACAAGGCCGTACTCGCCCTGACCTGTCTGAAATTTTCGACGACTCTTCCAAAGCGAAGATCGTGAAAGTGGACCCTGCTCAGCTGAGCGCAAGCAGCCCGCTGCCAGTGCTGGGCGCGGTGCCGTGGAGCTTCGATCTGATCGCTACCCGTGCGATCGACATGGCGCGTCACCTGAATGCGACCGTGGTTAACGAAGGCGACATCAATACCCGCCGCGTGAAATCTGTGACCTTCTGTGCGCGCAGCATTCCGCACATGCTGGAACATTTCCGTGCAGGTTCCCTGCTGGTGACCTCCGCTGACCGTCCTGACGTGCTGGTTGCCGCCTGTCTGGCTGCGATGAACGGCGTTGAGATCGGTGCGATCCTGCTGACCGGCGCATACGAAATGGACCCTCGCGTTAGCAAGCTGTGCGAACGTGCGTTCGCCACCGGCCTGCCAGTATTCATGGTAAACACCAACACCTGGCAGACCTCTCTGAGCCTGCAGAGCTTCAACCTCGAAGTCCCGGTTGATGACCATGAGCGTATCGAGAAAGTTCAGGAATACGTTGCAAGCTACATCAACGCTGACTGGGTTGAGTCTCTGACCGCGACCTCCGAGCGTAGCCGTCGTCTGTCTCCACCAGCATTCCGCTACCAGCTGACCGAGCTGGCGCGTAAAGCCGGTAAACGCGTTGTTCTGCCAGAAGGCGACGAACCGCGTACCGTTAAAGCGGCTGCTATCTGTGCAGAGCGCGGCATCGCGACCTGCGTGCTGCTGGGTAACCCAGATGAAATCACCCGCGTTGCAGCGTCTCAGGGCGTTGAGCTGGGTTCAGGTATCGAAATCGTCGATCCAGAAGTGGTTCGTGAGAGCTACGTTGCCCGTCTGGTTGAGCTGCGTAAGAGCAAAGGCATGACCGAAGCCGTTGCGCGCGAACAGCTGGAAGACAACGTGGTACTGGGTACCCTGATGCTGGAGCAGGACGAAGTTGACGGTCTGGTTTCCGGTGCAGTTCACACCACCGCGAACACCATCCGTCCACCGCTGCAGCTGATCAAAACTGCACCAGGTAGCTCGCTGGTCTCTTCTGTGTTCTTCATGCTGCTGCCTGAACAGGTTTATGTTTACGGTGACTGTGCGATCAACCCAGACCCAACTGCAGAACAGCTGGCTGAGATTGCTATCCAGTCTGCGGACTCCGCAATTGCCTTCGGTATCGAACCGCGCGTTGCGATGCTCTCCTACTCCACCGGCACCTCTGGTGCAGGTAGCGACGTAGAGAAAGTGCGTGAAGCGACGCGTCTGGCGCAGGAAAAACGTCCTGACCTGATGATCGATGGCCCGCTGCAGTACGACGCCGCCGTGATGGCTGACGTTGCGAAATCCAAAGCACCGAACTCTCCGGTAGCAGGTCGCGCGACCGTGTTCATCTTCCCTGATCTGAACACCGGTAACACCACCTACAAAGCGGTACAGCGTTCTGCCGACCTGATCTCCATCGGGCCGATGCTGCAGGGTATGCGCAAGCCGGTGAACGACCTGTCCCGTGGCGCGCTGGTTGACGATATCGTCTACACCATCGCTCTGACCGCGATTCAGTCTTCACAGCAACAGCAGTAATGTTCTGAACGTTCTGTAAGCCCGGTAAGCGTTTGCACCACCGGGCAACAAAAAGGCGACCTTCTGGTCGCCTTTTTTAATTACAGCAGCTCTCGCGCCGCCGAAACAATATCGTGTGCCGTCAGGCCATACTCTTTCTGCAGGAAGTCCTGCGTGCCCACCTGACCATACCGCTCTTTCACGCCGACACGACGCATCGGGACCGGACAGGTTTCCACCAGCACTTCCGCCACCGCAGACCCCAGCCCGTTGTGAATACTGTGGTTTTCACAGGTCACAATCCGCCCGGTTTTCTCGGCGTAGTTTTTCACCAGCATCCGGTCGATAGGTTTCAGGGTAAACATGTCGATTACCGCCGCGCTGACCCCCTCCTGTTCCAGCTGACGAGCCGCTTCCAGCGCTTCCGCCACCATGATGCCGTTTGCAATCAGGGTGATATCGCTCCCCTCACGTAAAACGTTCCCTTTGCCAATGGTAAAGGTCGAACCCGGCGCATAGACGCTTGGTGCCTGCTTACGAATCGTACGCACCCAGTAGAAACCGTCGAGATCGATCAGCTGGCGCAGCACGTCTTCGAACATCACCGCATCGGTCACTTCCAGCACTACCGAATGCGCCAGGCCGCGCACGATCCCCATATCCTCAAACGACATATGGGTGCCGCCGTTGTGACAGGCCGTGACACCCGCATCCGAGGCAATGACCTTGACGTTATTGCGCTGATAATCCAGCGACATAAACAGCTGGTCAAAGCAGCGGCGGCTGGCGAAGGCCGTAAACGTATGCACAAAGGGTTTGCGCCCGGTGAGCGATAGCCCGGCGGCTGTACCGATGACGTTGGCTTCCATAATGCCGCAGTTAATCACATGCTGCGGGTAATCACGCGCCACGCCATCCATTGCCATTGAGCTCATCAGATCCGCTTCGAGAGCGATAATCTCACTTCCGGCTTCAATCTGGTTTGCCACGAAACCGGCGTAGACTTTACGCATCTCGATGGCATCTTTTTGTCCTGCGGGTGCAACCTTAATCATGTGCGGCCTCCAGTTGGCGAATCGTCTCATTCAGCGCGGCTTTGACGTCATCCGTCAGTCGCAGGTGGTGGGAGTTGCTTAGCTGCTCCAGATACGGCACGCCCTGCCCTTTGATACTGTCGAGGATCACCACCAGCGGGCGGGCACCGGCGGCAGGCGGCAGTGAAACCGCCTCCAGCAGTCCGGCCACGTCGTCCCCCTTGACCGTCACCACGTCAAAGCCAAAGGCGCGGAACTTCCCTTCGAGATCGAACGCACAGATGATCTCATCCAGCTCGCCGTCGAGCTGCTGTTTGTTCCAGTCAACAAAAATGGTCAGATTGGTCAGCCGGTGGTGGGCGATAAACTGGAAGGCTTCCCAGCACTGCCCCTCGTTTAGCTCGCCGTCACCGACGATACTGAACACCCGGTTAGGACGCCCCGCCAGCTTATGCGACAGGGCCATCCCGCCGGCGATTGAAATTCCCTGCCCCAGCGAACCGGTAGTGGCATCCACACCGCGCGTTTTCAGGCGATCCGGGTGGCTCGGCAAACGCGTGCCGTTCTGGTTCAGCGTGCTCAGTTCTTCCACCGGGAAATAGCCTTTGATCGCCAGCGTGCTGTAAAGGGCCGGGCCAGCGTGCCCCTTAGAGAGCACGAAGTAATCGCGCTCTGGCCAGTCGGGATCGGCCGGGTCGATTTTCATCACCGCGCCGTACAGCACCGCCAGCGTTTCCACCACCGACATACTGCCGCCGTAATGTCCGAACCCCAGCTGCGTTAAAGATTTGAGCGTTTCCAGGCGGATCTCACGCGCCAGTCGGGTGACTTCTTTCACATTCATGATTTAGCTCCGGTGTTTTCCTGCGCGTTACCGCCCGCAGAGTTGTTTTTAGCGAACACGTTGTAGGCCACCAGCGCGGCGAACAGCGCAACGACGAGACCGGTAATGGCGAACGGAGACAGGTAGCGCGCCAGATTGCCCAGCACGATGCCCACTGCGCCAAAATCGGCGTCTGAGAAAGTGGTGTTAGCGAAACCAATCGCCCCCAGCACCGGCAGCAACATCACCGGCAGGAAGGTAATCAGCAGGCCGTTGGCGAAGGCCCCAATCATAGCACCGCGACGCCCGCCCGTAGCATTCCCGAACACCCCGGCAGTGGCACCGGTGAAGAAGTGAGGAACCACACCCGGCAGGATCAGCACCCAGCTAAACTGCCCACACAGGAACAGACCGACCAGACCGCCAAGGAAGCTGAACAGGAAACCAATCAGCACGGCGTTAGGCGCATAGGGATAGACCACCGGGCAGTCGAGGGCCGGACGCGCATTCGGGACCAGTTTTTCGGAAAAGCCGGTAAAGGCCGGGACAATCTCCGCCAGAATCAGACGCACACCCTGCAGGATGATGAACACCCCTGCCGCGAAGGTGATCGCCATGATAATTGCGTAAACCAGGTAGTTTTGACCGCCGCTGAAGGTCGCTTCGACATACTCACGCCCGGCGCTGACGGCCATAATCAGGTAGATGATCATCATGGTCAGCGAGATAGAGATTGAGCTGTCGCGCAGGAAGCTGAGGTTCTTTGGCAGATTCATCTCTTCCGTTGAGCGCGAGCCTTTCCCGCATTTGCTGCCGATCCAGCCGGAAAGCACGTAGCCCAGCGTACCGAAGTGGCCAAATGCGATATCGTCATTACCGGTGATGCGCTTCATGTAGCGTTGCGCCAGCGCCGGGAAGAACGCCATGACCAGACCGAGAATCAGCGAGCCGGTAAAGACCAGGCCGATCCCCTCAAACCCGGCGACGGTCAGGATCACGCCGATCATGCAGGCCATGTAAAACGTGTGGTGCCCGGTCAGGAAGATGTACTTCAGTCGGGTAAAGCGAGCGACAATAATATTCGCTACCATCCCGAAGGCCATAATCAGCGCCGTAGATGCGCCATATTTCTCCAGCGCAATGGATACAATGGCTTCGTTATTCGGAATAATGCCCTGAATATTAAAAGCGTGTTCAAACATTCCCCCTAAGGGATTTAAGGAGCCGACCAGCACCGTGGCGCCGCCGCCCAGAACAATAAAACCGAGAATGGTTTTAATGGTACCTTTCACCACATCCGAAAACGGTTTTTTCTGGGCCACCAGTCCAATTAATGCAATTAAGCCCACCAGCACTGAGGGTACTTTTAAAATATCAACAACGAAATTCAACGTTTCGAGTATAAACATATCCACCTCACCGTTTACAGGGTGTTATCAGGATGATTGTTTTGCGAACCATGCGCTGAGTTGCGCTTCCAGTTCATTGATATCAATAATGTTGTTGATGACCACCAGCTGGCTTTCCGGCACGCTCGCGCTGGCAGCAATGTCTTTCGCCATCATGAACACGTCGGCAGCACCAGGGGTTGCCGAAGAGAGATCGGAGTGCTCAACCTCAGCCTGGATATTTAATTTTTTTAGCACTTTTTTGATATTCATTTCGACCATGAAACTACTGCCCAGGCCGGAGCCGCAAATCGCCATAATTTTCATTGTTATGCCTTTTTTGAGTAGAGTGCGCCCGCATCACGCCTCAGCGTAATGAGTTAATTAATCGGAATGGGTAATAACGTCAGAAGCGTTCGATAATGGCTTTTATTTCCTCCCGCGTATTTACGTTATGCAGTTCGGCCAAATCATCGTCACTGGAAAATAACTCGGCCAGCGCGGAGATCATTTCGATATGGCTGTGTTTATCGGGTGCAGCCAGCATGATAATAATATCTACCGGATCGAACTCTCCGGCACCGAATGCAACTCCCTGCTTAAGTTTTAATAATGAGAGGCCAAGCCCTTTCGCCCCTTCTTCTGGCCGCGCATGCGGCATGGCCAGCCCTGGTGCCAGCACGTAATACGGTCCTAACTTATGATGCTGTTCGACAATTGCCGTCACATACTCCGGGGAGATCACGTTCATCTCCAGCAGCGGTCTGGCGCAAAGCTCCAGCGCCTGCGGCCAGTTTTCAACGCTCTCTTCCAGGGTAATGGTTGCATCATGTATCCATTTTTTGAGCATGTTTTCCTCCCGGCCTGATATCAACAATGAGCAAACTTTATGCAAGGCTATCACGGATAGCTGCGATCAAGATCACAAAGATAGCGCTACCAATTTCTAACGTTCAAAATTGTGATAGCGCTATCAAATTACAAACCGCACCTTAAATCACAGTAAAAAAAGGGAGTTAAGGCGTATACTGATTTTTACGTGAAGTGAAGGAAGATAACAAAACGCGACTGGTCACCAGGAATTTGTATGTCTCTAACCCGAAAACGACGTAGTACCGGCAAAGTGACAATCTCTGATGTCGCTCAGCTTGCCGGAGTGGGTACTATGACGGTGTCCCGCGCATTGCGCACGCCAGAGCAGGTTTCCGATAAGCTACGAGAAAAAATTGATGCGGCGGTGCAGGAGCTGGGTTATATGCCTAATCTTGCAGCCAGTGCGCTGGCGTCAGCCTCATCCAGAACCATCGCCATGGTCGTCCCCAATCTTGCAGAAGACGGATGTTCCGATATGTTCGCCGGACTGCAGCAAATCCTGCAACCGGCCGGATACCAGATTATGCTGGCCGAATCTCAGCACCGTCCTGAGCAGGAAGAGAAACTGCTCGAAACGCTGCTCGCCTCTAACATTGCGGCCGCCATTTTGCTCAGCGCGGAACACACGGATACCGTCCGCCACTGGCTGAAAAACGCCTCTATACCGGTGATGGAAATGGGGGCGATGCGCGCCGATCCGCTGGATATGAATATTGGAATCGATAACGTCGCAGCGATGTACGAACTCACCGAACTGGTGATTCAGCGCGGCTATCAGAACATCGGGCTGCTGTGCGCGAATCAGGAGCAGTGGATTTTCCAGCAGCACCTGCAGGGCTGGTATAAGGCGATGTTGCGCCACCATATGTCGCCGAATCGGGTGATTAATGCCGCACTGCCGCCGAATTTCTCAACGGGGGCGTCGCAGCTGCCGGAGTTTTTACTTGCCTGGCCGGAACTGGATGCGCTGGTCTGCGTCTCCGACGAACTGGCGTGCGGCGTGCTGTATGAGTGTCAGCGCCGGCGCATCAAAGTACCGGATGACCTGGCGGTAGTGGGATTTGGCGATAGCGACGTCAGCCGCGTCTGTCAGCCGCCGCTGACGACGATGGCGGTGCCACATCGTAAGATTGGTGTTGAAGCGGGACGCGCGCTGCTGGAGCGCTTGAACGACAGCGACTGGCGCGATCAGAAACCGATCGCCTCCAGTCTGTGTTTGCGGGAGAGTTGCTGAGGTTTACTCAGCCTGCTCCTGCTTCTCAGGTTTTGCGGACTCGTTTTTGGCGTTGCGGCTCATCCACAGCGCCAGAGCTTTCAGTGAATCCGGAGTGAACTCATCACAACGTGCGGTGATCTCTTCTGGCGTCATCCAGCTTACTTCGCTCACCTCTTCTTCCTGAAGGGCGAAGGGGCCGTGGGACACGCAGCTAAACAACCCGCCCCACACGCGACAATGCGGGTCTTCAAAGTAGAACAGACCGTGCTCGGCAAAAGGCACACCGGCAATGCCCAACTCCTCTTCTGCCTCACGACGCGCAGAGTCCAGCAGAATTTCATCGGCCTGCACTACGCCACCTGCCGTAGCATCGAGCATGCCCGGGAGAAAATCTTTCGTGTCAGTACGTCGCTGTACCAGGATCTTGCCCATTCCATCGTGAACAACGATGTAAGTTGCGCGGTGACGCAGACGTTCAGCCCGCATTTGCTCGCGGCTCGCCTGTGCGATCACTTCATTGTCTTCGCTGACAATATCAACCCACTCTGTACTTGCCAAATGACTCTGCTCCACCATCGGGAACCCTTCTCGTTAAGCGCTCTTTTGGCGCGTTTGACTTTTGAGGTGTAACTTACGGATTAATGCTGACCTGCGCAATAACTTGCTGATCATTAAGTGCGATAACGCGTAATAGATTCTCCTCCAGCATGCCGTAGCTGGGGACATTCCCCCCTTTCGGAATACTGACGGACCCAGGATTGAAATGCACGGTATCCCCGTGCCTCGACGCCACCGGAATATGAGTATGACCGTAAACCAGCACATCGCCAGTCGAGAGCGGCGGCAAATTATCCGGGCTAAAAAGATGTCCGTGGGTCAAAAACAGGCGGTTCTGTTCCAGCAACACCTGCTGCCAGGGAGCAGTCATCGGGAAGTGAAGTAACATCTGATCGACTTCACTGTCGCAGTTGCCGCGCACCGCGATGATTTTATCCGCATACTGATTCAGTTTGTCCGCCACCTGCGCGGGAGCGTAGCCGTCCGGAAGCGCATTACGCGGCCCGTGGTTAAGCACATCGCCGAGGATAATCAGCCACTGCGCCCCGCTTTGCGCAAAGCGTTCAAGCACGTGCTCCGTCGCGGGCAGCGATCCGTGAATATCCGATGCAAACATGAGTTTCATCAGTGACTCCTTTCAAATGATCACGGCCCTATCATACCTGAACCCACGGGGTTTATCAGCCTGTACGCTTTGCTGACAGCGCGACAAAACGCTGCACGGAGGCGCGCTGCCACTGGAAAGAGGCATAGTCGGCCAGCGCCTGTGGAACGGCGTCGCCATTCAGTACCAGGCGGTTAAGCATGAGTGCCAGATCCGCATCGGCAATACACCATTCGCCAAACAGGTTCGGATTGCCATGATCCAGCAGTTTCGTGGCCGTTTCAAAGAGCTTACTGGCGCTCGCCTCACCCGCTTCGTTGAGCGCAGGCATTTTCGCGCCGCCAAAGATCACGTCTGTCGCACGCTGCTCACGAATCGGCACCAGATCGCTCCTGAGCCACGCCTGGATCTGTCGCGCCCGCGCGCGTTTATGCAGATCGTGGGGATAGATACGCTCCCACTCCGGCGGCGCAAAGCGGTCTTCGAGATACTCATCAATGGCTGAAGATTCACTCAGCTCAAACCCGTCGATTTCCAGCACCGGCACACGACGCGTCAGCGCATAACCCTGCCACTGCGGTTTAAGGTGATCGCCGCGATCCAGATCAACGGTTTTGAGGTTGAACGTCAGCCCCTTCTCCGCCAGCGCGACATACACACTCATGACATACGGCGAAAAAAAGTTGGCATCGGACCACAGGGTAATCGCAGGTTGGCTCATAACATCCTCATCGGCTGAACGGTTTTCATCCAACATATAATCTCTTTGCGTTCCTGTCACTTGATGAAAACTCACGATTTATGCGCAGCGCCTATACTCTTTTTTAAGGCCTGAAATAATCTAATGACAGGAGTTGAGATGATAGACCTCTATTTTGCCCCGACCCCTAACGGTCACAAGATCACGCTCTTTCTGGAAGAAACTCAGCTGGATTATCGCATTATCAAAGTGGATATCAGCAAAGGCGATCAGTTCCGGGCTGATTTTCTGGCCATTTCGCCCAACAATAAAATTCCCGCGATTGTCGATACCTCCCCTGTGGATGGCGGCAGGCCGCTGAGCCTGTTTGAATCGGGTGAGATCCTGCTCTATCTGGCGGAAAAAACCGGCAAGCTGCTGAGCGGTGAGCTGCGTGAGCGCCACCACACGCTGCAATGGCTGTTCTGGCAGGCGAGCGGTCTGGGGCCGAGCCTGGGACAAAACCACCACTTTAACCATTTTGCCCCGCAGCCCATTCCTTACGCCATTGAGCGCTATCAGGTGGAAACCCAGCGTCTTTACGGGGTGCTGAACAAGCGGCTGGAAAAATCCCCGTGGCTTGGCGGCGATCATTACAGCATCGCGGATATCGCCTGCTGGCCGTGGATCAACGCCCATCTGCGCCAGCGAATCGATCTGGCCACTTACCCTGCCGTGAACAACTGGTTCGAGCGGATCCGCACCCGCCCGGCGACGGAGCGCGCGATGCAGAAGGCTCAGCAAATTTAGGTACCCGCCGAATTGGGCGCGCCCAAAATCCTCATGTATTATGGTGCGAATAACAAACAGAGGAAGCCTGCAATGTCTCAGCATGACGCTATTATTCGTATAAAAAACTTACGCTTACGCACTTTTATCGGTATCAAAGACGAAGAGATCGAAAATCGTCAGGACATCGTGATTAATGTCGTTATTCACTACCCGGCCGACAAGGCCCGCGCCAGTGAAGATATCAACGATGCCCTGAACTATCGCACCATTACCAAGAACATCATTAAGTACGTGGAGAATAACCGTTTCTCTTTGCTGGAAAAATTAACTCAGGATGTGCTCGATATCGCACGCGAACATCACTGGGTCACTTATGCTGAAGTAGAAATCGACAAACTTCACGCGCTGCGTTACGCCGACTCGGTCTCTATGACCCTAAGCTGGCAACGCTAAGCGCCTCCAGGAGGTGGTATGAAGATTCTGGTGACTGGCGGTACCGGCCTGATTGGCCGTCATCTCATTTCGCGCTTGCAGGTGCTGAAACACGACATCACCGTGGTGACGCGCAACGCGGATAAAGCGCGTCAGGTGCTCGGCAATCACGTCGGCATCTGGAAAGGGCTGGCTGAACAGCAGAATCTGGACGGTTTCGACGCCGTCATCAACCTCGCCGGTGAGCCTATCGCCGACAAACGCTGGACCGAAGAGCAGAAACAGCGGCTGTGCGACAGCCGCTGGAACATCACTCAAAAGCTGGTCGATCTGTTCCACGCCAGCGCAACGCCTCCGTCGGTGCTGATTTCCGGCTCGGCGGCAGGCTATTACGGCGATCTCGGCGAAGTCGTCGTTACCGAAGAAGAGCCACCGCATAACGAATTTACCCACAAACTCTGCGCCCGCTGGGAGCAAATCGCCTGCGGGGCGCAGAGTGACGCCACCCGCGTTTGTCTGCTCAGAACCGGCGTGGTGCTAGCACCGAAGGGCGGAATTCTGGCGAAGATGCTCCCGGTATTTAAACTTGGCCTGGGCGGTCCGATGGGTAACGGGCGCCAGTATCTGGCCTGGATTCATATCGACGATATGGTTAACGGAATTCTGTGGCTGCTGGATAACGATCTGCGCGGCCCGTTCAATATGGTTGCGCCCTACCCGGTGCGAAACGAACAGTTTGCCCATGCGCTGGGCCACGCCCTGAAACGCCCGGCAGTGCTTCGCGCCCCTGCCACGGCCATCCGCCTGCTGATGGGGGAATCGTCAGTGCTGGTGCTGGGCGGGCAGCGCGCCCTGCCAAAACGGCTGGAGGCGTCGGGATTTGCCTTCCGCTGGTACGACTTAGAAGAAGCCCTGGGAGATGTGGTGGGTTAAATCTGCCGTGTCGCTTATGGTAGAGTCGTACGTCAGACTCCCCAGAATGGCGACACTATGGCGACAATCACCACTCCCCGACTTCAGCTTTCCCCCTTTAAACCCTCCGACTGGGCGTTCTTCCGCTCCCTGCGCGAAGATCGCGCGATCATGCGTTATATGGCGGCCATTGCGCCTGAAAAAGAGACCCGACGCCTGTTCGCCATTCGCCTGGCAGCGCCCCACACCTTTGTGATTCGCGCCCACGGCAACGACACACCGCTCGGCGATATTGGCCTGCAAATCAGCGCGAAGTTCCGTGAAGAAGCAGATATTGGCTATACGGTGATCCCTCAGGCCCAGGGCAAAGGCTATGCCAGCGAAGCGCTGCGAGCAGTGTGCGACTATGCGTTCAGCCAGGCGGGCGTGAAAGCGATTAATGCCTATGTACTGGCGGAGAACGCCGGTTCGGTGCGGGTGCTGGAGAAGCAGGGATTTGTGCGTACTCAGGTGCTGGAAAAGGCCTATGAGATTAACGGCCTGCGCTATGACGACTGGGTGTATCGGCTGGAGTGTGGTGCGGTCTGAGCTGCCGGGCGGCACGGTCTTTACCCGGCGATGATATGCATTCTGCATGCCCGGTAAACTCAACGCCACCGGGCACCGACATTACTTGAGCGAGCCTTTCAGGAACTGCTGCAAACGCGGGCTTTTCGGGTTCGCCAGCACCTCATCAGGATGCCCTTGCTCTTCGATGACGCCCTGATGCAGGAAGATAACGTGGTTCGAGACGTTACGGGCAAAGCCCATCTCGTGCGTCACCACCACCATCGTTTTCCCCTCTTCGGCCAGCTTCTGCATAATGCGCAGCACTTCGCCCACCAGCTCAGGATCGAGCGCCGAGGTCGGCTCATCAAACAGCAGAACTTCCGGCTCCATCGCCAGCGCACGGGCGATGGAGACACGCTGCTGCTGACCGCCGGACAAATGCACCGGATACTTAATCTGCTGACGTTCGTCGATACCCACTTTCGCCAGGTATTTCACCGCACGTTCACGCGCTTCCTGTTTGCTTAAGCCCAGCACCTGAATCGGCGCTTCCATGACGTTCTCCAGCACCGTCATATGGCTCCAGAGGTTAAAGTGCTGGAACACCATCGTCAGACGCGTGCGCAGCAGACGCAGCTGATTCTTATCCGCCACTTTCAGCTGCCCGTCTTTGTCGCGCACCAGGTTGATATTTTGCCCGCTGACGATAATCGACCCTTCGCTCGGCTTTTCGAGGAAGTTAATGCAGCGCAGGAAGGTACTTTTTCCCGAACCGGATGAGCCAATAATACTGATCACATCGCCCGCATTCGCCTGCAGCGATACCCCTTTCAGCACTTCATGTTCGCCGTAGCGTTTGTGCAGATCGATAACGTTTAATTTATTTTCAGACATCGTTTTCTCAGTGCGTCGAAGTAGGTTTCATGTGCTGCAACCAGCGTTTTTCTGCCTTGCGGAACAGGCTAATCAGGACGTACGAAATAATCAAATACAGCACCGCGGCGATGCCGAAGGCGGTAAAGGGCTGGTAAGTCGCCGAGTTAATATCACGCGCGATTTTCAGCAGGTCCGGCACTGTCGCGGTAAACGCCAGCGCGGTGGAGTGCAGCATCAGGATCACTTCGTTGCTGTACGCCGGCAGCGCGATACGCAGTGCGGAAGGCATAATAATGCAGCGATAGAGCTTCACCGATGAGAAACCATAGGCGCGCGCCGCTTCAATCTCACCGTAAGGCACAGAACGAATGGCACCGGCGAAGATCTCTGTGGTGTACGCGCAGGTGTTTAGCGTCAGCGCCAGCACGGTACAGTTCAAGCCGCTGCGAAAGAACGCGTTCAGCATTTCTGTGCCTTTGACTATTTCCAGCGTGTACATGCCGGAGTAAAAGACCAGCAGTTGGACGTACAGCGGCGTGCCGCGAAAAATATAGGTAAACAGCCAAATCGGGAAGCGAATGTATTTGTTTTCCGATACGCGGCCAATGGATAAAAACACCGCCAGAATCCCGCCCATCACCACAGACGAAATCAGCAGCCACAGGGTAATCGCCACGCCGGTAAAGCGATAGCCATCGGTCCACAGCAGCGATTTCCAGTATTCCTGAATAATCTCAATCACAGGTCAGCCCTCTTCACACCCACGGAGTAGCGACGTTCGAGAAGAAGCAGCACACCATTGGAGACGGTAGTAAACACCAGATAAATCACGCCGCACACGACGGCAAAATAGAAGGGTTCCCAGGTGCTCTTACCCGCAAGCTGCGTGGCTTTCACCACATCTTCCAGACCGAGGAGGGACACCAGTGCCGTCGCTTTGAGGATCACCTGCCAGTTGTTACCGATGCCCGGTAAAGCAAAGCGCATCATGGCCGGGAACATAATCCGACGGAAAATTTGTGAGGAGGTAAAACCGAAGGCGGTGGCTGCCTCGATATGGCCTTTTGGTACGGCCATGTATGCGCCGCGGAAGGTTTCCGTGAAATAGGCGCCGTAAATAAAGCCAAGGGTGATAATACCGGCCACCATCGGGTCGATATCAATCTGCGACATTCCCACGGCATCCGTCACGCCGTTGAGCGCAATCTGCAGACCATAGAAAATGAGCAGCATCAGGACCAGATCGGGCACACCGCGAATCAGCGTGGTGTAGCCTTCAAAAATTAATGCCAGTACCCGATTACTTGAGAGTTTCGCTCCCGCACCCGCCAGGCCTATCAGCACCGCCAGCACCACTGAACTGATGGCCAGTTCGAGGGTGACAAGCGCGCCTTGTAAAATAACGCCAGAAAATCCGTACAGCATAAGGCCTGCCCTGTCGTGAGTGGTCACACCGTGTCTTTTCCCCTCCCGGAACGCGGGAGGGGCCGCACGTTATTTAACGGGGCGATTAGCCGCCGTAGACATCAAAGTCGAAGTATTTCTTCGCCAGTTTTTCGTAAGTGCCGTCTGCGCGCATTTCGGCAAAGGCTTTGTTCAGTGCTTCGCGCAGTTCGTTGTCCTCTTTACGCAGGCCCATGCCGGTGCCGACGCCAAAGAGTTTCTCGTCCTTAATGGACGGACCGCCGAACTTGTAATCTTTCCCTACAGGCTGCTTCAGGAAACCTTCGCTGGCGGCCACTTCGTCCTGGAACGCCGCATCGATACGGCCAGCAGTCAGGTCAGCGTAGATATTTTCCTGGCCCTGGTAGGAGACGATCTCGATGCCTTTCGGCGCCCAGTGCTCATTGCCGTAGGTTTCCTGGGTGGTGCCCTGCAGCACACCCACGCGTTTGCCTTTCAGTGACTCAAGCGTTGGCTGAATGTCAGAAGACTTCGCGACCACCAGACGAGAATCCGCCGCATAGAGTTTGTCGGTGAAGGCAATCTCCTGCTGACGTTTTTCGGTGATGGAGAGTGAGGACATAATCACGTCGATTTTCTTTGCTTTCAGCGACGGGATCAGCGCATCCAGTGGGTTCTCAACGTAGGTGCATTGGGTTTTGATGCGTTTGCACAGCTCATTGGCGATATCGATGTCAAAACCGACCAGTTCACCTTTCGAATTCTTCGATTCGAACGGGGCATAAGTCGGATCGGTACCGATACGGATTTTTTGTGGAATGGCGGCAAAAGCTGCGGTAGCGCTGGAAAATGCCAGCACCAGAGAAAGCGACAACACCAGTTTTTTCATGTTTATCCTCAACAGACTGTCTTCTTACGGGATTTTACAACGGGGGAGTGCCATTAATGTGCCATTAATCCCCCTGGCAAGGCAAAGTATAAAGCCCGCCAGATGGAAATTTTTGCATCATAAATGCTTAACTATGCACTCAGCGACCCAAAATGGTGCGTCTTTTGCACCATTTTGGATCATGCAGACGCAGTGCCCCGTCAGTGACGATCAATCCCCGTAGACGTTGAAGTCGAAGTACTTCTTCGCCAGCTTGTCGTAGGTGCCGTCTTTGCGCAGTTCGGCAAAGGCTTTGTCGAATGCCGCTTTCAACTCTTTGTCGTCTTTACGTAAGCCAATCCCGGTGCCGTCACCGAAGTATTTTTTGTCTTTCACCGACGGGCCGGCAAAGGCGAACTCTTTACCTGCAGGTTGTTTCAGGAAGCCTTCGCTGGCGGCCACTTCGTCCTGGAATGCGGCATCCAGACGCCCTGCTGCGAGGTCAGAGTAGATCAGATCCTGGTTCTGATAGGCAACCACATCGACGCCTTTTTCGCGCCAGTCAGCATTAGCAAACCCTTCCTGAGTGGAGCCTTGCAGCACACCCACGTGTTTACCTTTCAGCGACTCAATGGTCGGCTGAATCGGAGAGCCTTTCGCCGCGATCAGACGGGAATCTGCCGCGTAGAGCTTGTCAGAGAAGGCGATTTCCTGCTGACGTTTTTCGGTAATGGAGAGCGAGGAGATAATGGCATCGATTTTCTTGGCTTTCAGCGACGGGATTAACGCATCAAAATCGCTGCCCACCCATGTGCATTTCACCTGCATGCGCTTGCACATTTCATTTCCCAAATCGATATCAAAGCCGACAAAGTCGCCTTTCGCATCCTTGGACGAGAATGGCGCGTATGTGGCGTCTGTACCGATGCGCACTGTCTGAGGAAGTGCTGCATAGCTGCTCGCTGCCGCACTTAATCCCACCAGCAGAGACAGAGCCAGAACCGTCTTCTTCATACATTTACCCTCAAGTGTCGTGATTTTATTATGGTTTGTGTTGTGTGTTGGATAGCAGGCGTTCTCTTGCAGGTCTTATGCCATATTGCCGACTGGTCAAAAAATCGACGTTAAATATGTTAATAAAACGTTGCGATATTGCCTTAATAGTGAAGATAGCAGGTCTGCCAAACGAACCGGAGGGGGAAAAAGGGAAAAAAGGAATTAAATGTCGAGGATATGATCGCGGTTGCATAATTGCCCCGAGAAGGGGCAACCAGGCTTATCATGCACCCAAACGAGGCAACGAGTTATGCGCCCTGCCAGCGCGCGAAGAGATCTTCCGGCAGGTCGATATCAAACTGATCCAGTACGCGGTTTACGGTCTGGTTAATGACGTCGTCGAGGGTTTGCGGGCGATGATAGAACGCCGGAACCGGCGGCATAATGACCGCGCCAAGCTCCGCCGCCTGCGTCATCAGACGCAAATGGCCGAGATGCAGCGGCGTTTCGCGCACGCACAGCACCAGCGTGCGGCGCTCTTTCAGCACCACGTCGGCCGCGCGGGTCACGAGAGTGTCCGTATAGCTGTTGACGATGCCTGAGAGGGTTTTAATGGAACAGGGCAGGATAACCATGCCGGCAGTTTTAAACGAGCCAGAGGAGATGCTGGCGGCGATATCGCGGGCATCGTGCACCACGTCGGCCAGAGCCTGAACATCGCGCAGAGAAAAATCGGTTTCGAGGGAAAGGGTCTGACGCGCCGCCTGGCTCATCACCAGATGGGTCTGGACATCCGCCACGTCGCGCAGCACCTGGAGCAGACGTACGCCGTAAATGGCGCCACTGGCACCGGAGATCCCTACAATGAGTTGTTTCATGATTTCGCCCTTTCTTGCTTCAGGGCAGACTTTGCAGGATTTTGCGGGGAGTTGCAAGTGAGGGCATCCGCCCTCACTTGCCGGGGCGTTAGCCTTCGTTGTGCATCTCTAAGCTTTCGAGATCGTTTTGCATCTGTACGGCTTTGGCATCGTCGTTACGCAGCGAGTCAAGGTAGTCGAGATACTGCTGATCGACGTCTTTGGTCACATAGATGCCGTTGAACACGGAGCACTCGAACTGCTGAATGTCCGGGTTTTCAGCGCGTACTGCGTCAATCAGATCGCTGAGATCCTGGAAAATCAGGCCGTCAGCGCCAATGATCTGGCGAATCTCGTCCACTTCACGACCGTGTGCGATCAGCTCGTTGGCGGTCGGCATGTCGATACCGTAGACGTTCGGGAAACGAATTTCCGGCGCAGCAGAGGCCAGATAAACTTTCTTGGCACCGGCTTCACGCGCCATCTCAATAATCTGCTCGGAAGTGGTGCCACGTACGATGGAGTCATCCACCAGCAACACGTTCTTATCGCGGAACTCAGCGCGGTTGGCGTTGAGCTTACGACGCACAGACTTACGACGCAGCTGCTGACCAGGCATGATAAAGGTGCGGCCAACGTAGCGGTTTTTCACAAAGCCCTGACGGTACGGTTTACCCAGAATACGGGCCATCTCCAGTGCGATATCGCAGGAGGTTTCCGGAATCGGGATCACCACGTCGATATCCAGATCGTCCCACTCGCGGGCGATCTTCTCACCGAGTTTGGTACCCATATTCACGCGCGCGCTGTACACGGAAATTTTGTCGATGAACGAGTCCGGGCGTGCAAAGTAAACATATTCGAACAGGCACGGATTGCTGACCGGGTTTTCCGCACACTGACGGGTAAACAGCTGACCTTTCTCGGTGATGTAGACGGCTTCGCCCGGGGCGACATCGCGCAGGAACTCAAAGCCCAGGGTATCCAGCGCTACGCTCTCGGAGGCGACCATATACTCGGTACGGCCATCACCCAAATCACGCTTACCCAGCACCAGCGGACGGATGCCGTTAGGGTCGCGGAATGCCACCATACCGTGGCCGATAATCATCGCCACGCAAGCATACGCGCCACGGATCTGGCGGTTAGTCGCGGCAATGGCGGCAAAAATGTTGTCTGCTTCCAGCGGATAATGGCGGAAGTTATCCAGCTCGCTGGCAAAGATATTGAGCAGGATTTCAGAATCAGAGGTGGTGTTAATGTGGCGACGCTTCTCTTCGAACAGCTTTTTACGCAGCTCATGCGCGTTGGTCAGGTTGCCATTGTGGGCAAGCGTGATGCCATACGGTGAGTTGACGTAGAACGGCTGTGCTTCAGAGGCGCTGGAACTGCCAGCAGTAGGATAACGAACGTGGCCAATCCCCATATTGCCTTGCAGGCGCTGCATATGGCGGGCTTCAAATACATCGTTGACCAGGCCATTCGCTTTGCGTAAACGGAAACAGTTGTTGGCATCAATGGTGATGATGCCTGCTGCATCCTGGCCACGGTGCTGAAGCACCGACAACGCGTCATAAATAGACTGGTTTACCGGCATGAAACCGGCGATACCGACAATACCGCACATTCGTCTTTTCCTCGTTAAGCCACATCTCAAAGCGTTTTACACTTTGGGCAAGAAACTCGACGAGCTTTGCAGATAGTCAAAGAACCATCTGATGATGAAGCTGAACTGTGGAATCAGCTGGGACTTGCTCCAGTCTTCGCTTTTTGAAAACCCGGTAAAGGTATCAAGGAAGAACAGTATCGCAGCCACGATCAGCGCGCCTCGCAGCGCACCAAAACAGATCCCCAGCACCCTGTCCGTTCCTGACAGACCGGTTTTCTCGACCAGCTGACCTATCACGTAGTTCACGATAGCGCCGACGATTAGCGTCGCGATAAACAGCACCGCGATGGCGATTCCATTTCGGACCAGTTCATCTTCAAAGCCCGTGAACCAGACAGACAGGTAAGTGTAGTAATGACTGGCGACAAAGAAAGCACAACCCCATGTCACCAGCGATAACGCTTCACGAACAAAGCCACGGATCAGGCTAACCAGACAGGAAAAACCTATCACCGCAATGATGGCGTAATCAATCCAGACCATATGTGTCCCACGATTAAACGCCCTGTCATCCAGTTCGGGGCGAATTCTAACAGAAAAAGAAAACGTTTGCGTAGGGATTTCCTTCCCGCGCGTAAATAAAAAAGGCGCTGAAAAAATGTTCAACGCCGCTGGGTTATTGCGCCTCTTTGGACGAATTCCCGCCTCTCATCCCGGCCCTCAAGACCGTATGGAGCAATCCCCTCACCCGTCGGGACGAGGGGTATGCGCACACATCAGTTCGCGCTGTAACTCATCACCACACCGCTCAGCCCGGAAATCTGCTTCAGCTCGCCGAGCGAGCCTTTCAGCTTATCTTTCGACGCATCCGGGCCCACCAGAATGCGGGTTATTTTACCCTGCACCGGGGTGGTAGGAGAAGTGTAAACCCGATATCCGGCACCGCGGAGTTTACCGACCACTTCATTGACTTTATCGGCATTTTTTAGCGCACCAAGCTGCACCACATACGCTTTACCGGTTGGCGCAGGCTTCTCTTCCTGAACCGGTTTTTCCGGTGGCGCTTCCGTCGCGGCGGCGATCTGCTCGCTGGCTTTATCGCGCTGCGGTTTCGGCTGCGGTTTTTCTGCCGGTTTCACGGCAGGCTTTGGTTGTGCAACGGGTTCTGGAACCGGGTCCAGCTCACCGGCGTTACTCGCCACCAGACGAGAAGGATCGAGCGACGGCGCCGCCGCATCACCGGCGCGCACCTCTTCCGCCGCCCCTTCAGGAGGTTGAGCAGGCAGCGCCTGCGTGGCCGCAGGCAGCATGTCTGGCTCGTCGCGATCGCCGGGTTTTGGCACCAGCGGGATCGCCGCAAACTCATCCTGATAATGTTTTTTCTGCCCGTCGAGCAGTCCCGGGAGGAGAATCACTCCCAGCGCAACCAGCACAATGGTTCCTGTTAAACGGTTCTGAAACTTACTTGCCACCGGTTCTCCCCGCCTCCATTACTTCCATGACATGTGCCACCGTGTGGAATGATCCACACACCAGCACGGTATCTTCAGGTTTAGCATCCGCCATCGCGGCGCGCCATGCCAGCGCCACGTTTTCATAAGCTTCGCCCTTCGCGAGATGTTCCATCAGCTGCTCAGCCGACGCGCCTCGAGGCCCTTCCAGGGGAGCACAATACCAGCAATCGACCACAGTCTCCATGCAGGCCAGCGTGCCCGCAATATCTTTATCATGAAGCATACCGATAACCGCAAGTACGCGCCCTGTTTTTGGCAGGGATTTGAGGCGCTCAGCAAGATAGGCCGCTGCATGGGGGTTATGCGCCACGTCCAGAATCAAACGCGGTGATTCGCTGACAATCTGAAAACGCCCCGGCAAAAGCGCGTTCTGAATGCCGTCTCGTATCGCCTGTTCGCTCACCGCCAGACCACTGGCGCGGATAGCCGCCAGTGCGGTCGCCGCGTTCGGTTGCGGCACCTGTGGCAGCGGCAGATGGTCCAGCTCGCCCTGCGCGTCGCGAAAACGCCAGCTGTCGCCCGTTACGTCATATTGCCAGTCAACGCCACGACGCATCAGCTGTGCGCCCTTCTCCTTCGCCACGTCGGCGATTGTGTGCGGCATATCCGGTTCACCGACTACGGCAGGTTTATTGGCACGGAAAACACCCGCTTTTTCACGGCCAATGCTTTCGCGGTCCGGTCCCAGCCAGTCCGTATGGTCGAGTGCAATACTGGTCACCACCGCGACATCGGCATCAACCATGTTAGTCGCATCTAAGCGTCCCCCTAAACCGACTTCGAGAATGACCACATCCAGCTGCGCCTGTTTAAACAGCCACAGGGCGGACAGTGTGCCGTACTCAAAATAGGAGAGCGAAATCTCGCCGCGCGCCGCTTCGATTTGCGCGAAAGAGGCTGTGTGGGCGGATTCCGGCAGTTCGCTATTCTGCACGCGCACGCGTTCGGTGTAGCGGACCAGATGCGGCGAACTGTAAACACCCACTTTGTAACCGGCGGCCATCAGCATGGACTCCAGCGTGCGGCAGGTAGTGCCTTTGCCGTTCGTTCCCGCTACGGTGAACACGAAGGGCGCGGGCTTGAGGACATCAAGACGCGCACCCACCTCGCTCACGCGATCGAGGCCCATATCGATGGTTTTACTGTGCAGATTTTCCAGATAAGAAAGCCACGTGACCAGGGGTGACGTGGCTTGGGGAAGAGTATTTTTTTCCATGATACGCACTTTCATTTATGTATACACTTCGGCCTTTAAGCGGTCTCTGCGTTGGCGACGCCCTGATACTGCTCTGATGGCTTGTGTATCAAATAAGTGAAAAGGGCAGCGCCGTCTGGCCCTGCCCTTTTTGAGTTATCAGGCTTCGGGTTCCTGATCCGGCACAACCACGCCTTCACGCGGCTCGTCCGGGCTTGGCGACGGCAGATTCATCAGCTTCGCCAGGATGCTCGCCAGTTTCAGGCGCATTTCTGGACGGCGAACGATCATGTCGATAGCGCCTTTTTCAATGAGGAACTCACTGCGCTGGAAGCCCGGCGGCAGTTTTTCACGAACGGTCTGTTCGATAACGCGTGGGCCGGCAAAGCCGATCAGCGCTTTCGGTTCAGCGATGTTCAGATCGCCCAGCATCGCAAAACTCGCAGAGACGCCACCCATGGTTGGGTCGGTCAGCACGGAGATATACGGCAGACCGCGCTCCTGCATTTTGCCCAGAGCCGCAGAGGTTTTCGCCATCTGCATCAGGGACATCAGCGCTTCCTGCATACGTGCACCACCGGAGGCGGAGAAGCAGATCAGCGGGCAGTTGTCTTCCAGCGCCTGTTCAACGGCACGGATGAAACGCGCGCCGACGACAGAACCCATTGAGCCGCCCATAAAGGAGAACTCAAAGGCCACAGCGACAACCGGCATCTCGTGCAGAGTGCCTTTCATCACCACCAGCGCGTCTTTCTCGCCGGTCTCTTTCTGAGCAGAAGCCAGTCGATCTTTGTATTTTTTGGAGTCACGGAACTTCAGCACATCTTTTGGCTCAAGTTCGCTACCCAGTTCCACAAGCGAACCTTCGTCCAGCACGCTATGCAGGCGATTACGCGCCGACATACGCATGTGGTGGTCACACTTCGGGCAAACCTCAAGATTGCGTTCCAGCTCAGCGCGGTACAGGACCTGGCCGCAGCTGTCACACTTGGTCCACACCCCTTCAGGAATACTCGCCTTACGGGTTGGGGCTATGTTGCTTTTAATTCGTTCAATCCAGCTCATTGATAACCTTTCTGCCTGAACCTGGTCGTATGCCAGTTTTGCTGTAAGCGGCGCATAATGCCATTTTTGCCGCAAACAGACCATGAATGTTGCACATTAAAACATAACAGCCCGAAACTTTGGATAAAAAAGTGGTCGAACCGCAAATGCGTCTTTATTTCGCTTGCTTAGCCGCCGCGCGTTTGTGACGAATAATTTCGATCACACCCGGCAAGACTGAGAGCACAATAATGGCAACAATCAGTAACTTAAGATTTTCCTGCACAATAGGCAGATCGCCAAACAGGTAGCCCGCGTAGGTAAACAGCAGCACCCACAGCAGTGCGCCAATCACGTTATACGCCGCGAAATGACGATAGGACATATGCCCCATACCCGCCACAAACGGTGCAAAGGTGCGGACGATCGGCACAAAACGCGCCAGAATGATGGTTTTGCCACCATGACGTTCGTAGAACGCGTGCGTTTTGTCTAAATAGCTGCGACGGAAAATCTTCGAGTTCGGATTACTGAAAAGCCGTTCACCGAATACCCGCCCAATAGTGTAGTTCACCGCATCGCCGACGATAGCCGCAATAATCATCAGCACCACCATCAGGTGAACGTTGAGATCGTTGGTCGGCAGCGCAGAGAGTGCGCCCGCGACAAACAGCAGCGAATCGCCCGGCAAAAACGGCGTGACGACCAGACCGGTTTCACAGAACAAAATCAGAAAAAGAATGGCATACACCCAGACGCCGTACTGCGCGACCAGCTCCGCCAGATGAACATCGATATGCAGGATGAAATCAATGAGAAATCGTATTAAGTCCATATTGTCTAAGCCTTAATTGCAACTGCGTTAGTCCGCTAAAAACAGCGGGCCCATTGGCGGTTTTGGAAGGTCAAATCGATCCGGATAATCCACCGAGACCAGATACAGCCCTTCCGCTTTCGCCGTTGCTGCCGCAAGCGTTCTGTCCTTCGCTGCCAGCAGTTCTGCAATCCAGCTCTCCGGCTGGTGTCCGGCGCCTACTTCCATCAGGCTGCCAACGATATTCCGCACCATATGATGTACAAAGGCATTTGCTTTGATGTCCACCACCACATACGCGCCATAACGACTGACGTTAATGTGCATCACGTTTCGCCACGGGGTGCGCGACTGGCACTGAACCGCACGAAACGAGGTAAAGTCATTTTCGCCGAGCAACTGCTGCGCGGCACGGTGCATACGCTCTGCATCCAGCGGCTCATAAAAATGGGTCACGCCCTGGCTTAACACCGCCGGACGCAGACGCTGGTTGTAGATGATATAACGGTAGCGACGCGCCGTGGCACTAAAGCGCGCGTGAAAATCATCGGGCACATCTTTGACCCAACGCACCGCGATGTCACCAGGCAAATTCGCATTTACACCGAGCGTCCAGGCCGCGTCTTTACGCACCGCAGTGGTTTCGAAATGCACTACCTGACCCGTGCCGTGAACGCCCGCATCGGTACGACCGGCACACAGCACGTTGATCGGTTCGTTCGCCACCTGAGAGAGCGCTTTTTCCAGCTTTTCCTGAACGCTGCGCACTTCATTCTGACGCTGCCAGCCATAATATTTGCTGCCGTCGTATTCTATTCCGAGGGCAATTCTATGGACTGGCTTTTGCTCCACTTCAGACATCCTTACAGATACTCCTGCACCAGCTTCTCAGCGATTTTAACCGCCATCAGCGCGCCGCCGAAACGGACGTTGTCCGCCACAGACCAGAACTGCACCTGTTCAGGCATCCCGTAGTCGTTACGCACGCAGCCGATGGAGAGACGCGCGTTACCCGTCGCATCGCCCACCTGGGTTGGGAACTCTGTCTCTTCGCTGAGGGAGATATCTTCGCCGCGCTCAAACGCATAGCGCGCCTCTTCCGCCGCCAGCGGGCGCAGAGCCTCAAAGCACACCATCTGCGCGTGCCCGTAGAAGACCGGGGAACGCACGCAGCTGGCAGAGATCATCAGACCGTCGTCCTGCAAAATTTTGCGGGTTTCATCGACGATACGACGCTCTTCGCGCACGCTGCCTTCACGATCGGCAAGCATTGGCATCAGGTTGAAAGCCAACTGGCGACCGAAGAAGTCGTCATCGTCCACCGGGATACCGTTCAGCAGTTTCGCGCTCTGCCCTGCCAGCGCGTCGACCGCTTTTTTGCCCTGCGCGGAAACAGAAAGCAGACTGGTTACGCTAATACGCGACAGACCACCGTCGT
The DNA here is from genome assembly GCF_041464075.1 of Lelliottia nimipressuralis. Classification (NCBI taxonomy): domain Bacteria; kingdom Pseudomonadati; phylum Pseudomonadota; class Gammaproteobacteria; order Enterobacterales; family Enterobacteriaceae; genus Lelliottia; species Lelliottia nimipressuralis. The sequence continues at coordinate 3,149,240 of NZ_CP167172.1, forward strand.
CGATCAGCGGTTTCAGTGCCGTCAGCAGCTGGCTGGTCAGGCTGTCCGGGACAGCAATAATGTTGCGGTTGCGGTAGTCGGCCAGCACGAACGGGTTCACGTCCGGCACCACCAGCGGCACGTCAGACTCGAGGGCAAACAGACCGCTCAGGTCGATCACCAGGCAACCGGCGTTCGCCGCTTCTTCAGCGTAAGTCGCCGAGGCTTCAACGCCTGCCGCAAAGAACGCCAGTTGCACCTGCGTCCAGTCAAATTCTGCTACGTCCTGCGCGCGAACGGTTTTACCTTCGTAGCGCAGAGAGGTGCCCGCGCTTTCGGCGCGCGCCAGAGCATAGATTTCTCCCACCGGGAACTGACGCTCCGCAAGTGTTTCGAGCAGGGCTTCGCCCACAGCGCCAGTGGCACCCAGTACGGCAATATTCCAGCCTTCAGACATGGTGGTTTACTCCAGAAATGAAACAGCGTCCCTGCCAGATTATCCGGCAGAGAGCATGAGGAAAACATTAACGCGCCGGGTTATGCGTGGCAGTAAAACCCAGTTTATTCAATAACGCCGCCGCATCGGCGTCGTCACAGATGACATACAGGGAGGACCACTCACGGCGCTCAAGATAATTCTTGCGAAGCCGGTCGAATTCCCCCGGAATGCCGGCCACTTTTCGCAGCAGCGCGTCATCGCGGCGCACATCATACACTAAATGCACCAGCCTTTTTAGCGAAGACTCATCAAGCGGACCGTGCAGCGTAATGCGGCCAAATTCCGGCGCAGGCAGCAGTGTATCCAGCGCCACCTGCTGCGCCTGGCCGATAAAAGCGCTATAGGCTTCAAACACCTGCGTCGTGCCGCGCGCTTTGCCTTCAAGCGTATAGCCCGCGATGTGCGCGGTAGCGACATCCACGCGATTCAGCAGCGCCACGTTGAGATCCGGCTCCGGCTCCCAGACATCCAGCACCACGCTCAGCTCCTGCCCCTCTTCCAGACATTTCAGCAGCGCGGTGTTATCCACCACCGGGCCACGGCAGGCATTTATCAGAATAGTGCCAGGCTTCAGGCGGCGAATTAACGCCTCATCGGCCAGATGCAGGGATTTGTACGGTCCGTCTTTAAACAGCGGCGTATGGAAGGTGATCACATCCGCCTGCTCGACCAGTTCATCCAGCGCGCGGAAGTCGCCTTCATCACCGCGATCGGCGCGTGGGGGATCGCACAGCAAGGTGCGGATACCGAGGGCTTCCAGACGTTTTTGCAACCGCCCGCCGACGTTACCGACGCCAACAATACCCACCGTGCGATCTTTCAGCGCAAAGCCGTCGCGCTCGCCCAGCATCAACAGTGAAGAGAAAACGTATTCCACCACGGCGATAGCGTTGCAGCCCGGCGCGGCCGAGAATCCGATACCGGCCTGTGCCAGCCAGGCATCGTCTACGTGATCGGTTCCTGCCGTCGCTGTCCCTACAAATTTGACGTTTTTACCCGACAGCAGCGCCTCATTCACTTTGGTGACCGAGCGCACCATCAGGGCGTCCGCATCGGTAAGTTCTTCAAGGGGAATGGGACGACCGGGAACGGCCTTAACGTCGCCCAGGCGGCTAAACAGCTCACGGGCGTAAGGCATATTTTCATCAACGAGGATTTTCACGACAGAGTACCTGTTTGAGAGGAAGTTAACCGGCCAAGTGTGCCATAATCTCGCCGCCAGGCATACCCGAACGCTTTGCCTGGTTTACGGTGAGTAATGACTTTAAGGATTTTGACGATGCAGCCCATTTCAGGTACGCCGCCGCGCCCTCCCGGTGAAGGCCCAGTAACACCTTCCGCCATTGGCGAACAGCCGTTATCGACGCAGCAGCGCACGGTGCTGGAGCGACTGATCACCCGCCTGGTTGCGCTTACGTCGCAACAGAACGCGGAGGTGTGGGCGGGAGTGAAACATGATTTGGGGCTGAAAAACGACACGCCGCTGTTATCGCGCCACTTCCCTGCCGCCGAGCAAAACCTGAATCTGCGCCTGAATACCGCGCAGCAAAATCACACCACCCGCCAGATGGTGTCACAGCTCACCGAACTGTTAGGCCAGGGGAATAATCGTCAGGCGGTGAGTGATTTTATCCGCCAGCAGTTTGGTCAGACGGCCCTGAGCCAGCTCACACCGGACCAGCTGAAAACGGTGCTCACGCTGTTACAGAGCAATCAGCTCTCTATTCCGCAGCCGCAGCAACGCCCGGCGACGGAGCGCCCTCTGCAGCCAGCTGAGCATAATACTCTCAAGCAGATGGTCACCCGGCTGGCTGCTGCCACGGGCGAGTCAAACAAGCTTATCTGGCAATCCATGCTGGAACTTTCCGGTGTGAAAGCCGGTGAGTTGATCCCGGCGAAACAGTTTACCCATCTGGTGACCTGGCTTCAGGCGCGTCAGACGTTGAGCACCCAAAGCGCGCCCACGCTGCATACCCTGCAGGCGGCACTTAAACAGCCGCTGGAACCACGAGAATTTGAAGTGGTGCGTGAATACGCGCAGCAGAACTGGCAGGTAACGCCGCAGACGGTGCTGACCCCCGCCCAGATTCAGGATTTACTGAACCAGATCTTTATCCGCCGCGCCGAACGTGACGGCGGTGTGCCGGAAGCGCGCAATATTCAGCCGATCTACAGCCCGCTGTTCGCCCCGGTGGTGGACACCATAAAATCGATGTCTGCACGCCCCGGCCTGATGTTTATCGCGCTGATGGTGGCGCTGGCGTTGTTCTGGCTGGTTGCCTGAGCCGAAGCATCTGCCACCCGACCTGCTAAATTACGGACTTTGCAGGTCGGGTTATCCGACAATGACGTTTACTGCTTCCGGAATGCGATAACCGTTACCACTATCCCCACCACTGCCGAGACGGCCCCTGCCAGAAACACCGACGGATAGCCGAACGACGTCGCCAGTACCCCTGCCAGCGGGCCGGTGATACCGTACGAGATATCCTGGAATGCCGCATAGCCGCCGAGTGCAGTTCCACGAACCTGCGGTGCCACGCGTTTCACCACCTCCACGCCGAGTGCCGGGAAGATCAGCGAGCAGCCGCAGCCGGTTAACGCCGCACCCAGCAACGCAATCCACGCCACCGGTGCCTGCCACAACAGCAGCAGGCCGAGGGTCTCAATCATTAGCGAAACCACTGCCACTTTTACGCCGCCAAAACGGTCCGGCATCCAGCCGAACAGCACGCGCATCAGCACGAAGGCCCCACCGAATGCGGTTAAGGTGAAACCGGCCATTGCCCAGCCCCGGCTCATGAAGTAGAGCGAGACAAAGGTGCCAATTACGGCAAAACCTACGCCCTGCAATGCCAGACCGAGGCCCGGCTTCCAGATTTGACCGACCACGCTCCACAGCGACGGGCGATCGCCTTTATGAGCTGGCACTTTACGCACCGTGCCGTTAAAGGCCCACGCCACCAGCGGCAGCACCATGGTCGTCCCCGCCAGCACGGCGAAACCGAAATGGCTGTGGATCAGCAGCCCCAGCGGCGCGCCTGCGGCCAGTGCGCCGTAGATCGCCATCCCGTTCCAGGACATCACTTTTCCGGAACGCGTCGGCCCGACCAGCCCCATACCCCAGGTGAGCGTCCCGGTCAGCAGCTGGCTTTCGCCAAAACCGAGAATTAAACGCCCGACAATCAGCAGTGCGAATTTATAGATGGCGTCCACCGGCAGCAGCGCGGCCAGCAGCCATGCCCCACCCGCCAGCCCGCAGGCGAACATGCCCTGTAACGCGGAACGCTTTGCGCCATGCTGATCGGCCAGGCGTCCGGCATAGCCACGGGTTAACACGGTCGCCAGAAATTGAATTCCCACGGCGACACCCACCAGGGTATTGCCGTAGCCCAGCTCCTGATGCACAAACAAGGGGATTACCGGCAGCGGCAGGCCGACGGTCATATAGGTAAGAAACACCGCGAAGGCGATGCGAAACAGCGAGACATTCGCTGAAGAGGTTTTTTCTGCTTGGGTTACTGCGGTCATGCATTACTCCGAAAATGAAGAGTAAGGCGGGGAAATGCCACGCCCCCTCTACCTGAGGATCAGGATTAAGGTGCGTTGGTTGACGTTAAACGCTTACGCATTATCAAAGTGATAATGTTGAAGCCGAAGTTTGCCTTTTCAGTCAATCAATTGTCAACGCATAAAAAAGGAGCCATCAGGCTCCTTTTTTTCATCAGAGGAAAACTTACGCTTTCAGCTTACGCATTACCAGTGTGGCGTTGGTACCGCCGAAGCCGAAGCTGTTGGACATCACCGTCGTCAGCGCCTGCTCAGTCGGCTTGGTCACGATATTCAGGCCAGCAGCCTGCTCATCCAGCTCTTCAACGTTAATGCTTGGGGCGATAAAGCCGTGTTCCAGCATCAGCAGAGAGTAGATAGCTTCCTGCACGCCAGCGGCGCCCAGAGAGTGACCAGTCATCGCTTTCGTCGCGGAGATTGCCGGGCTGTTATCGCCGAAGACTTCACGAATTGCACCCAGCTCTTTCACGTCGCCGACCGGAGTCGAGGTACCGTGGGAGTTCAGGTAGTCGATTGGGGTATCAACGCCGTTCATCGCCAGCTTCATGCAGCGCACTGCGCCTTCGCCTGATGGAGCAACCATGTCTGCACCATCGGAAGTCGCACCGTAGCCCACAACTTCAGCGTAGATGTGCGCGCCACGTGCCAGCGCGTGTTCCAGCTCTTCAACCACAACCATACCGCCGCCGCCTGCGATGATGAAACCGTCACGGTTCGCATCATAGGTACGGGACGCTTTTTCTGGCGTTTCGTTGTATTTGGTGGACAGTGCGCCCATCGCGTCGAATTCACACGCCATTTCCCAGCACAGCTCTTCGCCGCCGCCAGCAAATACGATGTCTTGTTTACCCAACTGGATCTGCTCTACCGCGCTGCCGATACAGTGTGCGGAGGTCGCACATGCGGAGCTGATGGAGTAGTTCACACCGTGGATTTTGAAGGGGGTCGCGAGGCACGCGGACACCGCTGACGCCATCGCTTTGGTCACAACGTAAGGACCGACCGCTTTCAGGCCGCGCGGGCTACGCATTGCGTCTGCGCCGAACACCTGAGATTTAGAAGAACCACCGGAACCTGCGATCAGGCCCACGCGTGGGTTGTTCTGATAAACGTCTTCTTTCAATCCAGCATCTTCTACAGCCTGCTGCATTGAGAGGTAAGCGTAGATAGAGGCATCGTTCATGAAACGGACCACTTTGCGGTCAATCAGACCGGTGGTGTCCAGTTTGACGTTACCCCACACGTGGCTACGCATACCAGAATCTTTGAATTCTTGAGAGAAAGTGATCCCCGAGCGTCCTTCACGCAGAGATTCCAGGACTTCCTGCTGGTTGTTACCGATGCTGGAAACGATGCCCAGGCCAGTAATCACTGCACGTTTCATTCAATACCTCTGTAAGTCATACTATATTAAGTTTCGAGTCGCACAATAGCGTACACTTGTACGCTGAACAAGTCCGATCAGCCAATTTCTGTGGAAATTTGCACCATCGAACACACATCGCTAAGATCCTGCCACTGCCTGTCAGACGAGTAACTTACGTGAAACAAAACGCCATACAACCCGCCAACCTTGAGTTCAACGCTGAGGGTACACCTGTTTCCCGAGATTTCGACGATGTCTACTTCTCTAATGATAACGGACTGGAAGAAACCCGTTATGTTTTCCTCGACGGAAACCAGCTCAACGCGCGTTTCCCTGTCCATCCGCGCAGCCAGTTTGTGGTGGCGGAGAGCGGTTTTGGCACCGGATTAAACTTCCTCACCCTCTGGCAGGCGTTTGTTCAGTTCCGTGCGGCGCACCCTGACGCTACGCTACAAAGATTACATTTCATCAGTTTCGAGAAATTCCCCCTCACCGCCCACGACCTGACCCTGGCCCATCAGCACTGGCCGGAACTTCGCATCTGGGCCGAGCAGCTGCAGGCCCAGTGGCCACAGCCGATCGGCGGCTGTCATCGTTTAGTGTTAGACGGTGGTCAAGTCACGCTGGATTTGTGGCTCGGGGATATCAACGACCTGACGGACAAACTCGACGATTCTCTGAATCAAAAAGTGGACGCCTGGTTTTTGGATGGCTTTGCTCCCGCGAAAAACCCGGACATGTGGAGCCCGCATCTGTTCGCGGCGATGGCGCGTCTGGCGCGTCCTGGCGCTACGCTCGCGACCTTTACCTCCGCCGGGTTCGTGCGCCGTGGTTTGCAGGACGCCGGTTTCACTATGTACAAAACCAAAGGATTTGGCCGCAAGCGAGAGATGCTGACAGGCGTGATGGAGCAGGATAATCCCCTGCCTGAACGCACCCCCTGGTTTGCCCGCAGCGGTGCGGAAAAACGTGAAACGGCGATTATTGGCGGGGGTATTGCCAGCGCACTGCTGTCACTTGCCCTGCTCCAGCGCGGCTGGCAGGTGACGTTGTACTGCGCTGATAACGCCCCCGCCACGGGTGCCTCCGGCAATCGCCAGGGCGCGCTGTATCCTCTGCTGACCGCCCACGATCCGGCACTTAGCCAGTTTTTCCCGGCCGCCTTTACCTTTGCCCGGCATCTTTACGACAGCCTGCCAGTCACCTTTGACCATGCATGGTGCGGCGTCACACAGCTCGGCTGGGACGAAAAAAGCCAGCGCAAGATCGACCAGATGCTGAGCCTGGAATTACCGGCGCACATCGCGGAAGCCGTGGACGCCGAGCAGGTGCAGGCGTTAAGTGGCCTGGAGACGGGCTGCGGTGGCATTCACTATCCGCAAGGCGGCTGGCTCTGCCCGGCGCAGCTTACGGCAGCGGCCATTGCGCTGGCCCAGTCGCAAGGGCTGACCGTGCATTATGAACATCAGCTGGAATCCCTGGATCGCATCGACAGCGACTGGCAGCTGCGTTTTGCCCATGGTGCACAGGCCCGACACGCCGGAGTGGTGCTGACCAACGGCCATCGCATCAGCGATTTCCCGCAAACAGAAAATCTGCCGGTCTATCCGGTTGGCGGTCAGGTGAGCCATATTCCCACGACAGCTCAGCTCGGCAATCTCCGTCAGGTCTTGTGTTACGACGGCTATCTGACGCCACAAAACCCGACCAACGGTCATCACTGCATCGGAGCCAGCTATCATCGCGGCGAAGCGGACATTCGCTACAGCGAAGCGGATCAGCAGCAAAACCGCCAGCGCTTGATCGACTGCTTCCCGGAGGCTGAATGGGCGAAAGAGGTGGACGTAAGCGGCAGCGACGCGCGCTGCGGCGTGCGGTGTGCCACCCGCGATCATCTGCCGATGATCGGCAATGTGCCGGACTACGACGCGACGCTTGCGGCCTATCAGGATCTGGCAGAATCCAAAGAGAATGCCGTGCGTTCTCCCGTCTATCCAAACCTGTTTATGCTCGGTGCGCTCGGGTCGCGGGGATTGTGTACTGCGCCGCTGGCCGCTGAAATTCTGGCGTCGCAGATGAGCGATGAGCCGATCCCGATGGACGGTGTTACGCTTGCAGGATTGAACCCAAATCGGCTGTGGGTGCGAAAATTACTGAAGGGTAAAAAGGTAGGATAAGGTTTGGAGGCCCGGTAAGCGCAGCGCTACCGGGCAAAAAGCCACTACTTCAGATTAGCCTGCTGGAACAAATTGTCCCACATCCCCAGCACCAGTGACTGGTCGCGTGGAGAAAGCTCGCCCGCCTGAATGGCTTTTTCAAGACCACGGCTCACTTCAGCGTGGACCGCTTCAGGTGAGTGATCGTCGCCCGCTTCCAGCTCGGCAACAGCAAGCGTCAGGTGACCACGCAGATAACCGCTGGCAAACAGTTCATCGTCACTGGCGTGTTCCACCATGTCATCAATTAACGCCAGGATGCGTGATTCAAATTCTGCGATCATCTTTTTTCCTCAGTTGAGATCTTCCGGCCACGGGAAGCATTCCGCCGTTATTGCCGGCGTGTGGTAATAATTCTGTAGTGCCTTGATAAAACGCGCCGGTCGCTCCGGGATGCCTTTCTCAAGATATTCCATCACCTGCGCGTGAACGCGGCGCTGGAAGGTAATACGATCCGGCTCGCAATCGCCTTCGAGATTGTCACAGCTGACGTTGAACGGAAAACCTGCCGCCACGCAAAACAGCCAGTCGAAGGCCTGCGGTTTGACTTCCACATCTTCAAACTGCCCTTGCGTCGTGGCATCTCGCCCGTCCGGGCAGTACCAGTAACCGAAATCGACCAGTTCGCGGCGCGCTTTCCCGGCAATACACCAGTGGGAAATCTCGTGCAGACCGCTGGCATAAAACCCGTGGGCAAACACGATCCGGTTGTACGGCACGTCTGCATCAGCAGGAAGATAGATCGGTTCGTCGTCGCCTTTAATCAGACGGGTATTAAAATCATCCGCAAAACAGCTGTCGAAGATCTCAATCAACTGTTCATATTTATGCGTACTGTTCATTAGTTCATCCCCAACCAGTGGAGGATCTCCTGTCCGTGGCTGTCATAAAGAAGTTTGGCACTCATCACCGCCGACACAATCACAATCATCGGACGAATCAGTTTTTGCCCTTTGCTCAATACCAGACGCGAGCCGACGCGCGCGCCTAAAAACTGCCCGACCATCATCACAAAGCCGGTCGCCCAAATCACTTTCCCGCCAATGATAAACAGCAGCAGACCGCCCAGGTTTGAGGTGGCGTTGAGCACTTTTGCGTGGGCGGTAGATTTGGCGAGGTTAAAACCGGCCAGCGTCACAAACGCCAGGGCATAAAAAGAACCGGCACCCGGCCCGAAGAAGCCATCGTAAAAACCGACGCAGCCGCCTGCAATCAGGGCAAACGGCAGACCGTGCAGACGGCGCTGACGATCCTCTTCCCCTAATTTTGGCATCAGCAAAAAGTAGAGACCAATGCAGATCACGAGGATCGGTAAAATCTGGCGCAAAATATCCGATTGCACGTGCTGGACCAGCAGCGCGCCGCTGGTGGAGCCGATAAAGGTCATCAGAATATTGAGCTTTTGGTCGGCAAGACTGACCACTTTACGGCGAATAAAGTAGATGGAGGCAGAGAGCGAGCCGCCGCAGGCCTGTAGCTTATTGGTCGCCAGCGCCTGGGCCGGGCTCATACCCGCCGCCAGCAGCGCAGGCACTGTCAGCAGGCCACCTCCCCCCGCCAGCGCATCGATAAATCCCGCCAGCATCGCAACAAAAAACAGCACCGCCAGCAGCAGCGGTGACACCATAAACAGATCGACGAAATTATCCATTAAAGTACATGCTCATCCAGTAGCGCCTGGCAGGAAGGCGGCAACGGAGGCGGTGTCTTCTTCTCAGGCTTGGTGGTTCCAGGTTTTGCTGGCTCAAACCAGCTCTGGAGTTCTGCCCCGCAGCCATCTCCCGGCGGCGGTAACGGCTGATCTTCACATTCGAGGCTGTTGGCCGGGCAGCGCAGACGAACGTGCATATGCGCGCGATGCTGGAACCACGGGCGCACTTTACGCAGCCAGTCACGATCCGTTCCGGCGTCCAGACAGAGCTGCTGCTTGATCGCCGGATTGACGAAGATGCGCGTCACATCGTTATCTTTTGCCGCCAGCTTAATCATGCTGGAGACGTCTGATGACCACAGAGACGGCACCACGCTTTTGCCGTCACGGGCGACGAGATCCAATGCCTGGGGTTTAAGCAGCTGCGCCGAACTCCAGCGGGTTTTCGGTAGTTGCAGGAAAATATCCACATCCAGACCGGACTGATGGCTGGCGTGTCCGCCATTGAAGCGACCGCCCGCTGGCATCCCCATATCGCCGATCAGCATCGTCCCCAGCCCCAGGTTATGCACCTGATTGCCCAGACGCTGGATAAACAGCACCAGATCCGGATGACCAAAGTAGCGACGCTGGTCGGTACGCATCACCTGATAGGTGTCGGATTGCAGCGGCAGATCCTGCGCGCCAACGATGCAGCCGTTAGCAAACGCGCCGATCGACTGGGCGCTGCCCGCGATCGGGTGGGTGATTTTTTGCCACGGCGTGGCTGCGAGACTAGCTCCGCTGGCAAGCAGAGCCAACAGAGCAATAGCGGTTTTTTTCATGTTTACCAGCGTGGAATGGTGGTCGTCACGTCCGCATTCTGCGCGCGCTGGCGCAGGAAATGATCCATTAGCACGATGGCCAGCATCGCTTCCGCGATCGGCACCGCACGGATACCCACACAAGGATCGTGACGCCCTTTGGTGATCATCTCAACTTCTTCGCCGAAGCGGTTAATGGTGCGCCCCGGTACGGTAATGCTGGAGGTCGGTTTCAGTGCGATGTTGGCCACAATCTGCTGACCACTGCTGATGCCGCCCAAAATGCCGCCCGCATGATTGCTCTGGAAACCGTCTTTCGTGATTTCATCGCGATTCTGGCTGCCGCGCAGCGCCACCACGTCAAAACCATCGCCAATTTCCACGCCTTTCACCGCATTGATGCTCATCATCGCGTGGGCGATATCTGCATCCAGACGATCGAAGACCGGCTCACCCAGGCCCGGCGGAACGCCGTCAGCCACGACGGTCACTTTCGCGCCGATGGAGTCGCCCTCTTTTTTCAGGCCGCGCATCAGTTCGTCCAGTGCGTCAATTTTGTCGGCATCCGCGCAGAAGAACGGGTTCTGTTCAACCAGATCCCAGTCTTTGATCGCCAGAGGAATGTCACCCATCTGGGTCAGGCAGCCGCGAATCACGATGCCAAATTTTTGTGCCAGATATTTTTTAGCGATAGCGCCCGCCGCCACGCGCATGGCTGTTTCACGCGCCGACGAGCGTCCGCCGCCGCGATAGTCGCGAAAACCGTATTTTTGTTCGTAGGTGTAATCGGCATGACCGGGGCGGAAAACATCTTTAATGGCGCCGTAGTCCTGCGAGCGCTGATCGGTATTTTCAATCAGCAGACCAATGCTGGTGCCAGTAGTGCGGCCTTCAAAGACACCGGAGAGAATTTTGACCTGGTCCGGCTCGCGACGCTGCGTGGTGTAGCGCGAGGTGCCCGGACGGCGGCGATCGAGATCGTGCTGTAAATCCGCTTCGGTCAGTTCGATACCAGGGGGCACGCCGTCGACGATGCAACCCAGCGCCAGACCGTGTGATTCGCCGAAAGTCGTTACACGGAATAATTGTCCAATACTGTTTCCTGCCATCACGGCTCCGTTGTCGTTGTTCTGTGTTTGAGCAATGTGAAACGGGCCGAAGCCCGTTGGATTAATCTTTGTAAATGCTGAAGTGTTCGCGCGCGGCGATGAGCTGCGCTTTGGTCAGCATGAAGACGCCTTCACCACCGTTGTCGAATTCAAGCCAGGTGAACGGCACGTCCGGGTACTGCTCCATCAGATGTACCATGCTGTTACCGACTTCACAAATCAGAATACCGTCGTCAGTCAGATAATCCGGTGCGCAAGCCAGGATGCGGCGCGTCAGTTTCAGGCCGTCAGAACCGGAGGCCAGACCGAGTTCCGGCTCGTGGCGATATTCATTCGGCAGATCGGACATGTCTTCTGCATCCACGTACGGCGGATTGGTGACAATCAGATCGTATTGCAGTTTTGGCAGGTCGCGGAACAGGTCGGAGCGGATCGGCGTCACGTGGTGAATCAAACCGTGCTCTTCGATGTTGTGTTCGGTAACGGCCAGCGCGTCTGCGGAGATATCAACCGCATCCACTTCCGCTTCCGGGAAGGCATAGGCGCAGGCAATCGCGATACAGCCGCTGCCTGTACACATATCCAGAATGTGCTGCGGTTGGTGGTCGATCAGGCCTGCAAAGTGGTTGTTGATCAGTTCGCCAATCGGCGAGCGCGGCACCAGCACACGTTCATCAACGTAAAATTCGTGACCGCAGAACCAGGCTTTATTGGTGAGATAGGCGACCGGGATACGCTCGTTGACGCGGCGAATCACGCGCTCAACGATACGGTGTTTTTCGCTGGAGGTCAGACGCGCGGTGCGCATGTCTTCAGGGATATCCAGCGGCAGATACAGGGATGGCAGCACCAGCTGAACCGCCTCATCCCACGGGTTGTCTGTTCCATGGCCGTACCAGATGTTGGCGGCGCTAAAACGACTGACGGACCAACGCAACATGTCCTGAATGGTATGCAGTTCGTTTACTGCTTCATCGACAAATATTTTATCCATTATTCTCTCCAGGGCATGCTTGCATAATTTTCGGCGGCTAGTTTGCCATGAAGACGGCGATAAATCAGCATCGGGACGGCGTGGGAGAGGTGAAAAAATGCGTTTTGCTTGCGCCTCCCTCAGGTAAACTAAGGGAAATAAGAGATGAGACGGACTAATGAAAAAGAAAATGCCGCTTAGCGAGGAGGATCAGACGCTGTTTCGCCAGCTCATGAGCGGGACGCGCAAAATCACCCAGGACACCATTGTCCATCGCCCGATCCGCAAAAAAGTGACTGAAGTGCCGGTCAAACGGCTGCTGCAGGAACAGGCGGATAACAGCCACTATTTTTCAGACGAATTTCAGCCGCTGCTGAACACGCAGGGGGCAGTGAAATATGTGCGGGAAGATGTCAGCCATTTTGAGCTGAAAAAGTTACGTCGCGGAGATTATTCGCCGGAGCTTTTTCTCGATCTGCATGGTCTGACGCAAATGCAGGCGAAACAGGAGCTGGGCGCGCTCATTGCCGCGTGTCGTCGCGAGCACGTGTTCTGCACCTGTGTGATGCACGGCCACGGAAAGCATATTCTCAAACAGCAAACGCCGTTGTGGCTGGCTCAGCATCCACACGTGATGGCTTTTCATCAGGCGCCAAAAGAGTACGGCGGAGATGCCGCGCTGCTGGTGTTGATTGAAGTAGAAGAGTGGCAGCCACCGGAGCTGCCCTGACAGGCAGGCGGGTGGCACAGGCTACCCGCCAGATCATTCGTCACGTCAGATAGCTTTTGCCATCTTCAGGTTGCACGGACTCATTTGCCAGTTGAATACCCCTTTGCCCGCATCGTCGAGGGTGACGTTGGCAATTGCGGAGGTGGTGAACATCGGAGGCGTTTCGCCAGGGCACAGTTCAGACACCAGGTAGCCGACCAGCGGCAGATGGGAAATCACCAGTGCGGAAGAGACACCTTCATTGCACAGCGCCTGAAGATACGCGCTGACGAGACCCACATCCCCGCAGGGAGTAAGCTCAGGGAGAACATCGACGCTCTTCGGCAGGTTCATACACTCCCCTACCACATCCAGCGTCTGTTCGGCCCGCAGGAACGGACTCACCAGCACACGATCGATATCCACTTTTTGGCCTTTGAGCCAGGTTGCCATTTGACGGGATTCGTCACAACCACAGGTCGTCAAAGGACGAACAGAGTCACTGGCAGCATCAAGTGCCGCGTCGCCGTGACGCATGATAAAAACTTGCATATTGCACCGCTTTTGTTAACCAGGATCACCGGCGTTAACTACCCGCGAAAAGATCAAAAAGGTAGAAAACCCGATGGCCGGGCATTGTGCCTGATCCATCTGATGAATGAAACGCTGTTTTTTACCTTAATGGCGTAAGTATAGTCAATATCTGTTTACAAAATAGCCAAAACAGGTTCATTCACCGTCAGATATACTCTTGTTTGACCTTAAGTTACGGGGTCAGTTTCCTCTGCTGGCCAAAAGTGCAGGTTATTTTCTGCCATGCGCATTAATTGTTCACACGGCGTAAACCGGGGACCATAAAGCGAAGCCAGACGCTGCAATATTGCCACCACTTCACCCGCGCCAAGACTATCCATATAGCGGAACGGGCCACCCAGGAAAGGTGGAAAACCGATACCAAACACGGCACCAATATCGCCGTCTCGCGCACTTTTAACGACCTGCTCGTCAAAACAACGAGCCGCTTCGTTGAGCATCATCATGACGCATCGCTCAGCGCATTGCTGTGCTGACAACTTACCCTGGCCGCTGGCATGAATAAGCCCATAGACCGAGGGGTCGACCTGTTTCTTGCTTTTACGCCCTTTAACTGCGTAAAGATAGAAGCCCCGTCCATTTTTTCTGCCTTTGCGATCATCATTCAAGATCTTAGAAACAATGTTTGCAGGCGGGCTAAAACGTTCTCCATAAGCAGCTTCCAGCACAGGTATAATTTTAGTGCCAGTATCAATTCCAACCTCATCCAAAAGTTGGATTGGGCCAACTGGAAAACCAAACTTGACCAGCGCATTGTCAATGTGTTCGATTTTCTCGCCTTCCGTCAGCAGGCGCATCGCCTCATTAATATAAGGCGCGAGAATGCGGTTGACGTAAAAACCGGCCTTGTCGGCCACCACAATCGGTGTTTTGCCCTGCCGTTTGGCGAGCTTCACCACCGTGGCCACCGTTTGAGCGTTCGTCGAAGCGTGAGGTATGACTTCCACCAGCGGCATTTTTTCCACCGGACTAAAGAAGTGCAAACCGATTACCTGCTCCGGTCGCGCGGCACGTGCGGCGATATCGCCAATCGGCAGCGACGACGTATTCGAGGCAAAAATGGTGTGCGGCGCGCAGTGCTGTTCCACGTCGGCAACCATCTGCTGTTTCAGCGCCAGGTCTTCAAATACGGCTTCAATCACCAGGTCACGATGGTGAAAACCGCTGTAGTCGGTGGTGCCTGAAATCAGCGCCAGCTCTCTGTCGCGTTCACTGGCTTTGATATGGCGGCGTTTAACCTTTTGATCAAGGAGCTGCCAGCTGTATTGCAATGCGTGATTAATGCCCCTTGCGTTGATGTCTTTGATTCGTACAGGCAATTTACCTTTGCTGGCCGTGACGAACGCAATGCCACCGCCCATCAATCCCCCGCCCAAAACGCCTACAGAGGCCAGCGGCGCCGGTGACGCCTCGCTACCGGGATCTTTTTTCACGTCGGTACTGGCAAAGAAGATGCTGCGCAGTGCCTGGGACTGGGGCGTCATCGCCAGTTCGCCAAAGGCTTTGGCCTCAGCCGCATAACCGCTGCTGCTCCCTTGTGCCAGGCCGGTTTCAATCACCTCGAGAATGCGTTTGGTCGCCGGGTAGTTGCCTTTGGTTTTCTGTTCCGTTTTCTTGCCGACCACATTAAACAGCAGCGCGCGCCCGAGCGGGCCGGCGAGAATACGCTCGCGAACCGGCAGATGTCGGCTCGTCTGCCGCCCTTTTAACGCCAGCGCAACGGCCGCGTCCAGCAGAATGGAATGGGGAACCACTTCGTCCACCAGCCCGGCTTTCAGCGCCTGACGTGGGCGAAGCTGTTTACCGGTGAGTATCATTTCCAGCGCGGTACTCACGCCAATCAGGCGCGGTAAACGCTGGGTGCCACCGGACCCCGGTAGCAGACCGAGCTGCACTTCCGGCAGACCGAGCACAGTTTTCGCATCATCCGTACAAATACGGCTGTGGCACGCCAGCGCCAGTTCCAGGCCGCCGCCCAGGCAGGCACCGTGGATCGCCGCGATCACCGGGATCGGCAACGCGTGGATCTCGGCCATGATCTGCTGCCCCTGTCGGGCCAGCTCTTCCGCTTCCTGCGCGCTGCTGGCGCGGGCGATCATGTTGATATCTGCACCGGCGATGAAGTTATCGGGTTTGGCTGAGATAAAAATCAGCCCGCGAATATCTTTGTTTTCGCGGATTTGCCTGAGGATCGCGCGCACCTGAACGCCGAATTCGGCCTTCAGGGTATTCATCTTTTCGCCTGGCACATCGATGGTGACGACGGCAATATTGTCCAGCCGGACCTTCAGGTCAAAAGCGGAAGGGGTTTCCATTATTCAGCCTCCAGAACCATCGCCGCGCCCAGACCACCCGCCGCACAGGCGGTGACCAGACCAAAACCTCCGCCGCGACGGCGAAGCTCATGCAGCGTTTGCGTAATCATGCGTGCGCCGGTGGCGGCAAACGGATGGCCGTATGCGATTGATCCGCCCAGCACGTTAAATTTGCTCTCGTCCACTTCGCCCGTGGCATGCGCGCGGCCCAGCACATCGCGTGCAAAGCGTTCGCTGGCCAGCAGTTGCAAGTTGGCAAGCGTCTGCGCGGCAAAAGCTTCGTGCATATCAATAAGAGTTAAATCAGACAGCGTTAATCCGGCGCGCTCAAGCGCCAGCGGCGTGGACCAGGCCGGTCCCAGCAGCATATCCTGCCAGACGTCGATAGCGGTGAAGGCGTAGCTGCGCAGATAGCCCAGCGGCACCAGCCCCAGCTCTTTTGCCCGCGACTCGGTCATCAGGATCACTGCCGCCGCCCCATCGGTCAAAGGCGTGCTGTTCGCCGCCGTGACGGTGCCGTGCTTGCGGTCAAACGCAGGACGTAATTTTGCATAATCATCCAGCGTCGAACTGCCACGGATATTGTTATCTTCACTGAGCGGTTCGCGATACGGCGGGATATAGGCCGTCATCACTTCATCCGCCAGTTTTCCCTCGGACCACGCCAGCGCGGCACGCTGATGCGAGCGATGTGCCAGGGCATCTTGCTGTTCGCGGGTGATGCCGTAGGTTTTCGCCATTTGCTCTGCGGTATCGCCCATTCGCAGGCCGGTAGAATATTCCGCGACCGCTGGCGGCACCGGCGCCAGATCGCGCAGACGCAGGCGGGAGAATAGTTTGAGACGCTGCCCCATGGTGCGGGCTTTATTGACATCCACCAGCACACGGGCCAGCTTTTTACTGACGCCAATCGGCAGAACGGAAGAGGAGTCGGCCCCGCCTGCAATACCGGCGCGAATGGTGCCGGTCATCAGGCTTTCCGCTACGTTAGCGACGGCCTGGAAGCTGGTCGCACAGGCGCGACTGACGCTGTAGGCATCGGTATGGACGTTCATTCCCGTCCCAAGCACGATTTCGCGGGCGATATTGGGTGCTTCCGGCATCTGGACGACCTGGCCAAAAACCAGTTGTTCGATGACCTCTGGGGGTATTTCGCTGCGAGCCAGCATCTCCCCCACTACCATTTTCCCCAGATCGACAGCCGGTATTCCGTGAAATGCCGTCGCCTGACGTGCAAACGGAGTACGTAATCCGCTGACAATGGCAATGCGGTCACCCTGACGGGTGACGAGCGGTAGTGCCTGACTCATAAAAGTCCCCTGTAAATGATATAAGCGCAAAGTGGTCTGACCTGATAACAGTTTTAACCATTTTTTTACATAGAGCCAATCGGGGAAGCGAAAAAGTGCGAGCTAAGACACAGAGAAGAAAAGAAAATGCCCCTGGGTCACAGGGGCATTTGAGGTATTTTTTGCGGGCCGCGACTTTGCCTTATCAGGACTACGAAACTGCAGGTCAGATAAGTAAAAAATCACCCGGCAACTTTACGGAGAAATTAACGCAGACCGAGCTGGAAAATCAGAGTTTCAGCTTCACACGCAAAGATGAAATCGATATCAAGCTTCACGCCACCGTCCACTTCCGTGAGGGTGGATTTGATTTCACAGGGATCGGATTCCACGTCGCGCGCGCGTTTGGTCAGCGCGGCTAAGGTTTCTTCTGCATCCGAACGTTTGCTAAATACGCGGCTGTAAGACGCGGTGCAATCGGTGTTATCCATAATGGTACCGACATCCATACAGCAGCAAACCGGGGTTTCATCAGCACTGCATTTACTCATAGCTCAAGTTCCTCTGCATTCGCGCACGGCGCGAGATAAACACGTTGCTGATATTTTACGCCCTGGCCGTGGCTCTCTCCAGCCGTTAATGGCGCAAACGGGGATAAGTGACCGTTATCACACTAAAAAATGATCTAACGCAAAAATCACCCTTTCTGCTGAGTGCCGGTGGTCGCATTTTTGCCACAGAGATCTCGTTTCAAAAAACATCTTTGAAAAACTTCAGAAACATACTTGCAACATCCCATCTGGTCCGACCTATACTCTCGCCACTGGTCTGATTTCTAAGTGTTACCGCAGACCCTACACTTCGCGCTCCTGTTACTCTATGTAACATATATTGCATAAAAATAACTCAATGAGGTTATGGTCATGAGCCAGAAAACCCTGTTCAAAAAGACTGCGCTGGCAGTCGCAGTGGCAATCGTATCAACCTCCGCCTGGTCAGCGGGCTTCCAGCTTAACGAATTTTCTTCCTCTGGCCTTGGCCGTGCATATTCTGGGGAAGGTGCGATTGCCGATGACGCAGGCAACGTGAGCCGTAACCCGGCGCTGATCACTATGTTTGATCGCCCAACCTTCTCAATGGGTGCCGTTTATATCGATCCTGATGTGAACGTTACCGGGAAATCCAATTTAACCGGACAGAGTGCTAACCAGGACAACATCGCGCCCGTGGCGTGGGTACCTAACATGCACTTTGTTATGCCAATCAACGATCAATTTGGCTGGGGCGCATCCGTCACATCCAACTATGGTCTGGCAACAGAATTTAACGACAGCTACGCGGCCGGCATTTATGGCGGTAAGACTGACCTGCAGACCATCAACCTCAACCTGAGCGGCGCGTATCGTCTGGACAGCAACTGGAGCTTCGGTGTGGGCTTTGATGCGGTTTACGCGAAAGCCAAAATCGAGCGCTATGCGGGTTCACTCGGTCCACTGCTGGCAGGCCAGCTGCAGGGGATGGTGCCTCCATCCATGCTGGACGGTATTAACTCCCCTGACGATCAGATCGCTTACCTGAAGGGTGACGAGTGGGGCTTCGGCTGGAACGCCGGTATCCTTTATGAGCTGGATAAAAACAACCGCTGGGGTCTGACCTACCGTTCTGAAGTGAAAATCGACTTCGACGGCGACTATAAAAGCTCCATTGACCCGAACCTGAGCAACATCTTTGCCAGCATGGGCCTGACCGGTCTGCCAGCGGGCACCGGCGGCAGAACCCAGAGTGGCGCGCTGACGCTGAACCTGCCAGAAATGTGGGAAGTGTCTGGTTATAACCGCGTGGCACCGCAGTGGGCTGTCCACTACAGCCTGACCTACACCAGCTGGAGTCAGTTCCAGGAGCTGAAAGCCACCGGCAACGACGGCCAGACGCTGTTCTATAAAGATGAAAGCTTCAAAGATGCTTATCGTATCGCGCTGGGTACGACCTACTACTACGATAAGAACTGGACCTTCCGTACCGGTATCGCGTTCGATGACAGCCCGGTTCCTGCGGACAAACGCTCCATTTCTATCCCGGATCAGGACCGTCTGTGGCTGAGCGCCGGTATGACTTATGCGTTTAACGACGATGCGTCTATCGATGTGGGTGCTTCTTATATGCACGGTCAGAACGTCAGCTTCACCGAGGGTGAAGGCCCTGCTGCGTACACCTTTAAATCTGAAGGTAAAGCCTGGCTGTTCGGTACCAACTTCAACTACGCGTTCTAATCGCGCCAGCATTAAAAAAGGTGAGCATTTGCTCACCTTTTTTTATTTATTCTTTATCTATCTCTGAAAGTTCATTCTCGATAGCTTTGGCATTCGGATTGTCTTCCGGTTTCAGCTTACCGCCGTTGGCAATAAAGTCGTGATTCTGGAAGTAGGCTTCACGCACCATAATGTACGGATCGGAAGACTGTCGGAGCAGGCCGTCGGAATCCAGCAACTGAGCGCGTGTCTCAATCCCTTCCACGGTCCATTTACCAATGGACAGCGGCCAGGTCAGCCATGACAGCACCGGATAGAGGGTATCGACCATATCGCCACCGTCGTCACGAACGGTAAAGCTGCCGTAGAATGGCAGGTGCATATACGGACCATAGCCCACGCCATAACTGCCCAGCGTGCTACCAAAACGGTGCGGCTGTTCACGCTGCAGCTTCGGATTAGCCATTCCCGCCACATCAATAAAGCCACCCATCCCTAACAAGCTGTTCAGGAAGAAACGAGTGAAGTGCACCATCCCCTGATACGGGTCGCCCTGCAGGAAGAAGTTCACCATCACAGCGGGTTCTTCCAGGTTACTGGTGAAATTGCTCAAACCATTACGAGCAGGTTGCGGAACGTAATCACGCCATGCCACAGCAACCGGGCGGACCAGATACGGGTCCAGCACGTTGTAGTTAAAGCTATACATGGATCGGTTGAATCCTTCTAAAGGATCGGAGCGCCCCGTTTGCTCTCCAGAGCTGGCACAGCCCACGAGCAACGTCGTGCCCAGCGCAAGCGCCGACAGCCGAAATTTCATATATTTCTCCCTGTTAGTATGGCTATCGTTGACTGCCATCCGCGACAGAGCGCCTGGCGCTCTATGAATAGTCGTGCAAGTGATTGTAACAGCACGTTTCGGGATGTCCACGCACACAGTGACAGGCAATCATCTGCCATCACTCTGATCTCAGCATAGCCTGCTTTATCATTTCTTTTCGTCGGCAATTTTATCCTGTGTCTGAAGGTGATGTATCGCCTTTATTGCCATTGCCGGAAAAATAAGAGCTTCCCCACGGGCAATATCCGGAAAACCGCTACGATTATGGTAATGACAACGAAGCGAGACGCCCCAGATGGATGAACTAAACGCAGAAAAAATTGATAAACATACTGATGAGCTGGAAGTGGAAAGTGAAGAAAAACAGCGGGGTGGCAAAATCGAAGTCGATGAAGACCATCTCCCCTCACGGGCGATGGCTATCCACGAGCATATCCGTCAGGACGGTGAAAAAGAGCTTGAGCGCGATGCAATGGCGCTGTTCTGGTCAGCGATCGCCGCCGGGTTATCGATGGGGGCCTCCCTGCTTGCAAAGGGGATCTTTCACGTGCAGCTGGAGGGAGTTCCGGGTGGATTCCTGCTTGAAAACCTTGGTTACACCTTTGGTTTTGTCATCGTCATTATGGCGCGTCAGCAGCTGTTCACGGAAAACACCGTGACGGCGGTGCTGCCGGTGATGCAAAAACCGACGTGGGGAAATTTCGGCCTTCTGATGCGCCTGTGGGGCGTGGTCCTGCTGGGGAATATTATCGGCACCGGCGTGGCAGCCTGGGCGTTCGAATATATGCCGATATTTGATGAACCCACCCGCGACGCATTCCTTAAAATCGGTATGGACGTGATGAAAAATACTCCGGCAGAGATGTTCGCCAACGCCATTATCTCAGGCTGGATCATTGCCACTATGGTCTGGATGTTCCCCTCTGCGGGTGCGGCTAAAATCGTGGTAATCATCTTGATGACCTGGCTCATCGCACTGGGCGACACCACCCACATTGTCGTTGGTACGGTGGAGGTGCTCTATCTGGTGTTTAACGGCACCCAGCACTGGAGTGATTTCTTCTGGCCATTCGCGCTGCCGACACTGGCAGGAAATATCTGCGGCGGGACCTTTATTTTCGCCCTGTTGAGCCATGCGCAAATCCGCAACGACATGTCCAACAAGCGTAAGGCCCAGCTGAAGGAAAAGGAAAAAGCCCGACAAAACAAGGACGAGAATCCAAAAAAAATCGACTAAATGGCGACACTTTAAGCAGTCAGGCGGTATCGCGCTTAACGCCCTGTGTAAATGAGGCTATACTCGTGCCGCTTCGTCCCCTTAGTTAAATGGATATAACGAGCCCCTCCTAAGGGCTAGTTGCAGGTTCGATTCCTGCAGGGGACACCATTCCTGCCTCTCCCGAACGCTACCCAACTCAACAAAACCCCTCTATAATCAGCAATAACCCTACTGACCCTGCTAGCCGACATCAACTGACATCTACCCAACTAAACGTAAATCAATTGATGTTTGGGGGCCTTTGTGGGGGCTTGCCGTGTTCAATTAAAATTGAGGCCCCCAAATGCCACTTAATGCTCGTCAGGTCGATACTGCAAAACCTAAAGATAAAATCTACAAACTTGCCGATGGTGGCGGGATGTATCTCCAAATCAATGTTAATGGTTCCAAATACTGGCGCATGAAGTATCGGTTTGCGGGCAAAGAGAAAAAATTATCTTTCGGGACTTATCCTGACGTTTCTCTTTCTGATGCTCGCTCAAAACGTGAAGATGCCAGGAAAACTCTGGCTGCGGGTAATGATCCCGGTGAGCTTAAGAAAGCGGAAGAGCTTGCTAAAAAAATGTCTTTTGAAAATACCTTCGAGTCTATTGCGACTGAATGGTACAGAGCAAAAGTCCAGGGCTGGTCAAAAAGTTATGCTGATTATGTCGACCGAGCCTTTAAGAACAATGTGTTTCCCTATATAGGTTCTCGACCAGTTAACGAAATAAAACCCCTTGAACTTCTGTCTGTTCTGCAACGAATCGAAAAACGTGGCGCGCCTGAGTTAGCCAATAAGGTCCGCCAGCGGTGTGGCGAAGTTTTCCGATACGCAATTGTAACGGGCCGAGCTGAGTACAATCCAGCCCCCGATCTCGCAAGCGCTTTACAAGGATATCAAAAGCGACACTATCCATTCTTACAGTCTTCCGAACTACCCGAATTTCTCAACAAATTATCTGAGTACACAGGAAGTTTTATTACGCTACAGGCAACCCGTTTGCTTATGTTGACAGGTTTAAGAACCGTTGAATTACGTATGGCGGAATGGAGAGAAATTGATTTTGATAATCATATCTGGGAAATACCAAAAACCAGAATGAAGATGAAAAGGGCCCATCTGGTGCCACTATCACGTCAATCACTAGAGGCTCTTCACCAACTGAAGCTGATCACCGGTCGTTACCAACTCATTTTTTCTGGACGAAACGATGTCAATAAGCCGATGAGCGAAGCCAGTATTAACATGGTCTTGAAGCGAATTGGTTATGACAAAAGGGCTACAGGGCATGGTTTCCGACACACAATGAGCACCATCCTTCATGAAGAGGGTTTCAATACTTCGTGGATTGAAATGCAGTTGGCTCACACGGATAAAAACAGCATTCGCGGAATCTACAATCACGCTCAGTACCTGGAGGGCAGACGCGAAATGATGCAATGGTATGCTGATTATATCGATAACCTCGCAACCGGTCCCGAGTAGAAGATAGAATTCCCCTCACATTGGCCCGGTAATTAAGACCGGGCCAATGCTTTCCTGCCGTACCTACTGACCACTCTCCTCATTTCGCTTGATCAGATAGTATAAAATGGACCGCCACCGGGGCCTCGAACCCCGCACCTGCAACATCAGTGTCACCGGCTCTATCCTGCTGAGCTAGTGGCGGAATATAGATCTTATCAATGTCGTATAAATTATTACTCATAGCTCATTTCCCCCACAACCATTCTATATTAACCATTTATTTCTCATAAATTCATAGTGTTAAAGTTGTTTTGATGTGCATTTCAAAGGGTAACAATATTTATCGTGCTGCTGCGGCGAGTATGTCAGTGCTCTAATTATTAGCCCTCTAATGCTGAAAATGTAAATTGCAAAGAAGCGTCTTCTTTGGTATGAAAGGTAGCATTGAAAAATAAGATAAATCTTAGCAAAAAAAAACCACACAATACAACGTACTATATTTTGCAGCGAAGGGGATATTTTCTACCTCCCAAGTTATATTCATTTAAGAGTCATACAACTGCCATATAAAACATATCTATATTGTTCCTTAGTAATTTTGCGTACAGGAATCTTTATGAACAGCGCTCTAACCACAGTATCAGAAAATGAAATCAAACCCCTGATTAGCGCCTACAGTAAACGCCCAGTCTTAAGAGTACGCAGCCTTAGTAAGACTTGGCCTAGGCAACCTAACCTACTAAAGAATATCAATTTTGATCTTTATGCTGGTGAGATGGCAGGGGTTATTGGCAAGTCTGGATCCGGTAAATCAACCCTGCTTCAGCTACTAAATGGAATACAATCTTCTAGTGGTGGCGAAATCCTTAGTCATCATGAATCTGGCACGTTGATTGATATCACAAAATTAAAACGTCGAGCTCTAACAAGCTGGCGAAGCCGGTGTAGCATGATTTTTCAGGACTATTGTCTCGTCCCGCGTCTTGATGTCTTGACCAATGTCATGTTAGGTCGACTGCACCATACCTCTACGCTCAAATCCCTTTTCAATCTATTTTCTGAAGCTGACCGGTCTCGCGCAATATCTTTGCTGGAGTGGATGAACATGTTGCCATATGCATTACAGCGAGCAGAAAACCTCTCTGGCGGTCAGATGCAGCGCGTGGCCATTTGTCGGTCGCTAATGCAAAATCCAAAGATTTTATTGGCCGACGAGCCCGTGGCCGCACTGGATCCAAAAAACACTCACCTGATTATGAGCGCTCTCTGCGAAATAGCCGGACAAGGTGTCGCCGTAATGGTCAATCTCCATTCCCCGGAACTGGTTAAAAAGTATTGTTCGCGCGTTATTGGCATTGCTGGTGGACAAATCATCTTCGACGGGCCGCCCTCAGGGCTGAATTCTAAAATTCTGCACCAGTTGTACAACGAAAAAGATTAACTACTTAATTCATTTATACGGGGAAAGAAATGACAACACATTTTTGTAATGGCATTCGAATTTCTGCAATTATTCTTGGCATCGCGATTTCAGGACAAGCAACCGCTGCTGAACAACCAGAAACATTAAATCTCGGTATCCTGGGTGGTCAGAATTCCACTCAACAAATCGGTGATAATCAATGCGTTAAATCATTCCTGGATAAAGAGCTAAATATTGAAACTAAACTCAGAAATGCTTCCGACTACACGGCAATCACACAGGGCCTGCTGGGGGGAAAGGTGGACGTGGTGTTGAACATGTCACCGGCCGCCTACGCGTCGGTATATATCAAAAATCCGAATGCCGTTGATGTCATTGGAATGACTGCAGATGATGCAACCGGTGCACACGGTTACCATTCGGTGGTCGTGGTGAAAGCCGACAGCCCTTACCAGATATTAGATGACCTGAAAGGCAAATCCTTTGCTTTTGCCGATCCCGACTCCACTTCAGGATACCTAATCCCTGACTACTCCTTCAGACAAAAGCTAGGGGGAAATGTGGATAACCACTATAACCATTTCTTTTCCAGTATTACATTCTCTGGTGGGCATGAGCAGGATATTCTTGGCGTTCTGAACGGACAGTTTGCCGGAGCAGTGACCTACAGTTCGATGTCAGGGGATTACAACACCGGTTATAGTGCCAGCGCCTTCCGCTCATTGATCCGTGCAGGACACACAGATGTGATGAAACAGATTCGTATTATCTGGCAATCCCCGCTGATTCCGGGTGGACCAATCCTCATCAGCAATACTCTTCCTACAGAGTTTAAAGAAAATGTAATCCGTGCCATCAAAAAACTGGATACGGACGATCATGCCTGTTTTGTAAAAGCTGTCGGAGGACCATTACATATTCGTGAAGGGAGCGTCGCTGATTTCCAGCACATCATCGATATGAAGCGTGAAATATTGAGTGCGCATTAATACAGCTTTCGATCCTCCCGGCAGTAAAGTCGGGAGATTTCAGCCCCGGAAAACAACGATCAATGAGTAGCCTCCATAACGAGTTTGAACGCTATTACCAACAGATTCGCAAGCGTCAAAGGCGGGACACACTGGGCGTATCCGCTCTTCTTCTGTTGCTCTATTTTTCTGCCGGACATATTGCCGAGTTCAGCCCTGCCAGCATATGGCATGCGTTACCTGATTTCTTCAGCTATCTGCGTGATATCTTGCCTGCACTTCATCTGTCCGACCTGTTTGCAGGTTCTGATATTAGAGGGTCATTGTCATGGTGGGGTTATCGTCTGCCTATTCAGTTACCGCTCATTCTTGAAACACTACAGATGGCAATGGCTTCAACGATTATTGCAGTTTTTCTCGCCATTCCACTTTCGTTCCTTACTGCTAACAATGGAGGAATCGCGTTACCGATACGCTTAACCTTCCGTACGCTGGTGGCTTTCTTGCGAACCATGCCTGACCTTGCATGGGCAATGATTTTCGTCATGGCATTTGGTATTGGTCCGTTTTCGGGATTTCTGGCCCTGTTGTTACACAGCACCGGAAGTTTAACGAAACTCTTTTACGACACTATAGAAAGCACTTATGATAAACCAGTCCTAGGGCTCAAGGCATGTGGCGCGTCGCCCTTTCAGCAGACACGCTTTGCCTTGTGGCCACAGGTAAAACCCCTGTTTATATCATTTAGCCTCATGTGCCTTGAAATCAATTTTCGATCATCAACCATTCTTGGGCTTGTGGGTGCTGGCGGGATAGGTCAGGAACTCATGACTAATATCAAGCTCGACCGTTACGATCAGGTCAGCATGACGCTGCTGCTCATCATCGTTGTCGTCACTATTCTGGATAGCTTTTCCGGATTACTGCGAAAAAAGGTACTGTACGGACACAAAGTACCGCGCACATTTAACCCATTAAAATCCAGTTCTCTCCAGTATGACAAAAAAAATCTGCGCAATTTTAGTAGAGACTTACTATTTCATACCGGGCTATGGATTTTGGCTTGCGTGTCGTACTACCTTTGGTTTTTTTCACAACATGGTATCAGTTTAGAGCAGCTCAGCAGTGGTATTCGCCAAATAGGCTTTTATTTGCATCGGATGTTTACCTGGCATAATTTTTCTGACTGGCCACTGAGTTATTATCTGACACAAATACTGATCACTCTGGCGATTGTTTTCACCGGGACGATCACCGCTACGGCAATCGCTCTTCCACTTTCCTTTTTGGCAGCGCGCAATGTTATGCAAGGCAAGTTAGCAGGCATTGCCGCCCTGCTGATGCGTCGCCTGTTTGATATTTTGCGCGGAGTAGATATGGCCATATGGGGGCTCATTTTTGTTCGTGCTATTGGTCTTGGTCCATTGGCTGGCGCATTGGCGATTCTCATGCAAGACATAGGACTTCTGGGACGGTTATATGCTGAAAGTCATGAAGCTGTAGATGGTTCCCCAACAAAGGGACTCACATCGGTTGCAGCCAGCCCTCTGCAAAAGCACCGCTTTGGTATTTTTACGCAATCTTTCCCGGCTTTCATCGCTCTGAGCCTTTACCAAATCGAATCAAACACCAGGTCAGCTGCAGTATTAGGTTTTGTGGGTGCAGGAGGCATCGGACTCGTCTATGCAGAAAACATGCGTTTGTGGAATTGGGACGTGGTCATGTTCATCACTCTGATAATGGTTATTGTCGTGATGGCCATTGACGCGATCTCAGCATGGCTACGTTACCGCTATATTGACGGAAATGTAGTCCCCCAGTTTACTCTCCCTGAGCGTCGGAATTCTGGTGCTGAGAGCTCTTAATTTTGAATCATCGAAATGACCTCTGTCGCCAGGAGCGTTCTTTCTTAACGGCTGCAATCACCTTAACAACAGCATAACCCAGCGTTCTGTTGATGTAATGTTTAGTGTTGCGTTTGTAGCGTCACTATTTGTACCTCCTTAACATCCTTTATGTCTTCCCGCTGTTTCCCACCTTAACAGCGGGATTTTTTTAGCTAAGGGGGAGCCTGGCGGCCCTCCTTGCCCCCTGTTAGTAAGGAAATATGATGATTGATTTAATGAAAGCCCTTGGACTTGGACTTGTTGTCCTTCTCCCTCTGGCAAATCCACTGACCACAGTTGCATTGTTTCTTGCACTCACTGGTGGGATGAGTGTAGCCATGAGAAACCGCATTGCATTTCTGGCCTCAATGAACGTATTTATTATCATGATGGTGACGTATTACGCGGGACAGTTGGTGATGAACACGTTCGGGATTTCTATTCCTGGACTGCGTATTGCCGGGGGATTGATTGTCGCATTCATTGGCTTTCGTATGCTATTCCCGCAGCCCACCAGACCAGTTTCACTCAGTTCTGACGCTGAAACTGCCGATACTGGAATAGCTTTTGTACCGCTAGCGATGCCCTCAACAGCAGGTCCCGGTACTATTGCCATGATTATCAGCTCTGCTTCTACTTCAGCGGCTCGGCATGGTGCTGAATATGCCCCCTGGATAATTCTTGTAGCACCACCACTCATTTTCCTACTGGTGGGCCTGATTCTCTGGTTGAGTCTTCGAAGCTCTGGAACCATTATGCGACTTGTCGGGACTGGTGGTATTGATGCTATTTCAAGGCTGATGGGGTTTCTTCTGGTCTGTACTGGCGTGCAATTCATTATTAACGGCAAGCTTGAGCTCGTTTCACTCGGTCAGGGATAACAAACTTTACTCCTTCATTCTTTTTAGTGGCAGAAAATAACCAGCTGCTGGCGACCAGTCCCAAGGACCTCGCCAGATGAGTGCCATGTACATAAATGCTGCTTTCTGCCTGACTGGCTACGATTTACAGCGCTTGTTCCCTGCAAAAGATAATCAGCGGCGCGACTGAGATAATGGTGTCCTTTTTCGCCAAAGGAAGATCATTGGCACGTGAAAATAGCTGCTATTTAGTTTCCCCAATCGACGGACGTTAAAAACACAAAAAACACTCATGATTAACTTCCTGTAACTAAGATTAAGCGTAATAACTCTTTATCTTCCGCTGGCATATTTGAATGAATACCAAATCAAATCAATCTCACAAACACAATGCATGTAACCTAACATGTTTAGATTTGGATAACAGTCACTATCATTGCTTCGTGCATTTCAGTAACTAAAGCCTATGAACCCCAGAGTTGATAATCAACAAGGTCCATGTCAATTGAAAGTTTTATATGTTTTTTTATAGCGTCACAAATTGGACCAAAACCACCAGCATGTTCATAAGCTGTATAACGCATCGTTTCGTTCTCTTTGTTTAGGATAACGTTTATCGCCCTCCCTTTAATATACATATTGACGTCTATATTAAAATAGGATTTCAATGCATAATCCCGTGTACAAAGAGCAGTACTCAGTATAAAGTGAATGGTATTATCTTGAGACATAGGTATATCAGCAATGGAGCAAATTAAACCATCTCTCTCACTACTTTCGATCCCTATTTCAACGACATTAAATTTTTGGTTATTCGCAGAATATTTTATATTGCTAAGCAGACCTAATGCTGAAATATATTCACTTTTGAGTTGAGAGATCGCCTTATGCAAACGTTCAAGCATGTTATTAGGAGCTTCCGCAATGTTTAAGCACTCATCTGCCTTGCCAATTAATTTACATCTCACCGTTACTCCTTAGCAAGGATGGAATTGCCAATTATTTTTTTATCAAAATACGAAGGCAGACAAAAATCAACCCTCAAATTAACAGATTAGCCATTGCTCTCTTTAACGATGAAGTTAGATATTTAATAGAGTTGTGATGCCTGGTGCCTCCAGGTGAGTCTTTGGTCAGCAGCCTTGACTCGCATCTATTTCGATTCCCTACGACCACAGGAGTAGTTTGCTGGTTCTGCCCCTCCGCACAGGGGGATTCATCACAACAGGAAAGGATACTGATAGCTAACCCGACCTATCCGGGTGAACCCTCAGAAGCAGTATGCTTTCCTGTTATTAAGTTAAAATGCCTACCCGAACCGACGAGGATAATTGTGGAAACGATAAATAAGCCCCACAACCGTGTATTAACAATTCGTTACCAGATTAGTGAAAAAATGACAATGTTATATACGTCAGATTCAAGAATACAGAGGGATATAGCGACATTCTGTTGACACAGAAAAAAAACGTTAACAGTATCATTAAAGTCTGGTTTCCTGCCGGTTTTCCAGACACGGCGGTGCTTTCAGTTACTTCTGAAGCGCAACACCAGGTAGTTAATCCCCTGAAAGCACCGCCACCTACAAATTTGATGAAAAAAAAGAAGGCAGATTAAAATCATCTGCCTGATAAGTTAAATCGATGCTATCTTAGGAGTTACTTAATTTCTTCGATCTCACCCGGTTTCCAAGTTTTATCAAACCAGGGCTCGAGAGGCCCATATAGGCGAATGATTGTAAACCAGCCTTTTCCAGGAACTGTCTGCATCCAATTGGCTTCCTTACCCTTAGGTGGTTTAGGGCCGAAGAATAAGTCTACGGACCCATCTTGATTTGCAATCAATTTGTCTCGTTTGTTATTTTTACTCGGGAATGGCTGTGAGGTCTGCAGTTCAGAACGGGTTTGAGGGTCATAAATAACCACTGACCAGAAGTCATTTGCCGGCACATTGCCAGGAATGTTGAGCCTGTAGTTCTTAGAACCATTAAGGGGGGCTCCCATCTTATCTGCGCTGGCAATAGCATACTGCGAACCATTGCCCACCGATTTTGCCGCCATTGATGGTGTATTAACAGTTGCGACGTAGAAGAAGCTGGTTCTGGCATCAAGATCGCGGCCAGCAAGCCCATCTCCACCAAGCCAGAGATAGTCGTCACCAATGAAACTGGTTCGCCATTGACTGTTAGGATAAAGAACAGAGCGAGGATCTCGGTTATGAAAACTAATCGCTCTGGCCGTTGCGTTACCCGTCGCAACTGCATCTGTTAAAATTGCTTTCATCCGTTTATCAGGATCAAACTTTTTACCTTTGCTAATACCAATTGAGGCAGCAAGACCACGTATTTCAGGATCAATAAAATCGACAGGCTCTTTCTGTATGACGTTATTGAGTTCATTATAAAACTCAAAATTGTTTGCATGGACAGTATTAAATGCCTTCTTAGATGAATTGATAAATTCCATTTTAGGTGGACTATCTGCTTTGCTGAGCGGATAAACTTTGAAACCATCGCGAAACATCTTTGATGCGGCATCTGGCTTACCATCAACCAGAAATCCACGTAAAATAACAATGTTTACATATGAAGGTGAGCGCGTAATATAATATTCACCGCCATTCCTGACATCCTTAGGTAGATTACCCATATAATCAGATGGCACGATTAAATATTTTCCTCCCCTTCCCCGATCCGGCCCAGGGACGCCCATATCAACAACGAATCTGAAAAATGCGTCATTCACTGTTCCCGGACCACTTCCAGGCGGTACCTCAATGACCGTTGGGCCATCAGTTTCGAGGTCAAGCATTGAGAAAGCGTAAACGGTATCAGTATTCGCCGTCAGTAACAGAGGGTTTGAATCTGCAAGTTGATCATAAATTGTTGCCTGATTACTTTTACTTGCACCCAATGCAATATTTCCACGGCGAATTGCTTCAATACTTGCGGCAGGCATAAGGCTCAAGAAAACCTCGACTCCGCGAACGAAGTCAAGGTTATCAAAAGCCAG
This sequence comes from Lelliottia nimipressuralis, assembly GCF_041464075.1. NCBI lineage: Bacteria > Pseudomonadati > Pseudomonadota > Gammaproteobacteria > Enterobacterales > Enterobacteriaceae > Lelliottia > Lelliottia nimipressuralis. Next base: position 3,180,280 of record NZ_CP167172.1, read on the forward strand.
TTTTGCCGTTTCTTTTGTTGGGACACCATCGATAAAGTTAAGTGTTCCAATACGGGTGTGGATCTTATCCTGAGTTAGAATATCTTCCGGAATAAATGTATTAAAGCCATGAGTCGGAACCGTTACATCAGGAGTCTTTTGTGCGTAGCTACATTGAATGTTTACCGCACTAATAAATGTCATAATAGCCAAACATGTTTTACGCCTAATCATCATAAATTCCTCCACTTTAATATTATAAAACGCATTCATATAAAATCATTATACAACCGAATAATCTAGAACAATGACGTTCTGAAGTAGAGGCTTGAAAATCTCTTTCAATTCCTCATGAACTGAATGTGGCAAATATCTTTGTCGGGCAGTATCATCCGAAAATGTCATGAAAACACAATGTGTATAGCCTGCATTTTTCATCTCTGGGCTATCATTCTCTCCCCACTCAACATCTAAAACACCTTCAATTTTATTTCTAACATCTAAAAACAAAATACGAATAATATCAATATCAAGACTCGAAACATCAGGTTTAAACTGTATAAACAGTACGTGTCTAATCATTAACACCTCTTCTAAAATAAAGGCACATATTCTGAAATAAAAAATAATTCATTAATAGATCAAGGTAACAATAACAGTATCCTGATAATGCTCCTGAGCCAGACCATTCTGGGGTAATACCCGCCCATATATAGAGATCATGAGCGGGTTAGCAATGCCCGCTCCAACACCACTCAGGGTATCCACATTATTTTTATTACCCCAGGTTTGTGTTCGTGCCGCATCGCGATAAATTTGATACTGAACAAAATCACCCTAGTCATTGCTCATTCTCCGTGCTCCCCCCGCCGAATATAATCCCTCGTTCAAAGCCAGTTGCCAGGTTGTACCCACAGGACATTGCAATGTCAGACTCAAGCGTTGATCGAGTGGGGCAGTAATATCATACTCATGAGTACCAAAATCGATATCCGAAATCGAACGGATCATACATGTGTCTTCAGCACTTGCGACAACATTGAGGTAGTAACTCACCTAACTTTATATCTAAAAAGAGTTAAGTTGTGTGTTCACACATTTTATTTACTTCAATGTAATACTGATTTATTTCCCATATGAATATCTGAAAAAAACACAAATTAAACTCTCAACGGTTTTTACAAAAAGCAAGCACTATAAAATAATAAACACACTAGAAAATCACTTCGTACGAATTTTTATCCTGCCAGACTCTCGAAAAACGTGCTGCGTTGCCAGCAGTGTAATGGACAGTGTGCCTGATATTTCGATGACCAAGATAATCCTGTATCAGGCGTGTATCCATACCTTGCTCTGCCAGTTCATACCCACATGCATGCCGCAGCATATGAGGATGTACATCGAAAGGGAGACCAGCCAGTCGTCCATACTCTTTGCAAATCATATAAAAACGCTGACGTGAGATACGCCCACCTTTACGCGAAACAAATAGCCACTGAATATCATTATCAGTTACAAGTTGATTTCGTATATTTAGCCACATATCCAGTGCCTTTCTGGCCTGTACATGTAAAGGGTGTACAGTACTAAATCCATTTTTTAATCGACTAATAGATAAGCGCCCCCCTGACAAGTCAAGGTCTGATAGTTTTAACCCTGTTAACTCACTCGTTCTGAATCCATGTAAATAGCAGAGCAGCAACATACAGTAATCTCTTAATCCATTCTTACTACCAAATGTGGCCCTGGCTAAAACAGATACTTCCTGACGCGTGAGATATAATCTTTGCTTCATGGAAAACTCCGGCATCATGTAGTCTGATAAAATAAGCATGTTCAGGAATAAACTGTTGTTAACACATTCCCGGCATCCTCTGAATCACAAGAATCCATCCTAAAATATTCAACCCGCGTTCAGTCACCTGCATAAGGGCAACTGTCACAGGTGACGGTTAAGCTCCTTCTCCAAAATTTCATTAATAAAAATGATTACTTACGGGCCGTACTAGTGCTGTCCGCACAAACCTCGTCATCAGTAGGTGTTAGTCACTTTCTTAACAACCGACACTACCCTGTATGCGGCCGTGTATTTTTTCCCACAGCCTGCTTATGAGACTTTTTGCCTGACACACTTTTAATACATAATTTTCTGATGCAAGATTGTGTCAAATCGGACAATTGAGGAAGAAAAGTGGAAATGACTCGAGAAAGGGCTGAGCATTTGATCTGCCAAAGAGGGTGGTTATCGCTCATGCCTGAAGATTTCAGAACGAGGCTGCTGAAGCATGCTTTACTTCTGAAATTTGAACCTGGGCAATTTATCTTCCGTACCGGAGCCCCTGCCGGAGGAATCTTTGGCCTTGTCGACGGAACCGTTGTTATCAATACGGCTCCGCTTGATTCAGTGCCTCGCCTCATCCACATTGCTGTACCGGGTGGATGGACGGGAGAAGATAGTTTTCTAACGGGCGATACTCGAAGAATTGAAGTTGTCGCACAAAGTGAAACCTGGGTTTTGCACGTACCGATTAAAGCGATGGAACAAATGGTGTCTGCTTATCCAAATGACATTCGCGCTTTTGGCGTGATTTCTATGCAGCAGGCTGATTCAGCTTTAAGAATTGTGCATGACTTACAGAAGAGGGATATCAGCTCAAGAATCGCCTCAGCGTTACACCGTATGTCGTGGTCCACAGATACTCCGGTAACGGTTTCCCAGGATAATCTCAGCATCATTACCAACACTTCTCGTAAGCAGGTCAACAACGTCATTCAGCGGTTTGTTGAAGAGGGATGGGTTGAAACCAGTTACCGCTCAATCACCGTTAAAGATCCTGCTGCACTGCTACAGCATGCAGAAAAGGACATAAGTAACTAGCTAAACGATATTCCCATTATGCATTCCATTGATTTACGTATTGAGCCGATCACGCACACTGCATAACCAGGAAATGGACAGCCTGGTTATTACGGCTCAAATAGCAATCGAGTTGTATTATCTTCAATAGATCCCGAGCGCTTCCCGTCAGCATCGAAAAAACGATCCTTGCGACATACTTTAGCCTTCGTGTCACAAAAAATTCCATTTGCAAAAGTAAATGCTGAATGATCGAAGTCGCCCATTGCACTCAGTTGTTCTCCACGCACTTTGCCCAAAAATTTCGTTGTTAAAGCATCTGAAACTCCTTTGGCATCAGCGCAAAAAAACACATCGCACACAACCCCTTGGGCTGGGGAAGTCAGCCTATGTAGTGTCGATGCTCCCGCTGATACCACGGTTGCACCCACTATCAAAAAAACCATCCTTAAAATTGTGCTCATTGACATAACTTGCCCTCTATAGATTAGTTTCACTCAGTTCGAATACTATTGGCGACACCGTATCCTTCTTGCCTATGAACTCTATGATTCACTGAACAGGTTAAACAGTGTTCTAACCATATGTGGTTTGTAATCGTTTTTTTGAACGGTTCATATTGACAGAAAGGAAAACCGTTATGAGATTAAGAGGGACTTAAACCAAAATAACGAACAACTTAACTTTGTGTCGCCCGCTCTCCCGTAGCGGGCTTTTTTTACTTACTAATAACCCCTTTGATACCTACTGAATGTCGGCATAATCGGGTTGATTTAAGCCAAAACGCCTTAGGATCCTTCGATTAATCCGCCAGCCATAAGTTTTATAAAATTGTCCTCCGTTTTCCATATCTTCCTGAAGTAACGATAATATTTCGTGCTAAATTACTCAGTTGAATTTCTTCATCACTAGTGTCAACACTACTGTGCCAGGTATCAATAAAGACAAGTACGGCGCGAAGGATTACGAACCTATGTTGCGAAAAAACGCGGAAGCGATAGTGATTCAAAGGGGCTGGTTGAGCCGGACATCTGAAGCGTTCAGGGTCCGTCTTCTGGAAAATGCCGAGCTACTGAAGTTCGACACGGGACATGTCATCTTCGCTAAGGGTGACAAGGCTGGTGGGATTTATGGGCTTGTATCAGGGACTCTGGGGATCATGGCTGCACCACCTTATTCAACGCCCCGTTTGATCGATATTGCAGTTTCAGGCGACTGGATTGGTGAAGACAGCTTTATTTCGGGCAAACCAAGAAGGATTGAACTGGTTGCACAAAATGAAACCTGGCTACTGCATGTACCGCTTGAAAAAATGGAGCAAATGGCTGAACAAGATCCTGACAATATGCGCGCTTTTGGCGTGATGTCTATCCTGGGGGCGGACTCGATGCTCAGGCTTGTACATGACTTACAGAAGAAAAGCGCAAGCGCCAGAGTCGCCTCTGCCCTTCATCGTATTTGCTGGGCAACGCATATTCCCGTAGCAGTTTCACAAGAAAGCCTGAGCGTCATCACTACCACATCGCGAAAACAAGTTAATGCCATTATCAAGCGTTTCGTTGAAGAGGGCTGGGTTGAGACTGGTTACCGATCAATCACAGTTTTAAATCCAGAAGCGTTAAAACATCATGCAGATGAGGATATGGCTGACTGATTAGTGTAATAATCACCACGCTGATAATGTATTTTCTTGGCTATACTACCCAAAACGATCGTTAACCAGATAGGGAAATAATGACATTGATGTCCCTGAAATCACGAGAAAAGGCTGAGAAAATCATCTGCCAGCGAGGCTGGCTATCTCATATGCCATTTGATTTCAGAATGTTGTTATTACACAATGCAGAATTTTTACGATTCCGGGCCGGGACCGTGATCTTTTGCTCGGGGGATCCTGCCGGCGGTATTTATGGTCTTGTCAGTGGGGTAGTAACGGTAAAAACAGCGCCTTCAGGCCAGACACCAAGGCTAATACATATTGCAGTGCCTGGTGGCTGGACAGGTGAAGACAGTTTCCTGACTGGTGATCCTCGGCGTATCTCTTTGACGGCCTACACTGACATTCAGGTTATGCACGTCCCACTCCCCGTGATGGAAGAAATGGTCTGTGCCGATCCAAATACCTTACGGGCTTTCTCCTCTATGTCTCTCATGTCGACGGACTCTCTAATCAGAATCGTTCATGACTTGCAAATAAAAGATGTCAGTTCAAGGATTGCCTCTGCCCTGCATCGAATGTCCTGGTCAACAGATACGCCAGTAATGGTATCCCAGGAAAATCTGAGCATCATTACAAATACCTCTCGTAAACAGGTCAATATCGCAGTTCAACGCTTTGAGGAAAAAGGTTGGATTGAGGCTAGCTACCGTGCAATAACAGTTATCAATCCTGATGCTTTACTACAATTTGCAGAACGCAGGACTTAGCTTTTTAGCTTTTTAGCTTTTTAGCTTTTTAGCTTTTTAGCTTCTTAGCTTCTTAGCTTCTTAGCTTCTTAGCTTCTTAGCTTCTTAGCTTCTTAGCTTCTTAGCTTCTTAGCTTCTTAGCTTCTTAGCTTCTTAGCTTCTTAGCTTCTTAGCTTCTTAGCTTCTTAGCTTCTTAGCTTCTTAGCTTCTTAGCTTCTTAGCTTCTTAGCTTCTTAGCTTCTTAGCTTCTTAGCTTCTTAGTCCGCAATTATTAATTTTTTAAATAAAAATATCAAACGTAATCCGCAACATAATGACAAGATGCCCCCGATTAGATAATAATATTTCTTCCAAGCATATTTTTCTTTACTCTATTTTGTTTCTCAGGCTCTCAAAAATTTATTTTTCTATCGGAAAAATAATTCAAGTGGAATTTGATCGACTGGTAAGTCGTACGGTGAGAAACGTATTGGAGAACTAAGGCTTACCGGCTCCCCGTTGATCAATACACCGTGATGTTAGTAATGTCTTCATATTGACCCAGCCCCAAAATCCTGCTCCATCCAGAAACAAAATTCCGACATGATAAACACTCCCCTGAACGGAGGTGGTGCCGATGAAAAAGTCACGATTCATCGAAGAGCAGATTATCTTTGCCCTGAAGCAGGCTGAGTTGGGTACGTCCGTGCCAGATGTCTCCCGTAAGCTGGGTATCTCTGATGCCACTTTTTACACGCGGCGCAAGAAGTACGGCGGAATTTCCCCTATGAACTCAAACATATTCAGCAACTGGAAGAGGAAAATCTGCGGCTGAAGAAGCAGGTTGCTGACCTCAGCCTCGATAAGACCATGTTGCAGGACGTGATGGTAAAAAAGAGCTGACGCTGGTACGCCTACGCGAATGTGTTAGCGAAATACAGGCCCGATTTAGTGTCAGCGAAAGACAAATCTGTTTTGTGCTACGACTCAGTCGCAGTTCGTTTAGATATCGTTCAGTTGCTGCCGATGACAGTGCGCTGCGCCTGCGCATACGCGAGATCACCCAAACCCGGGTGCATTACGGTTACCGCCGTGTACACGTGATGCTCAGACGGGAGGGCTGGCGCGATAACCACAAAAGGATTTACCGGCTTTACAGCGAGCAGGGGCTATCGCTGCGCCTCAAACGTCCACAGCGCAATAAATCCGTGCAGCGCTGGCAGCCGCAGTCTCAGGGGCTATATCCGAATCACGTCTGGGGCATTGATTTTGTCTCGGGCGCGCTGTTTGACGGGCGAAGACTGCGCCTGCGAACGGTTATCGACCTTTGCACCCGCGAATGCCTGGGGATCTGCTTAGGGCAGAATCTGCGTTCAACAGAAGTGGCAGAAATGATGAAAAGCATAGCATTCAGGTGTCATTACCGTAGTTGCTGAAAACCGATAATGGTTCTGAATTTGCACGAAAAATGCTGGACAGGTGGGTGTATGAAAGAGGAATAAGGATCGACTTCTCACGCCCGGGAACGCCTAAGGACAACGCTACGGTCAAGTCCTTCAACGGCAGGTTGCGGCAGGAATGCCTGAACGAGAACTGGTTCATATCTCTGGAGGATGCACGGTGCAAAATCGAGGCCTGGCGCATACACTATAACCAGAGTCGTCCCCATTATGCACTGGGCTGGATGACGCCCTCCTAGTTTGCTGAAAAATCTGTCGGTTGCCAGAATATGCAGCCAGAATGAAGCCGGTTATTCCTGATTATGAATGGATCATATACGGGGTCAGGGCCATTGAGTTGCGCTTTGGACTGACGGTTGTATCTAATACTGGGGGCAGGTCACTCGCGATAGAAATCGCCAGAATCAATGACCGGAATCATCCGGGGACACAGGAGAAATCCAGAATATGTCGTGTTTATTATTTGACAATTGCTAAAATCGTTACGACTCTCAGTTTAGGTTGACTGTTAATGACGTGGTACTGTTTAACCTAAATGGCAGGTTAATAATTTTAGTCGGTTTAGTGAAATTTATATTCACCCCACATCATTATATTAATTCTGGATTAATGGTGTGCATCAATGGGCCAGTGTCAGACATAGTTACACTTGGTGGTTTTATTTATTAAAAAGAGTAAAGAATGATTGATTGTGTAAATATTAGATACTTCAGAGAAAAAGGTGGTCCGATGAACGGCAACTATCTTTCTTGCGATATCAACATGATGTTGCGTCTTCAACCTTTAGTTTCAACGAAAGAAGCATACCCGTGGGTGAGTGATTTTTTTGGTAGAACAAATCCTCAGTCTGGAAAAGCAGTTGAGACTCATAGTAAGCGAGTAAAGCAAATCAATCATGATATAGTCTCTTAATACAATAATTTAGTTACCCTCTAAAAAAGATCTAATGCTATTTATTTCCGTTTAATTGTCTGTCCTTCACATGCTCGAGGACACTTAATACCTGGGGCGAACATCTAATAAGAGGTGATTCCCCCTGCACGCCTTGACTTTATTTTAAATGTATTCTCTGTAATGCCAATATATTACAGAAAATCGTAGCATATATATACCATTGTTTAATAAGAGGATGTTGATATGAGTTTTGAATGGGATTCCAATGCAAGTCAAACGTATACTGAGAATTATGGAAGTCGTATTATCCGTAGGGATAACTTCGACAAACAGCTGGGATGTTGTTTCACCATGGATGCTCCCGAATGTGAACTTATCCTAAAAGTGAATACCACGTCTAAAACTGCCTTTACATGGCCAGTAGCCACTGAATATTCAATAGAAAAGCAGACAAGAATAAATGTTCAGCGCGGTAAGTTGGTGATATCCCCTGAGCGATGGGTTGAAGAAGGAATAGATGGGAGGACGGGGGAGCATGAGAATCCAGTATATATAACAGTAAGTGAGGGCGCAGAGTTAAATATTGAAAATATAGACATAAATGCTTCATCAAATAGTGGGCGTTGTATCTGGGATGTTGCAGGTACACTAATAATGGATGGTGGGGACTGTCGAAGTCCTGCAAAGCTTAATATCCGAGGAAATGGTTTCTGGAGAAGAAAGCAGGAATACATGAACCTCCAGGGAGATTATGTTATTGACAGCTCACCAGTGAATGGGGCTGACTACTCCTGCTTACTCAGCGCAGGTAATTTTTATATGGGTGGCATTGAGTATGTTGAAGATTATGCATCATTTCTTATTAAAGGTGATTCTAGGGTAAAGATTTCAATTGAAAAACAGCCTGGTAGTGAGTATATCGGTGGTATCAACATCAAGGGATGGTTAACATTACAGGACACCTCAAAGTTAACAATTTCAAATACTCAACGCAATGGAGAGTTTAACATTACAGGTGGGTTTAATTTGAAAGGAACTGCAGCGGAAGTATATTTTGGTGAGGCAGGAAAATCGTGCCCAATTATCCTTGAATCCGGGGATTTAAAGACAGGACGTTATAATGGTGTGTTTAACTTTATTACACACAAGTCAGAGAGCAATAAGAGTGCTTTTATTTTTGTTAATGCTCAAAGTGATTTCATTAATCTTTTATATCAAGGAGAATATGTCACTATCAATGGTGACACGGCAGTACCCGACAAGCAGTACATTGCACGATTTTATAACTTAAGCCCTGGCATCCAGTCAGTTGTTGTAGTGTTAAAATAATTGATGTTAACCACGAAGCGAATAGAAAAGAATACTAAACATGAGAGAACACACCCAAATTATTAAACATACTATAGAATTTCATCCTTCTCCATGAATACATACTGAGAGGTAAAATAGATATGTACTAAGATTCTTTTCAATAAGAACCTACAAATCTTCCGACCAAAATATTCCTCTCCGGTTACGGAGAGGAAACATCTAATCTGTATCATATTCTGGCAGTCTGCTGCACGCAAGTGATGTGATGGACGCCCTTTCCTGAAGCAGCCAGTGCCATACTGTAACTGTCTGCGTTTGCTACGGGAGTAAATCACATGAGCACGATCCACGATCAGAGTTGTTGGTATTGATATCGCCAAATCAGTTTTTCAGGTCTGCGCCTGGATTGTTGATGGTTCCGTCGCATGGAACAAGAATATATCTCGTTCTAAATGCTGGATACTATACGACAGTTTGAACCTGGAACTCTTGTTGCTATGGAGGCCTGCGGCACTTCGCATTGCTAGGGGGCGAACCTTCGCATCTATGGGCTATTGCGTCAGACTCATCCCGCACTTTTGTCCGTACCGTGCCGGGAGTCTGATGAAATATCTGAATCTGAGCAGCTGTCAGTCCGGAAAACATCAGTACAAAAATGCTCGTCAGGAGAATACCTGACTACCGCATCTGCTCGAGTTTCAGTTCGCTGTACCGGAGCCAAATCGGGTGTGGTGCGGAAATATTACGTATATCCAAGCAGGAAACCACTGGTGCTATCTGGTGGTTGTGTTATGGATATTTTTGCCCGCAGAATTATCGGCTGTTGTCTGTCAGCTAATGCCGATATCGCACTGATAAGCGATGCCTTTCGGATGGCCTATGAGACACGAGGTCAACCATATGATCTCATTTTCATAGCGACCAAGGAAGTCAATATACAGGCTTGAAATATCAAGAACTTCTTTGGCGTTAGAGAATAAAACAAAGCGTCATCCGACGGGGGAACTACTTGGATAACAGTCCCATGGAACGCTTCTTCCGCAGTCTGAAAACAGAATGGGTGCCGGTGGAAGGTTATGCAGGTAAGAACGAGGCCCGACAGCAAATTAATGGTTACATCTTGAACCACTATATCAGCGTCAGACCCATCATTATAACGGCGGGCTGACGCTGGAAGACTCAGAGTACAGATACCGTTTTTACTGTAACAACGGGGCCAATATTACTTGACCACTATACATTGCTAATGAGCCACACGTTATCGCCGCCACCAAATACCACTTGCGTTACATCATTTTTTTGCCACTTCAGGTTGAATCTTGTCAAATCACCCTCATATTCCGCAGCATTGATTGAAAATATGTTATCCAGATCGTCATTCAACTGGCGTGTCAATTTCAACCTAACCTGGCTTTTGTCTTTTACTACGATTGCAGGAAAGGTTACAGGACCAGTTGGGTTATCATAATCTGGTTGTAAGCTCAGTACCTTTCCGTCTTTATCCGTATAACTGATGACTGCGGTTGTGATATGAAGCACCGTATCCACCTTAGAAACTGAACAATCCCAGACAAAAGGACTGGTTGCAAAAACAAGTTTTCCGGTCACCGAATCAATGCTTAAATACATCATTGTTGGGTACATAATTGACTGTAGTGTAACTTTTGTTGTTGTATCCATATTAAGTTCCTTATAGTTTAGAATGCCAGTTTTTTTGTTGTGCTGTACCATTAGATATCTTTCAACTCTCAGCAGAAAGGCAGAAAAGGTGTAATGCCAAAGAGTTCTCAAAAAGTATCCGAACGTTTTATTAAAATATCAAGAAACATTAAATCAATGATTAAAATCATGGTATCTAAGGTGTATAAGCCTGATACGCGAGAAAATAGTAATGTTGCCGGGAACTCGCAATGATAGCTGGGGATGATCGTGTATAGCCCCTTGCTTACAGTGATTTCGAGTCAACAAGGTCAGTGCTGCAATACTGAGACAGCATTGATGCCTCAGGCTTCCGGGTTTCTGTGTCAAGTGTTTGAGCGAGGGGGTGTTGTTATCAACGAGTGCTGTAACCCGAGCACCATTAGGCGTGCAGACGGTTTACTGTTTCAGGGACGAGAGCACGGATGACGGGATACTCGCTCAGGGAGTAAGGAGACGCCGCCGGGGCATCACTCAGGGCTGGCGAAGCGGTAAGCCGGGAACGGCAGTAACTCATGCTGGCGGTCCTCTGGCCAGGAGGGCAGACGCTTCAGTACGTCCGTCAGTGTCATGATTTACAATTGTTGACCGGCATCTCCCTTGATACGAAGACGAAGATGTCTAACAGAATAGTTTTTTGTGAAATATATTTAGACCAAAAAAAATTATCCACAAAAAAACATAAAGTCAGCGCATTGAATTATCGCGTTTTTACTTACCAATGGAATCACAGCATTTATGCAGTCCAGCATTGGTACCTATAACACCGTTACCAAATATCACTGGCGTATAGTCCTTGTACTCACCTTAGACATATTTCAAGGCAGGGGGAATGGACCATGTACCGTTGATAATCGATGGTTTTTTCTCGCTTGGCCAGTACAACCTTAGCATCAGAATAAACTCTCCTGAAGGTGCGGGAAGCCAGTTAGACTCCTTATCCTTACCAGGTGAGTCCTTTTGTATATAGAGTTCGGTTGTTCCATCAGAGTTTATATGTAAATTCTGGCGTGGACTGAGCGAATATCGATTAACAGGGTTATCGACAAAAAAGTAGTCTTTGTCGTACATTGTCAAAGACCAGAAACCTTCCACAGGAGGTAAGTGACCTTCAGGGAAGCGTAATATGTACTTGTTGGATCCATGATATTTTTGCCCCTGAGCATCCATCTTAGACACCGGATAGATAGCATCTTCAGGGAGGTTAGCACCGAGGCCAATGGCGGTAACAAGAGCTCGCATTCGATAATCGGTACCGTAAACGCCAGTTTTCGTCGTGAACAACCAGCCGTTTTCGCCCTTTAAGAATTTAACTTGCTGCACCATTCTGTCAAATGCGAGATCCGGAACACGCTGTGCAAATTCAGTCTTAAGTCTGCTTCTATCAAATCCACGTCCCGGAAGGATACCAATACGCTCAAATCTCTTAATGTGCGCCATATCAGCTTCTGAGGGAGGGTTCATCTTCATCAGTTCGCAAAATAACGTAAAGTAAGACACCGTATCCATTCTATTAACCTGGTCGCGCACTGCGGTTTTCATGTCAATGGATGGATCAACTTTGCCAGGGAGGGGAGTGTAAGGTTTACCATATGCACTGAGGGGGACAAGCTGAAACGCGTCCTGCAATTTGTGGACAGCTGCATAATCCTCTGGCGTACCCGTGCAATAGATACGGCCAAGCAACCACACAATGCTGGTAGCTGATTTAAATTCCGTTATACCCTCCGGCAGGTTTCCTTTCCAGCCAGGGCCCGTTATTGCATACGTCTGCGGTCCGGTACCTGTCGTACGTTTCCCCGGAGCCTCGAATACAGTGGTCCAGCCATCAAGCAAAGGCATCAAAAAATAGCGATCCTTCATATCAGGAATGCTGAGCACCCACGGCTCTGTACCGACATCGAAAAAGGCATTTGTATAAAGTGTGTCAGCATTAGGTGCCGTAACATCTCTGAATGTTGCGTCGGGATAGCCACGCATCTTGATCAGTTGCCCCATCGGCGCCCTGGTTCCCTCAAGTTCAGTCACGTTCGAGAAGACACGTCGGGTTAGCTCCATCGTCACCAGTGGATAGGCGAAAAGATAAGCCTCCGTCGCCAGGTCCAGATCATCCAGCCCCTCAGCCAGGTCACTAAAAACGCCCTGCTCTGCAAACGCCGAACGGGAAATTGTCGTGCTGGCAAGAAACCCCAGCCCACCTAACAATACTGACCGACGAGTTACTTTCAATTTTCCACTCCTCTTTGCTGACCAAACTATCGCATTTTTTAAATTCTTCGGTGTCATGTACATCCCGTCTAATTCCAATATGCTGTCGTCTAAATATCGAACCGTAAACGACAAGTGGATATGACATGCAACCTAAATTGTTGCCGTAATGGATACAATCAGTTATCGGCATCTTTTTATACTTCTCAACGAAATTTAGAATTGCCAATGCCATTTATGTTTCTAAATAATACAATTGATAGTTTATTTCATTTAGAGCCTTATTGTATGATGATTTTCTTCTCGATTTTCGTACTCAGCTTCCTACGAAAACAATATGCCGGAACTATATTCAGCTTTTATCGCCAGGAAAGCTGCAGGGTGAAATTCGATTCCAGTTCCCCCGGATTACTTTCTTTCTTTTGCGTGAGTGCACGATGTACGCGCACATTAAACGGGATGACCAGCACATCATTTTCTTTTAGGGGTGTCTTAAGGTCATACCAGTAATTCATTTCGGCCAGACTGAAATACTGCGCCGGGTTAGCCGCCCTGTTCTCTTCCTGCTGCTTATCAGCCTCAGGCTGTGGCGAGTCCTCGGCCAGCGTCAGGGGCCAGGCGGCAGGGTTTTCCTCATCCGCACCCGGACTGATGGTGTAGTACAGCGCGTCGTTGCGCTGCCTCTGCGCCCTGTCACGCAGTGTGCCCCTCACCGGGTTATCCGGCCAGTACTCCGCCTTAAACATCACCCCGACGCCATCGACCTCACACTGACTCAGATTGAGACGCAGGGTCTGGATGGTCGGATTGTGCCTGCTGCTCTGCACGCCCTGAGCATCCTGCTGCTGACGCGTAAACATCAGCCGGTTGTTCTCCAGTTTTACCGTGCACGACGGGGCCGTCACGGTGCCGCTGAGCGTGATGTCCTGTGCCGCCAGATACGTCTCCGTGTTCGCCAGGGCCACATTGTCTTTCAGATAACCGGTCAGCACGGCGCACAGCAGCACCCCCGGTAACACACCGGTGGCCATCCCCTTCAGAAGGTTAACCGACTGTTGTCCCTCTTCATCGAGATGCACTCCGGCCAGACGCGCCCGGAGGGTGAGGTACATCCGCTTCAGCTTCATAATGTTCTCCCCGCGTGATGGCTCAGTCATAGGACACCTGATACAGCCCTTTGGCCGTGACCTGCCCGGCGGTAATAGGCCGGTCATTCAGGGGGCGGGCCCAGAACGCCTGCAGTGAAACTATAATCCCCTGCGTCAGCTCACTGCCGGTATCGGCCGGCTGTGGGTTTTCCAGCACCAGGGGCTGATTCCGGTCCCAGTGGACCACGCCCTGCTGTGTGCGTCCGAACCCGCTGGCGTCGTACTTCATCAGAAATCCGGTCCCGGTATCCTGACCGTTTTCATCCCGCGCCGTCAGGATGGTCGCAGCTCCGGACGCAGAGTCCGTCACGCTGCCCGACGGGATAACCCGGATACGTAGGTGACGAGTGTTCTCCGAACAGTTGGCCACCACCGTCAGTGGCAGTGACGCCACCGAATCCGTGTACCCGCCCGGCACCACGTTGCGCCGCAGCCAGACCTGGCTGATTTCCGGCAGGGTAAAACTCAGACTCCCCGCCGAGGTGGTGCAGGTCGGTACCCGCAAATCCGCAGACACCCGGATGGTGTCCTGCAGGACAGACTTCACCTGACCGTCCGGACCCGTGAAGGTCGTCGTGCGGGTGAACTCTGCCGGTGGCAGGTCTGCCAGTCCGGCGCCGGTATCCCTCCCGGTTCTGACCAGCCCCACGGTAATCTCACCCTGCTCTTTCAGCTGCATCCCGCTGCCCGACGTTGAGCGCCGGGCCTGCGGGGCCACCTGCACGCTGATGCCAATACCTTTCAGTCCGCTCTTAAACAGATACCAGCCCTGCTCTGCCCGGGTGTTATCCCTGTCGAGCGTCATCTGAGACAGCGTCCACTCCCGCGTCCAGCTGTCCTGGTCCGTACAGGCCTGACACACCACGTCCGGCAGGGTCAGTATCTGTGACACAAACGCCACCTGCGGATTGACCGGCGTATCCGGCGACAGTGCCCGGATGCCGAAGGTCACCGGGACCGGCGAACTCTTCTGCGGTGCCGGTGTGTCAGCCCCGGCGATGACCGGGAGCAGTATCAGTACTGTCCCGACCGTCAGCGGTGCGAGCTGTTGTATCGCACTACGTACTATCCCGACCCGTTCGTTCATCCGTACACCTCTTCCCGTCAGTCACCTGACCTGTGAGCCCACGTCAGCTGCAGACCGCGGATACCGTGACCAGCCTGTCTTCCCCGGCCTTCTCCGGCACGCTGTACTGCGCCCGGCACTGATTATCCTTTCCGTCGCCCCAGCTGGCCTGAACGGTGCCTTTATCCGGCATCCCCGAGAGGTAGGCCTGACTCGCGTCACCCACAATCCCGGTGACCGGCAGGGCAGTGTCATCATCCTGTTCAAGCACCACCATCGAGCCGAACGGCACCTCATCCTTCTCACGTGTCAGCGTCAGCAGAAGGCGATAGCCTTTGTTGCTCCTGAAGGGCACAGAGACCAGCGCACCGCGCGTCGGCACCACATTCTTACTGGAGGCGTCCAGCTCCACGTTCCCCGGCAGGTTCACCATATCCACATTGATACGGTTCTGGTCATACGGCGTTAACCCGCTGACCAGGGCATATCCCCGCCAGTCCGTGACGGCACTGTTCACACTCAGTCCGCCGACACCCGGTACCGCCACCAGAGCATTACCTCCGCTCAGGGCCAGCTGTTTACCGAGCGTCACGCCGTGGGGATGGACAGCCATCCCGCCGCTGACACCATAAGAGATGCTGTTGCTGCCCCCACCATAGCTGTAGCCACCGTTCACAGACCCGTAATTCCCGCTGTAGCCCAGACTGGTGTTCCCGGTTTTGCTCCCACTTATCCCATGCGAAGCCGACCAGGAGAGTGCACCGTTCAGGGCCGAGCCGCTGAGCCCCGCCTGCTGACTCACCTCACCGTTATTTCGGGTGTAGGAGTACGTCCCGTTCACACTGCTGGCGCTCAGCCATTTACCCAGTGGCAGTGAAATGTTCACCCCCACCGTCCTGTCCGTTCTGTTGTCATCACCCGAAGAATGGGAGCCACCGTTGTTATCGTCATTGCTGTAACGACTGTCGCTGCCGTTCCAGGTGCTATACCCCAGTGAGATACCGATACCGATGTCCCTCACCGTGGTGTTGTAACTGAGTGACGCATTGTTCTGCACCGCATCACTGCCCCAGATCGTGGAACGGCTGCCGCTCAGTGACACATTTCCCCATACCCCCAGGGACTGCGACAGTGACACGCTGTAGCTGTCACGCGAGCCGTTGCTTTGCATCCTCTCCTCACCGTCCTTCAGGGGCTTCATACTCAGAAGCTCTGAATAACTGTGGAAATCCCGCGTCTGACTGTGGGACCAGGCGACGCCGACGGACGTGTTCCCGAAGTTGCGGGACCAGTTCACATCGTGTGATACCCCGGTCGGGGCCCCTTTTTCACCGGGCACCACCGACAGGTCGGCCCGGGAGGTGTTCAGGGTGTAGCTCACCGCCCCCCACGCGCCGGCATACAGGCTCGTTCCCGCCGCCACCGCCTGATAGTTCTTCGACAGTAAAATCCCGCCGTTCAGGGTGGTGTTTGCCCCGGCCCCCCAGGACACGCCCGTCTGGACAAATTTGTCATCGGCATAGCCGGTACTGCTCACGGCCCGTCCACCCGAGGCACTCCAGGTCAGTCCGCCCTGACGCAACAGGGCACCACTCTGGGCCTGAGCCATCGTGAAGTGGCGGGTCCGGCCGTCCGCTTCACGCACCTCCACGTCCACGTCTCCGTTACCACTGCGGTTAAAGTCCGTCAGGGAAAACGGTCCCTGGGGCACGTTCTGCTGATAAATCACTTTCCCGTACTGACGCACGATCACCGTCGCCGGTGAATTCGCCACACCCGTTATCGCCGGGCTGTATTTCGTAAATTTCGGATCCAGCATGGCGTCATCGGAATCCATCTTTATCCCGGAGAACTGCACCGAGTCCACGCCGCCGCCCGAGGAGGTGGTGTTCCCCACCGTCAGCTGCCCGCCGCCCAGCTGCGCAAAATCACGCTGGGCATACACCTGTGAGGCATTCCACTCCGTACTCTGCCCCTGACTCCGGTGTCCCGTCAGGTCATTCCGGATACGCCAGCCCAGCAGGTTCATCTGGCCGTTCAGGCCAAGAAAATCACTGCCCGACTTTTTACCCTGACTGTTCTGCTGGCTGCCGCTGTAGTTGTAGTTTGTCAGAATGGCCGACATGCCCTCATCCCAGAGCTGCGGGGATGTTCTCAGTCGCGATGCCGGCCCCAGCGATGCCTGAGGCACCGTCAGCGACAGCACATGTTTGTTAAAATCGAACTCTTCTTTTGCATAAGGAACCATCGCCAGTAAACCGCCTGTCGGGCAGGCGTCATTTTCTAGTTGAGGGGATCCCACGTTGTCGGTCACTTTTTCGATAAGGAGCCCCGACTCGGGGGATAATGACGTCGATGAGGATGCCAAGGTATCCAGTTTTGAACTCGCCTTAATACCCCACCATGCTGCCAGTTGCTGCTCATTGACACAGGCATATAGCTTTCCGGGGTTTTCCGGCAATGATCGAAACGTCACCATCCTCCCTTCGTCCACGACCTTGTCGTTGACTGTCACTTTCACGACATAACGGCCCGGTTGCTTCCCTCCTTTATGAGTGAAATAAGACAGATCGACATGCTTGTCTTCATGTCCATCCATGGACAAAAAGGCGCTATCAAAGCTCAACGCCGGATCTATGTCCCGTTTATCCCCCCCCTCAAGAACCGACACAGCCGGCACTCCTGGCTTGCCAGTAGCAGATGCATCTTCTGCGATGAAAAAGACGGACACAGCCAGGATCCTTATCGCCCGGATATACATCGCAGGGCGGAGCCATAACGTTGAGCACATCATCCTCATCATTCTTCCCACGCTCACAGCTCACCCCGGGAACACCCATCCCCTTCTCTGATGACACTCAGAATATTTTTTTCACGGGCAAAGTCGTCATCCCACGGTCGTCAATGGTGCTGAAGCTGAAAGTGCCATGATTAACACTTATCGGGAACGAAAGTTCGCCAAATGGCGAGATCATGGTGTCTTTATCTGACTGAACCGCTCTTCCGTCCAGGGAGAGCTGCGACATTGTCACAAACCACGGTGTCGGATTTTTAACCACAATACTTTTTCCGGTAGAGGTTACCGTCAGTTTTTCAGGAGCGGCTTTTATAGCGGCTGCATCATTAATGGCTGCTGGACGGTAAAACAATTTGATACGGGTATTCACCGCAAATTGCAGGCCACTTTGAACTGCTTTTTGATAGCTCTTTTCACCTTTTTTTGGGGGAATGGCCAGGCTGTTCAGGTAATACACTGATTCCCGGTCAGCGGGCAAACTTTCGGAGAGTTTATTGATACGCAGTTGTACGGCACTTTTTGGATCCAGACGATATAGCGGTGGTGTGACTGCAAACGGCACATTCTTTTTATCAGACACCACCTCATCAGATTTATCTCCGTATGGTGAGATCCAGAATCGCATTAGCCATACGTCATCAGAAGAAGAATTACTGACCATCATGGAAGAGGCATCCTTACCGCCATCAAAAATCAGACGAGTCCCTTCCAGTGATATTCCTCCCTGGCCACCATTAGCCAGTGCATTATGCAAGCTGCTCATGCCGACCAGCGACAGCAATACCAGATGCAACGCAGTTTGTATTCTCATTCTGACTAACTCTCATTAAGGGGCAGAACTTTGGCATACAGGAACACCTACACAATCCTGCATTCTGCAATCAGATAAAAAACGGAAACGTCCACGGGTGGCGTTTCCGTCAAAGGGGGTATTCACGCAACTGCTTTAATTGTATTTATGACACGGACCGAGTGTGTAAACGCTTTTACCCCAGTCAATCGCATCAGCAACTATCCGTAGATCACCGTAATATGCTAACCATCATCACCTCTGGTACTGCACAGGAATGAAGTGATGTCCGGCTTATGCCTGGTCGATATACACCATCCAGGACATGGTCACCTGGTCTGCGGCAGAAGCAAGGTCCGGGTTACGGGTGCCATCCGTGCTTTCGGGATCTGTGGCAATCAGGGCTCCAAAGCCAATCTTTGCGGATTTATAGGCTTCATCTGACTTATCCGATGAAAAGCCCCCTTCATTCTGCCCGTCATCAATCAACAGGGCACCACCGCTCTCAGCATATTGATCCGTCATAAAGACAAATTCCCCGCTACCAACGCCCTCGTTATTGACCTTTTCACCCGCATGGTTGGCAACCTCGCCGCCAAACGTCACGTTCTCATCGCCCAGAGTCGGACCATCCCATGAAATTTTGCCTGCCCCCGGCACACTTGCTGCCTCATCGGTGTAAAAGATGGCGTTCGCCAGATAAGGCATCACACGCCAGAAGCCGCCTTTCGAACCAAAATTTTTTCTGTAGGAGGGAAAATCATCCATGGTGGGATCCCCCATATCTGTGGACACAGTTCTGAGCTTCATGCTAGTGCTGAGATGGCAACTGTCACCGCCGGTTGCCGTAACCGTCACATAGACGGGAGCATTCACGCTCCTCACATCGACGGCAGACGCCCCATCTTTGCGCGTCCACGTCATTTCCATCGGGTGGTCTGCTTTTCCGACGGTGATGGCGCATCCGTCATCCGCCAGAACAGTGACCGACGCTGAAATTTCGGCACTGCTCGGACTGTCTGCCGCCAGAGCTGAACCTGCAACCAGAAGGCAGAGGCTTCCGGCCCGTAATGCGGTGACAACTGAACGGGATGTTTTATACCTTTCCATAAGCACACTCCTGTATTTACAACACACATAATGAACGCTCCTGAAGAGCCAGACAGGACTCTGACCGGATACCCTGCAGAGACGCTGCTCACCCCGCTGTTACTGGCGTCATTCTGAGGGGGCAGCTATACTGCCTTCCGCACCTTCAGACGCCTCCGGGATTTTTGCTGATGCGAAGATTTCCGGCTGACTGATGATGAGGCTCCCATTCATGACCCGGGCCATCACCCTCTTCATCGAAACGACTCTTTATTCTGTCAATATGTTTTTCACATCAGGCCTGGGGAAAACCACTACGGGCGCTGCAAAAACACCCCGGTGGCCAGACAGGCGAACAGCCCTTCGGCCTTCACCGGCGGAGAAAAATAGTAGCCCTGCTGCTCGCGCCCCCCTTGGGCCAGCAGCCATTCTGAACCGTACCGGGTTTCTTGGAGACTAAACTCTCAATAACAGGAGATCTCAAATGAAATCACAATCCGCCAAACGCTATCCCCTGAACTGCGTGAGCGCGCGGTCAGAATGTTGTTGGAACACCGTGATGAGTATGACTCTGAGCCGGATGCCATTCGCGACATCTCGTCAAAAATCGGGTGCCATTACGACACCCTACGAGCCTAGTTGCGTCAGTATAAAAATGATGTCCGTGGTGGTGTCAGACCCGTCAGCACTGGTGATGGCGGACTGAGCACCCATGAGCGCCAGCGTTTAAAAGAACTGGAGCGTTAAAATCGGGAGCTACGCCGCAGCAATGATATATTGCGCCAGACCTCAGCTTATTTTGCTCAGGCGGAACTCGACCGCCACTGGAAAAATAATGCCACTTATGCAGCATCTGAGTGGTACACACGGGCCGGGCCGGTATATCGCGAGCTGGATATTGCCCTGTCGACATATTACTGGCACCAGCAACGCCGCCTGCATCCTGAGAAATGTAGCCAACGATAAAGGTGCGATGCTCAAATCAGCCACGAAATAAAATGCGTTTACGAAGAAAATCACAGTGTCTATGGAGCACGAAAAGTCCGGCGTCAGTTTCAGGGGGAGGGCTTCAGCGTGGCCAGATGCACCATCGCGAGGCTGATGAAAAATATGGGCCTGAGCGACGTGCCCCGGGGTGAAAAGTGCGTACGACAGTCAGCCTGAAAGAGGCTGCAGCAGGTGACCGGGTAAACCGTAAGTTCGTGGCAGAGCGACACAACCAGCTTTGGCGTGCAGATATTACGTACGGTGTGCCCGGAGTTCAGGGCGAGCATGGAGGCTCAAATGAACCACGAGTCTGTCTGGAATATTGAAACGGCAACTCATGACGAGAAGCCCAACAATCCCACCGGGTGTGACGGTGGAGAACCTGAGCGGCAGTGACCTGAGGCATGTCCGCAGCGTGATTTAACCCGCTGACAACGGGGATTGAGGCGAGATCACTAAGCCGAGATGATCCTCAAGGTTAAGTGCTGAAAGGCTGAAGAACATGAACCCGTTAATCCGCCTCTGTGGGTCGAAAACGTCACCACGGCCTACGTCATCTGACAGGCCGTGCAGAAGGAACTGGCAGCGGTATGTACTGCCGGTCGAAGGTGTTTTGACATGTATGCGGAACACCGGGGCAGCAGCGTCTATCACGCTCGCGTTGCTGACTTCTGCCAACTTGCGGCAAGCAAGGATAAAGAGTGCGACGGGCAGCCTCCTCAGTATGTCTGAGTCCAGGCAGGTGAACCGGGGAAGGTCAGTGACGGATGTTAAGGGGGCATGGCCCCGATGACGTGCTGGCTGGCGGAGCTTCCGTAGTAGTCCGTGATGGGGAAAGCCCATTACATGGCGAAGGGAAGCAGTTTAAATGTGTTTGCGACGTGAATTAACTGACCTAACGAGGTGAAGACCTTTGATAATCAGCGAAATGGAACGCAAGCTTGTTAAATGGCAGCCACCGATCCGTCCCGACGAATTGAACGGCTGCGGCGCCTGATATCGACATAATCGGGGTGGAGATCGTGCTGCAAATAGTGCACTTCACATCATCGCTATCGGACGTTTACGAACTGATGCAAAAACAGAGGAATATGTTGCCAGACGATTAGCCGAGGGGCATACAAAAATGGAAGCAATCCGATGCCTGAAGCGCTATATCTCACGTGAAGTCTATTCGCTACTGCGTAATCAAAACAGGCAGGTCAACAGTATCCCGATAACGGCTTGACTCTTAGAAGGGCGTCCAGGGACGCCAGTATACCTGCCTTAAATATCAACAAGTTCTTTGGCGTTACAGGATAAATCAAAGCGTCAATCGGCGGAGGAACTGCTGGGATAACAGTCCAATGGAACGCTCTTCTTCCGCAGTCTGAAAACAGAATGGGTGTCGACGAATGGTTACGCAGGCAAGGAGGAAGCCCGGCGACAAATCGGCGGATATATCCTGAATTACTACAATAGCGTCAGACCTCATCATTACAACGGAGGGCTAACGCAGGAAGAATCTGAGAACAGATACCGTTCTTACTGTAAGACTGTGGCCAGTATTACTTGACCACTACACCATGACCCGTGACGTTACTTTCCTTCAAATAGAATAAGCCTCCAAAGAGGCTTATTGAATTAAAATACAGACCGTCTTTTACTTAACGCATGCAACATAAACGTTATTACTGACAGGTCCCCAGTTAACCTGCCCGTCACGAAGATTGATCCCTAAATAGCCACTGCTCTGATAAGTTCCTGTCCAGTATGTCACTGCCATCGCAAAACCATATACTGTCATATCACCCCATTCACTCCACAGAGACCCCGTCTCACCTCGCATATTTTTGGAATATTGCTTAGTCTGACTTCCCCCCAGCTGTAAAGCATCAGGAAGTTGCTGCCCATTGTCAGTGCAATAAGCTGCTGCATCATTCCAGTTTTTTGCCTGATTTTGGACGGTAAACCAGTTATTTACAGCAAACCGGTAAATAATCTCTGTCCCCCCTGCTTTCGGCGTCGCCGTTATAATGACGGGCTCTTTGTCTCCTTCAGAAGTAAACGTTACCACACCATCTTCCACTGACACCCAGGGAGCACTTGAGTGCCAGTCATAATCCGTGACATTCTCCCCCTTTAGTTCCATTTTAAACTGAGCACCGACAAATCCTGTTTTTGGGAAACCGCTTGTCGCAGACCATGAATAACCATTCACCTGAATATCCTTTATTGCGCCCTTAAGTATCACCTCTTTACCCAGCGACTCCAGCGCCTGACCGTCAAATTCGGGTGTTACCGTCCAGGTACCCGCCTTCGTGCCAACCAGTGTTGTCGTGTAAACTCCCTCTCCCTCGTCCTCCGTGGCCGCCACCGTCACCTCGCTACCGTCCGGCACCCCGAAGGAGACCTTCGACTTCTGGCCCGTTACCGGATTACCGTACATATCCTTTGCCGTAAAACTCAGCTTCAACATAGACGCACCATCCGCGATAGTCATGTTGCCCTCCGGCAGGTCAAAGCCAGAATGAGCGCCATCCGCATCACCCGCCGTCAGCGTGACCTGCCGACTCAGTGCACCCACCTCCGTGCCGTCATACTTCGGCTTCACCGTATAAGTCCCCGCCTGCGTGCCGTGCAGCCGGGCCGTATAGATTCCCGGTGTTCCACTCTCCGTCGTCGCATCCACCGTCACCCCGGACGTCACTTCCTGGCTGCCGTCCCACACGCTGAAGGTCACTTTGTTCGCCACCCCCGTCACCGGGTTGCCGCTGACATCGTTTGCCGCGAAGCGCAGTGGCAGTGACGTCGTGTCATCAGCCACTACGCTCGTGTCACCCGGCAGGTCAAAGGTCGATGTTGCACCTGAGATCTCACCCGCCGTCAGCGTGACCTGCTGACTCAGTGTACCCACCTCCGTGCCGTCATACTTCGGCTTCACCGTATAAGTCCCCGCCTGCGTACCGTGCAGCTGTGCGGTGTAAATCCCGGGGCTCGCCTCTGTCGTTGCGTCCACCGTCACCCCGGACGTCACTTCCTGGCTGCCGTCCCACACGCTGAAGGTCACTTTGTTCGCCACCTCCGTCACCGGGTTGCCGCTGACATCGTTTGCCGCGAAGCGCAGTGGCAGTGACGTCGTGCCATCAGCCACTACGCTCGTGTCACCCGGCAGGTCAAAGGTCGATGTTGCACCTGAGACCTCACCCGCCGTCAGCGTGACCTGCTGACTCAGTGTACCCACCTCCGTGCCGTCATACTTCGGCTTCACCGTATAAGTCCCCGCCTGCGTGCCGTGCAGCCGGGCCGTATAGATTCCCGGTGTTCCACTCTCCGTCGTCGCATCCACCGTCACCCCGGACGTCACTTCCTGGCTGCCGTCCCACACGCTGAAGGTCACTTTGTTCGCCACCCCCGTCACCGGGTTGCCGCTGACATCGTTTGCCGCGAAGCGCAGTGGCAGTGACGTCGTGCCATCAGCCACTACGCTCGTGTCACCCGGCAGGTCAAAGGTCGATGTTGCACCTGAGACCTCACCCGCCGTCAGCGTGACCTGCTGACTCAGTGTACCCACCTCCGTGCCGTCATACTTCGGCTTCACCGTATAAGTCCCCGCCTGCGTACCGTGCAGCTGTGCGGTGTAAATCCCGGGGCTCGCCTCTGTCGTTGCGTCCACCGTCACCCCTGTGCCAGTCACCGTCTGATTATTGCTGTCCAGCACGCGGAAGGTCACCCGTGATACCTGACCCGAAACCAGATTATCGTGCGCATCCTTTGCCGTGAACTGTAGCCTCACCTCAGACTGGCCGTCCGCCGGAACCGTGCTGGTGCCTGTCGTCGCAATGGCCGAGCGAACACCGTCCATATCTCCGGCGGTAAGCGTCACTGTATTGCTGAGGGAATTCAGCGGCTGCCCATCATACTTCGGTATGACGAAATAGGTTCCCGCCCTCGTGCCGACCAGTGTCGCTGTGTACACCCCGGCACTCTCCTCTGTTATCGCCTGAATCGTCACCTCACTGGCATCTGCCAGACTGCTGTCCTGCACGCGGAAGGTCACCTTCGCCACCTGACCTGTTACCGGATTGTCGTACATATCCTTTGCCGTGAACTGCAGCGCCACCGGGGACGTACCATCCGCCACTACAGTGCTCTCACCAGGCAGAGTCAATTCCGAATGAGCCTCATCCACCGCGCCGGCACTCAGCGTCACTTCTTTGCTGAGCGACTCCTGCGCCTGACCCTCATATTCAGGTGTCACCGTATAAGTCCCCGCCTTCGTGCCGTACAGCATCGATGTGTACACCCCTGGCTCCGCTTCCGTTGTGGTGTCGATCGTCACCGCATTCCCGGCATCGATATGAGTGCTGTCCTGCACCCTGAAAGTCACTTTTTGTTCCTGGCCCGTCACCGGATTACCGTACATATCTTTTGCCGTGAAAGTCAGTTTTACCCGGGACGAGTCCCCCTGCCCGACGATATTGTCTCCTGACAGTTCAAAGTGAGATATTCCGCTGTCCACCTGCCCGGCAGTCAGGGATACCTGAACGCCATTCACGGCCATCGGACTCCCGTTATACAGCGGTTTCACCGTATAAGTCCCCGCCTGCGTGCCGTGCAGTTGTGCGGTATAAACGCCATTACCATTATCGTTCACCGTACCCACCGTCACCGCAGGAGAGGTCACCGCTCCCACGCCATCCTGCACGCTGAAGCTCACTTGCGACGCCACGCCCGTCACCGGGTTGCCATTTGCATCTTTTGCCGTGAACTGTAGCGTCACCTCAGACTGATCGTCCGCCGGGACCGTGCTGGTGCCTGTCGCGACAAAGGCAGAATGAGCACCGTCAATCCCCCCAGCCGTCAGCATGAAATCAGTCCTGAACGATTCCAGAGGCTCGCTGTCATACATCGGTCTCACCGTATAGCTTCCCGCCTTTGTGCCGACCAGCGTCGCCGTGTAAACGCCGGGGGTTGCCTCTGTTGTGGTATCCACCGTCACCCCGGTGCCGATCACCGGCTGATTATTACTGTCCAGCACGCGGAAGGTCACCTTCTGCGCCACGCCCGCCACCGGGTTGCCGTTCGCATCCTTAGCCCTGAACTGCAGCGCCACCGGGGACGTACCATCCGCCGCAACCGTGCTCTCACCAGGCAGTACAAATTCCGACTGAGTCTCATCCACCGTGCCGGCACTCAGCGTGACATTTTCGCTGAGCGACGACAGCGCCTGGCCGTCATACTCTGGCGTCACCGTCCAGGTTCCCGCCTTCGTACCACTCAGCGTTGCCGTATACACCCCGTTCCCTTTCTCTGTCGTGGCACCTACCGTCACCCCGCTGTCGGCAGCCATGCGCAGGCCGGCATTCGGGCCGCTGCTGTCCTGCACGCTGAAGGTCACGTTCTGCGCCTGCCCCGTCACCGGATTACCGTACATATCCTGTGCCGTAAAACTCAGGGTCAGCGTGGATGTCCCGTCCGCCGCAACAGTCCTGCCATCCGGCATCCCAAAGAGCGATGTCTTGTCGTCTACCTCGCCGGCCGTCAGCTCAACACCGGTGCTGAGCGAACCTACCGGCTGACCCTTATACAACGGTGTCACGGTATAGTGACCCGCCTTTGTGCCGTGCAGCGTCGCCGTGTAAACCCCGGGCTCGCCTTCTGACGTGGCACCTACCGTCACCGCCGGACCGGTAACGGGCTGACTGTTGCTGTCCAGTACGCGGAAGGTCACCTGAGATGCCTGATCCGTCACCGGACTATCGTTCACATCTTTTGCCGTGAAGCTCAGTTTCAACGTGGAGATATCATTGGCTGAAATAGTGTCGGTGTCTGTTGTGATGACTGAACGGGTATCACTCAGACCTGTCCTGCTGATGGCGATCCTTGCCGGGCTCAGGGTCATACCGAAGACTTCCGGCGTCAGAAGAATAGTTTCTTCATCCATGCCTGCCGTCACCGTCACTTCATAGACACCCGGTTCTTTTTTACTCACCTCTGTCAGTGTGGCTGATTTCAACCTGTCAGGCCTGATGTTGATTGCCGTAACCGGTGCGTCCACTGTCTCGCCCTGACTGTCTCTGAGCGTTAACGTCAGGAGCTGATTGCTGCGTCCATCGGCCGTAAGTGTGCTGTTGGGTGGCATAAAAGTGCTGCTGGTTTGACTGACGACCGGTGCGTGAACGCTTATCTGCGTCTCACTGGTATTCGATCGGCGCCCCTTCCTGTCAACAGCCACACCGGTAAGAATATAGTTATTGACCCCCTGTACAGACTGGTAAACAGGAAGGATGACACTGTAGTTCTGCGGATCGTCCTGAGTGATCTTCCCTCCCGCAGCCAGTAAGGCCGGTGCTGACCAGTCAATACGCTCCAGTCCGTTATGGCTGGTGACGGATACACCCAGTGATTTTTTCTCCCCGGCGTAACCGGTCACCAGCGACGCAGTACGCAGGCGGATGTCATCCTTCCTGCGATACTCCAGTATGATGTTGTTATTGCGCTCAACAAAATCGTGACGGCTACCCGCCAGGCTTCGCATCACAGCCACCGCATCAGGATCAACCTGCTGCCCCCAGGGCGTCCCCGGCTGATAACGCAGCTCCAGACCAAAACGGGTGTCGTTTTCACCGGCCTTGCCCTGACGTTGTTCGGTGGTCAGTGTGACCAGGGGTACCGGCGTATAGTCCAGTCCGAAGGTGAAGGCATGCGGATCCCGCTGACGATTGTCCTTACCAAACAAGGCTACGTCGTTCCCGTAGTACTGCTCGTACATCAGTTTTCCGCCCAGTTGTGGCAGAGCGGGTAGCCAGGCCTGTGTGCGCAGATCCCACCCGTCAGCCGGGCGCTCCTCATAGCCGTCCAGATCGGGGGAGTTTTTCCAGTTGGTCAGACGCAGGTAACTGTTGGCCCCCAGTTTCAGATAGTCGCGCCAGTACTCCATCCCCACGCCCGCCCGGGCATGGTCACGCGACAGGTCATAATCCACGAAGGTGTTTCCGCCGAGCATCCAGTCATCACTGAACCAGCGGACACCGAACCCCAGGTTAGACTGGGTGCGTTCATCTGTACGGTGAAAACTGCCCTGAGTGAAGGCAAGCAGCGTCTGTTGCTCATAGAGTGGCATCAGCAGGTCGAACTGGGAGTTTTTCAGCGAGAAATCCCTGTCGGTATCCAGCTGTACGCGCGCGGTCCCAAACTGCGCCATCCACTTCTGCACTTCACTTGTGGCGGCACCTGTCGCCATGCCGCGAGCCATTGCCGCCGCAGCATCCGCACCGGGATCATTTGACAGGAACGCGCCCGCCTGCGACGCAATGCCCGCAACCTGTGCGGCCTGTCCGTCACCAGGCGACTGACGATTCTCAGGCTGACTGCCCGGCGTCACGGAAAGACGTGGAACATCCAGCTCATCCCCGGGCCGGAGTTGTTCAAACTTATGGGCAAACGTACGAAACTGGTTGAGTTTACGTAATTCAACCAGTGTGATACCGAACTTTCTGGCAACGGAATCCGTCGTTTCGCCCGCATCCAGCGTATAAGGTTGCGTCTGCTGAGTGACCAGCGCCCCTGCATCATGCGATGGCGCTTTTGCCGCCGCGTGGGCGGGCATAAACGTCACCGCTGAAGGGGCCAGGAGCTGCAGACAAATATTGATCCAGGCACACACACGAATGTGGCATGGCGGTATGTTTCTCATTTTAGTGTTCATAAGTTACCTTTTCATCGTTTGGCCGTGCCACTCGCATAGACTGGCACCTGCCGCCTAGTTCACCCTCTGCACATCACTCAGTTGCCCCTCATGCTTTATCACCGCAGAAAGCCGTCCCGGGGGACATAACCGTCGCCCGTCTCTGTAACAGGCCCGTTAATGTCGCTGCATAAACACCCCTGTCGCCAGACAGGCGACCAGCCCTTCGGCCTGCACCGGCGGAGAAAAATAGTAGCCCTGCTGCTCGCGCACGCCGTGGGCCAGCAGCCATTCGTGCTGGGCCCGGGTCTCCACCCCTTCGGCCACCACTTCAAGCGACATCAGCTGTGCCAGGCGGATAATGAGTTCCGCCTGTGACACTGGCGTGGAGTGCAGGTCGCGCACGTGGCTGCGGTCCAGCTTCAGGCCGTCCACCGCCAGCATGTCCAGACCCGACATCCCCTGATGTCCGGTCGCAAAATCATCCAGCATGACCCGGATACCTGCCGCCTGGAGGGCCCTCAGCAGGCCCGCCCCGCCCGGAACCTGTTCAAAGACCACCCGCTCGGTCACTTCTGCGGTGACTTTCAGGGCTTTCCCCCGAAACAGCCATTGCAGGCGCTGGCAGTCCCGCAGGAAGGTGTGACTCCCCGCATGGGCCGCACTCAGGTTCACCGCCACATCAAAACCCGGTGGCAGCCAGACCTGCATGTGCGCCAGGTCACGGCGTACCTGCCGCATCAGCAATCGGGTCAAAGGAACGATAAGCCCGCTTTGCTCGGCAAGCGGGATGAAGCGCGCCGCGCCACGGATACGCCCGTCCGGGAGATGCCAGCGGGCCAGCACTTCACAGCCGCAGACCAGCCCCTGCTGGCCGCGCACCACCGGCTGATACCAGGCCTGTATTTGCCCCCGGGCCAGCGCCCCGCGCAGCCGGCGAGTCCGCCAGGCCGTCCAGGTGATTTTCACCGCCCCGGCCCGCAGAACCAGCAGCAGAGCCGTGCACACCAGGCTCAGCAGAACCCGCAGGTGGCCCGCATCGCCGGTGAACCATACCGCTCCGCTCACCAGCGTCAGCAGGGAACCGGCGATAAGCCAGAACCCTGTTACCTGAGCCGGGGTACGCCCCTCATTGGCTGTTCTCATGTTCTCTCCTGTCAGTCTCCGCTATCCGGCACGCACCGCACCGGTACCCACTCACCGGGGCTCAGCCTCAGCGTCGTCACTGGCGTATCATCTTCAGGCGCAGCCCTTTTCTCTTGCGGGATCATCGCCGTCCTCCGTTTCCACTTTCATGCGTCCCTTCCACACGATCCGCGCACGCCACAGGCGGGCACGGGTCTGAGGGTCATAGACACTCCACCACAGCGGCTCAGCAGGCAGCGTCAGCCAGCCGGGCCTGATGGCCCCATCCATCACCAGCTCCAGGCGCAGTACCGTCGGCGGTGCCTCATCACCCTGTCGTATTCCGTTGCGGTCCAGGGCCGCCCGGACTGTCAGCCCCGGCAGACTGGTGTCCAGCAACACCCAGTCGCGTCGCTCACCCGACCGGGTACCCAGGCTGCTGTCTCCCGCAGGCGTACCGGGGGGCAGCGGCAACGTGACACTGCCGACGACCGTGCCCAGGGGCAGGCTGCAGTCCACCCGCAGCCGTGCGTGCGGGTAATGCCAGAGTATGGTGTTCTCCTGCGCCGCCAGCCGACCGGCGTATACCACCGGGTGATGCATCCCCGCCATCAGCAGCGGCAGCAGTATCAGGGCTGTCCTGCAGGCTCTGCTCCTCATTCCCTCTCCTTTATTCACCGGAGACCCGTTTCTGGCCCCAGCTTGCGCAGGCCGTGATGGCGCTGCGCGTATAGTGCGCTGACCGACAGTCCGGTCCGCTGCGCCATATCCCGTATTCGTTCCCCGGCCAGTACTGCGCTCACCACCTCCAGCTCACGCCGGGTGAGGCCGGAGGCCAGGGTGTAGCTCTCCCGCCCTCTGAGGGGGTGGGCCCCCGGGGGGAAGGTCCCCCACATCAGGTCCACGATGTCCGCGAGCGGACTGCGCACATCCAGGGTCCACACCGCCTGCAGACTCTGTGTCCGTCCGGTCAGGTGCAGCAGGGTGCCGTACAGCCAGGGCATCGGCTCGCGGGTGAGCAGGGTCACGGGAAGGGTATCTCCCCGGACCTGCAGGTACTCCCCGAGCCGGGCCACCTGCGCCAGTCGTCCGGCCAGGTCACCGCCGAGGTGGCATATCGCCCGACTCACAGGGGCCGGCGGGCCCGCCAGGGTGTGGGCATCCTGAGTCAGGAGATGAACCGACAGCCCCCGGGCCCGGGCCAGGCTTTCCAGTCCGGCCTGGGTGTAGCGACAGTCAGGAAGCAGGCCCACCCGCCCAGGGCAGAGTGTGAGTGCGTTCCGGTCCTCTCCGGGCCGCTGATACTGGTCATCCGTCATCGTGTCACTCCGTCAGATCCCAGACCGCCAGCCGCTGCGCGAGAGCAGCAATCCGCACCAGGACAGCGTCCGTTCATCGTTATCGGTCATCATTCTGTCTCTCCCGTCACCAGGTCTGCCCGGTCAGGCAGGAACGGTACGCCTGCACCGCCCTCCTCACCCTCTTCGTCTTCCGCCGGGATGCCCAGCACGTCATACCAGCTCTGTGGAGTGACATCCGGCTGCACTTCGGTGAGCCGGTTGTTCATCAGCATGTTGTCCACCCGCTGAAACAGATGGTCCACGCTGCCCCGGTCCCGGCTGCAGAGCAGCATCAGGCCAAGTCCCGCCAGCAGCAGCGGGATAAGCCAGTCACGAAAGTACCGGGACTCCGCGTCTGCGGCGCGGGCACGGCGACGCCACCAAAACGTCAGAAGGACCCACAGCACCAGCAGAAAGAGCAGGGTCATACTGCTTCTGACCAGCATCATGACCATGCCGGACCAGGGGGGCTGACTCAGGGCCAGTAACGGGGCCAGAAGAGCATGGCCAGCTACCACCCAGCCCGGACTCATGCCACGCCCCCTGAGCTGCGCCTCCCCAACGCCAGGTCCCGCAGCGCAGAAGGAACTGCTCCTGTATTGCGCCGCCGACGGGGCGTCTTTTGCGAGGCCCCTCCCCGCGCAGGCATCGCAGCCACATGAATACTCAGCACCTCCAGAGTGGCCTCGCGTATTCCACCGCCTCTGACCGTCACCTGCCGGCGGGCCTGCACCACATCCCCGCGTCGTCCGGTGATGTAGAGCATGAGGTCGGCCGCCTGGCGTTGCGGAATATCAAAGGCCCGGGCAATCGCATTGCGTCCCACCGGGCCCTTCATGTCCATACACCATTGCGCCACGCGCAGCCACAGGGGCAGACTGGCCGCATCGCGGGCCAGTTCATCAGGCCCGGATGCAGACGTCACACCGGATGCTGTTGTCAGGTTCTTCATTCGTTTCTCCTTCTGTTTCGGGCCGGTCTCTCCTGGCCTTAACCCACCATGACCGCCCGGTCCGCCGCTGTGCGCGGTGGATGCGGCGAGCGGGCATACATAAGGCACAGGGTCAGACGCGACTGTGACCAGTCCACATCCACTCCGCGCGCCGTTTTCAGCGCCTCCCCCCAGCTCTCGGCTGCAGCGGTATAGCGCCCCTCTCGCTCGTGCCGGGCTGCGGCAGCGGCAAATTCCAGATAGCGTGCCCGCTCATACCGGCGCAGCTCCGTCAGTTCGCCGCCCTCAGCCAGCACCATGCTCAGTGACCGCCTTCCAGGGCGGGCCACGATGTCTTCTTTCAGTTCCGTTTTCATTCTTGTCTTCCTCATTGCGCCGTTCTGACTCATCACGGCAGCATCATTAACACCAGCGCCCGGGTCACCCAGGCCGCACCCAGTAACCAGAGCACGATCCCGGCGAGCAGCCACCATTTCTGTCGCATACCGCCTCCTGTCTGTGTGTCGAGGCCGCTCAGGACAGAAAGACCACTTCCGCCAGCGCGATAACCGTACAGAGCGCCGCCGCCAGCAGCAGACAGAAAACCAGGACGGCACGGTCTGTCAGGCGGCCCTGTCGGTTTATCTGTGCCTCCCGCCTCATGCCGGCACCAGCACCCAGGCCACCAGGGCCGCGACCATGAGAACGGTCATCACGTACGCCGTGTGCCCCCTCCGCTCGCGCCGGCAGGCCCGGTGCTGCTGTTGTTGCTGTAACTGTTGCATCTGCATATCTGCCTCCTGATGCCGGCTCAGAACCGGCCGCTGATGCCCAGCAGTGGACCCTGCTGGACCATGTCGTACACGAACCCGTCGTGGCGGTAGTTCACCCCCATCGCCCGGTACCCGGCCGCCGCCTGAAAGCCCGGGAGGAACTCCCAGCCAAGCAGTGCCGCCGCATCCCAGTCGGCACGGGACTGCCCGGCCCCGGCCATGCCCCACCCCGACAGCCAGACGGACGGCGCAAGGGCGTAACGCCCGCGCAGGCCGGCCATCAGGTCAGCCCAGGTGGCACTGTCGCTGCCACTGGTGCCGCCGGCGTCACCGCCGTGCAGGCTGAGCGTGGTGCTGCTGTACCAGACCCGGATACCGCCGGCCGCGTCAAGACGCAGCGCCGGGTCATCGAGCAGGGCATACCCGCCCCCGAGAAACGCGGAGAAGGTCTTGCTGTCGGTGTTGAGGTGTTTCGCCGGGGCGCCTTCGGGCAGACGGGTTTTGGTGGTGGTGTCGATGTACATCACGTCCGCCAGCAGGCTGTACGGCCCGAAGCGGGCCTCCCCCATGGTCATCGCCGCCACGTCAAGGTCGCGGGCAATGTCACGGAAGTCCGACTTCACGAACTGGGTCCCGGTCGACTTGTGGCCCACGTTGCCGCGGATACCCGCGCCCCACAGGTAGGGGGCGACGGTGAAGTGCCACTGCGGTGCGGGCTCAGGAGGTGCTGATTCAGGGGCCGGGGATGCAGCCAGGGTCTGTTCCGGGGTGGCCGGCTCAGGCGTCACGGTCTGAGCCGCCAGGGCCTGCGGGGCCACGAGGGCCGCCAGCCACAGGGCGGACGTTGCGAGTCCGGCTGTGGTACCGCTGCGCGCTGCGCACAGGCGGGTGCGCAGGGACTGAAGCTGAAGATTCAGGGTCTGCATGATTTGTCCTTCCTCAGTGCTGCGTCAGGGAGAGGGCCACGCGCTCGGCGGCGCAGTCCTGTCCGGGTTTGATGCCGTGCTGCGCCGCCGCGGCCACTTCGCGCTTCGCGGCCGCCAGGTCGGCGATGAAGTCCTTGTTGCCCTGCAGGGTGGCGACGGTGGCCGCGCCCATCAGGCGTCCGGCGTCCACGTCGCTCTGCCAGTGGGCGTTACAGATAACCCGGCTCTGACCGAAGGCCAGCCCGCGGGCCAGCACCTCTGTGGCGCGCTCAGGCTGCACCTCCGCCAGAATCAGTCCCCAGGCCCAGCCTGCCGCCGAGTGACCGGACGGCCAGGAGCCGTCGGTGCGCAGCAAAGGCTCCATGGACGGCTGACAGGTCCCCTCCCCGTGCACCACGAACGGACGGGTGCGGTTCCAGGCGTTCTTCCCGGCATAGGTCGAACCACCCGCATCTGAGAGCACCCGCTGCATCAGGGTGTAGAGGTGCGGGGTGGTTTTCTCGCTGATGTCAGTCCCGATTGCGCAGGCGAAGGTTTTCGCCGGGGCCGGGAACTCGAGCTCCGCATCGCTCGCGGCAAGCTTCTCGCGCGCCGAGCCTTTCAGGGACATTGCGGCGTGGTGCGCCTCCTCGTCGCGGGCCAGTGCCGCCGAGCCGTCTGCCGGTGGCGCGCCCAGCAGGGCCAGGCGCAGGGGCAGGCTTGCCGGCGCCAGATAGCCCGGCGCGAGCTTAAAGTGCGGGTCGGTCACCGTCGGGGCAGCGCCCGCCGGCGGGGTGTCTGCGGCCTGTGCCAGGCCCGGGAGCAGGAGTGCCGCCAGCGGGGCCAGCCAGGCCAGGGAAGTCAGTTTCGGCGCTGCGTTCAGCGTCGGTGTCAGTGTTGTGTTCAGCGTCAGGGTCATCGCGGTGTTCCCTCTCTGGTGTCTGTATGGTGTGTTTTTCGTTTTTGCGTTTTTCATTCAGGGCCCTCCTGCCGGTTACCCGGTGCGGCGCACCGGCGGGGTACGCGCATCGCGGATATCCAGCATGTAGCCCCGGCCACGGCAGGTGCTCAGCCGGCCCCGGACCTGCGGGAACCCGGCCAGCCGCTGGCGCAGGCGGCACAGGATGGTCTCCAGTGACCGGTAGCGCCGCTCATCCACCTGCCCTTCCGGGCAGAACTGCATCAGGATGTCGGCCCGGCTCAGGACCTGGCCGTGATGGCGGACCAGCACTTCCAGCACCCGGAACTCAAACCCGGTCAGGAACACCGGTTCGCCATCGATGGTCAGGCGGCGCTCACCGGTCTCAAGGCGCAGGGGCGGGCAGTCCAGCACCTCACTGCGGTACCACCCCAGACGCCGGCGCACCATCGCCTCCACCCGGGCGACCAGCACCCGGATATCGCAGGTGTCGTCATGACAGCCATCTGCCCCGGCGCCGAGCACCGCCCGCACGGTGTGCGGTGTGGCCCCCGGCATCACCACCATCACCGGCACGCCCGGACAGCGGGCCCGCCAGGCAGCAATAATGGCCGGAGCGCGCAGGGCGAGACGCTCCGGCAGGTCCAGCAGCAGCGCATCCGTGCGGCGCTCCTGCAGCCAGAAGGGGCTCACATCCCGTGCCGCCTCCGGGCCACAGGGGGTCTCAGACACACTCCCCCGGTCCGCGCAGACCACGGCAAAGTGGTGCGCGAGCAGGTGGTTGTCCGTCATCAGCAGATAGCGCATACCGGCCTCCGGAGGTATCAGAAGGTGTAGAGAGCGTTAAGGAAGGCCCCGGCCCCGACGGTGTCATCCGTCAGCGGACTGTGGCGGGCCCCGGCGACCAGGGAGTACACCTTCAGGCCGCCCTGCAGGGCGACCTGCGGCTTCAGGTGCCAGGTGACAGCGGTCTTCATCGTCACATCGCGCATCCCGCCTCCGGCGTGGTACTCACTGAAATCACTGCGCGCCGCCTGGCGCCCGGTCACGCCAAAGCGCGCCATCATGTCGTGGCTGTCGCTCCAGGTGCCGTACAGGGACGCATCGAGGGTGAGCGCCGCCGAGAGCGGGAGGGAGCTTGCTGCACCCACTTCAAGCCAGGAAGTGTGCCCGAGGTCATCCCCACCGTAGTCCCGGCTGCTCGCGGCCTGCATGCCGCGCACATACAGGCGCCCGACCGGCAGGCGCAGATAGGCTTCCGCCCCCACGAGTGCGGTGCTGTCGAGGTCGCCCATGCCGCGCAGGTGATGGTTATTCCCGCCCAGATAGCGGATTTTTTCCTTACGGCCCGGGTCGTAGCCCAGCAGGAACGCCAGGCCGACAGTGGAGACGTCCGGCAGGTCCCAGCGCAGCCCTTCCGGGAACGAGAGCGTGAAGGTGCCCCAGTTGTCCGACGGCAGCACCGCCTTCGCGGCGAGCGACGGGAATGGCTCGTAGCGCGATGAGCCCTCGTAAATCGGGTTCACCGCCAGGCCGCCGCCCACGGTGAGGGAAGGACCGGTCTGGGCGGCAGACGGATGCACCGCCACCGGCGTGCCCGTGGCTTCATCGACCGGCGCGGCGGCCTGCGCCTGCATGACACTCCCGGTCCACGGCAGCAGGAATGCGACGCAGAGCGCGCGGCGCAGGGAAATTCGATATTTTTCTTTCATGTACCTCTCTCCTTACGGGACTGTCCGGCACCCCGTATTTGTGCCTTTGGGTCGTTGCGCGCAGGAAATACGCGCACCGGGATATAAAATATAAAAACCCGTTTATTTACAATTAGTTATGCGCGGACATTTGTTTAATCCACCCCAGCACCAGGCTGAAAAAGGGCGAAGGGTGCCCGCGCGGGGTGGTCGTCTTTTTTCGACACACCCCACGTGCTTTTTTTTGTTGCTACCCCTTACGCCCGCTGAAAAACAGGCGACAGCAGGGTCATACCCGACGGGACGGGGTCAGGCCGCCCCCCCCTCACTCAGGCCGCTGCGCGACCTCCACAGGTGAGCGTCAGCAGACCGGCAGGGAGCTCTCCGGACGACTCACCCAGCAGACCGGACTGCGTCAGGGGGCCCCGCGCAGCCCCCCTCAGCCAGGCAAAGTCCCCCGCCGCCATCCCGCCACCGTCCAGCACACGGCTGAGCCGCCGGGCCGCAGCCGGGTCGCCGTGACAGGCACCGGCGCGCAGCCAGGACACCTGCTCACCGAGCTGCTCCAGCAGGGTCGCCGGGATGACCACCGTCGGCGGCACCGGTGCCGGCCGGGGCGCTGAACAGCCCGCCAGCAACAGGGTGAGCAGCACACCAGCCACGCCGGTCACCGCCTTCATTTATCGCCCCCGGCCCGAACTTCACCGCCGTTTGCCTGAACCAGCAGCACATCAAAGAGCGTGTTATGTACGGACTGGCACTGCCCGGTCAGGCGCGCCTGATACAGTTTGTCCATCACCGAACGCATTTCCTGGTTCAGCTGGTCACGCTGCAGCAGGTAGCGCACAGCCCGGGTCATCTCGGCATTGAGCGCGCGGGCCTGACGGTCATATCCCGCCTGGTCCACGTTTTTCAGGGTGTTCAGTTCATTCAGGCACACGTCCATGCGCTGACCGTACAGCGAATCCATGG
Source organism: Lelliottia nimipressuralis (assembly GCF_041464075.1). Taxonomy (NCBI): domain Bacteria; kingdom Pseudomonadati; phylum Pseudomonadota; class Gammaproteobacteria; order Enterobacterales; family Enterobacteriaceae; genus Lelliottia; species Lelliottia nimipressuralis. The sequence continues at coordinate 3,217,274 of NZ_CP167172.1, forward strand.
CCGCTGAGTGCCCCGCTCCCGCCGGGGCGGCATCCGTCGCCGCCTGTACATTGCCGGCCATCAGCCAGCCCAGCAGCAGACTCACTGCCACACCCGTTCCTGTTTTTGTCATTTCTTTTATCCTTATGTGTTGATGCTCAGGGTTCTGACGGGCAGGTCCTGCCCGGTATTCCCGGCCGGCCGACGTGAGGACCCGCCGGAGCAGGCCCCCACGCCCTGACCCACCGGTAAAGTCATCCTTTGGGTGCCCGGACCGGTCCGCGGGCGACCGCATTCCCCTCACTCACCACGCCCGTGGTGGTGATGGTGTACTGCATCAGCGACCACGGGTAGACGTCCGCAGGCATCGCCTCAGGCGGGTAGATATCCGCCCCGAAGCAAACCACCTCCATCACGGAGCCGACCTTGCCGAGGGCGATCGCATCCCGGACGATGGCCGGCAGGGCCGGCCCAAAGTCAAAGGTGATGTCCCGGCGGTCGGTAATCACCCGCCCGTCCAGCAGGCTCTCCTTCAGGGAGCCCCGGATACTCATTCCCGCTTTCGGTGCAACGGTTCCGGCTCTTTTGCGCAGGAAGAGGACACTGCCATTGCGTTTCACCAGGGCTTTCGAGGCCGTCATCTTCTCCAGGCGGTCCATGCCGGTGGCAAAGCGGGCACGCTCACGTGACTCCAGCTCCGTACCATACTGTCCTGCCAGGTCGGCAAGCTGTCCGTCAGGAAGCGCCGGGGTACCGGCGACGCCATCCTGCAGCCCCGCCATAAAACTGGTCTGGTCTGCAGCAAGTCCGAGTGTGGTCTGGACGACCCGGGCCCGGCGGACCATGCCCGCAATCTGCCAGCCGCTGACATAGGCCTCTTTCTCCGCCGCGGTGTCCGGGGCGTGACGGGCAACCGTAACCGGCCCGGCTGCAGGGCCGGCAGCGGTGGTTTTTTTCGCCACTTCCACCTTCAGGGCATCCCGCTCACGGGTCAGCGCCAGCGCCTTATCATTCAGGGCGGCCAGCTCCCGGGTTTTGCTGTCGAGCGTCTGCTGCACATCAGCCAGCGACCGGACACTGAGCTCAGCCTTTTTCAGGGAAGCATCGCGGGTGGCCAGTTCAGCCCTGAGCTGCTGCTCCTTCGCCTGTGCGTCTCCCAGGCTGCTCTGCGCAACATCCCTGGCCTGCACCACGTCCTTCAGCTGGTCTGCGGCACCCGCCAGCTGCGACGTCATGTCGCGCCGGATATCACCCTGCACCTTTTCGGCCTGCCCGAGCGCCGCCTGCAGCCCGGTGACCTGCGCGTTGAGGGCGTTCACCGCGGCCTCGCGTGCGGCAATATCCGCCTGCGCTTTCTCCTCCGCTTTCACAGCCTGCCCGCCCCGGGCGACCAGCATCGCGGCCTGACGCCGGGCTTCATCCCGCTCTTTCACGGCTCGCTCCAGCGACACCTTCAGGTCACTGACCTGCCGGCCCAGTCCGTCAGCCTGCGCCTGACCTGCCGCGGCAGCCTTCTCCTGCTCGCGACGCTGTGCAACGGCCTCCGCCAGTGCCGCCTTCAGCCGCTGGACATCCGCATCAGGCGGGGTGGTGCCCGCCCCGGGAGCACGTTCACCATGCCCCGCCGGCGCACTCCCTGCAGCCTGCGCAGCGGACACAGTGGATTTCGGCATTTCAGGGTGGGAACGGGTATCCCCCGGATGCCGCCTGTTCGCAGACCGCACCTTACCCGGGCCCGGTGTCTGGTGCGACTCCGGGGCCGGGGAGTCCGGCACTTTCAGCCCGCGCAGTCCCTCCAGAAATTCCAGCCCTTCCATCTGGGCCGCGTACCCGGGCGGGCTCATCACGAGACCCAGGGCAACCAGACCAGTTGACAGCACACTCCGGGCGCGGCGCAGGGACAGCCATCCGTCAGTCACGCCCGCCTCCGCTCACTGGCACCTGCTTTTTGAGGACCGACAGCAGCGCCTGGTTGACGCTGTTACACGCATCATTCACCGCGTACTCGTAGAGAGGAGTCACAGTCGAAGCCGTACCCGGCGACAGTTTCTGTGCCATCGGCGAGTAAACCTGTGCCGCCCGGATGTTGCGGTACAGCATGTTTACCAGATTTTTTTGCGCCGGCGTGCCAAGCTTGTTCAACTGCTCTGCCTCGTACACGCAGACCGACAACGGCCCGGTGGCAGATCGTGTGTCGTGCGGCGACCCGCTATGCACCGCGCCGATCTCCTCTGGTGGCGTATACGTGGAGGATGAGGTTGAGGACGAAGCCATTGGCCGTGGCGTCGAGGTGGTGCCCGGCCTCCCGTGGTTTGCAGTTGTGCCATCCGAGCCCGTGGCCCGGTGGTCGGCGCACCCAGCTATGGCATATACCAGGGTCGCGACCACAGCAGTGCGAAGGAGGGATTTTGGGTTATAATAGTTTGGTGCCATGCTCACCTCAAAGTTTGTGAGAATTAGGGTGGACTACCCAATTAGGCCGGTCAGGCTAGGTTCGACCCGTTGCAGGTCGAATTTTATTCTTCCACCTGTTTGGATGCTGTTGGGTCCGCCTCCGGCGGTTAACAAGATAATTTTTATATTCCTGCATAGACATCGAGAACAATGCGGGTTTCGGCTTTCCCCGGAATGGGGTCAGCCTGGGCCGCGATCGGGGTTGCGGAGATCGTGACTCCCCCGATATATCCGGTAGGACTTGTTACGAAGGATGCACCATCCCCTTGCCGGAGCGTAGTGCTCGTGTTGGGCGGCAAGGGAATGGACTTGCTGCCGAGGACCAGCTTGTAATTGACGGATGGGTTGCTCGTTGAAAATACGGAGCCATCGACAGGGGCAGGTGCGCCAAGTGCTCTGACGGTTATTGAGTTAAGCGCACTGGAGCCTGGCCCGTTGCAGTCTAACTGAATATTCGCGCTTAGCGTGGGTGCTAGCGCGACGCCCGCCCCGAGAAAAGCAGCAGCTCCCACTGGCGCGGGCCACTCCAGCCGTGCGGCGGGGCCGCCATTTATGGAAGCCGTGCACACTGATGGTGCTACGGGCTGTTCCTGAAAGGCGGTTCCCCCGTGCCCGACCAGCGCGGAAGTGCATACACTTGAAAAGAGCGGGTTTTTATAGTTGGCTGTACCGTCGCAGGAGGTCACAGCAGTGTAGCCTTTTCCGTCAAGGCGTGATTGTATTAACGCGCGGTCAAGGGAGATCATTACTCCGATTTGGATCCCGGGCTCGGCGGGGGCCCCTTCGGTGTCATTGCTGTATCCTACTTGCGCCGGAAAGTATCCGTCGGTCGTCCCAAGGCCTAGCAAACCGACAGCCCCATCAGCCGAAGCCTGGTAGAGTTCCCCGGTTTCAGCGGACCTAGCCACCCAGAGGTTCCCTTGAGCGTCGGCCTGGCAGGCGAGGAACGCGAGGCCGCCGCCCAGAGAGTCGGTTTCCGATCCTATCAGACTCGTGCCACTCGCTCCGCTGCAGGATATGGAGGCAATGGTTCTCATCCGAAGCCCCACGAACCCCGCGTCGTTTGTGTCGATCGGTGCGGGCGTCGCCTGACCTATCGCCACTTTGTATCCGTCTTTGTTTTGGTCGCTAGTCGACCGAATATCTGTGGGGGTGATCCAGCGAGTGGGCCACCTGGAGGTTTTTGGTGGCATGATGGATCGTGCACCAATCCAGAATTTTTGGTTAGGTGGCGCGCCAGTGCATCGGACGTAGTGGTTGTCGACCGACACTAGCATGACGGTCGGGTACGCGCTCCCCGGTACTTGCCGGTTAGGGGCGAGAAGGACAGGTGAAGTGTGGATCTGTTGGGCCGGGAGCGTGGCGTAACAGTAGGGCGCGGCGCTTGCCTCGCCCGGCGTGCAAAGCCAAGATGCACATGTAAGGCATATTGCACCGGAGATTGCGCCACCCGGGACCGGGAGGATCCGGCCGCACCGGTTGCCGGGGCGGCGTATTGCTGCAATCAGGGCGATAACCCGCAGATGGATAAGTTGCATAAGTAACTGTTCCTCCAGATTGTCCATCGCTTCACATACGCCGACAGCCGCTGACGCAGCCACACACGGCCACGCCAGACAGCCTGCTCATAAAGCCGCCGGCAACGCTCACGATGGTTGGCCAGTGCGCGTGGAGCCACTCCTGTTGCGCCTGAACCCGTAAATTGTATGCCCATCCAGTCAAAACCCCGGTCGGTACGACCGATAAACGTCTTGTCCGGATGCTGCCCGTATCCACCTGATGCAAAAAACACATTCAGGTCACGCACCGCCCGCCGGAGTCGCCAGCGGGTCGGTGCAAATATCACAATGTCATCCATGTAGCGGACGTAGCGAATATCCCGCTGCGCCTCAAAATACGTATCCATACCCCACAGACAGAACCCTGCCAGCAGTGGGCTCAGCGCACACCCCCGGCAAATCCCCTTCACCGGTGTGTAAAACTCACCGCCATCCTCCACGCTGTAATGCAGGTACTGATGCACCAGGTTCAGTAGCAGCGCGTCCTTCACATAGCGCTTAATCTGCCGCATCAGCGGCGCGCGCCGGATGTGGCCGTAAAATCCCCGGATATCTGTCCGGCAGACATACTGCCACTGCCGCGTCTGCAGACTCCGGTGCATCCTGCGCGCCCCACATCACCTGCCTGTTCCTGCCCCGACCCGTCAAGAGCATCGGACGTAACCGGTAACGCCCCGCACTGAGTGAGGCGGCCAGTTCAGGCCGTAACCGTGCCCAGTGCCAACGAAGGTGCCAGATATCCGCATCCGCCGGCGCTGACCTGCGCTGCCGGCAACACCAGAGGAATGCACTGTCCAGCATCGCTTCCTGCCGGGCGCTCAGCATTGTCAGCGGCAGACCACGTTATGCCTGACCACTAACTCGCCTTCCCCGCCCTGATAGTCCACCTGACACTGCTGGCCCGGGGCACTTCCCCATTTCACGGCCACCGTGCCGGCCGGCGGCATACCCGTCAGGTATACTCGCCCGCCATCACCCACGATACCCGTGGCCATCTGGTCGGCACTGTTCGCCAGGCTCGCTATCGCACCAAACGGGACCGGTGACCCGTTATGTATCAGTTCCAGCAGAAGCTGGGTCCCGCTGCGAACCTCAAAATCAGCCATCACCACCGCGCCCCGGGTTGGATAAACGTTCTTGCTGTTCTGCGTGATATCCACACCGTCCGGATAGGTCGACGGGTCAAGGCTGACGATGTTTTTGCGGTAACTGGACCCCTGCGGAAGTACCGCATAGCCACGGCTGTCGGTCTGGTCCATACCATTCACTTTCACGCCCGGGGCACCCGGCGCCTTCACCAGCACCGCACCGTCCCCCATCGAACGCGTCAGCGTGATGCCGTGCTGATGAATAAGCACGCCACCCGACACCCCGTAGTTGAAGTTGTTGTTATCACTGCTCTGGCTGTAGCCCAGGTTGGAGTTCAGACGACTCCCCTGATAGTTCAGGGTGCCTGACGTACTGGACTGCGCTCCTGAATTCCCCCAGCCCTGGTTAAGCCCATAGCTGAGCTTGTTGTCCAGCACTGAACCGCTGACCCCTGCCTGCTGGGTCACGCGACCTTCATTGTCATGGGTCATGATCCAGTTTGATGACACATTCTGGAGCAACGACTGGTTACTGAAGATATTGAAAGGTACGGACATACTGAGTGACAGCTGGCGGTTTTCCGGCCAGGATTTGTTCTCGTCCTGCATCCGGTCAATGTCGTAATTAAGGTTGAGCGACACGCCCTTCACGTTGACACCGTATCCCACATGCAGGTTGTTACTCGTCCCGGTCCCGCTCCAGTAATCGGTACGGGTCCCTCCGACAGAAATGCTGCCAAGGTTTGCCGGAAGCTGCTGGTTAAGGTTCACCTGCCAGCTGCTGCGCTGACGGTCCATCGACCACGGCGCTGACCAGTCATTCAGCCGGTAACCCTGTGAGTTTGCGTCACCAAAGCTGTAGTAGTTGCGGGTGGAATAGCGGTAAGCAGCCAGGTCCACGCTGGTCCCGGTCGTGACCATACTTTTGGAATACCGTATACGGTATGACGAACCGACCTCTTCATGGTCATTGCCGCCATCCGGGTCGCGGAGCTGTGCCCGGGCCCAGGTGGCATCCAGTGACAGCGCCCCCATCAGGCCAAGGGAGAGTGCGGTCCCGGCCACACCAGACAGGTAGTTATCCGCCCCCAGTGCGCCACCATACAAAGTGACATCCCCGGGCAGACCGTAGACCACCGTCGCCATGCCGAAATTCGGCTCCCGGCTGCCATCGGTGACATTGCCCGCGTGGTACTTACCAAAGGTGAGTTCGTAGTCAACCCCCCCCTGACGCTGCATCACCGGAAGGCTCGAATACGCCACCGTCGATATATGCCGCGTCCCGTCCGCTTCCGTCACCACGACCTGCAGGTCACCGGCGTTACCCATCTGTCCCATATCGCTAATGCGAAACGGTCCCGGAGCCACATTGACCTGGTACAGGGTGTAACCGTTCTGCATCACCCTCACCACGGCGTTACTGTTCGCCGTACCGGTGATGACCGGAGAAAAACCGAGGCGCGAGTTGGGCAGCATGCTGTCCTCAGACTTTATCTGCACCCCGCGAAAAGGTATCGAATCCAGAATATCGCCACCCGTTGCCCCCTCTCCCGCCGTCATCTCGCTGCGCAGTGCCTGTATGTCACGCTGCACATACGTGTTTGACGTGCGCCAGCTGCTTTGCGTCGGCACCGAGGTATGGTAATCACCATAACGCCCCTGACCGGTCATGCGCTGGTCAGTACGTGTGAACGACTGCGTACTGCGAAGACGCCAGGGACCGGCATTCAGGCCATTATTAAAGCTGGCAAACTGGTTGCTGGTACGCGTGCTGATACCGTTGCTGTCATACTTCCCCTCCCCGCCGTTGATGCTGTAATTCGACATCAGGGCCGGTATTCCCTGCTCCCAGTTAGCGGGATTCATATCCGGATCGAACCCCTGTTTCATCGACACCTGGGGGACGCTGATATTCAGACGCTGGGATGAGGCATTAAACTCGCTGGTCGCCTGCGGAATGAGCGCCGACAGAGATGTCACTGGCATATCCTGAGGCTTGTCTTTCAGGGCCGGTACCGTTTCGGTATCCACCCCCCAGTTAGCCAGGTCGGCCACGGTCAGTTGTGGCACCACAGCACCGTCCACTTCAGTGAAGGTGATGTTGCGGGTCTCCGTCAGCATCTGATTGACATAGACATCCACCAGGTATCGCCCGGGCGCTACATACCCCTTATTTTCAAAGGCAGACAGGTCAACGTCCTTCTGGGCGCCACTGAGGAAGCTCGGGTCAAAGTATTCACGGGCGAAAGCCGGTGCCGATATCAGTCCCAGCGCGCACAGCACCGCCACTGACAGCGGGGTGAGCGTGAGCATCAGCCCTCGCTCTGCTCCGGACATCGGGTTAGAGACCCGTCTGGTGTTCATCTTTATCTCCTGTTAACGTCCAGGTAAGGGGACCGCTGATAGTACGGGCCAGTGAAAATGTGTGTGATGACAAGGGCGAAACCCAGGCTGCACGGACGCTATCTGGAATACGCTCCCCCCCCACACTCAGCGCAGCAAAGTGAACGAAGTAAGGCGTGGGATTATTCACCTCGAGATTGTTGCCGTGCGCGCGAAACGTCAGAGCTTTCGCCACCTGACCAGGCGTCGGTTCTGGCACCGTCTCCGGTCGCCAGAACAGCAACATGTTCATACGCAAAGCGATCTGTATCTGTGAACCGTCGCCCTTCTTTCCTGCCTGTTTACTTTTTTCGCCCTCATCGGTGACGTTCTGCGGCGGAACAGCCAGAACGGAGACCACCGCAGCCGATTCACGATCGGATGGCAGACCACTCCCGACCTGACGCACACGCAGGGCAGTCCGTCCGCTGGCTTCAAGCCGTGACAGCGGGGGCAGAATAACGAAAGGCGGTATGTTGCCAGCCCCTGGTGCTGTGCTCGCGCGCCCCGTTGCCGGATCGAACGCATTGATATTTCCCTGCAGCAGATAACTGGATGCGGACGGATTGACCACATTCACCACGATGCCGCCTTTACTGTCTTTCTGCGAATAATTCATCAGCATCGGATAAAATGTCAGGCCACTTTTACTGACATCCTGACTGTTTTTATTTATTTCCCCACTATTTTCGCGCACGAGGGATTTATTTTCAGACGAGCTTAACTTTTCACTTATTGATTTATCGCCATTCCCTGACTTACTGACTACGTGGGTATTCTGCTTCGCAAAATTACCCTGTAAAATATTATCAACAGGAGCAGAAAAAACCCGCTCAGGTCCTCCCCCCCCCAAAAAAACAATGAGTGTAAATAACACAAGGCAGACATACCGGACGGCTCGCTCTTCACCGACGGGATGCTGCGGTCGTCCTTGTTTCTTATTCATCATGACCTCCAGAGCCGATAGCAGACACCACCCACCAGGACAGGCGGGTCCCGCACTGTCATTCAGTGATATCTGGTGCTTATTATTTCGTTGACTGAACACTGCGTATAAATGTCTTTACACGCAGTCTAATCAAGCTGTTCTGTTATTTATTTTTCATGCACATTAAATAACGCACCTGACAAGGTAAATGGCGATTATTATTTCACTCGTTTTTTACATAGAAAAAGCAGACACCCTGTATTTTCCCGACCACACGTTACTGAATGTCGCCCTCAAATACGTTACTGTTTCCGCCAAAATCATTAATCATCGACCAGCTCACTTTCTTTCCCGTGCCAGCAAAGTCTTCACACCCGAACGGAGTCAGCATGGAAGGCTGTCGGTTGAGATCCACACGCACACCATTAAACGCAAGCGAGCCCAGGGAGAGATAATATCCAGTCAGGTTACAGGCCCGGATTTTCTCCCCGCGCACTGAAAACCGGACCTGCCGGAAGACCTTATCATCAGGCTCCCGCAGTACGGACGGTCGCCAGAACAGCTTGATGATACTTTCCATCCCTACCCGAAAGGACACCGTATCCTCAGCATCAGATGACAGAGAGGGAGGCACCATCAGGGCATGGACATACCACACACTTTCACGGTCAGAAGGCAAAACGCTGAGGTCCCCCACTGCCATAATACGCACCTGAGCTGAGGAGCCCGCCTCAAGCCGGAGCAATGGCGGCAGCACAATAAGCAGAGGTGCATCCTGCCCGTCTGCGGTCAGTACCCGCACCTGAACCAGCCAGGGATGCGTGGCTGAATTCCGTATTCCAAGCGGAGCTGCACGTCTGTCATCACCCAGAATAATACGCGTCCGGCTCAGCGTGACACCATCCGGCCTCGCGGCCAGAGCGTTAAGGCTACCCACGACACAGAGCAGCACAGCAAAGAGTCCCGCACACTGCCCCTGCCGTTTTTTTTTGTGCATCATGCCGTCTTCCTTTGTCCGCTCAGTGATACATAAAGGTGAAGCGAAGAGTGGCCCTGATACTCCCGGAGGTATATGCCCCACCTGCATACTGCATATCCACCAGGAAATTCTGCATGCCGTTACTGACCGCCTGACCGCTGCCTGCCAGGTCCACCATCTGTTGATTTTTCAGTGCATCTCCCGGAGCGCCCGTATCAGGCTGATAGCGCACCCTGAAACCGATGGCGCCTTCCGATGTTGAGCTGTCATCCCTGAACAGGGTCTCCTCCCCGGAGACTGGCGTATTGCCTGATATCTGGATGGCAGGCGTCTGACCGCTAATGGCTGAGTTTTCGCAGCCCGACAGGTTCAGGGAAATGGTTTTTGCGGCAACCCGCGCTATCACTCCCGCCTCCTTTAAATCCGATGCCCTGAGTGGCACAAAATTCATGGTGTCCGGCGTCATCAGCGACATTTCACAGGTTTCCTGCTCCACCACCAGACTCAGGTCCAGATTCACCGAGCCGCCCGGCCGGTCCTCTGCCAGACAGGCCTGCGCAAAAAGCAGGGTAGCCATTCCGGCGATACCCGCCACCCTGCGCTTCATGATGCTGTCCCTGTAAAGGTGTCCACTGCGCCATAGTCGTTCAGCACGCGCCATTTGACTTTTGCCTCCGGACTGACTCCGTCAACATCAATGTCTTCACTTGCAAACGGAGCCAGCATCAACTCACGCTTGCGCGCATCACTTCCCATCACTTTCTTTGTTCCCGCCTCTACCGACACAAAACTCATGTAGTACGGTGAAGGGTTCGTTAAGTGAAGTCCGCGAGAAGTCCGGGTGACTTTCAGGGCGGCCATGCCGTCACGCCAGCCCATTGCCAGCCCTGAAGGACGGTAAATCAGCTTGATATTCAGCCCCACCCCCATTGACACATTACCCTGTGCCGTCAAAGGCGAGGCACTCCCGGGCACAGTTGCCACACCGTCGCTGGAGGCTATCCCCTGTACAGATAACCAGTTCAAGCTTTCCCTGTCTTTCGGGAGCAGCGTGGCTGTTTTAATAATGCGCAATTCATAGTTCCCTTTCGTCTCCAGCCTGAACAACGGAGGAAGAACCTCAAACGCATCGCTTCTTTTTAAATCCATATCCTTCACTGAGGCCTGCACCAGGTAAGGCTTGTCGCCACTGCCATTCATAACGCTGACACTGACGCTTTTTTCCTGCTCCGGATAAATGACCCGCGTAGCCCCCAGCTGCACTCCGGCCCTTGCCACCTGAGTGCCAGCAAGCATCATCAGCAAGGCAAAAAAAATGTGTTTTTTCATATAACCTCAGCCTGTAATCCCCCTGATGAATGTGGCCTCCCTGCCACCAGGGTGAGTTCACACCCTGAAGCGTCCTTACATCAGGAATTAGTTATAGGAAAATTCAAACTTCAGAACGGCATTCGCAATACCTGGTGCTGGCGTGGCACTAGCAGATGCCAGGCCGACGCTGTAGTCGTATTCTGTATTGTTCAGGGTGGCGGGGGCATCATTTTTGTTGCCGATATCTCTGGTGCTCCGGTTCGCAAGCAAAGCACCTGCACCGGTAGCGTCAGCAGTAACACCGATTGCCACAGGCGAAGTGGTTTCCGAGTTAAAGTACGTGTCACCCATTCCTGATACGGGGCCAGAGATACGAATGTGCCCCTGAGAAGATGCTTCCGCCGCCCCCTGGCAGCCAGAAAGAGTGACTTTCACGCTTTCTGATTTGAACAGTTTTCCTGCAGTATCGATATCAGCAGGTTTGGCTTTCAGCACCCCCGAATTGAGGGTCGGCGGAACAGAAATATCACAGGTAACATTCAGAACCTGTCCGGACACAGTGAGTTCGTTACCAGCATGAGCTGCATTCATTCCACCCATCACCATCATTGCCAGTAGACCCAGTTTTATTACGTTGTTTTTCATACGTGCTTCTCTTATTGGTGTTTAGTTGCGCCCGCACCTGACGGGCATTTTTATCGCTGGTCGCTGTCTGTATCTCGCACTGAAAAGGAGACATTTAGGACCATTTTGACTCCTTATCGAGTGCGTCAGTGGTAATCACCAGTTAACAGCGAACAAGCAGGAACTCGCGCCAACATTTACATTGAGTTCAGGAGAAAAGACTTTCGGTATCGAGCAAAATGCAGAGAAGACAGTAATCGGGGAGGAGTGAACTTTTACGGTTACATGACAAAGTGATTAACCTGCTGAAATATCAGGATAACAGGAGTGCAACGGGTGTGGTGTATGTCGTTGTTTTACACATGGAAATAATTTGATGGGAAAATTCTTAATTTTTTTGTTGAGGAAAATTTGGCCTCATCTATATTAAGTAACAGTTTGGTCCTAAGTGTAACTTTTTCTGCTTATTTTTTAACCTCCACACCCCCTCAAACCTACCTGCATTACTGGCCGTGTAACGCACGGTATGCCTGATGTTGCGGTGTCCCAGGTAGTCCTGAATCAGCCTTGTGTCCACCCCGCGGTCCGCTAACGCAAATCCGCACGCATGTCGCAGCATGTGCGGATGCGAACATACCGAAATTCCCGCCGCTTCACCCAGGTTCTGAATGAGCTGGTAGATGCGCTGACGACTCAGCGGTCCGCCCCGTTTTGACAGGAACAGCCAGTCGGTATCAGCTCCCCTGAGGGTCCTGCGGACCTTCAGCCAGGCCTTCAGGGCTTTCATCTCTTTGGCGAGCAGCGGATGGGTGGTACTGAACCCCTGCTTGAGACGGTGGATGTACAGGCAGCCCTCCTGCATGTCGATATCTGACAGCGTCAGATGGCGCGCCTCGCTCACCCGAAACCCGTGCACAAAGCTCATCAGTATCAGGCAGTAGTCCCGCTCCGGTGAACTCCCGGCTTTTGCGGCTTCAAGCAACTGCTCCACTTCGCCCTGCGTCAGGTAACGTCTTTGTTTGGTCATTTATAGGTTCTCCAGAAATATTGACGTGCGGCAATACCGCACCCGGGCATTATTCACGCCCGGGCCGTCGGGCTCAAGCCCGTATCTACTGTGGATATGATTCATGAACACCGACAACAGGAGAAGTCTTAAAAAATAGTGTGATTACGCACGCTGCTGTTAAAGGACATGCCACCGGATTTGACAGGATGAAAAGTCGTGACGAGAGTCATAATGACTCATACAGGCGGCCAAGCCACCTGTTACGCGGTACCAGACATCGCGTTTTGCCCGCTCACTCCTTGCGGGCTTTTTTTTGAGCCGTCAGCACTCAGGTTATGAATCACTACATTAAGGGAAGAAAAAAATATGAAGGGATTTTCACGTTCGGGTTCACTTGTCACTGCAGCATTGTTTCTGGCGGTTTCTGTCACCTGGGGTACCACCTGGATGGCGATGAAAATCGCACTGACCTCGTTTACGCCAGTGCTGGCAACCGGCCTGCGCTTTTTGCTCGCATCACCGGTACTGATTGGGCTTGCCAGAGCAGGCGGGCATCCCCTGCTGTTCCCGGCAGGAAAACGGCTTTTTCAGTTCGGTCTTGCCCTCTTTTACTTTTCACTGCCTTTCTCGTTGATGATTTACGCAGAAGAAACGGTCTCCTCCGGCATGGCGTCCCTGCTCTTTGCCGTGATGCCCGTGGCGGTATTATCTGTCTCCTGGCTGCTGACCCGGCAGGGCGTTTCCCGCTTACAACTTTTCGGCACGGTTATCGTTATGATGGCGCTGGGCACGATTATTATCCGTGAAAGCGGAACCGCCGAAATCCAGAGCTGGACAGGGGTGGTGGCCATCCTGCTGGCCGTGGGCTGTCATGCCGTTATGTACGTGTTGTGCAAAAAACACTGCAGCGGGATATCGGTCCTCACCAGCAATGCGCTTCCCTGCCTGGGGGCTGCGTTCATTTTATTGATTTTGGGTCTCATACGGACCCCCGTGCACCTGGTACAGGTCGATCCCCGTGCCATGGCCGCTGTCATCTATCTGGGGGTGGTCGCCGGCATTCTGGGTATCATGGCCTATTTTCAGCTACAAAAGAGGGTGTCACCGTTTCGGGCCTCGATGGTCTATTTTATCTTCCCGCTGATTGCTCTTTCCCTCGACGACATGCTTAACGGACAGGCCATCTCGCCCCTGTCTGCACTGATGGTGCTCCCTTTTCTGGCCGGTATTTTTCTGGTACTGCGCCCCACCCGGGAAACGGGCGCCCTGAGCAATGAGGCCTGACAGGAGACATCCGCTGAAGCAGAATGCCGTCTTCCAGCCTGGCCCCTCTCTTTTTTGAACCATGCCGCCCGTACGTGTTGCTCTCAATCGGGCAGGAGCCCCAGAGGACGAAATGGTGACAGATAACCGTGCGGATATGCGCTGATGCCACTGCCATGCATCTCCCCTGGCTGGTGTCGCACTCAGGTCGGCTTTCAGGCTCCGTGCTGAGTCATAGCATTCACCATTAAAGATAACGTTTTTCTGGCTGCGCGGCCGTTCGTTAAACGAAAAGGCAGCAGAATCACCTAATCAACGTAGCTGGCAATACGCAGATGTTCTCCTGCACCGGCTCTCAACAGGATGTATTCTTCCAGTACGTCGGCCCACTACTGCATGGGCCGGGATGTTTCGTCATCGCATGAGAACGGGTATTTTCGATTTGATAATCAATTTGCCCCACGGTCATTTTTCCTTTAGGTCAACGTAATATCATCTGCTCTTCGGCGGCGTTACCGCAGGGCACATTTCTGCCGATGACCGTAACGATAACAAACACCACCCGGCGTGTTGCTCGCGGATCGCATAACGCAGTTCCCGCGCATCAAGCACATCGCCTACAACGCCACTGTCTCCGACCACAATAAAGTCAACCGACGCTGACTGCTGACCTTTATCGGTAAAATGCCGCTGCAGTTCGGATTTTCTCACCAGCAGCGCGGATACGTCCATATATTCGGCATACAGGGACGCAGGCTCCCATTCATCGTTGGTGACAACTGCATTGACCCAGCCCTGTGACCGCAGATACTCAATGGCATGCGTCAACCGGAACAGATCAGACTGTTTCGTCACCGGCTCTGTGCAGGACGGCCAGAGATGTTCCAGCCGCTTGAGCAACCCGGCTGCGGAGCCTTTCTGTCGCCCGAGGCGCAGCAGGCTGTCAATATCTGTCGCCACAGACCGGGGAAAGCGGCGTTGTTTTTGCGCATCAGCGAGCCAGCGCACCAGGAAGGTATGGACAGTCAGCGGCGACAGCGCCTGACCGTCCTGCTGGGCCAGACGTAAACCCACCAGCGCACACCAGGCAAAATGCGCCAGGTCGGCCAGTGATTCTTCGGGAGGTAGTGCAGTGAGATTCTTTTTATTCATGACGGGGATTATATCGGCAGCACGTAGCGCGGAAAAGGGCTGAAGGCCGGGGGATAACATCAGCGCCGAAGAGTGATATTTTTCCTCATCGTCAGACTGCACGCTCAGGCGCAAATAACGCTCGTCCGGGCGAGAGTGACGGGTACTGTCATTGCCTTAACCTGCGCGGTAAACTGGTTAAAGGGCGTTGTGAAGACGCCCCGGGCAACGCGGTTCAGGATGACTGGCGTTATATTCGTTACGTCTTTACGATTTGCGCCAGTTACCGCTATCCATGCATCAATGAGCATCTCGCTAATCCCCTGCTGAGCACTTTCATCGTGGACTCTCCCCAGCGTATCACGGTTGAGCAGCAGCACCATTTTGCATTCTGGTGCACTGGCCGCCTCCCATATCCAGCGTAACAGCGTCGGTGGTGAACTCCGCCGCTCCTGCTGGCGTTGCCACGAATATTTGCCAATCTGTTGCCAGACTTCGGTATGAAAACGCAGGATAAGCGCACGGTAATCGGTCATGCTCTTGCGGTACGGCAACGTCAGCGTAAAGCTGAACGCCACCAGTCGCGGGTAATGGTCAACGGCCTGTTGTAGAAACATACGAATGGTGGCCGGGGAGCAGCAGTCAGCCCCGGTAATTTCAGAAACAGAATGATTCACGATGAGGGTTCTCGTTTGTTGATTCAGGTTACACGCTAAATTTCTGGTGCAAAAGGAGGGAAACAGGACTTATCCCGGAAGCGTGTTGCAGCAGTAATTCCTCTGCCAGTTCGCCTCTTCGATGCTGTAGATACCGGTCAGGCACCGGGGGGCAATACTTCACGCCCTGATAATGGTCGCCACACCATACGCAGTACCAGGCAAGCGACATCACGGGTGCCGCCAGCCCGCGGATAATACTGCGCAGCTTGTTGTGCCGGGCTTCGGCCTTCACCTCCGGGTCAAGATGGGCGCAGGCCATCAGCACATGACGGGATACGGTCTGCTGGTCATGCTCAAACCACGGCTCTTCGTGCATACCGGCATGCGGTATCAGACGACAGCCACAGGACGCGCAGCTCCATATCTGCCCCGGCTTACTCATCGCCTCCACGGCTGTCGCGAAGTGGCCTTCACGGTCATTTGCCAGGTAACACTTCAGCATGCGCATGCCGTCACCTCTGCAGAATGGTCATCTTCGCCAGTGCGCTCACGGCTGTATTCACCGGTATGGCAGGTCAGGCAGTAGCGTTCGCCGTGGTACTCGCTGTCACAACCCTGACAGTGCCAGTCTCCCCTGCGCACCACGGGCGGGGCACCCGGGATAACCCGCTGCAGACGCTCTGCCAGCCTCAGCTCTCCGGCTTCCGGTTTCACGTACGGGCAGTGCTGCCTTCCGTTATCTGTCAGCATGGCCGCCTGGTGTTCAAACCACGGACGTTCAGTCCAGTATTCAGGGTGATATCGCAGTGCACTGTCGCACAGGTGGCAGGTATAGCGGTCATACGGGTACTGTTGTGCGGTTCTGGCACCGGTCAGACGACCATTACCGTCAAGGGCCATAAAGGATTTTGCAAACATGGTGATGCTCCCTGCCGCCAGACGACACGCAGGCGTCAGCCGTCCCGGTACGGGCAGCGTGGCAGGGTGAGAATGGCGGTTTAGTTTTGTGTCAGCGGGTCGGTGACGGCAGTGGCCGGCCCCGGAATACAGAAAGGTTAAGCTTGCGCAGGAGTGCCGGAGGGACGAAAACAAACGGGACAGGGTTTAATACCACAGTACCGTCGCCGGCAGCGGGGGCATGTCCACCGTGGCGGGATTTTCCATGCCTGAGTACGGCGTCGTTTTTCCATTCAGTTATCCCTCCCTCTCAGGTGCCACGGGAATCAGCAATGCGCTGGCGCAGCCAGGATTCCACTTCGCTCTGTAACCAGCGGGAACTACGCCCGAGTTTAATCGGTTTAGGAAACTCACCCAGTGAAATCAGTTTATAAAACCATTTATCACTCAGCCCGGTGAACTCCGTGATAAAGACCATATCGACCATTTTGTCGTTCAGCAGGCCTGTAGTATTATTCAGCATTGTCATGACGAGTGTCTCTGTCTTAAGGGAATGGAAGACAGGAGCACCGGGATGTACTGATTTATCGTTATCCTGGCACTCTGTCATAACATATCCCCTGACAGTAAAAAAATACTGACCGGGCCAATCAGTACTGACTACACCCGAAACTACGCTGACCGTCTGAATAGTCTTTGCTGTAAACTTTAGCCAGATAATTAATACGCGCTGTAACCGCTGCGTACTGCGTGGTATAGTCATTGCTGTTTTTACTGAGGTGGTAATAACAGTTATCCGGAAACTCCACCAGAGAATAATACTGCTGATGATTCAACCCCAGCGTACGTACCCAGGCTTCCATAATCATCAACGCCAGGTTATGCGAATACTCACCGTTCACCGACCGGTAATTCCCCGGATACGGATAAGCCTCACGATTGAGGAGTAACACCACGTGATAATGTTTTTTATCTGTGCGACTGAACTCACGAGCCCAGATATGACGAACCCGACAGGGATGGATGCGTTTACCTGCATTCTGTCTTTTCAATAAATCCGCTTCAAGCTGTGCTTTCAGAGACACAATGAATCGGGTGATTAATGATGAGTCTGAGTTATACGAATCAGTATCGAACTCAGGCAAGCGTAAATCCACTCGTAATACCAGTACCCGGGAATATTCATTAAGTGATTTACTGAGGGTATCCTGAATACGTTTAACATAGTTTCGATTCAATGGGTAATGGCTGTGTGTATGAATACTCATGAGCAATGTCCTTAAGTGAGTCGTTCAATAAGATACAAGGCTGGAGTAATAAAATACCGGGAAGGGGAAAGGTGTACAGGGTAATAGATTTACAGATATACCCTGTAGTAACTTTAGTTACACAGAGTGTGCATAACGATGGGTGTTGTCCTGAGTTGCATTCAATACGTAGAGGTATACTGAGATCTTACGTGATTACAATGTCATTGCTATAACGTTATATTAACGGTTTACAATAACACTTTCTTAATGCATTCTATTGATACTCCAATCAGTTTACATTAGCACGCTTCTATATAGTTATATTACCAAACCGACATCAACACCCCTGTTTTACTACTGAAATACAATAGAAGAAGGAAACCATAAAAACGCTAATTATTTCATCAAATAATCATTGGTTTTTACTCTCAAGTTAGCATTGAATTTTCACATTGTGTATTACCACTCAGAGAGATCGCCTAATAACCCCCTATGTCAGAATAGTTGTCGCTTACTTTTTTGAAGGAGAATAACTATGCCTGCACATGCTGTACCAATTGATGTGAAAGAAAAGGGAGTGACGTGGCTCCAGCCGCCCTATAGCTGGTCTGTAAGACACATTGCACAAAAACTGGCTCTGAGTTCTTCCGTTATTGCAAAATGGTGACTTGAACTGGTAGCACAAGGTTTATTGCCAAAAAATGAAAGGATTTCCTTTGTGGATGGTGATGAATGGACTCCTGAGCGTCGCTTTTCGGTTGTTCTTGAAACAGCTTCATTGTCAGAAATGGAGCTTGCTGATTATTGTCGCCGCCAGGGGCTTTTTGTTGAGCAGGTTAAAGAGTGGCGGATTATTTCGATCAAAGCTCATGAAATGAAGCTAACGGAAAATCGTCGCGCAGACAAAGAGTTACGTAATATCAGAAGCCGGTTGCGTGAACTGGAGAAAGAGCTGGCCCGCAAGGATAAAGCCCTGGCAGAAGCTGCCGCGCTTTTGATTCTGCGGGAAAAGTTCAATGCCCTCTGGGACAACAGCGAGGAAGGCTGACACCTCTTCCGGAGCGGCAGAAAATTATTTCTCTTGTCCGTGAAGCTGTCGCTCACGGCGCCCGTAAGATTCAGGCCTGTCAGTGTATCGGGATTTCGAACCGAACGCTGCAGCGCTGGATTGATGGTGAAGTGATCAGTGCAGACAGAAGACCCGGTGCGACAGAGCGGGTCCCCCGAAATAAATTATCGGAAACAGAAAGGCAGCAAATTTTGGCGCTATGCAACTCTCCGGAGTTTGCCTCTTTGCCTCCAAATGTGATCGTGCCGATGCTGGCGGATAAAGGCGTTTATATTGCTTCTGAATCAACCGTCTATCGCGTATTAAAATCAGCCAGTCAACTGACGAGGAGATCACGGGAATGCCAGTATAAACGTCCTGACGTGCTTAAGGCGGTTGCACCGAACCAGGTCTGGAGTTGGGATATCAGTTACTTACCGTCCTGGGTCAGAGGTCAGCACTTTTACCTCTATTTGATCATGGATATTTATAGCCGTACAATTATCGCCGCAGAGGTATTCAGCAGTGAAACCGGGGAACATGCAGCAGAACTACTACAACGGGCTGTGTGGAACGAAAAATGTTCATCCAGTAACCTAGTGCTTCATTCTGACAACGGAAGCCCAATGCGCAGCTTTACGTTGCTGGCAAAAATGTATGCCCTTGGTGTACTGAGTTCTTACTCTCGACCCCGGGTCAGCAATGATAATCCGTATTCTGAATCGTTGTTTCGCACACTCAAATATTGTCCTTGGTGGCCAGAGAACGGCTTTCACACAATAGATGACGCACGGGCATGGGTAAACCGTTTCACAAACTGGTACAACGTTGAACACAGGCACAGCGGGATCAAATACGTCACGCCTGATGAACGCCATCGGGGTCTCGATGTGAGAATACTGGCAGCCAGAAAGTCTGTTTACAGGCTAGCCCACCAACAGCATCCAGAACGATGGGGTAAACAGCTACGAAACTGGGACTATATTGCGGAGATTTACCTTAACCCGGAAAAGGAGGCGGCATGACGTAATTTTATTACAACAGGCGACAAGTACCTTGAAAACCGGTGAAAATCATGATCGACTACGGTGCGAATTGGCGATCGATCACCATGCGAATATGCATTTAGTGGCCGTCACGGATGCGGATTACACCACTTTCACCGGCCAACCGCCGAAAGGCAAGATGCGTGGCAGCAACGGTAAGCAACCCGCCTGGGTAGATATACCGCTGCCAACGGTAGAGGAAACCCGGCAGGGTATGGCGTCATGTAAAGCGCGGCTGCTTGAGGAAGCCTACGCAGCGATGAAGCCGCTGGAACTGCCCGTGAAGCACAACATGGCCACCGACGAAGAAAAAGCCCAGCTAGAAGCCTGGGGCACTACAGCGTACTGCTGGGTCGTGTTGACCCGGAGGATGCTCCGGATATTGCGTGGCCGGATATCTGGTCCTACCTCTGTCGTCACTATTGTCGCCAGGTCGAGCCCCGACACGCACCGATCACGGTGGCTGCTAGGTGCGGGTCTGCGACTAATCCGCCCACCGTCCGGCTAACACGTACAGAGTCCAGCTGTCGGGGTTCGTGCCATTGTAGGTTAGCTGAAGGTCGTACTCGCCTTTATCGTTGCCGACCATTTTGGTTACCGGGCCTGCCCAAGGCATGACAGTGGGGGCAGTTATCGTACCGGCCTGTGTACGCTTTCCGATTTCGGCGTGCACACTCCCTCCACTTGTGCCTGTCAGCGTGGCAGTGGTGTCCCAAGGTCCGCTGTTGCCGCTACTGATGGCGGCGTAGGTTTTGCCAGGAACGGTGCAGGCCACCGTAATGACGCCGATTTCAGCCGAGCCGCCGGCCTGGGCAGGGAACGGCGCGGTAATGGTGAATCCGCCCCGCGTCGTGCTTATGGTGCATGCCCCCTCGTTAGCCACAGCCACGAACACATCCTGCGTGTTGGGTGCCCCATGGCCTGCCAGGCAAGGAGGAACGCGAATTTGAGTGGACAGTATTAGACCGGCACAGATTACTTTTTTTAGTAGATCCATACAGTTTCAACCTTTACCGTGTACACCCCGGGTTCGATAGGACCGGGTGTCTGTAAGAGCGCCTTATAGGTAGTCGGCCCTGTTTCTGCGAAAGTGTAGCCGTCGTCGTCCGTTTGCGTGTTAGCCGCCGACAGTTTCAGGGACCATGTCGCGGTCACGGCGCAGCCACCGGGAGGACATACCCTGGTTATCTTTACCCCTTGCCGGGTGCCGCCATCCAGAGTAGTGAGAGTAAAGGCAACGGTGTCGGTGCGGCTGTCTGGGTGCAATCCTAGGTTTTCTCCCACGGTTACGCTAGGCACGGCACCTTCCCCGCCGATGGTTAATCGCGCGAGGACGTCGCCACCACCACTGTACGCCCCAGCAAATGAGAAAGGCACTATGATGGCGGTCGTGTTGAGGGCGACTAGTAAAATTTTTATACCCGTTGTTAGTTGCATGTGTTTACCTTCTTATTAGTCAGCTCCAGTATCCATAGACTTTGACCCGATAGCTGTACGACCCGGTGTTTAATTGACACGTAGGAGTCCCATTGCAAGATGCAGAGAAGTTTATGGTGTAGCTCCCGGTCTCTCCGCTCTTGTGGATCACGGACAGGACGTTTGGTGGTAGGCCGGAGTACAGGTCGGTGGGGTCCGTCTTGAGGTAGTTCGCGTCGGCAGAGGAGGAATCGATCTGTAGTATAACTAAGGAGTACACATCCTTGGTCGAGTTGACGGCCCGTAGCATTTGTAGGTAGCCCCCGGCAGCAGACGAGTTACCGTTCGAAGACGTTAATCCTGCGACCACGGCCCCGTCGTCGGCGATGAGCCCAGCGAGGGTGGACGCGGCCCCGGGACATGTGACGGTCAGGGTTCCAACGTTAGTCAATGCGCTCCGGGTTATTGTGTTGGTGAGCGGTTGTTCGGCGATAGCCGCGGAGCAACTAGCCGCACCACCGACGATCAGAGTTCCGGTGACCGTCTGGTCCCCCGAGTAGACTCCGGCGACACTAGGTCCGGCGGTGAGCATTAGCATAATAGTGATAGCTTTCGTTTGCATTTGGAATCCTCAGGGACGTACGTAGTGGTTAGTGGTCCCAGATAGTCGTTTTTTATTTCAATATAAGACAGGCAGACTGGTCGTCCGGAGATATCCCCGCGTTTCTCAATAAGCCCCCTGCCCACTGTAACCATCTCTTGCGGTAGTCCTGCACTCTGGCCCGGGCGGTATCTTTATCCATTCCCCGGCGCAAAGCTTGCTCATAAAGCCGCTGACATCGCTCATGATGGTGCTCTCTCGCACGTGTTGATATCCCGGTGGCCCCGTACTCATTAAAGTCCACACCCAGCCAGTCAAAGCCGCGGCTGACCCGGCCAATAAAGGTTTTGTCCGGATGACACCGGAAAGCATGCATCTCAAAATACGTATTGAGCTGACGTACACACTGACGCAGCCGCCACCGTGTCTTCGCCAGCACCAGAAAGTCATCCATGTATCGCGCATAACAGATACCCTCAATCGCATTAAACCCACAATCCACGTGGTACAGGAGTGATGCGCCAAACAAAGGGCTCAGCGCACAGCCTCTGGGTATCCCCGTCTGAGGGGTAAATATCTCTCCCGCCTCTTCGCAGCTGTACCAGAGGTATTGCCGGATAAGACCTGTCAGTCGCGTATCGCTGATATGCCGGCAGACCTGCTGCCAGAGCCGGGCCTTAACGATATGACGGTAGTAGCCTTGAATATCCGTCCGGCAGACAAACGGGTAATGCCCGGTCAGGATATTTTCCTGGACCCTTTCGACCGATGCGGATACGCCGCCATGCCCTTTGTGCAGCAGACAACTGCGCCGAAAGGGCCTTCACCTGCTTCTGGCTTTCTTCAAACGCGTGCTTTTGCGTGCTCAATGCTGTCTCAGACACCATGGTTTTGAGGCGCGCATTCAATGAGGCAATGGTGGCCGTCAACTGTTGCGTACGCAGCTGCTGTGCCCTCAACCGCGTCATCAGCTGACTTCTGTCTACCGCGGACAGTTGATGTCCGGCCACTGAAACAACGGCCTTCTTCTCGCTTTTCACTGATGCAGTATTGTCCGCAGCCCCTGGCACCACACCCAGGAGTGCCGGCACATCACTTTCGCTGGTCAGAATATCGGACAGCGACTGCAGTGCCTGATTATCAGAGGCTACGTTGCCTGTTTCAGCCAGAATAGGGGTCACCGCAAACATGACGGTTAACGGTGCATAACGGATCCATTTCACCGGATGTTCTCCCCGCGGCTAATCAGCCCCTCCAACACATCACGCTCAATTTGTGCGCAAATTTGATTGGTCTTGTAACGATAAAGGGAATCGAGGGTATCCCGCGTCTTTCCGCTGACATTTCCCCGAACGCTGGCATAAACCGACACCCCGGACACCAGGGCATCAAAGTCAGCTTTACGGGACGTCCAAGCTTTCTCGTTTACCCGTTTAAGTGAATCCAGGTCGCGCTGGCAGGTGAGGATGGCATCACTGCCCTCCGGGGTAGACGCCATTCCGGCAGCAGTACTTTTGTTTTCCACCTGAGACGTTGGAACGTAAGGCCCCGACATCGCCGTGTTTTTTATCCCCCCCGATGACCGAGCTGAATGCCCTGGAGCCTGGCAGCCACTGACCAGACAGGTGAATAGGCCCACCATACCCAACAGAGAGCACTGTAAATACCTTCTCATACCCCTACCTTTGCAAATAGATTGTATTATTCTGCTACGCCCACCGCTTTAAATAAGCGTGCGTTAATGCGGCCATTAATAAAACGGGATTAACTTTTATCACACCAATTAAATACCACCCACTTACTGAAAAAATAAATACAACCGGATAATTCCCCGCACAATAATGTCATTCAACATTGCGCTTGTTTTTTATGTTTACAGAACTGCGTATTCAGATGTGTTATTCATGCAGTCAGGTATAAATCAGCACATCAATTATCGCCTGATAATGCCCCTCCGCGACTGACTGACCGCTGTCGGCCCACACACTCACCGTATGCCTTTCATTTGCCTCGCCGGAAAGCGGACACAGCCCGAGAATGGTATCGCACGTCAGTGGATGTCCTTCACTTCCCTCGGCCAGAGTCACGTTCAAGCGCTGCCCCGTCGGCCCTTCTTCAGTGGCCATATGGCCCAGCCCCGGCCCGTCATCCTGGTTCGCCTCAGCCAGCTTTACGGCTACATCATTTCCAGCAACCGCTGCGCCCCCAACCTCCACATCAATCCTTAGTTCGCCCAGTTTCAGACGCGTCGTTAACGTTGCAGTAGCGAAGGTCTCTCTTTCGGAAACCCACAACAGGTTCAGCTCAGTTATGCTGGTCGTCGTAAGCGTTAACGGCGTTTCCGTCGCCGCATAAATGGCGGCCCCGGCGTGTCCACTCCCCAGACAGGACATCAGAAGCGCGCTGACTCCCAAGCCGTACCTGAGCGTTTGCGACAGTGTTATCATTTCCCCCCACCCTCCCACCTCCGTCGGCTTAAGCGTTAGTTAGAGTACACTGCGGCCTGGATATCAGCAGTGTATGTACCTGCGGGTTTCGTTACCTTTACATCATCAGCCGGGTAAATCTGTACAGTCACAACCGAATCATTCGCTTTGCCATCCACCTTAAGCCAATCACCACCATCTTCAGCAACGGAGAGTGGATGCCCCTCTGTATCCTTCAGCTCTACATCAAAGGTGGCTCCGCCGTCCTCCTGTTTAAATGCAGTTTTTGTTTTGCCAGCAGTGCTGGGTGTCGCCCATTTGAAACGGATCCCCATTCCATCATTGGTAGCCTTTTCGGCCGTGATAGCACCCAGCATGGTAGACTTGGTAAATTTATTATCTACACTAAACGAATTGCTTATTTGATGGGTGAATGTGATCGTATCCGGCGCACTAAATATGACATCGACGGACGATGAATCACCATCCTTCCAGTCTGCTGTTGCAAAACAAGAACCCGTCACTACCATCAAACCTACCGCAATAAATAATTTTTTCATTTCATTACCTTATTAGTTGGTATAAGCCGCAGCCTGGAGAGCGGCGTGATACGTACCGGGTGACACAACTTGATCAGATTTCATAAGCACATACAGTGTGAGGTCTGTTGTTTGGGCTGCAACAGCACCAACATAACTCGTGGCACCTTTGGTGGCGGCTGCTGTGCCGTTCGGGTCTATAGCCAGCACCACGGCGATGGGGTCAAGCGACATATTATCTGTACTGGCAAGTACATATTCCGCAGGCTTTTGCGGGTCGATTGCACCATTACTGGTGTCCCACTTAACCGCCAGGTCTGTATATCCCGCCTTCCCATCCCCCTTAATGACAGCCTCCGCCAGTTTTGTGTTTTTCAGTTGTTTCCCCGAAATCAGGCCGGTAGCAGGGGTCACCTGCACCCATGACTGAGCTGATGATTGAAGCACAAAATCAAGCTGATGCGTAGAGGACCTACCCAGAGAGGCATGGGCCGGGGTAATCAACATCGATAACAGCACGGGTAACGTCCCGAGCGTAAGTTTCAGTTTATTATTCACACATAGACTCCTGATTAATATTTTTTCACGCTTGCTGCTTATTCATTTCAAAAGCAAGCACGGATTGAATTTAAAACATCACGTACTGTTTGTTATTTTTTTAGATATCCCACCTCCTGTTATTTCACTCATAATATCTTTCAGGCGCAAAAATACTCACACACAGTTCCCATCACACTTAAGAATGTTTTAAGTCTGTGCCGAAGTTAAAATGTATTCATGCTAAAAAATAGTTAATTGCCGTAGCCTACTTCATCCCAAAGGGGATTAAAGGTGTTATTCATGTCAACCCAAGAAATAAAGCAAACGCCTACAATCCATCTACAATATTGTCAACACGAAGAGAGACGTCATTACTCCATCCAAGCTGCTGCAAGCAGGGAGTATTTAAAGTCCCCAGCGGCGGTTATCCCGTTAACATCTGTTGAAGCAAGCAGATTGAAAGTGCTTTTACCAGTAGTATTGCTTACCAGCATTTTGCTGATATTAGAGTGGCCTGAGAAGTTATTCGAAGCTGTCATGGTGGTTGACGTTGCGTTCGCCTGATCGAGTTTAATGGTGAGTTGCCCTGCCGCGCCCGCTTGTGGGACTCCAACAGCCGTGACGTCGTACGAAACAACCCCGTCTTTTGAGATGGCGAGTGCAACCTCGGAGCTGGCACCACAATCAACATCAACTCCCCCCGCATTGGGGTTATTTATCTGTTTACCTACAAGGTCTATAGCCACTACATGCGGGGTTATGGAACAAGTAGGAGTTACCCTGGCCGTAATAGTTAAGTCCGAGATTTTGGCATCATAAATTGCCCCCTCGGCCAACACGGGCACAGACGACAGTATGCCAGCACCTGCAATCAAGTACCTAAGCAACGCACTCACTTTTCGTTGACTATTTATCCGTAATACCGTTTTCATTTGTATGTTCCTCTCCATTGAATGCCATCATCACTACACAGAATGAAATTTAGGGCAGCAACGCCACGCCGTGTATCTGCACCGAATACTCATCGGGTATCGCAGTCTGCTCACCGTCGCTGTAAAGGATGAACTTCACCACATCATCCCCGGTTAACAACAAAATACCCTTGCCGTTTTCCTGGTCCTGCTGCCAGCCCTCGCCGCCCAACCGGACACGGATTTTATTGTGGCTGCCATTTTTACCTTCCAGTTCATAGCGGTGCGGCTGGTCAGTACTTTTCACCGCATCACTCCAGACCTGAAAACCCGTGTGAGTATTGTGAAAAACCACATACCCCTCACCCAGCACCACATCCTTGTTGATCATCCCGCTTATCTGAGGGCGCATCTTCAATACCATTTGAGGCGCATCCGCCGCCATACCCAACGTCATACCGGCACACCAGAGAAATAACAGCATTATTGTCCGGGCAACAACGTTTGCCCTTCCCCACCAGACATGATGGCCATGGCACCTTTTTTCATCTGTCATTCACACATTCCTTTCATGACGTAGATACCGGCAGGCCCCTTCTCCGCCGGCAAGACGTAGCTCACCTGACACTGCTGTTTGCCTCCCCACTTCACGAAAAGCGTGCCTTTATCAGGTAGCCCGGTCAGGTAAACCTGGCCATCATCCCCCATAATGCCGGCAGCCACGTCGTTGACCACGACAACAGCCCCGAGTGGGATGACGCTGCCGTCCTTCCGGCTTAGCGTCATTAACCCGCGCGCGCCAACCCGGGTCCGGAAGCGGGCCGGAATAACGGCTCCTTGCGTCGGAATAACCTTGACGCTGGTCTGCTCAACCTCCGCATCCCCTGTCAGTGATGTCGGGTCCAGGCTCAATGTGTTCTCCTGATAAGCAGATAACCCGGACATCGGGGTGTAGCCCCGAAAATCCGTCTTCACGCCGGGCCAGTTACTGACCGCCACACCGGAAGCCCCTGGCGCTTCAATCACACCAACCGTGTCGCTGAGGGGTTGCCCCAGCGTTATGCCGTGCGCATAAGCCAGCATGCCGCCGGAGATACTTCCGCTCACCTGGCGGGTATCAGGGCTGTAACGATAGCCCCCACCCAGCACCCCGTACCGCCCCTGCCAGTTCAGGTTGACCGCGCTGGCATCACTACTGCGGTTCTCCTCGCCAGCCTGATACGATTGCGACAGGTTCCAGTTAAGCTGGCGATCGAATCCCTGACCGCTGAGTTGTAAATCATGCGTTCCCGCATTGTGCGACGGCGCCGTGTACTGATAGCTGGCATACGTATTCCCGCCAAGCCACTGGTCCAATGGAAAGCTCAACGACAGTGTGGTCAGATTGTCCATCCCGGTCTCTCCGTTTCCACTGATATGCTTGTTCCTGGACCAGTTCAGCGACGCGGTCACCTGCTTAAAGCCTATGGAGTAACCCAGAGAATAGGTTTCCTCATGGCCAGGCCTATTCCAGTAATCCTCACGGCGCCCACTCATACTTAGCGAGCCCACTGTGCCGATTGACTGACTTACGGTCATGGATGTGGTGGATTTACGGCGATCGTCACCGTAATACCCAGATTGTGCATCCGAAAAAGCATCATGCCCGTAACTGTCAAGCACATCTGACAGGCTGTAGTACCCGGACGAGGCGTACTGAT
Organism: Lelliottia nimipressuralis; assembly: GCF_041464075.1. Taxonomy (NCBI): domain Bacteria; kingdom Pseudomonadati; phylum Pseudomonadota; class Gammaproteobacteria; order Enterobacterales; family Enterobacteriaceae; genus Lelliottia; species Lelliottia nimipressuralis. The sequence goes on from NZ_CP167172.1 coordinate 3,245,014, forward strand.
AGCTGGCCAAAGTAAAGGTCGTGTTGGTGGTATCAAACTCCTTCGAATAACGTACCCGCCACGTCCCTCCCTTTTCCATCTTCTCCCGGCGGCGAGCCCCTCGCGACTCAATCGCATCCAGGGATAAGCTTCCCCAATCCCCCAGTGACATCCCCAATCCCACCGCAGTGGCATTAAAATGCTCTGCGCTCTGAAGGCCCCCGTAGACCGTCAGGTTCCAGGGCAGCCCATACATCAGGGTAAATTGCCCCACCGGCACCTTGTCCGTCCCTGACTCTGCCGGGCGGTACTGGCCCATCATGACATTGTAATCCAGGTACCCCTCTCGCACGGCAATGGCCGGAGTCTGGTAGGGAACCGTGAAGACCTGTTGCTGTCCGTCAGACTCCCTGACCGTCACCTCCAAATCTCCCCCGCTACCCGGAACACTTAAATCCGTCAGCGCAAAAGGACCAGGTGCCACAGAAGCACTGTAGACCGTGTAGCCGTTTTGTTTAACCTCCACTCGCGCCTGAGTACGAGCTATACCCCGCACCACAGGCGCAAACTCGCGCTGGTAATAGGGCACCATACTGCTGTCCGTCCCCAGCATTACCCCACGAAAAGGCACACTGTCGAAAATGTCAGACGGGGTGAAACGCTCCCCCACCGTTATGCGACTTTTATTCTCATACAACCCACGTTCAGCGTAGGTCATCAGGGTCTGCCATTTTCCTGGCTGGTCACTCTGCCGTTGCCAGTTGGTCTGGTTGCGCAGGCGCCATGCACCGAGGTTTGCCCCCGGATTAAGCTGCACATAGCTGCTCTGATCATCGCCACCGGTATACGTTGTCTTACTGGTGTTGGCGTTGTAATTGAGCAATAACGCCGGCACCCCGTCATCCCAGAGTTCTCTGGGGGCTATCCCTCGGAGCGCGGGACGAAGTGCCACCTGTGGAATACTCAGCAATAGCTGCTGTTCATTGAAGTTATACTCCGCCTTTGCCTGCGGAATGGCTTCCAGATGTACGCATTCCCCGGTCTTATCATCATGCTTTGCGGCATCGTCGCCACCGACTTTCCCGAGCAGGTCAGGATAATCATCGGTTTTCACCCCATATTGCGACAACTGCTCACTTGATAAGCAGGGAGCCAAACGTGAATGCCCTTGTGCATCTTTCACCGTACTGAACGTTATCTCTCGGGTGTCCACACGTTCGCCGTTAAGCAAAATATCGACTTGATAGGTACCAGGCATCTGGCCGCCGGCATTAAAGACCGAAACGTCCACAGAGCCACCCAACACCCCCTCGTCAAATGTCCATTCCTTCGCTGACGCTCTTCCCGATAGGCACACCAAGCCAATTGCCAGTGCAAGCCGGGTGTATTTCATCTTCAATCATCCCCTGACCAGCAAAACGTACGCTTACTGGATTTTCGCCTGAAATTCCTGGCTCGCCCCACCGTAGTCAGTGATCACCTTCCACTGTGCACTTTCACCTAATTTCACGCCGGGTGCGGTTAGCATTGCCTTACCAAACGGAGGAACATAATCCGAGGTCACTTTTACATTACCCACTTTCACTTCCGTCAGGCTCATGTAATAAGGCGATGGATTGCTCACTTCCAGTTTGTCGCCTTTCTGCACCCAAGTAAGTGACGCGCCAGCTTTTTCCGGGCCGCCACTGAGAGAAGAAGGGCGAACCAGCAGCTTGATGCAACTGCTGATGCTCATCTGAATATTGAGGGACACACTTTTGCTTTTGTTAGCTTCTCCTTGTGCCCATTCGTCATCTGCCTTGGGCGGCACACCGGTCACACAAAGCCAATTCAGTGATTCCCGATCATGGGGATATTCCCCGGCTACCCTCACAATGCGCAGGCGGCTCTGCTGCCCCCCATCCAGACGAAATACGGGTGGCGTTACAATGAAATTCGCCGCCGTTTTCTTATCATCTCCGGTCACTTTGGACTGCACCAAGATGGGGTAATCCTGTGGGTTAGTGACTTCAAGAGAGCTGCCGGCAGAATCCGGATCGTAAATCACCCGGGTAGCCCCAAGCTTCACAGAAAATGACTGTGTTGCTGCCTTAACATTCTGTTGTTCCGCCGCCTGTGCACCAGTCCCCCCCATGCAGACCGTACCAACAACAACCAGCGTACTTAATGTTTTTCTCATGCCGTTTCTCCTGACGCGTCCGCTACATGGATCCGTCTCATCTCGTTTTTTACATTTAGCCAAGGCGTTTTTTTCGAGTAGTCAATTAGAACCATTTTGACAACTCTTGTTATCTCCTGGTGCAAAAGGATACAAAACATCGTTTTCACAGAAAAAAAGTCGTTGGGATGTTTGTTCTACGAAATAAATATCCAGCTAGCGTGACATTAGGAATGCGCACGCCGAACAGCAAAAAGGATCAGGCCTCAATAAGCTTCAGTTTGATGAACGAGGATGGGGAGCGGTATTACAGCAAATGCCCCGTATGGGGGCGGAGTGAAGGACAAAACTACTCAATCATTCTGCTGACTTTGCTCCGGGTAAAGATAGTTAAAAAAGAGTAGTCAGTTTGGTTCTAAATGTTAATAGTGGAGGTTATTTTTCAATCAATTACCCCGACCAACCAACGCCCCTTTCAGACAAGACAATCAGAGAGAAGTCGGCAGGATTAAGGGCGGTAGCAGCATGAAGGAGTCGTTGCGGAATTGATGATACCGATGCGGGGGCTTTTCCCTCGCACCGGCACCGATGGATACATTAGAAGTTCACGCGCAGATCTCAATAATCAGGATCTAGGGAGCAATCAGAGAGGAGGCATGACATACACGCCACGAAAGGATGCAAAACATAGCCCGTGTCTCCGTATTTCATTCTGTCAAAAATATGGAGCCCCCATGGCAATCAACAACAGAGCAATCACGACTTAGCCAAAGTAAGCTGCTGGCGCTTTTTAGCCGCTACACCGAATTGACCTCGCGGATAGACCTCTGCCCCTGCAGGTAAAAACAAAAACGCCTCAAAGGTTCATCTAACATCTTGCCGAGATCCATGTTGAAAACAGTACCCGTCGTCACGCTCGGGTTGTATTTCTCACCAGACGCATTTGTCCCACATGCCTAAACAGAGGGAGCAGGCCCCAGATCGATCCTGTTTGGGCCCGCATGCCATTAATAAAATACAGGCACCTATCACCAACAATCCTTGCTATCAAATATGGCCTCAAGTGACGATTATCTGATGGTCGTCGCCTTTTCTCTGCTGGGTTCTCTATCAAAAATATCCCAACCAACTTAATGGAAAGGTAAAATTAATTTATTAATTCATTGGATATAATGATACCTAAGTTCTTGCAAGACCGCTATATCAACAACCTTCGCATTACCCGCAACACCGCCGTCGATGAATAAGTTTTCACAGAAAAAGTCCAGAGGTGGTAGCATAAGACATCCCTGTCATTATTGATGAAAACAAGCTTTCTTGCACAGAGCCCCCTCTTTTCCTTTCAGGATAAATATTAGCTATTTTAATTATACACCCGTACGGCGTTGATATAAAAACTCACAATTAAATACAAAAAATAATCACTGCTATTTTTCTTATAAATAAAATCAGGTTACCGATTAAGATCTTAATGTGCTAGATCATGACACTGTCTTTGTCGGATTCAAAGAGCCCCTCGCCCTGCCAAAGTCTGGCAAAGCGCGCTGCATTACCTGCCGTATAATGCACCGTATGGCGAATGTTACGGTGCCCCAAATAGTCTTGTATCAGCCGCGTGTCCATGCCCTGTTCAGCCAACTCGTATCCACAGGCATGGCGCAACATATGGGGGTGGACCTCAAAGGGCAGCCCAGCCAGTCGCCCGTATTCCCTGCATAACATATAGAAGCGTTGCCGGGAAATACGCCCTCCCTTACGGGAAATAAATAACCAAGGCATGCCATGAACGGCTTCCATCTTACTGCGCACATTCAACCACAAGGCTAACGCGTTTTTGGCCTGGGGGTGTATAGGGTGAACGGTACTGAAGCCATTTTTCAAACGCCTGATGCATAACCGCCCAGCCGATAAATCCAGGTCCTCCAGTTTTAACCCCGTCAGTTCGCTGGTTCTGAAGCCGTGCAAGTAGCAAAGCAGTAGCATGCAATAATCCCTCACGCCGTTCGTCCTCCCATATACCGTTCTGACTAGCCTGCTCATTTCCTCTCTCGTTAAATATAATCTTTCTTTCATTATTATAGCCCCAAAACATTAAATAAATTTATAATTTAAAATAATCGATATTTTTTGCATGAAAAGTTAAGGAAATCCACATTACAAACCCGATGGGTACCCAGTTTTATTCTGAAAAATTTATATATCCCCCTTGCATTGGTCATCAAGATACTATCGCAGTGAAACACGTGTTTTTATCCTGTACACAAAGCTACAGGTTACCAACCTTGGCCATACTGAAATTTGATATTCAATCGCCGTTTAATTCATTACCGCGTCATTTTTTTGCTTAATACGCGTTTAATACCTAACTTGCCTATTGATGATTGTGTCAAACAGGACAATCGGGAAGAAAAATGCCAGATATGTCAAGTGAGTCAGCGGAAAGTTTGATCTGTGAAAAAGGCTGATTGTCTTATATACCCGCACCATTCAGGATCCGATTGTTGCAAAATGCATTGCTTTTAAAGTGTGAGGCTGGGCAGATCATCTTTAGCCCGGGCGATCCCACGGAGGGGATCTAGGGTTTTATCCAAGGAATGGTAATCATCAAGACAGCCCGTCGCGATTCAACACCGCGACTTATTGACATTGCCGCACCCGGTGACTGGAGTCCCCATGTCGACAACAAAGCGGAAGAATGCATCGTTGACCGTTCCCGGCCCGCTGCCTGGCGGTACCTCCACCACCGTTGGACCGTCGGTTTCCAGATCAAGAATGGCAAAGGCGTAGACCGTATCGGTATTGGCGGTCAACAGCAGTGGATTAGAGTCCGCCAGTTGGTCGTAGATAGTGACCTGGTTGCTCTTGGTAGCCCCAAGCGAGACGTTACCCTGGCGGATCGCTTCAATACTCGCGGCGGGCATCAGGTTGAGGAACACCTCCACACCTCGCAGGAAATCGAGGTTGTCGAACGCCAGGTTGGCCGTGTCTTGGGTCGGTACGCCGTCGACAAAGCTGAGCGTGCCGATCCGGGTTGGAATGGTAGGCGGTGTCAGAACATCCTGTGGGATGTAGGTGTTAAACCCTGGCGTGGGAGCAGCCTCGGTAAGTGCTGGCTGCGCATTGGCACCCGACGCACATAGCGCGCCAAGGAGCGTGGTGGTGGTGATGATGATGAGGCGCTGGTGTCGGTTAAAAATCATGGGTATCTTTCCCTTGTTGTTATAGGAAACCGATGAGGGCGGCGTTTATGGTAACGCGGTGTTAGGCAGCAATGACGTTGACTGTCCGCACAACCTCATGCCAATGACCAGGTCTTCACCGCATGCTTGCAGCAGTCACTGAATTTTTTGCTTGGTATTTCCCTCATCATGAGCAACCTCTCAACGCTTTTTTCTCCGGAAAATCGACTTTATGTAAATATTGATTTCAAAAAAGGGACATCAGTGATTCACTGAGTGCTCCAAGCTCTCGTCATTGTGGCTACGCCACACAGTGCATGGTCCAGTCGTTAGACAGGTAACACATCAGCATGCGCATAACGCTAGCTCCGCTATCCGGTTGTCAGCATCAGCGAGCACATGACTGTGCTCACCCGTTCGGCAGGTGAGGCAGTCGCGTTCGCCGTGGTAATTGCTGTTACAGCCGTTACAGTGCCAGTCGGCTCTACGCACCACGGGCGTAGCACCCGGGATAACCCGCTGCAGATGTCCTGCCAGCCTCAGTTCTTCGGCTTTCGGTTTCACGTACGGGCAGTGCGGTCTTCCGTTGTCCGAAAGCGTTGCTGCCTCGTGTTAAAACCACGGGCGTTCGGTCTGGTATTCAGGGTGGTCGTGCAGCGCACGGCCGCAGAGGTGGCAGCAATAGCGGTCATACGGGGAATGCTGTGCCGTTCGGGCCCCGTCAGACGACCGTTACCGTCGAGAGCGATAAAGGATTTTGTATACATGGTGATGATCCTTACCGCCAGACAACACGCAGGCGTCAGCCGTCTCGGTACGGGCAGCACAACAGGATGTGAATGGCGGGTCAGTTAAGCGTTAGCGGGTCGGTACCGGCGATAGCCGGTCCCGGACTACAGAAAGGTTACGGTTGCGCAAGTACTGTGGAGGGACGAAAACAAACAGGGCAAGGTCTGGCACCACAGTACCGGCGCCGGCAACGGGGACACGTCCGGCGTTCAGGGATGTTCTGTGGTTGAGTACAGCGTCGTTTTTCCATTCAGATATGCCCTCTGCTCAGGCGCCACGAGAATTCGCAATGCGCTGCTGCATCCAGGTTTCCACTTCACTTTTACGCCAGCGGCTGCTACGCCCCAGTTTGATGGGTTTAGGGAACAGGCCTTCACTCATCAGTTTATAGAACCACTTGTCGGTCATACCGGTGCAGGTGGTGATAAACGTCATGTCGATAAGCGGGTCGTCTGCGCAAAGCAGCATGGCGGTTGTGGTGCCAGCGTTGTTCGTATTCAGTGTGGTCATGGTATTTATCTCCCTTTGAGGAATGGTTGTCGGGAGACGTCCGGTGTCACTGAATTCTGGACATGCCGGTTCTCCTCAAAGGATAGGGATTGCCTGTAAAAAATTACCGGCCCATCGCATCAGGCCGGCAGAATTTGTGCGAGTGGGTACGCTCAGCCCCGGCTGCAGCCGAAGTTACGCTCACTGTCGCCAGTGACTTTGGTCTCCAGTTTGGCTAAATAGGCTGCCTGCGCCAGCGCCTGTTGAAGCTCTGTGGTATTGCCGCGCGTCAGCCAGGACACCGGGCTCTTCGGGAAGCGGGCCAGCACAGCGTGAGCTTCAGCATCCACCTGCAGGGCGCTGCACCAGGCCTGTTTAATCATGCCTGCGAGAGTTTCCGGGTCCTTGTAATCCCCCGGTCCGCACCACGTATCGCGATTCAGCAACAGCACCACGTGGTAATGTTTCTTCCCTTTGATTTCGCCAAACTCCCGCGCCCAGACAAAACGTAGCGTGGTCGGCCAGACGCGTTTACCCTCACGACGCTGACGCGTCTGAAGGGCAGCAATGCGGGCTTTCAGGGCATCGGTGAAGCGGGAGATAACCGCAGCATCAGAGGCTGAGGGGGTATCCGGCAAACGGAGGTCAACGCGCAGGGCCAGTACACGGGTATAGGCGTTCAGGGCATTGTTAAACGTATCGGCGATGCGTTGCTGCCAGTAAGGGTCGCAGGTGTAACTCATTGAAAGGGACTCCGGTAGGTCAGTGTTCATAACCATTACCGGTGCCGTTAAAAAATACTTTTCACTCTCAGCGGGCCCCCCCGTATTTCCATCAACGGCTGGTGAATTCAGAAATGTTCGGGATCGTTGGCATGCTGTTGAAACACCCTTTGCATACTACGTTGCAGAATGCACAGGAGGGTGCCCGATGGCTCACTATCGAATGTTACTTATCAGCGTGTTATTGCTGGCTGGATGTACGTCAGAGCACAGCAACCCCATCAGTCGTCTTGTCAGCGTAAAACACGCGACGGACCCACAACCTTACTGTTCAGAAAACAGCAAGGTACTCAGTTGTGACTGGAATAACGTTACCGATGACTGGGATAGTGCCGATCCGGCAGAGTTTAGTGAGCACACGACAGTACGACCGTAATCTGTTCTTTCAGGGGGAATAGCGTAACGACAGTGACGGGTTCTGGCGCAGGGTGACCCGAAGACTGTGAAAAAACAGTCTGCACGTTACCAACATCTGGAGGGTTTCAGTAAACAATGGTCATGAACAGATGAGAACCAGAGGGAGTAACAATAATTATTGGCGTTGATGAAGCACCGGCGATCGCACTGGCGCTGCTGGAAGAGAAACTTCACGACCGGCAGTATTCCGCCAACCCAATATGGCCTTCAACCTGATCTGTTTTTCATCGGCTTATTGAACGTCATGACGAGAGGGTGGCGGTATACAGAGAGATAGCGTCCGGTAGCCTCTCCAGGCAACAGTTCTGGATACTGACTGAGCAGATTATTCATGCCGGCAGCCTTGGCACCGATGCGCGTTTTGCAACACTGCGGGCTGATTATCAGGAGCTTGTAGTCCTGAATGACAGTATCAGCGAGATGAGCATGCAACTGCCAGAAATGCTGGAACGACGCGCAGAGCTATGCGAGAACGACCACTTTGGATGCGACCGTATGCTAAAACTCACGGATTTTATCGATGATGCCGGAGAGGGAAACGGTCATTACCCGTTTTATCTGAAGCCAGAATTGCAGCGATTTAATCGTTTCGATCTCAAGTACTGACCTGACATTACCGGGATCATTCGCTCACTGGGGATGGAGGAGGTGGAGGTCACATTCTGGGATGAAGCGACAGAGGCGATTATCAACGCCCGCAGACCATCACAGACGGATTTCTTCAGAGCGTTATTCGGTAACATTGCTATGCAAAAAACCGGGGACCACTACGGATTACCACGGACGTTTAAACTCTCAGGTGCTGCACTGGCGACGATTTGTAATATCACCCGTGATTTGCCCCCCGATGACCTCGTTGACGCAGTTTACGTGAAACGAACCCGTCATCGACTGAAAGAACAGGGCTTTAGTGCAGCCTGGTGAAGCGAGACGCCATCCTTACCCATTTTTCATCGTGGGTACTGATCCTGTCGGGCTCACCGCCAGAGATGCCTCTGCACCCGTGCTAAATGTTCTGCATAATAACGGTCTGAACGAAAGCCTGATGACCGCGAGCGTTGATGCCCCCCAGAGCATCTTACTTGCGATACAGGCTCCCCTGACCGGACGCTGCACGCGCCCACAGTTCTTCATCGCTGAGCGTGGTTTCAATCAGCTCAACCGGTACACCACCGTCATCAATAACGGCCACCCGGTAATCATCGATGGGTTCATAAGGCCCCAGGATAACCGTCTCGCCCACAATCGCCTCAGCCAGACTGCTGACCTTAAAGGCCACATGCGGAACGGTTTTCAGCAACGGATGCAAAGGTGAGTCATCGGTAAAGCGATGCCACTGCACCCGAAACTTGCCAGGGTTATCGGCGGTATACATTCCCGCGCTGGCACTGAACTTGCCTGCGGTATCCCCGTCCTGCACCGGGATACCAAAATGATGAAACTCGTACTGTACGTCTGCTTTCATCGTTAACGTCTGCTTTTTTGGATAAACTCGCGCTACATTACCCAATCTACCGAAAACAATGCATCAACGGATATTAACGTTCTGGTAAGCCAGCGGGCTGTTTATCTCCCTTTCTAAAACGCACTGTAACGCATCAGGAGCGATGCAACCTATTTATTCACAGACTACCATCAATATTAACTCAAACGCGGTTATACGGGCTTACAGAAAGGTTCGGAGATATGCAGCATTACAATATTCGCCCTCTGTTTAAATAACATAGGCTTAATGCGCCCCCACATACTGATTCTGAGTATACACACTTAATCTCCAGCTCTGTATTCAGCTTAGCGCGGTTATCCAGCTGACGGTTATACATGGACTATTCTCCCGCTAACTCGCCATGACGCTTACCATTCTCTCGCAATCACTCTCCATACCCTTTAGCTCACTTTCACTGACGTGAGTAAAGTCGAGGTAAATACATACACGAATGGCTTCAGGCCATTCAGTGGTTATTGGGTAACGAATTACCTACAATGGTTAGCAATCGTTATAACAAGCCTTAATGGGACAGGATAATACCAATATACTCACGACGCATTGCGATCGTACTTACTACGCCACTCAACGTTCGCTTACTCTCTGTCTGATATTTATCACGCTCTCAGCACTGTCGTCAGTCGTATAACATTTACGCATAACTTTCCTGACGTATAACCCCCTTAACACATCATTGACAGTTTAATTCCTTCAGTCTTATCCACTAACGTAATCTTATCTGTAGTAACGACTCACTGCTGCAGTCATCAGGGCAATAAGTAATAACATACTCAGGAAATCATCTCACTCTGTCGAACGCTCGTTGTTGACGAGCACTTACAGTTTATAACCCTCAACAATGATTGTTTACTGATAATCTCAACTCAGTAATAACCCCGATTAGCAACTCCCTTCTTTATTATATTAATACCAATCCAACATATTCAGCCTGATAGTAACACCAGCCAAAGCAACACCAGACAGTCGTCACATGCAATAAGAACCCTAAACACTCACTCTGGAATTATCTTCTTCAATAAACTGAAGATAAGACACCTCTTCATCTTAAATAACACAAACCAGAATAATCCCCTCATCATAACTGCCCATAGAAGGCCTTAATACTGATTATGAGCAACGAAATGAAAATATTAACAGATGACCATACCTGCGTCAGAAAATGCATCCTGAGGAGAACCAGGCACAATGATGAGGTGAAAACGAGGGCATACAGAAGAACGAAAAATAGGTTAAAGTGGTGCTTTACAAACCAGGATGCAGTCACCAAGACCGTAAAAAGAGCGAACAACAAAGAAAAACAGTGAAAACAACCACTGGATAACCATGATAATACGACATAAAAACCCACATCAAACCATCATCTAACTTCACGATGACTACCAGATGTGTTTTTTAGTGACGATAAAACCACCATCATGCTACTGTATAACTACAAACACCACGACATCGTAGTTTATATTTAGGATGAATATATGGTTATTTACGATCGCAACCACAAACAAACACCGATAAAGACCCGCGACATCCGAATCTGCAGTTTTTATCTTGACTGGTTAGGCATAAATAAAAACATCAGAACAGAAGGCGTTAATCGTCAGGATGCAGGCAGCTGCCATCAGGCAGTTAATCATCTTCTCAATCAGTACTATCCTGATAAAGAACAGCAAGACAGACTCCTGGAAGAAATGCATACCGCCTGCGACGAGAATATCTTACCGGCTAACCGTTTTGACTGGCTTGAATGCGATGAACGGGCCGCATTCTGGATGTGGGGTTATCTCTGTGAAGCGAGTGACTATCAGCTTGGCATTTCTCGATCAAGAGATGCTCCTTTCGGTCAGAACTGGTATCAGTTCCTTCAGCTAAATAAATCGCCGACAAGTCATCAGGAAAGAATGCAACTTATCTTCAATTTCTTTGACTGGATAATTATTCCTGCCCCACCGGTTAATCGCCTGAAGAGTCAGGTGATGGACAGGCTCAAAGACCAGTGGAAAAACATTTACAGTAAACCCGTCCCGCTAAAATGGTTACCTGATGAGGAAGAGGCGGTACTGTGGGCATGGAACAGTCTTAAATCGCTACAGGAGGAAAAAGCAGCCCCCACTGGTGGGTTCTCATTCAGTCTGTCATCACCGGGGTTGAGCACCTGGTTTACGCCACTGAGTCATTCTGAACGCTGCCTTGCTCTGCGTGGTGCAATTGATTTATGGGATGATACACCGGATACCAGACGGCTATTTCTGCTGAATCTGAACAAAGCCTGGAACCAGCAAAAACTGCGGCAGTCACGTACCGATAAAAAAGCCCTTAACACCTACCTGAAGAATGAAACCAAAATGCGGCTGGATTTACTGGCTGCCCATCACGATATTCGCATCAGTGATATGCTCGAAAAACTGATTAACGCCCACTACCTGAAAACCTTTTCCGGGGAATAATACCGTTATGATGACACCGGGGAATTAGCCCGGCATCGAAAACGCAGACAAACCTGCATTCAAAAAAATCTCAGACCTATATTACTTCCATGAGAACGGCAGCCACTATCGCTGCCGTTTTGTTATTATACTCATGGAGGTTAATGTGTCCGATAAGAACAAGCGGGGTTCTGGTGCCCTGCCGCTACCCTTGTTCCCTCTCCCCGGTGTACTGCCCTGCAAAATACCCGCGTGCATGCCTCCCCCGTTCCGGCACTGCCATCGCCACATTCCCTGTTCCGGTATCAGGGCCGTTTTTATTCACGGCCCGCCTGTTTATTCAGGCGGTTTTTATTGCCAGTAACAAGGGAGAAAGAAATGCATTGTCCGAATTGCGGTTCGCAAAACATACGACTGCGCCATGTGGGTAAAAAGACGGGAGGGGTCATTGGCGCAACAGCCGGAGGCCTTGCCGGGCTTGAAGGAGCCTCCGCCGGTGCGCTGATTGGTTCAGTCATCCCCGTGGTCGGTACGATAGCCGGAGGGCTCATTGGTTTTCTGTCCGGCGCCTGTGCGGGCGCGGTGGCAGGCTCTCTGGCCGGAGAACAGCTGGACGGCACCGTCTTTGATGAATACAGCTGCACGCAATGTGAACACATCTTCAGTGCACCGTAACGTTAACGAGGGTCAACCTGGTCCTGTACAAAGCCTGAGCCGCTGACCGTACTCGCTACGGCACGACTGATGACAGGGCGTGTCAGCATGCTGTCGTAATTTCAGCTACCTGACACTAACCCTTTGTTAATTCTTCTGTTTACTGAAAGATGAATTTTACTTTTTCTTTTCCGCCCTTACGGGGACGGACATAACGTGTCCCTCCCCTCCTGCATAATAACCGCATGAAATATCAACCTATTTATCTCACACGGAGCGTCCATGCAACGACCCGATGAAGAGGCTCGCTATGACCGGCTGGCCGTCAGATTGTCGGTCATTATCAGCCGGTTAATGGCCGGAGAAACGTTGTCCCTTCAGACGCTGTCCCGTGAGTTTGGTGTATCGATACGCACCCTGCGTCGTGACTTACATCAGCGTCTGGTCCACCTCGACATTATCGGGGAGAACGGCACGTATCGGCTCAGTGAGAGCGCCACGCGCGATCACTCTCCGGGGGCCGTTTCCTTTGCCCGCAGTACCGGTATTGCACGCATAATCCCGTCGCAGAACCGGCAACTGATGCACCTGCTGATGAATGAAACGGGCACCTCGCCCTGCTTTATCTGGCACGACTCACCGCCAGCATGGACGCACGCTGACAGTTTTCACCGCCTGGCCGAAGCCATTTGCCATCACCGGGTGGTCAGTCTGCTGGTCGGTGGTGTCCGTCACGATGAGCAGGAGCCTTACCGCCTGATTTACCGGCATCAGCACTGGTATCTGGTCGTCTGCTGCCGGGGGAGCCTGCGGGTGTTCCGGCTGGAAGACATTATCTCCGCCTCACTTTCAGAGCAAACCTTCCGTCGCCGGAGCGAAATCAGTTCGCTCATTACTGAAGAGGGATTTATCAGCGCACTGCCCCACTTTCGCTTTATCAGTGATGTCATTCACACCTTCAGGGAACAACATCCTGAACATCCATCCAGACCCAAAGGAGTCAAATCGTGAAACCTGTCGCAGGCCCTCTGCTGCTCTTCACCCTGCTGTTGTCTGCCGCAACCCTGAGCGGCTGTGGCGACAAAAATGAACGCGAGTTTATTCAGGGATGCAAATCCGGCGGTGGTACTACCGCCGTCTGCGGATGCATCTGGGATAACCTCAAAACGAAATACACGCACGGGGAGCTGGAGAAAATGAACCAGCAGTACGGTTATGTCCCCCTGCGCTTCATGGACAACCTGCTGAGTGCCGCTCAGCAGTGCAGAAAATAAGGAAATCTTAACATGGCGCTTGTCATTAAATATTTCGCGATTGCCTTCGCCATCGCGCTTGTGATCGTGCTGTTTAACGTGTTCGGAAGTACAGGCGAAATTCGCAGCTTTGGTCAGGGGATGGGGTATCTGTTCTGGATGACGCTGGGGCCAGGCGCCGGTATGACCATCGGTGCATCTCTGCGGCTGTGGCTGATGCCGGATGCGGTATACACCAGTGAAGGCATGACCGGGCTGCTCAAGGCCCGTCTGTTCTGGCTTGTGGGACCACAGTGTATCGGCTGGCTGGCCGGACTTATCGCCGTGGGTAAACAACTCATGTATCACGGCTGACCCTCAACAACATTTTTGACTCAGAAGGAAGAACACCATGCGATTCATGCACGCCATCCTGTCAGCAGGATTACTGACCTTTGCCATCACGGCACACGCGGTTTCCAATATGTGGAGCAGTGGCTTCGGTATGGGCGTCACCGAGTACATCATCACCAGCCCGGAAAACGTCATGCTGAATCTCAACTGCACCGGCAACCCTGACGACCAGAACATCCTGCAGCATCACGTCATGCTCACCCTGCCTGACGGCAGTGGTGCCGATTCACAGGATGAGAAAACCGCCATCACCGTCGTCACGGATGACCAGCCATTCCCGCTGCCGTCATCTCTGGGCTGGCGTAACGGCGACAACGCCTGGCTCTCGTTCATTGATGCCATCAGAAAGGCAACCTCGTTTGAGATTTACGTCAACGAAAAAAAGGTGGGGCATTTTTCCCCTTCAGCCGGAAACGTCCACAAGGTTCTGGCTGATATGCCCGAATGCACGACACTCACCGCCGGGTGACTCCCCTTCAGCATGATTTCCCCCTGTTTACAGCAAAATCAATCAAGGACAATACGATATGACCGACATCTCGACACTCAGCCAGCGACTGGCAACACCAACGCTCACTTTTGTGCTGCTCACTGTCGCTACCTGCGGCATCTGGCCGTTACTGTGGTTGTATAAAAAGCAGGACATCATCAGCGACACCACCGGGTATCCGGTTTGTGGCAACCTGTTTATCATCTGGCTCGCCGTCTGTTTTGGTCTCAGTCGACAGTTCGGTGTGATGGCCTCACCGGACCTGGCGGGTTACGACACGGGCAGTGACACGCTGCTGGTACTGAGCGGCATTCTGTCGCTCGCTTGTGGCGTGATGTATATCGTCTGGGCCTTTAAGGCCAGAGCCGCACTGCGACACTATGCGCTGAACACCTTCCGCTTCGACCTCAGAATGAATGCGTTCTACACCGTACTCTTCAATGTCTTCTACATCACGTACTGCATCAACGACATGCCGCAGGCACTGGCGAAACACCGGATTATTCATGGTCAGATCCCCATGCCGCCGGAGTCTCCGTCACCGCAGTAACTCAGCTCTCCTCTATTTACCCGGCAGGGGCATCCGTGAATGCCCCCATCCGTCCGGGTCCCCTCTGAGATTTAACTCAATGACATTACTCAACATACTGGTCTCTGCACTGGGCCAGATACTGATATGTTTCGCCAGCAGTCGGGCACAGCAGTTTGTGGAAGACCACTTTCGCGAAGCAGGTTACGACGAAGACAGCATTTATATCGCCAGACAGACGGCAGCCCTGCTGGCAGGTGCCTTAATCGCAGCGCTGATGGAGCAGATACTGCAGCTTATCGCCACACCAGGAGCCTCCCGTTGATGCCCTGCTCACTGAGCGGGGCATTTTGTTTTCGGTCATTCATCAGGAGATGACGATGCACAACACCGACGATACCCCCCTACCGTCCGGTCCGTTTACCCGCAGGCAGGCCGATGTCGTGGTAGCGGCGTATCAGAACGTCGCCATAGAAGATGACCAGGGGACGCATTTTCGGCTGGTCATTCGCGACCACGAGGAACAATTACTCTGGCGGGCGTGGAATTTTGAAGCCGGTGCCGGGGAATGGCTTAACCGTTATCTGCTCAGCCACGGTATCCCCGGTGACTGACTCACCACGGGCCTCGCCCAAATGCCAACCACACCAACAGGCCATGTTCCCTTCGGGGCACATGGCTTTTTTGTTTATGCCGTTACATCAACCATAAGGAATTGACCATGCGCTTAGCCAGCCGTTTTGGACGGACGAACCAGATACGCCGCGATCGTCCCTTAACCCGTGAAGAACTGATGCAGCATGTCCCCAGCGTCTTCAGCGAAGACAAACACACATCACGCTCAGACCGGTACTGCTATATCCCGACCATCACCCTGCTGGAAAACCTGCAGCGCGAAGGATTCCAGCCGTTCTTTGCCTGCCAGTCACGCGTTCGGGACCCTGATCGTCGTGAGCACACAAAGCACCTGCTGCGCTTACGCCGGGCGGGTCAGATAAACGGTCAGCACGTGCCTGAAATTATTATTTTAAACAGTCACGATGGCGCGTCGAGTTTTCAATTATTGCCGGGGATTTTCCGAAGTGTGTGTACCAACAGCCTCGTCTGCGGGCAGTCGTTTGGTGAAATCAGAGTGCCGCACCGTGGCGATATCGTCGGGAAAGTGATTGAGGGCGCTTATGAGGTGCTCAGCGTTTTTGACCGGGTGGAAGCGAAGCGCGAGGCCATGCAGTTACTTCAACTACCACCGCCAGCACAACACGCCCTGGCCGAAGCGGCGCTGACATACCGTTTTGGCGAAGAACACCAGCCAGTCACGGCATCCCAGATACTGACACCCCGACGCTATGAAGACAGGCAGAACGACCTGTGGACAACCTACCAGAGACTGCAGGAGAACCTGCTGAAAGGCGGTCTGCCCGGACGTACCGCGAAGGGCAAACGCAGCCACACCCGCGCCGTTAACGGCATCGACGGCGACGTAAAGCTCAACCGCGCACTCTGGGTCATGGCCGAGAACATGATGGATTTACTCGGCAAATAAACATCCGCATCACGCCACCTCAATCCATCGTCAACCCTTTATCGCCATTCAACGCATTCATGCACAAGGAAAAACGCAAATGACCGACATCATTAATCTTAACGAGACTTCCCTGTTACTGCCGCAACCTGTTGCTGATAACACCCCGCCCGTCCTGACCGCTACGCTTATACCGGATGAGCAGCGCATCGGCTTCTGGCCGCAGCACTTCGGACGCATACCGCAGTGGATAATCCTCGAACCGACCGTCTTCGCCTGGATGGACCGCTTCTGTGCAGACTACTGCGGGGGCATATGGAACTTTTATTCGCTGAGCAACGGCGGCGCATTTATGGCGCCGGAAGCAGAGAACGATGAGCCCTGGTCGCTGTTCAACAGCATGAACGGTAACGGCGGTGAACTCAGCGCTGAAGCCGCCGGGATTGCCGTCTGTCTGATGACTTACAGCCACCACGCCATGCGCACCGAATGCGACGCCACGACGGAGCACTATTACCGCCTGCGGGACTACGCGCTGGCGCATCCTGAATGCAGTGCCATCATGCACATCATCGACTGAGGTAAGCTGCTATGGAACAACAACTCCCGCTATTTGCCCGTGAATTACCCCCTTCAGAGCAGCAAACTGTCCGGGAAGCATTAACTCTGCTGGAACACCAGCTACGCGAACCCGGCGCGATATTTACGTCCAGCAATGCCGTCCGCGACTGGCTGCGTCTGCAGCTCGCTTCATTGGAGCGCGAAGAATTTACCGCGCTCTTCCTCGATAACCAGCATCGCCTGATAGCGCATGAAACGCTCTTCACCGGCACCATCAACCATACGCAGGTGCATCCCCGTGAAGTGGTGAAAGCGGGGCTGAAGCATAATTGTGCCGCCGTCATTGTGGCGCACTGCCATCCGTCAGGGGTTGCCGAACCCAGCAATGCCGACCGTCAGGTCACTACGCGTATTCAGCAGGCACTGGGACTGGTTGATATTCGTCTGCTGGACCACCTGGTGGTGGGCGGAATGGAAATCGTCTCCTTTTCTGAGAGAGGTTGGCTTTGAAAATCATCAGTAAACGCCAGGTAATGACGATTTACCGCCAGCATCCGCAGTCCCGGTTGTTTCGCTACTGTACCGGGAAAGACAAATGGTCCGTATGTCGTCTTACGCAGTGTCACGCTCAACTAACACCTGTTTAAGGAGTACTTCAGTTGTCGAATAAAACACCCACAACAACGCACGATATTGCCGAACCCTGGTGGGGTCTGAGACGCAACAGCATGCCCTGTTTTGGCGCGAGACTGGTACAGGAGGGCAACCAGTTGCATTACCTGGCTGACCGCGCCAGCATCACCGGGACGTTCAGCGAGGCGGATTTACGCCATCTCAATCAGGCATTCCCTGTGCTTTTGAAACAACTTGAACTGATGCTGGTTTCCGGTGAACTGAATCCCCGCCATCAGCACGGCGTCACGCTGCATGCGAAAGGGCTGACATGCGAGGCCGATAGCCTCGGCTCGCACGGGTACATCTATCTTGCGATTTATCCAACGCCCGCTACAACCGTATAACCCCCTGGCGTTTTCTGTTCTTACCGGAGTAAACAATGCAAAACCAGCAACCATCCTCCACTCGGGAGGCTCAGCCGCGTCCGTCGCCGGTAGAAATCTGGCAGCGACTTCTGAGCCACCTGCTGGGTCGTCACTACGGTCTGACGTTAAACGACACGCCCTTTGGCAGCGATGACGTGATTCAGGAGCATATCGACGCCGGAATATCACTGTGCGACGCGGTCAATTTTATCGTGGAAAAGTACGATCTGGTACGTACCGATCAGCGTGGTTTCAGTATCGAAGAACAATCACCGCTTGTCAGCAATATCGATATTCTCCGCGCCCGTAAAGCTACCGGGCTGATGACCCGCAACGATTACAAAGTGGTGACCGATATCACCACCGGCAACTATCACGAGGTGCAGCAATGAAACTCTCCCTCACAGTGGAAGCAGATGCTATCAACGTTCTGGCCCTCAACATGGGCCGGATTGCCGTGGATATTGACGGTATTGAACTAGCTGACCTAATCAATGTGGTGAACCAGAACGGTTATTCGCTTCGCATTGCTGATGCCCCCGGAAAGCTGATTGTTGAAGATACTCTCCCGGGAGTCACCCGCATAAACGGCATCCAGTGCAGCACCGCCCATATCACCGAAGCCGACAATACTCTGTTGTTTACCCTTTCACATCAGCATGAAGATTTTGGTGACTGCGAATGGATTTTGTACACCGGCTCAGGTTATCTGCTTTACCTGGGTGCGTGGTCGTTTCCGGTCTTGCGGCTCAAACGCCTGGGTCTGTCGAAAACCTGTCGTCGCCTGGTGGTGACGCTTATACGTCGCTACGCCGCTGGCATTGTTCATCTAGACGCCTTTGGCGAAGTGCTGCCGGGCTTCGCTACGTTTGACTGGTAGCTCAACCTCAATCCCCATAAGGTTTTCGCGTGCCAGAATTAACCACCGAAGCGGCTCTCAACATTCTGATTGACTGGCTGCAGGACAATATCAGCCGTGATACGGAGCTCATCTTCGACAACGACGATGACAATACCGACTCCGCAACACTGTTGCCCTGGACTGAACAGGTGCTCAGGGACGTTCGCGATCTCCGTCATCTTCAGCTTCTGCAACAGGCCAGCACTGATTAGCCTTCGAAGCATCACACCCCCATAAGCGCCAGCCCTCATCGGCTGGCGCTTTACTTTATATAAGGAAAGAAATGATGTCAGACCTTACCCTCACCGAACCAGACGTTTTAACCGGCCATACTGACGTGATTTGCTCTACCAGTATTGAACGTATCGTCACAGGACGTAACGCCGCACTTACGCAGATTGAAGTGCTCATTCAGCAACTGGACGATATCTCATCGCTGACCCGCAGCATCGGCGGTAAAACGGCCCTGGACTGGGCCATGAAGCAGGACTTCCGCTGCGGCTGCTGGCTCATGGAAAAAAGAGAAGCGGCGATGAAAGCCATTACACGCAATCTCGATCGCAGTATATGGCGGGATTTAATGAAGCAATCAGGGATGCTGTCGATTATGGATGCCCAGGCCCGTGAGCAGTGGTACAGCAGTCTTGAAAAGGACGATATTCCGGCTGTCAGTGAAGCCAATATCCTGAGCACCTTTGAACAACTGCATCTGAACAAAGGTGAGGTGTTTGAGCGCGGAGTTATAAATGTGTTCAAAAGCTTATCGTGGGATTTTAAGACGAATTCGCCCTGCAGGTTTGGCGCGAAAATAATCGTTAGCGGATTGGTCAAATGCGACCGGTGGGGATTTGGGCTTAACTGGGGCTGGCAGCGTGACCGGTTAGCGGACCTTGAGCGCATGTTGATGCTTCTCGATGGTAAGCTGGTTCCCGACAACCGTGCTGACATGACCCGTCGATTAGGGGACCATATCCATGAGAACAGACATTGCAACCGGTATGAGGATGAGATGTTTGCGATTAAGTATTTTCAGAAGGGAACAGCATACATTACGTTCAAACGACCAGAACTGGTTGATAAGCTGAATGGCATCATTGCCCGGCACTATCCTGGAATGTTATCTGCACGAAAATGAAAAATGCTAAAAGACAGTTGATTATTTCTGTTCAAATTTCCAAATCTAGGGGAATGCATTTGGGGGCCCTTTCGGGGGCCCAAATAGTTATTGAACAGTAAAATAACCATATTTTACAATAAACATACACACCAAATGCGATTCCTGCAGGGGACACTTTCCTGCCCAGATCAATGCACGCTCTCCCATGAAATATCCACCGCCACGGCTTTTCCCCCATGAGATACACTTAACTGAAACGATTCCTGATTCGGCCTTTTTCCAGTAAAAACAAGTCATAGAAAAGCGCGTATAAGGGTGCTAATCTACGCAGCCCGCCTTGTACCGAAAGTGGTCTGGCAGCGCCGTAAAGTTGGGTAAGGCCTGCAACGATAATCCAAAACTACGGTCTAAATCAGCACGTTGTAACGCAATGTTTGCGCTACCTTCTCTGGCTTCACATAGGTTCACTACTTTGTCTCAATGCAAATTCGAAAGTGCATTTTTACACCCACGTTACTGGCTCACATGGTTTGGCCTTGGCCTGCTTTGGGTGCTGGTTCAATTGCCCTACCCCGCTATACAAATTCTTGGCTCAAGTTTAGGCAGCGCTTCCCGTGTTTTTCTGAAGCGTCGGGAGTCTATTGCCCGCAGAAACCTTGAGCTTTGTTTTCCTGATTACAGTGTCGAACAGCGCGAGAAGCTGATCGCTGAAAACTTCAAATCCATCGGAATGGCGCTGCTGGAGACCGGTATGGCCTGGTTCTGGCCGGACGAGCGCGTGCGTAAATGGTTCGACGTTGAAGGGCTGGAAAACCTGAAACAGGTTCAGGCGCAAAATCGTGGCGTCATGGTGATCGGCGTGCATTTTATGTCGCTGGAACTGGGTGGCCGCGTGATGGGGCTTTGCCAGCCCATGATGGCGACCTATCGCCCGCATAACAATCTGCTGATGGAATGGGTACAGACGCGCGGCCGTATGCGCTCGAACAAAGCGATGATCAGCCGCAACAACCTGCGTGGGCTGGTGAATGCCCTGAAGAAAGGAGAAGCGGTATGGTTCGCGCCCGATCAGGATTATGGGCGTAAAGGCAGCAGTTTCGCCCCGTTCTTCGCGGTGAAAGATGTCGCCACCACGAACGGGACATTCGTTATCTCGCGTCTTTCTGGTGCGCCGATGCTGACGGTGACCATGGTCAGAAAAGCCGATAAGTCTGGCTATCGTCTGTTTATCTCTCCTGAGCTGCATAATTACCCACAGGATGAGCGCGAAGCCGCGACGTACATTAATAAAGTGATCGAAAGCGAAATCATGCGCGCGCCGGAGCAGTATCTGTGGGTGCATCGCCGGTTTAAGACCCGCCCTGTCGGCGAAACCTCCCTCTATATCTAGTCTCTTTATCAGGTTAGTTTCCCTAAGAAACTAACCTTTTCAGTCACCTGTAATCACCCGCCGTTACTTTCCATTCTCGCCTTCGCTCAACCTGTTTTATTACGCTGCGAAATTATACTGTCGCCGTTCCACGACACTCGTAAGTTACGGAAATGATACAAAAAAATGCCTCTTGTCACCCCCCATATTTAGGCGTACATTAGCGCCGTCTGGCAATAGGAACGCACAGAATTCTGGGCTGGTGTCATCGACGTAGCGGGATAATTCTTATTTCCGGTCTGGTCTGATTTCAGCTCTCTATACTCAGTTGGACTCTGTTTTTTTATGGCGTATCTATTGATGCGCGGAGCGATGAACGTGAAATATTTCTTTATGGGCATTTCGGTGATTGTTTTAGTGTGGGCCGGAACCTTTGCCCTGATGATCTGAGCGAAGAAAATACAGTTAAAAAAACAGGAGCCATTGGCTCCTGTTTTTTTATGCAAAATCCGACTAGTCAGATTCAGTCGAACTCTTCTTTTCCACCGGCAATAACCCGTCGGCGCGGAACATGCTTTTAATACCTCTCACCGCCTGACGAATGCGGTCGCTGTTTTCGATAAGTGCGAAGCGAACGTGGGTATCGCCATAGTCACCGAAACCAATGCCCGGTGAGACGCAGACTTTGGCATCCTGCAGCATCTTTTTCGCAAACTCCAGCGACCCCATTGCTGCATAGTGCTCCGGGATTTTGGCCCAGACGTACATAGAGGCTTTCGGCACCTCGACCATCCAGCCCGCTTCGTGCAGGCCTTTCACCAGCACATCGCGGCGGCGTTTGTACTGCGCGGCGATGTCATGCACGCACTGCTGATCGCCTTCCAGGGCAGCAATCGCCGCGACCTGCAACGGCGTAAAGGTGCCGTAGTCATGATAGCTTTTGATTCGCGCCAGCGCGTTGACCAGCGTTTTATTGCCAACCATAAAGCCGATACGCCAGCCAGCCATGTTGTAGCTTTTTGACAGGGTGAAGAACTCCACGGCCACGTCGCGCGCACCTGGCACCTGCATTATGGAAGGCGCTTTCCAGCCGTCAAAGACGATATCGGCGTACGCCAGATCGTGCACCACCAGCACATCATAGCGCTTCGCCAGCGCGACCACTTTCTCGAAGAACTCCAGCTCGACGCACTGCGCCGTTGGGTTCGACGGGAATCCGAGGATCATCATTTTCGGTTTCGGGTAGCTCTCACGAATCGCGCGTTCCAGTTCGTTGAAAAAGTCGACGCCCTCCACCAGCGGCACGGAGCGAACCTGCGCCCCTGCGATCACCGCACCATAAATATGGATTGGATAGCTCGGGTTGGGCACCAGCACCGTATCACCGTGATCGAGCGTCGCCAGCATCAGGTGCGCCAGCCCCTCTTTCGAACCAATGGTAACGATGGCTTCGCTTTCGGGATCGATATCCACATGATAGCGATCCTGATACCAGCGGGAGATTGCCCGACGCAAACGCGGAATCCCGCGAGAGGTGGAGTAGCCGTGTGTATCCGGGCGCTGCGCCACGGTGCACAGTTTTTCAACGATGTGCGGCGGCGTTGGCCCGTCAGGGTTACCCATGCTGAAATCGATAATGTCTTCGCCGCGCCGACGCGCAGCCATTTTCAGTTCAGCAGTGATATTAAAAACATAAGGGGGGAGACGATCGATACGCGTAAAACGGCGTTCAGGACTGAATTCAGCCATAGATTCCTCAGATTCACGTTAGCGCCCGGACCGTCCGAGCGACGCTGCCACGAATGTGGCGTGCTTAGAAAATAGCCTGATTCAAATCCGACTGTCGAGAGGGGAGTGAAAAAATAATGAGTCCCTTAAAACAGGAAGGGTGTTTCGGCTAAAAGCGGAAGTCGATTCGACAAAACTGCGTTGGCGATACCATTTTTTAACTCAATGATATCAATGGATTTACAAACAGTCTGCCGCTGATGGCTAACCCGCGACGTATCCAGGCAAAAAAGTGCAATCCCCTTTGAAATGGAGGGCTTTTCCCCATTTGAGAAATCAGAGGGATGTCTGGTCATTGTGCGCAAGGTTTCCTATCATAGATTTTTCCCGTTTTCCCAGGTTCACTCGTGCACGAAATATTCAATATGCTGCTGGCGGTCTTCGATCGCGCGGCATTAATGCTGATTTGTCTCTTCTTCCTGATCCGCATCCGGCTCTTTCGCGAGCTTCTGCACAAATCCGCCCACTCACCGAAAGAGCTGCTGGCCGTCACGGCAATCTTCTCTTTGTTTGCCCTGTTTAGCACCTGGTCCGGCGTGCGGGTGGAAGGTTCGCTGGTCAACGTGCGCATTATCGCCGTCATGTCGGGCGGCATTCTGTTTG
This sequence comes from Lelliottia nimipressuralis, assembly GCF_041464075.1. Classification (NCBI taxonomy): domain Bacteria; kingdom Pseudomonadati; phylum Pseudomonadota; class Gammaproteobacteria; order Enterobacterales; family Enterobacteriaceae; genus Lelliottia; species Lelliottia nimipressuralis. The sequence continues at coordinate 3,268,954 of NZ_CP167172.1, forward strand.
GCCCGTGGGTGGGAATTATCACCGGCATTATTGCCGGTACGCACCGCTATCTGATTGATATCGACGGCGTCACGGCGATCCCCTGCTTTATCACCAGCATTATCGCAGGCGCGTTGTCCGGCTGGATCAACCGTAAAATCTCAAAAAAACAGCACTGGCGAGCGGGGATCGCCGCCGGGATGCTGTGCGAAACCCTCACCATGATCCTCGTGGTGGCCTGGGCGCCCACGGTTGAGCTGGGGCTGGATATCGTCTCCAAAATCGGCATTCCGATGATTCTCGGCAGCGTCTGCATTGGCTTTATCGTACTGCTGGTGCAGAGCGTTGAGGGGGAAAAAGAGGCCAGCGCCGCACGTCAGGCAAAGCTGGCGCTCGATATTGCCAATAAAACGCTGCCGCTGTTCCGCCATGTCAACGCGGAGTCGCTGCGTCAGGTCTGCGATATTATTCGCCGCGATATCCACGCTGATGCGGTCGCCATCACCAATATCGATCACGTTCTGGCCTATGTTGGCGTGGGAGAAGATAACTACCGCGATAATGACGATACTATCAGCCCGACCACGCGCCAGGCGCTTAATAACGGTAAAATCATCATTAAAAACAATGATGAGGCACATCGGACGCCTGAAATTCACTCCATGCTGGTTATTCCACTGTGGGAGAAAGGCGTGGTGACCGGCACGCTGAAAATTTACTACTGCCACGCGCACCAGATCACCTCTTCCTTACAGGAGATGGCGATTGGCCTGTCGCAGATTATCTCCACTCAACTGGAGGTGTCGCGCGCTGAGCAGCTGCGGGAAATGGCAAATAAGGCAGAGCTGCGCGCGCTGCAAAGTAAGATCAATCCCCATTTTCTGTTTAACGCCCTTAACGCCATCTCTTCGTCGATTCGCATGAATCCGGACACCGCCCGTCAGTTGATTTTCAATTTGTCGCGCTATCTGCGCTACAACATTGAGCTGAAAGACGATGAGCAGATCGACATCAAAAAAGAGCTGTACCAGATTAAAGATTACATCGCGATTGAGCAGGCGCGCTTTGGCGATAAGCTCACGGTTATCTACGATATCGATGAAGAGGTGCACTGCGTGATCCCAAGCCTGCTGATCCAGCCGCTGGTGGAGAACGCCATCGTTCACGGCATCCAGCCGTGTAAAGGCAAAGGCGTGGTGACCATTAGCGTGGAAGAGTGCGGGAATCGCGTGAGGGTGGCGGTGCGCGATACCGGCCACGGCATCGATCCCAACGTGATTGCGCGCGTGGAATCGAACGAAATGCCAGGCAATAAAATTGGTCTGCTGAATGTGCATCACCGCGTAAAATTACTGTACGGCGAAGGGCTGCATATCCGTCGCCTTGAGCCTGGCACGGAAATCGCTTTTTACGTCCCTAATGAACGGCTTCCCGTTCATACCCAGACGCTGTTGTTGCCTTAAACGGAGTGACCGATGAAAGTCATCATTGTGGAAGATGAGATCCTCGCCCAACAAGAATTAAGCTGGCTGATCAAAGAACACAGCCAGATGGAGATCGTGGGCACCTTTGAGGATGGGCTGGACGTGCTGAAATTTTTGCAGCATAACCGCGTTGACGCCATTTTTCTGGACATCAATATCCCGTCGTTGGACGGCGTGCTGCTGGCGCAAAATATCAATCAGTTCGCCCATAAGCCGTTTATTGTGTTTGTCACCGCGTGGAAAGAACATGCTGTAGAAGCCTTTGAGCTGGAAGCGTTCGACTACATTCTGAAGCCCTATCAGGAGTCGCGCATTGTCAGCATGCTGCAAAAACTGGAGCTGGCCTGGCAGCAGCAAAACAGCCCGGCTGTCAGCCCTGCGCCCACCGCCACGCGCGAAAATGACACCCTGAATCTCATCAAGGATGAGCGGATTATCGTCACGCCGATGGATGATATTTATTATGCGGAAGCGCACGAAAAAATGACGTTTGTTTATACCCGCCGGGATTCATTTGTCATGCCGATGAATATCACCGAGTTTTGCGCCAAACTCCCCGCCTCGCACTTTTTCCGCTGTCACCGCTCGTTCTGCGTCAATCTCAATAAGATCCGCGAAATCGAACCCTGGTTTAACAATACCTATATTTTACGGCTGAAGGATCTGGATTTTCAGGTGCCGGTGAGTCGCAGCAAGGTGAAAGAGTTCAGGCAATTAATGCATTTTTGACGCCCTCTCCAGAAAGAAGAGGGCGACGAGATGTAATCAGAGATACTGCCCCAGCGTTTGACGCAGATGCGCGCCAGAACCCAGCAGGCCTGGGTTGTCATGCACGATCAGGAAAACGGGGATATCCTGCACGTACGCTTTGAAACGCCCTTTGTCTTCAAAACCGCCGCGGAAACCAGACGCTTTAAAGAACTCGAGGAAGCGCGGCACTATTCCACCAGCGATATAGACGCCGCCAAAGGTGCCGAGATTCAGCGCCAGGTTGCCGCCAAAGCGCCCCATGATCACGCAGAACAGCGACAGCGCACGACGACAGTCGGTGCAGCTATCGGCCAGCGCGCGCTCGGTGACATCTTTCGGCTGCAGGTTTTCAGGCAGACGCCCATCGGATTTCACAATCGCACGATAAAGATAGACCAGCCCAGGTCCGGAGAGCACGCGTTCGGCGGAAACGTGCCCCAGCTCGGCGCGCAGCTCCTGCAAAATAATGCCCTCTTCTTCGCTGTTTGGCGCAAAGTCAACGTGACCGCCCTCGCCCGGCAGGCTCACCCAGCGTTTATCGACGTGAACCAGGTGCGAAACGCCAAGACCGGTCCCCGCACCGTAAACGGCAATCGGCTTTCCTTCAACCGGCTCGGCCCCGCCGAACTGAATCAGATGTTCAGGCTTGAGCATCGGGATCGCCATAGAAACGGCCGTAAAATCGTTAATAATTTCCAGATGAGCGAAACCGAGATTCTTTTTCATCTCGGCAATGGAAAAGGCCCAGGTGTGGTTGGTCATCGCCACCCAGTCACCGGTAATCGGGCAGGCAATGGCGATACAACCATCCTCGACGCTGACCTGACGCTCATCCAGATAGACGCGAACTACCGCTTCGAGGCTTGGATAATCCAGCCCTGAATAGGCCTTTGCCTGAGAGATTTCACCGGTATTAATATCGCATAGCGCCAGCCGGGCATTGGTGCCGCCCACATCGCCTACTAAAGCATATTTTGTCATTCTTCTACTGCTCCGCTAAAGTCAGAATAAATCTTTGGAACACTGTAAGTTCAAGGCGTGATAACAACAACGGCCTGAAGGCGAGTGGCCCAGGATTATCGATCTTCGTCACAGAATAACTTTACCGTTTCAGCACCTTTTGCACTATTGCCGTCAACCTGATTGTGCAAAGTCATGCTAATTATTTTTGTACAAGGAAATCATCATGCTCCATCCGCGCGCCAGAACCATGCTGCTGTTAGCAATACCTGCGCTGATTATTGGTATTGCGTCGAGTCTGGTGTTAATCGTGGTGATGAAAATCGCCTCGGTGCTGCAGACGTTATTGTGGTCTACGCTTCCGGGGCAGCTGGGTGTTGATGTGAGTTCTCCGGCGTGGATCATCCTGATGTTAACCCTGACCGGGCTGGCCGTCGGTCTGGTGATTCGCTTTAGTCCAGGACACGCCGGTCCCGATCCGGCGCTGGAGCCGCTCATCGGTGCGCCGGTCAATCCGATGGCGCTGCCGGGCCTGATTCTTGCGCTGGTGATTGGCCTCGCGGGCGGCGTGAGCCTCGGGCCAGAGCATCCGATCATGGCGGTGAATATCGCCCTTGCGGTGTACCTCGGCGCACGCATCCTGCCGCGCGTCGGCGCGCTGGACTGGACCATACTGGCGTCAGCGGGAACCATCGGCGCATTGTTTGGTACCCCCGTTGCCGCCGCACTTATTTTTTCTCAAACCCTGAGTTCTGATAACGACGTGCCACTGTGGGATCGCCTTTTCGCCCCACTGATGGCCGCTGCTGCCGGGGCACTGACCACCAGCCTGTTCTTCCAGCCTCACTTTTCGCTGCCCATCCCCCACTACGGACACATGCAGCTGGCCGATATTTTCAGCGGCGCGATTGTTGCCGCCATCGCCATCGCGCTGGGTATGGTCGCCGTCTGGTGCCTGCCGCGTCTGCACCTGCTGGTGCACAAACTGAAACACCCGGTGCTAATTCTGAGCGTGGGCGGATTTTTGCTGGGCATTCTGGGGGCTATTGGCGGGCCGATTACCCTGTTTAAGGGGCTGGACGAGATGCAGCAGATGGCGTTCAGCCAGGTGTTTAGCGTGTCAGACTATTTCCTGTTTGCGGTGGTGAAACTGGCTGCGGTGGTCGTGGCCGCCGCGTGCGGCTTTCGCGGTGGGAGGATCTTCCCGGCGGTGTTTATCGCCGTGGCATTGGGCCTGATGCTGCATGAGCACGTCGATGCAGTTCCGGCGGCAATTACCGTTTCCTGCTCAATTTTGGGTTTTGTGCTGGTAGTCACCCGCGATGCGTGGCTAAGCCTGTTTATGGCGGTGGTCGTGGTGCCGGATACCAATCTGCTGCCGTTGCTTTGCATTGTGATGTTGCCCGCCTGGCTCCTGCTGGCGGGCAAACCGATGCTGATGGCCTGGCGACCGAAGAAATAGTCAGGCACTATTTCGCGCCTCCAGTGCCTGAGTGATGGCGCTCAGCAGCGGAGGAATATCCTCTTTGGGCAGCATCACTTCGATCAGCGACAATTTTTCGCTGTGCGCGACCTTCTCAAGGATCTCCGCCAGCTGGACCGTTTCGCTCACCCGCCAGCACTCAGCCTGACCATTCTGGCTCAGGGCTTGCGGGAGCTGCGTCCAGTTCCACAGCGCGATATCGTTATAGCGCTGTTTCGGCCCGTGGATCGCCCGCTCAACGGTGTAGCCTTCGTTATTGAGCACCAGAATTACTGGATGCTGATTATCGCGCAGCATCGAACCCATCTCCTGAATAGTCAGCTGTGCCGCGCCGTCGCCGGTCAGGACGATCACCCGCCGGTCCGGACACGCCGTTTGCGCGCCGAAAGCGGCCGCCAGCGTGTAACCAATCGACCCCCACAGCGGCTGAACGATAAAGTTCACATCTGTAGGCAGGCGCAGCGCTGCCGCACCAAACGCGGAGGTGCCCTGGTCGGCGAGAATAATGTCGCCGGGACGAATGAAGGTTTGCAGCGTGTGCCAGAAATTATCCTGCGTGAGCGTGCCCTCATGATAGTGATGTTCGAGCGGTGCCTGGCGAGACGGCGCGGCGTGATCTTTGACATGCTGTTTACACAGCGCGGATAAGATCTCGACCGCTTTGCTCATCGGAATCCCGGTGAACCATCTCTCACCCACGCGGGCGGCGTGCGGCTGAACTTCGATCGTGCGGGCCGCAGGAAGATTGTGGGTAAATCCGGCTGTCAGCGTATCGGTGAAACGCGTGCCGACGCAGATGATAGTCTCGGCCTCTTCAATCGCCTCTCTCACCCCCTCCGCGCTCGCCGAGCCGCTGTAGGTGCCGTAAAAACCGGGCTGACGTTCGTCAAAGATCCCTTTGCCCATCAGCATGGTGGCGTGGGCCATCGGGGTGTCATTCACCCATTTCTGCAGCGGCGCTTTCAGGCCGTAACGCAGTACCAGGAAATCGGCCAACAATGCGGTTCGTTTGCTGCCAGCGATGCGTGCTTCCGCCGCATCGCGGAAGGCTTTAAGACAGGCGCTATCGGCGTGAGAGGTACGTTCGGTGAGAGCGTTTACAGGCGGTGTGGCCGGTTTTTTTGCCACGTCTGCAGGCAACATCAGGTACCCCGGGCGACGTTCCCGCAGCATGATCGACAACACGCGGTCGATTTCATAGCAGGCATTTTGCTCCGTGAGAATGGCCTGCGCCACGGTCACCGGCTCACTCATCCGATAGAAATGACGGAACTCTCCGTCGCCCAGCGTGTGGTGGAGCAGTTCGCCTTTTTGCTGGGCGGCACTCCCCGGCGCGCCCACGATATGCAGTACCGGCACATACTCCGCAAAGCTGCCGGCAACGCCATTCATGGCGCTTAACTCCCCCACGCCAAAGGTGGTGAGCAGTGCGGAAAAGCCCTTGCAGCGAGCATAGCCATCGGCGGCATAGGCGGCGTTTAATTCGTTGGCACAGCCCACCCAGCGGATGTCGGGGCTGTCGATAACATGGTCGAGAAACTGCAAATTGTAGTCGCCTGGCACGCCGAACAGATGTTCAGCGCCGCAGTGTTTTAGTCGTTCCAGCAGGTAATCGGCGACGCAATAGGGGGTTCGCATAACAGGTGTCCTTCTGACGTTGACCTCACTTTGAGTATTAAAGAAGCGTGATGACTGTCCAGGAATGGCAGTAAGAAGGCACTGGAAAGAATGTTTTACGGAAAATGGCGGTGTAATCTGATTTACTGCGCGTGAGTGTAAACGTATACACTGATGGATTATTTCCGGTAAGAGGGTCTGAGCATGGTTTTTGATGCGGATAAAATGCGTTATCAGTCAATGCAGTATCGTCGTTGCGGCCAGAGCGGTCTGAAGCTGCCCGCCATTTCACTCGGCTTATGGCATAACTTTGGCGATACCACCTTAATTGACACCAGTCGTCAACTTTTACAGCGGGCCTTTGAGCTTGGCATCACCCACTTCGATCTGGCCAATAACTATGGCCCACCTCCCGGCTCCGCAGAATCAAACTTTGGTCGCATTTTTCGGGAGGATTTTCAGCCTTACCGCGACGAATTAATTATCTCGACGAAAGCGGGATACACCATGTGGGATGGTCCCTACGGTGACTGGGGCTCGCGTAAATATCTGATTGCCAGCCTGGATCAGAGCCTGAAACGTATGGGGCTGGAATATGTGGATATCTTCTATCACCACCGCCCGGACCCGGAAACACCGCTGCGAGAGACGATGAAAGCCCTCGACCACGTCGTGCGACAGGGAAAAGCGCTGTATGTCGGCTTATCGAATTATCCGGCAGAACTGGCGCGAGAGGCGATTGAGATCCTGGACGATCTTGGCACGCCGTGCCTGATCCACCAGCCTAAATACTCGATGTTTGAGCGGGCGCCTGAACAAGGGCTACTGTCCGTACTGCAGGAAAAAGGGGTCGGCTGTATTCCGTTCTCTCCGCTGGCCGGGGGGCAACTGACGGACCGTTATCTGAATGGGATTCCAGCGGATTCACGCGCCGCCAGCGGCAGCCGATTCCTGAACCCGGATCAGATCACCGAAGAGAAAATCAGCCAGGTTCGCGAGCTGAACGCGCTGGCAGAAAGCCGGGGCCAAAAACTCTCGCAGATGGCGCTCGCCTGGGTGCTACGCCATGACGCAGTTACCACGGTACTGATTGGTGCCAGCAAAACGGCGCAAATCGAAGATGCGGTCGGCACACTGAAAAATCTCCACTTTACCGCTGACGAGCTGAATGCGATTCACGCGATCCTGAGCCGGTCAAAATAAAACCGTTTTTAGCAAAAAGTGCTCCCCTCCATGAATTAGGAGTTGAGGCGATTAAACGGGGCTTTACGGCCCCGTAATATTGCGTTAACAGGCCGTCTACGGCCCCGATCGTGAAGGAGAAGAGAATGTTCAGGTCACTGATTCTTGCAGCTGTATTAATGGCTTCAGCACCGCTGGTCGCTAATGCGGGCGAAATCACCCTGTTGCCATCAGTAAAATTACAAATTGGCGATCGTGACAATTATGGTAACTACTGGGACGGCGGTGGCTGGCGCGACCGTGATTACTGGCACCGCAACTATGAATGGCGAAAAGACCGCTGGTGGAGGCACGATAATGGCCGTCACCGTGGCTGGGATAACCGCAAAGCCTATGAACGCGGCTACCGCGAAGGCTGGAGCGACCGGGACGATCGTCGTGGCCGACCGGGTCATGGACGCGGCCATGGACACGGTGGTCACCATCACTAAGTACACATCACTCAATACAAAAAGGAGCCAACAGGCTCCTTTTTTCATCTCTGATAATTTACAGGCCCAGCGCAGTCCCAATCAGCAGCCACAGGTTCAGGGCCACCACCAGCACCACGATAATCCAGCCGATACGTTTGACCAGCCGGGTATTCACCAGATCGCCCATTAGCGTCTGGTTACTGGTAAAGATCAGCAGCGGCACCAGCGCCAACGCGATACCGAAGCTCAACAGCACCTGGCTCATCACCAGAATACGCGTCGGGTCCAGCCCCATCAGGATCACAATAAACGACGGCATCATCGTCACGGAGCGGCGTACCCACAGGGGAATATGGAAACGCACAAATCCCTGCATGACCACCTGCCCTGCCAGCGTCCCGACCACCGTTGACGAGAGGCCCGCTGCAACCAGGCTCAGACCAAAAATAGTCGCCGCCGCGTGGCTGAGAAGTGGTTCGAGCGTCAGATAAGCCTGATCGAGATCGGCGATACCGGTGTGGCCGCTGAAATGGAAAGCCGCTGCTGCCGTCGTCATCATCGCCAGATTCACAAACCCGGCGATGGTCATCGCGATACCGACATCCCATTTGGTAGCCGAATAACGCTCCCGGCGTGAGCCCTCGTGGGCGTGCTGCGTCAGCGAGGAGTGCAGATAAATCACGTGCGGCATAATGGTCGCACCCAGTACGCCCGCCGCGAGGAAGACCGCTTCTGACGTCGGCAGAGTAGGAATAATCATGCCTTTACCCAGCTGCGCCAGATTTGGCTGGGAGAAGATCAGCTCGACAATATAGGCCGCGGCGACAAACAGCAGCAAGCCGCCAATCACCAGCTCAAGCGGTTTTTGACCACGGCGCTGCAGCATTAAAATCAGGAAAGTGGCGATCCCGGTGAGCACCGCCCCCTGGAGTAGCGACACGCCCAATATCAGTTTAAAGCCGATGGCCGCGCCGATAAATTCCGCCAGATCGGTGGCCATGGCGATAATTTCGGCTTGCACCCAGTAAAACCACACCACCGGACGCGGATAGTGATCGCGGATCTGTTCAGCGAGGTTTTTCCCCGTCGCGATCCCCAGTTTTGCGGAGAGCACCTGAATGAGCATCGCCATCAGGTTTGCCCAGACCACTACCCACAGTAATTTGTAGCCAAAGCTCGCCCCGGCCTGAATGTTGGTCGCAAAATTACCTGGATCGATATAGCCAATGGCAGCGATGAACGCAGGTCCCATTAACGCAAACCTCAGCTTGCGCGCTGCTCTGCCACTGCTACCCTCTACGCGACTGTTTGTCATTTCTGCCTCTGGAAATATAGCCTTTGCTATGTTTCATGCTATCAAAATGAGAATGATTATCAAGATCATTTAGAAGGTTTATAGTGATTTCTCTGATAGCTCTGAACGATAGGTGGGGCGGATGCAATGAAACGATCTCACAGAGCGTGAAATCGCGCAGTCATTTGTGAAGCGTAGCACACAAACGTAACTTTTCACTCATTTACATAACATAACGGAAATGTATGGTTGATCACTATTTTTGAGACTCGTCACAGGATGTAACTATAGTGTGGTCTTGATCTCGTTTTCTTTGTGCTTGTTACATAGAATGTGCACGGAAATTAAACCTGCCTCATATTTGGAGCAAATATGGACCGCGTCCTTCATTTTGTCCTGGCACTTGTTGTCGTTACTGCACTTGCATTGCTGGTCAGCACAGACCGCAAAAACATTCGTATTCGTTATGTTGTACAGCTGCTCGTCATTGAAGTTTTACTTGCGTGGTTCTTCCTGAACTCCAACGTAGGCCTGGGCTTCGTGAAAGGCTTCTCCGAGATGTTCGAAAAACTGCTCGGATTTGCTAACGAAGGGACGAACTTTGTCTTCGGCAGCATGAACGATCAAGGCCTGGCGTTCTTCTTCCTGAAAGTGCTTTGCCCAATCGTCTTTATCTCTGCGCTGATCGGTATCCTGCAGCACATCCGCGTTCTGCCGGTTGTGATTCGCGCGATCGGTTTCCTGTTATCCAAAGTCAACGGCATGGGTAAACTGGAATCTTTCAACGCAGTCAGCTCCCTGATTCTGGGTCAGTCCGAGAACTTTATCGCGTATAAAGATATCCTCGGCAAAATGTCCCGCAACCGCATGTACACCATGGCGGCTACCGCAATGTCTACTGTATCCATGTCTATCGTGGGCGCATACATGACAATGCTGGAACCAAAATACGTGGTGGCTGCGCTGGTTCTGAACATGTTCAGCACCTTTATCGTGCTGTCGCTGATCAACCCGTACCGCGTTGACGCCAGCGAAGAAAATATCCAGATGTCTAACCTGCACGAAGGCCAGAGCTTCTTCGAAATGCTGGGCGAATACATTCTGGCAGGCTTCAAAGTGGCGATTATCGTGGCCGCAATGCTGATTGGCTTTATCGCCCTGATCGCTGCATTGAACGCCCTGTTCGCCGCTGTGCTGGGTATCTCCTTCCAGGGCATTCTGGGCTACATCTTCTACCCTGTTGCATGGGTGATGGGTGTTCCGGCTCACGAAGCGCTGCAGGTGGGCAGTATCATGGCCACCAAACTGGTTTCCAACGAATTCGTTGCCATGATGGATCTGCAGAAAATTGCCAGCACGCTCTCTCCGCGCGCGGAAGGCATTCTGTCTGTGTTCCTGGTTTCCTTCGCTAACTTCTCATCCATCGGCATCATCGCTGGTGCGATTAAAGGTCTGAACGAAGAGCAAGGTAACGTGGTTTCTCGCTTCGGCCTGAAACTGGTTTACGGTTCAACGCTGGTGAGCGTACTGTCTGCGTCTATCGCTGCACTGGTACTGTAATCAGAAATAAAAAAGCCGGGGGTTTGTGCCCCCGGCTTTTTTACGCCTCCAGTTCGGCAAGCGGCTGCGGTTTCCCAATCAAATACCCCTGCAGATAATCGACCCCGATCTCAAGCAACAGCTGTCGTTGCGCCGGTGTTTCAACAAATTCGGCCACCACATACAGGGATTTGGTCTTCGCCAGATTGCAAATCGACGCCACAATCGTCGCATCCATGCTGTCAGTACAGATATCTTTTACGAAACACCCGTCGATTTTGATGATGTCAGCCTGCAGGCGTTTTAGCCGTTCGTAGTTAGCGTATCCCGTACCAAAATCATCAATCGCAATTTTAAAACCATACTCGCGCATCTGCTGGATATTCTGGATGCTGGATTCTGAGTCCGAGAAGGCCTGCTCTTCCGTGACCTCCAGAATGACTGCCTGCGGCGCGATGGCGTAGCGCTCAAACAGGGCAATGATTTCGGCGGCGACGTCTTTTTGATTGAGCGTCATCGGCATCAGATTGACAGAAAAACGCGCACTGTTTGGCGGCGTGGCATGGGTGCTCAGCCAGACAAGCACCTTTTCCACCACGCAGAGGTCAAAACGATGACTCAGGTTGAACTGGGCAATCAGCGGGATGAAACGATCGGGGGTAATGATTTCGCCGTCGCTCTCCAGTCGGGTGAGGATTTCGTGGTAACCCTCACCCGCAGCATTCTGAATGGGCTGAGCATACAGACGCACGCCCCCCTCCTCCAGCGCCCGTTTTACCCGGCTCAGCATTAAGACGCGCTCCGTCGTTTGCCCTGAAACTCTCTCAACGCTATTCGTCAGCGCCAGCACTCTGTGCGTGACGCAGGATTGCTCTGAGAGCCAGCTCAGTTGTCCAAGCGTATGGTGAAGGTTTTCGCCATCCTGCCCTTCCAGCTCTCCCCAGGCTGCACCAAACTCGATGTCCAGCCCGGTGTTGTTCCAGTAAATCTTGCGGCTGTTCAGCAGATCGACGATGTGCTGGAGACGCTCTCCGGTGTCCGGGCCTGACAGCACCAGAATCAATTCACTGCCCGGCAGCTGGAAGAATTTTTCGTTCGCCTGCAGTAACGGCTGAACTGACGAGGTAATGGCTCGCTTACAGTAAATGCGCATCAACATCCCGTAATGGCGACTAAGAAACCCCAGATTTCCCATACGCAGACAGCAGATTTTGGCATCCGGATAGTGCTGCAAATAGTCTTCCAGGGCGCGCATATTGGCTAAACCAGTGAGCGGATCGGTTAGCGCCCTTTCGTGCCAGCCTTGCTTCAGCCACTCACTGCGGTGATAGATCCGCGACATGTACATCAAACAGATCGCGAAAGAGATCAGGACCGACAGGACAAATGCCAGCGCGTAGCCGTTCTGCACGCCATTCAGAAAGTTTTTGTTATAGGTCAGCAGCAAGAAAACGGAAATTGCCCAGCTCAGGGAAACAAGCGCGTAGCTCATCCGACTAATCGCGACGGTAAAAAGAATAAATATGAGGGGGACCAGATACCCGGAGATATAGTTTTCTTCAATTGGCGCGCACAAGATCAGCATCACCAGCGACAAACTCATCAGCCAGAGTAATGCAAATACGGGATTATTTTGAATAAGATACGGCTTAATGCTTCGTAACCAGAAGGTACGGGCATAGCGGGGATTAATTATCATTCTTAAGGGGTAATAGAACATCATCGTAAATATCAGGCTGGCACAAAACAGGCTCTGTATATCCACAATGTTATAAATTGGTGTCCCATCGCCAAAGAAGTTTGAAAGGGAAAGAGGGAAATCAAAGAAATAACCGGCTAAGTACATCGACACTTTTATGCCGAGGGGAATGGCGAATCCCAGCCAGAAAATGCGTATCCCGATATGCTGGTTAGGTAGCCCGAATCGCCAGCGCCTGCCCAGCAGGACGCGCACCACGCCGCAGGCTGCAAACACCGACGCCGTCTGACAAAAGAGGATAACGACCTGCTGAAGTATGGTTAACTGAAACTGATAGAGATTCGTTAACGCAAAACTGAAAATAATGGGAAGAATAGCGTGACGGCCAAACAAGAAGATCACTGCCAGCATCACGCTCAACGGCAGCCAGGCTAAATAGACGTAATGACCATCCAGAAAGGTTTTAGGGGAAATGTAGCGAGAAAAAGGAACAATCACCAGGCACAAGATTTGCGCTAGCATAAATAATTGTAAATTATTACGTAGGTGACTTTTCATTCTTAGCAAGGCGCTATTTCCCAGGCGAATAATTGGCTGAATGAATGGTAAGTTTATTAATTGAGCGAATCAAGTTTCCGGGTTTAAATGCTCCGATTTATTGATTTCGATAAAGGTCTGAGAGGTAAACATACACGTGTGGCAACAAAAAAGGCAGGAGTTGATAACAAACGCATAAAAAAACCCCCGCCTTTCGGCGAGGGTCTGAATTTTGGTGGAGCTAAGCGGGATCGAACCGCTGACCTCTTGCATGCCATGCAAGCGCTCTCCCAGCTGAGCTATAGCCCCACAGTTCTTTACGTTCCAAATTCTCCTGGATAAGAATTTGGTGGAGCTAAGCGGGATCGAACCGCTGACCTCTTGCATGCCATGCAAGCGCTCTCCCAGCTGAGCTATAGCCCCAACGTAAAGCTGTCGTGTTGACGGGCGGCATAATATGAATTCCACCGCAGAGTGTCAACGGCAAAATCAGCCCTTCCCTTTCAATCGTCGAAAAATCAGGCAAATGAATCACATTGCGAAGCTGCTCGCAGCCAGTAGTTAAACCTGTCACGTTTTCGCATAAAAGGGTGCTATAACATGAAGCACTCATTAACCCTACTAATATTCAGGTAATTGCATGATCAAGGAACGAATGACGCCAGAGGAGTTATCCCGGCTCACTGGTTATAGCCGACAGACCATCAATAAATGGGTACGAAAAGAGGGTTGGAAAACATCACCAAAGCCAGGTGTTCAGGGCGGTAAAGCGCGTCTGGTCCACGTTAATGAAAAGGTGCGCGAGTTTATCCGCAGCGCGTCTCGCATTACTGAAGACTCTCAGCCCGCTGAAAACGTGTCCGACACGAGTTCGCTCACTTCTCTCCTGCTGACCCTGGCCAATGAAATGACACCGGATGAGCAAAAGCAGCTAACCACTTTACTACTGCGGGATGGGATTACCGGATTGCTACAACGTTTAGGGATACGCGACCAGAGTTGATATGAAAAGATTACGGAGCAAGATGACCACGGAAGAGCTGGCTGATAGCCTCGGGGTCGCAAAACAAACAGTAAACCGCTGGATACGTAAACAAGGATGGAAAACGGAAGCGCTGAACGGCGTGAAAGGCGGCCGGGCCAGGCTCATCCATATCGATTCCCGCGTGCGTGAACACCTTATCAGTCTCCCTGCGATGCGTAGCCGCCAGGCTATTTATCAGCTCGCTGAAGCGTCCGTTGAGTATGGCGAGGTGAAAACGACCAGCCTGTTGCGTCAGGTGACGGCTCCACTTGAGAACATGACGCCAGTCGAACAAGAGAGGCTCGCTGTATTGCTGGCACGTGAAGGTATTCAGGGATTCCTTACCCGGCTCGGTATTGCTGAAGAAGAGGCATAAAAAAACGGCAGGATAACCTGCCGTTTTGCCGCTCGTTTGTTGCGGGGTGATTACTGCTGGCTTTCGCGCTCAGCAATAAAGCCCAGGGCTTTGTTAATACGCGCAACGCTGCGGGTTTTGCCAATCGCGTGAACAGTAACGTCCAAGCCCGGTGACTGACCCGCGCCGGTCACCGCCACACGCAGTGGCATACCGACTTTACCCATGCCCACTTCCAGCTCATCGGCCGTTGCCTGAATCGCATGATGAACGTTTTCTGCGGTCCAGTCGGTCAGTGCCGCCAGCTTATCACGCACCACTTCGAGTGGCTGACGCGCAACCGGACGCAGGTGTTTTTTTGCGGCGTCAGCATCAAACTCGTCAAACTCTTCATAGAAATAACGGCAGCTTTCCGCAATCTCTTTCAGGGTTTTGCAGCGCTCACCCAGCAGTTTGACCAGATCCGCCAGTTCCGGACCGGTACGGGTATCAATTTTTGCCTGCTCAATGTGCCACTGCAAATAGGTCGCAACGTACTCGGCTGGCATGGTGTTGATGTAGTGGTGGTTCAGCCACAGCAGTTTATCAGTGTTAAACGCACTGGCAGATTTGCTCACGGCATTCAGGGAGAACAGCTTGATCATCTCTTCACGGCTAAAGATCTCCTGATCGCCGCTGGACCAGCCCAGACGCACCAGGTAGTTCAGCAGTGCTTCTGGCAGATAGCCATCATCACGGTACTGCATCACGCTCACGGCACCGTGACGTTTGGACAGTTTTTTACCGTCGTCACCGTTAATCATCGACACGTGCGCATAAACCGGCACAGGCGCATTCAGCGCTTTCAGGATGTTGATCTGACGTGGCGTGTTGTTGATATGGTCTTCACCACGGATAACATGAGTGATTTCCATATCCCAGTCATCCACTACAACGCAGAAGTTGTAGGTCGGTGAGCCGTCGGTACGACGAATAATCAGATCGTCCAGCTCCTGATTGCTGAACTCAATCGGGCCACGGATCTGATCGTCAAAGATCACAGAGCCTTCCTGCGGGTTAGCAAAACGCACTACGCATGGCTCATCAGCAGCATGATGCTCATGGCTGTGGCGGCAGCGGCCATCGTAGCGAGGCTTATCGCCATTCGCCATTTGCTCTTCACGCAGCGCTTCCAGACGCTCTTTGGAGCAGTAACATTTATACGCGGTGCCTGCGACCAGCATTTCATCAATGACGGCGTTATAGCGATCAAAACGTTTCGTCTGGAAATATGGGCCTTCATCCCACTCCAGGTTCAGCCAGTTCATGCCATCCATGATGGCTTCAATAGCTTCCGGTGTGGAACGCTCGAGATCGGTGTCTTCAATACGCAGCACGAACTCACCGCCGTGGTTACGTGCAAAAAGCCAGGAATAAAGAGCAGTACGGGCACCACCGACGTGCAGATAGCCTGTCGGGCTGGGCGCGAAGCGAGTTTTGATTTTCATGAAATGGCCTTACGTTATAAAGATGCCGACGACCGGCAAATGCTGGGAAAAAAACAATGGGCAATATTCTATCACTGTGGGGCGATTCCTCAATGATGTTGCCTGATTGACATGCAGGTTTGCGAAATTTGTTTAGAAATCATGCTGCGAGGGACATTTTGTGATCCGTTTGTTTAATTTTACGACGAACAAACAAAATCTTTAGAAAAGGCGTTGACTCATTTTCAACTCTCCCTATAATGCGACTCCACACAGCGGGGGTGATTAGCTCAGTTGGTAGAGCACCTCCTTTACACGGAGGGGGTCGGCGGTTCGAGCCCGTCATCACCCACCATCTACTTTACGTAGATACCGCAGTGTAGATAAGAATTTAAGATTGGGCGATTAGCTCAGTTGGTAGAGCATCTCCTTTACACGGAGGGGGTCGGCGGTTCGAGCCCGTCATCGCCCACCATTCTTAAATCTTGTTTTAGTAGTACCGAAATGGGTGATTAGCTCAGTTGGTAGAGCACCTCCTTTACACGGAGGGGGTCGGCGGTTCGAGCCCGTCATCACCCACCATTCGGGTCGTTAGCTCAGTTGGTAGAGCAGTTGACTTTTAATCAATTGGTCGCAGGTTCGAATCCTGCACGACCCACCAATGTAGAAAGGCGCCCTAAAGGCGCCTTTTTGCTATGCGAAATTCGGCAGGATGAGAACCTGCAGCAGGTTCGAGTCGAACGAAGTGAGACACCGGAGCCGCCTGCGGCGACGGCCCGAAGGGCGAGCGAAGCGAGTCATCCTGCACGACCCACCAATGTGGAAAGACGCCCTAAAGGCGCCTTTTTGCTATCTGCGGTTCCCAACGCCACGCTGGCGCTTCGATTACCTGCCATGCATCAAACCTGCCCTATTTCAGGCACATCTCCCCTCCCAGATCTGGCAGGTTCCCTCAAGCTATGGATTTTTATGCCGATATGCTTGTTTTATGGCGAGAGGATTTAAAATGACAACAATCCAGGCATCAACTCCATCAGTGCAGACAGGTAGCACAAGCAGCGGCGGCGGTAGCTCCGGCAGCAGCGATATCGCGTCGCAAATCAGTCGTCTGACGTCGCAAATCACTAAGCTGACTCAGCAGCTGAAGGATGTTGCGAACGGCAGTGGCAGTACCGAAGACAAGAAAAAGCAGCAGGAGCTTCTTCAGTCGCAAATCAAAATGCTACAGGCTCAGCTGGCGCAGTTACAGCGTGAGCAGGCCGAAGAAAGCCAGAAAAAACAAGAGCAAAAACAGGCGAGAGCAGAAGGCGTAAACTCACCTTCCGCAGAGCATCAGATCGATATCTACGTCTAATCGTTCGGCGCGTTAAATAACGGATCGCGTATGCGGGCCTCCATTAACCGCTGTGCCTGCATACGTACCACCTCCCAAAGCGCATGAGCCGCACCAGAGAGCGAGCGATTTTTTCGTCGCACCAGCATCAGCTTACGTTCAATACAGGGCGTGAAACGCTTTACGACTAAGCGACTGCCCTGCGGCAGCGGTAAGGCCAGCGCAGGTAACACGCTGATCCCAATCCCGGCCTCCACCATCGGAAAGAGCGTGGCGGGATGACCAATCTCCTGAACGATCGTCGCATTCACCCGCTGCTGTGCCAGCGCCGCGTCAATCAGCGGACGGCTCCCCGATGCATAATCCTGCAATACCAGATTTGTCCCCTGCAATGCCTGCCACGTCACTTGTGTCATTGCGGCCAGCGGGTCATCGTCGCGACACAGCAGTAAAAACGGCTCCGACAGCACCACTTCGCACTCGAGATCCGTCACCGGACCGGGATCAATCACAATCCCAAAATCGACGTCGCCTTGCCTGATACTCTCCAGAACCCACTGCTGCGGCCTGTCGTGAAGTACAAAATCGATATCGGGATAGCGACGGTTACTTTCAGCGATACATTGCGGGATCAGATGCGCTGAAATGGTCTGACTGGCGGCGACGCGCACCGTCCCGGAAAGTTGCTGCCCCACTCTGCCCACGTCGCGCAAGGTGCTGTTGAGCTCATCCAGCAGCCGTTCCAGACGCGCAGCCAGCTGTTGCCCCGCCTCGGTGAGCACCACTTCACGGGTGGTGCGATCAAGCAGGCGCACACCCGTCTGTGACTCCAGCTCTTTCACACTGTGGCTAACCGCCGACTGACTCAGGCCGATCATCTCTCCGGCGCGGCTAAAGCTGCGAGCCTGAGCGACGGTGACAAAAACGCGAAGCTGACGCAAAGAGTAATTCATCTGTTTAATTCATGAATGGATGCAATAAATCGATTTTATTTCTCAAAGGGAACAAAGCACAATAGCCAAATCTGATTTCAGGAGCATTTATGAAACTGTTTCGTGTTCTCGATCCCTTTACCCTCACGCTGATTGCCGTCGTTCTGCTGGCCTCTTTCTTCCCGGCACGCGGCAGTTTTGTTCCCTTCATTGAGGGCCTGACCACTGCGGCCATCGCCCTGCTGTTTTTTATGCACGGCGCAAAGCTGTCTCGTGAAGCCATTATCGCCGGGGGGAGCCACTGGCGGCTGCACCTGTGGGTGATGTGCAGCACCTTCATCTTGTTCCCGGTACTGGGCGTGCTTTTCGCCTGGTGGGCGCCGGTCAACGTCGATCCGGCTCTCTATACTGGCTTCCTGTACCTGTGCATTCTGCCCGCGACCGTGCAGTCAGCTATCGCATTTACTTCGCTTGCCGGCGGTAACGTCGCCGCGGCGGTCTGTTCCGCCTCTGCGTCGAGTCTGTTGGGGATTTTTGTGTCGCCGCTGCTGGTGGGTCTGCTGATGAATATGCACGGCGCAGAGGGCAATCTCGAGCAGGTCGGGAAAATCTGTCTGCAACTGCTGCTGCCGTTCGTGCTGGGACACCTTTCTCGCCCGTGGACGGGGGATTTCGTCGCCAGAAACAAAAAGTGGATTGGCAAAACCGACCAGACCTCCATCTTGTTAGTGGTCTACTCCGCCTTTGGCGAAGCCGTGGTGAATGGCATCTGGCATAAAGTTGGCATCGGTTCGCTTCTGTTCATTGCGCTCGTGAGCATTGTTCTGCTGGCGATTGTGATTGCAGTGAATACCTTTGCCGCCCGCAAGTTTGGCTTCAATAAAGCGGATGAAATTACCATTGTGTTCTGCGGCTCGAAGAAGAGTCTCGCCAACGGCATTCCGATGGCGAATATTCTCTTCCCGACGTCGGTGATTGGGATGATGGTGCTGCCGCTGATGATTTTCCACCAGATCCAGCTGATGGTCTGTGCGGTGATGGCGCGCCGTTACAAGCGCCAGACGGAAAAGCTGGCGCAGGAAGAGACCCGCGCCGCGAAAGCTTAAGGACGTTTGAGGGGCTGAACCAGATGGCTCAGCCCTTCGGTTTTGATGAGCAGCGTAATCGCCATCAGCTCACCCAGTCGTCCGGCCGGGAATTCATCTTTTCGCGCGAACCACAGCAAATACTCTTCCGGCACATCAATCAAACGACGGCCTTTGTATTTCCCGAACGGCATTTCGGTGTTGGCGATGTCGATGAGCTGTTCTTTCTCCACGTTACTCTCCTAACAGGCGCAGCATTTCCGCTTCGTCAATGACGTCAATGCCCAGCTCTTGTGCTTTCGCAAGCTTAGAGCCAGCCGCCTCGCCGGCAATCACCAGATCCGTTTTCTTCGACACGCTGCCCGCCACTTTTGCTCCCAGCGCCACCAGACGCGCTTTGGCATCGTCACGGGAGAGTTGACTCAAACTTCCGGTGAGTACCACGGTTTTGCCAGCAAAGGGGCTGTCGATTTCGTCGGCGTTAACCACCACTGGGGCAGGCCAGTGAATGCCCTCCTCCAGCAGCTTGCCTATCACCTCACGGTTGCTCTCTTCCGCAAAGAAGTTGAAGACATGCGTCGCAACAACGATACCCACGTCCGGCACTTTTTGCAGATCCTCAATCGAGGCTTTCTCAAGCTGCTCCAGGGTGCCGAAATGGGCTGCCAGCCCGGCGGCTGTCGCTTCACCAACTTCACGGATACCCAGCGCGTAGAGGAAACGGGCGAAGGTCGTCTCTTTGGCTTTTTCCAGCGCATTGACCACGTTTTGCGCCGATTTTGGCCCCATGCGATCCAGCCCGGTCAGCTTGCCCGCCGTCAGGCGGAACAGATCCGCAGGCGTATGGACGTACTCTTTCTCGACTAGCTGATCGATAATCTTATCGCCCATCCCGTCCACGTCCATCGCTCTGCGCGAGACGAAATGCTTGAGCGCTTCTTTGCGCTGCGCCCCACAAATTAACCCGCCGGTACAGCGCGTTACCGCCTCGCCTTCCACGCGTTCGACGTCGGAACCGCATACCGGGCAGTGGGCCGGGAATTCGATGGCGCGCGTGTCGTCAGGGCGCTCAGACTCGACGACGTTAACCACCTGCGGGATCACATCCCCCGCGCGGCGAATCACCACTTTATCGCCAATCCGAAGACCCAGACGCGCGATCTCGTCGGCGTTATGTAAGGTGGCATTACTCACCAGTACACCCGCAACCTGAACCGGCTCCAGACGTGCAACCGGCGTAATCGCCCCCGTACGCCCGACCTGGAACTCAACGTCGCGCACGAAGGTCATCTGCTCCTGAGCAGGGAATTTAAACGCCACCGCCCAGCGCGGCGCTCGCGCCACAAAACCTAATTGTTCCTGAAGCGCCAGCGAGTTCACTTTGATGACCACGCCATCGATATCAAACCCCAGCGTTGGGCGGTCTTCTTCGACCTGACGATAAAATGCCAGTACCGCTTCCGGTGAGTCGCAGAGCTGCACGCGATTGCTGACCGGCAGGCCCCACTCTTTAAACTGCAGCAGACGGCCCAGATGGGTATCAGGCAATTCGCCGCCTTCAAGAATCCCCACTCCGTAGCAGAAGAATGTCAGCGGTCGCTTTGCCGTGATGCGCGGATCTAGCTGGCGAATTGAGCCAGCAGCCGCATTACGCGGGTTAGCAAAGACTTTGCCACCGGTGCGGCGCGCTTCATCGTTAATCTTCTCAAAGCCCGCCTGCGGGAGGAACACTTCACCGCGCACTTCGAGACGCGCCGGGATGTTATCGCCGCGCAGCTTTAACGGAATGGCGCGGATAGTACGTACGTTAGTGGTGATGTCCTCACCCGTGGTGCCATCGCCGCGCGTAGCGGCCCGCACCAGAATACCGTTCTCATAAAGAATGCTGACCGCCAGGCCGTCGAGCTTCAGTTCGCAACACCAGGTCAAAACGTCGGCGCTTTTCAGGCGGTCCTGAACGCGCTTGTTGAACGCGAGAAAGCTCTCTTCGTCGAAGACGTTATCCAGCGACAGCATCGGCACTTCATGGCGCACCTGGCTGAAAGAGGCCAGCGGAGCGGCGCCGACGCGCTGCGTCGGTGAATCAGGGGTGATGAGATCGGGATGTTCTGTTTCCAGCTCGCGCAGTTCGCGCATCAGGCGGTCATACTCCGCATCCGGAACCTCCGGTGCGTCCATCACGTGATACAGGTATTCATGATGGCGAAGTGTGGTTCTTAGGTGAGTAATTTTTTGTTCGATTGAGTCCATAGCGCACCATCAATGAGAAAAACCCCCGACAGGCGGGGGTTGAGGAGACGTGGAAGAGAACGCAGAGATTACGCGTTAGCTTCCTTTACTTCGCGGATGCGATCCTGATATTCGCGCAGTTTCTGCGGCGTCATCATTCGACGCTGGTCGTCGAGTACCACGCCACCGACTTCATCGGCGATATGCTGGGCGGATTGCAGCATCAGCTTAAAGTTTTGCAGTTCATCGCCGTAGGACGGCACCTGCATAAAGATTGTGATGCCCGGCGTGGTGAAATCACCGGTCATTTCCGGATCAAAGGTACCCGGATTAACCATATTCGCCAGACTGAACAGCGCAGGGCCACTTCCGTCCGGGCTAAGATGACGGTGGAAAATGTTCATGTCACCAAACTTGAAGCCCGCCTGCTGGATGCTGTTGAGCAGCACGTCGCCATTGAGCTGAGTACCGTGATGCGCGGCCACGTTCATAATGATGACCGTTTCTTTACGCTGCGGTTTTTCGACCACGGGCGCTTCTTCGATCACCGGTTCCGGTTCAACAAATGGCTCCGGTTCTGGCTGCGGCACAGGTGGAGTATGAACAGTCTGCGGGGGCATTTCTGGCGTCAGCGGCTGAGCAGGACGCGGCGGTTGCACGGGTTGCGAAACGGGCTGAGGCTGCACCGGCTGCTGTACAGGCGCTTGCGGTTGCGGCTGACGCACCGGCTCTTCCACAGGCTGTGGCGCGGGCTGGCGCGGCTGAGCTGACGCGTACGGCGGCTGATACTGATGCTGCGGAGGCTGACGAGGCGCTTCATGCTCCCCATGGCCTGCGACAGGCGCAGCAGTATTGACGCGATGAACGCGCACTTCACCCACGCCTTCGTCGTCGTTATCGTCAATGACGTCATCGCCATCATCGTCGTGACGACTGGACTTCATGCGCTTCAGTGGGCGATCGCGAAACATCGAGGAGCGTTCTTTACGGCTGGTCCAGAAACCATGTACCAGTAAAGCGAGTATGGCGATCGCGCCAACAATGATTAATATCAGACGCAAATCCTGCATCATTATATTCTCTGTTGTTCTAACACCTTGCCACCACGGCAAACATTTACTCACTAAGAGTATTTGCCGATTACGTCAAGTGCAAGTGCGTGCAGAGCATTCAAAGCATAAAGATGAACGAAATCGTGCTTTTTGCTGTTTTTTCGAACATTTCCGAACTGGTTATTGGTCCACAACCCGATAATATAGGCGTGTAATTCCACTGGTTGTGAAAAAAGGAGTACAGCCTGGTTATGGTTTCGACATCAACAACGACTCCGCGCAGCGGTATCGGCTATTTTTCTCAGGGATGGAAGCTGGTCACCCTGCCTGGGATCCGCCGCTTTGTGATTCTGCCTCTACTGATCAACATTTTGCTGATGGGGGGCGCATTCTGGTGGCTGTTTACCCAACTCGAAAGCTGGGTTCCCTCTATCATGAGTCACGTCCCTGACTGGCTACAGTGGCTAAGCTATCTGTTGTGGCCAATTGTGGTCCTCTCCGTGCTGCTGGTTTTTGGCTATTTCTTCTCCACCATCGCCAACTGGATAGCCGCGCCGTTTAACGGGCTGCTGGCGGAGCAGCTCGAAGCACGTCTGACGGGCGCAACGCCGCCAGACACCGGCGTGCTTGGCATCATGAAAGACGTACCGCGTATTATGAAACGTGAATGGCAGAAGTTTGCCTGGTATCTGCCGCGCGCTATTGTATTGCTCATCCTTTACTTTATCCCCGGAATTGGCCAGACCGTGGCGCCTGTGCTGTGGTTCCTGTTTAGCGCGTGGATGCTGGCTATCCAGTATTGCGACTACCCGTTTGATAACCACAAAGTCCCGTTCAAAGAGATGCGCACGGCCCTGCGCACGCAAAAAGTCACCAATATGCAGTTTGGTGCCCTGACCAGTCTCTTCACCATGATCCCTGTCCTGAACCTGTTCATCATGCCCGTCGCGGTCTGCGGCGCCACGGCGATGTGGGTGGATTGCTATCGTGCTAAGCACGCGTTATGGAAGTAATGCAAAACTGTGTAAACATAGGGTGGCTTATGCCATCCTTATTCCATACTGATAGCCATTATTTCCTTGCAGCATATAGATATGCGATTTCCTTACTTCCCCATACTTATCCAACAGGTATGCTGGGACGGTATCCCAATTTCATACAGTTAAGGACAGGCCATGAGTAAGATTTACGAAGACAACTCGCTGACTATCGGTCATACGCCCCTGGTTCGACTGAACCGTATCGGTAATGGACGCATTCTGGCGAAGGTAGAATCACGTAACCCGAGCTTCAGCGTAAAATGCCGTATCGGTGCAAACATGATTTGGGATGCCGAAAAACGCGGTGTTCTGAAGCCTGGCGTCGAACTGGTTGAACCGACCAGCGGCAACACCGGGATCGCTCTGGCCTACGTCGCCGCTGCCCGCGGTTACAAACTGACCCTCACAATGCCAGAAACCATGAGCATCGAACGCCGCAAGCTGCTGAAAGCGCTGGGCGCGAATCTGGTGCTGACCGAAGGCGCGAAAGGCATGAAAGGTGCCATTCAGAAAGCGGAGGAAATCGTCGCCAGCGATCCGGCGAAATACCTGCTGCTGCAGCAGTTCAGCAACCCGGCAAACCCGGAAATCCACGAGAAAACCACCGGTCCGGAAATCTGGGAAGATACGGACGGTCAGGTTGATGTGTTTATCTCAGGCGTGGGTACCGGCGGTACGCTGACCGGCGTGAGTCGCTATATTAAAGGCACAAAAGGCAAAAAGGATCTGATTACCGTTGCGGTTGAGCCTACGGACTCCCCGGTTATCGCCCAGGCGCTGGCCGGCGAAGAGATCAAACCCGGTCCACATAAAATTCAGGGTATCGGCGCGGGCTTTATCCCGGGTAACCTAGATCTGAAGCTTATCGATAAAGTCGTTGCGATCACCAACGAAGAGGCGATCTCCACGGCGCGTCGCCTGATGGACGAAGAAGGTATTCTGGCCGGTATCTCCTCCGGCGCGGCAGTCGCTGCTGCCCTGAAGCTCCAGGAAGATGAAACCTTTACCAATAAGACTATTGTGGTTATTCTACCGTCCTCGGGTGAGCGTTATTTAAGCACTGCATTGTTTGCCGATCTGTTCACAGAAAAAGAACTGCAACAGTAATGCCAGCATGTTAATAACGCGTAAAAAAGCACCCAAACGGGTGCTTTTTTGTGGCCTGCGTCAAACTTTTACTCCTCCTGGCATTGATTCACCCCGTCGGGTCTGGTATTTAACCTGACAATTATTTTGAAGCGCGAAATTAATCAATGTGGGAAATACAGAAGCTGAATCGATTTTATGATTTGGTTCAAGTCTCGCTTTCACTGCATAATGTTTAATGACGAGCGAAACGTCAGCGCTAACAAGACAGGCTAAAGTTAAGCCTCCAGGCTAGACTTTAGTTCCACAACACTAAACCTATAAGTTGGGGAAATACAATGTTCCAGCAAGAAGTTACCATTACCGCTCCGAACGGTCTGCACACCCGCCCTGCTGCTCAGTTTGTTAAAGAAGCTAAAGGCTTCACTTCTGAGATCACTGTGACCTCCAACGGCAAAAGCGCTAGCGCGAAAAGCCTGTTCAAGCTGCAGACTCTGGGCCTGACTCAGGGTACCGTCGTGACCATCTCCGCAGAAGGCGAAGACGAGCAGAAAGCAGTTGAGCATCTGGTAAAACTGATGGCTGAGCTCGAGTAAGTTACGGGTTCTTTTCAATATCAGTCACAAGTAAGGTAGGGTTATGATTTCAGGCATTTTAGCATCCCCGGGTATCGCTTTCGGCAAAGCACTTCTGCTGAAAGAAGACGAGATCGTCATCGACCGGAAAAAAATTTCTGCCGACAAGGTTGATCAGGAAGTTGAGCGTTTTCTGAGCGGTCGTGCCAAGGCATCAGCGCAACTGGAAGCGATCAAAACTAAAGCTGGCGAAACTTTCGGTGAAGAAAAAGAAGCCATCTTCGAAGGGCATATCATGCTGCTCGAAGATGAGGAGCTGGAGCAGGAAATCATAGCCCTGATTAAAGATAAGGGCATGACGGCCGACGCGGCTGCACATGAAATTATCGAAGGTCAGGCGACTGCCCTCGAAGAACTGGATGATGAATACCTGAAAGAACGTGCGGCTGACGTACGTGACATCGGTAAGCGCCTGCTGCGCAACATCCTGGGTCTGGCGATCATCGACCTTAGCGCCATTCAGGACGAAGTTATCCTGGTTGCCGCTGATTTGACGCCGTCTGAAACCGCACAGCTGAACCTGAACAAGGTGCTGGGTTTCATCACCGACGCCGGTGGCCGTACCTCCCACACCTCTATCATGGCGCGTTCTCTGGAACTGCCTGCCATCGTGGGTACCGGTAGCGTCACCTCTCAGGTGAAAAACGACGACTATCTGATTCTGGATGCCGTAAACAATCTGGTTTACGTCAACCCAACCAACGAAGAGATCGAAAAGCTGCGTGCCGTTCAGGAGCAAGTTGCTACTGAGAAAGCGGAACTGGCTAAACTGAAAGATCTGCCAGCCATCACGCTGGACGGACATCAGGTTGAAGTGTGCGCGAACATCGGTACCGTACGTGACGTTGATGGTGCTGAGCGCAACGGCGCGGAAGGTGTTGGTCTGTACCGTACAGAATTCCTGTTCATGGACCGTGACGCATTGCCTACTGAAGAAGAGCAGTTTGCGGCATACAAAGCGGTTGCCGAAGCATGCGGCTCTCAGGCTGTTATCGTGCGTACCATGGACATCGGTGGCGACAAAGAGCTGCCGTACATGAACTTCCCGAAAGAAGAAAACCCATTCCTGGGCTGGCGTGCAGTGCGTATCGCCATGGACCGTAAAGAGATCCTTCGCGATCAGGTTCGTGCGATTCTGCGTGCTTCCGCTTTCGGTAAACTGCGCATCATGTTCCCAATGATCATCTCTGTTGAAGAAGTGCGTGCACTGAAGAAAGAGATCGAAATCTACAAACAGGAACTGCGCGACGAAGGTAAAGCCTTTGACGAAACCATCGAAGTGGGCGTGATGGTGGAAACACCAGCAGCAGCAACGATTGCTCGTCATTTGGCCAAAGAAGTCGACTTCTTTAGTATCGGCACCAATGATTTAACGCAGTACACCCTGGCAGTTGACCGTGGTAATGATATGATTTCACATCTCTACCAGCCAATGTCACCGTCCGTACTCACGCTAATCAAGCAAGTTATTGATGCTTCTCATGCTGAAGGTAAATGGACTGGCATGTGTGGTGAGCTTGCAGGCGACGAACGTGCTACACTTCTGTTGCTGGGTATGGGTCTGGACGAATTCTCTATGAGCGCCATTTCCATCCCGCGCATTAAGAAGATTATCC
Organism: Lelliottia nimipressuralis; assembly: GCF_041464075.1. NCBI lineage: Bacteria > Pseudomonadati > Pseudomonadota > Gammaproteobacteria > Enterobacterales > Enterobacteriaceae > Lelliottia > Lelliottia nimipressuralis. The sequence continues at coordinate 3,295,804 of NZ_CP167172.1, forward strand.
GTAACACGAACTTCGAAGATGCGAAGGTGTTAGCAGAGCAGGCTCTTGCTCAACCGACAACGGACGAGTTAATGACGCTGGTTAACAAGTTCATTGAAGAAAAAACAATCTGCTAATCCACGAGATGCGGCCCAAATTACTGCTTAGGAGAAGATCATGGGTTTGTTCGATAAACTGAAATCTCTGGTTTCTGATGATAAGAAAGACACCGGAACTATTGAGATTATTGCTCCGTTGTCTGGCGAAATCGTCAATATCGAAGACGTGCCGGATGTAGTTTTTGCCGAAAAAATCGTTGGTGATGGTATTGCTATCAAACCAACTGGTAACAAAATGGTTGCGCCAGTTGACGGCACCATCGGTAAAATTTTTGAAACCAACCATGCGTTCTCTATCGAATCTGATAGCGGTATCGAACTGTTCGTACACTTCGGTATCGACACCGTTGAGCTGAAAGGCGAAGGCTTCAAGCGTATCGCTGAAGAAGGCCAGCGTGTGAAAGTAGGCGATCCGGTCATCGAATTCGACCTGGCACTGCTGGAAGAGAAAGCCAAGTCTACCCTGACTCCGGTTGTTATCTCCAACATGGACGAAATCAAAGAACTGATCAAACTGTCTGGCAGCGTTACCGTGGGTGAAACTCCGGTCATCCGCATCAAGAAGTAATTCTTGCCGCACAGAAAAATGGCGCCTTCGGGCGCCATTTTTGTTTATGCGGGGAGGATTAGCTCATCAAAGCCTTTTTCCTGGGTGTACTTCATCACCTCCGTCACACGGTCGCCTGCACGGCGTATCGCTTCAGCGACGTCCCTGCCCTGCACAATGCCGCTTACCAGCTCAGAGCAGAACAGATCCCCGGTCCCTTTCAGGTCGGTTGCGACGCGCGGATGATTCGTCACCGTCACACCGTCCTTCGTCACCAGCACCACGTGAATATTTTCAGGATCAGATTCCACCGGCGCACTGGTAATCGCCACCCACTTCAGTGAGTCAGATAGCATACTTTGTGCGGCAGTAATTGCGCTCTCCGGCGTTCGGCATGGCTGACCGCTCAACACTTCAAGCTCAAAAACATTCGGCGTAATACCCTGCGCCAGCGGCAGCAAATGCTCGCGATAGGCTTGCGGAATTTCGGGTTTCACGTAAATCCCACTGTCGATATCACCAATGACCGGATCGACCAGCACGAGCAAATCAGGGTGTTTATCTTTAATGGCCACCAGCCACTCAGCCAGGATGGCAATCTGGCTGGCACTGCCCATATAGCCCGTGGTCACCGCTTTCAGCTCGCGCAACACATCGCGCTCTTCAAGAGCTTTCAGATAGCCGCTGAACCAGTCGTCGGGGATCACGCCGCCGTAAAAGGTGTCGTAATGCGGGGTATTGCTGAACAGCACCGTCGGGACGGCTGTCACGGTCAGCTGATGTTGCCTGATATTAGGCACCGCAATACTATTGCCCACGCTGCCATATACCACCTGCGACTGCACCGCGACGATATCCGTCTGCTGCGCACGGGTTTTATCCCGAAATAAAATCATCTCCATGACGCTTAAATCCCCGCCCCCTGCGAATAACTCTCTTCACCAAAGACGCCAGTAGACAGATAACGGTCGCCACGGTCGCAAATAATCGCTACCACAACCGCACCCGGACAGGCCTGCGCCACGCGCAATGCTCCAGCTACCGCGCCACCCGAACTGACGCCACAGAAGATACCTTCCCGCACCGCCAGTTCACGCATGGTATTTTCCGCTTCACGCTGATGAATATCCAGCACCTGGTCCACAAGCTGGGCATTAAAAATCCCCGGCATGTACTCCGCTGGCCAGCGGCGGATCCCCGGAATGCTGCTCCCCTCTTCCGGCTGCAGGCCCACAATGGTGACCGGTTTTTCCTGCTCGCGCAGAAAACGGGAGACGCCGGTAATGGTGCCCGTGGTGCCCATACTGGAGACGAAGTGGCTGATGCGCCCTTCGGTCTGGCGCCAGATTTCCGGCCCGGTAGTGGTGTAGTGCGCGTAAGGGTTATCGGGATTATTAAACTGGTCCAGCAATGTGCCTTCGCCGCGCTGGGCCATGTCGAGGGCCAGATCGCGTGCCCCTTCCATCCCCTGCTCTTTGGTGACGAGGATCAGCTCAGCACCATACGCGCGCATTGCGGCACGCCGCTCCTGGCTCATGTTGTCCGGCATCAGCAATTTCATGTGATAGCCTTTCAGCGCCGCAATCATCGCCAGCGCAATGCCGGTGTTACCGCTGGTCGCTTCAATCAGCACGTCACCGGGCTTAATCTCCCCGCGCTTTTCCGCCTCAACAATCATCGACAATGCCGCGCGATCTTTAACGGAACCGGCAGGATTATTCCCCTCCAGTTTGACCCAGATTTCGCTGCCATTATCGGGATTCATGCGTTGCAGCTTGACCAGAGGGGTGTTGCCGATGGTTTGTTCTAATGTGTTCACGAATTCTGTCCAATAAAAAGCCCGGTGGCGCTTTCGCTTACCGGGCCTACAGGGATCGTTTTGTAGGCCGGGTAAGCGCAGCGCCACCCGGCAAATACCACGTCACTTTAACCTATCAGGCTGACTCCGCCAGAGCAAGATCCTCGCGCGACTCGATACGCTCGTTGCCGTGATAGATACGCGCATGCTGCAAGCCGACAAACAGGCGATCGCCCCGCGATGGCGCCTCTTCATCACGCATTACCACCGTCAACGGCTCGGTATACCAACCCAGGGGTTGTACCACTAATTGGGTGTAATGCCCTTTAGGGCTAGCCTCCAGTACCTGCACCGGCAATGGAGAATCGAGGCTGGTGCGGCGACTGACGTCCACTTCCCACGGGCGCAAGAACAGATCGACCGGTCCCTGATGGGCAGGCGTGTACCCCAGCGGCCAGCGGTGGGCGCCGACGTGGAACTGCCCACCGCGAATGGTGCCCTGCATGCGGTTCACTTCGCCCATAAACTCCAGAACGAAACGGGTCGCAGGCTCACGCCACAGCTGTTCCGGCTCATCAACTTGTTCGATATTCCCCTGGCTCATCACCACCACGCGATCGGCCACTTCCATCGCCTCTTCCTGGTCGTGCGTCACAAAGACGCTGGTAAATTTCAGCTCCTCGTGAAGCTGACGCAGCCAGCGACGCAGCTCTTTACGCACCTGCGCGTCCAGCGCGCCAAAAGGTTCGTCGAGCAGCAGGATCTGCGGCTCAACCGCCAGAGCACGAGCCAGCGCCACGCGCTGTTTCTGCCCACCGGAAAGCTGCGCCGGATAACGGTCGGCGAGATGGGCCAGCTGCACCATCTCCAGCAGTTTGGTCACTTTCGCTTTGATCGTCGCGGCATTCGGACGCTCGCGACGCGGCAGCACAGTCAGGCCAAAGGCGATGTTATCGAACACCGTCATATGGCGGAACAGGGCGTAATGCTGGAACACAAAACCGACTTTACGATCGCGAGCATGCAGGCGGCTGACATCGGTTCCGTGGAAGCGAATATGGCCACTGGTCTGATGCTCAAGACCGGCAATAATACGCAGCAGCGTGGTTTTACCGGAGCCGGACGGCCCAAGCAGCGCCACCATCTGTCCGGAAGGGATATCCAGCGAGATATCGTTCAGCACCTGGGTGCGGCCGAAAGACTTCTTAATATTGGCAATCTCAATGCTCATGATTTCCCTCCTGCTGCAGGCGTTTCTCTTGATTCTCTAAACGCCACTGCACCACACTCTTTAAAAACAAGGTCAAAATAGCCATCAGCGTAAGCAGGGCTGCGGCGGTAAAGGAACCGACGGTGTTATAGTCCTGCTCCAGCAATTCAATCTGTAGCGGCAGCGACAGGGTTTCACCGCGAATCGAGCCGGAAACCACCGACACTGCGCCAAACTCACCAATCGCACGCGCGTTGGTCAGCACCACGCCGTACAGCAACGCCCAGCGGATGTTCGGCAGCGTCACGCGCTTGAACATCTGCCAGCCGGACGCGCCCAGCAGGATCGCCGCTTCATCTTCGTGGCTGCCCTGGCTCAACATCACCGGCACCAGCTCACGCACCACAAACGGACAGGTCACAAAAATCGTCACCAGCACCATGCCCGGCCAGGCGAACATGATTTGCAGGTTGTGTTCGTCCAGCCAGCCGCCCAACGGACCGTTAGAGCCGTAGAACAGGAGATAGATAAGACCGGCAACCACCGGCGATACGGCAAAGGGAATATCCAGCAGCGTCAGCAGGAGCTGGCGGCCAGGGAAGTTAAACCGCGTCACCAGCCACGCCAGCAAAATCCCGAACACCAGATTCACCGGCACGGTAATCAGGGCGATCATCACCGTCAGCCAGATCGCGTGCAGCATGTCCGGGTCGGCCAGGTTCTGCAGTGCGGGCATGATCCCTTTACTGAACGCCTGCACGAAGATGTAAACCATCGGCACAACGAGAATAAAAGCCGACACCAGCACGCCGGTGCCAATCAGAAACCATTTTCCCCAGTTAATGCGGGGAGCGTCGTAGCGCTTCAATTGAGTAACTTCCGCCATCAGTGACCTACCACACGCCGACCAAAGCGACTTTGCAGAGTGTTAATCGAGAACAACAGCAGCAGCGATGCGGCCAAGATCACCGAGGCAATCGCGCTCGCCGCCGGATAGTCAAACTCCTGCAAACGAACAAAAATCATCAGCGAGGTCACTTCGGTTTTCCACGCGATGTTGCCCGCGATGAAAATCACTGCGCCAAATTCGCCGAGACTGCGGGTGAACGAAAGCGCTACGCCTGCCAGCAGCGCCGGAGAAAGCTCCGGTAACACCACTTTGCAGAAGCTCTGAATACGCGTCGCGCCGAGGGTTTCCGCGGCCTCTTCATATTCCGGGCCAAGCTCTTCCAGTACCGGCTGCACGGTACGCACCACGAAGGGAATACTGGTAAAGGCCATCGCCACCGCGATCCCAAGCCAGGTATAGGTCACTTTGATGTCAAACTGCGCCAGCCACTGACCGTAAAAACCGTTCACCGAAAACAGCGACGCGAGGGTCAAACCCGCTACCGCCGTCGGCAGTGCGAAGGGTAAATCCATCAGCGCGTCCAGCAGCGTGCGGCCAGGAAAACGATAGCGGGTTAAGATCCACGCCATCAGCAGGCCGAATACGCCGTTGAAAATCGATGCCACAAACGCCGACAGCAGCGTGACTTTATACGCCGCTACAACCTGCGGGTTAGTGATCACTTCCCAGTACTGGGCCCAGCTCATCTCAGAGAGCTGCATCACCAGCGCACTTAACGGCAACAGCAAAATCAGACAGACGAACAGCAGGCTGGTCCCGAGGCTTAAGGTAAAGCCGGGCAGCACACGTCTGGAGGAGACTGCAAACATCACTTACGCCCCGCCGCCAACAGTTTGTCCAGCTCACCACCGGTGGTGAAGTGGGTTTTCATCACCTCAGGCCAGGAGCCAAACTGGTCTTCCACGCGGAACAGATCGGTCTGCGGGAACTTATCTTTCAGCTTGTTCATCACATCCGGGTTCGCCACGCGATAGTAATAGTCGGTGATGATGGTTTGCGCCTGCGGGCTGTAGAGATAGTTCAGGTACGCCTTCGCCGCTTTCTCCGTACCGTTGGCTTTGACATTCTTGTCCACCCACGCGACCGGGAATTCAGCAAAGATATTGACCTTCGGCACCACCACTTCAAAGCCCTGCGCTTCGTACTGTTTACGGATGTTATTCACTTCCGATTCGAAGCTTATCAACACATCGCCCAGCCCGCGTTCCACGAAGGTGGTGGTCGCACCGCGACCGCCGGTATCGAACACTTCCACGTTTCTCAGGAACTGAGTCATAAACTGCTCAGTTTTGGCTTTATCGCCGCCGTCCGCTTTGTCGGCTGCACCCCAGGCCGCCAGATAGGTATAGCGCGCGTTACCGGAGGTTTTTGGATTCGGGAAGATCAGCTTCACGTCTGAACGCACCAGATCGTTCCAGTCATGGATGTTTTTCGGGTTGCCCTTACGCACCAGGAACGCCATGGTCGAGTAGAACGGCGAGCTGTTATTCGGCAGACGGCTCTGCCAGTCCGCCGGGATCAGGTTGCCTTTGTCATGCAGAATCTGCACGTCAGTAATCTGGTTGTAGGTCACCACATCGGCTTTCAGACCCTGCAAAATCGCCAGCGCCTGCTTGGAAGAGCCGGCGTGTGATTGCTTGATGGTCAGCTTGTCGCCGTTGTTTTCTTTCGCCCACTGTTGTTCAAACGGCGGATTCAGGGCGGCAAACAGTTCGCGGGAGACATCATAGGAACTGTTAAGCAGCTCAGTCGCCTGCGCCTGCGCCTGCGCGACCAGCAACAGCGAAGCTGCCAGCGCCAGATATCCTTTTTTCAGTACAGTAACGGCCATTGCGCACCCTTCTAAATGTGATGACGTAGAGCTATCCCATCAGGCGTGATTGTTGCAGTCAGTTGGGCATGGACAGCGCGGAAGAACCGGAGCATACACGGTGTGCGTGAGGATTCTGAGCGCTGCCCGGGCCCAAACTGACAACTAAAATAGTCTGATGGGATGGCTCTTTCTTATAGCCATAATATTTATAACGAGTACGAAAGGAGTAACGGTTTTATATACCGTTTGGTGATTTACCAGCAGAAAAGGGAATAAGGGGCGGGGGTGAGTGCCGGGTGGCGCATGCGCTTACCCGGCCTACAGTATTACAGAGCCAGCAGACGCTCAACGGATGGCGCGAAGTAGTAGCCGCCGGTCACCGGTTTGGTGAAGCGCAGCATCGCGTCGCGCTTGCCATCGGTGTCCCCAAACATGCTCAGAAGCTGCTGCTCGATGTTGTACAGACGCGCGCAGTAGGCGCAGAAGTACAGGCCGTGAGTGCCGCTCGCCGTTCCGTACGGCAGGCTCTGGCGCACAATCTTCAGCCCTTTACCGTCTTCTTTCAGATCGACACGGGTCAGGTGAGACGTTACCGGACGGGCATCGCCGTCGATCTCGTCGTTGGCCTCTTTGGTACGGCCAATCATCATCTCCTGGTCGTGCACACTCATGCGGTTAAGCTGCTTGAGGTTATGCTCCCAGCGCTGCACAAACACGTAGCTGCCGCCTGCGTCCACGCCGTCTTTGATTACCGCCACATCGCGACGCGTCTCTTCGCCCGCCGGGTTTTCGGTACCATCAACGAAACCGCTCAAATCGCGCTCTTCTACCCAGCGGAAACCATGAATCTCTTCCTGCACCTTGATGCTGTCGCCAAAGGCTTCCACCGCCGCCTGAGCCACGGAGAAATTGACGTCATGACGCAGAGACAAAATATGGATTAGCACGTCGTACTGGGTGGCCGGTGCCAGACCTTTCCCGTAAGGGATAAAGTCTTTCAGCTCTTCAGCGCCTTCGCCGCCGCTCAGCTGACGCCAGACGTTATTGCCAAAGGCGACCACCGCGCCGAGGTGCGCATCCGGGAATTTGGCCTGGAAGGTGGCCAGTTTATCGACAAACACTTTGCTGGCCGCACGCAGGGCATCCACATCCCCGTTAACATTGGCTTCAATCCAAATCGCCGCGCGGCAATGTTCTGGCAAAATGCCACTCTGAACCTGAGACATCGCTCCTCCTGAAAAAAAAGATGCCACGCGTTCGTGGCATTGATGGCGGCTATTATACCTGGATTTCAGCGAGGCGGTTTGTTCAGGCGCAAATTACTGCTGCCAGATAATTTTGCTCACGGTCCAGTTTTTGAGAGTGTCATCCGCAGGCATCAACCCTTCCGGGCCGCTCCACTCGCCGGTGAAGAGATAGCGAATATGCTGGCTGTCTTTGGCTTTACACTCCACTGCAACTTTCTCATCCGCAACCGCGCTTTCACAGTTGCCGAATGCTTTCTGATACAGCTCGCTAAATGGCGTACCGACTTTCACGCCGCTGTCAGTCTCCACATCGCTGTCCAACACTTCAACGCGATTTACGGTGCCTTTATCGCCATTGATAATCAGCGCCAGCTTGTCGTCTTTCAGCGCTTCGAAGTAGTGCACAATGGCACCATTCTCCGTTTTCATGCCGCTACGCAGGCGGTAATCACTGCTTAAGGCGGATTCAATCGCTTCCTGATTCAGCGGCGTTGTCGCGTTAATATTTCCGACGCCCTTCTCAGTCACTTCGAATGAGGAGCCAAACCAGTTCCACGGATAGGCCGCCGACCAGTTAATGGAGGAGATTGACGAGAGCGTTGAACATCCGGTTAACACCAGCGGCAAAGCGCATAAAACTAAACGCAGCGATTTCATTGAAACGTCCTTTCTTGTTAATTCAACGCTTGTTGGAGTCCAGCATCGATAAAAAGTGCCTTTAATCTTTTTCTATCGTGAAACTGGCGCGCAGACGCGGGTGCGTCAGCAGCCACAGCAGCGCGACAATATCCGCCACGACCAGCGCAATACCGATTCCGCCGAGAGGCTCGCCGTAAAACCACAGCAACGGCTGCCAGCACAGCAGCACCACCTGGGCGAGAATCAACAGCCAGCGCAGGCTGTACCAGATGCGCGGAAAAAGCTGTCGCCGTCCGCTGAGTAAAAAGGCCAGTACCGCCGGGACGCCGGGCAACAGCCCGAGCCAGAAGTTATCGCGATCGGGATAAAACAGATTCAGCAGCGTACTTCCCTGATCGCGGGACGCCCCCGCCACCACAAACAAAACCCAGGTTCGCGCCTGAAGCAGCAGCACACACCAGAATAGAAAGGGCAATTTGACGCGGCCCTGACTGTCATAGTGCGCCGGGTGAAACTCAGTATTCTTCATCTTCGATCAGGCGCTTCCCTAAATTCAGGACATCAGCGTGCTCATAGCCAAGACGCTCGTACATCCCCAACACCACATCATTGTCTTCGCGCACCATGATCTGAATCTTAGGGCAGCCGCGGGCAATCAGTTTCTTTTCCAGGCGGTTGAGCAGCGCGTTGGCGATGCCGCGCCCCCGGTATTCCGGGTGGACGCCGAGATAATAGGCCGAGCCGCGGTGGCCGTCGTAGCCGCCCATCACCGTCCCCACCACTTCACCGTTGACTTCGGCGACCAGGAACAGGCTGACGTCGTGATTGACCTTACGCTCGATATCCATTTCCGGATCGTTCCACGGACGCAACAGATCGCAGCGTTCCCAAAGGGTAATCACCTCTTCGAAATCTTCCTGGCGAAAAACGCGTATCTCCATGGTATTAACCGCCTTTTTGGGTTTAAAAACAGTGATTATGGCGCGAACGCCGCCAATAGCCAATAAGCGGCGAAAAATGTGCGAAAATTTGGCATAATGTCACTCTGTCACGTATTGAAATGAAAAGTAAAACAATTCTCAACAAGGACTGTCGTCACGCTAAACGCGATACGATATAACACCAGGACCCCCAATTTTTTACAATTCAGGCCGCATGAGCACATTCAAACCTTTAAAAACACTCACATCGCGTCGTCAGGTTCTCAAAGCGGGGCTGGCGGCCTTGACGTTAACAGGCATCGCACAGGCACAGGCTAAAGACGATAGCACCCTGAAAACCAGCAATGGACACAGTAAGCCCAAGGTAAAAAAAGCCGGGGCAAAACGGGTGGTGATGCTCGATCCGGGACACGGCGGAATCGACACCGGCGCAATTGGTCGCAACGGCTCGAAAGAGAAACATGTGGTGCTAGCGATCGCCAAAAACGTGCGCTCGATTCTGCGCAGTAACGGCATTGACGCGCGTCTGACGCGCAGCGGCGATACCTTTATCCCGCTGTATGACCGCGTTGAGATCGCCCACCAGCACGGCGCGGATCTGTTTATGTCGATTCACGCCGATGGATTTACCAACCCGAGCGCCGCGGGTGCGTCGGTGTTTGCCCTCTCCAACCGCGGTGCGAGTAGCGCCATGGCGAAATACTTATCCGATCGCGAGAACCGCGCGGATGAAGTGGCGGGTAAAAAAACCACCGATAAAGACCATCTCCTGCAGCAGGTGCTGTTCGATCTGGTGCAAACCGACACCATCAAAAACAGCCTGACGCTCGGGTCGCATATTCTAAAGAAGATCAAACCGGTGCATCGCCTGCACAGTAAAGGCACGGAACAGGCGGCGTTTGTGGTACTGAAATCACCGTCAATTCCGTCCGTGCTGGTCGAGACATCGTTCATCACGAACCCGGAAGAAGAGCGTCTGCTCGGCACCACTGCGTTTCGCCAGAAGATCGCCAACGCCATCGCCTCCGGAGTGATCAGTTACTTCAACTGGTTTGATAATCAAAAAGCGCATTCGACGAGACGTAAATGAAACCGAACTCTCAGCAGGTCAAAGCGTTTCTGCTGCAACTGCAGGATCAGATTTGCCAGAAACTGGCCGCCGTCGACGGGGGCGAATTTCAGGAAGACAACTGGCAGCGCGAGGCTGGCGGCGGCGGGCGCAGCCGCGTGCTGCGTAACGGCGGCGTGTTTGAGCAGGCAGGCGTTAACTTCTCTCACGTTCACGGTGACGCCATGCCGGCCTCAGCCACCGCGCATCGCCCGGAGCTGGCCGGACGCAGTTTTGAAGCCATGGGCGTCTCATTGGTCGTTCATCCGCACAGCCCGTTTGTGCCCACCAGCCACGCCAACGTGCGCTTTTTCATCGCCGAGAAACCGGGTGCCGATCCGGTGTGGTGGTTTGGCGGCGGCTTCGATTTAACGCCCTACTACGGCTTTGAAGAGGACGCCGTTCACTGGCACCGCACCGCGCGTGATATTTGTCAGCCCTTTGGCGAAGAGGTTTATCCGAAGTACAAGAAGTGGTGCGACGACTATTTCTATCTCAAGCACCGGAACGAACAGCGCGGGATTGGCGGCTTGTTCTTTGACGATTTGAATGCGCCCGATTTTGATACAGCGTTCAGCTTTATGCAGGCGGTTGGCGAAGGCTATACGGACGCCTACCTGCCGATTGTCGAGCGGCGCAAAGGGACGGATTACGGCGTGCGCGAGCGTGAGTTCCAGCTTTATCGTCGCGGGCGTTACGTGGAGTTCAATCTGGTGTGGGATCGCGGCACGCTGTTTGGACTACAAACCGGCGGGCGCACGGAGTCGATTCTGATGTCGATGCCGCCGCTGGTGCGCTGGGAATATAATTTCGAGCCAAAAGAAGGCAGCCCGGAGGCTGCCTTGAGTGAGTTTCTGAAAGTCCGCGAGTGGGTTTAACACCCGACAGCACAGACGACGCCGCGCTTACAGCGGCTGCGTCTGTGCTTCGACCACCGCCAGCGCAACCATGTTGACGATACGACGCACGGACGCAATCTGCGTCAACACATGTACCGGTTTTGCGACGCCCATCAGTACCGGCCCCACGGTTACCCCTTCAGAACTGGAAACACGCAGCAAGTTATAGCTGATACGCGCCGCTTCCACGTTCGGCATAATCAGCACGTTCGCCGAGCCTTTCAGCGGGCTGTCCGGCATCCGCTCGTTTCGGATACTCTCAACCAGCGCGGCATCACCGTGCATCTCACCATCAATCATCAGCTCCGGCGCGCGTTCACGCACCAGCTCCAGCGTCTGGCGCATTTTGCAGGCCGCCGCGGATTTGGATGAACCAAAGTTAGAGTGCGACAGCAGCGCCACTTTCGGTTCGATACCAAAACGACGAACGGTCTCCGCCGCCATCACGGTGATTTCCGCCAGCTCTTCCGGCGTCGGATCGTCGTTGACGTAGGTATCGGCAATAAAGGTGTTACCGCTTGGCAGCAGCAGCGCATTCATCGCCCCCGCCGTATGCACGCCATCGCGATAGCCGAAGATCTCCTGCACCACGCTGAAGTGCTCGTGATAATCGCCAATCGTCCCGCAGATCAGGGCGTCAGCTTCGCCACGATGAACCATGATCGCACCGATCACCGTGGTGTTGCTGATCACCGCGCGCTGCGCCTGCTCCTGAGTGATCCCCCGGCGTTTCATAATGCTGTAGTACTCGCTCCAGTACTCTTTGAAGCGCGGATCCGATTCGTTGTTCACGATTTCAAAATCGACACCCGGTTTGATCTGCAAACCAAGTTTCTGGATGCGCATTTCGATCACGCTCGGACGACCAATCAGAATCGGTTTCGCCAGCCCTAAGGTGATCAGCTCCTGCGTCGCATGCAGCACACGCGCCTCTTCGCCTTCGGCCAGCACCACGCGTTTAGCGTCGGCGCGCGCCTGCGAGAAGATCGGCTTCATGAACAGGTTCGTTTTGTAGACAAACTCGGTCAGCTTATCGATATAAGCGTCGAAGTCCTCAATCGGGCGCGTCGCCACGCCGGAATCCATCGCTGCTTTGGCAACGGCCGGGGCGATTTTGACGATTAAACGCGGGTCGAACGGTTTCGGAATGATGTAGTCCGGGCCGAAGCTCAGATCCTGATCGCCATACGCCGAGGCCACCACTTCGCTCTGCTCCGCATGGGCCAGCTCCGCAATCGCATGGACAGCCGCGAGCTTCATCTCTTCGTTAATCGCCGTGGCACCCACGTCCAGCGCACCGCGGAAGATGAACGGGAAGCACAGCACGTTGTTGACCTGGTTTGGATAGTCGGAACGGCCAGTACAAATAATGGCGTCTTCACGCACGGATTTCGCCAGCGGCGGCAGAATTTCCGGCTCCGGGTTTGCCAGCGCCAGAATCATAGGCGCACGCGCCATTTTCGTGACCATTTCCGGGGTCAGCACTTTCGGGCCAGAGCAGCCGAGGAAGATATCCGCCCCTTCAATCACATCGTCCAGCGTGCGTTTGCCGTCATCCACCACCGCGTAGGCGGCTTTGGTTTCTGCCATGTTCGGCTCGCGATCTTTATAGATAACGCCTTTCGAATCGCAGACCACGATATTGTGTTTCTGCATGCCCAGCGCCACCAGCAGGTTCATACAGGCAATCGCTGCCGCACCCGCGCCGGAAACAACCATGCGCACATCGGAAAGGTTTTTCTCGACCACGCGCAGTCCGTTCAGAATGGCCGCCGTGCTAATGATCGCCGTGCCGTGTTGGTCATCGTGGAACACGGGAATGTTCATACGTTCACGCAGTTTCTGCTCAATGTAGAAACATTCCGGCGCTTTGATGTCTTCAAGGTTGATGCCGCCAAAGGTTGGCTCCAGCGCGGCCACAACGTTAATAAATTTGTCCGGGTCCAGCTCATCCACTTCAATATCAAACACGTCGATACCGGCGAATTTCTTGAACAGTACGCCCTTCCCTTCCATCACCGGCTTACCGGCCAGCGCCCCGATATTGCCAAGCCCGAGCACCGCGGTGCCGTTGGAAATGACCGCCACCAGGTTGCCGCGAGCGGTGTATTTGTAGGCCGCTAACGGATCTTTTTCGATCTCAAGGCAAGGCGCGGCAACGCCGGGTGAATAGGCCAGCGCCAGATCGCGCTGCGTGGCGAGTGGCTTAGTGGGGGAAACCTGGATTTTGCCCGGTACAGGGAATTGATGAAAATCGAGGGCACTCTGTCTTAACTGATCATCCATCTTATTGTTCCTTTCACGTATCGATCAAAAAGGGTGGCGTACTCACGTTCCTGATGCTCACCCTGGAGTGGCGCATAGTATCGCCCCTGCGGACGGTTCAAACTTTGAAGGCAGCCAAACTCTCACCATCGCAGGGCAAAATTTGTTATCAATTTATAACAACCATGTTACCCACTCCCGAAAGCAATGCCTCCCCCGTCTGCTATGCTTTTTTGTTAAGTACGTCATGTATTTCGCAGAAGTGTGAACGAACGCACTCGCTTAACTCTGTTATTTCTAAGGAGTCATTTCCATGAATCAATTAGACGGCATCAAACAATTCACCACGGTTGTCGCCGACAGTGGCGATATCGAGTCCATCCGCCACTATCAACCGGAAGATGCGACCACCAACCCGTCACTGCTGCTGAAGGCGGCCGGCCTTGCGCACTTTAGCCACCTGATCGATGACGCTATCGACTACGGCAAACAGCGCGGCAAAACTCAGGAGCAGAAAGTGGCGGAGGCCAGCGACAAACTGGCGGTCAATATCGGTGCGGAAATTCTGAAAAGCATCCCGGGACGCGTCTCGACGGAAGTGGACGCACGCCTGTCATTCGACAAAGAAAAGAGCATCGCCAAAGCGCGCCGCCTGGTGGAGCTGTACCAGGAGCAGGATATCGATAAATCGCGCATTCTGATTAAACTCGCCTCCACCTGGGAGGGCATTCGTGCCGCCGAAGTGCTGGAAAAAGAGGGGATCAACTGCAACCTGACGCTGCTGTTCTCCTTTGCCCAGGCGCGTGCCTGCGCCGAAGCGGGCGTGTTCCTCGTCTCGCCGTTTGTTGGCCGTATATACGACTGGTATCAGGCGAAACAGCCAATGGAGCCGTACGTGGTGGAAGAAGATCCGGGCGTGAAATCGGTGCGTAATATCTACGATTACTTCAAACAGCACCGCTATGAAACCATCGTGATGGGGGCCAGCTTCCGCCGCACCGAGCAGATCCTGGCGCTGGCAGGCTGCGACCGCCTGACCATCTCCCCTAATCTGCTGAAAGATCTGCAGGAAAAAGAAGAACCGGTGGTGCGTAAGCTCATCCCAACCTCAACCGTCCTGCCAAAACCGAAGCCGCTCACCGAAGCCGAGTTCCGCTGGGAACATAATCAGGACGCGATGGCCGTGGATAAACTGGCCGAAGGCATCCGCCTTTTCGCCGTTGACCAGCGCAAACTGGAAGATCTTCTCGCCGCCAAACTTTAATCATGCCATGGAGTGAATTATGTCCCGTAAAGAGCTAGCCAATGCCATTCGCGCCCTCAGCATGGATGCGGTACAAAAAGCCAATTCTGGCCACCCCGGCGCGCCGATGGGCATGGCCGATATCGCCGAAGTGCTGTGGAATGACTTCCTGAAACACAACCCGACGGACCCAACCTGGTATGACCGCGACCGCTTTATTCTCTCTAACGGTCACGCCTCGATGCTGTTGTATAGCCTGCTGCACCTTTCCGGCTACGACCTGCCGCTCGAAGAGCTGAAAAACTTCCGTCAGCTGCACTCTAAAACGCCGGGCCACCCAGAGCTGGGCTATACGCCGGGTGTGGAAACCACCACCGGTCCCCTCGGCCAGGGGCTGGCGAACGCCGTCGGGCTGGCGATTGCCGAACGCACGCTGGGCGCGCAGTTCAACCAGCCGGATCATGAGATTGTCGATCACTTCACCTACGTATTTATGGGCGACGGCTGTCTGATGGAGGGGATTTCCCACGAGGTCTGCTCGCTGGCGGGGACGCTTGGGCTTGGCAAACTGATCGGTTTTTACGATCACAACGGCATTTCCATCGACGGGGAGACCGAAGGCTGGTTCACCGACGATACGGCAAAACGCTTCGAGGCCTATCACTGGCATGTGGTGCATGAAATCGACGGTCACGACCCGGAAGCAATCAAGAAAGCGATTCTCGAAGCCCAGAGCGTGAAGGATAAACCGTCGCTGATTATCTGCCGTACGGTGATTGGCTTCGGCTCGCCTAACAAAGCGGGCAAAGAGGAGGCGCACGGCGCGGCGCTGGGTGAAGAGGAAGTGGCGCTGACGAGGCAGAAACTGGGCTGGAAATACCCGGCCTTTGAGATCCCGAAAGAGATTTACAAAGCCTGGGACGCACGCGAGGACGGCGAAAAAGCCCAGCAGGCGTGGAATGAAAAATTCAGCGCTTACAAAAAGGCGCATCCTGATTTGGCGGCTGAGTTCTCACGACGCATGAGCGGCGGCCTGCCGGACGAATGGGAAGCGAAAACTCAGGCGCTAATTGACGATCTCCAGGCCAATCCGGCGAAAATCGCCACCCGTAAAGCGTCGCAAAATACCCTTAACGTCATCGGCCCGATTTTGCCGGAGCTGCTGGGCGGCTCGGCGGACTTGGCCCCAAGTAACCTGACAATCTGGTCCGGCTCGACCTCCCTGAAAGAGGATATCTCCGGAAACTACATCCACTACGGCGTGCGCGAGTTCGGGATGACGGCCATCGCCAACGGCATCGCCCATCACGGCGGATTTGTCCCTTACACCGCCACCTTCCTGATGTTTGTTGAATATGCCCGTAACGCGGCGCGTATGGCGGCGCTGATGAAAGCGCGGCAGATTATGGTCTACACCCACGACTCTATCGGACTGGGGGAAGACGGCCCGACGCACCAGGCGGTTGAACAGCTCGCCAGCCTGCGCCTGACGCCAAACTTCAGCACCTGGCGGCCTTGCGATCAGGTCGAAGCGGCTGTAGGCTGGAAGCTGGCGGTTGAGCGCCACACCGGGCCGACGGCGCTGATCCTGTCGCGTCAGAATCTGGCGCAGATCGAGCGCACGCCGGAGCAGGTAAAAAATATCGCCCGTGGGGGTTACATCCTGAAAGACAGCGGCGGTAAGCCGGATGTGATTTTGATTGCGACAGGTTCGGAAATTGAAATCACGGTGAAAGCGGCGGAGAAGCTGGCCGCCGAAGGACACGCCGTTCGCGTGGTGTCTCTGCCTTCGACGGATATTTTTGATGCGCAGGATGAGGCCTACCGGGAATCCGTGCTCCCTTCAAACGTCGCCGCGCGCGTGGCCGTGGAGGCGGGGATTGCCGACTACTGGTACAAATATGTCGGCCTGAAAGGGGCTATCGTCGGGATGACGGGGTACGGTGAATCGGCCCCAGCAGATAAGCTGTTCCCGTACTTTGGCTTTACGGTTGAGAACGTGGTCGAGAAGGCGCTCGGCGTGCTGTAGTTCGCGCTTAAGTGCGTGATCGTACCGAGCAGGTTAGCGCGTAATCCACAACGTGGGCCAGGCATCTGGCCCATGCCAGTTATCGCAGCTCGGCTCTTCGGCATACCGCACCAGACGAAAACGCTGGCCGTCAAAACGCCAGCGGGTCTGGATACCGCAGTCGCCCATACCACGCCCTAACGCCAGGGTCGTCAGTTCACGCGTTTTCTCATCAAAGCGGGCATTCATCAGCTCCATCTCGCTGCTCTCGCTCGACGAGACAAACGGCAGACGCAGCCGCACGGTTCGGGCGGCAAACGGCTTTTTACGCGACACCAGCCACGCCAGATCCACCGTGTTGTAGGCCCCCGCTTCGCAGCTTATCATCAGCAACGCTTTGTCATCCGTTAAGGCCATTACCCGCACTTCGCGACGGTTAGGGTCGAGCGAACACTGGCTGTTGTTCATGCGCCAGCTGCCGTAATCCAGCAGATCGTTCAGCTCTTCATGCGTCAGGGGCGTCGGCGTCGGATTGACCACCGCGACCTCTTTCAGCGCCGGAGCCGGTGGCACGCTCAGCGGCGGTTCGTCGCCCTTTTTAATCCACGCGGTTTCGTTTCCCACACGCTTTTGCTGGGAATCAATAAACAATAATGCCGCCTTCAGCCCGGCCAGAGAGACAATCTGTTTTCCGCCTTTGAGCGTCAGCGCCTCCCCTTCCTGAATGGTTTTCAGAAACGCGGCGATAGTCGCAGTATCATCGGTCACCAGATGCCATGGCGACAGCTTCCAGCGCTGCGCATCCAGCGACAACGGCGCACCGTCCAGCAGCAGACGCGGCGCGATGGGCGCTTCTTTCACCGGCGACGTTTCCAGCCCCCCCAGATCAATCCGCAGATTGGCATCCGTTTTGGCCCCCGCGCTGCGGCTTAGCGTCATCACCAGCCCCTGATGCTCACCGGTATTGCGCGCGACGCAAAAGTTCTGGTTGTTGCAGGTGACCTGCCAGTCAGAAAACGACTGCTGTGCAGGCGCCGCCCAAACCAGTGGCAGAGGCAGTATGCTGAGGAATAAAAAAAGAAGAATGCTGTGACGCATGAAAGGCACAATCCCGGAAGCAGAAACTCGAAAACTGGCTGTATCTTCGTGTTCTGTCCGGGGTTGCTCAATCGGATTTATCGGATAGATTTATCTGGATTATGATTTAGCGATAGTTTATTAATCAAGACATTAGGCCAGACAGCTGTAAATACTGTAGCAGTATCAACGCCTTACCATCACGAATTTCACCGGTTTTTACCATTTCCAGCGCCTGAGTATAAGGAATTTCCAGCACGTCGATGGCTTCGTCCTCAACGCCGCCGCCCGCGTTGCTGCGCTGTGCGTCGGTGTATTCGGCGATAAAGAAGTGGATAAGCTCCGTCACGCCGCCGGGGGACATGTACAGCTCGAACAGCTTCGTGACTTCTCCCACTTCAAAGCCCGTCTCTTCGATGGCTTCCTTGCGGATACAGACTTCAGGTTCGTCGTTATCCAGCAGCCCGGCGCAGGTTTCGATCAGGCGCCCGTCCGGGTTGCCGTTCACCCAGGTCGCGATGCGGAACTGGCGGATCAGCACGACAGTTTGCTTTTCACGACTGTATAACAGGATGGTGGCACCGTTGCCGCGATCATAGACTTCGCGCTTGTGGCGGACGACGTCGCCATGGTGAGTTAAATCGTAGGTAATGTTGCGCAGGACAAAATAATTTTCTGAAAGGATTTTATCTTTGATGATCTCAATTTTCAGGCTCATACGGGCTCCAGGACGTAATGAGTGATTCATAGTACGCCGAGAAGCCCGCTTTGTCGCCCCGCTGATTAGTGGGAGTTTGGCCGTTTGATTTGCAGCCAGTCCATCATCCCTTGTGCGGCGTGACGCCCTTCGGCCATTGCCGTAACCACCAGATCAGCACCGCGCACCGCGTCACCGCCGGCAAAAATCTGCGGATGGCTGGTCTGGTAGCGATAGGGACTGTCCACGCTCGCCACGATACGCCCCCAGTCGTCGACGTTCACCCCCTGCGCCTGTAGCCACGGCATCGAGTGCGGGTTAAAGCCAAACGCCATGATCACCGCATCAGCAGGCATCACAAACTCGCTCCCCTCGACAGGCACCGGACGCCGCCGCCCCTGCGCATCCGGTTCACCAAGCCGGGTGCGCAGCAGGCGAATGCCGTTCACCTTGCCCGACGCATCCAGAACCAGTTCGACGGGCTGCACGTTGAATTCAAAGTGCGCCCCCTCCTCTTTGGCGTTCTTGACCTCTTTTTTCGAGCCAGGCATGTTGGCCTCATCCCGACGATAGGCGCAGGTTACTTTTGCCGCCTGATGGCGCAGCGCGGTGCGCACACAGTCCATCGCCGTATCCCCGCCGCCGAGTACCACCACGTTTAATCCAGCGACATCGATAAAGGGTTCGGACGCTGAGGCCGCCAGCCCCATCAGATGGCGGGTATTCGCCACCAGGAAAGGCAAAGCGTCATACACTCCCGGCGCATCTTCGTGCGGAATGCCCGCTTTCATCGAGCGATAGGTTCCCACACCGATAAACACCGCGTCGTATTCGCCGAGCAACTGAGACATCGGCAGGTCTTTACCCACTTCACAGTTGAGTTCGAACTGTATTCCCATGGCGGTGAAAATCTCCCGTCGCCGTGCCAGCAGGGATTTATCCAGTTTGAACGCCGGAATACCAAAGGTGAGTAATCCGCCGATCTCCGGGTGCCGGTCATAGACCGTGACGCTCACGCCGTGGCGGATCAGCACGTCGGCACAGGCCAGCCCCGCAGGGCCTGCGCCAACAATCGCAATACGCTTATCGACAGGCGCGACGCCGGTCAAATCGGGCCGCCAGCCTGCCGCCAGCGCCTGGTCAGAGATGTAGCGTTCGATATTGCCAATGGTTACCGCGCCGGATTCATCGCGTACCGTGCAGGCCCCTTCGCACAACCGGTCCTGCGGACAGACGCGCCCGGTGATATCCGGCAAACAGTTGGTCTGATGGGACAGTTCCACCGCCGCGTCGATATCCCCGGCTTTTACGCGCTCGATCCACTGCGGAATGTGGTTGTGCAATGGACAGGTCCATTCGCAGATGGAGTGCTCTCCGCATTTCAGGCAGCGTGCCGCTTCGCGGTGCGCCTGCTCTGCGCGAAACGGCAGATAGATTTCATCGAAATTGCCTGCACGCGCCTGCGGGCTGAGCTTATCCGGCTCGCCGCGCGCCGTGAGGGCCTGCATTTGCTGGATTTTGGTGTGCGGTGACGCAACCGGCGTTGCCTCGCTGTGCCACGGCTGAGCTTCCTGGCAGGCAGCGCGCAAACGGCGGGCTTTCGCCAGACGATGCAGCACTTCTGGCGTCACCAGCGTCAGGGCATCGGCCGGACAATTCTCCACGCACGCCGGGCCCTGCGGCCTGTCGTGGCACAAATCGCATTTGTGCGCCGTGGCTTTGACCTGTCCGTCGGACACGGGTGTGACTACGATCTCCATCGTGCCAAACGGACAGGCGACCACACAGGCTTTGCAACCAATGCATTTTTGCTGATTCACCTGTACGCTGTCGTTGCTTTTGCCGATCGCCCCATTGGGGCAGCTTTGCGCGCAGGGGGCGTTTTCGCAGTGATGACAAGTGACCGCGCTGCGCCGTTTACCCTCTTTCAGCACCGTAATGCGCGGGATAAACTGGCGCTGGCTTAAAACATGTTGTTCATGATTGTGCGCCATCACGCAGGCGACTTCGCAAGCGTGACAGCCAATACATTGCAGGTTATCGGCCATAATAAAACGATTCATAAAGGCACCTGTTCTGGTAGCATTAACCCTATTTTTTATAAGAATATTGACGACCCCGATAGTCCCAGGCAATGGTCATTTGCCCAAGTTATGGGACTAATGACGACATCCCTGCGGCAGATCAATTTATTTCATCGCAGGTGAAATTGCGTTTCAGTTACATTCAGGAAGCCGAGTTGTGATCGTTAAACGTCCTGTATCAGGAAGCCTGGCCCGGGCTTTCATCTCCATTATTTTGCTCTCCGTTCTGACCAGCGGCATTGCGTTGATGACGCTTGCCAGCAGTCTGCGCGATGCCGAAGCCATTAATATTGCAGGCTCTTTACGCATGCAAAGTTACCGGCTCGGCTACGATCTGGAGCGCAACAGCGCTGATTTTTCCGCCCACCGTCTCCACTGGCAAAACACCCTGAACTTGCCCGTCCTGCAAGAACTCGATCGCTGGTATGTACCGGCGTCGGTGAAAACGGGATATCAGCAGCTGCAGCTGGCGTGGGCCGAGATGGACAACCATCTCGAAGCGGGAGATAAAACCTGGTATCAGGACCATATTCAGCAATATGTGGAGCGTATCGATACCTTCGTGCTGGCTCTTCAGCACTATGCAGAACATAAAATGCAGCTGGTGGTCGCCATTTCCCTGGCGGGTGGCGTGGGGATTTTGCTGCTGGTGGTTATGACCCTGCGCGGGATCCGCCGGGAGGTGGTCGCACCGCTCAATCATCTGGTGTTCGCCAGCCAGAAAATGGAACAGGGGAATTTCGACATTCAGGCCGAGGACACGCACCTGCCCAACGAGCTGGGGCTGCTCTCGCGCACCTTCAACCATATGTCCGCCGAGCTACATAAACACTATCGCTCGCTGGAAATTACGGTCGAAGAGAAGACTCGTCACCTGAACGAAGCCCACCAGCAGCTCGAAATGCTGTTCAAGTGCTCTCAGGCGCTGAATACCAGCCAGATAGACCCCCATAGTTTCCGCCATATCATCCAGATGGTTCAGGAATACACGGGAATGAGCTATCTGGAACTGCAGGCCAGCGATAACTGGCAGCTGTGTGAAGGGGTGAAAAAAGCGGAACAGCAGACCTTCACCCTGCCGGTGGTTATGCAGGAGACGCGCTTCGGTGAGCTGCGCTGGCAGAGCGAAAACATCGTGCCGGAGCCGCTGATGAAAAACGTGGCGACGATGCTTGGGCGCGGGCTCTATTTCAATCAGGCGCAAAAGCATTTCCAGCAGTTGCTGCTGATGGAAGAGCGCGCCACCATTGCCCGCGAACTGCACGACTCGCTGGCGCAGGTGCTCTCCTACCTGCGCATTCAACTGGCGCTGCTCAAGCGTGCGGTGCCGGACGATAACGTCCCGGCGCAGACCATCATCACCGACTTCTCACGCGAGCTGAACAACGCCTGGCGCCAGCTCCGCGAGCTGTTGACCACTTTCCGCCTGACGCTGAACCACTCCAATCTTCCCGCGGCTTTGCAGGAGGCACTCGAAGGGCTACAAAGCCAGACCCGTGCGAAACTGGAGCTGGACTGTCGCCTCTCGTCCCTGGCGCTGGATGCGCAAAAGCAGGTTCATCTGCTGCAGATCGTGCGTGAGGCGGTGCTGAACGCCATCAAACACGCCGACGCGACGGTGATTACGGTCAGTTGCGTGACTGCACCGGATGGCGAGCACACGGTCTATATTCGGGATAATGGCATTGGGATCGGCGACGCCAGCGAACCGCCAGGACACTACGGTCTGAACATTATGCGCGAACGTGCGGAGCGACTGGGCGGCACGCTCGGCTTTTCGCAGCCGCAAAATGGCGGGACGCAGGTGTGTATTCGTTTTCGCACGCCGGAACCTGAAGCGGGTAAATAACGGTAAATTGCCGGAAACCGTCATGCCGATGCGACGCCACCAGGTAATAATCGACAGGGCGGAAAGTTAACAAGGCGCTGTAAATGCGCATGATAATTTACACTATCTCCTTTTTTTCTCCACGTTTGGCATCCGCCTTGCCGCTAGAGTTAAGCGGGCAATAAACAATAACGATGCAAGCTTACGAGGTCTTACTTTAATGGCGAATTTTTTCATTGATCGCCCCATTTTTGCCTGGGTGCTGGCAATTATTTTATGTCTGACGGGCACTCTCGCTATTTTGTCTTTACCTGTGGAGCAATACCCCGACCTGGCTCCGCCGAACGTGCGTATTACCGCGAACTATCCGGGCGCATCGGCGCAAACGCTGGAAAATACGGTCACTCAGGTGATTGAACAGAATATGACCGGGCTGGATAACCTGATGTACATGTCGTCCCAGAGCAGCGCGACTGGTCAGGCGACGGTGACGTTAAGCTTTACCGCCGGTTCCGATCCCGATGAAGCGGTGCAGCAGGTGCAAAACCAGCTGCAGTCGGCAATGCGTAAGCTGCCGCAGGCGGTGCAGAACCAGGGCGTGACGGTGCGTAAAACCGGGGATTCCAACATCCTGACCATCGCCTTCGTCTCGACCGACGGCTCGATGGATAAGCAGGATATCTCGGACTACGTTGCCAGTAATATTCAGGACCCCTTAAGCCGTATTAACGGCGTCGGCGATATCGACGCCTATGGCTCACAGTATTCCATGCGCATCTGGCTGGACCCAGCGAAGCTGAACAGCGTGCAGATGACCGCCACCGATGTGACTAACGCCATCAAATCCCAGAACGCGCAAATCGCCGTCGGGCAACTGGGGGGTACGCCGTCGGTGGATAAACAGGCGCTGAACGCCACCATCAACTCGCAATCTCTGCTCCAGACGCCGCAGCAGTTCCGCGATATCACCCTGCGCGTCAATCAGGACGGTTCCGAAGTGCGGCTCGGCGACGTCGCCACCGTCGAGATGGGTGCCGAAAAATACGACTACCTGAGCCGGTTTAACGGCAATCAGGCATCGGGTATCGGGGTGAAACTGGCCTCCGGCGCGAACGAAATGGCGACCGCGAAGCTGGTCATCGACCGCCTGGATGAGCTGTCCCAGTATTTCCCGCATGGACTGGAATACAAAGTTGCCTATGAAACCACCTCTTTCGTTAAAGCCTCGATTGAGGACGTGGTGAAAACGCTGCTCGAAGCTATCGCGCTGGTCTTCCTCGTGATGTACCTGTTCCTGCAAAACTTCCGCGCCACGCTCATCCCGACCATCGCCGTTCCCGTTGTGCTGCTCGGTACCTTTGCCGTGCTCTATGCCTTTGGTTACAGCATCAACACCCTGACCATGTTTGCGATGGTGCTGGCGATCGGCCTGCTGGTGGACGATGCCATCGTGGTGGTGGAGAACGTCGAGCGCATCATGAGCGAAGAGGGTCTGTCGCCGCGGGAAGCGACGCGCAAATCGATGGGACAAATTCAGGGGGCACTGGTCGGCATCGCGATGGTGCTCTCCGCTGTCTTTGTGCCGATGGCCTTCTTTGGCGGCACCACCGGCGCGATTTACCGCCAGTTCTCGATAACAATCGTCTCAGCGATGGTGCTGTCGGTGCTGGTGGCAATGATCCTGACCCCTGCCCTCTGCGCAACCTTACTCAAGCCGTTACACAAGGGGGAACAGCACGGGCAAAAAGGGTTCTTCGGCTGGTTTAACCGGATGTTCAATCGCAATGCAGCACGGTATGAAGCGGGTGTGGGGAAAATCCTGCACCGCAGCCTGCGCTGGATGCTGATTTACGTTCTGCTGCTCGGCGGGATGGTCTTCTTATTCCTGCGCCTGCCAACTTCGTTCCTGCCGCTGGAAGATCGGGGAATGTTTATCACCTCCGTGCAGCTCCCAAGCGGGGCCACCCAGCAGCAGACGCTGAAGGTGGTTGAGAACGTCGAATCCTATTTCTTCACCAAAGAGAAAGACAATATTGTGTCGGTGTTCTCCACGGTCGGTTCCGGCCCCGGCGGGAACGGGCAGAACGTCGCCCGTATGTTCGTGCGCCTGAAAAACTGGGACGAGCGCGACAGCACGACCGGCTCCTCTTTCGCCATTATCGAGCGCGCCACCAAAGCCTTTAGCCATATCAAAGAGGCGCGCGTTTTCGCCAGCAGCCCGGCGGCGATCAGCGGCCTCGGCAGTTCGGCTGGCTTTGATATGGAATTACAGGATCATGCCGGAGTCGGACACGATGCGCTGATGGCCGCGCGCGACCAGCTGCTCGAACTGGCGGGGAAAGATAAATCGCTTACCCGCGTGCGTCACAACGGTCTGGATGACAGCCCGCAGCTGCAGATTGATATCGATCAGCGCAAGGCGCAGGCGCTGGGCGTGTCTATTGATGATATCAACGACACGCTGCAAACCGCGTGGGGCTCCAGCTATGTGAACGACTTTATGGACCGGGGCCGCGTGAAGAAGGTCTACGTTCAGGCTGCCGCGCCCTATCGTATGCTGCCGGACGACATTAATCTCTGGTATGTGCGTAACAATTCCGGCGGCATGGTGCCCTTCTCCGCCTTTGCCACCTCTCACTGGGAGAGCGGCTCTCCACGACTGGAGCGTTACAACGGCTATTCGGCGCTGGAAATCGTCGGCGAAGCCGCGCCGGGCGTCAGTACCGGTACCGCCATGGACACCATGGAAAAACTGGTGCAGCAGCTACCGGCCGGTTTTGGCCTGGAGTGGACGGCCATGTCCTATCAGGAACGGCTGTCTGGCGCACAGGCCCCTGCTCTGTATGCCGTCTCACTGCTGGTCGTCTTCCTGTGTCTGGCCGCTCTGTATGAAAGCTGGTCGGTGCCGTTCTCGGTGATGCTGGTGGTACCGCTGGGTGTGATTGGCGCGCTGCTCGCCACCTGGATGCGAGGACTTGAAAACGATGTCTACTTCCAGGTGGGGCTGTTGACGGTGATCGGCTTGTCGGCGAAGAACGCCATTCTGATCGTTGAGTTTGCCAATGAGATGAATTCGAAGGGCCACGATCTGCTGTCATCCACGCTTCACGCCTGCCGTCAGCGTCTGCGCCCAATCCTGATGACCTCGCTGGCATTTGTGTTTGGCGTCCTGCCGATGGCCACCAGTTCTGGCGCAGGTTCGAGCAGCCAGCACGCGGTCGGGACCGGCGTAATGGGGGGCATGATCTCCGCGACTATTCTCGCCATTTACTTCGTACCGCTGTTCTTTGTGCTGGTGCGCCAGCGCTTCCCATTAAAAGAAAAGCCGGAGTAATCAGGCAATAAAAAAGGCGGCTTTGATAGCCGCCTTTTTAACGTGTGATTTGTTTGATACCTATCACATCATTTTTATAACTAAATTAAGTGCTCTTGCAGTTCTTCCTGAAGATCATTTACGAAGCATGTCTTCGATAAAATCTTTCCAGTTCCCCAGTTCACGTTCAATCATAACAACCTCTCTTATTATTATGCGTATTCTATGAGAATATATCGTCATTGTGAAGATAATTTAATCAATGGTTACGATTGTGTCCCCCGCTCCTGTGCTGGCCCTGAGACAAATATGGCGCGATTACCTTTAATTTTATGTGACCAATAGCAATATTTAGAAACAACCATACGAGCGGGTGACAATCTTATTCTGGACTGACTTTAAAAGAAATTTTACACGGCTGGACTTTTATGCGTAAAAAATGAAACACTATTCAGCGAACAGTTGTACGTTGAATTAATCGGCATAGCAGAATTAACGATAAGCTGAATGTGTTATATTTCTCTGAACAATTTAAAGTCGAAAAAATTGAACGTTTGTTATTAATAAAGACAAAAGGATTCACGATGATTGTGATGTACGGCATTAAAAATTGCGACACCATCAAAAAAGCACGCCGCTTCCTTGAGGCAAACCACGTTGATTATCGCTTTCATGACTATCGCGCAGATGGCCTGGATGAGGAATTTCTGCATAGCGCCATCGCTGAACTGGGCTGGGAAGCGCTGCTGAATACCCGCGGGACCACCTGGCGAAAACTCGATGAATCAGTACGCAATACCATCACTGACGCCGACAGCGCAGCGAAATTAATGCTCGAAATGCCTGCGATCATCAAACGCCCATTGCTCTGTGCGCCTGGGCAGCCTATGCTGCTGGGTTTTAGTGAATCCAGTTATCAGACTTATATTTGAGGTGTAGTCTATGTCATGCCCGGTCATTGAGCTGACTCAGCAGCTTATTCGCCGTCCCTCCCTTAGCCCGGACGATGCAGGTTGTCAGGCATTAATGATTGAGCGCCTGCGCGCCATTGGTTTTACCGTTGAGCGTATGGATTTTGGCGACACCCAGAACTTCTGGGCATGGCGCGGCCAGGGCGAAACGCTGGCTTTTGCCGGACACACCGATATCGTCCCTGCGGGTGACGCCGATCGCTGGATCAATCCTCCTTTCGAACCCACCATCCGCGATGGCATGCTGTTTGGCCGCGGTGCTGCTGACATGAAAGGCTCGCTGGCT
Organism: Lelliottia nimipressuralis; assembly: GCF_041464075.1. Taxonomy (NCBI): domain Bacteria; kingdom Pseudomonadati; phylum Pseudomonadota; class Gammaproteobacteria; order Enterobacterales; family Enterobacteriaceae; genus Lelliottia; species Lelliottia nimipressuralis. The sequence goes on from NZ_CP167172.1 coordinate 3,322,786, forward strand.
GCGATGGTGGTGGCCGCCGAACGCTTTGTCGCCCAGCACCCGAACCACAAAAATCGTCTCGCGTTTTTGATCACCTCCGACGAAGAAGCCAGCGCCAAAAATGGCACGGTGAAAGTGGTCGAAGCGCTGATGGAACGCCGCGAACGCCTGGATTATTGCCTGGTGGGCGAGCCGTCGAGCACGGAAGTGGTCGGTGACGTGGTGAAAAATGGCCGTCGCGGCTCACTGACCTGCAACCTGACCATCCACGGCGTGCAGGGCCACGTGGCCTATCCGCATCTCGCTGATAACCCGGTACATCGCGCGGCGCCAATGCTGAGCGAGCTGGTGGGGATCGAGTGGGATAAAGGCAATGAATTCTTCCCGCCGACCAGCATGCAGATCGCCAACGTTCAGGCGGGCACCGGCAGCAACAACGTTATTCCGGGCGATCTTTTCGTGCAGTTCAACTTCCGCTTTAGCACGGAACTGACCGACGAGATGATCAAATCCCGCGTGATTGCTCTGCTGGATAAATACGAACTGCGCTACACCCTGGACTGGTGGCTTTCCGGCCAGCCGTTCCTGACCCAGCGCGGCAAGCTGGTGGATGCGGTGGTAAACGCTATCGCGCACTATAATGAGATCAAACCGCAGCTCCTGACGACCGGTGGCACTTCAGACGGACGCTTTATCGCCCGCATGGGTGCGCAGGTTGTCGAACTGGGCCCAGTAAACGCCACCATTCATAAAATCAATGAATGCGTGAACGCGGCTGATTTGCAGCTACTGGCTCGTATGTATCAACGTATTATGGAGCAACTCGTCGCCTGACGACTGCTCTGAGAAGGAATAGCGAATGGACTGGCTGGCAAAATATTGGTGGATTCTGGTGTTGGTGTTTCTGGTAGGCGTGCTGCTGAACGTGATCAAAGATCTGAAGCGCGTGGACCATAAGAAGTTTCTCGCCAACAAACCTGAGCTTCCCCCGCATCGTGATTTTAACGATAAGTGGGACGATGACGACAACTGGCCGAAGAAAGACCAGAAGAAATAGTTTCTAAAACCCCTCTCCCACGGGAGAGGGGTTTGAACTTACATAAACTCGACAATATCGTCGTCGTTTGGCTTGCTGCCGCTTAACGCTTCGTCGAAATAGTGCTTCGGCACGGTAAAGCGCAGGTGATCCAGCGCGAACTGCATGCTGCGATCGTCAATGGCGTGACCCAGTTCATCAACAATATCCAGCGTCACATCTCCCCCTTCACGAATCAGCGCTTCCTGAGCCGCCACCGCATGGGACAACTCAATCACGCGATCTTCACCGCCGTGAATCAGGTGGATGGTGGTTGCTGTCGTGGCGCTCTGTGGCAACGTCGCAAAGCGGCCGTTAAAGGCAATCACACGCGAGGCCAGTCCCGGCTGTGCTTTCACGCTCTCCAGCGACATAATCGCCCCCTGCGAGAACCCAATCAGCGCGGTTGCTCCGGCACTTACACCGCTCTGCTGTTGCCAGTAGCGTACGGTGTCGATAAAGGTCGGCATGATGGCATCGATGCGTGCCTGACGATTCTCCTCCGTCACGCCCTGCACGGAAAACCACTGACGCCCCTGTGGGCCGCAAGGCTCTACGCCGCCAATGCTGACGATGAGTGCGTCGGGGAAAATCGGCGCAAACCAGCTGCCGATTTGCCCCATATTCACTGCATTATCACCGACGCCATGAAACAGCAGCAGCAGTTGTTGCGCTGGGGCAGAAGGGCTTTGGACAACAAAATGGTCATGTTTCATGGCAGTCTCCTTAATTGTTAGTCAGGATTTTACGCCTCTGCGGGGTAATGACCATGCCACTTCATTGAAGAAGTCATTGAAAAAATTGCCATTGCAAAACGTCACTTTTGAGCCGCTCGCAGCGGCAGCGATCAAGTAATTCAAGGGCCTGCGCGGCCTCCTGGCGCTGTCGTATGAGTAACGTCTTACGTCCGTGAAGTGCCAGCTCGGCGCACAGTTGCGCGTCCTCTTTGCCCTCTTCCAGCCTGCCGCGCAGGGCCTCCAGCGGTAGAGATACCGCCAGCAACAGGCGCGTGAGCGCTGCTGCAGACGTCGAGAGAGGACGATGGCCAAAGGCGAAACCGCTTAACTCCAGCCAGTCATCATCATTAAGGGTAGTCTCCCAGCGATCGTCTACCGGGATCTTTTCGCCGTTCCAGCGTTCAATAATCCGCGCATCGCGGCACAGGCGCTGATGTTCCTGTGCGCACAGCGCCTGCCCCGCCTCGCTGATGGGCCGCAGCGCCATCGCCGTGTAGCAGCCGCTGCTGGCCTCGCGATGACTGCCCATACGCACCAGCACAAAGCCGCAGCGCTGCCAGAAGCGCCACAGCTCCTCGGTATAGCCAAAGCTGACGGAGAGATAATCTTGCTGTCGGTGCGCACCTGCGCTGCCCGTCAGCGCCTGGCCGATGCCCTCGCGCTGACGCGCCGGATGGACCGCTACGCGGGTGACGCGCCGCCCGACAAGCGTCGCCGCCAGCGGTGATCCGCCGTGTGCGGCAAGAGATTGCGCCACCAGATTGCCGCGCGGGCGTCGGTAGCCTGCCCACACGGCCTGGCTCAACGCCGGCGTTAACCCACCCTCGTCTACCAGCCACAGCGCCCCTGCCAGCGTTTTCCCGGCGCGGGCGACGGCAAAATGCTGGCCCGGTGCGTCCATCATCCGCCGCAAATCCAGGGGTGAGGTGCGGTAGTGCGCTGAGCACAAGAGCCGGTAGATATCAGCGGCAAGCTGCGGCTGGCTCTCCCAGGCGTTTTGTTCAAGGGAGATGATCTCGGGTGCACCGCCGGGTATCGCGTCCACAACGTCGTCATCAAATAACAACGCATCCGCTATCACGCGCTCAAGGGGGCAGCCAGCCGCCCAGCGAATGGGGGCCGAGAGCGTGAAAGAGAGCAGGCCGCTAAAACGCGCGCAGAATTTGAGTAAAAAGCCGCGTCCCGTACCTTCGTAACCCTGCACGGTCGTCGTGAGTAATACGCGCGGAAAACGCGACACCAGCTGTTCCAGCAGCGGCCCGGGAATGGCAGCGGCTTCATCAACCACCAGCCAGTCGGCCTGCTGGTCCGAGGCGAGCAACGCATCCGGGGCCATAAAGTGATAGTGATTTTCCGCGAAGCGGGCGATGACGTCTGTTGCCCCTTTCGCAGGCGCAGTGACGATAGCTCGCCCCGAAATGCGGCGTAACAGCATCCCTGCGAGCGCGGATTTCCCCCGCCCGCGCGGTGCCGTCACCACCGCTACGCCGGTTTCCATCCCGGTTAGTGCCGCCAGAACGTCAGCCTGTTCGCGCTGCGGCTCGCCGCTGGCAGGCTGCCAGTCGGGTGCAGAAGGCAAGGGGAAATCAGGTAAGGGCTGGTGTTCATGCCAGATCAACGCATCGGGATCGGCGCTCACCACCCGACAAAAATGGTGAACAAAATGCGGCGTTGCGATGGGAGTATCGCTGTCGCTCCAGCGAAGCGAATCACTGTCGGTTTGACCGGGCCAGACGGCAAAAGGAGGCGTGAGTAATACCAGCAGGCTGCCCGCGCGTAGTGTGCCGCTCAGCGCCGCAAAGGCTGCGACATCAAAACCGCAACGGGCATCGAAAATCGCGTGACGATACTCGCGCCCGAGCAGATTTTTTAGCGCCTGCGGCGCGCAGTGCGGCTCAATGGGCGCGTCGTTTCCGACCCACAGCCAGTCGCCGGAGAGCGCGTCGCGAAGCGTCAAAGCCTGCCTCTGCGACCACGTGTCGCTACCGCTGAGCACCAGCAACCGGCGATGACCTTCCTGCTGTAGCTGTGCGGCCAGTGGTTCAAACCAGGTGACCGCCTCTTCCCTGCCGCGCGACATCACATGGCTTTACCAAAGGTATTGCACTGAGCCGGATCGCCACTCGCAAAACCACGTTTAAACCAGGTGTAGCGCTCTTCGGAAGTGCCGTGGGTAAAGCTGTCTGGCACCACGCGCCCCTGACTTTGCTGTTGCAGACGATCGTCGCCGATAGCCTGTGCGGCGTTGAGCGCCTCTTCCAGATCGCCCGACTCCAGTACGCCCTGCTGCTGCATGCTATGGCCCCAGACGCCTGCGAAGCAGTCGGCCTGCAGTTCCATACGCACGGACAAGCGGTTGATTTCAGTCTGGGAGGCGTTTTGCTGCAGCTGACGCACTTTGGGTTCGATGCCAAGCAGTTTTTGTACGTGGTGACCGACTTCATGCGCAATCACGTAGCCCTGGGCAAAATCGCCGTCAGCGCCAAGTTTGCGTTTCATGTCGTCATAGAAGGAGAGATCGATATAGACGGTGCTGTCTGCCGGGCAATAGAACGGCCCCATTACAGACTGCCCGGTGCCACATCCCGTTCGCGTCGCGCCACGGTACATCACCAGTTTTGGCTGCTGGTAAGTGCGGCCCATTTTTTCAAACTGCTGGCTCCACGTATCTTCCGTGGTCGCCAGAATGACAGAGGTGAATTTTGCGGCTTCATCTTCGTTCGGACTGATGGAGCGCTGAGATTGCTGTTGTTGTGGAACCGGTTCTCCGGTCATTAAACCGGTCAGATCGACACCGTAGTAGCCCGCCACCAGCACGATAATCAGCAGAACAATGCCGCCTTTACCGCCGGGAAGTCGCATCCCGCCACCGCCCATCGACGGCCCCATGCCGCCACTGCTGCGCCTGTCTTCTACATTGTCACTTTCACGACGCCCTTGCCAGCGCATAACCACCTCGAAACTTTCTCAATATGAATAGAGTGATCGTAGGCGGTTAACGGACGGATTACCATAGGAAACAATGGTAACAAGCCAAAGGATGTTTCCACCCTTTGGCCCGAAAGGGAATTAATCGAGTTTAACGCCCAGACGATGCGCGACGGCTTCGTACGCTTCAATCAGGCCACCCAGGCTCTGACGGAAACGGTCTTTGTCCATTTTATCCAGGGTCTCTTTGTCCCACAGACGGCTGCCGTCCGGGGAGAACTCATCCCCCAGCACCACTTCACCTTTATACAGACCGAACTCCAGTTTGAAGTCGACCAGGATCAGGCCCGCGTCATCAAAGAGCTTTTTCAGCACGTCGTTGGCTTTGTAAGTCAGCTCCTGCATGCGCGCCAGGTTCTCTTTGCTCACCCAACCGAAGGTTTCGCAGTAGGATTCGTTGACCATGGGATCGTGCATTTCGTCATTTTTTAGGAACAGGTCGAACAATGGCGGGTTCAGTTCGATGCCTTCTTCAATACCCAGACGTTTCACCAGGGAGCCTGCCGCGCGGTTACGCACCACGCATTCGACCGGGACCATATCCAGTTTTTTCACCAGACACTCCGTATCGGACAGCAACGCTTCCATCTGAGTCGGGATACCGGCTTCGGCGAGTTTGCTCATAATGAAATGGTTGAACTTGTTGTTTACCATGCCTTTACGATCGAACTGCTCAATGCGTGCGCCATCCCCTGCTGACGTATCATTGCGGAACTCGAGCACCAACAGATCCGGGTTTTCGGTGCTGTATACGGTCTTCGCTTTGCCACGATACAACTCAGCTTGCTTCTGCATCTTCATTACTCCTGGTGTGATGATATGTACAAAAATCTCGGGATATTATGCCACGCACACGTTTGCGTAGCACGAAAATAAAAAGGGCTGGATTAACCAGCCCTGTTTTTTTATTTGCTGAATGCAGCCTGGAAGACTGCGACCAGCGCATCGTTCTGCGACTGGGTCAGCGTGTGACCTTTCGGATCGATGAACTGCAAGCTGCTGCGGTTATCGAGGTCACCGACCTGAATTTTGTAATCGCCGGACGCGAGGCCAGGATCGCTGGCACCCAGTTCCTGCCATGCGCTATCGGAAAGCGGTTTGTAAGTGGCCGTGATGCTGCCCGTTGAGCGGGTGCTGTCGGTCACTTTCATACCGGCTTTTTCAAGCACGGCTGGCAGACGCTGCCAGGTTTGCTGGAACGGTGCGCGCACTACCAGCATTGGCAGACCGGTGTCATCCGCTGCGCTCTGCACATCGAAAGTCACGCCATTGCGGCTCTGCGCGGAGTTCGCTGCATCGGTCGCGTTTTTATCGAGACCAGAAGCAATCACGTTCAGCATTTCAGTGCTGTAGCGCTGCAGCGAGGCCGCATCCGCCACTGGCTTGCCAGCCTGCTCCAGGTTCAGCAGTTTGACCGTGACGGCCTGCTGATAACCCTGCGGTTTGACAGAGACTTGATAACGACCACGGTACTGCTGATCTTCATCCAGACGGTTCCATTCGATCCAGTCGGTCGTCAGACTCTGACTGGCGTCGTCACGCTTATCAATCGCGTAGTTCTTCGACTGAATCACGCTGACCACCTGCGGCCACAGGGTGTTGCCACGACCGTTTTCGACCAGAAGCGTAGCCGTGTCACCCGTAAACTGGGTGCGGGCACCGCTCACCAGCGCCAGTGGCTGTGCCGGTGGACGAATGTCCAGCGCTTTGCCTACTGCACCACTGCTGTTAGTGACAGGAATGTTGTAATCACCGTTTTGAATCGGCAGGATCATACCCGCTGGCGCATGAAGTTCAGCAAGCGGCGTTGCATCCAGATAGGATTCATCACCGCTCACCTGGCGCTTGTAGCGCGAGTCTGAACTACAGGCTGCGAGGAGCATAACAAGCGAAACACCCGCAACCTTCGCCAGGCGCGACTTCTGTACTGAGTAAGCCATCAAATCTCCCTAAACTCTACAGCAAACCGGCATGCTTCAGCGCCCCAGTGACCACTTCGCGACCGTGGTCGGTAATGGGGGTCATCGGCAGACGCAGCGTGTCGGTCGCTACAAGTCCCAACTCCTTACATGCCCATTTCACTGGGATCGGATTGGGTTCGACAAATAATTTTGTGTGCAGCGGCATCAGACGCTGGTTAATCAAGCGAGCTTCGTCGAAATGACCCGCCGCAGCCAGTTTGCACATTTCGGCCATATCGCGCGCGGCTACGTTAGACGTCACGGAAATCACGCCATGACCACCGAGCTGCATGAAGTCCAGCGCGGTCGCGTCATCACCACTGAGCAGGATAAAGTCGTCTGAAACCAGCTCTTTGATCTGGTGAACGCGGCTTAAGTTCCCGGTCGCCTCTTTAATTGCGATAATATTTTTAACTTTCGAGAGACGGCCTACGGTTTCCGGCAGCATATCGCAGCCAGTACGCGACGGCACATTATACAGAATTTGTGGCAAGTCAGTATGTTCAGCGATGGCTTTGAAATGCTGGAACAGACCTTCCTGCGTTGGGCGGTTGTAGTACGGGGTCACCGTCAGGCAGCCGACAATGCCGCTGTTGTTAAAACGCTGGGTCAGGCTGATGGCCTCGGCGGTTGCATTTGCACCCGTTCCGGCGATAACCGGGATACGCCCGTCAGCCAGTTCGACGGTCATCATCACCACATCGCCGTGTTCTTCATGGCTCAGGGTGGCAGATTCACCGGTAGTCCCTACGGAAACGATCGCCGACGTCCCGCTGGCGACATGGTAATCAATCAGTTTTTTCAGGCTTGACCGGCAGACATTACCTTTCTCATCCATCGGCGTAACAAGCGCAACAATACTTCCCGTGAACATGGGCCATCCTCTGTGCAAACAAGATTCTCAATGGTACGTTTGGAACTGTAATAAAAGCAAGCGACGTAAGGCGTCCAGGCTGTTGTATGCATGTTTTTTTTATGCTTTCCTTAGGATGACTTAACCACGCAAAGGAAGAACAGGTTTGACAACCTCATCACAACATTACCTGGTTATCACTGCGCTGGGTGCCGACAGAGCCGGTATTGTGAACACCATCACCCGCCACGTCAGCAGTTGCGGCTGTAATATCGAAGACAGTCGCCTTGCGATGCTGGGTGACGAGTTCACGTTTATCATGCTGCTGTCCGGGACATGGAACGCGATTACGCTCATTGAATCCACGTTGCCGCTGAAAGGCGCGGAGCTGGATTTGCTGATCGTGATGAAACGCACAACTGCGCGCCCGCGCCCGGCCATGCCGGCGACCGTCTGGGTGCAGGTTGAAGTCACCGATTCCCCGCATTTAATCGAACGTTTCACCGCACTGTTTGACAGCCACCAGATGAACATCGCTGAGCTTGTGTCCCGCACACAGCCCGGACCGCTGCCAAAATTATTTATTCAGATCACGGCACACAGCCCTGCCTCGCACGATGCGTCAAATATTGAGCAAGCGTTCAAAGCACTCTGTACAGAACTCAATGCACAAGGCAGTATAAACGTCGTCAATTATTCGCAGCACGAACAGGATGGAGTTGAGTAATGAATCCACTGAAAGCCGGTGACATCGCACCGAAATTTAGCCTGCCCGATCAAGACGGCGAGCAAGTAAATTTGACCGACTTCCAGGGACAGCGTGTTCTGGTCTATTTCTACCCGAAAGCCATGACGCCAGGGTGTACCGTACAGGCGTGCGGTTTACGCGATAACATGGATGATTTGAAAAAGGCCGGCGTAGACGTGCTGGGAATCAGCACCGATAAGTCAGAAAAACTGTCACGCTTCGCTGAAAAAGAGCTGCTGAACTTTACGCTGCTCTCCGATGAAGACCATCAGGTTTGCGAGCAATTTGGCGTCTGGGGTGAAAAGACCTTTATGGGCAAAACCTACGACGGCATTCATCGCATCAGCTTCCTGATTGATGCCGATGGCAAAGTTGAACATGTGTTTGATGATTTCAAAACCAGCAACCACCACGACGTGGTGCTCGACTGGCTGAAAGCGAACGCCTGATTAAACGAAAAATCCCGGTTCATTGAACCGGGATTTTTTTATTCTTCCACCGCAGGCACATCCGGCCACGCATGCACCACCGCTTTAATCAGCGTCGCCAGCGGGATGGCAAAGAACACCCCCCAGAAGCCCCACAGCCCCCCAAAAATCACCACCGACAGGATGATCACCAGCGGGTGCAAATTCACCGCCTCCGAGAACAGCACCGGCACCAGCAGGTTACCGTCCAGCCCCTGAATAATCAGGTAGACCGCGAAACAGCTCCAGAATTCTGTACCCAGACCAAACTGGAACAGGGCCACACCGACTACCGGAATCGTCACCACGAATGCGCCGATATAGGGAATCAGCACCGAGAAGCCCACCAGCACCGCCAGCAGCAGCGAATAATTCAGACCAAAGATCACAAATCCAATCCAGGTCGCGACGCCGACCACAATCATCTCCAGCACTTTGCCGCGGATATAGTTGGTGATCTGTTGGTTCATCTCTTTCCACACCTGGCCCGCCAGCCCGCGATTGCGCGGCAAAATGCGGCGCACGGCGTTGAGCATCTGCTCTTTGTCCTTCACGAGGAAGAAGACCATCAGCGGCACCAGCACCAGATAGACCGCCAGCGTCAGCAGGCCCACCAGCGAGGCGAGGGAATATTTCACCACCGAATCGCCCATCGTCATGATGCGGGCGCGCATATTTTCCGCCATCGCATCAATAATGCCCGCATCCATCAGCGCCGGATAACGGCGTGGCAGCGTGGCGGCAAAATCGGAGAGTTTATTGAGCATTCCCGGCATATCGCGGATCAGGTAGATCCCCTGCTGCCAGGCAACCGGCATCACCACAAACGACATCAGCAACAGAATGCCGACGAACAGGATCAGCACAATGCTGGTTGCCCAGCGGCGGGAGCAGCCGATTTTTTCAAGGCGCACTGTCGGCCATTCGAGAAGATAGGCCAGTACCAGGGCAACGAGCAGCGGCGCCAGCAGGCCGCTGAAGAAGAACAAAATACCGAACCCGGCGACCAGAATAACCAGCAAAGCAATAGCTTCGGGGTCGCTGAAACGGCGCCGATACCACTGCATTAACATTTCGAGCATACAACCCTTCCCTGAATCTGATGGCTGGAGCGAGAGGCGAATTGTATCTAACTGTCACACAAAAGACTTTCCATTTTTGACGCTGCGTCACGAAACGCAAAAGGCGGGCGTTTGGGATTTTCTTCAGGCCGTAACACGGCTACACTCGCAGAGCAGCAGAAGGTGAACGATATGCACGTTCTTCGGTCAAATGGGTACATCCAAAATACAGGGCAGAGGTTATGTTCAGGCAGTTGAAAAAAACTCTGGTTGCAACGCTTATTGCCGCGCTGACTGTCGGTCAAATGGTGCCAGCTTTCGCTGACACATCCGATACATTGCCGGATATGGGTACCTCAGCAGGAAGCACGCTCTCCATCGGACAAGAAATGCAGATGGGTGATTATTACGTGCGTCAGCTTCGCGGCAGCGCGCCGCTGATTAATGACCCGCTGCTGGTGCAATATATCAACGGTCTTGGCATGCGCCTTGTGGCCCACGCCGACTCCGTCAAAACCCCCTTCCACTTCTATTTAATTAATAACGACGAAATCAACGCCTTCGCCTTCTTCGGCGGTAACGTGGTGCTGCATTCGGCGTTATTCCGTTATTCCGACAACGAAAGCCAGCTTGCGTCGGTAATGGCGCACGAAATCTCCCACGTCACTCAGCGCCATCTGGCGCGTGCGATGGAAGATCAGAAAAAAAATGCGCCGCTGACCTGGGTCGGCGCGTTAGGTTCGATCCTGCTGGCGATGGCCAGCCCGCAGGCCGGCATGGCCGCCCTGACCGGGACGCTCGCCGGGACGCGTCAGGGGATGATCAGCTTTACCCAGCAGAACGAACAGGAAGCAGACCGCATCGGCATTCAGGTGCTCCAGCGCTCTGGTTTTGATCCGCAGGCGATGCCGACCTTCCTCGAAAAATTGCTCGATCAGGCGCGCTACTCCACTCGCCCACCGGAAATTCTGCTGACCCACCCCCTGCCAGAAAGCCGTCTTTCCGATGCGCGTAACCGTGCCAATCAGATGCGTCCGGTCGTCGTTCAATCGTCGCAGGATTTCTACATGGCGAAGGTCAGAACCCTCGGCATGTATAATTCTGGCCGCAACCAGCTGACGAGCGACCTGCTCGATACGCTGACGAAAGGCAATGTGCGTGAGCAGAATGCAGCCCAGTACGGTCGTGCGCTGCAGGCGATGGAGGCCAGCAAATACGATGAGGCGCGCAAAGCGCTCCAGCCGCTGCTGGCCGCCGATCCTAACAATGCGTGGTATCTGGATCTCTCAACCGACATCGATTTAGGCCAGAAGAAAACTGCCGATGCGATTAATCGCCTGAAAAACGCCAAAGATTTGCGCACCAATCCGGTGTTGCAGCTCAACCTGGCGAATGCTTACTTACAGGGCGGCCAGCCGAAAGAGGCGGCAACGATTCTGAATCGCTATACCTTTGACCATAAAGACGATCAAAACGGCTGGGATTTACTGGCGCAAACCGAAGGACAGCTTGGTAACCGCGACCAGGAGTTAGCCGCGCGCGCCGAGGGCTTTGCCCTGGTTGGGCGCCTGGACCAGTCGATTTCCCTGTTAAGCAGCGCCAGTTCGCAGGTGAAACTGGGCAGTCTGCAGCAGGCGCGCTACGACGCCCGAATCGATCAGCTGCGCGCGCTGCAGCAACGGTTCAAGCCGTACGAAAAGATGTAATAAGGAGAAGTCATGTCAGACAAGGTTAAAATTTATCACAACCCTCGCTGCTCCAAGAGTCGCGACACGCTGAGCCTGCTGAAAGCGAACGGCATTGATCCCGACGTGGTGCTCTATCTGGAGACGCCGCCGGACGCCGCCACTCTTCGCCAGCTTCTGAGCATGCTGGGCATGGCGAGCGCACGTGAACTGATGCGCCGGAAAGAAGATCTCTATAAATCCTTAAACCTGGACGATAGCCACCTCACGGAAGATGCGCTGATTCAGGCGATGGTTGAAAATCCAAAGCTCATTGAGCGCCCGATTGTGGTCGCTAACGGTGAAGCGCGCATTGGCCGCCCACCGGAAGATGTGCTCGAAATCCTCAACTAAAGGGTGCGCCGCAGCGCTTCAAGAAAGCCCTGCGGCGTACTGTCCCCCAGCTTTTTCTGCGCTTTGCCCTGATTATAGAATTCACAGATTCGCATCAATAACTCCCCTGCCGGTTCCACATTCACTCGAGGAATGATTTCACCCAGCGGGATCGCCACCTGTACGGCGCTGTGCTGTGCCGGGCTGTGTTTTATCACTATCCCCTCCAGGCTCAACGATGTGGCGAAACCAAAAGTCTCAACAGATTGAATATCAGCCGGACAGGCTTCCAGCAGCTCTCTTGCCCAGTTTGCCACCAGCTGCGGTGAAATCCCCGCGTATAGCCTGGCAAAACACCAGCCGCTGACCGGCTCTCGCGCCCACAGCAGATGCTGTTCCCCGCCGTCGTCCATATGCAATGAGAGCGGCAGATGGTGCAGTTCAAGCCGCTGCGGTAAGTAACCGGCTTTCAGCGCTTTTTTGCCCTGCAGTGGCGCGCCCTGACGCGAAGATGCAGCAGGTTTCAGATAGCGATTCAGCGTCGCCCGCGAAACGCTAATCCCCAACCCTTCATTCACCAGCAGCAACAGTTCGTCCAGCGGCGCACCGGTGGCGTCACGCAGGGCGTTAATCAATGAAACCTGCTCCTGTCTCATCGCTTTGTGTATCACTTTAGGCGTCGTGTGGTTGTCGGATATCTGCTCACGCTTGCGCCAGCGCCGGACGGTGGTGACTGAAATTCCCAGCTCGAGGGCCAGCTCTCTGTCGCTCTTATCCGACTGCTGAAGATAGCGACGGGTGCGCGGTGTCGTGGTGGCATTGGCGTGCAGTTTGATTTCCATCGCGAGGCCTCAGTCAAATTTCTTATAACCAATCTTGTGAGATTTATGTTAACAAAGCGATTACATTGTGACCTGATTCACCTTTCGGTCGCAACGCTTCACTGATAATCCTCAGACATAGCATAAACAACGTCACGCGATCTTGTACGGAGTTCACAATGAACAATGTTCTGGGATTTATGGAAGCAAAATTGATGCCGCTGGCAGCCAAAACGGCTCAGCAGCGTCATCTGGGTGCCATTCGTGGTGCATACGTTTCATTCATGCCGTTTATTATCGTCGGCTCGATCCTGCTGGTTATCTCCTCGTTCCCGAATCAAACCTATCAGCAGTTTATGTCGTCGGCGTTTGGCGAAAGCTGGAGCGCGATTATCGAGATCCCGTTTAACGCTGTTTTCTCGACGATGTCTCTGTTTATCAGCTTCCTGGTCGCCTTCCGTCTGGCGGAGCACTACGACGAGGACCGTATCTCGTGTGGGATCCTGGCGCTGGTCAGCTTCCTGATCCTCACGCCGTTTATCAAAGTGGCGGAAAACGGCGGAATTACCGTGATGCCGGTGGAGTGGATTGGCAGTAAAGGCCTGTTCGTGGCGATGATTGGCTCGCTGTTATGGACGGAGCTGTTCTGCTGGCTGAAGCGTAAAAATCTGGTGATCAAAATGCCGGAGGGCGTTCCGCCTGCAGTGCAGGAGTCGTTCGCCGCGCTGATCCCCGCCCTGGTGGTGATGATTCTGGTGCTGGTGATCCGCATTGCGTTTGAAAACACGCACTATCACACCATCCATCAGTTCATCTATGACGTGGTCGCAACGCCGGTGCGTCACTACGGCACCTCCTATTTCGGCGCGCTGATGACGGTGTTCAGTATCACCATTTTGTGGTCAGTGGGCATTAACTCCGGTTCGATGATTAACGGCATTATCCGTCCGCTGTGGATGGAGAATCAGACCGACAATATCGCCGCCATTCAGGCGGGCGTGACGCCGCCGCACATTATTACCGAGCAGTTTTTCGACATGATCTGGATGGGCGGCGCGGGTGCCACGCTGTCGCTGGTCATCGCGATGCTGATTTTTGCCCGCAGTAAAAATATGCGGGAAGTGGCGCGGCTCGGCGCGGGCGCGTCGGTGTTCAACATCAACGAACCGATTCTGTTCGGACTGCCGGTGATCATGAACCCGATCATGCTGATTCCCTTTAACCTGGTGCCGCTGGTGTTAGTCACCGTGCAGTACGCGGCCATGAAAATCGGCGCGGTCGCCGTGACCACCGGGGTGTTTATTCCCTGGACGCTGCCGCCGGTCATCAGCGGCTTTATCGTCACCGGGCATCTCAGCGGCAGCGTGATGCAACTGCTCAACCTGCTGATCGGCGCGATGCTCTATCTGCCGTTTATGCGCATTCTGGACAAACAGTACCGCGCTGCGGAAATCGCTACTGCGACGCCAACCGAAACCACGCTGGCAAAACAGGAGTAAACCATGTGGGGAATTATCGCAACCTGGCGAATGGCGCTGGAAGGTGTGACGGAGTCTGCGTCTGCGCTGGCTACGGGGAAGCCTGTCACATCGGCAGTCGTGGATGCCGTTGCCGCCGTTGAAGACTTTCCGTATTACAAGTCCGTCGGCTACGGCGGGCTGCCCACGGAGAATGGCGAAGTGGAACTCGACGCCGCCTATATGGACGGCGACACGCTGGCCTTTGGCGCAGTGGGCAATCTGGTGGATATCGCCAACCCGGTGCGGGTAGCTCAGGCCTTGAGCCGTCAGCGCTATAACAGCTTGCTGGTCGGCCAGGGAGCGCGCGAGTGGGCGTTAAGCCAGGGCTTTACTGACAAAACCATGCTCACTGACCGGGCAATGCAGCACTACCGCAAGCGCTGTCGTGAAACGCTGGATAAGGGGCTCAGCCCGTACGACGGTCACGATACTGTCGGCATTATCGGGCTGGATAAGCAAGGCTCCATGAGTGTCGCGACCTCCACCAGCGGCCTGTTTATGAAAAAACGCGGGCGCATCGGGGATTCGCCGATTATCGGTTCCGGTTTTTATTGCGACAGCGAAACGGGGGCCGCCACCGCCACGGGCGTGGGCGAGGACCTGATGAAAGGCTGCACCAGCTACGAAATCGTGCGCCGCATGGCGCAGGGCATGACGCCACAGCAGGCGGCAGATTCCGTCGTCTTTGAACTGGAAGACAAGCTGATGTCACGCTTTGGCCGCGTGGGCGATCTTTCCGTGGTGTGCATGAATAACCGAGGCGAATTTGGCGCGGCGACCAACATCAAAACGTTCTCTTTTGTGGTCGCCACCGCCCGGCAGCCCCTGACCGTTTTTCGCACCGAACGCCTGCGTGAGAAAACCCACTATCAGGCCGTGGATGACGACTGGATGCAGGCCTATGCCACCCGCATTCGCGCGCCGATTGAGGAACAACCATGATTACCTGCCAGCTGATTACCTCTCTTGCCGAAGCCCGCCCACACAGCCATCTTCTGGCGCGCCACGCCTGCGCGCAGTTGCCGGAGACGGCGCTTATCAATGAGATGCGTGCACAGACAGGCGTAGCAGACACACGCTTCGGCTGTGCCCCTTTTACCCGTATTACTCTGCTGCCGGAAGCGCTGTGGAAGGATTCCCTGACCGACGGTTTAGTGGCCGCGCTACGCCCGCTTTTTGCCGCGCCCGTCAGCGAAAGCCTGGTGATTGATCTTTGCGATATTCACGACACCGTTCTGGGCCAGTTGCTGCGTTTCCTGTTCAATCAGGCGCATAACCTCAGCGATTTGCAGCTCAAGAAAACGGACGGTTCCGCCGTGCGGATTCGCCACATTGCCGCCCTGTGCCTGCCCGAGCAACGAGAGCGGTTAGCCAGCATCATCGAACAACAGCAGGCGGTTGCCAACGGGATGATGGCTGCGCGGCGTCTGGCAGACACGCCATCCGACCGCTGCACGCCACAGTACGTGGTCGACGAGGCGCAGACCCTGTGTGCCGCCTTCCCTGCCCTGCGCTGCGAGGTGCTTGATGAACAACAGATCGTCGGGCAAGGTCTTGGGCTGCTCCATGCCGTAGGAAAAGGCGCCACCTGCCCGCCGCGCCTGCTGGCGATTCATTACGACGGCATCAGCGACGGTCCGGTTCGCTGCTATGTGGGCAAAGGCATTACCTTTGACACGGGCGGTCTGTGGCTGAAGGAAGGCGCGGGAATGTACACAATGAAGTACGACATGTGCGGCGCGGCCAACGTGCTGGGCCTGATGCTGACGGTGGCGGAGCTGAACCTGCCCGTGCGGATCATGGGTGTGCTGGCGCTGGCGGAAAACGCCATCGGCCCGGACGCAATGCAGCCGGGGACGGTAGCGCGGGCCTGTAACGGCCTGACGGTGGAGATCAATAATACCGACGCCGAAGGACGTCTGGTGCTGGCCGACGCTATCGCCTGGGCAAGTCAGCGCCATCCGCAGGCGCACTACATTATCGATATGGCGACGCTGACGGGTGCAGTGGTAAAAGCGCTGGGGTATGAGCTGAGCGGATTAATGACGCAAAACGAAACGCTGCGGGAGCAGCTGATCCGCGCCGGGATCAGGAGCGGCGATGAGGTGTGGTCTCTACCGCTGGATGCGCGGCTGAAAAAACAGACCGAAAGCACGATTGCCGATCTGTGCAATACGCCGACCAATAATGCGGCGATCAGTGCGTCAGCCGCATGGTTATTACACCATTTTTGCCCGCCAACGATTCCGTGGGCGCATCTGGATATCAGCGGAACGGCGTTATGGCGTGAAGGCGGAAGAAGCGTGGCGTCGGGAAGACCGATTCCGTTATTGGTGGAGCATTTATTAGCAGATACAGAACTGTAAGCCCGTACACGCGCCGCGCCGCCGGGCCAGCAGGCCTGGTGGCGAATTAGAGTTTCAGCGTCTCTTTCACAAACGGAATGGTCAGTTTGCGCTGGGCCGTAATGGACGCATGATCGAGCTGATCCAGCGTATCAAACAGAGTGCGCATTTCCCGATCCAGTCGCTTTAACAGGAAACGACCTACGTCTTCCGGCAGCTCAAACCCACGTAGCCGCGAGCGTAACTGCAGCGCCTGAAGTTTGTCTTCATCAGACAAGGGTTGCAGCTTGTAGATTTGTCCCCAGTCGAGACGAGACGCCAGATCCGGCAATCCCAGATTCAGCTGGCGCGGAGGACGATCGCCGGTGATCAGCAACCGGGTTTTCCCCGATTCCAGAATGCGGTTGTAGAGATTAAACATCGCCATTTCCCACGGCTCATCTCCGGCAATGCATTCAATATTGTCGATGCAAACCAGTGAAAGATGTTCCATACCGTCGAGCACTTCCGGGACAAACCAGGTGCGTTTATCCAGCGGCACGTAGCCTACCGCGTCACCGCGCTGGGAAAGTTCCGCACAGGCGGCGTGCAGCAGATGGCTGCGTCCCGCGCCTTCGCGTGACCAGATATAAATGTATCCGCTGTGCTCCTGGCGCAACACGTTTTGCAGTGCAGCCAGTAAAGAGGGGTTATCACCCGGCCAGAAACTCGCGAAAGTTTCGTCGTCAGGAAGATAAAGTGGCAGAGAGAGCTGTGCCGGTCCGTTCAGAAATACCTCGATCAAGGTCTCACATAAAATCGGGAGGGAGTTTATCACGGAACCTGCAATGAGAGAACCGGGCGGATCGTCCGCCCGGTTTAACGATCAATGTGACGCTTTTTCGCTGTCAGCGGCGTCGAGAACTTCTTCTTCCGGGCGCAGTACAGAGATCAGTTTGAAGATCAGGCTCAGGCCTACGCCGACGATGGTGGCCAGCGCCATGCCTTTCAGCTCAGCGGCACCGATGTGCACTTTCGCGCCGCTCACGCCGATAATCAGGATCACCGAGGTCAGGATCAGGTTCTGCGTTTTGTTGTAATCCACTTTGGATTCAATCAGCACGCGAATACCGGATGCGCCGATCACGCCGTAGAGCAGCAATGAGACACCGCCGATGACCGGGACCGGGATAATCTGGATCGCCGCCGCCAGTTTACCCACGCAGGAGAGCAGAATTGCAAAGATCGCCGCCCCGCCGATCACCCAGGTGCTGTAGACGCGAGTAATCGCCATTACGCCGATGTTCTCACCGTAAGTGGTGTTTGGCGTGGAGCCGAAGAAGCCGGAAATCATGGTCGACAGGCCGTTAGCAAACATCGAACGGTGCAGACCTGGGTCGCGGATCAGATCTTTTTTGACGATATTCGCCGTTACCACCAGGTGCCCAACGTGCTCGGCAATCACCACCAGCGCCGCTGGCAAAATGGTGAAGATCGCAAACCACTCAAAGCGCGGCGTGTAGAAGGTTGGCAGTGCAAACCAGTGCGCCTGGGCAATCGGAGTGGTATCCACCACACCCATCGCGAAGGAGAGCGCATAGCCCGCCAGCACCCCGATCAGAATCGGGATAATCGCCAGGAAACCACGGAACAGCACCGAGCCGAACACCGTCACGCCCAGGGTTACCAGCGAAATAATAATGGTTTTGGACTCAGGCGATTGCCCGTCCGCAGGCAGCAGCCCGGCCATATTGGCCGCCACGCCCGCTAGCTCCAGACCGATGACGGCAACGATTGCGCCCATTGCCGCAGGCGGGAACATCACATCCAGCCAGCCTGTCCCGGCTTTCTTCACAATGAAGGCCACCAGGCAGAACAGCGCACCGCACATGATAAAACCGCCCAGAGCCACTTCGTAGCCTAATGGCAGCAGCAACAGGACCGGGGAGATAAACGCAAAGCTGGAACCCAGATACGCCGGGATTTTGCCTTTACAGATGAAAAGGTAAAGCAGCGTACCGACACCGTTGAACAGCAGCACGGTAGCCGGGTTAATGTGAAACAGGATTGGCACCAGCACGGTCGCACCAAACATGGCAAACAGATGCTGCAAACTAAGCGGGATCGTCTGCAAAAGCGGCGGTCTTTCACTCACCCCGATAGTACGGCGCGTCATAGTGTTTTCCTCTAAGTATTGTGAGTTGTTTGTGTTTTATTCAAAAAAAAGCCGACTATCAAAGTCGGCTTCTTTTTCGTTATTCGATTATTTCGTACCAAAAATCTTATCGCCGGCATCGCCCAGCCCCGGGATGATGTACCCGTGCTCGTTCAGCCCCTGGTCGATGGATGCGGTATACAGCTCTACGTCCGGATGCGCTTTTTCCAGCGCCGCGATACCTTCCGGTGCCGCAACCAGCACCAGCACTTTAATGCTGTTGCAGCCGGCGTTTTTCAGCAGGTCGATAGTGGCGATCATTGAGCCGCCGGTGGCGAGCATCGGGTCAACGACCAGCGCCATACGCTCGTCGATATTGGAAACCAGCTTCTGGAAATACGGAACCGGCTCGAGAGTCTCTTCATTACGGTAGATACCGACAACGCTGATACGCGCGCTCGGTACGTGCTCCAGCACGCCTTCCATCATGCCCAGACCTGCGCGCAGGATTGGCACCACGGTAATTTTTTTGCCTTTGATCTGCTCAACCTGGACCGGGCCGTTCCAGCCTTCGATGGTCACTTTTTCAGTTTCCAGGTCAGACGTTGCTTCGTAAGTCAGTAAGCTTCCAACTTCAGAGGCCAGTTCGCGAAAACGCTTCGTGCTGATGTCATGCTCACGCATCAGGCCCAGCTTGTGTTTAACGAGTGGGTGTTTCACTTCCACAATCTTCATTCTCATTCTCCTCTGAGGTGGCTACCGCAAAAAAAATCGCCGGATTATACCGCTTTTTTCCAGGTTCGCCATACCCATCTTGCTTGACGTTGATCAATCAAAGTGGATTAGGGAGTGTTAGAGAGTATAAAACAGGAAAAAAAAGCCGGAGGGGAGTCCGGCTTTTTCGGGGGATAGTTGACGTGCGGTGCTGCGCTTACAGGTCTGCGCCGTTAGTGGCGATAACCTTCTGATACCAGTCGAATGATTTTTTCTTGCTGCGGTTCAGGGTGCCATTACCTTCGTTATCTTTATCGACAAAGATAAACCCGTAGCGTTTTTTCATTTCGCCCGTGCCCGCCGACACCAGATCGATACAGCCCCACGGGGTGTAACCCATCAGATCCACGCCATCTTCAACCACCGCTTTTTTCATCTCGCGGATGTGCGCGTCGAGATAATCGATGCGGTACTGGTCGTTCACCGTGCCGTCGCTCTCCTGCACGTCGATGGCGCCAAAGCCATTCTCGACGATAAACAGTGGCAGCTGATAGTGATCCCAGAACCAGTTCAGGGAGTAGCGCAGGCCCACCGGGTCAATCTGCCAGCCCCAGTCGGATTTCTGAACGTACGGGTTGGAGACCAGGCTTTTACTTTCGTCATAATCCAGCTGCGGGTTGTCCGGCGTTGCTTTGGTGGCGAAAGACATGTAATAGCTGAAACCGATGTAATCAACACAGCCCTGCTTCAGTGCCGCAATATCTTCCTCGGTAATATCCAGCTCAAAACCGCGACGCTCAAAGTAGTTAAGCAGGTGCTGCGGATATTTCCCGCGCACGTGCACGTCGGTGAACCAGTAGCGACGATGCATGGCGTTCATCGCCATCATGATGTCGTTTGGCGCGCAGCTCAGCGGATAGATTGGGCACATGGCAATCATGCAGCCAATTTGCAGGGACGGATTGATCTCACGCCCGGCTTTCACCGCCAGAGCGCTGGCCACCAGCTCATAGTGCGCGGCCTGGAACATCACCGGCTCGCGATCTTCGCCCGGCTCGTACTTCAGGCCGGAGTTAGTGAATGGCGCAAAATCTTCGTGGAAGTTAGCCTGGTTGTTGATCTCGTTGAAGGTCATCCAGTACTTCACTTTGTGCTGGTAACGCTTGAATACCACGGTCGCGAAACGCACAAACATGTCGATCAGCTTACGATTGCGCCAGCCGCCGTATTCGGTCACCAGATGGAAAGGCATTTCGAAGTGCGAAAGAGTAATCACCGGCTCAATGCCATATTTCAGGCACTCGTCGAACAGGTCGTCGTAGAATTTCAGACCGGCTTCGTTCGGCTCCAGCTCATCGCCTTTGGGGAAAATACGCGTCCAGGCAATCGATGTGCGGAAGCATTTAAAACCCAGTTCAGCGAAAAGTTTGATGTCTTCTTTGTAGCGATGGTAGAAGTCGATGGCTTCGTGGTTCGGATAGTTTTTACCCTGAATCACGCCCTGGGTGATTTCACGCGGGACGCCGTGCGCGCCGACCGTCATTACGTCCGCAACGCTGATTCCTTTACCGCCCTCTTTCCAGCCACCTTCCAGCTGATGCGCCGCCACCGCGCCGCCCCACAGAAAACCTTCTTTGAATCCTGGCATGCCTTTTCCCTCATTCTGCGTTATTTTCTGCAAAAACAATTACAGAAACCGGTTTCAGTGAAATCATGTGCAATGCTCCTGGCGGTTGCAAGCACATTACCGAAACCGGTTTCATTTTCGTGAACGGTATCAAGTTTGTCGCGACCCGATGTATAAATGTGTAAATTTTCAGCGACTTTTTATGACCGCAGAATAGGCTCGCAAACGTTTGCCTGGACTGTTAGAATTGCGCCGATTTTTCTTACTATGCAATGCAATCGCGTGGGGACTTAAGCCGTGACCAACAAAACTTCTCTCAGCTATAAAGATGCCGGTGTTGATATTGACGCAGGTAATGCGCTGGTTGACCGAATCAAAGGTGTGGTCAAAAAGACTCGCCGCCCTGAAGTGATGGGTGGTCTGGGTGGATTTGGCGCACTGTGCGCACTGCCGCAAAAATATCGTGAGCCTGTTCTGGTTTCTGGCACTGACGGCGTGGGAACAAAACTGCGTCTGGCGATGGATCTCAAACGCCACGACACCATCGGCATCGACCTGGTGGCCATGTGTGTGAACGACCTTGTGGTGCAGGGTGCTGAACCCCTCTTCTTCCTCGACTATTACGCGACCGGAAAACTGGACGTGGATACCGCATCCAGCGTGATTACCGGTATCGCTGAAGGCTGTTTGCAGTCAGGCTGTGCGCTGGTCGGCGGCGAAACGGCAGAAATGCCGGGGATGTATCACGGTGAAGATTACGATGTCGCAGGCTTCTGCGTCGGCGTGGTAGAAAAATCAGAAATTATCGACGGCAGCAAAGTGACCGATGGCGATGTGCTGATTGCACTCGGCTCCAGCGGCCCGCACTCCAACGGTTATTCCCTTGTGCGTAAGATCCTCGAAGTGAGCGGCTGCGATCCAGAAACCACGGAACTCGACGGCAAACCGCTGGCCGATCACCTGCTGGCACCGACCCGCATCTACGTGAAAAACATTCTTGAACTGATTGAGAACGTTGACGTGCACGCCATTGCTCACCTGACCGGCGGCGGCTTCTGGGAAAACATCCCGCGCGTTCTGCCCGACAATACTCAGGCGGTGATCGACGCGTCCTCCTGGCAGTGGCCAGCCGTGTTCAACTGGCTGCAAACCGCAGGTAACGTCAGCCAGCACGAAATGTATCGCACCTTCAACTGCGGCGTCGGCATGCTGATTGCTCTGCCAGCCAGCGAAGCAGACAAAGCCATTGAGCTGATGAAGGCGAAAGGTGAAAACGCGTGGAAAATCGGTATCATCAAAGCTTCTGATTCCGAACAGCGCGTGGTCATTGAATGAAAAATATTGTGGTGCTCATTTCCGGTAACGGAAGTAATTTGCAGGCCATTATCGACGCCTGCAAACAGAAACAGATCAATGGCACCATTCGCGCAGTATTCAGCAACAAGGCCGATGCGTTCGGCCTTGAGCGTGCGCGGGATGCCCATATCCCGGCGCACGCGCTGGAAGCCTCTCAGTTTGCCAGTCGAGAAGCCTTCGACCGGGAGCTGGTGCAGGAGATCGACGCCTACGCGCCGGATGTCGTGGTGCTGGCCGGCTATATGCGTATCCTCAGCCCGGGTTTTGTTTCCCACTATTCTGGCCGTCTGCTGAACATCCACCCTTCTCTTCTGCCGAAATATCCAGGCCTGCATACCCACCGTCAGGTGCTGGAAAATGGCGATGAGGAGCATGGGACTTCCGTGCATTTCGTCACCGACGAGCTGGACGGCGGGCCGGTCATTCTGCAGGCAAAAATCCCGGTGTTTGACGGCGACGATGAAGACGACATCACCGAACGCGTTCAGTCGCAGGAGCACGCCATTTACCCGTTAGTGGTGAGCTGGTTTGTCGATGGGCGTCTTGAGATGCGCGACAACGCCGCCTGGCTGGATGGCGTTAAGCTGCCCGCTCAGGGCTATGCGGCCGACGAGTAATCTGTTTTTCCCGGCGGCGCTGCGCTTGCAGAGCCGACGATTTTGCCAGTCGGGTACGCGCCGCGCCGCCCGACACATCTTCATCCGCACCAACCCCTTAAAATCCCCCATAAAAAAAATTAACTGTCATACTTTTCTGGCACAGTTGGACATCTCGTGTCAAAGCTCGCCATAATAGAATCGAGACGGATTTGCTGCGTCCCGTGATTGAAACGGAGTGTAAGTTGTAATGGGTCAGGAAAAGTTATACATCGAAAAAGAGCTAAGCTGGTTAGCATTCAACGAACGCGTGCTTCAGGAAGCGGCTGATAAAAGTAATCCGCTGATTGAGCGGATGCGTTTTCTGGGTATTTATTCCAATAACCTGGATGAATTTTATAAGGTCCGTTTTGCCGAACTGAAGCGGCGGATCATCATCAGCGAAGAGCAAGGCCTGAACTCCCATTCACGCCATCTGCTGGGTAAAATCCAGGCTCGTGTTCTGAAAGCCGACCAGGAATTTGACGGCTTGTATAACGAGCTGCTGCTGGAGATGGCGCGTAACCAAATCTTCCTGATTAACGAACGTCAGCTCTCCGCCAACCAACAGACCTGGCTGCGCCACTACTTCAAACATTATCTGCGCCAGCACATCACCCCTATTCTTATCAATCGCGAAACGGATCTGGTGCAGTTCCTGAAGGATGATTACACCTATCTGGCGGTTGAGATTATTCGCGGCGATTCCATTCGCTACGCGCTGCTGGAGATCCCCTCGGATAAAGTGCCACGCTTTGTGAACCTGCCGCCGGAAACCCCGCGCAGACGCAAGCCGATGATCCTGCTGGATAACATCCTGCGCTACTGCCTCGACGACATTTTCAAAGGCTTCTTCGATTACGATGCGCTGAACGCCTATTCCATGAAAATGACCCGTGATGCCGAGTACGATCTGGTGCACGAGATGGAAGCCAGCCTCATGGAGCTGATGTCCTCCAGCCTGAAACAGCGTCTCACGGCCGAGCCGGTACGCTTTGTTTATCAGCGCGACATGCCCGACGCCATGGTGGAAATGCTGCGCGACAAGCTGACCATCTCCCGCTACGACTCCATCGTACCAGGCGGACGCTATCACAACTTTAAAGACTTTATTAGCTTCCCGAACGTCGGCAAAGCCAATCTGGTCAACAAACCGCTGCCGCGCCTGCGCCATCTCTGGTTCGATAAGTTCCGTAACGGATTCGACGCCATTCGCGAGCGCGACGTGCTGCTTTACTATCCGTACCACACCTTTGAGCACGTACTTGAACTGCTGCGTCAGGCGTCGTTCGATCCGAACGTGCTGGCGATTAAAATCAACATCTACCGTGTGGCAAAAGACTCGCGCATTATCGATGCGATGATTCACGCCGCGCACAACGGTAAAAAAGTGACGGTGGTGGTTGAGCTGCAGGCGCGTTTCGATGAAGAGGCAAACATTCACTGGGCGCGTCGTCTGACGGAAGCCGGTGTGCACGTTATCTTCTCTGCGCCGGGGCTGAAAATTCACGCCAAACTGTTCCTGATCTCCCGTAAAGAAGGTGATGACGTGGTGCGCTACGCCCACATCGGGACCGGTAACTTCAACGAGAAAACCGCGCGACTGTATACTGACTACTCGCTGCTGACCGCCGACGCGCGCATCACCAACGAAGTGCGCCGGGTGTTTAACTTTATCGAGAACCCATATCGTCCGGTGAGCTTCGACTATCTGCTGGTCTCCCCGCAGAACTCGCGCCGCCTGCTCTACGCGATGATCGACAAAGAGATTGCCGCCGCGCAAAAAGGCGAGCCGTCGGGCATTACCCTCAAACTCAATAACCTGGTCGACAAAGGCCTGGTGGATCGGCTGTATGCGGCCTCCAGCACCGGTGTGCCGGTGAATCTACTGATTCGCGGCATGTGCTCGCTGATTCCAGAACTGGAAGGCATCAGCGAAAATATTCGCGTGACCAGCATCGTTGACCGTTATCTGGAACACGATCGCATCTATATTTTTGAAAATGGTGGCGACAAACAGGTGTATCTCTCTTCCGCGGACTGGATGACGCGTAATATTGATTACCGAATTGAAGTCGCGACGCCGCTGCTGGACCCACGTCTGAAGCAGCGGATCCTCGATATTATTGAGCTGCAACTGAGTGACACCGTTAAGGCTCGCTATATCGATAAAGAACTGAGTAACCGCTACGTGCAGCGCGGCAATCGCCGTAAAGTGCGCTCACAGCTGGCGATTTACGACTATATCAAATCACTCGAGCAACCTGATTAACCTATGCCGATAAATGATAAGACCCCACGCCCGCAGGAGTTTGCTGCGGTCGATTTAGGTTCTAACAGCTTTCATATGGTCATCGCCCGCGAGGTCGACGGCGCCATGCAGATCATCGGGCGCCTTAAGCAGCGCGTCCATCTCGCCGATGGTCTTGACGACAAAAACATGCTCAGCGAAGAGGCGATGGAGCGCGGTTTAGCCTGCCTGTCGCTGTTCGCCGAACGCCTGCAAGGGTTCTCCGCATCAAGCGTGTGTATTGTCGGAACGCACACGCTGCGCCAGGCGCTGAATGCGCCAGAGTTTCTCAAACGCGCGGAAAAAGTGATCCCCTACCCGATTGAAATCATTTCGGGTAACGAGGAAGCGCGTCTGATTTTTATGGGCGTGGAACATACCCAACCGGAAAAAGGCCGCAAGCTGGTAATCGATATCGGCGGCGGTTCAACTGAGCTGGTCATCGGCGAAGACTTCGAACCCAAACTGGTTGAAAGCCGCCGTATGGGCTGTGTCAGCTTTGCGCAAATGTACTTCCCTGGCGGCGCTATTAGCCGTGAAAATTTCCAGCGCGCGCGCATGGCGGCCGTTCAGAAACTGGAATCGCTTGCCTGGCAGTATCGTATTCAGGGCTGGAATGTTGCCCTCGGCGCGTCTGGTAGCATCAAAGCGGCACACGAAGTGCTGCTGGCGATGGGTGAAAAAGACGGGATTATCACTCCGGAACGGCTGGAAAAACTCCGGGAAGAAGTGCTCAAGCACAAAAGTTTTGACTCCCTGAGCCTGCCGGGCTTGTCCGACGAACGTAAGGCGGTCTTCGTCCCTGGGCTGGCGATTCTGTGCGGTGTCTTCGATGCGCTGGCGATCCGCGAGCTGCGCCTGTCCGACGGGGCGTTGCGTGAAGGCGTGCTTTACGAAATGGAAGGTCGCTTCCGTCATCAGGATATTCGCAGCCGTACCGCGCAAAGTCTGGCGAATCAGTACAATATCGACCGTGAACAGGCGAAGCGCGTTCTGGAAACCACCACCCACATTTACGAACAGTGGGAAGCGCAAAATCCGAAACTGGCGCATCCGCAGCTGGCTGCCCTGCTGAAGTGGGCGACGATGCTGCACGAAGTGGGCCTGAATATTAACCACAGCGGCATGCATCGCCACTCGGCCTATATTCTGCAAAACAGCGATCTGCCGGGCTTCAACCAGGAGCAACAAACGATGATGGCGACGCTGGTGCGCTATCACCGTAAGGCAATCAAACTGGACGATCTGCCGCGCTTTACGCTGTTCAAGAAAAAGCAGTTCCTGCCGCTCATTCAGCTTTTGCGTTTAGGCGTTTTGCTGAATAATCAGCGTCAGGCGACGACGACGCCGCCAACGCTTACCCTGAAAACCGACGACCATCACTGGACGCTGAGTTTCCCGCACGACTGGTTTAGCCAGAATGCGCTGGTGCTGCTGGATCTGGAAAAAGAGCAGCAGTACTGGGAAGGAGTGACCGGCTGGTTGCTTAAAATCGAAGAAGAGCAGTCGCCAGACGTGGCGGCGTAACCCTGTGTTCTCAGGCGTCCAGTGGTGACGCCTGAGAATCAAGCAGCTGTTCCAGCGGCTCAGGTTTACCGATTAAATATCCCTGCAGAAAATCTATCCCTAGCGCGCTAAGTGCGCTGCGTATCGCTTCACTTTCCACATATTCGGCCACCACCAGCATTTTCTTCATCCGCGCCAGATGGCAAATCGACGCCACAATCTGATAGTCCAGGCTGTTGTCGGCGATGTTACGAATAAAGCTGCCGTCAATTTTCAGGATATCGGCATCAACGCTTTTCAACCGTGCATAGCTGGCGTAGCCCGTTCCAAAATCGTCGATGGCAATCAGACACCCTAACTTCTGCAGCTGTTTGACCATCTGATCCGCCAGATCCGCATTGCCAAAGCCGCTGCACTCGGTAATTTCAAAGATCAGCTGCCAGGCTTCGATGCCGTATTTCTCCAGCAAACGGTGAACCTCAATGGGGAATTGCGATCGGCAGATGGTTGAAGACATGAGATTAATGGCAAAACGCTTGCCGGGTAGCCTGCCGCGATGCGCCGACATAAACTTCAGCGTACTTTCCAGCACCCAGAGATCCACGCGCGATGACAAGCCAAACTCCTGCGCCACGGGCAGGAATTTATCCGGCGTAATGAGTACGCCATTTTCATCGGTCATGCGTAACAGGATTTCGTGGTAGTGATCGCCGCGAACGCCCTGCACCCGTTGCGCCATGAGCTGGAATTCATTGTGCTCAAGCGCCCGTTGCAGACGGTTCATCATCGCCACTTTATCCCGCAGGCTACGCTGTAGATTAGCCGCGCCGCGCTGTTTTAGGTTCTCAGGATGGTTGGTGAAGAGCGAGAAATCCGCAATGATGCTCAGCTCGCCCAGCAGCAAATAGAGATGGGTCACCGGCGAACGGACACAACAATAGCTGATACCCACCTGCGGTTGCAGCGGCACCCCGTCCCAGATAAAACGAAACTGTTTAATGAGTTCGTCGAGCGCTTCAATGCGCGCTACGTGTGACTCAGTGTTCAGCCGTATCGCCAGATCGCAACCGGACAGCTGATAAACGCACTCATTGGGCTGCAGGAAACCCTTAAGCCACTCCGCCAGCTTCTGTTTGTACTGAATTCGAAGCAGCACGCCGTAATTGCGGCTCAGAACTTCAAGTTCCGGTACGCGCAGCATACAGAGCGTTGACCAGGGTGATTTAGACAACGCACGCGATAACGCCCGCAGATTCGGCATGTGCACAACCGGATCGAGAAAAGCCAGGCGTCTGGCATGGCGCGTGATCACCCGCTGGCGCGTAGCCAGCATCGCCATGTAAATCACCACAAAAGAGAAGACCAGATAGCTCGACGACGTGATCGCCAGGTGAATGTCGTAGCCCTGGCCGAGCGGAATATAGTGGTAAAAATAGTGAATTGAGACCATCAGCACCGGCGTCCAGATGATCGACATCAGCTTATAGCCAAACCGCATGGAGCCCCACAGCATTACCGGCATCATCAGCGACAGCGTGTAGTTAGTGCTAAAAATTGAGCTGCTGTCGCTCATGGGCACCAGCAGCAGTGAAAGCAGGCCAGCCAGCGCGGCCAGCCAGAGAACAAACTCCGCCGCAGTGACTTTCTTATCAATCTGCGTTCGGATCTGTGATATGAGCGCTTTAAGATAACGCGGATGGCGGAACACGCGAATCACCAGATAGCTGAACGGCACTCCCGTCAATCCGCCGACCAGCAGCCCCTGAAAATTGATCAGGGTGCGAATGGTCAGCGGATTTAGCCCGGCCACGCTCTGTCGGGTTTCATAGACGCCGAGGTAAACAGCAAACTGGAACAGCACTAAAAATAGCGTGGACGGGCATAAAACCTGCCAGAAAATACGTTGCGCCATCAGCTTTGTATTGCCGTATGCCACCATATTTCGCCGGGGAGCAAACACCCGATATCCGCCCCAGCTCAGGGTGAGCGGAACGATAAAATGGCAGATGAGCGCCACGGTCTCATAGAGGCTGACCGTGTCGTAGTAACGTAAAAACAGCGCCAGAATGATGCCAGGCAGTGCTGCGAGGCCGAAAAACAGCATTGCGGAGAGCAGAAACGACAACGGCATGTAATAAAGTACGATGCTTCCGCCGTTTAACTGGGTATAAGTGCTCGCAACGTTCAGCAAGGGCAGAAAAATAACAGGCAAAAGAAGGGGGAGCGCCCACCAGCGATCTTTGTTTTGCTGTAAAAAAGAGAGAATGTTCATAGGCGCCTGGTTAAGCCCCTTCATCCATAGGGTAATTTCAGACAGGCATCCAACCTGACATTTTGACGCACAGTATTTTCATGAGAAAACACCATGGAGGGAGGATTTTAGTGATCAATGCCGCGCAAGAATTGACCTAACGCAAGAATATGGATTCAAAAAACCAATTATTACAATTTTCTTGGGTCGTTTTCTGCTTTCTATCAGTCCGGTAAATTATTGAATTAATATCGATAACATCAACGAATCATTACATTGACGATTTTTTACACACTCCGAATTGACCCTTGCTTCCCGCTGTGACTTAATAGTCCCATCGCCCAAAAGGGTATACCCAGGAAAACACAGTGAGCCAGGCAACGCGTATGCACAAACGACATCGATTTAACACTCGAATGACCCGCATTATCTTGCTTATCAGCTTCCTGTTTTTCTTCGGCCGCTTCGTGTACTCCTCCATTGGCGCCTGGTATCACCACCAGGACAAAATCCAGTCTCAGCAAGTCAGCCAGCCGCTGGACTCCGTTAACCATTAACCTTCTCGCGCAATAAACGAATCACTTCAGAAATTCCCTTACTGAGAATTTTGTCTTGCCGCATGACGATACCTAACTGACGATGCAGAACGGGGTTCAGCGATCGCACGCTCAGCCCTTCGCGATCGGCCACGTTTTCGACCGCCATACGCGGGACAATGCTGTATCCCAGCCCGGCGCGAACCATGCGTTTAATGGCTTCGATACTGCCCAGCTGCATCACAGGGCAGACCTCCAGATCGCATGTGTTAAACCAGCCATCGATTAAATCCCGCGTGCCACTCCCCGATTCGAAGGCTATCAGGGGAAGTGCGTGCAATATTTGCGGGGTAAACAGCGCTATCTCCTCGTCCTGCACCTGGGAAATTATCAGGACAAACTCTTCATCGAGTAGGGGCATCACCTCCAGCGCCCGACCGCTTGCCGGGAGTGTGACCAGTCCGATATCCAGACGGTTCTCCTCCACGGCGCGCACCACATCCAGCGTGTTTCCCGTCGTTACGCCGACGCGTAATAGCGGATGCTCCTCACGCAGCTGCTGTAGCAACGGCGGCAAAAGGTGAATACAGGCCGTGGCCCCCGTACCCAGCGTAATAGTGCCACTGATCTCATGGCTAAACTCACTTACCGACCGGATCGCCTCTTCCACTACCTGCTCAATACGATTGCCATGCTCAAGTAGCGCCAGCCCCGCAGCGGTGGCTTTGATGCCACGCCCGGTACGTTCGACCAGACGCGTTCGCAGAAATTGCTCAAGCTGGCGCACCTGCAGGCTCACCGCTGGTTGAGAAAGGCCCAATATATCCGCCGCAGCCGAAAAGCTGCCGCGCTGGATCACCAGCCGGAAGGTCGCCAGATTGCCCAGATTCAGCGTCGTCATCGCAAAGTTTCTCTTATAGGAGTCATAAACACAGAGGCCTGCCAGCACCTTACCGTGCGCAGTATGGTGATCACAACTGCCTGACGGAATGAAAAATAATGAAAACATCTGCCCTCCCCCGCCTGCTTCCTGTTGCTGCCGGAGGCAATCAGCTGATCAACTGGGGAATTACCTTTTACATGCCAGGGACCTTTGCCCACGCGATCGCAACGGATATGCGCTGGTCGTCACCACAGATCTTTCTTGGCCTGACCCTCGCCATGCTGGTGATGGCGACGGTGTCGCCTTTTGTCGCCAGGCTGCTGGCCCGATTTGGCGGGCAGCTCGTGGTGATGAGCGGCACGCTGATGATCGCCGTGAGTTGTGCCGTCATGGCCTGCGTGCACGCGTTGCCTGGCTGGTACGCGGCGTGGCTGCTGGCAGGGGTCGGCATGCGCCTGTCCCTGTACGATGCCCTGTTCGCCTCGCTGGTGAATCTCTACGGTCAGAGTGCCCGACGGACAATTTCACACGTCACGCTGGCGGGCGGGCTGGCCTCTGCCGTGTTCTGGCCGCTGGGCGCGAAACTGCTTACATTTATGAGCTGGCGTGAAGCACTGATGATTTACGCCCTGGCCGGCCTGCTGAGTGCGGCGCTTATCCGCGTACTTCCAGGCCATAGGGTGCCGGTCGCCACTACACGGAAAGCGACAGCGCACGCCAATCATCAGGATCGCCGCAACGGCCTGCTCTACGCCACATTCATCGCGCTCATTACCTTTGTTTCGAACGGCACATCAACGCACTTACCGGAATTTATCGCAAGCGTAGGGCTTCCGGCTTCCGTGGGGATGCTCTGGGGGATTGGCCAGACGGGCGCACGATTTACGGAGGTGGTTGCCGGGTCGCATCTCACGCCGCTGCGACTGACGCTGATCACTGCCCTCGCCATGCCCCTCTGTTTTTTGACCGGACTCAGCGCCAGCACCCTTATCTGGGCGGCTGCCGGATTTGTGCTGGGCTATGGTGCTATCAACGGGCTGGTGACCATCGTAAAAGCCACGCTGCCGTTGCAGCTTTTTCCTGCTGAGGATTACGCGCGACGCACGGGCGTCTTGCTTATTCCGGCGCAGGTCATGGCAGCGGTATCGCCCTTTGCTTACGCATGGCTGAATCGGGAACTGGGTGTGTTCGGGGCAATGTGGGTGTCATGTGGATTGACGGTGATAATTGGGGGGCTGGCTGTAGGGATGGTGGTTGTGCAGCGCCACAATAAAAAACCCTCTGGCGAGGCAGAGGGTTTTGTGTGACTAGAGGGTGAAAATTATTCCCACTCAATCGTCGCCGGTGGCTTACCGCTGATGTCATAAACGACACGGGAAATCCCGTTCACTTCGTTGATGATGCGGTTAGAGACACGGCCAAGGAAGTCATACGGCAGGTGTGCCCAGTGTGCGGTCATAAAGTCGATGGTTTCGACGGCACGCAGGGAGACAACCCAGTCGTACTTACGGCCATCACCCATGACGCCGACGGAGCGTACTGGCAGGAATACGGTGAACGCCTGGCTCACTTTGTTGTACAGGTCGGCTTTATGCAGCTCTTCGATGAAGATTGCATCCGCACGACGCAGCAGGTCGCAGTACTCTTTCTTCACTTCGCCCAGCACGCGCACGCCCAGACCTGGGCCCGGGAACGGGTGACGGTAAAGCATGTCGTACGGCAGGCCCAGCTCCAGACCAATTTTACGCACTTCGTCTTTGAACAGCTCACGCAGTGGTTCAACCAGACCCATCTTCATCTCTTTCGGCAGGCCGCCCACGTTGTGGTGAGATTTGATGACGTGTGCTTTACCCGTTGCGGAAGCAGCGGATTCGATCACGTCCGGGTAGATGGTGCCTTGCGCCAGCCATTTCACGTCTTCCAGACGCAGCGCCTGTTCGTCGAACACTTCAACAAACACACGGCCAATGATTTTACGTTTGGCTTCCGGATCGTTTTCGCCCGCCAGTGCGGACAGGAAGCGCTCTTCGCCTTCAACGTGAACGATGTTCAGACCGAAATGGTCGCCGAACATGTCCATCACCTGTTGGGCTTCGTTCAGGCGCAGCAGACCATTGTCCACGAAGACGCAGGTCAGGTTTTTGCCGATGGCACGGTGCAGCAGCATCGCGGTCACGGAGGAGTCAACGCCACCGGACAGGCCGAGGATCACTTTATCGTCGCCAACCTGTTTGCGGATACGCTCAACGGCGTCGTCGATGATTTTCGCCGGGGTCCAGAGAGCTTCACACTGGCAGATATCGCGAACGAAGCGGTCCAGCATACGCATACCCTGACGGGTGTGGGTTACTTCCGGGTGGAACTGCACGCCGTAGAAGCGTTTTTCTTCGTTCGCCATAATGGCAAACGGGCAGCTTTCGGTGCTGGCAACGGTTACGAAATCGGAAGGAATCGCGGTCACTTTATCGCCGTGGCTCATCCAGACGTCGAGCAGCGGTTTGCCTTCAGCGGTCAGGGAATCTTCGATGCCGCGAACCAGGGCGCTGTCGGTCAGTACTTCGACCTGCGCGTAGCCAAACTCACGTTCGTTAGAGGATTCAACGTGGCCGCCCAGCTGCATTGCCATGGTCTGCATGCCGTAGCAGACGCCGAAGACAGGAACACCGGCTTCAAAGACGTATTGCGGGGCGCGCGGGCTGTTATGTTCGGTGGTGCTTTCCGGGCCACCGGAAAGGATGATGCCGCTTGGATTGAATTCACGGATTTGTGCTTCCGTGACATCCCACGCCCACAGCTCACAGTAAACGCCAAGTTCACGCACGCGACGTGCCACCAGCTGAGTGTACTGAGAACCGAAATCCAGGATAAGAATGCGATGTTTATGAATGTTTTCCGTCATTGACGCTAATTCCGAGGCAAGTGAAACAAAGCGCCCGGCATTGAGCCGGGCGCGGAAACTTATCAGGAGCCCAGACGGTAGTTCGGGGACTCTTTGGTGATCGTCACGTCGTGAACGTGGCTTTCCTGGATACCCGCACCGCTGATACGTACAAATTCCGCTTTAGTACGCAGCAGGTCGATAGTACCACAGCCGGTCAGGCCCATACAGGAACGCAGGCCGCCCATCTGCTGGTGGATAATCTCTTTCAGACGGCCTTTGTATGCCACACGACCTTCGATACCTTCCGGTACCAGTTTGTCGGCTGCGTTATCCGTCTGGAAGTAACGGTCTGAAGAACCTTTGGACATCGCGCCCAGGGAACCCATACCACGGTAAGATTTATAAGAACGGCCCTGGAACAGTTCGATTTCGCCCGGAGACTCTTCGGTACCGGCCAGCATAGAGCCAACCATGACCGCCGCTGCACCTGCCGCGATGGCTTTCGCGATATCGCCAGAGAAGCGGATACCGCCGTCGGCGATAACCGGAATACCGGTGCCTTCCAGCGCTTCTACCGCGTCAGAAACGGCGGTGATCTGCGGAACGCCCACGCCGGTTACGATACGCGTCGTACAGATGGAGCCAGGGCCGATACCCACTTTTACAGCGCTACAACCAGCATCTGCCAGAGCGCGGGCACCCGCGCCAGTTGCGACGTTACCGCCGATGATCTGCAGATCAGGGTATTTTGCACGGGTATCGCGAATACGTTGCAGAACGCCTTCGGAATGACCGTGAGAGGAGTCGATCAGCAGAATGTCAACGCCCGCAGCGACCAGCGCATCAACGCGCTCTTCGTTGCCAGCGCCTGCACCCACCGCAGCGCCTACGCGCAGACGGCCACGCTCGTCTTTACAGGCGTTGGGTTTACGTTCTGCTTTCTGGAAATCTTTTACGGTGATCATGCCACGCAGGTGGAAACTGTTATCCACAACCAGCGCTTTTTCAACGCGTTTTTCGTGCATTTTAGCCAGCACGACTTCACGGGTTTCGCCTTCACGCACGGTCACCAGACGCTCTTTCGGCGTCATGTAGACGCTGACAGGCTGGTTCAGGTCGGTCACGAAGCGCACGTCACGGCCAGTAATGATACCCACCAGTTCGTTGTCTTCAGTCACAACCGGGTAGCCCGCAAAGCCATTACGCTCGGTCAGCGCTTTCACTTCGTGCAGGGTAGTGGTTGGCAGAACGGTCTGGGGATCGGAAACAATACCGGATTCATGTTTTTTCACGCGGCGAACTTCATCCGCCTGACGCTCGATAGACATGTTTTTGTGAATAAAGCCGATGCCACCTTCCTGTGCCAGGGCAATTGCCAGGCGCGCTTCAGTCACGGTGTCCATAGCCGCAGAGAGCATAGGAATGTTCAGGCGAATGGTTTTAGTCAACTGCGTGCTGAGATCGGCAGTATTCGGCAGAACGGTGGAATGAGCGGGAACGAGGAGGACGTCGTCAAACGTCAGTGCTTCTTTAGCGATACGTAGCATGGGCAATATCTCTGACCTGGGTGGTTAAATATTGC
Source organism: Lelliottia nimipressuralis (assembly GCF_041464075.1). NCBI lineage: Bacteria > Pseudomonadati > Pseudomonadota > Gammaproteobacteria > Enterobacterales > Enterobacteriaceae > Lelliottia > Lelliottia nimipressuralis. The sequence continues at coordinate 3,357,793 of NZ_CP167172.1, forward strand.
CGTGGCATTATACAGAGCGTAACCGATTGCATCCACACTTTTTTATAAAAAATGCTTGCGATTGCCTCCGGGCAGGTTACTATCGACTGAATAACTTGCTGATTTAGAATTTGATCCCGCTCACATGTTATCCTCCCAAAGCCCCTCAATTTTTACCGTAAGCCGCCTTAATCAATCGGTTCGTTTGCTGCTCGAGCAGGAAATGGGACAGGTCTGGATCAGCGGAGAGATCTCTAATTTCACGCAGCCGTCATCCGGGCACTGGTACTTTACGCTGAAAGACGACACCGCTCAGGTGCGCTGTGCCATGTTCCGCAACAGCAATCGTCGGGTGACGTTCCGCCCTCAGCACGGCCAGCAGGTTCTGGTTCGCGCGAATATCACGCTGTATGAACCGCGCGGTGATTATCAGATCATCGTCGAGAGCATGCAGCCGGCGGGTGAAGGCTTGCTGCAGCAGAAATACGAGCAACTGAAAGCAAAACTGTCAGCGGAAGGCCTGTTCGATCAGCAGTTCAAGAAATCCCTGCCCTCTCCCGCCCATTGCGTCGGGGTGATAACCTCTAAAACCGGTGCGGCGCTGCACGATATTTTACACGTGCTGAAGCGTCGCGATCCGTCGCTGCCCATTGTGATTTACCCGACTGCCGTGCAGGGCGACGATGCGCCGGGCCAGATTGTGCGCGCCATTGCGCTGGCAAACGCGCGCCAGGAGTGTGACGTGTTAATCGTCGGGCGCGGCGGTGGCTCTCTGGAAGATCTATGGAGTTTCAACGACGAGCGCGTGGCGCGGGCGATTTTCGACAGTGTTATTCCCATTGTCAGCGCGGTCGGGCACGAAACTGACGTCACCATCGCTGATTTTGTCGCGGACATGCGCGCGCCGACGCCATCTGCCGCCGCCGAAATCGTGAGCCGCAACCAGCTGGAACTATTGCGCCAGTTGCAGAACGGCCAGCAGCGTCTGGAAATGGCGATGGACTATTTCCTCGCCAACCGTAATCGTCGTTTTACCCAGTTGCAGCATCGGCTACAGCAGCAGCACCCGCAGCTGCGTCTGGCACGTCAGCAAACGGTGCTTGAGCGTCTGCGCCAGCGGATGAATTTTGCTCTGGATAATCAACTCAAGCGCGCGCTTTCGCGCCAGCAGCGGATAACCCAGCGCCTGAATCAGCAAAACCCGCAGCCGCGCATCTATCGCGCGCAGACACGCATGCAGCAGCTTGAATATCGTCTGGGTGAGAACATCCGCGCACGCCTGAGCAGCACCCGTGAGCGTTTTGGTAATGCGGTGACGCATCTGGAAGCCGTTAGCCCGCTTTCAACGCTGGCGCGCGGCTACAGTGTAACCACGGCGACAGACGGCACGGTACTGAAACAGACCAAACAGGTGAAAGCCGGTGACGTGCTGACAACCCGCCTGGCCGACGGCTGGGTAGAAAGTGAAGTGAAAGGTATCACTCCCGCGAAAAAGACGCGCAAGAAAAAGCCGGTTTAGACCGGCTTGAATTCAACGCGTTTCTTCGAAATCAGGCCGTGCCCGTTCTGGCAAAAATAATCGACCGCACCGCAGGCTTTCAACACCTGAAGCGGCTGATGGCAGTCAGGGCATAGCGCTTCCAGCGCGATATCTTTATCGCAGCTCTCGCAGTGTGCCATTCCGTTTACGGGTTCCAGCTCTGCATGGCAATCCGGACAGATGATAGACATCGTGACTCCTTAAAAAGGTTTTGAGGTATTTTACCACGCCGCGATCAGTGTGGGCCACGCAGCTGTTGCTGTAATTTCAGCAGGAGTTCGACCTCTTCCAGCCGCCGCTGCGTGGTGAATGCCACCTCTTCTGGCGCCCTCTCGTACAGGCTATTTTCCCCAAGAATATGCTCTGCCAGACAGTGGGCGTAGATCGCCCCCGGAAGCGTCCAGCGCTGCACGTTTTCGCCGTCAATCAGTTCGAGAACATCCTCGGTGCCGCGTCGGTCGTGGCTGATAATGCGCCCGTCACGTAGATGCAGCCGAAGCCCTTTTTGCCCACCCGCAGGCCCGGCATATTTGTTCAGCCAGATATCCACCGGAATACCGCTCACATGGCCCTGAAGATGAGCTTCGCCTTCGGCGGTGAGCAGATCGCCTGTGGCAATCGGGCGGCCGAGACGATCTGTCGCGGTTATCACCTGCAAAGACAGTGCGTGATTTCCGCCGAGCGCGCGCACGGTTTCTCGCATCATCGCCAGCACATGGGTACCGATATCAATGATCACACCGTCCGGGTGGCGAAGCTGGCGGGTATCAGGCTCACCGGTGGCAAAATTCAGCGCAACAGGTTCTCCCGCGGAGTTGAAGCCGCTAGGCTCCTGAAGAGATCCTTCGATTTTGACGATCTCATCAAGTGAATGGACCACCCGGCCTGCCGTCTGATTTTCCCGTTCCGGCTGCCAGGCCGGGTTCAGAATGCCCAACGCGAGTTGCATGGCACCGCTTCGCGCCATCCAGTGATCGAGCGCCAGCACGCGAGCAGCGGCTTCAGGTTTTGCGAGCAGCGTTTTGAGTCTTTCGATTTGGGAAAGCGTCGCGACAACCGGTTTTTCCACCACGATACGCGGAATCGGTGAGGATAAGGCCAGCTCAAGCGCATCGAGGTGATGCAGTGAAGAGGTGGTGACAAACAGGGTTTCTATCGGACTGGCCAGTAGTTGCTCCAGGGACGGGCAGCGCACCACGCCTGCAAGCTCGCGCTCGGGGCGAAGATCGAAACCGACGCAATGTAAGGGAGTATCGAAAATCTGTCGCAACGCCGGTAAATAGGCCGTCTCAACCACGGCACCAAGCCCAATAAACCCTAACCGCATGTTCCACTCCGTTCATGAATTGTGGAGAACAAAAGGCAAAAAACCCGACTCAGTCGGGTTTTTTAGTGTGCAATTATTTGCCTTTCTTGATGTGTTTAATCAAGCGCTTACGCTTACGCATCTGGTTCGGCGTCAGCGTGTTGCGTTTGTTCGCAAACGGGTTATCCCCTTCCTTGAACTGAATGCGGATAGGCGTACCCATCACATCCAGCGATTTACGGAAGTAGTTCATCAGATAACGCTTGTAGGAATCCGGCAGATCTTTCACCTGATTACCGTGAATCACCACGATTGGCGGGTTGTAACCACCGGCGTGGGCGTATTTCAGCTTCACGCGACGGCCTCGCACCAGCGGCGGCTGATGGTCTTCCGCTGCCATGGTCATGATGCGCGTCAGCATGGCGGTGCTTACACGACGGGTAGAACTGTCGTAGGCTTCGCGAACGGATTCGAACAGGTTGCCCACGCCGCTGCCGTGCAGCGCAGAGATGAAGTGCACACGGGCAAAGTCGATGAAGCCCAGACGGAAGTCCAGCATCTCTTTGACTTGCTCACGCACTTCGTTGCTCAGGCCGTCCCATTTGTTGACGACGATAACAAGTGAGCGCCCACTATTGAGGATAAAGCCCAGCAGCGACAGGTCCTGATCGGAGATGCCTTCACGCGCGTCGATGACCAGCATCACCACGTTGGCATCTTCAATCGCCTGCAGCGTTTTGATAACGGAGAATTTTTCCACTACATCGGTGATTTTACCGCGCTTACGCACGCCCGCCGTGTCGATGAGCACATATTCGCGCTCGTCACGTTCCATCGGGATGTAAATACTGTCACGCGTGGTGCCCGGCATGTCGTAGACCACCACGCGGTCTTCGCCGAGAATACGGTTGGTCAGTGTGGACTTACCTACGTTCGGGCGACCGACGATAGCGAGTTTGATCGGCAGATCCTGCGGATTAAAATCATCCTCAGGTTCTTCTTCTGCGCCCTCTTGATCGGCTTCGAACTGCGCCCAGTATTCAGCGTCTTCGTCCACTTCTTCCGGCGGGTTTACTTCGTCAACCCACGGCAGCAGAACGGTTTCGAGCAGGCTGGTGACACCGCGGCCATGAGACGCGGCAATCGGGTAGATTTCACCGAGGCCCAGGGCCCAGAAATCCGCTACCGCCTGATCGGCATCAATACCGTCAGTTTTGTTCGCCACCAGGAAGGTTGGCTTTTCGCGAGAGCGCAGGTGTTTGGCGATAGCCGTATCGGCAGGCATCAGGCCCGCACGTGCGTCTACCATGAACAGAACAATGTCCGCTTCTTCAATCGCCAGCAGAGATTGCTCTGCCATGCGCGTTTCCACACCGTCTTCTGTACCGTCGATACCACCCGTATCGATACAGATAAACTCGCGACCTTCCACTTCAGCACGACCGTACTTACGGTCACGAGTCAGCCCCGGGAAATCCGCCACCAGCGCATCACGGGTGCGTGTTAAACGGTTAAAAAGAGTGGATTTTCCAACGTTCGGGCGCCCGACAAGCGCGACCACAGGTACCATGTTTGAAGCCTCATAAAATTCAAATAAACGTCGCAGTTGCGGCGTTTTTATAAAAGTCAAAACGGCCCCTGAGTTAACAGGAGCCGTTTATTATACTACAAACGAGACGATTAACGCGTGATCGCGTAGAGCGTACCGTCTTTTGCCTGGATCAGCAGTTTGCCGTCAGCCACAACCGGATCGGTCAGGAAACCAGAGCTGTCGACTTTTTCCTGCGCCACGAAGCGACCCGTTTCCGGATCAATCCAGTGCATATAACCTTCGCTATCGCCCACCACCAGGCTGCCATTGTACAGCGCAGGTGCGGTCAGCAGACGGTGCAGCAGATCGCTCTGCGTCCACAGCGTGACACCACCGTCGGTGTTCAGCGCCAGCAGACGGTCATTCTGATCCACCAGGTAGATGCGGTTACCCTCGACCACGAAATCGTTCACTGAACCCAGCTCACGTTTCCACATAACCTGGCCGCTGCGCAGATCCAGCGCCGTCAGGTTGCCGTTGTAAGCCAGCGCATAAACCACGTTGTCCACGATAACGGGCGTGGTATCGACGTCGCTCAGACGATCAATTTCAGTCGGACCGGTTGCCTGGGAGATACGCTGCTGCCAGATCATCTGACCCTGCTGCATCAGCACGGCGCTGACGCGACCGTTATCACCGCCCACGATAGCCGCACCAAACGCGGTCGCAGGGGCAGATTCGCCGCGCAGAGACAGGGCTGGCATGTCCAGGTTCACAGTCCATTTCACGGCACCGTCCGCTTCGTTCAGCGCCTGCAGCTGGCCGTTGCTGGTATGAATCAGCACCAGGCCGTCGCTCACAACCGGACGAGACAGGGCTTCACCTGCTACGCGCGTTTGCCATGCAATAGAACCGTCGCTGGCGTTCAGCGCATAGACCTGCGCTTTTTCGCTACCGATATAGACATGACCACCGGAAACGGTCACGCCGCCCGAGAGCAGTGCTGGCGTACGGGAAAACCAACCGTCTTTTTCGGCCAGATTGACCGACCAGACTTCTTTCCCGTCATCGGCGTTGAACGCGCGCACGGTGCCTTTGCGATCAGCCGCATAGACAACGCTATCGGCATACGCCGGATGCAGGTTGGAATAGAAATCACCGATTCCATCACCCACGGAAGAGCTCCACGCGGTTGACGGGGTAAACTGATTTTCAACAGTCGGCAGCGGGGACATTTTTACAACATCTTCTTCGCCACTGAACAGTGAACATCCACTCAATAACGTAACAGAAAGCAGTCCTGGCAGAAGTAATTTACGCAATTGCATCGGGTCCCTCTCAGACGGACAAATTATTTATTTTCATCTGCATCATTTCGCTCAGCGCAGGTGAGGCGTTACTTTTCACGCCCGCTTCCCACGCGCTGCGCGCGCCTTGTTTGTCGCCTTTGCTCAGCAGAGCTTCACCACGCAGGTCAGCTACGATGGCTGCAAAACCTTCACCTTTGACAGTGTCGAGGGTTTTCAGCGCGTCGTCGGCTTTGTTCTGCTGTACCTGAATACGCGCCAGGCGCAGATTAATCACCGCTTTCAGATTGTCATCGCTGGCTGCCGCGAGACCCTGAGTCAGCTGAGCGGCGGCTTTATCAAGTTCATTTTTATCAACGAACTGCTGAGCCACTTCGAGCGATGCCAGTGCACCGTAAGTATTTTTGTTGTCAGCAGCAAATTTCTCCGCAGCAGCCAGCGTTTGCGGCTGATCGGCACGAATTGCGCTCACGGTATTTTCATAGGAAAGGGAAGCATCACGCGCGGAATCAGCCTGATGGCTATTCCAGTAACGCCAACCCATCAGCGCGCCCACACCCAAAATTACCCCAACGGCCAGGGCTTTGCCATTTTCGGCAAAGAAGCGTTTAATCGCATCAACCTGGTCGTTTTCGTTCTCGTACATTTCCACGCTGTTCTTCCCCTTAGCCCAGTAAAGTGCGCAAGTGCGCGGCAACGCTATCCTGCGTTACGGTTGTTTGCTCACCAGAGCGCAGGTCTTTTACCACCACTTCGCCAGCAGCCACTTCGGACTCGCCCAGCACCAGTGCGATACTTGCGCCCCATTTGTCGGCACGGGCAAACTGCTTTTTGAAGTTGCCACCACCATGGTTAGTCATCAGCTTAACGCCCGGCAGCGCATCGCGCAGACGTTCGGCAAACTGCATTGCCGCAGACTGCGTATCCGCACCTGAGGCCACCAGGTATATATCGACAACGGATTCTGCTTTAAATTCCGGATTAACTGCCTGAACCAGCAAAACAAGTCGTTCAAGACCCATTGCGAAACCTACTGCAGGTGCAGCACGGCCACCCAGCTGTTCCACCAGACCGTCATAACGACCGCCTGCACACACGGTACCCTGAGAACCCAGGCTGGTGGTGACCCACTCAAATACCGTGCGATTATAGTAATCCAGACCGCGCACCAGACGCTGGTTAACGGTATAAGCAATACCGGCCGCTTCCAGCAGTTTGCACAGACCAGCAAAATGCTCGCGAGAATCGTCATCCAGATAGTCACCCAGCGCCGGGGCATCGTTCAGCAGCGCCTGCACTTCCGGGTTCTTGGAATCCAGAACGCGCAGCGGATTGCTGTACATGCGACGCTGGCAGTCTTCATCCAGCTTATCTTTGTGCTGTTCCAGGAATGCGACTAACGCATCACGGTAGTTCGCACGCGCCTCCAGGGAGCCAATGGAGTTCAGCTCCAGCGCAACGTGCTGGGAAATCCCCAGCTCACGCCACCAGCGCGCCGTCAGCATGATCAGCTCAGCGTCGATATCCGGACCTTGCAGGCCAAAGACTTCCACACCCAGTTGATTAAACTGGCGATAACGGCCTTTTTGCGGGCGTTCGTGCCGGAACATCGGGCCGATATACCACAGACGCTGCTCCTGATTGTACAGGAGACCATGTTCGATGCCGGCGCGTACACAACCTGCCGTACCTTCCGGACGCAGCGTCAGGCTATCGCCGTTGCGGTCTTCAAAGGTATACATCTCTTTTTCAACGACGTCGGTCACTTCGCCGATCGCGCGTTTAAATAACGGGGTCTGCTCTACAATCGGCAAACGGATTTCGCTGTAACCGTAGCTGCCGAGCACCTGTTTCAGAGTGCCTTCAATGCGCTGCCAGATGGCGGTTTCGCCAGGCAGATAATCGTTCATGCCGCGGATGGCTTGAATGTTTTTTGCCACGTTTATTCTCTTTCTATATACAAAAAAAACCCAAAGAATGGGTTCAATCATACATGGGAAGCCTGACGCTTCCCATCACGTTATTTTTCAACTTGCTGAATGCTGATGCGCTGGGCTTCGTCCAGCATCGTCGCTTTTGCGCGGATGCGGGCTTCCAGCTGATCGATCATGTCGTTGTTGTCCAGACGGTCTTTACGGATCCCATCTTCATAGAGGCCGCTTTTCTTGTTGCCGCCGGTCACGCCAAGCGTTGACACCAGCGCTTCACCAGGACCGTTCACCACGCAGCCGATAATAGAGACATCCATCGGCGTGATCAGATCTTCCAGACGCTGCTCCAGCGCGTTGACCGTACCGATAACGTCAAATTCCTGACGCGAACAGGTTGGGCACGCAATGAAGTTGATCCCGCGAGCACGAATGCGCAGGGATTTCAGAATGTCGAAACCGACTTTGATCTCTTCCACCGGATCGGCTGCCAGCGATACACGCAGCGTGTCGCCAATCCCTTCGGAAAGCAGCAGCCCAAGGCCAATCGCCGACTTCACAGAACCACTGCGTAAGCCACCGGCTTCGGTGATCCCAAGATGCAACGGCTGATCGATTTGCTTCGCCAGCAGGCGATAGGATTCAACGGCCAGGAAAACATCAGACGCTTTCACACTGACTTTGAACTGATCGAAGTTGAGGCGATCGAGATGATCCACATGGCGCATGGCTGATTCCAGCAGCGCTTGCGGCGTCGGTTCGCCGTATTTTTCCTGCAGATCTTTTTCCAGCGATCCGGCGTTAACGCCGATGCGGATAGGGATATTTTTATCGCGGGCGCAGTCAACGACCGAACGAATACGCTCTTCGCTGCCGATGTTACCTGGGTTGATACGCAGACAATCCACACCATATTCCGCGACTTTCAGCGCGATTCGGTAATCGAAGTGGATATCGGCAACCAGCGGAACATTAACCTGCTGCTTGATGAGTTTGAATGCCTCGGCGGCATCCATGGTCGGCACGGAGACGCGGACAATATCCGCACCTACGCGCTCTAATGCTTTGATTTGATTGACCGTCGCCTCAACATCCGTGGTACGGGTGTTGGTCATCGACTGAACGGCGATGGGTGCACCATCACCAATCGGCACATTCCCAACGTAAATCCGCTTAGATTTTCTACGTTGAATCGGAGCCTGATTATGCATGAAAAGTCTCCCGCGTTACTCGCCTGTTACTGTGCTGCTGATTGTTCGGCATTAACGGTAAGACGCGCAACCTGGTTAGTTCTGATAAAACGGCTCAGATCGACAGGTTTTCCTTGATACTGGATCTGCACCGCAGCCGGAGCACCGATTTTAAGCTTATACGGAGCCTGACCGGTTAGATTTAATGTGCCATCTTTACGCTGCAGGCCACTGAACAGTTTTTTACCTGTTGCATCCGTCACTTCCAGCCAGCAGTCGGCAGAGAAGTTCATCACCAGCGCGTTAGGATCGGCAGTGGTTGCCCCTGCCACGCCAGCCTGGTCGGTTGGCAGCGGCTGTGTAGTGTTCGCCGTAGCGGCAGGTGCTGTCGCCGCTGGAGCGTTATCCACATTCGCCTGAGACGGTGCGACAACAGCATTTTGCGCTGTCGTCTGGTCCGGTGTGGTGGCCGGCGCTGGCGTTTGGGTAGGTTCTACAGCCTGAGAATCGGTAGCCGCAGTTTGCGGTTCGCCGGAAGTGGCGCTGCTGTCGGTGTTTAACGGCACGCTTTGCGCGCCGTCGTTACCGGAATTGTTTAGCTCGGCAGAGGACTGGTCAGCCATTGTAGTGATCTCTTCCTGCTGCGCTTTGTGGTTTTGCCACCACCATGCGCCCGTCAGACCAATCACCACAAACAGTACCAGCCAGGTAAAGCTCATCAGCCAGCCATCACGTTTTTTGCGACGTTTGCCCAGAGAGAAGGTCTGCATCGGCGCGACTTTCGCCGCACGTACCGGTGCCTGTTTTTCCATCATTGGCAACAGTTCTTCTTCAGGGATATGCACCAGTTTTGCATAAGAGCGGATGTAACCACGCAGAAACGTTGAAGCAAGATCGGCCGGAGCCTTGTCTTCTTCAATATCGCGAACCGTGGAAACCTTCAGGCACAAGCGTTCTGCAACAGCTTGCTGGCTGAGTCCGAGTTGTTCACGGGCATTGCGAAGACGAACGCCCGTGGAGAGTGCTTCATTTTGGTCGTGAGTGGCTTCAGTATTCATTCGCTACAACTACTTACTGGTACGTGTAAATTAGGGTTCAGGCGCCGGTGAGTCACAATGCCACCCGCACCGCGAAACTTCTGGTCATTTAACCTTAGACAGACAGTTAGTATAAGACTGTCCGGCTTTAGTTGACAGTGCAGCGCTACTCATGAGGCTAAACTGTTGTTGCGACGTTACATACTGCCTTAAAGTCGTCTGAAACGCACCGTAATTATTCAGCAATCACAATCTACGTGGCTGAATATTCAGTAAGCTAATGCGTCACGGTACAAACCTGCACCGCGACGCATACGAATCACACAGCTTTGACCTCAATCGCCTCACCCTGCATGCGCTTACGCAGCGTACGCTTGGTACGGTCGATCACATCACCGGCCAGCTGGCCGCAGGCGGCATCGATATCATCACCACGGGTTTTACGCACGATGGTGGTGAAACCGTACTCCATGAGCACCTTGGAGAAACGATCGATACGGCTGTTAGAACTACGGCCATACGGCGCCCCCGGGAACGGGTTCCATGGGATCAGGTTAATCTTGCACGGCGTGTCTTTCAGCAATTCAGCCAGCTGATGCGCATGATCGGTTTCGTCATTCACATGGTCCAGCATCACATATTCGATGGTCACGCGGCCCTGGTTGGCATTGGACTTTTCGAGGTAGCGACGCACGCCCGCGAGGAAGGTTTCGATATTGTACTTTTTGTTGATCGGCACAATTTCGTCACGAATTTCATCGTTCGGTGCATGCAGGGAGATCGCCAGCGCCACGTCAATCATGTCGCCCAGTTTATCCAGCGCAGGCACAACCCCAGAGGTGGAGAGGGTCACGCGACGCTTGGACAAACCAAAGCCGAAGTCATCAAGCATGATTTCCATCGCCGGAACGACGTTGGTCAGGTTCAGCAGTGGCTCGCCCATGCCCATCATCACCACGTTGGTGATAGGACGTGTGCCGGTCACTTTTGCCGCGCCGACGATTTTCGCCGCGCGCCATACCTGGCCGATAATTTCAGACACGCGCAGGTTACGGTTAAAGCCCTGCTGCGCCGTCGAGCAGAATTTGCACTCCAGTGCACAACCAACCTGAGAGGAGACGCACAGAGTCGCGCGATCTTCTTCCGGGATGTACACGGTTTCAACGCGCTGATCGCCAACTGCAATCGCCCATTTGATGGTGCCGTCAGAAGAACGCTGCTCTTCCACCACTTCCGGTGCGCGGATTTCAGCGACTTCTTTGAGTTTGTTACGCAGCACTTTGTTGATGTCAGTCATGTCATCAAAGTTGTCGCTGCAATAGTGGTACATCCATTTCATGACCTGATCGGCACGAAACGGCTTCTCGCCCATCTCTTTGAAAAACTCGCGCATCTGCTGACGGTTCAGATCCAGCAGGTTAATTTTTCCATTTTTATTAGGAACCGCGGCAATGGCGACTTCAGAGGTGTTAACTAGTTCAGACATAATATTTTCCGGCCTCGTTGTTACACGTTATGGCCCGTGGAGGGTTGAAAAGAAACGCCCCGGTGAGCGCTTTGCTCTTCCGGGGCGTTGCATTGTACAAAGTCTGGCGCAGGGATGCCACGTTTGCACGCGACTTTTACCAAATTTATACCCTTCCCTGAGGAATTAGCGGGTACGAGCGCACACTTCGCCTTCGGCGAAGAAGTAAGCGATTTCGCGCGCAGCAGATTCTACAGAGTCGGAACCGTGGGTGCCGTTCTCGGTGAAGCTGTCAGCGTAATCTGCACGCAGAGTGCCAGCCAGTGCGTTCGCCGGGTTAGTTGCACCCAGCAGATCGCGGTGACGCTGTACTGCGTTTTCGCTTTCCAGTACGGAAACCACGATTGGACCGGAGGTCATGAACTCAACCAGGCCGTCGAAGAAAGGTTTACCGTCGTGCTCAGCGTAGAAACCGCGAGCCTGTTCAACGGTCAGATGCAGCATTTTGGTGCCAACGATTTTGAACCCTGCAGATTCAAAGCGAGCAAAGATGCTGCCAATAACGTTTTTTGCCACCGCGTTTGGTTTGATGATGGAAAAAGTACGTTCAATAGCCATGATAACCTCTGTGTTATGTTCTGTTGTTTTGCATACATCTGTATAAGATGGCGCGGATTATAGAGAGCAAAAACGCCATTGCCTATGGTTCAACGTAACATTTTTTTAAAATAAGACGAGTTTTAGCAACAGCTCACATCCCGGATGGGTTTTTCGCTACTGCAGGGTGAAATTGACCGTAGCGACTTGCCCCGTCTCATCCATTACCAGTAACTGATAATCCCCTGCTTTATCAAGCTGTAAAGTGTAAGCGCGCCCTTTCACATTCAGCGGTTCGCCATTCAGGAACCACCAGCGCTCACTGTCGCTGCCAATTGCCTGTAGCGGCAGCGATACACGTGACTCACCGGGCAGGCGTTTAATCAATGCCCCCTCACGCACACCGGAGAGCATCAGCGGCGCAGGGGAATCTTGCGCCAGCGGAGGACAGGTGGTTGACGGTGCCGGAACGCGTACCGCCCGGCGTTCAGAAGCAGGAAGCCAGGGTTCAAGCGGTAACGGCCAGACGTCGAGGATTTTCTCCTGCGCGCCGGGGCAATCAGCCGCGACGCGTTGGCCCTGGTTATCCAGCCAGACCGGGAAGCGAATCCCGCGAATCCCCTCTTGCTCTGGCAATAACAGTGTGGGCGGCTGACTGCCGTCAAGCAACCAGGTCGCGAGCCTGCGACGGCAGTTCTCACTCCCTTCTGGCAGGGATTGCCCGCCGGGCCAGCAGATCACACCGCGACTGACCGAAGCCGGGCGCGGATCGCGCGGCAAGCGCCCTTCATCCACCGTTGAACTCGACTGCAGCATATTATTGACCTGGTTCAGCAATGGCACGGCGCTGGCGAATCCAAACTGACCGGCAACGGGTGTCCCGTCCGGGCGTCCGGTCCAGATCCCAATGATGTAGCGTGCGTTCAGGCCAATGGCCCAGGCATCACGATAGCCATAGCTGGTACCGGTTTTCCACGCCAGCGGTGCAACCTGCGGCAGTGCGCTATCCGGCAGCGGCTGCGCTTCGTTGCCTAAAATTCGACGAATGATCCACGCCGCGCCAGGCGAGAGCAGCGGACGCTCAATCAACGGATCGCCCGGCTGCAGGCGTAACCGACCCGCTTTCCCATGACGGGCAAAGGCGCTGTAAGCGGCGGTAATGTCTGAGAGCCGCGCCCCCGCACCGCCCAGGATCAGCGATAAATTAGGCTGCGCGCCAGGCGGAAGGAGCAGGCGTAAACCGACATTGCTCAGCATTCCGGTGAAACGTTTTGGGCCATAAGCCTCCAGCACTTGCACGGCGGGAAGGTTCAGGGAGCGCACCAGCGCCTCGCTCATGCTGACGGGGCCGTGAAAACCACTGTCGAAATTACCCGGTCGGTAATCTCCCGTGCGCCGCGGAACATCCTGTAACAAAGAGGCGGGATGGATCAGGCCTTCATCAAGTGCCATTCCGTAGACAAAAGGTTTCAGCACCGATCCCGGCGAACGGATCGCGCTCACCATATCGACATGACTAAAACGACTGTCATCATTGATATCCACTGAGCCAACCCAACCGCGTACTTTCATAGTAGTGTGATCAACAACGATCATCGCCAGTGAGCTACGCGGCGGAAGCCGAGATTTCCAGTTCATCGCCAGCTCTTCCATCTGACGTTGCAGCGAAGCATCCAGCGTAGTGACAATTTTGTTGTCGCGACTTTTACTCAGCATCATGCGGGAAAATAGCGGAGCCAGCTGTGGCATTTGCCGGGGGGCAAGCCAGACTGGCTCTTCACGCGACTCTTTAACCTGCTGCGCACTCCAGACGCCCTGCGTCACCATGCGCTCGAGCACTTTATTACGCGCGGCCTCCGCGCGCTCTGGCCAGCGGTCCGGACGCAGACGGCTCGGTGCCTGAGGAAGAACGGCCAGCAACGCAGCCTCTGAGTAGCTTAACTGCGCCGGTGATTTCCCGAGATAGGCCCAGCTGGCCGCACCGACGCCCTGTAACGTCCCCCCAAAGGGCGCACGGTTGAGATAGAGCGTGAGGATCTCGCGTTTTGACAGGTGCCATTCGAGTTGCATCGCCCGCCATAGCTGGCGCACTTTACCGCCAAAAGTACGTGGATGCGGATCAAGCAGTCGTGCCACCTGCATGGTGAGGGTACTGCCGCCCGAAACCACTTTACCAGAACTCAGATCCTGCCAGGCGGCACGCAAAACGGAGAAGGGATTGACGCCGGGATGATCCCAGAACCAGCGATCTTCATACTGGATCAGGGCTTCGAGGTAGCGCGGAGAGACATCTTCAATGGTGACCGGATAGCGCCAGATTCCGTCGCTATCGGCAAAACGCCAGAGGGGTGTACCTTTCTCATCGACCACCACCCGCGCAGGGTTGACCTCTTTTAAAGGCAACGGCCACAGGCGATCGGCGACAACAATCAGCGCCCATACAATAAGAATCGCTCCCGCCAGCCAAAGCCAACGGGAGCGAATGAGTCGAGATAACGTCACCTTACGGAACAACAATCAGCGGGCCGCTTGCTGCGCCCGTTGCCCGCCACTGCGGAACATACATAGATTCCACCATCGGTACCGGAACCTGATACGTTCCCGGTGTAACGGCACGAGCCAGATACACCAGCGTCACAGGCTGACCTTCGTTCACGGGCACCGCAGCAACAAAGCGATCGTCGCGGAACTCCATATGCTGAATGTCCGCCTGTTGCATCTGGTTGAGCAGGTTCTGTACTTCGCTGCCGCTATCCTGAAGGCTGGCGCTGCTGCTGGCCAGGTTCTGGTTTTCCAGCTCAAGCCCTGCCGGAAGTAAATCGACCACCAGCGCATCCGGGACATTCTGATTTGCCTTCACTTCCAGCCACACCAGCACCAGTTCACCGCTCTTCAGAGAAGAGAGCGATTTGCTGCTGCCATCACTTGCGAGAATATGACGCTCGATTTGCAGAACGTTGGACGATGGCTCTGGGGCATAATCCGGATAGCCCGTGCTGTCGAGACGGACCCACAGCGGCGTGGTGCCACTGTTGGTGACCTGCAATGCGCCCAACTGATCGCCACTCACATTTTGTGTCTGAGCCTTATCGCCGCTCAGCGCTTTATCCGAGAGGCTGGTGGTTGCCTGCCAGGCGCCTGAAAGTGTCGGCAATAGACGACCGGCCAGGAACAGCGCGTTGCTTTCCTGTGTTGAGAGCCAGCGCTGGCTGAACGCCTGCTGAGACAACGTATTCAGCAGCGTGTTCTGCGCATCCGGCAGCAGTTTGTACTCTTCCAGCAGGGAGAGCATCAGAGCGTTGTCACGCAGCTGGCTGCCGTAATCCGCCATCCAGTTTTTGCTGTCAATGCGCGAGGTTTTCAAGGCCAGATCCAGCGCCTGCTGGCTGCGTGGCGCATCCCCCATCAGTTTCAACGCCATCCCCAGCTGCATCAACGGCAGACCCGAACCGGTCTGCGCACGACGCTCCCAGATTTCACGCAGTGCACCCAGCGGTGCTTTTTGCTGGCGGGCCAACACCAATGCCGCATAGGCCTGAACTGCAAATTTACTCGCCTGCGTATCATCGCTGTAGCGAATAGACATCATGCCAGGATCCTGCATATAGCGCAGAAGACGGTTGTTGGCATTGTTCACCGCCTCGGCCGGAACGCTGTAACCCTGCTCACCCGCACGGACCAGGAAATCGGTGACGTAGGCCGTCAGCCAATACTCTTCCGGGCCATTTTTATCCCACAGGGCAAAACCGCCGTCATCACGCTGCATTTGCAGCAAACGGGAGATGCCGATATCAATAGCCGCACGGCGTTTGTCATCCGTATCGCCTTTGATGCCGAGGGCAGTCAGCTGCGCCGCGTTGGTATAGAGAGACGGGAACAGTCCGCTTGCGGTTTGTTCCAGGCAACCGTATGGATAGGCCTGCAATTCGCGGATATATCGCGCCAGATTCAGCGGCGGTTTACCGCTGAGCAACAGTTGACCTTGCAGGGTAGCCGGTGAGAATCCTGTGATGTGCTGAGCCGGTGCCGTCCAGCTTTCGCCTGGGTTTAGCATGGTTCCCGTATTCACTGTCTGTGCCGGGAACGCCGGACGCACGCCAATTTTCCAGCTCTTGTTCTGCGGTGCGAAAGTTTCTCCTGGCAACTGAAGGCCAGTCACCTGCGCGGTGATTTCACCGTCACCGTAACCGTCCAGGGCTCTCACCGGAACAAACAGCGTGGTTCGCGTGCCCGGTTCAAGCTGAACGGGCTGCGGTTGTGCGCCTTCAAGCTCCATCAATCCCGATGCGCTCAACGCGACATTCAGCGTCTGCGATTTGTCGGTGAGGTTAGTCAGATCCAGCGTCAGCCTTGTTGCGTCACCACTGGCCAGGAAGCGTGGCGTGTTGAGTTCGGTAATCACCGGCGCGGCAACAATCACTTTGCCCTCGCTGCTACCAAAATCATCCGCCGTCCAGGCCTGCGCCATGACGCGCAGCTCGCCGTTGAAGTCGCCAATCGGCAGAGTAATCGTCCCTTCGCCATTGTCATCCAGCGCCACAGGCTGCGCCTGCTGGGCAATAATGGTGACATGATTCACCGGCGGTTTACCGCCGCGTTTCAGTTCATCGCCGTCACCACCAAAGCGCAGTGCCGCCATCCTTCCCTGCCCTTCAATCACCTGACCGTAAATGTCGTAGATATCCGCGCCGTAACGCTTCTGGCCAAAGAACGCTTCCCACGGATCGGGCGTGACATAATCGGTAATGTTCAGTACGCCACTATCGACAGCGGACACCAGCACGTTCACTTTCTGTGGCACGCTGCCGTCTTTCACGCTGGCTTTGACCTTCACTGACAGCGTCTGATTCGGGCGAATTTTCTGTGGTGTATCCAGGGCCAGTGTCAGTCGACGATTTTCATCACCCATCGGCAGATGCAGAATGCCCACCGCGCGTTTCGGCGTGGCGGATTTGGATTTATCCCCCGGGCGTACCACCAGCGTGCTGAGGTAAAGATCGTGACGCTTCCAGGCTTTATCGACCGGAATGGAGAGATCCAGCCCTTTCGCCGGGACGTCGATCTCTTTCCACCACAGCGGACCTTCGCTGGATTCAATCATCGCGTAGCCTTTACCCGCTGCCGGTGCTGCAACATGCAGTTTAATGGTGTCGCCTGGCTGATAAGCGGGTTTATCGAGTTTCAGCATGACGCGGTCAGGGCGCGCGGCCCCGGTGCCGTCACTGTTATCCTGCCAGCTGTAACCGGCCCAGAAACGCACGCTGCTGACCATATCGTCAGGAGCTTTGACTTCCAGACGGTAAGAGCCCCACTCAACGGGGAAGGTCACTTTGCCCGTTTCGTCGGCCTTGAGCGTCAGTGCCTGCTCGCCCTCCACCAGATCTTTCTGATCGAACTGAGACAACCAGCCGTCGCTTTCTGACCAGTTCCAGTAGTAGTCGCGGCGCTCGCGGATCAGGCGCACCTGAAGATCCGATACGGCTTTTTTCGCGCCGCTGGCGTCGGCATAAACAATGTCAAAACTGGCGTTACCGTTTTCATCGACAATCGGCTGGTTCACCGTGGTGTCCGTGCGATAGTCATACACCGCTTTGCTGGCGAACTGAGGGCGGATACCCGGCAGGGCAGCAGCAGGCCAGATGGCCTGCTCTGCACGACGCGTTATCGGCCTACCACCAGACTCCAGCAGGCTGGCCTGCAGAATCAGCTGCAGCGGAGAGTGCACTTCTTTCCACTGGCTTTCCGTGGCAACCTGACCGCGCCCCTGCTCGTTCAGCGTCAATTGCACTTCATCGAGGCTGCGGCTGAGATTCTCTTCCGCAATATCACCGAACTGGAATCCTGGTAACGCGCTGACCGCTTCACGCAGCGGACGCAGGAAAAGCTGGCCCTGCAGACTGTTGCCGTTAGCCGGTGCACCATATAGGTAGTAGCCGACAACGTCGAAATTGACCTCATCCTGTACCGAAACCGGCGTTTTCTGCCCGGTCAGATTCAGTGCCATACGTTCTGGCATGAAATCTTCGACGTGGAAATCCCATAGACGCTGCTGATTGTCGCCCGTATTCGCGCGCACATGCCACATGCCGGTCTGTGCGCCACTCTCCAGCGGATAGTTAAAGCGATAAAGACCATTTTCAGGCTGGCTGACGACGGTTCGCGCCACCTGCCCATCCGGGCGCAGCACTTCCAGCTTCACAGGCTGATCGGCCAGCGGTTTGCCGTCGCTGTCGCGCAGCAGACCGTTGAGGATCACGGTCTCCCCGGGACGATAGAGATCGCGCGGGCCAAACATAAAGAACTGCTTGCTGTAACCAGGCCCGCCTGCGATATCAAATTCCGCCAGGTCCAGCGCCGGGAGTTTTAGATCAAGTAGCGTCGTCTGACCGTCTTTACGGGCCAGAATCAGCGCCGCCTCTTTGTCCGTTTCAAGTTTCGCATGGCCGTCGCCATCGCTGGTACCCTGCGCCAGCGTCTGGCCTTTGTCATTCAGCAGCAGGACTTCAACACCGGACTGTGCCGCGCCGTTTTCTAAGCTCTGAGTGAAGATATCGAGACGATTGTGATAGCGGTGCGCAGATAAACCCACGTCACTGAGGGTGAAGAGCGTGGCAGCATTGCTGTAGTTGTAATGCCCCGCCTGATTCATCACCGCGATATAGACGCCGGACTGCTGCAACGGTTTGATATCGCGCAGCGGCAGCAGCAGTTTTTCGCGGGTATTGCGCGCCGGATTGAGATCGAAGCGCCCGGTATAGACAAGCTCGGCCATCTTAAGCAGATTATCCGATTCCCAGTTGCTCAGGGAGTTACGGTACTCCCACTGGCTCACAAATGACGCCAGCGATTCCGGCTTCACGCGGTAGAAGTTTACATCCACGTTGTTGACGTTCAGCGCCATCACCGGCAGGCCTTCGACCACTTTACCCGGCAGGAGCGAGCCCCGGCTGGCAAAGCCGACAGTCGGTTCAATATCCCGAGTGGTGATCGCTTTTTCGTAGTCGATGCCAAAGGTCGCTTTGTTCAACGCCTGCAAATCGCGCTCCACGGTGACCACCAGATTGCGATTCGGCTCCAGATGGCGCAGGCGCAGCTCTTTCAGATTTGGCGCGAGCTCCCAGGCACCGTCCACTTTGCCGCTCTTTTTATCGACGACGTGAACCGTGCGGGCAAAATCCTGATCGGGGTTGAGCGGAACCGAAAACGTCAGAACCAGAGTGGATGCGCCATCGAGCTGAACTTCCGAGGCATCGAGCAGCGTGAGCGCTTTGCCCTCACTCTGCGCGGCGAGTTTCGCGAGCTTATCCGCATCCGGTTTGGCGGGCGCTTCTGATGTGGTGGTGGAAGCCGCGGGTGCGGCCGCCTGAGGTTTATCGTCGTTGTTATCGCAACCAACGAGCGTAAACGTAGTGAGAAGCGCGAGCGAGAGCGCAGCTAAGCGAAACGGTGTCATCCTTTATCCCTGTTCGTGGAACCTGTTAGTCGTCATCCGAATAAGTATTATCCGCAAGTTTCACGAATACAAAAGTCCAATCTTAGAATCTGGAAAGCGCCTCGCAGATTACTCCGACTCACCTGCGGCTGCGATACCGATCATCGTTCAGATCACAGTGCTAAAGGTTACATGTAACCTTTGGCGTCATTTGTTTTTAAAACAATAAGATAGCTAGATATCCAGACAGATCACCTGCTAATTTACATCTTAGACGCACGCTGAGTGCGCGGTTCACTAAGAGAGATAGCCATGAAACGAGCCGTGAACGCCCTACAAAATTTCGGAAAATCACTTTACGGACCGGTACTTATCTTACCGATTGTCGGGCTGTTTATCGCCTTCGGCAACGTGCTGGGTAACGGTAATCTTGCCGAGTATGTGCCGTTTCTCGGCCATCCTCTGATTCAACACATTGGCCAGCTGATTGCTAAATCGGCGGTCTCGGTTCTGGTCAATCTGGCGCTGGTCTTTGCCGTGGGCATTCCTGTTGGACTCGCCACGCGGGATAAAGGTTACGCGGCGCTTATCGGTCTGGTGACTTTTGTGGTGTTTATCAACGCCATGAATGTGACGCTCCAGCTACAAGGGCATCTCGCCCCCGCCGATCAGATGAAAGCCGCCGGACAGAGCATGGTATTAGGCGTGCAGGTTCTGGAGATGGGCGTTTTCGCCGGTATTCTGACCGGTGCCCTGTCTGGATATCTGTACAACAAATACTCCGGCGTACAGTTTAACGGCGCTATGGCGATCTACTCCGGGCACTGTTTCGTGGCGATTATCATGCTGCCCGTGTCGATGCTACTTGGCGTGGTGATGAGCGAACTGTGGCCATTTGCCCAGCACGGCATTAGCGCCATGGCGTTAGCCATTAAAGGTTCTGGTCCGTTTGGCGTGGCGATTTACGGTTTCCTTGAGCGCATTCTGGTGCCAACCGGCCTGCATCACCTGGTCTATACGCCGTTCCTGTACACCGAACTGGGCGGGACGCAGGAGGTGTGCGGCACCGTCTATCAGGGCGCACGGAATATCTACTTCGCCGAAATGGCCTGCCCGGAAGTGAAACAGCTCAGCAGCACGGTCGTGTGGGATGCACGCGGAATAAGCAAAATGTTCGGCCTGCCTGCTGCGGCGCTGGCGATGTATATGACCGCCCGACCGGAGCGCAAAGCGCTGGCGAAAGCCATCCTGATCCCAGCAGCGCTAACCTCGCTGCTGGTCGGCGTGACCGAACCGCTCGAATTCTCCTTCCTGTTTGTCGCCCCGCTGCTGTTTGTGGTGCACGCGGTGCTGACCGGGATTGGCATGATGCTGTTCTATCTGTTTGGCGTTCATGCCATCGGCGCCAACGGCATTATCGATTTCATTCTCTACAACCTGCCGCTGGGTACGGAGAAGTCCAACTGGCCGATGTATATCGTCGTCGGGCTGATTATGTTCGCGCTCTATTTCATCGTGTTCCGCTTCCTGATCCTGCGTTTCAACATGAAAACGCCGGGCCGTGAGGACGACGAACAGGAAACCCGTCTGTACAGCAAGCAGGAGTATCAGGCGAAAGGCAGCAACGACGGGCTGGGCGAGTCCATCGTGGTCGGTCTCGGCGGGCGAGAAAATATTGAAGTGGTGGATAACTGCTACACCCGACTGCGCGTCACCGTGAAAGATGTCGACATCATCGATGAGCCACGGCTCAAGGCGACGGGTGCAAAAGGAATTATCAAACAAGGTAACAACGTTCAGGTGGTCTACGGGCTGCACGTCAAAAAAATGCGAGAAGCCGTTGAGACGTTTCTCTGAAGGAGCCAAACATGTTTAAACCTCCCTTTATTCTCTCCATTGCCGGGGGTGGCAGCACCTACACACCCGGCATTGTGAAAAGCCTGATGGTCCAGCTGCAGGATTTCCCGCTGGCAGAAATCCGCCTCTACGACATCGACGCCGCGCGCCAGGACACCATCGCACCCGTGGTCGAGAAAGTGATTCGCGACCACAGCCAGAGCATTAAATTCACCGTGACGCATGACCCGGAAGTGGCCTTCAGCGGTGCCCATTTTGTGTTCGCCCAGATGCGTGTCGGTCAGTATAAAATGCGCGAGCAGGACGAGAAGATCCCCCTGCGCCACGGCGTCGTCGGTCAGGAAACCTGCGGCCCTGGCGGACTGGCATACGGGCTACGCACAATTCTGCCGATGGTCGAACTGATCGATCTGGTAGAGCGATACGCACACGAGAAAGCGTGGATCGTGAACTACTCCAACCCGGCGGCAATTGTGGCTGAAGGCGTACGCCGCCTGCGTCCTAACGCCCGCGTGCTGAACATCTGCGATATGCCGGTGGCAGCGATGCGTAATATGGGCGCGATTCTGGGCGTTGATCGTCACAAGCTGGAAGTGGACTATTTCGGCCTGAACCACTTCGGTTGGTTTACTCGCGTGCTGGTCGATGGCGTGGACAGATTGCCTGAGCTGCGCCGCCACATCGCAAAATATGGTCTGCTGACGGAAGATGCAGCCAAAACCGACCCGCAGCACTCAGATCCCTCATGGGTGAAAACCTGGCGCAACATCAAGCCGATCATGGATAACTTCCCGGAATATCTGCCGAACCCGTATCTGCAGTATTACCTGATGCCAAATCAGATTGTTGAGCATCAAAACCCGGATTATACCCGTGCCAACGAAGTGATGAACGGGCGCGAGAAAAAGCTGTTTGCAGCCGCCGAAGAGTATAAGCGTACCGGGATTTTGTCCGATGCCTTCCACGTCGGCGTGCACGGCGAGTTTATTGTCGATGTGGCCCGTTCGCTGGCGTTCAACCTGCGTCAGCGCCATCTGGTGATGGTCGAAAACCGGGGGGCGATCACTAACCTGCCGTACGACGCGGTAGTGGAAGTCCCGGCCTATATTACCTCCGAAGGGCCTGAGCCGATCCGCGTGGGCCAGGTGCCACTGTTCCACCAGACGTTGCTGCAACAACAGCTCGCCTCTGAGCAACTGCTGGTAGAAGCGACCATCGAAGGCAGCTACGAAAAGGCACTGCAGGCATTCACCCTGAACCGTACCGTGCCGACGATGGAACATGCAAAAGCCATTCTCGATGAGATGATCGAGGCCAACCGCGACTACTGGCCCGCGCTGCAAAAAGCCTGGCAGGACGGCGAAGCGGTGAAAAAATAGGGGGTTGCTCGCGAGTTGAACGTGGTTTGCTTGTCGGTGTCAGATAAAACACCGACAATCCTTTTTTAAGGAAAAAATGGAGGCACCCATGTCCACCTCATATTTTGTCGCAGCCGACTGGCTTCTCGAACATAGCGACGACCCGGAAGTGCAAATCCTCGACGCGCGCATGGCCCCGCCAGGGCAGGAGCATCGCGACGTTCCCGCTGAATACCGCGCCGGACATCTTCCGGGCGCGGTCTTTTTTGATATCGAAGCCCTCTCCGATCACACCTCTCCCCTGCCCCATATGATGCCGCGCCCGGAAGCTTTTGCCGTGGCCATGCGTGAGCTGGGCGTGAGCCGCGATAAACATCTGGTGGTTTACGATGAGGGCAATCTGTTCTCCGCTCCGCGCGCATGGTGGATGCTGAAAACCTTCGGCGTAGAGAATGTGTCTATTCTGGCCGGTGGCCTGGCAGGCTGGCAGCGCAATGAACTGCCGCTTCAGCAGGGGGATGTCGCTCTGCCGGAAGGCGACTTTGACGCGACGCTGGACCCAAACGCCGTGAAACGTCTCACCGACGTTCTGCTGGTGAGCCACGAGAAAACGGCGCAAATTGTCGATGCCCGACCGGCGCCACGCTTTGCAGCCCAGGCTGATGAACCCCGTCCAGGCCTGAAACGCGGACACATTCCCGGCGCACTCAACGTGCCGTGGGGCGATCTGGTATTTGAAGGCGAGCTGAAAACCACCGATGAACTGAGCGAGATTTTTGCCCGCCAGGGGGTGGATTTGCATAAGCCTGTGGTTGCCAGCTGTGGCTCCGGCGTGACCGCCTGCGTGGTGATTCTGGCGCTGGCAACGCTCGGCGTGACCGACGTGACGCTGTACGACGGTGCATGGAGTGAATGGGGCGCCCGGGACGATCTGCCGATTGAACCTGCTCAGTAATGGATAACCGACTGGCAACACTGCTCACGCGCGGGGAGTCCCTGACCCGCGCGGAATATCGCGTCCTGGCCCATCTCACGGAGCATCCGCTGCTGGTGGGCAATATCACGGTACGCGAGCTGGCGCAGGCGACCTTTGTCTCGACGGCCACTATTATGCGCCTATGTCAGAAGCTGGGGTTTAGCGGCTTTAGCGAATTCATCTGGCACTGCAAACAGCTGCTGACCGACACACCGCACATTGCGGCGCAGGCGCAGGATTTGCCTCACCTGCCCGCCCTGTTCAGCCAGTTTATCGCCAACTATCAGCAGACGTTTCAGTGGGTCACGGAAGAGAAGCGCCGTCAGTTTGCCACGCTGCTGCGCGAGAAAGAGAGTTTCTTTCTCTACGGTGCCGGGTTTTCCTATTTGTTCGCGGAGTACCTGACGAAAAAGCTGCAGGTGCTGGGCAAAACGGCCTTTATCTCCGGGCCGGGCGACAGCCGGAATATTTTTCTGAGCAACGCCGCGCGTTACCAGGTGTTTATCGCGGTGTCGCGCAGCGGTGAAACAGAGCAGGTGCTGGATAAAGCGCGGATCGCCAAAAACGTCGGCATGACGGTGATTGCCTTTACCCGTGCGTCAGCGAATACGCTTGCCGGGATGGCGGATTTGCATTTCGCATTGTATGACGAAGCCGTCCATTATGCCGCCGAGGCCGCAGGCGTGACGTCATTTGAATCGAATCTGGTTTTGCTGATGGATTTGTTACTGCTGGAAGCAACGGGGTGAGTGCTCACCCCGAGAATATTAAATAATGCGGGTGGTTTTCAGATCGCGCAGGAATCCGCCCCAGCGACGTTCATAGAACGGCGTGATGTGCTCGGTAATAAAGTGGCTAATGCCCTTCTCACCTTTCACGACCTGGCAGATATCAATCGGCTCATCGCCCGGCAGCGTGTCGGTCGCAACGCTTCCCGCCGCCTGAATGATCTCGTCGATGTCGCCATCGGCTTCAATCCCAATCAGTAGCACGGGCTGTTCTTCTGCGCTCTCTTTGATAGAGCACAGAAACGCGCGTTTCACCGGCTTGATGGTTTTAAACAGAGTGGTCAGAGAGTCGATCATCTGCGTCGGAGGCTCAGCCACTTCAGACAACAGCAGCGTTTCGCCACCCTCCAGCACTTCCTGCGTGCTGAGCGGGTTGCCCTCTTCGCCAATCAGATGGCTGATTTCACGCGGGGTAAACTCTTTCCCGGTCGGCAGTTTGGCGTTGAGGAAGAGCGTTTCACCGAGCGTCATTTCAAACAGCGTGCGCACGGGCATGACGACAAACGCCTGTTCGTCTTCCACCGCTTGCTGCAGGGCTTCCAGCGAGGTGAAAAACGGGATAACAGACGTGCCGTCGTCTTTTTCCCAGTGCAGCAGATCCAGCGCGCTGTCTTCCACAACCTGCTCGCCTTCAGCCGCCGTTCCCGGAACCCAGACGGTGGACTCCAGCAGGGTACGGAAAAATGCCGGACGGTGGGCTGGCTCAGTGGCCGCCTGCTCCAGCAGGGTTTCTAATTCGTTTTTGGTTTCGGACATAGTTTCGTTACGTTAATCGCCCGGCGGCGCAGCGCTTGCACGGGCCTACGGGGTTTGTAGGCCGGGCAGCGGCTACGCCACCCGGCAGGACGACTACTCAGCAGTCAACAAATTCGCAATCGTACGCACACCCAGACCGGTAGCGCCCGCAGACCACTGTTCCACGCCCGCTTTGCGGTAGGTGGCGGAGCAGTCGATGTGCAGCCAGCCTTCGTGATAGTTCTCAACGAAGTGGGACAGGAAGCCTGCGGCGGTGCTTGCGCCAGCCGGATACGCTGCGCTTGCGGTGTTGTTCAGCTCGGCAAAGTTAGACGGCAACTGGCTGCGGTGGAATTCCGCCAGCGGCAGACGCCAGAAAGGTTCGTTCTCAGCGGCGGCGCTCGCCAGCAGGCGTGCGGCCAGTTTGTCGTCGAAGCTGAACAGCGCGTGATAGTCATTACCCAGAGCGGTTTTCGCCGCCCCCGTCAGGGTCGCCATATCGATGATCAGCTCAGGTTTCTGCGCAGAGGCATCAATCAGACCATCCGCCAGCACCAGACGGCCTTCGGCGTCGGTGTTCATCACTTCGACATTTTTACCGTTACGGTAGCGAATGATATCGCCCAGCTTGAACGCATTACCGCTCACCATGTTGTCTGCACAGCACAGGTACAGTTTTACGCGCTTGTTCAGACCGCGGGTGATGGCGAATGCCAGTGCGCCGGTAATGGTTGCCGCGCCACCCATGTCGGACTTCATCGAGTCCATAAACGCGCTCTGCTTCAGGCTGTAACCGCCGGTATCAAAGGTAATGCCTTTGCCGACCAGACACGCGTAAACCGGCGCTTCTTTGTCGCCGGTCGGGTTGAAATCGAGAGCCAGCAGCACCGGTGGTCGCTCAGAGCCGCGACCCACGGTGTGAATCCCCATGTAGTTTTGCTCGCGCAGATCTTCACCTTTGGTGATGCGATAAGACATTTTATCGCCCGCGACTTTGCACAGCAGATCGACTGCGCGCTGCGCCAGCTGTTCAGGACCCAGCTCTTCCGCCGGAGCGTTAATGGTGTCGCGCACCCAGTCGATGATGGTCAGACGGTTTTCCAGCTCTTTCTGCGCGGATTCGTCGAGGTTTGCCCACTCGACTTTACGGGTGCCTTTCGGGCCTTTGTAACCCGCCCAGAATGCCCAGCTGCGATCCGTATCCCAGCCTTCTCCGGCCAGAGTGACATGCTTGATGCCCAGGCCGTCAATTTTACGCGCGGCGCGCTGGATCAGACCCAAATCGTCGGAATCGTTCAGATGCAGGGTGATGCCGTCATTGTTGATGCTGTAGGTGGCTTTGTCGCCCCAGCGTGCGTCAGCAGGCTGTGTAGAGAGCGTAATTTTCATCGCTTCGGTCATTTTATTTTTCCTTATTCGCAACGAGCAAACGGGCCGCCAGAAGGCAGCCCGTATGATCTTTCTTTCTGTTAGTCTGCTTCATCTAACCAGACTAACAGAATCGCCTCCAGAATTTTTTCATTGGATGCGCTGGGATCATCGTCAAAATCTTCCAGATCGCAGATCCACTGATGCATATCGGTGAATCGTACGGTCTTCGGATCCAGATCCGGGTTGGCGTCGTACAGCGCCTCGCCGATTTCGCGGCTGTCGGTCCACTTCAGTCCCATACTACCCCCTGTTAATGCTCACGCGCATGGTTGATAGTGTAACGCGGGATTTCGACCACCAGGTCTTCATCGGTGACGCGCGCCTGGCAGCTTAAACGGCTGTCTGGCTCCAGACCCCATGCTTTATCCAGCATGTCGTCTTCGTCTTCGGTGCTTTCCGCGAGGGAGTCAAAACCTTCACGCACGATGCAGTGGCAGGTGGTGCAGGCACAGGATTTTTCACAGGCGTGTTCCACTTCGATACCGTTGCGCAGGGCAACGTCGAGGATGGTTTCGCCGGTCTCAGCTTCCAGAACTGCACCATCCGGACAGAGGTCCGCATGAGGCAGAAAAACAATCTTTGGCATATTAAACCTCGTCCACGGACTGGCCTTTCAGCGCGACACGGACAGACTGGTCCATGCGGCGAGCGGCGAAATCCTGGGTTTGTTTATCAACTTTTTTAATCGCTTGTTCTATTGCGTCAGCGTCATCGCCAACCGCCACTGCGCGTAGCTGCGCAACGGCGTCGTCAATGGCCTGGCGCTCTGCGGCACTTAACAGCGCGGCATCGGCAGTGAGTGCGCCTTCCAGACTTTCCAGCACGCGCGCGGCTTCCACTTTCTGTTCCGCCAGCATACGTGCCTTCACATCCTGTTCGGCATAGCTCATTGAATCCTGAATCATGGAGGCGATTTCGCCGTCGGTCAGACCGTAAGACGGTTTCACCTGGATGGATGACTCCACGCCGGTCGATTTTTCCATCGCCGTGACGCTGAGCAGACCATCGGCATCCACCTGGAAGGTGACGCGGATATGCGCCCCGCCCGCTGGCAGTGCAGGAATACCGCGCAGCGCGAAGCGCGCCAGCGAACGGCAATCCTGGACCAGCTCGCGCTCGCCCTGCATCACGTGGATAGACATCGCAGTCTGGCCATCTTTGAAAGTGGTGAACTCCTGCGCGCGCGCCACGGGAATAGTGGTGTTACGGGGGATCACTTTCTCGACCAGGCCGCCCATGGTTTCCAGCCCCAGAGAGAGCGGAATCACATCGAGCAGCAGCATTTCGCTGTCCGGCTTGTTACCGACCAGAATATCCGCCTGAATCGCGGCCCCAATCGCCACCACTTTATCCGGGTCGATGGAGGTGAGCGGCGTGCGACCAAAGAATTCACCCACGCGTTCACGCACCAGCGGTACGCGCGTTGAGCCGCCGACCATCACCACTTCCAGCACTTCGCTCGCGTCGACGTTGGCGTCTTTCAGCGCACGACGACAGGCCAGCAACGTGCGTTTTACAAGCGCAGCAATCAGTTCGTTGAACTGCTCGCGGGTGATTTCGCCGCGCCAGCCCGCCACGTCAACGGTGACAGACTGTGCATCGCTAAGCGCAATTTTAGCGTCGATAGCGGCATCCAGCAGTTCGCGCTGAACGCGCACGTCGCTGCGATCGGGAATGCCCGCCTGCTCGCGAATGTAATCCGCCAGCAGGTGGTCGAAGTCATCGCCGCCGAGGGCTGAATCGCCGCCGGTCGCCAGCACTTCAAATACGCCACGGCTGAGGCGCAGAATGGAGATATCAAAGGTGCCGCCGCCGAGATCGTAAACGGCAATCACCCCTTCCTGGCCGGAATCGAGACCGTAAGCAATCGCCGCAGCGGTTGGTTCGTTGAGCAAGCGCAGCACATGCAGGCCCGCCAGACGCGCAGCGTCTTTCGTGCCCTGACGCTGGGCGTCGTCGAAATAGGCTGGCACGGTGATAACAACGCCATCCAGTTCGCCTTCGAGCGTCTCGGTCGCGCGCGCCGCGAGCGCTTTGAGAATATCGGCAGAGACGCGAACCGGGTTGAGCAACCCGGCGTCGGTGGCAATCATCGGCAGGCCGTTAACACTGGCCTGAAGCTGATACGGCAGATGCGGGTAACGCGTTTGAATATCGGCCAGCGAGCGGCCCATCATCCGTTTTACCGAACTGATGGTATTGGCCGGATCTTTCGCGGCATTGGCGCGCGCGTCATATCCCACCGAATGGCCCTGCTGCTGGTAGTAAACGACAGAGGGCAGCAGATGACGCCCTTCGGCGTCTGCCAGCGTTTCCGCCTGGCCGCTGCGTACGGTCGCTACGAGGGAATTGGTGGTGCCTAAATCAATGCCCACCGCCAGACGACGCTGGTGCGGTGCGGCGCTCAGACCAGGCTCACTAATTTGTAATAAGGCCATGTTAAGCTTCCAAAATCAGAAATCGAGCAGCTTTTCTTCGAGTTGTTCAGCACTGCTTCGCAGTTTATCGAGAAAACGCAGCTTGCGTACAGTATCTGCCGCTACGTCCCACGTCTCGTTATTCAGTTGTTCAACCATCTGCTGATGGCGGGTATCGAACATCGCTTTCACCCGTTTGATGAAGCTTTCAAGACGCACTTCGTCTTTCGCCTGTTCGATCTCATCCAGCTCTTCGCGAAGCTCCAGCTGTTCCATCAGGAAAGCGGTGTCGCGTACCGTGTGTTGTTCACTTGCTAGATCAAAACCGTGCAGCGAGAGCAGATATTCCGCACGCGCTAAGGGGTTGCGCAGCGTTTGCCACGCCTGATTAATGGTGGCTGACTGCGAAACGGCAGCCAGTTGCTCCGCCTGGGACCCGCTGGCAAATTTATCAGGATGGAATTGACGTTGCAGATCCTGAAAACGAACCGTCAGGGCCTGGATATCGATCGGGTACTGGGCGGGCAACCCGAAGAGGGTGAAGTAATCCATAACAATCTCAGGGTTAGCCAGTTAGAACAAACCCCACACGTAGCCAGGCCACGGTGGGGTTTCGGTTAACGCGCAGTTAAACGTGGAAGCTTTCGCCGCAACCGCACTCGTCTTTTACGTTCGGGTTAGTGAATTTAAACCCTTCGTTCAGGCCTTCTTTAACGAAGTCCAGCTGAGTGCCGTTGAGGAATTGCAGGCTCTTGCCATCGACTACTACCTTCACGCCTTTGTCTTCAAACACGGTGTCATCAGTCGCCGGTGCATCAACAAATTCCAGTACATAAGCCATCCCGGAACAGCCGGAGGTACGTACGCCCAGTCGCAGGCCAAAGCCTTTACCACGGTTCGCCAGAAAGGCGCTTACTCGCGCGGCAGCGCTGTCGCTAAGGGTAATCGACATAACAAAACCTCAACTCTTCTTATTTCGCTTCACGTTTGCTTTTGTAATCCGCAATAGCGGCTTTGATCGCGTCTTCTGCCAGAATAGAACAGTGAATTTTCACCGGTGGCAGTTCGAGTTCGTCAGCAATATCGGTATTTTTAATTGCCTGTGCTTCGTCCAGAGACTTGCCCTTCACCCACTCGGTGACCAGGGAGCTGGAAGCGATAGCAGAACCGCAACCGTAAGTCTTGAAACGCGCGTCTTCAATGATACCTTCATTGTTGACTTTAATCTGCAACTTCATCACGTCGCCACATGCTGGCGCGCCAACCATGCCGCTACCAACGCTTTCGTCGCTGTTGTCGAAAGAGCCAACGTTGCGTGGGTTCTCGTAATGATCAATAACTTTTTCGCTGTAAGCCATGTTGAATTCTCCTTCGTACCGATTAGTGATGTGACCATTCAATGCTGTTCAGATCCACGCCCTGTTTGAACATTTCCCACAGTGGAGAAAGGTCACGCAGACGGCCAATGGAGTTACGAACCAGCTTGATGGTGTAGTCAATCTCTTCTTCGGTAGTGAAGCGACCTAAAGAGAAACGGATAGAACTGTGTGCCAGCTCGTCGGTCATGCCCAGTGCACGCAGCACGTAGGATGGCTCGAGGCTTGCAGAAGTACAGGCAGAACCGGAAGAGACCGCGAGGTCTTTCAGCGCCATAATCAGCGATTCGCCTTCAACATAGTTGAAGCTGACGTTGAGAATGTTCGGAGCGCCCTGCTCGAGATCGCCGTTCAGATACACTTCTTCCATATCTTTCACGCCGTCCCACAGACGGTTACGCAGCGTGCGCAGGCGCGCCATCTCGCTTTCCATCTCTTCTTTCGCGATACGGTAGGCTTCGCCCATGCCCACGATCTGGTGAACAGGCAGAGTTCCTGAACGCATGCCGCGCTCATGACCGCCGCCGTGCATCTGTGCTTCGATGCGGATACGTGGTTTACGACGAACGTACAGCGCGCCGATACCTTTCGGACCATAAATTTTGTGGCCGGAGAAGGACATCAGGTCCACTTTCAGCTGGCTCAGATCGATAGGCAGTTTGCCCACGCTCTGGGTCGCGTCAACGTGATAGATGATGCCGCGCGCACGGCAGAGTTCGCCGATAGTCGCGATATCCTGAACCACGCCGATTTCGTTATTAACGTGCATGATGGACACCAGAATGGTGTCGTCACGCATTGCCGCTTCGAGCTCTTTCAGGTCGATAATACCGTTGCTCTGAGGGGCGAGATAGGTGACGTCAAAACCTTCACGCTCAAGCTGGCGACAGGTGTCCAGCACGGCTTTGTGT
The DNA here is from genome assembly GCF_041464075.1 of Lelliottia nimipressuralis. Taxonomy (NCBI): domain Bacteria; kingdom Pseudomonadati; phylum Pseudomonadota; class Gammaproteobacteria; order Enterobacterales; family Enterobacteriaceae; genus Lelliottia; species Lelliottia nimipressuralis. The sequence goes on from NZ_CP167172.1 coordinate 3,388,954, forward strand.
TCGGTTTTGCTGGTGATAATGTGCTTGCCTTTTTTCTGATAGAAGTTGGCAGCGCCTTTGATCGCCAGGTTGTCGGATTCGGTTGCACCGGAGGTGAAAACAATTTCACGCGGGTCGGCGCCAACCAGCTCAGCAATCTGATTACGGGCGATATCAACCGCCTCTTCAGCATGCCAGCCAAAACGGTGAGAACGGGAAGCTGGGTTACCAAAGTTTCCGTCCAGGGTCAGACACTGCATCATTTTCTCGGCAACACGCGGGTCCACCGGCGTGGTTGCGGAGTAATCGAGATAGATCGGTAATTTCATTGCTCTATAAACTCCGTACATCGCTTCAATGCAAGGAATCAGGCTAACCGGCTGGATGTACGGCCGAGTACACGGGGCAACGGGTGCCCCGGCCTGATTCGAAAAATCTTATCGTTTTTTTACGCGCGCAGTTTAACGTCGATTGCGTCTTGCGCGCGGGTGCTGCGTTGGTTTTCGTGATTATGCTGGCGGCCAGACACTTCCATAACTTCCTGGTTATTAACCAGTTCACCGAGGGTGATGTTATTCAGGAAGCCGGTCAGACGGTCGCTCAGATCGCGCCACAGCGCATGGGTCAGGCATTTATCGCCGCCCTGACAGCCGCCTTTGCCCTGGCAACGGGTCGCATCAACAGACTCATCAACAGCACTAATGACTTCGCCAACTGCAATACTGCCCGCGTCTTTACCCAGCAGATATCCGCCGCCTGGGCCGCGAACGCTGGAAACCAGTCCATTTTTACGCAATCTGGAGAACAGCTGTTCCAGATAAGAGAGGGAAATACCCTGACGTTCAGAAATATCAGCCAACGGAACCGGGCCCGATTCAGAGTTGAGCGCAACGTCCAGCATCGCGGTCACAGCATAACGCCCTTTAGATGTCAGTCTCATGTCTTACTTAACCTCAAACTCGCCCCTGCCCGGGGTTTTTTATTGTAAAATGGGGGGTATTGCATAGCAGGGCCAAGTCTGACATTCCCGACTAAATTGGTCAACTATTTACTTGACTGTTTTAGTCAAGTATTTAGCCTTATGTGCGCTCTACGCCTTGTCGGGTGGCGCTTTGCTCACCCGACTGACCAGAACGTCGGCCCGCTCAAGCGAAGCGCAGCCGGGCAATCAGGCGTTACTGTTGCTTATTCTTCTGCTCAATAATCGACGCCAGCATCCCGCGCAGAATGTTCAGCTCCTGCGTTTCCGGGCGGGCGCGGGTAAACAGACGGCGCAGCTTGTTCATCACCTGGCCTGGATGCGACGCGCGAATAAAGCCCGTCGTCAGCAGCGTTTGCTCAAGATGTTCGTAGAAACGCTCTAAATCGTCCACCAGCGGATACGCGGCGTCTTCTTCCTGCTCCGGGGTGACGCCTTTTTCCTGGGTCGCCAGCCACGCCATACGCACTTCGTAGGCAATAACCTGCACCGCCATCGCCAGGTTCAGGGAGCTGTATTCCGGATTCGCGGCAATCGCCACGTGGTAATGACACTTCTGCAGCTCGTCGTTGGTCAGGCCAACGCGTTCACGGCCAAACACCAGTGCGATCGGCGCCTGCTGGGCTTCAGCAACGCTTTTCAGGCCACATTCGCGCGGATCGAGCATTGGCCACGGCAGCGTACGTGAACGTGCGCTGGTGCCGACGACCAGGCTACAGCCCGCCAGCGCTTCATCAAGGGTATCGACGATCTGAGCATTGCCGATCACGTCGCTCGCCCCTGCTGCCAGTGCAATGGCCTGCGAGTCTGGTTTAACCAGCGGATTGACCAGCCACAGATTGGTTAAACCCATGGTTTTCATTGCGCGGGCGACAGAGCCCATATTGCCGGTGTGCGATGTTTCGACCAGTACGATTCGGATGTTTTGCAGCATAATTAGTTTTGTCTGAAGCCAGTGTCTGAAGAATATTCGGCCATATTATCATAAACGAGAGACATGATCCGAACTCGCTGCTATACTCTGGGCCGTTTTCGTTTCCCCTGTTCTTTAACATCCAGTGAGAGTAACCGATGCAACATCCTATGTTGACCATCGCCGTGCGCGCAGCGCGCAAGGCGGGTAATGTAATTGCCAAACACTACGAAACTCCAGATTCTGTAGAAACCAGCCAGAAAGGCAGCAATGACTTTGTGACTAACGTCGATAAAGCCGCAGAAGCGATTATTATCGAAACCATTCGCAAATCTTACCCGCAGCACACCATCATCACCGAAGAAAGCGGTGAACACGCAGGCGAAGATCAGGATGTTCAATGGGTAATCGATCCACTGGATGGCACCACCAACTTCGTTAAACGCCTTCCTCATTTCTCTGTTTCAATCGCTGTACGCATCAAAGGCCGTACTGAAGTGGCCGTTGTTTACGATCCAATGCGTAACGAACTGTTCACGGCTACCCGTGGTCAGGGCGCACAGCTGAACGGCTACCGTCTGCGTGGCAGCAACTCTCGCGATCTGGATGGCACGATTCTGGCGACCGGTTTCCCGTTCAAGGCGAAACAGCACGCTCAGACCTACATGAAAATCCTCGGCAAGCTCTACACCGAATGCGCGGATTTCCGTCGCACCGGTTCTGCTGCGCTGGATCTGGCCTACGTTGCCGCTGGCCGCGTTGATGGTTATTTCGAAATCGCGCTGAAGCCGTGGGATTTTGCTGCAGGCGAGCTGATTGCCCGTGAAGCAGGCGCACTGGTTTGCGATTTCACCGGCGGTCACAACTACATGCTGAGCGGTAACATCGTGGCCGGTAACCCGCGTGTCGTGAAAGCTATGCTGGCAAACATGCGTGACGAACTGAGTGAAGCGCTGAAGCGTTAATTCCGTCTGTTGTGCCCGGTGGCACTGCACTTCCCGGGCCTACGATCCTGTAGGCCGGATAAGTGCAGTGCCATCGTTCGTTTTATAACGGCCGCAACCCCCGCCCTACCGGCACTGCACTGATCCACATCGTCACCGCCGCCACCAGTAAAATCACCCCGCCCGCTAACGCCAGCGTCGTCCAGCCAACCTGACGCCACAGTACCGGCGTTGTGTTGCCGCTCAGTTTGACCGCCAGCTGGCGAAAACTGTGGACCAGCAATGCCAGCGAGGTAATCGTCAGTGACGTTCCCGCCGCCATCGCCAGCGCGGAGACCACGCCCCAGCTAAATACACCAATCACCTTACTGAACAGCAGCACCATGATCGCCCCGGAACAGGGCCGCATTCCCATCGACAGAATAATCATCAGCCGCGCGCGCCAGTCATCTGTGCCCTGTAGCTGCTCCTGCGTCGGCAGATGTTGATGCCCGCAGCCGCAGTGTGCGTCGTGAACATGATGCGCCGTGAAGGCTTTAAACGTTGGTTTTCGTAGTAATGCCCGCAGTCTTTTGATCGCCCGCCAGCAGAGCAGCACCCCCAGCACGCCCACCAGCGCATAACTGCCCTTCTCCAGCCAGAAGCTGCTCATGTGCAGCTGTCGGGCAGGCAGTTGCAGCACCGTCAGCACCACAACCACCAGCGCAATCGCCACCAGCCCCTGCAACAACGAAGAGGCAAGCGTTAAACCGATACTCGATTTGAGCTTTGAAGGGTGAGTCGCAAGCCAGGTGGTGATGACGATCTTCCCGTGCCCTGGCCCCAGGGCATGCAGCACACCGTACAAAAAGCTGAAGATCAGCAGCGAGCCGCCCGCTTTGGTCGGGTTTTCCGCCACGGCCTTGAGCAGCCCGCTCATTTGCTGATTCACGTCGCGCTGCCAGAGGATGCTTTTCATCATCACCTGCGGCCACGCCTGCCAGAGCCATAACGCCCCGATGGCCGCTAAGATCAGAAACAGTGCCAGCGGCCACAGGTGCAGCCAGCGGCGTTTTTTGCTGAGTGAAGTGGAGATCACTGACATTGCACGGTCACCTGCTGCGCAAACTGTTTACCCAAATCCATGTCTTCCGGCGGCGCATCCGCTTTATCGAGAGAGAGCGCAAAATTCATCGTCTCTTCGCTGGGTTTTGGCGTATGGACCGCAATCTTGCAACGCTTTTGCAGCGCCGCGGGCAGCGTTGCGTCTTTGTCTTCGGCATAACTCATGTCGACGTAGTAGCTCGGGTCAAAGGTTGAAAACGTATACTTCTGCCCAGCCAACGGCTGAGGTTCGGCCAGCGGCAGAATAAAGGTTAACACCGCCTGGTGTCCGTCGCGCTCCATGCCGTAGGTCGTGGGGCGATTAAGAAATTTCACTTTCTGGCCGTTGTGCCAGAACTCGGTGAAATAGTGCTGACCGAGTACATTGGCCATCACTTCCGCCGCCAGTTTTTTCCAGATCTCATCGCCCGGTTTCGCATCGCCCGCGTCATAGAGTAGATCGGCTGATGTAATTTCATCCATCGTCCAGCGCATTTTCAGCCCGCTCAGATGCGTATCGTCTGCGACAATCTCCGTCTGCAGGCTGATAAAACTGTGAGGATGCGCGACGGCGGCAGAAGATAAAACCGCCAAAAATAGCGCCGTGGCGCTGTGTTTAACTATTTGCATCGATTCCTCACGTCAAAAATTCTGTGATGTTCTCCCGCATTCCTGACGGAAAGACCCACGGGTGCGCTTTCCTGCGCACATCCTTTAGCTATTCTTATCGAATACTCCTACTGGATACCCGACAGATGATGACGACCCTCGAAAACCCATCTGTGCTTTCCAGTTCGCAGCGCCGCTGCCAGGTGCTTTTGATGCTTTACCTGCCAGGTATTGCCGTGACCCCGCAAAGTATTGTTGATATCAATGGGGTGGACGACGACATTGCACGGCAAGATATAGCCGAGACACGCGATGAGATCCAGCGCTATCACCGGCTGAACATCGTGACGCATCATGACGGCAGCTACCGAATTGAAGGTACGACGCTCGATCAACGTTTATGCCTGCTGCACTGGTTGCGACGGGCATTGCGGCTGTGTCCGCATTTTATTACACAACAGTTTACCCCGGCGCTCAAAACCGAGCTTAAACAACTCGGCATTGCGCGTACGCTGTATGACGATACCAATCTGCGCGCGCTGATCAACTTCTGTTCGCGCCGCCTGCAGCGCCACTTCGAGTGCCGCGACGTGCAGTTTTTGCAGCTCTATCTGCAGTATTGCCTGATCCAGCATCATCTGGGGCAGACGCCGCAGTTCTCCGCTGTTCAGCGCCACTGGGCGCATTCGCGCGGTGAATATCTGGCAGCTCAGGAGATCGTCCGCCACTGGCAGCGCCGCGTGCGGCAAAGCCCCCATGCCGATGAGCCGCTGTTTCTGTCGCTGCTGTTTATGATGCTGCGCACGCCCGATCCGCTGCGCGATGCGCATCAACTGGATCAACGCCTGCGCCACGCCATCTCGCGAATGATCGGGCGCTTTCGCGGGCAAACAGGAATGCGCTTTAGCGACGAACAGGGGCTGACGGATCAGCTGTACATCCATCTTTCCCAGGCGCTGGACCGCTCGCTGTTTGGCGTTGGTATCGACAACAGTCTGCCCGAAGAGATCGGTCGCCTCTATCCGCGCCTGATGCGTACTACCCGGGATGTGCTGTTTGAAGTGGAGGCAGAATTTGGCCTGCGGTTTTCCGATGAGGAGATGAGCCTGGTGGCGGTGATTTTCGGCGCCTGGCTGATGCAGGAGACCGACCTGCATGAAAAACAGGTGGTGCTGTTAACGGGCGATGATAAAGCCTGCGAAGTGATGATTGAGGAGCAGCTGCGCGAGCTGACGCTGCTGCCGCTGAATATCCGCTATGTGTCGCTCCAGACGTTTCAGAAGGACGGCGCACCGCGCGAAGCGGCGCTGATTATTACTCCGTACCCTACCGCCCTGCCGCTGTTCTCGCCGCCGCTCATTCATGCCGTAGAGACGTTGAATGCGCAGCAGCAGGAACATATACGCGCCATGCTGGAATCATAACGCTTCGCTGCGCGCTGCCACTTTGGGACGAACCACCATCGCCGGCAGCGCCACCAGCGCCATCACCCAGAACACGCCGTGGCCGAGGTGCTGATAGAGGAAGCCCGCAAACACCGTCATCACGGCGATACTGCCGCCCATCGCCACCGCCGAATAGACCGCCTGGAGACGAATCACTTCGCTGCCCTGACGCGCAGCAATGTAGCGCATCGCCGCCAGATGGCACACGGTAAAGGTACCGCAGTGCAGGATCTGAGCCACAATCAGCCAGGGGAGATCGGTGGTCCAGCCCATAATGCCCCAACGCAACACACCGCAGACGGCGGAGAGCAGCAGCAGATCGCGCGCACCAAAACGGCGGAACAGCTTCTTGCTGAGAGCAAAGATAATGACTTCCGCCACCACGCCGAGCGACCAGAGATAACCCACCGCCGACGCGGAATACCCCGCCCCCTGCCAGTAGATAGCGCTAAAACCGTAGTAGGCCGCGTGAGCGCCCTGCAACAGACAGACGCAGGCCAGAAAACGCCAGCTCTGTTTAATCAGTGAACGCCAGGCGGCCCAGCCGGTGCTCTCCTGGTGACGGCTTTCGCCCTGCGGTTTCACCGACGGCTGCAGCAACATCCCCAGCAGCATTGAGGCAATACCGACGCTTAACAGCGCCAGAATCGCCCGATAGTCGTAGAGACTGACCAGTTTGCCCACCAGCGCCGAGCCAATCACAAAGGCGATGGACCCCCACAGGCGCACGCGTCCGTAGTCCATCGTCACCTGTTTTTGCCAGGTGTTCGCCAGCGCGTCCGTCAGCGGTACCAGCGGCGAAAAGAAGAGGTTAAAACCGACCATCACCACCATCAGCCACGCAAACTGCTGATTCACCCAGAAGCCCGCGAGGAACACCAGCGTCAGCAGCGCGAGGATGCGCATGGCCTTAATCAACAGAGAGGGATCGCTGACGCGCGGTGCAATCAGCAGGCTGCCCAGGAATCGCGCCACCAGGCCTGCACCCAGCAGAATGCCGATGGTTTCCGGCGTCAGGCCGATACCTTTGAGCCAGACGCTCCAGAAAGGCAGAAAAATACCGTAGCTAAAAAAGTAGGTAAAATAGCTGAGCGCCAGCCAGCGCGTGGAATGCAAACCCATGAATCCCTCCCGTTTTGGAGGCGCTAGTCTGGCGCTAAAAAGTGGCTGACGCAAGCGGCTATTAACAGCTGATTAACAGGAATTTGCCGTTGATTCGGCGGCAATTTCTGTGGCTAAACGGGTGCGCTCATCCTGGGCTAACGCCGTTAAATCAGGTTGTCCGGCGTGATGACGGGCATTCACCGGATGGCGCTGAGGTTCGCGGCATAAGCGTGCTTCACCCGACATTCGAAACAGCATCAGCCACGGAGTTTGCGATGATATTGTGATAACCATCACATTACCTCTGACAGACAGCGCCTGTTTATTCGCTTCTGAAACGCTTACGCCGACGGATTATCGAGATTGCATTCAGGCCGCCAAAAGCGGGAAGGAGGCGAAATGCACGAGGTCATGGAGCAGACTTGCAAAGGGTTAAGCGGCTGATAATTTGGTCTTATGGCGGAGTTACCGGTTGTGTATTAGCTTTATGATAAGCCCCATCCAATAACGAGCCTGCCATGAACACTCTACGCTATTTCGATTTCGGACAGTCCCGCCCGCTGGTACTGCTGATCGCACGTATCGCGATTGTTGTGTTGTTTATTATTTTTGGTATTCCGAAAATGACCGGTTTTGATGGAACGGTGCAATATATGACCTCGCTCGGCGCACCGATGCCGATGCTGGCAGCCATTATTGCGGTGATCATGGAAGTGCCCGCCGCGATTCTGATTGTGCTTGGGTTCTTCACCCGGCCACTGGCGCTGCTCTTTGTCCTCTATACGCTTGGGACAGCGGTGATTGGTCACCACTACTGGGATATGAGCGGTGATGCGGTTATGCCTAACATGATTAACTTCTACAAGAATATCAGCATTGCCGGCGCGTTTTTGTTGCTGGCCGTAACCGGGCCGGGGGCGATATCCATCGACCGTCGCTAGATAACATAAAGGCCGCTTACGCGGCCTTTATTATTTCTGCGAGCAGAATTACGCGTAGACAGGGAAACGTGCGCAGATATCGAGCACTTTACCTTTAACACGTTCAATCACAGCTTCATCGTTGATGTTATCGAGAACATCACACATCCAGCCAGCCAGCTCTTTCACTTCCGCTTCTTTGAAACCGCGGCGAGTGACAGCCGGAGAACCGATACGGATACCGGAGGTCACAAACGGGCTCTTCGGATCGTTTGGTACGCTGTTTTTGTTAACGGTGATGTTAGCACGGCCCAGCGCGGCATCGGCTTCTTTACCGGTCAGGTTTTTATCAACCAGATCCAGCAGGAACAGGTGGTTCTCAGTGCCGCCAGAAACCACTTTGTAACCGCGGTTCAGGAACACTTCCACCATCGCTTTCGCGTTTTTCGCCACTTGTTGCTGGTAAACTTTGAACTCTGGCTCCATCGCTTCTTTCAGGGCAACGGCTTTCGCTGCGATAACGTGCATCAGCGGGCCGCCCTGAGCGCTTGGGAAGACGGCAGAGTTCAGTTTCTTGTACAGATCTTCGTCACCACCTTTCGCCAGGATCAGGCCGCCGCGCGGACCTGCCAGGGTTTTGTGGGTCGTGGTAGTGACAACGTGTGCATGTGGAACCGGGTTCGGGTAAACGCCTGCTGCGATCAGACCGGCGACGTGCGCCATATCAACGAACAGGTATGCGCCGATGCTGTCTGCGATTTCACGCATTTTTGCCCAGTCAACCACGCCGGAGTAAGCAGAGAAACCGCCGATGATCATCTTCGGTTTATGGGTCTGCGCCTGCTTCGCCATGTCTTCGTAGTCAATTTTACCGGACTCATCAATACCGTAAGGGATGATGTTGTACAGTTTACCGGAGAAGTTGACCGGGGAACCGTGAGTCAGGTGGCCACCTTGCGCCAGATTCATACCGAGAACGGTATCGCCCGGCTGCAGCAGCGCGGTGTAAACCGCGAAGTTCGCCTGAGAACCAGAGTGCGGCTGTACGTTCGCGTAGTCTGCGCCAAACAGCTCTTTAGCACGGTCAATCGCCAGTTGTTCAACGATATCAACGTATTCGCAACCGCCGTAGTAGCGTTTGCCCGGGTAACCTTCTGCATATTTGTTGGTCAGCTGAGAACCCTGCGCCTGCATTACGCGCGGGCTGGTGTAGTTCTCGGAGGCGATCAGTTCGATGTGCTCTTCCTGACGTACTTTTTCCTGCTCCATAGCCTGCCACAGTTCGGCATCATAATCGGCAATGTTCATTTCACGCTTTAACATCCGCATCTCCTGACTCAGCTAACAATAAAATTTTGGCCTGAAAAGGCTGTCCTGATAGACGACGGGCAACAGTATAACCGAATAGTGTTGCGATAACAGGTCTTGACAAAGGATTTTACGCAAACGTTTACCTACCCGCCACGCAAGGGTTTGAGGAATAAAGACCTCGCGATTTTCAATGGATTTCTTTTCAGGTTTGTGATGCAACTATTTCATCATGCAAAGAACCATTTACAAAGCAGGGATATTTTTTATAAGATGCATTTAAAATACATCATTAGAGTAACAATCGAAGGAAGTTGCTATGTTAGACGCTCAAACCATCGCTACCGTTAAAGCCACTATTCCCCTGCTGGTCGAAACCGGACCGAAACTCACCGCCCATTTTTACGATCGCATGTTCGCTCACAACCCGGAGCTGAAAGAGATTTTCAATATGAGCAATCAGCGCAACGGCGATCAGCGCGAGGCGCTGTTTAACGCCATCGCCGCGTATGCCAGCAATATTGAAAATCTGGCCGCGCTGCTGCCTGCGGTTGAGAAAATTGCCCAGAAGCACACCAGTTTCCAGATTAAACCTGAGCAGTACGATATCGTCGGCAGCCACCTGCTGGCGACGCTCGACGAGATGTTCAGCCCAGGCCAGGAAGTGCTGGACGCCTGGGGCAAAGCCTACGGCGTGCTGGCGAATGTGTTTATCAATCGTGAAGCGCAAATCTACAGCGAGCACGCGACGAAAAACGGCGGCTGGGAAGGCACGCGCGCGTTCCGTATCGCCGATAAAAAACCGCGCAGTGCCCTGATCACCAGCTTTGAATTTGAACCCGTCGACGGCAAACCAGTTGCGGATTATCAGCCGGGTCAGTATCTCGGCGTATGGCTGAAACCCGAAGGGTTCCCGCATCAGGAAATTCGTCAGTACTCTCTGACGCGTAAAGCGAATGGAAAAGGCTATCGTATTGCGGTGAAACGTGAAGACGGCGGTCAGGTTTCTCACTGGCTGCATAATCACGCCAGCGTCGGCGATGTGGTGCATCTGGCGGCACCGGCGGGTGATTTCTTTATGGCGGTAGAAGCGAACACGCCTGTCACGCTGATTTCAGCGGGTGTCGGCCAAACGCCGATGCTGGCGATGCTCGATACCCTCGCAGCGGCAAACCACAGCGCGCAGGTGAACTGGTTCCACGCGGCGGAAAACGGCCAGGTGCATGCCTTTGCGCAAGAAGTTAAAACGCTGGGTGCCACGCTGCCGCGCTTCACCTCTCACATCTGGTATAACAAACCGGAAAGCGATGACGTGTTTGATAGCGCAGGGCTGATGGATTTACGGACTCAGGAAGGGGCGTTCAGCGATCCGGCCATGCAGTTTTATCTCTGCGGTCCGGTCGGCTTTATGCAGTTTGCCGCGAAGCAGCTGGTTGAATTGGGCGTTAAAGCAGAGCAGATCCATTACGAATGCTTTGGTCCACACAAAGTGCTGTAACGCAAAAAGCCCCTTTCAGAGGGGCTTTTTATTACGCCTGGCAGTTCGCTCTACCCGGCCTGTGACATCGACGCCGGCTTAAATCGCCGCGTCGTCTTCTTCACCGGTACGAATGCGGATGACACGCGCCACGTCAAAGACGAAGATCTTGCCGTCACCGATTTTACCGGTCTGTGCCGTGCGGATAATGGTATCCACGCAGGTATCGACGATATCGTCAGTCACCACAATTTCGATTTTCACTTTCGGCAGGAAATCCACCATGTACTCTGCGCCACGGTACAACTCGGTATGACCTTTCTGGCGACCAAAGCCTTTCACTTCGGTGACTGTCATCCCGGTGATACCGACTTCCGCCAGCGCTTCACGCACATCATCCAGTTTGAAAGGTTTAATAATCGCATCAATCTTTTTCATGGTGGGTCCTTAAACGCTCGCCTGTCTGTAGCCTTGTAATCGATTGCTCACAGTATCATAGTCAGTCAAATTTTGCGGTACTACTCTTTAAAATCGTTCGCTTCCAGCTCATGCCGCGACAGCAGTTTGTAGAACTCAGTGCGGTTACGCCCGGCCATACGCGCAGCGTGGGTGACGTTACCCTTGGTGATCTGCAGCAGCTTACGCAGATAGTTGAGTTCGAACTGGTTACGCGCCTCGACAAACGTGGGCAGCGCGGTATTTTCCCCTTCCAGCGCCTGATCCACCAGCGCATCGCTGATCACCGGCGAAGAGGTAAGCGCCACGCACTGCTCAATCACGTTGACCAGTTGACGCACATTGCCCGGCCAGCTGGCGGTCATCAGGCGTTTCATGGCGTCGGTGGAAAACGCGCGCACGAAGGGTTTGTGACGATCGGCTGACTGGCGCAAAAGATGGTTCGCCAGCAGGGGAATATCTTCGGAACGTTCCGCCAGAGCGGGGATTTTCAGGTTTACGACATTAAGACGGTAGTAGAGATCTTCACGAAACTCTTTGCGCTCCATCGCTTTCGGCAGGTCGCGGTGCGTGGCCGAAATGATGCGCACATTAATATCGATATCCCGGTTGCTGCCGAGTGGGCGCACTTTGCGCTCCTGCAACACGCGCAGCAGTTTGACCTGCAGCGGCGCAGGCATATCACCAATTTCATCAAGAAACAGCGTGCCACCTTCCGCCGCCTGGAACAGCCCTTCACGGCTGCTGACCGCGCCGGTAAAGGCCCCACGCGCATGACCAAAAAGCTCAGACTCCAGCAGCTGTTCCGGCAGCGCGCCGCAGTTGATGGCGATAAAGGCATTTTTACTGCGCGGGCTGGCGTTGTGGATGGCCTGGGCCAGAATCTCTTTCCCGGTACCGCTCTGGCCGTTGATCAGCAGGCTGACGTCCGACTGGGCCACCATCCGCGCCTGCTCCAGCAAGCGGAGCATCACCGGGCTGCGGGTCACAATGGATTCGCGCCACTTCTCATCCACCGACGGCGCGGAGTGTTCCAGCGCATCGTCGATGGCTTTGTACAGCGCGTCTTTGTCCACCGGCTTGGTCAGGAAGCTAAACACCCCCTGCTGTGTGGCGGCGACCGCGTCCGGAATCGATCCGTGGGCGGTGAGGATAATCACCGGCATTCCAGGCTGCAGCTTCTGAATTTCCACAAACAGCTGCATCCCGTCCATCTCGTCCATGCGCAGATCGCTAATCACCAGATCGACCTTCTCGCGCCCCAGCGCTTTCAGTCCTTCAGCGCCGCTTTCGGCGGTGACCACGCTGTAGCCTTCGCTGACCAGACGCATTCCCAGCAGCTTGAGCAGGCCGGGATCGTCATCCACCAGCAGGAGATGGGCAGGTTTGCGGCTTGTCATGGCTTCACATCCTCTTGTTTCGGCGTCTCGCTCTCCTGCTCCGGCGTTTTCGCGGGCTGCGCAGTGCCTTTCGTATTATCCGGCAAATAGTTGCTGGACGGCTTGCGGGTGGAGAGCTGACGTTCGATATCCGTCAGGTTTTCCAGCTTGCGGGTGGTGGTATCAAGCTGGGAACGTAAGTATTGCTGCTGCTGGCGCAGGGTATCCAGTTCGCCGTCGGCGGACTGTTGCAGTTTGCTGTAGCGGAAGCGCTCTTCGGCGAGCTGCAGCTGTAGCACCTGCCCGTCACGCCACAGCTGATACAGAGGGCGGATCTGCGCCGGGATCTGCGGGCTGAGCGCATCCATCCGCGACGTATTGTTGCGACGCTCTACGGGATTAATTTTGGCATTGGCCAGCAGAATGCCGCGCTTAAAGGTGTCCTGCCAGGTGTCGTCGGCCCACTGATGCGCCTGCGCGCGCGCCACAGCTGGCGCGAGACGCTCGGCGCAATCCATGCCGCGCAGCCAGAACAGCGGGTTCGATTCGACATCATGGCCGTTGAGCTGCCAGATATCATCGCAATCGGTGGAGAGGAAATCGGCAAGCTGATGTTCAGGTAATTTATCTTCTTGTTTATCGCTGATCGCACTTTTTGGCGTGTGCGCCACGCAGCCCGCCAGCAGCAGACATGGCAGACCTAAGCGTAAAATTTTACTGGAAAACGTCGCGTTAACCGCGCGGAAAAAGACGTGTGACATACTCACCAGACTTAGATTCATTTCATTGATTTTTCCGGCTCAAGGGGCAGCTCAATGCGAAAACAGACATCAGCGCGATCGTCGTGGGAGATATATAACTCCCCGTGCATCCGCCGTATGCAATCGCGGGCAATGCTTAAGCCCAAACCGCTCCCTTTAACCGCACCTTTTCGCTGATGACTTCCCTGGAAAAAGGGCTCAAAAATCATCTTCTGTTCGTCATCCGGGATGGGACTACCGGTGTTGGCGACGTCAATACAGACCCGTGAATTGTGGGTAAAACTGCGAATATAAATGTTACCGGATTCAGTACCATAGTGCACCGCATTGGAATAAAGATTATCCAGCACACTCATTAATAGCATAGGTTCGGCAAAACAGACCGGCTCCTGGAGATCCAGGTCGGTATGCATCATTTTAGCTCGCGCAGGCAGGCTGTGGGCAGAGAGCACCATATCCACCAGCGGCTCAATCTCGACGTTTTCCAGCTCGACGGCACCGTCGGCCAGTTTGCGGTTGTAATCAAGCAGTTGCTCAATCAGCTTCTGCAGATTGCGGCTGCTGTCATCGAGAATCTCAACAATTTCTTTTTGCTCGGGGGTCAGCGGCCCCGCCACTTCGTCAGCCAGCAACTCGGTGCCTTCGCGCATACTGGCGAGCGGCGTTTTCAGCTCATGAGAGATATGACGTAAAAACTGGTGGCGCTGTGATTCCAGCCACTGAAGGCGCTCGGAGAGCCAGATGATGCGCTGACCGACGGATCGCAGCTCACGCGGGCCTTTAAACACCACGGTGTTGCCGAGGGATTTGCCCTCCCCCAGACGGTTAATCATCCGTTCGATGCCCTTCACCGGGCCGATGATCATTCGGGTAAACAGCAGCACCAGACCGAGGCTGACCAGAAACAGCACCAGCGCCTGCCAGCCAAAGAACTGACCGCGTTCGGCGATCTCCTGCTGAAGCTGTTGTCCGCGAGAGAATATAACGGTGCGCGTGGACTGCACCATCTCGGTATTGGCGTTAGCAAAGGCTTCGAGGCGTGCGGTCGCGACCTCGTCCGGCCCGCTGTTTTTGCACTGCAGCTGCGCCAGATCGTTAAGATCCTGACGCAGCGCCTGATAGAGTTTGTCGTCAGGGAGAACGCCCGCATGTGCGTCCAGCATTTCGCTGTAGCGCTTGCGCTGGTTCTGATAGACCTTCGCCAGCGTGCGGTCGTCGAGCACGCAATACTGGCGGTAGCTACGCTCCATTTCCAGCGCGGCATTGGTCATCGCCTCGCTGCGGCGGGCATCGATCAGCGTTGTGCGGTTGGTTTGCGCCGCCTGAGCGCTGAGGGCATTGAGGCTCTGCCACGCCTGCCAGGCCAGAACCAGCAAGGGTAACAGGATCAGCAGGAATGCCATCATAACGAGCTGTCGCAGGGAGCGAGGGAAAATTGACCAGCGTTTCAACGCATGACTCTCTCAATGTGGGTGTTGAGTGATGCTAACTGAGTCAGCCCGTCAGATACAACAAAGCCGGGTAAAAACCCGGCTTTGTTGCGAAAAGAGGCGGTGCCTTACTCGACGTTTCGCCCTGGGTCTGATAAAGCATCGCTATAATCAGTAGTTGGACGGCAGGCACCTTGTTGTGCGTCATTCGAAGTTTATGTAGCGCGTCCCGAAGGGGCTGACATAAGAGGGTGAATGAGCCACTGGTTAATATTATGCAACAGCCGTGCCAGAATGCAAAACAAATTATTATCATCATGATATTTAACACATTTATGGCAAAACAACGTTAGTTGCTGACTGAACGATTTCCAGGCTAAGTGTCGCTAATTAGATACACCTTCTCATCACTCTTACGCACCCATTTAAAATCAACGAGTTACATGTCTCCTTTTGGCGACACGGTTGTTATGCGTTTGTCGCATTTTTGCGACAAAAAAAGCCCGATGGCGCTAGCGCTCACCGGGCCTCCAATTTAAGCCTTTTGAAAGCCGGGCAAACACAGTGCCGCCAGGCATTGACAGGCTGATTAACCTAACTGCTTACGCGCATTGCGGAAGATACGCATCCACGGGCTGTCTTCGCCCCAGTTTTCCGGGTGCCAGGAGTTGCTGACGGTACGGAATACACGCTCCGGGTGCGGCATCATGATGGTGGCGCGGCCGCTTTCGCTGGTCACGGCGGTAATACCGTTTGCTGAGCCGTTAGGGTTTGCCGGGTAGGTTTCCGTCACTTTGCCGAAGTGATCGACGAAGCGCAGTGCCACCAGCCCTTTGCTTTCGAGCGTAGCCAGATGCGCAGCATCGCGCACTTCCACCTGCCCTTCACCGTGTGAAACCGCAATCGGCATCTGCGAGCCCACCATTCCCTGCAGCAGCAGAGACGGGCTTTGGGTCACTTCAACCAGGCTAAAGCGCGCTTCGAAGCGGTCGGACTGGTTACGCACAAAGCGCGGCCAGGCGTCGCTGCCAGGGATCAGCTCACGCAGATTCGACATCATCTGGCAGCCGTTACACACGCCCAACGCCAGCGTCTGCGGACGGTGGAAGAAGGTTTCGAACTCATCGCGCACGCGATTGTTGAACAGAATGGATTTAGCCCAACCCTCACCTGCCCCCAGCACGTCGCCGTAAGAGAAGCCGCCGCAGGCAACCAGTGCCTGGAAATCGTCCAGCCCGGTGCGCCCAGCCAGCAGGTCGCTCATGTGGACGTCGATAGCGTCAAAGCCCGCACGGTGGAACGCTGCCGCCATTTCCACGTGGGAGTTCACGCCCTGCTCGCGCAGAACCGCCACTTTCGGACGCGCACCGGTCGCAATGTAAGGTGCCGCCACGTCTTCGTTAATGTCGAAGGAGAGCTTCACGTTCAGACCCGGATCGCTGTCATTCGCTTTGGCTTCATGTTCCTGATCGGCGCACTCAGGGTTATCGCGCAGACGCTGCATCTGCCAGGTGGTTTCGGCCCACCACATACGCAACGTGGAGCGGCTTTCGCTGAACACCGCGTGACCGTCCGCTTCAATCACGAAGCGATCGCCGCTGACGGCTTTACCCAGATAGTGTACGCAATCCGCCAGACCATGCTGCGCCAGCAGCGCTTCAACGGCATCGCGGTCAGCAGCACGAACCTGAATGACCGCGCCCAGCTCTTCGTTAAACAGCGCCGCCAGACGGTCGTCGCCCAGCGAAGCGATATCTGCTTCCACACCGCAGTGGCCGGTGAAAGCCATCTCAGCCAGTGTCACCAGCAGGCCGCCGTCAGAACGGTCGTGATAGGCCAGCAGTTTGCGATCCGCCACCAGCGCCTGAATAGCGTCGTAGAAGCCTTTCAGTTGCGCCACGTCGCGCACATCTGCCGGTTTGTCGCCCAGTTGACGATAAACCTGCGCCAGCGCGGTCGCCCCGAGAGCGTTGTGGCCTTTACCGAGATCAATCAGCAGCAGGGCGTTATCTTCCGTAGCCAACTGTGGCGTGATGGTGTGACGCACATCTTCCACGCGGGCAAAAGCGGTGATAACCAGCGACAGCGGAGAGGTCATTTCGCGCTGCTCGTTGCCCTCCTGCCAGCGGGTTTTCATCGACATAGAATCTTTGCCGACCGGAATGGTGAGACCCAGCGCCGGACAAAGTTCTTCGCCGACCGCTTTTACGGCTTCATACAGACCCGCGTCTTCGCCTGGGTGCCCGGCTGCGGCCATCCAGTTCGCGGAGAGTTTGATGCGTTTGATATCGCCAATCTGGGTCGCAGCGATGTTGGTCAGCGCTTCGCCGACCGCCAGACGGGCAGAGGCGGCGAAGTCCAGCAGTGCAACCGGGGTACGTTCGCCCAGCGCCATCGCTTCGCCGTAGTAGCTGTCGAGGCTCGCCGTGGTCACCGCGCAGTTCGCCACCGGGATCTGCCATGGGCCAACCATCTGATCGCGGGCCACCATACCGGTCACCGAGCGGTCGCCGATGGTCACGAGGAAGGTTTTTTCCGCTACCGCCGGAAGGTGCAGGACGCGATTCACGGCATCAGCAATGGCGATCCCGCGCACATCCAGCGCTTTGCCCGCAGCTTTACGGGTTTGCACGTTGCGGGTCATCTTCGGCGTTTTGCCCAGCAGCACGTCAAGCGGCAGATCAATCGGCTGATTGTCGAAGTGCGGATCGTTCATGGTCAGATGCAGCTCTTCCGTCGCTTCACCAATGACCGCGTACGGTGCGCGCTCGCGGCGGCACAGTTCGTCGAACAGCGGCAACTGGTCCGGAGAGACCGCCAGCACGTAGCGTTCCTGGGATTCATTACACCAGATTTCCAGCGGGCTCATGCCTGGCTCATCGCTCAGGATATCGCGCAGATTGAAACGCCCCCCGCGGCCGCCGTCGCTCACTAGCTCCGGCATGGCGTTAGAGAGACCGCCCGCACCGACGTCGTGAATGAACAGAATAGGGTTGGCATCGCCAAGCTGCCAGCAGCGGTCGATCACCTCCTGGCAACGACGCTCCATTTCAGGGTTGTCGCGCTGTACGGAAGCAAAATCGAGGTCTGCGTCAGACTGACCAGAGGCCATCGAAGAGGCCGCCCCGCCGCCCAGACCGATGTTCATTGCCGGGCCGCCGAGAACGATCAGTTTCGCGCCGACGGTGATCTCACCTTTCTGCACGTGATCGGCGCGAATATTGCCGATCCCGCCTGCCAGCATGATGGGCTTGTGGTAGCCGCGCAGCTCTTCGCCGTTGTGGCTGTCGACCTTCTCTTCATAGGTACGGAAGTAGCCGTTCAGCGCCGGGCGACCAAATTCGTTGTTAAACGCCGCCCCGCCCAGTGGGCCTTCGGTCATGATGTCTAGCGCAGTGACAATGCGCTCTGGCTTGCCGAAATCTTCTTCCCACGGCTGTTCAAAGCCAGGAATACGCAGGTTAGAGACGGAGAAACCGACCAGGCCCGCTTTTGGTTTTGCCCCACGTCCGGTTGCGCCTTCGTCACGGATTTCGCCGCCGGAACCGGTGGCTGCACCCGGCCATGGCGAAATCGCCGTCGGGTGGTTGTGCGTTTCCACTTTCATCAGGATATGCGCAGGCTCCTGATGGAATGCATAGCGCCCTGCTTCGCGATCGGCGAAGAAGCGGCCCACCTCAGAACCTTCCATCACCGCCGCGTTGTCTTTATAGGCAGACAAGACGTGGTCAGGCGTTTGTTCCATGGTGTTTTTGATCATTTTAAACAGCGACTTCGGCTGTTCTTCGCCGTCGATAACCCAGTCGGCGTTGAAAATCTTATGGCGGCAGTGCTCGGAGTTGGCCTGCGCGAACATATAGAGTTCGATGTCGTTCGGGTTGCGGTTCAGCTTCACGAACGCATCCTGCAGGTAGTCAATCTCGTCATCTGCCAGCGCCAGACCCAGACGCAGGTTGGCATCAATCAGCGCCTGGCGGCCTTCACCCAGCAGATCCACGCTCTGAACGGGCGCAGGCTGATGGTGAGAGAACAGCTGTTGTGCATCATCCAGCGACGCGAAGACGCTTTCCATCATGCGGTCGTGCAGCTCAGCGGTAACGGCCTGCCATTGTTCAGCGGTCAACGTCGAGGCTTCAACGTAATACGCCACGCCGCGCTCCAGACGATTAATCTGGCTCAGGCCGCAGTTGTGGGCAATGTCAGTGGCTTTAGAAGACCAGGGGGAGATGGTGCCAGGGCGAGGCGTCGCAAGGATCAGTTTGCCGGTTGGCGTATGGCTGCTCAGGCTCGGGCCATACTTGAGCAGACGTTCAAGCTGCTCGCGCTGCTGCGCATCTAAGGGAGCATTCAGGTCAGCAAAATGGACATACTCAGCGTAAATATTGCTTACCGGAAGGTCGGCAGCCTGAAAACGTGCCAGCAGTTTGTTGATACGGAAGGCAGACAGTGCAGGCGAACCACGCAGAATTTCCATCATAAGTCTCTCGTCTTCGAAGCGCCTGAGGCGCTTACAGTGTGCGCAAGGGGAAAACGGGCGTCATTATAGAGAATCCTGAGCGCCGACGAAACCGTTTGCGTCGAAATAAAATCATCTCGCATTTTTATCCATAGGTGTGACCTGTCTCTCTAATTTGTTGCCAACTGTCGTAAGTTTGCGCAAAATGCCGCTCAATCAATGGCAAACCTTATTCTTAACATGGCTACAGCACACTGAGGCAACGCACGGCGCAGAGAATTAACTAATTGAAAAAATTAAAGATTAATTATCTGCTCATCGGCATTGTAACCTTGCTGCTGGCAGCGGCCCTGTGGCCTTCAATCCCCTGGTTCGGCAAAGCCGAAAACCGTATCGCCGCGATCCAGTCGCGGGGGGAGCTGCGTGTCAGTACCATCAGCTCTCCGCTGACCTACAACAACGTTAACGGCAAAATTACCGGTCTCGATTACGAGCTGGCGCAGCAGTTTGCCGACTACCTGGGCGTAAAACTCAAAATCACTGTTCGCCAGAATATCAGCCAGCTGTTTGACGACCTGGATAACGGCGATGCCGATATGCTCGCCGCCGGGCTGGTCTATAACAGCGAGCGCAGCAAGAACTATCAGCCAGGGCCGACCTACTACTCCGTTTCTCAGCAACTTGTCTATCGCGTGGGCGGAGTGCGCCCGCGTACGCTTGCTGCCCTTAACGATCAGCAGCTCACCATCGCGCCAGGCCATGTGGTGATTGACGATTTGCGCTCCCTGAAAGAGAAGAAATACCCGGATCTCAGCTGGAAGGTCGATGACAAACTCGGCACTACGGCCCTACTGGAACAGGTAAAAGATAAAAAGCTGGCGTACACCATCGCCGATTCCGTGGCGATCAGTCTATTCCAGCGCGTGCATCCGGAGCTGGCCGTGGCGCTGGACGTGACCGACGAACAGCCCGTCACCTGGTTTAGCCCTCTCGACGAAGATCAAACCCTCGCCGCCGCGATCCTCGATTTCTTCAATTCGATGAATGAAGACGGTACCCTCGCGCGGCTTGAGGAGAAATATCTCGGTCACGGCGGCGATTTCGATTACGTCGATACCCGCAGCTTCCTGCGCGCGGTCGACAGTGTGCTGCCGGAACTCCAGCCGCTGTTCGAGAAATACGCCCAGGCGATCGACTGGCGCCTGCTGGCGGCAATTTCTTATCAAGAATCTCACTGGGACGCCCAGGCGACCTCACCCACCGGCGTGCGTGGCCTGATGATGCTCACCAAGAATACGGCGCAAAGTCTCGGCCTGACGGATCGCACCGACGCGGAACAGAGCATTAGCGGCGGCGCGCGTTATCTGCAGGATATGATGGCGAAAGTACCGGAAACGGTGCCGGAAGAGGAGCGGATCTGGTTTGCACTGGCGGCATACAACATGGGTTACGCGCATATGCTCGACGCCCGCGCGTTGACCGCCAAGACCAAAGGCAATCCTGACAGCTGGTCTGACGTAAAACAGCGTCTGCCGCTGCTGAGCCAGAAGCCCTGGTACAATAAACTCACGTACGGGTATGCGCGCGGCCACGAAGCCTACGCGTATGTGGAAAATATCCGCAAGTATCAGATAAGCCTGGAAGGTTATCTGCAGGAGAAAGAGAAGGAAGTGATGGAGGCTGAGCAGCTGGCGCAGAGCTATCCGGTGGTATCACCGAATGAGCTTAATCACCCGACGACTTCAATTCTGCCTTTTGTTGCTTTTTCTGCTGACGGCGCATTCGAAAGAAATCGCTTAGTAGCCCCGAACACTCTGGTGCAAGTACCCCACCGATAATCTGGACCTGGTGGTTCATGCCCGGATGACCGAGTACGTCCATTAAGGAACCCGCCGCGCCTGTCTTTTCATCCCGCGCGCCATACACCAGCGTCCCGATGCGGCTGTGCACCATCGCACCAGAACACATCACGCAGGGTTCCAGCGTGACATACAGCGTTGTATCCAGCAAACGGTAGTTCTGCAGTACCAGCCCGCCCTGACGCAGAGCCATGATTTCGGCATGCGCAGTCGGATCGTGGCGACCTATCGGACGGTTCCACCCTTCGCCAATCACCTGATTGTTATGCACCAGAACGGCACCCACGGGCACTTCGCCCTCATCCCAGGCGCGTTTTGCAAGGGAAAGCGCATGGCGCATCCAGTATTCATGATTGAGTTCAAGGTCAGACAACGAAAGGTACTCCAGTCGGAAAGCGGGCGGCATTATACACACCCGTTATGATTAACACTATTCCAGTTGCTGAAGTTCGCCTGAAGGGGTAACGCGCCAGCGGTGCTGGCAGAAATAGAGCAGCGGGTTGTCCTGCTTGCTGTCGCTGTAGCCGCTGTAAAGGCGCAGCGGCGTGCCGATTTTTTTCTCCAGTTGCACCACTTTCTCGTGCCCCAGACAGCGCAGCGTCAGCACCCATCCGCCGTAGGCGCGCCCCATTTGAGTGGCAATCAGATTCACGCGCGGCAACCACGGCGTGTCAAAATAGACCTGCTCCACCAGCGGCTGCGGCGAGCCGGTGATAAGCCAGATATCGGCGTCACTGGCGTTGAGGTACTCCGTCAGCCGGTCCTGAACCACCGGAAACGCGGTGACGTGCCCGCGAAACCAGTGGACGAAATCCTGTTGCAGCTGGCTGAGCCGCGCATCGCTGTGCCCAAAGGTGCAGCCCCATAACAGCAGGCTCATTGGCCAGCGCGCCGCGCGCCCTTTTATCAACAGTGCGATCCCGATGATCGGCAAAAGTGGCAGCACGAGCAGTGCGTTCAAGGGCTGGCGACGCAACAGATAGCGCATAAAACTGCCAAACATATCCTGCTGATGAAGCGTTCCATCCAAATCGAAAAAGACAACGCGGCGCTCGTGATTAACCAAACCTTACTCCTCTGGATCGTGGAATCCTAACAGCCAGGTAAACAAGAACCCGGCGATAATCGCTACCAAACAGCCTAACAGATAGAGCGTGACTTTTCCGGTCACGATGGTTAATGCCAGCGGTAAACCGGAGATCCCGAAAGTAATAACGGTAGCCACTTTCCAGTAGCTGATCAACGCCCCGCCCATCGCTCCGCCCAGACAGGCCGCGAGGAAAGGTTTGCCAAGCGGCAGCGTGACGCCGAAAATCAGCGGCTCACCGATGCCCAGCAATCCAACCGGCAATGCACCTTTGATCACCTTTTTCAGCCGTTCGTTGCGTGTTTTCAGCAGGATAGCAATCGCAGCACCGACCTGCCCCATCCCTGCCATCGACAGAATCGGCAGCAGCGCGTTGTAGCCGTGCGCCTGCACAAGCTCCACGTGAATAGGCACCAGCCCCTGATGCAGCCCGGTTAACACCAGCGGCAGGAAGGTACCGGACAGCACCGCCCCCACCAGCAAGCCACCACGATCGATAGCCATCGACGCCCCGTGCGCAATCGCCTCGGAGATCCAGCCGCCTAACGGCTGCAAGGCCACAATCGCCAGCGTACCGGTGATCAGGGTGGTCAGCAGTGGATTGAGGATCAACTCAATCGAGCCCGGCAGCAGGCTGCGCAGACGCTTCTCGACCCAGCACATCAGGGCGACGACCAGCAGCACCGCGATGACACCGCCGCGTCCGGGCTGGAGCGCTTCGCCAAACAGGGTGATTTGCGCCAGCTGCGGGCTGGAGAGGATCCCCGCCATCACGCCGCCCATCGCCATCGAACCGCCGTAGACTTTCGCCGCGTTGACGCCCACCAGAATGTTCATGATGGCAAACACCGCGCTACCAAAGATGCCCAGAATCCCAAGCAGGTTTGGATAATGGGTCGCAAAATCGCCGACGATATCCGGGCGTTTGAGGATATTGATAATCCCGGTAATCAGACCCGACGCGATAAACGCCGGGATCAGGGGAATAAAGACGTTGGCCAACTGGCGCAGCGCATCGCTCATCGGGGCTTTGTATTTGGCTTTGGCCTGCGCTTTGTTGCGATCCACATCGCCTAAAACCTCAGCGCTTTCACCGATCATCAGCGCACGCATCGCATCAACGACCTGCGCGGCTTTGCCCGGCCCGACAATCAGCTGGTGCTGTGCGCCCTGCTTTACGTAGCCGCTGACGCCGGGGAGCTTTTTCAGACGCGCCAGATCGAGCTGGCCGTCGTCCTGAACTTCGACCCGCACGCGCGTCATGCAGTTTTCGAGACGGCGGATGTTTTTCTCCCCGCCAATCCCTTGCAAGATGTCGCTGGCGAGCACTGCTGTTTTTTCCATATACGCCTCAGTTTTAGTTTTGTAATGCAGCCCGCAAGAATCCCTGATGGGCTTCCAGTTTTGCGCGTGCCGCTGTGGCGTCCAGTCCGCTCAGAATCATCAGAATGGCCGGTTTAACGTCGTGATCGGTTTGTTGGAGAACAGCTTCAGCCTCTTCACGGCTGGCGCCGGTGGCTTCCACAACCATACGGCAGGCACGATCCACCAGCTTGATGTTGGTGGCTTTCATGTCCACCATCAGGTTCTGGTAGACCTTGCCGAATTTCACCATTGCCCCCGTGGAGATCATGTTGAGTACCAGCTTTTGCGCGGTGCCCGATTTCAGGCGCGTCGATCCGGTCAGCGCTTCTGGCCCCACGACAGGAGAGATGGCAATCGCCGCAACCTGTGCAATCGGCGAACCGGGATTACAGGAGATCGCTACCGTCGTGCAGCCCAGCTGTTTGGCATATTCCAGACCGCCGATGACATAAGGCGTGCGCCCGGATGCCGCCAGGCCGACTACCAGATCGTTTTTTGTCAGGCTCAGGGCGGCGAGATCATTCGCGCCCAGCTGTTTATCGTCCTCAGCCCCTTCGACCGCTTTCAACAGCGCCCCCGGCCCACCGGCAATCAGCCCAATCACCAGACCGTGCGGCACGCCAAAGGTCGGCGGACATTCAGAGGCATCCAGTACCCCGAGACGTCCGCTGGTCCCTGCCCCCATGTAAATAATGCGTCCACCGGCTTTCAGCGCGGCGGCGGCGGCATCAACGGCTTTTGCCACCTCAGGCAATGTCTCTTTCACTGCCAGCGCGACCAGCGTATCCTGTTGATTAAAACGGTTAACAAGATCGAGCGTGGAGAGCGCATCGAGATCCATGGTTTGCGGATTACGGGTTTCTGAAACGAGTGAGCCAAGATTCATTTTTTGTCCCTCAGGAATTTTTAATTCATATTAACCGTACTATAATGGAATATAAAATTCATTCAGGCGAGCAAAATTCTGTTTTGCAGCAGCAATCACATTTCGCCAGGAGGCGTATGAACTGTTTAATTCGTATTCGCCAGCGGTACGCGGGCTTTGCCCAGAGCGATAAAAAACTGGCGGATTTCCTGCTTTCCCAGCCCGATCATGCGCGTCATCTCAGTTCTCAGCAGCTGGCAAGCGAAGCGGGCGTGAGCCAGTCCAGCGTGGTGAAATTCGCGCAAAAAATTGGTTTTAAAGGTTTTCCGGCACTAAAACTGGCGATCAGCGAAGCGCTGGTCAACAATCCAAATCCGCAATCCATGCCGTTGCACAATCAGATTCGCGGCGACGATCCGATGCGTCTGGTCGGTGAAAAGCTGATCAAAGAGAACGTGACGGCGATGCACGCTACGCTTGACGTGAACAGCGAAGAGAAGCTGCTTGAGAGCGTGGCGATGCTGCGCGCGGCGCGGCGAATTATTCTGACCGGCATTGGCGCATCGGGGCTGGTGGCACGTAATTTTGGCTGGAAACTGACTAAGATCGGCTATAACGCCGTGGTTGAACAGGACATGCACGCCCTGCTGTCTACCGTGCAGGCGATGGACCCGAATGATTTGCTGTTAGCCATCTCCTATTCCGGAGAACGTCGGGAGATCAATCTGGCGTCTGATGAAACGCTGCGCGTCGGGGGTAAAATCCTGGCGATTACCGGTTTTAACCCGAATGCCCTGCAGCAGCGGGCCACGCGCTGCTTGTACACCATTGCCGAAGAACAGGCCACCCGCAGCGCGGCGATTTCCTCTACCAGCGCCCAGATGATGCTGACGGATCTGCTCTTTGTGGCACTGGTACAGCAGGATCTGGAACATGCGCCGGGACGCATTCGTCACAGCGAAGAGCTGGTAAAAAAACTGGTTTGAGCAGGGAATGAGCGTATAATGCCCGCCCTGTTTGTGATGTTTCTGAGATTTTCCTGATGGCGCTGTTAATCACCAAAAAATGCATCAATTGCGATATGTGCGAACCCGAATGCCCTAACGAGGCCATTTCAATGGGTGACAGCATTTATGAGATTAACAGCGATCGCTGCACCGAGTGCATCGGCCATTACGAAACGCCGACCTGTCAGAAAGTGTGCCCGATCCCTAACACCATTCTCAAAGATCCGGCCCATGCCGAATCAGAAGAGCAGCTGTGGGATAAGTTCGTGCAGCTGCATCACGCGGACAAACTCTAGCTTTCGATGATCACCGTGGCGCAGGCGTAATGACGTTCATCCGCCAGCGTAACGTGCATATGGTTCACACCGAGTCTTTCTGCAAGCTTTTGCGCCTCGCCCCATAACCGCAGACGGGGTTTGCCCAGCTCATCGTTAAACACTTCGAACTGATTAAACGCCAGCCCGTTACGAATCCCGGTCCCGAAGGCTTTCGCCGCTGCTTCTTTTACCGCAAAGCGCTTCGCCAGAAAACGCACCGGCTGCTGGTGCGCTTCCCAGATGGCCCATTCGTTGTCGCTGAGCACCCGTTTTGCCAGGCGATCGCCACTACGGGCGATCACCGCTTCGATACGGGCAATCTCAACGATGTCCGTGCCTAAGCCCAGAATCGCCATTACTGACGCGCTTCCAGCATCAGACGTTTCATCTCGGCAACGGCCTCTTTCAGACCGCTCATCACCGCGCGACCGATAATCGCGTGGCCGATATTTAGCTCATGCATTTCCGGGATCTGAGCGATCGCCTTGACGTTGTGATAGGTCAGGCCGTGACCGGCGTTGACTTTCAGACCCAGGCTCGCGGCATAGCGGGCTGCGTTGGCAATGCGATCCAGTTCTTTGGCCTGGATGGCTTCGTCTTTGGCATCCGCATAGCAACCGGTATGAATTTCGATGTACGGCGCACCGACTTCCGCAGCGGCCTTGATCTGTTCAACATCCGCATCGATAAACAGGGAAACCAGGATACCGGCAGCGGCGAGGCGTTTGCAGGCCTCCTGCATTTTGTCACGCTGACCGGCGACATCCAGCCCGCCTTCGGTGGTCACTTCCTGACGTTTTTCCGGCACCAGGCAGCAGAAATGCGGCTGGGTTTCACAGGCGATCGCCAGCATCTCTTCCGTAACCGCCATCTCCAGATTCATGCGCGTGTCCAGCGTCTGGCGCAGGATGCGTACGTCACGATCGGTGATGTGGCGACGGTCTTCACGCAGGTGAACGGTAATGCCGTCGGCGCCAGCCTGCTCGGCGATAAATGCCGCCTGAACCGGATCAGGATAAGCCGTACCGCGCGCATTACGCAGCGTGGCAATGTGATCGATGTTGACGCCTAACAGTAATTCAGCCATGACAATCCTCGGTTTTCTCATTGTTCATTAACGCTTTGGCACAAACTGCCTGAATAATTCGCGGCTCTTTAAGGGCTTGCCTCCAAGATACGGCTTGAGGGCAATTCGGGTAAAGCGTTTTGCCGCGCGTAAGGTATCCTGGTCAGGAAATTCTCGCTCATAGAGCGCCCTGAGATGCCGCCCGGTGAACGTTGTGTTGTCGATCACCACGCTGGCAATAAACCCCTTCTCTTCGCGATAGCGATAGGTCATGGCGTCCTCTACGGATTCGCCGCTTCCCGCGCAATGCAAAAAATCGACGCCGTAACCGAGGTGACCAAGCAGCGCCAGCTCAAACCGGCGTAATGCGGGTTCGGGTGTGCCTGTTGCGCCAGCCAGCGCCTGGATGCAGTGCAGATAATCGAAAAAGAGTTCTGAGAAGCGTGTTTCGTGTTCAAGGACGCGTGAGATGAGTTCGTTGACGTACAAACCGCTATAGAGCGTGATGCCTGACAGAGGAAGCGCCAGGGAGACGGCTTCGGCACTGCGCAGGGTTTTGACTTCGCCGCGTCCGCCAAAACGAACCAACAGCGGGGTGAAGGGTTGTAACGCGCCCTTCAGGTTAGAGCGTTTGGAACGTGCGCCTTTTGCAACCAGGCGCACGCGACCCGACTCTTCCGTGAAGACGTCCAGCATCAGGCTGGTTTCGCTCCACGGACGGCTGTGAAGGACAAAGGCTCGCTGCCATCCATCCACGATGTTGTGTCTTAGACGTCGTCGCCGTAACCGAGACTACGCAGGGCGCGCTCGTCATCAGCCCAGCCTGATTTCACCTTCACCCACAGCTCCAGGTGAACCGGTGCTTCGAACATCTCCTGCATGTCTTTACGCGCTTCGATGCCGATGGTTTTGATTTTGGCGCCTTTGTTGCCAATCACCATCTTCTTCTGCCCTTCTCGCTCAACGAGGATCAGCCCGTTGATGTCGTACCCGCCACGCTCGTTGGTCTGGAAACGTTCGATTTCCACGGTAACGGAGTACGGCAGTTCGGCACCGAGGAAACGCATCAGTTTTTCACGGATGATTTCAGAGGCCATAAAGCGCTGGGAACGGTCGGTGATGTAATCTTCCGGGAAGTGATGGATCGCTTCCGGCAGATGTTTACGCACGATACCGGCGATGGTATCGACGTTCATGCCCGTTTCCGCAGACAGGGGAACGATGTCGAGGAAGTTCATCTGGCTTGCCAGGAACTGCAGGTGCGGCAGCAAATCGGCTTTTTCCTGCACGTTATCAACTTTGTTGACCGCAAGAATCACCGGTGATTTGCCATCGCGCAGTTTGTTCAGAACCATCTCATCATCTGGCGTCCAGCGGGTGCCTTCCACCACGAAGATGATCAATTCAACATCACCGATAGAGCTGCTCGCCGCTTTGTTCATCAGGCGGTTGATGGCACGCTTCTCTTCCATATGCAGGCCTGGGGTATCGACGTAAATCGCCTGATACGCGCCTTCCGTGTGGATGCCGACGATACGGTGACGCGTGGTTTGCGCCTTACGGGAGGTAATGGATATTTTCTGCCCAAGCAGATTATTCAGCAGGGTTGATTTGCCGACGTTAGGACGTCCGACAATGGCAACAAAACCGCAGTAACTCTTTTCTTCGCTCATTCCAGCTCCAGCATTTTTAACGCCTGTTCGGCGGCAGCCTGTTCCGCCTTGCGACGGCTAGAACCTGTGCCAACCACCGGTTCACTCAGGCCGCTAACCTGGCAATGGATGGTAAATTCCTGATCGTGTGCTTCGCCGCGCACCTGCACCACCAGATAAGATGGCAGCGGGAGGTGGCGACCCTGCAGATATTCCTGCAAACGAGTCTTAGGATCTTTTTGTTTATCGCCTGGGCTTATTTCGTCCAGACGCGTTTGATACCAGTTCAGAATGAGTTGCTCTACCGTCTGAATATCGCTGTCGAGGAAAACACCACCGATTAATGCTTCGACAGTATCCGCGAGAATTGATTCACGGCGAAAACCACCGCTTTTCAGTTCACCCGGTCCAAGTCGCAGGCATTCGCCCAGTTCAAACTCACGTGCAATCTCGGCAAGCGTGTTGCCGCGCACCAGCGTTGCGCGCATACGGCTCATATCACCTTCATCCACACGAGGGAAACGGTGATAAAGCGCATTTGCGATCACGTAACTTAAAATGGAGTCACCTAAAAACTCGAGGCGCTCATTGTGTTTGCTGCTGGCACTGCGGTGGGTTAATGCCTGTTGCAACAACTCCTGATGCTGAAAAGTGTAGCCCAGCTTCCGTTGAAGCCGATTAATTACGATGGGGTTCATGCGATACCAGTAAATGAATGCGTCAAAAATGCAGCACACGAAACCGACCTGATAAGACCAACGCGGTTTCGTGTGCCGTGGCACTGAGTCAGCGCCAACCTTAAACTTCGGGGGAATATTCTATACGCAACGACAGGGTATGTCGTTAGCCAGGAGAGATTATCTCTTAAATAATTCACGTAACCCTCATTTAAGAGGGTTACGTGAGCAATTATCAGGAATTAATGGATTCCGCCAATGCGATTCAGACGAACGCCGGTCGGCCACTCCCCTTCCTGTTTTTCGAAACTCATCCAGATCGCGGTCGCTTTACCGACCAGATTCGCTTCCGGAACAAAGCCCCAGTAACGGCTGTCCGCAGAGTTGTCGCGGTTATCACCCATCATGAAGTAATGTCCTGGCGGAACGATCCAGGTGGCGAGCTGCTGGCCTGGCTGCTGGTAGTACATACCCAGCTGATCCTGCGCGATCGGAACCGTCAAAATGCGATGCGTCACGTCACCCAGGGTCTCTTTACGCTCAACCAGACGAATTCCGTTCTCTTTGGTTTCGCCTTTCGGCATCTGGAAGAAACCGCTGGTCGCTTCGCCCCCGTTACGACGGGCAAAGGTCTGCACAAAGTCGCTCGGCTCCACGTTGGAATAGGTGATCGGCAGCGCGTTCTCACACGCCGTACCGGAGCTACAGCCCGGCTGTACGGTCACTTCTTTCGCGACAGGGTCGTAACTCACTTTATCGCCTGGCAAGCCGACGGCACGCTTGATGTAATCCAGACGCGGATCTTCAGGGTATTTGAAGACCACGATATCACCGCGTTTTGGATGACCGGTTTCGATTAACGTTTTCTGATAGATAGGATCTTTAATGCCATAGGCATATTTCTCTACCAGAATAAAATCGCCAATCAGCAGCGTAGGCATCATCGAACCGGACGGGATCTGAAAAGGTTCGTAAATAAACGAACGCACCACCAGAACAATCGCCAGAACCGGGAATACGGAAGCCCCTGTTTCCAGCCAGCCCGGTTTCGGGCTGACTTTCTTCATGGTTTTCGCATCCAGCTGTTCACCCGTAATAGACTGACGTTCGCGACGTTTCGGGGCGAAGATAAACTTATCCAGACACCACAACAGCCCCGTCACCAGGGTCGCTATGACCAGGATCAGGGCAAACATGTTCGCCATGCCAACTCCTTAAGGATTATTTTCCGTCTTTACCCACGTGCAGAATGGCAAGGAACGCTTCCTGCGGCAGCTCAACGTTACCGACCTGCTTCATACGTTTTTTACCATCTTTCTGTTTCTGCAACAGTTTCTTCTTACGGCTTACGTCGCCGCCGTAGCATTTCGCCAGGACGTTTTTACGCAGCTGTTTCACCGTAGAGCGGGCAATGATGTGGTTGCCGATGGCGGCCTGAATCGCGATATCAAATTGCTGACGCGGGATCAGCTCTTTCATTTTCTCGACCAGTTCACGGCCACGGTACGGCGCGTTATCGTTGTGGGTGATCAGCGCCAGCGCATCAACACGCTCGCCGTTGATCAGCACATCCACACGCACCATGTTGGACGCCTGGAATCGTTTAAAGTTGTAGTCCAGCGACGCGTAGCCACGAGAGGTAGACTTCAGACGGTCGAAGAAGTCGAGCACCACTTCCGCCATCGGGATTTCATAGGTCAGCGCCACCTGGTTACCGTGGTAAACCATGTTGGTCTGCACGCCACGCTTCTCGATACAGAGCGTAATGACGTTGCCCAGGAACTCCTGCGGCAGCAGCATGTGACACTCCGCGATTGGCTCACGCAGCTCTTCAATATTGTTCAGCGGCGGCAGCTTGGAGGGGCTGTCGACGTAGATAACGTCTTTGTTGGTGGTCTGGACTTCATACACTACGGTCGGTGCCGTGGTGATCAGATCCAGATCGTATTCACGCTCAAGACGCTCCTGAATGATCTCCATGTGCAGCAGACCCAGGAAGCCACAGCGGAAGCCGAAGCCCAGCGCGGTAGAGCTTTCTGGTTCATAGAACAGGGAAGCATCGTTCAGGCTCAGCTTGCCGAGCGCATCACGGAAGTTTTCGTAATCGTCAGAGCTGACCGGGAACAGGCCCGCGTAAACCTGAGGCTTCACTTTTTTGAAGCCTGGCAGCGCTTTATCAGCCGGATTACGTGCCTGAGTCAGGGTATCGCCTACTGGCGCGCCCAGGATGTCTTTGATGGCGCAAACCAGCCAGCCAACTTCGCCGCATTTCAGTTCAGTACGATCAACCTGTTTCGGCGTGAAGATACCCAGACGGTCAGCGTTGTACACCTGACCGGTGCTCATCACTTTGATTTTGTCGCCTTTACGCATGGTGCCGTTTTTAATACGCACCAGCGATACCACGCCAAGGTAGTTATCGAACCAGGAGTCGATGATCAGCGCCTGCAGCGGCGCATCTGCGTCACCTTCTGGTGCCGGGATATCACGTACCAGACGCTCCAGCACATCAGGAACACCGACACCGGTCTTCGCCGAGCAGCGCACTGCGTCTGTGGCGTCAATACCGACAATGTCTTCAATCTCTTCCGCCACGCGCTCTGGATCGGCAGCCGGCAGGTCGATTTTGTTAAGCACCGGCACCACTTCGAGATCCATTTCCATCGCGGTGTAGCAGTTGGCCAGGGTCTGAGCTTCTACGCCCTGCCCGGCATCAACCACCAGCAGCGCGCCTTCGCAGGCTGCCAGCGAACGAGAAACTTCATAAGAGAAGTCAACGTGGCCTGGGGTGTCGATGAAATTCAGTTGATATGTTTCACCATCAAGGGCTTTGTAGTCGAGCGTTACGCTCTGCGCTTTGATGGTGATACCACGTTCGCGTTCCAGGTCCATGGAGTCCAGTACCTGGGCTTCCATTTCACGATCAGACAGGCCACCGCAAATCTGGATAATACGGTCAGAAAGCGTCGACTTACCGTGGTCAATGTGAGCAATGATCGAAAAGTTACGTATGTTCTTCATATAGTTAAATAATTATGCCTTACGAATTCCTGGAGGCCGCTGTTCTTAGCCTGACGTTTTTCAGTGCGAAAACGCAGCATTCTACACTACATCTTCGTCACCAGGAAATGCTGTTAAAGCCAAGCATAGTGTCAGAGAAGGACGTTTTGTTTTATGGGATGTAAATAAAGATAAAGCCCGATGAATTATCGGGCTTCTGAAGAGAGCGTTTCGACACGCAGCATGTCTGGCGGAAGCCCCACGCTGAGGATAACGGGCTGCCAGGCTTCTTTCTCAGCAAGCTTTTGAGAAAAGCCGCGCGCCAGCATAAAACCGCCCACGCCGCCCAGCACTCCGCCGCTCATCGCAGCGAGATCGGTGCCAAACAGCATCTGGAAAATTCCGGCGACCACAAACAAGCCCACCAGCGGGGAGAGATACACCAGCATGGCGGACCCCAGCAGGCTGCCTTCAGCAATCCCCAGTTCCACCTTTTGCCCAACAGTAAGCGGTTCTGCACTTGGCACAGAGATGGTGTGCGTGGTTTGCGGCCCCAGCTTATTCAGCACCCGGCTACCGCAGCCAGCGCGCGAGGCGCAGCTGTTGCATGACGCTTTCACGTCACAGCTCACCAGCGCAACACCATTTTGCCACGAGACAACGGTGGCCCATTCTTTGATCATTGTGCGGCCCTGAATTTAATGCTGTCAGCGATGCGCTTCGCCGTCTGCGGTGGCAGTTCGCCCACAATCGTGATTTCGGCGTTATCCCGCAGCGTCGTACTCACGGTCCGGCGTCCGGTACGAAGCATTTGCTCGCTGCTGTTAGCTGACGCCCGATTGATGTTCACCGAGAAGCTGAACAAGCCGTCGGAATAGAGACGCGACTCGACCGGCGTTTCAATGGTCGGAAGCTGACGGCGGCTACTGGATATCTCGCTGAAACCTTGTGGGATCCACGCTGGCACCCAGTTGAAATTCACCGTATCGCCCGCAGGCACTGACAGAAGCGGCGGAAGGCTCGCTTTCGCCAGATTCTGCATACTGTTACCCACCTGACCATTCACCGTAAAGGAAATCACGCGGAACTGCTCCAGCGTTTCGCCGTCCCGATCGAGGAGATCGACACGCATTGGCAGTTTGCTCTCCGCATCCATCCACACGATGTAGCTATAGCGTGTGCCGTCTCTTGCCACGACGCGAATCACTTCACAAAGCCGATCCGCAATGCGCGTACGGCCAACGGAAATGAAATCGTAGTAAGGCGACAGACGTTTGAAGTCGGTATAAACGAGGGCCGGGAGTGAGTCGACAATGTAATCGCCATTAAGCGTAAACGGCTCAAGGCCTGGCTCAAAGTAGCTGATTTCATTACCGCGCTGTACAACCTCACGGCGCGGGCCGTCGAGTTGTAAAAGCTGGGCGAGCGGCTGGTTATCAAGACGGGCATGGCGGTAGCGTAACGACTCTACACCTTGCTTGTTGATACTGATAAAGGCCAACTCGTAGTTGAGTGACTGGCTCGCCATATTCATCTGCTGCAACAACGCCCCGGACGATAAATCAGCCGAGGCGTTGGTAGAGAAGAACAGGCTACCCGCCACTAAGGACATGGCGCACCAAAGTTGCTTCATTACTGCGATTGCGTTCCTAAAGTTTGGTTTCCTGGCACTTGCACACCAGCCTGCTGGGTCTGTGCCTGCTCAAACTGGAGCTGCTCAGAGTGCAAACGACGCTGCAACTCATAGTCCTGCAGCATCGCATTAATGCGACGACGCTGTTCCTGGACCTGCTGTTGCTGGCCCGGGCTGACTGAGGCATCGGCAGATGGCACACCCAAGCTAACCGGACTTGCTTTACCCATCATCGGCAGTGTATTGAACACTGGCGCTTCAGGCTGCTGGTTAGCTTCTGATTGACCGTTATAGTGCTGGACGCCAACGATAACTGCAAGCGATACGCATGCAGCCACGCCCATTTGGGTTAATTGGCTCGCCCACGGGCGCACTTTTTTCCAGAATGGCATCTTCTGCCATTGATGTGGCGCAGGTTGAGCTTCAGGGATCAGCGGAGTGGTCTGATGTACAGGCTCGTTCTCAATTGCCGCCATTACGCGTGCTGAGATATCGAAATGGAGAACATCGCCCGTATCACCACGCATAGAGTCGCGGATGAGATGGTAACTCTCCCAGGTCTTTTGCATCTCGGGAGAGTGAGAGAGCTCGTTGAGCAGCTCACTGTCCAGCGTTTCACCATCCATTAAAGCGGAAAGTTTTTCTTTCTGCATGCCTAATACCTTTTCCAGTATCCCGCTATCGTCAACGCCTGATAAGCGGTTGAACTTTATTATCAATAGCTTCTCGCGCACGGAAGATTCGCGAACGAACCGTTCCGACCGGACAGTCCATGATAGCCGCTATCTCTTCATAGCTAAGTCCATCAAGCTCCCGCAAGGTAATTGCCATGCGTAAATCTTCCGGGAGTGCCTCGATCGTGCGAAAAACGATTTGTCTCAGTTCTTCTGACAACATTAAGTTCTCAGGGTTCGAAATTTCTTTCAATGCGCCGCCGCTTTCGAAGTTTTCAGCGTCTATTGCGTCCACATCCGTTGAAGGCGGACGACGGCCCTGAGCGACCAGATAATTCTTTGCTGTATTGACTGCAATACGATACAGCCAGGTGTAAAAAGCACTATCCCCCCGGAAAGAATCCAGCGCGCGATAGGCCTTTATGAAAGACTCTTGCACTACATCAGGAACATCTCCTGACGGTACATAGCGGGATACCAGACTCGCCACTTTATGCTGATAGCGAACCACCAGTAAGTTAAAGGCTTTCTGATCTCCCTTCTGGACCCGTTCAACCAGGACCTGGTCCGTTAACTGCTCGCTCATCCGAGGTAATGTCTCCCCAAACCTAAATTCCACGCGTTATCGAAACGCCACTCTAAAAACACTGCAATGTGAGCAAGCACGAGGTTAGAGGGTCTATTCATCAATAAGTTCCGTTACGCGTCTGTTTTTGTCCATCGTGTCGCAGACTGTTCATTTTCTCTCATTATAAGTCTGTTAACGATACGTACCCAATTTCTGATGAGAAATGGTATTTTTGCTGCCAGAAGAGTACCGCAACACAGGGTTTATTTCACCACATAATCTGAAGCTAACGATCTGCTTCGCAAAATATTTTCGTTCTTTTACGCCTTTTTTGAGGTTGTGTTTAAGTTTAGGCTGCGCAACAGCATTCAAAAAAAACGTGCGATTCATCGCATTCTGGTGCTATTCTGGCCAAACACTGTTTAGTAAATTAAACAAACATCATGAACACAACTCCAGAACTGCATTGTGATGTACTGATTATTGGCAGCGGCGCTGCCGGGCTCTCTCTGGCGCTTCGACTGGCCTCGCATCAGAAAGTGATCGTACTGAGTAAAGGGCCGATGAGCGAAGGCTCGACGTTCTATGCTCAGGGCGGTATTGCTGCGGTATTTGATGAAACGGACAGCATTGCGTCGCACGTGGAAGACACGCTGATCGCTGGCGCAGGCATTGTCGATGAACACGCCGCGGAATTTGTGGCCAGCAACGCCCGTCACTGTGTGCAATGGCTTATCGATCAGGGCGTTTTGTTCGATACGCACGTTCAACCGAATGGCGAAGAGGGGTATCACCTCACCCGTGAAGGCGGGCATAGCCACCGCCGCATCCTGCACGCAGCAGATGCAACGGGCAAAGAGGTCGAAACCACTTTAGTCGCTCAGGCACGGAATCACCCCAATATTCAGGTACTTGAACGCTGCAATGCGGTGGACCTGATTATCTCCGATAAAATTGGTCTGCCGGGCACGCGACGCGTTGTGGGAGCGTGGGTCTGGAACCGGAATAAAGAGACGGTTGAGACCTGTCAGGCTAAATCGGTGGTGCTGGCAACAGGCGGCGCATCGAAGGTGTATCAGTACACGACGAATCCGGATATCTCTTCAGGAGACGGGATCGCCATGGCGTGGCGTGCAGGTTGCCGCGTCGCCAATCTGGAGTTTAACCAGTTCCACCCGACCGCCCTGTTCCATCCGCAGGCGCGTAATTTCCTGCTTACCGAAGCCCTGCGTGGTGAAGGCGCGCATCTCAAGCGTCCCGACGGCACGCGCTTTATGCCAGACTTCGACCCGCGTGGTGAACTGGCCCCGCGCGATATCGTCGCTCGTGCCATTGACCACGAAATGAAACGTCTCGGCGTCGACTGTATGTATCTCGACATCAGCCACAAGCCCGCCGATTTTGTGCGCCAGCACTTCCCGACTATCTATGAAAAATTGCTGGGGCTTGGGATTGATCTCACCAAAGAGCCGGTGCCAATCGTCCCTGCGGCGCACTATACCTGCGGCGGCGTGATGGTGGACGATCATGGCCGTACGGACGTGGATGGTCTGTACGCCATCGGTGAGGTGAGTTATACCGGGCTTCACGGTGCGAACCGTATGGCGTCAAATTCGCTGCTGGAGTGCCTGGTTTACGGCTGGTCTGCCGCAGAAGATATCATCAAACGGATGCCCTACGCCCGTGAGGTGGCACACCTGCCTGCCTGGGATGAAAGCCGGGTGGATAATCCGGATGAACTGGTGGTCATCCAGCACAACTGGCATGAACTGCGGCTCTTTATGTGGGATTACGTCGGAATTGTACGCACCACCAAACGTCTGGAGCGCGCCCTACGCCGGATTACGATGCTGCAGCAGGAAATTGACGAGTATTACGCCAATTTCCGCGTATCTAACAATCTGCTGGAGCTGCGCAATCTGGTCCAAGTGGCGGAGCTGATTGTCCGCTGTGCGATGATGCGCAAAGAGAGTCGGGGCCTGCATTACACGCTGGACTACCCCGATCAACTGGCGGAGTCTGGTCCGTCGGTGCTGTCCCCTCTCATTCACATAAACAGATAAAATGCCTGGGTCAGCGCCGTGTAGGCTTCGGAATAGCGCTGATCTGGCCCGCGAATCACCATCCTGTCGCTAAAGCACTCACCCTCTTTTGGGGAGAGTGCTAATAAAACGCGGTGCGGGAGTCTTGCTTCGTTATCGGCGATATCTGTTCGCAGGCGTAAGTACCAGCCGATATCGAGCGCTTTTTTGATAAACGCATTACCGGTACTTTCGGGCAGAACTACGCAGAAAAATCCCTCTTCTGAGATTAAATTCGCCGCCGCCATTAACAGGGCGGTATGATCCAGCGAACCGGTGTATCGCGCCTGATCGCGTTCCGGCGTCGCGCAGTCGACGCCAGGCTCAAAGTAAGGCGGGTTGCTGACTATCAGATCGTAGCGCGCCGTTTGCTCCGGCGCCCACGTGAGGATATCGGCGCATTCCACCTGAACGCGAGACGCCCACGGCGATTCGGCGGCATTCTCGCTGGCCTGACTGGCGGCCTGCGCATCAAGTTCAACAGCATCGATGGTGACGTGCTGCTCCGTGCGTTGCGCCAGCATCAGCGCCAGTAATCCACTTCCACTACCAATATCCAGAATTCGCTTAACCTTCGCGACGGGCGCCCACGCTCCCAGTAATATACCGTCAGTGCCGACTTTCATCGCACAGCGATCGTGGGCTACAAAGAACTGTTTAAACGTAAAACCATCGCGGCGCAGCTGCGCTTTGGGTTGAGACATGTCAAAGCAACCTTCTTAAATAAAACCGGATTAGCATAGGTGAAAGCGAAGGGGTGGAAAAGGGATATCCACAAACAGATGAAGATTGCAGCCATAACGTCTATAATCAGCGCCCCACACAGAGGTAGAACATGACTGTAACGACTTTTTCCGAACTTGAACTCGATGAGTGCCTGCTGGAAGCTCTCCAGAATAAAGGCTTCACACGCCCAACTGCCATCCAGGCGGCTGCTATTCCGCCTGCGTTAGAAGGCCGTGATGTACTCGGTTCTGCGCCGACAGGCACCGGTAAAACGGCGGCATACCTGCTGCCCGTCTTGCAGCATCTGATCGATTTCCCTCGCAAGAAATCTGGCCCACCGCGCATTCTTATCCTGACCCCAACACGTGAACTGGCCGTGCAGGTGGCAGAACATGCGCGTGAACTGGCCGCGAATACGCATCTGGATATCGCCACCATCACCGGCGGTGTTGCCTATATGAACCACGCCGAAGTGTTCAGTGAGAACCAGGATATCGTGGTGGCGACAACCGGACGCCTGATGCAGTACATCAAAGAAGAAAACTTTGACTGCCGTGCGGTGGAAACGCTGATCCTCGATGAAGCTGACCGCATGCTCGAACTCGGTTTTGCGCAGGACATCGAACACATTGCGGGCGAAACGCGCTGGCGCAAACAGACGATGCTGTTCTCCGCCACCCTGGAAGGTGATGCAATTAAAGACTTCGCTGAGCGTCTGCTCAACGAACCAGCGGAAGTATCTGCGACGCCATCCACGCGCGAGCGCAAAAAGATTCACCAGTGGTATTACCGTGCCGATAACCTTGAGCACAAAGTCGAGCTGCTGAAACATCTTCTGAAACAAGATGATACCACCCGTACCATCGTGTTTGTGCGTAAGCGCGAGCGTGTGCATGAGCTGGCGAACATGCTGCGTTCAGCCGGTATCGATAACTGCTATCTTGAAGGCGATATGCCTCAGGTGAAGCGTACCGAGGGGATTAAGCGTCTGACTGAAGGTCGCGTCAATGTGCTGGTTGCCACCGACGTCGCAGCGCGCGGTATCGATATCCCTGATGTCAGCCATGTCATTAACTTTGACATGCCGCGTACCGGTGACACCTACCTGCACCGTATCGGTCGTACCGGCCGTGCGGGTCGTAAAGGGATCGCTATCTCGCTGGTAGAAGCACACGACTACATGCTGCTGCTGAAAGTTGGCCGCTATATCGAAGAGCCATTGAAAGCTCGCGTCATTGACGAACTGCGTCCAACCACGCGCCCACCGAGCGAGAAGATGACGGGCAAACCGTCCAAGAAAGTGCTCGCAAAACGCGAAGAGAAGAAAAAAGAGCAAGCGAAAGAGAAGCCGCGCGTGAAGAACCGCCATCGCGATGCAAAAAACATTGGTAAGCGCCGTAAGCCAAGCGGTACGCCGCCAACGTCGCAGAACGAAGAGTAAAAAAAAGCCGGGTTAATCACCCGGCTTTTTTATTCCCCCAAAACCTCAAGACTTACAGACTTTCAGTAAAGGTACGCGCGATAACGTCACGCTGCTGTTCAGGGGTCAGAGAGTTGAAGCGTACCGCGTAGCCAGAAACACGGATAGTCAGCTGCGGGTATTTTTCTGGGTTCTTAACCGCATCTTCCAGGGTTTCACGACGCAGAACGTTAACGTTCAGGTGCTGACCGCCTTCCACGCGAACTTCCGGCTGGATGTCCATTGGGATCTCGCGGTATTCGATTTCACCCAGTTTGTTGACCGGAACGATTTCGTCTTCAGCAAAACCGGCTTTCGCAACCACACAACGTGCTTCGCCTTTTTCGCTGTCCAGCAGCCAGAAAGAGTTCAGCAGGTCGTCGTTTGCAGCTTTAGTAATTTGGATACCTGTAATCATGTCATGCCTCCAGGGCTACATTAATTAATGAATGTCGGCCTCTCGCGGCCAATTGGTAAAACCATTGTTGCTTGAGTGTATATATATCAGCCGGCACCCCATGA
This sequence comes from Lelliottia nimipressuralis, assembly GCF_041464075.1. Classification (NCBI taxonomy): domain Bacteria; kingdom Pseudomonadati; phylum Pseudomonadota; class Gammaproteobacteria; order Enterobacterales; family Enterobacteriaceae; genus Lelliottia; species Lelliottia nimipressuralis. Next base: position 3,428,755 of record NZ_CP167172.1, read on the forward strand.
TTCTTTGATTTAAATCAACAAAAACCGCAACCACACAAATAGTGTGGTTTGATTTTGTTGTTTCAGATCAATTTTACAGAGCCGATTTCCTGCCCTGATTTGAGTCTTTCAAATAAAATTGAAAGACTTAGCTGTAAATGTCGCGCGAAATATTGCTCCCTTCCCTGAAAGGGTTAAGCTAGGCGCAATTGAGATATGCAGGAGAGCATGATGACGACCCCTTTGACATGGCATGACGTGCTGGCAGACGAAAAGCAACAGCCTTATTTTGTGAATACGCTCAGTACCGTTGCGCAGGAGCGGCAATCCGGTCAAACGATCTATCCTCCCCAGAAGGATGTGTTTAATGCCTTTCGTTACACCGAACTGAATGATGTGAAAGTGGTCATTCTGGGTCAGGATCCCTACCACGGCCCTGGACAGGCGCACGGTCTGGCATTTTCGGTTCGTCCTGGGATCGCAACACCCCCTTCCCTGCTGAATATGTATAAAGAGCTGGAAGGATCGATGCCAGGCTTTAGTCGTCCGGCGCACGGTTATCTTGAAAGCTGGGCGCGTCAAGGGGTGCTTCTGCTCAATACCGTGTTAACGGTTCGCGCGGGACAAGCTCACTCACACGCCAGCCTGGGCTGGGAGACCTTTACGGATAAAGTCATCAGCCTTATCAATGAACATTGTGAAGGCGTGGTGTTTTTACTGTGGGGCGCACATGCGCAGAAGAAAGGGGCGATTATCGATGCCCAGCGTCATCATGTTCTGAAAGCGCCGCATCCCTCTCCACTGTCAGCTCACCGCGGATTTTTTGGCTGTAACCACTTTGTTCTGACCAATGAATGGCTGAAAAAACGCAATGAAGCGCCAATCGACTGGATGCCCGTGTTACCGGCTGAAAGCGAGTGATTTTTCGGAAGGGATAAAAATAATTATGCCCGGCTATCACCGGGCATAATTGTAGACAAGGCAATATTATGCTTTGTTCTGACGCCACCATTCAGCCAGCAGGACGCCGGTTGCAACGGAAACGTTGAGGCTTTCTACTTTACCTGTTCCGTCGATTGAGACGCTCAGGTCGGCAGTAGAGAGCGCGGCATCGGACAGACCATCACGTTCTTGACCCAGTACCAATACCATTTTGCGCGGCAGCGTCGCTTTGAACAGCGGCGTACCTTTATGGCTGGAGGTGGTCACGATGGAGTAACCCGCCTGGCGGAACTCTTCGATGGCATCCAGAACGCTTTCGCCAGTAATCGGCTGCACATGTTCCGCACCGCCTTCGGCTGTACGAATCGCGGCACCGGATTCGACAATCGCCGCATCCTGCAACAACACACCTTTCACGCCGAAATGGGCGCAGCTACGCATCATCGCACCCAGGTTGTGCGGGTTGCCCACATCTTCCAGTGCCAGTACGCAGTCATCGGCATCAGCCTGGCTGACCCATTGCTGCACCGTGGTGCCGTTACGTTTTTTGATCAGGAAGCAGACGCCGCCGTGATGTTCAGTACCGGATGCTTTGGTCAGCTCCGCATCATCTACCACATGGTAGGCTTTACGGTTTGCTGCCATCCAGCGCAGGGCCTCTTTGAAACGCGGCGTGACGCTCTGGATAAACCAGGCGCGAACGATGCATTCAGGACGGCTCTGGAACAGGGCCTGACAGGCGTTCTCGCCATAGACGCGGGTCTCTTCTGCGCGTTGACGGCGCAGGACTTCCGGATCGATAAAGCTCTTACCACTGATTCCGCCGTGATCGGCTTTTGCCGGTGCCTCTTCACCCGGTGCACGGGAAACGGTGCGCCAAGGGGATGCATCACGAGGGAAATCATCGCGTGGACGGTCATCGCGACGGCGATCGTCACGCTTACGGTCATCACGTTTGCGGTCATCACCGCGGTTATTTCTGTCATCGCGGGCGGGGCGACGGCCACCGTCTGCACGAGATGGTCCCGGACGGCCCCCACCCTTTCCGGTACGCGGATTTTGGGTGCGTTTGTCAGAATCATCATCACTGCGGACATACATCACTTTGACCTTGCCGCTTTTATTCTTCAGTTCGTCGTTCATGCTTTTCTCCACCAGCGCTGCGCGAAGCGCGCAGATTACCCGATGTGTCAGCGCATAGCCATTATTTCATACAAAAGCCTGTGACTATTGTTCCCATTGAATAAAACGCATTGTCGTTTCAAACAAGCTCAATGATAATATGTAACATATCAGAAACATTATCGGCACTTTGCCGCTTTGTCCCACTGCTCTATCAGAGGTTAGTTATGAATACCGTATGTGCCAACTGCCAGGCTCTCAATCGCATTCCGGATGACCGAATTGATGATGGAGCGAAATGCGGGCGTTGCGGTCATGAGCTTTTCGATGGCGACGTGATTAACGCAACCGGTGAAACCCTCGATAAATTACTGAAAGACGATCTGCCGGTAGTCGTGGACTTCTGGGCACCCTGGTGCGGCCCATGCCGTAACTTTGCGCCTATTTTTGAAGATGTCGCCGAAGAGCGCAGCGGTAAAATGCGCTTTGTGAAGGTCAATACAGAAGCGGAACGCGAGCTGAGTGCACGATTCCGTATTCGCAGCATTCCCACCATCATGATTTTCAAAAAGGGTGAAGTCGTGGATATGCTCAACGGTGCCGTACCAAAGGCACCTTTCGAAAGCTGGCTGAACGAAACGCTCTGACAATCACGGGGCACTGCTTGTGCCCCGCTGTTCCCTCTGCGAGAATGGCGTTTTTTCTGCGCCTCTTCCATGACTGATAACGCCGTACTTCAATTGCGCGCCGAACGCCTGGCGCGTGCGACCCGCCCTTTTCTTGCCCGTGGCAACCGCATTCGTCGCTGCCAGCGCTGCCTGTTGCCGCTAAAACAGTGTCTGTGTGAGACGCTGGCTGCGAGCCACGCACAGAGCCGTTTCTGCCTGGTGATGTTTGACACCGAGCCGATGAAACCCAGCAATACCGGACGGTTAATCGCCGATATTCTGCCGAATACGGCCGCGTTTCAGTGGTCCCGCACCGAGCCGCCGCAGGCACTGCTCGATCTGGTCGCCAGTACCGATTATCAACCCATGGTGGTGTTTCCCGCCTCCTATGCCGGTGAAAGCCGCAAGGTAATCTCCGCGCCGCCCACCGGCAAACCGCCGCTGTTTATTATGCTGGACGGTACCTGGACCGAAGCGCGAAAAATGTTCCGCAAAAGCCCGTATCTGGATGCACTGCCGGTGATCTCCGTCGATCTGTCCCGCGTGTCAGCCTATCGGCTGCGTGAAGCCCATGCCGAGGGACAATATTGTACGGCGGAGGTGGCTATCGCCCTGTTAGATCTGGCGAATGACACCGAGGCTGCCAGCGCCCTGGGCCGCCATTTTTCCTGTTTCCGCGAGCGTTACCTGGCAGGAAAACCCACACATCAGGCCAGCATCACAGCAGAAGAGCCGGAAAGCGTTTAAAATCATCAGGTCACTCGCGTTAACAGGAGACTTGTATGAGCCAGCGAGGGCTAGAAGCGCTACTCCGCCCTAAATCCATCGCCGTGATCGGAGCCTCAATGAAGCCCGATCGCGCCGGATATTTAATGATGCGCAACCTGCTAGCCGGGGGCTTTAATGGCCCTGTCATGCCTGTCACTCCCGCTTATAAAGCCGTTCAGGGCGTCCTCGCCTGGCCGGACATACAGAGCCTGCCGTTTGTCCCCGATCTTGCCATCCTGTGTACGCACGCCAAACGCAATCTCGCCCTGCTCGACGCGCTGGGTGAGAAAGGTTGTAAAACCTGCATTATTCTCTCTTCGCCGCCAGAACAGCAGGCCGAACTGCTGGCTAGCGCGAGCCGGTACCAGATGCGTTTGCTTGGGCCTAATAGTCTGGGATTGCTGGCGCCGTGGCAGGGACTTAATGCCAGCTTTTCTCCTGTGCCGATTCGAAAAGGTAAACTGGCGTTTATCTCTCAGTCTGCCGCCGTGTCCAACACTATTCTTGACTGGGCGCAGCAGCGTGAAATGGGCTTTTCATATTTCATCGCGCTGGGCGATAGCCTGGATATTGATGTCGACGAGCTGCTCGATTTCCTCGCGCGCGACAGTAAAACCAGCGCGATACTTCTCTATCTGGAACACTTGACTGATGCCCGGCGTTTTGTTTCTGCTGCGCGTAGCGCATCACGTAATAAACCGATTCTGGTGATCAAAAGTGGCCGTAGTCCCGCAGCGCAGAAATTGTTGCACTCTCACTCAGGCATGGACCCGGCCTGGGATGCGGCCATTCAGCGCGCTGGTTTGCTGCGCGTGCAGGATACCCATGAGCTTTTCTCGGCCGTAGAAACCCTGAGCCATATGCGCCCGTTGCGTGGCGAAAGGCTGATGATTTTAAGTAACGGTGCGGCCCCCGCAGCGCTCGCCCTCGATGAGCTGTGGTTGCGTAACGGGAAACTTGCCACCCTGAGTGATGAGACCATTCAGCGGCTTAAAGAAGCACTGCCTGCCAGCGTCACGCCGGGAAACCCGCTGGATCTGCGGGATGATGCCAGTAGCGAGCGCTATATCAACGCTATCTCCCTGTTGCTGGATAGCCAGGATTTTGACGCGCTGATGGTGATTCATTCCCCCAGCGCCGTCGCTCCCGGTAGTCAAAGCGCACGCGCGCTGATTGATGCCGTCAAAAACCATCCACGTGGCAAATATGTCACGCTGTTAACCAACTGGTGCGGAGAATACTCCTCTCAGGAAGCACGGCGTTTGTTCAGCGAGGCAGGACTGCCCACCTACCGCACGCCGGAAGGCACCATTACTGCGTTTATGCACATGGTGGAGTACCGCCGCAACCAAAAGCAACTGCGTGAAACGCCCGCATTGCCCGGCAATCTGGCCGCTAATGCGACCGAAGCGCACAACCTGTTACGCCAGGCCATTGAGGACGGTGCGTCTTCTCTGGATACCCATGAAGTACGCCCCATTCTGGATGCCTATGGTATGCAGACTTTACCCACCTGGATTGCGAGCGACAGCGCCGAGGCGGTGCATATTGCCGAACAGATTGGTTATCCGGTGGCGTTAAAACTGCGTTCGCCAGATATTCCGCATAAGTCGGATGTGCAGGGGGTAATGCTTTATCTGCGCACCGCGGCGGAAGTGCAGCAGGCCGCCGAGGCGATTTTTGATCGCGTAAAAATGGCCTGGCCGCAGGCGCGAGTTCACGGGCTTCTGGTACAGAGCATGGCGAATCGCGCCGGAGCGCAGGAATTACGAGTCGTGGTTGAACACGATCCGGTCTTTGGCCCGTTGATTATGCTGGGTGAAGGCGGTGTGGAGTGGCGACCGGCAGAACAGGCCGTGGTTGCCCTGCCGCCGTTGAACATGAATCTGGCTCGTTATCTGGTGATTCAGGCCATTAAGAGCAAAAAGATCCGCGGTCGCAGCGCGCTCCAGCCTTTAGATATTATCGGGCTGAGCCAGTTTCTGGTCCAGGTCTCTAACCTGATCGTCGATTGTGCTGAGATTCAGCGGCTGGATATTCATCCGCTGCTGGCGTCGGGCAATGAATTTATCGCCCTGGATGTCACACTGGATATCGCGCCCTTTACAGGTGATCGCGAAAGCAGACTGGCCATTCGCCCGTATCCTCTGCAACTGGAAGAGTGGGTGGAGATGAAAAATGGCGAGCAGGTGCTGTTTCGCCCGATCCTGCCCGAAGATGAACCGCAGCTGCGAGCCTTTATCGCTCAGGTGACAAAAGAAGATTTGTACTATCGCTACTTTAGCGAAATCAGCGAATTTACCCATGAAGATTTAGCCAATATGACCCAGATCGACTACGATCGGGAAATGGCATTTGTTGCTATTCGCCATCGTGATGAAGGTGATGAGATCCTGGGTGTCACGCGGGCAATTTCCGATCCTGACAACGTGGATGCCGAGTTTGCCGTGCTGGTCCGCTCCGATCTGAAAGGCCTTGGTCTCGGTCGGCGTTTACTGGAAAAACTGATTGGCTATACCCGAGATCACGGTTTGCTCTGCCTGAATGGCATTACTATGCCGAATAACCGCGGCATGATTACCCTGGCGCGTAAACTCGGATTCGACGTAGATATTCAGCTGGATGAGGGAATTGTCGCCCTCTCGCTCCGCCTGGCATCGACGTCTGCTCAAGAGTAAGGTACTGGAAATGTTGACCACTTTCGTCAGTTCTGGTGGTATCATTGTCCGCTTATGTTGTCTGCAGATGCCAGATAACCCTTCAATGAACAGAGAAGATACGCACTGTGATGTTGTCAAAATTTAAGCGTAATAAACATCAACAACACCTTGCTCAACTACCGAAGATTTCTCAGTCAGTTGATGATGTCGAGTTCTTTTATGCTCCCGCCCATTTCAGGGAGACGCTTCTGGAAAAGATTGCGAGTGCCACGCAACGTATTTGCATTGTGGCGCTTTATCTCGAACAGGATGAAGGTGGACGCGCAATTTTAAGCGCGGTCTATGAAGCTAAACGCCAGCGCCCGGAACTGGACGTTCGTATACTGGTTGACTGGCACCGTGCGCAGCGTGGCCGAATTGGCGCTGCCGCATCCAACACCAATGCCGACTGGTACTGCCGTATGGCACAGGAAAACCCAGGCGTTGACGTCCGTGTGTATGGTGTTCCTGTCAATACGCGCGAAGCCCTGGGCGTTCTGCATTTCAAAGGATTCATCATTGATGACAGCGTGCTGTACAGCGGCGCCAGCCTCAATGACGTTTACTTGCATCAGCTCGATAAGTATCGCTACGACCGCTACCATCTGATTCGCAATGCGCAGATGGCGGACATCATGTTTAACTGGGTCGATCAAAACCTGGTTCATGGTCGTGGCGTCAATCGTCTTGACGATCCGAATCGTCCAAAAAGCCCGGAAATCAAAAACGACATCCGCCTTTTCCGTCAGGAATTGCGCGATGCGGTTTATCATTTCCAGGGAGACGCAAATAATGAACAGCTGTCCGTTACGCCACTGGTCGGGCTGGGAAAATCCAGCCTGCTGAACAAGACCATCTATCATCTGATGCCGTGTACTGAGCAGAAGCTGACGATCTGTACGCCGTACTTCAACTTACCGGCAATCCTGGTGCGTAATATTATCCAGCTGCTGCGCGATGGTAAAAAAGTCGAAATCATCGTTGGGGATAAAACCGCGAACGACTTCTTTATTCCGGAAGATCAGCCGTTCAAAATTATCGGTGCGTTGCCCTATCTTTATGAAATCAACCTGCGTCGCTTCCTGAGCCGCCTGCAGTATTACGTCAACACCGATCAACTGGTGGTGCGCCTCTGGAAAGACGAAGACAACAGCTATCATTTGAAGGGGATGTGGGTTGATGATGACTGGATGCTGCTGACCGGGAATAACCTCAACCCGCGCGCCTGGCGCCTGGATCTGGAAAACGCCATTCTGATCCACGATCCGCGACATGAGCTTTCAGCCCAGCGTGAACGTGAACTTGAGCTGATTCGTACCCATACGACTACCGTTCGCCATTACCGCGATCTGCAAAGCATTGCGGACTACCCGGTGAAAGTGCGTAAGCTTATCCGCCGTTTACGCCGTATTCGTATTGACCGTCTGATTAGCCGCATTCTGTAACGACCAGGCCCTGTCAGTGACGGGGCTTTTTTTTGGAGTCTGTTATGCGCGTTTTGCTCCTGCTCATTTCCCTATTACTTTCAGGCTGCAGTCATATGGCTAATGACAGCTGGCAGGGTCAGGATAAAGCCCAGCACTTTATCGCCTCAGCGATGCTTTCCGCCGCCGGTAATGAATACGCGCAGCACCAGGGTGTGAGCCGCGATCGCAGCGCCGTTTACGGATTCATGTTCTCCGTCAGTCTGGGTGCCTCGAAAGAGTTATGGGACAGCCGCCCTGCAGGGAGCGGCTGGAGCTGGAAAGATTTTGCCTGGGATGTTGCCGGTGCCACCACCGGCTATGCGGTGTGGCAACTGGCACATTATTAAAGACGAATGCCTTTCCCCTTGCGGTGTAGCATCAGTGAGACAATAAACGCCAACGCCCCCATGACGGTGACATACCAGAAAAAGGTGTTTTCACTGCCTACCGATTTCAGTGTTAACGCGACATATTCTGCCGAACCGCCGAAGAGTGCATTAGCAACCGCATACGACAATCCCACTCCCAGAGCGCGGACCTGAGCAGGGAACATCTCTGCTTTCAATATTCCGCTTATCGACGTGTAAAAACTCACGATAATCATCGCCACCATCACAAGTGCGAAGGCTGCATAGGGAGATGATACATGTTGCAGCGCGGACAAGATTGGGACTGTACAAAGCGCGGATAACCCACCAAAGATGAGCATGGATGTCCGCCGCCCGATTCTGTCTGACAGTGCGCCAATCAATGGCTGAATCAGCATGAACACAAATAAGGCCGCCGTCATGACGATACTGGCCACATTGGCATGCATCCCGGTGGTATTCACCAGGTACTTTTGCATATAAGTGGTGAACGTGTAAAAGCTCAGCGAACCGCCAGCGGTAAACCCTAACACCATGACAAAGGCTTTTCGGTTACGCCATAACCCTTTCAACGAACCTGCTTCTTTCAGCGCCCTCACCTCTTTTTGCGAGGTTTCATCAAGCTGTCGGCGCAGCCACAGAGCCACGACCGCCAGAACCGCTCCCATTGCAAAAGGTATGCGCCATCCCCAAGAATGCAATTGCTCATCCGTCAGCACCTGCTGCAGAACAACTACCACTAAAATAGCCAGCAGCTGCCCGCCGATCAGTGTGACGTACTGGAAGGAGGCGTAAAAACCTTTCCGCCCTTCCACAGCAACTTCACTCATATAAGTAGCACTTGTACCGTATTCACCGCCGACTGAAAGGCCCTGGAACAATCGAGCCAGTAATAACAACGCGGGTGCCCACGTCCCGATCGTGTCATATCCCGGCAGACAGGCAATCACCAGCGATCCGAGGCACATCATGCAGACAGAGATCAGCATTGAGGTTTTACGCCCTTGTCTGTCTGCAATTCGGCCAAACAGCCAGCCGCCAATTGGACGCATCAGAAATCCTGCAGCAAATACCCCTGCGGTTTGGAGCAACTGGGTAGTCGTGTTGCCGGACGGAAAAAAGATATGAGCAAAATAGAGGGAACAAAACGAGTAAACGTAGAAGTCGAACCATTCGACCAGGTTGCCGGATGACGCGCTGACAATCGCCCATACTCTGCGCCGGGTATCGCTGTCAGCCAGCGTCCCGTGCAATGTGATACCTTCGGTCATTTAAGTGTGCTCCTGCCATAAGACTTAAGCGTGTTGGACGCTAACATCCAATCATTTAGTAAATGAAATGTTATATTTTTGTTATATTTAACATTGTGATTTGAATCACACATTTACTTAGCAGGGTAATCGATTAGGAGGAATACCAGGAACGGAACCGAGTGGTGAGAAAGTTTCACGGAGGGAAACAGAGGATTAAACAAGAAAGGACAAAAACGCAAAAAGGCCATCCTTGCGGATGGCCTTTTCACTTGTTTGATGCCTGGCAGTTCCCTACTCTCACATGGGGAGACCCCACACTACCATCGGCGCTACGGCGTTTCACTTCTGAGTTCGGCATGGGGTCAGGTGGGACCACCGCGCTAAAGCCGCCAGGCAAATTCTGTATCAACACGCATCTCTGCGTATCAATTAATCTGTATCAGCTGAAAATCGTCTGTCTCTGCTTCGCCAAAACATCTTCGGCGTTGTAAGGTTAAGCCTCACGGTTCATTAGTACTGGTTAGCTCAATACATCGCTGCACTTACACACCCAGCCTATCAACGTCGTAGTCTTCAACGTTCCTTCAGGACTCTCAAGGAGTCAGGGAGAACTCATCTCGGGGCAAGTTTCGTGCTTAGATGCTTTCAGCACTTATCTTTTCCGCATTTAGCTACCGGGCAATGCCATTGGCATGACAACCCGAACACCAGTGATGCGTCCACTCCGGTCCTCTCGTACTAGGAGCAGCCCCCCTCAATTCTCCAGCGCCCACGGCAGATAGGGACCGAACTGTCTCACGACGTTCTAAACCCAGCTCGCGTACCACTTTAAACGGCGAACAGCCGTACCCTTGGGACCTACTTCAGCCCCAGGATGTGATGAGCCGACATCGAGGTGCCAAACACCGCCGTCGATATGAACTCTTGGGCGGTATCAGCCTGTTATCCCCGGAGTACCTTTTATCCGTTGAGCGATGGCCCTTCCATTCAGAACCACCGGATCACTATGACCTGCTTTCGCACCTGCTCGAGCCGTCACTCTCGCAGTCAAGCTAGCTTATGCCATTGCACTAACCTCCTGATGTCCGACCAGGATTAGCTAACCTTCGTGCTCCTCCGTTACTCTTTAGGAGGAGACCGCCCCAGTCAAACTACCCACCAGACACTGTCCGCAACCCGGATTACGGGTCTACGTTAGAACACCAGCCATTAAAGGGTGGTATTTCAAGGTTGGCTCCACGCAGACTGGCGTCCACGCTTCAAAGCCTCCCACCTATCCTACACATCAAGGACCAGTGTTCAGTGTCAAGCTATAGTAAAGGTTCACGGGGTCTTTCCGTCTTGCCGCGGGTACACTGCATCTTCACAGCGAGTTCAATTTCACTGAGTCTCGGGTGGAGACAGCCTGGCCATCATTACGCCATTCGTGCAGGTCGGAACTTACCCGACAAGGAATTTCGCTACCTTAGGACCGTTATAGTTACGGCCGCCGTTTACCGGGGCTTCGATCAAGAGCTTCGCGTTGCCGCTAACCCCATCAATTAACCTTCCGGCACCGGGCAGGCGTCACACCGTATACGTCCACTTTCGTGTTTGCACAGTGCTGTGTTTTTAATAAACAGTTGCAGCCAGCTGGTATCTTCGACTGGTTTCAGCTCCGTCCGCAGGGACTTCACCTACACACCAGCGTGCCTTCTCCCGAAGTTACGGCACCATTTTGCCTAGTTCCTTCACCCGAGTTCTCTCAAGCGCCTTGGTATTCTCTACCTGACCACCTGTGTCGGTTTGGGGTACGATTTGATGTTACCTGATGCTTAGAGGCTTTTCCTGGAAGCAGGGCATTTGTTACTTCAGCACCGTAGTGCCTCGTCATCACACCTCAGCGTTAAAAAGGTACCGGATTTACCTGGAACCTCCGCCTACATGCTTAAACCGGGACAACCGTCGCCCGGCTAACATAGCCTTCTCCGTCCCCCCTTCGCAGTAACACCAAGTACAGGAATATTAACCTGTTTCCCATCGACTACGCCTTTCGGCCTCGCCTTAGGGGTCGACTCACCCTGCCCCGATTAACGTTGGACAGGAACCCTTGGTCTTCCGGCGAGCGGGCTTTTCACCCGCTTTATCGTTACTTATGTCAGCATTCGCACTTCTGATACCTCCAGCATGCCTCACAGCACACCTTCAACGGCTTACAGAACGCTCCCCTACCCAACAACACCTAAGTGTCGCTGCCGCAGCTTCGGTGCATGGTTTAGCCCCGTTACATCTTCCGCGCAGGCCGACTCGACCAGTGAGCTATTACGCTTTCTTTAAATGATGGCTGCTTCTAAGCCAACATCCTGGCTGTCTGTGCCTTCCCACATCGTTTCCCACTTAACCATGACTTTGGGACCTTAGCTGGCGGTCTGGGTTGTTTCCCTCTTCACGACGGACGTTAGCACCCGCCGTGTGTCTCCCGTGATAACATTCTTCGGTATTCGTAGTTTGCATCGGGTTGGTAAGCCGGGATGGCCCCCTAGCCGAAACAGTGCTCTACCCCCGAAGATGAGTTCACGAGGCGCTACCTAAATAGCTTTCGGGGAGAACCAGCTATCTCCCGGTTTGATTGGCCTTTCACCCCCAGCCACAAGTCATCCGCTAATTTTTCAACATTAGTCGGTTCGGTCCTCCAGTTAGTGTTACCCAACCTTCAACCTGCCCATGGCTAGATCACCGGGTTTCGGGTCTATACCCTGCAACTTAACGCCCAGTTAAGACTCGGTTTCCCTTCGGCTCCCCTATACGGTTAACCTTGCTACAGAATATAAGTCGCTGACCCATTATACAAAAGGTACGCAGTCACCCCATAAAAGAGGCTCCCACTGCTTGTACGTACACGGTTTCAGGTTCTTTTTCACTCCCCTCGCCGGGGTTCTTTTCGCCTTTCCCTCACGGTACTGGTTCACTATCGGTCAGTCAGGAGTATTTAGCCTTGGAGGATGGTCCCCCCATATTCAGACAGGATACCACGTGTCCCGCCCTACTCTTCGAGTTCACAGCGTGTGCATTTTTGTGTACGGGGCTGTCACCCTGTATCGCCGGACTTTCCAGACCGTTCCACTAACACACGCGCTGATTCAGACTCTGGGCTCCTCCCCGTTCGCTCGCCGCTACTGGGGGAATCTCGGTTGATTTCTTTTCCTCGGGGTACTTAGATGTTTCAGTTCCCCCGGTTCGCCTCATGCCACTATGTATTCATGACATGATAGTGTGTCGGAACACACTGGGTTTCCCCATTCGGGTATCGCCGGGTCAAAGGTTCATATCACCTCGCCGACGCTTATCGCAGATTAGCACGCCCTTCATCGCCTCTGACTGCCAGGGCATCCACCGTGTACGCTTAGTCGCTTAACCTCACAACCCGAAGATGTTTCGTAAAACATCATCGTGTCGCGAAAATTTGAGAGACTCGAACACACCGTCACTCTGTTCTTATTACGGAGAACAGACGCAGTGTGTCGTTTCAATTTTCAGCTTGATCCAGATTTTTAAAGAGCAAATATCTCAAACATGATTCCTGAGAATCAGTTTTGAGATATTAAGGCAGGTGACTTTCACTCACAAACCAGCAAGTGGCGTCCCCTAGGGGATTCGAACCCCTGTTACCGCCGTGAAAGGGCGGTGTCCTGGGCCTCTAGACGAAGGGGACACTGAAGTCTCAATCGCAAGACGCCTTGCTATTTACTTTTCATCAGACAATCTGTGTGGACACTACAAAGGCAGGTTCTTTCAGGTAAGGAGGTGATCCAACCGCAGGTTCCCCTACGGTTACCTTGTTACGACTTCACCCCAGTCATGAATCACAAAGTGGTAAGCGCCCTCCCGAAGGTTAAGCTACCTACTTCTTTTGCAACCCACTCCCATGGTGTGACGGGCGGTGTGTACAAGGCCCGGGAACGTATTCACCGTAGCATTCTGATCTACGATTACTAGCGATTCCGACTTCATGGAGTCGAGTTGCAGACTCCAATCCGGACTACGACGTACTTTATGAGGTCCGCTTGCTCTCGCGAGGTCGCTTCTCTTTGTATACGCCATTGTAGCACGTGTGTAGCCCTACTCGTAAGGGCCATGATGACTTGACGTCATCCCCACCTTCCTCCAGTTTATCACTGGCAGTCTCCTTTGAGTTCCCGGCCGAACCGCTGGCAACAAAGGATAAGGGTTGCGCTCGTTGCGGGACTTAACCCAACATTTCACAACACGAGCTGACGACAGCCATGCAGCACCTGTCTCACGGTTCCCGAAGGCACTAAAGCATCTCTGCTAAATTCCGTGGATGTCAAGAGTAGGTAAGGTTCTTCGCGTTGCATCGAATTAAACCACATGCTCCACCGCTTGTGCGGGCCCCCGTCAATTCATTTGAGTTTTAACCTTGCGGCCGTACTCCCCAGGCGGTCGACTTAACGCGTTAGCTCCGGAAGCCACTCCTCAAGGGAACAACCTCCAAGTCGACATCGTTTACGGCGTGGACTACCAGGGTATCTAATCCTGTTTGCTCCCCACGCTTTCGCACCTGAGCGTCAGTCTTTGTCCAGGGGGCCGCCTTCGCCACCGGTATTCCTCCAGATCTCTACGCATTTCACCGCTACACCTGGAATTCTACCCCCCTCTACAAGACTCTAGCCTGCCAGTTTCGAATGCAGTTCCCAGGTTGAGCCCGGGGATTTCACATCCGACTTGACAGACCGCCTGCGTGCGCTTTACGCCCAGTAATTCCGATTAACGCTTGCACCCTCCGTATTACCGCGGCTGCTGGCACGGAGTTAGCCGGTGCTTCTTCTGCGAGTAACGTCAATCACTGTGGTTATTAACCACAATGCCTTCCTCCTCGCTGAAAGTACTTTACAACCCGAAGGCCTTCTTCATACACGCGGCATGGCTGCATCAGGCTTGCGCCCATTGTGCAATATTCCCCACTGCTGCCTCCCGTAGGAGTCTGGACCGTGTCTCAGTTCCAGTGTGGCTGGTCATCCTCTCAGACCAGCTAGGGATCGTCGCCTAGGTGAGCCGTTACCCCACCTACTAGCTAATCCCATCTGGGCACATCTGATGGCAAGAGGCCCGAAGGTCCCCCTCTTTGGTCTTGCGACGTTATGCGGTATTAGCTACCGTTTCCAGTAGTTATCCCCCTCCATCAGGCAGTTTCCCAGACATTACTCACCCGTCCGCCGCTCGTCACCCGAGAGCAAGCTCTCTGTGCTACCGCTCGACTTGCATGTGTTAGGCCTGCCGCCAGCGTTCAATCTGAGCCATGATCAAACTCTTCAATTTAAGTTTGATGCTCGTGAATTAAACTTCGTAATGAATTACGTATGTTCACTCAGAGACTTTGGTATTCATTTAGCGTCTTGCGACGTTAGAATCCATGTCACTTTGAGTGCCCACACAGATTGTCTGATAAATTGTTAAAGAGCAGTGCAACGCGGCTTTCGCTCACCGTTGCGAGGTCCCGTATAATACGTTTTCCTCATTCAGAGTCAAGCGTTTAATTTCGCTTTTCGCTGTCGGCGTTCATCGCTGAACCCCTTCTGTCCCGGCGGCTTGCGTGCCGTTGTTCCGTGTCAGTGGAGGCGCATTATAGGGAGTTATTCTGAGGCTGCAAGTCTAAATCAGAAAATAATTACTGACTGCTCACTTTCCAGGCAAATCGTACCTCTAACATTGAGTCTCGCCTGGTTTTTAAACAAAAACGAGCCCCGAAAGGCTCGTTTTTGATGTTTTGTGACTTACTGCACTGCCACAATTTTGTCTTCGTTGACTTCCAGACGAATCACTTTCCCTGGGACAAGCTCCCCAGAAAGGATTTGCTGCGCCAGCGGGTTTTCGATCTGCTGCTGGATAGCACGTTTCAGAGGACGCGCCCCGTAAACCGGATCGTAACCATTTGCACTCAGCAGCTTCAGCGCGTCGTCAGAGATGTGGATTTCATAGCCACGATCCTCAAGACGTTTATACAAACGCTGCAACTGAATCTGGGCAATAGACGCAATGTGTTTTTCCCCCAGAGGGTGGAACACAACAACTTCATCTATACGGTTAATGAATTCTGGACGGAAGCTCTGGCTAACCACGCCCAATACCAGATCCTTCATATGACCGTAATCCAGTTCACCGAAACGTTCCTGAATCAAATCGGAACCCAGGTTCGAGGTCATGATCACCACAGTGTTGCGGAAATCGACCGTTCTCCCCTGCCCGTCAGTCAGACGTCCATCATCCAGAACCTGCAACAAGATGTTGAAGACATCCGGGTGCGCTTTTTCCACTTCATCTAATAAGATGACGGAATAGGGGCGACGGCGTACGGCTTCAGTTAAGTAACCGCCCTCTTCATAGCCGACATATCCTGGAGGCGCACCGACCAGACGCGAGACGGAGTGTTTCTCCATAAACTCGGACATATCAATACGCACCATCGCGTCGTCGCTATCGAACATAAAGTTCGCCAGTGTCTTACACAGCTCGGTTTTACCAACACCGGTCGGCCCCAGGAACAGGAACGAACCGATCGGGCGATTAGGATCCGATAAGCCCGCACGGCTACGACGAATCGCATTTGATACGGCTTCGACGGCTTCATCCTGACCGATCACACGATGGTGCAGATCATGCTCCATCCGCAGCAGTTTTTCGCGCTCCCCTTCCAGCATGCGAGCAACCGGAATACCCGTCCAGCGCGCCAGCACATCGGCAATTTCCACGTCCGTTACTTTATTACGCAGCAGACGCATGGTTTTGCCTTCTGACTGGGTTGCCATCTCCAGCTGTTTTTCCAGTTCCGGAATTTTGCCGTACTGCAACTCAGACATACGTGCCAGATCGCCCACGCGACGCGCCTGCTCAATGGCGATTTTCGCCTGCTCAAGCTCAGCCTTGATCGTCTGCGTGCCAGAAAGCGACGCCTTCTCAGCTTTCCACTCTTCTTCTAATTCAGAATACTGACGCTCTTTGTCGTCCAGTTCCTCATTGAGCATATCCAGACGCTTTTTACTCGCTTCATCAGACTCTTTCTTCAGCGCCTGCTGTTCAAGCTTGAGCTGAATAATTCTGCGGTCGAGTCTATCTAACTCTTCCGGCTTCGAGTCAATCTGCATACGAATGCTGGACGCCGCCTCATCGATCAGGTCGATGGCCTTATCCGGCAGCTGTCGGTCGGCAATATAACGGTGAGACAGTGTCGCCGCCGCCACGATAGCCGGGTCAGTAATCTGCACATGGTGATGCAGTTCATAGCGTTCTTTCAGGCCACGTAAGATGGCAATGGTGTCTTCCACCGTCGGTTCCGCTACGAACACTTTCTGGAATCGACGTTCCAGCGCAGCATCTTTCTCGATGTACTGTCGATACTCATCGAGCGTTGTCGCACCGACGCAGTGCAGTTCACCACGCGCAAGAGCTGGTTTCAGCATGTTCCCGGCATCCATGGCCCCGTCGGCTTTACCGGCACCGACCATAGTGTGCAGTTCGTCGATAAACAGGATGACATTGCCTTCCTGTTTCGCCAGATCGTTAAGCACGCCTTTTAAACGCTCTTCGAATTCACCGCGGTATTTCGCCCCGGCCACCAGCGACCCCATATCCAGAGCCAGCACACGACGGCCTTTCAGCCCTTCCGGCACTTCGCCGTTAACAATTCGCTGCGCCAGACCTTCGACGATGGCAGTTTTACCGACACCGGGTTCACCGATCAGTACCGGGTTGTTTTTGGTACGACGTTGCAATACCTGAATAGTGCGGCGAATTTCTTCGTCGCGGCCAATCACCGGATCGAGCTTGCCTTGTTCCGCACGCTCAGTCAGATCGACCGTATATTTTTTCAAAGCCTGACGTTGGTCTTCGGCTCCCTGATCGTTCACGCTTTCACCTCCACGCATTTTTTCAATCGCCTGAGTCACATTGGCGGTTGTCGCACCGGATGATTTCAGCAGATCGGTCAGCGTACCGCGTGATTCAAGCGCCGCCAGAACAAACAGTTCTGACGAGATAAAGTTGTCCCCACGTTTTTGCGCCAGCTTGTCGCAAAGATTCAGCACGCGCACCAGATCCTGAGACGGCTGAACATCCCCACCGGTGCCTTCCACCTGTGGCAGACGACTCAGCGCCTGATCGACGGCTGTGCGCAGCTCGCCAGCATTAATGCCAGCAGACGTGAGTAAAGGACGTACCGATCCCCCTTCCTGATTCAGCAAGGCGCTCATTAAATGAAGAGGTTCGATAAATTGGTTGTCGTGCCCCAGTGCGAGAGACTGGGCATCGGCGAGAGCAAGCTGGAATTTATTAGTAAGACGATCCAGACGCATAACTCCTCCCATAACAGGTCAAATTTGCTACTGGAGATTAAATGAGGTCATCCCTCAATTATTCAAGGTTAATGACCTGAATTATACGAAAAGAAAACAGCGCGTTCCGGATCGTCTTGATTCGTTAGGTTATATCAGCCAAATGAAACTTGCCATACGACCTGTCGTGTTGTCGCGACGATAGGAGAAAAAATCACCCTTTTCGGTGAAGGTACAGCGATCGCCACCGAAGATTTGCATCACACCGACATTACCAAGCCGCTGGCGGGCAAGCTGATAGATATCGGCCAGGTATTTATCCCCTTTCGGCTGAAACGCACTGACGGCCTGCGAGTCTTTGTCGATAAAGGCGTCACGCACCTCAGGCCCGACTTCAAAGGCCTGCGGCCCAATCGCCGGACCGAGCCAGGCAATAATATTGCCCGGACGATCGTCGAAACAGGCAACCGTCTCTTCAAGTACGCCCGCACACAGCCCGCGCCAGCCAGCATGGGCTGCTGCCACTTCGGAACCCGCGCGGTTGCAAAACAGAACAGGCAAACAATCGGCGGTCATTACGGCACAGACTGTCCCGGGAGTCTTACTGTAAGAGGCGTCGGCACGTTTTGAAGCATAGGGTTCGCCCGTCAGCCTCAAAACATCTTTGCCGTGCACCTGCTCAAGCCAGACCGGTTTTGATGGCAGATTTCCTGCCGCAAACATACGCTTGCGGTTCTCTTCGACATGTTCCAGGTTATCGCCACAGTGGGCGCCAAGATTTAATGACGCCCACGCGTCGTGACTGACGCCACCTACACGGGTAGAGCTACAGGCTGCCACGCCTTCAGGAATTGGCCACTCCGGGACAATCAGTTTGGTCATAACCAGTCCACTTTATCCTTATGTTCTTCAAAGTCCGCGCGCATCGCATCAATCAGCTCGACCATATCCTGAGGAATTGGCGCATGCCATTCCATCTCGATACCGGTGATCGGGTGATAGAGACGCAGCATGGTCGCGTGTAAGGCCTGGCGATCGAATTTACGCAGAGTGCTGATAAATTCTTCCGACGCGCCTTTCGGCGGACGCGGACGACCACCGTAAACCTGATCGCCCACCAGCGGATGGGTAATGTGCGACATGTGCACACGAATCTGGTGGGTACGGCCGGTTTCCAGACGCAGACGCAAACGCGTATGAATGCGGAAATGTTCCATAATGCGGTAGTGCGTCACCGCAGGTTTCCCCATCGGATGCACTGACATATGGGTACGCTTGGTCGGGTGACGACTGATTGGCTCTTCGACCGTGCCGCCAGATGTCATATGACCAATCGCGACGGCTTCATATTCGCGGGTGATTTCACGCAGCTGTAGCGATTCCACCAGACGCGTCTGGGCAGGAACCGTTTTCGCGACCACCATCAGACCGGTGGTGTCTTTATCCAGACGATGAACGATGCCCGCACGCGGAACGTCAACAATCGGCGGATAATAATGAAGCAGCGCATTCAGTACGGTGCCGTCAGGATTACCGGCGCCAGGATGCACGACCAGGCCGCGCGGTTTGTTGATCACCAGAATGTCATCATCTTCATAGACGATTTCTAACGGGATCTCTTGTGCCTCAAAGCGGACTTCTTCTTCTATTTCAGCATTGATGGCGACGGCTTCCCCACCTAACACTTTCTCTTTTGGCTTGTCCCATACTTTGCCGTTAACCAGCACGCGCTGGTCAAGAATCCATTCTTTTATGCGTGAACGCGAATAATCAGGGAACATTTCGGCCAAAGCTTGATCTAAGCGTTGACCGAGCTGATTTTCGGAGACTGTTGCGGTGAGTTCTACTCGTTGTGCCATAGACTGCTTCTTCGTTTAACGTTGGGTTTTACGGCTTTGCCGTATAATATAGTGTGCTATTGTAGCTGGTCTTAATCGGGAGCAGGAAAGAGATTCTCCCGGACAAACATTTGAGGAAAGTCAAAACGTCATGACGCGCATGAAATATCTGGTGGCAGCGGCCACGTTGAGCCTGGCTTTGGTGGGCTGCTCCGGTTCAAATGAACAGGTCCCTGACAATCCGCCGAATGAAATCTATGCGACTGCACAACAAAAACTGCAGGACGGTAACTGGAAACAGGCGATAACGCAACTGGAAGCGCTGGATAATCGTTATCCATTTGGTCCATATTCCCAACAGGTACAATTAGATCTCATCTACGCCTACTACAAAAATGCCGATCTGCCGCTGGCTCAGGCTACCATCGATCGCTTCATCCGTCTGAACCCGACTCATCCGAACATTGATTATGTCATGTACATGCGCGGCCTGACCAACATGGCTCTGGATGACAGTGCTCTGCAAGGTTTCTTCGGTGTTGATCGTTCTGACCGCGACCCGCAGCACGCGCGTGACGCATTCAATGACTTCTCCAAGCTGGCGCGCGGCTACCCGAACAGTCAGTACATCACCGATGCCACCAAGCGTCTGGTGTTCCTGAAAGATCGTCTGTCCAAGTATGAGTACTCCGTTGCCGAGTACTATACGCGTCGTGGCGCATGGGTGGCAGTGGTTAACCGCGTCGAAGGCATGCTGCGTGATTACCCGGACACACAAGCCACCCGCGATGGTTTGAAGCTGATGGAAAACGCGTACCGCCAGATGCAGATGAACGCACAGGCTGAGAAAGTGGCGAAGATTATCGCCGCGAACAGCAGCAATACCTGATCGTTCCCAAACGTAAAACGGCAGCCCAAGGGCTGCCGTTTTTTTATCCATTTCGCCATCCACTGAAGCGGTTTGATGCCGACGAATCCTATCAACTATGGCTGCAATTCCTGAGTTCGACAAGGTAAAAATCACCTGTTCCTGTCTTTCCTCACAAAAAAGCTTCCTTGACAAAAAGTGACAAAATAACGTGATTTAGATCACACATTTTGACATTAGGACAGGTATGCTGGAATCACCAAGACGGAAAGACAAGAGGTAACATTTATGACAATGAACATTACCAGTAAACAAATGGAAATTACTCCGGCAATTCGCCAGCACGTCGCAGACCGTCTCGCCAAACTGGATAAATGGCAAACTCATTTGATTAACCCGCATATCATTCTGTCTAAGGAACCACAGGGTTTTACCGCTGACGCAACTATCAATACTCCTAACGGCCATCTGGTCGCCAGCGCTAAACACGAAGATATGTACACCGCTATCAACGATTTGATCAACAAGCTGGAACGGCAGCTCAATAAAGTGCAACACAAAGGCGAAGCCCGTCGCGCCACCACCTCGGTGAAAGACGCAAGCTATGCCGAAGAAGTTGAAGAAGAGTAATCCTTTAAATTGAGTGTACCGCCAACGCGCCTCCGGGCGCGTTTTTTATTGACAGCATCAAAACAGTACGGGTACTTTAACGGTATCAACAACAGGATGAACTCATGAACCACACCCCGTTTTTCTTCGCATTCTTTTTTACCTTCCCCTGAATGGGAGGCGTTTCGTCGTGTGATAAAGAATGCGAAGACGAACAACAAGGCCTCCCACACCGGGGGGCCTTTTTTATTGATAACAATAAACGAAATAGGCAACGCTATGACATCGGAAAACCCGTTACTGGATCTGCGAGTAAAAATCAGCGCGCTGGATGAGAAATTACTGGCGCTGCTGGCTGAACGCCGCACGCTAGCCGTTGAAGTGGGTAAAGCCAAGCTGGACTCCCACCGCCCGGTACGTGATATTGACCGTGAGCGCGATCTACTGGAGCGCCTGATCCAGCTGGGTAAAGCCCATCACCTCGATGCACACTACATCACTCGCCTGTTCCAGTTGATCATTGAAGATTCCGTTCTGACCCAGCAAGCGCTGCTGCAACAACATCTGAATAAAACCAATCCGCACTCCGCGCGCGTCGCGTTTTTGGGACCTAAAGGCTCTTACTCGCACCTGGCTGCGCGCCAGTATGCCGCCCGCCATTTCGAGGAGTTTATCGAGAGTGGCTGCGCTAAATTCGCCGATATCTTTAACCAGGTTGAAACCGGTCAGGCAGACTACGCCGTGGTGCCGATTGAGAACACCAGTTCCGGGGCGATTAATGACGTCTACGATCTTCTTCAGCACACCAGCCTGTCGCTGGTCGGCGAAATGACCATTCCAATTGATCACTGCGTGTTAGTCTCAGGCTCAACCGACCTGAATCAAATTGATACCGTATACAGCCACCCGCAGCCATTCCAGCAGTGCAGCCAGTTCCTGAACCGCTATCCGAACTGGAAAATTGAGTACACCGAAAGCACCTCAGCGGCGATGGAAAAAGTGGCGCAGGCCAACTCTCCGCGCGTGGCGGCTCTCGGTAGCGAAGCCGGTGGCGCGCTGTATGGCCTGCAGGTACTGGAGCGCAACCTGGCTAACCAGACGCAGAACATCACTCGCTTCGTGGTGCTGGCACGTAAAGCGATTGATGTGTCCGAGCAAGTTCCGGCGAAAACCACTCTGCTGATGGCGACCGGCCAGCAGGCGGGTGCGCTGGTTGAAGCCCTGCTGGTGTTACGTAATCACAACCTGATCATGACCAAACTGGAATCCCGCCCGATCAACGGCAATCCGTGGGAAGAGATGTTCTATCTCGATATCCAGGCCAACCTCAAATCAGCGTCCATGCAGAAAGCCCTGCGCGAACTGGGCGAGATTACCCGTTCGATGAAAGTGCTGGGCTGCTATCCGGGCGAGAACGTGGTCCCGGTCGATCCGGTTTAACGTTCAATAAACGGGCCTTTCTTCATTCCTGCCACACTGACTGGCAGGGTGAAGATAGCGCCCGATAGCGGATATTTCGTCACTTCGTCACGATCCATATTTTCACGCGTGGTGGTGATAAACAGGGTTTTCATATCATCCCCGCCGAAACAGACCATCGTCGGACAGCGCACCGGCAAGCGATACTCTTCCAGCTGTTCCCCCTGCGGAGTAAACCGCGCAATACGCCAGCCATCAAACAATGCGCTCCAGTAGCAGCCTTCAGTATCCATCGCGGCGCCATCCGGTATTCCCTCGCCTTTTTCGAAGCGGCGGAACACTTCACGAGCACCCGGCTCGCCCTTTTCGTCCAGCGGTGTACGGTAAATCACGCGGTTCGGCGTATCTGAAGTCATCATCCACTGCCTGTCCGAACTAAAAGCCAGGCCGTTGTGCCCGTGGATATCACACTGAATGACTTTCGGCGTCAGATCGTTATCAATGCGCATCAGCATCGCCCCGTTGTAATCCCCTGGTCCCCAGAATGTTCCCGCGTAAAAACGCCCGAGATGATCGGTGCCGCCGTCGTTAAAACGCGCCAGTTGAGGATTCGAGGGGTTATCGCAGACTTTTCGCTGGAGCAGGCCGTGCTTATCCGTCAGCCAGATCGCGTTACGCATCGCGACGATAAAACCGCCCTTCTCGCGTAAGGCAAAACACCCGACCTCCTCATGAAATGAGAGAACAGAGTGTTGACCCGAAGAGAGGTGATAACGATGAATTTCACCTTCCAGAATATCGGCCCAATAGAGCGCGTTTTCGCTTTCGCTCCAGGTCGGGCATTCCGGTAAGTGCCCGGTGTAGTCGAATAAAACCTGCGGTTCAGCCATGACAAATCCCCAAAATGAAAAAAGCCAGCAGTGCTGGCTTTTAGTATATACATCATCAGATTACTGGCGACTATCGTTCGCCTGACGCAATAAGGTGCGGCTCTCGCTCTGGAAACGCTTCGCGTAATCCCCGAACCAGTGCTCAACCTTACGGAAACTGTCGATAAAGGCCTGCTTATCGCCCTGCTCCAGCAGCGCTATCGCCTCACCAAACCGCTGGTAGTAGCGCTTGATCAGCGCCAGGTTATTTTCCGACGACATAATGATGTCAGCATACAGCTGCGGGTCCTGCGCAAACAGACGCCCGACCATGGCCAGCTCCAGGCGGTAAATTGGCGAGGAGAGCGCCAGCAATTGCTCCAGCTGGACGTTCTCTTCCGCCAGATGAAGTCCGTAGGCGAAGGTCGCAAAGTGGCGCAGCGCCTGAATGAACGCCATATTCTGATCGTGCTCCACCGCGCTAATACGATGCAGACGTGCGCCCCAGACCTGAATCTGTTCAAGGAACCACTGGTACGCTTCCGGCTGCCGACCATCGCAGTAGACCACGACCTGTTTCGCCAGGCTGCCGCTATCCGGGCCGAACATCGGGTGCAAACCCAGTACCGGTCCGTTATGGGCCGCCAGCATCGCCTGCAGCGGACCATTCTTCACGGACGCCAGATCCACCAGAATACAATCTTCCGGCAGAGACGGCAGTTTGCCGATAATCTCTTCGGTTACATGAATCGGCACGCTGACAATAACCATGCCTGCGTCGGCCATCATCTCTGGCGCACGTGCCCAGCCCTCTTTTTCAAGAATGCGCACCTGATAACCAGAAAGCGTCAGCATCTTCTCAAACAGACGCCCCATCTGGCCGCCGCCGCCAACGATCACCACCGGTCGCAGCGACGGACAGAGGGTTTTAAAGCCCTTATCGTTTTCACTGGAATAGGATTCACGCATCACGCGGCGCAGCACATCTTCAATCAGGTCGGGGGAGACGCCCATGAGCTGTGCCTCATCACGCCGGGAGGCGAGCATCGACGCTTCACGCTCTGGCACGTAAATCGGCAGGCCGTATTTACTTTTCACTTCCCCGACTTCGGCAACCAGTGACATCCGGCGCGCCAGCAAATCCAGCAGCGCCTTATCCACCTCATCTATTTGATCGCGTAGTGCGGTCAATTCTGCAACCATAACTAACCTCTTAAGCCAGACGCGTCGCCAGCTGGCCGTTCAAATCTTTGTGGATCTCACGCAGCAGCGCATCCGTCGCTTCCCAGCTGATGCAGGCGTCGGTCACTGAGACACCGTGTTTCATTGCGCTACGCGGCTGTTCAGATGACTGATTACCCTCGTGGATATTACTCTCAATCATCAGGCCGATAATCGAACGGTTACCGTCTTTGATTTGTGCGACAACGGATTCCGCTACCGCAGGCTGGCGACGGTAATCTTTGTTGGAATTACCATGGCTGCAATCTACCATCAGAGCCGGGCGCAGTCCCGCCTGTTCCATCTCTTTTTCGCACTGGGCGACATCCGCCGGGCTGTAGTTAGGTGCTTTACCGCCGCGCAGGATAACGTGACCATCCGGGTTGCCCTGTGTCTGGAGCAGACAAACCTGGCCGGCCTGGTTGATGCCGACAAAACGGTGCGGCATTGCCGCAGCGCGCATGGCGTTAATCGCTGTCGCAAGGCTTCCGTCGGTCCCATTTTTAAAACCAACCGGCATTGACAGGCCAGAGGCCATCTCGCGGTGAGTCTGTGATTCTGTGGTGCGAGCACCAATCGCGGACCAGCTAAACAGATCGCCCAGGTATTGCGGGCTGTTCGGATCGAGTGCTTCTGTCGCCAGCGGCAGCCCCATGCTCACCAGTTCAACTAGCAGACGACGCGCAATCTTCAGACCGGCTTCCACATCAAACGAGCCATCCATGTGTGGATCGTTAATCAACCCCTTCCAGCCAACGGTGGTACGAGGTTTTTCAAAATAGACGCGCATGACCAGGTAGAGGCTATCGCTGACCTCCTCTGCTAATGCTTTAAATCGACGAGCATATTCAATCGCGGTTTCAGGATCGTGAATGGAACATGGCCCGCACACCACCAGCAGACGCGGATCGCGACCGGCAATGATGTCAGAGATAGTCTGGCGGGAGTGCTCAATCTGCGCCTCCTGTTCAGAACTCAGCGGGAATTCCAGCTTCAACTGATCTGGCGTGATCAAAACCTGTTCGTCGGTAATATGTACGTTGTTCAGCGCGTCTTTTTGCATGATGGCGATCCTGTAATGCTCGTTTGCGATAGTGGTTTCCTCGGTGAGGTGAACACACAATATCACATCAAGTAAAGATTTCAATCCAAAATACGTAAACATTACTTTACAAGTGGCATTTCAAGGCAAAAAATATCTGCTTATTACGTAAAGATAAAATTACACACTGATTGTTCATTGCCAGGCTATGCTGAAGAAAAAGAAGAAAAGGCGAATCACTATGCGTTCCATTGCTCTCGCGCTGCTGGCAATATTATTGACAGGCTGTCAAATCAACCCTTATACCTTCCAGCCCACCTGGACCGGCACCAGCTGGTTTACCGCCGGCAAAGAAGATGCCATGAATGGTGTATCAATAAAAAGTAACGAAACTCTCGCGGATAATTTTAACGATCCTGACGTCGATCGCAGTGAATACCTGCGCGGTTATGCTGATGGTCAGAAAAAAGTCTGTACCGAAGATTTTGTCTATGCGTGGGGTCTGTCCGGTAAAATATTCCCAGCCAGTTGTGATACGGCAGAAAATGCCGACCTGCTGCGTAAATTCTGGCAAAAAGGTATGGATGAAGGTATGCGCGGCTCGAGACTTAATTAATTTAATAACTTAATAATTTCATTCAATTACAACTCAGATTTAGCTTAAGTCACAACAAATTCCACATAATGACTGCTCAGGTAAACAATGGTATTCTTCCTGCAATATTCAAGGATATATATTTCCAGAGTGGTATGGCGGATTCTGGTGAGACATTTTTTTACGTTCCCTTTGTGCCATCTGATTCTGGCACTCATGCTGTGCATTATCAGCGGGCAAAGTTTCGCGACAACATTGACAGAAAAAGAGAAGTCAGTGCGTTCGATCGTCTCTGGCATCGTCAGCTATTCCCGTTGGCCTGCGCTTTCTGGCCAGCCTAAACTCTGTATTTTTTCGTCTTCTCGCTTCGCCCAGGTACTGAATGACAGCGGCTCTGCTGCTTTACCCTACACACCCTTGATTGTGCAAAATGAGTCTGAAGCATTACATGCCACCTGCGATGCCATTTATTTTGGAAACGAGTCACCTGCTGTTCAGCTTGAATTATTCAGGAATTATCAGGGCCGCGCGTTACTATTAATCGCCGAGCAAAACCTGGAATGTGTTATTGGCAGTGCTTTTTGTCTGATAATTAATGAAGAAACAGTGAGATTTTCTGTCAATCTGGATGCCCTGTCTCGCAGTGGCGTTAGAGTGAATCCGGATGTGTTAATGCTTGCCCGGAATAAGAAGCATGAATAAGGAACTTTCTTCAACGCCACGGCCGACGTTTAAAAGAACGTTGCGGCGCATCAGTATGATTAGCGTGGTAATTACCATGACGCTGATATGGTTATTATTGTGTATTGCGTCAGTGGTTACATTAAAACAATACGCACAAAAAAACCTCGAATTAACCAGCGCGACCATGAGCCGAAGCCTGGAAGCCTCATTAGTATTTAATGATGCCACCGCCGCCAATGAAACGCTTGCCACACTGGGTAGACAGGGGCAATTTTCCGTTGCCGAGGTGCTCGACATCCATCAGAAGCGTTTTGCCTACTGGTCGTGGACCCCTGATGATGATACCGACACCCTGAGCACGCTGGTCAGTCGCATGCTGTTCCCCGTCCCTGCCGCACAGCCCGTGGTGCATAACGGCAAGGTGATTGGTGAAGTGCGCATTACCGCGCGCGACAGCCTGATTAGCCATTTCCTCTGGACGTCTTTTGCCGTGCTGACCGGCTGTATTCTTTTCGCCGCTTTTGTGGCGCTGACCATTACCCGTTCTTTGCACAACGGAGTCGTCACCGCGCTGCAAAATATCACCGACGTGGTGCATGACGTTAAAACGAACCGTAATTTCTCGCGCCGCGTCGAAGAGGAGCGTATCGAAGAGTTCCATCGTTTTGGGCAGGATTTCAACAGTCTGCTCGACGAAATGGAGGAGTGGCAGCTCAAGCTGCAGGCCCGGAACGCACAGCTGATGCGCACCGCGATGCACGATCCGCTCACCGGGCTGGCGAACCGCGCTGCATTCCGCAGCAGTATCGCGGCGCTCATGAATGACGCTTCTGCACAGATGAATTCCGCCCTGCTGTTCCTGGATGGCGATAACTTCAAGCAGATCAACGATACCTGGGGGCACGCGGCAGGTGACTGCGTGCTGATAGAAGTCGCCAGCAGAATGGTGGAATTTGGCGGGAAACGTTATCAGTCATACCGTCTGGGCGGCGATGAATTTGCCATGATCCTGTATGGCATTCACTCGGCGTCAGACGTTCAACAGATTTGCACTGCGCTTTCGCAGCAGTTTCTCCAGCCGTACGACCTGCACAACGGACATACGGCACACATGTCACTCAGCATTGGCTTCGCTCTGGCGTGGGAAAATACCTCGGTAGAGGCATTACTGGAGCAAGCCGACCGCAATATGTATCAAGTGAAAAACCAGCGTCCGACAATAATTTTGTAATAAAAGGAACACGTTATGTTAAGGCGATATCTCGCTCCAGTTTTACTGGCTACAACGATTCTGGCAGGCTGCCAGGCACCACCTCAGGGGAAATTCACCCCGGAACAGATTGCGGCAATGAAATCCTACGGTTTTAACGAAACGAACGGCGACTGGTCCCTCGGCCTGTCGGCGAAGATTTTATTCGGCAAGAATGAATATCAGCTGCGTCCGGAAAGCGAGCAGCAGATCCAGACCATGGCGACACGTCTGGCCGCCACCGGGCTGGTCCATGCACGCATGGACGGGCACACGGACAATTACGGGGAAGAAAGTTACAACCAATCCCTCTCGCTTAAACGCGCGAACGTCGTGGCTGATACCTGGGCAAAAGGGGCGAATATCCCGCGCAGCAACCTCACCACTCAGGGCTTAGGTAAAAAATATCCCGTCGCCAGCAATGCAACACCTCAGGGGCGCGCTGAAAACCGCCGCGTTGCAGTGGTCATCAGCACGCCTTAATCACTATTTGGTGGATTCCGACAGCGTCAACAGGCATTGCGCGCGCCAGCGCAGCCAGTCAATCAGCACGAAAAATGCCAGACTGACGCCCATCACCGGCATCATGATCCCCAGCATCACGCCGATAAAGAGCGTGACTCCTCGCCCACTGGCGGGGAGAGCAAGCCAGCACTGACAAAGCGTGAGTACCGGGTTGCCGGTGGCCTGAACCGGACGACGCATCCACCACATCCGATACCCCCACGCAATCAACACGCACAGCGCTACGCCGAAAACGATCAGGATCAGCTGATTCACCAGACCGAACAAAATCCCCATATGGAAATCCACGCCCCAGCGGGTCAGCTTCGCCATCAGCGGGAAGTCCGCGAAACGCGTCCGATCGAGGATCTGCATTGAGTGCGGATCAACGGCAACCGCGTCCACCTGCGTGGGCCAGCCACGATCGATTTCCGTGACCGTCCAGGCCTGTTCAGCCATTTTAGCGGGGCGAATTTCCAGCTTGTTCGCATCAATCCCCTCGCTCCTGGCCGCATGCAGGACGCTGTCAAAGAGCGTCAGATCCATGGCCATATCCGGCATCATCGCATCGTGGTGGCCGCGATGTTCAGCATGAGGATCGACTTCTGCCGCGGGACCGCGCAGCTGCGTGTTGACCTGCGGCGTCAGCCAGTTCATCTCTTTACGTAGCTTATCGACGTTGCCACCCGCCCATTGTGACCAGGTAAGCCCGGTCGCAGAAAACAGTAACATTCCCCCCAGCAGACCCCAGCCGAGCGCGACATGCACGCGACGTCGGTTCTGGAACCGGTTATTGATACGTCGCTTCGGGCGGGTATAACACCACAGCGCTATTCCGCCTAAGGCGGCGATCCACATCCAGGACGCGGCCAGCTCACTGTATAAACGCCCGATATCCCCCAGCATCAGCGAGCTGTGCAGATAGTCAATGGTCTGGCGCAGCGGCAAAATTCCGCTGGTGCCGTAGACCGTCATATCGCCGCGAACTTCCAGGCTCACGGGATCGATAAAAATCGCCCGATTCTCCGACGGCCCGAGCATCGGGTCGGCAAACATCACGCGCGTGGTTTCACCCGGGATCAGCCCAGGTCGTACAGCCTGCAGACGAAGTTGGTCCCCAATGGCTTTCTCCGCGACTGCAATTTGCTCGGCCAGAGGTTGAGCTTCACCGGCGGTATCGCTAAACAGCGCATGTTTGTACAACATGTTTTCGAGCTGCGGTGTCGCCACGTAGAGCGTCCCCGTTAGCGCAGCGAAAAAAATGAACGGGCCAACAAACAACCCGATATAGAAATGAAGGCGTCGCAGCAGGTTTCCCCATGCTGCGCGTGGCGTGCTGACAGTCATACTTTTCCTTTTTGCAGGCAAAACGTTATCGATGCGCAAAAGCGCATTCTTTATGGTTTAAAGGGAAAAAGCTGACCGCTGCGGTGGCGCGCGGGTATCAGGATACAACCAGGGGAAAAAGTGCCAGTGACTCACCGCCTGTCGCGGCGGTTTAACGCGATGTCGCAATAGCACAGCACACAACAGCACGATCAGCGCCAGCATCAGGCCCGGCACATGGGCCATTAGCACACAATAGCCACAGGCTTCGGCGTGATCGACAGGCATTGAGTGCGGCGACTCACCATGATGTTCTGCCATCGACATCTGGCTCATATCATGATGCATCCCCGGCATTGCGCTCATGGGATCTTTTTGTAGCGAAATGGAGATCAGCGGCGCGACCACGATCAGCAGGATCGCAAACAGCGCGGTCCAGGCCGCTGTGCGTTTCAAGGCTGACTGATGCAGTGCGTTATTCACTTACCCTCCGCTAGAGAGCGGCTATTGTAAATGATTTATGAAACGAAGGTTAACAGACGGCGCGGATTTACATAAAAAAGGGCCGGCCTTGCGGCCAGCCCTTTTAACAGGATGTTGCTTAAGCGAGTCTTAGTTCAGACGCTCTTTGATACGAGCAGACTTACCAGTACGCTCACGCAGGTAGTACAGTTTAGCTTTACGTACAGCACCACGACGTTTGACAGTAATGCTGTCAACTACTGGAGAGTGAGTCTGGAAGACACGCTCAACACCTTCGCCGTTGGAAATTTTACGAACAGTGAATGCAGAGTGCAGACCGCGGTTACGAATAGCGATAACCACGCCCTCGAATGCCTGCAGACGTTTTTTGGAACCTTCAACAACCCATACTTTCACTTCCACGGAATCACCCGGACGGAATGAAGGTACGTCCTGCTTCATCTGCTCTTGTTCAATTTGCTTAATAATGTTGCTCATAATTTAATCTCTTATCCTGGGTAAACTGATATATCGGGAGCGTTTTACGCTTGCCCATCATGTTTATGTTGCTGTTGTGCGTGCTCTTTTTGGAACTCCGCCAGCAACCTTACTTGCTCTTCAGTCAGAGCCAGGTTTTCCAGAAGTTCAGGTCTTCTAAGCCAGGTTCGGCCCAGCGACTGCTTCAAACGCCAGCGACGTATCTCGGCATGGTTCCCCGACAGCAATACCGCCGGTACTTCCATCCCTTCTAACACTTCAGGGCGGGTATAGTGTGGACAGTCCAGCAATCCATCAGCAAAAGAGTCTTCTGTTGCTGAAGCTTCATGGCCCAGTACACCCGGAATAAACCGGGCAACGGAGTCAATCAGCGTCATTGCCGGTAACTCACCACCGCTGAGAACGTAATCGCCGATTGACCATTCTTCATCAATTTCGGTCTGAATTACGCGCTCATCTATCCCTTCATAGCGACCACATACCAGAATCAGCTTTTGATTCGTGGCCAGTTCGCTTACGCCTGCTTGATCAAGCTTGCGTCCCTGAGGTGACAGATAAATCACCTTTGCGCCTTCACCTGCCGCGGCTTTTGCTGTATGGATGGCGTCCCGCAAGGGTTGCACCATCATTAACATCCCCGGTCCGCCGCCGTAAGGACGTTCGTCCACGGTACGGTGCCGGTCATGCGTGAAGTCACGAGGACTCCAGCTTTCGATGTTCAGCAGGCCTTTTTTTACTGCCCGGCCAGTTACCCCGTAATCAGTAATCGCGCGGAACATTTCAGGAAACAGGCTAATTATGCCAATCCACATAGCGCCGTCTTTTACCGTTTATCCGGAGAATTTAAAAACCAGGATCCCAATCTACTTCGATAGTTCGCGTAGTGAGATCGACTTTCTTGATAACCTGCCCATCGAGGAACGGAACCAGCCGCTCCTTGATGCCAAACGCATCTTTCAGGTTTGCCTTAATGACGAGAACGTCATTTGACCCGGTTTCCATCATATCGATGACTTTACCCAGGCCATAGCCTTCAGTGGTGACAACCTGGCAACCCATAAGGTCTTTCCAGTAATAATCACCCTCTTCCAGCGAAGGCAGCTGCGATGAATCGACGACAATTTCGCAATTAGTCAGCAGATTCGCCGCATCGCGATCGTCAACGCCTTTCAGCTTGATCACGATATCCTGATTGTGGTGGCGCCAGCTTTCCAGCTCAACCGCTTCCCACTTACCACCTTTCTGGATAAACCAGGGCTGGTAGTTAAAAATGCTTTCAGCGTCTTCAGTGGAGGAAAACACTCTGAGCCAACCACGGATACCGTAGCAAGAACCCATTTTTCCCAATACGATCGGTTCAACAGGTGCTTTATTGCTCATCATGACCACCGTGACAGATTAAGCTGCTTTGTTTGCTGCTTTGATAAGCGTAGCAACGCGATCGGAAACAGTAGCGCCCTGGCCAACCCAGTGAGCGATACGATCCAGATCCAGACGGGTTTCTTCTTCAGAACCGCTAGCGATCGGGTTGAAGAAACCAACGCGCTCGATGAAGCGACCGTTGCGTGCATTACGGCTGTCAGTCACAACAACCTGGTAGAACGGACGCTTTTTTGCGCCGTGACGTGCTAAACGAATAGTTACCATAACATCCTCTTGTGTGAATAAAACACAGGGCCCCATCGAGGAACGGAGCCCAGTGTCATATTAAAAGCCCGAAAATTTTACTGATTTCTGGAGAAATTGCAATCAGCATATGCTTCACATATGCCAAACAAGGGTTATAAGGCGTATATCAGTGCAGCCAGTTTAGTTCCGGCGTGCGCGCAGAAAGCGGAGCGTACACGTAGTACGTGAGCATTTCGAGCACAAATGGCAAACAAGATAGCCTTATATCCCTTGTTTCAGCGGCCAGGGAATCCCGGCGGCATCATGCCCTTCATCCCACGCATCATTTTCGCCATACCGCCCTTCTTCATTTTCTTCATCATGCGCTGCATGTCGTCGAACTGCTTCAGAAGGCGGTTTACATCCTGCACCTGCATCCCGCAACCAGCGGCGATGCGGCGTTTGCGCGACCCTTTGATGATTTCAGGCTTCGCACGCTCTTTCAGCGTCATCGAGTTGATGATCGCCTCCATGCGTACCAGCACTTTGTCATCCATCTGCGCTTTCACGTTATCAGGGATCTGACCCATGCCCGGCAGTTTGCCCATCAGGCTGGCCATGCCGCCCATGTTTTTCATCTGACGGAGCTGTTCCAGGAAGTCGGTCAAGTCGAAACCGTCGCCTTTTTTCAGCTTGCTCGCCAGCTTCTCAGCCTGCGCGCGGTCAACTTTGCTCTCGATATCTTCGATCAGTGACAGCACGTCGCCCATGCCAAGAATACGGGAAGCAATACGATCCGGATGGAACGGCTCCAGCGCTTCGGTCTTCTCGCCGACGCCGAGGAATTTAATCGGTTTACCGGTGATATGACGAATCGAGAGCGCCGCACCACCGCGGGCATCACCGTCGACTTTAGTCAGTACGACACCGGTTAATGGCAGCGCTTCGTTAAACGCTTTTGCGGTATTCGCCGCATCCTGACCGGTCATCGCATCAACAACAAACAGGGTCTCTACCGGATTAATCGCGGCGTGAACCTGTTTGATTTCGTCCATCATCGCTTCGTCGACGTGCAGACGACCGGCGGTATCCACCAGCAGCACGTCGTAGAATTTCAGCTTCGCTTCTTTCAGCGCCGCATTAACGATATCAACGGGCTTCTGCGCGACGTCGGACGGGAAGAAATCCACACCAACCTGCTGAGCCAGTGTTTCAAGCTGTTTGATCGCCGCCGGGCGATAAACGTCGGCAGAGACGACCAGCACTTTTTTCTTGTGCTTTTCACGCAGGAATTTACCCAGCTTACCCACACTGGTGGTTTTACCCGCACCCTGCAGACCGGCCATCAACACCACCGCTGGCGGCTGTGCGGCCAGGTTCAACACCTGGTTCTCTTCGCCCATTGCCGCAACCAGCTCGTTGCGCACAATTTTGACGAACTCCTGACCCGGGGTCAGGCTCTTGTTCACTTCATGACCAACCGCTTTCTCTTTTACGCGGCTGATGAACTCGCGCACAACGGGCAACGCCACGTCGGCTTCGAGCAACGCCATGCGCACTTCGCGCAGCGTTTCTTTCACATTGTCTTCGGTAAGGCGCCCACGGCCGCTGATGTTGCGCAGCGAGCGCGACAAACGATCGGTTAAATTATCAAACATTGTCTCTCGCCTGAGGTAGAAACGTTAGGTCGCTAGCGCGACACGTACACAGAATTTTGCCGCAGTATAACATGAAGGCGCCTTTGTTGTTATGCAACGGTTGGAGCGCGCGTCACGTAACGTTATACTGCTTATCTTTCTTATTAAGACAACTGTCGACGCCTATATGCCTGTTTTCGCACTGATCGCCCTTGTTGCCTACTCTTTCAGCCTTGCGCTGATCATTCCCGGCCTGTTGCAAAAAAACAGCGCCTGGCGACGGATGGCTATTTTGTCGGCAGTTATCGCGCTGGTAAGCCATGCGTTCGCACTGGAATCACGTATTATTCCGGGCGACGGCAGCGTACAAAATCTGAGCGTGCTGAACGTCGGCTCGCTGGTCAGCCTGATGATTTGTACGGTGATGACCATTGTCGCATCGAAGAATCGCGGCTGGCTGCTGCTCCCCATTGTCTACGCCTTCGCGCTGATCAATCTGGCGTTCGCGACCTTCGTGCCAAACGAGTTCATTACGCATCTGGAAACTACGCCGGGCATGATGGTCCACATCGGCCTGTCGCTGTTCTCCTACGCCACGCTAATCATTGCGGCGCTGTACGCCATGCAGTTGGCGTGGATCGACTACCAGTTGAAAAACAAAAAGCTGGTTTTCAACCAGGAAATGCCACCGCTGATGGTCATTGAGCGTAAGATGTTTCACATCACTCAGATTGGTGTGGTGCTACTGACGCTGACGCTCTGCACGGGTCTGTTTTATATGCAGAACCTGTTCAGCATTGAGAATATTGATAAAGCCGTTCTCTCTATCATCGCGTGGTTTGTCTATATTGTCCTGTTATGGGGCCACTATCACCAGGGCTGGCGCGGTCGTCGCGTCGTCTGGTTTAACGTAGCAGGCGCTGGCATCCTGACACTGGCCTACTTTGGTAGCCGCGTCATACAGCAGTTCGTCGGCTAAGCAACAAAGGAGTTCCCCCTGGAACACATCTCCACCACCACGCTGATCGTCACCCTGATCGTCATGGTGGTCATCTCCGCCTACTTCTCCGGCTCAGAAACCGGCATGATGACCCTGAACCGCTACCGGTTACGTCATCGCGCTAAACAAGGCAACCGTGCCGCCCGACGCGTTGAAAAGCTGCTGCGCAAGCCCGATCGTCTGATTAGCCTGGTGCTGATCGGCAACAACCTGGTCAATATTCTCGCCTCCGCGCTGGGCACTATTGTTGGGATGCGCCTCTACGGCAACGCCGGTGTCGCCATCGCGACCGGTGTACTGACGTTTGTCGTCCTGGTATTTGCTGAAGTCCTGCCGAAAACCATCGCCGCCCTCTACCCGG
This sequence comes from Lelliottia nimipressuralis, assembly GCF_041464075.1. Classification (NCBI taxonomy): domain Bacteria; kingdom Pseudomonadati; phylum Pseudomonadota; class Gammaproteobacteria; order Enterobacterales; family Enterobacteriaceae; genus Lelliottia; species Lelliottia nimipressuralis. The sequence goes on from NZ_CP167172.1 coordinate 3,464,134, forward strand.
AGAAAGTCGCCTATCCGAGCAGCTTCCTGCTCGGCCCGCTGCTAATCCTGATGATGCCTCTGGTCTGGCTGCTCAACATGGTTACCCGCCTGCTGATGCGCATGGTCGGTATAAAAGCCGACGTGGTGATCAGCAGCGCACTGAGCAAAGACGAGTTGCGCACCATCGTCCATGAATCCCGCTCGCAGATTTCGCGTCGGAATCAGGACATGCTGCTGTCGGTGCTGGATCTGGAGAAAGTGAGCGTTGACGACATCATGGTGCCGCGCAATGAAATCGTGGGTATCGACATTAACGACGACTGGAAAGCCATCGTCCGCCAGCTGACCCACTCTCCCCATGGCCGCATCGTGCTGTACCGTGATTCACTGGATGACGCCATCAGCATGCTGCGCGTGCGCGAAGCCTATCGCCTGATGACCGAGAAAAAAGAGTTCACTAAAGAGGTGATGCTCCGCGCCGCCGATGAACTCTATATCATTCCAGAAGGCACGCCGCTGAGTACGCAGCTGGTGAAATTCCAGCGTAATAAAAAGAAAGTGGGCCTGGTGGTCAACGAGTATGGCGATATCCAGGGGCTGGTGACGGTCGAAGATATTCTGGAAGAGATCGTTGGCGATTTTACGACGTCAATGTCGCCATCGCTCGCCGAAGAGGTCACGCCGCAAAACGACGGTTCGGTGCTGATCGACGGCAGCGCCAACGTGCGTGAACTCAACAAAGCCTTTAACTGGCATCTGCCGGAAGACGACGCTCGCACCATTAACGGTATGATTCTGGAAGCACTGGAAGAGATCCCGGCATCCGGCACCCGTGTGCGCATCAGCCAGTACGATATTGATATCCTGGACGTGCAGGACAATATGATCAAACAGGTGAAAGTTATCCCGGTCAAACCACTGCGGGATAGCGTAGCCGAGCGCTAGTGTGTAGGCCGGGTGAGGCAATGCCACCACCCGGCACTACAGAGGCAAATTACGCCTTCGCTTTCGCGACAGTAACCATCGCGGCACGAATAGTACGACCGTTCAGCGTATAGCCTTTCTGCATCACAGCCAGCACGTTGCCAGCAGTTACATCTTCAGATTCAACCATCGCAATCGCCTGGTGGACGTTAGGGTCCAGCGCTACGTTGGTATCCGCAACCACTTCAACACCGAACTTACGCACCACGTCGAGCATGGATTTCAGCGTCAGCTCAAGGCCTTCGACCATCGCCGCCATGTCCGGGTTAGCTTTATCAGCCACTTCCAGCGCACGATCCAGGCTATCAATCACCGGCAGCAGCTCGTTGACGAATTTCTCCAGCGCGAACTTATGCGCCTTTTCCACGTCCAGCTCGGTACGGCGACGCAGGTTTTCCATTTCCGCTTTGATACGCAGCACGCTTTCGCGCTCACGATTCTGGGCTTCAGTTAACTGAGCTTCCAGATTCGCAATTTTTTCATCGCGCGGATCCACCTGCTCAGCAGAAGCATCCGGCTCTACAGCCTCAACTTCTTCGTGCTGTTCCATGATAATTTCTTCCGGGGCTTGCCCCTCAGGCGTTTTCTGTTCTTTACTACTCATGAATTTCTCCGCGTTTTTCTGCATTCATCTCGCTAACTTCGCTTATTATGGGGATCAGTTTCCGGGATTCAAGGGAACAAAGCATATTGTCACCATCAATCGGCACAAGGACCTCCAGAAAATGAATAATCATTTCAAGTGTATTGGGATTGTCGGACATCCACGTCACCCTACGGCGCTGACGACACATGAAATGTTGTATCGCTGGCTGTGCGCAAAAGGCTACGAAGTGATGGTGGAGCAGCAAATTGCGCAGGAATTGCAGCTCAAAAATGTAAAGACCGGCACGCTGGCGGAGATTGGCCAGCAGGCGGATCTGGCCGTAGTCGTCGGCGGTGACGGCAACATGCTCGGCGCGGCTCGCACTCTTGCACGCTACGATATTAAAGTTATTGGTATCAACCGCGGTAACCTGGGCTTCCTGACCGACCTCGACCCCGACAACGCCCATCAGCAGTTAGCCGACGTTCTGGACGGCCATTACATCAGCGAAAAACGCTTTTTGCTTGAAGCGCAGGTATGCCAGCAGGACTGCCAGAAACGGATCAGCACGGCCATCAACGAAGTGGTCCTGCATCCAGGAAAAGTCGCCCATATGATTGAATTCGAAGTCTATATCGATGAAGTCTTCGCTTTCTCCCAGCGCTCAGACGGGCTAATCATCTCGACGCCAACCGGCTCGACCGCCTATTCCCTCTCCGCTGGCGGGCCTATTCTGACCCCCTCGCTGGATGCCATCACTCTGGTGCCGATGTTCCCGCATACCCTTTCGGCCCGCCCACTGGTTATCAACAGCAGCAGCACCATCCGCCTGCGCTTCTCGCACCGCCGCAATGATCTCGAAATCAGCTGCGACAGCCAGATTGCGTTACCGATACAGGAAGGCGAAGACGTGTTAATTCGCCGCTGTGACTACCACCTGAATCTGATACATCCGAAAGACTACAGCTATTTCAACACATTAAGTTCTAAGCTCGGCTGGTCAAAAAAATTGTTCTAAATTTGCATCCAGCACTTTACTGGATAAAAAACCAGTTTATACTGTATGAAAACACAGTTATGGTTTTTCATACAGGAAAACAATTATGCTGGCACAACTGACCATCAGCAACTTTGCCATTGTTCGTGAGCTTGAGATCGACTTCCAGAGCGGAATGACGGCCATTACCGGTGAAACCGGTGCAGGTAAATCTATTGCCATTGATGCGCTCGGCTTGTGTCTCGGCGGTCGCGCAGAAGGCGACATCGTGCGCACCGGCGCTAGCCGCGCCGATCTCTGCGCGCGCTTTTCCTTAAAAGATACTCCTGCCGCGCTGCGCTGGCTTGAAGTCAATCAACTCGAAGATGGACGTGAGTGTTTACTTCGCCGCGTCATCAGCAGCGATGGCCGCTCTCGCGGCTTTATCAACGGGACTGCGGTTCCCCTTTCTCAGCTGCGTGAGCTGGGCCAGCTATTGATTCAAATTCATGGCCAGCACGCGCATCAGCAGCTCATTAAACCTGAACAGCAAAAAGCCCTGCTAGATGGCTATGCCGGTGAGTACGCGCTCACTCAGTTGATGGCTGAACACTATCGTCAGTGGCATCAAAGCTGCCGCGAACTGGCACAGCATCAGCAGCAAAGTCAGGAGCGCGCGGCGCGCGCCGAACTGCTGAACTATCAGTTGAAGGAACTCAACGAATTCAACCCACAGCCGGGTGAGTTTGAGCAGATCGACGAAGAGTACAAACGGCTCGCCAACAGCGGGCATTTAATCTCGACCAGCCAGCAAGCGCTGAATCTGCTGGCTGATGGCGAAGATACCAACCTGCAGAGCCAGCTCTACACCGTGCGCCAACAGGTTACCGAACTGGTCGGTCTCGACAGCAAGTTGTCTGGCGTGCTCGACATGCTGGAAGAGGCGGCGATTCAAATTTCAGAAGCCGGTGAAGAATTGCGTCACTATTGTGAGCGCCTGGATCTCGACCCTAACCGCTTATTCGAGCTGGAGCAGCGCATCTCCCGGCAGATCTCCCTGGCACGTAAACATTACGTCACACCAGAAGAGCTGCCGAACTATCACCAGTCGTTGCTGGATGAACAGCAGCAGCTCGAAGATCAGGCCGACTCGCTGGAAACGCTGTCCCTGGCGGTGAATGTCCATCATCAACAGGCGTTGGCCACGGCGAAGCAGCTTCACGATGTTCGCCAACATTATGCTCAGGAGTTGGGTCAGCACATCACGGACAGCATGCATGCGCTGTCTATGCCACACGGTGTCTTCACCATCGACGTGAAATTTGAAGTCAATCATCTCACCGCCGAAGGGGCAGACCGCATTGAATTTCGTGTGACCACCAACCCAGGCCAGCCTTTACAGGCCATTTCCAAGGTCGCCTCTGGTGGGGAACTCTCGCGCATCGCTCTGGCAATTCAAGTGATCACGGCGCGTAAAATGGAAACCCCGGCGCTGATCTTCGATGAAGTGGACGTGGGGATCAGCGGCCCGACCGCCGCCGTCGTTGGCAAATTATTACGTCAGTTAGGTGAATCCACTCAGGTCATGTGTGTCACCCACCTGCCGCAGGTAGCCGGTTGTGGGCATCACCATTTCTATGTCTGCAAAGAAACCGACGGTGAAATGACGGAAACGCATATGCACCCGCTGGATAAAAAGGCGCGCCTGCAGGAGCTGGCACGTCTGCTTGGCGGTAGTGAAGTGACGCGCAATACGCTGGCGAATGCGAAAGAACTGCTGGCTGCATAAACTTTTTCGGGATCTCAGGGTCATACAGAACAACAAAAACGCCGTCAGACCGGTTTCAAAGTGGGGCAAGGTCTATTATCATCGGCATATAACATATGAGCCGCGTATTGCTCGGGCCCGAAAAGGAATCAAATCACTATGCGCTGTAAAACGCTGACCGCTGTCGCAGCGGTTCTTCTGATGTTGACCGCAGGTTGTTCCACTCTGGAGCGAGTGGTTTACCGTCCTGACATCAACCAGGGGAACTACCTCACACCTAACGATGTGTCTAAAGTTCGTGTCGGGATGACACAACAGCAGGTCGCTTATGCACTGGGAACCCCGATGATGTCCGATCCGTTCGGCACTAATACCTGGTTCTATGTCTTCCGCCAGCAGCCTGGTCATGAAGGTGTTACACAGCAGACGCTGACCCTGACCTTCAACAGCAGCGGTGTGTTAACTAACATTGATAACAAACCGGCGCTTACCAAACAGTAAGGTCTCAGAAATGCAAAAAGGTGCTCACTGAGCACCTTTTTTGTATCTTAACGTCGCTTCGCCCTACTTCCCGGCCTTCTCCGCACGCTGACGGCGCAGCTCTTTCGGATCGGCAATCAGTGGTCGATAAATCTCAACGCGATCGCCATCACTCAAAACATCCATCAGCTTAACCGGACGACTGTAGATACCGACTTTATTCTTCGACAGATCAATATCGCTGCGCAGTTCCAGCAGACCAGAGGCACGAATCGCTTCTTCAACGGTGCCCCCCTCGTCCAGCTTCACCTGCTGCAGGTATTGTTTTTCCGGCAGGGCGTAAGCCACTTCCACCGTGATTTTAGGCGACACTGTAAACCTCTTTAGCGCGCACGGTGAATGCCTGAACCATATTGGAGGCCAGCTCTTTGAAGATGCGGCCAAACGCCAGTTCAATCAGCTTATTGGTAAACTCGAAATCCAGATGAAACTCGATGCGGCAAGCATCAGCGCTCAGTGGCGTAAACTTCCAGCCACCCATCAGGGTTTTGAACGGCCCATCCACCAGTTGCATCAAAATACTTTGATTGTTGGTCAGCGTATTACGGGTCGTGAACGTTTTGCTGATCCCCGCTTTCGACACATCCACGGCGGCAGTCATCTGCGTCGGGCCAGCATCCAGCACCCGACTACCGGTACATCCCGGAATAAACTGCGGATAGGACTGGACGTCATTCACTAACTGGTACATTTGTTCCACGCTGTAAGGCACAAGCGCAGTACGGCTAATCTGAGGCATAGCATTTTCCATGGTCACACAACGGACAAATAATAACATTTATCCCCTGTTAAAAAAACGCTAAGCCTTATCTCGTGCTAAGATACCGCGCTGGACCTCACAGGATGCAATCGCAATGAGGTTACTTTTTGAACTCAGATTACCTATGGCTTCACGACACTTATGACGAAGAAAAAAGCACATAAACCTGGCTCGGCAACCATTGCGCTGAACAAGCGTGCCCGCCATGAGTACTTCATTGAAGAAGAATTCGAAGCTGGCCTTGCGTTGCAGGGCTGGGAAGTCAAATCCCTGCGCGCAGGTAAAGCCAACATCAGCGACAGCTATGTTATTCTGATTGATGGCGAAGCCTTCCTGTTTGGCGCAAACTTTACACCGCTGGCCGTCGCCTCTTCACACTACGTTTGCGACCCGACGCGCACGCGTAAACTGCTGCTCAATCAGCGCGAACTGGCTTCACTTTTTGGCCGCATTAACCGCGAAGGTTACACCGTCGTCGCCCTGTCTCTGTACTGGAAAAATGCCTGGTGCAAAGTGAAAATCGGCGTGGCGAAGGGTAAAAAACAGCATGACAAACGTGATGACGTGAAAGACCGTGAATGGCAGGTCGACAAAGCGCGTATCATGAAGCACGCAGGCCGTTAATTTCTGCCTGAATTTTGTACTTTTCACACTGATTTAAGAACTTATCGTTCCACGCTGGCATCACTGATGCCAGTTCTGGTATACTGGGTTCAACACATTGGGGCTGATTCTGGATTCGACGGGATTTGCGAAACCCAAGGTGCATGCCGAGGGGCGGTTTGCCTCGTAAAAAGCCGCAAAAAAATAGTCGCAAACGACGAAAACTACGCTTTAGCAGCTTAATAACCTGCTAAGAGCCCTCTCTCCCTAGCCTCCGCTCTTAGGACGGGGATCAAGAGAGGTCAAACCCAAAAGAGATCGCATGGATGTCCTGCCTGGGGCTGAAGTGTTAAAACTAATCAGGCTAGTCTGGTAGTGGCGTGTCTGTCCGCAGGTGCCAGGCGAATGTAAAGACTGACTAAGCATGTAGTACCGAGGATGTAGAAATTTCGGACGCGGGTTCAACTCCCGCCAGCTCCACCAAATAAAACAAGGGGTTACGTGAAAACGTAGCCCCTTTTTCTATTCCAATGGCGGCAAAATGGCGACAGGCTTTTGGACTGGCGACAAAAAAAACCCGCTTTGAAAGCGGGTTCTTTTTAAAAATTCATGTGCCCTTGCCCATCTTTTCCCGGATGTGGGGGCGCAGAAGAAATCACATTAGGCTTTATGATATGCCTAACAAATGTTTCGTGCGTGACAAAAGTACAACCGCAGTTGATATTTTGGCACTGGTTGTAACGTTCTTTGGTTGTTGCTGATACCTGAAAACTGCTTCTTGTATGAGCTGCCTGGCCGCACTCTGGACAATTCATCATTCCGGTTATCCCACCACTTTTGCCAAAATCACAATAATGATACATCATTATTCAATTTTGAGAACCCGCTACTCCATTTCAAGATCATCAATCTTAACTTCAAGCTCCAGAGTCGTAGTGAAACCATTATCTGCACTGACACTATGCGTCAGGGTGGTAATGGTCCATTCGGCATCATCAATGGGCTGTTTAAAGCCGCTCACCTTCACCGGCATTTCGGTATACAGATCAGCCCTTCCCTCTGCGAGCTGCAGGGAGAATGTTGCTACCCCGCGCTGCAGGCGCTCCCACTGCATCTTTGCCGCTCGCTCTGCATTGCTGCGGTTTGCATAAGTTCTGTTGAGTACCAGCACGTTTTCATCCGTCCCAACCAAGTAATCTCCCTGTTTTGCTTCCGGCTCCTTTGCCGCGGTGGTTTTCTTTCGACGGCGCTTAACCTTTGCTGTCTCTTTTTTCTTTGGCTCACGGGTATGGAGCCAGCTGGCAATTACCCCCGTATAGGCATCGCGATCGGCTAGGGTAAAACGATGACCGTCACCAGCCTGGCGGGTGATGGTGATAACCGGCAGCGGCTTACCGCTTGCCGTTCTGCCCTGCCCCTGGCGGATAAACAACAAATTTCCGTCCTTAACTGAGGCTATCGCCCCATACTGTCGCGCCAGCTTCATCAGGAAACTCGCATCGCTCTCGTTGGTCTGGTCAAGATGTTCCACAGGCTTGTCCATCAGGTCCTTTCCCAGCGCCATCTTTAATTTATGCCTGCCCGCGATTTCCTTCACAACATCGCCCACCGTTGTCTGGTGCCAGGACTTTTCACGCCGCGTATTCAGGGTTTCACGGAAATCTGCACTACGCGCGCGGATTGTGAGACGGTCAGGCGCGCCGCTGTGCTCAATCTCATCGACAGTAAACCCCCCTTTCGGAAAAAGCGGCTGACCTTTCCACCCCAGCGCAAACTGAATAATGGCCCCCCGACGCGGTAGAACGATTTGCCCGTCCGAGTCGTCCAGTTCCAGATCAAGCTGGTCCGCTTCAAAGCCCCGGTTATCCGTCAGCGTCAGACTCATCAGGCGCGCATCCAGCACGGTAGTCACATCTTTACCTTCAATGGTGATGCTGAAACCGGGGGTTTTGCTGTTCAGGTTCAGGAGATCAGAGCTGAAATTCACAGCAGTAACCCCCCAACCGTATTTTTCATATTGCCTATCGCAGAGGTGGCGGAGTCCTGCAAATTACTGAGCTGATCGCTGAGGCTGCCAAACATATCAGACAGCGATTCATCCACCCGTTTCAGGCTCAGCGAAAATTCGATGCGCCGGGGCATACCGCTCTCAAAAAATTCTGTTTTTGTCTGGCTCAGACTCTCGATCACAAACATGCCGTAAATCGTCCCGCTCCCCTCAATCAAGGGCCAGGCTTTCCCCAGCTCCGCCATCTGCTCCAGCGCCAGCAAAGACAACCTGCCGCCGGTAATCTCCGGCAGCAGGACGCCGGACAGCGTAAGCGAATCGTTATCCGGCCCAAGAAACTGCGTTGTCGGGCGCCGGTTTACCCGGCTGTTAGCTGCGTGCCGCCAGCTGCGCTGATACTGCAGCTCCTGATAGGGTACGGTTCGCAGCATGAATACGTACAACCCCAGCACCATCATCATTATTCGTAACCCCCTCGATCACTGAAATTACTGCGTGTTTTTGCCCTGGCCCTGCGCTCTCGCTCATCAAGCTGCCGGGCCACCTCTCGGGCGATATCCTGCGCGCTTTGCCCTGGCTGGGCGACAATATGAATTGGCGCGCTTATCTCGTACTTAATGACCTGCGGCGGTCTTTCTGCCTTCGCCGACGGCGCCGGTTGCGTCCTGACAGGTACACTGTACGGATGAATTGGCGCGGCTTCTGCCGGGGCAGCCGCCAGGCCCATTACGCCAGCGACCACGGAAGCGAACACCTTCTGGCGCATAGCCATCGGGTCAGCCCTGTTATCCGTGATTTCCGTAATGGCCGGTGCTGGCATGACAGCCGCAGCGATATCAGCCAGCTCCGCAGCACGATCCCGACCAGGACGATTTACCGGGGCGTTAACAATCTCAGGCGGCAGCATCAACCTGCTTTCAGGCCGTTGCTCCGGGCTGGCTGTTACATCACGAACCGGGCTTACCGTTGCCGCCAGTTTCACCAGCTCAGTAGTACGATTGATTACCGGAAGATTTGCCGGACCGTTCACACTATCAGGCGGCAGAACTATCGCGCGTTCAGGATATTGTTTAGCGCTGGCCGGTTCCGTCCGGGAAGGATTGAGCGTTGCCGCCACCCTCGCCAGATCAGCAGTCCGTTTCCTGCCGGTGACATTGGCGGGCCCGTTTACGATCTCTGGGCCATTCTCACCCACGATGCCGAACTGGCCGCGCGGAATGGTACCGCCGCTGTCGTACATGCCAGCAAAACCCATCGGCGGGAATCCGCCAGGCGGCAGCACCACTTTACCGTCTGTGTTTACCGTGGCTGGTTGCTGCCGCGTGACCTGCTCAGGAAGCTTCGCTTTGGCCGCTTCCTTGCTGACAATGCCAAGTTTTTCAAGCAGCCAGGACACGCCCGATTTAAGCGAATCCAGCGGGTGCATGACCATGTTCAGCCCTGCCGCCAGCGCCTCCCCAAACTGCCGCCCCATCGACGCCGCGCTTTGCAGCTCTGCAGAGGTGGATTTAACCGGCGTCAGCAGATCAGTAAACCAGCCCCACAATGCCTGGACCTTGTCACCTATCCACTGGAAAACAGGCTGCAGTGGCTCAAACGCCGCACTGACAGGCGCAGCTGCAGCTTGGAATCCTTCAACCACTCCGCCTAAAAATGCGCTTATCGGCTGCCAGTATTTCCAGACAACCAGCGCCACGCCAGCCAGCGCCGCCACAACGAGCCCTATTGGACTAAGCAGGGCGCCCAGCAATCCAGAAATCCCGTACAGCGCAACGCGAAGGAGGGCCAGCGGGCCGGACGCCAGAAAACGCAGCACGCCACCCGCTGCGGATAACCCCCCGCGCAACGCGGCCAGCGGATTCATTACCATGCCGATAATGTTGCGAATACCAGACATTCCGCCGCGAAGGACAGCAAGCGGTGCACCGGCCAGCGCTTTCAGCGCATTGCCAGCCAGCCCGGCAGAACGTCGCAGGGAGTTAAGGGGAGTAGTCAGCAATCCGGTGCTGCTACCGGATGCCGCCATGCCACGGCGCAACAGGGAAAGCGGCGCATTTGCCAGCCAGGACAGCGCACCGCCGGTGCGGGTCACTGCGGACATCACGGAGGGGAGTGTTTTTACACCCAGCACGGACAGGCCCAAACGGATCACCGCCAGTGGCCCCAGCACGGCAGCCACGGCCACCGCCAGTGTGCCGAGTACAACGGTGATCGCAGCAGTGGCAGCCGCCACTTTCATCAGCGTGCCCGCCAGCTGCGGGTTAGCCTCAACCCATCGACGCAGTGCCCCGGTAACGCTTTTGACGTACCCCATGATATCCATCAGCGGCTGGCGCAGGGTTTCACCCAGGCTACTGAAAGCGTTCTGCGCGCCCGTTTTAACAAGCAACCACTGCGCGGAAAGTGAATCCTTATTGATATCGGATTCTTTCTGCATGGAGCCGTTAGCCTCAGTGCCTGAAGTAAGTTTCAGCTGTCGCTGCAGCTCCGGCAGGTTGTTTGCCAGCTTCGCCGCATCGTCGCCAAACTCCTTGCCAAATATCATCGTCATGGCGGACAGGCGCTTGTCCTGCGGCAGTTTGTTGACCTTCTCCAGCACACGCTGAATGGTCCCCATTGCGTCCTTTGTCATCTGCTTTTCAATCTCTTCTGGATTGAGTTTCAGCAGATCCATACCTTCCATGAACCGCTTGCTCTGCATGGTTGCAATCGACAGTTCGCGCACCATCGCATTTGATGCGCTGGCGGCAATTTCAGGCGCGGCGCCCAGAGACAGGAAGGTGGAACCCAGCGCGGCCGCCTTGCGGAAATCAAGCCGGTCAGCCACGCCGCCCATGCGCTGCAGCACATTGATGATATCGCCGCCCTTAGACATGGCGTTATCGTCCAGGTAGTTCAGGGCATCGCCAAGCTGTTCAATATTGCGGGTCGGCACTTTATAGAGCTGCGCGATTTTCCCCAGCCCCTCCGCCAGCTCATCAGCGGGCAGCTCGAATGCCGTTGCGGCCTTTGCAGCAGTTGATGCAAAGGCCAGCAGGTCACGCTTCTGTTCTTCGTAAGAATCGTTCTGGTTTGTCACGCCCATGCGGGCGCCACCTTCAACCAGCGCGGCATAGTCGATGGCGCCATTCTCCATCGGCAGCTGTTCACTGGCGGCCTTGATGGCATCCTGCATGTCATAAAACTGTTTTGTGCGGTTGCCGTTGTCGTCCCGCAGCCCGTTAACCTGCTTTGCCACGCCTTTCATCGCATCTTCCATGCTGGCATAGCTTTTAACGGCAGCCATCACCGGCGCGCCCATCGCCAGCCCGGCGGCAGTAGTCGTTGCTCCGGCGCCCGCAATACGATCCCGCACCTCAAGGCGCCGCGAATACTGATCGCGGACGGCGTCCATACGGGCCTGCTGCTCGCCCAGGCGTTTAAGGGATTTCTGCTGTCGGTCCAGCGCCTGCCGGGTTTCGTCGGCATTCTGCCGCAGCTCCCGCTGCGCACTGCTCAGCTTTTTGGTGTCCAGCCCGGCCTCATTGAGCGCAAGACGCTGACGCTGCACAGACTGACGCAGGCCGTTGTATTTGCTTTGCAGCTCGTTAACGCGGTTTTTTGCCTGCTCAAGCAGACGAGCCTGCGCCGCCGTCGGGCGGTTAGTTGCCGAGAACTGCGTGGCAAGCTTCGCCGCTTCTTCGCGTGCGGCTTTAAGACTGTTGCCGGTGACGGCCAGCTGCGCGCTTGCCTTGCGGAAACCGTCAATACGGCCCGCCTGGGCGTCCAGTTCTTTTAATCTTGCGCGGCTTTGCTGAATGGCGGTAGCCAGTTCTTTGGAGCTGGCCTGCGCTGATCGGAATGGGCGGGTGAGCTTATCAACCGCATTTAGAATTACCTGCAAACGCAGGTTAGTGTCACTCATCGCTGGCCCCGCTTCTCTGAATCGCTTTATGCCGCCACTCCAGCACTTCGGTCAGCGGCATAACGTCAGTGACGGACGGCGGCCAGTGAAAAATGGTGGCGATATCAGCCACCAGGTCTTCTACCGTCAGGCTGTCGGCAAACCGGCAAGCACCGATTTCTTCAACAAAAAAGTGACCACCTCAACCGACAGCGCGGTGAGATCGGCTGGGTCCATTTCAGCCATTTCCTGAGCGGTCAGCGCGGGCGTGGAGATGCGGGGAATAATCGTCATCATCGCGCCGACGTCCATATCCATGATCGCCTGCAGACGGGTGCCACGCAGCGCGCCGGACTGCGGCTTGCGCAGCACAATTTCGGCAATTTCGGTTTTACCGCGTTTGATTGGGGTGTCCAGCTGTACGGTTTTTTCAGTCTGTTGTTCGCTCATTGTCATTTCCTGTTAATAAGGTACTGGCGCGGCTGCCCGCGCCTTTAAAGTAGATCAGAGGCCCAGGGCGTTGCGGTGTTCTTCCATCAGGTCCACGCCATCAACGATTTCAATCATGTTGATCACATCAACCTCATAGAGCACCTCGCCGTTAATGGTCAGCTTCGCGTAGCTGTTGGTGCTGCTGACTTTTGTGGTGTTGCTCTCGCCGGTTTTCCATTCGCCGGAATCGACTTCTTTATGTCGCCCACGCACAACCAGCTCAACGGCCTGCACTTCGCCGGTATCATCACGCTGAATGGAGCCGGTGAAACGCAGCTGGATGCCGTCAACGGTGGCTTTACCCATCTGCTTGAATAACAGCAGTTCGGTACCACCGATTGAAAATTCCGTGTCCAGCGCCCCATCATCCAGCCCCAGATCAACATCAGCCGAACCGGGCATACCGCCGCCGCGATACTTTTCAAACTTGCGGCCGAATTTAGGCAGGGTCAGGGACTCAACGATCCCCTGATAGTTATTCCCGTCGTTAAACAGGTTCAGGTGTTTTAACTTGCGTGGTAAAGCCATATTGTCCCCTTACGCGCTGACCTGGCTGGAGAAATCCAGCAGATACTGATCGGTGATGCGCTGGCGCAGCATCAGGTTTTCCAGAGGTGGTACCGGCGTATAGTCGTAATCGATAGTGAGCTTCCCGGCTTTCAGGGAATCTTTATCGTTTACGGACTCATCCAGCCAGCAGTCGGCGCCGATGATGTAGCCCTGCGTTTTCAGGTTGCGCAATTTGGCGCGAATACCTTCGATAATGTCGCGGGCCAGTGACGGGTTAAGCACACCATCCACCGCCCACATGTGCGCTTCGGCGATGGTGTCAGCCAGTACCTGCGCGGTGCGGGTGTAGTTTTCAAAGGCAAACAGAGGATCGTCACTGAGGCAGCGGGAGCCCCAGAAGCGGAAACCGTCTTTGCGGATCAGCGTGGTGACATCGTTCTGGTTCAGCAGCCCCGCATCGGTTGCCGGGTCCTGCAAATCCCAGAACACATCAGCAGAAATGCCGGTGACGCCATTCACGCCCACGTTGGACAGGGATTTGTGCCAGCCGGTCTGTTCGTCAATTTTGGCACGCAGGCCAAGCGCACGGGCTGAGGCATAAGCCGTTGCGTCAGCATTCAGCACGGTGTCAAAACTGATGAAATCAGGCCAGATCAGCATCCCCTCGCGCTGGCTGAAATTAGCGCGGTAGGCAATGGCCTCCTCTACCGTTTTGCAGCCGTAGGCTGACAGATAGGCGAACCCGCGCAGACTCTGCGCCACGCTCAGCAGCTCAGTGGCAACTGCCTGTGTGTCGTGCCCCGGCACGCCAAGAATGCGCGGCTTAACGCCGAGCTGGGACTGCGCAGATAACAGCGCTTTCATCCCCGTTTTTTTACCGTCGGCTGTCACGCCGCCGATAATGTTGGAGGTTGTTTCCGCTTCGGTTTCACCCTGTGCAACGCGCACAACGACGGTCACGGGTTTAGCCTGGTCGGCAATTGCATCCAGCGAGCGGGCCAGCGTGCCGGACTCGCCTGCTTTACCGCTGGCGGTCAGCACGTCGGTAAGCAGGACCGGTTTATTGAGGGGGAACACGGACGCATCTGCATCATCGCCGGTACAGACCATACCGACAATTGCCGTGCTTACTGTTGAAATAGGGCGGGTGCCATCGTTGACCTCAACGACACGCACACCGTGGTGATAATCCTGAGCCATACGGCGAACCCTCCGGTGTTTAGGTTTCGCCCTATGGTGAAGTGAATCAACTTTGTAGACAGCTTCGCTGCATTGTCCTGTTATCCATACAATGCCGCAGGGAATTTCCGGTAGAGTGTAGACATACCCACATCAAAAATTAATGCGACACGTTGCCGCGACTCTCCTGCTTCCAGCAGTCTCCCCGCCTGCGCCCATTGTTCCGCTGTGAGTTTTGGTCGCCTGCCGCCGATACGCCCTTGTTGCCTGGCCGCTGCTAATCCGGCTCGGGTGCGCTCAACGATTAGCTCACGTTCCATTTCAGCAAGGGCTCCCATAACATGGAAAAAGAAACGCCCCATAGGAGTTGATGTGTCAATGCTATCGGTCAGGCTGCGGAAATTTACCCCTCTCCCGCGCAGGTCTTCGATTAGCGTAACAAGATGTCGCATGCTCCTGCCTAATCTGTCTAGCTTCCAGACTACCAGCGTGTCACCTTCTGAGAGTGTGCGCAGGACCTTTTTTAGCCCTGGCCGATCTGAGGTTTTTCCACTCATTTTGTCCTCAAATATCAGCTCACATCCTGCGCACTCAAGCGCATTTCGTTGTAAAGCTGTGTTTTGGTCATTTGTTGACACCCTCACGTAACCGATTTGCATGATTTTTCGCCCATAAAAAGTGGTGAATGATGCCACCATTTTATTGAGCATGGTCATTTCTGACTGTACTGCAGAGAATGGCCAACACGGACAATCATGACCGTGGTGGATAAAAAACCTTCGTTTGGGGGAAGCGGCGAAAAGGGCTGTTGGAACCGGTGCAAATCAGATACCGGATATGACTGCATTCACATCTGATCTGCGATGGTTCAAATTACCTAGCGGCCATATTGTCCAGGTGTTTTCGGTTGATGTTTACAGCACGGACGTAGAGGGAACGCCTGCGGTTTATCCGATAGCATTCCCTTATTCGTTACTGGCTATATCCGCCATATGGGTAGACCCAACGCAGACAGAAGCACCGACGTACAAAATCATCGGTGGTGATCGAACGCTCGCAAAAATTAAAACATCAAAGGCAGGAAAGTACGGGACTATGATTATAGCCATCGGTAAATAACGTTCGTTTGGGGGAAGCGGCAAAAAGGGGGGTTGGTGCTGCAAGCAGATACCGGATATGGGGCTTTTTGCTGCAAATTTTGCAGGGGGTTCAAATTCCTATGCGATATTGTCCAGGGGTTAATCATTTGATGTTTATAGCACGGACCCTGCAGGAACGCCTGAGGTTTTTTACCCGATAGCGTTTCCCTCAAATGTGTTACTGATTTATATCGCGGCCATATGGGTAGACCCAACTGTGCCAGAAGCACCGACGTACAAAATCATCGGTGGTGTCAAATTCCCGCAAATCGGTAATTAAAACATCAAAGGAGTAATGTACGGAACACGGTTTACAGCCATCGGTTTTAAACGTTCGTTTGGGAGAAGCGGCAAAAATGGAGGCGGCCACTGCACAGATCGGTGCTAATGGCTGGCTATATATTCCCGTTTCTGGAGGCAAAAAAATGCTGTTGCAGTGGGGGCTTTTAACCGGTGCGAGTAATTATTTTTTTAAATTCCCAATCGCATTTCCCGTAGGTGGTTTATGCCTGGTCGCTATGGCCCACACAACTGATTCCGCTGATGTGAGCATGGTAACTATGACTAATGGATTTATCAGGGATAAAACCAGTGCGTTTGCCTTGTGCGCCAGAACAGTGAACGGCGTCCAGCAACCTTTTGAGCGTAGCGTTTACTGGTTCGCTGTCGGCTACTGACCTCAAAGTATTGTGTTATTACTCACACAAAGTAGCTAGATAATTATTTTACGAAACCGCACTTACGATCTGAAAGCAAACTAAGGAGTGCGTTATGAACTATTGGTTTAGCCCTGCAAATAATGCTTTTTACCCCGTAGCTTTAAAGGAGTCTTATGTAAATGCAGGTAGTCTTCCTAATGATTTAATCGAAGTGGAGGATAGTGTTTTTAGCCAATTTTCCGCGACGCCACCTGAAGGGAAATTGCGTGGCATTGGATCTGATGGTTTTCCGATCTGGATTGACATTCCCATTGTGGAAGAAACTCCGGAACAAATCCAGGCACGCGCCCGTGCTTTGCGCGATGAATTCATCGTCAGTGGGAATCGAATGCTTGTTTCTGATTACACTATCAACAATGTTTTATTAACCTCTGAGCAGCAAGCGGAACTTTTGGATGTAAGGCAAAAGTTTAAAGTTTGGCCTGAGAGTGAGGGATGGCCTGACATAGCGTTGCCTGCGATACCTCAATGGATTCTCATTGAGGCAGTAAACAACGGTTACGTAGTAAAAAATTGGCCTGAGTGAAATAAAGCCCGTAAGGGCTTTATTTTTATACAGTCGGGTGTGATACAGGATTAAATTAAAACCCTATTGCAAACCACGTAAACATACGGGAATTACCGAGGCAGAGTATCGTCAAGGAAGAACTGAGCGTGAACACCCGATTTCGTTGGGTAGCCGATTGAAACAGTTTGCCTTAACGTTCTATAAATTGGCACATAATCATAATCGGATGCCCTCACGCCTGCGCTTGAATATACGCCGAAGCAGGCCCAGGAGGCACGGGAAAAATATCACCTTATACGGGAAATCGTCCCCACTGCACCATTAATAATGCCGCCGATTAATGGGAATTTCGCCCAATTTAAAAAAACGAACGTTTACTGTAAACCGTGTTCCGGCATTACTCCTGGTTGAAAAATCGCCCCCACTGCACCAGCATCGGCACAGTTAATGCCTCCGGTAAAAATCACGAAAACATTTGAGCTGGAATATATAGCCGGTTTGAATGCCATTAGAACTTCGCATAGGAATTGGCACCCCCTGCATTTGCAGCGCATATCTGGAATTTGCCCGCGAAGCACCAACCCCTCTTTTTGCCGCTTCCCCCAAACGAAGGTATTCGATAATCCCATCCGCTGTCTTTCCAGACAAAGTTGTCAGCGTGCTATCCAGCGGCTGCTTGCCTGCCAGTGCATTTGTCATGGTGGTTGCAAAGTTAGGATCGTTTCCTAACGCCGCCGCCAGCTCGTTCAGGGTATCAAGCGCCGCAGGTGATGAGCCAACAAGCGCAGCCAGAGCTGATTTTACGAAAGCAGTAGTGGCAATTTGCGTATTGTTGACAGTCTGCGCAGCCGTGGGCGCCGTCGGTGTTCCGGTCAGGGCCGGGCTTGCCAGTGGGGCTTTGAGCGCAAGCGCGTTAGTAATGGTGGTGCTGAAATTAGGATCGTTGTTGATAGCCGCAGCAATTTCTTTCAGCGTGTCCAGCGTAGCCGGGGCACCATTTACCAGGGCGATCAGAGCCGCCTGCACAAACGCAGTTGTGGCAAGCTGAGTGGTATTGTTACCAGCAGCTGCAGTCGGGGCTTTTGGGGTGCCGGTAAATGTCGGGCTGGCTTTTGGCGCATACTGTGTATGCGGATCAGCTGCAGCAAGATGCGCCGCCATCAGCTCATCTACATACACCTTCAGTTCCAGCACCTTGTCATCCACATATTTTCGGGTAGCCAGCACTACGGACGGATCAATTTTCAGCGTAATGTTATCGGTGCTGCTGGTAATCAGTACCATGCGCACTGTCTGCGTGCGGCCGCTTCCCTCTGCCAGCTGCGGCTTATAGCTCTCCGGGCAGTTCCCCACGGCGATCAGCGCGCCCGTTTCATCAAACAGCCCAACCTCACGAATCCACCAACCGCCCTCCGTTTCAGGAATCACCTGCTCAGCAATAATCTGGCTACTGTTCTGCGGATCGATGTAAAGCATGTTCAGGTCAGCGCGCCGCTTTTCGGAAACCAGCTTCGTCTGTTGTGCGCTGGGAGTTGGAAGCACGCCGCCGCCATCCCCCACCGCCATCTGGGTAATTTTCAGCGGCACACCGAGCGCGGCAGCGCTTGCCAGTTTCGCCGCGCCAATATCCGTCAGCAGGGTATAAAATTTTGCGCTCATGGGTTCACTCTCATTGTGTCGATAACATGGACGGCGCCGCCCTCGTAAGCAGTGCCACCGGAAATGATGGTTTCGTTGATATACGGGTAAATCGCGATTTCTTCGCCGGTGTAAGTGGCAGCTCCCACAAAATATGGCCCGCTCGTCTGCAGATTTATGGACATGCCGATCAGATGCCGACTGCAGGGTTTGGCGTCACCAATCAGGCGCTCCAGCTCCAGATAGGTTTCCTCTGTTATGCCCTGGTCCTGCACCCCAATATCCAGGCGAAACGTGCCCGGCGCCTCGCCGGTCTGCCACCATTCAATGATGCGGATCAGAAAGCCGAACGGCTCCACCACACGCCGCACCGCGCTGGTTGTGCCCTTGTGCTGATGGATATAGAACGCATCCTGCACCACACGGCGCTTCACGCTCTCCGCCCATCCTTCGTCCCAGCGATCAACCGAAAAGGCCCACGCCAGATACGGCAGAAACTTGACCGGGCATGTTGCCGGGTTCCATAAATCCCGCAGAGGCACCTGCAGATCGGAAATTCCGCTGCAGGTCTGAGCCAGGCGGCGCTCAAGCGGCGATGAACCAGGAGGAAGCAGGCTATTCATCCGTTCCCCCGTTGGTTACGCTCCATTCAGTACATGAAGCGGCTTGTGTCTTATCCAGCACCACATCAGCGAGCGGCGAGGCCAGTTCAACACGCTGCACACCCTCAACATGCAGCGCGGCATAAATAGCACTGCGGCGAATATCACGCCCCAGCCTCGTCTGGCTGGCGATATATTTCTGCAGGCTGGCTTTTGCCGCCTCCATCACCGGCTCAGCTTCTGGCCCCGGGTAAAGAAAGATCGTCGCATCCACGCTGTACGGAATGATTTCAGCGCTGCGCACCGTCAGACGGTCAGCAACCGGCCGCACGTTCTCACTGTTAAGCGCCTGTTCAACCACTGCCAGCAGATCCGCCGCTGCCGTTCCGTCGCCCTCACGGCTCAGCACGGTAAGCACCACCTCCGCCGGTGCCGGGCTGGTTGCGCTGGCGTCAGCCACTCGCCCGTCAGCGCTTTTAGCGTGAAACTCATAGGCCGCCGTCGGCCCCGCCACGGACAGCCCCTCAAATGCAGCAGGAACACGCAGGCGCAGCGCCTCATCACTTTCCATTACCGCTGCGACCGGCGGCACCGCGTCGTTATCCGCAGGTGTAACCGTCAGCCGCTTCACGTTGTAGTTGGCCGCCATCTGATCGAGATCGCCGCCAATTGCATAAGCCACCATGACCGCCTGCGCCGCCTCGTTAATGCGCTGGCGCAGGAGGATTTCACGATACGCATTTTCCTGCAGGAGCTTGGTCACGGGTTCAGACTCCAGCTCAAGCGTGCGCCTTACCGCGTCCTGCTCGTCTGCCGGATAAAGGGCCATAAACGCGGCTTTCCGTTCGTTTAACAGCATTTCAAAATCCGGCACATCCACTATCTGCGGGGCGGGCAGCTGGGAAAGGTCAATGACTGCCATTGTCTGCTCCTGTTGATACCGAAAGTGAAACCGGCGCGCCGTTATCACGCTGCCCGGTAAGCTCAACCACCATCGAACCATCAAAACTGCTGTTTATGGTGATGGAATCCAGGGTAAGCCGCGGCTCCCAGCGACTCAGAGCCACATAGACGGCAGACATTACCTGCAGGCGCAGCGCCGGGTTCTGCGGCTGGTCTATCAGTTCAGACAGAAGCGAGCCGTATTCCCGGCGGGCAATGCGGCTCCCCTGCGGGGTCAGCAGAATATCCCGGACCGACTGGCGCAGGTGGTCCGTGTCGGTAATGGTCTTGCCGTTGCCCTGACTCATTCCGATATACAGCGTCATACCGGGCCTCCTGATGTATCGCCGCCGGACTTAACGCCGGTATGACCGTGTTTATCGACTACGATCCCGTTAGAACTCATGGCGCCGCCGCCCTGGGTGACGCCACCATTGATCACCACCTCGCTGTTTATGCGCGTGTTGCTTGCTTCCACCACAAATTCCCCCGTTTTCAGGGTTATGTTATCTGCAGCCTCGATCACCATGGATTTGATACCCCGCACATGCCAGCGGCCGGTCGCGGGTTCATATTCAAACCAGCCACCGTCCGGGTATTCCGTTACGCAGCCGTCCACAGAGTCCGACGGCGGCGCGAACTGGTTGGAATAGATCGCAGGTAAGGCAAAAGCGGTTTCCAGATTGCCGCCCATACTCAGCACCACCACCTGCTCATCCGGCGACGGGCACCACCATGTACGGGCACCGCCTGCGCGAAGTGTCAGCCAGTTAATCCAGTTGGTTTCAAGCTCGCCCACTTTCACCCGGCACAGCCAGTTTTCCCGGTCCACTTCGGTTACGGTGCCGGTGCGGATCAGGTTGGTGATAAGGCGCATGATTTCGGTTAGTTGTGCGTTCATAACGAAAGGTTGCCATCAAAGGGAAAAGGGAGGCAGCGTTGGTTTTTGTGCCGTCCGTGACACAAATTTCACTCCGACAGCCAGCGCAAAAGCGTGTCACGGGTGATGGTTTCCACCTCATCATTCACGCCCAAAAGACGGCGTGCCGGGTACCGGGCCTCCGGGCCGTTGCGTCTGACTCGATCACGCAGACCATAATGGTGAACACGGGCGATGCGCTGGACTTTCCCATCAAACTGCACGCTGGCAGAGTCCGCAGTGGCTGCGGTTTTCAGGTATTTAGTGGTGCGCAATTTGGCGAACATCTGGCGCTTGATGCGCCCCTTTTTACTTCTGGCCGTCACCCGGCGCGGCTCAAAGGTGGTGCCGTCTGGATTGCGCTGCAGCCTGATATTTTGCTGTTGCGACCGGCGCAGCTCCTGCGCCAGTTGTCGCATCATACGGTTGCGGGCTGCCGGTTCCAGATTCGCCAGCAGGGCCGCCAGCCAGTCATCCACCCTCTGCAGGTCATCCACGTTTCACCGTCCACATTTCTTCTAGTACGTCGGGTTCCGGCACCGCTTCAACGCTCGATACGGTGCCGTCTGTGCTGACAATCACGCGCTCAGTGAGCTGCAGATTGAGGCTGATATCACACAGGTCGTTGCTCAGGATATCGACGTCAAAGGTAAAAAGTTTTTCGCGCAGCTCCGGGTTGTTGATAGCGTCCGGTTGATTGGTCATTAACCAGAGCAATACGGGCGCCATCACTAAATTCTGGTTGCCGCTAAAGTCTTCAATCACCACGTTCAGGGTGTAGCGATATTCCCAAGACATTGAACGGGCACCGGTTGCGACCAGCGAACCGTTATCAACAAAAAGGTGCAGTTTGTCCGGGTTGTCACGGACATACGCCACCGATTTATTCAGGGCATTGCGTAAGGACTGCGGCTTGTTCACTGTCTCGCTCCTGACACGCTATGATCGTGTCCACTTTGTCGGCACATACTGCCCAGGCGGCCTCAGTCTCATCCAGCACCTGGTTCAAATCCCCATTACTGCGCGGCGCTGACCTGTCCAGGCGGCATTGCGTCACTTTTGGACAACCACTCACGGTAAGCTGCACCTCCGGCGAGGGCCGGGCGCTCCCGCAGCCGGATAATGTCAGCAGGCAAAGGAGTGTCAGCCCAGCGGCGTAAATCCTCGTTTTCACGTTTTAGCTCCTCGATCCGGCGCTGGCGGCTCCGCAACAGCGCGGAAGTCTCCTCCGCTGCAGCATAAAGTTGCATCTGCGCCCGGCTGTTGGTTTCAGTAAGAATGGACAGGCTGATGAGCTGGCTGTTTTTCTTCGCCAGCTCCTGCTTGTTATTTTTAAGCGCATCAGCCTGCGTCCCGATGGTGTGACCGGCATTATTAAGCCGCCATGACTGCCAGCCCAGCAGTGCCAGCACCAGAGCCAGGATCACCGCCAGCGCG
This sequence comes from Lelliottia nimipressuralis, assembly GCF_041464075.1. Taxonomy (NCBI): domain Bacteria; kingdom Pseudomonadati; phylum Pseudomonadota; class Gammaproteobacteria; order Enterobacterales; family Enterobacteriaceae; genus Lelliottia; species Lelliottia nimipressuralis. The sequence goes on from NZ_CP167172.1 coordinate 3,486,308, forward strand.
CGCGTCATGCCCCTGCCCCTTTAAGACACCAGGCAAGCTCACGGGCGCGCCTGTTTTCCAGCCCTTTACTCCTTTGACCATTTACATAAATCCAGCGAGGGAGCTGGTTGCACGCCTGCCACCATTGCTGGCGATTGATGTAAGAAACCATTGTTGATCGGCAGATTGCCCCCGTTCCGACATTAAAGCCGATACTGATCAGGGCATCGTAAACATGCTGAGGTGGCTTAACCTGCAGGCAGGCTTCAATCCTTTTTTCCGTCAGCAACACGTTATTAATCAGCCCCTGCGCGGCCTGTCGCTCCGTTATGGTTTTGCCCGGCACTACCCCGGACGTATTGCCGATCCCGTCAGTCCAGACCCCGGCGCTGCACTGGTACGGCTGCAGGCGGCACCCTTCGAAATCAGCAATCAGTTTCAGCCCCTCGACGGAAGTATGAAGCGACTGAAAGCCCGGCAGCGTGGCGGCAATCGCCAGCACCGCGCCAACCAGGCAACGCTTAACGATTGAAGGACTCATATTCCCCCCTGGATATTCTGCCGTCCCGCAGCAGCTGGTAGGCTTTCCAGCGTAAATAACAGGTCACCGCTGCAGTAATAATCCCCAGCGCAAGACCGGTAATGGTCGATACATCTTTAAGAGACAAATCGCCGAGCCATGCCAGAAGCAGGGCAACGCAGTAAGTGATAAAGGCGCTGATTCGTTCAAGCGTCATAGTTCAGTCCCATAACTGGACAGTCTGCGCAGTGGTTGACGCCGTGATATCCGGCAGCTCCACCTGCAGCCCGTGCGGTAAAAAGGGGCCATATTCAGCCAGCCCCGGATTCGCCTGCAGCACCTGTTCAGTGACTCCCTGCGTGCGCCCGTAATGGCGCCAGCAGAGTGCGTCCACCGTGTCATACTGATGCGCACGCACTTTCATCAAATCAGCTCCACCGTCATATGCGGCATATCGCGCAGGCGGGACTCCGCCCAGCGCACATCGCGCCACAGCTCGCCTAAGGTTGTTTCGATATCTTCAGCTTTCTTGCTTCCGTCGCCGGTTGCGTCAAAATCGCGATAGCGCTCAACCAGGTTTGCTTTTGCCCAGCAAAACACCGCACGGCGATACAGCATGAGCCGCTGGCTTTCGCCGTCGATCACATCTGCAGGGACGTCGGCCAGGCTCGCATACCCCTGCGCCCATTGTTTCTCGCGGAACTCATAAAGATCGGCGTTAACTTCAGCAATCGCTGTCAGCAACGCCAGACGCAGGCGCGGATCGGTGACACTCCCATCCATGCGCATATCACGGCGGAACTCTGAAACCCTGACATCAGGCCAGAAACTGGTGTTTTTAATAACGTCCTGAGTACTTTCCCCGGCCTGTTCCGGCGAAACGAATTGCATATTTCTGGCACTCCCAAATAGTTGGGCGGTGGACGGGGTTTTGACGCGGCATAAAGCCTGTCGCCACCCCGTGCCGCCCCGCGCGTTGGCACGATTCGTTAAGCCGACATTGCCTGTCGCAATCGGCTTTCAAGCTTGTTGATTTCGGTTTTGACGCCAGAACTGTTATCCAGCTGCAGGGCACGCTTCAGATGGTTAAGTGCCGCCACTGCCTGATCGTTATCCCGCAGCGCGTAGCCCATCGCCTTATGAAGTCGGGCGCGGGACTGATCCGGCATATCCTGACCTTCAACGATATCGAGCACCTGGGTAAGAATGGCGGCACTGAATGATTCACCGGCAGAAAAAGCGCGCATTGCCGCATCGGCAAACTCTTCCGCAACAGCGGTCCCGCAGGTCCGGTTGAATCGCTGCGGCAGGACCCAGCCGTGTTTAATGGCATGGCGGGCAATGTCCAGCGCGCCGGTATAGTCTCCGGCATCAATCCGCCAGATCATGACGTACATCGCCACGTCGTCCTGACCTGACGCGTCAGCATCCAGTAAACCGGCAATCCATGAGGCATAAGCGGGAAGAAACTCACGTTTGAGCTGAGCCTTGCGCTCATTTGACTGGACGGTTTTAAGGCGCCTGCGGTGTTCTGTCAGCTGTAACAGCATCTGGTTGTAGCCCGTCAGGCTGGCATTACTGCCGCCCTGCCGGGCGGCATCCTGTGCCTGTACATACTGAGTGTGAGCACGGAACGGATTCATTTATCACGCCCCGTCGCCAGTGCCGCCCGCATTCTGAGCATCAAGCGCGCCCTGCACTGCTGCAGCAACGATGGTCTGAATATTTTCAGCAGTAAGCGCCGCGCCCGGATTGCCGTCTGCCTGCTCTGGTAACAACTCGATGTTCTCAACCAAGCAAGCGCCGTCGTAATCTTCAACAACATACGCCTCGTTAACGGATTCGTAGTTCTCCACGCGGTCACGCTTCGGATTGTCGATAACTGAACGACGACGAGTACCGGCCTGCCAGTAAATAGACAGGTTATCCAGACGGGTGATCAGCATGGCATTCGCCGGGAAGAAAGGCGCGCGAACGGCCGGGAGGTTGCCGATACGCTTCTGGCTGATGATGAGATCTGCCGCCAGCGCTTCGCTGTTTGGCTGGTCACGGTTGACGATCGGGAAATATTTATCCGCAAGTAACTGGCGCCCGACGATAACAACCAGCTCCGTGTCTTCCTGATACCACGGCGCAATTTTCTCATTGACGGCGCCCATAACCAGCGCGTCCAGATTCTGGAAATCGCCGCCTTTGCCGACACGGATAGTCTGAGAAATCACCTCGCCTTCGGACACGATTTTGTCCATAACCTGAACGGGCTTCTCCTGGCGGATTTTTTCCAGCCAGCCGATATTCACATCCTGCAGCAGCGGATAGGTCTTGCGGTCTGACGTTTTCTCACGCTTCACACCGTTGAAGCCGATCATGATGCGGTCAAGTGCCTGGCGGGTAATGATGGCGTCACGGATGCGCGTCTGAAAGTCCTGGAATTTAGCCCATAAATCCAGCTTCGCATAAGGCAACGCCGTATCAGAGTTAGTCTGGGTGCACTTGTAACCTTCACCGTCGATGTAAGTCGGATCAACGGGTTCACGGTCTTTCTGGGTGGTATCAGTATTTCCGGCAATACTGGAACCAATACCCAGCCCCAGACGCTCGCCGGACTGCTCATCAACCGGGACAATGTTGATTTTCTGCAGGAACGAGGAAGACTCCTGTATTTTGGTTTCCAGCGTCTGCGCCACTGACGGCTCAGCCGTATATTTCGAGGCGATATCGCTCACAGATACGCCGTTGAGTTTGGCGAGCTGCGTCAGATAGCCGTTAAATTTAAAGCGAGTCTCTTTTTTCATTGTGCTTTTGCTCCGTCAGCAATCGGTGGTTTGTTCTGCGCCGTTATTACCGGTCGCATTAGGGCGGCGCTCGCTGCGGCTGTCCTGAGTGGAAAGCTGCTCACGCAGGGTGGAGAGTGCGTTGGTTGTCTCATCAACAACCTTTTGCAAATCGCTCAGCTTGTTGCTGAAATCGGTTTGATGGGTGCTGACCTGCTCCGCCAGGGTCTGATGCTCACGCGCGATGGTTTCAACAGCCTGATTCACATCAGCAAAGCGGGCGTTATCATCGGCGCCTTTGCGGGACAGCAGCTCTTTTACGCGGGTAAACAGGCTGGTTTTTTCCGGCACGTCCTCAAACTCGATCAGTGTTTCAACAGCAGCGGTAAACAGGTTGTCTTTGTCCAGCTTGCGGCGCGCCAGGGGGTTATGTTCTGCGCTGGCGCTGAACTGCAGCATTTCAGTGCCGAGGCTTGCCGGATCGTCAGTAATCGCCAGGCCAACCAGATAAGCGGAGCCGGTATCGGCAAAACTGGTGTTAACTTCCATTGAGGTGAAAAGCTTCTGCCAGTTGCTTGTCATCGTGACCAGATCGTCAGTCGGGGCAATCCAGCCATACAGCGCCATTTTCCCGGACAATGCCCCTTCGGTGATTTCTTCCGCTTCCAGCTTTTCCACCATGCCAAAACGACGGAAAGGCCCATCAGGGGTGAAGCCCTTGATGTGTTCCATATTGATCAGCGCGGTGTATACCTGCGGGTTATAGCTCGCTGCCATCTGGGTGAGCCATTCACGCTCAATAACGCGCCCGTCAGTGGTGGCCCCTTCGACCCCAATGCGAAAACGCTTAGATTTTTTTGCCATCGGTCCGGCTCCGGTTAGTTAGTTCGTAACACGTTCAGAGCCTTATGTTTGCGGTGATGGGCGCGTGTAAACAACGCGTTGGGCTTGTGCGAACTCCCACACAATGCGAAGCCGGGGAAAGTGCTGATTTGAGGCCGTATGTTTGTGCCATGACAACACTGACCCCCGCAGACCTCGATCCCCGTCGTCAGGCAATGCTGATGTACTTTCAGGGATACCGCGTAGCCCGCATTGCTGAAATGCTGGGCGAAAAAGTTGCAACCGTTCACAGCTGGAAAAAACGCGATAAGTGGGGCGAATATGGCCCACTGGATCAGATGCAGCTCACCACCGCCGCACGTTACTGCCAGCTCGTCATGAAGGAGCAGAAGGAAGGAAAGGACTTTAAAGAAATTGACTTGCTGGCGCGTCAGTCCGAACGACAGGCCAGAATCGGCAAATTTAACAATGGCGGGAATGAAGCAGACCTGAATCCGAACGTGGCGAACCGCAATAAAGGTCCGCGCAAGCCGCCGGAAAAAAACCTGTTTACCGACGAGCAGATCGAAAAGCTGGAAGAGATTTTCCGCGCCGGTATGTTCGAGTACCAGCGCCACTGGTGGGACGCTGGCATCAAGCACCGTATTCGCAACCTCTTAAAGTCACGCCAGATCGGTGCAACCTACTATTTCGCCCGTGAAGCGTTGATAGACGCGCTCACCACGGGGCGAAATCAAATCTTTCTGTCAGCGAGTAAAGCGCAGGCGCACGTTTTTAAACAGTACATCATCGACTTCGCAAAAGAGGTGGACGTTGAACTGAAAGGCGATCCGATGGTGCTGCCTAACGGCGCGTGTCTTTACTTCCTCGGTACAAATGCCCGTACCGCGCAGAGCTATCACGGCAATCTGTATCTTGATGAGTATTTCTGGATACCGAAATTCCAGGAGCTGCGCAAGGTGGCCTCCGGTATGGCGCTGCACAAAAAATGGCGCCAGACCTACTTCTCTACCCCTTCCAGCCTGACGCACAGCGCCTACCCGTTCTGGTCTGGCGCCCTGTTCAATAAAGGGCGCCCGAAAGCCGACAGGGTAGAATTTGACCTTTCTCACAGTAGCCTGGCGCACGGCGTTTTATGCCCTGACGGCCAGTACCGCCAGATAGTCACCATTGAAGATGCCGTAAACGGCGGGTGTAACCTTTTCGACCTGGACCAGCTGCGCCTGGAGTACAGCCCGGACGAATACAACAACCTGCTGATGTGTCAGTTTGTTGACGACCTGGCGTCCGTGTTCCCGCTGGCGTTGCTGCAGTCCTGCATGGTTGACAGCTGGGACGTATGGGACGATTTCGAACCGCTTTTACTGCGTCCGTTTGCATACCACCCTGTCTGGATCGGCTATGACCCGGCAAAAGGAACGCAGAACGGTGACAGCGCCGGTTGCGTGGTCATTGCGCCTCCCGTCGTCCCCGGCGGTAAATTCCGCATCCTTGAGCGTCACCAGTGGCGCGGGATGGACTTTCGCGCCCAGGCCTCAGCGATTGAGGAAATCACCAGACGCTACAACGTGACCTACATCGGCATTGACTCGACCGGCGTTGGCGATGGCGTTTACAAAACGGTTAAGCAGTTCTTCCCTGCCGCGCGTGAGTTTGTCTACAACCCGACCGTTAAAAATGCCCTGGTGCTTAAAGCCTACGACATCATCAGCGGGCGCCGTCTGGAGTTTGACGCGGGGATGCTGGATATCGCGCAGTCCTTTATGTCCATTCGCCGTTCAACCACCGCCAGCGGCAACCGGCCAACCTACGAAGCAGCCCGCACAGAGGAAGCCAGCCACGCGGATTTAGCCTGGGCAACCATGCACGCACTTTATAACGAACCACTGGCAGGAGCTTCCGCCAGTACCAGCAACATCGTGGAGATTTTTTAATGGCTAACCGCAAAAACCGCAGCAAGGCACCGCGCGGCAAGACCGCCGCCGATACGGCCAACATGGTCAGTAATGCACATGCGGAGGCGTTTACGTTTGGCGATCCGATCCCCGTGATGGACCGCCGGGAGTTATTTGATTACCTGGAGTGCGTGCAGGTGGACCGCTGGTACGAACCACCGATCAGCATGGATGGCCTGGCGCGAACTTACCGCGCCGCCGTACATCACTCCAGCGCCATTCAGGTAAAACGCAATATTCTTACCAGTACCTACATCCCTCACCGCTGGCTGTCTAAACAAGCCTTTTCCCGGTTCGCCCAGGACTTTCTGGTATTTGGTAACGCGTATCTTGAAAAACGCTTGAACCGGTTAGGCCAGATCATGGAGCTGCACGCTTCGCTTGCGAAATACACCCGCCGCGGCATTGACCAGGACACCTACTGGTTTGCACAGTATGGTCACAACTCACAGCCATATCAGTTCGATGAGGGAAGCGTGTTCCATCTGATGGAACCTGATGTTAACCAGGAGCTATACGGAATGCCGGAATACCTCTCTGCCATTCCTTCCGCACTGCTGAATGAATCGGCCACACTGTTTCGCCGTAAGTATTACCTCAACGGTAGCCATGCTGGTTTTATCATGTACATGAGCGACCCCGCCGCCGATCAGAAAGACGTGGACAACATACGCGAAGCACTTAAAAAATCGAAAGGACCAGGCAACTTCCGCAACCTGTTTATGTACAGCCCGAACGGTAAGAAAGACGGTATCCAGATCATCCCGCTGTCAGAAGTCGCAGCGAAAGATGAGTTTCTTAACATCAAAAACGTGAGCCGTGATGACATGCTGGCAGCTCACCGCGTACCGCCGCAGCTGATGGGGATTCTTCCAACGAATACCGGCGGGTTCGGCGATGTTGAAAAAGCAGCACGTGTTTTTGTACGAAATGAACTCATCCCCCTCCAAAAGCGCCTCGAAGAGATCAACGAATGGTTGGGTAATGATGTGATCAGATTCAGTCCGTACGCTCTGGAGGCTGATTAGCAGGCTTAAAAAAGCTCGGCTTGCCCGGGCTTGATGCAAAACGCACTTTGGAATTAAGCAGCTTTCTGCTTCTCTTCGAGTCTGCCTTGCAGCACATTACCTTCAACCTTGCATTCCTGCATCATATGTGGGGCCGCCTGAAGTAGTTCTTCCATTATGTTTTTGTACGTAACGAGCTGATGCCTCTACAAAAACAACTCGCGGGGCACAATGATTGGTTAGGGAGAAAAAATTATGCGTTTTGAATGATACGAACTAACTCTTTGATTTTTATGAAAAAATAGAGGCGGCGGTATGAATACCGCCAACTATTAAATTTCCCGTTCCAGAATATGAGAAACTATTGTCTCAGTTAAATATTTAACCATACCCTCGTTAGCACAGACAGAACCGTTCTTTGATATCTCAAATTCACAACGATGCCCTAAAACATATCCTGCAGCCCTAACCTTATCAAGAGTATATGCTTTATCCCCAATAATATCCTTCACATCATCAAATGCATTTTTCTTAGATGTAACCTCTACAGTTGCCTTAGAGTTATCATTAACTATCAAATTGCTAACCTTAACCTTCTTGATGCTAATAAGGTCTAAATCATATCTTTCACGCAGCGAACCCAAATACTCAGACAGTTTAATATCAACGATACCAAACCCTATTTTATAACCAGAATCCGCACTAAGCCGCTCTGTCAAGGACTTTATTGATTTTGGAGGATTGTAAACTGATAATAAATATAGCCTACCTATGAGCTTTGATATAGAGAACTGAATTGACTCATAAGTAATGAACTCTTGTTCATTTTCGTTACCCAACGGATCTACTGAGGTCTGTTTATTCAATTTAGCTTCAGTATACGTAGCTGATAGTGCTTCAGACGAAAGTTCAAAATCAGAATAACCATAGCCAAGCTCTTCAGAGTACTTGTTACTCTTTATATAAAAAGCAATCTCACTTAACGTAAGATTAGATTTCAATCTATTCCATTTAACTCTGATCAGATTTTCCATCTTTCTTCCCCTGAGCCTGTTTATTTAATTCAATTATAATGGAACGGGCTGCCTTTTCAATCATACGACTAAAAAATAACTTCTGACCATCTTTCAATTGAACCGTTGACTTATTATACTCACCGCCCCCTTTGTATTTTTTAATACCTTTTGCTATATATGAAAATCCTTTGAAGTTTTGAGCATCATTAAACTGCGCTTCAAACTCAAAAATATTTGGATCAGCACCTTTCTCCTTAACCCGCCATTTGATTTTACATATATAAAAACCACGTTCATAAAGTGAGTTGATTTCTTCAGATTTGAGTACTCCTTCCCCTTTCAACGATGCCTTACTAACATGTACTCCTAAATCAATTTCGCCGCTTTCCTCTTCAATCTCTTCTGGTTTTGGGTGATAAACGTAAGCATCTGTTACATCATCAAGCTCATAGCCCTCAAGCCCGTTTATTAATTTCGTAAAGAAATCAGTTCTGGACTGAGGAGAATCAATATTCTCTAGACTTATTTCTTGGATATCTAGAGTAGCGTCCGAAATTGGTTTCCCTTCCTCGATTGCTCTTTCCTTTGATAATCTTTCAACGATAGCAAGTAACTGACTCTCATAAACCTCAGTTTGCTCATTATCTGGGCGACGAATCACATATCCAGCATCTGTTGGTTCGACTTCAATGACAGCTTGTTTTTTAACGACTTGTTTGAAATCACTTTTTGAAAAATTGGTTGACATATAAGTTATATGTATATTTATTATACCACTTTTATCAGCAACTACATGGCACAGGTCTTTTTGGTCTGATAGTTCTTTTTTCAGCGAATCCGCCGCTTTTAGTAAAATTGTTTTTTCAGGCATATTAGAAACTAGTCTCGAAGTAGAACGTTCCCTCCGAGGCTCACTTCCTAATATCTCTGCTATTTTTTGATGATCATAGTAATCATGAGTAAACTTTGAGAAGTTTTTAGCTAATAATTTTCTATCAGTGTTTTTTGAAATGATTATACCTCTTGAAAGAAAAAGCTCTCTCATCTCATTTTGAGTTACTTGTGACTGGTTAAGAGCATCACATAAAACCTTATCCGTCACACTATAAATATTGCTCATATTAATAATCCCATGATGTTGATTCAGTACTATAAAACTCTTTAACTGTAGGAACTAAATATATATCCATAGAAAGCAACTTTTCCTTTGCACTATCATCATAATTCCAATCAAATGCATATTTCTGAAGTGCTCGCTTGAAATGCGATCTTATTGAATCGTTCCGATCCTTTGTCGCGATACGTATTCTTATGTTGTTCTTTCCATTCAGAATCTGGTAGTTAGTTAAAAGATCAAAGAGGTAATAAAATTCCATATCCGTGGAGCCCGGACGATTATAATACACAACATACCCAGCGGGATAAACTTCAACTTCTTTCTGTAGCTCGCGGTCATACGAGTAAACTGCATCATGTTTAATAATTAAAAATGGAGCAGTCAAAGATTCTATCGTTGCAGGTAAATAATCATCGGTAACAATTACCTTATGATACGTAAGTTGAGGGTAATAAAAACCATACTCCTCTCTCGGAAATTGATTATCTCTGATTAATTCATTCATGTCTGCGATTATAGATAACATATAGCTAATCGACTTAGGCTCAATTATATGGATTTGTTGCCCATCAGAAACCTTTATATTATCTAATTTAACTGCTTTCGGCTTTCTTTTTCTTCCCGCAGGTTTAGGAGGATCGAAGAAATCATAAAAGTCATGATCAAAATCATTGTCATGGTTATAAACAAACAATAGCCCTCTAACCTCACTATCCCCAACGCATATATTATATTTATCTCGCCACTCTGGACTATATTGAGCACAGGAAATTGTATATCCAAGCGATGTGAGCGCTTTTTCTATCATGTCAGGATTGATAGAACCCTTAGAGTAACTTTTTAAGTCAGTATTCAATAAAATAGTTTTATTTAAATAAGGGTCTTTATAGCTAAAAACCACATCGACAGGGTGTGTATGAGCCTGCTTTTTATCGAGTGGTTTATGGTTTTCTTCGTCAATACATCCAAAGTCCTGATCACACGGCCCTGATATGCTCCATTTAAAGCGCTCGAAAATCTTCGACGATACTATCTTTGCTAACTCTTCTATCGGTCCGTTCTCAGCCACAACACATCTCCTTAACTTAACCTTTCTCGGCAAAATCCTATGGACAAGATAAGTAAATCATTATTGCTTTGCAAGAATGTAGGTGCATTATGCCATTATGCTTAGTGGTGAAATATGACATCAAGCGCGCGCTCGTAGCCCCGCCACGCCTGCCCGCTTTATGGAGCGGTTTTCATGCAGGTGCATGACATAAGCAAAAGCCCGCCAGAACTGGCGGGCCTGCATCAAAACGATCCTCAAACGATCATGCGATCTCATGCGGCATAGTCATGCACTGACGAGAGAAGTGGATGCGCTCATCTAAATCACGGTTTTAAAACGCAGATGAATTGAAAAGGTTTAAGGTCTGCTATGAGCGAAGAGCAGATGTTTGCATTTTCGCTCATACATCGATAAATGAAATATGGCTTACGGATTACATAAAAAGAGCCCGGTGTAATCGAACAATATAATCTGCAGTCGGATTGGATTGCTTATCGCCCATTCGCTCCTGAATTGCCTGAACAGCAATATCCCGACGCGCAGGCAGCCGTGTTTTTTCCGTTGCGGCGATCGCTGACATCATTTCATCAAATGTGAGGTCAGTACAGTAGCAAGGTGCACCCGGTTGTTGACGCCATGACTCCTCAACTGTACCTGCATCGAAGGCGTCAAACCCCGTATCACTGACAAGACGCATAATCAATTTTTTGTGCTCTACGATATTCCCTGCCACCGGAATTGAAATACGTCCTGCTGTACCCTCTGCTTTACCTTTTGTAGCGAGAGAATCTGAACCTATTGCATTCCAGGCCTTCACCAGTGGACGGTTCAGGAGATGCGCTACCCACGCGCTTTCGACCTGACCATCTGAGAACCCATCGATGATTCCGTCGCGATGTGGGTAATAGTTCGACGTGTCAGCAACGATAACATGACTGGGTAATGTCCGGATCAGAGGCGCGATATCCGCAACCTTTGCCATAGGTATGGACAGGATGACAACCTGTGCATCCTGTACTGCACTGGCTGCATCGGCTGCTTCAGCGCCCGTTTCAAGCACGTCGGGGGCTATCGTTTCAGGCCCACGTGAATTTGCAACCTTAACGGAGTGACCGGCAGAGGCGAGACTGCGAGCAAGCGTTTTACCGATATGGCCGGTTCCCAGAACAGCAATCCGGTACTTTTCATAATTAATCATAACATCCCCTTTTTGGCTCAGGCCGTTACTGCACGGTTACGTTTAACGATGGCATCATGAGTGAGTTGTTCGCCTGCAGACATAAACTCCTTGATCAACGCATCTCTGTTTAGTGGAGCGCGAGTTTTATCCGCTGCCTTAAGGGCTGCTTCAAGCTCTCCGGTTTTTAGCTCAGTACAGTAGGCTGGCGTGCCGGGCTGTTGCCGCCATGATTCGCTAAGCGTACCGGCATCAACTGCATCGAAACCGGTCTGACTGACCAGTTCAAGTGCAACAGATTTTGCTACCGTACTGTCGCCGGCAACCGGAATAGCGATACGTGAGGGTGAACCGGCAACCAGCCCTTTATCTTTAAGCGTCTCGGCCAGAACAGCGTTCCAGGCTTTGACAAGAGGGCGTTTGACTATTTCACTGGCGTACACGCTTTCAGGTTTGCCTTCACGGATCTCTTCAATGTCCCCGTCGCGGAAGGGATAGTAGTTAGACGTATCAATGACGATCACGCTCTCCGGAACATCACGCAAGAGTTCAGCCAGTTCAGCATGCTTATCAAAGGGCGTAGAGAGGATGATGACATCCACATCTCGTACGGCTTCCTGACGCTCAACCGCCAGTGCCCCAGCTCTTCGCGCAATCTCTGCAATTGTTTCCGGTCCCCTTGAGTTAGCCAGTTTGACCTCATGGCCCTGCACAGAGAGCTTATGTGCCAGAGTCGCACCAATGTTTCCAGCGCCAATAATGCCTATTTTCATACCAGTACCTTTTGTCTGAGTGGAGGATGATCAGTTATCAGCGGGATGGGCAAAGTTATTGAGGGTATCTCGTAACTCCTCGAGCTTCGCATCCGATAACTGACAGGCTGATTTGATTTTTTCGGTTACGTGCCACAGCTCGCTTTGCAAAGCGAGCCCGTCATCCGTAAGAGTAATGAGGACTCGCCTTTCGTCAGCGCGATCCCGCATGCGAACTATGCGTCCGGCAGCCTCAAGCCGTTTGAGAAGGGGGGTAATGGTGCCGGTATCCATGCCGAGCTTATTCCCGATATCACCCACGGTGCGTGGGGTTCCGTTAAACAACTCCAGCATGACCAGATACTGGGGAAAGGTTAGCCCCAGCGGGTCCAGCAACGGCTTATGTAACCGGTTCATGCGGCTCGCCGCACCATAGAGGGCAAACGAAAGTTGTGTCCCTATTTCCTGTCGTGACTGCATGCTCATATGCCAATCCGTTATCTTGTAGATGATTATATAGTGCACTAGATAAAACCATATAACAAACTTTTAATCAGTTAAAGAGTGATGAATGAGTAATTCGTGCGGTATGACAATGACAACAAAGCAGGCTGAGAAGTCTCCAGACTGACGGGTACTATCGTTCCAGGCTATTCAAACAGGTCCGCTTCTGGCACAAAGCGGACGACCATTTTCAAGTGGCCGTCGCCCCTAACGCCTCGTTTCACTCGTTGTTCAACCTTACCCCCATCAGAATGAATTCTTTCGGGGGCAACGTTTCAGTGTAACCAGCTGTCGTCTTCCCAGACCTGCTGCAGAATTTCCATTACACGTTCTTTATCTTCAGCCTGTCTTATCCCGCTAAGTTCAATACCGTTGGCGCTGCCCTTGCGGATTCGGATAGCTGTTTTTGGGTAGAGGGGGCGCAAATATCGGTAAAGCTCGGATTCAAGTGCTTCTAACAGCGCCTGACTAATTTTCTGCTCTTTATCGATCATTATTTCTATGCGCATAGATTCCCCCTAACTGGTAGCGTCCATTGTGCGGCTGTACTCATGGTTACGTATTTTTGCCATCAGCTCGTCAGTCAGCTCAGAAACCCACTGAATTGCCAACCGCTTTTCTTCGTCGCTGCAATCGCTTGCCGCCACCAGTTTTAAGAAAAAATCAATGCGCTGAAGTTTCAATGACTCCAAAAGATAATCCTGCATTTTCCCTCCTTTTACGGCCACCTACACAATCTAACTGTATGTATATACACTGTTTATATATACAGTATAGTACCAATTTCTAAATGTAAAACGCTTTTTGGCCTTCAATAAGAAAGACCTGATATGAGTCAAAAACAGAAAAAAATTCCGATGTGTCAGTAATACTGACGCCATTTGTCATCCTCACGCAGCCGCCCGTTCTGGTAAAAGATGCGCAGCCCTCCCCCAGACGGAAGGCTGCCGCCGCGTAGGAGTAAATTCACCTCATACTCGCTGCCATTGAAGCCTCTGGAATGCAGCTCATACTCCAGTTGCAGGCGCTGCTGCTCAGAAATATCCTGCTTGTAAGCCTTTCTTCGCTTCGGTTTTACCAGCCTGAGCCGGGCAACCAACTCCCGCCTCTCCTTTTTTCCCATTCCATGCAGGTAATCCTGCAGCGCCTTTTCCTCCATGTAAGTAATATCCGGTACTTCACCCCCTGTCTGGTTCAAATTTTCAACAGGGGGACAGTTATTGCCACGAGTCCAAGGGGCGCAAGCGCCCTGGTCGGCTCTCGCCTCCTGAAGGTCAACGGCTTTACGAACCATTTTCCACTTCACTGCATGAGTGCAGATCCGACCCTCAATGATCGGGGACCAGATGCCATAAATACGAACACCGTGATCGCCGTAGGCGCTCGGCTCGTCGTTCAGCTCATAGGCAGTTCTGACCAGGTGATGCTTGCGGGAAACAAGAACGCCGCCCTGCTTCATGATGTAGGTGGCAAAACAGCCAGCATCAGCTGCGGCCAGCACAGCATCCAGACGCGGGTTTTCCAGTACCGGCGCGCCAGCCTTCTTGTCACCCTGCACCCTGGCAGCCTGTCCGGCCAGAAGGCGCAGCTCGCGGTACGCCTGGCGGCCAGGGATACCAAAGAAGCGAAATTGCTGGACACGGTGCAGCGAAGCCCAAGCGTTTACGTTCTCAGCGTTATCGCGCAGTGATCTGCCCGTTTCTTTACTGATTTCCTGCGCCAGCCCGCGCCCGTCGATGTTTTTACTGATGTATTTAGCGATATAGCTGGTCGGGGTGCCCTTGCGCGGGTTGATAAGCTCAGACTTGAATCGCGGCCCGGTATTTGCGCCCAGCTCCTCCCGATCCTCACGAATGGCGAATTTACGCAGCAGCGCGGTGATGGCTTTGTGGTCTTTTTTGCGCATGAAGCACAGCAGGTGCCAGTGCACGGTGCCGTCATGGTGTGGTTCAGCAACGCGGACGCCATACCAGCGCAGCCCGGCTTTGTGCATCGCCTTACGGAAGGCGGCGAACATATTCACCAGGTAATCACTGCTCTGCCGGACCGTGGCACTGGTCCATTTCGGGTTTGGCCTGCCGTTGTTAAGCGTTGCGTGAAAGCGTGACGGGCAGGTGATGGTATAGAACACGGCGCATTCACCACGCATTTCCGCGATCAGCTCCAACCCCTTAACGCAGGCCATCATTTCGTTGCGCCGGTGCGCCGGATTGCTGCTGCTAGCGTTTACCACTTCCTCCAGATCCAGCGTGTCACCTTCGGCGTTAACCAGCTCATGCGAGCGGAAAAACTCCAGGGATTTGCGGCGCTGTTCGCGTTTGTGGATCACGGCCTCATAGCTGACATATGGGGAGGCCTTTTTGTTGACCAGGCAGACGGCGCGCAACTGCTCCTCCCGCCATTCACAGCGCATCTGCCACAGCTTGCGATACCACCAGTCCGCGCAAAGCATACGGGCAAGCGAGCCCGGAATAAGCTCGTAGGGGACCGGGTTACGGCGGTGCTTTTTACGGCGCAGTTGCTCGAAAGCAGGCGGGATAACATCGAGGCGCATGGCCTCAGCGGCCACCCCTTCCCATGACCGGCGGATCTCTTCCGGCGTAACGTCTTCATCCGTAAACAGTTCACCGCAGGCAGCATCCAGACACATGCTCATGTGCGCCGCCACCAGGGTAGATAACCGCTTAACCTGCTCCTGGTTCATTTCGGGTAGGACCAGTAAGCCCTCCAGCCCGTCATGGCTCGCCATAAAACGGAATGAAGCAGAAATCTGGCTGGTACGCACGCGCTCCAGGCGTTCAAGGCACGGCCTGATGGTTTCACGCAGATAGCGGGAATATGCCTTCGGTTTGCCCAGGCCCTCGAAATATTTAATCCGCTCAAGCAGCGGCTTACTGATATGCGCTGGCTGGGTGCTCACATCTGCAACGATGACCAGATCGCGATTAAATTTCTGCTGTTCGCGGGCCATTTTGGCGCGGCTTATCAGCTGGTCCTGCTCCATTTCTCGCTGAACAGGATCACGGGATTCATTGTAGAAATAGCGTTCCCAGACCTCATTACTCAGGGCCTCGCGACGCAGCTGCTCCTGCTCGTTATCTGCAGCATAGAGAGAAATCAGGTTTGAAAGCGCAGACTCCGGCGCTACTTCCGCCGGTTCCAGATAGGGGTTAATTGCCTTTTTAGGCGCGGTCCAGGGATACGCCCCGGCAGCTTTACCTCCACTACCGGGGACTTCTGATACAAGAGGCGCGACGGGACGGCCTGAGCTGATATCCGTCACTCGCAAACTCCTGCGTAAACGCTGCTGCAAACCGCGCTGTCATTTGCACTCGCCAGTAAATCAAACTGCGCGCCGCCTCGTGTCGTCAGAGCCCAGTCGCGATAGGTTTCAATGCCGTAAGCATCAACAGTGATGACCTCAATACGCTTTTCAGCCCTGCGGGGATCATGTGTGGAGGGAAAGAAAGTCGAATTACCGCGGCGCGAACAGTCCGCAACCATTCTTTCCCACTCTGCAACCCGGCGAACCTCTTCTGGCCAGCGCTGGAAAATTTCAGCAAGTTCAGATTTACGGGCGTGGATGCAGGGCATACAACCGACACGACTGCAGCCCTGCAGATATAACGGGTTAGGCTTGATGCCATGACGCTTTGCAATGGCAAAAACATCCTCATGCAGCCAGTTAAGGATCGGACGATAGACATGCAGGCCCGGCGTATCGTCTGCATCTTCCTCCCAGTCCGGCAGCAATGCGCGTGCAGGTGATTCCTGCGCCCTGACCCCCTGCCAGCTGATAACCTCGTCATACTCTTCCAGGGCAGGAACGATAACCTGAGTCCTGACAGGTTCATGCTTGAGGTCAAAGGTGCAGAAACGGGCTTTTGTTGAGGGGAACCGGCCTTTCCACATGCACAAATCCAGAAAAGGGATGCCAGTGGGTTTCAGTATTTCCAGGGCACGGTGTACACGTTCTGCCGCTTCATCCGGAGACATGCCGCATTCCTGAACCAGAGAAACAGGCCATTTCTCTGCAATGAATTTCCGTTTGCCTTCGATTTGGCGTGTGAAAGCAGCTTTAACACGGATAACCTTGCCCAGCTTTAATTCGAGATAGTCCAGATATTCCATCGTCTGGGGGTGCTCATGGCCCGTATCAGCGAAGACAGAAATATGAGGAACATCGTTTTCAATGGCCCGAAGCCACTGGGCAAGGCTATCCTTTCCGCCTGAAATACTGATGGTATTGATGGTGCTGGAAGCAAAGCAGCGCGGATCGATAGAATTCATACGCGCACCACTCAAAGGGTGATGTTTGATATTCATACAGCACCACCGTTGTAGTGTTTGCCTTTAAGCTCTGCGATTTCCTGACAGGTGACGCAGCACTGCGCCCCCGGAATGGCACGACGGCGCGCTGAAGGGATCGGTGCATCGCATTCGATGCAGAGCACACGTGAAACGCCCGGGGCTCTATTGCGGGCAGTGTGGATGTGGCGCTGGCGTTCTTCTTCAACGCGCTGTTGTACGAGGTCCATAGAGTCAGCCATTAGTGGAGCTCCTGAGATTCGTTTTCGTAGCGGGTTGCTTCGCTGCGCAGTAGTTCAGCTGCTTCAACACCGTTTAACCCTTTGTTGGTGATGTGGGTTGCCAGCGCCTCAAGGCGGATTGAAACTGCGAGCGCGCGGCCTTTGCGCTCCTCACGCTTGGCAATATCGATCACCGCCATAAGCGAATCGGTTTCGGCTACAAACATTTTTCGTAATTCTTTCTGCATTGTTCTCTCTCCTGAATTTGGGCAAAAGAATGCCCGGCGGGTTTACGCCATTAATTTCTGTTGTGGGTTAATTCGGCATGGTTAGCCGTTTGGGAAATAAGCTCACCACTGCACGAAAATGATTCATTGCTTTAACCAGTTCCCGCTTTTCGTCAGTAGTCAGATCACTAATATTGACGCCGTGACGTTCTGCCGGAATTTTTGCCATAAAGAATATGGCAGCCAGTGCGCGCTCATTTTGTTTATGGTTTATATCGCGACGGTCACGCATATCTTTAATGAACCTTTCAAGCTCTGGCTCAATATTCAGACCAAACACACTCGCCCTTAATTCAGCTATATGGTTCAGTCCTTCAAGCCGTTGACCCGGGCTTAGTGGAACAGTCGCAAAAGTACCTTCAATAGCCATGGTTTCACCTGTTTGGTAGTGGTCAGCCCTGCCAGTAGTTCTCCCTGAGAGCGGGACGGGTGCCAGCGCTTGCCATCTTTCCCGATAATCCAGCCATGGCCGCAGTGCATACCCTGGCTTTGTTTAACCAAAAGCGATGCGAATGAGGGTTCTTTATTAAGCATGAGCACCTCAGATCAGACCAAAAGACGCGCTGAGGCCCGTCACTGTATCAACAGTACTTGCCATTGCCGGGTTGTACTGCAGGCGCGCATGCATGGAAACAGCTGTAAGTGCCATTAAGCGAGTGACAGAATTGATGCTTTCGATAACTTGCCGACGTTCCGTTGTTGTCTGGTGTTCGCCAGAAACAGCGCTTGCTGCAACACGACCAATCTCTGCTGTAGCATTCAACACGTAATGAGGCATTTTCTCGCTGGCAACTTCGTTCAGCGGCACGCATGGCAAGCAATGGATTTGCGCCAGAAACCCATCAACCAGCGTGGAGTCCTCGGTGATATCCGTCAGCAGCCAAATTTCCGGCGCCGTGAGTTGATGCGGTTGCTCCGGGTTCAGTTTGTTGCGCAGCGTCTGGACGTTCATGCCTGCGCGGTCGGCCAGCTTCACCATATTGTGACGCAGTGCGAAAGCGCGGCATGCTTCATCAAAGTGTGGATGTTTGGAAATCTTATAATCAAACATGCGAGCCTCTTGGAAAGTTCTCATAATTGAACTTACTGACCAACAACAACGCGGAAGTTGGAATGACCTAGGGACTCACGAACCTGATCGGTTTTGTACATCAAGTAACGAAGACATACGCGCCCCTTATTTTTCTCCTTTTTGACCATGTACTTAGCCAATTGGCCATGGTGGATTTTTTGATAAACAGAGCCGCGAGAAATGCCTTCCCATTCCGCGAACTCTGCAGGTGTAGCCATCTCTTTTGGTACTCGAATTGAAATATCTGTGCTCATAGTGCAGTATCTCTTAGTTTGTTTTCGTTTCATCTCGTTTTATGTGGTTTGGTTTTGCTTTTCAAACCATGAGAGGATATTAAGATCACTTTTTATATGCGTCAAGAGGTTTGATTATGAGTTTAATCAAGGCAGGGAATGACAGTGGTGGACGTGATGCAATCAACAGGCTTATTAAGGCTTACAATTTCAGCTCACGTCAGCAGCTCTGCGAACATTTGGACGTATCTAAAAGCACTATGGCTAACAGATACTTAAGAGATAGCTTTCCCGCTGAGTGGGTAATACAATGCGCCCTAGAAACAGGAATTTCCCTTCTATGGCTGGCTACCGGCCAGGGGGATATGTATGCAAGTGAGAACGAAGAAAAGAATCTCAAAAACGAAACCCCCGTCACGGTAAGACCACTTTCTAAAATCGTTGCTCCCAGTATCAAACATGCTGAGCTGAAGAACGGCGAGCTGCAGCCGTGTGATGAAATCCTTCTCGATAGCAGACTGCTGGATAGTGAATCTTCCAACTCTCTTTTTGTAAAAACAGCTAGTGATAGTTTCGTTGTGGATACGTCAGTGAAACAAATCAGCAATGGTTATTGGCTGGTAGACATCGACGGCGTTAAAAGTTTCGTTAAGATAGCCCGTATTCCTGGCAATAAAATTGTGGTTCATCAGGATGAAGCATCCTTTGAGTGCGCTGTAGATGATGTAGAGGTAGTTGGCCGCGCAGTAAAAGTCATTAAGAGCATCTAACCATGACGATTAGAAAGCAGCCGAACGGAAAATGGTTGTGCGAATGTTACCCAAACGGGCGTGATGGCAAGCGCGTGCGCAAGCAATTTGCGACGAAGGGAGAGGCTGTAGCATTCGAAAACTTCACCATGGATGAAGTGAACAAAAAGCCGTGGCTGGGTGAAAAGGAAGATCGGCGGCATTTGTCAGAATTGATTGAGCAGTGGCACTCCCTTTATGGCCAGACGCTCGCAGACCCCAAGCGCCTCATGGCCAAATTGAACATTATTTGTAATGGACTGGGAGATCCCATCGCTTCTGAGTTAACAGCCGGTGATTTTACCAAATATCGTGAAGCACGATTAAAAGGTGAGGTGCGTAACGAAGACGGAGCGCTGATGTCGCCAGTAAAGCCCCGCACGGTAAACTTGGAACAGCGTAATTTATCATCTGTTTTTGGCACCCTGAAAAAGCTAGGCCACTGGTCACCGCCTAACCCACTTTCCGGGCTACCAACATTCAAAATCGCAGAGGGGGAACTGGCGTTCTTGGCCCGGGACGAAATCAAACGCCTGCTTGATGCCTGCGCTGATTCTCAAAGCCCCAGTCTGTTGATGATCGTAAAAGTATGTCTAGCCACTGGCGCGCGATGGAGTGAAGCAGAAAACCTGCAAGGCCATCAGTTATCTAAATACCGCGTCACCTATACGAAAACCAAAGGCAAGAAAAACCGAACAGTACCGATATCGCAGGATCTGTACGAAGAACTCCCCAAAAACAGAGGGAAGCTATTCACACCATGCAGAAAAGCTTTTGAGCGTGCAGTAAAAAGAGCCGGTATTGACTTACCTGAGGGCCAGTGCACACATGTGCTGCGCCATACGTTCGCCAGTCACTTTATGATGAACGGCGGAAACATATTGGTACTGCGTGATATTCTAGGCCATGCCGATATTAAAATGACGATGATTTACGCGCATTTTGCCCCAGAGCATTTAGAAGATGCAGTAACCAAAAATCCCTTAACCAATTTAGAGTTATGAAATGGACACAACCTCAGAACGAAAAGAAATATTTGCAATGCTGGATAGGTATGAGCTACTTAGCCCTCCATATGAGTCAGGTTCAAATTTAATAGCAGATTTCGAAGAAAGAGTTAAATGTTATTTAGAAGCAATTGACACAATAGCAACCATACATCCAAATAGTCTCATAATCAAAGAGGTGAGAAAGAGAAAGGTTACTATTACTTCATTTGCTGAAAAAATTGTTGAAACTCTCACTCTGTACTTACAAGGAAACATAAGAGAAGCGTACTCTACGTTTGACTATGCTTTAACGCGAACAAAAATGAATAAACATGTATTCAACATGACAAGGCCACTTTCTAAAATATGCAATAGTGAAACCCCGTTATTTAGGGTTAGAAGAAGTGATAACGTCTTAAAGGAACGTAAGGAATTATTCCACATACCTTTCGAAAACAGACATCTTGTTGGGGCAATGCGTTTCTCTGTCTCAGGTTTACCTTGTTTGTACCTTGGCTCTTCAATATTTGTTTGTTGGCAAGAAATGGGAAAACCTGACTTTGATAAACTATATATTTCTTCCTTCAAAACAGATGACGAATCCCCTGACTTAAAGATTTTAGACCTAGGTTATAGCTTAACTTCAGCAGTTCGCACAACTCCAATGGATTACTCTTTCCTTTGGGAAGAAGAGGATCTTGAATTCGAAGAAGAAGACGAGATTGAAAATAACTCGAATACTCCGCTTTTAAATAAAATCATATCCAAATTAATTGCTTGGCCTTTGGTTTTAGCTTGTAACTATTCAAAGACACATATCAACGCAAACTTTCACAAAGAATATATTATACCAAACTTATTAATGCAGTGGATTAGTAGCAATAGAAACAAAAATATATCCGGAATATCTTATCGTTCTACTAAGATTCTAAATCAAAAAAACAAAGGCATAGGATTAAACATCATAATCCCACCAAAAATGGAAAAAATCCCACCCGATTTTGCTGGTCATTGCCCTATATTAAAAGATACGTTCACTATGACAAATCCTGTTTCATGGACAGTATTTAGTACATTAGAAATTCAACCAAACGGATTTAAAGGTAGTAGATCAAACATCCCAAGCCCGAATTTACATTCAAAAATCGAAAACTTTGATGAGTCCTTGGTTGAACTGTATGAGGGCTCTACATTCAAGAAGGTTGAGCTGTTAGTGGATCAGATGATGGATTACAAACGCATGAGCTAATGGCGGCACTTTGGCGGCAGGACATTAAAAACGCATAAAACGGACAAACACCAAATAATACTAAAGCGCTGTTTTTAAACGCAATATACTGTTTTCATTATAGTAAAAATGGTATGTAGGAATTTCGGACGGGGGTTCAAATCCCCCCAGCTCCACCAAAATCCTTCGAAGATGATTCCAGAGTCATCCGTAGAAGTCCTGAAAGCCCGCACGGTGCAAGCCCTGCGGGTTTTTTTGTGTCTGTAATCGTCCGAGACGATCCGCCTGAATCCAGTAAAAATTGGTACACGTTTAGGTACACGCTATACTGTGGTCCATGAAACGTGTACCAATTATGGAAGGGATCCAGATATGGCGCGCATCACACGCCCCCTCACTAACAACGAAATTCTTAAAGCTAAGCCCCGCGAAAAAGACTTTACCCTTCACGATGGGGACGGCCTGTTCTTACTCGTCAAAACCTCTGGTAAAAAACTTTGGCGTTTTCGCTATCAGCGTCCAAACAGTACGAGCCGGACAAATCTCAGCCTTGGCGCATATCCTGCCCTTACGCTTGCAGCGGCACGTCAGATACGCGATCAGCATTTGTCCCTATTGGCACGAGGTATAGATCCTCAGCAGCAACAAGAAATGGTTTCAGAACAGCGCCAAATAGAGCTGGACAGCATTTTCTCTATTGTTGCTACCAATTGGTTCCAGCTAAAGAGCAAGACCGTCACACCGGATTATGCAAAAGACATTTGGCGCTCCTTAGATAAGGATGTGTTCCCTGCTATTGGCGAGATACCAGTTCAGGAGATCAAAGCTAGAACGATAATTGAAGCACTCGAGCCAATCAAAGCACGCGGTGCACTGGAGACAGTACGTCGTTTGGTACAGCGTATTAACGAAATTATGATTTACGCTGTAAATATAGGCTTGCTTGATGCAAATCCTTCATCAGGGGTAGGAATGGCATTTGAGCGGCCGAAAAGCAAAATATGCCTACGCTTCGACCAGAAGAATTGCCCAAGCTGATGCGTTCTATAGGCATGTCAAATCTGTCTGTTCCAACTCGCTGCCTTATTGAATGGCAACTCCTGACGCTTGTGCGCCCTTCTGAGGCCTCTGGTGCTCGTTGGGCAGAAATCGATCTAGATGCAAAGCTTTGGACTATTCCAGCCGAACGGATGAAGGCGAAACGTGAGCACATAGTTCCTCTCTCAACTCAGGCATTAGAGATTCTCGAAGTGATGAAACCTATTAGTGCCAATCGAGAGCACGTTTTTCCGAGCAGGAATGACCCAAAGCAACCAATGAATAGCCAGACGGCTAATGCTGCTTTAAAAAGGATCGGTTATGGAGGTAAGCTAGTGGCTCATGGGTTAAGATCCATAGCTAGTACTGCTATGAATGAAGCTTGCTTTAATTCTGATGTCATTGAAGCTGCATTGGCTCATACCGACAAGAACGAGGTAAGAAGAGCTTACAATCGTTCAACTTACCTTTCCCAGAGAAGAGATCTCATGGAATGGTGGGGCAAGGTTGTTCTTAATAACATTTAGCTTTGTAGAGGAAACATGGACGCACAGCAAAAGCAACAAATCAATAATGCTTTCAACTCAATACTTCGAGCAGACTATATTACCTTAGAAAAAATATCTGAGCTTGATCAATTAGAGGGCTACTTCATTGATTCATTTGGAATATTGAACAACCTTCTTCATAAACAAGATAGTTTTATATCTGGCAGGCGAGGCACGGGGAAAACAACAAATTTACTTCGTGGTTACTATGAATGCCTTAAAACAATAATACCTAAACCTAAATCTGAATCCTTACTCGGAAACGTAAAAACCCTACCTATATATATAGATCTTAGTACTTGCAATGATATATTCGACTCTGAGAACGAACTTTCCTTACTCGAAATTCATTTTATTAGACAAATTATTTCCGCTCTTAAAAACCAGCTTTCTTTAATGTTTGACGACAATTTTCTAAGTAACTTCAGAAAACAGCATCAAACTTTAAATGAACTTGACTATATAGAGAAAGTACTTGTTCAGGGAATAACATTAAGTAAATCAAAGGTTATTGACAGCTCCTTAGCAATTAAAAAAACCGGCTCACATGAACTTTCCGGCGAACTAAGCCCAACCAGCGCAAAAATATCAGCAAAAGTAGGTGGCGCTACTGAAAACAATGAAAGCATTAAATTCACAACAGTAAAAGGATTAAATGCCCAGGACTTCCTCAATAAAATAAATGAAATTAAGACAAAAGCTGGCATTGATGCTATCTATGTTTTTATAGATGAATATTCTGACCTAAGCCTAGATTCACAATTGAAATTCAGTGCGCTTTTGAAATTATTTCTTGGTTCAAAAGTAGGTATGTTCTTTAAACTTGGTGTAATTACAGACCGTTTTAACTTTGGAGAAAAAGTTATCATTGGGAGGGATATTTTCCCTATACCTCTTGATTTTAACGAATATTCTGAGCGATTTAATGGTGCTATAGCAGCCATGAATAAAATGCAAATCTTCGTTACTGAACTGATACAAAAGAGAATTGAAAAATTCTGTTCTTCAATGACAATAGGTTCAATATTCAAAGGTGACACAACCGAAATAATGACTCGTTTAACACGAGAAACCATCGGCGTATCAAGGACACTTGGAATAATTTTACAAAACGCTTTTTCCCAAGCTCAAACCAATTCAACTGATTATCGAATTGGTCTCGCAGAAATAAACTATGGCATCACCTGTGCAAGAAAAACATATCAAAAACAATTCATTGGTGGTGTAAAGCAAAAACTCATACCTGGATTCTACATGGATCTATGGAATAAAATATTAGAAAAAGCAATTACAGAAAAAAACAAATTTCCTAACAGAGCCGCCAGCCACTTAATGATAGACCCCACTAGAAAAGAGTACTTAAATATTTTATGCGAGAACTTTTTGCTACATTTCATTTCCGAAAACATCGCTTCAAAACATGGTGGTAGTTATAACCTCTACTCTCTTGACTATGATGTCTGCACTGAGTACAACATTAAGTACGCAAATAAAAAAGATGATTACACACCAATAAGATTTATTTACGACCCGGTCTTATCTGGCTTTGATGCCTATTTTCTAAAAACCAAGCAAAAAAGTTACAGATGTTCTGCCTGTAATAAAATTTATGATGAGAATGATGTTATAAGATCAAAAGTCAAACGCTGCTTTGATGATGACACAGTTCTAATCGAGATTATTCATCAAGATGCACCGATGACCGAAGGAAATTTCGCTGAAGTAGAGATTAAAATCTTAGGATTAATATCTCAATTAAGTGAGCATGAAGCTATGACAGCAAGAGATATTGCAGACTCTGTAGGCTGTACGGTGCAGAAGGTTGCAATTTGGGGGAGCCGAGTCCTTGAAAAATCGGGAAAAATAAATATTAACAAAACCCACAAACCTCACAAATACTATTCAAGTGATCTTGAGCATTAATTCACAAACTGATGCAGGGGTCACGCCCTGCATTAACTTCTAAAACTTTTTTATTAACATAGATGCACACTATTACACCTCAAAAAACTCCCACTAAAAAAATTAATATTAATTCAACTCCGCGGCTCTGCGCGCAATGCTCTCCCCGCCACGCCTGCCCGCTTAAAGGGTCGCTTTTAATGCAGGTGCATGACCCGTCTCAGGGCGCGCCTGTGCTGGCGCTGGCGGGGGATTCAGTGCTGGTAAAACACATGCAAAACCACGCATCCTATGATGCATGGCTTTTTTACGGAAAAATGGCGGGATTTTCGGGAATTTTTGAGCGGCCTACTGTGAGGCCAGTTCCGCGCGTTTTCGGACATAATTCTTGTTTTGTGCAGGCGTGAATTTTTCACGATTATCATCCCGCGAAGCCGCGTCAGGCCTGAATCCGATGGCCGTTAAAATGTCATTATCCCGTGCGCAATAATTAATTTTTTCACCTGCGGCCAGCCACACCGCCAGCGCTTCACGCAGGTAATCGACGGAGTGCTGCATTACGCAGTGCGTGACTGCGGGATTCTGGCTGTTATATCCCATTAATTCAGGCGCAAGCGCGGCGGCCAGCTCTGCGCCGTGCGCCTGCATAAAATTCCTTAGCCGGTCACGGATACTGATGCGCTGCATGTTTCATGTGAGTGAACATATCGAACGGCCCCCTGATTAATTTCCCACCTTTTCATGTTGATAACATCGCGCAGGCTTTACAGACTCCGGCCGCAGCTGTCATCAATGGTGGCAATGAGTGCGTGGTGTTCCTGCTCGGCTTAACTAACACACCCAAATCTTCAATCGGTGATTACCAGAGTCATCCGATGAAGTCCTAAGAGCCCGCACGGCGCAAGCCTTGTGGGCTTTTTTGTACCTGCAATTTGTCCCGTGAAGTCCGAAGACAACTTATTAAATCCAAACCTTTTAGGCCCAATAAGCCCTGTCGTAAAACACCCCAATCTCCAATGCTTCCTTCTCCCCCATCGCGCAAAAAGACAAATCCTGCGATCCCCATAAACGCCCCCGCCTCACTCCATCCTTAATATCCAGATTGGTGTTAATCAAGATCCAAACTAAACAGTCGACTCAGAGCGGTCTTGCCGCTGCGGGTTACGGTCACTTCGCGATAGCCCTGCGTATGGGTGATCCACTTTTTCTGCAGCAACAGTGTCATGAGTGCCTGCCCCGCATCGCCGCCCAGATGAAAACGTCTTTCGCTCCAGTCGAGGCACGGGCAGCAAGGCTTGCGGCGCTGACGCGGAGCAAGCACTGCGCCAATACGATGAAAATGCGCTTTCCCGGCGGGCGTCAGCGCATTGCCGTCAGCCTCAATCCAGCGGTCATGGAGCATAAAATCATAGATATTTACCGCCAGTTCGCCGGCCAAATGGTCATAACAGGTTCGGGCGTAACGCAAAACGACCGGCGTAGTCGGGGTGAAAGCAGTCTGGCTGCGCATGGAAACGCTCATGAGGTTCTCCAGCAGCCCGGCGATGTGAAGGCCCGCCAGACTGTAATAGCGGTGGCGTCCCTGCGTCAGGCAAATCACCAGCCCGTTGCTGAGAAGCCGGGCAAGATGTCCGCTGGTAGTGGAGGCAGCGATGCCCGCCACCGCACTGAGTTCAGTGGCTGTCCACGCGCGCCCGTCCATCAGGGCGCACAAAATACTGACCCGTGACGGGTCAGAGATGGCGGAAGCGACCAGTGACATGGATTGTTCAAGAGACGCATCCGGTTCACTGTCGTGTTCGTTGTGAAGAACTTTCATGCAGCGTGTATTGCCCATTTTTGGGTGACCTCAGCCGCCCGGATATCGTCATCCGTGAGCAGAATAAGCCGGTTATCGTGATCGCTATACTGTACCAGAATGCGAATGCCATTCTGTGCCAAAGTATCCGCGATTTCTCCCAGCTCGCCCGGCTGCTTCTGGGGTAATTTCCTTATCAGCGGACGCGACAACTTTCTCACGTCAAAGCCTGCGTCAGTCAGAACCTTGCGGGCTTTCTCGCCGTCTTCTATGAGAAAATGCGCGTGCCCGCCGTCCGGAGTGGTAAATACCCCACCCCCTTCCAGCCCGACACCGTTAAGACCGAGCACGCGTCCGAAGGAAGCCAGCGAATACGAAGTATTATCGAGCACAATGTGAATGTCATACATGTTGTTGCGCTCCTTTGCTCGAAGATGTCTCAGACGAGTAATCACGAAATACCCGGGCCAAGCGTATTCTGTAGTATGAAAAAATCGACTGTTTGCCCTCTTTCTGGGCTGCCAGATGCATCATATTCTGCTTCCATCCGGCGACCGCCTCCTCATCTTCCCACCATGATAACGAGAGAATTTTTCCGGGCGTGCTCAGGCTCTGGAACCGTTCAATGGAGATGAATCCCGGAGTGTCCGACAACAACGGCTTCAGTTCTGCTGCCAGTTCAAGATAGCGCTCACGCGCTTCGGGGAGTGCGTCTGCCTCAAAAAGTACTGCGATCATCTTGCTGCCCTCTCATGAATTTCACTCAGCATATTGCCGGTAAAAAGGGGATGCTTCGGCCTACGCCGAAGTATCCCGGTGATGCGCAGGCAGGATCATGAATTTGTCTCATGTTTGGTGAATTTAAATCACTGTTTTTCACTCAATGACTCAGGCATAAAAGATACATCGCGATGTATCCATAAAAATTCGAAGACTACTGAAATATCATTAATTTTCAGCAGCCAGGACACCTGATAAAAATGAAAAAAGACATTACATTCACGCTTAAGACAATTCGTTTTGACGAAAATTATAACCCTTCAAAAAATACGCGTATTACCACTAACTTTGCCAATCTGGCCAGGGGTGAGAAACGTCAGGAAAACCTGCGCAATACCCTGGCGATGATCGATAACCGCTTTAATTCTCTGGCACAATGGGACAACCCCACAAGTGACCGCTACACCGTTGAGCTGGACATCATTACGGCTCAGCTGAATATCAAGGGCGAGGGAGTGTCCGACGCCTTCCCGGTGATTGAAATTTTAAAAACCAGTATCCTTGATAAAAAAACCAATCAGCGCTTTGAAGGCATTTTAGGAAATAATTTTTCCTCGTATGTGCGCGATTATGATTTCAGCGTGGTATTGCCAGAACATAATAAAGACAAAGCAGGATTTAGCCTGCCGGATAACTTTGGCGTATTACACGGTGATATATTTAAACGTTTTATTAGTTCAGATACTTACAAAGCGCACTTCAGTAAAACACCGGTTATTTGCCTGAGTGTGTCGAGCAAAAACACCTATTATCGCACCGGTACTCAGCACCCGGTTTTGGGCATCGAATATCAGCAGGATGCCCCTTCCCTGACGGATGACTACTTCGCCAAAATGGGATTGCGCGCCCGCTACTTCATGCCTGAAAACAGCGTTGCGCCATTGGCATTTTACTTCAGTGGCGATTTACTCAACGATTACACCGATCTTGAGCTGATCAGCACCATCAGTACGATGGAGACTTTCCAGAAGATTTATCGCCCTGAAATTTACAATGCTAATTCCCGGGCGGGAAAACAGTATCAGCCAAGTTTGAATTTCCAGGATTATTCATTAACCCGCATTGTTTATGACCGGGAAGAGCGTAGCCAACTGGCTATTGAGCAAGGGAAATTTACCGAAGAACAATTTATTAAACCTTATCAAAACGTTCTTAAACAATGGTCTGCTGAACCCGTTATCTGATTTATCCATAAAAATATAAGGTCACCTGTGATGAAAAAATTATTACCCACATCGACTGCGGGCAGTTTGCCTAAGCCCTCCTGGATTGCGCAGCCAGAGACACTCTGGTCGCCGTGGAAGCTGGAAGGTCAGGAATTGGTTGACGGCAAACTCGATGCCCTGCGTTTATGTCTGGAAGATCAGCAGCAGGCAGGTATTGATATCGTCAGTGACGGCGAGCAAACGCGCCAGCACTTCGTCACGACATTTATCGAGCATCTCGAGGGCGTGGATTTTGAGAAGCGTGAGATCGTGAAAATTCGCAACCGCTATGATGCGAGTGTGCCGACCGTCGTGGGCCCGGTGAGCCGCAAGAAATCCGTTTTCGTTGAAGATGCGAAGTTCCTGCGCAAGCAAACCACCCAACCGATCAAATGGGCCCTGCCGGGACCGATGACCATGATCGACACGCTGTATGACAATCACTATAAAAGCCGCGAAAAGCTCGCCTGGGAATTCGCTAAAATTCTCAATGAAGAAGCGAAAGAATTAGAAGCGGTGGGCATCGATATTATCCAGTTTGATGAGCCGGCCTTTAACGTATTTTTCGATGAAGTGAACGACTGGGGTATCGCCACATTAGAAAGAGCCATTGAAGGGCTGAAGTGTGAAACAGCTGTCCATATCTGCTACGGCTACGGCATTAAAGCCAACACAGACTGGAAAAAAACGCTGGGCACTGAGTGGAGACAGTACGAAGAGATTTTCCCGAAACTGCAAAAATCGAATATCGATATTATTTCTCTGGAGTGCCATCACTCACATGTTCCGATGGAGCTGATGGAGCTTATTCGCGGCAAAAAGGTGATGGTCGGTGCCATCGACGTGGCCACCAATACAATTGAGACACCGGAAGAAGTCGCTGCTACGCTTCGAAAAGCGCTGCAGTATGTTGATGCCGACAAACTTTATCCGTGCACCAACTGCGGCATGATCCCGCTGCCGCGTGGCGTCGCACGAGGCAAGCTGGACGCATTAAGCGCCGGTGCAGAAATCGTGCGCAGAGAATTGCAGGCGAAATAACGTCGCCGGAGAGCACAAAGCATAAGAAAACCCTCTCTCTATTCTCTGATTCTCTCGGCGTCAGCCTTCCACGATAATGGTGAGGCCTGACGCTCTGTTCTGAGAAGACGTAAACAGGTCTCAAGGGCAGTTGAACCGATATTCATCACTCCACTGCCTTATTGATTTGAGCAGCCCTTATCAATCCTTCGCAATGCACATTCCAGCCTGATCGCAGGAGCGAGCGTAAGCCTTTATAGCGCAACGCCCCTGATGATGAAGGCATGAAATTGTGAGCAACGAAAACGGTATTTCCAACCCCCTTGATCCACTTACAGTTTTTTCCTAGAGCCATGCCGCTTCGCTCGTGCCATTCTTAATCACGCTCATAACATGAATAACGTGAATTGAGGATATTATGAAAAAGACAATTATTGCATTATCTGCACTTCTGCTGGCTTCACCAGTTTTTGCCGCAACCACACACGCAACCGACGACACCGTTGCCGCCGCGAAAGCGAACGCCAATGACGCGAAACAAAAACTGCATGAAGAGCAGAACAAAGGTGAAGAGCTGAAGCTCAAATCCAAACACGCCGCTGAAGGTAAAAGCGAAAGCTTCGGCAGCAAAGTGAGTGAAGACTCCCAGAAAGCCTGGCATAAAACCAAAGAAGGCACCGAGAAGGGCTGGGATGCCACTAAAGAAGGGACGGAGAAAGGCTGGAACAAAACTAAAGAAGGCGCTTCGTCGCTGGAAAAGAAAGTCACTGAATAAGTTTTCTCCCCCCTATAAAGGCCGCCCTCGCGGCCTTTTTTATTTCTGATTCCTGCGAATAAATCTCCCTCCCTGCGCGTTTACACCTTGCCCGCCTACTGGAGATCGCCTCATGATTCGCTCTGTCACCCTGCTCATGGTTATGCTGCTGTGCCCTGCCCTCTACGCAATGCCGGTTTCTTATGCCATTAACAGCGAAAAAACGCCCATCACCCTGTCGTGGCATGCCTTTGGCGGCATCCTTTCCTGGGCGAATCTCAATGGCGTGACGGGAAACGTCACGCTGGACCCGACCAATGAATTTGCCGATCGCATTGATGTGACCATTCCCGTCGCCACGCTGGTGGCCTCTAACCGTCTGCTCACCTGGCAGCTCAAGAGCGATATGTTTTTCGATGCCGCGCGCTACCCTACGATCAGGTTCAGCAGCACCCGGGTGGTGGCGCTGGGTGATGGCCATTACAGAGTGTTTGGCTCGCTAAAGGTCAAAGATATTCAGCGCCCGGTGATCCTGGAAGCGACTCTGGACGAAAACAAAGCGGCAGAGGCAATCTCCCTTAATGCCACCACCGCCATCTCACGCTCCGCCTATCACATGGATAAATTCGCGATGGTGGTAGATGACCGCATCGCGATAAAAATTGCGATCGACGCCCACGCGTCATAAAAGTCTTAACTGCAGCTGGCGTGCGCTGGCGGTGAGCGCCTTCGACGGGGTGCGGCCAATCAGCACATACTGATAGTCACTGTCGTTCCACCAGGCAATATTCATGCTGTGCCGCTGCTCGTTTTTGATATCCGTGACAACGGCCTTCTCAAGGGGCGAAATGCACAGCGCCAGCGGGCCGAAATCCGCGTGCAGCCAGACGATCTGCGCGATAGCGGTGCTGTCGTAGCGCAGCATCCGCACCATCTTCAGCTCGGCGCCCGCAAGTGCCAGTTGCTGCTCATTCACTTTCAGGCCGATATCCTGAGCGGTTCGCTGGATCCCCTGGGCAATCACCGACGGCGAGCTGTCCACATCCAGCAGGGTTTCAGCGCTGTAAAGCGACATATACTGAGCCTCAAGATCGCGAATCTGCTCGTTCTCACTCATTATCACCGCCATAGGGCGCGCCAGATACCCCAGCCCGGAACCGATCGCCAGGAAACTCAGTGATGCGGCAATCAGCGCACGTCGGCTGACGCCTGCGCGCGCGCCTGCAAGATAGTTATCGAGCCGCTGCTGCATCTGCACTTCGGGTGCCTCTTTCAGCAACGGGGCAAACGCCTGCTGATAGTCCTGATGGCTGTTTTTCAGCGTCTCCATGCGCTGTGCCAGGGAGGTATCCACACACAGTTGTGCTTCAAAAACACGGGCGTCGGCGCTCTCCATCTCACCATCCAGCCAGGCGATAATCGCATCGTCGTGATAAGGGGGCGTAAAACGTAACGAGTTCATGAGCGTTTCTCCTTCGCCACCGGACGGACATCCACCGTTTTGGCGAGCCGCGCCCGCGCCGTTGCCAGTCGGCTCATGATGGTGCCGATGGGAACCGACAGCGTATCCGCCGCCTCCTGGTAGGTAAATCCTTCGACATAGACTAAAAACAGCGTGTTGCGCTGGGCTTCCGGGAGGTCATTCACCCGCTGCATGATTTGCTGATAATGCAGACGATCGTCATCCTGCCCGTGAGTATCCGGGGCGATCAGATCTTCGCCTGGGACAAACCCCTGCCCCTGGCGGACGTGGCGCGCGCGCAGTTCGGAGATCCAGATCGAGTGTAAAATCGAGAACAGCCAACGGTCGATCCGCGTGCCCGGCGTATATTGCGCGCTCCTTTCGAGCGCGCGGACGCAGGTCGACTGAACCAACTCTTCAGCCAGATCCCGGTTGCGCGACAGCACCAGTCCGTAGCGCCAGAGACGCGTCAGATGTGCCGCCAGCTGTTGGCGAACGTCACTGGTTGTGATTTTCTACCCCTCCCGCAGAGATCAGGACTCCGGATGCCCGTCGATTGCCGCCTGCAGATCGCGGTACTCTTCGCAATCCTGGCCGCAGATCCCGGCAATGACTTTTAGCTGCTCTTTCGCCAGATCCGGGCGACCTTTTACCATCCATGCTTCCCCCAGATACTCCCGCGCTTTGGCATAGTTGGGCTGCAGGGCGAGCGATCGCTGGTAATAGCCAATGCCTTCATCCGTGCGCCCCAGTTTGCGGGTCGCATAGCCACGGTAGTTCCACGCCTCGGCCGTGTTGGCGTTTTTTAACGTATCCAGCAGGTTCAATGCCGCCTGATACTCGCCTTTTTTCGCGAGGTGGTACGCATAATTGGTTTTGTCCTCATCGCTGAGGCTGCTGGTTTTCTCCGGGACACACTTCTTGCTCACACTGTCGTAGACCTGCCCTGAGGGGCAGTCCGGCGTTTTGCTTTCAGTATCAGTATTGCCCATGGCAAAGCCCTGCGGGGTCTGTAACAAAAATAACAGTACCGGGATAGCCAGAGGACGGGTGAAGGTACGGACTGAGGATGCGTTCATTTTGTACTCCTGGTGAAGGTGGGCAGGTCAACAAGGAGTAAACGCCCGAGCGCCCGATTCTATTCGCAGAAAATGCAGTTGAAATGACAGCCGAAATCATACTTATGGCCTATGCCATTCGTAATCAGTGAACGGTAGATTCAGATAATAATTAACGCAGGCTTAATTCCTGTCTCTAATAGCACACTCTTCACCGCCCGCCATTTTTATTTTTAATTCGGTCGCAAACATAATATATCGTATAAATAATTTCTTAACCCCACCTGAATTAACAATTAAGCCCACCTTAATTAAATACCCATTTACATTCAAAAATATCAAATATATTCAAATAAATGCTTTGGTATTATATTTAACAAATGACAGGCGAAAAACGACAAAGCCTTATGCCGCAAGGCTCAGCACCCTCGCGCAAGCTGTACAAACCGGCAGAAAACTATTCAATTCAGAAGGGGTTAACTTGTCCATAATTGGCGCTTCATTTGCATATTCCGTTATTTATAGCTATATCATTTTCAGACCATTCAAATAATATCTTTATAAATCACAGGGCTTTATATAACACAAAAAACGCCGAATACAAGTTAACCCAAAGCAAATAAATCGATTCATCTGATGTTGCCACTAATTGCTGGCGGGCATCGGCCGCTCTGAAGATAACAACGGTGAGCACTATTTTAAAAATAGCGACTCCGCCGGGGGCGCTCTGTACCCGCAGAAAGATGATGGCTTCGTCTTGCACGCCATATCAATAAAAATCTGTTGGGAGTCATCAATATGAGCCAAATCTCTGTCATTTCGAAACTTACTGGCGTGGAAACCACCACCGAAGGCACTCAGGTTACTCTGGATCACTCCTCTATTGTGAAGCTCCACGTTGGGCGAGGTGACATTTCACACTACACGCGCAGTGGCGAAGACCTGATCGTGACCCTGAATTCGGGCGAAACCATCACCCTCAAAAACTTCTACGTCGGAGACGCTCAGGGCGCCAGCCAGCTGGTGCTGGAAGAGGGCAACGGCGCGCTGTGGTGGATTGAAGATCCCACCGCCGCCACAGAACACTATGAAGCGATTTCTTCGATTGATGCGCTGATGGCCTCCTCCGGTGATACGGGCGGCGCGGCGATCTGGCCGTGGGTGCTCGGTGGCGTCGCTGTCGCAGGTGGGATCGCGCTTGCCGCTGGCGGCGGTGGCGGTGGCGGAGGTGGTGGCGGAGACGATGATAACGGCAACGGCAACCCAGGCAATCCGGGGAACCCGTCTGACCCGGATACCACGCCGCCTGACGCGCCGACCAATCTGCAGTTCTCGGCAGACGGCAATATCGTCACCGGGACGGCAGAACCGAACAGCACCATCACCCTGAAAGATGCGAACGGAAATCTGGTCGGCACCGGCAAAACTGGCAGCGACGGTAAATTCACTATTGAACTGGGCACCCCGCTCAACAACGGCGAGCAGATTACCGCCACCGCGACCGACTCCTCCGGCAACGTCAGTAAAGAGGCCCATGCCACCGCCCCGGATCTGGTCACGCCCGACGCACCGGATATTTTAATCGTTAACGACGATGTCGG
This sequence comes from Lelliottia nimipressuralis, assembly GCF_041464075.1. NCBI lineage: Bacteria > Pseudomonadati > Pseudomonadota > Gammaproteobacteria > Enterobacterales > Enterobacteriaceae > Lelliottia > Lelliottia nimipressuralis. Next base: position 3,521,295 of record NZ_CP167172.1, read on the forward strand.
CAGCGAAACCGGCCCGCTGGATAACGGGCAGCGAACCGATGATGCGCGCCCTACCCTGAGCGGTATCGGCGAAGCCGGAACCACCATCACTGTCTTCGATAACGGCACCAAAATCGGCACCACCAAAGTAGATGCCAACGGCAACTGGAGTTTCACGCCGCCTAACGCGCTGGCTAACGGCAGCCACACCCTGACCACCACCGCGACCGATGCGGCAGGCCACACCAGCCCGCCTTCTGCGGGGATCACCATTGTGGTGGATACGGTCGCGCCAACGGCACCTGTGATCTCCAGCGTCACGGATGACGTCAATCCTGTCACCGGGCCGGTGAACAATGGCGGCAGCACCAACGATCAGCGCCCGCAGCTCACGGGTACCGCCGAAGCGAATTCAACGGTCACGATCTACGATAACGGCATTGCGATTGGCACCGTCACCGCTGCCGCAAACGGCAGCTGGAGCTTTACCCCGTCGGTCAATCTGAGTGAAGGCAGCCATGTGCTGACGGTGCGCGCCACGGATGTGGCGGGTAATACCGGCCCCGCCTCACCGGGCTTTACGATTAATGTCGATGTGACCGCGCCCGCCGCGCCATCGGCCTTTGTGGTGAACGATGAAGTCGGCTCCATACGCGGTGCGGTTACAGCAGGCCAGACAACCGACGCCAGCCAGCCGAGGCTCACGGGCCGTGGCGATCCGGGCAGCACGATTATTATTTACGATAACGGCGTGGAAGTGGGCAGAGTCACCGTCGGCCCGAACGGGCTGTGGAGCGTAGCGCCTGACGGCCCGCTGGCGGAAGGCCCCCACTCCGTCACCGTGCGTGAAATTGACGCCGCCGGTAACCAGAGCGGATTGTCTCAGCAGATTAACTTTATCGTCGACACGATCGCGCCAGGCCAGCCGACCGTCACCCTCAATCCTGCCGGGAACCAGGTCACCGGTACGGCTGAACCGAACAGCACGATCACCATCAGCAACGGCACCGGCGTGATCGGCACCGGCGTTGCGGATGGCAACGGCAACTACACCATCACCCTGAATACCGTACAAAATAACGGGCAAACCCTCTCGGTCGTCGCTTCCGACGCCGCCGGGAATGCCAGTATCCCGGGCACGGTCACCGCCAGTGACAGCATCGCACCTAACCCGCCAACAGGGCTGACGGTCTCAGGTGACGGGACCAGCGTTAGCGGAAACGCCGAGCCAAACAGCACCGTCACCATCAAAGACACCGGCGGCGGCGTGATTGGCACCGGCACCACCGATGCTAACGGCCATTTCACCGTGCCGGTCTCCCCGCCGCAAACCAATGGCGAAGTGCTGGATGTGATCGCAAGCGACGCCGCGGGCAATGACAGCCAGCCAGGGCACGCCGACGCGCCGGATACAACCGATCCGCTGGCCCCAACGAATCTGGTGGTTTCTGACGATGGCACGACCGTCACCGGCCAGGCCGAACCGGGCAGTACGGTGAGCATTAAAGGGCCGGATGGCGTGGAAATCGGCAGCGGCAAAACGGGCGATAACGGCGATTTTTCCGTTATCCTTTCGCCGCCGCAAGTTAACGGCGAAAAGCTGACGGCTGACGCCACGGACCTTGCCAACAACACCGGCCCCACGGCTCCGGTAACGGCACCGGATACCACCCCGGCGCAAACGCCGGAGATCACCTCGGTCTACGATGACGCCGTTAATGTGGTGGGTGATGTCGCCAACGGCGGCCTGACTAACGACCCGACGCCGACCATTCGCGGCACCGGAGAGCCGGGCACCACGCTCTATCTGTTCAGCGGTTCCGATCAAATCGGCACCCTCGTCATTCCCCAAAGCGGTAACTGGGAATTTACGCCATCGGTGCACCTGCGCGAGGGCGGCCACGTCCTGACGGCCACCGCGATCGACGACGCCGGAAATGCCAGCGGCACGTCGAACAGCTGGAGCATTACGGTTGATAGCGTGATCCCTGCCGCACCGGTGATCACCTCCGTCGTTGACGATGTCCCGGGCAGAACCGGGCCGCTGGATACGGGTGAAATCACAAACGACTCCCGTCCGACGCTCAACGGTACGGGCGAACCGGGCGCCACCATCAGCATTCGTCTGGACGGCGTGCAGATCGGCACCGCGCTGGTCAGCAACGGCGGGGCATGGACCTTTACCCCGACGCTGGCGCTCCCTCAGGGCGGGCCGCATACGCTGACCGCCGTCGCGATCGATCAGGCCGGGAACGTCGGCACGGTTTCAAACGGTTTCCAGATCATCGTAGACACTACGCCACCACCGGCGCCGTCGATCGGTACGGTCACCGATAACTCTGGCGCTGTCACCGGCCCGCTCACCAGCGGTACACCGACGGACGAAACCCTTCCTGCGATGACGGGGACCGCCCCGCCGGATACGATTATTACCGTTTACGACGGCACAACTCTGCTCGGCACTGCCACGCTTGACGGTAACGGTGGCTGGAGCTTTACCCCCACCACTCCGCTCACCAACGGCACTCACTCCCTGACGGTGGTCGCGACCGACTCCGCAGGCAACGCCACCGCCTCACCGCCGTTTAGTTTGGTGGTGGATACCGTGGCCCCTGCGACGCCAGATTCTCCGGACGTCACCGTGAACCCGGACGGCCTGCCGACCGGCACACCGCTCAATCCGGGCGAAGCCACCCGCGACACCACGCCGACCTTAAGCGGCACCGGTACGCCGGGCGATACGGTCACGATCTACATTGATGGCGTCAAACAGCCCGATGTGGTCACCGTTCAGCAGGACGGAACATGGAGTTGGACGCCGACTCAGGCGCTGCCAAACGGCTCTTACGATGTCGCCCTGACGGTCACCAATCAAGACGGCGCGGGCAACGAAAGTGCGCCATCCCAGCCGGTCACCATCGTGATTGATACGGACCCGCCTGCCACGCCAACCGCACCGGTCGTCACCGATAACGTCAGCCAAATCACCGGGCCGGTCGATAACGGCGACAGCACCAACGATTCGCGTCCGGTGCTGAGCGGCACCGGTGTGGCGAACGACGTGATTATTATTTACGACAGCGTCGGCGGTGCGCCGAAGCAGGAGGTCGGGCGCGTCACCGTTGGCGCGGACGGCAGCTGGAGCTGGCGGCCAGACACCCCGCTGACGCAAACCACCCATGCCTTCACCACCACCGCCACGGACGAAGCGGGGAATATCTCGGGCGTCTCCCCGGTGGTGACCATTACCGTGGATACCACGCCTCCGTTGACGCCGGCGATCACCGCAGGCACCGTCGCGAGCGGCGGTTCGACGTCAGACACCACGCCGACCATCAGCGGAACGGGCACCAGCGGCGACACGGTGATTATCTATAACAACGGGGTCGAAGTTGACCGCGTCAACGTCACCAACGGCACCTGGACCTGGACCAGCCCAACCGTCGCTGACGGCGCGCTGAACCTGACTGTCTCCTCCGTCGATGCGGCGGGTAACGTCAGCGGCACCAGCCCGGTGTACACCATCACGGTGGATACGATCGCCCCGACGACGCCGCAGATTGATACGATCTCCAGCAGCACGCTGGCGAACGGCGTGCTGTACACCAATGACAACACGCCAACCATCAGCGGGAAAACCGAGGTCGGGAGTACCATCACCGTCTCTGTTGACGGGGGGGCGCCGCTACAGGCCACCGTGGATGCTAACGGCAACTGGACGCTGACGCTGCCAGACGGCTCGGCGCTGAGCGATGCGCCTCATACCATTATCGTCACGGCCACCGACGCCGCCGGGAACGCCACCCCGAGCGCGCCGGTTACCGTAACCGTTGATACGGATGCGCCAGACGCGCCGGTCGTCAGCAGTCTCGCAATCGAAGGGACACCGTTGACCGGGACCGCAGAAGCCGGTTCCACGGTAATCGTTAAAGGGGAAAATGGCGTTGAACTGGGTCGCGGGGTGGCCGATGCGGGCGGCAATTACTCCATTGCCCTGTCACCGGCGCAGACCAACGAAACCACGCTCACCGTCACGGCCAGCGATGCGGCAGGCAACGTCAGCGGCCCAACGGATTATCAAGTCACAGACACTCCGGAGCTGCCAGCCGTCCCGACCATCACCTCAATCATTGATGACAACGGCACGAATGGCACCGTCGAAGTGAAAGGGGCAAGTTCCAACGACACCACGCCAGTCCTGAGCGGGACCGCCCCACCGAACAGCATTGTGACCATCTACCTTGACGGGGGTCTGGTGCCATACGCCGTTGTCACCGCCAGCCCAACCGGCGAGTGGACGGCCAGCTCGCTGATCCCGCTCGGCGAGGGGCCACACAGCTTTACCGCCACCACCACCGAGGGCGGTTTGACGAGCGGTCTCTCCCCGGCGGCTACCGTCACCATCGATCTCACCGCGCCTGGTACACCGGTGCTCGGCGCAGTGACCGATGATGTCGGTCCTGGTACCGGGCCGCTGACCAGCGGTCAAACCACCAACGACAGTCGCCCAACCCTGAGCGGCACCGCAACGGCGGGCGACACCATTACCATCTACAACAACGGTACCGCCATTGGCACCGTTGTTGTCGGCTCGACGGGCACCTGGAGCTTCACGCCAGGCGGTGCGCTGGGAGAAGGCAACCACGCCCTGACCATTTCCGCCACCGATCCGGCGGGGAATGAAAGCGCACAATCACCGGCATTCAACATCGTGGTCGATACGGTCTCCACCACGCCGGTCATTGTCGGGGCAGACGATAATGTCGGCACCGTGACCGGGAATGTCCAAACCGGTGGCACCACCAACGACACCACGCCGACCCTTTCGGGCACGGCAGAAGCCAACAGCAGCGTGGCGATTTTCGAAGGCAGCACCCAGATTGGCACCGCCACCGCTAACAATCTGGGGAACTGGACCTTCACCCCCACCACGCCGCTCACCGAAGGCTCACACACCTTTACGGTGGTCGCGACCGATCCACAAGGGAACGTCAGCACCAGCTCCAATAGCTATAACGTGATTGTCGATCTGACCCCACCAGCAGTGCCGGTGCTCAGCGCCGTCGCCGATGATATTCCGGGCGGCGTGGTCGGGAATCTGACCGCAGGACAGGTCACTAACGACGCCACGCCAACCTTCACCGGGACGGGCGTCACGGGCAGCACCGTTCATATCCTGAATAACGGCGTAGAAATTGGCACCGCAGAGGTCATTAACGGTTCGTGGACCTTTATGCCGCCAAACGGGCTGACGGATGGCCTGTACAACATCAGGGTCAATGCCACCGATGCAGCGGGTAACGTCTCCGCTAACTCGCCGGTCTTCTCCTTCACCGTCGACACCACGCCGCCAGACGCGCCGGTGCTCACCACGGTGCAGGATGACGTCGGGCCGGTCACCGGCACGATTCCTGAAAATGGCACCACCAATGACAACCGTCCAACCTTCAACGGTACCGGCGAAGTCGGGGCGACCGTCACCCTGCTCAACGATGGACAACCCTTCGGCACCGCAGTGGTGAACGCCCAGGGGAACTGGACCTTCACGCCAACCGCACCGATGGCTGACGGGCCACACACCATCACCCTCAGCACCACCGACGCGGCGGGCAATACCAGCACCACCTCCACCACCTTCGATCTGACGGTGGATACCCAGCCGCCAGCGGCACCGACCATTATTAACGCCACCGATGACGTCGGCAGCGTGCTGAACCCGGTTCTGTCCGGACAGACCACCGACGACACCCGGCCTCAGCTGAACGGCTCGGCGGCGAACAACGCCACGATCATCATCTATGAAAACGGCGTGCAGGTCGGCACCGTGCAGGCTAACGGCTCGGGCGAATGGAGCTTCACCCCGCCGAACCCGCTGAGCAACGGCAGCCACACCTGGACCGCCACCGCGACCGACGCGGCGGGCAACGTCAGCGTGGCCTCGCCGGGCTTCACGGTGATCGTCGATACGGTTGCACCGCTGGCACCGGTTATCACTCAGGCGCTTGACGATGCAGGAACCGTCACTGGCCCGCTCGGCAGCGGCCAGACCACCGACGACACGCTCCCGCGCCTGATCGGGACCAGCGAGCCGAACGCCAGCATCAATATCCTCGAAAATGGTCTGGTGATCGCCACCACCACGGCGGACGCCAGCGGGAACTGGGCGGTGACGCTCACCACCGCACTTGGCGCGGGACCGCATGCCTTTATTGCCCAGGCGACCGACGCAGCGGGCAACAACAGCGATCCGTCGGCAACCTTTACCCTGAATGTCGACCTCACGCCGCCGGCCGTTCCGGTACTGGTTTCCGTGGTGGATGACGTCGGAACCGTGACGAATCTGACCAGCGGCCAGCTCACCAACGATGCACAGCCGACGCTCACCGGGACAGCCGAAGCGGGATCGACGGTGAAAATCTTTGATAACGGCGTGCTGATTGGCACCGTCACAGCCACCGGAGGTGCGTGGTCCTTTACGCCGTCACCGGCGCTGGGCGACGGGCTGCATCCGCTGACCATCACCGCCACCGACGCCGCGGGTAACGCCAGTGGCCCGACAACGGCCTTTGTGGTCAATGTCGATGCCACTGCGCCAACGGCGCCAGTGATCGCCTCGGTCGTGGATGATGTCGGTACTGTCACCGGGCCGGTGATTAACGGCAACCCGACCAACGACACCCAGCCGACGCTGAGCGGGACCAGTGAGCCTAACGCGGTGGTGCGGATTTATGACGGCACGACGCTGGTCGGCACCGTCACCGCGGACACCAACGGCAACTGGACTCTGCCACAGACCACCACCACGCTGACCAACGGGCAGCACAACTTTACCGCGACCGCCACCGACGCGGCGGGCAATACCAGCGCACCATCGTCCATCACCTCGATTGTGGTGGATACGGTTGCTCCGGGGCTGCCGGGCACGCTGGCCGTAATCAGTAACGGCACCCACGTCACCGGTCTGGCGGAAGCAGGCAGCACTGTCACCATTACCAGCAGCACCGGAACAGTGCTCGGCACGGCGACAGCGGACGGCAGCGGGGCTTTCAACGTCACCATTTCACCGGCGCAGACCAACGGCGAAACGCTGCTGGCCTTTGCCACGGATAAGGCCGGGAACGCAGGCAATACCCAGAGCGTCACCGCGCCATTCACCAACCTGCCGAATGCGCCGCTGATCACCACCGTCAACGACAACGTGGGGACCATTACCGGTAATCTGACCAACGGCAAAGCCACGGATGACACGACGCCAACCCTGAGCGGGACGGCGCAGCCGAACTCCACCATCACGCTGTATAACAACGGCGTGGCGATGGGCACCACGACCACGGATATCAACGGTAACTGGACCTTCACTACGCCTGCACTGAGCGAAGGTTCTCACGCGTTTACCGCCACGGCGACCAACGTCATCGGCGGCACCGGGCCGGTCTCGATCCCGACCACCGTTATCGTTGATACCGTCGCACCGAATGCGCCGAACGGAACCTTTAACGCCGACGGCAGCGTGCTGACGGGCAGCGCAGAAGCGGGCAGCACCGTGACGATTCGCCTGGCGGATGGCACCCTGGTGACCACCACGGCGAACGCCGGAGGCACCTACAGCTACACCTTCCTCAATAAACAGACGGAAGGCCAGACCCTGCAAATCACCGCCACCGATGCGGCAGGCAACACCTCGACGCCAGGCTCTGCGCTGGCGCCGGTTGTGCCGCTGTCGGCAAGTTCTAACGTCGAGGAGCTGGCGCTCACCTCCGACGCCACGGTGACCAACGCCCAGTACAGCGATTACGGATTCCTGCTGGTCGGGGCGCTCGGTAACGTGCTTACCCTGCTCGGCAACGATACGGCGCAGGTCGGCTTTACCGTGGGTGCGGGCGGGAATGCGGATATTTCGATTAACGCCGATGCCACAGGCGTGGTGCTGTCGCTGCTCAACACCCTGGAAGTGGTGGTGCAGCGCTGGGATGCGGTCAACGGCACCTGGACCACGGTGGTGGATACCGGTCTGCCGCAGTTCGCCAACCTGCTGACGCTGGGCGCCAACGGCGTCACCCTTAACATGACCGGGCTGACCGAGGGCCAGTACCGCGTACTCAGCTACAACACCAACCTGCTGGCGACCGGGTCGTACACCAGTCTTGACGTGGATGTCACCGAAACCAGCGCCGGGACGGTAACGGGTGTGACCACCCAGTCCGGTAACGTCATTCTGGACAATGACCCGACCACCGGCAGCGACAACGCCCCGGCAGGCACTCGCATCACCGCCGTCACCGATTCCCAGGGCCACACGGTGAACGTGACGGCGGATGGTACGGTGATCCAGGGCCAGTACGGTACGCTGACGATTAACCTCAACGGGAGCTACACCTACACCCTGACCAACACCAGCGCCGCGATTCTGGGCCGGACCGAGAGCTTCACCTACACCATCGGGCATAACGGTTCCACCGCCTCGGCGCAGCTGGTGATCTCCCTCGGGGCCAACACCGTCACCAACAGCGTCACGGCGGTCGATGACGCCGCGAGTTTCACCTTCGACACCAGCGTTCACGCCATCAACAACGGCACGTCGTCCCAGGGCGGCTTCACCGTGGTGGGCGTCAATCTGGGCAACACGCTGAGCCTCAATCTGCTCGATGATTTGAGCAATCCGATCATCTATAACGTGGCGGAAGGCACCACCCGCACCATGACCATCCAGGCCTCCGTCGGCGGCGTGGCGCTGGCTTCGGTGTTCGATCTTTACGTCTATAAATTCAACGACGCGACGCAAACCTTCGAGCAGATGCGCGTTCAGCCAGGCTGGCTGCGCGCGCCGCTGCTGGGCGGTACGTCGGGCACCCTGACGCTCAACCTGCCGGCCGGGGAGTACCTGTTCCTGCTGAACACCGCAGCCGGGATCACGGCGCTGACGGCCTACACCCTTAACGTACTGGAAGACCATGTCTACACCGTTTCGAGCGTCGGCGGCAGCACCACCGGCGACGTGCTGGCGGATGATATTATTCCGGCGGGTACCCACGTCACGGCGGTGAACGGCGTGGCGGTCAACGGTACGGGCGTCACCACCATTCAGGGGGAATATGGCACCCTGACCATCAATGCGGACGGTAAATACACCTATACCCTGAACAGCGGCGTCGGGGCCGATCACATCAAGACGCCGGACACCTTCGTCTATACGGTGACCGCGCCAAACGGCGATAAAGACACGGCGTCCCTCAACATCACCCCAACTCCACGGGCGATGGATGCGGTCAACGACGTGAGCGCGGTGATGGATGTGACGTCGGTGCACCATACGGCGGCCTACTCGGACACCACCGTCGGCAACGCCACCTGGACGGCTGCTCTGCTGGCGGCAACCCAGGGCAGCGGCAGCGGTACCTTCGTGGTCGACGCCAACACCGCCCTGCATAACGTGGTGCTGCACTTTAACGTCGCCTCGCTGCTCTCGCTCGGCGGCCTGACGGTGGACTGGGTGCTGTCGAACGGTGCCACCACCGTGCGCAGCGGTTCGTTCAACGGCGGATTACTGCTGGGCGGCACCGCAACCATCAACCTGAACGGGCTGGATCTGGAGGCGGGCACCTACACCCTCTCCTACACCGGGAAGATGGGCGCGCTGGCGGTGGGGCAAATCACCATCACCCCGGACGTGGTGGGGACCACCTACTCGCTCAATCAGTTCGATTCCACCAGCGGGCACACCGTTAACGGCAACATCTTTGACGGCACCGATTCGCAGGGGGCAATGGATCAGCTGCACTCGGTGGATACCCGTCTGAGCATCACCGGTTACAACGGCGTGACCACCACCCTCGACCCGTACACCACCAGCGCCGCGAATGTGACCATTCAGGGACACTACGGCACGCTCTCCATCGGCGCTGACGGTCATTACACCTACACGCTTAATACCGGCGTGTCGCTCTCCAGCATCACCTCGAAGGAGGTCTTCAACTACACCCTGACGGACACGGCAGGGAAAACGGACAGCGCGTCGCTGACCATCAACATGGCGCCGCAGTTCATCAGCTCTGAGCATAACGACGTGATCAATGGGACGGCTTACGGCGATACCCTGATTTATCAGGTGCTGAACAACACCGTGGGTAACGCCACGGCGGGCAACAGCACCGGGGATCACTGGACCAACTTCTCCATCAGCCAGGGGGACAAAATTGATATCGGCGATCTGCTGGTGGGCTGGAACGGACAGGCATCCACGCTTGGCAACTACGTGCATGTCACCACCAGCGGTAACAACACTGTGATCTCCATCGATCGTGACGGTACGGGGAGCACCTACACTAATACGACGCTGGTCACTCTGGACAACGTACAGAGTAGCTACGACGAACTGGTTAATCAGCACCACAACATCATTACCTGATAGCACAACACAACTGACCCGGGCGTTCAGCGCCCGGGCATCAAGAATAAAAAGTACAAATTTATTAGGGACATGACATGGGAAAGAAGATGCCTTACTGGTGGCTCTCGTGCTGCCTGATATCTGTGCCCGTTCTCGCGGCTAACCCTGCGGGCGTAATCAACACCGGCCTGCTGAGTGAAGAACAGGAGCTGCCGTCCCTGAATGGCCGCGTTGCGCCCGTCGCCAACAAAGCCGCTCCGGGTACGCTGCTGCTGGGCGATGCCGTAAACCGCGCCGTCAGCTGGCATCCGACCATCAGCGAAGCGGTCGGTAAACTCTACGAACAATCAGAACAGGTCGACGTCGCCAAATCGAAATACTATCCGCAGGTCAACGCGGGAATGGACGGCGGCTATACCCACGACGGCAGCGATAACGGCTTTACCCCGTCGCTGGTGCTCTCCGTTTCACAAATGCTTTACGACTTTGGCAAAGTGGCAAGCCAGGTGCGAGCCGAAAGCGCGGGCGTGGCGCAGCAGCAGGCCAACGTGCTGGTGAGCATTGATACCATCGCCCACGACACCGCCCTGGCAATGGTGCAGGTGCAGACCTGGCAGCAAATGGTGGAAACCGCCAAAGAGCAGTTGGATGCGCTGTCGTCCATCGGCTCGCTGGCGCGTCAGCGCAACGACGAAGGGGCAAGTTCCCTTTCGGACGTGGTGCAGACCGATGCCCGCATCGAAGGCGCGCGGGCGCAGCTCATGCAGTATCAGGCCAGCCTCGACAGCTCCCGCGCCACGCTGATGAGCTTTCTCGGCTGGAACAGCCTGAACACCATCAGCAACGATTTCCCGGCAAAACTGGCCCGCAGCTGCGACGTCGCCGAGCCGGACGACCGTCTGGTGCCCGCCGTGCTCTCCGCGTGGGCGCAGGCCAACGTCGCGCAGGCCAATCTCGACTATGCTAACGCGCAAATGACGCCGACCGTCTCGCTGGAGCCGGAAGTGCGCCACTACCTCAACGACCGCTATGCGGGCAACGATTCGCTGGATCGTACCCAGTATTCCGCGTGGGTAAAAGTGCAGATGCCGCTCTATCAGGGCGGTGGTCTTACCGCCCGGCGTAACGCCGCCGGACATGCCGTCGAAGCCGCGCAGTCGACCATTCAACGCACCCGCCTCGACGTGCGCCAGAAGCTGCTTGAATCACGCAGCCAGGTGATGAGCCTGCTGAGCACCCTGCAAATCCAGGCCCGGCAGGAGGCGCTCAGCGTCCGCACCCGCGAACTCTATCAACAGCAATATCTCGATCTCGGCTCACGGCCGCTGCTCGACGTGCTTAACGCCGAGCAGGAGGTGTATCAGGCGCGTTTCACCCAGCAGCAAACCGCCGGACAGCTCCACCAGCTGGAGCTGAGCTGCCTGTACAACACGGGCCTTTTGCGTCATTCGTTCGATCTTGAGAACCGCACCATTCAGACTGTGGAGATCCAGCCATGAAGCAAACCGATAATCCGCAGATCGAAAGTATTCCCGAAGAGACGCTGGAGCACTGGGCGCAGGCGTTTGGCTACGTCGCCAGCCGCTATCGCGTGGCCTGCTCCCCAGGCGCACTGGTCGCCGGGGCGCCATGGCTGAAGGGCAAACCCATGGTACCGGCGCTGACTCAACTGGCGCGCGAAGCAGGACTTTCCTTTCAGCTGCTGACCGCCACGGAGCAGTCCATCAACAGCTGGAAACTGCCGGTAGTGGTGGAGCTTAACGAGGGAAAAATCGGCGTCATTGAACATTTCGACGGCGACGACACCCTTGATATCAACTTTATCGACACCACACCGCACAACAACCGCGTGTCGATGACCGCTCTGCTGCCCGCCATACGTCACGTGGTCGCCCTGCGCCCGCTGGCGGCGCTAAAAGACAGCCGCGTGGATGCCTATATTTCCAAATACCGCCCCGACTGGCTCTACCGGCTGGTGATGCGCGACATGCGTCCCTATACCTGGGTGATGCTGGCGGCGCTGTTCATCAACGTGCTCTCCCTCTCCGGGATCGTGTTTTCAATGCAGGTTTACGACCGGGTGATCCCCGCCCAGTCCTATCCGACGCTTTACGTGCTGACCATCGGCGTGCTGATCGCCACCCTGTTTGGCTTTGTGCTGCGTGTCGCGCGCGGCCACATCATGGATCTGCTGGGAAAACGCGCCGATCTGCGGGTGTCGGATCGGGTGTTTGGCCACGCCCTGCGCCTGCGTAACAGCGCGATCCCGCGCTCAACCGGGAGCTTTATTTCGCAGCTGCGCGAGCTGGAGCAGATCCGCGAGATGGTCACCTCCTCCACCATTTCCACCATCGTCGATCTGCCGTTTTTCTTCCTGTTCGTGGTGGTGCTGGCGATCATCGCGCCGCAATTAGCCTGGATCGCCCCCGTCGCTGCCGTGCTGATGGTGCTGCCCGGCCTGCTGCTGCAGAAAAAACTCGCGGCGCTGGCGAAGCAGTCAGCCCATGAATCGACCCTGCGCAACGCGGTGCTGGTCGAGAGCGTACAGGGGCTGGAGGACATCAAGCTGATGCAGGCGGAAAACCGCTTTTTACAGCAGTGGAACAGCTATATCCAGATCACCGCCGAGTCCGGCCTGCGCACCCGCGAGCTGACGCAAAACCTGATCAGCTGGGGGATGACCATTCAAAGCCTGGTGTACGCCGGGGTGATCGTGGTCGGCGCGCCGATGGTGATCGACGGCACCTTAACCACCGGTTCGGTGGTGGCGGCCTCGATGCTGGCGTCGCGGATGATCGCCCCGATGGCGACCCTGTGCGGCGTGCTGGCGCGCTGGCAGCAGGTGAAAGCCGCCAAAGAGGGGCTGGACAGCATCATGCAGCTGCCGACGGAAAACCAGCGCGAAGAGACGCCGATCCGCCAGGACGTGCTGCGCGGGCACTACCTGTTCGATCAGGCGCAGTTTCGCTATCACCCGGAAGATCCGCGTATGGCCCTGCGCATTAACCGCCTGGAGATCAAACCCGGCGAGAAAGTGGCGATCCTCGGGCGTAACGGCGCAGGGAAATCCACCCTGTTACAGGCGCTGTCGGGCGGAATGGATCTGGCAGGCGGCGAGCTGCGGCTCGACAACCTTAGCCTGCCGCATCTGGACGTCGCGGACCTGCGGCGCAACGTCGGCTTTATGACCCAGAACGCACGGCTGTTCTACGGCACTCTGCGGGAGAACATCACGCTTGGGATGCCGCGCGCCACGGATGAAGAGATCTTCGCCGTGCTGGAGATGTGCGGCGCGGCGAGCTTTGTGCAAAAGCTGCCGAAAGGTCTCGACTATCCGATCATGGAGAACGGCGTGGGACTGTCTGGCGGGCAGCGTCAGTCGATTTTGCTGGCGCGCATGTTCCTGCGCGATCCCAATATCGTGCTGCTCGATGAACCGACCGCATCGCTGGATGAGCACACAGAGCGCGAGTTTCTTCAGCATCTCGGCGCGTGGCTCGGCAACCGGACGCTGATCGTCGCCACCCACCGCGTGCCGGTGCTGGAGCTGGTGGAGCGCGTGGTGGTGCTGAAAGAGGGCATGCTGGTGATGGACGCGCCAAAAGCGCAGGCCCTGAGCAACAGCCGCATGCAGCAACAGGCAAACGGACGGGAGTGGAAAAATGAAAATCAGTCAGCGTGATGTCGCGGCGATGGACGATCTCGATAACGCTCTCGACTCCGAAAGCGGTTATTCCGGCGCGCGGCGCATCGTGATCCTCTCCCTGCTGCTGTTTATTATCGTCGGCGTGTGGGCGTGGTTTGGCATTCTCGACGAGGTTTCAACCGGGACGGGGAAAGTGATCCCCAGCTCGCGCGAGCAGGTGCTGCAGTCCCTCGACGGCGGGATCCTGACTGAACTGAACGTGCGCGAAGGCAATGTGGTGCAGGCGGGCCAGGTGCTGGCGCGACTCGATCCCACGCGTTCAGAATCTAACGTCGGTGAAAGCGCGGCGCGCTATCGTGCATCGCTGGCCTCCAGCGTGCGCCTCACCGCCGAAGTGAACGATCTGCCGCTGGTTTTTCCCCCTTCCCTGAAACAGTGGCCGGAGCTGATCGCCGCCGAAACCCGGCTCTACACCTCGCGCCGCGCACAGCTTGAGGACACTCAGCGCGAGCTGAAAGCTGCCCTGAGCCTCGCGAATAAAGAGCTGGCTATCACCCAGCGGCTGATCAAAACCGGAGCGGCCAGCCACGTGGAGGAGTTACGCCTGCAGCGGCAAAAAAGCGATCTGGAACTGAAGCTGACGGACGTGCGTTCGCAATACTACGTGCAGGCGCGCGAGGCGCTGTCGAAAGCCAACGCGGAAGTCGATATGGTCTCGGCGGTGCTGAAAGGCCGCGAGGATTCCGTGACGCGCCTGACCGTGCGATCGCCGGTGCGTGGGATCGTGAAAAACATCAAGGTGACGACCATCGGCGGGGTTATCCCCCCGAACGGCGAGCTGATGGAGATTGTGCCGGTCGACGATCACCTGCTGATCGAAACCCGCCTGTCACCGCGCGATATCGCCTTTATCCACCCGGAGCAAAAAGCGCTGGTTAAAATCACCGCCTACGATTACGCCATCTACGGCGGGCTGCACGGCGTGGTCGAAACCATTTCACCAGACACCATTCAGGACGAAGCCAAACCCGAAGTGTTCTATTACCGGGTGTTTATCCGCACCAGCCAGGATTATCTGGTCAATAAAGCGGGCCGCAAATTCTCGATTGTGCCAGGGATGATTGCCACGGTGGATATCAAAACCGGAGAGAAATCGGTGATGGATTATATGATTAAGCCGTTTAACCGGGCGAAAGAGGCGCTGCGGGAGCGGTAATGGGGATGCGTCGCCAGTAAAAAAGCCCGGTAGTGCTGATGCTTACCGGGCCTACAAGCTGTCAGGTCGGGTAAGTACCGCACCACCCGATCTTTTTTTTCGACTTTTGCACCGGTGCAGCCTGCCATCCCGTATTTTCTGAATCCGCTTCGCAGTATGACATTTCTCCCTCTGTCTCCCCTTTCCAGCGCCTCTCTACCAGGCGTATGTTTCTCTGGCCTTGCAGGCATAAGGCAACACGGGTCTAATTCCGATAAATTAGAAAACAGCAGGATCGCACTTGTGCACAGTGCGGCTGTGCAATAATATCACCACAGCTTCACAGGGATCGGAGCTAACATGCATTATGTTGAAGAACATTAAAAACTTTCGCGATCAGTGGCTTGAAGATTTTTTTCTGTATGGGAAATCTCACAAAATATTCCCGTCGAGCATTGAAGCCGCCCTGGCGAGAAAACTGGACATCATCAATGCCGCCACGTCACACAGAGATCTGCGCTCTCCACCGGGCAATATGTACGAAGAATTGAATCCTCCGATGACGGGCTTTTCTTCAATACGGGTTAACAAACAGTACAGGCTGATATTCAAATGGGTGGCGGGGAAAGCCGAAGATATCTACCTCGCCCCGCATAAATATAAGCCTTATAAATAGTGAGGTAACACTCCATGACTCTCCCGCAGGCAACCCGCAAACCCACCACGCCGGGCGATGTGTTGCAGTACGAATACCTTGAACCGCTAGATTTTAAAATCGCAGATTTGGCCGACATGCTTAACGTGCACCGTAATACCATCAGTGCGCTGGTCAATAACAACCGCAAGCTGACCGCCGACATGGCGCTACGCCTTGCCAGAGTGTTTGATACCTCCATCGAGTTCTGGCTCAACTTGCAGCAAAATGTGGATATCTGGGAGGTGCAGAACAATACGCGCACTCAGGAAGAGCTGAGCCGAATCAAAACAGTTGCAGAGGTTCTGGCAAAACGAAAATCTCACCAGCAGGACATCGCCTGAACTCTGCTACAGTAGCGCCAACATAAAAAATTCAGGGAGTGAACATGCGCCAGAGAACGATTGTTTGTCCGATTATCCAGAACGACGGGGCTTATCTGCTGTGCAAAATGGCGGCGGATCGCGGTGTGTTTCCCGGCCAGTGGGCGCTGTCGGGCGGCGGTATGGAACCGGGTGAAACCATGGAGCAGGCGCTGCGGCGCGAAATTCGCGAAGAGCTGGGCGATGCACTTGAGATCACCGCCGTCAAACCCTGGGCGTTTCGCGATGATACCCGGGTGAAAACCTATGCCGACGGCAGCACCGAAGAGATCTATATGATTTACCTTATCTTCGACTGCGTCAGCGCCAATCGCGATGTGACCTTTAACGAAGAGTTTCAGCAGATCGCGTGGATGCAGCCGGAGGCCTTAAAAACGCTGGATCTCAACGAGGCCACCCGTTTTACGTTTGCGCAGAAGGGTTTGTTGTAGCCCCCCACTGTCCCGGCGTTTTGCCGGTGTAGGTGCGAAAGACCTCAGTGAATGCGCTGACGCTGTTGTAGCCGCACGACAGCGCAATCCATCCCACCGGTTTTCCCTCCTCCAGCCACTCCATCGCCCTGATCACACGGGCCAGCTGCCGCCAGTTCACAAAATTCATGCCCGTTGCGGCGCTGAACTGCCGGTGAAACGTGCGCACGCTCATCCCGGACTGGCGTGCATACTCTTCCACCGGGAGCACATCGTCCACGGCGTTCAGCAGCGTGCGCGCGATTTTCAGTAAACGCGGGTGAGCGGGCATCGGCAGCCGAAAGCGATCCTGCCGGGACAGAGCCAGCTCGCGGGTGAGCATGGAGATCATCTGCGGATCTGCGCCCTCGCCCGCCTGGCACAGCCGCAGGAACAGCGCCTCGCACAGCCTTTCCGGTTCGAAAACCGCCGGTTGCTCGGACAGGGCTGAACAACAGGCTGAATCCAGATACAGAGACTGGCCCTCAATGGCGCTTTCCGACAGCGCGGCATGACGCAGCCCAGCCGGGATCCAGCCGATATGCTCTCGCGGCACCACCCAGCGCCCCTTTTCGGTCTCGATAATCAGCAGGCCCGACGTCATACGGCAGAGCTGGCCGGTGGCGTGAGCATGCCAGTCGGTTCGATAGCCCGATGGATGGCGAAGAGGTTCAGTGGTCATCAACATAGTTTGGCCGAAAATCGTTATTGATTGCCTGATTACAGAAACTACGCCAGATTCTGTCAAGGATAATGTGCTCTCACCCTCTTTAAAGGAGCACAACAATGTCCCTCATCACTGACCTGCAGGCTGCCTCTGACGAATCGTCCTGCCGCGCCCTCACCCAACGGCTGTTAACCGATCTTTTCGCGGGAACGCTGGCTCCGGCAGCGATTTTCTCGAATGACTACCAGCAGCATACGGACGGTAACGTGCTCAATTTCGCTGAATTTGTACGGCACTTAGATCACGTCCGCACGCAAACTAACGGGATCACCTTCAGGGTCGAGCAGGCATGCTGCACGCCGCATATGCTGGCAGACCGCCATATCGTCACCGTAAGCAAAACGGACGGACATACGTCAGAAATTGAGGTGTACCTGTTTGCCCGCCTGCGCGAGGGGAAAATCTGGCGGATAGATGAAGTGACCCGAGTGATAAAAGGCGACCACGCCGACAAATCCCTTGCCAGCGCGACGTCGTAGTTAACTCACTTGCTGCTGTGAAGCGAAGCGATACACGCGCACATAGCGGGTAAATTTTCCGACAAACACGCCCGCAAAAACGCCCCCGGAGATAATCGCAAATGCGCTCATTCCGGGCTGCTGCAGCGTGGCGGGGGAGACGGCAGTCATCACCCCGAGCACATATTTCACGCCAAACGCCAGCATCATCAGCGGCAGCGCCGAGTAGTCGGCCTGCCGGTACAGACTGCGCGGGAGTTCCGCGCGCGTTACCGCCGTCTGTCTGATGAGCAAATAGCCCAGCGCTGCGCCTGCCAGCAAACCGGCGATCCACAGGGCGCTGCTGGCGACGGTGAGTTTGCGGAACACCACCAGATCGTAGATATCCCAGAAAAGAAAAATGGCGGGGATAATCGCGAGCTTTTCCAGCGTCACGATGGCGGGTTTGCGTGCTTTGATGCCGCGAGTGATGAGAAAGACAAACAGCACCCACACCCAGACGGGCGTATGGGTAACCACACCGGTGAGGAATTCAGTCATGGGTTTTACCGTCAGTGATATTTCGCACCGGGTAATTATTACGCATGATAGCGGCTACGCCATCATGCGTAAGGCTGTTCAGAGCGAAATTTTCAGGCGGCGAACCGCCTCTTTCAGCTGCTCATCCGTGGCCGTGACAAACGACATGCGCAGCGTCGCGCGGTCGGGTTCGCTGCAATAGAAGAACTCACCGGGTACGAACACCACGCCATTCGCCAGCGTCTTCGCCAGCCATTCGGTGGTATTAAGACCGTTGTTGAATTTCGCCCACAGGAACATCCCGCCCTTCGGTTTATGGAAGGTCAGCACATCACCCAGCTCTTTTTCCAGCTCATTCGCAAAGGTCTGATATTTCTGGCGATAGGCATCGCGAATCAGCGCAATCTGCCCGGCCAGACGCCCGGTTTGCAGATACTCGTAAGTCATCAGCTGCGACAAGGTGCTGGTATGCAAGTCGGTGGTTTGCTTGAGATTCACCACCGCCCGTTTCAGCCACTCAGGCACCACCAGCCAGCCGACGCGCGTGCCGGGTACGAGGATTTTGGAGAACGTCGAGGTATAGACGACGTTATCTTCGTTGCCTATCGCTTTGGCATGAGCCATCAGCGGGCGGAACACGTCAGAGGTGTAGTTAATTTCGCTGTAGGGGTCGTCTTCGATAATCACGAAATCATAACGTTTTGATAGCTCGACCAGCTGTTTGCGGCGGTTTTCAGAGAGCGTCACGCCGCCTGGGTTACCAAACGTCGGCACGATGTAGACGGCTTTGATGGTTTTGCGGCTGACCAGGGCTTCCAGTTCATCAACTTTCATCCCTTCCCCATCGGTGCCGACAGATTCAAGTTGAGCCTGCGCCAGACTAAAGACCTGCAGCGCGGCGAGATAGGTCGGACGCTCCACAACCACGGTATCGCCGGGATTGATCAGCGCGCGGGCCAGAATATCCAGCGACTGCTGGGAGCCTGAGGTGACCACCACGTCATCGGCCTGACAGGCGATCCCACGGTCGGCGCAGATCTGCCCGATCGCGTCGCGCAGTCCCGGATAGCCTTCGCTCAGACCGTACTGGAATGCTTCACCAAAATGGCGGGATAACACGGCATCTGCCGCAATCTGTAACCCTTCATGATCGAAAAGATCGGGATTGGGAATGCCGCCGCCGAGGGAGATCACACCCGGCATTTTGCTGTGTTTTAATAATTCACGGATGGCGGAGGATTGCAGGCTCTGCACGCTGCTGGCGAGTTTGTTTTTAGACATACTGTCGATACCCTGTTTTTCTGTTTTTTTAGTGACTACATGGTGTTAGTAACACATCTGCGGGGCAGTGATCATCACATTTACTGCTTTTTTGCCCGGATTAATCACGCTCTTGCGGAATGATTGAAATGTGACCGTTGCGCTCCAGAATGGCGTATTTGATTTTGCTGAACTCGGTGATGCCCTGGTTCTGCCGCGCTGCGACCAGAATATCATCGCAGGAGACATCCACTTTCCGCAGCTTGTCCGCCAGGGGCATCCCATTTTCCACCAGGATCACCGGAGAACCATCAAGCACGTCCTCCGCCCCGGCAAAGGTTTTCTTCATCAGGCCAAAGAGAATATCCACCACCACCAGCGTCACGATGGTGATCATCGCGCCGGTCACCGAAAAATCATTCCCCAGCAGCGCCTGCTGTGTGGCTTCGCTGATAATCAGCAATAAGATCAGATCAAAGCTGGTCATCTGCAATAACGCCCGACGCCCCGCCACTTTAAACACCACCAGCAAAATCAGGTAGATCGCCAATGCCCGAAAGACCATCTCCATATTGCGCTCCTAGGGATAAATAAACTGCCAGAAAGCGATTTCCGGCTCATCGTTAACGGTTATCCGGTTCACCGCTTTTCCGGGCGTCGTTGGCGTGAGGTACAGGGTCACAGAGAAATCACGCTGACTTTTGATTGTGTTGTAAACCAGGACGAGGGCTTTTCCCTGGCTGTACATCCGATCGGGCTGGGGTGAAAGGGTGCCGGGCTGGAAATTATCTCTGATATCGCCGTCGATACGAAAAATATAGTGTCCGATATTTGATGGGGGGACTGTTGCCCTGAGTTTAAATTCTGTTTGCAGCCGCCCAAAACGCTCGTAATAGATGTGTAATGTCTGGTTATTATTTGTTTTTTCTGCCGAACTGAAATATCCCGTAGAAAAGAAACCGCCCAGCGCCAGCAGTAAAATAAGTAATAAAACCGCAAATCCCACCTGGCGAAATCGCTCCTCCAGGGTGAGGGCAAAACGATTTTCCTTCACGCCAGGCAATGCCTCTTGTTCGTCTTTCAGACTCGACATTTATCACCTCAACCGTTTCGCCTGTCTTTTATAGGCCATTGAGTATTAAGCCTAATCCTCTGTGCCCCTCGTCTTCTATGCCGGAAGAACGCACGGAAATCTGCCTTAATAGTAAGTCAGATCCGCCGTTTCGGGAGGTCAGCCTGCATTTATCTCTTTTGCCTGCCCGCTATGTGTGTTGCAGGTATTCAGAATAAAGGGATTTATTTCACTTAATGTGACCAGGGGTATATAGCGATATCGTTCTTCTGAATCCTTTTTATTCCCGCGCGCAGACTCACCTACCAGAATTAGGGATAACGCACACCGGTATATCCCGTCCTTTAGGATTAATCCCCCTTTTATTCACTCTTCAATATTTAAACAATCTTACACAAATTCACATTGCATCCATTTTGCTTACACAGCACGGAATGTCCGATGATAGCCCGATCCCAATTCGCCATAATAATATCAACCGCCGCAGGGTTGTCTTTCCTGCTTCCTGCTCACGCCGCCGAGCCGGATAATCAATTTATTATTCAGCAGCAACGCCAGAAAGCGCTGGAACAGCAACTCACTCCGCCCGTGCCCGATGTGCGTCTCTCCGAGCCGTCATCCAGCTTTGGCAAAATCGCTTTTCCTGTCGAAACGCCCTGCTTTCCCATTCGCAATGTGACCCTCACCGGGCAGGACGCGCTTCCCCGCTGGCTACCGCTGCAGCGCATTGCCGACCAGGCGCAGGGCCGTTGTCTGGGCGGAAAAGGCATCAACCTGCTCATGAGCACGATGCAAAACCGCCTCGTCGACCACGGCTGGATCACCACCCGCGTGCTGGCGCCCACTCAGGATCTTAAGAGCGGCACGCTGAAGCTGGCGATTGTGCCGGGCTATATCCGCCACGTCCGGCTCACGGAGGACAGCGACGATTATATTCAGCTCTACAGCAGCTTCCCGGCGCACGAGGGTAACCTGCTGGATCTGCGCGATATCGAACAGGGGCTGGAGAACCTTCAGCGCTTGCCGACCGTAGAAGCCAGCATGGAAATTGTTCCCGGCGAACAGCCCGGCGAAAGCGACGTGGTGATCACCCGCAAGCAGTCAAAAATGTGGCGTCTGGGCTTGTCATTGGATGACGCGGGCACCGAGACCACCGGGCGCTATCAGGGCGGCGTGACGCTGTCGCTGGATAATCCTTTCTCACTCAGCGATCTGCTGTACGTCTCCGCCAGCCACGACCTCAACGATCACGGCGGCAAAGGCAGTAAGAACTACACCGGCCACTATTCTGTGCCGTTTGGCTACTGGACGCTAGGCGTGACCGGCAGTGATTACGATTATCACCAGACCGTTGCAGGCCAGAATCAGGATTACCGCTACAGCGGTAAAAGCAAAAACCTGGACGTACAGCTCAGCCGCGTGCTGCACCGCAGCGGTTCACAGAAAACGACCGTGACGGCGGACGTGCTGGCGCGAGAAACGCGCAACTATGTGGATGACACGGAAGTGGGCGTCCAGCGCAGGCAGACGGCGGGCTGGCGTCTGGGGTTACAACACCGCCACTATATCGGCCAGGCCAGCGTGGATGCGGGGGTGAGCTATCAGCGCGGCACCCGCTGGTTCGGCGCTCAGCCGGCACCCGAGGAGGCGTTTGGCGAGGCCACGGCGCTCAGCAAAATCCTCCAGCTCAACGCTCAGCTCGATTTACCGTTTGAAATTGGCACGCAGCAGTTCCGTTACAACGTTCAGTACCTGCGCCAGATAAGCAACACTCCGCTGACGCCGCAGGATCAATTCGCCATCGGCAACCGCTGGACGGTGCGAGGCTTTGACGGTGAGCGCACCCTGAACGCCAGCCACGGCTGGTATGTGCGTAACGATCTGGGCTGGAGCACGCCGCTGCCCAATCAGGAGCTTTACCTGGGTGCCGACTACGGTGAAGTCGGCGGCTACAGCTCAGACCCGCTGATCGGCAAGCATCTGGCCGGGGGCGTTGTGGGCCTGCGTGGAAGCGCCTTCAACACCGGCTATGACCTGTTTGCAGGCACGCCATTCTCAAAACCTGACGGGTTCCACACCAGTTCCCTCACCCTGGGGTTCAACCTCAACTGGAGCTGGTAATGCGCATAGGCAATCTGGATATCAAAGCCCCGCTGCTCCTCGGGGGTGAACAAAACGAAGCCGAAGTGTTGGGGGCCACCGTCTGGCTGTGGATGCACTCGCCCATGCACCGGGATGCGCCGCTGCATGCCCTGCCGACGCTCCTGCTGCCCATCATCAAACGCCAGCAGTACGTGCTGGTGGTGGAGAACGAACGCCCGGTGTTCTTTCTCAGCTGGGCGTGGCTGAACGAAGAGGCGGAAGCCCGCTTCCTCACGCGTCCGTCCATTGAGATGAAAGAAGAGGACTGGGATAGCGGCGACCGCATCTGGTTTTGCGACTGGATTGCCCCCTTCGGTCACACCCGCGCCATGCAAACCTTGATTCGCCACGACCTCTTTGCCGAACACTGCTGGCGGGCGCTTTATCACCGTGGTGCCGAGCGCGGTAAGCGCGTCGTGATGTTCCACGGCAAACACGTCACCCGAGAAGCCGCACAACGCTGGCAACTGAACCACCCGCTCGCCGCCCCGCTGCCGCAAGCGTTTAAAGGAACGACCCATGAATAAGAATCTGTATCGTATCGTCTTCAACAAAGCGCGCGGCATGCTGATGGTGGTGGCGGATATTGCCCGTTCGGGTCGCGCCGGGACCACGCGTGCCGCCGGGATTGGCCATACCCACAGCCAGCTTATCGGTAAAATCAGTGCCATGAGTCTGAGTCTCTGGCTGGCGATGGGTGCGATACAGACGGCGCAGGCCAATATTGTGGCCAACGCGGGGGCGCCAAAAAACCAGCAGCCGACGGTGATCAGCAGCGCCAACGGTACGCCGCAGGTGAATATCCAGACCCCTTCCAAAGCCGGGGTGTCGCGCAATAATTACACCCAGTTTGACGTCAGCCAGAAAGGCGCAATCCTCAATAACTCGCATAAAAATACCCAGACGCAGCTGGGCGGCATGGTGTCGGGCAACCCGTGGCTCGCCAAGGGCGAAGCGAAAGTGATTCTGAACGAAGTCAGCTCCCGCGACCCGAGCAAACTGAACGGCATGATTGAAGTCGCAGGGAAAAAAGCGCAGGTGGTGATCGCCAACCCGTCGGGTATTACCTGTAGCGGATGCGGTTTTATCAACGCCAACCGCGCGACGCTCACCACCGGCCAGGCGCAGATGACCAACGGCAATCTCACCGGGTATAACGTGGAACGCGGTGAAGTGGTGGTGGACGGTGCCGGGATGGACACCTCCGGCGCGGATTACACCGATATCATCGCCCGCTCGGTTAAGGTGAATGCCGGGCTGTGGGCCAAGGATCTGAAAGTCACCACCGGGCGCAACAACGTCGATGCCGCGCATGAACGCATTGAAAAAGGCGCCGATGACATCGCCACGCGACCGCAGCTGGCGGTGGATGTCGCCAGTCTCGGCGGGATGTATGCCGGTAAAATCCGCATGGTCGGGACGGAAAAAGGGGTCGGCGTGCGTAACGCCGGGGCGATGGGTGCCCAGGCCGGTAGCGTGACCCTCACCGCCGACGGGCGCATCGAAAACAGCGGCGTCATTCGGGGCAGTGAAAACGTAACGGTGCAGACCGCTAGCGAATTCGCTAACCGGGGCGCGCTCACGGCGGGCAATAACGCCCAGGTGAAAGCCGCTACGCTCACCAGTGAGAAAAACAGCGTGCTGGCCGCCGGGGTGAAAAACGACGGCAAACTGGCGAGCGCAGGGAATTTAACCCTGAGCAGCAACGGTCAACTGAACGCCCACGGCCAGATGCTGGCAGGCGGCGATATCAGCGTCACAGGTCAGGGGGTAGATATCAGCGGCAGCCAGACCCAGGGCAAACGCGTGTTGCTCGACGGCGGCGCAGGCGATCTCAGCACCGCCAGCGCACAGGTCAGTGCCAATGAACTCACGGCCCGGACCGGAAAACGCCTTAACAACAGCGGCGGTTCCCTCAGCGCCGAGACGGTTACTCTCAGTGCACATGACCTCTCCAACCAACAGGGAAAAGTGATTCAGAGCGGGAAAAACGCGCTGGCGATGGATCTCAAGGGCGAGATCGATAACCAGCAGGGGCAGATCGCCGCGACGCAGGGTGTGTCGCTACACGCGCAATCGCTGAACAACACGGGCGGCCAGGTGGTTGCTGTGGCGGGGAAAACCCGCATCGATACCGGCTCCCTGAATAATGAGCGGGGGCTTATCTCCGCCGCCGCAGGCGACGGTGAGATCCACAGCGCGCAGACGCTTCGCAACGCCGGAGGGCGCATCGAAGCGGCGAAAAGCCAGCACATCGACGCCGCCGGTGTCGATAACCAGCAGGGGGTGATTGTGGCCGATGGCGCGACAATCGCGCTGAACGACGGCCGCCTGAACAACCAGTCCGGCGCCCTGCTCTCCCACGGAGCGCTCAGTATCACCAGCGGCGCGCTGGATAATCAGAACGGTTTTCTCGCCAGTCAGGGCGCCTTAACTCTGGACGGCAGCGACATGGATAACCGCTCTGGTCAGATCGGTTCTAACCAGAGTGTCACCGCCCGCTTTAACACGCTGGTGAATCAGGGCGGTGCGATAAAAGCCGTCGATGCGATGACGCTCACCGGCGGAGTGCTGGATAACAGCCACGGCGAGACTTTCGCCGGGAAAAGCCTCGCCTTCAGCGGCGAAACGCTCAACAACGCTGGCGGGCAGCTGGCGGCAGGTGAAAGCCTGACGCTCGCCCCTGCCAGCCAGTTACTCAATCAGGCCGGACTGTTGCAGGGCGATGGCGTTCAGATCACCACGGCCAGCCTGAGTAATAACAGCGGGACGCTCAACAGCCTGGGATCGCTGGATCTCTCCGCCGGTACGCTCGATAACCAGGCGGGCACGCTGGCGGCGAAAGGTGCGGCAGACATCGCCACCCTTCAGATGGACAACCGCAGCGGCGGGCGCGTGATTGGCGAATCCACCACTGCGCTTCACTCGGATAACCTGCAAAACAGCGGCGGGCAGATCCAGTCGGTGGGCGATCTGCTGATCGACAGCGCGCGCGGCGTGGTGGATAACGTCTCCGGTTTGATTCGCGGCGGGCAGAGCGTGACGCTAAATGCGATCACCTTCGTCAATCAGAACACGCTGGCTGAAAACCAGGGCCTTGAAGGCCAACAGGTGACGCTGAACACCGATGCGATCGCCAACCAGAACGGCAGCCTGCTGGCCGACACGACCCTGATTATTCGCAATACCGGTACGCTGGACAACAGTTCCGGCGCGCTGGCGTCATCCGGCTTGCTGGATATCGCCGGGAGCGGGCTGAACCTCATCAACCAGGGGGGAACGGCGAAAGCGGGTCAAACGCTGAATCTGCATGCGCAAACTATCGACGGCAGCGGTCAGTTACTCTCGCTCGGGAATATGGATCTGAGCAGCGAAAACGGCCTGAACAACAGCGGCGCGGTCATCGCTAACGGCAATCTAACCTTCACGACTCCGGGCGCTCTGACCAACAGCGGGAAACTGCTGGCGGGCAGCGCGCTCAACGTGCAGAGCGCCAGTCTCACCAATAGCGCCAGCGGTGAAATCAACGCCGGCACCAATACCCTGACCACCACCGGCACGCTGGTGAACTACGGCCTGATCGATGGCATCCACACCCGCATTAATGCCGAAACGCTGAATAATATCGGCACCGGGCGTCTCTATGGCGATGCCGTGGGCGTTAACGCCATCACCTTTAACAATCTGGCGGAAAACGGTACGGCGGCAACGCTTGCCGGACGCGAGCGCGTGGACCTCGGCGTGCAGACCCTCAACAACCAGGCGCACGCCCTGATCTATAGCGCAGGCACCCTGTGGGTCGGCGGCGCGCTGGACGAGAGCGGCGCCGCGATCGGACGCGCGGCGGCAATCAATAACCACAGCGCCACCATCGAGTCCGCCGGGGATATGTCGCTCGCCGCCGGGCAGATCAACAACATCAATGACGATTTCGCGACCGAGATCGTGCTGGTTTCCCAGGAGCCGTTAACCGAGTACCAGCACTCAGGCTCCACCAACCGCTGGAAAGCGGGCGACGAGGGAGTCTGGATAGATGGCAACTCCTCAGACGGCCTGCGCAACCTCAATACGCCGGAGCTGAGCGGCCACGGGCACGACGATTTCAACGAGTATAACTACACCCGCACTATCGAAGAGACCCGCATCAAACAGAGCGATCCGGCGAAAATTCTCTCGGGCGGCAACATGACGCTGACGGGCGATCGGCTGTTTAACGATAAGAGCCAGGTGGTTGCAGGCGGAACACTCTCGACCGACGCCATGGGCACGGTGCTCAACGACGATGTCGCGGGCGAGCGGCACACCACCGACGCGGGTTACGTGACGCATTACTACCGCATCCGCCACAAAGGTGACGACGAACAGGGGCGTCGCAGCACTCTCTACACCCCGCCGACCGCGATCCAGAGCATTGCCTTAAAGCCAGGCCAACTGGTGAGTAACGGCAGCGTCGAGGGCAGCAACCTGAGCATCACGCCGCTGGTATTGCAGGGCACGGATACGGCGATCGGCCAGGCGGGAGGCGTCAGCGCGTCGCCGCAGCAGACCGTATCCCCCGGCGAGCCGGTCACGCCACCGGCGGGTCAGCAGTTTGAAGTGACGCCTGCCGACGGTGCCATTCGCATTATCGGTCCAAACACTACCCTGCCGGATAACAGCCTGTTTAAGGTCAATCCGTCATCGGACGTGCCTTATCTGGTGGAAACAGACCCGCGCTTCACTAACGAAAAGCAGTGGCTCGGCAGCGACTATATGCAAAACGCCTTAACCGGTGACAGCGATAACACCCTGAAGCGCCTGGGCGATGGGTATTACGAGCAGCGTCTGGTGCGCGAACAGGTGATTGGCATCACCGGCCAGCGCTATCTGGACGGGTTTAGCAACGACGAAGAGCAGTTTAAATCCCTGATGGATAAAGGGATCACCTTCGGGAAACAGTACTCGCTTAAGCTCGGCGTAGCGCTGACACCAGAACAGATGGCGCTCCTCACGGGCGATATCGTCTGGCTGGTAAATACCCGGGTGAAAATGCCGGACGGCTCGATGCAAAACGTGCTGGTGCCGCAGGTCTACGCCAAAGTGAAACAGGGCGATATTGACGGCTCTGGCGCGCTGATTGCCGGGAACAACGTGTCGATGAAGCTCAATGGCGATCTGTTTAACAGCGGTACCATTGCCGGACGCAAAGTGCTTCAGCTCGATGCGAATAACATCACCAACCAGACCGGCACCCTGCAGGCGGCAGACGTTAACCTCAACGCCCGTACGGATATCAATAACATTGGCGGGGCCATCGTGGGCAGCAGCAGCCTGCAGGCCACGGCGGGCCG
The DNA here is from genome assembly GCF_041464075.1 of Lelliottia nimipressuralis. Taxonomy (NCBI): domain Bacteria; kingdom Pseudomonadati; phylum Pseudomonadota; class Gammaproteobacteria; order Enterobacterales; family Enterobacteriaceae; genus Lelliottia; species Lelliottia nimipressuralis. The sequence goes on from NZ_CP167172.1 coordinate 3,549,536, forward strand.
GGATATCAACGTCACCAGCACCGTGAACAGCGCGGAAAGTGTTAACGGCGAAAACCGATTTACGCGCACCACCATCGACAGCGTATCCGGCATCTACGTTCAGGACGATGACGGCAAACTGGCGCTGCAGTCCGGGCGCGATATTACCCTGACAGGCGCGCAGGTGATCGCCAGCGGCGAGAACGGCAAAGCGCAGCTGGTGGCCGGGCGGGATCTGAATCTCAACACGGTCACCACCGCCCGCAGCGATAGCCTGATCTGGGATGCGGATAATACCCTCAACCAGCGCAGCGTCGATCAGACCGGTAGCAGCATCAGCGGTACCGGCGGCGTGACGCTGGCGGCAGGAAATGACATCAACGCGCGCGGAGCCTCGGTTAAATCCGACGGGGCGCTGGCGCTCGGTGCAGCACGCGATATCAACATCGAAGGCGTGCTCAACGAAAGCCAGCTCGATGAACGGCATAAAGTGGTGGGCGGCAACGGCTGGATGTCGAAAACTACCACCACGACCCGTGACACGGTGGACAAACAGACCGTTCAGGGCAGCGAACTGAGCGCCAATACCGTGCAAGTCATCGCCGGAAATGATCTGACGGTCGCGGGAAGTAGCGTCGTTGGCAGCGGAAACGTTGCGCTTAAAGCCGGTAACGATCTGGCCCTCACCAGCATGGGCGGACGCAATGACCAGACGCATCTCAGGCAGGAGAAAAAATCGGGGCTGTTAAGCTCCGGTGGGATTGGCTTTACCGTCGGCTCCCATAAAGAGACCACCGATCAGGCAAGCCAGGCGCTGGCGGGCCAGGGGGCGATGGTGGGCAGTCTGCAGGGCGATACGGTGATGCTGGCAGGCAACGACTACCGTCAGACCGGCAGCTCGGTCTCCTCCCCTAACGGCAACGTCGCCATTCAGGGGAAAAACGTCACCATCGAGGCGGCGCAGGACACCTATGCGTCACAGTACAAACGGACCGTCGAGCAAAAAGGCTTTACCCTGGCCGTTAACGTGCCAGTGGTGATGGCGGCTCGCGGCGCGCTGGAAACCGCGCAGGACGTGGGCAAAAGCAATGACGACCGCATCAACATGCTGGCTGCCGCCAACGCGGCATGGGACAGCGCCCGTGCTGCCAGCGCAATGATGAACACCGCGCAGGGGCTAATGGCAAACGGCGCGCAGGCCGTGGCGCAGAACGTGAGCGTGTCGCTCACCTATGGCCAAAGCAAGCAGACCAATACGGAAGAGATCAACAGCACCAGCGCGCTGGCAAGCACCGTTAACGCCGGTAAACAGGCGGTGGTGGTGGCAACCGGTGGCAAACAGTCGAATATCAATATCGTTGGCTCCGATGTCAGCGGCAAACAGGGCACCACCCTCTTTGCCGACAACGACGTTAATATTGTGGCGGCAAAACAGGAGCGCCACGAGCGGGACGATAATCAGTCCACCGGCTGGAATGCGGGTGTGGCAGTGAGCTACGGCCAGGGCGGAGCCTCGTTTGGCGTCACCGCTGGCGCGAACGTCGGCAAAGGCCACGGCAACGGCGATGAGGTCTCCTGGCGCAACAGCCATGTCGGTGACATGGATGGTCAGACCCAGATTATCAGCGGCGGCACCACCACTCTGCGTGGCGGCCAGCTGCTGGGCAAAGGGGTGGATATCACCGCCGACAACCTGAATATCGAAAGCCTGCAGGACACCATGAAATACGACGGTAAGCAGATGAATGCCGGCGGACAGGTCACGGTGGGCTTCGGCTTTGCGGCATCAGGCAATTACGGGCAGTCGAAGGTCAATGCCGATTACGCCTCGGTGCAGGAGCAGTCCGGCGTCTTCGCGGGGGCCGATGGCTATCAGATCAACGTGAAGGATCACACGGATCTGAAAGGGGGCCTGATTACCTCCAGCGAAAGCGCAGAGCTGGCGGGAAATAACCAGTTCAGCACCGGCACACTGAGCTGGAGCGATATTCATAACAGCTCGGAGTACGAAGGCAACGGGTTTGCCGTCGGGGGAGCCACCAGCATGAATACCGATTTTGGGCTGGGCGATAACGCCACGCCGCAAAGCAGCAAAACCGTGCGCACCGACGATGGTTCTTATGTCCCGGCACAGGGCTATGCCTCCCTCAACAAGAGCACGAGCTTTGGGATTGGGCATGACAGCGGCAGCGACAGCTCCGTCACCCGTAGCGGGATCAACACCGAGAATGTCACAATTACCCTCCCTGACGGGCAAACACAGCCGATCGACGGCATTAAAACGGACATCACCACCGAAACGGCGGCAGCGAATTCCGGTCGCCTTGAGAATAACTTCGATAAAGACGACGTGTTTAAAGAGCTGAATTTGCAGGTGCGCGTGACGCGTGATTTCAAAGAAAATGCGAATAATCAGATTGGGCAACTGCTGGACGCGCAGCAGGCGACGGCACAAGCTGCGTTGAAACAGGCTATAGATTCGGGCGATAAAGCGAAGCAACAAGAGGCGCTGACCGCAGTCTATAAACTGCAATATCAGCGACGCTTCCTGCAAACCCTGGTGGGGATCGTCGCCGGATCGCCGGATACCGCCATCACTCAGGGCACGCTGGCACTGGCCGCCACAAAAATGCGTGAAGAGACCATCAAAAACTCCCTGATCTTTGAGGGCATAGCAGATACCGAGAAGTCCTACAGCAACGTTTCAGGCGAGAGCAATGGTCTCTATGATGGCATTAAAGCCGGCGGTGTCAGGGTTGGCCTGGACGTGATCTGTGGTACAGCCAATGAACGCTGCTCGACGGCTGATGACGCGGGCAAAGTGCTTCTGCGTGATGAAAATGGCAGGGTCATTTATAAAGGCAATGCCGAATATCCGACCATCGATGCTTTCCTGAAAAAAAGCCCTGAAGCGGCAAGCCTCTTTGGGCCTACGGGTGGATTCCAGGGAACCGGAGGATTATTGGTCCCCTTCGGCGAATACAAGCCGGGCACATTCTGGGGGGATATTGGTGACACCATCGTCGAGTCTTATGCCGGTACGCATGATTATATCGGCGGTCAAGTGCCTGGTTTTTATGACAGCGAAGGAAATACTTCCCGCGGGCGCAGCCCGTTAACGGAAACCGCGGCAAACACCTGGACCGTTGTCGCAATTCCTCTGGCCACGCCTTTCGCCATGTCCGAAATGGTTTCACCTGAGTTGCTGGACTTTATCTTTAATGCATCCAAATGAGGTTAAAACAATGACATTACGTCGCGGCTTACTTTTACTTTGTCCTCTTTACTTACCCGGATGCGTTGTTGCCGATCTGGATTCGACCAATTATCAGTACGTCCCCTATGTCCAGACCATCCAGAAAAAAGGCACTCTCGGACATACCAATACGGCGCAGCGCAAACAGGATCTTTACGCCTGTGGTTTAGACAAAAAAATTGATCCTGACACGCAGCCATTTAACCGTAATCAGCTTGTCGGAGGCGAAACGATGGCACAGCACGATAAGCGAATCGCCCATCTTGAGAATTGCATGATGGAAAAAGGCTATGTGTTACTCGATTTTGGTCAATGTGGCCCCTTAAAAGCCCCGACCGGAAAATGTAATTAACGAAATAAAAGCGCCAGCGGATTGCGCCCTAAATAAAACCACTCCCTCCCCTACCAATATAGGGGAGGGATACACCAGGAATATTCCGGGCTTTAGGATTAATCCCCATTTCATCGCCTGCCAAAAAAACCAACAATTTTAACCGTTTCATTTGCCATGGAATGTCCATGACATTTTTGCCGGATGACACCGGCGTGACCCACAATAAAATAACGGCACAAGGATTACGGAAAATGAAAAAAATATCTCTGGCGGTATTCGTGGCGGCAAGCCTTGCCAGCGGCGCAGCTCTGGCGGATAACCAGACGGTTTCTCTTGGCTATGCGCAGAGCAAAGTTGAGAACTTTAAAAATATTCGCGGTGTTAACGCGCAATATCGCTACGAATGGGACTCCCCGCTCAGCGTTATCGGTTCTTTCACCTATATGAGCGGCGATGACGACCAGAAATATTATGTCGATTCTGATTCCGTCAAAAATCATATCGACGTGAAATATTATTCCCTGATGGCCGGTCCGGCTTATCGCATTAATGAATATGTTTCGTTATATGCGCTGGGCGGGGTGGCACATACCAAAGCCGATGTGGATACCAAATGGGTGAACGCGGGCGACGGCTATACGCAAAAAGACAGCCTCTCTGAAAAATCGACCTCTTTTGCTTACGGCGCGGGAGTGCAATTTAACCCAACCGACGAACTGGCCGTTAACGTCGGTTACGAAGGGACGAATGCCGATATCGACGGCAGCCACTCAATTAATGGCTGGAACGTCGGCGTCGGGTATCGCTTCTAATTCTGCCCTGCCCCTCTCTGCGGGAGAGGGGCTATGGTCGACACATGCTGAACAAGGTGTGCAATAAACTGCGTCAGTTTCGGCAACGGGCGTAAATCCTGGCGCCAGAGTAGGTGCACCGGTCTCGGCTGCGGAGTGAAAGGCGCCAGCACGCGGATCAACCGTCCACTCGCCAGCTCGTCGGCCACCAGCACTTCCGGTTGTAATAACAAACCCGCCCCGGCCACCGCCGCCGTGCGTAACCCATATCCGTCGTTACAGCGCAGGATCGCATCGCGCTTCCAGCGCACCTCCCCTTCCACGCCCGGTAGCCGCCACTCGTTGCGCGCGGTCCAGACCGTATGCGACAGGCACAGATGATCGACCAGATCGGCAGGCATTTGCGGCGTGCCGTGGCGTGCCAGATAGTCCGGCGCCGCGCAGATCACCATCCTGTACGGACAGAGATATTTCGCGACCAGATCGTCGTTACGAATATCACCGATACGGATCGCCAGATCGAAGCCCTCGTTGACCATGTCCACCATCCGGTTGGTCAGATCCAGCTCGACGCGCACCTCCGGCCACGCCTGAAGAAAGGTCGCCGTGAGCGGCGCGATGACACACCCGCCAAAGGAGGTCGGCGCGCTGATGCGCAGCGTGCCAGCCGGGGCTGCACGCAGGCGCTCCACGGCGCTTTCGGCAATCGACACCTGCTCCAGCACCCGTTTCGCCTCGTCGTAAAACACCCGCCCGGCGTCTGTCAGGCTCTGGCGGCGCGTGTTGCGCTCCAGCAGTCGCGTGCCGAGCTGCGTCTCCAGCAGGGCAATGTACTTTCCAACCATCACCGCCGACATCTCCAGCCGACTCGCCGCCAGCGTAAAACTGCCGCTTTCGACCACGGCGATAAAAGTCTCCATGCCGCGAAGCTTATCCATATTGCAAACCCCTGGTTAGTAATCCTCTAACTTTAGCCCAGTTTATCCGAATTCTGTTTTATTAAAGAATGGAGGCTCACAACATGAAGGAGTCTGCTATGAAAATCGTCATTATTGGTGCCAGCGGTACGGTTGGCCGCGCCGTGACAGAAGAGCTCAGCCGTAAACATGAGGTCATTCGCGTTGGCCGCACGCAGGGTGATGAGCAGGTGGATATTACCTCGCAGGAGAGCGTGCAGGCCCTGTTTGAAAAAATCGGCCCGGTGGATGCGATTGTCTCGGCCAGCGGCGGGCTGCATTTTGGCCCCCTGGCGACCATGAAAGACAGCGATTTCAACCAGGGTTTGCAGGACAAGCTGCTGGGGCAAGTGCGCCTGGCGCTTACCGGACAGCACTACCTGAATGAAGGCGGGTCCATAACCCTGATCAGTGGGATTGTCGCCCACGAACCGATTGCCCAGGGGGTGAACGCCACCACCGTGAATGTGGCGCTCGAAGGGTTTGTGCGCGCTGCGGCTTGCGAACTGCCGCGCGGCATTCGTATCAACCTGATTAGCCCGACGGTGCTGACCGAATCCGCCGAAGCCTACGACGGATTCTTCCCCGGCTTTGAAAGCGTGCCTGCCGCCACCGTCGCGCTGGCCTATCGCCGCAGCGTGGAAGGCGTGCAGAGTGGCCGGGTTTATAAAGTCGGTTACTGAGGCTTAACGGCGGCGATCAACACCAGCATCGGTCGCTCCGCTTCTTCGGCCAGCGCGGGCCAGGCGTCAATCTGCGCCTGCGTTGGACCCCACTCGTTGACTTCGCGAAGGCTTAAACCTGCGTGAATCAGCGCATTCAGCGTCGTACCAAGCGTGCGGTGATATTTGATCACGCCGTCCGCCAGCCAGTTGCTGACGCGCTGTCCCTCCTGCTGATACTGATTCACTCCCCAGAACCGCTCGCCGTTGTCATCCGTCAGCCAGCCCTGGCGCGAAGCGCAGGTGTAGATCGGATGCTCCATCGAAAAGACCAGGCTGCCGCCGGGTTTGAGCGCGCGCTGAACGTGGCGAAAAAGTGTATCGAGTTCCGGCAGATAGTGCAGCGCAAGCGAGCTGTAAACCAGATCGAGACTGTTGTCTTCCAGTTTCACATCCTCGAGATCGCGGCGTTGATACGTGATGGCGGGATCGGCGGTAAGCTCGGCGGCACGGGCGAGCATTTTCTCGGAGATATCGACGCCCGTCACCTGCGCCGCGCCGAGCTCACGCGCGCTGCGGCAGAACCAGCCGTAACCGCAGCCCAAATCGATGACCGTTTTTCCGGTCAGATCGGGTAGCATGGATTTGAGCGTCGGCCATTCCGGTGCGCCGTCCAGCCCCTGCACCGAGCGCGGAAGCTGGGCGTAGCCCTCGAAAAACGCCGGATTGTCGTAAATATTTTGTGCCATCGCAGATCCCTCTTTGTGAATATGCGTAGCAGTATATCGCAGGGTTTGGGTTTTGTTGGCCGGGTAAGGCGTAACCGTCACCCGGCGCACTGTTAGCTCACGGTGCCCCACACCAGGTTCCCGTTATGGAACGTCGCGGTTCGCGGGGAAATGCGCGCAACGGCTTCTGCCGAGCAGGAGGCGTCCACCAGCACAAAACTCGCGGCATCCTGCGCTTTCGGCCACACGCGTTCGCCTTTGTCGTTCAGTGGCAGTACGTTGCCAGTCGCAATGCCCAGCGCGCGGGACAGCGTTTGCTCGTTCGGACGGATGTAGAGCTGCGCATACAGGTTCGCTTTTTCTAGCATGTCTCCCAGACCGTACGGCGACCAGTGGTCGATCACGCTGTCGGTGCCCGTCATCACAAATACGCCTTTGTCGCGCAGCTGTTTGAGCGGCATGTGTAAGGTGCCAATCGGCACGGTCGAGGCGACGGTGATTTGCTGCGCCGCCATGCGCGTGGCCAGGGCATCCACTTGCTGTTCGTTAAGCGTCGCCAGCGCAAAGCCGTGGCTGATGGTCAGCTTTCCCTTTAACGCTGGGGTTTTCTCGACCGTCTCCACCATATAATTCACCGCCGCCACGCCTGCGGGGCTGGTCTCGTGCAGGTGGATATCCACCCCTTTGTCATAATCCAGTGCGATCTGGAACATGGTATCGAGAGATTTTTCCATCGCGCCGTCGACGTTAGTCGGGTCCAGCCCGCCGACGTAGTGCGCACCGGCCTGCATCGCTTCACGCATCAGCGGTTCGCATTTTGACAGCAGCAGCCCATGCTGCGGGAACGCAACAATTTCGCAGTCAAAACCGGGCTTACGCCGCGCCAGCACCGCCTGCAGGTTTTCCAAATTCTTCAGGCCGGAGGTGGGTTCGATATTGCAGTGGCTGCGGGCGATGGTCGAGCCTTTGGACTGAATCAGGTCGATCAGCTTTTCCGCACGTTCCTGCGTATAAGGTTGCAGCTCGGGCAGCAGTTTTTGTTCGAGGCGGATCATGTCCTGAATAGTGGTGCCCGCCGGGCGATTCAGCGAGCGCCAAGGGCCGCCGTAGAAGGTCTTGTCCAGATGGATGTGCATGTCGCGCATCGCCGGGAGCATCAGCTTGCCTCCCGCATCGTAATGGGGCAGCGCGCTGTCGGCATGGCTTTTGTTGTCACGCAGGGCGACGATTTTGCCGTCCTGGATCTCCAGGGTTTTAAGCTCGGTGCGGGTGCTGGTTGCCACATCGCCGTCGACGTTAAATCCGGCCTCCAGCAGCACGTTGTCGAGGTAGTAATGTTTCGCGGTGATGTTCATCGTTTTGCCCGTCTCGCAGGTGTTCTTCGCTGTCTCAGCAGCATACGCGACGGAGCCGGTCGCGCCAAACAGCGCGCAGGCAGTGACCATTTTGCCGCTCTGGCTGATAAACTCACGGCGGCTTTTATTCTCTTTCATCGTATCTTCCTTTTAGTGCTCTTTTACGCATTCACAATGTGAGTGCCGGTCTCACCGCGCAGCGCCGCAGGCAGGCAGTCTGGCGAGGTAATGATGACCCGTTTGCCGCCCTGTTTCAGGAACGCCAGACTGGCGACTATTTTCGGCAGCATACTGCCCGCCGGAAAATGACCCTCTTCCATGTAGCGCGTCATCTGCGCCACGCTCACGGTATCCAGCGCCTGCTGGTTCGGCTTGCCAAAGTTGATGCACACCTTCTCAACGCCGGTGGTGATCACCAGTACATCGGCGGCGATTTCGCGTGCCAGCAGCGCGGTGGAGAGATCTTTATCAATTACCGCGTCGACGCTCTGATAGTCCCCCTCTTGAGTGCGGATCACCGGAATCCCGCCGCCGCCGGCGCCGATCACCACAAAGCCTTTTTGCGTCAGCGCTTTGATGGCGTCGGCTTCAACGATGCGCACCGGCTGCGGCGAGGCGACCACCCGACGATAGCCGCGCCCGGAATCCTCGACAAAGTGCCAGTCCGGATGGGCGAGCTGCAGCTCATCGCGCTGGGCTTCACTGAAGAAGGCACCGATAGGTTTAGTCGGATGAGTAAAGCCGGGATCGTGTTGATCCACTTCCACCTGGGTGACCACCGTCACCGCCTTTTGCTCCCCGCGCGCCGCGAGACGGTTGTTCAGCGCCTGCTGGATCAGATAGCCGATCCCGCCCTGCGTGTCGGCCACGCAGTTGGCGAGCGGCGTCAGGGGCAGCCCTTCGCGCTCGTGGGCAATCTCTGCACGCCTGAGATCAAGCCCCACCTGCGGGCCGTTGCCGTGAGTAAGGACGATGTCGTAGTCGGAGGCAAGCATCTCTAATACCGACTCCGCCACCGCTTTGACCGCCTGCGCCTGATGCTCTATCGACTGACTGGCGTTATCTTTGATAATGCTGTTACCACCGATGGCGACGACCATGAGTTCTTTCATTGTGTTTCCTTTATGGGTGCGGTCTGGCCCCCTCACCCGGCCCTTTTCCCTCTGGAAGAGGATAAGGGTGAGGAGATCAGGCATTATCAGGACTCAGAAACCGGCGCGACCGACCGCGCGACTTCGCGGCTGTCCAGCACATGTTTCACCACGAACATCCCGCTCATCATCAGGTACGCCGTCACAAACATTAGCGAACTGCCTTCGGCAAATCCCACCACCGGCGCGTGAATCACGCCGAACAGTGCCAGCAGCGCCCCCACCGCCGCGGCAATCGCTCCGCGCAGGGGTTTATTGATGATGGCGAAGATCGCGATACAACCCCAGAGCATGCTGGCGAGCGGTGCGCCGTTGCCCAGATGCACCAGCCCTTCGTAGTAGATGCCTTTGCTGTGCAGCACGTCGGTGCCGATTTTCGCCGCATTGGTTCCCGCCGCCCCCATCACGCTGTTCATCATGGTCAGCGCCCAGTTGGCGATCCACGGGAACAGACAGATAAAGATGACGGGCACCTCCACTTTGGGCGTTTCCCTCACCACCTGGTTGGCGGTGACGACGCCGATAAACACCAGAATCGGCACGATGGCGGTCATCGGAATGATGGCGAGCATAAACGCCCCCAGCCCGAACAGCGGTACGATGAACATGGTGACGCCTGACGCCAGGGTGTAGCCAATGCTTGCGCCCATCGCTTTCCAGCCCGCGTGACCGACGTAGACCGTCACCGGGAACGGGTTGCCCATCAGACAGCCGAGCATGGAGGCCAGACCGTTTGCCAGCATCACCTTGCGGGTCGGGTATTCGTCCCCCGCCGCGTGGGCGCTTTCGATGTTTTCGAGGTCAAAGATATAGTTCGCCAGCCCCAGTGGAACCGCCGAGGCCAGATACGGCAGAGCGTGCGGCAGGCCTTGCATGAAACTGTCAACGTGGACTTCCGGCGGGTTAAAGCCGAACGATGACATGGACGCTTTGATCGCTTCCGGGCTTTGCAGACCGGAGATCCACGCCAGCGCCGTCCCGGCGATCAACAGCAACAGACCGGTCGGGATGCGGGCGAAAATCGGTTTTTTGCCGAACCAGTTGATGAAGATCAGCAGCAGCACGATGAAGGAGACCGTCGGCGCTTCGAACGCCTGCAGCATCGGGTTCATCGCCAGCAGCAGCAGACCTAAACCGGACAGGCACGACAGCAGCACGGTGCGCGGGATCATCTTGCGGATGGTTTCGCCTAAAAATGAGCCGCCCGCCAGAATCATTGCTTCAACAAAGCACCACACCAGACCAATCTGGATGGCGAAATCCGCGTCGCCGGTCTGCTGGTAAACCGGCATCAGCACCAGGAACGTCACCGTGAAAATGGACGGCGCACTTGGGCCAGAGGGCAGAGCCGTCACATCCGTGCGCCCGGTCTGGCGCTGCATCTGCAGGCCAAACCACGCGTAGCAGATGCTGGCGACCAGCACCGCCAGCCCGAAGGCTGGCGCGATACGTCCATAAACAATCTCTTTCGGGATGCCGACGACAAAAATGAGCAGCCCCATCATGGTCAGCAAATTGGTCAGGTTGTTGGTCATCAGGCCGAAATAGGCCGCCCAGTCACCTCTTTTCCACTCCAGTTTCATGCTTTTCATGGATGCTTGCCTTATAAAAAGTAGCGATCGCGGAAGGTCAACAGCGCCTTTTCAAAACAGCTAAATGGCGGGTGAACGATGCCCGCCCCAATCATGCCGATCCCGGCGTCTTTGTGGGCAATGGCGGTGTTGATCACCGGCAGGATGCCGCTGGCGGCAACTTTAGTGATATCAATCGCCGTCGGAATGCCCATAAACGAGAGCAGCGGAATGGTGACGTTCGGGTTTTCGCCGAGGGTGATTTCGCGCATCTGGCGCGAGAAGTCGATGGCTTCGTCCACCGTACCGCCCACCAGCGCGACAATTGCCGGAGCCGTCGCCATCGCGAACCCGCCGATGCCGTAGGTTTCGGTGATGGCGCTGTCGCCGATATCCAGACCGGAGTCCTCCGGCTTGTAACCGGCAAACATCGGGCCGATCACCTGCTGCGCCGGGCCGGTAAACCACTGCCCCGGCAGGCCGGAAATGCGCAGGCCGAATTCATAGCCGTTGCGCGCCATGGTGGTGACGACGGTGCTGTATTCGATACCGTGCGCCGCATCCAGCGCGGCTTTGCACATTGCCATCCACGTCGGGCCGGAGAAGTAGTCGCTGCTCGCCACGAACTCGAACACCTGACGCTGCTGCTCTACCGGATAACCGGCCTGAATCAGCCCCGGCGTCAGGGCCTGGATCAGCAGCGTGGTGCCCGCGTTATTACGGTTGTGGCACTCGTCGCCCATGTGCAGCGCCTGGGCCAGCATTAAGCGCAGATCGATTTCGCCGATGATTTTCATCGCATCGCGCAGCATCGGGCCGAGCACGTCGCGCATCCAGTTCAGACGGTCGATCACGCTCTGATCGTTGGCCCCCATGCGCAGGATTTTTGCCATCTGCTCACTGAGGTTGGTGAACGCGCGATTACCGTAGGTTTTGTTCTCGACGATGTGCATAAACATCGACGCCGACGTGACGCCCGCCATTGAGCCGACGCAGTCGTGTTCGTGGCACGGCGAGAACGTAATTTTCCCGGAAGCCGCCAGGCGTTCGGCGTCGCTCAGAGAATCAGCCAGCCCTTCAAACACCAGCGCCCCCGTCACCGCACCGCGCATCGCGCCGCACATGTTTTCCCACGCCACCGGTGGCCCGGCGTGCAGAATGGTCGTAGGGGTCATGCCAGGCACCACGTTGATGGCCTGGTCGAAGCCCACCAGCACCGGATGTGACTGGATAATCCGCTCCAATGCCACTTTGTTGGCGGCGGCAATTTTCCCGGCGAGTGTCGGCTGCGCCAGTTGATCCAGCGCCTCGACCACCTCCAGATTGCCCTGCCCCGGCGGCGTCCAGTCGAGCTGCGTGACCGGGACGTGCTGTTTTTTCAGATCGTCGCTGAACAGGGCGATGCCTACGTTAATGACGTTCAACGGCTGGTTAAATAAGGTTTTCATCAGGCTTTCTCTCCTTTGCAGACAAATTCACGCGCCAGTAATCCGGTGTTAGTGCTGCTGCTCGCCCAGATCACACCTGCGTCTGTCAGCAGCTGGCACTGCTGCGACAGGGACGGAGTATCCAGATCGGTGCCCAGCACGTAGCCGAGGATCTCGAGCGGGCGGTTGTCCGCTTTGGCGATGGCCTGCGCCTCTTTGATGGCGTCGATCATCACCCCGACCGGATCCTCGTGAGAGCCGAAACCGAGCACGAAATCCATCACGATGACGCCCACTTCCGGGTCGCGCGCCTCCTGCAACAGGCGGCTGATGCGGTTGGTCGGATCGATCATCGGGTGCGGTTTGCCGTTGGTGAAATCATCGTCGCCAAAATCGAGGAAAGTGTGGGCCTGGCTGACGTTGAGATCCGCCAGACGTTTGGTCGGGTCCGGCTGAATGTTGCTGTAGACGTCGTCGAATTTTTCCAGCGCCGCGAACATCGCTTCGTCACACAGGGTGCCGCCGCAGAACAGACCGCGAATGTACTTTTGCTGTGGCGTGAGGCGAGCGCGCACCTCTTCAATTAATGGCCAGTTGAGCGGGTGGAGATCGAGAGACTCTTTTTTGATGCCCGTGAGCAGAACCGCTTTCAGGGCCGCCTCTTTGGTGCCGCGCGCGAACTGTAAACCCTCTTCATCGGCTGGCGGTTCGTTACGACCGAGGAAGCAGACAACGACCGGTTTGCGGCAGGCGCGGGCGCGGGCCAGCACGTTTTCGGCCACCTTCGGCGCAGGCGGTTTGGAGATGAGCGCGATCACTTCAGTGGCTTCATCGGCTTCCAGCATATCGATGGCGTCGAGCATCATCAGGCCGCCGATCTTTTCGCTCAAATCGCGCCCGCCGGTGCCGATGAGCTGTGAAATTCCGCCGCCAAACTCATGAATACGCGCGCTCAGCTCCTGGCTGCCGGTCCCCGACGCGCCGACGATGCCAATCGGCCCGCGACGTACCGCGTTGCCAAAGCACAGTGCTGCGCCGTTGATAATGGCGGTTCCGCAGTCAGGTCCCATCATCAGCAGACCTTTCTGGTGCGCCAGCTGCTTGAGGGCCAGTTCGTCGTCGAGACTGACGTTATCGGAGAAGAGCATCACGTTGAGATCGTTTTCCAGCGCCTGGCGTGCTTCGCGGGCGGCGAACAGGCCATTGACGGAGATCACCGCCAGGTTGCTGTCGGGGCGATGCGTTTTAGCGCTGGCGAGGGTGGCGAAACGGGCTTCGTGCGCGCCGCCGCTCTCTTTACGGGTAAATAAGGCTTCGATGGCAGCCAGCGTTTCGTCACTGGCGGCCTCGCCTTTAATCACAATCATCAGGTCGCCGTTTTTAGCGTCCTGCAATTCCGGCGTTAATAATCCCAGGTTTTTTAATACGCCTTTATTCATTTCAGTCGCCATCGCCACAAACGCCTGTTCCACACCGTGCAATTTATTGGCTTTGGTCGAGACCGACATCAGCGAGACAGAATCAAAATAGGTATTCTTTTTAATAACGATTTTGGTGGGCATGTTTTCCTCCCGAATGCGGGCAAAAGGGGGCCGCCATCATGATTAAGGCATGATGGTAAACGTGAAAAAATTCAGGTCAGGCAAGCCCGAAACGGCTTGCCGAATACATTACGCGCCGGCGGCTAACAGCAGTTCAGCAATCGCGTGATAGCCTTTTTCGCGCGCCAGTTCGAGCGGGGTTTTCCCGTATTTGTCGGTCATGTGTGGATTGGCGCCGTGGTCGAGGAGTAATTTGACGATCTCCTGCTGTTTCGCCCCGCCGTCGTTGAGGACGATGGCTTCCAGTAAGGGCGTCCAGCCGACAAAGTTGGTGTGGTTAACGTTGATATCCGTATGCGCCAGCAGCTCGCGGACAATCTCCACGTGGCCTTTTTCGCTCGCAGGGGTAATCCCCACGCCGCCAAAGCGTGACAGGCGATCGAGATCCGGATTGGCCGGCAGGACGATGCGCAGCAAGGTAAGGTCATTCGTCAGGCAGCTAATTAAGAACGGGTTAAAACAGGTCTGGTCCTGTTTATCGATATCCGCACCGGCGGAAATAAGGAATTCAACGCAAGGATAATGCTTTTTCAGGCTGGCAATAATAATGGCGGTTCGTTTCTGGCGATTGGTGGCATTGATGTCCACCCCTTTTTCCAGACAGGCTTTGAGTGCATCCAGATTGCCCTGCTCTGCCGCAAGCAGAAATTCAGTAACGAGTTCATTTGCAGACATATTCAGACTCCGATGTTTTCATTTCTGATGACCTGAGAATAGCAACAGCCCGGTGATAAAAGAATCCGCTTAAATTTCATTCATCGTAAGGACAGTGATTATTGAATGGAAATCAACAGTCGGGCCAAAACGTGCGTCGGTGCAATGTTTTTCTTATCGTTGACGCCCTTTTCCGCCGTAAAAGCGCATTCTGCTTATGCCTCGACACGCCTTGCCTGGCGCGGCCTGAAACAAAATAGCAGAAGTGTGATAGTGCTCAAATGAGATGTAACTGCAGTGTTAAATATTGTTCAAAACTGATTGCCGTTGCGGGCGATTACAAATAGATTCAACAATACCGCCGGGGCTTATGTGAGGGGCTGCGCCATGAATTCGATATTTACCGAAGAGAACCTGCTGGCTTTTACCGCCGCCGCACGCTTCGGCAGTTTTAGCAAAGCGGCCGAAGAGCTGGGCGTGACCACTTCCGCCATTAGCTACACCATCAAACGGATGGAGACGGGGCTGGACGTGGTGCTGTTTGTGCGCAATACGCGCAGCATCGAGCTGACGGAGTCCGGGTTTTACTTTTACCGTAAAGCGACGGATCTGCTGAATGACTTCCACGCCATCAAACGCGGGATTGATACCATTTCACAGGGTATCGAAGCGCGGGTGCGGATCTGTATCAACCAGCTGTTATACACACCGCGTCATACCGCCCGGCTGTTACAGGTCTTAAAAAAACAGTTCCCCACCTGCCAGATCACCGTCACCACCGAGGTGTATAACGGCGTGTGGGATTCGATCATTAATAATCAGGCCAATATTGCGATTGGCGCGCCGGATACGCTGCTTGACGGCGGCGGGATTGATTACACGGAAATCGGCGCGATTCGCTGGGTTTTTGCTATCTCTCCCCAGCACCCGCTGGCGTTTTCCCCGGAGCCGATTGCCGAGAGCCAGCTGCGCCTCTATCCCAACATCATGGTCGAAGACACGGCGCATACGATCAATAAAAAAGTGGGCTGGTTGCTGCACGGGCAGGAGGCGATTCTGGTGCCGGACTTTAACACCAAATGTCAGTGTCAGATTTTGGGCGAGGGAATTGGATTTTTACCGGAACATATGGCGCGCGAAGCGGTAGAAGATGGATTACTGGTGACGCGACGCATTAACAATCCGCGCCAGGACTCGCGCATGCTGCTGGCCACGCAGCATGCCGCGACCGGCCAGGTGACCCGCTGGATCAAACAGCAGTTTGGGCCTCAGGGGGTACTGACCGGGATATATAGCGATTTACTGTGGCGTGATTAACGCGCGTTTTTAATCGCGGCTCTGCACCCAGAAGGCGTGAATAAGCCCCGGGATGTAACCCAGCAGCGTCAGAATGATATTCAGAATAAACGCCCAGCCGAAACCTTTACCGAGCAGAACACCCAGTGGCGGGATCAGAATAGTAATAACGATACGCCAGAAACCCATACTTTCTCCATTCAAGCTAAAAAAAGAACATTGTTAAAAAAAGTTTTAACGTTAAGCGTAGCGAGTTTACCGTGTCGCGCCATTCCTTAAGTCTGCTTTTACGCTCCTTTACCCTTTTTACAATCACTTAGACTAACGATTAAGGGGTATTCACGCGTTACACCTGTACCCGGCTGATGACGTGGGCTAAGGTAAGAAATACCAAAACGAGGAGGACATTATGTTTACTGTTGGAGATGTTGTGCAGCCACGTATGGGCGGGCCAAAGCTGAAAGTCGTTGAAGTGCATGACGATCAAATTGT
Organism: Lelliottia nimipressuralis; assembly: GCF_041464075.1. Lineage (NCBI taxonomy): Bacteria > Pseudomonadati > Pseudomonadota > Gammaproteobacteria > Enterobacterales > Enterobacteriaceae > Lelliottia > Lelliottia nimipressuralis. Next base: position 3,565,789 of record NZ_CP167172.1, read on the forward strand.
TGCCGTGCAGGCGAGCAATGAGCAGGGAGAGAAGTTTACGCTGAAGGCGGCGGATGTGGCGCTGTATAAAGAAGACGGCGATTTCGGCGTCTGCTGAAAGCTCAGGGCGGTGAGATACCGCCCTGATGTGAAATCACTTAGATTAAGAAATCATCCAGTGACTGGCCATTTGCCAGCGCAGTGGCGATTGGCTTAGGCGTACGGCCCTGGCCGGTCCAGGTTTTCACTTCGCCGTTTGCGTCAGTGAAACGGTACTTCGCTTCACGCGCCTGACGTTTTTGCGGCTGGCTGGCACCTTTCAGAACGTCTTTACCCAGCAGATCTTCTGGAGAAATACCGTCAGCTTTCATCAGCTCTAACAGAGCATTAATTTTCTGCTGCTGTTCAGCCTGCTGACTCTGCATTTCATCTTGCTCATTACGTTTTTCTTCCGTAACAATGCGGAATTTTTCCAGCATTTCTTCAAGCACATCAACAGAAAACTCGCGCGCCATTGCGCGAAGGGTACGGATATTATTAAGATTTTGTAACATTGAAGACATATTACTGAAGACCTTTTATGAGTTGATTCAATGAGCAATAGTTCAATATGGTAATCCACTTTACTTTGAATATCCAGCGAGATTCCTCCCAGACTTTTATTAAGGATATTCAACAATATTTAATTAATTATCCTTACCTTTATTTGCATTCCATTCAATATTGCTTTTGTTTAGCTCACACTTTCTATTTTTTATGAGCACGTTTTTGAGCAAACGCTGCCCCTCTTTCGCGCAATGCTGAATAATCACTCAACTGTTAAGCATAACTAAACAAGATAACGTTCAGAACAATTCACCACTAAACAGGCAAAAATAGAACATTAATAACACGTCGCGACGTTTTTACCCGTTCGGAAGTTGAGTCTGCTGAGACGATAATTTTCTCGAATACATCTTATTGCTCACATTCACTCATTTAATTGATTTACAAGCATATTTACAAGATAAAAACAGAAAGCACCGCCGCAGTGAAAAAGCGGGATGTTTTAGAGCATTTCATGGACTAAAGGCCATTAAATAAATATTTTTCACTCATTGTGACTTTCAAAGCAGAGAGATACTCTATACACGCTCAACAAACCAACCTAAAGCACCATGCGCTGCAGGTAAAATCTCTGTTTTATGTTCTTCTCAAGGAGTTCGGACATGTTCTCACCGCAGTCTCGCCTGCGTCATGCAGTTGCAGACACTTTCGCGATGGTCGTCTACTGTTCCGTAGTGAACATGCTGATCGAGATATTCCTCTCCGGAATGTCTTTTGAGCAGTCCCTTTCTTCCAGACTGGTGGCCATTCCGGTCAACATTCTTATTGCATGGCCGTATGGTTTTTACCGTGACGCCGTCATGCGCCTGGCGCGCCGTTTTAGCCCGTCGGGCTGGCTCAAAAACCTGGCAGACGTGCTGGCTTACGTCACCTTCCAGTCACCGGTATATGTGGCGATTTTGCTGACCGTCGGCGCAGACTGGCATCAGATTGCGGCTGCCGTCAGCTCGAATATTGTGGTGTCGATGTTGATGGGTGCGGCCTATGGCTACTTCCTGGACTATTGTCGCCGCCTGTTTAAAGTCAGCCAGTATCATCAGTCTCAGGCGTAAAGTGCTGCGACTGGCCGCTGCCAGTCGCGTGTTTATTGCGGTTCGCCAAACAGACCTGTCAGAAATCGCTCCAGCGCCATGCGGGAGCTAAAACCATGCGGAATACCGTAATGCTGGTGCCGTTCTCCGGCTAAATACAGCGGAAATTCCTGATAATGATCGCAGGTTTTGATATCCGTGGCAGGTTCAGCAAACGACAAACTACGGTCTTTTAGGGTGGGGTGAATAATCAGCGCAGTGCGTCCCATTCGGGCTTCGCGGTTAACATAGACATAATTATCGCCACGGCGATATCCGTATGTTTTTTGAGTCACTGCATCCATGATGAAACCCGCTTTTTCAAGAACGCGCGCCACCTCATCGGGTCGTAAATACATATTTTATCCTCGTTATCTTTTCCTGCGGGCCAACCTTACAATAATCATCGTTGGCAACGCTTTCAGATAAATCCATAAAGGCCACGATAAGTCGTGACTCGCTTCAGATATTAAAAACCTGGACTAAACTGTGTGTGAACGCAAAATTATGGAGGATCGTATGTTTAACAGACCGAACCGAAACGATATTAATGACGACGCTCAGGATATTCGTAACGATGTCAGCCAATTAGCCGACACACTGGAGGATGTATTGAAATCCTGGGGCTCTGATGCAAAGGATGAGGCGGATGTCGCCAGACGTAAGGCTCAGTCTCTGCTGCGTGAAACCCGCGCCCGGATGCATGGCCGCTCACGCACCACGCAGGCCGCCTGCGATGCGATTGGCTGTGCCAATACCTTTATCCGTGAAAAACCGTTGTACGCTGTGGGGACCGTTGCCGCAGTAGGGATTTTTATCGGTGCCTTACTGACGCTGCGTAAATAACCTTAAAACGCGTCATTTGCTGACCCTCGTTCGCCTCTGCGATCGGGGGTTTTTATTTTTACGGTCAAAAAAACGCCAGAAGCCGCGTGCAGCCTGCCCCTCCTCGCATCGCTCATCATCAAGGCAAAATCAATTGATAAATCCCATATCTTGTATGGTTGAAACTTACACCAACTACATCTAGTATTCCCTCTAACAAGACACACAACCCGACGCACTCATACGCGCCGCTCCCTCATTCTAAATGGAAATACGAATCATGAGCATTACTATTTACACTCGTAACGACTGTGTTCAGTGCCACGCCACGAAACGTGCAATGGAAAACCGTGGCGTCGCGTTTGAGATGGTGAATGTGGACTTGCAGCCCGATGCGGCAGACGCCCTGCGCGCGCAAGGATTTCGTCAGCTTCCGGTGGTGATCGCCGGGGAAACCAGTTGGTCAGGCTTTCGCCCGGACATGATTAATCGCCTGCAAACGCAGGCCGTCAGCGCATGAGCCTGCTCGTCTACTTCTCCAGCAGCTCGGAAAATACGCTGCGCTTTATCGAGCGTCTCGGGCTGCCCGCCGTGCGTATTCCGCTCAACGAGCGCGAGCGCATTCAGGTAGACGAACCTTATATTCTGGTGGTCCCCAGCTATGGCGGCGGTGGAACGGCGGGCGCGGTGCCCCGTCAGGCAATCCGCTTTCTTAATGATCCCCACAACCGGGCGCTGATTCGCGGTGTGATCGCCGCAGGCAATCGCAATTTTGGCGACGCGTTCTGCCGTGCCGGGGATGTTATCTCTCAAAAGTGCGGCGTGCCGTATCTCTATCGTTTTGAACTGATGGGGACACAGCAGGACGTAGAGAACGTGCGTAAAGGAGTGAACGAATTTTGGCAACGACAACCGCAGAACGCGTAGTGCAAGGCTCAACGGATTACCATGCCCTGAACGCTATGCTGAACCTCTACGATCGCGAGGGGAATATTCAGTTTGGCAAAGACCACGAGGCGGTGGAGGCCTTTTTTGCCGCCCACGTCCGCCCGAACACGCTCTCTTTTGCCAGCCAGCAGGCGCGCCTCGACTATCTGGTCAACGAAGGTTATTACGAAGCGCGAGTGCTGACGCGCTACGATCGCGGCTTTGTGGTGAAACTGTTTGAACGCGCCCACGCCAGCGGTTTCCGTTTCCAGACGTTCCTCGGCGCCTGGAAGTATTACACCAGCTACACGCTCAAAACTTTCGACGGCAAACGCTATCTGGAAAGTTTTGAAGATCGCGTCTGTATGGTGGCCTTAACGCTCGCGCAGGGCGATGAAGCGCTGGCACAACAGCTGACGGACGAGATCCTCTCGGGCCGCTTCCAGCCCGCCACGCCGACATTCCTCAACTGCGGGAAAGCCCAGCGCGGTGAACTGGTCTCCTGCTTCCTGCTGCGCATCGAAGACAATATGGAGTCGATTGGCCGGGCGGTGAACTCGGCCCTGCAGCTTTCCAAACGCGGGGGCGGCGTCGCGTTTCTGCTGTCGAATCTGCGGGAGTCTGGCGCGCCGATCAAGCGCATCGAAAACCAGTCTTCTGGCGTGATCCCGGTGATGAAAATGCTGGAAGATGCGTTTTCCTACGCTAACCAGCTGGGTGCGCGCCAGGGCGCGGGCGCGGTGTATCTCCACGCCCATCACCCGGACATCCTGCGGTTTCTCGATACCAAACGCGAAAACGCCGATGAAAAAATCCGCATCAAAACGCTGTCCCTCGGGGTGGTGATCCCGGATATCACCTTCCAGCTGGCGAAAGAGAATGCCGAGATGGCCCTCTTCTCGCCTTATGACATTGAGCGCATCTACGGCAAGCCGTTCGGCGATGTGGCCATTAGCGAGCTGTACGACGAACTGGTCGCTGACGATCGCATTCGCAAAAAAACCATTAATGCCCGCGACTTCTTCCAGACGCTGGCCGAGATCCAGTTCGAGTCCGGCTACCCGTACATCATGTATGAAGATACGGTGAACCGCGCTAACCCGATTGCCGGGCGCATCAACATGAGTAATCTCTGCTCGGAGATTTTGCAGGTCAACAGCGCGTCGACTTACGACGAGAATCTGGATTACGCCGAAACAGGCAAAGATATCTCCTGCAACCTTGGCTCACTGAATATTGCCCACACCATGGATTCCCCGAATTTTGGCCGCACTGTGGAAACCGCGATTCGTGGCCTGACGGCGGTATCTGACATGAGCCACATCCGCAGCGTGCCGTCGATCGAAGCCGGGAATGCCGCGTCTCACGCCATCGGGCTGGGACAGATGAATTTGCACGGCTATCTGGCGCGCGAAGGCATTCCTTACGGCAGTGACGAAGGGCTGGATTTCACGAATTTCTATTTCTACACCATCACCTGGCATGCCCTGCATACCTCAATGATGCTGGCCCGCGAGCGTAACCAGCGCTTCGCCGGGTTTGAGCAGTCGCGCTACGCCAGCGGAGAGTATTTTAATCAGTATCTTGAAAGTGACTGGCAGCCGAAAACCGAGAAAGTGCGGGCGTTGTTCGCCCGGGCCGGGGTCCCGATTCCGACGCGCGAGATGTGGCAGCAGCTGCGCGCCGACGTCATGCAGTACGGCATCTACAACCAGAACCTGCAGGCGGTGCCGCCAACCGGCTCGATTTCCTATATCAACCACGCGACGTCGAGCATTCACCCTATCGTCTCAAAGATTGAGATCCGCAAGGAAGGCAAAACCGGACGCGTCTACTATCCCGCGCCGTTTATGACCAACGAGAACCTGGCGCTCTATCAGGATGCCTATGAAATCGGCCCGGAGAAGATTATTGATACTTACGCCGAGGCGACCCGCCATGTGGATCAGGGGCTGTCGCTGACGTTGTTCTTCCCCGATACCGCCACCACGCGCGATATCAACAAGGCGCATATTTACGCCTGGAAGAAAGGCATCAAAACCCTGTACTACATTCGCCTGCGTCAGCTTGCGCTGGAAGGCACCGAAATTGAAGGCTGCGTGTCCTGCGCGCTGTAAGGAGAAAGGATGAAACTGTCACGCGTAAGCGCCGTTAACTGGAACAAAATTCAGGACGATAAAGATCTAGAGGTGTGGAACCGCCTGACCAGTAACTTCTGGCTGCCGGAAAAAGTGCCGCTCTCCAACGATATTCCGGCGTGGGCCACCCTCAGCCACGCCGAACAGCAGCTGACCATTCGCGTGTTTACCGGGCTGACGCTGCTGGACACTATTCAGAACACCGTCGGTGCCCCGGCGCTGATGGCGGATTCGCTGACGCCTCACGAAGAGGCGGTGATGTCGAATATTAGTTTTATGGAGGCAGTCCACGCCCGTTCCTACAGCTCGATTTTCTCGACGCTGTGCCAGACCAAAGATGTGGATGCGGCCTATACCTGGAGTGAAGAGAGCGCCCCGCTCCAGCGCAAAGCCCAGCTGGTGCTGGAGTATTACCAGGCCGATGAGCCGCTGAAGAAGAAAATTGCCAGCGTGTTCCTGGAATCTTTCCTCTTCTATTCCGGCTTCTGGCTGCCGATGTACTGGTCGAGTCGCGGCAAGCTGACCAACACCGCCGATTTGATTCGCCTGATCATCCGCGACGAAGCGGTTCACGGGTATTACATCGGCTATAAATATCAGAAAGGGCTGGAGAAAATTAGCGAAGCAAAACGCGAGGAGCTGAAAGGTTTTGCGCTGGATTTGCTGATGGATCTTTATGACAACGAGCTGAGCTACACGGAAGAGCTGTATGCGGGAACCGCCTGGGAGGAGGATGTCAAAGCGTTCCTCTGCTACAACGCCAACAAGGCGCTGATGAATCTCGGCTACGAGGCGCTGTTCCCGCCGGAGATGGCGGAGGTGAATCCGGCGATTCTGGCGGCGCTCTCGCCGAATGCCGACGAAAACCACGACTTCTTCTCCGGGTCCGGCTCATCCTACGTGATGGGTAAAGCGGTGGAAACGGAGGATGAGGACTGGGATTTTTAGCGCGGTATTTTCCCCTTCATTTTAACCCTCTCCCTTGCGGGAGAGGGAATCGTCAAATCGCCAGACCTAACGCTCGTTAATTTAATATAAATCCCATTTTCTCCCCACAAATATTCCCTGTAATCTATACTGTAATTCCAGCGTCATATTCTCCTGAATCATTCCGATCCAGAAGAAATTCCCCGACCGCGCGGCAAAAATCTCAGAAAAATTCGACACCCGCTCAGCCCTTACCTCATGGGAAATTCAGCCATTTCACCACCGGCAAAATTCGTGCCACACGCGGCACAAGGGTTGTCTCAGATTCTCAGTATGTTAGGGTATGGCCAGTTCATTATTTTTAATGGTATTGATATCGACGCTAATAAATAACGGGAATTACTCTATTGCATGGCAATTAAATTAGAAGTTAAAAATCTCTATAAAGTATTTGGCGAGCATCCGCAGCGCGCGTTCAAATATATTGAAAAAGGACTTTCAAAAGAACAAATCCTGGAGAAGACAGGATTATCCCTTGGCGTTAAAGACGCCAGTCTGGCAATTGAAGAAGGCGAGATTTTCGTCATCATGGGGTTATCCGGTTCGGGTAAATCCACTATGGTTCGCCTTCTCAATCGCCTGATTGAACCCACCCGCGGACAGGTGCTGATTGATGGCGTTGATATCGCCAGAATATCTGACGCCGAGCTTCGTGAGGTGCGCAGGAAAAAGATTGCGATGGTCTTCCAGTCATTCGCGCTAATGCCACATATGACGGTACTGGATAATACCGCTTTCGGTATGGAATTAGCGGGAATCCCTGCGGCGATTCGCCAGGAAAAAGCGCTGGATGCATTACGCCAGGTGGGACTGGAAAATTATGCCCACGGCTATCCAGATGAACTTTCTGGCGGTATGCGTCAGCGCGTCGGTTTAGCCCGCGCATTAGCCATCAATCCCGATATTTTATTAATGGATGAAGCCTTCTCGGCCCTCGATCCATTAATTCGTACCGAGATGCAGGATGAGCTGGTAAAACTGCAGGCAAAACATCAGCGAACCGTGGTCTTTATTTCCCACGATCTCGATGAAGCGATGCGTATTGGCGATCGTATTGCCATTATGCAAAATGGCGAAGTGGTGCAGGTCGGCACGCCGGACGAAATTCTGAATAATCCGGCCAATGATTATGTGCGCACCTTCTTCCGGGGCGTGGATATTAGTCAGGTGTTTAGCGCGAAAGATATTTCCCGCCGTGCGCTGGATGGCATTATTCGCCGCACGCCAGGGTTTGGCCCGCGCTCAGCGCTGAAACTGCTGCAGGACGAAGACCGCGAATATGGCTATGTCATTGAGCGCGGTAATAAATTTGTTGGCATTGTCTCCATCGACTCTCTGAAAAAAGCGCTTAGCGAAAACCAGGGAATCGATGCGGCGTTACTCGACGCTCCGCTTGCCGTGGACGCCGAAACGCCGCTCAGCGAGTTGCTCTCTCACGTCGGCCAGGCACCCTGCGCGGTTCCGGTCATTGGAGAAGAACAACAGTACGTCGGCATCATCTCAAAACGCATGTTGCTGCAGGCTTTAGATCGCGAGGGGGCAAACAATGGCTGATCAATCTAATCCGTGGGGAACCACAGAAGCGGCAGATAGCGCCGCACAATCGGCAGACGCATGGGGAACTTCTGCGCCTGCGCCCGCTGACGGCGGTAGCACCGCCGACTGGCTCAACAGCGCTCCGGCGCCCGCACCAGAACATTTCAATATTATGGACCCGTTCCATAAAACCCTGATCCCGCTAGACAGCTGGGTGACCGAAGGCATCGACTGGGTGGTAACCCACTTCCGTCCGGTGTTCCAGGGCATTCGCGTCCCGGTGGATTACATCCTCAACGGCTTCCAGCAGATGATGCTCGGAATGCCCGCGCCTGTTGCCATTGCGCTGTTCGCACTCATTGCGTGGCAGTTCGGCAGTGCAGGTATGGGGATCGCCACACTTATTTCACTGATTTTGATTGGTGCTATCGGTGCCTGGTCTCAGGCGATGATTACTCTGGCGCTGGTGCTCACCGCCCTGCTGTTCTGCGTGGTGATCGGTTTGCCGATGGGCATATGGCTGGCACGCAGCCCGAGGGCGGCGAAAATTATTCGTCCGCTGCTGGATGCGATGCAGACCACGCCGGCGTTTGTCTATCTGGTGCCTATCGTGATGCTGTTCGGGATCGGTAACGTACCGGGCGTGGTAGTGACCATTATCTTCGCCCTGCCGCCGATTATCCGTCTGACCATTCTGGGGATTAACCAGGTGCCAGCCGATCTGATCGAAGCGTCACGCTCGTTCGGTGCCAGCCCGCGTCAGATGCTGTTTAAAGTGCAGCTCCCGCTGGCGATGCCCACCATTATGGCAGGCGTGAACCAGACGCTGATGCTCGCCCTCTCGATGGTGGTGATTGCCTCAATGATTGCCGTGGGTGGCCTCGGCCAGATGGTACTGCGCGGTATCGGTCGTCTCGATATGGGACTGGCCACCGTGGGCGGTGTCGGGATCGTGATCCTCGCCATTATTCTTGACCGCCTGACTCAGGCAGTCGGTCGCGATTCACGCAGTCGCGGCAACCGTCGCTGGTTCAGCACCGGCCCGGTCGGGTTGATTACCCGTCCATTCATTAAATAAGGAACAACGATGCGACATAACATCCTTTTTGCCACAGCGTTTGCCACCCTTGTCTCTACCAGCGCATTCGCCGCTGACCTGCCGGGTAAAGGCATTACCGTTCAACCGGTACAGAGCACAATTTCGGAAGAGTCCTTCCAGACCATGATCGTCAGCCGCGCCCTGGAAAAATTGGGTTATACGGTCAATAAGCCGAGCGAAGTGGATTACAACGTAGGCTACACCTCGATTGCCTCTGGCGATGCGACCTTTACCGCCGTGAACTGGCAGCCGCTGCATGATGATATGTATGCCGCCGCCGGCGGGAGTAAGAAGTTTTACCGCGAAGGCACCTTCGTGACCGGCGCTGCGCAGGGCTATTTGGTCGACAAGAAAACCGCCGACAAATACCACATCACCAATGTTGAGCAGCTTAAAGATCCGAAGATCGCCAAACTGTTCGACACCAACGGTGACGGCAAAGCCGACATGATGGGCTGCTCGCCGGGCTGGGGCTGTGAGGCGGTGATTAACCACCAGAACAAAGCCTTCGATCTGGAAAAGACCGTCGACGTGAGCCACGGTAACTACTCCGCGATGATGGCAGATACCATCGCCCGCTTTAAAGAGGGTAAACCGGTGATCTACTACACCTGGACGCCGTACTGGGTGAGCGACGTGCTGAAGCCAGGTAAAGACGTGGTGTGGCTGCAGGTGCCGTTCTCTTCTCTGCCAGGTGAGCAGAAAGATATCGACACCAAGCTGCCGAACGGCATGAACTACGGTTTCCCGGTGAATACCATGCATATCGTTGCGAACAAAGCCTGGGCTGAGAAAAACCCGGCGGCGGCGAAGCTGTTCTCGGTGATGAAATTGCCGCTGGCAGATATCAACGCGCAGAACGCGATGATGCATGAAGGCAAATCGTCTGAAGCCGATGTCCAGGGTCACGTTGACGGCTGGATCAAAGCCCACCAGCAGCAGTTTGACGGCTGGGTGAACGAGGCGCTGGCAGCGCAGAAGTAACGCTTTTCCCTTACCTCGCCCTCTCCTTTCGGGAGGGGGTTAGAGTGAGGGCATCAAACTCCCCCCGGGCCTAAACCGCACAAACCACCACGCAACAAATCCCCAACATTCACATTCATCCGTTATGATGGTTTCTGAAAAAATAATCACTTAACTCACGATTCCTGACTCTCATGACGAAAACTTCTCAAGGGCTTAGCCCGGCACTTATTCTGCTCATGTCTGTAGCTACCGGCCTCGCGGTGGCCAGTAACTACTATGCGCAACCTTTGCTCGACACCATCGCCCGCGCCTTTTCGCTCTCCGCCAGTTCCGCCGGTTTTATTGTGACGGCCGCCCAGCTCGGCTACGCCGCGGGCCTGCTGTTCCTCGTGCCGCTCGGCGATATGTTTGAACGCCGCAGACTGATCGTCTCCATGACGCTGCTGGCAGCGGGCGGGATGTTAATTACCGCCTCCAGCCAGTCGCTGGGGATGATGATCCTCGGTACGGCGCTGACCGGATTGTTCTCAGTCGTGGCCCAGATCCTCGTGCCGCTGGCTGCCACGCTCGCGGCGCCGGAAAAGCGCGGCAAAGTGGTGGGAACGATCATGAGCGGCCTGCTGCTGGGGATTTTGCTGGCGCGAACCGTTGCCGGGCTGCTGGCAAGTCTTGGCGGCTGGCGCACGGTCTACTGGGTCGCCAGCGTGCTGATGGTCGTGATGGCCTTTGCCCTGTGGCGCGGCCTGCCAAAAGTGAAGCAGGAGAACCATCTTAACTACCCTCAGCTTCTCGGCTCGGTGTTTAGCCTGTTCACCCAGGATAAACTTCTGAGAACGCGCGCGCTGTTGGGGTGTTTCACCTTTGCCAACTTCAGCATTCTGTGGACCTCCATGGCCTTCCTGCTGGCCTCGCCGCCGTTCAACTATTCCGAAGGGGTAATTGGCCTGTTTGGTCTGGCGGGTGCGGCCGGTGCGCTGGGCGCTCGCCCTGCCGGTGGTCTGGCGGATAAAGGTAAATCACACCTGACAACCTCCGCCGGGCTGGTGATGCTGCTCCTCTCCTGGGCGGCAATCTGGTACGGGCATATCTCGGTGCTGTCGCTGATTGTCGGGATTCTGGTCCTCGACCTGACCGTACAGGGCGTGCATATCACTAACCAGACGGTGATCTATCGCGTGAAACCCGAGGCACGTAACCGCCTGACTGCCGGTTACATGACCAGCTACTTTATCGGCGGTGCGGCAGGCTCCCTGATCTCGGCGTCCGCGTGGCAGCATTACGGCTGGACCGGCGTGTGCGTGGTCGGTACCCTTGTTGCAGCCGTTAACCTGCTCATCTGGTGGCGCGGCTATCACCTTCAGGAAGCCATTATCTAAGCTTTACATCGGTTTGGGGCTTCTTAGGGTGTTAAGCAGCCCCGCACTCTGTTAAGGTGAGCGTAATTATTTATCCCAGAAATTTTACTGTGGGTGACATATTAGAATACCGCATGAATAGTTCAGACCTACTGGCTGCTCCCGGCCCCATCAGATTGCCGACATTTCCGTTCTGTTTGAAACCTCATGCTGTTTCTCATCACCCGACCCCGTCTTTCGTGGGCGTTAGCCCTTTCATTTCTGTGCTTACCGGGTCACGGATTCGCCCGGCACTTTCTGACAGTGATATCAGTTTGGCGGATATAACCGCACAAATAATTCATTTACATTATTTGTCACTGTCGTTACTATATCGACTGTAATTAATGAGGTCATGCCCAAATGGATAGTTCGTTTACCCCAATTGAACAAATGCTTAAATTTCGCGCCAGTCGCTACGAGGACTTCCCATACCAGGAGATCCTGTTAACCCGTCTTTGCATGCACATGCAGGGTAAGCTGCTGGATAACCGCAATAAAATGCTGAAAGCTCAAGGGATTAACGAGACGTTGTTTATGGCGTTAATTACCCTGGAATCTCAGGAAGATCACAGCATTCAGCCCTCTGAATTGAGCTGCGCCCTGGGTTCTTCTCGCACTAACGCGACCCGCATCGCGGATGAGCTGGAAAAACGCGGCTGGATTGAACGCCGTGAAAGCGACAACGATCGCCGTTGCCTGCATCTGCAACTGACCGATAAAGGTCATGAATTCCTGCGTGGGGTGCTTCCACCTCAGCACAACTGTCTGCATCAGCTTTGGTCTGCCCTGAGCACGACCGAGCGCGACCAGCTAGAGCACATCACTCGCAAGCTCCTCACCCGTCTGGATCAGATGGACGAAGAGGGCGCCATTCTCGAGGCGCTAAGCTAACGCGACGACACGCTCAACCATCCAGATTACATAAGAAATACTGATAGGCCAGCACGTTACACTGCTGGCCTTTCTGACAACAGGTCGGCCCAGCCGATGTGAAAATAAGAAGATCGTGGAGAACTACAATGAGCGCAAATGCGGAGAACACTCCCCCGCAGCAACCGGTCAACACTAAGAAAGGCAAACGTAAAAGCGCCCTTCTGCTGCTGACTTTGCTCTTTATTATTATTGCCGTGGCATATGGGATCTATTGGTTTTTAGTACTGCGTCATATTGAAGAGACCGATGACGCATACGTGGCAGGGAACCAGGTTCAGATTATGGCGCAGGTGTCGGGCAGCGTGACGAAAGTCTGGGCTGACAATACCGACTTTGTGCAAAAAGGAGATGTGCTGGTCACGCTCGATCCGACCGATGCGCAGCAGGCGTTTGAAAAAGCGCAGACGCAGCTGGCCTCAAGCGTGCGTCAAACCCGTCAGTCGATGATCAACAGCAAGCAGTTGCAGGCGAGCATCGACGTGCAGAAAACCGCCCTCGCGCAGGCGCAGAGCGACCTGAATCGTCGTGTACCGCTCGGCACCGCCAACCTGATTGGCCGTGAAGAGCTGCAACACGCGCGTGACGCCGTGGCCAGCGCGCAGGCGCAGCTTGACGTGGCAATCCAGCAGTACAACGCCAACCAGGCGATGATTCTGGGTACCCATCTTGAAGAGCAGCCTGCCGTTAAACAGGCGGCAACCGAAGTGCGTAACGCCTGGCTTGCCCTGCAACGTACTAAAATTGTCAGCCCGATGACCGGTTACGTCTCCCGTCGTTCCGTTCAGCCTGGCGCACAGATTAGCACCACGACGCCGCTGATGGCGGTGGTGCCGGCGAACAATCTGTGGGTAGATGCCAACTTCAAAGAGACGCAGCTGGCCCACATGCGTATCGGCCAGACCGCGACTATCGTCAGTGATATTTACGGCGACGACGTGAAGTACACCGGTAAAGTGGTCGGTCTGGATATGGGTACCGGCAGCGCGTTCTCCCTGCTGCCTGCGCAGAACGCCACCGGTAACTGGATCAAAGTGGTTCAGCGTCTGCCGGTTCGTATTGAACTGGACGCTAAACAGCTGACGGATCACCCGCTGCGTATCGGTCTGTCGACCCTGGTAACGGTTGATACCGCTGACCGCGAAGGTCAGATGCTGGCGAATCAGGTCCGAAACCATCCGGCCTATGAAAGCAACGCCCGTGAAATCAGCCTTGATCCGGTCAACAAGCTGATTGACGACATCGTGAAAGCGAACGCCGGGTAATCCGAAGGTGAGCGGTATGCAACAGCAAAAACCGCTGGAGGGGGCGCAGCTGGTCATTATGACCATTGCGCTGTCGCTGGCGACATTCATGCAGGTGCTGGACTCCACCATCGCAAACGTGGCGATCCCGACCATCGCCGGTAACCTTGGCTCGTCTCTGAGCCAGGGGACCTGGGTGATCACCTCGTTTGGGGTCGCGAATGCGATCTCCATTCCGATTACAGGGTGGCTTGCGAAACGCGTCGGGGAAGTTCGACTGTTCCTGTGGTCAACGGTGTTGTTCGTCATCGCCTCCTGGGCGTGCGGCATGTCCAACAGCCTGACCATGCTGATCTTCTTCCGTGTGATTCAGGGGATTGTCGCCGGGCCGTTAATCCCGCTCTCCCAGAGCTTACTGCTGAATAACTACCCGCCCGCCAAGCGCTCAATCGCTCTGGCGCTGTGGTCGATGACCGTGATCGTCGCGCCGATCTGTGGCCCGATCCTCGGTGGGTATATCAGCGATAACTACCACTGGGGCTGGATCTTCTTCATCAACGTGCCAATCGGTGCGTTGGTGGTGCTGATGACGCTGCAATCCCTGCGCGGTCGGGAAACCAAAACCGAGCAGCGGCGCATCGACGGCGTGGGCCTGGCACTGCTGGTGTTAGGGATCGGCAGCCTGCAGATCATGCTGGACCGGGGTAAAGAGCTGGACTGGTTTGCGTCGCAGGAGATCATCGTCCTTACCGTGGTCGCCGTGGTAGCAATCAGCTTCCTGATTGTCTGGGAGCTGACGGACGATAACCCGATAGTCGATCTGTCGCTCTTTAAGTCACGAAACTTCACCATCGGCTGCCTGTGTATCAGTCTCGCCTATATGCTCTATTTCGGCGCGATTGTTCTGCTGCCGCAGCTGTTGCAGGAGGTATACGGCTACACGGCGACCTGGGCGGGTCTGGCTTCGGCACCGGTCGGTTTGATTCCGGTCCTGCTGTCGCCGATTATTGGCCGCTTTGCTCATAAGCTCGACATGCGTCGACTGGTGACCTTCAGCTTTATTATGTATGCGGTGTGCTTCTACTGGCGTGCGTACACCTTCGAACCGGGAATGGACTTTGGCGCGTCCGCGTGGCCGCAGTTTATTCAGGGCTTCGCCGTGGCGTGCTTCTTTATGCCACTCACCACCATCACGCTCTCTGGCTTACCGCCGGAACGGATGGCGGCGGCATCGAGCCTGTCGAACTTCACCCGTACGCTGGCAGGCTCCATCGGGACGTCTATCACCACGACCCTGTGGACCAACCGCGAGTCGCTGCACCATGCGCAGCTGACGGAATCGGTGAATCCGTTTAACCCGAACGCCCAGCAGATGTACTCTGAGCTGCAAAGTATGGGGATGACGGAGCAGCAGGCGTCTGGCTGGATTGCCCAGCAGATCACCAACCAGGGATTGATTATCTCCGCCAACGAAATCTTCTGGATTTCTGCGGGTATTTTCATTCTGTTGCTGGGGTTAATCTGGTTTGCCAAACCGCCGTTCGGCGCGGGCGGTGGCGGCGGTGGCGCGCACTAACGCGCCGCTTCGCCGGGAAAGTTGTCCATTTCTCTACAGCTTCTGTCAGTCCTGATAAAGCAGCGCTCCTGAAATCGCTTCACGATAGTGAAAAGACAACAGGAGCGCATCATGCTGAAAAACCCCGCACAAAAATACCAACCCTATACGCCTGTCTCCCTGCCCGACCGTCGCTGGCCGGAAAACCGCATCACGCAGGCACCGCGCTGGCTCTCTACCGATTTACGCGATGGCAATCAGGCGCTGGCTGAACCGATGGACAGCGCGCGTAAACTGCAGTTCTGGGATTTGCTCCTCGGCTGTGGTTTTAAGGAGATTGAAGTCGCCTTCCCCTCCGCCTCGCAGACCGATTTCAATTTTGTCCGCCAGCTGATTGAAGAGAACCGCATCCCCGATGATGTCACTATTCAGGTGCTCACCCAGGCGCGGGAAGAGTTGATAACCCGCACTTTCGAATCCTTACGCGGGGCAAAACAGGCAACGATTCATCTGTATAACGCCACCGCGCCCCTGTTCCGCCGCCTGGTGTTTGGCATGGATAAAGCTCAGATTATTGCGCTGGCCGTGCGCTCAACGCGCCAGATCCGCACCTTGTGCGAGGAGAACCCGCAGACACACTGGCAATACGAATACTCCCCGGAGACCTTCTGCTTTACCGAGCCGGAATTTGCGCTGGAGATTTGTGAAGCCGTTGCGGAGATCTGGCAGCCGTGCGCGCAAAGGCCGATGATCATTAACCTGCCTGCGACCGTGGAAGTCAGCACGCCGAACGTTTACGCCGATCAGATTGAGTATTTTTGCCGCCACTTTAGCCGCCGCCGCGATGTCTGCATTAGCGTTCACCCGCATAACGATCGCGGCACGGGCGTGGCAAGCGCAGAACTGGCGGTGATGGCAGGGGCCGATCGCGTGGAGGGCTGTCTGTTTGGCAACGGCGAACGCACGGGGAATGTCTGTCTGGTCACGCTGGCGATGAATTTATACAGCCAGGGTATCAGCCCTCACCTCGATTTCAGCAACATGACCCAGGTCGTCGAGGTGGTGGAGAGCTGCAATCAGCTGCCCGTTCATCCGCGCCATCCATGGGCAGGGCGTCTGGCGTTTACCGCCTTTTCCGGCTCCCATCAGGATGCGATCAAAAAAGGCTTCGATGCCCGTCAACCGGATGAACGCTGGGAGATGCCCTATCTGCCGGTCGATCCGCAGGATATCGGCTGTTCCTACGAGGCGGTTATCCGCGTTAACAGCCAGTCGGGTAAAAGCGGCAGCGCATGGCTGATTGAGCAAAATCACGGACTCAAACTGCCCCGCGCCCTGCAGCAAGATTTCAGCCAGCACGTACAGCAGGAAACAGACAGCCACGGCAAAGAGATGACGCAAAACGCGCTGTGGCAGCTTTTTCGGGCGCGTTACGGCCTGGTGGCGACGCCCCATTTTGCCCTGCAAAGCTACCGCAGTGAGAGTCAGCAGGACGGGCAGCTGCGCTTAACCGCCACTGTCGCCGTCGATGGCGGTACGCGCCAGCTTGAGGGCCAGGGCAACGGTCTGTTATCGGCGGCGGCCAGCGGGATGCGTCTCTGGCTGAGTACGCCGTTTGTGATTAAGGATTATCACGAACACTCTCTGGGCGAGCGCAGCGACAGCCGTTCGGTGGCCTATATTCGCTGTCTGTTTCAGGATGGCAGTAGCCGCTGGGGTGTGGGCATCGATAACGACGTGGCGCGCGCCTCGCTTCAGGCGCTGTTAAACGCGGTCGGTTAAGCGTCTTTGAAATAGTCGCTGGGTGAGATCCCCATCACCCGGCGGAACATCGCCGTGAACGCGCTGTGGCTACCGTAACCCAGATCGAGCGCCACGCGCAGCACCGGCTGGCCCTGCGCCAGACGCACCAGCGCTTCAAGCAGGCGTGCCCGCCGTGTCCATTCCCCGTAGCTCAACCCGGTCTGCTGCTGAAAATGGCGGTTCAGGGTACGTTCGCTCATATTGGTGAGGCTGGCGGCCTGCGCGCTGCTCCAGTTATTCTCTGGCGCGCGGCGGATTTGCTGACAGAGCTGGCGCAGCGTGTCCGTCTCCGGTTCGGGCAAACAGAATGGCAGCACTGGCATCAGGCGGATTTCATCGAGGATCAGCTCATAAACGCGCTCGTCGCGGGTGCCGGGAGAATACGATTCAGGCAGATCGAATGCGCTGACGATCAGTTCACGCAGCAACGGGGAGATCTGTACGATCTGGCACGAGGCGGGGAGATCGGCGCGGGCCAGGGGATCGATAAACAGCGTGCGCGCCGCCACCTTGCCGGTAATACGAATGGCGTGCTGTGTTCCGGCGGGCAGCCAGACGCCACGCCCCGGCGGGACCACCCAGCAGCCTGCCTTGGTATCGACCCGTACAACCCCACTCAGGCTGTGCAACAGCTGGGCACAATCGTGCTGATGCCACGGCTCGCTGTCGCCGTGCTGATAGTCATGGGCGAAAGGAACCAACGGGCGATGGGTAAAGGAGAAGGTTGAGGTTGTCGTCATAGGGTTTTGCCGGATGGCGGCTGCGCCGTATCCGGCCTACCTGTCGATATTTCGGTAGGCCCGGTAGGCGCAGCGCCACCGGGCATCTGCGGGCATCATGCTAGATGTGCAGTTCCTGCAGGGTTTCTTTCGGCAGCGCCAGCTCTTCATTGCTGTTCACGCGAACGTCACGATCGATGATGTGACGCGCGATTTCCTGCGCTTCTTCCAGAGAGTGCATCTGATAAGTGCCGCACTGGTAGATGTTCAGCTCAGGGATCTGGTTCTGCTCTTTCACTTTCAGCACGTCGGCCATCGCCGCTTTCCAGGCATCTGCCACGCGCGTTTCATCTGGCTGGCCAATCAGGCTCATGTAGAAACCGGTACGACAGCCCATTGGGGAGATGTCGATGATTTCCACGCCGTTGCCGTTCAGGTGATCGCGCATGAAACCGGCGAACAGGTGCTCCAGAGTGTGAATGCCTTTTTCTGGCATCACTTCTTTGTTCGGCACGCAGAAACGCAGGTCGAATACGGTGATTGTGTCGCCGTGCGGGGTATGCATGGTTTTCGCAACACGTACTGCAGGTGCTTCCATACGGGTATGGTCGACAGTGAAGCTATCTAATAACGGCATACGTCACCTCCGATAGTGATTATTTTTAAAATAAAATGAACTCTTTCTTCCACTGCGCGTCTGAGTATATGAAAGACGCGCATTTGTTATCATCATCCCTGATTTCAGAGATGTATATTTTGGCCACAGCGATGTGGCCTTTTTCTTTTCTGTCAGGCGTTCTTCGCCAGAAACTCTTCAAACGACTCCGTATCCGCAGCTTCGATTTCACGCTGACGCACCACCGATGCCTCGCGCTCTGCCACGAAATCCTCTTCGCTTAAGACTTCCAGCGGCTCCTGCTGCAGCATGTCGCGATACTGTGCGGCAAGCGAACGGCCGGTTCCACCGATACCTTGATCAATCATAGAACGCAGAATGCGCGCTGAGAACGTCAGTTCCGGGTTATCAAACGATTCGACCAGCTGATCGCACACCTTTTGATACTCCTCGCCGCCGTAAACGCTGTCCATCGTCTGCGCCACACGTTTGAGATCGCGGAACAGATCTTTGCCGACTTTCGCCAGCGGGAACTGCGCCGTTTCACAGCCGATACCCAGCGTCAGGCCAGGTTTGCGCCCTTCGAGGATCACACGATTCCAGTTGGTGCGCGTACAGAGCAGTTCATCAGAACTCATCTCTGGCGCATCCGCGAGTACGCACCAGACCATAAACAGATCCAGGAAACGCACCTGCTGCTCGTCGACGCCAATTGGCGAGAACGGGTTGATGTCCAGCGAGCGCACTTCAATGTACTCAATGCCGCCGCGCTCCAGCGCATCTGACGGCGCTTCGCCGCTACGCGTAACGCGTTTCGGGCGGATCGGCGCGTACAGCTCGTTTTCAATCTGCAGCACGTTGCTGTTGATCTGCAGGCGCTTACCGTCTTTCTCGAGGCCGATTTTCTCGTACTCTTCCGACGGTGTTTTGATCGCTCGCTTCAAGCCTGCCACATATTCGTGCAATTCGTTAAACGTAATTCCGAGATTGCTTTGCGACTTATTGGTATAACCGAGGTCACTCAGGCGCAGAGAGGTGGCGTACGGCAGGTAATACATGCCGCAATCGGTCTTCTCAAACGGCAGTGTGGTCGGTTTGCCCTGCAGGAACGAGGAGCAAATCGCCGGTGAGGCACCGAACAGGTACGGAATCACCCAGCCAAAGCGGTAGTAGTTGCGGATCAGACGGAAATACCCCGCCGAGATCGCCTCTTTATCCGTTTCGCCGCACTTCGCCTGCCAGAATGCCATCGGCAGTGAGAAGTTGTAATGCACGCCGGAGATGGTCTGCATTAACGCGCCGTAGCGGTTTTTGAGGCCTTCGCGATAGAGCGTTTTCAGACGGCCAATGTTCGAGGTGCCGTATTGCGCCAGCTCAATATCCTGCCCCTGCTCGATATAACACGGCATGCTCAGCGGCCACATGCGCTCATCGCCCAATTGACGGGCGGTAAAGCGGTGAACGTCACGCATCAGAGTCAGCATGTGGTCAATGTCGCCATCGACGGGCGTAATGAACTCAAGCAGCGCTTCGGCGAAGTCGGTGGTGATCCATTTATGTGTCAGCGCAGAGCCTAGCTCTTTCGGATGGCCGGTTGTTGCCAGACTGCCATCTTCATTCACGCGCAGTGTTTCGCGCTCAAGCCCACGCTGAATCCCCTTCAGGGCCTGAGGGTGTTTTTCCAGCCAGGCCAGCGCCTGTGATACGTCCGGGATCAAATTGACCTCCCGCCTGTCAAAATAAGAGTTATCCAGCATAAATTGTAATGGTTGACGATTGAAGGTCGCTTTTTCATTCCACCAATTAGTGCCACCACGTCATGCCCTGCAGGGTTGCCAGTGCCACGAGGACATAGCGCAACGCCTTGCCAAGGCATAAAAAAAAGAGCACTGGTCCCCAGGAGATGCGCATCCATCCCGCCAGCAGACACAGTAAATCGCCTATAACAGGCATCCAGCTTAGTAAAAGCGTGGCAGCACCATAGCGTTTAAGCCAGCCTGCTGCCTTTTCCTGCCAGCGTGATGTTTTACGCAGCGGAAAGAAACGCCCAAGAATAACGTTAGTCAGCCCTCCAAGGCTATTACCCATTGTTGCTATTACTACCAACAGCCAGGGCTGACTCACACCAGATAACAGCATCGCGACCAGCACAACTTCCGAATTACCCGGTAAGAGTGTGGCACTTAAAAAACTGCTGGCAAATAAAGAGGCGAGTGACAGCAGGTCACTCACAGCAGGCGAACATCCACAGCGTCCATTCCGGCGTCACGCGCGGCCTGAATGCCAAAGTCTGCATCCTCAAACACCACGCACTTATGCGCCGGAACGCCCATCAGTTCCGCGCAAAGCAGAAAGGTGTCCGGAGCGGGTTTGTGGTTTTGAACATGATCGGCGGCGACAACCGCAGAGAAATAGTGACGCAAGCCCAGATGATTGAGCAGCGCTTCCGCAACAGCACTTTCACTTCCCGTGCCAACGGACATCGGACGACGCCCGTGCCACTCTTTAACAACGTCAATCAGCGGAAGCGGACGAACGGTGTCTAAAAGCATGGCTTTGACGGCATCGGTTTTTTCACGGGCCAGCAGATGAGGGTCGAGATCGGCGTGGTTTAGCTCAATCACGGCCTGAGCGATTCGCCAGGTGGGTGAGCCATTCAACGCAACCATCGCCTGTAAGTCGAACGTCATGCCATAACGACCCAGAACGTCATTCCAGGCTTTACGATGTGTGGGTTCGGTATCCAGGATGGTGCCATCCATGTCGAAGATCAGACCGTCATACTGTGCGTACATCGTGCTCTCGCCAAACGATTAACAAGACATTACTTTATCGTAAACGAGGATTTTTGTCGCTGATTCTGGTTGTAATACAAAGGGGATGGTGAGTAATTGAACTGTGGGGGAGATACTGAGAAGAAATGGTGCATCCGGGAGGATTACTCGGCTGCGCCTCACCCGACGGGCCGTTGCTAAAGCAACGTTATCCTCCCTGGTACTCGCGAGCATCTCGCAGACCTTGAAACAACAGCGTGGCTGCTATCTCGGAGAATATGGTGCATCCGGGAGGATTCGAACCTCCGACCGCTCGGTTCGTAGCCGAGTACTCTATCCAGCTGAGCTACGGATGCATCTGGGGGTACTGCTAATGACATAGTAAATGGTGCATCCGGGAGGATTACTCGGCTGCGCCTCACCCAACGGGCCGTTGCTAAAGCAACGTTATCCTCCCTGGTACTCGCGAGCATCTCGCAGACCTTGAAACAACAGCGTGGCTGTTATCTCGGAGAATATGGTGCATCCGGGAGGATTCGAACCTCCGACCGCTCGGTTCGTAGCCGAGTACTCTATCCAGCTGAGCTACGGATGCATCGGGATTTACTATTTTACTGCTTGATACGTCATATCACTTCTAAAGCAATATGAAGTAATAGATGGTGCATCCGGGAGGATTCGAACCTCCGACCGCTCGGTTCGTAGCCGAGTACTCTATCCAGCTGAGCTACGGATGCATCAGGGGGTACTGCTTTTACTGCTGATTCAATGTCACTCAACAAGCCGCAACACTGAGAATGATGGTGCATCCGGGAGGATTCGAACCTCCGACCGCTCGGTTCGTAGCCGAGTACTCTATCCAGCTGAGCTACGGATGCAAAATGGCGGTGAGGCGGGGATTCGAACCCCGGATGCAGCTTTTGACCGCATACTCCCTTAGCAGGGGAGCGCCTTCAGCCTCTCGGCCACCTCACCACACAACGCCTCTTTCGAGTGCTTCGAGTAACTCGTTAAGAGCTTCTCGTCGCTGCGTGGCGCATATATTACTTTCTGGGACTTATAAGTCAAACAATTTTCCACAAGCTTTTATCGTTTGCACAAATCACACTCAATTCGCATGTAAAAGCCGCAAAGAGGGTGTTTTATAAACGGATTTTGCGGACATCAGCACAGAAATCCTCGGGCAAAATTGCGGTCTTTAAGCGAGATAAGGGTTTGAGAGAGACAAAAAACGGAAGGAATGAAATCGAACGGTAACTTTATGCAGGAAGAATATCGAGAGCGTTGCGTCTCGCCGGGCGGCGAGACGCGATAATATCAGTAACTGGACTGCTGGGATTTTTCAGCCTGGATACGCTGGTAGATCTCTTCACGATGGACAGAGACTTCTTTAGGGGCGTTCACACCAATACGTACCTGGTTACCCTTCACCCCTAAAACTGTCACGGTGACCTCATCCCCAATCATGAGGGTCTCACCAACTCGACGAGTCAGAATCAGCATTCTTTGCTCCTTGAAAGATTAAAAGAGTCGGGTCTCTTGTATCCCGGCATTATCCATCATATAACGCCAA
The DNA here is from genome assembly GCF_041464075.1 of Lelliottia nimipressuralis. Classification (NCBI taxonomy): domain Bacteria; kingdom Pseudomonadati; phylum Pseudomonadota; class Gammaproteobacteria; order Enterobacterales; family Enterobacteriaceae; genus Lelliottia; species Lelliottia nimipressuralis. The sequence continues at coordinate 3,588,533 of NZ_CP167172.1, forward strand.
AAAGTAAGCGATGACAAACACGTAATGTGTAAGCAGTCACGGCATCACATTCTGTTAAACGTAAGTTTAGCCGATATACACAAACTCAACCTGACTTTATCGTTAGCGATAGCGTAGTGATAAAAACGCCATAACGGTGAGGTTATGGCGTCTTTTTACGCTTTGTAATTATTACAGTTTAGCGCTTACCCAGCTTTCAACGCTGGCCAATGCTGCTGGAAGTGCTGCCACATCCGTACCACCGGCTTGTGCCATGTCGGGACGACCACCACCTTTGCCACCCACTTGCTGAGCGACCATACCAATCAATTCCCCTGCTTTCACGCGGTCAGTCACATCCTTAGAGACGCCCGCAATCAGAGAAACCTTACCTTCAGCCGCTGTCGCCAGAACGATAACCGTTGAACCGAGCTGGTTCTTGAGATCATCAACCATGGTACGAAGCATCTTAGGTTCAACGCCTGCCAGTTCGCTGACTAGCAGTTTAACACCTTTAATTTCAACCGCTTTGCTTGAGAGATTTGCGCTCTCCTGCACCGCAGCCTGCTCTTTCAGCTGCTGCAGCTCTTTTTCCAGCTGACGAGTACGTTCCAGCGCGCTACGTACTTTCTCACCCAGATTGTGGCTATCGCCTTTAAGCAGCTGGGCAATGTCGTGCAGTTGGTCGCTTTCAGCGTGCAGGCTGGCGATCGCGCCTTCACCGGTCACGGCTTCGATACGACGTACGCCAGCGGCAGTGCCTGATTCAGACAGGATACGGAACAGGCCGATATCACCCGTACGCGAGGCGTGAGTACCGCCGCACAGTTCGGTGGAGAAATCACCCATGCTCAGGACGCGAACGCGCTCGTCATATTTTTCGCCGAACAGCGCCATCGCCCCTTTCGCTTTCGCTGCTTCGAGATCCATGATGTGGGTCTCGATTGGCAGGTTACGACGAATCTGGGCGTTGACCATATCTTCCACCGCGCGGATTTCAGACGGTTTCATCGCTTCGAAATGCGAGAAGTCAAAGCGCAGCACTTTGTCGTTCACCAGAGAACCTTTCTGAGCAACGTGCGTACCCAGCACATCGCGCAAAGCGGCATGCATCAGGTGCGTTGCAGAGTGGTTCAGACGAATGCGCGCGCGGCGAGCTTCATCCACTTCGGCTTTCACGCCTGCGCCGACTTTCAGGGAACCTGAAGCCAGTTTGCCGACGTGACCAATTGCCTGGCCGTATTTCTGGGTGTCAATGACGGTGAAGGCAAAATCGCTACCTTTTAGCTCGCCTTTATCGCCCACCTGGCCGCCAGACTCCGCGTAGAACGGCGTTTTATCCAGAACGACAACTGCATCCTGACCTGCGCTGATGCTGTCCACGGCTTTGCCGTCAACAAACAGTGCGGTCACTTTACCGGTCAGTTCCAGATGGTCGTAGCCCTGGAATTCGGAAGCGCTATCGACGCGAATCATCGCGTTGTAGTCTGCGCCGAAACCGCTGGATTCACGCGCACGGCGGCGCTGCTCTTCCATTGCGGCTTCAAAGCCCGCTTCGTCGACTTTAATATTGCGTTCACGGCAGACGTCAGCAGTCAAATCGACCGGGAAGCCGTAGGTGTCGTACAGACGGAATGCGGTGTCACCATCCAGCGTATCGCCGGACAGTTTAGAGAGTTCTTCGTCCAGCAGCGCCAGACCGCGCTCAAGGGTACGTGCAAACTGCTCTTCTTCGGTTTTCAGCACCTGCTCAACCTGCGCCTGCTGGCGTTTCAGTTCGTCGCCAGCTGCACCCATGACGCCAATCAGTGGCCCCACCAGTTTATAGAAGAAGGTGTCCTTCGCGCCCAGCATGTTGCCGTGACGGATCGCACGACGAATGATACGACGCAGCACATAGCCACGGTTTTCATTCGACGGGATAACGCCGTCAGCAATCAGGAAGGCACAGGAACGAATGTGGTCCGCAATGACGCGCAGAGATTTGTTGCTCAGATCGGTCGCACCGGTCACTTCAGCCACGGATTTAATCAGGGTGCTGAACAGATCGATGTCGTAGTTGGAGTTCACGTGCTGCAGAACCGCGGCGATACGCTCCAGACCCATACCGGTATCTACGGATGGCTTCGGCAGCGGCTCCATGGTGCCGTCAACCTGACGGTTGAACTGCATGAAGACGATGTTCCAGATCTCAATGTAGCGATCGCCGTCTTCTTCAGCGGTGCCCGGAGGACCGCCCCAGATGTGGTCGCCGTGATCGTAGAAGATCTCGGTGCAAGGACCGCATGGACCGGTGTCACCCATCTGCCAGAAGTTGTCAGACGCGTATGGCGCGCCCTTGTTATCGCCGATGCGAATAATGCGCTCACGCGGGATACCGACTTCTTTTTCCCAGATTTCGTAAGCTTCATCATCGGTTTCGTAGACGGTCACCCACAGACGCTCTTTCGGCAGGTTGAACCAGTTTTCACCGGTCAGCAGTTCCCACGCATATTGAATGGCATCGTGTTTAAAGTAGTCGCCGAAGCTGAAGTTACCCAGCATCTCGAAGAAAGTATGGTGACGTGCGGTGTAACCGACGTTTTCCAGATCGTTGTGTTTACCGCCCGCACGCACGCAACGCTGTGACGTTGTGGCACGGGAATAATTACGCTTGTCGAGACCAAGGAAAACATCCTTGAACTGGTTCATCCCGGCGTTGGTAAACAGAAGAGTCGGGTCATTGTTCGGTACCAGGGAGCTGCTGGCAACAACCTGGTGTCCCTTACTATGGAAAAAGTCGAGAAACGCCTGACGGATCTCAGCGGTGCTCTTGCTCATAATTATCCTGAAATCAAGCTAACGAAATGTCGCAGCCAGCCTGTCTCTGTTGATGCCTGGACGGACTGACTACTGGAAAAAGTGGGAATAAGATAAGTTTTCTTGCAAGGGAAGTAAAATCCCGCATGCGCTCAATCGGCAAAATTACGCCATATATCCTGAATATCTTCCATCAGGAAGCCGCGGTACAACAAAAATCGCTGGATTTTAACTTTTTCTGAAAATTCACGCGGCAGGGGTTCACCGTATTTACGAATCGCCTGCTCGCGGGCCAGCTCACACCAGTTAATGTCGCACTCACGCATGGCCTCATCGATGGCCGCACGCGCGATACCTTTTTGGTTTAGCTCCTGACGGATCCTTGCCGGGCCATAGCCCTTGCGGCTCCGGCTGGCGATAAAGCGCGTGACAAAACGACTGTCATCGAGGTACCGATATTCATAGCACCAGGCAATGACGCGATCATAATCTTCTGCCGTAGCATCGATTGCTTCCGGGCCGTTTTTTCCCATCACGGGCGCGGAGAGTTTACGGCGCAGCTCTTGCTCGCTGTGATCGCGTACTGCAAGAATGCGCACAGCCCGATCCAGTAAACGGGCGTAGGCAGGGCGGCGCGAGGTGTTTTCACTCATAACAAACCAGCTGTTTTATAAATGCAAAAAGGGCCGCAATCGCAGCCCTTGTTTTTAGACGAAGAGATTAGAAATCTTCTTTGGTTTCTTCAGCATCAGCGCTATCGACAACGAAGTCAGGCTTAGAGTCCTGGTTGTTGAGAAGCAGTTCGCGCACTTTCTTCTCAATTTCTTTCGCTGCGGCCGGGTTTTCTTTCAGCCAGGAGATTGCGTTTGCTTTGCCCTGACCAATTTTGTCGCCGTTGTAGCTGTACCAGGCGCCCGCTTTTTCAATCAGCTTCTCTTTCACGCCCAGATCCACCAGCTCGCCGAAGAAATTGATGCCTTCGCCGTAGAGGATCTGGAACTCAGCCTGCTTGAACGGCGCAGCAATTTTGTTCTTCACGACCTTCACGCGGGTTTCGCTACCAACGACGTTATCGCCCTCTTTCACCGCACCGATACGGCGGATATCCAGACGGACAGAGGCGTAGAACTTCAGCGCGTTACCACCGGTAGTGGTTTCCGGGTTACCGAACATGACGCCAATCTTCATACGGATCTGGTTGATGAAAATCAGAAGCGTATTGGATTGCTTCAGGTTACCAGCCAGTTTACGCATCGCCTGGCTCATCATACGTGCCGCGAGGCCCATGTGAGAGTCACCGATTTCGCCTTCGATTTCCGCTTTTGGCGTCAGCGCGGCAACGGAGTCGACAACCAGTACATCTACAGCACCTGAACGCGCCAGGGCGTCACAGATTTCCAGTGCCTGCTCACCCGTATCTGGCTGAGAGCAGAGCAGGTTGTCGATATCAACGCCCAGTTTACGTGCATAGACTGGGTCCAGCGCGTGTTCGGCGTCGATGAACGCACAGGTTTTACCTTCGCGCTGTGCGGCTGCAATGACCTGCAGCGTCAGGGTCGTTTTACCTGAAGATTCCGGGCCGTAGATTTCTACGATACGGCCCATTGGCAGGCCGCCCGCACCCAGTGCGATATCCAGAGAAAGCGAACCGGTGGAGATGGTTTCCACGTCCATGGAACGGTCTTCACCCAGGCGCATGATGGAGCCTTTACCAAATTGTTTTTCAATCTGGCCGAGTGCTGCCGCCAACGCTTTCTGTTTGTTTTCGTCGATAGCCATTATTACTCCTGTCATGCCGGGGATGTGCGCCGGATAGTGAATTCTGTTCTGTTGGTGCAATTATACTGTATGGTCATACAGTATCAAGTGTTTTGTAGAAATTGTTGCCAGAGCATTTTTAACGCATATTCCGTCGCCTGTCGGCGCACGCTTTCACGGTCACCGCTGAAGCATTCGCGGAAGGTAAGGCCCTGCCCCTGGGAAGTGGCAAAACCAAACCAGACAGTGCCCACGGGTTTGACATCACTGCCACCGTCCGGCCCGGCAATACCGCTGATGGCGATCGCGTAGTCCGCACGCGCCGCTTTGAGCGCGCCAATCGCCATTTCCACCACCACCGGTTCGCTGACAGCGCCATGCTGTTCCAGCGTCGATTCGCGCACGCCAATCATCTGCGCTTTGGCTTCGTTACTGTAGGTCACAAAACTGCGTTCGAACCAGGCGGAGCTTCCCGCAATATCCGTAATCACTTTTGCCACCCAGCCGCCGGTGCAGGATTCAGCCGTCGTCAGCGTCGCGCCGCGCTGCTTCAACGCCAGGCCCACAACTTCGCTCAGCTGCATCAATTCATGGTCAGTCATCATCGCTTTAGGCTCCTAAAAAACATGCAGCACAAGATAGCACTTTCTCATGGGATATGGGGATGAGGTTCCGGTTTTACGAGGAGGCTTCAGAAAAAAGCCGATGCGGCCGCATCGGCGTGGAAAGGCTGATTATTTCATGCTGTCGGCGAGGGTATTCACATTGTGGCGAAACGCATTCACGTATGTATCCGCCACGCCACCTTTGGTGGAAAGCGCTTCGGGATAAAGCTCTCCACCCGGCTGGGCGCCCGTCGCGCTGGCAATCTGCTTCACCAGACGCGGATCGAGCTGGTTCTCCATAAACCAGGATTTGACGCCATCGGCTTTAATCTGGTTGATGATCTCCGCCACCTGCGCGGCGCTGGCTTCGCTCTCAGAGGAAAGGCCTTGCGGTGCCATAAATGTCACGCCGTAGGCGCGGCTGAAATAGCCGAAGGCGTCATGGCTGGTGAGGACTTTGCGCTTCTCCTGCGGGATCTGGCTGAAGCGCGATTTCGCCCATCCGTCGAGCTGTGTCAGCTGCGTAATATAGGGTTTGCCCGTGGCCTCCAGCGCCGATTTCTCATCCGGATCGGCACTGACCAGTCCTGCCAGAATATTTTGTGCATACAGCGCGCCATTCGCAGCGCTATTCCAGGCATGCGGATCGGTCACGGTTTTGCCGTCCTCCTCCAGCGTATGGGTTTTCACCCCTTTTGATGCCACGACCAGTGTGCCTTTAAAACCTGACGCTTTAACCAGGCGATCCAGCCACCCTTCCAGCCCAAGCCCATTCACAACCACCACGTCCGCTTTGCTGAGCGCCGCACTGTCTTTTGGCGACGGCTCGAAGGTGTGCGGATCGCCGTCCGGCCCCACCAGCGTCGTCACTTTTACATGGTCGCCGCCCACTTCTTGCGTGATGTCACCCAAAATAGAAAAACTGGTTACCACGTTCAGCGTTTTTGCCAGCGCGCCTTGCGACAACAGCCCCAGCGCAAGCGCCATCATTACCCCTGTCTTCTTCATCATTTCCCCTTGCGTTAAAAATGCGCACGCAGCCTGCTGCGCGAGCCACATAAAACCGAAATAAAGAACCAGCCGCTGGCCGTCAGTACAATAGAAGGCCCGGCGGGGAGGCTCACTGCCCACGACAGGCTCAATCCGAGCCAGGCGCAGAAAACGCCGCTGACGCCTGCCATCAGCAGAAGCCCCGGTAAGGTGCGCATCCAGCAGCGAGCGGCAACAGCAGGCAGCATCATCAGACCTACCGCCATCAGCGTGCCGAGTACCTGGAATCCGGCGACCAGATTCAGCACCAGCAGCGCCAGGAATAAACCGTGCAGTAGCGCGGGCAGCCAGCGTTTGTTGGCCTGCAGCCACGCGGTGTCAAACGCCTCGGTCACCAGCCCGCGGTAAAACAGGGCCAGCAGCATTAAGGTCAGGGCGCAGACACCGGCGACAAACAGGGCCGCGCTGTTATCCACCGCCAGAATCGAGCCAAAAAGCAGATGCAACAGATCGACATTCGAACCGCGCAGCGAAACCAGGGTCACACCCAGCGCCAGCGAGCCCAGGTACAGCCCGGCGAAACTGGCATCCTCTTTCAGGGGCGTGCGTCGGCTGACTAAACCTGCCACCAGCGCCACGACGATCCCGGCGATAAACCCGCCGATACTCATCGCCAGCAGAGACATTCCGCTGACCAGATACCCCACCGCCACGCCCGGTAAAATGGCGTGTGACAGCGCATCGCCCATCAGGCTCATACGCCGCAGCAACAGAAAAACACCGAGCATTGTGGTGCTGACGGACAACGCCAGGCACACCACCAGTGCGCGGCGCATAAAGCCGTATTCGATAAACGGCTGGAAGAAAATATGCCAGATCATGCGACTCTCACCCGCTCCGCCCCCCAGTGGGGTATCGCCGTATCCAGCCGCAACGTCTGCGGGAAATGGCGCGATACACGCTCGCTGTCATGCAGCACCGCCAGCACCGTTTGCCCGCTCAGATACATTTCCAGCATCAATTCCATCAGCACATTACAGGTGGCTTCATCGACCCCCGTGAACGGCTCATCCAGCATCACCAGCGGCGCCTGCTGCACCAGCACTCGGGCGAACAACATGCGCTGAAACTGGCCTCCCGATAGCTCGTCGATGGTGGCGGCTGCAAGATCCTGCAGGCCGACGCGCTCCAGGGCATGGGCGATTTTCAGCCGGGTTTCGCGTCGAAAAGCCGCCAGCAGCGAAATCTGTGGCCAGCAGCCCATACTCACTACGTCCTGAACCGTCAGAGGGAACTGCGCCTCCAGCATATGACGCTGCGCCAGCCAGCCGATCGTCGGGCGTTTCTCGCGCCAGCGAAATCCCCCACTAACCGGCGGAATAAATCCCGCCAGGGTTTTGAGGAGTGTCGATTTGCCGCAGCCGTTCGCGCCGACAATCGCCGTCATACTGCCGCGTTCGATCACGCCATTCAGCGTCTGTGTGACGGGCTGGCGGTCATACCCTGCCACCAGATTTTGCAGTTCAATCATGGGAGAACCACCGCCCAGCGCACCACCAGGCCAATCAGCGCAATCAGAATCACCGCGAGTAACAGGCGATTGAGCGCGGAAAGAGAGAAGAGAGACATCGTTGCACCATCATTAAATGTTATAACATAACAATAATAAATTGCGATGCAGATGTAAACGCGAATAAAAGAGTGGGAGTGTGGCGAAATGTTTCTGTCGAAAGCGAGTGTTGCCCGGTGACGAATCGCTTACCGGGCAACACTCGTGGAGGGTGCGGGCCGGGTAAGACGAAACCGCCACCCGGCAAAACGCAAGATTACTGACTAAACGGTGAAGCCGCCGGTACGCGCGCCAGGGAAACCGCCTGGCCCAGCTGCCACACCGCCATCGCGTAGTGCGTGCTGTGGTTGTAGCGGGTGATGGTGTAGAAGTTCGGCAAACCGTACCAGTATTGGTAGCCAGTGCCGATATCCAGGCGCAGCAGGCTGGCCGTCTGATGATCACCCAACGACTGCATCGGCGTTAAACCCGCCGCTGCCAGCTGCGACACGCTGTATTTCGTTTTGAAACCATTCTCAAGCCCAGGTGCCTGGCCGTTCGCCTGCACCGCCACCGGATCGCCCTTCACCCAGCCGTGCGCTTTGAAATAGTTCGCCACGCTGCCAATGGCGTCCACCGGATCCCACAGGTTGATATGTCCGTCGCCATTAAAGTCGACGGCGTACTCTTTATAGGAGGACGGCATAAACTGGCCGTAGCCCATCGCCCCCGCAAAGGAACCTTTCAGATCGAGCGGATCGTCCTGCTCGTCACGCGCCATCAGCAGGAAGGTTTCCAGTTCAGACTGGAAGTATTCCGCGCGACGCGGATAGTTAAAGGAGAGCGTCGCCAGCGCATCGAGAATACGGGTTTTGCCCATCACGCGGCCCCAGCGGGTTTCCACGCCGATAATCCCGACGATAATTTCCGGCGGCACGCCGTACACCTGCCACGCGCGCGTCAGCGCATCTTCGTATTGATTCCAGAACGCCACGCCGTTTTGCACGTTATCCGGGGTAATAAACTGTTTGCGATAGCGCAGCCACGCGCCGTTTGGCCCGGTCGGCACCTGCGCCGTCGGTGCCTGGCGGTCCATCAGACGCAGCACATAGTCCAGACGCTTCGCCTGAGACAGGATCTCGTGGAGTTGCTGTTTATTGAAACCATGTTTGTTCACCATTTTATCGATGAACTGTTCGGCGGCCGCGTTGTTGGCGAAATCCCCGCCCATCTGCATCATGTTGTGCTGCGGCTCAAGGAGAAAACCACCCGATGGGGCGCCCGCCGTCTGTTGAACTTCCTCTGTTTTCGGCTTACTGCTACAGGCAGCAAGCATAATCAGCGCGGGTAAGAGCGCTGCGTAACGACGCTTGACCATGAGACATCCATTTAACGAATTCGATAAGTGGCAAGTATGGTAAAGCATCCGCAATGCCTCAAGGAAGCGGTACTCACCTCCCCCGCAAAATCTTTACGCTCCCCCACGCAAATCGGTGCTTTTTTCATCCAAAAAGTCGTCACCCCATCAATTAACTTTCAAAATAATCCATTTTTCTTTCATTGTGAGATCTAATTAACACTTTAAAACCTTTCAAAGTGATTATTATTAGCCGCAGTCAGACAAAAACAAAAAAGCCCCACAGGAGAGAAGAATGATAGAAACCATCACCCACGGCGCCGAGTGGTTCATCGGGCTGTTTCAGAAAGGCGGAGAGGTGTTCACCGGTATGGTGACCGGCATCCTGCCCCTGCTGATAAGCCTCTTAGTGATCATGAATGCGTTGATTAACTTTATCGGCCAGCAGCGTATCGAACGCTTCGCTCAGCGCTGCGCCGGAAACCCGCTGTCCCGCTATCTTGTTCTGCCCTTCATCGGAACCTTTGTTTTCTGCAACCCGATGACCTTAAGCCTCGGCCGCTTTATGCCAGAAAAGTACAAGCCGAGTTACTACGCTGCCGCATCCTATAGCTGCCACTCCATGAACGGCCTGTTCCCGCATATCAACCCCGGCGAACTGTTTGTTTACCTCGGCATTGCCAGCGGCCTGACCACACTTGGCCTGCCGCTCGGCCCGCTGGCGGTGAGCTATCTGCTGGTTGGCCTGGTCACCAACTTCTTCCGTGGATGGGTGACGGATCTCACCACCGCCATTTTTGAGAAAAAAATGGGCATCCAGCTTGAACAGAAAGTCCATCTTTCAGGAGCCACAGCATGAGCCGTATTCGTATTGAAAAAGGTGAAGGCGGCTGGGGCGGCCCGCTGGAGTTCGACGCCGTTGCAGGCAAGAAAATTGTCTACATCACCGCAGGCACGCGCCCGGCAATTGTCGACAAGCTGCGCGATCTGACCGGCTGGGAAGCGGTCGATGGCTTCAAAGAGGGCGAGCCGCCTGAAGCGGAAATTGGGGTAGCGGTGATCGACTGCGGCGGCACGTTGCGCTGCGGCATCTATCCGAAGCGCCGTATTCCGACAGTGAATATTCACGCAACCGGTAAGTCAGGCCCGCTGGCGCAGTACATCCTCGAAGACATTTATGTGTCCGGCGTCAGAGAAGAAAACATTCGCCTGGTTGATGGCTCCCCTGCTCAGCCAAAAACCGCGCCGCGGGATTACGACACCAGTAAAAAAATCACCGAGCAGAGCGACGGCCTGCTGGCGAAAGTGGGTATGGGAATGGGGTCGGCCGTCGCGGTGCTGTTCCAGTCAGGGCGAGACACCATCGACACCGTTCTGAAAACCATTCTGCCGTTTATGGCGTTCGTTTCGGCGCTTATTGGCATCATTATGGCGTCCGGTCTGGGCGACTGGATTGCCCACGGCCTCGCCCCGCTCGCGAGCCACCCGCTTGGGCTGGTGACGCTGGCGCTGATCTGCTCCTTCCCGCTCCTGTCGCCGTTCCTCGGGCCGGGTGCGGTGATTGCGCAGGTTATCGGCGTGCTGATCGGCGTGCAAATTGGGCTGGGCAATATCCCTCCTCACCTCGCCCTTCCGGCTCTGTTTGCGATTAACGCCCAGGCGGCGTGCGACTTCATTCCCGTTGGGCTGTCCCTTGCCGAAGCGCGTCAGGACACCGTGCGCGTGGGCGTGCCGTCCGTGCTGGTCAGCCGTTTCCTGACGGGCGCCCCGACGGTGCTGATTGCCTGGTTTGTCTCCGGCTTTATTTATCAATAAGAGGTTCCTGCGATGACCGTGATTTACCAAACCACCATTACCCGCATCGGCCAGAGCGCAGCCGATGCGTTGAGCGACCATATGCTGATTACCTTCCGCGAAGGGGCGCCAGCGGATATCGAAGAGTTTTGCTTTATCCACTGCCACGGCGAGCTACACGGCGAGCTGAAGGTCGGCAGCCAGCTGGAGCTGGGTGACGCGCGCTATGCCGTCACTGCCGTCGGCGACGTAGCCGAACAAAACCTGCGCGAGCTGGGACACATCACATTGCGTTTCGACGGCCAGCCGCAGGCGGAATACCCCGGCACGGTTCACGTGGATGGCCCGGTTCCGCAGGCTGTTACCACCGGCTGCACATTAAAATTTGTTGCGTAATTTAAGGAGAATCACATGAGTCAGGTTGCCGTTGTCATTGGTGGGGGCCAAACCTTAGGCGAGTTCCTCTGCCGTGGGCTTGCTGCAGAAGGGTACCGCGTGGCGGTTGTGGATATTCAGAGTGAAAAAGCCGCCCGCGTGGCGGACACCATTAACACTGAGTTTGGTGAAGGGATGGCATATGGTTTTGGTGCCGACGCCACCAGCGAGCAGAGCGTGATGGCGCTCGCCCAGGGCGTAGATGAGATTTTTGGCCGCGCCGACCTGCTGGTTTACAGCGCGGGAATAGCGAAAGCGGCCTTCATCAGCGACTTCGCGCTGGGGGATTTTGACCGTTCACTGCAGGTGAACCTGGTGGGTTATTTCCTCTGCGCACGCGAGTTTTCCCGCCTGATGATCCGCGACGGCATTCAGGGGCGCATCATTCAGATCAACTCAAAATCCGGCAAAGTGGGCAGCAAGCATAACTCCGGCTACAGCGCGGCGAAATTTGGCGGCGTCGGGCTGACCCAGTCTCTGGCGCTGGATCTGGCCGAATACGGGATTACCGTGCATTCACTGATGCTTGGCAACCTGCTGAAATCGCCAATGTTCCAGTCTCTGCTGCCGCAATACGCCACAAAACTTGGCATTAATGCTGACGAGGTGGAGCAGTATTACATCGATAAAGTGCCTTTGAAGCGCGGCTGCGACTATCAGGACGTATTAAATATGCTGCTGTTTTATGCCAGCCCGAAAGCCTCTTATTGCACCGGGCAGTCAATTAACGTCACCGGCGGGCAGGTGATGTTCTGATTAAACAGGCTAACGTCCCCCTCTCCTCGTGAGGGAGAGGGAATACCAAAGGAGCTAAAATGGTTACCGCACTCATCACCGTCGCCGCCATCGCCTGGATCTGCCAGATGGCGTTTGGCGGCTGGCAAATTCACCAGTTTAACCGGGCGTTCGATGCCCTGTGTCAGAAAGGCCGCGTGGGCGTTGGGCGCTCAGGCGGACGCTTCAAACCCCGCGTGGTGGTGGCGATTGCGCTGGACGAAGACAACACCGTCTGCGACTCACTGATCATGCGCGGGATGACCGTATTTGCCCGACCGGCGAAAATCCAGGCAATCAACGGCATTTCATTGAAGGAATTACAGCCTGATGTGATCTTTCCCCATGATTCACTCTGTCAGAATGCACTATCATTAGCGCTTAATCTGAAACATGGATAATTTCGTTTTGAAAGCTATAGGCTTGCGAAATTATCATTTCGCAACCTAAGGAACGAAGCGCCTATGAAACCACGTCAGCGGCAGGCGGCCATTCTGGAGCATCTGCAAAAGCAGGGAAAATGCTCGGTAGAGGATTTGGCCCACTACTTTGACACCACCGGCACGACAATACGCAAGGACCTGGTATTGCTCGAAAACTCTGGCGCAGTCATTCGAACCTATGGCGGAGTGGTACTCAACAAAGACGAAGCCGATCCGCCGATTGACCATAAAACCCTGATCAATACCCACCAGAAAGCGCTGATTGCCGAAGCCGCCGTCCAGTTTATTCACGACGGCGACTCTATCATTCTCGATGCGGGCAGCACTGTCCTGCAGATGATCCCGATGCTCAGCCGCTTTAATAACATCACGGTGATGACCAACAGCCTGCACATCGTCAATGCCCTGTCCGAGTTTGACAGCGAGCAGACCATCCTGATGCCCGGCGGCACCTTCCGTAAAAAATCGGCGTCTTTTCACGGCCAGCTGGCGGAGAACGCCTTCGACCATTTCAGCTTTGATAAACTCTTTATGGGCACGGACGGTATTGATCTGAACGCGGGCGTGACCACCTTCAACGAGGTGTTCAGCGTCAGCAAGGCCATGTGCAATGCCGCACGGGAAGTGATCCTGATGGCGGACTCGTCCAAGTTTGGCCGCAAAAGCCCCAATATTGTCTGTAGCCTTGAAAGCGTCGATACGCTGATTACCGACGCAGGCATCGACCCGGTGTTCAAAAAAGCGCTGGAAGAGAAAGGAATCGACGTGATCGTAACCGGAGAGAGAAATGAGTGATTTTCTGCTAAACACAGGCCGTCAGACGCTAATGCTGGAGCTTCAGGAAGCCAGCCGCCTGCCGGAAAGGCTGGGCGACGATTTTGTGCGCGCGGCCAATACCATCATCCACTGCGAAGGCAAAGTGATTGTCGCGGGCATCGGGAAATCCGGTCATATCGGGAAGAAAATAGCCGCCACCCTCGCCAGCACCGGCACGCCCGCGTTTTTTGTTCATCCCGCCGAAGCGCTGCATGGCGATCTGGGGATGATTGAAAGCCGTGACGTGATGCTGTTTATCTCCTACTCCGGCTCAGCGAAAGAGCTGGATCTGATCATTCCGCGTCTTCAGGAAAAATCGGTCGCCCTGCTGGCAATGACCGGAAAATCGCGCTCGCCGCTGGCGCTGGCCGCCAAAGCCACGCTGGATATCTCCGTGGAGCGCGAAGCCTGCCCGATGCACCTCGCGCCAACGTCCAGCACCGTCAACACCCTGATGATGGGCGATGCGCTGGCGATGGCAGTCATGCAGGCGCGCGGTTTTAACGAAGAAGATTTTGCCCGCTCACACCCAGCCGGCGCCCTGGGCGCACGTTTGCTGAACAAAGTGCATCATCTGATGCGTACGGACGACGCCATCCCGCAGGTAAAACTCACCACCAGCGTGATGGACGCAATGCTCGAACTGAGCCGCACCGGGCTGGGGCTGGTTGCCGTGTGTGATGACAACGGGCTGGTCAAAGGGGTCTTTACCGACGGCGACCTGCGTCGCTGGCTGGTGGGCGGCGGCAAGCTGGAAGCGGTCGTCAGCGATGCTATGACCACCGGCGGCCTGACACTTAACGCCGAGAGCCGCGCTATCGAAGCCAAAGAAGTGCTGATGAAGCGCAAAATCACCGCCGCCCCGGTGGTCGATGACAGCGGCAAACTGTGCGGCGCCATCAACCTGCAGGACTTCTATCAGGCCGGGATTATCTAACCCTTCAGCCCAAGACGTTTCGCCAGCCGATGCAGGTTGGCGACGTCCGTCTCTAACGCCCGCGCGCAGGCCGCCCAGCTACGGTTATTCTGCTCCAGCGCGCGGGTAATCATCTGACGTTGAAACGCTTCCGTGGCCTCACGCAGGTTGGCATTGCTCATCGCTGGCACGTCCGGCTGCGAGACAGGCACCGCCTCGTCGTGCAACGCAAAATGCGCCGCGTGGATCACCACCTCATCGCCGATGCGCGTCGCGCGCGCCAGCACCACCGCGCGATGGATCGCATGCTCTAGCTCGCGCACATTGCCCGGCCAGCCATAATTCAGCAGATGCCTGCGCGCACCGGGGCTTAACACCACGCGCGACAACCCCATTTTCAACCGGCACTGCTCGCAGAAATAGCCCGCCAGCAGAACCACATCCTCGCCACGCTCGCGCAGCGGCGGCACGGAGAGCGGGAACACGCTTAAGCGATGGAACAGATCGGCGCGGAAATTGCCCGCCAGCACCTCTTCGCGCAGATCGCGGTTGGTCGCCGCCAGCACGCGCACATCCACCCGCAGGCTGCGGTCGTCACCCACGCGCTGAATATCGCCGTACTGCAACACGCGCAGCAGTTTGGCCTGCAACGCCAGCGACAGCTCACCAATTTCATCGAGGAACAGCGTGCCGTTGTCGGCCATTTCAAACTTACCGCTGCGGTTGCTGATGGCCCCGGTAAACGCCCCTTTGACGTGGCCGAACAGCTCGCTCTCCGCCACGCTTTCCGGCAACGCGGCGCAGTTCAGATACACCAGCGGATTGACCGCGCGCGGCGAGCCTTCGTGGATCGCCTTCGCCACCAGCTCTTTCCCGGTGCCGGTCTCCCCGCTGATTAAGACGTTCAGATCCGACGCCGCGACAATCTCGATCTCTTTTTTCAGCTGCGCCATACCCGGCGACAGGCCAATCATTTCCGTGTGCGCGACCTGCTCAAACACCGCCGGACTGCCCGGCAATATGTTCTGGCTCTCCAGTTGCTCAATCAGCAGCGCGTTATTAAGCGCCCCGGCGGCCAGCGCGGCAATCAGCCGCAGCTCTTCGTCGCTGAAGGTATCGAACTGATCCGGCTGCAGGCCGTCGAGGGTCAGCGCGCCAATCAGATTCTGCCCGGCAAACAGCGGCAAACCGATACAGGCGTGGACCTTCAGGCTCTCCTGGCCGGGAATCAGGCCGTCGTAGGGATCGGGCAGATCGCTGTCCGCCGGGAAACGCACCACGTCACCCGCGCGGGCGATGGTCTCCAGACGCGGATGGCCCTCGAGGGTAAAGCGCCGCCCCAGCACGTCCTGCGCCAGCCCGTCGATCGCCAGAGGAATAAACTGTCGCCCTTCGTAGCGCAGCAGCGCCGAGGCATCACACTCCAGCACATGACGCAGGGTTGAAATTAACCGCTGGAAACGATCCTGATGGCCGATACCGGTCTGTAATTCAATGGCGATCTTCGCCAGCACATCTACGGAAAAGCTCATTTGCGCCTCGCTGTCATTTTGACAGTGCATACTGTCATATTGACCATAAAAGAGATAGTCATTCTGACTACCCCTTGCGAGTGATATTTTTAAAAACCATTAAATATCAATAACTTTAAAAACTGGCACGCAACTTGATATATGCACATCAACTTATCGAAACACACTGTATTTATTGAGGTTGCTATGTCTATTCTGGTTAAAAATAATATTCATTGGGTGGGTCAACGTGACTGGGAAGTGCGCGATTTTCACGGCACCGAATACAAAACCCTGCGCGGCAGCAGCTATAACAGCTATCTCATCCGCGAAGGCAAAAACGTCCTGATCGATACCGTTGATCATAAATTCAGCCGCGAGTTCGTGCAGAACCTGCGCAGCGAAATCGATCTGACTGACATCGATTACATTATTATTAACCATGCGGAAGAAGACCACGCGGGCGCCCTGACCGAGCTGATGTCTTATATTCCCAACACGCCAATCTACTGCACCACCAACGCCATCGACTCTATTAACGGCCACCATCACCACCCTGAATGGAATTTTCATACGGTGAAAACCGGTGACTCGCTGGATATCGGCAACGGCAAACAGCTGATTTTCGTCGAAACCCCGATGCTGCACTGGCCCGACAGCATGATGACGTACATGACCGGCGATGCGGTGCTGTTCAGCAATGACGCCTTTGGTCAGCACTACTGTGATGAACGTCTGTTTAACGACGAAGTGGATCAGACTGAACTGTTCGAACAGTGCCAGCGCTACTACGCCAACATCCTGACGCCGTTCAGCCGTCTGGTAACGCCAAAAATCACTGAAATCCTCGGCTTCAATCTGCCGGTCGATATGATTGCCACCTCGCACGGCGTGGTCTGGCGCGAAAATCCCACCCAAATCGTGGAGCTGTATCTGAAATGGGCGGCGGATTATCAGGAAGATCGCATCACGCTGTTCTACGACACCATGTCCAACAACACCCGCATGATGGCGGACGCCATTGCCCAGGGCATTAACGAAGTCGACCCGAACGTGGCGGTGAAAATCTTCAACGTGGCGCGCAGCGATAAAAACGAAATCCTGACCAACGTCTTCCGCTCCAAGGGCGTGCTGGTCGGCACCTCCACCATGAATAACGTAATGATGCCGAAAATCGCCGGTCTGGTTGAAGAGATGACCGGTCTGCGTTTTCGTAACAAACGCGCGAGCGCGTTTGGCTCCCACGGCTGGAGCGGCGGTGCAGTAGATCGTCTCTCCACGCGTCTGCAGGATGCCGGCTTCGAAATGTCGATGAGCCTGAAAGCCAAATGGCGCCCGGACATCGACGCACTTGAAGTCTGCCGCCAGCATGGCCGTGATATCGCACGTCAGTGGGCGCTCGCTCCACTGCCGGAAGCAACAGCGAAAGCCCCTGAGCAACAAGAAGCCTGCGCCTGTGCCGCCGCACAAGCCGCCGATCTTGGCCCGAGCATGCAGTGCAGCGTCTGCCAGTGGATTTACGATCCTGCCCTCGGCGAACCTTTGCAGGATGTCGCTCCAGGTACCCCGTGGCGCGACGTGCCTGATAACTTCCTGTGCCCGGAATGTTCCCTCGGAAAAGACGTGTTCGACGAACTGGCGACGGAGGCAAAATGAATCACGGCATTGTCATTATTGGCTCGGGCTTTGCCGCCCGGCAGCTGGTGAAAAATATACGCAAACAGGATGCGAACGTGCCGCTGACGCTTATCGCCGCCGACAGCATGGACGAGTACAACAAACCCGATTTGAGCCATGTTATCAGCCAGCATCAGCATGCCGACGACCTCACCCGCCAGACGGCGGGTGAGTTCGCCGAACAGTTTAATTTGCGACTGTTTCCGCATACCTGGGTCACGGAGATCGACGCCAGCGCCCATGTGGTGAAGGGCAAAGATTATCAGTGGCACTACGACAAACTGGTGCTGGCGACGGGGGCATCCGCCTTTGTACCGCCCGTACAGGGCCGCGAGCTGATGCTGACCCTTAACAGTCAGCAGGAGTACCGCGCCTGTGAAACCCGGCTTCGTGACGCAAAGCGAGTGATGATTGTCGGCGGCGGTCTGATTGGCACCGAACTGGCGATGGATTTTTGCCGCGCCGGGAAAGCCGTCACTCTGGTCGATCACGCAGCCAGCATTCTGTCTGCGCTGATGCCAGCGGAAGTGAGCAGTCGCTTACAGCATCGTCTGACGGAGATGGGCGTCCATCTGCTGCTGAAATCTCAGATCCAGAGCCTGACGACAACCGACAGCGGCATTCGCGCGACTCTCGATCGTAAGCGCAGCGTTGAGGTCGATGCAGTGATCGCCGCGACGGGCCTGCGTCCGGAAACGGCACTGGCCCAGCACGCCGGGGCAGAAACGGGGTGCGGAGTGAAGGTAGACAGCTATTTGCAAACCAGCCAGCCCGATATTTTCGCCCTGGGTGACTGTGCGGAAATCAATGGCCAGGTCCTGCCGTTCCTGCAGCCGATTCAGATAAGCGCAATGTATCTGGCAAAAAACCTGCTGGGGAGTAGCGCACCACTGAAACTGCCGGCGATGCTGGTGAAGGTCAAAACACCTGAACTGCCGCTGCACCTCGCGGGCGAAACGCAGCGACAGGATTTACACTGGCACATGGCCATTGAACCACAGGGAATGGTCGCAAAAGGCGTTGATGGCGACGGTGAACTGCGCGCCTTTGTGGTCAGCGAAGATCGGATGAAGGAGGCTTTCTCCCTGCTGAAGTCGTTACCCGTTTAACCCTCACACCTCTGCCACGCTTACTTAACCTTAGGATTTTATTATCCGCAGCCCCGATGTCCCGGGGCTTTTTTTTGCGCATTCTATTCACAAGGTAAATACATAATAGATAAATCATCGCCATCAATCCCTATTTCATTATTTATATGAATATATAAATCAGAGTAAATAGATATATTTGCGATAAATATCCATTCACCCTGAGATATATAATTATTTTATAATTGATAAATAAATCATCAGGCGTAATTTAATTTAAACAGAGATGAAAAAGCAATTTTTGCTTAGATTATTTTTTTAAATAATGCTCGGAACCGTCATAGCCCCCCAGCGCGTCATAGCCGCGCCAGCGGTAGTTCAGCATTGACAGACACCAACAGACAATAAACAAACCAATAACAATAAAACCGGCGTTACCGAGATTATTATTAACACTACCCACCAGGCTCCAGACGCCCCCACTTAATTCAAATTTATCCTTTATTAGCCCGAGGGCTTCCAGCCCGCCAATAAAGAGCGCGACGACAACCGACGTGCCGGTAATGGTCATATTGTAATAAAGTTTGCGCTGCGGTTTATTGAATGCCCAGCCGTACGCGCCGATCATCAATAAATTATCCAGCGTATCCACTAACGCCATACCGCTGGCAAACAGCGCCGGGAAAATCATGATCGACCACACCGACATTCCGTTCGAGGCGCTGGCGGCAGAAATGCCCAGCACGCCAATTTCAGTGGCGGTATCAAATCCCAGGCCAAACAGAAAACCGACCAGGTACATCTGCCAGCTTTTGCTCACCAGACGGAACGTGGCGCCAAACAGCCAGCTCATGATCCCGCCCGACACCGGCGCGTCCCCCTCGCCGCCCGTCGTATGACCGTTTTTCAGCGCCTGAAAGCTGCGCCAGACGCCGAGCAAAATCACCGTGTTGATCAGCGCCATCGCCAGTAAAAAGGTCGCGGAAACGGCGGTGCCAATGAGACTACCGGTCTCATGAAACCACGCCATGTTCTTTTGAAACGCCGTCGCCGTGGCGGCAATGGCGACGGAGGCCAGCACCACAATGGTCGAATGGCCCAGCGAAAACCACGCCCCCACGCCAGACGGGCGTTTGCCCTGCTGCATCAGCTTGCGGGTGACCGTATCGATCGCGGCGATATGATCCGCATCGACCGCATGCCGCAGGCCGTAGCACCACGCCAGCAGGCTGGCCGCCATCAGCGTGGTACTGCCGCTAAACGTGTGCCAGGCCCAGCCCCAGGCCAGACCATTCGCGGCCAGCAGGATCATCAGAAGCGGTTCGTTGCGAATCCGTCGTTGCATGTCAGTTCCTGTGAGAAAGGGTGCGGGCGGCAGCGACGACCGCCTGTCCGAATGAAATCGCCCCGTCGCCTGCAGGCAATTTTTCAGGGAACAGAAGCGTGAATTCAGAAAGATAAAACTGCAGGCGCGCCCTGAGCAGCCGATTGTGCAGCACGCCGCCGCTGAAGCAGAGCGTCGATATCGCCAGACGTCGGGCGTGTTGAGCCAACAGTGCCGCCAGCCCTTTCGCCAGCGCATCATGGAATGCCCATGCCCGTTCGGCGGGCGTCGCCTGCCAGTCGAGCCACTGCTGCCAGAAGGTGGACAGATCTCCCACATCCAGCGTGACCGGATGCTGCACACCTGAACAGGTCGCGGCCAGTGCTTCAAGCTGACAAGCCGCTTCGCCTTCGTGATGCTGCCTGTCGGGCACGATATCCAGCGCACAAGCCACGGCGTCAAACAGCCGCCCACAGGATGAGGCCAGCGGCGCGTTGATTCCCCGCGCCACCGCCGTCGCCAGCAGTGTCCAGTTGTGCGCCAGAACGGCGCGCATTTCCGCCCGCTTTTGCCAGTCAGGAATAAACGCCAGCCCATGTGCAAGTAAATTCCGCCACGGTTCGACCGCGGCCAGATCGCCGCCGGGCAGCGCCACGGCGGGCAACCCACCGAGGTGCTCGCACGCCTGATAGTTCACCCGCAGGCACTCGCCGCCCCACAGCGCGCCGTTTTCGCCCATCCCGATGCCGTCAAGCGTCAGCGCAATCACATCGCCTGCGTTCAGCGGCCAGCCATTTTCCGCCAGACACGCCGCCGCGTGGGCGTGGTGGTGGAGTACCGTCTGTTTCGGCAGCGCCAGCGCTTCGGCCCACCGGGCAGAGCGGTAGCCCGGATGGGCATCGTACACCACAAGTTCCGGACGGAAATCATACATTTGTTGAATGACCGCCAGCGCGCCACGCCACTGATGCTCCACGCCGTCGTCACTCAGATCGCCAAAATGCTGGCTGATAACCGCCTGCCCGCCGCGCACCAGACAGAAGGTATTTTTCATCTCCGCGCCGAGGCACAGCATCGGCGGGATATCCTTAAATCCTTCAGGCAGCGGAATGGCGTCCGGCACGTAACCCCGCGCGCGGCGCAGCATTGCGCCCTGCTCGTCCAGAACCGAATCATCCATGCGTTGCAAAATGTCGCGGTTATGCAGCAGAAAACCGTCGGCGATATCGCGCAGGTCATCCAGCGCCTGAACATTGCTCAGCGCGGGGGGTTTACCGCTGAGATTCCCGGAAGTCATCACCAGCGGGCGCGCGCAGTCGTCCATCAGCAGATGTTGCAGCGGGCTGGAGGCCAGCATCACGCCGATGCAATCCAGCCCCGGCGCAATGTTCTGCGGCAGTTCCGGTAGCAGGCGCTTTGCGCTCAACACGATGGGTGCGGCGGGCGATTGCAGACGCTCCCGAAGGGGCGCAGGCAACTCGTCAATACAGGGCAGCATCACCGCTAATGGTTTGGTCGGACGACGTTTTCGCGCGCGCAGCCGCGCCACCGCCTGCGCGTTTTGCGCGTCGCAGGCCAGATGAAAACCGCCCAGCCCTTTGATTGCCACGATCCCACCGTTTTTCAGCATCTCAACGGCTGCGGATAACGCGGCATCTCGTGTCAGATGGACGCCCTCTGCACGCCATTCCAGCTGCGGCCCACAGTCCGGGCATGCCACCGGCTGGGCGTGAAAGCGCCGATCCGCCGGATTGCGGTATTCGCTCTCACACGGGGCGCAGAGCGGGAAAGCGGCCATCGCCGTATCCGGTCGGTCATAGGGCATGGCGCGAATAATGGTGAAACGCGGGCCGCAGTGGGTGCAGTTGATAAACGGATAGCGGTAGCGGCGATCGCGCGGATCGCGCATCTCAGCCAGGCAGGCCGGACAGGTCGCCGCATCCGGCACGATTTGCGTCGCCATCGCCCCGCCCGCGCTGTGGCGGATGGTGAATTCCGTCGGCATTTCCGGCCAGGTCAACGGCTGAGTTTCAATGGTATCAATGCGCGCCAGCGGCGGGCACTGCGCTAACAAACGTGCCTGAAACGCAGTCGGATCATCAACCAGACGCACCAGCACGCCTTCGCCGTCATTACAAACGTCACCGCGAAGGCCAAGCTGATTCGCCAACTGCCAGACAAAGGGGCGGAAACCCACCCCCTGCACTTTTCCGCGCACCCGCAGCTGCGCGCCGTTACAGCTCATCGCGGCTTAAAACAGCATTGATGACGATGTATCGAACGCCGCGCGACGGCGCTTCTCGGCACTCATCTGTTCAAGCTTGTTACGATCGACGCAGACCAGAGCGTGCGTCGGGCAGGCTTCGATACACGCCGGGCCGCTTTCGCGATGGTTGCATAGGTCGCATTTGTTCGCTTCGGCTTTTTCGGCACGCACACTCAGACCCGCGCCGCTGTTGCGTACCACCGGGCGCACAACCACTTCCATCGCACCATACGGACAGGCCACCACGCAGGTTTTACAGCCGATGCAACGCTGCTGCATAACCTGCACAAAGCCGTTTTCGCGGTTGATGGCACCGTTAGGGCAGACATTGGCGCAGGGGGCGTCTTCACACTGGCGGCAGATGGCCGCCGTTGAGATATTCACGCCCTTAATGACATGAATACGTGGCAGGAAAGATTCTGGGGTCAGGGAGGCGCAATCCTGCTCCGCCTGATGGGACACAACACACGCCACCTCACAGGTGCGACAGCCAATACATTTACTGGCATCGGCCATAATAAAACGGTTCATCTGCTTCTCCAGCATTAAGTTATGCGGCGAAACATACATAAAACGTGCCACATTTTAATTAACTGATTTCACTGAATTTAATCAGTACCCCTCGGTGTCATCGACACGAATGACGATGACACCTGTCGACGTCAGACGCGAACGTTGGCGATGACGGAGTCGCGCAGGATCAGCTCACCGGGGAAGGCTTGCTGATAGCTGAACTCGCCGCCATCGAGCATAAAAATCAGGCGGCTGATGGTCTCTTTGATCATCTCCGTCACCGGAATACGCACGCTGGAGAGCGATGGCACGATGTAGGGCGCGATCGCAACATCATCAAATCCCACTACCGACACTTCGCCCGGCGTGGCGATCCCGCTGTCGTGAAGCTGCTTCAGCGCACCAATGGCCATATCGTCATTGCTGGCGACCAACGCGGTGAATTGCGCTTTGCGCGCCAGCAGCGTGGTGACTCCCGCCGCCCCGCTTTCCGGAGTCCATTTCCCCTCCACCAGCAATTCGTCGCGCAGCGGGATCTGATGCTGCGCCAGCGCCGCTCTGTACCCAGAAAGACGTTCGATACCGGTGGGAGAGTCGAGCGAGCCGGTGATAAACGCGATATCCCGATGGCCCATTTCAATCAGCTGCGAGACCGCATCCTGACAGGAGGCTTTATGATCCGACCAGACGCACTGGCTGCTGTTTTTACGCAGACGACGGTTGAGCACCATGATCGGCTGCTCCTGTTTTTCGATGATCTCATCCATCTCATCAACGCTTAGAAAGCGCGGATAGATGATGATTGCGTCGCAGCGCATATCGAGCAGATACTGGATCGCCTCGCGCTCTTCATCGGCGCTGTGCTTGCCGTCCGCGAGAATCAGCTGACGCCCTTTTTCTTCCGTCATGCGTGCCGCGTGGAACAGCAGCTCGCTGAAATACACGCCGTGGTAAAGGGTGTTCGTCACTACCAGCCCCAGGGTTTGGGTACGTTTGGTCGCAAGGTTTCGCGCCAGCAGATTGGGGCGGTAACCGCTCTCTTCAATCGCCTGAAAAACCCGGTCTTTTGTCTCCTGGCTCACGTAGCCATTGCCCGAAAGCACCCGAGAAACCGTTGCCTTCGACACCCCTGCCCGCTTCGCCACTTCAAGCATCGTGGTCATCTGATTATTCCCTTTAAACCTGATGCGCCGAAGTGTACTGCACTGCACGAAAATTGTCGCAGCGCGAATCTCACGCTTTTAAACACTCAAAGTGATCGTTATCACGAATGTAAAAAATGCACGGATCACCATCTTGTTTCATACGAAGAAACTCATCATGATTTTGTGGAACCGGTTTCCTACATGTTCTCACAACTACAACAGGATCACTTCCGATGGCCAAAAATTATGCCGCGCTGGCGAAAGACATTGTCAGCGCGCTCGGCGGGAAAGATAACATCGTCGCCGTCACCCACTGTATGACGCGCCTGCGCTTTGTGTTGCAGGACGAAAGCGCCATCGACAGCGCCACGCTCAAAAGCCTCTCCGGCGTGCTCGGCGTGGTGCGCAACGATAACCAGTGTCAGGTGATCATCGGCAATACCGTTTCTCAGGCCTACCGCGAGGTGGTGAACCTGCTGCCTGCCGGGATGCGTCCTGCTGAGCCGCAAGGCCCGCAAAAACTGACGCTTCGCCGCATCGGCGCTGGCGTGCTCGACGCGCTGATCGGCACCATGTCCCCGCTGATCCCGGCGATCATCGGCGGCTCGATGGTGAAACTGCTGGCAATGATCCTGGAGATGACCGGCGCGCTGCCGAAAGGTGCCCCTACGCTCACGATTCTGACGGTGATTGGTGACGGAGCCTTCTTCTTCCTGCCGCTGATGGTGGCCGCGTCTGCCGCCGTGAAATTCAAAACCAACATGTCGCTGGCGATTGCCATCGCAGGCGTGCTGGTGCATCCAAGCTTTATTGAGCTGATGGCGAAAGCCGCCCAGGGCGAGCACGTCGAGTTCGCGTTTATCCCGGTGACGGCGGTGAAATACACCTACACGGTGATCCCGGCGCTGGTCATGACCTGGTGCCTGTCGTACATCGAACGCTGGGTGGACAAGATCACGCCAGCGGTAACTAAAAACTTCCTGAAACCGATGCTGATCGTGCTGATTGCCGCCCCGCTGGCGATTGTGCTGATTGGGCCGCTGGGTATTTGGATTGGTAGCGCGATTTCGTCGCTGGTCTACACCATTCACGGCTATCTGGGCTGGCTGTCCGTGGCCATTATGGGCGCACTCTGGCCGCTGCTGGTAATGACCGGTATGCACCGCGTCTTTACGCCAACGATTATTCAGACTATCGCCGAAACCGGCAAAGAAGGGATGGTGATGCCGTCGGAAATCGGCGCGAACCTCTCTCTTGGCGGTTCTTCCCTGGCGGTAGCCTGGAAAACCAAAAACCCGGAACTGCGCCAGACGGCGCTCGCCGCAGCGGCGTCCGCCATCATGGCGGGAATTTCTGAACCGGCACTTTACGGCGTGGCGATTCGCCTGAAACGCCCGTTAATTGCGAGCCTGATCAGCGGCTTTATCTGCGGCGCGATCGCCGGTATGGCGGGGCTTGCCAGCCACTCAATGGCGGCACCGGGCCTGTTCACCAGCGTACAGTTCTTCGATCCGGCCAATCCGATGACCATCGTCTGGGTGTTTGGCGTGATGGCCCTGGCCGTGGTGCTTTCGTTTGTTCTGACGCTGATCCTCGGCTTTGAGGATATTCCAGTGGAAGACGAGGCCGAGAAAGCACGCGCCCTGCAAACCGCACCGGTTCCGGCACAAGAAGCACGAGCATAAATGAATAACGAGGTAAAAATGTCTGTTTTTCCAGAAGGATTTTTATGGGGCGGCGCACTGGCCGCCAACCAGAGTGAAGGTGCTTACCGTGAAGGCGGTAAAGGGCTGACCACCGTCGATATGATCCCCCACGGCGCAAACCGCATGGCGGTGAAAGTCGGTAAGGAAAAACGTTTCTCGCTGCGCGACGACGAGTTTTACCCGAGCCACGAGGCGATTGATTTTTACCATCGCTACAAAGAAGACATCGCACTGATGGCGGAGATGGGTTTTACGGTATTCCGCACCTCGATTGCCTGGAGCCGCCTCTACCCGAACGGTGACGAACCGCGGCCGAATCAGGCCGGTATCGCCTTTTACCGCGCGGTGTTTGAAGAGTGCAAAAAGTACAATATCGAGCCGCTGGTGACCCTGTGCCACTTCGATGTGCCAATGCATCTGGTCACCGAATACGGCTCCTGGCGCAACCGCAAAATGGTCGATTTCTTCGCCCGCTACGCGCGCACCTGCTTTGAAGAGTTCAATGGTCTGGTGAAATACTGGCTGACCTTCAACGAGATCAACATCATGCTGCACAGCCCGTTCTCGGGCGCGGGACTGGTCTTTGAAGAGGGTGAAAACGAAGATCAGGTGAAATACCAGGCCGCACATCACGAGCTGGTGGCAAGCGCACTGGCGACCAAAATCGCCCATGAAGTGAACCCGGAAAACCAGGTCGGCTGTATGCTGGCAGGCGGCAGTTTCTACCCGTACTCCTGCAAGCCAGAAGACGTGTGGACGGCACTGGAAAAAGATCGCGAAAACCTGTTCTTTATAGACGTTCAGGCGCGCGGCACCTATCCGGGTTACTCGGCGCGCGTGTTCCGCGATAAAGGGGTGACGATTGTTAAAGACCCGGCCGACGACCAGCTCCTTAAACATACCGTCGATTTTGTGTCGTTCAGTTATTACGCGTCACGCTGCGCCTCTGTGGAGATGAACGCCAATAACACCAGCGCGGCAAACATCGTCAAATCCCTGCGCAACCCGCACATTGAGGTGAGCGAATGGGGCTGGGGCATTGACCCGCTGGGTCTGCGCATCACCATGAACATGATGTATGACCGCTACCAGAAACCGCTGTTCCTGGTGGAAAACGGCCTCGGGGCGAAAGACGAGATCGACGCCAGCGGCGAGATTAACGACGACTACCGCATCAGCTATCTGCGCGAGCATATCCGCGCAATGGGCGATGCGATTGAAGACGGCGTGCCGCTAATGGGTTACACCACCTGGGGCTGTATCGATCTGGTGGCAGCTTCCACGGGCGAGATGAGCAAGCGCTACGGGTTTGTGTATGTCGATCGTGACGATGCAGGCAACGGCACGCTGGATCGTAAACGCAAGAAATCGTTCTGGTGGTATAAGAAGGTGATTGCGAGCAACGGGGCGGATTTGGCGTAACGGAGTTCTGCCCGGTGGTACGTCGCGCACCGGGCATTCACTTCTCAGAGTCGTGCAAAACCCCCGTCCCCTGCCCATCCTGCAAGCCGGGAATAGACCGTTTCTACCGCCGCTTTTATCGCGGGAGTCATCGGATAATAAAAGCCGACAATATCCGGCTGAATGCCCAAAAACAGCACCTCGCCCACGTCGTCTTTAATCTGATCGACCAGATAGTTGAGCGGCATATTGTGGGTGGTCATCATGAACATCTCAGCAATATCGTCCGGATCGATGAGGCGGATTTCGCCCGGGTTTAGCCCCATATCGGTGGCATCGACAATCAGCAGCCG
The DNA here is from genome assembly GCF_041464075.1 of Lelliottia nimipressuralis. Classification (NCBI taxonomy): domain Bacteria; kingdom Pseudomonadati; phylum Pseudomonadota; class Gammaproteobacteria; order Enterobacterales; family Enterobacteriaceae; genus Lelliottia; species Lelliottia nimipressuralis. The sequence continues at coordinate 3,615,732 of NZ_CP167172.1, forward strand.
GTCCGGGCGCAGCTCGCGAAGGGCAACCACGTCATTTTCCGGCGCGCTGCCGCCGTCGATCACCTGCCAGTTACCCTGCGGATTTGCGAAGCACATTTCCGCCAGCAGCGGGCCTGCGCCGTCGTCGCCCATCATGCTGTTGCCCACACACAGTAAAACGTCAGTCACGTAATCTCCTCACCATCAGGTAGATGGCGCTCTCCTGATGAATATCGTGCAGCATACTGAGCACCGTTTTGCTCCACGCCTGCTGCTCAGGGGTTTGCACTGCGAGCGCCGCATCGAAGGCATTCGCCAGCATGGCGATGTGATTGCTGTCGATGACGATCTCGCCATACTTCGGTACACCTTCCATTTTGCGTCGTGCGGTGCTGCCCGCCTCCAGCGTGCCGATCCACGCCAGATAGTCCTGCCACGGACAGCTCAGCGCCGCCTCTAAACAGTCGATCACCCCGAGATGGTGGCCAATCGCCAGGCTGTAATAGACCACCTGCTGGGCCGCATCCGGCGTCGCGTCGTTCTCATCGATAAATTTACGGCTCAGCTGACTGAACACCACCTTTTCACTCATCGGATACGCGCCTCATCCACCACCTGGTCCAGGTTTGCCACGATCTCGTTCAGACGCGGATCTTTCTCCGCCTCCAGCCAGCGCGCCACCTGATGCTCGCCCTGGCTCAACAGACGCAGATAGTCATCAGCAATCTGGCGGCCATAGCGATACCCGGCGAGGCGTCGCGCCGTGCGATCGACCTTCACGCGCAGAGGCTGCACCATATCCGGGTGCAAAATCTGCGCGGGCTGATTGTCGATCTCACCCGGGGCGCGGGCGTGAATTTTCTGCTCCAGCAGACCCAGCGCCATCGCAAAACCGTACAACGTCGCCGCGGGCGTCGGCGGGCAGCCAGGGATATACACATCCACCGGCACGATTTTGTCGGTGCCACCCCACACGCAGTAGAGATCGTGGAAGATCCCGCCGCTGTTGCCGCATGCGCCATAGGAGATACAAATTTTTGGATCCGGCGCCGATTGCCAGGCGCGCAGCGCCGGAGATCGCATCGCGCGCGTCACCGCGCCGGTAAACAGCAGAATGTCCGCATGGCGCGGGGATGGCACCACTTTGATACCAAAACGTTCGGCATCAAACAGCGGCGACAGGGTGGCGAAGATTTCGATTTCGCAGCCGTTGCAGCCGCCGCAGTCCACGCGGTAGACGTAGGCGGAACGTTTGATGTTTTTCAGCAGGGAGGCTTTCATGCTCGCGATGGATTCGTCCACCGTCATCGGCACCGGAATGCCGTTATCGTCGCGCGGGCCGAGTAAATTATTCATCAGCTGGCTTCTCTCATGTGGCGGGTGATATCAATGCGGTCGGACGGCAGCAGGCATTTCTGACGCTTGCATTCCGGGCAGGTTTCAAACCCTTCCCGGTGCATTTCGGCGCGCGCATCACCGTTGTGTTTCAGCAACGCAATGGCGTAGTCGATCTCTTTTTGCACGGCAAACGGATGGTGGCAAACGCGGCAGTGGCACAGGTCAAAACGCGACTGCTGGAGGAAATCCTCTTTTTTCCACACCGCCAGCTCGTACTCCTGCGACAGCTTAATCGCCGCCGTCGGGCAGACCTCTTCACAGCGGCCACAAAAAATGCAGCGTCCGAGGTTGAACTGCCAGGCCAGCTGATTCGTCGCCAGATCCGTCTCCACCGTCAGGGCATTCGACGGGCAGGCGTTAACGCACGCCGCGCAGCCGATGCACTGCTGCGGGTTGTGCTCTGGTTTGCCGCGAAAGTTTTTATCGACCGGCATCGGCTCAAGCGGATAACGGCTGGTGACCGTACCGGTTTTGATCACTTTTTTGATAAAGGTAAACATGACGGTTCCTTATTTCAGCGGCGAGTTCTTGCGCTCGATGCTGTAGCGTTCAAGCTCTTTGTACGGCACCACCTGGCTTTTCTTCTTGCGCACATCCACCACCGTCATGCGGTCGGTACAGGAGTAGCAAGGATCGAGGCTGCCGATGATCAGCGGCGCATCAGAGACCGTATTGCCGCGCAGCATGTAGCGCAGGGTCGGCCAGTTGGCGTAGGTCGCCGCACGGCAGCGCCAGCGGTAGAGCTTCTGGTTGTCGCCGGTCATGCTCCAGTGGATATCATCCCCGCGTGGCGCCTCGGCGAACCCGAGCGCAAAACGGTTCGGGATATAGGTAAAGCCTTCCACCGCCAGCGGACCGCCGGGCAGATTATCCAGACCAAAATCGATCATATTCAGGGCGGTAAAGACTTCGTTGATACGCACTTTCAGACGCGAGATAACGTCGCAGCCCTGCTCGCTGTGTACGGTCATCGGCAACAGACCGTAACCGACAAACGGGTGATCGGCGCGGGTATCGCGAGCGTGACCGCTGGCGCGCACCATTGGGCCGACGTTGCTGAAATCGCGGGCGATCTGCGGATCGAGACGGCCCACGCCGACGGTGCGCTGCTCGATATTCGGCGTGCTCAGAAGCATATCCACCAGATCCTGCACATCGCGGCGCATCTGCTGTGCCAGCAGGCGGGTCTGGATCATGTCGTCTTTCAGCAGATCGCGGCGAATCCCACCGATCAGGTTCAGACCGTAGGTTTTACGCGCCCCGGTGAGGATTTCCGCCATCTTCATCGACGCTTCACGCACGCGGAAGAACTGCATAAATCCGGAATCAAAGCCGACGAAGTGACAGGCGAGGCCGAGGTTCAGCAGGTGCGAGTGCAAGCGCTCGACCTCCAGCAGAATGGCGCGGATCATCTGCGCCCGCTCAGGCACCACAATGCCCATGCCGTTTTCCACCGAGGTGGTATAAGCGGTGCTGTGGGCAAAGCCGCAGATGCCACACACGCGATCCGACAGGAAGGTGACTTCGTTGTAACCCATACGGGTTTCCGCCAATTTTTCCATGCCGCGATGGACGTAGAACAGGCGGTAATCGGCGTCGATAATGTTTTCGCCATCGACAAACAGGCGGAAGTGGCCCGGTTCATCGGAGGTGACGTGCAGCGGGCCAATCGGCACCACGTTGTTCTTTTTGCTGCCGAGTTCGTTGATGAACTCGTAGGTTTCGCTGTCGGTCGTCGGCGCCGGACGCTGGCGATAATCCATGCTGTCTTTGCGCAGCGGATAGAGTTCATCCGGCCAGTCGTCGGGCAGCACCAGACGGCGCTCATCCGGCAGGCCAACCGCCACCAGGCCGTACATGTCGCGTACTTCGCGCTCGCCCCAGACGGCGGCAGGCACGCGCGGCGTGACGGACGGGTATTCCGGTTTATTCGGATCAACTTCGACGCGTACCGTGAGCCAGCACTTCACGCCCTGCTCCATCGACAGCACGTAGTAAACCGCGTAGTTGCCGCACAGCTGACGCTCATCGTTGCCGAACAGTACCGACAGCCAGCCGCCCTGCTGGTAATAGAGAAACTCCACCACTTCCGGCAGGTAGTTCACCTTGATGGTGACAGTGATCTGGTCTTTGGTCTGCCAGCTCTCCTCCAGCACCACGCCGGGAAACGCCTGATGCAGTGCGGCAAGATACTGTTGACCTACTTTTTCTTCAGACATGCTAAGACTCTCTGTAATCACGCCACCAGCAAGGAGACGAAGGCTAAAAATGCGAACCCAAAACCGGCCCAGGTGACGCGCGACGTGGCGTTGAAACGCAGTCGCGCCATGCTGTTTTCAAACAGCGCGATAATCAGCACCCCCGCCACCAGCTTGAGCACGGCGATAACCACTGCCAGCAGAAAACCCGCCGCCGAGAAGTGTGTCATCTGCCCCCACGGGAAGAAGACGCCGACAAACATTTGCAGGACCACCAGCTGTTTGAGGCTGATGCCCCACTTCAGCACCGCAAAGCCGTAGCCGCTGTACTCCGTGAGCGGTCCTTCCTGCAGCTCCTGCTCCGCTTCCGCGAGGTCAAAGGGCAGTTTTCCCATCTCAATAAAGGTGGCGAAGGCACAGGCGCAGAGCGCCAGCAGCAGCGGAACGGTGCGGGTAACCGGCCAGTGATAAACCGTGTCAGTGATAAAGCTGATATGGGTGGAACCCGCGACCTGCGCGGCTACCCACAGGCCCAGCAGCAGGATCGGTTCCACCAGCACGCCGAGCATCGCTTCACGGCTGGCGCCGATACCTGTAAACGGACTGCCCGTATCCAGCCCTGCAATCGCAAAGAAAAAGCGCGCGATAGCGAAGAGATAGATCAGGGTGATCAGATCGCCGAGCACCGGCAGCGGCGACGCGACGGTCACCACCGGCAGCGCGGTGGCGATGGTCAGCATCACGCCGACCATCACGAACGGCGTCAGGCGGAACACCCAGCCGGACGCATCCGGGGCGATGCTCTGACGACCCATCAGTTTGATGAGATCGCGGTACTCCTGAAGCACGCCTGGACCGCGACGATTGTGCATCCGGGCGCGGGCCACGCGGGTAATGCCCGAAAGCAGTGGCGCAACGGCGAATAACACCAGCGCCTGAAGTAATGCCAGTAACAGACTCATGTCAGGCTCCTCGTGAAATCACAATCACCACCAGCACCGCCAGCTCGATCACGGCGAGACGACGGAACAGCGTCGGTGCAGCCGCGCTTTGCCAGCCGGGGATCACCTTCACCGGGTTCAGCGCGTGGCGCAGTTTCAGGACAAAGGCGAAGTTCTCTTTCACCGGCATCGCAAAACCGTGGGCGGTGATAACCATCGATTGTTCGTGCTCGTACCCGCACGCCCATGCCGTACCGCGTGAGCGCGCAGGCAGACGGTCGCGTTTGAAGAACATCATCAGCACCAGCGGCAACAGCGGCGCAGCGATCAGCAGCAGGGCAATCATCGGCTGGGAAACGGCGGTGTGCGCGGTCGTGAGCGGTAGCGGAACCGCACTCCCCAGCAGCGGCAGCAGCCACGGCGCGGCAACCCCACCCGCGATGCAACACAGGGCCAGCAGAACCACGCTTGCGGTCATCAGCGCCGGTGCACTGCGGGCATTTTCTGCCTCCGGAGTGCGCGGTGCGCCAAGGAAGGTGACGCCGTAGACTTTCGCCATACACATCACCGCCAGCGCGCCGGTGATCGCGAGGCCGACCGCCAGCATTGGCCCGAGCAGACGGGCAATAAAGAGGTCGCTCTGACCCAGCGCAAAGAAGGACTGGTAGATCACCCACTCACCGGCAAAACCGTTGAGCGGCGGAAGTGCGGCCATCGCCATCAGCCCCACCAGCATCGGGAGCGAAATCAGCGGCATTTTTTTGCCGATACCGCCCAGCTTTTCGATATCGCGATGCCCGGTGCGGAACCAGACGCTGCCCGCCCCCAGGAATAGGGTGCTTTTAAACAGGCTATGGTTAACAAGATGGTACAGCCCGCCGATAAACCCGGCGGCGACCAGCGCCGGATGGTTCAGTGCCAGCCCCGTCACACCCGCGCCTAAGCCAAGCAGGATGATGCCGATGTTTTCCAGGGTGTGATACGCCAGCAGACGCTGGATGTTGTGCTCCATCAGGGCGTACAGCCCGCCGACAAAAGCGGTGATCATCCCGGCAATCAACAGCACCACGCCCCACCACAGCGGCGGTTGGCCACCGATAAGCGAAAGCGTGAGGATGCCAAACAGACCGACTTTCATCACCACCGTCGAGAACAGCGTCGCGGCAGGCGCTGAAGCAGTAGCATGCGCCTGCGGCACCCAGCCGTGCAGCGGAATAATTCCCGCCAGCAGACCAAAGCCGACCACGCCAGAAAGCCAGATATCGGCCCCAAACGGCAGCAACTGCGCGCGGGCGCTGAGCAGATCCAGGTCAAGCGTGCCGTAGCGCTGCCACACCAGCCAGCAGGTGAGCGCCAGCAAAAGGGTGCCGAGACGCCCCAGGAAAAACCACAGTTTGCCGGATGGGCTGCATCCCGTGAGGAACACCCCGCACAGCGCCATGATCTCCGCCATTACGACCAGCGCGGCCAGGTTGCTGGCCACCACGGTACAGACGGCGGCGGCGAGCAGCAGATTGACCAGCAGGCCGTTTGGTTTGGTCTGCGGGTGACGGTGCCAGTCAATATTAAACAGACTGACAAACAGCCCGCACAGGCCAAAGGTCACCAGCCAGATCGCATTCAGCGGCGTGAGCTGAAGAGTGTGGCGAATCAGCGGCATGACGCCTTCTGCATGGACACCCTGCGTCAACACCATGAATCCGGCTATCGCCGTGATGACACTCCCCGCTGCGCCGCCGATTCCGGCAATCCATCCGCTGAGGGTTTTGTGAAAAGAGAAGACCAGCGCCAGCACCGCCGTCGCAGCAAAGCAGGCTACGGCGCTGTTAATCAGATAGACAGCGTTCATTTCGCCCCCTCGTTTTGCGCCTGAAACAGCGACAGATCGCCAAAGTCGGTATTAATGGTCAGTTCGCGTTTGCGCTTACTGGTGCGAGCGATATCGTGGATATTGACCAGAATCAGCGCTTTGGTCGGGCAGGTGCGTACGCAGGCGGGGCCTTGTTCGTCAAAGCTGCACAGATCGCACTTCACCGCCACGGCGCGCACGCCCGGCACCCAGTCCAGCAGGGAACTGACGCGAGCCGGTGCGGGAGGCGCAGGCGGCGCTTTTGGCGAATTGGCATTCGCCGGAATATGCAGCGGGCGGCTGCCAGAAAATTCAATCGCGCCAAACGGGCAGGCGATGCCGCAAAGTTTGCAGCTTACGCACAGGCTTTCGTTCAACTGAACAGCGCCATCGATACGGTTGATGGCATTCACAGGACAGACGCCCGCACAGGGAGCATCCTCACATTGATGGCAGAGCTGCGGGGCAGACTCTTTTTCATTACGCATAACGCGCAGGCGCGGCATGGACTGCAGCCCGTGCAGGCGGTGTGTTTCGGAACACGCCGCTTCACAGGTGTGGCAGCCAATACAGACCGTCGAGTCAGCAATTACAAAACGGTTCACCGGGTAGTCCTCAGGACAGTGTCATTTTTGACGACGGACGTGCCATATCGACACATCTCGACACGCAAGCATCAGGCCGTGTGCGGTTCGCTGGTAAGCGACTGCAGATTCACCGGCAAATTGTGCTCGACCGCGGAATAGAGGCCGTTGTAAACCGGCGCGATTTTTTCCAGATAGTGTTCAAGCACCTGGTGGCGATCGCGGGTGCTAACGTGGCCGTCAACCATGCCGTCGATCATCAGCTGCGCCTGGGCAATCCGCTGTCTGTCGCCGTCTTTGGTCTCGACGTGATACTCAATGACGTGGCTGTTAAAGGCATCGGCCAGGGTGACGTAAATCGTAAAATGGCCGAACAGGATGAAGCACAAATCCTCTTGCGCCGCACAGCTCATCGCGTGGTGCAGATGGGCTTTTGACAGGGTGATGCCCTGAACCAGTGAGTTGCAGTAGAGGTGCCACTGCTCCTGTAATTGTTGATGGCGTTGCGCGATGTAATCCGCTTTTTCGCTAAGTTCCCAAATAGTCATCTCAGATATCCGGTTAATGGAGATAGCGGCTGTTAAGCAGATTTTGTGCCAGTTTTTATCTTGCTGATAATTAACGATTTAAAAATAAAACAGACTGTCAAAATGCGTGTGTCGACGTGTCATTTCGTCAGCGCCGTCATCGACACTCCCTTTCCTAAATCAGGCTGGCATCGTTATTGCATCACCGCCCCAAATCACCGAGGAGGCGTCATGCACGAAATCACCCTCTGCCAGCGAGCGCTGGAACTTATCGAACAGCAGGCGAAGCAGCACCACGCAAAACGCGTCACTGGCGTATGGCTCAAAGTCGGGGCGTTTTCCTGCGTCGAGCCAAGTGCCCTCACCTTTTGCTTTGAGCTGGTATGTCGCGACACGCTGGCAGAAGGCTGCGAGCTGCATCTCGAAGAGCAGCAGGCCGAATGCTGGTGCGAGACCTGCCAGCAGTACGTCACGTTGCTGTCATCGAAAGTGCGAAGCTGCCCGCAGTGTCAGAACATCGGGCTTCGCATCGTCGCGGACGACGGTTTGCAGATCCAGCGCCTCGAAATAGACCAGGAGTAAATCATGTGTAGTACCTGCGGTTGCGCCGAAGGCAACCTGTATATCGAAGGGGACGAGCATCGCCCCCACTCCGCGTTTCGCTCCGCGCCCTTCTCTCCCGCCCCGCGCAAAGTGGCGGCACTGACCGGCATCACTTTTGCCCCGAAGCAGTCTGACGCGGGCGATCTGCACTACGGCCACGGCGAAGCGGGCACGCATGCGCCGGGCATGAGCCAGCGCAAAATGCTGGAGGTCGAAATCAACGTGCTGGATAAGAACAACCAACTCGCCGCCTGCAACCGTGCGCGTTTCGCCGCTCGCCAGCAATTAGTGCTGAACCTGGTGTCCAGCCCCGGTTCCGGTAAAACCACGCTGCTGACGGAAACCCTGAAGCGTCTGAATCACCGCGTCTCCTGCGCGGTGATTGAAGGGGATCAGCAGACCGTTAATGACGCGGCGCGCATTCGTGAAACCGGCACCCCGGCCATTCAGGTGAATACGGGTAAAGGCTGTCATCTGGATGCGCAGATGATTGCCGACGCCGCGCCGCGTCTGCCTCTTGCCGATAACGGCATTCTGTTTATCGAAAACGTCGGCAATCTGGTCTGCCCGGCCAGTTTTGATCTCGGCGAACGGCATAAAGTGGCGGTGCTGTCGGTGACGGAGGGCGAGGACAAGCCGCTGAAATATCCGCATATGTTTGCCGCCGCCTCGCTGATGTTGCTTAACAAAGTCGACCTGCTGCCCTATCTCAATTTTGACGTAGAGAAGTGCCTGGCCTTTGCCCGGGAAGTAAACCCGGAGATTGAAATTTTGCCGGTTTCCGCCACCAAGGGCGACGGCATGGAGAGCTGGCTGGCCTGGCTGGAGAACGAACGATGTGCATAGGCGTTCCGGGACACATCCGCGATATCGACGGTAATCTGGCCAAAGTGGACGTCTGCGGCATATTGCGCGATGTCGATTTAACGCTGGTGGGCGCGGTTGACGAAAACGGTGCCTCGCGCCTCGGCCAGTGGGTTCTGGTGCACGTCGGTTTTGCCATGAGCGTGATTAACGAAGCCGAGGCCCGTGACACCCTGGCGGCGCTGCAAAATATGTTTGAAGTGGAGCCAGACGTCGGCGTCCTGCTGTTTGGCGAGGAGCGATAAATCATGCGCTACGTTGATGAATATCGCGCGCCGGAACAGGTGATGCAGCTTATCGCGCACCTTAAAACGCGCGCTGCCCGGCTGGATTACACCGCAGAGCGCCCGCTGCGCATCATGGAAGTGTGCGGCGGCCACACCCATGCGATCTTTAAATTCGGTCTCGATCAGCTCCTGCCCGATAACATCGAATTTATCCACGGCCCTGGCTGTCCGGTGTGCGTGCTGCCGATGGGCCGCATCGACAGCTGCATTGAGATTGCCCGCCAGCCGGACGTCATTTTTTGCACCTTTGGCGACGCGATGCGCGTACCGGGGAAAAACGGTTCGCTGATGCAGGCCCGCGCACACGGCGCGGATGTGCGTATCGTCTACTCGCCGATGGATGCACTTAAGCTGGCGGCAGAGAATCCGGCACGCAAAGTGGTCTTTTTCGGCCTGGGGTTTGAAACCACCATGCCCGCCACGGCCATCACCCTACAGCAAGCAAAAGCGCAGAAGCTGACCAACTTTTTCTTTTTCTGTCAGCATATTACGCTTATCCCAACCCTGCGCAGCCTGCTGGACGAACCCGACAACGGGATCGATGCGTTTCTGGCGCCGGGCCACGTCAGCATGGTGATAGGCACCGAGGCCTATGGGTTTATCGCCGCAGAGTATCATCGCCCATTAGTGGTGGCTGGATTCGAACCACTTGATCTACTACAAGGCGTGAACATGCTGGTTGAGCAGAAAATAGCAGCCCTGAGTTCGGTAGAAAATCAGTACCGCCGCGTGGTCCCCGATGCGGGCAACCGGCTGGCGCAGCAGGCCATCGCCGAAGTATTTAGCGTCGAAGGCGACAGCGAATGGCGCGGGCTGGGTTTGATCGCGCAGTCTGGCGTGCATCTGACCGCCGCGTATCAGGCATTCGACGCCGAAGCGCATTTCCGTCCGCAGCCGCAGCAGGTGTGCGACGATCCCCGAGCCCGCTGTGGGGCGGTGTTAACAGGCAAATGCAAACCGCATCAATGCCCGTTATTTGGCAACACCTGTAATCCGCAAACAGCGTTTGGCGCGCTGATGGTCTCGTCCGAAGGGGCCTGCGCCGCGTGGTATCAGTACCGCAATCAGGAGTGTGAAGCATGAAGACGGTGGAAATGGCCCACGGCAGCGGCGGCCAGGCAATGCAGCAGCTGATTGGCCAGCTGTTTATGGCGGCCTTCGATAACCCCTGGCTGGCTGAGCAGGAAGATCAGGCGCGTATCGCGCTCTCTTCCCTCACCGCGCAGGGTGACCGGCTGGCGTTTTCCACCGACAGCTACGTCATCGACCCGCTGTTTTTCCCCGGCGGTGATATCGGCAAGCTGGCGGTGTGCGGCACGGCGAATGATGTGGCGGTAAGCGGGGCAATTCCACGCTATCTCTCCTGCGGCTTTATCCTCGAAGAGGGTCTGCCGATGGAAACGTTAACCACCGTCGTCAACAGCATGGCGCAGACCGCACGCGACGCAGGTATTGCGATTGTCACCGGCGATACCAAAGTGGTGCAGCGCGGTGCGGCAGACAAACTGTTTATCAATACCGCAGGCATGGGCGCGATCCCGGCGGAGATCCACTGGGGCGCGCAGCAGCTTACCGTCGGTGATGTGCTGCTGGTGAGCGGCACGCTGGGCTGTCACGGCGCGACGATCCTGAATCTGCGTGAAGGGCTGGGGCTGGACGGCGAACTGCGCAGCGACTGCGCGGTGCTGACGCCGCTTATCCAGACTTTGCGCAACTGCGCAGGCGTAAAAGCCCTGCGCGATGCCACGCGCGGCGGCGTAAATGCAGTGGCCCACGAGTTCGCCGCCACCAGCGGCTGCGGCATTGAGCTGGTAGAAAGCCAACTGCCCGTCAAACCGGCGGTGCGCGGCCTGTGCGAACTGCTTGGCCTGGATCCGCTAAACTTTGCCAACGAAGGCAAATTGCTGATTGGCGTTGAACGCAGCGCAGCCGAAAACATACTGGCACAGCTGCGCAGCCATCCGCTGGGGCAGAACGCCGCGATCGTTGGGGAGGTGGTGGAGCGCAAAGGGGTGCGACTGACCGGCCTGTATGGCATCAAGCGCACACTGGATTTACCACACTCAGAACCGTTACCCCGAATTTGCTAGAACCGCGCGAACAGCGGTCAGCACTGTTTCTCTTTTTTTGCCAGTTTCTTTGGAAGCGATATGTCGTATACACCGATGAGCGATCTTGGACAGCAAGGGCTGTTTGATATTACGCGTACACTTTTACAGCAGCCCGACCTGGGTTCACTGAGCGATGCCCTCACACGGCTGGTCAGGCAGTCTGCCCTCGCAGACAGCGCCGCGATTGTGCTCTGGAACAGCACCAGTCATCGCGCCAGCTACTATGCTACGCGCGATAACGGCAAGCCTGTCGAATATGAAGATGAAACGGTGCTGGCGCACGGCCCGGTGCGTCGTATTCTGTCGCGCCCGGACGCCCTGCACTGCAATTTCGACGAGTTTCGCCAGGCCTGGCCACGGCTTGCCGAAAGCCCGCTGTATGCGCCGTTCGGTCATTACTGTCTGCTGCCACTGGCGGTGGATGGGCGTATCTTTGGCGGCTGTGAGTTTATCCGTAACGCCGATCAGCCGTGGAGCGAGGCGGAGTACGAGCGCCTGCATACCTTTACGCAAATTGTCAGCGTGGTGGCGGAGCAGATCCACAGCCGGGTCACGGATAATGTCGACTACGATCTGCTGAGCCGCGAGCGTGATAACTTCCGCATTCTGGTCGCGATTACCAACGCGGTGCTTTCCCGGCTGGACATGGACGAGCTGGTGAGCGAAGTCGCCAAAGAGATCCATCACTACTTCAAAATAGACGCCATCAGCATCGTACTGCGGGGTCATCGCAAGGGCAAACTGACGATTCATTCCACCCACTATCTGGATGAAACTAACCCGGCCCATGAGCAGAGCGAAGTTGACGAAGCCGGAACCTTGTCCGAACAGGTGTTTAAAAACAAAGAGATGCTGCTGCTCAATCTGAGCGAGCGCGACGAGCTGGCCCCCTACGAGCGAATGCTGTTTAACTCCTGGGGCAACCAGATCCAGACCCTGTGCCTGCTGCCGCTGATGTCCGGCAACACCATGCTCGGCGTACTGAAACTGGCTCAGTGTGAAGAGCACATCTTTACCACTACTAACTTAAAGCTGCTGCGCCAGATTGCCGAGCGCATCGCTATCGCCCTCGATAATGCGCTGGCGTATCAGGAGATTCACCGCCTGAAAGAGCGGCTGGTGGATGAGAACCTGGCCCTGACGGAACAGCTGAACAATGTCGACAGCGAATTCGGCGAGATCATTGGCCGCAGCGACGCGATGTTCAGTGTGCTCAAGCAGGTGGAGATGGTGGCCCAGAGCGACAGCACGGTGCTGATCCTCGGCGAAACCGGCACCGGTAAAGAGCTGATCGCCCGCGCGATCCACAATCTGAGCAACCGCAACAGCCGCCGGATGGTGAAAATGAACTGCGCGGCGATGCCGGCAGGACTGCTCGAGAGCGATCTGTTTGGTCACGAACGCGGGGCGTTTACGGGCGCCAGTACCCAGCGCATCGGTCGTTTTGAGCTGGCCGATAAAAGCTCGCTGTTCCTCGATGAAGTGGGCGATATGCCGCTGGAGTTGCAGCCGAAACTGCTGCGCGTGCTTCAGGAGCAGGAGTTTGAACGCCTCGGCAGCAACAAACTGATCCAGACCGACGTGCGCCTGATCGCCGCCACTAACCGCGATCTGAAAAAGATGGTTGCCGATCGCGAGTTCCGTAACGATCTCTACTATCGCCTGAACGTGTTCCCGATTTGCCTGCCTCCCCTGCGCGAACGCCCGGACGACATTCCGCTGCTAGTCAAAGCCTTTACCGCCAAAATCGCCCGCCGGATGGGGCGCAATATCGACAGTATTTCGGCGGAAACCCTGCGCACGCTCTCCGCGATGGAGTGGCCGGGCAACGTCCGTGAGCTGGAAAACGTTATTGAGCGTGCGGTGCTGTTAACGCGCGGCAACGTGCTTCAGCTCTCTCTGCCGGAGCTGATGGTTGCAGAAAATCCGCTGCCTGCGGCAGAACTTCCGCAGGAGGGTGAGGACGAATACCAGCTGATTGTCCGCATTCTTAAAGAGACCAACGGCGTAGTCGCCGGGCCGAAAGGTGCCGCGCAGCGCCTGGGGCTGAAGCGCACCACGCTGCTTTCACGCATGAAACGGCTGGGTATTGAGAAGGATATGCTGGTCTAGACGCGATATGCCGTGCCCGGCACGGCATCACGTCTTCGGACGATATTTTTCAGGCAGCTCTGGCACCGGACGGCGATCGTCAATCAGATGACGAATCGTCAAAATCGGGTGACGCCACAGCATTCGTGGCCCTGCCCAGCGCATAATCTGCTTCATCTCTTCGCGTTTTGCGGGCTGGTAACAGTGCACCGGGCACTGCTTGCAGGCGGGCTTCTCTTCACCAAACACGCATTTATCCAGACGTTTTTCCGCATAGGCTTTCAGCGCCTGATAATGCCCTGCCTCATGTGTGGCTGCCGGGCATTGCTGTTCATACAGCGCAATCATTTTCCCGATGGTCTCTTTTTCGCGGGAGAGGCGTTTTCCTGACATGTCACGTTACCGGTTAATAAAGTGCATTTATAATACATTTTTATATCCCCTGTTTCAGCCCGATTTCATCATTTGCATTTCATTTTCTGAAGGCCGCTTCCAGTTTTAAACCGACTCCCGGCGCATTTTACTGGTATTTTATACAGGCAAATCTAAAGCCATCCTGACCGCTGTTAAGGGAGTTTTTATGTCTGACATGATCATTGCTCAACCCCATCGTCATCTTAAAGTGGGCTACTACAGAAAGCGTCACGAAGATCGGAAGACCAAAATTCCGAAGCGCTACAGCGTACACCCCGCCCTCAGTCTGAAAGGCGACTGGCTGGAACAGGCAGGATTTAAAACAAATTCGCAGGTGCGGGTGAGGGTCGAACACGGGAAATTGCTCATTGAGCTGATGGATGAAGCGGCGGCGTAAACTCGCGACTTTTTACTGCGCCACGCCATTTTTTCATGCGACAATAGAGGGAATTAACGAGCTGTGGGTCGCTCAAAACGCAACAATTTCAAAGAAATGGATATCATAACTCCATGAGCACAATCGACAATTTAACCGCGCATACCCCGATGATGCAGCAGTACCTGAAACTGAAAGCTCAGCATCCGGAAATTCTGCTGTTTTATCGTATGGGCGACTTTTACGAGCTTTTCTATGACGATGCCAAACGGGCGTCGCAGCTTCTCGACATCTCTCTGACCAAACGTGGCGCGTCAGCAGGTGAACCGATCCCGATGGCCGGGATCCCGCATCATGCAGTGGAAAACTATCTGGCGAAGCTGGTGAATCAGGGTGAATCCGTTGCCATCTGTGAACAGATAGGCGATCCGGCGACCTCCAAAGGCCCCGTTGAGCGCAAGGTTGTGCGCATCGTTACGCCGGGTACCATCAGCGACGAAGCGCTGTTGCAGGAGCGTCAGGATAACCTGCTCGCCGCCATCTGGCAGGACAGCAAAGGCTACGGCTATGCCACGCTGGATATTAGCTCCGGGCGTTTTCGCCTGAGCGAACCCGCCGACCGTGAAACCATGGCGGCAGAGCTGCAGCGCACCAATCCGGCGGAACTGCTTTACGCCGAAGATTTCGCCGAGATGGCCCTGATTGAAGGGCGTCGTGGTCTGCGCCGTCGCCCACTGTGGGAGTTCGAAATTGACACGGCTCGCCAGCAGTTAAATCTACAGTTTGGCACCCGCGACCTGATTGGCTTTGGTGTAGAGAACGCCCCGCGCGGTCTCTGCGCTGCAGGCTGCCTGCTGCAGTATGTGAAAGACACGCAGCGCACCACCCTGCCGCACATTCGCTCAATTACCATGGAGCGTCAGCAGGACAGCATCATCATGGATGCCGCTACGCGCCGTAATCTGGAGATCACTCAGAATCTGGCCGGTGGGGTTGAAAACACGCTCGCGGCGGTGCTCGACAGTACCGTCACGCCGATGGGCAGCCGTATGCTTAAACGCTGGCTGCATATGCCGGTGCGCGATACGGCTGTGCTGAAAAGCCGCCAGCAGACCATTGGCGCGCTGCAGGATCGCTTTACAGAATTACAGCCCGTGCTGCGCCAGGTGGGCGATCTGGAACGTATTCTGGCCCGTCTCGCGCTGCGTACTGCGCGTCCGCGCGATCTGGCCCGTATGCGCCACGCCTTCCAGCAGTTGCCTGAACTGCGCGCGCAGCTAGCGGAAGTCGACAGCGCGCCGGTGCAAAAGCTGCGCGAAAGCATGGGTGAATTTACCGAGCTGCGCGAGCTGCTGGAGCGCGCGGTTGTGGAAGCGCCGCCGGTGCTGGTTCGCGACGGCGGTGTGATTGCCCCGGGTTACAACGAAGAGCTGGACGAATGGCGCGCCCTGGCAGACGGGGCCACTGATTATCTGGATAAGCTTGAGATCCGCGAGCGCGAACGTCTGGGCTTGGATACCCTGAAAGTCGGCTACAATGCGATTCACGGCTATTACATCCAAATCAGTCGTGGACAGAGTCACATGGCGCCGATTCACTACGTTCGTCGCCAGACGCTGAAGAACGCCGAACGCTACATCATTCCAGAGCTAAAAGAGTACGAAGACAAAGTCCTCACCTCCAAAGGCAAAGCCCTGGCATTGGAAAAGCAGCTTTATGAAGAGCTGTTCGATACCCTTCTTCCGCACCTGGCTGATATGCAGTTGAGCGCAAGCGCGCTCGCCGAGCTGGATGTGCTGGTGAACCTGGCGGAACGCGCTGATACGCTCAATTACACCTGTCCGACGTTCAGCGACAAACCGGGTATACGCATTGCCGAAGGGCGTCATCCGGTGGTTGAGCAGGTGCTCAACGAGCCGTTTATCGCCAACCCACTGAATCTCTCTGCCCAGCGTCGCATGCTGATCATCACCGGCCCGAACATGGGCGGTAAAAGTACCTATATGCGTCAGACTGCGCTTATCGCCCTGCTGGCTTATATCGGCAGCTATGTTCCGGCGCAGAGCGTGGAGATTGGTCCTATCGATCGCATCTTCACCCGCGTGGGGGCAGCGGACGATCTGGCCAGTGGCCGCTCGACCTTCATGGTCGAGATGACCGAAACCGCTAACATTCTGCACAATGCGACGGAAAACAGCCTGGTGCTGATGGATGAGATCGGCCGTGGTACCTCTACCTACGATGGTCTTTCCCTTGCATGGGCGTGCGCTGAGAGTCTGGCGAATAAGATCAAAGCCATGACCCTGTTTGCGACGCACTACTTTGAACTGACGCAACTGCCAGAAAAAATGGAGGGTGTCGCCAACGTTCATCTGGATGCGCTGGAGCACGGCGATACCATCGCTTTCATGCATACGGTGCAGGACGGAGCGGCCAGCAAGAGCTACGGCCTGGCGGTTGCCGCGCTGGCGGGCGTGCCAAAAGAGGTGATCAAACGCGCGCGTCAGAAACTCCGCGAGCTGGAAAGCCTGTCGCCGAATGCTGCTGCGACGCAGATTGACGGCTCACAGATGTCGTTGCTGACGCTGGCGGAAGAGACCTCACCGGCGCTCGAAGCGCTGGAGAATCTCGATCCAGATTCTCTGACGCCGCGTCAGGCGCTGGAGTGGATCTATCGCCTGAAGAATCTGGCGTAAATTACCTCAGGCAACATTAACCGGCTCGGGTGCGCAGATAGTCGATAAACACGCGCACCTTAGCCGAGACATGCTGCGCATCGGGATAGACCGCATAAATGCCCTGCTGCGCAAAGGTGTAGCCGGGTAAGACATGTATCAGCCGTCCCTTTTCCAGTGCATTTTTTACCAGCCATTCTGGCAGCAATGCCACGCCCGCTCCCGCGAGCGCAAAGGCCATCAGCGCCTGGGCGCTGTCGGCAAACAATCGCGCAGGACGCGTGATCTCTAACAGCGCTTTTTTTCCACAGGCATCCGTCACCTGCCAGCGTAATGGCGCAGGAAGGCGGTCATGGATCAGCCACTCGGCCTGCGCCAGTGCGTCCAGCGAATCTACCGGGTTTGTAGAGAGCCATTCAGGGGCGGCCACGGGCAAAATCGTGAAACGCGAAATCTGCGCGGCGTGATAGCGAGAGTCGGCCAGCGTTCCCAGCCGAATGGCGACGTCAAAACGCTCTGCAATCAAATCGGCATGATGCGACGACGCAACGTGGCGTATCCGTAAATCCGGATGAAGCCGACTGAACTCCGCCAGAACCGGGATAATCACCTGCGCACCGTACTCTGGCGTGGAGGTGATTCGCAGCTCACCGCTCAGCCCAACGTGGCTGGCCCTGACTTCATCCTGCAAATTCTCCGCCGCTTTTAACAGCTCGACGCCACGCTGATAAAAGAGCGCGCCCGCTTCCGTGAGGGTGATTCTACGCGTAGAGCGCAGAAGTAACGTTACGCCCAGCTCATTCTCCAGCTGGCGAATATTAAAACTGACAACGGCTTTGGTTTGCCCAAGCGTAGTGGCCGCCGCGGTAAAACTGCCGGTATCCACCACCGCCACGAAAATCATCATTCGTTGTAGATTGAGCATTGCTGAGCGCCATTACTGTCAAAATTATTTTGACAGTATATCGCCAGCGATGCCGTTTATCCCACGCTTTCTGGCAGATACATTACCGCTCCTTAACAGAGGGTAAATCATGACGTATCGCCATAAAGTCGCCATCGTTTTTCTGCTGGGCTTTTTTCTCGACCTCATCAATATGTTTATCGCCAGCGTCGCCTTCCCGGCGATGGCGGTGGAGCTAAACGCATCCGCCCCTGCGCTGGCATGGGTCAGTAATGGCTACATTGTGGGCATGACGCTGGTCATCCCTTTTAGCGCCCTTATCACGCGCAGGATCGGCGCAAAGCGCCTTTTTATTCTCTCTCTGACCCTGTTCTGTGCTGCGGCGTCCGCCGCCGGGCTGGCGGAGTCACTGAGCCATCTTATCTTCTGGCGGGTGCTTCAGGGAGCGGGCGGTGGTCTGCTGATCCCGGTTGGGCAGGCCCTGGCGTGGCAACAGTTTAAACCCCACGAGCGGGCCGGATTATCGACAGCGGTGATGCTGGTCGCCCTGCTCGCTCCCGCGAGTGCCCCGGCGCTGGGGGGAGTGCTTATTCAGTTCTTTAGCTGGCGATGGATCTTTTTTGCACCGCTGCCGCTTGCGGTCGTCACGCTGCTGCTCGCCTGCCTATGGCTCAAAAACGACACCACCCCATCAGGGCCTGCTCGTTTACTGCATTTGCCGCAGCTGTCCGACCCGCTGCTGCGCTTCGCGATGCTGATCTATTTATGCGTACCGGGGATTTTCATTGGCGTGAACGTGGTCGGCCTGTTTTATCTGCAGAGTGTGGTGAAGATGACCCCAGCGGCAACGGGTGCGCTGATGCTCCCCTGGTCGCTCGCCTCGTTTATCGCCATATCCACCACCGGCAAATATTTCAACCGTCTTGGCCCACGCCCGTTGATAATCACCGGCTGTCTGCTGCAGGCGGCGGGAATCGCGGGTTTATCAGTGGTATCAGCGACAACCCCTGAATACATCATCATCGCCCTCTTCGTACTGATGGGAGCTGGTGGCAGTCTGTGCAGCAGCACCGCACAAAGCACCGCTTTTCTTAACGTGGCCTTTGACGAGATGCCGGACGCCAGCGCGCTGTGGAATATCAATCGCCAGCTGAGTTTCCTTCTGGGGACTACGCTGCTGGCCGTGATGTTGAGCGCTCTGCAACAGATTTTCACCCCCCTTCAGGCCTGGCACGGGACATTCATTCTTGCAGGCCTCATCACGCTTGTACCGCTGTTTAGCGCGATCCGCCTGAACAACCAGCAGGTACTTATTCACCTTCATAAGGAACCATCATGAATCTGTTTAAAGATGAAATCATCAATGCGCACATTGCCATCGAAAACTGGCTCGGCAAAGGCGAAGGCGATCACGACGCGCTAATGGCGCATTTCTGCGAGGGATTTACCATGGTAACACCGACCGGGGCATGTCTGGATTATCCTGCCCTGAGCGCGTTCTTTCTGGCACAGCGCGGCAGCCGTCCGGGGCTTTCCATTTTAGTCGACAATGTGGACGTGCTGGAGGAGTGGCCGCATGGCGCAGTGCTACGTTATCGCGAAGTACAACGTCAGCCTTCAGCGCCAACGACCCTGCGATGGTCAACCGTGGTATTACGTCAACAAGGGGATAGCATGCTCTGGCGCCATCTTCACGAAACAGTCGAACGTTAGAAAAGAAAAAGGCCCGTCTCTCGACGGGCCTTTTTTGATGAAAAGGTGCTTATTCGCGGAACAGCGCTTCGATATTCAGCCCTTGTCCCTGCAGGATTTCACGCAGGCGACGCAAACCTTCTACCTGAATCTGACGAACACGTTCACGAGTCAGGCCAATCTCACGGCCAACATCTTCCAGTGTCGCAGCTTCATACCCCAGCAGACCGAAACGACGTGCCAGCACTTCACGCTGTTTGGCGTTCAGTTCGAACAGCCATTTGACGATGCTCTGTTTCATATCATCGTCTTGCGTGGTGTCTTCCGGGCCGTTGTCTTTTTCATCGGCCAGGATGTCCAGCAGCGCTTTTTCGGAATCGCCACCCAGCGGGGTGTCGACGGAGGTAATGCGCTCGTTAAGACGCAGCATACGGCTTACGTCATCAACCGGTTTATCGAGCTGCTCGGCAATCTCTTCCGCACTTGGCTCGTGGTCCAGTTTATGGGACAACTCACGTGCAGTACGCAGATAGACGTTCAACTCTTTGACGATGTGAATCGGCAGGCGGATCGTACGGGTTTGGTTCATAATCGCCCGTTCGATAGTCTGACGAATCCACCAGGTCGCGTACGTAGAGAAACGGAACCCACGTTCTGGGTCAAACTTCTCAACGGCGCGGATCAGGCCCAGGTTGCCCTCTTCAATCAGATCCAGCAGTGCCAGACCACGATTGCTGTAACGACGAGCAATTTTCACCACCAGACGCAAGTTACTTTCGATCATGCGGCGGCGTGAGGCTACATCTCCACGCAATGCGCGACGCGCGAAATAGACTTCTTCTTCGGCCGTTAACAGTGGGGAATAACCAATCTCCCCAAGGTAAAGCTGAGTCGCGTCAAGCACACGCTGTGTGGCGCCCTGCGATAACAGCTCTTCTTCAGCTAAATCGTTATCACTGGGTTCCTCTTCAACCAAGGCTTTCTCATCAAAAGACTCGGCTCCGTTCTCATCAAATTCCGCATCTTCATTTAAATCATGAACTTTCAGCGTATTCTGACTCATAAGGTGGCTCCTACCCGTGATCCCTGAACGAGACACCCTGAAGTGGTATGTCCCGTCAAATTATCGCTGCGGTAAATATTGCAGCGGGTTTACGGATTTCCCCTTGTAACGAATTTCAAAATGCAAGCGTGTAGAACTGGTGCCGGTGCTACCCATGGTAGCGATTTTTTGCCCCGCCTTGATTTCTTGTTGTTCCCGGACCAGCATTGTATCGTTATGGGCGTAGGCACTCAGGTAATCATCGTTATGTTTGATGATAATAAGATTACCGTAACCGCGCAGAGCGTTACCGGCATATACAACGCGTCCATCTGCGGTCGCGATGATTGCCTGTCCCTTACTTCCTGCGATATCGATCCCTTTGTTTCCCCCCTCGGAGGAAGAGAAGTTCTCGATAACCTTGCCATCAGTCGGCCAACGCCAGGTTGAAATTGGCGCACTGGCGGTTTGACTGCTGGCAGTCGGTACGGAAGAGCTAACCACAGGTGCCGTAACCGGTGCTGTGACGACAGTCGCAGACGGCTTATTATTCGGCAACATTTTGTTAGCACTCTGTTCACCTGAGTCTTCAGAATACGTAATTGTTGGTTGTGAAGCAACCACCGCGCTGGTATTTTGCGCAGGTTTCACACTATTGTTTTGCGCGGTGACATCCGCGGCTGAAACAGAGTTGCCTGGGGTCAGCGGCGTACCGGTCGCATTACCGACCTGCAGCGTCTGGCCGACTTCCAGGCCATACGGGGCTTGTACGTTGTTTCGCTGGGCGAGGTCACGGAAATCGTTCCCGGTGATCCACGCGATATAGAACAGCGTGTCGCCACGTTTTACGGTGTAGGTGCTGCCGCCCGTATAACTTCCTTTCGGAATGTTCCCATACTTGCGGTTATAGACTATGCGGCCATTCTCGGTCTGCACAGGTTGTTGCACTGGCTGAATCTGAGTTGGCTGCGTGATCGGCGTTTGAACAGGCTGGATCTGCGGAGTTTGCTGCGGTGCCGCAGTGCCCATTTTAGGCGGAGGCGTAATCAGCATTCCACCGGAAGTATTCCCCGAATTGCTGCTCCCGCCGACTGAGCTCACTGGCGCAGGGGGGTTATTAGAACTCGTGCAACCTGCCAGCCAAAGCGAAACCAATGACAATGCCGCGACACGGCTGATGGTGAATTTCGGGCTTCCCGCGCTCATTTATCCCCCAGGAATGTGTTAACTACCAGTGACTTAAAATTAACCGTGATGGCTCGAACCTTTTGCGCCACACCATACGCTGAATTTTTCCGAATAACCCTGGAAAATTCCGAGTATCAGGCAAGCTCTCCCTTAACAAGAGGCACAAAACGCACGGCTTCAACGGTATCGATAATAAACTCGCCGCCCCGTCGACAAACACGCTTCAGAAGCTGTTGTTCATCGCCCACCGGCAAAACGAGAATACCGCCATCATCCAGCTGCGCCAGAAGCGCGGCCGGGATCTCAAGCGGTGCTGCCGTCACGATAATGGCATCAAATGGCGCGCGGGCCTGCCAGCCCTGCCAGCCATCGCCGTGACGGGTGGAAACGTTATGTAAATCAAGCTGTTTAAGGCGACGGCGGGCGTGCCACTGCAAGCCTTTGATCCGCTCGACGGAGCAGACGTGATGGACGAGATGGGCCAGAATTGCCGTCTGATACCCTGAACCGGTGCCGATTTCCAGCACCCGGGATTCCGGCGTCAGCTCCAGCAGCTCCGTCATGCGCGCAACCATATACGGCTGTGAAATCGTCTGCCCTTGCCCGATCGGCAAAGCGACGTTTTCCCACGCTTTGTGTTCAAACGCCTCATCCACAAATTTCTCACGCGGAACCTGTGAGATTGCCTCAAGCACACGCTCGTCGGTGATGCCCTGAGTGCGTAATTGAGTCAGAAGAGCTTGTACACGTTTACTTACCATTGTGTGTTCACCCCGGCACGTTCCAGCCAGCCTGAGACCACATCTTGCGCGTTATAGGCGGTTAAATCTACGTGCAGCGGCGTAACGGACACATAGCCTGCATCCACCGCCGCAAAGTCCGTATCTGGCCCGGCGTCGCACTGCTCGCCAGGAGGACCAATCCAGTAAAGCGTATTTCCGCGCGGATCTTGCTGAGGGATCACCTGATCGGCTGGATGGCGACTGCCACAGCGCGTCACGCGAATACCTTTGATCTCGGCAAGAGGCAGATCCGGCACGTTGATATTCAGAATGCGACCGGTGCGCAGCGGCTCACGGCTGAGGGCGCGCAGGATCGAACAGGTGACGGCAGCAGCCGTATCGTAATGGGTGTAACCATTGAGCGAGACCGCCAGCGCCGGGAACCCAAGATGACGCCCCTCCATCGCTGCCGCAACCGTTCCAGAGTAGATCACGTCGTCGCCCAGATTTGGGCCAGCGTTGATACCTGAGACCACCACGTCCGGGCGCGGGCGCATCAGGGCGTTCACGCCGAGGAAAACGCAGTCCGTTGGCGTCCCCATCTGCACCGCGATATCGCCGTTTTCATAGGTAAAAGTGCGAAGGGACGACTCCAGCGTTAATGAGTTGGAGGCACCGCTGCGGTTACGATCGGGAGCAACAACCTGCACCTCGGCAAACTCGCGAAGGTGTTTAGCCAGCGTCTGAATTCCAGGCGCATGGATCCCATCATCGTTACTCAGCAATATTCGCATAGTCACCCGACGTATTGATTAGTTCCCTGACAACACTGGTGGCAAAGCTCCCTGCCGGCAGCCAGAAACGTAACTCTACGGTTACGTCATCCCACCAGTTCCAGCTTAGCTGCTGCGGATAGAGCAGCATCGCGCGGCGTGCCGCTTCAACTTTCTCCCGCACCAGCAATGATTGTAATTCTGTCGCCTCTGCAACCGCCGCCTGCTCCGCGACCAGCGCATCGCCCTGCGTTCCCCACTCTCCCGAGCCAGGCAGCGCGGCGGTAATCAGCAGCGTTTTATTGTCGACGCGTGCCTGCAGATCGGCCATTTCATCGCTTGTGGCGACGAACCAACTGCCGCGTCCCGCTAATTGTAGCGCATCGCCGACAACAACTTGATTCGCGTCCATTTTTTTCAGTCGTTCGCTCACAATCTGATTAAACAACGCACTGCGGGCTGCCGACAACCAAAAACTGCGTTTATTCCTGTCGCGAACCGGGGCATTGCTCTGCGCCCAGCGCAGCGCACCCTGCAAATTGCTGCCGCCAATCCCGAAACGCTGGGTACCGAAATAGTTCGGCACGCCCTGCTCGTTAATGGCCGTCAGACGTTTTTCGACGTCATCACGGTCTGTGACTTCACGCAGCACAAGAGTAAACGTATTGCCCTGAAGCGCCCCCAGGCGCAGCTTGCGCTTGTGGCGGGCGTACTCCAGCACTTTACAGCCTTCAAGCTCAAATTTGCTTAAATCAGGCATCGCATTGCCCGGCACGCGCGCGCACAGCCACTGTTCCGTGACCGCATGTTTGTCTTTTTGCCCCGCAAAGCTCACTTCACGGGCATGAATCTTGAGGAATTTTGCCAGCGCATCGGCCACAAAACGGGTGTTGCAGCCGTTTTTCAGAATACGCACCAGAATATGCTCGCCTTCGCCGTCCGGCTCAAAGCCGAGATCTTCCACGACCACGAAATCTTCTGGGCTGGCTTTCAGCAGGCCATTTCCCTGTGGTTTGCCGTGCAAATACGTCAGGTTAGCAAAGTCGATCATTTGGCCGCCTTCACCAGCAGCGCCACAGCCTCACAGGCGATGCCTTCGCCGCGACCGGTAAAGCCGAGCTTCTCGGTGGTGGTCGCTTTGACGTTAACGTCATCCATATGGCAGCCGAGATCTTCCGCGATAAAAACGCGCATCTGCGGAATGTGCGGCAGCATTTTTGGCGCCTGAGCGATGATCGTCACATCGACATTACCGAGGGTATAGCCCTTCGCCTGAATCCGACGCCAGGCTTCACGCAGCAGCTCGCGGCTGTCCGCGCCTTTAAACGCCGGATCGGTGTCCGGGAACAGTTTACCGATATCGCCCAGCGCCGCCGCGCCGAGCAAAGCATCGGTTAAGGCATGCAGCGCAACATCGCCATCAGAGTGTGCGAGTAAGCCCTTCTCGAAGGGAATGCGTACGCCGCCAATGATAATCGGGCCAACGCCGCCAAAGGCGTGTACGTCAAAACCGTGTCCAATTCGCATTATGCCTTCTCCTGAGGGATCGTACGGGTAAGATAAAATTCCGCGAGCTGTAAGTCTTCCGGGCGCGTCACTTTTATATTATCAGCGCGCCCCTCAATCAGCTCAGGGTGAAAACCGCAATACTCCAGCGCCGACGCTTCGTCGGTGATGGTGGCGCCTTCATCGAGCGCGCGGGTTAAACAGCTTTTGAGCAGTTCGCGGGGGAAAAACTGGGGGGTCAGCGCGTGCCATAAATCGACGCGCTCAACGGTATGGGCGATAGTTTGCACGCCAGGCTCTGCGCGCTTCATGGTGTCGCGCACGGGCGAGGCCAGAATGCCACCTGTGGCGCTGGTTTCGCTGAGCTTAAGCAGACGGGCCAGATCGTCCTGATGCAGGCAGGGGCGTGCAGCGTCGTGCACCAGCACCCACTCGGCATCACCCGCTGCGCAAAGGCCTGCAAGAACGGAGTCGGCGCGCTCTGTGCCACCATCAACGACGGTAATCTGTGGGTGATTTGCCAGCGGTAGATCGGCAAAACGGGCATCGCCCGGACTGATGGCGATCACGACGCGCGTCACCCGTGGGTGCGCCAGCAGCGCCGCGACGGAGTGTTCAAGGATCGTTTTATCGCCAATGGAAAGGTACTGCTTAGGACACTCTGTTTGCATGCGCCGACCGAAACCTGCTGCCGGTACCACAGCGCATACATCCGAAAAAGTCACTGCCATGTCGTAATCCTGGGCCTGATTATCGATTGTTTTGTGCTGAGCCCTGACTGCGTTTAGACGCATCCGGCACCAGACGATAAAAAGTTTCGCCCGGCTTAGTCATACTGAGTTCGTTGCGTGCGCGTTCCTCAATCGCCTCTTGCCCGCCATTGAGGTCGTCAATTTCGGCAAAGAGTTGATCGTTTCGCGCTTTGAGTTTTGCGTTTGTTGCCTGCTGTGCCGTGACGTCATCATTGACGCGACTGTAGTCGTGAAGACCGTTCTTACCGAACCACAGCGAATACTGTAGCCAGACCAGCAAAGCCAGCAACAGCAGTGTTAATTTACCCATCCAGCCCCCTGAAAAACGGCATCATCATCCCATAACTTTCCGTTCGACTCTACTCTGGGGTTTTAATTATGTCGCAAGTTAGCCCATCAGCCATAAAAACAGCAGGCCGAAAATGATGACCACGGTGGCAATGGTGATGATGGTGCTGTAGAACAGGCGTCCATTCAGCAGCGAGTGCAGCGCAATGCCAACCACAACCGCGACGGGCATCAGCGCGAGAAAGAAAGGCCAGGTGTAGAGGAAGAAAAACAGCGTATTGCGGCCATAGATCAGAAACGGGATGCCGAGCGCCAGCAACCACGAGACGAAGCCGACCACGGCCCCAGGAAGTGACCAGGTCGTGTCGTCATCAGTCGATACGGTGTCCGACGTGGTGATAATGTAATTCTCACTGTTACGCATAGCAGATCCTGTGACCATGACACATCTTACGGGCAGCGAGCTATCCGTTCGATACCGTCTCAGGATCTGATAATATCGCCCTGTCTGAGCAGGTCTAATAATTGGCCTACTAAATTTGTTACCAATTGTTGACCTTCCAGGTGAATCTCTGGTGATTCAGGGGCTTCGTAAACCGAGTCAATGCCGGTGAAATTACGCAGCTCACCCGCACGGGCCTTTTTATAAAGCCCTTTCGGATCGCGCGCTTCGCACACCGCAAGCGGCGTATCGACAAACACTTCGATAAACCGCTCGTGACCCACGCGCTCGCGCACCATCTGTCGCTCGGCGCGATGTGGCGAGATAAAGGCGGTTAATACCACCAGCCCTGCATCAGCCATCAGGCTCGCCACTTCCCCTACGCGGCGAATGTTCTCTTTACGATCGTCATCGCTAAATCCCAAATCGCTGCACAGGCCGTGGCGCACGTTGTCGCCATCGAGCAGATAGGTACTGACGCCCTGCTGATGCAGCGCCTCTTCCAGCGCCCCGGCCACGGTGGATTTACCGGAGCCAGACAGCCCGGTAAACCACAGCACAACCCCACGATGACCGTGGAGTTGTTCGCGCGCGGCAACGGTTACCGGATGAGGATGCCAGACGACGTTCTCATCGTGCTGCGCCATTATTTTCCTCCCAGCAAATCGCGTGCGCCCCAGTGCGGGAAGTGTTTGCGGACCAGCGCGTTCAGCTCCAGCTCAAAGGCGCTGAATTCAGAAGGCGCTGCGGTTGCCTGCTCGTGCGGCTCGCGCACCATACCGGCACCCACGGTGACGTTAGTCAGTCTGTCGATAAAGATCAGGCCGCCCGTTACCGGGTTTTGCTGATATTTGTCGAGCACCAGTGGCTCATCAAAAGTGAGATCCACCAGACCAATGCCATTCAGCGGCAATTCTGAAACCTGGTGCTGCGCCAGATTGTTGATGTCCACCTGATAGTGAATGCTATCGACGCGCGCACGGGTTTTCTTGCCCGCGATTTTGATATCATAGCTTTGGCCCGCCGTCAGCGGTTGCTCTGCCATCCACACCACGTCCAGGGACGCGCTTTGCACGGCCGGCACGCTCTCCTGCGCATCCAGCAGCAAATCACCGCGGCTAATATCAATCTCGTCCTTCAGTACCAGAGTCACCGCTTCGCCCGCACCCGCTTCCGGCAAATCGCCGTCGAAGGTGACGATACGGGCAATGGTCGATTCCACACCGGACGGCAGCGCTTTCACGCGCTGACCAACCTTCACCACGCCGGAAGCAATCGTCCCGGAGAAGCCACGGAAATCGAGGTTTGGACGGTTGACATATTGCACCGGGAAGCGCATCGGCTGGCTTTCCACGGGGCGTTGAATTTCAACGGTTTCCAGCACTTCCAGCAGCGTCGGGCCGCTGTACCACGGCATGTTAACGCTCTGGGAGGCCACGTTATCGCCCTCCAGTGCGGAGAGCGGCACAAAGCGAATATCCAGATTGCCCGGCAGCTGCGCGGCGAAAGTCAGATAGCTCTGGCGGATTTCCTCGAATTTCTCTTCGCTGAAATTCACCAGATCCATTTTGTTGACTGCCACCACCAGGTGTTTGATGCCGAGCAGCGTGGAGATAAAGCTGTGGCGACGGGTCTGATCGAGCACGCCTTTGCGCGCGTCCATCAGCAGGATCGCCAGCTCACAGGTCGAGGCGCCCGTGGCCATGTTACGGGTGTACTGCTCATGCCCTGGGGTGTCGGCGATGATGAATTTGCGCTTCTCGGTAGAGAAATAGCGGTACGCCACGTCGATGGTAATTCCCTGCTCACGTTCTGCCTGCAGGCCATCCACCAGCAGCGCCAGATCGAGTTTTTCGCCCTGGGTGCCGTGACGTTTGCTGTCATTGTGCAGGGAGGAGAGCTGGTCTTCGTAAATCTGACGCGTGTCATGCAGCAGTCGGCCAATCAGGGTGCTTTTCCCGTCATCGACGCTGCCGCAGGTCAGAAAGCGCAGCAGGCTTTTGTGCTGCTGGGCGTGCAGGTAAGCTTCCACGCCGCCTTCATCAGCAATTTGTTGTGCAATAGTGGTGTTCATGGCGGCTCCTTAGAAATAACCCTGACGTTTCTTCAGCTCCATTGAGCCTGCCTGGTCGCGGTCAATCATGCGCCCCTGTCGCTCACTGGTGGTGGAGACCAGCATCTCTTCGATGATCTCCGGCAGCGTCTGCGCGTTTGATTCCACAGCGCCCGTCAACGGCCAGCAGCCCAGCGTACGGAAGCGGACCATCTGTTTTTTGATCACTTCGCCCGGCTGCAAATCGATACGATCGTCGTCGATCATCATCAGCATCCCGTCGCGTTCAAGCACCGGACGCTCTGCCGCCAGATACAGCGGAACGATTTCGATATTTTCCAGATAGATATACTGCCAGATATCCAGCTCGGTCCAGTTGGAGAGCGGGAAGACGCGGATGCTTTCGCCTTTATTAATCTGGCCGTTGTAGTTGTGCCACAGCTCCGGGCGCTGGTTTTTCGGGTCCCAGCGGTGGAAGCGGTCGCGGAAAGAATAGATTCGCTCTTTGGCGCGGGATTTCTCTTCGTCACGGCGCGCGCCGCCGAAGGCCGCATCAAAACCGTATTTGTTCAGAGCCTGCTTCAGCCCTTCGGTTTTCATGATATCCGTGTGTTTCGCGCTGCCGTGGACGAACGGATTGATGCCCATCGCCACCCCTTCCGGGTTTTTGTGCACCAGCAGTTCGCAGCCGTAGGCTTTGGCGGTACGGTCGCGGAACTCGTACATTTCGCGGAATTTCCAGCCGGTATCCACGTGCAGTAGCGGGAACGGCAAAGTGCCCGGATAAAACGCTTTACGCGCCAGATGCAGCATGACGCTGGAATCCTTCCCGATCGAGTACATCATCACCGGGTTCGAAAATTCGGCAGCCACCTCGCGGATAATATGGATGCTTTCCGCTTCAAGTTGCCGCAGGTGGGTAAGTCGTTTTTGGTCCATAACCATTCCTTAAGCCAGATTCACCACAGAAGAGTTGAATCCCTCCTGCTGTTGGTTGTGTTGAAACCAGGCGAGCGTCTGATGCAGCTCCACCACCTCTCCCACCACAATCAGGGCGGGCATGGGGGCATTTTTCGCCAGGTTTGCAAGTTGTTGTAAGGTTCCGGTCGCGACGTGCTGGTCGACGCGTGTCCCGCGTGAAATCACTGCCACCGGCGTTGCTTTATCGCGCCCATGACGAATCAACTGTTCGCTGATGTCAGCGGCTTTCAGAGTGCCCATATAGATCGCCAGCGTCTGACGGCTTTGCGCCAGCTGGGCCCAGTCAAACGGCGCGCTGTCTGCTTTGTAGTGTCCGGTAACGAAGGTGACGCTCTGGGCATAGTCGCGGTGAGTGAGCGGGATACCGGCGTAGGCGGTGACCGCCGATGCCGCCGTGATACCCGGGACCACCTGAAACGGCACGCCCGCCTGCGCGGCTGCCTGCAACTCTTCGCCGCCGCGCCCGAAAATAAACGGGTCTCCGCCTTTGAGGCGTACCACGGATTTCCCGGCTTTCGCGGCATCAATCAGCATCTGATTGGTCTCATGCTGCGCCAGTGAGTGTTCGCCCGCGCGTTTGCCAACGCAGATCTGCTCGGCATCGCGACGGATAAGCTCACGCACCTCGTCGCTTACCAGATGATCGTAAAAGACCACGTCGGCCTGCTGAATAACCTGCAGACCGCGCAGCGTCAGCAGCCCGGCGTCACCCGGCCCGGCACCGACTAAAATAATTTCGCCCTGCTGCTGATGTGAAGCGTGAAGGGAGTCCTCCAGTTCGCGTTTGGCGGCCTGTTCGTTTCCCGCCGCCATCAGGCTGGCAAAACGCCCGCGAAAGGCTTTCTCCCAAAAACGACGGCGATCGGCGGTGGTGGTACGGTACGCTTTCAGTCGTTCACGAAAGCCCCCCGCCACTTCAGCCATACGCCCGAGGCTTACAGGTAATAACGCTTCCAGCTTTTCACGCAGCATGCGCGCCAGCACGGGCGCGTTGCCGCCGGATGAGATTGCAATCAGCAGCGGGGAACGGTCGACAATCGACGGGAAGATAAACGAGCACAAGGGCTGATCATCCACCACGTTCACCAGCCGATGACGGGCATTGGCCGCCTCAAACACCCGACGATTCAGCGCCGGATCGTCCGTCGCCGCGATGGCCAGTACCACCTGATCAAGCTGTGACTCATCGAATTCTGACCCCGTAACAATCTGCACCTGCGCGCCGGCCCGCTGTAAAAAAGCGATTTTGCGATCGGCGATTTCGCCCGTCCCGACAATCAGCACCGGACGGTCTTTCAATAAAGCAAACAGCGGCAGATAGTCCACGATGCGGTAACTCGTCTCAACAACAGGAATAGTGGGACTATAGGGGGCGGCTTAGAGTGAATGAAATTACGAATTGGAATGAGTAGTTACTCAATGGAATAACGAGTTGAGAAAGCTAATATCAAAAAGTGCTTAACCTGCGAAATAACGGGCATTTAAGAGCAAATGAAATTGTGTAAGCGCCGTCACAGTTTCATACTAGGCAGGTTAAAATTTTGTTCGATTTTTTAAGGACTCACTATGTTTTGCGCAATGCGCCACCGTATCGCTGCCCTGGCGATCGGCGTTTGCTGTATCCTCCCGGCTCAGGCAACCACTCAACCTTTGGGTGAAATCGCATCCACTCAGGCGCGCCATATTGCCACGGTATTTCCAGGACGAATGACAGGCACGCCTGCAGAGATGCTGTCGGCAGACTATCTGCGCCAGCAGTTTGCACAGATGGGCTACCAGAACGACATTCGGGCCTTCCACAGCCGCTACATTTTTACGTCGCGCAATAACAGCAAAAACTGGCACAACGTGACCGGCAGTACGGTTATCGCGGCCCACGAAGGCAAATCGGCGCAGCAAATTATTATTATGGCGCATCTCGATACCTTCGCCCCCCAGAGCGATGCGGACATTGATAATAATCTCGGCGGCCTGACCCTTCAGGGTATCGACGATAATGCGGCAGGCCTTGGCGTGATGCTGGAGCTGGCCGAACGCATGAAAGATGTTCCGACCCAGTACGGGATCCGCTTTGTCGCCACCAGCGGCGAAGAGGAAGGCAAACTCGGGGCGGAGAACCTGCTCAACCGCATGAGCGCGGCGGAAAAGAAAAATACCCTGCTGGTGATCAATCTCGATAATCTGATCGTCGGCGATAAGCTCTATTTCAACAGCGGCAAAAGCACCCCCAACTCTGTACGCAAACTGACGCGCGACCGCGCGCTGGCCATTGCCCGCAGCCACGGTATTCTGGCGGCAGTCAATCCCGGGCGCAATCCGGCTTACCCAAAAGGCACCGGCTGCTGTAGCGACGGCGAAGTATTTGATAAAGCAGGCATTCCCGTGCTGTACGTCGAGGCGACGAACTGGAACTTAGGGGACAAAAACGGCTATCAGCAGCGCGCTAAATCGAAAGCCTTCCCGGATGGCACCAGTTGGCACGATGTGAGACTGGATAACCAGCAGCACATTGATAAAGTGCTGCCTCAGCGCATTGAGCACCGCAGCCGTGACGTGGTGAAAGTGATGCTGCCGCTGGTGAAAGAGTTGACGAAAGCGGGTAAAGCGTAAACGGAAAGCGAAAGAATGGGGGCAAGTGGTCATATACTGCCCCCAAAAAAGCTGGACGGAATAGTCGAGGCATTGAAGAAAGAGTCCATGTGATGTACGGGCTTTTTGTTTCCTGCCTATCTAAAAAATCAATTCTGCAACCGTATCTTCGATTCACCTGGTTGCTGACTTTTGTGCCTCAGCAATAACTTTGATGGATTAACAGCCTTCATACACTCTCCCGAGGATGTTATGTGTGAAAAGAGTCATTTACCGCTGCTGGACGATCACAAGCCGTTACGATGAAGAGAAAGAGTTGCTGGCGCTCGAAGCACGAAAACCGCCCCTACTTAAGCCATTAAACGTGTCGAATGTTTCAGGACGTGCAGCGGACGTTTTGGGTAGATTGGTACAATAAATAGTGGGAGATTTTTTAGTATTAATGCCAAATATTATCTGTAGTGAACGGGTATATTTGAAAGCAGTATAAATAGCAGTATCACTTTATTAAGCCCATTAATGTTAAATCAGAAGTCTGTAGTATCTTAAAAGCCCTGGCTGCAATGGTCAGGGCTTTTAAGATGACTGCCCCGTTGAATTGTAAATTTCCCCAACAGATTGCTGACAAAAATAATCTTGCTTATCAAGTCATATCAGACCACTATGCGTCATCGGTTTGGCATACAGACCTTATGAAAGCAGTTTTAGTAAAGCAGTCCTCATTTCAAGCGTGTTCCTTAGATACTCTTCTGCATGAGCCTCCTCCTAAGTGCCCAATAAGTCCTCATCTGCAAGCAGGCCATGTTTGCCACCATGTGTGGCTCAAGAAAATTTAAGGAAGTAAATATGTCTAATAAAATGACTGGTTTAGTAAAATGGTTTAACTCTGAAAAAGGCTTCGGCTTCATTTCGCCAGAAGATGGTAGCAAAGATGTCTTCGTACATTTTTCTGCTATCCAGAGCAACGATTACAAAACACTAGATGAAGGGCAGAAGGTTGAGTTCTCAATTGAGAATGGTGCCAAAGGTCCTGCAGCTGCCAACGTTATCACGCTGTAATAGCTGATAATGACACGAATACTTACGACAGCGATGACGGCATCAGCCTGAGCAGATAAGTTAACGTGATAAAAAAACCCGCCTTGAGCGGGTTTTTTTATGTTTCAGGCATAAGGGGGGCGGCGGTAAAAGTGGGCTATGAGAGTGCGTCCCCGTTTAGCCGCGAGTACAGCAGGGAGTTTGGCGAGGCACCGCAACGTGATATCAGACGTCTGCGTGGAGAAATAAGTCAGTAACAATCCCCCTCAGCACCTATTTATAAGGATTCTGACGTCTCCTCTGCACGCAGTCATCCTTTACGGAATGCGTCTCGCAATAAAAAAAGCCCCTGCTCGTGACAAGCAGAGGCATATGACAGCGGACCGGTGAATCAGCCTTCGTGCAACCCGCACTCACGCTTAAGCCCAAAGAATCGCGTCTCTTCTTCCGCCATTCCTGGCTCCCATTTGCGGGTGGTGTGGGTGTCGCCCACCGACAGGTAGCCCTGATCCCACAGGGGATGGTATTTCAGCCCGTGCTGCTGCAGATACTGATAAACGGTGCGGTTATCCCAGTCGATAATCGGCAGGACTTTAAATACGCCGCGCTGGATCCCAAGTACCGGCAGACTGGCCCGGCTGCCGGACTGCTCGCGGCGCAGGCCGGCAAACCAGGTTTTCGCATTCAGCTCACTGAGCGCCCGGTTCATCGGCTCGACTTTGTTGATCTCATTGTATTTCTCAATGCCCTCAACACCTTGCTCCCACAGTTTGCCGTAGCGCGCTTCCTGCCACGCTGCGCTCTGCTCCGCGCGATAGACCTTAAGATTCAGCTGGAGTTTATCCGTCAGCTCATCAATAAACTGATAGGTTTCCGGAAACAGATAGCCGGTATCGGTGAGGATCACCGGAATGTCCGGGCGGATCTGATTCACCAGATGCAAACTCACCGCCGCCTGAATGCCAAAGCTCGACGAGAGCACATAGTCGCCCGGCAAATTTTCCAGCGCCCACGCGACACGGCCCTGCGCATCGCGTTTTTCAAGCATGGCGTTCGTTTCCGCCAGCGCCAGGATACGTTCCACTTTGGGCAGATCGTTAAGGGCGTTTAGATCGAGTCTGGACATAAGTTCCTCACTGTTTGCCTTGCCTCATGGCGCTTCGCTTATCAGGCGCGCGCCACCGGGCGATCAGGATTACTCCCAGAAATCTCGCGCTGGATCGAGCACCGGGCGAATAATGCCCGCGCGTACGGTAAAGTCGCCGAAGCCTTCACCCGCTTCGCGCTCTTTCGCCCAGCGTCCGACCAGTTCATCGATGGAATCGAGAATTTCCGGCTCGGTAATGTTTTCGCGATACATACGGGGAATGCGCGTCCCGCTGCGATTCCCGCCAAGATGGACGTTGTAGCGGCCCGGCGCTTTACCCACCAGCCCCAGCTCCGCCAGCATCGCGCGGCCACAGCCGTTCGGGCAGCCCGTCACTCGCATCACAATGTGTTCGTCGCCGATGCCGTGTTTCTCCAGCACCGCTTCCACTTTGTCGGTGAAAGAGGGCAGGAAGCGTTCGGCCTCAGCCATCGCCAGCGGACAGGTCGGGAAGGAGACGCAGGCCATAGAGTTTTCACGCTGCGGTTTAACCGCATCCATCAGCGTATGCTCGCGCGCCAGCTTCTCGATCTTCGCTTTCTGACTTTCCGGCACGCCGGCAATGATCAGGTTCTGGTTCGCGGTGATGCGGAACTCGCCTTTATGGATCTTAGCAATTTCCAGCAAACCGGTTTTCAGCGGACGGCCTGGATAATCCAGAATACGGCCATTCTCGATAAACAGCGTCAGGTGCCATTTATTGTCGATGCCTTTTACCCAGCCGATGCGATCGCCGCGACCGGTGAACTCATACGGGCGGATTGGCTCAAATTTGATCCCTGCGCGACGCTCCACTTCCGCTTTAAACGTCTCAACGCCGACGCGCTCAAGGGTGTATTTGGTCTTCGCGTTTTTACGATCCGTACGGTTGCCCCAGTCGCGCTGGGTCGTGACTACCGCTTCCGCCACCGCCAGGGTGTGCTCCAGCGGCAGATAACCAAACTCGCTCGCCGTGCGGGCGTAGGTTTTCTTGTTGCCGTGCTCAATCGACAGACCACCGCCCACCAGCAGGTTAAAGCCCACCAGTTTTCCGTTCTCGGCAATCGCCACGAAGTTCATGTCGTTGGCGTGAAGATCGATATCGTTCTGCGGCGGGATCACCACGGTCGTTTTGAATTTACGTGGCAGATAGGTCTGGCCGAGGATCGGCTCCTCGTCAGTGGTCGCGACCTTTTCCTGATCGAGCCAGATCTCTGCATAGGCACGGGTGCGCGGCAGCAGATGCTCTGAGATCTTTTTCGCCCATTCGTAAGCTTCCGCATGCAGCTCAGACTCGAACGGGTTCGAGGTGCAAAGCACGTTACGGTTCATGTCGTTGGCGGTCGCCAGCGCGTCCAGGCCCACGGAGTGCAGCATCTGGTGAACCGGCTTCACATTCTTCTTCAGAATGCCGTGGAACTGGAAGGTCTGACGGTTGGTCAGACGAATGCTGCCGTAGATCGTGTTGTCATGAGCAAATTTATCAATCGCCTGCCACTGTTGGGTGGTGATCACCCCACCCGGCAGACGACAGCGCAGCAGCATCGCGTGACGCGGCTCCAGCTTTTGCTCAGCACGTTCGGCGCGAATATCGCGGTCGTCCTGCTGGTACATGCCGTGGAAGCGGATCAGCAGGAAGTTGTCGCCGTTGAAACCGCCGGTCAGACCGTCATTTAAATCTTCGGCAATGGTGCCGCGCAGGTAGTTGCTCTCTACCTTCATGCGCTCGGCGTCCGTCAGTTTGCCTTCGACCACCAGTGGGCCAGGGTGTTTTTCGCTCATTAGTAGACATCTCGCTGATAACGGCGCTCTACGCGCAGCTCACTTAAAAATTCGTCCGCCGTTTCGGCATCCATACCACCGAATTCGGCAATCACTTCCAGCAAAGCCTGCTCGACGTCTTTCGCCATGCGATTTGCGTCGCCACAGACATAAAGGTGGGCACCGTCATTGATCCAGCGCCACAGCTCTGCGCCCTGTTCGCGCAGTTTGTCTTGTACGTATATTTTTTGTTGCTGGTCACGGGACCAGGCCAGATCGATACGGTTCAGCACGCCCTCTTTGACGTAGCGTTGCCACTCAACCTGGTAAAGGAAATCTTCGGTAAAGTGCGGATTGCCGAAGAACAGCCAGTTTTTGCCTGGGGCTTCATCTGCCGCGCGCTGCTGAAGGAAGGCGCGGAACGGGGCGATGCCGGTGCCAGGACCAATCATGATCACCGGCGTTTCCGGGTTGGCCGGGAGGCGGAAGTTGTCGTTGTGCTCGATGAACACACGCACTTCGCCCTCTTCTTCCACGCGATCGGCGAGGAAACTGGATGCCCCACCCGCGCGGGCGCGGCCTTCGATTTCATAACGTACCGCGCCGACGGTGATGTGCACTTCGCTTTCCACTTCGGCCTGTGACGAGGCGATCGAGTAGAGGCGCGGCGTCAGCGGACGCAGCAGGCCGATGAGCGCCTCTGCATCCAGCTGCGCGGGCGCGAAACGTACCATATCCACAATCGGCGTGGTCGCGGCGTACTGCTGCAGTTTGGCTTTATCGCCCACTAATGGCAGCAGGGTTTCGCTGCGCGTCAGCGTGGCGTAGTTCTCAACGATATTGGCGGTATTGACCGTCAGTTCAAAGTGCCACTGCAGCGCCTCGGAGAGCGGCAGGGATTTGCCGTCCACGGTGACAGTTTCAGTGCCTTTCAGCCACAGCAGCTCCACCAGCTCTTTGACCAGCAGCGGATCGTTCTGATACCAGACGCCGAGCGCATCGCCGGGCTGGTAGCGTAAACCGGAATCACCCAGATCGATTTCGATGTGGCGCACATCTTTTTCGGAGTCGCGGCCGGTGATTTTCTGGTTAACAGACAGGCTCGCCGTCAGCGGTTCTTCTTTGGTATAAGGGCTGGTCAGTACCTGGTTAACCGCACCCGATGCCGTTGCAACGGCCTGCGCCGGGGAGTCTTTCGGCACGCGAGCTTTCAGCACTTCCACAATGCGTGCGCGCCATTCAGCGGCGGCAGGCTGGTATTCAACGTCAGCGTCGACGCGATCCAGCAGGCGCTCAGCGCCCAGTTCCGCGAGCTTATTGTCAAAATCTTTGCCGGACTGGCAGAAGAACTCATACGAGGTATCGCCAAGGCCAAAGACGGCGAATGCGGTGCCATCGAGTTTTGGCGCTTTTTTCGAGAACAGGAATTTATGCAACGCGACCGCTTCTTCGGCCGGTTCGCCTTCGCCCTGCGTGGAGGCAACCACAACCAACAGTTTTTCTGACGCGATTTGTTTGAATTTATAATCCCCGGCGTTGACCAGGTTCACGTTCAGTTGGGCGGCCAGCAGATCGTCGCGCAGTGCTTCCGCCACGCGCCGGGCGTTGCCGGTCTGCGAGGCAGAGATAAGTGTAATCGCCGGGATTTCAACGGCGGCAGGCGCTGCGGTGACAACAGCCCCAGGTTGTTGATTGAGCATCCCCCAGAAATAGCCGGAGACCCAGGCAAGCTGAACAGGTGAAAAATCGGTGGTGGCCGCCTGGAGGCGCGCCAGTTGCTCCGGGTTCAGGGGAAGCAAATTCGAAGGTGGGGCCTGTGTTGTCATGCGTTGTTATGTTCCAGTAGCAAAGCGGAATTTATGCAAAAAGACCAAACTAGAGATAAGGTTAACGGCGGGGATAATAACAATTAAAGAAGGGATGGAAATAATAAATAACCAAAAGAACTAACCGCTTTTAGTCATGGTTCTTAACATTAAAACCGATAAAGCAAGCCACTGAATTTCTTAAATTTAATGTGCATAAGCGATGAGAAAATCTCTCATCCGGGACAAGGGCCGTTTTAGTTAATGCTAAAAAAGGGTCTTTCCGGTACTATGCGGCGGTTTTTTCCGCATTCGTATTACTGAGAGCACATGATGTCCACCACACTGTTTAAAGATTTCATCTTCGAAGCCGCCCATCGCCTGCCGCACGTTCCTGAGGGACATAAATGCGGTCGTCTGCACGGACACTCGTTCATGGTGCGTCTTGAAATTACCGGTGAAGTCGATCCGCATACTGGCTGGATCATGGACTTTTCCGAGCTGAAAGCCGCCTTCAAGCCGACCTACGATCGTCTGGATCACTACTACCTGAACGATATTCCGGGGCTTGAAAATCCAACCAGCGAAGTGCTGGCGAAATGGATCTGGGATCAGATGAAGCCGCTGGTCCCCCTGCTAAGCTCGGTGATGATCAAAGAGACCTGTACAGCGGGCTGCGTTTATCGCGGCGAATAAGACAAAAAAGCCCGGATATCCGGGCTTTTTTATATCAGGCAATATTCAGATACTTATGCGTTTGCATCGACAAACGCCAGTTGCGCGCGATACAGGTTTCGATGCATAGCCGGGTGGCGTCCTCTTTCTGACTGATTGGCTGCAGGGCGATAATGCGCTGCTTTTCATCCGTCAACGTCGCCAGCAGTTCATCCAGCGCTTCAATGTCACGCACGCGCCCTACCGGGTGTTTAATCTCATCCGCGCGCTCAAGCGCCTGAGAGAGCACGTCATATCCACCGCGCATATTCACTTTGGGCGATACGGTCACCCAGGTCGAGTGCGAGCATCTGACTTCATGGGTACCGCTGGTTTCGATCTGGCAGCTGTAGCCGTTCTTCTCCAGCAGCTCCGTGAGCGGCATTAAATCGTGGATGCAGGGTTCACCACCGGTAATCACGATGTGGCGCGCGGTCCAACCCTGACGGCCAATGATCGCCAGCAGATCTTCGGCACTCCCGGCACCCCATTTATCGCTCTCTTTGGTTTTTGCCAGAATACTAAACAGCGACACTTCCCGATCTGCGAGTTTATCCCACGTATGTTTGGTATCACACCAGGCACAGCCGACCGGGCATCCCTGTAAACGAATAAAAATAGCAGGAACGCCGGTGAAGTAACCCTCGCCTTGCAGGGTCTGGAACATCTCGTTAATCGGGTACTGCATAGTCATCTCAGTTAAGGGGATAAACGTTAAGTATCGCAGATCCCCGCCTAAGTATCATGCCCGATCGGTGCTTTACGCCTCAATCGCCGCCACAAAGCGCGCCGTAATCTGCTGAGGACGGGTGATTGCACCACCTACCACCACGGTATGCGCGCCCAGGGCCAGGCATCGTGCGGCCCGTTCTGGCGTGTCGACATTCCCTTCGGCCACCACCGGCACCGTCACTGCCGCAAGGACGTCGCGTAAAAAGGCGCAGTCATTATCCGGCAGAGACTGACCTGCCGTCTGCGCCGTGTAGCCGTGAAGGGTGGTGCCCACGCAGTCGAAGCCCAAATCCTGCGCCGTTTTGGCCTCGGCAACGGTGGCGATATCCGCCATCAGCAGCAGAGAGGGATAACGCGCACGAATCTGTGCGACGAGATCGGCCAGCGTCTCTCCGTTCGGACGCGGGCGCGCGGTGGCGTCGAGGGCGATAATTTCCGGTGTCACCGTCATCAGTTCGTCGATCTCTTTCATGGTGGCGGTGATAAACACCTCACTGTCCGGATAATCACGCTTAATGATGCCTATCACCGGTAAAGAGACACTCGCCTGAATTGCCGCGATATCCACCACGCTGTTGGCACGAATAGCGACCGCCCCACCCTGCGCCGCCGCCAGCGCCATGCGAGACATGATAAACGGGCTGTGCAGCGGTTCATTTTCCAGTGCCTGACAGGAGACGATCAATTTGCCTTTCAATACATCCAGTATCGTTTTCATTACGCTAAACTCTCTTCGACTTCGTTTTTAATGATGGTGACGTGCGGACCGTAAATCACCTGAACGCCGTTTCCGCGTACAATCACCCCGCGCGCGCCGGTCGCTTTTAGCGCCGCTTCGTTGACCTTACCGCCGTCCTTCACGGTGACGCGCAGACGTGTGGCGCAGCAGTCCACCTCTTCCAGATTTTCCCGACCGCCTAATCCTGCAATCACCGCCGCTGCGCGTTCGCTTTGTGGAAGCTCACTCTCAACCACGGCCTCTTTCTCACGGCCAGGCGTGGCGAACCGGAAACGGTTTATCAGGTAACGGAAGGTGAAGTAGTAAAGGAAGAACCACGGAACGCCGACCAGCGGGACGTACATCCAGTGGGTTTTGGCTTCGCCCTGCAGAACGCCAAACAGGATGAAATCGATAAAACCGCCCGAGAAGGTCTGCCCAATGGTGATGTGCAGAATATGGGCGATCATAAACGCCAGCCCATCAAAGAAGGCATGGATGACGTATAACACCGGCGCGACAAACAGGAATGAGAACTCAATCGGCTCGGTGATCCCGGTCAGGAAGGAGGTCAACGCCGCCGAGAGCAGCAGCCCGGCCACGCGCTTTTTGTTCTCCGGTTTAGCCGTGTGGTACATCGCCAGACAGGCACCCAGCAGGCCGAACATCATGGTAATAAAGCGCCCGGACATGAAGCGCGAGGTGCCGATATAAAACTGCTGGGTATTCGGATCGGCGAGCTGCGCAAAGAAGATGCGCTGCGTGCCTTCCACCAGTTGGCCATTGACGATTTCGCTCCCGCCCAGTGCGGTTGTCCAGAACGGCAGATAGAAGATATGGTGCAGACCAAACGGGCCGAGCATGCGCAGGATAAAACCGTACAAAAACGTGCCGAGATAACCCGTCGCGTCCACCAACCCGCCCAGACCAAATATCATTTTCTGGAAATGAGGCCACACAACCGTCATCAGCGCACCGACCACAATCGCCGCCAGCGAACTAATAATCGGCACAAAGCGAGAGCCGCCGAAGAAGCCGAGGAACTGCGGCAGAGCGATTTTATTAAAGCGATGGTGTAGCGTGCAGGTCACCAGGCCAATCACCACGCCGCCAAAGACGCCGGTTTCCAGCGTCTGGATCCCGAGCGTCATCCCCTGCCCCACCGCGCCGGGATTTTCATGGGCCAGCGTGCCGGTGAGGATCAGCAGCGCATTGATGGTGGCATTCATCACCAGGAATGCGAGCAGCGCCGCAAGCCCGGCGGTGCCTTTATCCGTTTTCGCCAGCCCGACCGCAACACCCACCGCAAACAGCACCGAGAGGTTGGCAAAGACAATCGATCCGGCGCTACTCATGATGGTAAAGATGGCCTGAAGCCAGCCGACATCCAGGAACGGATATGCCGTCAGCGTATTGGGGTTGGACAACGCCCCGCCAATTCCCAGCAGCAAGCCCGCCGCGGGCAATACCGCTATCGGCAGCATGAACGATTTACCGAACCGCTGCGCCTTTTCAAACCACGCCCCTGAAGAGGCACCACTAAACATCTGCATCATATTTTCACTTCCCCCGAGTAATGATGAAAATTTTTACCACATAAATTATATAAACCGAAAATTATCACCAAAGATCGGGAAGCGGATCATACTTTTTTAAAATGACTGGCATCTCTCCCCCGCTTTCCGCCACACTAGCCCCAGAGAAACGCATTAAGGATCTTGCATGTCAGAAAATGAAAATCTGCTGCTGAGGCTGCGCCAGAGCGTCTCGGGATACAGCCCCACTCAGCAAAAACTGGGAGAGTTCGTCTTAAACGATCCCGCGAAAGTGCTTTATCTGACGATCACCGAACTGGCGCGCGAAAGTGAAACCAGTGAGGCGAGCGTGACGCGCTTATGCCGCGCGCTGGGCTGTAAGGGATATACGGAATTCAAAATGGCGCTGGCGCTGGATGTACAGCGGATCCAGGCACCTGCCAGAAAAGGCGATGAGATCGATGAGGTGGTGGAAGAGTCGGTGCAGGCGCTGCGCGATACCGCCCAGTTGCTCGACAGAGAGGTACTGCTGAAGGCGGCGCAGGCGCTGCATCAGTCGCGTTCAGTCTACATTTATGGCGTCGCGGCCAGCGCCATTATCGGAGATTATCTGCACTACAAATTATTGCGGCTGGGGAAACCGGTGCAACTGTTCAGCGATATGCATCGGGCGTCAATGAACGCGACGACGCTCACTCAGGACGATCTGGTGGTGGCGATTTCAAGTTCTGGTTCGACGCGTGACTTACTGCATGTGGTAAAGCTGGCGCGTAAGCGTGGAGCTAAAGTGCTGGCGCTAAGCAACACGCCGCGCAGCCCGCTGGCATCGATAAGCGAAATGCTGCTGGTGGCAGCGAAACCGGAAGGGCCGCTGAGTGCCGGGGCGTTAAATGCCAAAGTGGGTGTGATGCTGCTGGTGGAACTGCTGGCAACCAGTCTGATTACCCTTGACGATCACTATGGCGATGTCAGTCAGCAGACGGCCAGTGCCACCCTCCCCTTACTGCTGTAAATCAGACATAAAAAAACCCGCCGAAGCGGGTTTTTTCTTAAGAGTGAAAGCTCAGTAGATTACTGACCTTTGATCTCTTTACGACCGTTGTACGGAGCTTTTTCGCCCAGTGCTTCTTCGATACGAATCAGCTGGTTGTATTTAGCTACGCGATCAGAACGGCTCATAGAACCTGTTTTGATCTGGCCTGCAGCGGTACCAACAGCCAGGTCAGCGATGGTAGCGTCTTCAGTTTCGCCTGAACGGTGAGAGATAACGGCAGTGTAGCCAGCGTCTTTCGCCATTTTGATCGCAGCCAGAGTTTCGGTCAGAGAACCGATCTGGTTGAATTTGATCAGGATGGAGTTAACGATGCCTTTGTCGATACCTTCTTTCAGGATCTTGGTGTTGGTTACGAACAGATCGTCACCAACCAGCTGGATTTTGTCGCCCAGAACTTTAGTCTGGTATGCGAAACCATCCCAGTCAGATTCGTCCAGACCGTCTTCGATAGAGACGATTGGGTACTGTTTGGTCAGGTCTTCCAGGAAGTGAGTGAACTCTTCGGAGGAGAATGCTTTGTTGCCTTCGCCAGCCAGAACGTATTTACCGTCTTTGTAGAATTCAGATGCTGCACAGTCCATCGCCAGGGTGATGTCGGTGCCCAGCTCGTAGCCCGCTGCTTTTACTGCTTCAGCGATAACAGCCAGAGCTTCTGCGTTAGAACCCAGGTTAGGCGCGTAGCCACCTTCGTCACCAACAGCAGTGTTCATACCTTTAGCTTTCAGAACTTTAGCCAGGTTATGGAACACTTCAGAACCCATACGAACCGCTTCTTTCAGGGATTTCGCGCCAACTGGCTGAATCATGAATTCCTGAATATCAACGTTGTTGTCCGCGTGCTCACCACCGTTGATGATGTTCATCATCGGAACTGGCATGGAGTATTTGCCTGGGGTGCCGTTCAGTTCAGCGATGTGCTCATACAGCGGCTGACCTTTAGACGCTGCAGCCGCTTTGGCGTTAGCCAGAGACACAGCCAGGATTGCGTTCGCACCGAAGTTAGATTTGTTTTCAGTACCGTCCAGGTCGATCATGATTTTATCGATGCCAGCCTGGTCTTTGGCGTCTTTGCCAAGGATTGCCTGAGCGATAGGACCGTTAACCGCGCCAACAGCTTTGGTTACGCCTTTACCCAGGAAACGGGATTTGTCGCCATCGCGCAGTTCCAGCGCTTCGCGGGAACCAGTAGAAGCACCTGACGGAGCAGCTGCCATACCGACGAAACCACCTTCCAGGTGAACTTCGGCTTCAACGGTCGGGTTACCACGGGAGTCGATGATTTCACGACCGATGACTTTAACGATTTTGGACATTAGATTTTCCTCAGTACAAGTTAAACTAAAACTCCAGACAAACAACGCGTACCGATGGTACGCGTTGCCGTTCTAACTTTTTTTACTTCGCCTGACGCTTCTGGTATTCGCTCGCGGCTTTCACAAAGCCTGCAAACA
Source organism: Lelliottia nimipressuralis (assembly GCF_041464075.1). NCBI lineage: Bacteria > Pseudomonadati > Pseudomonadota > Gammaproteobacteria > Enterobacterales > Enterobacteriaceae > Lelliottia > Lelliottia nimipressuralis. The sequence continues at coordinate 3,659,495 of NZ_CP167172.1, forward strand.
GCGGATGTCCGTCACGCGGCGTTGAAGTAAATTCCGGGTGGAATTGACAGGCGACGAACCACGGATGGTTTGGCACCTCAATGATCTCGACTAACTGATCATCCCCGGAGCGGCCCGCGATACGCAGACCCGCAGCTTCGATTTGTTTCAACAGCATATTGTTGACTTCGTAGCGGTGACGATGGCGTTCAGTGATGGTTGGCGCACCATACATTTTGCGAACCAGACTATCGTCAGACACCTGGCAAGCCTGAGCGCCAAGACGCATCGTGCCACCCAGATCGCTCTTCTCAGTACGGACTTCGACGTTGCCGTCTTCATCACGCCATTCTGTAATAAGCGCCACAACAGGGTACTTACAGTCTGGCACAAATTCCGTAGAGTTCGCGTTTTCCATCCCGACTACGTTACGAGCGAACTCGATCAACGCAACCTGCATACCCAGGCAAATGCCGAGGTAAGGAATATTGTTTTCACGCGCAAAGCGTGCGGTAGCGATCTTGCCTTCAACACCGCGGTAGCCGAAGCCGCCAGGGATCAGAATAGCATCCAGATCTTTCAGAATTTCGACACCGCGGGTTTCAACATCCTGCGAATCAATCAGCTTGATGTTAACGGTTACGCGGTTCTTCAGACCACCGTGTTTCAGCGCTTCAATCACTGACTTATAGGCATCCGGCAGTTCAATATACTTGCCGACCATACCGATAGTCACTTCGCCTGCCGGATTAGCTTCTTCGTAGATAACCTGTTCCCATTCTGACAGATTAGCTTCCGGACAGTTCAAGCTGAATCGTTTACAAATATAATCGTCCAGACCCTGTGATTTCAACAGGCCCGGGATTTTATAAATGGAATCGACGTCTTTCAGAGAAATCACAGCCTTTTCAGCGACGTTACAGAACAATGCAATTTTCGCGCGCTCGTTGGCCGGAACGGCACGATCGGAGCGGCAGATCAGGATATCAGGCTGGATACCGATAGAGAGCAATTCTTTCACGGAGTGCTGCGTCGGTTTGGTTTTCACTTCACCGGCTGCCGCCATGTATGGCACCAGCGTCAGGTGCATGAACAGCGCGTGTTCACGACCAATATCAACCGCCAGCTGACGAATCGCTTCCAGGAATGGCAGGGATTCGATATCACCCACGGTACCGCCAATTTCAACCAGCACAACGTCGTGACCTTCGCCACCTGCGATGATGCGCTCTTTGATAGCGTTGGTGATATGCGGGATAACCTGAACGGTTGCGCCTAAGTAATCGCCACGGCGTTCTTTACGCAGAACGTCAGAGTAGATACGACCCGTGGTGAAGTTGTTGCGGCGACTCATTTTAGTACGGATGAAGCGCTCGTAGTGACCTAAGTCCAAATCGGTTTCAGCGCCGTCTTCGGTAACGAACACTTCGCCGTGCTGGATTGGGCTCATGGTGCCTGGATCGACGTTGATGTACGGATCCAGTTTCATCATAGTCACATTGAGGCCACGGGCTTCAAGAATGGCCGCGAGAGAGGCTGCGGCAATGCCTTTACCCAGAGAGGATACAACCCCGCCGGTCACAAAAATATAGTTCGTTGTCATGCTGAACCTGAGAAGTTAGGTTGGAACGATGGAATAACCAAGACGGGAAAGTAGTATACCCGAACACGGCGAGCGCCACAAACTTTCATTCTCCGTCTCCTGTCTCAGGCTTTGACAAACATAGGGAGTGAGAAAATAGCCCCTTTTGGGTAAATGTTTTTGACGCAAATCAAGCGCTTGTCATTTAAAAAATCACACAAATTGCGCTTGATCGCAAAAATCCGTTAGAGATCATGTTCCTGGCGTTTTACTTCCTGCCACACCTCTTCCATCAAATCGAGGTCCACGCCGGTCATTTCCAGGCCTCGTGCCGCAACAATCCGCTCGACTTCGCGGAAGCGACGTTCGAATTTGAGGTTGGCTTTTTGCAGCGCCGTTTCGGCTTTGACGCCCAAATGGCGCGAGAGGTTGACCGTGGCAAACAGCAGATCGCCCATCTCCTCTTCAAGGCGGGCTTCATCCACCACCGCCTGCTTAGCTTCATCCATCACTTCGTCGATCTCTTCGTACACTTTGTCGAGCACCGGGCCAAGAGAGGTCCAGTCAAAGCCCACGGCGGAACAACGCTTCTGAATTTTATGCGCACGCATCAGGGACGGCAGACTTAATGGGATATCGTCCAGCGCGGAGTGTTGTGCTTTTTCAGCGCGTTCAGCGCTTTTGATCTGCTCCCAACGGACCAGCACTTCTTCGCTGTTACCAGCGGTGGCGTTGCCAAAAATATGCGGGTGGCGACGTTCGAGTTTGTCGCTAATGGCGGCACAGATATCATTAAAATCAAAGCGCCCCTCTTCCTGCGCCATCTGCGCATAAAACACCACCTGGAAAAGGAGATCACCCAGTTCACCGCGCAGATCGTCAAAATCTTCGCGCGAGATAGCGTCCAGCACTTCATAGGTTTCTTCGAGGGTGTAAGGGGCGATGGTGGCGAAGGTCTGCTCTTTGTCCCACGGACAGCCGTTTTCCGGGTCACGCAGACGTTTCATAATGCCGAGCAGGCGGTCGAGTTGGTTCATTTTTACATCCATGATAAGTAAAGATAGCCGGTTAACAGCAAAGCGTTACCCGGCCAACAAAGAGTAAATTTACCCGCCGTGCAGACGTCGAGCGTCAATCACATCCGGCACCTGATTCAGCTTGCCAAGCACGCGCCCCAGCACCTGCAGGTTGTAGATTTCGATAGTCATATCGATAGTCGCAAGCTGCTCACGGGTATCGCTGCGGCTGGCGACGCCAAGGACATTAACCTTTTCGTTGGCGAGGATGGTAGTGATATCGCGCAGCAAACCGCTGCGATCGTTGGCGGTGACACGCACCACCAGCGAGTAACCCGCGGAATAGCTTTCGCCCCACACCGCATCCACAATACGTTCTGGTGCGTGAGATTGCAGTTCTGCCAGCTGTTCGCAGTCGGAGCGGTGAATGGAGATCCCGCGCCCCTGAGTGATAAAGCCCACGATATCATCGCCAGGTATTGGCTGGCAGCAGCGAGCGATGTGGTGCATCAGATTACCGACGCCCTCCACTACCACGCGGCCATTGTCTTTGCTGCGATGCTGCGGAGTATAGGTTTTCTGCTGAAGCTGCTTCAGTGCCGCCGCATCCTGCTCTTCCGCGCTCGGTTTGTTAAACTGAGACTGCAGGAAGTTCACCATCTGGTTGAGGCGAATATCGCCCCCGCCAATGGCTGCCAGCAGCTCATCAAGCTCATTGAAGTTGTAGCGCGGCAGCAGGTGTTTTTCCGCCTCTTTGATGCTAATGCCTAAATGCTCAAGCTCATCATCGAGGATCTGGCGACCCGCCAGGATATTCTTGTCGCGATCCTGTTTACGGAACCACGCGTGAATTTTGGAGCGTCCACGGCTGGTGGTGACATACCCCAGGTTCGGGTTCAGCCAGTCGCGGCTCGGGTTTGGCTGTTTCTGGGTGATGATTTCAATCTGATCGCCCATCTGCAGCTGATAGGTAAAGGGCACGATGCGCCCGCCGATCTTCGCGCCGATGCAGCGATGCCCCACGTCGCTGTGGATGTGGTAGGCAAAATCGAGGGGAGTAGACCCGGCAGGCAGATCGACAACGTCGCCTTTTGGCGTAAAGACGTAGACCCGATCGTCGAAGACCTGGCTGCGCACTTCGTCGAGCATTTCGCCGGAGTCGGCCATCTCTTCCTGCCACGCAATCAGCTTACGCAGCCATGCAATGCGGTCTTCATGGCCAGTGCGCGTTCCGCTGGATGGGCCTTCTTTGTATTTCCAGTGCGCCGCGACGCCCAGCTCGGCGTCTTCATGCATCTGTTTGGTACGAATCTGAATCTCGACCGTTTTACCGCCCGGCCCGAGCACTACCGTATGAATCGACTGGTAACCGTTCGGTTTCGGGTTCGCCACGTAGTCGTCGAATTCATCCGGCAGATGGCGGAAGTGAGTATGCACTATCCCCAGCGCGGCGTAGCAGTCCTGCAGGCGATCGGCAACGATGCGCACTGCGCGCACGTCGAACAACTCGTCAAAAGCGAGATGTTTTTTCTGCATTTTGCGCCAGATGCTGTAGATGTGCTTCGGACGACCATAGACCTCCGCCCGCACATTCTCTTCTTTCATCGACTGGCGCAATCCGCCCACGAACTCGTCGATATAGTGTTCACGATCGATACGGCGTTCGTGCAGCAGTTTGGCAATGCGTTTGTATTCTGCCGGGTGCAGATAACGGAAGCAGTAATCTTCAAGCTCCCATTTCAGCTGGCCGATACCTAAGCGGTTCGCGAGGGGCGCGTAGATATTGGTACACTCTTTCGCTGCCAGCACGCGTTCATCTTCCGGCGCGTCTTTCACTTCACGCAGGTGTGCGATGCGCTCGGCAAGCTTAATCACCACGCAGCGGAAATCATCCACCATCGCGAGCAGCATGCGACGAACGTTATCTACCTGTTCCGAGGAGACGGAATCTGTCTGAGCGGCTTTCAGCTGACGGATGGCGGCCATATCGCGCACGCCGTGAATAAGCGCCACAACCGGTTTACCGACGCTGTCACGCAGCACGTCTTCGCTCACCACTTCGGCATCTGCCAGCGGGAAGAGCAGCGCGGCCTGCAGCGTTTCGAGATCCATGTTGAGCATGGAGAGGATTTCGACCATCTCAATGCCGCGCCACAACAGCAGTTCGGCATCGGCATGTCCCTGCGTTGTGCGCAGACAATAGGCCCAGGTTTCGGTTAAGCGTTCACACGACTGCTGGCTGGAAATCCCCAGACTTGCGATCCATTTTTGTGGGTCAAACTCACCAGCTTTATTGAGATGTGCACTTCTTACCGCAACCATCGTCCTCTCCTTTAGGGACAAGGGCCTGTCGAATTCGACAAGCCGAAATTCGTTAGTTCTGCTCGAACAACACCATTGATTCCAGATGCCCAGTGTGCGGGAACATGTCCAGCATTGCCAGACGCTGAATCTGGTAACCCGCGCCCAATAAAGCCTCGCTGTCGCGGGCGAGCGTGGCCGGGTTACAGGAAACATAGACCACCCGTTTTGGCGCGAGTTTAATTATATGCTGCATTACGCCAGGCGCACCGGCGCGAGCCGGATCGAGCAGGATTTTATCGAAACCGTGCTTTGCCCACGGCTGCCGGGTGACATCTTCTTCCAGATTTTCATGAAAAAATGTCACATTGTGCAACGCGTTGCGCTGCGCATTTTCCTGCCCTTTTGCCACCAGCGCCTCGACGCCTTCTACACCGACAACGCTGGCCGCCCGTTTTGCCAGCGGAAGGGTGAAATTCCCCATCCCGCAAAACAGATCCAGTACCCGGTCACCGGGCTGAACATCCAGCCACGCGATTGCGGTGGCGACCATCTGCTGATTTACGCCGTCGTTTACCTGAATGAAGTCGCGCGGACTGAACGTTAAGCGTAGCCCGTCCGACAGATACCAGGGAGCTTCACCTGTAACCTGCTCAAGTATCTCGCTTTGTGGCGCAAGAAAAAGCGCCAGCTCGTGAGAATGCGAAAAGCGTTCCAGTTTTTCGCGGTCTTTGGCAGAAAGTGGCGCAGTGTGACGCAGCACCATCAGCGGGCCGTTATCGGCCAGTACCAGTTCCACATGCCCCAGCGAACGCACGCCCTGTAGATCAGACAGGCAGTTGCGCAGGTCCGGAAGCAATGCTTCAAGACGGGGCACCAAAACGGGGCACTGATTTACGTCGACAATGTCACTGGCGCTGCTCTTGCGAAAACCCATCTCCAGCTTTTGCGTTTTCGGTTGATAGTTTAGGCTCAGACGAGCGCGACGGCGGTAGCCCCACGGCTCGCCGGCGATGATGTCGTTCACGTCATGCTTGATAAGGCGTGCCAGCGCGATGCTTTTGCTGCGCTGTTGCAGGGCAACGCTGGCATGCTGCTGCTGACAGCCGCCGCACACGCCAAAATGCGGGCAGCGGGGCACAGTGCGTTCCGCGCTATCATTAAGGCGACGCTTCACTTTGCCGCGAGCAAACTTGTTCTTGTCTTCCGTCAGGGTGACTTCGGCACGCTCAGTGGGTAATAATCCGGGGATAAACACCGTCTTACCATTATGACGCGCAACGCCCTGGCCGAAGGGGTCAAGGTCGGTGACATCAACAGTTATGATCTGACGCGTCGTCACGCGTCGCTTTGCAGAGTAGAATTGCGCCATTGCCGAGAATTTTCTCAAATAAACATAATGACTCTAATTGTCCCATAACGGAACTCCATGACCAACTACAGCCTGCGCGCGCGCATGATGATTTTGATCCTCGCCCCGACCGTTTTAATCGGTTTGCTGCTGAGCATCTTCTTCGTTGTGCACCGTTACAATGACTTGCAGCGTCAATTGGAAGATGCGGGAGCCAGCATCATCGAACCGTTGGCCGTCTCCAGCGAATACGTCATGAACCTGCAAAACCGTGATTCCCTCGGCCAGTTAATCAGCGTTTTGCATCGGCGGCATTCAGAAATCGTGCGCGCCATTTCGGTCTATGACGAGAATAACCGGCTGTTTGTCACGTCGAATTTTCATCTCGATCCCGGCGAGCTTAAAATCCCCGACGGTACGCCTTTCCCGCGCCATCTGAGCGTGGTGCGACGCGGCGACATTATGATCCTGCGTACGCCCATTATCTCGGAAAGCTATTCACCTGATGAATCGGCCATATCAGATGCCAAGGCCAGTAATAATATACTGGGATATGTGGCGCTGGAGTTGGATCTCAAGTCAGTGCGCCTGCAACAGTACAAAGAAATTTTCATCTCCAGCGTCATGATGCTGTTCTGTATCGGCATTGCGCTGATTTTCGGCTGGCGATTGATGCGTGACGTCACCAGCCCGATTCGCAATATGGTGAACACCGTCGACCGTATCCGTCGCGGGCAGCTCGATAGCCGCGTCGAAGGGTTTATGCTCGGCGAGCTGGATATGCTGAAAAACGGCATTAACTCAATGGCAATGTCGCTGGCGGCCTATCACGAAGAGATGCAGCACAATGTCGACCAGGCGACCTCCGATCTGCGCGAAACCTTAGAGCAGATGGAGATCCAGAACGTCGAGCTGGATCTGGCGAAGAAACGCGCCCAGGAAGCGGCGCGTATCAAATCGGAGTTCCTGGCGAATATGTCCCACGAGCTGCGTACGCCGCTGAACGGGGTGATTGGCTTCACCCGCCTGACGCTCAAATCGGAGCTTAATCCGACTCAGCGCGATCACCTGCACACCATCGAGCGTTCCGCCAATAACCTGCTGGCGATCATCAACGATGTTCTCGACTTCTCCAAGCTGGAGGCGGGCAAACTCATCCTCGAAAGTATCCCCTTCCCGCTGCGCAGCACGCTGGATGAGGTGGTCACTCTGTTGGCCCACTCCTCCCACGACAAAGGGCTTGAGCTAACGCTGAACATCAAAAACGACGTGCCGGATAACGTCATCGGCGATCCTCTGCGCCTGCAGCAGGTGATCACTAACCTGGTGGGCAACGCGATCAAGTTTACCGAGAGCGGCAACATCGATGTGCTGGTTGAGCGCCGGGCGATAAGCAATAACAAAGTGCAGATCGAGGTGCAGATACGCGATACGGGCATTGGTATTCCCGAGCGCGATCAGTCGCGACTGTTCCAGGCGTTCCGGCAGGCTGATGCCAGCATCTCTCGTCGCCACGGCGGGACAGGTCTGGGGCTGGTGATCACCCAGAAACTGGTGAAAGAAATGGGAGGCGATATCTCCTTCCACAGCCAGCCGAATCGCGGCTCGACCTTCTGGTTCCATATTAATCTCGATCTGAACCCGAACGTGGTGACGGACGGACCAATGACGGATTGCCTGCGCGGTAAGCGTCTGGCCTATATCGAACCCAACGCCGCAGCCGCGCAGAGCACGTTGGATGTGCTCAGCACCACGCCGCTGGAGGTGATTTACAGCCCGACGTTCTCGGCGCTGGCAGTCGACCATTACGATATTCTGCTGATGGGCATTCCCGTGACGTTCACCGGTGAGCTGACCATGCAGCAGGAGCGGCTGGCGAAGGCCGCATCGATGACCGATTACCTGCTCCTGGCTTTGCCGTGCCACGCGCAGCTTAACGCGGAAGAGCTGAAAAATGACGGTGCCGCCGCCTGTCTGTTAAAGCCCCTTACCGCCACGCGCCTGCTGCCTGCGCTGACGGAATATTGCCGCATTAATCATCAGGCGATCCCTGTCTCGAGTGACGATCACAAGCTGCCCATGAGCGTGATGGCGGTGGATGACAATCCGGCTAACCTGAAACTCATCGGCGTATTGCTGGAGGATCAGGTGCATCACGTTGAGCTTTGCACCAGCGGCCCGCAGGCGGTTGAACAGGCCAAACAGATGCAGTTCGATCTGATCCTGATGGATATTCAGATGCCGGGCATGGACGGCATCCGCGCCTGTGAGCTGATTCGCCAGTTGCCGCATCAGCAGCAGACGCCGGTGATCGCGGTAACCGCGCACGCCATGGCCGGGCAAAAAGAGAAACTGCTCAGCGCCGGAATGAATGATTATCTGGCTAAACCGATCGATGAAGAGAAGCTGCACAGCCTGCTGCTGCGCTATAAACCGGGCTTCGCGACCGGAGTGTCTTTAGCGACGCCAGAACCGGCAGAGTTCAGCGTAAACCCGAACGCCACCCTCGACTGGCAGCTGGCGCTGCGTCAGGCGGCCGGGAAACCCGATCTGGCACGCGAAATGCTGCAAATGCTGGTCGCGTTCCTGCCTGAAATCCGTAACAAAGTGGAAGAACAGCTGGTCGGGGAACACCCGGACGATCTCCTCGAAGCGATCCATAAACTGCACGGTAGCTGTAGCTACAGCGGGGTTCCGCGTCTGAAAAGCCTTTGTCATTTGCTGGAACAGCAGCTGCGCTCGGGCACAACGGAATCTGAGCTGGAGCCGGAGTTTCTCGAGTTGCTGGATGAGATGGATAATGTGACGCGGGAAGCGAGGAAAGTATTAGGGGGGTAGTTTTCTTATTTAGCCCCTTCTGCCCGGCCCTCTCCGTGTGAGAGAGGGCCAGGAAAAACTACGCGCTCATGCCCATTTTCAACACTGCAGCAATATTCCGCGCTGCCATCCGCACATTCTCTTCTGCATTTTTCAGCGCCTCTTCCAGCGTACAGACGGTGTAAATTACGCTGAATACCGCGTCGATACCGTGCTCATGTACCACGCCGACATCCGCCGTCAGGCTGCCCGCAATTCCAATTACCGGCTTGTTGTAACGTTTGGCGACTTTCGCCACGCCGACGGGAACTTTGCCATGGATCGTCTGGCTGTCGATGCGTCCTTCGCCGGTGATCACCAGGTCAGCATCGGCGACGTGGTTATCCAGATGCAGCGCATCGGTGACAATCTCAATGCCCTGACGCAACTCTGCGCCGCAAAACGCATAAAGCGCTGCGCCCATCCCGCCAGCCGCCCCGCCACCTTCCAGATTGAGGACGTCGATGTCCAGGTCGCGGGCGATAATTTTCGCGTAATGGGCCAGAGAATCATCGAGCCGGGCGATCATCTCCGGCGTCGCCCCTTTTTGCGGGCCAAACACCGCCGATGCCCCTTCTTTGCCCGTCAGCGGATTGGTTACGTCGCAGGCCACTTCAATGCGACAGTTAGCCAGGCGGGTATCCAGCTCGCTGATATCAATCCGCGCCAGCTTCTCAAGCTCGCCGCCGCCCATGCCAATAGGATTATCTTCGGCATCCAGTAGCTTCGCACCGAGTGCCTGCACCATTCCGGCTCCGCCGTCGTTGGTGGCGCTGCCGCCGATACCGATGATGATGTGTTTAACGCCTGCATCGAGGGCGTGGCGAATCAGTTCGCCTGTCCCCCATGAAGTGGTTTTTAACGGATTGCGTAAGGAAGGTGCCACCATCTCCAGGCCGCTCGCTGCCGCCATTTCAATGAATGCGCTCTGCTCGTCGCCGGATAACCCGTAGAACCCTTCCACGTTTTCGCCTAAGGGGCCCGTGACCCGCACCTTGATAATACCGCCCTGTGTGGCTGCGACCATCGCCTCCACCGTCCCTTCGCCGCCGTCGGCAACGGGCAGTTTGACGTAGTGCGCGTCGGGGAAAATCTCGCGAAACCCCTGCTCGATTGCCGTCGCCACCTCAAGAGCACTCAAACTCTCCTTGTACGAGTCCGGTGCGATTACTATTTTCATAAGCCATCCTTACGCCTGTTGACTGGATTGAGCATACACCCGCGCTGAAAACAAAAATGCCGACTCCCGCAGGAACCGGCATTCACACTTAGCGCACCATGCACGGTCGCTTGTTGTTAAACGTCCAGTCCGGGATGAGATACTGCATCGCCATCGCGTCGTCGCGCGCGCCCAGGCCATGCTTTTGATACAGTTCGTGCGCTTTCATCAGTTGATCCATATCCAGCTCTACGCCCAGACCCGGCGTGGTCGGCACTTGCACCATTCCGCCTTTGATTTCGAACGGCTGTTTGGTCAGGCGCTGATTGCCCTCCTGCCAGATCCAGTGAGTATCAATCGCCGTAATGTTGCCTGGCGCGGCGGCGGCCACATGGGTGAACATCGCCAGTGAAATATCAAAGTGGTTGTTGGAGTGCGAGCCCCAGGTCAGCCCAAACTCATGGCACATCTGCGCCACGCGCACGGAGCCTTGCATTGTCCAGAAGTGCGGGTCCGCCAGTGGAATATCAACCGACTGCAGCGACAGCGTATGGCCCATCTGACGCCAGTCGGTGGCGATCATATTGGTCGCCGTCGGCAGCCCAGTCGCGCGACGGAACTCGGCCATCACCTCACGTCCGGAGAAGCCCTGCTCCGCACCGCATGGATCTTCTGCATACGCCAGTACGCCTTTCAGTTGTTTGCCGATGCCGATCGCTTCATTAAGCGACCAGGCCCCGTTCGGATCCAGCGTTACGCGCGCCTGCGGGAATCGTTTCGCCAGCGCGACAATCGACTCGGCCTCTTCTTCGCCCGCCAGCACGCCGCCTTTCAGTTTGAAATCGTTAAAACCGTATTTTTCGTAAGCGGCTTCCGCCAGGTGTACCACCGCCTCCGGCGTCATGGCTTCATCGTGACGAAGGCGATACCAGTCGCATTTTTCGTCCGGCTGGCTCTGGTACGCCAAAGGCGTGAGTTTGCGATCGCCGACGAAGAACAGATAGCCGAGCATTTCGACTTCACTGCGCTGCTGGCCTTCCCCCAGCAGCGACGCCACGTTAACCCCAAGATGCTGCCCCAGCAGATCCAGCATCGCGGCTTCGATCCCCGTCACCACGTGAATGGTAGTACGCAGATCGAAGGTTTGCAGCCCACGGCCTCCCGCATCGCGGTCAGCAAAAGTAGCGCGCACGGCGTTTAAGACATTTTTGTACTCGCCCAGGGTTTTGCCTACTACCAGCGGGATCGCCTCTTCCAGGGTTTTGCGGATCTTCTCGCCGCCAGGAATTTCGCCCACGCCCGTGTGGCCAGAGTTATCTTTGATAATCACAATGTTGCGGGTAAAGAACGGAGCATGGGCGCCGCTCAGGTTCATCAGCATGCTGTCGTGGCCCGCGACGGGAACAATCTGCATGGCAGTGACGACAGGAGTAGAGAAAGTGGTCATGGTGCAATCCTTTTAATTAGTGACGACCAAACGCCGGGCGTTTGCGGTCAAATTTCCAGCCGGGAACGAGATACTGCATTGGGCCTGCGTCGTTGCGCGCGCCACCTTGCAGTGTCTTGTACAGCGCGTGGGCCTTGTGGATCTGATCCCAGTCCAGCTCCACGCCCAGCCCCGGCGCATCCGGGACGGCAATCTTGCCGTCTTTTATCTCCAGCGGATTTTTGGTCAGGCGCGCGTCGCCCTCCTGCCAGATCCAGTGCGTATCGATAGCCGTGGGTGTGCCGGGAGCAGCAGCCCCCACATGCGTAAACATCGCCAGTGAGATATCGAAATGGTTGTTCGAGTGACAGCCCCAGGTCAGGCCCCAGTCGTCGCACAGCTGCGCGACGCGCACCGCGCCGGAGAGCGTCCAGAAGTGCGGGTCTGCCAGCGGAATGTCCACGGAATTGAGCATCACCGCGTGGCCCATTTCGCGCCAGTTCGTGGCGATCATATTGGTTGCCACCGGCAGCCCTGTCGCGCGGCGAAATTCCGCCATCACTTCGCGACCGGAGAAACCCTGCTCGGCCCCGCACGGATCTTCCGCGTAAGTGAGCACGTCGTTAAGCCCTTTGCAGAGCGAAATCGCCTCGTCCAGTCGCCAGGCACCGTTAGGATCAACGGTAATTCGCGCATCCGGGAAACGTTTTTTCAGGGCACGGGCGCTGTCGATCTCCTGCTCGCCAGGCAGGACGCCGCCCTTGAGTTTGAAATCCTTAAAGCCGTAGCGATCCTGTGCCGCCTCGGCTAAGCGAACCACCGCCTCGCTGGTGAGCGCTTCCTGATGACGCAGGTGATACCAGTCATAATTGCCAGGCGTGCTGGAGAGATAGGGCAGATCGGTTTTCTTGCGATCGCCCACGTAGAACAGATACCCGAGCACAGTGACGGCATCGCGCTGTTTGCCCGGCCCCAGCAGTTCGCACACCGGCACGTTCAGCGCTTTACCGAGCAGATCGAGTAGCGCCGCTTCGAGCGCAGCCACCGCATTCACCCGTAGCTCGAACGTCCAGGCCCCTTTGCCGAAGGTATCAAAATCGGCGGCCTGATTGCCTTTGTGTACTTGCTGCACCACCTTGTTCAGTCGCGCGACCTGCTGGCCGACAACCATCGGAACGGCGTCCAGCAACGTCTGGAGAATCACCTCACCGCCAGGCGCTTCACCGACGCCGGTATTCCCGGCGTTATCCGTGAGCACCACAATATTGCGCGTAAAGTACGCGTTATGGGCACCCCCGATGTTGAGCAGCATGCTGTCGTAACCGGCCACCGGAATGACCTGCATGTCGGTAATGACTGGACTTGACTGTGTATTCATCATGCACGCCCCGCGACCGGTTTCAGCTCAACGCGTTTAATATCGCCCACCAGCACCAGATAGCTGAGAACCGCCACCAGCGCGTGGACGCCTACGTAAATCAGTGCGCCATTGAAGGAGCCGGTGGTTCCGACGATATAGCCGATGGCGATCGGGGTAACGATGCCGGAAATGTTACCGAACATGTTGAACAGACCGCCACTCAGGCCGCTGATCTCCTTCGGCGCGGTATCTGCCATCACCGCCCAGCCCAGCGCACCAATTCCTTTGCCAAAGAAGGCCATCGCCATAAAGCCAATAATCATCCATTCGGCACTCACATAGTTGCAGAACACCATCGTCATGGAGAGCAGCATGCCCAGTACAATCGGGGTTTTACGCGCGATATTCAGCGAACCGGTACGGCGCATCAGCCAGTCGGAAATCACCCCGCCCAGCACGCCACCGATAAAGCCGCACACCGCCGGAACCGAGGCCACAAAGCCCGCTTTCAGAATCGACATTCCGCGCGCCTGCACCAGATAGACCGGGAACCAGGTGATGAAAAAGTAGGTTAAGGCGTTAATGCAGTATTGCCCAAGGTAGATGCCTATCATCATCCGCGAGCCAATCAGCTGTTTGATCTGGCCCCACTTATGGCTGAACGGCACTTTGGCCTTGTCGTTTTTCTGATCCATGTTGATCAGCGCACCGCCCTCAGCGATGTACTCCAGCTCTTTCTTGTTCACGCCCGGATGTTGATTCGGTTCGTGGATCACTTTTAGCCAGACAAAGCTGATGATGATCCCCAGTCCGCCCATAAAGAAGAAGACGTGTGACCAGCCCACTTCGTGGGTCAGCCAGCCCATAATCGGTGCGAAGATGACCGTCGCGAAATACTGGGCGGAGTTAAAAATCGCCACCGCCGTGCCCCTCTCCTGCGCCGGGAACCAGGCCGCGACGATGCGGCTGTTGCCAGGGAAGGAGGGCGCTTCTGCCAGCCCGACCAGGAAACGTAAGGTAAAGAGGGCAACGATAATGCCGAAGCCGCTGAAGATATCGACGAAGCCCTGCAGCAGCGTAAACATCGACCAGATAAAGATGGACCAGAAGTAAACGCGTTTGGAACCGAAGCGGTCAAGGAGCCAGCCGCCGGGGATCTGGCCAATTACATAGGCCCAAGAAAATGCGGAGAAGACATATCCCATGCCGACCGGATCAAGCCCGATGTCTTTTGCCATTTCAGAACCGGCAATCGACAGCGTGGCGCGGTCGCCATAGTTGAAGGACGTGACGATAAACAGCATCACCACTATCCAGTAGCGAGCATTGGTGCGCTTCTCAGCGCTGCTCGCCGCTTGGCTTAATGTACTCATTGTTGCACTCCTGAATCTTGGCTTGCGCCAGGTTCATTCTGTACGACATAACCTGTAGGGTAATCAGAATGAGAGGTTAGTGTTTTGCAGTTTTGGTACGGCATTTCTGGTACGGATAAGAGCCGTTTTATGGTTTCTAACTGCTTTTTTTGGTAACTGACGGGAAAAGTATATGTAAGAGGAGGCAGCAGCCTCACCGTGCATCAACACAACATTGGCGCACGAGTTGGAGGTTGTTTGTGGCAAAAGCCCAGGGGAGTGGAAGATGGTTCACGAAAATGGGGAAGAATGTGAGCCAGATTACCTGGCGGCGCTGCGCTTGCGCAGGCCTACATTGTAGGCCGAGGGTTTGAGGCCGGGTAAGGCATAACAGCCCCCCGGCGAAGGGTTATTTGAGCAACGCGCCCCACTGCTCAACCCATGGATTAGATTCGCTTTCTGGCTCCGGGTGTTCACCGGCGTCGATCAGCAGCATCTCACCCACGCGCTGCGCGCTTTGCTCCTGTAGCAGGGCGTCAAACTGCTTGCCGCCCCCGCAGAAATGGGTGTAGCTGCTGTCACCAAGGGCGATAATGCCGTAGCGCGTATCGGGCTGATAGCCCAGCGTGTCTTTGATTGCCTGGAAGAGCGGCACAATGCTGTCTGGCAGATCGCCCTGCCCGGTTGTTGATGTCACCACCAGCACGTACTGATCTTTATATTTTTCCCAGTCGGAAAGAGTCGGATCTTCATAGACCGTCGCTTTGTGACCCTGACTTAACAGAATCGCCTCGGCCTCTTCGGCCACCAGCAGCGAGTTACCGTACATTGTGCCGACAAAAATGCCTACTTCAGCCATGCTTCACTCCCTTCATTATCGCTATTGCTGTTCATCCTGAACGTTGCTCGCCACAAACTCAACCCTTTCATTTTCGGGGAGTTGTCCCATCCAGCCAAACTGTGACAGCGCCTGCATCCAGACGTCATCCAGCCCCGCACGGATCACCAGCGGTTCGCCGGTGAAGGGGTGGGTCAGGCTGAGCTGGCTGGCGTGCAGCATCAGGCGGTTGCAGCCAAAATGCTCGGCGGCGCTGCGGTTCTGGCGCAAATCGCCGTGCTTGCTGTCGCCAATGATCGGATGACGCAGATGGGAGAGATGGCGACGCAGCTGATGCTTGCGCCCGGTATGAGGCTCAAGCTCCACCAGCCCGTAGCGCGTGGTCGGGAATTTACCCGTGGCAACGGGCATTTCGACCGTCGCCAGACCGCGATAATCGGTCACTGCAGGCTGCGGCTCTTTATCGTCACGGGCAAATTTATCGGCGATTTTATCCAGCTCTTCGACCAGCGGATAATCAAGCGTCGCTTCGTCCATCAGCCAGCCGCGCACGATGGCGTGATAACGTTTTTGAATCTGATGCTGTTCGAACTGCTGCGACAAAAGGCGTCCGGCTTCGCTGGAAAGCCCCATCAACAGGACGCCTGAGGTAGGCCTATCAAGACGGTGGACGGTAAACACGTGCTGGCCAATCTGGTCACGCACGGTTTGCATCACCACGACTTTCTCGTCGCGATCCAGCCAACTACGGTGAACTAGCCAGCCAGACGGTTTATTGACCGCGACCAGCCACTCGTCCTGGTAGAGGATCTCAATGGTCATGCCTGGCCGCCGGAAAACAGCGTGTCCAGGCGTTGTAGTTCAATCAGCACGACATCGCGCGCCGGGTGCTGCGCATCAAGCGCCATTTCATAATAGGGGCAGATGGCAAAATCGTGGGGCAGCGGATGGCCGCCATCCAGCAGCGCGTGCAGGCGCGGGATGAGCACCCACTGCAGCCATTCAAACGGCTCAAGGGTGTCCAGACAGAATGGCTGGGTACTGGCGAAGGCCTCTTGCTGCGGCGCCGTTTCCTGCCACAGCTGATGGAGGCGCATCAGAGCTTCGATAGCGTGCAACTGCGCACGAACGCTGTCGTTATGCGTCATAAAAACCTCAACTGAAAAACTGAACGGCGCGCAGCATAGCATTCCGGGGCGCAGAAATAAAAAAAGGGAGCACTGTATAAACAGTGCTCCCGGTTCGTTTCGCAGCATTCCAGCTACAATTTGTGCTCCCTGCTCGTCCGTGACAACTTTTCCAGTGGCCGTGAGGCCTGATCGTCCGTAACCGCGCATCCTGCTCACATCATCCTGATGTGAATGTTTCATCCTGAAACGTCCTGGCCTTCCTGACCCACCGGGCATCATGTCCGGTTCTCATTCTCCGTCCTGGAGGTGTCCCTTACGCATCCTGCGTGATCCTTTTGCTTCAGTCCTGAAGCCTTCCTGCCGCGCCATCCTGACGTGTCCTGTGTGAGTAACGTCATCATCCTGATGTTCGTTTCTCGTGTCGTCATCCTGTCGACGGGATATAGAATCCCCTATTACGCTTCGTCTTACAACCCACCTAATCAGGCTTACCGTTATCACGGTTGCGATGACAACGAGGCATTTACAACCTAAATATATGAAATAAATCGTTATTAAATGAATAACTGATTACGTCATGCGGTTATATGACGGCGATCTCTCACAAGCCTTGTAAGAGATCTCTCACAAAATCTGTAGCATAACGGATTACAAAACGGGGTCGAGCTGATTAAGGAATTCCGCAAGTGAGGGGGCGAGAACATCGCGTTTGCGGGTGCCGAGCGTCTCTTTGATCACTTCGCCATTCAGGTTAGCAACAGCGATCACATCCAGTTCGCTGTCGAGCGTCGCGATAAACAGCGTCGGTGCAAGCTTCAGGCGTTTTTGCGTCACCAGATGTCCAATCAAGTTCTCCTGAACTCGCTGGAAATCCTCTTCACTCCAGGTCTGTAGCAGCGTCATCGTTTCATTGCCGAAACGGGCGCGCATATCCCCGGCAAACTGTGTGGTGTAAAACGCATGAACGGCTGGTTGTACCACAATGTCCATGGCGCGCTCAACCGCATTTACATTCTGCTGTTCCGTGAAGGGCTGTGGCTGCCAGATGATTTTATCGCCGAGCGTCGTAATAATGCACGGTGACGGCACGCCGTATAACTCTTCACTTTGCGGCCATGTGTCATGCTGTTGATGCCATGCATCGCAGTAGCGCGTCGTGAACGCCGTCAGGGCATTTGCAGTCTCAATATCCACCGATTTCTCTCTTCACGTAAGACAGGATAAACTTGTGCCTATAGTTTACCTGCAAAGTGACAATGAAACATGTCTTACGAAAATCATCAGGCGTTATCAGGCTTAACGCTGGGCAAAACCACTGATTACCGCGATACCTATGACGCCACCCTGCTACAGGGCGTTCCACGCAGTCTGAACCGCGATCCGCTTGGCCTGTCCGCGGATGCACTGCCGTTTGTCGGCGGTGATATCTGGACGCTTTACGAACTCTCCTGGCTCAACGCGCGCGGTTTGCCGCAGGTCGCCGTGGGCCACGTTGAGCTGAATTACGCCAGCGTGAATCTGGTGGAGTCCAAAAGCTTTAAGCTCTATCTCAACAGCTTTAACCAGACACGTTTTGACTCCTGGGAAGAGGTGCAGCGCACGCTGGCGCGCGATCTGAGTGCCTGCGCGCAGGGTGACGTGACCGTGGCGCTGTATCGTCTGAATGAGCTGGAAGGTCAGCCGGTGGCGCATTTCCACGGCACCTGCATCGACGATCAGGAGATCGAGATTGAGAGCTACGAATTCAGCACCCATTATCTGCAAAACGCGGCGGGCGAAAAAGTCGTTGAAGAGACGCTGGTCAGCCACCTGCTGAAATCCAACTGTCTAATCACCCACCAGCCTGACTGGGGCTCAGTGCAAATTCAGTATCGCGGCCCGAAAATTGACCGTGAAAAACTGCTGCGTTATCTGGTGTCGTTCCGCCATCACAACGAGTTTCACGAGCAGTGCGTCGAGCGCATCTTCAATGATATCCAGCGCTTCTGCCAGCCGGAGAAACTGAGCGTGTACGCCCGTTACACCCGTCGCGGCGGGCTGGACATTAACCCGTGGCGCACCAATACCGACTTTGTTCCGGCCACCGGACGCCTGGTTCGTCAGTAAATTTGTGAAATATGCGGGCTGTATTCCGCGTCTAAGGTTGTGAAACGTCATAAGCCAGGGCTATTGTAATCAACAGGGAAAGAAGATCTTTATCCCGTAAGGAGCTCACTTGATTACACATATTAGCCCGCTTGGCTCAATGGATATGTTGTCGCAGCTGGAAGTGGACATGCTTAAACGCACGGCCAGCAGTGACCTGTATCAACTGTTTCGCAACTGTTCACTTGCCGTTCTGAACTCCGGAAGTCTGACAGATAATAGTAAAGAGTTGCTGTCTCGCTTTGAAAGCTTTGATATCAACGTGTTGCGCCGCGAGCGTGGCGTGAAGCTTGAAGTGATAAATCCGCCGGAAGAGGCCTTTGTCGATGGGCGGATCATTCGCTCTCTGCAGGCCAACCTTTTCGCCGTGTTGCGCGACATCCTGTTTGTTAACGGACAAATTCACAATGCCGGGCGCTTCCAGCACCTTAATCTGGAAAGCTCGGCACACATGACTAACCTGGTCTTTTCCATTCTGCGTAATGCTCGCGCTCTGCACGTTGGCGAGGCACCTAACATGGTTGTCTGCTGGGGCGGCCACTCTATTAACGAAACAGAATATCTCTACGCACGCCGCGTAGGCACCCAGCTCGGCCTGCGCGAACTGAATATCTGCACCGGTTGTGGTCCTGGTGCGATGGAAGCGCCAATGAAAGGCGCGGCGGTCGGCCACGCGCAGCAGCGCTATAAAGAAGGCCGTTTCATTGGTATGACGGAACCTTCAATAATCGCGGCTGAGCCACCGAACCCGCTGGTGAATGAGCTGATCATCATGCCGGATATCGAGAAACGTCTCGAAGCCTTCGTGCGTATCGCACACGGGATCATTATCTTCCCGGGCGGCGTCGGAACGGCGGAAGAGCTGCTTTATCTGCTGGGTATACTGATGAATCCGGCGAATAAAAATCAGGTCTTGCCGCTAATCCTCACCGGGCCAAAAGAGAGCGCCGATTACTTCCGCGTGCTGGATGAGTTTATCGTGCACACCCTGGGCGAAGCGGCGCGTAGCCACTACCGCATTATCATTGACGATGCGGCAGAAGTGGCGCGTCAGATGAAAAAGGCGATGCCGCTGGTCAAAGAGAACCGCCGTGATACGGGCGATGCGTACAGCTTTAACTGGTCGATCCGCATCGCGCCAGACCTTCAGAAGCCGTTCGAACCGTCCCACGAGAATATGGCAAACCTGAAACTGTATCCGGATCAGCCCGTTGAAGTGCTGGCCGCGGATCTACGTCGTGCGTTCTCCGGCATCGTGGCCGGTAACGTAAAAGAGGTAGGCATTCGCGCCATCGAAGAGTACGGTCCGTACAAAATCCACGGCGACAGCCAGATGATGCGCCGCATGGACGATCTGCTGCAGGGCTTTGTCGCCCAGCACCGTATGAAGCTGCCCGGCTCGGCCTATATCCCCTGTTATGAGATTTGCGCCTGAGGGTCAGTTGCTTTCACTCAATTTAAGCCGGGCACTGCCCGGCTTTTTCATTTCTTCTGATAAAACATAGGCATTACTTATCTTATTTACATTTCTGACTCGGACGCAAACGATTACCTTGATTTTCAAACCGTGATTTATCAGCCTTAATCCAAATTACCTGCAAGAAAAAACTAAAAATCGCCATCTTTACAGCGGAAGCCACGTATCTCGCTGTCCGATCTTTCACGCCGTATGTCGTTAATGGTAGCCTTCGCGCCCGTAAATCCGCTTTGACGTTTTATTAACAGTTTTTTGGTCTAAATATGCCCACTTCAAAAGTGGATTATTGCATTTGGGATCAGGATCACTGATACATTCATTACTTAAATGTATCTTTCCGCCCGCCAATAGTTACGGGCAAAAATTATAAAAAAACCGTCATTGAACGAATTTCATATTACCGTCGGGCCCTTTTTCATCGGAATTGACTAAAAAGCCTGACTAATTGCTTCCTCCAGGAGAAATAGATGGAAACCACTCAAACCAGCACCATTGCTTCGACAGAATCCCGAAGTGGATGGCGCAAAACGGACACCATGTGGATGCTGGGCCTGTACGGTACAGCAATCGGCGCAGGTGTTCTGTTCCTGCCGATCAACGCAGGCGTTGGCGGTCTGATTCCGCTGATCATCATGGCTATCATTGCCTTCCCGATGACTTACTTTGCACACCGCGGCCTGACCCGTTTCGTGCTGTCCGGTAAAAACCCAGGCGAAGACATCACTGAAGTTGTTGAAGAGCACTTCGGCGTTGGCGCAGGTAAACTGATTACCCTGCTCTACTTCTTCGCGATTTACCCGATTCTGCTGGTTTACAGCGTGGCGATTACCAACACCGTTGAAAGCTTCATGACGCACCAGCTGCACATGACGCCGCCACCGCGCGCTATTCTGTCTCTGATCCTGATCGTGGGTATGATGACCATCGTTCGTTTCGGCGAGCAGATGATCGTTAAAGCGATGAGCGTTCTGGTGTTCCCGTTCGTGATTGCCCTGATGGTGCTGGCTTTCTACCTGGTTCCACAGTGGAACGGTGCAGCGCTGGAAACCCTCTCCCTGAGCAGCGCATCGGCAACCGGTAACGGCCTGTTGATGACTCTGTGGCTGGCGATTCCGGTGATGGTCTTCTCCTTCAACCACTCCCCGATCATCTCCTCTTTCGCTGTGGCGAAACGTGAAGAGTACGGTCAGGGCGCAGAGAAGAAGTGCTCCAGCATCCTGGCTCGCGCTCACATCATGATGGTTATTACCGTAATGTTCTTCGTGTTCAGCTGCGTACTGAGCCTCTCCCCGGCGGATCTGGCAGCAGCGAAAGCACAGAACATCTCGATTCTGTCTTACCTGGCTAACCACTTTAACGCACCGCTGATTGCCTGGATGGCGCCAATCATCGCGATTATCGCTATCACCAAATCCTTCCTCGGCCACTACCTTGGCGCACGTGAAGGCTTTAACGGTATGGTGATCAAATCCCTGCGCGGTAAAGGCAAAAGCATTGAAGTTAACAAACTGAACAAAATCACTGCACTGTTCATGCTGTTGACGACCTGGGCTGTGGCGACCATGAACCCGAGCATCCTCGGCATGATCGAAACCCTGGGCGGTCCAATCATCGCGATGATTCTGTTCCTGATGCCGATGTACGCGATTCAGAAAGTCCCGGCAATGCGTAAATACAGCGGCCACATCAGCAACGTCTTCGTTGTGATTATGGGTCTGATTGCCATCTCCGCGATTTTCTTCTCTCTGTTCAGCTAATACCTCCTGCGCCGTCTTCGGACGGCGCACTCCTCCTCTGACTGATAGCAAGGGACGCATCATGATTAGCGTATTCGATATCTTCAAAATCGGTATTGGACCTTCCAGCTCTCATACTGTCGGGCCAATGAAAGCCGGTAAACAATTCACGGATGACTTGATTTCACGCGGCATTCTGCACGACGTCACACGCGTGGTTGTCGATGTTTACGGCTCCCTGTCTCTGACGGGTAAAGGCCACCATACTGACATCGCCATTATTATGGGCCTGGCGGGGAATCTGCCGGATACCGTTGATATTGACGCAATTCCTGGATTCATTCAGGACGTGAATACTCATGGCCGCCTGCTGCTGGCAAACGGTGACCATGAAGTCGAGTTCCCGGTTGATAAGTGCATGAACTTCCATGCCGACAACCTCTCCCTGCACGAGAACGGTATGCGTATTACCGCGCTGGCAGGCGAAAAGGCGATTTACAGCCAAACCTATTACTCCATCGGCGGCGGTTTTATCGTCGACGAAGACCACTTTGGTCAGGCCAGCAACTCTTCCGTTGAGGTACCTTACCCGTACAAAAATGCGGCGGATTTACAGCGTCATTGTCAGGAAAGCGGCTTGTCACTTTCTGGCCTGATGATGAAAAATGAGCTGGCGTTGCACAGCAAAGAAGAGCTGGAACAGCACTTCAAAAACGTCTGGGATGTGATGCGCGGCGGTATCGAGCGCGGCATCACCACCGAAGGCGTGCTGCCGGGCAAACTGCGCGTACCGCGTCGTGCTGCGGCGTTGCGTCGTATGTTAGTGAGCACTGATAAAACCACCACCGACCCGATGGCGGTCGTTGACTGGATCAACATGTTCGCGCTGGCTGTTAACGAAGAAAACGCCGCAGGCGGGCGTGTGGTTACCGCACCGACTAACGGCGCGTGCGGCATCGTTCCGGCAGTGCTGGCGTACTACGATAAGTTTATCCGTGAAGTGAATGCTAACTCGCTGGCGCGCTATCTGCTCGTCACCAGCGCGATTGGCTCACTGTATAAGATGAATGCCTCGATCTCTGGCGCTGAAGTGGGCTGCCAGGGCGAAGTCGGCGTGGCCTGTTCCATGGCGGCAGCGGGTCTGACGGAACTGCTGGGCGGTAGCCCAACGCAGGTCTGTATCGCGGCGGAAATCGGCATGGAGCACAACCTCGGACTGACCTGTGACCCGGTTGCTGGTCAGGTGCAGGTACCGTGCATCGAGCGTAACGCGATTGCCTCCGTTAAAGCGGTGAACGCCGCGCGTATGGCCCTGCGCCGTACCAGCGAGCCGCGCGTCTGCCTCGATAAGGTTATCGAAACCATGTACGAGACCGGCAAAGATATGAATGCCAAATACCGCGAAACCTCTCGCGGCGGGTTGGCCATGAAAATCGTGACCTGCGATTAAACCTGTGCGCCTCGCTTTTGCGAGGCGCCTTCCCAATTCCCACGCCTCTCGTAGTTTCATCCTGCTGACAGTGTTACCCTTTATTCATTAACAGAAGGGAGATTATCTGTGGCTGTTCATTTGCTTATTGTCGACGCGCTCAACCTGATTCGCCGTATTCATGCGGTGCAAGGCACACCCTGCAAGGACACTTGCCTGCATGCGCTGGAGCAGCTTATTCGCCACAGCCAGCCCACTCACGCAGTGGCCGTTTTCGACGACGAAGCGCGTAACACAGGCTGGCGGCACCAGCGTTTACCGGATTACAAAGCCGGACGCGCACCGATGCCCGACGATCTCCACGCCGAAATGCCCGCCATTCGCGCCGCCTTTGAAACCCGCGGCGTGCCGTGCTGGGGCGCGCATGGCAACGAAGCCGACGATTTGGCCGCGACGCTGGCAATAAAAGTTGCGGGCGCCGGGCATCAGGCCACCATCGTCTCCACCGACAAGGGCTACTGCCAGCTACTCTCACCGACCATTCGTATTCGCGATTACTTTCAAAAGCGCTGGCTCGACGCCCCTTTTATCGCCAGTGAATTTGGCGTCTCGCCGCAACAGCTGCCTGACTACTGGGGGCTTGCCGGGATCAGCAGCTCAAAAGTGCCGGGCGTGGCCGGGATTGGCCCTAAAAGTGCAGCACAGCTGTTAACGGATTTTCAGGATCTGGAAGGGATTTATGCCCATCTGGAGAATGTTCCCGAGAAGTGGCGCAAGAAGCTGGAAGCGCATAAAGAGATGGCGTTTATCTGCCGGGATGTGGCGCGGTTACAGACGGATTTGCAGTTAGACGGGAATTTGCAGCAGTTGCGGCTGGAGCGGTAGGTTCAGGGCAGAAAGTTGCCGGGGGCCTTGAGTGTGCCCGGTAGGCATGGCGCTACCGGGCACATAGACAGGCGTTATCGCTCGTCGCGACGTCCACCCACGGCAGCCCACCAGCGACGGACGTGTACCGTCACTTCTTCACGGTCGTGATAAAGCTGACGCGCCTGGATTTCAGCATTGATCCCCTGGGCATTCAGCTGTTCCTGGATATACGCCAGATTCTGGGAGACCTCTTCATAGCGCTTTTTCATCGGCAGCTTAAGGTTGAAGATCGTCTCGCGACACCAGCCGTTCACCAGCCAGGTTGCCATCAGCGCGGCCACTTTCGCCGGTTTCTCCACCATATCGCACACCATCCAGGTGATGTTGTTACGGGTCGGGCGATAGCGGAAACCATCTTCACGCAGCCAGGTCACCTGCCCGGTATCCATCAGGCTTTGCGCCATAGGGCCGTTATCGATAGACGAAACCCACATGTTGCGTTTGACCAGCTGATAGGTCCAGCCGCCAGGGCAAGCTCCCAGATCCACGGCATACATCCCGTTCGCCAGGCGCTCATCCCACTCATCGGCAGGAATAAAGACGTGGAACGCCTCTTCCAGTTTGAGCGTAGAACGGCTTGGCGCATCGGACGGGAATTTAAGACGCGGGATACCCATATAAAACGGCGAGTTGTTCGTCGTGTAGGAGTAACCGGTATAACAACAGCCCGGCGCAATAAAGAAGACATGCACCACCGGACGTTTTGGCGTCTCGTAGTTTGTCAGCACGCCCACCTCACGCAGCGCAGCGCGCAGCGGAACGGTGAACTTGCGGCAAAACTTCATCAGCTCTTTGCTTTCGTTGGTGTCAGCCACTTCAACACGCAGATCGCCGCCCTTCTCCACCACGCCCTGCAGCATGCCGGAGATAGGGGAAATACGATCTTCTGGCGGCAAATCGGTCAGCAGTTCGCCCGCGGCAAACATCTGACGGGCAAAAATCAACGAGCTGAACGGTAACTTGCTAACGATCTTATCCGCATCGTCAGGCTGATAGCATTCGAACACCACATAGCCCGAGTGCTCTTTGACGCGGGCAAAGCCGAAGACTTCCAGACGTGACGCTTTGTCAGTAATTTCCGCGGCGCACTCTTTCTCAAACCCCGGGCGACAATATAAAACAACCTTACTCATGAACAACGCCCCTGCGTTTCAGACGGATAGCTCCGATAAACATCAATACCCACCCGGCGAGGAAACTGACGCCGCCGACGGGTGTAACAAACGCCCAAAGGCGCAAATGTGAAAGTGCGAGGCAGTACAAACTGCCGCTGAACAGAACGGTCCCCAGTGCCAGGAAAACGCTGCTCCAGTAGAACCAAATGCTAATGCGACGCTGCATTGCCACCGCCAGCCCAAAAATAGCCAGCGTGTGAAATGCCTGATACTCAAGGCCGGTTTGAATCCAGCCCATTTCGACGACCCCTAAGGTCTTGCTCAACACATGCGCGCCGAACGCGCCCAGTGCGACAAAAATAAAGCCACTCACCGCGGCAAAAATCAGCATGAAACGGCTGGTCATGTTTCTGTCCTAAAGTTATGCGTGCCCGGCACACAAAAGAGATGATTACTCATAACGAAAGCGGAATTTTTCTTGTTCATGTGCCGCCTTCGCCAGTATCCACTGCCGGAAGGCGGCTATTTTACCCAGTTCTGCCTGACTGTCATGACAAACCAGATAAAACGCATTCTTGCTGACCAGAACATCATTAAACGGACAGACCAGGCGGCCTGCCTCAATTTCGGACTGGGCCATCACGTTGTTTGCCAACGCCACGCCCTGTCCGTGAATGGCAGCCTGTAACACCATCGCGCTGTGGCTAAAGATGGGGCCATGCTGCACATTAATATGATTAAGACCCAACTGGCGGGTATAAGTTTGCCAGTCGCGGCGAGAAGCATCATGTAAAAGTGTATGTTGCGCCAGATCGGCAGGCGTTTTCAACGCTTTGTCGCCCGTCAGCAGCAGCGGCGAGCACACCGGCAGGAGATATTCTGCGTATAATTTTTCAACACGCAAGCCCGGCCAGTTGCCGCGACCGTAAAAAATAGCGACGTCGACATCGTCCGCCAGTTTGTCTTCCTGACGGTCCACCGCCTGGATCCTGACGTCGATTCCCGGATAAGCTGAGTTAAAGCTAGAGAGTCGTGGCACCAGCCAATGAATGGCAAAACTGGGCAATAAACTGACTGTCAGCGCACCTTTAGCGCTTCGCGCCTGCAGTTTGCGCGTCGCCTCAGTGAGCTGGGAAAAAATGTCTTTGATATCCTGAAAATAGCTCTGCCCTTCTTCCGTCAGAAGCAGGGAGCGGTTGCGGCGGCGAAACAGCTTAAGCCCCAGGAAATCCTCCAGAGACTTGATTTGATGACTTACTGCGGCCTGTGTCACAAAAAGCTCATCGGCCGCGCGCGTGAAGCTCAGATGGCGTGCTGCAGCATCAAAAACGCGTAATGCATTTAGGGGTGGTAATCGCTTCGACATGGGTATTAGGCTTAGATGTTAAAGGTATTTAACACATAGGAAACAACGTTTAACCTATTAGTTTTTTTTATCTGAGCCATTATAATTTGTCCGTTGAGGAACTACCAGCAAATACCTATAGTGGCGGCACTTCCTGAGCCGGAACGAAAAGCTTTTTTTGGAATGCGTGTTCTGAAGGGCTTTTGGCTTACGGTTGTGATGTTGTGTTGTTGTGTTTGCAATTGGTCTGCAATTCAGATCACGGTAGCGAAGCTACCCTTTTTTCACTTCCTGTACATTTACCCTGTCTGTCCATAGTGATTAATGTAGCACCGCCTATTTGCGGTGCTTTTTTTTGGTCTAAAATCTGTTACTTATCCAGTTCAACCATCTCTTTCACGTCAGTGCGGTTGATCTGCTGCTTGTTCCCGTTCGCATCTTTATACGAGATCATCCCGGTCTCATTATCGGTTTTTGGCTTCCCGTCAGAGACGATAGTTCGGCCATCATTGGTATGCATCACGTAGTTGTTACCAGAACAGGCGCTCAGGGCAAAAGTAAATACACAGGCAGAAATGATTGCGGCAGTCTTGTTCATAATTTTCTCCTTTAGCAATTAATGCTATTCAATCCTAGTTTTAAAACAGGCTAAAACATTCACCTAACACTATTCAGCATAACCTGCTTCTCAAGACCTGCCAGGACAAACAGACAATTCCGATAGCGATCAACAACCTTGCCCTGCCGCCGAAATTGCGCGACGATCTCCATATTGATATGAGGAATTCCATGAACGCTTTCAGTCCTGCGCATTTTCGCGCACAGTTTCCGGCGCTGGCCGATGCCGGTGTTTATCTCGACAGTGCCGCCACAGCGCTTAAGCCGCAGGCTGTGATCGACGCGACAAATCAGTTCTACAGCCTGAGCGCCGG
Organism: Lelliottia nimipressuralis; assembly: GCF_041464075.1. Lineage (NCBI taxonomy): Bacteria > Pseudomonadati > Pseudomonadota > Gammaproteobacteria > Enterobacterales > Enterobacteriaceae > Lelliottia > Lelliottia nimipressuralis. The sequence continues at coordinate 3,686,951 of NZ_CP167172.1, forward strand.
GAATGTGCATCGCAGCCAGTTTGCCGAAGCGCAGCGTTTGACCGCGCGCTACGAGGCCGCCCGCGATCAGGTCGCGCGACTGCTCAACGCCGAAAGCGGTAAAAATATCGTCTGGACGCGTGGCACCACCGAGGCAATCAATATGGTCGCCCAGTGCTATGCTCGCCCGCTCCTGCAACCGGGAGACGAGATTATCGTGAGCGAGGCTGAGCACCATGCCAATTTAGTGCCGTGGCTGATGGTCGCGGAACAAACGGGCGCCCGGATCGTAAAACTGCCGTTGGGCGCGGATTTACTGCCCGACGTCGGGCGTTTACCCGAACTCATCACCCCGCGCAGCCGAATTCTGGCTCTCGGGCAAATGTCGAATGTCACCGGCGGTTGCCCGGATCTGGCCCGTGCCATTGAAATGGCACACCGCCACGGCATGGTTGTGATGGTCGACGGTGCGCAAGGCGTTGTGCATTTCCCGGCTGATGTCCGCAAACTGGATATCGACTTTTACGCTTTTTCCGGTCACAAGCTTTATGGCCCAACCGGGATCGGCGCGCTGTATGGCAAACCGGAACTGCTGGCACAAATGACCCCGTGGCTGGGCGGCGGAAAGATGATCACCGAAGTGACCTTTGACGGTTTCAAAACCCAGGAGATCCCTTACCGCCTCGAAGCCGGTACGCCAAACGTGGCGGGCGTGATAGGGCTGAGCGCCGCACTGGAGTGGCTTGCGGAGACGGACGTCGAGCAAGCCGAAAGCTGGAGCCGTGGACTGGCCACACTTGCAGAAGAAGAGTTAAAAAAACGTCCCGGATTCCGCTCGTTCCGCGTTCAGGATTCCAGCCTGCTGGCGTTTGATTTTACCGGTGTTCACCACAGCGATATGGTCACTCTGCTGGCCGGATACGGTATCGCCCTGCGCGCCGGGCAGCACTGTGCACAGCCGCTGCTTGCGGCACTCGGCGTCAGTGGCACGCTGCGCGCCTCGTTTGCCCCCTACAACACGCAAAGCGACGTTCATGCCCTGGTGGCGGCCGTCGATCGCGCCCTTGAACTCCTGGTGGATTAATGACGAGCTCATCCTTAGCCGGACACCCTTTTGGCAGCGTGATCACAGAAGAGACGCTGAGACAAACGTTTCTCCCGCTCACCCAGTGGGAAGATAAATACCGACAGCTGATTTTACTGGGCAAGCAACTCCCCACACTTTCTGATGCGTTAAAAGCGCAGGCGAAAGAAATTCCAGGCTGCGAAAATCGCGTCTGGCTGGGTGTGACGACATCCGGGGAGACGCTGCATTTCTTTGGCGACAGCGAAGGGCGGATCGTGCGCGGTTTACTGGCAGTCCTGCTCACCGCCGTGGAAGGCAAAAGCGCCCGGCAATTGCTGGATGGCGATCCGTTGGCGCTGTTTGACGAGCTGGGGCTGCGCGGACAACTTAGCGCCTCACGCAGCCAGGGCCTGTCCGCACTGAGCGAAGCGGTGCTGAACGCCGCCCGTCAGGTTCAGGCCTGACGGTTGGCTTTGGCCATCATTTTCTTTAGGGCGTGAGAGACAGCGACAAAACCAAAGGTTGCGGTGACCATTGTCGCCGCGCCAAAGCCCGAGGCGCAGTCCATTCGTTTCGGCCCTTCCGCGGTGCTTTTCATGGCACAGACGGAGCCATCTGCCTGCGGATAGACCAGCGCTTCAGTTGAGAACACGCAGTCTACGCCCAGCTTACCTTTACTGTTTTTCACCACGTTAAAATCGTTTTTCAGCCTTTCACGCAGTTTTGCCGCCAGCGGATCCTGAATGGTTTTCGCCAGATCCGTCACCTGGATCTGCGTCGGATCGATTTGACCGCCCGCTCCGCCCGTGGTCACTAATGGGATCTTGTAGCGTCGGCAATAGGCAATCAGGGCCGCTTTCGGACGCACGCTGTCGATTGCGTCAATCACGTAGCTAAAGCCGGTGCCCAGGTATTGCGCCACATTATCGGCGGTGACGAAATCATCAATCACCGTGACGCGACATTCCGGGTTAATCAGGCGGATGCGATCTGCCATCACTTCTGCTTTCGCCAGGCCAACGTTATCGCGCAGGGCGTGGATCTGACGGTTGGTATTCGTGACGCAAACATCATCCATATCAATAAGGGTAATCGCGCCAATACCGGTACGCGCCAGCGCCTCGGCTGCCCAGGAGCCGACTCCGCCAATACCGACTACGCAGACGTGCGCATCCGCAAACAGTTGCAGGGCTTTTTCACCATATAAACGCGCCGTACCGCCAAAACGTTGACGCCAGGCATCGCTGATTAACGCAGACATAAGACCTCAGGATGTAAAAAGGGTGAGGTTTTATCCTCACCCTGCCCTTCTCCATCACAGGAGAAGGCGGTAAATATTACGCGCTAGATTACCACAATCAGCCGCTGAAAACGTTGCCAGCACTTGCTGCGGGTTTGAGAACCCATACGCGTCCATAATGGTTATACCAGCCCGCACGATGGCCCGCATCCGCACCAATGCCCTGATAAATATCGAAGTGCTGGCCTTTAATGGCCCCACCGACATCCAGCGCCACCATCAGGCGTAATTCATACTGACCGCTGAATTTGCCGTTGTTGTCCAGGGTCGGCACTTCTGCCAGCAGCGTGGTGCCCGGCGGAATAATAGAACGATCGGAAGCCACGGATGCACGTCCAATCAGCGGAACCGCGCTGGCCCCTTTCACCGGTGCGTAATTTTGCGGTTTAAAGAAGACGAAGGACGGGTTCTGCTCCAGCAGCTCACGCACTTCCGCTTCGCTGTGCTTTTCGCCCCACTCGCGAATAGCCTGCATCGACATATCTTCTTTCTTTACTTCCCCGCGATCGATCAGCACTTTGCCGATACTGCGGTAGGCGTGGCCATTTTTACCGGAATAGCTAAAGAAGTTAAGAGGTGAACCATCACCGAAATCTATATACCCGCTGCCCTGCACATCCATGATGAAGTTATCCATCAGCGAGTTACTGTAGGCCAGCACATACGTTTCGTTCAGCGCACCGGAATAGATCTCTGCGCGAGACGGCAGGCGGCCACGTTTTGGCGGCATGCGGTAAATAGGATACTGGAACTCGCCCTGACGGGTGTGTCGCGCCTGAACCACCGGCGTGTAGTAACCGGTGAACTGGACGTTACCGTAGTTATCGGCCCCTTCCATCTGCCAGGCATCAATGCCGTACTGGCGCATGGTGCGCGTATCCCCGCCTGCACGCAGCCAGTCCTGTACGGCGTTGTAGACGCTGTTCTGCGAGCCATACAGACGCGGTGACGCGGTGCGGATCTGGCTGACCTGCTCAGCGAAGTCACCCGCGTTGATCGGCGCACCCACGGCATCCGGCTGGTTAACTAAAGAGAAAGGCTGGGTGAATTTCCCGTCTTTATATTGCTGACCGCGATCGGTCGGTTTAGAGGAGCAGGCCGCAAGAATCGCTACCATTGCGCCCGTCATCAGATACTTCGCCCATCGTCCTTTCATTATATCTCGTCTTAAAGTTGCCCTGAGTCTCTATAAAGAAGATAACAAACCCCTCAGGCTATTGAAATCTGATAGCGCATCCTGAGGCAGGATTTGCGCATTAATCGTCCGAACAGGGCGATGTCGTTCATTTTACATACTAATTTTGGTATTTATGAGAAAAAGGGTTGCATCAAAAACCTATCCGAGTATAGTGCGCATCCACGGACGCGGGGTGGAGCAGCCTGGTAGCTCGTCGGGCTCATAACCCGAAGGTCGTCAGTTCAAATCTGGCCCCCGCAACCAATTAAAATTTGAGGCAGTAAATTTCTACAATGTTTTTGCTCAGTAGAAAGACGGACGCGGGGTGGAGCAGCCTGGTAGCTCGTCGGGCTCATAACCCGAAGGTCGTCGGTTCAAATCCGGCCCCCGCAACCAATCAAGTTTTAAGCAGTAGTACGTAAAATAGAAGAAAGACGGACGCGGGGTGGAGCAGCCCGGTAGCTCGTCGGGCTCATAACCCGAAGGTCGTCAGTTCAAATCTGGCCCCCGCAACCAATTCTTCGAAAAACATTAGACACCCTCAAGGGTGTTTTTTTGTATCTGCAGTTTGTGGATTTGCCGGGCGTGAACCCGGCTCATGCCATCTACCCTCTTCTGGCCAGCGTCGCGCCATCCGAGAAATACGCCTTAATCCCCGCCAGAATCGACTCTGCCACTTCCTGCTGGAATTTCGCGGTCTTGAGCTTACGCTCCTCTTCGACGTTACTGATAAACGCCGTTTCGACCAGAATCGACGGGATATCCGGCGCCTTCAGCACCGCAAAGCCCGCCTGCTCAACGCTGTTTTTATGCAGCTTGTTCACATTCCCGAGTTTACTTAGCACCGCTTTACCAAATTTCAGGCTGTCGGTAATGGTGAGCGACTGCACCATGTCGAACATCGTGTGATCGACATAGCGATCGCCACTCTTGCTCACCCCACCAATAAGGTCAGAGGCGTTCTGGGAATCCGCCAGCAGCCGCGCCGCGGTACTGGTCGCCCCTTTGGTCGACAGGGCAAAGACCGACGAACCGCTCGGCTGCCTGCTGGTAAAGGCATCGGCGTGAATGGAAACAAACAGGTCAGCGCGCTGTTTCTGCGCTTTCGCCACGCGCACTTTCAGCGGAATGAACACGTCTTCATTGCGCGTCATGTACGCCCGCATGTTGCCCTCTTTATCGATCAACGCCTTCAGACGGCGGCCAATCTGCAATACCACGTCTTTTTCACGCGTTCGATATTTCCCGACCGCTCCGGAGTCTTCTCCGCCGTGGCCAGGATCGAGCATGATCACAATCGGGCGATCGCGGCCCGCTTTGCCCGGCTGCGGGCCACTCTGCGCAGGAGGAACCTGCCTCTCAAGATCGCCTTTGTTGTAATCTTCCAGCAAGGCGAGGAGTGGATCCTGAATGTCCGTCGCATTAGCCGGATAGAGATCCATCACCAGACGCTCTTTAAAACCGGCCACCGGTGCCAGGGCAAACAGCTGCGGTTTAACGTTCTGCTTCAGCTCGAACACCATGCGCACGGTTTGCGGATCAAACTGGCCGACGCGGGCAGATTTAATGTAAGGATCATCGCCACGGATCTGCGCCCCCATGCCTTTCAGCACCGAGTTCAGATTCACGCCCTCGATATCTACCACCACACGCTCAGGATTGCTCAACGCAAACTGTTTGTATTTCAGTACCTGATTAGACTCTACCGTCACGCGCGTATAGGTCGAAGACGGCCAGACACGCACCGCCACCACCTGACTGACGGCGGCGAATGCAACCTGGCTGACGCTCAGCAACCACATCGCCCCGGCCCCTTGTAACAAGCGGCGGCGGCTTATTGTTGATTTGGATCCCGACATGCTTCTCCCGAGCAAGAAAACGAATTTATCTACAAAACGTCCAAATTGACCGAAAACTTTAGCGAATGATGCATAACCTGTCATCTATAAAAGGGTAAACAATCATGCAGTAAGGCACGCATCACTTAATTTTTTCTCTGGTTTGCACTGAATTTAGGGTTGCGCGCGCGGCAATAATCGAATAAAAATACAGAAAATACGAATAAACATTCACTGAGGGGGTTGTGCCGTGGTAAAGGAACGTAGAACCGAACTGGTCCAGGGATTCCGCCATTCTGTTCCCTACATCAATACCCATCGGGGAAAAACGTTTGTCATCATGCTGGGTGGCGAAGCCATTGAGCATGAGAACTTTTCCAGTATTGTCAATGACATCGGTCTGCTGCACAGCCTCGGTATTCGCCTGGTGGTCGTCTACGGCGCGCGTCCCCAGATCGACGCCAATCTGGCCGCCCACCACCACGAGCCGATTTATCACAAGCACACCCGCGTGACTGACGCCAAAACCCTGGAGCTGGTTAAGCAAGCAGCCGGGCTTTTGCAGCTCGATATCACTGCGCGTCTGTCGATGAGCCTCAACAATACACCGCTTCAGGGCGCGCATATCAACGTGGTCAGCGGCAATTTTATTATTTCCCAGCCGTTGGGCGTGGATGATGGCGTGGATTATTGCCACAGCGGGCGTATCCGTCGTATCGACGAAGAGGCGATTCATCGCCAGCTCGATAACGGCGCGATTGTGCTGATGGGGCCGGTTGCCGTCTCCGTGACGGGCGAAAGTTTTAACCTCACCTCCGAAGAGGTGGCAACGCAGCTGGCGATCAAACTCAAAGCCGAGAAGATGATCGGTTTCTGCTCCTCGCAGGGCGTGTTTAACGAACAAGGGGATATCGTTTCGGAGCTTTTCCCAAACGAAGCCCAGGCGCGCGTCGAAGCGCTGGAAGCAGAAGGCGATTACCACTCCGGCACCGTGCGTTTCCTGCGCGGGGCGGTCAAAGCCTGTCGCAGCGGCGTGCGTCGCAGCCACCTGATCAGCTATCAGGAAGACGGTGCCCTGTTGCAGGAACTGTTCTCTCGCGACGGTATTGGTACGCAGATTGTAATGGAGAGTGCGGAACAGATTCGTCGCGCCACGATCAACGATATTGGCGGGATTCTGGAGCTTATTCGGCCGTTGGAGCAGCAAGGGATTCTGGTCCGTCGCTCCCGCGAGCAGCTGGAGATGGAGATCGACAAGTTCACCATCATCCAGCGCGACAACCTGACTATCGCCTGCGCGGCGCTTTATCCCTTCCCGGAAGAGAAAATCGGTGAGATGGCCTGCGTGGCAGTGCATCCAGACTATCGCAGTTCTTCGCGCGGCGAAGTGCTGCTTGAGCGGGTCGCTGCCCAGGCACGTCAGATTGGCCTGAATAAATTATTTGTCCTGACGACCCGCAGCATTCACTGGTTCCAGGAACGCGGCTTTACACCGGTCGATATTGATTTGCTGCCGGAGAGTAAAAAAGAGATGTACAACTATCAGCGACGTTCGAAAGTGCTGATGGCGGACTTGAGTTAACCCCACAGGCCATACGCTTCCCTCTCCTAAACAGAGAGGGAGCCAAACACTCAGGCAGATTCAAACACCGCGCTTAACCCGCTTCGCCGCTCGGTACGCGTCGTCACTGCCTGCGCCAGCACACGCTCGTCGGCATACAGCGACAGCCTTTTCCGCGCGCGGGTGATGGCGGTATACACCAGCTCGCGCGTCACTACCGGCGACATTTGCGCGGGCAGAATCAGCACCGCGTGATCAAATTCCGAACCCTGCGATTTGTGCACCGTCATCGCCCACGCCGTTTCGTGTTCTGGCAGACGGCTTGGCTGCACCGATTTCACGCTGCCATCGGGCATCTGGAACCAGACGCGCAGCCCCTGGCCGCGATCGAGTGCAATGCCGATATCACCGTTAAACAGCCCAAGAGCGCTGTCGTTACGGGAGATCATCACCGGGCGCCCCTCATACCAGCGGGAGTGCAGCTGGCGGAAGATTTTCCGCTTCTGCGCTAACGCCAGCTCCAGCCGTTCATTCAGCCCGGTGACGCCAAACGGCCCTTCGCGCAGCGCGCACAAAAGCTGATACTCACCGAAGGCCGCAATCACGGCTTCGGGTGCATCCTGTTGCTGCACGCTCAGAAGGAAACGCTGATAACCCTGCAATGCATCCTCGAGCATGGCGAGATACTCTTCGCCCGTCTGGAGTGGCTTTTTCTCAATGTCGTCAAATGTGCCGTCAAATACTGTCCTGATGGCCGCACGATCGCCGCGGTTAACGGCGGCGGCGAGCTGGCCGATACCGGAATCGCTGCCAAAACGGTAGCTTTTTTGCAACAGGCACAGGCTGTCGCGCAAGGCCCCCGCCCGTTCTTCTGTGTGCCCTTCAATCGGGCAGCCGGTCAGGTGCGATAATTCCTGCGCGCGCGCGAGGGTATAGCCTGCGCTGGCATAATTGCAGATATCCCCCAGCACGGCCCCCGCCTCAACCGAGGCCAGCTGATCGCGATCGCCGAGAAAAATCACGCGGGCGTGCGGCGGTAGCGCGTCGATCAGGCGCGACATCATCGTCAAGTCGATCATCGAGGCTTCGTCGACCACCAGCACATCCAGGTGCAGCGGATTCCCTGCATGATAGCGCAGACGCTGGCTGCCAGGCTGGGCGCCAAGCAGGCGGTGCAGCGTGCTGGCCTCATTCGGGAACAGCTTGCGCTGGGCATCATTCAGCGGCAGTTTTTGCAGCGTGCCGCCCAGTGATTCCGTCAATCTTGCCGCCGCTTTGCCCGTGGGAGCAGCCAGCCGGATACGGCATTTCTGCTCGCCCGCCATCTGAATCAGCGCCGCCAGCAGTTTTGCGACAGTGGTGGTTTTCCCCGTCCCTGGCCCGCCAGAAATCACCGAAATGCGCCGCGTCAGGGCTACCGCCGCCGCCACTTTTTGCCAGTTCACCGTTTCTGAATCACCGAACAGGTCATTCAGGGTTTGAATCAGTGCAGTATCGTCATAGGGCAGCGGCTGATTGGAATCATTAAAGAAATGCGCAATCGCCAGCTCGTTGCGCCACATGCGATTGAGATAGAGTCGGTCGTGACAAAGAATTAAGGGCGTCGGGATATCACCGTGACTGACGGCGTCAGAGCGCAGTAGCACGTCTTGCCAGTCCATCGTTTCGCCGAGGAGGGCGAAACAGGCCTGCAGCGGAGCGGGCATTTTCTCATCCGGTACCAGGCGTGACAGGGGCAAGCACACATGGCCTTCACCGGCATCTTTGCTGAGGATTGCGGCGGCCAGCATAACCGCAGCATCGTTATCCGCCACCATCATGGCAAACTGCGCGTCCAGAGGGCGCAGCGCACGCTGCTCTACCGCCTCAAGTAACCGATCTTTCATAGTCATTGGGCCACCTCTTCCGTGCTCGCGGCAAACAGTCTGTCCATTTTATCAATCAACAACGGATCCGGGCGCGTGGTAAAGATCCCCGACTGCGGATCCCGGGCGTCAACGCCACGTAAAAACAGATAAATCACACCGCCGAAATGGTCTTCATAGTTGTAATCCGCGATGCGGTGGCGCAGGTAGCGGTGCAACGCCAGGGTATAAAGTTGATACTGCAAATCATAGCGGTGCGACTGCATTGCGGCGGCCATTGCCTGGCGGGTATAGGCCTCGCTGTTTTCGCCCAGCCAGTTGGATTTGTAATCCAGCAGGTAGTAGCGCCCCTCATGGCGGAACACCAAATCGATAAAGCCTTTCAGCATCCCGCTCACCTGGCGGAAATTGAGCGCCGGGCTGTTCTTCGACAACGGATCGTGCTCGCGAATAATTGTATCCAGTGCGTTCGCTGTCAGCGGCCCGGCAATCGGGAGATAGAACTCCATCTCAACCTGTTTTTCTTTTGCCGTAAGCTGGCTTAGGGAGATCCCCGAATCATTAAGCGGCGCCTCTAAAATCGCCGTGATCCACGCGGTAAGTACCGGCTGCCACTGGGCGTCGTACCCGCCTTTTTGCAGCATCTCCAGCACCCACTCCGGCGACACCGGCTGCGTAAAATCGAGCGTTTCAAACAGGCTATGCAAAAATGTCCCTGGCGACGCACCGCGCGGGAACTGATGCGGTGTCAACTCGGGTTCTGCCACTACCTCACCTACGCCCGACGCATCTACGTCGAGTTTGGGCATCAGATCCTGCGCAATGTTTTGTCCGTGCTGCTGGAGACCGGAATAGCTGGTGACTCGCCAGTCGTCCACCAGCGCACGCGTAATCTGCCGCGCGCCTAAATCGGGCACCGATGGCTCTGGCATCTGCCAGCAGGAAAGATCGGGCTGGCCGGGGATCTGCAGGGCAATATTTTCATCACATAACGCATCGAGACACTGGCGCAGCCCGGCGGCATCTTTGGGCTCACCTTTTTGAATCAGCCTCCCAAGCGCACTTTGATGGAAATCGCTCTCCCCCGCCTTCTCGCCGCGACGGCGGAACAGCGGCGCAACACCCAGGCTGCAATGCCAGACGGAGCGCGTCAGGGCGACATACAGCAGGCGTAAATCTTCCGCCAGACGCTCCGCCTCGGCAAGCTCAATACTAGAATCGGCTTTGCTGAGATCGAGCACCGGCTCAAACGACACGCGATCGTGATAGAACGCCTGATCCTGCGCACGATAGTTGGCGATAAACGGAAGACAAACCAGCGGATATTCCAGCCCTTTTGATTTGTGGATCGTCACGATTTTCACCAGATGCTTGTCGCTTTCGAGACGCATCTGCTGACTGGCCGCATTGCTGTTAGGATCGGCGATATGCTGCGACAGCCAACGCACCAGCGCATGTTCGCTCTCAAGCTGCGATCCCGCTTCCTGTAAAAGCTCGCTGATGTGCAAAATGTCGGTCAGGCGGCGTTCACCGCCTGCGGTCGCCAGCATATTTTCAGCGACATGACGCTGAGCCATCAGTTCGCGCAGCATCGCCATGACGCCGCGTTTTTGCCAGCGCTCACGATAATGCGCAAACTCCTCAACCACCGCATCCCATGCGCTTTCGTCGTTATTCAGCGCATCAATATCACGCGCGTTAAGACCGAGCATTGAGCTTGCCAGTGCACTGCGCAACGTACTCTCCCGCTCAGGCGTCAGCACGGCCTGCAACAGCCATAGCATCTCCTGCGCTTCGAGCGTTTCAAACACGCTGTCGCGATTAGAGAGGTAAACAGAAGGGATCGCGAGCAGCGTGAGGGCATCGCGCACTAGGGATGCCTCCTGACGACTGCGCACCAGCACGGTAATGTCCGAGGCGCTGACCGCTTTAGCGGTGTTACCTTTCCACAGTAGCGCTTCGCCCTGCGCACCGGCGCTGAGCCAGTCGCGGATCTGCGCCGCGCACTGCTGTGCCATCACGTTCTGATAATCACTGACACCACAGCCTTCGCCGTCCATCAGCCAAAAGTTCATTGCTGGCTGAACGTTGCCACGGAGCTCAAAGCGCAGTGCGCTGTTTTTCTCAGCCGACTTAACGGGCGAAAACGGAATTTCCTTGAACATGAAAGCCGCTTCCATACGCTCAAAAAGCGTATTTACACTCGCCACCATTCCAGGCGCGGAACGCCAGTTAGTGTCCAGCGTATAGTGCGCTTCGACCTCTCCGCGGGCTTTCATGTAGGTGAAGATATCCGCGCCGCGAAAGGCGTAGATGGCCTGTTTAGGATCGCCAATCAGTAACAGCGCCGTTTCGGGCTGTCTGCGCCAGATACGGCGGAAAATACGGTATTGCTGCGGGTCGGTATCCTGGAATTCATCGATCATTGCTACCGGGAAGCGGGCACGGATCGCCGCTGCCAGCGCGTCGCCTTTTTCACTGCCGAGTGCCGCATCCAGGCGGCTTAGCATATCGTCGAAACCCAGCTCGCCACGACGACGTTTTTCGCGCGCAATGGTTTCGCGGATCTCGGCCATCGCACGGGTGATCATCAGATCGTTAAGGGTCAGCGGCTGCGCCAGCAGCGTTTCTATCGCGACAAACAACGGATGTTCAGGGACGATACCGTCAGCTTTGGTGCGCTCCACCAGGAAGCGTTGAGAAAATTTCTCCAGCGCATCGGGCAGCTGATAGCTGCGCGTCTCTTCCTGCGCCCAGGCGCTGATTTTTTCGATCCATTTCGCCTGATTACCACGGTTAAATTTGCGGCGGTCAATGCCGGAATTTTCAAGAATAGCGTCAATATCGGCGACCGACTCGCACCATTTTTGCTTCAGGGCGGCTATCAGCGAAATAATTTTCTCGTGCCGTGCAGCCAGCGTTTCATCCGCAGGCGGCGGGGATTTTATCGCCGGCGCTTCGCCTTGCAGGTAGCGTTCGATGGCGCGTAAAAGTTCTTCCGGCCCTTTCCATAAGGCATGCACCGCTTCGGCGATATCACGCGGGAGCGGATAACAATGACGACGCCAGAAGTCCGCGCACGCCCGATGACGCAGTTCGGATTCATCCTCAATGAGTTGCTGTTCAAAAAGCATGCCCGATTCAAACGCATTCAGGCTCAGCATGCGCTGGCAAAAACCGTGAATGGTAAAGACGGCGGCTTCGTCCATTTGACGCTCGGCCAGAAGCAGCCATTGAGCGGCCTGCTGCTTATCAGCGATCTCTTCAAGAAGACGAGCGTAAAGTGGGTTATCTGTGGTCTGGCGCAGGCAGGCGATGCGCAGTTCGTGTATGTTCGCACGAATACGTCCGCGCAGCTCGGCGGTCGCCGCTTCGGTGAAGGTCACCACCAGCAGTTGTTCCACGCTGAGCGGGCGCCCAAACGCAGCATTGCCGCCCAGTCCTAACAGAAGGCGCAGGTAGAGGGCGGCAATGGTGAAGGTTTTTCCCGTTCCCGCTGAGGCTTCAATCAATCGTTCGCCCTGAAGCGGCAAACGTAAGGGATCAAGGGACTCAGCGGTATCGGTCATTCTTTCTTACTCCAGGGCATCGATTTCTGCAGTGCGCTGACGCTCTCCCAGACTTTCCAGCCCTGCGGATTCACATAATCCACTTTCCCGTTCTGGCTGCCGGAAACCTGAGACAAGCATGCCATGCCTTGCGGCTTCACCACCGCCTGGTGGAAGAAGTCAGCAACCTTTTGGGGCGTCAGCAGTTTTATCTCGGCCACTACTTTATCACGTGAATCAAAGGTCATATTACCCTGATCGAAATCTTTGCTCAGCTGCGACGCCTCTTCGCCCAAGGTTTGCGGAGCCTGCTGCACCTGCGCGATTACGGCCTGCTGAATTTGAGCAAACTCTTCCGGCGTCATTTTGCGCAGTTTCTCTTCAGCCTGCGGGAAGAAGGCCTGATAACGCTGCCAAAGATAAGCGGGCTGTTTATCGCTGCTCTGCAACAAGAAGCCCAGTCCCCACTGGCGACCCACGTTCATCGAGAACGCAAACACCGCGTAGCCAAGCTGCTCTTCGGTACGCAACTGATTGTAGAACCACGGCTGGATGATCTGCCCCAGCACCGCGCTGTAGGCGGAGCTGGCATACTCATCGTAGCCGGTCGGCACAAATACTGCGGCCAGCGCAGAGTCCGTGCTGCTCCCCGCCTTTTCAAAGATCACATTCTGCTGTTTTTCCACCAGCACATTCTGGTTACGGCACCACTCATTGCCGTTGGCACCCAGCTGTTTGCGAACATTCTGCGCGAGAGTTTTAGCCTGATCTTCACTCATGTTGCCGACAACCAGAAACTCGGGGCGCGAATGGGTTTTCAGGGCCGTCCGGTAATCCATCACCTCTTTCAGGGTGATTGACGGCAGCAACGCGCGGCGCGTTTCACGCTGGAAGTACGGAATTTGTGACAGCATCTGCACAGGCATAATCGCCTGATCAAAAGCTTTGCCTTTTTCCGCCGAATCCATCATCTGCGCATACCAGGATTTGGCCTGCTCCAGCTGTTCTTCGGTCGCCGTGTAGCTGAAATACCCCTCCAGCAGCGCCTGGAAAAGCTGCGGTAAACGCTGGGTGTAACCGTTAGCATTGACCATCAGCCCATTGTTGGCGTTGGTGGAGAAACTGATCCCACCGACAGCCGCCTGATTACTGAGCTGATCCAGGGCGATCCCCGCCAGATAGTCATTGAGCGCAAACATCACCTGGTTTTTAGCGCTGTCCATGGCCTGCGGATTGCGCAGTACCACGCTGACATCGGCTTTCGGCTCACTGGCAAAATAGCGGCTTGGGGTGTAAACCACACGTAGCGTCGGTTCGTTAACGATCAGTTCCGGATGCGGGTATTCCTTTGCAGGCTTGATAAGCGTGAAATCGTCAGGAATGTAGGGATTGAGTTCAGGCAATTTCAACGCAATCTGGCCGGACTCTTTCTGCCAGTCAGCGAAGGTTTGCGCGCTGATTTTATTCACCTGATACGGCGCATCGACAAAGTACGCGGTTTTGTTATGCGGCTCTTTCGGGCTGATATACCAGATGCGGGCGTTCTGCGGGGTCATCATCGCCAGGCGCGCTTTGATGGCATCAGCGTCATAGCGATCGGCGATGTTCACCGCATCCAGCGTATTTTCCACCGGAACGCGAATCATGGTGTCAGCCAGCCATTCAACATAGTCCATATCGCGGGTGATCGACGGGTAGCGGAAATCGAGATCCAGCACGTGAGCCAGTTCGTCAAAGTAACTTTTATCCACACCGTTATCGCGCAGCAACGACAGATAGCTGAAGATCGCCGCAACCACTTGATCGCGGTGCGCAAGGCCTTTGTCGGTCAGGGTTGCCGAGATCGCGAGAACACCGCTGTTGCCGTTGACGACAGGATCGGAATCAGCGCGGATCCCCTCTACCAGCCCCTGCTTCTGCAGCCAGTCAGAGAGCGTGCCCGGGCTGCGATTACCGATCAGATAGGTGAGGAGCTCATCCGTTTTGCTGCGAAACTGTGCGGTATTGTTATCAATACGGAACTCGACACGCAGCACTTTACGCGGCATTGCAGGCACATAGTGAATGATGATCCCTTTTTGCTCATCAGTGACCACTGGCGTGGTGATCTCCGGCTTTTCAATATTTTTATTCGGCACGCGACCATAGGTTTGTGCCGCAAGACGCGCCAGCTCCGGCAGCGGTTTGTTGCTGTAGACCACCGCTTTCATCAGATTGGCGGAATAGTATTTATCACGAAAGGCGTGTAAGGCATCGAGAACCGGGCTGCCGGGTTTATCGCTCAGGGTTTCCAGGTTACCCCCTGAAAAACGCGAGCCTGGGTGCGCCGGGTTAATTGTTTCGGCACTGACCTGCGCCATACGCATACCGTCTCGCGTGCGCGCCATGGTCAGTTCGGCATTGACGGCGTTACGCTCGCGATCGGCATACTTTTTATCCAGTAAAGGCGACGCGATGGCATCGGCGAGACGGTCAACCGCCCCTTCCAGCGCATCGTTTTCGACTTCAAGATAGAACGCAGTGCGATACGGTGCCGTGCTGGCATTGTGGCTGCCACCGTGCATTTTGAGGAATTCAGAGAGGCTATCCGGCTGCGGATATTTTTTGGAGCCCATCAGCGTCATGTGTTCAAGGTAATGGGCAAGACCAGGATGCGAATCAGGGTCTTCCAGCGAGCCGACGGGGACGACCAGCGCAGAGAGCGATTTAATCGCCTGCGGATCGGAGACCAGCAGCACAGTCATCCCGTTATCAAGACGAATAGCCTGATACTGGCGGGTGTCCTTTTCGCTCTTATGGATTTTTTCCTGAACGGGCTGCCAACCGGTATCTGCCTGAGTGAGGGGTGCCCAGAGGGCGACAAACAAAACAAACGCTTTTAACAAGGTGCTGCCTGGCATTCACTACCTCTTCATCACGGCTACATCATTAACAATTTGCGTGCTGGGCACGCCAGCATCTCTTTATGTTGGTACATCAGTCCGTGACAAGATGGGCATAATAAATGAACGCTTTCTACTGCGCAATTTTTATACAATCATCAGGACTGATTAAATTTAAACAAAGGTAACAGATAGCGTTGAGCCTCTTGCGTAATGGCGTCGAAGTACTCCGGCTCAAGGGTTCGCCATAATCGCTGATACCAGACATCATCACCCTCTCCGCGCACCATCATATTTCCTTCATACGCCTGTAAAAACTTGCTGCGCGCTTTTTGCAGCGAGGCGTCATCCGTTAACATGGCATCATTCTGCGCGTCGTAACAGGCTTTTATCCACGCCCCCCCACTTTCTGGCAGCAACAGCAGCGGCTTATTTATCCCCTGGCGATAGCCCTCGATATAGGGTTCGAGACAGGCCAGAGCCTGATCGGACGCCATTGGAGGGAAGCGCCATTCGCCGTCTTTACGGACGAATAAACGGCTTTCACCTTCGTTACCGCCCGCACAGTAGACAAGATGTTCGAGCCAGAGTTGCAAACCTTGTGACACACTGAGCATGGCAGGACGCCAGCGCAGTAGCCCGTCCGGCTGCACCTGCTGTAGCCAGCCCGTGAGCTGAATACCGTTGCAGGTCAGATCGATTTCAAGGCTTTTTCCCGGCTGACGGAATTCAATAACGCGGTCGGCCAGAGCCTGCATCTCCTGACACTGCATATCCCAGGCGATCTCTCCAAATGCACCATACGGGAGCTGGCCTGCGGCCCGATAGCGACGAAACAGCGTCTGTGCATTTTCCTCTTCAACCAGCGCATTAAGCAGCTGTTGATTCAGCTGATAGCGGCTTAATCCATTGAGGGTGAAAGGTTCTGCATCAGGGATCTCGCTCTCTTCGGAGCGGAAATTCACCTGCAACCGCTGCTGGAAAAACGCGCGTACCGGGTGCGCCCAAAACCGTTGCAACTGCTCAAAGGTGAGTGTCTCAAGCAAACGAGGCTCAAGTTCCTGAATGAAATCCGTATGGGCTTGCCCCTCTTTCCTCGCAGCGGGCAGCCATTCGCGGGCGTAGCTTTGCTGTTCGTTATCGACGTAGTTAGCCGGATCGAACGGCATGCGGGTGTGTAGACAGGTGATATGAGCTTTTACCCGCTGTTCGCTTTCGTCGCAGTTACGCGCCTCATCACCCGGCAGATAGTGGCTTTGCCCAATGTAATCGACCAGTTCCTGCACCAGCACTGACGGGAAGCGCTCGCTGTTATCCTGAATGGAATGCCCGATATAGCTGATATAGAGCTTTTGCTGGGCCGAAATCAACGCCTCGAGGAAGAGGTAACGGTCGTCGTCACGTCGGCTACGGTCACCGCGCTTCGGCTGCTGGCTCATCAGATCAAAGCCCAGCGGTGCCAGCGCGCGCGGATAGATACCATCGTTCATTCCGAGCAGGCAAACGACTTTGAACGGAATCGAACGCATTGGCATCAGGGTACAAATATTGACGGGACCGGCAAGGAAACGCTGGCTAATACGTTCCTGATCCAGGCGCTGCGTCAGTTCATCGCGAAGCAAGGAGAGCGGAATAGCCTCGCCATAATGAGATGAAATACCTTCGTCGATAATGGCCTGCCACTGCTGTTCGATAAGCGCCATCGCCGCTTCGGTATCCGTGTCGGGCAGGAAGAAATCATTCAACATTTCCCGGCACAGTGGCCGCCATTCCTCAAGCGTGCGGGACTGCATCAGCTCGCGACGCCAGCGATTTAGCTGCATTAACAGTGAAGCCAGATGGCCGACCAGTTCGGCAATCAGCCCTGAGGATTCATCGTAAGGCAGAACCTCATTCCACTCCCCCTGATGGCTCTCCATCGCATAGCCCAGCAGCATACGCGTCAGGCCGAACTGCCAGGTGTGCTGCCCCGTCGGCGGGAGTTCGAACTCCTGGACGTTATCATCGTCAATCCCCCAGCGAACGCCTGATTCATTGACCCACTGGCGCAGATAGCGCAGCCCCTCTTCGTCGATGTCGAAGCGAGCAGCCAGCACCGGAACATCCAGCAGCGCCAGTACGTCTTCCGAAATAAAGCGGCTATCGGGCAGAGCAAGCAGGCTAATAAACGCCTGCAAAGCCGGATGCGACTGGCGCGCCCGTCGGTCGGACACGGCATAAGGTAGATATCGCTCGCCGGTGGCGCTACCAAACACCGCCTGAATAAACGGGCTGTAGCTGTCGATATCCGCCACCATGACCACAATATCGCGCGGCGTCAGTTCAGGATCGTCCTGCAACATCGCCAGCAGCTTGTCATGAAGCACTTCAACTTCGCGCTGCGGGCTGTGGCACACATGTACGGTAACGCTGCGATCTTCTGGATCCAGTTTTCGCTTCTTATCGCTGCGGGCAAACTCTTCGGCAGTGATCCCCGCGATGGCGCGATTCTCAAGATCGAGAATATCCAGTTGCACGTTATGCAGCAGGCTGTCAGGAGTGATCTCCGCAAAGGCATCCACATCGCCTTCGCCGGACGAGGTGATATCGGACAGCATGTGAATGTAGTCACGCCCCAGTTTTCCCCAGGAGGCCAGCAGCGGATTCGGTAAGTTTTGAATGCCTTCTTCATCAAAGAGCTGCGCGGCATTGTCGTTGTCTTTGAAGAGCGGAATCGCGCGCTCTTCAAAGATCCGCCGCCGTTGGCGAGCAACGAGACGGGCGAGCCATTTAGGGTCCTGAATATCCCCCCAGTAATGGCGACACGGGTTGGTGAACAGAATGTGGATATCGACATGCTTGCCCAGGGCTTTTAGCGCGCTCAGGTAAACAGGTGGCAGAGCGGAAATCCCGCATATAAAGACACGCGACGGCAACCCGGCAGGCGGTTCAGAGGCCTTTTCGAGGGTTGAGATAAACCGCTCGTAAAGGTTGGCACGGTGCCACTGCGGCTGACCCAGTTTTTCGGTGTGTTCCACCAGCGCTTTCCACAGCGGGGCCTGCCAGATTTGCGCCTCAGGCAGGCCGTCAATCAGCGCACCTTTTTCCCAGGACGTCAGCCATTCCGGGCGATAGACCAGATACTGGTCATACAGATCCGCCGTCCGCGAGGCCAGCTGGAACAGTTTACGTTTGTCGGTATCATCGCTCAGGTAGTGGCGCAGCATGGCGAACGCATCGCTCGCCAGCATATCCGGCAGCAGCGACATTAGCTTCCAGCTCATGCTTTGCTTATTAAATTCGCTTTTTTTGGGGATGTCCGGCAGAACGCGGACAAACATCTCCCAGATAAAACTCGCCGGAAGCGGGAACTCGATATTTGCCGCAATACCGAATTTTTGCGCCAGGGACATTTGCAGCCACTGAGCCATACCGGTGCTTTGCACCAGCACCATTTCTGGCTCAAAGGGATCGGCAGGATGTTCACGCTCGACGATAAACTCCATCAATGCTTCCAGTACATCCAGACGATTTGAGTGGTAGACCCGTAACATAGACGCTCCCGACTACTGACTAAGCGGGCAATGCAGGCGTGTCATCTGACCCTGCCGCCCCAAAGGCGAAATTATAGTGACCGAGATGCTGACACATCCAGCCTGCATTGTCTGCCCCCTGTTTATCCGCCAGCCATCCGGTAACGTCCCCTGTGACAGCTGGGTCTGGCTCCAGGCAGAGTGCCAGAGCTGGCGATACTGATTGAATACCGTAAATCGCGCTGCCAGCGCCCGATGATAGCCAGACAGCGCAGTAATGACGATAACCAGTAGCATCATCGCTAACAAAACTTCCACCATACTAAATCCCTTTTGCCGGGCTAAGGTAGCTGACACAGTGCGCTCTCCTTCAGTGGACAAAAATCGCTCCAGCCATGGCGGGAGAACACCACTCGCCCGTCCTGGATTATCCCGCCGCGCCACAGCAGCAGCTCACCACTCCCCGCAATAAGCAGGACGCGATTGTCTTCAGTAACGCGCAGACAGACTCGCCCTTGCAGCCCTTTTTTGCACTGAATACCTGGCCCCACCGGCCAGAGCTGGCTTTTGCCCCACTCCAGCGCCGACTGGACGTTGGCCTGCTGTAAAATCAGCTGCCGCTCACGGCTCACCATCCGCGTAAAAGCATCGAGCTGCAGATTAAGGCCGGTCAGGGTCAGGCTGCCGATCACAAGGAGCAACAGGACCAGCGCAAGCGATGACATCCCCCGCTGACGTTTCACAGATTAAATCCTGTGACACGATGTGTGACCTGTATTGGCTCGGCGTGTGGACGTGCAGTGGAAACTGCCAGCTCGATACTTAACTCAGGCGCAAAGCCAGTGTGCTCAATTTTGCTCACCAGGAAGTGAGTCACTAACACACGTTCAGGTTCGGTCAGCTTCTCCCAGCCTTTTCCTTCGCAGCTTGTGGCTCCCCGCTGGGTTTCAAGTGCGCCAGCTTCCAGGCGAAACCCTGTTTGCTCCGCCTCTGTCGAGGGGGTATTCTCCCAGCGCCCATTGCTGTTGGCATCCCATTGCACAATGACACAGCGCCCTGCTCTACCCATTGTCAATGCGGGCCCCTGACAAGAGCCGTTGCAGTATCCGGCCCTTTGCAGCTGCTTGCCGATAGCCGTGGCTCTGAGCCAGACCTCTTCTTCTAGCTCCTGCTGTTGCTCTTGCTTGAGAATGGCTCGCTGTAACGCCGGCATAAAACGCGCGGTACTCAGCAGCAAAATACTGCTAATTGCCATCGCGATGAGTACCTCGGTCAGCGAGAAGCCGCGCTGGTTTTTTAACATGTTCCCTTCCCTGTGCTGTTGCACATCCTGATACGCCCGGTGTTCGACACGATAATCAGCCATTCTCCTGCGGGGCTTTTGATGCGTATCCTCCCGGGCCAGGCGGTATCCCGTAATCCATAAAACGCCAGGGATTTCGTCAGTTCAGCAATCGTGACTTCCGGCCATGGAAAATTGAGAACCAGCCCGCTCTGAGTCTGGCAGTCCGCACTTTTCGTCGTCGCAAGACACGCCTTTTCGCCGTCCTTATTCACCACGATGAGATGATCCCGGTTATAACCGTTCGCATCGTTGCGAAGCTGTACCAGGTAGTCACGTACCTGATGGGCGGTTTGCCACAGGCGTTGCTGTTGCTGCCAACTCTGCCAGCCCGACAGCCCTGTGCCGCTGAGAATGACGACAAGGGAAATTGCCACCATGGTTTCGATAAGCGTAAAGCCGCGTTGTTTTTTCATGCCCGCAGTGTGGCGGGAAGCGCCCAGAAAAACGACAGCAGAAAGTGAAGATTACGAGGCGCTTTCCTGTGAAAATCATCCGTTGCATTACGTTGCAAAAACGCTGGAAAGCAGCTCGTAAACGTGAAATCTGGGCAAAAAAAACCGGCGCTAAAGAGCACCGGTTGTGTCAGGATTTGATCTATCAGATAGCGACAGGGGCTTTGATACCAGGGTGGGGATCGTAGCCTTCAATCTCGAAATCGTCGAAGCGATAGTCAAAGATGGATTCCGGCTTACGCTTGATAACCAGCTTCGGCAGTGCGCGCGGTTCGCGAGTCAGCTGCAGGTGCGTTTGTTCCATGTGATTGCTGTACAGGTGCGTATCGCCACCGGTCCAGACAAAATCACCGACTTCAAGGTCGCACTGCTGCGCCATCATATGAACCAGTAATGCATAGCTGGCGATGTTGAACGGCAGACCGAGGAACACGTCGCAAGAGCGCTGATAGAGCTGGCAGGACAGTTTGCCGTCAGCGACATAGAACTGGAAGAAGGCGTGGCAAGGCGCCAGCGCCATTTTGTCCAGTTCGCCGACGTTCCAGGCTGAGACGATAATGCGACGTGAATCGGGATCGTTTTTCAGCTGGTTCAGCACGGTCGTAATTTGGTCAATGTGGCGACCATCTGGCGTTGGCCATGCGCGCCACTGTTTGCCGTAGACCGGGCCAAGGTTGCCGTTCTCATCTGCCCATTCGTCCCAAATCGAGACGTTGTTTTCGTGCAGATAGGCCACGTTGGTATCGCCTTGCAGGAACCAGAGCAGTTCATGAATGATCGAGCGCAAATGGCAGCGCTTGGTCGTCACCAGCGGAAAACCTTCCTGCAGGTTAAAGCGCATCTGGTGGCCAAAAATAGAGAGCGTTCCGGTGCCGGTGCGATCGTTTTTTGGCGTGCCCTCGTCGAGCACTTTTTTCATCAATTCAAGATACTGTTTCATGGTTCCTCAGGAAAGCTGTTGCTGTGGACGACGACGATACGCCCAAATCATCATTATGATACCCGCGACAATCATCGGGATGGAGAGAATCTGCCCCATGCTGATGTACTGTACCCATTCACCGGTGAATTGCTGATCCGGCTGGCGGAAGAATTCAACGATGATTCGGAACGCACCATAACCAATCAGGAACAGCCCGGAGACAGAACCCATTGGACGCGGTTTGCGGATAAAGAGATTCAGAATGATAAACAGCACCACACCCTCAAGCGCCAGCTCATACAGCTGCGACATGTGGCGCGGCAGTGAGCCGTAGGTGTCGAAGATAGACTGCCACTCTGGGTGGGAAGGCAGCAGCGCAAGGTCTTCCGCACGTGAGTTCGGGAACAGCATCGTAAAGGAGACACTCGGATCGACACGACCCCACAGTTCCCCGTTAATGAAGTTGCCGAGACGACCCGCGCCCAGACCAAACGGGATCAGTGGGGCAATAAAATCAGCCACCTGGAAGAAGTTGCGTTTGGTGCGTTTGGCGAAGATGACCATCACCAGAATCACACCTATCAGACCGCCGTGGAAGGACATGCCTCCGTCCCAGACGCGGAACAGGTAAAGCGGATCGTTCAGGAAAATCGGGAAGTTGTAGAACAGCACATAGCCGATACGCCCACCGAGGAATACCCCGAGGAACCCGGCATAGAGCAGGTTTTCAACTTCGTTTTTCGTCCATCCGCTGCCCGGACGACTGGCGCGACGACCCGCAAGCCACATGGCAAAGATGAAGCCGACCAGGTACATAAGACCGTACCAGTGAAGCGCAACGGGACCGATTGAGAAAATGACCGGATCAAATTCCGGAAAATGCAGATAACCACTGTTCATCTGTCACCACAAGATGTTGTTATTCCGCTGAAAGTGGACAGCGAAAAATAAGCGCGCGCAGGGTTAACCCACGCTCCAAAGTTGCGAATCATAGCACAAGGCAGGCGCGGAGGATGCGCCTGAGATGTAAAAGATGTGTATAGAGAATGGAGCAGAGTGTCGCTCCATTCGTATAGGGAATGGGAAAGTTTAGCGGCCACCGCGGATCAAACCGCCCATGCCGCGACGCTCCATAAAGGCCGCGACCTGGTGACGGACTTCCGTCGCCAGCTGTGCCTCAAGGCTGCGTTTTGCCAGCTCCTGAGCATCTTCGATTTCGATGTGGCGCAGCAGATATTTCACACGCGCCACCGAGCGACCGTTCATCGACAAATGACGGAAGCCAAGACCGATCAGGATCGCCACACACATGGAATCCCCTGCCATTTCACCGCACAGGCGCAGGTCGATTCCGTACAATTCGGCGTCACGCGCAATCATCGCCAGCGCACGCAGCATCGCCGGGTGCAGGCTGTCGTAAATGCTCGCGACGCGCGTATTGTTACGATCCACCGCCAGAATGTACTGGGTCAGATCGTTCGTACCGACCGAGATGAAATCTACGCGATTGGCCAGCTGTGGGAGCATAAAGACCATCGATGGGACTTCAAGCATCACGCCGAGGCGCGGTTTGGGAATCGCATAACCGATCATCTCTTCCACTTCGCGCCCAGCACGTTCGATCAAGCGACGCGCTTCGTCGACTTCATCCAGACTGGTCACCATCGGCAGAAGAATGCTGAGATTACCGGTGGCTGCGTTAGCACGCAGCATGGCGCGCACCTGCACCAGGAAAATCTCCGGCTGATCGAGCGTAATGCGGATCCCACGCCAGCCAAGGCACGGGTTTTCTTCACTGATGGGCATGTACGGCAGCTGTTTATCGGCGCCAACATCCAGCGTTCGCAGGGTGACGGGCTTGTCGTTAAACATCTGCAACATTCCCTGATATTGCGCCACCTGCTCCTCTTCGGAAGGGAAGCCGCTTTGCAACATGAACGGAATTTCAGTGCGGTACAGGCCAATGCCGTCGATGCGGCTGCCGAGCTTCTCCTCGTGCGCCGGGCTAAGGCCCGCGTTGAGCATCACCTTAACCCGCTCGCCGCTTTTCAACTGCGCGGGCAGATCGACGTCATCTTCCGCCAGGCGGCTTAATTCGTTTTCTTCACTGATTAATCGCTGATATTCCTGCAGCAGTACCGGCTCAGGATCAACCAGCAGCTCACCGCGATAACCGTCAACCACCAGGGTACGGCGTTGCAGCACCGAAGGCTGAATATCCGCGCCCATGACGGTGGGAATACCCAGCGCGCGCACCATAATGGCCGCATGGGAGTTGGCCGCGCCATCGCGCACCACGACGCCTGCCAGTCGGTCATGCGGCAGTTCGGCGAGAGTGGTAGCCGACAGTTCATCGGCGACCAGCACAAAGCGTTTTGGCCAGGCATTTTCGCCCTGAATGGTGTCGTCGAGATGGAACAGCAGACGCTGGCCCAGACTTCGCAGATCGCCCGCACGCTCTTTCAGATAACCGTCTGTCAGGGAGGCAAACTGCTCGGCGAACCGTTCGATGACCTTTTTCACCGCCCATTCCGCCACCGATCCTTTGTCTACTTCGGCGAAGAGTTCGCGGCGCAGGCGCGCATCGGACAGCAGGTGGGAATAAAGATCAAAAATCGCTGCCGTCTCTTTCTGCGCACCCGCGGCAAAACGCTTACTGTAGCGTCGGAATTCGTTGGAGGCCTCTTCCAGCGCGCCGGTCAGACGTTCGCGTTCAAGGGCAGCGTCCAGCGTGGAGGCTTCGTACACCTGCTCCATGAGCGGCAGCGTGGCGTCCATCCACCCTTCGGCGATGGCCACGCCCGGCGATGCGGGCAGCGCACGGATACGCGTCTGGCGATACTGGCCAAATAGCGCAGCTAACTGAGACTGGGAGAGGATTGCGGCCATTTGCGTGGCCAGCGTCACGAGGAATGACTCCTCGCTTTCGTCAAACTGGCGAAGCTCGCGCTGCTGCACCACCAGTATTCCAAGAAGCTGGCGGCGCTGAATGATAGGGACACCTAAAAACGCGCGAAAACGCTCTTCCTTGACGGAAGGGATATATTTAAAACTGGGGTGTTTTTGCGCATCGGCGAGGTTGATGGGTTCCGCCAGCCGTCCAACGAGGCCAACAATCCCTTCATCAAAGGCGAGCGCAACGGTGCGACCACGCGGTTTTTTCAACCCACGTGTCGCCATCAGGTAATAACAGCGTCGATCATGGTCGGCCAGATACACCGAACAGACTTCGGTTTCCATCGCAAGACAGATGTCGGTCACCAGAATGTCCAGCGCCTCGTTGAGGCGCGGAGCACTGGCAACCTTTTCGACTATTTCTCGCAAGCGGGTGAGCATGATGTGCGTTGCTTAACCTCTTTTACGTCGCCAGGCAGGTGGGCTTTGCGGTTTAGGAGGGGCCTCCTGAAACGCAATCACCACACTTGCAAACTCTTTCATCACCCTGCGGTAAACGTCGCGCTTAAAGGACACGACCTGACGAACGGGATACCAGTAGCTTACCCAACGCCAGCCATCGAACTCTGGCGTACTGCTGGTTTGCATATTGATTTCCGAGTCGTTGCTCACCAATTGCAGAAGAAACCACTTTTGTTTCTGGCCGATACAAACCGGCTTTGTGTCCCAACGCACCAAACGTTTCGGTAACTTGTAACGCAACCAGTTGCGGGTCGAAGCCAGGATGCGAACATCTTTTCGGCTTAAGCCGACTTCTTCGAACAGCTCCCGATACATCGCTTGTTCTGGGGACTCTCCTGGATTGATCCCGCCTTGCGGGAATTGCCAGGAGTGCTGACCATACCGTCTTGCCCACATAACCTGGCCCTGACGATTACAAATTACGATACCTACATTCGGGCGGTAGCCATCGTCATCAATCACCGGACTACCTCAAACTAAACCTTATATATGATCGATTGTTTCATACTCCTGAGAGGCGGTAAACCACTCTCTTACAGGGCTGCGAACGAATAACATTTGAATAACTCACAATTTTCACTCAAGTTATAAACAGATGACGGACGCAAAGGGCCATTTTATTCACTTTTTCTGTGGATATAGTTGTGAAGAAGTATGGAATTACCGCTGGACAACATTGCGGGAAGGAAATCACCCCGCAATCTCATCGAGAAATAAATATCTATATTTCATTACCTTAACGGGTAACATCTGTGAATAATACGCCATAACGTGACGATCGTCACATGAGAGATCCGCGTGCTGATGAAAGATCGAACAGCGTCGGTTTTATCCACAGATTGTGCCAATAACTTAGACACTATTTGTGTGAAAATTCGATTTTCGTCGCACGTCAAGGCTGTAAATTGAAACAGTAGTGAGGGTTATTCCCACTTATCCCACTTTTCTGTGGATAACATGGTGTAAGATCCTGTTCATTGTCAGTGACCAGTTTTGAACAACCCGATTTTACCCTTTTTATCCGGCAGTGGATTTGCCTTAAAAATGCTGATAAATCATAAGCCTGCCATATCGCCAAAGAAATAGTTAAACTCTATCCACAAGGTCTGCTTTTACGGTTCATTTTTTAATCAAAGGTTTAACGTTATGCTTCCGCTCCTTCCACTCACCTCCCCTCCGGCTACAGAAGCGCAGTTGTTGCAGCAGGCGCAACGCGTCGCGGGCTACTCGCTCGGCGAGCTGGCGGCCATGGCGGGCTTGCCGATTCCTGCGGATCTGAAACGGGATAAAGGCTGGATCGGTGTGTTGCTTGAGCGCTGGCTTGGGGCGAGCGCCGGCAGTAAACCCGAGCAGGATTTTGCCGCTCTCGGGGTGGAGCTTAAAACCATCCCCATTGATCGCCAGGGAAAACCACTGGAAACCACCTTTGTCTGCGTTGCGCCGCTCACCGGGAATACGGGTGTGACCTGGGAAATGAGCCACGTGCGCCATAAGCTCAAGCGCGTACTGTGGGTGCCCATCGAAGGCGACAGAGCTATTCCCCTTGCAGATCGCCGCGTGGGTGCGCCACTGCTGTGGAGCCCAAACGAAGAGGAAGAGCGGCAGCTTTCGCAGGACTGGGAGGAGCTAATGGATATGATCGTGCTGGGCCAGGTCGAGCGAATTACCGCGCGTCATGGCGAGGTGATGCAGTTACGCCCGAAAGCCGCTAACAGCAAGGCGTTGACCGAGGCGATTGGCGCTCAGGGAGAACCGATCCTGACGCTGCCGCGCGGCTTTTATTTAAAGAAGAACTTCACCGGTGCTCTGCTGGCTCGTCACTTTTTCGCTTAAACGCGGTTTTTAGCCGAAGTTTGAACTGAATCAAACACATTCACCTGATGTTTAAGATTTTACTGCTTCCTCCTGACGCTTTCTCAGGTTATTACTACACTATGATGTGATACGAGCCAGGTGAGGATGATAACGATGAAAAAATGGGCAGTGATAATCTCAGCGGTGGGTTTAGCGTTTGCGGTTTCAGGTTGTAGTAGTGATTATGTTATGGCGACAAAAGACGGTCGAATGATACTGACTGACGGCAAACCTGAAGTCGACGACGATACCGGCCTTGTAAGCTACAACGATCAGCAGGGCAATAAGATGCAGATCAATCGCGACGAAGTTTCGCAAATCATCGAAAGATAAACAGTTAAAGGTCAGTTGCTTACTGGCCTTTTTGATTTTTTTCTTCCCCTTTTGCTCCCCCTCTGCCATGTTTATAGTCCTTCGTCGGGGAGATTCCTGACGCCGTCAATTTACACAGTATAGGAAGCCGGCTATGCATTATCACCGTATCCCCCACAGCACTCTGGAGATCAGCCAACTGGGGTTGGGCACGATGACATTCGGTGAACAAAACAGCGAAGCCGATGCCCATGCGCAACTCGATTACGCCGTCAGCCAGGGGATCAACCTGATTGATGTGGCCGAAATGTACCCGGTGCCTCCGCGCCCGGAAACCCAGGGATTGACCGAAACCTACGTTGGCAACTGGCTGGCGAAAAACGGCAATCGCGAAAAGCTGGTGCTGGCGTCGAAAGTCAGCGGCCCGTCGCGCAATAACGACGCAGGTATTCGTCCGAATCAGATTCTGGATCGCAAAAATATCCGCGCCGCGCTGGATGCCAGCCTGAAGCGTCTGCAGACCGACTATCTCGATTTATATCAGGTTCACTGGCCTCAGCGCCCGACCAACTGCTTCGGCAAGCTGGGCTATACCTGGAGCGACAGCGCGCCGGTGGTGACCCTGCTCGAAACCCTGGAAGCTCTGACCGAGTGTCAGCGCGCCGGTAAGATCCGCTATATTGGCGTCTCGAACGAAACGGCGTTCGGGGTGATGCGCTATCTGCATCTGGCCGATAAGCACGATTTGCCGCGCATTGTGACCATTCAGAACCCTTACAGCCTGGTTAACCGCAGTTATGAAGTGGGTCTGTCGGAAGTGACACAGTATGAAGGCGTTGAGCTGCTGGCTTATTCCTGCCTCGGCTTCGGGACGTTGACCGGGAAATACCTCAACGGCGCAAAACCTGCCGGGGCACGTAATACCCTGTTCAGCCGTTTTACCCGCTACAGCGGTGAGCAAACGCAGAAAGCCGTTGCGGCGTATGTTGATATCGCGAAACGTCACGGTCTGGACCCTGCACAGATGGCATTAGCCTTTGTGCGTCGTCAGCCGTTCGTGGCCAGTACCCTGCTGGGTGCCACCACAATGGAGCAATTGAAAACGAACATCGACAGTTTCCATCTGGAGCTGAGCGAAGAGGTGCTGGCGGAGATTGAGGCGGTGCATCAGGTTTACACCTATCCGGCACCGTAACGCGTTTTGATCTGGGATGCCGGGTAAGGCGAAGTCGCCGCCCGGCAATCCGTTACCGACGACGCTGCCAGAGCCACAGCCCCGCAATCGCCAGTGCAAACAACCCGCCGAACCCGATGCCGATGCCCACGACCGGTAATCCCACTTTAACCGCCAGGGAATACAGCCCCAGCATCAGCAGCATCGCGGTGTTTTCACCGAGATTTTGCACCGCAATCGCGTTACCCGCCCCGACGGTCTGTTTACCACGTTCCTGCAGGAGTGCGTTCAGCGGTACCACAAAGAAACCACCGAGCATACCAATCAGGATCAGCAGCACGTAAGCCGGCAGCAGCGCATGTTGCAGGGAGAAAAACAGCACGCCGACACCAATCAAAATCCCCGCAGGCATACAGCGCGATACGGTTTCCAGGGTGACCAGCTTCGCTGCCACACCGGCCCCGACCACAATCCCCACCGCCACCATCGCGTTGAGATAAGTGGGCGTGGCGTTATCGGTGATACCGAGCGCCGTCGGGACCCACAATACCAGCAGGAAGCGCAGCGTCACGCCCGCGCCCCAGAACATGCTGGTGCCCAGCAGGGAGAAGCGCGTTTCGCCGTTACGCCACAGTACGCGGCAGGCATTGAAGAAACTGGCCGTCATCGGCGTAAAGCGCCAGGATTGCCCCGGACGCGCCACGGGCAGCGTCGGGATAAACAGGTTCGCCACTACTGCGCCCGCATACACCAGCGCACACACGCCCAGCGCGGCCAGCACATGCCAGTCCGCCAGCACGCCGCCGGCGACGGAGCCGAGCAAAATGGCGGCAATCGTCGAGGACTCCATCAGGCCGTTGGCTTTAACCAGTTTGTCGCCGGTGGTCAGCTCCCCCAGAATCCCGTATTTCGCCGGTGAATACGCCGCAGCGCCAATCCCCACCAGCGTGTAGCCGATAAAGGGGTTAAAGCCGAAGCAGATACTCGCCGCGCCCAGCAGTTTGAGACTGTTGGCGAACATCATCACGCGCCCTTTAGGGAAGCTGTCAGCCACCTGCCCGACAAACGGCGCAAAAATGATGTAAGCACCCACAAACACCATCTGCAGAATGGGCTGGCTCCAGTCCGGATAAAACTCGGCTTTCAACAGCGCCAGCGTGGCAAACAGCAGCGCATTGTCGCCAAAGGCAGAAAGGAACTGTGCGCTGGTCACCGCCATCATGCCCTTCGACCACAGGGAGGTGTTAGTGTGTACTGACTCACGCATTATGCTGTTCCGCCTCATCAACCATGCCTTTCAGCGCGACAAAATCGGGTTTACCGCTGCCGAGCACCGGTAACTGTTTCAGATAACGAATATCGCGCGGCACGGCCAGCTCAGGCACGCCATGCTCGCGGGCGTAGTGCAGAAGCTGCTCGCGTTTCAGCTCGCTGTCGGTGGTAAAGAGCACCAGCGCTTCGCCTTTGCTGGCGTCGCTCTTAATCGCCGTGGCATGCATTTTGTCGGCAGAGACCGCCGTCGCCAGCTGTTCTACCATCTCAAGCGAAACCATCTCCCCGGCAATTTTGGCAAAGCGTTTGGCGCGGCCTTTGATTTGCACGAAGCCCTGCTCATCAAAGCGCACAATATCGCCCGTGTCATACCAGCCGGTTTCGACCTCGCCCTGCGCGTTTTCCGCCGTCGGCGCTTCAAGCACGCCTGGGTTTTCCACGCGCAGATAGCCATTCATCACGTTTGGCCCTTTCAGCTGCAGGCGACCGCCATCTTCAATGCCCGGCACCGCTAACAGACGTGCGTCCATGCCCGGCAGAATGCGCCCGACCGTGCCAGGCTTCGCCGCCATCGGCACGTTGATCGAGACCACCGGGGCACACTCTGTCACGCCGTAACCCTCAAGAATGCGCAGACCAAACTTGTCCTGCCAGATTTGACGGGTGCTGTCCTGCAGTTTCTCTGCTCCCGCCACCACGTAGCGCACGCGGAAGAAATCATACGGATTGGCGAAACGCGCATAGTTGCCAAGAAACGTTGAGGTGCCAAACAGCACCGTACAGTTACGGTCATACACCAGTTCCGGTACAACACGGTAATGCAGCGGGCTGGGATAAAGGAACACTTCGGCGCCCGTGAACAGCGGCGTAAACAGCCCGACCGTCAGGCCAAAGGAGTGGAAAAGCGGCAGCGCCGACATAAAACGATCGTTCGCGGTGAAGTCGGCAATGGTTTTGATCTGCTCGACGTTCGCCAGAATGCTTTTATGCGAGTGAACTACCCCCTTCGGGTTGCCTTCAGAACCGGAGGTAAACAGAATAATGGCCGCATCTTCCGGCTGCTGTTTAACCTGCGCCAGACGTGGCGCCAGCAGATGAGCAAAGATCCACAGCTTATCGGTAAGGGTAACGTCAGCTTTTAAATCTTCGAGGAACACCCAGCGCACCTGCTTGAGCTGCTCCGGCAGATGCCAGAGTTTGCCTTTGTCGAGGAACTGGCGCGAAGTGAAAACGGTTTTGATCTCCGCAGCCGTTATCGCGCTGGTCAGCCCTTTCACGCCCGCCGTGTAGTTCATCATCGCCGGAATGCGTCCGCGTGACACCGCACCGAAAATCACCGCCGCGCTGATCCCGGCGTTAGGCAGCATAAGACCAATTTTTTCCCCGTGCTGGCTGTATTTTTCCAGAATACGGCCCACAAACAGGGTTTTGGTCAGCAGCTTGCGATAGGTATCGGGCGTGAAATTGATATCTTCAACGCAGTTTTTCTTCGCGCCAAAACGGTCCTGCGCGGAGAGAAGCGATTCATATAAGGTTTCGCGCGGGCGCACGGCCATGCGCGCTTCCATCATAATTTGATGGAGCATTTCGCCTGCGATCTTGCGGCGATCCCGTGCGCGCGGTGCTTCAGGCATCGGCAGCGTGGTCGGAGGCAAAATGTGGAGGGTGATTTGCGGGAACAGGCGCTGCTTCACCAGCCCTTTCAGACGACTGAAATAGGTCAGCTCTGCCCCTTCGATGCGCAGCGGCACCACGGTGGCTTTGGATTTCGCCGCGACAAACCCCGCGCCGTCGTAGATTTTCATCAGCGAGCCGGTCACGGTAAGACGCCCTTCCGGGAAAATTACCACCGGACGGCCCTGCTCGATCAGGCGCACCAGATGTTTAATCATCATCGGTTTGGTCGGATCGAGGGGAACAAAATCAATCAGCGGCGCCAGCCAGCGCATAAACCACTTCTGGCTGATGGAGCTGTAGACCGCGAAGACCGGACGGCCAGGCAGGAAAAGTGCCAGCAAAACGCCGTCGATAAAGGAGGCGTGGTTTGGGGTGATGAGCACGCGCTCGCCGCGCAATGACTGAGTGTCCCCCGTCAGGCGGACGCGAAAGAGGATACGAAACAAGGTACGGAAGAACCCAAATAGCATTTCAACTCCCTTTGCCTGTTAAATTTTAGGGTTACGCTAAATTGTGGCAGATTACACGAGAAGTGCAGGCGGGAGGAGAGGTAGCGTATTTCAGGCGAAAAAAAACCTGCGCATCCGCGCAGGCTGGTGCAAGAGATGAGTACGAAACCGTACCAAGAATTCTCACCAATCAATACCTCTGGGATCTTGATTGTGGCTGCTGGCAATCCGCTTCGCCAGCGCGAAAACGCAAGGGAATGAGCCTAAGTGCAACCAGGTGTGAAAAATATCGATTGCTGTTACATGTTGAAGTTACAGACAAAAAAAACCTGCGTATGGACGCAGGTCGGTGTAATTCGTGTTAATCAACCGGAGTCGATTTCACCTATCAATACCTCTGGGATCTCGACTTTAGCAATCTGTTCACATTCTCCACCAGCAGACAATCGCAACAGCCTGCCGCAAAGTGTAAGCAAAGGTTCGCTTTGACATTATTCTGACACGCTTCCCCGTGTAACGATTACACTGTTTTCCCATGTTCTGCGTCACGTTTGCGAGGTGCATTGCGGGCCAGCCCTTGAATGCACCTCGGTTTTCCGCAACACTATTGAGTGTGTAAACGCTTACCCCCTAAAGAAGGTATTTAATGGCGACAATTAAGGATGTGGCTCGTCTGTCGGGTGTTTCTGTGGCGACCGTTTCTCGCGTCATCAACAATTCACCGAAAGCCAGCGATGCGTCCCGTCAGGCCGTGCAAAGCGCCATGGAAACCCTGAACTATCATCCCAACGCCAACGCGCGCGCCCTTGCGCAGCAGTCGACGGAAACCGTGGGTCTGGTGGTCGGCGACGTGTCGGATCCCTTTTTCGGCGCGATGGTCAAAGCGGTTGAACAGGTGGCGTACCAGACCGGCAATTTCCTGCTGATCGGCAACGGCTACCATAACGAACAAAAAGAGCGCCAGGCCATTGAGCAGCTGATACGCCATCGCTGCGCCGCCCTGGTGGTTCACGCCAAAGTCCTCCCCGACGCCGAACTGCTGCATCTGATGAAGCAGATCCCCGGCATGGTTCTGATTAACCGCATTATCCCCGGCTATGAGAAACGCTGCGTGGCGCTGGACGATCGCTACGGCGCCTGGCTTGCCACACGCCATCTGATCCAGCAGGGTCATACGCGCATTGGTTATCTCTGTTCAAACCACCAGATTTCAGATGCCGAAGATCGTCTGCGGGGCTATTACGATGCCCTGCGCGAAAGCGGCCTTCCGTGCAACGATCGTCTGGTCACCTATGGAGAACCCGACGAGAGCGGCGGCGAGCAGGCGATGACGGAGCTGTTAGGCCGTGGGCGGAATTTCACCGCCGTGGCCTGCTATAACGACTCGATGGCCGCGGGTGCGATGGGTGTGCTGAACGATAACGGTATCGACGTACCGGCAGAAATTTCGCTGATTGGTTTCGATGATGTGCTGGTCGCGCGCTATGTGCGCCCGCGCTTAACCACCGTGCGCTATCCGATTGTGACCATGGCAACGCAGGCCGCTGAACTGGCGCTGGCGCTGGCCGAAAAACGCCCGCCGCCAGATATCACTCACCTGTTCAGCCCGACGCTGGTTCGCCGTCACTCCGTGGTTGCCCCCGCAGATCCGGTCAGCGAATAGCGATAGAGATGGACGGTTTTATTCGGGTATTCCAGCGCATCGCCGATGTACTGCCAGCCCTTTCCCGCGCGCGGCGTCATCAACGTACAGCGCCGCCAGCCACGGAAAGAGATCCTGGCGCGTCATCAAATCACAGCGCCATAATCCGACGGTGCCCAGCAGTGTTTCGCCCTCGACCGCCACAAACGTGAGCGGCAGTGCGCCCGGCGTCTGGCTGTGTTCGATGATGCTGGCAAAGAATTCACGCGGTAAACCGTCACCAAACGCCTGCCATAGCCAGTCGGTTACGCGCTGTGCATGGTGCGCAGCGGCATAAAGGGGAATGATCTTCACACCAGTTTTCCCTGGAAAAGCGGGACAGATTCAAAAAGATAGCCGTCAAAATCCGGCGCGTCTTCATCCGACAGCTCCAGCAGGCTTTTTTTGACGTTTTCCAGGTGCTGGAACATAGCCTGCCACGCCCCCATCACGTCGCGACGACGCAGGGCCGCGAGAATGGTCTGGCGATCGCCTAGCCACTTCAGGCGATATGCGCGGCTGGCGATGTGAACGTTGAACTGCTGCCACAGCGGGCTGCTGTCCATGTGGTGCCAGACGCTCTCGACAGTCGCCAGCAGCATCTGGTTTTGCGTTGCGCCCGCCAGCACCAGGTGGAACATCTTGTTGTTATCCTGGCTGTGATCGTCGGCGGCAATGGCGCGCTGCTCCTGCTCGATGATGCGACGCAGATTATCAATATCCGCGCGGGTCGCCATTTTCGCGGCAAAGGCGGCAATATTGCTTTCGAGCAGCTGGCGCGCCTGCAAAATCTCAAACGGACCGACGTCGCTATTTAAAAAGCGCTCTTCCTCGTTTTCGTGCTCTTCGGGGATGCGCATCACGTAAACGCCGGAACCCTGACGGATATCGACGGTACCCTGCAACTCCAGCATGAGTAAGGCTTCGCGCACGATGGTGCGGCTAACGCCGTACGTCTCGGCGATATTGCGCTCAGGCGGCAGACGGGACCCCACAGGATAGTGACCGTCGATGATTTGCGTGCGCAGATCATCGCCAATCTCCTGGTACTGTTTTTTTTCTGGCGGAACGACGGCCTTCTCCACGATTTCACCTGTACTGACAGTTGAGTTGACGCTCGGGCCGGGCATCCTCCCGGCCAGTTGGCGGCTATTTTACCAGAACCTGCGTCGTGATTAGCCTATTTCCATTCATCATCGACAGTCAGCGTCA
The DNA here is from genome assembly GCF_041464075.1 of Lelliottia nimipressuralis. NCBI lineage: Bacteria > Pseudomonadati > Pseudomonadota > Gammaproteobacteria > Enterobacterales > Enterobacteriaceae > Lelliottia > Lelliottia nimipressuralis. Next base: position 3,721,446 of record NZ_CP167172.1, read on the forward strand.
GCGTGCGTTCATCGCGCAGCTTTCGGAACCACGCCGCCGACTTTTTCGCCCGGCGGGCGCGGTTATCGGCCAGATCGATTTCAATCAGGCCATAGCGGTTTTTGAACGCGTTCATCGGCGAGACGTTATCGGTGAACGCCCACAGCATGTAGCCGTGGCAGTTTGCCCCCTCTTCGCGCGCCAGCAGCGTGTAATAGAGGTGCTCGCTGATAAACGCGATACGATAATCGTCGGCAATAACCCCGTCGCTGCCCCGGAACTGCCCTTCGTTTTCCACCCCCATTCCGCTTTCCGCCACAAACCACGGGATGTTGCGATAGTCGTTTTTGATACGCATCGCCATGTCGTAGATGATTCGTGGATAAATTTCCCAGCCGCGCGAGGCGTTCATTTTGCGCCCCGGCAGCTCGAACGGTTCGTAGTAGTAGGCCGGATGGAAGGGCGTTTCCGGATGCCAGGCCCGTGACGGGGCTTTGACCCGGTGCGGATAATAAAGGTTGATCCCCAGCTCATCGACGGTGTTTTCGGCAATGATTGCCAGCTCATCCGCGCTGTACTCCCACTGCACATGGTGCTGCTCAAGTAAGGTAAACAGCGCCTGTGGATAGCGCCCATGTACCAGCGGGTCGAGAAAGACGCGGTTATAGAACAGATCGTAGATCTCTGCCGCGCGCACGTCATGGGGCGCTTTCGAGCGCGGATAGGTCACTTCCGGATTCAGGATACAGCCCACGGTTCCCCGGTAGCCTTTCTCATGGAACAGCTTCACCACTTTCGCCGTCGCCAGCACTTTGTGATGGTTCCACTGCATCCAGGTGCCTGTGTTCTGCTCGTAGGGCCAGCGCAGCGCGTCGAGATAAACGCGCGTCTGCACCACAATCGGCTCGTTGAAGGTGAACCAGCGCGTCACTTTCCCGTGATAACGTGCAAACACTTTTTCGGCGTAACGCACAAAGAGTTCCACCACCTGCTTTGAGGCCCAGCCGCCGTAGGTTTCCAGCAGCGCACCCGGTAGCTCGTAGTGCTCCAGGCAGATCATCGGCTCGATGCCCTGAAGGTGCATTTCGTCGAACAGAGCGTCGTAATACGCCGCGTACTCTTCATCGACGGTTACGTTTTCGTAATCGGTCAAAAACCGCGACCAGTTAATAGAGGTACGATAGTGCGTCAGCCCGGCCTGTTTCATCAGCGCCACGTCTTCGCGGAAGCGGTTGATAAAATCGGTCGCCACAGCCGGGCCGTAGCCGTTATGCCAGACGTGACGATCGTTTTTGTACCAGAGATCGATCCACGAATCCTGCCCCTCTTTTTTGCCGCTCCAGCCTTCCGTTTGCCAGGCCGACGCGGCGGCACCCAGAATAAAATCCTGCGGGATCGAGATGTGTTTTGTGCTCATGAGATCCTCATACGTTATTTGTCGCTTGCTGGCTTTGCGCCTGCAGGGCCGCCTGCTCCGCGCGGCGTGAGGCCATTTTCACGAACGGCAGATAGATCAGCACGGCGGTGACGATACAGATCAGCTGGGTGATCACCGCTCCCATCGATCCCGCCGTCGACAGCCAGGCGTTAATCAGCGGAGGCGTAGTCCACGGCACCATCACCACGGCTTTTCCGGCGAAACCGGTGACCGTCGCGAAATAGCCAATCGAGCCGGTCACCAGCGGAGTGATGATGAACGGGATCGCGAGGATGGGGTTGAGCATGATTGGCATACCGAAGATCACCGGCTCGTTGATGTTAAAAATCCCCGGCCCGATAGAGAGCTTGGCGATCTCACGCATCTCTTTGCGCTTCGTGCCAATCATCACCGCGATCAGCAGGCCGATGGTCAAACCCGATCCGCCGATGCTCATGTACACATCCCAGAACGGCATGGTGATGATGTTGGGGATCTCTTTGCCCTGCTCGAAGGCGCTCATGTTGACGGTGATCGCCCCCAGCAGCAGCGGCTCGCGGATCGGTTTGATCATCTGATTACCGTGGATGCCGATCACCCAGAAAAGCTGCGCGACGAACATCAGCAACAGAATACCCGGCAGGCTCTGCACCACGCGCTCAAGCGGTTGCTGCACCACCTGATAGACCGCGTCATACAGGTACATGCCGGTCAGTTGATGGAAGATAAAACCGAAGGTCGCAATGGCGGTGGTGGTGATAATCGCCGGGATCAGCGCCGAGAACGACGCCGAAACGTTCGGCGGGACCGTATCAGGCATTTTGATTTTCAGCCCAGGACGGTTTTCCAGCCAGCAGTAAACCTCGACGGAGAGAATGGCAATAAACATACCAAGGAACAGGCTGCGAGTATCTGAGAACTGGCGCAACAGCACGTCTTTCACCACGTGCATCTGCCCGTCGACCAGCATTTCGACGGTGGTCGGCGTGACACAGATAAAGCAGATCACTGCCAGCAGGCCCGGAAACAGCGATTTGATACCGTTGATACGCCCAAGCTCAATACCAATTAAAAACACCGCGCCAATGTTGAGAAAATTCAGCGTGGCGTAGTTTATCGCGCTGGTGATCGGCTTAAGCGCCGCCAGAAACGAGAGGGACTGGAAGCTCGCGAGGCCGTTTTTAGGGTCCAGCACCATGTTTGAAATCAGCACCGAGAAGGCGCCCACAATGATGACCGGCATTAAGGTAATGAACGAAGATTTTATCGCCATGATATAGCGATAGCTGTTGAATTTAGTGGCGAAACTGCCCAGAGCGTCGATCAGTTTTTCCTGCACTGCCATAAGGTAATACCTCAGTAAAAGGGCTTTTATACCCGTCGCCTTTCACGTTGCAGGCTGCACTCACTCACCTGAACCGCTGCCTAACGTAAGCGCATCGGGATGGATACGGGTGCCGCCGTCCTGCCACATGAAGCCGCCTGGATAGAGAATAAGGTGTACAGCCGGATACTATTGGCATACCAAAAATAGCTTCAGGTCGCTCAGGGTTCTGTGATTCAACTCTCAATGCGGCCAGAGGTATTCCAAATCATGATTTTTCACCACTTTGGTATGCCAGTTACCCCGTTTTATGCTGAACCGTGATCGCGATAGGGATTTTCCCCTCGCCGTCTCGCTTATGCGCCTGAGGGTCTGTGATAAACTGCGGACGATTACGTGAATGCAGGAATGTCTAATGGCAACAATGCTGGATGTCTCACTACGCGCGGGTGTGTCGAAAGCCACGGTATCGCGCGTGCTGAATGGCACAGGTCAGGTCAAAGAGAGTACGCGTCAGCAGGTATTTAACGCGATGGAAGAGCTGGGCTATCGCCCAAATTTCCTCGCGCAGTCGCTGGCGAACCAGACCAGCAACAGCATTGGTCTGGTGGTCTCAACTTTTGACGGTTTTTACTTTGGTCGTCTGCTGCAGCAGGCGTCGCGCCAGACGGAAACGCACGGCAAGCAGCTGATCGTCACCGACGGCCACGACGCGCCTGAGCGTGAAGAGCAGGCGGTGCAAATGCTGGCAGATCGCCAGTGCGACGCCATTGTGCTGTATACGCGCTATATGAGCGAAAAAGCGATCATGAAGCTTATCAACAGCGTGAAAATGCCGCTGGTGGTGATTAACCGCGACGTCAGTCTGGCGCGCGATCGATGCGTGTTTTTCGAGCAGCAGGAAGCGGCGTTTAAAGCGGTCGATTATCTGATTAGCCAGGGCCATCGGGAGATCGCCTGCATTACGGTGCCGATTCATACACCAACGGGTAAAGCACGTCTGATGGGCTATCGTCAGGCACTGGAAAAACACGGCATTGCCTGGGACGATCGTCGGGTGAAGTACGGAGATGCGGGCATGACGCGGGGATATGAGCTGTGTAACGAGCTGCTCAGCGAGAAAGTCCCGTTTACCGCCCTGTTTGCCTGTAACGATGATATGGCGCTCGGATCGTCCAAAGCGCTGCATCAGGCCGGGCTGCATATTCCACAGGACATTTCGCTGTTTGGTTTTGACGACGCGCCGAGCGCCAAATGGCTGGAACCCGCCCTCTCCACTGTCTATCTGCCAATCGATAATATGATCGTCACGGCTATCGATCAGGCGGTTCGGCTGGCTAACCACCAGCCGATCGAGACGATCCCGCCGTTTACCGGTACGCTAATGTTGCGCGATTCGGTCACGACAGGGCCGTTTTATACCTCAAAATAGTTCGAGCGCGAGCAGCTCTTCAATGGTCTGGCGACGGCGAATCAGCCGCGCCACGCCGTTATCGAACAGCACTTCCGGCAGCAACGGACGGCTGTTGTAGTTAGACGACATCGACGCACCATATGCCCCCGTATCGTGCAGCACCAGGTAATCTCCCGGCGCAACGACAGGCAACGCGCGAGTTTCCACTTTGCCCCCTTCCTGCTGGGTAAAGACATCGCCCGATTCGCACAGCGGACCGGCGACCACGGTATCAACCCGCGGCGCCTGCGTTAAATCACGACCATCCGCCGCCAGCGCGGTAATGTGGTGATAGCTGCCGTACATCGCCGGGCGCATCAGATCGTTAAAGCCTGCATCCACCAGCACGAAGTGTCGGCTCCCCATCGCCTTCACGCTGCGGACCTGAGTAACCAGCACACCGGACTCTGCCACCAGGAAGCGTCCCGGCTCGATTTCCAGTTTGACCGCATGGCCCAGATGGGCGGCAATTTTATCGCGCGCCGCGCTCCAGAGGCCGTAGTAGTGATCGGTATCGATCGCCTCTTCCCCTTCGCGATACGGGATCGACAGGCCGCCACCGGCGGAGATCGCCTCCAGATCCTGACCGAATTCGATCACCTGGCGCACCATCGCGCCGCACACCTGCTCAAGATGACCGTAATCGACGCCGGAACCAATGTGCATGTGAATGCCCACCAGCGTCAGGTTGTAGCGCTGCAGCACCGCCAGCGCCGCAGGGAGATCGGTATACCAGATGCCGTGCTTGCTGTTTTCACCGCCGGTGTTGGTTTTCTGGCTGTGCCCGTGACCAAAACCTGGATTGACTCGCAGCCAGACGCGGTGGCCCGGCGAAACTTGCCCCAGCTGTTCCAGCATATCCACCGAACCGGCGTTGACCGGGATCTGCAGCTCATGCACGCGGGCGAGCGTCGCGCTGTCAATCACGTCAGCGGTGAAGACAATCGCCTCGCTGTCGTGCTTCGGATCGTACCCTGCCGCCAGCGCACGTTCGATTTCACCCAGCGAAACGGAATCCACTTTCACGCCCTGCTCGCGCATCAGACGCAGAATATGGATGTTCGAACAGGCTTTTTGCGCGAAACGCACCACGTCAAACTGATGCAGCGCCGCAATCTTTTCGCGAACGATCTGCGCGTCATAAACCCAGACCGGGCAGCCAAACTCAGCGGGTAAGCGCAGCAGGTTCTCGGCATTCAGATCGGTATCGGTACTGTTCAGGGGGCGTGGCATGGTGTTCTCCGGGTAACGTCATTTTTTAACATTACGCCACAGCGCGAAGAGAATAAAAAATATCGTTTTATCGCGAGTCTATGCAAAAATGATATGGCTTACCGATCAAAACAGGTGCCCTATGCCCGCCGTTAACCTACGCCATATCGAAATTTTTCACGCGGTGATGACCACCGGTAATCTGACCGAAGCCGCGCAGATGCTGCACACCTCGCAGCCCACGGTGAGCCGCGAGCTGGCGCGGTTTGAAAAAGTGTTAGGGTTGACGCTGTTTGAGCGTACGCGCGGCAGGCTGCATCCGACGGTACAGGGTTTGCGCTTGTTCGAAGAAGTTCAGCGCTCGTGGTACGGCCTGGACCGCATCGTCAGTGCAGCGGAGAGTCTGCGGGAATTCCGCCAGGGCGAGCTGTCAATTGTCTGCCTGCCGGTCTTTTCCCAGTCGTTCCTGCCGCCGCTGATTCAGCCGTTTCTCGCCCGTTATCCCGACGTGAACCTCACTATTGTGCCGCAGGAGTCGCCGCTGCTTGAAGAGTGGCTCTCGGCACAGCGCCACGATTTAGGCCTGACCGAAACCCTGGTCACACCGGCGGGAACGGAGCGCACAGAACTGCTGTCTCTGGATGAAGTCTGCGTGCTGCCTGAGGGCCACCGCCTTGCCAGCAAAAGCGTGCTGACGCCGGCGGATTTCCACGGTGAAAACTATATCAGCCTGTCACAGACCGACAGCTACCGACAGCTGCTGGATACGCTGTTCCAGGAACATCAGGTGAAACGACGGATGGTGGTGGAGACCCACAGCGCGGCGTCCATTTGCGCGATGGTGCGGGCGGGCGTGGGAATTGCGGTGGTGAATCCGCTCACGGCGCTGGACTATGCCGCAAGCGGGATTGTGATCCGCCGCTTTAGCATTTCCGTTCCCTTTACCGTGAGCCTGATTCGTCCGCTGCATCGCCCAGCGTCTGCGCTGGTTGATGCGTTTACGGCGCATCTGGTGGAGCACTCCCGCCGGGTGGCGCAGCAGTTACCGAACCTGCAAAACTAACCTCTTACGACAGCATAAACTCGACGGCATCGGCGGCATGAATTGCCGTAGTGTCAAAGACCGGGAGCGCGCTGTCGTCAGCCGGAACCAGCAGGCCAATCTCGGTGCAGCCAAAGATCACCCCTTCAGCGCCCTGCTCCGCGAGTTTATCGATCACGCCGAGATAATAGTGGCGGGAGGCGTCGCTGAAGGTACCGAGGCACAACTCTTCAAAGATGATCTGGTTGATGCGCGCCCTGTCGGCCTCGGAGGGGATCAGACTTTCAATGCCGAACTGTGACTCCAGTCGCCCGCGATAAAAATCCTGCTCCATGGTGTAGCGCGTCCCCAGGAGTGCCACGCGCGTCATCCCGCTGGCGGTTATGGCCCGCCCGGTGGCATCGGCGATATGCAGGAATGGCAGCGAGCAGCTTTCCTCAATATGTGACGCCACTTTGTGCATGGTATTGGTACAGAGCAGAATGCCTTCCGCGCCCGCACGCTCCAGCCCGAGGGCCGCTTGTGCGAGGATTTCGCCCGCTTTATCCCACTCGCCGCTGGCCTGGCAGGCCTCTATCTCATGGAAATCGACGCTGTGCAGCAGCAGACTCGCCGAATGCAGGCCGCCGAGACGTTGTTTGATGCCTTCATTAATCAGGCGATAATAAGGAATGGTGGACTCCCAGCTCATTCCTCCCAGCAGACCGATCGTTTTCATATGTTCTCCTGTTCAGATTTCTCCAGTGAAGCAAACTTGTGATCCTGTTTCCAGTTATTTGGCTTGCCGTTTCCTTTTCTCTCGCGCTGATATAAATTAATTAAAACAATGTTTCACTAATTAACAGGACACCACGATGTTTATTTTCCACAAAGAGACACAGCTTGAGGATCTGGGCAATGGCGTGACGCGTCGTATTCTGGCGCACGACGGTAAGATGATGGCGGTGGAAGTCAATTTTGAGCAGGGGGCGATTGGGCCAATGCACAACCATCCGCACGAACAGTTAACCTATGTGCTCTCCGGCGAATTCGAGTTCACCATTGGCGAAGAGAAGCACGTGGTGACGGCGGGCGACACTCTCTATAAAGAGCCGCACGTGATGCACGGCTGCGTGTGCCTGAAACCTGGCACGCTGCTGGATACCTTCACCCCCGTGCGCGAAGATTTTCTCAAATAAATAAAAAAGGGCGGTTGTTATCCCGCCCTTCTCGTCATCAATGTGATTTAGTTCGTCGCCAGTTCATGCTCTGGTAGCGGTGAACGTGCATGCATTGCCTCACGAATCAGCACGCTGCCACAAGCCACGATTCCGCCGATCAGAGCGGCCAGGATAATGATCAGAGCCTTGCCCGGTCCGTCTTTTTTCACCGGCATCGACGGCGAAAGCTGATACTTGAACGGTTCGAAATTCACATCATTGATGGAGAGCTTCTCCAGCTGAGCCAGATGGTATTCGCGGTTCTGGAAATCGGCATTCAGCTCGGCCACATCTTTCAACGATTTCTCAATTCGCAGTTTCTGCGCAATGCCGTCCGCGCCCAGCGCGATGGAGTAATCAGGATCGTCTTTTACCGCCTGACCATTGCTGTAGACCGGCTTTTTGATTCCGGCGGCGTTCGCCACTTCCAGAGAGTAGTTAAGGCGCTGAAGATTGGTGTTATGGATCGTCGTCAGACGGACACGGTCCAGCTCCAGCCGCTCTTTTTCCATCTGCGTTTTCAGTTCCAGCGCGTTACGCACGTTGAGCATCGTCTCTTTCTCAACGATGGCAGAGATGTAATCGATGTACCCTTTCAGCACGATCTGCGCGTCTTGCGCCGTCGGCGCGCTAAAACTCAACGTCCATGACGCGTAGGGCGCTTTATCGGAATTTTTGGCTGCTGCGTTGTCGGTCGCGGTCATGCGTTCGGCAATATTCACCGCCGCGCGATGCAAGTCCTGCGGATCGATCTCAGCATCTTTTAACTGCGCCATCACGAAGGGGGAGGTCTTCAGATACTCTTCCAGCAGCGACTGAGACTGAAACTTTTTGATAAACAGGTTAAAGACGTCCGATCGCTTAACGCTGACATCGACATCCAGCACCTGCAGTGCGACCAGCATTTTCTGCACGTCACTCCACTGGGTTTGCTCCGCGGGAGTCACTACCGCTTTACTGGTCCACTTTTGTGGCATCAGGAAGGCGGCGATAAGCCCCACGACAGCAAAAGCGAAAACCACAGCAATAATCCGCTTTCTGGCGGCAAATAAGATTTCGAAGAGCCCCAGGAGGTCAATTTCTTTCTGGGCAACGACCGGGGGTGGATAACTGGCAAAATGCAGCTCCGTGCTTTTTTTGATATCCATAGCAGACATTCTAATTCTTCTGGTTGAGTTGCAGTGAAATCCTGCCAATCACAGTTAGGTAAAATGGATGATACCCGAAACTAAGAATCATCTGAATGTGCGTTTGCAAAAAATGAGGAATGCGCTACGAAATTTAGTAGTTAGTCGCAATGAGTTATTGAATGTTACAAAGACACATGTTTCACCCGTCACCGATCTCCTCCTTCGGCTTTTCTTCTGTCTAAAAGTCAAAATTGCCAGCCACCTCACCTTATTGAAACAGCGTTTCGACAGCGATCACATTTCCATCATTAATAGAATGACGCAGAAACAAATCGCAATAAAATAAATTAAAACGATGTTTTACAAATCAAGAACAACGGTTCGTTTGTTTTTGAAACCCAGACAAGGCGTGTCCAAATGGAATGATAAAACATCTTATTTATCAGCAGGTAAATGGAGTAGACCTCGTGCGACGCACACCGAACACTCGCTTCCCCGTCTCGTAAAACCGATGCGGGCAGCAGCACCACCAGCAGATTCCGTTTTAAACCATTGATTGCCAGGTAGGTATGTATGAATGAAAACAAAATGCTGGGGCTAGCGTGGATATCACCCTACATAATCGGGTTGATAATCTTTACCGCGTTTCCCTTTGTTTCATCTTTCTTTCTCAGTTTCACTGATTACGATCTGATGAGCCCGCCGGTATTTAACGGCATTGAAAACTACCGCTACATGTTTACAGAAGATACCCTCTTCTGGAAATCCATGGGCGTCACTTTTGCCTATGTATTTTTGACCATCCCGCTGAAGCTGGCCTTTGCGCTGGGAATTGCGTTTGTCCTGAACTTTAAATTACGCGGCATTGGATTCTTCCGAACGGCCTATTATATTCCGTCAATCCTCGGCAGCTCCGTCGCTATTGCCGTTCTGTGGCGCGCGCTGTTTGCGATTGATGGCCTGCTGAACAGCTTTATCGGCGTATTTGGTCTGGACCCGGTGAACTGGCTCGGTGAACCGTCTCTGGCGCTGATGTCCGTCACCTTACTGCGCGTCTGGCAGTTTGGTTCCGCGATGGTCATCTTCCTGGCCGCTCTGCAAAACGTTCCTCAGTCTCAGTATGAAGCGGCGATGATCGACGGCGCTTCTAAATGGCAGATGTTCATGAAAGTGACCGTGCCGCTGATTACGCCAGTGATCTTCTTCAACTTCATTATGCAGACTACCCAGGCGTTCCAGGAATTTACCGGTCCGTACGTGATAACGGGCGGTGGACCAACCTATTCGACCTATCTGTTCTCGCTTTACATCTACGACACCGCCTTCAAGTACTTTGATATGGGTTACGGCGCAGCGCTGGCCTGGATCCTGTTCCTGGTCGTCGCGGTCTTTGCCGCTATCGCCTTTAAATCTTCGAAATACTGGGTGTTCTACTCTGCCGATAAGGGAGGCAAAAATGGCTGATATTCAGGAACTCTCCACGGCGAGAAGCATCGCGGAACGCGAAGTGGCCCGCACGCTGCGCAAAGAGAAAATCAACGCCAGTATCCGCTACGTGATCCTGCTGTTTGTTGGCCTGCTGATGCTCTATCCGCTGGTGTGGATGTTCTCGGCGTCGTTCAAACCGAACCACGAGATCTTCACCACCCTGAGCCTGTGGCCCGCACACGCCACCTGGGACGGCTTTATCAACGGCTGGAAAACCGGTACCGAGTACAACTTTGGCCATTACATGCTGAACACCTTTAAGTATGTGATCCCGAAAGTGATTCTGACCATTATCTCCTCCACCATCGTGGCGTACGGCTTTGCCCGCTTCGAGATCCCCTGGAAGAAATTCTGGTTCGCCACGCTCATCACCACCATGCTCCTGCCGAGCACCGTACTGCTGATCCCGCAGTACCTGATGTTCCGCGAAATGGGCATGCTGAACAGCTATATGCCGCTGTACCTGCCGCTGGCGTTCGCCACCCAAGGGTTCTTCGTCTTCATGCTGATTCAGTTCCTGCGCGGTGTTCCGCGTGACATGGAAGAAGCCGCACAGATCGACGGCTGTAACTCCCTGCAGGTGCTGTGGTATGTGGTAGTGCCGATTCTGAAACCGGCCATTATCTCCGTCGCATTGTTCCAGTTCATGTGGTCAATGAACGACTTTATCGGGCCGCTGATTTATGTCTACAGCGTGGATAAATACCCGATTGCACTGGCTCTGAAAATGTCCATCGACGTCACCGAAGGTGCGCCGTGGAACGAAATTCTGGCAATGGCGAGCATCTCCATTCTGCCATCCATCATTGTCTTCTTCCTGGCACAGCGCTACTTCGTACAGGGCGTAACCAGCAGCGGAATTAAAGGTTAAGAGGGAAATATCATGGCTGAAGTTATTTTCAACAAACTGGAAAAGGTTTACTCCAACGGCTTCAAAGCGGTACATGCTATCGACCTGAAAATCGCTGAAGGGGAATTTATGGTAATCGTCGGGCCATCCGGCTGCGCCAAATCAACCACTCTGCGTATGCTGGCGGGTCTTGAGACCATCAGCGGTGGCGAAGTCCGCATCGGCGAGAAGATCGTCAACAACCTCGCGCCAAAAGAGCGCGGAATTGCGATGGTGTTCCAGAACTACGCGCTCTATCCGCACATGACCGTGCGTGAAAATCTGGCCTTCGGTCTGAAGCTCAGCAAAATGCCGAAAGATCAGATTGAAGCACAGGTCAACGAAGCGGCGAAAATCCTCGAACTGGAAGAGTTGCTGGACCGTTTACCGCGCCAGCTCTCCGGCGGTCAGGCACAGCGTGTGGCCGTGGGTCGCGCCATCGTCAAAAAACCTGACGTGTTCCTGTTCGATGAACCGCTCTCCAACCTCGACGCCAAGCTGCGCGCCTCGATGCGTATCCGTATTTCTGACCTGCACAAACAGCTGAAGAAATCCGGTAAACCGGCGACCACCGTTTACGTCACCCACGATCAGACGGAAGCGATGACCATGGGCGACCGCATCTGCGTGATGAAACTCGGTCACATCATGCAGGTGGATACCCCGGACAACCTCTACCACAAACCGAAAAACATGTTCGTGGCCGGGTTTATCGGCGCGCCTGAGATGAATATTCGCGCCACTCGATTGGTTGATCAGCAGGGCCGTCTGGCGCTGAGCATCGGCAATGAAACGATGCCATTAAGCGAAACCTTGCACGACAAAGTGATCGGCCATCAGGCGCAAGACACCTTCTACGGCATCCGCCCGGAATTTGTCTCTGTCTCTGACGAGCCGTTCGCAGAAGGTAGCTGCAGCGGCGAGCTGGTACGCGTAGAGAACATGGGTCACGAGTTCTTCGTCTACCTGAAAGTCTCTGATTACGAACTGACTGCCCGAATTCCTTCCGATGAAGCTAAACCTATGATTGATAAAGGACTTCATCGTAAGGTGTATTTCAAGTTTGATATGAATAAGTGCCACATTTTTGATGCAAAAACTGAACTGAACATCTCAATCTAACTGGAGTTATAAAAATGAAAAAAGTGCTTTTAAGCGCAGCAATCTCCGCTACCCTGGGCCTTACTGCTTTGCCATCGATGGCGCAAGATGTTGATTTACGTATGTCCTGGTGGGGGGGTAATGGCCGCCATCAGGTTACCCTGAAAGCGTTAGAAGAGTTCCACAAACAGCATCCGGACATTAACGTCAAAGCCGAATACACCGGCTGGGACGGCCACCTGTCGCGTCTGACCACCCAGATTGCAGGCGGCACCGAGCCGGACGTTATGCAGACTAACTGGAACTGGCTGCCGATCTTCTCGAAAACCGGCGACGGCTTCTACGATCTCAACAAAATGAAAGACGTGATCGACTTAAGTCAGTTCGATGCCAAAGAGCTGCAGTCCACCACTGTCGACGGTAAGCTGAACGGTATCCCGATCTCCGTGACCGCGCGCGTGTTCTATTTTAACGATGAGACCTGGAAAAAAGCGGGCGTCGAATACCCGAAAACCTGGGACGAGCTGAAAGCCGCGGGTAAAGCCTTTGAGAGCAAACTGGGTAAACAGTATTACCCGGTAGTTCTGGAACATCAGGACACGCTGGCGCTGCTGAACTCCTATATGATTCAGAAATACAACATTCCAGCCGTTGACGAAAAAGCGAAAAAATTCTCCTACAGCAAAGAGCAGTGGGTGGAATTCTTCCAGACTTACAAAGATCTGGTGGATAGCCACGTGATGCCAGACACCAAATACTACGCGTCATTCGGCAAGAGCAACATGTATGAAATGAAGCCGTGGATTCAGGGTGAATGGGGTGGTACCTACATGTGGAACTCCACCATTAACAAGTATTCCGACAACCTGAAGCCACCGGCGAAACTGGAGCTGGGTAGCTACCCAATGCTGCCAGGCGCAACGGATGCGGGCCTGTTCTTCAAACCGGCGCAGATGCTCTCTATCGGTAAATCGAGCAAAAACCCGGAAGCCGCAGCAAAAGTCATTAACTTCCTGCTGAACAGCAAAGAAGGGGTGGATACGCTGGGTCTGGAGCGCGGCGTGCCGCTGAGTAAAGTGGCGGTGCAATACCTGACAGAAGACGGCACCATCAAAGAGAACGATCCGGCCGTCGCGGGCCTGCGCCTGGCGCAGTCTCTGCCAGCCAAACTCTCTGTCTCGCCATACTTTGACGACCCGCAGATCGTGGCGCAGTTCGGCACCTCCCTGCAGTATCTCGACTACGGTCAGAAATCCGTGGAAGAGACGGCAACCGACTTCCAGCGTCAGGCTGAACGTATCCTGAAACGCGCGATGCGCTAATTCCTGTGACCTTCCCTGCCCTGCTACCTCCGGTGGCAGGGTATTTTTTTATCCGGAGAACACGCTATGAAAGGCAAAATCATCCCGCTGACTTTTCGCACGCGCCAGGACAGTGAAACGGGGCACGAGGTGATACGGATGACGCCCCCGCACATCATTTGTCATCGCAACTACTTCTATCAAAAGTGTTTTACTCAGGACGGCAGCAAGCTGATTTTTGGCGGCGCGTTTGAGGGCCACTGGAACTACTACCTGCTGGATATCGCCAGACAGCAGGCCACCCAGCTCACCGACGGGGCGGGTGATAACACCTTTGGCGGGTTCTTATCTCATGATGATAAAGCGCTGTGGTATGTGAAAAACAACCGCGAACTGCGGCGCGTCTGTCTCGACAGTTTCGAAGAGCAGATTGTGTATGCGGTCGACGACGAGTGGGTGGCGTATGGCACCTGGGTCGCGAATTCAGACTGCACAAAACTGGTCGGGATCGAAATCAAAAAGCGTGACTGGCAGCCGTTGACCGACTGGAGCAAGTTCCGCGCCTTTTACTTTACCCAGCCCGAATGCCGCCTGATCAATATTGATCTACGCACCGGCGAGCAGCAGGTGATTTTGCAGGAAAAACGCTGGCTCGGGCATCCGATCTATCGTCCGTTTGACGACAGCACAGTGGCGTTTTGCCATGAAGGACCGCGCGATGCCATCGACGCCCGCATGTGGCTCATCAATCCCGATGGCAGCCAGCTTCGCAAGGTGCGCCAGCATGCGCCGGGGGAAAGCTTTACCCATGAATTCTGGGTGCCGGATGGTTCCGCGCTCTATTATGTCGCGCACAAGGAGAACGATCCTCAGCGCTATCTTTGCAGCGCCGATCCGCTGACGCTGGAAAATCGTCAGCTGATGGCAATCCCGCCCTGTTCGCATCTGATGAGTAACCACGACGGCTCACTGATCGTGGGCGACGGCGCGCCGCACAATACGGGCGATATCAGCCTGAACGATCCTTTTATCTGGGTATTTAATATTGCGACCGGAACGCAACACGCCGTTTGCCAGCATAACACCAGCTGGAAAGTGCTTGATGGGGACCGCCAGGTGACGCATCCGCACCCGTCGTTTTCGCCGGATAATCAGTGGGTGTTGTATACGTCGGATGAGGAAGGGATGCCGGCGCTGTATTTAGCGCGAGTGTAAAAAAAGCCCGGCAGGCGTAGCGCCACCGGGCAGCAAAAATCAGACGCCGATATTGCGTAACTTCTCCCCCGCCATCAGCTTGCGTTCGATATGTTCCAGCGTGACGTTTTTGGTTTCAGGAATCAGCCAGAACGTGATGCCGATAAACGCCACATTCAGCACCGTATAGAGCCAGAAGGTTCCCGCTGCGCCGATGGAGTCGAGCAGCGTCAGGAAGGTCGCGCCGATAATCATGTTCGACACCCAGTTGGTGGTAGTGGAACAGGTGATACCAAAGTCGCGGCACTTCAGCGGCTGAATTTCCGAGCACAGGATCCACACCACCGGCGCAGCGCTCATCGCATAGCCCGCGATGCACATCATGGTCATGCCGACGGAGAGCCAGGAGAGACTGCTGGAGGCCGTACCGTTATCGAACTGCATCAGACAGTAGCCGAGGATCAGCGTTCCGAGCGCCATCACGCTGAAACCAATTTTCAGCGCCGGTTTGCGCCCCGCTTTATCAACGGTAAATACGGCGATAAAGGTGGCGAACATAAAGGTCAGGCCCACTACCAGCGTGGCGATCATCTGCTGTTCGGTGGTGGTAAAACCGGCCATTTTGAAAATGCGCGGCGCGTAATACATGATGATGTTCATCCCGGTAAACTGTTGCATCGCCTGCAGCAGCATCCCAAGAAACACCGCGCGGCGCACGTTGCGGTTGGCCTTAAACAGCGACCAGCCGCCCTGCTTCAGCTTCAGGCTTTCGCGGATTTCATTCAGCTCTTCGCGCGCTTTTTCCGAGGTATCGCGCAGCATCCGCAGCACTTCTTCCGCCTCCACGTGGCGCCCCTTTTGTGCCAGCCAGCGCGGGCTGTTCGGCAAGAAAATCACCAGCACCATCAGCAGTACGGCGGGCAGCGCCAGCACGCCCAGCATTGCGCGCCAGTTGCCGCTATAGCTGAAATAGGTATCCGAAAGAAATGCCAGCACGATACCCAGCGTCACCATCAGCTGGTACATGCTGATCATTTTTCCGCGCACGTTTTCACTCGCCATCTCAGAGAGGTAGAGCGGGGCCGTGTAGGACGCAATCCCCACCGCTACGCCCAGCAGTACGCGGGAAAGCAGTAGCGCTTCAACGCCTGTGGCAAACGCGGAACCGAGCGAACCGGCGACAAACAGCACTGCCCCCACCATCAGGCTGTATTTGCGCCCCAGCCGGAAAGAGAGCCAGCCGTTGAACAGGGCACCCAGCGCCGCGCCGAGCATCATGCTGCTCACCACCCACTCCTGCAGACGGCTGCTAAGCGTAAAGTGGTCAGTGATAAACGGCAGCGCACCGGCGATGACGCCGATATCCAGCCCAAACAGTAAACCGGCCACCGCCGCTGAAACGGACACGAACAGATTCATTCTGCGGGTATCGCGCAGGGCGCGGGGCATAAAGGTAGAGTCATTGATAGATGTCATAATTTCCTGCCTGAACAGCGATAAGACGTTAACTGAAATTACGAGAAAGCCAGCAAAAGTGTCAGGCCGTTAGACGCGAAGTTATGGATTATTTGGCTGGGCAGTAGCGATCTGTGATGGACATTACAATTTCAACTCTGGGTAATTAATCACCATTTATTGTTAATGCATTAATTTATAAGCATTAAAGTTGTGATATGCATCCATCATGGATTTTCACTATGGATTTTATGACTTTAAGAATATGGACAAGCTGATTTTTTGGCAAAAAAAACCTCCGCACCCGGCAGAGGTTTTCTTTATAAGGCGAGAATTAACGTGCCAGCCAGCCACCGTCCACCGCAACGGTGTAGCCGTTGATGTAGTCAGATGCCGGGGAGGCCAGGAAGACAATCGGCCCCATCAGATCGCTTGGCAGACCCCAACGGCCCGCCGGGATGCGGTCGAGAATTTCCGCGCTACGCTGTTCATCCGCACGCAGCTGCTGGGTGTTGTTGGTCGCCATGTAGCCTGGTGCAATCGCGTTGACGTTGATGTTGTGCTTCGCCCACTCGTTTGCCAGCAGACGGGTCACGCCCATCACGGCGCTTTTTGACGCGGTGTAAGACGGCACACGGATGCCCCCCTGGAAAGAGAGCATGGAGGCGATATTGATGATCTTGCCGCCGTTACCCTGGGCGATAAAGTGTTTCGCCGCCGCCTGAGACATGAAGAACACGCTCTTAATGTTCAGATTCATCACGTCATCCCAGTCGCGCTCGCTGAAGTTGATCGCGTCTTCACGACGAATCAGACCCGCGTTGTTGACCAGCACATCGATATGACCAAATTCAGCCACGGCGCGATCCAGCAGTTCAGGGATCACGTCGATTTTGCGCAGGTCCGCGGTCAGGCTCAGGAAGCGACGACCCAGCGCAGTCACGCGCTCGATGGTTTCAGTCGGTTCAACAATGTTGATCCCCACGATATCGCAGCCCGCTTCCGCCAGACCCAGCGCCATACCCTGGCCCAGACCGGTGTCACACCCGGTTACGACCGCTACTTTACCCTGCAGAGAAAATGCATCCAGAATCATGTTTGTTCCTTAATCTTTCAGAGCCTGTCACGAACAGGCAGGTTTATGCTTCACTGCCCGCGACTAGCGCAGATCCTTAACAGCGACGTGGTCCATGTCATCGAAGACCTGATTTTCACCGACCATACCCCAGATGAAGGTATAGGCTTTGGTGCCAACACCGGAGTGAATGGACCAGCTCGGCGAAATCACGGCCTGCTCGTTTTGCATCACGATATGGCGCGTCTCTTGTGGCTGCCCCATCATGTGGAACACGCAGGCGTCTTCGTCCATGTTGAAATAGAAATACACTTCCATGCGGCGCTCATGGGTATGGCACGGCATGGTGTTCCACAGGTTGCCTGGGTCCAGTTCGGTCAGGCCCATGCTGAGCTGGCAGGTTTCCAGCACATCAGGAACGAAGTATTTGTTGATGGTGCGGCGGTTGCTGGTGAGGTTGTCACCGAGGGTGACTGGCGCAACATCCGCTGGAGTGACTTTTTTGGTTGGGTATGCCGTATGCGCCGGTGCGCAGTTGTAGTAGAACTTCGCCGGTTTGCTGCTATCGATGCTTGCAAACACCACTTCCTGCGCGCCTTTGCCGACATACAGGGCATCGCGATGACCGATTTCATAGCAGGTGCCGTCTACCGTGATAGTGCCCGGCCCGCCGATGTTAATCACACCCAGCTCGCGACGCTCCAGGAAGTAGCTGACGCCCAGCTGTTTACCCACTTCGCCACCCACGGAAACGGTTTTGGTGGTTGGCATGATCCCGCCGACGATGATGCGGTCGATGTGGCTGTACACCATGGTGTATTCATCAGCTACAAACACCTTCTCAACTAAAAACTCATCGCGCAGACCCTGAGTATCCAGTGTTTTAGCGTGCGCGCTGTGGATGCTTTGTCTGACGTCCACATTTACCTCCAGAAATGATCGTGCCCGAGGGCAAGGATGATTAACGAAACAACGTTCCGTTTTCTCTATGAGCACATAGTATCCGCTGCGAAATGGGTTTTCAATTACATTTAAAACGATGTTTCACTTTTTCTGCATCTTAATAACAGAAGTGTAGTTTGGATCACGATTGTTAAGCGTTGACAGGGATGCAGAGGCGGCACACGGAAAACAGGTGCAGAATATTTATCATAGTAAACAATCAATTATAAAACCTTTAAGATTTGACCGCAGAGAAAACATTCCACGTTCAAAATCAAAGATAGCCCTCACGACAAACAATTATTCTTACAAAGTGCGCCATCAGTCACACACATTGAAACAATGTTTTGATAATTTAACACTCAGTTTTTAACTTATCTCACATTCAGATCTGACTGGCAGAAAGTATCCTGCGGTCATATTAAAGGAGCGCATCATGGCTAAAGGTATGCGGGTCAAGCTGAACTATGACGTCAGCCGCGATCCGGATACAGGCGTGGAAATCACCCGCCTGACCCCACCGGAAGTAACCTGTCATCGAAACTACTTTTATCAGAAGTGCTTCTTTAATGATGGCAGCCATCTGCTGTTCGCCGGAGAGTTCGACGGCCACTGGAACTACTATCTGCTGGATCTGAAAAAAGCCGAAGCGGTGCAGCTGACGGAAGGCGCGGGTGACAATACGTTTGGCGGTTTTCTCTCGCCGGACGATAAGTCCCTTTATTACGTCAAAAACGACCGCACTCTGCTGGAAGTGAATCTGGACACGCTGGCCGAGCGCGAAGTGTATCGCGTCTCCGACGAGTGGGTCGGCTACGGCACCTGGGTCGCAAACAGCGATTGCACCAAACTGGTCGGGATCGAGATCGCCAAAAGCGACTGGACGCCACTGAACGACTGGAAAATTTTCCATGACTTCTTCCACAAAGGGCCGCACTGCCGCCTGCTGCGCGTGGATCTGAAAACCGGTGAAAGCGCGACCATTCACGAAGAGAAAAACTGGCTCGGCCACCCTATCTATCGCCCGTTCGACGACAATACTGTCGCCTTCTGCCACGAAGGTCCGCACGACCTGGTGGATGCGCGGATGTGGATGGTGAACGAAGACGGCAGCAATGTGCGCAAAGTGAAAGAGCACGCCGAAGGCGAAAGCTGCACGCACGAGTTCTGGGTGCCAAACGGCTCCGCGCTGGTGTATGTCTCGTATCTGAAAGGTCAGCAGGGCCGCACCATTTACAGCTTTAACCCGGACACCGGCGTCAACGACGCGGTCATGCAGATGCCAGCCTGTTCTCATTTGATGAGCAACTTTGACGGCACGCTGCTGGTCGGCGACGGTTCTGGTACGCCGGTGGATGTGAAAGACACCAGCGGTTACACCATCGATAACGATCCTTATCTGTACGCCTTTGACGTGGCGAAAAAAGCGCACTTCCGCATCGCCCGTCACGATACCTCCTGGGCCACCGTGGCAAACAGCCGGCAGGTGACCCACCCGCATCCATCCTTTACTCCGGATGATAAAGCGGTGCTGTTCAGTTCCGATAAAGACGGCAAACCCGCTCTCTATATCGCGATACTCCCCGAGCAACCTGAAATGTTGCATGCATGATTTAAGTTAGTGTTTCTGTAACTGGCCTTGCCCTCCTCCTGGAGGGCTTTTTTTGGTTTGAAGAACATCTGTTTGCTCGTGATTTCGACCCGACCAGGCGAATCCCCCCCTGCCGACAGGCATAAAAAAGCCGGCTCATGCGAGCCGGCTTTTTCCCGGAGGTACTGTTTATTATTATTTAGAAGGAATATGCCACACCTAAACGGAAACGCGTCTGACGTTCGTCGGTCTCTTTCACGCCCACGTTGCCCACTTCCACATACGGCGCCCAGTTTTTATCCCATTTGTATGCCAGCTTTGCGTTATATTCGTTGGAATAATCTTTATTATTATTACGAATCATCCCTTCTGAACTCTTCGCATAGACATAGTTCAGCTCGGTACGGAAATCACCCATTACCCAGCCTACCCACGCATCGCCACGGTTAACTTTATCGTCGTCTTTATTTGAGCTTGAAGGATAGCGCGTATATTCGTAACGATAACGGGCCGCCACATAGAAGCCACTGTCGAAACTGTATTGCAAATGAAGATTCGGTTTATAGATGGTACGGCTGTCATTACTTTCGATGGTAAATGCCGGTGTCAGCGCAATATTGTCGGTGGCTTTCCAGCGCCAGCTAATCTGGTCTTCGTGGCCGTTACCGACGACATCCGCAAAAGGCTGGTCGGCTTTGTCGCCGCCTGATTTCCATTTTGCTTCAACGGAAAAACCTAAGCCATTGGCGAAGCGGTGTGACATGGAAACACGGTCGGCGTTAGAGCCGCTGTCGATGTATTCGTGACGTAAATCAACGGTAACAGCCTGAGCTGCGAAAGACGCACCAACGAGAGAAGCAAGGACCAGAGATTTTTTAAACATGACAAAACCCTCAAATAAAATTATGTTTCGTTTTTATGAAATTGCATTTTATTTTTTAAATAACGATATTTTAGTGATCGAGATCGTAATTATTTGTTTCAACTTTTTTGGCAAAGATCGACGTGACACCCATCAACAAACATCGGGCATTAAAAGGGAATTTCAGGTGTAAGATCACAAAAAGAGGATATTTGATCAGGATATGAAGTTTCTGGATTTTACTGGAGGCTTTAGAATCATCTCATAAACGTAAAAATAGATTTCAGGCGCACACAATAAAGCCTCCAATAAGGAGGCTTCTTAAGAGAGAACTATTTCAGTGCGGTTATCTTTCGATGGCGAGCGCCACGCCCTGACCGCCACCAATGCACAAGGTCGCCAGCCCTTTGCGGGCATTGCGCTTGGTCATCTCATGCACCAGCGAAACTAAAATACGGCAGCCGGAGGCGCCAATCGGGTGCCCAAGTGCAATCGCCCCACCGTTGACGTTCACCCGGCTCGGATCCCACTCCAGCATTTTCCCCACCGATATCGCCTGTGCGGCAAACGCTTCATTCACTTCAATCAGATCCACGTCGCTGAGCTGCCAGCCCGCGCGCTCAAGACAGCGGCGCGTGGCATATACGGGAGCGATGCCCATCAGGGCAGGATCGACGCCCACGCTGGCGAACGCTTTGATGCGCGCCAGCACCGGCAGATTCAGCTCTTCGGCTTTGCTTTCGCTCATCATCATCACCGCCGCTGCGCCGTCGTTGATCGACGAGGCGTTGCCCGCCGTCACCGAGCCGAGCGTTTCAAAGGCAGGATTGAGTTTAGCCAGCCCTTCCGCGCTGGCATCCGTGCGCGGCTGTTCATCCGTATCGATAATCAGCAGCTCGCCGTTGTGGCGCAGAGTGTCCACCGGCACGATTTCATCGCGAAAACGCCCTGAGTCGATGGCGGCACGCGCTTTTTGCTGTGAACTGAGCGCGTAGGCATCCTGAAGCTCTCGGCTGATGCCGTATTCCCGCGCCAGGTTTTCTGCGGTCACACCCATATGGTAATCGTTGAACGCATCCCACAGGCCGTCATGCACCAGGCTATCGAGCAGCTGGCTGTTGCCGAGCTGTGCGCCGGTGCGGCTGTCCGTCAGGACGTGCGGCGCGCGGCTCATGTTCTCCTGGCCGCCGGCGATGATCACATCGGCCTCGCCGCACTGGATCGCCTGCGTCGCCAGATGCAGCGCTTTCAGACCCGAACCGCAGACGTCGTTGATGGTGATCGCCGACACGGTATTCGGCAGCCCGCCTTTCAGTGCCGCCTGACGCGCAGGGTTCTGCCCGGCGCCCGCCGTCAGCACCTGGCCCAGGATCACTTCATCTATTTCATGGGCGGGAATTCCACTGCGTTCGACCAGCGCCCTGACGACCACGCTCCCCAGCTCCACCGCAGAATGGCGAGCCAGCGCGCCCTGGAAACAGCCGATTGCCGTACGCAACGCCCCCACGATCACGACCTCTTTCATCTCTACCTCTGCGCAAAATGACACCGCTGATAGTAGATGCATTGTTATCAACAATTAACGTAATTGTTTAAAAAAAGTGAGTTTTGTCACAGGATTAGCGCGCGTCCTGCAGATACTGGCGCAGCCAGCTTCCGGCAACGCCTAGCGGGCTTCGTTTGTTCCACAGAAGATCGATGGCGATGGTGCGCGGCCAGCCGGGAACGTTGATTTGTACCAGGCTTTTCGCCGCGGCAAACTCTTCCACCAGCGCACAGGGCAGCGCGCACCAGCCGAAGCCCTGCACCGCCATGCTGAGGAGCAGCAGATAGTTAGGCGCAGACCAGATGGGGCCGCGCACCTGGGTGGTTTCCCGTTCCAGATATGTGCTCAGCTGCAGTTCGCGCCAGCCGTGCAGCTCATCCACCGCCACACTCCCCTGCGCCGCAAGCGGGTGGCTGGTGGCAACATAGATCGCCATCTGGGTTTGCATCGGCAGGCGGATCACGCCGATCCCGGTAGGGTAAATATCGCGCGCTTCCGTAAGGCCGACCTGCGCACGCTCTTTTTGCAGCAGATCGATGACGTCCTCTTCCTCGCCAATCAAACACTCAAATTCCGTATGCGGAAAGCGCTTGTCGAACTGGATCATCAGATCCTCCAGCACGTCCGGGTTGAGCGTGTCCGAGAGCACAAAGGTCAGCCGCGCTTCCGTCTGGGCAGTCAGGGAGACGGCCAGTTCGTCCAGACGCGCACTGGCGGCCAGAATCGACTGCACGTAACCCAGCACCTGCTCGCCCTGTTCGGTTAACACCGGTTGACGGGCGGAACGGTCAAACAGGGCAAACCCCAGATCTGCCTCCAGATTGGCAATCGCGGTGCTGACAGTGGACTGGCTTTTACGCAGGCGTCGCGCCGCAGCGGAGAACGAACCGGTAGCCACGGTTTCGACAAAAGCGGTAAGGGCTTCGGGAGAGTAGCGCATGATGTATCTATTTTATCGATGGATAGTATCTTTTATATATCACAAATTACGATAAAAATAGGCCGCATCAACGCCCATTCCGGCGAATTCATGAGGTCAGGTTATGCAACACAATGTACAAAAACGAAAACTACCGGAGCGTATCTTCCACGCGGTGTGCTTCGAGGGGATTGCCACGGCAATTCTGGCGCCTACCGCCGCCTGGTTAATGCAGCGTTCGATGGTGGAAATGGGTGGACTCACCATCATCCTGGCGACCACAGCGATGGTCTGGAACATTATCTATAACTATGGATTTGACCGTTTGTGGCCCGTTCACCGCGTAACCCGCACGGCAAAAGTGCGTGCGCTCCATGCTCTCGGCTTTGAGTGCGGCTTTATCGTAATCGGGGTGTCGATCGTCTCGGCGGTGCTCGGCGTAACGCTGCTGCAGGCATTTACCCTGGAGATCGGTTTCTTCCTGTTCTTCCTGCCGTACACCATGTTCTATAACTGGGCGTACGACACGCTGCGCGAAAAAGTCATCAAGCGCCGCCAGCAACGACGCGCCCTGGCGAACTGATCCCTCTAAGGCCGGAACCCTCTTCCGGCCTGACCTGCGACGTCAACTGCGCCTTCAACGCATAATTATGGTAAATTACCCTCCTTTTTGTTCGTTTTATAGTTGATACGTTGCTCTAATGTCGAAAATTTGGTCAAAAGAAGAGACTCTCTGGAGTTTCGCCCTCTACGGCACTGCCGTGGGCGCAGGAACCCTGTTCTTGCCCATTCAGCTCGGCTCCGCAGGCGCGATTGTCCTGCTCATTACGGCCCTCGTGGCTTATCCTTTAACCTACTGGCCGCACAAAGCGCTGGCCCAGTTTATCCTGTCGTCGAACGCCAAAGGCAGTGAAGGGATCACCAGCGCGGTGGCGCACTACTACGGCAAAAAGATCGGCAACCTGATCACCACCCTCTATTTTGTCGCCTTCTTTGTGGTGGTGCTGATTTACGCCGTGGCGATCACTAACTCGATAACAGAACAGCTGGCGAAGCATCTGACCGTCGACACCACCGTGCGCGTGCTGGTGAGTCTTGGCGTGGTGATGGTGCTGAATCTGATCTTCTTAACGGGCCGTCATATCACCCTCAAGGTGATGGGTTTTCTGGTCTTCCCGCTGATCGCCTACTTCCTGTTTGTGTCCCTGTATCTCACCGGCAGCTGGCAGCCGTCGCTGCTGACCAGCCAGATGGCGTTCGATCAGCACACGCTGCACCAGGTATGGATTTCTATTCCAGTGATGGTTTTCGCTTTTAGCCATACGCCAATCATCTCCACTTTCGCCGTCGACAGACGTGAAAAGTACGGTGATGCGGCCATGGGTAAATGCAAAAAAATCATGAAGGTCGCGTACCTGATTATTTGCCTGAGCGTGCTGTTCTTTGTCTTCAGCTGCCTGCTGTCGATTCCGCCGTCGTACATCGTGGCGGCCAAAGAAGAGGGCGTGACAATTCTCTCGGCCCTCTCGATGATGCCATCTTCCCCGGCATGGCTGGGTATTTCGGGCATTGTGGTGGCGATTGTGGCGATGTCGAAATCTTTCCTCGGCACCTATTTTGGGGTCATTGAAGGGGCGACGGAGATCGTAAAATCGTCGCTGCATCAGGTGGGCATTAAGAAAAGCCGCGCCTTTAATCGCGCGGTATCGATCATGGTGGTGTCGTTTATTACCTTCGTGGTCTGTTTCATCAACCCGAACGCGATTTCGATGATTTACGCCATCAGCGGGCCTTTGATCGCCATGATTCTGTTCATCATGCCGACGCTCTCCACCTATCTCATCCCGACGCTGAAACCTTACCGCTCTTTCGGCAATCTGCTGACGCTGATCGTCGGCGTGCTGTGCGTGTCGGTCATGTTTGTCGGTTAGCCCTCATGAAAGCCCGGTGAGCGCTTCGCTTTCCGGGCTACACTTGCCGCGCTTTACGATAGAGTACATGCTCCGCGAGACGATGATCGGGGGCGAGCGCAGGATGCAAAAACTCGCCCTCTTTTATCATCCCCAGGCGTTTCATCAGGTTCTCTGACGGTGCATTCAACACCGAGGTAAATGAGACCACCTCGCTCAGCCCCAGCGTTTTAAAGCCATACTCCAGCGCCGCCGTGGCCGCCTCGTACGCCAGCCCCTGATGCCAGAACGGTTTTGCCAGACGCCAGCCAATCTCCGTGCAGGGTGAAAAGGCAAAACGGTCAGGCTGAGGGTGCAGCCCCAGACTACCGACAAACTCCCCCGTCGCGGTTAACTCAACGGCCCAGAACCCCCAGCCGCGTTCGGCGATGCCTTCTTGAAATCGCGCGGCAAGATTGTCGCTCTCTTCCCGCGTCAAGGTCGCCGGGAAAAATCGCATGACGTCGCTGTCGCCATTGAGTGCCGCAAAAGGGGCGAGATCTTCTGGCCTCCACTGCCGGAGCAGCAGTCGTGGTGTCTCTATCATCGGGTTATCCTTGTTTTAAGGTGTCGAGGGGGAATGGCCGATCCTGCACGACGGTTTTCATCACCAGCGTCGAGCGCAAATGCTGCACGCCAGGCATTGCCGATAATTTCTCATCGTACAGTTTCTGGAACGCGGGGAGATCGCGCGTGACCACATGCATTAAATAGTCAGGATCGCCGAACAGACGCTGCGCCAGCACGATCTGCGGGATCTCTTCCACCGCCGCCTCAAAGGCGCTGACGGCCCGCTTGTCGCCCTCTTTTAACGTCGCAAAAACAATCGCCACAAAATTGAAGCCCATTTTCGCGGGATCGAGATTTGCGCGATAGCCCGTAATCGCCCCGCTCTGCTCAAGGGCGCGCACGCGTCGGTGACAGGGCGAAAGGCTTAAGTTTACCCGTTCGGCCAGTTCCGTAAGCGACAGACGGCCATCCACCTGTAGCTCAGCAAGTATTTTTCGATCGATGCTATCCATTTAGAAGAGTTTCTCATTTTAGCCCTGTTTTCAGCATAACATTGGAAGCTCATTTCGCCTGGATGTCGATATTCTTTCTTTCCGCTAATGTCGTTTTGGAAGGGTGATCAAAGAATGGAAATGAGTATCGTCGTCGGGTTCTGGCTGGTCTCTTTTCTGCTGATAATGACGCCAGGCGCCGACTGGGCTTATGCCATCAGCGCGGGGATCAACGGGCGGCGCGTGGTACCGGCTGTGATGGGGCTGATGTCCGGGCATTTGCTGGCGACGGTTATTGTGGTGGCGGGTGTTGGGGTGTTGATCGCCGGGCATCCTCTGGCGCTGTCGCTGCTGACCGTCCTGGGAGCCGTCTATTTGCTGTGGCTGGGCGTGACGATTTTGCGCCATCCGGCCACGGTCAGCGCCACTGAGCAGCAGGACGGAAGCTGGAACCAGTGGGCGCTAAAAGGGCTTTGTATCAGCGGACTGAACCCGAAAGTGTTCCTGCTGTTTCTGGCGCTACTTCCGCAATTTACCGACCCCAAAGGCAGCTGGTCGGTGCCTGTGCAGATGTCCGCGCTGGCGATGATGCACCTGCTCACCTGCACGCTGATCTACCTGCTGGTGGGCTACGGTTCACGGGCGCTATTAGCCACACGCCCGCAGGCGGCGCGGGTGGTGGGCATGATTTCAGGTGGGGTGATGATGGTCATATCCGTCATTCTGATTTACGGACAGTTCAGATAAAAAAACACCGGCGGGAGCCGGTGCTGAAGTCAGGCGCGGATATCGTCGTATTCGCGCGTTTTATCAAACTCGTGTTTGGCGAACGGGCACAGCGGGATAACTTTGCGGTTATCCGCGCGCATTTTCTCGACCACTTTCGCCACCAGCTGTTTTCCTACGCCCTGCCCTTTCAGGCTGGCATCGACGTCCGTGTGCTCGATAATGCTCAGATGCTCCCCGGTCGGAACAAACACAATTTCAGCAACCTGATTCCCTTGTGCATCGTTGACGTAAAACTTGTTATGGCCTTCCAGAATATCCATGGTTCCTCGCTTATTTCTGGCGGTACTTCAGGGCACCGCTCGGGCAGGTATCAATCACTCTCTTGACCGTCTCGACATCCACTTCATCGGGGATGATCCACGGCTTACGCTTCAGATTAAACAGCTTGCTGCTGCCGCGCACGCAGTTTCCTGAGTGCTGGCATATCCCCGTATTGAAGTAGACATCGATCTTTTCCCCGGTATACGCCCGGTACCCCGCGTCCAGTAGATCCTTATCCATGACATTGCCTCTGTTATTGTTATGCGTTCGGGATAAGCATAGCGCTGATATCACGGGGTGACTATGGCTCAGCCGAGCTGTGTCATCAGCATCTGACGCAGCCAGACGTGGCCCGCATCGCGATGCAACCGTTCATGCCAAAGCATCAACATATCAAAGCCTTCCACCTCGACAGGCGGCGCTGAGACAGTTAATCCCGCCACATTACGCGTGAGCCTTTCCGGCACCACCGCCACCAGATCGGTTTTCAACAGCGCTTCGACCAGGAACAGGAAATGCGGCACCGACAGCACGACTTTTCGCGCCAGCCCGCTGCGGGCCAGCGCCACGTCAGTAGCAGCCCAGAAGCCGCCGCCATCCGGGGAAACTATCGCGTGTTCCAGCTGTGAAAACTGCTTTGCCGTGACGCCCGTTCGGAGCGCCGGATGGTCGCGACGGCCTGCCAGAACATAGCGCTCGCTGAAGATCACCCGCTGGTGTAGTGACGCGGGCGCCCCCTCCCGGGTATGAAAAATCAGATCGATATCGCCCTGCTCAGCCTGCCGCAAAATCCGCTGCGGATTAAGCTCATAAACCGCGAGGCGCGAGAGCGGCGCCGCCTGGCGGAGCGCTTCCAGCGCGGGCAGCAGGATTGCCGTCGCCATGTAGTCCGTTGCCGCCACGCGCCAGGTATTTTCCGATTTCTTTGGTTCGAATGATGCCGCCGGGGCGACCACCGACTCCAGAGCCGCCAGCGCCTGACGCAGCGGTTCCCGCAGGGCGTCGGCTCGGGCCGTTGGCCTCATCCCGCGCGGCCCCGGCAGAAGTAGCGGATCGTTAAAAACATCCCGTAACCGAGCCAGCTGGACGCTGACGGAGGGCTGGGAGAGGTTCAAGCGCCTCGCTGCCCGGGTCACATTCAGCTCGTCGAGGAGCACCTGCAACGTGAGGAGGAGATTGAGATCGAGCTGCGAGAAATTAATCATGGCAATACCTGTCATTGCGGTAATCAATTTTTACTATAACGGAGATTTCCCTATTCTGACGGGACTTTCTCTATCAGGAATCGCTCATGAATGTATTAATTGTCTTTGCCCATCCCGAACCCCGCTCGCTTAACGGACAGCTGAAAGATGAGGCTGTCAGACATCTGCAGCAGACCGGTCATCAGGTGCACGTTTCTGATCTCTATGGTATGAAGTGGAAGACCGTCCTGGATACCGATGATTCACTCGCCCCGTTGCGCGGTGAACGTTTTGACCCTTCCGTAGACTCCCGCTTTGCCTACGACAACGCCCAACAAGCAGCGGATATTGCTGCAGAGCAGGAAAAATTACGCTGGGCCGATGCCGTGATTTTCCAGTTTCCGCTGTGGTGGTTCTCAATGCCTGCCATCATGAAAGGCTGGTTTGACCGGGTGTACGCCAACGGTTTTGCCTACGGCGTGGGCGAGCACAGCGACCACCACTGGGGCGATCGTTACGGCGAGGGGAATCTGTCCGGTAAACGCGCGATGCTGCTGGTCACCACCGGCGGCTGGGAATCGCACTACGCTCCGCGCGGCATAAACGGTGCTATCGACGACATTCTGTTTCCAATCCAGCACGGGATGCTTTTCTACCCAGGCTTTACGGTGCTGCCGCCAATGCTGATTTACCGCACCGGGAAAACCGACGACGCGAAGTATGCCGGTTACCGCCAGCAGCTGACTGACAGGCTGGACAGTTTGTGGCACACAGCGCCGCTGAATTATCGTCGTCAGAACGCCGGAGATTATGAGATTCCTGCGTTAACACTGCGTCCGGACCTTGCGAAAGGAAAAACGGGACTGGGAATACATTTGCAGGACAGTGATTGATGCTGGTGTGAGTGTTTTGAACCGGGTGGGGTAGAGCTGGAGCGGGCGAAGGGAATCGAACCCTCGTATAGAGCTTGGGAAGCTCTCGTTCTACCATTGAACTACGCCCGCTTTGAGGTGCGTAAGGCATTATAGACCTTACGCATGTTCACACAAGCCTCCCGACTGCTAACCGGTGAATAATTAACCGCTTAGCATTTCGGTTTGCTGCCCTGCGCCGGAAGGTAGCGCTGGGGATCAATCGCCGTTGCGCGATAGCGAATCTGGAAATGCAGCGCAACGGAACTGGCTCCCGTGCTGCCCATGGTCGCGATTTTCTGTCCGGCTTTTACGTTTTGTCCGTTATTCACCAGCAGCGTATCGTTGTGCGCGTAAGCGGTAATATAGTCCTCACCGTGCTTAATCATGATCAGGTTGCCGTAACCGCGCAGCTGATCGCCCACGTAAACCACCTTCCCTGCACCCGACGCATAGACTGGCGTTCCGCGCGCATTCGCAATATCAATGCCTTTGTTGCCACCTTCGGCGGTGGAGTACGGCATAATCACTTTCCCACTGGCAGGCCACACCCAGCAGCGTTGCCCGACTGGCGGCCAGGACGATTGCGGCACCGCATAAGACGGCGTCACTTTGGCGGTTTTACCTTTCGAGGAAGAGGATTTTTTCGCCGTCGAGCTACCGCTATTGAGCCTGAGCTTTTGCCCTATCTCGATGGTATAAGGTGCAGAAATATTGTTCAGGCGAGCCAGGTCTTTCACGCTCGTTCCGGTTGAGCGCGAAATTTTATAAAGTGTGTCGCCGCGCTTAACGGTGTAGACCGCGCCGGAGTAGCTTCCCGAATCCGCTGATTTACTGCCCGAACAGCCTGCCAGCATGAGCGTCAGCATCAGGCAAAAAAGGGCAATCAGGGGATTTCTTGTCAGGCTTCCTGCAAACAAAGCGGCTCCTCGGTCAGCGTAAATGGCGTCCTATGATAGCAGCCTGAATTCTGTTGCCAATCTTTGCTGCAAAGACTCTTTCCGCATTCAGCATACAAGCCGCCAGCCAAAGAGTGAGGTATAATGTTGCCATCCCGTCGTTCGGGTACTGGAGTCGGAATGAGCACACAAGAACACGTCATTTTGGTTAACGCCCAGGGAGAGGTCATCGGCACTCAGGAAAAGTATGCCGCCCATACATCGCATACCCCTCTGCATCTGGCTTTCTCTTCGTGGTTGTTTAACACCCAGGGGGAGTGCCTTGTCACACGTCGCGCCCTGAGCAAAAAAGCCTGGCCCGGCGTCTGGACCAACTCCGTCTGCGGCCACCCGCAAACCGGCGAACGTACCGAACACGCGCTTATTCGCCGCTGTCGGTATGAAATTGGCGCCGAAATCACAGATCTGACGCCCATCGCGCTGGATTTTCGTTACTGCGAAACAGACCCCTCAGGGATCGTCGAAAACGAAATTTGCCCGGTGTATGCTGCAAAGCTGGTCAGCCCGCTGAATCTCAATCCCGATGAAGTGATGGCGGTTGAGTGGGTTGCTCTGGAGTCGCTGTTCCACGCTGTCGGCGCGACGCCGTGGGCCTTTAGCCCATGGATGGTGTCGCAGGTCGCCATCGCCCATAAAGCGCTCAGGCAGTTCGCCGCCGAGCTAAGGTCATAAAAAAAGCCCCAACGCGATGAACGCCGGGGCTTTTTGCATCTCAGTGACTTATTTTACCGGGCGCATCGCCGGGAACAGAATCACGTCGCGGATGGTGTGGCTGTTGGTGAACAGCATGACCATACGGTCGATACCGATACCCAGACCCGCCGTTGGCGGCAAGCCGTGTTCCAGCGCGGTCACGTAGTCTTCGTCGAAGAACATCGCTTCGTCGTCGCCTGCAGCTTTCGCATCAACCTGATCCTGGAAGCGCTGCGCCTGGTCCTGCGCATCGTTCAGCTCGCTAAAGCCGTTACCGATTTCGCGGCCACCGATGAAGAACTCAAAGCGATCGGTGATTTCCGGGTTTTCGTCGTTACGACGTGCCAGCGGAGAGACTTCTGCCGGATACTCAGTGATGAAGGTTGGCTGAATCAGGTGCGCTTCGGCCACTTCTTCGAAGATCTCGGTCACGATACGGCCCAGACCCCAGCTCTTCTCAACTTTAATACCGATGCTGTCAGCGATAGCTTTAGCGGAATCGAAGTTATCCAGATCGGCCATGTTGGTCTCTGGACGGTACTTCTTGATGGCTTCGCGCATGGTCAGTTTGACGAACGGCTTACCAAAGTCGAACACTTCGTCGCCGTAAGGCACTTCAGTGGTGCCGAGAATATCCTGCGCCAGGGTACGGAACAGGGACTCGGTCAGTTCGATCAGATCTTTGTAATCTGCGTAGGCCATATAGAGTTCCATCATGGTGAACTCTGGGTTATGGCGAACGGAGATGCCTTCGTTACGGAAGTTACGGTTGATTTCGAACACGCGTTCGAAGCCGCCAACCACCAGACGTTTCAGGTACAGTTCCGGCGCGATACGCAGGTACATGTCCAGATCCAGCGCGTTGTGATGGGTGATGAACGGACGCGCAGACGCGCCGCCAGGGATCACCTGCATCATTGGCGTTTCAACTTCCATAAAATCACGGCCAACCATGAACTGACGGATACCCGCCATAATCTGGGAACGGATTTTGAAGGTTTTGCGGGATTCATCGTTAGAGATGAGATCCAGGTAACGCTGACGGTAACGCGCTTCCTGATCCTGCAGACCGTGGAATTTATCCGGCAGCGGACGCAATGCTTTGGTCAGCAAACGCAGTTCGGTACAGTGGATAGACAGCTCGCCCGTCTTGGTCTTGAACAACTTGCCTTTCGCACCCAGGATATCGCCCAGGTCCCACTTCTTGAACTGCTCGTTGTAGATGCCTTCTGGCAGATCGTCACGGGAAACGTACAGCTGAATACGGCCGCCGACGTCCTGTAAAGTCACGAAAGACGCCTTACCCATCACACGACGAGTCATCATGCGGCCTGCAACGGACACTTCTACGTTCAGCGCTTCCAGCTCTTCGTTTTCTTTCGCGTCGAAGTCAGCGTGCAGCTGGTCTGAGGTATGATCGCGACGAAAATCGTTCGGGAATGGGATACCCTGCTCACGCAGTGCAGCCAGCTTCTCGCGACGGGTTTTCAGTTCGTTATTAAGATCGACTACCGCGTCAGTGCCCTGTGCTTGTTGTTCAGACATGTTGGTTCCTCATAACCCTGCTTTCAAACTTGCTTCGATAAATTGGTCCAGGCTGCCGTCCAGCACCGCCTGCGTGTTGCGGGTTTCAACCCCGGTACGCAGATCTTTGATACGGGAGTCATCGAGGACGTAAGAACGAATCTGGCTGCCCCAGCCGATGTCAGATTTGTTATCTTCCATCACCTGTTTCTCAGCATTCTTCTTCTGCATTTCCAACTCATAAAGCTTCGCTTTCATCTGCTTCATGGCCTGGTCTTTGTTCTTATGCTGCGAACGGTCGTTCTGGCACTGTGTCACCAGTCCGGTTGGAATGTGGGTGATACGCACCGCAGATTCCGTACGGTTAACGTGCTGACCACCCGCACCGGATGCGCGGTAAACGTCGATACGCAGATCGGCCGGATTGATTTCGATGTCGATATCATCTTCCACTTCCGGATAGACAAACGCGGAGCTGAAAGAGGTATGACGACGGCCACCGGAATCGAACGGGCTTTTACGCACCAGGCGATGAACGCCCGTTTCGGTACGCAGCCAGCCGTAAGCGTAATCACCGATGATTTTGATGGTCACAGATTTAATACCCGCGACTTCACCTTCAGACTCTTCAATGATTTCGGTTTTGAAACCGCGCGCTTCTGCCCAACGCAGATACATACGCATCAGCATGCTCGCCCAGTCCTGGGCTTCTGTCCCGCCAGAACCGGCCTGGATATCGAGATAGCAGTCGGCGTTGTCGTACTCGCCAGAGAACATGCGGCGGAATTCGAGCTGCGCCAGTTTATCTTCCAGCACGTCGAGTTCGGCGATGGTTTCGTTAAAGGTCTCTTCGTCGTCGGCTTCGACGGCTAATTCCAGCAGGCCGGACACATCTTCCAGCCCCTGAGACATTTGATCCAGGGTTTCAACGATCGCTTCGAGGGAGGAACGCTCTTTACCCAGCGCCTGTGCGCGTTCAGGTTCGTTCCAGACGTCGGGCTGTTCCAGCTCGGCGTTTACTTCTTCAAGACGCTCTTTCTTGGCATCGTAGTCAAAGATACCCCCGAAGAACGCTGGAGCGCTCCGTGAGGTCTTGAATGCGGTTTTTTACCGGATTAATTTCAAACATGGTCTTTTTTCTTTATTGGACTAGTCAAAATGCGGTGATAAGAGCGGGATTGTACCGAATCCACGCCCTTTTTTATAGAGAATAGTGACGCTAAATTGGCCAGATATGATCGATGATAATCTGCAAACTGCGATTGCCGCGAAACTCGTTAATATCCAGTTTGTAGGCCAGTTCGACCTCGCGCACGCCGCTGTCGGGCCAGACGGTGGTATCGACGTTAAAGGCTATGCCATCCAGCAGCGGACCGCCGTTCACCGGCTCGACCATCACTTTCAGATGACGCTCACCCACCAGACGCTGTTGCAGCAGGCGAAAACGCCCGTCGAAGAGCGGCTCCGGGAACATCTGCCCCCACGGCCCGGCGTCGCGCAGCATCTGCGCCACGTCCATGGTCATCTCCGCCGCAGACAGCGCGCCGTCAGAGACCACTTCGCCCTGCAGCAGTGACGGATCCAGCCAGTCAGTCACCAGCGCGCTGAACAGGCGCTGAAATTCATCGAATTTCGCCTCTTCCAGCGATAAACCGGCCGCCATCGCGTGGCCGCCAAACTTGATAATCAAATTGGGATGGAGGGTGTCGAGGCGCTCCAGCGCATCGCGCATGTGCAGCCCCTGGATGGAACGGCCTGAGCCTTTCAGCGTGCCGTCACCCGCAGGTGCAAACGCGATCACCGGGCGGTGAAAACGCTCTTTAATCCGCGAGGCCAAAATCCCGACCACGCCCTGATGCCACTCCGGGTGATACATCGCCAGGCCGCCGGGTAGCGTCTCGGTGCTGCGCTCGAGTTTTTCGCACAGGGTCAGGGCTTCGGCCTGCATCCCCTGTTCGATCTCTTTACGCGTCTGGTTCAGCGCGTCCAGCTCATTGGCCAGCACGCGGGCTTCGCCGATGTTGTCACAGAGCAGAAGCGCCACGCCAACGGACATATCATCGAGCCGCCCTGCCGCATTAAGACGCGGGCCGAGCGCAAAACCGAGATCGCTTGCCGCCAGCTTGAGGGGATCGCGATTGGAGATTTCAAGCAGCGCTTTAATCCCCGGACGGCATTTCCCCGCCCGGATACGCCCCAGCCCTTGCCAGGTCAAAATACGGTTATTGGTATCCAGCGGCACCACGTCCGCCACCGTGCCGAGCGCCACCAAATCGAGGTATTCGGCCAGATTCGGGATCGCAATTCCGCGCGCCTCAAACCAGCCCTTATCACGCAGCAGCGCGCGCAGGGCCAGCATCAGGTAAAAAGCCACGCCTACGCCTGCCAGCGATTTCGACGGGAAATCACAGTCGCGCAGATTGGGGTTAATGATGGCTTCCGCTGCCGGCAGCGTTTCACCCGGCAGGTGGTGATCGGTGACGATAACCGGGATCCCGAGATCGTGTGCCCGATCGACGCCGGCATGGGATGAGATCCCGTTATCAACGGTCAGGATCATCTGCGCGCCGCGTGCGTGCGCCTGATCGACCACTTCCGGGCTGAGACCATAACCGTCTTCAAAACGGTTTGGCACCAGATAGGTGACGTTATCGCAGCCCAGCGCGCGCAGGCTGAGGACGCTCAGGGCGGTACTGGTCGCGCCGTCGGCATCAAAATCGCCGACCACGACGATACGGGTCCCTTCACGCAGCGCGTCATAAAGCAATTCAGTCGCTTTTTCGACGCCGCTGAGCTGCTGCCACGGCAGCATGCCTTTGACGCTGCGCTCCAGTTCACTGGCCGCGCGAACGCCGCGCCCCGCGTACAGACGGCGCAGAAGCGGCGACAGGTCGGCAGGTAAATCAACGCTTTCATCCACCTCGCGGCGGCGCAATTTTGTCTTAGTTTTCACGCGGATTATTTACTGCCAAACTGTTTTTGGTGGGCGTCGAGGAACTCTTTCATCTCTTTTGGTCCCTGATAGCCCGGCACGACGTACCCGTTGCTCAGCACAATGGCTGGCGTGCCGGTGACGCCAAACTGCACGCCCAGCGCGTAATGGTTGGCGATATCAATATCGCAGGAGGCCGGTTTCACACCTTTGCCGTTCATGGCGTCATCAAAGGCTTTGTTACGATCTTTCGCACACCAGATGGCTTTCATATCCTGCTCTGGCTGGCTCTGCACGCCCGCGCGCGGGAACGCCAGATAACGCACGGTGATCCCCAGCGCGTTGTAGTCTTTCATCTCTTCATGCAGCTTGTGGCAGTAGCCACAGGTGATATCAGTGAACACGGTGATCACGTGTTTTTCCTGCGCCGCTTTGTAAACGATCATCTCTTTTTCCAGCGCGTTCAGGTTTTTCATCAGCAGCTGGTTGGTCACGTTCACCGGCTGCGCGCCGCTCACGTCATACATTGGGCCCTGAATGAAGTGCTTGCCGTCTTCGGTCACATACAGCACACCGCTGTTGGTCAGCACGGTTTTCATTCCGGCAACGGGCGCAGGCTGAATATCGCTGCTGGTCACGCCGAGTTTTGCCAGCGACTGTTTGATCGCTGCGTCATCAGCATGGGCAAAACCGGTAAAAGAGGCTGCCAGCAGGGAGAACAGCACTAAAGATTTTTTCATTTTCAATCCTATCACTATGGTTCGGCACTCACGCTCGTGGGTGGTGCTGTTGGTGTAGCTGCCGCAAGCGTTCTGTCGCTACATGGGTGTAGATTTGCGTCGTAGAAAGATCGCTGTGCCCCAGCAGCATCTGCACCACGCGCAAATCGGCGCCATGGTTGAGCAAATGCGTCGCAAAGGCATGACGCAGAACGTGCGGCGAAAGTTTTTCACTGTCGATGCCTGCCAGTGTGGCGTAATGTTTAATGCGATGCCAGAAGGTTTGTCGCGTCATCTGCTGCGCGCGCTGGCTGGGGAACAGAACATCAATCGACACACCGTTCAGAAGCCACGGACGTCCGTGCTCCAGGTAGTTTTCCACCCAGTAGACCGCCTCTTCGCCGAGCGGCACCAGCCGTTCTTTATTTCCCTTGCCGATCACCCGCACTACGCCCTGACGCAGGCTGATGTCGCTCATGGTTAAACCGACAAGTTCCGAGACGCGCAGCCCGGTGGCATACAACACCTCAAGCATGGCTTTATCGCGTAACTCCAGCGGGAGGTCAACCGCCGGGGATTGTAAAAGCCGATCGACCTGGGCCTCGCTGAGATCTTTCGGGAGACGCTGCGGAAGCTTGGGCGACGCCAGCAGTGCGCTGGGATCGTCGGCACGCAGCTTCTCGCGATACATATGCTGGAACAGGCGTCGCATCGCACTCAGCAAGCGGGCAGAGCTGGTGGCTTTATAGCCGCCCTCCATGCGTTCGGCCAATAAGGCCTGGAGGTCATCGTGTTGCGCCTGTTCAAGAGACAGGCCACGGTGCGCCAGCCACTCCACCAGCAGGGTTAAATCGCGGCGATAAGCGCTGAGGGTGTTCTCCGCCAGATTTTTTTCCAGCCACAGCGCATCGAGAAATTGTTCGATGAGGGCGAGATCCTTTTCCACGTCTGCTCCTGTGATTCTGCTATCGGCCATTATGACGTAATGGTACAGGTTTCTGGTACACTACGCGCAAAGTCAAAGCAAGTATTGAGAAGTTTACGCGATGAATATTGGTCTGTTTTATGGTTCCAGCACCTGCTACACCGAAATGGCCGCGGAGAAAATTCGCGACATCATTGGCCCGGAACTGGTGACTCTGCACAATCTTAAAGACGACGCACCCACAGAGATGGAGCAGTACGACGTTCTGATTCTTGGCATTCCGACCTGGGATTTTGGTGAATTACAGGAAGACTGGGAAGCCATCTGGGATCAGCTCGATTCGCTTAATCTTGAAGGCAAAATCATTGCGCTATACGGCATGGGCGATCAGCTGGGTTATGGCGAATGGTTCCTGGACGCGCTCGGGATGCTGCACGATAAACTCGCGCCGAAGGGCGTCACGTTTATCGGCTACTGGCCGACAGAAGGCTACGAGTTCACAAGCGTCAAACCGATCATCGCTGATGGCGAACTCTTTGTCGGACTGGCGCTGGATGAAACCAACCAGTACGATCTCAGTGAAGATCGCCTGCAAAACTGGTGCGAGCAAATTCTGGGCGAAATGGCAGAGAAGTTTAGCTGATTTCTTAGCGTCCTGGCGTCGGCTGCTGCATCACCATCCGGCGCAAATCTCGCCACTCGCTGGCATCCATACTGTCTGCTGACAGCCAAAGATGCTGGCAACGCGCCCCTTCCTCTTTACGCAGGCGGAACATCATCCCGGAATTCAGCATCCAGGGTGTGCCGACGATCTCCCACTCTTTGCCCTGCCAGCGCAACCGCGAGTCCATCAGCAGTTTGATCTCACCCTGACGGGCGTTGATACGCCGCTGACTGCGCACACTGTCGAACACCACCAGCGAAAGAAGCAGCATCCAGAGCGGTGTATAGCTAAGCGGCCACGGCATCAGCAAAATAAAAGCCGCCACAATGCCGTGGAGTAAAAGAGACATCCACTGTGAGCGCCACGAGACGCGCAGATCAGATTGCCACAGGACCACGTTCCCGATTCCGTGTTTGAATTAATTGCACCATCCGCTGCAACTCGGTGTCGGCGGGTTTGCCATGATTCATCAACCAGTTGAATAAATCAGGATCGTCACTCTCCAGCAGGCGGATAAACAGACGTTTATCATCATCGCTTAAGCTGTCGTACTCATATTCGAAGAAGGGCATGACGGAAATATCAAGTTCACGCATGCCGCGACGGCACGCCCAGTGGATACGGGCCTTGTTGTTAATGTCCATGTCGATTTCCTGCTTAACGTTTCTTCTACCTCTAAGAGGGACGATTTCTAGTGTAACGTGTTTTTTGCTGTTTCATTACTGGAATATGAACAACTGGAAGCACGCTTCCAGAATAAACCCTGCAATCTAAGCGGATTACTCTGTTCTACGTAGCGCTACGCAAGAACAGCGATAAGGCACAATTGGGCTGCTGAAAGCGCTTGCAATGACTACAGTCTCTTTTACCATTAGGCATTATCGAAGCGTTATGCATTTCAGGACATCACTATGGCTTTTACTCCATTTTCTCCTCGCCAGCCTGTCGCCTCTGCGCGTCTGCCGCTGACGCTGATTTCTCTTGATGACTGGGCGCTGGCGACCCTCACCGGCGCGGATGCCGAAAAGTATCTGCAAGGCCAAGTGACCGCCGACGTGGGCCAGATGACTGAGCACCAGCATCTGCTGGCAGCGCATTGCGATCCCAAAGGTAAGATGTGGAGCAATCTGCGCCTGTTCCGTCGTCAGGACGGTTTCGCCCTGATCGAACGCCGCAGCCTGCGCGATGCCCAGCTCACTGAGCTGAAGAAATATGCGGTGTTTTCCAAGGTCACTATCGCCGCAGATGACGAACACGTTCTGCTGGGCGTTGCCGGTTTCCAGGCGCGCGCGGCGCTGAAAAATCTGTTCAATGAACTGCCGGATGCGGAAAAACAGCTGGTGAGCGAAGGCGCTACCTCGATTCTGTGGTTTGAACACCCTGCCGAACGCTTCCTGTTGGTCACCGATGTGGCCACCGCCGAGCGCGTCACGGAAGCGCTGCGCGGTGAAGCGCAGTTCAACAACAGCCAGCAGTGGCTGGCCCTGAACATCGAAGCCGGGTTGGCGGTTATCGATGCCGTTAACAGCGCGCAGTTTATCCCGCAGGCAACGAACCTGCAGGCGCTGGGCGGCATCAGCTTTAAGAAAGGCTGCTATACCGGTCAGGAGATGGTGGCGCGTGCGAAATTCCGCGGGGCCAACAAACGCGCCCTGTGGTATCTGGCAGGCCATGCCAGCCGCGTACCGGAAGCCGGAGAAGATCTGGAGCTGAAAATGGGCGACAACTGGCGTCGTACGGGCACTGTGTTGGCCGCCGTTCAGCTGGATGATGGTCGTCTGCTGGTGCAGGTGGTGATGAATAACGACATGGAGCCGGACAGCGTGTTCCGCGTGCGTGACGATGCCAACACCCTGAGCATTGAGCCGCTGCCGTATTCGTTAGAAGAGTGAGTGTTTAGTTTTTTTGCCCGGCAAGCGTAACGCCGCCGGGCAAAAATCAAACCTGTCCGACGTACAGATAAATCGCCAGGAAGTGACACACGCTGCCGCCTAACACAAAGCCGTGCCAGATTGCATGGTTGTAAGGAATACGTTTGCAGACGTAGAAAATCACGCCCAGGGAATAGACCACACCGCCCACCGCCAGCAGCGTTACGCCGCCCGCCGCTAACTTCACCGCCAGCTGATAGACCACAATCAGCGACAGCCAGCCCATCGTCAGATAGGTCACCAGTGAAAGCACTTTAAAACGGTGCGCAATGGTGAGCTTAAACAAGATCCCCAGCAGCGCCAGGCTCCAGATGACAATCATCAGGCCGCGCGACAGAGGCGAATTTAACCCTACCAGTAAAAACGGGGTGTACGTCCCGGCAATCAACAGATAGATCGCGCAGTGGTCGAATTTCTTCAGCCATCGTTTTGCCCGCTGATGCGGAATGGCGTGATACAGGGTCGAGGCGAGGAAAAGCAGGATCATACTCCCGCCGTACAAGCTGTAGCTGGTGATCGCCATCGCGTTTGCGTTGGTGTCGAAGGCCTGAACCAACAACAACACCAGGCCCACAATGCCAAACACCAGGCCGATGCCATGGCTGATACTGTTGGCTATTTCCTCAGCCAGTGAATATCCCTGCGCAGTTAATGGTTTGCTAACCATAGAGGACTCCGGGAAAACATAAGATCATGATGTATCGCTTAACTATGCTAACTGAGAATGATTTCAGTGAACACCTGTTAGCTAAAATAAATCTGAATCCCAGATTAGTCCTTAAAAATCATTAAATTAAAAACGATTTTCACCTAACAGATGTGAGTTTTAATCAAAGGCATTTAAAATCAATCACATAAAACTGACTTTGATTCGGATAGATCTCTGCAATCACCTGTTTAAGCGCCCCAAGTGACATATTCTCCTGCTGCGCATGTTTTTCCGTTAGCGTATCCAGCGTGACGGTCGATGTTCCCACCACTTCGATGGTGCAAAAATAGGCGTCGTCTTCAAAGCGTCCGACGCGCAAAATATCGCCCGTTTTAAAATGTGATTCAGACTCGTCACGAATGGTGATGGTTTTACGTCCGGCCAGAATGTCATCCTGGAAGCGCTGAAAAAAAGTGATGTCGTTAGGCTGCATGTTATTATTCCCTGAAGATGAAGTCTGATGAGTGAGTTTAGCCACTGTGAGCATGTTCTCCCATTCCGCCATTGCCAGTCTCAACAATCTGGAGATGATGGTCTACAACTATGTCATCAAAAACCGCGACAAGGTGACCTACATGACCATCCGCGAGCTGGCGGATGCGGCTGGCGTGTCCACCACCACCGTGCTGCGTTTTTGTCGCAAGCTCAACTGTGACGGTTATTCCGAATTCCGCGTGCGGTTTAAATTATATTTAGAACAAAACGAACCGCAGCAGGCGAATTTCGGCACCAGTGAAATTATCAGCTTTTTTAAAAGCGTAAACAACGAAGAATTTGATGCGTTATTAGAGCAGGCGGTCGATATTATATTATCGTCAGAGCGTATTATTTTTGTCGGCGCGGGCACGTCCGGATCGCTTGCAAAATATGGCGCGAGATTCTTCTCAAACATCGGTAAATTCAGTAACCATATCGACGATCCTTATTTTCCGGTAACGAACGATATGGCGAAAAATGCGCTGGCGATTGTCTTATCCGTCTCAGGCGAAACGGAAGAGATCCTGCGCTTCGCCAGCCAGTTCAGCCTGCATCACTGTAAAGTGCTCTCTATCACCAGCCACGAGCACTCGCGCCTGGCAAAACTGGCGGACTTTAATCTCTCCTGGCATGTGCCGCAAACCCGTATTGCAGGCGTCTACGATATTACGACTCAAATTCCGGTGATTTATATTCTTGAATCAATTGGCCGTAAACTGGCGAAGAAACTGGCGGAATAAAACGCCCTGTTTTTTTGATGTAACATATTACATTCCAGGCTAATTGTTATATCGTGACATTTAATTCTGCTTTGCTAGACTCGGAATCAATAGATCCTAAGACGAGCATAGCAAACATGAAAAAACTCACCTTACCAAAAGATTTTTTATGGGGCGGCGCGGTAGCGGCACACCAGGTTGAAGGCGGCTGGAATAAAGGCGGCAAAGGGCCAAGCATTTGCGACGTGCTGACCGGCGGCGCTCACGGCGTTCCGCGTGAAATCACTCAGGAGGTGGTGCCAGGCAAATATTATCCAAACCACGAAGCCATCGACTTCCACGGTCATTACAAAGAAGACATCAAGCTGTTTGCCGAAATGGGCTTCAAATGTTTCCGTACCTCTATCGCCTGGACGCGAATCTTCCCGAAAGGCGACGAAACTCAGCCGAATGAAGAAGGGCTGAAGTTCTACGATGACATGTTCGATGAACTGCTGAAGTACAACATCGAACCGGTCATCACCCTCTCCCACTTCGAAATGCCGCTGCATCTGGTGCAGGAGTACGGCGGGTGGACCAACCGCAAAGTGGTGGATTTCTTTGTACGCTTTGCGGAAGTGGTCTTCGAGCGCTACAAGAGCAAGGTCAAATACTGGATGACCTTCAACGAAATCAACAACCAGCGTAACTGGC
This sequence comes from Lelliottia nimipressuralis, assembly GCF_041464075.1. Taxonomy (NCBI): domain Bacteria; kingdom Pseudomonadati; phylum Pseudomonadota; class Gammaproteobacteria; order Enterobacterales; family Enterobacteriaceae; genus Lelliottia; species Lelliottia nimipressuralis. The sequence continues at coordinate 3,763,605 of NZ_CP167172.1, forward strand.
GCGCGCCGCTGTTCGGCTACTGCTGCTCCGGCGTGGTCTATACCGAGCATGAAAACCCGGAAGAGACCATGTATCAGGTGCTGCACCATCAGTTCGTTGCCAGCGCGCTGGCCGTGAAGGCCGCGCGTCGCATCAATCCAGAAATGAAAGTCGGCTGCATGCTGGCGATGGTGGCGCTCTATCCGTTCTCCTGCAAACCAGAAGACGTGATGTTCGCTCAGGAATCCATGCGTGAGCGCTATGTCTTCACCGACGTACAGCTGCGCGGCTACTATCCAAGCTACGTGCTGAACGAGTGGGAACGCCGTGGCTTTACCATCAACATGGAAGCGGGTGACGAGCAGATTCTGCGTGAAGGCACCTGCGATTACTTAGGTTTCAGCTACTACATGACGAACGCCGTCAAAGCCGAAGGCGGAACCGGTGACGCGATTTCCGGCTTCGAAGGCAGCGTGCCGAACCCGCACGTGAAAGCCTCCGACTGGGGCTGGCAGATTGACCCGGTCGGCCTGCGCTATGCCCTTTGCGAGCTGTATGAGCGCTATCAGAAACCGCTGTTTATCGTTGAGAACGGCTTTGGCGCGTACGATAAGGTCGAAGAAGACGGCAGTATCAACGATGACTACCGTATCGACTATCTGCGCGCGCACGTGGAAGAGATGATTAAAGCCGTGACCTATGATGGCGTGGATCTGATGGGATACACCCCGTGGGGCTGCATCGACTGCGTCTCCTTCACCACCGGCCAGTACAGCAAGCGTTACGGCTTTATCTATGTGGATAAGCACGATGACGGCACGGGCGATATGTCCCGCTCCCGTAAGAAGAGCTTTGCGTGGTACAAAGAGGTGATTGCCAGCAACGGCGAGAACATCTAAATACCCGGTCGGCGCTACGTTTGCGCCGGCCTAAAATCTCCAGCCCGGTCAGCGCAACGCCGCCGGGCATTATCACTACTTCCCGCCCGCTAACTCGATAAAACTGCCCGTCACATACGACGCTTTCTCGCTGAGCAGCCAGACAATCGCCTGCGCCACCTCTTCCGGCTGGCCGCCGCGCTGCATCGGTAAAGCGGATTTCACCCGATCCACACGACCAGGCTCACCGCCGGACGCATGGATATCGGTGTAAATCAGGCCGGGACGCACGCCGTTGACCCGAATACCGTACGCCGCCACTTCCAGCGCCAGACCCGTCGTGAGTGAATCCACTGCCCCTTTCGACGCCGCATAATCAACGTACTCGCCCGGAGCCCCCAGACGCGATGCTGCCGACGAGACATTCACAATCGCCCCGCCCTTACCATGATGTTTGAAGGACATACGTTTTACCGCTTCACGACAGCAGAGGAAATAGCCCGTAACGTTGGTCGCCAGCACGCGGTTGATGCGCTCGGCGGAGAGATTTTCGATGGTGCTCTGCTCACACAAAATCCCGGCGTTGTTGACGAGTGCCGCCAGCGGCTCTCCCTCGCGGTCAATGCTGTCAAACATCGCCAGCACCTGCGTCTCGTCGCTGATATCCGCACGCACGGCAAAGGCTTTGCCACCTGCATCGGTAATCTGAGCGATCACATCCGTCGCGGCCTTAATATTGTGGTGATAATTCACAGCCACGGTGTAGCCTTCGCCTGCCAGCTGCAGGGCTGTCGCTCGGCCAATTCCCCGGCTCGCGCCGGTAACCAGTGCAATTGCCATATATTTCTCCCAATAAAAAAGCCGGGTGGCGGCTACGCCTTACCCGGCCTCCTGTCAGAGCTTAAGTATTACTGATATTCGCTCATTGGCACGCAAGAACAGAACAGATTACGATCGCCGTAGACATCGTCGAGACGTTTCACGGTCGGCCAGTATTTGTTCGCCACGCCTGCCGGGAAGACAGCCTGCTCACGGGTATAACCGTGGTTCCACTCGGCCACCAGCTCGTTTTGAGTGTGCGGGGCGTTCACCAGCGGGTTATCTTCCAGCGGCCATTGGCCCTGTTTCACACGGTCGATTTCCGCGCGGATCGCCAGCATCGCGTCGATAAAGCGGTCCAGTTCGACTTTGCTTTCCGATTCGGTCGGTTCAACCATCAGCGTACCCGCCACCGGGAAGGACATGGTTGGGGCGTGGAAGCCGTAGTCGATCAGGCGTTTAGCAATATCCAGTTCGCTAATCCCGGTCTCATCTTTCAGCGGACGAATATCAAGAATACATTCATGCGCCACGCGGCCATCGCGACCGGTGTAAAGCACCGGATAAGCGTCTTTCAGGCGAGTTGCGATGTAATTTGCATTCAGAATCGCCACCTGGCTTGCCTGCTTCAGCCCGTCTGCGCCCATCATGCGGATATACATCCAGCTGATTGGCAGAATGGATGCGCTGCCAAACGGTGCCGCAGAGACCGCGCCCTGACGGGTCAGCATGCCTTCAATCTGCACCACGCTGTGCCCTGGAACGAACGGTGCCAGGTGCGCTTTCACGCCGATTGGTCCCATACCCGGGCCGCCACCGCCGTGCGGAATACAGAAAGTTTTGTGCAGGTTCAGGTGCGAAACGTCCGCGCCGATGAAACCTGGAGAAGTAATGCCCACCTGCGCGTTCATGTTTGCGCCGTCGAGGTAAACCTGACCGCCAAATTGATGCACCACTTCGCACACTTCGCGGATAGTCTCTTCGTACACGCCGTGAGTGGACGGGTAAGTCACCATGATGCAGGAGAGCTTGTCACCCGCCTGCTCTGCTTTCGCACGCAGATCGGCCAGATCGATGTTGCCGTTTTTGTCGCAGGCAACGACGACCACTTCCATTCCCGCCATCTGCGCAGACGCCGGGTTGGTGCCGTGGGCAGAGCTTGGGATCAGGCAGATATCACGATGCCCTTCGTTGCGGCTTTCGTGATAGTGACGAATCGCCAACAGGCCCGCGTATTCACCCTGCGCGCCGGAGTTTGGCTGCATGCAGAGTGCGTCGTAGCCGGTCAGTTTCACCAGCCAGTCGGAGAGCTGACCGATCATCTGATGGTAGCCTTCCGCCTGCTCGGCCGGGCAGAACGGGTGCAGTTCAGAGAACTCAGGCCAGGTAATCGGGAGCATTTCCGCAGCGGCGTTGAGCTTCATGGTACAAGAGCCCAGCGGGATCATCGCCTGGTTCAGTGCCAGATCTTTGCGCTCCAGAGAGTGCATGTAACGCATCATCTCGGTTTCGCTGTGATAGCGGTTAAACACCGGATGAGTCAGGATCGCGTCATCACGCAGCATGCTTTCCTGAATGGAGCGGCTGTCGTGCGCCACCTCTTTATCCAGGTTAGCGACGTCCAGACCGTGGTCATCACCCAGCAGTACGCTGAACAGCGCCTGGATATCTTCACGGGTAGTGGTTTCGTTCAGGGTGATACCCACTGCGTTCAGGATGTCGCTACGCAAATTGATTTCGGCAGCTTCAGCACGCGCCAGCACGCCCGCTTTGTCGGCCACTTCCACAAACAGGGTGTCGAAGAAGTGCGCATGGCGCAGCTTGATGCCTTTCTGCTGCAAGCCCGCCGCCAGAATATCGGCAAAACGGTGAATGCGGGTAGCGATGCGCTTCAGGCCGACCGGGCCGTGGAACACGGCGTACAGGCTGGCGATGTTGGCCAGCAGCACCTGAGAGGTACAAATGTTGGAGTTCGCTTTCTCGCGGCGGATATGCTGCTCGCGCGTCTGCATCGCCATGCGCAGCGCGGTGTTACCGGCAGCGTCTTTCGACACACCGATAATACGGCCAGGCATGGAGCGTTTGAATTCGTCTTTCGCGGCGAAGAAGGCCGCGTGCGGACCACCGTAGCCCATCGGCACGCCGAAGCGCTGTGCTGAGCCGAAGACAATATCTGCGCCCTGTTTGCCAGGGGCGGTGAGCAGTACCAGCGCCATAAAATCAGCGGCCACGCTGACCACAATTTTGCGGGATTTCAGCTCAGTAATCAGGCTGCTGTAGTCGTGAACTTCACCGGTGGTGCCAACCTGCTGCAACAGCACGCCAAACACATCCTGGTGATCCAGAACCTTTTCCGCATCGTCAACAATCACGTCAAACCCGAAGGTTTCCGCACGGGTGCGGACCACGTCCAGCGTCTGGGGATGAATGTCTGCCGCCACGAAGAAACGGTTAGCGTTTTTCAGCTTGCTGACGCGCTTAGCCATCGCCATCGCTTCAGCGGCGGCGGTCGCTTCGTCGAGCAGAGAAGCGGAGGCAATATCCAGCCCGGTCAGATCCAGCGTCACCTGCTGGAAGTTCAGCAGCGCTTCCAGACGGCCCTGGGAGACTTCCGGCTGATAAGGCGTATAGGCGGTGTACCAGCCTGGGTTTTCCAGCATGTTGCGCAGGATCACCGGCGGTAACTGCACCGGGGTGTAGCCCATGCCAATGTAAGACTTAAAGCGCTTGTTGAGACCGGCGATTGCCTTCAGCTCTGCCAGCGCGGCGTATTCAGTGGTCGCGTCACCTACCTGCGGCGGCGTGGCGAGCTGAATGTCTTTGGGCACGATCTGGCCGATCAGTGCGTTTAACGAATCCGCGCCAACTGTCTTCAGCATCTCCTGCTGTTGCTGAGCATCCGGCCCAATGTGGCGTTCAATGAAGGCGCCACGGTTTTCAAGCTGGCTTAAAGTCTGTGTCATGAGCGATGGTTCCTAAACGTGCGGTGATATTAGGATCCCCTCCCCCTTTCGGGAGAGGGTGAAAAGCAATTACTCGTCTTCTAACAGTGCTGCGTACGCGGTTGCATCCAGCAGAGCTTCAACTTCTGCTTCGTCGTTCGCTTTGATTTTGAAAATCCAGCCGCCGGTGTACGGCTCGCTGTTAACCAGCTCTGGGGAGTCGCTCAGGGCGTCGTTGACGGCCACGATTTCGCCGCCCACTGGCGCGTAGATGTCAGACGCGGCTTTCACCGACTCTGCAACAGCGCAGTCGTCGCCCGCGCTCACGGTCGCGCCGACGTCCGGCAGGTCCACAAACACCATGTCACCCAGCAACTCTTGTGCATGCTCGGTGATCCCAACGGTGTAAGTCCCGTCGGCTTCTTTGCGCAGCCATTCGTGTTCTTTGCTGTATTTCAGTTCTGCTGGCACATTGCTCATTGGAATTCTCCTGATAAAAAATGATTAGGCGACCGGTTTACCGGCGCGAACAAAAATCGGTTTAGTCACGCTGACCGGCATTTCACGGTTGCGGATCTGCACCACGGCAGTCTCGCCAATCCCGGCCGGTACGCGCGCCAGCGCAATGCTGTAGCCCAGCGTCGGTGAGAATGTGCCGCTGGTGATAATGCCTTCATGAAGATTGCCGCTGGCATCGGTAAAACGCACAGGCAGTTCGTTACGCAGCACACCCTTCTCTTTCATCACCAGCCCGACCAGCTTATCGGTGCCTTTCTCACGCTGCAGTTCCAGCGCTTCACGGCCAATAAAATCGCGGTCAGCCGGTTCCCATGCGATGGTCCAGCCCATATTGGCAGCCAGCGGAGAGATACCTTCATCCATCTCCTGACCGTAGAGGTTCATCCCGGCTTCCAGACGCAGCGTATCGCGTGCGCCCAGGCCCGCAGGTTTGACACCGGCTTCAACCAGCGCACGCCAGAAATCGGCGGCTTTCTCGTTCGGCATCGCAATTTCATAGCCCGCTTCACCGGTGTAGCCGGTCGTCGCGATGAACAGATCGCCTGCCTGAACGCCGAAGAACGGCTTCATGCCTTCGGTCGCTTTACGCTGCTCTTCGCTGAACAGAGAAGCGGCTTTAGCCTGCGCGTTAGGACCCTGAACGGCGATCAGGGAAAGATCGTCACGTACGGTGATATCAACGGCGTATTTGGCGGCGTGTTCAGAAATCCAGGAGAGGTCTTTTTCGCGGGTGGCGGAGTTAACAACGAGGCGGAAGAAATCTTCAGTGAAGTAATAAACGATCAGGTCATCAATCACGCCGCCGGAGGCATTCAGCATCCCGGTGTAGAGCGCTTTGCCTGGCGTTTTGAGTTTGGCGACATCGTTCGCCAACAGATAACGCAAAAACTCCCGGGTGCGACTGCCGCGGAGATCGACAATGGTCATGTGGGAAACGTCGAACATCCCGGCATCGGTGCGCACGGCGTGGTGCTCATCGATCTGCGAGCCGTAATGCAGCGGCATCATCCAGCCATGGAAATCCACCATGCGCGCGCCGCATAACGTGTGTTGTTCGTACAAAGGAGTCTGTTGAGCCATCTTGTCCTCGTTGATTTAGCAGAGCGGGGCAATCTTGTGTTTCGCGCGAAATTTCACCACGAAACCCGGCGTCGGTATCACTCCTGGACGCCGACGCAAACGTTCTCTTTCCCCTGAACTTACCACCGAAATCGGCGATTAACCATAAGCTAAAGCGGGTCATCACATTAGCTTATGACCAAAAAACGCTGAAAAGCCTACAGAGTTATTCACTGGCAAAATGCGATTTACCCCGCATTAAATTAACTTTAATTTCACAATATTTAGCACAGGCTGATATTTTCTGTGGAAAAACGCGGCTAATTTCCGTCATGGAAAAAACACGACATTAGATAATCTAATGCGAAAAGAGGCGTGGAATTAGAATATTTCAAACGAGGGAAACATCCCGGCACAAAGGCCGGGAGAGGAAAGTGTGATGGGGGTCTAATTTAACGTTTATTGCTCAACGCAGCCACTCAGGAAGATCGTTTAAGCCCATCGCCTGGCGAAGGAGTTGCGGTTTGACGCCGGGAAGCGTATCCGCCAGTTTCAGTCCAACATCGCGCAGCAGTTTTTTCGCCGGATGGTTACCGGCAAACAGCTCGCGGAAGCCCTGCATCCCCGCCAGCATCATCGCCGCACTGTGTTTGCGGCTGCGCTCGTAGCGGCGCAGGTACAAATGCTGACCAATGTCTTTGCCTTCACGATGCAGACGACGCAGCTCTTCGATAAGCTCTGCGGCATCCATAAAGCCCAGATTCACGCCCTGCCCGGCCAGCGGATGAATAGTGTGTGCGGCATCGCCCACCAGCGCCAGACGGTGCGAGGCAAACTGCCGCGCGTAGCGTCCGGTCAGCGGGAAGAGCTGGCGTTCACTTTCCAGCGTACACAGCCCAAGACGGTTATCAAAGGCCATGCACAGCGCTTGATTAAATGCGTCAGGCGTCGCCGCCTCCATCTGCTGTGCTTTTTCCGGCACCAGTGACCAGACGATGGAGCACAGATGCGGATCGCTTAACGGCAGAAACGCCAGGATGCCGTCATTGTGGAAAATCTGACGCGCGACACCGCCGTGCGGTTCGGTCGTGCGGATCGTCGCCACCAGCGCATGATGACGGTAATCCCAGAAGGTGAGCGGAATATCCGCTTTGTTACGCAGCCAGGAGTTTGCGCCATCGGCACCCACAACCAGCCGCGCGGTCAGCATATCGCCGCTTTGCAGTGTCAGAAACGCCTCGTTTTCGCCCCAGGCGATCTGTTGCACCTGCGCGGGCGCCATCAGGGTGACGTCGGAACAGCTCTGGGCTTTGCGCCACAGAGCATGGTGAATCACCGCGTTTTCAACGATATGGCCCAGATGACTGTAGCCCATGCTTTCATCGTCAAAGGCGATATGGCCGAAGCTGTCTTTGTCCCACACTTCCATCCCGTGGTAGCAGCTGGCGCGAAACGCGGTGATCTCTGACCAGACGCCGAGATGCGTTAACAGCTTTTCACTGGCGGCGTTAATGGCCGACACGCGTAGCTCTGGCGGCGCGTCCTGCGCAACAGGCTGCGGCGGCTTATGTTCAAGCACCGCCACACGCAGGCCGCTGCCCTGTAAACCACAGGCCAGCGCCAGCCCCACCATTCCGCCGCCGACAATGGCAACATCAACATTCTGCACTTAGTAACTCCTTAACGAGCGACCCAACCGAGAGTTCGCTGCGCCAGCACGTCGCGTGCCGGAATGAATAGTTCCATCGCCATCAGACCCGCGTTGCGCCCGGCTACCAGCGGTACCCAGCGATTCGCGAACAGATGCACCAGGCCATCGGTCACACCGATGGTCGCCTCTTTATCTGCCTGACGGCGTGTCTGATACTGACAAAGCACGGAGTAAGCACCCCAATCGTCGCGATCCTGCCATGCCTGCGCCAGCGTCTCCGCCAGGCTCATGACATCGCGTAATCCTAAGTTAAACCCCTGCCCGGCAATCGGATGCAGGGTTTGCGCCGCATTCCCGACTAACGCCACACGATGAGACACGGAGCGCGACGCGGTGGTCAATGCCAGCGGATAGGCGGCGCGTTTCCCGGCGTGGGTGATTCGCCCTAAACGCCAGCCAAAGGCTTTTTGCAGTTCATCGCAAAAACGCGCATCTGACCAGGCCATCACGTCATCCATAGCATCCTGCGCGTGGCACCAGACCAGCGAACTGCGGCCAGCCGACATGGGCAGCATCGCCAGTGGGCCATGCTCGGTAAAACGTTCAAAGGCGCGGCCCTGATGAGGCACAGCGGTGGAAACGTTAGCGATCACCGCCGCCTGACTGTAAGGCTGCTGCTGCCATTCGATACCGCATTGGGTGGCAAGCGCAGAACGGGAGCCGTCTGCGGCCACCAGCAGTTTGCCGTCCAGCACGTTGCCGTTATCCAGCGTCACGCTCACACTCGCTTCACTGCGGGTGAAGCTTGCGACGCGCGCCGGGCAGTGCAGCGTCACGCCAGGCGCATCCTGCAATAAGCGGAACAGGCGCTGCCCCACGTCGTGCAGTTCGACCACCTGCCCGAGGGCATTAATGTGGTAATCCTGGGCATCGAGCGTAACAAAACCGGCGTGGCCGCGATCGCTGACGTGAACAGTTTTGATCGACGTCGCGCACTCGGCAATCGCCTGCCAGATACCCAGGCGTGACAGGTGCTGGCAGGTCCCCTGCGCCAGCGCAATCGCACGGGCATCAAAGCCTGGATGCTGCGCCGTCTGCGGCGCAACGGCTTCAACCAGGTGAACGGGGAGCTGGCCGTGCGTCAGCTGTGAGATGGCCAGCGCGAGCGTCGCCCCCGTCATGCCACCGCCCACAATGATCACACTCATACGCGCGCCGCCGCCATCAGAGCTTCGATCTCATCGGCCTTTTTGACTACGGATGCCGTGAGGTTTTCGTTGCCGTTTTCGGTGATTACGATGTCGTCTTCAATACGAATACCAATCCCGCGATACTCGGCAGGGACATCCGCATCGGGCGCGATATACAGGCCCGGTTCAACGGTTAACACCATCCCCGGCTCAAGGGTGCGCGAACGATCCGGACCGTAGCCGCCGACATCGTGGACATCCAGCCCCAGCCAGTGGCTCAGGCCGTGCATAAAGAACGCGCGGTGGGCGTTGTCGGCAATTAACTCTTCAACGTCGCCCTTGAGGATGCCCAGTTTCACCAGCCCGTTCACCATGATGCGGATCACCGAGCCAGTCACGTCCTGAATAGAGGTCCCCGGACGGAACAGCGTTAACGCGGTTTCCAGTGATTCCAGCACGATGTCGTAAACAGCGCGCTGCGCAGGGCTAAATTTGCCGTTCACCGGGAAGGTGCGGGTGATGTCACCGGCGTAACCGCGATATTCACACCCGGCGTCGATCAGCACCAGATCGCCGTCATGCAGTTCGCTTTCGTTTTCGGTGTAGTGCAGGATGCAGCCATTTTCCCCGCCGCCCACAATCGTGTTGTAGGACGGGAAGCGCGCCCCGTGGCGGTTGAATTCATGAAGAATTTCGCCTTCGAGCTGATACTCGAACATTCCCGGACGGCACTTTTCCATGGCGCGGGTATGGGCCTGCGCGCTGATTTCGCCCGCGCGGCGCATCACATCCAGCTCTTCCGGCGATTTAAACAGCCGCATTTCATGAACGATTGGGCGCCAGTCCGTCAGGGACGCGGGTGCCGATAAATTCTGACGAGAGCCTTTACGCAGTTTATCCAGCGCCTCAAACACCAGTTCATCGGCGTAAGCGTATTCGCCCTGAGCGTGATACACCACGTCCAGACCGTTGAGCAATTGATAGAGCTGCTCGTTGATTTCGCTGAAAGCCAGCGCGCGTTCCACGCCGAGTTTCTCTGGCGCGGCGTCTTGCCCTAAGCGGCGGCCAAACCAGATTTCGGCAGTCAGATCGCGAACGCGGTTAAAGAGAACGCTGTGGTTGTGGGTGTCATCGCTCTTAATCAGCACCAGTACCGCTTCAGGCTCGTTAAAGCCGGTGAAGTACCAGAAATCGCTGCTCTGGCGATAGGGATATTCGCTGTCATTGCTGCGTGTGGCTTCCGGTGCGGCAAAAATCAGTGCCGCGCTGCCCGGCTGCATATGGGCTAAAAGCGCCTGGCGGCGGCGAAGAAACTCCTGTTGAGTCATGACACCCTCCTGTGCGTTCTTTTTTTTAATGTAAGGTCGGTTTGCGGACTTCCGGTGCGGTCGGCTGTGAGCGCGTAAAGGTGTCGTGGCACAGCAGCGCCGCGACGCGTACGTACTCGATAATCTCTTCGACGGACATTTCCAGCTCTTCCTGATCTTCGTCTTCGTCGTAGCCCAGCTGCGCGATGTTGCGCAGATCGTCGATCGCTTCACCCGCTTCGCCGGTGACTTTATCGAGCTTAGGCTGCGTAACGCCCAGACCCAGCAGATAGTGGTTTACCCAGCCTGCCAGCGCATCGGCACGATCGAAGACGCTGACGTCGTCGCCATCAGGCAGATAAAGCTGAAAAAGGAAGCCATCGTCCTCCAGAGAATCACTGGTCGCCGAGTGCATTTTGCGCAGGGCTTCAGCAAGCTCGTGACCAAAGGCCAGACCTTCGTTCGTCAGGTCATGAAGCAGCGGCTGCCATGAGCTGTCGCTGTTTCCGCCGCACAGCATGCCACTGATCAGACCGTGCATTTCAGCAGGGGTCAAACCCACGCCCTGCTGGTTAAGTAACTGGCTTACTTCGTTGTAACCAGGCATTTCGTTCTGTATAGACATGCGCATTCGTCATCGTTGGAGGAATATTCATGATATGCTACCACTTTGGACCCTGGAGATACCAGAAAAGGGCTTGTATCTTCATATCAGGGTAGCTATAGTGTCGCCCCTTCGCAGCCCCCGGGCCATGTGCGAAGGTCGCGCAGTCAATCAGCAGGAAGGTGGCATGTCTGCACAACCCGTCGATCTCCAAATTTTTGGCCGTTCGCTGCGAGTGAATTGTCCGCCTGAACAAAGGGATGCTTTGAATCAGGCTGCGGATGATTTGAATCAGCGGTTGCAAGATCTAAAAGAACGCACTAGAGTCACAAATACTGAGCAGCTGGTTTTCATCGCCGCGTTGAACATCAGCTATGAATTAACTCAGGAAAAAGCGAAGACCCGCGACTACGCGGCGAGCATGGAGCAACGCATTAAAATGCTCCAACAGACCATTGAACAAGCGCTGCTTGATCAGGGTCGCACCCCCGAAAGGCCGGTGCAAAAGTTTGAATAACACTTTGCAGTTGACTATGGTAGAGTGACTGTGAAGACAAAATTTCTCTGAGATGTTCGCAAGCGGGCCAGTCCCCTGAGCCGATATTTCATACCACAAGAATGTGGCGCTCCATGGTCGGTGAGCATGCTCGGTTCGTCCGAGAAGCCTTAAGACTATGACGACACATTCACCTTGAACCAAGGGTTCAAGGGTTACAGCCTGCGGCGGCATCTCGGAGATTCCCCTTCTTTACTACCTTCAAGCATCATGACTCAATTTCCTGAAGTCCCTGCTTCCCGACAAGACATCCGTCAGTTAATCCGCAAACATCGTCGAGCGCTTTCGCCCGAACAACAAACGCATTTCGCCCAGCTTGCTGCCGCCCGTATGATGGCGTATCCCCCTGTGGTTATGGCCCATACCGTCGCCCTGTTTCTGTCGTTTGACGGCGAGCTGGATACCCAACCGCTGATCGAACAACTCTGGCGCGCCGGGAAAAAGGTCTATCTGCCGGTGCTGCACCCGTTCAGTCCGGGCAATCTGCTGTTCTTGCACTACCATCCGCACAGCGAACTGGTGGTGAACCGTCTGAAAATTAGCGAACCCAAACTCGACGTGCGCGATGTCCTCCCCTTAAGCGAACTGGACGTGCTGATCACGCCGCTGGTGGCTTTTGATGAAAGCGGTCAGCGTCTCGGAATGGGCGGAGGATTTTACGATCGCACGCTGCAAAACTGGCAGCAGTATGGTTTGCAGCCGGTGGGCTATGCCCATGATTGTCAGGGCGTAAAAGCGCTGCCGGTGGAAAAATGGGATATTCCGCTGCCCGCAGTGGTGACGCCTTCGAAAGTGTGGGAGTGGTGAGGTAAACAATAAAGCCGGGTGGCGGCTACGCCATACCCGGCTTACGATTTGGATTCACCAGAGGTCGGGTAAGGCGTCAGCCCCCCCCGACACAGCAAACCGCAGATTAGTACAACAGACGCGCGCGAATCGTACCCGGAATCGCCTTCATGCTCAGCAGCGCTTTCTCCGCCACATCTTCATCTGCTTCGATATCAATAACCACATAGCCCATCTGCGAGTTAGTTTGCAGATACTGCGCGGCGATGTTGACGCTCTGCTCGGCAAAAATCTGGTTAATCGCGGTCAGCACGCCTGGACGGTTTTCGTGGATATGCAGCAGACGGCGACCGCCGTGCAGCGGCAGAGACACTTCCGGGAAGTTCACCGCAGACAGCGTAGATCCGTTATCGGAATACTTGCTCAGTTTACCCGCCACTTCCAGACCGATATTTTCCTGTGCTTCCTGGGTCGAACCGCCAATGTGCGGCGTCAGGATCACGTTGTCGAATTCACACAGCGGAGAGGTAAACGGATCGCTGTTGGTGGCCGGTTCTGTCGGGAATACGTCGATAGCCGCGCCCGCCAGATGCTTACGCTTCAGGGCATCGCACAGGGCAGGAATATCCACTACCGTACCGCGAGCGGCATTGATCAGCAGTGCGCCCGGTTTCATCAGCGCCAGCTCTTCCGCACCCATCATATTTTTGGTGGAGGCGTTTTCCGGCACGTGCAGGCTCACCACATCGCTCATGTTCAGCAGATCGGAAAGATGCTGCACCTGGGTCGCGTTACCCAGCGGCAGTTTGTTTTCGATATCGTAGAAAAAGACATTCATGCCGAGAGATTCGGCCAGAATCCCCAGCTGCGTCCCGATATGGCCGTAGCCGATAATCCCCAGCTTTTTACCGCGCGCTTCGAACGAGCCGGAAGCCAGCTTGTTCCACACACCGCGGTGGGCTTTGGCGTTCGCCTCCGGAATACCGCGCAGCAGTAGCAGCAGCTCGCCAATCACTAACTCCGCCACGGAACGGGTGTTGGAGAAAGGTGCGTTAAAGACCGGCACGCCGCGTTTGGCTGCCGCATTCAGATCAACCTGATTAGTACCGATGCAGAAGCAGCCGATAGCCACCAGCTTCTCAGCGCAGGCAATAACCTCTTCAGTCAGGTGAGTACGGGATCGCAGGCCAATGAAATGGGCATCACGGATGGATTCTTTCAGCTGCTCAGTATCCAGCGCGCCTTTGTGGAATTCGATGTTGGTGTACCCTGCTGCACGAAGGTTATCGAGTGCTTTCTGATGCACCCCTTCGACGAGCAGAAACTTAATCTTGTCTTTTTCCAGTGATACCTTTGCCATTTACCCGACCCTGTTTTGTCTGAACTGATGTTGTGCTGGATTTAAATCCGCTCCCGCCAACATATCAAAAAAAACTATTGCAGCAATATGAACGTTTGCGTCGCCACTCTGAAGAAAAGTCATCCAGGGCGAAATGTCAGAGGAAAATGCTGTGGATAATCAGGAAAGCGGCAGGATCGTCAGAACAGGTCAAAAAACGTGACACAAGTCACCGAATTTCGCTTTTGAAAAATATTTAGCGGGGGGAAGGCTCCCCCCGTCAGATCATTTTACGATGGTTTTCACGCCGTCAGCGGTGCCAATCAGCGCCACATCCGCGCCACGGTTGGCGAATAGCCCTACCGTCACTACGCCTGGGATGGCGTTAATGGCATTTTCCATCGCCACCGCGTCCATAATCTCCATACCGTGAACGTCGAGGATGACGTTACCGTTGTCAGTCACCACGCCCTGGCGATATTCCGGACGACCGCCCAGTTTCACCAGCTGACGCGCCACTGCGCTGCGCGCCATCGGAATGACTTCAACCGGCAGCGGGAAGTTACCGAGAATATCCACCTGCTTAGACGCATCCGCGATACAGATAAATTTATCCGCGACGGAAGCGATGATCTTTTCACGCGTCAGGGCAGCCCCGCCGCCTTTGATCATCTGCATATGGCCGTTGATCTCATCAGCGCCATCAACGTAAATCCCCAGACGATCGACTTCGTTAAGATCGAAGACCGTAATGCCGAGACTTTTCAGCTTTTCCGTGGAAGCATCGGAGCTGGATACCGCGCCCTCGATCTGCCCTTTCATCGTGCCGAGCGCATCAATAAAATGTGCGGCGGTCGAGCCAGTCCCGACACCGACAATGGTACCGGGTTGTACGTACTGGAGAGCGGCCCATCCTACTGCTTTTTTCAGTTCATCCTGCGTCATGATCTTTTTGCCTGTGGTGTGAAAACTCAGGGCGTATTATAGAACAGGCAGGCAGGGAATGTCCCTGTGACCGGTGTCACATTACCGAGCAAAGCCCTGACAGATCCGATGTGGTCGGAATTGGTCTGTCACAAAGGGAAATTTGTGTCATAGTGCAGAATCAGCAAAATTCAGGAGTACTGCCCCGCAATGAAACGTCCGGACTACAGAACACTACAGGCGCTTGATGCCGTCATTCGTGAACGAGGTTTTGAGCGCGCAGCGCAGAAGCTGTGCATCACTCAATCCGCCGTGTCACAGCGAATCAAACAGCTTGAGAATATGTTCGGACAACCGCTGCTGGTGCGTACCGTTCCGCCACGTCCGACGGAACAAGGGCAGAAGCTGCTGGCCCTGCTGCGTCAGGTTGAGCTGCTGGAAGAGGAGTGGCTGGGCGATGAACAGACCGGTTCCACGCCGCTGCTGCTCTCGCTGGCGGTGAACGCCGACAGTCTGGCCACCTGGCTGCTGCCCGCCCTCTCCTCAGTGCTGGCCGATTCCCCTATCCGCCTCAATCTGCAGGTGGAAGATGAAACCCGTACTCAGGAGCGGCTGCGTCGTGGCGAAGTGGTGGGTGCGGTCAGTATCCAGCCGCAGGCGTTGCCAAGCTGCCTGGTCGATCAGCTCGGCGCGCTGGACTATCTTTTTGTCGGCTCAAAAGAGTTTGCTGAGCGTTATTTCCCGAATGGCGTCACCCGTGCCGCGCTGCTGAAAGCCCCTGCCGTGGCCTTCGATCATCTCGACGATATGCATCAGGCGTTCTTACAACAGAACTTCGATCTGCCGCCGGGCAGCGTGCCCTGTCATATCGTGAATTCGTCTGAAGCCTTCGTGCAGCTGGCCCGTCAGGGGACGACCTGCTGTATGATCCCGCATTTGCAGATTGAGAAAGAGTTGAAGAGCGGTGAACTTATCGACTTAACGCCGGGGCTGTATCAGCGTCGGATGTTGTACTGGCACCGTTTTGCGCCGGAGAGCCGCATGATGCGCAACGTCACCGATGCACTGCTGGCCTACGGGCATAAGGTGTTGAGACAGGATTAATAAAAAAGCCGGGTTACCCCGGCTTTTTTGTCATTGATTACTGCGCAGGCGCCTGCTGTTGCTGCTGACCCTGTGCCGGTTCCAGCTGGAAGACCACATCCACCTGATCGTCGAACTGAATGGTCGGCTGCTCGTAAGTTTCCTGTGCGGAAACCGGTGCGGCATCGGCCTTCATCATGCGAACCATCGGGCTTGGCTGGTAGTTAGAGACGTGGTAACGCACGCTATACACCGGGCCGAGCTTCGATTTGAAGCCAGAAGCCAGCTGCTCTGCCTGACGTACTGCGTCGTCAATCGCCGCTTTGCGCGCTTCGTCTTTGTATTTCTCCGGTTGCGCAACGCCCAGCGATACGGAACGGATTTCGTTCAGACCCGCTTTCAGCGCGCCATCCAGCAGCGAGTTCAGCTTATCGAGCTGACGTACAGTCACTTCTACCGTACGCACGGCGCGATAGCCTTTCAGAATGCTTTTACCATTCTGGTAGTCGTAATCTGGCTGGGTGCGAAGATTCGCCGAGTTAATGTCTTTCTTTGCAACGCCGTTCTGCTCAAGGAAAGAGAGATATTGCGCAACGCGATCGTCGGCCTGTTTCTTGGCTGACGCAGCATCTTTTGCCGCCACGTTCACTTCAATCGCAAGGGTTGCAACATCGGGAGCAGCGTCCACGCTTGCCGTACCGGAAGTGACAATGTGCGGTCCATTTGGCAATTCGTTTGCCTGTACCGATACTGCACCAAAACTGACTAATGCCGCCAGGGCCATCACTTTAAACTTCACTGTTATTCCTCCATGTTGCGAAGTGCCCACCTAAGGGCGCATGCCAGCAAGCTTAGCGTGTCTGCTTCAGTTGTCCATAAGACAACGCTTAGTTGAACAATACCTGTACGTGACTAATGCCCTCTTTCGCCAGCTGGAACGCGATAAACCACATCACCACGCCGACGAGAATATTAATGATGCGCTGCGCTTTGGCGGTGCGTAAGCGCGGAGCAAGCCAGGCGGCAAGTATCGCCAGACCAAAAAACCACAGGAAGGAAGCGCTCACGGTTCCCAGCGCGAACCAGCGTTTAGGTTCGACATCCAGCTGACCGCCCAGGCTGCCGAGCACCACGAAGGTATCCAGATAAACGTGTGGATTAAGCCAGGTCACCGCCAGCATGGTGGCGATGATCTTCCAGCGTCCCTGCTTCATCACTTCGGCGCTGGCAAGTTCCAGGTTACTGCTCATGGCGGTTTTCAGTGCGCCAAAACCGTACCATAGCAGGAACGCCACCCCGCCCCAGGTCACCAGTGCCAGCAGCCACGGCGACTGCATCAGCAGCGCGCTACCGCCAAAAATTCCGGCGCAAATGAGCAGCAAATCGCTGACGGCGCAGAGCATGGCGATCATCAGGTGATACTGGCGACGGATCCCCTGGTTCATGACGAACGCATTTTGGGGACCGAGCGGTAAAATCATGGCTGCGCCTAGCGCAAGACCTTGAAAGTAATAAGATAACATGGGGAAATACTCTTACACGATTGTCGTTACGGCAGACTATACTGCGAGATCTTCATTAGAGGAAATTGATAATATTAATCCCTAATTAGCTACCCTAATGATGCCGTATTGAGATTCTGACAAACGTTTTAACTCCGGATTTAGCGTATGCTGAAGGTATCAGCAACCGTACCAAAGGAATGGATATGAAGCATAACGCGAAGGCTTTACTTTACTGCGCCGCATGGGTGTTTACCTGCTTGTGGGCTGCCACCGCAAGCGCGACCACTACGTTACGCTATACCGATCACGAACCGTACGGAAACATGCGTACCCGGCTCATAAAAGAGACTTTTTTTAGAGCGATTGAGACGGAATCCCTCGGTCGCCTGAAAATCGACGCCCACTGGAACGGCGAGCTGTCCACCAGCTATAACGCACTAACGACCATCAGCCAGGGCGGTGTTGCGGATATGGGCACTGTCGTCCCCGAATACACGCCCGACCTCCTTCCACGGCACCAGATATTTAAGAGCTTCCCTCTTGGGCCTGCCAGCGGTAATGCCCAGGCGGCTGCCTTTGAGCGCATCTTCAAGAATTATCGCCAGTTTGGGAACGAGCTTGAAAAAAATAACGTGATAAACCTGCAGTTTTTCCTCGGGTATCCGGTAGGTTTTTTCACCACCCAACCCAATGTGAAACTCGATCAGTTGAACGCAAGCAAATGGCGAACGGCCAGTTTCTGGCATCAGTCATTTTTACGTAACGCGGGTGGCGTTCCGGTGAATATGCCGTGGAATGAGCACATTACCGAAGCGCTGAAGGACGGGCAGCTTGACGGCCTGATGGTTAACCTCGACAGCGGGCACGATATTCACGCCGAGCGGGCCGCACCTTATATTCAGGTTTCTCCTTCCCTGTGGCTCGGACACGTATATCTGCTGGTGATGAATAAAGCGGTGTGGGACAGCCTCGACGTCAAGGATCGCGGTGCCATCAGACGTGCGGCAGCCGCTACGCAAAAACGTCTTGGCGCAGCGCAAGAGGCTAATCTGGCCGAGATGACCAACGCGATGAAACGAGAAGGCGCAACCATTCATTACCTGACGAACGACGAGCTGAAAGCCTGGCAAGCCGCCACCGGGTACCAGCAGGTTCAGGCCGAATGGGTCACTCAGCAGGAAAACAAAGGAATCAGTGATGCGGGACTGTTGATGCAGGGTGTCAGCAGCATTGTTAACCAGACACTGAGATAAAATAAACGCCCGCCGGTATTCACGCGCGGGCGTTGTTTGTCAGAACGGATTTATTCGCTCGCGTGTTCTTTCACGCGCTTGAAGTTCACGTCCATCTGCGGATACGGGAAGCTGATACCGTTAGCGTCAAATTCACGCTTAATGCGCTCCAGCACGTCCCAGTAAACTTCCTGCAAATCGCTGCTTTTGCTCCAGATGCGTACCACGAAATTGATCGACGAAGCCCCCAGTTCGTTCAGACGAACAGTTCTCTCGCGGTCCTGGATGATACGAACATCCGACTCAATGATATTCGTCAGCAGCGCTTTCACCTTATCGATATCGGAATCATACGCCACGCTGATCAACAGTTCGTTACGACGTACCGGTTCGCGGGAAAAGTTAATGATGTTTCCGGCGATGATTTTACCGTTCGGCACCACAACGATACGGCCATCAACGGTGCGCAGGGTGGTGGAGAAAATCTGCACCTGCAGCACGGTCCCGGCAATGCCGCCTAAATCGACGTATTCACCGGAGCGGAACGGGCGGAAAGTCACCAGCAGCACGCCTGCGGCGAGGTTCGACAGTGAACCCTGCAGGGCCAGACCGATAGCCAGACCCGCAGCACCGAGTACCGCGATGACGGAGGCCGTCTGTACACCGACGCGCCCAAGCGCAGCAATCAGCGTAAAGGCAATCAGGCCGTAGCGCACCAGCGCGGAGAGGAAATCTGCCACCGTGGCATCAATCTGACGCGCGCGCATCACGCGGTTGATCGCATTGGACACCACGCGTGCCACGATCATACCGACGATAATAATTGCAATCGCCGCCACGATATTCACCGCATAACTCAGCAGTAGCGCCTGGTTGCGCACCAGCCAGGTGCCCGCGTTGTTGATGCCATCTACTACACCGAGATCATCCATTCATTCTTCCTTTTGCTAATCCAGACAAAAAATCCATCTCACTGGGAGACAGGCAGGTCAGTAAAGGGTAAACAAAAAGTGCTGATTATGCCAAACAGATCACACAATCGGCCGTGGCAGCCCGTTGAAAAGGCATAAAAAAAGGCCCGCAAATGCGGACCTTTTTAACGCTTTTCAGCAACTCAAATTACAGAACGTCAACCGCGTTCAGTTCTTTGAATGCCTGCTCCAGACGGGTAATCATAGAAGTCTGGGCAGCACGCAGCCATACGCGTGGATCGTAGTATTTCTTGTTCGGCTGGTCTTCGCCTTTCGGGTTGCCCAGCTGGCCTTGCAGGTAAGCTTCGTTGGTTTTGTAGTACTGCAGGATGCCGTCCCAGGTTGCCCATTGGGTATCGGTATCGATGTTCATTTTCACTACACCGTAGCTTACGGAATCTTTGATTTCCTGAGCAGAAGAACCGGAACCGCCGTGGAAGACGAAGTTCAGGCTGTTGTGCGGCAGGTTGTGTTTCTTAGAAACATATTCCTGAGAATCGCGCAGGATAGTTGGAGTCAGAACCACATTACCTGGCTTGTAAACGCCGTGTACGTTACCGAAAGATGCCGCGATGGTGAAACGTGGGCTGATTTTGCTCAGCTCGGTGTACGCGTAATCAACATCTTCTGGCTGGGTGTACAGTGCAGAAGCGTCCATGTGGCTGTTGTCCACGCCGTCTTCTTCACCGCCGGTGCAACCCAGTTCGATCTCCAGGGTCATCCCCATTTTGGACATGCGCGCCAGGTATTTGGAGCAGATTTCGATGTTTTCGTGCAGTGACTCTTCAGACAGGTCGATCATGTGCGAAGAGAACAGTGGCTTACCGGTCGCTGCGAAGTGTTTTTCACCCGCGTCCAGCAGACCGTCGATCCATGGCAGCAGTTTCTTCGCGCAGTGGTCGGTGTGCAGGATAACTGGAACACCGTAGTGCTCAGCCATCTGGTGTACGTGGTGCGCACCAGAGATAGCGCCCAGGATTGCTGCGCCCTGAGGAACATCAGTTTTAACGCCTTTACCCGCGATGAACGCAGCGCCGCCGTTAGAGAACTGTACGATAACCGGAGCTTTAACTTTTGCAGCGGTTTCCAGTACGGCGTTAATGGAGTCGGTACCCACGCAGTTAACTGCCGGCAGAGCAAAGTTGTTTTCTTTTGCTACCTGGAACACTTTCTGAACGTCATCACCAGTGATCACGCCAGGTTTTACGAAATCAAAAATTTTAGACATGTTACGTAGTCCTGTATCTTCGGCCGTTAGAAAAGGTGCGAGCTCTAAAAAGCACGCTGAAATTTGGGCAGGTTTCCCTGCCCATGAATGGCTTACTTCTTAGCGCGCTCTTCGAGCATTGCTACTGCTGGCAGAACTTTGCCTTCCACGAATTCGAGGAATGCGCCGCCACCAGTGGAGATGTAGGAAATTTTGTCGGAAATACCGAACAGGTCGATTGCCGCCAGAGTGTCGCCGCCGCCTGCGATGGAGAACGCTTCGCTGTCTGCGATTGCGTTAGCCACGATTTCAGTCCCTTTACGGAAGTTAGGGAATTCGAACACGCCAACCGGGCCATTCCACAGAATGGTTTTCGCGTTTTTCAGGATGTCAGCCAGTTTCTGTGCAGACACGTCGCCCAGGTCCAGAATCTGCTCTTCATCTTTGATGTCGTTTACAGACTTCAGCGTCGCGGTCGCCGTTTCAGAGAACTCGGTTGCTACGCGCACGTCAGTTGGGACAGGGATATCGCAAGTGGTCAGAAGACGTTTTGCTTCGTCAACCAGGTCTGCTTCATACAGGGATTTACCCACGTTGTGGCCTTGAGCGGCAACGAAGGTGTTCGCGATACCACCGCCAACGATCAGCTGGTCAGCGATTTTAGACAGGGAATCCAGAACGGTCAGTTTGGTAGACACTTTAGAACCACCAACGATAGCAACCATTGGACGTGCTGGTTCTTTCAGTGCTTTACCCAGTGCTTCCAGTTCGTCAGCCAGCAGTGGACCTGCGCAAGCTACGTCTGCGAATTTACCGATACCGTGGGTCGAAGCCTGAGCACGGTGAGCCGTACCGAATGCATCCATCACGAAGACGTCGCACAGTGCAGCGTATTTTTTGGACAGTGCTTCGTCGTCTTTCTTCTCGCCTTTGTTAAAGCGAACGTTTTCCAGAACAACCAGTTCACCTGCAGCCACTTCAACGCCGTCCAGGTAGTCTTTAACCAGACGTACCGGGCTGGACAGTTTGTCTTTCAGGTAATTAACAACCGGCAGCAGAGAGAATTCTTCGTTGTACTCGCCTTCGGTCGGACGACCCAGGTGAGAGGTTACCATCACTTTCGCACCCTGTTTCAGTGCCAGTTCGATGGTTGGCAGAGAAGCACGAATACGCGCATCGCTGGTCACTTTGCCATCTTTAACAGGTACGTTCAGATCGGCACGGATGAAAACGCGTTTACCTGCCAGATCCAGATCGGTCATCTTAATTACAGACATGGTGAATCCTCTCGTTGATTCTTAAAGTTTTGCATGCGCACTTTGCGCCCTACCTGAAACCTTGTGCGGCCATGGCTAACGTGGTGTCGAGCATCCTGTTAGCAAAGCCCCATTCATTATCGCACCACACCAGCGTTTTGATGAGGTGAGCACCGCTGACCCGCGTCTGTGTACCATCGACAATGGCACTGTGCGGATCGTGGTTAAAATCTACTGAGACCAACGGTAATTCCGTATAGTCAACTATACCATGAAATGCACCCTGTGCCGCTTTTTGCAGCAACAGGTTGACTTCACTGGCTTTTACCGGTTTTTTAACCGTGACACTGAGGTCAATCGCGGTGACATTTATGGTCGGCACGCGAACCGCAATGGCTTCAAAACGGTCGTTAAACTGCGGAAAAATTCGGGTAATTCCGGCCGCCAGTTTCGTATCCACCGGAATGATTGACTGACTCGCCGCACGTGTGCGACGCAAGTCCGGGTGATACGCGTCGATAACCTGCTGATCGTGCATGGCGGAGTGAATCGTGGTTACTGTGCCCGATTCGATGCCATACGCATCGTCTAGCAGTTTGATGACCGGAATAATGCAGTTTGTGGTGCAGGAGGCATTAGAGACAATACGGTGTTCGGCTTGCAGCTCGAGATGGTTCACGCCGTAGACGACGGTTGCGTCGAGATCGTGACCACCGGGATGGGAAAACAGGACTTTCTTCGCGCCTGCTGCCAGATGCGCCTCGCCGTGTTCGCGATTGCCGTACACGCCGGTACAATCCAGCACCACATCCACACCCAATTCACGCCACGGCAGCGCGTCAATACTGCGCTCATGCAGGACGCGAATCACATCATCGCCGACGAACAGTTGCTCTCTTTCCTGGCGTACATCCCAGGCAAAGCGCCCATGGCTGGTATCGTATTTCAACAAATGCGCCATACCCGCCGCGTCTGCCAGTTCATTGACAGCCACTACGGTGATTTCCGCCCGACGTCCTGATTCATATAATGCGCGAACCACGTTACGTCCGATGCGACCAAAGCCATTAATCGCTACGCGTACGGTCATAGGTCTCCTGCAAGGCTATCCCTGAGATTGAGGTGGCTGAAAGAGTAATCCAGCTACGCTCATAGGGGAATCCTTGCCTGTCACAAACTGCGACTGATTGGTCAATTGTCGAACATTTAATCGACTGAAACGCTTCAGCAAGAATAAGCGAAACGGGGAATAAAAGGAACGTTCGCCCGGAGGGATTCGCCATTTATCTGACTTGCGTCACATTTCTTCGTCCATTTACCGCGGAATTATTCCACTCCGGCGAAAACATATTCGCCCTCAGCCGTCATCCGTGGCGTCAGGTCCGCCGTTCGACTATCGCAAAGAACAGGCGCCACGTTTGGACCCTCAGTGCGCAAATTAAAGGCTACTCTCTTCCTTCGGCAGTTTTTCCCCATATAAAAAAACCAGGCGGTATTGCTACCCACCTGGTTTTTTTATAGCGCCCGGCAAGACTCTCGCCGCCGGGCGTTTACGCGATTACAGCAGTTCTTTCGCTTTCGCGACTACGTTCTCAACGGTGAAGCCAAACTCTTCGAACAGCAGTTCTGCAGGTGCAGATTCGCCGAAGGTGGTCATACCGACGATGGCACCGTTCAGGCCCACGTATTTGAACCAGTAGTCAGCGATACCCGCTTCCACAGCCACGCGCGCAGAAACGGCTTTCGGCAGTACGGATTCACGGTAAGCCGCATCCTGTTTGTCGAACGCGTCGGTAGACGGCATGGAGACCACGCGCGCTTTCACGCCTTCGGCAGACAGTTGATCCCACGCAGCTACCGCCAGCTCAACTTCAGAACCGGTCGCGATGATAATCAGCTGTGGCTGACCTGCGCAGTCTTTCAGCACATAACCACCGCGAGCGATGTTAGCCAGCTGCTCTTCGGTACGATCCTGCTGTGCCAGGTTCTGACGAGAGAGAATCAGCGCGGTTGGACCGTCCTGACGCTCAACGCCATATTTCCACGCTACCGCAGACTCAACCTGGTCACATGGACGCCATGTGGACATGTTCGGGGTCACGCGCAGAGAAGCCACCTGCTCAACCGGCTGGTGAGTCGGGCCATCTTCGCCCAGACCGATAGAGTCATGGGTATAGACCATTACCTGACGCTGTTTCATCAGCGCAGCCATACGCACGGCATTACGCGCATATTCTACGAACATTAGGAAGGTAGAGGTGTACGGCAGGAAGCCACCGTGCAGAGAGATACCGTTCGCAATGGCGGTCATACCGAATTCACGCACACCGTAATGGATGTAGTTACCGGCGGTATCTTCGTTGATCGCTTTAGAACCAGACCAGATCGTCAGGTTAGACGGTGCCAGGTCAGCAGAGCCGCCGAGGAATTCTGGCAGCAGTGGACCGAAAGCTTCGATCGCATTCTGAGACGCTTTACGGCTGGCAATTTTAGCCGGGTTAGCTTGCAGCTTAGCGATGATCTCTTTCGCTTTCGCGTCGAAATCTTCCGGCATGTCACCTTTCATACGACGGGTGAATTCTGCCGCTTCCTGCGGGAAGGCTTTTGCGTAAGCTGCGAATTTCTCATTCCAGACGGACTCTTTCGCCTGGCCTGCTTCTTTGGCATCCCACTGAGCGTAAATCTCAGACGGGATTTCAAATGGCGCGTATTTCCAGCCCAGCTGTTCGCGGGTCAGTGCAATTTCTGCGTCGCCCAGCGGTGCGCCGTGAGAATCGTGAGTACCCGCTTTGTTTGGAGAACCGAAACCGATGATGGTTTTGCACATCAGCAGGGATGGTTTGTCAGTCACGGCACGCGCTTCTTCTGCTGCACGTTTAATCGCGTCTGCATCGTGGCCGTCAACACCACGCACAACGTGCCAGCCGTAAGCTTCGAAACGTTTTGCGGTGTCGTCAGTGAACCAGCCTTCAACGTGACCATCAATGGAGATGCCGTTGTCGTCGTAGAACGCAACCAGTTTACCCAGTTTCAGAGTACCGGCCAGGGAGCACACTTCGTGAGAAATGCCTTCCATCATGCAGCCGTCGCCCATGAAAGCGTAGGTGAAGTGATCAACGATATCGTGACCTGGACGGTTGAACTGTGCCGCCAGCGTTTTCTCTGCAATCGCCATACCGACCGCATTCGCAATACCCTGACCCAGTGGACCGGTTGTGGTCTCAACGCCCGCGGTATAACCCACTTCCGGGTGACCTGGGGTTTTGGAGTGCAGCTGACGGAAGTTCTTCAGCTCTTCGATTGGCAGCGCATAACCCGTGAGGTGCAGCAGGCTGTAGATCAGCATAGAGCCGTGGCCGTTGGACAGCACGAAGCGGTCGCGGTCAGCCCAAGATGGGTTCTGCGGGTTATGGTTCAGGAAATCACGCCACAGGACTTCGGCAATGTCAGCCATACCCATAGGGGCACCCGGGTGACCGGATTTGGCTTTCTGTACTGCGTCCATGCTCAGCGCACGAATAGCATTAGCAAGCTCTTTACGTGAGGACATTTTAACTCCAGATCGGACTGTTAAAGGCCGCGCCCTTGACGACAGCGCGTTTTGGGCTATGCCAGAAAAAAGTGCCAACAATGTAACCCAAGCGACAAAGCATGTACATGGAGCATTCTTTTGCCCTTTAAGAAATCTCTGGATCACGCTCGCATGTTGCGCAATCTACTCGCCCGGGGCTCCAGATATTCCTTATACTTAGCGCGACTGCGGCTTCGCTGCCGGAGCATTTTTCAGACTTTTTTCAGTTAACGAGTACGGAAGCAACATCATGAAAATGCGTGCAATAGTGCTGGCCCTGGGTACGACGCTCCTGCTGAGCGGTTGTCAGAATATGGATTCAAACGGTCTGATGAGCTCTGGCGCAGAAGCCTTCCAGGCTTATTCCCTGAGCGATGCGCAGGTCGTCGCGCTGAGCGACCAGGCGTGTAAAGAGATGGACGGAAAAGCGACCATCGCACCGGCCAGTAGCACTTACGCGCAGCGTCTGAACAAGATTGCCGCCGCGCTGGGCGATAACATCAACGGCCAGGCAGTGAATTACAAAGTCTATATGGCGAAAGACGTGAACGCGTTTGCGATGGCGAACGGCTGTATCCGCGTTTACAGCGGGTTAATGGACATGATGACGGATAATGAAGTCGAAGCGGTGATCGGCCATGAAATGGGCCACGTCGCACTCGGCCACGTGAAGAAAGGTATGCAGGTGGCGCTCGGCACCAATGCCGTGCGTGCGGCGGCAGCCTCTGCAGGCGGTATCGTTGGCAGTCTGTCCCAATCCCAACTGGGTGATGTGGGCGAAAAACTGGTTAACTCCCAGTTCTCCCAACGTCAGGAGTCAGAAGCGGACGACTACTCCTACGATCTGTTGCGCAAGCGCGGGATCAATCCGTCAGGCTTAGCCACCAGCTTTGAGAAACTGGCAAAATTGGAAGAAGGCCGTCAAAGCTCAATGTTTGACGATCACCCGGCGTCCGCAGAGCGTGCGCAACATATCCGCGATCGCATGGCGGCAGACGGGATCAAATAATCCCCTCCAGAAAAGCCAGTAACGACACGGGCAGCGCACCGTCACCCGGGAGTACGTGAGGGTGACGGGCACTGCCCGGTTTCAAAATGGCGAGTCAAACAGCCCGATTACTCGCCTTTTTTGGCTGCCTGAATGTACAGCATTTCCAGCGCCAGTGTTGCAGCGGCCAGAGCCGTGATTTCAGACTGATCGTACGCTGGCGCCACTTCTACCACGTCCATTCCCACGATGTTCAGGTCTTTCAGACCGCGAACCAGTTTGATCGCACGGTCAGACGTCAGGCCACCAATGACCGGCGTACCGGTGCCCGGTGCAAACGCGGGGTCCAGGCAGTCGATATCAAAGGTCAGGTAGACAGGCATGTCGCCGACAATCTGCTTCACCTGTGCGATGATATCGTCCACGCCACGATCGTTCACCTGGCAGGCGTCCAGCACGGTGAAGCCGTTATCTTTGTCGAATTCAGTACGGATACCGATCTGCACAGAGTGATTTGGATCGATCAGGCCTTCGTTCGGCGCAGTGTAGAACATAGTGCCATGGTCAAACTCGCAGCCGTTCGCGTAGGTGTCCGTGTGGGCATCGAAATGCACCAGCGCCATTTTACCGAAATGCTTCGCGTGCGCGCGCAGCAGCGGCAGCGTCACAAAGTGGTCACCGCCGAAGGAGAGCATGCGCTTACCGGCAGCCAGCAGTTTTTCTGCGTGCGCCTGCAGTTTTTCGCTCATTTCACGCGCGTCGCCGAAGGCATACACCAGATCGCCGCAGTCGACGACGTTCAGGCGCTCACGCATATCGAAGTTCCACGGGAAACGGTTGTGCTCCCAGGCCAGGTTGGTAGAGACCTGACGAATGGCCGCCGGACCGTGACGGCCACCGGCACGACCGGAAGTTGCCATATCAAACGGAACGCCGGTGATTACCCAGTCAGCGTCGCTGTCGTACGGCTGGAAGTTCATCGGGAGACGTAAAAAACCAAACGCGTTAGATACCAGAGAGTTGTCGTACTGATGACCTAAAGTGCTCATGTCCTGACCTCATGTAGAGTCGATGCATTAAAAATAGATGAAAAAAAATCCCCTCCGCGTCGTTAAACCCGACGAGGAAGGGATTGATTCGGAAACTGCATGTTGGTGCGAATTATCGCCGTTAATTCGTACAGGTTCAAGTATCCCGTAGGCCCGGTAAGCGCAGCGCCACCGGGCATTAACGGTTACTCGTCTTCCAGATAGGTGTACCCGTACAGACCCGCTTCAAACTCTTCCAGGAACTGTTGCTGCAGCGCAGCGTCCAGATCGGTGTTTTTCACCTGATCGCGGAACTGAGTCAGCAGTTTTTTCGGATCCAGCTGCACGTACTCCAGCATGTCCGCCACGGTGTCGCCCTCGTCGGAAAGCTCCACTTCGACGTTGCCGTCAGGGAAGACAAAGACGTCAACCGCTTCGGTATCACCGAACAGGTTGTGCATGTTGCCTAAAATTTCCTGATACGCACCGACCATAAAGAAGCCCAGCATTGGCGGGTTCTCAGGATCGTACTCCGGCATTGGCATGGTGGTGGCAATCCCGTCGCCGTCCACGTAGTGATCGATAGCGCCGTCGGAATCACAGGTGATGTCCAGCAGCACTGCGCGACGTTCCGGCGCATGATTCAGCCCTTCCAGCGGCAGTACCGGGAACAGCTGATCGATACCCCAGGCATCCGGCATCGACTGGAACAGCGAGAAGTTGACGTAAATCTTATCCGCCATACGTTCCTGCAGTTCGTCGATAATCGGACGGTGCGCACGGTTGCTCGGGTCGAGCTGTTTCTGCACTTCGTGGCACATATTCAGATACAGCTGCTCTGCCCACGCGCGTTCCTGCAGGCTAAAGGTGCCGGATGAATAGCCGACGTGAATGTCATGCAGATCCATCTGGCTGTCGTGCAGCCATTCACGCAGAGAGCGACGGGTGCCCGGCTCATGCATCTCCTGCCAGGTTTCCCACATGTTTTGCAGAGCACGCGGCGCATCGTCTTGCGGTGGTGTCGCTTCCGTATTCTCGCTGCGTTCAACACCGATAATATTGGAAACCAGCACCGTATGGTGCGCGGTTACCGCACGGCCAGACTCGGTGATCACCGTTGGATGCGGCAAACCGTTCTCTTCACAGGCATCACCAATCGCCCAGATAATGTTGTTCGCGTACTCGTTCAGACCATAGTTCACGGAGCAGTCAGACTGCGAGCGCGTTCCTTCGTAGTCCACACCCAGACCGCCGCCGACATCGAAGCACTCGATGTTGACGCCAAGCTTATGCAGCTCGACATAGAAACGAGCCGATTCACGTACGCCCGTGGCGATATCGCGAATATTGGCCATCTGCGAACCGAGGTGGAAGTGCAGAAGCTGGATACTGTCCAGACGACCGCGTTCGCGCAGCATTTCCACCAGCTGCAGAACCTGACCCGCCGCCAGACCGAATTTGGATTTTTCGCCGCCGGAGGACTGCCATTTACCGGAGCCTTGCGACGCCAGACGCGCACGCACGCCCAGGCGCGGCACCACGTTCAGACGCTCGGCCTCTTCCAGCACAATGGCGATTTCCGTCATCTTCTCGATAACCAGATAGACCTTGTGGCCCATCTTCTCGCCAATCAGCGCCAGACGAATGTATTCACGGTCTTTATAGCCGTTACAGACGATCACCGAGCGCGTCATACCGGCGTGCGCCAGTACCGCCATCAGTTCCGCTTTAGAACCGGCTTCCAGACCCAGTGGTTCACCGGAATGGATCAGCGATTCAATGACACGACGGTGCTGGTTTACCTTGATTGGATAGACCAGGAAGTAGTCGCCCTTGTATCCATAGGACTCACGCGCGCGCTTGAACGCCGCATTAATGGAGCGCAAACGGTGTTGCAGGATCTGCGGGAAGCAGAACAGTGCAGGCAGACGTTGCCCTTGCGCTTCGCGCGCTTTCACCAGTTTGGCGAGATCCACGCGAGCTTCCGGTACGTCAGGATCCGGGCAAACGCTGATATGGCCCAGTTCGTTGACGTCGTAGTAGTTATTACCCCACCAGGCAATATTGTATGTGCGCAGCATCTTGCTGGCCTCTTCGGAGCTCATCGCAACCTCCTGCATAGAACGTAGTACACCCTGTCCGCCCGCTGACGAAGGCGAAACCGAAGACATGTCGTCAGACATAGCGAACCTCAACTCTTTGTATTAAGTGTAAAACAGTTGACTACTATCGCAGTGTCACACCGCGATAACAACCCATAAACGGCCCCGCATTCCAGCAGAGTGTGCTGAAATTCAGACCGTGCGACCGGTTTCTTATTCATATCATTGTAAAACACGTAACCGAACTCTGTATGACAAGGTTCGGCGAAACCACGAGATAACTCCTGAATTAACAAGAGCGCCCTTGTTCAGTTTTCACAAAGCGGATGGCCGGCCCTGGAATCCTGAGAAGCACCGAAATGGGTATAACATCGGCAGGTTTGCAGATTAGAAATGCGAGTTGCGGGAAACAGACGCACGCCAGAACAGCGTAACTGAGTTAGCGGAAAACGAGAGTTCATTATCGGGTATCACCTCCACGGCCGCCTTCAGAAGACGAACCTCAAGCCAAAGCTAAGTGTTCACTGCTCAACCCGGCTGGAAGTGGCGACACGATGAAATCATCGAGCGCTTTTTTGTATGAGCCGCGCGCCGCGTTTTATACCCACATCACTCCCAAAATGCAAAGTATAAATGCGCACCTTGCCAGCCCCGTCAGGAAAAATTTCCACCTGCCTTATAAGCACAGTGAGACCTTAGTCAAAAAAAACTGGAAATCGGGCGAAGAAGTGACCTAAAATAGCCATCCAGATGTTAATCCATCTATACTGATTAACACTCAGACTGCCGGTGTCATTTACCTGCCGGTCTTGGTAGAATCGTCTTCTACGGCCATTCCGCACAGCAGTTTGAGCTTACCAAATTATCCTTAGGTGAAATAAAACATGGCAAAACACCTGTTTACGTCCGAGTCTGTATCAGAAGGGCATCCTGATAAAATCGCTGACCAAATCTCCGATGCAGTGCTGGATGCGATCCTGGAGCAGGATCCTAAAGCGCGCGTGGCGTGCGAAACCTATGTCAAAACGGGCATGGTTCTGGTAGGTGGTGAGATCACCACCAGTGCATGGGTTGATATCGAAGAGATCACCCGTAACACCGTGCGTGAAATCGGCTACGTGCATTCTGATATGGGCTTTGATGCCAACTCTTGCGCCGTATTAAGCGCAATTGGCAAACAGTCCCCGGACATCAATCAGGGCGTCGATCGTACCGATCCGCTTGAGCAAGGTGCTGGCGACCAGGGCCTGATGTTTGGCTACGCGACCAACGAAACCGACGTGCTGATGCCTGCCCCCATCACTTACGCGCACCGTCTGGTGCAGCGTCAGGCTGAAGTGCGTAAAAACGGCGCGCTGCCGTGGCTGCGTCCGGATGCAAAAAGCCAGATCACTTTCCAGTATGACGACGGCAAAATCGTCGGTATCGACGCGGTCGTACTGTCGACTCAGCACGCCGAAGACGTTTCGCTGAAAACGCTGCAGGAAGCGGTCATGGAAGAGATCATCAAGCCGGTTCTGCCTGCAGAATGGCTGAATGCCTCCACCAAGTACCACATCAACCCAACCGGCCGTTTTGTTATCGGTGGCCCAATGGGCGACTGCGGTCTGACCGGTCGTAAGATTATCGTTGATACATACGGCGGCATGGCTCGTCACGGTGGCGGCGCGTTCTCCGGTAAAGATCCGTCTAAAGTTGACCGTTCTGCTGCGTACGCTGCACGTTATGTGGCGAAAAACATCGTGGCTGCGGGTCTGGCAGATCGTTGTGAAATTCAGGTTTCCTACGCAATCGGCGTGGCAGAACCTACCTCCATCATGGTTGAAACGTTCGGTACCGAGAAGATCTCTACCGAACAGCTGACCCTGCTGGTGCGCGAGTTCTTCGACCTGCGTCCATACGGCCTGATTCAGATGCTGGATCTGCTGCACCCAATCTACAAAGAAACCGCTGCATACGGTCACTTTGGTCGCGAACATTTCCCATGGGAAAAAACCGACAAAGCCGCCCTGCTGCGTGACGCTGCCGGTCTGTAATTAGCGACTGATAGCGTTCTTAAAGGCCAGCCTCGTGCTGGCCTTTTGCATTTCTGCTCCCGGGATTTTGCCCGTCCGCGCTTCGCTTTTGTGAGCTACATTTCCTTAACGCCCTGCACGCGTAAGATATCGCCGCCACCCGGCAAACCACTCCCACTGAAACCGCTTACACCACGAGATAAAAGCACTTCTTTCAGAATAATCTCTTTGCATGTTCTGCCTTCATCTGCTGTTACATTTCATTTCAGTTAAGTCTGAAACTGCGTTAAACG
This sequence comes from Lelliottia nimipressuralis, assembly GCF_041464075.1. Taxonomy (NCBI): domain Bacteria; kingdom Pseudomonadati; phylum Pseudomonadota; class Gammaproteobacteria; order Enterobacterales; family Enterobacteriaceae; genus Lelliottia; species Lelliottia nimipressuralis. The sequence goes on from NZ_CP167172.1 coordinate 3,795,409, forward strand.
GGATGCACATCAACAGAATTAACACTATATTTTCAGAGCTTTAATAAAACTGACAGTTATAAGTGAGTGTAACCGATTACACCAATGTGAGTAGCGTCACACATTTTTACGCCGTACTAACCTACCCTTTACATCGATAAAACTGATAACCCAACTGGAGGGCATAATGCCTGACAATAATAAACAGGGGCGTACGTCCAACAAGGCGATGACATTCTTTGTCTGCTTCCTCGCAGCCCTGGCAGGACTTCTTTTCGGCCTGGATATCGGCGTCATTGCCGGTGCTTTACCCTTCATCACCGATGAATTCCAGATCAGCCCACATACCCAGGAATGGGTGGTGAGTTCCATGATGTTCGGCGCTGCCGTCGGTGCCGTTGGCAGCGGCTGGCTCTCCTACCGTCTCGGACGTAAAAAGAGCCTGATGATCGGCGCGATTCTGTTTGTCGCCGGTTCACTCTGCTCCGCCGCCGCACCTAACGTCGAAGTGCTGATCATCTCCCGCGTACTGCTCGGTCTGGCGGTTGGCGTGGCGTCGTACACTGCCCCGCTGTATCTGTCTGAAATCGCGCCAGAGAAAATTCGCGGCAGCATGATCTCCATGTATCAGCTGATGATCACCATCGGTATTCTTGGCGCGTACCTTTCCGATACGGCCTTCAGCTACAGCGGCGCATGGCGCTGGATGCTGGGCGTGATTATCATCCCGGCCATTTTGCTGCTGATCGGTGTCTTCTTCCTGCCGGACAGCCCGCGCTGGTACGCCGCGAAACGTCGCTTCCATGACGCGGAACGCGTGCTGATGCGCCTGCGTGATACCAGTGCTGAAGCCAAAAACGAGCTTGATGAGATCCGCGAAAGCCTGAAGGTCAAACAGACCGGCTGGGCGCTGTTTAAAGAGAACAGCAACTTTCGTCGCGCGGTGTTCCTCGGTGTGCTGTTACAGGTGATGCAGCAGTTCACTGGGATGAACGTCATCATGTACTACGCGCCAAAAATCTTTGAGCTGGCCGGGTATACCAACACCACCGAGCAGATGTGGGGCACCGTGATCGTTGGTCTGACCAACGTGCTGGCGACCTTTATCGCAATCGGTCTGGTTGACCGTTGGGGCCGTAAGCCAACGCTGACCTTAGGTTTCCTGGTGATGGCTATCGGGATGGGCGTGCTGGGGACCATGATGCATATGGGCATTCACTCCGCGACCGCGCAGTACTTTGCCGTCGCGATGCTGCTGATGTTTATCGTCGGTTTTGCGATGAGTGCCGGTCCGCTGATTTGGGTGCTGTGTTCCGAAATCCAGCCGCTGAAAGGGCGTGATTTTGGTATCACCTGCTCAACGGCGACGAACTGGATTGCCAACATGATCGTCGGCGCAACGTTCCTGACCATGCTGAATACCCTCGGCAATGCCAATACCTTCTGGGTATACGGAGGTCTGAACCTGTTCTTTATTGTTCTGACACTGTGGCTGGTTCCTGAAACCAAACACGTCTCTCTGGAACATATCGAACGCAACCTGATGAAGGGCCGTCCACTGCGTGAGATTGGGGCGCAGAACTAAGATTATTGTGGCCTGATGCCCTCCCCCATCACACGGGGAGAGGGTGATACACGAAAAGCCTTCTCCACCGGAGAAGGCTTTACTGTTTATATCCACCGCATTATCCTCTGGCCCTATGAAAACCCCACGTCTTCCCATCGCCCTCCAGCAAGCCGTTATGCGCGCATTGCGGGATAAACTGGCGCAAGCCAACCTGAAGCTCGGGCGAAATTACCCTGAACCTAAACTGGTCTATCAGCAGCGCGGGACGTCGGCGGGCACCGCCTGGCTGGAATCCTACGAGATCCGTCTCAATCCAGTGCTGATGATGGAAAACCAGCAGGCATTTATCGACGAAGTTGTCCCTCATGAGCTGGCGCATCTGCTGGTGTGGAAACACTTTGGCCGCGTGGCACCACACGGCAAAGAGTGGAAATGGATGATGGAAGCCGTGCTGGGTGTTCCCGCCCGCCGTACGCATCAGTTTGAGCTGGAATCGGTGCGGCGAAATACCTTCCCCTACCGCTGCCAGTGCCAGCAGCACCAGCTGACCGTTCGCAGACATAATCGTGTGGTACGCGGCGAGGCCATCTACCGCTGCGTAAAATGCGGCGAGCCGCTGGTCGCAGAATAATCAATTGAACCATCAGGAACTTTCCTGATCTGACTGATTGCATACTGGAACATCTTTCGCTACGTTGCGGGCTCGTTTTGACACGGAGTTTGAGATGTCCCGTCACTATTCTTTCACTGTTGCCTTTCTGGCGACGGTGCTCGCAGGCCCTGCGCTGGCCGAAGGTATTAACAGTTTTTCCCAGGCAAAAGCCGCAGGCGTCAAAGTGAACGCCGACGCGCCGGGTGATTTCTACTGCGGATGTAAAATTAACTGGCAGGGCAAAAAAGGGGTCGTTGACCTCGAATCCTGCGGCTACAAAGTGCGTAAAAATGAAAACCGCGCCAACCGTATCGAATGGGAACACGTGGTGCCGGCATGGCAGTTCGGCCATCAGCGCCAGTGCTGGCAGGATGGCGGGCGTAAAAACTGCGCCAAAGATCCCGACTATCGCCAGATTGAAAGTGATATGCACAACCTGCAGCCCGCCGTGGGCGAGGTCAACGGCGACCGCGCCAACTTCATGTACAGCCAGTGGAATGGCGGCGAAGGTCAGTACGGCCAGTGCACAATGAAAGTCGATTTCAAAGAGAAAGTGGCCGAGCCGCCAGCCCGCGCGCGCGGCAGTATCGCCCGCACCTACTTCTATATGCGCGATCGCTACGACCTGAACCTCTCCCGCCAACAAACCCAGCTTTTTAACGCCTGGGATAAGCTGTATCCGGTCACCGACTGGGAGTGTGAGCGCGATAACCGCATCGCCAAAGTCCAGGGGAATCACAACCCGTACGTGCAGCGGGCTTGCCAGGCGCAAAAGAGCTAACCTACACTAGCGGCAATTGCTATTTTACCCCTCACTTCGCCCACTCTTTAAGGGAGTGGGAAGTTTTAGATGGAATACTGACTATGCGCATCCCTCGCATCTATCACCCTGAACCGATCACCGCAGGCCACGAAATCGCCCTCTCCGACGAAGCCGCGAACCATGTAGGCCGCGTATTGCGCATGGGCGCGGGCCAGGCCGTGCAGCTTTTCGACGGCAGCAATCAGGTGTTCGACGCCGAAATCACTCGCGCCGATAAAAAGAGTGTGCAGGTGAATGTGTTGCGAGGCGAAGTGGATGACCGCGAATCTCCGCTGCACATTCATCTGGGCCAGGTGATGTCGCGCGGTGAAAAAATGGAATTCACCATTCAGAAATCGATCGAACTGGGTGTAAGCCTCATTACGCCACTTTTTTCTGAACGTTGTGGCGTTAAACTGGATGCTGAACGTCTGAACAAAAAGATTCAGCAATGGCAGAAAATCGCCATCGCCGCGTGCGAACAGTGCGGCCGCAACCGCATTCCGACGATCCGCCCGCCCATGGATTTAGAGGCGTGGTGTGCCGAACAAGAGAGCGGCTTAAAGCTTAATCTTCACCCGCGCGCCAGCGCCAGCATTAATACGCTGCCGCTGCCGGTGGAAAGCGTGCGGCTGCTGATCGGCCCGGAAGGTGGGCTGTCGGCAGACGAAATTGCCATGACCGCACGTTATGAATTTACTGATATTCTGTTGGGACCTCGCGTTCTACGTACTGAGACGACTGCACTCACAGCCATCACTGCACTCCAGGTGCGTTTTGGCGATCTGGGTTGAAGCATTAACGGAGAAGAACAATGATCAAGCTCGGCATCGTGATGGACCCCATCGCAAGCATTAACATCAAGAAAGATTCCAGCTTTGCTATGCTGCTGGAAGCACAGCGTCGCGGCTACCAGCTTCATTACATGGAGATGGCCGATCTGTACCTGAATAATGGTGAAGCCCGCGCGCGGACGCGCATCGTGAACGTCGAGCAAAATTACGATAAATGGTACGAGTTCGGATCTGAGCAGGATATTCCCCTCGCCGAACTCGATGTGATCCTGATGCGTAAAGATCCCCCGTTCGACACCGAATTCATCTACTGCACCTATATTCTTGAGCGCGCAGAAGAGAAAGGCACGCTGATTGTTAACAAACCGCAGAGCCTGCGCGACTGTAATGAGAAGCTCTATACCGCCTGGTTCTCCGACCTGACGCCAGAAACGCTCGTCACCCGTAACAAAGCACAGCTGAAAGCTTTCTGGCAGAAACACGGCGATATCATTCTGAAGCCGCTGGACGGAATGGGCGGTGCATCGATCTTCCGCGTGAAAGAAGGCGATCCAAACCTCGGCGTTATTGCTGAAACCCTGACCGAGCACGGCACCCGCTACTGCATGGCGCAGAACTATATTCCGGCTATTGTGGACGGTGATAAACGCGTGCTGGTCGTCGATGGCGAGCCGGTACCTTACTGCCTGGCGCGTATCCCGCAGGGCGGCGAAACGCGTGGCAATCTGGCAGCCGGTGGCCGTGGTGAGCCGCGCCCGCTGACGGAAAGCGACTGGGAAATCGCGCGCCGCGTCGGCCCGATGCTGAAGGCCAAAGGGCTGATTTTTGTCGGTCTGGATATCATCGGCGACCGCCTGACGGAAGTGAACGTCACCAGCCCGACCTGTATCCGCGAAATCGAAGCCGAGTTCCCGGTCTCGATCACCGGTATGCTGATGGACGCGATTGAAAAACGTCTGAAGCAATAACGCTCTCGCACATGCCGCCGGTCATCCACCTGCGGCGAAGTCAATAGTGACAAGGCCCAGCTTTCTCCGCATACTGGGCCTTGTCGCTTTTTAAACCAGGAATCAGAACCTCTGACAATGAATTTACAGCATCACTTTCTTATTGCCATGCCTGCTCTCCAGGACCCGATTTTCCGTCGAGCTGTCGTGTATATCTGTGAATACAGCGAAGACGGCGCAATGGGGATAATCATCAACAAACCGCTGGAAAACCTGCAAATCGAGGGCATTCTTGAGAAGCTCAAGATCACGCCTGAAGAGCGCGCCCCGGAAATCCGCCTGGATAAGCCGGTGATGCTCGGTGGTCCGCTGGCAGAAGATCGCGGCTTTATTTTGCATACGCCTCCGGGTTTCTCCTCCAGCATTCGCGTATCCGATAATACGGTGATCACCACCTCGCGCGACGTTCTGGAAACCCTCGGCACGCACAATCAGCCTTCCGAAGTGCTGGTCGCGCTGGGCTACTCCTCCTGGGAGAAAGGCCAGCTTGAGCAGGAAATTCTCGATAACGCGTGGCTCACGGCCCCGGCGGATCTGAATATTCTGTTTAAAACCCCGATCGCCGATCGCTGGCGGGAAGCGGCAAAACTCATTGGTATCGACATCCAGACCATGCCTGGTGTGGCGGGGCACGCATAATGAGCGGAACGCTTCTCTCCTTTGATTTCGGCACCCGAAGTATCGGCGTGGCGATTGGTCAGCGCATTACCGGCACGGCACGCCCGTTAACGGCGATCAGAGCCCAGGACGGTACGCCCGACTGGGCCATTATCGAGCGCCTGCTGAAAGAGTGGCAGCCCGAAGCCGTGATCGTTGGGCTACCGCTCAACATGGACGGCACCGAGCAACCGCTCACCGCCCGTGCGCGCAAGTTTGCAAATAAGATCCATGGCCGCTTTGGCGTCGTCGTTAAGCTGCACGATGAACGTCTGAGCACCGTTGAAGCCCGCGCAGGTCTGTTTGAGCATGGCGGATTCCGCGCGCTAAACAAAGGCAGCGTCGATTCTGCCTCGGCGGTGATTATTCTCGAAAGCTACTTCGAGCAAGGGTTTTAATTTCGCTAAAGCCTTCCCTGCGCTTTGCGCTCTGCAAGGCTTTGGTCGAAATTCTGCATACCCGCCTGCTGCCCGGTCTGGATCACACCGGGCAACTGCCAGGTTTTCCCTTCGCGGATAAGATTGGCCGACGCCGGTGTGTTCACCAGCATCTCAAACAGCGCTACGCGCCCGCCCTGAAGGTCCCGTACCAGTTTTTGTGCCAGCACCGCACGCAGGCTTCCTGCCAGTTGGTTTCGCACCGGATCTTTCTCTTCTGCCGGAAAGGTGTCCACCAGCCGTTCAATGGCCTGAGCCGCCCCGCGCGTGTGCAGCGTCGCCAGCACCAGATGCCCGGTCTCCGCGGCCGTGAGCGCCAGGCGGATCGTCTCGCTATCGCGCAGTTCACCCAACAAAATGACATCCGGATCTTCACGCAGCGCCGCCCGTAGCGCCTGAGCAAATGACGGGCAGTGCAGGCCAATTTCCCGCTGCTGAATCAGGCACCGCTGGCTTTGATAGACGTACTCCACCGGATCTTCCAGCGTCAGAATATGGCCGTCGGAATGGTGGTTGAGATAATCCACCATCGCCGCAAGCGTTGTGGATTTGCCGCTGCCGGTGGCCCCCGTCACCAGAATCAGGCCATTGTCACTGGAGAGCAGGTCGGGAATAACGCGCGGCGCGCCAATCGTTGAGAGCTGCGGGCACTCCTCCGACAGAAGTCTCAGAGTCAGCGAGACGCCATGGATATGCACAAACGCGCTGGCACGCAGACGCTTGCCACTGAGCAAGGTCACCGCGAAATCCACGTGTCCATTTGCCCACCAGGCGCCCTGCTGTTCGTCATTCAGCCATGTTTTTAACAGCTGCGCGACATCAGGCGGAGGAAAGGGTGCCGGCTCAAGTTTGCCTAATCTACGCCAGCGCGGTGGCGAATCGCTGCACAGGTGTAGATCCGAGACATTATGCTTTACACTAAGGGCCACAATTTCTTCCATATCCATACAACCATCCTCGGACTCATGAACGACATTGCGCATAACCTGGCACAGGTCAGGGACAAAATCTCAGCCGCTGCAACGCGTTGCGGCCGTGCTTCAGAAGAAGTTTCGTTGCTTGCAGTGAGTAAAACGAAGCCTGCGAGCGCCATCGCAGAAGCCATCGACGCCGGGCAGCGTGCTTTTGGCGAAAACTACGTTCAGGAAGGTGTGGACAAAATTCGCTATTTCCAGCAAACCGGGAATACGAATCTTGAGTGGCACTTTATCGGCCCGTTGCAGTCGAACAAAAGTCGGCTGGTTGCTGAGCATTTTGACTGGTGTCATACGGTCGATCGTCTGCGCATCGCCACACGGTTGAGCGATCAACGCCCTGCCGACATGGCACCGCTTAACATCCTGATTCAAATCAATATTAGCGATGAGAACAGTAAGTCTGGTATCACTCTGGCTGAACTGGATGCACTGGCCGAACAGGTGTCTGAACTGCCCGGTTTGACCCTGCGCGGGCTGATGGCGATTCCGGCACCGGAAACGAGTTACGACAGGCAGTTTGCCGTAGCAAAGCAAATGGCTGTAGCATTTGAGGCGCTTAAAGCGCGCTACACGACCGTAGACACGCTTTCACTGGGCATGTCGGACGATATGGAAGCCGCCATCGCGGCAGGCAGCACTATGGTGCGCATCGGCACAGCCATTTTCGGTGCGCGCGATTACACCCCAAAATAAGGAAACCTGAGGAACGCCATGAAGACGTTGACTTTCCTGCTCTCAACGGTCATTGAGCTGTATACGATGGCGCTGCTGTTACGCGTCTGGATGCAGTGGGCTCGTTGTGATTTTTATAACCCGTTCTCGCAGTTTGTCGTGAAAATCACACAACCTGTTATTGGGCCGCTGCGCCGCATTATCCCACCGATGGGGCCGATCGACAGCGCCTCTCTGCTGGTGGCGTTTGTGCTCAGTATCATCAAAGCTATCGTGCTGTTTATGGTGGTCACCTTCCAGCCGATCATCTGGATCGCAGCGGTGCTGATTCTGCTGAAAACCATTGGCCTGCTGATCTTCTGGGTGCTGCTGGTGATGGCGGTCATGAGCTGGGTGAGTCGCGGCCGTAGTCCGGTTGAATACGCCATGATTCAGCTGACGGAGCCGCTCCTGCGCCCGATTCGCAATCTGCTGCCAGCCATGGGTGGGATTGATTTTTCACCGATGATTCTGGTGCTGCTGCTGTATGTCCTGAACATGGGCATCGCTGAACTGTTACAGTCAACGGGCAACATGCTGCTGCCGGGGCTGTGGATAGCGCTATGAGTGCCGTCAGTCACCTCGCCGACGGGCTGGTTTTGCGGCTGTATATTCAGCCGAAAGCCAGCCGCGACAGCATCGTGGGATTACATGGCGACGAGTTAAAAGTCGCCATTACCGCCCCTCCCGTGGACGGCCAGGCGAACGCGCATTTGTCCAAATATCTGGCAAAACAGTTTCGCGTCGCCAAAAGCCAGGTCATCATTGAAAAGGGTGAGCTGGGGCGCCATAAACAGGTAAAAATCCTCAACCCGCAACATATCCCGACGGAAGTCGCGGCACTGTCACAACAGGATTAACGTATGCAGAAAGTTGTTCTCGCGACCGGTAACGCCGGTAAAGTGCGCGAGCTGGCCTCGCTATTAAATGATTTTGGTCTGGATGTGGTCGCGCAGACCGAGCTGGGCGTCGAGTCCGCGGAAGAGACCGGCCTGACGTTTATCGAAAACGCGATTCTGAAAGCGCGCCATGCGGCACAGGTCACTGGCCTTCCGGCTATCGCGGATGATTCCGGGCTGGCGGTCGATGCGCTGGGCGGCGCGCCGGGCATTTACTCTGCGCGCTATTCTGGCGTAGACGCCACCGACCAGCAGAATCTGGAAAAGCTGCTGGAGACGCTGAAAGCGGTGCCGGACGAGCAGCGCCAGGCGCAGTTCCACTGTGTGCTGGTCTATATGCGTCATGCGGAAGATCCCACGCCGATTGTCTGCCACGGCAGCTGGCCTGGCGTGATTGCCCGCGAATCATCAGGAAATGGCGGCTTTGGCTACGATCCGATTTTCTTTGTCCCCTCTGAGGGCAAAACCGCAGCGGAACTGACCCGCGAAGAAAAAAGCGCGATTTCCCATCGTGGGCGCGCGTTGAAACTGTTACTGGAAGCATTACGTAATGGCTAATTTGCCACCTCTGAGTCTTTATATTCACATCCCGTGGTGCGTGCAGAAATGCCCGTACTGCGATTTCAATTCGCACGCGCTGAAAGGCGAAGTGCCGCATGACGACTACGTTCAGCATCTGTTGACCGATCTGGATGCCGACGTACCTTACGCACAGGGACGTGAAGTTAAGACCATTTTCATTGGTGGCGGTACGCCGAGCCTGCTTTCTGGCCCGGCGATGCAGACGCTGCTGGACGGCGTACGTGCGCGCCTGAATCTGGCAGCCGATGCGGAAATCACCATGGAAGCCAACCCGGGTACCGTGGAAGCCGATCGTTTTGTCGAGTATCAGCGCGCCGGAGTGAACCGTATTTCGATTGGCGTACAGAGCTTTAGCGAACCTAAGCTCAAGCGTCTGGGGCGTATTCACGGCCCGGAAGAGGCGAAACGCGCGGCGCACCTGGCAACCGGTCTGGGGCTTCGCAGCTTTAACCTCGATTTGATGCACGGCTTGCCCGATCAGTCTCTGGAAGAAGCGCTGGACGATTTGCGCCAGGCTATCGAGCTGAACCCGCCGCATCTCTCCTGGTATCAGCTGACCATTGAGCCAAATACCCTGTTTGGTTCGCGCCCGCCGGTCCTGCCCGACGACGACGCTCTGTGGGATATTTTCGAACAAGGCCATCAGCTGCTGACGGCTGCGGGTTATCAGCAGTACGAAACGTCCGCCTACGCGAAGCCCGGCTACCAGTGTCAGCACAACCTCAACTACTGGCGCTTTGGCGATTATTTAGGTATCGGCTGCGGCGCACACGGCAAAGTGACTTTCCCTGACGGGCGTATTTTGCGTACCGCGAAAACCCGTCATCCACGCGGGTATATGGAGGGGCGCTATCTGGAGCGTCAGCACGACGTGGCGGTAGACGATAACCCCTTTGAGTTCTTCATGAACCGTTTCCGTCTGCTGGAAGCGGCCCCACGCGCGGAGTTTACGCTTTATACCGGCTTGCCGGAAAGCGTGATTCGACCACAGATTGATGCCGCGCTGGAGAAAGGGTATCTGACGGAATGCGACGCGTACTGGCAGATTACTGAACACGGGAAACTGTTCTTAAACTCCCTGCTCGAGCTGTTCCTCGCCGAAGAGTCCTGACGCGCAGAATCAAAAGCGTGAAGAGATCCACTCCCGGGGAGGGAGTGGATACGAATACTTACTTCAGCGTACTCACCAGCGCTTTGCGGCTGTCTTCCAGAGTTACCACGCGTTGACACACGTCTTTGCCGAATTTCTGGAAATCCGCTTCCTGATTCTTCCATTCGTTCTGGATCGAGGTCTGCAATCCGCCCAGGCTGCCTAATACGCCCTGCAGTGGATTACCGCCGCCTTTCAGCACGGCTTTCGCCCCCATCTCATTGATGCTGTCCTGCAGAATGCCGCCCATCGCCTGATTCACCAGGTTCTGTCCGTCTGCGCGCACCTGATCGATGGCTTTATAGTGGAACGTCAGACCATCCGTGCGGTGCTCGATGATACGGTTCATCTGCTCTTTCAGCTGGGCGTCCAGCTTGGTCAGACGGGTGCGCATATTGCTGCTCTCACCCACCTCTTTGGCGATGATCTTATCCAGCGCCACGCGGCCTTTCTCAACGCGGGTCAGGGCGCCTTCGTCGATCCAGGGCAGCGCTGAGCGCAGATCCGCCTGATAATCTTTCGCCTGCTCGCGTTGGGCCGCGCTCAGGGTGTATTGCTTGCCGTTGTACATCACGTTGCCATCCGGCGTGATCACCAGATTGCCGTTCTCACCTTTTACCTGAACGGTTTGCGGGCTGAGAATCACATCGTCGCGCGGTGTGACTTCACATTTGTAGTCCGCATGGGCAGTTAACGCGGTGGTCATCAATGCCACAGCCAGCAGCGTTTTGCGCATCATAATTATCCCTCAAGACAAAACGGGCCGGCATTTGCCGGCCCTTTGCTAGTTAGTCCCACCAAATGTCGAAAAGTTCGCTAACGCGGACCTCTTCGAATTTGCGGTCTTCCAGCCATTTGCGCACAAGTGCCTGCTGCTCTTCGGTGCATTTACCGATCTCTTGCTTGCAGATCAGCCCTTCCCAGGAGAGATAGCCGCTGCCATCAAACGCCAGTTTGTTTGGCTCGATCACTTCATCGATAAAGGCGTCAACTTCCTTATCGATGGTTTCTACGCTAGTACCTTCCGGGAAACGCCATGCGACGGAAAAACCAACTTCCTGGAATTCCTCGATGTGCATTTTTTTACGCAGACGACGGCTACGGTTTGCCATTATTTAACCCTCTCGAACATTAAGTCCCATACACCGTGACCAAGACGATGGCCACGCTGTTCAAATTTCGTTACCGGACGTGAATCCGGTCGCGGTACATAGTCGTTGCTCTCAGACTGGTTTTTATACCCGTCGAGCGACGACATCACTTCCAGCATGTGTTCCGCGTAAGGTTCCCAGTCGGTGGCCATATGGAAGACACCGCCCAGTTTTAGCTTACTTTTCACAAGCTCAGCAAATTCTGCCTGAACGATACGGCGCTTATTATGACGTGCTTTGTGCCACGGGTCAGGGAAAAAGAGCTGAACCATGTTCAAAGAATTGTCAGGAATCATTTTGTGCAGCACTTCGACCGCATCGTGGCACATGACACGCAGGTTCTCTACGCCCTCTTCGTGCGCGGTCGCAAGGCATGCGCCCACGCCCGGTGAGTGCACTTCAATGCCGAGGAAGTTTTGCTCCGCACGCGCTTTCGCCATGGTCACAAGCGATGAGCCCATGCCAAAACCGATCTCCAGCGTGATCGGCGCATCGCGGCCAAACAGGGCGGCGAAGTCGACTGGCTGTTCGCTGAACTCAACGCCCATCACCGGCCAGTAGTTATCCAGCGCATGTTGCTGCCCTTTTGTCAGGCGCCCCTGACGGCGGACAAAGCTACGAATACGGCGCAGTGGGCGACCGTTTTCATCAAATTCCGGTGAAATGACGTCGTTTTTCATAAAAGAGTAGTCTGCTTGTGAGAATGTTCGGGAAACGGGCATTATCCAAAGTTAAGCCCTGTATGCAAGCATGGGAAAGATCCGGTTTACAGTCGCATGGCGCTGTGCTGCAATCTGCGTCCCTGATTAAGCGAATCGATGACCATGCAAGCCTCTCAATTTTCAGCCCAGGTGCTGGACTGGTACGACAAATACGGGCGTAAAACCCTGCCCTGGCAAATTGAAAAAACGCCCTACAAAGTATGGCTCTCCGAGGTGATGTTGCAACAAACGCAGGTCGCGACCGTGATTCCCTACTTTGAGCGTTTTATGGCGCGGTTTCCGACGGTAACCGATCTCGCCAACGCGCCGCTCGATGAAGTGCTGCACCTGTGGACCGGCCTTGGCTATTACGCCCGTGCGCGCAATCTGCATAAGGCAGCGCAGCAGGTCGCGACTCTGCATAACGGTAAATTCCCGGAAACCTTCGACGAAGTGGCCGCCCTGCCCGGCGTCGGCCGTTCCACGGCGGGCGCGGTGCTTTCTCTCTCCTTAGGCAAACATTTCCCGATTCTCGATGGCAACGTCAAACGCGTGCTGGCTCGCTGCTATGCGGTCGGGGGCTGGCCGGGTAAGAAAGAGGTCGAGAAGCGCTTATGGGAGATCAGTGAAGCGGTGACGCCCGCGAAAGGCGTCGAGCGTTTTAACCAGGCGATGATGGATTTAGGGGCAATCGTCTGCACGCGTTCCAAACCGAAATGCGAGCTGTGCCCGGTCAATAATCTTTGCGTGGCCTATGCCAATCATTCATGGGCGCAATATCCCGGCAAAAAACCGAAGCAGACCCTGCCAGAACGTACCGGCTTTTTACTGCTGATGCAGCACGGCGACGAAGTGTTTCTTTCGCAGCGTCCGCCGAGCGGTTTATGGGGCGGGTTGTACTGCTTCCCGCAGTTTGACAGCGAAGAGGGGCTGCGTGAGTGGCTGGCGCAGCGACAGATAAGCGCCGATAAACTCCAGCAGCTGACGGCGTTTCGCCACACGTTCAGCCATTTCCATCTGGATATTGTGCCAATGTGGCTTCCCGTGTCCTCCTTCGCCTCTTGCATGGATGAAGGCGTGGCTCTCTGGTATAACTTAGCGCAACCGCCATCCGTCGGGCTGGCAGCTCCCGTGGAGCGCCTGTTACAGCAATTACGTGCCGGAGCAGTCGTTTAGCTTCGACAAGACAACGAGGAATCAGAATGGCCAGAACAATTTTTTGTACCTATCTGCAGCGCGACGCCGAAGGGCAGGATTTCCAGCTCTATCCGGGTGAACTGGGTAAGCGCATCTATAACGAGATCTCCAAAGAGGCGTGGGCGCAGTGGCAGCAGAAACAGACCATGCTCATCAACGAGAAAAAACTCACCATGATGAACCCGGAACACCGCAAGCTGCTGGAACAGGAGATGGTGAACTTCCTGTTTGAAGGCAAAGATGTGCACATTGAAGGCTACACGCCGCCGGAAAAATAACAGCGTGCGGGGGTAACCCCGCAGTTTAGCAAACACAACACGCAATCCCGGAATGATGAAAAAATTACTAGCGCTAGCCCTTGTTGCGCCGTTGCTTGTCTCTTGTTCCAGTAAAAAAGGCGATAGCTATAACGAAGCCTGGGTTAAGGACACGAACGGTTTTGACATTCTGATGGGGCAGTTTGCCCACAACATCGAGAATATTTGGGGATTTAACGAAGTTCTTATCGCGGGACCGAAGGACTACGTTAAATATACCGACGCCTACCAGACCCGTAGCCACATCAACTTTGATGAAGGTACGATCACGATCGAAACCATCGCGGGAACCGAACCTGCGGCGCACTTACGTCAGGCCATCGTCAAAACCCTGCTGATGGGTGACGACCCTGGCACTATCGATCTCTATTCCGACGCCGACGATATCACCATCTCCAAAGAGCCGTTCCTGTACGGGCAGGTCGTTGACCAGACCGGGCAGTCGATTCGCTGGGAAGGCCGCGCTACCTCTTTCGCCGATTACCTGCTGAAAACGCGTCTGAAAAGCCGCAGCAACGGCCTGAAAATTATCTACAGCGTGACCATCAATCTGGTGCCGAACCACCTCGACAAGCGTGCGCATAAGTACGTGGGCATGGTGCGTCAGGCGTCACGCAAATATGGCGTGGATGAGTCGCTGATTCTGGCGATTATGCAGACCGAATCCTCCTTTAACCCGTACGCAGTGAGCCGGTCCGATGCGTTAGGACTCATGCAGGTTGTCCAGCACAGCGCCGGGAAAGATGTGTTCCGTTCGCAGGGCAGATCCGGCATGCCTAGCCGCAGCTTCCTGTTTGATCCGGCCAGCAATATTGATACTGGCACCGCCTATCTGGCGATGCTGAGCAATGTCTATCTGGGCGGGATTGATAACCCGACGTCGCGTCGCTATGCGGTGATCACCGCGTACAACGGCGGCGCAGGCAGCGTACTGCGCGTGTTCTCGAATGATAAAATTCAGGCCGCGAACATCATCAACAGCATGTCGCCAGGGGACGTTTACTCAACCCTGACCACTCGCCACCCGTCTGCGGAATCCCGTCGTTATCTGTATAAGGTGAATACGGCGCAGAAGAATTATCGTCGCCGCTAGTTTTCCCCTGCCCTCTCCGTTCGGGAGAGGGCAATTATCCCCCCACTGCCGCCCCATCCATACGAAAATGTTATTTGCATCACAATCTAAACTGCAAATTAATGAGGATTGCATTTTTTTGCGGGAGGTAACAAAACATAACCTCGCCTGCTGATAGAATTGCATCAAATAACAACCCTGAATGTTCCCATAACAACATATCTCCCGCTCAATTGTGAGGAAAGTAACATGAACCTTAAGCTGCAGCTTAAAATATTGTCGTTTCTGCAGTTCTGTCTGTGGGGTAGCTGGCTAACCACGCTCGGCTCCTACATGTTTGTGACGCTCAAGTTCGACGGTGCGTCTATCGGTGCCGTATACAGCTCGCTGGGTATTGCAGCGGTCTTTATGCCAACGCTTCTGGGGATCGTGGCGGATAAATGGATAAGCGCGAAATGGCTTTACGCGCTCTGTCATCTGGTGGGGGCGGGTACGCTATTTATGGCGGCCGGAGTGACCACGCCAGGGGCGATGTTTATGGTGATCCTGCTGAACTCGCTGGCCTATATGCCAACGCTTGGCCTGATCAATACCATCTCCTACTACCGCATTAAGTCTGCGGGCCTGGATATCGTGACCGACTTCCCGCCAATCCGTATCTGGGGCACCATCGGCTTTATCATGGCGATGTGGGGCGTGAGCTTCGCAGGCTTTGAACTGAGCCATATGCAGCTCTACATCGGTGCTGGCCTCTCTGTACTGCTGGCCCTGTTCACCCTGACGCTCCCGCATATTCCGGTTTCTAACCAGCAGCAAAAACAGAGCTGGAGCTCCATGCTCGGCCTGGATGCGTTCGCGCTGTTTAAAAACAAACGCATGGCGATCTTCTTTATCTTCTCCATGCTGCTGGGCGCAGAGCTACAAATCACTAACATGTTCGGGAACACCTTCCTGCACAGCTTCGACAACAACCCGCTGTTCTCCGGTAGCTTTATCGTTGAACACGCGTCGGTAATGATGTCGATTTCACAGATCTCTGAAACCCTGTTCATCCTGACCATCCCGTTCTTCCTGAGCCGCTACGGTATCAAAAACGTGATGCTTATCAGTATCTTTGCGTGGATGCTGCGCTTCGGTCTGTTCGCCTACGGCGACCCAACGCCGTTCGGCACCGTGCTGCTGGTTCTGTCGATGATTGTTTACGGCTGCGCCTTCGACTTCTTCAACATCTCCGGTTCGGTGTTTGTCGAAAAAGAAGTTAAGCCTGAAATCCGCGCCAGTGCTCAGGGTATGTTCCTGATGATGACCAACGGTTTCGGCTGTATTCTCGGCGGCATTGTGAGCGGTAAAGTCGTTGAGATGTACACCACCAACGGGATTACCGACTGGCAGCCAGTGTGGCTGATCTTCGCCGGTTACTCTCTGGTGCTGTTCTTCGCCTTCATCGCCCTGTTCAAATACAAACACGTCCGCGTTCCGAATGGCGCACAGCCAATCGCGCATTAATCCTCCCTTCCCTCTCCCGAAAGGGAGAGGGATCCCCCCTCTATCCTGATAAATACCTATAAAAAAGGGACCTATTTAGCGCCTCATTCTTAACCTATTGTGGCAAATTTGTTGCTATCGACATTCCGTCATTCCTGATGCACAAATAAGGTTAAAAGATGCTAGATATCGCTGACTTGAAAGTTTTCTTCCAGGACCCTGAGATAAAAAAAATTATCGATACGACCTGGGATAGTGTTGGCGAAACGCTGGCGCGGGCACAAGCCGAGCTACCGGAAGAGCTGGCCATGGCGCGTCGGGAGCTTTCATTTCACGACCACGTGAAATGCCTCGGTTATCTTTGCTGGCTGCTTGAGCATAATAATGTTGCGGGCGATATCATTGAGATTGGCGTCTGGAAGGGCAAATCCACGTCGTTTATGAATGAAATTTGTCAGCATAAACGCCGCATGATCGGCATTGACCCGATGGAATTAACCTGTCAGGAAAGTGAGCTGCGCTTCTATCACGAGCGTCTTTTCCCGGAAGTAAACCTGATACGCGGATATTCGGAGCTGAGCATCGAACGCGTTCTGGCACTCAATCCTCAGACTGTACTTTTGCACATCGACGGCGGCCATGAAGGGCGTCACGTCCTGATCGACTTCCTGCTCTACTCCCCAACCGTAGTGCCTGGCGGCTTTATTGTCTTTGACGATTATCGCGATCACCAGTACTCGCCACAGGTCGGCCCGGCGGTCGATTTGCTGCGTGCGGGTGGTTACTTCAACGGCTTCGACGTGATTGGCAGCCTGCCTGGATTTGAAAACAGCTACCTGCTCCAGAAGCGCTAATCCCTTGACTCATCTCCCGTCGGGAGATGAGTCTTTTCATCCGCACCCATCCAGTACAATCCCCACCGACAGTAAATCTGCGCTGCCTCCTGGGCTTAGATGGCGGGCGATCAGCGCGTTATCCATTTCATTCAGAATCTTTCGATCCCAGCCGTTCGCCAGCACATCTTTCGCGTACCCCTGGACATAGCGCAGCCCGTCCAGGCCGCCGCGCGACACCAGATTACTGTCCTGATTCACCGCCATTAACCGCAGCAGCAGATCGTGGAGTTGATGACGATTCCACTGAGGCAGAACCTTCCTGACCGTCGCGAATCCGCTTTGAGCCTCGCCGCGCGCCCCCGTTAAGCCCAGCTCCTGGTACTGGCGCTCACCGGCGGTTGCACTCCCGCTGCGCCCGGCCAGTTCACGTTCTACCAGTCCCTGGCAAATGTTACTTATATCACAGCAGAGACTGTCTGAAGTGACAGGGTTAACGCGTCCGGCTGCAAAACAGAGCAGCCCTAGCGCGAAAATCCCGCCTTTGTGGGTGTTAACTCCGCCCGTCGCCGCGTACATCGCCTGCTCACAGGCGATTCCCATCGGGCGAATCAGGCTCAACTGTTCCGCCGCGGGTTTTCCGGCATGTTCCGCGCCCAGTTCAGCAAAGCGCGAGAACCACGGCGCTATGGCGGCGATACTGCGTGTAAAAAGTGCGTGATCCATATCGCGATGGGAGCCGTTATTGCGCTTATCCACCAGCCCCGGTTTTGGCGTGAGCTCCAGTTCCATCCACAGAGCCTCCTCGGCAAGCTGCGGCACATCTGTGAGGCGCGGTTTAGTCGCGAGCAAACCAGTCATCGATCATCTTCTCCACACGGGCTACCACCTGCTCCACTGGATGCTGACGCGAGCGGGAACAGGCGTGCGCCGGTTCATTGCAGATCAGGCAGCGGCGCATGTTCTCTCCCAGCGAGCGCCGTCCGACATGCCCGGCGTTGGGGCAGATCACATCCAGATCCCACAATCGCCCGAGAGAATGCGTCTGTTCCAGCTCGGCACAGTGAGCTTTAATTTCTGGCGCCTGATGCGCCACGCACCACATGGCTTCTGGTCCCGTGGGCAGCCACAGCACCTGGCGGTCCAACACCTGCCAGCGGTGCTCCCACAACAGTTGATCGCACATCTGCAGCGCCACGCCCATGGTATTGCGATAGCGCAGAGAGTCTTTGATATCACCGGGCGTTACCAGCGTCAGGGAAATCACCGGTTGTTGATAATGTGTAAGCCAGTCAGCCTGACGCGCGGCGCGATTCTCTTTCGCCACCAGCATCTGCGTAAGGCTGACACCCGAATGAACGGGTGTCGCGATGGTCATGATTATGACTCCTTAACCTGTCGGACGGTGTCGATCACGCTGCCGTCACGGTAGCGGATCACCCCGACGATTTTGTCGGTAAATTCGATGGGTTTGGGTTCGCCGGTCAGCGAAATCGCCCGCGCGTACAGGGCCTCGATATCGACAACTTTCAGCCCCGCCGCTTCCAGCCGTTCGCGAATTTCCGCACGCGCAGGATTGACGGCGATACCGTGATCGGTCACCAGCACGTCGATACTCTCCCCCGGCGTTAAGCGCGTGGTCACCCGTTTCACCACCGTCGGAATACGGCTTCGCAACAGCGGTGCGACGACAATGGTCAGGTTCGCGGCGGCGGCCACATCACAGTGTCCGCCCGATGCCCCGCGCATCACCCCATCAGAGCCGGTAATGACGTTGACGTTGAAATCCACGTCGATCTCCAGCGCACTTAAGATCACCACATCAAGCTGATCGCAGCTCGCCGCCTTGCTGCCCGGATTGGCGTAAACGTTAGTGGAGATCTCCACGTGATTCGGATTGCGAGCCAGTGAAGCCGCGGCCTGTCCGTCAAAGCACTGGGTATCGAGCAGTTTTTCGATCAGCCCTTTTTCATGCAGATCGACCAGGCTACCGGTGATCCCCCCCAGCGCGAAGCGCGCTTTTACGTGGCTTCGCGCCATCTTTTCGCCCATAAAGCGGGTGCAGGCGGTGGCCGCCGCGCCGGAGCCGGTCTGCATCGAGAAGCCGTTTTTGAAATAGCCGGAGTGCTCGATTACATCCGCCGCATAGCGGGCAATCATCAGCTCGCGCGGATTGCTGGTCACGCGCGCCGCGCCGACGCTGATCTTCGCCGGATCGCCGACACTCTCGACCTGCACCACATAATCCACCCGATCCTGCACCAGGCTTGCGGGCATGTTCGGGAACGGCACCAGCTCTTCTGTGAGCAGCACCACCTTGCGAGCAAAATGGGCGTCGACCATCGCATAGCCCAGCGAACCGCAGCTGGATTTGCCGTGAGTTCCATTGGCATTGCCAAACTCGTCGCTGCACGGCACACCGAGAAACGCGACGTCGATATTCAGCTCGCCGTCCTGCAGAAGCTTCACGCGTCCGCCGTGGGAGTGAATTTGTACCGGTTCGTCCATCAACCCGTGAGAGATGGCATCCGCCAGTTTGCCGCGCATCCCGGAGGTATAAATACGGGTAATTACACCGTTTTTGATATGTTCGATCAGCGCATCGTTGCAGGTCATCAGGGAGCTGGACGCCAGGGTCAGGTTTTTAAAGCCCATGTGCGCGAGCAGCGCGACCACGTTGTTGATGACCCGGTCGCCTTCGCGAAACGCATGGTGGAACGAAATGGTCATCCCGTCCTGCAAACCGCTGCGCTTCACCGCCTCTTCCAGGGTTTCGCACAGTTTGCGGCGGTGTTTGGCGTCGACATCCGCCAGCCAAGGCGTGGCACTGTGGGCGGTATCAAAAGATTTAAGTTCCCGCAGATGAGGGAAGTTCAGGTGGAGCAGTTCTGTCTGATTCATTGTGTCATCCTTAGCGACGCACGCCGGAAGCAGCCGCGCGTTCCAGCACCATTTGCGCATGGTTAATAATCGGCGCATCCACCATTTTGCCGTTGAGCGACACCACGCCCAGGCCGTTGCGTTCGCCCTCTTCTGCCGCTTCAATCACTAATTTTGCGTGATCCACTTCCTGCTGCGTCGGCGCGTAGGCGTTATGCAGCAGGTCGATCTGGCGCGGGTTAATCAGGGATTTGCCGTTAAAGCCCATTTTGCGGATCAGATTGACCTCGCGCAGGAACCCGGCTTCGTCGTTTACGTCCGACCACACCACGTCGAAGGCGTCGATCCCGGCGGCGCGTGCGGCGTGCAGCACGGCGCAGCGGGCGTAGAACAGCTCGGTGCCGTCGCCGCGTTCGGTTTGCATATCCATCACATAGTCAAACGCCGCCAGCGCAATGCCGATCAGGCGCGGTGAGCTGCGGGCTATGGCCACGGCGTTAATCACGCCAATCGCCGATTCAATCGCCGCCATCACGCGGGTAGAACCGACTTCGCGACCGCACTCGCGCTCAATGCGTTCCAGATGGCCTTCCAGCTCAAAGATATCTTCCGGGGTATCAGTTTTCGGCAGGCGGATCACATCCACGCCCGCACGAACCGCCGCTTCCAGATCCAGCAGGCCAAACGGCGTGCTCAGCGGATTAATACGCACCACGGTTTCGATATCCTGATACATCGGGTGCTGCAGCGCATGGAAGACCAGCAGCCGCGCAGTGTCTTTTTCGCGCAGGGCCACGGCGTCTTCGAGGTCAAACATGATGGAGTCCGGACGATAGATAAACGCGGTTGAGAGCATGGCGGCGTTGGCGCCGGGTAAAAACAGCATACTGCGACGGAGTTTGTTCATGACATTTTGCTCCAGTCGATCTGCTGCGAGTCTGAAGCGCGGATCACCGCACTCTGCAGGCGGGCGCGGATCACACAGTCCAGCGCACCTTTATCCTCAACGATAATTAACCCCTGGCGCACATCCATGGCGCGCAGCGTTTCGTCGACCACCTGGCGAATTTGCTCGCCAAACTGCTTAATCACTTCACTGTGGATGACAATCTCCAGCTCGCCGTCGGCGGGGGCGATTTTCACCATCAGGTCGCTGGACTCCTGCGTTCCGGCCAGCGCCTCCCTTACAATATTCATGATAAATTCCTGATAGTTATGCGACTTCCGCGCGCGCGTGATCTTTCACGTAGTGCGCTTTGAGATGCGCGAAAGTGGATTCCGGGACAATCTCCCGAATACGAGAAAACTGCTGTGTTTTGAGCAAGCGGCGCACTTCTGACGCCGAAATGGCGTTGCCTGTTACCTTGATGCGCGGCATCTCCACTACTTCGATCGCCGGGGCCAGCAGCTGATGCAGCGTCTGGTTGTACTGGCGGGTGATGTCGCAAAACGGCTCCGAGCCGATAAAACGATGGGTGATCCCCAGCGCAGGGGCGATAAAGTCGCGGAAGATCAGCACGTCGATTTCACTCCACGCCTGCTGCACTTTGCCGCTCTCTTTAAGGAAATAGGCCGGGAACGTGGCGCGGGAGATGATGTACTGCGATCCCTCATGCACCGAGACATTCGGCAGATGTGCCACACCGGCGCGCACCATCTCCAGACGGGCGCAGAACGGGAAGAACGATGCGTCCTCGCGCACCACAAAGAGGTGCAGCCAGTCACACTGCTTCGCCGCCTGTTCCACCAGATGACGATGGCCGAGGGTGAACGGATTGGCGTTCATCACAATCGCGCCAATCGTCTCCCCGCATCTGCGGCTGCGCTGCAGCGAGCGGCAGTAGCGCTCGATCCCCTGTGGGGTGTTCTCCAGCAGCACGGCGTTATTGCCGCTCTGGGCAATCGGCCAGAAACCGCTGCGGGCGAAGCGCTCTTTATTGCACGGGCGGGTGCAGAGAAAGAGATGAAAATGGCCACGCGCCAGCGCGGCATTTTCCACTTCCGCCAGCAGGCGGGCGCTGAGATTCGCGCCCCTCAGCTTTTCATCCACCGCCACGCACTTGATGACGTTGGCAGCCAGCCCCGCACATCCCACCAGCTGTGAACCGGACCAGGCCTCTATAAACAGCGTAATGTCGTTATCCAGCCCCAGGCCGCTGTCCGCCAGCAGATAACGGATCTGGCTTAAGCGTTCCGGGTGTTGCGCGACGATCGTCTGACGAAAGTCGATAGGGAGTTGCGAGTGCATGCTGCCGCCTTGATCAGTGCGCTGCCGCCAGGGTTTGCGCGGGTGCTTCCATAATCACATTGCTCAGATGACCGATGTTTTCGATCTCAACCTCAATGCGATCGCCCTCCTGCATAAACAGCGGTGGAGTACGTTTTTTGCCGACGCCACCCGGCGAGCCGGTGATGATCACGTCACCCGGGCTGAGACGGGTAAAAGTACTGATGTACTCGATCAGCTCCGCGACTTTGTGGATCATGCTGCTGGTGTTGTCTTCCTGCACCATGCGGCCATTGAGCCAGGTGCGGATTGCCAACTGGTGCGGGTCCGGGATCTCATCGGCTGTCGCCATCCACGGGCCAAACGCTCCGGTCTGCCGCCAGTTTTTCCCGGCGGTGAACCAGGTGTGCTGCCAGTCGCGGGCGGAACCGTCCATGTAGCAGCTGTAACCGCCGACGTGACTAAGGGCCTCTTCGCGACGGATGTTCTCGCCGCCTTTGCCGATGATCACCGCAAGCTCACCTTCGTAGTCGAATTCGCACGAGTGGCGCGGTTTTAATACCGGTGAGTTATGCCCGGTCTGGGAATCGGCAAAGCGGACGAACAGCGTCGGCGCCGGGTTGTGCTGGTCAAACTCTTTGCGCTTGTCGGCGTAATTCATCCCCACGCAGAGGATTTTTTCCGGCTGCTCAATCACCGGCAAAAAGGTGATGGCGCTCATCGGGATATCTGCAACATCGTTGAGATAGCGCGTGGCATCCGCCAGGCCGTTGCCCTGCAACAGCGCCTTGAGGTCGCTGTAGCGATCGCCCAGACGGCGACCTAAATCCACCACACCTTCGGCCTGCACGATGCCGTAGCTGCGTTTACCCTGATACAGAAAACTTGCGAGTTTCATTGTTCTTTCCTGAAGACTTAGACGAGGAAGTTGCCCAGAACCAGTAGCGAGATAGAGACGTTAATCGCGCCGCCAATTCGGGTAGCAATTTGGGCGAACGGCATCAGGCTCATACGGTTGCCTGCGGTCAGAATCGCCACGTCACCCGTACCGCCCTGCCCGCTCTGACAGCAGGAGACGATGGCGACATCAATTGGGTGCATACCAATCTTTTTACCGACGAAGAACCCGGTGGCCACCAGCGCCGAGACGGTGCTGACAATCACCAGCAGGTTGCTCACAGTGAAAGCGTTCACCAGCTCTTGCCATGGGGTGATCGCCACGCCAACGGCAAACAGAATCGGGTAGGTCACGGAGGTCTGGAAGAATTTGTACACCACCTGCGAACCTTCCAGCAGGCGTGGAGAGGCACCGTTGCAGAGCTTAACCAGCACCGCCACAAACAGCATGCCAACCGGAGCAGGCAGGCCAATCAGCTTATGACCGAGCATGCCCAGCATATAGAGCAGCACCGCCAGCAGCGCACCGGAGGCAATGGTGGTCACATCCGCTTTGCCGGAGAAGGCCGATTGCGACACACTGGCGTCTGCATTGGCGCGGTTTGGCATCAGCTGGCCTTCACCCGTGAGGTGCGGATAGCGTTTGCCGAGCTGGTTCAGGCAGCCGGAGATGATGATGGCGGTTAAGCCGCCAAGCATGACCATCGGCAGCACACGGCCAAGGGCAACGCCCTGATCCATGTGCAGCAGCGTGGCGTAACCGATGGAGAGCGGGATCGCCCCTTCACCGACGCCGCCCGCCATGATCGGCAGAATGATAAAGAAGAAGATCTGGAACGGCTCAAGGCCGAGCGCCATGCCGACGCCCATCCCGACGATCATGCCGACAATTTCACCGCACAGCATCGGGAAGAAAATGCGCAGGAAGCCCTGAATCAGCACCGTGCGGTTCATGCTCATGATGCTGCCGACAATGATGCAGCAGATGTAGAGATAAAGAATGTTGGTGGATTTGTAGAACTTGGTCGTGGACTCGACCACCACATCCGGCAGCAGACCGTAGTACACCATCGCTGACGGAATAAAGGTGGCGCAAATTGCCGCCGCGCCGAGTTTGCCGACAATCGGCAGACGCTTGCCGAACTCACCGCAGGCAAAACCGAAGAACGCCAGCGTGGCGACCATCACCACGATATCGCTCGGCAGTTTACCGCCCAGACAATCCACGGCGATCAACGCACCGGCTAACACAAACAGCGGCAGGGGAATGATCCCGACTTTCCAGGTATCCATAATGTGCCACCAGCGCTCTTTAAGCGACGGCCTCTGAATTTCAATCGGGTCGTGGGTAACAGAGAAAGAATCGTCAGTAGTGCTCATAATTAAGCCTCTTGGTTATTTGTGCGTTCAGCTTAGAGTCACAAAGGCTTACTTTATGTGAGGAAAGGCATATTAAAACCGAAGTTTTTATGGCCTCTATGGTTTTAATGGTTTCTTTTATTTAATGTGATTAACACCTTATTTATTGCCGTGGTTTTTATGGTTTCTTTTCCGGAATGTACAAACAAATAACATTGATTAAATTAGCCTTAAGATAAGCCTGATTTTGACATTTTCTTTTGCTGGTCGCGCTGTGCAAGGGATCACAAGTTTCGGGCAAAGCCCGCATCAGGCCGGGAAAAGATGATATATTGGCAAAACCCATTGATACCCTGCGTGATAGTCATGAAAGTGTCGTTTCAGATAAAGCTATTTATTTCGCTGGTCGTCTTTTTCTCAGTGCTGTTTGCATTACTGGGCGGATATTATTATGTCGACGTCGGCAGACAGCTATATCAGGAAATGAGCACGCGCGCCAAAATACAGGCGGAGGAGATTGCGCTTATTCCTAATCTGCGTAAAGAGGTGGAAGAAAAGGATATCAAAGCCATCCATGATTTTATGCACCAAATAGCCTCCCACAGCGATGCCAGTTTTATTGTCATTGGTGATAATAAAGGGTTGCATCTGTTTCATTCGGTGTTTGAAGACCGCATCGGTAAAACGCTGGTCGGCGGGGATAACGACGCCGTGCTCCACGGGAAAAGCACCACCACCATCCGCAAAGGGGGTTTAGGGATTTCCCTGCGCAGTAAAGCGCCAATTTTCAACGATGCCGGGCAGGTGGTAGGGATTGTCTCCGTGGGGTATCTCACCAGTTACCTCGACACCATTACCGTGAGCAAAGTGGTGAACATCCTGATCGCTGCGGTGCTGCTGCTGATCGCCCTGTTCGTCTTCTCGTGGTTTTTCACCCGCAGTATTAAGAAACAGATTTTCTCTCTTGAGCCGCGTGAGATCGGCCTGCTGGTGCGCCAGCAAAAGGCAATGATGGAGTCGATCTACGAAGGGGTGATCGCCATCGACGATAACTATCGGATCGAAGTGATCAACCAGGCGGCGCGCACGCTTCTCGGTTTGCCGCAACCGGCGCGGGAACTGCGCGGGCAGCCAATTAGCCAGGTGATCGCCCCGGTGGCGTTTTTTACCCCCCAGACCATGCTGGCGAAGGATACTCACGATGAGATCTGCCGCTTTAACGATCTGACGGTGATCGCCAGTCGCGTGCGGATCATGCTGGAGGATTCCCTTCAGGGCTGGGTGATCACCTTCCGCGATCGCAACGAGATCGACTCCCTGAGCGCCCAGTTGAGCCAGGTAAAACGCTACGTCGATAACCTGCGGATCATGCGCCACGAGCAGTTGAACCGCATGACGACGCTCTCCGGGCTGCTGCATATGGGGCGCTACGAAGAGGCGATTGGCTACATTCAGGCGCAATCAGAACATGCCCAGGAGCTACTGGACTTTATCTCCTCTCGCTTTAGCTCGCCGACCCTGTGCGGCCTGTTGCTGGGGAAAGCGGCGCGGGCGCGTGAGAAAGGCGTCGAGCTAAACTTCGATCCCGCCTGCCGGATGGACAAGCCTTTCGCTCCGCTGCTGGAAGCAGAGCTGATTTCTATCATCGGTAATCTGCTCGATAACGCCATCGAAGCGACCCAGCGTTCCCCGCTCCCCCACGATCCGGTGGAAGTGCTGATTAAACTCAACGATCGGGAGCTGATTATTGAAGTGGCGGATCGCGGCGTCGGCATCCGGCCTGAGATCCGCGAGCGGATCTTTGAGCGCGGTATCACCACCAAAACGCGTGGCGATCACGGTATCGGCCTGTACCTGATCGACAGTTATGTCACCCAGGCTGGCGGCTCCATTGAGGTTGCCGATAACACGCCCCGGGGCGCTATTTTCTCGCTGTTTATTCCCGCCACGGGCACTCCCCCGCGCCCTGTTCAGGAACTGGAAGAGACTGACTATGCAACATGAACATATCGACGTACTGATCGTTGAAGATGAGAACGAGCTGGCACAACTTCACGCAGAGCTGATTAGCAAACATCCGCGCCTCAGACTGGTGGGTATCGCGTCATCCCTCGCCGAGGCGCAGTCCCTGCTTTCCAGCCTGCAACCACAGCTGATTTTACTGGATAACTATTTGCCCGACGGCAAAGGCATCACCTTGATCAGCAATCCTCTACTGGTGCACGCCAACTGCTCGGTGATTTTCATTACCGCGGCCAGCGATATGGACACCTGTAGCCTCGCGATCCGCAACGGCGCATTCGACTACATTTTGAAACCGGTGTCGTGGAAGCGGCTGAGCCAGTCTCTGGAACGCTTCGTGCAGTTTGCGGAGCAGCAGCGGGTTTGGAAGATTGTCGATCAGCAAAACGTCGATTCGCTGTATCAGCTGCAGGCCAAAAACTACCGTCAGGATAACGGCAGCAAAGGAATCGAAGAGAACACTCTGGCGCGGGTACAAACGCTATTCAACGACAAAGCGACACACTGTTTTTCCGTCGACGAGGTGGTTAACGAGACGGGATTAAGCAAAACCACCACGCGGCGCTATCTGGAACACTGTGTGGAAGCGGGTTTTTTGAGCGTGGAGATGCTCTACGGGAAGATTGGCCATCCGCGGCGGATGTATCGGCGAAATGTGGAGTGAAAGAGGCCGGATGGCGCTTACGCCTACCCGGCCTGATATCACGCTCCCCACCCCCGAAAGGGAGAGGAAAAATCTACTTCAACACATACCCGTACAAGCGCTTGATCCCGTCGGCATCCTTCTCGCTGTACACGCCCTGGAGTTCTGGCGAGAAGCCTGGCAGCAGATTCACGCCCTCTTCCAGCGCCAGGAAATAGCGCTGCACCGCTCCGCCCCACACTTCCCCCGGAACCACGCACAGCACACCCGGCGGATACGGCAGCGCGCCTTCGGCCGCAATGCGCCCTTCGGCTTCGCTGATGCGCACCAGTTCCACGTCGCCACGAATGTAGGCCTGGTTGGCATCCTGCGGATTCATCACTACCGCAGGCAGGCTCGCTTTGCGGAACATCGCTTTTTGCAGATCTTTAACGTTGAAGCTGACGTACAGATCGTGCATCTCCTGACAAAGGTCGCGAATCGAATAGTCACGATAGCGGACCGGATACTTGTTGAAGATGGTCGGCAGGACCTCGGCAAGCGGCGTGTCGTCTTCGATATGCTGCTCAAACTGCCCCAGCATCGCCACCAGTTGCGCCATCTTCTCCGCACTTTCAGCGGGGGTCAGCAGGAACAGAATCGAGTTTAGATCGCACTTCTCCGGCACGATGCCGTTTTCACGCAGGTAGTGAGCGAGGATCGTGGCGGGGATGCCGAAATCCGTGTAATCACCGGTTTGTGGGTCGATGCCCGGCGTGGTTAGCAGCAGTTTGCAAGGATCGACAAAATACTGCTCGTCAGCATAGCCTTCAAAACCGTGCCATTTCGCGCCCGGTTCAAAGCTGAAGAATCGACGCTCGCTGGCAATGGCGTGCGTCGGATGATCCTGCCACGGACGCCCCGCCACCACCGGTGGAATAAAGGGTTTGATCATCTTGCAGTTGGCAATAATCGCCTTGCGCGCGTCGATGCCAAGCTCAACGCACTCCGCCCACAGCCTGCGTCCGCTCTCCCCTTCATGGATTTTGGCGTTGATATCCAGCGCGGCAAACAGCGGATAAAACGGGCTGGTAGAGGCGTGCAGCATAAACGCATTGTTCAGGCGCTTGTGCGGGCAGAATCGCGCCTGGCCACGAATATGATTATCCTTTTTATGGATCTGCGACGTTTGCGAGAACCCGGCCTGCTGCTTGTGCACCGATTGGGTCACAAATATTCCAGGATCGTTCTCGTTCAGTTCCAGTAACAGCGGCGAGCTGTCGGCCATCATCGGGATAAACTGCTCGTAACCGACCCAGGCGGAGTCAAACAGAATGTAGTCGCACAGGTGGCCGATCTTGTCGATCACCTGACGGGCATTGTAGATCGTGCCATCGTAGGTGCCGAGCTGGATCACCGCCAGTCGGAATGGACGCGCATCCTGGGCCTTATCGGGCGCCACGTCGCGGATCATTTCACGCAGGTAAGCATCGTCAAAACAGTGCTCGTCGATGCCGCCGATAAAGCCAAACGGATTACGCGCGGCTTCCAGATACACCGGTGTGGCTCCCGCCTGAATCAGCGCCCCATGGTGGTTAGATTTGTGGTTGTTGCGGTCGAACAGCACCAGATCGCCGCGCGTCAGCAGCGCATTGGTGACCACTTTATTGGCGGCAGACGTTCCGTTAAGCACAAAGTAGGTTTTATCCGCGTTAAAGACTTTTGCCGCGAACTTTTGTGCATCTTTGGCAGAACCTTCATGAATAAGCAGATCCCCGAGTTTGACGTCTGCATTGCACATATCCGCACGAAAAACGTTCTCACCAAAAAAGTCGAAGAACTGACGCCCTGCCGGGTGCTTCCTGAAAAAGGCACCATGCTGATGACCCGGGCAGGCGAAGGTGCTGTTGTTCATCGCCACATACTGACTCAGGGTGTCAAAAAAGGGTGGCAGCAAGTTCTCTTCATAGCCACAGGCTGCTGCTTCCAGTTCCAGGAACTCCTGCGCTTTACCGCTAATCACACCGGTAACACCGTCTGGCGCGACATCTGGCTCTTGCGAGAAGATGAATACCGGAATCTGGAATCCCGTACGTTTCAGTAACGCGAGAATACCGCTGCGGCTTTCGGCCAACGTCATGACGACTGCCGCCACGTCCGTAAAATCGGTGTTATCCAGCGTCACCTTTTCCCGGTGAGTGGACAGCGCAGACACCAGCTCATGGCTGACGGCAATTTTTAGTGATTTCATAGGCGTAAATACCCGTTTCAAGGGGAGAAGAAATCCAGACAGGAGGGGAAAATTCGCGCAATAATGTCACCTTTCATTTTGAGGTGCAAGAAACAAACTTTATGCACTTCTCTGTGGGAAAGCAGGCAGCTTATGGCCTCCATCATGTAATAATAATGCAAGATCAATGATTAAATAGCGGGAGTGTATTTTGGTTATTGGACCCTTTATCAATGCCGGAGCCGTACTGCTGGGTGGCGTGCTGGGCGCGGTATTAAGCCAGAGATTACCTGAACGTATTCGCACTTCGATGCCCTCCATCTTTGGACTGGCATCCCTCGGAATCGGTATTTTGCTGGTTATCAAATGCGCCAATTTACCTGTGATGGTGCTGGCGACGCTGCTCGGCGCGCTGATAGGTGAGTTTTGCTATCTGGAGAAAGGGATTAATGGTGCCGTGAGTAAAGCCAAAAATCTCATCTCCCGCCCGGGGAAAGTGGCTAGCGGTTCCCATGAGACGTTTATTCAGAACTATGTGGCGATCATTATTCTGTTCTGCGCCAGCGGCACGGGGATTTTTGGCTCGATGCAGGAAGGGATGACTGGCGACCCCAGCATTCTGATCGCCAAGGCTTTTCTCGACTTCTTTACCGCCACCATCTTCGCTACTACGCTCGGGATTGCCGTCGCCGCGATCTGTGTGCCGATGCTGATGATTCAGCTGGCGCTCGCCACCTGTGCCGCGCTGATTCTCCCGTTAACGACACCAGCGATGATGGCCGACTTCACCGCCGTGGGCGGCCTGCTGCTGCTGGCTACGGGGCTTCGCATCTGTGGCATTAAGATGTTTGCGGTGGTGAATATGCTCCCCGCGCTGGTGCTCGCCATGCCGCTCTCCGCGCTGTGGACCCACTTTTTTGCCTAAGTTGCCAGCAAACTGGTGAGAGAGTGTGCAGTCCGTTGCGAAATCGATAAATTTCGTTGACGGAAGGGCCCCAATCGGGTTTAATGCGCCCCGTTGCCCGGATAGCTCAGTCGGTAGAGCAGGGGATTGAAAATCCCCGTGTCCTTGGTTCGATTCCGAGTCCGGGCACCACTATTTAGAAAAACCAGCCTTAGGGCTGGTTTTTTGCTTTCTGGGGTTTAGAAGCCCCCATCTTGGTCGATCAACCCCCATTCCTTTCAAGTTCACGCAGCCATGTTGGCGCTATCTATCAATGCCTATCATCGGCTGATCGATGCCGGGTATGGAAACGGATGCATCCCGCGGGCGCGAAGTCACCCCACTGGCGAAGAACAGGCGTCATTTGCCGCCCCTGGTGGTGCAATGAGTAATTTTCACACTGGTAAGAATCAATAATATTTAAGGCCATAATAAAAAAACCCCGCAAAATAAATATATTGAGCACATGAATATATATTATGTTTTATCCTGCCCTGTCACAGGTATATAATCAGTAAAATATCACCGCCACATAATTTCATTGTAAATCAGGGAACGAAGACATGAATTTCAGGACAATAGCACTCTTCTGCGCGTCAGCCTATTTTCTATCGGGTTGCGCGCCACACTCCCCTATTGATGCAAAGAAAACGGGGACCACGGGAAAGGAGAGCGCCACCAGTAAAAGCGCTTCCCTACAGCTGACGGACAAAGATATTTTTGGCAATGAAACGACGCTTGCGGTTTCTGAAGAGGATATTCAGGCTGCGCTTGAGGAAGATGAATTCCGGGTGCCACTCAATTCAAAAGTTATTCTCGTACAGTCCGGCAGTCGTGCACCAGAGACGCTTATGCAGCAGGAGATGAGTCAATATTATTCCGTGGCAACTTTTTCCGGCATTCCTGACAGACAGAAAGTGGTTTCCTGTAACAAAGAAAAAGATGAGAACAGTGAAGCAACGATTGCAGAAAACATGAACTGGATGCAGGCACTTCGATATATTGCTGCAAAAGGCCATCAGAAAGCCATCATCGTTTATCAGGATCTCCTGCAGTCAGGAAAATATGATCCGACAACAAAAAACACAATCTGGTCGGATTACAAAAACGAAAAACTAACAGAAGCGACTTCACTGCGTTACCTGGTGCGTTTCACGCTAGTGGATGTGGCGACGGGCGAATGGGCGACCTGGTCACCGGTCAATTATGAATACAACATTACGATCCCTAAGACTAACAAGAAAGAAATTATTGATACCACCGACCAACAGGTATCTCAGCTTAAGCAAAGAACGTACGCGTTAATGGTTAAAGATCTGGTGAATCGTTATCAGTAGACAGGCTATATCTGCCGCCAGAAATTTTCGGCGGCAGGTAAAATTATAAATATCTCCAACCCTCTGATAAAAGACTGATAAAAACAATCCCGCCATAATAACAAGATAGAAGAATAGATATTTTTATAATATGACAACAGCCTTGAGTTTCACAAGGCCACGCGACTAATATACCCAATTTCAATTTTGTTAAAAAATTCTTTCCTCCCACAAGCTATATGCACTGGTTCCCGCTATGCAGTGTTCCTGGGTAATACTTTCATAAGTGAAGGATACCGACTCTTCTGGCTGGCCCTGACTGTTGTTAATAGTGTGCGGCAACTCACTATGTATGCTTGAGATGCGGGCCTTAATCAGTTTCACTTTGTAATACAACTCATTAATACCAAAACGGTTAGTGCGATAATATTCAAAATCGCATGTCAGACACTCATTTTCAGTAATGGACTTACTCAGTAAAGGGGATGATTTATCTACCGGCTTCTGAATGCTTAATGCGAGATGGTTAACATTCTGCGCCCTGGTCAGGCCGTGTTTAAGCGCCAGCACCATAATCTGATCCGTGTGCGCTAATTGCGCCTTATTGCCAATGGAGTCCAGCGAAGAACAGCCAGCCGAGATCAGCCCCTGAAGTTCACCGTTAAGAGTTAGATAAACAAGATTTGCCATAATAAGTTCCTCGGGTCCGGATTATTTCCCGGCACTGGTTTCGTTGGCTGCCGTTTCAGGCAGAGAATGATTTTTTAGCAACAGCCAGCGGCTTGCTACGCCCTCCAGCCGCTCGTTAATTTCTGTTTCCAGCGCCTGCGTATTCTGCCCCTGCATCTGGGCATCCTGATATTGCGTCAGCAGGGACTCCAGAGGAGTTTCCTCACCTAGCCCTCGCTCTGCCTGCCAGACCACATTTTTAATGTAGGAGAGTGTCAGCCCCTCCTTTTCACGTTTCATCACCAGATCAGCAAAGGCGCGTAAATCCTGTCGCGTCTGCAGCCAGCCCCGGAGCTGCGGGCTGCTGCTAGCGCGTGTTTTCACCGTCTCATCCCACCACGCGGTAGCCTTTTGCTGCTGCTGACTCTCCGGCCAGCGGCTACTCGCAGTGCGAGCCATCAGCATTCCTGTTTCCAGCGGCTGCAGTGCGGAGGTCTCTGACTGTTGTTGCAGGCGATGCTGATAGGTATCCAGCATGGGCGAAACCAGCCATAGCGATGCGGCTCCTGGCCCGCTGTCCTTAACCTGCGAAAGGATCTGCTGCGACGGGTAAAACTGCCACCACCAGAGCGCAGCGACGATCGCTGCGCTACAGGCGATACCTGCAATAAACCCTTTAATCGCGCTGCCCGTTTTTTTTGCCGGACTGCGCACCGCCACCGTGATTTTCGGCAGTTCGGGCAGCGGAGGCATCGCGTCTGTCGAAGCTGACGAGATGCTCTCCGGCGCGTAAACCAAAGTTCTGACCGTGTTCTGCGTCTGGGTTTCGGCAATGCTCTTAGGCTGCGGCTCCAGCCGTTTACGCGTGTTCTGCACAAAATAGAGCAGATTCTCAACGCGTGGCTGACGCTTAAGCTCCACCTGCTGGAGTTTGTCGCAGATGAGCTGCAACGCACGTTCCGCGCGATACAGCAGTGGCAGATCGACTGGCGCGAAGGACATTTGCTGTCGCAGAATATTGCCGGTGCGAATATTCAGCCAGTCGAGCATTTCGGTACGTGCTGTACCACCCTGCGGCCAGAATTTGTCCCACTCGTGGCAAATCATCGCCGCCAGCAGTTCCACGCCCTCACAAAAGCCTGCCAGGCCCTGAGTGCGGGTTCGCGCCAGGGTGAAGTAGGTCGCCGTATGCAGATCTACACCGTTGGTTTTGAAAATCGACAATGCCAGAGACGCCACCAGCCGCCAGTTCAGCTCCGGCTGTGACGGATGATTAGCTTTATTAATCTCCTCCCGGATTGCGCTGAACTCAGGCAGATCACGAGGATCGCTGCCGGTAACGATGGTCTGTGTGAGTACGTCATTATTCATCCCTGCCTCCTTAGTACAGCGTGTCCGGTAACTCGAACTGACTGAACAACCCACCTGCGAATGGATTGTCCTCCGTATCCGTGTGTACGCGATAAACCATTGCCCCGCCGTCCACGGTAAAGCGCACGCTGAACGTACCGTCCTGCACACCCGTTAGCTGCCCCGCCCCGAACAGGCGGAACTGAGCCCACGGACCGCTGAAGCTGATGCTGCGAGGGGAATTGCCGCTTGTGCCGATAAGCGTCAGTTTGCTTTCATTGCCTTCACGCATATTGTTCGGCCACACCAGATGCGCGGTGTAATTGCGCCCCTGGCTGTAATCCACTAACTGGCCATCGAGATTCAGCACGCTGCGGCGTTTGTTGCCGGATAATGACACGGTCTCTACCGCAAATTTCGCACCTAAGCCGTTCTGTTTGCTGAAGAAAATATCGCGAATTTTTTGTGCTGCTTGCAGTTGCTGGCGGATATCCTCACGGATGATCACCGCACTGTCACCGTCTTCCAGGCTGAGGTCGTTTTCCATAAACAGACGCAGATTCTGCTGATAAAACGCGTCCAGCACGCCATCCGGTTTAAAGAAACGTTCAAAGGCATCCAGTGAGGCGTCCTGCTGCGCACCCGGATTGAACGGATAGTTGTTCGCCAGCTGTTCGTTGAAGGGTTTCACTACGGTGTCGCGCCAGTCCACTTCCATGTAGTGAACGGCTTCCACCATCACCACATGCCAGGCCTGGTCAGCGAGTTTACCCACCCAGCGGTTAAGCGGCGCGGGCAGCGTTTTAGCCATCTGACGGGTGGCAAAAATCGGGTCGCTGCTGTTCTGATCCAGCCGAAGCTGTACCGCTTTGAGCGCCGATTTTCCGGGGACCGGCGCATTCTGGATTGCCAGCAGATAACGATGCAGTTCCGTTAATTGCTGATAGACCGCCTGCATCGTGCTTTCTTTCTCTTTCTGCATCGCCAGCGCGCTGTTTTCCGGCGCAAATTCATGCCCGAGACGGGTCAGCAGACGGTAATCCGGCTCAGCCAGCGCCTCTTCCCGCTCTTTATCGGAGAGCTTTTCTGAGAGGACTGCGGGTTGGGTGTTGTCGCGCAGAGCCGTCAACGCCCGTTGGAGGGGCTGATCGCCACTGATCACCTGCTCCAGCGCACCCGTCAGCTGCGCGATAGATTCATAATCGCGGACATTAAGGTTATCCATTCCAACCCGCCAGGTGGCGGTGTAATCGCTGAGATATTGTTCCGTAAGCTGACGCTGAATTTCCGTCCTGTCTGCCTGGCTGTACTTAACGCTGCGGGTGAGGTTCAGAACCCAGCTGTCCATCGCTGTGAGTTCTACCAGTTCGTCGCGCTGTTTCACAAAGTAACTCTGCAAGCCATAGCGGGTGAGGAACTGCGGAACGATCAGCTTGTTATCGTCAGCCGAGGTAAACACCCGCTCAAAGCTTGGCCCTACCTGATCGCGCAGGTTCAAATCTGCAGGTAACACGCCCAGCGCACGCGTTTTCAGGCTTTGATAAACGCGCTGGTATACCGGAAGTTTGCTGAGTTCTTTTTGCGCACCAGCAACAGAACTGCCATAGGGCGTCCATCGACTGATAGCATCGCTATCACCCTTCTCCCGCTCAGCATGCCAGTCGGTATGCTCCAGCGCATAGTCGAGATGGGACATTAGCTGCACCTGGATATCACGCTGACCGTGGAATTTTTCACTCCAGCGCTTCGCCATATATTGCTTCACCACTTCATTGCTGCGCCCGCTTTTGTCTTCCAGCATGCGGATCACTCGCAGGATGGCGAGTTTCTCCTCGCTTTCAGCTGGCGCCGAATTCATCTCTTTGACCAGACCGTTCAACAAAGAAGGCAGATAGCGCTGCTCAAGCAATTGCAGATAGGTCTGCTCCACATAGGGACCAATACGTCTGCCCTGATACAGACCCAAATCCGCCAGACGGCTGCGGTCGCCCCAGTCGCCGTAGGCCAAAGTGGCATCGCGTACAGGATTAAGCAGAGGCAATTGCAGATTGCCATACTCATCCATACCCTGCGGAGGTTGCACGGCCATAAAGGCTTTCGCCTGCTTCAGCACCTGAATGCCTGAGGCGTAGTTGGCATTGTAATAATGATGCCAGCCTGTTATCAGCAGTATCACTCCCGCGCCGCCTGCGACAGAGAAAATCGTCAGGCGACGGCGAGCGTTGATAAGCCAGGCATGGCTTTCGCCCGCCAGGTTTGGCTCCGCCAGCAGCACCTGTGGGAACAAATTACGGGTAAAATAGGGGGCTGTATCCACCAGCGGCCAGGCGCTGAGTGGACTACTCCCAAGACCGTATTGACGGGCTGCGGACTGCATAAAGATGTCATCCATCTGGCCACGTTGCAGCGACGACGTGAGATAGACACCGCGCAGCATAACGTCCATGTTTTCGCCGTCCAGCAAGCCGTCAAGCAGTGCAACAAGAGGAGCCAGACTCCCTTGCATCTGACGAGCAAAACTGAACAGCGAGCTGCGGTCATGGCTCTGCGCCAGCATGAGATCTGGCAGAGCATGATTAATCAGATCGCCCCATACCTTCCAGAAGCTGTCCAGCTCGGCACGCCAGTCGTCACTCTCATGGGCACCACGCGTAAACGTCACCCCAAGGATGCTGTCGCGCCCCTGTTTATCCAGCGACTGAAATAGCGCTGCAAATCCATGTAACAAATCGAGCCGGGTGAGGACGACATACACCGGCAGCTGGCAATGAAGGTGCTGGCGTACATCCTGTAAACGGCTCCGTAACATCTGCAAGAGGTATTCACGGCGGCGCTTATCAGCCGTCAGGAGATCGAGAAAATCGAGAGTCAGAATAAGACCGTTGAGGGGCTGGCGGGCGCGTTTCTGAACCAGCCAATCAAGCATATGCTCCCATAAACGGCGGTGCAGCCCATCCGCCTCAGGCTGCTCACAGAGTGAGCCGCTGACGTCAAAAATGACCGCCTGTTTTCCGACGTGAGGCGTGAGATACAGCCGCTGTTCGGCGCCGCGTGCCGTTTCCGGAGTATAAATAATATCCGAGGCAAAGCCTTCGCGAAGCAGCGCGGTTTTGCCACTTCCTGCAGGGCCGATAACCATATACCACGGCAGTTGCCAGAGATATCGACGGCTGTCGAGATGGCGTTGCAGGCGCAGTAGCCAGCGATCGAGGTAGCGCTGCTGAGCATTCAGCTCCACGCTTATCGGATCCTGAGTTTCCTCACGCTGCTGTTTCTGCTGTCGCTCAAGCTGTTGCAGACGTTTCATCACCCTTATGGTGAGCCATGCCAGCGCGATAAATCCCCATACGGCTGTCGCCAGCCAACGGCGGGTCAGCGGCTGCAGCCAGTGCTCTTCGTAGAGTGTCCATGTCGGGCCTTTCCACCAGATCCATACCAGTAGAAAAATCCACGCCAGCACCAGTAACCAAAAGGCGGAAACCTTAAAGCGAGGCATGGCCGGTCTGAGGGCAGATTTCAGCCCGCTGAAGAGTCGGGGTGTTGGTAATCTCACAAAAGCTCCTGTTTATTCTTACTTTTCTGCCATGAATTTATGTTCAAGCTGCTCCAGCAGGGAGGGTTCCCAGTCTGTAAGCCGCATTTGTGAGCCCGCGCTGAACAGCATCCGATACTGTTGCTGCGCGAGTTTGCCCATCCCGGCCTCTTCCATTAACTGTGCTCCAGAGTACTGGCGGTAGAACTGTTCGCGAGGTGATCCCTCGGGCAACGAATCCAGATACTGCAGCGCCGTTTCCAGCCCCTGATCGGCAAACAAGATCCGGGCGGCCTGTAGCTCCTCGCCGTTTTCTGAGACATATGCGCTCTGGCTGGCAGAAGCAGGAACCAGCCACTGCTTCGTCTGTTCGCTCATAAAGGGCGTACGGTCGTTAAACAGCAGCGCCGAAAGCGAAGGAAGACGCGCAACAAAACGGGTAACTTCGTCGAGGATGGCTTCTGCCACTGCGAGATAACCAAGGCGCAGTGCAATCTGCGCGGAGAGGTAATGGCCATCCAGCCAGTATGGCGCGAGTAATATGCTTTTCTCGACCTGCAACCAGAGCGCTAAATCTGCGTTGCCAAAACGGGTCTGATAATCGGCAACCCTGTCCGCCGGAATAGCCGCAAGCGGCGTTCGACCGTCACTTTCGGCCTGCGGCGTAGCCGTGATGGTTTGCCAGATCGCGTGACGTCGCAGACGATAGCCGTGCGGTGAGTCCGGCTGACGTTCACAGAGAATATCGGCCACCTCCAGCAGCGTGCTGCGCCAGGCGTTATCGTCATGGCTGTTGATGGTGACCCGCGGTGCCGGAGAGATCGCAGGAGTGCTGACCGGAGGGGTATCGGGCGAAGCGGCGTGGGGCGCGTTCAATGCAGCGCGTGCGGAAGTATCCGCAGAAGCGTCGCGACACTCGCGCTGGTAGAGGGCAAAGAGTTCATCCGTTGCCTGCGCCAGCTCAGGCGCATGCTGTGTCTGCCAGCACTGCGCCAGTTTTGCCAGCTCGCCCAGAAGTTCGTCACGCTGTGAAGTGGTTGCACGGCCAGCAAAGCCTGCGACGCCCG
The DNA here is from genome assembly GCF_041464075.1 of Lelliottia nimipressuralis. Lineage (NCBI taxonomy): Bacteria > Pseudomonadati > Pseudomonadota > Gammaproteobacteria > Enterobacterales > Enterobacteriaceae > Lelliottia > Lelliottia nimipressuralis. Next base: position 3,833,493 of record NZ_CP167172.1, read on the forward strand.
CGTCAAAACGTTTTATGACCTGCCCGGCAAAGCGCTTTTTATGCACCATATTTTGCGGTGCCGCAACGGCCCAAAAGTGCTCGACATAGAGAGCCAACAGGCGCAGCGCCAGCAGCGGATCGCCCGCATGCTGAAGGGTTCTGAGCAGGTGCGCCAGCAGGCGGAAATCTTTGCTTTCGCATGCCAGCAACACCAGCCCCCGACGCTGAATATCCGGGATATCCAGCTGGCTATGAGCCAGCGAGCCGAGTTTAACGATCTCACCCTCGATAAACTCCCACTCCGGGTTATCGTCTTTCAGGCTCTCACTCAGCTTGTCTCCCGGCAGATTTTCCAGCAGATGCGAAATCCAGGTCTGTGGATTATTCAGATCTAAAGGCATTAATAATCTCCCGCCCAATGGCACGCATCACGCAGTGGCGCGATGGCCTGTGCCAGCCCGTTAATATCAAAGGTCAGCTTGCCGGCGGGGCTACCCACCCCCGTATCCAGGGTCAGTGTTTTGGCGCTAAACAGCTGTTTGATTTCACCAATCCCGGACAGCCCCCGACTGGCTTCCAGCAACACGCCGTTCTCACGGACAAACCAGTGGCTGTTGAACGTCCTGCCATCAGCATTCAGGGTGACCGCGATGTCATGAACATCCAGCGAATGCATCAAAGCCACCTGCATCCGGGTGATGTTATCCATGCAACTGAACATCAGTACCGGACGCGGCGGGACGCTGCCGATAGCCGGGGTCGTGATAACAACGGTTGGATGCTCGCCCGGCGTTTGCACGACCAGCAATGAAGTGGTGTTACCGTCGCGGTGTTTTTCCTGCTCCGTGGCTAGCGTCCAGGCTTCTCCCTGATAGCGCGCTTTAACCAATGCCCCCTCGAAGCCGCCCGGCGAGACGGGCGCGAGCAGATTGTCGTAGCAGTCAAGACGCTCCAGAGCTGCCGTTTGTTGACGGCAGGACTGCATCGCCTGCAGGGTTACCAGAGCATCAGACATGGGCACCGTTTCCGCATGTGCAAATCCCGCACAGCTTCCCACCAGCAGAGCCGCAATCAGCCAGGGAAGGCATGGCTGGCTCATATAACGACACCATCCTCAGGCTGGGGAGATAAGGGATCGCTGTCCTCGTTGTCACACGACGCATCTTCCACACAAGTGGTAAACGCGCCATTCTCGGCCGACAGTCGGATCAGGGAAATCGCGGTGTTGGCCGCCATTTTCTGTAGCAGCAGCAGCGACAGCGGCGGCAGCAACTCGCCGTCGATCACGGATTCCAGCATTCTGGCGCCATTCTCGGCGCGGGTGACGCGCTGCATAATTTCATCCGTCACCTCCGGTTCAATAATCACCTCAGCACCAAAGCGGCTACGCAGCACGCTGTCCAGTCGCGCAAGCTTTCCGGCGATAATCGTGGTAAGCGTCTCGTGGGTCAGCGGCAGATAGGGCACCACTTCCATTCTTGCAAGCAGCGCGGGTTTGAAGAAACCTGCCAGCACCGGATACAACGCGTCCTGCATCAACGCCGGGTTATCAGCATGTTCGACAATCACCTGATAACCGAGGTTGGAGGTGAGGAAAAATACAATGTTTTTGCAGTCAATCAGACGGCCTTCACCGTCCGCCATTTCGCCCTTATCAAACGCCTGATAGAACAGATTCAGCACGTCCGGGTGAGCCTTTTCTACTTCGTCAAGGAGCACGACCGAGTAGGGTTTCTGACGAATGGCTTCGGTCAGCACGCCCCCTTCTCCGTAGCCCACGTAGCCAGGAGGCGAGCCGATCAGCCTTGAAACCGTGTGCTTTTCCTGGAACTCCGACATATTGATGGTCGTGAGATACTGACGTCCGCCGTAGAGTAGCTCCGTCAGTTGCAGCACGGTTTCGGTTTTGCCTACACCGCTCGGACCGGCTAACAGGAACGCACCCTGAGGCCGCCCGGGACGGCGCAAGTCAGCACGGGCGGTCAGCAGATGTTTATGCAAACTGGCAATCGCCAGCTGCTGGCCTTTTATGGTTTCGCCCAACCAGAGCGGAAGATCGGTAATCACCGACATCTCGCTCTGCGACAGCCGGTTAAGCGGCACGCCGGTCCATTCGGCTATCACCGCTGCAATCTGCTTTTTATCGACGTGGGGCGAAACCAGTAGCTGATCGTTATGCAAGGCGTCCAGCTCTGCCGTCAGCCGTTTCAGGCGCTCGGCGTGAGACAGCGTTTGCTCCTCGGTAGTGAGTAATTGCTGACGCAGGGCAATAATCTCCTGTACCAGCGCCTGCTGTTGATGCCAGGCGTCCTCCAGCGTTCGCAACGCCTGCTGCGCATTCTCATACTGCGCTTGCACCTCATCTCGGCGCGCCGTCTCGATGCGTAGCCCGATACGGATTTCGCGTTCCAGCTGGCGGATTTCCGCCTCGCACTGGTGGCATAACGTCGTCAGGGCAGAAATTTTTTTCGGCGGCGAAGAGAGATTAATCGCCACCCTTGCACAGGCGGTATCCAGCACATCGATAGCTTTGTCAGGTAACTGACGCCCGGAAAGATAGCGCTCGCTTAACGTCGCGGCCGCCTGAAGTGCCTCATCGTCGATCAGTACACCATGCGATTGTTCATATACCGCCGACAGACCGCGGAGAATGATCGTGGCTTCGGCCGCATTCGGCTCACTGACCTTCACCAACTGGAAACGACGCGACAGTGCAGCGTCCTTCTCAAAATATTTTTTGTATTCGCCCCAGGTCGTTGCGGCGATAGTTTTCAGCTCACCACGCGCCAGCGCTGGTTTGAGAAGGTTAGAAATATCCAGCCCGCCCTGCTGGTTGCCGGCACCTATCAGCGTATGCGCTTCATCAATAAACAGAATGACTGGAACGGGGGATGAAATGACTTCAGCCATCAACCCTTTGAAGCGTTTTTCAAACTCACCTTTGACGGATGCTCCAGCCTGCAACGCCCCAAGATCCAGGTTCATGATGCGGGTGTTTTTGAGTTTATCCGGTACCTGGCCTGCAACAATGCGCAGAGCAAGCCCTTCGATTAACGCGCTTTTACCCACACCGGCCTCACCCACCACGACAGGGTTGTTCTTGCGGCGGCGGCTAAGAATATCGATCATCAGATCGATTTCGTGGTCGCGGCACAGCACCGGGTCAAGCCGCCCCTGACGGGCGTCTTCTGTCATGTTCCTGGCATAACGCGCAAGCAGGCTATCGCTGGCATCTGTCGCCACGCTGACGTCTTTTCCGTCATCATCCTGTATCACGGCTTCAGCAGACTCACGCGTCCACTGCGAAAAATCCTGCTGCAAGCGATCGCGGTTAATAGCTGTCAGTTGCCGGGCAGCCGCGGGTGGGACGTAACGTAGCGGCGAGTGCAGAAGCGCCAGCAGCAGCACGCCGCCCCGTAATTCACTCATCTGCATTTCCGTTGAAGCCAGCAGCCAGGCCTCTTTTAACCACTCCACAAGCATAGGGGAGAAGGCCGGATAGCTGTCCGCAGAGCGCACGGTGGCATAATTTTCGACCGTTAACGCCTGACGCAGTGTCGCCACATCAAGATCGGCTTGTTCCGCAATCACTCGCAGATCGCTGCGAACAGACGACAGCATTTGCAGGAGCACATGTGCCACGGTGATTTCCGCCGCCTGCTGGGTCATACACTCTGCCGCAGCGGCCTCCAGCGCCTGTCGGGAAAACAGATTCAGCCGCTTTACCAGCACGGGAAGATCAATCTGGATCATAGACGTCCTTATCGCAGTAATTTATTTAACTGATGCAAAATGTCCTGCGTCTGACTGTCGAGGCGCAGTAAATAGAAGAGATAAAACAGTGCCAGCACAGCAATCCCGCCGAACAACACCTGTTTAATGGTCAAACGCTTCATAAGCTGATAGCGCCCTCCCCGCGTTTTTTTGTCCTGATGTAGCAGTGGGAAAGCCGCGTCGCCGCGAAGTTTATGAAGGACGTGATACAGACGGCGGTATATCTGTTCAAATTCGCCCTGGTTCTGTACAGCAACCTTGTAGCGCCCACGGAAACCCAGCGAGAAACAGAGGTACAAAAATTCGAGTAAATCCTGGTAGCGTTTGGGTTCGCGAATCAGGCGTTCGAGCAGAATAAACACCTTCTCGCCGCCCCAGGCTTCATTATGGAAATGCACCAGCAGGGACTGCTTTATCCACTCGTTCTTGTTCGACCAGCCATTGCCAAGCGCCGCCTCGTCAATAAATGTGCAGAGCACATAGCGAAACGAGACGATCACGCCTGGCTCGTAGCCCTGCTCTTGCAGCAATTGCTCCACCGCCTGAACGTCGGTCACAACCCTGGAAAAGAGGTGTTCAGGCATCGACTGACTGTTCATCCCCGCCACGCGCATCACCATTCCCAGCAACGGGGTGGCCGCATCGATCATCGGGTTGAGGCTGTTACCACGCAGGGCGAGCCGGTACTGGCGATGGGACGTTTCCCCGCCAGCCTCATGCGAAAAGTCACTGCCCATTTCCTCGGAGTAGACCGAGTTATTGCTGCCGGAATAAAAGTCAGGCTGTTCGCTCATCGTCTCAACCTCTTATCGCCCACAGCTGCATATCCAGGTCCGGGAAGGTGCCGGAAATATGCAGCGCCATCGCCCCGGCTTTCGCCACGTCCTGCCAGGCCGCGGCCCCTTTATCAAGGTCGAAATAGACGTAACCATCGTGATAAGGAAGCTGGCGAGGTGCGGCAGTGCGGGGTGACAGCGGTACGCCAGGCACCTGGACACTGACGACATTGCGGATTTTGTCGGTCGCAGCGATTTTCGACTGCTGAGTGAACTGGAGAATGATCTGGTTCTGCGGCATCCGCGCGCGGACGGCCAGTACGAATGAGCCCGACTGCAGCAGCGTCGGATCGTTAACCGTGGCGATATACACCCCATCGGAAAAGATCAGCGGCAGGTTCTGAGCCCGTGGCATCAGCACGGTGTTGAGCGCCCGACGCAGCTCCAGAATCACCGTTTTAAAAGACTGCGTGAGATTCCGGTGGTTGTAGACATCGACCGGACACGGCAGACGGCTGTTCTCGGTAAAGGTCATCAGCTCACCCAGCAGACGCACCAGATCCAGATAAAAGGTTTCCGGATGCAGCGTATGCAGATGGGTGCGGTGGGTGAAGTGCATCTGGCTGCGGTTCAGCATCTGCAACATCATAAATTCTGCCACATCGGCGATACCGCTCTGCTCCGGCGAGCCAATGCGCTTTGCCAGTTCGCTGGCGCGGTTACTGATTAGCCCCTGAACGTCCCCGGCAAACCCGTTCAGCACAGGGCTCACCCGAATCGCCTGACAAGTGGGGATAAAGCCCTCATCCAGCACCAGCGCGCCATTGGGCTGCTGACTGCGAATGCGGCATAACGGCAGGGTGACCATCGCGCTGAGATCGTCCGCGCCGCTCACAATTTTTGGCGCCAGCTGCCCCAGAACAAGCTGCTGGACATCGCCATCATCTGAGTGCAAATCACGAATATCGCTGCGGGCCAGCCGGTAACGCTCCGTGCTTTGTCCAGCACTCTGGCGGCTCTCAATTTCGCAGGTGATATCACTGATGACCGGCAGCGCGAGGTAGATATCATGGCTTCCGGGTTTTGACAGATCGACAGGATGGTAGGGCAAAGGAAGCTGGTCCTGCTCCGGGATACTGAATACCGTGCCATCAGGCATGCAGCCGCTCGCAAAGTCGAGCATCAGCTTCCCCTGTGCCAGCAACTCTGAATTCACTGACAGCGCTGTAAATCCCCAGCTAAAGTCAGCCTGTGCATTGAATCGCTGGTTCAGCAGATATTCCTGATTACGCTGCTGTTGCTGGAAGTGCTGCGGCAGGGCGAATAACCCCTCTTGCCAGATCACCTTATTTTTCATCGTCGCCATCGTCAGTCTTCCTCTTTTTTCATTTCGATACTGCTCTGCCGCACATGCACCAGCACACGGTATTGGTGGCCCGTACCTTCCACTGGTTCGATCTGCTTCCATTCGGAGGACTGGTCATCCGAGAAGTAGGCAACAATGCCAATAAACTGCGTTTTTTCGTCCAGTTTCACCGGCGGCAGGGTTTTGAGCGTGTCCGGCAGCAGGCTGAAATCCTGGTGATCGATGTAGTTTTTCCCTAACACATCCGGTAACGGTGTGCTGGCTATCTGGTCATAGTCAGCGGCCTGCAGCTTTGAATCGTCGCTGAGATAGACCAGTTGCACATCCACAGGGGCGGCTTCCCCCTCTGCGTTGGTATTGGTATCCGGTTCAGTGAGAAGCGTGACAGTCACCTCCGACGGTTGTACTGCCTGCTTTCCGACCTGAATATCCGGATTACTGATCACCTGGCCGAGTTTTTTCGCCGTTTCGCAGCCGGTTAAAACTACGCTCATCAGAACGCAGGCCAGAAACGCCCTCCTGATCATGCTTCCGACTCCCGTTGCTTCTCTCTCAATACCCGGTCATAGACCTGGGCATACACTTCGTTAAACAGCATCTCGAAACCCTGCTGACGGCTGGACGCCAGTTCGTCGTAGTAATGGCTATACATCTGCCATGCGCCGGCATCGTCCAGCGGCTGGCGCAATTCATGGCTGCGACGATACTGAACAAAACGGCGCATCAGGCTCTGGGGAGAAAAGGCGTCCAGCAGGACACGCAGCGATTCGATAATCGCCCCGCGATTGGCTTCTTCATGGTGGCGAATGTTGCGCAGGCTCTCACGTACTGCGGCAGGAGCAGCAAGGTGAACCGGGCTTTTACCCTCGGCAAACATCACATCCAGCGCCGTGGTGTAGTCCATATTCAGACGCAACGGGTTATCTTCCAGCGGACGCAGATGCTTGTCAGACAGGCTGTTACGTTGATGTTGAAGCTCAAGCAGCCCTTGTATTGCGGCCTGCAATGTCCTTCCAGCCTCTTCCAAAAAATCATCCGCCTCCTGTGAATTGCGTACAGAAAGCGAGCAGCCTAGCCCACGCATAAGCGGCGTGACGGCGAGATGGCGATGTGTCATTTCACCCTGTGCGCCCGCTTCATCATGACTCTCGTGAGAATCGGCATACATCGGCGGCAGATCCATAAACTGATTTTCCAGCCCGCTATTACTGGACGGGGCGGAAAGTGTGGCAGTGGTTCGGAGGGGAGCCGATCCCGACAGCAGATCACCCGCAGTGGTCAGACTTTCTGTTTGCAACGCCTGAAGAGGATCGGTAGAAAAGCCGTTCACTACAGTGTCTGCGAGCTGATGTCGGTGAGGCATTCCCGGATACGTCGGTTGCCCGTCAGTGGTGAGCAGCGCATCAGCCAGGCGATCGCGGTTAGTCACGATGGTTTCCGGGGCGGCCATCTGCTCGCTATAGCTGACGAGTTTTCCTTCGTGGAGGAACACTTTTAATGCCAGCGCCCCAAGTCCAATCTCATCGCCCTGACGCAACCGCACTAATCCAGAATCCATGGACACCGGGGCCAGATTGATCATCAACCCTGGCATCAGACTACGAAGACAGAAGGTGCCATCATGGAGAACCACTTCGCAGGCACGGCCAGCGATAGATCCTGCTCGATCCTGTACCGGCCAGCGGCACGCCGTGGCGTGGCCGATATCTCCGCCCTCGGCAGAAAACAGGCATTTTGCAGCCCTTCCACTCTCCAGCTCATTGCCGTTCATGACCTGCAACGTGAGTGACAGCACGGAAGAGTGCTTTTTCTCCTCAGCCATATGCGATTCCATAAAATTAATCCCTGATATGAAGGGTGATAGAGGGCGGCACTTTCGGCTGTCCGATAAACGCCGTGCGCCCGATACAGGATCGGGCGCTGTCGCCTAACAGCATGCCTTTCGCCTGCTCGGGAGCCAGATCCAGACGCAAATCCCAGGCGAACTGATCGCGCAGTAAAAAAGAGACAAACATCGTCAATGCCTGGTGATTTCCACCGTCCGGCAAAAATGAGAGATAACGCTCCATCGAGAGATTGCTGATCCGCAGAAGAAATTTTCCGCTGCGATCGGGCACTCTGGCTCCGAGGGTAAAATTGACACCGATGACTGAGCGCCCCGGCACATATCCGGCAGTTCTGTTTTTTGGATTTCGCACACCCAGCCGATTCTGCTGGGCAGGATCGACAGGCACTTTGCGTAGCTGCCAGCTCTCGATACGCACTTCCGGTAGATCAAAACAGTGAGAGACCAGATTGCACACCACATCTGGCGAGCGCCCCGGCGTAGCAAGTATCCCGGCGTAGGCCAGCATCTTGCTATGGTTGATGGCAAGCCTGGCGCGCACACTGGGATTGCCCAGCCCTACAAGGGCATACATACGCTGCGAAAAAGTGTCCGTGCCACCGTTACGAAAACAGATGTAATAGCGGTACTTACGCCAGGCGTGATAGGCAAACTGCGTCCATCGATGGCTAAACAGATCGAGAAACTCTTTCAGCCCCTCTTCATTCTGTGCCGACTCCTGCGCCATTCTGTCCAGGTAGTAACCAGGCAGTGGCGACTGGCTACCGGAGAAGCCCAGGAATTTGGTCGTCAGGTTGAACTGCCCGGTCTCGTTACGACTGAGCGTACTCAGGTCACTTCCAGGGAAAGCAATACTGGCATCGGATTTGAACAGCGCCACTTCTAGTTCCGGTTCCGTACGCAAGGATGGCTCCTGGTCCGTACCGCCATAACGCCGATAGAGCGATTCCATCAGCACAAAAAAGTTTGTCCCGCGCACATCCGGGAGATTTGCTGTTTCCCTTACATCAGGGCGTGCTGGCCGGTATGTTGCCATTCCCAGGACTCCTGACTTTCGGTGTTGATAATTTTGAGGCAGTGAAACGAATTGATGCTGGCATACAGCGCAAAGAAATAGGACAACACCGTCCCCAGTAGATAGATCTCACCTTCACAGACAAAGGGGGCCGGATTTATCCACAGCGTGGTGGACAGCCCTCGAACCGGCACCCCCTTAAACAGGCGGTCGACCGGACGAGACGCCATTTTTTCAATAGCATCCAGTTTCTGCGAAGAGAGTCGGGCCTGCTGCGGGTGGTGAATACCGGGTAAATCAAACGTGCGCAGAACCTGAATCAACGCTTCCCTATCCAGCAGCGAGAGATAGTTCAGATTCATGCAGGAGATCAGCGACCAGTGCATATTGCCGTCCGTCATCGGATAAAGCGGACGGGTTGGCCGCATCACATTACTGAAGGACGCAACGGCTGGATTTTTATTAACGGCCTCGCAGATATCACCGATATGCAACGACGCAGGTAACATGCGATTGGTGCAGACAAGCGAGGCTGTGAAAACTTCGCCATCCAGTCGGGTGTGTTCTGGTATGTCTCCGTTCGCGTGAACAAATGCAATCGAATGCTCCAGACCTTGATGAAATAATGACGTTTTTGTTCGATGGTGCCAGTAAACGACTTCACGCTGACGGTTGTACTCTATCTGGTGCTGAAATCCTTCAAACTCAGGCCAGAGGCGAAACTTTCTGCTCTGTCCGGAACCGCTCTCTTTGCTCGAAACCGAGGTTATCTGGAAAATATCATAGGATTCCGGGTTCTGTTGACTGGCACGCAACGGGTACTGCGGCGCACTGTTATCCGGTCTGACAGGTTCAGAGTGGTGCGCGAAAAGATTCACCGCAGGCGTACAATAGGGACGTAAAGAAGCCTTGCGCAGCTTGATATCTGCCGGTAGTGGCAGATTAAAATGCAGGCGCAGCGTAAACGCACCGACGGGAAAATCGTCTGGCAGTGGCGCGGCATCCTTCACGTGGAAGAAGAAAAAGCTCTCCGGATAACAGAAATACTCCTGCAGTACCCGGTAACCGACATGAACGTTTTTCGGCCATGGCAACAGCGCATCTTCTGGTTCAAACCCGGCGGCCTCAAGCCACAGATCCGATAACGCTAAACGCCGCTCACCGGCAACCAGTTCGGCATCCACCAGATGTTCACTGAACCATAAATAGAGCTGATGACGGGTGTAGTCGTCTTCATTACCCAACCAAAAAGTCAGTTTATTCAGATCAATTGCGCGGGGAGAAATATTGCCCTCAGTGAAAAAATCAATCTCAATGGCACCTGCTTTTAGGCTACTGGTGTTTCTCACATCCTGAACTAAAAGAGGCTGAAGCCAGGTATCACGTGCCAGAGTGAAATGACAAACCGGCAACGAGGCGCGCTCTCCGCTGGTCAGTGCCCCCTGAGCACCAGTCTGCGAGCGGTCACTCTTTCCGGTTTTAATCAACTCATCGCGGCAAACCTGAACGAATGTTTGCAGCTCTTTACGGGGCTGATATTCAATGACCGTCATCGCCGGCACCGGACGCAGATAATTTGGCCACAGCATGTTGATGAGTCCATGCGTGAACTCGGGGAATTCATCTTCAAGCTTTTGCCGCAGGCCACCTGAGAGGAAGGCGAACGCTTCCAGCAGACGTTCCACATCCGGATCGCCCTCTTTCTCGGCCAAAAAACGAGCCAGGTAGGGTTTCTCCTGTGCCAGCAATTTGCCGAGCTGACGCAGATAATCCAGCTCTTCGCGGTAGTAACGCTCTTCAAAGGCCATCGGGTTACTCCACTTTCCAGTGCCGGTGGTTATCCAGTAGGATGTCAAACTCCAGGACATCCTGGCTGTTGCTGAAATCTATCGTTGCCACAATATGAAACCGCAGTTCCAGCGGCAGGCAGGCATCCTCTGCGATAGCCGCCACTACCACGTCCGAAATCCGCGGTTCATAGCCCAAAATAGACTCCCTGATCGCCTTAACCATCCAGTCGCGAATGTTCAACGAATCGGGGGATTGACTATTAAAATCATCAATCCCCAGCTCCGGCGAACCGTAACAACTGCCGGAACGGGTATTGAGGACGTTACGAAGAGTATCGCGCACCGAATTCAGCAACGACGCCTTAGGTCGCTGGCGCAGAGGTAGATTCGCCGCCTCGCGGATACGCTCAAACAAACTGCCCCCAGATTCCCGTTCCATTATCATGGTGCTTAATCCCTGTCTAAGCGGCCGACTAAGGACAGCTCAAACGATGCTCCCATATATTTGAAATGCGGACGCACGCTAAGCGCCACCTGGTACCAGCCCGGCTCCCCTTCCACATCCGATACTTCAATTTTCGCCTGACGCAGCGGTTTGCGACTGCGAACTTCAGATGGCGGATTTTCCTGATCGGCCACGTACTGGCGAATCCAGGTATTAAGTTCACGCTCGAGGTCGCCACGTTCTTTCCATGAGCCGAGCTGTTCGCGCTGAAGCACTTTGATGTAATGAGCTAGTCTGTTGATAACAAACAGGTAAGGCAGCTGTGTTCCTAACTTATAGTTAGTTTCCGCTTCCTTTCCTTCCACTGTATTAGGGAATACCTTTGGTTTCTGAACTGAATTAGCCGAGAAAAAGGCAGCGTTATCAGAACCTTTACGCATCGTTAGCGTAATGAACCCCTGCTCTGCCAGTTCGTATTCACGACGGTCGGTAATGAGAATTTCGGTCGGCACTTTTGCCTGAAGTTGCCCCATGGCTTCATAGAGATGCACCGGTAAATCTTTCACCGCGCCGCCGCTTTGTGGGCCAACAATATTCGGACACCAGCGGGTCGATGCAAAACTCTCCGCCATGTTGGCGGCCAGAAGAAACGCCGTGTTACCCCAAAGATAGTGTTCGTGGCTCTTGCTGACATCTTCGTGGTAGTTAAAGCTTTTGATGGGATTTTCATTCGGGACATAAGGATGTCGCAGCAAAAAGCGCGGTGCCGTCAGACCAAGATTTCGGGCATCTTCTGATTCACGCAGCGATCGCCATTTGGTGTATGCCGGCCCTTCAAAAATGGCCGCAACATCCTTGATCCCAGGCAGTTCGGTAAACGAATCAAGTCCGAAAAATGTCGGAGAAACGGATGAGAGGAATGGGCTGTGCGCCATTGCACTGACGGCGCTGATATATTGCAGCAGCTTCATATCGGCCGTCGTGTTATCGAAGCTATAGTTGCCGATAACCGCCGCGACAGGCTCGCCGCCAAACTGCCCGAAACCACTGGAGTAAACGTGGCGGTAGAAACCAGACTGGGTAATTTCCGGCGCAAAAGAAAAATCGTCCAGCAGCTCTTCTTTTGTGACGTGCAGTAGATGAATTTTGATGTTTTCCCGTGGATCGGCATGATCCACCAGGAGTTTCAGTGAGCGCAGAAACGACTCCAGCTCCTGGAATTCTGGCGCATGAAGGATCATATCCATCTGACGCCCCATGCGCTCATCAATATCAGCAATCATGCCGTTGACGGCCAGGATATCGACGGATTCGCCCTCTTCATCATTCTGTAGAAGAGCCGTAATAAAGGCTGTTACGCCCTGGCGCGCAATATCGTAACTTTCTGACTCCGGCTTGAAACGGGTCTGCGCCATGATGTCATCCAACAATGTGGGCGCGGCGACCTGTACAGAGGAAGCAGAGGCTTCCGGTAAGGTGATATCTGACATAGTGAAATCCTTGTACAAAGTTATTTCCGACCTGCGATGCCCAGTTCCGCAATCAGTTGTTCACGGCTTTGTTCGTTATCCAGTAAAGCTTTTAGCTGCGCGCGGAAAGCCGGGATATTTCCCATTGGGCCGCGTAACGCCACCAGGGCCTCGCGTAGCTCAAGCATTTTTCGCATTTCAGGTATCTGGGCAGCAATGTTATCTGGTGCGAGATCGGACAGTGATTTCACTTTCAGCCTAACGCCCATGCGCTCATCGTGGTTTTCACTGAGCGTGGAGGGAACGGCAAACTCACGGCCAATACCTGCTTGCTCTAACACTGCATTGAAATTGTTACGATTGATGGCAACAGGCTGCCGCTCATCAAGCGGCGTCTCATCCGAAGCGCCTGTCAGATTACCGGTGACCAGCAGGTTAAGCGGCAGCTCAACTTCAGCTGTCTGGGAGCCTGTTTTGGGGGTGAATTTAATATTAATGCGCTCCCGTGGAGCGATGCTGCCGTCATTTTTTTGGCTGCTCATAAAAAATAGTCCTTCAGGTTATCGACCAGGCCATCAATGCAGCATATTCCGCACCACTAAAAACACCGGAAATGCCGCCGAAGTGGCGGTTAAATAGATTGAAACGCCTTATCAACCCATATCCTACGCGAAAACAACATTCCCGAAATACTTCGATTCCGGATAATACGGCTCTATATGACAGATATAAAATGCGTGCTACAAAGGTTCAAGATACAATGCGAAGCGTAAGATCACAACCTAATAGATAATAGATTTTCACAGTACAACTCACATTTATAATTTCGCTAAATGATTGATATAAAATGCATTCATGGATTAATTAGGATATTTGCGAAACTTAAGAATTGCCTTATAAAAGCCCAACAACAAAATAAACCAGGAGATTGACTTACCATTGCCCATGATTCAATCTGCTCATTAATTTCATCGCAACTAAATATACTAAAGAATTATACATAGCGATAAACCATATAATCAAAATCATGAATTAAACATAGCTAAACATTATTTGATGGCTACTACTTATTTGCATCACCTGTAGCAGGGATGTACGAACATGACCGATTTCGGGAAAGAGCCGTTTCAAAATTTGCCTGTCGAGGACTAACGGCAGGTGATTGTCAGCAGTCATTTATACATTAACAAGGAGTTTAAAAATGCCTACACCGTGTTACATCTCAATCACGGGTCAGACCCAGGGAAATATTACCGCAGGTGCATTTACTGCCCCTTCGGTTGGTAACATTTACGTGCAGGGCCACGAAGATGAGATGCTGGTACAAGAATTTCATCATAACGTGACAGTCCCTACCGACCCTCAGTCCGGCCAGCCATCTGGTCAACGTGCCCACAAGCCGTTCATCTTTACCGTGGCACTGAACAAAGCTGTACCTTTACTGTATAACGCGCTGGCTTCCGGCGAAATGCTGCCAACCACCGAGCTGCACTGGTGGCGTACCTCAGTGGAAGGCAAGCAGGAACACTTCTTCACCACTCGCCTGACCGATTCCACCATTGTGGATATCGACTGCACTATGCCTCACTGCCAGGACGCGGAGAAGCGCGAGTTTACTCAGCTGATTAAGGTCTCCCTCGCCTACCGTAAAATCGAGTGGGAGCACGTTAAGTCTGGCACTTCTGGTGCTGATGACTGGCGCGCACCGCTGGAAGCATAAGTTGAAACCCAGCATCCGGTTCTTAGGGACCGGATGCTGTTTTTGTATTGCACCTCGAAAAATGGTTGTCAGTAATAAGAAACGCTTTTTGGGAGATGGCGGATGCCGGAGACTTTGGCGGTAGCGTGCCTGAAGACATGTTGAAACCGCACTTTCAACATGGAGAAATTTCGAGTAGTTCATACTTGAGCGGATAGTTTGTAAAAAAACCAGTTAATTGCCAGAAGAGCTGCTACAAAGGGGCTCGTCTATATTTTTTCTTGAGTCTTGTACAAATGGAGCATCAACGACTAACTGCCATACTGATGGCCTTACAAAGACGTTTCGATATAAAAAGCCCAGCGCCTTACCATACTATTTGAAAAAACACATTCAGCCTTTAAATATAAAGACATGGTATCTACTGTCAAAAATATAGTGTTATTTGTCACCCTGTTCGTGCTGACTCCTTTTTACTGCAGTGCAAATGAACCAGAAGTAAATTCTTTAGATAACCTTATCGTGAACATTTTACGAAAACTTGGCGCTCAAATAGCTTAGCGGTAGTGAGCAATTAAAACGGAGAAAACTGCGTGACAGGGTATCTCGAAAGCAGAAATGGCAACAACGGAAGCATAAGTAGCATTTACAGGTCTCAAGGCGAAGTTGAAGCAGGATCATTAAAAAACCTGGCAATTACAGCTTCAGGATTTATTATGAATGATAGAGTGAGAATAGGCTTTTTAGGTAACATTGATGCTTTTACCGAAGCTCAGATGAGCTGTATTATTAATGCCAACTCCATGGCAGAAAAAAATCAAGCACTCAGTTATTTAAGACAGGAGCAGGAGTTTCTGGAAAAACAAATAGCTTGGTTAGACTCGCAACAAGTCAAACCAGCCGTGTCTGTTGAAATAAGAATTATAAATGGTGTACTATCCTATATAGTTAAAGGCATTGGATTAATTGGGGGAGTACTTCAGGTCATTGCTGGAACGACTCTTATTTTCGCTGGATCGCCAACAGTTGTAGGTACTGCGGTCGGTACTTTACTTGTTTTACATGGCGCTAACAACATTACTGAAAGCAGTTATAGTTTGTTTTTTGATAATGATAATTACGAAGGCCCCATAACCAGATTGTATGAGGCGAGTGCTGAAACGATAGGAGTAGATAGAGCTTACGGTAAATTAGCATTTGCGGGGATAGATTTATTCTTATCATCCATGGCATTATTAGGTACAAAATTAGTACCTGATGCGTACAGGCTATTTCAGTACATCCCAGCTGATTATGATCTTAATTTTAGACTGATGAGCATGGGAGAATTAGCTGGAGAAATACTTCCTGATTCAGCAACATTATATTCAAGCACTCAAACTTACTTTTCATTACCCGTTAATAAACCAGATGATCCATCTAGCCCGCTTGTACCCTTTGCAAATTAGAAGTTTTATTTATAGAACTCCATATTAATATTATTAATAGCAATGTGCATCTTTAAAACCAAAGGACATAAAAAAATGAATGAAGAAAAACTGATCTATTTAATGTTAGAACATGGTTTTTCTGAAGGGCAAATAAACAAAATTAAGAAATTATCTAAAAAAAACTCAATGACACTGTGCGATGCTATCAAAAAACTCGGGAGTATGTTTTATCGTTCATTAATCATGCATATTTTGATATTTATCATTCTTATATATTCCTATTATCATGATAGTAAACAGTATTACTACTCATCATGGAGTATCTTGATGTACTTAAGTATCTTATGTTTTATCTACTATACGTTCAATGCCTTTGCACCATTATTACTGGGGTACAAAGCAAAGAAATTTTCAGAACTTTTAAAGAAAAATTAAGCGTGTCGTATTCACTGAGGTCAATCTGCTTCTTTTATCGTGGTAAAAAAAACAAAGGTCATTATTTTTAGTCGGCACTTTAAGAAACGTTATACACATTAAACCTTCTGTAAAAACCCATATTTTCCTTTTTTATTTCAGCACTGAAACACCACCAGTAGTCATTGCATAAATTATTGTCATTTAAAAATAGCTTATATAATAAAACACTTAAAATCACTGCATTGAGATTACACAGATTACCTCCCCTAATTTAATATATTCTTAAAAGAGATAAATATATGTCATTGGACGGATTACGTTTTACATTCGACGTTGATGGTCAGGAAACAGACACGTTCGCCGTAGTTAACTTCAGATTAACACAAGAATTTTCATTTCCGTTTAAGTTGGATATCCATGTTGCCAGCAAATCCTTCAACCAATCAGCACAAAATTTACTGGAAAAAAATGCCACACTCACTATATGGCAGGGAATAAAAGCTGTGCGCTATATCACTGGTGTAGTGGCCAGTTTTGGGATGACCGAAAATAACCGCTGGCAAATGCGATACCATTTTTGTATCCAGCCCCCTTTGTGGCGCAGCGGCCTACGTAAGAATTTCCGTATCTTTCAGCAAAAAGATATTCATGCTATTTCAGCGACTTTGTTAGATGAGAATGGAGTAACCGACTGGAGCACATCCTTTAATGAAGTTCATTCCGCCCGTGAGTTTTGTGTGCAGTATGGTGAAAGCGATCTTACTTTTTTATCACGCCTCTGGGCGGAGGAAGGAATTTTCTTCTATGACAAATTTGGCTCGGATGACCCCACTCAGAAACTGACATTATGTGACGACATAGCTGGCCTCACTCGAATTAAAGAGGCCTTTACCTTCAATCCAGATGCCAATGCTGAGTTGATGAAAGAGTGTGTCAGTAAGTTTCATTACGGTGCTAATGTTCGCCCCTCATCGATTCTGAGTAAAGACTACACATTCAAAACTCCCGGCTGGGAGGGAACGTTTAACAGCCAGGGAGAGAAACTGAACAACCAATTTCAACAGTATGAAATCTATGATTATCCAGGACGGTTTAAGGACGAGGCGCACGGTGAAGAATTTACTCGCTATCAAATGGATGGCCTCCGCAACAATGCGGAGACCGCTAGTGGTCTTAGCAATTCGCCAAAGCTGTGGCCCGGTGTCCGCTTTTCTCTAAAAAATCATCCGCAGGAAACACTCAACCAAGAATGGCAGGTGGTAACGAGTATTTTGACTGGGGAACAGCCTCAGGCTCTACACGGAAGTCAGAGACGTGGGACCAGTATGTTTAATCAGTTTTCCGCCATCCCGGCAGATCGAACCTGGCGCTCACTACCTCGGTCTAAACCCAAAGTCGATGGCCCACAAAGTGCGATCGTCACTGGCCCGGCTGGTGAGGAAATCTTCTGCGATGAACATGGCCGCGTCCGAGTGAAGTTTCACTGGGACAGATATAACCCTAAGAATGAGAGCAGTTCATGCTGGGTACGCGTGTCGCAGGCGTGGGCCGGTACCGGATTTGGCAACCTTGCCATTCCTCGCATCAATCAGGAGGTCATTGTTGATTTCCTGAATGGTGATCCTGACCAACCTATCATTATGGGTCGAACTTATCACCAGGATAACCGCTCTCCTGGCGGCCTGCCAGGTACGAAAACGCAGATGACCATCCGCTCAAAAACCTACAAAGGTGAAGGTTTCAATGAACTGCGTTTTGAGGATGCGACAGGAAAAGAGCAGCTCTATATGCACGCGCAAAAGGACATGCAAACAGAGGTGCTGCATGACCGAACGACGACGGTTAATCACGATCACACTGAAACCGTATCCAATAACCAGACTGTCACCGTAGGCGTCGGACAGACGATAAATGTGGGTGGCAAAAATGAAGGTGGACACGACCAAAAGGTCACCGTCGCCCATGATCAGACGATCACTGTGCAGAACAAGCAGACGCTAAATGTCACGCAGGATCGTGAAAAAAGTGTCGGTGGCGACCAAACAGCCACAATCACCGGCAGCGACACCGCGACCGTCAAAAAAGATCAGTCCGTGACTGTTCAGCAAAACTACACCCTCGATGTCGCGAAAATCACCACCATCAAATCAGGCGAGAAAATCGAACTGATCTGTGGAGCCAGTTCCATCACCCTTGAACAAGGTGGAAAAGTGACGATCTCCGGCACGGAATTTGATTTCACTGCCGGCGGCATTGTTCAAATCAAAGGTAAAGACGTCAATCTCAACTGAGGCACGAAAATGGAATTTCGTAATCTGACGCCGTTTTCAGTAATGGAATATGCGATGGACGACAAGCATAACGAACGTCATCGTGTCGTCGCCATGAAAACCGGCTTCCGGCTTGTCCAGGATGATAATGGTCAGTGGCAGACGCAATTACTGGAAAACCCACCGATGCCATTATGCATCGAAGATGAGTTTGCCGGTGAAATAAACTGCTCCCCTGTCCTGCGCGAGAGTGACCTCGCCCCCCTGAAACCCGCTTGCGACATCATCATTAACGGAACGGCCCATACCCCAGACGGAATTCCTGCCTCTGAAATGACGGCAGGAGTACTAATACGCGCATCGTCAGGTGACTTTGTATTAGATAAGAAACTACGGGTGACGGGTCGGCGTTTCTACCAGCGCCAGGCTTTAACCGGGCAATGGTACGAAACAGAACCAGAGCCATTCAACTCACTACCGCTGGACTACCGCTTTGCATTTGGCGGTGAATGCAGGGTGGATACTGACAGCAATTTCGCCGAGCGCATCCCTGAAAAATATCACCTAAATGAGGAGCAACGACGTACCCACCCAGACCAGAAATATCCTCCGCTGGCCCACACTGCCTGCCTGTCGAATCCATTGGGAATGGGATATACCCAGGCGTGGTATCTGCGCGCCGCTGACATTCAGCAGATAGAAGCCCCACGCATTATGAGGCTGGATAGTCCGTTTACCCTTAGCCATTTTATGGCCTGTCTGGACGGAAAAGCCGACTGGTTTGCTCAAGAATTTCAGCCTGCTGGTTTTAACGCTGTTGGGCGTACGTGGTTGCCACGACTCGCACTGGCAGGTACCTACGATCAGGCGTGGCTGGAAACGCAGCACCCTGCCCTACCAAATGATTTTGAATTCGGTTACTGGAACTACGCTCCTTATGACCAGCAAATACCTTACCCCACGCAGGGAATGACAATCACCCTTAATGGGCTGCATCCCAATGGCGATATAACCTTCACGTTGCCTGCAAACCAGGCCGTTATTTTGCTGCGGATGCATACCGGCGCGTGGGTGCCGCAGAGGATGTGGGTTGACACCTTACACATTGATACCCAGGAGCTCACCGTAGCACAGACCTGGCGATATCTACTGCCATCCAATTCAGCGGTTCGGGTCATGGAAGCCCGTTACAGTATCTCAGGAGAATAATCATGGCCCGGAATTATATGGCCCGCCAGGATGGAACATGGATAGTGGTCAGTGTCAGTCCAGATGTGTGTAAAACCCCGATTGGTCCCTCCACGCCGCCCATCCCCTATCCAGTGACAGCAAATCTGGGAAATGCCGTACTCGTCGTACCGTCAGTTAAAGCTAACGGATGTCCAGTTGTGGTTCTGGAGCAGAGCTTTGTCCCCTCTACCAAAGGAGATGAGGCTGGAGTCGCTAAAGGAGTTCAAAGCGGTACGGTTGGCGATATCTGTGAACCACTGGAGTCAAGTACTACCGTACGCGCAAGGGGGAAACTCGTTCTAAGACACAATGATATGTTCTGGATGAACGCGCGAAATACGACCGGGATCATTATAGGCCAACCTCCTGCGGCCAATGTTATGGCGAGTGAAGCAGACCCGGAAGTCAAACCCGAAACACCAGATGAGCAGAGTTTCATGAATGCCTTGTTTAAGGCATATCAATATGAGGCAAATTCCCGACACCTGGCAACGCAGGATATGGCTGATTCCGCAAAGGCCGTGAAGGACATTTTTGTCGATCACACTCCAGACAATGTGATGAACAGCCAGGCCATCGGCGGAATGCTCAATGGTTCCAGTTATTACAACACCACCCCAGAAGCTGCCCGAAATATGGCCGAGCAAATCGGAGGTGAAGCGCTCGATACCTTTAATACCATGGATACACCGGAGAACAGAGCGCTGATGACAGCCGCTCAAAGTCTATTCATGGCTTATGCGCTAAGAACAGCGGGTGGCGCAGATATGGATGGAGCCATCATTAAAGGAGAAACAGTAGCTAACAAAGGTGAAGGTCATACTCCAGAATTTTCATTATGTACACGTAAGGGCGATCCAGTAGATGTAGGCAGCGGTGATTTTATTCAACATCACAGCGTATTGGCCTTGCCGGGAACCTTGCCCCTGAATCTCACTCGGCTCTATCGTTCTCGCACCACTACCTCCGGACTGTTTGGCGATAAATGGGCTGATGACTGGTCATCTTCTCTGACTGTCCATGATAAAAATCTTCACTTTGCTGATCATCAAGGTTCCGTACTTTACTATCCCATCCCACAGGACGGGCTTTTTCATGCCGCAGTAAACTCCCGCCAGTCCCGTTATCGACTTTCCGGTGATATGCGGAGTGAACTGACTGTCTTTGACCGTCGCACGCAGCAGGCGCAGTTTTTTTCCCCCGCTGCTGATGACCTCTGGTTACTCTCCGCTCTAACGGATAATTACGGCAACCGAATTGATTTTCTCCGCACCGATGGCCTGCTGACCGAGATCCGCCACAGCGACGCCTACACGCTCGCCCTCGAGTGGCAACATCAACAGCTGATGAGCATTGACCTGGTGACCCCTCAGCACCAGCGTCTCGTGACCTGTCGCTACGACACCAATGGCTATCTGGCGGAATGTGACACCTTCCAGTTCACCCATTTATGGCATGAATACTCTACCGAAGGCTACATGACCCGCTGGCGGGATACGGATAAAACCTGCGTGGATGTCTGTTATGACGCACAGGGCCGTGCCATCAGTACGCTGTCCACCGAAGGCTATTACGACGACCGATTTATCTATCAGGATGAAGCGTCTTGCACCACCTACGTGGATGCGGAAGGTGGCGAAACCCGTTACTGGTATAACGAAGATGGCCTGGTCACCCGAGCTGTCGACCCGCTGGGCCGGGAAGAAATTACGGTCTGGGAGAATACGCAACTTCAGTCCCGCACCGATGCCCTGGGTCGCACGACCGAATACTACTATAACGATGAAGGCGATATCAGCCATGTTGCCCTCCCCGGCGGCTACAGCCTCTGGTATGAATATAACGTTGCCGGGCAGCTAACTCGCCTGACCGCTCCGGGCGAGCAGATCTGGCAGTGGGCTTACGACGACCACGGTAGCATGGTCTGCCTGACTGACCCACAGGGACGCGTCCAGCAGTTCAGCTACAGCGACCAGGGTGATTTGCTGCAGAGGATTTTGCCCGGTGGTGCAACCTGGCGCTGGAGCCATGACGCCCTGCATCAGGTGCGAGAAACCATCGCCCCGAATGGCGGTATCACGCACACCGAACAGGATTTTCTCGGTCGGCTGTTAAGTGTGCAGGACCCGCTCGGCTTCACCACCCAGTTTCGCCACAGTAAACATCACGCCGGGCCACAGGGCAGCGTGGAAGAAATCAGCCGCCCGGACGGCGTCCGGGAGCTGATTCGCCACAACAGCGAAAAGCTCCCGGAGCACTTCACAGACGGTGAAGGCAAAACCACTTGTTACGAATACGGTGCCTTTGACCTGCTCATGGCGATGACCCGCCCGGACGGCGAACGCCTGGCATGCCGGTACGATAAACTCACTCGCCTGACTGAAATCATTAACGCCGAAGGCGAACGTTACCGACTCACCTATGACAAAGCCGGACAGCTGATTGCTGAAACTGACTTCACTGGGCGCACGCTGACGTACGAATACGATAATGCAGGCCGCTGTATCCGCACCCGCTTCCCGGATGGCACCTGCCTGAACCGCCGCTACAATGTCACCGACCAGGTCACAGATGAGCAAGTGACGCGGGGCGATAGCAACCACACTCTCAGCACCACCACTTTTCGCTATGACACTCTGTGCCGTCTGGTAGAGGCAAAAAATGATGCGGCGACGGTCACGTATGACTATGACGGCGCAAGCCGTCTCATCGCCGAAACCCTCAACGGCAGACGCACGGAGTATCAGTATGATACTGATCGTGACACGGTATCTCAGCGCATCACTGGCGGACTGACTGAACACTTCACCTGCGGCATGACGGGTGAGCTGAAACAGTGGCAACTTAACGGCCATGCTCCCCTGACATTCACCCATGATCTGCGCGGCCAGGAAACTTCTCGCCAGAGCGACACCGGGTTTTACCAGCAGCTCAGCTATACGCAGACCGGCATGCTGACAAAGCAGAAAGCCGGGAATCAGAACACCGGACCGGATGAGCTTAACAGCAGTCTGGCGCGGGAATGGCTGTACGACAAAGCCTACAACCTGACCATGATTGCCGACTCACTGCGCGGCACTGCGGTGCACAGCCTGACGGCAAACGACCAGATAAGTCATGCCACCTGGACCGGCAGCCAGAGTGTGCCGATGCGCGAAGAGCGCTTCACCTACGACAAAAATCTCAACATCGCCCGTCGCCAGACCTGGATAAACGAGGTGATGGAAAGCGAAGCACACCAGCAGCAACGGCATGGACGGGTAACATTCCGGGAACACAAGGCCTGGCGACATACCACTTCACGCATCAACCCGAATACAGGAAAACCGGAGGAAGGTAAATTTGTCCGGGTGGTAAACGCGCATAACACCGCCTGGAAGTACGATGTGAACGGTCGTCTGGTGGAGAAACTGGTCGATAAAGGCGGCTACCGCCCTCTTCTCTGGCGCTACCGCTGGGATGCCCGGAGTCAGCTGACGGGTATCGAAACGCCGGATGGCGAACGCTGGGAATACAAATACGACCCGTTCGGCCGGCGCATCAGTAAACGCTGCACCAGCCACAACAAACCGGGGATGGATTTTCACTGGAACGGCGACCAGCTCAGCGACGAAATTCCGGTCGGCTCCGATGGTAAAGCGGATGAAAAAAACGCCGTTCGCTGGATATACGAACCAGGCAGCTTTACACCGCTGGCGCGCTACGAAAAGGGACAACTGCACTATGCAGTAACGGATATGGTCGGGCGCATCCAGGAACTGCTGACCGAAGACGGCACCATCGTCTGGCGGGGAAAACAGCAACTGTGGGGCCGGGAAGAGAGTGCGAATGACGCCAACGTCTCATGCAGACTGCGTTTTCCGGGTCAGTACGAGGATGAAGAATCCGGGTTGTATTACAACCGATTCCGGTACTATGATTGTGAGGCAGGTCAGTATATAAGTCCGGACCCGATTGGGCTGCTGGGTGGACTAAACCCATATGGATATGCATCAAATCCACTGAAATATATTGATCCGCTGGGGTTAAGTAATTTACCAGTAACATACTATCCACCGAACGATGGTGCTCATGGCCCAGTAACTAATACGACGTTAGAACCTGGTGCTACTATTGATAGGTATGGTTTACCCAGAGGGAAATATGCATCTCCAGTTGGAACTCCTTATCCGATGAGAGCTTTACCACCAGGCACGGATTCAGGACCTTATACTGTTTACAAAGTGATGAAACCTATTCCAAACGTGGCAGAAAGCAAAATTGCTCCTTGGTTTGGGGAAATGGGGATGGGAACTCAATATAAACTGGAATATAGTGTTCAATCTTATTTGGATTCAGGTCATCTTAAAAAGATGTTAGAAGGAGTTGATTGCTGTGGATAAACTAGAGCTTATAGATGCTTTTAAAAAACTGAACATCCCAAAAAGTACTTATTCAATTGATGACGTGAATAATGAAACCCTTTGTTTAATAATGGAAAATGGCAAGTGGATTATCTTCTATAGTGAAAAGGGTGGGAGGACTGATCCTGAATATTTTGATGATGAAGAGTCTGCATGCAAAGCCTTTTTATATGAAGTGCAGGATATGTTAAATCATTTATAATTTGAATATTTAACCCATCATGAAATAGCTGGTAATTACCCAAGCTATTTCATACTAAGCTATTATTTAACTCGTCATTCCACGCAGCACATTTTTAATATTGTTATTAACCGGTTTAACATCCCGTAACTGCTGGCGAAGCAACTCCTGCTCATGCTTCAGACAGTACACTTCATTACTGTTACGTATAAGCACAATGTAGTCGTTCGATATTTTCACTGTCAGATGTGGGCCCGTCTCAAATCCCGACTCACGCAGCCATTTAGCCTTTTAATTAATATTCGGTGTGCTGTTGTCACCACAACTTTAAAGCCTAAGAGGAAAATTTTTCCGGGTGGTGAATGCCCATGGCATTACCTGGAAATACGATGTGAACGGTCGTCTGGTGGAGAAACTGGTCGATAAAGGCGGCTACCGCCCTCTTCTCTGGCGCTACCGCTGGGACGCCCGGAGCCAGCTCTCAGGTATCGAAACGCCGGATGGCGAACGCTGGGAATACAAATACGACCCGTTTGGCCGGCGCATCAGTAAACGCTGCACCAGCCACAACAAACCGGGGATGGATTTTCACTGGAACGGTGACCAGCTCACCGACGAAATTCCGGTCGGTTCTGACGGCAAACCGGATGACGGAAACGCCATTCGCTGGATATACGAACCGGACAGCTTTGCACCGCTGGCGCGCTACAACAAGGGCCATCTGCACTATGCGGTAACGGATACGGTCGGGCGCATCCAGGAACTGCTGGCCGAAGACGGCACCATTCTCTGGCGGGGAAAACAGCAACTGTGGGGCCGGGAAGAGAGTGCAAATGACGCTAACGTCTCATGCAGACTGCGTTTTCCGGGCCAGTACGAGGATGAAGAATCCGGGTTGTATTACAACCGCTACCGGTACTATGATTGTGAGGCAGGGCAGTATATAAGTCCGGACCCGATTGGGTTGGCCGGTGGGGTAAATCCTTACGGGTATGTGTATAATCCGTTGGGGTGGATAGACCCACTGGGGTTGGCTTGTTGTGCAATAAAAGCTAGAAGCCGGAATGAAGCTTTCAGACTTGCTAAAGAATATGCCCAAGTTCCTCGTATTTCTCGTGGTGGCCTTAATATTTCATTAGACGACCTGAAGGTGACCAGTCGTGGGGAAAATTGGGAGAAAATGAAAGCTGCTGGCGGTCAGAAATTGGGACGCAGAAATCCATCGGGTAAAAATGAATGGTTTGAGCATCCCGACGGACACCCAGATGCGGGAGAGCCGGGCATTCCAGATTATCATTCAGGCGGTCATATACATGCTATTGATCCACAAGGCAATGAAAAGGTATTTACATGGTAAGGTGCAAGTCTATGTCCATTGAGCGAGTAATTAAATTCCCTCTTCCTATTTGGATGGCAGATAATTTTATACGAGCAAAAGAATTATGTACCGAACCATACTGTATATGCTATCAAAGGGATGTGGACAATAACGGTTTTGGCCCTTACGGTTTCTCTACAGATAAGTCACAAAAAATAATATCCGGTGTCTTTGGTAACATTTCCCATTTGGATGCCGAGCGAAATAGTATCAAAGAACAAAAAAACATTAATATTGACGGAGTGTATTTCTATGGCGAAAGAAGCAATAACCTGATACTTGAACATAATAAATTCCACTCATTCAAAGCCAAGAATAAAATGAGAACAAAAAGAGGGCTAAGTGCAGAACCATTACCTGCAGAGCCATTTCTCTTTAATTTTATCAAAGATGGAATTTATGACTCCAACAAGCTCAATTATTTAATAATTAATGGCTATAACTTCTTTTTGAGTAAGTTTAACACGCCTCAAGCAGGGCAGACTCTATGTTTATTTGAACCAAATGTTTGGCATAAAATAAAACTACACTGTGAATTGAATGAGGTGCATACGCAAGAGTTTAACTCCCCCGAACAATTAAATTATTGGTAATAATCTTACACGTTATGAATAATGACCGAAACGGTCTTACATATATACGTGGCCATTTTAAACTTAGCAGCTATTACAAACGCACTTAGTCACTTAACGCCACACCGGCGAACGCCTGGCATGCCGGTACGATAAACTCACTCGCCTGACTGAAATCGTTAACGCCGAAGGCGAACGTTACCGACTCACCTATGACAAAGCCGGACAGCTGATTGCTGAAACTGACTTCACTGGGCGCACGCTGACGTACGAATACGATAATGCAGGCCGCTGTATCCGCACTCGCTTCCCGGACGGCACCTGCCTGAACCGCCGCTACAATGTCACCGACCAGGTCACAGATGAGCAAGTGACGCGGGACGATAGCAACCACACTCTCAGCACCACCACTTTTCGCTATGACACTCTGTGCCGTCTGGTAGAGGCAAAAAATGATGCGGCGACGGTCACGTATGACTATGACGGCACAAGCCGTCTCATCGCCGAAACCCTCAACGGCAGGCGCACGGAGTATCAGTATGATACTGATCGTGACACGGTATCTCGGCGCATCACTGGCGGACTGACTGAACACTTCACCCGCGGCGTGACGGGCGAACTGAAACAGTGGCAACTCAACGGCCATGCTCCCCTGACATTAACCCATGATCTGCGCGGCCAGGAAACGTCCCGCCAGAGCGACGCCGGGTTTTACCAGCAGCTTAGCTACACACAGACCGGCATGCTGACAAAGCAAAAAGCCGGGAATCAGAACACCGGGTCGGATGAGCTTAACAGCAGTCTGGCGCGGGAATGGCGGTACGATAAAGCCTACAACCTGACCATGATTGCCGACTCACTGCGGTGCACTGCCTGACGGCAAACGACCATATAAGCCATGCCACCTGGACCGGCAGCCAGTGTATGCCGATGCGGGAAGAGCGCTTCACCTACGACCAAAATCTCAACATCACCCGCCGCCAGACCTGGATAATAGCCATACCTTCGTTACCACGCATGTGAAAAATACAGCATTCTGAAATTTTAACGGTATAGGACATATCCATATCAAATCCAACATCACGCAACTCTTTATCTATGAGATGACTCTTAGGCATGCGATTGACGCCCTGATATAGAAATATCACATGTATATGCCGGGCCGCACCACGGGTTGAAGTATGAGCAGGCGCTGAAAACGACATACCTATGTCAACCAGACAGCAAGCATTGCAACAATCGCAGGTTGAGGGGCAGGAAAAAGTAACGATAGCGTTCTCAAAATTTTATTTAATTAAATGCTCCATTAACAAGCTGTCACGCCTCTCGCCAGCCATTGCGGCCAGACGGCTGCCCAGTCAGAGCCATGCGCCATGCCGCTTACCACTGCTGTGTGGGCGCAGGTTCCGCCTGTCGCCTGCACAAAATGACGGGCGACCTCGGGGGGAACCGTTTCATCCGCGTCGCCGCTGAGGTGTAGCTGCGGAATGCGCCCCAGCTTGCTGGCACGGTCGATAGCGCTCATTGCGTCAGGCATCGCGCTCACATGATGCAACTCGTTGACATAATTGACATCGAGATTACCCGCCACGGTGCGCAACACCCGGACATCCCCACGCCTTTCGGCCAGCAGCGCCGCGATATTACCCCCGCCAGAATATCCCGTTAATTCAAGCGCCACTCCCGGATAACGCGCCGTGAAGTGGCTTAGCGCCTCGTCCATCGCCTTCAATACTTGCAGGGAGAAACGATCGGCGGTCCACCAGCGAACACTGCAATACGCAGGCAACGGCGGCCCAATGAACTGACATGGCCGGCCCAGATAAAGCACGCTGGCGTGAGTATCAGCGGCAGCCAGCTTCAGGCCAACGGGATTACGCGGAGTCGGATCGTCCGAGGGGCGCGTGCGGCTTTGCCAGGCAAATCCATCCCCTTCGATGTAGACATGCAGTGACGTCACGGTGGGTGTAATTCGACTCCAGCTGGCAATCAAAAAGGAATCTGTCTGAACATTTTCTCTGGTAAGACCTGCATCCTGCGCAATCTGGCTTGCCGTCTCCCGGGGTTCGACAGAAACGCAGCCCGTGAATAAAAAAGATAAATTAATCAATAAGGCTGCAAAGAATATATTCTGTTTAACCCGCAATGCCATATCTCACCCTAAGTTAAATTAAAAACAACACAAAATTTATGGAATTATTTCTCGATGAAATAATTAAGCAAAGCTTATTGTTTTTTGCAACAAATTGTATATTCTGCGCCCGAACAATATCGGATTAATCCGAAGTTTCTCCATCTGCATTTTTACAACAATCGCAACTTTGTGACGGCTCACCATGAGAAAAAAATACCTTAGCCAGCTGATTTCTTTGCTGGTGGCTTCAACAGCGGCACAGGGGCTGCTGACGACCCATTCTATCGCAGCATCAGACGTTATCATCGACGCACCAATGTCCGACCTTCAGGTGCTCGGCTCAAACGATGTTATTCGCGTAACCAATACCGGATCCCTTAGCGGCGCGCCCACAACCGCGTTAACACTTCAGCAGGGGGCGACGGTCACTACATTCACCAACGAAGGCCTGATCACAGATATTAGCGATAATAATCTGCCCTTCAGTATGAATGTGGTTCAAATTGACGGTACAGCAGGTACGTTTGAAAATAACGGCATTATCCAAAGCGTTAATCAATACCATTATGGCAGCATCGTCGAACTGAGTGCGTCGGGCGTCGTGGATAACTTTATTAACCGTGGCACGATTCAAAATTCGCTGAATAATTTTAATATGGGGATGGATAATACCGGCTCCATCGAAAATAACGGCCATATTCTTAATCTGACGAACACGGAAACCGGAACCATTACCGGCTATCGCGGTATTAATAACCTCGGCACTATTGATAGTCTGACCAATGCCGGCCTAATTACCGCTGCGAATAACAATTTTATGCCGATGCCCGGGCAAAACGGCGCGATTTATAATCGCGGGATCATTGGTACGCTGCATAATACGGGCACGCTCCAGACCGGCACCCTCAATTATTTCGGCAGCGCCGGGGTGATTAACTGGGGGACGATCAACACCCTTATCAATGACAATCTGATTAGCGGTAGCGCAGACGCCATTACCAACTATGGCACCGTAGGTACCCTTGAAAACAATGGCCGCATTGCTGCGATTAACAATGGTATTTTCGCCAGCAGCTCAGACGGCAACGCTATTGCCGAGATCGTGAACAACGGCGAAATCTCGGGCGGCTATTACGGTATTTACCTTGCCAGCTACAGCAACCAGAATCCAGCCACTCAAATCATCAACAACGGCACCCTGAGCGGCGGCAACACTGCCCTGTATATCTACACGGATACCAACGCCAGCGCGGATATTACGCTGACCAACAACGGTGTGGTGAAAGGCGATATTTACTCCCAAAGCGCAGCACCGTTACTCATCAATGGCGGTAGCACGACCACGGGAACCTTAACCGGCCAGAACGGGACAGGCACCCTCACCAGCCAGCACTCAGACGTCATCTTTGGCACCGGTTCACTGCTGCTGAACGATAACGTGAATGCGGCCACGGTCCAGAACCGTGGCGCGTCCTTGCAGGTCAATACAGACATAACAATTGCCGGGGATTATCACCAGAAAGCCGCGGCAGCGCTGATTTCAGGTATCTCCGATCTGGCAACCCAGAACGGCACGCAGATGGCCGACACCGGCTATGGACGTTTGAATGTCACCGGCAATGCGACAATCGAAGAAGGTTCCAGCATCAACCTGGTCCGCACGGGTGGCACGTATCAGTTCGCGGAAGGCCAACGCTATGTGGTGATCAATGCTGCGGGATCGGGCACCGATTACAACGCCGATAAGCTGAACTACAGCGCGATCGGCTATCGTGGCGCCGTGAGTGGCTCCGTTTATGAGACAGGGACGGACAAAGCGCTGGTCTTGACCGTGGGCGCGGAGCCTCCGGTTGTGACACCGCCTGTTGTCACACCGCCAGTAGTGACGCCACCTGTTGTCACACCGCCAGTGGTGACGCCGCCGGTTGTGACGCCTCCCGTTGTAACACCGCCCGTTGTGACGCCACCGGTTGTGACACCGCCTGTTGTCACTCCACCCGTTGTGACGCCGCCGGTTGTCACACCGCCGGTTGTGACGCCGCCAGTGGTCACACCGCCGACTCAGCCAACGCCAAAACCTGCGCTGGCGACGATCCCAAGCGCCACCGCCGCATTGGGCGGTCTGGCGAACTACACCGGGATCTCCTCTCCGCAGCTGTTGGATCTGTATAACGCCTCGTTAGCCATCCAGGGCAAAGACGAAGCCAACCGCGCGGGTGAAAAACTCTCCCCAGGCCAGAACATCAACACCAGCTCTGCCGCCGCCGTGGCGACCTCTACCGCTCAGGCGGTTGTGGGCGCGCACATTGATGCCGTGCGTAATCCGCACACCTCCGGCACCAGCGGCGTCGCGACCGGTGATGACTACACAAGCAACTGGATCGTCTGGGGTCAGCCGTTTGGCGGCTATGCGCGTCAGGACAGCAGCGCTGAAATCAGCGGCTACACGGCGAAATTTGGCGGCCTGATTCTGGGCGCCGACCGCTCGCTGGGTGACGACTGGCGTCTGGGCGCCGCCGTGAACTACAGCAACACCTCCGTGCACGGTAAAGGCAATCTGAGCGGTAACACCTCCACCGCCGACAACTACGGCATCATCGGTTACGCTGGTTACACGGGCGATCCGTGGTATCTGAACCTCTCTGCCGGTGTAAACCGCCAGAACTACAGCTCGGTTCGCCGCGCAGACTTCACCGGTTTCTCCGGCGCTGCGCAGGGTAAATTCAACGGTCAGTCCGTCACCCTTCAAACGGAGTTCGGCTATCCGGTCACGCTGCCTGCCGACGTTGTCGTCACGCCGCTTGCCAGCCTGACGTACGGGTATCAGCATGTGGATGACTATAAAGAGACAGGCGGTAACGGCATGGCGCTGGATGTGGGCAGTACCCACTCCCAGTCTGTGGTGAGCGATATCGGTGCCCGCATCGAGAAAACCTTCGCAACCGGTCTCGGCAGCCTGACGCCGTTCGCGCAGGTCTCGTGGATTCATCAGTACGATAATCGTCAGATGAGCAGCCATGCGACCTACGCTGCCGATGCCGTCGGTGAAACCAGCTTTATCACCAAAGGCGCATCGCCGGTGGAAGATATGGCGGGTGTGGCGATCGGCAGCACGCTGTACGACGCCAACGATCTGAGCCTGGACGCGCGCTACGATCTGCAAGCAGGCGAGCGCTATCAGGCGCATACCTTCAGCCTGCGGTTGCGTAAGATGTTCTAATTGCTGTGAATAAAATGGGGCCGCACATGGCCCCGTTTTTTTATCATGGGCGGCAAAACATTGAGTTTTTCATCGGGCGCGTTAATAGTAGTTCTTTTCCCGATAAGAAAATGCCATGAGCCAAACTGCACTCTCCTCTGCATTAAAGGGCGGCGCGCTGCTCCTGATGCTGATCTTGATTTATACCGGCCTGTTTACCGGGGACCGCGTCACCTGGCTGATGGAAGTCACTCCCGTGGTCATCGTGGTGCCACTGCTGCTCGCTACCCAAAAACGCTACCCACTCACTCCCCTGCTTTACACGCTGATCTTCTTCCACGCGATCATTCTGATGGTCGGCGGAATGTACACCTACGCCAAAGTGCCCATCGGTTTTGAAGTTCAGGAGTGGCTGAATCTGAGCCGTAACCCGTACGATAAACTCGGACACTTTTTCCAGGGGCTGGTGCCTGCCCTGGCGGCGCGTGAGATCCTGGTGCGCGGCGGTTACGTGAATGGCCGCAAAATGACGAGTTTTCTGGTGTGCTGCATCGCGCTGGCCATCAGCGCGACCTACGAGCTGATAGAATGGTGGGCGGCGCTGGCGATGGGACAAGGCGCGGATGATTTTCTCGGCACGCAGGGCGATCCCTGGGATACCCAGTCAGATATGTTCTGCGCCCTGCTCGGCGCGCTCACCACCGTCCTGCTGCTGGGGCGTTTTCATCAGCGGCAGCTGGAACGTTATTAAAAACGATAAGAACCCGCCTCGATTGGCGGGTTCTCTCAATTAACGCATCAAGTCCAAATCCATTTCTTGATAAACACGCAGAATAACGTCCCTAACGGCAGCAAAAATACTGCTCTCTCCACGTTCACCCAGGGTCACCCATACACTACCGTCGTTGCCCCAGCTGCGCGGAATACGATTCTGTCCAAGCGGGTCCATATCCCACGACCACCACGCACACCATTTACTGGATTTTGGTATCGAACCCTGGAAAAGGGTACACATTGCCTTGTAGAGCATGTCGTTCTGACTTTTCTCTTCTTCCCTCGCAGTGACCCCGAAGTAGAGATTGTTGTAATTCCCATTCGAAAATTCCCAAAAAAGAGAGCGCTCACTTTTGGGATGAAAAAGAACGTGGAAACCACCAAAACGTACGGAAGGATCTTCCTCAGCATTAATTATTAAGGGAGAATCAGAAAAGTATTCCCTAAGTGCATCGATGAAATCAAAAAACACTCTCTTTTGAATTTCTGGAATTTGATTAGCGATAATAAATGCAGATTGAATACTCTCTTTATCTTTCAATATTATCTCAGACAATCCTTGTGAATCATTCATTATGTAATCTCCATTCACTGATTCTCTAATAAATTCAATTAGTGACTCTACGAAAAACTTTACGTTATTGGCTTTGATATATGGCACAGTTGATGAAAGCCATTCGACAATATTGAAAAAGGAAATTACAACAATATGATCGCGGATATCAGATGCGGCAGTCACAGGGAGTGCCTTTGGAGTAGGGGGCGTGTTGCTAAGATAGATTAAGGACCAGGGTTGATTTTTCTTCAGTAACCATTCGCCATAATCGACTAACTGACGTTCCTGATCAGCTGCCCAAGGCTTATTTTCTAACGCGATCAGCCCACTCTTGCCCGTCAGCAGTACATCGATTCTTCGTCCAGTATCCGTTAATACCTCCGTAAAGGATCGCACATCATGACCAAATGAAATATTGGCTTTGTCTTTACCCGAATTTTTATTAATCAGTTTGATAAAGCCGTCGAGGAATAGCCTGGACTGTCCATGCGCCGCACCGGGATCAAGCAGAAATGCAAAATATCGTGATAGCGCCATTTCATCCTTCTGCAGCCACGTCATCAGACTAAAGTCAGGTGCCAGTTGAGCCTGATATCGTGATTTAGAAAGTTGTCTAACCTCATTCCATCGAGAGATACTCTCTAACAGTGCTGCGACTGAATACTTTTGTGCGCCATCCATGCCTTGCATATTACCGCCTGATACCAGATTAAAATATCACCCTTGTTTACCGGTAATAAAACGCACCGGCTTCAGAGGGGTCCTTAGTGGTTGATTATGCAACCTGGCATATCTTGGCTCGTTTTGTGCCGCCAGAGAGAGTACGACTTTGTTATTTTCAAAGCTCAGATGATCGTTATCAAATAACGTGTGCAGATCGGCAGCAAGAGCGATGCCATTTTCAATCGCATAGGTTCCTTTAGTAGCATGACTTTCAATATGGCAGGCTTCAAGTGCCAGAGCAGACCCTGTAATTGCACATCTATTTTCCCAATTGGCCATAATACTCTCACGGAACGCCTGCTGCCCGTTGCGAACTTTGAGCATTCGCAGACCATCTTCGCGAAATAGGACTTGGTCAGGAGCAAGGTCTGTCATGTTCACCAGACTGTTTAAAACTGCAACAACTTCATGATCCAGGGGAGCCTGGAAAGTTGCCCCCTGACGGCAGAAATGCTGTTTAAAGATACTTAGACGAGAGTCACCTTTGATGTCGGGTAATTTTCTATTTAACGCCTGCTCATCTAACACAATAAATGCATTATCCTGGCTAATTTTCTCTAATCTAAACCTGAAAGGATAAACGCTCTCAGAGGCCTCATAATGACCAACGATCTCATACAGGCCACAAAGTTTGTATTCTTGCTGCTTCTCCGGATGCTGAATGACAAAAACGCGATCGCCTTCTTTGACGCGTTGCCAGGTGGATACTCGACTGACTCCATAACCCTTTTCATACTCAAAATCATCGCTGTTCGTAGGGCCATGATAGGCGTAGTAGCAGTTCATACTGATATCCTTATTATTGATAATAAAGATATTATCGGCACGGCTATCTCTATTCTTAAGCATTAATACCAAAATTATTCTTCAGCTCTAACGCTCAATCTATCGCCACCCATCGCCACCCCAAGCCGACCGTGGCGACCACGATTGTCAGGGTCGCTGCCATGTGCAGGGCGAAATCCAGTGGATGCACTTCAACGGAGTGGCAAAACGACAATAGCGTCAGCGCCATGCAGGCGACGCCTGCGCCTGCCGAGGCGAGACTTTGCAGGGGATGGAGGCTGCGGGTACGGCGCAGATAGCCAATGACCAGCAGCACCATCGGCGCGCTGACGGTCATCATAAAGACATAGCAGTTCACCGCGTCACGGTGGTGAATCTGGGACGACTGGCCCAGATTTGCCAGCACGCAGCCCAGCCACACGATCAGCAGCGGCATAAACCACTTCCAGCTCAGGGGACGACGCCCGGCGATGCTGAGTAAAAACGCATTGCGGATCGCCAGCACCCCCATCACAAACGTCAGCCCCAGTTGCAGCAGGGCCAGCAGTGCGCCCGCCTGGGACCAGTCCGTCGCCACGCGCTGCAACAGCAAACTGCAAAGCCATCCGCTCGGCAACGCCATTAACGTCCACGCCAGCACGCGCCAGCCATCGCGCCACGGACGGGTGACGGGCTGCGCCTGCCGACTCAGTTTTTCGATTAACAGCTCATGATCGGTCATGATTCGCTCCCATCCGGCGAAGATTGGTAATAGCCCTGTGCAGCAGGGATTTCACCGCAGAGATCGTCAGATTGTGACGGCTTGCCGCCTGCGCAAGCGTCATCTCCTGCAGATGAATATGTTCCACGATTTGCCGCTGGCGGGCGGGCAGCCTGTTGAGGATCAGCGCCAGCTCCTCCTGCTCGTCCTGATATTCCACGCTCTCGACAGCCGCGACGTTGGCCAGCGCCTCTTCCGTATCCGTTTCCCGGCGTAATGTCCGCCCCTGATGGCGCAGCGCATCGACCGCCCGAGCCTGAGTAATCGCCATCAGCCAGGGTAAAAAGGGGCAGTCTGGATCGTAGGTATGGCGAACCCGATGCACTGTCAGCAGCACATCCTGGATGACATCTTCCACCAGCGCCGGATCGAACACCTGTCGGCGCACTATCGCGCGGATAGCCGGAACGATCGCCCGCAATAACTGCGTATAGGCGTGACGATCGCCAGCCTGAGCTTTTGTCATCAGCTCAGGCCAGGCCTCGCGCGGGGCATGCCCGTTATCCATGTTCCGCCATGACGTTACCTCATGCTTTTTTGCCAGCCGCCTGATTCAGGGCATTCACCACGATTGAGGGCGTCAGCACTTGCGGGAGCACGTGCGGCGCGCTTCCGTCTGCCGGATAGACCACGTACAGCGGCAGACCGCCCTGGCCGAACGTGTTCATCGCATCATCGATGTCCGCGTTAAATTTGGTGGAGTCCGCCACCATATACACTGCGCCAGTGCGGGCCATCGCCTCTTTCACCGCCTGCGTTGAGAGCGAAGTGCGATCATTAACCTGACAGGTGATGCACCACGACGCGGTAAAGTTTACGAAGATCGCTTTGCCGTGACCGCGCAGGGCCTCCACGCTCTGCGGAGACCACTTCACGGGCGCCGCGTTATCCGCCACTGCGGTCACAGGCGCCGTTGATCCTGCGTTGATCGCCCTCGGTAACGGCACGATGGCGACAACAAAAAACGCCACCGTGATAGCCAGCAGCACTTTGTAAGAGTGACCGAGATAGCGTCTGCGCTGCGCGATACCGTACAGCCACGCGGCAAAGCTCACCACCACGGCGCTCGCCAGCATCACCGCCAGCGCCGTGGTGCCGGCCTGCTGCGCCAGCACCCATACCAGCCAGGCAAAGGCGCCCAGCATCGGAAACGCCAGCCCACGCTTGAGCATATCCATCCACGCACCAGGACGCGGCAGGCGACGGGCAATTGCCGGGAACAGGGAGACGAGGGTAAAGGGGGCGGCAAAACCGAGCGCCAGCGCGAAGAAAATGGCCAGTGAAACCGCAGGCGGCTGCACCAGAGCATAGCCCACGGCACCCGCCATAAACGGCGCGGAACACGGCGTGGCCACCACAATCGCCAGCGCGCCGGTCAGGGCAGAACGGACAAACGCTCCGCGACCGACAGAGATCTCCCCTGCCCGCTGCAGCGACAGCCCAACCTCAAATACACCGAGCAGGTTGAGCGCAGCCCCGAGAATAATCAGCGCCAGAACCGCAATCACCAGCGGCGACTGCAGCTGAAATCCCCATCCCACGGCGGTTCCCCCGGCGCGCAGCGCCAGCAGCAGCGCCGCCAGCGCCATCATGGTGAAAATCACCCCGAGCAGAAAACCCAGCCCTTCGGTTCGCGCGCTTTTCGTGTCGCCCTGATGGCGCATGATCCCCAGCGCTTTCAGGGAGATCACCGGGAAAACACAGGGCATGAAATTCAGGATCACGCCGCCCAGAAAGGCGGCAAAAATGGCGGTTAACATAGCAAACCTCGAATGCGAACGTCAGCGTTAATCAGGAGTGCGATTTCGCATATTGCTTCACGGCGTCCATCGTTTTCTGAATGTGCGCATCCGGGTTGCGGTCGGTGTAGCTCAGCAGAATTTTGCCATCCGGGGCGATGACAAAAGAGGTACGATCGGAGAGGGTTTTACCGTTCATCTGCATCAGCGTTTCATACTCGGCCGCCACTTTCGCACCAGGATCGGCTGCCACTGCAAACTTATCGCGGCACTCCAGTTTCGAGAATTCATCCACCTGGTCGACGTTCCCGGCCGTTACCCCCACCACCGTGGCGCCCAGTTTTTTGAAATCATCCGTCGCTTCAGCGAAGGCGTGGGCTTCCAGCGTGCAGCCCTTGGTAAACGCCGCCGGGAAGAAATAAAGCACCACCGGCCCTTTTTGCAGCGCCTGCTGTAAGGTGAACGTCAGCGGTTTACCGCCGAGCGCGCCCTGAAGGGTAAAATCGGGCGCTTTCGCTCCGGCTTCGAGCGCGGCCTGGGTGTTCATGGAAAACAGTGAAAGGGTCAGTACGGCGGCGGCGGACGCGATTTTCAAACGTTTCATGGTCAACTCCATCAGGGAAAAGGGGGCTATCTGAATAATAGTTCGTTAGCCCGCGAGCAAAAGTTTCGCCCGACCATAAAAAATTTATCGCTGTTAGCTAAATTTACGCACCAGAAAATCGAGATCCTCTTCTTTTACCGCTCTGGCAAGGTAATACCCTTGAAAACTTTTGATGCCAGCGGCGGATAAGGTATTAAATTTTTCCTCGCTGTCCACCCCTTCGGCGACACAGGCAACGCCAGTAATATCGCTGTAATACTGCATCGCTTTAATCAGACTGAAATCACTGTCATTTGCGGCAAATTTATCAACGATATCTTTATCCAGTTTCAGGCCATCAAAGGGAATTTGTCTCACCGGGAACATAACGTGATCGCTTGAAAAACAGTCATCTAAAAACAGTCTGCACCCCGTTTGGCGCAGGCGCTGCATGGTGTCCGCAATCCCTTTATCCAGCGTTACATCAATCGTTTCGGCGAACTCAAACACCAGTTTTTCTGCCCAGTGTTCATCACTTAACATTTCAACGGCTTTTTTTGCCATCCCTGGTAAGGCATTTCCGGATGCCAGTTCAGGCGGGATATTAACGGAGAAATAATATTTTCCATTATATTTGTTAATCCCGCGAACGGCGGCATCAATAACCAGAGCCATCAGCTGCAACCAGATATTTTTATCATGCAAGTTCGCCAGAAAATCTGCCGGTTTAAGGATGACGCCTTTACGATTCCAGCGCAGTAATATTTCAAAGCCAACGCCTCTTTTATCACTGTCGGTAATAATCTGATACACCGGGAATATTTCTTTATTTATCAGTGCGGTGGTGAAACGTCCGTCTAAATATGCATTATCATGACTCACAGGCTCGCCTGAAACAGCGAATGTCGCCCGAAACAGCGCGCCACGGCTTAAAAAGGTATTGATCAGCTGTAATTTTCGCAGGCCCTCTTTGCGATAAACGTATATCGTTTTGATCGCCAGACCACAGGCTTTTGCCTGGGCTTTAACCGACACGCCACGATAGAAAGAGAGCACAGAATCTAACTCCCGGCTCGTCAAACCCTTTTCAAAACAATCTTTTACTTTTCTCTCAAGGAACGCGGCCTCTTCCAGCGGCGGGAACACTGCCGTCACAATATCCTGACAGGGGTGCGATAAATTCGCGACGCGTATATTTCTGAGTTTATTTTTATCCCTGATCAAACTGTACAATGTGCGGTAAAGCCAGTTTGCTGGTAATTGACTGTAAATAAGGACGGTGACTTTCGCAGGTTTGGCGTTGAGCAAGACGATCATTTTTTTCAACGAACCTAAAATTTCGCAGATATCTCCTTTAAGGAATACAGAAATCGTAGCACCTGCACTGGCGTACACCGCATTCAGTTCTTCCTGGGATGGCTCATCACCATCGACCATAATACGGTAAGCGCAGATCCCGCTGTTATTCAGGAGCATTTCATACCCTTGCCAGGCATAGCTGCAGGAAGAAATGACGTATCGATTCTGAAAACGTTTCAGGTAGTTGGCACGTGCATCCCAGGCCATGATAATCTCCAGCGAAATATAAATGAGGGTAAAAATGTTTATTGCGAAAAGACGATAGCTGTCAAAATCAATGACCAGAAATAAAAAAGAATGATGTTTGCGAACGCCTTTGACACCTTCACCACTGCGTCTCTGAATAGCGAGATCATAACAAACCAGGAATGTTATCACCATAGATTTAATATCGTATTTTTGTATAAAACAGGTGTCTCCTGTGTTTTTTGTTTAAAACAAAAACATTACTCATCGCGACAGGTGGACATATTTACGTTAATTACCCAACGTATTTAACGTAAAGATGTTCATTCAGTAAACATCCACACATTCATTCAACTTCATTTCTTCATCATCTGCCCACCACGCAAATACACACTTCCTGAATATTATTCATAAATACCAAAAGTAAATTCCACTTATCACATGTATAATAGTGACGCTAAACATTCAATAGAGAAATGAATACCCCCATTGGCTCGTCTCAACATAGGACAACCGTATGGATATCCATATATCATCAAGGGCTTTACTGCTGCGAAGGGATGTGATTAAAAATAATCCAAGATTCAGCGAAGCAATAAAACAACACTTCACCATTAATGATGCCATCTACAAAAAACAACCGTTGTTCTACAAAACGATGCTCCAGGAGTCACGGTTCAATATTGTGTTATCGATGTGCTGTTTTGTTTTTGGCGATCAGGCCTCTTCAGTATCAGAAATAAAAGAGTTATGTACCCGATATAAAATTGCCAGTCCAAACAGTGTCATAGCCATCATCACTTTACTCAGAACCACCAACAGAATTAAAACCTGGCGGTGCACAGAGGATCGGCGCAAGACCATCATCGAACCAACAAAAAAAGGGTTAGACGAACTTAAAAATTATATGTCCGGGGCCTTT
This sequence comes from Lelliottia nimipressuralis, assembly GCF_041464075.1. Lineage (NCBI taxonomy): Bacteria > Pseudomonadati > Pseudomonadota > Gammaproteobacteria > Enterobacterales > Enterobacteriaceae > Lelliottia > Lelliottia nimipressuralis. The sequence goes on from NZ_CP167172.1 coordinate 3,873,256, forward strand.
TTACCCGTAAGCACTTTATATCCTGATTACAACGTCAATATTAACCTGCTGGATAATGATACGCTCAGACACAGTTTTTTCCGGCGGGCCGCAGAATATCTTTTTCGTGGTGTTACCTTTAAAAATATTTTGCCAGAGGTAGGATTATTTATTGAGAAAGATGGCGGGCGCATGATCATGCTGTATCTTTATCTGCAGGCGATGAAGAATAAAAATGCTCACGGTGCCACTATTGATTATTCAGCCAGCGTGCTGGCAAAAGAGTTTTTCGTCTCCAGAATTCATGTAAACCGGATCATGAAATCCGCTCAGGAGGCCGGCTACCTGAAAGAGCGAGAAGATGGACGCATCAGTATTTATCCAAACTTCTTACAGCTGGTCGAAAACTATGCCGGACTTTACTTTGCCTACGTCACGCATTATCTGAACATACATCCTAAAGAGCGACTGTCTTCTGTCTGATTAAATTCCACCGGAAAATTGAACTGGCGAGCGGTTTTCCGATCGCCAGTATTCATTATCTTTCGCGCAGGGCCTCTTTGGTTTTATTCAACGGTTTCAGCAGGTAGTCAATGATGGTTTTACTGCCCGTTTTAATATCCACGGTCGCAATCATCCCCGGAAAAACAGGAAATTCTTTCCCCTGCTTATTCGTCAGGTGATTACTCGTGGTCCTGATATAGACCCGGTAATAGTAAACATCTCTTTTAACATCATCCTGAATTGTATCAGGAGAAATCATGGTCACTTCGCCTTCCAGCCCGCCATAGATGGAGTAGTCATAGGCCGTCACTTTGACCAGCGCTTTTTGCCCTGGATGGATAAAGGCCACATCGCGCGGGGAAATTTTGGCTTCAATCACCATCTGATCGTCGAGCGGCACCAGGCTCAACAATTTTCCATTTGGCGGAATCACGCCCCCGACGGTGGTAACATCAATATCTTTAACAATCCCGCGAACCGGCGCGTTGAATGTCAGACGGGTGAGGGAATCTTCACGCCCTTTCATCACCGAACGCTGGGCTTCGATTTCGGCATTCGCCTTGGCTAACTCTTCACGGGCGCGAACGTAATACTGGTTTTGCATTTCCGTGATTTTATTCTCAAGCTCATTTTTTTGACGCTCAAGACGCAGAACTTCCACCTTGCTTGCCGCCCCCTGGGTGACCAGCGGTCGGGTCAATGATAGCTCGCGCTGGATAAGCGTGACCCCCTGGCGCAAACCGGTAAGCCCTTTTTCCAGGCTGTCGCGGCGGGAGTGATACAGCGCGGTCTCCTGTTTGACCAGCTCAACGTCATCGTCCAGCTCTTGCGGGAAAACCAGCGCACTTTGATTGGCCTCCGCGTTCAGGCGCGCGGCGGTTGCCATCGCGGCATTCAGCCGGGATTCACTCTCCAGCACGCTGGACTCGGTTTTGGTGCGATCCAGCTGCGCCAGCTGTTGCCCACGCTCGACGATATCCCCTTCGCGCACCAGCAGCTTATGAATAATCCCCCCTTCCAGCGACTGAATAACCTGCTCATGCGAAGAGGGGATCACTTTACCGCTCCCGGTGGTCACTTCATCAAGCTGGAACATACTTGCCCAGATCGTAAAGAGGGCAAAGAGCGCAAACAGAGACCAGGCCACCAGCGTCGAGCGCGGGAGTTTAGGCTCCTGCAGACGGCTGTTGAAACGAGAAAAATCACTCATGCCATCCCCTCCTCGGTTGCGGCCTTCGCGGGAGCGGACGGCTTCATTTTCACGGTGCGCTGCGCCGCCTTCTGCGGGGCCATACCATGGTTATTCAGGATGTTGTCGCGCGGGCCATCCATAATAATTTTGCCGTTTTCCAGCACGATGATGCGATCGACCAGTTCCAGAATCGGCAAACGGTGCGTGGCCACCACCAGCGTTCGCCCGTCGCCGAGCCAGTTTTTGAGATGATGGATAAACTGCTTTTCGCTCACTTCATCAAGCCAGGCGGTCGGCTCATCGAGCAAAAGGATATTCGGTGCGGTGAGTAACGCGCGCGTCAGCAACAGGGCCTGTCGCTGGCCGCCGGACAATCCGGCCCCGCCTTCGCTGATCACATAGTTCAGCCCCATTTTTTGCTTGCGAACAAACTCCAGCGCCCCGCTGACGGTTAATGCCTGATGAATCTCCTCGTCAGTCGCCAGCGGATTCCCCATCACAATGTTGTCGCGCACGGAGCCAAAGAACAGGCGCGCCTGCTGGCTGAGGAACTGCATATCGCGGCGCAGATCGGCCGTGTCGAGGTGATTCAGCGCCACATCATCGAGCAAAATGGTGCCCTGCTGCGGTTCCTGCATCCCCGCCAGAAGCTGTAACAGCGTGCTTTTGCCGGAACCATTGCGCCCCAGAATCGCAATCCGCTCGCCCGCATTGATGGTCAAACGGGGGATGTTCAGGACGTTTTGCTTCTCTTCTTCGTCATAATAAAAGCCGACCTCCTCCAGCACGTAGTGGCCGCGCAGATGGGCTTTATGCACCTTTTTCCCTTGTAGGGGATCGTCAATCGGACGCTGCATCAGATCGTCCAGCCCCTTGCGGGCAACTTTTGCCGACTGCCAGCGCGACAACACGCCGGAAATTTGCGACAGCGGCGCGATAGTGCGCGAAGCAAGAATCGATGTCCCCACCAGCGCACCGGTGGTCATGTCACCGCTGATCACCAGATAACAGCCAATCAGCAGGACCACGGCATAGACAATCGACTGAACTTCCTGCGTCCACGTCAGAAGCAGGCCGGTGAGCCAGCGCTGTTTCATCCCGACGCTCGCGGCCACGTCGTTCGAGTTGTTCCACTGGTTCTGAAAACGCTGCTCCGCGCGCATCAGTTTAATGTCTTCGATGCCCTGCACCGCCTCGACCAGCGTGGCGTTACGAATGGCCGATTCGCGCATCCCTTCCGTGGAGAGCTTTCCGAGCGGACGCTGGATCAACAGACCCGGAATCAGCAGCAGCGGCACCGCAAGCAGCACCACCAGCACCAGCGGGCCGCCGATCATCCACAGGATGAAAACGAACAGCAGGAAAAACGGCAGATCGGAAATCGCCGCAATCGTCGTGGAGGTGATCAGCTCGCGAACAGACTCAAGCTCGCGGATCTGAGCGATAAAGGAGCCGGTTGATTTTGAGCGGGCACCGTTTTTAATGCGCAGGGCGTGGGCGAACACCCGCTCCGAAATGCGCAGATCGGCACGCTTCCCGATCACATCTGAGATGTGTACCCGCAGCATACGCATCACAAACTCGAAGGTGATGGCGAGCATCACGCCGCCAAACAGCACCCACAGGGTGGCCTCAGACTGGGACGGCACCACGCGATCGTAAACCTGCATGGAAAACACCATTCCAGAAAGGGCCAGCACGTTCGCCACCAGCGCCACCAGCATGATGTCGCTGTAGCGACGCCAGTCTTTCAGCGCCAGCTGCCAGAACCAGTTCTTTTCATAAGGTTTGATGTAGTCATCGACCCTCGCGTCGGGCGTCGACTCCAGCGGGCGCAGCACGATTAACCCCGTCAAACGGGTACCCAGCGCATCGCGCGTCAGGCTCGTTTCCAGTCCACCGTCACCGCTGAACTGCAGGCTGACGTTGCCCTCTTTGTCCATCCGGTTGATGACCGCAACCTGCCCGCCATCAAACTCCGCTAACAGCGGCAGACGCCACGGATCAATCAGTGCCGCATCCGCTGGCACAACGCGCAGCCGAAGCCCGAGCTGGCGTGCCATATCGTTGAGCACCTGCTCTCGCGGAGAGTGGCTCTCGTGATGAATCGTGACCCGGACGTGTTCTTGCGAATAGTCCAGCCGGTAATGTTTTGCAACGAGCACCATGGCTTCAAGCCAGGGTTCGTACTGCGGGTGAGTCTTCATTTTGCAACGTCCTGTTCAGGGCGGCGATATCGCTCTGAAATGATATCCCTGTGGAACGGCCAGAATGTAAACCCTTTCTGAACGTGTCGACAAAAATACCTTAATATTTATGTGGTTAGTCGTATTACTGTAAAGATACGAAAAATGCCGCGAGAATCGCTTCTCGCGGCCTGAGGTTTACGCAACTAACAGCTGATGGTTTGCCAGCAAGGTGGCCAGATCCGTCTGTACCCCGTTCAGAGTGACCACCGTAGTCGGATCGAACTGGCTGCCCGTTCCGTCGCGGTCGATCTGAATTTCGGTGTTACTGCCGTTCTGCACCACGCGCAGGTAATCCGTAATATTCCCCGCGCTGCTGTCCAGAGTGGCGACACCGTTGACATAGCTCGCCGAGGCGGTGCCGGTATACCCGCTGTCGGATAACAGCTCGCGCAGATCGATACGGTCGGTATCCGCCGTCCCTTCCCAGGTCCCGACGGTAAAGCCGTTAACCTGATCGCTGCCGTTACCGCCCGTGGCGTCAGCGGCGTTGATGAGCTTGTACAACAGCGTGTCGTGCCCGCCGCTGCCAATATTGAAAGTGTCGTTCCCGCCACGGCCTTCGAACTGGTTATCCCCGCTGTTGCCGGTGATCACGTCGTCGAAGTCTGAGCCTGCAATCCCTTCAATATTCTTCAGGGTGGTGGTGTTAAACCCGGTGTCCTGGGCTGTCGTGACGCTCAGGTCCACCGTGATGCCCGCGCTCGCATTGCGGTAGTCGACCACATCCATCCCGCCGGTGTTGCTCCAGGTATCGTGATCCGACGTGGTGCTCCAGCCGCCGGAACCGTTGTAGGTATAACTTCCTTCTTCGGCGATAAAGGTGTCGTTATAGCCCGTCCCGGTCAGCGTTCCGCTGTGCCCCCCCGTCGCGGCATCGGCTGTCAGCACATAGCCTTCTTTGCCGTTGCCTGCTTCCAGTCCGTCCCAGGTCACGTTGGCGGAAGCACCGTTAGTGAACTTCACAATCTCTGCGGAGTAGGTTTCATCCGGATTCAGGCCGTAGAAACTGACCAGCGCCGAGCTGTCATTCACCCCGAAACCGGACTGGGCGTTGATGATTTGCGACGCCACCAGCTCACCGCGCGCGTTGTACAGATTCACGGTGTTGCCGTAATAGCTGTTGATGCCTTCGCTATCGACAATACGCAGGTGCATGGCCGTGCCGTCTGCAATGGTCTGTTTGTTCTGCACATAGACCACTTTGCCGTTCTGCTGAGACACCAGCAGATCCTTCGCGCCATCCCAGTTGTAATCCACCGCCGCAATCCCGGTGACATTCACCAGGCCAGTTGCCAGCTGGCTTGACGTCCACGTCGTCCCGTTATTGTTGTTGGTGAACAACGTCGCGGTTTGCGATCCGCCGTAGGTGCTGAACTTGATCACGTCCATTTGGCCGTCACCGTTCCAGTCCACCGCCGCCGACAAATAACCCGCCGTGGCGTTTGAGGCTTCCACCGCACTCTTCGAGGCCGACAGCTGGCCGTTACCGTCGTTGTAATAGATCACACCGCCGGTATTGCCGTAACTGCTGCCGAGATAGAGATCCATATACCCGTCGCCGTTGAAATCAGCCCAGGTCATCGACGCCGCCGTGGTGGTGTTTGCCGCGTTCACCACAAACACGTTGGTGATGGTTTGCCCGACAGTGAGCGTGCCATTCCCGCCGTTGTTGATGACCGTCATCGAGAACGCGTTACCGCTGCGGTTGGTGTGCTGGACGATATCCACGGTGCCGTCGTTGTTAATGTCCACCCCGGAGATTTCACGTCCTGAGTCAAACTGGCCGTAGAAACCACCTTCCCCGCCGGTTCCATCCGGTGTCAGCGTGCCGTTGTTGTTGATCAGGTAGGTCAGGGAGTCCATCCCGGCATCGCCGTAGGCCAGATCCAGATAGCCATCACCGGTTTTATCGTACGCAATAACGCCGCCGTAATAGATAGTGGTTCCCATCCCCAGCTGGCTGCCGGTGTAGCTGGTGCCGTTATAGGTCCACATCACCTGCGTCGAGTTGAGGTAAGTGCTTTCCGTCGCAAACACATCCCCGGTCCCATTACGGTCGAAGTCGGCCGTGGTCTGGCTCACCACGTTATAGCCACGGGTGTTGGTCAGGGCGGTATTGCTGTAGGTCGACATATCGCTGCTGGAATACGAGCGTCCGTTGGCGATGATATTCCACAGCCCGCTGCTGTTCATGCCGAGCGTCATGGTGGAGTTGTCGCTGCTGCCGGTGGTGCTGGCCCAGTCGGTATTCACCGAGTCGGTTCCGATGGTCAGGCTGCCGGTGGTGGTGCCTGTCGTGTTGCCGTTACCCGCGCTGCTCTTCACCTGCGCCGTCACGCTGTAGCTGCTGGCAGCCAGCGCATCGCCGTCAGGTATCTGCACATACCAGGTGTTGTGATTCGGGTCGACCACCACCGCACCGCCGGTTTCGGAGGTGTAGGTTTTGCCGTTAACCGTGACCACCAGATACTCGCCGTTGGTCAGCTCAGCGGACAAGGTCCCGCTCAGGATCGGCGTGGTGTCCGACGTGGTCTGTCCGGTAATCGCCGCCGTAGTGGTCGGAATGCTGGTATCGACGCGCAGCACGAAATCATCGGAATCCGTGGTGTTCCCCGCCGTGTCGGTGACACGCAGCACGTAGGTGTGGTTTCCGTCAATCAGACCGCTGTCCTGGAAGTACCAGCTGGTCGCCCCGTTCATCGTGACCTGACCCAGCTTCACGCCGTCGCGGTACAGCTCGGCAATTTCACCCGCCGCCAGGGCCTGATTCAGCGTCCCGTTGATCTGTGGCGTGGTGTCATCGGTGGCGACAGACGATCCGAAATCGCTCTGGCGCTCGCCTTCGTTGTCCGTGTAGCTCACCACGGTACCCTGCGTGACAGGCGGTGTGGTATCAACCGTCACCACCTGCTGCGCGGTCGAGCCGACGTTGCCCGCCTCATCGATAATGCGCACCTGGTAAGTGTGGTCACCTTCCGGGAGCACGCGAGGATCGGTGTAGCTCCACTGCGTCTGCGTCACCGTGGCATCGGTCCAGGTGGCACCGCCATCCATACTAATCTGCACGCGCTCGTCGCTGGCAAGCGCTCTGCCAAGCGATCCGCTGACCGTCAGGGTGGTATCGTTGGTGATAAAATCACTCGCGGATTGCCCGGTGTCATCGCTGATGGCATCAACCGTAATGCCGTATTGCGGTGCCTGGGTATCGACAGTCACCACCTGCGAGGTGGTCGCGCCCACGTTGCCCGCCTGATCCACCACGCGAACCTGATAGCTATGGTCGCCATCGCCCAGCGTACGGGTGTCGGCATACTGCCATTGGGTGCCGTTGACCGTGGCATAGACCCAGGTCTGCCCACCGTCGAGACTCACCTGGACAAACTCATTCGCCCCGAGCGTTGCCCCCAGCGTGCCATGCAGCGTGTAAGAGGTTTCGCTGGTCAGGAAGTCATTGTTATCAAAGCCGGTATCGACGGTGATGTTATCCACCGTAACGGTAATCGCCGCATCAGGCGCAATCGTATCGACGGTCACCTGCTGATGAGCGGAATCCCCCACGTTACCCGCCGTATCAATGACGCGTACCCAGTAGTCGTATGTCTGGTTTTGCAGCGTGCGGCCGTCCGCGTAGTACCAGCTATTGCCTACCACGGTGACGTTCTGCCAGGTATTGCCACCATCCAGGCTAATCTGCACGTACTCGCCGTCCGACAGCGTCGCGCCCAGCGAGCCGTGCAGGGTCAGGGAGGTATCCTGGGTGACAAAGTCACTGTTGCTCAGCCCGGTGTCGTCGCTGATGCTGTCGATGGTGACGGTTTTACTCGCGTCCGGCACCACCGTATCAATGGTCACCACCTGGCTGGTGGTGGCGCTGATGTTGCCTGCGTCGTCAATCACGCGCAGCTGATAGTTGTAATCGCCGTCGGCCAGCGTGCGGCCATCGACCCAGGTCCAGCCCAGGCCACTCACGCTCACGTTAGCCCAGGTCACGCCGCCATCAGTGCTGATTTGCGCATATTCGCCGTTGCCCAACGCCGCGCCCAGCGTCCCTTTCAGGGTGATCTGGTTATCGCTGGTAATAAAGTCGCTGCCGGACAGCCCCGTATCCTGGGTCACAGAATCCACGGTAATGGTGGTGGAGGCCGGTGCGGTGAGATCGACCACCACGTTCTGGCTGTCGGTCGCGCCCACGTTACCCGCGTTATCCACCACCCGGACCTGATACGTGTAAGTCCCGTCCGTCAGCGTGCGGCCATCGGTATAGCGCCATTGCGTGCCGGTGACCGTCAGATCGCTCCAGGTCACGCCGCCATCAAGGCTGATCTGCGCCTTCTCGTTATTGCCGAGCTGCGCGGTCAGGGAGCCGTTGACGATAACCTGATTATCGTTAGTGATGAAATCGCTGCTGCTCAGGCCGGTGTCGTTGTGCAGAGAATCAATGCTGATCCCCATCGACGGCGCGGTCAGATCCACCGTCACGTTATGGCTATCGCTGGCGCTGTTGCCGATGGTGTTGCTGACCTCGGCATGAATGACATATGCGCCACCGTCGGCCAGTGCGGTCACATCCGCGCTGCCCAGGGTGTATTCCCAGCTGCCGTCGTTTTGAACGGTTGTGGTGTAAGTTTTACCGTTCAGCGTGAGGGTGACCGTGCGGCCCGCAGGCGCGTCGGTGGTGCCGCTGATCACCAGCGGGGTGCCGTGCTCTGCGGCGTTGACAATATCATCGTCGGCAAAGGTGTTGATGCTGATGGTCGGCACGTCACCGTTCAGGGTCACGTCATGCGTGGTGCTGCCAGGGTTTCCGGCTTTATCGCTGACGGAGGCGGTAATGGTGTAATCACCGTCGCTCAGGCCGAGGAAATCGCGCCCGGAGACAAATACCGACCATTTACCGTCGGCGTCAACTATCGCCTGATAGCTGTGGCCGTTGAAGGTCACCGTCACCCTCTGGCCCTGTTCGGCGGTCGTTGTGCCGCTGAGGGTTTGCCCCGCCAGCTGTTCGCTGTTATTCACGATATCGTCGCCCGCCACGGTATCAATGGTAATGACCGGCGCAACGGTATCCACCGTCAGGGTATGGGTGGTCTGTCCGCTGTTACCGGCTTTATCGCTTACCGACGCAGTGACGGTTAACGCCCCTTCGTTCAGCGCCGCGAGATCCGTTGCTGGAACATTCAGCGTCCAGGTTCCGTCGCTGGCAATCTGGGCGGTATAGGTCTTGCTGCCCAGCGTGACGGTGACCATTTGCCCCGCTTCCGCGCTGGACGAACCGTGGATGGTCAGCGGCTGCTGCTGTTCGACGGCGTTCAGAACATCGTCGCCCGCGAGCGTGGCGATACTGACTACCGGCGGCGTGGTATCGACGCTCACCGTGTGGGTGGCTGACGCACTGTTACCCGCGCTGTCCTGGGCGGAGACGGACACCTGATAGTGTGCGCCATCCGCCAGCCCCGCGACGTCTGCCGCAGGAACAGTGGTCGTCCAGGAACCATCGCTCTGGATGTTCGCCGTATAGTTTTTACCATTCAGCGTAACGGTCACCTGCGTCCCGCTGGCGAACTGGGTGCTTGAGCCGCTGATGGTCAGCGCGCTGCCCGCTTCCGCCGCGTTAATCACATCATCGCCGCTGATGGTCGCAACCGTCAGGGAGACAGAAGCGGTGTTCACCACCACGTCGTGCGTCTGGGTGCTGCTGTTACCCGCGCTGTCCGTCACGGTGGCGCTGATGGTCACCGTACCGTCCTGCAACGCTGAAATCACGCTGGCTGGCACACCGACGCTCCACTTGCCGCTGGCATCCACCGTGGTGGTGTACTGCTGGCCGCCGATCGTGATAATGAGCTTATCGCCCACCGCCGCGCCCGTCGCCGTACCGCTGACAATCTGCGCCTGTCCGTGCTCAACGCTGTTGATGACGTTATCGCCCGCCACCGTATTGAAGCTGATAACGGGCGGCGTGGTATCGAGAGTGATCGCCTTGCTGGCGCTGCCTGGGTTTCCGGCGTTATCGCTCACGCTGACCTGCACCGAATAGCCGTTATCCGCCATCGCCGCCAGATCGCCCGCCGGAACAGAGAGGTTCCAGCTACCGCCAGCCTCTACCTGGGCGGTGTACGTTTTACCGCCCAGCATGACGGTCACCGTCTGGCCCACTTCTGCGGTAGTGGTACCGGAAATCACAATCCCTGCGGCTGCTTCGCTACCGTTGATGACGTTATCCCCGGCGACCGTATCAATCGTGACGGTCGGCGCAGTGCTGTCGACGCTGTATTCGCGCCCCGCCGAGGCGCTGTTGCCGTTGACGTTGGTGACGCTCACCTGCACGCTGGCGTCGCCCTCTTTCAGACCGTTCAGATCCGCCGATGGCACCGTGACGGTCCATTTCCCGTCCGCATCCACCTGCGCGGTATAGGCTTTCCCGCCAAAGGTGATGTTGACCGTCTGATTCGCTTCGACGTTCGTGGTGCTGCCAGAGAGGACAAGGTCCGCCCCTTTTTCCGCCGCGTTGATCACATCGTCTGTCGTAATGGCATCGATGCTGATCGCCACGTCCGCCAGATCGACTTTCACGACATGGTTGATCGAGACCGGATTCCCGGCGCTGCTCTGGCCTGCCACCGTAATGGTGATGTTGCCTGCCGCCAGCGCACCGACGTCTGCCGCAGGAACGGCGGCGCTCCAGGTGCCGTCCGCCAGCACCGTCGCCGGATAGGTTTTGCCGTTGACGGTGACGGTCAGGGCGCTGCCTGCCGGGAGGCCGTCGCTGTCGCCGGTGATAATCAGGTTCTGTCCGTGTTCAATGCGGTTGATCACGTCATCGCCCGCCACGGTATCCACGCGCAGGCCCGGCAGGCTGGCGTCGATGGTGATGTCGCGCTCGCCGGAACCGCTGTTACCCACGCCGTTAGTGACGGAGGCGGTGACGGTCAGATCGCCGTTGCCCAGCGCCGTCAGCACGTCCGCCGGGACGTTCACCGACCAGCTCAGATCGTTCTGCACTGTGGTGGTGTAAGTGTTGCCGCCAATGGTGACAGTCACGGTGTTGCCCTGCTGGGCGTTCACCACCGTACCGCTGATGGTCTGGCCCGCCGCCACTTCGTCGGCGTTGATCACGTTGTCCGTAGCAATCGCATTAATAGTGACGCCTGGCAGCGCCGTATCCACCTGCAGGTTTGCACTGCCGCTGATGCTGTTGCCCACGCCGTTGGTGGCGCTGGCGTTAAGGGTGTAGTTTGCTTCACCGAGACCCGCGAGGTCGGCTGCCGGTATTGTCAGGCTCCAGCGGCCATCTGCGGCCGTTGTGGCGGTGTACTGCTTACCGTTCAGCGTGACCGTCACCCGTGTGCCTTCGGCCAGGTTTGCGCTGATCCCGTCGACGCTCAGGTCGTGACCTTTTTCTACGGCGTTCAGCACGTTATCGCCGGAAATGGCATTGAAGCCCAGAGACGGCAAACCGGTATCGACAGTCACGTTATGGCTGCCGCTGCCGGTGTTGCCTGCTGCATCGGTGACGTTCACGGAGACCGTCACTGAGCCATCGCTGAGCGCCGAAATCACGCTGGCTGGCACGCCAACACTCCAGTTGCCGCTGGCATCCAGCACCGTGGTGTACGTCTGGCCGCCGATGGTCACAGTGACGCTATCGCCTGCCGCCGCGCCGGTGGCTGAACCACTGATGATTTGCGCCTGAGCATGCTCGGCCACGTTAATGACGTCATCGCCCGCGATGGTATTGATGGTGATTACCGGAACGGTGACATCCACCGTCAGGTTACGATCGACCGACGCCGGGTTACCGGCTTTGTCAGCCACCGAGGCGTGGATCGTGGTAACGCCGTCCGCCAGACTCGCCACATCAGCCGCCGGAACGTCCAGCGTCCAGCTGCCGTCTGCGCCTACCGTGGTGGTGTAAGTTTTATTGTTCAGCGTCACGACGACCGGCTGGCCCGCTTCCGCCGTGCTGGTGCCGCCGATCGTCAGATCAGCTTGCGCTTCTGCCGCGTTGAGAATGTCGTCTGCCGCAACAGTGTTGATCGTCACGCCCGGCGCGGTGCTGTCGACGCTGTACTCGCGTCCCGCCGAGGCGCTGTTGCCGTTAACGTTGGTGACGCTCACCTGCACGCTGGCGTCGCCCTCTTTCAGACCGTTCAGATCCGCCGATGGCACCGTGACGGTCCATTTCCCGTCCGCATCCACCTGCGCGGTATAGGCTTTCCCGCCAAAGGTAATGTTGACCGTCTGATTCGCTTCGACGTTCGTGGTGCTGCCAGAGAGGACAAGGTCCGCCCCTTTTTCCGCCGCATTGATCACATCGTCGGTCGTAATGGCATCGATGCTGATCGCCACGTCCGCCAGATCGACTTTCACATCGTGGTTGATCGAGACCGGATTCCCGGCGCTGCTCTGGCCGGCCACTGTAATAGTGATGTTGCCTGCCGCCAGCGCACCGACGTCTGCCGCAGGAACGGCGGCGCTCCAGGTGCCGTCCGCCAGCACCGTCGCCGGATAGGTTTTGCCGTTGACGGTGACGGTCAGGGCGCTGCCTGCCGGGAGGCCGTCGCTGTCGCCGGTGATAATCAGGTTCTGTCCGTGTTCAATGCGGTTGATCACGTCATCGCCCGCCACGGTATCCACGCGCAGGCCCGGCAGGCTGGCGTCGATGGTGATGTCGCGCTCGCCGGAACCGCTGTTACCCACGCCGTTAGTGACGGAGGCGGTGACGGTCAGATCGCCGTTGCCCAGCGCCGTCAGCACGTCCGCCGGGACGTTCACCGACCAGCTCAGATCGTTCTGCACTGTGGTGGTGTAAGTGTTGCCGCCAATGGTGACGGTCACGGTGTTGCCCTGCTGGGCGTTCACCACCGTACCGCTGATGGTCTGGCCCGCCGCCACTTCGTCGGCGTTGATCACGTTATCCGTAGCAATCGCGTTGATGGTGACGCCTGGCAGCACGGATTCCACGTTAACCGTATGCACCGCACTCCCGCTGTTGCCTGCGCTGTCGGTTGCCGACGCGCTAATGTCATACAGCGCTTCGCCCAGCGCCCCGACCTGATCCGCCGGAACGGTGGTGGTCCATTTGCCCTCGTCATTGACGATGGCGCTGTAGGCTTTGCCATTGAGCATCACCGTCACCATCGCGCCAGCCGCCAGGCCCGTCGCGGTACCGCTGATCGTCAGCTCCTGGGCTTTTTCGGCGTTGTTGATGACGTCGTCACCGGAGACCGTATCGATGGTCAATACCGGCGCAGTGAGGTTGACCGCCACGTCATGGGTGGTGGTGTCGCTGTTACCCGCTTTGTCCGTCAGCGTTGCCGTGAGGGTATGATCGCCCGCGATCAAGGCTCCCACGTCTGCCGCCGGAACGCCCACGATCCAGTTGCCAGAGGCATCCAGCGTGGCGGTGTAAGATTTGTTGTTGAGGGTGACGGTCACGACATCGCCCGCTTCAGCACCCGTCACGTGGCCCGTGACGATCAACGCCTGGCCATGCTCGGTGCTGTTTATGATGTCATCGCCGGAAAGTGTATCGATGGTTAACTGCGGCACCGTGGCGTCCACCAGCACGTCGCGATCGGCGCTCGCCGGGTTGCCCGCTTTGTCGGCCACGGATGCGGTCACGGTGTACTGGCCGTCGCTGATTCCGGCCATATCGGCCGCCGGAACGGTGACGCTCCAGTTGCCCCCCGCCAGAACCGTGGTGGTGTACTCTTTTCCGTTCAGCGTGACGGTCACGGGTTGACCCGCTTCGGCGTTGGTCGTCCCGTTCACCACCAGATCCTGCTGCGCTTCCGCCGCATTGACGATGTTGTTATCGCTGATGATCTCGATAGAAAGTGACGGCGCGGTAGCATCGACGCTGTACTCGCGGCCTGCCGAGGCGCTGTTGCCGTTGACGTTGGTGACGCTCACCTGCACGCTGGCATCGCCGTCTTTGAGACCCGCCAGATCCGCAGATGGCACGGTGTACGTCCAGTTGCCGTTGGCATCGACGGTCGTGGTATAGGTTTTGCCCCCAAAGGTCAGGGTGACCGTCTGGTTCGCTTCGACGTTCGCCGTGGTGCCGGAGAGCACCAGATCGGTCCCTTTCTCCGCCGCGTTGATCACATCGTTGCTGGCAATCGCGTCAATGCTAATTGCCACATCCGCCAGATCGACCTTCACGTCATGGCTGATAGAGACCGGATTTCCGGCGCTGCTCTGGCCTGCTACCGTGATGGTGACGTTGCCTGCCGCCAGCGCACCGACGTCGGCCGCAGGAACGGCAGCGCTCCAGGAGCCGTCCGCGAGGACCGTCGCCGGATAGGTTTTGCCGTTGACCGTTACGGTCAGCGCGGAGCCTGCCGACAGGCCGGTACTGGTGCCCGTCACCATCAGGTGCTGGCCGTGTTCAACGATGTTAATCACATCGTCGCCCGCCACCGTGTCCACGCGCAGCCCCGGCAGATTGGCGTCGATAGTGATATCGCGCTCACCCGTACCGGTATTGCCATGACCATTCGTGACCGACGCTTCTACCGTCAGATCGCCGTTGCCGATTGCGCTCAGCACGTCTGCCGGGACATCCACAGACCAGCTGAGATCGCTTTTAACGGTCGTGGTGTAAGTATTGCCGCCGATAGTCACCGTAACGGTATCGCCGTTCGCCGCGCCGCTGACTTTACCGCTGAGGGTCTGCCCGGTCGCCACTTCCGAGGCGTTAATAATATCGTCGCTGGCGATGGCATTGAGGGTGATCACCGGCAGGGCGCTGTCGACCAGCACGTCGTGCGTGGTGCTGCTGTTATTGCCCGCACTGTCCGTGACGCTGGCCGTCACGGTGTAATTCGCTTCACCCAGCGCGCTGACCGCCGAGGCCGGAACGGTTACCGTCCAGTTCCCGCTGTCATCGGCGATGGCGGTGTATTGGATGCCGTTGAGCGTGACGGTGATCACCGTGCCCTGCGGCTGGTCGCTGGTGCCAGAAAGAGCCAGATCTGCACCTTTTTCAGCCGCATTGATCACGTCGTCATCGGCAAGCGTGTTAATCGCAATCACCGGTTTTGCAGTGTTCACCACCACATCCACCGAATTACTGCCCGTATTGCCGGCACTGTCAGTCACGGAGACGTCGATTGTCCAGGTTCCGTCTGCCAGCCCCTGAATCACGGAGGCGGGCAGGCCCAGGCTCCAGTTGCCCGCCGCATCCACTGCGGTGGTGTAATTCACGCCGTCAATGGTGACGGTCACCAGATTGCCTGCGGCCGCGCCCGTCACCGAGCCACTTAAAATCTGCGCCTGCGAGTGGGCGGTGTAGTTCACGGTGTTGGTGTCGGTGACAAAATCATTAATCGTCACCTGCGGAACCGTAGCGTCGACCAGGCCGATTCGGTCGGTGCTGGCGCTGTTTCCGGCCACGTCGCTGACGCTCGCGTTGATCGTCACGTTGCCGTCGGCGAGGGCACCCACATCGGCGGCAGGAACGCTCAGCTGCCAGCTGCCGTCATTCTGCACGATAGCCTGATAGGTTTTGCCGTTCAGGGTGAGGGTCACGGTCTGGCCCGCTTGCGCACTGGTGCTGCCGCTTAAAATCAGATCCTGCTGCGCTTCTGCAGCGTTGATGATGTTGTCGTCCGTCAGGTTGTCGATAGCAATCGTCGGTGGCTGGGTGTCCACCGTGATCACGCGTGACGCATCGGCGCTGTTGCCGCTGGTGTTGGCTACGCTGACGCTAACCTGCGCGCGCCCGTCGCTTAGCCCGTCCATCGCGCTGGAAGGGACCGTCAGGCTCCAGGAGCCGTCCTGCTGAACCTGGGCCGTGAAGGTTTGATCGGCAAATTTCACTACCACCGTCTGGCCCGCTTCGACGCCCTGCGTCTGGCCGGACAGGGTGAGGTCAGCCGCTTTCTCGGCGGCATTCAGCATGTCATCAAGGGTCACCGTGTCGATGGACACGGCGACAGGAGAGAGATTCAGTTCAATGGGATGTTCAGCGGAAACGGTATTGCCCCACTGATCCTGCGCGCTGGCCACAACCAGAATATCGCCCGCGGTCCAGTTTTGCAGGTCTGCCGCCGGGACACCGATCTGCCAGCTGCCGTTGGCGGCAATGACCGCCGGATAATCGATATTGTTGATGGTGACGGTCATCTGTGAGCCTGGCGCCAGGTGGCTGCTTGAGCCGGTGACAGTCAGATCCTGGTGCTGCTCGATGGCGTTAATCACGTCGTCGCCAGAGATGGTGTTGACGCGCAGGCCCGGCAACGCGGCGTTGATATTAATATCGCGCTCGCCGGTGCCCGTATTGCCGTGAGCGTTGGTCACCGATGCCGTAAAGGTCAGATCGCCGTCGCCAAACGCGTTCAGATCGGCGGACGGAATCGATACATTCCAGCTCAGGTCGTTGCCGACGATGGCAGTGTAGCTTTTGCCGCCGACGGTAATGGAGACGGTGTCGCCCGCAGCCGCACCAACGACGCGGCCACTGAGCGTCTGGTCAACGGCGACTTCCGCATTGTTGACCAGATTATCGCCCGCAAAGGTATTGATGATCACCTGCGGCAGCGCCGTATCCACCAGCAGCATGGCGTCCGCGCTGCCGACGTTGCCCACGCTGTCCGTTCCGCTCACGCTTACGGTGTAGAGGGTATTCGCCAGATTCAGCACATCGGCCACCGGCACCTGCACCGACCAGACGCCGTTCTCCACGGTGACCTGGTAGCTGATGTTATTCAGGGTTACGGTTACCGCGCTGCCGTTCGGCAGATTACTGGTGCCGCTGAGATCGAGTGGCAACATCGCTTCCTGAGCGTTCAGCACGTTGTCCTGGCTGATAGGGTCGATCGTCAACTCAGGTGCTGCACCGCTCAGGGTAAAATCGTGAGTGGCATTCCCGGTGTTACCGGCCGCATCCGTCACCGCAACGGAGAGCGTAAAGTGACCTTCGCCGAGCGCACGGATTTCGTTCGCCGGAACGCCCACGCTCCAGCTGCCATCGGCTTGTACGACGCCCGTATAATGCTTACCGCCCAGCGTCACGGTAACCACGTCACCTTCGGCTGCGCCGCTCGCGCGACCGGAAATAATCTGCGCCTGACCCTGCTCATCGGCATTGATCACGTCATCGCCCGCGACGGCGTTCACCGTCACGACAGGGGCTACGGTATCGACGCTGAAATCAGCGGTGGTGGAGGTGGGATTGCCGGCTTTGTCGTTGACGTTTACCGTGACCGTATGGGAACCCTCAGCGAGTGCGTTGACGTCGCTGTTATTCAGGGTCAGGGACCATGTGCCGTCACTGCCGACGGTGGTGGTGTAGTTTTTACCGTTGAGGGAGACCGTGACAATTTGCCCGGCCTCGGCGTTGGTTTTACCGCTCAGCGTTAATGGCTGGCCGTGCTCGGCGGCGTTGAGAATGTTGTCCTGCGAAATGGCATCCACGGAGAGCGTCGGCGCGTGGGCATCTACGTTCAGCGTCTGATTTCCGGTGACGGTATTACCCGCCGCGTCTTTGCCGGTCACGGTGACCGTCCAGGTGCCGTCCGCCAATGCCTTCGCATCAGCCGCCGGAACGTTAACGCTCCATGCGCCGTTCGCGCCGACTTCAGTGGTGTAGGTCTTACCGTTCAGCGTGACGGTCAGGTCGGTGCCCTGCGCGAGATGTTTGCTGGTGCCGGACAGGGCAAATCCTGCGGACTGCTCGCTGGCATTGATGACGTTATCTCCGGCAGTGGTGCTCAGCGTTACGCTGGCATCGGCGGTGACCACATTCACGGTGATGCTGCCCGCAGAAGTCGTTTTGCTGCCGTCGATTTGCACTACCGACCAGGTGTGTTCGCCGTCGGTTTGCGTCGGCAGTTTTACCGTCCAGGTGCCATTGGTGCCGACCATCGCGCTGGCGATGGTGTTGCCGCTGCTGTCCTTGATCTGAATGGTCGCGCCCGGCTGGCCGGTGCCGCTAAAGGTCGGGGTGTTATCGTCCGTGACCTCTTTTGCACTCAGCACACCCTGCTTGTCACCCTGTTTATCCGTCACGAGGAAGGTCGGCGTCGCGCTTTCGACCTCTTTGGTGTTGTCGATGACTTTGGTTTTGGTGTCACCATCCCCGCCGTGCGCCAGCAGCGCGCCAATCGCCCCGCCGCCTAATGCGGCCCCTGCGATCCAGCCCCACGGGGCATCGCTTAAGCTACTGGCCTGCTCCAGGAACGGCTCGATGGTGGAAATCGGCGTGGCCTGCGCGCTTAATTCCACCGCCGCCATCCCCGCGGCCTCTTCCGTCTCTGCAAAGGTGATATGAGTCAGTTCCTGCTGGTCGTTAAACACCAGTTCGGAATGGTTTTTACCCTCGGGATCGTCGAGAAAATAGTTATTGCATCGAATCACGCTGCCATCTTTCATGTAAATCAGCAGATCCTTACCCTGGCGCATATAACGTGCGACATCCTGGGCCGATCCGTGGATTTCAATGACACTGGGTGCAGAAACAGATACCGAGAGATTTCCCTCTCCGGTCAATACTGTTTTCTCAGCGGTTTTGCGAATAATGACATCGACAATCTTAGCGTTACTCATATTTCTCTCCTTGCAGGTACACGGGTGCCTGTGAGTATTTCTATCCTGAGGATGTGACTATCCCCGGGAATGAAAATCTCCCATTCTTCTTGAACTTATATCCGCAGCGTCAGCCGCGTTTCTCTAACTTAAATCAGGTAATTTGGCCGCAGCGTTTTTTTCAATTCCAATACGTTGCATGAGATTATCAACGGCTGACGCATAATTAACTGCACTCGCCCAACTATCATATTCTGCTGATATTTTTGAGGAGGTTGCCTGCCAGACATCTTGTTCGACGCTCAGGAGATCGTTAATACTTCGCTTACCGAGGGTATATTCATTTTTATAAACTTCACGGGCGCGTAACGCATTTTCCAGCTGGACATTTCCGGCCTCCATTCGGCCACGCGCCCCGCTCCAGTCTGCCATTGCGACTGAGGCTTTTTGCAGGACATCAAAACGAGCCTGATCCACCTGCGAAGCGGCCATAGCACGCGCCCCCTCAGCCTGGCGAACCCTGGCGGATACTGCCCCGCCCTGATAGAGAGGGGCATCAATATTCAGCTGGATCTGGTCGTCCCAATAGGAGCGGTTATCCGATTCATAGCGCGTTCTTCCCCCTTTCAGGCTCAGGGTCGGCCAGTGCTGGGATTTCGCCCGTTCAATGCCGTACTGGGCAGAACTCTCCATGGTTCTCGCCGCCAGAACGGAGGGGATCAGCGTGTAGTCGATGCTATCAAGGGAATCCTGCTGCACCTCAAGCGTGGACGGTAACGGGGAGAGCTGTTGTGCATCAATTCCCGTCAGAACCGACAGCCTGGCGCGGGCACTTTTCAGCGCCGCGTTGTATTGCTCAAGGGTTGCCTGCATTCCCGCCACGCGGGTTTGCGTTTGCAGCTCATCAGAGGTGGAGCTAAGGCCCGCACTGGAGCGTAATTTCGCCAGCTGTTGCACATTTTTCAGGGCGAGGATGTTCTCCTGCGCGGCCTGGGTCAGGTCTGTATAGCGTTTCACATCCACATAGCTCAGCGCGGTTTTCTCTGCGACCGACGATAACGTCGCCATCAGCTGATACCGATAGCTGTCATGCTGGGCGGAAGACTGGCTGATCGCGCTATTGGTTTTGCCAAAGTCGTACACAAGCTGCGTCAGGCTCAAGCCCCACGCCGCCGAATTTTTCAGCGAACCGCTGGAGTCCGTCGTCTGGCTATGGCCCGTATTGCCGTTCAGTGAAATTTGCGGCATCCACCCGCTTCGGGCTTCATCAATCTGGGCCTGACCAATCCCCATCTGAGCGGCTTGCTGGCTCACGGAGGGATCGCGATCGAAAGCAAAAAGAATGCTCTCTTTTAATGACGTGCGTGCGACGGGAGCGCTGCCAATCGTCCCGTTATTTGCCATCGATGAGGACATCGTGGCCGCAAATAAAACAAGGGCGGCAGGTATCTGGGTATATTTAAACGCTCTCAAGATAGATCTCCCTTACTATTCCACCCCTGAGGATGGTGTATATCGTTTTCTTCGCCTCCCCCACTTAGCCAGTGGTAAAAATCTTACACGTAAGAATTTTTCAACGTTTAATGAATGTGCGAAAAAGCCTAAGCACCAATTTTCACTAACGGAAATCAGTAGCAGATAATCGTTTTTAAGAATTTACTTATTCAACATTTCTTAACGGCGAGCATAACAAAATGTCTTAAGTGGAACTATACCCACAATGTTAACAAGGTGTTAATGCTAAGAGAAAAAATGCGGTTTCCAGACAAACCGTGAAAATAGGGCCTAAATCGGCCTGGAATAAACGCATTGTTATTTAAGAAAATATTTAAAATACCTGCCTGTACATTTTTGCGTTTATTTCTCAATGAATATGACACAAAGATTTTCAAAGAAATGTCAGTTTTAGTGCCGTGGTTATTATTTAAACAACAAAGAAAAAATAATCCCTTAAGAAACAGGATACTGCGCCAGCAATTGTTAATAATTGGCATTTAACACCAGCAATTTCTTTATAAGCAGTCATTCAATCTAAATGTGAAAAAATAAACAGAACAATAACAATATATCAGGTGAATTATTAGCACATTCGGGATAACTCATTACGTTTATTCATCAATCGATGGCATCAGCCCCAAAACGGCAATAAAAAACCCGCAGGGGAATCTGCGGGTTTTACCGTTTCGACGCGCGTTGTGCCGGATTAGCTCTCCTTATCCTTCTCCACAATCAACGGCTCGATATCGCTCTCTTTCTTGATCACCAGCGAATCATCCCCGCGCAGGCAGGTGCCGCCGTAGTTGCCACCGACGGTAAAGGTGCAGACCTGGATGTATTTCCCGTCCACTTTCGGCAGGCACCACAGCTGCTGGTAGATATTTTTACGATCCGTAAATTTACCGCTGGATTTATCCAGCAGCTCCTCTTCGGCGCTGATCAGATCGATATTGCTGCCGCAGCGACCTGCGATAGGTTTCACCGCATAGCCGGTTTTGGTGAGCAGTTCGTTGACCTCGAAATCCGTATCCAGCAGATAACGGTGATTCGGGAACAGCTGCCACAGCACCGGCAGAATCGCTTTGTTGCCGGGGATCACGGTCCACAGCGGTTCAAATACCAGCACTTCCGGGCGCAACAGCACGTCAATTAAACGCACCTCTTGCTGGGGATGACCGGTGCGAATCGGCACGGCGGCGTATTCGGTTTCGCTCACTTCACGCACCTGCTCGATCGCCGTTTCCCACGCCCAGGTTTTCCAGACACAGTTCACCGCGCGACCTTCATCATCGATAAGCTGCCCTGCCGCATCCCAGCTCAGCGCTTCCAGGCCGTGCAGAATTTTGGTGTCAAAACCGGCCTGCATCAGCGAGCGCTGGATAAAGAGCGCGTGGTAATCCTCTTCGATATCGTTGTCCTGCATGATATGCACGAACGGACGCGCGTGGCTGTGTTTCCACGCGCCGGTCAGCTCTTCGAGCAAGCCTTCCGCCGGGTTATGCCCGGTGCCGCGATAGCCATTTTTCACCCACTCTTCAAGGATCAAACCGCCTTCCGTATGGCAGGAGGCGGAATCGGCGTTGTACTCGTACACCTTCAGCCCGCGCTCATCCATACAAAAATCCATACGACCGGTGATCATATGGTGACGACGCCACTGCCAGGAGAGGCGCAGACGCGGCCAGAGGATTTTCGGGATGTCGAAAAGCGCGAGTAAGTTGTCGTCTTTCAGCACTTTATCGGTGGCGTGGAGATACATCAGATGCAGCTCGTTGGTGGCCTTGATCAGCTCCTGCTCGGCACTTTCGGTAATGGTGAAATACTGGCAGGGATCTTTGTTGATCACATGCCCGTTGGCGCGAACGTAAGCTTGCTGGAGAGCATCCTTTTCGTTGAGCCATTTCCCGTCGAACTGGCGCTTGTTGGGCAGTCGCGCCCCGCTGATTTTCAGCTGTTCACCGCCGATTTCCGGCTGCGGCAGGCTGTGCTCTGTGTCGTCGGTCTGGATCATCCAGCCCAGAATAGTGGTATCTGTGAAGGTGTCGTGCAGGGTGTAGCAGCCTTTTTCGACGGACAGGCGCAGCTCGCGCGTCCACTGCTGCCCGACCGGCAGAGGCGAATGGAGTACGTTCTGCTCGGCAATGCGCACTTTATCGCCCATCAGTTGAGTGATAACGGCCACATGGCCGGTCTCATGAAACTCACCGCCCTTTTGCCAGATGAGCAGCGAACCGGCTTTTGGCGCGCGTTTCGATCCGTTGGCAAACGCCTGCAGCGGCAGGATGGTGTCGTTCACCACGGCGCGCAGGAAGCGCAGGGAGAAGATCTCCCACGCCATGCCGACGTCGGTAAATACCATGCCGTAGTTGAGGAACAGGAAGCGGCGCGCGAACTCCACGCACTGCCATTTGTGGCCCATGTATTCGTTGCCGATATAGCTACGAAACTCCGCGTCTTCGGGGTACTGGCGCGGGTCAAGACTGCTGTAGTTCGAGGAGTAAATTGCCACGCCACCCGGCGCATAACCTAACAACGTCCCAAACGGAGCGTCACTGCTTTGCTTTCCATTATTTCGCATGAATCCAACCTAAAAAGGCAGGCGGCAAGATGATGAGGGTTGTCGTCTGCGTGTTGACATGAATCAGACAGAAGAGGATTTATCATACACCTGATAAAGGGACAATTCACAGTGCGAGCCGGGCGCGCCTTCGCGCCGCCCGGCGTTGTTCGCGGCACCTTAAACCTTAAATAACCAACAGGCCGCAAAATGCCCCGGCGAGATCTCCTGCATGGCGGGCTCCTGCGAGCGGCAAACCGGCATGACGTGCGGGCAACGGCTGCAAAATTTACAGCCAGGAAGCACCGACGTAGGGCCGGGGATCTCCCCGCGCAGGGTCGCCTGCTCAAGATGGCGGATGCGCGGATCGGGCAGCGGAACGGCGGCCAGCAGCGCGCGCGTATAGGGGTGCGCCGGATGGGAATACAGCTCGCCCGCCGGGGCCACTTCCACCAGCTTTCCGAGGTACATCACCCCGATACGGCTGGAGATATGGCGCACCATCGACAGATCGTGGGCGATAAACAGATAGGTCAGCCCCAGCTCCTGCTGCAGGTCCTGCAAAATATTCACCACCTGCGCCTGCACCGACACATCCAGCGCCGAGAGCGGTTCATCGCACAGCACAAATTCCGGGCGCACCGACAGAGCACGCGCAATGCTGATGCGCTGGCGCTGACCGCCGCTGAATTCATGGGGGAAGCGCTGCAGATGTTCCTGTTTAAGCCCCACTTTATAGAGCAGGGTTTCCGTACGTTCCCGCTGCTCCTCCCGGCTGTAGCCGTGGATCTGCATCGGTTCGGCCACCAGCTGCTGCACCGTCATACCCGGATTGAGCGACGAGTACGGGTCCTGGAAAATGGCCTGCATTCTTTTACGCAGTGGCTTGAGCTGTTTTTCGTTGGCCTGCGCAATCTCCTGTCCGGCAAAGTGAATTTCGCCGGAGGTGATATCAAACAGGCGCAGCATTGCGCGCCCAAGCGTCGATTTTCCGCAGCCTGATTCGCCCACCAGACCAAAGGTTTCTCCGCGCTGAATATCAAAACTCACGCCGTCGACCGCTTTCACCGCCACGCCTTTGCGCAGCAGCCCACCCTGAACCTGATAGTGTTTACGCAGTTCACGGACGCTCACTAAAGGGGCATTTTGCTCGCTCATGCCTGAACCTCCTTATCAGCCCATAACCAGCAGGCCGCACGGTGGCCCTCGCCAACGGAATAGAATGCGGGTTGGCGCTCACACTGCGCCATCCGTTTCGGACAGCGCTCGGCAAACGGGCAGCCCGGCGGCGGATTGAGCAGGCCAGGCGGCGTCCCTTCGATGGGTGACAGGCGGTGATTTGCCTCGTCCGCGCGCGGCAGGGAGGCCAGTAACCCCTGGGTGTACGGGTGCGCCGGACGATAAAAAATATCCTCTACACTCCCCTCTTCCATCACCTGCCCGCCGTACATCACCACGACACGGCTGCACACCTGCGCCACCACGCCGAGATCGTGGGTGATCAGCAGAATGGCTGTCTGAGTCTGCTGTTGCAGGCTTTTCAGCAGGCGCAGGATCTGCGCCTGAATGGTCACATCCAGCGCGGTTGTCGGTTCGTCGGCGATCAGCAGTTTCGGGTTGCAGGAGAGCGCAATGGCGATCATCACGCGCTGGCGCATCCCGCCGCTAAACTCGTGGGGAAACTGATCGTAACGGCGCTCCGCTTCGGCAATCCCCACCTGATCGAGCATGGCAATGGCCGCCGCTTTTGCCGCCTTTTTGGACAGCCCTTTGTTGCGAATGAGGATCTCCGACATCTGCCTGCCGATGGTCACCACCGGGTTTAGGGCGGTCATCGGGTCCTGGAAAATCATCGCAATGTCGTTGCCACGGATCTTGCGCATTTGCTCGGGGGTCTTCTTCGCCAGATCGTCATTCTGAAAGCGAATACTGCCGCCGGAGATGTGCCCGTTGCTGCCGAGCAGCTGAATGATCGATTTGCAGGTGACGCTTTTCCCGCACCCGGATTCGCCGACGATGCCGACCAGCTCCCCGGCCTGCACATGAAAACTCACGCCGCGCACCGCCTGTACGTTACCGTCGCGGGTGCGAAACGAAGTGTGCAGATTATCGAGTTCTAATAAGTTATTCATCGCGGTTCGCTCCCGGCTCAAAAGCGGTGCGGAATACGTCACCGAGCACGTTAAAACTAAACACCGTCAGCAAAATCAAAATGCCGGGGAACATCGCCAGCCATGAGGCTTCGCCGATGTACGACTGGGCGTTGTTGAGCATACTTCCCCACGACGCAGCGGGCGCCTGCACGCCCAGCCCGAGGAAACTGAGGGTCGATTCCATCAGAATGGCCGATGCGATATTCAGCGTCGCCGCCACAATAATTGTCGGCAGCACGCCGGGAATAATATGGCGCAGAATGATGCGCAGCGGATGCTCGCCCGACGCGCGGGCATACAGAACATATTCGCGCTCTTTGACGCTGAGCGTTTCGGCACGCACCAGCCGCGACATGCTCATCCAGGTCAAGAGGCTGATAATCAGGATGATGTTATCCACGCCCGGCTTGAGGTAGGCGTTCACCACCAGCAGCAGAAAAAACGCCGGAATGGCCATCAGAATATCGACGACGCGCATCATCAGGTTATCGAGCCAGCCGCCAAAATAGCCGCTGATGGTGCCGACAAGCGTGCCGATCAGCGTGGAAAAAAGCATCGCCAGAAAACCGACCATCAGGGAGATCTGCCCGCCGTACAGGGCGCGGGTGAAGTAATCGCGTCCGTATTCATCGGTGCCAAACCAGTGCGCGGTGTCAGGCGGCAGAGTGCGCGCGCCAAGGGACATCTGATCCGGATCGTAAGGACTTAGCCCTGCGCACAGGGCGGCGACGATAAAAATAAAGAGAACAAAGAGTGAAAACTGCGCCGGACGGTTGCGGCGCAGCTGGTGGCGTACTTGTTGCCAGCGTCTGCTCATCCGGGGTTACCTCAGGGTACGAATACGGGGATCGGCGAAGCGATAGAGCAGATCGGCGATCAGATTGCCGACGATCAGCATCATCGACGACAGCATGATGATCGCCATGATCAGCGGGTAGTCCAGCGAGGTGATCGACTGAATGCCCAGCAGCCCCATCCCCGGCCACGAAAAGACGCTTTCGGTTACGTAGGCGCCCACAACCAGCTCGCCAAACGACAGGCCAAACAGGGTGATCACCGGCAAAAGTACGTTTTTCAGCACATGGCGGAACAGGATACTGGTGCGCGTGGCGCCATACGCCAGCTGGGTTTGCACATAGTCGGCGGAGAGCTGCGAAATGGTGTTCGAGCGGATATAGCGCACGTAGCTGGAGAGGTTATAGAAGGTCAGCGCAATGCACGGCAGCACGCCGTGACGCACCACGTCCAGCCAGTTGTCCTCCATACCGATAGTGCGCATCCCCATGCTGGGGAACCAGTTTAGCTGCACGGCAAAAATGGTGATCAGCAGAATACCGAACCAGAAAATGGGTACGGAAATACCGATATAGGCGAATAAATTCAGGATGTGATCCAGCCAGCGGTGTTTGAACGCGCCCGCGAGCAGCCCCAGCGGAATGGCGAGGAGGATCGCCATCACCAGCGACGCGCCCATCAGCCCAAGCGTGGCCGGAATGCGTTCGCCGATCATCTCCAGCACCGGGCGATGGTAAATCAGCGAATAGCCCAGGTCGCCCTGCAAAACGTTTTTCAGCCACAGAACGTATTGCGTCACCAGGGGCTTATCCAGCCCCATGCTCTGGCGGATACGTTCGATATCGTCCGGGGCCATTCTCGGCGTGATGTACGCCGCCACCGGATCGCCGGGCGCGAGTTTGACCAGCAAAAACGCCACCAGCGAAATAAAGAAAAGCATCGGCAGCAGTTGCAGCAGCCGACGCGTCAGTAATGTGTTCACGACATGCCCTTAAAAAAACACCCCGGCCAGTTGGCCGGGGCAACGACTTATTTTTGATAGATTTTTGAAAGGTCCTGGAACATATAAACCGGTTTCGGTTCGGCTTCCTGCGTCCCGCCAAAGCGTTTATCCACGGCAACTGTCGCGTTGGTGTAGGCGATGGGGTAGTAGGTCATGTCGTTGGCGACGGTCTGCTGAATTTGCTTGTAGATTTCAGCACGTTTGCCGCTGTCAGTTTCCACTGCGCCTTTGTCCCACAGGGCGTCGAACTGCGGGTTTTTATAGTGCGCATAGTTGTAGGCTTCGTTGCTCATGAACAGGGATTTGTAGCCATCCGGCTCCGCGCCCATGATGTAACCGCCGAGGTTCAGCTCCCACGCGGTGTTGTTCATATCCAGGCTGCGCTGGGACATGGCGTTGGAGTCGAGCGGCATCAGTTCCACATTAACGCCAATACCTTTCAGCTGCTGCTGAATATAGAGCGCCATGCTCTCCTGGGTTTTGTTGGTGTTCACATAGGCCAGGCGCAGCTTGAGATCGGCTGGCGCGCCGGACGCTTTCAGCAGTTCTTTGGCTTTTTGCTGATCGAACGTGTACTGCTCAACGTCGTTGGTCTGATAAAGCGTGTCCGGCGTCAGGAACGAGCTGGCCGGTTTAGCATAATCCAGCGAGGTGAACGCGGTTTGGGTCAGTTCATCTTTGTTGATGGCATAAGCAATCGCCTGACGAAGCGGTTTGCTTTTCATCACCGGCACGTTCTGGTTGAAGGTCATGTACGCCAGACGGCCTTCCGGATAGACCACAAAATCAAATTTGCCGGTATTCTTCAGGCGGCTGACGTCCTGCGGGTCGACCATCTTCAGATTGATTTCGCCGTTTTGCAGCGCAAGGTTTGCGGAGTTGCTGTCTTTGGCAAAGCGATAGGTCACGGAGTCGAGCTTCGCTTTGCCGTTCCAGTAATCGTCAAAACGGGTCAGGGCGTAATATTGCCCCGCGCGGTACTCTTTAAACTTGAACGGACCGGAACCTACCGGCGCATCGTTTTTGGTGCTCTTTTCCAGATCCGCTTCTTTTGCGAACACGTGTTCCGGAATCGGGTAGATCTGCACCAGCGTTCCGGTAAAGGCGGCGCTGACCTGCGGCAACGTGAACTTCACGGTGCGATCGTCGACTTTACTCACTTCGACAGGCTTACCGCCGTAGGTGAACATGCTGCGGAAGAAGCTGTGCTGTTTGGCTTCGAGGAGCTTATTAAAGGTGAAGACCACGTCGGAGGCGGTCAGCGGCTGGCCGTCCTGCCATTTCAGATTCGGTTTTAAGGTCAGGGTATAGCTGAGATCATCGGCGGATGGCGTCAGGCTTTCGGCCAGGCCCCATTCGATTTTGCCGTCGTTAAAACTGTAGAGCGGCGCGTACAGCGCCTGCATGATGGTCAACGTGGTACGGTCGCTGGCGTAGAGTGGGTTTACGGCCAGCGGGTCGCCGGACGTGATACCGATAATGAGCGAGCCACCCTCTTTTGGCGCATCACTTTTTGCTGCTGGCGCGTTCGCCGTTTCATTCTTTTTAGCATCGTCACAGCCCGCTGCGGCCAATGCCATGGACACCAGAACAGCAGATAACAGTAGCTTGCGCATATCTCACTCACTCCTTGCCTCAATAATATTAAATACTGAAAAGTTCTTTTTATTCAGGAGCATCATATTCAGCTTTGTCATATTGCGCATTAACAATGAAAATGCGATTTTCGATTAAGCTTATAACCAATTTGATATATATAAGCGCCAGAAGGAATAGGGCCTAATCAATTGCGCTCGCAACGTTAAAGGGTTCACGAATCTCCTGCTACACTGCCTCAACACATCACTAAAAAGGCAGATCAACATGTCAGACAACACCTACCAGCCACCGAAAGTGTGGGAATGGAAACAGAACAGTAACGGCGGCGCGTTCGCCAATATCAACCGCCCGGTTTCTGGCGCGACGCATGAGAAAACGCTGCCAGTGGGCGCGCATCCCCTTCAGCTCTACTCCCTCGGCACGCCAAACGGCCAGAAAGTGACGATCATGCTGGAAGAGCTGCTGGCACTTGGTGTGACAGGCGCGGAGTATGACGCGTGGCTGATCCGCATCGGCGAAGGCGATCAGTTCTCCAGCGGGTTTGTAGACGTGAACCCAAACTCGAAAATTCCGGCACTGCGTGACCACTCAGTGAACCCGCCACTGCGCGTATTTGAATCCGGGAATATCCTGCTTTATCTGGCAGAAAAATTCGGTCACTTCCTGCCAAAAGATCCGGCGGGACGCACCGAAACCCTGAACTGGCTGTTCTGGCTGCAAGGCTCTGCCCCGTTCCTTGGCGGCGGTTTCGGCCATTTCTTTAACTATGCGCCAGTGAAAATTGAGTACGCAATTGACCGTTTCACCATGGAATCAAAACGCCTGCTCGACGTTCTGGATAAGCAGCTGGGGCGCGGTCGTTTTGTCGCGGGAGATGAGTACAGCATCGCCGATATCGCCATCTGGCCATGGTTCGGCAACGTGGTGCTTGGCAACGTGTACAACGCCGCCGAGTTCCTGGATGCAGGCAGTTACATGAACGTTCAGCGCTGGGCCAAAGAAGTTGCCGAGCGCCCGGCGGTGAAACGCGGTCGCATCGTCAACCGTACCTTTGGCGAGCCGAGCGAACAGCTGCATGAGCGCCATGCCGCCAGCGACTTCGACACCCAGACCGAAGACAAACGTCAGGCGTAATGCGCTGACAGATTGCCCGGTGGCGCTGCGCTCACCGGGCAAAATTACACGCCGAAACCGCCCTGCTGCAATATCGCTTTTGCCTGATCCGACTGTAAATAATCCGCCAGCACCTGCCCCTGGGGCGTCATCACCGCGCTTGCATATTCCGCTTGCGGGTTAAAAGGCGCAGGAATGTTCAGCACGCTCAGGCCGACAATCTGACGAAGCGCGGGCGCGTAGCTGGCGTAGCCGATAAACAGATCCGCCTGATCACTTTCAATGATCCACTCTGCTGCCAGTTTTCCCTGCGGAACCGGAGCAGACGCGTGCCCACCGACCAGCGCCATCGCCCGCTCCCGCACAGGGATGCCCGCCTCGCCCATACGTGTGAACAGCTCCTGGGTGTAGTCGCCGGAGGGATCGCACCCCGCCGTTGAGGTGCCGAGGCGCAAATCGGGCCGCGTAAGCAACGAGAACCAGTCATCGTCGTCGCTAAGCACCTCGCTGCGCGCTGTCAGGCAGAGCTGATTGCGGGCAAATACCGCCACGGAAGATGCCAGCCCCTTTATGAGCAACGCCTGAGGATGGGCGACATTTGCTGACGCAAACAGATCACACGGCTCTCCGGCTTCAATCCGTTCCCGCAGCAATCCGGCCGGACCAAACTGTGTCTCAACCGGGTGCGGGAAATGGGCCAGTAATTGCGGCCATATACCGCGCAGGCTGCCCGCTGCCAGCACGTGCATCAGTCGATGCCCTGGTAATGGGTGCGGTAGAAACGCTGATACCATTCGTCGGCCAATTTGCGCATATCAACGTCTTTAAACTTCTCAGGATAGAGTTTTTTCGCCATCCACAATTCGCCAATGCCCATCGCTTCCGGCATCGGGTAGCCCCAGGCTTTGGCGTAGTCCGGCATCAGGTAGACGCGATGATTTTTCACGGCGTCGATCACCTGCCACTGGGCCGAACCCTTGATTTCATCGACCACCGATGGATAGCGATCCTGCACAAAGATGACCTGCGGATCCCAGGCGATAACCTGCTCCATCGCCACGGTTTTAAAGCCCTGAATGGTCGCCGCCGCCACGTTGACTGCGCCCGCATGAGCCATCATCAGACCGGTGTATTTCCCCGAACCGTAGGTGGTCAGTTCCGGATTGGCCATATAGGCGCGAATACGTTTCTCTGCAGGGATATCTTTCAGACGGTCGCTGACCATCTTGCGCCCTTTATCGGTGGCGGCGATCAGATCTTTGGCTTCCTGCGGTTTGTTGACGATCTCACCGATCAGGGTGATCCCCTCGCGCAGACCCAGATCGTAGGCTTTTTCTTCGTCGGTGAGGGTTGGGTTCAGCTTCGCTTTTTCGCCCGGCGCGTCGTGGCGCAGGGAGATGGCGATCACCGGGATACCCAGGCTGCTGATTTTGTCGATCATCTCCTGCGGCGCGTAGTTGGTGACAAACACCACCTGCGGATGCAGAGCGATCAGTTTTTCCGGGTCCACATGGGTGAGATCGCCGAGCGTCGCTTTCTGGTTCAGCTCAGGTGCCAGGCGGGCGTAGCCCTCGCCAAGCTGCTGTTTCCAGTTCGCCATCACGCCGACGATTTTGTCGGTCGCGTTCATTTGCACCAGTAAGTTCAGCGTCTGATGCTGAAGCACTACCACGCGGTCGACCTTATCGGGAACGGTGACGGTACGGCCAATTTGATCGGTTATCTGGCGGGATGCCTCAGAAGATAACGGGAGTAAAATCAGTAAACTAAAGGTAACTGCCTGCCAAAATCGATTGTTCATAATGCCCTCGCACTTTCGTTATGCACAGGATTATATAACGATTTGTGACGCAGATCTTCGCCTGCTTTGTGGGTAGGCATTATTGCCCTGAAAAAAATGAACACCCCGGCATTAAATAATTCCCGGACCGGTTTTGTCTTTTGCAAATAAAATGCAAAGGGCGAGAGTGAAAAAATAATCCGCTGCGAAAAATTATTTCACCCCTATTTTCTTAAAAGAAAACAGATGTACTTATTGCAAATCACGCTCTTTTTTCAACAGCATATTTACAACCGACGCTAAACTGGCAAGAATAATTTTTATTTCCCCTAAGAAACGTTCCATGTCAGAACAGGCGCTACGACAGCAGATTCAGAATCTGAAAAAGCATAACGCCCGGCTTGCCAGGCTGGCGCGTGACGCCCGCAGCAAGCTCAGCGCTGCACTGGATGGCACGGGCCTGTGTCTGTGGCAGCTCGACGTGCCCAGCGGGAAGTTAATTATCTACAATCGCCGCTGGGGCTCGATGCTCGGGTACCAGCCGAAAGAGCTGAATGCGCAGTTCGACGTCTGGCGCGAGCACCTTCATGCCGATGATAAACAGATGGTGTTGGATGCGTTTTATGACCATCTCCACGGCAAAACCCCGTTCTACGAAGCCCTGCACCGCATGCAGCATAAAAATGGCACCGTCAGTTGGGTGCTCGATCGCGGGCGTGTCAGCGAATGGGATGAGCACGGGAATCCGCTCAAGGTCACCGGCACCCACATTGATATGACGAAGGAAAAGCAGTACGAGGAGCAGCTCGCGCTGCTGGCGAACCACGATCCGCTGACCGGCCTTGCCAATCGTCATGCGCTAATCAAACAGTTCCGCGCCCTGAAAGAGCAGGGTCCGCTTTGCGTGGCTTTTATCGATCTGGATGATTTCAAAACCGTTAACGACACCTTTGGCCATCGCAGCGGCGATGAACTGCTGATTCAACTGAGCCAGCGTCTGCGCGAAACCTGCCCGCAGGGTTCTGTCGTCGGGCGTCTGGGCGGCGATGAGTTTGTTCTGCTGTTGCCCTTCCCGCTCTCCAGTCTGTGGGTGAACAGCACCGCGCACAGCTGTTTGCGCGCGGCGCTGACCCCTTTCGAGCTGGATAATGGCCAGGCGCAGGTGGGGGCGTCGATTGGGATAGATGAGGTTCAGCCGCAGGATGATTTCGTAAACGCCCTGCGCCGCGCCGATCAGTCGATGTACCAGATCAAACACACCGGAAAGAACGGCGTGGCGATCGGCTCCACGCTTATCTCGATTTCCCGTACCGGAACGGACGCGTGAAGGCCAGCCGCCAGCAGAGCATTATCCAGCTACTGAGCGATTGCGACGGGCTGACCACCGACGCGCTGGCAGAACAGCTGGCGGTCAGCAAAGAGACTATTCGCCGCGATTTGAAAGGGCTGCAGCAGCAGGGGAAAATTGTGCGTCACCATGGCCGCGCGCGGGCCATTCACCCGGACAGCCGCGACGGCGGTGAGCCGTTTGGCGCACGCCTAAAGAGCCATTACGCCGATAAAGTGGATATCGCCCACCGTGCGCTGGACTGGGTCAGTAGCGGAATGACTCTTGCCCTCGACGCCAGCTCGACCTGTTTTCATCTGGCGCGCCAGCTTCCGGACATCGACCTGACGGTGTTCACTAACAGCCTGCCCATCTGCCACGAAATGGCGAAACGCGAGCGCATCACCCTGATCTGCACCGGCGGCACGCTGGACCGTAAGTATCGTTGTTACGTCAATCCGGCGCTGATCTCCCTGCTGAAAGGCGTGGAGATCGACCTGTTTATCTTTTCCTGTGAGGGGGTGGACGAACAGGGCGATATGTGGGACCCGGCCGAGCACAGTGCGCTCTTTAAAACGCAGCTGTTACGCCGCGCCAGCCAGTCGCTGCTGTTGATTGATAAGAGTAAATTTCAGCGTGCGAGCGAAGTCAAAATCGGCTCGCTGTCGCAGGTGACGCAGATGATTACCGATGCTCACCCCTCCAGACGGTAGCCCGCCATAAAGTAGCGCAGTATGGTACTCGACTGATTTTCTTTGAAAAAATCCATCACCATATCGCGGTCCAGCCCGTAGCGGCGTGTCAGGATACCGGCCTCCCACGCGCTGAGCTGGCGATCGCCGGTTTTCTCAAACATCCGGTGCGAAAAACCCAGCACAAATCCCCGTTTATAGTCAGAGCAGAAATGCGCGACGTTCTTTGCGGTATCCGCCTGTGCCGCGCGCATCCCCGCCATCAACCCTTTGCCAAAATGGTTTTCCATTGATTTACCCTCAATCGCTATATATTAAATTATATAGCGATATTTTGAGCGATGGCTAGTGGAAATTAAGGCCGCACAGGGCGGCCTTTAGAGATGAATCAGAACGAAACCCACTCGTCGGGCGTACCCGATGCGTTAGCCCGCACGGGCGCTTTCGGCGACGCAGCAGGCGCGCTGTTTTGCGGTTCCTGCGCGGACAGACGGAATTTCTGCACTGAGCGTTGTAGCTCTTCCGTCTGACGTTCCAGCGCCGAGGCGGCGGCGGAGACCTGCTCCACCAGCGAGGCGTTCTGTTGCGTTACGCCGTCCATCTGGGTGATCGCCACACCGACCTGGGAAATGCCTTTGCTCTGCTCTTCCGACGCCGACGCGATCTGCTTCATGATGGTGGTCACTTCGGTCACGGCACGCAGGATCGCTTCCATGGTGGTCCCGGTATCGCTGACGATTTTCGAACCCTGCTCGACGCGTGAAACGGAATCGGCGATCAGGCCTTCGATCTCCTTCGCCGCATTTGCGCTTCGGCTGGCCAGGTTACGCACTTCACCTGCCACCACAGCAAATCCACGGCCCTGTTCACCGGCACGCGCCGCTTCAACCGCCGCGTTGAGTGCCAGAATATTGGTCTGGAAAGCGATGCTGTTGATGACGGTAGTGATCTCGGCAATCTTCTTCGAGCTGGCGGAAATTCCGCTCATGGTGGTAACCACGTCATCCACCAGCGAACCGCCACGGCTTGCGGTAGTGGAGGCAACATCGGCCAGCTGGCTCGCCTGACGCGCATTTTCGGCGTTGAGTTTCACCGTGGCAGTGAGCTGTTCCATGCTCGCGGCGGTCTCTTCCAGCGCGGCGGCCTGCTCTTCGGTGCGTGAAGAGAGATCGTTATTTCCGCTGGAAATTTCAGTGGCTCCGCGCCAGATATTCTCGCTGCCGGAGCGGATCGAGCTGACCGCTTCGCGCAGGCTGTCCTGCATCGCGGTTAACAGAGGCACCAGTCGCCCCACGCAGTTACGCCCAAATGGCGTAATGGGCTGGCTGAGATCGCCCTGCGCAATCTGGCGGAAATGCTCACGAATGCGATCCAGGGGTTTCACCAGCATCGCCACCAGGTAGCGGTCGGTGAAGAGGAGGATCAGCAGACCGATAATCGTCGCGGCGATAATCACAATGCGCGTCATGCTCGTCAGGCTGTCCACCACGTCACGCGTACTGTCGAGCGTGCTGGCGGCGGAAGTGTTGAATTTATCCGCCGCTGCACCGAAAGCGCGGCTCAGCGGTGGCGTGACGTTGTTGGCCTGCTGACGATATCCCTCGATCGTCCCCTGCTGCGCCTGCTGCATCTGCAGGGCAATCCCCTGATCCAGTAACGCCTGCCAGCTGCTAATCACTTCAGCAGAGACGCTTTCGTCCATCGGGCCTGGGGAGATGGCCTTCATCTCGTTCAGCTTCTTGCTCATATTCTCCAGCGCCTGCTGCGCGGGGGCTAAATCGGGATTTCCACCCGCAACTTTGGCTTCCATTGCGCGGCTGAGGCGCGTGACAAAGCGGAAATATTGATCGTTACCCTGACTCAAAATAGTCATTTGTTTCACGATCTGGCGATCGATGTCATTACCGTCTGAGACCCTGGAAAGTGACCAGGTGCTGTAAAGCCCAACCCCTGCCCACATCAAACAAAAAATACCCAGAATCGTCAGCATGACGAACCGGATAGTAAAATTACGAAGCATTTGCATAAGAGTATCCTTGCCGTTAGGGAAAACTCGCTTGAGACGAGTCTTATCTTCGTTATCGGCAATGCCTACACTTTAAGGAGTATTTTTATAAAAACTTGCACATCTTAACTTTTAAAAAAATAGTATTGCCTAATACCCTTATAATTAGCACGCAAATATAATAGAAAAAGACCGGAATTTTCCGGCCCTTTTTTGAAACATTAAATACATATTACTTCAAATATTTCTCAAACCATCCCAGAGTCCGTTTCCATGCCAGCTCCGCCGCGGGCTCGTCATAACGTGGGGTTGAGTCATTATGGAAGCCATGATTTACGCCGGGGTAAATATAGGCTTCATAGACTTTATTATTCGCTTTCAGGGCGGCTTCGTACGCTGGCCAGCCTTCGTTGATGTTTTTATCCAGCTCGGCATAGTGCAGCAGCAGCGGCGCGTTGATTTTCGGGACATCAGACGCGGCAGGCTGGCGGCCATAAAACGGCACCGCGCACTCCAGCTCCGGATAGGCCACCGCGGCGGCATTCGAGACGCCGCCGCCGTAGCAAAATCCGGTAATCCCCACGTTGCCCGTCGCATCGGGATGTTTTTTCATAAACTCCACGGCGGCAAAGAAATCGTTCATTAATTTGGTGGGGTCCACTTTCTGCTGCAGCACTTTCCCCTCTTCATCATTCCCTGGATATCCGCCGACGGAACTTAATCCGTCCGGTGCCAGCGCAATATATCCCGCTTTCGCCACCCGGCGAGCAACGTCTTCGATATACGGATTTAAACCGCGGTTTTCATGGACCACGACCACCGCCGGCACTTTTCCCGTCGTCTTCGCAGGCTTCACCAGATAACCCCGCACTTCACCATGACCGTTGGGTGAAGGGTAGTGGATGTATTCCGGCAAAATATCGGGATCGGTAAATTTCACCTGTTCAGCAAGGGCGTAATTCGGTTTGAGCATATTGAATAACGCCAGCGCCGTGACACCGCCTGCCGCGTAGCGCGCCGCAAGATTGAGAAACTCGCGTTTGGATATTTTGCCGTGGGCGTAATAGTCATAGTAATCGAGCAATTCTTGCGGAAAATCTTTCGCGGTCAGCCGGGTCATCGCATATCTCCAGGAATTGTGATTTTATAAGGATAGAATGAAAACGCTGTTTCGAAAATTCATCACTAAAAAAGGAGATATCATGTCCTGGACCCCTACTTCAAGCCGCTACGACACCATGCAGTACCGTTACTGCGGGAAGAGCGGCCTGCGTTTGCCCGCGCTATCACTTGGATTGTGGCACAGCTTTGGTCACGTTCAGGCGCTGGACAGCCAGCGCGCACTGCTGCGCAAAGCCTTTGATTCAGGTATTACCCATTTTGATCTCGCGAATAACTACGGCCCGCCTCCAGGCAGCGCGGAAGAGAATTTTGGTCGTCTGCTGCGCGAGGATTTTGCCGCGTATCGCGATGAACTGATTATCTCCACCAAAGCCGGGTACGACATGTGGCCTGGCCCGTACGGGTCTGGCGGTTCGCGGAAGTATCTGCTCGCCAGTCTCGACCAGAGCCTGAAACGCATGGGCGTAGAGTATGTCGATATTTTCTATTCCCACCGCGTTGACGAAAACACGCCGATGGAAGAGACCGCCGCCGCGCTGGCACAGGCTGTTCAGAGCGGGAAAGCGCTCTACGTGGGGATTTCCTCTTACTCGCCGGAACGCACGCAGAAAATGACTGAGCTGCTGCGCGAGTGGAAAATTCCGCTGCTGATCCATCAGCCGTCCTACAACCTGTTAAACCGTTGGGTGGATAAAAGCGGCCTGCTGGATACCCTCGTGGCAAACGGCACCGGCTGTATTGCTTTTACGCCGCTGGCGCAGGGGCTGCTGACGGGCAAATACCTGAACGGTATTCCGGATGGTTCGCGTATGCAGCGTGAAGGCAAAAAGGTGCGCGGGTTGACGGAGAAGATGCTGACCGACGCGAACCTGAACAGCCTGCGACTGCTCAATGAAATGGCGCAGGCGCGCGGGCAGTCAATGGCGCAGATGGCCCTGAGCTGGCTGCTAAAAGATGAGCGCGTGACGTCTGTGCTCATCGGTGCCAGCCGCCCTGAGCAGATCGAAGAGAACATTCAGGCGCTGCAAAATCTGCACTTTAGCGACGATGAGTTGAAGAGGATTGATCAGCACGTTGCGGATGGAGAGTTGAATTTGTGGCAGGCATCGTCAGATAAATAGAGAACGCGGCGTGATGCCCTCCGTCGCCTCTCATGGCCCGGTAAGCGTCGCGGCACCGGGCCTGCAAAGCCTACACCGTCGCAGGATCCACCACCGGGCGCTCGTACTCCGGCCAGACCAGCACCACCAGCTCCGGATAGGCTTCCAGACTGAATTCGCGGAAACACTGACGTAAATTCAGCACGTCCAGATCGGAGTGCGAGACCTTCTCACCATTCAGGCAGCGCTTTTTGATATTGTCATAATATTTATAGACCGCCGAGTTTAGATCGCTGCAACGGCGCTGGGCTTCAAAAAGACCAGGTCTGTCGTTTATTTCCGTCATCTTCATCCGCTTAATTGTGGCATGAAGAAAGTCGATATATTCATGATTGACGCGCCAGTACCATACCGGCGTTATCGCATTCATCAGCAGTGAGAAATGGTCCTCACCCTCTTCTTTGGTCATCGGAATCGGCTGGGATGACTCGCCAGTTTGCTGTAAGTCTTTCGTTTTATTGAACTCACGCATCAATAAAAGAACACCAGCGGTAAGCAATAGCAATGTAATGACAGAATAAAAAATGCTGTTCATGGGATGGCTCCATTTTTTTTGATTTTAAATTTGCCTCATGTTATTGTCAACGAATCTCACGCCCTATTTGAACCTACCCTGCTGAAATTAAAGGATATTAAAATGCTGCCCGACAATCTTGTGCCGGTCCGGTACCACATCGCCTCTGTGGTCCCTAAATCGGCGGAAGCAGAAAGCAATGCTAATTTCACTCAGGGAAAAAGAAAACTATCCGATTTTGAGGCTGACATATTAATTGGTGTTACCCGTACCGGTAAATCACGTAATATGCTGTTAGAAGAGCATGACCGCCATATAAAAGATCGGCTATTTCGCGTGGTGAAGATTGAAGCCTTTGCCCACCTGCTTAACGACCTGCAGGCCGAGGGAGAAATAGACGCTCAAACATTAAGTCAAATAATGACTGAAAAAACCGAAGAAATAAACGAAGCTGGCAACGAAATTTGGCTTAATCTAATTACCCGAGAAAAAAACAACCCTATTTTTTATAAACTAGAGGATGATTAACGTGAAAGAAGTTGAAGATAATAACGTTTATTTGACTTTAGATAACCATAAAAGCGATGAGTTTATCTTAAAGCAAAATCTCGACGCATTAATAAAACATAAAA
Source organism: Lelliottia nimipressuralis (assembly GCF_041464075.1). Classification (NCBI taxonomy): domain Bacteria; kingdom Pseudomonadati; phylum Pseudomonadota; class Gammaproteobacteria; order Enterobacterales; family Enterobacteriaceae; genus Lelliottia; species Lelliottia nimipressuralis. The sequence goes on from NZ_CP167172.1 coordinate 3,911,661, forward strand.
ATGACGAGATGACCCGCATTGCGCAAGACATGGTATCGATCCCGGCCGCGCTGGTTCGCCTGAAGTGGGAAAATCGCCGCGAGATCTACTCGTTGCAGGTGAAAGAAGAGATTTATGGCGCGATGATTAACGCGGTGATATCCCTCAAGCCCGAACTGAAAGATAAAATCATGGGCCGCATTGAGAGCAACTACCAGCATCTGCTCTCCAGAGAGGCCTCCACGCTGCGTTTGACGCGCAAACTGGCTGACGGTGGCTATCACACCTCGAACGTCACGACCGTCGCTCTGGACGAAGATGCGCTGGCGGCAAAAGTGGACGCCCCTTCCCACGCGCCTGCTGAGCCGAAATAGCCTCACCAGTCAGATTCCCCCGAATACGACAACCTCCTCCTCTCGCTCTTCTACACTTAATGGCCTAACTCACCCAACAGGAGAGGCCTTATGTCAAAACATCAGACACATATCCAGGACCCAACCACCCAGTACTACACCGGCGACTACCCTAAGCAAAAGCAGCCAGCGCCTGGCGTGCAAGCGAAGATGACGCCCGTGCCCGACTGCGGCGAGAAGAGCTACAAAGGTAGCGGCAGGCTCCAGGATCGTAAGGCACTGGTGACTGGGGGTGATTCCGGTATCGGGCGCGCCGCCGCCATTGCTTACGCGCGTGAAGGCGCTGACGTGGCGATTAACTATCTGCCTGCGGAAGAAGAGGACGCCCAGGAGGTCAAACAGCTGATCGAAGAGGCGGGCCGAAAAGCGGTGCTGATTCCAGGCGATCTGAGCGATGAATCCTTTGCCCGCTCGCTGGTGCATAAAGCCCGCGAAGCGCTGGGCGGGCTGGATACGCTGGCGCTGGTTGCCGGTAAACAGGTCGCTGTCGAGAAGATTGCCGATTTGACCACCGAACAGTTTACGCAAACCTACGCGGTGAACGTGCTGGCACTTTTCTGGATCACGCAGGAGGCAATTCCCGTCCTGCCAGCCGGTTCCAGCATCGTGACCACCTCGTCCATTCAGGCCTATCAGCCAAGCCCGCATCTGCTCGATTACGCCTCGACGAAAGCGGCGATACTGAACTACAGCCGTGGGCTGGCAAAACAGGTGGCAGATAAAGGCATTCGCGTTAACGTGGTTGCCCCTGGCCCGATCTGGACGGCACTGCAAATTTCTGGCGGCCAGACGCAGGAGAAAATTCCGCAGTTTGGTCAGAAGACGCCGATGAAACGTGCGGGGCAGCCTGCCGAACTGGCTGGAGTGTATGTCTATCTGGCGAGTCAGGAGTCGAGCTACGTTACGGCGGAAGTGCACGGCGTGTGCGGCGGGGAGCATTTAGGCTAGTGCTGTCAGTCTGCCCGGGGGCGCTACGAATATCGCGCCTGCGGGTTTGTCCCGCCTGAGACTTTCTCTTACGCGTTACTCACGAAAGAGAGAAAACAAAACGGCAACTTGCGTTGCCGTTTTTACGTTTATTTCGCCGCCGTTTTCTCTTCGCCGACCAGTCCGATTTTGAGATAGCCCGCCTGGTGCAGCGTGTCCATCACTCTCATCATGGTCTCGTAGTCGACGGTTTTATCCGCGCGGAAGAAGACGGTAGTGTCTTTTTTGCCCTGGGTCAGCGCATCCAGTGCCGGAATAACGGATTGATCGGTGACCGGGTCGTTGCCCAGGAACATCGATTTATCAGCTTTCACCGACAGGTAAATCGGTTTTTCCGGACGCGGCTGCGGCTGGCTGGAAGAGGCCGGCAGATTGACCTTCACGTCCACCGTCGCCAGAGGCGCGGCCACCATGAAGATAATCAGCAGAACCAGCATAACGTCGATAAACGGCGTTACGTTGATTTCGTGCATTTCGCCGTTATCGTCCAGATTTTCATTAAGACGCATTGCCATAACGTATCAACCTACACGCAGTTTCGAAGCAGAATGTACCGGCTTAACGGAGCTGGCGCTGAGGTCGAGATCGCGGCTTTGCAGCAGCAGAACCTGTGCGGCAACATCACCGAGCGTGGCTTTGTAGCTGCCAATCATACGCGCGAAGATGTTATAGATAACCACCGCCGGAATAGCAGCGATAAGGCCGATCGCCGTTGCCAGCAGCGCTTCCGCGATGCCCGGTGCCACTACGGCGAGGTTTGTGGTTTGCGTCTGAGCAATACCGATGAAGCTGTTCATGATGCCCCACACGGTACCAAACAGACCCACGAACGGGGAGATCGCACCGATAGTTGCCAGATAACCATTTCCGCGGCCCATGTGACGGCCCACGGCGGCAACGCGACGTTCCAGGCGGAAGCCCGTACGCTCTTTAATGCCTTCGTTATCTTCACTGCCTGCGGAGAGTTCCAGTTCGTTTTGAGCTTCGTTGACCAATTGGGTGGTCAGGCTTTTCGCATGGAACGCTGAGGTGATGTCAAATGCCTGATTCAGCGAGCGGGCTTCAGCCAGCTGCTGTTGCTCGCGCTTGAGGCGGCGCTTTTGAGAAATCAGCTCAACGCTTTTGCTGAAGAAAATTGCCCAGGTGATCACGGACGCCAGAATCAGGCCGATCATCACAATCTTAACCACGATGTCAGCATGTTGATACATGCCCCAAACGGAGAGATCCGTCTGCATCAAATTATTACCCACTCTGTATCTCCAGGACGCAAATCACAAATTCTGAGCATAATAATATCAAAACCACGTCGAATTGATAGTAGTTCTCATTAGTATTTGCATAGTGCCGTAATTTTCGCTCATTTTCCTTGCGCTTACGCAGTAAAAATTTCTTATGCGTATTTTTCATAAAATATTGTGCTTATTCGCTAAGCATCCGGGTGCAGATTTTCGCAATCGTGGTAGTCTGGACGTCCAGACGGATAAAAACAGGTTTAGCGAACATGACAGAGAAGCATCTTGATACCACGCTTGTGCAGGCAGGACGCAGTAAAAAGTACACTCAGGGTTCGGTAAATAGCGTGATTCAACGCGCCTCCTCGCTGGTCTTCGATACTGTTGAGGCCAAGAAACACGCCACCCGCAATCGCGCGAAAGGCGAGCTGTTTTACGGGCGTCGCGGCACTTTGACCCATTTCTCATTGCAGGAAGCGATGTGCGAGCTGGAAGGCGGCGTCGGCTGTGCCCTGTTCCCGTGCGGTGCTGCTGCGGTAGCAAATACGATTCTGGCGTTCGTTGAACAGGGCGATCATATCCTGATGACCAACACCGCCTATGAGCCAAGCCAGGATTTCTGCACCAAAATTCTGACCCGTCTGGGTGTCACCACCGGCTGGTTCGATCCGCTGATAGGCGAAGGCATTGCGGAGCTTATCCAGCCGAATACGCGCATTGTGTTCCTGGAATCTCCCGGCTCTATCACCATGGAAGTGCATGACGTTCCGGCGATTGTCCGCGCGGTGCGTCGCGTGGCGCCAGACGCCATCATCATGATCGATAACACCTGGGCGGCGGGCGTGCTGTTTAAAGCCCTTGAGTTTGACATCGATATCTCGATTCAGGCGGCAACGAAATACCTGATTGGCCACTCAGACGGCATGATTGGCACGGCGGTGTCTAACGCCCGCTGCTGGGATCAGCTGCGCGAAAATGCCTACCTGATGGGGCAGATGGTGGATGCCGATACCGCTTATATGACCAGTCGCGGGCTTCGTACGCTGGGCGTGCGTCTGCGTCAGCATCACGAAAGCAGTCTGAAAGTGGCCGAATGGCTGGCGCAACATCCGCAGGTCGCTCGCGTGAATCACCCTGCACTACCGGGCAGCAAAGGCCACGAATTCTGGAAACGTGACTTTACGGGCAGCAGCGGTCTGTTCTCATTTGTTCTCAATAAGCGATTGAGTAACGACGAGCTGGCCGCCTACCTGGATAACTTCTCGCTCTTTAGCATGGCTTACTCCTGGGGCGGCTTTGAATCGCTCATTCTGCCGAATCAGCCTGAACAACTTGCCGGTTTGCGCCCTGGTGGAGAAATCGACTTTACCGGCACGCTGATCCGACTGCACATCGGTTTAGAAAATGTTGATGATCTGATCGCGGATTTATCGGCAGGTTTCGAACGCATCGTGTAGAGTGCGGGCTGTAAATGTACTCCCGGACCGTTTTACAGACACGTGCAGCAGAAAAGACTGCATTTGTTGGGTCCCCGATCAACCCCACTGGGCGAAATCAGGAGTACAATAGCCACATATCAGTTGTTCCACAGGAAAGTCCATGGCTGTCATTCAAGATATTATCGCTGCGCTCTGGCAACACGACTTTGCAGCGCTGGCGGACCCGCACGTTGTAGGTGTTGTTTATTTCGTTATGTTCGCCACGCTTTTTCTGGAAAACGGTCTGCTGCCGGCCTCGTTTCTTCCGGGCGACAGCCTGCTGTTATTAGCCGGGGCGTTAATCGGTAAAGGCGTTATGGACTTCGCCCCCACGATCGTGATTTTAACGTCGGCCGCCAGCCTCGGCTGCTGGTTGAGCTATGTGCAGGGCCGCTGGCTCGGCAATACGCGCGTCGTGAAAGGCTGGCTGGCGCAACTGCCCGTGAAATACCACGAGCGCGCCACCTGCATGTTTGACCGTCACGGCCTGCTGGCTCTGCTCGCCGGACGTTTTCTGGCGTTTATTCGCACCCTGCTGCCAACGATGGCCGGGATTTCTGGCCTGTCGAACCGCCGCTTCCAGTTCTTCAACTGGCTGAGCGCCCTGCTGTGGGTCGGCGTTGTGACCTCTTTGGGTTATGCCCTGAGCATGATCCCGTTTGTGAAGCACCATGAAGATCAGGTGATGACCTTCCTGATGATCCTGCCGATTTTCCTGCTGGTTGCAGGCCTCGTCGGGACGCTGTTTGTGGTGATCAAGAAGAAATGCTGTAACGTCTAATCTCTTCCGTCCTCTCCCTCCCCGGGAGAGGACGCTTTACATTCCCTGCATCGTTCTGATACGCGCCGCATCTTCCCCCGGCGTCACGCCAAAATAGCGTTTAAACTCACGGCTGAACTGCGACGCACTTTCATACCCAACGCGCATCGCCGCAGCGCTGGCTTTCATCCCATCGTGAATCATCAGCATCCGCGCTTTGTGCAGGCGATAGCTTTTCAGGTACTGCAATGGCGACGTGCTGGTGACGGATTTAAAGTTATGGTGGAACGCCGAGACGCTCATATTGGCCTCTGACGCCAGCTCATCCACGCTCAGGTTTTCCGTGTACTGGCTCTCAATACGTTTTAATACGCGGCTGATGAGGCTGAAATGGGTCTGACGGCTCACCAGCGCCAACAGCGCCCCGCCTCCCGGTCCCATCAGAACGTGATAGAGGATCTCGCGGATTATCTGCTTGCCGAGAATACGCGCGTCGAGCGGGCGTTCCATAACGTCCAGCAGGCGCTCAATGGCGCACAGAATCTCATCGGAGAGCGTCGCGGAGTTAATGCCGCTCGCCGCCATCGCGGGCTGGAACAGTTCGTCTTCACCGATATCCATCAGCAGTTCCTGAAGCTGGAGAATATCTACGTTGACGCGAATGCCCGCCAGCGGAACGGCCTCAGTCGCATAGGTTTCACATTCAAAGGGTAAAGGTACAGTGAGGAGTAAATATTCGTTGGTGTCGTAACGGAACACGCGCTCATTGATATAGCCAATTTTATGGCCTGAAAAGAGAAATACGATGCCGGGCTGGTACATCACCGGCGTGCGCGTGCCGGGCTGTGTGCCGTATAAAAGACGGATATCCGGCAGCAGCTCAGTGAGCGTATTTTCTTTATCTTTCAGTCTGTTAATTTGCCCCGTCAATTGCAGGCAAATCTCATCGCGGTTCATTCAGGTTTACTCCCGATACGGTTTCCATTGTTGCCAGTTTGCGCACCTTTTCGCATTTTCTCCAGCCCTCTGTAGAAATGGGCAAGACAACGGCAGGAATGTGCATTGAGAGGCGTGCCTTCGATGGCCACAATGGGCACCATCAGGCAGCCATCGACGCCGCCACGTTTTTCACCCACATAAGGGAACGAGCAATGAATAATTTTAATCTGCATACCCCAACCCGCATTCTGTTTGGTAAAGACGCCATTGCCGATCTGCGCGACCAGATCCCAGCCGGGGCGCGCGTCCTGATCACTTACGGTGGTGGCAGCGTCAAAAAAACCGGCGTGCTGGACCAGGTGTACAGCGCACTGGAAGGCGTGGACGTACGTGAATTCGGCGGCATCGAGCCAAACCCGTCCTACGAAACGCTGATGAACGCAGTTAACATCGCCCGTGAAGAGAACATCACCTTCCTGCTGGCAGTCGGCGGCGGGTCGGTTCTCGACGGCACCAAGTTTATCGCGGCTGCGGCCCATTACGCCGACGGCGTGGACCCGTGGGAAATCCTGCAAACCGGCGGCAGCAAAATCACCAGCGCCATCCCGATGGGCTCTGTACTGACTCTGCCTGCGACCGGTTCTGAATCCAACAAAGGCGCGGTCATCTCCCGTAAAACCACCGGTGACAAACAGGCCTTTATGAACGAACACGTTCAGCCTGTGTTTGCGGTGCTCGACCCGGTTTACACATACACCCTGCCGCCGCGTCAGGTGGCTAACGGCGTAGTGGATGCCTTCGTTCACACGGTTGAGCAGTACGTAACTTATCCGGTCAACGGCAAAATTCAGGATCGCTTCGCGGAAGGCATTCTGCTGACGCTGGTAGAAGACGGCCCGAAAGCGCTGCAAGAGCCAGAGAACTACGATGTGCGTGCAAACGTGATGTGGGCGGCGACTCAGGCGTTGAACGGCCTGATTGGCGCAGGCGTGCCGCAGGACTGGGCGACCCATATGCTGGGCCACGAACTGACCGCGATGCACGGCCTGGATCACGCCCAGACGCTGGCGGTGGTTCTGCCTGCCCTGTGGAATGAAAAACGCGACACCAAACGTGCCAAACTGCTGCAGTATGCAGAGCGCGTATGGAACATCAATTCCGGTTCTGAAGACGAGCGTATCGACGCGGCAATCGCGGCGACCCGTAACTTCTTCGAGCAGTTGGGCGTGCCGACTCGCCTCTCCGGTTACGGCCTGGATGGCAGCTCTATCCCTGCCCTGCTGGCCAAACTCGAAGAGCATGGCATGACGCAACTGGGCGAGAATCACGACATTACGCTGGACGTCAGCCGTCGCATTTACGAAGCGGCCCGCTAAGCGTTTTTGTCATCCCGCCTTTCGTTTTTTGACATTTCGTCCAGACTTAATGCACACCACATCACCGGGGACACCCCCGGTGATGAGCAAATGGAGGAGGAAAAATGGCAAACCAAACCGTAATTAAGCTTCAGGACGGCAACGTCATGCCCCAGCTGGGACTGGGCGTATGGAAAGCCGGTAATGACGAGGTCGTGTCCGCCATTCACAAAGCACTGGAAGTCGGCTATCGGTCTATCGATACCGCCGCCGCGTACAAAAATGAAGACGGCGTCGGCAAAGCGTTGGCCAGCGCCAGCATCCCGCGCGATGAGTTATTCATCACCACTAAACTGTGGAACGACGACCAGAAACGCCCACGCGAAGCCCTGCTGGAAAGCCTGGAAAAACTCCAGCTCGATTTCGTCGATCTCTATCTGATGCACTGGCCGGTTCCGGCAATCGATCACTACGTTGAGGCCTGGAAAGGTCTGATCGATCTGCAAAAAGAGGGGCTGGTGAAGAGCATTGGCGTCTGTAATTTCCAGATCCATCATCTGCAGCGGCTGATTGATGAAACGGGCGTCGCGCCGGTGATCAACCAGATTGAGCTGCATCCGCTCATGCAGCAGCGTCAGCTGCACTCCTGGAACGCCACGCACAAAATTCAGACCGAATCCTGGAGCCCGCTGGCTCAGGGTGGCGAAGGCGTGTTCGATCAGAAAATTATTCGCGACCTGGCCGAGAAGTACGGCAAAACCGCTGCGCAGATTGTCATTCGCTGGCATCTGGACAGCGGTCTGGTGGTGATCCCGAAATCGGTCACCCCGGCGCGTATCGCCGAGAACTTCGACGTCTGGGATTTCCGCCTGGATAAAGAGGAGTTAAGCGAGATAGCGAAGCTGGATCAGGGCAAGCGGTTGGGGCCAGATCCGGATCAGTTTGGGGGGTAACACCCTCGTTCAAAAGCCCGACAAACGTCGGGCTTTTTTATTGCCGGGCGACAGGCTTAGCGCCCTGCCACTTTCCCGCGTTTTTTGTTCGCCGCCGGCGTCTGGCGCTGATGCGCAACAGGCGTGTGTTTGGTCAGTGCCGGACGGGTATTGCGGTTCTGGCGACGCGCTTCGCGCATCTCATCGAGCGTCGGCGCAGGCACCAGGCATTCGCGGCGCGAGCCAATCAGATGCTTTTTACCCATATCTTCCAGCGCCTGACGGATCAGCGGCCAGTTAGCCGGATCGTGATAGCGCAGCAGTGCTTTATGCAGTCGACGCTGTTTGTCACCTTTCGGCACCACCACATCTTCACTCTTGTAACCAATTTTACTCAGCGGGTTCTTACCGGTGTAATACATGGTCGTCGAGTTAGCGAGCGGCGACGGATAGAAGTTCTGCACCTGATCGAGACGGAAACGACGCTGCTTCAGCCACAGAGCCAGATTCACCATATCCTCATCGCGCGTACCAGGGTGCGCAGAGATGAAATAGGGAATCAGGTACTGCTCTTTACCCGCCTGTTTCGAATAGGTGTCAAATAGCTCTTTAAAGCGATCGTAGCTGCCCATGCCCGGCTTCATCATCTTCGACAGCGGGCCTTCTTCCGTATGCTCAGGGGCGATCTTCAGATAGCCGCCAACGTGATGGGTCGCCAGCTCTTTGATGTAGCGTGGATCTTCCACGGCGATGTCGTAACGCACGCCGGAGGCGATCAGGATCTTTTTGACGCCTTTCAGATCGCGGGCGCGACGATACAGGTTGATCGTCGGCTGGTGGTTGGTGTCCATGTGCTGACAAATATCCGGATAGACGCACGACAGACGGCGGCAGGTCTGCTCCGCGCGCGGTGATTTGCAGCGCAGCATATACATGTTGGCGGTCGGGCCGCCCAGATCGGAGATCACGCCGGTAAAGCCCGGAACTGTGTCGCGAATGGCTTCGATCTCGTTAACGATCGAATCCTCAGAGCGGCTCTGAATAATGCGCCCTTCGTGCTCGGTGATCGAACAGAACGAGCAGCCGCCGAAGCAGCCGCGCATGATGTTGATCGAGAAGCGGATCATCTCGTAGGCAGGAATTCGGCTATTGCCATAGGAAGGATGCGGCACGCGTTTGTACGGCAGTGCAAATACGCTGTCCATCTCTTCGGTTGAGAGCGGAATGGCTGGCGGGTTAACCCAGATATAGCGCTCGCCGTGCTTTTGCATCAGCGCACGTGCGCAGCCTGGGTTAGTTTCATGATGAAGAATGCGTGACGCGTGGGCATACAGCACCTTGTCGCCTTTCACTTTTTCAAAGGACGGCAGCAGAACGTAGGTTTTTTCCCACGGTTTTGGGCGCGGCGGCTGCACGACTACAGCTTTGGCTTCGGCTTTCTTCGGTTCAACCGGTTTGTTGTCCGCACACGGCAGATCTTCACCATACGGGTGCGGAATCGGGTCGATTTTGCCCGGCATGTCGATGATACGGGAATCCACCCCGCTCCAACCCGGCAGCGCTTCTTTCACCATGATCGCCGTGTTACGCACGTCGCGGATGTTACCGACAGGTTCGCCCTGCGCCAGACGGTGCGCCACTTCCACCAGTGGACGCTCGCCGTTGCCGAAGATCAGCATATCGGCTTTGGAATCCACCAGCACCGAACGGCGCACGGTATCAGACCAGTAATCGTAGTGCGCGGTGCGGCGCAGGCTCGCTTCGATTCCCCCCAGGATGACCGGCACGTCTTTCCATGCTTCTTTGCAGCGCTGGGTATACACCAGCGTGGCGCGATCCGGACGCTTACCGGCGACATTATCGGCGGTATAGGCATCGTCGTGGCGCAGTTTGCGATCGGCGGTGTAGCGGTTGATCATCGAGTCCATGTTCCCGGCAGTAACGCCGAAAAACAGGTTGGGTTTGCCGAGGCTCATGAACGCGTCTTTGCTGTTCCAGTCTGGCTGGGAGATGATCCCTACGCGGAAGCCTTGCGCCTCCAGCATACGGCCACAAATAGCCATGCCGAAGCTCGGGTGATCGACGTATGCATCGCCCGTCACCAGAATAATATCGCAGCTGTCCCAGCCCAGTTGGTCCATCTCTTCGCGGGACATCGGCAGGAATGGCGCCGGTCCGAAGCAGGCTGCCCAGTACTGGGGCCAGGAGAAGAGGTCTCGATCCGGCTGGATCAGGGATATTGCGCTCATAATGCTTCCGAAGAAAAAATAGACAAAGGGCGGGGATTATACGCTGGATTTATACATGAAATGAAGGGGTATTATGCGGGCATTTTCGCCGCTCGCCCGGTAGCGCTGCGCTTAGCGTGCCTGGGTTCGCGGATTTTGTAAGCCGGGTAAGGCGAAGCCACCGCCCGGCCTGTGAAAGCGTGCTAGACCAGCGGATTCACCAACAGCTGCCCTACGGAACCGCGATCCGACATCTCCAGCGTCTGGCTGTGGAACAGGAACGGGAAGTGCGGCCATGAAGGCTGTCCGTAGTAGACCAGCAGCTCTACCTGCCCATCGACCCAGACCGTATCTTTCCAGCCGCGATCTTCCGGGAACGGCATCGCGCCGTTGACGTTACGGATCAGGAAACTCACCCCTTCGATATGGAACGCCTGCGGCATCTCCGCACGCACCGTCCAGCGCTCCCAGGTGCCCTGCTGCGCTGTAATATCGATACGATTGACGTCCCACAGCGCACCGTTGATCCCCGGATCGTCGCCGAGGCTGATATCACGACTGCGCACCGGCGTCCCGCTCAGGATCTCTTCTGGCAGCAAACGCATCGGCAGGCTGTCCGTCACCAGCGGTAACAGGCCTGTCGGACGCAGGGTCAACACCAGCGTAGACACCAGAATGCTCGACGGCTCGAAGAAGCCGCGAATACGATCTACGATGCTCGCCGCCTCGCCGCAGGTAATCGACACTTCATCCCCGTTGGTCATATCGACGAGGATTTCACGCCGTTCACCCGGCGCCAGCGCCAGCTGTTTAACGGAAACTGGCGCAGGTAAAAAGCCCTGATCGCCGGAGATCACATGCAGCGCGCGGCCATCGCTCATCTGCAGCTGATAGCGCCGGGAGTTGGACGCATTCAGCAAACGCAGACGGACCCAGCCGCGAGAGACTTCGACGTACGGGCTTTGCGCGCCGTTCACCATCAGCGTATCGCCGACAAAACCGCCGCTGCCCGGCTCGCTGTACTCCGGCGAGCCAAAGTTATCGAGGCGTTTGTCCTGAATGATGACCGGGAAATCATCGACACCGTAGTGGTTCGGGATCGGCAGCGATTTACTCACGTCGTCTTCCACCAGCCACATTCCGGCCAGACCGTTGTAGACCTGCTGCGCCGTGCGGTTTGGCGTGTTCGCGTGATACCACAGGGTCGCGGCACTCTGGCGAATCGGCAGTACGGGTGCCCAGTCAGCGCTCGGCGTCATCATGCGCGCCGCGCCGCCCATCAGTGGGCCGGGGACCTGCAATCCGCTGATGGTCATGGCGACGTTTTCCGCCAGGCGGTTGCTGTAAATGAGCTTTACGTCATCCCCGCTCCAGACGCGGATCGTCGGCCCGAGATAGCGGCCATTCACCCCCCAGACCGATGCGCGCGTGCCCTGGGTAAAGGACCAGTGTGTGCGCTGCATGGTGAGGAAAAGCGGTTGCCCACGACGAGATTCCAGTAACGGCGGAATGGGCAGCGGCTGTTGCTGCCCGGCGGCGTTGGCTGTCAGCGGAACCGCGCCAGCACAAAGGGCGATTCCTGAAGCCTGAATAAACTGACGCCGACTGAGTGACATATTTGCTCCATGTGAAACGACGATAAAACGCGGGAATTCATTTCCCTGAAACTCCGGTTAAATCTTGCCGGAGGCTTCTCTCTCTGCGACTTCTTTGTCGAGCACTTCGATTTGACGCGCCATCAGCTCACGGCAATGGGCAGCCAGTTCACGCACCTGGTCTTTACCGTATTTGCTGGTGTCCACGGGTGGCAGCATCTCAACAATTACCAGCCCGTTTTTCAGGCGGTTAAGGTTAATTTTATTCGAAGTATTGGAAACACACACAGGAATAATTGGCACACCTGCAGCAATTGCGGCGTGAAACGCGCCAGTTTTAAATGGCAGCAGGCCGCGACCGCGGCTGCGCGTCCCTTCCGGGAACATCCAGATAGAGATTTTACGTTTCTTAAAGTGATTGACCACTTCGGCAATGGTGCTGTGCGCTTTGGCGCGGTTATTACGATCGATCAGCAAGTTACCCGTGAGCCAGTACAGCAGGCCGAAGAACGGCACCCACAGCAGGCTCTTTTTACCCACCGTGACCGTTGGCGGCAGCACGATGTTCGCGGCGGTGACCATATCGTAGTTATTCTGATGATTACCGATATAGATGGCGTTGCCGAAATTTTCTGCGCCTTCCGGCAAGCGGGTTTCGACCTTCAGGCCATACAGCGGCGCCAGTCGACCAAACATGCGGCCAAAGGTGGAGACATGCTTCGGGTTACGCGGGCTGAACAGGCAGTAAATGCAGCCGAACACGCAGACCAGAATGCAGTAGATAACGGTGAGAATTGCACGAACAATGAATAGCATAGCGACCTCAGAAGCCCTAACAGCTGACAATTATATACTCCAATGCCAGCCAGGTAAGGACTTTGTGTAAAGACAGATAATTTTAGCGAGAACCCCCTCCCGAACGGAGGGGGAGAGGCACATTACTCTTCGCTATCGCCCGATTTCGCACGCAGTGGAGAGTCAATCTCCACGCGGTCGATACGCTGCAGCCCGCGCATCAGCGAGCCGCGACGCCCGCGCTCGCCCACCACTTTCTGCAACTCTTCCGGACGCAGTTTGATCTTACGCTTGCCGACATGAATGGTCAGCGTGCTTTGCGGCGGCAGAATGAAGAGATGCGCCAGACCGTCTTCGCCTTTTGCGGCTTCCGCCGCCGGGATATTGATGATCTTGTTGCCCTTGCCTTTCGACAGCTGCGGCAGGTCGCTGACCGGGAACATCAGCATCCGTCCAGCCTGGGTGATCGCCAGCAGCATATCGCTGTCGTTCTCGATCACCAGCGGCGGCATAACGTGGGCGTTATCCGGCAGGCTGATCATCGCTTTACCCGCGCGGTTACGGGCAATCAGATCGTTGAAGGTACAGATGAAACCGTAACCGGCATCGGAGGCCATCAGCAGCTTCTGCTCTTCGCCTTCCATCAGCATATGATCAACGGTCGCACCCGGTGGCAGCGTCAGCTTGCCGGTGATTGGCTCGCCCTGCCCGCGCGCCGACGGCAACGTGATCGGGTCGATGGCGTAGCTGCGCCCGGTGGAATCAAGGAACACCACCGGCTGGTTACTCTTGCCTTTCACCGCCGATTTGAAGCTATCGCCGGATTTGTAGCTCAGCCCCGGCGCGTCGATATCGTGGCCTTTCGCGCTGCGCACCCAGCCGCTCTGGGACAGCACGATAGTCACCGGCTCAGACGGCTGCATGTCGTGCTCGTTCATCGCTTTCGCTTCTTCGCGCTCCTGCAGCGGTGAACGACGGTCGTCGCCAAAAGCTTCCGCATCTGCCTGCAGCTCTTTCTTCAGCAAATTGCTCATCTTGCGTTCGGACGCCAGAATCGCCTGCAGCTGATCGCGCTCTTTCGCCAGCTCATTCTGTTCGCCGCGAATTTTCACCTCTTCCAGTTTGGCGAGGTGGCGCAATTTCAGTTCGAGGATCGCTTCAGCCTGGGTTTCGCTAATTCCAAAACGCGACATCAGCGCAGGCTTCGGCTCGTCCTCGGTGCGGATGATCTCAATCACTTCATCGATATTGAGGAACGCCACCAGCAAACCTTCAAGGATATGCAGGCGCTTAAGGACTTTTTCCAGACGATAGTTCAGACGGCGGCGCACCGTATCGCGACGGAACGCCAGCCACTCAGTGAGGATCTCCAGCAGGTTTTTCACCGACGGACGACCATCCAGACCGATCATGTTCAGGTTGATGCGGTAGCTTTTTTCCAGATCGGTAGTGGCGAACAGGTGGTTCATCACCTGGTCCATATCGACGCGGTTAGAGCGTGGGACAATCACCAGACGCGTCGGGTTTTCGTGGTCCGATTCGTCGCGCAGGTCGTCGACCATCGGCAGCTTTTTATTGCGCATCTGGGCGGCGATCTGCTCCAGCACTTTCGCGCCGGACACCTGGTGCGGCAACGCGGTAATGACCACGGCGCCGTCTTCTTTATTCCACACCGCGCGCATGCGCACAGATCCGCGACCGTTCTGGTAGATTTTGCGGATTTCAGCGCGGGAGGTGATGATCTCCGCTTCGGTCGGATAGTCCGGCCCTTGCACGATATCCAGCAGTTCATCCAGCGTGGTTTTCGGCTGTTCAATCAGGGTAATGGCGGCTTTCGCCACTTCACGCAGGTTGTGCGGTGGAATATCCGTCGCCATGCCAACCGCGATGCCGGTGGTGCCGTTCAGCAGGATATTCGGCAGACGGGCAGGCAGCATTTTCGGCTCCTGCATCGTGCCGTCGAAGTTTGGCACCCAGTCCACCGTGCCCTGGCCGAGTTCGCCGAGCAGCAGTTCTGCATATTTTGATAAGCGCGATTCGGTGTAACGCATCGCGGCGAAAGATTTCGGATCGTCCGGTGCCCCCCAGTTTCCCTGGCCATCGACCAGCGGATAACGGTAGGAGAACGGCTGCGCCATCAACACCATCGCTTCGTAACAGGCGCTGTCGCCGTGCGGATGGTATTTACCCAGCACGTCACCCACGGTACGGGCGGATTTTTTGAATTTGGCGCTGGCGTTCAGGCCCAGCTCAGACATCGCGTAAACGATGCGACGCTGAACGGGTTTCAGGCCATCGCCGATAAACGGCAGTGCCCTGTCCATGATGACGTACATGGAATAGTTCAGATAGGCGTTTTCAGTGAATTCATGTAGCGCGAGGCGCTCTGCCATATCGCTCATTAAATGTCATTCCTCAACTCAGAAACCTGTGGGTTTCAGGCAATATTGCCGCAGATACTACCCTATCTGACGAGTTGAGTCACAAAGAAAAAGGGCCGCAGAATCGGCCCTTTTCGTCATTATTTGTTCAGTTTGATAACTTGTTTGACGTCGATTTCAAACTCATTCCACTCTTTATCGACCTTACCCTGAATCTCGACCTGATCCTGCGGGGTGATGGTCTGCCCGTTCCAGCGTTTGTGGTCAATTTCCACATTCACCGTACCGGTGGTGTCGCGGAACAGGTAGCGGTCGTCGGACAGGCGCTCGGTAATGTTACCGCGCAGTTTGACCCAGCTGTCGTCCTTCTGATCTTTGACTTTGGCCGCGGTGGTCAGGTTAGCGTTATTGTCCACAAATCCGCCCTGCTGGGTTTGGGTTTGTGCAGGCGTTGCAGATGGACCGTTAAAGCCGCCTTCTGCAGCAAATACCGGAGCCGTGGTCATCATCATGATTGCCGTAATAGCTGCGAATTTTTTCATCGTTATCTCTCCCTTTAATGTTGTTTAGAACGCCATTAAACAGGGTAAACCTTAACAACTTCTTAAGGGGAAAATTTAATTTTTTTTGCTGTACAGCATGATGTCACAGGGGGTTTACTGCACATAAACCGCAGCATCAAGGAGGGGAACATGCGCATCTTACTGGTAGAAGACGACAGGCTGATTGGCGACGGCATCAAAGCGGGCTTAAGCAAAATGGGCTTTAGCGTTGACTGGTTTACCGACGGCAGCACAGGCAAGGCCGCGCTCTATACCGCCCCTTTCGATGCGGTGGTACTCGACCTGACGCTGCCGGGCATGGACGGCCTCGACATCCTGCGCGACTGGCGCGAAAACGGGCGCAGCGAGCCGGTGCTGATCCTCACCGCGCGCGATGCCCTCGATCAGCGCGTCGAAGGTCTGCGTCTCGGCGCGGACGACTATCTGTGCAAACCCTTTGCCCTGGTCGAAGTGGCGGCGCGGCTTGAAGCACTGCTGCGCCGCAGCCACGGCAAATCCCGCAGCGAACTGCGCCACGGCAACGTGACGCTGGACCCCACAAGCCTGGTTGCTACGCTTAACGGCGAAACGCTGGCCCTTAAACCGAAAGAGTTCGCCCTGCTGGAGCTGCTGATGCGTAACGCCGGGCGCGTGCTGCCGCGCAAGCTTATCGAAGAAAAGCTCTATACCTGGGACGACGACGTCTCCAGCAACGCCGTCGAAGTCCACGTTCACCATTTACGCCGCAAGCTCGGCAGCCATTTTATCCGCACCGTTCACGGCATCGGCTATACCCTGGGTGACGCATGAAACTGACTCAACGCTTAAGCCTGAAACTGCGCCTGACGCTACTTTTTCTCGTGCTGTCCCTCGGCGCATGGCTGGCGGCAAGCGTGGTAGCCTGGCAGCAGACCACCCACAAGCTCGATAAACTGTTCGATACCCAGCAGATGCTGTTTGCCAAACGGCTGATGACCATGGATCTCGACGAGCTTAACGCGCCCATGCGGATGAGCGACGTGCCAAAAAAAGCCAAACATGGCCATCTTGATGACGACGCGCTGGCGTTTGCCATCTACGCCAGCGACGGGAAAATGCTGCTGAACGACGGCGAAAATGGCCGGGATATTCCTTATCACTATCGTCGCGACGGATTTACCGACGGGCGGCTGAAGGATGACAACGACGCGTGGCGTTTCCTGTGGCTGACCGCGCCGAACGGGAAATACCGGATTGTCGTCGGGCAAGAGTGGGAGTATCGCCAGGAGATGGCGCTGGATATTGTCACTTCGCAGCTGACCCCATGGATGGTGGCGCTGCCGCTGATGCTGCTTTTGCTGATTGTTTTACTCGCGCGCGAACTGCGCCCTCTGAAAAACCTCGCCCTGACCTTGCGCCGTCGTTCACCCGACGCCACCGACCGGCTGGGAACCGATGGGCTGCCGACGGAGGTGCGCCCGCTGCTCGACGCCCTGAATCATCTTTTTGCCCGCACGCAGGAGATGATGACCCGCGAGCGGCGCTTTACCTCCGATGCCGCCCACGAACTGCGCAGCCCACTCACCGCTCTGAAGGTGCAAACCGAAGTGGCGCAACTGTCGCTGGACGATCCCGAGGCGCAGGCGAAAGCGCTCAACCAGCTTCACGCAGGCATCGACCGTGCCTCGCGGCTGGTGGATCAGCTCCTCACGCTGTCGCGCCTCGACTCACTGGAAAACCTCGATGATGTCCAGACGATCGCGATGGCCGATCTGCTGCAATCGTCGGTGATGGACAGTTACCATTCGGCGCAGCAGGCGGGCATCGAATTGCGCCTCAACATTCACGCGCCTCAGGTGGCGCGCGCCGGCCAGCCGCTGCTACTGAGCCTGCTGGTGCGCAACCTGCTGGATAACGCCGTGCGCTACAGCCCGCGTGGAAGCGTGGTGGATGTCACGCTGGATGCGCAGAGTTTTACCGTACGCGACAACGGGCCGGGGATTTCGCCGGACGCGCTGGCGCGCATCGGCGAACGTTTTTATCGTCCTCCGGGCCAGGAGCAGACCGGCAGCGGGCTGGGATTATCCATCGTCAAACGCATTGCGACGCTGCACGGCATGCGGGTAACGCTCGCCAACGCGCGCGAAGGCGGGTTTGAAGCGTCAGTAAGCTGGTAGTTGGATTATTGCGCTATAAGCAAAAGACTTTGCACATTTTGCTCATTTTTCCGCACCGTTATTACGGGTAACATGACTGCCAAACTTGCCAGTCTGAGGACAAATAATGAGCAACATTCTGATTATCAACGGTGCGAAAAAATTCGCCCACTCTAACGGCCAACTGAATGACACCCTGACCGAGGTCGCGGATGGTTTCCTGCGCGACGCCGGGCATGATGTTAAAGTGGTTCGCGCCGACAGTGATTACGACGTCAAAACCGAAGTGCAGAATTTCCTGTGGGCCGACGTGATTGTCTGGCAGATGCCAGGCTGGTGGATGGGCGCACCGTGGACCGTCAAAAAGTACATGGACGATGTCTTCACCGAAGGTCACGGTTCCCTGTACGCCAGCGATGGCCGCACCCGTTCCGACGCCTCTAAAAAATACGGTTCCGGCGGTCTGCTGCACGGTAAAAAATACATGCTGTCCCTGACCTGGAACGCGCCGCTGGATGCCTTCACCGATGAAGATCAGTTCTTCCACGGCGTTGGCGTGGACGGGGCTTACCTGCCGTTCCATAAAGCCAACCAGTTCCTGGCGCTGGAGCCACTGCCGACCTTTATCGTCAACGACGTGATTAAAATGCCGGACGTGCCGCGCTATATCGCAGAATATCGCAAGCATCTGGCTGAGATTTTTGCTTAACTGGTTATTCAATTAAGACCCAATTAATTCGAGTTGCAGCCAACGCAGCTGCAACTTGAAGTATGCCGGGTAGAGAAGGAGTTAACCATGCTTACCGTTATTGCTGAAATTCGCACTCGTCCAGGTCAACATCACCGTCAGGCGGTGCTGGATGAATTCGTGAAAATTATCCCGACCGTTCTGAAAGAAGAAGGCTGCCACGGCTACGCGCCGATGGTGGACGCTGCCGCAGGCGTAAGCTTCCAGACCACCGCGCCCGATTCAATCATCATGGTTGAACTGTGGGAAACCGTGGCACACCTGGAAGCGCATCTGCAAACCGCGCACATGAAAGCGTGGAGCGAAGCAGTGAAAGGGAACGTTCTGGAAACGCATATCCGTATTCTGGAGCAAGGGGTTTAAGTTTTTGTCTTTTGCCGGGCGACACCGCGTTTACCCGGCATTCAAAACCTGAGCCAGAGGCCCGGTAAGCTTAGCGCCACCGGGCTTTTTTATTACCAGTACAACTTCCAGCTCTGGGTAAAACGCACCAGCGCCTCCACGTAGAAGTAATCCCCCCAGCTCGCGCACTCATCCACGCCCTTATTGCTCGCCAGATGGTAAACCGAGTGCTTCAGCAGCCCGTTACCCTTCTCGTCTTTGCCCATCAGATAGTGACGGGTCAACGATGACATCATCCCTTTCGCCCACTCCAGATAGCGCTCGCGATCCGGGTCCGTCACCGGCAGGTGCTTAACCAGCTCCAGCAGGCCGCACACCGCAATCGCCGCCGACGATGAATCGCGCAGGGCATCGGTGCCCACCAGCGCCAGATCCCAGTGACAAACGTAATCCTCCGGCAGGCGGTTCAGGAAATAGTTCGCCAGCCGTTTCGACAGGGCGATCATCGTCTCGTCGCCGGTATAGATGTAGCTCAGCAGGAAACCGTAAATTCCCCACGCCTGGCCGCGCGACCAGCAGGAGTCATCCGCGTAGCCCTGCTGCGTATTGCCGTAGCGCGGCGCACCGGTTTTGACGTCCATGTAGTAGGTGTGGAACGTTGACGCGTCCTCGCGGATCAGGTAGGTCGCCGCCTGCATCACGTGCGCTTTCGCCGCGTCGGCAAAGCGCGGATCGCCGGTCTGCTCCGTCGCCCAGTAGAGCAACGGCAGGTTCATGTTGCAGTCGATGATCATTCGTCCGGCCTGCTCCGGGTCGGACAGATCGCCCCACGCCTGGATGATCTTCGCCTTCTCGTGGAAGCGCTCAAGCAGCGCTTCGGCGGCCAGCAGCGAGAAACCACGCGCCTCGCGATTGCCCGTCAGACGCCAGGCCGCCACGCACGACAGGGTATAGAGGAAGCCTAAATCGTGGGTATTGGTATCATTTCGCCCGGCGATGCGCAGGCCAAATGAGCGGACGTTTTTCTCGGCCAGCGCACGGAATTTCTCGTCTCCGCTCATCTCCCACGCCAGCCAAAGCTGCCCGGTCCAGAAACTGGTAGTCCATTCCACGTTTTCCGTCAGGGGATAAAAGCCCTCTACACAGGTTTCAGCCGGGAATTTTTCACCGAACTCCGTTAAATGACGGCTAATCAGTTCGAGGACGTGATTCCGCGCCGAGCTTAATTCATCACTGAACACGCGCGCATCAACGGGTGCAGGAATATCGGACAGGCGTTCCTCTGCGATACGATTTAACATATTTCGGTTCCTTCTTTGACAGCAAAAATTAGCGTGATGGATTTTGTTCTGCGATGTTGATGGCCTGCGCGCCGCGCCATTTGCTCTGGCAGGCAGATAAGGTAAAGGCAGAAATAAGGGTAAATGTCAGTGCCGTGGCACCCATGATGATATAAGTCTGCTCAAAGCCGATACGGTCATACATATATCCGGCAGGCGATGACACCACCACGTTTCCGACATACAGCATCGCCTGATAGCCTAATAAATACATGGTGGCGTTGACGCGTTTGTCGAAATGCTCGGCGATATATTTAAATACCGACACCAGCAGCAGACAGATTTCCAGGCCGTATAACGGTTTCAGAATCGAAATTAACAGGTGGGAATCGCACATGCCGGAAATAATCAGGCGTGCGCCCACTACTAATCCCACAATTAATAATCCGCGTTTGGCACCTATAAAGTTAACGAACAGCGGGATCACCATATACATCAGGAATTCCATCCCCGACTGTACCGTGCCCAGATAGCCAAAGACCGCGTTGCCCTGATGCACATCGTCGAAGAAAGTGACGAAGTAGCGCGAGAACTGCTGCTCAGCAATAAACATCATCCACGCCACGCCCGCCACGTACAGGCAGAAGGCCCAAAACTTGCGGTTACGCAGCAGCGCGTAGACGTCCGACGGCGCGATTTTTTCTTTGGTCAGCACTTCCCCGGCATGAACGGAGTTAGTGTTCACTTTCAGGTTTAGCAGGACAATCAGCATGATGACCGACGCGACGCTGCCCATAATAAAGTTATACGCCGGAGAGAGGTTAAACAGCAGGCCGGAGAAGGATGACGCCACTGCCCAGCCGAGTGAACCCCACATACGAATCTGACCAAACTCCATGCCGTTCAACCGGCTAAAGCGATCGGAATAGGATTCGCACGCCGCCACGCCCGCATACCAGGCAAAGCTTAAATAGAGCGCACCGATAATAATCCCGAGCAGTGTGTTGGACATCAACAGCGGCTGATAGACGTAAATAAAGAACGGTGCCATCAGGGCCGACATGGCCACCACAAAATAGAGCAGATATTTGCTCATCCCGATTTTATCGAGAATATAGCCGTAAATAGGTTTCAGAATAACGGAGAAGACACCGTTAACCGCAAATACCGTACCAATCACCGAACCGCTCAGATTCGCTTTTTGGCCGAGCCAGATTGCCAGCAGGCCAATACTGGCCGACCAGGTAAAGAAATAGAGAAAAATAAAGGTACTGATTTTGTAATATTCGGTTTTATTCGTTGAGCTGATTTTCATAGAATCCTCGCCAACAGGTAGGGTCCAGAGTGTTTATATAAAGAACGACAACTGACGTTCGCTGCCCGGTTCGTGAATCACGACCTGGTTATTGTTTATTTTCAGCTGCGGCGTGACCGCGTAGTTTTTCTGCTCTCCGGAAGCGGTGACAGCGCAGCAGAGCCAGCTTTCCCCGGCCGGAATTTGTGTGGCAAGCACAGGAATCGATGCGCATTGCGCAAACATCACGCTGCTGTTCGGCGGCGTAACGATGCTGTCGGGCTGGCGCGAAAGATCGGGCGACAGATCGACAATCACGCTGCTGCCATTTTCCGCATTCAGGACACAGCCGCGCGCCTGCAGGCGATGCGCCGTTTTGATCACCGCAAAGCCCCCTTCCACCGTCTGCAAGGTGCGCGCGCTATTGATGCGATGCAGACGCAGATGCCACTCGCCGAACGGCACCAGCCAGGTGTCGATCTGCACGTCGTGCCACGGCGACCAGCGCGAGAAAATGAAGTTCTCATCAACGCGCACCGCGTCGCAGTCGCGGCGACCCCGGAAATAGTTATCGCCATCACTGAGCAGCAGCATCGAGTCGCAGGCCGCGTGTTTGATGCCGTAGCGTCCGCGCTCAATGGTGAAACCAAAGCGGCTGGAGTAGGCAAATTTGGTGTACTTCGCCTCGGTGTTGACGTAATTGTTCAGCTCCAGCTGCCCGGCGGTGAGCAGGGTCGCGTGCTGTGAATTGTCGGCGTGGATCAGGATCTGCTGCGCGTTGGGGATAACGTGTTTTTCAGCGCGTTCCGGCAACGGTTGTTCCTGTGCCTGCCAGAACGGATGATCTTCACCCAGCGCAAGGATCAGGTAGGTTTTCAGCGCCCAGTACGGCGATCCCGGCGAGTTGTAATCCTCGCACATCGCCAGATTGGGATAGGCAAAACCGAGCGTCAGAATACCTTCGCGATCGAGGATCGGCTGCTGCTGCCACCAGCGCAGATGACGCAGAATGATCCCTTTTACAATGCCCGGCGTGAACACATCCAGTTCAGAAAATGCCACCGCGCTCCAGAACGCGACCATCGCAAAACGGTAGGTCAGGCTGCGGCCAAAGGGGATCGATGCCCCGTCGGCGGCAGACATAAAGATAAAATCGTCGGCAAACTGGCGGGCGCGATCGCGCAGCACTGCGGCCCGCGCCTCGTCGCCGCTCAGGGTGGCGTAGATCAGGCCATAGAAGTGGAACGCCATCGAGATGTAATAGTCTTTCGGGCGGCCCACGCCATCGGAATACCAGCCGTCGCCGAGGTAGTAAGCGTCCATCAGCGCAAAGCGACGATCGATGGCAGACTGGTCGAACGGCAGTCCGGCGCGTTTAAAACCAAGCTGGACCATAATGGCAAAATAGTTCCAGTTGCTGTCCGGCATCTGGGCATCGGTGATCTGATTCAGCCAGGCGTGCAGGTTTTGCACCTCCCGCTCGCTGAAGAGATCCGTGAGCCGGTTTTGCAACAGCGCAAGCCCAAGGCCATAGGCCGCCATCTCCACCAGACGCTGATCGTAAGGCGCGGTTTCGCCCCAGTAACCCGCGCTTTGCGGGTCCGTGCCCTGTTTAATCGCAGTGATGTATTTCTCGCTGTAAGGCGTGCGCTCGCCGGAAGCCAGCAGCGGAAACAGCCCCCACAGGGCACGCGACAGCCCTTCCATTTCGGCAATATCCGTCGCGTAGTGCGCGCAGGTATCACCCAGCGAAATGCGTGAACTGCCCGGCGCAAACTGCTTGTCCAGCGCACCTAACAGGGTATTTAGCTCCGCCACCACATCCTGACGGGAAGACAACGGATTTGATGTTTCTTTCTTTGCCGCCCACATACGCTCGTCCTCGTAATCATCTGCGGCAAAGAATAGTGAATGCATAACCCTCAGAAATGTTAGCCGTGTCACAGGGAAGAGAGATGAATAAACCTGAAGTTGAGAAAATTTAAAAAGGTGGTTTATAACGAGAAAGAGACGGGGAAAAGTTGAGTTTTATTGCACTATGCGCGACACGCCAAAATCCGACCATCTGGAGCTGATCGCCCTGAATGACACCATCGTGTCGTTCAGCCGCCTGTTCGCCAATACGGTGCGCTACCACCACTGGCATCAGTGTCTGGAAATTCTCTATGTCGAAGAGGGATTTGGCGTGGCGATTGTCGATAACCGCCACTACACCATGCGCCCCGGACGGCTGTTTTTCTTCCCGCCGTTTACCCTGCATAAGGTGATGGTGGATGAACAGGCCGAAGCGATTTATCGCCGCACTATTATTCATCTCGATCATCACGCGGTGCTGAAAGTGCTGCGAGATTTTCCGCAGGCGCAGCAGCGGTTGCAAAAACTGTCACGACGCGGCGGGCCAGCTTGGGTCGCTGATGTTGCTCACTGTCAGGTTCACATTCATCACCTGCTGAGCTGCTACCAGCCGCCGATGAACAGCGAAAGTATCGCCAGTCTGCTGATTGCGCTGTTTGCCATGCTGCCGGACGACAGCGACGGCGCGCCCGGCAGCAGCCACGGCATCGCCAGCCAGGTGATGTTCTGGCTGGATGATAACTATCAGGTTAAATTTAGCCTCGATGCGCTGGCGGCGGAACTGGGCAAATCCCGCAGCTACGTTTCCCGCAAATTCCATCTGGAAACGGGCGAGAAAATTCATGATTACCTGAATACGCTGCGGCTGCGAAAAGCCTGTGAATGCCTGTTACACAGCGAAGAGAGCGTGCGGGATATCGGTGCGCGGGTCGGGTTTTCTGACGTGACCTACTTTATCAGCGCCTTCAGGAAGGGCATCGGCGAGACACCCCTTCAGTACCGGAAAAATCATTCGGGACGTTGAGCGGTATTTTGCCCGGCAGGTTCACGCGCTTTTCTTACCCGGCTTTAATCCACGGTGAAATTCATTGATACGCTTCATGGACTTAATCGTGCGCTGCGGCGCGGTGGAGGCCACCGACAGCACAATCATCTCCAGACACAGCATCACCGTACCATGCAGCGGGATTTTGCCTTTTTCATTGCCGCGCGGAACGTGGATCACCACGCTCGCCTCTTTGCTGAAACGCGAATCGACGGCGTTGGTGAGCAGGATGGTTGGGATCCCCAGACGCCGGGCTTCGCGAAGGGTCGTCTGCCCTTCCCGGTGCGCGGATTTTTGCGCCATCATCACCAGCACATCCCCGCGCTGGAGTTCGATCAGCTGCTCGGCAAGGTTAATTCCGGTGCGGTTCAGTGCCGTCGCCGGCAGGCCAATGCGACTGAACAGTCGCGCGGTGTATTCCGCCAGAATTCCCGACGCGCCGATGCCAAAAATCGCCACCTGCCGCGCTTCGCCCAGCAACGCCACCGCCTGCGCCAGGGCGTAGCGGTTGGCCGGTTCAGACAGCACTTCGCAGGTGTGCTGATGCCCTTCGAGGACGAAATCGATGCTCGAATTGACGTCGCTGGTCAGCGCTTTCACCGTGGTGGTGATCTTCTCGCTCGAGCTGAGCGTGGGGCCAAACCAGTGTTCAAGCGTCTGTTTGAGGTCGCGTAAACCGGCAAAGCCCAGCGCCTGAATCGCCCGCACCACGGTGGCATCAGAGGTTTTCAGCAGCGCGGCAATCTCCATCGCCGTCTGCTCCATCACCGCTTCGCGGTTATCGTTGATGTAGCTGGCCACCAGCAGCAGACGCGGCGTCAGCTGATGCCCGCGAGCACGAAAACGCTCGCCGTAGAGATCGACCCGCGATTTGTCTTTTCTAATCATTTCGCCTCCGGCAGCGGACGCCCGGCGATTTGTGACTGCACCTGCGCCGCCATTAATCCCAGCGAGGCAAAGGAGTTGGAGATTGCCTCCTCGCGTGAGATCAGCACGTAATGTCCGGTGCGACAGGCATTAAGGAACTGACACCAGCCGGGCATCACCGCCTCCATCGCTGCCAGCTCATCCTGCGGTTTACCGCCCGTATCGCCGCGCCAGGTGGCAAAGACGAAATCCGCATCCAGCTCCGGCAAACGTTCAGCGCTGACGTCGATACGCCCGCCTTCTGGAATCGCGTCGATAAGCTTCGGGAAGGTGAATCCGGCATCGCGCAGCACGCGCCCTAAAGAGTGATAGCTGTGCATCACGGTGATTTTGCCCTGATTAGCTTGAATCACCGCGACGCTGATTTTGTGCGTATCAATCGTCGCTTTTAGCGCCTTGATCTGCTCCTGGTAACGACGTTCAAGAATTTTCAGCCGCGCCTGCGTGCCGGTTAACTGCGCCAGCTTGCGGTAGATTTCCGGCGCTCCGCCGTCGAGGTGATCGATGCTCACCGTTGGCGCGATTTTCTCCAGCATCGCGACAGGCGTATTGCGGGTTGGCTCGGTGATGATCAGATCCGGCCTGGCGGCGGCGATGGCTTCAATATCGATATCCGCAGTGCCGATAAACTGAATCGCAGAGTTATCAAAATCCACACCCGTCAGCAGCCCGCCGGAGCGAATAAAATGGCTGCCGTCCGGGCGCGTACGTCCATGGCTCGCCACCGGCGGCACACCGAGTTCAATCAGAGGAATGGTGATGTCGAGATCGTGCAGCGAGACGATGCGTTTCGGGTGTAGCGGCACCGTGACCGTGCGCCCCAGATCGTCGGTAAAGGTTTGAACAGGTTCAGCGGCGCTTGCGGAAAAGCCCGCCAGCAGCAGCAACATTAACACTACGCGCATAACACTCCCCTTTTAAAACCGGTCCCGGCGCGCCCAGAGCAGCACCAGGAAAAACGGCCCGCCAATCAGCGAGATAACAATGCCCGCAGGCAGTTGCAGCGGCAGAAACGCCAGCCGCCCGACATTATCTGCCAGCAGAACCAGCAGCGCGCCCAGCGCCGCACTGCCCACAAGCAACGTGGTCTGGCCGCCGCGCAGCAGAAAACGCGCCATGTGCGGCGCAATCAAACCGACAAATCCAATGCTCCCGACGCATGACACACAGGCGGCCGTCAGCAGCACCGGGGCCAGCACACGAATCAGGGCCAGACGTGCGGTGCGCACACCCAGCCCGGTGGCCGTCTGGTTACCGAGCAGTGCGACATCTGCCGCGCGGGCCGTCAACAGCAGCAGCGCAAACCCGGGCAGCGCCCAGCCTGCCGCCACACTCACCAGCGGCCAGCTGGCGGCATGCAGGCTGCCAGCCAGCCACAGCAGCGCGGTCTGTACGTCGCGCACGTCTGCCGTCGTCATAAAGACGCCCATTCCAGCGGCAAAGGTCCAGGAGACGCCGATGCCAATCAGGATAAAACGCGGACGAGAAATATCGCGGGCGAGCACCACCACCAGCAGCGCCGTCAGCAACCCGCCCGCCATCCCTACGACCGGACGCCAGAACACTGACATCGCCGGGAACTGGAAAATCAGCAGCAGTACCGCCACGCTACACCCCTCTTTCACGCCGATCAGCCCCGGATCGGCCAGACCGTTGCGGGTGATGGACTGCATCGCCGCACCCGCCATGCCCAGCATCGCCCCGCAGAGCACTGCCATCAGCAGGCGCGGCAGACGGATATCCTGCACGATGTAGCGCGCGTCGGGGCTAAGAGCGTCAGGAGAAAACAGCGCGCGGGCCACGTCTGAGGTGGGAACCGGAAGTGTGCCGTGGGTCAGGCCCATGACCAGCAGCGCGGAGATCAACGCGGTTAAAACGGCTAACCACGCCAGCGCTTTGGGGCGGATCAGGGTTGAAAATCGGCCCCAACGCAGCGGGCGTAATTCGGCGCGCAGCACGGCCCGGCTCATCGGAACATCCTCGCGGCAATCAGGATAAACACGGGCGCGCCCACCAGCGCGGTCATCACGCCGGTCGCCAGTTCGTGGGGCATAAACAGGGTGCGCGCGGCGATATCTGCCAGCAGTAACACCAGTGCGCCGCAGCAGGCCGAGAGCGGCACCATGACGCGCAAATCCACCGACACCAGACGGCGAATCAGCTGTGGAACAACGAGGCCGATAAACCCAATCGGCCCGGCGATCGACACGGCGGCACCGCACAGTAACGCGATGGCGATCAGCGCGAGTATCCGCGTGCGGATAAGGGACACGCCTAGCCCCTGCGCCATGCGATCGCCCAGCGCCAGCATGTTCAGGGAAGGTGAAATGACCAGGGAAAGGGCCAATCCGCCCGCCGCGACCCAGGCGGCGTTTTGCGTGGCCGCCCAGCTTAAGCCTGCCAGATCGCCAGCCAGCCAGGTGCGCATCGCCAGCAGGGTTTGTTCATCAAGGATCAGCACCGCTGCGGTGATGGATGAGGCGAACGCCGACAGCGCTACGCCGCAGAGCGTCACTTTCATCGGCGTCAGGCCAGTGCGACCGGCAGACGACAGCGCGAGCACCAGCAGGAACAGGAGTGCCGCGCCCGCCGCCGCAATCAGCGGCCGCCCAAACGGCAGCGCCAGCCCGAGGGCGCTGGTTAAAACCACTGCCAGTGCGGCTCCGGCGTTTAGCCCCAGAATGTGCGGTTCACCCAGTGGATTGCGGATTACCGCCTGCAGCAGTACACCCGCCACGCCGAGCGCAGCGCCGGTAGTAAGCGCTGCCGCCAGACGCAGCAGGCGCAGGTTGATGATCACATTGTGATCGAAGTTGCGCGGGTCAAACGCCAGAAACGCCTGCACCACGGTCTGCGGGGCGATAAACCGCGCGCCGAGGCCCAGATGGACAATCGCGCTCATAAGCAGCAGCGCCAAAAACAGAGCAGAAGCCAGTCCTGTGCGCATCATGCTTTTTCGCTACCGCGACGAAACGGGATAAAGAACGGTTTGCCGGTCATCGGGTTGATCGACATTTGCACATCGACATCAAACACCGTTTTGATGAGTTCCGGCGTGCAGACGTCGTCCTCATGAAGCACGCCCTGCACTTTGCCTTCGCGTAAAAAGACCAGCGTATCGCCGTAGTTCACCGCAAAGTTAAGATCGTGGAGCACCACCACCACCGTCCGGCCGTGGTGACGGGTGAGATCGTGCAGGAGTTCGAGGATCTCCACCTGATAGCGCAGATCGAGAAAAGTCGTCGGCTCGTCCAGCAGAATCACTGGCGTTTGCTGCGCCAGCGCCATTGCGATCCAGCAGCGCTGGCGCTGACCGCCCGAGAGACTCTCGACGGGCAGATGGGCGAAGGCTTGCGTGCCGGTCAGACGCAGCGCCTCTTCCACGGCCTGTTCGTCGGCATCGGTCCACTGGCGCATAAAATTCTGCCAGGGAAAGCGCCCGCGCGAGACCAGCTCAAACACCGTCAGCCCTTCCGGCAACAAAGGCGACTGCGGCAGAATGCCCAGTTCGCGTGAAACCGCTTTGGTTGGCTGGTCGTGCAGGACTTTACCGTCGAGCAGCACCGCGCCGCCCATCGGCTGCAACAGACGCGCCATCGTACTAAGAAGCGTCGATTTCCCGCAGCCGTTCGCCCCGACCAGCACGGTCATTTTTTCAGAAGGGATAGTGAGGGAAATATCATCGACGATGATTTTTTTCTGATAGCCAGCAGAGAGGTTTTCGACAACCAACCCCTGCTTTGTCGCGTTATGAGCCACGTGTGCGCCAACTTAATCAAATAACAAATAAATAAAAATAAATCTCATTCTCTTTTGTGAGTTTGCCGCTGCGCCATGTAGTAGTCAAGGGGATAAACACCCTGAAAAAACCAGGGATTAGTCGACCGATACGCATGTTCCAAGAAAGTCATTAATTGATTATTTTCAGTGAATTACATTTTTTACAGGCATCTCATATCAGGCGATTTTTTGCTGTAGCCGAATTTTGCTTTTTTCCATTTACTACTACATTCCTGCATGATTGAATGATTCTCAATTACATACCCGACTCCGCACAGGCAAACGGGTAGCGCTTTACGGGCAATGACACACCATCTTCACTCGCGACCATGCGCGGGTATTTCGGGAAAACAGATCCAATGGCTATGTACACACCTTCATTCTCTGGGATTAAAGGGCGCGCGCTCTTTTCACTGCTGTTCCTCGCGCCACTGGCGCAGGCGGCTGACAGCACCACCGCGAAAGACGGCGAAACGCTGACCGTCACCGCCGATCCTTCCGCGAAAACCGATGCCACTAACGGCTATCAGCCGCTGAACACCTCCACCGCCACGCTCACGACTATGCCGATGCTGGACATCCCGCAGGTGGTCAATACCGTGAGCGATCAGGTGCTGGAAGATCAGCACGCCACTACGCTCGACGAAGCGCTGTATAACGTCAGCAACGTGGTGCAAACCAACACCCTCGGCGGGACGCAGGATGCGTTTGTGCGCCGTGGTTTTGGCGCAAACCGTGACGGGTCGATCATGACCAACGGCCTGCGCACCGTGCTGCCGCGCAGCTTTAATGCCTCGACGGAGCGCGTCGAAGTGCTGAAAGGCCCCGCGTCGACGCTGTACGGAATCCTCGATCCAGGCGGGCTGATTAACGTGGTGACGAAGCGCCCGGAAAGAGAGTTCGGCGGTTCGATCTCGGCGACCTCCACCAGCTTTGGCGGCGGCACCGGACAGCTCGATGTGACCGGCCCGATTGAAGGCACACGTCTGGCGTATCGCCTGACGGGTGAGTATCAGAGAGAGGATTACTGGCGTAATTTCGGCAAAGAGCGCAGCACCTTTATCGCGCCGTCTCTGACCTGGTTTGGCGATGACGCCACCGTTACGGTGCTCTATTCTCATCGCGATTATCAGACGCCATTCGATCGCGGAACGATCTTCGATTTAACGACCAAACAGCCAGTCGATGTGGATCGCAAGACGCGCTTTGACGAACCGTTCAACATTACCGACGGGGAATCCGATCTGGCCCAGCTGAACGCGGAGTACCGTCTCAACAGCCAGTGGACCGCCAAATTCGACTACAGCTTTAGCCAGGATAAATACACGGATAACCAAGCGCGCGTGATGGCCTACGATTCCGCCACCGGCAATCTGACCCGCCGCGTGGACGCCACGCAAGGCTCGACTCAGCGCATGCACTCCACGCGTGCGGATCTGCAGGGGAATGTGGATATTGCCGGGTTTTATAATGAGATCCTGACCGGCGTCTCTTATGAGAATTACGATCTGCTGCGCACGGATATGATCCGCTGTAAGAACGTTAAAGATTTCAATATCTACAACCCGTCCTACGGCAATCTGAGCAAATGCACGACCGTGTCAGCATCGGACAGCGATCAGACCATTAAGCAGGAGAGCTATTCCGCCTACGTGCAGGATGCCCTCTATCTGACGGATAAATGGATCGCCGTCACCGGCCTGCACTATCAGTCCTACACGCAGTATGCGGGGAAAGGCCGTCCGTTTAATGTCAATACCGACAGCCGCGACGACCAGTGGACGCCGAAAGCGGGGCTGGTTTACAAGCTCACGCCGTCGGTGTCGCTGTTCGCCAACTACTCGCAGACGTTTATGCCGCAGTCGTCCATCGCCAGTTACATTGGCAATCTGCCGCCGGAAACATCCAATGCCTACGAAGTGGGTGCGAAGTTTGACCTGTTCGACGGAATTACCGCTAATATCGCGCTGTTTGATATCCATAAACGCAACGTGCTTTACACTGAGAGTGTCGGTGATGAGACGGTGGCGAAAACCGCCGGACGCGTGCGTTCGCAGGGCGTGGAAGTGGATCTGGCAGGCCGGTTAACCGAGAACACCAATGTGATCGCCAGCTATGGCTACACGGACGCGAAGGTGCTGGAAGATCCGGATTACGCCGGTAAACCGCTGCCAAACGTACCGCGTCACACAGGTTCTCTGTTCCTGACTTACGACATTAACAATGTGATCGGCGGGAATACCCTGACGCTCGGCGGCGGCGGGCATGGCGTGAGTCGTCGCTCCGCCACCAACGGCGCGGATTATTATCTGCCGGGCTACGTGGTGGCCGACGCTTTTGCAGCGTACAAACTGAAGCTGCAGTATCCGGTGACGCTCCAGCTGAACGTGAAAAACCTGTTTGATAAGACCTATTACACGTCGTCGATTGGCACCAATAACCTGGGGAACCAGATTGGCGATCCGCGTGAAGTGCAGTTTACGGTGAAGATGGATTTTTGATGTTAAAAAGCCCGGTAGCGCTACGCTTACCGGGCTTAGAATTTATTCCCACTCCCTTTCGGGAGTGAGTCAGCATGAGGACATCAGGCCTCAATATCCGCCATATCGCCTTTTTCCTGCAACCAGTTACGTCGGTCTTCGGAACGCTTCTTGGCTAACAGCATATCCATCATTGCGTTGGTCTGCTGCTCGTCTTCGTCGCTGATAATCAGCTGCACCAGACGGCGAGTATTGGGGTCCAGCGTGGTTTCACGCAGCTGCATCGGGTTCATTTCACCCAGCCCTTTAAAGCGCTGCACGTTAGGTTTGCCTTTCTTGCGCTTCAGCTGCTCCAGCACACCCGCTTTCTCTTCTTCCGTCAGGGCGTAATAGACCTCTTTGCCGAGGTCGATACGGTACAGCGGCGGCAGCGCAACGTGAACGTGACCGTTCTTCACCAGCGCGCGGAAGTGTTTCACAAACAGGGCGCACAGCAGCGTGGCGATGTGCAGACCATCGGAGTCCGCATCCGCGAGGATACAGATCTTGCCGTAACGCAGCTGGCTTAAATCGTCGCTGTCCGGATCGATACCGATCGCAACCGAGATGTCATGCACCTCCTGAGACGCCAGTACCTCATCGGAGGAGACTTCCCAGGTGTTGAGGATCTTACCCTTCAGCGGCATGATCGCCTGATATTCACGGTCGCGCGCCTGTTTGGCTGAGCCGCCCGCCGAGTCACCTTCGACGAGGAACAGTTCGGTGCGATTCAAATCCTGCGCCGTGCAGTCGGCCAGTTTACCCGGCAGCGCCGGACCGCTGGTCAGCTTTTTACGCACCACTTTCTTCGCCGCGCGCATACGGCGCTGGGCGCTGGAAATCGCCATTTCAGCCAGCAGTTCTGCCGTCTGAATGTTCTGGTTCAGCCACAGGCTGAAGGCGTCTTTGACCACGCCGGAGACAAAGGCCGCGCATTGGCGCGAAGAGAGACGCTCTTTGGTCTGACCGGCAAACTGTGGGTCCTGCATTTTGACCGACAGGACATACGCGCAGCGATCCCAGATATCTTCCGCCGACAGCTTCACGCCGCGCGGCAGGATATTGCGGTATTCGCAGAACTCACGCATCGCATCCAGCAGACCCTGACGCAGACCGTTGACGTGCGTACCGCCCTGCATCGTCGGGATCAGGTTGACGTAGCTTTCTGTCAGCAGTTCGCCACCTTCTGGCAGCCACAAGAGCGCCCAGTCGACCGCTTCCGTATCACCGGAGAAGTTACCGAGGAACGGTTTTTCTGGCAGGGTTGGCAGGCCGTTAATCGCTTCGCCCAGATAGTCGTTAAGACCATCCTGATAGCACCAGCGCTGCTCGCTGCCGTTCACTTCGTCTTTGAAGGTAATTTCAACGCCAGGGCACAGCACCGCTTTCGCTTTCAGAATGTGCGTTAAGCGCGAAACGGAGAAACGTGGGCTGTCGAAGAAGCTTTCGTCGGGCCAGAAATGGACGCTGGTCCCGGTATTGCGTTTGCCGCAGGTGCCGATGACCTGCAGGTCCTGAACTTTGTCGCCGTTTTCAAAGGCGATGTTGTAGACCTGGCCGTCGCGGCGCACGGTCACTTCCACGCGCTTAGAGAGGGCGTTGACCACGGAGATCCCCACGCCGTGCAGGCCGCCGGAGAACTGGTAGTTTTTATTGGAGAACTTACCGCCCGCGTGCAGACGGCAAAGGATCAGTTCAACAGCAGGGACACCCTCTTCCGGGTGAATATCGACCGGCATACCGCGCCCATCGTCGATCACTTCGAGGGACTGGTCGGCATGCAGGATCACATCGATGCGTTTGGCATGGCCTGCCAGCGCTTCGTCCACACTGTTATCAATCACTTCCTGGCCCAGGTGGTTTGGGCGAGTGGTATCGGTGTACATCCCAGGGCGGCGGCGAACCGGCTCAAGCCCGGTGAGTACCTCAATGGCATCAGCGTTATAGGTTTGCGTCATGATTTAGCTAGCAATTCGCATTGGTTGTCAGAGGCTGTGCAGCCCAAGAAAATCGACAATCTGGGTGAAATGATTCTCAAAGTCCGTGAAAGCATGGTTTCCGCCTTCTTCTACAGTCTGGCGGCAAGAGGCGTAATACGCCACCGCCTGGCGGTAATCCAGCACTTCATCACCCGTCTGTTGCAGCAGCCAGAGGAGATCTGGCGCGTCAAGCGGGTCTATTTGCATCACTTTGAGGTCGTAAATATGGCGAGACTCTAGCACATATTGCTGCCCGGTGTAGGGGTTCTCGTTCTGGCCGAGAAAGTCCGTCAACAGCTCAAACGGGCGTACCGCCGGGTTGACGACGACCGCTGGCAGCATAAAGCATTGGGACAACCAGGTGGCGTAATAACCACCGAGCGACGAGCCGACAACGCCGAAGGATTCCCCGCCGTGTTCCATCACGATGGACTCCAGCATCTCTGCCGCATCCGCCGGATACGGCGGCAGCTGCGGGACAATCATCTCGATATCCGGATGATGTTCGCTGAGCCACTGGCGAAACTGGGTCGCCTTCGCGGAACGCGGCGAGCTGTTAAACCCGTGCAGATAAAGGAGCGTAGACATCAGTATCCTTCTGAAGCAGTGTCAGGACGGAACTGTGCCCCTTCCAGACGACACACTTCCGTGGTCAGCCGGCCATCCGCATGGAGTTCCAGCCAGCGCCATCCCGGCGCGATGGTATCTAAGGTGAAGTTGGCGCAGTGCGGTTTAAACTGCACGCAGGTCGACGGCGTCGCCAGCAGACGGCGGCCATTCCAGTCGAGATCCTGTTCCTGATGAATGTGTCCGCACAGCAGATTGTTCACATGGGGATATTTCGACAGCACGCGGTCGAGCGCGGCAGAGTTGCGCAGGCTGTGCTGATCGAGCCAGCTGCATCCCGCCGGGAGCGGATGGTGATGCAGCAACAGCAGGGTATGGCGTTCGGGTGCGTCAATGAGTTTGCTTTCGAGCCACTCCAGCTGGAAATCGCTCAGCTCGCCGTGCGGCACGCCGAAGACCTGGGTATCCAGCAGCAGAATTTGCCAGTGATCGCCCACGAACACACGCTTGGCCGGTGAAATACCCGCGTCCTGAAGCGCGCTGTACATGGCGGGCTGAAAGTCATGATTACCCGGTAACCAGACGCAAGGCACGCTGAAGCTCGCGATCCCTGTAGCAAAATGCTGATAGGCCGCGGCGCTTTGATCCTGTGCCAAATCCCCCGTCGCAACGATCAAATCACAGTCGCGATTTTCGAGGTGAATGGCATCAAGTACAGCCTGATAACTCTCCCAGGTATTCACACCCAGCAGCGTTTCATGCTTTTCGGCGAACAGGTGAGTATCAGTAATTTGTAATATCCTGACTGGCGCCCCACCAGCAACAGTCAGGTTCAACAGGCTTTCCAAATGGTGTCCTTAGGTAGGTTTATGACGCTAACAAACCGGAATCGCCATTGCTCCATGTGCTAAACAATATCTTAGCCAGTCAGCTAAAAACTGGTTAATTTGATGCTTTTCGTCGCGTTGATGCAACTTTTTATTAGGATAATCATATCGCGCTTTGAAGCGAAAGATCTGCTGACTCGAACACACTTCAGCCACCATCGCGTCGTGATAAAGCCTGACGGTCATCGACGGCAGGCTCCAGTAGCTGACGGACGGCGCCGTTTGTTTAATCTCGACCAGCGTAGTGTAGCGAGTGGATTCCACAATCGTTAATCGATATTGCGCATTGCTCACCTGATAGCTCACCGTTTCGCCGGCCGCATCAGTGCGCGGCAACAGGCGACGTAATTGTGCGAAGTTGGTCTCGCACAGACGCATCATTTCTGGGAAGTCAGGTGTATAACGCTTCATTTTTTCCACTCTTTTCGTAAGTCTTGATAATGCAGCTGTAGCCATTGCAAAGCGATGACAGACGCTGCGTTGTCGATTTTCCCCTCATTGACCCATTGATAAGCCTGCTCCCGACTCACCACATGAACACGAATATCTTCGTTTTCATCTGCCAGACCGTGAATACCTTGTGCGGTCGTGGCGTCCACTTCACCCACCAGAATGGAAGAGCGCTCGGTGGTTCCACCTGGGCTTGCCAGGTAGCTCAGCACCGGTTTGGTCCGGCCGACAATCAGCCCCGCTTCTTCCTGCGCCTCGCGGCGGGCGACCTCTTCCGGCGTTTCGCCCTCTTCGATCATTCCCGCGACGATCTCCAGCAGCCATGGGCTTTCGCTGGTATCCAGCGCGGCAATTCGAATCTGTTCAATCAATACCACTTCGTCACGCACTGGGTCAAAGGGTAGCAAGACTGCGGCATGCCCGCGCTCAAAAATTTCACGTCGAACTTCGCCACTCATTTCACCGTTAAACAGGCGATGCCTAAAACGGTAAAGTTCCAGTGAAAAAAAACCGCTATAAAGCGTTTCCCGTGCAATAATTTCTACATCGTTTTTAGAGAGCGTCACTGGCAACTTATCTGGTTTTTGCATGGCGATATCCTGGTCACAATTGTGTTGAAATCATGAATTTCAAGGCTGTTTGGCTGCCGTTTGACAGGCTATATGATAGATTGGTGCAAATTACCGCCAGATGGCACGTAACGCCAACCTTTTGGCGTGGATGATTCTGTTAGAATCGGCAATTATTTTTAATTAGATCAGCGCTAATACTGCTTCACAACAAGGAATGCAAATGAAGAAATTGCTCCCCATCCTTATCGGCCTGAGCCTGACGGGCTTCAGCGCGATGAGCCAGGCAGAAAACCTGTTACAGGTTTATCAGCAAGCACGTCTGGGTAACCCTGAGCTGCGTAAGTCAGCCGCCGACCGTGATGCTGCGTTCGAAAAGATTAATGAAGCACGTAGCCCGCTGCTGCCGCAATTGGGTTTAGGTGCAGATTATACCTACAGCAATGGATTCCGTGACAGCAACGGTGTGAACTCCAATGTCACCAGCGCCTCACTGCAATTAACGCAGACCTTGTTTGATATGTCCAAATGGCGTGCCCTCTCCTTGCAGGAAAAGAGCGCCGGTATTCAGGACGTAACCTATCAGACCGATCAGCAAACGCTGATCCTGAACACCGCTACCGCTTACTTCAACGTACTGAGCGCGATCGACTCGCTCTCCTACACCGAAGCGCAGAAACAGGCGATTTACCGTCAGTTGGACCAAACCACCCAGCGTTTCAACGTGGGCCTGGTCGCCATCACTGACGTGCAGAACGCCCGTTCGCAGTACGACAGCGTGCTGGCGAACGAAGTAACTGCCCGTAACAACCTCGACAACGCACTCGAATCTCTGCGTCAGGTGACCGGCAATTACTACCCAGAGCTGGCGTCTCTGAACGTTGATAACTTCAAGACTGACAAACCGCAGGCGGTTAACGCCCTGCTGAAAGAAGCTGAAAACCGTAACCTGGCGCTGCTGCAGGCTCGTCTGAGCCAGGATCTGGCGCGCGAGCAAATCCGCCAGGCGCAGGATGGTCATCTGCCAACCGTGGGGCTGACCGCATCGACGGGTGTTTCTGATACTACCTACAGTGGCTCAAAAACCAACACCACCCAATTCGATGACAGCAACCAGGGACAGAATAAAATCGGCCTGAACTTCTCTTTGCCTCTGTACCAGGGCGGCATGGTGAACTCTCAGGTGAAACAGGCACAGTACAACTTTGTTGGCGCGAGCGAGCAGCTTGAAAGCGCGCACCGCAATGTGGTTCAGACCGTTCGCTCTTCCTTTAACAACGTGAACGCCTCCATCAGCAGCATCAACGCTTACAAACAGGCCGTTGTGTCTGCGCAAAGCTCCCTGGATGCGATGGAAGCAGGTTACTCCGTCGGTACACGTACCATCGTTGATGTGCTGGATGCGACCACCACGCTGTATAACGCGAAGCAACAGCTCTCCAGCGCACGTTATAATTACCTGATTAACCAGCTGAATATTAAATCCGCGCTGGGTACGCTGAACGAGCAGGATCTGCAAATGCTGAACAGCACGCTGGGTAAACCGGTTTCAACAACGCCTGAAAGCGTTGCCCCGGAAAACCCACAGCAGGACGCCAGCGCTGATGGCTACAATGCCAACAGCACCGCCCCTGCCGCTGAGCCAGCCGCGGCACGCACCACCACAACAAATAGCACCGGAAACAACCCGTTCCGTAACTAATTGTTGAATAATCCCTCTCCCTTTCGGGAGAGGGTCACATTTGAACGTAAGCCAACGTAAAGATCCCCCCGAATCCCCCTCTGCGCTTCATTTTCGACCACTCATCCTCTATCCTGAGCCTTATTTACTTCGTTCTACCACTGGGTCCTGGAAGACAAAATGAAACGGACAAAAACGATCAATCACGCTTCGTTCCGCAAAAACTGGAACGCACGCCATCTCACCCCTGTCGCCCTGGCGTTCACCGCCGTATTTATGCTGGCAGGCTGTGAGCAATCCGATGAAACAGTCTCGATGTATCAGAATGCCGATGACTGCTCGTCAGCCACCGGTAAAAGCGCGGAATGTACCACTGCCTATAATAATGCTCTGAAAGAAGCAGAACGTACTGCGCCGAAATACGCCACCCGTGAAGACTGTATCGCCGAGTTCGGTGAAGGTCAGTGCCAGCAGGCACCGGCTCAGGCTGGCATGGCACCTGAAAACCAGGCGCAGGCCCAGTCCAGCGGCAGCTTCTGGATGCCGCTGATGGCAGGCTACATGATGGGCCGCATGATGGGCGGTGGAATGGGCTTCCAGCAGCAGCCGCTGTTCAGCTCCAAAAATCCATCCAGCCCGGCCTACGGTAAATACACCGATGCGAGCGGCAAAAACTACGGCGCGGCGACGCCTGGCCGTTCGATGACGGTTCCGAAAACCGCGATGGCGCCAAAACCTGCGACCACCAGCACCGTGACGCGCGGTGGCTTTGGCGACTCCGTGGCGAAACAAGCGACCATGCAGCGTAGCGCGACAGGTTCCACCACTCGCTCAATGGGCGGCTGATAATGGAACGAGTCAGTATTGTCGAGCGCCCGGACTGGCGCGAAAAAGCCACCGAATATGGTTTCAACTTCCACACCATGTACGGCGAACCGTACTGGTGTGAAGATGCCTATTACAAGCTCACCCTCGCCCAGGTCGAAAAACTGGAAGAGGTGACAGCCGAGCTGCACCAGATGTGCCTTAAGGTGGTGGAAAAGGTGGTTGCCAGCGATGAGCTGATGACCAAATTCCGCATTCCAAAGCATACCTGGGGTTTTGTACGTCACGCCTGGCAGACCCACCAGCCTTCACTCTATTCACGCCTCGATCTGGCGTGGGACGGCGTAGGCGATCCTAAGCTGCTGGAAAATAACGCCGATACACCGACCTCGCTGTACGAAGCGGCGTTCTTCCAGTGGATCTGGCTTGAAGATCAGGCGGCGGCGGGCAACCTGCCGGAAGGCAGCGATCAGTTCAACTCCTTGCAGGAAAAATTGATCGAGCGCTTCGCTGAACTGCGCGAGCAGCACGGATTTAATTATCTGCATCTGGCCTGCTGTCGCGATACCGTTGAAGATCGCGGGACCGTGCAATATCTGCAGGACTGCGCAGCCGAAGCGGAAGTGGCGACTGAGTTCCTGTATATCGAAGATATCGGTTTAGGCGAGCGCGGCCAGTTTACGGATACGCAGGACCAAGTGATTAGCAATCTGTTCAAGCTCTATCCGTGGGAATACATGCTGCGCGAAGTGTTCTCTACCAAGCTGGAAGACGCGGGCGTGCGCTGGCTGGAACCGGCCTGGAAGAGCATTATCTCTAACAAAGCGCTGCTGCCGATGCTGTGGGAGATGTTCCCGAACCACCCTAACCTGCTGCCGGCGTATTTCGCCGAAGATGATTATCCGCCGATGGATAAATACGTCATTAAGCCGATCTTCTCCCGCGAAGGGGCGAACGTTTCCATTATTGAAAACGGTAAAACCCTCGAAGCGGCCGAAGGCCCGTACGGCGAAGAAGGAATGATCGTGCAGGAGTTCTATCCGCTGCCGAAATTTGGCGAAAGCTATGTGCTGATTGGCAGCTGGCTTATCAACGATCAGCCTGCGGGGATTGGGATTCGCGAAGATCGCGCGTTGATCACCCAGGATCTGTCGCGCTTCTATCCGCATATTTTTGTGGAGTGATGGATTTGCCGGGTAGTGGCTTCGCCTTACCCGGCCTGCAAAATCGCATGAACCTGAAGCCCGGTAAGCGCAGCGCTACCGGGCTTTTCGTTAGCCAATTTGCACCGACAGCATACTCAAACTGCCCATCTCGATGCCCTCCACCGGCACGGTCACCGGTTCACTGCCGTCCCACGCGCCCAGCACGTACAGCAGCGGCAAGAAGTGCTCCGCCGTTGGATTAGAGAGCGAACCGCCCTCGTGATCCAGATAGTTCACCAGCGGATGTTCTTCCGCAGGTCCTTGCCAGGTGAGATTGGCTTTTACAAAATCATTGAACGACGTCGCCCATGGGTATGGCGTGTTTTCACCGTGCCAGCGGGCCGTGCGCAGGTTGTGCACCACGTTACCGCTCGCCACCAGCATGATGCCTTCATCGCGCAGTTTTGCCAGCTTGCGACCGATCTCAAGATGCCACGCC
The DNA here is from genome assembly GCF_041464075.1 of Lelliottia nimipressuralis. NCBI lineage: Bacteria > Pseudomonadati > Pseudomonadota > Gammaproteobacteria > Enterobacterales > Enterobacteriaceae > Lelliottia > Lelliottia nimipressuralis. The sequence goes on from NZ_CP167172.1 coordinate 3,951,806, forward strand.
GCCGGTTTGGTGCTGTCGATGCTCAGCTGCACCATGGGGATATCGGCATCCGGATACATTTTGATCAGCACGCCCCAGGAGCCATGGTCGAAGCCCCAGGCCTCTTTATCCAGCGTCACCGGAACAGGCGCCAGCAGCTCCACCAGTTGTTGTGCCAACGCTGGCGAACCCGGTGCAGGGTAATGGGTGTCATACAGCGCCTGCGGGAAGCCGCCAAAATCATGAATGGTTTTCGGTGCTTCCATGGCCGTGACGCCGGTGCCGCGCGTAAACCAGTGTGCAGAGATCACCACGATGGCCTTCGGACGCGGCAACGTCTCGCCCAGGTGACGCCAGGCACGCGTATAGACGTTATCTTCCAGAACGTTCATCGGACTACCGTGGCCCAAAAACAGTGCTGGCATACGAGAAGAAGTCATGGTGATATCCTTACATAGGGTGTTTATTTAATGTCACTACATTACCCGCTATCTGCATAACAAGAACTCAGATAAGCGTGATGAAGATCTTCAGAAAATTTGAATGTAAGAAATATGTAAAGCCGGGAATGCCCTCTCGCTTTGCAGCAGATTAGTCATTAACATTAATGAGAATCATTATCATAAGGAGCATTGAATGTCAGTACCCTTGATTCTGACGATACTTGCGGGTGCCGCCACCTTCATCGGTGCCATTCTTGGCGTGCTCGGACAGAAGCCTTCGAACCGCGTGCTGGCGTTTTCTCTCGGCTTTGCCGCCGGGATTATGCTGCTGATCTCCCTGATGGAGATGCTGCCTGCGGCACTCGGCACCGAAGGGATGTCGCCGGTTCTCGGCTACGGCATGTTCGTCGTGGGCCTGCTGGGGTATTTCGGTCTCGACCGGATGTTACCCCATGCGCATCCGCAGGATCTGATGCAGAAAAGCGTCAAACCGTCGCACGGCAACATCAAACGCACGGCCATTTTGCTCACTCTCGGCATCAGTCTGCACAACTTCCCTGAAGGCGTCGCCACCTACGTGACGGCGAGCAATAACCTCGAGCTGGGCTTTGGGATTGCGCTGGCGGTTGCGTTGCACAATATTCCTGAAGGACTGGCCGTCGCTGGCCCGGTTTATGCTGCGACAGGCTCAAAACGCACGGCGGTCTTTTGGGCCGGGATTTCGGGTCTGGCGGAGATATTAGGCGGCGTGCTGGCGTGGCTGATTCTGGGCAGCATGATCTCCCCGGTGGTAATGGCCGCAATTATGGCTGCGGTGGCGGGGATTATGGTCGCGTTGTCCGTAGACGAACTGATGCCGCTGGCGAAAGAGATCGACCCTAACAACAACCCCAGCTACGGCGTGCTATGTGGAATGTCGGTGATGGGATTAAGTCTGGTACTACTACAAACAGCAGGAATTGGATAAAAAAAACGCCGGGATAACCCGGCGTTTTTTATTTAGCTGGCTTTACGTTCATGTGCCTGGCGGTAGGCCACCAGATCTTCGATGGTCACCACAGCCATATTGTGTTTCTTCGCAAACTCGATGCACTCTGGCGCACGCGCCATGGTGCCGTCATCGTTGGTCAGTTCACACAGCACACCCGCAGATTTAAAGCCTGCCAGCGTCACCAGATCGATGGTCGCTTCAGTGTGGCCACCACGCGTCAACACGCCGCCCGGCTGCGCGCGCAGTGGGAAAACGTGGCCAGGACGGTTCAGGTCTGATGGCTTAGCATTATCCGCGGTGGCGGCACGCACGGTCGTCAGGCGGTCAGCAGCAGAAACGCCGGTGGTCACACCGTGCGCGGCTTCGATGGTCACGGTAAAACCGGTACCGAATGCGCTGGTGTTGTTTTCGACCATCATCGGCAGATCGAGCTGTTTACGACGTTCGTCGGTCAGACAAAGACACACGATGCCACTGCCGTGACGAATGGTCAGCGCCATCTGTTCAACGGTCATGGTTTCAGCGGCGAAAATCATATCGCCTTCGTTTTCACGGTCTTCATCATCGAGAACCATCACACCGCGATGTTCACGGAGTGCGGTAAGAGCAAGCTCTACACGGTCAGTAGAGGTGCCAAAAGCGGAAAGTAGCGTCTGATTCATGGTAAAAAAACCTCATTAAAATTATGGTTACCAGAATCAGGGCAGTCTTAGGAGCACCGCGTAAGCGGTAAAAAAATAACGTGAGCGGGCCTTGCCCGGCTTGATCGTTACTCTCTCCCATCCGGACTCTAACCGTCGGCTCCGGAATTACACCGGATCTGCTGACCTTTGAGTTTTCACCCAAAGCGCTCGCGGGCTTTCAGCGCAAGGCTGATTTACCGCCGGTGGGGAATTTCGCCCCGCCCTGAGAATAAGCGAGATAACTATAACGCTATTGATTATGCTGGGCAATGCATAAGCATCAAACAATTCTGGATTTGCATTTCATCATCCAAATTGCCTGGGCGTTGGCGGCCCCCTCCAACCCCGTTCACATCGTTAACGTGACTTTGGGTGGATTTCACGCTTACCGCATCGCAAATGATTTTGTGCAAAAGATCGCGGGTAACGCGCTACAATGTTCGCTAACACCTTCTGATCAAGGGAAACGACCATGATTGACCCGAAAAAAATTGAACAAATTGCCCGTCAGGTTCATGAATCTATGCCGAAAGGTATTCGTGAGTTTGGCGATGACGTCGAGAAGAAAATCCGCCAGGTGCTGCAGTCGCAGCTGACGCGTCTTGATCTGGTGAGCCGTGAAGAGTTCGACGTGCAGACGCAAGTGCTGCTGCGCACCCGTGAAAAGCTGGCGCTGCTGGAGCAACGCCTGACCGAGCTGGAAAACCGCAGCCAGCCCGCAGAAGTGAAACCGGCACCGGCGATTCCGCCCGTCGACGAAGCATAAAAAAGCCGGGTGGCGCCTGCGCCTTACCCGGCCTGCAAATCGGAAAACAAAACGGCAACCTCAGTTGCCGTTTTTTGTATTTGCACTCTCACTGTGGAGAAGATTAAGTGAGAGCATCAGCCCGCACCAATCCCATTTTACTGGCTGTCTTTCTGGATCTTCTTAATGATGTTGGTGGTGGAACACCCGTCCTCAAAATTGAGCACCATCACTTCGCCGCCGTTGGCCCAGACCTCTTCACTCCCCGCAATCTGCTCCGGCTTATAGTCGCCGCCCTTCACCAGCAGATCCGGCAGAATGCCAGCAATCAGACGCTGTGGCGTGTCTTCTTCAAAAGAGACCACCCAGTCGACCGCTTCCAGCGCGCCGAGCACAATCATGCGCTGCTCCAGTGGGTTCACCGGACGCGTTTCGCCCTTCAGACGTTTGGTAGACGCATCGCTGTTCACCGCGACAATCAGACGATCGCCAAGCTTACGCGCATTCGCCAGATACGAAACGTGGCCGGCGTGCAGAATGTCGAAGACGCCGTTGGTCATGACCACTTTCTCGCCGCGCTTGCGCGCCGCAGCCACCGCAGTTTTCAGCTCGTCTTCGCTCATCACACCAAAACCGGTATCCGCACGTCCGCGTACCGCATTTTCCAGCTCGATAGGCGAAACGGTAGACGTCCCCAGCTTACCGACCACGACGCCCGCCGCTGCATTCGCAAAGTAGCAAGCCTCTTCCAGTGAATTGCCCGCCGCCAGCGTCGCCGCCAGCACGCCAATCACCGTATCGCCTGCACCGGTCACGTCGTACACTTCCTGCGCCTGCGTCGGCATATGCAGCGGCGCTTTGCCCGGCTGCAGCAGCGTCATACCCTGCTCAGAGCGGGTCACCAGCAGCGCGGAGAAGTCGAAATCGGCGATGATTTTCATCCCGCGCTCCACGATCTCTTCTTCGTTTTTGCATTTGCCCGCCACCGCTTCAAATTCGGAGAGGTTTGGCGTCAGCAGCGTCGCGCCGCGATAGCGTTCAAAATCGGTCCCTTTCGGGTCGATCAGCACCGGCACACCCGCTTTACGCGCCAGCTGAATCATCTGCTGTACGCTGGCGAGCGCACCTTTGGCGTAGTCAGACAGCACCAGTGCGCCAATATTGCCCAGCGCCTGCGCGATACGCTCGTGCAGCGGCTCAGGATCAACACCCTCAAAACCTTCTTCAAAGTCGAGGCGGATCAGCTGCTGGTTGCGGGACAGCACGCGCAGTTTGGTGATGGTTGGATGCGTTGGCACAGAAACGAAATCACACTTCACGTTCACGTCGGCCAGCGTTTTGCTGAGCGCGCGTGCCGCATCGTCAATGCCGGTCAGCCCTACCAGACGCGAATGCGCGCCGAGAGAAGCGATATTCATCGCCACGTTTGCCGCGCCGCCGGGACGCTCTTCAATGGTATCGACCTTGACGACCGGGACCGGTGCTTCCGGGGAGATGCGGCTTGTCGGCCCGTACCAGTAGCGGTCCAGCATCACATCACCGACAACCATAACTCCAGCACGTTCAAACTCTGGCAGTGTTACTTTCATTCCTGACTCCAGAAAGATTCACAATTTGCGCGCGATAATATCACACTTGTTTTGTTACGCACGGTTCCACCAGCCACTTCTGCCAGCTGGTTCGAACGCGTTCTCGCTCAATGCTGAAACATTCAGCCGCCACATGGCCCGGCTGTTCCTGTAACGCCAGATGATGCAATTCATCGCGAAGCGTGGTGTAGGCGTGGGTCAACGCCTGCGCTTCTTGCTCATCCATAATGTCGTTTTGCGCCAGCAGTTCCAGAATGCGCACGTTATCAGACCAGCGCGTCAGCTTCGGCTTGTCGTGCGCATGACGAAGCACCAGATACTGAGTAATAAACTCGATATCGGTGATCCCGCCCTCATCGGCTTTGATATCAAAGCGATCGCGATGCTTGTTGCCGAGATGGGCGCGCATCTTCTCACGCATCTCCCGAACTTCGGTTTGCAGGGTTTGGCCCTCACGCGTTGCGGTAAGCACATCACGGCGAATGGCGTCGAACTGCGTTTTCAACTGCGGATCGCCGTACACCACACGGGCACGCACCAGCGCCTGATGCTCCCACGTCCAGGCTTCGTTTTGCTGATAATCCGCAAACGATTCGGTGGACGTGACCAGCATCCCCGCCGCGCCAGACGGGCGCAGGCGCGCATCCACTTCGTACAAAATCCCGGAGGAGGTGCGGGTGCTGAAGAGGTGCATAATGCGCTGCGCCAGACGCAGGTAGAACTGACGCCCGTCGATTTCGCGATCGCCATCGGTCATGACATCCACCGGGCAATCGTGCAGGAAAATTAAATCCAGATCGGAGCTGTAGCCCAGCTCCCAGCCGCCCAGTTTGCCGTAGCCGACCACGGCAAAACCCCGTCCTTCACGATCCGCCAGATGTTTTGGCTGACCGTAGCGCACGACCATTTGGCTCCAGGCCTGCTGGACTACCGCGTCGATGATCGCTTCCGCCAGCCAGGTTAAATGGTCGCTGACTTTCATCACCGGCAGGGTGCCCGCGATATCGGCCGCCGCCACGCGCAGCATCTGCGCCTGTTTAAACTGACGCAGCGCTTCGAGCTGTTGCTCTTCGTCCTCTTCCGGCACGCGCAGCAGATACTGACGCAGTTCGTCGCGATACGCATCCATCGCTGTCGGTTGATAGAGGGTGTTAGGATCAAGCAGCTCATCCAGCAGCAGCGGATAGCGTGCCAGTTTGCTCGCCACCATCGGCGACGCGGCGCAGAGGGAAATTAAATGTTTGAGCGCACCGGGGAATTCACTCAGCAGCTCAAGATAGGTCGTGCGGGTGATGATGCCGGTGAGCAGCGGCGTCAGGCGCGACAACGGGATCGGCGCATCCGCCCGCGAGCAGACGTTGCTCAGCAGGTGCGGCATCAGGTGGTCGAGCACCTGTCGCCCGCGCGGGCCGATGGCGCGCTTGTTCATCTCCATGCGGAAATCGGCGATCAGCGCCACCACACGATGGCGGTCGTCGTCGCTCAAATGGGCCAATACCGGCGTGGTGTCATCTTCCTGCAGCGCATCCTGCCACAGCTCGCGCCAGTGTTCGGACAGCGTATCGTCCGGCGATTCGCTCTCGTCATCGCCAATCAAATCGTTAAAGATGCGTCGAACGCCCGCCATATGGGCGTCCAGCGTCTCCGTCAGCCCCTGCCAGTCGTCAACGCGCATGCCCCAGGCCAGCCGCGCGCGGTTCAGATCGTCGCCCGGCAGCGTCTGGGTCTGTTCGTCATTGATGCTTTGCAGCAGGTTTTCGAGGCGACGCAGATAAAGATAGGCATCGTGCAGAGTCTGCGCGTCCCCCTCCGGCAGCAGATGCAGCTGTTCGATGGCCTTCAGCGTCGGCAGCAGCGAGCGGGACTGCAGGGAAGGCTCACGCCCACCGCGAATCAGCTGGAACACCTGCACGATAAATTCGATTTCACGGATACCGCCCGCGCCGAGCTTGATGTTGTCTTTCAGGCCCCGGCGGCGCACCTCGCGGGCAATCATCCCTTTCATATTACGCAGGGACTGAATAACGCTGAAATCGATATAGCGGCGGAACACGAACGGGCGCAGCATGGCGCGCAATTCGCTGGCGTAGATGTCGTCTTTGTCGCCCATGATCCGTGCCTTGACCATCGCGTAGCGCTCCCAGTCGCGCCCCTGCTCCTGGTAATAATCTTCCAGCGCGGCAAAGCTCAGCACCAGCGGACCGCTATCACCGAACGGGCGCAGGCGCATATCCACGCGATAGACGAAACCGTCCTGGGTTGGCTGATCCAGAGCTTTGATAAGCCGCTGGCCGAGACGGGTGAAGAACTGCGCGTTATCCAGTTCGCGGCGGCCCCCACGGGTCGCACCCTTTTCCGGCCAGGCGAAGATCAGGTCGATATCCGACGAGAAATTCAGCTCACCGCCGCCCAGTTTCCCCATGCCTAAAATCATCAGCGGCTGCGGCGTGCCCTCTTCACTGCACGGCGTGCCCCACTCTTTACAGCAGGCGTCGTAGAGCCAGTCGCGCGCGGCGACAATCAGCGTTTCCGCCAGACAGCTCAGCTGCTGCAGAGTGCTCTCTTCGCTCACCAGCGCCAGCGACTGCGCCCAGGCGATACGCACCATCACGCGACGGCGGAACTGACGTAAAACGCGCATCAGCGTCGGCTCGTCTGCCACCTCTGCCAGCGCGTCGCTCAGCCACTGAGCGTAGTGCTGCCATTCGTCGGCCTGCGGCGGTGCCGCTTCCAGTTCAGCCAGCCAGTCAGGATTCGCGGTGATGCTCTCCTGCACAAAATCACTAAAAGTAAGCACTTGCTGCGCCTGCTCACTCAGTGAGGCGGCGGGTAATGACTCCGGCAGACGCGCACAAACCGTCTGCCAGTGCTGCTGAAGCTGTGAAGAAAGCGGCATCATGGGGTTCCTTGCCTGAGTTAACGTTTTCCGCTGTGCAGCCAGAACGGCTCTTGCGAAATAGCCTCGTTACGGAAATGTTCAATTTCAATACGCTGGCGCGTCTCAATGGCATGGCGAAGCCCCTGCCAGTTCTCCAGCCACGCCTGCGCTTTCGGCCCATCGTAACTTCCCGACAGCAGCAGAACGCTGTCGATATCGCGGTTCAGACGTACCAGCTGATCGCTGTACTGATCGCCCAGCGGGCGGTCAAAAATGGTTTTCAGCTCGGAGTTGCTGCGGGACAAATGGGTATCCGCAAAACGCTTAAACGACTCGGCGATTTTCTTCTGGGTTTTATCATCCAGAAAACGCTGCCAGCCGCGCGTCACCAGGAATTCCGTTAACGCCAGTTTGGCGGCCGCGGTTTGCGGGCTGTAGACCGCCGTTTCGGCAGAGACGTCAGTGGCCATCAGCGTTTCGGTCTGGGTCAGGAAATCACGTAAGTGAGTGCTCGCTTTACGCGGTACGACGCCGCCAAACAGCGTCAGGGTGCTGCGCACCAGTCCCATCGCCGCAATCACATGTTTTTTCGCGTCGCTCACGCCGCGTATCCACAGCTCCTCGTGGTACTGCCACTGGCTCAGGGCCAGCTCCAGCGAGGCTTCCAGGCCCTGCTCAACGCTGGACTTGGGTGCCACGTGCAGGATGGTGGTGGCTTTCACCTGACGCGGCGCATTTCCCGCCGCCAGATGGTAGCCGCGCGCGGCCTTGCTCAGGCTGCCCTGACGCAGACCCGACTGGCCCACCAGCTTACGTGCCAGTTTGAGCACGTCGTCAGCGCTGCCTTCCAGCAGTTCAAGCTCCAGCTCGCAAATCGGTTCCTGGAACTCGCCCGCTTTCACTTCGCCCTGATCGAGGGCAATTTCGATGCGGCTTTTGCCTTCGTTCACCAGCCATTTTTCACGCCAGAAATCGGTGCTAAACAGCGGCTGAACCTGCGCTGACAGCCCGTCCGGCAGCTCACCGTTCGGCCAGACTTCTGCCGGAAGACGATTCAGCTCAAGTTCTGGCTTTTCAATGTCGATATTGTATTCAGGGCGCTGATGCAAACCGCCCACCACACGCCCGGCAATTTTCATCGTCATTTCATAGCGCCCGTTCGCACCACGGATGCGCAGCCCCATATCGTGACGACGCAGCCAGTTATCCGCCGTTTCGTAATAGATATTGAGGAGTTGCACCGGCTCGTGGTGCTCGCTGGTCAGCTGATTCAGATGGTTACGCAGCGCATCAACGCTGCCCGTTTCGACGATAAATTTTAATTCGATCTCTTGTGCCATAGCCCTGTACTTTCGGTTGCGTCACAGCCGCGTCAATGAAGGCGAACTTCCTCGCCATTTGTTTGTCAGTACATAGTATTTTGCGCCAAATTGCCACGCAATGAGCAATTTGAGGGGTGTAAAAGTCCGAAGCCGTGACACAGATGATTCCGATTGCTGACGAATGCTTTGCGTGGAGACACTGTTGCCACTACTATCGTTCCACTTTTTATGAAAATAACGACTAATGATGCTTAAATTACGCCTGATTGGACTGACTTTACTTGCTTTCAGCGCCGCGACTGCGGTCCACGCTGAAGAGAAACGTTATGTTTCCGACGAATTGAACACCTGGGTACGTAGCGGCCCTGGAGATAATTATCGCCTCGTGGGTACGGTGAATGCCGGCGAGGAAGTGGTTCTGTTACAAACAAATCAGGACAGTAATTACGGTCAGGTGCGCGACAGTACCGGCCGTACGTCGTGGATCCCGCTGAAAGAGCTGAGCACCGTGCCGAGTCTGCGCACCCGCGTGCCGGATCTGGAAAATCAGGTGAAAACCCTGACCGATAAGCTGACTAATATCGACACCACCTGGAACCAGCGCACGGCTGAAATGCAGCAGAAAGTGGCCCAGAGTGACAGCGTGATCAATGGCCTGAAAGAAGAGAACCAGAAGCTTAAAAACGAGCTGATTGTGGCGCAGAAAAAAGTGAGCGCCGCCAATCTGCAGCTCGATGACAAACAGCGCACCATCATCATGCAGTGGTTTATGTATGGCGGCGGCGTGCTAGGCGTAGGTCTGGTACTCGGTCTGGTTCTGCCACATCTGATCCCAAGCCGTAAGCGTAAAGATCGCTGGATGAACTAATTCGTCTTATTCACCATACTTACGTATTATCAGGTGAAAAGAGAATTGGGGAGTTTACGGCGTGAAGATTTATCTGGTCGGTGGTGCGGTTCGTGATGCGTTGTTAGGTCTGCCGGTCAAAGATAAAGACTGGGTCGTGGTGGGCGCCACGCCAGAAGAGATGCTTAACGCGGGCTACCAGCAGGTAGGCCGCGATTTTCCTGTGTTTCTTCACCCTAAAAGCCGAGAAGAGTACGCCCTGGCGCGCACGGAGCGCAAAGCCGGTTTTGGTTACACCGGTTTTACCTGCTATGCCGCGCCGGACGTTACGCTCGAGCAGGATCTGCTGCGCCGCGATCTGACGATTAACGCCCTGGCGCAGGACGACGACGGTCATATCGTCGACGCCTACGGCGGCCAGAACGATCTGCACAACCGAATTTTACGCCATGTCTCCCCGGCCTTCTCTGAAGATCCGCTGCGCGTCCTGCGCGTGGCGCGCTTCGCTGCCCGTTATGCCCATCTGAGCTTCCGCATCGCCGACGAAACCATGGCCTTAATGACTGCCATGACCGACGCGGGCGAGCTGGAACATCTCACGCCGGAACGCGTCTGGAAAGAGACGGAGAACGCCCTTACTACCTGCAATCCGCAGGTCTTTTTCCAGGTGCTCCGCGACTGCGGCGCCCTGAAGGTGCTGTTCCCGGAAATCGACGCCCTGTTTGGCGTCCCGGCTCCGGCGAAGTGGCATCCGGAAATCGATACCGGCGTTCATACCCTGATGACGTTAAGCATGGCGGCGATGCTCAGCCCGGACGTGGATGTGCGTTTCGCGACGCTCTGTCACGATCTGGGCAAAGGATTAACGCCGAAAGCGCTCTGGCCGCGCCATCACGGACACGGCCCGGCGGGCGTCAAACTGGTAGACAATATTTGCCAGCGCCTGCGCGTGCCCAATGAGATCCGCGATTTGGCGAAGCTGGTCGCTGAATTCCACGACCTGATCCACACCTTCCCGATCCTCAAACCGGCCACCATCGTGAAGCTGTTCGACAGCATTGACGCGTGGCGAAAACCGCAGCGCGTGGAGCAGATCGCCCTGACCAGCGAAGCGGACGTACGTGGGCGCACCGGCTTTGAAGCCTGCGACTATCCGCAAGGACGTTTGCTGCGCGAAGCGTGGGAGATCGCCAGAGCGGTGCCGACGAAAGACGTGGTTGAAGCCGGATTTAAAGGCCCGGCAATCCGCGACGAGTTAACGAAACGGCGGATTCAGGCGGTAACGGACTGGAAGGAAACGCGCTGCCCTCAGCCAAAAGACTGAGGGCAGTGAGTGGCTTAGAAGAAGACCACGTAAACGGCCGCTGCGACGATAAAGCGGTAGATCGCAAACGGGATGAACGAGATACGTTTGATGATCTGCAGGAAGGTTTTGATCGCCACCAGCGCGACCAGGAACGCGGTCACAAAGCCCACGGCGAACATCGGAATGTCACCCACCGTCAGGAAGTGGAAGCTCTTATAGAGATCCAGCGCGGTGGCACCCATCATCATTGGCACTGCCAGCAGGAACGAGAACTCGGACGCCGCATAGCGGCTCACGCCCATCAGCATCCCGCCGGAAATGGTCGCCCCTGAACGGGAAAAGCCCGGCCAGAGCGCCAGACACTGGAAGCAGCCGATGATAAACGCCTGGCGATAGGTCATATCGTCCAGACCCGGCGCTTTCGGCTCTTTGGGTTTCAGCAGTTCCGCCGCTATCAGCAGCACACCGCCGACCACCAGCGCATACATCACGTTAATTGGGTTAAACAGCGATTTGATCGTGTCGTGGAAAACCAGCCCCAGCACCACCGCCGGAACCATCCCAAGCAGGATGTGAATCAGCGTCAGACGCCCTTTGCCCTCGCCTTCGTGCTGCGGCGGGCGGCCAAAGTGAATGCCGATAAGACCGAACAGGCGACGCCAGAACATCACCACCACGGCCAGAATGGAACCCAGCTGAATGACCACTTCAAACGTCTTTGCCGTTTCGCCTTCAAAGCCGAGCAAATGACCGACAATGATCATGTGTCCGGTACTGGAAACGGGTAAAAATTCCGTCAATCCTTCGACCACACCCAGTATTGCCGCCACCAGCAGCGAGTGTACATCGCTCATCTATTAACCCTTCTAAAAATGTAAAAAACGGCGAACCTCAATGGACGCCGTGAAAGAGACAGCTTTAAGACCGGTATAACCGAAAATGGTTTAGCGATTATGACGTTAAATCTTTGCTTTAAGATTTTTGCCACGCTCAATGATCACGCCGACGTTCGCCGCGCGCGCCACGGCACCCGGTTTGCTGAGTTTAATGCGCACCCACGGCGAATTGAAACGGCTTAACAGCAGTTCGGCCACCTCTTCCGCTACGCGCTCCACCAGCGCGAAACGTTGCCCTTCGACATGCTTCACCACCGTTTCGCTGATATCCGCATAGCTCAGGCAGTCTTTAACATCATCACTTTTTGCGGCCAGGCGGTTATCCCAGCCCATTTCGATATCGAACACCAGCTTCTGCTCGATGGTCTGTTCCCAGTCGTAAACACCAATTGTGGTGATTACCGAAAGTTGCTCTATAAATACAATATCCATCACGACCTGCCTGCTTTTTGGCTAAACCGGATACCACTTCCGGCGAATTATGCGTATTATCCACAGATGCAGAGAATACAGATACATTTTCAAAACGGAACAGCGTTATGAGTGCAATCGCGCCTGGAATGATCTTCCTCGCTTACCTTTGCGGCTCAATCTCCAGCGCCATTCTGGTCTGCCGCATCGCCGGATTGCCTGACCCTCGCGCCAGCGGTTCCGGGAATCCAGGGGCGACCAATGTATTACGAATTGGCGGCAAGGGAGCAGCCGTAGCGGTATTGATCTTTGATGTTCTGAAAGGGATGTTACCCGTCTGGGGCGCCTATGCGCTGGGCGTCACGCCGTTCTGGCTGGGGCTTATCGCCATCGCTGCCTGTCTGGGCCACATCTGGCCAATATTCTTTGGTTTTAAAGGCGGCAAAGGTGTCGCCACTGCGTTTGGCGCAATCGCCCCCATCGGCTGGGATTTGACCGGCGTGATGGCAGGCACCTGGCTGCTGAGCGTATTGTTGAGCGGCTACTCGTCGCTGGGCGCAATTGTCAGTGCGCTGATCGCCCCGTTTTATGTTTGGTGGTTTAAACCCCAGTTCACCTTCCCGGTCTCCATGCTCTCCTGCCTGATTCTCCTGCGTCATCACGACAACATTCAGCGTCTGTGGCGCCGCCAGGAAACAAAAATCTGGACCCGATTTAAGAGAAAGAAAAAAGATCCGCAGTAGTTCGGACCACGAGAATTCCAGAAACCGGCTCAGAAATGAGCCGGTTTTTTTCATCTATCCATAAGCGACTCATATGACAGGGTTCATTTCTGCCAGGGCATACTGAAGCAGAAAATGGCGAGCGGATGGATGCAGCATGTTAGCAACCCAGGTGACTGATAACGCGTATAAAGGCTGGCAGGCGTCGCTTGCGTTGCAGTTTCGCCACACCCCGCAAAAAACCGTCCTGCACTCGGCGCGACACATCGGCCCCCTTACCGTTCAGCGTCCGTTTTATCCCGAAGACGAAACCTGCCATCTCTATCTGTTGCACCCGCCCGGTGGCATTGTCGGCGGCGATTCGCTCGATATTTCAGTCCAGCTGGCAGCGAACAGCCATGCGCTGATCACCATGCCGGGTGCCAGCAAGTTTTACCGTAGCGGCGGCGCGCAGGCGCATCTTAATCAGCATTTTTATGTTGAGGAGCAGGCGACGCTTGAGTGGCTGCCGCAAGACACGATTTTTTTCCCCGGCGCTGACGCCCGCCTTCGCTCGGTGTTCCATCTGCATCACTCCAGTACCCTGCTGGCGTGGGAGCTGCTGTGCCTGGGCCGTCCGGTGATCGGTGAAACCTTCAGCCATGGCACCCTGGAAAGTCGACTGGAGGTGTGGCTCGACGACGCACCCTTGCTCGTGGAACGTCAGCACCTGCGCGACGGCGATCTCACGCCGGTGGCGGCTCATCCGTGGACAGGCACCCTGCTCTGTTATCCGGCAAACGAAGCTCTGCTGGACGGCGTGCGCGAACGGCTGGCAGCGCTTGGTAATTTTGCCGGAGCAACGCTCACCGATGGCCTGCTGTCGGTGCGTTTTCTCTCTCACGACAACCTGATTTGCCAGCAGGCGATGCGCGACATCTGGCAATACCTACGACCGCAGGTTACTGCTAAAGCGCCTCACGCCCCCCGAATCTGGCAGACCTAAGAGAATCCTATGGAACTGACTCCCAGAGAAAAAGACAAGCTATTGCTGTTTACCGCCGCGCTGGTCGCGGAGCGCCGCCTCGCGCGTGGCGTCAAACTTAATTACCCGGAATCGGTCGCGCTGATCAGCGCCTTCATTATGGAAGGGGCGCGAGACGGGCAAACCGTGGCGGAGCTGATGGAAGCGGGTCGCCATGTGCTGACGCGCGCGCAGGTGATGGAAGGCGTGCCGGAGATGATCCCGGATATTCAGGTGGAAGCCACCTTCCCGGACGGCTCTAAGCTCGTCACCGTTCACAACCCGATCCTGTGAGGGGAAACCGATGATCCCAGGCGAATATCAAATTAAACCCGGCCAGATCGCCCTTAACGTTGGGCGCAAAACCCAGCGCACGATCGTCGAAAATCACGGCGATCGACCGATTCAGGTGGGATCGCATTACCACTTTTACGAAGTGAATCCGGCGCTGAAATTCGATCGCGAATCCACAAAAGGCTATCGCCTTAACATTCCTGCAGGCACTGCGGTGCGCTTCGAACCGGGGCAAAAGCGCGAAGTGACGCTGGTACAGGTCGCCGGGGCGCAGCGCATTTTCGGTTTTCGCGGGGAAGTGATGGGCGAACTGGAGGACCACAATGGCTGAGATTTCGCGTCAGGCGTATGCCGATATGTTTGGCCCTACCACGGGCGATAAAGTGCGACTGGCCGACACCGAGCTGTGGATCGAGGTGGAAAACGATCTCACGATTTACGGCGAAGAGGTGAAATTTGGTGGCGGGAAAGTGATCCGCGACGGCATGGGCCAGGGGCAGATGACGGCGCAGGCGTGCGTGGATCTGGTGCTGACCAACGCGCTGATCGTCGATCACTGGGGGATCGTGAAGGCGGATATCGGCATCAAAGATGGCCGGATCTTCGCCATCGGCAAAGCCGGGAACCCGGATATCCAGCCCGGCGTGACGATCCCGATTGGCGCGGCGACAGAAGTGATCGCCGCCGAAGGTAAGATCGTCACCGCCGGCGGGATCGACACCCACATTCACTGGATCTGTCCGCAGCAGGCGGAAGAGGCGCTGGTCTCCGGCGTCACCACCATGATCGGCGGCGGAACCGGCCCCGCGGCAGGCACCAACGCCACCACCTGTACGCCGGGGCCGTGGTATATCGCGCGGATGTTACAGGCCGCCGATACCCTGCCGGTGAATATCGGCCTGCTGGGCAAAGGCAACGCATCTAATCCTGACGCCCTACGCGAACAGGTTGCAGCGGGCGCTATCGGGCTGAAAATCCACGAAGACTGGGGCTCGACGCCTGCGGCGATCAACTGCTCGCTGGAGGTTGCCGAAGAGATGGACATTCAGGTGGCGCTGCACAGCGACACGCTGAACGAAGGGGGCTTTGTCGAAGATACGCTGGCGGCGATTGGCGGGCGAACCATTCACACCTTCCATACCGAAGGGGCGGGCGGCGGCCATGCGCCGGATATTATTACCGCCTGCGCGCATCCGAATATTTTGCCCTCCTCCACCAATCCGACGCTGCCGTACACGGTCAACACCATCGATGAGCACCTCGATATGCTGATGGTTTGCCATCACCTCGACCCGGATATCGCCGAGGACGTGGCTTTTGCCGAATCACGCATCCGCCGGGAAACCATAGCCGCCGAAGATGTGTTGCACGATATCGGCGCTTTCTCGCTGACCTCGTCAGACTCCCAGGCAATGGGCCGCGTGGGCGAAGTGATTATCCGGACCTGGCAGGTGGCGCACCGCATGAAAGTGCAGCGCGGGCCGCTGGCGGAAGAGTCCGGGGAGAACGACAACTTCCGCGTCAAACGCTATGTCGCCAAGTACACCATTAACCCGGCACTGACCCATGGGATCGCCCACGAGGTCGGTTCGATTGAAGCGGGAAAACTGGCGGATCTGGTGGTCTGGTCACCCGCGTTCTTTGGCGTTAAACCCGCCACCATCGTTAAAGGGGGAATGATCGCCTGTGCGCCGATGGGGGATATCAACGCATCAATTCCCACGCCGCAACCGGTGCACTATCGTCCGATGTTTGGCTCGCTGGGCGCCGCACGCCACGCCACGCGGCTGACGTTTGTCTCCCAGGCCGCAGCAACCGGCGGCATCCCGCAGCAGCTTAACTTACAAAGCGCCATCGCCGTGGTGAATGGCTGCCGGACGGTGAAAAAGGCCGACATGATCCACAACAGCCTGCAGCCGAATATCACCGTGGATGCGCAAACCTACGAGGTACGCGTGGATGGTGAACTGATAACCAGCGAACCGGCAGACGTCCTGCCGATGGCGCAACGCTATTTCCTGTTCTGAGGAGAGATGATGATCTACTTAACCCAACGCCTTGATCACCCGCACCCGGTCACCGCGAGCGTCACGCTGCCGATTGATGTGCGGGTGAAAAGCCGCGCCCGCGTGGAGCTGAACGACGGGCGTGAAGCGGGGCTGATGCTGCCACGCGGGCTGCTGCTGCGAGGCGGCGATCTGCTCACCACCGACGACGGTCTGGAAGTGATCGAAGTGATTGCCGCGCCGGAGTCGGTGTCGGTAGTGCGCTGCGCCGATCCCTATCTGCTCGCGCGCGCCTGTTATCACCTCGGCAACCGCCACGTTCCGCTGCAAATCATGCCCGGCGAGTTGCGCTACCACCACGATCACGTGCTCGATGACATGTTGCGCCAGTTTGATCTGGACGTGACCTTTGCTCATCTGCCGTTTGAACCGGAAGCCGGGGCCTATGCCAGCGAAACCCACGGTCATGCGCATGCACATTCCCATTAAGGTGCCCTGAAGGAATGGAGCACAACCGCCAGCAGTTACGCCTGATGCAGCTCTCCAGCAGCAGTCTGCCGGTCGGCTCTTTCACCTGGTCCCAGGGGCTGGAGTGGGCGGTGGAAGCGGGCTGGATTTCCACCGCGGCTGAGTTCAGGCAGTGGCAAATTCAGCAGATGGAGCGAAGTTTTTTGTGCGTCGATTTGCCGCTGTTTATCCGCCTGTACCGCGCCTGTGAGCAGAACGACATTGCCGCCGCAAAACGCTGGACGGCGTATCTGCTCGCCTGCCGCGAAACGCGTGAGCTGCGTGAGGAAGAGCGCAATCGCGGCGCGGCCTTTACCCGGCTGATTAAGAGCTGGGAGCCGGATTGCCCGCCCGAGTGGTTACCGTTGTTTTCCAGCAGCCAGCTATGCGGCATGGCGTGGCTCGGTGTACGCTGGGACATTGACGTCCAGGCGTTAGCGTTGAGCCTTGGCTACAGCTGGATGGAGAGCGCCGTCATGGCGGGCGTAAAACTGGTGCCGTTCGGACAGCAGGCCGCGCAGCAGTTAATTATCGAATTGAGCGACCATTTTGCTGCAAAGCTCGGTCAGGCGTGGGAGCGCAGCGATGACGAACTGGGTGCGGCGACGCCGCTCTCGGCCATCGCCTCTGCGCGTCACGAAACACAATATTCACGGTTATTCCGATCCTGAGGATTATTTATGGCTGAATACAAACATCCCCTGCGCGTGGGCGTGGGTGGCCCGGTCGGGTCGGGTAAAACCGCTCTGCTGGAATCCCTGTGCAAAGCGATGCGCGACACCTACCAGCTCGCCGTTGTGACTAACGATATCTACACCAAAGAGGATCAGCGCATCCTGACGGAAGCCGGGGCGCTGGAGCCGGATCGCATTGTCGGCGTGGAGACTGGCGGCTGCCCGCATACCGCGATCCGCGAGGATGCCTCCATGAACCTCGCCGCCGTCGAGGCCTTGAGCGAGAAGTTTGGCAATCTGGATCTGATTTTTGTTGAAAGCGGCGGCGATAACCTGAGCGCCACCTTTAGCCCGGAGCTGGCGGACCTGACGATCTATGTGATTGACGTTGCCGAGGGGGAAAAGATCCCGCGCAAGGGGGGGCCGGGGATCACCAAATCAGATTTCCTGGTGATCAATAAAACGGATCTGGCGCCGTACGTCGGGGCGTCTCTTGAGGTGATGGAGCGCGACACAAACCGGATGCGCGGTGAACGCCCGTGGACCTTTACCAACCTGAAAGCCGGCGACGGATTAGCGAAGATTATAGATTTTTTGGAAGTGAAAGGGATGCTGAAGGTATAAGCGGGATCCTCAACCGATGCAGGCCGCACATTTTCAGGCCCGGTGAGCGTTGCGCCACCGGGCAAGACAGACACTTACGCCGCAGGCAGCTCAGCCAGCGGCCAGCGTGGGCGCACAGAAACGCTCAAATCCGCCGTCGCGCCTGCTTTCGCACGCACCATGCCCGCATATGCGATCATCGCGCCATTGTCGGTGCAAAATTCCGGACGTGCATAAAACACTTCGCCGCGACGTTTTTGCATCATCTCCGCCAGCTTCGCGCGCAGCGTACGGTTAGCGCTCACGCCCCCCGCCATCACCAGGCGCTTAAAGCCGGTCTGATCCAGCGCGCGTTTGCACTTGATCATCAGGGTATCCACCACCGCATCCTCGAAGGCGCGAGCGATGTCAGCGCGAGTCTGATCGTCATTTTCATTGTTGCGAATGGTATTCGCCGCAAACGTTTTCAGGCCTGAGAAGCTGAAGTCCAGCCCTGGGCGGTCGGTCATTGGACGCGGGAAAACAAAACGTTTTTCAACGCCCTGAGACGCCAGTTTCGACAACATGGGGCCACCCGGATAATCCAGGCCCAGCAGTTTGGCGGTTTTATCGAAAGCTTCACCGGCGGCGTCATCAATGGACTCGCCCAGCAGTTCGTACTCGCCAATACCGGTCACGCTGATCAACTGGGTATGACCGCCGGAGACCAGCAGCGCCACAAACGGAAACTCTGGCGGATTCTCTTCCAGCATCGGTGCCAGAAGGTGCCCTTCCATGTGGTGAACCGCAATCGCCGGAACATCCCACGCAAACGCCAGCGAACGCCCTACGGTGGCGCCAACCAGCAGCGCACCGACCAGACCCGGGCCTGCAGTATAGGCAACCGCATCGATATCTTTTGGGGTCAAACCGGACTCTTTCAGCGCCGCCTGAATCAGGGGAACCGTTTTACGCACGTGGTCGCGCGACGCCAGCTCCGGCACCACTCCGCCGTAATCAGCGTGTAATTTCACCTGACTATACAGTTGGTTGGCTAACAGACCTTTTTCGTCGTCGTAAATAGCGATGCCGGTTTCATCGCAGGATGTTTCAATACCCAGTACACGCATGGCTTAATTTACCTCTTTTCTGTACCGCGCAGTGTAGGGCGAATGCGGGTCGATGTATACCCTGAGGGGTGAGTTCGTGTATACTCTTACCCCTTACAAAAGTCCCGTTCAAAAACGGCATTGGTGCTTTACAAAGCAGCATGAGTTGCAGTAAAATTCCGCACCATTTTGAAATAAGCTGGCGCCGATGCCAGCGGCAAACCGAATTTATCAAAGGTGAGAGTTACATGCCGGTAATTAAAGTACGTGAAAACGAGCCGTTCGACGTAGCACTGCGTCGCTTCAAGCGTTCATGCGAGAAAGCAGGTGTTCTGGCGGAAGTTCGTCGTCGTGAGTTCTATGAAAAACCGACTACCGAACGTAAACGCGCTAAAGCTTCTGCTGTGAAACGTCACGCGAAGAAACTGGCTCGCGAAAACGCACGCCGTACTCGTCTGTACTAATCTGTTGAGGGCACACGCCCTCAATGGTCAGACTGAGTTATAGTCGTAAGGCCGTGCTTCCGGAAGGAATGCGCGGCTTATTTTCGTTTATGCGTTAGCAAATACACAAAATCATTCAAGACGCATCACGGCGGCAAGGGAGTGAATCCTCAGCGCTTACATCAGTAAGTGACAGGGTGAACGAGCGCAGCCAACGCAGAAGCAGCTTGAGGGATAAGGTGTAATTTTACGGGGCCTATGGCTGGACGAATTCCACGCGTATTTATCAATGACCTGCTGGCCAGAACCGATATCGTCGATCTTATCGACGCGCGGGTAAAGCTCAAAAAGCAGGGCAAGAACTACCATGCGTGCTGTCCGTTCCATAACGAAAAAACCCCCTCTTTCACCGTAAACGGTGAAAAACAGTTTTACCACTGCTTTGGCTGTGGCGCCCACGGGAATGCTGTCGATTTCCTGATGAACTACGACAAGCTCGAGTTCGTGGAAACCGTCGAAGAACTGGCGGCGATGCACAACCTTGAAGTGCCTTACGAAGCAGGCAGCGGTCCGAGTCAGATAGAACGCCATCAACGACAAACGCTTTACCAACTGATGGACGGTCTGAATTCGTTTTACCAACAGTCTCTTAAGCAACATGCAGCTGAACCTGCGCGTCAGTATCTGACACAGCGCGGATTGAGCGACGATGTGATTGCGCGTTTCGCTATTGGTTACGCCCCGCCCGGCTGGGACAACGTGTTAAAGCGTTTTGGTGGCAATAGCGAAGATCGTAAATCTCTGATCGATGCCGGCATGCTGGTAACAAACGATCAGGGACGAAGCTATGACCGTTTCCGCGAGCGGGTGATGTTCCCCATTCGCGACAAACGAGGCCGGGTAATTGGTTTTGGTGGACGCGTGCTGGGTGACGGCATGCCGAAATACCTCAACTCCCCGGAAACCGATATTTTCCACAAAGGTCGCCAGCTGTATGGCCTTTATGAAGCCCAGCAGGATAACGCTGAACCCCGGCGTTTACTGGTGGTCGAAGGCTATATGGACGTGGTCGCGCTGGCGCAGTACGACATCAACTACGCGGTTGCGTCGTTGGGAACGTCCACCACCGCCGACCACATTCAGCTCCTGTTTCGGGCGACGAATAACGTCATCTGTTGTTATGACGGTGACCGTGCCGGACGCGATGCCGCCTGGCGTGCGCTGGAAACTGCACTACCTTATATGACCGACGGGCGCCAGCTGCGCTTTATGTTCCTGCCCGACGGTGAAGACCCGGATACGCTGGTGCGTAAAGAGGGCAAAGCGGCGTTTGAAGCGCGGATGGAGCAGGCTCAGCCACTCTCCACGTTTCTGTTTAACAGCCTGATGCCGCAGGTGGATTTGAGCACACCAGACGGACGCGCCCAGCTGAGCACGCTGGCACTGCCGCTGATTTCTCAGGTTCCGGGCGAAACGTTGCGCATTTACCTGCGCCAGGAGCTCGGCAACAAGCTCGGCATTCTGGATGACAGTCAGCTTGAACGTTTAATGCCTAAACTGGCTGAAAGCGGTGCGGTTCGCCCCGCGCCACAGCTAAAACGCACAACCATGCGTATACTGATAGGGTTACTGGTGCAAAACCCTGAGCTGGCGCCGCAAGTGCCGCCGCTCGCGGGGTTGAACCATGAAAAGCTGCCAGGACTTGGCTTATTTTCAGAACTGGTCAACACGTGTCTGTCGCAACCAGGTCTGACTACCGGCCAACTGTTAGAGCACTATCGCGGCACAAAAGAGGCCGCCACCCTTGAAAAACTGTCGATGTGGGACGATATAGCTGATAAGGACATTGCAGAAAAAACGTTCACCGACTCACTCAACCATATGTTTGATTCGATGCTTGAACTGCGCCAGGAAGAGCTGATTGCTCGCGAGCGTACACATGGCTTAAGCAGCGAAGAGCGCCGGGAACTCTGGATGTTAAATCAGGAACTGGCGAAGAAATAAACTGAACAAAAACCGTTCACGTTGTATCAAAGCAGAGACAACGTGAAGGATGCAGCATTTAACGGCTTAAGTGCCGAATATCGATCGGGAAGCCCCCGGCAGCCGCACTGAGAGGCAGCGGCAAAAATATAAGTACGCCCTCGCTTCAAAGGTTGGCAGCGACACCGCCGACACCAATTAAACGAATTAAGTGTGGATACCGTCTTATGGAGCAAAACCCGCAGTCACAGCTGAAACTTCTTGTCCAACGTGGTAAGGAGCAAGGCTATCTGACCTATGCCGAGGTCAATGACCATCTGCCGGAAGATATCGTCGATTCAGATCAAATCGAAGACATCATCCAAATGATCAACGACATGGGCATTCAGGTGATGGAAGAAGCACCGGATGCCGATGATCTGTTGCTGGCTGAAAACTCCAACAACACCGACGAAGATGCAGAAGAAGCCGCTGCACAGGTGTTGTCCAGCGTTGAGTCTGAAATCGGGCGTACCACTGACCCGGTGCGCATGTACATGCGCGAAATGGGCACCGTTGAACTGTTGACCCGCGAAGGCGAAATCGACATCGCGAAACGCATCGAAGATGGGATCAACCAGGTTCAGTGCTCCGTTGCCGAATACCCTGAAGCGATCACCTATCTGCTTGAGCAGTACGATCGCGTCGAAGCCGAAGAAGCGCGTCTTTCTGACCTGATCACCGGTTTTGTCGATCCGAATGCTGAAGAAGATCTGGCGCCAACCGCGACTCACGTCGGTTCTGAACTGTCTCAGGAAGAGATGGATGATGACGAAGACGAAGAGGAAGAAGACGGCGACGATGACAGCAGCGATGACGACAACAGCATCGATCCTGAGCTGGCGCGCGAGAAGTTTGGCGAACTGCGTACCCAGTACGAACTGGCTCGCGACACCATCAAAGCCAAAGGCCGGAGCCATGCCGCCGCTCAGGCCGAGATTCAGAAACTGTCTGAAGTTTTCAAACAGTTCCGCCTGGTGCCGAAACAGTTCGACTACCTGGTGAACAGCATGCGCGTCATGATGGACCGCGTTCGTACTCAAGAACGTATCATCATGAAGCTGTGCGTTGAACAGTGCAAAATGCCGAAAAAGAACTTCATCACTCTGTTCACCGGCAATGAAACCAGCGAAACCTGGTTCAACGCGGCTATCGCGATGAACAAACCCTGGTCTGAAAAACTGCACGACGTGGCTGATGATGTTCAGCGCGGCCTGCAGAAATTGCGTCAAATCGAAGAAGAGACCGGCCTGACTATCGAGCAGGTTAAAGATATCAACCGTCGTATGTCCATCGGCGAAGCGAAAGCCCGCCGTGCGAAAAAAGAGATGGTTGAAGCTAACTTACGTCTGGTTATTTCTATCGCGAAAAAATACACCAACCGTGGTCTGCAGTTCCTGGATCTGATCCAGGAAGGTAACATCGGTCTGATGAAAGCGGTTGATAAGTTTGAATATCGTCGCGGTTACAAATTCTCCACCTACGCAACCTGGTGGATCCGTCAGGCGATCACCCGCTCTATCGCGGATCAGGCGCGCACCATCCGTATCCCGGTGCATATGATTGAGACGATCAACAAACTCAATCGTATCTCCCGTCAGATGCTGCAAGAGATGGGCCGCGAGCCGACGCCAGAAGAGCTGGCTGAGCGCATGCTGATGCCAGAAGACAAGATCCGTAAAGTGCTGAAAATTGCCAAAGAGCCTATCTCCATGGAAACGCCAATCGGCGACGATGAAGATTCGCATCTGGGTGATTTCATCGAGGATACCACCCTCGAGCTGCCGCTGGACTCTGCGACTACCGAGAGCCTGCGTGCTGCCACTCACGACGTTCTGGCGGGCCTCACCGCGCGTGAAGCGAAAGTCCTGCGTATGCGTTTCGGTATCGATATGAATACCGACCACACGCTGGAAGAAGTGGGTAAACAGTTCGACGTTACCCGCGAACGTATTCGTCAGATCGAAGCGAAGGCCCTGCGCAAATTGCGCCACCCGAGCCGTTCTGAAGTTCTGCGTAGCTTCCTCGACGATTAATCGGCCCTGAAAAGTAAAAAGCTCCCAACCGGGAGCTTTTTTTTCATCTTTTTCAGCACAGCAGAACCACAAGCCCTTACCGCCCTCGCACCATCAACGCCTCATCGAGTTCGCGATAGGCTTCGACCAGCTTGTCGAGCGTCGCCCTGTTCAGCCCACTCGGATTTGGCAGCACCCACACCTGCGTCATGCCAATCGTAATCCTCTGTTTTCCCCACTGCGCCCCGCGCTGGCTAAAGGCCTGCTCATACGCCTGCTTGCCAAGGATCGCAAGCGCCGAAGGCTGGTAATCTTCTATTTTCTTCACCAGTTCCCGCCCGCCGCTACGCAGCTCATGCAGATTCACCTCTGTAGCCTGAACTGTCGGGCGCTCCACCAGCATGGTAATCCCGCAGCGAGTATCCAGCAGATGCTGCTCCTCTTCAGGCTTCAGCAGCCGATCGGTGAATCCTGCCTGATGAATGACCTTCCAGAAACGATTTCCTGGATGGGCGAAGTGAAAACCCGTATGGGCGGAAGACTTGCCTGGGTTGATCCCGCAGAACACCACCCGCAGCCCCGGTGCCAGAATATCGTTGATCATCTCACTCCCCGATGAATGTATCTTGTAGTTAGTATAAAGGATTGATAATGCGTTGTTTATAAAAACAGCAGGCAGGAGGGAATGGCTGGATTGCAGCAGGGAGTTACTTTATAATTCACCGCCACGGCCCCTTAGCTCAGTGGTTAGAGCAGGCGACTCATAATCGCTTGGTCGCTGGTTCAAGTCCAGCAGGGGCCACCAAATTTTAGCATTAGATACATACACTTAGGCCACTCTCGCGAGTGGCCTTTTTGTTGCCTAAGATATTGATGGCGATGAAATGGCGGTGGACTTCTTACCGCCATTTTCTTTAAGGCATAAAAAACCCGCTCGCGGCGGGTTAGTTTAAAGGGGGATAACAGGCGCTAGCCTTTGAGTGCGGATCGCGACACTTTAGGGGTGACTCCACCAGTGGTAACAATAAATCGCTCTACCGATTCCATCGTCACGAAAGTGCAACTGCAATTGATGTTTGTGCACTGATGATAACGTTCTTTGGTATTCTCGCTAAGGTATCGACTCGTACGGGCATGTGCCGCTTGCTTACACTCAGGACAATGAAACATAACTGGCTCCGCAAATTCACTAAAAGTGAATTTATAATACCCAATAAATCACTAAATGGGTATTTTTTTATCCCTTCCCTTCTTCTGTGACATATTCAATATCTGAGGATTTCACTTGCAGCTCAAGCGTCGAAGTGAAACCGCTGCTATTAAGACGATGCACTACCCGGCTGATTACCCATGCTTGATTATCTATGACGTTCTTGAATCCTCTGACTGTAACAGGTATTTCAGGAAACAGATCTGCACGGCCAATTGCGAGCGTGATAGAAAACTCAGCTGCACCACGCTGTATCTCTTCCCATTTGGCCTGCGCCGCACGGATGGCCTGCGCTTTGCTAGCGAAAATGGTCGTTAACTCCAGAACATTTTCCGGTTCTCCAGCCATGTATTCACCGTTTCGTGCGCCCTGATTCCCGCTCGGCTTGCTCGCTGACGGTGTCATAGTGGCATCCGGATGTTGCCAGGAATGTAGATCCTGCTCTTTCGACACACGTTTGAGATTAACGTTTTGGTTTTGCTGACTCGGGTCTTTGGTTTGCAGCCATTTGGCTGTAACACCGCTATACGCCCCCCGATCGGCAATAGTAAATTGATGGCTGTCTCCATCGCCACGTTCTATGACCCTTTGCGGGAAGGGTTTATTACTTGCATTCATCGCACTCCCCTTTTTCAGGAAAAGGAGTTTTCCGGCCTTTACGGAGACAACCGCACCATTTCGCTCGGCCAGCCGCGACAAGAATACAGCATCAGACTCCTGCGTCTGATCGATATGGGGCACCTCAACAGGTACCAAACTCTCGGCTATCCTGGCTATGAGCTTATTCCGCTGAGCAATGGTGTCGACAATCGTCCCAAGCGTTGTATCATGCCAGGACTGCTCGCGACGCGAGTTGAGCGATCCTCGAAAATCAGCACTGCGTGCACGAATGGTGAGAACGTCTGGAGCACCTCGATAAGCGATTTCGTCTACGATAAAACTCCCCTTTCCCAGCAATGCCGATCCCTGCCAGCCTAACCACAAACTCAAAGAAGCACCGCGCGGTGGTAACTCAACCAACCCGTCAGAATCATCAAGCTCTATATCAAGCTGGTCAGCTTCAAATCCATTATTATCAGTCATTGTCAGACTGATGAGCCGCTCTCTGAAAACCTCAGTAATATCATCCTTACCGAAAGCGAGCATAAAATCGGGAGCAATGCATGCACCTGCCTGGAGAGTCATTCCCGTTATCATCCCACCAGTCCTCCCGCCCAGCTACCCACTGATGACACCAGGGTTTCGGCTTGTGCTTTTAAATCGCCATACATAACAACCAGGGATTCATCGACTCTCTTTAAAGTCAGGTTAAACTCGATTTTTCTGGCAGACCCATCACTGTAAAGATCCGTATGAGTATGTGTTACCTTTTCAACCACATACATGCCGTGAATCATTCCACTACCGTCGATCAGTGGCCATGCACGTCCCTCGTTGGCCATCAATTCGATCGCCAAAAGCGATAATTTACCGCCAGTAATTTCTGGGTAGAGCGTACCGGAGAGTATGCGTGTGGTTTCTCCCTCACCAAGAAATTGATACGCAGGTGACTTGCCGATGCGGTTATTTGATGCCCATCGATAATCTTTTGTATATTGCATCGACTGATACGGTAGCGTTCGGCGCTCAAACACAAATAAACCTAATACCATTAACACTGTCTAAATCTCCTCAGTCATGCGAAAAGCTTGAGCGCTGATATGAACGCTCTTGACGAGCGAGGTTATCAACGGCTTCTCTGAGCCGACGGTCTAAATCACTGTTCGGCAGAACATCACCTTGCAGAGTGATGCTGTACTCTCGCTTACTGTTGTCGACAAAAGATCGCCCAGCGGGAGCAGATAGCGGCTGATAAAGCGGATAGCCGCTTAATGTGGATGTCGGCGGAATATAGGTTCCGTCAGGCGTCACGGCCGTGGTTTTCACCTTAGCCTCGGTATCTTCAAGTTGGCCGGACTCTTTTTTGATAATGCCGA
Organism: Lelliottia nimipressuralis; assembly: GCF_041464075.1. NCBI lineage: Bacteria > Pseudomonadati > Pseudomonadota > Gammaproteobacteria > Enterobacterales > Enterobacteriaceae > Lelliottia > Lelliottia nimipressuralis. The sequence goes on from NZ_CP167172.1 coordinate 3,978,459, forward strand.
GTTTGTCCAATAACCAGCTTGCTTTACTGCTCAGGCTGTTAAAGATATTAAGTGGCGCCATGAGCGCATTGGCCAGTGCCTGGCCAAACATTACCCCCACATTCTTACAGCGTTCGAGCGTTTCTTGTGTCGCCTTTACGGGTTCAAGCAGATCAGTGAACCACTGCCAGATGCTGCCGAGCTTCTCAACGAGAAAATCAAATGCCGGCGCAAGCGGGGAAAAAATTTCTGCCAGCGGAGCAAAAGCGGTACCAAGTCCCTCAATAACGCCGCCAAAGAATGCACTGAGTGGTTCCCAATATTTACGGATCAGCAGGGCTCCACCGACAATCGCCGCCACAACAGCTATAACTGGCCACGTGATGGCCCCAAGAGCTGAGGCGATAGCGCCGCCGGTTAGAGTAAATACTGTCCCCAGCATGCTTGCTGCAGCAATAATGACATTCACCCCGGCAATCAAAGGCCATACGATTTGCCCGACACCTCCCAGCACGCCGACCAGCGCCAGCGTACTCGTGGCAACGTTCAATAGGGTTTGGGTCAGTTCGGGATTTGTCTGAACCCAGCTTGCGGCCATGCCAACCCAGGTGTTTGCCGAAGCCGTCAGACGCCTTAGGGCAGACTCTTCTTGCGCAAAAACATCAATTTTCAGACCATCCAGGGTCGACTGTAGTTTTACTAAATCTCCATCGAGATTATCGGACTTGATACTGGCGATGCGTGAAGTACTCCCTTTGGCAGCGAGCATTTGCTGACGTTTGTTGTCCAGAGTTCCATCACCGGCTGCGGCAACCAGTGCTCCTGCCCCCTTTACAGCCTCTTCACCGAACAGGCTTTTCAGGTATTCGGCCTGCTGAGCCATATCAAGTTTGTTTGTCTCAAAGGCGTGATAAATATCTTTAAATACCTTCTCGACCGGAAGCTTATTTCCGTTACCGTCGTGTGTGCTGACCCCCAGGGAATTGAGGGCAACAGGCGCCTGGCCTGTCATCGCATCCAGACGGCTCAAAATAGTGTTGATATTACTCCCGGCGCTGGCACCTTTAATATTGTGGTCTGCCAGGATGCCGAGCATCGCCGTTGTGTCTTCAAGACTTTCACCAGCCATTTCCGCACCTGGTGCAACGTTTTTCATCGCCGCAACCAAATCATCAAGACTCGTGCTCGATGAGTGGAGGCTTTGTGTCAAGACATCAGAAATGCGTTCGATCTCTGTTATCGGCAACTTAAACGCCGATTGCACCGTAGAAAGTGCGCCAACAGCATCGCTGGCTGCAAGACCATTAGCTTGCCTCATTGTCACTGTCGAGTCGGTTGCCATGAGAACGTCATTCGCATTGTAACCTGAGCTTGCGAGCACACCCTGTGTTTGAGCTACGTCGACTTGAGAGAGATATCCTTTAGAACCAATATCTTTAGCCTGCTGGCGAAGAGCAGCCATCGTTTCATCATTCTTATCAATACCGAGAGTCGACTGCGTATCCGACATCTGTTTGGTGAAAGCGACGCCCGGCGCAAAAAATTGAGACAGACCATGGAATCCAGCACTCGCCGTATTTATTCCCGCCGCCCCCGCATCACGTATGCCGAAGGCAAGCGTTTTACCGGACTCGTAGCGGCGCTTTATTGCATCGACTCTTTCCTGCTGCTGATTGACGCGGGAAAGAGCGTCACGCTGCATATTTAGCTGTTGCGTGGTCTGTCTAATCGTGACTTTCACACGCTGTGCATCAGCAGAGAGTGTACGTGTGTTAATGCCCGACTGAGAAAGCTCGGAACGCTGGCGCTGTAAGGACTGGCGCATACCGTTGTATTTACTCTGCAGCTCAGCTGCAGATTTTTTTGCAACATCCAGCGCCTGCGACTGTGCCAACGTGGGTGCTTCGATATTCTTAAACTGAATGGCCAGTGCTGCCGCCTCCTGCTTCGCTTTTGCAAGAGACCGCCCGGTTAGAGAAAGCTGAGCGCTGGCTTTCCTGAACCCATCAATACGGGCTGCCTGCACGTTGAGATCGCGCAGAGATTGCTCAGAATCACGGATGTCACCCGCAAGGGATTTGCTGGCAGTCCGGATAGCATTGAGCGGTCGGCTTGCGCGTCCAACGGCATTAAGCAGCGCCTCAAGTTTCACGTTATTGCTCATAGTGGTTTCCGCTTCGCTGTAGCGCCTTGTCGCGCCAGGTTATGAGTTCGGCCACGTCCAGAGGATACAGCTCGGATGGCGGCCAGTGAAAAATCACAGCAATATCCGCCATCAGGTCATCTACCGACAATTGGTCGGGGAAATTCAGCGAGCCGAAGCAGGTGATAAAAAACCAACCACCTTCCCGGCAAGTGCAATGAGATCTGCGCCATCCAGTTGAGCAATCTCATGTTCGTTCAGCGCCGGGTAGGTCATTCGAGGTAAAACCTTAATTAAGGCGTCAACATCACAGTTTGCCAGTGCAGCCAATGACACTCCGCGGAGTGTCCCCGCGTTGGGCCTGGATACAGTAACTTGCTCAATTTTTTGCTCACCGCGCATCAGCGGATTGTCGAAGGTCACAACGTTTGAATTTCCGGTATCGATAATATTTTCCATTTGTCACTCCCTCAAAAATAGAAGAGACCGGCCTGCCTGAGCGGCCGGTCAACAACATTACAGGCCAATCGCCTTACGGTGTTCGGCCAGACGGTCTACACCGTCGACCTTCAGCACCATGTTGACGATGTCAATTTCAATGACTTCTTTTCCGTCAATTGTCAGCTGGTAATAAGCACAATCAGTTGTCATTTTCGTTGTACCGCTTTCGCCCTGCTTGTTCTCACCGCAGTCGTACTCTTTATGACGACCTCGCATCACCACCTCGACGGCGGAAATTGCGCCGGTGTCGTCGCGCTGATAGGAGCCAGTAAAACGCAGCGGTACGCTGTCTGCACCAGGGGATGCATACTGCGCCCATAGTGCGACATCCGGCAGACCACCGAGCGTCCATTCAAGGGACAGCGCATCATCATCAAGGCCCATATCAATGGATACCGAACCCGGCATCCCGCCGCCGCGGTATTTCTCCAGCTTGCGGGTCAGCTTCGGTAAAGTGACGGATTCAACGACGCCCATGTAGCTCAGGCCATCGTTAAACATGTTCAAATATTTTAATTTACGTGGTAACGCCATGCTGTTAGCTCCTTAGCCGTTGACCGAATCTGACAGATTCGCCAGATAGGTATCAGTGATGCGCTGGCGCAGGGTCAGGTTTTCCAGCGGTGGGACGGGGGTATAGTCGTAATCGATATACAGTTTGCCCGCTTTAAGCGTCGCAACATCGTTGGACTCAGGGTCGTACCAGCAGGAGCCATCGACGATATAACCATTACTTTTCAGCTCACGGAACTTGGCATTAATGCCCGCCACGATGTCGCGAATAAGGGTCGGGGTAATCGGTTTATCCATCGCCCACGCATGTGCTTCCGCCATGGTGTCGGCCAGTACCTGCGCGGTACGGGTGTAGTTTTCAAACAGGAAAAGAGGATCATCCGCGCAGGTGCGGTTACCCCAGAATTTGAAACCATCATTGCGGATCAGCGTGGTCACACCAGCCTGATTAAGCAGGTTGGCATCGGTCGCCGGTTCCTGCAAATCCCATGAGACTGAGGCGCTAACACCGGTGACGCCATTCACGCCGACGTTTGACAGGGTTTTATGCCAGCCGGTTGTCTGGTCGATTTTGGCACGCAGGCCCAGCGCGCGCGCCGTCGCCCATGCGGTATCTGTTGCGTTTGTCGTAGTGTCCCACGCCAGAAAATCGGGGAAGATCACCATCAGCTCACGCTGGCTGAAATTCTTGCGATAGTCGATGGCCTCGGAAATGGTTTTACAGTCCCACGCACTGACATAGCCAAAGGCACGCAGGCTCTGACAGGTAGCGGCAAGCGCAGTCGCTACTTCCTGCGAATCCAGCCCCGGCACGCCAAGAATGCGCGGCTTAACGCCGGTGACAGTCTGCGCCGTCAACAGCGCTTTCAGGCCGGTGTATTTGCCGTTTTCGTCCGTGGTACCAATGATGTTGGAAATCGTTTGTTTCTGAGCCGCGTCGGGGGCCTCAGGGTCTTCGACACCTTCGGCCACACGTACAACCACAATGACCGGTTTGCACTGGTCAGCGATCGCCTGTAGTGAAGATGATAGTGTTCCCTGTTTGCCGGCTTTACTAATAGCGCTTTGCACATTAGTAATCAGCACAGGTTCATTAAGAGGGAAAACCGTCTCGTCAGCATCGCTGGCGGTACAAACCATGCCGATGATGGCTGTTGAGACAGTGGAAATGGTGCGCACGCCGTCATTAATCTCGATGACCTGCACGCCGTGATGATAGTCGCTCATCCATTTAACTCCGTGGTTTAGTGGTGAGACTATTGTCAACGTCATACCTTGCAAGCGCGACGGGAAGGGGTTGGAGCGGGGATTACACAACAATAAGCCCTCCGGAGGAGGGCTTTATTTATTCGGGGAGTTGCGGCCAGTCAACCGGGCGTGTCACTGATACAGTATCGATTTTTTCAACCTCATCGATGTAATCCAGAACAGCGAACAGTTTTGCTGCTTCGAGTTCAGTGAGTGTCCGACCTGCCTGCAGTTTGAGTTGAATCACACTCACTGACTGCATCGCATCACTGATGAGCATTTGCTTTTGCGACTCCGCCATTGCAGGGTAATCAGGCTCAATAGCTTTAAGTACTGGCATACCCTCTTCGTTCGGCACAATTGAATTACCTTTGGTCTGCCCTTCGATTAAATGCTGATACCAGCTTTGAGAGATGATTGACGCATCAGCAGGCCAGCTTCCTACCGCTTCATAAAGCCCCCTGTCGGACTCAAAGTAAAAGCCAGACAGTTCAGCACTATAATAAATACTATTCATATCAGTACCCTTTAGCCTGAATAATTACAGCGACTTGCCCGATGCTGCCGTAAGCCCTGTTTGCCATGACAACACAGCCCGTATTTGTTTTTGAGATCAGTTGGAACATCCCTTCCGTATTGCTACTACCGTTGGCGTTTAATGTACTGACCGAAACTGATAAGCAGGCTGACGGAAACGCTTTAGGGAATGTGATCGCCTGCGTCGTCTCGCTGGTCATTGTCGCCCCCTGCACCCACTGCTCAATAATGCCGGTACTTCCGCATTGCCACCATCCATTCGCCGCCTTTGATGCCGAGTTTGGTGCAGCAAACGAGCCTTTGGGCTGAAAACGTCCGTCGCTTTCGGCTTTGGTATATGCCCCGGTACGCGGCATATATCCCGCATCTGATTGTGCTTTTGTGTAGTAGCGAGCATCAAAGTTGCTGTAATCTGATGGCACAAATTGACCGGAGCCTGTGATACCACCGTTCACAGCGAGACCGTGCCCCATGGTCACTTTGCCGGTTGAAATTTCGACATAAAATGGACGCAGGCTGTTATATGGTCCGAGCGGGTCGAGGGAGTTTGTCAACATCAGATAAAGTCTGTTGCCGTCGTTTCGCCAGAATGTTCCGTAATTCCCATAGGCAATTCGGTAACTGTTTGCGCTATCACTCATTAACTCAGATCGAAATCTAGCCCGAGCTGGTGTAAGACTGAATTCAGTAATGGCATCCGTATTCCCGGTTGCGATTCTGTACTCTTGTCCCTGAACCGTCTCATGCCAGATGGTATCACCCGTTCCGCCACGCATTTTTCGAAGATAGTTTTTACCTCCGGTAGGCCCACCTGAAAGTGATGAAAAATTGTAGGTTGCCGAGGGAATTCCATCCTGATTAAGCGTTCCAGTCATGCTATCACCAGCTTTTGCCACTTTACTGGTGTCAGGGTTTTTATCAGTGAAAACATACTGATAGTCTTTACTACCCGTCGCGATCGCCCCATCCCATCGAATAGCGACTTTCCCTTTGGGATCGGATGGAATAATAAGGTGACGGCTTTGTTTTACCGCACCACCATCCTGATAAAGCGTGAAGGTATAGGCGTAAGGCCCACCACTCACGGCGTGCGTCCAGAAACCGGAAGGCAAATCCGTCGGGATATTGTCATAACTGTTACTCGCTACAGCTGGCGTTCGGGGTGCTACCCCACCTAACCCCATCCAGCCAGTCACCGGTACTCTCCCGGCAGTCGTGTCTATCATTGAGGTGACAACATCAGCTTTTGCCGCCGTTCCCAGACTACTTTTAACACCGGCCAGTTCATCATTGACGGTTTTCACCGCTTTCGGTGTCGCGGCGAGCGACTCAGACACACTGTCGGTCGCGCTACTGAGCTGGACAATCCCCTTCTGCGCCGTGGTCGCGTCCTGAGCCGTATACTTCGCGCTGGCGAAGTCATAGACTGCTTTAACCGCTTTCGGTGTGGCTGCAAGTATCTCAGACGCGCTGTCGGTCGCACTGCTTAACTGCGTGAAACCCTTTTCTTTCAGCGTGGCGTCGGGATGGCGACGTGACTGCTCATGCTCCGCAAGTTTGTCGTCGACATAATCCTGCGTTGCCATCACAAGCGTAGTATCGATGGACAGCTCGACCGTCTCGATATCGCTCACCATGATTACCATGCGCAGCGTCTGCGCGCGCCCTGACCCTTCCGCCAGCTCGGGCTTGTAGCTTTCTGCCATATTGCCGACCGCAATCAGCGTGCCGGTGTCATCGTAAAGCCCCATTTCGCGCAGCCAAAAACCGCCGGTCTCAGGTGGAATCACCAGCTCCGCGACGACATAGTTTTTGTGCTTTTTATCCTGGCTGATTTTATTCAGCGCATGACGCCAGACTTCATTGACCAGTTTTGTCTGGCTGGCGTTCGGCTCGGGCAGTTTGCCGCCGCCATCCCCGACGGCCATCGCCACAAAATTGACTTTCTTCCCGTTCGGGACGCTCGCCGCCGCCAGCTTTTCAGCACCGGCTTTGGTGATAACGGTTTTATATTTTACTGTCATTGTGCTCTCACTTATCCGGGGTAAACCGTGGTGATATCGCCGTCATAGTTCAGGGCGCCGTAATACAGATGCCCCGGAATATCCTGAATAATATTCAGACCAATAAGATGACGGCTGGCTGGTTTTGCATCGGCAATCAGCCTTTCCATTTCGTAATACATTTCCTCGGTGATGCCTGTCTCTAACACACCGATATCGAGGCGGAATGTGCCGGGCGGGTCGTTGGTTTCCCACCACTCCGTCACGTTAATCAGATACCCGAGCGGCTCGACCACCCGGCGCACCGCACCAATCGTCCCTTTGTGCGCATGGATAAACCACGCCGCGCGGATCACCTCGCGTTTGGTCTCTTCCGGCCAACTCTCATCCCAACGGTCGACCGAAAACGCCCAGGCAAGCCACGGCAGCAGATTTGCCGGGCAGGTATCGGGACTCCAGAGACGGCGCAGGGGGATCGGCGTATTTTCGATATCGGCACAGGCTCGCGCCGCCGCCACCTCAAGCGGCGAGGAGCCGACCGGCAACAGGCGGGCGTCACTCATCATTGCCCCCGATGGTTACGCTATATTCACTACACCAGGAAGCCTGTGTACTATCGAGCACGATGTCAGCCAACGGTGCGGCCAGCTCAACACGTTGCACCCCCTCAACGTGAAGGGCGGCATAAATAGCCGATTTACGGATATCTCGCCCGAGACGGTGCTGGGCGCTGATATAACTCTTAAGCTTCGCCTTTGCTGCACTGAGCACCGGCTCGCTTTCAGGGCCTGGATAAAGAAATAGTGAGGCGTCGACTTTATAGTCAATAATATTTGCCGATTGCACTGTGACGCGATCGGCGACCGGCCTTACGTCCTCATCATTGAGAGCATTTCGGATGACGGCGAGCAGTTCTTCTGAGGCCACGCCATTATTTTCGCGAGACAATACCGAAATGGTCACGTTCGCAGGCTCGGGGCTAATTACAGAAATATCCGCAACCCTGCCGTCAGCACTGCGGCCATGAAACTGATATGCGCCGGTTGAGCCAGCCACACTCATTCCCTCAAAGGCTTGCTGGATACGCAGGCGATAATCGGTATCAGCTTCTATCACCGCAGGCGTGGGCGGTAGCGAGGACTCATCCCCTGGGGTGATCACAAGACGTGTGACGTTATAATTTGCACCAATATTATCGAGATCATTCCCGGCTGCGTAGGCCAACATGACCGCACGCGCCGCTTCATTAACATGCTGACGCCAGATGACTTCCCGGTAAGCATTTTCCTGCAAAAGCTTCACAATGGGCTCAGATTCAAGCGTCAGAGTACGTGCAATAGCCTCCTGCTGATCTTCTGGATACAGGGAGATGAGGGTCGCCTTTCGTTCTGCAAGAAGGATTTCATAATTCAGCTCTTCCACGACATCGGGGGCGGCGAGCTGGCTTAGATCTACAATAGCCATAACGTTTAACTCAGTGGAATGGTAAGGGAAAAAGGCTGGCCTGAAGTCGAGCGTGCGCCAGTAATATCGACAAACAGCGCTCCGTCATCGCTAGGGTGTTCAAAGATGATGGTCGAAAGACTCACACGAGGTTCCCACTTCTGAATCGCGGAGTAGCACGCAGCCATAATCTGCAGGCGCAAAGCCGGGGTCTGCGGCTGGTCAATCAGCGCTGAAAGAAGCGAGCCGTATTCACGGCGCATCACTCGTGAGCCAACCGGCGTGACCAGAATGTCGCGCACGCTTTGCCTGATATGGTCGGCCTCAGAAATACTGAGTCCGGTTTGGCTGTTCATTCCAAGATAGCGCACTGTCATTTGGTCTCCTTCGTCCAGCTCCCGCCGCTCTGCACATTGCCGTGTGCATGGTCATCCACCTGCACGCCGTTGGAGGTAAACTTCCCGCCGGTGTGCCCGATGTCTCCTCTCATCGTCCCGCCCTTCTGCACTTCGAGTGAGCCGGTAATCAGCTTGTTGGTACAGACCACCTCGGGTGTATCGAGGGTGATGCGGGTTTCAGCTTTAACCAGCACAACAGGGACGCTGGCCGTGATGGACTCGCTAGCCGTGATGTTGGCGGTTGTGATCCCGGAGACAGTAAGCGCCCCATTTTCTGGTTCGTACTCAATCATTGCCCCATCAGGAAACGAGACGTGAAACGCATCAGGAGAAGCAGAGGGGGCAGGATGGTCATCCGAGAAAATACCCGGTAGCACAAAGGCGGTGTCGAGCTCGCCGCCAATGGCAAGAACCAGTACCTGCTCGCCAACGGAAGGCGCCCACCACACCCGTGCGCGGCCAGCACGACAGGTCAGCCAATTGAGCCACGTAGTTTTCATCCCTCCGGTCTGGACGCGACAGAGCCCCTCCTGAAGAGAGACATCTGTTACTACGCCGATGCGGATAAGATTACGGATTGCACGAGCGATACCGTGGATTGAAGTTAGCGTATTCATGAGGAGAGAATGCCGAGGGTTCAGAGCAGCAGCAATGAGGCTAAGTTTTCTGCTGGATGAAACAACAATTTGCGACCGCAGGGCATGATAATTTACATGCGTAAAACAACACCCTGAGCGCTAAACACGCTATCGCCGAGAACAGACAATCCTCTAAATATAAATCCAGGTCATTAAGTTCATTTCAGAACCCATACGGTATCGTTTTTACTCAGGCTTCTATCACCTGCAATTTACTCACTCCACTGGCTGACGAGTTCCCCATTAATGTACAACTCTTTAGGTGGAGTAACAGGTGCAGGTAACGGTGGTTCAGGAGAATAACTGGCGCGTAATGTGCCATTTTCCTCTGTGACAAGAATCCGCTCGGTCAATTGCAGACTGAAGCTAATATCTTTACTTTCATCTTCATTCATGACTATCTGAAAGAGATAGCCATTTTTACGCCCTTCATCCAGCGTGAAAATATCAGGTTGATTTTCCCGAAGCCAAGCTAACAGCGGCACGAAAAGTTGATTGGATTCGCCGACAAAATTTTTAACAAGACCTTTTAGTGTATATTTCTTCTCAAATGATAATGAGACGGAGAGACGTGCATCAATATTTCCGTTCTCAACAGAGAAGCGCAACATTTCTGGGTGAGCACTAAGCTGTGGAATAGCGTCAATTAATGCCTGACGTAAGCTATTTGGTTTATTCATTACTTTTACCCTGACACTCTTTGATGGTTTCGATTTGCAGCGCGCAGGTAATCAATGCCTGCTCGAGCCTGCGTATATCTGCACTTAGATCGCCATTAATCATCGGTTCGCTGCCTGGCATTGGGCATGAGCTCACTCTCGGGCAGATGTTGTAGACAGCGTGCAGCGGAGGCACAGCCGGTGCGGGTGTGCAAGCGGCGCACCACATCAGGCAGACGGTCACGGTACCAACGGCGTAAAGCTTCATTTTCATTCATCAACCTTGTAATAGTCTCCTCACGCTTTGCCCGCTGCTCACTCAACATTGAAAGTTCGTCACGCAGCCTGACCTGCGCGTTTTCATTATCTCGGGCTACTCGCAGTGAGACAGAGAGTTGATTTTTCAGGTTTGCAATAATGTTTTTTTGCTCGCCAGCAACTTGATTTACTTTTTCGAATGATCGAGAAAGGTTCAGATTTTCGCGGCTCAACCACAGTACTGAGGCAAGCAGCCCGGCCAGTATAAGTAGCAGGACTTTCATGGAATCCCTTTGATGCAATATGCTTTTTCCCGTATACGTCGATTCTCAAGACCAGTATTCCTGATACCTTTCACATATACCCAGCGCGGAAACTGATCGCATGCCTGTTGCCACTGCTGGCGCTGAACAAATGACATCAGCGTCGACCGGCATGCGGCTCCCGCGCCAACGTTAAAGGCAAAACTAACCAACGAGTCATATATACGAGGGGGTATTTCGGCTGACACACACGCAGAAAGTCTCTTCTCAACATTGCGCACATCAGCAACAAGATTTACAGCCGCTTCGCGTTCACTGATATCTTCTTTAGGCACAACGCCAGCCGTATGGCCAATACCTGACGTCCACACACCCGCACTGCACTGATAAGGTCTCAGCCGACAGCCCTCAAGATCGGCAATCAGCGCTAATCCCTCAGGAGACGTTTTCAGCAAATGAAAGTCTGGCAGCAGGGCTGCGAACATTAGTACGCTGGCTACACTGCAGCGCTTAATGATTGAATTCACGAATCGCCTTCTCATCAAACCCGAGTGAGGTCAGATAACGGTATGTTTTGCGCTTAAACCAGTAATTCGTCAGCGCCGTAAAAATGGCACACATCCCCCCCACGTAGAGTGCTACTTTTTCAGGTGACATTGCCCCAAAATAGGCGAGGCAAACGGCTAACCAATAAGCAACAAACGTGGTGATTTTTTCCAAGCTTAGTCCCATAGATGCACAGCCTCAGCTTTTGCTGCGCTATCAACCTCAGGAATTTCAATCGCCTTGCCGTGTGGCACAATAACGCCTGAAGCAGCAAGACCGGGATTTGCTTCTAACACTGTTTCAACGACGCCCTCAGTACGCCCGTAATAACGCGCACAAATAGCATCAAGCGTGTCCCCCTGCATTGCGTAGACCTTCATCAAATGCTCCCAACAAATGGATTTTCGGATCTAAGATAGTTTCCAGAGCAGGTGTTAAATCGGCTACTGCTTACAGACGTGCAATCACGCGCACAACATTCCTTTATCGCTGGAAGCCCTCATATAAATGACAAAATACATAATGCCCGCCACTGATGAGACAATGAGCAGCGTAAATAAAATCAGGTGAACGTAGAGCTACAGAAACGGAACGCTACAACTCTGGAGTGGAAAAATAAGGTTGGGGGCGTGCTAACATATACTGCATTAACTATGTTCGTATCAGCAGCCCCTGTTTAGGGATATAACCTTTGATGGGCTGAGTATTAATAGCTATCGCCAGCTCTCATCTTCCCAGACTTCCTGAAGAATATTGTCCAGGGCTTCACGGTCGGACTCTTTATCAAAGCCCCTCAATTCTACACCTGTCACAGAACCCTTTTTAACGGTGACATGCGTTGATGGGAACAAAGAATGAATTCGTCGGGTCAGCTCATATTGAAAGGCATCAACCATCGTCTGTCCTATTTTTTGTTCTTGGTCTAAGGCGATATTGACTTTCACGTAGCCTCCCCTCTTTTTTAATCTTTCTGGTGCAGGCGTTGCTGAAAAGACAACTGTAAAGGCATTGCCTTTCATCAAGTTCCCTCTCGCAATCTCAGCGATTAAATTCAGGGCAATTTCACGATCTCTTTCCTGGCAAGTTCCTTCAGCTGTCAGACGGGCAATCATCTCGACTCGCTCAATCATAACTTGCTCGTTTAACTCTCTGTCCACACAACCTCCACCATGAGTAACTGTATATGCATACAGTAGCACGTATTACTAAAAGCTGGGAAGAAAAAAATCAGGGGTAGCATATGTATCTTCATGATATCGATGGATATTAATGGGATGCACGCAACCTTCAACGGCTAAAAAAACTTCGGATTTCACTTAATTCGGGTTCACACTCAGCCCTCAGACGAAGCGTTCACTGGCGTTGAAAGGCTTTTCAAGTCGTCTGGCCAACGCGCTTGATCAACCTGTATCTCACGCCCGCAATAAATATCAATATCCTGCTCTGGCAGCCTGAGTTGAGCCTTCAATAGCCGCCTTTTACGTAGGCCTAAGGGCCTTGATAAAGCGAATACCGGAGGATCGCTTTCACTCTCCGTACAGTTAATGACAGAACTCCAAGAGGGCGCAGGAGCGCCCTTAACGTCAACGGCCAAATCAACGGCCCGCTTCGGCACAATTTTCCATTGTGTGAGCCGGGTTAAAATTGGAGTACCTGCACCGACGGCGGAATCGTACACGCCACGAATACAAACGATTTCCTCGCCATACTGGTTAAATTCGGTGCGAGGCTCATACAGCGTGCGCACTTGCAAATCATCGCGACGGACAAACGGCCCACCCTGCGCATTAACGTAACCGGCCCAGTCACCGGCGTCGGCGGTATCGTGGACGGCGGCAAACTCAACGCTCAGGCCGTGCGCGGTCTCGGTATCCGCGAGACGACGCAACTCACGGTAGACCGTCACTGGCGCACCGCCGATAAATTGAAACTGACGGATGTGCCAGCGCGCCGCCCATGCCGAAACGGCAGCGGCAGTCTCTTTCAGTAGCTCACCGCTTTCGTCATCGGTTTCACCCTCAAGAGCATAACCGTCGATATTTTTGGAAATGTATTTAGCGACATAGCCGGTCGCGCTGCCCTTTGCCGGATCAATGACCTCAGCATGAAAGCGTGCCTTTTTAGCTTTATCACTTCTCAGTTCCTGGCAGTCTTCCTCCCACGCATAATCGCGAATGATGAGGCGTACACGCTCTGCATCTTCTGGCAGCATGAACATAAGCATGTGCCAGTGCGGCGTACCGTCATGATGAGGCTCAGCAACACGGATACCGAAAATACGGATGTCTTCCCGGTGCAGCCTGGCGCGAATACGCGCCCACAGGCCGGTTAGATAGCTCTGCGTGTCCGACGGGCTGGCTCCGTTCCATTTGCTGTTACGGTAGCCCGCTTTTGTAGTTGCGTGATATTTAGACGGCGCGGTCAGGGTGTAAAACTCCCCAACATAACCAAGCTCATTGCAGATATTTTCAAACCCACGGATGCGGGTCATTAGCTCGCAGCGGCGTATCGCAGGATTAGCGACCGAACCGTCGTATTTTTCAATCAGGCTGATGCGGTTGCCGTCTTCGTCTTCAAGATCCAGCCCCTTAAGAAATTCACGCGTGCGGCGCTTCTGCTCGCGCCAGTCGGTCACGCAGTTTTTACTCGCGTAGGCGTGCCGTTTTTTGCTGACATTGCCAACGGCAATTTGCAGGTGTTCGCGCCATGCAGCCGCAATACGGCGCAAACGACCACGCCACCACACTTCACTGAACATGCGCATTACTGCCGGTGCAATGACATCCTCCCCGACATATTTCTTTGTGACTTTCTCCCACTGCGGCGGAGTAATGTTGAATTGCAGGGATATAAAACCGGCACGCATGTACCAGGTGTACAGCGTTTTAAGCTCGCTAACCCCAATGTCGTCAATGTTAGCCAGTTCAGCGCGAATGAAATTAGCAATATCAGCGGACAGCAGGTCAATATCGGCGCGCGACATGTCCGGGAGGCGGTTATATCTGGCGACCATATTGACCATGCGTGATGCCAGATATTGCATAATCTGGGTATCGAAATGACCACCAAAAACAGCGGCTGATACATTGCGATTAATACCCGTACACTCGTATTTTTTTGCGACCCGCTCAACGCGTGGCAATGCCTTTTTGCAAAAGCTGATTAAAAAAGCGTTGGCTCGTTGGCTGCCCTTATTTTTTTCCAGCAGCGCAGCAGTGCGGTAAATATCAAAACGCACGCACTCCGGCTGGAGAGAAAGCGCCTTTCTCGCATGCAGTAAAGCCGCGAATATACGGTCGCGGCGATACTGTTGCTCATAGGTCAGATATGGGCTGGCTATTGCAGGTCGCGCTGCGTTCCATGGGTAAGCGAGCTGAATAGCCAAGTCATCCAACCCGATAATTTCTGTTTTTTAGCTCTGTGATTTCCTGGCAGGTCACACAATATGCCACCCCAGGGATGGCAATGCGACGAGCCTCTGGGATTGGGCTATCACAGGCTTCGCAAATGAGACGAGAAGGCGCAGTAATTCGGCTACGAGCGCTGTTGATGTAACGCTCACGCTCTTCCAGCTCGCGTTGCTGTGCGAGATCCATTGCGTCAGCCATTAGTGTTGCACCTGAGATTCGTACTCAAGATGTTCAGCCTCGCCACGCAGCAATTCCGCAGCTTCGGTACTATTCAATCCCTGGTAACTAATATGGAGGGCCATTGCTTCAAGGCGTTTAGAAAAAACCAAAGCGTGTGCTTTACGCTCTTCATTTTTAACGTCAGACAGCAATACCGCCAAACTATCGGGATCTGTTTCAATTTTATTGATTTCGTTATTTCGCATTATGTAATCTCCTGAATTTAGGCAAAGGGATGCCCGGTGGGTTTACACCAGTGTATTTTTTTAGGGTTAATTCGGCATGGTTAGCCGTTTTGGAAATAAACTCACTACTGCACGGAAATGATTCATTGCAGTAATAAGCGATTTTTTCTCATCATACGTCAGTGAATTGAATTGCAGTTCATGACGAGCCACAGGGAGTTTTGCGAGATAAAAAATAGCTGCCAGCGCGCGAATATTATCTTCATATAAGGGGTCGTGCTTCTCACGCATTTTCTCGATAAAACATTCCAGTTCTTTACTGTTGCAACCCCAATATTTTGCACGCAGTTCTGCCACATAATTGAGACCCGCCAAACGCTCACTCGTCTTGAGTGGAACGGTTGCTGAATCAGCTTCAATAGCCATACTTTCTCTCCTTATGAAAGGGGGGTTCCACTCTCGGAACACCCTGTAGCTTCAGGAATATGAAACGCACAGTGAAAAGAAATGAATCAATCAGCTATCGAACTTACTCAGATGGCGTCATGCACCGATGATGAGCTGAAAACGGGAGTGCCCTAAAGCTTTACGCAATTGCTCTTCTTTCCAGCGAGCGTAATAGATGCGTATCGGGCCACCGGCTTTCTTACAACCCTTGCGTATTGTGCGAGGTTCAATAGGTACACAAGGGTTGTCACCGGTTGTCCAGCGATAAGCGGTGCGTTCAGATACCCCCTCAAGCACTGCGAACTGTTGCAGAGTAACGATTGGAGCAGGCACTTTGATGATTGCGATTTCAGAAGCCATGTTGCATGATTCCCATT
This sequence comes from Lelliottia nimipressuralis, assembly GCF_041464075.1. NCBI lineage: Bacteria > Pseudomonadati > Pseudomonadota > Gammaproteobacteria > Enterobacterales > Enterobacteriaceae > Lelliottia > Lelliottia nimipressuralis. The sequence continues at coordinate 3,994,226 of NZ_CP167172.1, forward strand.
TGGATAATGTTTGCAATCAATGGTCTCTGTTTGCCAACCTCAGCCATTGATTTTCCTGAATTAGCAACAATACTAATACCCATTTGAGCATTAGTAAACACCCAAAGGAGTATATATTGATCCTTGATTCTCAAGTGAACAATGATGAGTTACTGGACCGCATCTGCCAGGTATATGGATTTAATCAAAAAATCCAGCTCGCAAGGCACTTCAACATTGCGGCCAGTTCCCTTCAAAATCGCTACTCTCGTGGCACAATTTCGTACGATTTCGCCGTACAATGCGTTCTTGAAACGGGGGCAAGCTTGCGATGGTTACTTACCGGGGAAGGTTTGCAATATGATGGAAAGCCCGCCGCAACGGATCCCAAAGAGATCGCATCATTCACTTTAAGTGATGGTGAACTCGTTAAAAATTCCACTTTAAGTATTGATGCTGATTTTTTTAGTAAAGCGCTCAAAGACGGTATCGCTGTTCGTACCGAAGGCAAACTGCACTTTATTGAACAAGATGCGGCCCTGACTGACGGTCTCTGGCTGATTGATATTGAAGGAACCATCAATATCCGCGATTTGACTTTACTTCCAGGTAAGAAGCTTCACGTTGCGGGTGGAAATGTGCCTTTTGAATGCGAAGTCCGCGAGATAAAAACGCTTGGTCGTGTGGTAGGTATATACAGCGAGATTAAGTAATGACTGTCCGTAAAAACCCTGCAGGAGGCTGGATTTGCGAGCTTTATCCGAACGGGGCAAAAGGCAAACGAATTAGAAAAAAATTCGCCACCAAAGGCGAGGCACTCGCCTTCGAACAGTACACCGTACAAAATCCCTGGCAGGAAGAGAAAGAAGACAGACGCACGCTAAAAGAGCTAATTGATGCGTGGTATAGCGCACACGGCATAACTCTCAAAGATGGACTAAAACGTCAGTTAGCAATGCACCACGCCTTTGAGTGTATGGGCGAACCGCGCGCGCGTGATTTTGATGCGCAGATGTTTTCCCGCTACCGGGAAAAGCGGTTGAAAGGTGAATATGCCCGTTCAAACAGAGTGAAAGAGGTGTCGCCTCGCACCCTTAATCTTGAACTGGCCTACTTTCGCGCGGTGTTCAATGAGTTAAACCGCCTCGGAGAATGGAAGGGTGAAAATCCGCTGAAAAATATGCGCCCTTTCCGCACGGAAGAGATGGAGATGGCCTGGCTAACTCACGACCAGATAGCGCTTCTGCTCGGTGAGTGTCAACGCCACGACCACCCTGACTTACAAACCGTGGTCAGAATCTGTCTTGCCACAGGCGCTCGGTGGTCAGAGGCTGAGAGTTTAAAACAAAGCCAGCTTGCGAAATACAAAATCACATACACCAACACGAAAGGCAGAAAAAACCGCACAGTTCCCATCAGCAAAGAGCTTTACAACTCCCTGCCCGATGAAAGAAAAGGTCGGTTGTTTAGTGAATGCTATGGCGCGTTCCGTTCTGCTTTAGAAAGAACAGGCATCGAACTACCGGCAGGTCAACTTACCCATGTTTTGCGCCACACCTTCGCCAGCCATTTTATGATGAATGGCGGAAATATTCTGGTCTTGCAGCGTGTCCTCGGCCATACCGACATCAAAATGACAATGCGATATGCGCACTTTGCTCCAGACCATTTAGAGGATGCCGTTAAGCTCAACCCTTTGGCGATGAGTGGCGATAAAGTGGCGGTCGAAATGGCGAATAATGGGTAAACCCTGGCAAACAATGGCAATGTATGTCAATGATAATTAAAATAAACCATTGTTTTTCGGTTGTTACTGTAGGAACTCATAATCGCTTGGTCGCTATTCAAGTCCAGCAGGGGCCACCAAACATAAAGGGCTTACGCCAAAACGTAAGCCCTTAGTTTTTTCAGGATTTCTGAATCAGCGGCGTGGATAACTCACACGAGCTCCCGGAGTTGCTCCTGCATATACGCAGAAAAGTATTCAGGGTTCTTGATAACGACGTGGTCAGTTGAGTTAATTTTCTCAGCCCATCCGGCGACTTTTTTGGTGAAGTCCGGATCCCATCCCTCCTGGCTGCCGCGCGCCATCACATCAGCGGCGCTGGCTGGTGTACCCAACTCTTTCAAATACTTGAATATTCCCTTCGCGGTACTCTCGTCCATCGACTGCGGCACTGACGCGGAAGTGTCCATACCACCAATGAAATCCAATGCTTTCTCAATGACTGTTGGCATACTCTTATCCTTAAAATTAACCATCTGGTAACTACGCTTTACCAGGGCCTGAAATTGATCGGAAATTCAAAGAGATTGTCACGGTATCGGAAACCCTCTCTTACCCTTGAGCGCTCCGGTACATTCATAAAGCATTGCACAATCCACACACCCGAACCATTAACCCCCTCACAAACATCTAAAACTAAAGAAATCCCTCGTCGCGCCGATCATCATCCGTGTGTATTATTTCCTGTAGCTCTTACCACAACTATCCTTAACTCAAATACTTAAGCGCTAAAGCGAAAGGCATCATGAGCACACCGATCAAGCGGCTAGAAATCATAAAAAATGCCATTGAACTGGAAGATGACGACATCATTTACAGTCAGCTGGCACGGCTGAAAAGTGAAGCGTTTGACGATGAGCTACAGGCGATCGTCGCGGCGCTTGAGAATAAGAACTACACGGCAGCGATGGCTGCCATCACTGCCTGGTTGCAGAGTCAGCGCTCACTGACCCAGTGGCGCGACCCGCAGGTGGCTGCCAGCAAACTCGAACTCAGAGCATTAGAAGAGCGTCTGCGCGATCTGATTGACCGCCGCAACGCCCGCGTACAGCAGCTCGACGAGTTCAACGATCTCTATTTCTCCCGCCTTGGCCCGCTGATGTCACAAATCCTGCAACTGCGCAAAACCCTGGCGGAGCTGAACCTGCGTCGCCAGCAGGCGGAGGCGCGTCGTCGTGAAGAGGATTATCGCCGCTGCCAGCAATACATGGCCCAGGCCGTAGAAGTGCTGGCAACGCTGACTCAGCGCTGGCGTGCCCTGCCGGCCGACTCCGTGCAGGCCACCGAGGCGCGTAAGCATCTGCAGCAGCAAAGCGATCTGATTGCCAATCTGCTGGCCGAGGCACAAGAGCTGGAAATGGGCTTAACGCGCGAAGAGGAGCCAGCGCGTCAGGCGCGGGACGAGGCCAACGAAGAGTACGAGAAATATCGCGAGCAGCACCACGATGCTGAAGTGCGTTTGCGCAAAGGCAAAGATCTGTCGGAAGAGGATCAGAACGAGCTGAAACGGCTCTGGCGTCAGGCCAGTAAGCTCTGCCATCCGGATCTGGTGGCAGACGATCTGAAAGAAGAAGCCAACACCATGATGGTGCAGCTCAACCAGGCCAAACAGCGCGGCGATGTGAAAGCCATTCGTTCGCTGGTTGCGCGTCTGCAGCAGGGTTTTGAACCGCTAATGGCAAGTGACCGCCTGAACGATCTGGAACGTATTCGCAAAAAAATGGCGCAGGTACGCGAGCAAATCGACACATTAGTGAACGAACTGGCAGAGCTGGAAAAAGAAGAGTCCTGGCTGCTGGTCTCCTCGCTGAGCAATATGGAGTCCTATTTTGCCCAGCAGGAGAAAGCGCTGCACGACGTGCGCGCCGCGCTTGAACATCAGGTGAACGCAGCGCAGCTCGACGAAGTGGCCTGATTACTTCGCGTGCCAGTACGCGCTGGCACGCACCAACTGTGGATCAATCGCGTCGGTTTCAAACTGGCGGCTCAGGTTTTTCACCACCTTCCCTTCCCCGGTTAGCCAGATAAAGTAATCCCCCGCAGGCACATTAAACGTCGCCAGCCGATCCGCCACCGCCTTCTCGCTGTGCCCGACAATCCAGGTGATGTTGAAATCACCCAGATGCGCCAGATAGTCCTTATACGCTTCGTCACCCACGGTCACCACTGCGTGAATCTCCGGGCGAACCGGTAGCTGTGCGATAGCCTCCAGACGGCGACGTAGCGCAGGCATTCCTGACTCATCACACACGTACAGCTGCCAGGCGTAATCTTCGGGCACAACCAGCGATCCGCGCGGGCCGCCGATCGTCAGTTTATCGCCCTCTTGTGCCTGCACCGCCCAGTTGCTGGCGACACCGCCATCGTGCACAAAGAAATCGAGCACCAGTTCGTGGCGTGGTTCGTCGTACAGCGGCGTGTAGTCACGCGCCATAGGACGCACACCGTCGCCCCAGTCGATGCCTTCGTCAGTGACTACCGGCGGGACAAAAGTCGCGCCCGGCGCCGGGAAAAAGACTTTGGTGTGGTCGTCAAAACCCTTTGAGCTAAAGCCCTCCAGCGCGTCGCCGCCTAAGACGATGCGTTGAAAGCCAGCACTTATACGCTCAACGCGGAGCACGGTCAGCTCGCGAAAGCGCAGTTCATTGCGTACACGTTGTGGGTAGCGGGTCGATGTCATGTTTATGCCTTCGTGAAGTGAATACGATATATCTAAATAAATTTCAAATGATAATGATTGCTAACAAACGGGATTGCAAGTCTTTTTTTGATATAGCCATCACGATGGTTTCCCGCCACATCAACTCATAATTAAATTCCATAAATTCATATAGATATCACAAATACAGAAAACTGCATTGCTAATCCGATAACTTTAGATATAAATTAGATATATCAAATTAAGGAGAAAACCGATGCGACATTCCCACGACGATTTCGACAGAGACCATCACCATCATGGCCGCGGCACCGACCATCACGGCGGCGGCGGTGGACGCCGTCAGCGTTTCTTCGGCCACGGCGAGTTACGCCTGGTGATTCTGGAGATTCTGACCCGTAACGCCAGCCACGGCTACGAACTGATTAAAGAGATTGAGAGCATGACTCAGGGGAACTACACCCCCAGCCCGGGCGTGATCTATCCGACCCTCGATTTCCTGCAGGATCAGGCGTTTATTACCATTTCGGAAGAGGAAGGCGGGCGCAGGAAGATTGCGATCACCGTAGCCGGGCAGCAGTGGCTTGACGAAAATCAGGAACATCTGGAACACATTCAGGCACGTATTAAAGCGCGCTGCGTGGGCTTCCAGCTGCGTAAAAACCCGCAGATGAAGCGGGCGCTGGATAATTTCAAAGCGGTTCTCGACCTGAGAGTGAATCAGGGGGAGATCAGCGACGCGCAGCTCAAACAGATCATCGGCGTGATCGACCGCGCGGCGCTGGAGATCTCCCAGCTGGATTAAGCCAGCGCGTCCTCGCGTACGCGGAACACTTTTACCAGCTCATTCAGGTGCATCGCCTGATCGTTAAGCGAGGCCGCTGCCGCAACCGACTCCTCCACCAGGGCAGAGTTCTGCTGGGTGGTGGAGTCAATCAGGCCAATCGCGCTGTTAATTTGCGAGATGCCTTCCGTCTGCTCATGGCTCGCCTGACGGATCTCACGCAGAATAACGTCCATCTCCTCCACGTTCCCGACCATGCCGTTAATCAGCCCGCTCGCTTTTTCCACCAGGTTCATCCCGTCCTGGGTCTGACTGGTTGAGCTTTCGATCAGCTGGCGGATCTCGCTGGCCGACGAAGCGCTTTTCTGCGCCAGCTGGCGCACTTCACCGGCCACCACCGCAAAACCGCGCCCATGCTCACCGGCACGCGCCGCCTCAACCGCCGCGTTCAGCGCCAGAATATTCGTCTGGAAGGCAATCGCATCGATCAGGTTGATGATATCCGACATGCGGTTAGAGGTTTCGTTTATCAGGCGCATTTTCTGCGTCACCTGCTTCATCATCTCGCCGTTGTTTTTCACCACGCTCGCCGCATCAGCGGAGAGGTTTGTCGCCTCCCCCGTATGGGCCGCGGTATTTTTCACCGTGGCGGTGATCTGCTCCATCGAGGCCGCGGTTTGTTCTACAGAACTGGCCTGCTCTTCGGTACGCGCCGCCAGATCCTGGTTCCCCGCCACAATCTGCGCCGCCGCGCTGGAGATATTTTCCGAACCGGACTGCACCTGCTGCACAATTTCCAGCAGTCGGGTTTTCATCTCCATCAGGGCATGCAGCAACAAGCCTGTTTCGTCTTTCGTGCGGGTGGTGATGTTGCGGGTTAAATCGCCTTCAGCAATGGCTTCAGCAAACGCCACCGCCTCGCCCAGAGGACGGGTAATGGATCGCACGATAAACCAGCCAATCGTACTGCCGATCAGCACGCTAAACGCGGTGAGGATCACCAGCAGCAAGCGGTTGGTGTTGAAATCGCCATCCACCTGCTTTCCGGCGCTTTGCATTTCGCTGTTTTGCACCGCGATCAGCTCCTGCACTTTGGCCTTGTAAGCCTGTTGCAGATCCACGGTGTGGGTCATCATCTCCTGGATCGCCCCCGCGCGGTCGTTGTTCTGCACGGCCTGCAAAATCCGATAGCGGGAGTCGAGATACTGCTGACGCACGTCGCGGATGCCGGTCAGGATCTGTTGCGACTTCGCGTCTTTCAGGGAGTTATTCAGGTCAGTCAGAATGACGGTAATCTGTTCGCTGATCGCTTTCAGCCGCTGCTGCGACTGGGCGGCATACTTGCCCTGCTCATCCAGCAGCATGAGCTGTTGAGTGCTAACAAATTCCTGGAAGTTATCAATTAACTGATTGGCTTTTACCGTCGTCGGGTAATCGTGGGTAATGATGGTTTGCATCCCGTTATTTGCCCGGTTTAGGCTCAGAAGCGACAGGCTGGCACTCACCACCATCAGAACAATTAAGAATCCAAAGGCCAGAAATAATTTTGTGCCGATCTTTACGTCATGTAAGAACATATATACTCCATCGATGTGATTATTTCTCAGACGATCAGCGTTATCGGTAACTTTCACGCTAACTTTATGACTTTGATCGTTTTTATATTTCATAACCACTGCAATGGATAGGCTGAATCTATTAATAACGCGCCATCGATCGTTACTTAACCGTCAGACAGGCGGTTTTTGAAATAGCGTTGGGGTAAATTGAGTTAGGTGGGGATAAATAACTGAGCCAATTACTTTAGTTATTTAATATAAAATCAACATTTCAGCGCAAATATAATTACAACGCCGGGAATAAAAAAGCCCGCTTATTTCAGCTGAAACAAGCGGGCTTTTTCTTGAACGTTACTGAATCAATGAAGAACCGTGACCGCATCTTCCAGACGTCCGGCGCGGTGCTTCACCATCGCCGAGACGCGGGCGCTCTCTTCCACCAGATCGGCGTTTTTCTGCGTAATGTCATCCAGTTCGGCTACCGCACGGGTCAGGTCAGACAGACCGGTTGCCTGCTCCGAGGTCGAGTGACTGATCTGGGCAATCAGGCGCGTCACGTTTTGCACCTGCTCCACGATGTCGTCCATGGTGCGCCCGGCGGCGTGAACCTGATCGGACCCCGACTGCACCTTGCTGGCGCTGGCATCAATCAGCTTGCGAATATCGTTGGCGGCGCTGGCGCTACGGCTTGCCAGATGACGCACCTCTCCGGCCACCACGGCAAAGCCTTTACCCTGCTCACCCGCACGCGCCGCTTCAACCGCCGCATTCAGCGCCAGGATATTGGTCTGGAAGGCGATATCGTTGATAAGTTTGGTGATGGAGCCAATGCGCTGGGTGCTGTCGGCAATATCATCCATGGTTTTCACCACGGTCTGCATCGCGTGACCCCCTTCCGCTGCCGCGTCGCTCGCCACTATCGAGAGTTTATCGGCCGCGGCTGCGGTTTCAGAGTTGCTCTGCACCGACGCCGCCATCTGATTCATCGTCGTCACGGTCTGCTGCACATTCTCGACCGTCTGGCGGGTGCGATCGTTGAGATCTTCATTGCCCTTCGCCAGCCGGTCGCTGCCATCGCGCACACTTACCACCTGGCTGGAAACATCATTGATCAGCCAGCGGCACATCAGCCCCAGCTGTCCGACCGCGCGCAGGGTCAGCCCCAGTTCATCGCTGCGGTTCAGATGGTCAACGCTGTTACGCTCGCCGGTCGCCACTTTGAGCGCCTGACGCGCCACATTCTCTACCGGGCGCACGATTTGCTGCTCGAACAGTAGAGTGCCCAGCAGCATCACCAGCGCGCTCGCGCCCAGTGCCGCCCAGCTCGCATGAGTGGCAATAAGCGTGCCAGCCAGTGCCACAAACAGACCAGCCATCACGCCACGCACTCGCCAGCGCAGCGGCATCGCCGGTAATTTCCCGCGCCAGCCCTTACTCACCACCAGCCCTTTATGTACACGTTTATTGCAGCGCCCTTCGTTCAGGGCTTTATACAGCGGCTCGACTGCGGCGATCTCCTCCGCCGTGGCTCGGGTGCGAATCGACATGTAGCCCGTCACCTCTCCGCCGCGCACCATCGGCACGGCGTTGGCGCGCACCCAGTAGTGGTCGCCATTCTTACGGCGGTTTTTCACAATTCCACTCCACGGCTCGCCCTGTTTCAGCGTGTACCACATATCGGCAAAGGCCGCTTTAGGCATATCCGGGTGACGCACCAGGTTATGCGGCTGGCCCAGCAGTTCATCCAGTTGGTAGCCGCTCACTTTCACGAAGGTGTCGTTGGTGTGGGTCATGTGGCTGTGGAGATCGGTGGTGGACATGAGGGTGGTATCGTCGTTCAGAGGATATTCATTCTGAGTGACATACGGTTGAGCGGACATGATGGGCATCCCTTGCAGGTTATTTGAATGTTAATTTTGTGGGTTTATCTTTTTTCGGCGGTAAATAATTTATCTTTAGTTGTTAAATCCGATCGAGATCGCAAATTGCAGTTAAACTGCACTTTTTGTACGCATTTATAATTGATTGATTTCAAATACTTTCGCAAAGAAATTACCCACAAAGGCCCACCCGTTAACGCCTCCTTAAGTGGCAGGCCATGCACTACAAGGGTGCAATTGACGAATTCCAGGGCACTCGCCAGGCCAGATAGCCCAGCGGCAAAGCGCGTATCTTTTCTTCCGGCGCGATTAAATTTTGCACAACATTATGTTGACCTGGCATTTATCCCGATTTTCGTTAAGTCACGGGAAGTGGCGTAATCCCTGCAATAATTAATTCAGTATCATGTGATACGCGATCCCCCGGAGCTCATTTTGAACAGGTTACCTTCCAGCGCCTCGGCTCTCGCCTGTACCGCGCACGCACTGAATCTCATCGAAAAGCGAACGCTTGACCATGAGGAGATGAAACAACTTAATCGAGAGGTGATTGATTACTTTAAAGAACATGTGAATCCGGGATTTTTAGAGTACCGAAAATCTGTTACCGCTGGCGGGGATTACGGAGCCGTAGAGTGGCAAGCGGGAAGTCTAAATACGCTTGTCGACACCCAGGGACAGGAGTTTATAGATTGCCTGGGTGGTTTTGGAATTTTCAACGTGGGGCACCGTAATCCAACTGTGGTTTCCGCCGTACAGAATCAACTCGAGAAACAACCCCTTCACAGCCAGGAGCTGCTCGACCCGCTTCGCGCCATGCTTGCAAAAACGCTGGCAGCATTAACGCCCGGCAAGCTGAAATACAGCTTCTTCTGCAATAGCGGCACGGAGTCGGTCGAAGCGGCGCTGAAACTCGCCAAAGCGTACCAGTCGCCGCGCGGGAAATTTACCTTTATCGCGACCACGGGCGCGTTCCACGGCAAGTCGCTGGGCGCACTGTCGGCAACGGCAAAATCGACATTCCGCAAACCCTTTATGCCGCTGCTGCCGGGCTTCCGCCACGTGCCGTTCGGTGATATTAACGCGATGCGTACCGTGCTCTCCGAGTGCCGTAAAACCGGCGACGACGTGGCTGCGGTGATCCTCGAACCGATTCAGGGCGAAGGCGGAGTGATCCTGCCACCGCAGGGCTATCTTCCTGCGGTACGTAAGCTGTGCGACGAGTTTGGCGCGCTGCTGATTCTGGATGAAGTGCAGACCGGAATGGGGCGCACCGGCAAGATGTTTGCCTGCGAGCATGAGAACGTGCAGCCGGACATCCTGTGCCTGGCGAAAGCCCTCGGCGGCGGCGTGATGCCGATTGGTGCAACCGTTGCCACCGAAGAGGTGTTCTCGGTACTGTTCGATAATCCGTTCCTGCATACCACCACCTTTGGCGGTAACCCGCTGGCCTGTGCGGCCGCGCTGGCCACCATCAACGTGCTGCTGGAGCAGAACCTGCCCGCACAGGCAGAGCAGAAAGGCGATATGTTGCTGGACGGTTTCCTGCAGTTAGGGCGTGAGTATCCGGATCTGGTGCAGGATGCACGCGGCAAAGGGATGCTGATGGCCATCGAGTTTGTGGATAACGAAATCGGCTACAACTTCGCAAGCGAGATGTTCCGCCAGCGCGTGTTGGTGGCCGGGACGTTGAACAACTCGAAAACCATCCGTATCGAACCCCCGCTGACGCTGACCATTGAGCAGTGCGAAGCCGTATTAAAAGCGGCCCGCAAGGCGCTGGCGGCAATGAGGGTGAGTGTGGAAGAGGCGTAACGACCACTCTCTCGCCGGATAGCGCTGCACTTATCCGGCCTACGCAATCGGTAGGCCGGGTAAATCGCAGTGCCTCCGGCGATTTTTACGCCGGCATTAACCCGACAAAGCTCCGCTTCTTCCTCGGCTCCGACATCAGCGCTTCGAGTTTCTCCACGCAGGCCAGATAGTGCGGCGTCTTCTTATGCGCCAGCACCGCCTCTTCGTCTTTGTATGCCTCGTAGATAAAGAACCGGGTTTTTACTCGCGGGTCCTGCAGCACGTCAAAACGCAGATTTCCCGGCTCCTGAATGGCGCCCTCATGATTGGCGCGAAACACCTCCAGAAACTCATCCACGCGCTCCGGTTTAATATTGATTTCCACTAACGTCACATTCATTTCACCTCTCCCTGTTTCTCTTCCTGCCAGAACTGGAACGCCTCGCGGGCGCTCATGTTCTCGTGAACCACTTTCTTCACTGCCTTCAGCATCGCCAGCGGTGCGCTGGACTGGAAGATGTTGCGCCCCATATCCACGCCCGACGCCCCCTGATCGATGGCGCGGAAACACATCTCCAGCGCTTCGTGTTCGGGCAGCTTTTTACCCCCGGCGATCACAATCGGTACCGGACAGCTGGCGGTGACTTTTTCGAAGCCCTCTTCCACGAAATAGGTTTTGACGAACTGCGCGCCAATTTCGGCGGCAATACGGCTGGCGAGCGAGAAATAGCGCGCGTCACGGGCCATCTCTTTCCCGACGCCGGTCACTGCCAGGGTCGGAATGCCGTAGCGATTGCCCGCATCCACCAGCTTGATAATGTTGTTGATGGACTGGTGCTCAAACTCGCTGCCGATATACACCTGCGCCGCTACCGCGCAGGCGTTCAGGCGCAGCGCATCCTCCATTGCCACCGCCACGCACTCGTTCGACAGCTCGCCCAGAATCGAGTTACCGCCCGACGCGCGCAGCACCACCGGTTTGTTGGTGGCTGGCGGAACGGTGCTTCGCAAAATCCCGCGGGTACACATCAGCACGTCGGTTTCGGCAAACAGCGGAGCAATCGACAGGTCGATACGCTCAAGCCCGGTGGTCGGCCCCTGGAAATAGCCGTGGTCGAAGGCGAGCATCACGGTGCGATTACTTTTCGGGTTGAAGATGCGCGCAAGCCGGGACTGCATCCCCCAGTCCAGCGCGCCGCAGCCCTTCAGGGTAAAGGGCACGTTCTGCTGCGGCGTGCCGATACCGAAATCTTTTCCGTCTTTGATGTCATCTAAATCAGCCATGTTCTCCCCCGTCAGAAGTTGTATTTATCAATGTTCTCTTTAGTGAACACCACGCGCTCCGGCAGCAGCACGATGCCGTTCCCCTTCGCCTCATACTGATAACCCTGCACGCTGTTAGGCTCGACTTTCAGCACGCCGATGCCTTTCACATCCACGCTGTCGCCCACGTTAAGATCGCCTTTTTTCAGCAAATGATCGGCGACATTGACCGCAATTTTGCCCTGCTGGACCACATCCCACAGGCCGAAGGCTTTTACCGTGCCGCGCTCGACGTACGGACGCATGACGTTCGGCGTACTAAAACCGACAATCGCTACCCCTTCGCGCTTGAGATTCTCCGCCGCCTGCGCCGCCGCTGGCAGCGCGTTAGCATCCGGCGCGATGATCGCATCCAGATCCGGGTAGGCTTTTAAGATCCCCTCGGCGGTTTGCAGGGATTTGGTCGCGTCGTTATAGCCAAACTGGGTGGTGACGATTTGCCACTGCGGGTGGTCTTTCTCGATTTTGGCCTTCGCCTCTTTCACCCACTGGTTCTGGTCCGTCACGGTTGGGCTGGAGTAGAAGAACGCGACTTTGGCGTCCGGTTTCGTGACCTGTTTTCCGGCCATATCCACCAGCAGGCTGCCGAGCTGCTCCGGCGTACCCTGGTTGATATAGATGCTGCGGCATTCAGGTTTGGTGTCGGAATCCCAGGTCAGCACTTTCACGCCGCGCTGCATCGCGCGTTTCAGCGCCGGGCAGAGTCCGTCCGGCGATACGGCGGAGACGATAATGGCGTTGAAGCCCTGGTTGACGAAGTTGTTGATGAGCTGCACCTGGCCGGAGACGCTCGGTTCGGTCGGGCCATCGTAGGTGACATCCACGCCCAAATCTTTACCCGCCTCTTTTGCGCCGTTCCCGCCGCTGGTAAAGAAGCCGACGCCTACCAGTTTAGGAATGAACGCAATCCGTTCGGCGGCCTGCGCCGAGGCAAAGCTTAACGCCATCGCCAGGACTATCAGTTTTGTTTTCATCTTACGCTCCGGGTATTTTTTGTGAGAAGAGTGCGCAGCCATTCACGGTGCAGACTCAGCGAACGTCCCATCACCACCACAACCAACAGCGCCCCTGACAGCGCGCTCGACACCTGGTTGGGGATGCCGACCATCTGTAAACCCTGCTGCAGATACCCCACTAGCAATGCCGCCAGCGCTGTACCCACAACCGAACCTGAACCGCCATAAATATTCGCCCCGCCGAGCACCGCCGCCGTGAGCGCGGGCATCAGCAGGTCACGCCCCAGATCGGAGCGCGCCGAGCCGAAATAGGAGACCATCACCAGCGCGGCGATCGCCGACGCCACGCCCACCAGCCCGTACAACGCATACGGCATCCCGTTCACCGACAGGGCGGCGTAGCGTGCCGCACGCGGGTTTTGCCCAATCAAAAACAGGTGCCGACCAAAGCGCCCGCGATGGGTGATCAGCCAGAAGAAGAAGGTAATCACCGCGAACAACACCAGCGGGATCGGCAGGCCGAACAGCGTCAGATTGGCGAAGGCGGTAAAGCTGTCCGGGAAGCCGCCGATGCCTTCGTAGCCGGTCGCGCCTGCCATGCCGGAGAGCAGCAGCGCCCCGCCGCCGTAGAGGTAGAGCGTACCGAGGGTAATCACCAGCGGGCTGATGCCGGTGTAGTGGATCAGCGCCGCGTTAAACAGGCCACACAGCAGGCCGAGCACCAGCGTGAGCGGTATCGCCAGCGTCATGGGCCAGCCGGCCTGCATCATTACGCCCAGCGCAATCGCGCACAAGCCAATGGTCGAGCCGAGCGAAATATCAATCCCGCCGCTGATGATCACCAGTGTCAGCGGCAGCGCCACAATGCCGATGCAGATGAAATCGCTGGTGCTGAACAGCAGCATGTTGATATCCAGCATCCGTGGGTTGATGGCCCCGAACAGCAGGATCTCCAGCACCAGTAAAATCAGCAGCGCGCTTTCCCAGTTAAGCTTCATTTACGCCACCTCTTTTTTGCGTTTCGGAAACGGGGTGACGTGCTTTCCCCCTTTGTTGCCGGGCTGGAAACGGCTGTACTTCAGCGCGCGCTGATGACGCGCCAGCGCCTGACGCAGACGCCCGTCGAGGACCAGCACACCGAGCAAGACCAGCCCGGCGATAAAGTCATTCCACCAGGCCGGGAGCTTGAATAGCACCAGCACGGTGTCGATTTGTGTGAGGAAGAAGGCGCCGAGAAACGCGCCAATCAGCGTGCCGGTTCCGCCGAGAAGGGAGATTCCGCCCAGCACGCACGCGGCGATGGCTTTCATCTCCAGCCCGCTGCCGGTCTGATTCGGTACAAAACCGATCTGCGACGCAAAGACGATCCCGGCGCAGGCGGCCAGCACGCCGTTGAGGGTAAACGCGATCATCCGGGTGCGGTTTACCGCCACACCGAGCTGACGCGCAGCGGCCAGGTTATCGCCCACGGCGTAAAAATCACGGCCAGACGCGGTGCGCGACAACGTCCACGCGCCAATCAGCGCCAGAAACAGCACCACCATACCCAGCGGCGAAACACCGACGGCGACAGGTTCCGACAGGGCTTTCAGGCTCGACGGTAATCCTTCGATCCACTTCCCGCCGGTCCACAACAGCATCGCCCCGCGATATAGCCCCAGCGTGCCGAGAGTGGCGACAATCGCCGGAATACGCAGCCCAACCACCAGCAGGCCGTTAAAGGCCCCGGCCAGCGCGCCAATGGCGACCGCAAAAAGCATCGACACCGGCAGGCTGTAGCCGTTGTTAAGCGCCACGCCGACGGCAATCGCACACAGCCCGACCGTCGAGCCAACCGACACATCAATGTTGCGCGTCAGCATCACCAGCGTCGCGCCCAGAGCCAGCAGGATCAGGATTTGCGAACTGGCGAAAATCATCCCCAGCGTCTGAAAGCTCAAATACGCCGGATTAAGCGCCACCAGCACGCCGAACAGCGCCAGAATGGCGAGAAAGGCGCTCAGCTCGCGGTTCTTCAGTAACGTCTTCATGATTGTCCTCCAAAGGCCAGCGCCATCATCCGGTCGAGGCTGACGGCGTGGCGCGGCAGTTCACCGCTGAGCACGCCCTGATGCATCACCAGCACGCGGTCAGCGAGACCCGGAAATTCATCGAGATCGCTGGAGATCATCAGCACCGCCACGTTCTGCGCCGCCACGCTTTTGATCAGCTGATAAATGTCCGCGCGCGCCGAAACATCGACGCCGCGCGTCGGCTCATCCACGATCAGCAGCAGCGGATTGGCTTCCAGACAGCGGGCCAGTAGCACCTTCTGCTGATTGCCGCCGGAGAGCGTGCGCACGGTTTGATCCGGGTGGTTGAGCTTGATCCCAAGCGCCCGGTGGTAACGCTCCACCACCGCCGCTTCGCGCTTGCGCTGCTGCCAGAGGGACGGCTCATTCAGCGCCACGGTGTTCCAGCGGATGGGCGCATCGAGAAACAATCCGGAAACTTGCCTGTCCTCCGGGAGATAGACCAGCCCTTTGGCGAGACGCGACAGGACGGAATCGCCGCCGATCTCCTGGTTCTCCAGCCAGATCCGCCCACCGCGTGCAGGCCGCAGCCCGTAGAGCGTCTCCGCGAACTCGGTGCGCCCGGATCCCACCAGCCCGGCGAGGCCGACGATCTCCCCGGCGTAGATCTCGACATTGAGATCGATAAAGCCTTCGCCCGTCAGATCTTCCACCCGCAGCACCGGGAAATCCTGCGCCTGCGTGCGGCGATTGCCCGGCAGCGCCAGCCACAGTTTTTGCGTATCGCTTAGTGCGTGCTCGCGGCTGACCGGCGTCATGGCGGCGATTAAGGCGCTGTCGTCATAGGCCGAGGTTTCGCCGCTCAACACCACCGCCCCGTCGCGCATCACCGAGATGTGGCTGGCGAGCTGGCGGATCTCCGGCAATTTGTGAGAGATAAACACGATGCCGACCCCGAGATCCTGCAATGCGCGGATCTGGCGGAACAGGCGTTCCGTTTCCCCCGGCGTGAGTGAAGCGGTCGGTTCATCGAGGATCAGGATCTTCGCCTCACGCATTAATCCGCGCAGGATCTCCACCATCTGCTGATCCGCTACTTCGAGGGTGCTGGCAGCGGCGTCGAGATTCAGCTGACACTGCAGCTGCTGGAGTTTATCGGCGAGGCGTTTTTCGTGTTGCGTTCCGCGCGGCAGACGAAAGAGGATGTTCTCGCGCACGGTGAGATTGGGAAACAGCATCGGCTCCTGCGGCACCAGGTAGATCCCCAGCTGGTGTGCCTGGCCGGGCTTAAGGCGCGCAAATGGCTTGCCTTCAACATAAAGTTCACCGCCGTCGGGCGTTTCCACCCCAGCGATAATTTTCATCAGCGTCGATTTTCCCGCGCCGTTGCCGCCCATCAGAGCATGGACCTGACCGGATAGCAGCGTGAAATCAATGCCTTTCAGCACCGGTACGCCGGAGAACTGCTTGTGGATATCACGCGCTTCGATCAGGACTGTCATCATCGCTCCGCTATTGAACAAATGATTTTTTGATTTAATAATGTTCAAAAGCGTAGACGGTGAACTATATTTACAACCGTGCAGGGATCACAGTTTTATCGATTCAGATCCTGATAACTCTGCGTTGTTTCTTTAAAGATCCGTTTTGCCGCGTGGCTCACACTTTCTGCCCGCGTCTGAGCGAACATATGATCTAAATTTTTATAAGAGTTCAAATATGGGCGATAAACGCACTGCCGAAGAGAGTCGGTTTGCCGGACTGGCGCTGGCAGAGGAAGAACTGGTCGCCAGGGTGGCGTGGTGTTACTACCACGACGGCCTGACGCAGAACGATATTGGCGAGCGCTTAGGGCTGCCGCGCCTGAAGATCTCCCGTTTACTGGAAAAAGGGCGTCAGTCTGGGGTGATCCGCGTACAGATAAATTCCCGCTATGAGGGGTGTCTGGCGCTTGAGACTGAGCTACAACAGCGCTTTAACCTGAAAATGGTTCGCGTGGTGCCAGCCCTGAATACTGCACCGATGAACGTGCGGCTGGGGATTGGCGCAGCGCAGTCGCTGATGGGGTTACTGGAACCGGGACAGCTGCTGGCGGTGGGATTTGGTGAAGCGACCATGAGCTGCATTCAGCACTTAAGCGGCTTTATTAGCTCACAGCAGGTGCGGCTGGTGACGCTTTCCGGCGGCGTGGGCCCTTATATGACCGGCATCGGTCAGCTGGATGCGGCCTGTAGCATCAGCATGATTCCGGCCCCGCTGCGGGTTTCATCGGCAGACGTTGCCGGCATTTTAAAACGCGAAGCCAGCGTGCGGGACGTGATCCTCGCCGCCACCGCCGCCGACGCCGCCGTGGTGGGCATTGGCTCCGTGAATCAGCGCCGTGACGCCACCATTTTGCGCTCGGGCTATATCAGCGAAGGCGAGCAGCTCATGTATGCGCGCAAAGGTGCGGTCGGCGATATCCTCGGCTATTTCCTCAATGCCGCAGGCGAACGGGTGCCCGACCTGGAGATTCATCAGGAATTGCTCGGCGTCACGCTCGATGAACTGGCGCAGTTGCCAACCATCGTCGGCGTGGCCGGAGGGGAAGAGAAAGCAGATGCGATTTACGCCGCACTGAAAGGTCGACTTATTAATGGCCTGGTGACGGAAGAGACGACAGCCCGCGCGGTGCTTGCCCTGGCGAAATAAGCCACTTGCCCCGTGCCAACACGAGGCAAGCTCATGAGTTACCTTTTAGCGTTAGATGCAGGGACGGGAAGCGTTCGCGCCGTTGTATTTGATTTGCAGGGCAACCAGGTCGCCGTCGGCCAGGCGGAGTGGAAACACCTGAGCGTGGAGAATGTGCCAGGCTCGATGGAGTTCGATCTCGACACCAACTGGCGGCTGGCCTGCCAGTGCATTCACCAGGCGCTGGAGCGCGCGCACCTGAGCGCAGCGGATATCCAGTCCGTCGCCTGCTGTTCGATGCGCGAGGGGATCGTGCTTTACGACCGCAACGGCGATGCCATCTGGGCCTGCGCTAACGTCGATGCCCGCGCCAGCCGGGAAGTGGCTGAACTCAAAGAGATCCACGACTACCGTTTTGAATCCGAAGTGTATGACGTCTCCGGCCAGACGC
The DNA here is from genome assembly GCF_041464075.1 of Lelliottia nimipressuralis. Taxonomy (NCBI): domain Bacteria; kingdom Pseudomonadati; phylum Pseudomonadota; class Gammaproteobacteria; order Enterobacterales; family Enterobacteriaceae; genus Lelliottia; species Lelliottia nimipressuralis. The sequence goes on from NZ_CP167172.1 coordinate 4,012,079, forward strand.
TGGCCCTGAGCGCCATGCCGCGCCTGCTGTGGCTGGCGCACCATCGTCCGGATATCTATCGCAAGGCGGCGACCATCACCATGATCAGCGACTGGCTGGCGGCGAAGCTTTCGGGCGAGCTGGCGGTGGACCCTTCCAATGCAGGCACTACCGGGATGCTTGATCTCTTCAGCCGCGACTGGCGCCCTGCTCTGCTGGATATGGCCGGGCTGCGGGCCGATATTCTCTCCCCTGTCAAAGAGACGGGCACGGTGCTGGGAGCGGTGACCCGTGAGGCCGCACAACAGAGTGGGCTGCGCGAAGGCACGCCGGTGGTAATGGGCGGTGGCGACGTGCAACTGGGCTGTCTGGGGCTGGGTGTGGTCCGCGCCGGGCAAACCGCGGTGCTGGGCGGAACGTTCTGGCAGCAGGTGGTGAATTTGCCGCAGGTGCGCACCGATCCGGAGATGAATATTCGCGTTAATCCGCACGTGATACCCGGTATGGCGCAGGCGGAATCCATCAGCTTCTTCACCGGGCTGACGATGCGCTGGTTCCGCGACGCATTTTGCGCTGAAGAGAAACTCATTGCCGAGCGGATGGGGATGGACACTTACGCCCTGCTTGAAGAGATGGCAGCCCGCGTTCCGGCGGGATCGCACGGCGTGATGCCAATCTTTTCCGATGCGATGCATTTTAAGCAGTGGTACCACGCCGCACCGTCGTTTATCAATCTCTCCATCGATCCGGAAAAATGCAATAAAGCCACGCTGTTCCGCGCGCTGGAAGAGAATGCGGCGATTGTCTCCGCCTGTAATCTGGCGCAGATTTCGCACTTTTCCGGCGTAACGTTTGAGAGCCTGGTGTTTGCAGGCGGCGGCGCAAAAGGCGCGCTCTGGAGCCAGATTTTAAGCGACGTCACCGGGCTGCCGGTGCGCGTGCCGGAAGTCAAAGAGGCGACCGCGCTGGGCTGCGCCATTGCAGCGGGCACCGGTGCCGGGTTGTATGCCGATATGGCATCGACGGGGGAAAAACTGGTGCGCTGGAGCCGGGAATTTACCCCCAACCCAGAACACCGCGAACTGTACGACGGCATGATGCAGAAATGGCAGGCGGTGTACGCCGACCAGCTAGGGCTGGTCGACAGCGGGCTGACCACGTCGATGTGGCAGGCCCCGGGGCTTGTGCGGGCTGTTGCACCATAAAAACGGGCCGGATAGCGATGCGCTTATCCGGCCTACCTCTCTCTATGGCTATATTCAATTTTGCCTTCTGGAGTTAATTCATAATTATAAACTGCCCATTCAGAAGATATCTGAAAATGAATATTTTCATAGGGCCGTTCACTCATAACCATCGGATAATTTTTAATAATACAATTATGCTCATTCTTTCCCATTGAAAAACACAATAGATCTTCCTTCGGGTTCTCTTTATAATTTGTAAATCCTTCACCTACATCCATAATATAATAAGAATGAGGAATACCATCGATTAAAGGATAATCATTCATTAATTTTTCCCTTCGTGATAAAAACCAACCAATTTTATCACTGTCAGCCCATGGTAAATGATCAACTACAACGAAGACAGAAGAATTGAAGTCAGAATAAACATGTAATATTTTAACTGGCCGAAGCGACCAAAGATTACACATTGCAATAATAATAAAAATGCCAATAAATCGCTTTTTTTTATTTTTCATTGATAACTTCCAATTCTTGCAAACGCTGAAAAATTCGTAAAGAAAGGTCGAAAGGCGAAATCTTTATGCCGTTGAAGAAAGAACCAGATGCGAAAAAAACGGAACTGGCTATAAAATTCACTTTTAATATCAGTACAATCGAGACCAAAGTGGTCCTGTGCCTCAAAGAGAATTTCAGCCTCCCATCCTATTGCATATTTTTCAATGAATAGAAGCGTTATCTTCTGAGCATGGATATCATGCACCGTTATTCCAAGACCATTAATGTTGTCTTGCACTTGGTTGAATTTTGGTAAAATTGAATCATGAAGTGCTAATGCAATACTATCCTCGAGTGGTGTATATGCATTCCAGAAAAAACCAGCACCAGTTTTATCCTCAATGGTGCTCTTTATTATTGATATTGAACTGTTAGGTTTTGGGTCATTCACACGGTTTTCGAACGCAACATTAAGAGATGTGCTATAAAAAGGTTTTCCATCACCATATCTAAAATGAGAGATCATCTCTTTAATTAGATGCTGATATTTTCCTATGCGCGAAAATTCATTTGAAAGTTCAATCATTTCAGTGAATAAAATATTAACGCATTCTTCGTGAGACACTTTTCTTCCATCGGAGGGGGAAGTGTACCCACCAAATATCGTTGGTACGATCGGAACGTCGTAGCAAATTAGCCGATAGGGGTCCACCTGGCCTGAGATATCGTGCAACCCAAGTGATCTTAACTGCTGCTCATTCATATCCCCACATTGCATATCATCCGCAGAATAATCATTAAATGGGTTGATCGTTTTAAACAGAGTACAGGGACAATCTATTGATAATTTTGATGGATACTCCATTATGATTTCCTCCTTGAATAACAACAAGTTATCACCATTACATGAAGTGCATTTAATCATGTTTTTCTAAAAAAAAAGTACCCAATCTCACATTCTGAATGTGCATTTGTATGTTGTTACAATACTTCCGAACGAGTAACAGCACTCCTAATCTTTGAATCCCATCACATTCATCACACACCTCTTTTCCTCTTTTGCCCGCGAGTGGCTAAATTAGTAACTCATCCGACCACATAACAATAATTTTACACTGGAAGAGATTATGAGCCGCTATCCGTCGCTTTTTGCCCCCCTCGATCTGGGGTTTACTACGCTCAAAAACCGCGTGTTGATGGGCTCTATGCATACCGGTCTGGAGGAGCATCCTGACGGCGCAGAGCGTCTGGCGGCGTTTTACGCCGAACGTGCGCGTCACGGCGTGGCGCTGATTGTCACCGGCGGTGTCGCCCCTGCCCCCTCGGGTGTAGGCATGGAAGGTGGCGCGGTGTTGAACGATGCCAGCCAGTTGCCCCATCACCGGCTTGTCACCGATGCGGTGCATAAAGAGGGCGGTAAAATCGCCCTGCAGATCCTGCACACCGGGCGCTACAGCTATCAGCCGCATCTGGTGGCCCCTTCCGCCATACAGGCGCCGATTAACCGCTTTAAGCCGCACGCCCTCACCCACGAAGAGATCCTCGCCTTGATCGATGACTTCGCCCGCTGCGCCGCGCTGGCGCGTGAAGCAGGCTACGACGGCGTAGAGATCATGGGCTCCGAAGGCTATCTGATTAACGAGTTTCTGGCCGCACGCACGAACCAGCGCGACGACGAATGGGGCGGCGATTATCCCCGCCGGATGCGGTTTGCCGTGGAAGTGGTACGCGCCGTGCGCGAGCGCGCCGGGGCTGATTTTATTATCGTGTTCCGCCTGTCGATGCTCGATCTGGTCGAAGGCGGTGGCACATTCGAGGAGACCCTCCAGCTGGCGCAGGCCATCGAAGCGGCAGGCGCGACCATCATCAATACTGGCATCGGCTGGCACGAGGCGCGTATCCCTACGATTGCCACGCCGGTCCCGCGCGCAGCGTTTAGCTGGGTAACGCGCAAGCTGAAGGGCAAGGTGTCGATCCCGCTGGTCACCACCAACCGCATTAACGATCCGCAGGTTGCAGATGATGTGCTGGCAAAAGGCGATGCGGATATGGTGTCGATGGCCCGTCCGTTCCTCGCCGATGCCGAGCTGCTTTCCAAAGCGCAGAGCGGCCGCGCGGATGAGATCAATACCTGTATTGGCTGTAACCAGGCGTGCCTGGATCAGATCTTCGTCGGTAAAGTCACCTCGTGCCTCGTCAATCCGCGCGCCTGTCATGAAACCAAAATGCCGATTGTGCCTGCGGTGAAAATCAAACGACTGGCCGTGGTCGGCGCAGGCCCTGCGGGACTGGCATTCGCGGTAAATGCCGCGGCGCGCGGCCATTCGGTGACGCTGTTTGACGCGCTGGCGGAGATCGGCGGGCAGTTTAATATCGCCAAACAGATCCCCGGCAAAGAGGAGTTTTACGAAACTCTGCGCTATTACCGCCGAATGATCGCCCTGACGGGCGTGGATCTGCGGCTCAATCAGTTTGTCCGCGCGGAGGATCTGGCGGCGTATGACGAAGTGATCCTCGCCAGCGGGATCGCCCCACGCACACCCGCGATCGAAGGGGTCGATCATCCAAAAGTGTTGAGTTATCTCGACGTGCTGCGCGACAAAGTCCCGGTCGGCGAACGGGTGGCAATTATCGGCTGCGGCGGCATCGGCTTTGATACGGCCATGTATTTAAGCCAGCCGGGCGAAGCGACCAGCCAGAACATCGCCGAGTTTTGCGTGGAATGGGGTATCGACACCAGCCTGAAACAGTCCGGCGGACTGCGACCGGAAGGGCCGCAGCTGCCGAAAAGCCCGCGCCAGATTGTGATGCTCCAGCGCAAAGCCAGCAAACCGGGCGATGGGCTGGGGAAAACTACCGGCTGGATCCATCGCGCGACGCTGCTTTCTCGCGGCGTGAAGATGATCCCGGCGGTGAGTTATCAGAAGATCGACGATGCAGGGCTGTACATCACCCTTGCCGGTGAACCGCAGGTGCTACGCGTGGATCATGTGATTTTATGTGCCGGGCAGGAGCCGAAACGCGATCTGGCCGATCCGCTGCGCGAGGCCGGAAAAACGGTGCATTTGATTGGCGGGTGCGATGTGGCGATGGAGCTGGACGCCCGGCGCGCGATTGCGCAGGGAACCCGTCTGGCGCTGGAAATCTAGGTAATGTACGCCCGGTAAACATAGCGCTACCGGGCATTACCGTCGCAGCACAGCCGGCTTAGCGACGACGCCCCAGCTTCACGGCTTTCAGCACCACAAATTTGTTATTGGTGGCGACCGTAGAGCAGTTACCGAAGATCTTCTTCAGCTTGTGGAAGTAGTCGAGGTGGCGGTTCGCCACGATGTACAGCTCACCGTTAATTTTCAGGCAACGACGCGCGTGGTGGAACATTTCCCAGGCCACGTTATCCGTGAGGGCATGTTTCTGGTGGAACGGCGGGTTGCACACCACCGCGTTAAAGCGGAATGGCTCAACGCCCGACAGCGCGTTGTTGATCATAAACTCGCAGCGATCCAACGCTTCCGGCATGTTGGTTTCAACGTTCAGGCGGCTTGAGGCCACGGCCATCGGCGATTCATCGGTGAAGATCACGCTGGCTTCCGGGTTTTTCTCAAGCAGGGTCAGGCCGACAACACCGTTACCGCAGCCGAGATCGACGATTTCGCCTTCCAGATTATCCGGCAGATGTTCCAGGAAGAAGCGCGCGCCGATATCCAGCCCCGTGCGCGAGAAGACGTTCGCATGGTTATGAATGGTCCAGTTCGTTCCTTCCAGCTTCCAGCTCAGGGTTTCTGGCGCGTCTTTCAGCTCAGGATTGCTGAATGTGCAGTTAATCAGACGGGCTTTTTTCCACGCCAGCGTCGTCGTGGTAGGACCCAGAACCTTTTCGAACAGCTCAAGAGTCGAGTTGTGAATATCACGCGCTTTGGCGCCCGCAATAATCCGCGTTTCCGGTGTCACAACATGACGCAGCGCGCGCAGCTGCTGCTCCAGCAGGGCCAACGTTTTAGGGATCTTGATCAGCACAACGCCCGGTGCTTGCGGGTACTCTGCCGTGCTGTCGAGGAACTTAACGCTCGATTCCGCAATCTCGTTGTGACGCAGGTTTTCACGGGTCGCAAGCTCGCTCAAATAGGAATCGCCGATGCTGTAAGGTGTGTGTTCGGCCAGCGCGCAACCCAGCGCACCAAAGGTGTCATTCAGGATCAGAACCGGGCCGACAATTTCAGTGTCATCCAACTGTTGCAGCAGATATTCATCCGCCGCTTCCCACGCCTGAAGCGGGTTAACGTCGTCCGTTTCCGGGAAACGTTTAAGATTGAGTGAACGGAAACCGTTGTCTAAGTGGCTCATCGGCCCTCCTGAGTGGTAAAATTTGGCGTTATCCCTGAAAAGGGTGCGTGAGTATACCCTTTTTATTATTCAGGTGGAGCGTTGATGAGCAATCTTAGTTATCTCCAGGGTTATCCGGAGAACTTACTTTCCCAGGTCCGCACCTTAATTGCCGAACAGCGCCTGGGCAGCGTTCTTGAAAAACGTTATCCAGGAACACACAGCTTCGCGACGGATAAAGCACTTTGGCAGTACACCCAGGATCTGAAAAGTCAGTTTCTGCGTAACGCCCCGCCCATCAATAAAGTGATGTATGACAACAAGATCCACGTGCTGAAAAACGCGCTGGGTTTGCACACCGCCGTGTCCCGCGTGCAGGGTGGAAAGCTGAAAGCCAAAGCCGAGATCCGCGTCGCCACCGTGTTTCGCAATGCGCCGGAGGCTTTTTTACGGATGATCGTGGTGCATGAGCTGGCGCATCTGAAAGAAAAAGAGCACGACAAAGCCTTCTACGCCTTGTGCTGCCACATGGAACCGCAATACCACCAGCTGGAGTTTGATACGCGCCTGTGGCTTACGCATTTATCGTTAAAGAGTAATGAGGGTTAACGCACTGGTTTTGTCATGTGTGCGTGCTAAAGTGACAAAAGGTTCCCCGTTACGGAGTACGTGAACGTTTATGATACGTTTCGCAGTTATAGGCACGAACTGGATCACGCGCCAGTTCGTCGACGCCGCCCATGAAACCGGCAAATTCAAACTCACCGCCGTCTATTCCCGCAGCCTTGAACAGGCGCAGACTTTTGCTAACGATTATCCTGTCGAGCATCTGTTTACCTCCCTTGAGGAGATGGCGCAGAGCGATGCCATTGACGCGGTGTATATCGCCAGCCCGAATTCGCTTCACTCCCCGCAAACGCTGCAGTTCCTCGCCCACAAAAAACATGTGATTTGCGAGAAGCCTCTGGCGTCCAATATTCAGGAAGTGGAAGCTGCCATTCAGCTGGCGCGGGAAAACCAGGTGGTGCTGTTCGAAGCGTTTAAAACCGCCAGCCTGCCGAACTTCCTGCTGTTGCAGCAATCATTGCCGAAGCTTGGCAAAGTGCGCAAAGCCTTTATCAATTACTGCCAGTACTCCTCGCGCTACCAGCGCTATCTGGACGGCGAAAACCCTAATACCTTTAATCCGACCTTCTCGAACGGCTCGATTATGGATATTGGCTTTTACTGTCTGGCCTCTGCGGTGGCCCTGTGGGGCGAGCCGCACGGCGTGATCGCGACCGCCAGCCTGCTCGACAGCGGTGTCGATGCTCATGGCGTTGTGGTGCTGGATTACGGCGATTTCAGCGTCACGCTTCAGCACTCCAAAGTCAGTGATTCTGTGCTGCCGAGTGAGATTCAGGGCGAAAATGGCGCACTGGTGGTTGAGAAGATCTCGGAGTGTCAGAAAGTCAGCTTTATCCCGCGTGGCGGTAAGGCCCAGGAGCTGACGCAACCTCAGCATATTAACACTATGCTGTATGAGGCAGAGGTGTTCGCACGTCTGGTAGAGACCAATGAAGTGAACCACCCAGGGCTTGCCGTGAGCCGCACGACGGCGAAACTGCAGACCGAAATCCGCCGTCAAACCGGCGTGGTGTTCCCTGCGGATGACGTGAGCACGACAGCGCTCGCGTAAAGCTGTGTAATAGAATCGTTAAGGGCATTGACGAAAACCGTGTCCTGACATATTTTGTTACCTGCAAAGGGGAGTAACTTCATTGCCGGTGGGTCGTCATTACGATGCGTGCAATACCGCATCCGGTCGCCGGGCAACGAAAAAGAGTCACGAGATGTGTTCTTTTTGGTTGTAAGTGAGACCTTGCCGGAAGGCGAGGTCCCTGCATAAATAACGCAACGGCTATCGTCTTCTGACGTTGGCCGTTTTTGTTTTTATGGAAGGAAAAATCTCTATGCACTCTGTCGGCACTCCAATGTTATGGGGCGGTTTCGCAGTCGTGGTGGTCATCATGCTGGCGATCGACCTCTTTTTACAGGGCCGTCGCGGCGCACATGGCATGACCATGAAACAGGCCGCGGCCTGGTCGCTGGTGTGGGTTACGCTCTCTCTGCTGTTCTGCGCCGCGTTCTGGTGGTATCTGGCGTCAACGGAAGGCCGCGCGGTGGCCGACCCGCAGGCGCTGGCCTTCCTCACGGGCTATCTGATTGAAAAAGCCCTCGCCGTTGATAACGTCTTTGTCTGGCTGATGCTGTTCAGCTATTTTGCGGTGCCTGCTGCGTTGCAGCGTCGCGTGCTGGTCTACGGCGTGCTGGGCGCAATTATTCTGCGTACGGTGATGATCTTTGCCGGTAGCTGGCTGATTACGCAATTCGAATGGCTGCTGTATGTCTTCGGCGCGTTCCTGCTCTTCACCGGTGTGAAAATGGCGCTGGCGAAAGAGGATGAAACGGGGATTGGCGAGAAGCCGCTGGTGAAATGGATCCGTGGGCATCTGCGCATGACCGACACCATCGACAACGAGCACTTCTTCGTGCGTAAGAACGGCCTGCTGTTTGCCACGCCGCTGCTGCTGGTGCTGATTCTGGTTGAACTGAGCGACGTGATCTTCGCGGTCGACAGTATTCCGGCTATCTTCGCGGTGACCACCGACCCGTTCATCGTCTTGACGTCTAACCTGTTTGCGATCCTCGGTCTGCGTGCGATGTACTTCCTGCTGGCCGGCGTGGCGGAGCGCTTCTCGATGCTGAAATACGGGCTGTCGATCATCCTGGTGTTTATCGGTATCAAGATGCTGATCGTCGATTTCTACCATATCCCGATCGCCGTCTCGCTGGGCGTGGTATTTGGTATTCTGGCGCTGACGCTGATCATTAACGCCTGGGTTAACCACCAGAACGATAAGAAACAACAGGCGCAGTAAGTGCGCCCTCGCCCTTCCGTCAGCGGACGGAGGGGCTCTCTTCCTGCACCGCTTTTTCCACTTTAAACGGATCGATTCCCCGCCGCTGCATCCGCCAGAAGCGGATAATATTCAGGCCGTTCATCAGCAAAAAACTCCCCTCAATCAATGTTCCGCCAATCGAGCCCAGCCAGAAATTGTGGATCACCCAACAGCAGGTGGAACACCAGATGACGCAGCGCATGGTCAGGCCTTTACAGCGAAACAGCGCCCAGGTGCTCACCAGCGTGCCGGCCACCGGCAGCAGCTCGATGGGGTGATGGAATTTCGCCAGCCCCAGTCCGGCTGTCAGGACGATAAAAATCGCCATGACCCACAGGCTGCGCGTGCGCAGAGTGATGAGCGTTCGTACCGCGTTGAGCATTGCGCTCGATCCGGCCGGAAACGCCCCCATCAAAAAGAAATGCACGCCGATAATGGCGCTGTAGACCGAAAGCTGTTTTTTGAATTTCCGCTCGTCGCGGTTGATGAAGGTGGTGATTCCCACCAGAAAGGCGATGACCCCAACGCCCTGGGCAAGCCAATACGTGGTCATGAAAATTTCCTGTTCAGACAAAAACAAACGGCGCCTCAGAGTGAAAGCGCCGTTTCTTATGCTAACGCTAATGGACTTACAGCGTCACGCCGCTTTTGAAAATCGCCAGCTCGCGGAAATCGTTACGCTCATTGCAGGTCTGCTTGCCGTTGGCAAACTCCACGATGGTGTCGATGAACTCATTCAGCAGCTGCGGCATGGCTTTACCGTGAATCAGCTGCCCGGCGTCAAAATCGATCCAGTGCTTTTTCTTGGCCGCCAGCTCGCTGTTGGTGGCAATTTTCACCGTTGGCACAAAACCGCCGTACGGCGTGCCGCGTCCGGTGCTGAACAGCACCATATGACAGCCCGCGCCCGCAAGCGCACTGGTCGCGACGGCGTCGTTCCCCGGCGCGCTGAGCAGATTCAGACCGTGCGTTTTCAGGCGTTCGCCATAGCGCAGCACGTCCACAACCTGGCTGGCACCGGCTTTTTGCGTACAGCCGAGGGATTTCTCCTCGAGCGTGGTAATGCCGCCCGCTTTGTTGCCCGGTGATGGGTTTTCGTAAATCGGCTGATTGTGCGCGATGAAATACTGTTTGAAGTCGTTCACCATGGTGACGGTTTTTTCAAACGTCGCTTCGTCGCGGCAGTGGCTCATCAGAATGCGTTCCGCACCGAACATTTCCGGCACTTCGGTCAGCACGGTGGTCCCACCGTTGGTGATCATGTAATCCGAGAAGCGACCCAGCATCGGGTTGGCGGTGATGCCCGACAGACCGTCAGAACCGCCGCACTCCAGACCGAACTTCAGCTCGCTCAGTTTGCCCGGCTCGCGCATGTCGTGACGCATCACCTCATACAGCTGATGCAGCTGTTCGAGACCCGCCTCCACTTCGTCGTCCTGATGCTGGCACACCATAAAGTGCACGCGCTCAGGGTCGAAATCCCCCAGCGTTTCGCGGAAGGCATCGACCTGGTTGTTTTCACATCCAAGGCCAATCACCAGCACCGCACCCGCATTCGGGTGGCGCACCATGTTTTGCAGCATGGTGCGGGTGTTAATGTGGTCGTCGCCCAGCTGCGAGCAGCCATAAGTGTGGCTGAACAGGAACACGCCGTCGGTACCTTCAGCATTGTTGGTCTCTTTCAGAAAACGGTTCTGAATTTGACGCGCAATCCCATTCACGCAGCCGACGGTTGGCAGGATCCACAGTTCGTTGCGGATCCCGACTTCTCCGCTGGCACGGCGGTAGATCTGAACATCGCGATCCTCTCCCTGCCCTTCTTCAGCCTGAAAATCAGGTTGATAGCTGTACTCGTCCAGATCGCTGAGATTGGTGCGGGTATTGTGGGAATGAATATGTTCACCCGGCGCAATATCCGCCAGCGCATGACCGATCGGCAGACCATACTTCACCACATTCTCGCCTTTCGCGATGGGGAACACGGCAAATTTATGCCCGCGAACAATCGCCTGACGCAGGGTGATGGTCTGGTTTTCCACGGTGACTTCCGCGCCTTCGGTCAGATCCGCCAGCGCTACGGCAACGTTATCCAGCGAATGGATCTTGATGTATTGCATATCAACCTCAAACGGCCTTAGTTCAGTTCAATGGCGAAGTAGTCGCGCGCATTGTTAAAGCAGATGTTTTTCACCATTTCGCCCAGCAGCTGGATATCGGCTGGCGCTTCACCCGCAGCTACCCAGCGGCCAATCATCTGGCACAGAATGCGGCGGAAATATTCATGGCGGGTATAAGAGAGGAAACTACGGCTGTCGGTCAGCATCCCCACGAAACGGCTCAACAGGCCCAACTGCGCCAGCTGCGTCATCTGACGCTCCATGCCGTCTTTCTGATCGTTGAACCACCAGCCGGAACCAAACTGCATCTTGCCTGGCATCCCTTCGCCCTGGAAGTTACCGATCATGGTGCCCAGCACTTCGTTGTCGCGCGGGTTCAGGCAGTAAAGAATGGTTTTTGGCAGCAGGTTTTGTTCGTTCTGTTTGCTCAGCAGTTTTGACAGCTCTTCCGCCATCGGGCGGTCGTTGATGGAGTCAAAGCCCACGTCTGCACCCAGCAGTTTGAACTGGCGCTGGTTGTTGTTGCGCAGTGCACCGATGTGATACTGCTGCACCCAGCCGCGACGCGCGTATTCCGCGCCGAGGAAGACCAGTACTGCCGTTTTGAACTGAGCCACTTCGTGTTCGTTCAGGGACTCACCCGCCAGACGACGCGCCAGGATACTGTCCAGCTCGGATTCATTCGCTTCCGCAAACAGCACGACGTCGAGCGCATGGTCAGAAACTTTACAGCCGTGAGCCGCAAAGTGGTCCAGACGTTTGGTGAGCGCCGTTTGCAAATCGGTGAAACGACGGATATCGGTGTCAGAAACTTCGGCAAGCTTCGCCATGTAGTCACCAAAGGTCGCCTGTTCAATGTTGAACGCTTTATCCGGGCGCCAGCTTGGCAGCACTTTGACATCAAAAGAGGTGTCTTTAGCGACAACCGCGTGGTGTTCCAGCGTATCAATCGGATCGTCAGTGGTGCCGACCATTTTGACGTTCATCTGCTTCATGATGCCGCGCGCGGAGAATTTATCCTGCGCCAGCAGCTCGTTGCACTGGTTCCAGATCTCGTCAGCAGTAGAAGGCGAAAGCAGTTTGCCGGTGATACCGAATGGACGACGCAATTCCAGATGGGTCCAGTGGTAGAGAGGGTTGCCGATAGTGTGCGGCACGGTCGCAGCCCAGGCGTCAAACTTCTCGCGGTCAGACGCGTCGCCGGTACACAGGCGCTCGGCCACGCCGTTGGTGCGCATCGCGCGCCATTTGTAGTGGTCACCCTTCAGCCAGATGTCATACAGGTTTTTGAAACGGTAATTTTCGGCAACCTGCTGGGGCGGTAAATGGCAGTGGTAGTCGAAAATCGGCTGATCTTTTGCGTAGTCGTGGTACAGACGGCGGGCAAATTCGGTATCTAACAGGAAATCTTCGGTCATAAACGGCGTCATTATCGTCTTCCTCTATAACGAGAGCGTCAGAAAGCTATTGCTTATGTTCAGATGCTGCAAAGTTATCACACCAATTTCCAGAGACCGATGTTTTTTTCGTGAGTTAGATCAATAAACGTCGACAAATAAATTACCCCTAAAGGAGCAAACCCCGTCGTAGCCCGCGCCAATCCTGGCTTTGCGTGGGGTGAATAATGACCCTACAAAGATTCACACTTTTGTGATGTCACTCACCTTTTAAAGTTGTATGACAAGTTATCTTTTTACCGTCGCAACATATAAGCCGACGGAATGCATTACCGGTGTGAAATCATCGGAATTAGCGGTACGGATACCGACTTATGCACGATTACAACTGGCAAGGTTCGGGCCGTTCCGGGAGTCACTCCCGGTTACGCCCTCCCGTTACAAGACAGCTCCCGGCAACGGTCGAGATGTACCGTGCCCCGGCGCGGCAATACTATAACGATGAGGTTTTACATGCGTAAAATTAGAGGGTTACGTTGGTACATGATTGCACTGGTGACGCTCGGCACCGTGCTGGGTTACCTGACGCGTAACACCATAGCGGCGGCTGCGCCAACGCTAATGGAAGAGCTGCACATCTCCACTCAGCAGTATTCCTACATTATCGCGGCCTACTCCGCGGCTTATACCATCATGCAGCCAGTTGCGGGCTACCTTCTGGATATCCTCGGTACCAAAGTGGGCTACGCCTTCTTCGCCGTAACCTGGGCTATCTTCTGCGGCGCGACAGCGCTGGCAGGCAGTTGGGGTGGACTGGCACTGGCGCGTGGTGCGGTCGGTGCGGCAGAAGCGGCAATGATCCCTGCGGGTCTGAAAGCCAGCTCTGAGTGGTTCCCGGCAAAAGAGCGTTCTATCGCTGTAGGCTACTTCAACGTTGGTTCCTCTATCGGTGCGATGATTGCTCCGCCGCTGGTCGTGTGGGCGATTGTGATGCACAGCTGGCAGTTAGCGTTCATTATCTCCGGTGTGCTGAGCTTTGCCTGGGCGATGGCGTGGCTGATCTTCTACAAACACCCGCGCGATCAGAAGAAACTGTCTGACGAGGAACGCGACTACATCATTGGTGGTCAGGAATCTCATCACCAGACCAACAACGGTAAAAAAATGTCCGTCTGGCAGATTCTGGGTACCCGTCAGTTCTGGGGTATCGCACTGCCGCGCTTCCTGGCAGAACCGGCCTGGGGCACATTTAACGCCTGGATCCCACTGTTCATGTTTAAAGTCTACGGCTTTAACCTGAAAGAAATCGCGATGTTCGCCTGGATGCCAATGCTGTTTGCTGACCTCGGCTGTATCGTCGGCGGCTACCTGCCACCGCTGTTCCAGCGTTGGTTTGGCGTGAACCTGATCGTGTCCCGTAAAATGGTGGTGACCATGGGCGCACTGCTGATGATTGGCCCTGGGATGATCGGCTTGTTCACCAGCCCATACGTGGCAATTGGCCTGCTGTGTATCGGTGGTTTTGCGCACCAGTCTCTGTCTGGCGCACTGATTACCCTCTCTTCTGACGTCTTTGGACGCAACGAAGTGGCGACCGCCAACGGCCTGACCGGCATGGCAGCCTGGACTGCGAGCACCCTGTTTGCTCTGGTGGTCGGTGCACTGGCTGACACCATCGGCTTCAGCCCGCTGTTCGCCGTGCTGGCTATCTTCGACCTGATGGGTGCAGTGGTGATCTGGACGGTGCTGAAGAACCAGTCTGCCGAGGAGCTACTCAATAGCTCGGTGGGTGGGCCCGCCGAACAAAGTTAGGGTTTGATCTGAGATCAACTAAAGCCGCCTCCGGGCGGCTTTTTCATGGGGAAATCTGGAGACTGGCTCGCAAAAGTGGTATAACAAATCATCCGCCGTACCCTGCCTGGAGCGCATATGGAAATCACCGAATCACGTCGTTTATATCAGCAACTTGCTGCCGAGCTGAAAGATCGCATCGAGCAAGGTGTCTATCTCGTCGGTGATAAACTGCCAGCCGAACGCTTTATTGCTGATGAAAAGAGCGTCAGCCGCACCGTGGTGCGTGAAGCGATCATCATGCTCGAGGTAGAAGGTTACGTTGAGGTGCGCAAAGGCTCCGGCATTCATGTGATTTCCAATCTGCCAAAACACTCCCCGGTGCCGGATGAAAGTCTGGAGTTCGCCAGCTACGGTCCGTTTGAACTGCTCCAGGCCCGTCAGCTGATCGAAAGCAACATTGCGGAATTTGCCGCGACCCAGGTGACCAAGCAGGACATCATGAAACTGATGGAAATCCAGGATCAGGCGCGCAAAGAAAAATGTTTCCGCGACTCCGAATGGGACCTGCAGTTCCACGTCCAGGTGGCGCTGGCGACGCAAAATACCGCCCTCGCAGCAATCGTCGAAAAAATGTGGACTCAGCGCGTTCACAACCCGTACTGGAAGAAATTACACGATCACATTGATTCCCGTACCGTCGACAACTGGTGCGACGATCACGATCAGATCCTTAAAGCGCTGATTCGTAAAGACCCGCATGCGGCGAAACTGGCGATGTGGCAGCATCTGGAAAACACCAAGCTGATGCTGTTCAACGAAACCAGCGACGACTTTGAATTCAACGCCGACCGCTATCTTTTTGCCGATAATCCGGTGGTTCATCTCGATACCGCAACCAGTCAGGCAAAATAGTTCCCCTTATCGCTGGCAGGCGCACCGCTGCGCCTTCCGGCTCGCTGTGAGTCAGTAAACATATATAGTGTCAGCCTGTGTAAATACCCTCGCGTCACTTCCTCTCCATAGGCCAAAATCATTTCCCCGGCCGATCGCAAAATCTGTGACGTATTACGTTGGGCTTTGTTACAATTGGATGCAAATTGCATTTTTTAGTTAGTGCTTGCTTACCTAGCCATTAAACAGGGATCAGTTCTGGCCACCACAATGTGTCCGCGAGCGACCATAATGAAATCATAAACGATGTCGCTGAGCTGTTTACCCCGAATAACAGGCGAGACGTTAACCGATTTCCAGGAACACTGAATGGAACTTTTGACCCAATTACTGAACGCCTTATGGGCTCAGGATTTCGAAACCCTGGCCAATCCGTCCATGATAGGCATGCTCTATTTCGTCTTGTTTATGATTCTGTTCCTTGAGAACGGACTGCTTCCTGCCGCCTTTCTGCCGGGTGACAGCCTTCTGGTGCTGGTCGGCGTGTTATGCGCCAAAGGGGCCATGGCATTTCCGCAAACGGTGTTACTGCTCACTATCGCTGCCAGCCTTGGCTGCTGGCTGAGCTACATTCAGGGACGCTGGCTTGGTAATACGCGGATCGTTCAGAACTGGCTATCTCATCTGCCGGCCCACTATCACCAACGTGCGCACCATCTGTTCCACAAGCATGGCCTCTCCGCGCTGCTGATTGCACGTTTCATCGCTTTCGTCCGTACCCTGTTGCCGACCATCGCGGGGCTTTCTGGCCTGAGCAGCACCCGTTTCCAGTTCTTCAACTGGATGAGCGGTCTGCTGTGGGTGCTGATTCTGACGACCCTCGGCTACCTGCTGGGCAAAACGCCGGTGTTCCTGAAATATGAAGATCAGCTGATGTCATGCCTGATGCTGCTGCCGGTGGTGCTGCTGGTCTTTGGTCTGCTCGGTTCGGTATACGTGCTGCTGAAGAAAAAATACGGGGCCAGGGATTAATATGGTCATCTCGCCGCATTCCCTGCGCCGGTTGTCCTACGCCCTGATCGCGCTGATGATCCTCAGCGCGATGGTGCTTATCTGGACGGCGGTTCAGCATCAGGAATCGACGCTGGCCATTCGCCCGATGAACCAGGGTGCCAGCGTGCCGGACGGTTTTTCTGTCTGGCACCACCTTGATGCCAACGGAATTCGTTTTAAAAGCATTACGCCGCAGGACGACGTTTTGCTGATTAAGTTTGACTCCAGCGCTCAAAGCGCCGCCGCGAAAGAGGTGCTCGACCGCTCCCTGCCGCGGGGTTATATCGTTGCACTGCAGGACGATGAGAGTCAGACTGCATTGTGGTTAACGCGCCTGCGAGACACCTCGCACCGGTTTGGATAATTACCAGGATTCTGAATCTTTTCACTCACTTTGGTGATAACCCCGTTTACTTACTATGCTTAAGTACGCGGAGCACCCCTCAGATGTTCTCCGCATGACACTGGAAACGCGGCATACTCTTCGGACTGCCGTAACACAATGGAAGGTTTCTACAATGAAATACCGCATCACTCTGGCTTTGGCCCTTTTGTCTTTGAGCACCGCGTCCTTTGCGAACACTCTCTGTCAGGAGAAAGAAAAGGACATCCAGCGCGAAATCAGTTATGCCGAAAAGCATAACAACCAGCACCGTATCGACGGTCTGAAAAAAGCGCTGAGCGAAGTGAAAGCCAACTGCTCGGATAGCAAGCTGCGTGCCGATCACCAAAAGAAAATCGCTGAACAGAAGGACGAGATTGCTGAACGCCGTCAAGACCTGAAAGAAGCGAAAGAGAAAGGGGATGCGGAGAAGATTGCTAAGCGTGAAGATAAGCTGAAAGAGGCCGAGGAAGAACTGAAAGCCCTGGAAGCTCGCGATTATTGAGTTAACGGAAATCTCAACAGGAGAAAATCATGTCTAAAGATACTACTTCAGAACATCTGCGCGCTGAGTTGAAATCCCTGGCGGATACCCTGGAAGAGGTACTGAACTCTTCAACGGACAAATCCAAAGAAGAGCTGAGCAAGCTGCGCTCTAAAGCGGAAAGCGCGCTGAAAGAGAGCCGTCATCGCCTGGGTGAAACCGGTGATGCGCTGGCTAAACAGACCCGTGAAGCCGCTGCGAAGGCTGACGAGTATGTGCGCGATAACCCATGGACCGGCGTAGGTATCGGCGCCGCGGTGGGCGTGGTTCTGGGCGTTCTGCTGACGCGTCGTTAATCATGGACGATCCACGTCACGCACAAGGGCCGGCTAAAAACGTCCTCGGCATCGGCCAGCGTATTTTGACGACGCTGGTGGGGATTGCCGAAACGCGAGTTCGACTGGCAGTGGTGGAGCTGGAAGAGGAGAAAGCCAATCTCTTCCAGATGCTGCTGATGCTGGGGCTCACCATGCTCTTCGCCGCATTTGGGCTGATGAGCCTAATGGTGTTAATCATCTGGGCGATCGATCCGCAGTATCGCCTCAACGCGATGATCGCCACAACGGTTGTGCTGTTGGTGGCCGCACTGATTGGCGGGATCTGGACGATGCATAAAGCGCGCAGTTCTACGCTGCTGCGTCATACCCGTCAGGAGCTGGCCAACGATCGCGCACTGCTGGAGGATGACAAGCCGTGAGTAGCACAACAGAGCGTCGCAAGCGCAAAGCGTATCTGCTAAGCCAGATCCAGCAGCAACGGCTGGATCTGACTGCCTGCCGTCGCGACTGGCTGGAAGTGACCCGTTCGTACGATCATGGCTGGAACACGTTGCTGAGCTTGCGCTCCTGGGTGCTGGTAGGCAGTAGCGTGATGGCCGTCTGGTCCGTTCGTCACCCCAGCATGCTGGTCCGCTGGGCCAGACGTGGCTTTGGCGCCTGGAGTGCATGGCGTCTGGTCAAATCAACGCTACGTCAGCAGCAGTTACGTTCCTGACACCACTGCTCTTTATGCCGGGTGGCGATTCCGTCTTACCCGGCTTCTATTTCCCCTCTTCCCTTCATTCGCAACTCTCACTCAATATCTTTGAAGAAGATTGACAGTTTTCCTTGCTAACAATTGTCATTCGTCACGTTTATTATCCTCTCCATCGACAGCAAACACGCGGTATCTACCCGGATTTGCACACAAAAAATCGTCAGCCGCGTAAGTGGTTTTCTGGAGAGTAAAATGAAAAAATTAGAAGATGTTGGTTTACTGGTTGCACGCATTCTGATGCCAATTCTGTTTATTACTGCGGGCTGGGGCAAAATCACCGGTTATGCCGGTACGCAACAGTACATGGAAGCCATGGGCGTCCCAGGGTTCCTGCTGCCACTGACCATTCTGCTTGAGTTTGGCGGCGGCCTGGCGGTTCTGTTCGGTTTCCTGACGCGTACCACGGCGCTGTTCACCGCAGGCTTCACCCTGCTGACCGCGTTCATCTTCCACAGCAACTTTGCGGAAGGCATGAACTCCCTGATGTTCATGAAAAACCTGACCATCGCAGGCGGTTTCCTGCTGCTGGCTATCACCGGTCCTGGCGCATTCAGCATCGACCGTGTTCTGAATAAGAAGTGGTAAGCACGCTATACTGAATAAAAAAGCGAGGAGATATCTCCTCGCTTTTGCTATTTGAAGACGGAATAAAGACGGAGGAATCAATGGGACAATTAGTCGACGGCGTCTGGCAGGATATCTGGTATGACACCAAATCCACTGGAGGACGCTTCAAGCGCTCTGTTTCGGCCTTCCGTAACTGGCTCACCGCCGATGGCGCCCCCGGCCCTAGCGGTGAAGGTGGCTTTGCGGCGGAGAAAGATCGCTATCATCTGTATGTTTCCCTCGCCTGTCCGTGGGCGCACAGAACGCTTATCGTGCGCAAACTCAAAGGGCTGGACGCGTTAATTCCGGTTTCTGTGGTGAATCCGCTGATGCTGGAAAACGGCTGGACGTTCGACAGTAATTTCCCGGCGGCCACTGGCGACGACCTTTACCACCACGATTTCCTCTACCAGCTCTATCTGCGCGCAGACCCGCACTACACCGGACGCGTCACCGTCCCTGTTCTGTGGGATAAGAAAAACCAGACTATCGTCAGCAATGAATCCGCCGAGATCATTCGCATGTTTAATACAGCGTTTGATGCGCACGGTGCGCGGGCGGGTGATTATTATCCGCCAGAGCTGCGCGATAAGATCGATGAACTGAACAGCTGGATCTACGACAATGTCAATAACGGCGTCTATAAGGCCGGTTTCGCGACCAGTCAGGAAGCCTACGACGAAGCGGTCAGCAAGGTGTTTGAATCCCTGGCGCGTCTGGAACAAATTCTCGGGCAGCACCGCTATCTGACGGGCGACCGCCTGACAGAAGCCGACATTCGCCTATGGACCACGCTGGTGCGTTTCGATCCGGTGTACGTCACCCACTTTAAATGCGACAAACACCGCATCAGCGACTACCTGAATCTGTATGGTTTCCTGCGAGACATTTACCAGATGGATGGCATCGCGGAAACCGTCGATTTTAACCACATCCGCACCCACTACTATCGCAGCCACAAAACGATTAACCCGACGGGGATTATCTCCATCGGGCCGTGGCAGGATCTGGACGAACCACACGGTCGCGATACACGTTTTCGCTAAATTTTAAGGGCATCCATGGATGCCCTTTTTTATTTCACTATCTGCGACTATCCTTACCTCGATCGCTTAAAAAACAAGAGATTGTCTGAATATCGAGGCATACAAATGGACTGGTATCTAAAAGTACTGAGAAATTACGTTGGGTTTAGTGGTCGTGCTCGTCGCAAAGAGTACTGGATGTTCGTTCTGGTGAACTTCATCCTCACCCTGGTGCTGGGTATCGTTGATAAAATTCTGGGGTGGGACCGCGCAGGTGGCGAAGGCATTCTCACCACAATCTACGCACTCCTGGTCTTTTTGCCGTCGCTGGCGGTACTGTTCCGCAGGCTCCACGACACGGATCGTTCGGCGTGGTGGCTGCTGCTGATTTTGATCCCGATCGTGGGCTGGCTGATCATTCTGGCCTTTAACTGCCAGGCCGGTACACCGGGCGAAAATCGCTTTGGGCCAGATCCAAAATTACAGCCGTGAGCATTGCCCGGTGACGCATCGCGATCCGGGCCTGCACATTGCACTACTTATTATGCGCGAACAGTTTTGGGATTTCGCGTAAGCACCAGGACTTGGCCTCGCCCATGCTGTCACGACGCCATGCCATGATGATATCCACCTCGTTGGTGTATTCCGGGCTGACCACGCGCAAGCGCCCTTCGGCGATATCTTTTTCCACAAACGGATAAGGCATTGTCGCCACCCCGAGGCCCGCTAACAGCGCCTGGCGCTTGTCTTCCAGAGAGGTCACCGTCAGACGCGGCTGTTTATCCAACAGCTGCACCGTGAGCACAGGGCGCTCACGTGCGGTATCCGCCACCGCCACGCCGCGATACTTCACGCGCGTCACTTCGGATAGTGGCTCCGGCTCCTGATGAATCGGGTGATCCGGCGCTGCCACATACACGTTCATCACACTGTAGAGCTTGCGCGAGTTGATTTCAGACGAGGAGCGAAAGTGCATATCGGGGGCGATCACAATGTCCGCCCTGCCCGTCTCCAGCCGCTCCCACGCGCCTGCCAGCACTTCGGTAATGACAGAGAGCTGCGTATTGGCTTTGGCAGCGAGGCGCTCGACCAGTGGGAACAGGGCCGATGTCGGCACCAGCGCCTCGGTGACCAGCGTCAGGTGCGTTTCCCAGCCGCGTGCCAGCGCTTCGGCGTCGGTGGTCAGTTTGTCGGCAGCCTCCAGCAGAACGCGTCCTCGCTCCAGCAGCATACGCCCGACATTGGTGAATTTTGTTCGGTGACCGGAACGGTCGAAAAGCACCACATCCAGCTCTTCTTCCAGCTTTTGCATGGTGTAACTCAGGGCCGACGGAACCCGCCCCAGCTCGTCTGCCGCAGCGGCAAAGCTGCCACGCCGGTCTATCGCGTCCATGACGCGTAGCGCCTCAAGCGTCAATGCTCTCTCTTTTGCCATCTCGTTCTCATTCAGGAAATTTGAACATACCGGGCAGAATATCTGGCTAACAATGAAGCGTCCATACCTTTACCATTGTTTTAGTGTAAAGAGAGGTCAGTTTTATGATTACGACAAGAACAGCAAAACAGTGCGGACAAGCCGATTTTGGTTGGCTGCAGGCCCGCTACACCTTTTCCTTTGGACACTACTTTGACCCAAAACTGCTCGGTTACGCCTCACTGCGCGTGCTGAATCAGGAAGTTCTCGCACCGGGCGCTTCCTTCCAGCCACGCACGTACCCGAAAGTGGATATCCTGAATCTGATACTGGAAGGTGAAGCAGAATATCGCGATAGCGAGGGCAACCATGTCCAGGCGAAGGCGGGCGAAGCGTTGCTGATATCAACGCAGCCAGGCATTAGCTATAGCGAACATAATCTCAGCAAAGACAAGACGCTGACGCGGATGCAGCTGTGGCTGGACGCCTGCCCGGAGCGGGAAAACCCGCTGGTGCAAAAGCTCAACCTGAGCGGCGACAAGCAGCAGCTGATTGCATCCCCGGATGGCAGTCATGGCAGCCTGCAACTGCGCCAGCAGGTGTGGCTGCACCATATCGAGCTGAAAAAAGGTGAACAGGCGAGCTTCCAGCTCCACGGGCCTCGTGCCTATCTGCAATCCATCCACGGCACGGTGCATGCCCTGACGCATACGGAAGAGAAAGAAGCGCTCACCTGCGGCGATGGCGCGTTTATCCGCGATGAAACGAACATCACGCTGGTCGCGGACACTCCCCTGCGCGCGCTGTTGATTGATTTGCCGGTGTGATATTGGTTATTTCTTTTGCGTTGTCTCTTGATAAGCTTTTTAGCTCAAGAGACTTCGCAAGATGATAACGCTCCACTAATCCCCCTCTTATTACCTCGACATTTCCCTGCGGGAAATTTCACACGTCATAATATTTACTTTTTGATTCCATGACTTTGACGACATTATTAAGTGAATTAAAAAGGCTACACTCCTCATCCGCATAATTAATTGTCGCAATACATTTTATTAAATAATGATAAGGACATCATTGAGTGAGCAACGTTATCTATTTAACGCTGACGGGTGAGCGTCAGGGGGAAATATCCGCAGGTTGTGGAACAGAAAAATCTATTGGTAATCGCTTTCAGTATCGCCATGAAAACGAAATTCTGGTTTATCAGCTCTCCTCCAGCAGCGTCAGCACCGCGGGCGGCATGCATCATCAGGGCCTGCGCTTCACCAAACCCACCGACAAAAGCTCGCCACTCCTGACCACCGCCATTAATGAGAATGAAAAACTGCGGCTCAGTTTTTTAAACCGGCCAGATGAAAACTGGCAGCGCACAACCTACAACATGGACGGCAATAAACGATGAGTTATGGAAAACTATTCTCCCTTGTGCTGATGCTGACGACAACAGGCTGCCATTCTGGTTCCCCCTTAACGCCAGAAGACACTGGCGAAATGCCGTTTGGCATGTTGGGCTTCGCTTTTTTTACACCAAAAGCGTTGCCCGCTGATGTCACTTACGTGGGTTTCATTGATGACAAAAAGGTTATCTATTCATTCAAAACACTTGATAGCGTGGAGGATGATTATTCAAGCGTAGGGCAATGGGATAAACGTTATATGCGTTTTGCGCAGTTTAATAAAGCCCGCCATCCGCCCGTGACGATGCTGTTTTGCTGGGATTCAGTCATCGATAAAAAAACGTATGAAACGCGGATTACATTCCCTGAGTCTATGAGAAAAAAAATGTACATCTCGACGGGAATAGACATGTTCGGAGAAAAAGCGTGGTACAGCACGATTCTTTTTGGTCTTGCCCCAGAAGGTAAAGTTAGAGTCTGGCTGCAAAATACCGCCGGTGGCGATAACTTGCCCATAGAACCAACAAAGATCTCTACGCTGTCGGGTGATAAACTAGACGGCTGTAAAGGGATCACTCAGCACCCCAATGGTTATCTCTACTATGGAGAAACGCCTGAATTCATTAAAGGCAAAACCTACCCCTACGGTGAATGGTGAATTAACACGCTCTTTTAATCAGTCCAAAAGAATAAATCATCAGCAAACATCTCATAAACGCCCGCGATTAACGCGGGCATCGAATTATTCGCTCAGCGCGTTCGCCATATCCGTTTTGATCTGCTTACGCTGTTCCGGCGTAAGCACCTGGCTGACGTCGAAGTAGTATTTCACGCGGTAATAACGCGCCTGCTCTTCCACCTTGCTGAAAGCCGCGAGCTGGTTTTTCACCACGCTTTCATCCCATTTTCCGGCCTGGAACATATCCACCAGCGCGCCATCTTTTACGCCGGTCATCGGGATTTTGCTGACGTTGTCTTCCAGTTTCTGATGCAGATCTTCAATTTTCTTCACCTGATCGTTGCTGAGCTTCAGATGCTGAACAAGGGGATCTTGTGAAGGGGACGGTGCGGCTTCAACGTTTGCCGCCTGCGCTGCAAAACTACCACCCGCCAGTGAAAGCGCGAGCAGAGCGATACGGGTCATTTTCATCATCTTACTGTCCTTAAATTGGGAGAGGGAAAAGCAGGTGCATTGTTTTTCAAGACCGGATGAAGATGTGTGATCAATTATATAAACAAATTTGTATGTGCAGCGGGCAAAAAAAAGCCCCCTTCGCGGAAGGGGGCGTGGTCACGGGTGTTGGCTTAAATGGCCTGGGTAAAGGTTCGTGAAATAACGTCCTGCTGCTGCTCGCGCGTCAGGGCGTTAAAGCGCACCGCATAGCCCGAAACGCGGATCGTCAGATTCGGATAATTCTCCGGATGTTCAATGGCATCCATCAGCATTTCCCGGTTCATGACGTTGACGTTCAGATGCTGCCCGCCTTCGATTGCCGCCTCGTGGTGGAAATACCCGTCCAGCAGGCCGACAAGGTTGGTTTTACGTACCCCTTCGTCTTTGCCCAGCGCCTGCGGCACAATCGAGAAGGTGTAAGAGATCCCGTCCTTGGCGTAGGTGAACGGCAATTTCGCAACAGACGTTAACGACGCTACCGCCCCTTTGCGATCGCGTCCGTGCATCGGGTTCGCGCCCGGCGCAAACGGTGTGCCGCCGCGACGTCCGTCCGGGGTGTTACCCGTTTTCTGGCCGTACACCACGTTTGAGGTAATGGTCAGAATCGACTGGGTCGGTACGGCGTTGCGGTAGGTTGGCAACGCCTGAATTTTCTTCATAAAGCGCTCAACCAAATCGCAGGCGATGCTGTCCACACGATCGTCGTTGTTACCGTACTGCGGATACTCTCCTTCAATCACGAAGTCGACGGCCAGGCCCGTATGGTCACGCACTGGTTTCACCGTGGCGTACTTGATCGCCGCCAGGGAATCCGCTGCCACCGACAGGCCCGCGATCCCGCAGGCCATCGTGCGATGCACGTCGCGGTCGTGCAGGGCCATCAGCGAGGCTTCGTAGCTGTATTTGTCGTGCATAAAGTGGATAAGGTTCAGGGCGCTGATGTACTGCACCGCCAGCCAGTCCATAAAGTGGTCAAGGCTCGCCATCACGGTGTCGTAATCCAGCACGTCATCCAACAGCGGCTCGGTTTTAGGTCCGACCTGGATTTTCAGCTTCTCATCCACCCCGCCGTTGATTGCGTACAGCAGCGTTTTGGCGAGGTTGGCGCGCGCCCCAAAGAACTGCATCTGCTTGCCAATCACCATCGGGCTGACGCAACAGGCAATGGCGTAGTCATCGCTGTCGAAATCGGCGCGCATCAGATCGTCGTTTTCATACTGCAACGAGGAGGTGGCGATCGACATCTGCGCGGCATATTTTTTGAAGGCAATCGGCAGCTGTTCAGACCACAGAATCGTCAGGTTTGGCTCCGGGGCAGGCCCCATGGTATTGAGCGTGTGCAGATAGCGGAACGAGGATTTACTGACCAGCGTACGCCCATCCAGCCCCATCCCGCCGATCACTTCCGTGGCCCAGATCGGATCGCCCGAGAAGAGGGTGTCGAATTCCGGGGTACGCAGGAAGCGCACCATGCGGATCTTCATGATGAAATGGTCGATCAGCTCCTGAGCCTGTTGCTCATTCAGGCGCCCGGCCTTCATGTCACGTTCGATATAGATATCAAGGAAGGTCGCAGTGCGGCCCAGGGACATCGCCCCGCCGTTTTGCGATTTCACCGCCGCCAGATAGGCAAAGTAGAGCCACTGCACCGCTTCCTGAGCGTTCATGGCTGGACGTGAGATATCACACCCGTATTTCGCCGCCATCTCCTGGATTTGCAGCAGTGCGCGGCGGTGCTCAGACAACTCCTCGCGCAGGCGAATGGTCGCTTCCAGCTCTTCACCGCGCTCCATTTTCGGCTGCAGATCGGCAAACTGCAGTTCACGTTCGCGCACCAGATAGCTGATGCCGTACAGCGCCACGCGGCGATAGTCGCCAATAATACGTCCGCGCCCGTATCCGTCCGGCAGGCCGGTAAGAACGCCGGATTTACGGCAACGCATCATCTCCGGCGAATAGACGTCGAACACACCCTGGTTATGGGTTTTGCGCAGATGGGTGAACAGATACTCGAACTGCGGGTCCATCTCGCGTCCGTAGGCTTCAAACGAGCTGCGGATCATGTTGATCCCGCCATACGGATGCAGGGCGCGTTTCAGCGGACGATCCGTTTGCAGGCCGACGATCGTTTCCAGCTCTTTCTCAATATAGCCCGGCCCGTGAGCGGTAATGGTGGTCGCGACGTTGGTGTCGAAATCAACGGGGGCGTGAGTGGCGTTCTCCTGACGAATCCCCTCCATTACCTTCTGCCACAACGCCGTGGTGGCTGGCGTGGCAGGCGCTAAAAAGTGCTCATCGCCCTCGTACGGGGTGTAGTTTTGCTGGATAAAATCCCGCACATTAATGCTTTCCTGCCAGTCATTTCCGCAAAAGCCGGCCCACGCGTCGCTGTAGGGAGCGACACGAATATCGATATTTACCTTCATGAGTTTCTCTCTGTGTCAGGCGATTTCCGCAGCCAGACGGACCTTTCCAAGACGGAGGGCATCCAGTGCGATCATTTTTTCTTCGTTGGTTGGGATCACGGCGCACGGCACGCGGGAGGTGTCAGCGGAGATGATGCGCTCACCCTCGCTACCCGGCAGGGCATTTTTCTGCTCATCCAGCTCGATACCGAAAACCTTCAGGCGATCGGCCACCAGCTGGCGTATCAGTCTGGAGTTTTCACCAATTCCTCCCGTAAAGACCACGCCGTCCAGACGGTGCAGGGAGGCGGCATGACCGGCGATATGGCGAGCGATGCGATGAACAAAAGTCTCAATCGCGAGGCGGGCGCGCTCGTGACCGTCGTGCCAGGCTTTTTCCAGCGTGCGTAAATCAGACGAGAGGCCAGAAAGCCCCAGCAAACCTGACTCTTTATTCACCACGCGCTCAAGATCCTCCAGCGTTTGCCCGGTTTGCTGTGCAATCCAGGCCATTGCGCCAAAATCAACGTCGCCGCAGCGCGTCCCCATCACCAGCCCTTCCAGCGGCGTCATGCCCATGGAGGTATCCACGCTGCGCCCGTTTCTGACCGCGCAAATGGATGCCCCGTTGCCCAGATGTGCAATCACCAGTCCGCTATCGGCTTCGGCAATATTCAGCAGCGAATAAGCCCGTTGCGAAACATAGCGATGCGATGTGCCGTGGAACCCGTAGCGGCGCACGCCCAGCTCTTCGAAGAAGCGATACGGCAGACCGTAAAGATAGGCCTCAGGCGCGAGCGTCTGGTGGAAGCTGGTATCAAACACCGCGACCTGCTGCACGCCGGGGAACAGCTGCTGAGCCGCTTCCACGCCGCTGAGATTGGCGTAGTTGTGCAGCGGGGCCAGAGGCGAAACCTGACGAATCTGATCGATGACCTTATCGGTGATCAGGGTGGACTCGCTGAACAGGCTGCCACCGTGAGCGATGCGGTGGCCAATTAAGGCCACGCTGCTCATCAAATCGCGCTTTTCCAGCTCCAGGGCGATGGCAGCCAGCGCCCCTTCGTAGTCCTTGCGAGCCAGGGTGACTGGCTCGCTCCCGTTCACGGATATAAAGGCACTTTCAGTGTTCACGCCATCTGCAATGCCTGTCATCAGCGCGTCACAGCTCGCTGCGTCCAGCACCGAAAACTTCACAGATGACGATCCACAGTTAATGACCAATACAACCGGAAATTCATTCATGTCTTCACTCCGCTCATCCTGAGCTTTGAATCAGAAAAGTTTGTATACGATATTCAAAATGGTCAGCAGGCCAATCGCCGTCACAAAGATGTTCTCGGTTCTGCCTTTGTATTTCGCCAGCGCTGGCGTTTTGCGGATGGCATACATCGGCAGCAGGCACAGCAGAGAGGCGATAATCGGCGCACCCATCGCTTCAATCAGGTCCAGAATGTTCGGGTTGGCGTACGCCACGACCCAGGTGGAGCCCATGATGAAGATCATGCTGATGGTGTTCAGTTTGCCGACGGAAACTTTCTTCTTATCGCCTTTGTAACCAAACTTCAGGACCAGACCGTTCAGCCCTTCCAGCGTGCCCAGGTAGTGGCCGAAGAAGGATTTGAAAATGGCAACCAGAGCGATGATCGACGCGCCGTACTCCAGCACGGTGGCAAAGGTCGATTTGGTCCCGGAGAGCGAAGCAAAGTGGTTGGCCAGGTAAGAAAGCACCGGAATGTTCTGCGCTTTGGCTTCCGCCATGTTCTGCGGAGAGAGCGTGAACAGGCAGCTAAAGGCGAAGAACATCACCACCGCCACCATCAGCATGCTGGCGCGACCGATGATTTTGGAACATTTCTGCTCGGTGAACTCTTTACCGAATTCGCCCTCGTACTCTTCACGTTTCGACACCACGAACGAGGAGACGATTGGCGAGAAGTTGAAGGAGAAGACCATGATGGAAATCCCCAGCCAGACGGTGACCAGAATGCCATCGTGCCCGGTGAAGGAGATGTCGCTCAGGTTAACCTGGTCAATAACCGCCGAGTTCCAGTAAGGGATAAGGGAGAGGGAGATCAGCACCAGGCTGGCGATGAACGGGAAGACCAGGAAGCTCATCACTTTCACCATCAGGTCTTTACCAAACCAGATAACGAATGCCATCAGCAGCAGCAGGAACAGGGCCACAAAGCCACGGTTCAGTGCGGGAAGCTGGAGCTGGTTTTCCCAGAAGGTCATAAAGGTGTTTGTAATGGTGACGCCGTAAATCCACAGCAGCGGGCAAATCGCAAAGAAGTAGAGGAAGGTGATCACCACCCCGCCAGTCTTACCAAAATGCTCTTCCACCGTCTCGGTAATGTTGCCGGACGGATTGCTGCCGGACAGGCACAAACGCGCCAGCGCGCGGTGGCAATAGAAGGCAATAGGATAGGCCAGCAGCAGCATCAGCAGAATCGGTATCAGCCCGCCAAAGCCCGCGCGAATCGGGAAAAACAGCACGCCCGCGCCGATTGCCGTACCGAACAGCCCCAGTGTCCAGGTGGTATCTGATTTTCGCCAGGAAGACGTTTTTGTCTGACTGGCAATGATAGTTTCAGAGTTGCTCATAATTTATCCTTATTTATGCATCAACGAGGCCGGTAATTTGGGAAACGCGGGAAAGGTCGATATTGCCGCCGGAAATAATACTAACCGTTTTGCGCCCCTGAATATAATGATCCAGTTTTCCGCTTAATAATGCAGCCGTTGCCAGCGCGCCAGCCCCTTCTGTCACCACTTTATTTCGTTGGATCAGCGCGACCATGCTGTTACGAATATCGTCTTCGCTCACCAACACGATGTCGTCGACTAATTCACGAACAATTTCGAAGGTTAAATTACCTGGACGAGAAACATCGCAGCCGTCGGCTAATGTGCCGGTGGTACGGTGATTCATAATTTCTCCGGCGTAGTAAGACGCCGCCATACCGTGCACATTTTCGGACTGCACACCGATAATATTAATGGTCGGGTTGATGGATTTAATGGCCGTGGCGATCCCGGCGATTAATCCGCCGCCGCCGATAGGTACAATCACGTTATCGACATCATATAAGTCTTCGAGAATTTCTAGACCAATGGTGCCCTGTCCGGCAATCACTTTTACGTCGTCATACGGCGGAATAAAGATGCGCCCTTCCTGCTCGACGATTTCGCTGACTTTGGCGATGGTGTCGTTAAAGTTCTCACCGTGCAGTACCACTTCAGCGGAGTAATCACGCGTGGCGGCCACTTTCGATTTTGGGGCGCCCATCGGCATAACAACTTTGCCGTCAATACCGAGCATGGCGCAGGAGAGCGACACACCCTGAGCATGGTTACCGGCGGAACACGCCACCACACCTTTGCGGCGTTCAGCTTCGGTTAAGGAGCTTAATTTGTTAAAAGCACCGCGAATTTTAAACGAACCGGTGCGCTGCATATTTTCAAACTTCAGGAAAATTTCGCCTTTGCAGCGCTCGCTCAGATAATTAGAACGCGGCATGCCAGTTTTATAAATTTTACCAGCCAGTCGTTTGCGGGCATCTTGTATTTCTTCAATCGTTACCGGAAGATCGTAAGTAATGTGCATATAATCCTCTTTATAATAATTCATATTCTGTAAGCAAAGTCTGGGTGTCAGCGAGGGAATTCCCTCACCGGGTGTTTTATAATGGTACGTCTCAATTCATTGTTCAGTTATGGTGAGCTGTTTTCGCCTTTCACTGTTTTGCGCGGAATATTGCTTCGCCAACTCCACTAATACCGAAGCGGATTTTTTAATACGATAATTTTTTGACCAGACGGCAGCATAACGTGCTATGGGTAATTCATCTTCCACGGGCAGTACGACAAACTGGTCGGAACCGAATGGCGTAATCATGTCTCTCGGGATCACGGTGAGATAATCGGCGTTGAGAACCAGGTTATAGATGGTGACGACGGAATCGGTCTGGACGATGTTTTCGATGCTGATGTGGTTGTTCTGGAGAGTGGTTAATAATTCTTTGTAGTAGCCCATATCGGTTTGCGGCATCACCCACTGCTCGTTGGTGAGCGATGCCAGTGTCGTCGTTCCGGTGCACGTTCGCGTTTTACTGGCCACCAGCACAAATTCCGATTCAAACAGTGGCTCAACGTGCAGATCCTGCAACAGCATTTCATCGCTCAGGGTGCCGATGGCAAAATCCAGTCGCCCATCGCGGATGGCAGGCAGGAACGAGGAGAGCTGTGCTTCAAACATCGAGACTCGCGCTTTCGGGAACACTTCTTTGAATTTTTTGATCATGCTGGAGAGGAACGTAAAACCGATCAGCGACGGATAGCCGAACGAAACGTCAATGACGGTGCTGAAGCTCAGGTTGTTCATCTCACTGACCATATTCTTCATTTCGCGGGTGATGGACTCGGAGTACGCGAGCAACGTTTGCCCGGCGCTGGTCAGCTTCACGCCGGTGTTCTTGCGCACAATCAGTTCGACACCAAAGTAGGATTCGATATCGTTAATGATTTTGCTGACGGCGGGTTGAGTCAGGCCAAGTTGACGGGCGGCAGAACCAATAGATCCACTTTTAATGACTTCCTGAAATACAACTAAATGTTGTGTTTTCGGTAGAATAATAGTGCTCATCATATTCTGCTCTTATTTCCTTATCCGTGGCAGGATTCTACCCATTATTGATGACGAGGGTATGTGCTGTTACTCACAGATTACTTTTTCATACCAGTTACACCCTCACCAAAACACCAATTAACTCATATAAATCATAATGTTATCATTTACCTTATCAATAAAACGTCTGATATTGATCAATAAATCTCAGGGAGATAAATTAATTTTATGGCGATAACCACGATCTATTTATGGCAATAAACCAGAGGGAATAAAGGTGATATTTCAGGCAATTAAAGGCGAATAAATAGACGTTATTTGCTTTAAACATTTTTGTATATTATCAAATAAGTTAATAAATATTTGCCCGCAGGGGAAAAAGCGTCGAGGGCATCACACATTCACAGGGCAAATGTATTGAAAGGAAAGATTTCATTAATTTATACGCCATAAAGAAGACACATTTCAGCAACAGCAGTAACATCAAGTCAACACTGCGAAATGGCGATTTTTTAGCGCGTAATTTTGTGAATGCGATCTCTAATCTCGGTAAAAAAACATCATTCCACTCAAAAGCAGTGAAATGTGCTTATTGTCGCAAAAATGGGAAATCGTTCGGTTTCATGAAGGCGGTGGTGAGGAGCAAAAAGCAAAAACCCCGCCGAAGCGGGGTTTTCTTAATAGTTGAAGCTGACCGATAAGCCGGGTTCTGTCGTGGACAGTCATTCATCTAGGCCAGCAATCGCTCACTGGCTCAAGCAGCCTACCCGGGTTCAGTACGGGCCGTACCTTGTGAACCCCTATTTGGCCTTGCTCCGGGTGGAGTTTACCGTGCCACGGACTGTTGCCAGCCGCGCGGTGCGCTCTTACCGCACCCTTTCACCCTTACCTGATCCCGCTTGCGCGGGCCATCGGCGGTTTGCTCTCTGTTGCACTGGTCGTGGGTTTCCCCCCCAGGCGTTACCTGGCACCCTGCCCTATGGAGCCCGGACTTTCCTCCCCTCCGCCCGTCTCCCCCCGAAAGGGGACGACGACGAAGCGGCGACTGTCTGGTCAGCTTCGGCGCGAAGTATAGAGGGTTTAGGCGCCGCTGTCACCCTTGCGTGCGCATCCCCACCTGCAAAGTCGCTGCGATGTTGCGTGACGAGCGATAAATGTTGTCAAACGCCCCACGGAAGGCCTCTTCCAGCGAGCCAATGCTGTTCAGCACGCTGAACACCGCATCGATACCGTACTGATGTACTACACCGACGTCGCTAGTCAAACAGCCTGCAATGCCGATCACCGGTTTATGGTATTTTTTGGCGACATTCGCCACGCCAACCGGCACCTTGCCGTGAATGCTCTGGCTGTCGAGCCGCCCTTCGCCGGTGAGCACCAGGGTGCAGTCGTGGATATGTTCTTCGAGGTTCAGCGCCTGGGTGACAATCTCAATCCCACTGCGCAACTCCGCGCCGAGAAACGCCATCAGCGCCGCGCCCATCCCCCCTGCCGCGCCGGAGCCTGGGACATTTTTAACGTCAATCGACAGGGACTTCTTAATCACGTCAGCAAAATGGCTGAGATTGCGATCGAGTTCGACGATTTTCGCCTCATCGGCCCCTTTTTGCGGACCAAAAATGCGTGATGCGCCATTCTCACCGATCAGCGGATTGGTGACGTCACAGGCCACGCGAATCGTGCAGCCTTTTAAGCGCGGGTCCAGACCGGAAATGTCGATACTGTTCAGCGCCATCAGGCTGCCGCCGCCGTAGCCGATCTCCGTGCCGTTGGCATCACACAGCTTCGCGCCCAGAGCCTGCACCATACCGGCACCTCCGTCGTTGGTCGCGCTGCCGCCAATGCCGATAATAATGTTGCGCGCGCCTTTATCCAGCGCATTCAGAATCAGTTCGCCCGTGCCGCGAGAAGTGGTAATCAGCGGATTACGCTGCGCCAGCGGCACCAGCGCCAGGCCGCTGGCTGCGGCCATTTCGATAATCGCCGTTGCGCCATCGCCGGACATTCCCCAGCAGGCATTCACTTTTTCGCCCAGCGGACCCGTGACAATGGCGTGTTGCTCAGTGCCCTGGGTGGCGGCAATCATCGCTTCGACCGTACCTTCTCCGCCATCAGCGACCGGCACAGACACATACTGAGCATCAGGAAAAATTTCCCGAAAACCTTTTTCTATCGCCTGAGCTACCTCGGAGGCAGAAAGGCTTTCTTTATAAGAGTCAGGGGCGATTACGATTTTCATAGTTGTAGCCTGTTACTGCACAACGCCGGATGGCGTTTCACTTATCCGGCCTACAGGGTAGGCCCGGATCGCTGTGCGCTATCCGGGCAGAACGTCATTAGCGAGTGACTTCCACTTTCGCCAGTTTTTCGTAGTAGCAGGCAATGGCGCTATGGTCCGCCGTTCCCAGACCATCGGCGCGCAGGGCCTGCATCATCTCCATCACCGCAGCGGTCAGCGGCAGCTGTGCGCCGACACCATGGGAGGTGTCCAGCGCGTTAGCCAGATCTTTAATGTGCAGATCAATGCGGAAACCCGGCTTGAAGTTGCGATCCATCACCATCGGCGCTTTAGCATCCAGCACGGTACTGCCCGCCAGACCGCCGCGAATGGCCTGATACACCAGATCCGGATTCACGCCCGCTTTGGTCGCCAGCGTTAGCGCTTCAGACATCGCGGCAATGTTCAGCGCAACGATCACCTGGTTCGCCAGCTTGGTGACGTTACCTGCACCGATTTCACCCGTATGTACAACGGAACCGGCCATCGCTTTCATCAGATCGTAATATTTGTCGAAAATCGCTTTATCACCGCCCACCATCACCGAGAGGGTGCCGTCGATGGCTTTTGGCTCGCCGCCGCTCACCGGCGCGTCCAGCATGTCCACGCCTTTCGCTTTCAGCGCTTCGCTGATTTCGCGGCTCGCCAGTGGGGCGATAGAGCTCATGTCGATCAGTACCAGGCCCGGCTTCGCGCCTTCAATCAGGCCGTTTTCACCCAGCGCCACTTCCTGCACATGGGGTGAGTTCGGCAGCATGGTGATGACCACATCGCACTGCTCGGCAATTGCTTTTGCCGTAAGGGCCGTTTCGGCACCGGCGGCAATCAGCTCCGCAATCACTTCTGGATTACGGTCAGAAACCACCAACGAGTAACCTGCTTTGATGAGGTTTTTACTCATTGGTTTACCCATGATACCCAGGCCAATAAAACCAACTTTCATTGTCATAACGTTCTCTCTCTCACGTGTCGATGGTGGTTATTTTTTAAAGGAATCAGCTAATTTTTGCGTTGCAGAGCGGAAGACGCCGAGGTCACTGCCGACGGCCACAAAGGTGGCGCCCCACTCTAGATAACGGCGGGCATCGGCCTCGACCGGCGCCAGAATGCCGCACGGTTTGTTGTGAGCTTTCGCTCGAGCGAAAATGTGCTGAATGGCGCGCTGCACGTCCGGGTGGTTGGCATTGCCGAGGTGGCCCAACGCCGCAGCCAGATCGCTTGGACCGACAAAGATGCCGTCCACGCCGTCGGTGGCAGCGATGGCATCCACATTGTCCACGCCATGCTGGCTCTCAATCTGAACCAGAATGGTGATGTTCTGGTTGGACTGCGCAAAGTAGTCCGGCACGGTGCCAAACATGTTGGCGCGATGGGAAACGGACACACCGCGAATGCCTTCCGGCGGATAGCGGGTCGATGCCACGGCCTGCACCGCCTCTTCCACATTTTCCACAAACGGGATCAGGAAGTTATAGAAGCCGATATCCAGCAGGCGCTTAATAATCACCGGTTCGTTGGTCGGCACACGCACCACCGGCGCGCTGCTGCTGCCTTTCAGTGCCATCAGCTGTGGAATAAAGGTGCTGATATCGTTCGGCGCATGTTCACCGTCGAGCACCAGCCAGTCAAAACCTGCCAGACCTAAAACCTCGGTGCTGATTGGGCTTGCCAGCGCAGACCAGCAGCCAATCTGAATCTCTTTCGCCGCCAGGGCCGCTTTAAACTTGTTCGGGAAAATATCGTTACTCATCGCTTTTACCTTCAATGATTCGTGATGTTGAGGCGCTTATTTCTGCAATTCCATACGCTTGATGTCACCCACTACGAACAGGTAGCAGAACATCGCCATCAGCGCAGAGCAGCCAACGAAGACCAGCGCCGCATTGAATGAATGCAGTTCACTCACCAGATAACCAATCACCAGCGGGGTGACAATCGACGCCACGTTACCGAAGACGTTGAACACGCCACCACACAGGCCCACAATCTCTTTTGGCGCAGTATCAGAAATCACCGGCCAGCCCAGCGCACCAAAGCCTTTTCCGAAGAACGCCAGCGCCATCAGCGCGACGACCAGCACCGTGTTATTGGTGTAGTTGCACAGGATAATGGAGGACGCCAGCAGCATACCGAGCACAATCGGCAGCTTACGCGCCAGGGTGATCGACTTGCCGGTTTTAATCAGGTGATCCGAGAACACACCGCCCAGCACGCCACCTGCAAAACCACACAGCGCCGGGATGGAGGCCACGATGCCGACTTTCAGAATCGACATTCCTT
This sequence comes from Lelliottia nimipressuralis, assembly GCF_041464075.1. NCBI lineage: Bacteria > Pseudomonadati > Pseudomonadota > Gammaproteobacteria > Enterobacterales > Enterobacteriaceae > Lelliottia > Lelliottia nimipressuralis. The sequence continues at coordinate 4,047,433 of NZ_CP167172.1, forward strand.
TTTCCTGCACCAGATAAATCGGGAACCAGGTAAGGAAGAACCAGGTAATGGTGTTGATAAAGTATTGACCAAAAAATACGCCCAGCATCATGCGGTTGGTCAATAACTGTTTGATGTAATGCAGCTTTGGACCACTCGCCGCTTTATCGCCCGGTTTTTTATGATCCATATCGACCACCGCGCCACCGTCAGAGATAAACTTCAGCTCCTCGGCAGACATACGCGGGTGATCGGTGGGGTTATGGATGAACTTCACCCACATCGCCGTCAGGATGAAACCAATGACACCCATCACGGTGAAGACATGTTCCCAGCCCCACGCGAAGGTCAGCCAGCCGAGCAGCGGAGAGAAAAGTGCCAGCGAGAAATACTGCGCGGAGTTAAATATCGCCGAGGCGGTGCCGCGCTCTTTGGTCGGGAACCAGGCCGCCACAATACGGGCGTTAGCCGGGAACGACGGTGCTTCGGAGAAACCGAGCATAAAGCGCATACAGAACATGGAGATACCGGCCCACGCCAGCGGGAAGAGATCGACAAAGCCCTGCAGGAAGGTAAACAGCGACCAGAAAAACAGGCTATAGGTGTAGACTTTTTTCGAGCCAAATTTGTCCAGCAGCCAGCCGCCGGGGATTTGCATCAGCAGATACGCCCAGCCAAACGCGGAGAAGATGTACCCCATGGATACGGCGCTGAGCTGCAGCTCTTTTGCCACTTCTGTCCCGGCAATCGACAGCGTGGCGCGGTCAGCGTAGTTCACTGCCGTCACAATAAATATAATCAGTAATATTAAATGGCGGGTATGAATACCCTTTTTCGTTTCTACAGCTGTTTCCAGTGACATGTTTATTTCCTCAGGCACATCGATCTTGGTATTTTTATTATTTTGGAAAAGTCTTTACTGATTATTTATCGATAGCAGGCAATATCCGTTAATTAACCAGATGCAATGAAATCGTGATTAAGTATAAACATCCGTTCGCCCCTGCACATTGTCGCATCGCTCAATTATCACCGCCTTCATGAACGTTATTTTGAGCATATGCACAATCTCATGGGCGCTGATGCACAGATTTACGCATTGCCTGCCAGCTGGCGCGGGTGCAGGTTTCGCGGAGTGATCTTGGTCACATTTTTATCTTTCGACTCCTGACATTCTTTATTCAAGAAGGCAGCGTCTTTATTTCTGACAATAAGAAAATAAACACTCTCTTAACTGCATTTAATATCTAAAGTTTTACTGGAGAATAATGAGCAATGGCCGACATCGAAATTCGACAAAAGTCGCCGACGGCGTTCTATATAAAGGTAAACGACACGGATAACGTGGCGATTATTGTTAACGACAATGGCCTGAGAGCAGGAACACGCTTCCCCGATGGCCTGGAACTCATCGAACATATTCCCCAGGGCCATAAAGTCGCGCTGGTCGATATCCCTGCCCACGGCGAAATCGTCCGTTACGGGGAGATCATCGGCTACGCCGTGCGGGCGATTCCGCAGGGCAGCTGGATTGAGGAGTCACTCGTTGAGCTGCCGAAAGCCCCGCCGCTGAATACTTTGCCGTTAGCAACGCGCGTACCTGAACCGCTGCCGCCGCTGGAAGGCTACACCTTCGAAGGTTATCGCAACAAAGATGGCAGCGTTGGCACCAAAAACCTGCTCGGCATTACCACCAGCGTGCATTGCGTGGCGGGTGTGGTGGATTACGTGGTGAAAATCATCGAACGCGATCTGCTGCCGAAATACCCGAACGTCGACGGCGTGGTGGGTCTGAACCACCTGTACGGCTGCGGCGTGGCGATTAATGCCCCGGCCGCCGTGGTACCCATTCGCACCATCCATAATATCTCCCTCAACCCCAATTTTGGCGGCGAGGTAATGGTGATTGGCCTGGGCTGCGAAAAACTTCAGCCAGAGCGCCTGCTGCAAGGCACTGACGATGTCCAGGCGATTGCCGTGGATGACGCCAGCATTGTGCGTCTGCAGGATGAGCACCACGTCGGCTTTAAATCCATGGTCGACGATATTCTCCAGGTCGCCGTGCGTCACCTGGAAAAGCTGAATAAACGCCAGCGCGAAACCTGCCCGGCGTCCGAACTGGTGGTCGGCACCCAGTGCGGCGGCAGCGATGCTTTCTCCGGTGTGACCGCCAACCCGGCGGTCGGCTACACATCTGACCTGTTTGTGCGCTGCGGCGCTACGGTCATGTTCTCGGAAGTGACCGAAGTGCGCGATGCGATCCACCTTCTCACCCCGCGCGCCATCAACGAAGAGGTGGGCAAACGCCTGCTGGAAGAGATGGCCTGGTACGACAACTATCTCGATATGGGACAGACCGACCGCAGCGCGAACCCGTCACCGGGTAACAAAAAAGGCGGGCTGGCGAACGTCGTCGAAAAAGCCCTCGGCTCGATTGCGAAATCCGGCCAGAGCGCCATCTCCGAAGTGCTTTCTCCGGGTCAGCGCCCGACCAAACGCGGCCTGATTTATGCCGCTACGCCTGCCAGCGATTTTGTCTGCGGCACGCAGCAGGTAGCATCGGGGATTACGGTGCAAGTGTTCACTACCGGGCGCGGCACGCCGTACGGGCTGATGGCAGTTCCGGTGATCAAAATGGCGACCCGCACAGAGCTTGCAAACCGCTGGTATGACTTAATGGACATCAACGCCGGGACTATTGCGACGGGTGAAGAGACGATTGAGGACGTGGGCTGGAAGTTGTTCCACTTTATTCTGGATGTCGCGAGTGGCCGTAAAAAAACCTTCTCCGATCAATGGGGATTACACAACCAACTGGCGGTGTTTAACCCGGCTCCGGTGACCTGATGCCTGTGCCTGGTAGCGTTACGCTTACCGGGCACAAGGTTTCCATAGGCCGGGAAAGGCGCAGCTGCCACCCGGCCAGATTTGCGCTCACTCTTTAACCCGCACCACTTCAATCCCCGAACGCTGAAGCTCCTGTAAGCTCTCAGCCGGAATCCCTTCGTCGGTGATGATCATATCGATACGCGGGGTATCGATGATTTTGTGCAGGCTTGAGCGATTGAACTTGCTGGAATCGGTCACCACGATTATCCGCTCCGCCACTTCGCACATCTTACGGTTCAGTCGGGCTTCATCTTCATTGTGTGTACTGACGCCACGGTCCGTATCAATAGCATCCACCCCCAGGAACAGCAGATCGAAATGGTAGTTTTGCAGCGACTGCTCAGCCTGATCGCCGTAGAACGACTGCGACTGACGACGCAGATGCCCGCCGGTCATCAGCAGCTCGACGCCTTCCGCTTCCAGCAGGGCATTCGCCACGTTCATGCCGTTGGTCATGGCGATCACGTCCGTATGCTGGCGTAACATGCGCGCAATTTCATAGGTCGTGGTGCCGGAGTCAAGAATGATGCGGTGACCCGGTTTGATCAGATTGGCTGCCGCCTGGGCGATGCTGCGTTTGACCGCCGTATTAAGTGAGCTTTTATCTTCGACGGAAGGCTCCAGCCCCGGTGTGTTGCTATCGCAAATCAGCGCGCCGCCGTAGGCACGAACGGCGATACCCTGCTTTTCCAGGAAAGCGAGATCGTTACGGATCGTCACCGTTGATACGCCATACAGCAGCGAAAGATCGTTCACCTGCACGCTACCCTGCTGCCGCAACCTCTGGATAATTTGTTCACGCCTTTCGCTGGTGCCGGTCACACGTTTCTCCGTGGAGGATTCGGTGCTGCTCATGCGAGCTCCTTTAAGAAAATCTTTCGTTTCATTTCGTTTTATCTATTAACGCCTTTCTTTTAGGGGAATGCAAGCCCCATCCCGCTCCGACAACCTATTATCCCCGTGCTGAAACCTTTCATTATGTTTCTTTTGTGAAACAGATCGGAAAACTATTATCTTTCGTTTTATTTTTATAAGACCATCACGCAGTATAAAGTGAAATAAAACGAAAGATTAGCACTCAAACCATCCAACGTGGAGAGGAAAGTGAAACATCTTATTGAAATGGTGGAATTGCACAAAGCAGGGGCAGACAATGGAATTTACGCCGTCTGTTCCGCACATCCACTGGTACTTGAAGCCGCGATTCGCTTCGCTCGCGATCATCACACCGCCCTGCTGATTGAGGCCACTTCCAACCAGGTGGATCAGTTCGGCGGCTACACGGGTATGACACCCGCCGATTTTCACGCTTTTGTCAGCCAGCTTGCCAGCGGACTGAATTTCCCCCTGTCGCAGCTGATTTTAGGTGGCGATCATCTCGGCCCTAATCGCTGGCAAAACCTCACCGCCAGTGAAGCGATGGCCAACGCCGACGATCTGATCAAAAGCTACGTGGCCGCCGGATTTACAAAGATCCACCTCGATTGCAGCATGTCATGCGAGGACGATCCGGTGCCGCTCACGGACGCCATCGTCGCCGAGCGCGCCGCACGGCTGGCGAAGATCGCCGAGCAGACCTGCCGCGAGCGCTTTGGTGAGTCAGATCTGGTGTACGTGATTGGCACAGAAGTGCCGGTTCCCGGCGGTGCTCACGAGACGCTAACCGAACTGGAAGTAACCACACCACAGGCCGCTCGCGCCACACTGGAAGCCCATCGCCACGCCTTCGAAAAACAGGGGCTGAGCGCAGTCTGGCCACGCATTATCGGGCTGGTGGTGCAGCCTGGCGTTGAGTTCGACCACACCCATGTGATCGACTATCGCCCGGAAAACGCCGTTGCGCTCAGTGAAATGGCAACATCCTGGGATTCTCTGGTCTTTGAAGCGCACTCCACCGACTACCAGACGCCACAGGCGCTGCGCCAGCTGGTAAAAGATCACTTCGCGATTTTGAAAGTTGGCCCGGCTCTCACCTTCGCCCTGCGCGAAGCGCTGTTCTCACTCGCTGCTATTGAAGAAGAGCTGCTGCCGGCCAAAGCCAGCTCGGGCCTGCGTCAGGTGCTTGAAAGCGTGATGCTCGACCGCCCGGAATACTGGCAAAGCCACTACCACGGCGACGGGAATGCTCGTCGGCTGGCGCGCGGCTACAGCTATTCGGATCGTGTTCGTTACTACTGGCCGGACAGTCAGATCGACGACGCCTTCGAACGGCTGGTGCGCAATCTGGCGGATGAGCCGATTCCCCTTCCGCTCGTGAGCCAGTACCTGCCGCTGCAATATCGAAAAGTTCGCGAGGAGGCTCTCAAGGCGACGCCACGGGAACTCATTATCGACCACATTCAGGACATACTGCGCCAGTATCACGCAGCCTGTCAGGGCGCGTCGTCCCATAACGCATAACAACGAAGAGGATAATGCCATGCCAAACATTGTCTTATGCCGCATCGATGAACGGTTAATCCACGGCCAGGTAGGCGTTCAGTGGGTGGGGTTCGCAGGCGCGAATCTGGTGCTGGTCGCTAATGATGACGTCGCTGAGGATTCGGTCCAGCAAAACCTGATGGAAATGGTGCTGGCGGAGGGGATCGCGGTGCGTTTCTGGTCTCTGCAAAAAGTGATCGACAACATTCATCGCGCCGCCGACCGACAGAAAATCCTGCTGGTCTGCAAGTCACCGGCCGATTTCCTGACCCTCGTTGAGGGCGGCGTGCCCGTGAAACGTATCAATGTAGGAAACATGCACTACGCCAATGGCAAACAACAAATTGCCAAAACGGTCTCTGTCGACGCCGGTGATATTGCGGCATTTGGCGGCCTGAAAGCCGCCGGGGTGGAATGCTTCGTGCAGGGCGTCCCGACAGAACCCGCTTTGGATCTCTTTAAACTACTCTGAGGGATTCACAATGGAAATCAGTCTGTTGCAGGCATTTGCGTTGGGCATTCTCGCCTTTATCGCGGGCCTGGATATGTTCAACGGTTTAACGCATATGCACCGCCCGGTGGTGCTTGGGCCGCTGGTGGGCCTGATTCTGGGCGATCTGCATACGGGTATTCTGACCGGCGGGACGCTGGAATTAGTGTGGATGGGTCTGGCACCGCTGGCGGGCGCGCAGCCGCCGAACGTCATTATCGGTACTATTGTCGGGACGACGTTCGCCATCACCACGGGCGTAAAACCGGAAGTCGCGGTGGGTGTGGCGGTGCCGTTCGCTGTTGCGGTTCAGATGGGGATTACTTTCCTGTTCTCGGTCATGTCCGGCGTGATGGCGCGCTGCGACCGGATGGCGGCGAACGCCGACACCAACGGGATCGAGCGGGTGAACTATCTGGCACTCCTGGCACTGGGGATCTTCTATTTTCTTTGCGCATTCCTGCCGATTTATTTCGGGGCAGAGCACGCGAAAACGGCCATTGATGTTCTGCCTGCCCGTCTGATTGACGGTCTCGGCGTGGCAGGCGGCATCATGCCTGCGATTGGTTTCGCCGTGCTGCTGAAAATCATGATGAAAAACGTCTACATCCCCTATTTCATCCTTGGTTTTGTCGCCGCCGCCTGGCTCAAACTGCCGGTGCTGGCCATTGCTGCGGCAGCGCTGGCGATGGCGCTGATCGATTTTCTGCGTAAATCACCTGAACCGGCCGCGCCGGTCGCCCAGAAAGAGGAATTCGAAGATGGCATCTAATCAAACCACCCTGCCGACCGTCTCCGAAACCGACGAGACGCTTCTGTCCGGCGTGAACGAAAATATCTATGAAGATCAGACTATCGGCGCGGAGCTGACGAAAAAGGATATCAACCGTGTGGCCTGGCGTTCGATGCTGCTGCAGGCATCGTTCAACTACGAGCGTATGCAGGCCTCAGGCTGGCTGTATGGCCTGCTTCCGGCGCTGAAAAAAATCCACAGCAACAAACGCGATCTGGCGCGCGCCATGAAGGGCCACATGGGGTTCTTCAACACCCATCCGTTCCTGGTGACCTTTGTGATCGGCATTATTCTCGCCATGGAGCGCTCGAAGCAGGACGTGAACAGCATTCAGAGCACCAAGATTGCGGTGGGCGCGCCGCTCGGCGGGATTGGCGATGCCATGTTCTGGCTGACGCTGCTGCCGATTTGCGGCGGTATCGGTGCCAGTCTTGCGCTGCAAGGCTCAATACTTGGCGCAGTCGTGTTTATTGTGATGTTCAACGTGGTACACCTGGGTCTGCGTTTTGGTCTGGCACACTATGCATATCGTATGGGCGTTGCCGCCATTCCACTGATTAAGGCCAACACCAAAAAGGTCGGCCACGCGGCTTCCATCGTCGGGATGACCGTAATTGGTGCGCTGGTTGCCACGTATGTGCGCCTGAATACCACGCTTGAGATCACCGCAGGGGACGCGGTGGTGAAACTGCAAACCGACGTGATCGACAAGCTGATGCCTGCGTTTCTGCCGCTGGTCTACACCCTGACCATGTTCTGGCTGGTCCGCCGTGGCTGGAGCCCGTTACGCCTCATCGGCATTACGGTGGTGCTTGGCGTGGTAGGTAAATTCTGTCACTTCCTGTGAATACAAAGAGGTCTTAGATGTTAAGCATTATTTTGACGGGCCACGGTGGGTTTGCCAGCGGGCTGGAAAAAGCGATGAAGCAGATCCTCGGTGAGCAGGAGCAGTTTGTCGCCATCGACTTTCCCGAAACGTCCACCACTGCCCTGCTAACCTCACAGCTGGAACGGGCGATCGCCGATTTGGGTGATGCGGAAGATATCGTCTTTCTGACCGATCTGCTGGGCGGTACGCCTTTTCGCGTGGCCTCCACCATGGCGATGGAAAAGCCGGGCTGGGAAGTGATCACTGGCACCAATTTACAGCTGCTGCTGGAGATGGTGATGGAGCGCGACGGCCTGAGCAGCGAAGCCTTTCGCTTACAGGCGCTGGAGTGCGGGCATCGCGGCCTGACGAGTCTGGTGGATGAGCTGGGGCGCTGTCGGGATGAAAAGCCCGTTGAGGAAGGGATCTAACGCCAACTTTTTCATTTCATTCAGGGCAGGCTCTCCCCCTTAGCCCTTTCATTGTGTATCGCCTTGGCCTTCGGTGTAGATCCGTAAGGCCTTTCTTTTCCTTTCGTCATCATATCGCAAAGGACATTTACTTTTAAAATATTACTTATGTATCAATGTAATGGGTGAAATTGCGTGTCTCTTTGATCACACTTTCCGTTTTATTTCTTTTTGTTTGTTGATCTTTCGTTTTCCTTTCGATAGATTTTAATCAATCGAACAAGTGAAACGAAACGAAAGGCAAAAGTGACTGCACTGGCGTCTGACGCGGGTTTCACCTTACTAAGGACTGCGTTATGTCAGAAAGCCAAACCGCCACCGGCACCTGGACGGAAAAAGAGATCCGTCAGCAACCCGACTGCTGGAGCCGTTCCCTTAAAAATATCGCCAATATCCGACAGACTCTCGATCGCTTCCTCTCACCGTTGCTGCAAAAAGACGATCTGCGGATCGTTCTGACGGGAGCGGGAACATCCGCATTTATCGGCGACATTATCGCCCCGTGGCTTTCACGCCACACCGGGAAAAATTTTACGGCGATTCCCACCACCGATCTGGTGACGAATCCCATGGATTATCTGAATCCTGCGCATCCTTTACTGCTGGTCTCGTTCGCCCGTTCCGGCAACAGCCCGGAAAGCGTGGCCGCCGTCGAGCTGGCAAACCAGTTCGTCCCTGCGTGCTATCACCTGACGATCACCTGCAACGAAGCCGGTAGCCTGTACCAAACCGCCGTCGCCAGCGACAACGCCTTTGCCCTGCTGATGCCTGCTGAAACGCACGATCGCGGATTCGCCATGACCAGCAGCATCACCACCATGATGGCGAGTTGCCTGGCGGTGTTCGCACCGGATACGATCAACTGTCACACCTTCCAGGACGTGGCGGATCGCTGCCAGTCGATCCTCGCCTCGCTAACCGATTTCAGTCACGGCGTGTTCGGTGATAAGCCCTGGAAGCGCATCGTCTATCTCGGCAGCGGCGGATTACAGGCGGCGGCTCGGGAATCGGCGCTCAAAGTGCTGGAGCTTACCGCCGGGAAAGTGGTCGCGTTTTACGACTCGCCGACCGGGTTCCGTCACGGCCCGAAATCGCTGATCGATAACGAAACGCTGGTGGTGGTATTTGTCTCCAGCCATCCGTATACGCGCCAGTACGATCTTGATCTGCTGGAAGAACTGCGCCGCGACGGCCAGGCAATGCATGTGGTCGCCATCGCCGCCGATCGCGATCCGGTGATCGACGCTGGCCCTCATATTTTGCTGCCCGCCTCGCGTGACTTTATCGACGTGGAACTGGCCTTTTGTTTCCTGATCTACGCCCAGGTCTTTGCCCTGACCCAGTCGATTAGCGTCGGCAATACCCCGGACACCCCATCCGCCAGCGGTACCGTCAACCGCGTAGTGCAAGGCGTTGTGATTCACCCGTGGTCAGCCCCAAGGAGCGCATCATGAGCATTATCTCCACCAAATATCTTCTTCAGGATGCCCAGGCAAAAGGGTATGCCGTTCCTGCGTTTAACATCCATAACGCCGAGACGATCCAGGCGATCCTCGAAGTGTGCAGCGAAATGCGATCGCCGGTGATCCTCGCCGGAACGCCCGGCACTTATAAACATATCGCCTTCGAAGAGATCTACGCCCTGTGCAGCGCCTACTCCATCAGCTACGACATGCCGCTGGCACTGCATCTCGATCACCACGAATCACTGGAGGATATTCGTCGCAAGGTCAATGCGGGCGTGCGCAGCGCGATGATTGACGGCAGTCATTACCCGTTTGAGCAGAACGTGAAGCTGGTGAAATCGGTGGTGGATTTCTGCCATCTCAATGATTGCAGCGTCGAGGCAGAGCTGGGACGGCTGGGCGGTGTGGAAGACGACATGAGCGTGGACGCAGAGAGCGCATTTCTGACGGACCCGCAGGAAGCGAAACGCTTTGTCGAACTGACCGGCGTCGACAGCCTCGCAGTGGCAATCGGCACGGCGCATGGGCTGTACACCAAAACGCCGAAAATTGATTTCAAACGCCTCGGTGAAATCCGCGATGTGGTGGATATTCCGCTGGTGCTGCACGGCGCGAGCGATGTGCCGGATGAATATGTGCGTCGCACTATTGAGCTTGGCGTATGCAAAGTGAATGTGGCGACGGAACTGAAAATCGCGTTTTCCGCGGCGGTCAAAGAGTGGTTTCGCGAAAATCCGCAGGGTAACGATCCGCGTTACTACATGCGAGTGGGTATGGACGCCATGAAAGAGGTGGTAAAAAACAAAATAAACGTCTGCGGATCGGCCAACAAGCTGGTGCTCGATTCCGCCACCGTTTGATAAAGACAACAACACTCACAACTCAACATCGGCAGGAAGGAAGACTATGAGCAGTCCCAATATCTTATTGACCCGTATCGATAATCGTCTGGTGCATGGTCAGGTTGGTGTGACATGGACGTCGACCATCGGAGCCAATTTGTTGATCGTCGTTGACGATGAGGTCGCCAAAGACGAGATCCAGCAAAAACTGATGGGCATCACCGCCGATACCTATGGATTTGGTATCCGCTTTTTCTCCATCGAGAAGACTATCGCCATCATTGAAAAAGCCGCGCCGCACCAGAAAATTTTCCTGATTTGCCGCACGCCGGACATCGTCAGGAAACTGATTGAAGGCGGCGTGCCGCTGAAGGATGTCAATGTCGGCAATATGCACTTCTCGGAGGGGAAACGGCAGATCAGCAGCAAAGTGTATGTCGACGAACAGGATCTCGACGATCTGCGCTTTATCAAGCACAGCGGCGTGAATCTTTTTATCCAGGATGTTCCCGGTGATGCGAAAGAGGGCATCCCCGATTAGTGGCAGTGTCTCGACATTCAAATAGCTGAAGTCATCATTATGAGGCAAAAAAATGCACGAAATAACATTGATTCAGGGGATATCCCTGGCGGCTTTAGTATTTTTTCTAGGGATAGATTTCTGGCTGGAAGCACTGTTTCTGTTTCGTCCCATCATCGTTTGTACCCTCACCGGGGCGATTCTGGGCGATATCCACATCGGTTTAATTACCGGCGGTTTGACGGAGCTGGCGTTCGCCGGTTTAACCCCTGCCGGCGGTGTGCAGCCGCCGAACCCGATTATGGCCGGGGTGATGACCACCGTCATTGCCTGGTCCACCGGGGTCGATGCCAAAACCGCTATTGGTCTTGGGCTGCCGTTTAGCCTGCTGATGCAGTATGTGATTCTGTTTTTCTATTCAGCGTTCTCGCTGTTTATGTCGAAGGCCGATAAGTACGCGAAAGAGACCAACACCGCCGCTTTCGCCCGTCTGAACTGGACAACGACGCTGATTGTCGCCTGCACTTACGCCGTCATTACCTTCCTTTGCACTTACCTGGCGCAAGGAGCCATGCAGGCGCTGGTCAAAGCGATGCCTGCCTGGCTTACCCACGGCTTTGAAGTCGCGGGCGGCATCCTGCCTGCGGTCGGCTTCGGCCTGCTGCTGCGCGTGATGTTCAAGGCGCAGTACATTCCGTATCTCATCGCCGGGTTCTTGTTCGTCTGTTATATCCAGGTGAGCAACCTGCTGCCGGTGGCCGTGCTGGGGGCCGGATTTGCGGTGTATGAGTTCTTTAACGCTAAAGCCAAAAACGCCGCGCAGCCCGCTGTCACTGCAGCGAAAAAAGATGAAGAGGATTACAGCAATGGGATCTGAAATCAGTAAAAAAGACATTACCCGCCTTGGCTTTCGCTCCTCTCTGCTGCAGGCGAGCTTTAACTACGAACGCATGCAGGCGGGCGGTTTTACCTGGGCGATGTTGCCGATCCTGAAAAAGATCTACAAAGGCGACAAAGAAGGGTTAAGCGCGGCGATGAAGGATCATCTGGAATTTATCAACACTCACCCGAATCTGGTGGGGTTCCTGATGGGCCTGTTGATCTCCATGGAGGAGAAAGGCGAAAACCGCAGCACCATTAAAGGGCTGAAAGTGGCGCTGTTTGGCCCTATCGCCGGAATTGGCGACGCGATTTTCTGGTTTACGCTGCTGCCGATCATGGCCGGGATTTGTTCGTCGTTTGCCAGCCAGGGCAACCTGCTGGGGCCGATACTGTTCTTCGCCGTTTACCTTGCGATCTTCTTCCTGCGTGTAGGCTGGACGCACGTCGGGTATACGGTGGGGATCAAAGCGATCGATAAGGTGCGAGAAAATTCACAGATGATCGCCCGGTCGGCAACCATTCTTGGGATCACGGTGATCGGCGGGCTGATAGCCTCGTACGTGCACATCAACGTTGTCACCAGCTTTGCCATCGATGCCACTCACAGCGTGGCGCTGCAAAAGGACTTCTTTGACAAGGTGTTCCCGAACATTTTGCCGATGGGCTATACCCTGCTGATGTACTACCTGCTGCGGGTCAAGAAAGCGCATCCGGTACTGCTAATTGCCGTCACTTTTGTGCTGGCAATTGCGGGGTCGGGATTGGGGATTTTGTAATTAAGAGTGTGCCGGGCATAACTATGCTTGCCCGGCCAACAACGGGATTATTCCCCCTGCTGCTCCAGGGCATACTTATACAGCGCATTCTTTTTCACGCCGTGGATTTCGGCGGCGAGGGCGGCGGCTTTTTTCAGCGGCAGTTCGGCTTGCAGGAGCGCCAGAGTGCGCAGCGCTTCGGCAGGTAGCGCCTCTTCTTGCGCTTTATGGCCTTCGACGATTAGCACCATCTCCCCTTTGCGGCGGTTTTCGTCCTCTTTCACCCATGCCAGCAGTTCACCGACCGGTGCGCCGTGGATGTTTTCCCAGGTTTTGGTCAGCTCGCGGGCCAGCACCACGTAGCGAGACTCCCCCCAGACGCCAACCATATCTTCTAAACTGTCCAGCAGACGGTGGGTTGATTCATAGAAAATCAGCGTGCGCGGTTCGGCTTCGAGATCCTTCAGGACGTCGCGACGGCCTTTGGATTTTGCCGGTAAGAAACCTTCGTAACAGAAGCGGTCGGATGGCAGGCCCGCCGCGCTTAAAGCGGCAATCGCTGCGCACGGGCCCGGCAGCGGCACCACGCGGATACCCGCTTCGCGGCAGGTACGCACCAGGTGATAGCCCGGATCGTTGATCAGCGGCGTCCCTGCATCGGACACCAGCGCGATAGTCATCCCTTCTTTCAGTTTAGCCACCAGCGTTTCGGCTTTTTGTTGCTCATTGTGATCGTGCAAGGCAAACATTTTGGCGCTGATCGCGAAATGTTGCAGCAGCAGGCCAGTGTGGCGGGTATCTTCAGCGGCAATTAAATCAACAGCTTGTAAAACGGTGAGCGCACGTTGGGTAATATCAGACAAATTCCCGATAGGAGTAGGTACAATATAAAGCTGGCCTTGAGAATTATCTGCCGTTTCGTGTTGTTTCATTGTTTAGTCCGTATTGCCGATTTAATATTGAGCATTGCCTAAAAAATATCACTGGATACAGTATGGTACCCTTAACGTTTCTTCGAACAAAAGCTTCGCGCAGCCTGCCCATTGTGCTGGCAGCGCTGATTTTCGCAGGCTGTGGCACTCAGGCGCCCGATCAGACTGCTGCCCATATGCAGGGTACTGCGCAGGCTGATTCTGGCTATTATCTGCAACAAATGTCGCAAAGCTCAGATGATACCAAGACCAACTGGCAATTACTTGCCATTCGTTCACTGCTGAAAGAAGGCAAAACGCAGCAGGCTGTCGATCTGTATAACCAGCTGCCGCAGGAACTGAACGATACCCAGCGCCGCGAACAGACTCTGCTGTCGGCCGAAGTGAAAACCGCGCAGAAAGATTACGCGGCGGCGAAAAAGATCCTCGCCGATATCGACGTGAAAGCGCTGGATAACAACCAGCAGGCACGCTACTGGCAGGCGACCATCGCCGCCGAACAGGGTCGCCCTTCTCTGGCCCTGCTCCGCGCGCTGATTGCGCAAGAGCCGCTGCTGAGCGGCGATGCTAAGCAGAAAAATATCGACGCCACCTGGCAGGCGCTTTCCGCTATGACGCCGGAACAGGCGCAAACGCTGGTGATCAACGCCGACGAAAACGTACTCCAGGGCTGGCTGGATTTGCAGCAGATGTGGTTCAACAACCGCAGCGATCCGAAAATGCTCAAAGCCGGAATCACCGACTGGCAGACTCGCTATCCGCAAAATCCAGGCGCGAAAATGCTGCCAACGCAGCTGGTGAACGTGCAGAACTTCAAACCGGCTTCCGTCAATAAAATCGCCCTGTTACTGCCCCTGAACGGTCAGGCGGCGGTGTTTGGTCGCACCATTCAGCAGGGCTTTGAAGCGGCGAAAAACGGCACCACCGCCGTTGCGGGGAACGCCATCCCGGCACAGGCTGCGCAGGCCGCCAACGTCAATGACGTGATTAGCCCCTCTGCGGCAGAAACCAGTGATTTAACGACCTCGCAAGCGCCTGCCCAGGGCACGATGCAGAATCCAGTCACGGCGCCAACCACGCCTCCGGTGGCTGCGCCAGCGCCCGAAGCGCAGGAACAGACTCCGGCGCAAGCGCCAGCAGCCCCGGCAACCGATGCCGCTGTCACTGCCCCGCAAACCACCGCACCGGAACAGCAGCCTGCCGCTCAGCCACAGGCCGTTGCGGCCACCACCGCAAATCCAGGCGCCGAACTGAAGATTTACGACACCAGCTCACAGCCGATCGATCAGATTCTGGCGCAGGTTCAGCAGGACGGTGCCAGCATTGTGGTCGGCCCGCTGCTGAAGAATAACGTTGAAGAGCTGATGAAGAGCAACACCACGCTGAACGTGCTGGCCCTCAACCAACCTGAGCAAGTGCAAAACCGCGCGAACATTTGCTATTTCGCACTTTCGCCGGAAGATGAGGCGCGTGACGCCGCGCGTCATATCCACGAGCAGGGGAAACAGGCTCCGCTGCTGCTGACGCCGCGTAGCGCTCTCGGCGATCGCGTGGCGAATGCGTTTGCTCAGGAGTGGCAACAACTGGGCGGCAGCGTGGTACTGCAGCAGAAATTTGGTTCGACGTCTGAACTGCGTGCAGGCGTAAACGGCGGTTCCGGTATCGCCCTGACCGGCAGCCCGATTTCGGCCAGCCTGCCTCAGCAGCAGAGCGTCACCATCGGCGGCCTGACCATCCCGGCTCCGCCGACTGATGCACAAATCAGCGGTGGCGGTAAAGTGGACGCGGCGTACATTGTCGCCACGCCAGAAGAGATTGCCTTTATCAAGCCGATGATTGCGATGCGTAACGGTAGTCAGAGCGGTGTAACCTTGTATGCCAGCTCACGTAGCGCGCAAGGGACGGCTGGCCCGGATTTCCGTCTGGAGATGGACGGCCTGCAGTACAGCGAAATTCCAATGCTGGCGGGCAGCAATCCGGCCCTGATGCAGCAGGCGCTGAGCAGCGTGCGTAACGATTACTCCCTCGCACGTCTTTACGCGATGGGCGTGGATGCGTGGGCGCTGGCTAACCACTTTACCCAGATGCGTCAGGTGCCAGGCTTTGAGCTTAACGGCAACACCGGCGATCTCACCGCGACTCAGGATTGCGTGATTAACAGGAAGTTATCATGGCTCAAATACCAGCAGGGGCAGATCGTCCCGGCGAGTTAAGCCGTAAACAGACGGGCGACGCGTGGGAGTTAACAGCCCGTCGCTGGCTGGAAGGCAAAGGACTGCGCTTTATCGCCGCCAACGTTCGTGGACGGGGCGGCGAAATTGATCTGATCATGAAAGAGGGTCAGGTCACCGTGTTTATTGAAGTCCGTTTCCGACAGTCGTCCCGCTTTGGTGGCGCTGCCGCCAGCGTGACGCTCGCCAAACAACGTAAATTATTACAAACTGCCCACTTGTGGCTCG
Source organism: Lelliottia nimipressuralis (assembly GCF_041464075.1). NCBI lineage: Bacteria > Pseudomonadati > Pseudomonadota > Gammaproteobacteria > Enterobacterales > Enterobacteriaceae > Lelliottia > Lelliottia nimipressuralis. The sequence continues at coordinate 4,063,199 of NZ_CP167172.1, forward strand.
CCCGCCATAATGGGAGTTTTGATACTGTGGATTGCCGGTTCGATGTGGTAGCCTTCACCGGAAACGACGTAGAATGGCTTAAAAACGCCTTTGGCGAAGACGTCTAAAACAAAGTTTTAAAGGGATAACGTGCTCGAAAGAATTAAGGTTTGTTTCACAGAAAGCATTCAAACTCAGATTGCAGCGGCGGAAGCCCTCCCGGATGCTATTTCTCGTGCCGCGATGACGCTGGTGCAGTCCCTGCTTAATGGCAACAAAATCCTCTGTTGTGGCAATGGCACATCGGCCGCCAACGCACAGCATTTTGCTGCCAGCATGATCAATCGTTTTGAAACAGAACGCCCAAGTTTACCCGCCATTGCACTTAATACCGATAATGTGGTCTTAACGGCGATTGCCAACGATCGTCTGCATGACGAAATATACGCAAAACAGGTACGCGCCTTAGGGCATGCCGGGGATGTTCTGCTGGCGATTTCCACGCGCGGTAATAGCCGCGATATCGTCAAAGCCGTTGAAGCGGCCGTGACGCGCGATATGACTATCGTCGCGCTGACGGGCTATGACGGTGGCGAACTGGCGGGTCTTTTAGGACCGCAGGATGTGGAAATCCGCATTCCTTCGCATCGCAGCGCGCGCATTCAGGAAATGCACATGCTGACGGTGAACTGCTTATGCGATCTGATCGATAACACGCTTTTCCCTCACCAGGATGATTAAGGAGTACTAATGAAGGCATTAACGCCCCTCGCAGTCCTTATTTCTGCGCTGCTGCTTCAGGGATGCATCGCGGCGGCCGTTGTGGGTACTGCGGCTGTTGGCACCAAAGCCGCAACCGACCCGCGCTCTGTGGGAACTCAGGTGGACGACGGTACGCTGGAACTGCGCGTGAACAGCGCCCTGTCGAAAGACGAACAAATTAAGAAAGAAGCGCGTATCAACGTCACCGCCTATCAGGGCAAAGTGCTGCTGGCAGGCCAGGCGCCGAATCTGGATCTCGCGTCCCGTGCGAAACAGATTGCCATGGGCGTAGAAGGCACCACCGAGGTGTTTAACGAAGTGCGTCAGGGTCAGCCGATTGGTCTGGGCACTGCGTCGTCGGATACCTGGATCACCACCAAAGTGCGCTCCCAGCTGTTGGGTAGCGATCAGGTGAAATCGTCCAACGTGAAAGTCACCACCGAGAATGGCGAAGTGTTCCTGCTCGGTTTGGTCACGGATCGTGAAGGCAAAGCGGCAGCTGATATTGCCAGCCGCGTGAGCGGTGTGAAGAAAGTCACGACCGCCTTTACCTTCATCAAATAATAGAAAACCCGGCGATTGCCGGGTTTTTTATGTCTTAAAGCAGCGCAATGCTGCCCGTGATAACCCCACCTATCGCCACCAGCAATCCCGTCAGCCACAGGGCTTTTGCCGGGAATGATTTGCGCAGCATAATCAGTGACGGCAGGCTGACCGCCGGAAGCGTCATCAAAAGCGCCAGCGCAGGTGCAGCGCCCATCCCCGCGAGCATCATGGTCTGCACAATCGGGATTTCTGCCGCCGTCGGGATGACAAACAGGCATCCAGCAACCGCCATCGCAATCACCCACAGCAGCGTGTTATCGATCGCCCCGTCCGCATGAGGGAACAACCAGACACGCGCCGCGCCAAGGACCAGCACCGCCAGAATATAGACCGGGATGGTGCTCCAGAAGAGCTGCCACAGCGCCTTACCCCAGCGGGAGAAAAACGTCCCTTGCGGTTCAGGCGTGGCAACGTCGATTGGCACAGGCTGCACGAGCCGATCTTTCACCAGATACTGCACCAGTGAAGCAACAACCAGCACCATGATCACCCCGGCCACCAGACGGATTAGCGCGAAATGCCAGCCCAGCACAAAGCCCATAAAGACCAGCGTCGCCGGGTTAAGCACCGGATTTCCCATCCAGAAAGCCAGCGCCCCGCCCATTGACACATTCTGGCGCCGCATCCCCGCCGTCACGGGCGCCGCGCAGCAGGAACACATCATTCCAGGCAGAGAGAAGATCGTGCCAAGCAGCGTTCCCTGAAAGCGTGGCTGCCCGAGCGTACGCATCAGCCAGTGGCGCGGAATCAGCACTTGAATCAGGGAACCGAGCAGCACGCCCAGCACTGCCGCTTTCCAGACCGCCAGGAAGTAGACCATCGCGTAATCCCAGGCCGCCTGCAGCGGGCTGGTTTCTGCCTGCGCCAGTATGGATTTACCGATGCTGTGGGTTTCCGCGGCGGTGAACGCTTTGCCGTAATAGGGCTGCCATTTCACATACCAAAGACCAATAATAACGACGAGAAAAAAGAGTGCGGGCTTCCACCACTGAAATGGCGTTGCCGCCTGAGATGAAGACTGACCAGTCATAGCATTCCCCGGGGAGTGTAATTAATTTAGCCCGGGGAGTTTACGCCTCACCTTTGGCGATTTCACGCAGTTTAGCCGAGGGGATAATATTGACGCCCTCTTTTGAGGGAGAACGTGCTTCGTGCAGCATAGCGCTCGCCACATCACGTGCCTGAATAGATTTCCAGTTACCCGGAAAAAGCTGGAACAGGGGCGCAAAAATGGACTCATTAAAACGCTGCTTTTCGCGATCGCCCAGCAACATTGACGGTCGCACAATCGTGAGCCGCTCCCAGTTCTGTGCAATTAGCGCGTCTTCCATTTTGCCTTTCACTTTGTTGTAAAAGAACGGCGAGCTGGCATTGGCTCCCATTGAGCTGACCACCAGGAAATGCTTTGCGCCCAGCCGTTTAGCCGTGAGCGCCGTGTCCACCACCAGCGTGTAGTCGGCGTGGATAAAAGCCTCTTTGCTCCCGGCTTCGCGACGGGTCGTGCCCAGGCAGCAGAAGGCGATATCAATCGGATCCTGCACCTGGCCGAGTGCATCGGTTAGCTGCGGATCGTGGGGGTTAAAGACGCCGGAAATATCCGCCAGTGGGCGTCGCGTCGGCGCGGCAATGTAGTTGATCCAGGGCTGCTGGATCAGCATTCGCAACAAGTGTCCGCCCACCAGCCCGGTGGTACCTGTGATTAATACCTGGCTCATTTTGTCTCCTTTGCAGATTAGTCCGTTTGCGATTTCAGTCTGCTTAGCCACACTTAAAAGTCTGTTACGGGTAAGTATTTACCACAAACGGCAAAAAATCTGTCTGAAGCCAAAACAACGGAGGAAGCATGAGCAAGAAAATAGCCGTCTTGATCACCGATGAGTTTGAAGATTCAGAGTTCACCTCTCCTGCAGAGGCGTTCCGCAAAGCGGGACATGAGGTCATCACCATCGACAAGCAGGCCGGAAAAACGGTGAAAGGCCATAAAGGCGAGGCCAGCGTTACTATCGATAAAGCCATTGATGAGGTGCGTCCGGCGGATTTCGACGCCCTGCTGCTGCCTGGCGGTCACTCCCCGGATACGCTGCGCGGCGACGAGCGCTTTGTGACGTTCACGCGCGATTTTGTCTCCAGCGGCAAGCCTGTCTTCGCGATCTGCCATGGGCCACAGCTGCTGATCAGCGCCGAAGTGGTGCGTGGACGCAAGCTGACGGCGGTTAAACCGATCGTTATCGATCTTAAAAACGCGGGCGCTGATTTTTACGATCAGGAAGTGGTCGTCGATAACAATCAGCTGGTGACCAGCCGTACGCCGGACGATCTGCCCGCCTTTAATCGCGAAGCGTTACGCCTGCTCGGCTCGTAGCCAGTGAAGCTTTTTGCCAAAGCCCAGCGTGTTGTCTGTGAACTTCAGCTCATCGAGGCGAATTTCCCAGACGGGCGCTGACAGAGCAAGCGCAACCGGGAAGCGACGTGTATAGCGCTTGCGCATCGCGTCGCTCTCTTCCCCTTCCAGACGGCGGATCTCGCCTTTAAACTGCACGCCACGAATCAGCGCGACATTTTTCGGCTGGCCATTAACGGTGCCGGCGACAGGTGCTTGTGGCCCGGACATCTGCGCATGACGGGTTTTATCTTCGCTTAAGAGGTAAAACGCGACGCGTTCGGGATCGTAAAGGTAAAACGCATTCGCGCACCACAGCTCGCCCTCCTGATGGACACACCAGGTGACGACGTGCTGCTTTGCCAGCCAACGGCTGATAGCGGCCAGAGTTTCCATTTTCGCGCTCTCTCATGCTATGGTGCGTTCACCTTAACATACTGAATCTGCAAACTGTGTGCTGGTTTCTCTATCTTGTCCGAACGGCCAATAATGCACTCTACACCGGGATTACCACCGATGTAGCGCGGCGTTTCCTTGAACATCAAACGGGGAAAGGCGCCAAAGCGCTGCGGGGGAAAGGTGAGCTGACGCTGGCCTTTTCGGCGCATGTCGGTGAGCGCTCGCTGGCACTGAAGATGGAGTACCGCATTAAGCAGCTGACGAAGCGCCAGAAAGAACGCCTCGTCGCCGGGGATGGTTCGTTTGAGGCGCTACGCGAGCGCCTGCAAAACGCGTCGATTAAAGACGATTGAAGTGGTCGTGATACTCCACCAGACCGCTGACGCCGTTCAGCGCGTCATCTGCCAGACGATGCACCTGGAAGGCGGTCTCAGTACCCGGCCAGCGGCAGTGCAGATCGTAAGGGGCGGCAGGCTCAAAACCTAAACGGCCATAGAATGCCGGGTCGCCCAGCGTGACCACCGCCGCGTATCCGAACTCATTCAGAGAATCCAGCCCTTCATAGACCAGCTGGCGCGCCAGCCCCTGACCGCGATAGTTTTCGTCGACAGCCAGCGGTGCCATTCCGACCCACTGAAGATCTTCGCCCTGAACGGCGACCGGGCTAAAGGCCACGTAACCCACAACCTGTCCTTCGTCATCCGTCGCAACCAGGCCGAGCGTCACCAGCCCGTCTTCACGCAGATCGTGGACCAGTCGGGCCTCGGCGTCTTCCGGGAATGACCGACGTAATAATGAATCAATGCCAGGGGCATCAATCCCAATTTCAACTCGAATCAGCATGGCTCACCTACTGAAGTGTGTTTACTTTCGGGCGGGGTTTTCAGACCCGCCTCAACGAAATCGGCCATTTGCATCAGCACCGTGCGCAGCGCCTTCGGCATCTGATCCAGCTCAATGGCATCCATTAAATTTTTGACGTACAGGCCAAGCTCGGTATCCCCTTCAATCACCAGACGACGCTGGAAGAAAAGGGTATCCGGGTCCTGCTTACGCGCGGCGATCATCAGCAGATCGCTGGCATTCGCGCTGAAACTGACATCCGCCGGGGCGGAATCACTGACCATCAGCTTGCCGTTCTCGACGGAGGTAAACCAGCACAGTCCGATGTCACGCACCTCGATGCGTAGCCAGCGCCCGTCGAGAAACTCCAGCTCACCCTCTTCCAGCGCCTGGCGGAACTGCCAGCTCAGCACCTGCTGAATCACCTGGCGTTTAAGAGCGAACGGCGTGAGTTTGACCGGCACGCTCAGCAGAGATGGACCAAATTGTACGAGGCGTGAACGCAGTTTTTCCAGCACGAGCTTTACTCCCTGATGTCGATAATCCTGTTATTTTGCCATATCCGGCAGCCATCGTAGCGGCGTAAATCAACAAACCGTATTGCGGCATGATTGATTATTGGTGTCATCAATACGCCATTAACTGCCTTAAATCAAAAATTGTCGCGTGGAGGTTAATTAAACTCCCCGTTCGTTAACAATTTTGTGCCCTCTGGGGCAGCGAACGTCAGGATAAATTATGGAGCTGCTCTGTCCAGCCGGAAACCTTCCGGCACTTAAAGCGGCCATCGAAAACGGCGCCGATGCGGTCTATATCGGGCTGAAAGATGACACCAACGCCCGCCATTTTGCTGGTCTGAACTTCACGGAGAAGAAGCTCCAGGAAGCGGTCAATTTCGTCCACCAGCACCGCCGCAAGTTACATATCGCCATCAACACCTTTGCGCATCCCGATGGTTATGTACGCTGGCAGCGCGCGGTGGATATGGCGGCACAGCTCGGGGCAGACGCGTTGATCCTCGCCGACCTCGCTATGCTGGAGTATGCCGCAGAACGCTATCCGCATATTGAGCGCCATGTCTCTGTTCAGGCCTCGGCCACCAACGAAGAGGCCGTGCGCTTTTATCATCGTCACTTTGACGTCGCCCGCGTGGTGTTGCCGCGCGTGCTGTCTATTCATCAGGTTAAGCAACTGGCGCGGGTCTCGCCAGTTCCACTGGAAGTTTTTGCGTTCGGCAGCCTGTGCATCATGGCTGAAGGCCGCTGCTATCTCTCGTCCTATCTGACCGGCGAATCACCGAATACCGTCGGGGCCTGCTCCCCTGCCCGCTTTGTGCGCTGGCAGCAGACACCACAGGGGCTGGAGTCGCGGCTGAATGACGTGCTGATCGACCGCTATCAGGACGGGGAAAACGCCGGATATCCGACGCTGTGCAAAGGCCGTTATCTGGTCGACGGCGAACGCTATCACGCCCTGGAAGAACCCACCAGCCTGAACACGCTGGAACTACTGCCGGAACTGCTGGCGGCGAACATTGCCTCGGTGAAAATCGAGGGTCGTCAACGCAGCCCGGCGTACGTCAGCCAGGTGGCGAAAGTGTGGCGACAGGCGATCGATCGCTGCATGGCCGATCCGCAGAATTACGCCCCACAACCGGCCTGGATGGACACCCTGGGCGCGATGTCCGAAGGCACGCAAACCACGCTTGGCGCGTATCACCGTAAATGGCAGTGAGATAATCCATGAAATATTCATTAGGACCCGTGCTCTACTACTGGTCAAAAGAGACGCTGGAAGATTTTTACCAGCAGGCGGCGGGCAGTAGCGCCGATACGATTTATCTCGGGGAGTCCGTCTGCAGCAAACGTCGTGCAACCAAAGTGGGCGACTGGCTGGATATGGCGAAAAACCTCGCCGGCAGCGGCAAGCAGGTGGTGCTGTCGACGCTTGCGCTGGTGCAGGCCTCATCGGAGCTGGGCGAGATTAAACGCTACGTCGAGAACGGTGATTTCCTGCTGGAAGCGAGCGATCTTGGCGTGGTGAACATGTGCGCTGAACGCAAGCTGCCGTTTGTCGCCGGACATGCGCTCAATTGCTATAACGCCGTGACCCTGCGCCTGCTGCTGAAACAGGGGATGACGCGCTGGTGTATGCCGGTGGAACTCTCCCGCGACTGGCTGGTCAACCTGCTGAATCAGTGTGAAGAGCTGGGCATCCGCAATCAGTTTGAAGTGGAAGTATTGAGCTACGGGCATCTGCCGCTGGCGTATTCCGCGCGCTGCTTCACTGCCCGCTCCGAAGACCGCCCGAAAGACGAGTGCGAAACCTGCTGCATCAAGTATCCCAACGGGCGCAATATGCTGTCGCAGGAGAACCAGCAGGTCTTTGTCCTCAACGGCATTCAGACCATGAGCGGCTATGTTTACAATCTCGGCAACGAGCTGACGTCGATGCAAGGCGTGGTGGATATGGTGCGCCTGTCACCGCTGGACACTAACGTGTTTGCGATGCTGGATGCGTTTCGTGCCAACGAAAATGGCACCGCTCCCCTGCCGCTAAAGGCAAACAGCGACTGCAACGGTTACTGGAAACGTGTGGCCGGGCTGGAGCTGCAGGCCTAAATGTAGACATCTTTTAAGCTGCATGAAAGCGGCCAGTCTGGAAATCCGCCTGAGCATACTCAAGTCAGTGTCGGGATAAACAGATCAAGCCAACGCACAGGCAGTTTGAAGGATGAAGTGTAAAAGCTCACTTTGTTAACAACGGTTATTAATTTTTAATGCACTATTAAAAGATTCACCGTCGACAAAGTGAGCTGTTATGACTGATAAATCCATTCCTTTTTCGGTGCTCGATCTGGCGCCGATCCCAGAAGGCTCCTCGGCACGAGAAGCTTTTTCTCACTCTCTGGATCTTGCCCGTCTCGCGGAACAGCGTGGCTATCATCGCTACTGGCTGGCAGAACATCACAACATGGTGGGCATCGCCAGCGCGGCGACCTCGGTGCTGATTGGCTATCTGGCGGCAAACACCACGACTCTGCATCTCGGCTCGGGCGGCGTAATGTTGCCGAACCACTCCCCGCTGGTGATTGCCGAACAGTTTGGCACCCTGAATACGCTCTATCCCGGGCGAATTGATTTAGGGCTTGGCCGTGCGCCAGGAAGCGATCAGCCGACTATGCGCGCGCTGCGTCGTCATATGGGCGGTGATATTGATAACTTCCCGCGCGATGTGGCGGAACTGGTGGACTGGTTTGATGCGCGCGATCCTCATCCGCAGGTGCGCCCGGTACCCGGTTACGGCGAGAAGATCCCCGTGTGGCTGCTCGGTTCAAGTCTGTATAGCGCACAGCTGGCGGCGCAGCTCGGCCTGCCGTTTGCGTTTGCCTCCCACTTTGCCCCGGATATGCTGCATCAGGCGCTGCATCTCTATCGCACTCAGTTCAAACCGTCCGAACGGCTGGAAAAACCGCACGCGATGGTGTGTATCAACATTATCGCCGCCGACAGCAACCGCGATGCGGAATTCCTCTTTACGTCAATGCAGCAGGCGTTTGCGAAGCTGCGCCGTGGCGAGAGCGGACAGCTGCCGCCGCCGGTGGAGAATATGCATCAGCTGTGGTCAGCGTCGGAACAGTACGGTGTGCAGCAGGCGCTCAGTATGTCGCTGGTAGGCGATAAAGCGAAAGTGCGTCACGGGCTGGAGGCGGTGCTACGAGAAACGCAGGCTGACGAGATTATGGTTAACGGGCAGATTTTCGATCACCAGGCGCGTTTGCACTCGTTTGATCTGGCCATGCAGGTGAAAGAAGAGTTGCTAGGATAGTGTTTGTGCCCGGTGGCGATACGCCTGCCGGGCCTGCAGATTTTTATGCCGGATAAGGCGCAGCCGCCATCCGGCAATCGTCTTACTGATACACCGGCAACACATCAAAGCTCGACAGCACATGTACCAGCGCGTTTCCGACACCGAAGATCAGAATCAGCGCAATCATCGGCTTGCCGCCCCAGACGCGGAATTTTGGGCTGCCGAAGCGTTTACGTGATTTGCGGGCCAGCAGCGCCGGAACGATCGCCGCCCAGATGGTGGCCGCTAAACCAGCATAGCCGATAGCGTACAGGAACCCGTTCGGCCACAGCAGGCCACCGACAATCGGCGGCAGGAAGGTCAGCAACGCGGTTTTGAGACGACCCAACGCGGAATCGTCAAAGCCAAACAGATCCGCCAGATAGTCAAACAGCCCCAGCGTCACCCCGAGGAACGAACTCGCCACGGCAAAGTTCGAGAACACCACCAGCAGCAGATCCAGACTGCGGCTATTCAGCACGCCACTCAGCGCCTGCACCAGCACATCAATGTTACCGCCCTTCTGCGCAATGCCGATGAATTCCGGACGCGGGATGTTGCCCATCGTCCCCAGCAGCCAAATCACATACAGCCCCAGCGCCAGCAGCGTGCCGTAAACCAGGCAGCGAATAATGGTGCGAGGATCTTTGCCGTAATACTTCATCAGGCTCGGGACGTTACCGTGGTAGCCAAATGACGCCAGGCAGAATGGCAAGGTCATGAGCAGGTACGGCGAGTACGATGCGTGGCTTTCGGCAACGTTAAACAGCGTAGCGGGCGTGACATGGCCCAACAGGCTGCCGAAGGTCAGGAAGAAAGTGATAACTTTTGCACCGAGGACGATGGCGGTCATGCGGCTCACCGCTTTGGTGCTCATCCAGACGATAAACGCCACGGCCAGCGCGAAGATCAGACCCGCCACACGCGCCGGGACATTCAGCGACATTTCAGAAAACGTGTGGTGCAGTATCGAACCGCTCGCCGAAATGTAGGCGTAGGTCAGGATATACAGCACGAAAGCAATCGAGATGCCGTTTACCAGATTCCAGCCTTTCCCGAGCAGGTCTTTAGTGATGGTGTCGAAGCTCGACCCGATGCGGTAGTTCAGGTTCGCCTCAAGGATCATCAGCCCGGAATGCAGCATGCAGAACCAGGTGAAAACCAGCGCAGCCAGCGACCAGAAGAACCACGCGCCGGACATGACCACCGGCAGGGAAAACATCCCTGCACCGATTATCGTCCCGCCGATAATCACCACGCCGCCAAGCAGCGAAGGTGAAGTTTGTGTGGTGGTTAGTGTCGCCATACAGCCGTTTCTCCAGTTAAACATTTTGCTACTGCATTTTAATGTGTCGCACTGTACCAGTACGATAGTACAAATGGAATAAAAAAAGCCCCGATAAAAAATATCGGGGCTGTAATGATTACTTTACGCTATCAGGCGTGTATCAGGCGTGGCAATTACGCGTCACGACGACGGGCAGTGCCTTCATCGCGACGTGGGCCGCGGTTTTCGCGACGCTCACCGCTGAAGCGACCTGCACCGGCTGGTGCTGCGCCATCACGACGAGGACCACGACCGCCTTCACGACGCTCACCGCCACCGAAACGACGCTCGCCCGCTGGACGATCACCTTCGCGGCGAGGACCACGATCAGGACGCGGCTGGGCATCGCCCATCAGCTGCATGTTCATCGGTTTGTTCAGGATGCGGGTGCGAGTAAAGTGCTGCAGAACTTCGCCCGGCATGCCTTTTGGCAGTTCGATCGTAGAGTGCGTACCGAACAGCTTGATGTTACCGATGTAACGGCTGCTGATGTCGCCTTCGTTCGCGATAGCGCCAACGATATGACGAACTTCAACACCATCATCACGGCCAACTTCAATGCGGTACAGTTCCATATCGCCTGCGTCACGACGCTCACGACGTGGACGGTCTTCACCGCTACGCTCTGGACGGTCGCCACGTGGACCACGGTCATTACGATCGTTACCGCGACGCTCGAAACGCTCATCGCGCTCACGGAATTCACGCTTAGGACGCATCGGTGCATCAGGTGGCACGATCAGAGCACGTTCGCCCTGCGCCATTTTCAGCAGCGCTGCAGCCAGAGTTTCGATGTCCAGCTCTTCGCCTTCCACAGTCGGCTGGATTTGCGCCAGCAGAGCACGGTACTGATCCAGATCGCTGCTTTCCAGCTGCTGCTGTACTTTCGCGGCGAATTTTTCCAGGCGGCGTTTGCCCAGCAGGTCTGCGTTTGGCAGTTCTGCTTCTGGAATGGTCAGCTTCATGGTGCGTTCGATGTTACGCAGCAGACGACGCTCGCGGTTCTCAACGAACAGCAGAGCACGGCCAGCACGACCCGCACGACCGGTACGACCGATACGGTGAACGTAAGACTCGGAATCCATAGGGATGTCGTAGTTCACAACCAGGCTGATACGTTCTACGTCCAGACCACGTGCTGCCACGTCGGTTGCAATCAGGATATCCAGACGACCGTCTTTCAGACGCTCCAGAGTCTGCTCACGCAGGGACTGGTTCATGTCGCCGTTCAGCGCTGCGCTGTTATAGCCGCTACGTTCCAGGGCTTCAGCCACTTCCAGGGTCGCGTTTTTGGTACGAACGAAGATAATCGCCGCATCAAAATCTTCTGCTTCCAGGAAACGCACCAGCGCTTCGTTTTTACGCATACCGTATACAGACCAGTAGCTCTGGCTGATGTCCGGGCGAGTGGTTACGCTGGACTGGATACGCACTTCCTGCGGATCTTTCATGAAGCGACGAGTAATTCGACGGATCGCTTCTGGCATCGTTGCAGAGAACAGAGCGGTCTGATGACCTTCTGGGATCTGCGCCATAATGGTTTCTACGTCTTCGATGAAGCCCATGCGCAGCATTTCGTCAGCTTCATCCAGTACCAGACCGCTCAGTTTAGAGAGATCCAGAGTACCGCGTTTCAGGTGATCCAGCAGACGGCCAGGTGTACCGACAACAATCTGTGGACCCTGACGCAGGGCGCGTAACTGCACGTCATAACGCTGGCCGCCGTAAAGGGCTACCACGTTCACGCCGCGCATGTGTTTAGAGAATTCAGTCATCGCTTCCGCTACCTGAACAGCCAGTTCACGGGTCGGAGCGAGTACGAGGATCTGCGGTGCACGCAGTTCCGGATCAATGTTGTGCAGCAGTGGCAGCGAGAACGCTGCGGTTTTACCGCTACCAGTCTGGGCCATGCCCAGCACGTCACGACCAGAGAGCAGATGCGGGATGCATTCAGCCTGGATCGGAGATGGTTTTTCGTAACCCAGATCGTTAAGGGCTTCAAGGATAGTGGCCTTCAGGCCCAGATCTGCAAAAGTGGTTTCGAATTCAGCCATGTAGTACAAGTGCCTCGATATTAATGGCGGCCAGTCTACATAACTCGTCGTGAAAATGATTAGCAATTTTCATTGAAAAGTGTGAACCGGCTCAAAGTAGGTGTATTGACGAACAACAACGCCCTCACCAGTTAAGGTGATGGCAATCAAAAAAATGATTACGGGCTGATGTGGTGACGTCAGCTATTGCTGGTCCGATTCTGCCAGGTCGTCTTGCTCCTGGCCCAAGAGCGATAATTCCAACAATGCATAACGGTGCTCAACGAAGTTGTGGACGTTGTTAGCAACCGCTAATTTGAACAGTGCCGTAGCGCTGTCCATATCCCCCAGACTTAGGTAGTACTTACCTAAATAGAAGTTGGTTTCACTGAGATGCTCAGCGAGCGAGGTGTTATCCGTTGCGTCCGCCTTGAGCCTATCCATCAGCGTTGCTTCGCTAATGTTGCCCAGGTAGAACTCGACAATGTTCCATCCCCATTGTTCCTTGTCCGATTTCTCGAAGCGTTGTTTTAACGCCTCTTTCGCCTGCTTCTCATTGAGCTTCTGCTCAACGATGTAAAGCCACAGGACGCGGAAAGGATCATTAGGATCGTCTTGATAAAACGCCAGCAGATCATCTTGCGCTAACTTGTCACGACCGCCGTAATACAATGCGATACCGCGATTCAAGTGCGCGTAGTTGTAAGTTGGATCAAGCTCAAGTACAGAATCAAACGCTTCATAGGCAGCATCAAAATTGCCTGCCTGCGTTAAATATATACCTAAGTAATTGAATACTTCAGGCATATCAGGTCGGATTGCCAGCGCTTGTGAAAAATCATTTCGCGCTAGTGCCCTCAGACCGAGACTATCATACAACACTCCGCGCTCATATAAAAGCTGTGCGCGTTCATCATCGGTTAAAGCCCGACTGGCAAGAATTTGTTCCATGCGTGCCAGAATCACTTCCTGCTGCAAAGTCGGTTGCAATGGCACTGCGAGGACTTCGCTCTTACGCCAGGCAGAGTTGCTGCATCCTGCCAGCGTTAAAGCTGTCGCAACGAAACACCAGCGCAAAAAAGGCTTCATTTCCCACTCCCGAAGACAACTATTGGATGAACGTCCTGTCCCCCGGCTGCTAACAAGGCGTCCTGCCTGATAATACGCCCCCCGCCGAAGCGGAGGGCAAATGCAACCTTACTCGCCTTGTTCTGCGGCCGGGGCTACCGGCGCGGCAGCAGGCTGAGACTGCTCGGTCGCTTCTTTAATGCTCAGACGGATACGGCCCTGGCGGTCAACTTCCAGAACTTTAACCGGGACTTCCTGGTTCATCTGCAGGTAGTCGGTCACTTTCTCAACGCGCTTGTCAGCGATCTGAGAGATGTGTACCAGACCTTCTTTACCGCCACCGATGGCAACGAACGCGCCAAAGTCAACGATACGGGTCACTTTACCATTGTAGATGCGACCCACTTCGATTTCTGCAGTGATCTCTTCGATACGACGAATCGCGAATTTCGCTTTTTCGCCGTCGGTCGCTGCGATCTTCACAGTACCGTCATCTTCGATTTCGATAGTGGTGCCGGTCTCTTCAGTCAGAGCACGGATAACAGAACCGCCTTTACCGATCACGTCTTTGATCTTGTCTGGGCTGATCTTAATGGTGTGGATACGCGGTGCGAACTGAGAAATGTCGCCGCGTGGCGCGTTGATCGCCTGCTCCATCACGCCCAGGATGTGCAGACGCGCACCTTTAGCCTGGTTCAGTGCAACCTGCATGATCTCTTTGGTGATACCTTCAATTTTGATATCCATCTGCAGTGCAGAGATACCTTCGCGGGAACCCGCAACTTTGAAGTCCATATCGCCCAGGTGATCTTCGTCGCCCAGAATGTCAGACAGAACAACAAAGTTGTCGCCTTCTTTCACCAGGCCCATTGCGATACCCGCAACAGCAGCTTTGATTGGCACGCCTGCATCCATCAGAGCCAGGGAAGCGCCACACACGGAAGCCATAGAAGAAGAACCGTTAGATTCGGTAATTTCAGAAACCACACGAACGGTGTACGGGAATTTGTCAGCTTCCGGCATAACTGCCAGCACGCCGCGCTTCGCCAGACGACCGTGACCAATTTCACGACGCTTAGGCGAGCCAACCATACCGGTTTCACCTACGGAGTACGGAGGGAAGTTATAGTGGAACAGGAAGCTGTCAGTGCGCTCGCCCATCAGTTCGTCGATGTTCTGTGCGTCACGTGCAGTACCCAGAGTCGCGGTTACCAGCGCCTGAGTTTCGCCACGGGTGAACAGTGCGGAACCGTGAGTACGTGGCAGAACGCCAGTACGCACATCCAGACCACGGATCATGTCTTTTTCGCGGCCATCGATACGCGGTTCGCCAGCCAGAACGCGGCTACGTACAGCATTTTTCTCGATAGCGTGCAGGATTTCGCTCAGCTCGTTCGCGTCCAGGGATTCATCTTCTGCAACCAGCGTAGCGATGGTTTCAGATTTGATGACATCAATCTGCGCGTAACGCTCTTGTTTGTCAGTGATGCGGTATGCATCGCTCAGACGCGCTTCTGCCAGGGCAGCAACGCGCGCGTTCAGCGCTTCGTTAACGGCTTCTGGCTGCCAGTCCCAACGTGGTTTACCGGCTTCTTTCACCAGATCGTTGATGTTCTGAATAACAATCTGCTGCTGCTCGTGGCCAAATACCACGGCGCCCAACATCTGGTCTTCGCTCAGCAGTTCTGCTTCGGATTCAACCATCAGTACGGCAGCTTCAGTACCGGCAACAACCAGGTCCAGCTTACTTTCTTTCAGCTCATCCTGAGTCGGGTTCAGTACGTACTGGTCGTTGATATAACCAACGCGAGCAGAACCGATAGGACCGTTGAATGGAATGCCTGACAGGGACAGTGCAGCGGATGCACCGATCATCGCCACGATGTCCGGGTTAACCTGTGGGTTAACGGAAACAACGGTCGCGATAACCTGAACTTCGTTTACGAAGCCTTCCGGGAACAGCGGACGAACCGGGCGGTCAATCAGACGCGCAATCAGGGTTTCGCCTTCGCTTGGACGGCCTTCACGACGGAAGAAGCCACCCGGGATTTTACCAGCAGCGTAAGTACGCTCCTGATAGTTCACGGTCAGAGGGAAGAAGTCCTGACCTGGTTTTGCTTTTTTCTGGCCTACAACGGTCACGAATACAGCGGTGTCATCCATGCTTACCATAACGGCAGCAGTAGCCTGACGCGCCATCATGCCGGTTTCCAGCGTGACGGTATGCTGACCATACTGGAATTTACGAACGATCGGATTCAGCAAAATTCTGTCCTTTCTTAATGAATGACAGCACACCTTCGGTGTGCTGTCGATTTAACCCGACCTTCTTCGCATCCTCGCGACTAATGACAACCGACACCCCCATGGGTGAAGCCTCTCATTAGCCGCGCGAACCTCTGCAATGAAGATCATTTATAGCAACAATACAATAGTTTCCAGTGAATTGCTGCCGTCTGGTTGAAAAAAGGGGCCATTAGGCCCCTTTTTCTGAAACTCGCAAGACTTAGCGACGCAGACCCAGACGCTCGATCAGCGCGGTGTAGCGTGCAACATCTTTACGTTTCAGGTAGTCGAGCAGTTTACGACGCTGAGAAACCATACGCAGCAGACCACGACGGCTGTGGTGATCTTTTTTGTGCTCTGCAAAGTGACCCTGCAGGTGGTTAATCTGTGCAGTCAGCAGGGCAACCTGAACTTCGGTAGAACCGCTGTCGTTAGTACCACGACCGAACTCGGAAACGATTTTAGCTTTAGCTTCAACGCTTAGAGACATGATGAACTCCAAAAAATAAAGAATGAAAGGGTGCCGATCTCTAATTCAGCAACCCCAGTTTACGCCGCGCAGATTGTTAAACAATTTGCCCGACGTTAAGCGGCGATATTCTACCCGTCTCCCCTGCTTATCGCAAGGCAAGTAAATCGCTTAGAGGGGATATTCAACAACCAGGCGACGCGGTGCTACGCGGCCTTCGTCGTCGATTTCACCCATTCCGATAAACTTGTTTTCTTCGCCTTCGGTAACACGGACCAGCCCGGTATGCGGGGTATCTGTCGTGCGAACCGGATTGCCGTTTTTAAAGTAAACGGATGAAGTCAGGGGCAAATTCACAATCGGGAAATCAGCAGCCGGACTGTCCATCGGCATCAGCAGCGGGTCAAGTAAATCGGCCGGGGAGATCCCCTGCTCTTCTGCCTGATCGACCAGCGCACGAAGATGCTCAAGCGTCACCATACGTTCAACCGGATATTTACTGACCGCAAGACGACGCAGGTAAATCACATGCGCGCCACAGCCCAGTTTTTCACCCAGATCGTCAATGATGGTGCGAATGTACGTGCCTTTCGAGCAATGAACTTCCAGCTCCAGTTCGTCACCTTCGTGGCGAATGAACAGCAGTTCGTAGACGGTGATCGGGCGCGCTTCACGCGGGACTTCAATCCCCTGGCGGGCATATTCGTAGAGCTTTTTGCCCTGATACTTCAGCGCCGAATACATGGACGGCACCTGCAGAGTATCGCCACGGAAGCTTTCCAGCGCGGCCTGAAGCTGCTCGGCACTGAAGGTCACCGGACGCTCTTCGACAACCTGACCGTCTGCGTCGGAGGTGTCCGTACGCTGACCAAGTTTCGCGATCACGCGATAGCGCTTATCAGAATCGAGCAGGTACTGGGAAAACTTGGTTGCTTCGCCCAGACAGACCGGCAGCATGCCTGTCGCCAGTGGGTCCAGCGCACCGGTATGCCCGGCGCGGTTAGCGTTATAAAGACGCTTCACTTTTTGCAGCACGTCATTGCTGGATGCGCCCTGAGGTTTATCCAGCAGCAGCACGCCGTGCACGTCGCGACCGCGACGACGAGGACGACTCATCAGTCCTCCTTGCTGTCGTCCGGGTTCACACGACGTTCATCGTCATGTTTAACCACGCTGGTCACCAGGTTGGACATCCGCATACCTTCAACCAGCGAGTTATCGTAGAAGAAAGTCAGCTCCGGCACGATACGCAGACGCATCGCTTTACCGAGCAGAGAGCGGATAAAACCAGAGGCTTCCTGCAATGCTTTAATGCCGTTCTTAACAGCGGCTTCGTCTTTGTCGTTCAGGAACGTGACGAACACTTTGGCATAGGCCAGATCACGGGACATCTCAACGCCCGAAACAGTGGTCATCATACCCACGCGTGGGTCTTTGATTTCGCGTTGCAGGATGAGTGCGATCTCTTTCTGCATCTCCTGAGCCACGCGCTGTGGGCGACCAAATTCTTTCGCCATAATAAATTCTCCAGACAAAAAAGGGGCCATAAGCCCCTTTTGATATTTCATGCCGGGTGGCGCTTCGCTTACCCGGCTTACAATTTTCTTAATCCTTTCGGGGATTAAGCAATGCTACGCTGGATTTCGATGATTTCGAACACTTCGATCATATCGCCAACGCGAACATCGTTGTAGTTCTTAACGCCGATACCACATTCCATGCCGTTACGGACTTCGTTAACGTCATCTTTGAAGCGGCGCAGGGATTCCAGCTCGCCTTCGTAGATAACCACGTTGTCACGCAGAACGCGGATTGGGTTATGACGTTTGATGGTACCTTCGGTAACCATACAACCCGCGATCGCACCAAATTTCGGTGATTTGAACACGTCACGAACTTCAGCCAGACCGATGATCTGCTGTTTCAGTTCTGGAGACAGCATGCCGCTCATCGCTGCTTTCACTTCGTCGATCAGATGGTAGATGACGGAGTAGTAGCGCAGATCCAGGCTTTCTGAATCGATAACTTTACGCGCAGAAGCATCAGCACGAACGTTGAAGCCAACCAGAATCGCGTTGGACGCCGCAGCCAGGGTTGCGTCGGTTTCGGTGATACCACCGACACCAGAACCGATGATCTTCACTTTCACTTCGTCGGTAGACAATTTCAGTAAAGAGTCGGAGATCGCTTCCACAGAACCCTGAACGTCCGCTTTCAGTACGACGTTCACTTCGTGAACTTCGCCTTCAGTCATGTTAGCGAACATGTTCTCGAGTTTAGATTTCTGCTGACGAGCCAGCTTAACTTCACGGAATTTGCCCTGACGATACAGTGCAACTTCACGCGCTTTCTTCTCGTCACGAACAACGGTCACTTCATCACCGGCAGCCGGAACACCCGACAGACCCAGGATTTCCACAGGAATGGATGGACCTGCTTCCAGAACTTCCTGACCCAGTTCGTTACGCATCGCACGAACACGACCGTATTCGAAGCCACACAGTACGATGTCGCCTTTGTTCAGCGTACCTTCACGGACCAGAACCGTTGCAACCGGGCCACGACCTTTATCCAGGAAGGATTCGATAACGGCGCCGCTTGCCATGCCTTTACGAACGGCTTTCAGCTCCAAAACTTCAGCCTGCAGCAGGATTGCGTTCAGCAGGTCATCAATACCGGTACCCGCTTTTGCAGATACTGGGATGAACTGAGACTCACCGCCCCACTCTTCCGGCATAACGCCGTACTGGGACAGTTCGTTTTTAACGCGATCCATGTCAGCTTCTGGCTTATCGATCTTGTTCACAGCAACAACCACTGGCACCTGCGCCGCTTTCGCGTGCTGGATTGCTTCGATTGTCTGTGGCATCACGCCATCATCTGCTGCAACAACCAGAACAACGATATCCGTTGCCTGTGCACCACGAGCACGCATAGAGGTAAACGCGGCGTGACCCGGGGTATCCAGGAAGGTGATCATACCGTTGTCAGTTTCAACGTGGTAAGCACCGATGTGCTGGGTAATGCCGCCCGCTTCGCCAGAGGCTACTTTCGTTGAACGAATGTAGTCCAGCAGAGAGGTTTTACCGTGGTCAACGTGACCCATGATGGTCACAACGGGTGCGCGGGATTCTGCCGCAGCGCCAGTATCACGGTCGCTCATTACCGCTTCTTCCAGCTCGTTTTCACGACGCAGGATAACTTTGTGGCCCATCTCTTCAGCAACCAGCTGCGCGGTTTCCTGATCGATAACCTGGTTAATGGTTGCCATTGCGCCCAGTTTCATCATCGCTTTGATGACCTGAGAACCTTTAACAGCCATTTTGTTTGCCAGGTCGCCCACGGTGATGGTTTCGCCAATCACAACGTCGCGGTTAACGGCCTGAGCAGGTTTCTGGAAGCCCTGCTGTAAAGAGGAACCTTTACGCTTGCCACCTTTACCACCGCGAACAGCGGCGCGCGCTTCTTCACGGTCAGCTTTGGATTCAGAGTGCTTGTTGCCTTTCTTCTGAGGACGAGCCGCTTTAGTCGTGCGAGTACGGCCACGGCCGCCTTCAACTTCACGATCGTTCTCATCTTCGGCCTGGCGAGCATGCTGAGAAGTCGTGACGTGATAATCGCTCTTATCCTCTTCACCTTTCTCTTTTTCTTGCTCAGCCCAAACACCGGCATTTTCTTCCGCCATACGACGTGCTTCTTCAGCCACGCGACGCGCATCTTCTTCGAGCTTGCGACGTGCTTCTTCTTCCGCTTTACGCTTCAGGTCGGCTGCTTCGGTTTCACGACGGGCTTTTTCTGCCTGGGCGGTTTTGGTCATTTCGTCAGTTTGTTGATTGCTCACTTTGTCTTTTTCCGCAGCTTCACGCTTTGCTTTATCACTGGCATCGCGTTTCGCTTTTTCAGCGGCCTCACGTTCAGCTTTTAATACTGCCTCACGCTTGGCTGTTTCTTCTGCCTCACGATGGGCTTGCTCTTCCGCTTCACGCTGCGCCTGCTCTTCCGCTGCAAGGCGCTCGGCCTCTTGCGGATCACGTTTTACAAAGGTGCGTGTCTTGCGGACTTCGATTTGTACCGATTTGCTTTTTCCACCGGTACCTGGAACATTTAACGTGCTGCGCGTTTTACGCTGCAACGTCAGTTTGTCAGGCGTTGAACCGTGTTCACGGTTCAGGTGCGCTAACAAAGTTTGTTTTTCTTGTGCAGTTACTGAGTCATCAGCAGCCTTTGGGATCCCTGCATCAGCAAATTGCTGTACCAGGCGGTCCACAGGGGTCTGAATCTCAGCAGCCAGCGATTTTACAGTTACATCAGTCATGCTGTTCCTTCCTGCTACAGTTTATTACGCTTCGTCGCCGAACCAGCAAATATTACGTGCGGCCATGATGAGTTCGCCGGCTTTCTCGTCGGTTAAACCTTCGATATCAGCCAGGTCATCAACGCCTTGCTCAGCGAGATCTTCCAGCGTACAAACACCACGGGCAGCCAGCTTGAACGCAATCGCACGATCAAGACCTTCCAGATTCAGCAGGTCATCAGCCGGCTTGTTATCACCAAGGCTTTCTTCCTGAGCCAGCGCCAGGGTGGTCAGTGCGTTTTTAGCGCGTTCACGCAGGGCTTCAACGGTTGCTTCATCCAGGCCGTCAATTTCCAGCAGTTCTTTAATTGGCACATAGGCCAGTTCTTCAAGCGAAGAGAAACCTTCTTCGACCAGGACAGTGGCGAAATCTTCGTCGATGTCCAGGTACTTGGTAAAGTTATCGATCGCTGCATGGGCTTCAGCCTGATGCTTAGCCTGCAGGTCATCAACCGTCATTACGTTCAGATCCCAGCCGCTCAGTTGAGACGCCAGACGGACGTTCTGACCGTTACGACCGATAGCCTGTGCCAGGTTACCTGCTTCAACGGCGATATCCATGGTGTGCTTGTCTTCGTCGACAACGATAGAAGACACGTCAGCCGGAGCCATAGCGTTAATCACGAATTGTGCCGGGTTGTCGTCCCAAAGCACGATATCAATGCGCTCGCCGCCCAGTTCAGTAGAAACAGCCTGGACACGTGCGCCACGCATACCAACGCAAGCACCGACCGGGTCGATACGCTTATCGTTGGTTTTTACCGCGATCTTAGCGCGAGAACCCGGATCGCGGGCCGCTGCTTTGATCTCGATAACTTCTTCACCGATTTCTGGCACCTCAATGCGGAACAGTTCGATCAGCATTTCTGGCTTAGAGCGAGTGACGAAGAGCTGCGCACCACGCGCTTCCGGACGCACTGCGTACAGAACGCCGCGGATACGGTCGCCTGGACGGAAGTTCTCACGCGGCAACATGTCTTCACGCAGGATCACGGCTTCAGCGTTGCTGCCCAGATCCAGAGAGATGTTGTCACGGTTCACTTTCTTCACCACACCGGTGATGATTTCACCTTCGTGTTCGCGGAACTGATCAACCACCATCGCGCGCTCAGCTTCACGTACTTTCTGTACGATAACCTGCTTAGCGGTCTGGGTGGTGATACGGTCGAAGGTGACAGATTCGATCTGATCTTCAACATATTCGCCAACGTTGAAGCTTTCGTCTTCGTAACGAGCCGCTTCAAGCGTGATTTCTTTGGTTGGTTGAGTCACTTCTTCCACGATCACCCAACGGCGGAAGGTATCGAAGTCACCACTTTTACGATCGATTTCTACGCGAACATCGATCTCTTGTTCGTATTTTTTCTTGGTTGCTGTAGCCAGTGCACTTTCCAGCGCTTCGAAAATCTTCTCACGCGGCAGTGATTTCTCGTTAGAGACGGCTTCAACAACAGCCAAAATTTCTTTGTTCATCGCGGGCTTTTCACCTCAATCCAGACTGTTAAAAGTGGGGAACCAGGTTCGCCTTCTGGATATTACTCAGCGCGAACACTTCATCTTTGCCTTCGACTGTCACCGTGATCATCTCACCATCAACGGCCTTAATAATGCCCTGCCATTTACGGCGGTTTTGCACAGCCATACGCAGAACGACAGTCACTTCTTCACCGAGATACCGCGTGTAGTGCTCAGCGGTGAACATCGGACGGTGGAGACCAGGCGAGGAAACTTCCAGGTTATAGGCAACAGTAATAGGATCTTCAACGTCAAGAACTGCACTAACCTGGTGGCTGACATCAGCACAATCATCAACATTGATGCCATCTTCACTATCAATATAGATGCGCAGCGTGGATGTGCGGCTGCGAATAAATTCGATGCCGACCAGTTCGTAGCCCAGTGCTTCGACTGGTGCCTTAATCATCTCTGTTAATTTTTGCTCTAATGTGGACAAGCCCACCCCCAAGACATAAAAAAAGGGCCTAAAGCCCAGTTATTCTGTAGTCAGATAACAAAAAACCCCGATAAATCGGGGCTTTAGATAACTGAACCCTATAGCCGCAACTGCGGCCTGGAGCACTTTCTGAAAGAATTTTTTCAAATCCAGCTACGAAGGCTCTGAGTCTTCACAGTATATTTGAAAAAGAACTTTATAGGAAAGTGGTTGCGGGGGCCGGATTTGAACCGACGACCTTCGGGTTATGAGCCCGACGAGCTACCAGGCTGCTCCACCCCGCGCCTGAAACGTGGCAAATTTTACTCGTTTTGGGTAAAAAATGCAAATAATGCTGGGATTTGGTACCGAGGACGGGACGTAAAATCTGCATGCATTATATTGGTTAGAGCATTCCGCTGTCAACTCTGGTTTCCATGCGCTACGCTGAATAACGTTAAAGGCTTGTGTCTTTTTTCCTGTTTCCCTCGCAACAGGCAGCAGCACAGGATTTTTCACAAAAAATGCACGAATCTCTTCCGGTCATCGACAAAAGATGATTAAATGAAAACTCACTTATTTTGCATAAACATGCAATGAGAGCGAAAGCGGTCTCTAATCAGTCAATCAAGCAGGGTTTTATTTTATGACGACGATTCTCAAGCATCTTCCGGTAGGACAACGTATTGGCATCGCTTTTTCTGGCGGCCTGGATACCAGCGCTGCACTGCTGTGGATGCGCCAAAAGGGAGCGGTTCCTTATGCTTATACTGCGAACCTGGGTCAGCCGGATGAGGAAGATTATGATGCGATCCCTCGTCGTGCCATGGAATATGGCGCAGAGAACGCACGTCTGATTGACTGCCGTAAGCAGCTGGTTGCGGAAGGCATCGCTGCGATTCAGTGCGGCGCATTCCATAACACCACGGGCGGTCTGACCTATTTCAACACCACACCGCTGGGTCGTGCGGTGACGGGCACGATGCTGGTTGCCGCCATGAAAGACGATGGCGTGAACATCTGGGGCGATGGTAGCACCTATAAAGGCAACGACATTGAGCGTTTCTATCGTTATGGTCTGCTGACAAACGCCGAACTGCAGATTTATAAACCGTGGCTGGATACCGACTTTATTGACGAGCTGGGCGGCCGCCATGAGATGTCCGAATTCATGATCGCCTGCGGCTTCGACTACAAAATGTCAGTTGAGAAAGCCTACTCCACTGACTCCAATATGCTGGGTGCGACGCACGAAGCGAAAGACCTGGAATTTCTGAACTCCAGCGTGAAGATCGTTAACCCGATCATGGGCGTGAAGTTCTGGGACGAAAACGTCAAAATCCAGGCTGAAGAAGTAACGGTACGTTTTGAGCGTGGCCACCCGGTTGCCCTGAATGGTCAAACGTTCGCTGATGACGTCGAGCTGATGCTGGAAGCAAACCGCATCGGTGGTCGCCACGGGTTAGGCATGAGCGATCAGATTGAAAACCGTATTATCGAAGCGAAGAGCCGTGGCATCTATGAAGCCCCGGGGATGGCACTGCTGCACATTGCTTACGAGCGTCTGCTGACCGGTATTCACAACGAAGACACCATTGAGCAGTATCACTCCCACGGTCGTCAACTGGGTAAACTGCTGTACCAGGGCCGCTGGTTTGATCCACAGGCACTGATGCTGCGTGATGCTCTGCAGCGTTGGGTTGCAAGCGCTATCACCGGTGAAGTGACTCTGGAGCTGCGTCGCGGTAACGATTACTCCATCCTGAACACCGTGTCTGACAACCTGACCTATAAAGCAGAGCGTCTGACGATGGAGAAAGGTGATTCCGTGTTCTCCCCGGACGATCGTATCGGTCAGTTAACCATGCGTAACCTGGATATCACCGACACCCGTGAGAAGCTGTTCAACTACATCGAAACCGGTCTGCTCTCTGCCTCTTCCGGCAATGGTCTGCCGCAGGTTGAGAATCTGGAACACAGCGACAAGAAGTAATTCTTAATAAAGACATGCAAAAGGCGCCTGAGGGCGCCTTTTTTGTTGGCCTGATATTCTTTTGTCGGGCGGGTAAGCGCACTGCTATATGCCCGTTTTGTCCGGTGGTACTACTACGCTTACCGGGCCTGTGAAAACTGGGACTCAAAAGATACAGACGAAAAAAAAGACGTCTTTCGACGTCTTTTTTCTGGAATATTGGTACCGAGGATGGGACTCGAACCCACAAGCCCGTTAGGGCACTACCACCTCAAGGTAGCGTGTCTACCAATTCCACCACCTCGGTACTGAGTACTTAGTGCGGGATATCGCTGGTCGGCTTAGCCGGTTCAGCTGGCTGAGTCTGCTCAGTTTTAGACGGAGCACTCAGATTGTCCCACTCGCTTCCTTTTGTGGTCTTGTTGCTATTGATATTGCCAAGCGCCAGACTGATGATGAAGAACAGCGTAGCCAGAATAGCCGTTGTACGGGTCATGAAGTTCGCAGAACCACTTGAACCAAACAGCGTACCGGAAGCGCCTGCTCCGAAGGAGGCTCCCATATCAGCGCCTTTACCTTGCTGCAGCATGATCAGCGCTACAAGAGCGATGGCTACAATAAGGAAAACAACTAAAAGAGCTTCGTACATAATCAACCTGTTCCTTGCGGAGTTGCCGCATACCAATGCTTCGACCAATTTAGCAGGAATTGTGTTTCCCACTGAAGCGGGTGTGAATACTAACCAAAGCGAATGACCTTCGCAAGGGCAATTTCAGCGCATTGTATCAACTGCGGAAAAAAACAGCAAAAGCGCATCTGTCGGGCAAAATAAAGGCGACAAGCGTCGCCTTTTTAAACACTTACTGTATAAAGTTATGCAGCTTTCACCGCATCGGCGATTCGATGAGCAAACTCAGTAACCTGCTGCTCGTCTTCACCTTCGACCATCACGCGAATAAGCGGCTCAGTTCCGGATTTACGCAGCAGCACGCGGCCACGATTTCCGAGGGCAGCTTCGACTTCCGCCATCACCGTTTTCACGTTCTCATTTTCCAGCGGATCGCCTTTACCCGCGGTAAAGCGAACATTCACCAGAATCTGCGGGAACATTTTCATGCCGGTGCAGAGATCGTGCAGACTCATATGGTTGCGCACCATCGCGGCAACCACCTGCAGACTGGCGACGATACCATCACCCGTAGTGGTTTTATCGAGCAGGATCACGTGACCGGAGTTTTCAGCCCCAATGCGCCAGCCTTTTTCCTGCAATTTTTCCAGCACATAGCGGTCGCCCACTTTAGCACGCGCAAATGGAATACCCAGCTGCTTCAGCGCCAGCTCAAGACCCATGTTGCTCATCAGCGTACCTACCGCGCCACCGCGAAGCTGGCCCTGACGCAGTCCTTCACGGGCGATGATATAGAGGATCTGATCGCCATCGACCTTATTGCCTTCGTGATCAACCATGATGACGCGATCGCCATCACCGTCGAACGCAATCCCCAGGTCGGCTTTTTCAGCCAGAACGCGGGCCTGCAGCGCGCGCACGTCAGTGGCGCCCACTTCTTCGTTAATGTTGACGCCGTCTGGCTCACAGCCGATGGCAATCACTTTAGCGCCGAGTTCACGGAACACGTTTGGCGCAATGTGGTAGGTCGCGCCATTGGCACAATCGACCACAATTTTGAGATGACTCAGGCTCAGTTCGTTCGGGAAGGTGCCTTTACAGAATTCGATGTAACGGCCCGCTGCATCCACAATACGGCTGGCTTTGCCCAGCTCAGAAGAGTCAACGCAGGTCAGCTCTTTTTCCATTTCTGCTTCGATGGCCTCTTCGACTTCATCCGGCAGTTTGGTGCCATCGATGGAGAAGAATTTGATGCCGTTGTCGTAGAACGGGTTATGGGAAGCTGAAATCACAATACCGGCTTCAGCGCGGAAGGTGCGCGTCAGATAAGCCACCGCAGGGGTTGGCATTGGACCGGTAAAGGAAGCGGAAAGCCCGGCGGCTGAAAGCCCCGCCTCTAATGCCGACTCCAGCATATAGCCAGAGATACGGGTGTCCTTACCGATGATGATCTTACGCGAGCCATGACGCGCCAGTACCTTACCTGCCGCCCAACCCAACTTAAGCACAAATTCAGGAGTAATAGGTGCATCACCCACGCGCCCACGGATACCATCGGTGCCAAAATATTTACGATTACTCATAGCGTTTGTTTTCCTTCGCTGACAATGTGGCTTCAACCACACGCATAGCTTCTACTGTCTCTTTGACGTCATGGACGCGAATAATGTGAGCACCTTGCATAGCCGCGATCACCGCGCAGGCAAGGCTGCCGCTCAGACGTTCGCTCGGGCCAACATTCAGCAATTGCCCGACCATGGTTTTTCGCGACATCCCGACCAGCAACGGCAAGCCAAAATGGTGAAATTCCGATAAGCGTGCAAGCAGCTCATAGTTATGGGAGAGATTTTTACCGAAACCGAATCCCGGGTCGAGCAGCAATTTCTCTTTTGCGATACCGGCACGCTCACAGCGCGCGATTTGCTCAATAAAGTAGCGATTCACGTCCGCGAACACATCAGAATATTTTGGAGCTTCCTGCATCGTTTTTGGCTGCCCCTGCATGTGCATCAGGCAGACCGGCAAACCGGTCTCTGCGGCAGCCTCAAGGGCACCAGGTTCAGACAGAGAGCGAATATCATTAATGATGTGAGCACCCACTCTCGCCGATTCACGAATAACTTCCGGCTTAGAAGTGTCGACGGAGATCCAGACTTCAAAGCGCTGGGCGATAGCCTCAACCACCGGGATCACGCGTGATAACTCTTCTTCCACACTCACGTCCGCCGCACCGGGGCGCGTCGATTCGCCGCCGATATCAATAATCGTTGCGCCTGCATTGATCATCAGATTGGCATGCTTCACCGCGTCAATCAGCGTGTTATGCGTGCCGCCGTCGGAAAAGGAGTCAGGGGTAACGTTCAGGATGCCCATCACATGGGGATGTGAGAGATCGAGAGTCGTGTCCTGGGCGAAAAGTTTCATGGCTAAATCCCTGGTATTTTGAGTTATGCAGATAAGAAAAACCCCGGAGCAAGCTCCAGGGTTTCAGGTGAAGATAAATACATCTTCAGCGGTGACTTATTTGTCGCCTAACTGTTCTGACATGGTATTGCCCGGATTTGGCGTACGCGGTTCATCGACCGGACGCGGTGCACGCGGGGTGCCATTGTTGTCAGAATTATTGGAAGCGCCTGGATCTTCCCAGCCTGCTGGCGGACGCACTTCGCGGCGAGCCATCAGGTCGTCAATCTGCGGAGCATCAATGGTCTCATATTTCATGAGCGCATCTTTCATTGAGTGCAGAATGTCCAGGTTGTCATTCAGGATTTCACGTGCGCGGCCATAGTTGCGTTCAACCAGCGCCTTCACTTCCTGATCGATGATACGCGCGGTTTCATCGGACATGTGTTTCGCTTTCGCTACAGAGCGGCCCAGGAACACTTCGCCTTCCTCTTCCGCGTACAGCAGCGGACCGAGTTTGTCGGAGAAGCCCCACTGAGTAACCATGTTACGTGCCAGGTTAGTCGCGACTTTGATGTCGTTAGACGCACCGGTAGAAACATGCTCCACACCGTAGATAATCTCTTCAGCCAGACGACCGCCGTACAGGGTCGAAATTTGGCTTTCCAGCTTCTGACGGCTGGCGCTAATCGCATCGCCTTCCGGCAGGAAGAAGGTCACACCCAGTGCGCGACCGCGCGGGATAATGGTCACTTTATGCACCGGATCGTGTTCCGGTACCAGACGACCAATAATCGCATGGCCCGCTTCGTGGTATGCCGTGGACTCTTTCTGCGCTTCAGTCATCACCATGGAGCGACGTTCCGCACCCATCATGATTTTATCTTTCGCTTTCTCGAACTCCACCATCGACACGACGCGTTTGTTACCGCGAGCGGCAAACAGCGCTGCTTCGTTGACCAGGTTTGCCAGGTCAGCACCGGAGAAGCCCGGCGTACCACGTGCGATGATTGCCGCATCGATGTCCGGAGACAGCGGTACGCGACGCATGTGGACTTTAAGGATCTGTTCACGACCACGAACATCTGGCAGACCGACCACAACCTGACGGTCGAAACGGCCTGGACGCAGCAGCGCAGGGTCAAGTACGTCTGGACGGTTAGTCGCCGCGATAACGATGATACCTTCGTTACCTTCGAAGCCGTCCATCTCAACCAGCATCTGGTTCAGAGTCTGTTCACGTTCATCGTGACCGCCGCCCAGACCCGCGCCACGCTGGCGGCCTACGGCATCGATTTCATCGATGAAGATAATGCACGGTGCTGCCTTCTTGGCCTGCTCGAACATGTCACGCACACGAGATGCACCAACACCCACGAACATTTCAACGAAGTCAGAACCTGAAATGGTAAAGAACGGGACTTTCGCTTCACCCGCAATGGCTTTCGCCAGCAGGGTTTTACCGGTACCCGGAGGACCAACCATCAGAACGCCTTTCGGGATCTTACCGCCCAGTTTCTGGAAACGGCTCGGCTCACGCAGGTATTCAACCAGTTCCGCCACTTCTTCTTTTGCTTCGTCACAACCTGCGACGTCGGCAAACGTGGTCTTGATCTGATCTTCCGTCAGCATACGCGCTTTGCTCTTACCGAACGACATGGCACCTTTGCCACCGCCGCCCTGCATTTGGCGCATGAAGAAGATCCAGACACCGATAAGCAGAAGCATCGGGAACCAGGAAATGAAGATAGAAGCCAGCAGGCTTGGCTCTTCAGGCGGCTCACCTACCACCTTGACGTTTTTAGTCAGAAGGTTATCAAGCAGCTTAGGATCGTTCACCGGGATGTAAGTCGTGTAACGGTTACTATCTTTCTTGGTAACGTTGATCTCACGTCCGTTGATACGCGCTTCGCGAACCTGGTCCTGATTGACCTCTTGCAGGAAGGTAGAATAATCCACCTTGCGGCCATTCGACTCGCTGGGCCCAAAGCTCTGGAACACTGACATCAGCACAACGGCAATGACCAGCCAGAGTATTAGGTTTTTCGCCATGTCACTCAAGGGATTAACCTCATATTACAACTGTGTTAAAAACAGCGTCAGGAGACTCTCTATCCAGTGTCTTTCGAACGTTCGTCCGAAGTCAGCCGGTTATCATTTCCGCCCGGTCGCTACAATATACACTTCACGTGAACGAGCACGGGAAGAGTCCGGCTTACGAACTTTCACCTTCGCAAACAGGGAGCGAATTTCCTTAAGATACTCCTCGAAACCTTCGCCCTGGAACACCTTCACTACAAAACTACCACCAGGCGCTAGAACATCACGACACATTTCTAACGCAAGTTCAACCAGATACATGGAACGGGGAATATCCACCGCTGGTGTTCCGCACATATTTGGCGCCATATCAGACATGACAACCTGAACTTTACTGTCACCTACACGTTCGAGTAATGCTTTCAGGACTAATTCATCACGAAAATCGCCCTGAAGGAAGTCAACACCGACAATCGGATCCATTGGTAAAAGATCGCATGCGATGATTCGCCCCTGGCCACCAATTTGTGTCACAGCGTACTGTGACCATCCGCCAGGTGCCGCACCGAGGTCAACAATCGTCATTCCCGGTTTAAAGAGTTTGTCACTTTGCTGTATTTCATCAAGTTTAAACCAGGCACGGGAACGTAACCCCTTTTTCTGTGCCTGAAGAACATATTTATCGCTAAAGTGTTCCTGGAGCCAGCGGCTGGAGCTGGCAGAACGCTTTTTACCTGTCATTTAACTTTCCGTCCTGGTTCATCGTAACCTGCCTTTGACGTAAATTTCTACGCAGCTATTTGGCGATATAAGGGAGATGGCGGTAGAATGAACCGTTTTCAATCCCAACGTAAGCAAAAATATACGATGAATCTGAGTACTAAACAAAAACAGCACCTTAAAGGTCTGGCACATCCACTCAAGCCTGTAGTCATGCTTGGCAACAATGGTTTGACCGAAGGGGTGCTTGCCGAGATCGAACAAGCGCTGGAGCACCACGAGCTGATTAAGGTGAAAATTGCCTCTGAAGACAGAGACACGAAAACCCTGATCGTGGAAGCTATCGTGCGCAATACCGGTGCCTGTAATGTACAGGTTATCGGTAAAACGCTGGTGCTCTACCGCCCGTCTAAAGAGCGTAAAATCTCGCTGCCACGCTAAGAATATCCTGAATCGAACACTTTTTCAGTGTAAAACGAGGGATTTCCAATAGCAGGTGAGCAAAATGCCATGCTCCGTGAGTTGATAAAAGGCCGCTATGCGGCCTTTTTCCTTTCTTTACAATGTATCAACAACTGCGGTGAGATGCGAATTACAGGTACTCGACCTTAATAATTTCGTATTCCACTTCGCCGCCAGGCGTGCGGATAACCACCACATCGTCCTGCTCTTTGCCAATCAGACCACGGGCAATCGGCGAGTTAACGGAGATGAGGTTCTGTTTAAAGTCCGCCTCGTCATCGCCCACAATGCGGTAAGCCTGCTCTTCGTCATTGTCCAGGTTCAGCACCGTCACGGTAGAACCAAAAATCACGCGGCCATTGTTCGGGATTTTGCTGATATCGATCACCTGTGCATTCGACAGTTTCGCTTCAATATCTTTGATACGGCCTTCACAGAAGCCTTGCTGTTCGCGCGCGGCGTGATACTCCGCGTTCTCTTTCAGGTCGCCATGCTCACGCGCATCCGCGATTGCGGCGATGATTTCAGGACGGCGAACAGATTTCAGAAAATCCAGTTCTTCGCGCAGTTTTTCGGCACCACGTAAGGTCATCGGAATAGCTTGCATTTGTTATACCTCTTAAACATTCCTGTTGGGAGCGATTCACTCACTCCGACTTCCGGCCTCGCAGGCGTCAAAGCGTGTCACAGGTCGGGAGCAAAAGAAAACTGCCCGGAAGCAAAGTTCCAGGTCAGCAGCAATTTTTCAATTTGATGCGCATTTTACCGCGAAGTTCACTATGGGTCATCGTTTACTTTACAGGGCGTTGCACCGTAGTATGACGGTTTGTTTACGGGTTGTTAGCGCGAGATTATGCGATTTTCCAGATTTATCATCGGATTGACTACCAGTGTGGCGTTCACTGTCCAGGCAGCGAATGTGGATGAGTATATTAATCAACTCCCAGCTGGCGCTAACCTTGCGCTGATGGTGCAAAAAGTGGGTGCCCAGGCGCCGGAGATTGACTATCACAGCCAGCAAATGGCACTCCCCGCCAGTACACAGAAAGTGATTACAGCTCTGGCTGCACTCTTGCAGCTGGGGCCCGATTTCCGCTTCACCACCACGCTGGAAAGCAAAGGCAGCGTGGATGACGGCGTCCTGAAAGGCGATTTAATCGCCCGTTTTGGCGGCGATCCGACATTTAAGCGCCAGGATATCCGCAATATGGTCGCGGTGCTGAAAAAGTCAGGGGTGCAGAAAATCGACGGCAACGTGCTGATCGACACCTCCATTTTTGCCAGTCACGATAAAGCCCCCGGCTGGCCGTGGAACGACATGACTCAGTGCTTTAGCGCCCCGCCATCTGCGGCAATCGTCGACCGTAACTGCTTCTCCGTCTCGCTGTACAGCGCGCCTAAGGCCAATGATTTAGCCTTTATTCGCGTGGCGTCCTACTACCCCGTCACCATGTTCAGCCAGGTACGCACGCTGGCGAAAGGCTCGCCTGATGCACAGTATTGCGAGCTGGATGTGGTACCCGGCGATCTGAACCGCTTTACCCTGACCGGATGCCTGACGCAGCGTGCCGACCCGCTGCCGCTGGCGTTCGCTATTCAGGATGGTGCCAGCTACGCCGGTGCCATTCTGAAAGATGAGCTGAAACAGGCCAATATCAGCTATTCCGGGACGCTGCTGCGCCAGACGCAGTCCAATGAACCCGGCACGGTGATTGCCAGCAAACAGTCCGCGCCGCTGCACGATCTGCTTAAGATTATGCTGAAAAAGTCCGACAACATGATCGCCGATACGGTGTTCCGCATGATCGGCCATGCCCGATTCGGCGTTCCCGGTACATGGCGGGCAGGTTCCGATGCCGTTCGCCAGATCTTGCGCCAGCAGGCGGGGATCGATCTTGGTAACACTATTGCGGTCGATGGCTCCGGCCTTTCGCGCCATAATTTGATCTCACCTGCAACAATGATGCAGGTTCTTCAGTACATTGCGCAGCACGACACTGAGCTAAACTTTATCTCGATGCTCCCTCTCGCGGGTTACGATGGATCTCTGCAGTACCGTGCAGGTCTGCACGCTGCTGGCGTAGACGGCAAAGTTTCCGCCAAAACGGGTTCACTGCAAGGGGTGTATAACCTGGCAGGCTTTATTACCACGGCCAGCGGGCAACGCATGGCGTTTGTGCAGTATCTTTCCGGCTATGCCGTCGAACCGAGCGACCAGCGCAATCGCCGTATCCCTCTGGTGCGTTTCGAAAGCAGGCTTTACAAGGACATCTACCAGAATAACTAGCGATGAAATTACTCATTGTTGAAGACGACCTGTTATTACAGGAAGGTCTGGCGCTGGCGCTGGCCAACGAAGGATATGCGCTTGATTGTGCCGCCACTGCGGCAGAAGCTGACTCGCTGATTCAAAGCGGCGAGTACAGCCTGGTGATCCTGGATTTAGGGCTGCCCGATAAAGACGGCGCTACGTTGCTGAGCCAGTGGCGTCGCCGCGGCGTTGATAATCCGGTGCTGATCCTGACAGCGCGCGATGCCCTCGCAGACCGAATCAATGGCCTCGACTCCGGCGCCGATGATTATCTGGTGAAACCCTTTGCCCTGGCAGAGCTACAGGCTCGCGTTCGGGCGCTGATTCGCCGCTATCAGGGGCACAGTGACAATCTGGTGACAGATGGCGATCTGACGCTGAATTTGCAAACCCAGCAGGTGATGCGTCATTCGCAGGCGGTCGAAGTCACTCCGAAAGAGTTCGCTCTGCTCACGCGGCTGATTATGCGCACCGGACAAACCGTGCACCGCGAAACTCTCCAGCAGGATATCTATTCCTGGCAGGACGATCCGGGATCAAACACCCTTGAGGTCCATATTCACAATCTGCGGCGCAAGCTCGGTAAAGACCGCATCAAAACCGTTCGCGGCGTGGGCTATCGCCTGGAGAGTCAAAAATGAACAGCATGCGTCGGCGATTGATGGTTTTGCTGGCGGTCATTCTGTTATTTTTCCAGTTGATTAGCGTGATTTGGCTGTGGCATGAAAGTCGCGAGCAAATTGGCTTTCTGGTGAGTGAAACCCTGTCGGCAAAATCGCGTAACCAACATGTCGAGAAGGAGATCCGCGAAGCCATAGCCTCGCTGCTGGTGCCTTCGCTGGTCATGGTCGGTTTTACCCTGCTCTTCTCCTTCTGGGCCATCACCTGGATAACGCGCCCGCTAAATAAACTGCGTGTCAGTCTCGCCAACCGCTCGGCGGATAATCTCACTCCCCTGCCTCTTTTTTCCGATATGGAAGAGATTGGAGCGGTGACGACGTCGCTGAATCAGCTGCTTGCGCGTCTGGACCACACCATCAAGCAGGAGCGCTTATTCACGGCTGACGCGGCCCATGAGCTACGTACACCGCTCGCTGGTATCCGGCTTCATCTGGAACTCATGTCTCAGTCAGGCTCACCACAGGCTGCGACGCTGATTCATCGCATCGATCAGCTGATGCACACCGTCGAACAGCTGTTGATGCTGGCGCGAGCGGGGCAGGCAATGGCCAGCGGCCATTATGATACGGTCAACTGGAGTGAGCATATTATCGCGCCGCTGGCGTTAGAGCATGAGGCGAAAGAGCACAGCGTCATTTGGCCGCTTCAAAGCTCTCTGACCGTTCAGGGCGATCCGGTACTTCTGAGACTGATGCTGCGCAACCTGTTGGAGAATGCGGCGCGCTATAGCCCGGCGGGTACGACTATCACCGTCACGCTAACGGAGCACGACGAGGGCACCCAGGTCAGCGTCATCGATCAGGGGCCAGGCATTGACGAGGCGCATCGCCACTCGATTACCGAGCCGTTCCGTCGTCTCGACCAACGTTTTGGTGGCAGTGGGCTGGGGCTGAGTATTGTCCAGCGTATCGTGCAGTTGCATCGCGGCAATCTGACGCTGGAGAATGCGCCTGAAGGCGGGTTAATCGCCAGTTGCTGGCTGCCCTCCACTCTGAGCTAAAAAAAAGCCCCCTTCGAGAGGGGGCTTCTTAGTGGATTAGTGCTTGTAGATGAATTCGACACCTTCTTCGTCGTCTTCGTCCCAGTCATCATCCCAGTCTTCGTCATCTTCGACGTCAACTTCTTGTTCTTCGAGCTGCTGGCGATGATAGTCATCCCACATAAACTCAACTTTCTCAGGCCCTTTCACTTCTTCTGCCTGAGCAACTGGGTTTTCGATGATAAACGTCATCACATCCCAGCAAAGATCTTTCACGCCCATCTGGCTTGCCGCAGAGATCAGGTAGTATTTGTCTTCCCAACCCATTGCTTCAGCGATGGCTTTCGCTTTCGCTTCTGCTTCGGCTTTGTCCATCAGGTCGATCTTGTTAAAGACCAGCCAGCGCGGTTTAGCGGCCAGCTTATCGCTGTATTTCTCTAGCTCACCGATGATGATACGCGCATTCTCAACCGGATCAGAACCGTCGATCGGATCGATATCGATGAGGTGCAACAGAACACGACAACGCTCAAGGTGTTTCAGGAAGCGAATACCGAGGCCTGCGCCTTCAGCCGCCCCCGCAATCAGACCTGGGATATCGGCGACCACAAAACTCTTTTCGTTATCCATACGGACAACGCCGAGGCTTGGTACCAGCGTCGTAAACGGATAATCCGCCACTTTTGGTTTCGCCGCAGAGACTGCACGAATGAACGTCGATTTACCGGCGTTTGGCATGCCCAACATACCCACATCCGCCAGCAGCATCAGTTCCAGCTGTAGGTCGCGTTTATCGCCCGGCGTACCCATCGTTTTTTGACGCGGAGTACGGTTCACAGACGATTTGAAACGGCTGTTACCCAGACCGTGCCAGCCACCTTTTGCCACCATCAGACGCTGACCGTGTTTGGTCATGTCACCCATGGTTTCGCCCGTACCCTGATCGATAACACGCGTACCGACAGGCACTTTAATGGTGACGTCTTTGCCGCGTTTACCGGTACAGTCGCGGCTCTGACCATTCTGCCCACGCTCCGCGCGGAAAGATTTTTCAAAGCGGTAGTCGATAAGCGTGTTGAGGTTTTCATCCGCCTCTAACCACACGTCACCACCATCTCCACCGTCGCCACCGTCAGGGCCGCCACGAGGAATGTATTTTTCACGGCGGAAGCTAACGCAACCATTACCGCCATCACCTG
Organism: Lelliottia nimipressuralis; assembly: GCF_041464075.1. Taxonomy (NCBI): domain Bacteria; kingdom Pseudomonadati; phylum Pseudomonadota; class Gammaproteobacteria; order Enterobacterales; family Enterobacteriaceae; genus Lelliottia; species Lelliottia nimipressuralis. The sequence goes on from NZ_CP167172.1 coordinate 4,098,882, forward strand.
CAACAACCAGGATCGTTGCTTCATCAACAAACTTCATCTTACTCTCCGTAAATCATTCGCCTGAGCGGGGGACAACTACAACCGCTTCACTTTTGCGCCAACGTCCCCAAAGACGATGACCAATGGCGGAATACATCGCGCCCGCAACCACGACAAACGCACCGAGATACCCCAACAGGTTTAACATCGGTTTGACGAAGAAATCGGGCCAGGCCATTGATAACAAATCTGAAAATAACAGCGTAAACAGCGGCGTGAGTGTAATCAGGGCACTCACTTGTGCTGCCTGCCAGCGCGCCATCGCTTCGGCCAGCGCGCCATAACCGACCAGCGTGTTAAGCCCACAAAAAATGAGGCACGCCAGTTGCCAGTCGCTTAACTGAGTAATCACACCCGGTTTCGCCAATGGCAGTAGTGCTATCGTACACAAAGTGTACAGCAAAAAGAGGATCTGCTGTGAGGCAAGTCTGCGCAATAACACCTTTTGCGCGACGCCGTAGCTCACCCAGACCGTTGCTGCCCCGACGCCAAAAATCACACCCCAGGTGTAATCTGTCAGTCGGGTAAAGATCTCAATCAGGCTGGTGTTAAAGAACATCACCAGACCACACAGCAACATGATTGCCCCGATGATCTGTGTGCCACGCATCTTTTCCTTGAGGATAAAGACGCTGGCCACCATCATGCCAACCGGTGAAAGCTGACCAATCACCTGAGACGCGGTGGGACTTAAATACTGCAAGGAAGAGCTGAACAGAATGAAGTTACCGAACAGACCGCCCGTCGCAATAGCCAGAAGCACCAGCCAGCGTGGTTTACGGAAAATCCGCAGCGGCGGCAGTTTGCCTTTTATCGCCAGAATCGCGCCAAGGCCGATACTGGCCATCAGAAAGCGATAAAACACCACTGTCGGCGGTTCCATCACTTCCAGGACCTGCTTCATTGCAATTGGCAACGCCCCCCAGCACACCGCTGTAGTGAGTGCCAGAAGAATGCCGATGCCAGCCTGCTGTTTCATGCCGGTTTTCCCTGCAGAAATTTTCCGGGTTTTCAATGTAAAAAGCCCCGCAACACGTTGCGGGGCTTTAATCCGTTACCGGACCACGAAAAACTTACTCAGCAACGATGCTGATGTATTTACGGTTGTTCGGGCCTTTAACTTCAAATTTCACTTTACCGTCTGCTTTAGCAAACAGAGTGTGGTCACGACCGCAACCTACGTTGTTGCCAGCGTGGAATTTAGTACCACGTTGACGAACGATGATGCTACCCGCCAGAACAGATTCGCCACCGAAACGCTTAACGCCAAGACGTTTAGCTTCTGAGTCGCGACCGTTACGAGTTGAGCCGCCAGCCTTTTTATGTGCCATTTAAATCTCTCCTCAGGTCTTAGGCGCTGATGCCAGTAATTTTCACATCAGTGAACCACTGACGGTGGCCCTGCTGCTTACGGTAGTGTTTACGACGACGAAACTTAACGATTTTAACTTTCTCGCCACGACCATGAGCAACAACTTCAGCTTTAATCACGCCGCCATCAACGAAAGGAACGCCGATTTTGACTTCTTCACCGTTTGCGATCATCAGAACTTCAGCGAACTCAACAGCTTCGCCAGTTGCGATGTCCAGCTTTTCCAGGCGAATGGTCTGACCTTCGCTTACTCGGTGTTGTTTACCACCACTTTGGAAAACCGCGTACATATAGAACTCCGCTTCCGCGCACATCCTCGTGTGATTCAGAGTGCGCTATAAATATTCACAATAGGGCGCGAATATTACGCAAAACGCGAGCCTTTGACAAGTGCTACCATCAATACATGAAGAAAAAAAACACAACGCGTACGCTAACGTTTATCTGAGCCGTTTTTTCAGTACAATCAGCAATACTATTGATAAACCGAAACCTTCATTAGCCCAGTAGTCATGCGCTAAACAGAATAAGAAGCCCGGCTTTTGCGATGAATTTAGAAAAAATCAACGAGTTAACCGCGCAAGATATGGCGGGTGTGAATGCAGCAATCCTGGAGCAACTCAACTCTGATGTTCAACTCATCAATCAGTTGGGTTATTACATTGTCAGTGGCGGCGGTAAACGTATCCGCCCGATGATCGCCATCCTTGCCGCGAGAGCCATTGGCTATCAGGGAAATGATCACGTCAATATCGCGGCCCTGATTGAGTTTATCCACACTGCCACGCTGCTGCATGATGATGTGGTGGATGAATCCGATATGCGTCGCGGTAAAGCCACTGCGAACGCCGCCTTTGGCAACGCCGCCAGCGTCCTGGTCGGCGATTTTATCTATACCCGCGCCTTCCAGATGATGACGCGTCTCGGCTCGCTCAAAGTGCTGGAGGTGATGTCTGAAGCCGTGAACGTCATCGCTGAAGGCGAGGTGCTGCAGCTGATGAACGTCAACGACCCGGACATCACTGAAGAAAACTACATGCGCGTCATCTACAGTAAAACCGCGCGCCTGTTTGAAGCTGCGGCTCAGTGCTCCGGTATTCTTGCGGGCTGCACCGAGGCGCAGGAGCGGGGTCTGCAGGATTATGGCCGCTACCTGGGTACCGCGTTCCAGCTGATTGACGATCTGCTCGACTACAGCGCCGATGGCGAAACGCTGGGCAAAAACGTCGGAGACGACCTGAACGAAGGTAAACCGACCCTGCCGCTGCTGCACGCAATGCGTAACGGCACGCCAGAGCAGGCAAAGCTTATCCGCGAAGCGATTGAGCAAGGAAACGGCAGACATCTTCTGGAACCCGTACTGGAAACAATGGCGATCTGTGGATCGCTGGACTGGACGCGTCAGCGTGCAGAAGAAGAAGCCGACAAAGCCATTGCCGCTATTCAGGTTATCCCAGACAGCCCATGGCGAGATGCGCTAATCGGGCTGGCACACATCGCCGTTCAGCGCGATCGTTAAGTTCCTTTTTCTCCCCGCGGCATTCGCGGGGAGTTTCAATAAGTTCCCAAAACACCCAATCTAATGTTACACATTCGGCTTACATGCCGTGTGTATAAAGCCTTGATATATTCTGAATGTTGCATCCTGTTATTCGAACTTTTTAGAACGACCGTTCGAAGAACGGTATAATCGCCATGTCAGTTCAGCCGAAATGACGTGGACGTATTTGAACCAGAGGACAGGATATGGATAAGAAATTTATCGACTGGCATTCGGCCGACATTATTGCCGCATTGCGCAAAAAAGGGACATCGCTGGCCGCCGAATCGCGACGAAGTGGATTAAGTTCTTCTACGCTGGCTAACGCGTTAACCCGTCCGTGGCCCAAGGGAGAGTTGATCATTGCCAGTGCGCTGGAAACGCAGCCCTGGATTATCTGGCCCTCGCGCTATCACGATCCCATTACCCACGAATTTATCGACAGAACACGCATGATGCGCAAGAAGACAGAGGGGAAAGAGCGCCAGAACTGACGCTTTGACTCAGACAGGAACAGCAACCCCCCGGTCAATATTGGCAGGGGGCTGCGGGAACGATTACTCGCCCTTCACACGCTCGATATTTGCACCCAGCGCGCGCAGTTTGTCTTCAATACGCTCGTAGCCGCGATCGATATGATAGATACGATCCACAATCGTCGTCCCTTCCGCAATACAACCCGCCAGCACCAGGCTCGCAGAGGCACGTAAATCCGTTGCCATTACCTGCGCACCAGACAGCGTTGCTACACCGTGGCAGATGACTGTATTGCTCTCGATTTCTGCGTGTGCACCCATACGGATCAGTTCCGGTACGTGCATGAAGCGGTTTTCGAAAATGGTTTCAGTGATGAAGCCAGTCCCTTCCGCCACCAGGTTCAGCAGCGTGAATTGCGCCTGCATATCCGTCGGGAAAGCCGGGTGTGGTGCCGTACGCACGTTCACCGCTTTTGGACGGTTGCCGTGCATATCCAGGCTGATCCAGTCTTCCCCGATTTCGATATCCGCACCCGCGTCACGCAGTTTTGCCAGAACCGCATCCAGCGTATCCGGCTGCGCGTTGCGGCAGATGATTTTGCCGCCAGAAATGGCAGCAGCAACCAGGAAAGTACCGGTCTCGATACGGTCTGGCAGAACACGGTACACACCGCCGCCCAGGCGCTCAACGCCTTCGATGGTAATGCGATCGGTACCCTGCCCGGTGATCTTCGCACCCAGCGCCACGAGGAAGTTCGCGGTATCCACGATTTCCGGCTCACGCGCGGCGTTTTCGATAACCGTGGTCCCTTCAGCCAGCGTCGCCGCAGACATGATGGTAACGGTCGCGCCAACGCTCACTTTATCCATCACAATGTGCGCGCCTTTCAGACGGCCATTGACAGACGCTTTCACGTAACCTTCTTCCAGCTTGATCTCTGCGCCCAGTTTTTCCAGACCAAAGATGTGCAGGTCGACAGGACGCGCACCGATAGCACAGCCGCCCGGCAGAGAAACCTGGCCCTGACCAAAACGTGCCACCAGCGGGCCAAGCGCCCAGATGGATGCGCGCATGGTTTTTACCAGGTCGTACGGTGCGGAGAAGTTATTGACGTTGCTGGCATCGATCCACACGGAACCATTGCGCTCCACTTTGGTGCCCAGCTGAGTGAGCAACTTCATGGTGGTGTCGATATCTTTCAGTTTCGGTACGTTCTGGATTTCTACCGGCTCTTCCGCAAGCAGTGCGGCGAAGAGGATCGGCAGTGCAGCGTTTTTCGCGCCGGAAATTGTGACTTCGCCCTGGAGACGCGTAGGTCCCTGTACACGAAATTTGTCCATGATGTGCTCTCTTATGAATTCAACCGTGCTGCGGGCTAGACACCCTCAGCTCAAAAACCGTTTAGCTTGCGATCGCGTTCCCACTCTTGCGGGGTGTACGCTTTGATCGACAGAGCGTGAATGCGATTATCTGCAATGTATTCCATCAGCGGCGCGTAGACAGCCTGCTGTTTTTTCACACGGCTCATGCCGTCGAAAATCTCACCCACAGCAATAACCTGAAAGTGACTGCCATCGCCAGTGACGTGGACTTCCTGAAGGGAGAGTGCGTTCATCAGCACTGTCTGGATTTCATGATTTTCCATGGGTTCTAAATCATCGGGTAGTGAAACAAGCCCAACATCTTAGAGCAAAGTGACGCAGGCTTAAACAGGCAAAAAGCCCCGACGATGAAACAGTCGAGGCTTTCAGAAGTAACGCACTGAAAATATTAACGAGGTAAAACGTCTTCGGGAAGATTATAGAGCTGCACCAGCGTCAGCACCTTTTCGCTGACCCCGGTTAACGTGACCGCCTGGCCCAGCTTTTTACCTTCAGCCACCAGATGGACCAGCAGCGCAACGCCTGCCGTATCCACGCGGGTAACGTGGGTTAAATCGATGAGCTTAACGCCCTGCATGACGTCATGACGCACATCCCACAGGGGGTTCAGCAGATCCTGGTCAAGTTCACCGGACAGCGCGAGTTTGTCGCCTTCACGCGACCAGCTAAATGGCTGCGTCATTACTTTTTCTCGTCCAGAGAAATTTTCTGGCTGGAGATCGATTTCAGCTGTGCGGTCAGGCCATCAATACCTTTAGTACGCAGCAGATCGCTCCACTCGTTCTGTTTGGTCGTGATCATGCTCACCCCTTCGGCGATCATGTCATAGGCCTGCCAGTTGCCCGTCTGGGAGTTTTTACGCCACTGGAAATCCAGGCGCACCGGAGGACGGCCGTTCGGATCGATAATGGTTACACGAATCGGTACGATCGTCGCGTCACCCAGCGGTTGTTCCGGAGCGATTTGATAGGTCTGGCCGTGGTACATCGCCAGCGCCTGGCCGTACGCCTGTTTCAGGTATTCACGGAAAGCGGCAAAGTAAGCATCGCGCTGCGCAGGAGTCGCATCTTTGTAATAACGGCCCAGCACCAGCGCACCCGCATATTTCACCTGCACATACGGCAGCAGTTCCTGATCCACCACATCGCGCAGGTAATCCGGGTTCGCACGAATTTTAGGTTGCTCGTTTTTCAGGCGATCAAAGGTCTTCTGCGCCGCCTCATCCATCAGTTTATAGGGGTTGCTCTGATCCGCAGCAACAGCTGCACTCAACGGGGCAATCACCAGCATGGCAACCATTAACAGTCGTTTAATCATGAATTACTTCTCCTGAGATGAATTCGTCGTGCCAGGGGTCGGCGCGACGTCAGTTTGGCCTTCACTCTGTGCAGAGGTATCGTCGGATTTCTTATCATCTCCTTTACCGCTGTAAAGGAACTGACCAATCATATCTTCAAGCACCATGGCTGACTTCGTATCCTGAATCACGCCGCCGTCTTTAAGAATAGACGTTCCCAGCTCAGGATCTTCAAAGCCGACGTTCAGCGCAAGGTATTGCTCGCCTAGCAGACCGGACGTGCGAATAGACAGCGAGCTGGTGTCCGGAATGTGGTTGTAGCGCTCTTCGATATCCATTTCGACGCGCGGCAGATAGGTTTTTTCATCCAGCGTGATGTCTGAAACTCGGCCAATCACCACACCGCCGATGCGCACCGGCGAACGCGCCTTCAGACCACCGATATTATCGAAGGTCGCATAGAGACGATAAGTGGGTTCAGTCCGAATGGAGGTGATATCCGCCGCTCTGAGACAGATAAACAGCGCAGCCAGAAGCGCCAACAGCAGAAACACACCTACCCAAATTTCACTTTTTCTTGTTTGCATGAACTCAATTCCCAAACATCAGTGCGGTGAGCACAAAATCCAGGCCAAGAACGGCCAGCGACGAATGAACCACAGTACGCGTTGTCGCGCGACTGATGCCCTCAGAAGTTGGTATCGCGTCATATCCGTTGAACAACGCAATCCAGGTCACAGTCACGGCGAATACCGCGCTCTTAATCAGGCAGTTCACCAGGTCCATGCGCAGATCGACGGCATCCTGCATTGCAGACCAGAAGAAACCAGCATCAATCCCTTTCCACTGCACGCCAACCAATGAACCGCCCCAGATACCGACGGCGACAAACAGAATGGTCAGCAGCGGCAGAGAGATCACCCCTGCCCAGAAACGCGGCGAGATCACGCGGCGCAGCGGGTCGACCGCCATCATCTCCATACTGGAGAGCTGTTCCGTCGCGCGCATCAGGCCAATTTCGGCGGTTAACGCGGAACCGGCGCGGCCGGCGAATAACAGTGCCGCCACCACCGGGCCAAGCTCACGCAGGAGTGAAAGCGCCACCAGCATACCGAGACTGGTTTCTGCACTGTAGGTGGTCAGCACCAGATAGCCCTGCAGCCCCAGCACCATGCCGATAAAAAGACCCGACACGATGATAATCAGCATCGACAGCACGCCGACATTATAGAGCTGACGAATCAGCAACGGGGAGTGTTTGCGGAATTCCGGCTTACCCACCAGCGCATTGAACAACATCAACCCGGCACGCCCGAACGTCCTGATGGTTTTTATGCCACGGTGTCCAAGGGCGGCCAACGCATTTAACAGCATCAGCGGCTTAACTCCCTATTCCCAGTAAATCGTGATGATAGTCACCCGCCGGATAACGGAACGGCACAGGACCATCCGCTATCCCGTCGAGGAACTGGCGAACGCGCGGGTCACTGTTGTTCTGCAGCGCCTGAGCACCGCCGTGGGCGACGATCTTTTTATCCGCCACAATATAGGCGTAATCCGCGATGCTCAGTACCTCTGGCACATCGTGTGAAACCACAATGCATGTGACACCCAGCGAGCTGTTCAGTTCTGAAATCAATTTGACCAGCACGCCCATGGTAATCGGGTCCTGGCCGACGAAAGGTTCATCGAACATGATTAAATCGGGTTCGAGCGCAATCGCACGCGCCAGTGCGGCACGACGCGCCATCCCGCCGGAAAGCTCTGACGGCATTAGTTTGGCCGCCCCGCGTAACCCCACGGCTTCCAGCTTCATCATCACCGTCGTTTTCAACAGTTCCGGGGAAAGACGCGTATGCTCGCGCAGCGGATAGGCGACGTTATCAAAGACGTTCATGTCGGTGAATAGCGCGCCAGACTGAAACAGCATGCTCATCCGTTTACGGACGGTATACAGGCGTGAGCGCGACATCTGCGGGACATTTTCACCGTCGAAAAGAATTTCACCGCGGTCCGGTGGGATCTGCCCACCAATCAGACGCAGCAGTGTGGTTTTGCCGATGCCGGATGGCCCCATGATCGCGGTGATCTTACCCCGCGGCACCGTCAGCGTGATGTTTTCGAATATCAATCGGTTAGCGCGCGAGAAGCTGACGTCACGGACGTCGACTAAATTCGCCATCGTTTGGCTCATTTAACGTTCCTTTCTTTCCCATCAAGGTTAAGCATGGCGCTTAATTCAGCCTTAAACCCGACATTTTTGCAGATAATTATCCGCTCAGGTTAGCGAAAGCTGGCATTTGTTTTACTTTTCCGGCGCATAAAGTCAAAATTAGGAATTCGTTACGTCTACAGACTGCATGCGGCGCCAGAGATTCATTCTCAGTGGACCGGCGAGTATACCTGAATAAAGGATTTTTGATGCTTTTAGCAACGGCACTGTTAATAATTGGTTTACTTCTTGTGGTCTACAGTGCTGACCGTTTGGTTTTCGCCGCATCCATCCTGTGCAGACTCTTTGGGATACCGCCGCTGATTATTGGCATGACGGTGGTGAGCGTCGGCACATCGCTTCCGGAAATTATTGTCTCTGTTTCCGCGTCGCTCCATGGCCAGGTTGATCTCGCCATTGGTACCGCGATCGGCTCAAATATCGTTAATATTTTATTGATCCTTGGCCTTGCCGCACTGCTGCATCCATTTCGCGTGGATTCTGATGTTCTGCGCCGCGAATTGCCGCTAATGTTAATTGTCAGCCTGCTGGCAGGCTATGTGCTTTATGATGGGCAACTGACCTTCGACGACGGTATTTTACTGCTGGCGCTGGCGATCATCTGGCTGCTCTATATCGTCAAGATTGCCCGGCTGGCGGAAAAACAGGGGAATGATAGCCTGACGCGTGAGCAGGTGGCTGAACTTCCGCGTGAAGGCACTCTGCCCGTTGCCCTGCTGTGGCTTGGCGTGGCGCTGATTATTATGCCGATGGCCACCCGCATGGTCGTCGACAACGCCACGGTACTGGCCAACTACTTCGCGATTAGCGAACTGACGATTGGCCTGACGGTAATTGCGATCGGTACCAGCCTGCCAGAACTGGCCACGGCGATCGCGGGCGCACGGAAAGGCGAAGGTGATATCGCAATTGGCAATATCATTGGCTCGAATATCTTCAACATCGCTATCGTTATGGGTTTACCCGCACTGATTGCGCCAGGGGCATTTAACCCGCTGGCCTTCTCCCGCGATTACGGTGTGATGCTGTTCGTCAGCGTGATTTTCGCCCTGCTCTGCTGGCGGCGGAAGCAGCAAATAGGCAAAGGGGCGGGCGCCTTACTGACAGGTGGTTTTATCGTATGGATGGCGATGCTGTACTGGCTGTCGCCTCTTCTCTCTGGGTAAACGGAAACGCATTATGTCGCAAATAGAATTGCAGCCGGGTTTTGACTTTCAGAAAGCAGGCAAAAAAGTTCTGGAGATTGAACGTGAAGGTCTGGCGCAGTTAGATCAATACATAAATCAGGACTTTAGTCAGGCATGTGAGCAAATTGCCGCCTGCACCGGTAAAGTCGTGGTGATGGGGATGGGCAAATCCGGTCACATCGGTCGTAAGATGGCCGCGACCTTCGCCAGTACCGGCACGTCGTCCTTCTTCGTCCATCCGGGTGAAGCCGCCCATGGCGATCTCGGAATGGTCACGCCGCAGGACGTGGTGATTGCGCTGTCTAACTCCGGTGAATCGAACGAAATCCTGGCGCTGATCCCGGTGCTCAAGCGCCTGCACGTTCCCCTCATTTGCATGACCAGTCGCCCGGAGAGCAGCATGGCGCGCGCGGCGGATATTCACCTGTGCGTGAAAGTCCCGCAAGAGGCCTGCCCGCTCGGCCTGGCACCGACGTCCAGCACCACTGCGGCGCTGGTGATGGGCGATGCCCTCGCCGTGGCACTGCTCGAAGCACGTGGTTTTACCCCCGAAGATTTTGCCCTCTCTCACCCAGGCGGCGCGCTCGGACGTAAACTTCTGCTGCGCGTGAATGATATTATGCACACCGGCGCGGAAATCCCGCACGTCAGCAAAGATGCCTCGCTGCGTGATGCGCTGCTGGAAATCACCCGTAAAAATCTCGGTATGACGGTCATTTGCGACGACCTGATGAAGATCGAAGGGATCTTCACCGACGGTGATTTACGTCGCGTCTTCGATATGGGCGTTGACGTGCGCACGCTGGGCATTGCAGATGTAATGACCCCCGGCGGAATTCGGGTCCGGCCTGGTACGCTGGCGGTGGAAGTTTTGAACCTGATGCAGTCCCGTCATATTACCTCAGCCATGGTTGCCGATGGCGACCAACTGCTGGGTGTGGTACATATGCATGATCTTCTGCGCGCAGGCGTAGTGTAATGAAGGATAAGACAATGAGTAATGCGGGTGCATCCCTTGCAACCTGTTATGGCCCGGTCAGTACGCAGATGATGGCAAAGGCGGAAAACATCCGTCTGCTTATTCTGGATGTGGATGGTGTGCTGTCCGATGGCTTAATTTTTATGGGCAATAACGGCGAAGAGCTGAAGGCATTCAACGTGCGCGACGGCTACGGAATTCGCTGTGCGATCACATCCGGCATCGAAGTTGCTATCATCACCGGGCGTAAGGCTAAACTGGTAGAAGATCGCTGCGAAACATTAGGCATTACCCATTTGTATCAGGGGCAATCCGACAAAATGGTCGCGTTCCGGGATTTGCTGGCGAAGCTTGCCATCGCCCCTGAAAACGTCGCCTACGTAGGAGACGATCTGATCGACTGGCCGGTCATGGCTGAAGTCGGGTTGAGCATCGCCGTGGCGGATGCCCATCCTTTGCTGATCCCGCGCGCTGACTATGTCACCCGGATCAACGGCGGTCGCGGCGCCGTTCGTGAAGTCTGCGATTTGTTACTGCTGGCGCAGGGCAAGCTTGATGAGGCCAAAGGGCAATCGATATGAGTAAAACCAGACGTTGGGTTATCATTCTGCTTTCACTGGCCGTACTGGTTCTGATTGGCGTGAATCTCGCCGACCAGGACGACACGCCGGATGAAGTGGTCAGCACCAATGATCCAACCTACAAAAGCGACCACAGCGACACCGTGGTTTACAGCCCTGAAGGCGCCCTGAACTATCGCCTGATTGCGCAGCATGTAGAGTATTTTTCCGATGATGGCATCTCGTGGTTCACCCGGCCGGTGATGACCACATTTGATACCAACAAAATTCCAACGTGGTCGATTAAATCTGACAGAGCAAAATTGACGAATGACCGTATGCTTTATTTGTATGGTCATGTTGAAGTCAACGCCCTGACGCCAGATTCTCAACTGCGCAAAATTACTACGGATAATGCCCAGATCAACCTGGTCACCCAGGATGTCACGTCTCAGGATCTGGTGACGTTATACGGCACAACATTTAATTCCAGCGGTCTAAGAATGCGCGGGAACTTACGCAGCAAAAACGCCGAGCTGATTGAAAAGGTTAGAACCTCCTATGAAATTCAAAACAAACAAACTCAGCCTTAACTTTATCATTGCCAGCGCGCTGCTGGCCGCCAGTCTCCCCGCGCTTGCTGTTACGGGCGACACTGAGCAGCCTATCCATATCGAATCTGACACTCAGTCGCTTGATATGCAGGGTAACGTCGTGACCTTTACCGGCAACGTCGTCATGACCCAGGGCACAATCAAAATCAATGCCGACAAAGTGGTTGTCACCCGTCCGGGCGGCGAGCAGGGCAAAGAGATTATTGATGGCTACGGTAATCCGGCCACCTTCTATCAGATGCAGGATAACGGCAAGCCGGTGAAAGGCCGCGCCTCTCATATGCACTACGAGCTGGCTAAAGATCTCGTCATCCTGACCGGCAATGCCTATCTGGAACAGCTGGATAGCAACATCACCGGCGATAAGATCACTTATCTGGTGAAAGAGCAGAAAATGCAGGCTTTCAGCGAAAAAGGTAAGCGCGTCACTACCGTTCTGGTTCCGTCTCAGCTGCAGGACAAGAACAAAGACCAGGCCCCGGCACAGAAAAAGAGTAACTAATTCGTTATGGCAACATTAACTGCAAAGAACCTCGCCAAAGCCTATAAAGGCCGCCGCGTCGTGGAAGATGTCAGTCTGACCGTAAACTCCGGCGAAATCGTGGGCCTGTTAGGCCCAAACGGTGCGGGCAAAACCACCACCTTTTACATGGTGGTCGGCATCGTTTCACGCGATGCGGGCAACATTATCATTGATGATGAAGACATCAGCCTGCTGCCACTGCATGCGCGCGCGCGTCGTGGTATTGGCTATCTGCCGCAGGAAGCGTCGATTTTCCGTCGTCTGAGCGTGTTCGACAACCTGATGGCCGTGCTGCAAATCCGTGACGATTTGACCTCCGAGCAGCGTCAGGATCGTGCCAACGAGCTGATGGAAGAGTTCCACATCGAACATCTGCGCGACAGCCTCGGTCAGGCGCTGTCCGGTGGTGAACGCCGCCGCGTGGAAATCGCCCGTGCGCTTGCCGCGAATCCAAAATTTATCCTGCTGGATGAACCTTTTGCGGGCGTTGACCCTATCTCCGTCATCGACATCAAACGTATTATCGAGCATTTGCGCGACAGCGGCCTCGGTGTGCTCATCACGGACCACAACGTACGTGAAACGCTGGCAGTTTGTGAACGCGCTTATATCGTCAGCCAGGGCCATTTAATCGCCCACGGCACGCCACTCGAAATCCTCGAAGACGAGCATGTGAAGCGTGTGTACCTTGGGGAAGACTTCAGACTCTGATAGGGTAGAGGTTAAGTCACGCCAAAGCGGGGAAAAACGCTCTGAACATGAAGCAAGGTTTGCAATTACGGCTCAGCCAGCAACTGGCGATGACGCCACAGCTACAACAGGCGATTCGTCTGTTGCAGCTGTCCACGTTAGAACTTCAGCAGGAACTCCAGCAGGCGCTGGACAGTAACCCCCTGCTGGAGCAAACCGATCTTCATGACGAGGTTGATACCCAGGAAAAGCAGGACACCGAATCGCTTGATACGGCAGACGCTCTTGAACAAAAAGAGATGCCGGACGAGCTACCGCTAGACGCCAGCTGGGATGAAATCTACACCGCCGGAACCCCTTCCGGGACGCGTGCAGATTACCAGGATGACGAGCTACCGGTCTATCAGGGTGAAACCACCCAGTCCCTGCAGGATTATCTGATGTGGCAGGTGGAGCTGACGCCATTCACCGAAACCGATCGCGCGATTGCTACCTCGATTGTCGATGCCGTGGATGACACCGGCTATTTGACCGTTTCTCTGGAAGATATTCTGGAGAGCATCGGGAACGGCGATATCGATCTCGATGAGATCGAAGCGGTGCTAAAACGCATCCAGCGCTTTGACCCGGTTGGCGTGGCGGCGAAAGATCTGCGTGATTGCCTGTTGATCCAGCTGTCGCAGTTTGCGAAAGAGACGCCGTGGATCGACGAAGCGCGGTTGATCATCAGCGATCACCTCGATCTGCTGGCGAATCACGACTTCCGCTCGCTGATGCGCGTCACCCGTCTGAAAGAAGATGTGCTGAAAGAGGCGGTGAATCTGATTCAGTCCCTCGATCCACGCCCCGGACAGTCGATCCAGACCAGCGAACCCGAGTACGTCATTCCTGACGTTCTGGTACGCAAACACAATGGCCGCTGGGCCGTTGAACTGAATTCCGACAGCATTCCTCGCCTGCAAATCAATCAGCAATACGCCTCCATGTGCACCAGCGTGCGCAACGACTCCGACAATCAATATATTCGTAGCAATCTTCAGGAAGCGCGCTGGCTGATCAAAAGCCTTGAGAGCCGAAATGATACGCTGCTACGGGTGAGTCGTTGCATCGTCGAACAGCAGCAAGCGTTTTTCGATCAGGGCGAAGAGTTTATGAAACCGATGGTGCTGGCGGATATCGCCCAGGCCGTCGAGATGCACGAATCGACCATTTCGCGTGTGACTACGCAGAAATATCTGCACAGCCCGCGCGGTATTTTTGAGCTTAAGTATTTCTTCTCCAGCCATGTGAATACCGAAGGCGGTGGCGAAGCCTCGTCAACGGCCATTCGCGCACTGGTGAAGAAGTTGATCGCCGCGGAAAACCCCGCGAAGCCACTGAGTGACAGTAAGTTAACCACCATGCTGTCCGACCAGGGTATTATGGTGGCACGTCGTACTGTTGCGAAGTATCGAGAGTCTTTATCCATTCCGCCGTCTAACCAGCGTAAACAACTGGTTTGACACAACCGATAAGGAAGACACTATGCAGCTCAACATCACAGGACAGAATGTCGAGATCACTGAAGCCTTGCGTGATTTTGTGAATACAAAATTCGCCAAACTGGAGCAGTATTTCGAGAGGATCAATCAGGTCTACATTGTGTTAAAAGTGGAGAAAGTGACTCATATCTCGGACGCAACCCTGCATGTCAACGGGGGCGAAATCCATGCCAGTGCGGAAGGGCAAGACATGTATGCGGCTATCGACGGCTTGATTGACAAGCTGGCACGACAGCTTAATAAACATAAAGATAAACTGAAACAACACTAATTGTCCGGGCAGTTAACGGGTGCAGGGCGGCCTGTTGTCAAACACAACAGGCCATTTGTACAGTTAGCGCTTAGGTGAAATTATGATGAACAACGATTCCTCGCTTCAATTGAGTAATGTCCTTAACCAGGAATGTACCCGCAGTGGCGTTCACTGTCAGAGCAAAAAACGGGCTCTGGAAATTATCAGTGAACTGGCTGCAAAACAGTTAAGCCTGCCGCCTCAGGTGGTATTTGAGGCCATTCTGACCCGTGAAAAAATGGGCAGTACCGGCATCGGCAATGGCATCGCCATTCCGCATGGCAAACTGGAAGAAGACACATTACGCGCCGTGGGCGTTTTTGTGCAGCTTGAAACGCCTATCGCTTTTGATGCGATTGATAACCAGCCGGTTGATTTGCTTTTCGCTCTGCTGGTGCCTGCTGACCAGACGAAAACCCATTTGCATACGCTTTCTCTGGTCGCAAAACGTCTGGCGGATAAAACAATTTGCCGCCGTCTGCGCGCAGCCCAAAGTGATGAAGAGCTGTACCAAATTATCACCGAAGCGGAAGGCAATCAGGATGATGCGTAACCAGGAGATGGCCTTCACATCTGCAGTCGTGAGGAGAAACGGAACATGGTGCTGATGATCGTCAGCGGTCGTTCAGGCTCGGGGAAATCCGTGGCCCTGCGAGCGCTCGAAGATATGGGATTTTACTGCGTCGACAACCTTCCGGTTGTCCTGCTGCCCGACCTGGCGCGAACGCTTGCTGACCGGCAGATCTCTGCTGCGGTCAGTATCGACGTGCGCAACATGCCGGAATCCCCGGAAATCTTTGAAGAGGCGATGAACAGCCTGCCGGATAACTTCACGCCGCAGCTGCTGTTCCTTGACGCTGACCGTAACACGCTAATCCGTCGCTACAGTGACACCCGTCGTTTACACCCCCTTTCCAGCAAGAATCTGTCGCTTGAAAGTGCCATCGACGAAGAGAGCGATCTGCTGGAACCGCTGCGTTCCCGTGCGGATCTGATCGTCGACACCTCTGAAATGTCCGTGCATGAGCTGGCAGAAATGCTGCGTACCCGCCTGTTGGGTAAACGCGAGCGCGAGCTGACCATGGTGTTCGAATCCTTTGGCTTCAAACACGGCATTCCAATCGATGCGGATTATGTTTTCGACGTACGATTCCTGCCGAACCCGCACTGGGACCCGAAACTGCGTCCAATGACCGGTCTGGACAAGCCCGTGGCGGCATTCCTCGATCGTCACACAGAAGTTCACAATTTTATCTACCAGACGCGAAGCTACCTTGAGCTATGGTTACCTATGCTGGAAACCAACAATCGTAGCTACCTGACGGTCGCAATTGGTTGTACCGGCGGTAAACATCGTTCGGTGTATATTGCCGAACAGCTGGCTGATTACTTCCGCTCACGCGGTAAAAACGTTCAGTCTCGTCATCGCACGCTGGAAAAACGTAAAACATGACCGTAAAACATACCGTTGAGATCACCAACAAGCTGGGCATGCACGCACGCCCGGCGATGAAACTGTTTGAACTGATGCAAGGATTTGATGCGGAAGTGCTGCTGCGTAACGATGAAGGCACGGAAGCAGAAGCCAACAGCGTAATTGCGCTGCTGATGCTGGATTCCGCAAAGGGCCGACAGATTGAAGTGGAAGCGACCGGTCCGCAGGAAGTCGAAGCGCTGGCTGCGGTCGTCGCGCTGTTCAACGCCGGATTTGATGAGGACTAAGTCCTCATCTGTACAATTTATTCCTGGTCATAAACCCTTCTCCACCCAACTGTCGCATCTGGCGCATGATCCACGCCTGACGGTTGCGGACATACCCTGACGGCGCATCCGCTTTATAGCGAATCGGGTTAGGTAACACCGCGGCCAGCAGTGCGGCCTCGGCTTGAGTCAGGCGGCTGGCGGGTTTGTGGAAATAGCGTTGTGCCGCCGCCTCCACGCCAAACACCCCATCACCAAACTCAGCGATATTGAGATACACCGTCAGAATGCGTTTTTTACTCCAGACGGTCTCCATGCCCAGCGTCAGACCCGCCTCCAGCCCTTTGCGCACCCAGCTTCTGCCATCCCATAAAAACAGGTTTTTCGCCGTCTGCTGAGAGAGCGTCGAAGCACCGCGCACGCGATTTTCATTCCGTTCATTGTGGGCCAGCGCTTTTTCAATCGCCGAGACGTCAAAGCCCCAGTGTTCCGGGAATTTCTGATCTTCCGCCGCGATAACCGCCAGTCCCATCCACGGGGAGATTTCGTCCATGCTCACCCAGTCCGAGTGTGCCACATAGCTGAAATCCCCCGTCAGCCATGCGCCGAGCTGGCGCTCAACCATGACCGCAGAAAACGGCACTGGCACAATGCTGAAGAGCGCGATGCCACCGCCCCAGAACACTGCAAGCGCCAGCAGCGCGCGCAGCACAATGCGTTTCACCCAGGCGACAGAAGAGCGTTTTTTACTCACCGGGAAAGCACCAGCACGCGTTCGACCAGTTTCTCAATACCGACGGCGGCTTCAGCGATAGTTTGCGCCAGCATATAGGCGGGCGTGGTCACGATTTTGTTGTCCTCGTCGACCACGATATCTTCCACCGGGCACGGCACATGCTCGCCACCCATCTCTTCGATCACTTCAGCGGTATCGATGTCAGTGCCGATGGTCAGGCGCAGCGGGAAATCAAAAATCTTAGGCAGCATCGCAGGGGCGATGCACATAAAGCCCAGCGGTTTTCCTGCGGCGTGCATGCGCTGCGCCAGCGCTTTCAGCGCATCATCGACCCGACACTCGCTGCCCTGACTGGCGAAATTACTCAAATTTTTGGCGGCACCAAAACCACCTGGCACGATCAGGGCATCCAGCTCCTCGGCATTGGCCTGTGCCAGCGGCTGGATATTGCCACGGGCAATGCGCGCCGCTTCAATCAGCACATTGCGGGTTTCCGGCATTAATTCACCAGATAAATGATTGATAACATCCGTCTGGCTTTTATCCGGCGCAAAACAGACCGCTTCTGCACCCTGTTTCGCCAGTGCGAGCAGCGTCAGAACTGACTCATGAATCTCTGCGCCGTCGTAAACGCCGCAGCCGCTCAGTACAACACCTACCTTTTTCATTTCGCCGTCCCTTCTCTCCAACTATCTGAAGCACATTAAAAATTCTGATTAAAACGCTATGCTTCACACATTTCACTGATTCCTGTAACAAATCATTTAAGATTTGCTATCTTAACTGCGTGCGGCCTAAATTTTCGGGCAGCGTCCATGCAGTCACAATACTAAAAAAACAGGCGCTGCCAAGATTTCCCTGGTGTTGGCGCAGTATTCGCGCACCCCGGTTTAGCCGGGGTCATTTTTTGGTATTTTCCACCCACGCTTTCAACACATCCACATCGTTCTGCCACTCTTGTTTCATCTCTTCAACCCATTCACCCACGTTATCCCACCACGCCGGTAAATCCGGAGACTGGATCTGCTGACCCAACTGCTGCAAATGGCGTAACCCGACCGATCCGGCAGCGCCTTTAATTTTGTGCCCCTCTTCGACGATGCCTTTCTGGTCGCGCGCCGTCAGATTGGACTCCAGCACGCTTAAATAGCCCGGCATCATTTTCTCGAACACTGCCACCCCATCGGTGATCAGTTTCGGCCCGACTAGATCGATGTACTGCTCCAGCATGGCGATATCCAGAAGTGATTGTGCTTTTTCGCTGTCTACAGGCGTCATCGTGCTCTCCTCTTCATCACAGGTATCCCAGAATTTTTTGATCATAGCGGTCAGGGCAGGCACCGCCAGCGGTTTGCTGAGCACATCGTCCATACCGGCATCGAGGTACTCTTTTTTGTCCTTCAGAACGTTAGCGGTCAGGGCCACCAGCGGCGGTAATTCATCGCGCGTATAACGACGCGTCAGCTCGCGGGAGATGTCCAGCCCGGTCATATCCGGGAGCTGAATATCCAGCAGCACGAGGTCATACTCACCTGGCGTAAACATCTCCAGCGCAGCAGTCCCGGTCATCGCCACATCGACGCTGTTACCCAGTTTTTCGAGCACAGAACGGGCGACAATCACGTTCAGCTCAATATCTTCAACCAGCAGAACATGAAGGGCGGGCAGCGGCAGTTCATCGTTCTCGAAGGTATCTTCCACCTCTTCAGCAACCGCAGGCGCATGTACCGTCAGCGTAAAGACAGAGCCTTTCCCCTGCTGGCTGGAGACGGTGATATCCCCGCCCATGCTCTTCGCCAGGCGGCGCGAAACGGCCAGGCCAATCCCGGTGCCCGTTGCCGGTTTCCCGCCGTGGCTGTCTTTCACCTGATAATACATGGCGAAGATTTTGTCCTGCTCTTCCTGCGGAATGCCGATGCCGGAGTCCTCCACTTCGAAGTGCAGCATATCGCCTGCATCGAAGCGAATACGCACCACCACTTCCCCTTTCTGGGTGAACTTGACGGCGTTGCTGATGAGGTTCCACAGGATCTGGCGCAGACGCGTACCATCCGTCACCACTTTATGCGGCAGCGGCAGCGAAGGCTCCAGCACAAAGCGCAGCCCTTTCTGCTGCGCCTGCAAACCGGAGAGATTCTCCAGATCCGCCAGGAAACCGGTGAAGTCGACAGGCTGATTATCCAGCTGGACTTTTCGGCGTTCCATCTTATCCATATCAATAATATCGTTGAAGATATTACCGAGAGTCACGGCGGAAACGTGGATAGTTTTGAGGTATTTTTCCTGTTCGCCGGTCAGTTCCGTGTCCAGCAGAATACGGCTAAGCCCCACGATGCCGTTCAACGGCGTACGCAGCTCATGGCTGATGGTCGAGATGAAGGTGGTCTTGTCGCGGCTGGCACGCTCTAGCGCGTCCTGATAACGCTTACGCTCGGTAATATCGCGGCCAAAGCCCATCAGGCCGTGGCGTTTGCCCACGCGGTCGTAATAAGGCACTTTACGAATTTCAAAGCAGGCTTTGCGCCCGTCGGGGTAATCCAGCCACTGCTCGTAGGTGAGAGAGACATTATGGCGGAACACCTTCTCGTCGGTTTCGATAACCTTGGCCGCCGCCTCTTCCGAGTAGACATCCTGCGGTTTAAGGTGAATCAGCTGTTTCTCACTTTTCCCCGTCAGCAGCTCCATCGCCCGGTTACAGCCGGAGAACTCTTTATCTTCGTTGCGGTAGAAGACCAGATCCGGTGAAGCGTCGAGGAACGAGCGCAGGAAGGAGGATTGCTGCTCCAGCTGAATCTGCGTGACTTCACGCTCTTTCATCTCAACCTTCAGCTGCTCAAGGGTCGCCTGACGTTCGGCTTCCGCTTTCTCACGATCCGAAATCTCCTGATTCAGCTGCGCAATGTTGTCTTTTAGCTGGACGTTAAGCTTGAGGTCACGCTCGCGCATCTCCTCCAGTTTCTGCACCAGACGGGAGAGCCGCTGGCGTGACTCTTCCAGCTGTTCCACCACCACCGAGAGAAAATAGACCGCCCACGGAGTGATCAGCAGGCCGAAGAAGATCGAGCGGATAACGTCGATACTTTCGACCTGGCCGTGCAGCACCATGGTCACCGCCATCTGCACGACAATCGCCAGCACTACCAGCGCCAGGGCCAACAACATTGAGAAACGCACCAGGCCGAGCTTCATCATCAGGTCGACGTAGTACTGCGCAAGCATACGAATTTGCTTCATAGGGGATCCCTTCACGACTTCATCGCTCAATAATACTCAAATTCCGGGCAAGGCGTTGAAGGTTGTGTGAAAAAGTGCGGCGTGAATCAGGAGATTAGCCTCACTCCCGGCGATTCGGGAGTGAGGAAGAGGTGCGATCAGGAGCGTCTGAGAAGCAGCCAGAGGCTGATCAGGAAGAACGACGCGCTTGGCAGCAGCGCACCGATCAGCGGTGGAATACCGTAGACCAGCGTCAGCGGGCCAAAGATCTGGTCCAGCACGTAGAAAACAAAGCCGAAGCTGATACCGGTGACCACACGCACGCCCATCGGCACGCTACGCAGCGGCCCGAAGATGAACGACAGCGCCATCAGCATCATTACCGCCACGGACATTGGCTGGAAGATTTTGCTCCACATGTTGAGCTGATAACGCCCGGCATCCTGGCCGCTCGACTTCAGGTACTTCACATAATTGTGCAGGCCGCTGATAGAGAGCGCATCCGGGTCCAGCGCCACCACGCCCAGTTTGTCAGGCGTCAGGTTGGTCTTCCAGGTGCCCGAAACGGTCTGAGCACCGGTGATTTGTTTCGGATCTTGCAGGTTCGACTCATCCACCTGCGACAGGCGCCAGAGCTTCTGCGCCGGATCGAATTTCGCCGTGGCCGCGTAACGCACGGACTGTAAACGGCGATGATCGTTGAAGGCGTAAATACTCACACCGCCCAGCTCATCATCACCTTTTACGCGTTCGATATAGACGAAGTTGTTACCGTCTTTCGCCCACAGGCCTTGTTGAGTCGAGAGCAAAGAGCCGCCGTACATGGCCTGCGCACGATAGTTACGCGCCATCTGCTCGCCCTGCGGAGCGACCCATTCACCGATCGCCATCGTCAGCAGGACCAGTGGAATAGCGGTTTTCATTACCGACAGCGCCACCTGCATACGGGTGAAGCCCGAAGCCTGCATCACCACCAGCTCACTGCGCTGGGCCAGCATCCCCAGCCCCAGCAACGCGCCTAACAGCGCGGCCATCGGGAAGAAGATTTGCACATCTTTTGGCACGCTGAGAATGGTGTACATCCCGGCGCCCAGTGCGTCGTAACTCCCCTGCCCGGCTTTTTTCAGCTGGTCGACAAACTTGATGATGCCCGAGAGCGACACCAGCATGAACAACGTCATCATGATGGTGGTGAAAATGGTTTTACCGATATAGCGGTCAAGAACGCGGAAAGCCTGCATCACACCGCTCCTTTACGTACAAAGCGGGCACGTATGCGGCGCATCGGCACGCTATCCCACAGGTTTAATACCACTGCCAGCAGCAGGTACAGGCCATTGACCACCCACATCCAGATCATCGGGTCGATCTTGCCCTTGCCGCCATTCGACTTAATAGACGTTTGCAGCAGGAAGAACACCAGATAGAGCAGCATCGCTGGCAGCATCGAGAGCACACGACCCTGACGCGGGTTAACCACGCTCAGTGGCACAACCATCAACGCCATCATAAACACGGTGAATACCAGCGTCAGACGCCAGTGCAGTTCCGCTCTCGCGCGATTGGTATCGGTGTTTATCAGGGTACGCATGTCCATCTGCTCGGTATCCGTTGGATCGAGCGCCACGTTCTGATGGCCGACAATCGCCTGATAGTTCTGGAAATCGGTAATACGGAAGTCGCGCAGCAGCGCGGTGCCTTCAAAGCGGGTGCCTTTGTTCAGCGTCACCACCTGAGAGCCGTCTTTACGCTGCGAGAGCTGACCGGAATCCGCGACCACCACGGAAGGGCGGGCGTTGCCTTTGGTACGGATTTGCGCGAGGAACACGTCGTTGAATCGACTGCCGTCAACGCTTTCAATAAAGAGGACGGAGCTGCCGTCTGTGGCCTGCTGGAACTGGCCCTGCGCGAGCGCCGCCATGCCAGGGTTGGCTTTGGCTTCGGCCAGCACTTCATCCTGATGTCGGGAAGACCAGGGGC
This sequence comes from Lelliottia nimipressuralis, assembly GCF_041464075.1. Classification (NCBI taxonomy): domain Bacteria; kingdom Pseudomonadati; phylum Pseudomonadota; class Gammaproteobacteria; order Enterobacterales; family Enterobacteriaceae; genus Lelliottia; species Lelliottia nimipressuralis. The sequence goes on from NZ_CP167172.1 coordinate 4,121,238, forward strand.
CGGCCCACATTACGTTTACCGCCGCCACGATACCGGTAAACAGTGCCAGCACCATCGCGGCTTTCACCAGTACGGCTTTGCTTAGGCCGCAGGCGTGCATGACGGTGATTTCACTTTCGGTATAGAGTTTTCCCAGCGTCATGAGCAGGCCGAGGAAAAGGCTTAGCGGCAGAATAAGCTGCGCCATTTCGGGCACGCCTAATCCGAGCAGAGAAAGCACCAGATTTGTTGGGATTTCGCCGTCTACCGCCGCGCCGAGGATCCTGACTAACTTCTGACAGAAAAAGATCAGAAGTAAGATGAAAAGGATCGCCAGCTGGCTTTTGAGCGTCTCCCGCACCAGATATCTTATGATTATCACTTTAAATACGCCCGTAAAAACCCGTCTCTTTGCTGGAAAATTGCTTGTTTCATGGCTTAAACGTCATTTATTCTCTTGAGTCGTCGAAAACATCGCTAAGATTAAAAAACCCGGCGGTGTCGCGCTTCAGGATATTTTTTGACGTGTCGAAACCGTAGTAACGTAAGATTAACACGAAGTCACCACAACAGCGGACATGAGTTACGAAAGGTTTCAATTCTATCCGTAGCAGCCGTCGTTGTCTTTAAGATTCAGGAGCGTAGTGCATGGAGTTCAGTGTAAAAAGCGGTAGCCCGGAGAAACAGCGGAGTGCCTGCATCGTTGTGGGCGTCTTTGAACCACGCCGACTCTCCCCGATCGCCGAACAACTCGATAAAATCAGTGACGGCTATATCAGCGCCCTGCTGCGCCGTGGCGAACTCGAAGGCAAACCTGGGCAGACGCTGTTACTGCACCATGTTCCCAACGTGCTGTCCGAGCGCATTCTGCTGATTGGTTGCGGTAAAGAGCGCGAGCTTGATGAACGCCAGTACAAGCAGGTCATTCAGAAAACTATCAATACCCTGAATGATACCGGCTCAATGGAAGCCGTCTGCTTCCTGACCGAACTGCACGTGAAAGGTCGCAACACCTACTGGAAAGTGCGTCAGGCCGTTGAGACCGCGAAAGAGAGCCTCTACAGTTTTGATCAGTTGAAGACCAACAAAAGCGAACCGCGTCGTCCGCTGCGTAAAATGGTCTTTAACGTCCCAACCCGTCGCGAGCTGACCAGCGGCGAGCGCGCCATTCAGCACGGTCTGGCGATTGCCGCCGGTATCAAAGCGGCGAAAGATCTCGGCAATATGCCGCCAAACATCTGCAACGCCGGTTACCTGGCCTCGCAGGCGCGTCAGCTGGCTGATTCCTACAGCAAAAATGTCGTCACCCGCGTCATCGGCGAACAGCAGATGAAAGAGCTGGGGATGCACTCGTACCTTGCGGTCGGAAACGGTTCGCAAAACGAATCGCTTATGTCGGTCATCGAGTACAAAGGCAATCCGTCCGAAGACGCGCGCCCTATCGTGCTGGTTGGCAAAGGCCTCACCTTCGACTCCGGCGGTATCTCCATCAAGCCTGCCGAAGGCATGGATGAGATGAAGTACGACATGTGCGGTGCAGCGGCGGTTTACGGCGTGATGCGTATGGTTGCCGAACTGCAGTTGCCGATTAACGTCATCGGCGTACTGGCGGGCTGTGAAAACATGCCTGGTGGTCGCGCGTATCGCCCTGGCGATGTTCTGACCACCATGTCCGGCCAGACCGTTGAAGTGCTTAACACCGACGCCGAAGGCCGTCTGGTGCTGTGCGACGTGCTGACCTACGTGGAGCGCTTTGAGCCTGAAGCGGTCATCGACGTGGCGACGCTGACCGGCGCCTGTGTGATTGCCCTCGGCCATCACATCACCGGCCTGATGTCGAACCACAATCCGCTGGCCCACGAGCTGATCGGCGCATCCGAGCAAGCGGGCGACCGCGCATGGCGTCTGCCGTTGGGCGATGAGTATCAGGAGCAGCTAGAATCTAACTTCGCAGACATGGCCAACATTGGCGGCCGTCCTGGCGGGGCGATTACCGCAGGTTGCTTCCTGGCACGCTTTACCCGCAAGTACAACTGGGCTCACCTGGATATCGCGGGTACCGCATGGCGCTCCGGTAAAGCCAAAGGCGCTACCGGTCGTCCAGTTGCCCTGCTGTCGCAGTTCCTGCTTAACCGCGCCGGTTTTAACGGCGAAGAGTAGTTGCACGCCGTTGTCCGGCGGCGTCAGGCTTGCCGGACCTACAAGGTGTACGCTGGCCGGGTAACCCCCGGCTTTGCGTTTAAATCCACCCAAAGAAGCCCCATATTATGAAGAATGCGACGTTCTACCTTCTGGACAACGATAACACCGTCGATGGCTTAAGCGCCGTTGAGCAGCTGGTGTGTGAAATTGCCGCAGAACGTTGGCGCAGCGGTAAACGCGTCCTGATTGCCTGTGAAGATGAAGCGCAGGCGATTCGTCTTGACGAAGCGCTGTGGGCAAGGCCACCCGAAGGTTTTGTTCCGCATAATTTGTCGGGAGAAGGGCCGCGCGGTGGCGCACCGGTGGAGATTGCCTGGCCACAAAAGCGTAACAGCAGCGCGCGCGATATTCTGATCAGCCTGCGTATCGGCTTTGCAGATTTTGCCACCGCTTTCACAGAAGTGGTAGACTTTGTCCCTCACGAAGATTCTCTGAAACAACTGGCGCGCGAACGCTACAAAGCGTACCGCCTGGCCGGTTTTAACCTGAATACGGCAACCTGGAAATAATGGAAAAGACATACAACCCACGAGATATCGAACAGCCGCTTTACGAGCACTGGGAAGAGCAGGGCTATTTCAAGCCTAACGGCGATGAAAGCAAAGAGTCCTTCTGCATCATGATCCCGCCGCCGAACGTCACCGGCAGTTTGCATATGGGTCATGCCTTCCAGCAAACCATCATGGATACCATGATCCGTTACCAGCGCATGCAGGGCAAAAACACCCTGTGGCAGGCCGGGACTGACCACGCGGGCATTGCGACCCAAATGGTGGTTGAGCGTAAGATTGCCGCTGAAGAAGGTAAAACCCGCCACGACTACGGTCGCGATGCGTTCATCGACAAAATCTGGCAGTGGAAAGCCGAATCTGGCGGCACCATTACCCGTCAGATGCGTCGTCTCGGCAACTCCGTGGACTGGGAGCGCGAGCGCTTCACCATGGATGAAGGCCTTTCCAACGCCGTGAAAGAAGTTTTCGTCCGTCTGTACAAAGAGGACCTGATTTACCGTGGCAAACGCCTGGTGAACTGGGACCCGAAACTGCGCACTGCGATCTCCGATCTGGAAGTGGAAAACCGCGAGTCTAAAGGCTCCATGTGGCACATCCGCTATCCGCTGGCCGATGGCGCAAAAACCGCAGACGGTAAAGATTACCTGGTGGTTGCGACGACGCGTCCAGAAACCCTGCTGGGCGATACCGGCGTGGCCGTTAACCCGGAAGATCCGCGCTACAAAGATCTGATCGGTAAATTTGTGGTTCTGCCGCTGGTGAACCGCCGTATTCCAATTCTTGGCGACGAGCACGCCGATATGGAAAAAGGCACCGGCTGTGTGAAAATCACCCCGGCACACGATTTCAATGACTATGAAGTTGGCCGTCGTCACGCCCTGCCGATGATTAACATTCTGACCTTTGACGGCGATATCCGTGAAAGCGCGGAAGTGTATGACACCAAAGGCGAAGAATCAGACGTTTACTCCTCTGAAATCCCGGCTGAATTCCAGAAACTGGAACGTTTTGCTGCGCGTAAAGCGGTGGTTGCGGCCATTGACGCGCTCGGCCTGCTGGAAGAGATCAAACCTCACGATCTGACCGTTCCTTACGGCGACCGTGGTGGCGTGGTCATCGAGCCGATGCTGACAGACCAGTGGTACGTGCGTGCCGATATCCTGGCGAAACCGGCTGTCGAAGCGGTTGAGAACGGTGATATCCAGTTCGTACCAAAACAGTATGAAAACATGTACTTCTCCTGGATGCGCGATATTCAGGACTGGTGTATCTCTCGTCAGCTGTGGTGGGGTCACCGTATCCCGGCCTGGTATGATAACGACGGCAACGTGTTCGTTGGCCGCACCGAAGAAGAAGTGCGTCAGGAAAACAATCTGGGCGCTGACGTGGCCTTGCGCCAGGACGAAGACGTTCTGGACACGTGGTTCTCCTCCGCCCTGTGGACCTTCTCCACTCTCGGCTGGCCGGAAAACACCGACGCCCTGCGTCAGTTCCATCCGACCAGCGTGATGGTCTCCGGCTTCGACATCATCTTCTTCTGGATTGCCCGCATGATCATGATGACCATGCACTTCATCAAAGATGAAAACGGCAAGCCGCAGGTTCCGTTCCATACCGTTTACATGACCGGTCTGATTCGTGACGACGAAGGCCAAAAGATGTCCAAATCCAAGGGTAACGTTATTGACCCACTGGATATGGTTGACGGGATTTCGCTGGCAGATCTGCTGGAGAAACGTACCGGCAACATGATGCAACCGCAGCTGGCAGAGAAAATTCGCAAGCGCACCGAGAAGCAATTCCCGGACGGCATCGAGCCGCACGGCACCGACGCCCTGCGTTTCACCCTGGCAGCGCTGGCCTCTACCGGTCGCGATATCAACTGGGACATGAAACGTCTGGAAGGTTACCGCAACTTCTGTAACAAGCTGTGGAACGCCAGCCGCTTCGTGCTGATGAACACCGAAGATCAGGATTGCGGCTTTAACGGCGGCGAAATGACCCTGTCTCTGGCGGATCGCTGGATTCTGGCGGAATTCAACCAGACCATCAAAGCGTACCGTGAAGCGCTGGATACCTATCGCTTTGATATCGCAGCAGGCATTCTGTATGAGTTCACCTGGAACCAGTTCTGCGACTGGTATCTGGAGCTGACCAAGCCAGTAATGAATGGCGGCAATGAAGCGGAGCTGCGCGGCACGCGCAACACGCTGATTACCGTTCTGGAAGGTTTGCTGCGTCTCGCGCACCCAATCATCCCGTTCATCACCGAGACCATCTGGCAGCGTGTGAAGGTCATCAAAGGCATCACTGCCGACACCATCATGCTGCAGCCGTTCCCGGAATTCGACGCCGCACAGGTAGATGAAGCAGCCGCTTCCGATACCGAATGGCTGAAACTGGCGATTGTGGCAATCCGTAACATTCGCGCAGAGATGAACATCTCTCCAGGCAAACCACTGGAACTGCTGCTGCGCGGTTGCAGCGAGACGGCGATTCGTCGTGTGACTGAGAACAGTAGCTTCCTGCAAAACATGGCGCGTCTGGAAAGCATCACCGTGCTGCCAGCTGATGACAAAGGTCCGGTCTCCGTGACTAAAATCATCGAAGGCGCCGAGCTGCTGATCCCGATGGCGGGTCTGATCGATAAAGAGACCGAACTGGCTCGTCTGGCAAAAGAAGTGGCCAAAGTCGAACTGGAAATCGGAAAAATCGAGAGCAAGCTGGCTAACGAAGGCTTTGTCGCACGCGCCCCTGAAGCGGTTATCGCGAAAGAGCGTGAACGTCTGGTCGCCTTCGCCGATGCAAAAGCGAAACTGATCGAGCAGCAGGCCGTTATCGCCGCGCTGTAATGCCTCTACCCCTTGCCTGATCGCAGGCAAGGGGTATCCTCCCTGAATTATCCTCGCTTGCACTCCCCTTTCTGTGGTGCTATTAACTGCAACTGTGTGTCAATTTTTGTCATGAGTAATGCTATGAGCGTGATTACCCCCGTCGCAGCGGCTATGCGCCGGATCACTGAGCAAGACAACGCCGGGATCGCTGCGGTTATCCGTGAAGTGTCGGCGGAGTACGGCCTGACGGCCGATAAAGGCTATACCGTCGCCGACCCCAACCTGGACGAGCTGTTTCAGCTTTACAGCCAGCCGGGCCATGCCTACTGGGTGATTGAACAGAACGGCAAAGTCGTCGGTGGAGGCGGTGTCGCGCCACTGAGTTGCAGCGAGCCAGATATCTGCGAGCTGCAAAAGATGTATTTCCTGTCGAACGTGCGCGGACAAGGCCTGGCGAAAAAGCTGGCGCTGCTTGCTCTCGATCACGCGCGCGCGCAAGGTTTTAAACGTTGCTACCTCGAAACGACCGCCTTCCTTAAAGAAGCCATCGGCTTATACGAGCACCTGGGTTTTGAACATATCGATGCGCCGCTGGGCTGTACCGGGCATGTCGATTGCGAAGTCAGGATGCTGAAAACTCTGTAAATCTCCTTCCCGCCCTCTTCTGTTAAGCAGCTGTAAACTGAATGCTCTACACTCTCAGTTCACACCAAAACGGGGGAAAGACGATGTCGAAGATAAAAAGCTATGCCGCGCCGCAGGCAGGTGCAGACCTTGAACTGTACGAATACGATGCGGGCGAGCTGAAAGCAGAAGACGTCGAAGTCCAGGTCGATTATTGCGGGATCTGCCACTCAGACCTGTCTATGATCGACAACGAATGGGGCATCTCAAGCTATCCGCTGGTTGCCGGACACGAAGTGATTGGCCGCGTGGTGGCACTGGGTACAGCAGCACAGGACAAAGGGCTGAAAGTCGGCCAGCGCGTCGGTATTGGCTGGACCGCTCGTAGCTGCGGCCATTGCGATGCCTGTATTAGCGGCAACCAGATCAACTGTCTGGAAGGCGCAGTTCCTACCATCCTCAATAAAGGCGGTTTCGCCGACAAACTTCGCGCCGACTGGCAGTGGGTTATCCCGTTGCCCGACAGCATTGATATCGAATCCGCTGGCCCGCTACTGTGCGGCGGTATCACCGTTTTCAAACCCCTTCTAATGCATCACGTCACTGCCACCAGCCGCGTCGGCGTCATTGGCATCGGCGGTTTAGGCCATATCGCCATCAAATTACTGCACGCGATGGGCTGTGAAGTGACTGCCTTTAGCTCCAATCCGGCGAAAGAGAAAGAAGTGCTGGCGATGGGGGCTGATAAAGTGGTCAACAGCCGCGATCCGGAACTGCTGAAAGCGCTGGCCGGTCAGTTCGATCTGATCATCAACACGGTCAATGTCGATCTCGACTGGCAGCCGTACTTTGAAGCGCTGGCATACGGCGGGAATTTCCACACCGTCGGTGCGGTACTGAAGCCGCTTCCGGTTCCGGCATTCACCCTGATTGGCGGCGATCGCAGCATTTCCGGCTCTGCGACCGGTACCCCGTTTGAATTGCGCAAACTGATGAAGTTCGCGGGACGCACCAAAGTAGCGCCAACTACCGAACTCTACCCGATGTCGAAAATCAACGAAGCCATCCAGCATGTGCGTGACGGTAAAGCCCGTTATCGCGTGGTGTTGAAAGCGGACTTCTGACATTAATCGCCCGGTAGCGTTTTGCTTACCGGGCGACAACACTCAATCGCTGGCCGGGTGAGGCAGTCGCCACCCGGCACATTTCACATTATCGCGCGAGCGCCGCAAAAACTTCCGCAACAGCCACCGCCCCTGGATCCGTCACCCCGTCCAGATTCTCTTTATTCACATACGACGAACGCCCCGCGCCAGCCTTTTGCATACTGGCCGTCGCGTCGGCCCCTTTCTTCGCCGCCTGTGCAGCAGCCTGGATGTCGCTCTTCTGCAACGCTTCCAGCGCCGGTTGCAGCGCATCGATCAATGTGCGATCGCCGAGATCCGCCCCGCCGTATTGCTTCATTTGCGCAAGCCCACTGAGGAGAGCATCCGCCAGCGGTTTGCCGTCGTGAAGCGCTTGCCCGGCAGCAGTAAAGAAGATCGACATCAACACCCCGCTCGATCCGCCCATCACCGTTGCCAGTCGCTCGCCCGTCAGCAGCAACAGTTTCGGGATATCGTTCAGCGGCAGCTGCTTCTCTTGCAATAAATGCGCAATGTCCCGCGCGCCTTGCGCAAAGGTCGAACCCGTATCGCCGTCACCCACTTTTGCATCCAGCGCATTCAGGCGATTCTCCAGATCGACCAGCGTTTGCGTCGCCGCCCCAACCAAAGCCGCCACCTGCGCGTTGTCAGAAGGCGCATAGTCCACGCGATCCTGTATAGCCGTATGCGGCAACGTGCGCAGCGGCGCAAACGCCACTGGTTTTTGCCAGCCGATGGTCTCGACAGGCTCATTAATCGCCCGTTCAAAGGTCTCGTTTAGCCTGAGCAGCGACAGAGAAAAGCCCTTCATGTCCAGCGAGCTCACCAGCGGTGCGGGGCCGATGAGATACGCAATCTGATCCTGTAGCGCCGAATGCGCCAGCTCTTTCGTCAGCAGCGCCATTTCCAGCGCAGACACGCCGCCGAGATTGTTAATCAGCACCGCAAAACGTCCGTCACCCGCCTTCTCTTTGAGCGGCGCGATCAGCTTGTCGATAATGGCTTTGCTGTTTTGCGTATCCAGCACCGACGCCCCCGGTTCGCCGTGAATGCCCAGACCCAGCTCGACATGCCCTTGCTTAATGCGCCCTTCTTCGTCATCGCTTCCCGGCAGATTACAGGTCTGCATCGCCACACCCAGGCTCCACAGGTTTTCGCAGGCCTGTTGCGCAATATCCCGGACTTCACTCAGCGATTTCCCTTTTTCGGCCGCAAAACCTGCAATTTTGTGAACCAGCGCGGTACCCGCAATGCCGCGAGGCTGTTTGTTGTCCGGAAGCGCGATGTCATCGGCCACAATCACCATCTCGACTTTCAGTCCGTAGCGTTTGGCCTTTTCCGCTGCGAGGCCGAAGTTCAGACGATCGCCGGTGTAATTTTTAACGATCAGCAGGCAGCCACGATCGCCCGTCACTGCCACGATCGCATTCAGCACCGCATCGACGCTCGGGGACGCAAACAGATCCCCGCACACTGCAGCGGTTAACATCCCTTTGCCGACAAATCCGGCGTGCGCCGGTTCGTGGCCGGAGCCCCCACCGGAAATCACCGCCACCCGGCTCTTATCCCAGTCACTGCGCGCGACCACGCGGATGGCCGGATCGATATCGAGTTTGACCAAATTGCCGTGTGGCGCGGAGATCAGTATGCCTTCAATGGCGTCATTGACCAGCTGTTTGCGGTCATTAAAAAAGAATCTGGACATAGCTTTCCAACTTTTTGTGAATCGTATGCAAAAGCATAGTCCGCGCTGGGTAATGCGCCGCAAAGTCAGGAATTTACTGAGTCAAATTGCCGTCAGGTTGCCTATACTCGACGCAGGACAAAGAGAGGAAGCGCACCATGAGTACACCACTGCTGATTGCCCGGACGCTGGATAAAGAGTTGTTCCTGTTGCCCGGAATGGCGAACCGCCACGGGCTGATTACCGGCGCCACCGGGACGGGGAAAACCGTGACTCTGCAAAAACTGGCGGAGTCTTTTTCCAGTATTGGCGTGCCGGTCTTTATGGCTGACGTGAAAGGCGATTTAACCGGCATCGCCCAGGAGGGGACAGCGTCAGAAAAACTGCTTGAGCGGCTGAAAAACATCGGCGTGACCGACTGGCAGCCGCAGGCGAATCCTGTGGTGGTGTGGGATATTTTCGGTGAGAAAGGCCACCCCGTGCGCGCGACCGTCTCGGATCTCGGCCCGCTGCTGCTGGCACGGCTTCTTAATCTTAACGACGTCCAGTCCGGCGTGTTGAATATCATTTTCCGCATTGCCGACGATCAGGGCTTGCTGCTGCTTGATTTTAAAGATCTGCGCGCGATTACCCAGTACATTGGCGATAACGCCAAATCCTTTCAGAACCAGTACGGAAATATCAGCCCCGCATCAGTGGGCGCTATTCAGCGCGGATTGCTTACCCTAGAACAGCAGGGCGCAGAGCATTTCTTCGGCGAACCCATGCTGGATATCAAAGACTGGATGCGTACCGACAGTAACGGCAAAGGGATCATCAACATCCTGAGCGCCGAAAAGCTCTACCAGATGCCGAACCTCTACGCCGCCAGCCTGCTGTGGATGCTTTCTGAACTCTATGAACAGCTACCGGAAGCGGGCGATCTGGAGAAACCGAAGATTGTGTTCTTCTTTGACGAAGCGCATCTGCTGTTCAGCGACGCCCCACAGGTTCTGCTGGATAAAATCGAACAGGTGATTCGTCTGATCCGTTCCAAAGGTGTGGGCGTCTATTTTGTCTCGCAGAACCCTTCCGACATTCCCGATAACGTGCTGGGCCAGCTCGGGAATCGCGTGCAGCACGCGTTGCGTGCTTTTACTCCGAAAGATCAAAAAGCGGTTAAAGCGGCGGCGCAAACCATGCGCGCAAATCCTGCGTTTGATACGGAAGAGGCGATTCAGGCGCTCGGCACCGGGGAAGCGCTCATCTCATTCCTTGATGCCAAAGGCAGCCCGTCCATCGTCGAGCGCGCAATGGTTATCGCGCCGTTCTCTCGCATGGGGCCGGTGACGGACGACGAGCGTAACGCGCTGATCAACCACTCGCCGGTTTACGGCAAATACGAGGATGAAGTGGATCGGGAGTCCGCATTTGAGATGCTGCAAAAAGGGGTTCAGACGAGTACCGAGAAGCAGCAAGCTCCAGCGGCTAAAGGGGGTGATGTTGCCGTTGATGACGGCATTCTCGGCGGGCTGAAAGATATTCTGTTTGGCAGCACCGGACCACGCGGCGGTAAACGCGATGGCGTGGTGCAGACGATGGCTAAAAGCGCCGCGCGGCAGGTGACGAATCAGATTGTGCGCGGCATGCTGGGGAGCTTACTGGGTGGACGACGTCGGTAGCGGGGAGACCCACGGCGTACCTAACGCCGAGCCTTGCACACCGTGCTGGTTCAGATAACGATCCAGTTCCACCATCCCCGTCCAGCGATTCTCGCACCACAAGGGCGCGAGAAGCGTTGGGCGGCGTGCGCTGGCAGAGATGCGGTGGTAAATCACCTGCGGCGGCGTGTGGCGGATCATCTCCCCTGCCGTCACGGTGTATTCGTCCAGCGCAATGCCGTTTAACCGCCCGGCTTCCCAGGCTTTCGCCATGGTGCTTCCGGTTACAATATGCAGCGGGTGGAGCTTAATGCCATCCACGCCCGTCTCCACAACTCTTTCCAGGGTTTCCAGACCGTGCTGCTGCCCTTCCCCCGGCAGACCGACAATCAGATGCGAACAGACCTTTAAACCGCGCTCCCGCGCCAGTCGGGTGGTTTTCTGATAACAGGCAAAATCATGACCACGATTGATCCGATGCAGTGTTTTGTCGTGCGCGGTCTGCAATCCCAGCTCCAGCCAGATTTCGTAGCCCAGATCTTTATATTCGCTCAGTAAATCCAGTACAGCTTCAGGTACGCAGTCCGGGCGCGTACCGACACAAAGCCCGACGATATTCGCCTGGCTTACGGCCTGCTGATACATGGAGCGCAGCACCTGCACTTCTGCAAAGGTGCTGGTGTAGGCCTGGAAGTAGGCCAGATACTGTTTTGCGCGGTTAACCAGACTCGCCTGATGGGAAAGCTGCTCGGCAATAGAGTTATGCTGCTGCGCCTCATCGGCAAAAGAGGCCACATTACAGAAAGTACAGCCGCCACGCCCGATGGTGCCATCGCGATTAGGACAGCTAAATCCGCCGTGCAGCGTGAGCTTGTGAACCTTTTGTCCGTAGCGGCGTGAAAGATCCCCACCAAACATGTTGACTAATTTCTGTAACTGCATAATCTGATAGACCGTCCCGGAGAAAGGGGACAAGCCTGCCATTTTTAGCCTCTGTCGGCGATGACCTGGATCAATCGCCCAGGACGGCTATTATTCATTTGAATAAAAACTCACTATTACTGCAATTTCATTCATCACTCTGGCAATTACTTTTCCTTATGTTGGCGGGGATTTTTTCACTTATCGCCCCCTGGCAGTAAAACAGTGCGATTATGCAACTTGATCGCCCGTACCAGATTATTATCCTGCAAAAAACCCGCCATTCAGCACGGCAAAGGGATAATACCGCTTTCATATAGTGAGTCAGATCACACTCCCTCGCGCCTTCCCCCTCTCTTTTGCAGCTGAAAAACCGATTAAATCTCCTTTATATTCAAAGCAATAACTCACCTTTAGCACATTTTTGTATAAATAAGATTGCCATTTGACCTGTGTATCAATTCCCGATAAGTTGGAAATCCGCTGGAAGCTTTCTGGATAAGCAGCCTGCTTATCATATTTATGCAGTAATTGAGATTCCCTCTGAAGCAAGTCCTCAAACTTGTTTGACCTGTGCGAAAAGGAAATGAAGAGGGCGAATGCGAGGTGCGCGTATGAAACGCAAACCCCGTCGCCGCGCTCTTTCTGTGCCTGTGCGCCACGGTTCAGTGGGGAGTCCCGAAGAGCCTGGGGAGGTTCACTGATATGTTGTACGATAAATCCCTTGAGAAGGATAACTGTGGTTTCGGCCTGATCGCCCACATAGAAGGCGAACCTAGCCACAAGGTAGTGCGTACCGCTATACACGCACTGGCCCGTATGCAGCACCGTGGTGCAATCCTCGCTGATGGTAAAACCGGCGATGGTTGTGGCTTGCTGCTACAAAAACCGGATCGTTTCTTCCGGATCGTTGCGCAAGAGCGCGGCTGGCGTTTAGCCAAAAACTACGCTGTCGGCATGCTGTTCCTGAATCAGGACCCTGAAAAAGCTGCCGCCTCACGCCGCATCGTCGAAGAAGAACTTCAACGCGAAACCCTGTCGATTGTCGGCTGGCGCAATGTGCCAACCAACGAAGGGGTGCTCGGTGAAATCGCCCTCTCCTCGCTGCCACGTATCGAACAGATTTTTGTGAATGCGCCTGCGGGCTGGCGTCCGCGCGATATGGAACGCCGCCTGTTTATTGCCCGTCGCCGCATCGAAAAACGTTTGCAGGACGATAAAGAGTTCTACGTCTGTAGCCTCTCGAACCTGGTGAACATCTATAAAGGTCTGTGTATGCCGGCTGACCTGCCGCGCTTCTACCTGGACCTCGCGGACCTGCGTCTGGAATCGGCCATTTGCCTCTTCCACCAGCGCTTCTCCACCAACACCGTTCCACGCTGGCCGCTGGCTCAGCCTTTCCGCTACCTGGCGCACAACGGTGAGATCAACACCATCACCGGTAACCGCCAGTGGGCGCGCGCGCGTACCTATAAATTCCAGACTCCGCTGATCCCGGATCTGCATGACGCCGCCCCGTTCGTCAACGAAACCGGCTCTGACTCCAGCTCGATGGATAACATGCTCGAACTGCTGCTGGCAGGCGGGATGGATATCGTACGTGCAATGCGTCTGCTTGTTCCGCCAGCCTGGCAGAACAACCCGGATATGGATCCGGACCTGCGCGCGTTCTTCGACTTTAACTCCATGCACATGGAGCCGTGGGACGGCCCGGCAGGCATCGTTATGTCCGATGGGCGCTACGCCGCCTGTAACCTCGACCGTAACGGTCTGCGCCCGGCGCGCTACGTTATCACCAAAGACAAGCTGATCACCTGCGCGTCCGAAGTGGGGATCTGGGATTACCAGCCTGACGAAGTGGTCGAAAAAGGCCGCGTCGGCCCTGGCGAACTGATGGTTATCGACACCCGCAGCGGGCGCATTCTGCACTCGGCGGAAACCGATGACGATCTGAAAAGCCGCCATCCGTACAAAGAGTGGATGGAGACAAACGTCCGCCGTCTGGTGCCGTTCGAAGACCTGTCGAACGAAGAAGTCGGCAGCCGCGAGCTGGACGACGACACCCTCGCCAGCTACCAGAAACAGTTTAACTACAGCGCCGAAGAGCTGGATTCTGTTATCCGCGTCCTCGGCGAAAATGGCCAGGAAGCGGTCGGCTCAATGGGTGATGATACCCCGTTTGCCGTGCTCTCCAGCCAGCCACGCATCATTTACGATTATTTCCGCCAGCAGTTTGCGCAGGTGACCAACCCGCCAATCGATCCGCTGCGCGAAGCGCACGTGATGTCGCTGGCCACCAGTATCGGTCGCGAGATGAACGTCTTCTGCGAAGCCGAAGGCCAGGCGCACCGCCTGAGCTTTAAGTCGCCGATTCTGCTGTACTCCGATTTCAAACAGCTCACCACCATGACTGAGGAGCACTACCGCGCCGACACGCTCGATATTACCTTCGACGTGACCGAAACGAGCCTCGAAGAGACGGTGAAAGCCCTGTGTGATAAGGCCGAGCAGATGGTCCGTAACGGCACCGTTCTGCTGGTGCTGTCTGACCGTAACATCGCTAAAAACCGCCTGCCGATTCCGGCTCCGATGGCGGTGGGTGCCATTCAGACCCGCCTGGTGGATAAGAGCCTGCGCTGCGACGCCAACATCATTGTTGAAACGGCAAGCGCCCGCGACCCGCACCACTTCGCCGTGCTGCTGGGCTTTGGTGCGACGGCTATCTATCCGTACCTGGCTTACGAAACGCTGGCGAAACTGGTCGACGGCCATGCCATCGAGAAAGATTACCGTACCGTGATGCTGAACTACCGTAACGGCATCAACAAAGGTCTGTACAAGATCATGTCCAAAATGGGCATCTCGACCATCGCCTCTTACCGCTGCTCGAAACTGTTCGAAGCGGTCGGTCTGCACGATGATGTCGCAGATCTCTGCTTCCAGGGCGTGATCAGCCGTATCGGCGGTGCCGGATTCTCTGACTTCCAGCAGGACCTGCTGAACCTGTCCAAACGCGCATGGCTGGCGCGCAAACCGCTGGATCAAGGCGGTCTGCTGAAATACGTTCACGGCGGTGAATACCACGCCTACAACCCGGACGTGGTGCGCACCCTGCAACAGGCGGTTCAGAGCGGCGAATACAGCGATTATCAGCAGTATTCCAGTCTGGTAAATGAGCGCCCGGCGGCTACGCTGCGCGATCTGCTGGCAGTGAATCCAAACGGCGAAACCGTCAGCATTGATGACGTTGAACCGGCCAGCGAACTGTATAAACGCTTTGATACTGCGGCGATGTCCATCGGTGCACTCAGCCCGGAAGCCCACGAAGCGCTGGCCGAAGCGATGAACAGCATCGGCGGTAACTCGAACTCCGGCGAAGGCGGTGAAGATCCTGCGCGTTACGGCACCAACAAAGTGTCGCGTATTAAGCAGGTGGCCTCTGGTCGCTTTGGCGTGACGCCAGCGTACCTGGTCAACGCCGACGTGATTCAGATTAAAGTCGCGCAAGGTGCGAAGCCGGGCGAAGGCGGTCAGTTACCGGGTGATAAAGTCACGCCGTACATCGCCAAACTGCGCTACTCCGTGCCGGGCGTAACGCTTATCTCCCCTCCGCCGCACCACGATATTTACTCTATCGAGGATTTGGCACAGCTGATTTTCGACCTGAAACAGGTCAACCCGAAAGCGATGATCTCCGTGAAGCTGGTTTCCGAACCGGGTGTGGGCACGATCGCCACCGGTGTGGCAAAAGCCTACGCGGACCTGATCACTATCGCAGGTTATGACGGCGGGACGGGCGCAAGCCCACTCTCCTCCGTGAAATACGCGGGCTGTCCGTGGGAGCTGGGCCTTGTGGAAACACAACAGGCGCTGGTGGCTAACGGCCTGCGTCACAAGATCCGTCTGCAGGTGGATGGTGGCCTGAAAACCGGTCTCGACATCATCAAAGCCGCGATTCTCGGCGCAGAAAGCTTCGGCTTTGGCACCGGGCCAATGGTGGCGCTGGGCTGTAAATACCTGCGTATTTGTCATCTGAACAACTGCGCAACGGGTGTGGCAACTCAGGACGAAAAACTGCGTAAGAACCACTACCACGGCCTGCCGTTCAAAGTGACTAACTACTTTGAATTCATCGCCCGCGAAACTCGCGAGCTGATGGCACAGCTGGGTGTGAAGCGTCTGGTCGATCTGATTGGCCGTACCGACCTGCTGAAAGAGCTGGAAGGGTTTACCGCCAAGCAGCAGAAACTGGAGCTGTCCCGTCTGCTGGAAACCGCCGAGCCGCACGCAGGCAAAGCCGTTTACTGCACCGAGAACAACCCGCCGTTCGACAATGGCGTGCTGAACGCGCAGCTGCTGCAGCAGGCGAAATCGTATGTTGATGACAAACAGAGCAAAACGTTCTGGTTTGATATCCGCAACACCGACCGCTCCGTAGGCGCTACGCTTTCTGGCTATATCGCGCAAACTCATGGCGATCAGGGGCTGGCAGCCGATCCCATTACCGCGCACTTCAGCGGTACGGCGGGTCAGAGCTTCGGCGTCTGGAACGCCGGCGGCGTTGAGCTGTACCTGACCGGCGATGCCAATGACTACGTCGGCAAAGGCATGGCGGGCGGTCTGCTGGCGGTGCGTCCTCCGGTTGGGTCTGCGTTCCGCAGCCACGAAGCGAGCATCATCGGTAACACCTGTCTGTACGGCGCGACGGGCGGACGTCTGTTTGCCGCAGGCCGTGCGGGCGAGCGTTTTGCGGTACGTAACTCCGGTGCCATCACGGTGGTTGAAGGTATCGGCGATAACGGCTGTGAATACATGACCGGCGGGATTGTCTGCGTAATGGGCAAAACCGGCGTGAACTTCGGCGCAGGCATGACGGGCGGTTTCGCCTATGTCCTGGACGAAGACGGTGAGTTCCGTAAACGCGTTAACCCGGAACTGGTAGAAGTGCTGGACGTTGAAACACTGGCGATCCACGAGGAACATCTGCGCGGTCTGATTACCGAGCATGTGCAGCATACCGGTTCTTCGCGCGGCGAAGAGATCCTGGCGAACTGGCCAGCATTCTCGGCGAAATTCGCGTTGGTTAAACCGAAGTCCAGCGATGTTAAAGCACTGTTGGGTCACCGTAGTCGTAGCGCAGCAGAGCTGCGTGTGCAGGCGCAGTAAGGGGTAGCAATGAGCCAGAACGTATACCAGTTTATCGACCTGCAGCGCGTTGATCCGCCAAAGAAACCGCTGAAGATCCGTAAAATTGAATTTGTTGAAATTTACGAGCCGTTTTCAGAAGGCCAGGCCAAGGCGCAGGCAGATCGCTGCCTGTCCTGTGGCAACCCGTACTGCGAATGGAAATGCCCGGTCCACAACTACATCCCGAACTGGCTGAAGCTGGCCAACGAAGGGCGTATTTTCGAAGCCGCCGAGCTGTCGCACCAGACCAACACCCTGCCGGAAGTGTGTGGCCGCGTGTGTCCGCAGGACCGTCTGTGCGAAGGTTCTTGTACGCTGAACGACGAGTTTGGCGCGGTGACCATCGGTAACATCGAGCGCTATATCAATGATAAAGCGTTTGAGATGGGCTGGCGTCCGGACATGACCGGCGTGCGTCAAACGGACAAACGCGTGGCGATCATCGGCGCAGGTCCGGCAGGTCTGGCGTGTGCCGACGTGCTGACCCGCAACGGCGTCAAAGCCGTGGTGTTCGATCGTCATCCGGAGATCGGCGGCCTGCTGACCTTCGGTATTCCGGCCTTTAAGCTGGAAAAAGAGGTCATGACCCGCCGTCGCGAAATCTTCACCGACATGGGCATTGAGTTCAAACTGAACATCGAAGTCGGCAGTGATATCCAGATCGACGATCTGCTGAAAGATTACGATGCCGTGTTCCTCGGCGTCGGCACCTATCAGTCGATGCGCGGTGGGCTGGAAAATGAAGACGCTCCGGGCGTGTTTGACGCCCTGCCGTTCCTGATTGCCAACACCAAGCAGATGATGGGCTTTGGTGAAACCCCCGCTGAGCCGTACGTCACGATGGAAGGCAAACGCGTGGTGGTGCTGGGCGGCGGTGATACGGCGATGGACTGCGTGCGTACCTCGATCCGTCAGAATGCGACGCACGTTATCTGTGCCTACCGTCGTGACGAAGAGAACATGCCTGGCTCCAAACGCGAAGTGAAAAACGCGCGTGAAGAGGGCGTTGAGTTCCAGTTCAACGTTCAGCCATTGGGCATCGAAGTGAATGCAAACGGCAAAGTCAGCGGCGTGAAGATGGCGCGTACCGAAATGGGTGCACCGGATGCCAAAGGCCGTCGTCGCGCAGAAATCGTGGCAGGTTCCGAGCATGTGGTTCCGGCAGATGCGGTCGTGATGGCATTTGGTTTCCGCCCTCACAGCATGGAGTGGCTGGCGAAACACAGCGTTGAGCTGGATTCCCAGGGCCGCGTGATTGCGCCAGAAGGTAGCGAAAACGCTTTCCAGACCAGCAACCCGAAAATCTTCGCCGGCGGCGATATCGTTCGCGGTTCCGATCTGGTGGTTACAGCAATTGCCGAAGGCCGTAAAGCGGCAGATGGGATCATGAACTACCTGGAAGTGTAAAAGCGAACCGGATGGCGATGCCATCCGGTTTTTTTTATGCGCCGACCAAACTGGCGCGCACTTTCACCACCACTTTCTTAATCTCTTCAATTTCCTTCACCCTACACCCTGGTTTATGCGGTTCGCCGGGCATAAAGATGGCGTACATACCGGGTTTCAGATCAAGCTGCTGCACGCCTTCAATGGCGCTACATAGCTGATAATCCTCCTCAATATGCCTTTCCTCGCAATGTCGCGCAGAGCCAGCTACGCCGTACAGGATGCGTTCGTCACCCGCCAGCAACAGCTGGATATCGATATACTGCTCGTGCAGCTCCGCTTTTTTCTGCTCTGGTTCCTGCGTGGCGAACGTCATCACGTTCATAAAGATATCGTCGCCTTGCAGTTCATAACGCCCCGGCGCTTTGTCCTGCGGCCAGGCCGCGATGGCCTGTGTCAGCGCCTCCGCCAGCACGGGATGTAATCCCGACAGCGCGCTCGCTTTGCCCATCATCATGATGTTGCTCCTGTAGCCAGTCTTGCCGCGCCCAGCAAACCGGCATCGTGGCGAAAATACGCCGGGCGAAGTTCGACGTGATAGACCGCAGGCTCCTGCGCAAGAAACTCAGCGACCTGCGATAAATATCCCTCAGCCAGCCCAACGCTGCCGCCGACAACGACGGTCTGACAATCCGTTACTGCTTTGACATCGGCGATGAGTCGCGCCAGCGTTTGGGCAGAATGAGCGACCACTTCGCGGGCGGGCTGATGCCCGCGCTGCGCGTGGTCGAAGATCGCCTTCGCATCGAGACCCGCCAGCTCGCCCTGCGCCCGGGCAGCAATCGCCCGACCAGAGGCAATCGCTTCCACACACCCCCTACGACCGCAGCCGCAAATGGGCCCTTGCGGATCGGCCAGCGTATGCCCCAGATGCCCGGCAAGCCCGCCCGCCCCCGTCTGCAACTTGCCATTAAGTACCACGCCCCCGCCGACCCCCGTAGAGACGGTGATGAAAACCATATCCGGCGCATTGATGCCAGGCGCATGGTACTCCGCCCACGCCGCAGCTTGCGCATCGTTCACCGCCATTGCGGGCAGTCCGGTTATCGACTCCAGCGTCTGTACCAGCGGGAAATGCAGCAGGCCGCCAAGATTGTGAGGATTAATCGACAGCAACGTGCCTTCGCGGATAATCCCCGTCGAGGCGATTGCCACCCGCTGCGCCGCTGACATTATCGGTTCCACCAGCGATTTTAACGCTGCGCGCAGGGCGTCTGGCGTTTTGCTGGCAGGTGTCGGCTGTTCGCACCGCTCGCGGATCTGTAAGTCATCGTCGATCAGCGCAGCGGCCAGTTTGGTGCCGCCAATATCGATCGCCAGCGTCGTCATTTCACCGCCTCACGCTCGTTTTTAATACTGCCAAATGGAACGGCGCCGCTGAAAGGTTTACCGTCGATAGCATCGTGAGTACGCAGGGCCTCCGGACGGATCCAGCGCTGTACGCGGGATGGCATATCAAGACCGATCAACAGGATCACCACAAACGTCAGGCCAAATGACAGGGTTCCCAGCGCAGTACCCAGCTCAAGTCGCTGTGCGAGCAGAGCGCCGATAATCGGGGCGATCGCGCCGCCCAGGGCGCCGACGTTGTAGGTAAAGCCCAGCCCGGCAGCACGCTGATCCGTGTCGAAATAGCCCCCAATCAGCTTCGGTAAAATCCCGGAAATCCCCTGCCCCAGCATCTGCTGGAAGAAGAGCAGCAGGCCCAGCACCCAAATATTTGACCCGCCGATGGCGAACACCGGAATAATCAGCAGCTGCGAGGCCAGCAGGCTGCAAACGTACGCTCTGCGGGTGCCCAGCCAGTCGCCGAGGAAGCCGCCGACGCAGCAGCCCACCGCCGCACCAAAGCCGCTAAAGAACAGCACATGGGCGACCGTCATCGGATCGTACGCCAGATCCGTTTTCAGATAAGTGGGCAGCAGCGCCTGAATAGGCCACGAGTAGAGGAATGCAAAGAGCACCACGACCATCAGGGTGACACCCGTCGGCCAGCGTTTACCGCTGCTTTGCACCATAAAGCTGATAAAGACGCAGGCGCATAACAGCCCCAGAATCACCACCAGCCCGGCGTTGTTTAGCTCACCGGCAAAGCAGAACCACAGCGCGATGCCAGCAAACAGCGTCATGACGATATTGATCAGGCGGTGCTTGCCGCGATAGAGAATGTCGACCATCGTGCGCACCGGCGCTTTGCCTTCGTGCTTCGCTTTCCAGTCTTCCGCTTCCGGGATGTTTTTACGCAGCCACAGGGCGAAAATGATTGGCAAAATACCGATAAGGAACAGCGCTCGCCAGCCCCACGCGGGAACAACCATACTGTAAACCTGCGCCGCAACCACGGCCCCGACAGAAAAACCGGAGATTAAAAAGCCGCTGGCTTTATTACGCAAATGTTTCGGCCAGCTTTCAATCACATAGGTTGCGCTGGAGCCGTATTCGCCCGCCATACCCATGCCGATCACCATACGGGCAATAAACATGGTGACGTAGCCTGGCGCAAATCCGCACGCCAGCGTGCCGCAGGAGAAGAGGACGATACTGGTGATCATCGCCAGTTTGCGACCGTAGCGATCGCCCATCGCCCCCAGCAGCAAGCCGCCAAACCAGCGCGAGATAAAGGCGGCCGAAATCAGGCTGGCTGCTTCGACCGTCGTTAAACCAAATTCACTTTTGACTTCTGTTAATACCAACGCCATCAATACAAAATCAAAGCCATCAAGCAAATACCCCAGCCAGGCGGCGGAGAATGCGCGCCACTGTGGGCGGGTCAGATGGCGGTACCACGGGATGCTTTGGGTAGAAATACTCATAACACTCTCCCGACGATTTTTTGTCGTATTGCCGGATGACGGATTCACCATCCGGCTTACATATCGTGTTTTGTCTTTGCCGGATGCGCTTCGCTTCTCCGGCAATGCATTAGCGTTTCTCAGCCAGCAGCTGTTCTGCGAGGGCCTTCAGCTCCGGCAGATACTGCTCTGCCACCGGAGCAAAAGGCTTACGGCATAGCGGAACGGAGACCACATCCATGTAGTGCAGGACGGTTTTCAGACCACGGAACACGCCGACTTTAATCAGCAGATCGATAACCTTGTTGCACTCGCTTTGCAGATGCTGCGCGGTTGCGTTGTCCCCTTCGCGGATCGCTTTGGCAATCGCCTGATAGCGCGCGCCCATGATGTTGTAAGTGCTGCCGATCCCGCCGTCTGCGCCTGCCAGTAAACCGGAAGCGAAGATCTCGTCGTAGCCGTTATAAAGCACCAGATCCGGATGCGCCCGGCGGATCTGCTCCATCTGGAAGAGATCGCCAGAGGTCTGTTTCAGGGCACCTACACCCGGCAGCGTCACCAGCGTATTGATTTGATCGAGGGATAACTTCACGCCGCTCAGCGCCGGGATGTTGTACACCACCATCGGCAAACCATCCGATGAATCAATGATTGCACGGTAGTGGTCACAATGTTCTTCGAAGCTGAAGGGATAGTAGAAGGGTGTGACCGCCGACACAGCGTCGAAGCCGATACGGCTTGCCGCCGCCGCGAGCTGCTGGCTTTCCGCTGTGCTGACGCAGCCGACATGGGCGATCAGCGTCACTTTGCCCTTCGCCTCTTCCGCCACGATCTCCAGCACCTGCTCGCGCTCGGCGAGGCTTTGTACGAAGGCTTCGCCCGTTGAGCCGCCGATATACAGACCGTCGATTCCCTGTTGAATGTTGAACTGCACCAGACGGCGCAGGCTCTCTTTGTCCAGCGCCTGCTGTGAATTAAACGGAGTCAGGAGTGCGGCCATCACGCCACGTAATTGCTTTGCCATAGATACCTCAAGTGGTTATTGATCTGCTTTTTGATATACCTTTATACCTGTTATACCAGATCAAATAAGCAGCACCCCATACAGAACGCTTATATTGCGATCTGCTTCACTAAAGGATCGTTATTTTTTCTTTTGGGATCCCTGGCCGAAGGCGTGCCAGGTGGCGGAAACGCTGTTGAGATGGGTTTGCAGCGCCCGATCGGCTTCATCAGGATCGCGGCGGCGGATGGCGTCAACAATAGCAATATGCTGCTGATAGCTGACATCGTTGTGCTGATACAGCTCGGCGTCGGAGACTTTCGGACGAGCGGCTATCAGCCAGTCGAGCAGCGCGACATGTATCGCCATAAAGATTGGGTTGCCGGGGATCTCCGCCAGCACACGGTGGAAATCGACATCCGAGCGGATGAAAAGCGCGTTATCGCTGAGGGACTGGCTGTTAATTTCCAGAGCCTTCGACAGGCGCTCAACCTGTTCGTCCGAGGCGTATTCTGCCGCGTAACGCACCAGGCTGGATTCGAAAAACAGACGCAGCTGTTCAAAGTGGGTAATGCCACCCGGCTGGGTGAGGAAATCCTTCGCCATGCCGGAGAGTTCGCTAATGATGGTATCGGCCGAAGGCATCGAGACGCGGGCGCGTTCGCCGTTGTTGATTTGCACCAGGCCTTTTCGCTTCAGGGCGGCCAGTGCTTCACGTACCGATGGGCGGCCCACGTTGAAGAACTCCATCAGCTCACGCTCGGAAGGAAGTTGTTCGCCCTGGGCAAACTCCTGACGACGGATCATCTGCTCCAGCTCTTCTTCCACCATATCGGAAAGTTTTTTACGCGCCAGCGGGCGACGACGCAAACTGCGACCAAGGGTTTCGGTTGAATTTTCCGCCTGAAGATCAAATGGTTTCATAAAGACTCGGGTCAGAAGAGTGACAATCAGTGACAACGACTCATCATAACACAGGATTTTTGGCTGGGCGAAAAGCCCTGAATAGCAAAACAGGCCCATCGGGCCTGTTCAATTATTTCACAACGCGTAACGCTGGACGGCCACCGCGCGGCGGCGGATCGTCATCAGGGTCGTTGTCATTGTCGTGATCGGGCTTATCGCCGTCGATAATGGACATCACCGTTTCGCTTTCGCTGGCGGTAGAACCGTCTTCATCGTTGAGGCTGGCGACATCTTCGTCATACGCCGCTTCCGGCTCAAACATCGTACCTGCACCGTTTTCACGCGCATAGACTGCCAGCACGGCAGCGAGCGGAACAGAGACCTGACGCGGTACGCCGCCGAAACGCGCGTTGAAGCGCACTTCGTCGTTTGCCAGCTCAAGATTACCCACCGCGCGTGGCGCGATGTTCAAAACGATCTGACCATCACGCGCGTATTCCATCGGAACGCTCACGCCCGGCAACGTCACATCCACTACCAGGTGCGGCGTAAGCTGGTTGTCCAGCAGCCATTCATAGAAGGCACGCAGCAGATACGGACGGCGTGGAGATAGCTGTGACATTTCCACAATCGTTAACCTCGACCAAGACGCATTTCGCGTTCCGGTTCTGTCAGAGAAGCAAGGAAAGAGTCGCGCTCAAATACGCGAGTCATGTAGCCTTTCAGCTCTTTCGCGCCAGGACCGCTGAACTCTACGCCCAGAGCCTGCAGACGCCACAGCAGCGGAGCCAGGTAGCAATCTACCAGACTGAACTCGTCGCTCAGGAAGAACGGCTTTTGACCGAATACCGGCGCAATGGCCAGCAGTTCTTCACGCAGTTGCTTACGGGCAGCGTCTGCTTCTGAGGATGAACCGTTCACAATGACGTTCATCAGGGTGTACCAGTCTTTCTCGATACGCTGCATGTACAGGCGGCTTTCACCACGCGCAACCGGATAAACCGGCATCAGCGGCGGATGAGGGAATCGCTCATCCAGATATTCCATAATGATGCGGGATTCCCACAGGGTCAGCTCGCGATCCACCAGCGTTGGTACGCTCTGGTTCGGGTTGAGATCGATCAGATCCTGAGGTGGGTTATCCTTTTCCACATGCTCGATCTCAAAACTGACACCTTTCTCGGCCAGCACGATACGAACCTGATGGCTATAAATGTCAGTAGGACCAGAAAACAGCGTCATTACCGAACGTTTGTTGGCAGCGACAGCCATGAAAACCTCCAGGTATATTCAGAATATTACTGCTACCGGCCCGTGGGCCAGCCAGATGATTTGTTACCCATCCCAGGAACAAACTCAATCGCTCAAAAATCGAACAAAAGTGGTGTATTCACTGACATTTGGGCAGAAAATTGGATGATAGTTTACCAGATTTTGCAGGGTTTGTGGTGAGGGGATTCTGGAAATGCTGAAAAAGAGCTGATAATCAAATAAATACTGTGGATAACCGTCGGATTATCCATAAAAAAAACCCGCCGAAGCGGGTTTTTCGCCAATCTTTCTGCCGAAGCAGAAAATAGATTAACGTTTGGAGAACTGAGGACGACGACGTGCTTTACGCAGGCCGACTTTCTTACGTTCAACTTCACGAGCATCACGAGTAACGAAGCCAGCTTTACGCAGTTCGCCACGCAGGGACTCGTCGTACTCCATCAGAGCGCGGGTGATACCGTGACGGATCGCACCAGCCTGACCAGAAGTACCACCACCTTTAACGGTGATGTACAGATCGAATTTCTCAACCATATCAACCAGTTCCAGCGGCTGACGAACTACCATGCGGGCAGTTTCACGACCGAAGTACTGTTCCAGAGAACGTTGGTTGATTACGATTTTACCACTGCCCGGTTTGATGAACACGCGAGCGGCGGAGCTTTTGCGGCGACCAGTGCCGTAGTATTGATTTTCAGCCATTGCCTATAATCCCGATTAGATGTCAAGAACTTGCGGTTGCTGTGCCGCGTGGTTGTGCTCGTTGCCTGCGTAAACTTTCAGTTTACGGTACATAGCACGACCCAGCGGGCCTTTTGGCAGCATGCCTTTAACCGCGATTTCAATCACACGCTCAGGACGGCGGGCAATCATCTCTTCAAAGGTCGCTTCTTTGATACCACCGATGTGGCCGGTGTGGTGGTAATACATTTTGTCTTCGCGCTTGTTGCCGGTTACAGCAACTTTTTCTGCGTTCAGAACGATGATGTAATCACCAGTATCAACGTGCGGAGTGTATTCCGCTTTGTGCTTACCGCGCAGGCGACGAGCCAGTTCGGAAGCAAGACGACCCAGAGTTTTACCGGTCGCGTCAACAACATACCAGTCGCGTTTTACGGTTTCTGGTTTAGCTGTAAAAGTTTTCATTAAAAGCTTACCCAAATAATAAGTTACACGTTGGTGAACACCCAAACGTTTAGTCAGTTGAGGCTCACACGACAAAGTCCGGCAAACCTACCCCTTCGAATAGCCTGTGCCAGCACATAGAAAGTTTTGGGAAAAAAACCTTCTCGTAACGTGGGGTCGCAAGATTATAGAGAAGTCGAGGTCAAAGATCGACCCTTAAATGTGATTAGTCGCAAGGTTTTCGCTGGGGAATTGCCGGGTGGCGACTACGCCTTCCCCGGCCTGCGGCACGGTGCGGTATTTACGGCATGTGTGCGCGTTTCAAATACTCTTCGCTCTGCATTTCCTGCAAACGCGACAGACAACGCTGGAACTCAAACTTCAGCCGCTCGCCCTGGTAGATCTCATAGAGCGGCACGGCGGCGCTCACCACCAGCTTCACATGACGTTCGTAAAACTCATCTACCAGCGCGATAAAGCGGCGGGCTTCACTCTCCATCAGCGGCGTCATCACCGGCACATCAAACAGCATTACCGTATGAAACAGACGCGAGAGCGCAATGTAGTCGTGCTGGCTGCGGGCATCGACGCACAGCGTGGCAAACGAAACCGCCAGCGTCTGGTTTTCAACCCCCAGGGTTGGCAGAGGACGATGATTAATTTCCAGCTCTGGGGCTGTATCGCGATTAGCGCCTGCCAGAGCCAGCCAGAGCTTGTCCATCTGGCTGCGCGTCTCTTCATCTAAGGGTGAGAGCCACAGATGCGCCTGGGTCAGCGTGCGCAGACGATAATCTACGCCCGCATCGACATTCATAATGTCGCAGTGTTCTTTGATTGCCTCGATGGCCGGCAGGAAACGCGCGCGCTGCAAACCGTTGCGATAGAGATCGTCCGGCGGAATGTTAGACGTCGCCACCAGCGTAATGCCCCGCGCAAACAGCGCTTTCATCAGGCCGCCCAGCAGCATGGCGTCGGTGATATCCGAGACGAAAAACTCATCGAAACATAAAACGTCGGTTTCGGCTTTAAAACGCTCGGCGATGATATCCAGCGGATCGGTATGACCTTGTAGCGCGTTAAGCTCTTCGTGGACGCGCAGCATAAAGCGGTGGAAGTGCAGACGCTGTTTACGCGTGCCAGGCAGGCTCTGATAAAACATGTCCATCAGCCAGGTTTTCCCCCGGCCCACGCCGCCCCACATATATAAGCCGCGAACGGGCGCTGCGGTCTGTGGCTCTTTTTTTCCCAACAATCGGCCAAATGCCGCTTTCAGTCCGCCGCTCTGTGCGGGGGCGGGCATCTGCTGAGTCAATTCCTGGTAGATCAAATTCAGGCGATTAACGGCCTCACGCTGAACGTCGTCGGGCTGATGAGTGCCCTCATCAAGGGCCTGTTTGTAACGCGATGTGGGGGACAGATTTTGCATAATCTTGTTGTTATTCCTTCAATTAAACCTCACCAGTGGGCGCGACTGGCGAAAAAAAGGCCGTTCTACAGTACGCGATGATGCGTCAGGATTCCACTTCTGAAGAAATAGCGGTTATAGTGGCATAATCAGGCACAGGCAGGAGCCGAGCCACTACCCTACGGAACAACAAGACAACGGGAGAAGTTCATGACCTGGGAATATGCGCTAATTGGTTTAGTCGTCGGTATCGCCATCGGTGCCGTGGCCATGCGTTTTGGTAATCGCAAATTGCGTCAGCAACAGTCGCTGCAGTATGAACTGGAAAAGAACAAAGCTGAGCTGGAAGAGTATCGTGAAGAGCTGGTCAGCCACTTTGCCCGTAGCGCCGAACTGCTGGACAATATGGCGACCGATTACCGTCAGCTGTATCAGCACATGGCAAAAAGCTCCAGCAGCCTGCTGCCGGAACTGAGCGGTGACACCAACCCGTTCCGCAACCGTCTGGCGGAGTCTGAAGCCGGTAACGATCAGGCACCGATTCAAATGCCGCGTGATTACTCTGACGGTGCATCCGGCCTGCTGCGCGGTGGCGTAAAACGCGATTAATCGCACATCTACGATTTATTTCACGGGCGCACACCTCGCGCCCGTCCTTTCTTTCCCTTCCCAGCTATTATTTAGTCAATTACCTCATTGTTCAGTGGTTTGAAATTCAATAACATCAGACTGTTTTTGGGCCGATTTTCCTTTACTCCAGGCAACGAGAGCCAGCATCAATGAAGAAAAAAAACCAGCTGTTAAGCGCGATAGCGTTAAGTGTCGGGTTATCTTTGACGGCGTCCTGGCCTGCGGCCGCGGCGCTTCCTTCGCAAGTGCCTGGTGCGGCTGCCATTCCGAGCCTGGCGCCGATGCTTGAAAAAGTGCTGCCTGCGGTGGTGAGCGTGAAGGTGGAAGGCACCGCCGCGCAAAGCCAGCGCGTGCCGGAAGAGCTAAAAAAATACTTTGGCGAAGAAGGCCCGGACCAGCCAGCGCAACCTTTTGAAGGGCTTGGCTCCGGCGTGGTGATCGACGCGGCGAAAGGCTACGTGTTGACCAACAACCACGTCATCAGCCAGGCCGACAAAATCAGCGTGCAGATGAACGATGGTCGTGAGTTTGACGCCAAACTGATTGGCGGCGATGACCAGAGCGACATCGCGCTGCTGCAAATACAAAACCCCAGCAATCTGACGCAAATTGTGATCGCCGACTCCGATAAACTGCGCGTCGGCGATTTTGCCGTGGCCGTCGGTAACCCGTTTGGCTTAGGCCAGACCGCGACCTCCGGGATTGTCTCGGCGCTTGGCCGCAGCGGGCTGAACCTTGAAGGGCTGGAGAACTTTATCCAGACCGACGCCTCCATTAACCGCGGCAACTCCGGCGGTGCCCTGCTGAACCTGAACGGCGAGCTGATCGGGATTAACACCGCGATCCTCGCACCGGGCGGCGGCAGCATCGGCATCGGTTTCGCCATCCCCAGCAATATGGCGAAAACCCTGGCGCAACAGCTGATTGAGTCCGGCGAGATCAAACGCGGGCTGTTGGGTATCAAAGGCATGGAGATGAGCGCTGATATTGCGAAAGCGTTCAATCTTAACGTCCAGCGCGGGGCGTTCGTCAGCGAAGTGCTGGCCAATTCCGGCTCGGCGAAGGCGGGCGTGAAATCGGGCGATGTGATTGTAAGCCTGAACGGTAAGCCGCTGAACAGCTTTGCGGAGCTGCGCTCGCGCATCGCCACCACAGAGCCAGGCACCAAAGTGAAACTCGGCCTGCTGCGCGACGGTAAACCGCTCGACGTGGAAGTGACGCTGGATAAGAGCACCTCTGCATCGGCCAGCGCCGAGCTGATCGCCCCTGCCTTGCAAGGCGCGGCGCTGAGTGACGGGCAGCTCAAAGACGGCACCAAAGGCATCACCATTGAAAGCGTCGAGAAGAGCAGCCCGGCCGCACAGGCTGGCTTGCATCAGGATGACGTGATCATCGGCGTGAACCGCAACCGCGTGCAGTCGATTGCAGAAATGCGCAAAGTGCTGGAGAGCAAACCGACGGTGATTGCGCTGCAAATTGTTCGCGGCAACGACACGCTTTACATCTTATTACGCTAAGCACTGACCCCGGACATCACCGCTGCGTGTGATGTCCGGATAAGTCATGTTATGCTGCAACCGTTTCTCAATTAACGACGCCCGCATCATGGTTCTTAAGCTATTTCGCTCCGTCGCCATCGGATTGGTCGTTGGCGGTTTATTACTGGCTGCAATGCCCTCATTACGTCAGTTCAATAAGCTGGCGGCGCCTCAGTTCGACAGTACGGATGAGACGCCAGTGAGTTACAACCAGGCCGTTCGCCGGGCGGCACCCGCCGTGGTAAACGTCTATAACCGCGGCCTCAACAGTTCCGCCAATAATCAGCTGGAGATCCGCACCCTCGGGTCCGGCGTAATTATGGACGAGCGCGGCTACATCATTACTAACAAGCACGTTATCAACGACGCCGATCAGATTATTGTGGCGTTGCAGGATGGCCGCGTTTTTGAAGCCCTGCTGGTCGGTTCGGATAGCCTGACGGATCTGGCGGTGCTGAAAATTACCGCCAGCGGTGGCTTGCCGGTGATTCCGATTAACCGTAAGCGCACGCCGCATATCGGCGACGTGGTGATGGCAATCGGAAACCCCTATAACCTGGGCCAGACCATTACCCAGGGGATTATCAGCGCCACCGGTCGTATTGGCCTGAACCCTTCAGGACGACAGAATTTCCTGCAGACGGATGCCTCCATCAACCACGGGAACTCCGGCGGTGCGCTGGTGAACTCCCTCGGCGAGCTGATGGGCATCAACACCCTCTCCTTTGATAAGAGCAACGATGGTGAAACGCCGGAAGGCATCGGTTTTGCGATCCCGTTCCAGCTGGCGACCAAAATCATGGACAAGCTGATCCGCGACGGTCGCGTGATCCGTGGCTACATTGGAATTGGTGGACGTGAAATCGCGCCGCTGCATACCCAGGGCGGCGGTATCGATCAGATTCAGGGCATCGTCGTGAACGAAGTCACCCCAGGTGGCCCGGCTGCGGCGGCAGGACTGCAGGTTAATGACGTGATTGTTTCGGTGAACGGTATCCCGGCAGTATCCGCGCTGGAGACAATGGACCAGGTGGCAGAGATTCGCCCGGGTTCTATCATTCCGGTGGAAGTCATGCGTAATGATAAGAAGCTGACCATTCAGGTCACTATTCAGGAATATCCGTCCACCAACTAAGCGGCATAAAAAAACCGGAGCCATGGCTCCGGTTTTTTATCGCCTGGCATTCGCTTACTTGTTAACGAACTCTTCGCCCAGGGTGATATCTTTCTTCAGCGTATCAAGCATGCCTTCCATCGCCTGTTGTTCAAACGCGCTCAGCTTGCCGATTGACTGACGTTCTTCAACGCCGTTTTTACCCAGCAGCAGCGGCTGTGAGAAGAAGCGGGCGTGCTCGCCGTCACCTTCCACATACGCACATTCCACCACGCCTTTCTCGCCTTGCAGGGCGCGAACCAGAGACAGACCAAAACGTGCAGCCGCCTGGCCCATAGACAGGGTTGCAGAACCGCCACCCGCCTTCGCTTCCACCACTTCGGTGCCCGCGTTCTGGATGCGTTTGGTCAGGTCAGCCACTTCCTGCTCGGAGAAGCTCACGCCTGGGATCTGGGACAGCAGTGGCAGAATTGTCACGCCAGAGTGACCACCGATAACCGGCACGTCGATGTCTGAAGGCTGTTTGCCTTTCAGTTCAGCCACGAAGGTGTTGGAACGGATGATGTCCAGCGTAGTCACGCCAAACAGTTTGTTCTTATCGTAAACACCGGCTTTTTTCAGCACTTCTGCTGCGATAGCAACCGTAGTGTTGACCGGGTTAGTGATGATACCGATACAGGCTTTCGGGCAGGTTTCTGCGATCTGCTGGACCAGGTTCTTCACGATACCGGCGTTGACGTTGAACAGATCGGAACGGTCCATACCAGGCTTACGTGCAACACCCGCGGAGATCAGCACGACGTCTGCGCCTTCGAGCGCCGGACGTGCGTTTTCACCGGAGAAGCCTTTGATTTTCACAGCTGTTGGGATGTGGCTCAGGTCAACCGCCACACCTGGGGTTACCGGAGCAATATCATACAGAGAGAGTTCTGAGCCTGAAGGCAGTTGGGTTTTCAGTAGTAGGGCAAGCGCCTGGCCGATACCACCAGCAGCGCCGAGGACTGCAACTTTCATCCTAAACTCCTTATTATGGTTAACTTTAATATCTGTTACTCCGTTGCGGCGACATTAATTCAGCAGGTAAATAATTACAATTTTCGTAGCTAAAGAATTTGAGGTCACGCGTCTTTCACCTTTGCCAGAATGCTTCCAGCAAACTGCGGCAACGAAGTAGCCAATCAAGACGGTGGTTACAATACACCCTCACTCGCCAGCAAAACAACATCATTTTGATAACATTTAGTTTACTTTTAAGGTTATTTACGCGCCGTGATGTAGGCATGTTTTCTGATAACGAAATTTGATAAAATCACTCCCTTTCATAACATTATTTCAGCCTGGTTCAGGGCAGAATATTTGCATAAAAATTCATCCACATGCATAATAATGTTGTTTCTATCGTCATATTCCGGGTGACTTATGCGAAGCTCGTCAAAACAAGAAGAATTAGTGAAGGCGTTTAAAGCGCTGCTCAAAGAAGAGAAATTCAGTTCTCAGGGAGAGATTGTTCTGGCTTTACAGGAACAAGGTTTCGAGAACATTAATCAGTCGAAAGTCTCCCGTATGCTCACCAAGTTTGGCGCGGTGCGTACTCGCAACGCCAAAATGGAAATGGTTTACTGCCTGCCCGCCGAACTGGGTGTGCCGACCACCTCCAGCCCGCTGAAAAACCTGGTGCTGGATATTGATTACAACGACGCGGTGGTCGTGATCCACACAAGCCCAGGTGCGGCGCAGTTAATCGCCCGCCTGCTCGATTCACTGGGTAAAGCGGAAGGGATCCTCGGCACCATCGCGGGGGATGACACCATCTTTACTACGCCAGCGAACGGTTTTTCCGTTAAAGATCTCTACGAAGCTATCCTGATGCTGTTCGAACAGGAGCTGTAATCCCCTTCCCTGCTGCTCAGGCAGCGGGGAATGTTCTGCCCACCGCCTTGTTTACGTCCCCATTCTGTTGTGCTTACTTTTGCAAATAGTGCTTTTACCTGCCTCTTTTCATTCATCCAGCGAATGATCTATCAACAGATCGCACAAAAAATCAAAGTTCGTTATGTCTATGATTTACTTATATATCGACAATCCTTGTGACCAAAAAACGGTCAATTCTATGCATTTTAGTTATAAAAACGTGACCAGTTAACACGTAATTACCCATGAAACAATTAGCGTGGTATTAATATTTAGCGTGATTAGTGTATACTTGATTTTGTGATGAGGGTCACGAAACGAAAGACCCCAATAAATTCGACGAGGTAAACAATCATGAAAATCAAAACAACTGTAGCGGCTCTGAGCGTCCTGTCTGTCCTGTCATTCGGTGCATTTGCTGCCGACTCTATCAACGCTGATCAGGCACAATCTCGCCAGGCCATCGGCACCGTTTCCGTAGGTGCAATCGGTACGTCTCCGATGGACATGCACGAAATGCTGAACAAGAAAGCCGAAGAGCAGGGTGCGTCTTCTTATCGCATCATCGAAGCGCGTTCTGGTGACCACTGGCACGCAACGGCTGAGCTGTACAAATAAGTTTTATCAAGAGTAAGTAGTAACGACATTATCGACTCAACGGCACCAGGCATAAAAATAGCGGTATAACCCTTCTCGCCGTCGAGGAAACACATTCAGGAGTACGACTATGAACACCAAATTAATCATCGCAACCCTAGGCTTAGCTTCCGTTCTCTCTTTCGGTGCCAGCGCAGCTGTGCATCAGGTGAATGCTGAGCAAGCGCAAAACCTGCAATCAATGGGTAGTGTATCCGTATCTTCCGTCGCGGGTTCTCCGATGGATATCCGCCAGGAGCTGGCGGCTAAAGCTGAAAAAGCAGGCGCAAGCAGCTATCGTGTCACCGAGCTAAATCAGGGTGACCACTGGCATGCAACGGCTGAGCTGTACAAATAAACCCTCGTCGTATCTCATCATACGACTTGCCCCTGACGCTTTGTCAGGGGCTTTTTTATGTCTAAATCAGTGACGAACGTTAAAGCGTAGTTGCCCTTCCAGCTCCTCTTCCGCCTCGTCAAACAGCAGAACCAGTGCGCCAAAGCGTCGACGTAGCTTATCCGGCAGATGGATAAACTCCAGTTCCAGCGGCATGGGTAAGGCATCGCCAATCACCACGTCCCACAGCGAATCCAGATCCGTTACCTTTGCCTGTTCTAACCCAAATGTGCGACAAAATTCGCGGTAAAAGTCTTCCTGACTGTCGATTTCATCAAAATCAAACGTATAGATATTCATTGCCCGCCACCCCGTCCAGAAAGGCGGCCTGCGCCGCCCTGACGATAATTATAATCCCCCGATATGCAGGGTTTTAACTTCCAGAAACTCTTCCAGCCCAAGAACCGATCCTTCCCGACCCAGTCCCGACTCTTTCACACCGCCGAATGGGCCAAGCTCGGTCGAGACCGCACATTCGTTAATGCCGATCATGCCGCTCTCAATCGCCTGCGACACGCGGAAAACGCGCGAAAGATTTTGCGTATAGAAGTAAGCCGCCAGGCCAAACGGCGTGTTGTTCGCACGCTGGACCACCTCTTCTTCTGAGGTAAAGCGGAAACAGGCGGCAACCGGGCCAAAGGTCTCTTCCTCAGCCAGTTTCATCCCTTCGTGACACTCGCCCAACACGGTTGGCTGCCAGAAATTACCGCCGAGAGAATGCGCTTTACCGCCCGCCAGCACCGTTGCACCTTTTGCGACCGCATCCTCAACGTGTTCGCGCACTTTATTCACCGCATTAGGTTCAATCAGCGGCCCCACCACCACGCCCTCTTCCAGACCGTTTCCCACTTTCAGGGCGTTTACCGCATCAGCGAGTTTGGTCACAAAGGCGTCGTAGACGGATTCCTGAATATAGAACCGGTTCACGCTGACACACACCTGCCCGGCGTTACGGAATTTATTGGCAATCGCCCCTTTCACGGCGGCTTCAATATCAGCATCGTCAAAGACGATATACGGCGCATTACCGCCCAGCTCCATGGAGACTTTTTTCATGGTTTCTGCGGCATTACGCACCAGCGTTTTGCCCACGGCAGTCGAACCGGTAAACGAGATTTTCCGCACCTCGTGGCTGGCCATGATGGCATCGCTGATCTCGTGGGTGTTCCCGGCGACGGCGTTGAGCACGCCATCAGGGACACCGGCTTTTTTCGCCAGCGTCAGCAGCGCAAAAGCGCTGAGCGGTGTGTTGTTAGCGGGTTTGATCACACCGGTACAGCCTGCGGCCAACGCCGGACCGAGTTTGCGGGTCAGCATCGCCATCGGGAAATTCCACGGCGTGATCGCCGCGACCACGCCGATGGGTTCGCGGGTCGCCAGAATGCGTGAGCCGAGTTTGATGGGGGGAATGATTTCGCCGTTGGCGCGTTTCGCCTGCTCGGCAAACCACTGGATAAAGCTGGCGGCGTATTCGACTTCGCCTTCCGCCTCTTTTAGCGGTTTACCTTGTTCGGTGGTCATCAGCCGTCCAAGCCAGCTTTTGTTCTCAATGATCAGTTCGTACCAGCGGTACAGGATCGCCGAACGCTCTTTCGCCGTTTTCGCGCGCCACGCCGGGAAGGCGCGACTGGCTGCCGCGATAGCCTCTTCGGTTTCTTTTTTACCTGCTTTTGCGACTTTCGCGACGACATCGCCCGTGGCCGGGTTGAGCACATCAAAAGTGGTATCCAGCGTTTTCCATATGCCGTCTACAAGATATCCGGTTTGAAAAAGCGCATTGTCCTGGAGTGCCTGGGTGGTCATGTGTCCTCCTGATCTGGGTTTAAGAGCCTGCCAGAATAAGTATAGCCACAAAAAAACCGACGCTTTTGGCGTCGGTTTTTACGGTGTGTTTGTCGGCTGTGCAGAGCCAACTAGCTGTCGGTAAGTGTATTTTGATACCGATGCAGCACATCCGTCAGTCGCTGTACCGGTTCCGTCACTTGCCGCGGCGCTTCCCAGACCCGCAGTTTCTCCTGGTAGATGTTTAGCTCTTCCAGTAACTGGCCAAAGTAGCGGCGGCGCTTATCGTCCGACGAGGCCGAAATCACATGATCCGCCGTGCGACGCAGCTGGCGGTGAAATGCCGACAGATCGTCGTTGATCGGAATCGGCGCATTGCGCAGACGCTGGTGCGCGATGATCATCGTCAGCGCCAGGCGGAACTTGGCAATATCGCCAGGGAACTTCGTCAGCAGTAAAAACAGCTGCTGATACAGGGCCGGCAGATGGTTCTCTTTGCGACGCGCGGTGTTGGTGGTCATCGCAGATACCGCCGCCGAGACAAACTGGTTCAGCAGCACACGTCCGGTACGCGCATGGGAGTTATCACGCACCAGCAGGATGACCATCATCGCCAGGAAACAACCCACCAGCTGGCCTAACGCGCTGTCGAGGAACTGACTGAAGTGGAAGGTCATCGGGTTATCCAGCACCAGAATGTTGATCGTACTGGCGAGTGCGCCCAAAGACCCGAGACGACGCTTCTGCACTTCAATCCCGATAAAGAACGCCAGCACCGCAAGACTGATACACAGCAGCAGCATACTTTGCTGGGTGGAGGGCAGCACCACGAGGAAATAGAACGCCCCGATGGGGAGCGCCGCGAGCGCGCCATACAGAAAATCGACCGCCACCATACGTGGATTTGGCAGACGCATCGCCAGCGAAGTCACCACTGCAATCATTACCATCGCGCTCGCACCCGACGTCCAGCCCGTCCACAGCCAGAAGAGCGTGCCGAGCACACACGCGATAGTCGTACGCCAGAAGTTCACCATCGCATGGTGGCGCTCTGCCGACTCGGCTTTGATGACCACTTCGCTACGTAGAATCTCCTCTTCAATAGCGCTGATTTTGGTATTACTGATCACGCCGCGTTTGAGGAGCAGATAGCGCGTCGCCGCACCTACCCAGCTGTAAATGGTGACAGGCGTGTCGCGCTCACCGGTCCAGACAATGACCCGACGCATTCTCTTCAGCTGTTTACGCACATCCTGCACCGTTTCGACGGGTTCTGCGAACAGCTCACGGAAGGTATCCGTGACCGCCTCGGGACGGGTATTTTGAATCAGGTAGGTTTCACAAGCCTGGGTGATCAGCGTCAGGGAGACGGTATTGAGCGCTTTAAGGCGTCGGTTAGCGCGCGCCCAGCGGGAGGATTCCATATTCAGGTTGCTGCGCATTCCTTCCAGCGCCGTGCTGCGACGCACCAGCGCGCTCCAGGCGTTGTCCACCTCTTCACTGTCGCCGTGTTTAATACACAGCTGCATCAGTTGATATTGAGCAACAATCAGCGCATCCAGTTCGCGATCGACTTCCTGCTTGATGGAGCGCGGCGAGAAAAGCAGATCGGCAACGATCGCACAGACAATCCCGATGACAATCTCACTGCAACGCTCAAGAGCAAACTGCGGCGCAAGCAGGGGTTCACTCTGAATGGTGATCACAATGATCAGCGCGGTATAGCCGGATAAGCCCCAGGCGTAGGAGTTCTCCACCTTCACCAGCGAGGAAACCCAGGTACAAAAGCCCGCCCAGATACAGCACACCATCAGCATCATTAGCGGGGAGCGAATCATGGTGATAATGATCGTCAGTGCCGCGATACAGCCGATAAACGTCCCGGCGATACGCAGCATCCCGCGATAACGGATGGCACCCGAGTAAGGTTCGCCGCCCGCCGCGAAGGCCGGGCCCGCAGCAACAATCGCCGCTGTCAGCACCGCCCAACGCGGGGTTTCCAGTTGGAAGTGAAAACCGACAAAGAGTGCCAGCACGATGGCGCACGCCAGCTTAATGGCGAAGCGAACGTGCTGGGTGGCGATGGTGAAAATACCCATCACAATTAACCAATCTCACGCAGACGATGCGCGATTTTACGGAACAGGGAGTCGTTGTTGCCGTTACGATCTTTCTCACCGGTGATCACCACCGTCGCCGTGGTGCCGGCCGGCCACAGGTTGCCCTGCTCGTCATCGAGACGAATACGCACCGGCACACGCTGCGCCAGACGAACCCACTCAAGGTTAGAATCAACCGTTGCCATCCCTTTAGTATCGCGGGTGGCGCTGGAGTTGGTGACGCCTGCGGCCACGCTGTCCACCGTGCCTTTAAGCACGCGGTTGCTGCCCAGTGGCGTGATTTCGGCGCGATAGCCTGGACGTACCCCTTCCAGTTTGGTCTCTTCCATGTAGGCGAGAATATAGAAAGAGTGCTGTTTTACGAGCGCCACGGCGGTGGAGCCGCGAGTGATAAATTCACCGGTATAGACGTTGAGGTTGGTCACCCAGCCGTCAGACGGCGCACGGATCACCGTACGTTCCAGATCCAGTTTCGCCAGGTCGCGCGTTGCTTCGGCTTTTGCCTGCTGATGCAGAACGGTTTGCAATACGTTGTTAGACTGGTCAATCTCTTCACGAGACATGGCCTGTACGCCCAGCTGGTTACGTCGTCCGGCTTCACGGCGTTTTTCCGTTGCCAGCGCCCGATAGTAGGCGACGTCTGCTTCAGCCTCTTCGAGGGCTTTCTGGTAGCGAGGCTGATCAATGGTGAAAAGCACCTGATCTTTTTTCACCAGTTCGTTATCACGCACGTTAACCGCGGTAATAAGCCCGGCGACGTCAGGGGCAATGGCCACCACATCCGCGCTGAAACGCGCGTCACGCGTCCAGGGTGACTCGGTGTAAAACACCCAGGCGCGGAAAATTGCGATGAACGCCAGGACCACCAGCGCCACGGTGATGGCGGTACGGGAGATATTTCTTGTTAGTGTTTTCACATCTACCTCAGACAAACATGCGCGATACAAGCCAGAACAGGCAGCAATACAGCGCGGTATTAAACAGTGCAGGGTGCCAGACAAAATCGTAGATGCCGGTTGGAACCAGCACCTTGCGCACCAGCCAGAAAATCGCCAGTGATAAAATTAGTTCGAAGAAAATCGGTGGGAACGATAAACCGAACACCACGATAACGGGAAACAGACTCATGTTGACCTTGATTTGAACGCGTGCAGGCGACAGTTTTTGTTTAGCTCACACCATCGCAGAAGGGCAAGAAAAGCCGGGCGGGAATGGTGAAGCTGTTATGTCAGTAATAATATATTAACGTAACTGTTATGCTGTTATCTATAATATGTGATCTAAATCACTTTTAAGCCAGAGTGAACAATGGAACGTTTAAAGCGCATGTCAGTGTTTGCCAAAGTCGTCGAATTTGGCTCCTTTACCGCCGCTGCCCGACAGCTTCAGATGAGTGTTTCATCCATCAGCCAGACGGTGTCGAAACTGGAAGATGAGCTTCAGGTCAAGCTGCTCAACCGCAGCACCCGCAGCATTGGGCTGACGGAGGCGGGGAAAATCTATTACCAGGGCTGTCGTCGGATGTTGCACGAAGTCCAGGACGTTCACGAGCAACTCTATGCCTTCAATAACACCCCCATCGGCACGCTGCGGATCGGGTGTTCTTCAACTATGGCACAAAATGTCCTCGCCAGTATGACGGCGGAAATGCTCAAAGAGTATCCAGGTCTGGCGGTAAATTTGGTCACCGGCATCCCGGCGCCAGACCTGATCGCCGACGGTCTGGACGTCGTGATTCGCGTCGGTGCGCTGCAGGATTCCAGCCTCTTCTCCCGTCGCCTGGGCAGTATGCCGATGGTCGTCTGCGCCTCTAAAAACTATCTGGCGCAGTTTGGCGTGCCGGAAAAACCAGCCGATTTGAGCAATCACTCCTGGCTGGAGTACAGCGTGCGTCCGGACAACGAGTTTGAGCTGATTGCCCCGGAAGGGCTGTCGACAAAACTGCTGCCGCAGGGGCGGTTCGTGACGAACGATCCCATGACCATCTCCCGCTGGCTGGTCGCCGGAGCAGGCATCGCCTACGTGCCGTTGATGTGGGTGATCAATGAGATCAACAGCGGTGAGCTGGAGATCCTTTTCCCGCGCTACCAGTCCGATCCCCGTCCGGTGTATGCCCTCTATACGGAAAAGGACAAACTGCCGCTCAAGGTCCAGGTCTGTATTAACTATCTGACGGACTATTTTGTGGAAGTGGCGGAGCTTTATCAGGGAATGCGGGGCAGAAGAAAAGAGTAAGCCGCCCCGTAAATGCAGAGAGGTCAGATGATTATTGGAATTTGGCCTCTGCCCTCCTGTCAGAGATAAATAACCTCCAGTCCCTTCCGGCGCAATTAAGATATTTCACTGAGTTCTATTAATAATGGCGAATTGACATATTTGCCTTGTGACCTTTATCGTACTCATTGTCTGAAACCTGTTCTACGCAAATATCAGACGGTTATAGAGTTGTTAAATAAATACTTCATAAAAATAACGTTTCTCAGGATTTTGTTTAAACAAGGAATAAATATGAATCTATTCGAACAAACACCGCCTTCACGCAGGCGCTACGGACTCGCCGCGTTCATTGGGCTGATCGCCGGGATTGTCTCCGCCTTTGTCAAATGGGGCGCCGAAGTTCCTCTTCCTCCGCGCAGTCCAACCGATTTATTCAGCGCCGCATGCGGGCCAGAGCAATTAATCAGAGCAGCCAGCCAAATTGATTGCTCACGTAATTTCCTGAATCCACCCTATGTATTTCTCCGCGACTGGCTGGGCGTCGTCGACCCTAACGCTGCGGTTTATACATTTGCCGGACATATATTCAACTGGGTTGGCGTGACACATATTATTTTCTCAATCGTGTTCGCCGTAGGCTATTGCGTTGTTGCGGAAGTCTTTCCGAAAATAAAGCTCTGGCAGGGTTTATTTGCCGGGGCATTAGCGCAGCTATTTGTTCATATGATTTCGTTCCCGCTGATGGGGCTGACACCGCCACTGTTTGATCTTCCGTGGTACGAGCACGTTTCCGAGATAGTGGGTCACCTGATCTGGTTCTGGTCGATTGAAATTATCCGTCGCGATTTACGTAACCGCATCACTCGCGAGCCCGATCCTGAGGTGCCGCTAAACAGCGCGCGATAAGCGTCGCAAAAAAAATGGCGCGCCTTTTCAGACGCGCCATTTTTTCAATAAGACTTCAAGTCAGGCGGTACCGCCGACGGTCAGATTATCCACTTTCAGCGTCGGCTGACCGACGCCCACCGGCAGGCTCTGGCCTTCTTTACCGCAGACGCCCACGCCTTTATCCAGCTTCAGATCGTTACCCACCATCGAAATCTGCTGCATCGCCTCGATACCGGAGCCAATCAGCGTAGCGCCTTTCACCGCTTTGGTGACTTTGCCTTTTTCAATCAGATAGGCTTCAGACGTCGAGAAGACAAACTTGCCGGAGGTGATATCCACCTGGCCACCGCCGAAGTTTGGCGCGAAGATCCCGTAATCCACGGATTCGATGATCTCCTGCGGCGTCGATTTGCCTGCGAGCATATAGGTGTTGGTCATACGCGGCATCGGCAGATGTGCGTAGGATTCGCGACGCCCGTTCCCGGTTGGCGCAACGCCCATCAGACGCGCGTTGAGTTTGTCCTGCATGTAACCTTTCAGAATGCCGTTTTCGATCAGCACGTTGTACTGCCCCGGCGTCCCTTCATCATCGATAGAGATAGAACCGCGACGATCGGTCATGGTGCCATCATCCACAACGGTACACAGTTCCGAGGCCACCAGCTCGCCCATCTGACCGCTGAATACGGAGGTGCCGCGACGGTTGAAATCGCCTTCCAGACCGTGACCGACCGCTTCGTGCAGCAGCACGCCAGGCCAGCCTGCGCCGAGTACCACCGGCAGCGTACCGGCTGGGGCCGCTACCGCATTGAGATTCACCAGCGCCATGCGCACGGCTTCTTTCGCCCACGCATCTGCGCGAACATCGCCGTCTTCATCGGCCAGGAACCAGTCATAACCAAAACGACCGCCGCCACCGCTGGAGCCGCGCTCGCGTTTACCGTCATCTTCCACCTGCACGCTGACAGACAGACGTACCAGCGGGCGCACATCAGCGGCCAGCGTACCGTCGGTAGCAGCCACCAGAATGAGTTCATACACACCGCTCAGGCTGGCTGACACTTCTTGAACGCGTTTATCTGTCGCGCGAGCCACTTTGTCCACGCGGCGCAGGATATCCAGCTTCTCCTCGCGGGTCATGCTTTGCAGCGGATCGATGCTGGTATAGAGCGCAGAATGCTGCACTTCGCCGAGGGTTTTCACACGACCATCGCCCGCTTCACGCACGATAGTGCGCGCTGCCTGGGCGCTCTGCTCCAGCGCAGTCAGGCTAATCTGATCGGCATAGGCAAAGCCGGTTTTCTCACCGCTTACGGCGCGAACACCGACGCCCTGGTCGATGTTGTAAGAGCCATCTTTAATGATGCTGTCTTCTAAAACCCAGGATTCGTGGTAGCTCGACTGGAAATAGAGATCGCCGTAATCGAGGCGACGCTCGGTTAGTTGGGCAAGAATGGAAAACAGGTCCTGATGACTCAGGCCGTTCGCTGCGAGCAAATGTTCACTTACCAGGTTCAGACTCATCGTTTTGCTACTCGTTCGTTGCCGCCCAAGGGCGGTAAAAAAATTCATTATTTATGAGAGTGGGGCAATTACTCGCCCGCGTCAAATCATTGCTGTGCATCTTTGCGCGCCTGACGGAGCACCTCATTAATCTGCGGCTTATCGACCGGGCCGGTAATGCGATAGCGCAGGATTGAGACCTTACTCCACAGCGGCCCCAGCACCTTACTGGCGGCAAACACCGCTGCGCCCACAATCGGGTTGACCACGAATGCCGCAGCGACACCGACGGTCGCCGAGATCTCCGGCGCAACGACCGCTTCCATATCCAGTTCGCGACGCACCAGATTCACCGAGCCTTTCATGGCGATGTCGGCCTCCAGGCCATCCACCAGCGTGTCATCCGTATGCAGAACGCCGTCTTTGATCCACGCCGTACTGCGAATAGAGTCGTAATAGAACCCTTCGCTGAAGGTATCGCTGAAGTCAAAACGCAGTTTGCGCAGCAGCGCGTCAAAGCTCAGTAAACGTAAAAGCTGCCCGGCGTGACCTGTGCTGACGTCGGCGATTTCGCCTTTGCCCAGATTGGTTTTGAGGATGCCGTTCAGCGTAGCTTCGTCCGGTTTCCACGGCTCA
This sequence comes from Lelliottia nimipressuralis, assembly GCF_041464075.1. NCBI lineage: Bacteria > Pseudomonadati > Pseudomonadota > Gammaproteobacteria > Enterobacterales > Enterobacteriaceae > Lelliottia > Lelliottia nimipressuralis. The sequence continues at coordinate 4,163,287 of NZ_CP167172.1, forward strand.
GCGCGCCAGTGCAGATCGTAATTAACATCGAAGGAAGAGCCGCGCAGCGGTGTGCTGACGCCAAAGAAATTCGCCGCCGCATCCAGCTTGTTGCCCTTGATTCTACCTTTCAGGGAGGTGCGCTGTTCGCCCGCGCCATTCACCCACTCTCCGTCCGCAGTCAGACGCCCAAAGCCGGTATCAATCAGGCCGCCCGCGAGGCTAAGGGTGTTGCCCTTCACGGCAAAATCACCGTCGATGCGGCCATATTTCTGGCCCCACAGCCAGCACTCCGCGCAGCGCAGTTGTAAATCCGGCCAGCCGCTGAAATCCACTTTTGAAACCTCGGCTAACGGCGAAGCCGCTCCCGTTTGCCCTTTCGTGGCCGTCGTCGGGTTGTAGTAAAGATAACGAATCGCCGCCTGCCATGGCGCATTGTCACGCATTGTGAGCGTGGCGTTAATCTCACGGCCCTGCGCTTCCACCGTCGACCCGTTGAGGGTTGGCTCAGAGACAATGCTGAGGTTATTCCACTGCTGTCCGCCCAAGGTCAGTGACGGCGTACGGACGGTCACGCGCTGCGGGAACTGGGCGGCTTCATCCACATTTTGCCCAACGCCCTTGTTAAACATCGCCAGCCACTCGGCGCCGTCCATCGCGGGCAGGTTCAGCTCAACGCCTGGCTGCTCAGGGAGTGGCGGAATGGTGCGGCTGTCCGTGGTCCAGATAGCCCGGTCGAGAGTCAGTTTGCGACTGAGCAACCAGCGGCTGTTAAAGTGATTTGTACCATTCGCATTACCAGTGAGAGCGAAGCTGTTCAGATCGCCCTGCACATTGATGTTCATCGGCAGTGGCTGCCCAGCTTTCTTATCCAGCGGTGCAGGTAAGTGACTGCTTACATTCTTCAGATCGCCGGTCACGTCGACTTTATAGTGCGCACTTCCACGATAAGGCAGGTCGATGGCCACTTTACCTTTCCAGGCAACCGTTCCGTCAATAGATTCGGCCACCGGCTTTGGAAGCACGTCCATCCGCGCGGGCTGCCAGTTAGCATCCATATTGACGGCGACCTGATAGGCTTTTTCACCTTCGGTGGTACTGAAATCCACGTTAATCGGTTGATTAAACCAGTTGGCTTTCAGCGGCCCGCTTTTCAGATTGCCATTCACAAAGTTGAATTTGCCGCTCAGGTTCTTGAGCGTACTATCTAGCGGCTTGATAAACAGGCTGTTGTTGTTCAGCACCACATCGCCTTCGGCGGTGGTCATCTCGCCATCCAGCGGGATGTCGAGATGCAAACGGGCATTCACATCGCCATCGATTTGCAGCTCTTGCAGCGCAGCGCCCAGCGAATCATCCAGCGGTGTCTCGTCAAAATAAGGCCCGACGGCTTTGCCCGGCCCGTTAATGTCCGCGTCGATCAGCAGCTTCTCTTTCGAGTAATCCGGAATCACCGCTCTCAAATTACTGGCGGTTACGCCGCCCAGCGCAACGCTGTCGGATTTCATCCACAGCCCGTCGTTCAGGAAATTCAGTTCGATATTGAGGTTTTTCAGCGCTGGCCAGTCGGGCTGGAAGGCGAAAGTCGCATTGCGCAGCGGCACCAGAACCTGGAACTGGCCTTCGTTGTGTTTGTAAGGGAACAAGTGCGGATTGCCGCCATAAACCAGCGTGGCATTATCGGCCTGACCGCCCTGAATCGCGCCGCTCAGGTAGTCCACCAGCGCTTTGCCCATCAGGTTTTCCGGGAAATAGCGCCATGCCTGGCCGCCATCGTCAGTGCTGATACCGGCCAGAATCCCCAGCCATGGCTCATCGCCTTCCGGCTGCAGATAGCGGAAATTACCGCGCGCGTGAACGCCGGTGGCTTTTACGTCGATATCACGGCCATCGAGCTGAAAACCTTTCTCATTGTTCAGCCAGTTAAGAATGGCAGTGCCTTTTTCAATCTCCAGCGGCGCACGGAAAACCGTTTCGTACGGCATTTTGGCGTCATTCATTTCCGCCGTCAGTCTGCCGTTTTCAACGCTGCCCTCAAGCTTTCCGCCAAAGTGTTCGGCACCGGGCAGCAGCTTCCACTGCTTCCAGGAGAGCGCTTTCCACGATGCCTGGAAACGGGTTTTTTCTGTGGCCTGCAGAGGGATATCCAGCGCCAGGGTGTCGATCTGGCCGCTCGGCTGTGTGGCTTCCCAGACTTCACCCAGCGCAGTTGATATGCGGTTCGCAATAGGCCGTAAACCGTCGAGACTTGCCAGATCGAGGTTGCTGGCGCGGATACGCAGCTCATCGCTGCGCTTGTTGTTCACGCCGCCCACTTCCTGCTCAGGCACCCACGCCATCGTTAATGCGCCGCGCGGCCAGGCTTTGCCGTCCATAGTGATACGGGTATCGGGAATGGAGAATTGCCAGCTGTCGCCCTGACGGGTGACGTGTGCCGTCAGGTTATCGACTGACATATCATGGGATTGCGTATCCCCTTTCCACGCCGCGCCGCCCTGCTTCAGCCACACATCCCCGGCGGATATATCACCGTCGGCCAGCGTCAGCCAGCCTTCAACACTGAAGCGCGCCCTTTGCAGCGCCACGTTATCCTGCATCCATTTGCCCAGCCAGGGTTTGACATCCACATCGTCGGCCTGCAGCCAGACTTTGCCTTTGTTCAGCAGGCCGTTGTCATCGCGCAGATCCATGCGCACCTGCATGATGCCGTGCTGCCCGTTCAGGCTGGAGAGATTCACCTGCCCTTCGGCGCGATGGCGATCTTTGCCGTTAAGCCAGGTGAGCTGCGGGATCGCCAGTTCGGCCCGTTGTCCGGAGAGGGTAATAAAACTGATTTCACTGTCGCGCAGATCGAAATGATCGAACTGGCGCAGGAAAAGATCGCTGAAGCGGTTGGTCTCAATGCCTTTGCTGTTATCGCCCTGGTTCAGAGGCGTGTTGGTCAGAAACTGAAGCTGCCAGAAAGTGAGATCGCGAAACTGCCAGCGCATGTGTAGCAAACTTTGCCAGACATCCAGCGCCAGCGTCACACGTTTGATTTTGAGATGGCCGCCGTCTTTCAGGCTCGCGTTGATATCGCGGACATCCAGCGTTGGGCCGAAATTTTGCCAGCTGGCACTCAGCTGGCTGACGTCAACGGGAATGCCGGTGGCGCTTTCGATCTTTGCCAGCACCTGCGGGCGCCAGCTGTCGAGATGCGGTAACACGAGGCGCAGCCCGCTCACGAGCAACGCGACAATGACGACAAGCGTTGCCCCTGTAAGCAGTAAAATTCCTGGCAATCGCCTCACGCATCTCTCCTTGTCAGCCGTTCTCTTGCAGCATTGCTGCCTCTTACATCATCACCACGTCAAACTGCTGCTGGTTATAGAGTGGTTCGATTTGTACTTTTACCTGTTTGCCGACAAAGATTTCCACTTCCGCCAGCGCGTGCGACTCTTCGCCTTTCAGTGCTTCTGCCACCGCAGGGGAAGCATAGACCAGAAAACGGTCGGAGTCGTAGGCGTGATGGACGCGGACAATTTCACGCATGATTTCGTAGCACACTGTCTCCACAGACTTTACCGTGCCGCGTCCGTGGCAGGTTGGGCATTCATTGCACAGCACATGTTCAACGCTTTCGCGCGTGCGCTTGCGGGTCATCTCCACCAGACCGAGCTGAGAGAAACCGTTGATGCTGGTTTTCACCCGATCTTTGCTTAGCGCCTGCTCCAGAGAGTGCAGCACGCGGCGGCGGTGATCTTCATTATTCATATCGATAAAGTCGATGATGATAATGCCGCCAAGATTGCGCAGACGCAGCTGACGCGCGATGGCCTGCGTCGCTTCGATGTTGGTGTTAAAGATGGTGTCGTCGAGATTGCGGTGGCCGACAAATGCCCCCGTGTTGATATCCACGGTGGTCATCGCTTCCGTCTGATCGATGATCAGATAGCCGCCGGATTTCAGCTCCACTTTGCGCTCCAGCGCGCGCTGGATTTCGTTCTCGACGTCAAAGAGATCAAAGATCGGCTGGCGGCCGGTGTAATGCTCCAGCAGGCCAGGCATCTCTGGGATATATTCGGCGGTGAATTCCAGCAGCGCGTCGTAGGTCAGACGCGAATCCACGCGGATTCGATCGAGCTGCGCATCAGCGAAATCGCGCAACACGCGCTGGGCCAGTGCCAGCTCGCCGTACAGTTGATAGCGGGTCTGGTTGCGTTTTTTACGCTCCATGACTTTGGTCCAGACGCGTTTCAGGTACGCCGCATCGGAGGCCAGATCGTCTTCGCTGATCCCTTCTGCCGCGGTACGGATAATAAAGCCGCCCTGCTCGTCGCAGTAAGCGCCGACCACCTTTTTCAGGCGTTCGCGCTCGCTTTCACTTTCGATACGCTGAGAAACGCCGACGTGTGAAGCGCCCGGCATAAAGACCAGGTAGCGAGAAGGTAAAGTGATGTCGGTCGTCAGACGGGCGCCTTTGGTACCGAGGGGATCTTTCACCACCTGGACCATCAAATCCTGCCCCTGGCGGACCAGCTCGGAGATGTCGCGAACGGTAAACTGCTTTTGCTCTTCACCCGCGACACATTCGGTGTGCGGCATGATATCCGAGGCGTGCAAGAACGCTGCTTTATCTAGGCCAATATCTACAAATGCCGCCTGCATACCCGGTAGTACACGACTGACACGACCTTTGTAGATATTGCCTACTATTCCGCGTCGCGCTTCGCGCTCAATATGAATTTCCTGAAGAATGCCGCCATCAATATAGGCCACTCGGGTTTCCGATGGCGTTACGTTTACCAACAATTCAGCCGTCATAATTATCCCTTCCCTCACGCAGTGAGTTAAAATTGCTCAGCAACTCATACGTTTCCACCAGCGGTAAGCCGACTACGGCGTGATAGCTGCCATTAATCTTCCTGACGAAACAGCCACCCAGCCCCTGAATACCGTATGCACCTGCTTTATCCATAGGTTCACCGCTGGCGATATAACCGGCGATTTCCTCATCGGTAAGCACTCTGAACGTGACATCCGTGACTACCAGACAATCCAGCACCTGCTGGCTATCTGCCAGTGCAACCGCCGTCATCACCTGATGCGTTTGTCCGGATAATTTGCGCAGCATTTGTGCCGCATGTTCACCGTCACGCGGTTTCTCGAGCACTTCACCGTTGAGAATCACGATGGTATCTGCCCCCAGCACCGGCAAATCACGCGGGGTTTGCGCCACGCCAGCCAGGGCTTTTTCCCGGGCCAGACGAGACACATACTGCTGCGCGCTTTCGCCATCGCCCCGTTTTTCTTCAATACCGGTGACGATACGTTCAAAAGAGACACCCAGTTGAGTGAGTAACTCCTGACGACGCGGGGAACCAGAGGCAAGAAATAAAGACGTCATAGAAACCTTTTATTGCACGGCAAACTGCTGGCGAACTTTACGCATCAGCAGGAACAGCCACGGCCAGAGCACACCGTTTACTACACTACTCCAGAACACTTCCGGTCGGAAAGAGACGTTGATCACTAAAAACTCAGCCCAGAAAACAATGATATCCGCGGCGAGGGACAACAACATCACCACCAACGCCTGTTGCCAGAGCGCGAGGTTACGGAAAAGCTGGAATTTCAGTGCGACGAGGTACGCAATAATACTCATCGACAGGGCGCGCACGCCGAGCGTTGAGCCACTGATGAGATCCAGTATGGCACCCATCACAAAACCCGTGCCCACATTTACGCGGTGCGGCAGGGCCAGGGTCCAGTAGAGTAAAATGAGCAGCACCCAGTTTGGCCGGAAAACGAGAATGTCGTCCGGCCAGGGCATGACTTGCAGCAATAACGCGATGAAGAACGAGAGCCAGATTACCCAGCGTCCCTGGCTACGATAGCTCGCCACTACTGCCCTCCCGAGGAGATTTGTGGCGGCAGCGGTGCATCCGGAGGAGGCTGCGTTAATCCCGTAGCAGGTGCAGGCACTGGCGCAGGCGGCCCCATGGAGTCCGGCGCAGGCAGAACCTGCGGCATCATCTGCATTAAGCGTTCATTGGCCACGCGATGCACCTCTTCTGGCGTCATCGGGTTGATACCGTTACGATCGGCGCCCCACAGCAGCAGCAAATAGCGCAGACGCTGTAAGCCCGCAGTTGGACGAGCCTGAATCACCGTGTACGCACGTTGCGTATCCAGCTTCACCGAGGAGACAACCGCCACCGGGTAACCTTCAGGGAAACGCCCGCCGAGACCGGAGGTGACCAGAACATCCCCCACACGAATGTCGGTGTTGGCTGGCAGATGCTCCAGCTGCAGATCGTCCGTACAGCCGTTACCGGCCGCAATAATACGGATATCATTACGCAGTACCTGAATCGGCAGCGCATGGGTGGCATCACAGATCAATAAAACGCGGCTGGTCAGCTTAGCAACAGCAACCACCTGGCCCACAACGCCTTTATCACTGATGACCGGCTGGCCTTCGTAAACACCGTTCACGCTGCCTTTGTCGATGACCACCTGATCGCTGTACGGATCGTTGACGGTGGAGATCACCTGAGTCACCATTTTCTGCTCGTCCTGACGCAGCGGCGATCCCAGCAGCTCACGCAGACGTGCGTTTTCCTGGCGATACTGGCCCAGCATCAGCAGCTCGCTGTTTTTCAGCAGCAATTCCTGGCGCAATGCACGGTTTTCAAGCTCGAGTTGGTCGCGTGATGACAAGGTTTGAGAAACACTGTCGAGTAATTCACGGGGACCATTTGATACAAAGTAGAAAGGACTGACGGCGGTATCCATGTATGTTCGGATCTGGCTGAACATACCGAGGCGGCTATCGGCGATGATGACTCCAAGCGCTACCAGCACCCCCAGGATCAGGCGAAACTGCAGCGACGGGCCACGGCTAAAAATTGGCTTCATAGGCTATGCGTATTCTCGTGTCAGAGAGAAAGGGTAGCCTTCGCTACCCTCTCAAACCGACTACTCTTCGCTGAACAAGTCGCCGCCGTGCATGTCGATCATTTCCAGCGCCTTGCCACCACCACGGGCTACGCAAGTCAGTGGATCTTCTGCAACTACGACAGGAATACCTGTCTCTTCCATTAACAGGCGGTCGAGGTTACGCAGCAGCGCGCCACCACCGGTCAGAACCATGCCGCGCTCTGAGATGTCGGAAGCCAGTTCTGGCGGGCACTGTTCCAGCGCAACCATCACCGCGCTCACGATACCGGTCAGTGGCTCTTGCAGCGCTTCGAGGATTTCGTTGGAGTTCAGGGTAAAGCCACGCGGAACGCCTTCAGCCAGGTTACGGCCACGAACTTCGATTTCGCGGACTTCGTCGCCAGGGTAAGCAGAACCGATCTCGTGCTTAATACGCTCTGCGGTGGCTTCACCGATCAGAGAGCCGTAGTTACGGCGCACATAATTAATGATGGCTTCATCAAAACGGTCACCGCCGATACGCACGGAAGAGGAGTAAACCACACCGTTCAGAGAGATGACGGCCACTTCAGTGGTACCACCACCGATATCCACCACCATGGAACCTGTTGCTTCAGAAACCGGCAGACCCGCACCAATTGCAGCAGCCATCGGCTCTTCAATCAGGAAGACTTCGCGCGCACCTGCGCCCTGAGCGGATTCACGGATCGCACGGCGTTCAACCTGAGTTGCACCGACTGGCACACAGACCAGCACGCGCGGACTTGGGCGCATGAAGCTGTTGCTGTGAACCTGCTTGATGAAGTGCTGAAGCATTTTTTCAGTCACGAAGAAGTCAGCGATAACGCCGTCTTTCATTGGGCGGATCGCGGCGATGTTGCCTGGGGTACGACCCAGCATCTGCTTCGCATCGTGTCCTACGGCTGCCACGCTTTTCGGGGAGCCGGCACGATCCTGACGAATGGCCACAACGGAAGGCTCATTCAATACGATGCCTTGTCCTTTTACATAAATCAGGGTATTCGCGGTACCCAGGTCAATGGACAGGTCATTGGAAAACATGCCACGAAATTTTTTCAACATACTAAGGGATAATCCTGAAAGCTGGGGCGGAAAAATTAAAATCCGCTTACTTTACCAACCACACGTAGCAGCGACAAGGCGCAAAAATCATCTGCTACGGTGAAAATTAGTGCAGCACGTTTCCTTATGTTACAAATTTATTTCCTGACTCCATCAGGGCTGAGTTAACAGCTGCGTCACTCGCTTTCATTTGTAACCCGTCCAGGTAAACGACTGGCGTTTTGCTCGTCATACTCAAAGCTACAGGCGCGATATTCTACGTGAAAACAAATTAAACGGCAGGTCAAACAGAGTATCTTTGCAAATATTTTTTCACATTGCTGTCAAGCGGCTGAGAGGTAGCAATAAAATCCCCCTGACCACCCGCGACACCGCGCTCCGTCAACATCTGCCATTCGCTGCGTGAACGTATGCCTGTGGCGAAGACTTGCGTTTGCGTTCCCTTGCACGCTTCCACCAGACTCTGAACCAGCAGCTGGTTTTCCGTGCGCTTTTCAATATTCCTGACCAGCCCCGGATGCAGCTTTAACAGCTCCACATCCAGCTCCTTGATCCAACTGGTACTGACCAGCGTTAAACCCGCCTGAGTCACTGCCACGCGAGCACCGAGTGCATTCATCAAACGGACGACCGGCTGTAAACGGCTGATATGTTGACAAACATCTGCCTCTGCAAGTTCAAAAATAATACGTTTCCGCTGCGATTTTTCACATTGCATCAGCACATCACGCAGCCAGCGCTGAAAACGCGGGCGAATCAGCGATTCTACCGTTACCTGTAATGCCAGATTTTCCTCCGGCCAGAAAGATAAAAATGGAATAAGGCGCGTAATTTGCTGCCGGTCGTACTCTTCCGACAGACCAAACTGCAGCACCATCGGCAAATATTCGGCGGAGACAACCTCTTCCGAGCCGTCGAAGATACGGCAAAGTAACTCGCGGTGATGCACCTGGCCGTTACGCAGCACGGCCGGTTTTTGATAAATTCGTGGCCCGCCGCGGCTCAGCATCTGTTCAATGAGCGTTCGCCAGCGCACGTTGCCGCGCCCTTTTTCCGGCAGAGAATCATCGTAAACCGCCCAGCCATTTGCTCCCTGCAGCACCGCGTTACGCGTGGCCGCTTCGGCATGCTCCATCACCTGTTGAGTTTGCTGGCCGCCGCGCCAGGCGCAAATGCCGATATGAACCATGTCATCCCGGTCGAGCATTTTGGTTGGCGGCAGCGCATCGACCGCTTTCAGCAGCTGACTGGCGATGCTTTCCGATTCTTTCAGCGTCCGGTGCGGCAGCAACACGGCAAAATCACTGCGGTGGTAGCGCGCCAGCAGCGCACCGGGATAGCGCATTATAAAGGTCGATAACAAATTGATGAGCGTAAAGAGATGCTCTTCCGCCACCGAGCGGCCCCAGGTATCGCGCAAAAGGTCAAAATCGGGCAGACGGATCACCATCACCACCCCGTGAGTACCCACCTTTTCGGTATCTTCCAGCAGCGTGGCCAGTTGATTATCAAAGAAAAGGCGGTTATTCAGCCCGGTTTTATTGTCCTGGGCGGCGTAGGACCGAATCAGCGTATCCATACGGCTGCGCTGATCGCTGGCGAACTGGATCTCTGAAAGCAACACATCCAGCGCACTGCTGGTCCGCGACGGCCATTCATAAACAGACCCGCGCACCTTAGCACCTCGTTCACCGTTTAAAATACGTACAGATCGCGATTCCAGGAGTTCCTGTCCGGAAAGCTGGCGTCGAAGCCAGCGCACCGCCAGAAAGATCAGCACCACAATAAAGCCCACCGCAACGGTGAGCGGCGCAGTGGTCATCAGTGAACGGAAATAGTTCGCCATCGGGTCCTGATAGACCAGCCTGATGGTCACCCCAGGGCTTTTCAGGGAGTGAATCGTCATCTCGCGGTATTGTGCCAGCGTCCCGGCCGGGCGATAGCTGCTCTGACGCGCATGGCTCAGGAGGACTTTGCTACCCTGTAGAATATCGATGTGTACAATATCGACCGGCACCATCAGCTCATCCAGTTGCTGAGACAGCGCGGGCAACGTTGACGTAACCAGTCGCGAATCAATGACCGAAGCCACGGACTGCACGCGGTTGGTCAGTTTGTCCTGAATGGCATTATAAAAGCTTAGCGAGCACCCCATCAGGGTGACGAAAATAGTCAGCCCCGTCAGCAGCGTAATAAAAGCTGAAAATTTCGTCGTTAATCGCATCCTTGAGATCACTCCGTTGGTTGATGGGGAGGCAGTTAAAGTGCAAGTAAGTGCTAACTTGCGTTTAGCAGGGGCATACTACCAAACCTGGTCTATCTGGCAATTTATTGCGTTAAATCGGCATAGCGTTTCAATGAGCGAGTATAGTCTTCAGAAATTATTTTCCAATCATCATGCTTAGTGAGGACATCTGTATGCAGGCTTTGATCTTAGAACAGCAAGACGGCAAAACTCTGGCGTCGGTTCAATCCGTTGAGGAAAACCGTCTCCCGGAGGGGAACGTGACTGTGGATATCGACTGGTCCAGCCTGAACTATAAGGATGCTCTCGCCATCACGGGCACCGGGAAAATCATCCGCAATTTTCCGATGATTCCGGGAATTGATTTCGCAGGTCACGTGCATTCCAGTGAAGATCCGCGCTTTCACCCAGGACAGCAGGTGCTGTTGACCGGCTGGGGCGTGGGGGAAAACCACTGGGGCGGCCTCTCCACGCAGGCGCGCGTCAACGGCGACTGGCTGGTGCCGATGCCAAAAGGTCTCGATGGCCGCAAAGCGATGATCATCGGCACCGCCGGTTTCACCGCGATGCTGTGCGTGATGGCGCTGGAAGAGGCTGGCGTTCGCCCGGACTCCGGTGAAGTGGTCGTGACCGGCGCCAGCGGTGGCGTGGGCAGTACCGCAGTGACGCTGCTGCACAAACTCGGATATCAGGTTACTGCCGTTACCGGGCGCGAAAGCACACATGATTACCTGCGTTCTCTGGGCGCAAACCGTATTCTGGGACGCGAAGAGTTCAGCGAAAGCCGTCCACTGGAAAAACAGGTCTGGGCGGGTGCGGTGGATACCGTGGGCGATAAAGTGCTGGCAAAACTGCTGGCACAGATGAACTACGGCGGATGCGTGGCGGCCTGCGGTCTGGCGGGTGGTTTTGCGCTGCCAACAACCGTGATGCCATTTATCCTACGTAATGTGCGTCTGCAGGGCGTGGATTCCGTCATGACGCCAGCGGCGCGTCGCACGCAGGCATGGGAACGTCTGGTGCGTGATTTGCCGGAGTCCTTCTTCAGCCAGAGCGCCACCGAAATTACGCTGGACCAGGCTCCGGAGTATGCCGAAAAAATCATTAGCAACCATTTCCAGGGCCGGGCGCTGGTGAAAATTGCTTAATCTTCAAATTTTCGTGACATATTCGCGATAACCCGACTCCTCCGTCATGCTTAGAAAAATGCATGCCGGAGGATGCCATGAAAAACAGAAAACTGACGGAAGCCGATGTAACGGCCGAATCTGTCTTTATGCTACAGCGCCGCCAGATCCTGAAGATGCTCGGTATCAGCGCTACCGCCCTTACTCTCACCCCCAACGCCCATGCCGACCTGCTTGACTGGTTCAAGGGGAACGATCGTCCAAAAGCCCCCTCTGGCCAGCCGCTAACCTTTACCAAACCCGCACAGTGGCAGAGTAAACTCGCGCTGACACCGGAAGATAAAGTGACGGGCTATAACAATTTTTATGAGTTTGGCCTCGATAAAGCCGATCCCGCCGCCAATGCCGGGAGCATGAAAACCGATCCCTGGACCTTAAAAATTGAGGGCGAAGTCGCCAAACCGCTCACTTTTGACCATCACGATCTCACGACCCGTTTCCCCCTTGAGGAGCGTATTTACCGAATGCGTTGCGTTGAGGCGTGGTCAATGGTGGTGCCGTGGATCGGTTTCCCGCTGCACAAACTGCTGGCGATGGCCGAGCCCACCAGCGATGCCAAATATGTCGCTTTCCAGACGCTTTACTCGCCAGAGCAAATGCCAGGGCAGAAAGACCGCTTTATCGGTGGCGGGCTGGAGTATCCCTATGTCGAAGGGCTGCGCCTCGACGAGGCAATGCATCCGCTGACGCTGCTGACCGTCGGGGTATATGGCAAAGCGCTGCCGCCACAAAACGGGGCCCCCATCCGTTTAACAGTGCCATGGAAATATGGCTTTAAAGGGATTAAATCCATTGTCAGCATTAAGCTCACCAAAGAGCGCCCGCCGACCACCTGGAACCTTGCCGCGCCGGGCGAATATGGCTTTTTCGCGAACGTTAACCCGCACGTCGATCATCCGCGTTGGTCTCAGGCGACCGAGCGCTTTATCGGCTCCGGCGGCGCGCTGGACGTGAAACGCCAGCCAACGCTGCTGTTCAATGGCTATGCCGACGAAGTGGCCTCACTCTATCGCGGGCTGGATCTGCGGGAGAATTTTTAAGTGCGCTTAACCATAAAACAGATCACCTGGCTAAAAGTGCTGTTGCATCTGGCCGGTTTGCTTCCTTTTATATGGCTGTTCTGGGCAGCCAGTCAGGGCTATTTCAGCGCCGATCCGGCCAAAGATATTCAACACTTTACCGGTAGGATGGCTCTGAAATTTTTGCTGGCAACCTTGCTGGTTTCCCCACTGGCGCGCTACGCTAAACAGCCATTATTGATACGAACACGACGTCTTTTAGGGCTATGGTGTTTTGCCTGGGCGACGATCCATCTCACCAGCTACACGTTGCTGGAGCTGGGCATTAATAATCTGGCATTGTTAGGCAGCGAGCTGGTATCGCGTCCGTATCTGACGTTAGGGATTATCAGCTGGGTGATTTTACTGGCGCTGACGCTCACATCAACGCAGTACGCACAGCGAAAACTGGGCCGACGCTGGCAACTTTTGCATAACTTCGTCTATCTTGTGGCGATCCTGGCCCCGATACATTATCTGTGGTCGGTGAAGATTTTATCCCCTCAGCCTGTTATCTACGCGCTGCTGGCTCTGGCGCTGCTGATATGGCGCTACAAGAAGTTCCGCCAGTGGTGGCGATAGTTCGCGAAACTGTGCGTATTCCCGCAGATTACTTATCAACCGCGCTTCTTTTATCAATTGCGGTTGATAATCTTCCCTGATAAGACCAGTATTTAGCTGCTAAATGCTACGAAATCGTTATAATGTGCGACCTTGGTTTTCCTGGAGGGGTTTTTCATCCCCTGAAAGGGTGACAATTGCGCATCGAAGGTATATTTTGTTTTTTACCCGAGAATCGCAGGAGATAGCGGCACAATGACTGGAAAGTTGCACATCTTAGTTTTGAACGGACCGAACCTGAACATGCTCGGTACCCGCGAACCCGAGAAGTACGGCACGCTGACATTAAGCGAAATTGTTAACCGTCTTGGGACGGAAGCAGCTGCGCTTAACGTGAGTCTTGACCATTTTCAGTCTAATGCGGAGTACGCACTCATCGACCGTATTCATCAGGCTAAAGACACTGTGGACTATATCCTGATTAATCCGGCCGCGTTTACGCACACCAGTGTTGCTATCCGCGACGCACTGCTTGCGGTAAGCATCCCGTTTATCGAGATCCACCTGAGCAATGTGCATGCCCGAGAGCCGTTCCGCCACCATTCGTATCTGTCGGATATCGCTGCTGGCGTTATCTGCGGACTGGGTGCTGACGGTTATTCATACGCTTTACAGACAGCGGTAAAACGCCTGTCACAATCACACTAAACAAGAGTACGGAACCCACTCATGGATATTCGTAAGATTAAAAAACTGATCGAGCTGGTTGAAGAATCAGGCATCTCCGAACTGGAAATTTCTGAAGGCGAAGAGTCTGTACGCATCAGCCGTGCAGCGCCAGCCGCTAGCTTCCCGGTCATGCAGCAGGCTTATGCTGCACCTGTGATGCAGCAGCAGCCTGCTCTGTCTAACGCAGTTGCCCCGGCAGCAGAAGCGCCGGCTGCAGCAGCCGCAGAAATCAGTGGTCACATCGTACGTTCCCCGATGGTTGGTACTTTCTACCGCACGCCAAGCCCGGATGCTAAAGCGTTCTGCGAAGTGGGTCAGAAAGTCAATGCAGGCGATACCCTGTGTATCGTTGAAGCCATGAAAATGATGAACCAGATCGAAGCTGACAAGTCAGGCGTTGTTAAAGCGATTCTGGTCGAAAGTGGTCAGCCGGTAGAATTTGACGAGCCGCTGGTCGTCATCGAGTAACGAGGCGAACATGCTGGATAAAATTGTCATCGCCAACCGTGGCGAGATTGCACTGCGTATCCTTCGTGCCTGTAAAGAACTGGGCATCAAGACCGTCGCTGTGCACTCAAGCGCGGATCGCGATTTAAAACACGTATTACTGGCGGATGAGACGGTCTGTATTGGCCCGGCTCCGTCCGTAAAAAGTTATCTGAATATCCCGGCAATCATCAGCGCCGCTGAAATCACCGGCGCGGTGGCAATCCATCCGGGTTATGGCTTCCTCTCTGAGAACGCCAACTTTGCTGAGCAGGTTGAGCGCTCTGGCTTTATCTTTATCGGCCCGAAAGCTGACACTATTCGCCTGATGGGCGACAAAGTATCCGCAATCACCGCGATGAAGAAAGCAGGCGTTCCAACGGTACCAGGCTCCGACGGCCCTCTGGGCGACGATATGGATGCTAACCGCGCACATGCTAAACGCATTGGCTATCCGGTTATTATCAAAGCGTCCGGCGGCGGCGGCGGTCGCGGTATGCGCGTTGTTCGCAGCGATGCAGACCTGGCACAATCCATCTCCATGACCAAAGCTGAAGCGAAAGCTGCGTTCAGCAATGACATGGTTTACATGGAAAAATACCTGGAAAACCCACGCCACATCGAAATTCAGGTGCTGGCTGACGGTCAGGGTAACGCAATCTATCTGGCAGAACGTGACTGCTCCATGCAGCGTCGTCACCAGAAAGTCGTCGAAGAAGCACCAGCACCGGGTATTACTCCGGAACTGCGTCGCTACATCGGCGAGCGTTGCGCCAAGGCGTGTGTCGATATCGGCTATCGCGGTGCAGGTACGTTCGAATTCCTGTTCGAAAACGGCGAGTTCTATTTCATCGAAATGAACACCCGTATTCAGGTTGAACACCCGGTTACCGAAATGATTACTGGCGTTGACCTGATCAAAGAGCAGCTGCGTATCGCTGCGGGTCAACCGCTGTCCATCAAGCAGGAAGAAGTCGTGGTGAAAGGCCATGCGGTCGAGTGCCGTATTAACGCCGAAGACCCGAACACCTTCCTGCCGAGCCCGGGTAAAATCACGCGTTTCCACGCGCCGGGTGGCTTTGGTGTGCGTTGGGAATCTCATATCTACGCGGGCTACACTGTACCGCCGTACTATGACTCAATGATCGGTAAACTGATCTGCTACGGCGAAAACCGTGACGTGGCGATTGCCCGCATGAAGAACGCCCTGCAGGAGCTGATCATCGACGGCATCAAAACCAACGTTGATCTGCAGGTTCGTATCATGAACGACGAGAACTTCCAGAATGGTGGAACGAACATCCACTATCTGGAGAAAAAACTCGGCCTTCACGAAAAGTAAGACCGCATACGCGTTAAAAGGCCGGATATTCCGGCCTTTTTTATTTCTGGGGATCGCCTGTGTCCCATCATGTACAATCCCCGCTTTCTTCATCCACAAGGGACTTAAAATGGACAAGCGTTTTGTTCAAGCCCATAAAGAAGCGCGCTGGGCGCTGTGGCTGACCCTTCTCTATCTCGCTGCTTGGTTGGTAACTGCTTACTTACCTGGTTCGGCTCCCGGAATTACCGGCCTGCCGCACTGGTTTGAAATGGCCTGTCTGCTGTTGCCTCTGGTATTTACGCTGCTGTGCTGGCTGATGGTGCGTTTTATCTTCCGCGATATCTCTCTGGAGGATAGCGATGCAAACTGAAATCATCGCCGTTCTGGTTATCTATCTCTTTATTGTGTTTGGCCTCTCCGCTTACGCCATGCGCAAGCGCAGCACCGGTTCGTTCCTCAGTGAATATTTCCTGGGAAGCCGCTCGATGGGCGGTTTTGTCCTGGCGATGACGCTGACCGCCACCTATGTCAGTGCCAGCTCGTTTATCGGCGGGCCAGGTGCGGCGTACAAATATGGTCTCGGCTGGGTACTGCTGGCGATGATTCAGGTGCCAACGATCTGGCTGTCGCTCGGGATTCTGGGCAAGAAATTCGCCATTCTCGCCCGACGCTATAACGCCATTACCCTCAATGACATGCTCCAGGCGCGGTATCAAAACCGGGCGGTAGTCTGGATCGCCAGCGTCAGTTTGCTGGTCGCTTTCGTCGGTGCGATTGCCGTGCAGTTTATTGGCGGCGCGCGGTTGCTGGAAACGGCGGCGGGAATCAAATATGAAAATGGCCTGTTGATCTTCGGAATTACCATCGCGCTCTACACTGCGTTTGGCGGCTTCCGTGCCAGCGTGCTGAATGACACCATGCAAGGCATGGTGATGCTGATTGGCACCCTGGTGCTGCTGGTTGGCGTGATCTATGCCGCGGGCGGTTTGCACAATGCCGTTGAAACCCTGGAGCAGATTGACCCTAAACTGGTCAGCCCGCACGGGGCCGACGATATTCTGACCCCGGCGTTTATGACCTCGTTCTGGGTGCTGGTCTGCTTTGGCGTCATCGGCCTGCCCCACACGGCGGTGCGTTGTATCTCCTATAAAGACAGCAAAGCGGTGCATCGCGGGATTATAATCGGCACGATCGTGGTGTCACTGTTAATGCTGGGAATGCATCTGGCGGGGGCTTTAGGCCGCGCCATTCTTCCGCATCTGACCGTGCCGGATCAGGTCATTCCGACATTAATGGTGCAGGTCTTGCCGCCATGGGCCGCCGGGCTGTTCCTCGCCGCGCCGATGGCAGCGATCATGTCGAACGTTAATGCGCACCTGCTGCAGGCCTCGGCAACAATCATTAAAGATCTGTGGCTCAGCGCGACGCCGACTAAAATGCGTAATGAGCATCGCCTGAAGCGCATTTCGACCTGGACCACGCTGGTACTCGGCATTCTGATGATGCTGGCCGCCTGGCGTCCACCGGAGATGATCATCTGGCTGAACCTGCTGGCATTCGGCGGGCTGGAAGCGGTGTTCCTGTGGCCGCTGGTGCTGGGCTTGTACTGGGAGCGCGCGAATGCTGCGGGCGCGCTAAGCGGGATGATTGTCGGTGGCGTACTCTACGCGGTACTCGCCACCTTTAAGATTCAGTACCTGGGCTTCCATCCGATTGTGCCTTCGTTACTGTTAAGTTTGCTGGCGTTTGTGGTGGGGAACCGTTTTGGTCAGCCCGTCCCACAGGCCGCCGTCATTTCTACTGATAAATAAAGAGTTTTGCCATGCCGTGGATCCAACTAAAACTGAACACAACCGGTGCCAATGCCGAAGAACTGAGTGACGCGTTAATGGAAGCGGGTTCAGTTTCCATTACTTTCCAGGACACGCATGACACGCCGGTCTTTGAGCCGCTGCCAGGCGAAACCCGTCTGTGGGGCGATACCGATGTCATTGGTCTGTTTGATGCCGAAACTGACATGAAAGAGGTCGTAGCGATCCTGGAAAATCACCCGCTGCTGGGCGTTGGGTTTGTGCATAAAATCGAGCAGCTGGAAGATAAAGACTGGGAGCGCGAGTGGATGGATAACTTCCACCCGATGCAGTTCGGTAAACGTCTGTGGATCTGCCCTAGCTGGCGCGATGTGCCTGACGCGAACGCCGTGAACGTAATGCTCGATCCGGGCCTGGCGTTTGGTACCGGCACCCACCCGACCACCTCCCTGTGCCTGCAATGGCTTGATGGGCTGGATCTGGAGGGCAAAACCGTGATCGACTTCGGTTGTGGCTCCGGGATCCTGGCGATTGCGGCGCTAAAACTGGGCGCGGCCAAAGCTATCGGGATCGACATCGATCCGCAGGCGATCCAGGCCAGCCGCGATAACGCGCAGCGCAATGGTGTTTCCGATCGTCTGAAGCTGTATCTGCCTGATAGCCAGCCAGAGGTCATGAAAGCCGATGTGGTGGTCGCGAACATCCTGGCAGGCCCGTTACGTGAACTGGCACCGTTAATCAGCGTGCTGCCCGTTGAGGGCGGTCTGCTGGGTCTGTCCGGTATTCTGGCAAGCCAGGCTGAAA
Source organism: Lelliottia nimipressuralis (assembly GCF_041464075.1). Lineage (NCBI taxonomy): Bacteria > Pseudomonadati > Pseudomonadota > Gammaproteobacteria > Enterobacterales > Enterobacteriaceae > Lelliottia > Lelliottia nimipressuralis. The sequence continues at coordinate 4,181,475 of NZ_CP167172.1, forward strand.
GCGTGTGCGAAGCCTATGCCGATCTCTTTACTCTTGATCCTGTCGTCGAGAAAGAAGAGTGGTGTCGCATCACTGGCAGCAAAAAGTAATTCTGACTTTCCGGCGTGGGTCTCTTCCCACGCCGTTTCTGCGCTCTCTCTCCCTCAGCATAAATGGGGTTAGCCGGTGACATGTCAGCGGTGAAATGGGACACCCACACTTACCTGCATAAACTTTTGGCGAAGAACCACACCTGCTGGCGTCTTAAGCAACGTAGCTGAAGTTCACTCATACGAGCATCACGAAAATACCTCTCCGGTACAGTCGCTCAACGGTCGCATTGCGGTTAAATTATGTTCTGAAGGCAAACTGCGATCATGTTCTAAAATGAGACGCAGATCGCAAAGAAGGCCGATAATCTGCTGCTTAAAACAGCAGATTATCCCGATTAAGTGATTCATTTATTCAGAAATGATGAGAAGTTACGGGAAAATGTAAGCGCCCATAAAATAACCGTAACGGCATAACGTAATGATTTAAATGATTAATAATTCGCTTCAACCCCGCTGAGCAGCAATTCCTTGATCTGTAACAGCGGATTGTTCAAAGTTTGGCCTTTCATCTCGTGCAAAAAATGCGTAATATACGCCGCCTTGCAGTCACAGTATGGTCATTTCTTAACTCATGCGCATCGGACACTACCAGCTTAGAAATCGCCTGATCGCAGCTCCTATGGCAGGTATTACTGACCGGCCTTTCAGGACGCTGTGCTACGAGATGGGAGCAGGATTAACCGTTTCCGAGATGATGTCGTCTAACCCGCAGGTTTGGGAAAGCGACAAGTCCCGTCTTCGGATGGTGCATATTGACGAGCCAGGTATTCGAACCGTGCAAATTGCCGGAAGCGATCCTGAAGAAATGGCGGAAGCCGCGCGTATTAACGTTGAAAGTGGCGCCCAAATTATTGATATCAATATGGGTTGCCCGGCAAAGAAGGTGAATCGCAAGCTGGCAGGTTCAGCTCTTCTGCAATACCCCGATCAGGTGAAGTCGATCTTGTTGGGGGTGGTTAACGCAGTGGACGTTCCCGTTACGCTGAAAATTCGCACTGGTTGGGCGCCGGAACACCGTAACTGTGTAGAAATTGCCCAACTGGCCGAAGACTGTGGTATCCAGGCCCTGACCATTCATGGACGCACTCGCGCCTGTTTGTTCAACGGCAATGCGGAATATGACAGCATTCGGGCAGTTAAGCAGAAAGTTTCCATTCCGATTATCGCGAATGGCGACATAACTGACCCGCTTAAAGCCAGGGCTGTGCTCGACTATACAGGGGCAGATGCTCTGATGATAGGACGTGCGGCTCAGGGAAGACCCTGGATCTTTCGGGAAATCCAGCATTATCTGGACACTGGAGAGTTGCTTGCTCCCCTGCCTCTGGCAGAGATTAAGCGCTTGCTTTGTTCGCATATTCGGGAACTGCATGACTTTTACGGTCAGGCAAAAGGGTACCGAATTGCGCGTAAACACGTATCCTGGTATCTCCAGGAGCACGCTCCAAATGACCAGTTTCGGCGCACATTCAACGCCATAGAGGATGCCAGCGTACAGCTGGAGGCGTTGGAGGCATACTTCGAAAATTTTGCGTAAACAGAAATAAAGAGCTGACAGAACTATGTTCGAACAACGCGTAAATTCTGACGTACTGACCGTTTCTACCGTTAACTCTCAGGATCAGGTAACTCAAAAACCCCTCCGTGACTCGGTAAAACAGGCACTGAAGAACTATTTTGCTCAACTGAATGGTCAAGATGTTAATGATCTGTATGAGCTGGTATTGGCTGAAGTTGAACAGCCACTGTTGGACATGGTGATGCAATACACCCGCGGTAACCAAACCCGCGCAGCCCTGATGATGGGTATCAACCGTGGTACTCTTCGTAAGAAGCTGAAAAAGTACGGCATGAACTAATTTCGATTAGCTAAATGCTTGTTTAAAAAGGCGCTACTCGGCATGGGGATGCGCCTTTTTTATTGCCGCAATTTGAACCGTCAAGGCTTTGTAAACCTTGCGTGACCCCGCTTTTAAACGCCCGCTTTTCGTGTATATTTCCCCCACCTCACTGGACCTCTTCCTGAACACGGAACGACACAATGATTCGTAAATACTGGTGGCTGGTTGTCTTTGCTGTCACGGTTTTCCTCTTTGATACACTGCTGATTCAGTGGATCGAATTGCTGAGCACCGAAACCGACAAGTGTCGCAATATGAATTCCGTGAATCCGCTTAAACTGGTGAACTGCTCAGAGCTGGAATAAGATGTGAATATCATCAAAAAGCGCCTTATCACCCATTAAAAACGGGGATTTAAATCCCTTTTCGTCATTCCGTTCCGGTGATAATGTCACTGCCCTTTCAGGCGCTTTCGCATAACCTCTCACTGAGAATGAGTTAAACCCACCATGCTGGTTAGCCAATACAACCAAATCCTCGTTGTCGTCTCCTTCGTTGTTGCCATCCTTGCTGCCTATACCGCGCTCAACATGGCCGCACGCGTTGCGGGCAGCCAGGGTATAGCTGCACGCGTGTGGCTGACGGGCGGCGGCGTGGCGATGGGAATCGGCGTGTGGGCGATGCATTTCATTGGTATGCTGGCGATGGATCTCTCCATGCGTATGAGCTATAGCCCGACGCTAACGGTGCTCTCAATGATCATTGCTATCGGCTCGTCGATGTTTGCACTGTGGCTGGTCAGCGGCGAACAACTGCGGTTACGACGTCTGCTGCCGGGCGCTTTAGTGATGGGCACAGGCATCGTGGCGATGCATTACACCGGTATGGCCGCGCTGGAAGTGACGCCGGGCATTATCTGGGACAAGACTTGGATTGCGATCTCGGTAGTGATTGCGCTGGCGGCCTCACTTGCGGCGCTGTGGCTGACCTTCCGGCTGCGCCATGAAGCCGCGCAGGTCGCGCTGATGCGCCTGGGTGCAGCGATAACGATGGGCATTGCCATCGCGGGTATGCACTACGCGGGAATGAAAGCGGCGCAATTCCCGCTCTCCACTGAGATGCATCACCACGGAATAAACGGCAGCTGGCTGGCCGTGCTGGTTAGCGTAGTTGCACTCTCTATCCTTGGGATCACGTTGCTGGTGTCCATGCTCGATGCTCGCCTGCAGGCCCGAACCGCTCTGCTGGCCTCATCCCTGGCTGAAGCCAATCGTGAGCTGGCCCAACTGGCGCTTCACGATACGCTGACCCGTTTACCGAATCGCGTTTTGCTGGAAGACCGTCTCGATCAGGCAATCAGCAAGGCCGACCGCGAAGAGACCCATTTCGCACTGATGTTTATGGACCTGGATGGCTTTAAAGCGGTGAATGATGCCTATGGCCATGACACGGGCGATAAATTATTAGTCGCAGTTACCGAGCGGCTGCTGCTACCGCTTAAAGGCCAGTTCACCCTCGCCCGCATCGGCGGCGACGAGTTTGTTTTGCTCGCGGAAGTCGGTGGCCCCGATGATGCCGCTTCGCTTGCCAGTGCGCTGGTTCGCGCCATTGACAGCCCTTTCAACGTCGATCCTTACGAGCTAATCGTGACCGTCAGTATCGGTATTGCGCTCTATCCTCACGACGGGAAATCCGATCGTGAGTTGATGTTCAACGCTGACGCGGCGATGTATCACACTAAACATATGGGCCGTAACGGTTATCACTTTTTCCAGCCGTCGATGAACACACTGGCGCAGACGCATTTACAGCTGATGAACGATCTGTGGCTGGCGATCGATCGCGATGAGCTGCGCCTGCACTATCAGCCGAAATTCCACGCGCCGGCCGGGCCGATTCTGGGCTTTGAGGCCCTCCTGCGCTGGGAGCATTCGAAACAGGGGCTGCTGAGTCCCGACATGTTTCTGCCACTGGCCGAGAAGACCGGGCTTATCATCCCGATTGGAAACTGGGTAATCAACGAAGCCTGCCGTCAACTGCGCGAGTGGCACCTTCAGGGGCATAAGGCGTGGTCGATGGCAGTCAATCTGTCTACGCTCCAGTTCGAACAACCCACGCTGGTTAAAACCGTGCTCGACTGCCTGGCGCAGCACCATTTGCCGCCAGAATCATTGATTCTGGAAGTGACAGAAACCACCGCAATGCACAATCCGCAAGAGAGCGTCAGGATCTTAACGGAACTGACGAATGCAGGCGTGAAGGCCTCTATCGATGATTTTGGTACCGGCTATTCGAGCCTGCTCTATCTGAAGCAACTTCCCGTCTGCGAGCTGAAAATCGATCGCGCGTTTGTGAAAGATCTCAGCGGGAAAAGCGATGATGCCACTATCGTCTCCGCCATTGTCGCGCTGGCGAAAACGCTGAATCTGAAAGTGGTCGCTGAAGGCGTGGAAACGGAAGCCCAGCAGCAATTCCTCACGGAGCTTGGCTGTAATACGCTTCAGGGATATCTGTTAGGCAAACCTGTAACGGCGCAGACCGTTGAGGAGCTGTGCAACAACGCCGATGAATTCAAAAACTACCTGCCTTCATGAGGCAACAGAATAATTTTCCGGTAACGTGCGAGTCATATTGAGCGTCGCCAGAATATTGTCCACCAGCGCCGGAGCTTGCTGGTAAAGATTGAAATTCTCACTGTTCATTAACCAGTTTTTAATTAACCCGCTAAAAAAACCGTGAAAAACAATCAATGTCATATCGATATTTATAAGTGGTGAGATGATGCCACTCGCCATCCCTTTCTCCAGCAACACGCGGACGTTTTCATAATTAAAACCAATACGCTGACGAATTTCGCACTCTGATGTCATTTCATTATTAAATTCACATTTGTGATACAGAATTTGTAAGAGTGCACGCTGTCGGGGGCTTCGGGAAATATATTGCAACGCCGCGACAAACTTTTCGCGTAGAACACATAAAGGGTCGTCATTCTGTGACAAGGAAAGTTGCTCATGAATTAAATCGCATAAAGGTATCTGTTGCTCCCAAATCGCATTGAAGATTTCCGCTTTGCTGGAGAAGTGCCAGTAAACCGCGCCACGGGTTACGCCTGCGGCATCTGCGATATCAGTCAGCGTGGTGCTCGCCACACCGCGCGTCGAAAACTGGGTAATGGCGGCTTCGATCAGCTGCTGTCTCGTTTTCTGTGCATCTTCTTTCGTTTTACGCGCCATCGCCTCTTACCCATTACCTGAACAGTTTGCCACGTAACCAGAAATACCTCGTCGCGGAAGTATTCCCTAACGGGGGATTTTATTCTGATCAAAAAAAGTCAATTGCGTTAATCAATAATTACAACGAATGATTTAAGATCATTAAATTCATAAACTATATAAGTAACGCTGGATGATATTTAAACCTGAGTGCTTCGCACCATTACTATATCGTTGATTCGCCACGCCAGACTCTGGTTTTTATCTGAATAACCTGTTCGCCGCACTTATAAATTAAAAAGCATCAACGTACCTCATTATGATGTGCGCTGGATTTCTGACTCTTTGCCCCGCGATCCTTTTCACAACCTCACGGCAAATATCAGTTTATTGTTTTTAAAGGAACAGTAATGAAGAAACACTTCAGGCTTTTACCCTTATCCGGTTTTATTGTCTGCTCCGCACTGCTTGCTGGCTGTGATGGTTCTGATAATGCGCAGCAAGGCGCGCAGGTGCCCCAGGTCACTGTCTTTGTCGTGAAAAGCTCGCCACTGGCAGTCACCACGGAGCTGCCAGGCCGCACGGATGCGTTTCGCGTCGCTGAAGTCCGCCCGCAGGTGAGCGGTATTATCCTGCGCCGTAACTTTGTCGAAGGCAGCGATGTGAAAGCGGGCGATTCCCTGTATCAGATCGATCCGGCGTCCTATCAGGCCGCCTATGACAGTGCGAAAGGCGAGCTGGTGAAAGCTGAAGCGGCGGCAAACATTGCCCATTTGACCGTGAAACGTTATGTCCCTCTGGTGGGCACACAATATGTCAGCCGACAAGAGTATGACCAGGCAGTCGCCAACGCCAGACAGGCCGATGCCAGTGTAACGGCTGCGCAAGCGGGCGTCGAAACAGCACGTATCAATCTCGCCTATACCAAAGTGTCATCCCCTATTAACGGACGAATTGGGAAATCCAGCGTCACCGAAGGCGCACTGGTGACAAACGGCCAGGCTTCCGCACTGGCAACCGTGCAGCAACTCGATCCGATCTATGTGGATGTCACCCAGTCGAGCAATGACTTTATGCAGCTGAAGCAGTCCAGCCTGCAAAAAGGTGACGGCACCAGCAGCGTGCAGCTGTTGATGGAAAACGGCCAGCCTTACACGGAGAAAGGTACGCTGCAGTTCTCTGATGTCACGGTGGACGAAAGCACCGGCTCCATTACCCTGCGTGCGGTTTTCCCGAATCCTAAACATATGCTGCTACCTGGCATGTTTGTGCGAGCCCGCATTGATGAAGGCGTCCAGCCGAATGCCATTCTCGTTCCACAGCAAGGCGTCACGCGTACTCCTCGTGGCGATGCCACCGTACTGGTCGTGAACGCCAAAGAACAGGTTGAAACGCGTAGCGTGGTGGCGCCTCAGGCCATTGGCGATCGTTGGCTAATTACGAACGGGTTAAAGGAGGGCGATCGCGTCATCATCAGCGGCCTGCAAAAAGTGCATCCTGGGGCCACGGTAGTTGCCACGCCTGATTCCACCGCGACGAAAGCCAGTTAAGGGATAATCAATGGCTAACTTCTTTATTCAAAGGCCGATTTTTGCCTGGGTACTTGCCATCATTCTGATGATTGCGGGTGGGCTGGCGATTCTCAAACTGCCGGTGGCTCAGTATCCCACGATTGCGCCACCCGCTGTTGCCGTCACAGCTGTTTACCCTGGTGCGGATGCACAAACGGTGCAGGATACGGTGACGCAGGTTATCGAACAGAACATGAACGGTGTCGATAACCTGATGTACATGTCATCCACCAGTGATTCCGCGGGAAACGTGACCATTACCCTGACCTTCCAGTCAGGCACCGATCCTGATATCGCGCAGGTACAGGTTCAGAACAAACTTCAGCTAGCGATGCCGCTGTTGCCGCAGGAAGTGCAGCAGCAAGGGATCGGCGTGAAGAAATCCAGCAGCAGCTTCCTTCTGGTCGCGGGGTTTGTGTCTGATAACAAAAGCCTGACCCAAGACGATATTTCCGATTACGTTGCGTCTAACGTGAAAGACACCATCAGCCGAACTTCCGGTGTGGGCGATGTTCAGATGTTTGGCGCACAGTACGCGATGCGTATCTGGCTCGACAGCAATGCCCTGAATAAGTATCAGCTGACACCGCTGGATGTGATTAACCAGCTCAAAACCCAGAACAACCAGATTGCGGCCGGTCAGTTAGGCGGAACGCCGTCGGTTCCGGGCCAGCAGCTTAACGCCTCCATCATTGCGCAAACGCGCCTGAAAACACCGGAAGAGTTTGGCAAGGTCACACTGAAAGTGAACCAGGACGGCTCAATGGTGCATTTGAAAGATGTGGCCCGTATTGAGCTTGGCGGCGAAAACTACAATATGGTGACCAAGATTAACGGCCAGGCGGCTACTGGTCTGGGTATCAAGCTGGCGACAGGCGCCAACGCGCTGGACACTGCCGCTGCCATTAAATCAAAACTGGCCGAACTGCAGGCCTTCTTCCCGCAGGGGCTGAAGGTTGTCTACCCTTACGACACCACGCCGTTCGTGACAATCTCGATTCATGAAGTGGTCAAAACACTGTTCGAAGCGATTATTCTCGTCTTCCTGGTGATGTATCTGTTCCTGCAGAACCTGCGCGCCACGCTGATCCCAACCATTGCTGTGCCGGTGGTGTTGCTGGGTACCTTTGCGGTGTTGGGCGCATTTGGGTTTTCCATCAATACCCTGACAATGTTTGGCATGGTGCTGGCAATAGGTTTGCTGGTCGATGACGCCATCGTCGTCGTGGAAAACGTCGAACGCGTGATGGCGGAAGATAAGCTGCCGCCGAAAGAAGCAACGCAGAAGTCGATGGAGCAGATTCAGGGCGCGCTGGTTGGTATCGCGATGGTGCTTTCAGCGGTGTTCGTGCCGATGGCCTTCTTTGGTGGTTCCACCGGTGCTATCTATCGTCAGTTCTCCCTGACCATCGTTTCGGCAATGGCGCTTTCCGTCCTTGTTGCCCTGATTCTTACCCCTGCCCTCTGCGCCACGCTGCTGAAACCCGCAGCGGAAGAGCACCACGCGAAAGGCGGTTTCTTTGGCTGGTTCAATAACGTCTTCGATAAGAGCGTGGATCATTACAGTAACAGCGTGAGCGGCATTTTACGCAAAACCGGGCGCTATCTGGTGATTTATGTGCTGATTGTTGCTGGTATGGCGGTGTTGTTCCTACGTTTACCAACCTCCTTCTTACCCGACGAGGATCAGGGCGTATTCATGACCATGGTCCAGCTGCCCGCGGGTGCCACGCAAACCCGAACGCAGCAGATCCTGGATCAGGTGCAGCAATACTATCTAACCAAAGAGAAGGCCAACGTCGATTCGGTCTTTACGGTTAACGGTTTTAGCTATAGTGGCCAGGGGCAAAACTCCGGTATGGCGTTTATCAGCCTGAAACCGTGGGATGAACGTCCGGGAGCTGAAAACGGAGTCGCCGCGATTGTCGGTCGCGCATCGAAAGCCTTCAGTCACATTAAGGATGGGATGATCTACCCGTTCAACCTGCCTGCAATTATCGAACTGGGCACGGCTACCGGGTTTGACTTCGAACTTATCGATCAGGCAAACCTTGGGCATATCGAGCTGACAAAAGCGCGTAATCAACTGCTTGGTATGGCGAAAGAGCACCCAGACCTGCTCGAACGTGTGCGCCCTAACGGGCTGGAAGATACCCCGCAGTTCAAATTGGATGTGGACCAGGAGAAAGCGCAGGCGCTGGGAGTCAGTCTATCTGATATCAACCAGACCATTTCAACCGCGCTCGGCGGGACTTATGTGAATGACTTTATCGATCATGGTCGTGTGAAGAAAGTCTATGCGCAGGCCGATGCTCCGTTCCGTATGTTGCCGGGTGATATCAATAACCTGTACGTTCGCAGTATCAACGGCGAAATGGTGCCTTTCTCCGCGTTTAGCACGTCGCGCTGGATTTCAGGTTCACCGCGCCTTGAGCGCTACAACGGTATGCCTTCGATGGAAATTGTGGGTGAATCCGTGCGGGGTAAGAGCTCGGGTGAAGCGATGGCGATGATGGAAAGTATGGCGCAAAAACTGCCTTCCGGTATCGGTTACGACTGGACGGGGATGTCATATCAGGAACGGCTCTCTGGCAACCAGGCACCTGCGCTATACGCCATTTCGCTGATAGTGGTGTTCCTGTGTCTGGCTGCGCTTTATGAAAGCTGGTCGATTCCGTTCTCCGTTATGCTGGTCGTGCCACTGGGGGTAATTGGTGCGCTGCTTGGTGCCTCGTTAAGCGGACTGAACAATGACGTCTATTTCCAGGTTGGGCTTCTCACCACCATCGGGCTCTCCGCGAAAAATGCCATTCTGATTGTAGAGTTCGCGAAAGACCTGATGGAGAAAGAAGGTAAAGGGGTTATCGAAGCCACCCTCGAGGCATCCCGTATGCGTCTGCGTCCCATCCTGATGACGTCACTGGCGTTTGTTCTCGGTGTACTGCCGCTGGTAATCAGCCGTGGCGCGGGCAGTGGCGCGCAAAATGCCGTGGGCACAGGGGTCATGGGCGGCATGCTCTCGGCAACGCTTCTGGCTATCTTCTTCGTTCCCGTATTTTTCGTGGTCGTCAGACGACGGTTTAATCGAATCAAGAAGTAAAACAAAGATAAAGGCGTCATCCGGCGCCTTCTCTTATTCTTTTACACAGAACATTAGCACGCAAACTACCATTGTATTATTATGCCTGTGAATAATCGTTAACTTCCTCGCGGCGTAAAATCTATTATTCGTTCCATACTTCCTCCATAAATTCATGCCATTCTGTTTTTTTCTCCATGATTTTTACAATCCACATAATTTGAGATTATTCACCCTGCTGTTGTGGATAGTTGTAGTGGTAAAATGACCCTCAGCTCGATAAATACCCTATTGGTTTTATAGCGAGCCAGTTTTAATTCTGAGGTAACATCATGAAAAGATTCATTTGCGTTGCAACTCTCGCTGCGCTTCTTGCCGGTTGTGCGCACGACTCTCCGTGTGTGCCGGTGTATGACGATCAGGGCCGTCTGGTTCATACCAACACCTGTATGAAGGGCACAACCCAGGATAACTGGGAAACTGCAGGGGCAATCGCCGGTGGTGCCGCCGCTGTCGCTGGCCTGACGCTGGGTATCGTCGCATTAACGAAATAATGCTTTCCTGCAAAAGCGCGGTGTACCCGCGCTTTTGCTTCAAACTAGTGCAATGATTTCCTGATACGTTAAAAAAACTCCCCTTTTTCAACTGCCTCTCATTATTAATATCTGATTCTTCTCACATCTTTTTTGTCGCCTCTTTTTAATTACATATTCCAGCGTGATACTTTTCACAATTCAATTACATTAAATATCCTGCCAATATTCACGCCAGAAACTACCATCCTGAATTAACTCACGTGCTAACAACTTTTGCTCTGATTTGTGGCGTAGGTTGTGATTTCGCACCATTTCGGGGCGCTCGATTTATTTATCCCTGTCTACACTCTGCATTATGCGTTCAATTCTCTCTTTTTCAGCCGAACGCAAAACTGGCATTACGTTTGCTTTATAAACGTCGGCCAACGCCACAGACAGGTAAAAGCGTTTTAAAACGACTTTCTATAACGAAAAATTTCGCCACACAGGATGCATTATGAAAAAGACGATGTTAGCCAGCCTGGCCGCAGCGGGCATGTTGTTTGCTGTAGCGGGACAAGCTCATGCCGGCACAACGCTGGATGCCGTTAAAAAGAAAGGCTTTGTACAGTGCGGTATCAGTGATGGGTTACCGGGCTTCTCTTATGCCGATGCGAACGGAAAGTTCACCGGTATTGATGTCGATGTATGCCGTGGCGTTGCAGCAGCCCTCTTCGGGGATGACACCAAAGTAAAATACACCCCTCTGACGGCGAAAGAGCGCTTTACCGCTCTGCAGTCGGGCGAAGTGGACATGCTTTCTCGTAATACCACCTGGACTTCATCGCGTGACGCCGGCATGGGAATGTCCTTCACCGGCGTTACCTATTATGACGGTATCGGCTTCCTGACCCACAACAAGGCGGGACTGAAGAGCGCCAAAGAGCTCGACGGCGCGACTGTTTGTATACAGGCAGGCACTGACACCGAGCTGAATGTCGCCGACTATTTCAAAGCCAATAACATGAAATACACGCCGGTCACCTTCGATCGCTCTGATGAATCCGCTAAAGCGCTGGAGTCCGGCCGTTGCGATACGCTGGCGTCTGACCAGTCTCAGCTGTATGCCCTGCGCATCAAGCTGAGCAACCCGGCGGAATGGATTGTTCTGCCAGAAGTCATCTCGAAAGAACCTCTCGGCCCGGTCGTACGCCGTGGCGATGAAGACTGGTTCTCCATCGTTCGCTGGACGCTGTTCGCTATGCTGAACGCCGAAGAGATGGGCATCAACTCGAAAAACGTCGACGAAAAAGCCGCTAATCCATCAACACCGGATATGGCGCATCTTTTGGGTAAAGAGGGTGATTTCGGCAAAGATCTGAAACTGGATAACAAGTGGGCTTATAACATCATTAAACACGTCGGTAACTATTCAGAGATCTTCGAGCGCAACGTGGGATCGGAAAGTGCTCTGAAGATCAAACGTGGCCAGAACAACCTCTGGAACAACGGCGGCATTCAGTACGCTCCGCCGGTACGTTAAGTTTTAGCTGTAACGGGCACCGCATCTGTGGTGCCCAGTCCAGAGTCATGGTTACCGAGGTTTCTTTATGTCCCATCGCCGCTTAGCCGTAAAAGGAAAACTTTCCTTTTCTCATCCCGCGGTCCGCGCCTGGCTGTTCCAGATAATCGCTGTTGTCGCCGTTGTGGTCGTCGCGGTTTATTTAATTCATAACACTGTTACCAACCTGAGCAATCGCGGCATTACTTCGGGCTTTGCCTTCCTGGATCGCAGCGCTGGTTTTGGAATTGTGCAGCACTTGATTGATTATCAAGAAGGAGACACATACGGAAGAGTGTTTCTGGTCGGTCTGCTGAACACGCTTCTGGTCTCTGCGCTGTGTATTGTGTTTGCTTCGTTTCTCGGCTTTTTCCTCGGACTTGCGCGTCTTTCGGAGAACTGGTTATTACGCAAACTCTCGACGATTTATATTGAGACGTTTCGCAATATTCCGCCCCTCCTGCAGATCTTCTTCTGGTATTTCGCCGTACTGCGCAATTTACCCGGCCCGCGCCAGGCCGTTGATGCCTGGGATCTCTTTTTCCTAAGTAATCGCGGTCTCTATATCCCCTCGCCGCTGGCGGGCGAAGGGCTGTACGCGTTCTTGGCAGCCATTGTTGTTGCTATCGCCATTACGATTGGGCTGTTTCGCTATAACCGCACACTTCAGATTAAAACCGGGCAACTTCGCAGAACATGGCCAGCAGGCGTTGCATTGATTGTGGGTTTACCGCTGCTCGCACACTGGACTTTCGGTGCTGCGTTGCACTGGGATATTCCACAGCTGCGTGGTTTTAATTTCCGGGGTGGGATGGTACTGATCCCAGAGCTTGCGGCGCTGACGCTGGCGCTGTCGATTTATACCTCCGCATTTATTGCCGAAATCATTCGTTCCGGTATCCAGGCAGTACCCTATGGGCAGCATGAAGCCGCGCGATCACTCGGATTACCAAATCCGGTGACCCTGCGTCAGGTGATCATCCCGCAAGCCTTGCGCGTGATCATCCCGCCGCTGACCAGTCAGTATCTTAATATTGCCAAAAACTCCTCGCTGGCGGCTGCCATCGGTTATCCCGACATGGTTTCCCTTTTCGCCGGAACCGTGCTTAACCAGACCGGGCAAGCTATCGAGACTATCGCCATCACCATGTCCGTCTATCTGATTATCAGCCTGACGATCTCACTGCTGATGAATATCTATAACCGTCGCATCGCCCTGGTTGAGCGCTAAGGAACCATGATGACAAAAGCCGTATTGTCACAGCCCTCGCGCCCGTCCAGCGCCGGAAGCTGGCGTTTCATCGCCTGGGCACGCAAGAATCTGTTCTCCTCATGGAGCAACAGTCTCCTGACGATCGTCAGTTTATGGTTGATTTGGGAGCTGATTCCCCCCCTACTGAACTGGGCGTTTTTACAGGCAAACTGGGTAGGCTCAACACGAGCTGACTGCACAAAAGCGGGTGCCTGCTGGGTGTTTATCCATGAGCGTTTCGGCCAGTTTATGTATGGTCTCTATCCACACGATCAACGCTGGCGCATCAATCTGGCGCTGGTTGTCGGCCTGCTGTCGATCGCACCGATGTTCTTTAAAAGTCTGCCGCGTCGTGGTCGCTATATTGCCTGCTGGGCAGTGGTCTATCCGCTGATTGTCTGGTTGTTACTGTACGGGGGAATACTGGGGTTGGAGCGTGTAGAAACACGCCAGTGGGGTGGGCTGACGTTAACCCTGATCATCGCTTCTGTCGGGATCGCCGGGGCGCTGCCGTTGGGTATTTTGCTGGCACTTGGCCGTCGTTCAACGATGCCGGTGGTACGCATTCTGTCGGTGATCTTTATCGAGTTCTGGCGCGGTGTACCGCTGATTACCGTTCTGTTTATGTCCTCGGTGATGCTTCCGCTGTTTATGGCGGAAGGCACCACGATCGACAAATTGATCCGCGCCCTGGTGGGGGTCGTGTTATTCCAGTCAGCGTATGTTGCAGAAGTGGTTCGCGGCGGGCTTCAGGCGCTGCCAAAAGGTCAGTATGAGGCTGCTGAATCGCTGGCACTTGGTTACTGGAAAACTCAGGGACTCGTGATCTTACCCCAGGCGCTCAAGCTGGTTATTCCGGGGCTGGTGAACACTATTATCGCCCTGTTTAAAGATACCAGCCTCGTGATCATCATTGGATTGTTTGATCTTTTCAGTAGTGTTCAGCAGGCCACAGTCGACCCGGCCTGGCTGGGAATGTCTACCGAAGGCTATGTTTTTGCAGCACTTGTGTACTGGATTTTCTGTTTCAGTATGTCGCGCTATAGCCAGCATCTGGAAAAGCGCTTTAATACCGGGCGTACGCCGCATTGAGGAATTTATGAGCAAAATAACGATGACCCCCGCTGACGCGATGATTACGCTGGAAAACGTTAATAAATGGTACGGGCAGTTTCATGTTCTGAAAGATATCAATCTGAAGGTAAAGCAAGGTGAACGTATCGTCCTGTGCGGCCCGTCAGGTTCAGGTAAATCTACGACGATTCGCTGTATTAACCATCTTGAAGAGCATCAACAAGGGCGCATCGTTGTTGATGGAATTGAGCTGGATGAAGATATTCGCAATATCGAACGAGTCCGCCAGGAAGTGGGTATGGTATTCCAGCATTTCAATCTGTTCCCCCATTTGACGGTATTACAGAATTGCACACTGGCGCCTATTTGGGTTAGAAAGATGCCTAAAAAAGAAGCTGAGGCGCTGGCGATGCATTATCTGGAACGGGTACGCATTGCTGAACATGCGAATAAGTTCCCCGGACAGATATCGGGGGGACAGCAGCAGCGTGTCGCTATCGCGCGATCACTATGCATGAAACCTAAAATTATGCTGTTTGATGAACCGACTTCAGCCCTCGATCCTGAGATGGTGAAAGAGGTGCTGGATACGATGATTGGTCTGGCCCAATCAGGAATGACAATGCTCTGTGTCACGCATGAAATGGGATTTGCCAGAACAGTGGCAGACAGGGTGATCTTCATGGATCGCGGGGAAATTGTCGAACAGGCTGCACCGGAAGAGTTTTTTGCCCATCCGAAATCTGAAAGAACGCGAGCATTTCTGTCCCAGGTGATTCATTAATCAATGATAGTTGCCCGGTGGCATTTGGTTGCCGGGCAAAAGGTGTCTGGCAACGTTCTCGTCTGATATTTCGATGTATAAACGCAAAAAGGCCATCCTTGCGGATGGCCTTTTCACTTATTTGATGTCTGGCAGTTCCCTACTCTCACATGGGGAGACCCCACACTACCATCGGCGCTACGGCGTTTCACTTCTGAGTTCGGCATGGGGTCAGGTGGGACCACCGCGCTAAAGCCGCCAGACAAATTCTTTTACTATTGCCGAACTTCAACCACGTATAAAGTGGTGCTGATACCCAGAGTCGAACTGGGGACCTCACCCTTACCAAGGGTGCGCTCTACCAACTGAGCCATATCAGCACGCTAAATTTGATGCCTGGCAGTTCCCTACTCTCACATGGGGAGACCCCACACTACCATCGGCGCTACGGCGTTTCACTTCTGAGTTCGGCATGGGGTCAGGTGGGACCACCGCGCTAAAGCCGCCAGGCAAATTCTGTATCAACACGCATCTCTGCGTATCAATTAATCTGTATCAGCTGAAAATCGTCTGTCTCTGCTTCGCCAAAACATCTTCGGCGTTGTAAGGTTAAGCCTCACGGTTCATTAGTACTGGTTAGCTCAATACATCGCTGCACTTACACACCCAGCCTATCAACGTCGTAGTCTTCAACGTTCCTTCAGGACTCTCAAGGAGTCAGGGAGAACTCATCTCGGGGCAAGTTTCGTGCTTAGATGCTTTCAGCACTTATCTTTTCCGCATTTAGCTACCGGGCAATGCCATTGGCATGACAACCCGAACACCAGTGATGCGTCCACTCCGGTCCTCTCGTACTAGGAGCAGCCCCCCTCAATTCTCCAGCGCCCACGGCAGATAGGGACCGAACTGTCTCACGACGTTCTAAACCCAGCTCGCGTACCACTTTAAACGGCGAACAGCCGTACCCTTGGGACCTACTTCAGCCCCAGGATGTGATGAGCCGACATCGAGGTGCCAAACACCGCCGTCGATATGAACTCTTGGGCGGTATCAGCCTGTTATCCCCGGAGTACCTTTTATCCGTTGAGCGATGGCCCTTCCATTCAGAACCACCGGATCACTATGACCTGCTTTCGCACCTGCTCGAGCCGTCACTCTCGCAGTCAAGCTAGCTTATGCCATTGCACTAACCTCCTGATGTCCGACCAGGATTAGCTAACCTTCGTGCTCCTCCGTTACTCTTTAGGAGGAGACCGCCCCAGTCAAACTACCCACCAGACACTGTCCGCAACCCGGATTACGGGTCTACGTTAGAACACCAGCCATTAAAGGGTGGTATTTCAAGGTTGGCTCCACGCAGACTGGCGTCCACGCTTCAAAGCCTCCCACCTATCCTACACATCAAGGACCAGTGTTCAGTGTCAAGCTATAGTAAAGGTTCACGGGGTCTTTCCGTCTTGCCGCGGGTACACTGCATCTTCACAGCGAGTTCAATTTCACTGAGTCTCGGGTGGAGACAGCCTGGCCATCATTACGCCATTCGTGCAGGTCGGAACTTACCCGACAAGGAATTTCGCTACCTTAGGACCGTTATAGTTACGGCCGCCGTTTACCGGGGCTTCGATCAAGAGCTTCGCGTTGCCGCTAACCCCATCAATTAACCTTCCGGCACCGGGCAGGCGTCACACCGTATACGTCCACTTTCGTGTTTGCACAGTGCTGTGTTTTTAATAAACAGTTGCAGCCAGCTGGTATCTTCGACTGGTTTCAGCTCCGTCCGCAGGGACTTCACCTACACACCAGCGTGCCTTCTCCCGAAGTTACGGCACCATTTTGCCTAGTTCCTTCACCCGAGTTCTCTCAAGCGCCTTGGTATTCTCTACCTGACCACCTGTGTCGGTTTGGGGTACGATTTGATGTTACCTGATGCTTAGAGGCTTTTCCTGGAAGCAGGGCATTTGTTACTTCAGCACCGTAGTGCCTCGTCATCACACCTCAGCGTTAAAAAGGTACCGGATTTACCTGGAACCTCCGCCTACATGCTTAAACCGGGACAACCGTCGCCCGGCTAACATAGCCTTCTCCGTCCCCCCTTCGCAGTAACACCAAGTACAGGAATATTAACCTGTTTCCCATCGACTACGCCTTTCGGCCTCGCCTTAGGGGTCGACTCACCCTGCCCCGATTAACGTTGGACAGGAACCCTTGGTCTTCCGGCGAGCGGGCTTTTCACCCGCTTTATCGTTACTTATGTCAGCATTCGCACTTCTGATACCTCCAGCATGCCTCACAGCACACCTTCAACGGCTTACAGAACGCTCCCCTACCCAACAACACCTAAGTGTCGCTGCCGCAGCTTCGGTGCATGGTTTAGCCCCGTTACATCTTCCGCGCAGGCCGACTCGACCAGTGAGCTATTACGCTTTCTTTAAATGATGGCTGCTTCTAAGCCAACATCCTGGCTGTCTGTGCCTTCCCACATCGTTTCCCACTTAACCATGACTTTGGGACCTTAGCTGGCGGTCTGGGTTGTTTCCCTCTTCACGACGGACGTTAGCACCCGCCGTGTGTCTCCCGTGATAACATTCTTCGGTATTCGTAGTTTGCATCGGGTTGGTAAGCCGGGATGGCCCCCTAGCCGAAACAGTGCTCTACCCCCGAAGATGAGTTCACGAGGCGCTACCTAAATAGCTTTCGGGGAGAACCAGCTATCTCCCGGTTTGATTGGCCTTTCACCCCCAGCCACAAGTCATCCGCTAATTTTTCAACATTAGTCGGTTCGGTCCTCCAGTTAGTGTTACCCAACCTTCAACCTGCCCATGGCTAGATCACCGGGTTTCGGGTCTATACCCTGCAACTTAACGCCCAGTTAAGACTCGGTTTCCCTTCGGCTCCCCTATACGGTTAACCTTGCTACAGAATATAAGTCGCTGACCCATTATACAAAAGGTACGCAGTCACCCCATAAAAGAGGCTCCCACTGCTTGTACGTACACGGTTTCAGGTTCTTTTTCACTCCCCTCGCCGGGGTTCTTTTCGCCTTTCCCTCACGGTACTGGTTCACTATCGGTCAGTCAGGAGTATTTAGCCTTGGAGGATGGTCCCCCCATATTCAGACAGGATACCACGTGTCCCGCCCTACTCTTCGAGTTCACAGCGTGTGCATTTTTGTGTACGGGGCTGTCACCCTGTATCGCCGGACTTTCCAGACCGTTCCACTAACACACGCGCTGATTCAGACTCTGGGCTCCTCCCCGTTCGCTCGCCGCTACTGGGGGAATCTCGGTTGATTTCTTTTCCTCGGGGTACTTAGATGTTTCAGTTCCCCCGGTTCGCCTCATGCCACTATGTATTCATGACATGATAGTGTGTCGGAACACACTGGGTTTCCCCATTCGGGTATCGCCGGGTCAAAGGTTCATATCACCTCGCCGACGCTTATCGCAGATTAGCACGCCCTTCATCGCCTCTGACTGCCAGGGCATCCACCGTGTACGCTTAGTCGCTTAACCTCACAACCCGAAGATGTTTCGTAAAACATCATCGTGTCGCGAAAATTTGAGAGACTCGAACACACCGTCACTCTGTTCTTATTACGGAGAACAGACGCAGTGTGTCGTTTCAATTTTCAGCTTGATCCAGATTTTTAAAGAGCAAATATCTCAAACATGATTCCTGAGAATCAGTTTTGAGATATTAAGGCAGGTGACTTTCACTCACAAACCAGCAAGTGGCGTCCCCTAGGGGATTCGAACCCCTGTTACCGCCGTGAAAGGGCGGTGTCCTGGGCCTCTAGACGAAGGGGACACTGAAGTCTCAATCGCAAGACGCCTTGCTATTTACTTTTCATCAGACAATCTGTGTGGACACTACAAAGGCAGGTTCTTTCAGGTAAGGAGGTGATCCAACCGCAGGTTCCCCTACGGTTACCTTGTTACGACTTCACCCCAGTCATGAATCACAAAGTGGTAAGCGCCCTCCCGAAGGTTAAGCTACCTACTTCTTTTGCAACCCACTCCCATGGTGTGACGGGCGGTGTGTACAAGGCCCGGGAACGTATTCACCGTAGCATTCTGATCTACGATTACTAGCGATTCCGACTTCATGGAGTCGAGTTGCAGACTCCAATCCGGACTACGACGTACTTTATGAGGTCCGCTTGCTCTCGCGAGGTCGCTTCTCTTTGTATACGCCATTGTAGCACGTGTGTAGCCCTACTCGTAAGGGCCATGATGACTTGACGTCATCCCCACCTTCCTCCAGTTTATCACTGGCAGTCTCCTTTGAGTTCCCGGCCGGACCGCTGGCAACAAAGGATAAGGGTTGCGCTCGTTGCGGGACTTAACCCAACATTTCACAACACGAGCTGACGACAGCCATGCAGCACCTGTCTCACGGTTCCCGAAGGCACTAAAGCATCTCTGCTAAATTCCGTGGATGTCAAGAGTAGGTAAGGTTCTTCGCGTTGCATCGAATTAAACCACATGCTCCACCGCTTGTGCGGGCCCCCGTCAATTCATTTGAGTTTTAACCTTGCGGCCGTACTCCCCAGGCGGTCGACTTAACGCGTTAGCTCCGGAAGCCACTCCTCAAGGGAACAACCTCCAAGTCGACATCGTTTACGGCGTGGACTACCAGGGTATCTAATCCTGTTTGCTCCCCACGCTTTCGCACCTGAGCGTCAGTCTTTGTCCAGGGGGCCGCCTTCGCCACCGGTATTCCTCCAGATCTCTACGCATTTCACCGCTACACCTGGAATTCTACCCCCCTCTACAAGACTCTAGCCTGCCAGTTTCGAATGCAGTTCCCAGGTTGAGCCCGGGGATTTCACATCCGACTTGACAGACCGCCTGCGTGCGCTTTACGCCCAGTAATTCCGATTAACGCTTGCACCCTCCGTATTACCGCGGCTGCTGGCACGGAGTTAGCCGGTGCTTCTTCTGCGAGTAACGTCAATCACTGTGGTTATTAACCACAATGCCTTCCTCCTCGCTGAAAGTACTTTACAACCCGAAGGCCTTCTTCATACACGCGGCATGGCTGCATCAGGCTTGCGCCCATTGTGCAATATTCCCCACTGCTGCCTCCCGTAGGAGTCTGGACCGTGTCTCAGTTCCAGTGTGGCTGGTCATCCTCTCAGACCAGCTAGGGATCGTCGCCTAGGTGAGCCGTTACCCCACCTACTAGCTAATCCCATCTGGGCACATCTGATGGCAAGAGGCCCGAAGGTCCCCCTCTTTGGTCTTGCGACGTTATGCGGTATTAGCTACCGTTTCCAGTAGTTATCCCCCTCCATCAGGCAGTTTCCCAGACATTACTCACCCGTCCGCCGCTCGTCACCCGAGAGCAAGCTCTCTGTGCTACCGCTCGACTTGCATGTGTTAGGCCTGCCGCCAGCGTTCAATCTGAGCCATGATCAAACTCTTCAATTTAAGTTTGATGCTCGTGAATTAAACTTCGTAATGAATTACGTATGTTCACTCAGAGACTTTGGTATTCATTTAGCGTCTTGCGACGTTAGAATCCATGTCACTTTGAGTGCCCACACAGATTGTCTGATAAATTGTTAAAGAGCAGTGCAACGCGGCTTTCGCTCACCGTTGCGAGGTGGCGTATATTACGCTTTCCTCTTTCAGAGTCAACCCTGAATCTCAGGATTTTTTCTCTTCAACCGAACCGGCTGTTTGTGTGAAGTGATTCACATCTGCCGTGTCGATGGAGGCGCATTATAGGGATCCCAGTTTTTAGCACAAGCGTTTTTTAGATCTTTTTTCCTGACTGCTGCTTTTCCACGCTTTTCGATGAGATCCTGCCCGATCTGATTAAAAATTGACGCATTTAACACCCCTTCATGCTGCATAATATGATCAAAATCTTCTGTATAAGCTCATCAGTCGAGGTTGATATGTCTGCAGTACTCCGTCCCTATAAAGGTCTGTTCCCGAAAATGGGGGAACGCGTGATGATCGATCCGAGTAGCGTACTCATCGGCGATGTCAGAATGGATGATGATGTCAGCATCTGGCCGCTCGTCGCGATCAGGGGTGATGTGAATTACGTGACGATCGGCGCGCGCACCAATATTCAGGACGGTAGCGTTTTACACGTTACCCATAAGTCGTCCTATAACCCAGAAGGCAATCCCCTCATTATTGGAGAAGAGGTCACTGTCGGTCATAAAGTGATGTTACACGGCTGCACTATTGGCAACCGGGTACTGGTGGGGATGGGATCTATTCTGCTGGATGGGGTCGTTGTAGAAGACGATGTGATGATAGGCGCCGGGAGTCTGGTCCCGCAAAACAAACGCCTGGAAAGCGGCTATCTCTATTTAGGCAGCCCGGTAAAACAGATCCGTCGGTTAAAAGAGACGGAAATCGAAGGGCTGAAATATTCGGCGAATAACTACGTCAAATGGAAAGACGACTACCTGGATCAGGAAAACCACACCCACCCTTGATCGTCTTCCTGCTCGTTACGGATCATATCGCTGGCTTCTTCTTCAAGATCCCAGCGATGATCCCTGAAGACCTCCAGCGGTATCGTCCCGCCAAAACGCCTTAGCAATAACTCGCCCGTAATAGCGCAGGTCATCTGCATACCGTTAACCAATACCGGAAAACAGACTGCCTGTTTGCTTTCGTCCCAGACTTCCCTGTCTGGAAAATGAATCGCCTGGTTCATGCCAGCAATTCCTGTTTCAGTTTTTCAATAACAGGCTCTACTGCGGGTAATACGCCATGCCAAAGCAGAACAGCATGTGCCGCTTGCCCCACCAGCATGCCCAGGCCATCGGCCAGATGCTTCGCGCCGCGTTCTTCACACCAGCTCAGGAAAGGCGTTTTGCCCTTTTGATAGAACATGTCATAGACGTAAATATGAGGAGTGACTAATGAAGAAGGGAGCGCTGGTACATCGCCAGCGATCCCGCTGGATGTCGCATTAATGATGAGATCAAATTCATGCTCACCCAGATCTTCCATTGCCACCACGTTCACGCTGCCCGTGTGGGCAAAAAGCGTAGCCAATTCTTTTGCCCGGGAGAACGTGCGGTTAGTGATCGTGACAGCACAATCCATAGAAAGAAGTGGCAACAATACGCCGCGAGAGGCACCGCCCGCGCCAATCAACAGAATACGAAAACCCTTCTTAATAAAAGAGAGTCTTTCGAGATCGCTTAATAAGCCAATACCATCGGTGTTGTCACCCAGCAGGCGTCCGTCCTCCAGTCGCTTGAGGGTATTCACCGCCCCGGCAAGGGAGGCGCGCTCGGTTAACTCATCCGCTCGGGCGAATGCCTCTTCTTTAAAGGGCACGGTGATGTTGGCCCCTTTGCCGCCCGCGTCAAAAAAAGCATTCAGCGTTGGTACAAAATCATCGACGGGCGCCAGAACGCGGCCATAGGGATGATCGATTTGCAGCTGTTCAGCAAATTGCTGATGAATGAACGGCGACTTGCTGTGAGCTATTGGATTACCAAAAACCGCGTACTTATCCATCCTATTACCCCTGGCGAAAGCGCTCGCCGGTTAACGCATCGCGAATTTCCGATGGATTCTGACGACCGCCCGTTTCACCGATAACCACCGGGAAATGATCTCCAAACTGGGCCAGCACTTCTTGCGATGTGCGGCAAGGTGGCAACCCTGTCAGATTGGCACTGGTAGAAACCAGCGGCTTACCAAATATCTGGCACAGCTCAACCACCAGCGGATGATCGGTAACACGCACTGCAAGGGAATCAAAGCGCCCCGTCAGCCAACGCGGCGTGGTCGGCAGCGCCGGGAAAACAAAGGTGACTGGACCAGGCCATGCCGCAGAAATAGTGTCTCGCTGCGCCTCGTTCAACATCGAATCATCAATGTAAGGCTTGAGTTGCTCAAAGTTTGCAGCAATCAGGATGAGTCCCTTTTCGACCGGTCTTTGCTTCAGTTCTAATAGACGCGTAACGGCCAATTCGCTGTCAGGATCGCATCCGACCCCAAATACAGCTTCCGTTGGATAGGCGATGACTTCTTCTTTTCTCAAGACTTCCAGCGCACGGGCAATGGAGTCCGATGTTAATTTATTCTTCACAGGTTTGATCCGCCGAAACCGGCTTTCCACATTGTTTACTGGCACAGAACAGTTTTATGCCCTGTGCCGTTTTCTTCTCGATGAGCAGCGGATAATCGCAGTGAGGGCAAATCCCCGCTACTGGTTTGAAATTGATAACGAACTGGCATTCAGGATAGCGATCGCAGGAGTGGAACGTTTTACCGAACCGGGAACGACGCTGTACCAGCTGTCCCTGTTGGCACTGGGGACAGGCAATCGCGGTCTCATCTGGTTTATCAATCTGCTCGGTATGGCTACATTCAGGGTAGTGGCTACAGCCGATAAACATACCGAAGCGCCCCTGACGTAATGCCAGAGCAGCACCACAGACCGGGCATAGCTGCCCCTCCAGAATTTTGACGATATGCCCGTCCGCCTGACTCTTCAGGGGACGGACATAATCACATTCTGGATAGTGTGAACAACCGAGAAACGGACCGTGTTTCCCGGACCGGATGACAAGATTAGCCCCACACTGTGGGCAGGGCTCGTTATTAGACACCGTAAACAGTGCTGATTTGGCCATAACAACTCTTGGAGCTACATAGATGAATTAATGCAGCATACCTTCATTCACTTCAAAGAGTAATTCTTCCATTTGCTGATAGGCATTTTCACAGCCCGGAATATTAAACAGAACCATCAGAATCACCCATTTGAGATCTTCCAGTTCAAATTCTGCCGTATCCAGCGCCATGACGCGCTCTATCACCATCTCTCGGGTTTCGAGGTTTAGCACCTGAATCTGTTCCAGGAATAAGATAAATCCCCGGCAACTGGCATCCAGCCTTTCACACTCTTCAGCCGTAAAAATACGAACAGACAGGGGATCAGAAGCGAGCTGCATGGGTTCGACAAGGCCTTCCTGATAATCAGCCAGCTTTTCTAACCACATTAAGGCGTTATAGATATCTTCCCGTTCGAATCCTGCATCGGTAAGATCCCGCGTCAGCCGATCCTGATCCACGCGCATTTCAGCTTCGTTATGGATGTAAGTCTCAAACAAATACATCAGTACGTCGAACATGGCTTGCCCTCCTCAATCGGACATAGCCGCCGGGTACAGCTGCGATCCATCCTGCTAACTCCAGTTCGAGTAGCTGTGCTACCGTCACAGGCACAGATTGGCCGGCACGTTCAGCGACAACGTCAACAGGTGTTACCTCATCTCCTACGTTAGCCAGGAGCTCAGGAAATGGCAATGCCACCTCCTCCTGATCTGATGAATAAAGTGATTTTTCAGGCTCATCTGGGATCCAGGTTAGCCCAGATTGCAAATTTTCCAGGATTTCCTCTGGGCTGGTCACAGGCGTCGCGCCTTGCTTGATGAGCCAGTGCGGCCCCTCGCAACCGGGATTGCCAATGGGGCCGGGCAACGCAAATACTTCTCGCCCCTGCTCCATGGCACATCGAGCGGTGACCAGCGATCCACTCCGTTGCGCCGCCTCAACAACCAGGACGCCCCGACTCAAGCCGCTAATAATACGATTACGCCGGGGGAAATTAGCAGGCCACGGCGAAGTGGCGAGCGAAAACTCAGATATCACCGCGCCCTCAGCGTCAATAATGCTCTGGGCAAGAGAGACATGACGAGGGGGGTAAACACTGAACAGGCCATTGCCAAGAACGGCAATACTTTTCCCCTGAACAGAGAGCGCTGCCCGATGAGCAACACCATCAATCCCGCGCGCCAGTCCGCTGGTGATAGTGAATCCACATCTTGCCAGATGCTCACAGAAAATCTTGCCCCATCTCTCACCATACCAGGAAGGTGAACGGCTACCGACCACCGCCAGTTGAACGCTTTTCAGCGCATCAACATTGCCTTTAACGAATAAAGCGCCTGGGTAATCAGACAGGGTTCGTAAACGCTGAGGATAGAGTGGGTTATCTGCGCAAATGAGATAATGCCCCGGAATTTGGAGCCATTTAAGTGAGCGTTCAAGGTCAGATTCTTTCATGCTCATAAATTTACTGGTCTGCTTCTTCGTCAGGCCCGCCTCTGTCAGTACTGCTTCATCAATATTCTCTCGCCGCGTCAAACGTTGCGCAGCCATCAACATTGCTTCGCCACACAAATCCCCAATGTTGATTAGGCGTAACCATATCTCAGTGGAAGTCATCCTATTCCCTGCCATAAGCGGCTCCAGCAATCCTTGCGATTGGTCACCGATGCTGTCAATCAGAGGGGGATTTGTCTAGAATAGAGGTAATAATCTTTTCAACTCCTGAACAACGGCTCTGGAAATTTATGGCAGTTTTGCAAGTGTTACATATCCCGGACGAGCGCCTTCGCATTGTTGCTGAACCGGTAAAAGAAGTGAATGCAGAAATTCAACGTATCGTCGATGATATGTTCGATACGATGTACGCTGAAGAAGGCATCGGTCTCGCGGCGACCCAGGTGAATATCCACAAACGTATTATCGTGATTGATGTTTCAGAGAATCGCGAAGATCGTCTGGTGTTGATCAACCCGGAACTGCTCGAGAAGAGCGGCGAAACAGGAATCGAAGAAGGCTGTTTGTCCATTCCTGAACAGCGTGCGCTGGTGCCTCGCGCCGAGAAAGTGAAAATCCGCGCGCTTGATCGTGACGGCAACCCATTTGAACTGGAAGCAGACGATCTTCTGGCAATCTGTATTCAGCACGAGATGGATCATCTGGTCGGTAAACTGTTTATCGATTACCTCTCTCCACTGAAGCAGCAGCGTATTCGTCAGAAAGTCGAGAAACTGGATCGTATGCGCACTCGCGCATAACGTGCCCCCCGGATACAAGGAATAACGTGTCTAAAAAGTTACGCATTATCTTCGCGGGAACCCCGGACTTTGCAGCGCGTCACCTGGACGCGCTGTTATCATCGGGTCACCAGGTTGTCGGTGTGTTCACTCAACCGGATCGTCCTGCAGGCCGTGGTAAGAAACTGATGCCAAGCCCGGTTAAAGTACTGGCCGAAGAGCATGGCTTGCCCGTTTTCCAGCCTGTATCTTTACGTCCTCAGGAAAATCAGCAGCTTGTCTCAGAACTGAATGCCGATGTAATGGTTGTCGTGGCCTACGGATTAATTCTGCCAAAAGCGGTTCTGGATATGCCGCGTCTGGGCTGCATCAATGTGCATGGTTCTCTTCTCCCACGCTGGCGCGGGGCCGCACCTATTCAGCGTTCGCTCTGGGCGGGAGATAGCGAAACCGGCGTCACCATCATGCAGATGGACGTAGGGTTGGATACGGGGGATATGCTGTACAAACTGGCATGCCCTATCACTCCAGAAGATACCAGTGCAACGCTGTATGACAAGCTGGCTGATCTCGGTCCACAGGGGCTGATTGAGACGTTGCAGCAACTGGCCGATGGCAAAACCCAGCCTGAAGTTCAGGATGAATCACTCGTTACCTATGCTGAAAAGCTCAGTAAAGAAGAGGCGCAGCTCGACTGGTCACTTTCTGCTGCCCAACTTGAACGTTGCATCCGCGCATTTAACCCGTGGCCGATGAGCTGGCTGACCATCGACGAGCAGCCAGTGAAAATCTGGAAAGCATCGGTCATTGATGGCGACTCCCGCGCGGAACCTGGCACAATCATTGATGCAAATAAACAGGGTATTCAGGTTGCAACGGCCGAAGGGATCCTGAATCTGGAGTCGCTCCAGCCCGCCGGTAAAAAAGCAATGAGCGCACAGGACCTGCTGAATTCCCGTCGTGAGTGGTTTACGCCGGGTAAACATCTCGGCTAAACACATTTAATCCAAAAGCCCGGAGTTTCCGGGCATTTTTATTTTTGCGGTTATGAAAAAACTAAATCTTCGCAGCATGGCTGCACAGGCCATTGAGAAAGTGGTCGAACAAGGTCAATCGCTGAGCAATATCTTGCCGCCGCTTCAGCAGAAAGTGTCTGATAAAGACAAAGCTCTTCTCCAGGAACTGTGCTTTGGCGTACTGCGTACGCTCTCGCAGCAGGAGTGGCTAATTAACAAGCTGATGTCCCGACCAATGACGGGTAAACAGCGCACTATCCACTATTTGATTATGGTCGGATTCTACCAGCTGCTCCATACGCGCATTCCCCCTCACGCCGCTCTGGCAGAAACCGTTGAAGGCGCCGTGGCGATTAAGCGTCCGCAGTTGAAGGGGCTGATCAACGGCGTATTGCGCCAGTTCCAGCGTCAGCAGGAAGAACTGGTGGCAGAGTTCAACCAGTCCGAACAGCGTTTTCTGCATCCGGAATGGCTGCTTAAGCGCTTGAAAAAAGCCTATCCGCAACAATGGGAATCCATTGTTGACGCCAACAATCAACGCCCGCCAATGTGGCTGCGCGTTAACCGTATCCACCATACTCGCGATGAATGGTTGGCTCTGCTTGAACACGCTGAAATGAGCGGTTTTACGCATGACGCCTACCCCGATGCAGTGCGTCTGGCATCCCCTGCCCCTGTGCAGGCATTGCCTGGTTTTGACCAGGGTTGGGTTACCGTTCAGGACGCCTCCGCCCAGGGGTGTATCACCTGGCTTGCGCCACAAAACGGCGAACGTATTCTCGATCTGTGCGCCGCTCCAGGTGGTAAAACGACGCATATTCTTGAAGCTGCGCCACAGGCTAAAGTATTGGCGGTCGACGTGGACGAGCAGCGACTCTCTCGTGTATATGACAACCTGAAACGCCTGGGTCTGACAGCGGAAGTCAAGCAAGGTGACGGACGTACCCCTTCCCAGTGGTGCGGCGACGAACAGTTTGATCGTATCCTGCTGGACGCCCCTTGCTCGGCAACCGGTGTGATTCGCCGTCATCCGGATATCAAATGGCTGCGCCGGGACCGCGATATCAATGAGCTGGCTCAGCTGCAAAGCGAAATTCTTGATGCCGTCTGGTCGCATCTGAAGTCTGGCGGAACGTTGGTTTATGCAACATGCTCCGTTCTTCCGGAAGAAAACGCCCAGCAGATTGCCGCATTCCTGAAACGTACTCCTGATGCTGCGTTACACATGACGGGCACAGACGATGTTCCGGGAATCCAAAACCTGCCGGGAGCGGAAGAAGGTGATGGCTTCTTTTACGCTAAGCTAATCAAAGCGTGATGTTGAAAACGGGTCGCAAGCTATGAAGATAATCATTCTGGGTGCAGGACAGGTCGGCGGCACGCTGGCTGAAAACCTGGTGGGCGAAAATAACGACATCACAATCGTCGACACCAATGGCGATCGGCTGCGGGGATTGCAGGATAAATTCGATCTACGCGTAGTGCAGGGGCACGGTTCGCATCCGCGCGTACTTCGCGAAGCGGGCGCTGACGATGCGGACATGTTGGTCGCGGTGACCAGTTCGGATGAAACAAATATGGTCGCCTGCCAGGTCGCCTATTCGTTATTCAACACCCCGAACCGAATTGCACGTATTCGCTCACCGGATTACGTCCGTGATGCAGAAAAGCTTTTCAATTCTGAAGCGGTACCGATTGATCATCTTATCGCCCCAGAACAACTGGTTATCGACAGTATTTACCGTCTGATTGAATATCCTGGCGCCCTGCAGGTTGTGAACTTTGCCGAAGGGAAAGTCAGTCTGGCGGTTGTGAAGGCTTACTACGGCGGCCCGCTGATTGGTAATGCACTCTCCACCATGCGCGAGCATATGCCCCATATTGATACGCGTGTGGCGGCAATATTCCGTCATGATCGTCCCATTCGCCCGCAAGGCTCCACCATTGTCGAAGCCGGAGATGAGGTGTTCTTCATTGCTGCCTCACAGCATATCCGCGCCGTAATGAGTGAACTCCAGCGTCTGGAAAAACCCTATAAGCGCATCATGTTGGTAGGCGGCGGGAATATAGGTGCTGGTCTGGCGCACCGACTTGAAAAAGATTACAGCGTGAAGTTGATCGAACGCGATCAACAGCGCGCTGCAGAGCTGGCAGAAAAACTTCAGAATACGATCGTGTTCTATGGCGACGCATCGGATCAGGAATTGCTGGCGGAAGAACATATTGATCAAGTTGATCTGTTCATCGCCGTCACCAATGACGATGAAGCCAATATCATGTCGGCCATGCTGGCAAAACGCATGGGTGCCAAAAAAGTCATGGTGCTCATTCAGCGCCGGGCCTATGTCGATTTGGTGCAAGGCAGCGTCATTGATATTGCCATCTCGCCACAGCAGGCAACCATTTCAGCGCTGTTAAGCCATGTCCGTAAAGCGGATATTGTCGGCGTTTCCTCCCTCCGTCGTGGCGTTGCCGAAGCAATTGAAGCCGTCGCTCACGGTGATGAAACCACTTCACGCGTTGTAGGCCGAGCCATTGACGAAATTAAACTACCGCCAGGCACAATAATCGGTGCCGTGGTGCGCGGGAATGATGTCATGATCGCTAATGATAATTTGCGCATCGAACAGGGCGATCATGTCATTATGTTCCTGACAGATAAAAAGTTTATTACCGACGTCGAACGCCTGTTCCAGCCAAGTCCATTCTTCCTGTAATGGTGAAAGGCGCTCATTCGGGCGCCTTTTTTATTAACCCTCTATTTTATAATGCTTAATTTTTCATAACGAATATTTATCCTCAATGGAAATTGGCTAATGATTTGTTAAACTTAGGATCGTTAGCTGGCTCAAGGAGAATAAAATGAGTGTAATTAAAGAATTTCGCGAATTTGCGATGCGCGGGAATGTAGTAGATTTGGCAGTGGGTGTGATTATTGGTGCAGCATTCGGCAAGATTGTTTCATCTCTGGTTGCCGATATCATTATGCCACCGTTAGGGCTGTTAATTGGTGGTGTCGATTTCAAACAATTTGCCTTCACTCTCAGAGATGCACAAGGCGATATCCCTGCAGTCGTGATGCACTATGGCGTATTTATTCAGAATATTTTCGACTTTTTGATTGTTGCCTTCGCAATCTTTATGGCGATTAAGCTGATTAATAAATTGAACCGTAAAAAAGAAGAACCGGCAGCTGCACCACCGGCACCGACAAAAGAAGAAGTTTTACTGACTGAAATTCGCGATCTATTGAAAGAGCAGAACAGTCGCCCGTAATCAGGCGCATAAAGCCAGAAGGCCAGTGGTAAAAAAGTGAATCACTTTCTTGCCACTGGCCTCCCAGTTTCCCCGTTTGCCATGTTTTCCTTTTCGCAGATAACTTCCCTTCCCTTTTTTATTCTTTTCGACCCGCTGGCGAAACAGTGGATCATGTAACAAAGCCTCAATGGCATTATCCTGAATTTGCCCCTTCGTATGCTGATAGCGGCTCATAATATCTCCAGATTGTAAGTAAAATCGGCGCGAGTGTAGATCCACTCATTTTAAAAATCAACAGCCACGCGGTATGCCACTGGCGCCTTGTTCCAGTGTTTCGAGTATTGAACAGTAGAGACTGCTATGTGCCGTACCGCAACACGCATCATTAAGACGCTGCAGTGAACGCCGCATGGTCTGTAGCTCTTCAATTCTCGCTTCCACCTCCGTTAACCTGGCCTGAACGATGCTTTTCGATTCCTGACAGGTGTGGTGTTCAGGATCGATGCGGATCGAAAGCAGTTCTCTAATCGATTCCAGCGTAAAACCGAGCTGTCGCGCATAGCGGATGAACTTGAGTCGCTGAAGATCCTTTTCAGTGTAAAGCCGAAAACCACCTTCCGTGCGAACCTCATGTTCCATCATCTGCTGCTTTTCGTAGTAGCGGATAGTGTCTGGCGTAACGTCTGCGAGCTTCGCAAGTTCCCCAATGCGATACATTAGCAATCTCCTTTGATTGTTTTAAACAAACGATCCGAATATTGACCATGCAGGAAATCGGTATTCAGTCCGGCTTGCTGCAATTTAAGCTCAATAAGCGCCAACCGTCGACGGATTTCCTGCGCTTCAGGATCGCCAGGTTCAATGCCTTTAAGCAAATCAGCCAGAGCCAACGCATCCTTACGATTTACGAGCTCTGGAGGAAGGCAACCGGCATTTTTTAACAATCGATAGCCCGACCGTAATTCAGCGGGAACCAGGGTATCATCATCAAGTGTAAGCGGTTGGCCAGCGCCTGGAAGATCGCGAAACTCGCCTTTACGTTGGGCATCCAGGATATGACGTTCTGCCCATTGATCAAGCAGCCAAATCGTAAAACTCCGAAGTATAAGAGTGGATTCAGACAGTGTAGAGAAAGGATGATTCAGGGGATATAAAAAAACCCGCCGAAGCGGGTTCTTTTACGTTACTACAGATTACTCTGCAGCAGCTTCTGCTTTCGATTCAGAACGATCAACCAGCTCGATGTATGCCATCGGAGCGTTGTCGCCTGCACGGAAGCCACACTTCAGAATACGAGTGTAACCACCGGCACGGCTCGCGAAACGCGGGCCCAGTTCGTTAAACAGTTTTGCCACGATCTCGTTATCACGAGTACGGGCGAATGCCAGACGACGATTAGCAACGCTGTCAGTCTTGGCAAGAGTAATCAGCGGCTCAACTACGCGACGCAGCTCTTTCGCTTTAGGCAGGGTCGTCTTGATGATCTCATGACGAACCAGTGAACCTGCCATGTTGCGGAACATAGCCTGGCGATGGCTGCTGTTACGGTTCAGTTGACGACCACTCTTACGATGGCGCATGACCTTATCCTTCTCAGTAAAACCTTAACCTGTGATCCGGTTACTCGTCAGCAATGCTTGCTGGTGGCCAGTTTTCCAGGCGCATACCCAGAGACAGACCACGTGAAGCCAGCACGTCTTTAATCTCAGTAAGAGATTTTTTACCCAGGTTAGGCGTTTTCAGCAACTCAACCTCGGTACGCTGTACCAGATCACCGATATAGTGGATAGCTTCTGCCTTGAGGCAGTTAGCAGAGCGGACAGTCAATTCCAGATCGTCAACAGGGCGCAGCAGGATCGGATCGAACTCTGGTTTCTCTTCTTTAACTTCCGGCTGACGAACATCACGTAAGTCAACGAAAGCTTCAAGTTGTTCTGCCAGAATGGTTGCCGCACGACGAATCGCCTCTTCAGGATCGATTGTGCCGTTGGTTTCCATTTCGATGACCAGCTTGTCCAGGTCGGTACGCTGTTCTACACGCGCTGCTTCAACATTGTAGGCAATACGCTCTACAGGGCTGTAACATGCGTCGACCAGCAGACGGCCGATTGGGCGCTCATCTTCTTCCGAATGAATTCGGGCAGAAGCCGGCACATAACCACGACCGCGCTGAACTTTGATACGCATGCTAATAGCTGCGTTCTCATCGGTCAGGTGGCAGATCACGTGCTGCGGCTTGACGATTTCGACATCACCATCATGGGTAATGTCGGCTGCAGTCACAGGGCCAATGCCAGATTTATTCAGAGTAAGAATAACTTCATCTTTCCCCTGAACTCTCACCGCCAGCCCTTTCAGGTTGAGCAGGATTTCAAGGATATCTTCCTGAACGCCTTCTTTGGTGCTGTACTCATGAAGTACACCATCAATCTCAACTTCGGTCACCGCGCAACCCGGCATCGATGAGAGCAGAATACGGCGCAGTGCGTTACCCAGAGTATGGCCAAAGCCACGCTCTAAAGGCTCAAGGGTCACCTTGGCGTGCGTCGAACTCACTTGCTCGATATCTACCAGGCGCGGTTTTAGAAACTCTGTCACAGAACCCTGCATTGTGTCCTCTCTTTGGTACTAAGCTTTACTTGGAGTAAAGCTCGACGATCAGGTGTTCGTTAATGTCCGCAGACAGATCAGAACGTTCTGGCTGACGCTTGAACGTGCCTTCCATCTTGCCAGCATCAACTTCCAGCCAGGTTGGCTTTTCACGCTGCTCAGCCAGCTCCAGAGCGGCTTTCACGCGAGATTGCGTTTTCGCTTTCTCACGAATGCTAACAACGTCGTTCGCTTTAACCTGATAAGAAGCGATGTTAACAACACGACCGTTTACCATGATTGCTTTATGGCTAACCAGTTGGCGTGATTCAGCACGAGTAGCGCCGAAGCCCATACGGTAAACAACGTTGTCCAGACGACCTTCCAGCAGAGCCAACAGGTTTTCACCGGTGTTGCCTTTCAGACGTGCTGCTTCTTTATAGTAGTTACGGAACTGACGCTCCAGCACACCGTAGGTACGGCGAACTTTTTGCTTTTCACGCAACTGCACACCATAGTCAGACAGACGCGGTTTACGCGCACCGTGCTGGCCAGGAGCTTGTTCAATTTTACACTTGGTATCGATCGCGCGAACGCCAGACTTAAGGAATAAGTCGGTGCCCTCACGACGGCTCAGCTTGAGCTTAGGACCCAAATATCTTGCCATTTTCTATCTCCAACAATCCTAGAAAACGTAAGCGTTATACGCGACGTTTTTTCGGCGGACGACAACCGTTATGAGGGATCGGAGTCACATCAGTAATATTAGTGATGCGGAAACCAGCGGCGTTCAGAGCACGAACAGTTGATTCGCGACCCGGACCCGGACCTTTAACCATAACTTCCAGATTCTTGATGCCGTATTCTTTTACGGCTTCTGCACAACGCTCTGCTGCAACCTGGGCTGCGAACGGAGTAGATTTGCGAGAACCACGGAAACCGGAACCACCGGCTGTTGCCCAACCCAATGCGTTACCCTGACGATCAGTAATAGTAACGATGGTGTTGTTAAAAGAAGCATGGATATGAGCCACGCCGTCAGAGACTTGTTTTCTTACACGTTTACGTGCACGAATTGGTGCCTTTGCCATTATTCAATCACCCCGATTATTTCTTGATCGGTTTGCGCGGACCCTTACGGGTACGTGCGTTGGTCTTGGTGCGCTGACCGCGAACCGGGAGACCACGACGATGACGCAAACCGCGATAGCAACCAAGGTCCATAAGGCGCTTGATGCTCATGCTAACTTCACGGCGCAGATCACCTTCAACGACAAATTTGGCAACTTCGTCACGCAGCGTGTCGATTTGTTCTTCAGACAGCTCACTGATCTTAACATCTTCAGCGATACCCGCTGCAGCCAGAATGGCTTTGGAACGGGTCTTGCCGACGCCATAGATCGAAGTTAATGCGATCACAGCATGTTTCTGATCAGGAATGTTAATGCCTGCTATACGGGCCACTATGCACTCCTACTATTTAATATGTACGCACCATGCTGAAAAGCCCGTTTTCAGGATACTCAAATGGAAACGTACAGACATACAAAAGATTGGCTGGCTAATCTAGCCAGCTCAACCCAACTTTGCAAGAAAAAAATGCGAAATAATCAGCCTTGACGCTGTTTATGTTTCGGCTCGGCACTGCAAATCACGCGGATGACGCCATCACGCTTAACGATTTTGCAGTTACGGCATAATTTCTTGACGGAAGCACGAACTTTCATTTTTACTCTCCGTAACTTCTCGGGCGACCAATTAACGGCCGTAGCCTTTCAGGTTCGCCTTCTTCAAGGCAGACTCATACTGACTGGACATCATCAGAGTTTGCACTTGAGCCATAAAGTCCATAATCACGACAACAACGATAAGCAGTGAGGTCCCACCGAAGTAGAACGGTACTTTCATTGCATCACGCATGAACTCCGGGATCAGGCAGATAAAAGTAATGTACAACGCGCCAATCAAAGTCAGACGAGTCATTACTTTATCGATATACTTCGCCGTTTGCTCTCCCGGACGAATTCCTGGTACAAATGCACCGGACTTCTTCAGGTTATCTGCTGTTTCACGCGGGTTGAAGACCAACGCCGTGTAGAAGAAACAGAAGAATATGATTGCAGACGCATAGAGTAACACATAAAGCGGTTGCCCAGGCTGCAAATACAGCGAAATTGTTGTCAGCCAGTTCCAACCGGTTCCGCCCCCGAACCATGACGCGATGGTTGCTGGGAACAGAATGATACTGGAAGCGAAGATCGCTGGGATAACCCCGGCCATATTCACTTTCAGCGGTAAATGTGTGCTCTGTGCAGCATAGACACGACGACCCTGCTGACGTTTCGCGTAGTTCACCACAATGCGGCGTTGACCACGTTCAACGAAGACAACAAAGAACGTCACTGCAAATACTAATACTGCAACCAATAGCAACAGGAGGAAGTGCAGGTCGCCTTGACGCGCTTGCTCGATCGTATGGGCAATGGCTGGCGGGAGTCCCGCAACGATACCGGCGAAGATAATGATTGAGATACCGTTTCCGATACCTCGCTCAGTAATCTGTTCGCCGAGCCACATCAGGAACATAGTCCCTGTGACCAGACTTACAACAGCGGTGAAATAGAATGCAAAGCCCGGGTTAATAACCAGGCCCTGCATACCAGGCATATTCGGTAAACCGGTAGCAATACCGATTGACTGGAATATTGCCAGCACCAGAGTGCCGTAACGGGTGTACTGGCTGATCTTACGACGACCAGACTCCCCTTCTTTCTTCAGCTCTGCCAGGGCCGGATGAACGACCGTCAGCAGCTGGATAATAATAGATGCCGAAATATACGGCATGATACCCAGTGCAAAGATAGAAGCACGGCTGAGAGCACCACCAGAGAACATGTTAAACATCTCAATGATGGTGCCTCGCTGTTGCTCAAGCAGTTTGGCAAGTACAGCGGCATCGATACCAGGGATCGGAATAAAAGAGCCAATACGGAAAACGATCAGCGCACCAACTACAAACAAAAGTCTGCGTTTCAGTTCGCCAAATCCACCCTTGGCACTTTGAAAATCTAATCCCGGTTGCTTAGCCATCTGCTACTTATTCCTCAATTTTACCGCCAGCAGCTTCGATAGCAGCACGAGCGCCTTTAGAAACACGCAGGCCACGAACAGTTACCGGAGTAGTTACTTCACCAGCCAGGATCACTTTCGCGAACTCGATCTGGATACCGATAATGTTTGCTGCTTTCAGCGTGTTCAGGTCTACAACGCCGCCTTCAACTTTCGCCAGGTCAGACAGACGGATTTCCGCTGTAATCGCTGATTTGCGAGAGGTGAAACCGAATTTCGGCAGACGACGGTACAGTGGCATCTGGCCACCCTCGAAACCGCGACGTACGCCACCGCCAGAACGAGAGTTCTGACCTTTGTGACCACGACCACCGGTTTTACCGAGGCCAGAACCGATACCACGACCAAGGCGTTTACCCGCCTTTTTAGAGCCTTCGGCTGGAGACAGAGTATTTAAACGCATCTCTTACTCCTCAACTTTAACCATGAAGTAAACCGCGTTGACCATACCACGTACAGCGGGAGTATCCTCACGCTCAACGGTATGACCAATACGACGCAGACCCAGGCCAAGCAGCGTTGCCTTGTGTTTCGGCAGACGACCGATTGCACTGCGGGTTTGAGTGATTTTAATAGTCTTTGCCATGGTCAATTACCCCAGAATTTCTTCAACGGATTTACCACGCTTGGCAGCGACCATTTCTGGAGAATTCATATTTTCCAGGCCATCAATAGTTGCACGAACCACGTTAATCGGGTTGGTGGAACCATATGCTTTAGCCAGAACGTTATGAACTCCAGCGACTTCGAGAACGGCGCGCATTGCACCACCGGCAATAATACCGGTACCTTCTGAAGCCGGCTGCATGAAGACACGAGAACCCGTGTGAACACCTTTAACAGGGTGTTGCAGGGTGCCGTGGTTCAGCGCGACGTTAATCATATTGCGACGGGCTTTTTCCATCGCTTTCTGGATCGCTGCTGGAACTTCACGCGCTTTACCGTAACCAAAACCAACGCGACCATTACCATCACCAACAACAGTCAGAGCTGTGAA
Source organism: Lelliottia nimipressuralis (assembly GCF_041464075.1). Classification (NCBI taxonomy): domain Bacteria; kingdom Pseudomonadati; phylum Pseudomonadota; class Gammaproteobacteria; order Enterobacterales; family Enterobacteriaceae; genus Lelliottia; species Lelliottia nimipressuralis. The sequence continues at coordinate 4,218,264 of NZ_CP167172.1, forward strand.
GGAGAAAATACGACCACCTTTAACGGTTTTAGATACGCGGTTAACCGCGATCAGCTTTTCCTGCAGTTCGCCAGCTTGTTTTTCGATGTGAGCCATCTTACACCTCTACCTTAGAACTGAAGGCCAGCTTCACGGGCAGCATCTGCCAGTGCCTGGACACGACCATGATATTGGAACCCGGAACGGTCAAAGGACACGACTTTGATGCCTTTTTCCAGAGCGCGTTCAGCAACAGCTTTACCGACAGCTGCAGCAGCGTCTTTGTTACCGGTGTACTTCAATTGTTCAGTAATAGCTTTTTCTACAGTAGAAGCAGCTACCAGAACTTCAGAACCGTTTGGTGCAATGACCTGTGCGTAAATATGACGCGGGGTACGATGTACCACCAGGCGAGTTGCACCCAGCTCTTTGAGCTTGCGGCGTGCGCGGGTCGCACGACGGATACGAGCAGATTTCTTATCCATAGTGTTACCTTACTTCTTCTTAGCCTCTTTGGTACGCACGACTTCGTCGGCGTAACGAACACCCTTGCCTTTATAAGGCTCAGGACGACGGTAGGCGCGCAGGTCTGCTGCAACCTGACCGATCAGCTGTTTATCCGCGCCTTTCAGCACGATTTCAGTCTGAGACGGACATTCTGCAGTGATACCAGCAGGCAGCTGATGCTCAACGGGGTGAGAGAAGCCCAGAGACAGGCCTACTGCATTCCCTTTGATAGCTGCACGATAACCTACACCAACCAGCTGAAGCTTTTTAGTGAAGCCTTCGGTAACACCAACAACCATTGAGTTCAGCAGGGCACGCGCGGTACCAGCCTGAGCCCATCCATCCACGAAACCATCACGCGGACCGAAGGTCAGAGCATTATCTGCATGTTTAACTTCAACAGCATTGTTGAGGGTACGAGTCAGCTCGCCGTTTTTACCTTTGATCGTAATAACCTGACCGTCGATTTTTACATCAACGCCGGCAGGAATGACGACCGGTGCTTTAGCAACACGAGACATTCTTTCCTCCGATTAGGCTACGTAGCAGATAATTTCGCCACCAAGACCAGCTTGGCGCGCTGCACGATCAGTCATAACACCTTTAGAGGTAGAAACAACTGCGATACCCAGACCAGCCATAACTTTAGGCAGCTCATCTTTTTTCTTATAGATGCGCAGGCCTGGGCGGCTGACACGCTGAATGCTTTCTACAACAGCTTTACCCTGGAAATACTTAAGAGTAAGTTCCAGTTCCGGCTTGGTGTCGCCTTCAACTTTAAAATCTTCGATAAAACCTTCTTCCTTCAGCACATTGGCAATTGCCACTTTCAGCTTGGCGGAAGGCATGGTGACCGCAACTTTGTTCGCGGCCTGACCGTTACGGATACGGGTCAGCATATCCGCGATCGGATCTTGCATGCTCATCTGTCTTTACTCCCGTGATTCAATTGGTGACAATTACCAGCTAGCCTTTTTCAGACCCGGGATTTCACCGCGCATAGCGGCTTCACGGACCTTAATACGGCTCAACCCGAACTTCCGCAGGAAAGCGTGCGGACGACCAGTTTGACGACAGCGGTTACGCTGACGAGACGGGCTGGAATCACGCGGCAGAGACTGCAGCTTCAGAACTGCGTTCCAACGATCTTCGTCGGAAGCGTTCACATCAGAAATGATCGCTTTCAGTTCAGCGCGTTTAGCGAAGAATTTATCAGCTAAAGCTACGCGCTTTACTTCGCGTGCTTTCATTGATTGCTTAGCCATTCAGTAACCCTACCTTACTTGCGGAACGGGAAGTCAAAGGCAGCCAGCAGAGCACGGCCTTCTTCGTCAGAGTTCGCAGTAGTGGTAATGGTAATATCCAAACCACGCACGCGGTCGACTTTATCGTAGTCGATCTCTGGGAAGATGATCTGCTCACGGACACCCATGCTGTAGTTACCACGACCATCGAATGACTTAGCGGACAAGCCACGGAAGTCACGGATACGTGGAACAGCAATAGAGATCAGGCGCTCAAGGAACTCCCACATGCGTTCGCCACGCAGAGTTACTTTACAGCCGATCGGATAGCCCTGACGGATTTTGAAGCCTGCAACAGATTTGCGTGCTTTGGTGATCAACGGCTTTTGACCGGAGATTGCTGTCAGATCAGCTGCTGCGTTATCCAGCAGTTTCTTGTCAGCGATCGCTTCACCAACACCCATGTTCAGGGTGATCTTCTCGACCCGAGGGACTTGCATGACAGAATTGTAGTTAAACTCAGTCATGAGTTTGCTAACTACTTCGTCTTTGTAGTAATCATGCAGTTTCGCCATCGTACTACTCCAAATTACTTGATAGTTTCGCTGTTAGACTTGAAGAAACGGACTTTTTTGCCGTCTTCGAATCTAAAGCCTACACGGTCAGCCTTGCCGGTTGCCGCGTTGAAGAGTGCAACGTTAGAAACCTGAATTGCAGCTTCTTTTTCAACGATGCCACCTGGTTGGTTCAGGGCCGGAACCGGCTTCTGATGTTTCTTAACCAGGTTGATACCTTCAACAATGATCTTGCCGGAAGACAGAACATTTTTTACTTTACCGCGTTTACCTTTATCTTTACCGGTTAACACGATAACTTCGTCATCACGACGGATTTTCGCTGCCATGATTCGCTCCTTAGAGTACTTCTGGTGCCAGAGAGATAATTTTCATGAACTTTTCAGTACGAAGTTCACGAGTTACCGGCCCAAAGATACGCGTGCCGATAGGCTGCTCGCTGTTATTGTTTAAAATAACGCATGCATTACCATCGAAGCGAATGACAGAACCGTCAGGGCGACGAACACCCTTCCTGGTGCGCACCACTACCGCTTTCAGCACATCACCTTTCTTGACCTTACCACGTGGAATTGCTTCTTTGATGGTGATCTTGATGATGTCGCCTACGCCTGCGTAGCGACGGTGCGAGCCACCCAGAACCTTGATACACATTACGCGACGTGCACCGGAGTTGTCGGCGACGGTCAGCATAGTCTGTTCTTGGATCATTTTAGTGCTCCGCTAATGTCAACTACTACCTGAGACCCTAAAATCAGAGTCGTCGAAAAGCCCCATATCGAGGGCGCGGCATTATAACACCGGTTCTACAATATGGGTAGAAAAAATACACGGCTCATTACTGAGCCGTGTATTCGTATTGAGAGGCCTAACTGTATTACAGAACGGCTTTCTCTACAACGCGAACCAGCGTCCAGGACTTAGTCTTGGACAGCGGACGGCATTCGCGGATTTCAACCACGTCACCGATACCGCATTCGTTGTTCTCGTCATGTACGTGCAGTTTGGTCGTACGCTTGATGAATTTACCGTAGATCGGGTGTTTCACAATGCGTTCGATAGCAACAACAATGGATTTCTCCATTTTGTCGCTAACAACACGACCTTGCAGAGTACGGATTTTATCGGTCATTACGCACCCGCCTTCTGAGTCAGTAAAGTCTTAACGCGTGCAACATCACGACGCACTTGCTTCAGCAGGTGAGTCTGTTGCAGCTGGCCACTTGCAGCCTGCATGCGGAGGTTAAACTGCTCACGCAGCAGGTTCAGCAGCTCAGCGTTCAGCTCTTCAACGCTTTTTTCACGCAGCTCATTTGCTTTCATTACATCACCGTCTTAGTTACAAAGGTGGTTTTAATCGGCAGTTTCGCTGCTGCCAGGCCGAATGCTTCACGGGCTAGCTCTTCCGGTACGCCGTCCATTTCATACAGGACTTTACCCGGCTGAATCAAGGCAACCCAATACTCCACGTTACCTTTACCTTTACCCATACGAACTTCCAGCGGCTTCTCGGTAATTGGTTTGTCCGGGAATACACGGATCCAGATTTTACCTTGACGCTTAACTGCACGGGTCATTGCACGACGTGCTGCTTCGATCTGACGTGCAGTCAGACGACCACGGCCAACAGCTTTCAGACCGAAAGTGCCGAAGCTAACATCCGTACCCTGCGCCAGACCACGGTTGCGGCCTTTGTGCACTTTACGGAATTTTGTACGCTTTGGTTGTAACATCAGCGACGCTCCTTATTTACGGCCTTTACGCTGCTGCTTTTTAGGTTGCGCAGCCGGTTTTTCCGGTTGTTCAACAGCAGCCATACCACCCAGGATCTCACCTTTGAAGATCCATACCTTAACGCCGATTACACCGTAAGTGGTGTGCGCTTCAGAGGTGTTGTAGTCGATGTCAGCACGCAGAGTGTGCAACGGTACGCGACCTTCGCGGTACCATTCGGTACGTGCGATTTCCGCGCCGCCGAGACGGCCGCTAACTTCAACTTTGATACCTTTAGCGCCCAGACGCATTGCGTTCTGTACAGCACGCTTCATAGCACGACGGAACATAACACGACGTTCCAGCTGTGAAGTGATGCTGTCAGCAACCAATTTAGCGTCCAGTTCAGGCTTACGAACTTCAGCGATATTGATCTGTGCAGGAACGCCAGCGATATCCGCTACGACCTTGCGCAGTTTTTCTACGTCTTCGCCTTTCTTACCGATAACGATACCCGGGCGAGCGGTGTGAATAGTCACACGAATGCTCTTAGCCGGACGCTCGATAACGATACGAGATACAGACGCTTTAGCCAGTTCCTTAGTCAGGTACTGACGTACTTTAAAATCGCTGTCCAGGTTGTCAGCGAATTCTTTGGTGTTCGCAAACCAGGTTGAATTCCATGGTTTTACAATACCCAGGCGAATACCATTAGGATGTACTTTCTGACCCATTGCTAGTCTCCAGAGTCTCAGCGATCGGACACAACCACAGTAATGTGGCTGGTGCGCTTCAGGATGCGATCTGCACGACCTTTCGCACGCGGCATAATGCGCTTCATGCTTGGGCCTTCGTCTACGAAGATTTTCGCAACTTTCAGATCGTCAATGTCAGCGCCATCGTTGTGTTCAGCGTTAGCAATGGCAGATTCCAGTACTTTCTTGACCAATACCGCAGCTTTCTTGTTGGTATAGGTCAGGATGTCCAGGGCCTGCGACACTTTCTTACCGCGAATCAGGTCAGCAACAAGGCGAACCTTCTGAGCAGAAGAACGAGCATGGCGATGTTGAGCTAAAGTTTCCATCTCTTCCTCCTACCTTATTTCTTCTTCGCTTTTTTATCAGCAGCGTGGCCGCGATAAGTACGAGTCGGTGCGAATTCACCCAGTTTATGACCGACCATTTCGTCGGAAACAAAGACTGGAACGTGCTGACGACCATTATGGACAGCGATGGTCAAACCGATCATGTTAGGAAAGATCGTTGAACGACGGGACCAAGTGCGCAGGGGCTTCTTGTCTCCGCTTTCCACCGCTTTCTCTACCTTCTTCAGCAAGTGCAGGTCAATAAAAGGACCTTTCTTGAGAGAACGTGGCATGGCTTATCCTCTAAAATTATTTGCTACGGCGACGTACGATAAATTTATCAGTACGCTTGTTGCTGCGGGTCTTCTTACCTTTGGTCTGAACGCCCCATGGAGTTACAGGGTGCTTACCAAAGTTACGACCTTCACCACCACCATGTGGGTGGTCGACTGGGTTCATCGCAGTACCGCGAACGGTAGGACGAACACCACGCCAGCGTGCAGCACCTGCTTTACCCAGAACGCGCAGCATATGCTCAGCATTGCCAACTTCGCCCAGAGTTGCACGGCAGTCTGCTTCTACTTTACGCATTTCACCAGAACGCAGACGCAGGGTGACATAAGCACCATCACGAGCAACGATCTGAACGTAAGTACCAGCGGAACGTGCCAGCTGACCGCCTTTACCTGGTTTCATTTCTACGTTATGAACGGTAGAACCAACCGGGATATTGCGCATCGGCAGGGTGTTACCTGCTTTGATTGCAGCATCAACGCCAGACTGAATCTGGTCGCCAGCTTTCAGGCCTTTAGGGGCCAGGATGTAACGGCGTTCGCCATCTTTGTACAGAACCAGCGCGATGTTCGCGGAACGGTTCGGATCGTACTCAAGACGCTCAACAATTGCCGGGATACCGTCTTTGTTGCGTTTGAAGTCAACAATACGATAAGCCTGCTTGTGACCACCACCGATGTGACGAGTGGTGATACGGCCATTGTTGTTACGACCACCGGATTTGCTGTTTTTTTCAACCAGCGGAGCAAAAGGTTTGCCCTTGTGCAGCTCTGGGTTGACCACTTTAACGACGTGGCGACGACCCGGAGATGTCGGTTTACATTTAACAACTGCCATTGTATTACTCCTCCGACTTACTCAGCGCCGCCGACGAAGTCCAGATTCTGGCCTTCCTTCAGGGTGACGTAAGCTTTTTTCCAGTCGCTACGACGACCGATACGCTGTCCGTGACGTTTAACTTTCCCTTTAACGACCAGGGTGTTAACGACTTCGACTTCGACTTCAAACAGTTTCTGCACAGCAGCTTTGATTTCTGCTTTGGTCGCGTCTTTAGCAACTTTGAGAACGATGGTATTTGTTTTTTCCATCGCAGCAGACGCTTTTTCAGAAACGTGCGGTGCACGAAGCACCTTCAGCAGACGTTCTTCACGAATCATGCCAGCATCTCCTCAACTTGCTTAACAGCATCAGCAGTCATTACGACTTTGTCGAAGGCGATCAGGCTAACCGGGTCGATACCAGTTGCATCGCGTACGTCAACCTTGTGCAGGTTGCGCGCAGCCAGGAACAGGTTTTCGTCCAGCTCACCGGTGATGATCAGCACATCTTCCAGAGCCATGTCTTTCAGTTTCTGTGCCAGCAGCTTAGTTTTAGGCGCTTCTACAGAGAACGTCTCGACAACGATCAGACGATCCTGACGTACCAGTTCGGACAGAATGCTTTTCAGCGCGCCGCGGTACATCTTTTTGTTTACTTTTTGACTGTGGTCCTGCGGGCGAGCAGCGAAGGTCACGCCACCGGAACGCCAGATCGGGCTCTTGATAGAACCTGAACGCGCACGGCCGGTACCTTTCTGGCGCCACGGCTTTTTGCCGGAACCAGTTACTTCAGCACGAGTCTTCTGAGCACGAGTACCCTGACGAGCACCAGCTGCATAAGCAACTACAACCTGGTGAACCAGCGCTTCGTTGAAATCACGACCGAAGGTAGTTTCGGAAACAGTCAGCGCGCTCTGCGCGTCTTTCAATACTAATTCCATTGCTATCCCCTTACGCCTTCACAGCTGGTTTAACGATCAGGTCGCTACCGGTTGCACCGGGAACAGCACCTTTAACCAGCAGCAGGTTGCGCTCAGCGTCAACACGTACTACGTCCAGGCTCTGAACAGTTACACGTTCGTTACCCAGCTGACCTGCCATTTTCTTGCCTTTAAACACTTTGCCCGGAGTCTGGTTCTGACCGATAGAACCCGGAACGCGGTGAGACAAGGAGTTACCGTGGGTAGCGTCCTGGGTACGGAAGTTCCAGCGCTTAACGGTACCAGCAAAACCTTTACCTTTAGAGGTACCGGTTACGTCAACTTTTTTAACTTCAGCAAACAGCTCAACGCTAATGTCCTGACCTACGGTGAACTCTTCGCCTTCAGCAAGACGGAATTCCCACAGACCACGGCCAGCTTCAACGCCAGCTTTAGCGAAGTGACCAGCCTCCGGCTTGGTTACACGGTTAGCTTTTTTAGCACCGGTAGTAACCTGAACAGCACGGTAGCCATCGTTAGCCAGGTCTTTAACCTGAGTAACGCGGTTTGCTTCAACTTCGATTACGGTTACTGGGATAGAAACGCCATCTTCAGTGAAGATGCGGGTCATACCCACTTTTTTACCGACTAAACCAATCATTGTTTCAACCTCTCAATCGCTCGATGACCTGATTAACCCAGGCTGATCTGCACGTCTACACCGGCAGCCAGATCCAGACGCATCAGAGCATCAACGGTTTTCTCAGTTGGCTCAACGATGTCAACCAGACGCTTATGAGTACGAATTTCGTACTGATCACGCGCATCTTTGTTAACGTGCGGAGAGATCAGAACGGTAAAACGCTCTTTGCGGGTCGGCAGCGGGATCGGACCACGGACTTGCGCACCAGTGCGCTTAGCAGTCTCGACGATTTCCGCGGTTGATTGATCGATAAGACGATGATCAAACGCTTTCAGGCGGATACGGATTCTTTGGTTCTGCATGAGACCAGAGCTCCAATTATTTTATAAACGAAAATGATTACTACTCAAACCCATTACGATTGATGGGAGAGTGTAACCGTTCTTACGTAGCCCCCCAATTGGGAGCATTGTTGAGTAACGAAAAACAGTGTTACTCAGGTTCAGATTGAACCAGCTGTCAATTACGACAAGCCCGCGCATTATACGTAAATCTGACCACAACGCAAGTGCAGTTTATAAAACAGGCTCTCGTGGTGGGTTTTGCGTAGCCGCTCGACATCGGATTGCAAAGCGTGTCGAGCTAGCGTGATTCGCTGGAAGGCTTCACGCAAAGACAACTTTTGCTGTTTGCCCTGCAATAACGCCCGGAAGAGGATAGCGCTGCGATACTTTCTGAGGCTTAAACCATGCTAACCGCCCTTCCCTTTCTGATGCTCTATGCAATCTTGACCTGTCTTCTCGTGCGCGAAGATATTCGCTCAGGCCTTTTACCCGACAAATACCTTTGTCCATTACTTTGGACAGGCCTTCTTTTCCATCTCACTATCCATCCTGATTTTCTCGCCAGCGCCGTAATGGGTGCGATGGCGGGATACATCGGCTTTGCCTGTATTTATTGGGGTTAACGTATGGTGTTTAAACGAGAAGGGCTAGGATATGGAGATGTGAAGTATCTTGCTGCGTTAGGCGCCTGGCACGGCTGGTGCGTTCTTCCGGCGATAGCCTTGTCTGCTGCAATTCTGGCAATAAGCTTTGTGCTGATTCAGATGGTCATGAAACCGGGACAACAGATACATAAAAACCCACTACCGTTTGGCCCATTTCTGGCGGCAGCAGGTTTAGTGTCGGGTTGGCAGAGCTTACTCAGTCTGCCACTTTGATCTGAGATTGCAGGTAGTTTTGCAGACCAATTTTTCCGATGAGGTCCAGCTCGGTTTCCAGCCAGTCGATATGGCCCTCTTCGTCAGCCAGAATGGTGATCATCATGTCACGGCTGACGTAATCATGAACGCTGTCAGCGTAGGCAATGGCTTCACGAAGATCCTTCGCCCCTTCAAGTTCAAGACGGAGATCGGATTGCAGCATTTCTTCGACATCTTCACCAATACCCAGCTTCCCGAGATCCTGCAAATTCGGGATACCTTCGAGAAATAGAATACGCTCGATGTATTTATCGGCATGTTTCATCTCATCGATGGATTCATGGTATTCGACATCATTGAGGCGCGTCAGGCCCCAATTTTTGAACATTCTCGCATGGAGAAAATACTGATTGATTGCGACAAGCTCATTTCCCAATAATTTATTGAGATAACTTATGATTTTAACATCACCTTTCATTATATAGTCCCTCCGCTTCCACTTATTGAAGCGTAGATGGGGCTACAGGGATGTCAAAAAAAAGATAGAGCCTCAGGCGATCTCTTTGTATTCCGGGATCTGCGTCAATTCGTCCTGCATTATCTCGCGCGCCGCACGAACGCACTTACCGCATTGATTTCCTACTGGAACAAATTTTCGAAGCTGCTGGAAAGACTGAGGGTGAAACTGGCGAACGGCCTGACGTATTTTTTTGTCACTCACACCATTACACAAACAAACGTACATAAAAACTCCCGCTCAATTTATGATCAAAGTGTAAGTGAGAATAATTATGATTACAATAGCACATCCGTTCCTGGGCGCGTCGGCAGCTAACAAAAAATGCGAATAATTGTGACGGGCAAAGAATTCAGGACACAAAAAAGGGCGCCGAAGCGCCCTTTTTTTATTCAAAACTAATTAACGAGTAATTAGCCCAGAACTTTAGCAACAACGCCCGCACCAACAGTACGGCCGCCTTCACGGATTGCGAAACGCAGACCGTCATCCATCGCGATTGGGTGGATCAGGGTAACAACCATTTTGATGTTGTCGCCTGGCATTACCATCTCTACGCCTTCTGGCAGTTCGATGGTACCGGTCACGTCAGTTGTACGGAAGTAGAACTGTGGACGGTAGCCTTTGAAGAACGGAGTATGACGGCCGCCTTCATCTTTGGACAGGATGTAAACTTCAGATTCGAATTTGGTGTGCGGCTTGATAGAGCCTGGCTTAGCCAGTACCTGACCACGTTCGATTTCTTCACGTTTGATACCACGCAGCAGAACACCAACGTTCTCACCAGCACGGCCTTCGTCCAGCAGTTTGCGGAACATTTCAACGCCAGTACAGGTAGACTTAGCAGTCTCTTTGATACCAACGATTTCAACTTCTTCGCCAACTTTAACGATACCGCGCTCTACACGACCGGTAACAACAGTACCACGGCCGGAGATGGAGAATACGTCTTCGATAGGCAGCAGGAACGGCTTGTCAATCGCACGCTCTGGTTCTGGGATGTAAGAATCCAGGAAGCCAGCCAGCTCAACGATTTTAGCTTCCCACTCTGCTTCGCCTTCCAGCGCTTTCAGAGCAGAACCACGGATGATTGGAGTATCATCACCTGGGAAGTCGTACTGGGACAGAAGTTCACGAACTTCCATTTCAACCAGTTCCAGCAGCTCTTCGTCATCAACCATGTCGCATTTGTTCAGGAACACGATGATGAAAGGAACGCCAACCTGACGACCCAGCAGGATGTGCTCACGAGTCTGAGGCATAGGGCCGTCAGTCGCAGCAACAACCAGGATTGCGCCATCCATCTGAGCAGCGCCGGTGATCATGTTTTTAACATAGTCGGCGTGGCCCGGGCAGTCTACGTGTGCGTAGTGGCGAGTCGGGGTGTCATATTCAACGTGGGAAGTGTTGATGGTGATACCACGAGCTTTTTCTTCTGGTGCGTTATCGATCTGATCGAATGCACGAGCAGAACCACCGTAGGTTTTAGCCAGAACGGTAGTGATTGCAGCAGTCAGGGTAGTTTTACCATGGTCAACGTGGCCGATAGTACCAACGTTGACGTGCGGTTTTGTACGTTCAAATTTTTCTTTAGACACGGCTATATTCCTTACTATAGTGCCCCCTCACCGAGGGGACACGGGATTTTGGTTTTTAAACCTGAGGCTTATTTGCCACGGGCTTCGATTACGGCCTGAGCAACGTTGTTCGGCGCATCATCATACTTCAGGAATTCCATGGAGTAAGATGCACGACCTTTAGTCAGAGAACGCAGCTGAGTTGCGTACCCGAACATTTCTGACAACGGAACTTCAGCATGAATCTGAACGCCAGTAGCGTTAGATTCCTGACCTTTCAGCTGACCACGACGACGGCTAAGGTCACCGATAACGTCACCGGTGTTCTCTTCCGGAGTCTCTACTTCAACCTTCATGATAGGCTCAAGCAGAACTGGTTTCGCTTTCTTAAAGCCATCTTTGAAGGCGATAGAAGCGGCCAGTTTAAACGCCAGTTCAGAGGAGTCAACGTCATGGTAAGAACCGAAGTGCAGACGCACGCCGAGATCTACTACCGGGTAACCTGCCAGAGGGCCAGACTTCAGCTGCTCTTGGATACCTTTATCAACGGCAGGGATGTATTCGCCAGGAATTACACCACCTTTGATGTCGTTGATGAACTCGTAACCTTTCGGATTTGAGCCCGGCTCCAGTGGGTACATGTCGATAACAACATGACCGTACTGACCACGACCACCAGACTGCTTAGCGTGTTTACCTTCAACATCGGTAACTTTCGCACGAATCGCTTCGCGGTAAGCAACCTGAGGTTTACCCACGTTAGCTTCAACGTTGAATTCACGCTTCATACGGTCAACGATGATGTCGAGGTGCAGTTCACCCATACCAGCGATGATAGTCTGGTTAGATTCTTCATCAGTCCATACGCGGAATGATGGGTCTTCTTTAGCCAGACGGCCCAGAGCCAGACCCATTTTTTCCTGGTCAGCTTTGGTTTTTGGTTCAACGGCGATAGAGATTACTGGCTCAGGGAACTCCATACGCTCCAGAATGATCGGGTGATCTGGGTTACACAGGGTGTCACCAGTAGTCACGTCTTTCAGACCGATAGCCGCAGCGATGTCGCCTGCGCGAACTTCTTTGATCTCTTCACGTTTGTTCGCGTGCATCTGTACGATACGACCGAAACGTTCACGTGCAGCTTTCACGGAGTTCAGGATGGTGTCACCGGAGTTAACCACGCCAGAGTACACGCGGAAGAACGTCAGGTTACCCACGAACGGGTCGGTAGCGATTTTGAACGCCAGTGCAGCAAACGGCTCGTCATCACTTGCGTGACGTTCAGCCGGAGTGTCTTTACCGTCGTCCAGGATACCGTTGATCGCAGGAACATCTACTGGAGATGGCAGGTAATCAATTACCGCATCCAGCATTGCCTGAACACCTTTGTTCTTGAACGCAGAACCACAGGTTACCAGGATGATTTCGTTGTTCAGAACGCGCTGACGCAGAGCTTTCTTGATCTCTTCTTCAGTCAGTTCTTCACCACCCAGGTATTTCTCCATCAGCTCTTCTGAAGCTTCAGCAGCGGACTCGATCAGGTTCTGGTGCCATTCGTCGGCCAGGTCCTGCATGTCTGCTGGAATATCTTCATAAACGAAGGTGACGCCTGCATCTTCTTCGTTCCAGTTGATGGCTTTCATTTTCACCAGGTCAACAACACCGGTGAAACCTTCTTCAGCACCAATTGCCAGCTGAAGCGGAACCGGAGTCGCGCCCAGACGGGTTTTGATCTGACCAACAACTTTCAGGAAGTTAGCACCCATACGGTCCATTTTGTTAACGAACGCGATGCGTGGAACTTTGTATTTATTAGCCTGACGCCATACGGTTTCAGACTGTGGCTGAACACCACCAACTGCGCAGTAAACCATTACTGCACCATCAAGAACACGCATGGAACGTTCAACTTCGATGGTGAAGTCAACGTGCCCCGGGGTGTCGATGATGTTTACGCGATGCGGTTCATACTGCTTAGCCATACCTGACCAGAATGCAGTAGTCGCTGCGGAGGTGATGGTAATACCACGCTCCTGCTCCTGTTCCATCCAGTCCATGGTAGCTGCGCCGTCATGAACTTCACCGATTTTATGGTTTACACCGGTGTAGAACAGAATACGTTCGGTAGTAGTGGTTTTACCGGCGTCGATGTGCGCACTGATACCGATGTTACGGTAGCGTGCGATGGGTGTTGTACGAGCCATTTGATTCCTCGTTTGATTCTTTGGCGTTCAGTTAAGTAACCCAGAGCGGGCGGCTTCTCTGAAGCGCCCGCCTGGTGACTATGACTCCGAAGGGATTACCAACGGTAGTGTGCGAACGCCTTGTTGGCTTCTGCCATACGGTGAACGTCTTCACGTTTCTTAACTGCAGTACCTTTGTTGTCTGCAGCATCAGAAAGTTCGTTCGCCAGACGCAGAGCCATGGATTTATCACCGCGTTTACGAGCAGCTTCAACGATCCAACGCATTGCCAGAGCATTACGACGAACCGGACGAACTTCAACTGGAACCTGATAAGTAGAACCACCAACGCGGCGGGACTTAACTTCTACGGTTGGGCGAACGTTGTCGAGAGCGACTTCGAAAGCTTCCAGTTCATTTTTACCAGAACGCTGAGCCAGGGTCTCCAGCGCGCTGTATACGATTGCTTCTGCAGTAGATTTTTTACCATCTACCATCAGGATATTTACAAATTTTGCCAGCAGTTCTGATCCGAACTTAGGATCTGGAAGGATTTTACGCTGACCAATGACGCGACGACGTGGCATGGGAATACTCCGTTGTTAATTCAGGATTGTCCAAAACTCAAAGAGTTTAGTTTGACATTAAGATAAATCAGTTTGGCCTTACTTAACGGAGAACCATTAAGCCTTAGGACGCTTCACGCCATACTTGGAGCGAGCTTGCTTACGGTCTTTAACGCCGGAGCAGTCGAGCGCACCACGAACGGTGTGATAACGAACACCCGGAAGGTCTTTTACACGACCGCCACGGATCAGGATCACGGAGTGTTCCTGCAGGTTGTGACCTTCACCACCGATGTAGGAAGTCACTTCAAAACCGTTGGTCAAACGCACACGGCATACTTTACGCAGTGCGGAGTTTGGTTTCTTAGGAGTGGTGGTATATACACGAGTACATACGCCACGTTTCTGCGGGCAGGCTTCCAGCGCAGGCACGTTGCTTTTTGCAACTTTGCGAGCGCGTGGTTTGCGTACCAGCTGGTTAACTGTTGCCATTAAATAGCTCCTGGTTTTAGCTTTTGCTTCGTAAACACGTAATAAATCGCCTCATACAATATGAGGACGCGAAATTTTAGGGCCACGCCGAAAAGGTGTCAAGAAATATACAGCGATCTCACCTCACCAACTCATTTGAGTTGTGTGTTTCACTGAGAGATTGACGAAATCAGTATAGCTAACCACGTCGATTTTGGCTGAAATTTGAGCAGCAAGGCCGCGTGCATCAATGTCTTCCTTTAGCGCAGAGACAGTAATGGGGGCATTATTGAGCATTTCAACAAAGCGGCTGCCTTCAATTGCGGCCAGCACGCCGTCCTGAATCAGCAGCAGGTCGTCGCCGTCGGCCAGCATTCTCAGCAACCCGTCGATATCGCACTGCCACGGAGAGTGGCTTAAGGTATGGAGCATGACGGCCTCAGAAAGTCAGAACAGTATGATATTGAGAGAGTTGTTCACGTAACACCTCGGGCGCGACGACGGTCACATCCAGAACCATAGCGGTGTTTACATCCAGCCCTCGCTCTTTTAGCGATGCCGCACAGACCCAGAAAGTCTCGATGTCGTACAGGGGCAGAACTTTGAAGGTCGCAATATAGTCACGCGCCAAAATCTGCTGAGGCTGTTGCCCGGCCAAAAGCTGGAGCACGCCATCACCGATAAAGAAGACACCGATATCTTCCGTCAGAGCCGAGGTCGCTAAAAGCGCATCAAGCCCTTCCCTGCCAGCTGCACTGCCGTGAGGGGCAGAAGTAAATACAAAGGCAACGCGGTTCATCAGAATTGTACCATCCGATCGCAGGTCAACGCCGCTTGAGCCAGCGCGCCTAAGCCACTGAGGGAAAAGCCAGGCTGGAGATTCGCCCCGGCAAGGCCAATACGCTCTGCTTCGGCTTCATCCGTCACACCGCGACGCAACGCCGCCGCGACACAGATGTGCAGCTCGACGCCCTGTAACTCATTAAGTTTCTGCCAGCCGCGCACCAGATCAAACTCATCCGACGCAGGCGAGGTCAGCTGGTTAGCGTTGTAGACCCCTTCCCGGTAGAAAAAGACACTGCTCAGCTGATGCCCGGCAGCCAACAACGCCTCGGAAAATTGAAAAGCGCTACTGGCCTGCTGAGTGCCGTAAGCCGGGCCTGTCACCATGATGGCAAAACGCATTACTTCTCTTGTCCCAGGAAATCACCGCTTTTGAACTGGCGGATGTAAAGATAAACCGTGTGCTTGGAAATGTTCAGGCGATCTGCCACCTGGTTAATCGCATCTTTAATATCGAAAATGCCTTTTTCATAGAGGTTCAGCACGATCTGACGGTTCTTAGCGTTGTTCGATACGTTGCGATCGGCATTAACCTCTTCGATGGTGAACTCCAGCGTCTGGGTGACGAGGTCTTCAACGGAAGACGCAAAGTTCACCGACGAGTTCACTTCCGGCGTTTCAGGCGGAATAAAGGTGCTCATGATTTGAGAGAACGGCACATCAAGGTTCATGTTGATACACAGCAGTCCGATTACGCGGTGCTCGCGGTTACGGATGGCGATCGTTTCTGACTTCATCAGAACGCCGCTTTTGGCACGAGTGAAATAACATTTGGAGACGCTGCTGTCCGCGCCGGTCATGTCGTGCAGCATACGCAGTGCAAGGTCGGTAATTGGCGATCCAATTTTGCGGCCAGTGTGCTCACCATTAGCAATGCGGATGGCGGAACATTTCAGATCTTGCAGGGAGTGCAATACGATTTCGCAGTGGGAGCCAATGAGCATCGCTAACCCGTCCACCACCGCTTCGTAGGATTTGAGAATATCGAAGTCGGTCTGATCGAAAGGACGTTGATCCAGCAAATCGAGTTCACTGGTTTCGTTGGTTAAAAGCGACCTGGACATGAAAAAAACACTCCTTTTCAGGAGCCTGTCATTAGGTTGTCAGGGCAGGCTCATATTTACACGGACAACTAAATTAATACAGCGTAGGTAACGCTTTCCAGTGTTAATTATATCTGCCCCACAATAAAAAAACCGCCGCCTTAAAGGCGGCGGTTTTCAGCGTTTTACTTCTTCGCTGCGTCTGCAGCTTTATCATCTGCAGCAGCATCTGGTTTGGCATCTGCCTTCGGTGCTGGTTTGATGTCCAGCAGCTCAACATTGAAGACCAGAGTGGAGTTAGCCGGAATACCCGGAACGCCCGTTTTGCCGTAAGCCAGATCCGGTGGGATTACCAGCTGAATTTTGCCGCCTTTCTTGATGTTTTTCAGGCCTTCGGTCCAGCCTGGGATAACACCGTCAAGACGGAAGGAGAGCGGTTCACCACGGGTATAAGAGTTATCGAACTCTTTACCGTCGATCAGGGTACCTTTGTAGTTCACAACTACGGTATCGCTGTCTTTAGGCGCATCGCCAGTACCGGCTTTCTCTACTTTGTACAGCAGACCGGTAGAAGAGGTTTTCACACCCTTCTCTTTAGCAAAAGTATCGCGGTAGGCTTTGCCTTTCGCTTCGTTGTCTTTTGCGTCTTGTTCCATCTTGCCCTGAGCAGCACCTTTCACGCGAGCTTCAAAAGCCTGCAGGGTCTGTTCGATTTCCTGGTCAGACAGTTTGCTCTTGTTTGCAAACGCATCCTGAACCCCGGCGATCAGCTGGTCTTTATCCAGTTTGATGCCCAGTTTCTCTTGCTCTTTGAGAGAGTTTTCCATGTAACGGCCCAGAGATGCGCCCAGCGCATAGGCTGATTTCTGGTCGTCATTTTTGAACGCAGCTTTACTGTCTGCGCTTGCAGCAGGCTTCGCAGCGGTATCAGCAGCGAAAGAGAGCGGCGCATTCAGTGCGACGGCCATCGTGGTCGCCAGCAGCGTTACTTTAAACAGTGATTTCATCCATTTCTCCAGGACCGGGGCCTCTCACCCCAGCGTTAAACGTATATGAGAAGCGTACTATAGAACGTTGAAGAAGAAATCTACAGACAGACTCTCCCTAAACTCGCTTCTTTTCAGACTATTTTTGTTTAAATAAGTTTCTTGCATTAAGGCAGGATGCTTTACAGAGGAGTAAACTCGGGTAAAATTCGCCGCCGCCAACGCCCCTGGCGTGCGAAATCACAGAGAGGTCAATCATGCAAAATACGACATTGGAAGCGCGGCTGGCCGAGCTGGAAAGCCGCCTGGCTTTTCAGGAAGTGACCATCGATGAGCTGAACCAGACGGTGACGGCTCACGAACTGGAAATGGCCAAACTGCGCGATCTTCTGCGCCTGCTTACGGAAAAAGTGAAAGCGACACAGTCGTCACATATCGCCTCACAGGCAGAAGAGACGCCCCCACCTCACTATTGAGGCATAAAAAAAGCGGGAATATTTCCCGCTTTTTTGTGCCTGCGACACTGCTAAATTACCCGGTCATACGCGTTGCAGAAAGATGACTGGTTAGAACATTCCCGAGAGCATAGAACACTCTACCACCGGGACTGGAAAACGCAGTCAACGTCTCTGCGGCTCGAAAGACGCCGGTGATTTAGTGGCAGCCGCAACCGCCGTTACCACCACAACCGCCTTTGCCGTGCTCATGACCGTGGTCATGATCGTGGCCGTGACCACCGCAGCAACCGTCATGGTCGTGATCGTGGTCGTGACCATTTGCACCGTGAACGTGGCCATGAGCCAGCTCTTCAGCAGTCGCTTCACGAATCGCGATAACTTCAACGTTGAATTTCAGGTTCTGGCCAGCCAGCATGTGGTTACCGTCAACCACAACGTGCTCGTCTTCAACTTCTGTGATTTCAACAGGTACTGGACCCTGGTCAGTTTCAGCCAGGAAACGCATGCCAACCTGCAGCTCGTCAACGCCCATGAACACGTCTTTAGGAACGCGCTGAACCAGATTATCGTCGTACTGACCGTAAGCGTCATTCGCGCCTACAGCAACATCAAATTTGTCGCCAACAACATGACCTTCCAGCGCGTTTTCCAGGCCGGAAATCAGGGAACCGTGACCATGCAGGTAGTCCAGCGGCGCACTCACCGGAGACTCATCAACCAACACACCGTCTTCTGTACGTACCTGATAGGCCAGGCTGACCACCAGGTCTTTTGCTACTTTCATGATATCTCCTGAGCGTGGGAAAATTGCTGGCGCAGATTGTAGCGGAAATCTGCACCCGTGTACCCTTTAGCTTAAAAAATCTGAGGGCATATCGCTAGTCCGGATGAAAAATGCCGATCACTTGCTCTTCTTTGCGAACATGCTCGCGAACCTCTTTGTCCGCCTCGCGCATCTGGTGCCCGCACTTAACACACTCAACAATATCGATATTATTCTCGCGCCACATGGCCAGGGTATCTTGCGCCTGGCAGGACGGGCATTTTGCGCCTGCAATAAAACGTTTACGAACTGCCATACTTTTTCCCCTATTCAAATTCATCCCAGCCATCCAGCTGACGCCGTTCCTTCTGCATCTCACGCTGGAAAATCTCTTCCAGCTCACGGCGAGCTTCTCGCACGCGGGAGATTTGCGCCGTATCGCTATGGACGGGCATTAACTCGCGCAGCATACGCATATCAAGCCTGCGGAAATGCAGCTGGGCGCGCAGCGCCTGGTGCGGATGCATCCCCAGCGAAACCAGCGTCTTACGGCCTAGCTCAAGGGCGCTGGAAAACGTCTCACGCGAGAAGTTTTTCACCCCCGCCTGTAACAGCTCATGGGCTTCCACGCGCCCTCTGGCACGCGCCAGAATATGCAGATGCGGGAAATGCTGCTGACACAGCTCCACCAGCTTCATCGTATCTTCCGGTTCATTACAGGTGATGACGATCGACTCTGCGGCCTCGGCACCTGCTGAACGCAGCAACTCAAGCTGCGTCGCATCGCCGTAATAGACTTTATAACCGTATTTGCGCATCAGATTTACTGCGCTGATATCACGCTCCAGCACCGTAATACGCATCTCATTGGCCATCAGCAAACGGCCAATGACCTGCCCAAAACGGCCAAACCCCACCACAATTACCTGTGGTTTATCATCTTCCACCCATGGTGTTTCCGCTTCGTCTTCCGGCGGATTAAAGCGGCGCGACAGGGATTTATCAATCAGCTTCATCAGCAGCGGCGTGGTCATCATCGACAGGGTGACCGTCACCAGCAGCAGCGCCATCTGATCATCCTGAAATAAACGCTGGGACGATGCTGTGGAGAAGAGCACAAATGCGAACTCTCCCCCCTGACTTAGCACGCCCGCGAACTGCATGCGCTCAGAACTTCGGAGGCCGTAAATCCGCGCCAGGGCGTAAAGCACGCCGGTTTTCACCGCCACCAGCACCGCGACGCTGATCACCACCCACAGCAGATGGGTGTAGAGCACGCCAAGGTTGAGCGCCATGCCTACAGAGATAAAGAACAGCCCTAACAGCAGCCCCTTAAAGGGATCGATGGCAATCTCCAGCTCGTGACGATATTCACTCTCTGCCAGCAGGACGCCCGCTATAAATGTCCCCAGCGCCATCGACAGCCCCAGCGCATCCATAAACAGCGCGGAACCCAACACCAGCAGCAGCGTCGCCGCGGTAAATACTTCCCGCACGCCAGACGCCGCAATAAAGCGAAACACCGGACGCAGCAGGTAACGCCCGCCAATCAGCATGCCTGCAAACGCCAGCACCTTCATGCCAACTTTCATCCAGTCGAAATGATCGTCGCCAGATCCGGCGAGCAGCGGCACCAGCGCTAACGCAGGGATCACCGCTAAATCCTGAAACAGCAAAACGGAAAAACCGAGCTGTCCCGACTCGTTGCGATTCATCCCCTTATCGCGCATCAGCTGCAGCGCCATCGCCGTCGAAGACATCGCCAGACCAATCCCGCCGATCACCGCCGCCTGCCACTTGAACTCGGTCAACATCAGTAATCCAGCGAGGATCACCGCGCTGAACAGCACCTGTGCGGCACCCACGCCAAAAATCGAGCGCCGCAGGTGCCAGAGCTTCGCCGGATTCAGCTCCAGCCCAATGATAAACATCAGGAAGACCACACCCAGCTCAGAGAAGTGGAGGATTTCATCCACGTCGCTTATAAATCCAAGCCCCCACGGGCCTATTGCGATACCTGCCAGCAGATAGCCCAGTACCGCGCCGATACCCAGCCGGGAGGCCAGCGGCACGGCCACAACCGCCGCGAAGAGGAACAACACACCAGCCAGTAACAGATCAGAACCTTCCATCAGCGGCCTCCTGTCAGAATCGGTGAGGCCAGCCAGTCGCCATAGGCTTTGGCATGATTCGCCAGCTCTTTTGAGGGCTGGCGGCGCGCCCAATAGACCACAATCGGGCTCATCCACTGCATACGGCACATGGCCGCTGTCAATTCAAAAGGGCGCAGAATATCGCTCATGGGATAGCGGTTTAGCCCGTCGTGACGGTAGGCGCTCTCGGGTTCACCGGTCGTGATGACACTCCGCCAGTACTTTCCCGCCAGCTGGTTTCCCCCTGGTCCACTGGAAAAGCCGCGGGTCAATACCCGGTCCAGCCACTCTTTCAGCAACGCCGGACAGCTGTAGGTATAGAGCGGATGCTGGAACACAATCACATCATGCTGACGCAACAGTTCCTGTTCGTGTGGAATATCAATAAAAAAATCAGGATAGTGCGCGTACAGGTCGTGCACCGTCACATTGCTGAGTTGTCGAGCCGGTTTGAGCAAAACCCGGTTAGCGACCGAGTCCTGTGATTCCGGATGGGCATACAGCAGCAGCACTTTTGCTGTCTGGGACATCATTCCCCTCCCGGGTCGTCATCATTGCCATTTTGGGCTAACATGGCACTCCCGCGTCAGGCGCGGTACAACATTTAACTCCATTATAATGACAACTTAACATAGTCGGAACACACGGCGCTCTATGATTGTTTTCTCCTCGTTACAAATTCGTCGCGGCGTACGCGTCCTGCTGGACAACGCTACAGCCACCATTAACCCTGGGCAAAAAGTCGGTCTGGTGGGCAAAAACGGCTGCGGCAAATCCACTCTGCTGTCGCTTCTGAAAAACGAGATGAGCGCCGATGCAGGGAGCTTCACCTATCCGGGAAACTGGCAGCTGGCCTGGGTTAACCAGGAAACCCCTGCCCTGAGCGTTCCGGCGCTCGACTATGTCATTGACGGCGACCGCGAATACCGCAAGCTGGAAGCCGAGCTGAACGCCGCCAACGAGCGTAACGACGGCCACGCCATCGCCACCGTTCACGGCAAGCTCGACGCCATCGACGCCTGGACCATTCGCTCGCGCGCCTCCAGCCTGCTGCACGGTCTGGGCTTCAGCAACGAGCAGTTAGAGCGCCCGGTGAGCGATTTCTCCGGCGGCTGGCGTATGCGCCTGAACCTCGCGCAAGCGCTGGTCTGCCGCTCGGATCTGCTGCTCCTCGATGAACCGACCAACCACCTCGATCTCGACGCGGTGATCTGGCTGGAAAAATGGCTGAAAAGCTATCAGGGCACGTTGATCCTGATCTCCCACGACCGCGACTTCCTCGATCCGGTCGTCGATAAAATCATTCATATCGAACAGGAATCGATGTTCGAATATACGGGCAACTACAGCTCGTTCGAGCGCCAGCGCGCCACACGCCTGTCACAGCAGCAGGCGATGTACGAAAGCCAGCAGCAGCGCGTTGCCCATCTGCAAAGCTTTGTTGATCGCTTTAAGGCCAAAGCCTCCAAAGCCAAACAGGCCCAGAGCCGCATCAAGATGCTCGAGCGCATGGAGATGATTGCCCCTGCGCACGTGGATAACCCGTTCCACTTTAGCTTCCGCGCCCCGGAAAGCCTGCCTAACCCATTGCTGAAGATGGAGAAGGTCAGCGCCGGCTACGGCGAGCGCATTATTCTCGACTCCATCAAGCTCAACCTGGTGCCGGGTTCTCGCATCGGTCTGCTCGGGCGTAATGGCGCGGGTAAGTCCACACTGATTAAACTGCTGGCGGGCGAACTGAACCCGGTCAGCGGCGATATCGGGCTGGCGAAGGGCATCAAACTGGGCTACTTCGCCCAGCACCAGCTGGAATTTTTACGCGCAGATGAATCGCCGATTCAGCACATGGCGCGTCTGGCACCTCAGGAAATGGAGCAAAAGCTGCGCGACTACCTCGGCGGTTTCGGCTTCCAGGGCGATAAAGTCAGCGAGAACACCGAGCGCTTCTCCGGCGGGGAAAAAGCCCGTCTGGTGCTGGCGCTGATCGTCTGGCAGCGTCCGAACCTGCTGCTGCTCGATGAACCGACTAACCACCTGGATCTCGATATGCGTCAGGCGTTGACCGAAGCGTTGATCGAATTCGAAGGCGCCCTTGTTGTGGTTTCGCACGACAGGCACCTGATCCGCTCCACCACCGATGACCTCTATCTGGTGCACGATGGCAAAGTCGAACCGTTCGACGGCGATCTGGAAGATTATCAGCAGTGGCTAACGGACGTGCAGAAGCAGGAAAACCAGCCTGCCGATGACGCGAAAGATAACGCCAACAGCGCTCAGGCGCGTAAAGACCAGAAACGTCGCGAGGCAGAACTGCGCACGCAAACCCAGCCGCTGCGTAAAGAGATCGCGCGTCTGGAAAAAGAGATGGAAAAACTGCACGCGCAGCTGGCCACGGTGGAAGAGAAGCTCGGCGACAGCGGCCTGTACGATCAGGCGCGCAAAGCCGAGCTGACCGAGTGCCTGCAGGTACAGGCCAAAACCAAATCTGGCCTGGAAGAGTGCGAAATGGCGTGGCTCGACGCGCAGGAACAGCTGGAAGAGATGCTGCAAACCGATTAAGGGATCAGGAAGGTTATGACTATCGACATCACGAGCGACATCACATTTCGCAAACTGAGTATTTTCATGACCTTCATGGAAAAGGGCAATATCGCCCGCACCGCCGAGGCTCTGGGCCTGAGCGGTGTCAGCGTGCACCGCGCCTTGCATACCCTTGAAGAGAACGTTCGCTGTCCGCTGTTCACCCACAAAGGACGCAATCTGATTGCGTTACCTTCCGCCTGGACACTGCTGGAGTACTGCCAGGAAGTGATGCAGGTGATGGAGCGCGGGCTGGAAGAGTCGCGCAAAATCGCCGGGATAGGACAGGGGCGCCTGCGCGTCGGCACGCTCTACTCCCTGACGATGGAAACCGTCCCACGGCTGATTATGGGGATGAAGCTGCGCCGTCCGGACCTGGAGATGGACCTGACGATGGGCTCTAACGACACCCTGCTCCATCTGCTCGATGAAGGCGCGCTGGACGCAATCCTGATCTCCATCTCCGAAAGCGATATCGACCGAAATACCCTCGAAGTGCTGCCCCTGTTCCAAGACGACATTTTCCTCGCCGCGCCCGCGTCGGCCAAACTCAACAGTAACGGCCTGGCCGATCTGCGCGATTACAAAGACCAGAAGTTCGTCTCGCTGGCGGAAGGGTTTGCCACCTACGCCGGTTTTCAGGACGCGTTTCAGATCGCCGGTTTTGAGCCGGAAATCGTCACCCGTGTGAATGATATCTTTTCGATGTTGAGTCTGGTGCAGGCGGGTGTGGGCTTTACGCTGATGCCCGGCAGGATGAAAAAGGTCTACGAGAACTCCGTGCAGCTGCTGAAGCTGGCGCAGCCGTACCAGATGCAACAGCTGATCGCGATTGTCTTTGCCCGCAACCGCGAGCAGGATCCGAGCCTGCGGGCACTGGCTGCAGAGGGGCGAATGTACGCCCGCAGTTTGCAGGACGGTAGCTGATGCTTTGCCGGATGTAACTCCGCGTTACCCGACGCAGGATTTTGCAGGAACAAAAAGCCCGACGCCAACAGGCAAAAATCTACCCGCGAAGACGTTTTGCCAGATGCACCGCCACATCCACGCCGCTACGCTCGAGCGAAACCGCTTCACCTTCCCACGCCGCCTGTCGCGTCAGGCACGTCAGCACACCGCCGGGAGGCATCTCTATCGCCAGTCGCGCCTCACGCTCGTTGGCGGAAATCACCGCCTCCTGCCAGCGCACCGTACGCGCCATGTTCATGGCTAAATCGTCGGCAATTTTCTCCGGCGCCCATAATACGCGTCCGGTACTGCCACTGAGCCAGGCACAGCGCGGGCGAGAAAGGGTCACACGGCTGAACGCCTCCGCCAGTTTCTGCGCCGGTGCCGCCAGCAGTTCACAATGCGAAGGCACACTCACCGCCAGCCGATGGGCTTTATTTGCGCCCTTCTCCAGCGCGCGTTTTGCCACTTCGGCCATTCCCTCATCGGTGCCGGCAATCACAATCTGCGTTTCCGCGTTAAGGTTAGCGATGTACGTGCCAGTGCCCGCGAGGAGCGCCTCCACCTGTGGCAGCGTCAGCCCCATGATGGCCGTCAAACCGTAGCCGTGGGGATACGCCTGCTCCATCAAATCACCGCGCAGGGCCACCAGCCGAAGCGCGTCGGTAAACGTCAGTGCACCGGCGATCACGGCAGCAGGATAAGCACCAATCGACAGGCCGCTGACAATATCTGGCGTCACGCCGCGTCGTTCCAGTTCTCGCGCCCAGGAAACGCCAGCGATCAGAAGAGACAGTTGCACCGCGCGGGTGTGTTTCAGCGCGTCGGGGGAATCCAGCCGATCCGCTTCTTCCCCCAGAACCTCTCGCGCTACCGCTCTCTCTGTACCCGGCAGGTCCTGCAGCATGCCTGCACGCTGCGTCCCCTGTCCCGGGAAGGTAAACAGAATTTTCATGACTCCTCCCTGCCCCACGGGTCGGCCACCAGGCGCGGCCCACGATGCGTTTTTAGCAGCGCTCTCCCCTCGCGCAGCCACTCGTTCAGTGCGAAACCGCCCGCAGGGGTTTCCACCTGCGTATCCACGCGGCACAACGCACTGCCGAGCTGCGCCGCCCAGCGCTGGAACGCTTCCTGAGGAAGCGGCACGGGCACCCGGATCAGCAGATCCAGATCGCTCTCGGCATGGATCACCGGAACGCCGGTTGCCAGCGCGTAGCCGGTACTGCCGGTTATCCCCCACGTCCAGGGCCACGCCTGCTGCGCAACCTGAAACGCCACCTGCACGGGCGGCTGGGTGATAAACGGCGAGCGCAGCAAATCGGTCGCGACGCTTAAATCTTCCGGAGATACCACGCGAGTGACGCGCTCGGGGTTAACCCAACCGGCGGCGCGTTGCTCGCGTTTCAAACCGCGCACGCCGACGGGGATCCGTCCGGTACCATCAACATCACGCCGCACCACCACAGGCAGACCGGTATGCCACACGCCATCCACCCAGGATTCGGTGATACCTTCCAGCGCGTCGCGCGCGTTAAGCCAGATAAGATCGTGCGGGCGTAATGTTGTGATCATAATTACATTCCTGAAGTCAGCGAGATAAACAGCGGCAGAGACAGGATACACAGGACCGAGCTTAACAGCAGCACCGCTTCTGCATCAGGAGACTGCACGCCAAAACGGTTGCCGAAGACCACGCCAAAGAAACCTGCGGAGAGCGCAATCATCAGAATTGCCGTGATCGCCACAGATCCATGCAGACCGAAAATCAGCACCAGACCCCAGGCAATGGCAGGCTGAATCAGCAGTTTGGCGATAGTGGAGGTGATCACCATGGTGTTGATTTGCAGTTTACGCGCAGAAAGGATCACCCCGGTCAGGAACAGGGCTGCCGCCGTAGCCGCCAGACCCAGCGGTTTAATCGCCGCCAGAACCAGTTCCGGCATTTTGATACCAATAGCCGACAGAATCACCCCGAGCAGCGGGCCCATCACGATCGGTTTTTTGATAGAGCGCCACATCAGCACCGGCAGCATCGCCAGAGTCGAACCGCTGTTGCCGCCTTCGGCACGCGCTTTTTCGCGCTCCAGAATCAGCAGACAGAACGGCGTCATCAGGACAGAACCACAGGCGATGGAGACCGCCACGGAGAGCGAGGTGGACGAACCTTCCCCGAGCACACTGCCGAGAATGGGCAGACCGAGCGCCGCATAGTTAGGCAGGGCCACCGTCAGGGTTAGTACGGCCGCATCCTGCGGGGATTTTTTAAAGACCTTGGTGGCCAGGAAATAGATCGCCGCATAGGTGATCCACATCGCCAGCGTCAGCACCAGAATCAGCGGCGACTGGGCGAGGATACCCGTCCACGGGGTTTGTACTGTGGCACTAAACAGCGCCGCAGGCAGCGCAAAATCCATCACAAAGATATTCAGCAGGGAGACATTTTTGTTATCGACCATTTTGGCCTTACCGGCCCAGAATCCCAGCAGCATGATGACAAAAATCGGAGCAAGAGCATGAACAATTACGTAAGTCATAAATCACCTGTAATTTAAAAAAAGAGATAGCACTGGCGCGATGATTATTATTTTCAGGATGCAGGTTCCCGCGCAGGCGCAGCGAGTGCGCCCACGTGGCCCTGCATCTGGCAGGACTTTTTTTTAATTACCAGCTTGCTCGCATACGTTCGCGTACCAGAGCAGAGCTGCGGCGGTTGTCAGCACCCAGACGGCTTTTCAGCGTGGTGTCCTGACGTGCGTCGTTGATGGCCTGTTGCAGAGTGGTTTTCACCTGCGCCAGATCGCTGTCGGAAGGGGCGTCCGGATTGCTGATGTCCAGCAGATCGGCGAGCAGCCCCAGCGTGGCGTAGTTACTGATGTCGTACGCCATTGGCGGGATGGTGGCCGCCAGTTTTTCCAGCGCGTCGACGGTGCGCAGGGTGATACGTGCGGCAGACTCTTTGCCCATCGCATGAATCAGTACGCCCTTGTCGTTGAAAGCAATCAGGCGGTTTGCCTGGTAGCCGTGTGCCAGGAAAGCACCCGACATCGCTTTGCCGACGATGAGGCCGATGACCGGATGACCGGCCAGGCGCGCATTGGCATACGCCGCAGCTGCACCGGCCAGCGCCTGATGGATGCCGAACGCCTCTTCGCGACGGCCATACGCCTGGCTCGGTACGTCAATCACCGCCACGATAGGGCGTTTAACGGCTTTATCGGCATCAGCGGCAATGGTTTCGCTCACTACTTTAGCCAGCGTCCAGCCCTCCAGCAGCCCCACTTCACCCTGCGCGGCGCGCGGGAAATGGTTGTTCTCATCCGGGACCACGGCAACGAAACGTACGGTTTCACCGTTCAGTTCACCGTCAGCGGCCTGCACGGACGGGCATAGCCCTGACAGACGTTGGGCATGTGGCGCGAGCGTTTGCAGCCAGAGTTCGCCGCGGCTGATTGTAGTAGTCATCATTTCACCTCCCGGGCAAAAAGCGCATGAATCTGTTCGGTATCCGCCTGTTTGCGGGTGTCGAAATGGCTCAGTCGATTCAAGTAATCATCATAGTTATCGGTGCGATGCGCAGCCGGAACCCCTTTGGCAATGGCCTGGTTCATCGCCTGTTTCACCGCGTTCACGCCGTCGCCCACCAGGGCATCCACCAGACCACTTTCATAGCGGATTTCGCCGCCGGTCATGCTCCAGATAAACGGACGGTCGCGGGAGTCGTACTCATCAATCCCGGCTTCCTGCTCGATAACCTGCGGGCCGTTAAGACCGAGACGTGCTTCGCGGGTGACAATCAGATAGCTGCACAGGGCCGCCGCAATCGACATCCCACCGAAGCAACCAACGGTCCCGGCGACAATCCCGATGACCGGCGTATAGCGACGTAAATCGACAATCGCCGCGTGAATATCAGCAATCGCCGCCAGGCCGAGATTCGCTTCCTGCAGACGAACGCCGCCGGTTTCGAGGCAAAGCACCGCCTGGGTCGGGATACCGTTGCGGTTATCTTCTGCCGCCAGTTCCAGTGCGGCGGCCATTTTGGCCCCTGAGACTTCGCCCATACTGCCGCCCTGGAACGCGCCTTCGATCGCCACGACGACAGCGGGCTGACCGTTAATGGTCCCTTTCGCGACCACCATCCCGTCGTCTGCCTGCGGCACGATACCCTGTGCGCCGAGCCACGGAGAGGTAATGCCTTCAAACGGGTCCAGCAGTTCACGATAGCTGCCATCGTCCAGCAGCGCGTGCGCACGCTGGCGCGCTTTTAATTCGATAAAACTCAGATCGTCACGCATGGCTCACCTCTTCAAAGACCTGTTCAATACGAATGCGCGCCACGCCAGGGGTGGCACCAAAGTCATGAATGGTAAGGCGACCGGCAGGCAGGCTGCTCACGGTGTGCAGGCGGTTGAATAGCGCCTCCCAGCGACCACGGCTGTTGTCGACGGAAGTGGTGATATCGATGGTTAAGGTCTGGCTCTGGTCGGCGGTGAATAACACCTCCATATCACCAGAACCGACAACCCCTGCCAGCGCCCTGCCGCTTACTTCGCGGCTGGCTGGCACGGTCAATGTGATTTTTTCCATAACATCCTCTTAATGCTTTGAATAAGGCGTCTCGACGCGGTCGAGGAACAGCGTGGCGGCAAGCAGATCGGCGGCACCACCCGGAGAGGCGTTGAGCGCCAGCATCCGGCGGTCAAGTTCCGCCAAAGCGCGCTGGCCTTCCGGCTGCGCGGTTCCGCCCGCATTCAGCACGGCGCGAGCGCCGTCCTGCATCGTCTCCAGTCCTTCCATCCCGGCGCGGGAGAGCACGCAGGTGTCGGTCAGCGAGGTCATGATGGCCATCAGCGCATCAAGCCTGGCGTGCGATTCGCTGCTGCCGTTCAGGCGGCTGAGACGAAGCTGCGGCAGTGCCCGCTGTAAAACGTGTGGGAACGCCTGCTGCGCCTCTTCGCGTGCACCCGGCACCCGGTAGCGGTGCGTGGCGCGAAGCCCTTTGCTGAATACTTTCGGGGCGGCGTCATCGGGCAGCGTGGCCAGTTCGGCTGCAGTCCGTGCGATAGTCTGCGAAAGCGCGTCGCCGCCCAGCATCGCTACCGCGCTTACCAGCAGCCCGAGCGCCCAGATTGCGCCACGGTGGGTGTTCACTCCCTGGGTGGCCGCCATCATGTTCTGCTCGCCCTCACGGCCGAGCCTGCCGATGGTTTGTCTGAGCGCAATGTCGGCCGGACGCTGCCAGCTTTGCTGCGCCAGTGCCTGAAACGTGGGGGTCAGGCTGTGCGCGGAACGCTCCATTAACGCGAGCGAGAGATCCTGGTGCGCACCATTCCCCCGACTGTCCACCAGACCGGGTTTCGGGCTTAATCGTGCTTCGTCAATCAGACACTGCGTGGCGGTTCGCGCCAGCCATTCGGCACCGCCTTCAACCTGAATCTGTGGCAGAAGTTTCATTACCAGCTCCGGAATTTCGCAGGTGGGTTGTAAAGACCGCCGGACCATTCCACCAGGTCAGAGACACTCCCGGCTGCCAGCAGAGATCGGGTCGCATCGGTACGACGAATACCCATATCTTCCGGATAGACCACTTTGCCACTCTGGCGAAGCGCGGCGACGCGTTTGGCGTCCACGCCCAGGCCGATGTCGGTGATCCCGGCCACTGCCGCAACCATTGCGCGGCGCTCTTCGAGATTTTCAGCGCGATAGAGGTACGCTATCCCCTCTTCGGTGAGCACGTGCGTCACGTCATCGCCGTAAATCATGACTGGCGCCAGCGGCATCCCGGAGGTTTTCGCCACTTCAACGGCATCGAGTTTTTCCACGAAGGTCGGTTTAACGCCCGCCTGGAAAGTTTCCACCATCTGCACCACCAGCTTTTTACCGCGCTGCATCGGATCTGGTTCGGTGATCATGTTGAGCCATGCTGGCGTGGCATGACGACGACCGTGGGGATCGTGGCCCATGTTTGGCGCACCGCCGAAGCCCGACAGGCGACCGCGGGTCACAGTCGAGGAGTTGGCATAGCCGTCAACCTGGAGGGTTGAACCGATAAACATATCCACCGCGTACTGGCCTGCCAGCTGGCAGAATGCGCGGTTGGAACGCATAGAGCCGTCGGCACCGGTAAAGAACACGTCAGGACGGGCACGGATGTACTCTTCCATCCCCAGCTCACCGCCGAAGCAGTGGACGCTCTCCACCCAGCCGCTTTCAATCGCCGGAATCAGCGTTGGGTGCGGGTTCAGGGTCCAGTGCTTACAGATTTTGCCCTTCAGACCGAGCTGTTCGCCGTAGGTCGGCAGCAACAGCTCAATCGCTGCGGTGTTAAAGCCAATACCGTGGTTCAGAGACTGCACCTGGTGTTCCGCGTAGATGCCCTTAATCGCCATCATCGCCATCAGGATGTGTTCTTGTTTGATGAGACGCGGGTCGCGGGTAAACAGCGGTTCGATGAAGAACGGCTTGTCGGCAACGACCACGTAATCAATCCACGAGCCAGGAATATCGACGCGCGGCAGATCGCACTCGTCGTCCACCAACTCGTTCACCTGAGCGATGACGATCCCGTCGTGGAACGCGGCGGCTTCCACCAGTGCAGGCGTGTCTTCGGTGCTTGCGCCGGTATACAGGTTGCCTTTGCGGTCCGCTTTAAAACCGGCAATCAGCGCCACGTTCGGTGAAAGATCGACGTACAGGCGGGAGTAGAGTTCGATGTAGGTATGAATGGCGCCGATTTCGAGCTGGCCGTCCTCCAGTAGCTGCGAAATACGCAGGCTTTGGGTTCCGGAGAAGGAGAAATCGAGTTTGCGGGCGATGCCCTTTTCGAAGATATCGAGATGCTCGCTGCGACCGACGCTTGGCATGATCATATGCAGATCATGCACGATTTGCGGATTGACCTCGGCCAGTGAACGGGACAGAAAATCAGCCTGCTTTTGGTTGTTGCCTTCCAGGACGACTTTATCGCCCGGAGCAATCAGTTTTTCCAGCATGGCGACAAGATCGTCGGTTGGCAGAACCTTGCCTTGCACCGGGACAGAAGCCAGGCGGCGCGCTTTTTCAGTGCGACGCGTGTTCCAGACCCGGGCGGGTGTTTGCCCAGATAACATTATTAACCTCCTGATTCAGCACATCATTCTGATTTGCTTAACGCTGAACAAAGTGTGCGCTCTGGTGAGAAAGGCATCAATTAAGCGTAGTGTGGAATCATTAGCCTGAGAGTAATAATCGAGGTAAAGATTTGTGATCGAGATCAGTTCGCATCGCGCGAAAAAATGCCAGAGGTGGCAGAAATGGCTGAATCGGAGGTAAACGCTCTTCGTTTTTATAAACAGGGTACAATTCGGAAGGTATAGTAAATGACTGACAAGAATTAACATTGCATCGTTATGACTCAAATTATTCCATCAGATTTCGACATCGCAAGCGATGAGAGCGCAGCATTCGTCCCCATGCGGGGTGTGGCGAACCCACATCTGCAGACCATGCTGCCGCGGATTTTGCGCCGAAAACTGCAGTTTACGCCGCACTGGCAGCGCCTCGACCTGCCGGACGGAGATTTCGTGGATTTAGCCTGGAGCGAAGATCCCGAACAGGCCAGGCACAAACCGCGTCTGGTGGTGTTTCATGGGCTGGAAGGGAGCCTGCACAGCCCCTACGCCCACGGGCTGATCCACGCGGCAAAATCACGCGGCTGGCTCGGCGTCGTGATGCACTTTCGCGGCTGCAGCGGCGAGCCGAATCGCCGCGAGCGAATTTATCACTCCGGCGAAACCGAAGACGGTACCTGGTTTTTACACTGGTTAAGCACTACCTTCGGCACCGTGCCGACGGCTGCCGTAGGCTACTCCCTGGGCGGTAATATGCTCGCCTGCCTGCTGGCAAAAGAGAGCAATAACGTTCCGCTGGATGCGGCGGTGATTGTCTCCGCGCCGTTCATGCTTGAGCAGTGCAGCTACCATATGGAAAAGGGTTTTTCGCGGGTCTATCAGCGCTATCTGCTCAACCTGCTGAAAGCTAACGCCGCGCGTAAGCTAAAGGCCTATCCGGACACTCTGCCCATCAGCCTGCAACAGCTGAAGCGGATGCGCCGTCTTCGCGAGTTTGATGATCTGATCACGTCGAAGATCCACGGCTTTGCCGACGCGATCGACTACTATCGTCAGTGTAGCGCGATGCCGTTGCTGAACCAGATCACCAAACCGACGCTGATCATCCATGCGAAAGATGATCCCTTTATGGATCATCACTCGATTCCGGCCCCGGAACATCTGCCTGCAAACGTGCAGTATCAGCTGACCGAACACGGCGGCCACGTCGGCTTTATCACCGGGACGTTACTTCGCCCGAAAATGTGGCTGGAATCGCGCATCCCTGACTGGTTAACCCCATTTCTGGAGAGAGTAAAATGATGATTCCCTGGCAGGATCTGGCTCCCGAAACGCTGGATAGCCTGATTGAAAGCTTTGTATTACGCGAAGGCACCGATTATGGTGAACATGAGCGTTCGCTTGAACAAAAGGTCGCCGATGTAAAACGGCAGCTACAGAGTGGCGAGGTGTTGCTGGTGTGGTCTGAACTGCACGAAACCGTCAACATCATGCCGCGCAATCAGTTTCGCGGTTGATTGTTCCATCTTTCCAGTCAGGGAGTTGCTATGTCCGCCAGACATCCGGTTATTGCCGTTACGGGTTCGAGTGGTGCGGGAACCACCACCACCAGCCTCGCTTTTCGCAAGATTTTCGCACAGCTCAATCTGCGCGCTGCCGAGGTTGAGGGCGACAGTTTTCATCGCTTCACCCGTCCTGAAATGGACATGGCTATTCGTAAGGCCCGGGATTTAGGTAAACACATCAGCTATTTCGGGCCAGACGCCAACGACTTTGGCCTGCTGGAACAAACTTTTCAGGACTACGGCCACACGGGCAAAGGTCAGTCGCGTAAATATCTGCACACCTACGATGAAGCGGTGCCATGGAATCAGGTTCCTGGCACATTCACCCCGTGGCAGCCCCTGCCGGAGCCAACGGACGTGTTGTTTTATGAAGGCTTGCACGGCGGCGTGGTGACTCCACAGCACGATGTGGCACGCCACGTGGATCTGCTGGTCGGCGTGGTGCCGATTGTCAATCTGGAGTGGATTCAGAAGCTGACCCGTGACATGAGCGAGCGCGGCCATTCGCGTGAAGCGGTGATGGATTCGGTCGTGCGCTCGATGGAAGATTACATCAACTTCCTGACGCCGCAGTTCTCGCGGACCCACATCAACTTCCAGCGCGTCCCGACGGTGGACACCTCTAACCCGTTTGCGGCGAAAACAATTCCGTCGCTGGACGAGAGTTTTGTGGTGATTCACTTCCGCAATCTGGAAGACATTGATTACCCCTGGCTGCTGGCGATGCTGCAGGGCTCATTCATTTCCCATATCAATACATTAGTGGTCCCGGGCGGGAAGATGGGGCTGGCGATGGAGCTGATCATGATGCCGCTGGTGCAACGGCTGATGGAAGGCAAGAAGATCGCCTGAGTTCAGTCGCCGGGGAGCGCTTCGCTATCCGGCTGAATCATGCGGTGACAGGCCCGGCAAGCGTAGCGCTACCGGGCGTAGTGTTAAGCGTCGATCACTTCGTAGGAATGCGTAATGTTCACCGCTTTTTCCAGCATCAGCGCCACGGAGCAGTACTTCTCCGCAGACAGATCCACCGCACGGGAAACCGCCGCATCCTTCAGCTCTTTACCGGTGACGATAAAATGCAAGTTGATGTGCGTAAACAGACGTGGCGCCTCTTCGCGACGCTCTGAGGTCAGCTTCACTTCGCAGTCCGTCACGTCATGACGACCTTTCTGCAGAATCGAAACCACGTCAATCGCGCTGCATCCGCCCGCCGCCATCAGTACCACTTCCATCGGGCTTGGCGCTTTATCTCCGGAGTTGCCGTCCATCAAAATCTGGTGTCCTGAAGCGGATTCGCCAAGGAACGTTAAACCTTCAACCCATTTCACACGCGCTTGCATTTTCATTAACTCCAAAGTTGCATTTTTCCGAACAGATTACGCGTGCGTTACAATTCTCGCAACGGAAGGCGACCTGCATCATGCTGAAGCGAGACACCAGGAGACACGCGGCTAAAGCTATGCTAAAACAGTCTCGATGCTACAGTAATACATTGACGTTACACATGTATGCAGAGGACATCAAACTTTACTGGCTGCGAACAGTGCGACAGCCACTTCCCAGGTACGGGTAAGAATTCGATTGCAACCCCAGAGTCAGGATGCGATTTTGACTCTGAGACAGCTTATAACAGAGGATAACAGCGCATGGTGCTTGGCAAACCGCAAACAGACCCGACTCTCGAATGGTTCTTGTCTCATTGCCACATTCATAAGTACCCATCGAAGAGCACGCTGATTCACCAGGGTGAAAAAGCGGAAACGTTGTATTACATCGTCAAAGGCTCGGTGGCAGTGCTGATCAAAGATGAAGAAGGGAAAGAGATGATCCTTTCTTATCTGAACCAGGGCGATTTCATCGGTGAACTGGGCCTGTTTGAAGAAGGCCAGGAACGTAGCGCCTGGGTGCGTGCGAAAACCGCGTGTGAAGTTGCAGAGATCTCCTATAAGAAATTCCGCCAGCTGATCCAGGTGAACCCGGACATCCTGATGCGTCTTTCTTCGCAGATGGCTCGCCGCCTGCAGGTCACTTCCGAGAAAGTGGGTAACCTCGCCTTCCTGGACGTAACAGGCCGCATCGCGCAGACCCTGCTGAACCTGGCGAAACAACCTGACGCCATGACCCACCCGGACGGTATGCAAATTAAAATTACCCGTCAGGAGATTGGTCAGATCGTCGGCTGTTCTCGTGAAACCGTTGGCCGTATCCTGAAAATGCTGGAAGATCAAAACCTGATCTCCGCTCACGGTAAAACTATCGTGGTCTACGGAACGCGTTAATTCCGGAACGAACGGCGTGCCATCGCGAGGTGTCACGCCGTTTTTGTCTCTGACGATCATGTGGCGCAGGCTGATTTATCACCCCGAAGTTAACTACGCACTACGTCAAACTCTGGTGTTATGTCTTCCCGTGGCTGTCGGTTTAATCCTGGGCCATCTGCAACATGGGCTGTTGTTCTCTCTCGTTCCTGCCTGCTGCAACATTGCCGGTCTCGATACACCGCATAAACGCTTTTTCAAACGCCTGATTATCGGCGGCTGCCTGTTCGCCGGATGTAGCCTGGCCGTGCAGCTGCTGCTGGCCCGTGATATCCCGCTGCCGTTAATCCTGACCGTGCTGGCTATGACGCTGGGCGTCACGGCGGAGATCAGTTCGCTGCACGCTCGCCTACTGCCCGCCTCACTGATAGCCGCTATTTTCACACTGAGCCTCGCCGGAAATATGCCCGTCTGGGAGCCGCTGCTGATCTATACGTTCGGTACCCTGTGGTACGGGCTGTTTAACTGGTTCTGGTTCTGGATGTGGCGGGAGCAGCCCCTGCGCGAATCCCTGAGCCTGCTCTACGTCCAGCTCGCGGACTATTGCGAAGCCAAATACACCCTGCTGACGCAACACACAGACCCGGAAAAATCATTGCCCCCGCTGCTTACGCGCCAGCAAAAAGTGGTCGACTTAATCAGCCAGTGCTATCAGCAGCTGCATATGCTGGCGGCCAATAAAAACCATGAATACAAGCGACTGCTGCGCGTCTTCCAGGTGGGGCTTGATCTACAGGAGCATATTTCGGTCAGTCTGCATCACCCGCAGGAGGTGCAAAAACTGGTGGAGCGCAGCCACGCCGAAGCGGTGATCCGCTGGAATGCCCAGACGGTCGCGGCCCGCCTGCGGGTGCTGGCTGACGATATTCTTTACCACCGTTATCCCACGCGTTTTACAATGGATAAACAGCTGGGCGCGCTGGAGAAAATTGCCCGTCAGCATCCGGATAATCCGGTTGGGCAGTTTTGCGCGTGGCACTTTAGCCGCATCGCACGCGTGTTGCGCACTCAGCGCCCGCTCTACCCGCGCGACCTGATGGCCGATAAACAAAAGCGTCTGCCGCTGCTACCGGCACTGAAAAGCTATTTATCACTGAAATCTTCCGCCCTGCGCAATGCCGCACGCATCAGCGTGATGCTGAGCATCGCCAGCCTGATGGGCGTCGCGCTGCACTTACCCAAGCCCTACTGGATTTTAATGACCGTGCTGTTTGTCACGCAGAATGGCTATGGCGCGACGCGCGTGCGAATACTGCACCGTGCGCTCGGGACGTTTGCCGGGCTGGTGATTGCCGGTATCACACTGCACTTCCATGTTCCTGACGGCTATACCCTGCTGGGAATGCTGGTCATTACCCTGGTCGGCTATCTGATCATCCGCAAAAACTACGGCTGGGCAATGGTTGGGTTTACAGTGACGGCGGTATATACCCTGCAACTGCTGACCCTGAACGGCGAACAGTTTATCGTGGCGCGACTGGTGGATACATTGATTGGCTGTCTGATCGCCTTTGGCGGCATGGTCTGGCTGTGGCCACAGTGGCAGAGCGGGCTGCTGCGCCAGAACGCCCACGACGCCCTTGAAGCGGACCAGCAGGCCATTCGTCTGATCCTGAGCGACGATCCCAAACCTTCGCCGCTGGCGTACGAGCGCATGAAGGTCAACCAGGCGCACAACGCGCTGTATAACTCCCTCAACCAGGCGATGCAGGAGCCGGGCTTTAATTCAGACTATCTGGCAGATATGAAACTGTGGGTGACGCACAGCCAGTTCATCGTCGAACACATTAACGCGATGACGACCCTGGCGCGCGAGCACACGATGCTGACGCCGGATCTGGCGCAGCGCTATTTGCAGTCGTGTGAAATTGCATTGCAGCGTTGTCAGCAGCGTCTGGAGTACGACGCGCCGGGAGAGTCGGGAGACTCGAACATTCTGGAAGCGCCAGAGACGCTCACCCACGGGCCGATGAGCACTCTGGAGCAGCATTTACAGCGCGTAATAGGACATCTGAACACCATGCACACCATTTCGTCGGTGGCATGGCGTCAGCGTCCGCATCACGGGATTTGGCTGACGCGGATTATGCGCCGTAAGACGTCGTGAGGTTTGCGGCTCCGTAGGTCGGAACAAAACGAAGCCGCGACTCCATTAGCCCTGAACGATCTTCTTCACTGCACTGGCAAAGCGGTTCATACCGTCATCGATATCCTGCCCTTCAATCACCAGCGACGGCGCAAAGCGCATCACATCCGGCCCGGCATTCAACACCATCACCCCTTCGTGGGCAGCGGCGTGGAGGAAATCGCGCGCGCGACCTTTGTACTGCGGCTTCAGTTCCGCACCGACTAACAGTCCCATGCCGCGAATATCGCTGAACACGTCGTACTGCGCGTCGATCTGCTGGAGATGCTGCACAAACTGCTCACGCTTCGCGTTTACGCCGTTCAGCACTTCCGGGGTGTTGATAATATCGAACGCCGCCCCGGCGATCGCGCACGCCAGCGGGTTGCCGCCATAAGTGGAGCCGTGAGAGCCGACGTGGAAGGCCGAGGCGATCTCTTGCGTCGTCAGTACGGCGCTCACCGGGAAACCGCCGCCGAGCGCTTTGGCACTGGTCAGGATATCTGGCGTTACGCCGTAGTGCATATAGGCAAACAGATCGCCGGTACGTCCCATACCGCTCTGCACTTCATCAAAGACCAGCAGCGCCTGATGCTCATTGCACAGCTCGCGCAGTCCTTTCAGGAATTCTGGCGTCGCGGCCATCACGCCGCCCTCGCCCTGGATCGGCTCAACCACCACCGCGCAGGTGTGATCGTCCATCACCGCTTTTACCGCATGCAGATCGTTAAACGGCACGTGGATAATATCAGCGGGTTTTGGACCAAAACCGTCGGAATATTTCGGCTGCCCGCCCACGGAAACGGTGAACAGCGAACGGCCATGGAAGGCGTTATGGAAAGCGATAATCTTGCTTTTGTATGGGCTGTGACGCGTGGAAGCGTAATAGCGCGCCAGCTTAAAGGCGGTTTCATTGGCTTCGGTGCCGGAGTTCATGAACA
The DNA here is from genome assembly GCF_041464075.1 of Lelliottia nimipressuralis. NCBI lineage: Bacteria > Pseudomonadati > Pseudomonadota > Gammaproteobacteria > Enterobacterales > Enterobacteriaceae > Lelliottia > Lelliottia nimipressuralis. The sequence continues at coordinate 4,256,391 of NZ_CP167172.1, forward strand.
GCACACGCTCGGCAAAAGTGGTATCAATGATCTTACGGCCCAGGCGCAGCGCCGGTTCGTTGGTGAACACGTTGCTGGTGTGCCACAGGGTTTCCCCCTGGGTTTTCAGCGCCTCAACCAGCGCCGGATGGCAGTGCCCCAGCGCCGTCACCGCAATGCCGCCCGCGAAATCAACGTACTCTTTGCCCTGTTGATCCCATACCCGACTGCCTTTCCCTTTCACCGGGATAAACTCCGCCGGTGCATAAACCGGCAGAATCACTTCATCGAATGTTGCGCGCGTAATTGCAGGTTGTTCAGTTGCCATGTCATGCCCGTCCGTTTTATGTCACATTAATTGTGAAAATATAATCACAAAATATGCATAAAAAATCACAACAAGGCAATAAAAATTCAGCGATTGAGGAAATTGGCGAGAAGCTGGTGGCCCTGTTCGCTCAGAATGCTCTCCGGATGGAACTGCACCCCTTCGAGGTCCCACTCGCGATGGCGAATGCCCATGATCTGACGGGTGTCGCTCCAGGCGGTGACGTCAAAGCACGCGGGAAGCGTGGTCGGGTCGATCACCAGCGAGTGGTAGCGCGTAACCGTCAGCGGGTTATTCAGCCCCTGAAAAACTCCCATACCGGTGTGGGTGACCGGTGAGGTTTTGCCGTGCATCACGCGTTCGGCACGAACAATGGTCGCACCAAACACCTGCGCGATAGCCTGATGACCGAGACAAACCCCCAGAATCGGCAGTTTGCCGGAATAGTGGCGGATGACCTCCAGCGAAATACCCGATTCGTCAGGCGTACACGGCCCCGGTGAAATCACGATTTTCTGCGGGGCCAGTGCGTCGATATCAACCAGCGTGATGTCATCGTTGCGCCGGACAATGACCTCTGCACCCAGTTCACAAAAGTACTGGTAAAGGTTCCAGGTAAAGGAATCGTAGTTATCAATCAGCAGGATCATGGCGGCTCCGGGACAAAAATAGCCGCCCTATTCTACTCAGTTTCCCGCGCTTCGCTCACTACTTTGGCAAAGATGGCGTTGAGCGCGGTTAGATCGCCCATCGCCCCGCTCTGGTTGGCCGCCGACCACGCATCCGGATCGATGCCCTGCCAGCTCAGCTGATAGCCCGCGTGGATTGCCAGCTGCTCGAAGAAGACGCGCTGCGCGATGCCGTTGCCAATGCGAAACGGGTGCAGCACGTTAATCTCGCAGTAGTAGTGGCTGAGTCTGGCAATAAACGCCTCGCGCTCAAGGCCGGTGAGATAGTGCTCCTCCTCCAGGTCCTGCATCAGGGCGTTGCCCTCTTTTTCGATGTAGGCAAAATGGCAAAAACGGGTATCGCCCTGATAGATATCGACCTCACGAATCGCCCCCGCCCAGCTAAAAATATCCTGATAAAGGTGGCGATGGATGGCGCACAGATGCGGCAGCCCGCGGGCCGGCGGGCCGAGAGGCAGCGTGGCCGCGCGCAGGGCGGTGAGTTCGTAGGAGGCCTGTGCCAGGCGCTCCGCCTGACGAATACTGAGCGCATTACGCATCACATTCAGGCCGGGATAGAGGTACGGATCGCGGTCGTCACCAATTTTATCGCTCATAGTGCCTCCTGAGTTCCTGAATACGAACCTCCGCGTCCTGCGCACTGAGCGTGACTAACGGGCTATCGACGCCTTCGAGACGGCGGCTGGCCTGGAAATTGGTATTTCGCTGTTGCTCCCAGAGACGGGATTTTTGCTTATCGGTGAGTTTTTTCACTTAACGCCTCCCTGAATGTGTCCGTTTGCCACAAGTATAAGCAGCAAACTGCGCTTTCGCAGGGAGGGAAAAGCAATGCGGGCGAGAATGCCCGCAGAGGAGAATCTTACGGCAGCACTTTTGCCGAGAGGATAACTACCGGTTTTGTCGGCACATTCTGGTATGGACCGACGTCGTGGGTCTGCACCTGAGAGATCTTGTCCGCCACGTCCATGCCTTTCACAACTTTACCGAAGACCGCATAACCAAAATCACGCTGACCGTGATCGAGGAAGGCGTTATCAGCTACGTTCAGGAAGAACTGGCTGGTCGCGCTGTCTTTATCGGCAGTACGTGCCATGGAGATGGTGCCACGGGTATTACGCAGGCCGTTATCGGCTTCGTTTTTGATCGGCGCGTTAGGCTGTTTCTGCTGCATCTGCTCGTTAAAACCGCCGCCCTGGAGCATGAAGCCCGGGATCACGCGGTGGAATGTGGTGTTGTTATAGAAACCGCTATTGACGTAATCAAGGAAGTTTTTCACAGAAACAGGAGCTTTCTGGCTATTCAGTTCCAGCTCAATATTCCCGGCGGACGTTGTCAGCAAAACATGGGGGTCGCCTTTCGCTGCGAGAACAGCAGGAGAGACAGCAGAAAGAGCAAACACAGCTGCGACAGCCGCCAGAGTTGATTTGAGCATGAGAATTCCTTAAAAAAGCGCGGTAAATAAGGCAAGTTGCTTGATTCTAAAGAGCAGTATGGATGGAGGCCAGCCTTTTACCTAATTTTACGAATTTGAAACAGTTGTAACGGTGCAAACAGTTGAATCCAGCGGGTAAAAAGGTGATTTCCGTCATGATAAATACTGTAACGATGATCATAATTTTCAGAAAAGATTTAAATAGATCACTTAAATGACTAAAATCTGCCCGCACTTCGCGCGTCAACGCGCTTTACGTACATATACAAGGCAGACATGACTAACAGCAACCGCATCAAGCTCACATGGATCAGCTTCTTCTCGTACGCCCTCACCGGCGCACTGGTGATCGTCACCGGGATGGTAATGGGCAATATTGCCGATTATTTCCAGCTACCTGTTTCCAGCATGAGTAACACCTTCACCTTCCTGAACGCCGGGATCCTGATTTCGATCTTTTTAAACGCCTGGCTGATGGAAATCGTGCCGCTGAAAACGCAGCTGCGCTTCGGCTTTGTGCTGATGGTCGCCGCCGTGGCGGGCCTGATGGTCAGCCACAGTATCGCCCTGTTCTCGGCGTCTATGTTCGTTCTCGGGCTGGTCAGCGGGATCACCATGTCCATCGGGACCTTCCTGATCACCCACATGTATGAAGGCCGCCAGCGCGGCGCGCGTCTGCTGTTCACCGACTCGTTCTTCAGCATGGCGGGGATGATCTTCCCAATGGTGGCCGCCGTTCTGCTGGCGCGTAGCATCGAGTGGTACTGGGTTTATGCCTGCATCGGGCTGGTGTACGTCGCTATCTTTATTCTGACCTTCGGCTGCGATTTCCCGGTACTGGGCAAAAAAGCGGTGCAAACCTCTGAGCCGGTGGTGAAAGAGAAATGGGGAATCGGCGTGCTGTTCCTCTCCATTGCCGCGCTGTGCTACATCCTCGGCCAGCTGGGCTTTATCTCCTGGGTGCCGGAATATGCCAAAGGGCTGGGCATGAGCCTGAACGACGCCGGTAAACTGGTGAGTGATTTCTGGATGTCGTACATGTTTGGCATGTGGGCGTTTAGCTTCATCCTGCGCTTCTTCGATCTGCAGCGTATCCTGACCGTACTGGCGGGCCTGGCAACCGTGCTGATGTATCTGTTCATCAACGGTTCGCCGGAGCATATGCCGTGGTTCATTCTGACCCTCGGTTTCTTCTCCAGCGCGATTTACACCTCGATCATTACGCTCGGCTCCCTGCAAACTAAAGTGGCGTCGCCGAAGCTGGTTAACTTTGTGCTGACCTGCGGCACCATCGGCACCATGCTGACCTTCGTGGTGACCGGTCCAATCGTGGCACACAGTGGCCCGCTGGCGGCCCTGCACACGGCTAACGGCTTGTACGCCGTGGTGTTCGTGATGTGTCTGATTCTGGGCTTTGTCACCCGCCACCGTCAGCACAACACGGCAGCGGCTTCTCACTAATGCCTACGCCCCTTTGCCATCGGCGAAGGGGCTGTTTCGTGTAAAACTCACTTCCTCTCCCCCGCTATCGGTTTGTATCCACGTTTGCGCCAGCTGTGTGGTGGCGATCACCCGTCCCTGACGAATCGACCAGCGCACCGGCACCTGGCAACGCACCGCTTCGAAACCGCTCTCAGCAGGCAAAATAATCAGGTTCGCCGGATGACCCGTTTCGATGCCGTAATCCGTCAGGCCAAACGTTCTGGCGCTGTTGTGCGTGATCAGGTTTAACCCGCTGTCGATTTGCGGATAGCCCATCATCTGGCAAACATGCAGCCCCATGTGCAGCACCTGCAACATATTGCCCGTCCCCAGCGGATACCAGGGATCAAAGACGTCATCATGACCGAAGCAGACATTAATCCCTGCCTCGAGCAGCTCTTTCACGCGGGTGATGCCGCGGCGTTTCGGATAGTCGTCAAAACGCCCTTGCAGATGGATATTCACCAGCGGATTGGCGACAAAATTGATGTCTGACATTTTCAGCAGGCGGAACAGGCGCGACGTGTAAGCGCCGTTGTAGGAGTGCATCGCCGTGGTATGGCTGGCAGTCACGCGATGGCCAATGCCCGCCTCGTACGCCAGCATGGCGACGGTTTCGACGAAGCGCGACTGTTCATCGTCGATCTCATCGCAGTGGATATCCAGCGGGCGGTCATATTTTTTCGCCAGCGCGAAGGCGATGTGCAAGGACTCCACGCCGTACTCGCGGGTAAATTCAAAGTGCGGGATCGCCCCGACTACATCGGCCCCCAGTTTCAAGGCCTCCTCCAGCAGCGCCGCGCCGTTGGGATAAGAGAGAATGCCTTCCTGCGGGAATGCGACGATTTGCAGCGTGACCCACGGCGCCACTTCCTGCTTCACTTCCAGCATCGCTTTAAGGGCGGTAAGGGTCGGATCGGAGACATCCACATGGGTGCGCACAAACTGGATGCCGTTGGCGATTTGCCACTTCAGCGTTTTCCACGCGCGGGCTTTGACATCGTCATGGCTGAGCAGCGCCTTGCGTTCGGCCCAGCGTTCGATGCCTTCAAACAACGTTCCCGACTGGTTCCAGCTCGGTTCCCCGGCGGTTTGCGTCGTATCCAGATGAATATGAGGCTCGATAAACGGCGGAATCGCCAGTCCACCGCGAGCGTTAAGCACTTCATAACTTTCGTCATGAGCGTCGCGCATCGGGGTGATCTCTGCAAAACGGCCATTCTCAATGCCGATTTGCCATAACCCTTCCCGGCCAGGTAACCGAACATTCTGAACCAGCCAAAGCGGTGTTGTCGTCATACCTTTCTCCCGAAAAATGCGGCTGAAATTAAGGGGTACGTCATCGTAATCATTAGCCCCCTAATTTGTATATAAATTAGACGCTCGCGAAAAGCGTGCTATTTCCATGACTTATAAAAATCCTGACAAATCAGTCATATACCCACTAAGTGGTAGGTTAAGGCGTATTTGATTTGCATCAATAAGTGCCCCTGCTGAATCGTTAAGGTAGGCAGTAATAGAAAAGAAATCGAGGCAAAAATGAGCAAAGTCAGACTCGCTATTATCGGTAACGGCATGGTCGGCCACCGCTTTATTGAGGATCTCCTTGATAAAGCTGACGCTGCCCAGTTCGATATTACCGTCTTCTGTGAAGAACCCCGCAAAGCATACGATCGTGTACACCTCTCTTCCTACTTCTCTCATCACACCGCAGAAGAACTTTCGCTGGTGCGCGAAGGTTTCTACGAGAAGCATGGCGTCAAGGTGCTGGTGGGCGAACGCGCTATCACCATCAACCGCCAGGAAAAAGTGATCCACTCCAGTGCCGGACGCACGGTTTTTTACGATAAGTTGATCATGGCGACTGGCTCTTACCCGTGGATCCCGCCAATCAAAGGCTCGGAAACGCAGGATTGCTTCGTTTATCGTACCATTGAAGACCTCAAAGCGATCGAATCCTGTGCACGCCGCAGTAAACGCGGTGCGGTAGTCGGCGGCGGTCTGCTGGGCCTCGAAGCGGCAGGCGCGCTGAAAAACCTGGGGGTCGAAACCCACGTCATCGAATTTGCCCCGATGCTGATGGCTGAACAACTCGACCACATGGGTGGCGATCAGCTGCGCCGTAAAATCGAAAGCATGGGTGTGAAAGTTCACACCAGCAAAAATACCAAAGAGATCGTTCAGGAAGGCACCGAAGCGCGTAAAACCATGCGCTTTGCCGACGGCAGCGAGCTGGAAGTCGACTTCATCGTCTTCTCCACCGGTATCCGTCCGCGCGACAAAATGGCGACCCAGTGCGGTCTGGCCGTGGCTCAGCGCGGCGGGATCATGATTAACGACGCCTGTCAGACCTCCGACCCGGACATTTACGCCATCGGCGAATGCGCCAGCTGGAACAACCGCGTGTATGGTCTGGTGGCACCCGGCTACAAAATGGCGCAGGTCGCCGTTGACCATATTCTCGGTAACGAAAATGCCTTCACCGGCGCGGACATGAGCGCCAAGCTGAAACTGCTCGGCGTGGACGTCGGCGGGATCGGCGATGCGCACGGTCGCACACCAGGCTGTCGCAGCTACGTTTACCTCGACGAAAGCAAAGAGGTCTACAAACGCCTGATCGTCAGTCAGGACAACAAAAACCTGCTGGGTGCGGTACTGGTGGGTGATACCAGCGATTTCGGTAATCTGCTGCAGCTGGTCCTGAACGCCATCGAACTGCCGGAAAACCCGGACGCGCTGATCCTGCCGGCTCATGCCTCCAACGGCAAACCTTCTATCGGCGTGGATAAACTGCCCGACAGCGCGCAGATTTGCTCCTGCTTCGACGTGACCAAAGGCATGCTGATCTCAGCGATCAACAAAGGCTACCATACCGTCGCCGCCCTGAAAGCCGAAACCAAAGCCGGTACCGGCTGCGGCGGCTGTATCCCGCTGGTCACCCAGGTGCTGAACGCCGAACTGGCGAAACAGGGCATCGAAGTGAACAACAACCTGTGTGAGCACTTCTCGTACTCACGCCAGGAGATTTACCACCTGATCCGCGTGGAAGGCATCAAAACTTTCGACGAACTGCTGCAAAAACACGGTCAGGGCTACGGCTGCGAAGTCTGTAAACCGACCGTCGGTTCACTGCTGGCCTCCTGCTGGAATGAATACATCCTGAAGCCAGAGCACACGCCGCTGCAGGATACCAACGACAACTTCCTGGCGAACATCCAGAAAGACGGGACTTACTCTGTGATCCCACGTTCCGCCGGTGGCGAAATCACCCCGGAAGGGCTGGTGGCCGTGGGCCGCGTGGCGCGCGAATTTAACCTGTACACCAAAATCACCGGTTCCCAGCGTATCGGCCTGTTTGGCGCGCAGAAAGATGACCTGCCGGAAATCTGGCGTCAGCTGATCGAAGCGGGCTTCGAAACCGGTCACGCGTATGCCAAAGCGCTGCGTATGGCGAAAACCTGCGTCGGCAGCACCTGGTGCCGTTACGGCGTGGGCGATAGCGTGGGCTTCGGCGTTGAGCTGGAAAACCGCTACAAGGGCATTCGTACCCCACACAAAATGAAGTTTGGCGTCTCCGGCTGTACCCGCGAATGTGCGGAAGCGCAGGGTAAAGACGTGGGGATTATCGCCACCGAAAAAGGCTGGAACCTGTACGTATGCGGTAACGGCGGGATGAAGCCGCGTCACGCCGACCTGCTGGCGGCTGATCTCGATCGCGAAACCCTGCTCAAGTATCTCGACCGCTTCATGATGTTCTACATTCGTACCGCCGACAAACTGACCCGTACCGCCTCCTGGCTCGATAACCTGGAAGGCGGCATCGAATATCTGAAATCGGTGATCATCGACGATAAACTCGGCCTGAACGAACATCTGGAAGAAGAGATTGCCCGCCTGCGCGAGGCCGTCATTTGCGAGTGGACAGAAACCGTTAACACGCCAGCCGCACAGTTTCGCTTCAAACACTTTATCAACAGCACCCAGCGCGATCCGAACGTACAGGTTGTTGCTGAGCGCGAGCAGCACCGTCCGGCAACGCCATACGAGCGCATTCCGGTGACTCTGGTGGAGGAAAACGTATGAGCCAGTGGGTAAACATCTGCAAAATCGACGACATCATTCCAGCGACGGGCGTCTGTGCGCTGCTGGGCAACGAGCATGTGGCGATCTTCCGCCCGCGCCACGATGAACAGCTCTTTGCGATCAGCAATATCGATCCGTTCTTTGAGGCCAGCGTGTTGTCTCGCGGCCTGATTGCTGAACACCAGGACGAGCTGTGGGTCGCCAGCCCGCTGAAAAAACAGCGTTTCCGCTTAACGGACGGGCACTGTATGGAAGATGAAAGTCGCTCTGTGAAGCACTACGACGTTCGCGTGAAAGACGGCAACGTGCAGCTGAAAGGCTAAACCAGAACGGGAGGCGCAATGCCTCCCGTACGTTTCACATGTTTTCTGTATGACGCTTGTCGTTACGGGTATGCTACTCACAAAGCGGAGCATCCGACTCCGTAAACCATCGCAACTGTTAAGGCGAAAGCTCACTCTTAAGAGGTAATGTCGTGGATCACCTGCCGATTTTCTGTCAATTACGCCATCGCGACTGCCTGCTGGTGGGCGGTGGCGATGTCGCTGAACGCAAAGCGCGTCTCCTGTTAGAAGCGGGTGCCCGACTGACGGTGAATGCCCTCGCCTTTGACCCGCAGTTTATCGTATGGGCGCAGGAAGGCATGCTGACACTGGTCGAAGGCGAATTCGACGAAGCGTTGCTCGACACCTGCTGGCTGACCATCGCCGCAACAGATAACGACGAAGTGAACCAGCGCGTCAGCGACGCCTGTGAAACCCGCCGTATTTTCTGCAATGTGGTCGACGCGCCAAAAGAAGCCAGTTTTATTATGCCGTCGATTATCGACCGCTCGCCGCTGATGGTGGCGGTGTCGTCCGGCGGCACCTCTCCGGTGCTGGCGCGTTTGCTGCGTGAGAAACTGGAAGCGATACTGCCTCAGCATCTTGGTCAGGTGGCGCACTACGCGGGGCAACTCCGCTCGCGGGTGAAGAAAACCTTCGCCACCGTTGGCGAGCGCCGTCGCTTCTGGGAAAAATTCTTTGTAAACGATCGCCTGGCGCAGTCGCTGGCGAATCAGGATCAGAAAGCCATTACCGAGACCACCGAACGCCTGCTGACCGAGCCGCTGGACCATCGCGGCGAAGTGGTGCTTGTGGGCGCAGGGCCGGGTGACGCGGGGCTGTTGACCCTGAAAGGGCTGCAGCAGATCCAGCAGGCGGATATCGTGGTTTACGATCGTCTGGTTTCCGATGACATCATGAATCTGGTACGCCGCGACGCTGACCGGGTCTTTGTCGGTAAACGCGCCGGGTATCACTGCGTGCCGCAGGAAGAGATCAACCAGATTCTGCTGCGTGAGGCGCAAAAAGGAAAACGCGTGGTGCGCCTCAAGGGCGGCGATCCGTTTATCTTTGGGCGCGGCGGCGAAGAGCTGGAAACGCTCTGCAATGCGGGTATTCCGTTCTCGGTTGTACCGGGAATTACGGCAGCGTCTGGCTGCTCGGCCTACTCCGGTATTCCGCTGACTCATCGCGATTACGCCCAGAGCGTGCGCCTGGTGACGGGCCACCTGAAAACCGGCAGCGAGCTGGACTGGCATAACCTGGCCGCAGAGAAACAGACGCTGGTGTTCTACATGGGGTTAAACCAGGCGGCCACTATTCAGGAAAAACTGCTGGAACACGGTATGCCGGAGGATATGCCGGTGGCGCTGGTGGAAAACGGCACTGCCATTACGCAACGCGTGGTGAGCGGCGTTCTGACTCAACTGGGTGAACTGGCGCAGCAGGTGGAAAGCCCGGCGCTGATCGTTGTTGGCCGCGTGGTCGAACTGCGCGAAAAGCTAAACTGGTTCTCAAACCATTAATCTCCCCCCGCATATTCACACTTCAGGGAGTAGTCTTTAACCGGACTACTCCCGCCTGACACCTGCCGATAACATACCGCCTGCGAAATGGAATCTTTTCCATTAATTCCCTCATTTTACATCCAAAAGTACGGCTCCATTACAAGGAAAGTGTATGTTTAAACTGGCAAAAGCCGCTGTGTTAGTTGGCTTGTTATCTACCCTGACGGCGTGTACGGGTCACGTGCAAAACACCAAAAACAACTGCGGCTATGATTACTTCCTGCACCCTGCGATCTCGATTTCGAAAATGATCGGCGGCTGTGGCCCGGCGGCAGTACAGCCGTAAGCCTTTTTCAGGCACAAAAAAACCGGGAATATCCCGGTTTTTTTTATGGGTGCAGAGCGGTTGTTTCGCCGGTTACGCTCGCGCTTTCCCGCTCTACGTCAAACCACCCGGCAACGGCTTACGGCTTACCTACAAACCCAATCGCGTCATACACCGCTTTCAGGGTTTCAGACGCACGAGCGCTGGCTTTGTCGGCACCGTCGCGCATCACGTTGTTCAGGAACGCTTCGTCGTTACGGAAACGGTGATAACGCTCCTGCAGGTCAGTCAGCATGCCAGAAACCGCCTCAGCCACTTCCCCTTTCAGGTGACCATACATTTTGCCTTCGAAGTGCTGCTCAAGCTCAGGGATGCTCTGACCGGTCACACCGGAGAGAATATCCAGCAGGTTTGAAACACCCGCTTTGTTCTGCACATCGTAGCGAACAACAGGCGGCTCGTCGGAGTCGGTCACTGCACGCTTAAGCTTCTTAACCACCGCTTTCGGATCTTCCAGCAGGCCGATCACGTTATTGCGGTTATCGTCGGACTTGGACATCTTCTTGGTCGGCTCAAGCAGAGACATCACGCGCGCGCCGGATTTCGGAATGAACGGCTCTGGTACTTTAAAGACATCACCATAAATGGCATTGAAGCGCTGGGCGATATCACGGCTAAGCTCCAGATGCTGTTTCTGGTCTTCACCAACCGGTACCTGATTAGTCTGGTACAGCAGAATATCTGCCGCCATCAGCACCGGGTAGTCAAACAGACCGGCGTTGATGTTTTCGGAGTAGCGCGCAGATTTGTCTTTGAACTGGGTCATGCGGCTCAGTTCACCGAAATAGGTGTAGCAGTTCAGCGCCCAGCCGAGCTGTGCGTGTTCTGGCACGTGAGACTGCACGAAGATGGTGCTTTTCTCAGGATCGATGCCACAGGCCAAGTACAGCGCCAGCGTATCCAGCGTCGCTTTGCGCAGTTTCTCTGGATCCTGACGCGCAGTAATCGCGTGTAAATCCACGATGCAGTAGATGCAGTGATAATCATCCTGCATGTTGACCCACTGACGTAACGCACCCATGTAGTTACCAATGGTCAATTCACCTGAAGGCTGTGCGCCACTAAATACGATGGGCTTAGTCATTTTTCGATTCCTGATGTTCACTGTGCGAAAGCCCGAGTGCGGGCAGTAAATCTTTGAAGTGATCGAACACCACGTCCGGCTCACTCAGCGTAATGGCTTCACCGTAGTTGTAGCCATAGGTTAGGCCGACGGAGGGGGATCCTGCCGATTTGGCCGCCAGAATATCATTGCGCGAATCGCCGACAAAGAGCAGCTGTTCAGGCGATAACGACAGTTTTCCTGCCACCAGTAAGATCGGCTCAGGATGTGGCTTTTTGTTTTGTACGTCATCACCGCCGACGATCACGGAGAAGTACTTCGCGATGCCCAGCGCTTCAAGCAGCGGAGCGACAAACGGCGTCGGCTTGTTGGTTACCAGCGCCAGCGGCAGGCCGTTAGAATGCAGCGCGCTAAGGGTTTCCACCACGTCCGGGAACAGGAAGCTGCCCTCTTCCACCGTCTCTTCATAGTAACGATTGAAGAGTTTACGCAGGACGCGTAACTGCTCGTCCTGGGGGATATCCGAGTGATCAACGCCGGGTTTACCCTGCGCGGCGCGCTGAATCGCACGCTCCTGGCGCGCCCATGTCAGGGCACGTTCCATCAGCACGTCTGCGCCGTTACCGATCCAGGTTACTACGCGATCTTCGCCTGCCATCGGCAGCTCGAGCGCATAGAGCGCCTGATCCACGGCGCTGGTTAAACCTGGCGCGCTGTCGACCAGCGTGCCATCGAGGTCGAACGCGACGCCCCGAATTGCCTTCAACTTATCCATGACTTACCTTTGCCAGTTCAGCGCGCATTTCTTCAATGACTCTTTTGTAATCCGGTTGGTCGAAAATCGCCGAGCCGGCAACGAACATATCTGCACCCGCCGCCGCGATTTCGCCGATGTTGTTGACCTTCACGCCGCCGTCCACTTCCAGGCGGATGTCATAGCCAGACTCATCAATACGACGGCGCACTTCGCGCAGTTTATCCAGCGTTTGCGGGATAAAGGACTGGCCGCCAAAGCCTGGGTTAACGGACATCAGCAGGATCACATCCAGCTTATCCATGACGTAATCAAGGTAGCTGAGCGGGGTTGCCGGGTTAAACACCAGGCCCGCTTTGCAGCCGTTTTCTTTAATCAGCTGCAGTGTGCGATCGACATGCTCGGAGGCTTCGGGATGGAAGGTAATGATGCTGGCCCCTGCGGCGGCAAAATCCGGCACAATGCGATCGACCGGTTTCACCATCAGGTGAACGTCAATCGGGGCGGTGATGCCGTAGTTACGCAGCGCTTTCAGAACCATCGGGCCGATGGTCAGGTTCGGCACGTAGTGATTGTCCATGACGTCGAAATGGACCACATCCGCACCGGCGGCTAAGGCGTTGGCCGTATCTTCACCCAGGCGGGCGAAATCGGCTGACAGAATTGAGGGAGCAATCAAAAACTGTTTCATCCGCATCTCCTTGAAATGTAGTTACCGGCGGGCGAAACGGCTCAGGGTCGATAAAGAGCCAGCAGTTCGTCCACCTTTTTACGTGTGCCGCCGTTGCTGCTGATACTGCGCCGCACTTTAAGCTGAATACGATCGTTCGCCGCTTTGTACCACTCGCGAGTATCAGGCGTATCATGGTTCGAAATTAACACCGTGATTTGCTTACTGACCAGCTTTTCCGCCATTTCAGCCAGATGAGCCTGCTCTTTCGGGCTGAAGCTGTTGGTGTGATAGGCGGTAAAATTCGCAGTAGCCGAGAGCGGGGCGTAAGGCGGATCGCAATAAACCACGGAGTCCGCGTTCGCCATTTCCATACACTCTTCATACGAGATGCAATGGAACTCAGCTTTCTGTGCCTTTTCGGCAAAATGCTGCAGCTCGGCCAGCGGGAAGTAGGGACGCTTGTAGCGGCCAAACGGCACGTTAAATTCACCCTTCAGGTTGTACCGGCACAGGCCATTGTAGCCATGACGGTTCAGATACAAGAACAACTGCGCGCGACGGAACGCATCCGTGCTCTGGTTGAACTCGGCGCGGTACTGATAGTAGGCGTCCGGGTTGTTGTTCTCTGGGGTAAAGAGTTCACGCGCCGCATCGATATACTCATCTGTCTGAGTTTTAACGATGTTATAGAGGGTAATGAGATCGCTGTTGATATCCGCAAGGATATAGCGAGAAAAGTCGGTGTTCAGGAACACCGACCCGGCGCCCACGAAGGGCTCGATAAGACACTCGCCTTTCGGCAGATGTTTATTAATATCGTCGAGCAGGGGGTATTTCCCCCCTGCCCATTTTAGAAAAGCGCGATTTTTTTTCATGCTGACTAACTAATTACACCTTCTCCGGCTGTGGAAAAAGCTCCGACAGCATCCTGCGCTTTAACCATTACTTCAAATCAGCCTGAACCTGATGAATCGGTTTCGCCCACGGGTTTTTCGCCTGAACATCCGCAGGTAACGCGGCAACTGCGCGTTTCGCTTCGTCTTTAGACGCGTACACACCGCTCACCAGCACATACCAGGGTTGTCCGTTGCGGGTCGTCTGATAAACCACATAGTTTTTCAGATTCGATTTCTTCGCCCAGCCGTTCAGATTGTCGTAGCTGGAAGAGCTGCTCAACTGAAGCGTGTAGTTGCTGGAAGGCGCTGATTTCAGCGAACCCACGTTGCCCGTAGATTTACCCGTGGCTGCAGCGCTGGCCGTTGCCGTCGCGGCTGGCGCAGGCGTGGCTGCTGGCGTTGAGGTCGTGGCCTTCGGTGCAGTCGTTGTCGCAGCAGGCGCTTTCACGGCTGCGGTTTCGGTCTGCTTAGGCTGTGCAACAGGTTTCGCTTCTGGCGCTTTCGCAACCGTCTGCGGTTTGGTTTCACGCTTCGGCTCAATGACAGCCTGTTTGCGCTCTGGTCGAGGCGCAGTCTGGGTCTGAGTCTGACGCGGTTTGGTTTCCGTTGCTGTGGTTTGCGGTTGAGCCGCGCCACCACGAATCGGTGCTACCGTCGCAGGCTCGGTTGGCAGCGTAGAGTTAGCCACTACGTTGTTCACCTGATCCTGACTCTGCGGTTGGGTCAGTGCGTTGTTCAGATCGCCCTGAACTTCTACACGCTGCTGGCCTTCTGGCGTAGCAGGCGTTTGACCCTGAGTTGGCGTTGAGGAGACAGGCGGCAGAGAAACATCCTGCGTCGCACTTGCAGTCTGCTCAGCAGATGTTGTGCCAGGCGCAGGCTGCGCACCATTGGCCTGATCGGCAGTGTCATTCCCCGAAAGATTAATGCTCTTTTCGGCAGAAGGCGTCTGCTCAGTGGAATCCGTTGACGGTGCTTTCAGCGCGGAGCCGATGCCGATAATCAGCAGCAGCAGGACAAATACGCCAAGGCCCATCATGATGTACTGGCGTGAAGCCGGTTTTTTGGCTGCCGCTTTACGTTTGCGTGGGCGACGCTCTACAGGCTCTTCGTCCATTGAATCTTCTTCGGACTCATAACCCTCTTCTTCTTCTCGCTCATCACGCGCATTGCGGCTGCGTGACGGACGACGATCGTCTGCATCCAAATCAACATCGTCAAAGTTGATTTGCGGCTCGTTATCACGTTCTGAAGATTGACGAGAACGACCAGTACGACGATCGCTGGGATCGGGTTTCAGCTCGTCTTCTGGTTTGAATTCATCCATTTAACACCCCACTCAAAGGCTCATGCTTACGACGTTGCATTGCACCTGAATCTAAATAGCCACCTTTGACAGTAGCCAGACCTTTCTAGTTGTTACGCCTGCTGGCAATCAGCAATCGCGCCAAGAACCACTTCGTGCGACACTCCGCCGCGCACTTCACTCTTCCCTATTGCCAGCGGGAGGACTAAACGCATCTCGCCAGCCAATACTTTTTTATCACGCATCATGTGGGGTAAATACGCTTGCGAAGACATCTCGCGTGGTCCCGTCACCGGTAAACCCGCGCGCTCCAGCAGCGTGATGATGCGTTGAGTCTCTTCTTTCGTGAACTGACCCAGACGTTCGGAGGTGCGAGCAGCCATGACCATGCCTGCAGCGACCGCTTCACCATGAAGCCAGTTGCCGTAGCCCATTTCGGCTTCAATCGCGTGACCGTACGTATGCCCCAGATTCAGTAAAGCACGTAAGCCGGTTTCCCGCTCGTCCGCTGCAACGACTTCTGCTTTCAGCTCACAACAACGGCGGATGCAATACGCCAGTGCCTGACCGTCAAGGTTAAGCAGCGCATCCATGTTCTCTTCCAGCCAGGTGAAGAACTCACCGTCAAGAATAATGCCGTATTTGATCACTTCAGCAAGGCCTGACGCCAGTTCGCGTTTAGGCAGGGTTTTCAGACAGTCGAGATCCACCACCACCGAAGCGGGCTGGTAGAAAGCGCCAATCATGTTTTTGCCAAGCGGATGATTGACGGCCGTTTTGCCGCCAACTGAGGAGTCGACTTGCGAGAGTAACGTGGTAGGAATTTGAATAAAACGAACACCACGTTGATAACTTGCCGCAGCAAACCCCGTCAGATCGCCAACAACACCACCGCCCAGGGCAAGTAGTGTCGTATCGCGACCATGCGGTTTTTGCAGTAATGCGGTGAAGACGGTATCGAGTACCGCCAGGCTTTTATACTGCTCGCCATCAGGCAGAATCACACTGTCGACCTTCACGCCTGCCTGTTCCAGCAGATGACGAATCTTGTCGAGATAAAGCGGAGCCAGAGTCTCGTTGGTGACCAGCATTGCCTGATCACCCGCTTTCAGTGGTAAGAAGGAAGCTGGATCGTTAAACAAGCCAGCCGCGATGGTGATAGGGTAACTACGTTCCCCGAGAGTAACTGTAATCCTCTCCATGACGCGACATCCACCTTAAATGCTTATACCCGTGGGCGAGTGTATATAAAGCCAGAATCAGTTGCTTTCCAGCATATGAATAATCTGGTTTGCAACCACTTTAGCGCTCTGATCGTCGGTACGAATGGTTACATCAGCAATCTCTTCGTACAGTGGATTGCGCTCACCGGCCAATGCTTCCAGAACTTCACGTGGAGGCGTTTCAACTTGCAGTAACGGGCGCTTTTTATCGCGCTGCGTCCGTGCCAGCTGTTTTTCGATGGTCGTCTCAAGATAGACCACAACGCCGCGGGCGGAGAGACGGTTACGAGTTTCGCGAGATTTTACAGAACCACCGCCCGTTGCCAGCACGATGCCCTGTTTTTCCGTAAGTTCATTGATAACTTTTTCTTCACGGTCACGGAAACCTTCTTCGCCTTCTACATCGAAGACCCAGCCCACATCAGCTCCGGTTCGTTTCTCAATCTCTTGATCAGAATCGTAAAATTCCATATTGAGTTGTTGAGCCAACTGGCGCCCAATAGTGCTTTTGCCGGCACCCATAGGCCCAACCAGAAAGATATTGCGTTTCTCTGCCATTTTTTCGGTACTACTAAGACTATTCGTTAATGGTAATCCCCGCTTCGCAGACACTCAGCGTAGCAGGACATGAACTGAAACCTCATATGCGATAGTGCGAGAGTCAGACTAAAAATTATCTCAGTAGTCCTGCTTGTTTGGCAACTGATTAAATCACCACGCCAGATGCTTAAAGCAACAAGAGGTAAGATTAGGAGAAGCTGAAACTCAAATCGGTACTCCTTGTATGCTAATTCATGCCCCACGTCAAACATCTGCAACAAACTGGCTGCAAAATCCTCGCGGGGATCGTTTCCATTATTGAATACTAATCAGACGCGGTGTGATGAAGACCACCAGCTCGCGCCGCTCGTTATCCTTGCCGTCGTGGCGAAAGAGTTGCCCCACCCAGGGAAGTCCACCGAGACCCGGAATACTGTCACTGCCCGTTTTATTCTTTTGCGAGAAAATTCCCCCCAGCGCGAGTGTTTCACCGCTTTTTACTTCCACCTGCGTTTCGATCTCCTGTTTATCAATCGCCAGGGTTTCGCCATCGGCCTGCTGTAAAACCTGGCCAGGCATATTTTCGCTAATGTGTAACTTTAATCGCACGCGGCCATTTTGAAGCACCACGGGCGTCACTTCCATCCCCAGCACCGCCTCTTTGAACTCTACCGATGTCGCCCCGCTCTCACCACTGGACACCTGATACGGAATTTCACTCCCCTGTTTGATACTGGCAGGCTGCATATGCGACGCCAATAGCCGTGGACTGGCGATGATCTCCAGCTGCTGCTTTTGCTCCAGTGCCGACAGCTCCAGATCCAACAGCCTGCCATCGATCCGTCCAATATTAAATCCGACGTGCGTTGTGGCGCTCGCCACTGACAAATCGGCACCCAGCGTGGTGACTTGCCCCGGTGAACCGGCACTCTGCGCCTCCGCCAGATTCCACTTCACCCCCAGTTCACGCAGGCTTTTTTCATTGATGGTGACGATATGGGCGGCGAGTTCCACCTGCGCCACGGGCAGGTCCATCTGTTCGACCCAGTGCTCCAGAGAATCGAGTACCACGGGGATATCCCGCACCAGCAGGCGGTTGGTACGTTTATCCACGGAGAGACTGCCCTTGGGGCTGAGCTGTTTTTCCGCCGCTTTTTGCAGTTCGGTGACATCCGCGTAGGCTAAAGAGAGCGCGCGCGAGGAGAGCGGCACATTCAGTTTCTGCTGTGCCAGCTCCTCCTCTTTTCGCGTCTGCTGCTCACGTTGCCCAGCGGCAGTGTTGACATAGAAAATGCCGCCCTCTTCGCGCAGCACCAGTCCGGCGCTGGTCACGACGATGTGCAGCGCCTGCCGCCACGGCACATGGGTGAGATGCAGCGAAAGCGCGCCTTTTACGTCCGGTGCAACAATCAGATTGCGGCCCTCAAGCTCCACCAGTGACTGTAAAATCTGCACCACAGGCACATCATCCACCGCCAGAGTGACGGGTTTTGGCACTGCGGCCCATGTCGGCATGCTGAGCATCATCAGCAGGATGATTCTCCTGAGTCGTTTCATTCTTCGTTCCCTCTCGTTGCCATCGCCACGTTTTCGGCTCGCATCCCTCGCCAAGCCCGACGACCATTTCCGTTTCATTGAATGTCTGCACCTGCCAGCCCGCAGGCAGTCGTTCGCCCTGCCGTATGCGATGCCAGCGCTCCTGTTCATCCTTGACGATACCCACAGCACTTCCGCTCTGGATCATCCCCTGATAGCGCCAGCGCGCTAATGTCCCTGTGGCACAGCGATCGTCCGGCGGGCGAAAGGGGTCACGCATGCCGGTGAGCAGTGCCAGTGAACACAAAATCAGACAGCGCAGCTCAGTTCGCATCGGTGTTCTCCACCTGCAAAACCAGCTGTAACCGCGTCTCCTCCGGCCAAACGGAAAACCCGCTCACGGCCATCCCACGCTGCGCGAGCCGCTCAAACACGGCCGGAATCTGCGCCCAGTCCACTTTCAGCGTTAATTCACCTCCGTTCGCGCCAGGCAGCCAGCGCACCAGCCGCACGCCGTCGCTTTGAAAATCCAGTGGAGAAAACGGCAGCGACGCGAGGATCACCGGCGCAGCCAAAACCGGATGTGGCTGCGCTTCACTCGCCCATAATTCAGCGCGCTCTGCGCCAGCCTGACTTCGCTTTGCCTCAAGCTGCGAGAGCTGCCGAATGACCGGACGCGCCAACAGCAGCCAGGCACCAAGCATTACGGCGACGGTAAAAAGGCTCCAGCAGAACAGGCGCGTGCGCGGTAGAAACCCATACCAGCGTTCATAAAAGAGGCGCACGGTTCACCCCTGACTCGTGAGGGTAAAACTGAACGTCCAGCGTCCCTCAGCGTCCTGCTGCATTTCACCCGCAGGCCCGAGAGTAAAACCCGGCAGTTGCCTGAGCGACGCCGCCAGTGCAGAAAGGGCGACGGGTGTCGCGGTAAATCCCGTCAACATTAGCCGAGGCTTCTGGTACTGAAGCTGTGTCAGCCACGCCTGCGCCGGCATCGCTGACGCCAGTGAAATCAACGATGATTGCCAGGCCTGTGTTTTCGCGCGCTGTACTCCGGCTTGCGGTGTTTGCGGGTGTGCTTTCTGCAGCGCCTGCCACTGTGCGCGATGGGCGTGCAGTTTTTGTTGAATCACGCGCTCACCCGCCAGATGCGCCTCCAGCGCCCGCACCTTAAGCCCATCGCCGGTTCGCAGGCTTATCATCACGGCAAGGGAAAGTAGACCGGAGCCTGCAAACAGCCATACCCAAAAACGCCAGCAGGCGTGCTGTTGTTGATGGCGCCACGGCAAAAAGTTAGTCGTTGTCACTCGAAGAGTTCTCCCATCGCGAGGGCCAGAGCAACGGTATAATCCGCGCCACATTCAGGCAGTGGCGGCTGAGAACGCGCCAGCAGACTAAAGGGATCACGCGCTGCGGCGTCGAAGAGCGCGATAGCCTCAGGGCTGAGCGCTAACAGGGCCGCCAGCTCGGCCACATCTTTCGCCTCATCCGCGCGTTTTCGCCCCCACTGGTGACGCATCGACCATAGCCAGTGCTGGCCGTCGCACCACGCCACGCACTGCGCGGGAGGGTCAAGAAGCGGCAGGAGATTCGCCAGCGCCGCAGCGTCGGGCGTGATCGCCGCCACATGCAGACGCAACGACTCCCCGAGCGTTAACAGCGCCGCCACCTCCTGGTTTTGTGCGGCTGTCACGTGAAAGGTACGGCTAAAGGTGTCTTGCGTATAGTCAAAGCACAGCGCCTCTGGCGGCATTTCCAGTTCACGGGACATCGCAGAGGCGATCCACGACGCCTGCTCACTGTCGCGTAACGTCAGCGCCGGAGCAGGCAGCGTCTTTTGCAGCGTGCGGGCGGCCGGAAATGCGATAAACAGGCGGTGGTAATGGGGCAGTGCCTGACTCCAGTCCCTCAGCGCCGCAACCAGTTGTTCCGGCTGGATAATTTTCCCGTCGCGGATAATTCCCGCCGGTAGCGGGATATGCCACCAGCGGCGCAGACACCACCCGGTGCGCTCCTGGGTGACTGAGACAGCCAGAACGCTATCTTGTTGAAGATGAAAACCTGTTCGCCACGTTTTGAAAGCCATACTTCACGATCTCCTTATCGCCCGTCAGGTGACGGCTCTATCAATGCTTCAGGCTTGCCTTTATACTACCGCGCGATTGTTTAGAAACTGCCCAAGTGAAACTAAATGGGAAATCTCCAGTGAAGTTCGTAAAGTATTTATTGATCCTTGCAGTCTGTTGCATTCTGCTGGGAGCAGGCTCGATTTATGGTTTGTACAAATATATTGAGCCGCAACTACCCGATGTCGCCACACTGCGTGATGTGCGACTCCAGATCCCAATGCAGGTCTATAGCGCCGATGGCGAGTTGATCGCCCAGTACGGCGAAAAACGACGTATCCCGCTGACCCTTAACCAGATTCCGCCGGTGATGGTGAAAGCCTTTATCGCCACGGAAGACAGCCGTTTTTACGAACACCATGGCGTCGATCCGGTGGGGATTTTCCGTGCCGCCAGCGTCGCGCTGTTCTCTGGTCGTGCCTCTCAGGGGGCGAGTACCATCACGCAGCAGCTGGCGCGTAACTTCTTCCTCAGCCCAGAAAAAACCCTGACGCGTAAGATTAAAGAGGTGTTCCTTGCCATTCGCATCGAGCAACTGCTGAGCAAAGACGAGATCCTCGAGCTTTACCTCAACAAGATCTATCTGGGCTATCGCGCCTATGGAGTAGGTGCAGCAGCGCAGGTCTATTTCGGTAAACCTGTCGATCAGTTGACCTTAAGCGAGATGGCGACCATTGCCGGTCTGCCGAAAGCGCCGTCAACGTTCAACCCGCTCTACTCCCTCAACCGCGCCACTGCGCGTCGTAACGTGGTGTTGTCGCGCATGCTGAGCGAAGGCTACATCAGCCAGACTGAGTACGATCAGGCGCGGAACGACGCCATCGACGCCAACTATCACGCGCCGGAAATCGCTTTCTCTGCCCCCTATCTGACCGAAATGGTTCGACAGGAGATGGTCAGCCGTTACGGCGAGCAGGCGTATGAAGATGGCTACCGGATCACCACCACCATCACCCGCAAAGTGCAGCAGGCGGCACAGCAGGCGGTGCGTAACAACGTGATGGATTACGACATGCGCCACGGCTACCGTGGCCCGTCGAACGTGCTGTGGAAAGTGGGCGAAAGCGCATGGGACAGCAAAAAAATCATCGACTCCCTGAAAACGCTGCCGACCTATGGGCCGCTGTTACCGGCAGTCGTCACCAGTGCCGACCCACAGGAAGCCACCGCAATGATGGCCGACGGCACCTCCGTGTCGCTGCGCATGGACGGTATCCGCTGGGCGCGTCCGTATCGCTCTGATACTGCGCAAGGCCCGACGCCGCGTAAAGTGACCGATGCGGTGCAAACCGGACAGCAAATCTGGGTGCGTCAGGTGAACGATGCCTGGTGGCTGGCGCAGGTTCCCGACGTGAACTCCGCGCTGGTGTCGATCAATCCGCAAAACGGTGCCGTGATCGCGCTGGTCGGCGGCTTTGATTTCAACCAGAGCAAATTCAACCGTGCGACGCAGGCGCTGCGCCAGGTCGGCTCGAACATCAAACCGTTCCTGTATACCGCGGCGATGGATAAAGGTCTGACGCTGGCGAGTATCCTCAACGACGTACCGATTTCACGCTGGGATGCGGGTGCCGGTTCCGACTGGCAGCCGAAAAACTCCCCGCCGGAATATTCAGGCCCTATCCGTTTACGCCAGGGTCTGGGGCAGTCCAAAAACGTGGTGATGGTTCGCGCGATGCGCGCAATGGGCGTCGATTACGCGGCAGAGTACCTGCAGCGCTTCGGCTTCCCGGCGCAAAATATCGTGCATACGGAATCGCTGGCTCTCGGCTCCGCCTCCTTTACGCCATTGCAGGTGGCGCGCGGTTACTCGGTGATGGCTAACGGCGGCTTCCTGGTCGACCCGTATTTCATCAGCAAGATTGAAAACGATCAGGGCGGCGTGCTGTTTGAGGCGAAACCGAAAATCGCCTGTCCGGAGTGCGATATTCCGGTGATTTATGGCGATACGCCAAAATCAAACGTGCTGGATAACAAAGATATGGAAGACGTTGCTCAGTCGCAGGAGCAGCAAAACGCCGTCGTTCCGCAGCCGCAGCTTGAGCAGGCAAACCAGGCGCTGGTCGCCCAAAGCGGCGCGCAGGAGTATGCACCGCACGTGATCAACACGCCGCTGTCGTTCCTGATTAAAAGCGCGCTGAACACCAACATCTTTGGGGAACCGGGCTGGCAGGGTACGGGCTGGCGTGCGGGGCGTGATTTACAGCGCCACGATATCGGCGGTAAAACCGGGACCACCAACAGCTCGAAAGACGCCTGGTTCTCGGGTTACGGCCCGGGCGTGGTGACCTCCGTGTGGATCGGTTTTGACGATCACCGCCGCGATTTGGGCCGTACAACGGCATCCGGCGCGATTAAAGATCAGATTTCGGGTTACGAAGGTGGAGCGAAGAGTGCGCAGCCAGCCTGGGACGCTTACATGAAAGCGGTTCTTGAGGGCGTACCAGAGCAGCCGCTTACCCCTCCGCCAGGTATCGTGACGGTGAATATCGATCGCAGCACCGGTCAGTTAGCGAACGGTGGCAACAGCCGTGCAGAGTATTTCATCGAAGGCACGCAGCCGACCACACAGGCAGTGCATGAGGTGGGAACCGAGCTTATCGATAACGGCGAGACGCACGAGTTGTTCTAAGAAGTAAAATGCAAAACGGCTGCCCTAGGGCAGCCGTTTTTAACAATCCAGGCCGGGTAAGCTTAATACATCACCCGATTTGTTTACGCGCTACAGCCGACCCTGCCCTTTCAGCCATTCCCTCACCAGGAACAGCGCACTCACGTTACGCGCTTCGTTAAAATCGGGTTCTTCCAGTAGATCCATCAGATGCGCCAGTGGCCAGCGCACCTGCGGCAACGGCTCAGGCTCATCCCCTTCCAGCTTCTCCGGATAGAGATCTTCTGCCAGCACGATATTCATTTTGCTGGAGAAATAGGACGGCGCCATGCTCAGCTTTTTCAAAAACGTCAGATCTTTCGCGCCAAAACCCACTTCTTCTTTCAGCTCGCGATTCGCCGCTTCAAAAACGGTTTCACCGGGATCGATAAGCCCTTTCGAGAAACCCAGCTCATAGGATTCTGTGCCCACCGCATATTCGTGGATCAGGATCAGGTGATCGTCCACAATGGGGATGATCATCACCGCCTCGCGCGTGGAGGGCCGCATACGTTCATATACGCGACGCACGCCGTTGCTGAACTCCAGGTCGACACTTTCCACCGTAAACAGGCGTGATTTGGCGACGGTTTCAACATTCAGAATGGTGGGCTTTTGTAAGGGTTTGCTCATCTTGATGGGTCTTTGCTGTGTGAACTGAGTGCATTGTGCGATACGCCGCACGGTTTCGGCAATGTCAATCGCTCTTTATTTACATTTTTGCAACGTATCGTGAGTTAATCCTCATTTCACAACAAAAGTCAAGAGGTTGAAATAACTCCAGGAATTTGCTGATATCCCGCCTTCGCTGCCTTTGCTATTATCTCCGGTCACTGGGATGCGCTTCAAAACGCTCAAGTTCGACTCCATACTTGCCGATAGCCAACCACAGAGACTCATTCACGGTAAAGGGTGCAACTGACAACACCTGAAGATAAGTAAGATGGGGAAAGCATGAGCACCATTCTAATAATTTTCGTTGCTATGCTGGCCTGCGCATTGCTCGCAGGGTGGTTATTCAGGCGTCGGGCACAACGGCAATACCGTCTGCCTTTTTTAAACGCCTTTGCCGGAGCCACCACGCGCAAACTCGCACCTGAAGAGCGCAGCGCGATTGAAAATTACCTTGATACGTTGAACCGTGTCCTGCAGACGCCAGGCCCGACCGGCGCCAGCACCGCGCCCATCTCCCTGACGCTGAACGCGCAAAGCGATACTGTGCTCTGCGTGACGCGCTCGATCACCCGCTACGGCATTAACACCGACGATCCCAATAAATGGCGCTACTACCTCGACTCCGTCGAGGTGCATCTGCCGCCGTTCTGGGAACAATATATTAATGACGAAAATAGCGTTGAGCTGATCCATACAGATTCCATCCCGCTGGTGATTGCCCTGAATGGCCATACGCTGAGCGAATATGTTCAGGAAGCGCCGCGCTTTGCGCTGGAACGCACCAGCGGCACGCAGGCGTCCATTCGCGGCGAAGAGACCGAGCAGATCGAACTGCTGAATATTCGCCAGGAAACCCACGAAGAGTACGCCCTCAGCCGCCCGGACGGCATTCGTGAAGCGGTCCTTATTGTCGCTGCCTTCCTGCTCTTTTTCTTCTGCCTGATGACGCCCGACGTCTTCGCACCGTGGCTCGCAGGCGGCGCCGTTCTGCTGCTGGCCGCAGGCCTGTGGGGACTGTTCGCGAAACCGGCCAAAACCGCGCTGCGGGAAATCCACTGCCTGCGCGGTACGCCAAAGCGCTGGGGGCTGTTCGGCGAGAACGATCAGGAGCATATCAACAACATTTCGCTCGGGATTATCGACCTGATCTATCCCCGCCACTGGCAGCCGTGGATCGCCCAGGATTTAGGGCAGAAAACCGATATCGATATTTACCTCGACCGCCACGTCGTGCGTCAGGGCCGTTTCTTATCGCTTCATGATGAAGTGAAAAACTTCCCGCTGCAGCACTGGCTGCGCAGTACCGTCATCGCCGGTGGCGCTGCGCTGGTGCTGGCGATGCTGATTTTGTTGGTGCCGCTCGATATGCCGATCAAATTCACTCTTTCCTGGATCAAAGGCGCACAAACCATTGAAGCCACCAGCGTTAATCAGCTGGAAGAGGCCGGTGTGCGCGTGGGTGATACCCTTAAGCTGAAAGGAACGGGCATGTGTAATATCCATGCGCCTGGCACCTGGAACACGCGGCAGAATTCACCGTTTACGCCGTTTGATTGCTCACAAATCATCTGGAACGACGCCCCACCGCTGCCGCTGCCGGAATCAGACACGGTCAGCAAAGCGACAGCCCTGACGCAGGCGCTGAGCCGCCAGCTTCATCCAAAGCCGGAAGACAACTCCCGTGTAAGCCAGTCCCTGCGCGCCGCGATTCAGAAATCCGGAATGGTGCTGCTGGATGATTTTGGCGACATCGTGATGAAAACCCAGGATTTATGCTCTGCGGAAGATGAGTGTGTACGTCTCAAAAACGCGCTGGTGAATCTCGGGAACAGCAAAGACTGGGAAGCGCTGGTGAAACGCGCTGACGCAGGGCGTCTCGATGGCGTGAACGTTCTGCTGCGCCCGGTGAGTGCCGAATCGCTTGAGAATCTGGTGACCACCTCCACCGCACCGTTTGTGATGCGGGAAACCACCCGCGCGGCCCAGGCGTTAAACAGCCCGGCGCCGGGTGGGTTTGTGATTGTCAGCGACGAGGGCAGCGATTTGGTCGACCAGCCTTATCCGCCGGTGGCCCTGTATGATTATCCGGCTCAGGATCAGTGGGGCGAATTCCAGCGCCTGGCGCAGATGCTGATGCAAACGCCGTTCAGTGCCGAAGGGATTGTGACGGGCATTTTCACGGACGCCAATGGCACGCGCCACGTTGACCTGCACCGTATGCCGGACAGCGCCGGATTGTGGCGTTATATCGGCACTACCCTGCTGATGCTAGCAATGCTGGTGTGCATTATCTGGAACGGGATTGCCGCCCTGCGCCGCTACCAGCGCTCGCGCACGCGTCTTGCCGAGATCCAGCAGTACTACGAGAACTGCCTCAACCCGCAGCTCATCCCCGCGCCTGACAGCCTGATCGGATAATACCGCTGCGCGACAGTTATGCTACCCTGTCGCGCACGTTTCTTCTGGCTGGAGAGTTCCCCTCATGCATCTTGATATTGCCTGGCAGGACGTTGATACCGTCCTGCTGGATATGGACGGCACGCTGCTCGATCTCGCATTTGATACCCACTTCTGGCAAAAGCTGGTGCCTGAAACTTATGGCGCGCAGCAGGGCATCACTCCGGCAGAAGCGCAGGATTATATTCGCCAGCAGTATCACGCCGTGCAGCATACGCTAAACTGGTACTGCCTGGATTACTGGAGCGAAAAGCTCGGGCTGGATATCTGCGCCATGACCACCGCCCAGGGGCCGAACGCGGTGCTGCGCGACGATACGGTGCCATTTCTGGATGCACTAAAAGCGAGCGGCAAGCGACGCATTTTGCTGACCAACGCGCATCCGCACAATCTGGCGGTAAAGCTCGAACATACCGGGTTAGCGTCGCACCTTGATTTATTACTTTCCACCCACACATTTGGTTATCCGAAAGAGGATCAGCGATTGTGGCAGGCCGTGGCGGAAGAGACCGGTTTGCAGCCCGAAAGAACCTTGTTCATTGATGACAGTGAACCGATTCTGGATTCGGCGGCAAAATTTGGTATTCGCTATTGTCTGGGCGTGACGAATCCTGATTCCGGCCTGGCGGATAAAAGCTATCTGCGGCATCCGGCGCTGAACGACTATCGCCGAATGATCCCCTCACTCACCGTGAAGGAGGCGCCATGAAAGAAAAACCCTCCGAAGGGGTAAGACTGGATAAGTGGCTGTGGGCCGCCCGTTTTTATAAAACGCGCGCGCTGGCCCGTGAAATGGTCGACGGGGGAAAGGTGCACTACAACGGGCAGCGCAGCAAGCCAAGTAAACTTGTCGAACTGAATGCCACCCTGACCCTGCGCCAGGGAAACGATGAACGCACGGTGATCGTCAAAGCCGTTACCGAGCATCGTCGCCCGGCTGCCGAAGCAGTTCTGATGTATGAAGAGACGGCGGAAAGCGTTGAAAAGCGCGAGAAAGTGGCGCTGGCTCGCAAGATGAATGCCCTCACCATGCCGCATCCGGACAGGCGACCGGATAAAAAAGAACGTCGCGATCTGATGAAATTTAAACACGGCGAACACGAGTAATCGCCGTTTAAAGAGAGAAAATTATGTCCCAACACGACCAATTACATCGCTATCTGTTTGAGCAATTTGCCGTTCGCGGCGAGCTGGTGACTGTATCCGAAACCTGGAAACAGATCCTCGAAAACCACAGCTATCCTCAGCCGGTGAAAAACATCCTTGGCGAACTGCTGGTGGCGACCAGCCTGCTGACAGCGACGCTGAAGTTTGCAGGGGATATCACCGTGCAGCTGCAGGGCGACGGCCCGATGACCCTGGCGGTGATCAACGGCAATAATCAGCAGCAGATGCGCGGTGTGGCGCGCGTGCAGGGTGAGGTGCCGGAAGGTGCTGATTTGAAAACGCTGGTCGGCAACGGTTTTCTGGTGATTACCATTACGCCAGAAGAAGGCGAGCGCTATCAGGGCGTGGTGGGTCTGGAAGGCGATACGCTGGCCGCGTGCCTGGAAGATTACTTCCTGCGTTCCGAACAGCTGCCAACGCGCCTGTTTATCCGCACCGGTGAAGTGGACGGTCAACTGGCGGCGGGCGGTATGCTCCTGCAGGTTCTGCCTGCTCAAAATGCGCAGGGCAACGATTTCGAGCATCTGGCGACACTGACCGAAACCATCAAAGCAGAAGAGCTGTTTACGCTGCCTGCGAATGAAGTGCTGTGGCGTCTGTACCACGAAGAAGAGGTGACGCTTTACGATCCGCAGGACGTGGAGTTCAAATGCACCTGTTCCCGTGAACGTTGCGCAGGCGCGCTGCGTACTCTGCCGGACGAAGAGATCGACAGCATCATGGCTGAGGATGGCGAAATCGATATGAACTGTGATTACTGTGGTTCTCACTACGTGTTCAACTCGATGGATATCGCCGAGATCCGCAACAACGCCTCCCCGGCGGATCCGCAGGTTCATTGATGCCCTCCCCCTCACGCCCGGTGAGGGGGAAAACTCCCTTTTAAGCTGAATCGTTTTTCGTAATGTAATCCTTACGTAACTTTCTTACATGTATGCGATTACATTCACATTCTTCCGGTTAAATACTCCATGTTTTAACCTTTTGAGAACATTTCCCCCCACAAAAAAGCGAATCCTGCGATAATCCGCCCTGCTTCGTGACAGGAGTCACAGCGTTTTCCGTCAGGAAGGGTTTTGTCCAGATACGTAAATCTATGAGCCCCGTCGCGGTTAACATCCTAAGAAAAACCCTACAATTTCAGGCAGTACATATTGGCTAAGGAGCAGTGACATGCGCGTTAAAGACTTAACCCCGCAAGATCTCAAGGCTTATGGTATCAACGACGTCCAGGAAATCGTCTACAACCCCGATTACGATACGCTGTATCAGGAAGAGCTCAATCCAGCACTGGAAGGATACGAGCGAGGTGTGTTGACGAACACTGGTGCTATCGCCGTGGACACCGGGATTTTTACCGGCCGTTCGCCGAAAGATAAGTATATCGTCCGTGACGACACTACCCGCGATACGCTGTGGTGGGCAGATAAGGGCAAAGGGAAGAACGACAACAAGCCGCTCTCCCAGGAAACCTGGCTGCATCTGAAAGGACTCGTCACGAATCAACTCTCCGGCAAGCGATTGTTTATTGTTGATGCCTTCTGTGGCGCCAATGCCGACACTCGCCTCTCCGTTCGCTTTATCACCGAAGTCGCCTGGCAGGCTCATTTCGTGAAGAACATGTTTATTCGCCCGACCGATGAAGAGTTACAGGATTTCGAGCCTGATTTCATCGTCATGAACGGCGCGAAATGCACCAACCCGCAGTGGAAAGAGCAGGGCCTGAACTCGGAAAACTTCATTGCCTTCAACCTGACCGAGCGCGTCCAGCTGATTGGCGGCACCTGGTACGGTGGCGAAATGAAGAAAGGGATGTTCTCGGTGATGAACTACCTGCTGCCGCTGCAGGGCATTGCCTCCATGCACTGCTCCGCTAACGTGGGCGAAGACGGTGACGTGGCCGTGTTCTTTGGTCTCTCCGGGACCGGGAAAACCACCCTCTCCACCGATCCTAAGCGCCGGTTAATTGGCGACGATGAACACGGTTGGGACGACGACGGCGTGTTCAACTTCGAAGGCGGCTGCTACGCCAAAACGATCCGTCTGTCGGCCGAAGCCGAGCCGGACATTTACGGTGCCATCCGCCGCGATGCGCTGCTGGAAAACGTCACCGTGCTTGCCGATGGCACCGTTGATTTTGACGATGCCTCGAAGACCGAAAACACCCGCGTGTCGTATCCAATCTATCACATCGATAACATCGTCAAGCCGGTCTCCAAAGCGGGCCACGCCTCGAAGGTAATATTCCTGACCGCCGATGCCTTTGGCGTGCTGCCACCGGTCTCTCGCCTGACGGCCAGCCAGACGCAGTATCACTTCCTGTCGGGCTTTACCGCGAAACTGGCGGGCACTGAGCGCGGTGTGACGGAGCCAACCCCAACCTTCTCCGCCTGTTTCGGCGCGGCGTTCCTGTCGCTGCACCCGACTCAGTACGCAGAAGTGCTGGTGAAACGCATGCAGGCTGCAGGCGCGCAGGCCTATCTGGTGAACACCGGCTGGAACGGAACGGGGAAACGTATTTCCATCAAAGATACCCGCGCCATTATCGACGCGATTATCGATGGCTCGCTGGACGATGCGGAAACCTTCACCCTGCCGATGTTCGATCTGGCAATCCCAACGGCGTTGCCGGGCGTGGATACCCATATCCTCGACCCGCGTAATACCTACGGCTCACCGGAACAGTGGCAGGAGAAGGCAGAAGCCCTTGCGAAGCTGTTTATTGAGAACTTTGAGAAGTACACCGATACGCCAGCAGGTGCGGCGTTGGTGAGTGCGGGACCGAAGCTGTAAGAAGCTGTATATAGTGTCGGGTGGCGCTGCGCTCACCCGAACTATAAAGCATGAGAAGGCCGGGTAAGCGTAACGCCACCCGGCTTTTTTTAACTCTCTTTCACCTGCCCCCGCGTCACCGGAACCGGCAGCCACGCGCGGATGCTCAAACCACCCCGTTCGCTGGTACCAATCTCCAGCAGACCGTTATGGTTATCCACAATACGCTGCACAATCGCCAGCCCTAATCCGGTGCCGCTGGTACTGCGCGCGCTGTCGCCGCGTACAAACGGCTGGAACAGATGTTTACGCTGTTCAGGCTTGATCCCCGGACCGTCATCTTCCACCTGGAACCAGGCGCGATTCAGTTCGGAGCCGCTGCTGACTTTGATCCAGCCGTTGCCGTAGCGCGCCGCGTTGACCACCATATTGGCGACCGCGCGCTTGATTGAGAGCGGGTGCATACGCACCTGAATTTCGCCCGGCTGCAGAGCCGTATCGATTTCACGCTCGTAACCACTCTCTGCGGCCACCACTTCGCCCAGCACTCCGTTGAGATCTGCCATCTCCATCGGCATCTCCTGACCGGTACGCAGGTAATCGATGAACTGCTCGATGATGGCGTTACACTCTTCGATGTCCTTGTTGATGGACTCCGCGAGATAACCGTCCTCTTCGCCCATCATCTCTGTCGCCAGGCGAATGCGCGTCAGCGGTGTGCGCAGATCGTGACTCACGCCCGCCATCAGCAGCGTACGATCGTCTGCCAGCTGCTTCACCCCTGCCGCCATATGGTTGAACGCGCGCGTCACCGAACGCACCTCAGAAGCACCGTATTCGCGCAGCGGCGGCGGAATAATACCTTTCCCCACCTGCAGGGCCGCATGCTCAAGATCGACCAAGGGTCGGTTTTGTATTCGGATAAACAGCCACGCGCCACCTATCGCCATCAGCATGATCGCCAGGGTGTAGCGGAACAGCGGCGAGAAATCGCCCTGATGGATTTCGGTCAGCGGGACACGCACCCAGATATTGGGTGACAGCCAGGTTTTCAGCCAGACGACCGGCGAGCTTTTGTTGACCTCAACGCGCACTTCCGTTGGGCCGCCCAGCTGCTGCGCCATCTGCTGGCTTAAGAATTCGTAGTGTTGCGCCCAGCGCAGACCTGCGTCTTCCGCCGCCTCGTTTGAGTACAGCGAAATGCCCAGCTCACGATAAATCTCACGGCGGAATGCCGGAGGCACCACCAACTGCGTGCCGTCCTCCAGCTGCAGTTTATCGGTCATCAGCATACGGACTTCGTAGGCTAACACCTTATTAAACTGCTGCAGGCTTGGCAGAATCGCGAAGTTCAGCACCACCAGATACGTCGTCACCAGGCTGACGAACAGCAGGGTGACGATCAGTAACAGGGTACGGGCAAACGAGCTGCGCGGTGAAAAGCGCATTCGCTTCATGCCTTAGAACCGTCCGGCACGAAGACGTAGCCCAGACCCCAGACGGTCTGAATATAACGAGGATGCGCAGGATCTTCTTCGACCATGCGGCGCAGACGGGAGATCTGTACGTCGATGGAACGCTCCATGGCGGAGTATTCGCGACCGCGTGCCAGGTTCATCAGTTTGTCGCGAGACAGTGGCTCACGTGGATGGCTGACCAGCGCTTTCAGCACCGCAAATTCACCGCTGGTGAGTGGCATCGGCTCATCTTCACGGAACATTTCGCGGGTACCGAGGTTCAGCTTGAACTTACCGAAGGCAATCACCGCTTCTTCCTGAGACGGTGCGCCCGGCAGTTCGTTCGCCTGACGACGAAGTACAGCACGGATACGCGCCAGCAGCTCACGCGGGTTAAACGGTTTAGGAATGTAGTCGTCGGCGCCAATTTCCAGGCCCACGATACGGTCAACTTCTTCCCCTTTCGCCGTGACCATAATGATCGGCATCGGGTTGCTCTGGCTGCGCAGACGACGGCAGATGGAGAGCCCGTCTTCGCCAGGAAGCATTAAATCGAGCACCATCAGGTGGAACGATTCACGGGTAAGCAGGCGATCCATTTGCTCGGCGTTCGCCACGCTTCGAACCTGGAAGCCCTGCTCGGTCAGATAACGCTCCAGCAGCGCACGCAGGCGCATGTCGTCATCCACGACCAGAATTTTATAGTTCTCTTGCATTGTATGTACTCCCAAAGGCCCGGATAGTGTTTCAGTACGTATTCTAAAAAAGTGCACGTCTACGACCAGCTAAATCTGGTATAAATTCTAGTCGAAATTGTTACAAAGCATATTTAACAGGAGCTTATCTGCACATTTCATCACATAAATCATTATTAATCCTGTCTGGTAAGCTATGTGGTACGTAATGTGCGTAATGTCTGTCATTGAGTAGAGTCTTAAAGGTCATCCCATGAAAACGCCGCTGATCACCCGCGAAGGGTACGAAAAACTCAAAAAAGAGATGGATTACCTCTGGCGGGAAGAGCGCCCGGAAGTGACCAAAAAAGTGACCTGGGCAGCCAGTCTTGGCGACCGCAGCGAGAACGCTGACTATCAGTATAATAAAAAACGCCTGCGCGAGATTGATCGCCGGGTCCGTTATCTGACTAAATGCCTCGAGAACCTGCGAATCGTGGATTATTCGCCGCAGCAGGAAGGCAAAGTCTTCTTCGGCGCATGGGTAGAGATCGAGAACGATGACGGCGCGACCCGGCGTTTTCGCATTGTCGGCTACGATGAAATTTTTGGTCGTAAGGATTACATCTCGATCGACTCGCCGATGGCCCGCGCGCTGCTGAAAAAGGAGGTCGGTGATTTAGCCGTCGTCCAGACACCTGCCGGGGAAGCCAGCTGGTACGTCAACGAAATTGAGTACGTTAAATAGTCCGAGAGCGCCCTCCACGACTGGCATTTTGCCGTGCCAGTCCGTATAACTATCCCCTGTTTTTCGACAAACCAGATGACAAAGCCATGATGAAAGATTCGCTCTGCCGCATTATTGCGGGTGAACTTCAGGCCAGAGCCGAACAGGTAGAAGCTGCCGTTCGCCTGCTTGATGAAGGGAACACCGTGCCGTTTATTGCACGTTATCGTAAGGAAGTCACCGGCGGTCTGGATGACACGCAGCTGCGCAACCTGGAGACCCGTCTGGGCTACCTGCGTGAGCTGGAAGACCGTCGCCAGGCTATTCTCAAATCCATTGGCGAGCAGGGCAAACTGACCGATGCGCTGGCAGGTGCCATCAACGGCACGATGAGTAAAACCGAGCTGGAAGACCTCTATCTGCCGTACAAACCTAAGCGCCGCACCCGCGGGCAGATTGCGATTGAAGCAGGCCTCGAGCCGCTAGCCGATCTGCTGTGGACGACGCCGTCGCACGATCCTGAAACGGAAGCCGCGAAATTTATCGACGCAGAAAAAGGCGTGGCCGACACCAAAGCCGCCCTTGACGGCGCGCGCTACATTCTGATGGAGCGTTTTGCCGAAGACGCCGCGCTGCTCTCCAAAGTGCGTGATTACCTGTGGAAAAATGCCCACATCGTCTCTACCGTCGTGAGCGGTAAAGAAGAGGAAGGCGCGAAATTCCGCGACTACTTCGATCACCATGAACCGATTTCAACCGCCCCATCGCACCGCGCGCTGGCCATGTTCCGTGGCCGCAACGAAGGCGTGCTGCAACTCTCTCTCAATGCCGATCCGCAGTTCGACGAGCCGCCGAAAGAGAGCTACTGCGAGCAAATTATTACTGACCATCTCGGCCTGCGCCTGAATAACGCCCCGGCAGACAGCTGGCGCAAAGGCGTGGTGAGCTGGACCTGGCGCATCAAAGTGCTGATGCACCTCGAAACCGAACTGATGGGCACCGTGCGCGAGCGCGCAGAAGACGAAGCGATCAATGTTTTTGCCCGTAACCTGCATGATCTGCTGATGGCCGCCCCGGCGGGCCTGCGCGCAACGATGGGTCTCGATCCGGGCCTGCGTACCGGCGTGAAAGTGGCCGTCGTCGATGGCACCGGCAAACTGGTCGCGACCGACACCATCTATCCACACACCGGCCAGGCCGCGAAAGCCGCCGTTGTGGTTGCCGCCCTGTGTGAAAAATACAACGTTGAGCTGGTGGCAATTGGTAACGGCACTGCCTCCCGTGAAACCGAACGTTTCTTCCTCGATGTGCAGCAGCAGTTCCCGAAAGTGACCGCGCAGAAGGTGATCGTCAGCGAAGCCGGTGCGTCGGTCTATTCCGCGTCCGAACTGGCGGCGCTCGAGTTCCCGGATCTGGACGTTTCCCTGCGCGGCGCGGTCTCTATCGCCCGTCGACTGCAGGACCCGCTGGCCGAGCTGGTGAAAATCGATCCGAAATCCATCGGCGTGGGCCAGTATCAGCACGACGTCAGCCAGACTCAGCTGGCGCGTCGTCTGGATGCGGTGGTGGAAGACTGCGTGAACGCCGTCGGCGTGGACCTGAATACCGCCTCCGTCGCCCTGCTCACCCGCGTGGCGGGCTTGACCCGCATGATGGCGCAGAACATTGTTGCCTGGCGCGATGAGAACGGCCAGTTCCAGAATCGTCAGCAACTGCTGAAAGTGAGCCGCCTGGGACCGAAAGCCTTCGAACAGTGCGCGGGCTTCCTGCGTATCAACCACGGCGATAACCCGCTGGACGCCTCTACGGTTCACCCGGAAGCCTATCCGGTTGTGGAGCGTATTCTGGCCGCCACGCAGCAGGCCCTGAAAGATCTGATGGGCAACAGCACCAACCTGCGCGATCTGAAAGCTGTCGATTTCACCGACGACAAATTCGGTGTGCCGACCGTAACCGACATCATCAAAGAGCTGGAAAAACCAGGCCGCGACCCGCGCCCTGAGTTCAAAACGGCGAAATTCGCCGAAGGCGTGGAGACGATGAAGGATCTGCAGCCGGGCATGGTGCTGGAAGGCGCGGTCACCAACGTCACCAACTTTGGTGCCTTTGTCGACATCGGCGTCCATCAGGATGGCCTGGTGCATATCTCGTCGCTGGCGGATAAGTTCGTGGAAGACCCGCACACCGTGGTCAAAGCGGGCGATATCGTGAAGGTGAAAGTGCTGGAAGTGGATATGCAGCGTAAGCGTATCGCGCTCACGATGCGTCTCGACGAGCAGCCAGGCGAAACCAACGCCCGCCGCAGCAACGGAGGTGGTGCGCGTGAGCAATCGCGCCCGAACGCGAAAGCCGCGAAACCACGCCCTCAGGCGCAGCCTGCCGGTAACAGCGCGATGATGGATGCGCTGGCCGCCGCGATGGGTAAGAAACGCTAACGTTAAACGCATTTGCCCGGCCTGTGTATCCCCTGGCCGGGCAAACACGTTCCCGCCCGGCATTCAGACCCACAAAATAAAAATAAATAAGAATGTACTCACTCATTATTTATTAAATATGGAACCGATTGCATATCCATATTTAAACCATCGATTATCACTTAGTTAACAAATTAATTATTCATCCCTGACGCTCCATTTCAATAAATATTGAGCAAGGTCAAACAGTCCTCGATTTACCCCTCATATGAACATCCCGTCACATTTTAAATATTGCTGATAGAAACCATTCTCATTATCATGAACCTGTTGATTATTTAACCTTCGGTAAAAGTGGTCTCTATGCAATTCACACCAGACAGTGCCTGGAAAATTACCGGTTTTGCCCGCGAAATTAGCCCGGCGTATCGTCAAAAACTGCTGTCGTTAGGCATGCTGCCAGGATCATCGTTCCAGGTGGTTCGCATTGCACCCTTGGGCGATCCCATTCATATCGAAACCCGTCGCGTCAATCTGGTATTGCGTAAGAAAGACCTCGCCTTATTAGAAGTCGAAGCTTTAGCCCGATAAACCGCCAGCAGTTATACCGAGTCTAAAACAATGAAAAAATTAACCATTGGCTTAATTGGTAATCCTAATTCCGGCAAGACAACCTTATTTAATCAGTTAACGGGTGCGCGTCAGCGTGTCGGTAACTGGGCGGGCGTCACGGTAGAACGTAAAGAAGGCCAGTTTTCAACAATCGATCATCAGGTCACCCTTGTTGACCTGCCAGGCACCTATTCACTCACCACCATTTCGTCCCAGACCTCTCTCGATGAGCAGATTGCCTGTCACTATATTCTGAGCGGCGATGCGGATTTACTGATAAACGTCGTCGATGCCTCCAATCTTGAGCGTAACCTCTACCTGACGCTACAGCTGCTGGAGCTGGGCATTCCGTGCATCGTGGCGCTGAATATGCTCGATATCGCCGAGAAGCAAAAAATTCGTATTGATATCGATGCGCTTTCCGCCCGTCTCGGCTGCCCGGTCATTCCGCTGGTCTCGACCCGCGCGCGCGGGATTGACGCCCTGAAGCTGGCGGTCGATCGCCATACGGGCAATACCGATCTGGAGCTGGTTCACTATCCGCAGCCGCTAGTGCGCGAGGCCAGCATTCTGGCCGGAGAGATGAACAACGCGATGCCACAAAAACAGCGCAACTGGCTTGGGCTACAAATGCTGGAAGGCGATATCTATAGCCGGGGCTACGCTGGCGACGCCGCAGAGAGTCTGGAGATGTCGCTGGCACGCCTGAGCGACGAGCTGGACGATCCGGCGCTGCATATCGCCGATGCGCGCTATCAAAGCATCGCGGCCATTTGCGAAGTGGTCAGCAATACCCTGACCGCCGAGCCGAGCCGTTTCACCGCGGCGGTGGATAAAATCATTCTGAACCGTTTCCTCGGTTTGCCGATCTTCCTGCTGGTGATGTATGTGATGTTCCTGCTCGCCATCAACATCGGCGGCGCGCTGCAGCCACTGTTCGATGTCGGCTCGGTTGCGATCTTCATTCACGGCCTGCAATGGCTGGGCTACACCCTGCATTTCCCGGAGTGGCTGACGATTTTCCTCGCCCAGGGGCTGGGCGGCGGGATTAACACTGTTCTGCCGCTGGTGCCGCAGATCGGCATGATGTACCTGTTCCTCTCCTTCCTTGAGGATTCCGGCTATATGGCCCGCGCGGCGTTCGTGATGGACCGCCTGATGCAGGCGCTCGGTTTGCCGGGCAAATCCTTCGTCCCGCTGATTGTCGGCTTTGGCTGTAACGTGCCGTCGGTGATGGGCGCACGTACTCTGGATGCTCCGCGTGAGCGTCTGATGACCATCATGATGGCGCCGTTTATGTCCTGCGGGGCGCGTCTGGCGATCTTCGCGGTCTTTGCGGCGGCGTTCTTTGGTCAGGAAGGCGCACTGGCGGTCTTCTCCCTCTACCTGCTGGGCATTGTGATGGCGATTCTCACCGGCCTGATGCTTAAGCACACCATCATGCGCGGCGAAGCGTCGCCGTTTGTGATGGAGCTGCCGGTTTACCACGTGCCGCATATCAAAAGCCTGCTGATCCAGACCTGGCAGCGCCTGAAAGGCTTCGTTCTCCGTGCCGGTAAAGTGATCGTGATCGTCAGTATTTTCCTGAGCGCGCTGAACAGCTTTACCCTCAGCGGCCAGGCGGCAGATAACATCAACGACTCGGCACTGGCTTCTGTGAGTCGCGTCATCACCCCGCTGTTCAAGCCGATTGGCGTTCACGAAGATAACTGGCAGGCCACCGTCGGGCTGTTTACCGGTGCGATGGCGAAAGAGGTGGTGGTCGGCACGCTCAACACGCTCTATACGGCGGAAAATATTCAGGAAGAGGAGTTTAACCCGGCTGAGTTCCATCTCGGTGACGAGCTGCTCAGCGCCGTTGACGAAACCTGGCAGAGCCTGAAAGACACCATCAGCCTGAGCGTACTGGCAAACCCTATCGAAGCCAGCAAAGGTGACGGCGAAATGGCCACCGGTGCGATGGGTGTGATGAGCCAGAAATTTGGCAGCCCTTCAGCGGCGTACAGCTATCTGATTTTCGTCCTGCTCTACATTCCGTGCATTTCGGTAATGGGGGCCATTGCCCGCGAATCCAGCCGCGGCTGGATGGGCTTCTCGGTCCTGTGGGGGCTGAACATCGCTTACTCGCTGGCAACCGTCTTCTACCAGGCGGCTAACTTCAGCCAGCATCCGCGCTATAGTCTGGTGTGCATTCTGGCGGTGGTGCTGTTCAACGTCGTGCTGATTGGCCTGTTGCGCCGCGCCCGTAGCCGCGTGAACGTCAACCTGCTGGCCACGAATAAAACCGCGGCGAACTGCTGTAACAGCCCTGCGGGCGACTGCCACTAAGAGGTGAGATGATGGCATCGATGATTCAGGTTCGGGATTTACTGGCTCTTCAGGGGCGAATGGAGGCCAGACAGTTGAGCCTTTCCCTGCATACGCCGCAGCCGATGATCGATGCTATGCTCGAACGAATGGAAGCGATGGGTAAAGCCGTGCGGATTCAGGAAGATGCGGAGGGTTGTTTAACAGGTAGCTGCAAAAGCTGTCCGGAAGGCAAAGCCTGCTTAAGGGAGTGGTGGGCGCTGCGCTAACACGATTTGCCGGGCAGCGTATGCCGCCCGGCAATACTGTTATTTATAGACTTCCGCCGTTGCATGAACGGTTTTCTCGCCTTTGTTCGCGCTGGTCACTACATAATACGTACCGCCCAGCTCATCAGCTTTTTTCGATAATTCTTTACGTGCATCCATTGGCGCAGTCGTTTTTGAGGTCGTAATCTCGCCAATTTTGGTCAGATTCATCTCTTTAACTTTGTCTTTTTCCAGCTCTTTCGCTGCAAATACGCCAAATGACAGAGACCCAATAACCAGTGATGTAACAATTCCCGTAACAAGTTTCATAACCATTACTCTCCATAGGTTTGTAGTTTTGATTATCGTAGGCTCAACTTCCGCAACGATATTTGAAGTATTGTTGCGGTATGAAACTTTTTCCAGGTGGATCAGTAAATAATCAGTTTAAACGCTGACTTAACGCCGTTAGCGCGTCGCAAAACGCCTCGGGATGCGAGACGAAAGGCGCATGTGCGGCTTTGGCAATGACCTTCGATTCGCTGTTCGGCCATAACGCATCCAGCATCGGCACCACTTTGCGCGGCACCAGGCCATCCAGATAACCGTAGATTCGCAGATGCGGCACTGAAAGCGCGGCCAGCGGTTCGCGCAGGTCGACGGTTTTCAAAATTTCCAGCCCACCGTTGAGCACCTCAACCTCCGGCATGGGGAGTGCCAGCACCGCATTTTTGAGCATTCGCGCATCCTGACGCGCCGTTTCGGTTCCCAGAGTTTGCAGCGCCAGAAAGCGCTCAACCGTCCGCTTGAAATCTTCGCTCAGCTGCTGCTGGAAACCGGCCAACACCTCCGGCTTGATACCCGGCCACTCATCCCGCGCCGCAAAGCAAGGCGATGATGCGACCGTCACCAGCGCCTGAACGCGCTCCGGGTGCGTCAGGGCTATCTGGCTCGCCACCAGCCCGCCCAGGCTCCAGCCGAGCCAGATCGCTTTTTGCGGCGCGCGTTCCAGAACATGCCGGGCCATCTCATCGAGGGGCATCGCGCCAAACCCGTGGCTGCGGCCAAATCCCGGCAGTTCCACCAGATGCAGCGTAAATTGCGAGGCCAGTTCCTCCTGAATGCAATGCCAGACTTCAGCGTTCAGCCCCCATCCGTGCAGCAGCACAAGATCAACATTTCCCGTGCCCGTGGTCTGCCACCAAAGATTGTTCATCGGTTAGGATTCTCTTTTTTAACAAGGAAGTTGCCCATGCTATCAGTGCCCGGCTTGTGCTGGCTATGCCGAATGCCGCTCAGGATGAGCCGCTGGGGGATCTGCTCCGTCTGCACGCGCGCCTTCGAGCGCCGACCTCCCTGCTGCCCCCAGTGCGGTTTATCCGCAACGCGCGTCGATATCCCCTGCGGGCGATGCCTGCAAAAACCGCCGCCGTGGGGCGATCTGGTGGCGGTCGATAATTACGTTCAGCCCCTGAGCAGCCTGATCCACCAGTTTAAGTTTTCTCGTCAGACACAGCTGGCGGGGCCGCTGGCGCGCCTGCTGATACTCGCCGTTTTGCAGGCCCGGCGCTCGCGGGGGTTACCTGCCGTGGATCTTCTTATCAGCGTGCCGTTGCACCGTCGACGCCACTGGCGTCGCGGCTACAATCAGAGCGACCTGTTGTGTCGCCCTATTGCCCGTTGGTTACGCTGTGATTGGCAACCGGACGCGATAAAACGCACACACGCAACGGCCGTTCAGCACCGGTTAAGCGCGCGGTTGCGCAAAAGAAATCTAAAAAATGCCTTTCGCCTTGATTTAGCGGTCAAGGGGCGCCATATCGCGATTGTGGATGATGTCGTCACAACCGGCAGCACCGTGGCGGAGCTTTCCCGACTGCTTTTGCAAAGCGGCGCAGCGACGGTTCAGGTATGGTGTTTGTGTCGTACCTTGTAGCCCTTTTCCGATGGGCGTATTATTATACCCAGGTAATTTAGTCAACTATTAGGCCAAAGCTATGATCCGTATTTCCGATTCTGCACAATCACACTTTGCCAAACTGCTGGCAAATCAGGAAGAAGGGACGCAGATCCGCGTGTTTGTGATTAATCCAGGCACTCCGAATGCAGAATGCGGTGTCTCTTATTGTCCTCCGGACGCTGTGGAAGCATCTGACACTGCCCTTAAATTTGAGCAGCTCACCGCCTATGTCGATGAGTTAAGCGCGCCATACCTTGATGACGCCGAGATCGATTTCGTCACCGATCAGCTGGGTTCTCAGCTGACGCTGAAAGCACCGAACGCCAAAATGCGTAAAGTGTCTGATGATGCGCCGCTGATGGAGCGCGTAGAGTATCTGCTGCAATCCCAGATCAACCCGCAGCTGGCGGGCCACGGCGGTAAAGTCACGCTGATGGAGATCACCGAAGACGGTCTGGCGATCCTGCAGTTCGGCGGCGGCTGTAACGGCTGTTCCATGGTCGACGTGACCCTGAAAGAAGGGATCGAGAAGCAGATGCTGAACGAGTTCCCGGAACTGAAAGGCGTGCGCGATCTCACCGAACACCAGCGCGGCGAGCACTCTTACTACTAAGTTCCCGTCTCTCTTTGCCCGGTGCCGCGCAGCGATCCGGGCCGTTAAATCAGATCCCAGGCCGGGTAAGGCGATTTCGCCCCCCGGCTTTTGTTTGCCCGTCGCTCCCCGCCCCATATGTTGACCTGCGTCTCATAATTCAAATTTTGCCTGCCTGGGTGATTCTCAATCTGCACATGTTACCCGTATCATTCGCGTGGGCACTAAGCATCCTCATAACAGCCGACTAAACTTATTAGTTTCGCAGGCAATCAGTATTAGTGCCGTTAATTCTCTGTTCCCGGTTGGGACAATCGGAAATTGTCGTTGAAACAATGACGTTACCCATAACAATTGAAAGGCCAGGTTAATCATGCCATTAGTTATTGTCGCTATCGGTGTTGTCTTATTACTGCTCTTGATGATCCGTTTCAAACTGAACGGCTTCATCGCTCTGGTTCTGGTGGCACTTGCAGTGGGTCTGATGCAAGGGATGCCGCTGGTGAAAGTCATTAGCTCAATTAAAGCAGGTGTGGGCGGAACGCTCGGTAGCCTGGCGCTGATCATGGGGTTCGGTGCCATGCTCGGTAAAATGCTGGCAGACTGCGGTGGTGCACAGCGCATCGCGACCACGCTGATTGCCAAATTTGGTAAACAACACATTCAGTGGGCGGTGGTGTTAACCGGTTTTACCGTCGGTTTCGCGCTGTTCTATGAAGTCGGCTTCGTACTGATGCTGCCGCTGGTCTTCACCATCGCAGCTGCCGCCAACATTCCGCTGCTGTTCGTCGGTGTGCCGATGGCGGCTGCCCTGTCCGTGACGCACGGCTTCCTGCCGCCGCACCCGGGTCCAACTGCTATCGCGACCATCTTCCACGCGGATATGGGTAAAACCCTGCTGTTCGGTACGATTCTGGCGATCCCAACCGTTATTCTGGCAGGCCCGGTGTTTGCACGCTGCCTGAAAGGTATCGACAAGCCAATTCCGGAAGGTCTGTATAGCGCAAAAACCTTCACCGAAGCGGAAATGCCAAGCTTTGGCGTCAGCGTCTGGACCTCTCTGGTGCCGGTTGTGCTGATGGCGATGCGCGCAGTTGCTGAAATGGTGCTGCCAAAAGGTCACGCGTTCCTCTCCGTCGCAGAGTTCCTCGGTGACCCGGTGATGGCGACGCTGATTGCGGTTCTGATTGCCCTCTTCACCTTCGGTCTGAACCGTGGTCGTAGCATGGATCAGATCAACGAGACGCTTGGCTCTTCCATCAAAATCATCGCCATGATGCTGCTGATTATCGGCGGTGGCGGTGCGTTCAAACAGGTTCTGGTCGACAGCGGCGTGGACAAATACATCGCCTCGATGATGCATGAAACTAACATTTCGCCAATCCTGATGGCCTGGTCGATTGCTGCGGTGCTGCGTATCGCGCTGGGTTCTGCAACCGTTGCGGCGATCACTGCCGGCGGTATTGTTGCGCCACTGATTGCCACCACGGGCGTTAGCCCTGAGCTGATGGTTATCGCGGTGGGTTCAGGTAGCGTCATCTTCTCCCACGTGAACGATCCAGGCTTCTGGCTGTTCAAGGAGTACTTCAACCTGACGATCGGCGAGACCATCAAGTCCTGGTCGATGCTGGAAACGATTATCTCAGTGTGCGGCCTGATTGGGTGTCTGCTGCTGGCGATGGTGGTTTAAGCACAAAAAAGCCGGGTGGTGGTTGCGCCTGACCCGGTCTAAAACGTTAAAAGCCCGGCAAACTAATGATGTTTGCCGGGCTTTTTTTATCACTTCTTCGCTTTTCTGCGCTTATCCAAATCCTTAATCAGCTTGTTCACACCGTCATCGGCAAACATCTTTTCAAGGGTGGTGGAGAGCTTGCGCCGCCAGTTTTTGTACTGATAGCTGGTGCCCGGAATGTTCACCGGCTCCGCCATTCCCAGCCAGTCCTCGGGTTGCAGGCCCAGCAGGGCGCTATTGCTGTCGGCTATGTAGCGCTGCATGCCGCGATTCAGGGTTGCCGTCATCGCCATCAGCGAGGCTTTATGCCCGGCGCGTTTTGGCAGGCAGCCGTGCTTGTGCAGCGCATCCAGCAGCCCCTGTTTGGCCAGTTCGCGGTCCTGATACAGCCCGCGCAGCACCACTTCGTCTGGATATAACCCTAACGTTTTGCCGAGCGTGAGATCACCGCTCTCCCAGTAGCCTCGCAGCGTAGGAAGATCATGCGTTGTCGCGACAGCCATTGATTGTTGAGGGTACGCTTGCGGCGAACGGAACGTCTTCTCATGGTCACTTTCGAAATAGAGTACTTTGTATGAATAAACGCCACTCTCGCGTAATTTACTGACGATTTCAACCGGCACGGTGCCGAGATCTTCGCCAATGACCATGCAGTTGTGACGCTGACTTTCCAGCGCGAGGATCGACAGCAGATCGTCCACCGGGTAATGCACATAAGCACCGTGATCCGCCGTTTCACCGTAAGGGATCCACCACAGGCGCAGCACGGACATCACGTGGTCGATACGCAGCGCGCCGCAGTTTTGCATATTGGCGCGCAGCAGATCGATAAACGGCTCGTACCCGCGCGCGACCATCACATGCGGGTCCATCGGCGGCAATCCCCAGTTCTGTCCCAGCGGGCCGAGGATATCCGGCGGGGCGCCGACGGAGGCTTTCAGGCAGTAAAGCTCGCGGTCGCACCAGGTTTCGGCTCCGCCTTCCGCCACGCCAACGGCCAGATCGCGATACAGACCAATCGGCATGTCGTAGCCCTGGCTCTCCTGCCAGCAGGCGGCAAACTGACTGTACGCCAGCCATTGCAGCCACAGGAAAAAGTCCACTTCATCGGCGTGTTGCTTGCAGAAGGCTTTCACCTCCGGCGAGTCCACCGACTGATAGGCTTCCGGCCACACCGGCCAGCCCCAGCGCATTTCGTCCTCTTTCACCTGATACGCATGCAGCGCGTCAAACGCCGCCTGCCAGTAGAGGCTTTCGCCTTCCTGGGCGACGAACTGACGGAACGCTTTCATCTGGTCGTCCGTGCGCTTTGCAAAGCCTTTCCAGGTCATACGCAGGGCAGCCATTTTCAGGGCCGTTACCGTCGCATAGTCGACCCAGTCGGCTTCCCGCACCTGTTTCAGCGTCTGCTGGGTGGTGGTGAGATTCCACCACGCCTGGGCCTCTTTGCTTTTCCTGAAATCCTCCAGCGCGTTGACGTCGATGTAAATCACATTCAGCCAACGGCGGGACGACGGGCTATACGGGCTGGCGCTTTCCGGGTTCGCCGGATAGAGGGCGTGGATTGGGT
Organism: Lelliottia nimipressuralis; assembly: GCF_041464075.1. Lineage (NCBI taxonomy): Bacteria > Pseudomonadati > Pseudomonadota > Gammaproteobacteria > Enterobacterales > Enterobacteriaceae > Lelliottia > Lelliottia nimipressuralis. Next base: position 4,300,731 of record NZ_CP167172.1, read on the forward strand.
TGAGACCGATAAAGGCCCCGCCGCGCTTGCCCACCTCCGCCAGCATATTTTTCAGATCGCCGAAATCGCCGATCCCCCAGTTCTCATTCGAACGTAGCGTGTAAAGCTGCACGCAGGCGCCCCACAGCTTTTTCCCGTCGAGCAGCGCCTGCGGCTCGTAGCAGCGTTTCGGCGCGATGATCACCCGGCAGTGATAGCGCTTATCATCCTGCGTCAGCGTCAGGGTGTGGTAGCCGAGCGGCAGTTTTGCCGGAAGGGTGAGATTTTTCCCGCCCGTCGCATGGCCCTTATGCTGCTGGCCCTCTTCGGTGGTTAACAGCCAGCTGAATTCGCCGCGGCCTTCCACCAGCAACGCCATCTTCTTACCGGCTGTGAACATCTTCACCACCGGCACCGGCGCTACCGCCGCTTTCGCGGCGGGCGTTGTTTTGTGCATGGCGTCCAGCAAACGTCGTTTGGTTTCAGCGCCAATTGACTGTGGTTTGCCGTGAGCATTGATGTAACTGGGGCTGATCCCCGCCGCCAGGGCGGCATTATCCAGACGTTTGCTGTCCATCGCGCTTCCTTAGCGTTTTGCCTGCCAGATACGGGCCTGATAATCACGGATTGAACGGTCAGAGCTGAACATCCCGCAGCGCGCGGTATTCAGAATACATGCGCGCGTCCAGGCATCCTGATCGCGGTACAGCACATCCACCTGCTTCTGCGCTTCAACGTAGGCCGCGAAATCAGCCATTACCAGATACGGATCGCCGCCCTGTTTGCCGATGCTGTGCAGCATCTGGTCGAAGGCGTGTTTGTCACCGTCGCTGTATTTGCCGCTTTCCAGCTCCTTCAGCACCGCATCCAGTACCTTATCCTTCTTGCGCCATTTCACCGGATCGTAGCCTTTGGCTTTAAGGGCTTTCACCTCCTCGACCGTGTGACCGAAGATAAAGATATTTTCTTCACCTACCTGCTCGGCGATTTCGACGTTCGCGCCGTCCAGCGTGCCGACGGTTAAGGCACCGTTCAGGGCCAGCTTCATGTTACCGGTGCCGGACGCCTCTTTGCCCGCAGTCGAAATCTGCTCGGAGATATCCGCCGCCGGGATCAGCATTTCCGCTGCGGACACGCAGTAATCTGGCAGGAATACCACTTTCAACTTGTCGCCCACCAGCGGATCGTTGTTCACCGCTTCAGCCACTTTGTTAATGGCGAGGATAATGTTCTTCGCCAGGTAGTAGCCCGGCGCCGCTTTGGCACCGAAGAGGAACACGCGCGGCACACGGTTCGCGTTCGGGTTTTCGCGGATCTCTTTGTACAGCGCCAGAATGTGCAGCAGGTTCAGGTGCTGACGTTTGTACTCGTGCAGGCGTTTGATCTGGATATCAAAAATCGCGTTCGGGTTGATTTCAATCCCCGTGCGCACTTTCACGAACGCCGCGAGGCGCACTTTGTTCTCTTGTTTGATGGCCTGGTATTTCTGGCGGAACTTGGCATCGTCAGCCTGTTTTTCCAGGTTGATCAGCTGGTCAAGATCGTTGGCCCACTCTTTCTTCAGCGTTTTATCCAGCAGCGCGGCGAGAGCCGGGTTGCACTGTTTGATCCAGCGACGCGGCGTGATGCCGTTGGTGACGTTATGGAATTTGTTCGGCCAAAGCTGGTGATATTCCGGGAACAGATCTTTAACCACCAGATCCGAGTGCAGCGCTGCCACGCCGTTCACCGCAAAACCGCTGACCACGCACATGTTCGCCATGCGGACCTGTTTGTCGTGCACCACCGCCAGTTTCGCCCAGACCGCTTTATCGCCTGGCCAGGTTTTCGTCACCAGCACTTTGAACCGATCGTTGATCTGATTGATGATCTGCATATGGCGCGGCAGCAGTGCTTTCACCAGTTTCTCATCCCAGCACTCCAGCGCCTCTGGCATCAGGGTGTGGTTGGTGTAGGCGAAGGTTTTGCTGGTGATTGCCCAGGCCGCGTCCCAGCTCAGCTGGTGCTCATCCAGCAGCACGCGCAGCAGTTCTGGAATGGCGATGGTTGGGTGGGTATCGTTGAGCTGAATCACTTCGTAATCCGCCAGCTCTGACAGCTTACGCCCCGCCAGATGATGGCGACGCAGGATATCCGCCACGGAACAGGCGCACTGGAAATACTGTTGCATCAGGCGCAGCTTTTTGCCCGCCAGATGGTTGTCGTTCGGGTAGAGCACTTTAGTCAGTTTTTCGGCGTCGATACCCTGCTGCTCGGCACGCAGGAAATCGCCGTCGTTAAATTTGGTCAGGTTGAACGGATGGGCGTGCTTCGCCTGCCACAGACGTAGCGGCTGCGCCACGCCGTTGCGATACCCCAGCACCGGCAGATCCCAGGCTTCACCGGTGATCACAAAACCCGGCTCCCAGTGGCCCTGTTTAGACACTTTCCCGCCGATACCTACATGCACATCGAGCTGTGCGTTGTGGCGGAACCACGGATAGCTGCCGCGATGCCAGTCGTCCGGCGCTTCAATCTGATTCCCGTCGTTAAAGGACTGACGGAACAGGCCGTACTGGTAGTTCAGACCATACCCGATAGCGGATTGCCCCACGGTTGCCATGGAATCCAGGAAACAGGCCGCCAGACGCCCTAACCCGCCGTTACCTAAACCGGGGTCGGTCTCTTCTTCCAGCAGATCGGTCAGGTTAACGCTGTGCTCGCTGAGCACGTCGCTCACCTCCTGATACCAGCCGAGGTTCAGCAGGTTGTTGCCGGTCAGACGACCGATCAGGAACTCCATCGAGATGTAGTTCACATGACGCTGGTTTTTCACCGGCTTCGCCGCAGGCTGAGCACTGAGCAGTTCGGCCAGCGCACCGCTCACGGCCTGCCACCACTGATGAGACGTCATGTCTTCGGCTGCAGACAAACCAAATCGCTGCCACTGACGCGTCAGGGCAGCCTGAAATTGAGCTTTGTTGAAGGTAGGCTGAGACATAGGGAATCGGCATCCTGTAGAGAAAGAAAAGATAATGGCGCTAGTGTGCCAGGCTCATTCCGGCTCTTCCTCCTCCTGCCAGGGATTAGACAGGGAGGAGTAACGGGGATGAGCGCAAAAGTGTGATCAAGGCCACTCTGTGAGCATAGAACGAGTGTGCCAATACGGCGCGAGGATAAACGGGAAGAGTGTCAAAAAAATGAAATGCAGTTTCGGATGAAATTAATAACAGCAGAAATGATTGCTTACCAGGAATAATATTTCTTGCTTTTAGGCCTTTCTCAGAGGGTTATTTTCCAGGAATAACTATACCGGTTATTTATTAACTTCGTGATGAGAATCGCCTAATGAAACCAGTTTCAGGATAAGCGCACTAAATGCATACAAGCCAGCATCCATGCGGGATATAGGGCATCTAAGAAAGTTCCCGGTCAATGAGAAATAATTTTGTGACAGAGTGCAAATTAAGGGATAGAAAAGACGGACATAACTTGCAATAGTTCCTTTTCTGGCCGACCTTATATCTATTAATTACGAAGCGCAAAAAAAATCGATTTTCCTCGTTTCCCCACAGTGAAGTGAAAAACTTATGTTGATTCCGTCCAAATTAAGTCGCCCGGTTCGTCTTGACCATACTGTGGTCCGCGAACGTCTGCTGGCGAAACTTTCCGGCGCGAATAATTTCCGACTGGCGCTGGTTACGAGTCCTGCAGGTTATGGAAAAACAACGCTCATCTCACAGTGGGCCGCAGGCAAAAGCGATTTAGGCTGGTACTCCCTTGATGAGGGCGATAACCAGCAGGAGCGCTTTGCCAGCTACTTGATCGCCGCCATACAGCAGGCGACTAACGGGCATTGCGTCACCAGCGAAGTGATGGTGCAAAAACGCCAGTACGCCAGCCTCTCCTCCCTGTTCGCCCAGCTGTTCATTGAGCTGGCCGAATGGCATCGCCCGCTGTTCCTGGTGATTGACGATTACCACCTGATCACCAATCCGGTGATCCATGAATCCATGCGTTTCTTCCTGCGCCATCAGCCGGAGAACCTGACCCTGGTGGTACTGTCACGTAATCTGCCGCAGTTGGGAATTGCCAACCTGCGCGTGCGCGATCAGCTGCTCGAAGTGGGCAGCCAACAGCTGGCCTTTAACCATCAGGAAGCGAAACAGTTCTTTGACTGCCGCCTCAGCTCGCCGATTGAAGCCTCTGAAAGCAGCCGCCTGTGCGACGACGTAGCCGGCTGGGCAACCGCGTTGCAGCTTATTGCCCTCTCAGCGCGTCAGAATAACAGCCCGACGCATCAGTCTGCGCGCCGTCTGGCGGGCATTAATGCCAGCCACCTGTCCGATTATCTGGTCGACGAAGTGCTGAACAGCGTTGACCCGGCGACCCGCCAGTTCCTGCTGAAAAGCTCGCTGCTGCGCTCCATGAACGATGCGCTGATTGTGCGCGTCACTGGCGAAGACAACGGCCAGATGCGCCTCGAAGAGATTGAACGTCAGGGGCTGTTCCTGCAACGCATGGACGACTCCGGCGAATGGTTCAGCTTCCACCCGCTGTTTGGCAATTTCCTGCGCCAGCGCTGTCAGTGGGAAATGGCCACCGAATTACCCGACGTCCACCGCTCCGCGGCGGAGAGCTGGATGGCGCAAGGCTTCCCGAGCGAAGCGATCCACCACGCGCTTGCCGCCGGTGACGCCAACATGCTGCGCGATATCCTGCTCAACCACGCCTGGGGCCTGTTCAACCACAGCGAGCTGACCCTGCTCGAAGAGTCACTCCGCGCCCTGCCGTGGGAAAGCCTGCTGGAAAATCCGCGTCTTGTCCTGTTGCAGGCGTGGCTAATGCAGAGTCAGCACCGCTACAGCGAAGTGAATACCCTGCTGGCCCGCGCCGAACAAGAGATGAAAGGCGAGATGGACGGTACGCTGCACGGCGAATTTAACGCCCTGCGCGCGCAGGTGGCCATCAACGATGGTGACCAGGAAGAGGCCGAACGTCTGGCGATGATCGCCCTCGACGAGCTGCCGCTGGCGAACTATTACAGCCGCATTGTCGCCACCTCGGTCCACGGGGAAGTGCTGCACTGCAAAGGGGATCTCACCCGTTCTCTGTCGTTGATGCAGCAGACGGAGCAGATGTCCCGCCGCCATGACGTCTGGCATTACGCTCTGTGGAGCATGATCCAGCAGAGCGAAATCTTATTTGCTCAGGGGTTCTTGCAAGCCGCCTGGGAGACACAGGAAAAAGCGTTCCAGCTGATTCAGGATCAACATCTGGAACAGCTGCCGATGCACGAGTTCCTGCTGCGCATTCGCGCGCAGCTGCTGTGGGCCTGGGCGCGTCTCGATGAGGCCGAAGCCTCTGCCCGTCATGGTGTTGACGTCCTTTCCACCTTCCAGCCGCAGCAGCAGCTGCAATGTCTGGCGCTGCTGGTGCAGTGCTCGCTGGCGCGCGGCGATCTGGATAACGCCCGCAACCATCTGAACCGTCTGGAAAACCTGCTGGGCAATGGCCAGTACCATAGCGACTGGGTTTCCAACGCCGATAAAGTCCGGGTGATTTACTGGCAAATGATCGGCGATAAGAAATCAGCCGCCAACTGGCTGCGCCAGACGCCGAAACCGGAATTTGCCAATAACCACTTCCTGCAAAGCCAGTGGCGCAACATCGCCCGCGCGCAGATCCTGCTCGGTGAGTTTGAGCCTGCGGAAATTGTGCTCGAAGAGCTGAACGAAAACGCCCGCAGTCTGCGTCTGATGAGCGATCTGAACCGCAACCTGCTGCTGCTCAATCAGCTTTACTGGCAGGCAGGGCGGAAAAATGACGCACAGCGCGTCTTGCTGGAAGCACTACAGCTGGCGAACCGCACCGGGTTTATCAGCCACTTTGTGATTGAAGGCGAAACGATGGCGCAGCAACTGCGTCAGTTGATTCAACTCAACACCCTGCCGGAGCTGGATCAGCACCGCGCCCAGCGTATTCTGCGGGAGATTAACCAGCATCATCGCCACAAGTTCGCGCATTTTGATGAGAACTTTGTCGAACGTCTGCTGAACCACCCGGAAGTACCGGAGCTTATTCGCACCAGCCCGCTCACCCAGCGTGAATGGCAGGTTCTGGGGCTGATTTATTCGGGTTACAGCAACGAACAGATTGCGGGCGAGCTGGCGGTCGCGGCGACCACCATCAAAACGCATATTCGCAATTTGTATCAGAAACTCGGCGTGGCGCATCGTCAGGATGCGGTGCAACATGCGCAGCAATTGTTGAAAATGATGGGTTACGGCGTGTAATGCAATGCCCGGCGGCGGGACGTTTGCCGGGCCTGCGATTAAGTCAGTCGGGAAGCGCCGCCGCCCGGACCGGGATTAGCACAGCTCTAACTGAACGTTATTGTCCTTAATCACCTGCAACACCCCCGCTGGCGGCATTACGTCGGTGTACACAGCATTGACCATGCTGATGCTGCCCATATTTACCATCGCGTTACGACCAAATTTCGAGTGATCCACCACCAGCATTACGTGGCGCGAGTTGTCGATAATCGCCCGTTTAGTGCGCACTTCATGGTAATCAAACTCCAGCAGAGAACCATCGCTGTCGATGCCGCTGATCCCAAGGATGCCGAAATCGAGGCGGAACTGGGAGATAAAATCGAGCGTCGCTTCACCAATGATCCCGCCATCGCGGCTGCGCAGTTCGCCGCCCGCCAGGATGATGCGAAAATCTTCTTTCTGCATCAGGGTATTGGCGACGTTGAGGTTGTTGGTGACCACACGCAGATTTTCATGGTTGAGCAACGCATGGGCCACCGCTTCTGGCGTCGTTCCGATATCAATAAACAGCGTCGCGCCGTTGGGGATCTGGCTCGCGACTTTGGCGGCAATACGCTCTTTCTCTGCGGTTTGCGTCGCCTTACGGTCATGCCATGAGGTATTCACCGAGCTGGACGGCAGGGCCGCGCCGCCGTGATGGCGCAGAATACGGTTCTGATCGGCCAGGTCGTTTAAATCACGACGAATTGTTTGCGGGCTGACGGCGAATTGCTCCACCAGCTCTTCGGTGCTGACGTATCCCTGCTTTTTAACCAGTTCGATAATGGCGTCATGACGTTGCGTTTGTTTCATGAAATATCCCTGGGAATTATGTTCGTTTTCGCGCATTCAGCGTATCAGCAAAGGCCATCACCAGCCCCACGCCCAGCCCGGCAACATGTGCGCCATTGGCGATAGACATACCAAACAGATCAAACCATCCGGCAATGAGCCATATTAATGCAAAGGTGATTAACCCGCGTTGCAGATAGATGCCGCTTTTTGGGTCGCGCTCGCCGCGCAGCCAGACATAGCCCATTAACGCATATACCACGCCGGACAAACCGCCGAACCACGGGCCGCTAAACTTGTGCTGCACATAGCCGCTCAGCAGGGCGCTGATCACGGTGATGACGACGAGTTTACCGGTGCCGAGGCGCTTTTCGACGGCGCCACCGAGATACCACCACCACAGCAGGTTAAAGAGGATATGCAGCACCGAGAAGTGCATCAGGGCATGGCTGAAGTAGCGCCAGACGTCAAACTGCACCGAAGCGTCATACGGCCAGGCCAGAGCAATCATCACCTGCTGATCGCCCACCACGTTCATGATGATAAACACCAGAATACAGGCCGCCATCAGCAGCAGGGTAAACGGCCCGGCGCGCTCGCGCACGGTGGCTAAGAAAGGGAAACGCTGATAGTGCAGCCCGCTGTCCGTGTGGCCGGAGGTCCAGCTGGCCGCCAGGTAGCGCGGGTCCGCAGGGTTTTCAAGAAAGCGCGCCAGCTCGGTGTTAACAAAATTCGCCTGGCTTTCATCAGCAAGCCAGACATCGGTTTGCGTATGCTGTTGAATCGTCAGGATCACACCCTGCGTCGCCATATAATCGACAAACGCCTGAGCGACGCGCGGGTTCGTAAAAGAGGTAATCATCAACATGGGCGGCAGTCGCTTATTTCCGTACAAAAGAGGACAGTATAACTGCGTCAGCCGCCAAAGGCGTGTTCTACTTCCGCCGGAAAATGACGATGCCAGGCGTCGAAGCCGCCATCGACGCTGTATACCGCGTCATAACCCTGCTGGAGCAGGTATTGCGCGGCACCTTTACTGCTGTTGCCGTGGTAGCACATCACCATCACTGGCGTTTCAAAGTCGTTATCGCGCATAAACGCGCCCAGGCTGTCGTTCGTCAGATGAAACGCGCCCGGCGTGTGGCCCATCGCAAAACTTTGCGGATCGCGGATATCCACCAGCACCGCCTTTCCCTGGTGCATCTTCTGATGGGCTTCTTCTACATTAATGCATTCAAACTGTTCCATTCGATTCTCTTCGTTTTTCAGGTTTGGTGCGCTCTCCCGCAGGAAGAGGGGAAAACTATTTTACCCCGTAGTGTACGTCCTGGCGGCGGCGAAACGCCATTATGTTATCTCTATCACTCAAAATTGTTTTTTTGATGTTACCAAAAGAGCGTTCTTTTGCTATTATGAGCGATATCGAACATTTCTGAGCTTTAACGAAAGTGCGTGAGGGTGATATGGAAACCAAAGATCTGATTGTGATAGGCGGTGGCATTAACGGTGCCGGTATTGCGGCGGATGCTGCAGGACGCGGATTATCTGTACTGATGCTGGAAGCCAACGATCTCGCCTGCGCGACGTCGTCCGCCAGCTCCAAACTGATCCACGGTGGCCTGCGCTACCTGGAGCACTACGAGTTCCGCCTGGTCAGCGAAGCGCTGGCGGAACGTGAAGTGCTGCTGAAAATGGCCCCTCACCTGGCGATCCCGATGCGTTTCCGTCTGCCTCATCGCCCGCATCTTCGTCCGGCATGGATGATCCGAATTGGTCTGTTTATGTACGATCATCTGGGTAAACGTACCAGTCTGCCGGGATCGACCGGTTTGCGTTTTGGCTCAGAATCGGTTCTTAAACCGGAAATCGTGCGCGGATTCGAATATTCCGACTGCTGGGTAGACGATGCGCGTCTGGTGCTGGCGAACGCCCAGATGGTCGTGAAGAAAGACGGCGAGGTCAAAACCCGCACTCGCGCCACCGCTGCACGCCGTGAAAACGGGCTGTGGATTGTGGAAGCTGAAGATATCGATACCGGCGAGAAATTCAGCTGGCAGGCGCGCGGCCTGGTGAACGCCACTGGCCCGTGGGTGAAACAGTTCTTTGACGACGGCATGAAATTGCCCTCGCCGTACGGCATCCGCCTGATCAAGGGCAGCCATATCGTTGTTCCGCGCGTACACACCCAGAAGCAGGCCTACATCCTGCAAAACGAAGATAAGCGTATCGTGTTTGTGATCCCGTGGATGGACGAGTTTTCAATCATCGGCACCACCGACGTGGAGTACAAAGGCGATCCGAAGAACGTTGAAATCGACGAGAGCGAAATCGGCTACCTGCTGAAAGTCTATAACGCCCACTTTAAGAAACAGCTGGGCCGCGATGACGTGGTCTGGACTTACTCCGGCGTGCGTCCGCTGTGCGATGACGAATCTGATTCCCCGCAGGCGATCACCCGTGACTATACGCTCGATATTCATGACGTTGACGGCCAGGCGCCGCTGCTGTCGGTCTTTGGCGGCAAGCTGACGACCTACCGTAAGCTGGCGGAACATGCGCTGGAAAAACTGACGCCGTACTACAAAGGTATCGGCCCGGCGTGGACCAAAGGCGCGACGCTGCCTGGCGGTGATATCGGCAGCGACCGCGATGACTTTGCGGCAAAACTGCGCCGCCGTTATCCGTTTATTACTGAATCCATGGCACGCCATTACGCGCGCACTTACGGTAGCAATACCGAGTGGATTCTGGGGGAAGCGAAAACGCTCGCCGATCTCGGTGAACATTTTGGTCATGAATTGTATGAAGCGGAGCTGCGTTACCTGGTGGAGCACGAGTGGGTGCGCCGTCTGGACGATGCCATCTGGCGTCGTACCAAAGAGGGGATGTGGCTGGATGCAGAGCAGCAATCGCGCGTGGCGCAGTGGCTGGCCCAACATGCGGGAAAGCGTAAATTGTCACTGGCATCTTAATGCCCCGCCCTCCCACACAGTGTGAGGGCGAAGACATAAAAAACGGCAACTTACGTTGCCGTTTTGCGTTTACAACCGCACCGGATCGATATGCCAAATGGTCTCGGCATACTCTTTGATGGTCCTGTCGGATGAGAAATAGCCCATGTTGGCGATATTGAGCATCGCTTTAGTAGCCCACTCCTCCTGATGGCGATACAGCTCGTCCACCTTGTCCTGACAATCCACATAGCTGCGATAATCCGCCAGCACCTGATAGTGATCGCCGAAGTTAATCAGGGAATCCACCAGATCGCGATAGCGGCCAGGCTCTTCCGGGTTAAACAGGCCGGTGGCAATCTGCGTCAGCACTTCGCGCAGCTCTTCATCCTGCTCGTAATACTCGCGTGGTTTGTAGCCCTGCTTGCGCAGCTCCTCCACCTCTTCCGCCGTATTTCCGAAGATAAAGATATTGTCCGCACCGACGTGCTCCAGCATCTCGACGTTAGCACCGTCCAGCGTGCCGATGGTCAGCGCACCGTTCAGGGCAAACTTCATGTTACTGGTCCCGGATGCCTCGGTCCCCGCGAGCGAAATCTGCTCGGAGAGATCCGCCGCCGGAATGATCAGCTGCGCCAGACTCACGCTGTAGTTGGGGATGAAGACGATCTTCAGTTTGTCGCCAATCTGCGGATCGTTGTTGATCACCTTCGCCACGTCATTGATGAGGTGAATGATGTGCTTCGCCATGTAGTACGCCGAGGCGGCCTTACCAGCAAAAATGTTCACGCGCGGCACCCACTCCGCCGTCGGATCGGCTTTAATGCGGTTGTAGCGGGTGATCACATGCAGCACGTTCATCAGCTGACGTTTGTACTCGTGAATACGTTTAATCTGCACGTCAAACAGCGCTTTCGGATTCGCGATGACGTTCAGGTGCTGAGCCATGTACACCGCGAGGCGTTTTTTGTTCAGCAGCTTGGCGTCGCGTACCGCTTTGTTCACCGTCGGGAAATCGGCGTGCTGTTCCAGTTCACTCAGCTGACTGAGATCGGTACGCCAGGTGCGACCGATGTTTTCATCCAGCACCTCCGAGAGCGGCTGGTTCGCCAGCGCCAGCCAACGGCGAGGCGTGACGCCGTTAGTGACGTTGCAGAAGCGCATCGGGAAGATTTTTGCGAAATCCGCAAACAGCGACTGCACCATCAGGTTCGAGTGCAGCTCGGACACCCCGTTCACCTTGTGGCTGATCACCACCGCCAGCCACGCCATACGCACGCGACGACCGTTGGACTCATCGATAATCGACGTGCGGCTCAACAGCCCGGTGTCGTTCGGATATTGTTCCTGGAGCGTTTTCAGGAAGTAGTCGTTAATTTCAAAGATGATCTGCAGATGGCGCGGCAGGATCTTGCCGAGCATGTCGACCGGCCAGGTCTCCAGCGCTTCGCTCATCAGCGTATGGTTGGTGTAAGAGAACACCTGACAGGTCACTTCGAACGCCTCGTCCCAGCTGAACTTGTGCTCATCCATCAGCAGGCGCATCAGTTCGGGAATCGACAGCACCGGGTGGGTGTCGTTGAGGTGAATTGCGGTCTTTTCGGCCAGGTTGTTGTAGGTTTTGTGCAGCTGATAGTGGCGGCTCAAAATGTCCTGGATGGTCGACGACACCAGGAAATACTCCTGACGCAGACGCAGTTCGCGCCCGGAGTAGGTGGAGTCATCCGGATACAACACGCGCGACACGTTTTCGGAGTGGTTTTTGTCTTCCACCGCCGCGAAGTAGTCGCCCTGGTTGAATTTACCGAGGTTGATTTCGCTACTGGCCTGGGCGTTCCACAGACGCAATGTATTGGTGGCATCTGTGTCATAGCCGGGGATAATCTGATCGTAAGCGACCGCCAGGATCTCTTCGGTCTCCAGCCAGCGGCTCTTTTTGCCTTCGAGCTGCACGCGGCCACCAAAGCGCACTTTGTAGCGCGTATTGTGGCGTTTAAATTCCCACGGATTGCCGTACTCCAGCCAGTAATCCGGCGACTCTTTCTGCCGCCCGTCGACGATGTTCTGCTTGAACATGCCGTAATCGTAGCGAATCCCGTAGCCGCGTCCCGGCAGGGCCAGCGTCGCCAGCGAATCGAGGAAACACGCCGCCAGACGGCCCAGACCACCGTTGCCTAAACCGGGGTCGTTCTCTTCATCAATCAGCTCTTCTAAATCTAACCCCATCTCTTCCAGTGCGTTTTTGACATCGTCGTAAATCCCGAGCGATAACAGCGCGTTGGAAAGGGTGCGGCCAATCAAAAACTCCATCGACAGGTAGTAGACCTGACGGGTTTCCTGCGAGAGCTGGGCGCGGTTCGAGCGCAGCCAGCGTTCGACCAGACGGTCACGCACGGCAAACAGCGTGGCGTTCAGCCACTCGTGCTTGTTGGCGATCACCGGATCTTTCCCGATGGTAAACATCAGCTTATAGGCGATGGAATGCTTTAACGCCTCTACGCTAAGTGTCGGGGATGCATAACTAAAAGGTGCATTCATATCAGTGACTCCGCCTTATGACATCAAGCGTTGATAAAGATCGCGGTACGACTGCGCCGCAACGTGCCAGCTAAAGTCCATCGCCATCGCCTGGCGTTGCACGAAACGCCACAAAGAGGGACGCGACCACAGAACAAATGCCCGCCGAATCGCCCGCAGCAGCGACCAGGCATTGCTGTCTTCAAAGGCAAAACCGGTGGCGATGCCGTCCGCCAGATTCTCCAGCGACGTATCCGATACGGTATCGGCCAGCCCACCGGTGCGGCGCACCAGCGGCAGCGTGCCGTACTTGAGTCCATACAGTTGGGTTAAGCCGCACGGCTCAAAGCGGCTTGGCACCAGGATGACATCCGCGCCGCCCATAATGCGGTGCGAGAACGCCTCGTGATAACCAATCTGCACGCCAACCTGCCCCGGATGTTCGGCGGCAGCGGCAAGGAAACCTTCCTGCAACACCGGATCGCCTGCCCCCAGCAGCGCCAGTTGACCGCCCTGCTCCAGCAGCCCCGGCAGCGCTTCCAGCACCAAATCCAGCCCTTTCTGGCTGGTCAGGCGGCTGACCACGGCGAACAGCGGCACTTTGTCGTTCACCTTCAGCCCCATCGCAATCTGCAGCTGGCGCTTGTTTTCCGCTTTGTCTTCCACCGAATCACGGTTGTAGCGCGAGGCCAGCAAAAGGTCCGTTTCCGGACTCCAGATTTTTTCATCGACGCCGTTGAGGATCCCCGACAGGCGTCCTTCACGATGTCGCTGGCGCAACAGCCCTTCCATGCCGTAGCCAAACTCCGGCTCGGTGATTTCGCGTGCGTAAGTCGGGCTGACCGCCGTAATGTGGTCGGCGTAGTACAGCCCCGCTTTCAGGAACGAAATCTGACCGTTAAACTCCAGCCCGTGCATGTTATAGAACGACCATGGCAGATCGATGTCATTCATATGATGGGCGTAGTACATGCCCTGATACGCCAGGTTGTGCACCGTAAAGACCGACTTTGCCGGGTGGCCGCGCGCCGCCAGATAGGCGGGAGCCAGCCCTGCGTGCCAGTCGTGCGCGTGGACGATCTCCGGGCGCCAGAAGGGATCGAGTCCGACCGCCATTTCAGCGCCCACCCATCCGAGCAATGCAAAACGCAGCACGTTGTCCGTATAAGCGAATAAGTTCGTATCGTGGTACGGGCTCCCTGGACGATCGTACAAATGCGGCGCATCAATCAGATAAATGCCGACGCCATTGTAATGGCCAAACAGCAGGGTGATGCGCCCGGCGAACGTGTCGCGACGGCTCACCACCTGCGCGTCGGGAATGCCACGGCGGAGATCAGGAAAAGCCGGCAGCAGCACGCGGGTGTCGATACCTTCCGCAATTTGCGCCGCCGGGAGTGCGCCCAGTACATCCGCCAGCCCGCCCGTTTTCAGCAGCGGGAACATCTCAGAACATACATGTAAAACCTGCATTATCGCTCCTGTTTGACCTGCAGTTTGCGCAGCATTTCGCGCGTGACCAGCACGATGCCTTCTTCTGAGCGGTAGAAGCGGCGAGCGTCTTCCTCCGCATTCTCTCCAATCACCATCCCTTCCGGGATCACACAGGCACGGTCGATAACACAGCGACGCAAACGACACGAGCGCCCCACCCATACATCTGGCAGCAGTACCGACGAATCGATATTGCAGAAGGAGTTCACCCGCACGCGCGGGAAGAGCACCGACTGCACCACCACTGAGCCAGAAATAATGCACCCGCCCGACACCAGCGAGTTCAGCGTCATGCCGTGGCTACCGGAACGGTCCTGCACAAATTTGGCCGGCGGCAGCGATTCCATGTGCGTGCGAATCGGCCAGTTCTGGTCGTACATATCCAGTTCCGGGGTGACGGAGGCTAAATCGAGATTCGCCTTCCAGTACGCTTCAAGCGTACCCACGTCGCGCCAGTACGGTTCGGCTTCCGGGTCAGACTGCACGCAGGACAGCGGGAAGGGATGTGCATAAGCCATGCCAGCTTTGGTGATTTTCGGGATGATATCTTTGCCGAAGTCGTGGCTCGAATTCTCGTCCTTGTCGTCCTCTTCCAGCAGTTCATAAAGGTAATCGGCATCAAAGATATAGATGCCCATACTGGCGAGGGATTTAGTGGCGTCCGTCGGCATGGTCGGCGGGTTGGCCGGTTTCTCGACGAAATCGATAATCTTGTCATTCTCGTCCACGTCCATGACGCCGAACGCCGTCGCTTCAGCAACGGGCACCGGCAGACACGCCACGGTGCAACGCGCCCCTTTTTCGACGTGGTCGATGAGCATGTGCGAGTAGTCTTGCTTATAAATATGGTCGCCCGCGAGGATCACGATGTATTCCGCGCCGTAGCGGCGAATGATGTCGAGGTTTTGCGTCACCGCATCGGCCGTGCCGCGATACCAGTTTTCACCGTGTACGCGCTGCTGCGCCGGAAGCAGATCGACAAACTCGTTCATCTCTTCGCTGAAAAATGACCAGCCGCGCTGGATGTGCTGCACAAGGGTGTGCGACTGATACTGAGTAATCACGCCGATACGGCGAATACCGGAGTTCAGGCAGTTGGATAATGCAAAATCGATAATACGGAACTTACCACCAAAGTGAACGGCAGGCTTAGCACGCTTGATTGTCAAATCTTTCAGACGGGTACCACGTCCACCAGCAAGTATCAGCGCGACCGTTTTTAAGGGTAACTGGCGCGCCAACATCAAGGGATCGTTCTTCTCTAATCTCACCATGACTAACTCCTTTTTTATCATCTTTGGAATACGCACACTCCGTGTGCAGGCCCGTGCCAGACAGCCATTACCACCGGATTATCCACTCCGGCAAAGGGGGAAATGGCGCGCCATTCCCCGTGAGGTAAAACAATCTCTGCGACATCGTTCGTCGCGTTTAACGTGATTAGCCAGTTATCCGAAAGCAGGATTTGCAGGCAGGGAATACCGTACTGCCACTCGTGCGCACTCAGCGGTTGTGCCTCTTTATTCAGCCAGCTGACGTTGCCGTCTCCCTCTTCCCACCAGCGATCCGCCGTGAGCGCCGGGATCTGTTGCCGAAGGTGGATCAAGGCCGCTGCAAAGTGCGTTAACCCCGTGTTTGCCTGTTCCCAGTCGAGCCAGGTCAGCGCGTTATCCTGGCAATAAGCATTGTTATTGCCGTGCTGGCTATGACCGAACTCATCACCCGCCAGCAGCATTGGCGTCCCTTGCGAAAGCAACAGCGAAGTCAGCAGCGCATGCACGCTGGCGCGACGCCGCTCGATAACATCCTGACTGCCGCCTAACCCTTCTATACCATGATTAAAGCTATGGTTATTGTTAGTCCCATCGCGGTTTTCTTCGCCGTTTGCCTCATTGTGTTTCTGATTGAAACAAACACAGTCGCGAAGGGTAAACCCGTCGTGCGCCGTTACCAGATTGACGCTGGCCGACGGTGCTCTGCCACTCTTCCTGAACACATCACTGGACGCCGCAAACCGCCCGGCGAAGTCGCCAAGAGAGAGATTTTTTTCCAGCCAAAAACGGCGCGTGGCATCGCGGAAACGATCGTTCCACTCGGCAAACAGCGGCGGGAAGTTCCCCACCTGATAACCGCCGTCACCAATATCCCACGGCTCAGCAATCAGTTTGACGCGCGACAGCACCGGACAGTTTTTAATGGCTTCAAACAAGGGAGCCTGCTGGCTGAACGCAGGCGTTCGGCCCATCACAGACGCCAGATCGAAGCGGAAACCGTCGATATGGAAGGTCTCGACCCAGGATTTCAGGCAGTGATAAGCAAAGTCTGCCACCGCCGGATGACTGAGGTTGAGCGTGTTACCGCAACCGGTCCAGTTGTGATAATCACCATCCTCCCTAATCCAATAATAGCTACGGTTATCGATTCCGCGCATTGAGAGCGTCGGTCCGTCGAGATCCAGCTCCGCGCTGTGGTTCAACACCACATCCAAAATCACTTCGATACCGGCCTGGTGCAGCGCTTTTACCGCATCGCGAAACTCATCTCTGGCGCGTTCCGGATGTGAGGCGTAGCGCGGATCGAGGGCAAACATCGCCAGCGGGTTGTAGCCCCAGTAGTTGGTCAGCCCCAGGCGCAGCAGGCGCGGCTCGGAGGCAAAATGGGCCACCGGCAGCAGCTCCAGCGCGGTGACGCCCAGGTGTTTGAGATAGGCAATCATCACCGGATGAGCGAGCGCCTTGTAGGTGCCGCGGATCTCCTGCGGGATCGCCGGATGCAGATACGTCAGCCCTTTGACGTGGGCTTCGTAGATAACCGTTCTCCCCCACGGCGTCGCGAGCGGGGCGTCATCTTCCCAGTCGTAAGCATCGCTCACCACCACGCTTTTTGGCGCAATCGCCGCGCTGTCGCGAGGCTCAGGTTCGTGGTCGCCATCAAAGTAGAGTGGGTTATCGGTGACCTCTCCCTCGACGCGCAGGGCGCAAGGGTCGACGAGTAATTTGGCCGGATTAAATCGTAGCCCCTGCCCCGGCTCCCACGGGCCGTGCACGCGAAAACCGTAGCGCAGTCCGGGCCGCCCGTCGGCCATATAGCCATGCCAGATGTCCCCGCTGCGTTCCGGCAGATCGTAGCGGTACTCATTACCCTCACCGTCAAACACACAGAGTTCCACCCGTTCTGCGTGGGCGGTAAAGAGGGTGAAATTCACCCCTTTGCCGTCAAACGTTGCCCCAAGCGGAGCGGGTTTGCCTGCCGTGAGTTGCGTCATTCGCCCTCCCGAACCAGCCAGATTGTGGACAGCGGTGGCAGCGTGAGGCTCAGAGAGTTCGGACGCCCGTGGCTTTCCCACTCATCGCTATGAACGCTGCCGCCGTTACCGGCGTTACTGCCGTGGTAGTGGCTGGAGTCGGTGTTGAGAATTTCGCGCCATCTGCCCGGCTGGTTGATGCCGAAGCGATAGTTCTGGCGCGGCACCGGCGTAAAGTTGCTGGCGACGATGATTTCATTCCCTTCCCGATCGCGGCGCACGAAGATAAACACCGAGCGCTCGTGGTCATCCACCACCAGCCACTCAAAGCCGTAGGAGTCAAAGTCCAGCTCGTGCAGGGCTTTGTGATGGCGATAGGTCAGGTTGAGGTCGCGCACCAGGCGCTGAACGCCGTGATGCCAGTTGTCACCGCCTTCCAGCAGATGCCAGTCGAGGCTCGCATCATGGTTCCACTCGCGACCCTGGGCGAATTCGTTGCCCATAAACAGCAGCTTTTTGCCCGGGAAGGCAAACAACCAGCCGTAGTAGGCGCGCAGGTTGGCAAAGCGCTGCCACGCGTCGCCGGGCATGCGGTCGAGAATCGATTTTTTGCCGTGCACCACTTCGTCATGAGAGAGCGGCAGAACAAAGTTTTCGGTGTTGTTGTAGAGCATCCCGAAGGTCAGTTTGTCGTGGTGATACTGACGATAGACCGGATCGAGTTTGAAATAGTCGAGGGTGTCGTGCATCCAGCCCAGGTTCCACTTGTACCAGAAGCCCAGCCCGCCCATGGCAGGCGGACGCGATACGCCGGGGAAGTCGGTCGACTCTTCGGCCATCGTCACCGCGCCTTCGACCTGCTCGCCGAGAATGCGGTTAGTGCTGCGCAGGAATTCAATGGCTTCGAGGTTTTCGCGGCCCCCGTATTCGTTCGGGATCCACTCGCCCTCTTTGCGGCTGTAGTCGCGATAGATCATCGATGCCACGGCGTCCACGCGCAGAGCGTCAATACCGAAACGTTCAATCCAGTACAGGGCGTTGCCCACCAGATAGTTCGCCACTTCGCGACGACCATAGTTGTAAATCAGGGTGTTCCAGTCCTGATGGAAGCCTTCGCGCGGATCGCTGTGCTCGTAGAGATTGGTGCCATCAAACTGAGAGAGACCAAAATCATCCGTCGGGAAATGGCCTGGCACCCAGTCGAGAATCACGCTGAGTCCGGCGGCATGGGCGGCGTTGATGAAATAGCGGAAGTCATCGCGGGTGCCGAAGCGGCGCGTCGGTGCGTAAAGGCCGGTCGGCTGATAGCCCCAGCTGCCGTCGAACGGGTGCTCGTTAATTGGCAGCAGCTCCAGATGGGTAAAGCCCATCCATTTGGCGTAGGGCACCAGCTGGTCCGCCAGTTCGCGATAGCTCAGCCAGAAATTGTTGTCCGTGTGGCGACGCCACGAGCCGAGGTGCACTTCATAAATAGAGATTGGCGCATCGAAGCGGTTAGCCTGTTTGCGCTCTTCGGTCTGTACGATTTTCTCCGGCAGACCGCAAATCAGCGACGCGGTATCCGGGCGCATTTGCGCTTCGAAGGCGTAAGGATCGGCTTTGACCCGCAGCTGACCGTGGGCATCGATCATTTCGAATTTGTAGAGCTGGCCGTTGTGCGCGCCGGGGATAAACAGCTCCCAGATCCCCGATTCACGCCGCAGGCGCATCGGGTGGCGGCGACCGTCCCAGTAGTTGAACTGGCCAACCACCGACACGCGCTGCGCATTCGGTGCCCAGACGGAAAAACGGGTGCCGGTGATGCCATCCATCGTATCGGCATGCGCGCCCAGCGTTTCGTACGGGCGAAGGTGCGTGCCTTCGGAGAGCAGCCAGGCGTCCATCTCTTGTAACAGCGGGCCAAAACTGTAGGGATCGTCAATCAGGTTTTCATGACCATGCCAGAGCACGGCGAGCTGATAACGGAACAGGTTTTTGCGACGCGGGATCGCGCCTGAGAAGAAACCGCGCGAATCAAGGCACTCCAGCTTGCCTACCTTGCGGCCAGTTTTAGGTTCAATGACCCACACTTCGGTGGCGTCGGGCAACAGTGCGCGGACCTCCAGTCCATCCTCCGTCCTGTGCATACCCAGCACAGAAAATGGGTCCGCAAAATGACCCGCAATTAGCGCATTTATCACGTCTCTATCAATACGATCGGACATGGTATTCATCCTGTTTTTTCTAATGTCGCCCTATTTAAGCGCTCCGGTGCGACTTTTAATGTGACCTGAACGACGCAGATATTGTTCATCCTCTCTGCGCCATCCCACCCTCAGGTAAGAAATGACTCTTCCTTAAAGCATAGCCAACGACGAAATGACTCCTGATAAAAATTGAAGCTCTGCGCATGACTCCGTGTTACGCGCAAAAAAAAGGGGGTGAATATCACCCCCGGTATTAGCAAATTATTAGGCCAGTTGTCGCAACATACGGCGAAGCGGCTCGGCGGCACCCCACAGGAGCTGGTCTCCGACGGTGAAGGCCGAGAGATACTCCGGCCCCATGTTCAGCTTACGCAGACGACCGACCGGCGTGGTCAGCGTGCCGGTAACGGCGGCTGGGGTCAGTTCACGCATGGTGATATCGCGATCGTTTGGCACCACTTTCGCCCACGGGTTGTGCGCAGCCAGCAGCTCTTCCACGGTCGGAATAGACACATCTTTTTTCAGTTTAAGGGTGAAGGCCTGGCTGTGGCAGCGCAGCGCGCCGACGCGCACGCACAGACCGTCAACCGGGATCACGGAAGATGTGCTGAGAATTTTGTTGGTCTCGGCCTGACCTTTCCACTCTTCGCGGCTCTGGCCGTTATCGAGCTGTTTGTCGATCCACGGGATCAGGCTGCCTGCCAGCGGAACGCCGAAGTTATCGACCGGCAGTTCGCCGGAGCGGGAAAGCTGGGTGACTTTGCGTTCGATATCCAGAATCGCCGAGGCCGGGTTCGCCAGCTCGTCAGCGACGTGACTGTGCAGTTGCCCCATCTGTGCCAGCAGTTCGCGCATATGACGCGCGCCGCCGCCGGATGCGGCCTGATAGGTGGCAACGGAGACCCACTCCACCAGATCCTGCGCAAACAGGCCGCCCAGGGACATCAGCATCAGGCTGACGGTACAGTTACCGCCGACAAAGGTTTTCACGCCGTTGTTCAGGCCATCGGTGATCACGCCCTGGTTCACCGGGTCGAGAATAATGATCGCGTCATCTTTCATACGCAGAGAAGACGCGGCGTCAATCCAGTAACCCTGCCAGCCGCTTTCACGAAGCTTTGGATAGATTTCGTTGGTATAATCGCCGCCCTGGCAGGTCACTATAATATCAAGTGCCTTCAGCGCTTCCAGATTAAAGGCGTCCTGAAGCGTGCCCGTAGAGGCACCGCCGAACGCGGGCGCTGCTTGCCCGAACTGGGAAGTGGAGAAGAAGACCGGGCGGATGGCGTCAAAATCGCGCTCTTCGATCATGCGTTGCATGAGGACAGAGCCGACCATACCGCGCCAGCCGATAAAACCAACGTTTTTCATAGCGTATGTTCCTGCAGAGGTGTGTGCTGTGTGTGTCCACCCGTATCCAACGGGCATAGCCTTCACATTACAAAATGCTGCCAAAGTCGCAAGTGAAATTAATCAATGATTGCGCTGCGATCAGTAATACCACTAATTACAATAGAAACCACAGGGTTTATCAGGGATAAATAACAATGACTGAAATCATTTCCGCAGCGGTGCTTTTGATCCTGATTATGGATCCGCTTGGGAACCTGCCCATTTTTATGTCGGTGCTGAAACACACCGAGCCGAAGCGCCGCCGGGCGATCATGATCCGCGAGCTGCTCATCGCGCTGCTGGTGATGTTTATCTTCCTGTTCGCGGGTGAAAAGATCCTCGCGTTCCTCAATTTGCGCGCTGAGACGGTTTCGATCTCTGGCGGCATTATTCTGTTCCTGATCGCCATTAAAATGATTTTCCCGAGCGCCGAAGGCAGCAGCAGCGGCCTGCCTGCGGGTGAAGAGCCGTTTATCGTACCGCTCGCGATCCCGCTGGTCGCCGGACCGACCATTCTGGCGACGCTGATGCTGCTCTCCCATCAGTATCCGAATCAGATGAGCCATCTGGTGATTGCTCTGCTGATCGCCTGGGGCGGGACCTTCATCATCCTGCTGCAGTCGTCGCTGTTCCTGCGCCTGCTGGGCGAAAAAGGGGTGAACGCGCTGGAACGCCTGATGGGGTTGATTCTGGTGATGATGGCGACGCAGATGTTCCTGGATGGAATTCGAGCGTGGATGAAGGGGTGAGGTTGAGAAGTATATCGGGTAAAGGCGTTGTTCCGTTGACCTTACGGACTGAAGAAGGTGTAGAGCCGCTGTAAAAAAGCCGGGTAGTGTTTGCGCTTACCCGGCCTTCATATCGCCATTTTATCGGTCGGGTAAGGCGTCGCCGCCTTCCCGACAAACATCGCACTTAACTCAGCAGCGAAAACGCAATCATCCCAACAATCGCCCCTGTCGTGCCGAGGATGGTTTCCATCAGCGTCCAGGTTTTCAGGGTTTGCGCTTCGGTCGCGCCGGTAAATTTACCGAACAGCCAGAAGCCTGCGTCGTTTACATGAGAGACGACGATAGAGCCACCCGCGATACAGATAGACAGGGCCGCCATTTGCGCACCGGAGTAGTTCAGCTGTTCAATCACCGGCATCACCAGGCCAACCGCAGTCAGACAGGCTACCGTGGCAGAACCCTGGATAATACGCACCGCCGCTGCCAGCACGAAGCAGGTCACGGCAATCGGTAAGCCCATCCCGGTCAGCGCTTCGCCCAGAGCCGGGCCCACGCCGGAATCAACCAGCACCTGCTTGAACACACCGCCTGCGCCAATCACCAGCAGAATAATCCCCGCCGGTTGCAGCGCCGCGCCGCAGATCTCCATCACGCGGTCTTTCGGCATCCCCTGACGCATCGCCAGGCCGTAAATCGCCACCAGACACGCCACCAGAATCGCGGTGAACGGATGACCGATAAACTCGAACCATTCGTAAGCACTGGAACCCACCGGCACAAAGCGCGCGGCGATGGTTTTGAGACCAACCAGCACCAGCGGCAGCAGAATCAGCGACAGGCTGAAGCCGAAGGACGGCATTTTGCCTTCGCCAAGGTGCGGCTCGGTGATGTCATCAGGAATGTGCAGCTCAACGTAGCGGCTGATAAAGTTGCCCCACAGCGGCCCGGCAATAATCATCCCCGGGATCGCGGCGCACAGGCCAATCAGAATCATCCAGCCAAAATCGGCGTGCATCTGAGACGCCAGCAGCATCGGCGCAGGCCCAGGCAGCAGGAACGCTGCGGCCGCCGCGACGCCCGCAAACAGCGGAATGACCAGCTTAACAAGGTTGGTGCCCGTGTGACGCGCCATGGAGAATGCGACGCTAATCAGCAGCACCACGGCCACTTCAAAGAACAGCGGCAGCGCGCAAATCAGACCTGCCAGACCAATCGCGTAGTGCGCGCGGCTGTGGCCGAAGGATTTGAGCATCTTGACGGCAATCTGATCGACTGCGCCCGTCTCATGCAAAATCTTGCCAAACATCGCGCCGAGCGCGACCACAATCGCCAGGAAGCCCAGCGTGCCTCCCATCCCTTTTTCCATTGTCGCTGCGATTTTATCGAGCGGCATACCGGAAAAGAGACCTGCACCAATAGAAACCACCATCAAAGCAACGAAGGCATGCATACGCGCCTTCATCACTAAAAACAGCAGCAGCAAAACGGAGCCGACTGCTGTCAAAACTAGCGTTAATGTACTCAAAACTTACTGCCTTTTTTTAATGACCTCAATGGTGCTGGCAACAACACCGTCCAGCGGCTGATCGATATCGACGATCAGAACATCGCTTTCGTCTGCACCCGGTTCCTGCAGTGCTTCGAACTGCGTGACCAGCATCTGAGTTTTGAAGAAGTGGCCTTTACGGGCTTTCAGACGGCTTTCGATCACGTCGAAATCGCCTTTCAGATAGATAAAGGAGAGGTTTGGGTTACCGTCACGCAGCAGATCGCGATAGGTCTTTTTCAGCGCGGAGCAGACAATCAGCGACACTTTGTTGGTGCGCTGCATCGCAAACGCGGCATCGTTCAGCGCCTGCAACCAGGGCTTACGATCGTCGTCGTTCAGCGGTTCGCCAGCGGCCATTTTAGTGATGTTGCTGCGCGGGTGGAGGAAGTCGCCATCAAGAAACGCTGCCTGAAGTTGATGCGCCACTTCGCTGGCGACGGCAGATTTACCGCTACCGGAAACGCCCATCAGGACGTAAACGTGGTGATCGAGATTTGTCGTGCTCAAAGGGTGCCCCTCAGTCAATTGTTACGGGTAACAGTTATCGGTAACATTGTCCTGCCGGGGCTATGGAGAAGCAATATCCATTCGTGCGAGAAGTGAATAAGTGTGAGCTACTTCAAATTTGTCAGACTAAATTGATCCACCCGGTGACAAGGTGAAACCTAAATCTAACATTTTAGGCGTGACCACTTCACCACGAATGCGCGCCAGCAGGCGTTCCGCACCGATGCGGCCCATGCGTTCGCGCGGCGTCAGAACGCTCGCCAGACGTGGCTCCATCACCTGTCCGATATCGTGGCCGTGGAAACCAGCAATCGCCATATCGTCAGGGATTTTCAGGCCAAGACGCTGACATTCAAAGGCTGCGCCGACCGCAAGGTCATCGTTGGTACAGAATATACCATCAAGCTGCGGATACTCACGGCGGGCCTGGCGCATCAGCTCAATACCGGACGAATAGGAAGAGGATTGCTCCACCATCACGCTGTACGGCGTTAAGTTTGCGTCGAGCATCGCCTGCTCGTATCCCTTCTGTTTGATGATAGTACGTTCGTCGAGACGTGCGCCCAGATAGGCCACGTGGCGGTGACCGCGGGCGAGAATGGCGGCGGTCATCTGACGCGCGGCTTCGAAGTTATCGAACCCGACGGCAATATCCAGACAAGGGGACTGACTGTCCATCAGCTCCACTACCGGAATGCCGGCAACTTCAATCATCTTGAGCGTACGCGGCGTGTGAGTACGTTCCGTTAGGATCAGGCCGTCGATGTTCCAGGAAAGCATCGATTCAAGACGTTCCTCTTCCAGTTCCGGTTTGTACCCGTAGTGCGCGAGCATGGTTTGATAACCGTAGGCGTCAGTAACGCTTTCGATTCCGCGCAGCACTTCGGCGAAAACCTGGTTGGTTAAGGAAGGAAGCAGAACACCGACCGCACGGCTGGTGGCATTGGAGAGAATATCGGGCGCGCGGTTGGGGATATAACCCAGTTCATCGAGAGCAGCGGCAATCTTGCCACGCAACGCCAGGGAAACCTGTTCCGGGTTACGCAAAAAGCGGCTGACCGTCATTTTGGTCACACCGACGCGATCGGCCACATCCTGAAGTACGGGTCGTTTCTTTTTCATCGTCCTGAGAGAAACCTGTAATGAGACATTCTCTCAGTTTATCACGGACAAAGGCCAACCTTCCCCTGTCAAATGGGGAAGGTTGGCCTTTTATTTACGATTAATCACACGGGCGGCAGATCGAAGAGCAGAATTTCGCTCGCGCTGTCAGCATGGATGGACAGCGCCTGCTCATCCCAAACCGCCAGACCGTCAGCGGTGGTGGCTTTGGTGCCGTTGATTGTCACGTCACCTTTGACCACCTGGATCCACACGCGGCGGTTCGCGGCAATCTGATGCACAGACTGTTCGTCTTTCGCCAGTGCCCAACGGTACAGTTCCATATCCTGATGCACTTTCAGGGAGCCATCACGCGCATCCGGGGAAAGCACCAGCTGTTTGCCCTGCAGGGCATCGAAGCGGCGCTGCTCGTAGCGCGGCGTGATGCCAGTTTCTTCTGGAATGATCCAGATTTGGTACAGGTGCAGTTTTTCCGTGTTGCTCGGGTTGTACTCCGAGTGACGAACCCCGATACCGGCGCTCATAATCTGGAACTCACCGGCCGGAACCTGCTCTTCGTTACCCATGCTGTCTTTGTGCGCTACGGCGCCTTCCAGCACATAGGTCAGGATTTCCATGTCTTTGTGCGGATGGGTGCCGAAGCCCTGGCCCGCGTCAATCACGTCATCGTTAATCACACGCAGTGCCGAGAAGCCCATGAAGTTCGGGTCGTAATAGTCCGCGAACGAGAAGGTATGCCATGAGTCCAGCCAGCCATGATTTGCGTGACCACGATCGCCTGCTTTACGTAAAAAGATCATTGTTTTTCACCCCAGTTCGTTTCGATGAAGTCAGTGTGGACGCAAATGGCCTGGGATCATAGAGGGTGAAAATTGACTCCTCTGTTCAAAAATTATGAATAAGCACAGAGGAGTCGACAGAGCTTACTTCGCGAGGGTAATCGTGGCAGGAGAAGCCTGCTCGAACCCGCGCTCGAGGATCTCCAGATTAGTGAGAACTTCAGATTCCTTGACGTAATTCGGCGCGCCTTTAGTGAGGGTGTCATACAGCGCATCGTAGACGCGGCCATAATCGCCGGTTTCTGGGGTGAGCTGTTCTTTTACCGTCACGCCTTCGTCATTGACATACTCCAGCACGCCGACCGATTCATCCGCCGCGAATCCCGGCTCGCCCGGCATGATATTGGCCTTCAGACTGGTCTCCTGCTGGTCGATACCGTATTTGATAAACGAGCCGCGGGTGCCGTGAACGATAAATTTCGGATAGTCCGTTTTCACCAGATGACTGGTTTTGACGATCGCCTTCAAATCGCCGTAAAACAGCTGTGCTTCAAAGGTATCGTCCGGATTGGCTTTGTTGCGCAGGCTGCGGATATCGTAGGTCACGTGATCCGGGCGGCCCAACAGAGAGATTATCTGGTCCATGGTATGCACGCCCAGACCATAAAACGCGCCGTCCTGCGGCAGGCCGGGTTTGGTTTCCGCCACCGGACGATAGAGATCGAAATGGCTTTCGATTTCAACGATATCGCCCAGTTTGCCGCTCTCCATGGCCTGTTTCGCCATCAGGAAGCAGGTATCAAAGCGACGGTTCTGGTACGGCGTGACGGTCAGCCCTTTGCTTTTTGCCAGCGCGAAGAGCTCTTTGGCCTCCGCAAGCGTCGGGGTGAAGGGTTTTTCCACCAGCACGTTTTTGCCCGCTTCCAGCGCGCGTTTCGCGTAGTCAAAGTGGCTGTCGGCATGGGTACAGACGATCACCAGTTTGACCTGCGGATCGCTTAACACCTCATCCAGATCGCTGGTGAAATGAATATGGGAATACTGTGGGGACTGCTCTTCAGGTTTCGCGTGACGGCGGAAGATATGCGCCACGTGCCAGCTGTCTTTACGGTTGAGAACATACGGAAGGTGATAGCGAGTGGTGCTTTTACCAAATCCAATAAATGCGCAATGTAATGTCATGGCTCAGTCCTTATTAAGGTTGTTGGGACAACCATAGCGCAAGTTAAATGCGCGCGCATCCGCCGCTGTGAGCTTCACGTATGTGGGATGGCGAACGCTTCACGAGGGGAACGGGCAGGTCTGCCTGGCTGAAACAGGATAAAAAAAAGCCAGCGCGAGGCTGGCTAAAGTAATACTGGAAGCAATGTGAGCAATGTCGTGCTTTCAGGTTTCCGTAGAGGTCTTCCTGAACGCGAGACAATAATAATCATTCTCATTCGCACTTGTCCAATACTTTTTGCAAAAAAAAAGGGAGTTGACTCGAATTTCAAAGTCAATGATGTTGAAAGGGATATCAACCCACCGAGGACAAAAGAATGAGTGAGATAGTGATACGCCACGCTGAACCGAAAGATGCCGAAGCCCTGCGCCAAAATTATATGCATCCAGAGGTGTATCACGACACGCTACAACTCCCTCATCCTTCCCTTGAGATGTGGCAGGAACGCCTTAATCCTAAAGCTGGGCAAAAACGTCTTGTCGCCTGCATGGATGAGATTATTGTCGGTGATCTGGCGCTGCAGGTCGAAGCCAGCCCGCGACGCAGCCATGTGGCAACCTTTGGTATCAGCGTTGCGGCGCATGCTCAGGGGCGAGGCGTTGGAAGTGCGCTCATGCGTGAGATGATCAACCTGTGTGACAACTGGATGCGCATCGAACGTATCGAACTCACGGTTTTTGCCGATAATCCTCCTGCACTGGCGCTGTACAAGAAGTTTGGCTTTGAAATCGAAGGAACCGGAAAGAAATTCGCCCTGCGTAATGGCGAGTTTGTGGATGCCTATTATATGGCGCGGATGAAGTGAAAAATTGCCCGGTAGCGCTGCGCTGCCGGGCGACAACGTATCAGTACCCTGCCGTCAAATCATCCACCGACCGTGGATCGGATGCCCCGGAAAGGGAACCGTCGGGCGCCACCACAATGCTCTGCGTGCTCCCCATCGCCTCTTTCACCACCACTTTCTGCCCGCGCTGTTCCAGCAGTTTGATAGTGTCCGGGCTAAAGCCTTTTTCCACGCGCAGTTCGTCCGGCAGCCACTGATGGTGGAAGCGCGGCGCGTTGGTCGCTTCGGCTACGTTCATTCCGAAATCGATACTGTTGACCACCATTTGCAGCACGGTGGTAATAATTCTGCTTCCGCCAGGGCTACCTGTCACCAGCCAGGTTTTGCCGTCTTTCACCACGATGGTCGGAGACATGGACGACAGCGGGCGCTTCTTCGGCCCAACGGCGTTGGCATCGCCGCCCACCAGCCCGTAAACGTTCGGCACGCCCGGTTTGGCGGAGAAGTCATCCATTTCGTTGTTCAGCAGAATGCCGCTGTTACCCGCCACAATCCCGGTGCCAAACACCGTGTTCAGCGTGTACGTCACCGCCACTGCATTGCCGTCCTTATCCACCACCGAGAAATGGGTGGTCTGATTACTCTCGTACGGCGCCAGTTTGCCGGGGCGGATCTGGCTGGACGGTTTCGCTTTGTTGATATCAATCTGATCCGCCAGCGATTTCGCATAGGCTTTGTTGGTTAGCGCCTGCCAGGGCACTTTGACAAAATCCGGATCGCCGAGATACTCCGAGCGGTCGGCATAGGCAAATTTTTCTGCCTCCGCCATCACCTGCATCGCATCGGCGCTACCGAAGCCAAATTTGTGCATATCGAAGTTTTCAAGAATATTGAGGATCTGCACAATGTGGATCCCGCCGGAGGACGGTGGCGGCATTGAGAACACTTGATACCCGCGATACTCACCGCTTATCGGTGTGCGCTCAATCGCTTTGTACTCCGCCAAATCTGCCTTGGTAATCAGCCCGCCATTCTTTTGCATCTCGTCGGCAATCTGATCGGCAATCGCCCCTTTGTAGAAGGCATCCGGGCCGTTTTCCGCAATCAGCTCCAGGCTTTTCGCAAGATTTGTCTGCACCAGCTTGTCGCCCTTTTTCAGCGGCTCGCCGTCCTTCCAGAAGATCGCTTTACTGTTCTCATGGTTCGGAATCACTTCGCTGCCGTAGGTTTTGAGATCGTCCGCCAGCGCGTCATTGACCACAAACCCGTCGCGCGCCAGCTTGATGGCTGGCTGCACCACTTTGTTCAGCGGTAAGGTCCCGTATTTTTTCAGCGCCAGAGAGAACCCGGCGACGGTGCCCGGCGTGCCACTTGCCAGATGAGATGTGAGGGATTTTTTACTGTCCGGATTCCCCTGATCGTCGAGGAACATATCGCGCGATGCCTGATTTGGCGCCATTTCGCGGAAGTCGATGGCCGTGGTATTGCCGTCTTTGGTGCGAAGCAGCATAAAGCCCCCGCCGCCGAGATTCCCCGCCTGCGGATGGGTCACCGCCAGGGCATAACCCACGGCCACCGCCGCATCAACTGCATTACCGCCCTGCTTGAGGATATCCACGCCGACCTGGGTGGCCATCGCGTCCACGGACGCCACCATCCCCTGCTTCGCCCTGACGGGATGGAAGACATCCTCTTCCACGCCGTAGGAGACTGGCGGTGCGGCTGGCGGGTTCGCCGCCACGGTAAATGTCCCGCCGGCCATCAGCGCAGCGATCGCTACCCAGCGCAAAAACGTTGGTTTTATCATTGTTGTTCTCCAGGTGAGGGATCCAGATTCCCGTTTAAGCCTGGTTCACAACTCCTAAAAAATCATCGTTGTGGCAGATTCGGGGTAAACTTAAGAGAGGCCTCAGAAGGAGGAAATGAGAATGAAACGACTACTGATCTTAACGGCACTGCTCCCGTTCGCCGTGCTCGCACAGCCACTGAATACCCTGAATAACCCGAACCAGCCGGGCTATGAAATCCCCAGCCAGCAGCGCATGCAGACCCAGATGATGGGCCAACAGCAGCAGCAAAAAGGGATGCTCAATCAACAGCTGCATACCCAGACGCAGATTCAGCAGCAGCACCTGCAAACGCAGATGAACAACAATACACAGATGATTCAGCAGGGCCAGGTGCGGGAGCAGCCGCTGCCGAATACCAGCGGCGGCATGTTAAGCGGGGGAACAAGCCCGAGCAGCGGTCAGCAGCATATGCTGCCGCCGCGTTCGAATGGCGATATGCTTAATAATCCGCAGAATTAAAGTTCGGGCCAATCACGTCAATCGCATCAGTACAGATGCAGTCCACGCCCCAGCGCAGTAGCTCTGCCGCTCGCTGGGGTTTGTTGACCGTATAAACCAGGATGTGCAGCCCGGCGTCTTTGAGCATCCTCACGCGCGCCTCATCCAGCAGGCGATGATTGAGATGGATCGACACACACCCTAAGCGAGTGGTCAGCTCGCGCCAGTCGTCACGCCATTCGTCCAGCAATAATCCCCGAGGCAGTTCCGGTGCGGCGCCTTGTGCGGCTTCCAGCGCGTCAATTTCAAACGACGACAGCAGCGGAGCGGTCATTCCTTCCCACAGTTCACGCGCGGCGAGGGCAATCACTTTACCGGTGAGCGGCCCGGTGCCGGTCGTCGGTTTGATTTCGATATTGGCCATCATCCCGTGCTGACGACAGCGATCGGCCACTTCCGCCAGCAGCGGCAACGGCTCGCCCTTGAATTCGCTGCTAAACCAGCTTCCGGCGTCCACGTTCAGCAGATCGCGCCACGGCAAGTCGCCCGCCACGCCCCAGCCGTTGCTGGTGCGCTCGAGGTTATCGTCATGCAGCAGGAAAATTTCGCCATCTTTCGACAGTTTGGCGTCGAATTCGATCATTGAATGACCGTAATACGCGCCCTTATCAATGGCCGCCAGGGTGTTTTCCGGTGCTCGTTTCCCGCCGCCACGGTGGGCGACGATGTGAGGATATGGCCAGTTACTCATACGCGTTGTCCTGTTTCACCATCAAATAAGTGCAGATGATTTTCTGGCAGATGCAGCCACAGCGTGCTGCCCGCCTTTGGGCGTTCCTGATGCGCCAGACGCACCACCAGCTTTTGATCGCCCCAGCGTCCGTGCGCCAGGTTGTCCGCGCCCAGCATCTCCAGCGTGTCCATCACCAGCGGCACGCCGCCTTCCTCCTGCGAGCTTAGCGCAATATGTTCCGGGCGGATACCGAGCGTCATTCTACGCCCGGCGTAGCCGCGATAAAACCAGTTCACCGGCAGCGCCATGCCGCTCTCCAGCTCAAAATGCGTGCCCGCGTTGCTGATGCGCCCTTCCAGCAGGTTCATCGCCGGGCTGCCGATAAAGCTGGCGACAAAGCGGCTGGCGGGTTTTTCATACACCTCTACCGGCGTGCCGATCTGCTCGGCGATACCTTTGTTCATCACCATCACGCGTTGCGCCAGGGTCATGGCTTCCACCTGATCGTGGGTGACGTACAGGGAGGTGGTTTTCAGGCGGCGATGCAGATGTTGCAGCTCAAGGCGCATCTGCACGCGCAGTTTGGCGTCGAGGTTAGAGAGCGGTTCGTCGAACAGGAACACCGCCGGATCGCGCACGATGGCGCGGCCCATCGCCACGCGCTGACGCTGGCCGCCGGAAAGCTCACGCGGACGGCGTTTTAACAGACCGTCCAGCTCCAGAATGCGCGCCGCCTCTTTCACCCGTTCGTCGATATGGCCTTTCCCCATCCCGCGAATTTTCAGGCCCCAGGCCATGTTCTCTTCCACGCTCATGTGCGGATAGAGGGCGTAGTTCTGGAACACCATCGCGATGCCGCGATCTTTCGGCTCCATCTCGGTAACGCGCTGGCGGTCAATCCAGATGTCGCCGCTGGTCACGCGCTCAAGCCCCGCCACCATGCGCAGCAGCGTCGATTTCCCGCAGCCGGACGGGCCGACCATCACGATAAATTCGCCGTCTGCCACGTCGAGGGTCAGGGGTTGAATCACCTGGGTTTTGCCGTCCCAGCTTTTGGTTACTGCCTGTAATTTTAATCCAGCCATCTTATTTCTCACTGTCTACTAAACCACGCACGAACGCGCGCTGCATGGCTAAAACGATAACGACCGGAGGGATCAGCGTGAGCAGCATCGCCGCCATCACCTGATTCCAGAGGGTGGTGCCTTCGCCGGTGGCGATCATCCCTTTGATGCCCGCCACGGCGGTGCCGAGATTCACGTCCTGCACAATCAGCAGCGGCCACAGATACTGGTTCCAGCCGTAGATAAAGGTGATCACGAACAGCGCGGCGAGGTTGGTTCTGGAGAGCGGCAGCACGATGTCGCGGAAAAAACGCATCGGCGATGCGCCGTCGATGCGCGCCGCTTCAATCAGTTCGTCCGGCAAGGTCATAAAGAACTGGCGGAACAGGAACGTAGCGGTGGCCGATGCCATCAGCGGCAGCGTCAGGCCCGCGTAGCTGTCGAGCATCCCGAGATTGGCGATCACCTCGACGGTCGGGAAAATACGCACTTCGACGGGCAGCATCAGGGTGATAAAGATCATCCAGAAGAAGAGGTTACGTAGGGGGAAACGGAACCAGACGATAGCGAAGGCCGAAAGCATCGACACCACGATCTTCCCCACCGTAATGCCAAAGGCCATGATGAAACTGTTGAGCATCATCAGCCAGAACGGCGCGCTGTTGGCCCCTACGCCCTGGGTCCAGATAGTCGCCATGTTTTCGAAAAGATGGCCGCCAGGCACCAGCGTCATCGGCGTGTCGAACACGGCTTTGGTATCCAGCGTGGCGGCAACAAAGGCCACGTACAGCGGGAACAGGATGACGATGATCCCGAGTATTAACAGGGTGTGGCTGAAAATCGTCAGCCCCGGACGGTTCTCAATCATTGGTAGCGCACCTTACTTTCGACATAGCGGAACTGAACCACCGTCAGCACAATCACCAGCCCCATCAGCACCACGGACTGCGCGGCAGAGGCCGACAGATCCAGCCCCGCAAAGCCTTCGCGGTAGATTTTGTAGATAAGCGTGGTGGTCGCCTGCACCGGCCCACCGGCGGTGGCGGCGTCGATCACCGGGAAGGTGTCGAAGAAGGCGTAGACCAGGTTTACCACCAGCAGGAAGAAACTCACCGGCGCAATCAGCGGCAGCGCCAGTTTGAAGAAGCGGCGAATCGGCCCTGCGCCGTCAATCGCGGCGGCTTCGACCAGCGAGCGCGGAATGGATTGCAGCGCGGCGAAGAAGAAAAGGAAGTTGTAGCTGATCTGCTTCCAGACCGAGGCAAACACCACCAGGAACATCGCCTGGCCGCTGTTTTGCGCGTGGTTCCAGTCGTAGCCGAATTCGCCGAGGAAATGGGTAATCAGCCCGCGCCCTGGGTTAAACAGGAAGATCCACAGCACGGCGGCGACGGCAGGTGCGACGGCGTAGGGCAGCAGCATCAGCGTCTGATAGAGACGGCTGCCGCGCACCACGTAATCCACCAGCGCCGCAAAAAACAGCGACACGACGAGGCCGCTGACCGTCACCATGGCGCTGAATTTGATCGTCGTCCAGAAGGAGTCGAGGTAATAGCTGTCGTGGAACAGCGCGGTAAAGTTATCCAGGCCGACAAACTGGCTGGAAAGCCCGAACGGATCGACGCTTTGTACCGAGTACCAGAGCGCTTCGCCCGCAGGCCAGATAAAAAAGATGACGGTGATAATCAGCTGCGGGGCGACCAGCAAATAGGGCAGCCAGCGCGAACGGAATACCGGACGGGAGGAAGACATTGAGATTGGATTCCTGAACAGTGCCGGATGACCCGGCCAACGAAGAGAATGTCCCCCTCGCAGGCCGGGTAATCCGGCATAAAAACATTAAGACTTCGTCGACTGCTCAAAGCGGCGCAGCAGCTGATTTCCGCGCTCTACCGCCGAATCCAGCGCCTGCTGTGGCGTTTTCTTACCGGTCCATACGCTTTCCAGCTCTTCATCCACGATGGTCCTAATCTGCGGCATGTTGCCCAGACGCAGACCTTTGGTGAACGGTAACGGCGGCTTGTTCAGCATCTGGCGCGTCGCGATATCCGCCCCTGGGTTTTTGTCATAGAAGCCCTGCTCGCGCGTCAGGTCGTAAGCGGCTTTGGTGATCGGCAGGTAGCCGGTCTTCTGGTGCCACTCAGCGGCGTTTTCAGGTTTCGCGAGGAAGTCGAGGAACTCCGCCACGCCTTTGTAGGTGCCGTTGTCTTTGCCCTGCATTACCCACAGGCTCGCTCCGCCGATGATGGCGTTCTGTGGCGCGCCTTTGGCATCGGCGTCATAAGGCATCATGCCCACGCCGTAGTTGAATTTGGCGTAGTGACGGATATCCGCCAGCGAACCGGAAGAGGCGGTGGTGATCGCACAGTCGCCGTTGTAAAACTTCTCGGTAGATTCGTCTTTACGGCCGAAGTAGCTGAAATCGCCCTTCTTATTCAGCGCTTCCAGCAGCGCGATGTGTTTCACCTGCTCGGGTTTGTTGAACTCCAGCACGGCGTCGGTGCCGTCAAAGCCGTTGTTCTTCGTGGCGACCGGCAGACCGTGCCAGGCGCTGAAGTTTTCAATCTGAATCCAGCCCTGCCAGCCGCTCGCGTAGCCACACTTCATGCCTGCCGCTTTCAGTTTGGCGGTGTACTCCGCCAGGTCCTGCCAGGTTTTCGGCGGCTGATCCGGGTTTAAACCGGCTTTTTTGAAGGCGTCTTTGTTGTAATAGAGCACCGGCGTGGAGCTGTTAAACGGCTGAGACAGCAGATGCCCGGTTTTGGAATCGGTGTAGTAACCGGAAACCGTCGGCACAAACTGGGATTCATCGAAGTTAATGCCCGCGTCTTTAAACACTTCATAGACCGGTTTGATCGCTTTCGAGGCCATCATGGTCGCGGTGCCGACTTCATACACCTGCAGCAGCGCCGGTGCATTCCCGGTGCGGAACGCGGCGATGCCCGCGCTCAGGCTCTGCTCGTAGTTACCTTTGTACACCGGCACAATTTTGTAATCGGGATGGGTGTCGTTGAAACGCTGCGCCAGAGAATCAACCTCTTTGCCCAACTCCCCTTCCATGGAATGCCAGAACGGAATGGTCGTGACAGCCATTGCGTTCGTCGCAAAAGCCAGACCGATTGCCAGACCCAAAGCTGTGTGTCGTAACGATGTCATTGTCATCTCTCTTTTTTGTGCCGGATGCGCGATATCACGCGTTTTATGCTCGCGAGGTAACATGACATGCTCGAATGACAGAAAAATAACTGTTTATTTACAGAATGATGACAGACCGGGGTCAGGGGGATGATGGAATGGTGACGATAGCATGGCAAAAAAAAGCCGGGAGGCGTCGCCCTACCCGGCCTGTGATTCAGGTTTTTCAGGCCCGGTAAGCGCAGCGCCACCGGGCAACAGACAGCTTAACCGCCTAAATATGCACTTCGCACCGCTTCGTTCGCCAGCAACGCTTCGCCGGTATCGGACAGCACGACGTGACCGTTCTCCAGCACGTAGCCGCGATCCGCAAGTTTCAGCGCCTGGTTGGCGTTTTGCTCCACGAGGAAGATGGTCATCCCCTCTTTACGCAGTTGCTCAATGGTGTCGAAAATCTGCTGAATGATGATCGGCGCAAGGCCGAGGGACGGCTCATCGAGCAGCAGCAGACGCGGCTGGCTCATCAGCGCACGACCAATCGCCAGCATCTGCTGTTCACCGCCTGACATGGTGCCCGCACGCTGAATACGGCGCTCATACAGGCGCGGGAAGAGTTCATACACGCGCTTAATGCGGGTCTGATACTGTTCGCGCTCGGCAAAGAAGCCGCCCATCGCCAGGTTCTCTTCCACCGTCATACGGGAAAACACGCGGCGGCCTTCCGGCACTATCGCCACGGCTTCGCGCATGATTTTCGCGGTCTGCCAGTCGGTAATGTCTTTACCGTCAAAGATGATTCGCCCGCTGGAAGCACGCGGATCGCCACACAGGGTGCCGAGCAGCGTGGTTTTCCCCGCGCCGTTGGCCCCGATGAGCGTCACGATCTCACCCTGATTGATATGCAGGCTGACATCGTGCAACGCCTGAATCTTGCCGTAGTGGGCATTCACCTTGTCAAAAGATAACATCGCTTTTTCCATATTATGACTCGCCCCCATCATGCTTCACCTAAGTAGGCGCGGATCACGTCCGGGTTATGTCGAATTTCTTCAGGCGTGCCGTTCGCCAGCGGCGTCCCCTGGTTGACGACGTAGATCCGATCCGAGATGCCCATCACCAGCTTCATATCGTGCTCAATCAGCAAAATGGTGGTGTCATGATGGTTACGCAGCTCGACGATCAGCTCGTCCAGCTCTTTGGTCTCTTTCGGGTTCAGACCGGCTGCAGGCTCATCGAGCATCAGGATTTCCGGCTGTGTGACCATGCAGCGGACAATTTCCAGACGACGCTGGTCGCCATAGGCCAGATTGCTGGCCTGACGGTTAGCGTGCTGCAACAGCCCAATACGATCCAGCCAGGTTGCGGCGCGGTCCAGGGCTTCGCTCTGCGCGCGGCGGAAGGCCGGGGTTTTCAGCAGGCCGGAGAACACCCCGCTCTTCAGCTGTTGATGTTGCGCCACCAGCAGGTTTTCAATCACCGTCATTTCACGGAACAGGCGCACGTGCTGGAAAGTACGCACCACGCCCATACGGGCGATCTGCTGGCCCGGCAGCCCTTCGAGATGCTGATCGCGCAGCATGATGGTCCCGCCCGTCGGCTTGTAAAAACCGGTCAGGCAGTTGAACACCGTGGTTTTCCCTGCGCCGTTCGGGCCGATCAGGGAGACAATCTCTTTCGGGAACAGGTCCAGCGAGACGTTATTGACCGCCAGCAGGCCGCCAAAACGCATCATCAGGCCGTTCACGGATAATAATGGCTGACTCATGCCTGCTCTCCTTTCGCTTGCCCGTTCTTCAGCTTCAACTGTGGACGGGTCATCGGCAGCAAGCCCTGCGGACGCCAGATCATCATCAGTACCATCAAACCACCCAGCATCAACATGCTGTATTCGTTAAAGTCGCGCATCAGCTCGCGGGAGACCACCAGCAGAATCGCCGCGAGGATCACCGCAAACTGGGAACCCATCCCGCCGAGTACCACGATGGCCAGTACGAAGGCCGATTCGGCAAAGGTGAAGGATTCCGGGCTGACGAAGCCCTGACGCGCGGCAAACAGCGTTCCGGCAAAACCGGCAAACGCGGCGCTGATGGTGAACGCGGTCAGTTTGATGCGCGTCGGGTTCAGCCCCAGGGAGCGGCAGGCGATTTCGTCTTCACGCAGCGCTTCCCACGCGCGGCCCAGCGGCATACGCAGCAAACGGTTGATCACGAACAGGGTGATCACCACCAGCAGCAGCGCCACCAGATAGAGCCAGATAACGCGGTCGGAGGGGTCGTACTTCACGCCGAAGAAATTGCTGAAAGTATCCCAGCCGCCTTCGCGCGCCGTGCGGCTGAACTCCAGGCCGAAGAAGGTCGGTTTCGGGATCTGGCTGATGCCGTTCGGACCGCCGGTCACTTCGGTGTTGTTGAGCAGCAGGATACGGACGATCTCGCCAAAGCCTAAGGTCACAATCGCCAGATAGTCACCGCGCAGACGCAGCACCGGGAAGCCGAGCAGGAAACCTGCGGCGGCAGACACCAGGCCCGCCAGCGGCAGACAGGTCCAGAAGCCCAGCCCGTAATAGTGGTTCAGCAACGCAAAGGTGTAGGCACCGATGGCGTAAAATCCGCCATAGCCCAGCACCAGCAGGCCAGACAGACCGACCACCACGTTCAAGCCCAGACCCAGAATCACGTAGATCATG
Source organism: Lelliottia nimipressuralis (assembly GCF_041464075.1). Taxonomy (NCBI): domain Bacteria; kingdom Pseudomonadati; phylum Pseudomonadota; class Gammaproteobacteria; order Enterobacterales; family Enterobacteriaceae; genus Lelliottia; species Lelliottia nimipressuralis. The sequence continues at coordinate 4,338,182 of NZ_CP167172.1, forward strand.
GTCAGCGTGGCAATATCCACCGTCCCGCGCGACACCATGAACGGCCACGCAACAGCGGCCACCAGCAGCGCCAACAGGAACAGTTTCTGCTTAACGGTCGAGCCATCAATGGCTGGAAGCACGAATTTCGGGCCAGAGACATTTTTCATCGTCTTCTGGAACACCGGGCGCAGCAGCTGGAACAGGAACACTACTGCCGTACCGACAAACACCCACTGCCAGCGGATATCCGCGGCGGTATCGACCACCAGTCGGGTGCCATCCAGTTCTAACTGCACACCCATAAAGACGCCCGCGAGGACGAAGAACATGGCGGCAGAGAGCAGCGCCATCGCAAAATGCATCGGTTTCATACTTTCTCTACCTCCGGACGACCCAGAATCCCGGTAGGCATCACCAGCAGCACCAGAATCAGCAGTGCAAAGGAGACGACGTCTTTATATTCCGTACTCAGATACGCCGAGGAGAGCGCTTCGGCAACGCCCAGAATCAGGCCGCCGATCATCGCACCAGGAATACTGCCGATCCCGCCGAGCACCGCAGCGGTAAAGGCTTTCATCCCGGCCATAAAGCCGATGTAGGGGTTGATAACGCCGTAGAACTGACCGAGCAGCACACCCGCCACCGCCGCCATCGCGGCACCAATCACAAAGGTCAGGGCGATCACGCGGTCGGTGTTAATACCCAGCAGGCTGGCCATTTTCAGGTCTTCTGCACAGGCGCGGCAAGCGCGGCCCATGCGGGAGTAACGGATGAAAATGGTCAACGCCAGCATCGCGAGGAAGGTCACAACCCAGATCACCAGCTGCATGGTCGTGATAGAGGCCGAGAAGTTTTCGCTGGCCCCGATAATCCACTGGCCGTTAAACAGGCTTGGCAGCGCCACATCGCGCGAGCCTTCCGTCAGGCTGACGTAGTTTTGCAGGAAGATGGACATCCCGATGGCGGAGATGAGCGCAATCAGACGTTTGGAGCTGCGCACAGGCCGATAGGCCACGCGCTCGATGCTCCAGCCGTAGGCGCTGGCAATCACAATTGCACCGACAAAACCGGCCCCCACCAGCAGCCAGCTGCTGTCGATACCCATCATCATCAGTGCGGCAATGATCATAAAGGAGACATAGCTGCCGATCATATAGACCTCGCCGTGGGCGAAGTTGATCATGCCGATAATGCCGTAAACCATCGTGTAACCGATGGCGATCAGCGCATAGGTGCTTCCCAGCGTGACGCCGTTAAACATCTGCTGCAAGAAATAGAGAAACTGCTCGGACATAAGAAAACCTTTTTATAACCGCCCGTTTTGCGCGGGCGGCGGGATGATTATTTGGCTACCGAAGAAGAACCATCGGCGTGCCATTGGAAGACACCAAATTCAAATCCCTTTAGATCGCCTTTCTCATCCCAGTTCAGCGGCCCAATCACGGTGTTTGCTCCGTGTGCTTTTAAATCTTTCACTAAGTCCAGCGGCTCTTTGCTGCCGGTGCGCTCCATAGCAGTCGCCAGAGACTGCACCGCCGCGTAGGTGATCCAGACGTACGGACCGCTCGGATCTTTCTTCTGCGCTTTGAGCGCCTCTACGATAGCCTTGTTCGCCGGTTCCTGGTCATAGCGTTTTGGCATTGTCACCAGCATGCCTTCGCCCGCATCGCCTGCGATGTTGGACAGGGACGCGTTACCCACGCCTTCCGGGCCCATGAACTGCGTTTTCAGACCAGTCGCGCGCGCCTGGCGCAGCATCTGGCCCATCTCCGGGTAGTAACCGCCGTAGTACACGAAGTCGATGTTCTCTTTTTGCAGGCGTGCCAGCAGGGCAGAGAAATCTTTCTCACCTGCGGTGATACCGTCGAAGAAGACCACATTCGCGCCGCCTTTTTTCAGGCCATCCTGTACGGAACGCGCGAGGCCTTCACCGTATTGCTGTTTATCGTGAATGATCGCGATGCGCTGCGGCTTCACTTTCTCGAGGATGTACTTCGCGGCAGTCGGCCCCTGAGAAGAGTCCAGACCGGCGGTACGCATGATGTGCTGATAGCCACGCTGCGTCAGCTCCGGGTTGGTAGCGCCTGGCGTGATCATCAGAATGCCTTCGTCTTCATAGATATCTGAAGCGGGCTGCGTGGAAGAGGAGCACAGGTGGCCGATAACGTACTGAATACCGTCGTTAACGATTTTGTTCGCCACGGCGACGGCTTGTTTCGGATCGCAGGCGTCGTCATATTCCACGCCAACCAGCTTATCCCCTTTGATCCCGCCTTTGGCGTTGATGTCTTTGATCGCCTGACGCGCGCCGTTGAACTCCATATCACCCCACTGGGCAACCGGACCGGACATCGCACCGACGACGGCAACTTTAATCTCTTCCGCCATGGCTGCCTGCGAAATCGCTAATGCAACCATTCCCGCGATCAATGCTTTCGCGTTCCTTTTCATCTGTGAATCCCCATTCGTGACGTGATGTATATATTTTGTTTTATTATGGTTAAAAAGCATTCTGTACTTTTAATGAACAACGCTATTTTTACCAGTGCCTTTAATGGTTTAGCGCAGTTTTTTGATAAAAACCAGACTAAAATCTCTATTTTTCAGGCGATTAAGCAAAGATAATATTCTGAAATCAGACAGAGATAAACAAATAAAAGTGCAGTTAGCAGCATAAAATAACGGTACAAAGCGCCGAATAAAACACTGCCTTTTAGAGTAAAATTCTGCTTAATTTTCGATCCCTGCTCTTTCTCGCTACACATCGCGTTGCTAAAAAAGTAATCAGCTAGAGAATGGTTCAAAAAAGGGGAAGCCGCTGAAGAGATAAATTGAGTACACTGCCTTTACTCTTTTTGATTTGGACAAGCAGCTAATGAAACTGACCATCCTTCGTCTGGTGTCCTTTAGCGACCAGGATCATATCGACCTGGGCAAGATCTGGCCGGAATATTCTCCTTCCTCCCTGACCGTGGATGAAACCCATCGAATTTATGCCGCCCGCTTTAACGAGCGTCTGCTGGGCGCAGTGCGCGTGACCCTGAGCGGAACCGATGGCGCGCTGGACTCCCTGCGCGTGCGGGAAATCACCCGCCGTCGCGGCGTGGGGCAGTATTTGATTGAAGAGGTGATTCGCGATAATCCGGACGTGTCAGCCTGGTGGATGTCCGATATCGGTGTGGAAGACCGCAGCGTAATGTCCGCCTTTATGCAGGCGACAGGGTTTTCAGAGCGGGAAAATGGGTGGGAGCGGCGGTAAAAAAAAGCCGGGTGGCGACTGCGCCTTACCCGGCCTGGAACTCAGGTTTTGTAGGCCCGGAGAGCATAGCGCCACCGGGCATTTTTTTTACTTAGCGTCGGTCGCTGAACCGTCTGCATGCCAGGTAAAGACACCGAACTCAAAACCTTTCAGATCGCCCTTTTCGTCCCAGGACAGCGGCCCCATGACAGTATCGACGGAGTTCGCTTTCAGCCAGGTCGCAATCTCAGCCGGATCGGCTGACTGGTTCAGGCCTGCCTGCAGGGATTGCAGCGCAGCGTAGGTGGTCCACACGAACGCGCCGCTTGGATCTTGTTTCTTGGCCTTGATGGCATCCACAATCGGTTTGTTCGCCGGAACCTGATCGTAGTTCTTCGGCTTGGTGACCAGCATCCCTTCAGCCGAGTCGCCCGCGATGTTAGACAGGGAAACGTTCGCCACACCCTCTGGTCCCATGAACTGTGTTTTCAGACCGGCCGCGCGCGCCTGGCGCAGGATCTGGCCCATTTCCGGGTGATAACCGCCGTAGTACACGAAGTCGATGTTCTCTTTCTTCAGGCGCGCCACCAGCGTGGAGAAGTCTTTTTCACCGGCGGTGATGCCGTCGAAGAACACCACTTTCGCATTGGCTTTCTTCAGGCTGTCCTGTACGGAGCGCGCCAGGCCTTCGCCGTACTGCTGTTTATCGTGAACAATCGCGATGCGCTGCGGCTTCACTTTCTCAAGAATGTATTTCGCGGCCGTTGGGCCCTGGTCGGAGTCCAGACCGGTGGTACGCAGAATCAGTTTATAACCACGCGCGGTCAGCTCTGGTGCAGTCGCGGCCGGGGTGATCATCAGAATGCCTTCGTCTTCGTAGATATCAGACGCAGGCTGGGTGGATGAGGAGCACAGGTGACCGATAACGTATTTGATCCCGTCGTTTACCACTTTGTTCGCCACTGCTACCGCTTGTTTCGGGTCGCAGGCATCGTCATATTTTACGATCTGCAGTTTTTCGCCTTTGATGCCGCCCTTGGCATTAATGTCTGCAACCGCTTGTTCTGCGCCGGTAAATTCCTGGTCGCCGTATTGCGCTACCGGACCGGACATCGCACCGACAACAGCCACTTTAATATCCGCCTGAGCCATAGTGCTGAATGCCAACGCGATACATCCTGCCAGTAACGCTTTACCCTTCATATTCATCCTGAGATTCCCCATTATTATGGTTATTACGATTGTTGTGATGTTGTTGTGTAGCGCTTTATTTCAATTATAGGTCTGCCGTCCGCGCTTTTTCAGCACACTCTGCTAAAACATACCCCATTTTTATGATTTTGGAATAGCTAATTTGAAATGTAACTATGCCAGCCCGGTGCAGTTTTGCGACCGGGCTCGGGCTTTATCGAGTCAGCGAGGCAGAGATGATATCCAGCGCTTTGCGGAACTGCGCATCGGGAATGGTGAGTGGATAGAGAAAACGAATGACGTTGCCGTATACGCCGCAGCTGAGCAGCAACAGCCCTTCCGCCAGCGCGCGCTCCTGAACCTGGCGGGTAAATTCCGGTGAGGGCTGCCCGGTCTCGGGATCGTTGAACTCCACCGCCACCATCGAGCCTTGCGCGCGGATATCGGCGATATATGGGCAACCAGATTTGGCCTTGCTCAGCACTTCCACCAGATGATGGCCCAGGTGAGAGGCGCGAGCGCACAGATCCTCTTCGTCGATCACCTCCAGCACCGCCAGTGCCGCCGCAATCGCCAGCGGGTTCCCGGCGTAGGTGCCGCCCAGCCCGCCCGGTGCGGGGGCGTCCATCACCTCCGCGCGGCCCGACACCGCCGAGAGCGGCATCCCGCCCGCCAGGCTTTTCGCCATGGTGATCAGATCCGGTTTAACGCAGTGATGCTCCATCGAGAACAGTTTCCCGGTACGGGCAAAGCCGGTCTGCACTTCGTCAGCGATCAGCAAAATTCCGTGGGTGTCGCACAGGGCGCGCAGCCCTTGCATGAAATCGGGCGGCGCGACGTTGAATCCGCCTTCACCCTGAACCGGTTCGAGGATAATCGCTGCCACCTGATCCGGGGCGATATCGGCTTTGAAGATACGCTCCAGGCTTTTCAGGGCGTCCTGAGAACTCACGCCGTGCAGCGTGTTTGGATATTGCGCGTGAAAGACCGAGCCAGGGAACGGGCCGAAGCCGAGTTTGTACGGTGCCACTTTGCCGGTGAGGGCCATGGTCATAAAGGTACGCCCGTGGAAGGCGCCGCCGAACGTGATAAGACCGGGTCGTTTGGTGTAGGCGCGGGCGATTTTGACCGCGTTTTCGACGGCTTCTGCGCCCGTCGAGAAGAAGGCGGTTTTGGCTGGCCCTTCAATCGGCACACGGGCATTGATGCGCTCTGCGAGGGCGATATAGCCTTCGTACGGCACAATCTGGTACGCCGTGTGGGTAAACGACTGAAGCTGCTTTTCGATGGCGGCGATCACTTTGGGATGGCGATGGCCCGTGTTCAGCACCGCAATCCCGGCGGCGAAGTCGATCACTTCGTTGCCTTCGATATCCCACAGCGTGGCGTTTTCCGCTTTATCGGCGTAAAAACCGCACATCACCCCGATGCCGCGCGGCGTTGCCTGCAAACGCCGTTCATTTAACTCGTGATTGTTCACCCTGTCCCCCTAAGATTCGCATGCGTAGCGCATCTGTAAGTGTTTGCCAGGGGGGAGGAATTCGCCAGAGCGGTCGTTAAAAAAACAAAACCCCCAGATTTTCATCCAGGGGTTATCGGGGAACTTCGCGGGAATTACGCTTCGATAGCGGCGCGAAGTTTTTTCATGGCGTTCTTTTCAAGCTGACGCACACGCTCTGCTGAGACGCCGTAGCGGTCGGCCAGCTCCTGCAGGGTGGACTTGTTGTCTTCGTCCAGCCAGCGGGCGCGGATAATCGCCTGGCTACGCTCGTCGAGACCTTCCATCGCGTGGGTGAGTTTGTTCGCGGCCTGATCTTCCCAGTTATCCTCTTCGATGCCGTCGGCAAAGTTAGAGGTTTTATCCTGCAGATACAGAACCGGTGCCATCGGCTGGCTATCCTGCGCATCGTCGTCAGAAGACATATCGAATGTCATGTCCTGAGCGGCCATACGGGATTCCATCTCACGCACATCTTTGCTGGAAACGCCCAGCTCACGCGCCACCATTTCGACTTCATCCTGATTGAACCAGCCCAGACGCTGCTTGGCTTTACGCAGGTTGAAGAACAGTTTGCGCTGTGCTTTGGTCGTAGCGACTTTCACAATACGCCAGTTACGCAGCACGTATTCGTGAATTTCCGCTTTGATCCAGTGAACGGCGAAGGAGACCAGTCGCACACCCACTTCCGGGTTGAAGCGACGTACAGCCTTCATCAGACCGATGTTACCTTCCTGAATCAAGTCCGCCTGCGGCAGACCGTAACCCGAGTAATTACGAGCAACGTGAACAACAAAGCGCAGGTGAGACAGGATCAGCGTCTTAGCTGCTTCCAGATCGCCCTGGTAATGCAGCTTTTCAGCAAGCTCCTTTTCTTCCTCAGCCGTCAACATCGGCCAGGTGTTCGCAGCCCGGATATAAGATTCCAGGTTACCAACAGGGGCTAAAGCTAAAGTTTGCATTTCTTTGGTCATTCATTCCTCTCAATTTAGTGTCTTCTGGCGTTTGTTTGTCCCCATCAGGCAACAAGCATGCCAAAGCATTTGAGCAGTGAGACTAACATTCACATTTTTATCAGACCGTGATTTTATCCACAAGTTCCATGTAATGCTGTGAATAAATTACGCACAAATTGTGACATGGACAACTGATTGCGGGGGAGAGCCAACAGGGACTCTTTCCCTGCAGAGTGAAGTACTCATTGCAGGGAAAGATTATACCAGAGATTTTTTACTGCGGGGTAAAGTGACGTAAATGTTGTACGGTGGCAAGCCAGGCGGCCACCCAGCCAATCATCGAGCACACCAGCAGTAATAACAGGCACTCATCGAAGGATAAGCCACTGATATCAAACTTAGTTCCGAAAACCTGCGCCACTTCGGTGACGGCAGAAGAGAGCCGCATCACCAAAATTTCTGACAGAATCAGTGAAAGAAATGCGCCGGAAAAACCGAGCAATGCGCCGCCATACAGGAACGGGCGCAGGATGAATCCATCCGTCGCACCTATCAGTTTCTGCACGTTAATCGTATCGCGACGGGCGAAGATGCTCAGACGCACGCTGTTACCGATGACGAGGAAGACCGCCGCCACCATCAGCACGCCAATCATTGCCGCCACGCGCCCTACCAGCCCCGTCAGGGAGGCCAAACGCGCAAACCAGCTGTCGTCCATACGCACTTCATCAATGCCGTTGATACGGGTGATGCGATCGCGCAGGGTGTTCAGCGAATCCGTGCCCTGGAAGTCCAGTTTCGGAATAACCACTGCCACGGCGGGCAGCGGGTTCTCTTCGAGCATATCCAGCGCGCCGCCAAATCCGGACCAGTTGCGGAACTCGCCCAGCGCTTCGTCGCGCGACAGGTAGTTCACCTTTTCGACGCCCTGCTCCGCCTGGAGTTGCCCCACCACCTGTGCGGCGGCGCTGTCATCCAGCGCCTTATCCAGATACACCGTGATCTGCGGAGACGGATAGTACTGCGAAGCCGCCTCATTGACGTTTTTGTAGACCATATAGCAGACGCTCGGCAGCGTCAGGGAGATGGCGATTACCATCACCGTCAGGAACGTCGCCAGCGGTTTGCTTTTCAGATCCTGCACCGCGCCGTGGAAGGCGTAGCGCACCTGTTCGTTAAAGACGTTGGTCTTGCGAGAGTTTGGCTTCGGCGCCGCTTTCGCACGCTTTGGCGTGTTACGGTTACCCTCTCCGCCGCCCTGCGGCTTGCGGAAGCGGTCGAATCGGTTACCAAACTGCCGAATCTGGTTTATTGCGTCGCGCTTATTCAACGTGGCCTCCGTGCAAATGACCTTCGCTCAGGGTCAGCATGCGGTACGAACGACGGGAAATCAGCCCAATGTCGTGCGTCGCCATCAGGACTGTTACCCCAACGCGGTTAAATTCCTCAAACAGCCGCAGGATCCCTTCCGAGAGCGCATCGTCCAGGTTACCGGTCGGTTCATCCGCCAGCAGGACGGCGGGTTTGTTCACCACCGCACGGGCAATACCCACGCGCTGCTGTTCACCGCCGGAAAGCTGAATCGGGAAGTTCTTCGCTTTGTCCAGCAGCCCGACTTTATCCAGCGCCGCCGAAACGCGACGGCGGATATCGTCATAGCTGGCACCCGCAATGATCAGCGGGATCGCCACGTTATCAAAAACGGTGCGATCCATCAGCAGGTGGTGATCCTGGAAAATCATGCCGATCTGACGACGCAGAAACGGCACCTCACGGTTTTTCAGGCGGCTGATATCATGCCCGCTAAAAAAGATGTTCCCGGCGCTTGGCCGCTCGATCCCACAGATAAGCTTGAGCAGGGTACTTTTCCCCGCGCCGGAGTGGCCGGTCAGGAATGCCATCTCGCCCGGTTGCAGGTGGAATGTCACCCCCTGCAACGCTTGTCTCCCACCGAGATAGGCCTTGCTGACGTGTTCAAAGCGAATCATTGTTAATCCTCTCGGGCAAATAGTGCCTCAATAAAGTCGTCCGATTTAAACGGACGCAAATCCTCGATACGTTCGCCGACACCGATGTAACGGATTGGGATGCCGAACTGATCCGCCACGGAGAAGATCACTCCCCCCTTGGCGGTGCCGTCCAGTTTGGTCAGCGTAATCCCGGTCAGCCCGACCGCTTCATCAAACAGCTTCGCCTGGCTGATGGCGTTCTGTCCGGTGCTGGCATCAATGGTCAGCATAATTTCATGCGGCGCGTCTTCGTCCAGCTTCTTCATCACGCGAACGATTTTCTTCAGCTCTTCCATCAGGTGCGATTTATTCTGCAAACGCCCTGCGGTATCCGCAATCAGTACATCGATATTTCGCGCTTTCGCCGCCTGGATGGCATCGAAAATCACGGACGCAGAATCTGCGCCAGTGTGCTGCGCAACCACCGGAATGTTGTTGCGCTGACCCCAGACCTGCAGCTGCTCGACGGCCGCTGCACGGAAGGTATCGCCCGCCGCCAGCATCACCGATTTGCCCTGCTGCTCAAACTGACGCGCCAGCTTACCGATGGTGGTGGTTTTCCCGACGCCGTTAACGCCCACCATCAGAATAACAAAGGGCGTTTTGCCTTCAATATTAAGCGGTTCGTCAACTTTTGCGAGAATTTCGCCCATCTCGTCTTTCAGCAGGCCGTACAGCGCCTCGGCATCACGCAGCTGTTTACGGCTCGCGCTTTCCGTCAGTTTCGCGATAATTTTGCGCGTGGTTTCCACGCCAACATCGGCAATCAGCAGCTGCTCTTCCAGCTCTTCAAACAGATCATCGTCGATTTTTTTGCCACGGAACAGACTGATAAATCCGGAACCGAGGTTTTCTTTGGTTCTGACCAGGCTGCGTTTCAGACGCGCGAAGAAACCTTCTTTGGTCGGTTTTTCCTGCTCCTGAACGATCTCTTCCGCCGGGGCCTCTTCTTCCGTCTCTTCGACCGGCACCACGATCACCGCTTCTTCTGCGGCTTCGGCGGCCAGCGCCTGGGCTTCCAGCTCTTCATCGGTGATTTCAGGCTCGTTTTCCGCCTCTTCTTCAACGGCTTCAACGATCTCTACGGTTTCCGCTTCCGCCTGCCACTCTTCTGGCGCGATCGCTTCGGCTTTGACCTCTTCCGGCAGCGGCAGCTCTTCGTGCTCAATCACGGCCTGAGGCGCTTCTTCGACAACCGGCTCAACGACAACCTCGACCGCCTGAGGAACAATTACCGGCTCCGGTTTCTCGATCTCCTGAATCTGTTCGGTCACCTCAACCACGTCTTCAGCGAAGGAGTCGATCTCTTCTTTGCTGTGCGCGGGCTCTTCCGCTTCTACAACCGCAGCGGTTTCAACAGGCGTTTCGGGCTGTGACTGCTCTTCAACCGCTTGCTGTTCTTCGATTTTCTGTTCTGTTTCTTGCTCTTTTTCGCCGAAGCCCAGCCAGGAAAAGAAGCCACGTTTTTTTTGTTTTGCCATCTGCGACGACACTCCTCGCGGTGCTATATACATGGAAGCTATAAAAATGATGAAATAGTCTAACACTTTACCTAATTAACATCACCGCCTGGAATCGCAGGCCAATTGTTAGCAGAGCTTTCCTGAAATGAAGAAAACGAACCGCCCGGCCGGACAAATTCGCATTATTGGCGGCCAGTGGCGAGGCCGCAAACTGCCTGTGCCCGACAGCCCTGGGCTGCGCCCGACAACCGATCGCGTCCGCGAGACGCTATTTAACTGGCTGGCTCCGTCGATGGTTGACGCCCGCTGCCTGGACTGTTTTGCCGGAAGCGGCGCGCTCGGCCTTGAAGCGCTGTCGCGTTATGCCGCAAGCGCTACCCTGCTGGAGATGGAGCGCGGCGTTGCGCAGCAGTTGCAGCAAAATCTGGCGACCCTCAAAGCAACCAACGGCAACGTGGTGAATACCAATACTCTGTCGTTCCTCGCGCAAAAGGGCACGCCGCACGACGTGGTATTTATCGACCCGCCGTTCCGCAAGGGGCTACTGGAAGAGACGCTGACGCTGCTGGAAAACAACGGCTGGCTGGCGGATGACGCGCTTATTTATGTCGAAAGTGAAGTGGAAAATGGCCTTCCGCCGGTTCCCGTTCACTGGGATCTGCACCGCGAACAGGTCGCAGGGCAGGTCGCCTATCGTTTGTATCACCGTGAAGTAGAAGGAGAGCCTGATGCCAGTTCTGATTAATCTTGGCCGTTTGCTGATGTTGGGCGTCTGGGCGTTTCTGCTCCTGAACCTCGTCCACCCGTTCCCACGTCCGATGAACATTTTCGTCAACGTGGCGCTGATTTTCACCGCCTTTATGCACGCCCTGCAGATGGTGATGCTGAAAAACGGTCTGCCGAAAGACGGGCCGCCGATGACCGGCTGGCAGCAACTGCGCGTCTTTATTTTCGGCGTGTTCGAGCTGCTGGTGTGGATGAAAAAGTTTAAAGCACAGGCGAAGAAATAAGTCATATGCAGCCCGGTGTACAGCTTTTGTAGACCGGGCCACTCGGCGAGTTACGGCTCGACCGCAAACCCTTCAAACCGCGATCCCTTATAGCTCAACAGCCCGCGATCCCCCACCGTCAGCTGATGGTACTGCTTCTCGTCGAGACGAAACGTCATCTCCAGCCCACCGCTCTGCGGTTTAAAGCTCGCCTCATAGCGCATTAATGCCCCTGCTGGCGTCACCTGTTGCTGCCGGGAACGGCGCTCATTAAGCGCTTTCTCGCGCTTATTGCTCACCACCACCCGTTTTTGTAAGAGCGGCGCGGCGTCATTATCGGCTTTTTCGCGGCGCTGCTGCACAAAGCGAAACGAAGCGGCGATGACGATGATGGCCACCACCACCACGAAGAAAAGCGGCATTTTGCTCATTGTTGAATCCCATCAGATTATGCGGAAATCAGGATACCGCGGCTTATCCGGCATTGCCAAACGCCTGCTCGCGTCACTACACTGAATCAGAATGTATGATTCAAAAATAACAGATACAGGGAGTTAATATGCTTTGGTCATTTATCGCTGTCTGTTTTTCCGCATGGCTTTATGTCGATGCGTCGTATCGCGGTCCAACGTGGCAGCGCTGGCTGTTTAAACCGGTGACCCTGCTGCTCCTGCTGCTGCTCGCCTGGCAGGCGCCGATGTTCAACGCCGTGAGCTATCTGGTACTCGCGGGTCTGTGCGCCTCGCTGATTGGTGACGCGCTTACCCTGCTGCCGCGCCAGCGTTTGCTGTATGCCATCGGGGCATTTTTCCTTTCCCATCTGCTCTATACCATCTACTTCGCCAGCCAGATGACCCTCTCCTTCTTCTGGCCGCTGCCGCTGATCTTACTGGTCATGGGCGCGCTGCTGGTGGCGGTGATCTGGACACGGCTGGAAGAGATGCGCTGGCCGGTCTGTACCTTTATCGCCATGACGCTGGTGATGGTCTGGCTGGCCGGTGAACTGTGGTTCTTCCGCCCAACGTCACCTGCAATGTCGGCGTTCTTCGGTGCCGCCCTGCTGCTGATTGGGAATATTGTCTGGCTGGGAAGTCACTACCGCCGTCGCTTCCGCGCGGATAACGCTATCGCCGCCGCCTGCTACTTCGCCGGGCATTTCCTGATAGTCCGCTCGCTGTATATTTAATAGTGCTTGACTCTGGAGTCGACTCCAGAGTGTATGCTGCGGTTAATGAGAAAATTATCATTACCGGAGAGTGCCATGTCGACTCCAGAAACACCGAAAAAAGTGCCGCAATTCTCGGCGCTGAAACTCAGCCCCGCGCCTGCGAAAGACGACTGCTGCTGCGACAGCGGATGCGAAACCCAGACGGCACCCGTGCTGCCTGAAAACGGCGAGCGCTACACCTGGATCGTCAACGGGATGGACTGCGCCGCCTGCGCGCGCAAAGTCGAAAACGCCGTCAAACAGGTGGCTGGCGTTAACCACGTTCAGGTGCTGTTCGCGACCGAAAAGCTGCTCATCAGCGCTGAAAAAGATGTCAGTGCGCAAGTCGAAGCGGCCGTCACCCGCGCGGGCTATTCCCTGCGCAGCGAGCAGACGCCTGCCGAAAAAACCTCTCCCCTGCGGGAAAATCTGCCGCTCATCACGCTGATCATCATGATGGCGCTGAGCTGGACGCTGGAACACTTTAATCATCCGTTCGGCAATCTGGCGTTTATCGCAACGACCCTGGTCGGCCTGTTCCCGATTGCCCGTCAGGCCCTGCGCCTGATGAAAAGCGGCAGCTGGTTCGCCATTGAAACACTGATGAGCGTCGCGGCGATTGGCGCGCTGTTTATTGGTGCGACGGCAGAAGCGGCGATGGTCCTGCTGCTGTTCCTGATTGGCGAACGCCTTGAAGGCTGGGCGGCGAGCCGCGCACGCAAAGGGGTCAGCGCGTTAATGGCGTTGAAACCGGAAACGGCAATGGTCGTGGTCGACGGAGAACGAAAAACTGTCGCCATCACTGCACTTCGCCCCGGCGATGTAATGGAAGTGGCTGCCGGTGGCCGTCTGCCTGCGGACGGTACGCTCATCACCGCAAACGCCAGTTTCGATGAAAGCGCCCTGACCGGGGAATCAATTCCTGTCGAACGTGAGACGGGCGAGAAAGTCCCTGCCGGGGCCACCAGCGTGGACCGTCTGGTGCAGCTCACGGTACTGTCCGAACCGGGCGACAGCGCCATTGACCGGATTCTGAAGCTTATCGAAGAAGCCGAAGAGCGCCGCGCGCCCGTCGAGCGCTTTATCGATCGCTTCAGCCGCATTTACACACCGGTGATTATGCTGATTGCCCTGCTGGTGGCGGTGGTTCCGCCGCTGCTGTTCAGCGCCCCGTGGGAGGCCTGGATTTATAAAGGGCTGACGCTGCTGCTGATCGGCTGTCCGTGTGCGCTGGTGATCTCAACACCTGCGGCCATTACCTCAGGGCTGGCGGCAGCCGCGCGACGTGGAGCGCTGATTAAAGGCGGTGCCGCGCTGGAGCAGCTCAGCCAGGTTCAGCAGATCGCCTTCGATAAAACCGGAACCCTGACGGTTGGCAAACCGCAGGTTACCGGAATTTATCCTGCCGACGACGCACTGCTGTCACTGGCCGCCGCCGTCGAGCAGGGATCGACCCATCCACTGGCGCAGGCGATTGTGCGTGAGGCCCAGTCGCGCGGGCTGACTATCCCCGCAGCCAGTGCGCAGCGCGCGCTAATGGGGTCAGGGATCGAAGCGGTGGTCGAAGGGCGCCAGGTGCTGATCTGTGCCGCCGATAAATTCCCCGCTGACGCATTTAGCCCGCAGATCCGCGAGCTGGAACAGGCCGGGCAGACGGTGGTGATCGTCGTTGTCGACGGCGTGGCGAAAGGGGTTCTGGCCCTGCGCGATACCCTGCGTGACGATGCCAAAGAGGCCGTGGCGGCACTGCATAAGCTCGGTATTCAGGGTGTGATTTTGACCGGCGATAACCCACGTGCAGCGGCAGCGATTGCCAGTGAGCTTGATCTGGAATACCGGGCAGGATTGTTGCCAGCAGATAAAGTGCAGGCTGTTACCGGGCTGAACGCTCAGGCACCGCTGGCAATGGTCGGCGACGGGATTAACGACGCCCCGGCGATGAAAGCCGCAACGATTGGGATTGCGATGGGCAGCGGCACCGACGTGGCGCTGGAAACCGCCGATGCGGCGCTTACCCATAACCGTCTGACCGGGCTTGCGCAGATGATATCCCTGGCGCGCGCCACCCGCGCCAATATTCGTCAGAACATTACGATTGCGCTGGGGCTGAAGGGGATCTTCCTGGTGACAACGCTGCTGGGGATAACAGGTCTGTGGCTGGCGGTGCTGGCGGATACGGGGGCGACGGTGCTGGTGACAGCCAACGCCCTGCGGTTGTTACGGCGGAAGTCATAACCGCCGGGCAAAGGCGATAATGTTGTAGGCCTGGTAAAGCGTCGTCGCCACCCGGCAACCGCGATTATCCTTTGCGCAGCAGATACCGGTACGGCAGCGATTGCGTCTCTTGCGCCACCAGCTCGTGTTCCATAAAGGTACAAAAGCCCGGAATATCGCGGGTGGTGGCAGGATCGTCAGCAATGATCAGCAGCGTCTCGCCGGTCTGCATGTTGCGCACGGTTTTGCGCACCATCATTACCGGCTCCGGGCAACGGAGGCCTTGTGCATCAAGCGTATGGTCAGGGCTGGAAAACAGGTTGGTCATCATCTTCTCGTTCACATCAAAAACGGCTGTAGTTTACGCCGCGTTTTCGGCAAAGCAAACCAGGTTAACGATTGCGCGAAAATTAGCCATTGCAATACCCTCCAAAAGCAGTATTATGCGGCGGCTTTAAACCCTACCCCGGTAGGTTTTTATTGGGTTCCCTCACCCCAAATCATAAAAAGGTCACAATATGACGCAGTTCTCTCAATCGCAGCGCGTAAAAGCGTTGTTCTGGCTATCGCTATTTCATCTGCTGGTGATCACCTCCAGTAACTATCTGGTGCAGCTGCCCATCTCCATTTTTGGTTTCCATACCACCTGGGGCGCGTTCAGTTTCCCGTTTATCTTCCTTGCGACAGATTTGACCGTGCGCATCTTCGGCGCGCCGCTGGCCCGACGCATTATTTTTGCGGTGATGCTGCCCGCGCTGTTCATCTCCTACGTCATCTCATCCCTGTTCTATATGGGAAGCTGGCAGGGCTTTGAAGCGCTGACGCACTTCAATCTGTTTGTCGCCCGTATCGCCGCCGCCAGCTTTATGGCCTATGCGCTGGGGCAGATCCTCGACGTCCACGTCTTTAACCGCCTGCGACAAAACCACCGCTGGTGGATGGCACCGACGGCGTCCACGCTGTTTGGCAACGTCAGCGATACCCTCGCCTTCTTCTTTATCGCCTTCTGGCGCAGCCCGGATGCCTTTATGGCCGCCCACTGGATGGAAATCGCGCTGGTGGACTACTGCTTCAAAGTGCTGATCAGCATTGTGTTCTTCCTGCCGATGTACGGCGTGCTGCTGAATATGCTGCTGAAAAGGCTGGCGGATAAATCCGAAATGTCTGCATTACAGGCTGGTTAAAGGTTCGCTTTATCAGTTGTGATAAGATGGACAAATGAGCCGTTATGGCCGTTTATCGAAAGGAAGAAGTCAATGCGCAATCTGGTTAAATATGTCGGGATTGGCCTGCTGGTTGTGGGTCTTGCGGCCTGTGATAACAGCGATACGAAGACCCCTGCTCAGGGCGCGTCTGCTGAAAGTAACGCCACCGGACAACCGGTGAATTTGATGGATGGCAAACTCAGTTTCTCTCTGCCGGCGGATATGACCGATCAGAGCGGCAAGCTGGGTACCCAGGCGAACAACATGCACGTCTATTCAGACGCCACCGGGCAGAAAGCGGTGATCGTGATTGTCGGTGACGACACCAGCGAAGACCTGGCCGTGCTGACCAAGCGTCTGGAAGATCAACAGCGTAGCCGCGATCCGCAGCTGCAGGTCGTGACCAATAAGTCCATCGAACTGAAAGGCCACACCCTGCAACAGCTGGACAGCATTATCTCTGCCAAAGGCCAGACCGCTTACTCCTCCGTGGTGCTGGGTAAAGTGGACGGCAAACTGCTGACCATGCAAATCACCCTGCCTGCTGACGATCAGCAGAAAGCACAAACCGCTGCGGAAAACATCATTAATACCGTCGTGATCAAATAATTTTCATCACGATTCAACGGCCTCCGTCGCTTGCGCCGGGGGCCGTTTTTTTAGGCGCCAGGTCAACAATAGCGCCACGCCCACCAGCCCCGCCGCCGCCAGATAGATCATCGGAACGCCCGCCCATGCCATCAGCAGCCCGGCCAGTGGCCCGGTCACGCCCAAGGACATATCCATAAATACCGTATAGGTCGCCAGTGCAGAGCCCTGGTTTTGCTGTGGCACGGCTTTCACCGCCACCACGCCCAGCGCCGGGAAGACCAGCGAGAAGCCCGCGCCCGCAAGGAACACGCCGATTTTCGCCACCCACGGCTCGCTGGCAATGCCTGTCAGCAGCAGGCCAACAATCTCCACGGCAAAGCAGATCATGGCCACGTTCAGCCCGCCGAGGCGGTTGATGCCGTTCGGGAAGAGTAACCGCGTGCCAACGAAGGCACAGCTAAACAACGTCAGGGCGAACGCTGCGCCGTCCCAGCCTTTGGCATCGTAAAAGAGGGTGATGAAGGTGGCGATCACACCGAAACCGGCGGAGGCCAGCGCCAGCGCCATGCCGTAAGGCCAGACGCGTCCGAGCACCGCGCGAAACGGCAGCGGTTTACCTTTGTTGGCTTTCACTTTCGGACGCGGCAGCGCCAGTAAAATCGCAATCATCGCCACCACCATAATGGTGATGGCCAGCCCGTGCAGCCCGCCCCACGCGTAACACACCACGCCAAGCGGCGCACCGAGAGCCATCGCGCCGTAGGTGACAATCCCGTTCCATGAAATCACGCGCCCGATATGCGGCGTGCCGACAACGCCTACGCCCCACAGGGTCGAGCCGGTGCCCGCCAGACTTTGCCCGATGCCCAGAATCACACGCCCAAGACACAGCAGCGCCAGGCTAACCATCGGCCAGCCGCTGGTGGTCGCCGCCAGCAGATAGCTCAGACCACTGAGGAAACAGCCGCACAACCCCACCACGACAATACTTTTCGGGCCAAACAGATCCGCGTAGCGCCCCGACTGCGGGCGACTTAACAGCGTGGCGAAATACTGGAGGCTAATCACCAGCCCCGCCCAGAAGGCGCTAAATCCCATCACGTCATGGACGTAACCGGGCAAAACCGCCAGCGGCAGCCCAATGGTGAGATAACTGGCGAAGTTAAACATGACAACAGAAACAATGCGCAGATTGAGGCGTAATCCGCTCAGCGCCGGTTCGGCGGCAGGTACGGGCATGAGGTTCTACCTGGAATTTTGCAACAGTGTTTCACTATTACCACGTCAGGGGGCGAAAAGCAGCAGTGACTTTCAGATTAACGGCGTCAAACGCAGCGGTCTCCAGGCGCTACACTTAACGGGCACACAACAAAAGGAATCAGCATGACAACCCCCCAGCCCGACAAGACGGGCCTCCACATTTTATTAAAACTCGCCTGTCTGGTGGTAATTCTCGCTGGCATTCACGCGGCGGCGGATATTATCGTCCAGCTGTTGCTGGCGCTTTTTTTTGCCATTGTTCTTAATCCGTTAGTTACCTGGTTTATTCGACGTGGCGTGCGGCGCCCGCTTGCCATCACCATCGTAGTCATTGTGATGCTCATCGTGCTGACCGCGCTGTTTGGCGTGCTGGCGGCGTCGCTGAGTGAGTTCTCCACCCTGCTGCCGAAATACAATAAAGAGCTGACGCGCAAGATTGTCGATCTGCAGCAGATGCTGCCGTTCCTCAATTTGCACATCTCCCCTGAACGCATGCTGAGACGCATGGACTCCGAAAAAGTCATGACCTTCGCCACCACCCTGATGACCGGGCTTTCTGGCGCGATGGCCAGCATTTTACTGCTGGTGATGACAGTGGTATTTATGCTGTTCGAAGTGCGCCACGTACCGTACAAACTGCGCTTCGCCCTGAACAATCCGCAAATCCACATCGCCGGGCTGCACCGCGCGCTGAAGGGTGTTTCACACTATCTGGCGCTGAAAACGCTGCTGAGCCTGTGGACCGGGGCGATAGTCTGGCTGGGGCTGGCGCTGATGGGCGTGCAGTTCGCGCTTATGTGGGGCGTGCTGGCGTTTCTGCTCAACTACGTGCCTAACATCGGCGCGGTGCTCTCTGCCGTGCCGCCGATGATTCAGGCGTTTCTGTTCAACGGCTTTTACGAATGTATGCTGGTGGGCGCGCTATTTCTGGCGGTGCATATGGTGCTCGGGAATATCGTCGAGCCGCGCATGATGGGCCATCGTCTGGGCATGTCGACAATGGTGGTCTTTTTGTCATTATTAATATGGGGATGGCTACTTGGCCCCGTGGGAATGCTCCTTTCGGTGCCGCTGACCAGCGTCTGTAAAATATGGATGGAGACCACGAAAGGCGGCGGGAAACTGGCGATTCTTCTCGGACCAGGACGTCCGAAAAGCCGACTCCCCGGATAACGTTTTTAGCGTAAACCTACCAACCGGGGTAGGTTTACGTTTCTCATCAGGTCTATACACTCTATGCCGATTTTTTTAAATCGGCATAATTGTTATATTTAAGTGAATATTCTCTTAGCAAAGCCGATAACAAAATCGATGTCTACATTGCTATCGCGTTAATTAAAGTTAAATTGGCAATGAAAAAAAATAAATAACGCAAGAATGATATTTATCGCAATGGTTTCAATTTATCTTAAGGATTATATTGCGTGAATATCGCGGACGAAATCACTATTATTGATACGGAGTTGTTGATGAAGAAGATTGTGAAATGGTGTGCTGCGTTTGCCATTATGGGTGCGCTGGCAGGCTGTGCGCGTACTGCCCCGGTTGATCAGGTTCATTCTACTGTCAGCGCGGGCCATTCTGCGGAGCAGGTTAAGTCGGCGATTCTGAAAGCCGGTCTTCAGCGCGACTGGATTATGACCGAAGTCAGCCCGGGTGTGATCAAAGGCCGCCTGCAGGCACGCGACCATAGCGCCGAAGTGCGCATCCCGTACACGGCCACAAGCTATTCAATTAATTACGAAAATAGCCTGAACCTGAAAGCCAGCGACGGTAAGATTCATAAAAATTACAACCGTTGGGTTCGCAATCTCGACAAAGATATTCAGCTGAATCTCGCCAGAAGCGCCGCGCAGTAAATTTGTTTAAAGTCGGGCCGCTATCGGCCCGATAACGTATTTCTCTGACCAGTTAAAGGTTACGCAATAATGTACGAAACGGATTCGCTCAGTGCGCTGGATGCCATTACAGAAGCACAACGTATCGCTTTTGCTCCGATGTTGTTTCAAACCGCGCTCTGTCTGCGTAACTCTGGCGTTTTAGCCTGGCTGGATAAACAGGGAAAACAGGGTGCATGCCTGGATGAGATTGTTGAAAACAGCACACTGAATGAATATGCAGTGAGCGTCCTGCTGGATATGGGATTAAGCGGACGGATCGTTACCCATAAAGAAGGTCTGTACTACCTGGCAAAAATAGGCCATTTTCTTCTGCATGACACCATGACCCGCGTAAATATGGATTTTACCCAGGACGTTTGTTATCAGGGTTTATTCCACCTCTCCGATTCCCTTAAACAGGAAAAACCCGCGGGATTATCGGTATTTGGCGAATGGCCGACTATCTATCCTGCATTGTCGCAATTACCGGCGCAGGCGAAAGAGAGTTGGTTTGCGTTTGATCATTACTATTCTGACGCCGCTTTTGATGCCGCTTTGCCATATATATTCGCAAGCAAGCCGACAAAATTGTACGATGTAGGCGGAAATACCGGTAAATGGGCTTTACGCTGTTGCCGCTATGATGAAAATGTCGCCATTACGATCCTCGACCTCCCGCAGCAAATAGCGCTGGCGCAGGAAAATATCGCAATTGCAGGATTATCTCATCGCATTGGGTTCCATGCTGTCGATATGCTTAGCAACGCGGCACTGCCGGGCGAAGCTGACGTGTGGTGGATGAGCCAGTTCCTCGACTGCTTCTCTCCCGATCAGATTGTCACCATGCTGGGAAACGTGGCTCAGGTCATGAAGCCGGGCGCACGGTTATGCATTATGGAGCTGTTCTGGGATGCCCAGAAATTCGAAGCGGCCTCGTTCAGCCTGAACGCGACCTCGCTCTATTTCACCTGCATGGCGAATGGCAATAGTCGCTTTTATAGCGCCGAGAAATTTTATCACTACCTGGAGCAGGCGGGTTTCCACGTAGAGCAACGACTGGACAATTTAGGGTTAGGGCATACCTTACTGATTTGTCAGCAAAACGAACAATAAATTCAGTGAAATACCTGACGGCTGACGCCGTTATTTAATGACGATAGATCGCGGACGCGCGTAGATGAAATTTGCACTTAACATTATCGACTGGCAGGCCAGAGCGCCGGGTCTCAGTGATGCCGAACAATGGCAGGCGTGGTCACGCGATTCGCTCGCCATTGATCCCACTGCGCCACAGGCAAAACTCACTGATTTGCCGATGATGACCGCGCGTCGCCTCAACTCTGGCAGCAAGCTGGCCGTCGATTGCGGGCTGTCGATGCTGCGCAAGCACGCCATCGACGCCGTGGTCTACACCAGCCGTCACGGCGAGCTGGAGCGCAACTACCGCATTCTACATGCCCTGGCGACGGATCAGGCCGTGTCGCCCACCGATTTCGCCATGTCTGTGCACAACTCTTCCGTGGGTAATCTCACTATCGCCGCGCGCCAGCCGATTGTCTCCTCTTCCCTCTCCGCCGGGCTGGACACCTTCCAGCAGGGCTTATGTGAAGTGCTGTGCATGCTGCAGGCGGGTTACGCCCGCGTTCTGCTGGTCGATTTCGACGGTTCACTGCCGGTGTTTTACCACCCTCATTTACCCGCGCACATGCCCACCTGGCCGTATGCGATGGCGTTAGTCATCGAAGCCGGTGATGCGCTGCGCTGCGAAACCCGTTCTGGCAGCCTCGGCGAAGAGCCGCCGTTGCCGCAAAGCCTGATGTTCCTGCAACGTTATCTTACTGGCGAGCCGCAGTTTGTGGTTTCCGGTGAACGCCTGCTGTGGCAGTGGTCCCGCGCATGAACGCGTTAGCCAGCACTCTTAATCGGCTATGGCGTCTGATCATGACCGGATTCTGCTTCGCGCTGTTTGGCGTGGGCGGGCTGCTGCTGTCGCTGGTCTGGTTTAATCTCCTGCTGATTGTTCAGCGCGATCGCGTCAAACGCCGTCGGCTGGCACGCCGCAGTATCGCCGCCAGCTTTCGTTTCTTCATGAACGTCATGCGCCTGACGGGCGTGCTGGATTACCGCATTGATAACCTTGAGACCCTGCGCAGCGAGCGCGGTTGCCTTGTCATCGCCAACCATCCGACGCTGATTGATTACGTAATCCTCGCCTCAGTCATGCCAGAAACCGACTGCCTGGTGAAAAGCGCCCTGCTGCGTAACCCCTTCGTCAGCGGCGTGATTCGGGCAGCGGATTATCTGATCAACAGTGAAGCAGATACCCTGCTCGCCGCCAGCCAGCGACGTCTGGCACAGGGCGATACCTTACTGATTTTCCCCGAAGGCACACGCACCCGCGTCGGGGAAGCGATGACGCTGCAACGCGGTGCGGCCAATATCGCCGTGCGCTGCGGCAGCGATCTGCGGGTGGTGGTGATCCACTGCAGCGAGCACCTGCTCGATAAAAACAGCCGCTGGTACGACGTACCGCCGCGCAAGCCCTTCTTCACGGTTGATGTCCGTGAACGGGTCAATATTCATGATTTTTACGATGCAACAGAACAAGAACCGGCTCTGGCAGCGCGCCAGCTGAACCGGCATCTGCAGCATCGCTTAACATCAGGCCTTCAATCTTTGTCAGGAATTAATGATGCAAGCGCTTTATCTTGAAATTAAAAATCTTATTATCTCTACGCTGAATCTGGACGAACTTACCGCCGACGATATCGAAACGGATGCGGCGCTGTTTGGTGATGGCCTGGGCCTCGATTCCATCGACGCGCTGGAGCTTGGCCTGGCAGTGAAAAACCAGTACGGGGTTGTGCTCTCTGCGGAAAGCGAAGAGATGCGTCAGCACTTCTATTCCGTCGCCACGCTGGCATCATTTATCCATGCCCAACGCGCCTGAGAACGAATTTGCTATGACAGAACAAAATGCCATTTATCAGGAAGTCTGCGGACTCCTGACCAAACTGTTTGAAATCGAACCGGACGCGATCTCTCCCGAGGCGCGCCTGTACGAAGATCTGGAGCTGGACAGCATCGACGCCGTCGACATGATTGTTCATCTGCAGAAGAAAACAGGCAAAAAAATCAAACCTGAAACCTTCAAATCGGTGCGTACCGTTCAGGACGTGGTGGACGCTGTAGAACAGCTTCTGCGCGAAGAGTAAGACGCCATGCGTGGCGGACGATCTTTTCCGGCCATCCCGCTGCTGACGGGGCTGATGCTGCTCGCCTGGCCATTTCTGATTGGCTTTGGGCTGACGCACAACAGCCTGCACTGGCTGCTGCCGCTGATGGCGATGCTGCTGGTCTGTCGCCTGCGTCAGGCGCGGCATAACGCCGGGCCGATGCGCTTTGTGGTGCAAAGCGTGGCGCTGGCGGGCATCGCCCTCTGCACGGCGAGCTATCTGCTGCAAGCGCACCAGTGGCTGCTGCTCTATCCCGTGGTGGTGAATCTCGTGATGCTGGCCGTGTTTGGCGGTTCTCTGTGGACGGCAATTCCGCTGGTCGAACGGCTGGCGCGTTTGCGCGATCCCCAACTGCCGCCGGAAGGCGTTCGCTACACCCGCAATGTCACCCGCGTGTGGTGCGGGTTTTTCATTGTGAACGGTTCGGTGGCGCTGTTTACCGTCATCCACGGCGATATGCAGCTCTGGACGCTGTGGAACGGCATGATCGCGTACATCCTGATGGGGACGCTCATGGCGACGGAGTGGCTGGTGCGTCAACGGGTGATTAAAAAAAGTGAAGCACATGACTAAACCCCTTCCTCTGGGGCAGTGGCTGAACGCGCCGCGCCCGGATGATACGCCGATCGCCTGGCTTGACGATCACACCTGGACACTCGGGCAGCTCCGCCACGACGTCTCCTCCCTGACCAACATGCTCCGTCAGCAGGAGGGCGAGCGCTGGGCGCTGTGCTTTGAAAACAGCTACCTGTTTATCGTCGCCCTGCTCTCGACGCTGCATGCGGGAAAAACGCCGGTGATCCCCGGTCACAGCCGCGTGTCGCTGCTCGAAGAGCAGCGCGCACTGTTCAGCGGCGTGCTGAGCGATCAAACCCTGAGCTATCAGGGCCGCCTGATCGTAGTGAATTCAGCCCGTCGCAGCGCAGACGCCTTCACGCCGCTGCCGCCGATTAACGAAGACAGTTTTGTTGAGCTGTTCACCTCCGGCTCGACCGGCGCACCGCGGCGCATCATAAAACCTGTCGCCCGCCTCGATCGCGAAGCCAGCCTGCTGGCCGACCGTTTTGGCGAGAGGCTGACGGGGTGCAGTATTGTCGCCTCCGTTGTGCCGCAGCACTTGTACGGCCTGACGTTCCGCATCTTTTTACCCCTGTCCCAGGGACTGCCGCTGCACGCGGCAATGCTCTACTACGCCGAACAGCTGGCGGCGCTGCCCCATGACCGGCGCTACGTATTTATCAGCAGTCCGGCGTTTCTGAAGCGTCTCGACACTCAGCTTGCGCCGCCGCCCGTGGCGATGCTGCTCTCTGCGGGCGGTATGCTGCCGTGGGATGATGTCACCGCCACGCATCGCTGGATGAACGTCTGGCCGGATGAAATTTACGGCAGCACTGAGACCGGCATTCTGGCCTGGCGGCATCGTCAGGAGGCGTCGATTCCGTGGCTTCCGTTCCCCGGCGTGCATTTCCGTCACGAAGGGGAGACCTGCCATGTCACCTCTCCGCTGATACACGAGGCCGAAGGCCTACCGCTCGACGATATCCTGCACTTTGAGGATAACGGGACGTTCAGCATCGCCGGTCGCCGTGGCCGGGTGGTCAAAATCGAAGAGAAGCGCGTTTCGCTCAATGAAATTGAGCAGCGTCTGCTGACGCTGGACGGCATTCGCGAAGTCGCCGCCCTGCCCGTCACACGCGGGGGTCGCCAGGGTATCGGCGTACTGCTGGTGCTCAACGACGACGCGCGTCAGCGTCTGCATCAGCAGGGCAATAAAGCGCAGGAGTTTGCCTGGCGCCGCGCCCTGCTGCCGTGGCTTGAGCCGGTCGCCGTGCCGCGCTACTGGCGGATCATCGATGAGATGCCCGTCAACAGCATGAATAAGCGTGTCTATGCGCAGTTACAGGAGTTATTTCATGAAAATCCATGAAATCGAGCGCCACCAGTCGCAGCCACAGAATCTTGAGATTGTCCTGCATCTCGACCCGATGCTGTTCTGGTTCCAGGGCCATTTTGCCGTACAGCCGCTGCTGCCGGGCGTCGCACAGCTCGACTGGGTGATGCACTACGCCACCACGCTGCTGGCTCCGGAATACCGTTTTCACAGCATTCAGAATGTGAAGTTTCAGGCGCCGCTGCTGCCGGATGCCACCATCACGCTGACGCTCAACTGGAATGCCGAACGCCAGATCCTCACCTTTAGCTATCAGCGTCACGACGGCGACGCGCGCCACACCGCCAGCAGCGGGAAGATCCGGTTATGTCGCTGACGTTCCGCCCCTGCGTGCTGATCCCCTGCTACAACCACGGCGCGATGATGGCGAGCGTGCTGTCGCGGCTGGAATCGTGCGCGCTGCCATGCCTGATCGTCGATGACGGCAGTGACGATCAGACACGCCTGGAGCTGGAACGCCTGGCGGGTGCCTATCCGCAGGTCACACTTATCCGGCTGCCGGAAAATGCCGGCAAAGGCACGGCGGTCATCCGTGGGCTGGAGGCGGCTTCCCGCGCAGGGTTTACCCACGCGGTGCAGGTGGATGCCGACGGACAGCACGCCATTGAAGATATTCCGCAGCTGTTAGCGCTGGCCGAAAGCCACCCGGATGCGCTGATCTCCGGCCAGCCCATTTATGATGATTCGATCCCCCGCTCGCGCCTCTATGGCCGCTGGATCACCCACATCTGGGTGTGGATCGAAACCCTGTCGCTGCAGCTGAAAGACAGCATGTGCGGGTTCCGCGTCTATCCCGTGGCCCCCACGCTGAAACTGGCAGAACACGCCACCCTCGGCAAGCGGATGGATTTTGATACGGAAGTGATGGTCCGCCTCTACTGGCAGGGCAACACCAGCTATTTTGTGCCGACGCGGGTGACCTATCCCCACGATGGCCTGTCCCATTTCGATGCCCTGAAAGACAACGTCCGCATATCCCTGATGCACACCCGCCTGTTCTTCGGCATGCTGCCGCGTATTCCTTCGCTTCTGCTGCGTCGCCGTCGCGAGCACTGGGCCGAGCAGCAGGAAGTAAAAGGGCTGTGGGGCATGCGCCTGATGCTGCGCGTCTGGCAGCTTTTTGGACGCCGCGCCTTCAGTCTGCTGCTGTGGCCGGTGATCGGCGTTTACTGGCTGATCGCTCGCCCGGCGCGACAGGCGTCGCAGCAGTGGCTGGCGCGCGTGGCTGACGTGCTTCACGCACAAAACCGCCCGCTGCCGCCGCGCTGTAATAGCTTTTTCCACTTTATGCGCTTCGGCAATTCGATGCTGGATAAAGTCGCGGGCTGGCGCGGCGAGCTGAAGATCAACCGGGATGTGGTCTTTGCGCCCGGCGCGCGCGAAGCGCTGAACGTTGACGCCCCGCAGGGCAAGCTGCTGCTGGCCTCGCATCTCGGCGATGTCGAAGCCTGCCGCGCGCTGGCGCAACTCGACGGCAGCAAAACCATCAACGCGCTGGTATTCAGCGATAACGCCCAACGCTTTAAACAGATCATGCAGGAGATGGCCCCGCAGGCCGGGCTGAACCTGATGCCCGTCACCGATATCGGGCCGGAGACCGCCATCGCCCTGAAAGAGAAGCTCGATCGCGGTGAATGGGTGGCGATCGTCGGCGATCGTATCGCCGTCAATCCTCAGCGCGGCGGCGAGTGGCGCGTGATCTGGAGCGAATTTATGGGAAAACAGGCTCCGTTCCCGCAGGGGCCGTTTATTCTCGCCTCTATTCTGCGCTGCCCGGTGGAGCTGATTTTCGCGCTGCGCCAGCAGGAGAAGCTGCACATTCACTGCGAAACCTTTGCCGATCCGCTGCTACTGCCGCGCGGCGAGCGCCAACAGGCGTTGCAGCAGACCGTTGATCGCTATGCACAACGCCTCGAGCATTACGCGCTCATGTCGCCGCTCGACTGGTTTAATTTTTTCGATTTCTGGCATCTGCCGGATGCCAAAGAGAAGGAGTAAAGGGTGCTGACCGATCCCCGTTTTACGACTGACGTCGAGCTGACCGTCCCTTTCCACGACGTGGATATGATGGGCGTGGTCTGGCACGGTAACTATTTCCGCTACTTTGAGATCGCCCGCGAGGCGCTACTCAACCAGTTTAATTATGGCTATCGGCAGATGAAAGAATCCGGCTACGTCTGGCCGGTGGTCGATACGCGGGTGAAGTACCGCGATGCGGTGAAATTCGAACAGCGCATCCGCGTCCGGGCGCAGATCGAAGAGTTTGAAAACCGCCTGCGTATCGCCTACCAGATTTTCGACGCCGAAACCGGAAAGCGAACCACCACCGGGTACACCATCCAGGTGGCCGTGGAAGAGAGCAGCCAGGAGTTGTGTTTTGTCAGCCCGGCGATTTTGTTTGAACGAATGGGAGTTACGCCATGAAATGGTTGCCCCTGCTGGCGCTGCTGGTCAGCCCGCTGGTCAGCGCGGTTACGCTCGATGAACTGCAGCAGCGCTTTACCGAGCAGCCCGTGGTGCGTGCGCATTTCGAGCAGACCCGCACCATCAAAGACCTGCCGCAGCCGTTGCGCTCGCAGGGCGAAATGCTGATCGCCCGCGACGACGGTCTGCTGTGGGATCAGAAAGCCCCGTTCCCGATGACCCTGCTGCTGGACGACAAACGCATGGTGCAGGCGATCAACGGCCAGCCGCCGCAGACGATCACCGCCGAGAACAACCCGCAGATGTTCCAGTTTAACCATCTGCTACGCGCCCTGTTCCAGGCCGACCGCCACGTGCTGGAAGAGAACTTCCGCATAGATTTTAAGGATCTCGGCGCGGGCCGCTGGTCGCTGGTGCTCACACCGATCACCACGCCGCTGGACAAGATTTTCGCCACTATGAATCTGGGTGGCGCGACCTATCTGGAGTCGATCCAGCTCAACGACAAGCAGGGCGACCGCACGGATATCGTCCTTTCCCGCCATCAACTGACGCCCGCCAGCCTGACTCATGACGAACGCCAACGCTTTGCCGCACCGTAACCCCCTGCGTCCGGCGCTGCTCTGGGGTGTGGTATGCCTGGTTCTGCTGGGCGTCCTGCTGTCGCTCCTGCCCGGCGCGCGACTCAACAGCAGCGTGCTGGCGATGCTGCCCAAGCAGACGCTCGGGGGGATCCCGCCTGCGCTCAACGACGGATTTATGCAGCGTCTGGACCGTCAGCTGGTGTGGCTGGTCAGCCCCGGTAAAACGCCGGACCCGCGCGTGGCTCAACGGTGGTTAACCCTGCTGCAAAAATCGGACGCTCTCAGCCAGGTCAAAGGCCCGATGGATGCCAACAGCCAAAAAGCCTGGGGCGAATTTTTCTGGCAGCACCGTAACGGCCTGCTCGACAGCGCCACCCGCGCCCGCCTGCAAAACGGCGGTGAGGCACAGGCCCAGTGGATCTTATCTCAGCTGTACTCGGCCTTCTCCGGCGTCAGCGGCAAAGAGCTGCAAAACGACCCGCTGATGCTGATGCGCGGTTCGCAGCTGGCGCTGGCGCAAAACAGCCAAAAACTGCGGCTGATGGACGGCTGGCTGGTGACCCAGGACGCCGCCGGAAACTACTGGTATCTGCTGCACGGCGAGCTGGCGGGGGAGTCGTTTGATATGCAGCAAACGCACCGTCTGTTGACAACGCTGCAGGGTCTGGAAACTGAGCTTAAAACGGCTTTCCCGCAGGCTCAGCTGTTATCGCGCGGCACCGTGTTTTACAGCGACTACGCCAGCCAGCAGGCAAAACAGGATATTTCGACTCTCGGCGTCGCCACCCTTCTGGGGGTGATTTTGCTGATTGTGGCGGTGTTCCGCTCCCTGCGCCCGCTGCTGTTATGCCTGATTTCCATCGGCATCGGCGCGCTGGCCGGAACCGTCGCCACGCTGACAATCTTTGGCGAATTGCATCTGATGACGCTGGTGATGAGCATGAGCATCATCGGGATTTCAGCGGATTACACGCTCTATTACCTGACCGAACGGATGGTCCACGGCGCGCAGGATTCGCCGTGGCAAAGCCTGGCGAAAGTGCGTAACGCCCTGCTGCTGGCCCTGCTGACCACCGTGGCGGCTTACTTCATCATGATGCTTGCCCCATTCCCTGGCATTCGTCAGATGGCGGTGTTTGCCGCCGTGGGGCTGAGCGCCTCCTGCCTGACAGTGATTTTCTGGCATCCGTGGCTGTGCCGTGGGCTGCCTGTTCGCCCGGTGCCAGCGATGGTGCTGATGCTGCGCTGGCTGGCCGCCTGGCGGCGCAACAAGGCGCTCTCCGTTGGGCTGCCAGTCGTGCTGGCCGTGCTCTCCGTGGTCGGGATCGCCAGCCTGCGGGTGGATGACGATATCGCCCAGCTCCAGGCTCTGCCGAAAGCGATTCTGGCGCAGGAAAAAACCATTACCGCCCTCACCGGGCAGAGCGTCGATCAGAAATGGTTTGTGGTCTACGGTGATTCCGCCCAGCAAACGCTGGAGCGGCTGGAAGCCTTCACCCCTGCGCTGGCGCAGGTGCAAAAAGCCGGTGAAATAAAAGCGTTCCGCACCCTTCCCCTGAACTCGCTGACGCGACAGAAAAGCGATTTGGCCTTGCTGCACAAGGCCGCGCCGGCAGTGACGAAAGTCTTACAAGACGCGGGGCTGACGAGCGTATCACCCGATCTGAACGCCATGCCTGTGACCACAGACGCCTGGCTCGCCAGCCCGGCGAGTGAAGGCTGGCGTCTGCTGTGGCTGACGCTGCCCGACGGCCACAGCGGCGTGCTGGTGCCGGTCGACGGCGTGAAAAACAGCGCGGCGCTGAGTCAACTGGCGGCAGCGCATCCGGGTGTGGCGTGGGTGGATCGCAAAGCGAGCTTCGACAGCCTGTTTTCCTTGTACCGCAACGTGCTGACGGGCCTGCTGCTGGTCGCGCTGGCGGTGATCGCCTGCGGGGCGATGGTGCGTCTCGGCTGGCGCAAGGGGCTGATAAGCCTGGAGCCATCGGTGCTGTCGCTGGGCTGTGGTCTGGCAGCGCTGGCGGTAACCGGCCATCCGGTGAATCTGTTTTCGCTGCTGGCCCTCGTGCTGGTGCTGGGGATTGGCATTAATTACACCCTCTTCTTCAGCAATCCGCGCGGTACACCGCTTACTTCCATGCTGGCGATTACGCTGGCGATGATGACCACGTTACTGACCCTCGGCATGTTGGTCTTTAGCGCCACGCAGGCGATCAGCAGCTTCGGCATTGTGCTGGTCAGCGGTATTTTCACCGCCTTCCTGCTGGCTCCGCTGGCGATGCCAGCTAAAAGAGAGAGAAAACGATGATGATCCCGTTTGGCCGCGCGCTCGCCCTGATGGCGACTCTGCTGCTGGCAGGCTGTAGCCACTCCACGCAAAACAGTGACGGCACGCGCCCGCAGGCCTGGCTGCAGCCGGGTACCAAAGTGACGCTGCCTGCGCCGGGGATTTCTCCGGCGGTCAATTCTCAGCAATTGCTGACCGGCAGCTTCAACGGCCAGACGCAATCGCTGCTGGTGATGCTCAACGCCGACGCGGATAAAATCACGCTGGCCGGGCTGTCGTCGGTGGGGATCCGCCTGTTTCTCGCCACCTATGACAAGACCGGTATTCACACCGAGCAGTCGATTATCGTGCCGCAACTGCCGCCCGCCAGTCAGGTACTGGCCGACGTGATGCTCAGCCACTGGCCGATCGGCGCCTGGCTGCCGCAGCTGCCGAAGGGCTGGACGCTTGCGGATAAAGGCGATCGCCGCGAGCTGCGCAACGCCAGCGGCACGCTGGTGACCGAGATTGTCTATCTGCAGCGCAAAGGCAAACGCGAGCCGATCAGCATCCAACAGCATGTCTTTAACTACCACATCACCATTCAATATCTGGGTGACTAAGATGATCTATATTTCTGCCGTGGGCATGGTGAATGCGCTGGGTAATTCGGCCAACGAGATCGCCGAAAACCTGGCGCGTGGCGTCGCACCGGGCATGCACAGCCGCACAGGCTGGCTTCAGGGCGGTGAGGAGATCGTGCTCGGCGGCGTCGAGGGCGAACTGCCGCCGATTCCGGACCACGCCGCCGCTCACCGCACGCGCAACAATCAGCTGCTGCTGGCTGCCCTGACGCAGATCCAGCCCGCCATTGACGAGGCGATTGCCCGTTTCGGCCACGACCGCGTGGCCGTGGTACTCGGCACCAGCACCTCGGGGCTGGATGAGGGCGATGAGCACGTGCGTCTGTCCCTGAACGGCGAAGCGAGCATGCGCTGGCAGTACCCGCAGCAGGAGCTGGGCGATCCGTCGCGCTTTCTCGCCAACTGGCTGAAGCTCGAAGGCCCGGCGTTTACGCTCTCTACAGCCTGTTCCTCAAGCGCGCGCGCAATCATCAGCGGCCGCCGTCTGATTGACGCGGGGCTGGCGGATATCGCCATCGTCGGTGGTGCGGATACGCTGAGCCGGATGCCGGTCAACGGATTCCACAGCCTCGAATCCCTCTCCACCACGTTGTGCGAGCCGTTTGGCCGCGACCGTCGCGGGATCACCATCGGCGAAGGCGCAGCGCTGATGATTCTGACCCGTGAACCGCAGCCTGTCGCGCTGCTGGGCACCGGCGAATCAAGCGATGCTTACCACATTTCCGCGCCACATCCGCAGGGCGAAGGGGCGATTCGCGCCATCACCCAGGCGCTTAACGAAGCGGGCCTGAAGCCGCATGAGATTGGCTACATCAACCTGCACGGCACGGCGACGCCGCTGAACGACCAGATTGAGTCGCAGGTGGTACATGACCTCTTCGGCGAGGCGGTTCCGTGCAGTTCAACCAAACATTTGACCGGCCACACGCTGGGCGCGGCGGGGATTACGGAAGCCGCACTCAGCTGGCTGCTCCTGACCCGCGATCTGCCGCTGCCGGCGCAGGATTTTACCCGCTATGCACCCGATCCGAGCCTGCCGCCCTGCGGCGTGCTGCATCAGCCCGTCGCGCTGGAAAAACCGGTGATTTTGTCTAATTCGTTCGCGTTTGGCGGCAACAATGCGAGCATTTTGCTGGGTAGAGTGTCATGAGTTATTTATCACCCGTGGAGTATTTGCCCCACGATGCACCGATGCTGCTGCTGGAAACGGTGGAAAACGTCACGGACGAGAGCGCCGCGTGTGGCGTGCGTGTCAGCCCTCAGAGCGTGCTGGCACCCTTTCTCACTGTCGATGGGGATCTGCCCGGCTGGTATGCCCTTGAGCTGATGGCGCAGACCGTCGGCGTCTGGTCCGGCTGGCATCGCCACCATCAGGGGCAAAGCAGTATCGCACTGGGTATGGTGCTGGGCGCGCGTGAGCTGGTGTGCGCCGAAGGGCGCTTCCCGGCGGGTTCCGCGCTGACAATCAGCGTGAAGCTGCTGATGCAGGACGAACGTTTTGGCAGCTTCGAATGCACCATTGCCGCAGACGGCACCACGCTGGCAACAGGCCGCGTCAATACCTTCCAGCCGAGCGCGGAAGAGTTAACTTCGCTTTTTAATCAGGAATCATCCACATGAATCGTTCCGTTCTGGTCACCGGAGCCAGCAAAGGCATCGGACGCGCTATCGCCCGACAACTCGCCGCTGACGGGTTTATCGTGGGCGTGCATTATCACCGCGACGCCGAGGGCGCGCAGCAGACGCTGGAGTCTATCCAGCAGGCAGGCGGCCAGGGCCGTTTACTCTCTTTTGACGTCGGCAATCGCGAGCAGTGCCGCGAGGTGCTGGAGCAGGAGATCGAGACCCACGGCGCGTGGTATGGCGTGGTCAGTAACGCCGGTATCACCCGCGACGGCGCGTTCCCGGCCCTCAGCGAGGATGACTGGGACAGCGTGATCCACACCAATCTCGACAGTTTTTACAACGTCATTCACCCGTGCATCATGCCGATGATTGGCCTGCGCAAAGGCGGGCGGATAATCACGCTCTCCTCCGTATCAGGCGTGATGGGTAACCGTGGACAGGTGAACTACAGCGCGGCAAAAGCCGGAATCATCGGCGCCACCAAAGCGCTGGCGATTGAGCTGGCGAAGCGCAAAATCACCGTCAACTGTATTGCACCAGGGTTGATTGACACCGGAATGATCGAAATGGAAGAGACCGCCCTGAAAGAGGCGATGTCCATTATCCCAATGAAACGTATGGGGCAGGCTGACGAAGTGGCTGGCCTGGCCAGTTACCTGATGTCAGATATTGCGGGCTATGTGACCCGCCAGGTCATTTCCATTAACGGAGGAATGCTATGACACGTCGCGTGGTCATTACAGGCATGGGCGGCGTCACCGCCTTTGGAGAGGACTGGCAGTCGGTTTCGGCGGGACTTCTTGCCGGTGAAAATGCGGTGCGCAAAATGCCCGAGTGGCAGGTCTATGACGGGCTACACACCCTGCTTGGCGCACCGATTGATGATTTCACCCTGCCGGAGCACTACACCCGCAAACGCATCCGCGCGATGGGGCGTGTGTCGCTGTTGTCGACGCGCGCCACCGAAAAAGCGCTGGAGCAGGCCGGGCTGATTGGCGAAGCGGTACTGACTAACGGCGAGACCGGAATCGCCTACGGCTCGTCCACCGGCAGTACCGGCCCGGTAAGCGAATTCGCCACCATGCTGACGGAAAAGCATACCAACAACATCACCGGCACGACCTATGTGCAGATGATGCCGCACACCACGGCGGTCAACACCGGTCTGTTCTTCGGCCTGCGCGGGCGCGTGATTCCGACCTCCAGCGCCTGCACTTCCGGCAGCCAGGCGATTGGCTATGCGTGGGAAGCCATTCGCCACGGTTATCAGACGGTGATGGTCGCGGGGGGCGCGGAAGAGCTTTGCCCGTCAGAAGCGGCGGTGTTTGATACCCTGTTTGCCACCAGCCAGCGCAACGACGCGCCGAAAACCACCCCGTCACCCTTCGATAAACAGCGTGACGGTCTGGTGATTGGCGAAGGCGCAGGCACGCTGATTCTGGAAGAGCTGGAGCACGCCAAAGCACGCGGCGCGACCATTTACGGGGAGATCGTCGGCTTCGCCACCAACTGCGACGCCGCCCACATCACCCAGCCGCAGCGTGAAACCATGCAAATTTGCATGGAAAAGTCGCTGAAAATGGCGGGACTGAGCGCGATGGATATGGGGTACATCTCCGCCCACGGTACGGCGACGGATCGCGGTGATATGGCTGAAAGCCTGGCGACGGCGGCGATCTATGGCGATAACGTGCCGATTTCGTCGTTAAAGAGCTATTTCGGTCATACGCTCGGCGCCTGCGGCGCGCTGGAGGCGTGGATGAGCCTGCAAATGATGCGCGAAGGCTGGTTCGCACCGACCCTCAATTTAAGACAACCGGATGAGCAATGCGGTGCTTTAGATTATATTATGGGGGAAGCCCGCCGGATTGATTGTGAATATCTGCAAAGCAATAACTTCGCATTTGGCGGCATCAATACTTCGATCATCATCAAACGCTGGGCGTGACTATGTACCAGTTTGTACTGGGAAAAATTTCCACTCTTAACGCTGATCCCTATGCATCAGCGCTGGCAGACAGGGCGCCCGAAGGTGCCCGACGTGCCCGCTGGTTAGCGGGCCGGACGCTGCTCACCCGCGCGTTGTCGCCCGCCCCGTTGCCAGAAATCGTCTTTGGCGAACAGGGAAAACCGGCGTTTGTGGGCGATCGTCCCCTGTGGTTTAACCTGAGCCACAGCGGCGATGATATTGCCCTGCTGCTGAGCGATGAAGGCGAAGTGGGGTGCGATATCGAAGTGATTCGCCCGCGTGATAACTGGCAGGCGCTGGCCAACGCCGTGTTCAGCGTGGCCGAACATCATGAGCTGGAGCGCGAAACGCCCGAGGAAAAACTGCAGGCATTCTGGCGCATCTGGACGCGCAAAGAAGCGATCGTTAAACAACGCGGCGGCAGCGCCTGGCAAATCGTCAGCATCGACAGCGCGGCAAAGCAGCCGCACTCCGTGAGTCAGCTTCAGTTTGGGTCCCTGAGTCTGGCGGTCTGTACGCCAACGCCTTTTACGCTGACACCTGAATCTATTTCGCCTTTTGCACTGCTGGCCGAAAAATAACCAACACCCCTGCGATAATCAGCCCAACACCCGCCAGCCCGGTCCAGGAGAACGTGTCATTCCAGCCGGGTAGCACGATAGCGGCAATCCACACCAGAATGTAGCTCAGACTGAGCAGCGCATAGGCCTTGCTCAGCGCCATGCGGTGCAGCGCCAGATACCAACAGCCCATCGACGCAACATAACCGCTTAAGCCCAGCAGCAACATGCCGCTGCCGGGGGCAAAGTGCTGCAATGCCGCAAGCAATGCGATCGGCTCAGCGACCGGCGGCAAAGCCATCATCGCCGAGCGCAGCAGGAGTTGCGCCCCGCTCACCAGCACGACGCTGCACAGCGCCCAGAATGCCCCCTTCACAGGCTACCTCCCAGCAGCACAATGCCGGCCATGATCAGCCCCACGCCCAGCCAGTGATGGAATGCGATCTTCTCGCGCCAGAACGCTTTCGCTGCCAGCGTCACCCAGACAAAATTCAGGCTCAGCATTGGGTAGGCAATCCCTACCGGCAAACGCTGGAGCACCATCAGCCACAGCACCATGCCGACGCCCAGCGCCAGCAGCGCCAGGCCGAGCCAGAAGACGATATGCCTCCCTCGCCCGCCGTCTTTTGCCGGGCGCGTGGCCTGTTTCTGGCAGAGTTGGCCCGCGCAGCTCAGCAGGCTTGCCAGTCCCAGCCAGATCCAGACCGTCATTGCGGGAGATACTGCAGGTAAGCCAGACGTCCCTGAATATAGAGACTGTCCGGTTTCGGCAGATCGGCGCGCGCGAGGTCATCGTTTTTCGACAGCAGAATCACCAGCGAAATTTTCCCCTGCGCGCGATGTTCCGCCAGCCAGCGACGGAAATCATCTTTGCCTACGTAGCGTCCTTGCACGTCAGGATAATCCAGGCCGTATTTCAGCTCGCCACTCTGACCAAACATGATGATATCGCTGCGTTTCAGGTCCCACGCCAGCCCGGAGGCAATGCCGACGTTGTTCGCCAGCACAAAGCGGCTCTCCGTTAACGGTTGTCGCACGGTCTCCACCAGCGACTGCGGCTGTTTGGAGTCCACCACCCGATTCGGCACCACAAACCCGAGCAACAGTCCCAGCCCCAGCGGACAGAGCGCCGCCAGCCACCAGCGCTGCTGCGCCCGGCGTAGCGTCCACAAACCGACCAGCGCCCAGACCAGAAACGCCACTACCGCGCAGAAGACTTTGTACAGCTCGACGGAAGTCCAGACCGGATGTCTGGTCGGTCCCCACGGCGAAACGATCAGCGCCGCGACGACGCCCAGCACGCCAAACGCCAGATTGATGATCGCGTTGACGCGCAGGACCTTGACCCCATTTCCGACAAGCGACCAGGCATAGCGCGCCATCAGCATCGCCAGCGGCGCGAAGCACGGCAGAATGTAGGTCGGCAGTTTGCCTTTCGCGATACTGAAAAACAGCAGCGGCATCACCACCCAGCCTAACAAGTAGAACCCACCGCGCGCCTCTTTCACATCACGCCAGCCGAGGCGCAATGCGCCAGGCAACAGCGCCAGCCACGGTAAACTCCCGGCCATCAGGAACGGCAGGTAGTACCAGAACGGGGCTTTATGTTGGGCGTCGCTGCTGGCGAAACGCTGGACATGCTCGACCCAGAAAAAGTAGCGCCAGAAATCCGGCTCGCGATGGGCAATCGCCAGCGCCCACGGCAGGACGATCGCTACGCAGCTCAGAACCGCCAGCCAACCGTACAACAGCACCTCTTTCCAGCGTTTCTGCACGATGACCCACGGCAGCACGGCGACAACCGGCACCGCCAGCGCCAGAAAACCTTTGGTCATCACCCCCATGCCGCAGGCCAGCCCTAGGAGCAGGTAACCGCCGATTTTGCCTGCGCGGGTATTCGCCTGCGCCGCCATCCAGAAGCTGCACATCGCGGCGACCAGCCAAAGGGTGATCATCGGGTCCAGCACCGCGTACGAGCCTACGCCGTAGACCAGCAGCAGAGTCAGGAAGATCACGCCCGATGTCAGCGCCACGCGTTTATCACGCCAGATCCGCCAGGCCAGCCAGATAACCAGAAGCGCGGTCAGCCCGGTAGAGAAGATCGCCCCGGCGCGCACGGCAAAGTTCGAGTCGCCAAACAGCATCTGACCGAGACTGTTGATCCAGTACCCGGCAATCGGTTTTTCAAAATAACGCAGCCCAAGGAAATGCGGCACCACCCAGTTTCCAGTGGCCAGCATTTCACGGCTGATCTCCGCATAGCGCGTCTCATCCGGCTGCCAGAGCAGACGAATATCGACGGGCAGCAGATAGTAAAGCGCAAACAGAACGAAAAGAGCGCCACTAAAACGCGCAGATTTCATGGCGCTGGGCTCACGGTTTGTTGATAACCAAGCCAGCCTTCGCGGCCAGCCAATTCATCACGGACGATTTTCCCGACGGGCAAGGTGCTGAGATCGTCGGGTAACATCTCGCTTAACGGGCAAAACTGAATGCCTTCCTGGGCGGCCAGTTCCAGCAGCGCGGCGAAATCCTGCTGATACGCAATCCCTTCCACTTCGGCGTGAATGGTATAGACCGGCGTGCCGGTATCGCGATGGATGCAGTCGAGAATATAGCGGTTAAAATTCTCCGCCGTGACTTCCCGTCCGACCACTTCATCCCAGGTCGGAAGTGTCACCGGGATTTGCACGGTGCCGAGCCGGGTCTCGCCGAGCTGCGGTAAAAACGGCCCACTGCCCCGGCAGTCGCTGTTATAGCGAAATGAAAACGGCTCTTTGGCACGCACCACGCGCTGATCTGCGCGCCAGCCCGCCACCGCAGAGCAGTGAACCGGCTGGCCGAGGATCGCTTCCAGCTCCATCAGACCACGCTCCACTTCGCGGGTCAGACGGGGAATTTTCCACACGCCACTCCAGGCCTGCCAGGCGTGATGATCCCAGGCGTGTAACCCCACCTCATGGCTCAGGGCAGCGGCGCGGATCACCTCTTCGTTACCCGCACCAATGCGCTTGCCAGGCCAGGCGGTGCCCGCCAGCAGGATATCCCAGCCGTAGAGGGAAGCAGCGCGTGAACGCAGCATTTTCATCAGAAAGGTCGGTTTAAACAGGCGCCACAGATGACGCCCCATGTTGTCAGGCCCGACGCTGAAGAAAAAGCTGGCGCGCACCTGGTGCTCGCTCAGCAGTTCCAGCAGTCGTGGCACACCGTCGCGGGTGCCACGAAAGGTATCGACATCAATGCGTAAACCGACTTTTTTCATGATGCCTGTTCCGACAGCTCCACGGTGCGCAGGAAGAAATCGAGGGTTTCATCAATGGTCTGAACCATATCCACCGTCGGGGTCCAGTTCAGGCAGCGTTTCGCATTGCGGATGCTCGGCTTGCGGTGCTCAACGTCCTGATACCCTTTGCCATAATAGCTGCTGCTTTCCACTTCGCTGAAACCGGCGAACGGCGGGAAGCGGTCGCGCAGCGGGTGGCGTTCGAAGCTTGCAAGCAGCATTTCGGCCAGTTCGCGGATGCTCGCTTCGTTCTCCGGGTTGCCAATATTGATAATTTCCCCATCGCAGAGTCCGTCTTTGTTCTCGATGATGCGGAACAGCGCTTCGATGCCATCGCTGATATCGGTGAAGCAACGTTTCTGTTTGCCACCTTCGATCAGCTTAATCGGCGAACCTTCCACCAGATTGAGGATCAGCTGGGTGATGGCGCGAGAGCTGCCAATGCGCGCCGCGTTCAGGTTATCAAGGCGCGGCCCCATCCAGTTAAACGGACGGAACAGGGTGAAGCGCAGATTCTCTTTTTCGCCATAGGCCCAGATCACACGGTCCAGCAGCTGTTTTGAGACGGAGTAAATCCAGCGCTGTTTGTTGATCGGCCCCACCACCAGGTTCGAGGTATCTTCGTCGAACACGCTATCGGTGCACATGCCGTACACCTCCGAGGTGGACGGGAAGATGATGCGCTTGTTGTACTTCACGCAGTCGCGGATGATCTTCAGGTTCTCTTCAAAATCGAGTTCAAAGACACGCAGCGGATTACGGGTATATTCGATTGGCGTAGCGATGGCCACCAGCGGCAGTACCACGTCGCATTTCTTGATGTGGTATTCGATCCACTCGGAGTGAATGCTGATATCCCCTTCCACGAAATGGAAGCGCGGGCAGTCGAGGAAACGACTGATCGCATCCGAGCCAATATCGAGACCATAGATTTCGTAGTTGTCGTCTTTCAGCAGACGTTCGGTCAGATGGTTACCGATAAAACCGTTCACGCCGAGGATCAGCACGCGGGTACGACGCTTCACGGCAACATACGGCGCGCTGGTCACCAGTGCGCCATTCACCAGCCCTAAGGACTGCGCCAGCTGTGTGCCCGGCATATATACGCCGTTTTCCGTCTGGCCGGTGACAATCTCCAGCGCCTGTTCACCGCAGGCGATAATCAGCGGGGAAGCCGAAATGACCGTCCCCGGTCTGGCCGCCGGAATGTCCGCGCGCACGCGGGATTTCCAGACGATAAATTTACTCGCCCCCACATAAGCCACGGCACCCGGCCACGGGTCAGTCACCGCGCGCACCAGGTTGTGCAGCTGTGCTGCCGGTCTGGTCCAGTCGAGACGCCCGTCTTCCGGGGTACGACGGCCATAACAGGTGGCTTCACTGTGATTCTGTTCGGTCTCTTTGAGAATGCCCTGACGCAGCGCAGGCAGTGCATCATTCAACAGCGTCTGTGCCGCCCTACAGAGTTTATGATGCAGGGTCAGCGCCGTGTCATCCGCTTCAATGCTCACGCGCTGCTGGGCGGCAATCGCCCCGGCATCCGCGCGCTTCACCATGCGGTGCAGCGTCACGCCCGTTTCCGTTTCGCCGTTCACCAGCACCCAGTTCAGCGGCGCACGACCGCGATATTTTGGCAGCAGGGAACCGTGCAGATTGTATGCCCCGACGGTCGCGGCGCTGAGGATCTCATCGCACAGCAGGTTGCGGTAGTAGAAAGAGAAAATCACATCAGGCGCGAGCTTCTGAATACGGTCCACCCACAGCGGATGGTTTACGTCATCGGGAGCATACACCGGGATTTCGCGTTCGGCGGCGATACGTGCCACAGAGCTAAAGAAGTGGTTCTCGCCTGCGGTATCCGGGTGAGTGAAAATCGCGGCGATGTCATAACCCGCTTCCAGAAGGGCTAATGTCCCCGTACATCCCATATCGTGATAGGCAAAAACAACGGCTTTCATGGGTGATTTCCTTCCTGAGAGGAGGTGTGTTCCTGACGAACAACACGTTGAATAAAGTAGCGCGGACGTGCGCGCACATCGTTATAGATTCGGCCGATGTACTCACCGAGTAACCCCATGCCGACAAACTGCGCGCCGATAAACATGAACAGTACGGCGAAGAGCATAAAGACCCCTTCCGCGGCCCACTGCGGCCCATAGGCCAGACGCAGCACAACCAGCAGAACGGAGAGCGCAAAGCCCATCAGCGCAATGATGCTGCCGAAGACGCTGAGCAGACGCAGCGGCGTGGTGGTCAGGCAGGTGATCAGGTCGTACATCAGATTGATCAGGCGCATAAAGCTGTATTTGGATTCCCCGTGCTCGCGCTCGGCGTGCAGCACCGGGATCTCCGTGGCTTTGCGCGCAAAGGTATTAGCGAGAATCGGAATGAACGTGCTGCGCTCGTGGCAGTGCAGCATTGCATCGACAATGTGGCGACGGTAGGCGCGAAGCATGCAGCCGTAATCGCCCATCGCTTTGCCCGTGGTGCGCTGGATCAGGCGGTTGATGGTGCGTGAGGCCAGCTTGCGGAATACGCTGTCCTGGCGGTTCTGGCGCACAGTCCCGACCACGTCATAACCTTCGTCAGCGGTCGCCACCAGACGCGGGATCTCCTCCGGTGGGTTCTGCAGATCGGCGTCGAGGGTGATGATCAGATCGCCCGTCACATGGCTGAAACCGGCCATGATCGCCGAATGTTGCCCGTAGTTGCGGTTCAGTAGCACCGCGACGATAGGGCTGCCGTCAGCCTGCGCGGCGTCGGTGAGCATCATCGCGGAGTCGTCGCTGCTGCCGTCATCGACCAGCAGGATTTCATACTCCTTGCCCAGGGTGTCGCAGGCGGCTGTGGTCCGGCGAATCAGCTCCGGCAGACTCTCCTGCTCGTTATAAACCGGGATCACCACCGAGACTTTTTTTACAGGCGGTGTGCTAAATATGTCCATGTCCTGCAAGCTGATGGAGCGCGGCAATGACGCGGGTTGTGTCGTCATGAGTCATATCCGGGAAAAGAGGGAGTGAACAGATGCGCGCGCTGTTCCATTCAGTGTTCGGTAAGGACACATCCGGGAAGCGCTCGCGGTAGTATTTTTGCGTGTGGGCGGCGCGAAAATGGAGACCAGTGCCGATGCCCTGAGCTTTCAGGGCTTCCATCAGCGCGTCGCGGGTAATGCCACATTGGGCTTCGTCCACGCGAATGATGAACAGATGCCAGGCGTGCAGATGCGGCCAGGCGGGTACGCTCAGAGGCATAAACGGCGTGTAGGCAAGTTCCAGCAAATAGCGGCTGGCGATCTCCGCGCGACGGTGGTTGGCATTGCCCAGTTTACCGAGCTGCACCAGGGCCAGCGCGGCGTTGATATCCGCGAGGTTGTATTTAAACCCCGGAGAGATCACTTCCGCCTGCGGCGCGCGGCCAAGCGTCTGACGGTCGAACGCATCGACGCCAAGACCGTGGAATTTGAGGCTGCGAATGCGCTGCGCCAGCTGTTCGTCATCCGTCACCACTAACCCGCCTTCTGCGCAGGTCATATTTTTGATGGCGTGGAAGGAGAAGATCGCCGTCCCCTGCCAGCCGACGTGATGGCCTTTGTAGTAAG
Source organism: Lelliottia nimipressuralis (assembly GCF_041464075.1). Classification (NCBI taxonomy): domain Bacteria; kingdom Pseudomonadati; phylum Pseudomonadota; class Gammaproteobacteria; order Enterobacterales; family Enterobacteriaceae; genus Lelliottia; species Lelliottia nimipressuralis. The sequence continues at coordinate 4,380,006 of NZ_CP167172.1, forward strand.
TTCCGGCGGCGTGGGCGGCATCTTCGATCACCGGAATCCCGTAGCGCTCGCCAAGGGTGTGGATGGCGTCAATGTCCGCCGGGGCGCCGGCATAATGCACCGGGATAATGGCTTTGGTGCGCGGCGTGATGGCTGCTTCGATCGCATCTGGCGTGACCATCAGGTTATCGCGATCGACGTCGATCATCACGGGCGTGGCGCCCAACAGCACGATCATATTCAGCGTCGACACCCAGGTCATGGACGGGGTGATCACTTCATCGCCGGGACCAATACCCAGCGCCATCAGCGTGACGTGCATTCCGCCCGTGGCTGAGCTAACGGCAATCGCATGACGGTTTCCTGTCAGGGTGCAAAATACCTCTTCCAGCGCCTGGTTTTTTGGCCCGGTGGTGATCCAGCCCGACGCCAGAACATCCTGCAGGGCTGCTATTTCTTCCGCACCCATCGACGGGCGTGAAAAAGGCAGAAAATCACTCATTATTAATTTCCTTGCGGTATTAAAGGCATCATCAACTGACTGTCTTTACAGGCAACTCACCGAAATAGTGCGGGATGTTTTTTAAATAAAGTTGAAATAAAATCCAGTCGGAACTTCATTAATGTCAACAAAGCCTCAACTAACCCCAAAGTAACGTTCTTTTATTAGGAAAAAATTAAGAGAGGAATAATAAAAAACGGATTACAAGCGCAGAGATCACATAAAATAACTTCAATAACATAACGTTACACGACATGTCATTGAGGATTAATTATGTGAACCTGCTCACGACATGTTAAAGATATATTTCAGTACGCGACGAAGAGAAATAGTAAACGAATGCTTAACCAAAGCGAAAAAGGGCGTTTTCTTTAATTAAAAGGATAAATTCTGGGGAACTTTTCTTTGCAGCGCATTGTCGCTTCTATTTAATATTAACGGCCAAAACTGCGCGTGTTTGAAATCCCCCTTCTCTCTGAACTGCTACGCTTTATGGTCTGAACTTTTATCATCATAAGGAACAGACCATGAAAATCGATCTGACGGGGAAAGTCGCACTGGTCACCGCTTCAACGGGCGGGATTGGGCTTGCCATCGCTCGCGGACTGGCGGAAAGCGGTGCCGAAGTGATCATTAACGGGCGCAGCGCGGAATCGGTCAATAACGGTATTCAGCAGCTTCAGCAGGCGGTGCCTGGCGTGCAGGTGCGGGCGACAATCGCCGATCTCAGCACATCTGAAGGCGTGGAATCGGTGCTGAAGGTGGCGTCGAACGTCGATATCCTGGTGAACAACGCCGGGGTTTACGGGCCGGAAGATTTTTACGCCACCGACGATGACACCTGGAATCGCTACTGGCAGACTAACGTGATGTCCGGCGTGCGTCTGTCGCGCGCCCTGCTGCCGGGCATGGTGCAAAAAGGCTGGGGTCGGGTGGTGTTTATCTCGTCCGAATCGGCCTGCAACATTCCTGCGGATATGATCCACTACGGCGTGACGAAGACCGCGCAGCTGTCGCTGGCGCGCGGCCTGGCGAAATTCGTGGCGGGTAGCGGCGTGACCGTGAACAGCGTCCTGCCGGGGCCGACGATGTCGGATGGGTTTGCGGCGATGATGAAAGATGAAATGGAGAAAACCGGCAAACCGCTTGAGCAGCTGGCGAAAGAGTTTGTCATGGCCAATCGCCCAACGTCGGTGATTCAGCGCGCATCGACTGTGGAAGAGGTCGCCAATATGGTGGTTTATGTCTGTTCCACTCAGGCGTCCGCCACCTCCGGCGCTGCACTGCGCGTGGATGGCGGCGTCGTGGACGATATTATTTAAGCATCACTGCCCGTCACCCGGCGGGCGGTAATAAAGTGCGTCTGCCAGTAGCGATTCGCCAGCGTTGAGACCGTTACCCCCTCGCTGGTTGAGGCATGGATAAATTGCTGATCGCCGATATATACACCGACGTGACGGCGGTGTGGCCCCGTCTGGAAGAAAATCAGATCCCCGGCTTTGAGGCGATATTCCGCCACCTGCACGCCACGGTTGATCTGTTCGCCTGTGGTACGCGGCAGCGAGAGGTCAGCGGCATCGCTAAACAGATGTTGCATCAGCGCCGAGCAGTCAACGCCGTGATGCGTAGACCCACCCCAGAGGTAGCGCGTCCCTTTCCATTTTTGGTATTGCGTCAACATACGGCCACGCAGCAGGTCAGTATCCTGATGCTCAAGCGACGTTTTTGCCGGTGAAAACGACAGCTCATGTTGTTGCGATAGCATCGAGGCAGGCAGTTCAAAACTCATTGCGGAAAACGAAGCAACACTTAACAGCAGGGTTGAAATTAGCAGTCTAAACATCATAAAGGTTCTAAGAAGTGAGTGAATTCTTCCTTACGCGTGAGGGGGCAATATTCCCTCGAATCAGCTTTCGAGGTGGCGATAATATAGGCAGCTCACTTTTCATCCAATCACAGCGAGGTCCAAAAACGGACTTTGCCGCCGGGTCGCAACTTTGTGAAAAAAAAGTACGTGATTGCGGGACTGTGAAGGTAAAGCAGGTAAACTAATGTGCAGAATGTGTATTTCAGCAAAGACCTATTTATGACCAATATGATTGCCGATGAGGCAGTGGCAAAATCCAGCGTGCTTTCCGTTTTCGACTTTGACGGAACGCTGACGCATCACGACAGCTTTATCCCCTTTCTGCGCTTTGCCTTTGGTAAACGCTACTTTGCCGGGCGTCTGGTGCGTATGGCGTTGCCCACCATCAACTGCGTACGCCGCAAACTGACGCGCGACGAGCTGAAAGAGGTGCTGGTGAGGACGTTCCTGACGGGCGTGGACGAGCACTGGCTGCGCCAGCAGGCCGAGCTGTTTTGCGAGAAATACTGGAGCAAGCTGATGCGCCCGGCAGGCGTGATGGCCGTGGCGGCGGAGGTCAACTCCGGCGCGGAAGTGACGATCTGTTCAGCCTCTCCGGCGCTGGTATTGCAGCCGTGGGCCGATAAGCTCGGCATTAAACTGATTGGTACGCAGCTGGAAGTGGTGGACGGGAAACTGACCGGCCGCATCACCGGGCATAACTGTCGCTGCGCGCAGAAAGTGGCGCGGCTGGAGCGGGTTTACGGCAATCTTAACGATTACCACCTGCGCGCCTGGGGCGATACGCGTGGCGATCATGAACTGCTGGCCGCAGCGCAGGACCCGCACTGGCGGCATTTCCATCCGCCAAGAGCGCGACGTCATTCGCCTATTAAATAAATGCAAAACGGCAACCCTGGGTTGCCGTTTTAGTTTTTGTCCCCTCTCACTGTGGAGAGAGCCGGGATAAGGGCGTCAGGCCGCTCGTTTCCCGGGGAACACCACGCTGGCAATGATCCCTAACGCCAGCACGCCCAACACCACAAACAGGCTCATGTTCGCGGTGATGTTATAGCCGTGATGCCAGAAGTGGTCGGTCGCATTTAGCCCCAGCTTGAACGCCACGAAGAACAGCAGCAGTACCACCGATTTCTCCAGATGGACCAGATACTGCTTCATCGCTTCCAGCACGAAATAGAGCGTACGCAGGCCGAGGATCGCAAACATCATGGCGCTGTAAATAATCAGCGGTTCACGGCTGACGGCGATAATCGCGGGCACGGAGTCGAAGGCAAACATCACGTCCGACAGCTCCACCACCGCCACACACAGCAGCAGCGGCGTGGCGTAGCGCTTGGCTTTCTTCACGCGGCCTACCATCACATCCTGGTTTTCCGGTTTTTCCAGCTCGGCGTCCACCTCTTTCTGGGTCAGCAGAAACGCGTTGCTGCTGATCTTCGGCCAGACCGGATAAAAGCGTTTCACCAGCCGATAAGCCAGATGGTGAGAATAGTCCTCGACCTCGTCGCTCTCTTCGTTACGACGGAGCATCATCAGCGCGGTCCAGCCTACCACCAGCGCAAAAATCACTTCGACGTACGGCCCAAGGCTCAACAGGCTGGTGCCGATCGCCACGAAAATCCCACGGAAGACAATCGCCCCAAGCACGCCCCAGTAGAGCACGCGGTGACGGTATTTATCCGGTACGCCAAACCAGGCAAAAATCGCCATCATCACGAACAGGTTATCGACGGACAGCACCTCTTCCAGCGCATAACCCGTGAGGAACAGGCTCGCCATTTCGGCGCCGTGGTGAACGTACAGGAACCCGGCAAACGCCATCGCTAACATGAGCCAGAAAATGGACCACATCACAGCGCTTTTCAGCGAGACCGGTTTGTCGTGACGATGCATGAAGAGATCGATAAACATCGCCCCCACCGCCATCACCACGAATACAACAACGGTTTCCGTCGGGAAACCGAGATGAGCAGATGTCATTACAAAACCCTTTTTAAGAACAAAACACACACCATGCAGAATTCAAAAACAGACAAGATGAAAAGTGGGCCGTTGCCAGCCCTGAAGAAGTTTATCACCGTCAGGCTGCGACGGGATAAACGAGAGTTTACGCCTCTTCCACTGGCGTGATTTTATGCGGCTGCTCCAGCACCATCGTTTGAGTCTGGCTCAGACTAATGCCCGCCGCACGCAGCATTTTGAGGATCTCATACAGCAAATCGCTGCGCGTGGAGCTGACCATACGCGGGCTGTTTACATACCCGGTCACGCTGAGCACAATCCCGTTCGGCCCCAGCTCCTTGAAACTGACCGACGGCGCAGGCGCTTCCAGAATCGACTCATGCAGGGTATAGGCATCCAGCAGCAAATTACGCACCTGCTCCGGATCGATATCCAGCGGGAAGGTCAGCGTGATGGTCGCCACGCCCTGCGCATTGCCCATGGTAGCGTTACGCACGTTCTGGGAAATCAGCTGCGAGTTCGGCACGATCACCGTTGATTTATCGCCGAGCTGAATCTCTGTCGCACGAACGTTGATGCGGCGAATATCCCCTTCGACGCCGCTGATACTCACCAGATCCCCCACTTTTACCGGACGTTCCGTCAGCAGAATCAGACCGGAGATAAAGTTCTTCACAATCTCCTGCAGGCCAAAACCGATACCGACCGACAGGGCGCTGACGATCCACGCCAGACGGTTCCACTCAATGCCGAGCATCGACAGGGTGAGCATAATGAGGAGCACGTAGCCGACGTTGGTAAAGAGCGTCACCAGCGAGGCGCGAAGCCCTCTGTCCATCGTGGTTTTCGGCAGGAAATCGTGATCCAGCCAGCGGCGCGAGGAGCGAAGGATATACCACCCGACCACCAGGCACACCACGGCATTCACCGCGTGCGCCGGGATAATATTCATACTCTCGAGGCCCTTACCGCCCCAGATATCCGCGATTTTGCTGACTAATTCGAGCGGCGTGGTGGTGCCAAAGGTGCCGTTCAGCAGCGCCACCACGGCCATCAGCAGCAGCGTGGTTTTACCCAGCGCAGAAAACAGCGTGGAGGCCAGCGACAGATGGCGCTCATTGAGGCTGAGGGTGCTTTGTAAAATCTTGCCGCTGTGGGTCGTGGGCGAGAACACCGCCTCGCACAAATCCACCACGAAATGAATCAGCAGGTACAGGCAGCTGACCACCAGGCCAATCCACAGCAGTTCGAAGGTAACAAATCGCGCCAGCGGGATGTAGCCAATCAGCAGAGCAATCAGAATGACAAACGCCGTCAGGCTGATCACCAGATGGATCAGCCCCGCCATCGTCGAGCGCGCCTCGGTTTGCTCGCCTTCGGCGCGCATTTTACGGCGCATACGGTTAACGCGGATGGGGGCGATCAGGCAGTTGAGCGCCACCAGCAGCGCTGACAAGCCGTTGCCAAACAGCGTTGCATCAATGCTCGACCCGACCAGCCCGTTGAGCTGCTCGATAATGCCGAAGATAAAGATAAACGCCGCCAGCAGGATCGGGAACGAGGCGAGCGTTTTCGCCAGCGAGTCGGCGATACCCGGCAGACGCCACGACGGATGGCTGTTCGACAGCAGCGCGATACCCAGCCCGGCAATCACCGCCGAGAAATAGGTCAGCTCAACTAACTGATCGGCAAAATCCAGCACCAGACGGGACGTGTCTGGCAAACGTGTGAAGATATAGCACAGCAGTTGCATGCTGATGCCGAGCGTCACCGTGGTGCTCAGCGTCGTGAAACAGGCCAGGAAGCTGCGGCGAAAACGTCCCTGCGGCAGCCAGCGCGGCAAGATCCAGTTCATCGGTTTGTCCAGCGCCTTGCGCCCGAACAGGCCGATCACCAGCGCTAACAGCAGATAGAAGCCGGAACCGATATACCAGTCTTCGCTCCAGGCCTGATCCCAGGCATCGCCGATCTGCGAGCCGAATTCGTCAAACCGCTGCGTGTCTTTCTCGTTAGGGGAAATCAAAGGCGACCAGAATTTCTCACCCAAAATGCTGCCGGTATTCAGGGCAATCTGCGTTTTCAGCGCATCACGGCGCAGCCCGTAGATTTGGCTGGAGAGATTCTGGGCGTTAACGGCGATGGCTTTGATCTGTTCAATCTGCGTCGTTAGCAGCGTTTTACTGTTATTGAGCTGCTTACGCTGGCCAACCACCTGCGCCGTTTCGGTAACGGTGCCCGGAGCGGGCGCCGGGCCGAGTACGTCGAGCTGCGCCTGAATCTGCGTCAGCTGCGGCGCAAGGATAACGGCCAGTTTGTTCGCGTCTTCGGCAAGCTTAAGGGCATCGTCATTCAGGGCGGTGAATTTCTTGTCGGTTTTGACCGCAGAGACCTGCTGCTTGAGGGTATCCAGGCGTTTTTGCAGCGCAGGCAGCGCCGTGCTGACGTTGACCTTTACAGGCTGCTCCGCCTCGGTTTGCGTTGGCGCGTCATCTGCATGAGAGAAAAAGGGCGTCAGTATCAGACACGACAACAATGCCAGTAGCAGCGGCATTCTTAACATTTTTTGCATAGTGTGGTGAGATCCGCGAAATCGAAAAATGAACGACCAACAACAGATCCCTAAGGATACCTGCTAATTGCAGGAAGAGTAGCGGGAAAGTCCGTATTCTCACGATATCAGCCCGAATGGCTTCGGGCTTTTTCAGTGCCGCTTATTCCGCCAGCGCCTGCGCACAGGCCCAGGCGCTCGCCCAGGCCCACTGGAAGTTATATCCGCCCAGCCAGCCCGTCACGTCCATCACTTCACCAATAAAATAGAGCCCAGGGACGTTACGGGCCTCCATCGTACGGGACGAGAGTTCATCCGTGTCCACGCCGCCAAGCGTCACTTCCGCCGTGCGATAGCCTTCGGTGCCGTTTGGCTGAACGCGCCAGTGGGTCAGCGTCTCGACCAGCGCCTGCTGATCGCGCACGTTGAGCTGCTTGAGGGTGACGTCCGGGATCTGTCCCAGCAGTTGCAGGCACTCAATCAGACGCTTCGGCAGCTGCATCGCCAGCGTGTTTTTCAGGCTTTGATTCGGATGCGCGGCCCTTTGTTCATCGAGGAACGCCGCCAGATCGCAGTCCGGGACTAAATTCACCGTCACAAATTCCCCCGGCTGCCAGTAGCTGGAGATTTGCAGCACGGCCGGGCCTGACAGGCCACGGTGCGTGAACAGCAGGTTTTCGCGGAAAAGGGTGCCGTCTTCGGCGGTAATGGTCGATGCCACCGACACGCCGGAAAGGGTCTGAAGCTGCTCCAGCAGCGGTTTGTGCAGGGTGAACGGCACCAGACCGGCGCGGGTCGGCAGGACTTTCAGGCCAAACTGTTCGGCGATTTTATAGCCGAACGGCGTTGCGCCCAGCCCCGGCATCGACAGACCACCGCTGGCGATCACCAGTTTGTCCGCGCTGACCGTGTCACCGTTCAGCTCCAGCGTGTAGCCGCTGTCGTCACGCGAGACGCTCAGCACCTCGGTACGCAGGCGTGTGGTCACACCGCCCTTCTCGCATTCGGCCACCAGCATATCGACAATCTGCTGCGCGGAGTCATCGCAGAACAGCTGACCGAGCGTCTTTTCGTGCCACGCAATGCCGTGTTTACCCACCAGATCGATAAAGTCCCACTGGGTATAGCGCGCCAGAGCAGATTTGCAAAAATGACGGTTTTGACTCAAATACGCGGCGGGTTCGACATATAAATTAGTAAAGTTACAGCGACCCCCGCCAGACATCAGGATCTTTCGGCCGGGTTTCTTGCCATTATCCAGCAACAGCACACGACGACCCGCCTGTCCGGCCATGGCCGCACAGAACATTCCCGCCGCACCGGCGCCAATAATTACGGCATCAAACCTTTCCACGTCGAAATCCTCTTGTTTAACAGGCTCGAATTGTAAAGTTTCCTATGTGGTCGCACCAGCGCAAAAAACCGATATGTCAGTCATTTAATTGAAATATAAAATATATTTCTTTACCAGACGCAAACAAAGCAGAAGGTATATCAAAAAAAAGCTATATTTCACTTTGCCCGTTGCGCATTTGTCCTGGATAATGCGCCGCGTTCATGTCCTCCAAAATGGCGTAACGTCCTATGCTACATTTGTTTGCTGGTCTGGATTTACATACCGGGCTTTTACTATTGCTTGCTCTGGCATTTGTACTGTTTTACGAAGCTATCAATGGCTTCCACGACACTGCGAACGCAGTCGCAACGGTTATCTACACTCGCGCAATGCGATCGCAAGTAGCGGTTGTTATGGCGGCTGTATTTAACTTCTTTGGTGTTCTCCTCGGAGGTCTCAGCGTAGCCTATGCCATTGTGCACATGCTACCAACGGACCTGTTACTGAACGTGAGTTCAGGCCATGGTCTCGCCATGGTGTTTTCAATGCTGCTTGCCGCCATTATCTGGAACCTCGGTACCTGGTATTTCGGCCTGCCTGCATCCAGTTCTCATACGCTGATTGGCGCGATTATCGGTATCGGTTTAACCAATGCCCTCATGACCGGTACGTCTGTGGTTGATGCGCTGAACATTCCTAAAGTTGTCGGGATCTTCGGCTCCCTGATTATCTCCCCTATTGTGGGTCTGGTCGTGGCAGGTGGATTGATTTTCATCCTGCGTCGTTACTGGAGCGGTACCAAAAAACGCGCCCGTATTCACCTGACACCCGCAGAGCGTGAAAAGAAAGATGGCAAGAAGAAGCCACCGTTCTGGACCCGTATTGCACTGATTATTTCCGCTATCGGCGTCGCCTTCTCTCACGGCGCAAACGACGGTCAGAAAGGCATCGGCCTGGTCATGCTGGTTTTGATTGGCGTGGCTCCGGCAGGTTTCGTGGTTAACATGAATGCCACCGGATACGAAATCACCCGTACCCGTGACGCCGTCAACAACGTCGAAGTTTACTTCCAGCAGCACCCTGATCTGCTGAAGAAAGCCACCGGCGTTGACCAGCTGATTCCTTCTCCAGAGCCAGGCGCTGCAACCGCACCGGGCGAGTTCCACTGCCACCCGGCCAACGCGATTAACGCGCTGGAACGTGCGAAAGGGATGCTGGGCGATATCGAAAGCTATGACAAACTGACCGTAGAACAACGTGGTCAGATGCGTCGCATTATGCTGTGCATCTCTGATGTGACCGATAAAGTGGCGAAGCTGCCGGAAGTGAACGCTGATGACCAGCGTCTGCTGAAGAAACTGAAAAGCGATATGCTCAATACCATCGAGTACGCGCCTATCTGGATCATCATGGCGGTCGCGCTGGCACTGGGTATCGGCACCATGATTGGCTGGCGTCGTGTGGCGACCACCATCGGCGAGAAGATTGGTAAGAAAGGCATGACGTATGCGCAGGGTATGTCCGCGCAGATGACAGCGGCTGTGTCTATCGGTCTGGCGAGCTACACCGGTATGCCGGTTTCAACGACCCACGTTCTGTCTTCTTCGGTTGCCGGTACTATGATTGTTGATGGCGGCGGTTTGCAGCGTAAAACCGTGACCAACATCCTGATGGCCTGGGTGTTCACCCTCCCGGCGTCCATTCTGCTTTCAGGCGGTCTGTACTGGATCTCGCTGAAACTGATTTAACGCAGGATAAGCAATGAAAAAGCGGGTCAGGAAACTGACCCGCTTTTTTTTGGCTTAATGCCAGATGACCAGCGCCACCATACTCACCACCACCAGCCCGCACAGGGCGCTGGTTAAAATGAACTGACGACGCAAGCGCTCACAGCGACGGATAAATTCGTCGTCATGATGATCGCGATAGCGCTGGGCGTAGATGTACCACACCAGACGCATCTGTTTGCTGGGCTGTCCATGCGACGTGAAGAAGCCTCCACCATCCACATACTGATAAAGCAACGGATCGCAACCACGAAGTACCACTAACAGCGCGCGTAACGATGAGAAATAACGCGCCATATTCACTATGCAAACCACACATAACGCCCAAAACAATGCGACGGTGCTAATCATACTTCCTCCCCGGCGCCCGCCCACGAAGCAAGGCCTCTGGACAACCGCACCCCAATGCCCTGACAGACAGATCAGTGAAAGAATGACGAAAGTCGATCGGGTTCACGTTTTAATATCCGAACGGCTCATTAAATAGTGTAGGAGATCCGTTAATTTTTTTGCCACAAGGTTAATCGTTATCAACACCAAAGCTTGAAAAATTTGTTGAACTGGGCCGTAATGAAGACATAAAGGCGACGGCTTACCTGATAGTCATCGATAACTTAAGGAAGGAGTAACACTATGGCTTACAAACACATTCTCATCGCGGTAGACCTCTCCCCGGAGAGCAAAGTGCTGGTTGATAAAGCGGTATCCATGGCACGCCCATACAACGCGAAAGTTTCTTTGATTCACGTTGATGTGAATTACTCCGATCTCTACACCGGTCTTATCGACGTCAATCTTGGCGATATGCAAAAACGCATCTCCGAAGAGACTCACCACGCGCTGTCTGAGCTCTCCACCAACGCAGGCTATCCGATCACCGAAACCCTCAGCGGCAGCGGCGATCTGGGTCAGGTGCTGGTTGATGCGATTAAGAAATACGATATGGACCTGGTCGTTTGCGGCCATCACCAGGATTTCTGGAGCAAACTGATGTCCTCCGCGCGCCAGCTGATCAACACCGTCCACGTGGATATGCTGATTGTTCCGCTGCGAGATGAAGAAGACGAGTAAGTTTGACATTGCCGGGCAGCGCTAGCGTTTGCCCGGCCGATGATCAGATGTGTAGGCCCGGTGCGCGTAAACGTCACCGGGCTTTGTTATTCTGGCGTGCCTGAATAAATATCAAACCGATGCCCTTTCGTGACCACCGCGTTTGTTGTTGCCACATCCGCCAGCGGCGGTGCGTAGTCCGGGCGCTTCACCACCACCCGTTTGGTCGCCAGCAGGCGTGCGGGTTCAAGCAATCCATCCGCATCCAGATCCGGTCCCACCAGCGACTGAAACACGCGCATCTCTTTCTTTACCAGCGCACTCTTCTGCTTATGCGGGAACATCGGGTCGAGATAGACCACCTGCGGGCGCGGCGTGATATCTGTGAGCGCCGTCAGGCTGGAGGCGTGGATCAGCTGCAGGCGTTCCTGCAACCACGGGCCTATCTCCGGGTCGGCATAGCCACGCGCCAGACCATCGTCAAGGAGTGCAGCGACCACCGGGTTACGCTCAAGCATCCGCACACGGCAGCCTACAGACGCCAGCACAAAGGCATCCCGCCCCAGCCCTGCCGTCGCGTCCACCACGTCCGGCAGATAGCTGCCCTTCACGCCGACCGCCTTCGCCACAGCTTCACCGCGACCGCCGCCAAACTTGCGGCGATGCGCCATCGCACCGCCAACAAAATCGACAAAGATCCCGCCAAGCTTTGGCTCATCGCATTTGCGCAGTTCCAGATGTTCCGGCGTCATCACCAGCGCCATCAGATTATCGGCATCGTGCTCAAGCCCCCAGCGGGCAGCCAGAACAGATAAGGCGCCGTCTCCGGCGCCTGTTTCATCTATCAAACAAATTTTCACGAACGCGATTAGCCTTTGATTCCGTAATGTTCCAGCATCGCATCCAGCTGCGGCTCGCGGCCACGGAAGCGTTTGAACAGCTCCATCGGCTCTTCGGAACCGCCGCGCGTCAGGATGTTATCCAGGAACGACTGACCGGTATCACGGTTGAAAATCCCCTCTTCTTCGAAGCGAGAGAACGCATCGGCTGCCAGAACGTCGGCCCACAGGTAGCTGTAGTAACCCGCCGCATAACCGCCCGCGAAGATATGGCTGAAGGCATGCGGGAAACGGCCCCATGATGGACCCGGAATGAGCGCCACCTGCTTCTTGATTTCGCCGAGGGTTTCGAGGATTTTCGCGCCCTGCTCCGGGCTGAACTCGGCGTGCAGACGGAAATCGAACAGACCGAACTCCAGCTGACGCAGGATAAACATCGCTGCCTGGTAGTTTTTCGCCGCCAGCATTTTATCCAGCAACGCTTTCGGCAGCGGTTCGCCGGTTTCGTAGTGACCGGAGATAAACGCCAGTGCGTCCGGCTCCCAGCACCAGTTTTCCATAAACTGGCTCGGCAGCTCGACGGCATCCCACGGCACACCGCTGATGCCAGAAACGCCCGCCGCTTCGATACGGGTCAGCATATGGTGCAGGCCGTGACCGAATTCATGGAACAGGGTGATCACTTCGTCATGCGTGAACAGCGCCGGTTTACCGTTTACCGGACGGTTAAAGTTACAGGTCAGGTAGGCGACCGGTTTTTGCAGCGAGCCGTCCGCTTTACGCATCTGGCCGACGCAGTCGTCCATCCACGCGCCGCCACGTTTGTTTTCTCGCGCATACAGATCCAGATAGAAACTGCCGCGCAATTCGTTTTTCTCATCGTACAGCTCGAAGAATCGCACTTCCGGGTGCCACACTTCCACGTCGTGACGCTCTTTTGCGGTAATGCCGTAAATGCGTTTCACCACTTCGAACAGGCCATTCACGGCTTTGCTTTCCGGGAAGTACGGGCGCAGCTGCTCGTCGCTGATGCTGTAGAGATGCTGTTTCTGTTTTTCGCTGTAGTAGGCGATATCCCACGGCTGCAGCTCATCAACGCCGCACTCCGCTTTAGCGAATGCACGCAGCTGGGCCAGCTCTTTTTCACCCTGTGGACGCGCGCGTTTTGCCAGATCGGTTAAGAAATCAAGCACCTGCTGTGGGTTTTCCGCCATTTTGGTGGCGAGGGATTTTTCGGCGTAGCTGTCGAAGCCCAGCAGTTGCGCCAGCTCGTGGCGCAGGGCGAGGATTTCGGCCATTACCGGGCTGTTATCCCATTTACCGGCGTTCGGCCCCTGGTCAGAGGCGCGGGTGCTGTACGCGCGGTAGAGTTCTTCACGCAGCGCCTGGTTGTCGCAGTACGTCATCACTGGCAGATAGCTCGGGATATCCAGCGTCAGCAGATAGCCTTCCTGCTCTTTCGCTTCGGCCTGCGCTTTGGCGGCGGCCAGCGCGCTTTCCGGCATACCTGCCAGCTCGGCTTCATCGGTGATCAGTTTTGACCAGCCCATGGTGGCGTCAAGTACATTGTTGCTGTACTGGTTGCCTAGCTCAGACAGACGCGCAGCGATTTCGCCGTAGCGCTGCTGTTTCTCTTTTGGCAGGCCAATGCCTGACAGCTCAAAATCACGCAGCGCGTTATCGACCGCTTTCTTCTGGGCAGTATCCAGTTTTGCGTAGTTTTCGCCATCGCGCAGATCGCGATAGGCGTTATACAACCCTTCGTGCTGGCCGACCCAGGTGCTGTACTCAGAGAGCAGCGGCAGGGTTTGTTCATAGGCTTCGCGCAGTTCCGGGCTATTTTTCACCGAATTAAGATGGCTCACCGGCGAGAAAATGCGACCCAGTACGTCATCCACTTCCGCCAGGCGCTGGCACAGGTTATCCCAGGTGTACGGCGCGCCCTGCGCGACCACTCGCTCTACCGCCTCGCGACAATTATCCAGCGACTGAGTTACAGCCGGGACAACGTGTTCAGGGAGGATTTTAGAAAAGGGCGGCAACGAAAAAGGCGTGAGTAATGGATTGGTCATAAGCGCTGTCCTGTTGAATGAGGTGAATGAAGCGCGCATCCGGCGCTGGGCATATTGTTTCTGTAATGGGGATAAGTGTAGTGAATTTCAATGCCAGGCGCTGCACTTACCGGGCCTACGGGTAATCTGCAGCGTTCTGCTGTAAACTGTGGCAAATCGTTTATTACCTGGAACACCTTTACCCATGCTCAGTTATCGCCACAGCTTCCACGCGGGCAACCACGCCGATGTCCTCAAGCACACCGTTCAGAGTCTGATTATTGAATCTCTGAAAGAGAAAGATAAGCCGTTTCTCTATCTGGACACCCACGCGGGCGCGGGCCGCTATCAGCTCAGCAGCCAGCACGCAGAGCGCACCGGTGAATATCTGGAAGGTATCGCCCGCATCTGGCAGCAGGACGATCTTCCTGCTGAGCTGGAGCCGTACATCAGCGTGGTGAACCATTTCAACCGCAGCGGCCAGCTGCGCTACTACCCTGGCTCGCCGCTGATTGCGCGCCAGCTGCTGCGCGAGCAGGACAGCCTCCAGCTGACTGAGCTGCATCCGAGCGATTTCCCGCTGCTGCGTTCCGAGTTCCAGAAGGATGACCGCGCACGCGTGGAAAAAGCCGACGGCTACCAGCAGCTGAAATCCAAACTGCCGCCGATCTCCCGTCGCGGTCTGGTGCTCATCGACCCGCCGTATGAAATTAAAACCGACTATCAGGCCGTTGTGACCGGCATCAACGAAGGCTACAAACGCTTCGCGACCGGCACCTATGCCCTGTGGTATCCGGTGGTCCTGCGCGCGCAAATCAAACGTATGATCAAAGAGCTGGAAGCGACCGGTATCCGCAAAATCATGCAGATCGAACTGGCGGTGCGTCCGGACAGCGATCAGCGCGGCATGACCGCGTCCGGGATGATCGTCATCAACCCACCGTGGAAGCTCGAAACGCAAATGAACAACGTGCTGCCGTGGCTGCACAAAACGCTGGTGCCGAGTGGTCATGGCCACGCGACCGTCAGCTGGATCGTGCCTGAGTAATCGCAGTCATCGGTGGAACCTATTGATTTCAGGTATACAATCGCGGCAATCAGAAATTAAGGATATGACCCATGAGCAAGCATTATGACTACATCGCCATTGGCGGCGGCAGTGGCGGTATCGCCTCTATTAACCGTGCAGCCATGTACGGCCAAAAATGTGCGCTGATTGAAGCCAAAGAGCTGGGCGGCACCTGCGTGAACGTCGGTTGTGTACCGAAAAAAGTGATGTGGCACGCCGCACAAATCCGCGAGGCCATCCATATGTACGGCCCGGATTACGGTTTCGACACCACCATTAATCACTTCGACTGGGACAAGCTGATTGCCAGCCGTACCGCTTACATTGACCGCATCCATACTTCGTATGACAACGTGCTGGGCAAAAACAATGTCGATGTGATCCGTGGCTTTGCGCGCTTCGTCGATGCGAAAACGATCGAAGTGAACGGCGAGACGATCACTGCCGATCATATCCTGATCGCCACCGGCGGCCGTCCGAGCCACCCGGACATTCCGGGCGTGGAGTACGGCATCGACTCCGACGGTTTCTTCGAACTGCCTGCGCTGCCAAAACGCGTTGCAGTAGTGGGTGCGGGTTACATCGCCGTTGAGCTGGCAGGCGTGATTAACGGCCTGGGCGCCGAAGCGCACCTGTTCGTGCGTAAACACGCGCCGCTGCGCAGCTTTGATCCGCTGATCGTAGAGACGCTGGTTGAAGTGATGAACGCCGAAGGGCCAAAACTGCACACCAACGCCGTGCCAAAAGCGGTGGTGAAAAACGCCGACGGCAGCCTGACGCTGGAGCTGGAAGATGGCCGCAGCCAGACCGTCGACTGCCTGATCTGGGCGATTGGCCGCGAACCGGCGAATGACAATTTCAACCTGGCCGTAACCGGCGTGAAAACCAACGACAAAGGCTACATCGTTGTCGATAAGTTCCAGAACACCAGTGTTCCAGGAATTTATGCGGTCGGTGATAACACCGGTGCGGTCGAGCTGACGCCGGTTGCCGTCGCCGCTGGCCGTCGCCTGTCCGAGCGTCTGTTCAACAACAAGCCGGACGACCATCTGGATTACAGCAATATCCCGACCGTGGTCTTCAGCCACCCGCCAATCGGCACCGTCGGTTTAACCGAGCCGCAGGCGCGCGAGCTGCACGGCGACGACCAGGTGAAAGTGTATAAATCGTCCTTTACGGCGATGTACACCGCAGTCACCTCTCACCGCCAGCCGTGCCGCATGAAACTGGTGTGCGTCGGCCCGGAAGAGAAAATCGTCGGTATTCACGGCATCGGCTTCGGCATGGATGAAATCCTGCAGGGCTTTGCGGTGGCGCTGAAAATGGGTGCCACCAAGAAAGACTTTGACAATACCGTGGCGATCCACCCGACCGCGGCGGAAGAGTTTGTCACCATGCGTTAATCCCCAATGCCCCTCTCCCGAGGGGCATTTTGTTTGATCATTCATAAATCGTTGCAAAACGAATGCTCTGAATTTCTCTGGCGCCTCTCGCGATTATCACTGCGATTAAAAACCGAAAAATCAAACAGATATCCCTGATTTACTCCAACCAGGCGATAAACCAAAACGTGATCCACCGCACACTTCGTCCTTCACACACCGAAGCGAGTGTCTAAGCTTAGAAGATGCCCGGGAAACACCCGTATGTGTGACGACGCAAACCGGAGGTCCTAACCACCATGTTCAACCAGAAATTACACGCTGCAGATATCGTCGAGTTCGAGATTGCGGAAGAGATTCGCTACGAAACCGATCCCTGCGAGTTGAAACTGGATGAGATGATCGAGGCGGAACCGGAACCCGAAATGATCGAAGGGCTGCCCGCGTCTGACGCGCTCACGCCTGCCGATCGCTATCTAGAACTTTTTGAACACGTTCAGTCGACGCGTCTGTTTGCTGATAGCAAAACCTTCCCCGACTGCGCGCCAAAAATGGATCCGCTCGATATCCTTATTCGCTACCGTAAGGTGCGACGCCACCGGGATTTCGACCTGAAGCGCTTTGTCGAAAACCACTTCTGGATGCCCGAGTCGCTGACCACTGAGTATGTCTCCGACCCGAGTCTTTCGCTGAAAGAGCACATTGATAATCTGTGGCCAGTGTTGACGCGCGAGCCGCAGGACCATATTCCGTGGTCATCCCTGCTGGCGCTGCCACAGGCGTACATCGTGCCCGGCGGGCGTTTTAGCGAGACCTACTACTGGGACTCCTATTTCACCATGCTCGGGCTGGCGGAGAGTGGGCGCAACGACCTGCTCAAATGTATGGCCGACAACTTTGCGTGGATGATTGAACGTTACGGCCATATTCCTAACGGGAATCGCACCTATTATCTCAGCCGCTCGCAGCCGCCGGTCTTTGCCCTGATGGTTGAGCTGTTCGAAGAGGACGGCGTGCGCGGCGCGAAACGTTATCTGGACCACCTGCTGATGGAGTACGCCTTCTGGATGGATGGTGCGGAATCGCTGGTGCTGAATCAGGCCTATCGCCACGTGGTGCGCATGCCGGACGGCTCGCTGCTCAACCGCTACTGGGACGACCGCGACACGCCGCGTGACGAGTCCTGGATAGAAGACGTGGAAACGGCCAAACATTCGGGGCGACCACCAAACGAAGTCTATCGGGATCTGCGCGCGGGCGCGGCGTCGGGCTGGGACTACTCCTCCCGCTGGCTGCGCGATGCCGGGCGTCTCGCCAGCATTCGCACCACGCAGTTTATCCCGATCGATCTGAATGCGTTCCTGTTTAAGCTGGAAAGCGCCATCGCCAACATCTCCGCCGCAAAAGGCGATAAAGAGACCGAAACCGCCTTCCGCCAGAAAGCGAATGACCGCCGCGCGGCCGTGAACCGCTTCCTGTGGGACGACGAAAACGGCTGTTATCGCGATTATGACTGGCGTCGGGAAGAGATGGGGCTATTCTCTGCCGCCAGCATTGTGCCGTTGTACGTTGGGATGTCTACCCACGAACAGGCCGACCGGCTGGCCGATACGGTGAAAGCGCGCCTGCTGACCCCAGGCGGGATACTCGCCACCGAACACGAAACGGGCGAGCAGTGGGATAAACCGAACGGCTGGGCGCCGCTACAGTGGATGGCGATTCAGGGATTTAAGCAGTACGGCAATGATTCGCTCGGCGATGAGATCGCCTGGAGCTGGCTGCAAACGGTGAATCACTTCTACAAAACGCACCACAAGCTGATCGAGAAATATCACATCGCCAGCAGCACCCCGCGCGAAGGGGGCGGGGGCGAATATCCGTTGCAGGATGGTTTTGGCTGGACCAACGGCGTAGTGAGACGGTTGATTGGATTGTACGGCGAACCGTGATTTCCCCTCCCCCTTTCGGGAGAGGGCCGCAGGAGCCGGTTTACCGAATCACATCATAAATGGCGGTCTGAATAGACTGCCATTTTTTGCTGCTGGCATCCGGCTGCGCCTGAGCACGTCGCTTAGCCTGGTCGGCTTCATATTTCTGACGCTGCACGACGGCGGGCACCGTACAGAACGCCTGGAGATATTGCTTGCGCATGGAGGTCATCGCCTCCCCGTTCGACATCGCATGGCTCAGAGTGGCGATAAACCGACGGCATGGTTTCTGCTCTACCATTTGCAGGCGATAGCGCAGCAATACCTCCAGCACGTCATCGTACCCGGCGGACATCGCCTGCTCGGTCCAGGCCAATTTCCAGTCCATCCCGCCCTGCAGGAACAGCAGCGCCGCACGCGTGTCGTTGCGATCGATGGCCGAGCGGAAATTGTTCTCATCCCAGGTCACGCCCATACGGGTCAGTTTTTCCCGTGAGGACGGCGCTTCGCGCATCTCTTTCGCCACCTGCTGCGGCTCGGGGCTGACATTCGCCGCCGCCGACGAAGGCGTGCCGCTGGTCACCAGCCACACTCCGCCAGCAATAATCGCGAGCACCATCACCCCCACGGCGCCCCAGAGCGCGCTGGAGATCAGCTGATCGCGCTGTTCAGGCGTGCGCGGCGTGCGTTGCGTCGGTTTTTCAATGCTGTCGCGAATTTCAAACAGATCGCCGCCGGTCTGCCGATCCATTTTCTGCGCATTTTCCCAGAAGCTGTGCAGTTCGCTGGCATCGACCGCCATCAGCCCTGTCGGGTTGATGCGCGTGCGTCCCTCTTCAAACGCCCGCTGAATCGGCCCCGCTATCTGGGCGTAGTAATTATCGAGCAGCAGAAGTTGCGCCGAGCTGAGCGCCTGCTGCACCGTCAGCATGTTGCGGATCTGGCGGATATCATCGAGGAAAGTCTGCAGGGTTTTACGCGGCTCAACGAGCAACGTCAGATTCGTTCGGTCATTAAACAGCGACGAGTAGTAGCGGCTAAATTCTTTCTTATCCACCAGCATCTGCGCCATTTCGCTGAACAACATGCCGCTCAGCACATCGTTGCGTTCGCTGTTCTTCAGCCAGCGCCGGACTCGATCGGCATTGAAGAGGGTTTTCAGATGGTTATTGAGCCGCACCGGATCGGGCCACGCCTGCATGATCAAGGATTTAATCATCAGCTCAAGGGCGCGCACCTGCTTATGGGCCTGCAATTGCAGGGATTCATTGCCTGGCGCCAGGTCGGTGTTGTAGCCCAGCAGCGGCTGCTGCAACCGCAGATGCTCCAGCGCCGTGACGAAACGCACGGCGGCAATCAGCTGGTTCTGGCTGACGTCCTGGCCGCTTTCATATTGCGGAACGCGCTGCTGCAAAAGGCGTAACTGGAGCGTGAATTCCGACATTTCGGCGTCATTCAGATTCAGCCGTTTTGCTACCGGTCCCCAACCGCCCAGACCCAGGCGGGCATTATCGAGCTGTTCCAGGAACCAGCGTGGATCTTTCCCTTCAGAGACGTGAACATCCAGCAGCAGCAAGATCTCCACGGAGGCGTGGCGGATAATGCCAATACACTGTTCAAATTGTTCACGGATGTGGTGTGAAGTACCCGATGTCATCATTTTCCTTAACGTACTACAAAGCAGAATAAGCTGGCCTTAAAGGCAATTTTTTCTTTTATTTATGTGCTGTTAAACCATAACTGAGATTATGGAGAAATAAAGTGACAGCTCTATAATCATTGAAAATAGTTATGGGAGAATTCGAATGCCGGTACTCACCACTTCGCGTCTGACATGCTCGCCCGTTGAGGAGCAGGACTGGCCGTTTTACCTGTCGCTGCAACAAAACCCCGATGTGATGCGATTTATCGCCGAAAAGCGCCCTATTGCGGTGATCCGTGAGGCTTTTGAGCCACGCCTCCAGCCGTGGGAACCAGGTAGCGCGCACTGGATGTGTCTTATCGTGCGCGACACCGCCAGCCAAACGCCGCTGGGTGCCACCGGATATATTCACAGAGATAATGATTGTGCCGAAGTGGGATTTATTTTCGACCCACACGCACAGGGGAAAGGCTACGGATATGAGTCGCTGCGCGCCGTGTGTGATTACGCGTTTAATGAGGGGGGAATTCGCCGTCTCACCGCCACGGTGACGGTGGGCAACCTCGCCTCCCGCGCCCTGCTGGAAAAAACGGGCTTTGTGCTGGAAGGCGAGCTGCGTGAAAACTACTGGCTTGCTGAGCGCTGGCAAAACGACTGGATATTCAGCCTGTTAAAACATGAATATACCGCTCAGCGCCGTTAACGATTTACAGGAACATCCCGCCTGAAACTTCGATGCGCTGCGCATTCATCCAGCCCAGCTCATCGCTCAGCAGCGCGGCGATAGCATCACCAATGTCATCCGGCAACCCGACGCGCCCAAGGGCGGTGTTCGACGCCACCATCTGATTGATCTGGACATTATCGCGCACCCGCCCGCCGCCAAAATCGGTTTCAATCGCACCCGGCGCGATAATATTGGCCGTGATTTTACGCGCGCCTAACTCTTTGGCCTGATAGCGCGTCAGCACTTCCATCGCCCCTTTCATTGCCGCATAAGTACTGGAGCCAGGCTGCGCAAAGCGCGCCAGCCCGCTGGAGACGTTCAGGATACGCCCGCCGTCTTTAATCAGCGGCAGCAGGCGCTGGGTCAGGAAGAACGGGCCTTTGAAATGGACGTTCAGGGCGTCATCAAACTGCGCTTCGGTGGTCTCTGCAAACGGGGCATATAAACCGGTTCCGGCGTTGTTTAATAAATAATCGAAGGTATCGCGCTGCCACACATGTTTAAGCTGGGAGCGGACTTCAGTGACAAAACGTTCGAAGGTCGAGGTATCCCCGACGTTCAGCTGCAATGCCACCGCTTTCACCCCTTTTAATTCAATTTCGCGCACAACATCCTGCGCCTCTTTCTGGCTGCTCTGGTAAGTCAGGATGATTCCGGTTCCCTTCGCAGCCAGCTTCAGCGCCGCGTTTTTCCCCAGCCCACGGCTGCCACCTGTCACTAATGCAATACGTTCACTCATGAGAAACCTCGTTTCGTTTGATATGGCGATTGAGAAAGAGCTTATTAGGTGATAGAAAATCAATAAAGAGGGTCAAAAACGCTTCACTGTTTCATTAATAACAATAATGAGCGCAGCCTATGGATAAAATTCACGCAATGCAGCTCTTCATCCGCGTGGCGGAACTGGAGAGTTTTTCTCGCGCCGCGGACACGCTGGGTCTTCCTAAAGGTAGCGTATCGCGCCAGATTCAGGCACTGGAGAACCTGCTCGGTACTCAGCTTTTGCACCGCACGACGCGTCGCGTCAGCCTTACGCAGGACGGCATGGTCTATTACGAGCGGGCAAAAGATCTGCTGGCAAACCTCGACGAACTGGACGGTCTTTTCCAGCATGATCCCACCAGCATCAGCGGACGATTGCGCGTCGATATGCCCGTTGGCGTTGCGCGAAATTTAGTCATCCCAAAACTGCCCGCTTTTTTACAGCAGTACCCCGGCATTGAGCTGGAATTAAGCAGCAGCGATCGGATGGTCGATGTCATCCGTGAAGGATTTGACTGCGTGGTACGCGTCGGCACGCTGAAGGATTCGGGCTTAATCGCCCGCTCGCTGGGTAAACTGTCGATCATTAACTGCGCCAGCCCGGACTATCTGGCGCGTTTTGGCTATCCGGAGACGCTGGACGATCTGGCTTCCCACGCGGTGATTCATTACGCGCTGAATCTGGGTACCCGCCCGCAGGGTTTCGAGTTTTATAACGGCGATGCCACCCAATGGGTGAAGACCGGCGGCATTTTAACGGTTAACAGCACCGAGACCTACCACGCGGCGTGTCTCGCCGGACTGGGGATTATTCAGGTACCGCGCGTCGGCGTGCGCGAAGCGCTAAAGGCCAAAAAAATGGTCGAGATCCTGCCGCAATACCGCGCCGAACCGATGCCGGTTTCGCTGATTTACCCGCATCGTCGCAATCTCTCGCGGCGGGTTCATCTGTTCATGGAATGGCTGACGACGATAATGAAAGCTTACGTTGATTAGTCGCGAGCTATAATTCAATAAATTCCCGCCAAACGAAAAAAGGAAAATGCGCGTGACGCCGGAAAACAACCCGCAACGACCCACTCAAGAACTGGAATACGAACCCATCAAAAAGATGGAATCTGAGCCGCAAAAAAGCCCCTCAGCCGCTAAAGCCACCAAAGCGCTGGAGACCGTCACCGGAACCGCGCAAAAGATTCAGCGCCGTCCGATGGTTGCGCACCTGATCCGCGCCGCAGAGCGCTTCAACGACCGCATGGGCAACCAGTTTGGTGCGGCCATTACCTACTTCTCCTTCCTGTCGATGATTCCAATTATGATGGTGTCATTTGCGGCGGCGGGTTTTGTCCTCGCCTCGCACCCGACGCTCTTGCAGGACATCTTCAACAAGATTCTGGTTAACGTGAGCGACCCGACGCTGGCCGGCACCCTGAAAAGCACCATCAACACTGCGGTGCAGCAGCGTACCACCGTGGGGATTGTCGGGCTGCTGATTGCCCTCTATTCCGGTATCAACTGGATGGGGAACCTGCGCGAGGCGATTCGCGCTCAGTCGCGCGACGTCTGGGAGCGCAAGCCGCAGGATCAGGAGAAAATCTGGATTAAGTATTTCCGCGATTTCGTGTCGCTGATTGGCCTGCTGGTTGCCCTGGTTGTGACGCTGTCGATCACCTCTGTCGCCGGTTCCGCTCAGCAGATGATCATTTCAGCGCTCTATCTGGATTACATCGACTGGCTGAAACCCGCCTGGCGGCTGATTGGTCTGGCGATCTCCATTTTTGCCAACTATCTGCTGTTCTTCTGGATCTTCTGGCGATTACCGCGCCACCGTCCGCGCAAGAAAGCGCTGATCCGTGGGACCTTTATCGCCGCGATTGGCTTTGAAGTGATTAAGATCGTGATGACGTACACCCTGCCGTCGCTGGTGAAATCCCCGTCTGGCGCGGCGTTTGGCTCGGTCCTCGGTCTGATGGCGTTCTTCTACTTCTTCGCCCGTCTGACGCTGTTCTGCGCCGCGTGGATTGCCACCGCCGAATACAAAGACGACCCGCGAATGCCGGGCAAAACCCACCGCTAAACGGCGTATCGGGCTGAATAAGAATGCAAAGTTTCAGCCCGATTCACCATTTCAGCATATAAATCCAGCCTGTAACTTTTATTTAACCAAAAACCAGTTTTATCAACTGATATTTGAATTCTGTGAAGCATTTCATGGAAGGTATTTCGTCAGCCTGAATATTATCCGCTTTTTGCTGCTTTTCTCACCGCTTCGCGCCCTTGTTACAGATTGAAATGTCGCTTTTGCTATGCGTAATATGGCCTTTCGTCAGACCAAACAATAAGAAAATTTTATGCAAGCCACAGCCACAACTCTCGATTCAGAACCGGAAAGCACGCCGGTAAACTCGCGTAATAAAGTCGTCGTTGCCTCCCTGATTGGCACCGCTATCGAATTCTTCGATTTCTATATTTACGCAACCGCCGCGGTCATCGTTTTTCCGCATATCTTCTTCCCGCAGGGTGATCCGACGGCTGCCACGCTGCAATCGCTGGCTACGTTCGCCATCGCCTTTATTGCCCGCCCGATTGGTTCGGCGGTCTTCGGACACTTTGGCGACCGCGTCGGGCGTAAAGTGACGCTGGTAGCGTCGCTGCTGACGATGGGGATTTCTACTGTAGCGATTGGCCTGCTGCCGACCTACGAAACGATCGGTATTCTGGCACCGATGCTGCTGGCGCTGGCGCGTTTTGGTCAGGGCCTGGGGCTTGGGGGTGAGTGGGGCGGCGCGGCGCTGCTGGCGACAGAAAATGCGCCACCGCGTAAACGCGCGCTGTACGGCTCTTTCCCGCAATTGGGCGCGCCGATTGGCTTCTTCTTCGCGAACGGCACCTTCCTGCTGCTCTCCTGGCTGCTGACCGACGAGCAGTTCATGAGCTGGGGCTGGCGTATTCCGTTTATCTTCTCGGCAGTGCTGGTGCTGATCGGCCTGTATGTGCGCGTTTCCCTGCATGAGACGCCGGTGTTCGCCAAAGTCGCGGCGGCGAAAAAGCAGGTGAAAATCCCGCTGGGCACGCTGCTGACCAAACACCTTCGCGTGACGGTACTCGGCACCTTCATCATGCTGGCGACCTATACGCTGTTTTATATTATGACGGTCTACTCCATGACCTTCAGTACCGCAGCAGCACCTGTGGGCCTTGGTCTGCCGCGCAATGAAGTGCTGTGGATGCTGATGATGGCGGTGATCGGCTTTGGCGTGATGGTGCCGATCGCCGGGCTGCTGGCGGATAAATTTGGCCGTCGCTCAAGCATGATCGTGATTACGTCGCTGATTATTCTCTTCGCACTGTTTGTCTTCCCACCGCTGCTGGGTTCCGGTAGTCCGGCGCTGGTGATGGCTTACTTACTGATTGGTTTGAGCCTGATGGGGCTGACCTTTGGCCCGATGGGTGCGCTGCTGCCGGAGCTGTTCCCGACCGAAGTGCGTTACACCGGCGCGTCGTTCTCCTATAACGTGTCATCGATTCTGGGTGCCTCTGTCGCGCCGTATATCGCCACCTGGCTGCAGGCAAACTATGGGCTGTTCTACGTGGGCGTATATCTGGCGGCGATGGCAGGACTGACGCTGATTGCGCTGCTGTTGACGCACGAAACGCGGCATCAGTCGTTATAAATAAAAACGGCAACCTAAGGTTGCCGTTTTTTTCTGTTCACCCTCTCTTATTCGGGAGAGGGCTGGTTGAGAACATCACCCGCCTCGTTACTTTTTCATCTGCGACAAAATCGTCCGACACTGATTGGTGTCACCTTCTGACGGTGAAATCAGTGCCAGCAGAGCCGCCGCTGGCGTGACAAGCGTTGCCAGCGCTGCCGCGACAGCGCCGCGCGCAATCAACGGCCCGGCTTTGACACCCGCCTGTGGATTTTTGAACGAACCGCGCACATAAAGCGGTGAACGCAGGGTAATAATACGGAAGCCTTTACTCTCCGGATCGATGGTTAAATCCAGCTGCTCCGAGGCCATGCTCGCCGTCCCCGTTACGTTGATCACCGCATTTTCCGTATCGAAGGCAAATATCTGCGGACGCGCCACGCCGTTGACCAGATCCAGATTGGCCGCCGCGCAGTTCACCCGCACTTCATCATCACCAAAAATCTGCCCGATGATAAAGTTACCGACGTTCAGCCCGAGGATCTCCATCAGGTTGCGGCTCACCAGGCCGTCATTCATCAGCAGTTTGAGATTCCCGTTGCTGCTGCCAAGCAGCGCTGCGATGGAGTTCCCCACCCCACGAATATCCGCATCACCGTTCATTTCACCGAGGGTTTTCTGCATCAGCTCCACGTTCGGCATCAGCTGTTTCAGCTTCAGCCTGCGCGCCTGAATATCGGCCCGCCCCTGCATCGGCTTTTTATCGCCTTCGAGGTGAATATTGGAGGAGATGGTCCCGCCCGCCAGTCCGAATTTCAGCGGCTGCAGGCGCAGATCGGCGTTTTTCAGGATGATATGGGTCGAGAGGTCGCTTATCGGCAGCGTGCTGCCGTGCTCGATTTTGCGCCCCTTGAAGCGCACATCGGCGTCCATCACGTCCCATTTGTCGGTTTCAAAGCGGTCGTACGGCAGCACTTTGTCCGACGGCTGAATGTCTTTCTCGCCTTTCTTCTGCTCAGAGCGTTTGGATTGCTGAGCGCCTTTACCCGAATCGACGCCAATCAGCGGCCCGAGATCGGCGAGGCGAAGCTGGCGCGATTCCACATCACCTTCCAGTTTCGGGCGCGGTTTGCCGGTGGTATAAGCGAGCGAGCCGTGAATGTCGCTGTCACCGATGCGGCCATTAAAATTGCGGTAATCAAAGACCGACGATTTTTCCGTATCGATTTTGGCGACCAGCCGCCCGTCCGTCTCAAACGGTGGCGTATCCGGGAGCAGGACGCCGGTTAAGTCGTACAGCTCGCCGAGCGAATCGCCGGAGAATTTGAGCTGCAAATCGACGCCGCCCATTTTCATCGGGTCATGTACCGTGCCGACAAACGCCACACGGGTGTTGCCCGAGCGGAAATCCGCCTGCACCGGGAACGGTGTGCCTTCACTGCGCAGCGCCAGTACGCCACCAATTTTGCCGGTCCCGGTGAGAGGTTGCTCGTTGTAGCGCCCTTTCGCCTTCAGGCCAAAGACGTAATCGCCCACGCGGGTTTTCTCGTCTTTGCCTTTAGTGCCGGTGACTTCGCTGAACGGCAGCGGTTTGCCCAGCGGATCGACCAGGATCTCAATATCCGCTTTGCTGACTTTGTCATCGATAGCGATCCGCCCGCGATCGAACAGAATATTATCCAGCCGGAAAGACCAGGCCGACGGCGGCGCATTGGGATCTTTCTCACCGCTGCTGGCCAGATTAAAGGTCCAGTTGTTGTTCTTCTCTGACAGGCGAATCAGCCGCGCGTCGGGCTGTTGCAGTTTGATCCACGGGAGATAGACGGTTTTCGTCAGCAGCGCTAACGGTGCCAGCGTCGCTTCCACGCGCGGCAGGTGGACCATGGTGACTTCCGGAATATCGGGCGGATTGCCGAGAATAATATCGTTGGCATGAACGTGCGGCCAGGGCACCCAGCTGCGCCAGCCTGTTTCGTCTTTCTGACGCTCCCAGACCACACCGAGATCGCCGCGAATGGCGAAAGGCCGGTTCAGTTCAGTGGAGACTTTCTGGTTGATGGTCGGTTTGAGGCGGTTCCAGTCGAACGTCGCGATGATGATGATGGCGACCACAATCAACAACAAGAAGATCCCTGCTACCCAGGTGACGATCCTGGTGGTTTTGGACATCGTTATCCCCTTTTTTATTACCTTGCCTTTCATGAATATAGCTCAGGCCTGGGAAAAAAGGGGGACGCTGCTTCCGGGAATAGCGCGTGTTCGCCACGCGCTATTCTGGGAAACAGCAGAGGTTACAACGTGATAATGACGTTATCGAGCGTATCCATCGGTACCGGACGTGAGAGGAAATACCCCTGTGCGGCCGCTGCGGGGGAGTTCTGCACATCCCGCCACTCTTCGAGCGTTTCAACGCCTTCGACAATCACGCCCTGGCAATAGCGATTCATCAGCTGCAATAGCAGCGTGAATAAATTGCGGCCTTCCTGGGTCTGGCGCAGCATGATGAACAGGTCACGGGCCACTTTGATGTAGTCGTAGCGTACTTCGCTTAACGCGGAGAAGTTCGCCATGCCCGTGCCGAAATCATCCAGCCACAGGGGGCCAAATTCGCACATCGAGGCAAAGGAGGAGTCCTGCGGCAGGCGCACGTGCTCGACCAGCTCAAAGCGCATCCATGGCAGCGAGGCGACCAGTTTCTGCAGCTGCGGGTTCTGGCGCAGCGCGATCAGCGTCGGGCCGTCGACGTTCACCGACGCCAGAATGTCGTGGCGGGCGAAAAAGTCCCGTTTCGTCCCCAGCATTTCGAGCTGCTCTTCCAGCACATCCAGACGCTGACGTACGCTCACCTCGGCGAAATAGCGATCCGGAGCGATGCGCTGCGTGGGATTCGACGGGTGGGTCACGACAGTCAAGATTTCAATTGCCATGAGTCTGCCGTCAATGCGGTAAATCGGCTGATAAGTATAAGCACGCTCACATTGCAGCCAATAGCGATGCTCCTGCAAGCTTTCAATACTTGCTTCCGGAGTGGTGCATAGCCGCTGGATAACCTGCTCTGACTTCATTTCAGATGTCCTGTTGAAAAGAGATGACGTGTCTGGACTCGTCAAAAGGTTATCGGCCCGGGATGTGAGAACTTTATGTTCAGCTGGCGGGGAAAATGAAATTAAGATGACAGAATCTGCCCGGAACGCGCGCTGGCTCAAAAAAAAATTTGGAACGACGTTTTAATATAGTTGACCATAAAATCCCCACAGCGCACACTTACATTAATTTATCGGTTCAGGTTCACGACTATGTCTAAAAAAATTGCCGTGATTGGCGAATGCATGATTGAGCTGTCACAAAAAGGTGCGGACGTTAGCCGCGGTTTTGGTGGCGATACGTTGAATACTTCGGTCTATATTGCCCGTCAGGTCGCGCCTGACGCGCTGACAGTCAACTATGTGACCGCACTCGGTACCGACAGCTTCAGCCAGCAGATGCTGGAAGCCTGGCAGAGTGAAAACGTCCAGACGTCGCTGATTCAGCGTATGGAAAATCGTCTTCCGGGGCTGTACTACATCGAGACCGACAGCACCGGCGAGCGCACGTTCTACTACTGGCGCAACGAAGCCGCAGCCAAATTCTGGCTGGAGAGCGACGAGTCTGCGGCCATCTGCGAAGAGCTGGCGACCTATGATTATCTCTACCTGAGCGGAATCAGCCTGGCGATCTTAAGCCCATCCAGCCGCGAAAAACTGCTCTCCCTGCTCCACGAATGCCGCGCGAACGGCGGGAAAGTGATTTTCGATAACAACTACCGTCCGCGCCTGTGGGCGAGCCGCGAAGAGACGCAGCAGGTTTATCAGCAGATGCTGAACTGCACCGATATCGCGTTCTTAACCCTTGATGACGAAGATGCCCTGTGGGGCGAAAAGCCGGTCGACGACGTGATTGCTCGTACGCATCAGGCCGGTGTGTCGGAAGTGGTGATTAAGCGTGGCGCCGATTCCTGCCTGGTCTCCGTGGCAGGTGCTGCCGTGGTGGACGTCCCTGCGGTGAAACTGGCGAAAGAAAAAGTGGTGGATACCACGGCGGCGGGCGATTCGTTCAGCGCCGGATATCTGGCCGTGCGCCTGACGGGTGGTACCCCTTCGGAAGCCGCAAAACGCGGACATCTGACGGCCAGTACCGTGATTCAGTATCGCGGGGCGATTATCCCGCGCGAGGCGATGCCTGACTGAGTTCGTGCACGACACCGGCTGACAAACAAAAAAAACGGCAACCATCGGTTGCCGTTTTATTATCTTTTCGCCATTACTGCGCTTGCGGAATATCCGTCGCATCCTGATGCAAATCATCGGCCGCAGGCTGAGCGGTACGCTCTTCGTGCGACATGATCTCATCCCAGGTGGCCTGTAACTCTTTCATGTTGTATTCCGGCTCGCCTTTCGGCTGCAGCAAAACAAGCGCCATATCTTGCGACAACTGCTGACGCAGATCCTGATTAATCATCTCAACGGTCAGGCTGTTCAGGAAGTCCTGGCGCAGTTTCTGATACTGCTCCGGCGCGATATCCACCACCTGATTTTGCAGGGAGCGAATGCGCTGGCTGATCAGGATATCCGTGTCAGTGCGGGCGTAGGTTGCAAACAGTTTTTGCAGCTCCAGATTCTTCTGGGCCACCAGCGCGTTGAACTCTTCTTCGCCCAGGCCATCTTTACGCACTTTGGCCAGCTCTTTGGCGACCACGCTGAGATTCGTGTTCAGTTTGTCGTTTGGCGACTCCACGTTAATCGCACACTGTCCGCGCTGGAACAGCACGCGGCAGTCGAAGCCAATCCCGATATCCTTAGCATTGTTTTTGCTGAGCGTCTGCTGAACATGCCAGAACAGCGCTTCACGGGCGAGATCGGCACGCCAGTAGCGCAGCAGCGCGGCGGATTCACGAATCGGCTGCCATGGTGTATCCCACATCAGCGACAGACGGTCCTGACGCACGGAGTCGGTCATGATGCTCACCGGCTCGGCACGCAGCGGGGCCAGCGTTGAAACCGGCGCAGGCACTTCGCGCTTACCCTTCAGATCGCCAAAGGTTTTGCCAATCTGTTCGATCACCGCGCGGCTGTCGACGTTGCCGACCACAATCAGGGTCATCGCATCCGGGGTGTACCATTTTTGATAGAACGATTTGACCTGCTCGATATCTACCGGCTGTTTGACCGGCTCTGCCGGATCGTGTCCCAGCAGCGATGAGCCTTTCAGGCGGTAACGCCACCAGCCGTCTTTAGTATCCGCAGGCCAGGTTGCCACCATGTCGCTGTTGCTCAGGGCATAGTTGACCGTATCGGGGGTGATCGCCACTTTACCGGCGGTATCGCCCAGCCACGTCAGGGCCTCTTTCAGAAGGTCGTTACGGTTGTTGGGCAGGCTGAGATTAAACATGGTGTAATCGTAGGAGACGACTGCAGGTGGAAGTGGACGTTTCGGGTCGATGCCCTGCTGCCACAGTGAACGCACCTGCACGGCTTGCAAACTGCCGCTTTGGGTCAGCGCCAGTCGAGGAATAAAATGGCTAAGCCCGCTCTGCTGCGTGCTCTCGGTTAATGAACCGGTATTGACGGAAAGACGAATTTCGATGCGGTCACTGGGACGTTGAGGAGTGGCTAAAACCTGCCACTGAAAACCATTCGCCAGTGTGCCCTGCTGCCAGGCTGGGTCGGGCTGGAGCGTATCTGCCTGCACATAACTGGCTGCTGCCATCATCAGCAAACCGCCGGTTAAGAGTCGAATTTTTGTGCCCTGCATGTAAACCCCTGATCAACATTCCTGGTTAAAAAGAGTGTCTCACTACATTGAGCACTCTGAAGATAACGTTCAAACACTTCGATTAGACCGCGTGTTCTGCGAAACGTCACGGCGAGAAGTGAAATATACCCGAAAAAAATCTTGTCGAAGTATGACAGGTATGAGCAGTTATTATGCGCAGGAGCCCGCTCCCCGACAAGGGTGAGCGGGCATAAGTGCTGAATTTATGAGGATAAACCGTGGGATTTGCTCTCTGGCACGCGATTATTCAGCGTATCGTCGAGTTTTTTATGGTCCAGCTCTTTCACCCATTTCGCCACCACCACCGTGGCAACACCGTTACCCACCAGGTTAGTCAGGGCGCGGGCTTCGGACATAAAGCGGTCGATGCCGAGAATGAGCGCCAGGCCCGCCACCGGAAGATGCCCTACCGCCGAAATGGTCGCCGCCAGCACGATAAACCCGCTGCCCGTCACGCCCGCCGCCCCTTTCGAGGAGAGCAGTAGCACCACCAGCAAGGTGATCTGATGGAAGATATCCATGTGGCTGTTGGTCGCCTGGGCGATAAACACCGCCGCCATGGTCAGGTATATCGACGTTCCGTCGAGGTTAAACGAGTACCCCGTCGGAATGACCAGCCCCACCACCGATTTACGGCAGCCCAGTTTTTCCATCTTATCGAGCATGCGCGGCAGTGCGGATTCGGAGGACGACGTCCCCAGCACAATCAGCAGCTCTTCGCGGATGTAGCGGATAAATTTGAAAATACTGAAGCCCGTCGCGCGCGCAATACTGCCCAGCACCACGACCACAAACAGAATACAGGTGATATAGAAGCAGATGATCAGCTGGCCGAGCTGCACCAGGGTGCCGACACCATATTTACCGATGGTAAAGGCCATCGCCCCGAACGCCCCGATGGGTGCCAGGCGCATGATCATATTGATGATGCCGAAAATCACCTGCGAGAAGCTTTCGATTACGTTGAAAATCAGCTGCCCTTTGCTGCCCAGGCGATGCAGGGCAAAACCAAACAGTACGGCGAACAGCAGCACCTGCAGGATATTCCCGCTGGCGAAGGCGCCAATCACGCTGCCGGGAATGACATCCAGCAGGAAGGCGACGATGCCCTGGTCTTTGGCCTGCTCGGCGTAAACGGCGACGGCTTTCGCATCCAGCGTCGAAGGATCGACGTTCATCCCCGCGCCCGGCTGCACGACGTTGACAATAATCAGGCCGATAATCAGCGCAATCGTACTGACCACTTCAAAGTACAGCAGCGCCACCGCACCGGTCCGGCCTACCGCCTTCATGCTTTCCATGCCAGCGATACCGGTCACCACGGTACAGAAGATAACGGGCGCGATGATCATTTTAATGAGCTTAACGAACGCGTCGCCAAGCGGTTTCATTTGAGCGCCCAGTTCAGGGTAGAAATGGCCAAGCAGAATACCGATGGCAATCGCTGTCAGGACCTGAAAGTAAAGGCTTTTAAAGAGAGAGGTTTTCATAGGGTGTCCTTGGAAAGAAAAACCACAGGATTCTTATGGGTACAACTTTCCTGCGGCTTTAAAATAACACCCGTAAAACATGACAGAAATGAACTTAGATCAAATATGAAACATGAATGTTAAAAACTGTGTGCTGACTCGAACAAGCCAGCAACAAAGTTAGACATTTACGTAAGAATTGTCGCCCGTAAAGTAGCGTTTTTCGAACTCTTCCGCCGGAACGGCTCGGGCAAACAGGAAACCTTGTCCACTTTCGACACCCGCCTGCGCCAGCCAGTCGCGCTGGGCTTCAGTTTCGACCCCTTCGGCAATGACGTGCAGATTCAGGCTGCGCGCCATCTGGATAATGGCTTCCACCATGCTGCTGTCGTCCGGCAGGCCGTCAACGAAGGTTTTATCGATCTTCAGGACATCCACCGGCAGCGTTTTCATGTGCTGGAGCTGACGCAGACCGGCGTAACCCATGCCGAAATCATCCAGTGCAATGCGGATACCGGCGTTGCGCAGCGGTTTCAGAATCGCCACCGCTTCGTTCGGATCGTCGATGCGACGGCTCTCCGTCACCTCCAGAATCAGGGTGTCCGGCTTGATGCGGTAGCGGTTGATCAGCTCCAGCATCTCCGAAACCATCGTCGGATGCATCAGCTGTAGCGCCGACAGATTCACCGACAGCGGCATGTTGATACCGCGCTCCTGCCAGGCCGAAAGCTGGCGGCATGACTCTTCCAGCACCCAGTAGCCGACCGTCACCATCAGGCCGCAGGATTCGATGCGCTCAATAAGCCCCTCTGGCAGCTCCCAGGAGCCATCGGGCTGCATGACGCGCAGCAACGCTTCCGCGCTGGTGACTTCGCCCGTGGCCAGATTCACCTGCGGCTGGAGCCAGATCGCAAAGTGGTGATTATCGAGCGCCGTGAGGATATCGCTCTCTTCCGTCAGGCGCTGCTGCGCCTTTTCCATCTGCTCTGGCTCGAAGAACTGGATCTGATTTTTGCCTTTACGACGGGCGGTAAAGGCCGCCGAGAAGGCGCGGCGATAGAGTTGTTCCGCCGTCAGATCGCCATAATACATCGCCAGGCCAATGCTAGCGCTTGGGCGCAGCTGAATCCCCTGGATGGGCAGCCGCTCATTAATGACAGTGAGCACTTGCTGACCTAATGTGATGGCGTGCCACGGCTCTTTCACACCGTGGGCCAGAATCACAAAATCGTAGCCGCTGACCTGCGTCAGCACCATGCGCGGCGCCAGCACCGATTTGATCTTCTCCACCAGCGTTAAGAGCAGCATTTCACGCTGGCTCTCTTTCAGCACGCCCGCCGTGTCCTGCAGGGTTTCACAGGCCACGGCCATCAGTGCGGTGGTCTGCTGGCGCGCAACGGTCTGCTCCAGCAGGGCCATCAGGAACGCCTTATTCGGCAAATCCGAGACCGGGAAGCGGGTCGCGTTACTGTTGATTTCATCATGCTGACGCATCAGGCGCTGCTGATTGATGTTGTAGCTCCGCACCAGCATGCCGATTTCATCGTCGTGGTGCAGGCGCGGCAGGGCAAGCTGGTGTCCGACCTGGTCCTGCGGGGCGAGATTATCTAACTCACGGGCAATTTTACGCAGCGGATGGACGATCAGCCGGTTGATGCACCAGGTGAGCGCCACGGTCAGGATCAGCGTCAAAAGTAAGTAAGTAGTCACTAACGTGGAGATCCAGCTCATGACAAACTTATGCATGCGATAGGCATCTGCCTGCAACACCAGATAAGCCAACGGCTGCGGGTTCGCAGGGCGTTCGAGAGAATAGAGCGGGAGCGAAATCTGCACCGGCAGCTCAAACATCCGCATGATCATCATCGGCACCGGACGTTCGGGAATAAAGCTCATCCGCAACGCCTGGAATTGATTGGGCAATACCACATCCGCGCGGCTGACGATCCCCGCAGGCTGAATGCGCTTGATGATGGTTTCTGCTTCGGGGATATCCCCTTTGAGAATGGCGGCGGAAAGCGGTTCACGGACCGAGCGGGCAATACTTTCCAGTTGCGAAGCCGTGTTGTAGCGATTCTGCTGTACGGAATGAAACAGCAAAATGACGCAAAAGACGAATACAAACACCATAGTGACGGCTGAGACCATCGCCATTTGTTTGATAGTTAAAGAACGGCTGACACGCAAATTGACTCTCCACAAAACCCGAAGCATAGGGTAACAAAGTGTTACCCTATTCCCGGCAGAGTATACCCGATCGCGACGATTTTAAGAGAGCCTAAGCGGTGGATTAAAGATAAATCCGGTTACCAGTCCGCGTAAGGGATCAGCGGTTGCGGAGGCAGGTCCATATCGCCCTGCCAGCCCTCAGCCGAGTAGCGCACGTAAATTAACGCATGACTCGGGGTGTAATCTTTCGCCTCCTGAATATCAACGCCCAGACCGACAAACCAGTTTGAGGTCACGCGACGTTCGATAATCGCCCGCGCGGTATAACCGGTACCGGACGAGCTGCTGCCATTTTCCGGCTCTTTTTTGTCGGAATACATCAGGTTGTCATCGATATCGTAGTGATTATCTGGAATCAGTCCCTGAATCGGGTAACGCATCCCGTCTTTGGTTTTGGAATGCGACCAGGAGACCGACCCGCCCAGCTCCCATGACCAGTTTTCGGTGCGTTTACGCCAGGTGACCGGCAGCGCGAAGGAGACATACTCCTGCGGGCTGTAGTAGCCGCCCTGTCCCAGAGAATAGGCACTCAAATCTTTGTCGTAATGCCAGAGCATATTCGACACGCCCACCGTCAGACGCTCGTTGTTGTCGTTGATAAGCTTATAGTAATAGCCGGTCATCCAGCGAATACGCCAGTTATCCTCGACGTTTTTGCCCTGCAAAGCGTCCATATTCAGGCTTGACCAGACGCCGTTCGCTTCGCCTTTGTCGTAACTGACGCTGACGCCACCGCCGGTTGCGCGCACGCCGCCCCAGGTGGTTCCCGTGTTCGGGTCTTTTTGTCCGGCGAAAGCCAGCAGTGAGCTGGAGATCGGGCGACGATGGGCATTCAGGGTGTAACCGATCGGGCCGAGATCGTTGCTGTAACTCAGGCCGCCGACCACATCGACGACGTCAAAGCCCATCGGCGTGGTGCCGATGTCCATCTCCCAGGTTTTGTTCTGCCAGCCAACGGCCACGCTGGCGCCGTTTTGTTTCTGGCTGGTGTTGCCGCTACACGGCGTCTCGTAACAGGTACCCCATTTCGGGTCGTAGGTGCCGCCGTTGGTATCGAAGGAACCTGCGTCCATGTTCACCATGTCGCTTCGGAAGAACATCCGTCCGTCCGACAGCGGCGCATCCACGTGCAGCATGGTGGTGTGCGCTTTCAAGTCGGAATACCCGCCCGTACCGCTGGAACCCCAGTAGTCGTGCTGCAGCGTGACGTTCACATCCTGCTGCTTATAGAGATCCGCCGCATCGCTGCGCACGCCACGTTTCAGCCAGTCGTCTTTTTCGTCATTGCGCGTCAGACGGGTGAAGCTGTCGTTATCTTCAGGGCGCGACGGGGTGACGCCGGAGGCCACCATTGCATCTTTGTAGGTTTCCAGCGCCTGCTGCGGCTGGCCGCTTTGAGCCTGGAAGTTAGCCGCGTCGCGCAGCACCAGCGCGCTTTCCATCGACGGCGGCTGCGATTTGGCCTGCGGAATAATTTTGCTGTAGGTCTGCTGTGCGGCAGTCGTATCACCGAGATCGGCCTGCACCCGCGCGATACGACGCTGCGTGTTGATCGACGGCGCCTCACCATTCTGCCCGGCAGGCAGTTTGGCAAGCTCAGCGCGGGCGGCGTCTTTATTGCCTTGCGCGATATAGACTTCCGTCAGGCCGAGCAGGGCGTCAACATTTTGCGGTTCGCGCTGCAGGACAGTGTTGTAGGCCGCAATGGCCGACGTGTTATCCCCGCGCTGCTGTGCCCAGTCGGCCAGCGTTAAATCGATACGTGAGGAGGCAGGCTGCTGGCGCAGCAGCGTTTCGGCTTCCCGCTCCTGGCCGCTTTCACGCAGGCGATTGGCGGTTTCCAGCACCTGATCGCTTTGCAGGCGGTTAGCCAGTTCCTGAATGTTGCCGCTCCACTGCGCGCGCGGCAGAGTATTCAGGTGCGCAAGGGCCGCGCGATCCTGATTGTTACCCGAAAGATATAAGCCGTAGGCATACACCTGCTCCGGATCGGCCGGTTTTTGGCTGGCCAGCTGGCGCATAAGCGTATCCGCCTGGCTGTGCTGTCCGGCACTGTAGAGATCGCGCGACAGGCGATAGGTAATCCACACATCACCCGGCGAGAGCGCCAGACGGCGGCGCTGAATTTCCGCTGCCTGTGCAAATTTACCCTCGTTTTCCAGCTGTTCTGCCTGCTGAGATAATCTGTCGTTGGTCAGGCTGCGTTCGATATCGTCGATACTGCGACGCTGGCTGGCAGAGAGCGAACGGATAAACTGGTCGGCTTTTTCCGGCGATTCCGCACGGTAGATATTCGCCAGCCCGCGCACCGCGTTGCTGTTGCCGCTGTCCATCCGCAGGGCCTGGCGGTAGAAACGCTCGGCGGCGGCGTTGTCTTTGCGCGCTACGGCGGCATCACCCAGCCCAAGCACCGCGTAGCTGTCGGTGTTATCGATAGTGCGCGCCTGCTGGTAATAACGTTCTGCCTGCGCGACATTGCTGGCTTTCAGCGCGGCATCGCCCTGCTGGATCAGCAGCCAGTAACGGTTCACTTTCAGCAGACTGTCCCATTTCCCCCGGTTATCACTCTGTGGATCGAGGGCAATGGCTTTTTCCAACTGTGCAACGGCGCGGGCACGATCGCCGCGCTGGGAGTAGGCCTGGCCCAGCGCGCCTACGGCTTCGCTGTCGGTGTGATTGGCGTTTACCGCCTGCTGCAGGTCAGATACCGCTTTATTGCCCTGTCCTGCCTCCACGGCGGCCAGCCCTTCGGCTTTGGCGCGGAACGCTGGATCGGCCAGCTGTTTTTGCTGGGCTTCCAGCTGCGAGCGGGCGGCGGTAACGTTATCGCCCGCACTGAACACCTGCAGATAATCCTGGAGTGCTTTTACGCTGCCGGCGCTGACCGGCAGGTCTTTGATCTGCTGATACCAGATATCAGAGGCCGCATCGCGCCCGGCGTTCGATCTCGCCATCTGCCTGAGAACGGCAAAGCCCTCATCACGACGGCCGTTTTTGAATAACAGCTGGGATAACGAGTTCTGCAGCTCAGTGTTGCCAGGGCTGCTGAGGTTAATTTTTTTAAGCTGATTAATAGCCTCGTTGCTGCGGGCAGGATTTTTAGCCACCACGGTCCAGTATTCCGCCGCCAGAACGTCGTTCGGTGGATCGCCAGCGAAGATTTTATCGTAGGCGGCAATCGCTTCCTGGGTATGGCCCGTTGTGGCCAGCAGGCGCGCCTGCTGCAGATCCTGACGTCCTTCTGGGGTCGAGAGCAGCATCGCATTGCGCGACGCTTTATAGGCGCTGGAGCTGGGCGCAAGCCCTTTGAGACGGTCTAACTCTTTTTGCGCCCCGGCGTTATCACCCTGACGCAGCAAATAGCGGAAACGCGCGGCGACGACATCCGGATTGTTGGGATCGATCAGTTCAAGACGATACAACGACTGGCGAACCAAATCCTCGCGGTTGGTCGATTCGCCCAGGCGCACCTGTTCCAGCAGCTGTTGCTGCTGCGGAGAATTGGCGGCCTGCGCCAGCGGCATCAGCGTCAATCCAAGGGATAAACTGAGTAAACTTAATGAGAACTTGCGCATTCCTGGCCCCAGTCAGGGTGTAATTCACCCTTTGCGGTGAAACGAAAACGGTGCTGATCCCATCCTTGTCCAAACAGGGTCAGTACGTAGCTGTAATAGGCATCGTTACCGGGAAAATGGTCGGCGACACGCTGACGTTGTACCGCTTGTGCATCGCGGTTTTGTAAAAACGGCAGCAGTGAGGCGGAGAAACCAACCGGGCCATTCCCCGTGGTTTTACCGCTGGCGACATCGACTTTCTCAGGGGGTACGCCTTTTTTTGTTGTTAGCGTCGCCATGGGTTTAAAACGCGCCAGCAGTCGTGCTTTCTGCGGGTCCCGGTCGTGCAACATGCCTGCCCAGAGATAGACGCGAATCGCATCGTAACTGCCGATAAACGTTTTTTCTGGCTTCAGTTGCCAGCCCTTATTTTTTTGATATTGCACCCAGTCCGGTGAGAACCCTTTTGGCGCGGTTTCCAGCAGCAGGCGCAAATTGGTTTCACGAAGCGTAGTCCAGGGTGCGCCAAAGCGGGTGAAATAGTTCGCCAGCTGCGGCGGGAGATAGCTTGGGTTAAAGCGCCAGGATTTCTCTTCGGCAAAGCCGACTTTGCCAGGCAGCAGCATCAGCCCCAGGCCCGGCACTTTTACCACCTCTTCACTGGCGATGCGCTTGAGCAGCGCTTTCCCGGTGGCGGTGTACTCTGGCGCTTTCCACAGACGCCCCGCCTCCAGCAGCGACCAGGCAATCCAGATATCGGCATCCGACGCTGAATTGCTGTCGATCACCGCCCAGGCGTCTTTCTCTTTCATTCCCCACAGCCAGGCGGGAAGATGCTGGCTCAAATCGCCCTGCGCGAGGTTGTCGCGCGTCCAGCCGAGCAGGCGATCAAAGGTCTGACGATCGTTCGCCGCGAGGGCAAAAAACAGCGCGTAGCTTTGCCCTTCCGACGTACTGATTTTGCGCGCGTCACTGGGATCAATGACGCGCCCGCCTTCGCTGATATAGTCCTTTTTAAACTGCTCCCATGCAGGCCAGGTGCAGGCGGCGCGAACGTTCACCGCCGCCATTACCACCATAGCCATTACGCACCAGCGAAACCCTTTCATCACCGGTTACTCACGATCCGAATGCAGGCGACGACGGCTGATAATACGCAGCAGACGCCACATCACCCACGCGAGCAGCACGACGCTTATCGCCGCGAAGACTGCCAGCAGCACCGGATGGTTTGCCAGGGCATACCACATACGCTCGAACCACGGCAGATGGCCGACGTAGTAGACGTCACCCACGCGCAGGCTGTTCACGCCGGACTCACGGATCACCGCGACCGAACCAAACATCGCGGCGCGCTTACCGCTGTCATTCATCGCGCCATTCAGCAGCTCATACCCGCGCGGGCTGTCTGCCAGCAGGGCGATGACGCTGCGCTGATCGTTGTAAGGAGACTGGAAGCCGACAATCGCTGCCATCGGTCCCTGGGAGCTGATGTTGGTCTGAGCGCTCGCTTCGCGGTCGGCCATATCCGGCATGATGCTCGGGAAGGAGGTCTGGCGCAGCGGTGTGTTCACCCAGGACTCGGTCGCATGGACCAGCAGGTCGATACGTTTATCGTCT
The DNA here is from genome assembly GCF_041464075.1 of Lelliottia nimipressuralis. NCBI lineage: Bacteria > Pseudomonadati > Pseudomonadota > Gammaproteobacteria > Enterobacterales > Enterobacteriaceae > Lelliottia > Lelliottia nimipressuralis. The sequence continues at coordinate 4,419,770 of NZ_CP167172.1, forward strand.
TTCAGCTTATCCGGGATGGTGCCAATGAGCATGATATCGGCGTCTTTACCCTGAATCTGGCTGCCATCATCCGTCAACGTGACGTTCAGCGCCGGTAAACCGGTTTGCGCGCCGACGGACGCCATCGCATCGAGCAGCGTCGCCACCTGGCCTTCGTTAGGTGTTTTTGGCATCACAACGATGGTTTCAGAGAGGTCGGCCATGCGGCTGAACGGGAAGCTGGCGTTAGCAAACGCGCGCAGATCCGGCAGGGCGATAAAGTGATAATACTTCGAGAAGTCGATGGTGGAGTCATCGCCGATGACCACATGATTCGCGACCGGCTGGAAGGTGATGCAGTTATCCACCGAGCCGCCAGGCATTGGGTTCATGTACTGGAAATCAAAGCGCAACTGGTTCACCGCCCCGAGTTTCAGCGCCGGAATGGAGACGTCTGTTTTGCCGTCAAGCAGACCCTGAAGTACCGGCAGACGCAGCAACAGCTTGTTGGTGTCCTGGCTGCTGGTCAGCGGGAAGGATTGCAGGAACTGGTTGTTCAGGCTGATATCCATGCGCGAGCTGTCTTTGGTTGGCGGCGCGGTATAGCGATAGTTCAGATTGATATCGATCCCGTTGCTGCGCAGGAGATAGAGATCCGGCGGCAGGTTCAGGGAGACGTTAATCGCAGATGGCTCAAGCCCGGTAGACTGGAGCTGCTCTTCATAGGTTTTCAGTTCGCCGAAGGTCACTGCGCGATCGGTGCGGATCCAGTTTGGCGCATCGTAAGGTTTACGCGCCAGCAGCGGTTTCACGTCGCCAATGGCGACGCTATTGCCACGGAACAGCACGTTCCCCTGGGCAATGCCTTTCGCCGCCTGGACCAGGTCTTTATCATCGCGACCGAAGACCACTAACAACTTCACATACGGTTTATCCGGATGATTCATCATTTCGACGGTCGGGCCTTTCACCTCAGGGTGATCGCGGAGGAACGCCGGGCGTTTGTCGTTGGTGGCAAACACGATAGCGTTTCTTTCCGGCAGCTTGTCGAACAGTACCGGGAAGCTCTGCCCGCGCCAGCCAGAGCGGGAGCCAAACCACGAGGTGACGATGGTCGCCGCCTGCTGTTGCGCCACGTCCGGTGAACCGGCAAACACCACCGGCAAGTTCAGCTCGCGGTTATCGCGTGGATCAAAGAACGGAATCGGGAACGCGGAAAGGTCATTTTTGACCGCCAGCGTCTGGTAAGTCATGTTCAGGGAGGAGTTACGACCGACGTCCATCCACAGGGTGCTGCTGGCCGGGTTTTCGCAGACGTCGCGATAGTGGCCGACAAACTCGAGGCGCACGCGGTTAAAGTCGGTGATAAACAGCGGGTTGATCGGCACCTGCGCCAGGGTTTTCTTGCCCAGCTGTTCTTTGGTGACCGGCAGTACGCCCATCAGCTCGTCATTGAGATAGACCTTCAGCTGGGACTGAACCGGCAGCAGGGACGGCGATGGGGTGTATTCCAGATTCAGCAGCGCGCTGGAGACCACTTCATCGCTGCGTATGCCAAACTCAACGCCACCGTTCGGGTTGATCCCGCGCAGGATCATGCTGCCCGGAGGCGGCGCAATCTGCGCAAACGTCAGCTTCACGTCACGCGACGGAACGTTATCCGCAACGATAGGCGCATTCGCACCGTTCACGCCCGGCATCACCTGGCCAACCGCCTGCGCGCCCGTCGGCGTTCCCGGCAGGGTGTTCCCCTCCGTTGGCTGATTAGGCACCACGTTTTCGGTTTGCCCAGGTGCTGCGGTAACCACCGGATCCGTCGCTTGCGCCACGACAGGCACCGTCGGCGCAGGGGTTTGCGTCGAATTTTCAGGCGCCGCCTGAGCCATCATTGCGGGCAGCGAACTCATCCCAACCGCCACAGCACATATCCAGGAAAGTTTTCTTTTCATCGCGTTATCATCATTGTTGAGCCATAACCGGGTCCGGTTGTTGTTTCGCCTCATCCCGCTCAGGGCGACGAGGGATAAACGACACCACCCAGGAAACCAGCGAGGTAAGTGAACGGAAAATTATTTTCACTGACGGCGGAGCGAATTCTGCAAGGTGGCGATAACCACGGAACCCCAACTTCAGAATATCCAGCAGACTTTCCAGCGGTTTATCTTCCGGGAAGCTATCCTGCCAGAGTGCCCACGTATCCGCGCGGGCAAATGTACACTGAACAAAATCAATATGTTGCTTCTTGGTGAGCGGCATCAGCTGCAGCCCGACTTCATTGCCCAACACACGCACAACCTGCGTCGGGAATACGTACTCCTGCTGGCCACGCTTGAGCAGCAATTTCACCTTCTGCCCCTCGAGCACTTTCGCCTGGCCGTTAATCTTGATGCCTAACCCCCCGTCGGAGAAGTCGTGGACGGTACAGGAGAAGAGATGGCCATCTTCACGGGCAATCGCCGCAGGCATGGAGATTTCGACGCGATGGGAGCGACGAACCTGTTTGCTCTCCACCGATACCGCCACCGCGCCGCCGAGAATGATCAGGTTGTAGAAGACCCATGCGAGGCTGACGAAGACCGTCAGCACTTCGTTTTCCGGGCCGTAGAAGTAGCGCCAGATCCCCACCATCACGCCGAAGATATTCAGCAGGACGAGGAAAATGTACGGGCGGGAGATCACCCAGTCGACGTACTCCTCCTCCACCAGCCCGCCTTTCGCGGTGACGTTGAATTTGCCTTTATGCGGGTTAATCAGCGCCACCAGCGTTGGCGGTGCGATGTACCAGGCCAGCACCGTTTCGTAGATTTCACTCCAGAACGAATGGCGGTATTTCCCTTGAATTTTCGAGTTAGTCAGGCTGGCGTGGATCATGTGCGGCAGAACGAACAGGGCAATCATCAGCGCCGGGGCAAAGATGATGTACGCGTGCAGCAGCAGGAAGGCCAGCGGTGCCGTCAGGAAGATCAGCCGTGGGATACCGGACAAGAAGTGGAACATGGCGTTGACGTAGCAGAGACGCTGCGCGAGCTTCAGCCCTTTACCCGTCAGCGGGTTATCGAGACGGAAAATCTGCACCATCCCGCGCGCCCAGCGAATACGCTGGCCAATGTGGGCGGATAACGATTCCGTCGCCAGCCCCGCCGCCTGCGGAATACGCATGTACGCCGAGGTGTAGCCGCGACGGTGCAAGCGCAGAGAGGTGTGCGCATCTTCGGTGACGGTTTCGACGGCGATACCGCCAATTTCATCCAGCGGTTTACGGCGAATCACCGCACAAGAGCCGCAGAAGAAGGTGGCATCCCACATGTCGTTCCCGTCCTGCACCAGCCCGTAGAACAGCGTGCCTTCGTTAGGCGTTTTGCGAAAACGCCCGAGGTTGCGCTCGAACGGGTCCGGCGAGAAGAAGTGGTGCGGCGTCTGCATCATCGCCAGCTGTTTCTCTTTCAGGAACCAGCCCATGGTCATCTGCAGGAACGAGCGCGTCGGGACGTGGTCGCAGTCAAAAATCGACACAAATTCGCCCGTGGCATACTTCAGCGCGTTGTTGATGTTCCCGGCTTTGGCGTGCTCGTGGGTAGTACGGGCGATGTATTTCACCTCCACGCTGTCGGCGAACTGGCGAAACTCTTCGCGTCCGCCGTCGTCCAGAATCCAGATAGTGAGCTTGTCTTTCGGCCAGTCGATACCGAGAGAGGCGTAAATGGTGTTTTTCACCACGTTCAGATCTTCGTTATAGGTCGGAACGAAAATATCCACCGTCGGCCACTGGGCGGTGTCTTTCGGCAGCGGAACCGGCTGGCGATTCAGCGGCCAGACCACCTGGAAATACCCCAGCACCAGCACCACCCACGCGTAAGTTTCCGCGAACAGCAGGACCAAACCGCAGGTCAGGCTCACCGGGTCATCCCAGTTCAGCGTCGAGGTATAGCGCCACCAGATGTAGCGGCAGGAGACGGTCAGGGAGAGCACAATCAGCATCAGCGCCGAGAAGCGCCCTGGAATACGCCGCACCAGCAGGGCCACGCCCCACAGCAGAATCAGGAAGATAAACTGCGCCAGCGGATTAAACGGCTGAGTGATACAGAGCAGCGCCAGAATGAGCGAGAAAACGACGATCACCCCGAGAATAAAACGCCGCAAGCCGGGATGCAGATGCCCCAGCTCTTTATGTGAATCGAGATGGCTGGTCTGGTCGCTGAAGCGCTCAGGCAGTGTTTCCAGCCACTGATGGTAACGCCCGCGCACGTTCTTAAAGCGACTGTACGTGCGCCAGCGCGGTTCAGTTTTTTCGCGTTTCGCCTGACTGACGATAAGCCATAACGCCTGAATCGCGTAGCGCGCCGGATCGAGAGGGCGCGGGCGGTCAGGATCGAGATGTGGGTAAAGCTCGCGATGGCGCGCGCGAATCCGCTGCCAGCGCGGATGTTCGAGTGGGATAAACATCCAGGCCAAAATCACCCAGAAGCAGCCCAGCGCAGCGCTAAAGGCAGACGCACCGTGACGGCGATAGTTCCGGTAGCGCTCGCTTAAGCGCGCGCTAACGGGCCGGATGAGGAGCGCATTGGACAGCCGGCTCATAGGCCTCTCCCGGCAGGCTCCGGGCGTCCGGTATAGTGCAACAGGCACCAGTTCGCCAGAGTGAGGATCTCTTCCGCCGCCAGAGAATCGCTACGGTATTCGCCGAGCGGCTGTTTGGATGCCATGCACTCGGCGATGGCTTCGTCGCGATGAATGACCATCGGCAGCAGACGACGCTGGCTTTGCAGCCAGACCTGGTAGAGATCGTCCTGAATTTGGCTGTTCAGACGTAAATCGTTGATCAGAATATGCGCTCCGTTCGGGAGCACCTGCTGATGCAGGCGAACATGGCAGTTGGCATCCGCGTTCACAATCGTCAGCGTGTGATCGCAGTGTTCGATTAACTGGCGGGTGAGCGGTGAGAAGCCGCTTGGGAGATCGAGCAAAATCCACTGGTAGTGGCTTTTTTCCTGTAACAGCTGCAATGCATCGGCAAAATAACCCAGCGTGCCATAGCGGGTGTAAATGGACTCTTTTTCGCTGGCGGTCAGCTGGCCGAACGGCAGGATATCGAGCTGCGACGTGTAACGTTGTGCGGTGTCTCGCCAGTCGCGACCGTCGAGCAACGCCCGCGCCCAGCCATCAGAAGTGTCAAAGTCAACGTTAAAAGACATCCGCAGCAAATTATCGGGACAGGCATCAATTACCAGTACCGATTCGCCTAATATCTGTAATGACCATCCCAGCGCTGCTGTTATTGACGTCGTGCCAACACCGCCACGAATGCCCTGTAATCCAAGTATGGCCATCAATGGCTCCCTTATTGTTGACGGGCAAATTCAGCTAATAATGGCCAGCGTTTAATCGCCGCAGCCAGCTGTTCTCGCTGTGAAATATCGGTGTAGTCTATTTCAGGCAATGAGAAAGCCTGGCTTAACGCCAAAAAATCATTTTGGAATGTGTACCCAAGGCCAGAATCAACCGGCGTTGTTGGTTCGTTATTATGCATTTTAGTTTCATTCCTTTATTAATTCTCAACGAACAACAGAGGTAGTTGCACGGCTTCCTGCCTGCGAAAATTCATTCATATGCTAAATCTGATGGTCTTTAATTTCAATGTTAGGTTTATTTCTGAGCTTTCGCTAGTAAACTGAGATACAGGTAAATTAGTCGCGAAGAGGGACACCGTGAACCCCATATTTTCAGTTGGTATCCAGTCATTATGGGATGAATTGCGCCACATGCCAGCCGGCGGAGTCTGGTGGATCAGTACGGACCGCAATGAAGACGCTATTAGTCTTGTGAATCAAACAATTGCAGCGCAAGAGAAAAGTGCCCACGTTGCTGTGGTGACCATGGGCGAGGACCCCAAAGATATCATCAGCCTGAGTAATGAACAGGGGCCGGATAAAGTGCGTCTGTTTTCCATGCCAAACCAGGAAGATGGTCTATACTTTTTGCCCCGCGACATTCAATGCAGCATCGATCCTCATCATTATTTACTGGTGCTTAAATGCGCGAACAATACCTGGCAAAATATACCCACAGAAAAATTGCGAGTCTGGCTGGAAAAAATCAATAAATGGGTGCGCGATCAAAATTGCACGCTGCTGGTGATCAGTCCTGGTAGTAATAATGATAAGCAGTTCTCATTTTTAATGAGTGAATATCGTTCCCTGTTTGGTTTGGCCAGTACGCGCCATCAGGCCGACAGCCATCTTTACGATATTGCGTTCTGGTGCAATGAAAAAGGGGTGAGCGCCCGACAACAGCTGACGCTGAAGCATATTGCTGGCGAGTGGCATGTCGCCCAGCAGGAAGAAACCGTCGTTCAGCCACGAAACGATGAAAAACGCATTCTGAGCCACATCGCTGTATTAGAAGGCGCCCCTGCCCTCTCTGAATATTGGTCTTTGTTCGAAACCAACGAATCGCTGTTTAATGAAGCCCGCACCACGCAGGCCGCGACGATTGTCTTTTCGCTGACGCAGAATAACCAGATTGAGTCGATAGCCCGACAGATCCACACCCTGCGCCGCCAGCGCGGCAGCGCACTGAAAATCGTGGTCCGTGAGAACAACACCAGCCTGCGCGCCACCGACGAGCGCCTGCTGCTCGGCTGCGGCGCAAACATGGTGATCCCGTGGAACGCCCCGCTTTCTCGCTGCCTGACGCTCATTGAAAGCCTCCAGGGTCAGCAGTTTAATCGCCACGTCCCGGAAGAGATCTCAACGCTGCTCTCCATGACCCAGCCGATGAAGCTGCGCGGCTACCAGAAATGGGATACGTTCTGCGACGCGGTGAGCAACATGATGAGCAACACGCTGCTGCCGGCAGACGGTAAAGGGGTGATGGTCGCGCTGCGTCCGGTTCCGGGTATCCGTATCGAGCAGGCGCTGACGTTGTGCCGCCCGAACCGTACCGGGGATATCATGACCATCGGCGATAACCGCCTGGTGCTGTTTTTATCCTTCTGTCGCATCAACGACCTGGATACCGCCCTTAACCACATTTTCCCGCTGCCAACCGGAGATATCTTCTCCAACCGCATGGTCTGGTTTGAGGACAATTTGATCAGCGCCGAAATTGTGCAGATGAAACAGCTGCAGCCGGAACAATGGGGCAAACCGCTGCTGGTCGCGAGCGACAGCAAACCGGTGCTGAACGCCACCCACGACGGACACGTTTGGCGTCGCGTCCCTGAGCCGCTGCGTTTGCTGAGTGATGCAGAGGAGAGAGCATCATCATGAACAACACTGACATTATTCAGCTCGTGATCCTGTGCGCGATCATCTTCTTCCCACTTGGCTACTATGCGCGCCATTCATTACGCCGTACCCGCGATACGGTAAGACTGCTGTTTGCAAAACCTCGCTATGTAAAACCAGCTGGAACACTGAAACGGGCTTCACACGTCAAGGCAAACCGAAAACATGACTAATTCTACCTATACTGCTTCGGCACCTTCGCCGCTTTGGCAATACTGGCGCGGCCTGTCCGGCTGGAACTTCTATTTTCTGGTGAAATTCGGCCTGCTCTGGGCGGGCTATTTGAATTTCCATCCGCTGCTTAACCTGGTGTTTATGGCATTTTTGCTGATGCCCATTCCGAACCTGAAGCTGCACCGCCTGCGCCACTGGGTAGCGATACCGATTGGTTTCGGGCTGTTCTGGCATGATACCTGGCTTCCAGGCCCGGATAGCATCATGAGCCAGGGCTCGCAGGTGGCGGGCTTTAGCAGCGATTACCTTCTCGATCTGACCGAACGTTTTATCAACTGGCAGATGATTGGCGCCATTTTTGTGATGCTGATTGCATGGCTGTTCCTCTCCCAATGGATCCGCATCACGGTGTTCGTGGTGGCGATTATGATCTGGCTGAACGTCCTGACGCTGGCAGGCCCGAGCATCTCCCTGTGGCCAGCCGGTCAGCCAACAGAAACCGTGACTACCACGGGCGGCAGCGCCGCGCCGACAGTTGCCACCGCCGGAGATACGGCCGTGATCGGGGATATCCCGGCGCAAACCGCGCCACCGACCTCCACCAACCTTAACGCCTGGCTGTCCAGCTTCTATAACGCGGAAGCCAAGCGTCAGACGAAATTCCCGGCGTCACTGCCTGCCGATGCGCAGCCGTTTGAACTGCTGGTGATCAACATCTGTTCCCTCTCCTGGGCCGATGTGGAGGCTGCAGGTCTGTCGTCGCACCCGCTGTGGTCGCATTTCGATATTCAGTTCAAAGATTTTAACTCGGCCACCTCGTACAGCGGCCCGGCGGCGATTCGTCTGCTGCGCGCCAGCTGCGGTCAGCCGTCGCATAAAAATCTGTATCAGCCTGCGGGCAATCAGTGCTACCTGTTCGATAACCTCGAAAAACTGGGCTTTACCCAGCACCTGATGCTCGGCCATAACGGTATCTTTGGCGGCTTCCTGAAAGAAGTGCGCGAGAACGGCGGGATGCATGCGCCGCTGATGGACCAAACCGGTCTGCCGGTGCCACTGCTGGGCTTTGACGGTTCACCGGTGTATGACGACACCGCCACGCTGCAACGCTGGCTGCAAACGGTCGGGAAAGAGGAAAACACCCGTAGCGCGACCTTCTACAACACCCTACCGCTGCACGACGGTAACCACTATCCTGGCGTGAGCAAAACGGCGGATTACAAAGTTCGTGCGCAGAAGTTCTTCGATGAGCTGGATGCGTTCTTTACCGAACTGGAAAAATCAGGCCGTCGGGTGATGGTGGTTGTGGTGCCAGAGCACGGTGGCGCGCTGAAAGGCGACAGAATGCAGGTCTCAGGCTTGCGCGATATCCCAAGCCCGTCCATCACCAACGTGCCCGCCGGGATTAAGTTCTTCGGCATGAAAGCACCGCATCAGGGTGCGCCAATCGAAATCACCCAGCCGAGCAGCTATCTGGCAATTTCCGAGCTGGTTGCGCGTGCGGTAGACGGGAAGTTGTTTGTGGAAGACAGCGTGAACTGGAATCAGCTCACCAGCGGTCTGCCGCAGACGGCGGAAGTGTCTGAGAACGCGAATGCGGTAGTGATTCAGTACCAGAATAAGCCGTATGTACGGTTGAACGGTGGTGATTGGGTGCCATACCCGCAGTAAGGTTCAGTAACTCCCCTACCCTGACGACTCTCCACACAGGAGAGCCGCCGGGGTGGGGAGATCCGTTCTACTGTCCCGCCACCCACACCAGCATCTTCAGGCTCGCCGAGTAATAGTCATCCTTCGCCGTAATCTCCGGCTCACTCATCGCCTGCCCCATCGTTAAATCCCTTACCGCCAGCAGGCCACCTTCCATCATGTACGGCGCATAGTCGTTGGTCGTGACATTGACCCAGGCCGGGGTTTGCTCGCGACTGAACTGACCTAACCAGCTGCGCCACGGCGTGAGCTGCGGGCTTTGTGGATTAAACCAGTGCACATACAGCGGGATGCGGATCGCATCGTAGCTCATGCGCGGTGGCCACGCTTTCGCGGGCGTCAGCGTGCCGTCTGCGGCCAGAGACACCCAGTCGGTCGGCAGATTGGCCTTACCGCTTCCCATTTTCCCGAGCAGCGTTTGCCCGTCTTTGATCAGCTCGCGCCACACCTGCAAATGGCTGCGGTCAGCGAACGCCTGCCAGGCGGGGAAGATAAAGTACGACGGATTGAGGATCACTTCGCTGTTGAGGTTAAACCCCTGCGCGCCCGGCAACATCACGCGCTGGCCCGCGTAGCGAATCACCGTGTGGGCCACCAGCGCTTTGGTAATGGCATCCGAGGCGGTGCTGTAGCCTTTGTCATGCCAGCGGGCGTCGGCTTTTAACAACGCCCAGGCGATCATCGTATCGCCATCGGTGGCGTCGTTTTTGTCGGTGATCGGGTCCGGCTCGACGGGGTTGTAGCGCCAGTAAAACAGGCCGTTCTCTTTATTTTTTAGAGTCCTGTCGGTCCACTGCCAAAGCTTATCAAACGCCGCTTTGTCGTCGCTCGCCACCGCCATCAGCATGGCGAAACCTTGCCCTTCCGTATGGGAAACGTTGCCATTTCCGGTATCGACAATGCGGCCATCCGGCATTAAAAAGCGCGCTTTATAGCTCTCCCAGGCCTGACCGGCCTGAGAAAAAGGCGAAAAACAGAGACTCATCATGACCGCCAGTGCGGCGCATGCAGGCTTTCTCATCATTTACTCACTGTGGGTTGTGGTAACGGAACTGCACGTCCGAAAGGGAATTAAGACGCTCGCGACTCACCGTCACATGCGCTTTCCCGCCCTGCCCCTGCATCCAGCGGACGTACAGCCCTTCCAGTATTGCACAGAAGGCGTGACACCAGCGGCTTTGCTGGTCCTCACGGCGGCTTACGGGCAGCGCCAGATGGCGCAGGGTGAGGTCGGTGTCGGTGGTGTTGATCTCCACGCAGCCCCAACCAAAACGCGCCAGCTGGGCGTTGATGTTGGCTTCCAGTTCGCCCACCGTTTCTGATGGCGGCAACGGGAACTGTTCGGCCAGCGCCACGCCCATCTGATGCAGGAACGGCTGGCTCTCCAGCTCACCGACGTTACGCACCATGCCGTCAACGATCAGCGCCAGTAGGTCAAACCAGCCTTCCGGCGTTTGCTGCGCGCGAAACCAGCTCAGGATCGCAGGGTTTTCCAGCGTCGTTGTCATTATTTATCTCCCAGCATGTAGCGGAAATAGAGTCCCGCCGTACTTTCGTTATAGCTGCCAAAGGTGTCATAACCGACCTTGCCGCCGATGGTCATGTCTTTGTTGACGTTGTAATCGACCCCGGCGCGGACGGTGTAGCCAATGCCGTTTTCAGAGGTGCCTTTGTAGGTCGCTTCTTTCGCAAAGCCGCTCTCGACGGCCCCTTCCAGCAGTTGCTGCCAGTTGTCGTTAGTCGGGAAGTAGTCGCTGCTGTCCTGGCTGTAAGACTGGTAGCCCACCGAGCCGCCCAGTTTCAGCTTCCAGTTATCGATTTTTTGCGCGTAGTCGATCGGCAGCGAGACGCTAACGTAGTTCTGCGGGCTGAAGTATCCGCCCTGGCCGAAGGTAAACTGGCTGAGATTTTTTGAGAAATCCATCCAGCTCATGCTTAGCCCGGTTTTCACTTCGCGGAAGTCGTCGTGATAAGGACGCAGATAGACCCCGGCGTTCGCATTGATGCTGGTGTTGCTCGCCACCTTTTCACCGAGATAGCTGTAACCACCGCCGCCCGCGTAGAAACCGGCATCGCCGTCGTCATAACTCAGCTGCAGGCTGCCGCCGTTTTTAGTGACGCGCCCCCAGCGTTTGCCGGAATATTTGTCTTCCAGCCCCACGTAAGATAACAGGCTGTCTGTTACCGCGCGGCGCTCTCCGGTCATGATCAGCGACAGGTAATTGGTCAGTTTTGGCGACCATTTCACGCCGCCCACCAGCGTGCTCAGATCCTGTCCCAGCGGCGTGCTGCCGACATCAAGCCGATAATCCTTCCCGCTCAGCGCCATGTTCAGCTCCACGCCATTCGCTTTTTGCGCATCCGTAGAAACATCCCCTGGCTGATTGACGTTGGCCTTCAGGTTCGAGGCTTCAAGGTATTCCCCGACCTTGCCGCCGTCGTAGGCTCCAAGTTTCGCCAGATTCAGCTGGCCGTCGGAACTCGTCAGGTTAAAGTCGTTGCTGTCCAGATCGCCTAAACCCACCAGCGATGCAGCCCCCGGGTGCGCGGCAAGATAGGTTGCACGCTCCGTGGCATTCATCGCTGCAATAGCTTTCTGCTCGTTGGTCGCCGTTGCCACCATGTTCGACGCGGCGTTTGCCAGCGGATTAGAGCCGAAGCGGCGCCACGCGTCACCGCTGGCACTGCCCGCGCTGAGCGTAATGGGCGTCGCGGTGAATTCGAAGCGAGACTCACCAAACGGCGAGCTGGACCAGGTGAGCGGTGCTTTGGCTTCCGTCAGCTTGCTGGTGCCCGATTCGCCATCGCGCCCGCGTACGTCCACCCCGCCCTGCAGCCACATACCGGTCTGCTCGTTCATCTGCTGCATCATCTCATCGACCTGACGCAAGGTGCGGCTCTGGGCCGTCTCCTGCGGCAGATCGGGACGCGTGGTGCCCGGCAGCGTCGAGCCTGGCTCGCGTGCCGTTTGCGCCAGTTGCCACGGCAGCCCGTTATCACTGGAGGCCGTAGCGCCGACTGCCTGAGCAGTGCGGCTGGTACTTACGAACGGGTTATCCGCCAGCAGCAAACCGCCCATCGTCGGCGTCGCCGCGCTGTTGGTGGATTGCAGACCCAGCAGTTTGCCGCGTGCGCTGCGCAGATAGGTCATCGCCTGCTGATGGTTGCCCTGGGCTTCTTCCAGACGCGCCAGTAACACCAGGCGCTCCGGCGAGCTGTTATTTTGCAGCCCGTTGGCAAGCTGCTTCGCTTTCACCACGTTGTCTTCAGCCAGCGCCACGTCGATGGCGCCCGCGCGGGCATCCTGATCCGGCGTATCCCGCGTCATCAGGTAGTCGTAGACCACACCCGCCTCTTTGTTCATTTTGCCGGTCTGATACAGACGCGCCATCGCAAACATCAGGTCGGTATTTTGCGGATCGCTTTGCAGGGCGCGGATCAGTTTGTCATACGCTGCCGCATAGTTGCCCTGCTCGCGCAGCTGGTCGGCTTCGTTGATCACATATCCGTTACGCACGCCCGCCAGCTGAGTCGGCGTGCTGCGCGCCAGCAGTTCCGGATTCGCGAGGAAGCTCTGGGCTTCGCCGCTCAGCCCGGCCTGATTGAGCACTGACACCTGATCGGCGTAATCGCCCGCGTTACCCTGCACACCCTCACGCATATTGCTGCGCACCACCGCCACCGCGCCCGTCAGATCGCCACTTTGCGCCAGCATTCGCGCCAGTTTCCCCGCATCGGCCGGGTTTTCCGGTGGGCGCGTTGAGAGGGTTTTCAGGGTATTGGCCGCCGCGACGGAATTGCCCTGCGCCAGGTAACGCTCTGCCGTCGCCATTTGCAGGTTGTAGTTCACGCGCTGAGCCAGCTCGCGCATTTGCGGCGTCTGGCTGGCGGGTGAGATGCGCGACAGAATGGTTTGCGACTGCTGCCACGCTCCGTTTTCGCTGGCGAACAATGCCGCAGCATACAGCGAACTGGCCCCCGCCCCCTGACGAAACGCGGGCTGCATCACCGAAGCGGCTTCGCCGTCGGCACCGGATTTTTGCAGCAAACGTGCCAGATCGAGGCGGAGCCACGGATCGTCCGGCAGACGGGTAATCCCCTCGCGCAGAACCGCGATCGCCTGCTGAGTATTCCCGCTTGCCGCCGCCTGCTGCGCCTGACGACGAATCGGATCGCCCGGTAAACCGGTTACCACGCGCGGCTGAAGTTTCGCCTGCAAACTGGCGGGCAGCGTGCGCAGCATCGCCTGGGCTTCTGCGGTTTTGTTCTGCTCTTTCAGGACGTAATAGAGATTTTCCCGCGCGGCACCGTTGTTTGGCTGCTGGTTCAGCAGCTCGCGCAGGGTCTGTTCGGCCTGTGGATAATCTTTGTTGTGACGCAACACATCGGCGCGGAACAGGCGAGCCGCCGTGCCGCGTTCACCGCTTTGCTGCACCAACGGAGCCGAAAGCGCCAGCGCCTGGCTGACGTTGCCCTCTTTCAGCGCCTGCTGTGCCTGAGCGAGCTGACCGTAAAAGGCAGCGTCGTCGGCCTGCTGCTGGCGTTCGGTGGAGGCGTCGCCGCCCTGGCTGGCTGCGCGTCCGAGATACTGCGCGGCAGACTGATAGTCACCGCTGCGCTGCGCGATGTAGCCCATCCCGGCGAGCGCGTCGGCGTCCTGCGGGTTGGTTTGCAGCACCTGCTCAAACTGACGTCTGGCGGCATCGGTGTTGCCGCTGTTGAGCGCCGTGAAGCCTTCGCCTTTCGCCGCGCCGCCCACGTTTTTGCGGTAGTACGCCTGCACTTCGCTGTCCTGCGGATGGCGTTGCAGCCAGGTGTCGTAGAACTGCTCGTCACCTGCTTTTGGCCCTAACCACAGCAGGGCCTGACGCAGGCCTGCATCCGCGTCTTTGCTGCCGCTCGCCATCTGCTGCAGCTGAATGATCCCGTCGCGGCGCGTGCTCTCCTGCCAGGTGAGCATTTTGCCCAGCGCCACGCGTGCGGCGTTGTCCTGCGGATTTTGTGCCGCAAAACGCTGCAGCTCAGCCAGAGCCTCTGGATAGAGGGATTTGTCGCTGCCCATCGTCTGGTAATACTCCGGCGCGAGGCTCGCGGGCGGTGTGTCGCCGTTGAACAGCGTTTTCCAGGTCGCCAGCGCCGCCGGAATGTTTCCGCTGCGCGCCTGCTGGCGAGCCAGCGTCAGCGTGCCCTGCGGAACCTGAGTCATCTGTTTGGCATTATCCAGCGCCTGCAGGCCGCCATCATTTGGCGAGACGTTTGCCAGCCGCGCGCGCCACTGCGCCGCCGCCTGCAAATCGCCGTTTTGCTGCGCCCACAGGGCCATCAGGTAGAGCGCCTGGGTGTTGTTGGCATCGACCATCAACACCTTTTTCAGCGACTCGCTCGCCAGATCGTCGTGGGATTTTTCGTGCCAGTAGTTGGCCTGGTCAAACAGCGCCTTCAGCGCCGCCTCGTTTTGCGCCGCCTGCGCGGTGCCGCCAAAGGCCAGCACACCGGAAAGACAGAGGACCGATTGTAGACTGTTTTTTTTCACTTTCCGCTCTCCGGATTCAGGCGCTTACGCGCACGCTTTTTCAGCCAGGCGTACAAGCCCAGACCGGCCAGCGAACTCATGATCAGACCCAGGATCGCCAGCAGCGCCGAGTGCTGGTTGGCATACCAGACAATCATCATGTGGGCAGGCATTTCACCGCTCGGGAACTGCGAGCCGACGCGGAAACTGCGCACACCGTTTTCGTTGGTGATAATTGCCGCGTCGCCACGAATTCCGGCGTTGATGCGCGCGGAGGTTAAGTCGTCATGCAGGCGCGAGAGCTGGTCGTCGTTGCTGCCCAGCGCCATCACTACCAGGCGGTCGCTGCTCCACGGCGAGCGGAAGCTGACAAATCCGCGCCACGCTTCGTTGGAGGAGAAATAGCGGTCTGCTTCGACGCCGTCGGAGGTCCAGTCGCCCGCCAGCCAGCGCTGCAGTTTTTGCCAGGTCGACGGCGTACGCACGCCCAGCGTGTTGTCGTGGAAGGTAAACGGCGATGCGTTCAGCAGGGCCTGGTTAAAGTCGTGCTGCGCCATACCGCTGACCGCCAGCACATCACGCGTGCGCAGAAGCTCAAGATTGCCGCCTGCCGTGGGCACGCCAAGCACCACGCGATTGTTGTACAGCGCAGTGCCGGTGGCGTTACCGGAACGCGCCGCCATATCCAGCAGCGTGGCGATTTGCGTCTCCGTTGGCTGTTCAGGCAACAGCAGCACCGTCTGGGAGTAGTCCGCCAGACGCGTGAAGGGGAACGACGCGCCGACAAAGTAAGAGAGATTCGGCAGGAGCGAGAAGTGACGCGTGTGGCTCAGATCGATCCACGAGTCTTCATCGATGCGGCTCTTGATGTTGTTGTTCAGCAGCACGCTGCACGGCGCGTTCTCTTTCGCCGTGATGTTGAAATAGAGCGAGAGTTGGTTGTCGCCGTAAATCATGTACGGCTCAAGCGGCATATCAAACTTCTCCTGCCGCGCGTCGCCGCCCACTTTGTGCCATAAGGTTTCCAGCGCGCCCTGTTTGTTCACCGGCAGATTGTGCAGGAAGGTGTCGTTCAGGGTCATGCTGAGCCAGGACCGGTTTTCGTCAATCCAGCTCTCCGTCGGGAAACGGTAGCCGATGTGCAGCGGAATGGTTTCCCCGTCCCAGAGGAACAGGTCCGGCGCGGCGCGGAAAGCCACCCGCAGCGGCGCATGCCAGATCCCGGTGACGGTCAGGCTTTGATCCTTGCGGATCAGCTCCGAGAGCTTCACCGGACGATCCGTTGGGATCCAGCGCGGCGCATCGTAAGGCTTGCTCGTCGGGATCGTCTGCGCGGGGATCGACATGCTGGCGGTTTGCAGGGCAAAGTTGCCGCGCGTCAGTCGCCATGCCGCCGTGCGTAGCGCCGCGTCGTCGTTCCCGACGACCAGCAGCAGTTTGTACACCGGGTTCGCCGGGTTATCGATCACCTGCAGCATCGGCTCGGTGGATTGCGGCAGCGTCAGGCCGCCGATTTTGTCACCCGGATGGCCAATCAGAATGCCGTTTTTCTCCGGCAGGGTGTCGTGCAACGCCGCGAAAGAGACGCCGCGATAGTCAGCCTGAATCCCCAGCCAGGAGGAGATAAGCGCCGCTGCGCTGAGTGCGTCGCTGCTGAGCGTGGGGGCGAAGGCAAAAGCGATGGCCGCAGGCGTCATCTGCATACTGTCGAAGAACGGGCGCGGGAAATGGCTCAGGTCCGAGCCGATATCCAGCTGCTGCCCTTCCAGCTCGAACCGGGAATCCGGCAGGATGGTGACGCGATATTTATCCGACAGATCGCGCTGGCACTGCATCGCGTCGCCGTCGTTGATCTGCAGGCTCAGGTTATTGCTGGAGACCAGCAGCGCCGCCGGAATATCCAGCTGGAAGCGGGAGATATCGCTGTCCGCCGCGCCCAGAGGCACGGTACCCAGCGGCTGTCCGTTGAGCATCAGCTGCAGGGTGGCGTTACGTGTCGCCATCGCTGGCGAGACTTTCAGGTTCAGCGAGAGCTGGGCATTCGTGATCACCTGATCGACCGGCAGGGTGAAGTTCATTCCCCCCTGAAGCTGGCCGCCGCTCAAGACCAGCCCCTGCGGCTGGCCCATCTGCGCCACGCTGATGCTGTTTACCGTCGAAGGGACAAAAGTCGGAAGCGCAGCCGCCGTTGGCGCAGGCATTTCGACCGGTAGCAGCGAGGCGACGGTGGTCTCTTCGCTGTGGAGCGGCAATGCAAACAGTGATGCCGCAAGCAAGGTGAGTTTTGTCAGCTGTTTCATGCGTTGCCGTCCTCCTGCACCTGCGCTTGCGCACGCCGGTTTTCCCGACGCGTTTTCCACGTCAGCCAGAAGAGATCAAACACGCAGCGCACGATGGTGAACAGCGAACGGAATGGGTTGTCCTGCGGTTTCGGTGGCTGGATCCACGCATCTGCACGCGCGAGCACCACGCGCACCAGCTCACGGCGGCGCGCCAGAGGAATATCTTCGAACATCAGGCGGATAAAGTGTTCGTCCGTCGCGACAACGTTGACCGGAATGCTGATTGCGCCTGATTGCAGCAGCAGCTCGACCTCTTCGATGTCATCTGTCAGATGGCGATCGTCCGGCAGCTCTACGCGACAGCCGCCCATCGACAGATCGGCGGTCTGGCTACGGGAGGAAATCCCGCTGGCGTAGTGGATCAGCACCGGGATTTTGACCTCGATGCGGATGGTTTTGCGCGTCTGGCGCGTTTCCCGGGCGACGGCAATCGCCGCCAGCAGGAAGATCAGGCTGTAGAGTCCCCAACCGACGTTCAGGGCGATCACGCTCGGATCAACGCCGTAGTAGTCGTGAGCGCAGGCGCGGACGATACCGGCGATGACGCCAATGCCCAGCAGGATCGCAATCACCAGGTGCGGGCGCACGACGCGGAAATCGAAATAACCGACGTTAAGCAGCGCCCCTTTGTCCGTTACGTTGAACTTGCCGCGCTTCGGGAAAACCATGGTGACCACGGTGGGCAGTACCAGGTGGAACGCCAGCACCAGGTCATAGATTTCGCCCCAGAAGCTGTAGCGATAGCGGCCGTTCATGCGCGAGTTCAGGTAAATCGCCAGGAACAGATGCGGCAGCGCGTAGGCAAAGACCAGCCCCGCCGAGGAGTGGATAATGTTGAGATTAAACAGCAGATAGGCCAGCGGCGCGGTCAGGAAGGCGATGCGCGGCAGGGCAAACTGGTAGTAAAGCATGGCGCTGAGGTAGCACAGACGCTGCTGGATGGTCAGCCCGCGGCCAAAGAGTGGGTTGTCCAGACGGAAAATCTGCGTCATCCCGCGCGCCCAGCGCGTACGCTGAATAACGTGCAGCACCAGACGTTCGGTTGCGAGGCCTGCTGCCAGTGGAATATCGAGAAACGCGGATTTCCAGCCGAGACGCTGCATTTTCAGCGCGGTGTGGGCATCTTCCGTGACCGTTTCTACCGCGAAGCCGCCGATCTCCTCCAGCGCGCTGCGACGAATTACAGCACACGAACCGCAGAAGAAAGTAGCGTTCCAGTTGTCGTTGCCCTGCTGAATCGGGCCGTAGAACAGCGTCCCTTCGTTCGGGATATTGCGCCCGACGGAGAGGTTACGCTCGAACGGATCGGGTGAGTAGAAGTAGTGCGGCGTCTGCACCAGCGCCAGTTTCGGATCTTTCAGGAACCCGCCCACGGTGGCCTGCAGGAAAATGCGCGTGGCGACGTGGTCGCAGTCAAAAACGGTGATCAGCTCGCCCTGGGTGAGTTTCATCGCGTGGTTGAGGTTGCCCGCTTTCGCATGGGAATTGTCGTTGCGCGTGATGTATCCCACGCCGACATCTGCCGCAAAGACGGCGAACTCGCGACGCTTGCCGTCATCGAGCAGGTAGATCTTCATTTTGTCGCGCGGGTAGTCGATACATTGCGCGGCAAGGACCGTATCGCGCACTACATCCAGCGATTCGTTATAGGTGGGGATATAGACGTCGACCGTCGGCCAGAGCGACATGTCATCCGGCAGCGGCACGATCTCGCGCTTGAGCGGCCAGATGGTTTGCAGATAATTCAGCAAGAGCAGGACCCAGACGTAGACCTCTGCCAGAAAAAGTCCCATCCCGAGAATGGTCTCAATCTCGGAATTAAAATGCAGGGTTTGCGTCAGGCGGAAATACATATAGCGGGTCGACATCAATAATGACATCACCACCATAATCACGGAGATACTGCGTCTTTTGCTGAAGCCCATTAAAAACAGCAGGCCAATGCTAATAAAGCCAAAGATATATTGTTTCTGGCTGTCCATTGGCGTGATGACGATCAGCAGCGCGACGGGAAGCATTGCTAACGTCAGCAAAATATAAAGAAACTTTTTCATAGGTCGTCCTGGGTGGAGTTAAAACCCTGACTTACGCGGAAGGGTATGGACAGTGCCGTCGCCCACTTTTACGCCAAGAATACCTGCGACTTTTTTGGCAATAAGCTCAATGTCGAAGGCGGCGGCTGACGCCGGGCTAAAGTCGAATATGGACTGTTGAGAGGCGTTGGCTTCTCCGACGCTTTCATCGCGGTGAACCACACCCAGCAGCTTGTCGCCGAGTTTATTCTCCACGAAGGTGGTGACATCGCGGCTGATCTGACGGCGGTTGTCACTTTGGTTGAGGACGAAATAGTGTCCGGCTTTGTGGTTGAGCACCCCGCCCGTCAGGCGCTGATTATCAATTTGCGGCAGCAGTGAGAGTGAAGCGGTGTCTGCCAGCAGCGTGATCAGATGCAGATCGGCCAGGCGCGACATCGCTTTTAGCGCCGGTGACGGGCCAGGAGGAAAGTCAGCAACAATAATCAGGCCCGGATAGTTGAGCAGCGTACTCAGCCCGCGCGTGAGGAAGTGCTCATCGTTCTTGAGTCGCTCTTCAAACGCCATGCGCTGATCTTCGCTGGCGTCGCCGTACGGCAGCACGAACAGGTTTCCGCCCGCCGTGAGGACAAACTGGCTCCAGTCGGAGGATTCCGCGGCTTTGGCAACGTAACCCCGGCTGTCGGCAAGCGGCACGCCGAAGTGCAGACGCAGCGCGTTTTGCACATCAAAATCCAGCGCTAATACTTTGCTGCCCGAGCGCGCCAGCGCATAAGCCAGGTTTGCGGTCATGGTCGTTTTCCCCACGCCGCCCTTCGGCGAGCAAACGCAAACTAACGGCATGTGGCGATCCTTTCCAGCAGGGAATTGAGTGGCTGATTCTTTTCAGCCGCGGGTTTTGGCGCACTTGTAGCAGGCGCAAACAGACGTGAAAAATTCACCTCTGTCGGGGCATGGACGGGTGCCGGTGTCGCGACGCGAACCGGCGTAGGTGTGGGCATCGGGAGACTTTCTGCATGAGTAGCAAGTTGCTCAGCAACGCCCTGAAAAATCGACGAGGCGTTGGATGGAATGATATCGACAGCAGCAACATCGGGTAATGGCGTTGCCTCAGCCTGAGTGAAGGTCTCTGCACTGACAGGCTGCGGCGCGGCTAGAGACACATGCCCCCTGTGCGCGAAAGTATCGTTTTCAGCCTGTGGCTGAAGCTGGTTGAGAATGGCCCAACTCCCTTGCTCGCTCACCTGGTTTTGCCCTGAAAAGTCTTTGAAATCGAGCGCTTGATTGCGCGTTTTATCCTTAAATCGCTGCAAATCATCATAATGATTCATAGTTATACTCATGATTTACAAATAAATAATGTACACACCACGTTTTGACTACAGTGGCCATTCACGATCAACAGACGTGTTTTATTCAGGCGCAGGCGTACATTCACGTTTCGGTTTAAACCGAACGCTTATTTTTGGCATGTTTAAATTATGGGTTTATTACCGATTTGCTTATTTACGGCATAAGCTTAAACATCGACTCGACACATGCTAACTGTTTTTAACACATAAAAATATCGAAGTGTTTTTGGTTTAAACTAACCAAAACTGTGGCGATTTAGGAGGGAAAATAACAATAAAAGCAGCGTGATAAATTGCTAACTTGAAAATACTAAGAATTAAAAACCAACCAGGATGAATGTCATTTTAATAAAACGTTACCCTGTGAAATATTTAGAAATACTTTTATGTCGTTATTATTTTGAGAAAATCACTAACCCCTTCTTCTCATTACTGATCTTTGAAACCTACCCGTTTAGGTAGGGCGAGATAAATGGAGATTAAAAAAGGGAGCCAGTGGCTCCCTTTGATTATTCCGCGCTTCTGAGGGAGATTTCTCCGCCCACCCACGGCTTCAGAATGCCATCCTGTTCCAGCAGGAGTGCGCCCTGGGCGTTAATACCGCGTGAAATCCCGAAGATTTCTTTGTCGCCAATGATCAGTTTTACGGGACGATGAATAAAGTTATCCAGTTTCTCCCAGCGGGAGAGGAAAGGTGCAAGTCCGTCCTGCTCAAAGAGCGTCAACGCCTCACGCAGCTCTTTAATCAGACGAACGGCGAGCGTGTTGCGGTCCATCGTGATGCCCGCTTCCTGCAGCGTAATCCAGCCCTGGTTAACGATATCCGCCTGAACTTGTCGCATGACCATATTGAGACCTGCGCCGATCACGATTTGCGCCGCATCGCCGGTTTTGCCTGTCAGTTCCACTAATATGCCTGCAAGTTTACGATCGTTCAGGTAGAGATCGTTCGGCCATTTTACGCGGACTTTATCGGCACCGAGGTCATGTAACACTTCGGCCATCACAATGCCGATCACCAGACTTAAGCCAATTGCCGCCGCCGGGCCTTGCTCAAGGCGCCAGAACATCGACAGGTAAAGGTTGGCACCAAAGGGTGAGAACCATTTGCGGCCACGACGACCACGACCGGCTTGCTGGTATTCCGCGACGCAGCAGTCGCCGGAGTTGAGGGTGCTGATACGGTCGAGCAGATACTGATTCGTGGAATCGATAACCGGCAAGACCGTCACTTTACCCTGATCAAGCTGGCGGCAAATCACTGATTCATCCAGTAACTGGATAGGTTCGGGCAGGCTGTACCCTTTTCCCGGAACAGTGAAAACGTCCACACCCCAGTCGCGAAGGGTCTGAATATGTTTGTTAATGGCGGCACGACTCATCCCGAGATGTTCACCCAGCTGCTCGCCAGAGTGAAATTCCCCATCAGACAGGATGCTAATCAGCGTTAAGGGTACGGTGTTATCTTTCACGCAATCGTCTCCACGGCGTTCACTTCACCTGTACGACCGATAAAGCGAACTTCTGGCTCAAGCCAAACGTTGAATTTATCGCCTACGCACTGGCGAACGTGGTGCGCCAGACGCACAACATCTTCACTGGTCGCATTATTTTCATTGATTAACACCAGGGCTTGCTGGCGATGCACCGCTGCCCCCCCTTCAACCGCACCTTTTAACTGACATTGATCGATAAGCCAGCCCGCAGCCAGTTTTACACTGCCATCAGCCTGCGGATAATGTGGCGCGTTTGGCCATTGGGCGAGCAGCGTTTGCGCTGTTTCGCTGCTGATCACCGGGTTTTTGAAGAAGCTGCCGGCGTTTCCATTCACCTTTGGATCGGGCAGCTTTGTCATGCGCATGTGGCAGACGGCGTCGAACACTTCGCGAGCCGTTACGGTCTGCGGGTTAAGGCGAGTCAAATCACCGTACGTTAGTACTGGCTGCCACTGTTTTGCCAGGCGAAGTCCTACAGAAACAATGACATAACGATCCTGATACTCATGCTTGAAGATGCTGTCGCGGTAGCCAAAACGGCACTGTTCAGCGGTCAACCGGCTGGCTTTGCCCGTCGCCAGCTCAATGCAATCGACATACTCACAAACGTGTTTTAACTCGATGCCGTAGGCACCGATATTTTGAATGGGGGATGATCCTGCACAGCCGGGAATAAGCGCCAGATTTTCCAGGCCAGCCATTCCGTGTTCCAGGGTGAATTGCACCAGATTGTGCCAGTTTTCACCTGCCCCGACGTGCAAATACCAGCTGTCGTCTGTCTCGGTGACATCGATGCCTGAAATGCGGTTAACAATAACCGTACCGGCAAAATCATCAAGAAAGAGAACGTTACTTCCCTCACCAAGAATCAGGACAGGTTGGTGATTTTCAGTGGCGGTTTTCCACGCATCGAGCAGTTGCTGAGCGTTCTCTGCACGCACGATATTGTTAGCATTACGTTGAATGCCAAAGGTATTCCAGGGCTTAAGGGAGTGATTCATAGATGCTATCCTGATGCAAAATCAGGGATAGTTTACCGTATATGTGGGAGGATGGGGGATTAGTTTGACGCGTAGTAAAGGGGATCTGATGTACGACAAAAACGCAAAAAGGCCATCCTTGCGGATGGCCTTTTCACTTGTTTGATGCCTGGCAGTTCCCTACTCTCACATGGGGAGACCCCACACTACCATCGGCGCTACGGCGTTTCACTTCTGAGTTCGGCATGGGGTCAGGTGGGACCACCGCGCTAAAGCCGCCAGGCAAATTCTGTATCAACACGCATCTCTGCGTATCAATTAATCTGTATCAGCTGAAAATCGACTGTCTCTGCTTCGCCAAAACATCTTCGGCGTTGTAAGGTTAAGCCTCACGGTTCATTAGTACTGGTTAGCTCAATACATCGCTGCACTTACACACCCAGCCTATCAACGTCGTAGTCTTCAACGTTCCTTCAGGACTCTCAAGGAGTCAGGGAGAACTCATCTCGGGGCAAGTTTCGTGCTTAGATGCTTTCAGCACTTATCTTTTCCGCATTTAGCTACCGGGCAATGCCATTGGCATGACAACCCGAACACCAGTGATGCGTCCACTCCGGTCCTCTCGTACTAGGAGCAGCCCCCCTCAATTCTCCAGCGCCCACGGCAGATAGGGACCGAACTGTCTCACGACGTTCTAAACCCAGCTCGCGTACCACTTTAAACGGCGAACAGCCGTACCCTTGGGACCTACTTCAGCCCCAGGATGTGATGAGCCGACATCGAGGTGCCAAACACCGCCGTCGATATGAACTCTTGGGCGGTATCAGCCTGTTATCCCCGGAGTACCTTTTATCCGTTGAGCGATGGCCCTTCCATTCAGAACCACCGGATCACTATGACCTGCTTTCGCACCTGCTCGAGCCGTCACTCTCGCAGTCAAGCTAGCTTATGCCATTGCACTAACCTCCTGATGTCCGACCAGGATTAGCTAACCTTCGTGCTCCTCCGTTACTCTTTAGGAGGAGACCGCCCCAGTCAAACTACCCACCAGACACTGTCCGCAACCCGGATTACGGGTCTACGTTAGAACACCAGCCATTAAAGGGTGGTATTTCAAGGTTGGCTCCACGCAGACTGGCGTCCACGCTTCAAAGCCTCCCACCTATCCTACACATCAAGGACCAGTGTTCAGTGTCAAGCTATAGTAAAGGTTCACGGGGTCTTTCCGTCTTGCCGCGGGTACACTGCATCTTCACAGCGAGTTCAATTTCACTGAGTCTCGGGTGGAGACAGCCTGGCCATCATTACGCCATTCGTGCAGGTCGGAACTTACCCGACAAGGAATTTCGCTACCTTAGGACCGTTATAGTTACGGCCGCCGTTTACCGGGGCTTCGATCAAGAGCTTCGCGTTGCCGCTAACCCCATCAATTAACCTTCCGGCACCGGGCAGGCGTCACACCGTATACGTCCACTTTCGTGTTTGCACAGTGCTGTGTTTTTAATAAACAGTTGCAGCCAGCTGGTATCTTCGACTGGTTTCAGCTCCGTCCGCAGGGACTTCACCTACACACCAGCGTGCCTTCTCCCGAAGTTACGGCACCATTTTGCCTAGTTCCTTCACCCGAGTTCTCTCAAGCGCCTTGGTATTCTCTACCTGACCACCTGTGTCGGTTTGGGGTACGATTTGATGTTACCTGATGCTTAGAGGCTTTTCCTGGAAGCAGGGCATTTGTTACTTCAGCACCGTAGTGCCTCGTCATCACACCTCAGCGTTAAAAAGGTACCGGATTTACCTGGAACCTCCGCCTACATGCTTAAACCGGGACAACCGTCGCCCGGCTAACATAGCCTTCTCCGTCCCCCCTTCGCAGTAACACCAAGTACAGGAATATTAACCTGTTTCCCATCGACTACGCCTTTCGGCCTCGCCTTAGGGGTCGACTCACCCTGCCCCGATTAACGTTGGACAGGAACCCTTGGTCTTCCGGCGAGCGGGCTTTTCACCCGCTTTATCGTTACTTATGTCAGCATTCGCACTTCTGATACCTCCAGCATGCCTCACAGCACACCTTCAACGGCTTACAGAACGCTCCCCTACCCAACAACACCTAAGTGTCGCTGCCGCAGCTTCGGTGCATGGTTTAGCCCCGTTACATCTTCCGCGCAGGCCGACTCGACCAGTGAGCTATTACGCTTTCTTTAAATGATGGCTGCTTCTAAGCCAACATCCTGGCTGTCTGTGCCTTCCCACATCGTTTCCCACTTAACCATGACTTTGGGACCTTAGCTGGCGGTCTGGGTTGTTTCCCTCTTCACGACGGACGTTAGCACCCGCCGTGTGTCTCCCGTGATAACATTCTTCGGTATTCGTAGTTTGCATCGGGTTGGTAAGCCGGGATGGCCCCCTAGCCGAAACAGTGCTCTACCCCCGAAGATGAGTTCACGAGGCGCTACCTAAATAGCTTTCGGGGAGAACCAGCTATCTCCCGGTTTGATTGGCCTTTCACCCCCAGCCACAAGTCATCCGCTAATTTTTCAACATTAGTCGGTTCGGTCCTCCAGTTAGTGTTACCCAACCTTCAACCTGCCCATGGCTAGATCACCGGGTTTCGGGTCTATACCCTGCAACTTAACGCCCAGTTAAGACTCGGTTTCCCTTCGGCTCCCCTATACGGTTAACCTTGCTACAGAATATAAGTCGCTGACCCATTATACAAAAGGTACGCAGTCACCCCATAAAGAGGCTCCCACTGCTTGTACGTACACGGTTTCAGGTTCTTTTTCACTCCCCTCGCCGGGGTTCTTTTCGCCTTTCCCTCACGGTACTGGTTCACTATCGGTCAGTCAGGAGTATTTAGCCTTGGAGGATGGTCCCCCCATATTCAGACAGGATACCACGTGTCCCGCCCTACTCTTCGAGTTCACAACGTGTGCATTTTTGTGTACGGGGCTGTCACCCTGTATCGCCGGACTTTCCAGACCGTTCCACTAACACACGCGCTGATTCAGACTCTGGGCTCCTCCCCGTTCGCTCGCCGCTACTGGGGGAATCTCGGTTGATTTCTTTTCCTCGGGGTACTTAGATGTTTCAGTTCCCCCGGTTCGCCTCATGCCACTATGTATTCATGACATGATAGTGTGTCGGAACACACTGGGTTTCCCCATTCGGGTATCGCCGGGTCAAAGGTTCATATCACCTCGCCGACGCTTATCGCAGATTAGCACGCCCTTCATCGCCTCTGACTGCCAGGGCATCCACCGTGTACGCTTAGTCGCTTAACCTCACAACCCGAAGATGTTTCGTAAAACATCATCGTGTCGCGAAAATTTGAGAGACTCGAACACACCGTCACTCTGTTCTTATTACGGAGAACAGACGCAGCGTGTCGTTTCAATTTTCAGCTTGATCCAGATTTTTAAAGAGCAAAACTTCGCAGTGAACCTTTTCAGGTACACTCTGAAGTTTTCTTGTTGTTCGCAGTAAAAGGATGGTGGAGCTATGCGGGATCGAACCGCAGACCTCCTGCGTGCAAGGCAGGCGCTCTCCCAGCTGAGCTATAACCCCATCACAAATGCTAAATCTCATTACCGGTAATTTATACTGAGACAAGGCGTGGAAGGACGAAGCATACTGAAGTATGCGAGCCGTTTCACAACGCAGTATCAGGATAAATTTGGTAGGCCTGAGTGGACTTGAACCACCGACCTCACCCTTATCAGGGGTGCGCTCTAACCACCTGAGCTACAAGCCTGCAGAGATTTTTTACTGCTTATTTTTCATCAGACAATCTGTGTGGACACTACAAAGGCAGGTTCTTTCAGGTAAGGAGGTGATCCAACCGCAGGTTCCCCTACGGTTACCTTGTTACGACTTCACCCCAGTCATGAATCACAAAGTGGTAAGCGCCCTCCCGAAGGTTAAGCTACCTACTTCTTTTGCAACCCACTCCCATGGTGTGACGGGCGGTGTGTACAAGGCCCGGGAACGTATTCACCGTAGCATTCTGATCTACGATTACTAGCGATTCCGACTTCATGGAGTCGAGTTGCAGACTCCAATCCGGACTACGACGTACTTTATGAGGTCCGCTTGCTCTCGCGAGGTCGCTTCTCTTTGTATACGCCATTGTAGCACGTGTGTAGCCCTACTCGTAAGGGCCATGATGACTTGACGTCATCCCCACCTTCCTCCAGTTTATCACTGGCAGTCTCCTTTGAGTTCCCGGCCGAACCGCTGGCAACAAAGGATAAGGGTTGCGCTCGTTGCGGGACTTAACCCAACATTTCACAACACGAGCTGACGACAGCCATGCAGCACCTGTCTCACGGTTCCCGAAGGCACTAAAGCATCTCTGCTAAATTCCGTGGATGTCAAGAGTAGGTAAGGTTCTTCGCGTTGCATCGAATTAAACCACATGCTCCACCGCTTGTGCGGGCCCCCGTCAATTCATTTGAGTTTTAACCTTGCGGCCGTACTCCCCAGGCGGTCGACTTAACGCGTTAGCTCCGGAAGCCACTCCTCAAGGGAACAACCTCCAAGTCGACATCGTTTACGGCGTGGACTACCAGGGTATCTAATCCTGTTTGCTCCCCACGCTTTCGCACCTGAGCGTCAGTCTTTGTCCAGGGGGCCGCCTTCGCCACCGGTATTCCTCCAGATCTCTACGCATTTCACCGCTACACCTGGAATTCTACCCCCCTCTACAAGACTCTAGCCTGCCAGTTTCGAATGCAGTTCCCAGGTTGAGCCCGGGGATTTCACATCCGACTTGACAGACCGCCTGCGTGCGCTTTACGCCCAGTAATTCCGATTAACGCTTGCACCCTCCGTATTACCGCGGCTGCTGGCACGGAGTTAGCCGGTGCTTCTTCTGCGAGTAACGTCAATCACTGTGGTTATTAACCACAATGCCTTCCTCCTCGCTGAAAGTACTTTACAACCCGAAGGCCTTCTTCATACACGCGGCATGGCTGCATCAGGCTTGCGCCCATTGTGCAATATTCCCCACTGCTGCCTCCCGTAGGAGTCTGGACCGTGTCTCAGTTCCAGTGTGGCTGGTCATCCTCTCAGACCAGCTAGGGATCGTCGCCTAGGTGAGCCGTTACCCCACCTACTAGCTAATCCCATCTGGGCACATCTGATGGCAAGAGGCCCGAAGGTCCCCCTCTTTGGTCTTGCGACGTTATGCGGTATTAGCTACCGTTTCCAGTAGTTATCCCCCTCCATCAGGCAGTTTCCCAGACATTACTCACCCGTCCGCCGCTCGTCACCCGAGAGCAAGCTCTCTGTGCTACCGCTCGACTTGCATGTGTTAGGCCTGCCGCCAGCGTTCAATCTGAGCCATGATCAAACTCTTCAATTTAAGTTTGATGCTCGTGAATTAAACTTCGTAATGAATTACGTATGTTCACTCAGAGACTTTGGTATTCATTTAGCGTCTTGCGACGTTAGAATCCATGTCACTTTGAGTGCCCACACAGATTGTCTGATAAATTGTTAAAGAGCAGTGCCGCTTCGTTTTTCTCAACGGCGCGGGGTGTGCATATTACGCTTTCCCGCTTCAGAGTCAAGCTTTATTTTCGCTTATCTCTGTTGGTGTTCATCTCTGAACCCCGCTAACCCGGCGGCGTGTATGCCGTTGTTCCGTGTCAGTGGAGGCGCATTATAGGGAGTTATTCTGGGGTGACAAGCATAAAATCGAAAAAAGTTATCGTTCGCTTATTTTTCAAACTCACCGTCGATTAAACCCGCGAATCGACCGTTAATTGCGCGATTTCCCGCGCAAAACTGGCCACCTGCGGCCAGTCCGTATAAACCACTTCTTTACGGGTATCGGTCTCCCCCCCGGTCATCTTCATAATGAGGCGGATCATAAAGCGGTCATACCAGCTATAGCGTGGATAACGCAGTGCGCCCGCAAACACAGCACAGAGTTCTGGCTGCCACGGCGAGTTCAATAAAAACTTACGCGTATAGCTGTTGGTCTGCGGCGTGCGTTTCTCCGCTTTACGTGCGACCAGGTTCACCGAATAGAACGCACCAGGCAGGCTGTTTAGTGTCGCCAGATGTTTTTTCACAAAGCGATCCAGCGCAGGATGGAAATGGCCATAACGAATAGAAGCGCCAATCACCACGCGATCGTAATCCTGCCAGTGAATCTCTTCCGTCCGATTGAGATTCACCACATCAGCGTAAACGCCCTGCTCTTTCAATTCAGACGCCAGATAAAAGGCAATCTCACGCGTCTGACCATCTCGTGTCGAAAATAAAATAAGTGTCTTCACCAGCTAGATCCTTACTCGCGCCAGAATGTTGGGGTGAACAGCACCAGCAATGTGAATACCTCAAGACGCCCGAACAGCATATTGGCAATCAGGATCCACTTCGCTACCGGATTCATGCTGGCAAAGTTATCCGCCACCACGCCAAGCCCCGGCCCAAGGTTATTGAGCGTTGCTACCACGGAAGCAAACGCCGAGAAATCATCAACGCCGGTGGCGATAATCGCCAGCATGCTGACGATAAAGACCAGCGCGTAGGCAGAAAAGAAGCCCCACACCGCTTCGAGAATACGTTCCGGCAGCGCGCGGTTGCCAAGCTTAATGCTATAAACCGCATTCGGGTGTACCAGACGTTTCAGTTCACGGTTACCCTGCTTGAACAGCAGCAGAATACGGATGACCTTCAGGCCCCCGCCCGTGGACCCCGCACAGCCGCCGATAAAAGCAGAGCACAGAAGCAGTACCGGCAGGAACAGCGGCCAGCGGGCAATGCTGTCCGTGGTAAAGCCCGCCGTCGTGGCCATCGACACCACCTGGAAGAAAGCCTGGTTAAGGGTCATCACGGCCGAGCTGTATACATCGTGGAACCACAGCACCAGCGTACAGATGATGACCAGCGTCAGTTGCACGCCGATAAACATTCTGAACTCTGGATCGCGCCAGTAGACCCTTAGGCTGCGCCCACTCAATAAAGAGAAATGCAGGCCGTAGTTACAGCCGGAGATCAGCAAGAAGATAGCAATAATGGTGTTGATAGTCGGGCTATCGAAATAGCCCACGCTGGCGTCGTGAGTCGAGAACCCGCCAATCGCAATCGTGGAGAAACTGTGGCCAATCGCATCGAAGGCAGGCATCCCGGCAAACCACAGGGCCAGCGCACACGCGACGGTCAGTAACACGTAGATGAACCAGAGCGTTTTTGCCGTCTCGGCAATACGCGGACGCATCTTGTTATCTTTCAGGGGGCCCGGCATTTCAGCGCGATAGAGCTGCATCCCACCGACGCCCAGTATCGGGAGAATCGCCACGGCGAGGACGATGATCCCCATACCGCCGAACCATTGCAGCATCTGGCGGTAAAAGAGAATGGCATGCGGTAGCGAGTCCAGCCCCACCAGCGTGGTCGCACCCGTGGTCGTTAACCCGGAAAAGGATTCAAAAAACGCGTCGGTCACGGTCAGATTCGGCTGTTCCGCGAAGATAAACGGCAGCGCACCCACGCTCCCCAGCACGGTCCAAAACAGCACCACAATCAGAAAGCCCTCGCGGGACTTCAGCTCGCCCTTCTCACGACGGTTAGGCCACCAGAGGATTGAACCAATCACCAGCGCGGCGAAAAAGGTCTGCGTGAACGCACGCCCCGCGCCGTCCCGATAGATAAGCGCTACCAGCCCTGGGAGGATCATCGTCCCGGAAAAGAGTATGACCAGCAGTCCAACAATTCGGGTTATGGCACGAAAATGCATCTCTGCCGTTCCTTTGGTATTCAAAAAGTAAGGTGGGGATTATTCTTCAATCGGCAGTAATTGCAACGCACCACGACTAAAATCAGCCAGTTTTGCTGAAAAAGCCGCCAGTTCCGCCTGAGGAAGCGCCACGCGTAATTGTACCTTCGCCTGGTAATCACTCTGCACAATCACGCCGTTAACGTTTTTAAGCAGCGTTTCGATGCCAGATAACTGAGCGTAATCACACAACAAAGTATATTCGGTAAGTGGCGTTTTGCGGACCGTCTGCAACAGATTAAGCGCCTGCTGCACTCCTCCGCCGTAGGCTTTTACCAGCCCACCGGTTCCTAACAGGATGCCGCCGTAGTAGCGAACCACCACCGCGGTGATCTCCCCGACGCCGCTTCCCATCAACTGAGAGAGCATCGGTTTACCCGCTGTTCCTGCGGGCTCACCATCATCAGAAAAGCCAAGCTGTTGCGAATCATCCGGCGGACCGGCGACCCACGCCACGCAGTGGTGGCGGGCATCAGGATGGTCTGCGCGAACAGATTCAACAAAGGCTTTCGCCGCCTCCACGCCGTCCGTATGGGCCAGCAGCGTGATAAAGCGGCTCTTTTTGATCTCTTCGACGAAGGTGACCGGCTCAGCCGGTATCAGCCAGCTGTCCATCACGCCAGTTTCTGATCTCGCGTCATGTTCTCGATGCTGTTTTCGTGAATCACCACGTTGTCTTCGATACGAATGCCACCAAACGGTTTCAGCGCTTCAATTTTCTGCCAGTTGAAGTGTTTGCTGAACGGGCCTTCACGCCACGGCTGCAGCAGAGAGTCGATGAAGTAAATGCCTGGCTCAATGGTCAGCACCATGCGCGGTTGCAGCACACGGGTGCAGCGCAGGTAAGGATACTTCGACGGCGCGGCCAGATGCGTGCCGGTATCATCCTGCATAAAGCCAGCCACATCATGAACCTGCAGGCCCAGCGGATGACCAATCCCGTGCGGCATGAACGGCCCGGTGAGATCGTTTTCCACCATCGCCTCTTCGCTCATATCTGTCAGAATCTGATGTTTACGCAGCAGTTTGGCGATGCGCTGATGGAATTGAACGTGGTAATCGACGTAGCTGGTACCCGCCTTCAGGGTGCTGATAAGCGCCAGCTGTTCGTCATTCACGTCTTTGATCAGCTGCGCGAAATCCGTATCGGCGTTCGCCGCCCAGGTACGGGTCAGATCGGCAGCATAACCGTTGTATTCAGCGCCCGCATCCAGCAGGAAACTGCGCATCTCGGCCGGCGCGCGGTGATCCAGTTTTGTATAGTGCAGCACGGAAGCATGCTCATTCAGCGCCACGATGTTGCTGTAAGGCACGTCCGTATCACGATGGCCGGTCGCCGTCAGGTACGCCTGATTAATGTCGAACTCGCTCATCCCGGAAAGGAAGGCTTCCTGGGCCGCCTGATGACCGTTCACCGCCGTTTTCTGCGCTTCGCGCATGCAAGAGAGTTCGTAGTCGGTCTTATACGAGCGGTAATAGTGCAGATAATCAATCACGCCTTTCGGGTTGATGTTATCCGCAGAAATATCCAGACCCCGAGCACGCTCCGGTACCGGACCGATATACCCGATGTTGCCACGCGCAGCAGGCAGCTGGCTGCCGATACCGTCGGCTTTTGGCAGGGCAATCACATCCACTTCTTCGGTCCAGAAGCTGGTCGGCAGCGGCTCGACGTTGTGCCAGTAATCGACCGGCAGATAGAACCACAGTTTCGGCTTGTTCACGCCATCCACCAGCAGCCAGCAGTTGGGAACCTGCGTCACCGGCACCCAGGCTTTGAACTGCGGATTTACCTTGAAGGGATACGGATGGTCATCCAGGAAGACGTTGACCAGCTCACCAGAGTGAATAAGCAGCGCATCGAGCTTAAAGCGGGCCAGTACATCGCGGGTACGTTCCTGTAACGTAACAATATGATTTTTATAAAGTGAGGCCAGTGAGTCCATCATTCTTCCTTTCTTTATTGAGCTCAAGTCTTCGCATCTTAGCACACCTCGCTTTTACTGCGTCATTTCCACCGAGCGTGATCAATGCAGCATTTATTTAATGAGTGATTTGCATTTTATTAACATAAATTCCACACTCGACTTCATCTGGTATGACCAGATCCAATTGCTGGATTCAGGAGACTGACATGCTCTACAAAGGCGACACCCTGTACGTAGACTGGCTGGAAGATGGCATCGCCGAACTGGTGTTCGATGCCCCCGGCTCAGTCAACAAACTCGACACCGCGACGGTGGCCAGCCTCGGCCACGCGCTGGATGTCCTCGAAAAACAATCTGATTTGAAAGGGCTGCTGCTGCGTTCTGAGAAAGCCGCCTTTATTGTCGGTGCCGACATCACCGAGTTCCTCTCCCTGTTCCAGGTGCCGGAAGAACAGCTCAGCCAGTGGCTGCATTTTGCCAACAGCGTCTTTAACCGCCTGGAAGATCTTCCTGTTCCCACGATCTCGGCCGTCAACGGCTACGCGCTGGGCGGCGGCTGCGAATGCGTGCTGGCGACAGACTATCGTCTCGCCACGCCGGATCTGCGCATCGGCCTGCCGGAAACCAAGCTGGGCATCATGCCGGGCTTTGGCGGTTCCGTACGTATGCCACGCATGTTGGGCGCCGACAGCGCGCTGGAAATTATCGCTGCAGGTAAAGACGTAGGCGCAGATCAGGCGCTGAAAATCGGCCTGATTGACGGCATCGTGAAGCCGGAAAAACTGCGCGACGGTGCGATCAGCATTCTGCGTCAGGCGATCAATGGCGATCTCGACTGGAAAGCCAAACGCCAGCCGAAGCTTGAGCCGCTGAAACTCAGCAAAATTGAAGCCACCATGAGCTTTACCATTGCCAAAGGCATGGTGATGCAGACCGCCGGAAAACACTATCCGGCACCGATCACCGCCGTCAAAACCATTGAAGCCGCCGCACGCTTTGGCCGCGATGACGCGCTTAAATTAGAAAACCAAAGCTTCGTGCCACTAGCGCACACCAGCGAAGCGCGCGCGCTGGTCGGCATTTTCCTCAACGATCAGTACGTGAAAGGGAAAGCCAAACAACTCACCAAAAACGTTGAAACGCCAAAACACGCGGCGGTACTCGGCGCAGGCATTATGGGCGGTGGGATTGCCTACCAGTCGGCCTGGAAAGGCGTGCCGGTAGTGATGAAAGATATCAACGAGAAATCCCTGACGCTGGGCATGAACGAAGCGGCCAAGCTGCTCAACAAACAGCTTGAGCGCGGCAAAATTGACGGACTGAAGCTGTCGGGTGTGATCTCAACCATTCAGCCAACGCTGGAGTACACCGGTTTTGACCGCGTAGACATCGTCGTTGAAGCGGTCGTCGAAAACCCGAAAGTGAAAAAAGCGGTACTGGCAGAAACGGAAGAGAAAGTGCGCCCGGATACGGTTCTGGCGTCCAACACCTCGACCATTCCGATCGGCGAACTGGCAAGCGTTCTGAAGCGCCCGGAAAACTTCTGCGGCATGCACTTCTTTAACCCGGTCCATCGTATGCCACTGGTCGAAGTGATTCGCGGGGAAAAAACCTCCGACGAAACCATCGCCAAAGTGGTGGCGTGGGCCAGCAAAATGGGCAAAACCCCGATTGTGGTGAACGACTGCCCAGGCTTCTTCGTCAACCGCGTGCTCTTCCCGTACTTTGCCGGATTCAGCCAGCTGCTGCGCGACGGTGCGGATTTCCGCAAAGTCGACAAAGTGATGGAAAAAGTATTCGGCTGGCCAATGGGCCCGGCGTATCTGCTCGACGTGGTCGGCATTGATACGGCGCACCACGCGCAGGCTGTGATGGCCGCAGGTTTCCCACAGCGGATGCAGAAAGATTATCGCGACGCCATCGATGCGCTGTTCGACGCCAGTCGCTTTGGGCAGAAAAACGGTCTGGGTTTCTGGCGTTATAAAGAAGACAGCAAAGGCAAGCCTAAGAAAGAGGACGATGCTGCCGTTGAAGATCTGCTGGCTGGCGTCAGCCAGGCAAAACGTGATTTCAGCGACGAAGAGATTATCGCCCGCATGATGATCCCGATGGTCAACGAAGTGGTGCGTTGCCTGGAAGAAGGCATTATCGCAAGCCCGGCAGAAGCAGATATGGCGCTGGTCTACGGCCTCGGCTTCCCTCCGTTCCACGGCGGTGCGTTCCGCTGGCTGGATACGCTCGGCAGCGCAAAGTATCTCGACATGGCGCAGCACTATCAGCATCTCGGGGCGTTGTATGACGTGCCGGAAGGCCTGCGTAATAAAGCGCGTCATAACGAACCGTATTATCCCCCAGTTGCGCCCGCCCGTCCGGTTGGCGAGCTGAAAACGGCTTAAGGAGTCACAATGGAACAGGTTGTCATTGTCGATGCAATTCGCACCCCGATGGGCCGTTCGAAGGGCGGCGCATTCCGCAACGTGCGCGCGGAAGATCTCTCCGCGCACCTGATGCGTAGTCTGCTGGCGCGTAATCCTGCGCTGGAAGCGGCTGCGCTGGATGATATTTACTGGGGCTGCGTACAGCAAACACTTGAGCAGGGTTTTAACATCGCCCGTAACGCTTCCCTGCTGGCTGAAATCCCGCATTCGGTTCCGGCGGTCACCGTCAACCGTCTGTGCGGTTCGTCAATGCAGGCGCTGCACGACGCGGCTCGCATGATCATGACCGGCGATGCACAGGTCTGTATGGTCGGTGGCGTCGAACACATGGGCCATGTGCCGATGAGCCACGGTGTCGATTTCCACCCAGGCATGAGCCGTAACGTGGCGAAAGCCGCAGGCATGATGGGGCTGACCGCCGAAATGCTCTCCCGCATGCACGGCATCAGCCGCGAAATGCAGGACGCCTTTGCTGCGCGCTCTCATGCCCGCGCCTGGGCCGCCACGCAGTCCGGCGCCTTTAAAAATGAGATCCTCCCGACCGGCGGCCACGACGCTGACGGCGTACTGAAACAGTTCTACTTCGACGAAGTGATCCGCCCGGAAACCACCGTCGAAGCGCTCTCCACGCTGCGTCCGGCGTTTGACCCGGTGACCGGCACGGTGACGGCAGGCTCATCCTCTGCCCTTTCCGACGGTGCAGCGGCGATGCTGGTGATGAGCGAAAGCCGCGCTCGCGAGTTAGGCCTGAAGCCGCGCGCTCGCGTCCGTTCCATGGCCGTAGTGGGCTGCGATCCCTCGATAATGGGTTACGGCCCGGTTCCGGCGTCAAAACTGGCGCTGAAAAAAGCCGGTCTGACGGCCAGCGATATCGACCTGTTTGAGATGAATGAAGCGTTCGCCGCGCAGATCCTGCCGTGCATTAAAGATCTGGGGCTGATGGAGCAGATCGACGAGAAGATCAACCTCAACGGCGGCGCGATTGCGCTGGGTCATCCGCTGGGTTGTTCGGGCGCGCGTATCAGCACCACCCTTATCAACCTGATGGAACGCAAAGACGCTCAGTTTGGTCTGGCGACGATGTGTATCGGGTTGGGCCAGGGGATCGCGACGGTGTTTGAGCGGGTGTAATGAGAAAGCCGGGGGCGTTTCGCTCCCCGGCCTGTAACAGAATAAATGATTTAGTTGCCGTTTTTCCCGCCTGTCAGGGGCGGGTTTTTTATTTAGATAAACGCAAACGCATCGCCGAACAGGCGATCTTCCCGCGCATCACGCTCATGGCAGAACAGGTCTCGAGCAATCTTCGCCATCTCAAAACGCCCGGCAATATAAATATCGTGTCCGGCGAGCGTCCCGTGATCCTGCAATACCGCTGTCAGCACCGTACCTGAGCGCCCGCGCCAGCCCTCTTCCGGCTGCTCAACCACAGGCTCAACGCGCAGATTCGGGTGCGTTACGCTCAGTGCTTCCAGCTCGGAAAGATCGTAGAGATGTTTCTCTTCGCGACCGCCCCAGTAGATGGTGATGTCGCGGTCCGGGTTTTGCGCCAGCGCAGTCAGCAGAATCGAACGCACATAGGAGAAGCCCGTTCCCCCGGCAATCAGAATCAGCGGACGATCTTCGTCTTCACGCAGCCAGGCTTCGCCGTGCGGGATATCGACATTGATTTCACGCTCTTTCAGAATACGGTCCATCACTGCCATGGCATACAAGTTAAGCTCTGACGCACCAATATGCAGCTCAATAAATTCCTGCTCCGCTGGCGTAGACGCCATAGAGAAAGGGCGCTTATCACGTTCATCCATCACCACCATCAAATATTGGCCAGCGCGGAAAGAGAACGCCGCCTCCGGAACCAAACGGACGCGATATACGGTGTCGGTGATAGCATCTACCGAGGTCACTTTACAGCTTAAGGTTGTCATTCGCTCTCTCTGTCGGGAAGTCTATAGGGCTTAACGGTCAGACTCGGGCTTACCGTCATTCAATATGGCCAACTCGTCCCAAATCGCGTCAATTCGCGCGGTCACTTCAGGATCTTTTTTAATCGGGCGACCCCATTCACGCTCAGTTTCGCCGGGCCATTTATTGGTGGCATCCAGTCCCATTTTTGAACCAAGCCCAGAAACTGGCGAGGCAAAATCCAGATAATCAATCGGTGTATTTTCCACTAACACCGTGTCGCGCGCCGGGTCCATACGCGTGGTGATGGCCCAGATAACGTCATTCCAGTCGCGGGCATTGACGTCGTCATCACAGACAATAACAAATTTGGTATACATAAACTGGCGCAGGAATGACCACACGCCCATCATCACGCGCTTGGCGTGACCTGCGTACTGTTTCTTCATCGTCACCACAGCCAGGCGATAGGAACACCCTTCCGGCGGCAGATAGAAATCGACAATTTCCGGGAACTGCTTTTGCAGAATCGGTACGAACACTTCATTCAGCGCGACGCCTAATACAGCAGGCTCATCCGGCGGACGGCCGGTATAGGTCGAGTGATAAATCGCATCTTCACGCTGCGTAATGTGCGTAACGGTAAACACCGGGAAGCTATCCACTTCATTGTAGTATCCCGTATGGTCACCATAAGGCCCTTCCGGTGCCAGCTCGCCCTGTTCGATATAACCTTCAAGCACGATTTCCGCGCTGGCAGGCACTTCCAGGTCGTTAGAAATACACTTCACCACTTCGGTTTTGGTGCCACGCAGCAGGCCTGCGAAAGCGTATTCCGACAATGTATCAGGCACCGGCGTCACGGCGCCGAGAATGGTCGCCGGATCGGCACCGAGCGCCACTGAAACCGGGAAACGCTCGCCCGGATGCGCCGCACACCACTCCTGGAAATCAAGCGCACCGCCGCGATGCGACAGCCAGCGCATAATCAGTTTGTTTTTGCCAATCAGCTGCTGGCGATAAATACCGAGATTCTGACGCTCTTTATGCGGGCCACGGGTAACCGTCAAACCCCAGGTGATCAGCGGCGCGGCATCTTCAGGCCAGCACTGCATGATAGGGATTTTGGTCAGATCGACGGCATCGCCTTCGAGGATTTTCTGCTGGCACGGCGCACCGCGCAGGCGTTTGGTGGGCATATTCAACACCTGCTTAAACTGCGGCAGTTTGTCGAACAGATCGCGGAAGCCTTTCGGCGGCTCTGGCTCTTTCAGGAATGCCAGCAGTTTACCGACTTCACGCAGCGCACTGACATCTTCCTGGCCCATCCCCATCGCCACACGCTTAGGCGTGCCGAAGAGGTTGCAGAGCACCGGCATGGAATAACCTTTTGGATTTTCAAACAGCAACGCGGGGCCACCGGCACGCAGGGTGCGGTCAGCGATTTCTGTCATTTCCAGATAAGGATCAACAGGGAGCGTAATGCGTTTGAGTTCGCCCTGCTTTTCCAGCAGCGCCAGGAAGTCGCGTAGATCGTGGTATTTCATGCAGTTAGTCATGGCCTCTCTGTAAGCGCTTCATTATACGGCGTTCGTCATCATGACGCTGTAATTTTGTTAAATAAGCGTGAAGTTCTGCCTCAACTTCCGCTTTCGGCCATTATAATCACCTTAGCGATCCCTTCGGGGTTTTGATATGCTTGCGCCGCGAACAAAGGGAAAGAGTGATTATGCAAGCCTGGTATTTACTGTATTGCAAACGCGGGCAAATTCAGCGTGCGCAGGAACATCTTGAGCGTCAGGCAGTCAATTGTCTGATGCCTGTTATTACGCTCGAAAAAATGCTGCGCGGCAAGCGTACAACTGTCAGTGAGCCGCTGTTCCCTAACTACCTTTTCGTCGAATTCGACCCGGAAGTGATCCACACCACCACCATCAATGCCACGCGGGGTGTCAGCCACTTCGTGCGCTTTGGCGCGCATCCGGCCACCGTGCCGTCGACGGTGATCCACCAGCTTTCGGTCTACAAACAGCCGGAAGATATTACCGATCCTGAAACGCCGTTCCCCGGCGATAGCGTTGTTATCACCGAAGGGGCATTCGAAGGGTTTGAGGCAATATTTGCCGAGCCAGACGGCGAAGCGCGCTCCATGCTGCTGCTGAACTTCCTTAATAAACAGGTACGTCAGAGCGTCAAGAATACCGAATTCCGCAAGGTTTAAAACGTCACGCCGAACAGGCGACGAACGTTTTCATCCGTCTGTGCGTCCAGCCACTGCAATTCTTCGCCCCGCCAGTGCGCGATCCGCTCCACGATATGGCCAAGATAAGCCGGTTCGTTGCGTCGTGAGGCGGGTTTGGGCCGCATGTCGCGCGGCAGAAGGTACGGTGCATCCGTTTCGACTAACAGCCGATCGGCAGGAATAACCGGCAGCAGCTCGCGCAGCTCCAGTCCACGTCGTTCATCACACACCCAGCCGGTAATGCCCAGGTACAGCCCGCGATCCAGACACTCAATCGCCTCCTGGCGGGAGCCGGTAAAGCAGTGCAGCACCGCGCCAGGCAGCTTATCCAGCCAGGGTTCCAGCAGCGTCAGAAAACGTTCGTGGGCGTCGCGGCAATGCATAAACACCGGCATCCCGAGTTCTGCCGCCAGCGCCAGCTGCGCGGTAAACGCCTTCTCCTGCTCGGCAGGGGTAGAAAAGTTGCGGTTAAAATCGAGACCACATTCGCCAATCGCCACCACCTCTGGTGTTTTCGCCAGCGCATACAGCGTCCCGGCACTTTCATCATTCCAGTGGCTACTGTCGTGAGGATGTACGCCTGCGGTTGACCAGCAGTGCTCAAAGCCTTGCGCCAGCTGCTGCGCATGCTCGCTTTCCTGAAGGTTGGTGCCCGTCAGCAACAGTCCGTTGACGCCCGCGGCAAAGGCACGCGCCACCACCTCATCACGATCTTTGGCAAACTGCGAACTGGTCAGATTTAAACCGATATCAAACATGCTCTCTCCCATATGACAACCGCCCTGTCGGGCGGCTGGTTTTACTCTTCTGTCGGATTCTCTGGCTCATCTTCTTCGTCATCCCGTGAGCGACGTTTGCCCACATAGAAGCGCGAGAAGAACACGCCCACCTCAAACAGGCAGTACATCGGTATCGCCAGCAGGGTTTGCGAGAAGACATCCGGCGGTGTCAGCAACATCCCGACCACGAACGCGCCCACCAGCATATACGGGCGTTTCTTACGCAGATCTTCCGGCGTGGTGACGCCCATCCAGCAGAGCAGGACGATCGCGACCGGCACCTCGAAGGCCACGCCGAACGCCATAAACAGCGCCATCACAAAGCTTAGGTAGCTGGCGATGTCCGTCGAGACCTGCACCCCTTCCGGCGCGGTGTGCGTCAGGAAGCCAAAGGCCAGCGGGAAGACGACGAAGTAGGCAAAAGCCATGCCGATATAAAACAGCAGCGAGCTGGAGACCAGAAGTGGGATCACCAGCTTACGTTCATGTTTGTAGAGCGCTGGCGCCACAAACGCCCACACCTGGTACAGAATCACCGGCGCAGACGCAATCAGCGAGACCCAGAAGGTCAGTTTGATTGGCGTGAAGAACGGCGACGCCACATCGGTGGCAATCATCGTTGCACCCAGCGGCATCTGCTTAATCAACGGCGCGGAGACAACCTGATAGATGTCGTTAGCGAAATAGACCAGGCACAAGAAAATCAGGAAAACGGCAATAATGCAGTTTAACAGACGCTTACGCAGCTCAATGAGGTGCGTAATAAGTGGTTGAGTATCATCTACTGCCATGTTTACGCTTTATCACTCGACGAGGGGGCGGATTCGGAAACGGGCGCGGCGGCTTTTGCTTCTGCGGCTTTCGGTTTTACCTCAGGCTCTTGTGCAGGGACGGGCTCTTGCAGATCAGGGGCTTGCGATGGCGCACTGGCCTGATGCTCCGCTTCGGCAGGCGTAACGCCTTCGCGCTGAGCGTCGCTATCTTTTACCAGCGGATTACGAATAGTGTTCGCTTCATCGCTCGCTTTTTCAGGATCGTTGACGCTGTAAGAACGCTTCATGGACTCCGCAGCTTCACGCAATTCATCCATCGAGGCTTTTAGCTCAGGCGACAGATTATCCATGCTCGCCTTTTCAACCTTTTTCAGGCTGTCCTGAAACTCCTGGAGCTTGAGTTCCTGCGCCAGTTCATTTTGCACCGTCGTGGCCAGCGAGCGCAGCGCGCGTACCCAGCCTGCGACAGTTTTTACTGCCACCGGCAGACGTTGCGGGCCTAATACAATCAGGCCAATCACGAATACCAGCAGCAGTTCACCAAAACCAATATCGAACACGACTTACACCTGCTCTTTATCGTGGCGTTTAGCGTCTTCCTTTTTGGCTTCGTCCTGTTTGTCTGCGATGGTTTTAGCCGTGAAATCCGCGTCCTGGCTGGATTTTTCTTGCTTGTCTTCATCATCGCTGATGGCTTTCTTGAAGCCTTTGATGGACGCGCCAAGGTCGGAACCGATAGAACCGAGCTTTTTGGTGCCGAACAGCAGCACGACGATGACGGCAATGATTAACAATTGCCAGATACTGATACCACCCATACTACATCCTCGATAGATGATTAATTAATCAGGTTGCATTATACGTATGCAACCTGGCGATAGCGACGCAAATTCAGCGCGTTTTTCTCCAGCCGATCAGCCAGACCACAAGGCCTCCGGCCATCACCCAGGCGGGCATCA
Source organism: Lelliottia nimipressuralis (assembly GCF_041464075.1). Taxonomy (NCBI): domain Bacteria; kingdom Pseudomonadati; phylum Pseudomonadota; class Gammaproteobacteria; order Enterobacterales; family Enterobacteriaceae; genus Lelliottia; species Lelliottia nimipressuralis. The sequence goes on from NZ_CP167172.1 coordinate 4,461,444, forward strand.
TCTCCCAGTCCGGGCGGTTGATCAGCAACAGCGTGCCGCTGAGCAACAAGGTAGCGCCAATGCCAAAGAGGTAGCGAGACTGCCCCTGACGCACGCGATTGGACTGAAGCTCGCTGGCGATTTTATCCATGCTGTGCTGAAGGTTCTTGCTCTGACGCAAAGTGTCGTAAACCAGTTCAGGGATCTCTGGCATTTTTTCGATCCAGAACGGCGCTTTGTCTTTAAACGCACGCACCAGCGAAGGAAGGCCCACCTGATCCTTAATCCACGACTCAAGGAAAGGTTTCGCTGTTTTCCATAAGTCTAACTGAGGATAGAGCTGGCGGCCTACGCCCTCAACGTAAAGTAGTGTTTTCTGAAGTAAAACTAACTGCGGTTGCACTTCCATATTGAAGCGTCGCGCGGTGTTAAAGAGATTCAGCAGAACGTGACCAAATGAGATTTCTGACAGCGGCTTCTCAAAAATCGGCTCACAGACGGTGCGGATCGCAAACTCAAACTCTTCGACGTTGGTATCCGGCGGAACCCACCCCGAATCGACGTGCAGCTCGGCCACCTTACGGTAATCGCGATTAAAGAAGGCGATAAAGTTCTCTGCCAGATAGCGTTTATCTTCTTTGTTCAGCGAGCCGACAATACCGCAGTCGATGCCGATGTATTTCGGATCTTCCGGATGTTCGTAGCTGACAAAAATATTACCTGGATGCATGTCGGCGTGGAAAAAGCTGTCGCGGAATACCTGAGTGAAGAAGACCTGCACGCCGCGCTCCGCCAGCAGTTTCATGTTGGTGCCCTGATTTTCCAGCGCCACCACATCCGAGACGGGAATGCCGTAGATGCGCTCCATCACCATCATGTTCTGACTGCAATAGTCCGAATAGACCTCAGGCACATACAGCATCGGGCTGTTTTCAAAGTTACGGCGCAACTGAATGGCGTTGGCCGCTTCGCGCAATAAATTCAGTTCATCGATCAGCGTTTTTTCGTATTCACGCACCACTTCGACTGGGCGCAGACGACGACCATCCGGTAACAGGCGCGGGACCCAGCGAGCCAGACGATAAATCAGCTTCATGTCTGCTTTAATGATCGGCAGGATATCGGGGCGAATGACTTTGATGACGATCTCTTTGCCGTTCTCTTTCAGGCGCGCAGTATGCACCTGCGCAATGGAGGCTGAGGCCAGCGGGGTGATCTCAAAATCATCGAACCAGGTTTCAACAGGAATGCCGCCCATCGCCTCTTCAATCTGCTGCTTGGCACGCGCACCGTCGAAGGGGGCAACGCGGTCCTGAAGCAACGCCAGCTGATCGGCAATTTGCGGTGGGAAGAGATCGCGGCGGGTAGAGAGCATCTGCCCAAATTTAATCCAAACTGGGCCGAGCTCCTGCAACGCCAGTCGCAACCGCTCGCCGAGCGGCTGATCTTTATGACGGTTTGGCATCCAGAACAACATGCGCCGCCCGAATCGCAGCGGCAGCGTAATACGCATTTTGGGGATAAGCTCGTCGAGCCCGTAACTCAAAAAGGTGCGGACGATAAAGTAGAGGCGCCGAATTTCACCAGGCGTCATTTGCCCTCCAGTTTTTCCAGCCGTTGGGTTAGCGCGTCAACCGCGCGTTCGACAGCGGCAGTTTCTTCTGCAAACCACGCCATCTCAAGCGGACCGGGCGCCATACGCCACTCTTCAGTCAGCACTTCAGCCACGTAGCGTTGCTGGCGCTGCACGCCTTTACGTAAAAAGGACGACCCGCCGCGCAGAAACTTGCCGATGCCTTCGGCCACGATGTCACCGGTATAAGGTGCCAGCAGCTCCGCCGGGTCAAACTCGGCCAGATCGGCCAGTGCGACAAAGTTTTGCACCACCTGAATATCGCCTTCGACTTCCAGCTCACCGCTGCGGATTAGCGCCGTGAGTTGCTGACGGTCGCGCAGTTTTGGCAGCACGCTCATGTGCGTAATGACAGAGCAATCGGCGTCGCCTTCCCACTCGCCCACGACATCCAGCTGGCGTTCGCTGAACACCAGCACCAGCGGCGTCGAGAACTCTTTTAGCACCACGCGAAGTACCTTGCCGTTTAGCCGCTGGCGCGCCGTTTTCAGCGCAGGCGAGCGATACAAAAAGGTATTCAGGACATTCTCGATGCCTGCGGTGACTAACGGTTTAAAAGGCATACGTTGCCTCCAGTCAGAACTTGTAGCCGCGATGCAGCGCAACAACACCCGCCGTCAGGTTGAAATACTCAACGTTTTCAAACTCTGCATCCTGCATCATGGCTTTCAGGGTGTCCTGATCCGGGTGCATACGGATAGACTCCGCCAGATAGCGATAGCTTTCTGCGTCTTTTGCCACTAATTCGCCAATACGCGGCAAAATATGGAATGAGTAGGCGTCGTACGCTTTGCTCAACGGCTCAATAATTGGTTTGGAGAACTCCAGCACCAGCAGACGTCCACCCGGCTTCAGTACGCGATACATGGAACGCAGCGCTTTTTCTTTTTCGGTGACGTTACGCAGACCGAAAGAGATGGTGATACAGTCGAACGTGTTATCGGGGAACGGCAGGGCTTCGGCGTTAGCCTGTACATATTCAACGTTACCGACCACGCCGATGTTGCGCAGTTTTTCGCGCCCCATTTTCAGCATGGAGTCGTTGATATCAGCCAGCACAACGCGGCCCGTTTCACCGACCATGCGGGAGAATTTTGCGGTCAAATCACCGGTACCGCCGGCTAAATCCAGAACGGTTTGACCACGGCGAACACCGCTACAGTCGATAGTGAAACGCTTCCACAAGCGATGAATGCCGAATGACATCAGGTCATTCATGACATCGTACTTTGCCGCCACGGAATGGAATACGTGGGCCACCATGTCTGCCTTCTGCTCTTTGGCGACAGTCTGAAAGCCAAAGTGCGTTGTTTCTTGTGAATCTTCAACCATCTCAGTGCCTGCTAATCAGTCAAATGTGCATGAAGTGTAACAGATTGGGCGCGTTTGCCCTACGATTCAACCACCCTGAAAGAATCGTTCTGACTGCGTTTCAGGGGCGGTTTGTGCCGCTAACTCACTGTCATCACTGCTCATATTTCGTTCATTCACGCCTTCGCGCAGACGATACTCTTCATCCTGGGCTGTGGCCTGCTCCGCCAGTTCCGGATTAATCTCGCGTTTAACCTCTACGCCCAGCGTACGAAACGCTTCGGCTTGTGCCAGCAAATTACCCCGCCCGGAGGAGAGTTTTTTCATCGCCTGTCGATAGTTATCCTGCGCGCGATCCAGGCTTTGCCCCACGGAGGACATATCGTCGACAAACAGGCGCATTTTGTCATACAGCTTGCTGGCGCAATCGGCAATCTGCTGCGCGTTACGGCTTTGATGTTCGTAGCGCCACAGGTTGGCAATGGTGCGCAGCGCCACCAGAAGCGTGGTCGGGCTGACCAGCATAATGTTGTTTTTCAGCGCTTCGGTGATCAGCTCCGGCTGCCTGTCGAGCGCCAGCAGGAACGCCGGTTCGACCGGGATAAACATCAACACATAGTCCAGCGACCGCAGGCCGGGTAACTGCTGATAATCCTTACGGCCCAGCAGACGAATGTGATTGCGCACGGAGGCGATATGTTCCTGCAGCGCGGATTCGCGGGTGAAATCGTCTTCCGCATTGAAGTAGCGCTCGTAGGCCACCAGCGTCATTTTGGCGTCAATCACCACGTCTTTGCCCTGCGGCAGACGCACGATCACATCGGGCTGCATCCGCGAGCGGGAATCGGTCTCAATGCTGACCTGCGTTTCATATTCGTAGCCTTCGCGCAGCCCGGAGGCCTCCAGCACGCGGGTTAGCACCACTTCTCCCCAGTTGCCCTGGGTTTTGTTGTCGCCTTTCAGGGCGCGCGTCAGGTTGACCGCTTCTTGCGCCATTTGCGCATTTAACTGCTGAAGATTACGGATCTCGTGCGCCAGCGTATGACGTTCACGGGCTTCCTGACCAAAGCTGTCCTGCACCTGGCGACGAAAACCGTCGAGCTGTTCGCGCAGCGGCGTCAGCAATCCATTCAGGCTCTGGCGGTTTTGTTCATCGACGCGGCGATTGCTCTGTTCAAAAATACGGTTGGCGAGGTTTTCAAACTGCTCGCTGAGGCGCTGTTCGCTGTTGATAATCTGGCGGATTTTATCTTCCGCATGCAGCTGGGTGGATTCGAGACGGGTGGTGACTTCGCGGAGATCCGCTTCCAGGGAGGTATTAATATCGCGCAGATTGCGCAGTTCGTTGTTGAGCAACTCGCACTCATCGCGCCAGTGACTGCTCTGGGCCAGCTGCTGTTTAGCAGCGCTCAGCTCAGCGACCATCTCTTCACGATCGAGCAGCTGTTCCGCTTTATGCTGAGCATGTTGATAGCTCGAGATCAGCCAGCCAATGACCAGCCCCGCCAGCGCTATCGCCGCATAAACGATGATTGAGATATCCACAACGCCTCCTGCATCAAACCATTACCGCACAAAATAGAATTGTGCTGTATAAACGTCCAGTTTGAAAGGAATTTCCTGCGAGGCGTTACGCAAAAAAGAAAAGGCCGAACGCGTCGGCCTTGAACAGAATGTTGTGCGATTAGATCAGGCGGCGAGCCGCTTCGACCACAATTTTCACCGCGTGGCTTTCGGTTTGCTTCATGGTTTCTGCGTTCGGGATCTCTTGCTGAGTACGGTTAACGATTACGCCCGCCACCATACCCGCACGCAGACCCTGGCTTGCGCACATGGTCAGAAGCGTTGCCGATTCCATTTCGTAGTTCATGACGCCCATCGACTGCCACTCTTCCATAGAACCTTTAAAGCGGCTCACCACGCGACCGGAGAAGGTGTCGTAGCGCTCCTGGCCTGGGTAGAAGGTGTCAGAAGAAGCGGTCACGCCAATGTGCGTGGTTGCGCCGATAGATTTTGCCGCTTCAACCAGCGCCGTTGTACATTCGAAATCAGCAACAGCCGGGAATTCCATTGGTGCGAAGTGCAGGCTAGCACCGTCCAGACGCACAGACGCGGTCGTCACCAGAACGTCACCGACGCTGATGTGCGGCTGAATCGCACCCGTGGTGCCGATACGCAGGAAGGTACGAATGCCCAGTTGCGCCAGCTCTTCCACAGCAATAGAGGTAGATGGGCCGCCGATACCGGTCGAGCACACAATCACCGCTTTGCCATCCAGCTCAGCACGCCAGGTGGTGAATTCACGATGCGCTGCCAGCTTAACCGGCTTATCCATCAGCGCGGCGATCTTTTCCACACGCTCAGGATCGCCAGGGACGATAGCCAGCGTAGCCCCTTGTAAATCGTTTTTAGTGAGGCCGAGATGAAAAACATCAGACTTAGACATAGGTGACTCCTCTGTGGGTCGGTGTGTCAGAAGAAGTAAAACGGTACTTTACAGAAGCACCAGGCTTAATTTCGTGACACACCTCACCATGAATGAAAATGGTTGCAGTTAATTTCCACAAAATAGTGATTTACATCACATTAACAAGTTATATCGTTCAGGGCTGCACAAAAGATAGCCCGTTTCGGGCACTGTGAGTTGTTAACTTGAGGTCTATATTTACTTTTGCGCTTACAGGTACGGAGAATACCATGACACAAAAGACCCATTTTGCACCTGCTGCTGCCCCTCTCGCCGCGACCATCGTCTCCACGTCAGAAGAAGCCATTACCGCAGGCGAAACCTCGATCCCCTCGCAGGGTGAAAACATGCCCGCTTATCACGCGCGCCCGAAAGAGGCCGACGGTCCGTTGCCGATCGTCATTGTGATACAGGAGATTTTTGGCGTTCACGAACATATTCGCGATATTTGCCGCCGTCTGGCGCTGGAAGGCTATCTGGCCGTTGCGCCGGAGCTTTATTTCCGCCAGGGCGATCCGAATGATTACAGCGATATCCCGACGCTTTTCAGCAATCTGGTCAGCAAAGTGCCGGATGCGCAGGTGCTTGCCGATCTGGACCACGTCGCCAGCTGGGCCGCGCGCCACGGCGGCGATCCGCACCGTCTGCTGGTCACCGGTTTTTGCTGGGGTGGACGCATCAGCTGGCTGTATGCCGCGCACAATCCGCAGCTAAAAGCCGCCGTGGCGTGGTATGGCAAACTGGTCGGTGAGAAAACGCTGAATTCACCGAAACATCCGGTGGATATCGCGACCGATCTTAACGCACCGGTTTTAGGGCTGTACGGCGGACAAGACACCGGGATTTCGCTTGAGAGTGTGGACACCATGCGCCAGGCGCTGCGTGCCGCCAATGCCAAAGCCGATATCGTGGTCTATCCCGACGCGGGACATGCCTTTAACGCCGACTACCGCCCGAGTTATCACGAAGAATCCGCCAAAGATGGCTGGCAACGTATGCTGGCCTGGTTCAGGCAGTATGGGGCGAAAAAGGGTTAAGTTGCTCACACATTGACGCAACAACCGCAGCCGTTGTTTGACTTTTAAACAGAATTTCGACGATATAAAAAGCACAGGCGTGTAACTACGATCCGTAGGCAAGACCTGAAGCCCATCTCTCTCTTTCGGGGGGAAATGGGCTTCAGGTCTTTTTTTTTGCTCTGGAGACAGGGGCCAGACATGAATCACTTGCAGACAGCACTGGATATCATCGCCCAGGTGGGCGGCGCTGAAAACATCGAACATCTCGAGCACTGCTCCACCCGCTTACGGCTGAGCCTTTACGACAACGGGAAAGTGAACGAGGGCGAACTGGCGAAAATTGATGGCGTGCTCGGCGTGCGCGTCAACGTGCAGTGCCAGGTCATTATCGGTCATGAAGTGGTGCAGGTTTACGAAGCGGCGCGCTCCCTCATCGGCACACCCCAGGCAAATGCGTCAGCTCAGACGGTCAAACCCCATCGTGGCGCGCAAATCGTCGACTTTGTGATAAGCGTCTTTCAGCCGCTGGTCCCGGCCATTGCGGGCGGCGGCGTACTGAAATCGCTGCTGCTGTTGCTGGATGTACTTGGCTGGCTCAGCCGCGACAGTTCCACTTACAAAGTGCTGGATAACATCGGCTCTGCCCCACTCTATTTCCTGCCGATACTGGTGGCGATAACCACTGCGACGAAGCTCAAAGTGAACGTGCTGGTTGCCGTCTCTGCCGTGGCGGTAATGGTGTTACCGGCAATGACAAAGCAACTGGCTGATGGCGCAGAGTTCATGTCGTTTGATCTGCGCAATGTCGCCTACGCCTCGCAGGTCTTCCCGGCCATTCTGTGCGTGCTGTTTTACGCTCAGACCGAGAAGCTGTTCAACCGTTACTCTCCTGGCGCCCTGCGCATTTTTCTCTCGCCGATGCTCTCTCTGCTGGTCACGGTGCCAGTGACGTTGCTGATCCTGGGACCATTGGGCTATGAGCTTGGCGCGGGCCTGGCCACGGTGATCTTATGGCTTTATGGCAAGCTGGGATTTGTGGCGACCGGGTTACTCGCGGCAGCCCTGCCGTTTATGGTCGCAGCTGGCATGCATAAGCCGATGCTGCCTTATGCCGTCGCCTCGATGAGCCAGTTCGGGCGCGAAATGCTCTATCTGCCTGCGTCGCTGGCACACAACATCGCTGAATCTGGCGCCTGTCTGGCCATTGCACTCCGGAGCAAAGATAAGGTACTGAAATCCACCGCCTTCTCGGCAGGAATTTCCGCGCTGTTCGGTATTACCGAACCCGCTCTGTATGGCGTCACGCTTCTCAATAAAAAAGCACTTTATAGCGTGCTTGCGGGTAGCCTGGTGGGCGGCGCATTTATCGGCTGGATGGCCATCGAAGCCTTTGCGCTGGTAGGGCCAGGCCTTGCCAGCATTTCCATGTTCGTCTCACCCGATAACCCAATGAACATCGTCTGGGCCTTTGCGGGTGCCGGTTTATCTTTTGTCATCGCCTTTCTGAGTGCTCTGCTGTTATGGCGCGATAAAGCCCCGGAACAGGCCGATGAACTGCACTTTCTCCGTCCCGTAGAGGGGCAAATCATCCCGCTGGAAAACGTTAACGACGATGTTTTTTCGCGCAAAATCATGGGCGATGGCGTAGCCATTGTCCCTTCGCAGGGCGTCCTGCGTGCTCCCGCCGACGGCTCGGTCGTTAACGTCTTTGAAAGCGGTCATGCCCTAAGCCTCTTAACGGATGCAGGGGTTGAGCTGATTTTCCATATCGGCATCGACACCATCAGGCTGCAGGGCGACGGATTCCGCCCGCTGGTGAAAGAAGGCCAGCACGTCAAAAGCGGCGACACACTGATTGAGTTTTCTCTCGACACCATCACCGCCGCCGGGCTGGATCCGGTTGTGGTCATGATCGTCACGAATGGCGAACGATTCTCGCTGACACCAGGCAGTAACCACGACAAAGACACTCATCCTAATATCATCATGACGCTAAAGGAGTCCGTGTAATGGATAAATCCCTCCCGTTTCCGCAAGGTTTTTTATGGGGCGGCGCGATTGCCGCTAATCAGGCAGAAGGAGCATGGAACGTTGATGGCAAAGGGCCATCCGTCGCTGACGCCATCACCTGGAAACCGAACCTGTCGCTGAAGGATTATGACGGTCATATGGCGCTGACGGATGAAAATATCCGCGATGCGTTTGAAGGGCGCAACGACGCGCTTTATCCCAAGCGTCGCGGCATTGATTTTTATCACCGCTATAAAGACGATATCGCTCTGTTTGCCGAGATGGGCTTTAAGGTTCTGCGCGTGTCCATTGCCTGGTCGCGTATCTTCCCGACAGGCGAGGACGCAGCCCCTAATGAAGCGGGCCTGCAGTTTTACGAGGAGATGTTCCGCGAGCTGCGCCGCCATAATATTGAACCGCTCGTCACGCTCTCACATTATGAAATGCCGCTGGCCCTGAGCGAGAAGTACAACGGCTGGGTACATCGTAACGTGGTGGATGCTTTCGTGCGGTTCAGCAATGTCTGCTTTGATCGCTACAAAGATCTGGTGCGCTACTGGCTCACCTTTAACGAAATCGACAGCATTCATCGCCATCCGTTTACCACCGCCGGGATTCGCGAAGAGAAAAGCGCGCCAGGAAAAGCGCAGCAGGATATTTATCAGGGGCTGCACCACCAGTTTGTGGCCTCTGCGCTGGTGACCCGCGACTGCCACGCCAAAATTCCCGGCAGCCAGGTCGGGTGCATGCTGACGAAGCTCACCACCTATCCTCACAGCTGTCGCCCGCAGGACGTAGAGGCCACGCTGAAAAAAAATCTCGAAAATTACTTTTACGCCGATGTGCAGGTCTTTGGTGAATATCCGCCGCTGATCCTGCGCGATCTCGCCAGCCGTGATATTCAGATTGAGATGCAGGCAGACGATCATCGTATTTTGAAAGATCACACCGTCGATTTTGTCTCGTTCAGCTATTACATGTCCCTCACCGAATCGACGCAGGCTGATGTCGAGCGCACCGCGGGTAACACGATTCTGGGGGTAAAAAACCCGTACTTGCCTGCATCCGAGTGGGGCTGGCAGATTGATCCCGTCGGGTTGAAAATCTCCCTGCTCGAACTGTATGACCGTTACCAAAAGCCGCTGTTTATTGTCGAAAATGGCCTAGGGGCAAAAGATACCATCGAGGAAGGGAAGATCCACGACAGCTATCGTATCGACTATTTCCGCGCCCACTTCGAACAAACATTGGCAGCTATCAACGAAGGGGTAGATGTGATGGGATTCACCACCTGGGGTTGTATCGACATTATCAGCGCGGGCACATCGCAGATGTCCAAACGCTACGGCTTTATTTATGTCGACCAGGATGACGAAGGGAACGGCACGCTGGAACGCCTGAGAAAAGAGTCGTTCTGGTGGTACCAGAGAGTGATTGCCAGCAATGGCGCTGACATGAGCTAAACGGCCAGGCCGCAGGAATAACCGTGATAACGATAAAAAAATCGCTCAATAACAGTATGCTGCTGGTCGACCACGACCAGCGGGAGATGATCCTGTTTGGTAAAGGGATTGGTTTCGGAGCCAAACCCGGTACGCATATTGACCTGGCGCAGGTGGAGAAAGTCTTTCTGCCGCTTAGCGATCTGAAATCCCGCCATTTTTTATCCCTGACGGATACCATTCCTGCGGCGTACTTTGACGTCAGCCATGAGATTCTCACGCTCGCCCGCAGCCTGTGCGGCGAAAAGCTGAACTCCGTGCTGCTGTTTACGCTCGCCGAACATCTGCATTTTGCGGTGGAGCGTAGCCGTAACGGGCAGCTGATCCTGAATAAGCTGAGCTGGGAAGTGAAGCGCTATTACCCGCAAGAATACCGCGTCGGGATGCAGGCGCGAGACAATGTGAATGAACGCTTTGACGTAGAGCTGCCGGAAGAAGAAGCGGTCAATATTGCGTTCCATCTGATAAATGCCAGCAGCCAGGATGACAACAGCTCCGCCCATCAGCAGGTCGAACTGGTGAATCGCATCGCCGAGATCGTGCGCTACAAGCTGAGCAAAGCGATCGATACGGAGTCGGTGAATTACCGGCGGTTTATCACCCATCTGCGCTATTTCGCGGAACGCGTGTTAAGTGGAAGCGTGGTGGTCAGTGAGACCGAGGATTTTTATCAGGAGCTAATGCGCCATCGCCCGGACGCAATGACCGTCGCGTGGGTGATTCGCGATTACGTGCAGGAGAAGTATCAGCTAACGCTGCCGAAAGATGAGCTAACGTGGCTGAGCATTCACATCAGCCGGTTAATGGACGGTCATGCCTAGGCCGGGCAATCGCCCGGCCATATCGCATTACGCCTGACGCAGGTTCTGCGCGGCTTTCACCATGTTCGCCAGTGCCGCACGGGTTTCTGGCCAGCCGCGGGTTTTCAGGCCGCAGTCCGGGTTGACCCACAGACGTTCAGCCGGAATCCGCTGGGCGGCTTTCTGCAGCAGGGCTTCAATCCACTCCACGCTGGGTACGTTCGGGGAGTGAATGTCATACACGCCCGGCCCGATTTCGTTTGGGTAGTCGAACTCTTCGAATGACTCCAGCAACTCCATATCGGAACGCGACGTTTCAATGGTGATCACATCCGCATCCAGCGCGGCGATCGAGTCCATGATGTCGTTAAATTCGCAATAACACATGTGGGTGTGGATCTGCGTGTCGTCCTTTGCCACGGCGGCGTTGATGCGGAACGCTTCCACGCCCCACTCCAGATACGCCGCCCAGTCGCTGCGACGCAGCGGCAGACCTTCGCGCAGTGCCGGTTCGTCAATCTGGATGATGCCAATGCCTGCCGCTTCCAGATCCGCCACTTCATCACGCAACGCCAGCGCAATCTGTTTGGCGATAGTTTCGCGGGTCACGTCTTCGCGCGGGAAGGACCAGCACAGAATAGTCACCGGACCGGTCAACATGCCTTTGACCGGTTTGTCGGTCAGAGACTGGGCGTACTTCGCCCATTCGACGGTAATCGCTTCCGGGCGGCTCACGTCGCCAATCACCACCGGTGGTTTCACGCAGCGTGAACCGTAGCTCTGCACCCAGCCATTCTGGGTAAAGACGAAACCGTCCAGATGTTCGCCGAAATATTCCACCATGTCGTTACGCTCGGCTTCGCCGTGAACCAGCACGTCCAGACCCAGACGTTCCTGCTCAATAATCGCCTGTTTGATGTGTTCGGCGATGCCGGTGCGGTAGTTATTGGCGTCGAGATTGCCTTTTTTGAAGTCCAGACGCAGGCCGCGAATTTCAGTGGTCTGTGGGAATGAGCCAATAGTGGTGGTTGGCCAGGCCGGCAGATTAAAGCGCGCGCGCTGGGCTTCTGCACGAACTTCATAGGCATTTTCACGCTGGCTGTCTTTTGCGGTGATCGCCGCCAGACGTTTTTCCACCGCCGCGTTGTGAACACGAGTCGAGTGACGGCGCGCCTGAATCGGTGCGCTCCATTCGGTAATCGCAGCCGTGTCGCCGCTGTTCAGCGCATCGCGCAGCAGGGCCAGCTCTTCACATTTTTGCAGGGCGAAGGCAAACCAGCTTTTCACTTCCGCATCCAGACGCGTTTCCACGCTTAAATCGATCGGGCTGTGCAGCAGGGAGCAAGACGAGGCTACCCACAGATCACGTTTGCCGACAATGTCTTTGATCTGCGCGTATTTCTCAGTCAAATCGGCACGCCAGACGTTACGTCCGTTGACCAGACCGGCAGAGAGCAGCCAGTCAGCCGGCAGCCGTTTGTGCAGCTCAGCTACGTCATCGTTGCCGTGAACCAGATCAACGTGCAGGCCCTGCACCGGCAGCGCGGTGATGGTGTCGAGGTTCGGCGTGACGCCTTCGAAATAGGTGGTCAGCAGCAGTTTAACCTGCCCGGTGAGGGCGTCGTAAACCGGTTTGTACGCATCCAGCCATGCCTGCGGCAGCTCCAGCACCAGCGCCGGTTCGTCGATTTGTACCCACTCGATGCCGCGTTTTGCCAGCTCAGCCAGCACCTGCTGGTACACCGGCAGGATGTCTTTCAGCAAGCTCAGGCGGTCAAACTGCTCGCCTTTCACTTTGCCCAGCCACAAGTAGGTTACCGGGCCGAGCAGTACAGGTTTGATTTTGTGGCCCAGCGCCAGCGCTTCGTCCACTTCATCCAGGATTTGCGTCCAGGTCAGTTTGAACTGCTGGCCTTTCACAAACTCCGGCACCATGTAGTGATAGTTGGTGTTAAACCATTTCGTCATTTCTGCGGCTGCCGCTGGCTCACCGGTCGGTGCGCGCCCACGACCCAGGCGGAACAGGGTGTCGATATCTACCGATCCATCGTTGTTCTGATGACGAGCCGGCACATTGCCGAGCAGCAGGCTGGTGGTCAGAACATGGTCGTACCAGGCAAAATCGCCCACCGGCAGCAGATCCACGCCTGCCTGTTTTTGCTGATCCCAGTGACGCGCACGCAGCTCGCGTCCAACCGTCAGCAGCTCTTCACGGGTGGCGTTGCCCGCCCAGTAGCTCTCTTGTACTTTTTTCAGCTCGCGGCGAAGGCCAACGCGAGGAAAACCGAGGGTGTGGTTAATAATTGTCATGTCGCTGCCTCTTATGAATTCGTTATTTAGCCATCCAGATGTTTACACATCCATAATGTGAATGTACTGTATGATCCACAAGCGCAAATTGTTCATGGCGAAGTGAAGGACTTTCATGATCGAGATAAAACACCTGAAAACGCTACAAGCGTTGCGGAACTGCGGTTCGCTCGCAGCGGCTGCGGCCACGCTGCATCAAACACAATCCGCCCTGTCCCACCAGTTCAGCGATCTGGAACAACGCCTTGGCTTTCGTCTGTTCGTGCGTAAGAGCCAGCCGCTGCGCTTTACGCCGCAGGGTGAGATTTTGCTGCAGCTGGCAAATCAGGTGCTGCCGCAAATCGCCAGCGCCCTGCAATCCTGCAATGAGCCGCAGCAGACACGGCTGCGCATCGCAATTGAATGTCATAGCTGTATTCAGTGGCTGACGCCCGCGCTTGAGAATTTCCGTCAGAACTGGCCGCAGGTAGAGATGGACTTTAAATCGGGCGTGACCTTTGACCCGCAGCCGTCTCTCCAGCAGGGCGAGCTGGATCTGGTGCTGACTTCCGATATTCTGCCGCGCAGCGGTCTGCACTATTCGCCGATGTTTGATTATGAAGTGCGCCTGGTGCTGGCACCTGACCATCCGCTGGCGGTGAAAACGCGCGTCACGCCGGAAGATCTGGCGACCGAAACGTTGATGATCTATCCGGTGCAGCGCAGTCGTCTGGATATCTGGCGCCATTTCCTGCAACCGGCAGGCATCAGCCCGAACCTGAAAAGTGTTGATAACACCCTGCTGCTGATTCAGATGGTGGCGGCTAAAATGGGGATCGCGGCGCTGCCGCACTGGGTGGTGGAGAGCTTTGAACGTCAGGGTCTGGTAGTAACCAAAACCCTTGGCGAGGGATTGTGGAGCCGACTGTACGCTGCCGTGCGCGATGGCGAGCAGCGTCAGCCGGTCACGGAGGCGTTTATTCGCTCAGCGCGGAACCACGCTTGCGACCATCTGCCGTTTGTTCGGAGCGCGGAGCGACCCAATGGCGATGTACCCACAGGGAAGCCAGAATCACCGTTCCCCCAATAATAAAGCTCGGCCAGTGGGGTTGTTCCTGCCAGATTGCCAGGTTCACCAGCAGCCCCGCAGGCACGTGAACGTTGTTCATGATGCCCAGCGTCCCGGCATCCACCTGCGTGGCTCCGTAGTTCCACATAAAGTAGCCCAGCCCTGAAGCGACTACCCCAAGCCAGATCAGCACGCTCCATTGCAGTGTGGTGGTTGGCAATTTTTGCGGATTGCCCAGCATAAACCACGCCACCACCGCCACGATGAACGCCCCCATATAAAACCAGGCGAACGCGTTGTGCTGCGGCATCGGGTGGATCTCCATCAGGCGTTTGTAACCCACCATGCCGATCGCAAAGCTGATGTTCGCGAGCTGGACAAACATCAGCCCGGTCCAGAAGTGATCGCTCACTTTGTCGTAGCGAATAATCGCCGCACCGGCCACCGCCAGCAGCGCGCTCAGGACATAGCCCCAGCGCAGACGGCGTTTGCTCAGCAGGTCATAAATCAGCGTGATGTAGAGCGGTGTCAGCACCGTGAACAGCAGGAATTCCGATACCGACAGATAGACATAGGCGCGGAAACTGAACAGATACATGATGCCGAGCTGCATTGCGCCCACCAGCATGTACAGCAGAATGGTTTTGATAGTCTGTCCGCGCAGGCGCAGGAACGGCAGGAACACCAGCGCAGCCAGCCCAACGCGCATCAGCACAGAGAAGTAGCTGTCGACGTGTCCGGCAAGATATTCACCGATCAGGCTGAACGAGAAGGCCCACAGGATAGTGGTGATAATGAGTAGCGCCACAATGCATGTCTCTCAGAAAGAAGGACGAGCATTGTAGCGAACTCTTCAGTTGACAACTGAGCAATAAATAATCAAATGAAGATTATTCAAGGAACAGTTTGCGCAGGTAGTTCGGCACGGCGTTATCGGTGTTGGTGCCAATCACCTCCAGCTCCGGATGCAGATCTTTCAGACGCTGGTGCGCGTTTTCCATAATGCAGCCTTTCCCGGCCATCGACAGCATTTCAGCGTCGTTCATGCCGTCGCCAAAGGCGATGCAATCTTTCAGCTCGTAGCCCATGCGTTTTGCCACCGCTTCCAGCGCGTGACCTTTCGATACGCCGCCCGCCATCACTTCCAGACAGGTCAACGTTGAGAAGCTGACGTTCACCCGGTCGCCCCAGCGCGCGTTAATGGCCTGCTCCAGCGGCAGCAGCTCTTCGTGGCTTTCGCAGGTGAAGAACACTTTGCTGATCCCTTCTGGCTCCAGCAGACCCGGCTCGTACAGGGTATAGTTGAAAACCGCTTCCTTGAAGAAACGCATTTCATCCGGACGATGACGGTTCATAAACCAGTCGTCGTTGCGGTAAACGTTGGTGACGATTGACGGGTTGCTATGCACCACGCCAAACAGGTCGGCGGCGATATCGCGATCGAGGTTATGGGTGAAGATCAGATTGCCGTCGGTGTCGTGTACACGCGCACCGTTGGAGGTGATCATGTACGCTTTGATGTCCAGATTATCGCGGATCTGCCCCACGTCCACGTGGTGGCGGCCTGTTGCGAAGACGAAGTTCACGCCACGGGCTGTCAGGAGTTTTAAGGTTTCTTTCGCGTAAGGCGACAGGGTGTGGTCGGGAGAAAGCAGCGTGCCATCTAAATCAGATGCGACAACCTGGTACATAGGAAAATTTAACCTCAATAGGAAATCAGTTATGCCTGTCGAAAAACTCGACGATAGCGTTGAGCGCGACTGAGCGCATGGTGTCCTTTTCAAAAAGGATCTCATGGTACGCGCCCTTTATGACCAAGGGTTTCTCCCCTTCACAGGGGTGCCCGGCGGCGGCGCGCAATTCGCAAAAACGGTCGTGCATGCGGTTATCCACCACACGCTCTTCTTCAGCCTGAATCAGTAACGTTGGCGTGGCATCTTTACCCGCACCGGCCAGCGCAGACTCACCCGCGCGGATACCTTCACGCACCCAGTGGTACGTTGGCCCACCGACGCGCAGGCGCGGCTCATCGGCGTAGAAACGCAGGTTACGCCGATAACGTTGCCGGCTGTGCGTTAGCACGTTCACGGCAAACGGCAGGGCGCGCCAGCGACCGGTCCCGATCGCGTAGCCTTCACGAATGCGCTGATGGCCCTCAGCCCAGTCGAGAATATGGCGAACCATCCAGTCCGGAAAGCGCATCACGATGCCAAACATCGGTGCGGTGAGCGCGATGGCATCGCACTGATGCGGATGACGTTGTAAAAACAGCGTCGCAATCGCCCCGCCCATGGAGTGTGCCAGGATATAGCGCTTGCGCCACGGCCCAGGCTGCACTTCCTGCTCCCAGAACGCAGCGAGATCGTCGACATAATCGCTGAAATTCACCACATGCCCGCGGTGCGAGTCGGATAACAACCGACCGGAGCGCCCTTGCCCACGATGGTCGATAATCAGTACATCAAACCCAAGATGGAAAAGGTCGTAGGCCAGTTCAGCGTATTTAACGTAACTTTCGATACGACCGGGGCAAACCACGATCACGCGGTCGTTTTTGACATTCCGAAAACGAACAAAGCGCACCGGAACATTGTCCACGCCTGTGATTTCGGCTTCTTCGCGCTGACGCCAGAAATCGGTCAGCGGCCCCATGGAGAAAGCAGCAAATGCGTTCTCGCGTGTTTCCCAGTCCTTTTTCTGCTGAAACATCGGGTTTCCACCCCTGTAAGCCAAGGAATATCGTTTTTTCTGGTTGCGTCACACAATGACGCGACAATAGCGTATTGTGGCATAAAAATAGACGATTCGGGAGTTTCAAATGACCTTCCAGTGGTGGTTCGCTTACCTGCTGACATCCATCATCCTGAGCCTTTCCCCTGGCTCTGGCGCGATCAATACCATGACCACGTCCATTAACCACGGCTATCGCGGCGCGGTCGCGTCCATTGCCGGCCTGCAGACCGGGCTGGGCATTCATATCGTGCTGGTGGGGATTGGACTTGGGACGCTGTTCTCGCGTTCAGTGCTGGCGTTTGAAGTGCTCAAATGGGCGGGCGCGGCCTATCTGATCTGGCTGGGCATCCAGCAATGGCGCGCGGCAGGCTCGATTGACCTGAATACCCTCGCCCATACCCAGACACGCGGTCGTCTGTTTAAACGTGCGGTATTTGTGAACCTGACTAACCCGAAAAGCATCGTCTTTCTCGCCGCCCTCTTTCCGCAGTTTATCGTCCCGCATCAGCCACAGGTGATGCAGTACGTGGTGCTCGGCGCCACGACCATTATCGTCGATATCATTGTGATGATTGGCTATGCGACCCTGGCGCAACGAATTGCCGCGTGGATCAAAGGGCCGAAACAAATGAAGGCCCTGAACAAAGTGTTCGGGTCGTTGTTTATGCTGGTTGGTGCGTTGCTGGCGTCGGCGAGGCATGCTTAGTGCCGCTGCATGACTGCCACTTCGTCCTCGCTTTGGACGGTGTGGCACTGCAACTTGCGGGAAAACTGAGCCAGGCAATTGGCCTGGTCACTGCAATTTTTCGCTTCGCACCTCCTCGCAAATCAGCGCCGCAATCAGATCATTAATCGTATCCGCGCGAGTGACCGTTTTATATTATTTAATATCCTTTGCTTCACGTTTTTTTCATCTAACCAGTGTTCACAAAAAAAATAACTTTTTAATCCGATGATCAAGTTAGGTAAGATTGCCAGTTGGCTTAGGTAATAATTTGAATACCGCTTTCCACCATGAATAACAACCACAGAAACTGTAACAAGTATCAAAAGAATTGGTATTACAATCCATTTTGGTAACATACTTTTCTCATTAAATGTAAATACTACAATTATTTCATCGCTGCTTTCGCCGCCGTCTATGCATTATTGTATGCATCACCACCCAATTTTCTGACTGCCATCTGATATATACCCGCTGCCATATGACAACTTGATAGCACTTCTTCAGCATGGGGGATTCCCTGCAACTGTTTATTGCAAGCCTGTACAATGTTATTACCTAACTGGCTATCACAAAAAGCCTTATCTGAGCCCAGTATCCCATAGCACTTGTCATGAGCTTCGCATACAGAAGCAAAACTAACACCATTAATAACATCAGGGACATAGCTGTCTGTATTCACATAACCACATCCGGACCCCAATGGTTTACCATCAGGTCGTAAAGGTATGGAAGGATTCGTATCTACAATGGGACCAGGCATGGCGTTTGTAACTGATGAGTTGACTCCTGGTTGCATAAGTAAGCCACCTAAGGAACTCCACCCATAAAGTCCTAATGGATCCACCAACTGCACAGGATCTAGTGGATACTCATACGGATTCTATCCCCCCTCCAATCCAATCGGATCCTACGTAATATAACTTCCCTGCCGCGAATCGTAGTAACGATGCCGGTTATAATGCAGTCCTGTTTCTTCATATAGTCGAATATTCATTAGATTTGGTCCTCTGTACTGATAACTGCCAAAGGTAGACTTAGCTGGTCAGAGTAGGCCACCTATTTATGAATACAAAAACCAATAGCTATTAAAGGCGTCGATTGCTATCAAGTCGCGTTCATCCTCCGATTTATATCTGACAAATTCATATATTAATTTTTTTTGTAATTCATCAAACTGCTCTATAAAATCAAAGAAAGTATCTTCTCCCATAAAATCTGGCGTTAAATAATGTATAAAAATGAATATTCAAAAGCCCATCCTTCAGAATTAAGTAGACTAGCATAAATATATAATGAAAAAAAATATCTAAATTCATTTTTATCCAGATAAAGACACGCTTTTTCTAAAATATCACCATCCATTCTAAAATCAAGATTGCTAATTAGTTCAAGCCATGAATGTCCATAAAAAAAATAATACACAGTTTCACTTTCATATTTCTCAAGAATATTGAGAGAAACTTCACAATTATTTTTTATGGGGAATACCTCATATAGTTCAGTCAGAAATATTTTTTTATCTTCTAATTTAATCATTTCATACTCGCATAACGGCTACAAACGGCACCGACACCATAGGCCTCGCTTTCTTCATTCATATAAATTTTATCCCCACCGCCAAGACATTGATTATTAATTTGTTTTCTGACTGAGGCACATGCCAAATTTATATCATAACGCCTTAATAGTTCATTTTTGGCATTTGTGGCTTACAGGCTCGAGATTGATTGCATAGTCTATTTTTTTCATTTTTCAGATCATTAAGATCTTGAGGTGTACAATTTCCACCTAAATTTAAACCAGACTTATGCTCTCTTGTTAATTTATCCGCTTCCGAGTTAACTTTACGTCCATATTGATCGGTAAAGGCCTGTTGCAATTGTTGCTCCTGAACCGTTGTACCAGCTCCTAAAATGAATGATAAAAGTATTCCTCCCTCAATTATATATAAATCTTCAACATATAAACCTAATGAATCTGGATATTGGTTTGAATTCAGTGGGTACGAATACGGGTTCCATCCTCCCCGCAACCCAATAGGATCCTGGGTGATATACCGCCCCTGCCGCGGATTGTAGTAACGATGCCGGTTATAATGCAGTCCTGTTTCTTCATCATATTGCTGGCCTGGCAAACGGATGAGCTGTTGCAAATGTTCCGGATTATCTTCATTCACTTGATTACCCCACTCGTCGTACTCTGCACGCCAGACTACTGTGCCATCTTCATTTATCAGCGCCAGCGGCAGCCCACGATGGTCACAGTGGTACAGGTGGATTTTTCGCTTTGGCACATACACAGGTTCCATCTGATTGACCATCTGCTCCAGGGTCAGCCCACATTCGGCGAGCCACTGACGTATGTCATCACTGACCGCATTTTGTTGCAGCTCACGCTCCAGCATGTTCAGCCGTGAAATCACCTCTGCGGGGAAGGCGATACCTCCTTCCTGTTGCAGTTTATCCGCCAGGGGCGTCCGGTACGGTTGTAAAATATTATTCTTCTGCTTAGCTAAAAAAATTCAGTCCTATGGAAAGCGACATTCAGTTTTAGATTTATAGGCATCATCCTCATCTAATGGAAACTCATGTCTTAGTTTATATTCTTCTGCCAATTCATCCGCTTTTATTAATTCTTGAGACGTCATTTTACTTCTTATTTCAGCTATAGATTTTTGAGCACTACCAATGCCATTAAATAAAGATACAGAAAACCATGCATAAGCTTGCTCAATATTTTTTGGTACTTCTTCGTTCCCTTTAGAGTACAGCAACCCTAAATTATTTTGAGCTATCGGATATCCCTGACAAGCAGATGAACGTATCAAAGCAACAGCTTTAATACGATCTTTTGGGAGATTACCAACCCCTTGTGCATATAATAAAGCAAGAGAATTTTTTGCACTCATCGACCCCAAATCAACTGCGCGTTGATACCATTTAGCGGCTTCTGATAAATCTTTTTTGACACCCAATCCATTGCTATACATCTTAGCAACATTGTATGTTGCAAGTGGATCATTATGTTCAGCTCCGACCATGAACCATTTCATGGCTTCCTTATAATTTTTAGGAACACCACGACCGATAACATACAAATCGCCAAGATTAACCTGTGCCTTAATTACTCCTTGTTTAGCAGCCTGCTGATACCACTTAACGGCTTTATAGATATTTTTTTTCACTCCTCGTCCATTAGCATATGCAACACCAAGGTTGTACTGTCCCATCATAAAACCTTGATTTGCAGACCTCGTGTACCAATAAATTGCCTTGCTATAATTCTTGTCTACATGCCATCCTCTATCATATAAAAGTCCGAGATCATTTTGTGCTTTCGCATCACCGCCATCAGCATTTTTAATGAGCTCTTTTAAAGTTATTTTTCTGCCACTAAGAATATCATTTCCAACAATGACATTTTCATCTCTTACTAATACTGCATCAATACTTATAATAAAAATTGCACATATCCCAATAAGGACAATTACGATTTTGAACACAATTTTTTTTCTGAGCATAACATTTTCTCAATACTAATTATTATTGTTTCTGGCTATAGGATGCCAAGGAGTCAATTAGGAAGTCTGATATTTTACTTTGCCAATCTGGTGCTCCCTCATTTAAAAAGCCTTTCCCACAGGTAAGAGCTATTGCTTTGGGATCTCGTTCACCATCCTTAATTACGGATTCAACGGTGTCTTTCACACATGCTGTCACCCTTCTGGTCAAAGATGCTCCTGCGTTGATTGCTGACATACCCACTACTGAGGGAAGGACGGCTATCCCATAAACATATTCAGATAATGGATTGTATACATTGTGCATTTTTGCATTATTGTCCAAAACAGCAATTACATCCTCTGGTGGCAGATACCTCATTGCCGATTCATTGGCCGCACAGAATGAACCAAATCCTCCATCCCCCAACGAGCCAAAATCACCGTCAAACAAACCTTGAGGATCAATTCCTTGTGCTGGGTTATACGGATATTTATAAAAATTCCATCCTCCCCACAACCCAATAGGATCCTGCGTGATATACCGTCCCTGCCGCGGATCGTAGTAACGATGCCGGTTATAATGCAGTCCTGTTTCTTCATCATATTGCTGGCCTGGCAAACGGATGAGCTGTTGCAAATGTTCCGGGTTATCTTCGTTCAGTTGATTACCCCACTCGTCGTACTCTGCACGCCAGGATACTGTGCCATCTTTATTTATCAGCGCCAGCGGCAGCCCACGATGGTCACAGTGGTACAGGTGGATTTTTCGCTCTGGCACATACACAGGTTCTATCTGATTGACCATCTGCTCTAGGGTCAGCCCACATTCGGCGAGCCACTGACGTATGTCATCACTGACCGCATTTTGTTGCAGCTCACGCTCCAGCATGTTCAGCCGTGAAATCACCTCTGCGGGGAAGGCGATACCTCCTTCCTGTTGCAGTTTATCCGCCAGGCTACGACGAGCCGTCTTCGTCAGTTCAAAGATTTCTGTTTCAATACGCAGCAGTGGTGTAAAACTCCCCGGCTGGTACACCGTCTGGACGCGTTTGCTTTCCGTTTGTGTCGTGACCAGCGTGTCGCCATCCCAGCCATACCAGGTAACTTCAGGTAACGGATTTAAAATGACAAGTTCGCCGTCTCCTTTGCCGTAGTGCTTACTCTTCCATGCTTTTTTGCCTATACGTCTGCCGAGTGGGTCATAGACATAACGGCTCTCAGAGATCACCTTTCGGCTCCAAATCTGTTCACAGACATAGGCAACAAGACGGTGCTGGTGGTCATAACGATAATGCCGAACCAGCTCACCGCTCATGTGTACTGCACCCGGTGGCAAATTGATTTCCTGCCTGGTGAGTCGGCCGTGGTTATCATAGTGATATAGATAATGGGCGTTCTTCGCGATACGATTATTTGGCCACGCGGTTAGGGAATGATCGGGATGCAGTTCCAGATTTGTCATCCGGTTACCTGCTGGGTCAAAGACATACGGAATATGGAAATTCAGATCTGCGGAGGTGATGCTAACCCCGGTCAGGCGTCCAGTTTGGCTGTAATGAAAGTTTCGCTGCTGGTTCGCCTCGCTGATACGAATAAGCTCTCCATTATCATTCCAACCGTATTCGCGATTCAGGTGCGGGTTATTCAGGTGACAGCTTTCCAACTGCCCACCAGAGGTGTAGCCAGTAACCTGTTCATAAGCGCCAAATGTTCGCAGTGTTTCTCGGTGCAGACGATCACGGGTGAAATCAATCAGTGGTACATCGCCTAGCTTCATTCCAGCTACATAGCCACTACCATAGGTTAACCATTCCACCGGAGCCAGACTGTCAGGTATATATCGCTTTAGTTGCCCCTGTGCATCCCAGTCGTGTTGGGTTTCGTGCTGCCATAACAACTCATTGGTATCTGGATGATGTACCGTCTGGCGTTCGCCAGTACGGTGCCCCTGCTGATCATACGTATAGTGAATAGCAACACGGTGAGCTTCATTAAGATGGCTGATGCCGACAAGCCATCCGCGATCATCGTACTGCCACTGTTCAGCGGGAATATCATTGACAGTACGATGTAACAGGCGATCGCCATCATCGTAATGCCAAAGTGTTGTCAGGCCTTCTTCTTCGCGTTGGATCAGTTTACCCGTCAGATCATAGTGGTAACGCTGTGTACGTCCGTCGAAGCCGGTCTGCTGAATTAACCTGTCCAGAAGATCATATGTGAACAGGGTATTACTGCCGTTTTCATTTGTCAGTCGCGTTGTACGGCCAGCGGGATCGTATTCTATTTTACGCGTCAGGCCACCGGAGGTGACGGAAACAGGTCGCCCTGCAGCATCAAGTTCAGTCGTACTACGATTACCATCGGGCGCAACAACTGCCGTCAGATCACCAGCAGCGTCGTATTCATAGTGAGTATGATGACCTGCAGAATCCGTCTGGTTTATCAGTCTGCCATGCGCATCGTATTCACTGCGCTGACTCAAACCCTCTTCCCGATAGGTTGCGATAAGCTGCCCAAACCGATCGTATTCGTAGCGAGTTTTATATCCTGAGCAATCGATAAACGTCAGTAACTGGCCATAGTGGCTCCAGACCAATTGCTGTTGACTTCCAGTGGCGTCTTCACGCGAGGTAGGAAAGTCACTGTGCGGGTCCGCGTAGAAATACCTCAACGTTTCACCATTACGAGAGGTGTCCGTGATAAGCCTCCCCGCCTCATCATATTCCCTGTGGCTGCGCAGTCCGTCTGGCCATAGAGTGGCGGTGAGTTGACGTTGGGAGCTGTAGTAAAACTCGGTAACCTTACCATCAGGAGAAACGCGAGCACTCGGAAGCCCGGAAGCGGGGTTCAGCCTGAACGTCGTTTTGCGGCCCAACTCATCCGTTTGCGCTACCAGACGCCCATAAGGATCAAATTCACTGTGAGTCATACTGCCATCAGCAGCGACTTTTTTTACCACTCGTTTCAGGCCATTCTCACCTTGGGTGTGGAGCACTTCGCAGCGATTCAGGCTATCCGTAATTGTGATTTTATTTTTTTCATAAGCGTAAACATAGCTCAGCCCGGCCGGGTTGCGCTGTTCGATCACTAGGCCTGCTGCATCATATCGATAGAGTATATCCGGGCGACCAGTATAACAGTGGGCCACCATCCGTCCCGGGAAGGTTTCGTCGTAAATGAAAGAGCGCACTTTTGTATCACTGCGGTCATATACATCAAGTAATTCACCCCGTTCGGAATACTGATAACGCACCAGCGGGGCGACAGGTAAATCACCAGGATATTCAGGGTCGCAGGTTAACCAAACCTCAGTCAGACGCCATCCGTTGTCCGCACCAAAGCGAGTCTGGGGCACATCAGTAAATCCAGTATATTTCAGCGCGAAACGTCGGCCAGCACCATCCGTGACGCCAAGTATTTCTCCCGCTAACTCTCCATCAGTGGCACGATGAAACGTGAGCATGCGCCCCAGATTATCGATCAGGCTGGTTAAACTACGATATGGCGGTAACGGCGCGGGCAGAATCTCATCAATACGTGGCGCAAATGTTGTCCAGCCAAGAACCCACCACGGCCCCTGCGGACTATTAGTCACAAAATAATTATGCGGACTGATGCGGACATTTTCAGGAAGGGACTGCCACAAGTGATACAGGGGGTTGCTATCAGATTGCTTTAACACGCAACCCCGCGCCAGCCAGAAGGATTCGCTGTGGCTGAAAGCCATTTCGCCAGGCAACAACAAATCAAAGTGGATACTGCGCCCACCGTTGTCATTGAGTATCAGTTCGCTGTTGCGTATTTGCAGGCGAATATCGACGGGAGTCTTCCAGCCCGGTCCCAATATTCCAACAGATGATGGGGTTTTTGTCTGATAACTGCTGTAGGTACGCGCAAGGAGAAATGGCAAAGGGCCTGGAAGGGCGAAATCTGTTTCGCCAGGCTGTACTTTTGCCCCCAGCAACGGGTTAACAGGGTTACCAGAGATATGTCCTCCGGGACATACCGAACAGGCTACGCCGGTTGGTGCACCAATCATGACGCCAAGAGAGCCCTGTATTATCGGGCCGCCGATTGCGGTCATATCTCCCTGACGTGCTGCGGGTTTTCCACTCATGGCCAATTCCTTTTGTCCTGAATTTGGTATTAAACTGATATTCACAAAATCAATTCAAAAGCAATAAATATCAATTTAATCAATGAATTAAATTTATTGCATCAATCTTCGCACGCAACTATACCCACAAATGTGAGCGTCATCGCGAAAGACAATTGGCAAAGGGCAGGAGGGGTATTTTCGGAAAAAGACAGGGCTGGTTTGCCCTGTCCTGAAATGAGGATATTAGCGGGAGATAATCAGGTGAATCCCAAACCCTGCGAAGAGCGCACCCGCAAAGCCGTCGATCCACTTCGCCAGGCGCTGATAGCCACGGCGCATGGACGGTAAAGCGAACAGGCTCGCTACCACGGTAAACCACGCGAAGGTTTCGACGACGATCAGCAGGAAAATGCCCCAGCGCGCGCCCGCGCCGACGTCGTCACCGACGAACAGGGAAAACACCGAGCCGAAGTAGATAATCGCTTTTGGGTTTGCAAGGTTGGTCAGTAAGCCGCGCACGAAACTGCGTCCACCGGTCGCCAGCTCAACCTTAGGTTCAGCGGCTACGCTCTCTTCTTTCTTCAGCGCACCGCGCAGCATCTGGTAGCCCATCCAGCACAGATACAAGCCACCGCCGACCATAATGATATTATGCAGCCAGGCCATTTTCGCGAGGATCAGGTTCAGGCCAAGCAGCGCAACGGCAGCCCAGACCATGACACCCATGGTAATACCGAGCACGCCCATCATCGCCTCTTTGCGGGAGCGGCTGACGGCAGTCTGCGAAACGAAGAAAAAGTCAGGGCCAGGGCTCATCAACGCAACGATGTGCACCAACGCCACAGTGAGGAATAGCATTAACATAATTAACTCGCGGGAAAATAATTCAGTGAGTCACCATCCTGGCACTTTTTAGCCGGACTGACTACTCCTCATCGTCACCATCAGCATGGGAACGAATAAGCGCCATAAATTCTTTGCCAAAGCGCTCGAGTTTGCGCGTACCAACGCCGTTGACGCTCAGCATTTCACCGGCGCTGAGCGGCATCTGCTCGGCCATTTCGATCAGTGTCGCATCGTTGAACACCACATACGGCGGGATGTTTTCTTCGTCGGCAATCGCCTTACGCAGCTTGCGCAGTTTGGCAAACAGCTTGCGATCGTAGTTGCCGCCGTAGGATTTCTGCATCACGCGCGGTTTCAGGGCGACGACGCGTGGAACCGCAAGCTGCAGCGCTAACTCACCGCGCAGCACAGGACGCGCCGCTTCCGTGAGCTGAAGCGCGGAGTGCTGGGCGATATTTTGCGTGGCGAAACCGAGGTGAATCAGCTGGCGGATAATACTCACCCAGTGTTCGTGGCTCTGTTCGCGGCCAATGCCATAAACCGGCAGCTTATCGTGGCCCATCTCGCGGATACGCTGATTATTTGCCCCGCGCAGCACTTCCACCACGTAACCCATACCAAAGCGCTGATTCACGCGGTAAATGGTTGAGAGCGCCTTACGCGCGTCCATCAGCCCATCGTACTGTTTTGGCGGGTCGAGACAGATATCGCAGTTACCGCACGGCTCCTGGCGCCCCTCACCAAAGTAGTTAAGCAGCACCAGTCGACGGCAGGTTTGCGCTTCGGCAAACGCGCCCATCGCGTTGAGCTTATGACGTTCGATATCCAGCAGCTGACCCTGCGGTTTTTCTTCCAGGCAGCGGCGCAGCCACGCCATATCCGCCGGATCGTAAAACAGCATCGCTTCGGCAGGCAGACCGTCACGCCCGGCGCGGCCCGTCTCCTGATAGTAGGATTCGATATTGCGCGGGATGTCGAAATGCACCACAAAGCGCACGTTCGGTTTGTTGATCCCCATCCCGAAGGCCACGGTCGCGACCACGATTTGCAGGTCATCACGCTGGAATTTTTCCTGCACGTCGGCGCGGATGTGATTTTCTAGACCGGCGTGGTAGGCCGCAGCGCTAAAGCCACGGTTTTGCAGGCGCGCGGCGGTGTCTTCCACTTTCGCACGGCTGTTGCAGTAAATAATGCCGGATTTGCCGCGCTGCTCCTGCACGTAGCGCAGAAGCTGGTCCGTCGGCTTGAATTTTTCCATCAGCATGTAGCGGATGTTGGGGCGGTCGAAGCTGCTGACCTGAATAAAGGGATCGTTAAGCCCGAGCAGGCGCACGATGTCCAGACGCGTGGTGTCATCCGCCGTGGCGGTGAGCGCCATAAACGGCAGCGCCGGGAAACGCTGGCGGAGCTGGCCGAGCGCGGCGTATTCCGGGCGGAAATCGTGACCCCACTGGGAGATACAGTGCGCTTCGTCGACCGCCAGCAGCACCGGATTCCAGTGCGCCAAATGTTCGAGGAAGTTGTCCAGCATCAGACGTTCCGGGGCGATGTACAGCAGGCGAATCTGCCCGGTACGGCATCCGGCCATCACTTCCTGCTGCTGTTCACGAGTCTGAGTGGAGTTGATACACGCAGCGGCCACGCCGTTCGCCAGCAGCTGATCCACCTGGTCTTTCATCAGGGAAATGAGCGGTGAAACCACCACCGTAAGACCATCCAGCACCAGCGCGGGAACCTGATAGCACAGGGATTTGCCGCCGCCTGTCGGCATCACTACCAGACAGTCGCGGCCTTCCAGCACGGTTTCAATGATGGTTTCCTGGCCAGGGCGAAATTGCTGGTAGCCAAAGGTTTCATGCAAAACCTGTTTAGCCAGCGATTCCTGATTCATTACTTCCGCCTGCGCCACGTTAACCCCATTTGCCAGATACAAAACAGGCGCTATTTTCAGCGCCTGAGAGAGAAACTTCAACGTTTAACGCAAAAACATTCTAGCAGGCTAGAAAAGATCGTTAAGCATCACGCCCACGCCGACGCGGGTCTGATTGAAGTTGTAGTCGATCAGCGACTCGCCGTAACCGCTGTACACCTGAGTATAGATGCGTACATGTTTGGTCATCGGATAGCTCAGGCCCAGCTCTGCGCCGCCGTAGCCGGTGTTCCAGTTGTACTGACCTTTGGCGCTCAGCACCGCGTCGCCCAGCTGATAGCCAATCTTCAGCTGATAGTAGCCCATGTATTTGGTGATATCCGGGTTGTCATCCGTATCGCCAACCACATACCACGGCTTCACTTCCACCATCCAGTTGCCGTTTTCCGCCATCAGACGGGTATAAAGGCGGTTCCAGCTACGCGAGGTCGGATCGGATCGGCCGTTGGAGTCGTGGTTATAGCCAAACTCCACATCGCGCAGCGTCCAGCCGGCAAATTCGTCATCGGTCGCAAAACCGAGGAACAGCTGCGGCTCATAGTTGGTTTCGCGGAACGGAGAAGATTCGCCGCTATTGGAGAGCTGCCACCAGGATTTCTGGGTATACGAGCCGCCCAGAACCGAGTTCGGCCCCAGAATGCCGCGCCAGAACGGGAAGGCCAGGCTGAGCTGGAACTTCACTTCGTCTTTACGCGCATTATCGGACCAGTTATAGGAGCTGATCGCTTCTTTGTTGAGATCGCTCGTCTGGG
Source organism: Lelliottia nimipressuralis (assembly GCF_041464075.1). Taxonomy (NCBI): domain Bacteria; kingdom Pseudomonadati; phylum Pseudomonadota; class Gammaproteobacteria; order Enterobacterales; family Enterobacteriaceae; genus Lelliottia; species Lelliottia nimipressuralis. The sequence goes on from NZ_CP167172.1 coordinate 4,490,115, forward strand.
TGTAGATCACATAGTTTGTGTCGTACGGGTAGAGCGTGAACGGGTTATCGTGCTCCTGAAGCATGTTAGCAATAATGCTGCCGCGAACGGCGGGCTTATCGTGCACTTCCTTGAGCGTCGCTTCCTGCGCAAATGCTGTGAGCGGCAGCGTAACCGCCGCCAGTAACCAACCCAGATACGTCCGCATCGGTGGGGTTCTCCTGCAATATGAAATTATGTGAATAGTTATGTGGGCCACATTCTACCTATTTCTCAATTAACTTCCCCTCTTCGTTTCTGAAAGTGGAATTCCTTATCTCTGAAGCATAAAATCAACATTTTGTTAACAACGAAGGATGCGACTTTTCATGTCAGCCACGCTTACCGCTGAAGAAGCTCTGAAACTGGTGGGAGAGATTTTTGTCTATCACATGCCTTTTAACCGCGCGCTGGGGCTGGAGCTTGAACGTTACGAGAAGGGATTCGCTCAGCTCAGCTTTAACAATCAGCCGATGATGGTGGGTAACTGGGCGCAAAGCATTTTGCACGGCGGAGTGATCGCCTCTGCGCTGGACGTTGCCGCCGGGCTGGTCTGCGTGGGCAGCACGCTGGCGCGCCATGACACCATCAACGAAGATGAACTGCGTCAGCGCTTATCCAGAATGGGCACCATTGATTTACGCGTAGATTATTTACGGCCAGGCCGCGGGAACCGTTTTACCGCCACCAGCAGTCTGCTGCGCGCAGGCAATAAGGTCGCCGTCGCTCGCGTCGAATTGCATAACGAAGAGCAGGTTTACATCGCCAGCGCAACCGCCACTTATATGGTGGGTTGAGAAGGTGTAATCGGGTAAAATGAATTTACTTTTTTGTAACGGATTATCCCGATGGATGCTAAACAGACGCGGCAGGGCGTTTTACTCGCTCTAGCCGCTTATTTTATATGGGGTATCGCGCCTGCGTACTTCAAGCTGATCTACTTTGTCCCGGCCGATGAAATCCTCACCCACCGTGTGATCTGGTCCTTTTTCTTTATGGTGGCGCTGATGAGCGTGAGCCGCCAGTGGTCGGGCGTGAAAACGCTGATGCAAACCCCGAAGAAGATTTTCCTGTTGGCGCTGTCTGCGGTGCTGATCGGCGGCAACTGGCTGCTGTTCATCTGGGCGGTGAACAACCACCATATGCTGGAAGCGAGCCTCGGTTACTTTATTAACCCGCTGGTGAATATCGTGCTGGGGATGCTTTTCCTCGGCGAGCGTTTCCGCCGAATGCAGTGGGTGGCGGTACTCCTGGCGCTCTGCGGCGTACTGGTACAGCTGTGGACCTTCGGCTCGCTGCCGATCATCGCTCTGGGGCTGGCTTTTAGCTTTGCGTTTTACGGCCTGGTGCGTAAGAAAATCGCCGTGGAAGCGCAAACCGGGATGCTGTTTGAAACCCTGTGGCTGCTGCCGCTGGCGGCGATTTATCTGTTCGGCATCGCCGACAGCAGCACCAGCCATATGGCGAATAATCCGTGGTCGCTGAATCTGATGCTGATTGCCGCCGGTGTTGTCACCACCATCCCGCTGCTGTGCTTCACCGGTGCCGCCACACGCTTACGCCTTTCCACGCTTGGCTTCTTCCAGTATATCGGCCCGACGCTGATGTTCCTGCTGGCGGTGGTGTTCTACGGCGAAGTACCGGGCGCGGATAAGATGGTGACGTTCGCGTTCATCTGGGTGGCGCTGGCGGTATTCGTCGCCGATGCGATTTATACCCAGCGTAGAGTGCGGAAAGGGGTGTGATTTTTTGCCGGTGGGCGCTTTGCCACTCTGGCCTACAGGTTACGTAGGCCGGAGAAGGCGTAGCTGCCACCCGGCATCACGCTCAAAGCCAGTTACGACGTTTGAAATAGAGATACGGTGCCAGCCCGGCGAGGATCATAAAGATAATCGCGCCCGGGTAGCCGAAGCTCCAGCGCAGTTCCGGCATAAACTCAAAGTTCATCCCGTAGCTCGACGCCACCAGCGTTGGTGGCAGGAACACCACCGACACCACCGAGAAGATCTTGATGATGCGGTTCTGCTCGATATTGATAAAGCCCATCGCCGCCTGCATCAGGAAGTTAACTTTCTGGAACAGGGATTCGTTGTGCGGCAACAGGGATTCGATATCGCGCAGGATCTCACGCGCCTGCTCCAGCTGACCGCCCGGTAAACGCGCTTTACGCACCAGGAAGTTCAGGGCGCGCTGGGTATCCATCAGACACAAACGCACTTTCCAGCCGATATCTTCCTGCTCCGCCAGCGTCGACAGCGCTTCGTCATATTCATCGCCCTGATGGCCTTCCATGATCACGCGGCTCAGCTTTTCCAGATCGCTGTAGATGTTTTCGATTTCGTCCGCCAGCTGCTCGATTTTGGTTTCGAACAGGTCGAGCAGCAGTTCGTAGGCGTTACCATCTACCATCGCCTGGCTGCGGGCACGCATGCGATAGAGACGAAACGCAGGCAGCTCGCGTTCGCGCAGGGTGAACAGGCGACCATCACGAATGGTAAATGCGACGGTGGAGTTACCGGCGTGATCTTCCGCATCTTCATAGAAGAAGAAGGAGTGAATATGCAGGCCGTCTTCGTCTTCAAAGAAACGCGCGGAGGCCTCGATGTCTTCCAGTTCCGGGCGGGTCGCCAGGCTTTGTCCGAGCTCTGATTGTACGCGAAGGCGTTCATCGTCGTCCGGCTCGACCAGATCCACCCATACGGCATCAATGAGGGGCTGTGACTCTTCAGCTTCAAGCCGAATCAGTCGGTTTTTTTCCAGTTGAAATGCGCTCAACATGACCGGGACTCCCAATGCAAAAAATATCGGACAGTTCGGTGGGCACACAGAAACAATATGGGTTTCAGACCATTAAAAGCCTGACTCAGCGCGACGGGAATTAAGCAGGTCGCTGACAACCACTAAGGCCATCAGCAAGAGGAGATAGCCTTAGGAGTTGTTCCTGGATGACAGGGAATTGAGCCAGTATCTACTGGGTGTGTCCAAGGCGAATGTCCTCTTAGCGTAATCGTGCGCGCATGTTACGCCAGCAATAACTGTGGCGTCAACACGCAACGGAACGCTGAAGAGCAATAAATAGCCTTCAGCTTATAAGGCTAGCAGATTATTACAAAATAATGATATTTTTCTGAATGTTACACTGTTTCCAGCTTAGCGTAAGCCGCGACCAGCCATTTGATCCCCTGCCCCTGGAACGCCACCTGCAGGCGACTGTGCTCGCCGCTGCCTTCCAGATTCACGATGGTGCCTTCGCCAAATTTGGAATGACGAACGCGCTGGCCCAGCTTGTAGCCCGTATCGTTTTCCGAAATCGGCGTGCCCATCCGCTGATGGTTGACCGGACGGCTGATACTGGCGCGCAAACGCACCTCTTCGACGCACTCTTCCGGCAGCTCGCCGATGAAGCGCGACGGGCGATGGTAGACCTCTTTGCCGTACAGACGGCGCGTTTCGGCATAGGTCAGGGTCAGCTTTTGCATCGCACGGGTGACGCCCACATAGGCCAGCCGACGCTCCTCTTCCAGACGCCCGCCTTCATCGAGCGACATCTGGCTTGGGAACATCCCCTCTTCCATCCCGACGATAAACACCTGCGGGAACTCCAGCCCTTTCGCCGAGTGCAGCGTCATCAGTTGAACCGCATCCTGCCAGGTATCCGCCTGCCCTTCGCCCGCTTCCAGCGCCGCGTGGGAGAGGAATGCCTGCAGCGGCATCAGATCTTCGTCTTCTTCGTTGTAGCTGAACTGGCGCGTTGCCGTCACCAGTTCCTCTAAGTTCTCAATACGCGTCTGGCCTTTCTCGCCTTTTTCCTGCTCGTACATCGTGCGCAGACCGGAATCTTTCACCACCCGGTCCGTCTGCACGTGTAGCGGCATGTCTGCCGTTTCCTGTGCCAGCGCGTCAATCAGTTCGATAAAGCGCTGAAGCGCGCTCGCGGCGCGTCCTGCCAGCGCTTTTTCCTGCAACAGCTCACGGCACGCTTGCCACAGGGTGAGCTGGCGGTCACGGGAGGCCTGGCGCACCACGTCGAGGGTGCGATCGCCGATGCCGCGCGTGGGTGTGTTCACCACGCGCTCAAAGGCCGCGTCGTCGTTGCGGTTGGCAATCAGGCGCAGATAGGAGAGCGCATCTTTGATTTCCTGACGTTCGAAGAAGCGCATGCCACCGTAAATGCGATACGGCATGCTGACCTGTAACAGCGCCTCTTCCAGCACGCGCGACTGGGCGTTGCTGCGATAGAGAATGGCGCACTGCTCAAGCGCTCCGCCGTTTTCCTGCCAGGTTTTAATGCGGTTGACCACAAAGCGGGCTTCGTCCAGTTCGTTGAACGCGCAGTAAATTGAAATCGGCTCACCGTCGACGCCGTCGGTCCACAGCTTTTTGCCCAGACGCCCGTTGTTGTTTTCAATCAGGGCGTTTGCAGCGCTCAGAATATTGCTGGTTGAACGGTAGTTCTGCTCCAGACGAATGGTTTCGGCGCCCGGGAAGTCGTTCAGGAACCGCTGGATGTTTTCCACCTGCGCGCCGCGCCAGCCGTAAATCGACTGGTCATCATCGCCGACGATCATCACTTTGCCGGTGTCGCCCGCCAGCAGGCGGATCCACGCGTACTGAATGTTGTTGGTATCCTGGAATTCGTCCACCAGGATGTTGGTGAAGCGCTCGCGGTAATGCTGAAGAATATGCGGTTTGTTGAGCCACAGCTCATGGGCGCGCAGCAGCAGCTCGGCGAAATCCACCAGCCCCGCGCGGTCGCAGGCTTCCTGATAGGCCTGATAGACCTTCTGCCAGGTTTGCTCCACCGGATTACCGAAGCTCTGAATATGGTGCGGGCGTAGCCCTTCGTCTTTCTGGCTGTTGATGTACCACATCGCCTGACGCGGCGGCCACTGCTTCTCGTCAAGATTCATCGCCTTAATCAGGCGTTTAAGCAGGCGCAGCTGGTCTTCACTGTCGAGGATCTGAAAATCCTGCGGCAGATTGGCATCCATATGGTGCGCGCGCAGCAAACGGTGCGCCAGCCCGTGGAACGTGCCTACCCACATGCCGCCCTGGCTGGTGCCCATCAGCTGTGCGATACGGTGGCGCATCTCTGCCGCTGCTTTATTGGTAAAGGTCACCGCCATGATGGAGTACGGCGAGCAGTTCTCTACGCTCTGCAGCCATGCGATGCGATGCACCAGAACACGCGTCTTACCACTGCCCGCCCCTGCCAGCACCAGCATATTGGTCCGCGTCGCGGCAACCGCGTCGCGCTGTTTGTCATTAAGGCTGTCGAGAAGGTAAGAAACGTCCATTGGCACCGCCAGAAGTCATCTGCCCGACAGCGTTTTTTCTGCCGGGCATACTGTTGATTTATACAATACTGCTGGTGATTATATCAGCGTGGTGAGGGATGCCAACCGCGAAATTTCGATGTGTGGCAACAGGCGGCTGTCGGCGGTCTGCATCAGGTCGGCCCTTTCCGGTTTGATCCAGCAGGCCTGCATTCCGCAGCGGATCGCGCCCGCCACGTCGGTGGTCAGGTCGTCGCCGACGTGCAGGATCTCGCCCAGCGGCAGATCGAGTTTTTCGGCAGCCAGATGATACATGTCGTTAAAAGGCTTCGAGCGCCCGTGCGGGCCCGCGCGCAGGACGAACTGGAAATAATCGCCCAGGCCAAACAGTTCCGGCTGCGCGTTGCCGTTGGTGATCGCCACCAGCGGCCATTTTTTGCCGAGTGCCGTCAGGGTGTCGTGCGTTTCCTGCGGCACATCGATCCGGCTGCGCCATTTGGCAAAGTTCGCCATTGAAGCTTCTGCGCCCAGCGCCGCCTCTTGTGCGTTCAGCCCGGCATTCAGCATCGCCTGCTCTACTGCACGACGACGCCATTCGGTTACGTCGTGGTAGATGTCCGGTTCGGTTTCGCGCAACGCCTGGCGCAGGCGCTGAAAATCTTTGTTTTGCAGCGTTTTTAAAGCGGGATGGTAGTTTTGCACAAACGCCAGCGACTCCTGCTCGGTGCGCAGAATCACTTCGCGGTTATCGTAAAGGGTATCATCAAGGTCAAACGTCAGGGCAGAGATCTGACCCAGTGGGCGGTAAAAACGCATTATTTCCCCCGTTTTGCGCGTGGATGCGCCGAGTCATACACCGAAGCAAGGTGTTGAAAATCAAGATGGGTATAGATTTGAGTGGTCGATAAATTGGCGTGACCTAACAGCTCCTGCACGCCGCGCAGGTCGCCGCTGGATTCCAGCATGTGTGTGGCAAAAGAGTGGCGCAGTTTGTGCGGGTGAACGTGGCTGTTCAGCCCCTGCTTAATGCCCCATTCGGCAAAACGCTTCTGCACATTACGCGCGGAGATCCGCTTGCCAAGCTTCGAGAGAAACAGCGCGTTCTCTTCGGCACCAAACAGCCCGCGCAGATCGAGCCAGTGCTCAATCCATACCACTGCATTGCGGCCAATCGGTAAACGGCGCTCTTTGCTGCCTTTCCCCATCACCCACACTTCGCCGGTATCCAGATCGAGATGTTTAAGATCTAACCCCACCAGTTCCGAAAGACGTAAGCCTGCGCCGTACATCACTTCCAGCATGGCGCGATCGCGTACCGCCAGCGGATCGTTAAGATCGATATCCAGCAGCCGATTCACGTCATCAACGTCGATATTTTTCGGCAGATGGCGCGGTGCTTTCGGGGTAGCGATGCCTTTCGCCGGATTGGCTTTTAGCTCGCCCTTGCTCACCAGCCAGTCGAAGAAACTGCGCAGGGCAGAGAGACGTAACGCGAGACTCGCGGGGCCTAAACCTTTGCGGCGACTGCGCACCACAAACCCGCGCACGGTGGCAGCGTCACATTGTTGCCAGCTTTTCAGGCCGGTTTCATCGGCGATCTGCATGATGGCATCAAGCTGACGCTGGTAGTTCAGCAGCGTGATCGGGCTAAGCTGACGTTCAACGCCCAGATAGCGCAGGAAACGCACCACCAGAGGCGCAAGCAGGGAATCCGTCATACGCGCTCAATCCAGCGCTCCAGCAGCTCAGGGAGCATCAGGGCGATTTCCTGCAGCAAATGCGTGGCTTGTCCCTGCTCATAATGATGCGCGTCGCGGCTGGTGAATAACATCACGCCCAAATCGCCTTCACGCCCCATCAGGGACATGGCAACCGAACCAATAGCCTTGGCGTCAGGAAGCACTACCAGCAGCTCAGGACCGTTCAACGGGCCGAGATAGTGATGCTCATGACCAAGACGCTGAATGCGCAGCGGTTCAAACGCCTGACGGCTTAGCGCCAGATGCGTGAAACCGGAGGGTGCACCGATGCGCCAGCGGTCGGGAAACAGGCGAATAGTGGCGCCTGCCAGCCCAAGCTCACGCGCCCAGCGATGAAAGCGGCTGAGAAACTCGTCAAGGCTGTGCGCCGACGCGAGCCGCGCCTGCAAATGCAGCAGACGATAAAACAGGCTTTCGTTATTGCTGGCCTGTTCCATCAGCAGGGTCATGTTCTCTTCCAGCTGATCGATGTGCTTGCGCGAGCGCGCCATATGCCATTCGACCAGCGAGACGGTGTCGCGCACCGGATGCGGCACGCGCATCTGTTCGACCACGCGTGCATTGCGGATAAAAAACTCAGGATTGCGCAGCAGATAATCAACAACAGTCCGGTCGTCCAGCTCCGTTATTGCTTCCTGCAGTTCTTCCCCTGGTTGTTTCATAAATGGATAAACCCGTCGTATACATGTGCCGCCGGGCCAGTCATATACAGTGGATGACCCGGACCTTTCCAGGCGATATCAAGACGACCGCCCGGCAATTCCACGCGAACCTCTTCTGCCAGTAACCCTTGTGAGATACCCACAGCCACAGCCGCGCACGCGCCGCTGCCACAGGCCCGCGTTTCGCCCGCGCCGCGCTCATAGACGCGCAGGCGGATATGTTCACGTTTCACCACCTGCATGAAACCGATATTGGCGCGCTCAGGGAAGCGCTCATGGCTTTCCATAATCGGGCCTAAGGTTTCAACGGCAGCGACATCAACATCATCAACCTGAATCACGCAATGGGGATTGCCCATCGAGACAACGCCGCACAATACTGTCTGCTCGGCCGCCCGCATAATATAGGTCTTTTCCGCTTTGATTGCCCGAAACGGGACCGCAGAAGGCTCGAAGTTGGGCTCGCCCATGTTCACGCGCACCAGCTCGTCGTCGGTGACGCTGAGCACCATGCGGCCATTGGCCGTACTGACACGAATATCGCGCTTGTTGGTAAGCCCTTTCAGACGCACAAAGCGCGCAAAGCAGCGCGCGCCGTTGCCGCACTGGGAAACTTCGCTACCGTCAGCATTAAAGATACGGTAGTGAAAATCGAGATCCGGATCGTAGGGTGGCTCAACGACCAGCAGTTGATCAAACCCCACGCCCAAATGCCTGTCCGCCAGGCGACGAATCAGCTCAGGGGAAAAAAAGACATTCTGCGTTACCGCGTCGACGACCATAAAATCGTTGCCAAGGCCATGCATTTTAGAGAACTGCATCATTTACTCCATTGCGCGGTTGAACAACTGATTGTCAGTAGTTGACCTGGCTTGGGCCACCGTTATCGCCGCGATCGTTGCTCACTGGCGTCGATGATTCAATCTGGGTTTGAACGGGTTTGGTTGGCGGCGGCGCTGTTTTATCGGCTGGCGGGAAGTAAAGCGGCCCTTTCAGACCACAGCCAGTCAGACTAAACAGTGTGATGAGAACGGCAAGCGTTCGAAAAACGTTTTTCATTATGGGTTGCCCGTAAGTTCATGCTTTCTGTTTCTATCATCGCAGGAGAAGACACAAAAGCAAGAGTTAGCCGCTTTCCTGCAACGGGAATTATTTAGCGTTATACTGCCGCCATCACGAAAAACAGGAACAAAACCATGAATGACAGTGAATTCCATCGCCTGGCCGATACCCTGTGGCAGACCATTGAAGAGCGCCTGGACGACTGGGATGGCGACAGCGATATCGATTGTGAAATCAACGGCGGCGTGCTGACGCTCAGCTTCGAAAACGGCAGTAAGATTATTATCAACCGCCAGGAGCCGCTGCACCAGGTGTGGCTGGCAACAAAACAGGGCGGCTACCATTTCGATCTGAAAGACGACCAGTGGGTGTGTGACCGTAGCGGCGAAACGTTCTGGGATCTGCTGGAGCAGGCTGCGACGCAGCAGGCGGGCGAGGACGTCAGCTTCCGTTAAGTGAATTGATACCGTTTCTTTTTGGAAACGGTATTCACAAAAACACGCTTTTCCTTTTTATTTATTTGATAGATCCCCAGTAGACCTTCCGTTAATTAATTTAAATTCCTCTATTATTCACACCTCATCATTACACTAAATTGATTGATTTCTTTTTGGGTCGGGCACAGAATTATTTCCGTTATTACACTGCAAATCCAAAAATTATAATCCAGCTGAATATATAATAAGGAAATGATATGTCTGACTTGGTTTATTTAACCCTGAATGGCGACCAGCAAGGGTTAATTTCTGCTGGCTGTGCATCCATGAGTTCAATCGGTAATAAGGCCCAACTCGCCCATGTTGATCAAATCATGGTGTATGCGCTCAAGCATGCCCTCTCTCGCGTACAGAACGTTAATCATCAGGAGTTAAGTATTGTAAAACCCATCGATAAATCTTCTCCTCTGTTAGGAAAAGCCATAAATGATAACGAAACGCTAACCTGTGAATTCAGTGTTTACCGTACCAACCGGGCAGGTATGAATGAGCTTTACTATAAAATAAAGCTGACCAACGCCCATATTTTGCACCTGGAAACGGTCATTCCGCACAGCGTTATTGAAAACGGAGCAGAATCACAGGAAAAAGTTTCCTTCAGTTATGAATCTATCACCTGGGAGCATTTCTCAGCCGGAACAAGTGCATACAGTTTGTGGAGTGAGCGAATTTTATAATCTCAAGGAACGATAATGAACATGAATGAATGGCACACAGATCCAAACCCCTGGGATAACCACGACTCTCATCCGTTTCCCAGCATGAATCCTATGCTGGGTGATATGGCAATGCTGAATGAAACGTTCATTAATGAGAGCCACCATATTTTATTACTCACACTGGAAGAAGCTCAGGGGATAGTAAATGATCTTCTCGGAGGTATAGACGAGTTTTTCTCCTACAGGGCGGGGCCGGGCAATATCAAAGATATGGTGGATGGGTTCCACTCTCTCAACCGACTGACAACCTACTATAACCCAGCCGGTGAGCTTGTTCGTCATTTCTCATCTCTGCGTATCAAGGCCACAGAGTACAAATTACAGGGTCAAACTTACATCAAAATCACAGGCTATCCAGGTTTGCGTAGAATTTTAAAAGGAACCCGTTACGGTGCGCGTAATGTTCAGATGATAGAGCTGGCCATTGGTAAACGAGGGTTCTTTGGCGCCATTGTCGGTGGTATCAAATGCTGTATCCTTTTTTCGCTGGCATGGCGGGGAGTAGAGCTTATTTTCAAGTCGGACTATACACTGAATGATTTTTTGGTGGATGTCCCGATGGATATCGTAAAAGCGATTGTTGGTGGGGCGGTGATTGGTTTTGTCGGAGGGGTAGCGATGCTTTTTACTTCGGCTGTTATTGTTGGTCCAGGCGCTATAATCTTGCTTGGTCTTTTTCTTAATGCAGAGTTGAATTCTTTGGATGACCATTTTCATCTTACTTATCGTATTAAAATGTTATTACATCAAGCGCTAATTGAAGAACAAAAAATGGCTGAATGGAATATTGAGCATGGCAACCAGTCAATTTTTAGAATTCTTAACCCTGGTTGGTGAAATGAAAACTACACAGAAAAAAAACTGGCGCACAGTCATAATGATGAAATGCGCAGCTATCTTTCTGGTGATAGCAATGTCAGCATTCCTTCATTTTGCTCTAGCATCAATTCCTATGCGAAGCGTTATCTCGCTAATTCATCATGGCGACATTATTTTTTATTACCGAATGTCTGCTGCTATGGTGGGTGGGATTCCTTTTTTGCTCTACGGCATCTTTATCGCGCTTCGCGCTTTATTCTACCCGGGAATAAGATCGCCCGATAAGACTACCATCATCGATAGTATATTTATCCCTGTTTGGGTTTTTACTCTCGCTATTTCTCTGGTCATATCTTACCTGGTCCCTTTCGGACTTATGTTTGCAGGCTACAGCCCCTGTCACGACAAGGATCTTATGGGTTATTACACGACCAATCCTGAACTGTGCAAAACGATTGTCCCATCCGAACTTTTTTCATGGCCTGTTGATTTGCGTAGAAGCGGCGATGTTACGTTAGATTGAGGTGATTGTGCCGGATGGCGCTTGATGCGCTTATCCGGCCAGGGGTAATTATCAGGAAAAATACTGCTGCAACAGCGGCTGATTCGCGTCCTGGTTGGCCGGCGGAGCGGGGATAACCTGGGTGCGGAACGGAATCACCTGCGCGCGGCCATCGACTTTCACAATCTGATAGAACTGCGGCAAGTTGAAGTTGATAAAGCTTGAGCCGTAGGTGAAGCGGTCGTGTGAGGACGAATAGAAACGGCTCACGTCGCGCACCAGCTCTTCTTTGCTGCCCTCGCAGTGGTGATACACCTCGGCGCGGTTGGTCTCATCCAGAATATAAATGGTAAACCCGGACTCATCGGCCGCTTCTTCGAAGAAGAACTGGATAATCCCTTCGCTGGCAAACCCATCCACCACCTGCGGCAGTTTAACGTGGTTCGTTTCTACCTGCACAGAGAGGCCATGCAGCTTGTTGTGGGAAATCGCGCCGTAGAACTCAATCGCGTTTTCCAGCTTCTGCACAGAGACGTTGAGGCGTTCAAAGAACAGGCCCCAGGTCTGGCCGGAGACGCGCAGCGCTTTGAAGCGCCCGGTTTCCTGACGGGTACTGGACAGGCGCAGTTCGATACACTCTGACACCAGCTGCTGCACGCGGGTACGAATCAGGCCACGCAGATGCTGGCTGTAGCAGAACACTTCCACGCTATCCGGCGGCGCAGCGTCCTGGTGCATTTTGCCGAGAATGGTTTTCAGCGCTTCGATCATCGCCTGCTCGCCGTTGAAATGCAGAGTACGCACTTCGTTCCACGAGTTGCGATACAGCAGATCCACGCTACCGACCAGGCAGTTTTGCTGCTCGCCAAAGCTAAAGACATCCAGCTTGCGGAAATCAAAATGGACCACCTGATTGCGGAAGGCCGCCGTCGGGTCGTATTCCAGGTTGACGATAATCGCCAGATGGCGAATCTCACACGGGCTGTAGAGCGCTTTTGGTGTTGGTGCTGGCAGACGCAGCGGGAAGTGGTGCGACACATCGGCAACCATTTCCTGCAATTTGGCGAGATCAACGACCTCATTGCCTTTGATAAACAGGCGCGTCCGCGATGTCAGCAGGCCGTTGAACCAGGCCCAGGCCACCAACTTGTTCAGATAGCGGTTATATTCCAGCGGCTGATGGCTGATGATCGAATCCATGCTTGGCGCACGGTTGTACAGATACCAGCCCGTGCGGTTGGCGCGGCCTGGCGGAACATAGATAAAGGTCAGATTAGGTTCTGACAGGTCCGGCGAAATCTGCGGGTTAACCAGCGTGACTTTCCCGGGCAGCGCTTCGAACGCAGCGTACAGTTTACGGGTTAAAACACCGATATCCTGCGGGCTGGCGGAAACGCTGAGGTTGTTACGGCGGGCGAAGCGAATCAGATTGCGGTAGCTCTGCATCATCGCATCGAGCAGTTCGTTGTGCGCTTCACGCACCTGATCGATTTTCCAGTTGGCGCGGTTATCGAGCATAGACAAACGTTCTTCGTCCCAGCCCCACTCTTTGACTAACTGACTGACCACTTCACGACGCCAGCCAACGCATGCGCGTTCGCGGCTGAGTTTTTCACAGACTTTGAGATAGAAACATCGACGCACCAGGTCGAGACGCGTGGTGTCATCAATGGCTTTCAGGTATTCGGTCACGCGTTCAAGCATCATGCAGTAGGCATCGAGACCAAAGGAGACGATCTCTCCATCATGCAGACGCTGTTTGATATCTTTCGCCAGCAGTCGCGGCGTAGGGTATTCCCAGGAGTAGGCTTCCAGCAGCAGGGTTTTCAGCACCGCTTTATACGGGGAATCAATACTCTTATAGAGCTGCCACAGACTCGCGCCAAAATACTCTTCGGCGGACAGAGAGCTTAAACCGCCCAGATCCAGCCATTCGTTTGGCGTCAGGACACCCTGCGAGTAGAGCGACATGACGTAATCGTCGTAATGCTCTTCTTCTTCGCACGGCACCATATTCCACAGAATACGCTTCCCGGCAAGGCGCACGGCGCTCCGGTAGAATTCGTCGAGCAGCAAAATATGCTGCGTGGAGCCACAGTCTTCACCACCGAGACTGCCGCTTTCGTTATGGCGGAAACGGTTTTCATCAATCAGGAAGAAGCTCACTTCCACGCCGAGCGACGCCGCCCAGCTCTCCAGCAGGCTGCATTTACGCTGCAGCAACTGGCGCTCGTCATTATCGAGCCAGGACTGATGGCAGACCCAGATATCGAGGTCAGAAGAACAGCTTTGCCCTACGGATGAGGTACTCCCCATGGTGTAGACGCCGGTTATCGGCAGCTCACCTTTTGGAGACACCTGCGGCGGCATGCCACGGTAGAGTTCCAGCTCGGTCAGATAGTGCTGTTGAGTTTCATCAGGCGTGAAAAGGCAAATGCCCTGGGGAACGTTACCATCGAGGTAACCTGGCATCAGCGGATGGTGATAGTGCAGTAATGTTGGCAGCAGACTGTAAACCTGTTGGAAAGCAGGTCCCATGGCAGCAAGCGCACGATCCACGCGCAATTGATTTATGGCATCCAGTCTCTGTTTCAGAGTCTCAATATAGAGGTACAAGACATATCGCCTGATGTTGCCGGACGTAGCAATCGTTCAAAAGAGCAATGATTACGAGCCCGCAGTATTTCAAAAAAGAACCGTTACCCTTTTTCGTCCTCACTCAATGGTGGTAGCGACGAAAAAATGGTCTAAAACGTGATCAATTTAACACCTTGCCGATTGACCGTAAAGAAAGATGCGCTACATACAAGTGTAGCACCGTTCTGTACGTGTAAATTCCTTAATACGGCAGCGGGTGTCCTGCGCACCGCCTTGTCCCTCACCCCTTCATCGACCGTAAAACTGACATCCCAGAGTCAACAATGTTAGGATGGTCTGCGGACGATAATGACGGTAACAAGCATGTTAGACAATGTTTTGAGAATTGCCACACGCCAAAGCCCCCTTGCGCTATGGCAGGCACAATATGTTAAGCAGCGCCTCGAAGCCTGCCATTCCGGGTTGCGTGTCGAACTGGTTCCTATGGTGACGCGCGGCGATGTGATCCTTGATACGCCGCTGGCGAAAGTGGGCGGAAAAGGCCTGTTCGTCAAAGAGCTGGAAGTTGCACTGCTTGAGAACCGCGCCGATATCGCCGTCCACTCCATGAAAGATGTTCCGGTCGAATTCCCCGAGGGATTGGGCCTGGTGACGATTTGCGAGCGCGAAGATCCGCGCGATGCGTTTGTCTCAAACCACTACGCTTCTCTGAACGATTTACCCGTCGGGAGCGTGGTTGGCACGTCAAGTTTACGCCGTCAGTGTCAGCTGGCGGAGCGCCGCCCGGACCTGGTGATTCGCTCCCTGCGCGGCAATGTCGGTACACGTCTCGGCAAACTGGATAACGGCGATTACGATGCCATTATTCTGGCGGTTGCGGGCCTGAAACGTCTGGGGCTGGAGTCTCGTGTACGTGTCGCCCTTGCGCCAGAGCTTTCACTTCCGGCCGTCGGCCAGGGCGCGGTGGGGATTGAGTGTCGTCTTGATGACGACCGCACCCGTGCTCTGCTTGCACCGCTGAATCACGAAGAAACCGAGATTCGCGTCAAAGCCGAGCGCGCCATGAATACGCGCCTTGAAGGCGGCTGTCAGGTGCCGATTGGCAGCTATGCTGAATTCATTGACGGTGAATTGTGGCTGCGTGCGCTGGTTGGCGCACCGGACGGTTCACAGATGGTGCGTGGCGAACGCCGCGGACGGGCGCAAGACGCCGAAGCGCTCGGCATCTCGCTTGCAGAAGAATTGCTGAATAACGGCGCCCGCGAAATTCTGGCAGACGTCTACAACGGAGAGCCACCAGCATGAATATTCTCGTCACCCGCCCTTCTCCCGCAGGAGAGCAGTTAGTGAGCCGTCTGCGCGCACTGGGGCAGGTGGCATGGAGTTTTCCGCTGATTGAGTTCTCCCCTGGCCGGCAGCTCTCTGCGCTCGCCGACCATCTGCACGCATTAAATGAAGGCGATTTGGTTTTCGCCTTATCACAACATGCCGTGGAATTTGCACACGCCCAACTGCAGCAAGAGAAACAGCACTGGCCGACTGCGCCGCGCTATTTCGCCATTGGGCGCACTACCGCCCTGGCCCTGCATGCGGTCAGCGGAATTGACGTCCAATACCCGTTAGATCGGGAAATCAGCGAAATCTTGCTACAATTACATGAATTACAAACTGTTGCGGGAAAGCGTGCGCTGATTTTGCGCGGAAACGGTGGCCGTGAACTGCTGGGCGAAACCTTAAGCGCCCGTGGGGCTGACGTCACGTTCTGCGAATGCTACCAGCGCTGTGCAAAACATTATGACGGCGCGCAGGAAGCGATGCGCTGGCACACGCGCGGCGTGGATACCATCGTCATCACCAGCGGCGAAATGCTACAGCAGCTCTGGTCGCTCATTCCGCAATGGTATCGTGAAAACTGGTTACTCCGCTGTCGGCTTCTGGTCGTCAGTGAGCGTCTGGCGAACCTCGCCCGGGAACTGGGCTGGCAAGATATTCGGATCGCTGATAACGCCGACAACGATGCGCTGCTGCGCGCATTACAATAACTCTCATAATGGGAAGCCATAATGACGGAACAAGAAAAATCCTCCGCCGTGGTTGAAGAGACCAGGGAGACTGTGGCCACCCCGCCGCAGCCAGAAAAGACTGAACACACTGTTGAGAAAAAAAACAGCAGCAATAAAACCAGCCTGGCGCTGAGCGCGATAGCTATCGCCATTGCTCTGGCGGCCGGTGTCGGTTTATACGGTCTGGTAAAAAAACAGGCCACTAACCAGACGGTCACCAGCGATGCGCTGGTGAACCAAATCACCACCCTGCAAAAAGCGCAGGAGACGCAGAAAGCAGAGCTGGAAGGCGTTATTAAGCAGCAGTCTACGCAGCTTGCCGAAGCCAACTCCCGTCAGGAAGAGCTGACGAAACAGCTCGGCGAAGTGCAGCAAAAAGTGGCGACCATTTCCGGCACCGATGCCAAAACCTGGCTGCTCTCTCAGGCCGATTTCCTGGTCAAACTGGCCGGACGTAAGCTGTGGAGCGATCAGGATGTCACCACCGCCGCCGCGCTGCTGAAAAGCGCCGACGCCAGCCTGGCCGACATGAACGACCCGAGCCTGATCGCCGCGCGTCGCGCCATTACCGAAGATATCGCCAGCCTGGGTGCGGTTTCGCAGGTCGATTACGACGGCATCATTCTGAAGGTCAATCAGCTGTCGAATTCGATTGATAACCTGCGCCTCGCGGATAACAACGACGACGACTCCCCGATGGATTCCGACGGCACGGAGCTGTCCAGCTCCCTGAGCGAGTGGCGTATCAATCTGCAAAAAAGCTGGCAGAACTTTATGGACAGCTTTATCACCGTCCGCCGCCGCGACGAAACCGCTGTTCCGCTGTTAGCGCCGAATCAGGACGTCTATCTGCGCGAGAACATCCGCTCCCGACTGCTGGTTGCGGCGCAGGCCGTCCCGCGTCATCAGGAAGAGACCTACAAGCAGGCGCTGGATAATGTTTCAACGTGGGTACGTGCTTACTACGATACCAGCGATGCCACGACGACCGCGTTCCTGGACGATGTTGATAAGCTCAGCCAGCAAAATATCACCATGAATGTCCCGGACAAACTGGAAAGCCAGCCGATTCTGGAAAAACTGATGCAAACCCGCGTGCGCAACCTGCTGGCCCAGCCTGGCGTTGCAGCGCAGCCGGATGCAGCAGCCCCTGCGCCAGCCCCTGAAAGCGCACCTCAAGGAGAGTGATCATGTTAAAAGTCTTATTACTCTTCTTATTGTTGATCGCCGGGATCGTCCTTGGGCCGCTGATTGCTGGCCATCAGGGCTATGTGCTGATCCAGACCGATAACTACAACATTGAAACTAGCGTGACGGGTCTGGTGATCATCGCGATCCTCACCATGGTGGTGTTGTTTGCGATCGAATGGATCCTGCGCCGCATCTTCCGTACCGGTGCGCACACCCGTGGCTGGTTCGTTGGCCGCAAACGCCGCCGCGCGCGCAAACAGACGGAACAGGCTTTGCTTAAACTGGCTGAAGGCGATTATCAGCAAGTTGAAAAGCTGATGTCGAAAAATGCCGACCATGCCGAGCAGCCGGTGGTGAACTATCTGTTAGCCGCCGAAGCGGCCCAGCAGCGTGGGGATGAAGCGCGTGCGAATCAGCATCTGGAGCGCGCGTCGGAGCTGGCATCGAATGATCAGATCCCGGTAGAAATCACCCGCGTGCGCATCCAGCTGGCACGCAATGAGAATCACGCAGCGCGTCATGGCGTTGACCGTCTGCTGGAGATCACCCCGCGCCATCCGGAAGTGCTGCGTCTTGCCGAGCAGGCTTATATCCGCACTGGCGCCTGGGGTTCACTGCTGGATATCATTCCGTCGATGGCGAAAGCCAACGTGGGCGATGATGAGCATCGTGATGCGCTGCAGCGTCAGGCGTGGATTGGTCTGATGGATCAGGCGCGAGCCGATCTGGGTAGCGATGGGCTGAAAACCTGGTGGAAAAATCAGAGCCGCAAAACGCGCCAGCAGGTTCCGCTGCAGGTGGCGATGGCCGAACATCTCATCGAATGTGACGATCATGACACAGCGCAGGAGATCATCCTTGATGGCCTGAAACGCCAGTATGATGACCGTCTGGTGATGGTGATCCCACGTCTTAAAACCAACAATCCTGAGCAGATGGAAAAGATACTGCGCCAGCAGATCAAAACCGTGGGTGACCGCCCGCTGCTTTGGAGTACGCTGGGCCAGTCGCTGATGAAACACGGCGAATGGCAGGAGGCAAGTCTCGCCTTCCGCGCAGCGTTGAAACAGCGCCCGGATGCGTTTGACTACGCCTGGCTGGCCGATACGCTGGACAAACAGCACAAGCCGGAAGAAGCCGCTGCCATGCGTCGCGATGGCCTGCTGTTAACGTTGCAGAACAACGGCCAGTAAGCTTAAGCACTGCGAATCAGGAGGCCCAAGGGCCTCCTTTTTTATTGCCGCAATCCTGATGATCGCCCATAAAAAAACGCCTGCTATAAAAGCAGGCGTTAAACAGGTCTGTTTGACAACATATTTGGTGCTTCACTCAACGTTGTGTCCATGGTGTTTGATGAGGCCGAAGCGACATCTGTCTGTGGACGATAAGCACCTTAAATGGCTCTGCGTCATTCCTGAGTTTATGAGGCACTAAGGCGAACATAAGAGATGGAATGAGCATCTACGCGTATATTATTGCACGTTACGTGCCAGGGTTACAAAAAGAAGTTTTACATTTCGCAACATGATAAGAAGAAAGGAATTTTTATTTTGATGGGGTATTCAGAACAGCTGAAAAGGACCTAAATTTGGCGCAAGTGTCTCCTGAGAACGACACAATTATCGCTAAAGAATAATAGTCATATAAAACAGTGAATTAGCTGTCTCTGAATCGCGACAAACTGAATTAACGTTGTCGGGAAATGACAACAGAGGAATAAACGACAGAAAACAAAAAACCCCGCCGAAGCGGGGTTCAAAATTGGTCGGCGAGAGAGGATTCGAACCTCCGACCCACTGGTCCCAAACCAGTTGCGCTACCAAGCTGCGCTACTCGCCGATGTACTGCTTTTTTGAATTTTTAGTTCAATTCGTTAAGTCGTGGTGCGAGGGGGGGGACTTGAACCCCCACGTCCGTTAAGACACTAACACCTGAAGCTAGCGCGTCTACCAATTCCGCCACCGTCGCAATGTCACAACTTATCAAATAATGGGGTGGCTAATGGGATTCGAACCCACGACAACTGGAATCACAATCCAGGGCTCTACCAACTGAGCTATAGCCACCACTACTTATTCTTTCACGCGGTATGTACTACTACCACCGCAGCTCGAACGCCACACTACTTTATTGGCGCGCCCGACAGGATTCGAACCTGAGACCTCTGCCTCCGGAGGGCAGCGCTCTATCCAGCTGAGCTACGGGCGCTTAGCGCCGTTGCGGGGCTGGATATTACGGAGGTCTCGGTCTGCTGTCTAGTGCTTTTTTGAAAATAATGCGCGTTTGGTTACGCTTTGTGCATTTTGTCGCTTATTACTCCACTTTCTGGATTTCAGCGTGGCGGCTGAGACCAAAAAGCTTATAGCCAATCGACACGGCGGCCATAAAGATAATCCCGACAAACAGCGACATGCGGGTATCTTCATTAAAGTACATGCCGATTAAGACGCAAATCAGGAACGCCATCGTTAAATAGTTCGCCCACGGGAACATAATGGAGCGGAACGGGTGACTGGCGATCGCCTGCTTGTGCGCCTGACGGAAACGCAGCTGGCTAATCAGAATCACAAACCATGGCACCATGCCCGGCAGCACGCTGGCACTGTAGACATAGACGAACACGCGCTGCGGATTGGGGATGATGTAGTTCAGGCACGAGCCAATCAGCAGAATGGCAATGGAGACCGTTACGCCCGCTACCGGCACGCCAGCGCGGGAGACTTTCCCCATCGCCGCCGGCAGCTGACGGTTTTTCGCCAGTGCGTAGAGCATACGTCCACAGCTGTACATGCCGCTGTTACAGCCTGAGAGCGCCGCCGTCAGCACCACGAAGTTGATAATACCTGCCGCCGCCGTGATACCAATTTTCGCGAAGGTCAGCACGAAGGGGCTGCCGGTGGTGCCAATCTGGTTCCAGGGGAAGATGGTGACGATAACGAAAATCGCGCCCACGTAGAAAATCAGGATACGCCACAGCACTTTGCCGACCGCGCTACGCAGCGTGACCTGCGGGTTTTTCGCTTCCCCGGCGGTGATACCGATAAGCTCCACCCCCTGATAGGAGGCAACCACGATACAAAGCGCCGTCAGGAAGCCCTTCCAGCCGCCCGCAAAGAAGCCGCCATGCTCGGTCAGATTGCCAAAGCCAATCGCCTGACCGCCGTTGCCGAAGCCAAAGAAGATCACACCCAGCCCCACCACAATCATCACGATAATGGTGGTGACTTTAATCATCGCAAACCAGAACTCGATTTCGCCGTACAGACGCACAGCCGCAAGGTTCGCGAGCGCCACCAACCCTACGGCGATCAGCGCGGGTATCCACTGTGCCATTTCCGGGAACCAGAACTGGACGTAGACACCTATCGCTGTGATCTCCGATATCCCCACCGCCATCCACATAAACCAGTAAGACCAGGCCGTGAGATAGCCGAAGAAGGGGCTCATGTACTTGTGCGCGTAAACGGCGAATGAACCGGCAACCGGCTCAAGGAACAGCATTTCGCCCATCGAGCGCATGATGAAGAAGACGAACAATCCCGCGACGATGTATGCCAGTAAGACCGACGGGCCTGCCCATTTAAGCGTGCTTGCGGAGCCCATAAACAGGCCGACGCCGATAGTGCCGCCTAGCGCTATCAATTCAATGTGACGAGCTTCCAGCCCACGCTGAAGCTCAGGTTTTTTCTCTGCCATAAATCCTCGGTTGTGTTTGCTGTTGCCCGGCTTTTGCCGGTTATTATTTTTGGGTACTGAAATACGGGGAGGAATGGTTTCTTAAATCCTGCTAAATGGCAAACGATGCATTAAAAAAATGAACGTATTGCACAGAAACGCAGCAGTTTTGCAGGCGGGTTGCAGCGCGAATAGCACATCGCGCTACATTTTGATTACATTTTGCCGGTGTAATGCCAGGCCAGATAGCGCAGGAGTTTAATCTGTCGTTTGATGCGGCTCGGCTGGGACAAGAGGCGATATAACCACTCCAGCCCTAAGTTTTGCCACACTTTTGGCGCACGCTTCACATGGCCGGTAAAGACGTCGTAGGTGCCGCCTACGCCCATATACAGGGCATTCGGGTAAACCAGACGGCAGTCGCGCATCAGGATTTCCTGGCGCGGGGAGCCCATCGCCACGGTCACGATTTTCGCGCCGCTGTCGCGAATGCGTTCAAACAGCGCCTGACGATCCTCGGGTTTGAAGTAGCCATCCTGGCTGCCCACGATATTAACATTCCACTGCGCGCGGAGTTTCTGCTCCGTCTGCGCCAGCACATCGGGTTTACCGCCAATCAGGAATACTGGCGTTCCGTCCTGCCCTGCCCGCGCCATCAGCGCTTCCCAGAGATCGGCTCCGGCAACGCGAGAGACCTGCGCCTGCGGAAACTTTTTGCGAATCGAACGGACCACGCTGATGCCGTCGGCATACTTAAACTCGGCGGCTTCAATCAGGCTTTTCACTTCCGCGTTGTCTTCAATCGCCAGCACTTTTTCGGCATTGATGGCCACCAGGGTGCCAGATTTAATCTGCCCATCAGCGCAGAGATAATCTAGCGCATGCTGCATATCACGCCAGCCGATGAGCTGCAGACCGCGCAGCGCATAGACCGGCGCAGAGGTATTGTCAGTCATTATTATCCTTACTCAGACTTGGGAAAGCGTGCTGGTTGCCCGCGTCAGTCGTCGGTGAATCAAGCCCGCGCTATCAAACAGCCAGTACAACAGTTTCGCCAGCAGCAGACAGAGACCGAAGACCACCATGAAAAACACCACGCGCGATACAAACGAATCCAGCCCTTCACGCGCCAGCACGATCATATTGAAAATGGCACCAAAACAGAAACTGTGCAAAATTGCCGCTTTATAGCGGTTGGTCTCTTCGTTCCCGCGCACATAAAGCCAGTCGAACCATTTGATGATAAGCCCAACGGCCACGGCGCCCGGCAGGATAAACCACACGCCGCCCATCACCACCAGCGAGCCAATCAGCGTCGGGGAGATCGCCAGGCCAGAGTGGTTGTTGAGCACTTCCCAGGTAAAGTAGTTCGCCGTGTTCAGCACCACGCCAGGCCGGTCTGGCCATAGCCAGGTCGGGATAAAGACGTAGAAATCACGTGCGATGGGGGCCAGCCCCTGGAAGTCGATTTTGTCGTAGTTTTGCAGCAGTAGCGCCAGGTTTTCCCACGGCGAGAAGGTGTCTCGGGTGAGGTACAGGAAGGTGTAAAACGCCTCGTCACCACTCACGTCCATGCCGTAACGCTTGAGCGCCAGCCAGAACATGCCGACAATCCCAAACACCCCTGCCGCAACCAGCATCCAGAGCGAGATCCAGCCGCGAATGATGCCGATAAACAGGAAGATCGCGAAGGCAATGATGATATTCGCGCGCGTCCCGCCGACGATCATATAGGTCAGCAGACCAAATGCCACCGTACTCACGAGGAAAAACAGCCAGGCTTTGCTGTCCTGACGCAGGAAGTAGATCACCAGCATCGCCGGGATGAAGAAATAGAAGAAACGCTTAAGTGCCACGCCGGACACTTCGGCGGAAAAAATCTGGCTGTAAGAGTGCAGTTTGAACAGCAAAAAGCCGTTATGCATGAAGAAAATACCGACACTCACCAGCGCGATAATCATCAGCATCACCCAGGTCAGGTGCGTTTCCACCCGATTCATGGTGAACAGCGGACGGCGCGGCGCGTGGTTCACCGGACGTAAACGGGTCTTATAGGTGACGTAGTACACCGCGTAGAAACAGGTAGCAGACAACAGGGCCTGCATCAGAATTTCTGGTGGGGCGACGGCCACGTCAAAGCGGAAGACCAAAATGCTGGTCAGCGGGAAGCCGAAGAAGAAGGTCAGCAAGAACAGCAGCGAGAAGAAGACGTTGAAGTTAAAGCGCACGCGGCGGAACTCAAACCAAGTGAGCGTGCCGATAAACAGCGAGGCCAGAAGCCAAATCACCAATAAGCCGCTAAATTCCAACTGGCTCATGCTTTGTCTCCTGCAGCTATCCGCAGCGCCTGATGCCAGGGCGTGAGAAAATTAGGGCTGAAAAAGTCGATGGCATTTTTATCCACCATCGCCAGCTGACGCTGTGCTTCACGTACCACGTCCTCATTGAGATCGTCCGTGGTAAACAGCACCGGAATGTGCTGCTCCGCCATATCCTGCCAGAAAGGATTTTCACGGTTAAGCACGCACGGAACGCCGGCCTGAATCAGGAGGCACAGCGTGCCAATCCCCTGCTGGCGCGCAAAGATGAAGTAGCCGAGATCGCATTTTCTGAGCAGGGCCAGGTAGTCGTCAAACTCGAGCTTTTCGCTGAGGATTTGCAGATTATCCGGGCTGAACAGCGCCAGCCCGCTCTGACGGACTTCCGCAATATACGCGTCGTTATGAGCAGGATAGCCCATCGGCACAATCACGTTCACCGTGTCGCCAAACTGCTTATGCACGGCTTTCAGCGCTGCGATGTGTTCGTTACTGCGATCGCCCGAATTGCCCACCAGTATGGTCAGCTTGCCTTCGCGCTGCGTCTCGTTCGCCATCGAGTTCAGCGCGGGGTCCATCCGCGTGGGGAAATAGAGCAGTTCGCCGCGCACGCTTGGGTGCTGTTGCGCGAAAAAGTTCAGGTCGCCGCGCGTCGCAAACACGCAGCCAACGCGCCCCTGAGCCATACGGCGCAGGGGATAGAACAGGCGGAATTTCCAGCCTCGCGACACTTCATACAGATCCGCGCCCCAGATATGCCAGTTAAACTGCGCAGGCTTGATGCCGCCGCTCAGCAACGCCAGCCACAGGCCGGTATTAAACTGGCCGTGAAAGAAGAAACGCTGCTCGCGGTTGGCTTTGGCTTTAGCGATCACCGCGTTTGCCAGCGCGGATTTATCCGGCCAGAAGCTTAACGACAGCGCAGGAAAGGCGGCGCTTAGCCCCTTATCCTGGCCCGCGACCATAAACTCGCGCGCGTCGGCGCTGCCGGCCGCCAGCGAGTCATTAAAAAACTGTAATACTGTGCGGTTGTGATGCGGGATATCCGAACCCAACACGTGAATCAGTGCAGTCATGCGCGTCTACGCCAAAGTAAAAATACGCCGCAACAGGCAGCAAAATAGACAATGTAGGTGGCCATATAGGCCTGTGCCGCCCCCAGCGCGCCATGCGTTGGGATCAGCCAGTGCGAGAAACCGGTCAGCAGCGTGAACTGGCTAATCTCTGCCAGGATATACAGCCGCAGAGAGGCTTTGGCAATCACCAGATAGCCGAAAACGTAAGCACCCACTTTCAGCACATCGCCCACCAGCTGCCAGGCGAACAGGTCGCGCATCGCGGTAAATTTCGCAGAGAACAGCAGCCAGATGGCGACGTCGCGCAGCAGCCAGACGGTTAAACTCGCGGCAGCCACCGCAGGAAGCACAAAACGCAGTGAGCGGCCAATTTCGCGGGTGATGTCTTGTCGGGAGGTCAACCGCGACAGAGTCGGCAGCAAATAGACACTGAACGAGGCGGTAATAAACTGGAGATAGGCGTCAGAAATACTGCTGACACCCTGCCAAATCCCGACCTCATCCCAGCTGTAGTGCGCTGCCAGCAGGTTTCGCATCATCACATACGCCACGGGGAGCGTGACGGAAGTGATGAGCGCCATCAGGGTAAATTTCCCTAACTGCCCCGCCAGAATTTTGTCCCACTGCGGCTTGAGATAGCTCAGGGGAATAGTGCGCCTGCGCATCAGCATAAACGCGGCGGGAATGACCACCAGTGCCGGAACCAGCGCCAGCCCAAGCAGCGCGCCTTCATAGCCGCCAAGACGATAGCAGACGTAATAGGCAATGACGCCGATAAGACTACCCAGAATCAGCGCCAGCGCATTTCCGGCGGCGTCGCGGAATCCTTTCATTAAGGCTAACAGCAGGTTAGCCCAGGCGATCCCCATCTGCACCAGCGCCACCAGACGTACCAGCCCCTGGTAATGGGTATTGCCGAAGAGTGCCTGACTGACAGGCGCGGCCGCCAGTAAAAAGACGATGGCCAGCAGCGTGGAGAACCCGAGCACCATCGCCGAGGACGTGCCGACCACCCGACGCAGCGCGGCCTCATCGTCGTGATGCTGGGCTACGTATTTGGTGACACCGTTGAAAATACCGGCCCCGGCAAGCACGCCGAGTACGGTGACGAGCTGACGGAAGTTACCGGCCTGCCCGACACCAGAAGGGCCAAACGACACCGCCAGCATTTTTACAACCAGCAGCCCTGCGCCAATCTTGACGAGTGTGGACGCGGCGGTCCACACCGATGCTTTCGCCAGTGACATATCAGCGGAAGTAGCTCAGAAGGGTATTAATCACCGTGCGCTGATTCACCGGCGCGAGGTTGTAGAACAGTGGCAGACGAAGCAAACGCTCACTTTCTTTGGTGGTGTAGCGATCGTCACCGACAAACTGGCCGAACGCTTCACCCGCCGGGCTGGAGTGCAGCGGAATGTAATGGAACACCGCCATAATCTCAGCTTCTTTCAGGTAAGCGATCAGACTGCTGCGATCGTCGTTGTCGCGCAGTTTGATGTAAAACATATGTGCGTTGTGAACGCAGTCTTCCGGGATCGTCGGCAGCTCAATACGCCCTTTTTGCGCCAGCGGCGTCAGGGCATCGTAATAGGTCTGCCACAGGGTCAAACGCTGCTGGTTGATGCGCTCAGCCGCTTCGAGCTGCGCCCAGAGATAGGCGGCCTGCAGATCGGCCATCAGATAGCTGGAGCCGATATCGCGCCAGGTGTATTTGTCGACCTGACCACGGAAGAACTGGCTGCGGTTGGTCCCTTTTTCGCGGATCACTTCAGCACGCTCCACCAGCGCGCGGTCGTTAATCAGCGTTGCGCCACCTTCACCGCCCGCCGTGTAGTTTTTGGTTTCATGGAAGCTAAAGCAGCCAATATGACCAATAGTACCTAGCGCACGGCCCTTGTAGGTGGACATCACGCCTTGCGCGGCGTCTTCCACCACGAACAGGTTGTGCTTTTTGGCGATGGCCATGATGGTGTCCATCTCACAGGCCACACCCGCATAGTGTACCGGCACAATCGCCCGCGTTTTATCGGTGATCGCCGCTTCAATCAGGGTTTCATCGATGTTCATCGTGTCCGGACGGACATCCACAAAGATAATTTTGGCGCCACGCAGGACAAACGCATTCGCCGTCGAGACGAAGGTGTAGCTCGGCATGATGACTTCGTCGCCCGGCTTGATATCCAGCAGCAGAGCAGCCATCTCCAGCGACGCCGTACAGGATGGCGTCAGCAGCACTTTCGCACTGTGAAAACGCTGCTCCATCCACTGCTGGCAGCGACGGGTGAAACCACCGTCTCCGCAAAGTTTGCCGCTGCCCATGGCAGACTGCATGTAATCAAGTTCGGTGCCCACAACGGGAGGCGCGTTAAATGGAATCATCTTGTCACCTGTATAACCAGTAAGCGGTCGCATCAATGTTGCCACCGCTGGCAATGTAACGTTTAAGCGCGGCGGTGTTGCCCAGTTGGGTCGCCACCCGCAAAGTTGATAACTGACGCTGCGCCGCCCAATTCAGTGCGGCCTGCATAAGTTTCTCGCCCATTCCGCGACCAGCGAGCAGGCCAATACGCGCTTCGCTATCGCTCAATTGGCGCAGCGAGACAAACGCCTGGATATCACCGCTGTTTTCGCGGAAAACCAGACATTCATGGTCAAACGTGCCTTTGACGGCGTTTTCAATCCACTGGGCGTAAAAACGACCGCTGGCGTCGGGCGCATACCACGGGGCGCGGAAACGGCTTTGCGCAAAAGCCTGCGCGGCCATCTGGCGCAGCGCGGGGATATCCTGTTCGGTCGCCACTTCTGCGGCAGCCAGGCTGTGCTGGGTGACGGCAAGGCTCAGATCGACTTCGCCTTCCACCAGCTGAAAACCCAGCGTTTGCAGGGCATCCAGCCAGTCGGCGCGCCCCGCCGGAATTTTGGCCTGTACCCGCTCCCACGGCGAAAAATCCGCCGCCGTGAGTGCCGGAGCATCGTCGCGAAAGCGCACTACCGCAGAGGAGAGACCAAAAAATTCACTCTCCCAGGTTAGCGGTTCAAGTACGCCGGGCAACTCACTCAACGCCACACCCCTTTCGTATCAACAATATACTTCTGCTGCACCGCATCGCTGCTGATGGCTTTGAATTGGCTATGGTCTACAAGCAGAACCAGCACGTCGGCAGAGTTCAGTGCGCTTTCCAACGTCGCGAGCTGGCAGTGCCCGGCCAGTTTCTTCGGCAGGGTATGAATATTTGGCTCCACAACCAGCGTTTCACCGGTGTGCCAGCTGGCAATCATCTCGGCGATGCCCATCGCCGGGCTTTCGCGCAGGTCGTCGATGTTTGGCTTAAACGCCAGGCCAAAGCAGGCGATTTTTATCTCGCTGGCGCGCTTGCCGCTTTCGGCCAGGCAATCCGCTACCGTGGCTTTCACCTGGTTCATTACCCAGTGCGGTTTACCGTCGTTCACTTCACGGGCCGTGCGGATCAGGCGAGCCTGGTCCGGGTTTTGTGCCACGATAAACCACGGGTCCACGGCGATACAGTGACCGCCCACGCCAGGGCCTGGCTGGAGAATATTGACGCGCGGATGGCGGTTCGCCAGGCGAATCAGTTCCCAGACGTTAATTCCCTGGTCGGCACAAATGAGCGACAGTTCGTTAGCAAAGGCGATGTTGACGTCGCGGAAGCTGTTTTCGGTGAGCTTGCACATTTCTGCCGTGCGGGAGTTAGTGACCACGCACTCCCCTTCGAGGAAGATGTTGTAGAGTTCGCTGGCACGCGCAGAGCAGACGGGCGTCATCCCGCCAATTACGCGGTCGTTTTTGATCAGCTCAACCATTACCTGACCGGGCAGAACGCGCTCCGGGCAGTAGGCGATATTGATATCCGCCTGTTCGCCTGCCTGCTGCGGGAAGGTCAAATCAGGGCGTGCTTCCGCCAGCCATTGGGCCATTTGCTCCGTCGCGCCGACGGGAGAAGTGGACTCCAGAATCACCAGCGCGCCTTTCTTCAGCACTGGAGCAAGGGATTTTGCTGCCGCTTCGACATACATCATATCCGGCTCATGCTCGCCTTTAAACGGCGTCGGCACCGCGATCAGATACGCATCGGCCTCCACCGGCGTTGTGCTGGCTTTGAGAAAACCGCCTTCAACTGCGGTTTTGACCACTTTGTCGAGATCCGGCTCCACGATATGAATTTCACCACGGTTAATGGTATCCACCGCATGCTGGTTGATATCCACCCCGATAACCTGTTTTTGACGCGACGCAAAAGCGGCCGCAGTCGGCAGTCCAATGTAGCCAAGACCAATGACAGAGATGGTAGAAAAACTCATAGCGTTACCCGATTATGTTTAAGTGCATGCAAAATACGACTGCAGGCCTGCCCGTCACCATAAGGATTATGGGCGTGGCTCATCGCCTGGTACTCTTTTTCATTGTGCAGCAGGCGTGTCACCTCTGCCACGAGATGTTTAGTGTCGGTCCCAACCAGGCGTACCGTTCCGGCTTTAATAGCTTCCGGGCGCTCGGTCGTTTCACGCATCACCAGCACCGGTTTACCCAGCGACGGTGCCTCTTCCTGAATGCCGCCGGAGTCGGTCAAAATCAGCCACGCGTGGTTCATCAGCCAGACGAACGGCAAATAATCCTGCGGCTCAATGAGGATCACGTTTTCGATATGGCCGAGGATGCGGTTAACCGGCTCGCTGACGTTCGGGTTGAGGTGGACCGGATAGACGATCTGGACGTCAGGGTTTTGCGCGGCGATCTCCGCCAGCGCATGGCAGATCTGCTCGAACCCACGGCCAAAGCTCTCGCGGCGATGGCCCGTCACCAGGATCATCTTTTTGCCAGCGGTGAGGAACGGATAGCGCACCGCCAGCTCTTCGCGCAGAGCGTCGCTGGCCATCACGCGATCGCGAACCCAAATCAGGGCGTCAATCACCGTATTGCCGGTCACGAAAATTTTGTCATCACGGATGTTTTCGCGCAGCAGGTTCTGCCGGGAATTTTCGGTTGGCGCAAAGTGATACATTGCCAGATGACCGGTGAGCGTACGGTTGGCCTCTTCAGGCCACGGAGAATAAAGGTCGCCGGTGCGCAAACCGGCTTCAACGTGCCCGACCGGGATGCGTTGATAGAATGCCGCCAGGCTGGTTGCAATGGTGGTAGTGGTATCGCCGTGCACCAGAACCACGTCTGGTTTAAACGATTCCAGAATAGGCTTTAGCCCTTCCAGAATGCGGCAGGTAATTTCGGTCAATCCCTGCCCCGGTTTCATAATATTGAGATCGTAATCCGGGACAATAGAAAAGAGATTTAAAACCTGATCAAGCATCTCCCGATGCTGCGCGGTAACGCAAACTTTCGCCTCAAACCAGGGATCATTTGCCAGCGCATGGACCAGCGGCGCCATCTTGATGGCTTCCGGCCTTGTGCCAAATACGGTAAGTACTTTCACATCGATTCTCTTCGATTAGGTGATGAAGGCCGAAGCCTTCATCGTAGACGGCGTTCTTAATTTGTGCGACGACGTGTTAACGCCACGCCTGCGCCCGTCAATGCGCCCACAATCCCCCACATGATCATCAGGAATGCGCGACGCGGACTATCGCGTTTTACAGGTTCTTCAGGCGTTCGCAAATAACGATAGGTCTGAAAACGCGGGTCCAGTGTAGGACCGACATTCAGGGTATTGAGCATCGCGCGGTTCTGGTCGTAGTCGAGATCAAAATCTGGCCCAACGGCCTGCAGATTTTCCAGGCGTGCCTGCAGCATCGGACGGCCCAGCAGGAACATTTCTGAATCCGGCAGTTCATCAGCCGGAACGTCCGTTTCACTGCGGGAGATATTGCGCTGCTCGGCAATTTTCAGTGCCTGTTCAATGTTATGGACGCGGCGGGAGAAAATGGCTTTGGCCACCTCTTCCTGGCGTTTGACCTGCGCCTTCATTTGGATAGTACGCGCGGCCCAGGCCCCTTTCAGCTCATCATTCAGATGGCTCGCGGCGCGCTGGCTGGCAAATGCCACGTACTGACGCAGCAGGTTATTGGCGTCCGGCGCGGTTTCGGCAATCAGCTTAACGTTATCGTTTATATTGCGCAGGATGTCGCCTGGCGTGAACTGGATGTTGTTGATCAGATCGTCGAGCAGTGCGGCGTCGGCTTTACTGTTGCCGACCATACGCTGCTTGTAATAATCGGTCTGGGACCAGAAATCACGACGCGTATCCCAGGAAGCCAGCTGCATGATGAACTCCTTGTAAGATTCATCCATCACCGAGGGCTGATCCGAAGAGGCCAGATTGGCTTTAATGTCGAGATTACGCAGGAACTGCTGCTGCGAATAGAATCCGCCCAGCATATTCACCGTTGGTCGATCGGTAATCGCTGTCGCGCTCCACTCTTGTTTCGCAAAAAAGGTATACGCCAGCGCTAATAGCGCGAACCCCAGCGCGATCCCAGCAATCCACAGTTTGCCCGCCCATAAAACACGAAACAAACCACGAACATCTAGCTCATTCTCAGTTACCACTGATTTCGCTCCCGCCAACGGTTGAGTCATCACAATCCCGTTTTTACTTAGTTAATGTTGGATTTTTACCACTGTTTCTACGCATCCGGCGTTTTACACGTTTAATGAAGCGCGCGACTTTCCATGCGCGTTTAATGCAATAGCCGTACATGAAGAATGCTAGCAAGAATAATACCAACATTACCCATTCAGGAATAAAGTGCGCATATTCTGCTGCCACGCCGATACCTGCCAACAGCGCGGCGGCGAGGGTAATCAGCACAAATGCCTGACGTGAAGTAAAACCTGCACGCATGATCAGATGATGAATATGCTGGCGGTCCGGCGAGAAAGGACTCATACCTTTACGCAGACGGCGGTACATGATTGCCACCATGTCCATCAGCGGAATAGCAATAATCCACAGCGCCGTTACCGGGCTAATCGGGTGGGTTTTACCCTGAGTGGTTTCCAGCAAAATCCAGATAACGGTGAAACCAATCAGCGTACTGCCCGCATCACCCATGAAAACTTTATAGCGACGGCCCAGCACACCGAGGTTAAGCAGGATATAAGGAAGGATGGCCGCAATCATGGCGAAACACCACATTGACAGGCTGTACTGACCATCAAACCATAGAATGATGCCGATTGCGGCAAAGGATACGGACGAGAGACCGCCCAACAGGCCATCAATCCCATCTACCATGTTAAAGGCGTTGATAGCAGCCCACACCGCGAAGAGCGTCAGGAAGAAGCCGAAGGGACCGAGCACCATCTCCCAGGTACCGAAGATGTAGCCGAGACTGCTCAGATAGAGCTTACCAACCACCATCATAATGATGCCGATTGCAGCCTGCACCGAAGCGCGGAATTTTACGCTGATATCGAAACGATCATCGAGCGCGCCCACCAGCACCAGCACCCCTGCACAGGCCAGATAGAGTGCTGCATGGGGGATATAATAATCTGCGATTCCAAAGGTGAAGCAAATACCCGCGTAAACGGAGATCCCCCCGACCAATGGGATCAAGCCCTGATGGCGTTTACGATAATTGGGTTTATCCACTAACCCGATTCTTTTTGCCACCTTGCGCGCAATGAACAAAAAACAGGTTGTGAATAAAAATATACTGATTAGCTCAGTAACCGCAGTGAGTAGATTCACAATGCATGCTCTCAACAAAAGTTAGTCCTGGAAGTATAACTACGAAGCCATAGCTCCCGAAGGATTAAAGCCAGCCTCTTACAACTCCCTTTGTATGTTTTTCAATCAATTACTTTTTGACGCAACAAACATTCTAATTGTCGCACTGGTTAGTCAAAAATGGGAGTCTGCGGTTATAGCGTATAGTCCAAAAAAAGAAAACGCCACGTAAAAACGTGGCGTTGGCTGGGTTTATTTGTATTACGAGCGTTTCATCATGTCGAAGAATTCGTCGTTTGTCTTAGTCATTGCCAGCTTATTGATGAGGAATTCCATTGCATCGATTTCGCCCATTGGGTGAATGATCTTACGCAGAATCCACATTTTCTGCAGCTCTTCCTGGGTGGTGAGCAGCTCTTCTTTACGGGTACCGGAACGGTTGTAGTCGATTGCCGGGAAGACGCGCTTCTCTGCAATTTTACGGGAGAGGTGCAGTTCCATGTTACCTGTACCTTTAAATTCTTCGTAAATAACTTCATCCATTTTGGAGCCGGTATCAATCAGCGCGGTCGCGATGATGGTCAGGCTTCCGCCCTCTTCCACGTTACGCGCAGCACCGAAGAAGCGTTTTGGACGGTGCAGGGCGTTGGCATCCACACCACCGGTCAATACTTTGCCGGAAGCAGGAACCACGGTGTTGTACGCACGCGCCAGACGAGTGATGGAGTCGAGCAGAATGATAACGTCTTTTTTATGTTCAACCAGACGCTTCGCTTTCTCGATAACCATTTCAGCAACCTGAACGTGGCGAGACGCTGGCTCATCAAAGGTAGAAGCAACCACTTCACCTTTGACCAGACGCTGCATCTCGGTCACTTCTTCTGGACGCTCATCGATCAGCAGAACCATCAGCACGCAATCAGGGTGGTTGTAAGCAATGCTCTGTGCGATGTTCTGCAGCAGCATTGTTTTACCCGCTTTCGGCGGTGCCACAATCAGACCACGCTGACCACGACCAATCGGAGAAGCCAGATCCAGAACGCGAGCCGTCAGGTCTTCGGTAGAACCGTTACCACGCTCCATGCGCAGACGCGAGTTAGCGTGCAGCGGCGTTAAGTTTTCGAACAGGATCTTGTTGCGCGAGTTTTCAGGTTTATCGTAGTTAACTTCGTTAACTTTCAACAGCGCGAAGTAGCGTTCACCCTCTTTTGGAGGACGAATCTTACCTGAAATGGTGTCACCTGTGCGGAGGTTGAAACGGCGGATTTGGCTAGGGGATACGTAGATGTCATCAGGACCGGCGAGGTAGGAGCTGTCTGCAGAACGGAGGAAACCAAATCCGTCTTGCAATATCTCCAGGACACCGTCGCCAAAGATATCTTCGCCACTCTTTGCGTGCTGCTTCAGGATGGCAAAAATAATGTCCTGCTTGCGCATACGAGCCTGGTTTTCCAGCCCCATATTTTCGCCGAGAGTGATCAGCTCAGAAACCGGCGTATTCTTTAATTCGGTAAGATTCATAATGGTGTGGGTTCTTAAACTCGGGGTGAAACTCGAACTTAATGTTGTGAATGGTATGGCAGGGTCATCCATGCCTGTTAGCGGCCATCAACTCATGTCTGTTCGCTGTCTGGTCAAAGGGGAAGCACAGAACTGAAACGACAAGACGGATTGAGTGACAAGCCCGGAATCTATCTGCCTCTCGCATCGTTCATTTAACAATGGGAAGCATCGGGTAAAACCAGAACGACAAGGTATGTTTAAATCGAAGTCATAGGTAACTTAGCACGACTAAAGCCGGGCGTCCAGAGATCCACAGAATTTCGGAATCCAGACCCCGGCCGAGAAACCTTACGCCAGATTAGCGTCCAGGAACTCTTTCAGCTGACCTTTGGACAGTGCGCCCACTTTGGTTGCAGCCACTTCGCCGTTTTTGAACAGCAGCAGGGTTGGGATACCACGGATGCCGTACTTCGGCGCGGTGCCCGGGTTCTGGTCGATGTTCAGCTTGGCAATCGTCAGTTTGCCCTGATATTCGTCAGCGATTTCATCCAGAATCGGAGCGATCATTTTGCAAGGACCACACCATTCAGCCCAGAAATCGACGAGGATCAGCCCGTCAGCTTTAAGTACGTCCGTGTCAAAACTGTCGTCAGTCAGGTGAATAATTTTATCGCTCATATATAACTCCACAGGAATAAGCCTGGCGTGTTGGTGTAGGATTAATCAACGACGTGTTGATGTAGCATTAACCAACTAAAGGTTGACTTTATTTCACCGGATACGCTTTCGTAAAGCAATAGTAAGCTGATATTCTACCACACTATGAGCAAAACACATTTAACAGAACAGAAGTTTTCCGACTTCGCCCTGCACGCAAAAGTTATCGAAGCCCTTGAAAATAAAGGCTTTCATAACTGCACGCCCATTCAAGCCCTCGCTCTGCCGCTCACGCTGGCAGGTCGCGATGTTGCAGGGCAGGCGCAAACCGGTACTGGCAAAACGATGGCGTTTTTGACGTCAACGTTTCATTATTTACTTTCTCATCCAGCAATTGCTGACCGAAAAGTTAACCAACCGCGTGCGCTGATCATGGCTCCAACGCGAGAACTTGCGGTGCAGATCCATGCCGACGCTGAACCTCTGGCACAGACCACTGGCCTGAAATTAGGGCTGGCTTATGGCGGCGACGGCTACGATAAACAGCTCAAAGTGCTGGAAAGCGGCGTTGATATTCTGATCGGTACTACCGGTCGTCTGATCGACTACGCGAAGCAAAATCACATCAACCTCGGTGCCATCCAGGTTGTGGTCCTCGATGAAGCCGATCGCATGTACGATTTGGGCTTTATTAAAGACATCCGCTGGCTGTTCCGTCGTATGCCACCTACCACGCAGCGTCTGAACATGCTGTTCTCTGCGACTCTCTCTTACCGCGTCCGTGAACTGGCGTTCGAACAGATGAATAACGCCGAATACGTGGAAGTCGAGCCAGAACAGAAAACGGGTCACCGTATTAAAGAAGAGCTCTTCTATCCATCGAATGAAGAGAAGATGCGTCTGCTGCAAACGCTGATCGAAGAAGAGTGGCCAGATCGCGCCATTATCTTTGCCAACACTAAGCATCGCTGCGAAGACATCTGGGGCCACCTTGCCGCAGACGGACATCGCGTTGGCCTGCTGACGGGTGACGTTGCACAGAAAAAACGTCTGCGCATCCTTGAAGAATTTACCCGTGGCGACCTGGATATTCTGGTAGCAACCGACGTTGCTGCACGTGGCCTGCACATCCCTGCTGTCACACACGTCTTTAACTACGATCTCCCTGACGATTGCGAAGACTACGTTCACCGCATTGGCCGTACCGGTCGTGCTGGCGCAAGCGGCCACTCCATCAGCCTCGCCTGTGAAGAGTACGCCCTGAACCTTCCTGCCATCGAGACGTACATCGGCCACTCCATTCCGCAGAGCAAATACAATCCGGAAGCCCTGTTGAGTGAACTGCCTCCGGCGAAGCGCCTCACGCGCGCCCGCTCCGGCAATGGCCCACGCCGCACCGGCGGAGCACCACGTAACCGTCGTCGTTCAGGTTAAATATTATGCTCAGTTCCACCTCGCTCTATGCAGCTATTGATTTAGGTTCAAATAGTTTTCATATGCTGGTTGTACGCGAGGTGGCGGGGAGCATACAGACCCTGACGCGCATTAAGCGCAAGGTCCGCCTCGCGGCGGGCCTGAGCAGCGATAATTACCTCTCCCCTGAAGCGATGGAACGCGGCTGGCAATGCCTGCGCCTCTTCGCTGAACGTCTGCAGGATATTCCGCACAATCAAATTCGCGTTGTGGCGACCGCCACGTTGCGATTGGCTGTGAACTCCGTCGATTTTATTGCTAAAGCGCAGGAAATTCTCGGCTGTCCGGTACAGGTCATCAGCGGTGAAGAAGAAGCGCGCCTGATTTATCAGGGTGTCGCCCACACTACCGGGGGTGACGATCGCCGTCTGGTGGTGGATATCGGTGGTGCCAGTACGGAACTGGTCACAGGCAACGGATCGCAGGCGACGTCGTTGTTTAGCCTGTCGATGGGCTGCGTCACCTGGCTGGAGCGCTATTTTACCGATCGTAATCTCGCACAAGAGAACTTCGACGAGGCCGAAAAAGCCGCGCGCGAAGTGCTGCATCCGGTGATGGATGAGCTGCGATATCACGGCTGGAAAGTGTGTGTCGGCGCGTCGGGCACCGTTCAGGCTCTGCAAGAGATCATGATGGCGCAGGGAATGGACGAGCGGATTACGCTGGCGAAACTTCAGCAGCTTAAACAGCGCGCTATTCAGTGTGGACGTCTGGAAGAGCTGGAAATTGAAGGGCTGACGCTTGAGCGCGCGCTGGTGTTCCCGAGCGGTCTGGCGATCCTGATCGCCATTTTCACCGAATTAGAAATCCACTGCATGACGCTGGCTGGCGGCGCGCTGCGCGAAGGGCTGGTTTACGGCATGCTTCATCTGGCTGTAGAACAAGACATTCGCAGCCGGACGCTGCGTAACGTTCAGCGTCGTTTTATCGTTGATACGGAACAGGCACAGCGCGTGGCCCAACTGGCCTCAAGCTTTGCCGATCAGGTGGCAACCACCTGGGCGCTCGAACCCTTGAGCCGCGATTTACTCCTGAGCGCCTGTGCGCTGCATGAGATTGGCCTGAGTATCGATTTCAAACAGGCGCCGATTCATGCCGCGTACCTGGTGCGTCATCTGGATCTGCCTGGTTTTACTCCGGCACAGAAAAAGCTGCTGGCGACATTGCTGCTTAACCAGACCAACACGGTCGATCTCTCTTCTTTGCATCAGCAAAATGCCGTTCCGCCGCGCGTGGCCGAGCATCTCTGTCGACTGCTGCGCCTGGCGATTTTGTTTGCCAGCCGTCGTCGCGCGGATCTGCTGCCCGCCATTACCCTTTCTGCGGAAGGCGAAAACCTGACGCTTACGCTGCCGGATAACTGGCTGGATAATCATCCGCTTGGCGCGGAGATGATCGAACAGGAATGCCAGTGGCAGAGTTACGTCCACTGGGCACTGGAAATTAAATAGCGCCGCTATTTTTCTTTGGCTTTCGCCAGCATGGCGCGAATGTTCGCGACGTTCGCCTGGCCCTTGTGCATCCTCTCTTCCGCCGTAATCACTTTTCGTTCCTGTTCCCAGATCAGATCGTCCTGCGGCAGTTCCAACAGGAAACGGCTCGGCTCCGGGCGCACCAGTTCGCCATACTGACGCCGCTCTTTGCACAGGGTAAAAATCAGCTCTTTTTGCGCACGCGTGATACCCACGTAGGCCAGACGTCGCTCTTCGTCGACGTTGTCCTCATCAATGCTGCTCTGATGCGGCAGTAACCCTTCTTCCATTCCCACCAGATAGACATACGGGAACTCCAGGCCTTTGGACGCGTGCAGCGTCATCAGCTGAACCTGATCCGCCTCTTCTTCGCTCTCGCCGCGCTCCATCATATCGCGCAGGGTAAACCGCGTGACCACTTGCGTCAGCGTCATCGGCTCGTCGATATCAGAACCTTCCAGCATCTCGGTCATCCAGGTGAAGAGCTGGTTGACGTTTTTCATGCGCATTTCTGCCGCTTTCGGGCTGGCGGAGGTTTCATATAGCCAGGACTCATAATCCACGCCGTGGATCAGATCGCGCACGGCGGCGATCGGCTCGCGCTCGGCAAGACGCTGGATTTCCGCCAGCCACTGGGTGAAGCGCGTGAGCGACTCGTAGCCGCGCCCGGTCAGCGTCTGGCTAAGACCCATGTCGAAGCTGGCGGTGAACATGCTTTTGTTGCGGGTCATCGCCCACT
The DNA here is from genome assembly GCF_041464075.1 of Lelliottia nimipressuralis. Classification (NCBI taxonomy): domain Bacteria; kingdom Pseudomonadati; phylum Pseudomonadota; class Gammaproteobacteria; order Enterobacterales; family Enterobacteriaceae; genus Lelliottia; species Lelliottia nimipressuralis. The sequence goes on from NZ_CP167172.1 coordinate 4,527,841, forward strand.
CGCCCAGCTTTTGCAGCGTCGCCGGTCCAATTTCACGCTTCGGTGTATTCACGATGCGTAAAAAAGCGCTGTCATCGTCCGGGTTAGTCAGCACGCGTAAATAGGCAAGCAAGTCTTTGATTTCAGGGCGGGAGAAGAACGAGGTCCCGCCGGAAATTTTGTATGGAATGCGGTTTTGCATCAGCATTTTTTCAAAGACGCGCGACTGATGGTTTCCGCGATAAAGGATGGCGTAGTCTTTGTACGCGGTTTTGTTGACGAAGTGATGGGCGATCAGTTCGCCGGCCACGCGCTCGGCCTCGTGCTCTTCATTGTTGGCACTTAAGACTTTCAGTTCGGTGCCGTATCCCAGCTCAGAGAAGAGGCGCTTTTCGAACACGTGTGGGTTGTTGGCGATCAGGATGTTTGCCGCTTTCAGGATGCGCCCTGACGAACGGTAGTTCTGCTCCAGCTTAATCACCTGCAACGCCGGAAAATCTTTGCTCAGCAACACCAGGTTTTGTGGCCGTGCCCCACGCCAGGAGTAGATCGACTGGTCATCGTCGCCCACAACCGTAAAGCGCGCGCGCTGCCCCACCAGCAGTTTTACCAGCTCGTACTGGCTGGTGTTGGTGTCCTGGTATTCATCCACCAGCAGATAGCGGATTTTGTTTTGCCAGCGCTCGCGCACCTCTTCATTACGCTGAAGCAGTAGCGTCGGTAGCAGGATAAGATCGTCAAAATCGAGAACATTACAGGCCTTGAGATGGTCATCATACAGGCTGTAACAATGTGCAAAGATCCGATCCCGCTCGCCTTTGGCGCTCGCCGCCGCTTGCGCGGGAGTCATCAGATCGTTTTTCCAGTTTGAGATCGTGGAGATCAACTGCTGGAGAATCGTCTTGTCCTCTTCGAGCCGCCCTTCGGTCAACTCTTTCAGCAGCGCCATCTGATCCGTATCGTCGAACAGGGAGAAATTCGATTTCATTCCCAGCGCGGCGTATTCGCGCTTAATGATATCCAGGCCCAGCGTGTGGAACGTGGAGATCATCAGACCGCGCGCCTCTTTGCGCCCTAGCGTCTGCCCGACACGCTCCTTCATCTCACGCGCCGCTTTATTGGTGAAGGTAACCGCCGCAATGTGACGCGCCTGATAGCCGTAGCCGCGAATCAGATGGGCGATTTTATTGGTGATTACACGCGTCTTTCCGGAACCCGCACCCGCCAGCACCAGGCAAGGTCCGGTGACGAATTCGACGGCTTGTTGTTGTCCGGGGTTTAAACGCATAAGAAGTTCACTCAATGAAGGTCGGGAGGAGAAGAAAAAGGAAAATCGCGTGTGGTAGTATAGCGAGCCTAATCCATACCACTCAAGGCACGATCATGGCAAAAACAGCAGCAGCACTGCATATTCTTGTTAAAGAAGAGAAACTGGCACTGGATCTTCTGGAGCAGATCAAAAACGGCGCGGACTTCGAGAAACTGGCAAAGAAACACTCTACCTGCCCGTCAGGCAAAAAAGGCGGCCACTTAGGTGAATTCCGTCAAGGCCAGATGGTTCCTGCGTTTGATAAAGTGGTGTTCTCCTGCCCGGTGCTGGAGCCAACAGGCCCACTGCACACCCAGTTCGGTTACCACATCATTAAAGTGCTGTACCGCAACTAAGCAGCAAAAAGCCCGGTGGCGGCTACGCCTTACCGGGCTTACTGAGTGTCATTTCGATTTGCAAAAAAGCGCTTAATGCGCACAACCCTACTCAGTGACCGGGCTGTGCGAATGCTGCCAACGCATCTGCAACTCGAAAGGTGATGAGGTATCAGCCAGCGACGGCGATACGCTTCATATCTTTCATATAACCGCGCAGCGTATGGCCCACGCTCTCAATTGCATGGCTACGAATCGCTTCGTTCACATCACGCAGCTGAGCGTTATCCACCGTGCCTTCCGCAATCGCTTTACCCAGATCGCCTGGCTGCAGAGTCGTCATGAACTCTTTCAGCAGAGGTACGCAAGCGTAAGAGAACAGGTAGTTACCGTACTCAGCGGTATCAGAGATAACCACGTTCATCTCGTACAGACGCTTACGGGCGATAGTGTTGGCAATCAGCGGCAGCTCGTGCAGTGATTCATAGTACGCAGACTCTTCGATGATGCCGGAATCCACCATAGTTTCGAACGCCAGTTCAACGCCCGCTTTCACCATCGCGATCATCAGAACACCTTTATCGAAGTACTCTTGCTCGCTGATTTTACCGTCAAACTGGGCAGCGGTTTCGAACGCGGTTTTGCCGGTCTCTTCACGCCAGGTCAGCAGTTTTTTATCGTCGTTGGCCCAGTCAGCCATCATGCCGGAGGAGAATTCGCCGGAGATGATGTCATCCATATGTTTCTGGAACAGCGGCGCCATGATCTCTTTCAGCTGCTCAGAGAGCGCATAAGCACGCAGTTTTGCCGGGTTGGACAGACGGTCCATCATCAGCGTGATACCGCCCTGTTTCAGCGCTTCGGTGATGGTTTCCCAGCCGAATTGAATCAGTTTTTCTGCGTAAGACGGGTCGGTACCCTCTTCCACCAGCTTGTCGAAGCACAGCAGAGAACCGGCCTGCAGCATACCGCACAGGATAGTCTGCTCGCCCATCAGGTCAGATTTCACTTCTGCCACGAAGGAAGATTCCAGGACACCTGCACGGTGACCGCCGGTAGCCGCAGCCCAGGCTTTGGCAATCGCCATGCCTTCGCCCTTCGGATCGTTTTCCGGGTGAACCGCAATCAGGGTTGGCACACCGAAACCACGTTTGTACTCTTCACGCACTTCGGTGCCCGGGCACTTCGGCGCAACCATCACCACGGTGATGTCTTTACGGATCTGCTCGCCCACTTCAACGATGTTGAAACCATGAGAATAACCCAGCGCCGCGCCGTCTTTCATCAGCGGCTGAACAGAGCGCACAACGTCGGAGTGCTGTTTGTCCGGCGTCAGGTTAACCACCAGATCTGCCTGCGGGATCAGCTCTTCGTAGGTACCCACTTTGAAGCCGTTTTCGGTCGCTTTACGCCATGAAGCACGTTTCTCAGCGATCGCTTCTTTACGCAGGGCGTAAGCGATGTCCAGACCGGAGTCACGCATGTTCAGGCCCTGGTTCAGCCCCTGTGCGCCACAGCCGACGATGACCACTTTTTTACCCTGAAGGTAGCTCGCGCCATCGGCGAATTCATCGCGCGCCATAAAGCGGCATTTGCCCAACTGTGCCAGCTGCTGACGCAGATTCAGTGTATTGAAGTAGTTAGCCATGGTGAACTCCGTGATGTTGTGTTGCTTATTGTTCGGGTCGCTTATGCGAGAATGAACTTACTATATGACAGGAAATTTATTGCGGAAATTGATATATTCACAACGTCACATTGCAATTTCTGCAATGTAAAACCGTGGGGAGCGATCTGTGGATTTACGCGATCTCAAAACCTTTCTGCATCTGGCAGAAAGCCGTCATTTTGGCCGCAGCGCCCGGGCCATGCACGTCAGTCCCTCCACGCTCTCCCGGCAAATTCAGCGCCTGGAAGAGGACCTCGGTCAGGCGCTATTTGTGCGCGACAACCGCACCGTAACGCTCACGGAAGCGGGTGAAGAACTGCGAACGTTCGCCCAACAGACCTTACTTCAGTACCAGCAGTTGCGGCACACCATCGATCAGCAGGGGCCGTCCCTCTCTGGCGAACTGCATATCTTCTGCTCCGTGACGGCGGCTTATAGCCACCTGCCGCCGATTCTCGATCGTTTTCGTGCTGAACATCCGTCGGTAGAAATCAAGCTCACCACGGGCGATGCCGCAGATGCGATGGAAAAAGTGGTGACGGGTGAAGCGGATCTGGCGATTGCGGGTAAACCCGAAACGCTGCCCGGTGCGGTCGCGTTTTCGATGCTGGAGAATCTGGCCGTGGTGTTAATCGCTCCGGCTCTTCCGTGCCCGGTGCGCAATCAGATATCCGTCGATAATCCTGACTGGGCAACGGTACCGTTCATCATGGCCGACCAGGGGCCCGTCCGCCGCCGCATCGAACTGTGGTTCCGTCGCCAAAAAATCAGCAACCCGTCGATTTATGCGACAGTAGGCGGGCACGAAGCAATGGTGTCGATGGTGGCGCTCGGCTGTGGCGTGGCGTTGCTGCCGGAAGTGGTGCTGGAAAACAGCCCGGAGCCGGTGCGTAATCGCGTGATGATTTTAGAGCGGAGCGATGAGAAAACGCCGTTTGAGCTTGGCGTATGCGCACAAAAAAAGCGGCTACATGAGCCGCTTATTGACGCGTTTTGGCAGATATTGCCGAACCACTAGCCCGCCAGGAAGAACCTGAACGCCGGGTTATGGGTCTCGTCGTGACAATCGTAACCCAGCTCATTCAGCCGCGTTTCGAAATCCGGTTCGTGCTCGCCCAGTTCGAATGCCGCTAACACACGCCCGTAGTCGGTACCATGGCTACGGTAGTGGAACAGAGAGATGTTCCAGTGCGTGCCGAGGGTGTGCAGGAACTTCAGCAACGCGCCCGGTGATTCCGGGAACTCAAAGCTGAACAGACGTTCCTGTAACGGCTTCGACGGACGCCCGCCGACCATATAGCGCACATGCAGCTTCGCCATTTCGTCATCAGAGAGATCCACCACGCTGTAGCCGCCTTCATTCAGCAGGTGGAGGATCTCTTTGCGCTCCTCCAGCCCACGGCTCAGACGCACACCGACAAAAATGCAGGCATCTTTCGCATCGGCAAAGCGATAGTTAAACTCTGTGACGGAACGCCCGCCGAGCAGCTGGCAGAATTTGAGGAAACTGCCCTTCTCTTCCGGGATTGTCACCGCCAGCAGCGCTTCGCGTTGCTCACCCAGCTCGCAGCGTTCGGACACGTAGCGCAGGCCGTGGAAGTTGACGTTCGCGCCGGACAGCACATGCGCCAGGCGTTCCCCGCGAATGTTGTGCTGAGCGATGTATTTTTTCATTCCCGCCAGCGCCAGAGCACCCGACGGCTCCGCGACTGCACGGACATCCTCGAACAGATCTTTCATAGCCGCGCAGATCGCATCGCTGTCGACGGTGATGATGTCGTCGAGATACTCCTGGCAAACGCGGAAGGTCTCATCGCCAATGCGCTTGACCGCAACGCCCTCAGCAAACAGCCCGACGCGCGGGAGATCGACCGGATGACCGGCATCCAGCGCCGCTTTCAGGCAGGCGGAATCTTCCGCTTCCACCGCAATCACCTTGATCTGTGGCATCAGCTGTTTGATAAGCACTGCGACACCCGCCGCCAGACCACCGCCGCCCACCGGGACAAACACCCTATCGAGATGCGCATCTTGCTGCAACAGCTCCAGCGCCAGCGTGCCCTGCCCTGCAATCACCATAGGGTGATCGAACGGTGGCACCCAGGTAAAGCCCTGCTGCTGCGCCAGTTCGATGGCGCGTGCCTTCGCTTCGTCAAAATTGGCACCGTGCAGGAGCACTTCGCCACCAAAACCGCGAACCGCATCCACTTTGATATCCGCCGTGGCCACCGGCATCACGATCAGCGCCTTCAGCCCTAAACGCGCGGCGGAAAACGCCACGCCCTGGGCGTGATTCCCCGCAGAGGCGGTGATGACGCCGCGTGCTTTTTGCTCTTCGGTTAGCCCGGCCATCATCGCGTAGGCACCGCGCAGCTTGAAGCTGTGTACCGGCTGGCGATCTTCGCGTTTCACCAGGATCACGTTATCGAGACGGGACGACAGCTTGTCCATTTTCTGCAGCGGCGTGACCTGCACAGCCTCATAGACCGGTGCGCGCAGCACCGCTCTGAGATATTCCGCCCCCTCAGGGGCGGCGGATAAGGGTTGTGATTCGGCCATCATTAGCCCCCAAGCTTGGATTTATCGCGCACCGCGCCTTTGTCCGCACTGGTGGCAAGGGTGGCATAAGCGCGCAGGGCGAAGGAGACTTCACGCTGGCGATCTTTTGGCGTCCAGGCTTTATCGCCACGGGCTTCCTGTGCTTCACGACGCGCGGCAATTTCCTGCTCGCTCAGCTGCAGCTGAATGCCGCGATTTGGAATGTCGATCGCAATCATGTCGCCGTCTTCAATGATGGCGATGTTGCCGCCGCTCGCGGCTTCCGGAGAAACGTGGCCGATAGAGAGACCAGAGGTACCGCCGGAGAAACGACCATCGGTGATCAGTGCGCAGGCTTTGCCGAGACCCATGGATTTCAGGAAGGTGGTCGGATAGAGCATTTCTTGCATGCCCGGCCCGCCTTTTGGCCCTTCGTAGCGGATAACAACCACATCGCCCGCCACCACTTTACCGCCCAGAATCGCGTCTACCGCAGCGTCCTGGCTTTCGTACACTTTCGCCGGACCGGTGAATTTCAGAATGCTGTCGTCCACACCCGCTGTTTTTACGATGCAGCCGTTTTCAGCAAAGTTGCCGTACAGCACGGCCAGACCGCCGTCCTTGCTATAGGCATTTTCCAGAGAACGGATGCAGCCTTCAGCGCGGTCGTCATCCAGGGTGTCCCAGCGGCAGTCCTGCGAGAAGGCTTGCGTGGTGCGAATACCTGCCGGACCGGCGCGGAACATCTTTTTCACCGCATCGTCTTTGGTCAGCATCACGTCGTACTGCTCCAGCGTTTGCGGCAGCGTTAGGCCGAGAATGTTTTTCACTTCACGGTTCAGCAGACCGGCACGTTCCAGCTCGCCGAGAATACCCAGCACGCCACCGGCACGGTGTACGTCTTCCATGTGGTATTTCTGCGTACTTGGCGCGACCTTACACAGCTGCGGCACTTTGCGGGAAAGCTTGTCGATGTCACTCATGGTGAAATCAATTTCAGCTTCCTGCGCCGCAGCCAGCAGGTGCAGAACGGTATTGGTGGAACCGCCCATGGCGATATCCAGCGTCATGGCATTTTCGAACGCCGCTTTGTTGGCGATGTTGCGCGGCAGTGCGCTGACGTCGTCTTGCTCGTAATAACGTTTGGTCAGTTCCACGATGCGAGTACCCGCATTCAGGAACAGCTGTTTGCGGTCGGCGTGCGTTGCCAGCAGGGAGCCGTTACCTGGCTGGGAAAGGCCGAGGGCTTCGGTCAGGCAGTTCATGGAGTTGGCGGTGAACATCCCGGAACAGGAACCGCAGGTCGGACACGCTGAGCGCTCAACCTGATCGCTCTGCTCGTCGGAGACTTTCGGGTCCGCGCCCTGAATCATCGCGTCGACCAGGTCGAGCTTGATGATTTTGTCAGAAAGCTTGGTTTTACCGGCTTCCATCGGGCCGCCAGAGACGAAGATCACCGGAATGTTCAGGCGCAGGGACGCCATCAGCATCCCTGGGGTGATTTTGTCGCAGTTGGAGATACACACCATCGCATCGGCGCAGTGGGCGTTAACCATGTACTCGACCGAATCGGCGATCAGCTCGCGCGACGGCAGTGAATAGAGCATGCCCCCGTGGCCCATCGCGATACCATCATCGACAGCGATGGTATTGAACTCTTTCGCCACGCCGCCTGCGGCTTCAATTTGCTCAGCAACCAGTTTACCCAGATCGCGCAGGTGGACGTGCCCCGGCACAAACTGGGTAAAGGAGTTAACCACAGCGATAATCGGCTTACCGAAGTCAGCGTCGGTCATCCCGGTAGCGCGCCACAGCGCGCGGGCACCGGCCATATTACGGCCATGGGTGGTGGTGGCGGAACGATACTTAGGCATGCTCTTTTACTCCCGTCTGAATATTCACTGGGACGGTGCGTGCCGTCCCAAAATTATGCTTATGAATTAACTTGATCCAACCAGCCCCATTTATCTTCCGTTTCACCGGTGAAGAGGCCAAAGAATGCATCCTGAATACGTTTGGTGACCGGGCCACGACGGCCTTCGCCGACCTGAATGCCGTCCACGCTGCGAACCGGGGTGATTTCAGCCGCGGTACCGGACATAAATACTTCATCTGCCAGGTACAGGGATTCGCGGGACAGAACCTGCTCACGGACTTCGATACCCAGATCTTTCGCCAGCTTGATGATCGCATCACGAGTGATGCCCGGCAGTGCAGAGGAGGTGAATGGCGGGGTAAACAGAATGCCATCTTTCACTTCAAACAGGTTTTCACCGGCGCCTTCTGAGATGTAGCCGTTCACGTCCAGAGCGATACCTTCCTGATAACCGTGGCGGCGCGCTTCGCTACCGACCAGCAGGGAAGAGAGGTAGTTACCGCCCGCTTTCGCGGCCGTTGGGATGGTGTTTGGTGCGACGCGATTCCAGGATGAAACCATTGCGTCGATCCCCTGCTCCAGAGCTTCTGCACCCAGATAAGCTCCCCACGGGAACGCGGCAATGATGACGTCAGTGGAGTAACCGGCTGGCGGGTTAACGCCCATGCCCACATCACCCACGAAGACCAGCGGGCGAATATAGGCGCTGGTCAGATTGTTTTTGCGAAGCACTTCGCGGCACGCTTCCATCAGCTCATCAACGCTCTGAGAGACCGGGAAACGATAAATTTTGGCTGAGTCATGCAGACGCTGCATGTGTTCGCGATGGCGGAACACCACTGGTCCTTTGTGAGAGTCGTAGCAACGGACACCTTCAAACACAGAGGTACCGTAATGCAGGGCGTGAGACATCACGTGTACCGTGGCATCTTCCCAACGAACCATCTCACCGTTGAACCAAATGTAATCAGCTTTCTTCGTCGTCATGTTTTCTTCCTGTCACGCTTAAGCGCGGATTTGTTGTGATGTGGTTGTGCTCTGGCAGATGGCCACATGGGCAACATCTACCAGTTTACTTAACTGGCTAAACAGTAAGTCGACCGACCGTGGACTGGCAACGGTCAATTCGATATTTATGTTCTGGGCATCGGTGGCGGTTTCCATATTCATGGCACAGATCTGAAAACCACGGTGGCGAACTACGCGCAATACGCGTTCTAATGTTTCTGGGTTGAAGCGGGCCTGAACGGCGACCTGATGTTGCATCATGATAATTTCTCCATCATTTGTGCGTTACTGGCGCCAGGTGGCACCAACGGCCAGACATTCTCAAGTTCGTCGATTGAGACATGAAGCAGGTATGGCCCTTCGCTGGACAGCATGGTGTCGAGTGCCGCTTCAACCTGGTCTTTACGGGTGATGTGTTGGCCAGGGATGCCGAAGGCGCTGGCCAGCACGAGGAAATCAGGATTATCAGTGAGGGTAGTTTCGCTGTAGCGCTCCTGGAAAAAGAGCTGCTGCCACTGGCGAACCATGCCTAAACGTTGGTTATCCAGTAACAGGATTTTCAGCGGCAGCTGTTTGCGTTTGACCGTGCCCAGCTCCTGCACGTTCATCATGAACGACCCATCCCCCGAAACGCAGATGACCGTATCATTTGGGCGCGCAACCTGAGCGCCTACGGCTGCTGGCAGGCCGAAGCCCATGGTGCCTAATCCGCTGGAGGTGATGAAATTTTCCGGGCGGGTGTAGGTCATATGCTGGGCAGACCACATCTGGTGCTGGCCGACATCGGTGGTAACGACGCAGTCAGCTGGTTTGCGATCCGACAGCTGTTTTAACAGCAGTGGAGCGTAAATTGCCTCACCAGGATGATCGTAACGCCAGCTATTTTCCACGCGCATCTGCGCCGTGTGCTGACGCCATTCATTGATGGACAACGGCTGCTGCAACGCCGGTAACAGCGCGTTCAGATCGCCCTGCAACGCCACGTGCGCCTGGCGCAGTTTATTCATTTCGGCCGGATCGATATCCATATGGATCACTTTGGCATTCGGGGCGAAAGTGTTCAGCTTACCGGTCACACGGTCGTCGAAACGCGCGCCAACGGCGATCAGGAGGTCGCACTCTTGCACTGCTAGGTTTGCGGCCTTGGTGCCATGCATCCCCAGCATGCCGAGGTAATACGGGTAATCCGCTTCAACAGCACCCAGTCCTTTCAGGGTGCAGGTCGCAGGGATTTGCGTTGCAGCGATAAATTCACGCAGCGCGGGAACCGCTTGCGCCATCCCCACTCCGCCCCCGACATACAGCATCGGCTGCTGCGCCTGTGCCAGCATCTGGCGAGCCAGTTCAACTTCCACCTGCGGGAAAAAGTCATCATTTTCGACAGTGGAGAAGTGCGGTTCTAAATCGCCGACTGCTACCTGAATATCTTTAGGAATATCAATCAGAACGGGGCCAGGACGGCCTGAGTTTGCCACCTGGAAGGCCTCTGCCATGACACGCGGCAGCTCTTCCAGCGACTGCACCAGGAAGCTATGCTTGGTGCAGGCCAGGGACAAACCGAGAACGTCCACTTCCTGAAACGCATCGGTACCAATAAACGGTGAGGCAACCTGCCCGGTAATGGCGACGACGGGAACGGAATCGAGCAGCGCATCGGCAAGGCCAGTGATCAGGTTGGTCGCACCCGGTCCTGAAGTAGCCATGCAAACGCCCGTTTTACCGGTCGCGCGGGCGAAACCAATCGCCGCCATCGCCGCGCCCTGTTCGTGTCGACACAACAGGTGCTCCACGCCGCCGTCATACAGTGCATCGTAAATCGGCATAATTGCGCCACCCGGATAACCGAAGACCGTCTCGACTCCTTGCGCTCGCAACGCATGTACTACCCATTGTGCCCCGTTCATAGTGAGTTCCCCGTCATAAATCTGGAGAAACAGAATTTTGTGCTAGTTGTCATTATCTGCTCCTCATTTAATTTTTTAGGTCATAAAAAAACCCCCGGACCTTTCGGTGCGGGGGTCTTAGTTCGTTAAGGCTTGTTTTTTAAGCCTTTCCTCGTCCAAGTGCAGCCCCGCACGGTGGGATAATAATCACCACCACGCTAATCACGACCAGGCTAATCACTAGTAGAAGGGCTGTCATTTTGAGTTCTTTTGGCATCTTGTTCGAAGGAATACCTAAAGAGGTATCACAGACATTGAATTAAACACAAGAAATATTTATGACGCGATTGCTTAGCCAGCAAATACTTTCGCAAAAAATGTTTGTTTTATATAAGGAAAATAGAAAATGAATATTTTTCATTTTTTAATAGCGTCTCCAACAGAGAAAACGTCGATTTTTGCGCATTTGCGAGCCCTCTTCCGCCATAAAGCAAGTGTGACATTCTTTCACAAAAAAGCATGAACACGCCTCGTAATGTCTGCAATTGACGCTAAAAATCCACAAAACACACTGGCATAGTGACTGGCAAAGGAGAGACCTATGTCACTGTCAGTCGTTTATACTCGCGCAGCGTTGGGCGTTCAGGCGCCGCTGATTTCTGTGGAAGTTCATCTGAGCAATGGACTGCCCGGCTTAACCCTCGTCGGACTCCCGGAAACCACTGTGAAAGAGGCCCGGGATCGCGTGCGCAGCGCTATCATCAATAGCGGTTATACCTTTCCGGCCAAGAAGATTACCATCAACCTGGCCCCTGCCGACCTCCCAAAAGAAGGCGGGCGATATGATTTACCTATCGCCATAGCGCTTCTCTCCGCCTCTGAGCAGCTTAACGCTCCCCATTTGAATCGGTATGAGTTTGTGGGCGAACTGGCGCTTACAGGCGCGTTAAGAGGCGTTCCAGGCGCAATCTCGGGAGCGTTAGCCGCGTTAAAGTCCGGTAGACATATCATTGTGGCTACCGAGAACTCATCAGAAGTCAGCCTCATTGAGGAAAAGGGGTGCCTGATTGCCGGACATTTACAGGAAGTGTGCGCGTTTCTGGAGGGGCGTCATGAGTTGGCTGAACCCGAAGAGAATCGTATCGGTGTGCCGGAACATCTGGAGGATCTTAGCGACATCATCGGTCAGGAGCAGGGCAAGCGCGCGCTGGAAATTACTGCGGCAGGCGGCCACAACCTGCTGCTGATTGGGCCGCCAGGCACAGGGAAAACTATGCTTGCCAGTAGGCTGAACGGTTTGTTGCCCCCACTGAGCAACCATGAGGCTCTGGAGAGCGCAGCAATCATTAGTCTGACGAATTCCACATCCCTACAGAAGCACTGGCGCAGAAGGCCGTTTCGCTCCCCACATCACAGCGCTTCACTCACGGCGATGGTTGGCGGCGGTTCGATCCCGATACCTGGTGAAATTTCCCTCGCCCACCACGGGATTCTGTTTCTGGATGAATTACCTGAATTCGAAAGACGTGTTCTGGATGCCCTGCGCGAACCGATCGAGTCCGGGCAGATTCATATCTCCCGTACCCGGGCCAAGATCAGCTATCCGGCACAGTTCCAACTCATTGCTGCCATGAATCCCAGCCCATCAGGCCATTACCAGGGCAACCACAACCGGAGTACACCTGAGCAGACACTTCGCTATCTGGGACGACTGTCAGGCCCGTTCCTCGACCGCTTCGATCTCTCGCTCGAAATCCCACTGCCGCCACCGGGAGTGCTCAGCCAGATGAGTAACACAGGGGAGAACAGCAGCACCGTACGGGAACGCGTGATTCGTGCCCAGGAACGGCAGTACTTACGTCAGAAAAAGCTCAATGCGCGACTCGATAACGCAGAGATCCGTCAGTTTTGTTGTCTGTCCGAAGTTGATGCACGCTGGCTGGAAGAGACGCTGATGCGATTTGGCCTCTCAGTACGAGCATGGCAACGCCTGTTGAAGGTGGCGCGCACTATCGCTGATTTGGAGGGGAGTGGTGATATCGCGCGGCAACATCTGCAGGAAGCGCTAAGTTATCGCGCAATAGACCGTTTGCTGCTGCACCTGCAAAAGATGCTGGCGTAAAAAAGGGGCCGCAGCCCCTTTTCACATCATATCAATCGTCAGATTCGGTGTAGTCTTCTGCACCTTCCATCTGCGGCTTACCGCCGGAGAGAGTATGGAAACGCTTTGGTCGCTTAATGCGAGCCATGTATTTGATCCATACGCGTTCTGCTTCAGATTCTGGCTCACGCTCACCACGGCAAACGGCAACAAACAGTTTTTCGTCTTCAGTTGCAGGCTCACGTTTCCCCAGATCCAGCTCGTTAAAGGCATAACCATGGCGCTCAAGCAGTTGCGCCTCTTTGATGGTGAAATCGCCATGACGAGAGAACCCGCGCGGATAATTTTTATTGTCGAAAAAACGATTAGTTGTCGTAAAGCTTTCCGCCATCCTACACGCTCCTAATTCTTTGGCCGAGCTATTTATGGCGCGGAGTATTAGTTACGCTTGACAGAGCGTCAAACAAAACATTTAAATCATCACGACAAATAATTTTGCGGAGAAAGATGTGGATACGGAATTGCTAAAAACTTTCCTCGAAGTGAGCAGAACGCGTCACTTTGGGCGAGCGGCGGAAGCACTCTACCTGACACAGTCAGCGGTGAGTTTTCGTATTCGTCAGCTGGAAAATCAACTCGGTGTGAATCTTTTTACCCGCCATCGCAACAATATTCGCTTAACGGCGGCTGGTGAGAAGCTCTTACCCTACGCTGAGACACTGATGAATACCTGGCAGGCGGCGCGAAAGGAGGTGGCACATACTTCCAGATACAACGAGTTTTCTATCGGGGCGAGTGCATCCCTTTGGGAATGCATGCTGAGTCAGTGGCTTACACGATTGTATAAGTCGCACAACAACCTGCAATTTGAAGCCCGAATTGCACAGCGGCAGTCGCTGGTGAAGCAGTTACATGAGCGGCAGTTAGATCTGCTGATCACGACTGAAGCCCCCAAAATGGATGAATTTAGCAGCCAGATCCTTGGACAATTTAACCTGGCACTCTATGCTTCTCAGCCTTCGATGATGAAAGCGGATCTCAGCTATTTACGACTGGAATGGGGCCCCGATTTCCAGCAGCATGAAGTGGGTTTGATCGCGGCGGATGATGTCCCTTCACTGACGACCAGCTCTGCAGAGATTGCCTGTCAGCAATTAGCCCTTCTCAATGGTTGCACCTGGTTACCCACTCGTTGGGCGGATAACAAACCCGGACTGCATACTGTCTCTGATTCTACAACGCTTGTCCGGCCACTCTATGCGATCTGGCTTCAGAACAGCGACAAGCATGTCCAAATTAAAGATCTATTGAAAATCAATGTGATGGATTAGTTTTGAGAGTCTTGCAGGGACGCAAGAAAGACAGGGTTTTTGAGGTATTCAAAGCAAAAAAAAATCCTTTGCCGAAGCAAAGGATTATATATGGCAGGGGCGGAGAGACTCGAACTCGCGACACCCGGTTTTGGAGACCGGTGCTCTACCAACTGAGCTACGCCCCTAAATCTTCTTGCTATTAAGCCTGCTAGGTAAGCAGGCTTAATATCTTAATAAGTGGCGGAACGGACGGGACTCGAACCCGCGACCCCCTGCGTGACAGGCAGGTATTCTAACCGACTGAACTACCGCTCCACCGAAGACTTCTGTAATCACCGGATTTATGCACCGGTTTACTACTTAATTTGATGCCTGGCAGTTCCCTACTCTCACATGGGGAGACCCCACACTACCATCGGCGCTACGGCGTTTCACTTCTGAGTTCGGCATGGGGTCAGGTGGGACCACCGCGCTAAAGCCGCCAGGCAAATTCTGTATCAACACGCATCTCTGCGCATCAAGTAATCTGTATCAGCTGAAAATCGTCTGTCTCTGCTTCGCCAAAACATCTTCGGCGTTGTAAGGTTAAGCCTCACGGTTCATTAGTACTGGTTAGCTCAATACATCGCTGCACTTACACACCCAGCCTATCAACGTCGTAGTCTTCAACGTTCCTTCAGGACTCTCAAGGAGTCAGGGAGAACTCATCTCGGGGCAAGTTTCGTGCTTAGATGCTTTCAGCACTTATCTTTTCCGCATTTAGCTACCGGGCAATGCCATTGGCATGACAACCCGAACACCAGTGATGCGTCCACTCCGGTCCTCTCGTACTAGGAGCAGCCCCCCTCAATTCTCCAGCGCCCACGGCAGATAGGGACCGAACTGTCTCACGACGTTCTAAACCCAGCTCGCGTACCACTTTAAACGGCGAACAGCCGTACCCTTGGGACCTACTTCAGCCCCAGGATGTGATGAGCCGACATCGAGGTGCCAAACACCGCCGTCGATATGAACTCTTGGGCGGTATCAGCCTGTTATCCCCGGAGTACCTTTTATCCGTTGAGCGATGGCCCTTCCATTCAGAACCACCGGATCACTATGACCTGCTTTCGCACCTGCTCGAGCCGTCACTCTCGCAGTCAAGCTAGCTTATGCCATTGCACTAACCTCCTGATGTCCGACCAGGATTAGCTAACCTTCGTGCTCCTCCGTTACTCTTTAGGAGGAGACCGCCCCAGTCAAACTACCCACCAGACACTGTCCGCAACCCGGATTACGGGTCTACGTTAGAACACCAGCCATTAAAGGGTGGTATTTCAAGGTTGGCTCCACGCAGACTGGCGTCCACGCTTCAAAGCCTCCCACCTATCCTACACATCAAGGACCAGTGTTCAGTGTCAAGCTATAGTAAAGGTTCACGGGGTCTTTCCGTCTTGCCGCGGGTACACTGCATCTTCACAG
The DNA here is from genome assembly GCF_041464075.1 of Lelliottia nimipressuralis. Taxonomy (NCBI): domain Bacteria; kingdom Pseudomonadati; phylum Pseudomonadota; class Gammaproteobacteria; order Enterobacterales; family Enterobacteriaceae; genus Lelliottia; species Lelliottia nimipressuralis. The sequence goes on from NZ_CP167172.1 coordinate 4,543,313, forward strand.
CGAGTTCAATTTCACTGAGTCTCGGGTGGAGACAGCCTGGCCATCATTACGCCATTCGTGCAGGTCGGAACTTACCCGACAAGGAATTTCGCTACCTTAGGACCGTTATAGTTACGGCCGCCGTTTACCGGGGCTTCGATCAAGAGCTTCGCGTTGCCGCTAACCCCATCAATTAACCTTCCGGCACCGGGCAGGCGTCACACCGTATACGTCCACTTTCGTGTTTGCACAGTGCTGTGTTTTTAATAAACAGTTGCAGCCAGCTGGTATCTTCGACTGGTTTCAGCTCCGTCCGCAGGGACTTCACCTACACACCAGCGTGCCTTCTCCCGAAGTTACGGCACCATTTTGCCTAGTTCCTTCACCCGAGTTCTCTCAAGCGCCTTGGTATTCTCTACCTGACCACCTGTGTCGGTTTGGGGTACGATTTGATGTTACCTGATGCTTAGAGGCTTTTCCTGGAAGCAGGGCATTTGTTACTTCAGCACCGTAGTGCCTCGTCATCACACCTCAGCGTTAAAAAGGTACCGGATTTACCTGGAACCTCCGCCTACATGCTTAAACCGGGACAACCGTCGCCCGGCTAACATAGCCTTCTCCGTCCCCCCTTCGCAGTAACACCAAGTACAGGAATATTAACCTGTTTCCCATCGACTACGCCTTTCGGCCTCGCCTTAGGGGTCGACTCACCCTGCCCCGATTAACGTTGGACAGGAACCCTTGGTCTTCCGGCGAGCGGGCTTTTCACCCGCTTTATCGTTACTTATGTCAGCATTCGCACTTCTGATACCTCCAGCATGCCTCACAGCACACCTTCAACGGCTTACAGAACGCTCCCCTACCCAACAACACCTAAGTGTCGCTGCCGCAGCTTCGGTGCATGGTTTAGCCCCGTTACATCTTCCGCGCAGGCCGACTCGACCAGTGAGCTATTACGCTTTCTTTAAATGATGGCTGCTTCTAAGCCAACATCCTGGCTGTCTGTGCCTTCCCACATCGTTTCCCACTTAACCATGACTTTGGGACCTTAGCTGGCGGTCTGGGTTGTTTCCCTCTTCACGACGGACGTTAGCACCCGCCGTGTGTCTCCCGTGATAACATTCTTCGGTATTCGTAGTTTGCATCGGGTTGGTAAGCCGGGATGGCCCCCTAGCCGAAACAGTGCTCTACCCCCGAAGATGAGTTCACGAGGCGCTACCTAAATAGCTTTCGGGGAGAACCAGCTATCTCCCGGTTTGATTGGCCTTTCACCCCCAGCCACAAGTCATCCGCTAATTTTTCAACATTAGTCGGTTCGGTCCTCCAGTTAGTGTTACCCAACCTTCAACCTGCCCATGGCTAGATCACCGGGTTTCGGGTCTATACCCTGCAACTTAACGCCCAGTTAAGACTCGGTTTCCCTTCGGCTCCCCTATACGGTTAACCTTGCTACAGAATATAAGTCGCTGACCCATTATACAAAAGGTACGCAGTCACCCCATAAAGAGGCTCCCACTGCTTGTACGTACACGGTTTCAGGTTCTTTTTCACTCCCCTCGCCGGGGTTCTTTTCGCCTTTCCCTCACGGTACTGGTTCACTATCGGTCAGTCAGGAGTATTTAGCCTTGGAGGATGGTCCCCCCATATTCAGACAGGATACCACGTGTCCCGCCCTACTCTTCGAGTTCACAGCGTGTGCATTTTTGTGTACGGGGCTGTCACCCTGTATCGCCGGACTTTCCAGACCGTTCCACTAACACACGCGCTGATTCAGACTCTGGGCTCCTCCCCGTTCGCTCGCCGCTACTGGGGGAATCTCGGTTGATTTCTTTTCCTCGGGGTACTTAGATGTTTCAGTTCCCCCGGTTCGCCTCATGCCACTATGTATTCATGACATGATAGTGTGTCGGAACACACTGGGTTTCCCCATTCGGGTATCGCCGGGTCAAAGGTTCATATCACCTCGCCGACGCTTATCGCAGATTAGCACGCCCTTCATCGCCTCTGACTGCCAGGGCATCCACCGTGTACGCTTAGTCGCTTAACCTCACAACCCGAAGATGTTTCGTAAAACACCCTCGTGTCGCGAAAATTTGAGAGACTCGAACACACCGTCATCCTGTTCTTATTACGGAGAACAGACGCAGCGTGTCGTTTCAATTTTCAGCTTGATCCAGATTTTTAAAGAGCAAAACTTCGCAGTGAACCTTTTCAGGTACACTCTGAAGTTTTCTTGTTGTTCGCAGTAAAAGGATGGTGGAGCTATGCGGGATCGAACCGCAGACCTCCTGCGTGCAAGGCAGGCGCTCTCCCAGCTGAGCTATAACCCCATCACAAATGCTAAATCTCTTACCCGTTCATTTCCTGCCAGAACTTACCAAAGGAATGAATTGGTAGGCCTGAGTGGACTTGAACCACCGACCTCACCCTTATCAGGGGTGCGCTCTAACCACCTGAGCTACAAGCCTGCAGAGATTTTTTACTGCTTATTTTTCATCAGACAATCTGTGTGGACACTACAAAGGCAGGTTCTTTCAGGTAAGGAGGTGATCCAACCGCAGGTTCCCCTACGGTTACCTTGTTACGACTTCACCCCAGTCATGAATCACAAAGTGGTAAGCGCCCTCCCGAAGGTTAAGCTACCTACTTCTTTTGCAACCCACTCCCATGGTGTGACGGGCGGTGTGTACAAGGCCCGGGAACGTATTCACCGTAGCATTCTGATCTACGATTACTAGCGATTCCGACTTCATGGAGTCGAGTTGCAGACTCCAATCCGGACTACGACGTACTTTATGAGGTCCGCTTGCTCTCGCGAGGTCGCTTCTCTTTGTATACGCCATTGTAGCACGTGTGTAGCCCTACTCGTAAGGGCCATGATGACTTGACGTCATCCCCACCTTCCTCCAGTTTATCACTGGCAGTCTCCTTTGAGTTCCCGGCCGAACCGCTGGCAACAAAGGATAAGGGTTGCGCTCGTTGCGGGACTTAACCCAACATTTCACAACACGAGCTGACGACAGCCATGCAGCACCTGTCTCACGGTTCCCGAAGGCACTAAAGCATCTCTGCTAAATTCCGTGGATGTCAAGAGTAGGTAAGGTTCTTCGCGTTGCATCGAATTAAACCACATGCTCCACCGCTTGTGCGGGCCCCCGTCAATTCATTTGAGTTTTAACCTTGCGGCCGTACTCCCCAGGCGGTCGACTTAACGCGTTAGCTCCGGAAGCCACTCCTCAAGGGAACAACCTCCAAGTCGACATCGTTTACGGCGTGGACTACCAGGGTATCTAATCCTGTTTGCTCCCCACGCTTTCGCACCTGAGCGTCAGTCTTTGTCCAGGGGGCCGCCTTCGCCACCGGTATTCCTCCAGATCTCTACGCATTTCACCGCTACACCTGGAATTCTACCCCCCTCTACAAGACTCTAGCCTGCCAGTTTCGAATGCAGTTCCCAGGTTGAGCCCGGGGATTTCACATCCGACTTGACAGACCGCCTGCGTGCGCTTTACGCCCAGTAATTCCGATTAACGCTTGCACCCTCCGTATTACCGCGGCTGCTGGCACGGAGTTAGCCGGTGCTTCTTCTGCGAGTAACGTCAATCACTGTGGTTATTAACCACAATGCCTTCCTCCTCGCTGAAAGTACTTTACAACCCGAAGGCCTTCTTCATACACGCGGCATGGCTGCATCAGGCTTGCGCCCATTGTGCAATATTCCCCACTGCTGCCTCCCGTAGGAGTCTGGACCGTGTCTCAGTTCCAGTGTGGCTGGTCATCCTCTCAGACCAGCTAGGGATCGTCGCCTAGGTGAGCCGTTACCCCACCTACTAGCTAATCCCATCTGGGCACATCTGATGGCAAGAGGCCCGAAGGTCCCCCTCTTTGGTCTTGCGACGTTATGCGGTATTAGCTACCGTTTCCAGTAGTTATCCCCCTCCATCAGGCAGTTTCCCAGACATTACTCACCCGTCCGCCGCTCGTCACCCGAGAGCAAGCTCTCTGTGCTACCGCTCGACTTGCATGTGTTAGGCCTGCCGCCAGCGTTCAATCTGAGCCATGATCAAACTCTTCAATTTAAGTTTGATGCTCGTGAATTAAACTTCGTAATGAATTACGTATGTTCACTCAGAGACTTTGGTATTCATTTAGCGTCTTGCGACGTTTAGAATCCATGTCACTTTGAGTGCCCACACAGATTGTCTGATAAATTGTTAAAGAGCAGTGCAACGCGGCTTTCGCTCACCGTTGCGAGGTCCCGTATAATACGTTTTCCTCATTCAGAGTCAAGCGTTTAATTTCGCTTTTCGCTGTCGGCGTTCATCGCTGAACCCCTTCTGTCCCGGCGGCTTGCGTGCCGTTGTTCCGTGTCAGTGGAGGCGCATTATAGGGAGTTCTCAGACGTTGACAACCCCTCTTTTAAAAAAAACTTTCAACCGCCTTTTTTTTGTTCAAAACCGTGCTATAGCGCCAGTTTTTCGAGCGTTTCAAAGCCATATCGGCGTAAGACGGGTAAAAGTTGCTCAGTCTCAGGGGTGAGCGCCATACAGAAAGCAATATTCTTGTCACTGGATTTGGCATCTGGCGCTTCATGTTCAAGAAGCCAGGCAGTGCGCCGGGCAATCGCTGCACCGGAGTCGACCAGACGCGTGCCTTCCGGCAAGACCTCAAGCAGCTCGTCCTGTAATAGCGGGAAATGCGTGCAGCCCAGCACAACCGTATCCGGTGGTTCAGCCATTCGTAGCCATGGACGCAAAATGCGACGCAGTTCCTCCAGCGGCACCGGATGACCATGCAGCTTCGCTTCGGCCATCTCCACCAGTTCGGCTGAGCCGAGCATGGCAATCGAGCATTCGTTAGCGAAGCGGTCAATCAGCTCACGCGTATAAGGACGCTTCACCGTCCCGCGCGTCGCCAGCAGGCCGACGATACCGTTCGCCGTCAGACGAGCCGCAGGCTTAATCGCCGGCACCACGCCCACAACAGGGAACGGGAATTTTTCGCGTAATGCAGGAAGGGAAACGGTGCTTGCGGTATTACAGGCAATCACGGCCAGCGCTAAGGGATAACGCTGTTGGACGGCAGTGACGATTTCCAGGACACGCTCAACGATAAAGTCTTCGCTCTTTTCCCCATAAGGAAAAGCGACGTTATCGAAGGCATAGATGTAATGAAGATCCGGCAGAAGATGCCGAATCTCATCGTAGACCGAAAGCCCACCGACGCCGGAGTCAAACACCAGCACGGTGGGACGTGGATCAGAAGGTGTAGCTGCCAGACAAGGTGTATTCCCGTCCTGCAGTTTGGTAGCCATAAACTGTCTCGTAATCTTTATCGAACAGGTTAGCTATTTTACCACGAACTGTCAGATGTGAGGTGACAGGATATGAAACTGCGACATCCCACAGACTTACGCCACCCATTTTCACTTCACGAGACGGAAAACTGCTGAAATCGTCGTCGTAACGAGTTCCCAAATAACGGTAGGCAAGATTCCAGTCGAAATCCCATACCTGAGTATCCAGCTGGTATTTCACCTGCTGTTTGGAGCGACGCTTCAGCACTTCGTTGGTTTTCGCATTACGCGGATCTACATAATCATAAGAAATCTGATGACCAACTGGACCGGTATCAAACTGTGCCGTCGCTTCAATACCCTCAATACGAGCTTTGTTGACGTTATAAGGACGGTTGTTCGCATCGTAGCCCACCAGATTATCGACATCATTACGATACGCGCTCACGCGCCAGCTCACCGGTCCCGTCAGACCTTCAAAGCCCCCTTCCCACTGTTTGCTCTCTTCAGGTTTCAGATCCGGGTTGCCATACTTCTCGCTATGAATCTGGCTCATGGTTGGCGCTTTATACGCAGTGCCGTAAGAACCAATAATGCGATACCCTTCGACAAACTCCCACGCGGCGCTGGTTTGCCATGTGCTGTGGTTGCCAAAATTAGAGTTATCGTCGTTACGAGCAGCCGCTTCCAGCGTTACGCTATTAAACTGCTGCATCGCGGAGAGAAACACGCCAGTGTTACGCTGTTCATAACCACTTTTCAGGCTAGCTGTTCCTGCTTCGGTTTTCTGCTTCTGCCAGTCCAGACCCGCTCCAATGTTGCCGTGGCCAACAGTGAAGGTGTTCATCCATTGCGTGGTGTATTGTTTCACATCATCCATACTGGACGATGCCGCATAGCGCCCTTTACTCGGATCGTAGTTCAGATCTTTGCTGCGACCATAACCGGCCACCAACTGTGAATGATAAATCCCTTGGTTGTAGCGCAGCCCGGTATCCCAATTCTGGCTATACAGCTGCCGCATGTCTGGCGTGCCGGTCATGTTGTAGTTATCGTCATAGCTATCATAACCGTCATACGCAGTACGGTTGTCATAGCCAAAGCCACGGAAGAAGCCGCTCACGCTGTCGGTGATTTGCTGCTCCACGGAGCCGTAAAGAGACTTACTCATAAAACCGTCGCGATCCGGCTGACGCGGTGCATCTTGCGCATCAATATCAAAACCGCGGGTATAGGTATAGTTGCCCGCAAGGGTGACTTTGGTTTTATCGAATAGCTGCTGGAATGAACCGTCGTAAGACTGATAGCCCTTCGACCCCACGCCCGCAGAGATCTCACCGCCAGGCTGATCGCGTCCGGTGATAATGTTGATTACGCCGCCAATCGCATCGGAACCATACAGCGCAGACCGTGGACCGCGAATGTACTCAAGACGCTGGATAAGAGAAGTAGGGATTTGGCTAAGATCGGCGACATTACTGATCCCGGCGTTGTTCAGCGGGATGCCGTCAATCAGCACCAGAACGTGACGTGATTCTGTACCGCGTATAAAAGTAGAAGCGTTTGCCCCCATGCCGCCGCTTTGGGCGATATCCACACCCGGCAGGCGCTGCATGACTTCCACGACGCTCTTGGCCTGCCAGCGTTCGATATCTTCACGGGTCACCACCGACGTCGGCGCCAGAACGGTATTTGCCGGTTGCTCAAAACGGTTTGCTGTCACCACCAACGAGTCAGCGCTTTCCTGCGCCCAGCCCGAAAAAGCCGTGACGGAAAGCGCCGTCATCAGCGATACTTTTTTAATCATTGTTAAAGCATCCACAATATAAGAAGGATGCCGCAGGCGTCATCTATAGCACGCGATGATGAAACCAAATGCGACGTAACACCGGCAGGTCTTCGGGCTTGGTGGCGTGTGTGGATGAAGACTTCCCACTCGAAAGCAGTGTCTACAACATTCATCCCGCCAGTCTTTACCGCTGCGCGTCAGCTCCAGATTTACACTGGATTCCCTTTTCACTTACAGGAGACCGGAAACAGAATGCTACAATTAGAAACGTATGGATGTCCAGACAGCTATGCATGATTAAATCTGGACATCCCCTGTACAGTGCTTACAATCCCCGCGAAATTGTTTACCACTCAGGATGCATCATGACCCCCGAACACCTCCCGACAGAACAGTACGACGCGCAGCTGGCAGAAAAAGTGGTCCGCCTGCAAAGTATGATGACGCCTTTTGCGGCGCCCGTTCCCGAGGTGTTCCGCTCGCCGGTCAGTCACTATCGCATGCGCGCTGAATTCCGTATCTGGCATGACGGCGATGATCTGTACCACATCATTTTCGATCAGCAGACCAAGTCCCGCATCCGCGTAAACAGCTTCCCGGCCGCGAGTGAATTAATTAACCAATTAATGACGCTGATGATTGAAGGCGTACGTGAAAACCCGATTCTGCGCCACAAATTGTTCCAGATTGATTACCTGACCACGCAAAGCAATCAGGCGATCGTCTCCCTGCTCTATCACAAAACCCTGAATGATGAATGGCGTCAGGAAGCGGAAGCACTACGCGATGCGCTGCGTGCCCAGAATATCAATGTGCATCTGATTGGCCGCGCCACCAAAACCAAAATCATGCTCGATCAGGACTACGTGGATGAACGTCTGTCGGTGGCCGGGAAAGAGATGATCTATCGCCAGGTCGAAAACAGCTTCACGCAGCCGAATGCGGCGATGAACGTGCAGATGCTGGAGTGGGCGCTGAACGCCACCGAAGGGGCAACGGGTGATTTGCTCGAACTATACTGCGGGAACGGCAACTTTTCCCTCGCGCTGGCGCGCAACTTCGAGCGCGTATTAGCCACCGAAATTGCTAAACCCTCCGTCGCGGCAGCGCAGTACAACATCGCGGCGAACCACATTGATAACGTGCAAATTATCCGTATGGCGGCCGAAGAGTTTACGCAGGCGATGAACGGCGTGCGTGAATTTAACCGCTTGCAGGGAATCGATCTGAAGAGCTACCAGTGCGAGACGATTTTCGTCGATCCACCGCGCAGCGGGCTGGACAGCGAAACCGAGAAGATGGTGCAGGCCTATCCGCGTATTCTTTACATCTCCTGCAATCCGGAGACGCTGTGTAAGAATCTGGAAACATTAAGCCAGACGCACAAGGTTGAACGTCTGGCGTTGTTCGATCAGTTCCCGTACACGCACCACATGGAGTGCGGCGTACTGTTAACGGCGAAGTAAAATCTCGTAGGCCGGATAAGCGAAACGCCATCCGGCTTTTTTTCGGCAGGTGGCGCTACGCCTGTCTGCCCTACAACATCCCGTTATTCATGGATTTGATGCTTACGGTTACGCATCTTAATACCAATCCAGAACACCAGCGCCACTGACAGCACCGCAGGCAGGAAGTTAGAGCCGATATCCGGATATTCCGCGCGCACCACGGTGCTATACAACAGAACGCCCAGGATAAAGAACGCGGCAGCCAGGCCCGGTAAACCTACCGGCATGGTACGGTTCTGATAGCGCTGATGCAGGCAGTAAACCGTCAGCACCAGAGCGATAAGCGGGAAGATCGAAAACGGCACAATCGAGCTGAACACGGCTGCAAATGTTCCGTTAATAGATAAGCCAGCGATCAATGCCAGCAACAACGTACCTTTATCCTGACCTGACTGTTTCATTACTCACCTTCGTCGATTTGATGCGCCGACTTTTCTTGTTCCCGGCGGTACCAGTAATACGCTCCTTTGGAAATCATCCTCAGCTGTAATACCAGTCGCTCTTCGAGTTGCTTGCGTTGTTCAACGCCAACATCCAGTGCTTCGGCACCCGCACTGAAAACAATGGTCACCATCGCCTCGGCCTGCGCTTCCGTGAAGGCGCGTGGCATATGGTTTTCGATTTCGAGATAGTCGGCAAGTTCCGCAATAAAATGCTGAATTTCACGCGCAACGGCGGCACGAAACGCGGCAGATGTCCCCGAACGTTCGCGCAATAACAGTCGAAACGCGTTGGGATTGTTGCCGATAAATTCCATAAACGTGGAAACGGACGTGCGGATCACGCTGCCGCCTTTGGCGATACGCTGACGCGCCTGGCGCATGAGCTGGCGCAGCATCAGGCCGCTCTCATCCACCATGGTCAGACCCAGCTCATCCACATCACGAAAATGACGATAAAAGGACGTTGGCGCAATCCCGGCCTCGCGTGCGACTTCGCGCAGGCTCAAACTGGCAAAACTTCGCTCAGCACTCAGTTGACTAAATGCCGCTTCCACCAGCGAACGCCGGGTTTTCTCTTTTTGTTGTGCTCTTACGCCCATCACAATAGTTGAATCCTTCCAAAGGCCTTCAGGCACTATACCAGAGAATAAAATTAATCTGTTTGCATCACTTTGTGAATGATTGTTTACGCGAGGTTTGTGCTCCACAGCTCGAAAAGAGCACAACGATAATTGGGTTATCCTGCTAATGATGTTACTATTCTGTTGCTTTTATGTATAAGAACAGGTAAGCCTTGCCATGCCACACACCTACGATTACGACGCAATAGTTATTGGTTCCGGCCCCGGCGGCGAAGGCGCTGCTATGGGACTGGTGAAACAGGGAGCCAGAGTAGCGGTCATCGAGCGCTACCATAATGTTGGCGGCGGTTGCACCCACTGGGGCACCATCCCTTCTAAAGCCCTCCGCCACGCCGTTAGCCGCATTATTGAATTTAACCAGAACCCTCTTTACAGCGACCATTCCCGACTTCTTCGTTCTTCCTTTGCCGACATCCTCAACCATGCTGATAATGTGATTAATCAGCAAACGCGGATGCGCCAGGGGTTTTACGAGCGCAATCACTGCGAAATTTTGCAGGGCGACGCGCACTTTGTTGACGAACACACGCTGGCGCTGAAGTGTCATGACGGTTCCGTCGAGACGATGACCGCCGAGAAATTTGTCATCGCCTGCGGCTCACGCCCGTACCATCCAACCGACGTCGATTTCTCTCATCCGCGCGTCTACGACAGCGACTCAATTCTGAGCCTGCACCACGAACCGCGCCACGTGCTGATCTACGGCGCAGGGGTGATTGGCTGCGAATATGCGTCGATCTTCCGTGGAATGGACGTGAAAGTCGACCTGATCAACACCCGTGACCGTCTGCTGGCGTTTCTCGATCAGGAGATGTCCGACTCCCTCTCCTACCACTTCTGGAACAGCGGCGTGGTTATTCGCCACAACGAAGAGTACGAGAAAATCGAAGGCTGCGATGACGGTGTGATCATGCACCTGAAATCCGGGAAAAAGCTCAAAGCCGACTGCCTGCTGTATGCCAACGGGCGTACGGGTAACACCGATTCGCTGGCGCTGGAAAACATCGGCCTTGAAACGGACAGCCGCGGTCAGCTGAAGGTCAACAGCATGTACCAGACTGCCTTACCGCATATCTACGCGGTGGGTGATGTGATTGGTTATCCGAGCCTGGCTTCCGCCGCTTACGACCAGGGCCGCATCGCTGCACAGGCGCTGGTAAAAGGCGAAGCGACTGCGCATCTGATCGAAGATATTCCAACCGGGATTTACACCATTCCGGAGATCAGCTCGGTGGGCAAAACCGAACAGCAGCTGACGTCAATGAAGGTGCCTTACGAGGTGGGTCGTGCGCAGTTCAAGCATCTGGCGCGGGCGCAAATCGTGGGAATGAGCGTGGGAACGCTGAAGATTTTGTTCCATCGCGAGACGAAAGAGATCCTCGGGATTCACTGCTTCGGTGAACGCGCGGCGGAAATCATTCATATCGGTCAGGCCATCATGGAGCAAAAAGGTGGCGGTAACACGATTGAGTACTTCGTGAACACCACCTTTAACTACCCGACGATGGCGGAAGCCTATCGGGTAGCAGCGCTGAACGGTTTAAACCGCCTGTTTTAACGCACCGTCAAAGTGGCCATCCATCGAACTGCGGATGGCCTCTGCCAGCTGCTCATAGCGGCTGCGCAGCGGTGATCCTGGACGATAGACCAGACCAATGGTACGACGCGGCTCAGGTTTAATGCACGGCAGATAAACCACACCATCGCGTTTGCGCTCGCGCGGTACGGCCAGCGCAGGCAGCAGTGTAATACCACTTCCCGCCGCCACCATATTGCGCAGCGTTTCCAGGCTGGTTGCACGGAAATGGGTATCTTCATCCGCACCCGCTTCAAAGCAAAAACCCATCGCCTGATCGCGCAGACAGTGACCATCTTCGAGCATCAGCAGCTTTTCACCCGCCAGATCGGACATCGGCACGCGATCGCGGTTCGCCCACGGGTGATCCTCATAGATCGCCAGCATCATCGGCTCATCAAACAGCGGCACTTCGATAAAGGCTTCGCTCTCTTTGACCAGCGCCAGAATGGCACAGTCGAGCTTACCGCTATCCAGCTGCGCCAGCAGTTGATGGGTCTGGGCTTCGTGCAGATACATTTCGAGTTTCGGGAAGGTCTGGTGCAGCATCGGGATAATTTGCGGCAACAAATAGGGGCCAACGGTAGGGATCAGGCCAATGTGCAGTGGGCCGGACATGGCTTCCCCCTGCTGGCTTGCCATTTCCTTGAGCACTTTGACCTCGCGCAGCACGGTGCGCGCCTGATCCACCAGCAGCAAACCGGCCTGGGTGAACAGCACTTTACGACTGGTACGTTCCAGCAGCATCACGCCCAGCTCATCTTCCAGCTTGCGGATCTGACCGCTCAGGGTCGGCTGGCTGACGTGGCAGGAATCTGCCGCGCGGCGAAAATGACGATGCTCAGCTAACGCTACCAGGTATTCAAGATCACGAATATTCATTATTCATCCTCCGTCGCCACGATAGTTCATGGCGATAGATAGCATAGCAACGAACGATTATCCCTATCAAGCATTCTGTTGAATAATACACCACATAGACGAGGCGGTGACTGTTTGACCCTTGAAGCACCGCCGCGTTATACGAGTTTCTCTCAAAACTCGAACAACTAAAGCCAACGTGAACTTTTGCGGACCCTGTGTCCGCTTTTTTTTGCATAAAAAAAGCCCGGCAAACGCCAGGCCTGATTTTTATTGGCCGGGTAAGCGCTGCGCCACCCGGCAATGTACCGACTTAAATCAGTCGATCCTTCGCATCCGCAATTGCCTGCGCTACCTGCTTCGGCGACACACCGCCTTTCGCCGCACGCTTATCCAGGCAGGATTGCAGCGCCAGAATCGGATAGACGTCATCGCCAATCACCGCACTGAATTTCTGCAGATCGGCAAGCGTAAGATCTTCCAGCGGCTTGCCCTGACGAATCGCCTCAACCACCGCTTCGCCCACAATATGGTGCGCCTCACGGAACGGCACGCCTTTCGCGACCAGATAATCCGCCAGCTCCGTAGAGTTCGCATAGCCCTGCTGCGCCGCTTCCTGGCAGCGCGGACGTTTCACCTGAATACCGTCCAGCACCAGCGCGCCCATATGCAGGCAATCGAGCCAGGTGTCGAGAGCATCAAACAGCCCCTCTTTATCTTCCTGCATGTCTTTGTTGTAGGCCAGTGGCAGCCCTTTCAGCGTCATCATCATGCCGGTCAGCGCACCCTGCACGCGGCCACATTTACCCCGGATCAGCTCCAGCGCATCCGGGTTTTTCTTCTGCGGCATCAGGGAAGAACCGGACGTCACGCGATCAGACAGCTCAACAAACCCGGCTTCACCGGAGTTGAAGAAAATCAGATCTTCGGCAAAGCGCGACAGATGCACCATGCCAATGGACGCATTCGACAGTAGCTCCAGCACGTGGTCGCGATCGGAAACGCTGTCCAGGCTGTTACGGGTGGCAGAAGCAAAGCCCAGCCAGCCGGCCAGCTGTTCACGGTCGATTTCATACGCCGTGCCGGCCAGCGCGCCGCTGCCCAGCGGGCTGACGTCCAGACGCTTCAGGGTATCCTGCAAACGGCTCTCATCGCGCGCCAGCATTTCAACATAGGCCAGACACCAGTGAGCAAACGTCACGGGCTGCGCGCGCTGCAGGTGGGTATAACCCGGCATCACCGCATCCTGATTGTGATGCGCGGTTTCCACCAGCGCACTCTGCAGCTGGCGATTCGCCGACAGCAGCTCCACAACAGTGTCTTTACACCACAGCTTCAGGTCAGTTGCGACCTGATCGTTACGGCTACGCCCGGTGTGCAGCTTTTTACCCAACTGGCCAACCTTGTCGATCAGTTTGCCTTCCACCCAGCTATGAATATCTTCAGCATCGCTCTCGAGGATCTGCTGCGGATTCAGGCGCACCTCTTCCAGCAGATTGTTCAGCGCCTCTTCGAGCTGCACTTGTTCGTCTGCCGTCAGCACGCCAACGGTAACCAGCGCTTTAGACCAGGCCACAGAGCCGACGATATCCTGTTCGGCCAGGCGGTAGTCGAAGCGCAAAGAGTCATTGAACTGTTTGAAACGCTGATCCGCTGCCTGTGTAAAACGCCCACCCCAAAGTGCCATAACATGCTTCCTTAAATTCGGTTAGTTCTGTCGGGTCGCGCTGCGCTTACCCGACCTGCAATCATCAATACTCTTTTTTTGTCCGGTAACGCTACGCTTACCGGCACAAAATATTAGGCCAGAATACGTGTACCAATCGGCGTGCCGTTAAACAGCGCGGGCAATTGTTCCGCGTGACGCCACGAAGCGATATCGACCGGGCGACCCAAAGTGCGAGCAGCATCCAGCGCGGCATTCACCTTCACAATCATGCCGTCGGTAATAATGCCCTGGTCGATTAACTGCTCAGCCTTCGCCGCCGTCATCTCGGCAATGCGCTGGCCTTTTCCATCCAGAATCCCACTCACATCGGAGAGCAGAATCAGATCCGCGCCCAGCGTCGCCGCCAGCGCCGTGGCCGCCTGGTCGGCATTCACGTTCATCAGTTGTCCCTCTTCGGTCACCCCGATAGAGCTCACAACCGGCAAGAAACCGCCTTCCAGCAGAGTGTTAATCAGCTTAGGTGAACCCGGCTGCGCCAGTCCAACATGGCCCAGTTCTTCGTCGAGCTGGGTCACATTTACGCTATCACCGTCGCCCAGATACAGACCCACGGAGGCGATATGGTGTTTCTTCGCCCACGCCAGCAGCGTTTTGTTTGCGGTTCCCGCCAACGCGCCGGTAATGATGTCGATCTGATCGGCAGGCGTCACACGCAGGCCGTTTTTCTTCTTCACCGGCAGATTCAGCCCTTTCATCAGCTCATCCACCACGCAGCCGCCGCCGTGTACAATCACCAGTGGACGTTGGTGTGATTCACGATAGTTCACCAGTGCAGTAAACAGACGCTCCAGTGCTTCTTCGCTGTCCAGCAGTACGCCACCGAGTTTGATAATTAATGGATTCATCATCACACCTTAAATAAGAGACTGCGTTTCGGCGAAGCCAAAACGAATGTTTGCGCACTGCACCGCCTGGGCGGCAGCGCCTTTGAGAAGGTTATCTTCTGCAGCCACCACGATCAGATGCTCGCCCTGAACGGCAAAACCGATATCGCAGAACGGCAGGCCGACCACGTTTTTCAGCGCCGGGACGCCTTTGTCATACAGACGCACCAACGGTTTATCGGCATAAGCCTGGTTAAAGGCTTCGGCTACCTGATCTTTGGTCACGCCCGGTTTCAGACGGCAGGTGATGGTTTCCAGAATCCCACGCGGGAAGTTGCCCAGATGCGGGGTGAAAATCACTTCCGCGCCCAGGTGTGTGGTGATTTCCGGGTGATGACGGTGGTTGAACACGCCATACGGCTGCAGGCTCACTTCGCAGAAGCTGTTAGAAATGGCCGCCTTACGCCCGGCACCGCTGACGCCACTGGTGGCGTTGATCACAGGCCACTGATTGAGATCCAGCAGACCTGCGTCGATCAAAGGTTTAAGAGAAAGCTGCGCCGCCGTTGGATAGCATCCCGGAACGGCAATCAAATTGGCTTCTTTCAGCTTATCCGCGCTCCACTCCGCCAGACCATAAACCGCTTTTTTAAGCAAATCCGGATGCTGGTGAGTAAAGCCGTAATATTTTTCATAAAACGCACTGTCGTTAACGCGGAACGCGCCGGAGAGATCGAAAACCACACAACCGGCCGCCAGGAACTGCGGTGCCAGGTCGTGGCTAACTTCGTGGGCGGTGGCCAAAAACACCACATCCACACCGTCGGTAAACTCGCTGATGTCGGACATCGGCTGCAACGGCAAATCCACGATTCCCTTAAGCTGCGGATGCAAATCAGAAATTAATTTTCCCGCATCATTGCTTTGCGCTGATACGGTCAAAGCGGTTATGGTCATATGAGGATGGCGATTCACGTAGCTTACAAGCTCTGCGCCCGCATAACCGCTAGCGCCCACAATCAGCGTATTCAACATCGGGTTCCTTTACGATCAACGTTAGTGTATTTTTATTCACATTTAGTGCATGAATATTGATACTATCACGACCTAAGGTATGTCAACAATGAAAATGAATTTACCACCCTTTATCGAGATTTACCGCGCCCTGATTGCCACGCCGTCCATCAGTGCGACCGAAGAAGCGCTCGACCAGAGCAATGAGTCTTTAATCAATTTACTGGCTGGCTGGTTTAGCGAACTCGGGTTTAAGGTGGAAGTTCAACCCGTTCCAGGAACCCGCAATAAATTCAACCTGCTCGCCAGTACCGGCGAGGGTGCTGGCGGCCTGCTGCTGGCCGGACATACGGATACCGTTCCCTTTGATGATGGCCGCTGGACGCGCGATCCCTTCACCCTGACCGAGCACGACAACAAGCTCTACGGTCTGGGCACGGCGGATATGAAAGGCTTCTTCGCCTTTATTCTTGATGCCCTGCGTGACGTGGATGTGAAAACCCTGAAAAAGCCGCTCTATATTCTGGCCACCGCCGATGAAGAGACCAGCATGGCGGGTGCGCGCTATTTTTCGGAGAATACCGCCCTGCGCCCGGATTGCGCCATTATCGGTGAACCGACCTCACTGCAACCGATTCGCGCCCACAAAGGCCATATCTCTACCGCCGTACGCGTGATGGGCCAGTCCGGCCACTCCAGCGATCCCGCTCGTGGCGTCAACGCTATCGAACTGATGCATGATGCGATTGGCCGTATCATGCAGCTTCGCGACTCCCTGAAAGAGCGCTATCACCACGACTCGTTTACCGTACCGTACCCAACGCTGAACCTGGGCAGTCTGCACGGTGGTGACGCCTCCAACCGCATCTGCGCTTGCTGCGAACTGCATATGGATATCCGCCCGCTGCCGGGCATGACCTTAAGCGATCTGGATGGGCTGTTGACGGAAGCCCTGGCCCCTGTGAGCGAGCGCTGGCCGGGCCGTCTGACCATTTCCGAGCTGCACCCGCCGATCCCTGGCTACGAATGCCCGCCGGACCACCAGCTGGTGCAGGTGGTCGAAAAACTGCTCGGCGCGCAAACCGATGTGGTGAACTACTGCACCGAAGCACCGTTTATCCAGACGCTGTGCCCGACACTGGTGCTTGGCCCGGGCTCCATTAATCAGGCTCACCAGCCGGATGAATACCTGGAAACCCGCTTTATTAAGCCGACACGCGAATTAATTACCCAGGTTGTGCATCATTTCTGCTGGCACTAACGGTTCTTTTTGAGTGCCCTCTTCCGCCGGGAGAGGGCACCAGAACGCATGATCCCCGTCACATTCTCATAAGCATCTCTTATCTGACGCGAAGCGAATTAAATTTCGTAAATTGCCCACATTTATTCGTTTGCTGAACCGTTTTCGCAGCAATTGACGGCAGGGGGTTTACGTGGCTTTATAAAGGGAGATGACAAATAAATGTCCAAAAGATTTCTGAATGGGCATAAACAAAAATGATGGGGTGACTGGGTTTTTATGAACGAACAATATTCCGCGTTGCGTAGTAATGTCAGTATGCTCGGCAAAGTGCTGGGAGATACCATCAAGGACGCGCTGGGAGAGAATATTCTCGACCGCGTTGAAACCATCCGTAAGCTGTCCAAATCCTCCCGTGCAGGAAATGAAGCGAACCGCCAGGAGCTGCTCACCACCTTGCAGAACCTGTCCAACGACGAGCTGCTGCCCGTCGCGCGCGCGTTCAGCCAGTTCCTGAATCTGGCTAACACCGCCGAGCAATACCACAGTATTTCGCCGAAGGGCGAAGCTGCCAGCAACCCGGAAGTGATTGCCCGCACGCTCAGAAAACTCAAAGACCAGCCCGATCTCAACGAAGAGACCATCAAAAAAGCGGTGGAATCCCTCTCCCTGGAACTGGTGCTCACTGCGCACCCGACCGAGATCACCCGTCGTACGCTTATCCACAAAATGGTGGAAGTGAACAACTGCCTGAAGCAGCTTGATAACAAAGACATTGTCGATTACGAACGCAACCAGCTGATGCGTCGTCTTCGCCAGCTGATTGCCCAGTCCTGGCACACGGATGAAATCCGTAAGTACCGTCCAAGCCCGGTTGATGAAGCCAAATGGGGCTTCGCAGTCGTGGAAAACAGCCTGTGGGAAGGTGTGCCAAACTACCTTCGCGAGCTAAACGAACAGCTCGAAGAGAATCTGGGCTACCGCCTGCCGGTGGATTTTGTGCCGGTGCGCTTCACCTCCTGGATGGGTGGCGACCGCGACGGCAACCCAAACGTCACCGCTGAAATCACCCGCCACGTCCTGCTGTTGAGCCGCTGGAAAGCTACCGACCTGTTCCTGAAAGATATTCAAATCCTGATTTCTGAGCTGTCGATGGTTGAAGCGACGCCAGAGCTGCTAGAACTAGTGGGCGAAGCGGGCGCCAGCGAGCCGTATCGTTACCTGATGAAAAACCTGCGCAGTCAGCTGATGGCGACCCAAGCCTGGCTGGAAGCGCGCCTGAAAGGCCAGCGTCTGCCGAAACCGGCGGGACTGCTCAGCCAAAACGAACAACTGTGGGACCCGCTCTACGCCTGCTATAAATCACTACAGGCATGCGGAATGGGCATCATCGCCAACGGCGAGCTGCTCGATACCCTGCGCCGCGTGAAGTGTTTCGGCGTGCCGCTGGTACGTATCGACGTGCGTCAGGAAAGCACCCGCCACACCGAAGCGCTGGGCGAGCTGACCCGCTATCTCGGCATTGGCGACTACGAAAGCTGGTCTGAAGCTGACAAACAGGCCTTCCTGATCCGCGAGCTGAACTCAAAACGCCCTCTTCTCCCGCGCAGCTGGGAGCCGAGCGAAGAGACCAGCGAAGTGCTCAACACCTGTAAAGCGATCGTTGATGCGCCAAAAGGATCTGTCGCCGCCTATGTGATCTCCATGGCGAAGACCCCGTCCGACGTGCTGGCCGTACACTTGCTGTTAAAAGAAGCCGGTATTAGCTTTGCGCTGCCGGTGGCTCCACTGTTTGAAACTCTCGACGACCTGAATAACGCCAACGACGTTATGACCCAGCTGCTAAATATCGACTGGTATCGCGGCTTTATTCAGGGCAAACAGATGGTAATGATTGGCTATTCCGACTCTGCGAAAGACGCGGGCGTAATGGCGGCCTCCTGGGCGCAGTACCAGGCGCAGGACGCGCTGATCAAAACCTGCGAAAAAGCGGGTATCGAATTAACGCTGTTCCACGGACGCGGCGGCTCTATCGGTCGCGGCGGCGCACCAGCGCACGCGGCACTGCTTTCGCAGCCGCCGGGCAGCCTGAAAGGCGGCCTGCGTGTCACCGAGCAGGGCGAGATGATCCGCTTTAAATATGGCTTGCCGGAAGTAACCATCAGCAGCCTGTCGCTCTACACCAGCGCGATTCTGGAAGCGAACCTGCTGCCACCACCGGAGCCAAAAGACGCATGGCGTCATATCATGGACGAGCTGTCAGATATCTCCTGCGATCTGTACCGTGGCTATGTGCGTGAAAACAAAGATTTCGTCCCGTACTTCCGCTCGGCAACGCCGGAACAGGAGCTGGGCAAACTGCCGCTCGGTTCACGTCCTGCGAAACGCCGCCCAACCGGTGGCGTAGAGTCTCTGCGCGCCATTCCATGGATCTTCGCCTGGACGCAAAACCGTCTGATGCTGCCTGCCTGGCTGGGCGCCGGTGCGGCGCTGCAAAAAGTGGTCGAAGACGGCAAGCAAAGCGAGCTGGAAACCATGTGCCGCGACTGGCCGTTCTTCTCCACCCGTCTGGGAATGCTGGAGATGGTGTTCTCCAAAGCCGACCTGTGGCTGGCGGAATACTACGATCAGCGCCTGGTCAAACCGGAGCTGTGGGGCCTGGGTAAAGAGCTGCGCGAGCTGCTGGAAGGCGATATTAAAGTCGTGCTGGATATCGCCAACGACTCGCACCTGATGGAAGATTTACCGTGGATTGCCGAGTCCATCCAGCTGCGTAACATCTACACTGACCCACTGAACGTACTGCAGGCAGAACTGCTGCACCGTTCCCGTCAGGCGGAAGAAGCCGGCAAAGAGCCAGACCCGCGCGTGGAACAAGCGCTGATGGTCACCATCGCGGGCGTCGCTGCGGGCATGCGTAACACGGGCTAATCTCTGTTTTGCGCTCATCAGGCCACACCATGTGTGGCCTTTTTTTATGCTTGCAGGTAAGGTTTTCTCTTTGGTCAACACGGAAGGAAATGCCATGCAGCAAGATATCAGCCTGATCCTGGCCGAATTGATTGAAGGCCCGGCATCCCTGCGGAAAGTGCATTTTGCTAACTCCGCGACTCCCGCACCAGAGCTGGCGCTGCAGGTTGATTTTCCACGTCTGGAGATCGTGCTGGAAGGGTCCGTGAAAGACGTATCGACCGGAGTTTTGCAGGCTCAGGATGTCTTATATGTCCCGGCAGGCGGCTGGAACTCGCCGCAATGGCAACAACCCGCTACCGCGTTAAGCATTCTGTTTGGCAAACAACAGCTTGGTTTTAGTCTGGTGCAGTGGGATGGCATAGTCCTGCGCAATCTGGCGAAACAGCACGTTGCACGCCGAGGCCCGCGAATTGGCTCATTCCTGCTGCAAACATTGCATGAAATGCAGATGCAGCCACAGGAGCAGCAAACGGCCAGGCTGATTACCTTAAGCCTGCTCAGCCATTGCACCGACTTGCTCGGCAGCCAGATCCAGACCGCTTCACGCAGCCAGGCCCTGTTTGGCGCCATTCGTGACTATATTGATGAGCACTACGCGTCGCCGCTGACCCGTGAATCCGTCGCGAAAGCGTTCTACATCTCACCCAACTATCTTTCGCATCTTTTCCAGAAGACAGGCGCGGTGGGATTTAACGAATATCTGACGCATACCCGGCTCGAACATGCTCGCCGGTTGCTGAAGGGGTATGATTTGAAGGTCAAAGAGATCGCACACAGCTGCGGGTTTATTGACAGTAACTATTTTTGCCGACTGTTCCGCAAAAATACGGAACGCTCGCCGTCTGAGTATCGCCGCCAGTACCATAGCCAGCTCACCGGAAAGTCGGTTAATCCAGAATAAGCTGGGTATGTTGCGGGGCAGACAGCAGTTTACGGACGGCAACCATCACCTTTTGCGGGTCGCGTAAGAACGCATTGATGCCGCATTTCACATAGCGACACTGCTCGAATCGCTCCACGCCAGCCAGTTCAATATCCGTAATGAGCAGAACCACTTCCGCCTGACGAATGTCCTCTTCTGTCAGTTCGCATTCAATGCCCAGAGCACCCTGGGTTTCGATTCGAACGTTCCACTTTTCCTGGTGGCAGAGCTTTTCCAGCCGTTCAGCTGCCATGTAAGTATGGGCGACACCGCTTACACAGGCGGTCACTGCGACAATTCGGTGTTCCGCGATAGCGGCCATATTAACCTCCCACGGTTACCAAAAATCCTGCACGCTCGGCCATCTGTCGCACCCGGGCGATATCCTCTTCCGTCGGTACAGCCACCTGGCTCATGGTCCACGCGTGTCCGAGCAGCCGATATTTCGGCTCGCCGTACTGATGGAAGGGCAGCAAGTGCAATTGCCGTATATTTGAGGGTATCAGAAATGCCAGTACGCGATTCATATTCGTCTCACTCAGCGTATAGCCGGGGATGAGCGGCACGCGAGGGATCACGTTGATCCCCTCTTCCACCAGACGCAGCAGATTATCCAGCACCCTCGGTAAATTCATATTTATCACGGTTTTCGCCTGGTCTGAATCCATGATTTTCAGATCGAACAGCACTTCATCGCACTGCTTCGCTAGGGGTAAAAGGCGGGAAAGCGGCGCATCGCCTGCGGTTTCAATGGCGGTATGAACTCCCCACCGACGCAGCCGTTGCAATAGCTGAGTGGCAAAGGGGGCTTGCATTAACACCTCACCGCCGGAGAGCGTTACCCCTCCGCCGGAGGAGCGAAAGAAGACCTCATCTTTCATCACCTCGCGTTCAAGTTCTTCAAGCGTAACATCGCGACCAATGTGCTCAAACGCACCGGAAGGGCATTCGTCAACATCTCGCAAGCAGGGTGCGCAGTGCAGACATTTGCTCTCCCTGCGCACGGTTTCGATCTTTGGCGAGATGGATTCCGGATTCGCGCACCACGGGCAGGAATGGGGGCAGCCTTTGAAAAAGACCACCGTGCGGATGCCCTGCCCGTCATTCAGGGAGTAGCGCTGGATGTTAAAAATACGTGCCTGGTCAGCGCGTGTTTCTATCACTTCACAGCTGATGCGCGGTGCGGCGGATAATGTCATCCTGAATCTCCTTCGACAGCTCAACAAAGAACGCGCTGTACCCGGCGACGCGGACCACCAGCCCGGCAAAATCCTGCGGGCGTTGTTGCGCTTCGCGAAGCGTATCCGCATTCACCACGTTGAACTGAACATGCTGTAATTTCAGCTGGGTGAATGCACGCAGGAAATCGGCCAGTTTTTGTAACCCTGCGTCGCCTTCGAGCGTGGCTGGCGTGAATTTCACATTCAGCAGCGTGCCATTAGAGAGCAGATAGTTATCCAGCTTACTCACAGATTTCAGCACCGCCGTCGGGCCCTGCATGTCCTGGCCGAGCATCGGCGACAGGCCGCCGTCCGCCAGTTGCTCACCGGCAAAACGCCCATCCGGCGTGGCTCCAACGACAGCACCGAGCGGCACGTGGGCTGAGACGGTATAGGATCCCGGCGTGAATTGCCCCCCGCGCGGATTACGATACTTTTCGACCTCTTTGCAGTAGTGGCGCAGGAGTTCAGCGCTGATATTGTCGACCTCGTCGATATCATTGCCGTATTTTTCGAAGCGATGGATAAGCCGCGCACGGATCTTTTCCCCCTCGGGCGTCGCGAAGTTCGCTTTGAGTACCGCCAGCAGTTCATCAAAACTTAAGCGCTGCTGCTCAAACACCAGCCCTTTTAAGGCATGAAGCGAATCACTCAGATTGGCGATCCCAATACCCTGTACGCCGGAGAAGTTATACCGTGCCCCGCCTTCGGTAATGTCCCGGCCATTATCAAGACAGTCGCTGATAAAGGAAGAGAGCAGCGGAACCGGTGCCCAGTCGCGATGGCCAATGTCGCAGATATTGCTGCCTTCGACCATTAACGCAATGTAGTGGTTAATTTTGGTGCGGATATGTTCCAGCAATTCGTCATAACTCAGCGCCGTATT
This sequence comes from Lelliottia nimipressuralis, assembly GCF_041464075.1. Taxonomy (NCBI): domain Bacteria; kingdom Pseudomonadati; phylum Pseudomonadota; class Gammaproteobacteria; order Enterobacterales; family Enterobacteriaceae; genus Lelliottia; species Lelliottia nimipressuralis. Next base: position 4,566,214 of record NZ_CP167172.1, read on the forward strand.
ACCTTCGTTCTCCTGCATCGCAATTTCCATTACCTTCAGCAGGTTAAACATGGCGATATCGTGCAGACCGTAGGTTTTACCCGGAATCGATAACTCAACGCAGCCGACAACCGCGTAATCGCGCGCATCTTCCAGCGACACCCCGCGATTCAGGAAAGCGGGCACTACCACCTCGTCATTGAAAATCTGCGGAATACCGGTGCCCAGACGAATAGTTTCCGCTGTCTTGAGCAGGAACGGCCTGTCGATAAACTCATTGACGCGAACGCCAAGGTTCGGCTGCGGTAACTGGATACTCTGATAGGCATCGAGGCAGAGGAATGAGAGCACGTTTACCGCGCTGCGGCCATTTTCCGTCAGACCGCCCAGCAACGCGGTGTAGCCCGTCGGGAACCCGGCAAAATAGCGGGCGCTGCTGGTCGAGCGCAACAACACCACGTCGTTGCATTTCACCCATAGAGATTCTAATAACTCTTTGAGGAACGCCGCGTCTTCGTCCTGGCTCAGCGAGGCCTGATAAAACGGCAGCATGTACTGATCGAAGCGGCCAATAGAGAGCGAACTGGCGTTAGATTCATACTGCAAAATGACGTTCATGTACCAGAACAGCTGACACGCCTGCCAGAAGCTTTGCGGCTTGTATTGGGCGTTGTGGCGCGAGTTTGCAGCGATGGTCAACAGCTCCAGCCGACGCGGTTCGTCATAGCGTTCAGCCATCTCTTCCGCTAGCGCCGCGTAGCGCAGGATATGGCGTTGCGAGGCTTCAAGCAGCAGCAGCGCGGCCTGGTAAAATGCATTCTGCGGCTCGCGCTGACAGTGCTCGTTCATCTCAGCCACCAGTGCACCCAGCCCGTTGTTCAACAGACGCGGATAATCAATGATGATGTGCCCCTGGCCTTTATCCGTCTGGTTAACGCTGAAAATCTGCGTGCTCACCGCCGCTTTGACCTCTTCCGTCATCTGGCTATTGATGAAGTCCTTCATCGACCGCTTTTCCCAGTACGGATAAAGCACGTCGCGGTAGAGGCGTTTGTCTTCTTCGCTGATATTAAAGCGATCCTGCGGGCGAGTGGAGAACTGCTCCAGCTCTTTCAGCAGCCAGTACGGGTCCATTTCGGGCGACATAATCCCGGCGCGCGGTTTCACCGTGCGGTTACCGGCAATCAGCTCATCATCACGAATCGCGATCTCAACGTGGTCGAGAATATACGCCGTCGCTTTCGCTCGACGCAGAATGACCGGTTCGCCTTCCGTCTGCTGATGGCTTTCGGTGTAGAGCAGCGCACGTTCAAGCGAGATTTCACGTGGGCTGGCGAACAATGCGTCTTTCAAGCGCTGAATACGATTCGTCATGATTAAACTCCAGTAACTGAAAACAAGCCCGCCCCGAAGGGCGGGAAGAGGTCAGGCGGTTTGCGCCAGGTGGGCATCAATTTTGTTCATGATGGCTTCTGCGCGTTTGACCGCATCACTGATGTTGACGCGCACAATGGTTTTTCCGGCGAAGCGCTCTTCAAACTTAATGCCGATATCTTTGGTCAGGATGACCATATCTGCTGCGGCAACGTCTTCAGCCGTCAGTTCGTTTTCGAGGCCGATAGACCCCTGGGTTTCGACTTTGACTTCCCAGCCTTTGGCTTTAGCGGCGCTTTCCAGCGCTTCGGCGGCCATGTAGGTGTGGGCAACGCCAGACGGACACGCGGTGACTGCAATAATTCGGGCCATGTTTTCTTCCTCACTCAGTTAATTTCGAAATCCAGATCCAGGTCGTCTTCCTTCTCTTCGACCTGTTTCGCGTTCTTACGCGCAATGCTTTTCAGTACGTTGACGCTGACCGCCGTGACCACGGCCCCCACGGCAACGGCCGCGATATACCCGAGCTTGCCTTCCACTACGGGCAGCACAATCAGACCACCCCACCCGGCATAACATTGCGCGCCAAATACGGCTGCTGTGACTGCACCGCAGGCTGAGCCAAGCATGATGGAAGGAATGACGCGCAGCGGATCGGCGGCGGCAAAAGGTATTGCCCCTTCCGTCACGCCCACGCAGCCCATCACCAGCGCGGCTTTACCCGCTTCGCGCTCTTCTGCGTTGAAATTCTTGCGGTTGATCAGCGTCGCCAGCCCCAGTCCTAATGGCGGTACGCAGATCCCAACCGCCGCGATAGCCACCACGGTATAAACCCCCTGCGCCACGCAAATCAGCATGAACGCGTAGGCCACCTTGTTGATAGGGCCGCCCATGTCGAAGGCCAGCATGAGCCCCATGATGACGGCAAGTACCACGATGCTGCCCTGCTGCATGCCTTGCAGCCACTGCGTTAATCCGGTGGTGAGTGCGCCGACAGGTTCACCGAGACCCCACATCATGATGCCGGCGGTGATAAAGGTGCCGATGATAGGGATGATGAAAATCGGCATGACCGAGCGAAGCACTTTCGGCACTGGCAGTTTTTTCAGGTAGAAGACGACGATACCGCCGAGGATCCCGGCGATGATGGCGCCGAAGAACCCTGCGCCGAAACTGTTACCGACCCATGCTGCGATAGCACAGGGTGCGAGTGCCGCGCGTTCGGCAATGGAATAACCGATATAGGCCGCCAGGAAAGGCACCATCAGCGTTAAGCCCGCCACGCCAAGATCGAACAGTTTTTTCAGATTGGGATCGGTGGCAGCGTCCGGAACGGCCCCTTTGCCATAGAGCATGACCGAAACGGCCAGCAAAATACCGCCTGCGACGACGAAGGGGATCATGTGCGACACCCCTGTCATCAGATGCTGCCGCGTGTTCTTGAGAATATGCATCAACTCTTTCATGTGTCGCTCCCGGGCTTTCGCTCGCCTATATCCATAAAGATGTTGTGGCAACAATAGGCAATCGGAAAGCGGGCTGACAGTGGACAAAAAGGGCATTTGCTGGATTTTTGTAATACAGAAAGAAAAATGCGATCCGCCTCGAAATTTCCACCCTCCTTCAAAAAGCGCAAAAAAGTGAACCTGTGAGTCAAATCTCACTTTTCGCCGGACATTACATTTGTCCAGTGTTTGGCAGTTTTGTCACATGGCGCGTCTCACCGTCGCGCTCGTATGCTTTCCACTAATAGTGATTTTGGTTTTCAGGAGTGTGCGTATGACCCAAGTTGTGGATTTTGTCTGTGATTTGCCCAATGGCGTACATGCACGCCCGGCAAGTCATGTTGAAACACTGTGCAATACTTTTACCTCGCAGATTGAGTGGCACAATCTGCGCAGCGATCGGAAAGGCGATGCCAAAAGCGCGCTCGCCCTGATCGGCACCGATACTCTGACGGGTGATGCCTGTCGCCTGGTGATTACCGGTGCAGATGAACTGCATGCCTATCAGCGCCTGGCGCAGTGGCTAAAAGAGGAGTTTCCCCACTGTGACGCCCCGCTCGCCGCCACGATTAGCACCGACCTCGACCCGTTACCGGAATCCCTGACTCGCCTCAACCCGACGCTCTTTCGCGCCCTGCCCGTATGCAGCGGCAGCGATCGCGGCGTGCTTACACTGCTGACTTCGCTGGATCTCAACGCGTTAACGTCACTCCCTGACGCCCGAGGCGCGGAGGAAGAACAATCTTCACTGGATAAAGGTCTGACGCTGCTGGTGAAAAGCATTGAACTGCGCGCGCTGGATAGCGACAGCACCGCAAGCGCCATTCTGGAAGCCCATCGCTCGCTGGCGACGGACACCTCACTGCGTCAGCATCTTCTTGCAGGCGTCAATCAGGGGCTAAGTTGCGCACAGGCGGTTATCGCCACGGCAAATCATTTCTGCGCTGAGTTTTCGCGCTCCAGCAGCAGTTATTTACAGGAGCGCGTACTGGACGTACGCGATGTCTGCTATCAACTCTTACAGCAGATTTACGGCGAGGAGCGCTTTCCGGCACCGGGTCAGCTGACGCAACCGTCCGTCTGTCTGGCAGACGACCTCACGCCGGGCCAGTTCCTGGAGCTGGATAAAACCCTACTGAAAGGCCTGCTGCTGAAAAGCGGCGGCACCACTTCCCACACTGTGATTCTGGCGCGTTCGTTTAACATCCCAACGCTGGTGGGCGTCGACAGCGATAGCCTGCTGTCATGGCGCGATCAATCGGTGTTTATTGACGGCAATGCCGGTGCCATCGTGGTGAATGCCAGCGAGGCGGTTGCCCGTTATTACCAGCAGGAAAAGGCCGTGCAGGAGCAGCTTCGCGAACAACAGAGCGTCTGGCTCGATCGCGAAGCGAGAACCGCGGATGGTTTGCGCATTGAAATTGCCGCCAACATTGCCCATTCGGCAGAAGCGCAGGCCGCCTTTGGCAACGGCGCAGAGGGCGTAGGCCTGTTCCGCACCGAAATGCTGTACATGGATCGCGCCTGCGCGCCCTGTGAAAACGAGCTGTACAACATTTTTTGTCAGGCTCTGGAAAGTGCAAACGGGCTGAGCATCATTGTGCGCACCATGGATATCGGCGGTGATAAACCCGTTGAATATCTGAATATCCCGGCGGAGAACAACCCGTTCCTCGGCTATCGTGCCGTCCGTATTTACGAAGAATATTCCGCGCTGTTTACCACTCAGCTCAGGGCGATCCTTCGCGCGTCTGCGCATGGCAGCCTGAAGATCATGATCCCGATGATCTCCTCGATGGAAGAGATCCTGTGGGTGAAGGAAAAACTTGCTGAAGCCAAACAGCAGCTACGTGCCGAACATATTCCGTTTGAGGAGAAAATCCAACTCGGCATCATGCTGGAAGTGCCGTCGGTGATGTTCATCATCGACCAGTGCTGTGAAGAGATTGATTTCTTTAGCATTGGCAGTAATGACCTGACGCAGTACCTGCTGGCGGTCGACAGGGATAACGCCAAAGTGACCCGCCATTACAACAGCCTGAATCCGGCATTTCTGCGGGCGCTCGATTTCGCCGTGCAGGCCGTGCATCGTCAGGGGAAATGGATTGGTCTTTGCGGTGAACTCGGGGCAAAAGGCTCTGTGCTGCCACTGCTGGTCGGGCTGGGGCTGGATGAACTTAGCATGGGCTCGCCGTCGATTCCGGCGACCAAAGCGCGTCTGGCACAGCTGGACAGCCGCGCGTGTCGTCAGTTACTCAATCAGGCGATGGCATGCCGCACGTCCCTTGAAGTGGAGCATCTGTTAGCCCAGTTCCGTATGAATCAGCAGGACACCCCGCTGGTCACGCCGCGCTGTATTTCTCTTGATAACGACTGGATCAGCAAAGAAGAGGTCATGAAGGGCATGACCGACAAGCTACTGCTGGCCGGACGTTGCCGCTACCCGCGCAAACTTGAAGCCGATTTATGGGCGCGGGAAGCCGTTTTCTCGACCGGTCTTGGTTTCAGCTTTGCCATTCCGCACAGCAAATCTGAGCACATTGAGCAATCCACCATCAGCGTCGCGCGCCTGAAAGCCCCCGTCCAGTGGGGCGATGAAGAGGCGCAGTTCATCATTATGCTGACCCTCAACAAACACGCCGCGGGCGATCAGCACATGCGTATTTTCTCGCGTCTGGCGCGCCGCATCATGCACGAAGATTTCCGCAACGCGCTGGTTAATGCCAGCTCCGAAGAGGCCATCGCGGTCCTCCTGCAACGTGAATTAGAACTGTAAACAGAGGAAGAGTCATGGAACTGTATCTTGATACCGCCAACGTGGCGGAAGTTGAACGTCTGGCCCGTATTTTTCCGATTGCTGGCGTGACCACCAATCCCAGCATTGTCGCCGCCAGCCGCGAGTCTCTTTGGGACGTGCTGCCGCGCCTGCAAAAAGCCATCGGGCCGGAGGGCACCCTGTTTGCACAAACGATGGGCCGTGATGCCGAAACCATGGTGGCCGAAGCCAAACGTCTGAGCAACGTACTGCCGGATATCGTGGTCAAAATCCCTGTCACCGCGGAAGGGCTGGTCGCAATCAAAGCGTTGAAAAAAGAAGGCATTACGACGCTCGGCACCGCCGTTTACAGCGCGGCACAGGGTTTATTGGCCGCGCTGGCGGGAGCGAAATATGTCGCGCCATACGTTAACCGCGTCGATGCCCAGGGCGGCGACGGGATTCGCATGGTGCAGGAGCTGCAGTCCCTGCTGGAACTGCATGTCCCCGACAGCAAAGTGCTGGCCGCCAGCTTCAAAACGCCGCGTCAGGCTCTCGACTGCCTGCTCACCGGATGTGAGGCAATCACACTTCCTTTAGATGTAGCGCAACAAATGCTCGGCACGCCAGCGGTAGAGTCAGCAATAGAGAAGTTCGAGCACGACTGGAAAAACGCGTTTGGTAACCTCAATCTCTAAAGGAGAAACGTTATGGACCGTATCATTCAATCACCGGGAAAATACATTCAGGGCGCGGATGTTCTCAGCCGCCTTGGTGACTACCTGAAACCGCTGGCCGCGCGCTGGCTGGTTGTCGGTGATAAATTCGTTCTCGGCTTTGCCGAAGAGACGCTGCGTCAAAGCTTCAAAAATGCTGAACTGCATGTCGAAATCGCTCCGTTTGGCGGCGAATGCTCCCAGACGGAAATTGATCGTCTGCGCAAGCTGGCAAAAAGCGCCGATTGCCAGGCCGTTTTAGGTATTGGCGGCGGGAAGACGCTGGATACGGCCAAGGCGCTCGCCCACTTTATGGATGTGCCGGTCGCTATCGCGCCGACCATTGCCTCAACGGATGCACCGTGCAGCGCCCTTTCAGTCATCTACACCGACAGCGGCGAGTTCGATCGTTATCTGATGCTGCCGCACAATCCGAACATGGTTATCGTCGACACCAAAGTCGTGGCCGGTGCGCCTGCCCGCCTGTTAGCGGCAGGGATCGGCGATGCGCTGGCAACCTGGTTCGAAGCACGCGCCTGCTCCCGCAGCGGCGCCACCACTATGGCGGGCGGGAAATGTACCCAGGCCGCATTGGCTCTGGCCGAGCTGTGCTACAACACGCTTATTCAGGAAGGCGAAAAAGCGATGCTCGCCGCCGAACAGCATGTCGTGACCCCCGCCCTTGAGCGCGTGATCGAAGCCAACACCTATCTGAGCGGCGTCGGCTTTGAGAGCGGCGGATTAGCCGCAGCGCATGCGATCCACAACGGTCTGACGGCCATCCCTGATGCGCACCACTATTACCACGGTGAAAAAGTCGCGTTTGGCACCCTCACCCAGCTGGTGCTGGAAAATGCCCCGGTTGAGGAGATCGAAACGGTGGCCGCGCTGTGCCATAGCGTCGGATTGCCGATCACGCTGGCGCAGCTGGATATCAAAGAGGATATTCCGGGCAAAATGCGTCTGGTGGCAGAAGCGTCATGCGCAGAAGGCGAGACGATTCACAACATGCCTGGCGGGGTGACGCCGGATCAGGTGTACGCAGCACTGCTGGTTGCCGATCAGTACGGGCAGCGTTTTTTACATGAGTGGGAGTAATTCCTGTCGCCGGGTGGCACTGCGCTAACCCGGCCTACGAACTGCTTAGGAGCACACAAGCACAGCCGCCGCAGAATAAAAAAATCCCCGCCAGAGCGGGGATTTTCATCTGTACTGAATTACAGCAGGTCGAAACGGTCCAGATTCATCACTTTCACCCAGGCGGCGACAAAGTCCTTCACGAATTTCTCACCGGCATCCTGGCTGGCATACACTTCTGCCAGTGCACGCAGAACCGCGTTAGAACCGAACACCAGATCGGCACGCGTTGCGGTGTATTTCACCTCTCCGCTTTGACGATCGCTGCCAGCAAACAGCTCATTTGAGTCATCGGTGGCTTTCCATTGAGTGTTCATATCCAGCAGATTGACGAAGAAATCGTTGCTGAGCACGCCAACGCGATCGGTGAAGACACCGTTCTGACTGCCGTCAAAGTTGGCCCCCAGAACACGCATCCCACCCACCAGCGCAGTCATTTCTGGCGCAGTGAGCGTCAGCTGCTGGGCTTTGTCGATCAGCAGAGATTCTGTCGTCGCGCTGTTCTGCTGAGCGCGATAGTTACGGAAACCATCGGCAACCGGCTTGAGCAGCTCAAACATTTCGATATCCGTCTGATCCTGACGCGCATCCACGCGGCCCGGCGTAAACGGTACGGTGATGTAAACCCCTGCCGCTTTCGCAGCCTGTTCAACACCCACCACACCGGCCAGCACGATGATGTCGGCCAGAGACGCTTTATGGGCAGATTTATAGATGCCCTCAAGGGTTGGCAACGCGCGTGCTGCAGCGGCGTTAACATCCCAGTCGCGCTGCGGTGCCAGCGCCAGACGCGCCCCGTTGGCCCCCCCGCGTTTATCGCCACCACGGAAGGTGGAGGCCGATGCCCAGGCAACCGACACCAGTTCGCTAACGGACAGCCCGGAAGCTGCAATTTCTGCTTTCAGGCTTTCGATGTCCGCAGCCGTTGGCTGGAAGAATGCCTGCGGCAGCGGGTCCTGCCAGATCAGATCTTCTTTCGGGACTTCCGGACCGATGTACCGCGCTTTTGGCCCCATATCACGGTGCGTCAGTTTGAACCACGCGCGGGCAAAGGCTTCGTTGAACGCCTGCGGATCGTTGAGGAAACGACGAGAAATCTTCTCGAATTCCGGGTCCATACGCAGGGTCAGGTCGGTGACCAGCATGGTTGGCTTACGTTTTTTCGACGGGTCGAACGGATCAGGAATCATCTCTGGCGCGTCGACAGCTTCGAATTGAATTGCGCCTGCCGGACTGCGCGTCTGCACCCATTCGAATTTGAACAGGTTCTCGAAGAAGTAGTTGCTCCACTGAGTTGGGGTTTGCGTCCAGACCACTTCCAGACCGGAAGTGATAGCGTCTGCGCCCACGCCGCTGCCGTGGGTGCTCGCCCAGCCTAAACCTTGAGATTCAATCGGTGCGGCTTCTGGATCAACGCCAACATGCGTCGCTTCTGCGGCGCCGTGGGTTTTACCCAGCGTGTGACCGCCCGCGATCAGGGCCACGGTCTCTTCGTCGTTCATACCCATGTTGCCGAAGGTGGCGCGAATAGCCGCCGCCGCAGACAGCGGTTCACCGCTGGCATTTGGCCCTTCCGGGTTGACGTAAATCAGCCCCATTTCAGTCGCGGCTAACGGACGTTTCGCCAGCGCTTCCGGATCACGATGAGCCAGCCAGGTTTTTTCATCACCCCAGTTCACATCCAGATCCGGTTCCCAGACATCTTCACGCCCGGCACCAAAACCAAAGGTACGGAAGCCGGAGTTTTCCAGCGCCACGTTACCGGCCAGGATAAACAGGTCGGCCCAGGAGATTTTCTGTCCGTATTTTTGCTTAATCGGCCATAACAGACGGCGCGCTTTATCAAGGCTGACGTTGTCCGGCCAGGAGTTTAAAGGTGCAAAACGCTGTTGACCGCGCCCTGCACCGCCGCGACCGTCAACGGAACGGTAGGTGCCTGCGCCATGCCATGCCATACGGATAAACAGGCCCGCGTAGCTGCCCCAGTCGGCAGGCCACCACGGTTGAGAATCGGTCAGAAGGGCTTTGAGATCGCCTTTGAGGGCGGAGTAATCAAGTTTGCTGAATTCTTTGCGGTAGTCGAAGTCTTCACCCAGCGGGTTAGAACGGTTGGAATGTTGATTCAAAAGATCGACGCGAAGTTGCTTGGGCCACCAGTCGCGGCTGTTCGTGCCAGCGCCCGCGCTTTGGTCAGGCCCGCCTTTATGAAAAGGGCACTGTCCGGTTGATAACGTGTTATGGGTATCGTCTGTGCTCATCTCTCATGCTCCCTCTACAGTATTTAGCTTAAAGATATACACCTCTGCTTAGAAGGTATAGTTGAGATAACGCACGGATTCGATAGTTATTTCCGTTTAATTGACCCTAGAAATTATCTGCCTATTGTGTGCAGTGGCGGTGGCGTTGATATGACGGGGGAAGCGGAGGGAGAAGAAAATAAAAAACCCTCCGAAGAGGGTTTGTCGATTACAGGCCAGGGCGAACGCCGAGGGTGTGGCAGATGGCGTAACTCATTTCGGCGCGATTCAGGGTGTAGAAATGGAAGTCTTTGACCCCTTCACGGCTTAAAATCTTCACCATGTCCATCGCGATATTGGCACCGACCAGCTTGCGCGTTTCGGCATCATCGTCCAGCCCTTCGTACATTTTTGACATCCACAGCGGGATGCGCACGTTGGTCATGTCGGCGAATTTCTTCGCCTGCTTGAAGTTGGACACCGGCAGGATGCCTGGAATGATCTCAACATCAATGCCCGCCGTGATGCAGCGGTCGCGGAAACGCAGATAACTTTCCACGTCGAAGAAGAACTGTGTGATCGCACGGTTTGCACCGGCATCCACTTTGCGTTTCAGGTTGAGCAGATCGGCCTGCGCGCTTTTCGCTTCCGGATGCACTTCCGGATACGCCGCCACAGAGATATCAAAATCGCCGACCTCTTTCAGTAACGCCACCAGGTCGGTTGCGTACATGTCCGGTTTGCCACTGCCCGGTGGCAGGTCGCCGCGCAGGGCGACGATATGGCGAATGCCGTTGTCCCAGTAGTCCTGGGCGATAGTGCGCAGTTCGTCGCGGGTCGCGTCGATACAGGTCAGATGCGGTGCCGCTTCCAGACCGGTGCGATCCTTAATGCCTTTAATAATGCTGTGCGTACGGTCGCGCTCACCGGAGTTGGCGCCGTAAGTCACAGAGACGAACTTCGGTTTCAGGCTGCTCAGGCGATCGATAGAGCTCCACAGGGTTTGCTCCATTTCACTGGTGCGCGGCGGAAAGAATTCAAAAGAGACGTTAATCTGGCCCTGCACTTCAGCCAGGCTCTGATTCAGGGCTTCCCGCTGGTTGGCGTGAAAAAAGCTCATACCTTACCTCATCAATCGCGTGATAATTATTGCTGTTTATAAACATCTATCCATTTAGACGTCTGGATGTAAAAATGACGGAAAAGCGGGATGACGTCAACAGAAATCATCGGCATTAACGGTGAGGAATGTTCAGGAAAGATGAAGAACGTTCATGATGGCGGGGAGAAGTGCAGGGTGAGCGCGGTCTGGCGCCCTCACCCTTGCCCTCTCCCGTCGGGAGAGGGAATCAAAAAGACTACAGCAGCTGCGCCAGGCGATTAATGTCTGACTGAATCGCCCCGGCGGTGACGTCGCGCCCCGCGCCTGGCCCACGAATCACCAGCGGGTTATCACGGTACCAGCGGCTTTCGATGGCGAAGACGTTATCGCACGGCAGCAACGCCGCCAGAGGATGCTCAGGGCGAACGGCCTCAACACCCACGCGGGCTTTACCGTTAGCGTCAAAACGGGCCACATAGCGCAGAACCAGCCCCATTTCGCGTGCAGCTTCCAGGCGTGACACCATCTGTTCGTTCAGCTCCTCACCGTTCTCGAAGAAGTGATCGACTGACCCCTCTTCGCAACCGGCCGGAACCAGCGACTCCACACGCACCTGGCCTGGCTCAATATCGTAACCCGCTTCGCGCGCCAGAATGACCAGCTTGCGCATCACGTCTTTTCCGGCGAGATCCACGCGCGGGTCCGGCTCCGTCAGCCCCTGCTGCCACGCCTGGTCCACCAGGTCCGTAAACGGAACGGTGCCGTCAAACTGCAGGAACAGCCAGGAGAGGGTACCGGAGAAGATACCGCTGATTGCCAGAATGCTGTCGCCGCTGTCGATCAGGTCGCGCACGGTGTGGTTCACCGGTAGACCGGCACCCACAGTGGCGTTATACAGCCAGTGACGACCGGTTTTTTCAAACGCGTCGTGGATTTGGCGGTATTTATCGGTGCTGCTTGCGCCGGCCAGTTTGTTCGCGCTGATGACGTGGAAACCGTGGCTGGCAAAATCGAGGTACTGATCGGCCAACTGCTCGCTGGCAGTGACGTCCAGCACGACCAGATCGTCGTACGGGTGCGCGCGCATCCACAGGAACAGGGACTCTTCGTCCTGCTCGACCGCTTCATCGTTGAAAAATGCGAGCGCGCGGCTGGCGTCCAGCCCGTCGTAGTTCAGCAGGCTACGGCGGCTGTCCACCACGCCCGCCAATACAAATTCAAAACCGGTGCGTGCAGAGAGCGTCGTTTGCTCGCGGGCAAACAGCTCCAGCCAGCGGGAACCGATATTCCCCTTACCGAACAACACCAGGCCGATACGTTTTTCCGCGCGGAACAGGGTGGTGTGCAGCCCCTGAATCAGGCTCTCGGTTGGGCCTTTACGCAGCACGGCGACCAGGCTGATGCCCTCTTCCGACTGCCAGGTGAACTCCACCGGCTGGCCTTTCAGCTGTTGCCAGAAACGGTGGCAATGGAGCGGGTTACGGGTGACACCCGCGCCGACCATCGCGACCAGCGCCAGCCCCTGACGCAGGCGAAGTTCGCCCGGCAATCCGGCTTCATCAAGGATTTTCAGCGCGCTGTCAGCCACTTCGGCGGTGTAGCAGAACTGCAGCAGCTGGCGGTCATTGTGCACGCCAACGGCCAGAGGGCGCACCTGGGCACGCTTGAGGATCAGGTCGATATCTTTGTGCGCCAGTTTGAAATCTTGTCCGGCAGGCACCTGGAATTCGATCAGGCAAATATCATCGTGACTGGTCACGATGCGTGCACCTGTGCCCGAGGCCAGTACGCGTTCGATGCGGGTCGAACCTTTATCTGGGGTGTAGCTACAGCGCAGCTGCAGGTCGATATCGCTGCCCGAAACAGGCTGTAAGGTACGGGCGTGCAGCACCGGTGCTGCCAGACGCGCCAGCTCACTGGCTTCGTCCAGACGCAGCAGCGGCAGCAGACAGGCATCTTTTACTTTGCGCGGGTCGGCGCTATACACCCCGGCCACATCGCTCCAGATAGTGACGCGAGACGCCCCCGCCAGCGCACCGATTTGCGTTGCCGAGTAGTCCGAGCCGTTACGGCCCAGCAGCACGGTTTCGCCCGCGTTGCTGCGGCTGATAAAGCCCGTCACGACGATGCGTTTGCCCGGATGCTGCACCAGCAGCTGTTGCAGCAGAGGATAAGAGAGGCCCTCGTCGACCTGCGGTTGCGCCGCACGCTCAGCGCGCAGGAAATCGCGCGCGTCCAGCCATGCGGCCTCCAGCCCTTGCTGCTCGAGGACTGCCGCCATCAGGCGCGCAGACCAGACTTCACCGTGGCCGACCACTTCTGCGTAAACCGCTTCGGTCACGCCGCTGTCCAGTAATCCGGCCAGACGCTCCAGATCGTGAACAAATGCGCTGATGAGGCTGTCTGCCGCGTCCGCAGGCAGCAGGCCGGCGATCAGATCGCTCTGATAGCGGCGTAACGTTTGTTGAACCTGATGCGCAGAAAGGCGATCGGTCTGGCTTAATTTCAGCCAGCTAATCAACTGGTTGGTAGTGCTGCCTGCCGCCGAGACAACCATCATGTCGCCCGGCATCGAATACTCCGCCATGATCCCTGCGACACGCAGGTAACATTTCACATCAGCAAGACTACTACCACCAAACTTGTGCAGCTGGCGACCCTTCGCCCCTGCCTGCGCTATCACACTCATGATTACCCCTTGGCTGCGACCCGGAAGGCATTTTCCAGATCGGCAATTAAATCTTCACAGTCTTCAATACCGGTTGAGATGCGTAACAGCGTCTCGGAAATTCCGGCGGCGGCACGCGCCTCTGGCGCCATGCCTGCGTGCGTCATTGTCGCGGCGTGGGAGATCAAGCTTTCGACTCCCCCTAAGGATTCCGCCAGCGTAAACAGTGACAACCCGCTCAGGAAGCGACGCAGCGTTTGCTCATCGCCATCCAGTTCAAAACTTAACATCGCGCCAAAACCTTTCTGCTGGCGCGCGGCAATCTCGTGGCCCTGATTTTCCGGCAGCGACGGGTGATATAACTTTTTCACCAGCGGCTGCTTTTTCAGGAACTCGACAATCGCCTGGGCATTACGCTGTGCCACTTCCATGCGCGGCGACAGTGTACGCAGACCGCGCAGCAGCAGATAGCTATCGAACGCGCTGCCGGTGACGCCAATGTTATTGGCCCACCATGCCAGTTCAGTGACAACCTCCGGATCTTTTGCAATCACCACCCCGGCGACCACGTCCGAGTGGCCGTTCAAATATTTGGTGCATGAATGCAATACCAGATCCGCACCCAGCGAAAGCGGGTTCTGAAGCGCCGGACTGAGGAACGTATTATCCACTACACTTATCGCTCCCGCATCCCTTGCGAGCTGACAAATTTTCGCAATATCGACAACGCGCAGTAATGGATTGCTTGGACTTTCCACCAGAACCAGCTTTGGCTTTTGGGCCAGCGCCTGTTGTAGCGCTTTTTCGTCATTCTGATCGACGAATAAAACACGGTAACAGCCGCGTTTTTCCAGGCTGTCGAACAGACGGTAGCTGCCGCCGTAACAGTCATGCGGAGCCACCAGCAGATCGCCAGGTTTCAGGAACACGGTCGTCACCAGGTGAATGGCTGACATGCCGGTATTGGTCAGTACCGCGCCTGCACCGCCTTCCAGCTCCGCCAGCGCGCGCTGGGTCACGTCACGCGTAGGGTTGCCACGACGCGAGTAGTCATGCGCACGGGGTTCATTAAATCCGGTGAAATTGTAAGTACTGGAAAGATGAATCGGCGGGACAACGCAGCCGTACTGCTCGTCATCATTTAATCCGCTACGCACTGCGATAGTGGCCTGTTTACGCGTCATGGTGAAGGCTTCCTGGCGAAAGAGGTGAAAAGTCAGGCACCAGAGTAAACACTGAAACTATAGACGTCAATACATCTGGACATCTAAACTTCTTTGCGTATAGATTGAGCAATGCGAGAATAGCCGTTAAAATTACATGCTTTAGGACACGCCGCCGACGCAATATCCGTGTCACGGTATCGTCCTTACGGTAAACTACGCGAGATTACGGTTAAAAGCCTTATCAAAGGTAAGGTTTTAGCCTTTATTAATGACAAAGAGGATTAAAGGTCTCATGGCTGAATGGAGCGGCGAATATATCAGCCCATACGCTGAGCACGGTAAGAAGAGTGAACAAGTAAAGAAAATTACGGTTTCCATTCCTCTGAAGGTGTTGAAGATCCTCACCGATGAACGCACGCGTCGTCAGGTGAACAACCTGCGTCACGCGACCAACAGCGAACTGCTGTGCGAAGCATTTCTGCATGCGTTTACTGGTCAGCCGTTGCCGAACGATGAAGACCTGCGCAAAGAGCGTAGCGATGAAATCCCGGAAGCGGCGAAAGTGATCATGCGTGAACTGGGTATCGACCCGGATACGTGGGAATACTAACTGCGGTGTGATCCCGCTGAGGTGACTCAGCGGGATGGTTTCTTAGAAGTTGTAGCCCAGGCCGACACGCAGACGCGTCTGGCGATCGTCGCTGGTGGCCGTGTTATAGCCTGAAGAGACGTTGCCCACTTCGATAAACGGGATCCATGAGTCGATGTTATAAGCCACGCGGAAGTTATATTCGTAATCTTCTTTTTTATTGTTATACAGATTTTCGTTGTCGGCGAACTTATAAATTCCGTTCAGCTCGAACATCCAGTTATCAATATTATAACCTAGCCACATTTCCGGGCGATAAACCATACGGTCATCTTTACCATCCGCGTTACGGCGTGTGTATTCTGTACGATAACGGAAAGCCGTCCACCAGCTGTCATTAATATTATATTGCACGCGCAGATAAGGCTTATAAATGGTCATGTCGTCACCCATTTCTACAGCGACACCCGGTTGCCAGATAAAATTTTGCCAGGTGAACTGATAGCTGGCGGTATATTCGTTGCTGTTACTTTCCATATTATTAAGCGCGTCGTTAGACTGCTTCTCATCGGAGCGAGATACCGCCTCCACAGCCACGCCGAACCCAGTGCCAAAGCGATGTGACATGTACACACGGTCGTAGTTACGCCCGTCGTCATAATACTCGTGTCGGTAATCAACGTATCCCGCTTGCGCCGCACAAGATAATAATGGCAGCACAAATAACAGTTGCTTCATTTTCATAACAGTTCCCTCGAAGTAAACGCGCCCTGAAAGCCATTGCAGATGAAATGGCAAATAAGAATTTATGTCGAGCGAAGTGTAATTTTACGCAATGAGGGAAACCTTTTATTTTTTGACACACAAAGAAAAACAATGGCAAAGAATTAAAGAATACGAAGATGCAGTTCACTAACCGTTAAAGAATACACCAGACGAATATATTAAATACAACAGTACCTGGTTATTTATTTTTAAGATAAATATTAAATGCGGATTTATTCAGGAAGGATATTACAGGCACAAAAAAAGCGCCTTTCGGCGCTTTTTTTTCGGGTAGCTTATTTAGCGCCCGGGATGCTGAAACGCTTGTTGAAGCGGTCAACACGGCCACCGGTTGCAACATCACGCTGCTTACCAGTGTAGAACGGGTGGCATTGACCACAAACGTCCAGGTTCAGATCGTGACCCACTGTAGAGCGGATTTTGATCGCGTTACCGCAAGAGCAGTTTGCAGTAATAAAATCGTATTTCGGGTGAATATCTTTTTTCATGGGGAGAACCTCAGTTAAGGCCGCGTCGCTCTTCCAGCCCTAACGCCAGACACCACGCGATGTTAATAATTGCCCGTAGCCTTCCTCGCCGCTTCTGCGTTAGCTGCATTCCAGCAGCGCGAAATCTTCGGGTAATAGCTATTTTGATGCGGATAAACCTACACCAAAGGCGGCGAATCATACAGAATTCAACCAGCGTATGCAAACTGATCCGCACGCCTACAGCAACTAATGTGTATACTAACGCGCCACTTTTCAAGTCAGGAAGATTCGATGCCCGTCGCTCACGTTGCCCTGCCCGTTCCGCTTCCCCGCACCTTTGACTATCTGCTGCCCGACAGCATGAGCGTCAAAGCGGGCTGTCGCGTGAGCGTGCCCTTTGGTAAGCAGCAGCGCGTCGGGATCGTAGTATCAGTAAGCGATAAAAGCGAGCTGCCCCTCAACGAACTGAAAGCCGTGGTCGAAGTTCTGGACGACGAGCCAGTTTACTCGTCCAGTGTCTGGCGACTGCTGCTGTGGGCCGCTGATTATTATCATCACCCGATTGGCGACGTGCTGTTCCACGCCCTGCCGATTCTGCTGCGTCAGGGCAAAAGCGCCAGCCACGCGGCGATGTGGTACTGGTTTGCCACCGAGCAGGGCCAGGCCGTGGATATTAACAGCCTTAAGCGCTCTCCTAAACAGCAGCAGGCGCTTGCCGCGCTGCGTCAGGGAAGGATTTGGCGTCATCAGGTGACTGACCTGGATTTTAACGACGCGGCGCTGCAAGGGTTACGCAAGAAAGGTCTGTGCGAGCTGGCCAGCGAATCCCCGGCGCTGGTGGACTGGCGCACCGGGTTTTCCGTGGCGGGCGACCGCCTGCGTCTTAACACCGAGCAGGCCACCGCCGTAGGGGCCATTCACAGCGCCTCCGACCGTTTCTCTGCCTGGTTACTCGCGGGCGTCACCGGGTCCGGTAAGACTGAAGTCTATCTGAGCATTCTCGAAAACGTGCTCGCTCAGGGCAAACAGGCGCTGGTGATGGTGCCGGAAATCGGCCTCACGCCACAAACTATCGCCCGTTTTCGCGAACGCTTTAACGCCCCGGTGGAGGTGCTGCACTCCGGTTTAAACGACACCGAGCGCCTCAGCGCCTGGCTGAAAGCCAAAAACGGTGAGGCCGCAATTGTGATTGGCACCCGTTCATCCCTCTTTACACCCTTTAAAAATCTTGGCGTCATCGTGATCGACGAAGAGCACGACAGCTCCTATAAGCAGCAGGAAGGCTGGCGTTATCATGCTCGCGATCTGGCGGTGTATCGGGCGCACAGCGAACAGATTCCGATTATTCTTGGCTCAGCAACGCCTGCGCTGGAAACGCTGCACAACGTGCGTCAGCGCAAATATCACATGCTGCGTCTGACGCGCCGCGCGGGAAATGCACGCCCGGCGACGCAGCACGTGCTGGATCTGAAAGGTCAGCCGGTGCAGGCGGGGCTGGCTCCCGCGCTCATCAGCCGTATGCGTCAGCATTTACAGGCCGACAACCAGGTGATTCTGTTCCTGAACCGCCGTGGGTTCGCGCCGACGCTGCTGTGCCACGACTGCGGCTGGATTGCCGAGTGCCCGCGCTGCGATCACTACTACACCCTGCACCAGGCGCAGCATCATCTGCGCTGCCACCACTGTGACAGCCAGCGCCCGGTGCCGCGCCAGTGCCCGTCGTGCGGCTCCACGCATATGGTGCCTGTGGGTCTGGGTACCGAGCAGCTTGAACAGGCGCTCGCGCCGTTCTTCCCCGGCGTACCGCTGTCGCGTATCGATCGCGATACCACCAGCCGTAAAGGGGCGCTGGAACAACAGCTGGCCGAAGTGCATCGCGGCGGTGCGCGTATTCTGATTGGTACGCAAATGCTGGCCAAAGGCCATCACTTCCCGGACGTGACGCTGGTGGCATTGCTGGATGTAGATGGCGCACTGTTCTCCGCCGATTTCCGTTCCGCCGAGCGCTTTGCCCAGCTCTATACCCAGGTTGCAGGCCGCGCCGGACGTGCCGGAAAACAGGGCGAAGTGGTGCTGCAAACCCATCATCCTGAACATCCGCTGCTGCAAACCTTGCTGCATAAAGGCTACGACGCGTTTGCCGAGCAGGCGCTGGCCGAGCGTCAGACCCTGCAGCTGCCGCCGTGGACCAGCCATGTGATTATCCGCGCTGAAGATCATAACAATCAGCAGGCCCCACTTTTCCTGCAGCAGCTTCGCAATCTGCTGCAGGCCAGCCCGCTGGTGGACAATCAGCTGTGGATATTAGGCCCGGTCCCGGCGCTGGCCCCTAAACGCGGTGGCCGCTATCGCTGGCAGATTCTGCTCCAGCACCCGTCGCGTGTACGTCTGCAACACGTCATCAGCGGCACGCTGGCGCTGATCAATACCCTGCCCGAGGCGCGCAAAGTGAAGTGGGTTCTCGACGTCGATCCGATTGAAGGTTAACGATTGCTGCGAGAGTGATCGAAAAATTTAACGCACCTCACACTTTTTATGAAAATTCTGTAACCGCTTCCACAAACTATCTGTAAAAATGGATGCGTCAGAAGTTCGGTGGTCCTGCGAGGAGAAGACGTTGAAGTCCAGGAAAGAGGTTGCTTCGGCGACCATGAAAGACGTTGCCCAGAGAGCCAAAGTATCCACGGCAACGGTGTCCCGCGCATTAATGAACCCGGATAAAGTCTCTCAGGCGACGCGCAATCGCGTCGAGCAGGCGGCGCTGGAAGTGGGCTATTTGCCGCAAGCAATGGGGCGTAATGTAAAGCGTAACGAATCGCGTACAATTCTGGTTATCGTGCCGGATATTTGCGATCCCTTCTTCAGCGAAATAATCCGTGGCATTGAAGTGACCGCTGCGAAACAAGGCTATCTGGTGCTGATCGGCGATTGTGCCCACCAGAATCAGCAAGAAAAAACCTTTATTGACCTGATTATCACCAAGCAGATCGACGGCATGCTACTGCTCGGCTCGCGCCTGCCGTTTGATGCCAGTATCGAAGAACAGCGCAATCTGCCGCCGATGGTAATGGCGAACGAGTTCGCGCCAGAACTGGAGCTGCCGACCGTCCACATCGATAACCTCACCGCCGCCTTTAACGCCGTGAATTATCTTCAGGAGCTGGGGCATAAGCGCATTGGCTGTATCGCCGGGCCGGAAGAGATGCCGCTGTGCCACTATCGCCTGCAGGGTTACGTTCAGGCGCTGCGTCGCGCGGGTGTGACGGTCGATCCACATTACATCGCCCGTGGCGATTTCACCCTCGAAGCCGGTGGCCTCGCGCTGGAAAAATTACTCGCGCAACCAGAGCCGCCAACCGCCGTGTTCTGTCACAGTGATGTGATGGCACTAGGCGCATTGTCCTACGCCAAACGTCGCGGTCTGCGGGTGCCAAAAGACTTGTCGATCATTGGCTTCGATAACATTTCGCTCTCCGAGTTTTGCGATCCGCCGCTCTCGACGGTCGCACAGCCGCGCTACGACATCGGCCGCGAAGCGATGCTCTTGCTTCTCGATCAGCTGCACGGTCAAACGGTCAGCAGCGGCTCGCGTTTACTCGATTGCGAGCTGATCATTCGAGGCTCCACACAG
This sequence comes from Lelliottia nimipressuralis, assembly GCF_041464075.1. Lineage (NCBI taxonomy): Bacteria > Pseudomonadati > Pseudomonadota > Gammaproteobacteria > Enterobacterales > Enterobacteriaceae > Lelliottia > Lelliottia nimipressuralis. Next base: position 4,586,329 of record NZ_CP167172.1, read on the forward strand.
GCGCTTACTTAAAGTAAATGTCTTTCAGACTCCCTTATCTGGTCAAAGGCCCGCCGCTTAAGTAACATGGCGGGCTGACGAACGAATAAATACAGCGAAACGATAGTGGCACAACGAGATTATGTACGTCGCGGCCAGCCGGCACCTTCGCGACGCAAAAAGAGCACCTCACGGAGCAAGCAGCGTAGCCTGCCCTCTGTCTCGCCAGCAATGGTCGCGATTGCTGCCGCCGTTCTGGTGGCCTTCATCGGTGGTCTGTACTTTATTACTCACCACAAGAAAGAAGATGCTGAAGCCCTTCAGGGCAACAAGGTCGTAGGCAATGGTTTGCCGCCAAAACCGGAAGAGCGCTGGCGCTATATCAAAGAGCTGGAGAGCCGTCAGCCGGGTGTGCGTGCGCCCACTGAGCCTTCCGCCGGTGGCGAAGTGAAAAACGCCGATCAGCTGACCAACGAACAACGCCAGCTGCTGGCCCAGATGCAGGCCGACATGCGCCAGCAGCCAACTCAGCTGAACGAAGTACCGTGGAATGAACAGACGCCGCAGCAGCGCCAGCAAACCCTGCAACGTCAGCGCCAGGTTCAGCAGCAAGTGCAACAGCAACAACAGCAGCAGTGGACGCAAACACAGCCAGTGCAGCAGCCTCGTACGCAGCCGCGCGTGACGGAACAACCGTATCAGCAGCCGCAGCAACAAACGCGTACGGTGCAGACTCAGCCAGTTCAACAGCCGCCGAAAACGCAAACGCAAAAACCGGCGACGTCGACTCAGCCGTATCAGGATCTGCTGCAAACGCCTGCGCATACCGCCGCGCAGCAGCCTAAAGCGCAGCCACAGCAGAGCGCACCGGTGGCACAGGCAACCGAGGCACCGAAGCAGACGGCAGAGAAAAAAGATGAGCGCCGCTGGATGGTTCAGTGCGGTTCGTTTAAAGGTGCCGAGCAGGCCGAAACCGTGCGCGCCCAGCTCGCGTTCGAAGGATTTGATTCACGCATTACCACCAATAACGGCTGGAATCGCGTGGTCATTGGCCCGGTCAAAGGCAAAGATAATGCCGATGGGACCATTAGCCGTCTGAAGATCGCCGGCCACACAAACTGCATTCGACTCGCTTCTGGGGGTTGAAACCCCCAAAATCCCCCCCATCTATCATTCTATTCAGCCCCGAGCACAGGCTCGGGGTATCTGTTCCCAATTTGTAACCAGGGGGTCTGCTCGTGACAACAATTGTAAGTGTACGCCGTAACGGCCATGTGGTAATTGCCGGCGACGGCCAGGCCACGCTGGGTAATACCGTCATGAAAGGCAACGTGAAGAAAGTTCGCCGTCTGTATAACGACAAAGTGATCGCCGGTTTCGCTGGCGGCACCGCTGACGCCTTTACGCTGTTTGAACTGTTTGAACGTAAACTGGAAATGCATCAGGGCCATCTGGTCAAAGCCGCCGTTGAGCTGGCGAAAGACTGGCGTACAGACCGCATGCTGCGCAAACTTGAAGCGCTGCTGGCCGTTGCCGATGAAAACGCGTCGCTGATCATTACCGGTAATGGCGACGTCGTTCAGCCAGAAAACGATCTGATTGCTATCGGCTCCGGCGGTCCTTACGCCCAGGCCGCAGCGCGCGCTCTGCTGGAAAATACCGAACTGAGCGCCCGCGAAATTGCCGAGAAGGCGTTGGGTATTGCAGGTGATATCTGCATCTACACCAACCACTTCCATACCATCGAAGAATTGAACTCTAAAGCGTAAGGATCTCCCATGTCTGAAATGACCCCACGCGAAATTGTCAGCGAGCTGAACAAGCACATCATTGGCCAGGATAACGCGAAACGCTCCGTTGCCATTGCCCTGCGTAACCGCTGGCGCCGCATGCAGCTCGACGAAGAGCTGCGCCATGAAGTGACGCCAAAAAACATTCTGATGATCGGCCCGACCGGTGTCGGTAAAACCGAAATCGCCCGTCGTCTGGCGAAACTCGCCAACGCGCCGTTCATCAAAGTCGAAGCCACCAAGTTCACCGAAGTGGGCTACGTGGGGAAAGAAGTGGATTCCATCATCCGCGATCTGACCGACTCTGCGATTAAAATGGTGCGCATTCAGTCGATCGAGAAAAACCGCTACCGCGCTGAAGAGATGGCGGAAGAGCGCATTCTCGACGTGCTGATCCCACCGGCGAAAAATAACTGGGGACAGTCCGAGCAACCGGCTGAGCCTTCTGCGGCGCGCCAGTCCTTCCGCAAAAAACTGCGTGAAGGAGAGCTGGACGACAAAGAGATTGAAATCGATCTCGCCGCGGCACCTATGGGTGTCGAAATCATGTCCCCTCCGGGCATGGAAGAGATGACCAGCCAGCTGCAGTCCATGTTCCAGAACCTGGGCGGCCAGAAGCAAAAACCGCGTAAGCTGAAAATCAAAGACGCGATGAAGCTGCTGATCGAAGAAGAAGCGGCAAAACTGGTGAACCCGGAAGAGCTGAAACAAGACGCTATCGACGCGGTTGAACAGCACGGTATCGTGTTCATCGATGAAATCGACAAAATCTGTAAGCGCGGCGAATCCAACGGCCCGGACGTGTCCCGCGAAGGCGTTCAGCGCGACCTGCTGCCGCTGGTTGAGGGCTGTACCGTATCGACCAAACACGGCATGGTCAAAACCGACCACATCCTGTTTATCGCATCTGGCGCATTCCAGGTGGCTAAGCCTTCCGATTTAATCCCGGAACTGCAGGGCCGTCTGCCAATTCGCGTTGAGCTGCAGGCGCTCACCACCGAAGATTTCGAGCGCATCCTGACCGAGCCAAATGCCTCCATCACCGTGCAGTACAAAGCGCTGATGGCGACCGAAGGCGTGAACATTGAGTTCACCGAAGACGGTATCAAACGCATCGCACAGGCCGCGTGGCAGGTGAACGAAACCACCGAGAACATCGGTGCGCGTCGTCTGCATACGGTGCTGGAGCGTCTGGTGGAAGATATCTCTTATGAAGCCAGCGATCTGAACGGTCAAAGTATTACCATTGATGCAGATTATGTGAGTAAACATCTGGATGCGTTAGTGGCAGATGAAGATCTGAGCCGTTTTATCCTATAATCGCGCTTAATGTAATTTCATCATCATTGATGGGGGCTACTGCCCCCATTTTTATTGGCTAAATACTATGACTGATATCAGCCGTACTCAGGCGTGGCTGGAAAGCCTGCGTCCTAAGACCTTACCTTTGGCATTCGCTGCCATCGTCGTTGGCTCCGCACTGGCATGGTGGCAGGGGTATTTCGATCCGCTGGTCGCCGGGCTGGCGCTTATCACGGCCGGTTTGCTGCAAATCCTCTCAAATCTCGCCAATGACTATGGCGATGCGGTGAAAGGCAGCGATAAACCCGACCGTATCGGGCCGCTGCGCGGAATGCAAAAAGGGGTGATTACTCAGGCGCAGATGAAGCGCGCGCTGGTTATCACCGTGGTGCTGATCTGTCTGTCGGGTCTGTCGCTGGTGTCAGTGGCCTGTAAAACCACCGCGGATTTCATCGGCTTTATGGTGCTGGGCGGGCTGGCTATCGTGGCGGCAATCACTTACACCGTGGGTACGCGTCCCTACGGTTACATTGGCCTGGGTGATATCTCCGTGCTGGTGTTTTTCGGCTGGCTGAGCGTCATGGGGAGCTGGTATCTGCAGGCACACACGCTGATCCCGGCCATTTTCCTGCCGGCCACCGCCTGCGGTTTACTGGCGACGGCAGTATTGAACATCAATAATCTGCGCGATATCGACAGCGACCGTCTGAACGGCAAAAACACCCTCGCAGTGCGCTTAGGCCCGGTCAACGCGCGTCGCTATCACGCCGCTCTGCTGATGGGTGCACTGGTCTGCCTGGCGTTGTTTAACCTGATTTCACTGCACAGCATCTGGGGCTGGCTGTTCGTCCTGGCCGCACCGCTGCTGATTAAACAGGCCCGTTTCGTGATGCATGAGATGAGTCCTGCCGCGATGCCGCCGATGCTCGAACGCACGGTAAAAGGCGCGCTGCTGACTAACCTGTTGTTTGTCATCGGAATTGTGTTAAGCCAGACGATCGGTTAACTGACAAATATCAATTAACAATTGATGATTTTGCCAACAATGCGTTTCGCGCGATATACTGAACACATTCGCAGCAACCAGACATTAAACCTATGAAATACGATACTTCCGAGCTTTGTGACATCTACCAGGAAGATGTCAACGTCGTGGAACCGCTGTTCTCCAACTTTGGAGGACGGTCATCGTTTGGCGGACAGATCATCACGGTAAAATGTTTCGAGGATAATGGGTTGCTGTATGAACTTCTCGAACAGAACGGCCGTGGTCGCATTCTGCTGGTCGATGGCGGGGGTTCTATGCGTCGTGCGTTAATCGATGCCGACCTTGCCCGTCTCGCCGTGCAAAACGAGTGGGAAGGTCTGGTGGTATATGGCGCGGTGCGTCAGGTGGACGATCTCGAAGAGCTGGATTTGGGCATCCAGGCCATCGCGGCGATTCCGGTCGGCGCGGCGGGTGACGGCATCGGCGAAAGTGACGTGCGCGTCAACTTCGGCGGCGTAACCTTCTTCTCGGGCGACCATCTCTACGCCGACAATACCGGGATTATCCTTTCCGAAGATCCGCTGGATATCGAGTAATAAAAAAGCCGGGTGGCGTTTACGCTTACCCGGCCTACTTTTCTGCGTCACCCTTCCCCTGACGATTTCGCGCGATAGCAAAGCCGCTACGGCGCGAAAGAGGACGGGGAATTAAACTTCTTCCATACGCCCTAACAGCGCCTGCAGACGATCCTGCCAGCCGTTCTGCTGCTCACGCAGCTGGCTGTTTTCGCGCTCGAGCTCTTCGCGGCCATGTTGTGCAGCCTGCACTTCCTGCGACAGCGAATTGTTTTTCTCTTTCAGCTCTTCAATTTCCATCTGCAGCAGCGTGATGGTGTCAATCGCCTGCTGTACTTTCGATTCCAGTTTCTCAAACACTTCTAATGACATGGTCATACCTCTCCTGAATTGCAAGGCGACGCTTTAACGAAAACGCGCACGACATATAGTTGTCGATTGTATGGAGCGCCGCCGTCCCTGTCCAGCGGCACACCGCGCAGATTGCGGTTTGCAACACTTTTCGGCCTGGTCCTGGTGCGTTCGCTGCATATACCCCTAAATTGTTAATACTTTAGTTAATGAAATGATTCAGCTCTCATTTGCAAAATGATGCAAAAATGCGCTTTATGGCGCGATAACGCTCATTTTATTGACGCAGCACACACATTTTGATTTCGATATTTCTCGTTTTTGCTCGTTAACGATAAATTAACACCATGTCTACAGGACATCGTGGCCGCTCAGTCGCTGCGCTAACAATAACATTCATCTTTCTTCAGGATTCCGATTATGAGTCAGACATCAACCTTAAAAGGCCAGTGCATCGCCGAGTTCCTTGGTACCGGGTTGTTGATTTTCTTCGGGGTAGGCTGTGTCGCTGCACTGAAAGTGGCGGGTGCCACGTTTGGCCAGTGGGAAATCAGCATTATCTGGGGTCTGGGTGTGGCGATGGCCATCTACCTGACCGCAGGGGTTTCCGGCGCACATCTTAACCCGGCGGTGACCATCGCGCTGTGGCTGTTCGCGTGCTTCGACAAACGCAAAGTTGTCCCTTTCATCATTTCGCAATTTGCCGGCGCCTTTTGCGCAGCGGCGTTAGTTTACGGGCTTTATTACAATCTTTTCATCGACTTCGAACAGACGCATCATATGGTGCGCGGCAGCGTCGAAAGTCTTGATCTGGCCGGTATCTTCTCCACGTATCCGAACCCACATATCAATTTTGTGCAGGCGTTCGCGGTTGAAATGGTGATTACCGCTATTCTGATGGGCGTCATTATGGCGCTGGGCGATGACGGCAACGGCATTCCGCGTGGCCCGCTGGCACCGCTGCTGATCGGCCTGCTGATTGCAGTAATCGGCGCATCCATGGGGCCGCTGACCGGCTTTGCGATGAACCCGGCGCGTGACCTTGGACCGAAAACCTTCGCGTTCTTCGCTGGCTGGGGCGATGTTGCCTTCACCGGTGGGAAAGATATTCCTTACTTCCTGGTGCCGCTGTTTGGCCCGATTGTAGGGGCTGCGCTGGGTGCATTCGGCTATCGTAAATTAATTGGTCGCCACTTACCGTGCGACACCTGTGTGGAAGAAGAGAAGGAAACGACCTCTGCCACACAACAAAATGCTTCGCTGTAATCTGACTACGGGACACATACTATGACCGACAAAAAATATATCGTTGCGCTCGACCAGGGCACTACCAGCTCCCGCGCTGTCGTAATGGATCATGACGCGAATATCGTCAGCGTGTCGCAGCGCGAATTCGAACAAATTTATCCGAAGCCAGGCTGGGTTGAGCACGACCCGATGGAAATCTGGGCCACCCAAAGCTCCACCCTGGTCGAAGTGCTGGCGAAAGCCGACATCAGCTCCGACGAAATTGCCGCAATTGGTATCACCAACCAGCGTGAAACGGCGATTGTCTGGGAACGCGAAACCGGCAAACCGATCTACAACGCCATCGTCTGGCAGTGCCGCCGCACAGCGGAGATCTGCGAGAAGCTCAAGCGCGACGGCATGGAAGAGTACATCCGCAACGCCACCGGTCTGGTGGTGGACCCGTACTTCTCCGGCACCAAAGTGAAGTGGATTCTGGACCACGTGGAAGGCTCCCGCGAGCGCGCAAAACGCGGCGAACTGCTTTTCGGCACCGTGGACACCTGGCTTATCTGGAAAATGACCCAGGGACGCGTACACGTCACCGACTACACTAACGCCTCGCGTACCATGATGTTCAACATCAACACCCTTGAGTGGGATGACAAGATGCTGGACGCGCTGGATATCCCTCGCGCCATGCTGCCGGACGTACGCAAGTCCTCCGAAGTTTACGGCCAGACCAACATTGGCGGTAAAGGCGGCACGCGTATTCCCATCTCCGGTATCGCCGGTGACCAGCAGGCGGCCCTGTTTGGCCAGCTGTGCGTGAAAGAAGGGATGGCGAAAAACACCTACGGTACCGGCTGCTTTATGCTGATGAACACCGGCGAGAAAGCGGTGAAATCCGACAACGGCCTGCTGACCACCATCGCCTGCGGTCCGAAAGGTGAAGTGAACTATGCGCTGGAAGGCGCGGTATTCATGGCGGGCGCGTCCATTCAGTGGCTGCGCGACGAGATGAAGCTGATCAGCGATGCGTTCGATTCCGAATATTTCGCGACCAAAGTGAAAGACACCAACGGCGTGTACGTGGTGCCCGCGTTCACGGGTCTCGGCGCGCCCTACTGGGACCCGTATGCTCGTGGTGCCATCTTCGGCCTGACGCGTGGTGTGAACTCGAACCACATCATTCGCGCCACGCTGGAATCCATCGCCTATCAGACGCGCGATGTCCTGGAAGCGATGCAGGCAGACTCCGGCATCCGTCTGCACGCCCTGCGCGTGGACGGTGGTGCTGTTGCGAATAACTTCCTGATGCAGTTCCAGTCCGACATTCTGGGCACTCGCGTTGAGCGCCCGGAAGTCCGCGAAGTGACGGCGTTGGGTGCGGCGTATCTGGCCGGTCTGGCGGTTGGCTTCTGGCAGAATCTTGACGAGCTGCAGGAGAAAGCGGTGATCGAACGTGAATTCCGCCCAGGCATCGAAACCACCGAGCGTAACGTTCGCTACAGTGGCTGGAAAAAAGCGGTAAAACGCGCTCTGGCGTGGGAAGATCACGACGAATAAGCCTTATCTGCCCTCTCCCCCCGGAGAGGGCATCAAACCGCACCCTCCCCCACTCTGTGATAAACTTCGTGCAATTCCTTTTGACTGCATGAGTATCTGATGAGACGTGAACTTGCTATCGAATTTTCCCGCGTAACCGAAGCCGCCGCCCTGGCGGGCTACAAATGGTTAGGCCGTGGCGATAAAAATATCGCTGACGGCGCTGCCGTCCACGCGATGCGCATTATGCTCAACCAGGTCAATATTGACGGCACCATCGTCATCGGCGAAGGCGAGATCGACGAAGCGCCGATGCTCTTCATTGGCGAAAAAGTCGGTACCGGCAACGGCGACGCGGTGGATATCGCCGTCGACCCGATCGAAGGTACGCGCATGACAGCCATGGGCCAGGCTAACGCGCTGGCAGTCCTGGCCGTCGGCGATAAAGGCTGCTTCCTCAACGCGCCAGATATGTACATGGAAAAGCTGATTGTCGGTCCGGGCGCAAAAGGCGCTATCGATCTCAACCTGCCGCTGGAAGATAACCTGCGTAACGTCGCCGCTGCGCTGGGTAAACCGCTGAGCGAACTCACGGTCACTATTCTGGCGAAGCCGCGCCACGACGCCACCATCGCGCATATGCAGCAGCTGGGCGTGCGCGTGTTTGCTATCCCGGATGGCGACGTAGCAGCGTCAATTCTGACCTGTATGCCAGACAGCGAAGTGGATGTCCTCTACGGCATCGGCGGCGCACCGGAAGGCGTAGTGTCAGCCGCCGTGATTCGCGCGCTGGATGGCGATATGCAGGGCCGTCTGCTGGCACGTCACGATGTCAAAGGCGACAACGCAGAGAACCGTCGTATCGGTGAAGACGAACTGGCGCGCTGTAAAGCGATGGGCATCGAAGCCAATAAAGTGCTGCGTCTGGACGAAATGGCGCGCAGCGATAACGTCATCTTCTCGGCCACTGGTATCACCAAAGGCGATCTGCTGGACGGAATCACCCGCAAGGGCAATATGGCGACCACCGAAACCCTGCTGATTCGCGGTAAATCACGCACCATCCGCCGCATTCAGTCGATTCACTATCTCGATCGCAAAGACCCGAACGTACAGACGCACATTCTGTAAGACAATTTGTTCTAATGAGCTTTCCAGCCGCAGCAGGCTGGAAATCTCTCTCGCAAGAATGGAAGATAGCGTAAGAAAACAGCTCAGGAGAACATCATGGCGGAGTGGGTAACTGGAAAAGTCACAAAGGTAGAATTCTGGACCGATGCACTATTTAGCCTCACCGTGCATGCCCCCATTCACCCATTTACGGCCGGGCAGTTTGCCAAGCTGGGGCTGGAGATTGACGGCGAGCGCGTGCAGCGCGCCTACTCTTACGTGAATGCGCCTGATAATCCGGATCTGGAGTTTTACCTGGTCACAGTGCCAGACGGCAAATTAAGCCCGCGACTGGCGGCGCTGAAACCGGGCGATGAGATTCAGATTGTTAGCGAAGCAGCAGGTTTCTTTGTGCTGGACGAAATCCCGGACTGCGACACCCTGTGGATGCTGGCGACCGGCACCGCCATCGGCCCTTATCTGTCGATTTTGCAGTACGGGAGAGATCTGGAGCGTTTCAAAAACATCGTGCTGGTCCATGCCGCGCGGTATGCCGCCGACCTGAGCTATCTCCCGCTGATGCAGGCGCTGGAGACGCGTTACGAAGGGAAGCTGAAAATCCAGACCGTGGTGAGCCGCGAAACGGCAGAAGGTTCGCTGACCGGACGCGTTCCGGCGCTGATTGAGAGCGGAGAGCTTGAAGCGGCTGTCGGCCTGACGATGAACACCGAAAACAGCCACGTGATGCTATGCGGTAACCCGCAGATGGTGCGCGACACCCAGCAGTTGCTGAAAGACTCCCGGCAGATGACCAAACACTTGCGTCGCCGACCGGGCCATATGACTGCCGAACACTACTGGTAATCAGCGGAACTTCACTTCCAGCGTGTCTTTACCGTATTTATTCTCGCTCTGGGTGCCGACAAACGCGCCCAGGTCGATAATCGTCATCACAAAGATGACGGTCGGGATCAGTTTTCCTACCACCCACGGAAGAATTGACGGCAACATCGACCAGTTCCCCGCCAGCAGCATCCACGCCAGAATCACCAGCAACGCCCACAGGCCGGACCGGCCACGATCGTGCAGACGTTTGACAATAACCGACGCCGTCGGCCAGAGCAGACACACCAGCGCAAACGCCGCCGTTTGGGTGCCTAACCAGTTGTTATAGGCGAGGCCGAAAAGCACCAGCATCGCGACAATCCACGTACCAATCCAGATCCAAAAATCACGGCGTCCGATACGCCCTTTGAATGAAAACAACCACTGCTGTATGGTCATGTAAGGTTCCTTATTATCGTATGCCGCGTAGTTTACCCTGGAGTGGTGACTTTTTGACAAGCAGACCAGATATCGTTTTAATCATGAACAGTTACGTTCAGGGACAATGTTGATGAAAAGTTGGGCTTATCCTTTTTGGCTGTGTTTCACCCTGCTGAGTGCCAGCTTTTCCCTGTTCGCCGCCGATGCCCCCGCAACGGCACCTTACCTTCTGCAGGGCGCGCCATCGTTTGATCAGTCGATCAGCCAGTTTCGCGAAGCCTTCAACAAAGAAAACCCGAAGCTCGCGCTGGGCGAGTTCCGCGCCATCGACAGCGCGCGGGATACGCCAACCCTGACGCGCGCCGCGAGCAAAATTAACGAAAACCTGTACGCCTCCACGGCGCTGGAGCGCGGCACGCTGAAAATCAAAAGCATGCAAATCACCTGGCTGCCGATTCAGGGGCCAGAACAAAAAGCCGCGAAAGCCAAAGCGCTGGAGTACATGAGCGCCATTTTGCGCGCCTTCACCCCGAGTCTGACCAAAGCACAGAGCCAGCAAAAGCTGCAAAAACTGCTGACCAGCGGCAAAAACAAGCGCTACTACGCCGAAACGGAAGGCGCGATTCGCTATGTGGTCGCAGATAACGGTGAAAAGGGACTGACCTTCGCTGTTGAACCGATTAAGCTGGCGCTATCTGACGCACTCGGAGGGGCGAATTAATGACAAAAAGCAAAGCCTTTCGAGGGAAAATCTCTATACTGATTCACAGACCATGCTGCTCTCACGGGCGGCCATAATCCTTAATTCGCTTTTTTAGCGTGGAGAATTGAAATGCGACATCCTTTAGTGATGGGTAACTGGAAACTGAACGGCAGCCGCCACATGGTAAACGAGCTGATTGCTAATCTGCGTAAAGAGCTGGCTGGCGTGACCGGCTGTGCGGTAGCGATCGCTCCACCAGACATCTATCTGGATCTGGCTAAACACGCCGCTGACGGCAGCCACATCGTGCTGGGCGCGCAGAACGTTGACGTTAACCTGTCTGGCGCATTCACCGGTGAAACCTCTGCAGAAATGCTGAAAGACATCGGCGCACAGTACATCATCATCGGCCACTCTGAGCGTCGTACTTACCACAAAGAGTCCGACGAGTTCATCGCCAAGAAATTCGCTGTGCTGAAAGAGCAGGGTCTGACCCCGGTTCTGTGCATCGGTGAAACTGAAGCCGAAAACGAAGCAGGCAAAACGGAAGAAGTTTGCGCACGTCAGATCGACGCCGTGCTGAAAACGCAGGGCGCAGCAGCGTTCGAAGGCGTGGTTATCGCTTACGAGCCAGTCTGGGCGATCGGTACCGGCAAATCTGCCACCCCAGCGCAGGCACAGGCTGTTCACAAATTTATCCGTGACCACATTGCTAAAGCCGACGCGAAAGTGGCTGAGCAAGTGATCATCCAGTACGGCGGTTCCGTCAACGCATCTAACGCGGCAGAGCTGTTCACCCAGCCTGACATCGACGGCGCACTGGTTGGCGGCGCATCCCTGAAAGCAGACGCTTTCGCGGTGATCGTTAAAGCAGCAGAAGCCGCTAAACAGGCGTAATTGCCGTTGTGACGGGTGGCGTTTCGCTATCCGCCCGACAAAATGCCAGGCCCGGTAAGCGCTCGTCGCCACCGGGCTTTTTTACAGCTGTCCGAGCACGCTGAACCACAAATAATCCAGCGGCAGTAGCACCAGCCAGGTTGCCACCGCCAGCGCCAGACACAGCAACATTCCTGCTTTCGCAGGCACTTTCCCAAGCCCCATCGCCACCACGATCGGCGACGCCTGATACGGCAGTAGCGGCGTGGAATACCCCAGCACCTGAATCATAATCACCGACAGCAGCGGGAAACCCGTCGCATCCGAGAAACTCTGCGCAAGCGTGGTATAGAGCGCCGGAACGCCGTTGGCGGTCATGATGAAATTTAGCGCCGTGGTGATGCCGGTCAGGGCGATAAAACTGGTAAACGGCTTATCCGCATCGAGCGGCATCAGGCGCAGCAACGCCTCCCCGACGGCGCTGCCGATGCCCGTTTGCGTCACGGTGATCGCCAGCCCCAGAATCCCTGCCACATAGATACAAGTGCGCATATTCACCCCGGCCGAAAACTCTTCACCGGTAATAAAGCCAAAGCGCGGCAGCATGACGATCACAGACGCCGCCAGCCCCGTCCAGGCCGGGCCTACGCCGTGCCAGCTCTCCGTCACCCACATCACCAGCACTACCGCCAGCAGCCACGCCAGGCGCCTCTCATCGCGCCCCATTGGGGCGGCTGGCGCAAGCTCCCGCGCGGGTTTTGGCGAGCCAGGGAACAGCCAGCAGATCAGGCCAATCAGAATCAGTCCTTTGAGAATGCCGAGCACCGGCGTGTGCAGCAGCAGGTAGGGCACGTAGTTCAGGTGAATGCCGTAAGAGCCTTCCGCCGCGCCGCTCATCACCAGATTGGGCACGTTAGCGGGAAGGATGGTCGCAGAAAGCTGAAAAGTACCGAATCCGACCGCCAGCGCCAGGCCAAACCACGCCCGCGAGCCGTCCGCAATGCTGGCCCGCTTCGCCATCGCCGCCACAATCGGCATCAGCAGCGCGATGCGCCCCATGTTTGATGGCATCACGAACGCCAGGGCATAGCTCAGCAACACCACGCTTGCCACCATCAGCGGCCACGAGTCAGTGAGTTTCGCCGAGAGCGCCCGCGCGGCCCTGTCCGCCAGCCCGGTTTTGCGGATCGCGACGCCAAGCACAAAGCCGCTGAACACCAGCCAAAATGCAGATGAGGCAAAGCCGCCGAAAATGACGTCCGGTGGCGCGATTTTGGCGGTCATCGCCGCAGTGAAGAACAGCAGCGCGGTGATAAATTCCGGCAGGAGCGAGGTGGCCCACAGCACGATGGTGACGCCAACGATAGCCGAGGGCAGAAACAGAGGGTGAGCAAACCAGAGCGACATGCCTGTCTCCTGTAGATTTTTTCAGCAAGTCTACGGCGACAGGCAGCGCGAGTAAACGCTATTTATGGTGGGGTCACTGGAGGATATGACATTGATGATCCTGCAATTCCTCAGCGGAAGCGCGGTTAAGCGTCAGCAGATTGCGCTCCGTTGCCAGCAGCACAAATGACCCGTCGGACTGCTGGGCCATCGCCAGCGCAAAGCGGCCCATGTGCTCGCGCGCTTGCGGCATTTCGTCGGCCAGCATCATAAACGGGCTACGCTGCACCAGCTCATTTTCTGTCACCCGTCGCGCCAGATATTCATGCCCTTCCAGCCCACCCGGGAAAGGCAGCCATTGAGTGCTGATTTCCCCCTGATGCGCATTGAGCTTTTCGCGCACATCGGGACGCAGGCAGGAGATATGGATGTGGAAATGATTTTGCGTGCGCCCGGTCGGGGAGTTGATGGTCAGGGAGACGGCGCTGTCAGGCACATCCGCGCCGCGTTTCATGCTCATAAAATTGCGCGACTGCCAAGCCAGCCAGAAGAAATTCGGCGTTTGCGGCTCGGTGAGCAGCGGGCTTTCGGTGCCGTTGATGCGGTAGGTGGGCATCAGGAGATACTGTAGCGGCCCGTTGCGGTCTTTGAAGACCACATAACCGGCGTCCGGTTTCACCTGCGCACAGGGCGCTGGCTGGCGGTTATTCAGCTGATTTGGCAGGCACTGGTCGAGAACGATATGGCGTAACGCGTCCGGATTGCCGGATTTTATCCAGATCCAGCCGCCTGCGGCGAGGAGAATGGCGACCGCCATCAAGACCATCAGTTTTTTCATTACGCGTTCCCTGTTGTCGTCAGAGGCGAAAGAGTAACGCAAAAACATGACCAAATAAAAAAGCCCGGCGGATTTCTCGCGCCGGGCCACCGTGTCATGCGTTGATTAGCGTTTGCTGATCTGGTCGAAAGTGCCGCCGTTAGAGAAGTGCTCTTTCTGCGCTTTCGCCCAGCCGCCAAACTCCTCGTCGATGGTGAACAGCTTCAGTTTCGGGAACGCGCTGTCATATTTCTTCGCCACAGCCTCATCGCGTGGACGATAGAAGTTCTTCGCGGCGATCTCCTGGCCTTCCGGGGAGTAGAGATACTTCAGGTAAGCTTCTGCCACCGCTTTGGTATCTTTCTTCTCGACCACTTTGTCGACGATGGAAACCGTCGGTTCAGCCAGAATCGATTCGCTCGGGGTTACGATTTCAAACTTGTCTTTGCCCAGCTCGTTAGTCGCCAGCAGCGCTTCGTTTTCCCATGCAATCAGCACGTCGCCAATGCCGCGCTCAACGAAGGTATTGGTCGAGCCGCGCGCACCGGAGTCCAGCACTTCGACGTTTTTAAACAGGGATTTGACGAAATCCTGCGCTTTAGCCTGATCGCCGTTGTTGTGATGCAGAGCGTAGCCCCACGCTGCCAGGTAGTTCCAGCGTGCGCCGCCTGAGCTTTTCGGGTTCGGGGTGATGACAGACACGCCTGGTTTGATCAAATCATTCCAGTCATGAATCTGTTTCGGGTTGCCTTTACGCACCAGGAACACGATGGTGGAGGTATACGGCGCAGAGTTGTCCGGCAGGCGTTTGATCCAGTTCTTATCAATACGACCACGTTCAGCAATGGCATCGACGTCATAGGCCAGCGCCAGAGTGACCACGTCCGCTTCAATGCCGTTGATGACAGAAGTCGCCTGTTTGCCTGAGCCGCCGTGAGACTGGCGAATCACCACGTTATCGCCGGTTTCTTGTTTGTAGTGTGCCGCAAAGGCTTTGTTGTATTGATCGTAAAGCTCACGCGTCGGATCGTACGACACGTTCAGTAACTGGATATCCTTTGCCAGAACGCTGGACGATGCCAGCAATAAAGTTAACCCCACGCCCCATTTATTCATCTTCCAACTCTCATTGTGTTGTGTTTGATGAATGCAGCGTGCCAGAAAGCGAACCAATGATTAAAGAATAAAAAAAGATTGGCTATAACTGAGTGGAATAAAAAATGTTCAGCAGGCAGGAAAAGCAAAACGGTAATCCGAAGATTACCGTTTTTCGTTCTTTCACCCTCTCTCCCGACGGGAGAGGGCTGGCGTGAGGATATCAGGCCGAATCAGTACAGTTTTTTCGCGCAGTCCAGCCAGTCACCTTTGAACGGACGCTTCATGTTTTCAATCGCGTCGATGATGTCATGGTGAACCAGTTTCTCGTTCTGAATACCGACGCAACGGCCGCCGTGGCCCTGCAGCAGCAGATCGATCGCATATGCGCCCATACGGGAAGCCAGGATACGGTCGTATGGACCTGGGGAGCCACCGCGCTGGATGTGGCCCAGAACCGTAGCGCGGGTTTCGCGTTTGGTTTCGGTTTCGATGTATTTCGCCAGCTCGTCAACGTCACAGATGTGCTCGGTGATAGCAACGATCGCGTGTTTCTTCCCTTTCGCGATGCCTGCTTTGATTTCGTTAACCAGGTCTTCGCGGCTGAATTCTACTTCCGGCACCACGATGAACTCGCAGCCGCCCGCAATCGCTGCCGCCAGGGTCAGGTCGCCACAGTAGCGGCCCATCACTTCTACGATAGAGATACGCTGGTGAGATGAAGAGGTGTCACGCAGACGGTCAATTGCTTCAACGACAGTACCCAGGGCAGTAAAGAAGCCGATGGTGTAGTCGGTGCCTTTGATGTCGTTGTCGATGGTGCCCGGCAGACCGATGCAAGGGAAGCCCATTTCAGTCAGACGTTTTGCACCCATATACGAGCCGTCACCGCCGATAACAACCAGCGCGTCCAGGCCGCGTTTTTTCATGTTCTCAATAGCCACTTCACGGATGTGCTCTTCACGGAACTCCGGGAAACGCGCAGAACCGAGGAAAGTACCGCCACGGTTAATCATGTCGGATACGCTATAGCGATCCAGCTGAACCATGCGGTCTTCGTACAGACCCAGGTAACCGTCATATACGCCAAAAATTTCCAGACCTTCCGTCAACGCCGCGCGAACAACCCCACGAATGGCTGCGTTCATGCCAGGCGCATCACCGCCGCTTGTCAACACACCGATTTTCTTAATCATGACTACCTCTGAACTTAGGAATGCAAAAATGAAATCTGTTGCCGGAAGACGTCTATTCGACCAACCAATACTGCAAATAGTATATCAATCACTTCCAGCTGAATTGATTCAGGTCAGACCCAATGGCGGTAATTTATCCACAAAATGCTGGCCTGGCTCACTTTTTTACAACGAATTACGAAAGCTCAAAATGTCCTTTGCCTTCCCTGGGGACGACTGAGCAGGGGTCCTGGTGAATAATCACGTCCGAGCCCGGGAAACGCTGCAAAATCGCCTGCTCTACCTGCTCAGCCACTAAATGCGCTTGAACGAGCGGTAAATTGTCTTCCATTTCTAAATGAATCTGAATAAAGCGGGTCGGCCCTGACTGCCGCGTACGAAGATCGTGAGCACCACTGACGCCGGGCCAGGAGGTCACGATTTCAAAGATCTCTGCGCGTTCGGCATCGGGCAGCGCGCGGTCCAGAAGCGATTGCACTGCTTCATAACCCATGCGTAAAGCGCTGTATAAAATATAAACCCCAATCCCTAACGCGAACAATGCGTCGGCACGATGCCATCCGTACCACGCCAGTCCGAGCGCAATAAGAATCGCGCCATTCATCATAACATCAGACTGATAATGAAGCATATCTGCCCGTACTGCCTGACTTTGCGTTCGGCGAACCACCCAGCGCTGGAAAGTTACCAGAACAATTGTGCTAATAAGTGCGATAACGGTAACGATAACCCCAACGCCCGGATCGTTCATCGGCGTCGGTGACGCCAGATGCTGGATACCGGTCAAAAACAGGAACAGCGCCGAGCCGGAAATAAACATACTTTGCGCCAGCGCCGCCAGCGATTCCGCTTTTCCGTGGCCAAACGTATGCTCTTCATCCGCCGGTTGCAGGGAATAGCGCACCACCAGCAGATTGGTAAGGGATGCCGCGATATCCACCAGCGAATCCACGAGCGCGGCCAGAATACTGACCGAGCCGGTATACCACCACGCAAAGATTTTGATGATCAGCAAACACGACGCCATAACCGTCGCGGCGATTGCGGCGCGGCTCACCAGCCGGCCATAGGATTGATTCATAAACACTCCTGTCATGCCATGCCGCTAGTATAACGGATGGAAAAGGAGTCAAAGGATGAATAAACGGTTAACAAACTTGAATGAAGGGCAAAAAAAACCCCCTCATCATGAGGGGGAAGACAGGGATGGTGTCTATGGCAAGGAAAACAGGGTCTACTGGTTACTACGGGTATTGCTACTAAAAAGCTTTATCTCAGAGCTTTGTTGCATCCGGGCAACCTCACGCAACTGATCCATACGTTGCTGATGTTTGTCGTTCAAAACCGCTTGCTGCTCGGGCGATAGCAGGTGGAACATCTGGTTGCGGACCCTGGCCATTTCGACCTGGCGGGCAACTTGTTCCTGCGCCATCTTTTCTGCCTGAGCGCGCACAGCGCTTTCGTCAAAATTTTCTGCGGTGACAAGGCGATGCATTGTCTCCATTTCGCTAACATTAACAGGGAGTCGATCGTGTCGTGCCCTGTGCATCAGATCTCGCATCTGTTGACGCTGATGTTCGGTTAAACTTATGCCGTCAAACATATTGCTTTGGCCACTGTGCTGCGTAATACCCTCTGCCGAGGGACCGTTATCGCCGGTGATGACTCCAGCAGCCTGGCTAAGAGCACTAAACGCCAGTGTTGAGGCCATGACGGCAGCGGTAACTTTGCGCATCACTTGCTCCCAAAATCTTTCGTGTCGCGATTCAACGAGAGCTAGTTTACGATTCGGGCTGCAAACATGCGTCAGGGGGTGTAAAACAACGTAAAGTCATGGATTAGATAGCCTTGATGTCGTAATTTCTGCCTCGGAGGTATTTAAACAATGAATAAAATCCTGTTAGTTGATGATGACCGAGAGCTCACATCCCTGTTAAAAGAGTTGCTCGACATGGAAGGCTTTAACGTGCTGGTTGCCCACGATGGGGAACAGGCGCTGAGCCTGCTTGATGACAGCATCGACTTGCTTTTGCTTGACGTGATGATGCCGAAGAAAAACGGTATTGATACGCTGAAAGAATTACGCCAGACACACCAGACACCTGTAATCATGCTGACCGCGCGCGGCAGCGAACTGGATCGCGTTCTCGGCCTTGAGCTGGGCGCGGATGACTATTTACCCAAGCCGTTTAACGACCGCGAGCTGGTTGCCCGTATTCGCGCAATCCTGCGCCGTTCCCACTGGAGCGAACAGCAGCAGAATACTGACAACAGTTCTCCAACGTTAGAAGTGGACTCTCTGAGCCTGAACCCGGGCCGCCAGGAAGCGAGCTTTGACGGCCAGACGCTGGAACTGACCGGCACCGAGTTCACCCTGCTGTACCTGCTGGCCCAGCATCTCGGCCAGGTGGTCTCGCGTGAACATTTAAGCCAGGAAGTGCTCGGCAAGCGCCTCACGCCGTTTGACCGCGCCATCGACATGCACATCTCTAACCTGCGCCGTAAGCTGCCGGAGCGCAAAGACGGTCACCCATGGTTTAAAACCCTGCGTGGTCGCGGTTATCTGATGGTTTCCGCTTCATGATAGGCAGTTTAACCGCCCGCATTTTCGCCATTTTCTGGCTGACGCTGGCACTGGTTTTAATGCTGGTTTTGATGTTGCCAAAACTCGACTCACGCCAGATGACGGAGCTTCTCGACAGCGAGCAACGTCAGGGCGTGATGATCGAGCAACACGTAGAAGCCGAGCTGGCAAACGATCCGCCTAACGATTTGATGTGGTGGCGCAGGCTGTTTCGCGCTATCGACAAGTGGGCGCCGCCCGGACAACGCCTGCTGCTGGTTACCAGCGAAGGCCGCGTGATTGGCGCGGAACGCAATGAAATGCAGATCATCCGCAACTTCATTGGCCAGGCGGATAACGCCGATCACCCGCAGAAAAAGAAATACGGTCGGGTAGAAATGGTAGGGCCATTTTCCATCAAGGATGGGGAAGATAATTACCAACTCTATCTGATTCGACCGGCGAGCAGCTCCCAGACCGACTTCATCAACCTGCTGTTTGACCGACCGCTGCTGCTGCTGATTGTAACCATGCTGCTCAGTTCTCCGCTGCTGTTATGGCTGGCGTGGAGCCTGGCAAAACCCGCGCGTAAGCTGAAAAATGCCGCTGATGAAGTGGCGCAGGGCAACCTGCGACAGCACCCGGAACTGGAAGCCGGGCCGCAAGAATTCCACGCCGCAGGGGCCAGTTTTAACCAGATGGTGACAGCGCTTGAACGGATGATGACCAGCCAGCAACGCCTGCTGTCGGACATCTCCCACGAGCTGCGCACGCCGCTGACGCGCTTACAGCTGGGCACCGCCCTGCTGCGTCGTCGCAGCGGTGAGAGCAAGGAGCTGGAGCGTATTGAGATGGAAGCGCATCGTCTGGACAGCATGATCAACGATCTGCTGGTGATGTCGCGCAATCAGCAGAAAAACGCGCTGGTCAGCGAAACAGTGAAAGCCAATCACCTGTGGCACGAGGTGCTGGATAACGCAGCGTTCGAAGCCGAGCAGATGGGCAAATCGTTCACCGTCAACTTCCCGCCAGGCCCGTGGCCGCTGTACGGTAACCCCAACACGCTTGAGAGCGCGCTGGAGAATATCGTGCGTAACGCCCTGCGCTATTCGCATACGAAGATTGAGGTGGCGTTCTCGGTCGATAAAGACGGCATCACCATCAACGTGGATGATGACGGTCCAGGCGTTAGCCCGGAAGACCGCGAGCAGATTTTCCGTCCGTTCTATCGCACCGATGAAGCGCGCGATCGCGAATCCGGTGGGACAGGGCTTGGGCTGGCGATTGTTGAGACCGCCATTCAACAGCATCGCGGCTGGGTGAAAGCCGACGATAGCCCGCTGGGTGGATTACGTTTGACGCTATGGTTGCCGCTGTATAAGCGTTCCTAGTGACTGTGGTGCCGGGCGGCGGCGATGCCTCACCCGGCCTACGGTTTTCCTCCCCTCGCCCTGTGGGAAGAGGGTCGACGTGGAGGTTATTTGCCCCACAATCTCCGCGAATTATCTTCGATCTGCCCACTGATGCGGCGCTTCTGCATCGTTCTCGTCCAGCTTGTCGATAACCCTGCTGCTGACAACAAACACCGATACTGCTCGTCATCAAAGGGCATATGCCAGGCGATCGCACAGGCATCATAAACCGACACCTCGCTGAGTCGTGAAGCGAGTTCCAGCGGCGCATCCGCCGATACCTGCCCGCCCTGAATCACCCGATACAGCCAGCCGGTTTTGCCTGCCGTTTGCAGCTGCGCGGACATATCGCTGATACCAAAATGATAGTTGAGCTTAAAACACGGCGAGCGCGGCTGTGTGACCTGAATCAGCGCTTCGCCCCAACGGAAAATATCGCCAATAAAGACGTTCTTTTCGGTCAGCCCGTCCGTCGACAGATTCTCGCCAAATGCAGGGGCAACGAACAGATCCGCCTGTTCAGGAAACTCCCGCGCCCAGTGCAGATAATGTTCGCGCGGATAGTGGCACAGCGCGCGCTCCGGCCCGCCGTGGATTTTTTTCTCGGCCTGCTCATCCCCCGCCAGCCCGAGTTCGGTCAGCGTCAGTTCACCGTCGACCTGCACTTTGGCAATCGCGCTCGGACGGCTGCCGTCGTACTCCCTGATCTTGCCTGTAAACACATTCACCGGATGTTGCATGTATCATGGCTCCTTTCTGCAGATACAAAAAAAGCGAGTCATCAGACTCGCTTCTCACAGGCTATCGTGCAACCTTATTTTTTAGCTGCGAAACGTGCCGCTGCTTCGTCCCAGTTCACCACGTCCCAGAACGCTTTGATGTAGTCCGGGCGACGGTTCTGGAATTTCAGGTAGTAAGCGTGTTCCCACACATCCAGGCCCACGATTGGGAAACCAGACGCGCCAGAAATCGCTTCACCCATCAGCGGGGAGTCCTGGTTCGCGGTAGAAACCACAGCCAGTTTGTCACCTTTCAGTACCAGCCATGCCCAGCCAGAACCGAAACGGGTCGCTGCTGCTTTTTCAAACTCAGCTTTGAAGTTGTCCACGGAACCGAAATCGCGCTCGATAGCGGCTTTCAGATCGCCCTGCAGGGTGGTGCCGGTTTTCAGGCCTTTCCAGAACAGGCTGTGGTTTGCGTGACCGCCAGCGTTGTTACGCAGAACGGTTTTCTTGTCTGCTGGCAGTTGATCCAGTTTGGTGATCAGCTCTTCAGCAGACAGGTTGGCGAATTCTGGCAGGCTTTCCAGCGCCGCATTCGCGTTGTTCACGTAAGTCTGGTGGTGTTTAGTGTGATGGATTTCCATCGTCTGCTTGTCAAAATGCGGTTCCAGTGCGTCATAGGCATACGGCAGGGATGGCAGTGTATAACTCATAATCCTCTCCATTATTGTCGGGCGGCACAGCTGTTAATGCCGCGTAAGCAGTTGGTTCATTATAGTTAATTAAATGATATTGAAAATGATTATCAATGCCGTACTTTTTATAAGGTTATCCATTTTTGTGCCAATGCCGAATTTGTGAGTCTGCTCACGTGGTTAACGCGCTGATTGCCATGGACAAGAAAAGTGCGGCAACCTTCTGAAGGTTCGCTCGCCGCTTAATTTTTACACTCATCGGGTCGGAGGGAAGCCACCGGCCTATAAAAACGATGAGGACGTAAAAATGAATCATGCGATTACGATGGGTATTTTCTGGCATTTGATAGGCGCAGCCAGTGCAGCCTGTTTCTATGCCCCGTTTAAAAAGGTCAAACATTGGTCATGGGAAACCATGTGGTCCGTGGGCGGTACGGTTTCCTGGCTGATCCTGCCATGGACCATCAGCGCCATGCTGTTGCCCGATTTCTGGGGGTACTTCTCCTCCTTTAGCGCCTCCACGCTGCTGCCGGTCTTTCTCTTCGGCGCGATGTGGGGCATCGGCAATATCAACTACGGTCTGACCATGCGCTATCTCGGGATGTCGATGGGCATCGGGATCGCCATTGGTATCACCCTGATTGTCGGCACGCTGATGACGCCAATCCTGAACGGTAATTTCGACGTGCTGATCAACACCAAAGGCGGCCAGATGACGCTGCTCGGCGTGCTGGTAGCGGTGATCGGCGTGGGGATAGTCACCCGCGCAGGCCAGCTGAAAGAGCGCAAAATGGGCATCCGCGCTGAAGAGTTCAACCTGAAGAAAGGGCTGATTCTGGCGGTGATGTGCGGCATTTTCTCCGCCGGGATGTCTTTCGCCATGAACGCCGCCAAACCGATGCACGAAGCCGCAGCAGCGCTGGGCGTGGACCCGCTCTATGTCGCCCTGCCGAGCTACGTGGTGATTATGGGCGGCGGTGCGCTGGTGAACCTCGGCTTCTGCTTTATTCGTCTGGCAAAAGTGAAGAACCTGTCGGTAAAAGCCGACTTCTCACTGGCAAAACACCTGATCATCACCAACGTGCTGCTGTCGGCGCTTGGCGGCCTGATGTGGTATCTGCAGTTCTTCTTCTACGCCTGGGGCCACGCCAGCATTCCACCGCAGTATGACTACATGAGCTGGATGCTGCACATGAGCTTCTACGTACTGTGCGGCGGGATAGTGGGGCTGGTGCTGAAGGAGTGGAACAACGCCGGACGGCGTCCGGTGAGCGTGCTGAGCCTGGGCTGCGTGGTGATTATTATTGCCGCCAACATTGTTGGCCTTGGCATGGCGAACTGATCACGCCGCTTTTCGACTGTGATGACGCCACTGAACCGGCGTCATCCCCACCTCGCGGTTAAACACCACGGAAAAGTAGTTACTGTCCTCAAAGCCACAGCGCGTCGAGACTTCACTCACCATCAGTTCCGTATGTTGCAGTAGATACTGCGCGTGGCAGATACGCAGCTGGCGCAGATAGTGGTTCACCGTCATCCCCGTCTGGGTGCGGAACTGCTGGCGCAAGGTGCGCTCGCTGCACTGCTCCTGCTCGCAAAATTTCTCCAGCACAAAGCTGCGATTCAGGCTGCCCGCAAGCGTGGTAATCAGCTTATCAAGCAGCGCTTCCTGCGCCGTGGCAGAAGGGTTATCCGTTGCGTAGCGATAGCGTTTGAGGGTCATCACCAGCTGGGCAAACAGCAGTTCGGCCATCTCGTTCGCGCCCGGCTCGGCCTTCAGGCTCTCCTGTTCAAGCTGGGTGATGACGTGTCGTACCTGGGTCATGCCGTTGCTGCTCAATCGCCAGTGCGGCGCGGTGTGCGCCTCATTAAACCCGGGAATATACCCCGCCCAGTCGACGTTGAGCTTTAGCCTGTCCGGGCAGTAAATCACGTTCTGCAAAACCAGGTCGTTGACCGAGGCGTAGGAGTGTTTATCTTCCGCGCGGATATAAAACAGATCGCCGCGGGTGATGCGGTAGGGGCGGTCATTGAGGACGTGCAAACCGTTGCCGCGCCACACCAGCACCAGCTCGCAAAACTCGTGCGTGTGCTCAGCAAAGACGTTTTGCGGATAGCGATCGGCCACCGCGACAGCCTGCCCGGCACTGGCAAAAAAATCGGATTTGCGAAGGATTAACGGAGCGCCCACAACTCACCTCAACGGCTAATAACCTGACATTATTAGCTGTTTTACGGCAAAAAAACGGTGATTCTCCTCGCGTTACTGAAGTGACGCATCCCGGCCTTGGCGAATTTCGCGCGGCGACCAGCTGAATTCACGACGGAACAGCGTCGAAAAGTGGTTACTGTCGCCAAATCCGCAGCGATAAGCGATATCCGTCACGCTATCGTCCGTATGACGCAGCAGGTGCCGCGCTTTGATCAGACGCAGCCGGTTGAGATAGCGCTGCGGCGTCAGGCCCGTGTGCTGCTTGAGCTGGCGATGCAGCGTTCGCAGGGAAAGGGAAAAATTATCAGCCACTGTTTCCCAGCACACCTCTTCCGCGAAGTGTTCTTCGAGCCAGGCCATCATCAGATTAAGGCGCGCATCATTGTTTTCGGCCCCTTCCACCAGGCTGCTGCGACGCAGCAGAACCAGCAGTTGCATGAACAACAGTTCACGGCTGGCGCGCGTATGCGTTTCCGCATTTTCCTCTACCGTTTCCATCTGCCCCACCAGCTGGCGCACCTGCTGCAGGGTGGACTGATTCACTCGCCAGTGCGACGGATAGTGCCCATCCTGCTCCTGCGGCAGAAGCTGGTTAAGCCCGGAGAGAAACTGGAACGCATCTGGTGAACGGTAGAGCACGTTGGTCAGGCACAGGTTATCCGTATGTTCATACAAGTGCCGATCGTGGTCGCGCACAAAGCACACGGTTCCACCGCTGATGGTGTAGGGCTGGCCGTTAAACACGTGAATGCCCGTACCGTGCTCAACAATCACAATCTCATGAAAATCATGATGATGTTCAGGAAAAGCCGCCTGAGGAAGCCGTGGTTCGATCGCCACTGGCGAACTTCCGTGAGGGAAAAAATCCACGCTGTGAAGTACGGTCATATCGGCCACCACCAATGAGAAATGTTCTCAAAATAGTAATTAAGGGCCGGGTTTCTCACCTTCAATTTTCGACACCAAAGCGTGCAAAGCCTGTCAGTTTTTCAAGAAACAGCGGGAAAGATCCGGAAATGCGGCAACGGTCACATGGGCTGAAATCCCCGTCATAACAGGAAACTGTGAACTTCCTCACGTTCATCTTTGCTTTCTTGCCAGCGCGCGATTTTGCCTGTCAGTGGCAAGAAGGTGCGTTTTTCTTCCCTTTCTTAGACTGTTTCGCAATGACTCCAAGAAGGACCGAATTATGACCTCTCGCCATTGTGTGGCTGTCGATTTAGGTGCATCCAGCGGGCGCGTGATGCTTGCCAGCTATACGCCTGCAAAGCGCGCACTTTCGCTTCGTGAAATCCATCGCTTCGGTAACAGCCTGCAAAAGCAGGACGGCGTCGAGACTTGGGATATTGACAGTCTGGAGGCGGAAATCCGCACTGGCCTGAACAAAGTCTGCGACGACGGCATTCTGATCGACAGCATCGGGATTGATACCTGGGGCGTCGATTTTGTGCTGCTCGACCGCCACGGCGAGCGCATCGGCCTGCCCGTCTCCTATCGCGACAGCCGGACCGATGGCGTGATGGCCCGCGCCATTGATCAGCTCGGTAAA
The DNA here is from genome assembly GCF_041464075.1 of Lelliottia nimipressuralis. Taxonomy (NCBI): domain Bacteria; kingdom Pseudomonadati; phylum Pseudomonadota; class Gammaproteobacteria; order Enterobacterales; family Enterobacteriaceae; genus Lelliottia; species Lelliottia nimipressuralis. Next base: position 4,611,691 of record NZ_CP167172.1, read on the forward strand.
GCCGATATCTACGGGCGCAGCGGCATCCAGTTTTTACCCTTTAACACCCTCTACCAGCTGCGCGCTCTGGTGGAGCAACAGCCCGAACTGGTGGCAAACGTCGCCCACGCGCTGCTGATCCCGGATTACTTCAGCTATCGCCTGACGGGCAAGATGAACTGGGAATACACCAACGCCACCACCACCCAGCTGGTGAATATCAACTCTGATAACTGGGATGAAAACCTGCTCAACTGGACAGGCGCTTCCGCCAGCTGGTTTGGCACGCCGACCCACCCCGGCAATGTGATCGGTCACTGGATTTGCCCGCAGAAGAATGAAATCCCGGTCGTCGCCGTCGCCAGTCACGATACCGCCAGCGCGGTGATTGCCTCTCCGCTGGCAGACCACGACGCGGCCTATCTTTCGTCAGGCACCTGGTCGCTGATGGGCTTTGAGAGCAAAACGCCGTACACCTGCGAAAAGTCGCTGGCGGCAAACATCACCAACGAAGGCGGCGCGGAAGGCCGCTACCGGGTGCTAAAAAATATCATGGGGCTGTGGCTGCTCCAGCGCGTGCTGAAAGAGCAGAACGTCACTGACCTGGCGCGCCTTATCGCCGAGACAGAAAAATTGCCGGCCTGCCGCTTCGTGATCAATCCGAACGACGACCGCTTTATCAATCCGCACAACATGAGCGATGAAATCCAGGCCGCCTGCCGTGAGAGCGCACAGCCCGTGCCGCACAGCCCGGCGGAACTGGCGCGCTGCATTTTTGACAGCCTCGCCCTGCTCTACGCCGACGTGCTGAACGAACTGGCGGCTCTGCGCGGCAAGCCGTTCAGCCAGCTGCACATTGTCGGCGGCGGTTGCCAGAACCAGCTGCTGAACCAGCTTTGCGCCGACGCCTGCGGCATCACCGTGGTCGCCGGCCCTGTTGAGGCTTCGACGCTCGGCAATATCGGCATCCAACTGATGACCCTGGACGAGCTTTCCAACGTTGACGATTTCCGAACGCTGGTGACGAACAACTACCCGCTCACCACGTTTACCCCTAATCCCTGCCATGAAATTGCCCGCTATCAGGCGCAGTTTCAGCAAAAACGACTGACAAAGGAGCTTTGCGCATGACCACTCAACTTGAACAAGCCTGGGAACTGGCTAAACAGCGTTTCGCCGCCGTGGGCGTGGATGTCGAAGAGGCGCTGCGTCAGCTCGACCGTCTGCCGGTCTCCATGCATTGCTGGCAAGGCGACGACGTCGCGGGTTTTGAAAATACCGGCGGCGCGCTGACGGGCGGCATCCAGGCGACGGGCAACTATCCGGGCAAAGCGCGCAATGCCACCGAACTGCGTGCCGATCTGGAGCTGGCGCTCAGTTTAATTCCGGGACCAAAACGCCTGAACCTGCACGCGATTTATCTCGAATCCAGCGAGCCGGTCGCGCGTAACGAAATCAAACCGGAACACTTTAAGAACTGGGTGGAGTGGGCAAAAGCCAACAAACTGGGTCTGGATTTTAACCCGTCCTGCTTCTCGCATCCGCTGAGCGCCGACGGTTTTACCCTCTCCCATTCCGACGACGAGATTCGCCAGTTCTGGATCGACCACGTCAAAGCCAGCCGTCGCGTTTCAGCGTATTTCGGTGAACAGCTCGGCACGCCGTCGGTGATGAACATCTGGATCCCGGACGGCATGAAAGATATCACCGTTGACCGCCTGGCTCCGCGCCAGCGCCTGCTGGAGGCTCTCGACGAGGTGATCAGCGAAAAACTGAACCCGGCGCATCACATTGATGCGGTGGAGAGCAAGCTGTTCGGCATCGGCGCCGAGAGCTACACCGTTGGCTCCAACGAGTTCTACATGGGCTACGCCACCAGCCGCCAGACGGCGCTGTGCCTGGATGCAGGCCACTTCCATCCGACTGAGGTGATCTCTGACAAAATCTCCGCCGCCATTCTGTACATCCCGCGCCTGCTGCTGCACGTGAGCCGCCCGGTGCGCTGGGACAGCGACCACGTGGTCCTGCTGGATGACGAGACTCAGGCCATCGCCAGCGAAATTATTCGTCACGATCTGTTCGACCGCGTGCATATCGGTCTCGACTTCTTCGACGCCTCGATCAACCGCATTGCGGCGTGGGTGATCGGTACCCGCAACATGAAGAAAGCCCTGCTGCGCGCGCTGCTGGAGCCGACGGCGGCCCTGCGCGCGCTGGAAGAGCAAGGCGACTATACGGCGCGTCTGGCGCTGCTGGAAGAGCAGAAATCCCTGCCGTGGCAGGCCGTGTGGGAAATGTACTGTCAGCGCAACGATGCGCCAGCGGGCAGCCAGTGGCTGGACAACGTGCGGGCGTATGAGAAAGAGGTGCTAGCGACTCGCAGCTAAAACAGCGCCCGGCGGCGCTTCGCCTGCCGGGCTTACGAACACTTGTCAGCGGGGATCGCTACGCGTCGCCCGACATTTTCAAAGGAATCACAAGACTATGCACACCATCACCAACGCCTGGTTCGTCCAGGGCATGATCAAAGCCACCACCGACGCCTGGCTAAAAGGCTGGGACGAGCGCAACGGCGGCAACCTGACCTTGCGCCTGGACGACGCCGACATTGCGCCGTTCGAAGCGGATTTCCACCCGAAACCGCGCTATATCGCCCTGAGCCAGCCGATGCCGCTGCTCGCCAATACGCCGTTTATCGTCACCGGTTCCGGCAAGTTCTTCCGCAATGTGCAGCTCGATCCGGCGGCGAATTTAGGCGTGGTAAAAGTGGACAGCGACGGCGCGGGCTACCACATTCTTTGGGGGCTGACGAACGAAGCGGTGCCGACCTCTGAACTCCCGGCGCACTTCCTTTCCCACTGCGAGCGTATCAAAGCGACGGACGGCAAAGACCGCGTGATCATGCACTGCCACGCGACCAACCTGATCGCCCTGACCTACGTGCTGGAAAACACCACGGATTTCATCACCCGCAAACTGTGGGAAGGAAGCACCGAATGTCTGGTGGTCTTCCCTGACGGCGTGGGCATTCTGCCGTGGATGGTGCCAGGCACCGATGAAATCGGCGAAGCCACCGCGCAAGAGATGCAAAAACATTCCCTGGTACTGTGGCCATTCCACGGTGTCTTCGGCAGTGGCCCGACGCTTGATGAAGCCTTTGGCCTGATCGACACCGCTGAGAAGTCGGCTGAAGTGCTGGTTAAGGTCTATTCCATGGGCGGAATGAAACAGACCATCACTCAGGAAGAGCTGATTGCGCTGGGTAAACGCTTTGGCGTCACCCCGCTGAAATCGGCGCTAGAGCTGTACAAATAAAAACATCGCGCCCCGCTCATTGAGACGGGGCGAAAAAACACCTGCAAACCCTACACAACACTCAATTCAGTGGAGTAAAAGCAATGAAAATAAAGACAAGCTTAATCCTCACCGTTGCCGCTCTGGCGTTGTCCGGTTCCGCTTTAGCAGAAGTAAAAATCGCCCTGGTGGCGAAATCTCTCGGAAATGGATTCTTCGAGGCAGCGAACGTGGGCGCGCAGGAGGCCGCCAAAGAATTGGGTGATGTGAAAGTCATTTATACCGGCCCGACCACCACCACCGCCGAAGCGCAGATCGAAGTGCTGAACGGTTTGATCGCGCAGGGGGTGGATGCGATCGCCATCTCCGCCAACGATCCCGATGCGCTGGTGCCGGTGCTGAAAAAGGCGATGCAGCGTGGGATCAAAGTGGTTTCATGGGATTCCGGCGTGGCAAAAGCCGGGCGTCAGATCCACCTGAATCCGTCTAATAACGCCCTGATCGGTGAAACCAACGTTAAGCTGGCCGCCGATGCGCTGAAAGCCCTGAACGTCGAAAAAGGCGACGTGGCGGTGTTGAGCGCTACCCCGACCTCCACGAACCAGAACACCTGGATTGCCGAGATGAAAAAGGTGCTGCCGCAGTATCCGTCCGTCAATCTGGTCACCGTAGCCTATGGCGACGATCTGTCGGATAAGAGCTACCGCGAAGCGGTTGGCCTGCTGAAAACCTATCCCGATCTGAAAGTGATCGTCTCCCCGTCGTCGGTCGGGATCGTGGCTGCCGCGCAGGCGGTGAAAGACCAGGGCAAAATCGGCAAAGTGTATGTGACGGGGTTAGGCCTGCCGTCTGAAATGGCCGGCGCGGTGAAATCCGGGGCGAGCAAAAGCTTCGCGATCTGGAACCCGATCGATCTGGGTTACGCCGCCACCTATTTAGCCGACGACCTGGTGAAAGGCACCGCCACCAAAGATGAAGCCAGCATGGGCAAACTGGGCAAAGTGAAGCTCGATGCCGACGGTAGCGGCGCGATGGCTGAGCCGTTCGTCTACGATGCGAGCAATATTGATAAGTTCTCAAAAATCTTCTGATGCGTTTTGTAGGCCGGAGAAGCGTCGCGCTATCCGGCCCACAAGATCCCCTTTGATGGAGAACTCTCATGAACGCATCCACACCGCTGCTGGAGCTTAAGGGCATCACCAAGGTTTTCCCTGGTGTGCGCGCCCTTGAGAACGTACAGCTTGAGCTTTGGCCCGGCAAAGTCACCGCCCTTATCGGTGAAAACGGCGCGGGAAAATCGACGCTGGTCAAAGTGATGACCGGGATTTATCAGCCCGAAGAGGGCGAAATCCTCTATAAAGCCATCCCCATTCATCTCCCGACGCCGGAATCGGCACACAGAGTCGGGATTACCGCTATTCATCAGGAAACCGTGCTTTTTGATGAGCTGTCGGTGACCGAAAATATTTTTGTCGGCCAGTATCTGCATAAAGGCTTTTTCAGGAAGCTCGACTGGCCGGAGATGCACCGCCGGGCGCAGGAGATCCTCACCCGCCTGGAGGTGCAAATCGACCCGCGCGCGACGCTTAAAACGCTGAGTATCGCCCAGCGACATATGGTGGCCATTGCCCGCGCCCTGTCGTTTGAGGCGCAGGTGGTGATCCTCGACGAACCCACCGCCGCCCTGTCGCAGCACGAAATCCTCGAGTTTTACCAGATCGTTGAGCGCCTGAAGCAGGAAGGCAAAGCGATCCTGTTTATCTCGCACAAGTTCGACGAAATTTTTGAGCTGGCGGATCATTACACCATTTTGCGCGACGGCGTGTTCGTCGGCGCAGGGGCGATCAATGACATCACCGAAGAGAGGATGGTGGCGATGATGGTAGGCCGCGCTATCACCCAGACCTTCCCGAAAGTGGCGTGCGAAAAAGGGGCGACGGTGCTGGAGGTCAAAGACCTTTGCCATCCGACCGAATTCGCGCACATCTCATTCTCCCTGCGCAAAGGCGAAATCCTTGGCTTTTACGGGCTGGTCGGCGCCGGGCGTACCGAGCTGATGCAGGCCCTCTCCGGCGTCACGCGTCCCTCCTCCGGCGACATCGTGCTGAACGGTCAGGCGCAGAATTTCCGCCAGCCGGCTGATGCCATCCGCGCGGGGATTGTCTGCGTGCCGGAAGAGCGGCAGAAGCAGGGAGCGATTATCGAACTGTCGATTGCGCAGAACATCAGCCTGCCGCAGCTCAGCAGGCTCAATCCCGGCGGGGTGTTAAATCAGGACCGCGAATGGGCGCTGGCCGATGAATACGCCAGACGGCTGCAGGTGAAGGCGTTTAGCTGGAAACAGCCGGTCGAAACCCTCTCCGGCGGCAATCAGCAAAAAGTGGTGATCGGCAAATGGCTGGCGACGCATCCTGAGGTGATCATCCTCGATGAGCCGACAAAAGGTATCGATATTGGCTCGAAAGCGGCCGTTCATCAGTTTATGTCCGAGCTGGTTGGACAGGGGCTGGCGGTGATTATGGTGTCGTCGGAACTGCCGGAAGTGATGGGCATGGCCGACCGTATCATCGTGATGCACGAAGGGCTGATGGTGGCGGAATACCCGGCGGGCGGGGCGACGGCGGAAACCATCGTCAGCGCGGCCAGCGGTGCAAAACAGGAGGCCGCGTAATGGTGAAGCAACTCCTGAAACACCGCGAAGCCCTGCTGGGGGCGGTGATTGTACTGATGATCATTGCCATCGGCAGCCGCGTGTCGTCGTTTATCGCACCGGGAAACCTGGTGGAGATGTTTAACGACACCTCGATTCTCATCATTCTCGCCCTCGGCCAGATGATGGTCCTGCTGACCAAAGGCATCGACCTGTCGATGGCGGCGAATCTGGCGCTGACGGGGATGATCGTCGCCCTGATCAACTTCCATTATCCCGCCGTGCCCGTCTGGGCGCTGCTGATTCTGGCAACGGCGCTCGGTCTGCTGATGGGCGTCATCAACGGCCTGCTGGTGTGGAAACTGGGTATTCCGGCGATTGTGGTGACGCTCGGCACCATGAGCATCTATCGCGGGATTATCTTCCTGCTCACCGGCGGTGGCTGGGTGAACTCCAACCAGATGGGCGCGGATTTCCTCGCCCTGCCGCGCGCGTCACTGCTCGGTCTGCCCGTTTTGAGCTGGTGCGCGATTGCGGCCCTGCTGCTGGTCAGCTATTTCCTGCGCTACAGCCGCACCGGTCGCGCCCTTTACACCGCAGGCGGCAACGCCACGGCGGCGTATTACACGGGGATCAACGCAGGCAAAATGCAGTTCGTCAGTTTCTGCCTGTCAGGCGCGCTGGCCGGATTCTGCGGCTATCTGTGGATCTCACGTTTCGCCGTCGCCTACGTCGATGTCGCCAACGGCTTTGAGCTGCAGGTGGTCGCCGCGTGCGTGATCGGCGGCATCAGCACCATGGGCGGCACGGGCCGGGTGTTGGGCTGTCTGTTTGGCGCGCTGTTCCTTGGGGTGATCAATAACGCGCTGCCGGTGATTGGTGTCTCTCCGTTCTGGCAGATGGCGATTTCCGGGACGGTGATCGTGATTGCGGTGCTGCTCAATGAACGCGGCAACAAACGCAAAGGACGGCTGATCTTGCGCGATGCGGCGCTGGCGCGTCAGAAACAGGCGGTGAACTCATGAGCAAAATGATGACTACGGAAGAGATCAAAAATCGTCCGGCCGCGACGGGGATTTTCCAGCGTCTGTTGTGCTGGGAGGGCTTCCTGCTGGCGGTAACGCTGGCGGTGTTTATCGTCAACGCCCTCGCCTCGCCCTATTTTCTCGATATCTGGAACCTTTCTGACGCGACGTTCAACTTCACCGAAAAAGCGATCATTGTGCTGCCGATGGCGATGCTGATCATCGCCCGTGAAATCGACCTGTCGGTGGCATCGACCATCGCGCTCAGCTCGACAGCGATGGGCTTTTGCGCGGCGGCGGGTGTAGATACGCCGCTGCTGGTCTGCGTGGGATTAGGCGTCGGGTTGCTGTGTGGGCTGTTCAACGGCTTTCTGGTCACACGCTTTAACCTGTCGTCCATCGTGATCACCATCGGCACCATGAGTTTGTATCGCGGCATTACCTACATTTTGCTCGGCGATCAGGCGCTAAACACCTGGCCCGAGAGCTTCGCATGGTTCGGGCAGGGCTATGTGTGGGGCGCGCTGTCGTTTGAATTCGCGCTGTTTATCCTGCTGGCGGCGGTGTTTGCCTTCGTGCTGCATCGCACCAATTTTGGCCGCCGGACGTACGCCATCGGCAATAACCCGACCGGGGCGTGGTTTTCAGGCATCAACGTGAAGCGCCACAACCTGCTGCTGTTCGCGCTGGTCGGGCTGATGGCGGGGCTGGCCTCGGTGCTGCTCACCTCGCGCCTCGGCAGTACGCGCCCGACGATTGCGATGGGCTGGGAACTGGCGGTGGTGACGATGGCAGTGCTCGGCGGCGTCAATATTCTCGGCGGCTCCGGCAGCATGGTGGGCGTGATTATCGCCGCCTTCCTGATGGGCCTGGTGACCTTTGGCCTGAGCCTGCTCAACGTGCCCGGCATTGTGATGTCGGTGATTATCGGCGCGATGCTGATAGTGGTGATTTCGCTGCCAATTATCACCCGCCGGATTATGCAGCGAAGACGGATCTAATGCCGGGTGGCGCTTCGCTTATCTGGCCTGCCTGACCGCAGGCCCCGCAAGCGTCGCGCCGCCGGGCATAAAAATCACAGTAATTAAGGAGAATTATCATGAGTTTTATGTTGGCACTTCCCAAAATCAGCCTGCACGGCGCGGGCGCGATCGGCGATATGGTTAATCTGGTGGCGAGCAAACAGTGGGGCAAAGCGCTTATCGTCACTGACGGACAGCTGGTGAAAATGGGGCTGCTCGACAGCCTGTTTACCGCCCTGGACGCCCATCAGATGTCGTATCACCTCTTTGACGAAGTGTTCCCGAATCCGACGGAAGTGCTGGTACAGAAAGGGTTTGCGGCCTATCAGAGCGCCAGTTGCGATTACGTCATCGCCTTCGGCGGCGGCAGCCCGATTGATACGGCGAAAGCGATTAAAATCCTCACCGCCAACCCTGGCCCGTCGACCGCCTATTCCGGCGTCGGCAACGTCAAAAACGCCGGTGTGCCGCTGGTAGCTATTAACACTACAGCAGGCACCGCGGCGGAGATGACCAGCAATGCGGTGATCATCGACAGCGAGCGTCAGGTGAAAGAGGTGATTATCGACCCCAATATTATCCCGGATATCGCCGTGGATGATGCCAGCGTGATGCTCGATATCCCTGCCTCCGTCACCGCCGCAACGGGGATGGACGCCCTGACGCACGCCATCGAAGCCTATGTTTCCGTCGGCGCTCACCCGCTCACCGATGCCAATGCCCTCGAAGCGATTCGCCTGATCAGCCTCTGGCTGCCTAAAGCCGTCGACGACGGACACAACCTCGAAGCTCGCGAACAGATGGCATTCGGCCAGTATCTTGCAGGCATGGCGTTTAACAGCGCCGGATTAGGGCTGGTTCACGCACTGGCACATCAGCCGGGGGCGACGCACAATCTGCCGCACGGCGTCTGCAACGCCATCCTGCTGCCGATCATCGAAAACTTTAACCGCCCGAACGCGGTGGCGCGTTTCGCCCGTGTGGCGCAGGCGATGGGCGTGGAGACGCGTGGGATGAGCGATGAAGCGGCCAGCATGGAGGCGATCAACGCCATTCGCGCCCTGAGTACGCGCGTCGGTATTCCTTCTGGCTTCAGCCAGCTTGGTGTGACCAAAGCGGATATCGAAGGCTGGCTGGATAAAGCGCTCGCCGATCCGTGTGCGCCTTGTAACCCACGCACTGCCAGCCGCGACGATGTGCGCGAGCTGTATCTGGAGGCCCTATGATCCGCAAAGCCTTTGTGATGCAGGTGAACCCTGACGCTCACGAGGAGTATCAGCGCCGCCACACCCCGATCTGGCCGGAGCTGGAATCGGTGCTGAAAGACCACGGTGCGCACCATTACGCCATTTATCTCGACAAGGAGCGCAACCTGCTGTTTGCCAGCGTTGAGATTGAATCGGAAGAGCGCTGGAACGCGGTGGCGAATACCGACGTGTGCCAGCGCTGGTGGAAACACATGCGCGATGTGATGCCCGCAAACCCGGACAACAGCCCGGTGAGCGCGGAGCTGAAAGAGGTGTTTTTCCTCGAGTAACCGTTCACGCTGCCGCACTCGCGGCAGCGTTTTCCTTTATTTAGCTATTTAGCTTGCCTCCAGCGTGCCGCGTCCTGCCGCGATTTGCTGCCTGCTGCTCAGCGTAAACGCCGAAATCACCGTCACCGCCAGCACAATGCATCCGAGCATCAGATAGGTGTCCTGGAAGCCGATCCGGTCATACATATTCCCCGCAAACGCCGACAGGAAAATGGCCGCCGACTGTTTGGCAAAGTTAAAGCCAATCAGATAGATGGTCGCAGACAAGCGGGTATCAAACACGCCAGTGATGTATTTAAACGCCCCCACCAGCAGGAAGGGCACTTCCAGCGCGTGAAGCATTTTCAGGGCGATGACTTCCGTCACGGTAGTGGCGAAGGACGAGCCGATAATGCGCGTGGCCATAATCAGCCCGGCAATCAGCAGGGTGTTTTTCGCGCCGATGCGGTTAATGATCCACGGCGAACAGAACATGATGATCGCGTTACAAATTTCTCCGGCCGTGGTCGCAAAACCAAAGGCGCGCGTCCCCTGTTCCGGCGTCGCAAAGAACGATTTGAAGAAGGTGGCAAACTGCTGATCAAACACGTCATACACGCAGGCCACGCCAACCACATACAGAATAAACATCCACATTTTGCGCTGGCGGAACAGGGTGAAGACGGTTTTGGCGGTGATTTGCGGCTGATTGGCGCCCAGCGCGTTCATCACTTCGGCGGTCTGGTTTGGCTTTGGTTTGGCGACCACCAGCAGGAGCATCAGCAGCAGCGCCGCGCCTGAGCCCATCCAGAAAACAAACGACGGATCGATGCTGAACAGCACGCCGCCCGTGGAGGCGCACAGCCCCCAGCCCAGGCAGCCGAACATCCGCGCTTTACCGTATTCGAAGAAGCTGTTGCGACTCACTCGCTCGATATAGGCTTCAATTGCCCCGGAGCCGGCCGAGAAGACAAAGCCGATATACAGCCCGCCGCTCAGCGCCCCGAGCCAGATATTCATTTTCAGCAGCGGCGCGAAAACGTAGAGGAAGAAGGGGGCGAACAAGAACAGCAAAATGGCGATGATCCATAACAGGTGCTTTTTCAGCCCCAGCTTGTCAGAGATCACCCCCAGTACCGGCTGGAACGCAATCGCCGAGAGCGAAATGCAGGAGAAAACAATCCCCGTATGGGTTTTATTCAGGCCGATGATATCCGACAGCCAGATCGGCAGGAACGGAAAGCAGGTGGCCATAATGAAGAAGTAGAGAAAGAAGAACGCCCCGAAAATCCAGAAATTGGGGTTGTCTTTGTGGGTACAGGCAGTCGTGTTCATTATTTTTATCCTCAACTCAGGGCCGGTCGCCCGGCCCATCACCCTTACACGCGTTCAACGCCAATCAGAATGGCGGTTTCCGGGTCCAGAATCGGCAGTACCAGTCCCGCCTGCATCAGCCATTCTCCGCTCACCGTTTGTGGCGCTTCCATCCATGCCGGGAGTTTGCGCATGGTGTGGCCCCCTTCGCCGGTGAGGCGGATATTTGGATGATCGAGCAGGGTGATGCGGTACTGCGCGTTCGCTGCAAGCCCCGGCATGCGCAGCGGCATCATCAGGGTGTAATCCGGCATCGCCAGTTGGCTGACAATAAACAGCCCCTGCCGTTGGTCTTCGCTCACTATACCCTGCACCTGGGTCGTGGCGTCCGGCATATCCACGCGCCACTGGGTGCCGTGGTGAATCACATCGCGCCATTGCTTATGCAGCGCGGCGTAACGGCGGTAGCCTTCACGCTCGTGCTCATCGACGGTGAGCGGGTCCAGCTCCAGCCCCATGTGCCCAAACAGCGCGGTCAGCCCGCGAAACTCGATGCTGTGCTGGCGGAACGTGGCGTGGCATTTATGATGACCGATATGTGCGCCCATCACCTCCGGCGGGAAGAAGTAGCTCATTCCACGCTGGATGGTGTTGCGCTCCAGCGCATCGTTATTATCGGATGCCCAGAAGCGGTGGCAACGGGTCAGGACTTCGTAATCAATGCGTCCGCCCCCGGACGAGCAGGATTCAAATTCCACGTGCGGGAAGCGCTGGCCGAGTGTCTCAAGCAGGCGATAATACTGGCGCGTTTGCGCGTCGGCAGCGGCCTTACCGAGATGGCCCGGCTGCACCAGCTCGCGGTTCATGTCCCACTTCACGTAGTCCACCGGATGTTCGCCCAGCAGCCAGCTCATGCGTTCCAGCAAATACTCAAAAGCTTCAGGATTGTTCAGATTCAGCACCAGCTGGTGTCGCCCCGTCGCCTGCGGGTAGCCCGGCAGCGCCAGCACCCAGTCGGGATGCGCGCGGTAGAGATCGGAATCCGGGTTAATCATTTCCGGCTCCACCCAAATACCAAATTCCATGCCGAGATTTTTGACATGATTGATCACCGGCATCAGGCCGTTGGGGTATTTTTTCTCGTCGAGAGTCCAGTCACCCAGGGCGGCGTGGTCGTCGTTGCGCCCCTTAAACCAGCCGTCATCGATGATGAAGCGTTCCACGCCGAGCGCCGCCGCTTCGTCGGCCATCCGCATGATGTAGTCTGGATCGTGGTTGAAATAGATCCCTTCCCAGGTATTGAGGTGCACCGGACGCGGCTTGTTTTGCGGGAAGCGAATGATGTTCTCGCGCAGATAGCGGTGGAACTGCTGACTCATCCCGTTCAGCCCCTGCGCGGAGTAGCTGGCGTACAATTTCGGCGTCCAGAGGGTTTCGCCTTCGGCAATCGCCATTTCGCCCGGCAGATAGAGCGCTTCGGCCTGCACGTAGCGGCGGCCATCGGTTTTCACTTCAGCACGCAGGCGGTGGTTGCCGCTCCAGCCGAGGTGCATGCCCCACACATCGCCCTGCATTTCACTGAATGCAGGTGTGCCGGTCATCAGTGCCGGGAAGTGTTCGTGGGAGGTGCGCCCGCGCCGGTTTTCAATCACAAAACTGTCGTGCTCAAGGGTCAGGCGATGCGGCTGGAATTCGCGTATCCAGCGACCATGGAAAGCCATCACCTCTTTCGCGCGCTCCGAGACCGGCAGCGTCACGGCCAGCCGATCCACCTGCCACGGCTGCGCCCGCAGATTGGTCAGACCGTGCCTTACCACCAGCACGCCGCTCCCATCGAGGATGAGTTCGCTGGTCAGCCGCAGCCCGGCGTGCGCATCTTCTGCGGTAATCGTCAGGCTGTTACGCTGCTGTTCGACGGTAACGGTCCTGAACACCGGAGACCCATCCAGCCCCTGGCGGTGGCCTTCAATGCCCGGCGCACCAAACAGACCGTGGCCCAGCTCGGCCATCAGCGTGACCGGGGTATCCACGTCCAGCCTGCCGTTAGCCACCGGGCGAACCAGACTTTGCGCATCCTGCGGCGAAAAGTGGTGAAGGTGTGGCCCCCAGTAGACAATTTCGGCGAACGGGTGCGTTTTGATCACCACGTCTGCGGTCGTGCTTTCGAGTCGTAAAATGGAATCTTGCATCGGACATCTCCTGTCATCGGATGTCCTGAGTGTTGATCCGAAACGTTTCGGATACCAACCCAAACGTTTCGGATCTGTGATCAACTTTAGAGTTTTGCGGTGATTTAGGCCGTCTGGCCCGGTGAAAATTCAGGCTGCCAGAGCACCTGAAGACGGGAGAGATCATCGCCATTGATGAGCTGGCGCACCATGTCGGCGATCTGCTTACCCACGCCCTCGCGGGTGGACTGAATCACCGCTGCTACGTCGGCGTCGACAATGCTGTCCTGCGGCAGACCGTCATACACCACCAGCGAAACCGGGTCGCTACCGGTCAGCCGCCCCTGCTGCGCCAGCGCCATTGCCGCGCCGTCGCCGTGGGTGTTGCAGTCAGTCACAATCGCCGTCGGCGGGTTTGGCAGTGCAAGCAGCTCAAGCGTCGTGGTATAGCCTGCGCGGCGTGACGGCGGCATCGCGCGCAGCCATTCGCTGGATAATCCCGCTTCGCGCAGGGCGTCGAGATACCCGAGACGGCGCTGGGTGATAAACGCCTGATTATTACTTTCGCCCAGCAGGGCAATGCGCTGATGGCCCTTGTCGATCAGCCAGCGTGTGGCACGATAGGTCCCGGCATAGTTATCAAAATCAAACCATGCGTAAGGTTTTGGCAACTGGCTGCGGCCCAGGGCGAGGAACGGAAAACCGGCGTCCTGAAGCTGCGCAAGGCGTGGGTCCTGATCGAGGGTATGCGCGACAATCAGGGCATCCACACGGCGGCTTTGCACCATGCGCATGTAACTGTGTTTATCGGCGAGATCATCGTCGGCGATCAGCAGTAAATCAATCTCATGTCGCGCCAGTTCGTGGCTAATTTCGCCGACCATGTCCATAAAAACGCTGTTATTGAGCGGAACCGGATGCACGGGAAACACCAGCCCGACGGCGTCGATTTTGCCCATTTTCAGGCGGCGGGCAAAGGTGTTTGGCCGATAGCCACGGCGCTGCGCTTCGGCTTCCACCCGCGCACGGGTTTCGCGAGAAACGTCGTCATATCCGTTGAGGGCGCGGCTGACCGTCGTAACAGACAGCCCCAGTTCTTTGGCAATGGCTTTGAGCGACATGATTTTCCGTGTCCGAGAGGTTAGTTTTGTTCCGCCACTAAAAGCGCGTGGGTATCCGGTTCCAGCGCCTTGAAGATATGCGGTTGATCGGCGGGATAGCAAATGTAATCACCCTCGCCCAGCTCTTCCGGAGCGTCAGTCAGGCCGATCAGCGCCCGTCCCTGGGTGACGATAATGTGCTCTACGGAACCCGGCGGATGCGGCTGCGAAATGCGGTCTGCACCCGGCTGGGTCATCAGCAGATAGACATCGCGGCGTGCGCCCGGCGGGCAGGCGGCCAGTAAAATCGCCTGATAGTTCGCCTGCTCGGCAATCACTTTGGTCCCTTCACCCCGGCGGATCACCTGAGTGGTGGGCTGCTGCGGCTCTAACAGGCGCGCAAACGGGATCCCCAGCGCCACGCACAGCGACCAGAGCGTTTCCAGACTGGGATTGCCATTCCCGGATTCCAGCTGCGAAAGGGTGGATTTAGCAATCCCGGCGCGGCGTGCGATTTCTGCCAGCGACAGCCCGGTTCGCAGGCGCTCCCGCACCAGGCTTTTCGCGATCACGCTGATTGGCTGCGTCATAAAACGGCCTCTTGTTCTATAAATCGAACGAATCGTTCATCTTGAAAAACGACATTGATGCGTTCATTATAATGGATACTCGTTCGATATGGCTAAAAATGTATGAAGAACTCTCTCTCCTGTCTGAAAGGTGACACGGTCAAAGCGATCGTTCTGGTGTGTCTCGCCGTGGGCGTCGTCGGCATGTCCTACGGCTCGCTGGCGATGGCTTACGGCTTCCCGGTGTGGGTGCCGTTTGTGCTCTCTATTACCGTGCTCGCGGGCGCGTCGGAATTTATGTTTATCGGCATCGTGGCCAGCGGCGGTAATCCGCTTGCGGCGGCGGCGGCGGGTTTGCTGGTGAATGCGCGCCACGTTCCGTTCGGCGTTACGGTCCGCGAACTGGTGGGTAAGCGCGGCCTGAGCTTCCTCGGCTGCCACATCATGAACGACGAAAGCGTGGTGTTTGGTCTGTCACAAAAAACCCCCGAGCAGCGCAAAGCCGCCTACTGGCTGTGCGGGCTAGGCGTGGCGATCATCTGGCCGCTGGGGACACTGCTGGGGGCGATGGTCGGCAAGCTGCTGCCTGCGCCGGAAACCATCGGTCTCGACGCCGTATTCCCGGCGATTTTGCTGGCGTTAGTCGTCCCGGCCTTTAAAAACCGCACCACGCTGATCCGCGCCTGCAGCGGCGCAGCGCTTTCGCTGGCCGCAGTGCCATTCGCGCCGGTCGGTTTGCCGGTGCTGCTGTCGTTACTGGGTCTGGCGGCGAGGAAAAAATAATGGAAAACATGACCTTCTTTATTCTCGGCATTGCGATTTTATCGGCGGGAACCTATCTGATGCGCCTCGGTGGTGCAAAGCTTGGCAACCGCCTGGCGCTGTCCGAGCGCTCGCAAGCACTGCTGTCGGATGCGGCAACGGTGCTGCTCTTTTCCGTGGCGCTGGCAACCACCTTCTACGAAGGTGAACACTTTGCCGGCATGGCGCGAGTCTTAGGCGTGGCCTTTGCCGTGTTCCTGGCGTGGCGTAAAGTGCCGCTGATCGTCGTGATTATCTCTGCTGCAGTCGTGACGGCGTTGTTGCGTGTGGCCGGTTTGCATTGATGAAAGAGATTCGTTCTCATGGCGCGCGAGTCGACAAGACCGCGTCATTTTTAGCGTTCTGTTGAGCGGAAAAGATGGGCTACGAGGGGGATGGCGTTACTGCGGAGAGGGGAAAACCTGTCCCTGCCCGGATGAGCAGGGGACAGTGGCTATGCTCTTATTTGTTCAGTTCAGCGGTCATGTGAACACGGTTACCTGAGAAAGCCTGGGTGATGGTGTAAGAAGCAGCACCGGCCTGTTCTGCCTGAGCGGCAATTTTCGCTTCTGCGCCGTCAATGGTCGAGGCGGTTGCGGTTACGGTCTGAGCAGCGAAAGAACCGAAAGAAGCGGCAAGAGCGATAACTGCAACAAAAGTTTTGATGTTTTTCATGATGTAAATCCTTCAGTAAGTTGTTTAGATAAGGCGTTGTGCCTTGATGTGATAATAATAGGCCTCATCATCAACAACTAAAAGCGGAAGGATTTGCTAAAGTCTTTCAAATTTACTGATCAATAATTAAACGCTGAGGATGCGTATAAATGGTGACGCGTCCCGGTTTGCAGAACCCCACCAGCGTCAGGTTGCAGCGCTGTGCCACCTCCACCGCCAGGGTGGTCGCCGCCGAGACGGCAAACAGTATTTCGACACCACACATGGCCGCCTTTTGCACCATCTCATAGCTCGCCCGGCTCGATACCAGCGCCGCACCCTGCAGCCAGGTTTCGCTTTCTCCGGAACGACGTCCCAGCAGTTTATCCAGCGCGACGTGACGCCCAACATCCTCATGACCGCCTGCAATATTCCCCGACGGAAGAACCCATGCGGCCGCGTGCGTACAGCCGCTCAGTTGCCCTATCGGCTGGACGTCGTTGAGATTCTCCAGGGCGTGATCGAGATGTTTAAGATTGAAGGTCTGGGTAAACGGCAGCGGGACAATCGGCTTACCGATATCGTTCAGTTGCTCGACGCCGCATACACCGCAGCCTGTGCGCCCGGCCAGCGCGCGTCGGCGCTCTTTCAGGCCCATAAAACGACGGCTGGAGAGTTCGATTTGCACTTCCAGGCCGTTACAGACCTGAACGACATCCATGCCGAAGATCTCCTGCGGGTGTTCGATAATGCCTTCCGAAAGCGAAAAACCGATCGCGAACAGCTCAAGATCTTTGGGCGAGGCCATCATCACGACGTGGGAGATACCGTTGTAGACCAGGGCAACAGGCACTTCTTCCGCCAGAAAATCGGGGATTCCGTGGGTAATGTGAGGGGGTCTGTGTACCACTTGTTCCACCACGCCCGCAGGCAGTGGGAACGAATGGGTATCACGATTCTGTTTTGACACAACGGTATTCCTGAGCAACCACAAAGGTGAGCCTGCTATTGCATCATAAACCGCAGGCCGTGCGCATAGTATGGATCAACTTTTCGGCAGCCATACCCCACAAGTTTACCTACTCATTTGGGAGTGGCACAACAGACGCGCTGATACACGCCTTTAACAAGCCAGGGTCACAATGTGATCAATGTCACACTTTATAATCATCAGAGTGATAATACGTTCACTTTGTATTAACCGCACCGGAACAGGCTTACCGACATTGTGGTATTCTGAAATCATATCCCTCGTGGAATTGAGGGAATACATCAAATTTTAAGCGTTATGGTTGTTTTGCAATCATGCGCAAAAACAATAACCTCCCTAAATAGTTCGTGTTGCTGGAAGGCGGCAATTGAGCGAATCCCCAGACGCTTGCTCACGTAAGCGGCTGAGTAAGAGAACGCAGCCAACGCACCTGCAGCGCGAAATATGAAGAGGGAGCAATGTCGTAAACAAGGAGTGACCCATGCAGGTCAGCAGAAGGCAGTTCTTTAAGATCTGCGCTGGCGGTATGGCAGGCACGACGGCAGCGGCGCTGGGCTTTGCCCCTGGTGTAGCGCTGGCGGAAACGCGGCAGTACAAACTGCTGCGCACCCGTGAAACCCGTAATACCTGTACGTACTGCTCTGTCGGTTGTGGGCTGTTAATGTATAGCCTCGGCGACGGCGCGAAAAACGCTAAAGCATCCATCTTCCATATCGAAGGTGACCCGGATCATCCGGTCAACCGTGGTGCGCTGTGCCCGAAAGGGGCGGGTCTGGTGGACTTTATCCACTCCGAAAGCCGCCTCAAATTCCCGGAATATCGCGCTCCTGGCTCCGATAAATGGCAGCAAATCAGCTGGGAAACGGCATTTGACCGTATCGCCAAACTGATGAAAGAAGACCGTGATGCGAACTTTATCGCGCAGAATGCCGATGGCATCACCGTTAACCGCTGGCTCTCCACGGGCATGCTTTGTGCCTCCGCATCCAGCAATGAAACCGGGTATTTAACCCAGAAATTTACGCGCGCACTCGGTATGCTCGCGGTCGACAACCAGGCGCGTGTCTGACACGGACCAACGGTAGCAAGTCTTGCTCCAACATTTGGTCGCGGTGCGATGACCAACCACTGGGTCGACATCAAAAACGCTAACCTCATCATTGTGATGGGTGGGAACGCGGCAGAAGCGCATCCGGTGGGATTCCGCTGGGCGATGGAAGCCAAAATCCACAATGGCGCGAAACTGATTGTGATCGATCCCCGCTTTACGCGTACAGCGTCAGTGGCGGATTTCTACACCCCTATTCGCTCAGGTACTGACATTACTTTCCTGTCAGGCGTATTGCTGTACCTGATGACTAACGAAAAATATAACCGTGAATATACCGAGGCTTACACCAACGCCAGCCTGATCGTGCGTGAGGACTATAGCTTTGAAGACGGTCTGTTCAGCGGTTACGACGCCGAAAAACGCAAATACGACAAAACCAGCTGGAACTACGAGCTGGACGAAAACGGCTTTGCGAAACGCGATACCACCCTTACCCACCCGCGCTGCGTGTGGAACCTGCTGAAAACGCACGTTTCCCGCTATACGCCAGACGTGGTCGAAAACATCTGCGGCACGCCGAAAGCTGACTTCCTGAAAGTCTGCGAGTACATCGCCGAAACCAGTGCTCACGATAAAACCGCGTCGTTCCTTTACGCGCTGGGCTGGACGCAGCACTCCATCGGGGCGCAGAACATCCGCACCATGGCGATGGTTCAGCTGCTGCTCGGCAATATGGGGATGGCAGGCGGCGGCGTGAATGCCCTGCGCGGTCACTCCAACATTCAGGGGCTGACGGACCTTGGCCTGCTGTCGCAGAGCCTGCCGGGCTACATGACGCTGCCAAGCGAAAAACAGACCGACCTCCAGACCTATCTGACCGCCAACACGCCGAAACCGCTGCTGGAAGGCCAGGTGAACTACTGGGGTAACTACCCGAAATTCTTCGTCTCGATGATGAAAGCCTTCTACGGCGATAAAGCGACAGCAGAAAACAGCTGGGGCTTTGACTGGCTGCCGAAGTGGGACAAGGGTTACGACGTTCTGCAGTATTTCGACATGATGCACCAGGGCAAAGTGAACGGCTATCTGTGCCAGGGCTTTAACCCGGTCGCCTCGTTCCCGAACAAGAACAAGGTGGTGGAGTCGCTGTCGAAACTGAAATTCCTGGTAACGATTGATCCGCTCAATACCGAAACCTCGACCTTCTGGCAGAACCACGGTGAATCGAACGACGTCGATCCAGCGAAAATTCAGACGGAAGTGTTCCGCCTGCCATCCACCTGCTTCGCCGAAGAGAACGGTTCTATCGTTAACTCTGGTCGCTGGCTGCAGTGGCACTGGAAAGGTGCGGACGCCCCGGGCATCGCCATGAACGACGGCGAGATTCTGGCCGGTATCTTCCTGCGCATGCGCAAGATGTACGAAGCCGAAGGCGGCGCGACTCCAGAGCAGGTTCTGAACATGACCTGGAACTATTCAACGCCTGAAAACCCTGCCCCTGAAGAGGTGGCGATGGAGAGTAACGGTAAAGCGCTGGCGGATGTGGTTGATCCGGCCACCGGCACCGTACTGGCGAAGAAAGGCGATCAGCTGAGCACCTTTGCGCATCTGCGCGACGACGGCTCAACCGCCAGCGGCTGCTGGATTTTCGCCGGAAGCTGGACGCCGAAGGGCAATCAGATGGCGAACCGCGACAACGCCGATCCGTCAGGCCTCGGCAATACGCTGGGCTGGGCGTGGGCGTGGCCGCTGAACCGCCGCATTCTGTATAACCGCGCTTCCGCAGACCCGCAGGGTAAACCGTGGGATCCGAAACGCCAGCTCCTGAAGTGGGACGGCGCGAAATGGGGCGGCGTGGATATTCCGGACTACAGCGCCGCCGCACCGGGCAGCGATGTCGGGCCGTTTATCATGCAGCCAGAAGGCATGGGCCGCCTGTTTGCCATCGATAAAATGGCTGAGGGTCCCTTCCCGGAACACTACGAGCCGTTTGAAACGCCGCTGGGGACCAACCCGCTGCACCCGAACGTGATCTCAAACCCGGCCGCCCGTATCTTCAAAGGCGATTTTGAAGCGCTGGGTAAAAAAGATAAGTTCCCGTACGTCGGCACCACGTACCGTCTGACCGAGCACTTCCACTACTGGACCAAACACGCGCTGCTTAACGCTATCGCGCAGCCGGAACAGTTCGTGGAGATCGGTGAGAAGCTGGCGAACAAGCTCGGCATCGCGCACGGCGATACGGTGAAAGTCTCCTCTAACCGTGGCTACATCAAAGCCAAGGCGGTGGTGACCAAACGTATTCGCACGCTGAATGTTCATGGGCAACAGGTGGATACCATCGGCATCCCGATTCACTGGGGTTACGAGGGCGTGGCGAAGAAAGGCTTTATTGCCAACACCCTGACTCCGTTCGTCGGTGATGCGAACACGCAGACGCCGGAGTTCAAAGCCTTCCTGGTAAACGTGGAAAAGGTGTAACGGAGACGACTTATGGCTTATCAATCGCAAGACATCATTCGTCGTTCCGCGACTAACGGCTTCACGCCCGCGCCTCAGGCGCGGGACCACCAGCAGGAAGTGGCGAAGCTCATTGACGTCACCACCTGTATCGGCTGCAAAGCCTGTCAGGTGGCGTGTTCCGAGTGGAACGATATCCGTGACGAAGTGGGTCATAACGTCGGGGTGTACGACAACCCCGCCGATTTGACCGCCAAGTCATGGACGGTGATGCGTTTCTCGGAAGTGGAACAGGACGACAAACTGGAGTGGCTTATCCGCAAGGATGGCTGCATGCACTGCGCCGATCCGGGCTGCCTGAAGGCGTGTCCGTCCGAAGGGGCTATCATTCAGTATGCCAATGGCATCGTCGACTTCCAGTCAGAACAGTGCATCGGCTGCGGCTACTGCATTGCGGGCTGCCCGTTCAACGTGCCGCGACTGAACCCGGAAGACAACCGCGTCTATAAATGTACGCTGTGCGTCGACCGCGTGAATGTCGGCCAGGAGCCGGCCTGCGTGAAAACCTGTCCGACGGGGGCCATTCACTTTGGCTCCAAAGAGGATATGAAAACGCTGGCGGGTGAGCGCGTCGCCGAGCTGAAAACCCGTGGTTACGACAACGCCGGTCTGTACGATCCGGCGGGCGTTGGCGGTACACACGTCATGTATGTGCTGCACCATGCCGACAAGCCGAATCTGTATCACGGCCTGCCGGAGAACCCGGAAATCAGCGCGACCGTTAAGTTCTGGAAAGGCATCTGGAAACCGCTGGCCGCCGTTGGCTTCGCTGCAACCTTTGCCGCCAGCATCTTCCACTATGTCGGTGTCGGCCCGAACCGCGCTGAAGAGGAAGACGATAATCTGCATGAAGAGAAAGACGAGGTGCGCAAATGAAAAGACGTGACACCATCGTGCGCTACACAGCGCCGGAACGTATCAACCACTGGGTCACCGCCTTCTGCTTCATGCTGGCGGCGATAAGCGGGCTGGGATTTTTCTTCCCATCCTTCAACTGGCTGATGCAAATCATGGGCACACCGCAGCTGGCGCGTATTCTGCACCCGTTTGTCGGCGTGATTATGTTTGCCTCGTTTATCATCATGTTTTTCCGCTACTGGCACCATAACCTAATCAATCGGGATGATATCTTTTGGGCGAAGAATATTCGTAAGATCGTCGTCAACGAGGAAGTGGGTGATACCGGGCGTTATAACTTCGGCCAGAAATGCGTATTCTGGGCGGCGATTATCTTCCTGGTCCTGTTGCTGGTGAGCGGCGTGATTATCTGGCGTCCGTATTTTGCGCCCGCTTTCTCAATCCCGGTGATCCGATTTGCGCTGATGCTGCATTCATTTGCCGCAGTCGCGTTAATTGTGGTTATCATGGTGCATATCTACGCCGCCCTATGGGTGAAAGGCACTATTACCGCGATGGTGGAAGGATGGGTTACCAGTACGTGGGCGAAGAAACATCACCCGCGCTGGTACCGTGAGGTCCGCAAGACAACGGAAAAGAAAACTGAATGAGTATTCGCATAATCCCGCAAGATGAGCTGGGTTCGAGCGAGAAACGCACGGCGGAGTACATTCCGCCGTTGTTATTCCCCAGACTCAAGAACCTCTACAACCGCCGCGCAGAGCGTCTGCGCGAGCTGGCAGAGAACAATCCGCTCGGTGAATTTCTGCGCTTTGCCGCGCTGATCGCCCACGCGCAGGAAGTGGTGCTGTACGACCACCCGCTGCAAATGGACCTCACCGCGCGCATCAAAGAAGCCAACGAGCAGGGCAAACCGCCGCTGGATATTCACATTCTGCCGCGCGACAAGCACTGGCAAAAGCTGCTGCACTCGCTGATTGCCGAGCTGAAGCCTGAGATGAGCGGCCCTGCGCTGGCGGTGATCGAGAATCTGGAAAAAGCCTCCGATCTGGAGCTGGAAGAGATGGCGAGCGCGCTGTTTGCCTCCGATTTTTCCCTGGTCAGTAGCGATAAAGCGCCCTTTATCTGGGCTGCCCTGTCGCTCTACTGGGCGCAAATGGCGAGCCTGATTCCAGGTAAAGCGCGTGCAGAATACGGTGAAGCCCGTCAGTTCTGCCCGGTGTGTGGCTCGATGCCTGTGACCAGCATGGTGCAAATCGGCACCACGCAAGGCTTGCGTTATCTACACTGCAATCTGTGTGAAACCGAGTGGCACGTAGTGCGCATCAAATGCAGCAACTGCGAGCAGACCCGTGATTTGAACTACTGGTCGCTGGAAAACGAGAATGCGGCCGTTAAAGCCGAAAGCTGCGGTGACTGCGGGACCTACCTGAAAATTCTCTATCAGGAAAAAGACCCGAAAGTGGAAGCCGTCGCCGACGACCTCGCCACGCTGGTACTCGACGCGCGGATGGAGCAAGAGGGCTTCGCCCGCAGCTCAATCAACCCGTTCTTGTTCCCGGGTGAAGGGGAGTAGTTTTCTTTAACAGTGCCGGGCGACGCAAAGTTGCCCGGCCTGCAACTGCCTTCATGCTCCATTTTGCGAGCCGCGTTCGAGATTCCAACCCCCACCAAAATCCCCCGTTTTCTTTTGCAACAAACCAGGCTATAACGCTGTATATCCATACAGATAACCGGGAAGAATTATGGCACTGGAAAAAGGAATTGCTGAACTGGTTCAGGGGTTTATCGCGGCCGGGCGCCCCTCTGCACGAGAGCAGAATATTGATGACCGGCGCGCAGGGTATGTCGCGAGCACGGTGCTGGCAGGCGAAACGGAAACGCGCGTTCACGTCGAGTCTGTCGAAATTGAAGGGATGCAGTTTAGGGTTTATTCGCCGCTCAATGCCCCTGAGATTTTACCGACGGTTGTCTATTATCACGGCGGGTGCTTTATCAGCGGCGGCTTTGAGACTCATGATGGCCAGTTACGTCAGCTGGCTTACTACAGCCGCTGTCGGATCGTTGCCGTGCAGTATCGTCTGGCACCGGAACACACCTTCCCCGCCGCCCATGACGACGCTGAAAAAGCCGCTCGTCTGGTCTGGCACTATGCCGATCGGTTTGGCATCGATAAAAATCAAATTACCCTCGCCGGTGACAGCGCGGGAGGGTATCTGGCGCTGGTGACTGCGCTGCGACTCAAGGCGGCAAAAGAATGGCAGCCGGCACAGTTAATTCTGATCTATCCCATGCTCGACTCGACGGCGTATTTTGAAAGCTATATCCGCAACGGTGCGGACTATGTCATTACCCGCGATACGCTTCTCAGCGGCTATGAGCTATATCTTGCGGGAACCGACCGTCTTCATCCTGAAGCCAGTCCGCTATGGCGTGACGACCTTAACGGGCTGCCCCAGACGCATATCATCACCGCCGAGTTTGATCCGCTTTGTGATGAAGGCGAAGCACTCTTTCAGCGAATGACGGAACAGGGCGTCACCTGTACGTGTCAGCGCTGGTCGGGTGTCATACATGGTTTCTTTCAGTTAGGCGGAGTCAGCCAGTCTGCGCGAGACGTGATGCGGGATGTGGCCTGGCGAGTCAGCTCACCAGGCCGGGAAAAATAGCAGGAGTGAGGTTACTCCTCCTCGTTCCCGCCCTCTTCGTAAGGGCCAAACGGCTTCGCAGGCAGCACGAGATAGGTGCCTTCGAAAATGGCGCCTGGCGCTTCGTCGCCAAACAGCTCGAC
Source organism: Lelliottia nimipressuralis (assembly GCF_041464075.1). Lineage (NCBI taxonomy): Bacteria > Pseudomonadati > Pseudomonadota > Gammaproteobacteria > Enterobacterales > Enterobacteriaceae > Lelliottia > Lelliottia nimipressuralis. The sequence goes on from NZ_CP167172.1 coordinate 4,635,994, forward strand.
CTGCATCTGCACGCGGGCTTTACGGCCACGCGCCAGACGGTCCAGGTCACCGCTGAGGGAGCCTAAGTCCGCGACTGCGCTCGGTTTACCGCTGATAGGGCTGCTGTAGCGGATATGCGCATCGGCGAGAATAATGGTGCCGCCAAGGTGTCTTTCGCGCAGCATCAGCCAGATTAGCCCCCAGCCAGTCAAAGTGGCTAGCGAGAACAGGCTGCCTGCGAACAGGGTATGGTGCGGGTTCTGATTGCCGATTTCCGGCATGGTGGTGATGAATTTTTGCCCGGTGTATTGCTGGATGCGCACGCCCATCTTTTCGCTCAGCGGAATATGCTGATACCAGGCCTGCTGCAGCTGCCCGCACCAGTCGGCGCGGTGGAGAATATCATCAAGGGTGGCAATGGGTTTGATCATCAAAAAATGACGAATTGGGGTGGTTTGCGGCGCGGTGATTTCGCCTTCATTGACGAAACCCAGCTTGGAGAAAAACTCCACGGCGTCTTCGCGGGCGCTACAGGTGACGCGTTTAACACCCTCCTGACGGGCAACGGACTCAAGAGTCATCGCCATCAGGGTGCCAAGCCCTTTGTCCTGTACGGACGGATGCACAGCCATAAAACGGATTGAGGCTTCATTGTCGGCATTGATATACAAACGCCCGACGGCAACCAGGTTGCCCTCTTCGTCGACCACCATCTGATGATGCGCCATCGCATCCCAGGCGTCGCGCTCGGAGCCTTTCGGCTGATGTAACGGCTTACGCAGCATTTCCCAGCGAAAATGGTAGTAAACCTCTAATTCTTCTTCTGTTTGCGGTACTCGAAGGTGATACATAGCTGTACTCTCTCTTGTTACCCGCGGCCATGCCGCCAGCTGGCTCATACCTGGAGCCAGAATGTGACGGGGCCATCGTTCACCAGCGACACCTGCATATCTGCAGCGAATCGTCCGGTTTGCGTATTCATTTCCTGTTGACGACACCGTTCAACAAAGTATTCGTAAAGTGCTTCAGCACGGTCGGGCGCGGCACCTTTGGAGAAACCCGGACGCATGCCGCGTTCCGTGTCGGCGGCCAGGGTAAACTGAGACACCACCAGCACGCTACCCCCCGCCTGCTGAACGTTCAGGTTCATCTTCCCGTCGGCATCGCCGAAAATGCGATACCCGAGCACGCGCTCACACAGACGATTCGCTTTTTGTTCGTCGTCATCCTTTTCGACACCTAACAACACCAAAAGTCCTGGGCCAATTTCACCCGTCACCTCATCCTCCACGGTGACGCTGGCACGGGTTACGCGCTGAATCAATGCAATCATGGTTGGTCTGCTTCTTCTTGTTCTGCGGCTTGTTTGAGTTTGCGGTATTCACCGAGAGTGACAGTTATTTCGGCACCTAGCAAGACGATACACCAGGTCCAGTATACCCAGACAAACAAAATCGGGATCACCGCCAGCACGCCATAAATCAGCTGATACGACGGGAACATGGTGATGTAGAGCGCAAACCCTTTTTTGCCAAGCTCGAACAGGATTGCCGCCACCAGCGCCCCAACAATAGCGTCCCGGTTAGGCACCTGTGTGGTCGGCACCACGCTGTAAAGCAGCCAGAATGAAAGCCAGGAGAGGATCAGCGGGAAGATGCGTAACACGTTGTCGATGACGCTGTTTAAATCGCTCGCCCAGCGTAATGACAGAAGATAAGAGCTGATCGCCAGACTGGCCCCGGCCAGCAGCGGCCCCAGCGTCAGAATCATCCAGTAGACGGCAAACGAGTAAACTTTTGGCCGCACGCGCTTGCTGTGCCAGATGGTATTCAGTGCGCTATCAATGGCATACATCAGTAGCAGTGCGGTCACGATCAGCCCGCAGGCGCCCACGGCGGTCATCTTGCTGGAGTTGGCAACGAACTGCTCGATATACCCCTGAATCACGTCCCCGGTGGCGGGAATAAAGTTAGCAAACACAAAGTGACGCAGCTGCAGACTCACGTCGGCAAACATCGGAAACGCAGAGAACAACGCGAAAATCACCGCCACCAGCGGAACCAATGAGAGCAACGACACGTAAGCGAGATTGCCCGCCAGCGTGGTCATGTTGTCCTCATCAATCCTCTGCCAGAGCAGTTTGATCCACGCCCGAAACGGACGCGTATGGTGTGTGGCTTTTTGATGAACGGTTTTTAACATAACTGCTTCGCAAAGTAGTTCGGTATCGTCTCTTTCCCTGTGACCAGGATCGACGTGATACCCAACTGGTTAGCTCCCTCTATATTATCGGCGTTATCGTCAAAAAAGACCGTATCGGCGGCAGAGAATCCTTCTGCCTGCAAGACGGCCTGATAAATTCGCGCCTCAGGTTTGCGCATGCCCATCTCCTGAGACAGGTAAATTTTATCTGCAGCGTGCTGGATTTGCGGATACTCGCCAGGCCAGAACGTGGTGTGCAGACGGTTGGTATTGGACAGCACGACCACGCGATGCCCCTGCTCACGAAGCTTGTTCATGGTGTCGATGATCTCCGGGCGAAGTGCCACAAATACCGCCTGCCAGCCGTGAGCGAACTGCTCGTAGCTCAAGGGCAGATCCATCTCGTGACACATGGCTTCAGCGAAGGCTTCATCGCTGATTTCCCCCCGCTCATGCTGGTGAAACGCCTCTCCCATGGTGAAATTCTGTTTCAGGGTCGCCAGCGGCACACGGCTAAAATCGCTCCATGCACCCAGCACTCGATTAAAATCGATATCGACGATGACATTTCCTAAGTCAAAGATATAAAGCATGTTTATCTCCTTCGCGCCGTGGAGAAATAACTGTAGCGGGAAAGATAAGCTTTGGCTATGCGTCAGATTCAGCTTAGCGCATGAGAGCGTTAGGGAATTCACTCCAATAAAAAAGCCGCTGATATTCAGCGGCTTTTCGCACGACGTACCTCAGAGAGGAGTCGTATTAGTCTTTGCTGCCACGGCCCGCACGTTTACGGTCGTTCTCAGTCAGGTGACGTTTACGGATACGTACGGAGGTAGGAGTAACTTCTACCAGTTCGTCGTCATCGATAAATTCCAGAGCCTGCTCAAGAGACATTTTCTGTGCTGGAACCAGCGTGGTGGCTTCGTCAGTACCGGAAGCACGCATGTTGGTCAGTTTCTTACCGGTCAGGCAGTTTACAGTCAGGTCGTTAGAACGACTGTGAATACCGATGATCTGGCCTTCGTAAACTTCTGCACCGTGACCCAGGAACAGCTTACCGCGGTCCTGCAGGCTGAACAGTGCGAACGCAACTGCTTTACCCTGGCCGTTAGAGATCAGCACGCCGTTCTGGCGCTGGCCGATTTCACCCGGTTTAACGTCATCGTAGTGGCTGAAGGTGGAGTACAGCAGACCGGTACCGGAGGTCATGGTCATGAACTCGGTACGGAAGCCGATCAGGCCACGTGCCGGGATCAGGTAATCCAGACGAATACGGCCTTTGCCGTCAGGGATCATGTCTTTGACATCGCCCTTACGCTCGCCCATTGCCTGCATCACAGAACCCTGGTGCTGTTCTTCGATATCCAGCGTCACGTTCTCGAACGGCTCTTGCATACGGCCATCGATCATACGGTTGATAACTTTCGGACGGGACACAGCCAGTTCGAAGCCTTCACGACGCATGTTTTCGATAAGAACGGACAGGTGCAGCTCACCACGACCGGATACACGGAACGCGTCCGCATCTTCGGTTTCTTCAACGCGCAGCGCAACGTTGTGCACCAGCTCTTTGTTCAGGCGGTCAAGGATCTGACGAGAGGTAACGTATTTACCTTCTTTGCCACAGAACGGAGAGGTGTTGACGTTGAAGAACATGGTTACAGTCGGTTCATCAACAGACAGTGCTGGCAGTGCTTCAACGTTTTGCGGATCGCAAAGGGTGTCGGAGATGTTCAGCTCGCCCAGACCGGTGATCGCGATGATGTCGCCAGCTTCAGCTTCGGTGGATTCAATACGCTCCAGACCGAGGTGAGTCAGAACTTTGCCGACTTTACCGTTGCGGGTTTTACCTTCGCTGTCGATGACAGTGACTTGCTGGTTAGGCTTCACTTTACCGCGCTTGATGCGACCGATGCCGATTACGCCAACGTAGTTGTTGTAATCCAACTGGGAGATCTGCATCTGGAACGGACCATCGAGGTCAACGCTTGGTGCTTTAACGTGGTCAACAATCGCCTGGTACAGCGGGGTCATGTCTTCCGCCATATCAGTGTGGTCGTTGCCCGCGATACCCATCAGTGCTGATGCATAGATGATTGGGAAATCAAGTTGCTCGTCGCTTGCGTCGAGGTTAACGAACAGGTCAAACACCTGATCCACAACCCAGTCAGGACGCGCGCCAGGACGGTCAACTTTGTTGATAACCACGATTGGCTTCAAACCATGGGCGAATGCCTTTTTGGTTACAAAGCGCGTCTGCGGCATTGGGCCATCCATTGCGTCAACGACCAGCAGAACGGAGTCTACCATGGACATTACACGTTCAACTTCACCACCGAAGTCGGCGTGGCCTGGGGTATCAACGATGTTGATACGGTAGTCATTCCATTTGATAGCGGTGTTTTTAGCGAGGATGGTAATCCCACGCTCTTTCTCCAAATCGTTGGAGTCCATCACGCGTTCGGTGGCTTCAGCACGTTCATTACTGAAGGTACCGGATTGCTGCAGCAGCTTGTCAACCAGGGTAGTTTTACCATGGTCAACGTGCGCGATGATGGCGATATTACGCAGATTTTCGATCACAACTTTGCCTCAGGCATTTAGAAATAGCGCGTTATTGTACACGGATTAATCGCAGGACTAAACAGGATCACAAACATCCTCCGCAAACAAGTATCGCAGAGTTGCTTTGTGATCGCTTTCACGCAGCGTAAAAAGTGCACTTTAACGGAAATTGCACCAATATGGTGCTCAATGTTCACACTGAAGCACTATACTGGTGCAAGATGACTATCGTGGTGCAGCTCATTTGCACTATGACGTGCATGATAACGCCTTTTTGGGGTGATTTAAAAGTTGGCACAGATTTCGCTTTATAAAAATACGGCAAAAACATGGCGACCACGCCAGCCTTACACAGAATTGAAGACCTCGTTACCACGACGACAATGACCAATCCGGGAGAGTTACGTATGTCCGCTGAACACGTTTTGACGATGCTGAACGAACACGAAGTGAAGTTTGTTGATCTGCGCTTCACTGATACCAAAGGTAAAGAACAGCACGTCACAATTCCTGCTCACCAGGTAAATGCCGAATTCTTTGAAGAAGGCAAAATGTTTGACGGCTCCTCAATCGGCGGCTGGAAAGGTATCAACGAATCCGACATGGTTCTGATGCCAGACGCAACCACTGCGCTCATTGACCCGTTCTACGAAGAGTCTACCCTGATTATTCGCTGCGACATCCTCGAGCCAGGCACGCTGCAGGGCTACGACCGCGACCCACGCTCCATCGCTAAACGCGCGGAAGAGTACCTGCGTTCTACCGGTATCGCGGACACCGTGCTGTTCGGGCCAGAACCAGAATTCTTCCTGTTTGACGATATTCGCTTTGGTGCGTCTATCTCCGGTTCTCACGTAGCTATCGACGATATCGAAGGCGCATGGAACTCCTCCACCAAATACGAAGGTGGTAACAAAGGTCACCGTCCAGGCGTGAAAGGCGGTTACTTCCCGGTTCCTCCGGTCGACTCTTCTCAGGACATCCGTTCTACCATGTGTCTGATCATGGAAGAGATGGGCCTGGTTGTTGAAGCGCATCACCACGAAGTGGCGACTGCGGGTCAGAACGAAATCGCAACCCGCTTTAACACCATGACCAAAAAAGCGGATGAGATTCAGATCTACAAATATGTGGTTCACAACGTTGCACACCGCTTTGGTAAAACTGCGACCTTTATGCCAAAACCTATGTTCGGCGATAACGGTTCCGGTATGCACTGCCACATGTCTCTCTCCAAGAACGGGACTAACCTGTTCTCTGGTGACAAATATGCGGGTCTGTCCGAGCAGGCGCTGTTCTACATCGGTGGTGTCATCAAGCACGCTAAAGCGATCAACGCCCTGGCGAACCCAACCACCAACTCCTACAAGCGTCTGGTCCCAGGCTACGAAGCTCCAGTAATGCTGGCTTACTCTGCCCGTAACCGTTCTGCTTCTATCCGTATTCCAGTGGTTGCGTCTCCAAAAGCGCGTCGTATCGAAGTGCGCTTCCCGGACCCAGCGGCTAACCCATACCTGTGCTTCGCAGCGCTGCTGATGGCTGGTCTTGATGGTATCAAGAACAAGATCCACCCAGGCGAAGCGATGGACAAAAACCTGTACGACCTGCCTCCAGAAGAAGCAAAAGAGATCCCACAGGTTGCCGGTTCTCTGGAAGAAGCACTGAACGCGCTGGACGCTGACCGTGAGTTCCTGACTGCTGGCGGTGTGTTCACTGACGACGCTATCGATGCTTACATCGCACTGCGTATTGAAGAGAACGACCGCGTTCGCATGACGCCACACCCGGTTGAGTTCGAACTGTACTACAGCGTTTAATTTTCATCTGATTCACCGTCTTTCTTGTCGCTACGGTGGCAAGAAAGACGCAGAAGATTTTTTTGTTGCCGTGGAAACTTTTAGCCCATCTTCGGATGGGCTTTTTTCTCCACCAACAACCTGATCTCACGCGCTTTTTACCACTAAAACGCTATACTGCACTAAATTAGTGCACCCAACTCCAGGAGACTGCTTAATGGCAACTGGCACGCTGCCCGATGCTGGGCAGATCCTCAATTCTTTAATCAACAGTATCTTACTGGTCGACGACGAGCTGGCGGTCCATTACGCCAATCCTGCGGCGCAGCAGCTGCTCGCCCAAAGCTCGCGTAAATTATTTGGTACCCCACTCCCGGAACTGTTGAGCTATTTTTCGCTGAATATTGCGTTGATGCAGGAAAGTTTATCGGCAGGCCAGGGCTTTACCGATAACGAAGTGACCCTGGTGATCGACGGGCGCTCGCACATTCTCTCCCTCACGGCGCAACGTCTGCCGGAAGGATTAATTCTGCTGGAAATGGCGCCGATGGATAATCTGCGCCGTTTGAGCCAGGAGCAGCTCCAGCACGCACAGCAAATCGCTGCGCGCGATCTGGTGCGGGGGCTTGCCCATGAGATTAAAAACCCGCTGGGAGGCCTCCGAGGCGCTGCACAGCTGTTAACCAAAGCACTGCCGGACCCGGCGCTGGCCGAATACACCAACGTCATCATTGAACAGGCCGATCGCCTGCGCAATCTGGTGGACCGTCTGCTTGGGCCGCAGCAGCCAGGCATGCACGTTACCGAGAGCATCCACAAAGTGGCTGAGCGGGTGGTGAAGCTGGTGTCGATGGAGTTGCCTGCCAACGTTACGCTGGTGCGCGATTACGATCCGAGTCTGCCGGAATTGCCGCACGATCCCGACCAGATTGAACAGGTTCTGCTGAATGTTGTGCGTAACGCGCTGCAAGCCTTAGGTGCGGATGGCGGGCAAATCATTCTGCGTACGCGTACCGCGTTCCAGCTGACGCTGCATGGCGTGCGCTATCGCCTCGCCGCCCGAATCGACGTAGAAGACAACGGGCCAGGAATTCCGCCGCATCTGCAGGACACGCTTTTCTACCCGATGGTGAGCGGCCGCGAGGGCGGAACCGGGCTGGGATTGTCCATCGCCCGTAATTTGATTGACCAACACTCCGGCAAAATTGAATTTACCAGTTGGCCGGGTCATACCGAGTTTTCGGTTTACCTGCCAATAAAAAAATAAAGGTGACGACGATGCAACGAGGGATAGTCTGGGTAGTCGATGATGATAGCTCCATCCGCTGGGTGCTTGAACGCGCGCTTACCGGAGCAGGATTAAACTGCACCACCTTTGAAAGCGGTAGCGAAGTGCTTGATGCGCTCATCACTAAAACCCCGGACGTGCTGCTTTCGGATATCCGGATGCCGGGGATGGACGGGCTTGCGTTGCTAAAGCAGATTAAGCAACGTCATCCGATGCTTCCGGTCATCATAATGACTGCTCACTCCGATCTGGATGCCGCCGTTAGCGCCTACCAGCAGGGCGCATTTGATTACCTGCCAAAACCCTTTGATATCGATGAAGCCGTCGCCCTGGTAGAGCGTGCAATCAGCCACTATCAGGAGCAACAGCAGCCGCGAAACGCGCCGGTGTTTGGCCCGACGACCGATATCATTGGCGAAGCGCCCGCGATGCAGGATGTGTTTCGTATCATTGGCCGCCTGTCGCGTTCATCCATCAGTGTGCTGATTAACGGCGAATCCGGGACCGGTAAAGAGCTGGTTGCGCACGCCCTGCATCGCCACAGCCCGCGCGCGAAGGCCCCGTTTATCGCCCTGAATATGGCCGCCATTCCGAAGGATTTGATCGAGTCGGAACTGTTTGGCCATGAGAAAGGCGCGTTTACCGGCGCAAATACCATTCGTCAGGGCCGCTTTGAACAGGCAGACGGCGGAACGCTTTTCCTCGATGAAATCGGCGATATGCCGCTGGACGTGCAAACACGTCTGCTGCGCGTGCTGGCCGATGGGCAGTTTTACCGCGTCGGCGGCTACGCCCCCGTTAAAGTCGACGTGCGCATTATCGCCGCCACGCACCAGAACCTTGAACAGCGCGTGCAGGAAGGCAAATTCCGTGAAGACTTGTTTCACCGTCTGAACGTGATTCGCGTCCATCTCCCGCCGCTACGCGAACGCCGGGAAGATATTCCGCGTCTGGCGCGCCATTTCCTGCAGGTGGCGGCTCGCGAACTGGGCGTGGAAGCCAAACTGCTGCACCCGGAAACCGATGCCGCATTGACGCGACTGGCGTGGCCGGGCAACGTGCGTCAGCTGGAAAACACCTGCCGCTGGCTCACCGTTATGGCTGCCGGGCAGGAAGTGCTGATCCAGGATTTACCGGGTGAACTGTTTGAATCTACCGCGCCCGAAAGCAGCACCGGACAGTCGTTACCTGACAGCTGGGCGACGCTGCTGGCGCAATGGGCGGATCGCGCACTGCGTTCCGGTCATCAAAATCTGCTTTCCGAAGCGCAGCCTGAAATGGAGCGTACGTTACTGACAACCGCGCTTCGCCATACTCAGGGGCATAAACAGGAAGCGGCACGGCTGCTGGGTTGGGGGCGAAATACCCTGACGCGGAAGCTGAAAGAGCTGGGAATGGAATAGCACTTATACGCCTGTTGGCGCAGCGCTGATCAGAACTACGCCTGGTAGTCCCGGTCAGCGCTGCACCACAGAAGGTTTTAGATCACGCGTGAAAATTGCTGCAAGCGGGCTTTCTGGCGCAGGTAGGCGTCAAAGCACATGCAGATATTACGGATCAACAAGCGCCCTTTTGGCGTCACCTGAATCGCTTTATCGCTCACATCCACCAGCCCATCCTTCGCCAGCGGCGCGAGCAGCTTCAGATCTTCAGCAAAGTAGTCGGCAAAGTCGAGTTCCCACTGGGATTCGATGTCGGCAAAATCGAGGCGGAAGTTGCAGATTAACGCCTTAATCACATCCCGACGGATGCAGTCATCGCGCGTAAGCGCAATGCCGCGCCACAGAGCGTTTCCGCTTTCATCCACCTGCTGATAATACTGTTTCAATTCTTTCTGATTCTGCGCATAGCAGTCGCCAATCATGCTGATCGCCGAGACTCCCATCCCCAGTAAATCGGTGTCGCCCTGGGTGGTGTAGCCCTGGAAATTACGGTGCAGCACACCTTCGCGCTGGGCAATGGCCAGCTCGTCATCAGGACGGGCGAAGTGGTCCATGCCGATAAACTGGTAGCCGGTTTCCGTCAGGGACGTAATGGTTTCCTGCAGGATATCCAGCTTCTGCTGAGCAGAGGGCAAATCGGCATCTTTTATTTTGCGCTGGGCGGCAAAAAGCGTCGGCAGGTGCGCATAGTTAAAGACGCTCAGACGATCGGGATTCAGCTCTGCCACGCGTTTCAGAGTGAAGGCGAAGCTTTCCAGCGTCTGTTTCGGCAGGCCGTAGATCAGGTCGATGTTGGTCGAGGTAAAACCGATTTCGCGCGCGTGGTTCAGCAGCGCAAAAATAAATTCCTCATCCTGCTCGCGATTGACCAGGCGCTGAACCTCTTTGTTAAAGTCCTGCACGCCCATGCTCAGGCGATTAAAGCCCTCGGCTCGCAGGTGATCGAGCACATCCAGCTCGATTTCACGCGGATCGACTTCAATAGAGATTTCAGCATCGGCCTCAAAACGGAAGTTGGCCCGCAGAAGATCCATCAGACGGCTGATTTGCGCTTTATTGAGATAGGTTGGCGTACCGCCGCCCCAGTGGAGCTGGCTTACGTTTCGCCCAGCAAACAGCGGCGCACGGTGCAGGATTTCCTGCTCGAGGGCGTCCAGATACTGATCGGCTTTGTGCTGCTGGCGGGTGACGATTTTATTGCACCCGCAGAAATAGCAGAGCTTGTGGCAGAAAGGAATGTGAACATAGAGCGACAGCGGGCGTTCAGGATATCGCGCAACTGCCTGCAAAAAATCGGCCTCGCCGAAGGTTTCAGCAAACTCCAGCGCGGTCGGGTATGAGGTATAACGCGGCCCGGAATAGTTATATTTCTGGATCAGGGCCAGATCCCAGTCGATGTTTGGTACAGACATGCTCACTCCTTCCGTTGGTGTCGCGTTAGTATACGGCGGCCCGTTTTGACCCCATTGCGGGTCAATATTCGGGTGCGCAGCCACCTCTGTCGCCGCGACAACCGCCGTAGTTTAACGAATAACCACACCAGATAACATATAACCGGAAGGGTTATAAGAAGGACTATAGAGCCCGCTGGGTGCAAATGTTAGTTTCCACCTTTCAGCAGACGCATCATGTCGTCCTGCTTTTCTTCTTCTTCGTCTTCTTCATCGTCGTAAGAGAGACCGAGCTGCTGCATCAGTTCATCGATACGATCCAGTTTGGCATCGACCCATTTCTGCTCTTCAGCGTTCAGGGCTTCACCGCCCTCAAGACGTTCCAGCAGCGCGTCCAGGCGCTCATCGTTCTCCAGCATATCCAGCTCAGCCTGCGGTGAAAGCATAGGTTTCTCGCTCTTTTTAGGTTTTTGCTGCTTGATAACCGGGGCGTCCGTCACGCCCAGGGGAATTGGCGTTTTGCTCCCGATGCGCGGATCTTTCTGTTTGGATTGTTGCACAGCGGAACCTGAAGCACTGCTGCCGTTCGCACGGCTACCCGAAGCATGACCACTATGCTTTTTCGCACGTTTGCGATCGCGAGCTTCCTGATTCAGTTCTTCACGGGTTTTGCGGTGCGCTTTTGCCGGGCGTTTAGCGCCCGCTGTGGATGTCGGTTTTTTCATGATGCCTTGTCTTTAAGCCATTTTCTTCAGTATAGAATTGCGGCGAAATCTAGCAGAAAGCAAGCAAAGAAAAAAGGCGACAGAGCAATCTGTCGCCTTTTTTCCTGACTCTCAACCCTTAACGGGTTATTCAATCCCTGTTTGCTAACAACTCACCCTGTTTATCCCTTAGCGAATATCATCCTTAATAGGGTCCATTTCCTTTTTTGAACGCCTCCTGGCGCTAACCATCCTGGTCGTCTTCCTGAGTCTTCGCCTCCTGGCGCTCCTGACCCTTATCCCTAAGTCGTTATCCTGTTGGCATCCTCGCCTTGGGTGCTACTTTACCTTTTTCAGTACTTCTGACAAGCCACCAAAATGGCCAAAATGGTATTTTCAGATAATTCCAAATCCTCAACATTATGATTTTAAATGATATGTTATTTTTACCGCATGAGGATTCTCTTAAATGTCCCATAGAGATTATGGGCAATGTCTCACAAACCTAATGGGTTTAATCTACATCCCGGAAGCGAAGTGAAAAGCCTTTTGCCTGCATTCAGGTATACTCCCCTTCAGATTAAGATTTTTGGAGACGACCACGTGACTACCTGGAACTACCAACAGACGCATTTTGTCACCAGTGCGCCTGATATTCGCCACTTACCGCCTGATACAGGTATCGAAGTGGCATTTGCTGGCCGCTCCAACGCGGGAAAATCCAGCGCCCTGAATACACTGACGAACCAGAAAAGCCTGGCGCGTACCTCTAAAACCCCAGGTCGTACCCAGCTGATTAACCTGTTTGAAGTCGCTGATGGTAAGCGCCTGGTGGATTTACCCGGTTACGGCTACGCAGAAGTGCCGGAAGAGATCAAAATCAAATGGCAGCGCGCGCTGGGTGAATACCTGGAAAAACGCCAGTGCCTGAAAGGGCTGGTTGTGCTGATGGATATCCGCCATCCGCTTAAAGATCTCGATCAGCAGATGATCCACTGGGGCGTCGCCAGCGAAATCCCTGTTCTGGTGCTGCTGACCAAAGCCGATAAACTGGCGAGCGGTGCGCGTAAAGCACAGTTAAAACTGGTGCGCGAAGCCGCGGTAGAATTTGGCGGTGACGTGCAAATTGAGACGTTTTCATCGCTGAAAAAGCAGGGTGTGGACGTTTTACGTCATAAGCTTGATAGCTGGTTTAACGATCTGGAACCCGCGACAGAAGCGGAAGAGTGATAAAAAGCGCGGCGATGTCCGCGTTTTTTTTGTCCAAATATTTTCTTTGCCGCAATAAAAAACGCCCCAGTCATTACTGACTGGGGCGGCTAAAATATTCAGCCAAATCCGATTACGTGAAGTAAAAGGTCTGAAAGATAGAACATCTTACCTCTGTACCCTACGTCGTTAACTCTACTCTTTTTTTATCGCTGGACAAAGCACTTTTTGTAGTTTTTTTTCACTCTTTACATAGGTAAATCTAATGATCGTCACAAAAAGCACGCTGTTATGTTGCTTACTTACATAAACAGCGTCTTAGTCATTGGACCCTTAGTGAGCCTGATCCCAGTTGTCTCCGCTTCCAACTTCCACCAGCAGTGGCACATCTAATTTCATGCTGCTTTCCATCAGTTCGTGGATCTTTTTCGAGACCGCTTCCAGATCATCCTTGTGCACTTCGAACACCAGTTCATCGTGTACCTGCATGATCATTTTCACGCGTGGTTTGTCCTTTTCCAGCCAGGCATCAACCGCAATCATCGCGCGTTTGATGATGTCTGCTGCGGTCCCCTGCATCGGTGCGTTGATTGCCGCACGTTCAGCGCCGGCGCGGCGCGCAGCGTTACTGGAGGTGATATCCGGCAGATAGAGACGACGGCCATCGAGAGTTTCCACATAGCCCTTTTCCTTCGCCTGAGCGCGAGTTCGCTCCATGTATTCCAGCACGCCCGGATAGCGCTCAAAGTAGAGATCCATGTACTTCTGCGACTCTTTGCGCGGAATATTGAGCTGGCGGGAAAGGCCAAAAGCGCTCATACCGTAGATCAGGCCGAAGTTAATTGCCTTCGCGCTGCGGCGCTGCTCGCCGGTCACGCTGTCCAGTGGCAGACCGAACACTTCTGCCGCCGTGGCGCGGTGGATATCTTTGCCTTCCGCAAACGCCGTCAGCAATCCTTTATCACGCGACAGGTGCGCCATGATGCGCAGCTCGATTTGCGAGTAGTCGGCAGAGACGATCAGATAATCTTCCGGGGCAATAAATGCCTGACGGATGCGTCGCCCTTCTTCGTTACGAACTGGAATGTTTTGCAGGTTAGGATCGGTCGATGATAAACGCCCGGTCGCCGCAACCGCCTGGTGGTAGGAGGTATGAACGCGGCCGGTTTTTGGATTGATCATCAGCGGGAGCTTATCGGTGTAAGTCGATTTTAGCTTCGCGAGGCCACGGTATTCCAGAATCACTTTCGGCAGCGGGTAATCCAGCGCCAGCTCTTCCAGCACCTCTTCCGAGGTGGAAGGCGCGCCACCAGGTGTTTTCTTCAGCGGTTTAATGCCCTGTTTTTCAAAAAGAATAGTCTGCAGCTGTTTGGTGGACGCGAGGTTAAAAGGCTCGCCGGCAATGTCATGCGCTTTCAGTTCCAGCTCATTCAGACGCAGGCTGATCTCTTCCGAATGTTTGTGCAGTACCGCAGGATCAATTTTAACGCCGTTACGCTCAATACGAGACAACACCGGCACCAGCGGCATTTCGACATTTTCGAAAATATTCAGCGGCCCTTCCTGTTTTTGCAGTTTCGGGTACATCTTCAGGTGCAGTTGCAGAGTTACGTCCGCATCTTCCGCCGCATAGCGGCCCGCCTCTTCCAGGGCGATCTGGTTGAAGGTCAGCTGGTTTTTCCCCTTTCCGGCAATCTCTTCAAAGGTGACGGTTTTATGCTTGAGCCAGCGATCGGAGAGTGAATCCATATCATGACGGCCCGCCACGCTGTTCAGGATGTAAGATTCCAGCATGGTGTCGAAGGCAATACCGCGTAGCTCGATGCCGTAGTTCTGCAAAATACCGCGGTCATACTTCAAGTTTTGCCCGACCTTAAGCGCTTTGTCATCTTCAAGCAGCGGTTTGAGTAGCTCAAGCACGCGCTCACGGGAGATTTGATCCGGAGCATCAAGATAATCATGCGCGACCGGGACATAGGCGGCGATGCCTGGCTCGGTGGCAAAGGAAAGGCCGACCATATTGGCGGAGATGTTATCCAGACTGTCGGTTTCGGTGTCAAAGGCGAAGACCGGCGCTTTTTTCAGTTTCTCGATCCAGGCGATAAGCTGCGCTTCTTCCAGCACCGTTTCATAGTTTTCGAAGGAGAGCGTACTGACGGCCTCTTCGACGTCCTCATCGGCATCAACAACGATTGTCTCTTTTGGCTTCGCGGCAGGTTTTGCGCCCTTCGCCTGCATCCATTTACCGGCTTCGAGATCTGTTATCCAGCGTTTGAACTCATATTGCTTAAACAGGCCGAGAAGCTCTTCCGCCACCGGCTGCTGAACTTCGAGCTGCTCACAGGTAAGTTCCAGCTCAACGTCAGTTTTAATGGTGGCCAGCTTATAGGAGAGGTAGGCCACCTCTTTGTTCTGCTCCAGCTTCGCCGCCATGGTTTTTGCACCACGGAATGTCAGGCCGGCGATTTTGTCTGATTCGGCATACAGCGTATCCAGCCCACCCAGGCCTTGCAGCAGCGCCTGCGCGGTTTTTTCGCCGACACCTGGCACACCTGGAATGTTATCCGAGGAGTCGCCCATTAAGGCGAGGAAATCAATGATTAGCTCTGGCGGCACGCCATATTTGGTGACGACTTCTTCCGGCCCAAGAATGGTATTGGTCATGGTATTGATGAGAGTGATCCCAGGCGTAACCAGCTGCGCCATATCTTTATCACCCGTACTGATCAGCACCGGACGGCCCATTTTCTCTGCTTCACGAGCCAGCGTACCGATGACGTCGTCCGCTTCTACCCCAGAAACTGCCAGCAGCGGCAGGCCCATCGCTTTTACCATCGTGTGCAACGGCTCGATTTGCGCGCGCAGATCGTCTGGCATCGGCGGGCGATGGGATTTGTAATCCTCAAAAAGCTCGTCGCGGAAGGTTTTACCCTTCGCATCGAATACCACCGCCGCATGTGACGGCTGGTATTGCAGGATCAGACTGCGCAGCATATTCAGCACGCCATACATCGCGCCGGTTGGCTCCCCTGCGCTATTGGTCAGAGGAGGAAACGCATGATACGCCCGATACAGGTATGAAGAGCCGTCGACGAGAATAAGAGGGTTTTCTGGAATCTGAACCATAATGTCCGTGCCTTTAATCAATTTATGGCTAAAGGATGCCACAGAAGGATGAAAACATCAGTTTTTAGCACCGAATACAGGAAAAGATTTTGCGATCGTCGGGATCGCTCGCAAAATCAAACTGTGGATAAGTTTGTGCATACTTTTAATTCATATGAAGAATATTGTCGTTTCCAGATCGCGTATGATTTTTTTTATAGAATATTATCAGTTAGTTATAAATAGATCCGATCGGTATATTTCCATTTGATGACTATTTGCTCTATGTGGATATAAGAAGAGCCTAATAAGGTATGACAGACAAATAATCTGTTAAGGTGCAGATCCTGCGGTATCGTAGAGTGAAAGCCCCTGCTTTATTTGTTTTCTGGTAAAATCAGCGCCCTGCGGCACCGGTTTGGCTGCCAGATTACAGCTAACTACCTGAAAAAGCTCATCATGTCGAGATTACTCGCTGCAGTAACATTACTGTTAAGCATCTTTTTAACGATCCTGGTTACCATCGCCTGTTCTGTGCCGATCATCGTCGCCGGAATCATTAAACTATTACTGCCTGTCCCTGCTGTCTGGCGCGCGGTATCAGTCTTCTGCAATTTTATGATGTACTGCTGGTGTGAAGGGCTGGCATGGCTGCTACGCCTGAACCCGCATCTGCAATGGGATATCGAAGGGCTGGAAGGCCTGAACAAGAAAAACTGGTATTTACTGCTCTGTAATCACCACAGTTGGGCAGATATCGTGGTGTTATGCGTGCTGTTTCGCAAACATATTCCGATGAACAAATACTTTCTCAAGCAGCAACTGGCCTGGGTGCCATTTATCGGGCTGGCCTGCTGGGCGCTGGATATGCCGTTTATGAAACGTTATTCACGCAGCTATCTTATTCGTCACCCCGAACGCCGTGGGCGTGATGTTGAAACGACACGTCGCTCCTGTGAGAAATTTCGGGCTCACCCGACGACAATCGTTAACTTCGTTGAAGGCTCACGTTTTACGGAACTGAAACGTCAGCAAACTCGCTCCCCTTATAAGAATCTATTGCCGCCAAAAGCGGCGGGAATTGCGATGGCCCTTAATGTACTGGGATCGCAGTTCGATAAATTGCTGAATGTGACGCTGTGCTATCCGGAAAATGACGAGACACCTTTTTACGATATGTTAAGCGGTAAACTGACGCGTATCGTGGTGAGGATAAACCTGGTGCCAGTGAATGAAGAGCTGCACGGCGATTACATCAATGATAAGAATTTCAAACGTCGTTTCCAGCTGTGGCTGAACACGCTGTGGAATGATAAAGATGTGCTGATAAACGATCTTAAGTATGCAAACAAAAACGCCGGTCTGTGACCGGCGTTTTCACTTTTATTTCTTCTCAACCAGATATTTCACGGTGTCAGCGTACTGCTGCACGAAGATATCCATATTGCTGGTATCCATACCCTGCGGATTCACCTGGTATTTACCATTGACGAACATCGCCGGAACGCCCTGCAGCTGAAGGTCTGCGGCCGCTTTTTCCTGCTGCGCGACCAGAGATTTCACCACAAAGCTGTTCCATGCTGCGTCGTAATCTTCGCCTTTCACGCCCGCATCAACAAAGACTTTACGGATATCAGCAACGGTCTGAACAGTTTGAGTTTTCTGTACAGCTTCAAACATAGGTGCTGTGACTTGATCTTCCACGCCCAGCGCCAGCGCAACTGCCCAGGCTTGCGTCAGATCTTTACCCAAAGGACCCAGGAATTCGACATGATACTTGGTCATTTTGGTGCCTTCAGGCAGCTTTTTCTTCACGTTATCAGAAACGTGCAGAACTTCTTCAAACTGGTAGCAGTGTGGGCAATAGAATGAGAAGAACTCAAGCACCTGCGGCTCACCGGCAACCGGCTTTTCAAGGGTAGTGAACTGCTTGCCATCGCTGAATTGAGCAGCAGATGCGCTAAATGCCAGAATCATACCTGCCAGCGCCAGCCATATTTTTTTCATGATCAACTTTCTCCTGATGTGTCCGATTAATACATTGGCGTTAATTGAAGTGGCGGTTCCTGCAGAACCTTAACTTGCTGAATAAAGGTGGTTGTCTGGCTGCGCCAGTAATCTTCCCCGGTAAGCCACGGGAAGTTTTTAGGAAACGCGGGATCGTCCCAACGCCTGATTAACCATGCGAGATAATATACAAAACGCATGGCGCGTAAAGGTTCAATCAGGGCAATTTCGTCGGAATTAAAGGGACTAAATTCTTCGTAGGCTTCGATGATAGTTTCAAGCTGCATCCGCTGTTCGGCTTTATCACCATTCAGCAGCATCCACAGATCCTGAATCGCTGGCCCCATACGGGCATCATCGAGATCAACAAATAGCGGGCCGTCGCGCCAGAGAATATTCCCCGCGTGGCAGTCGCCATGTAAACGCAGAATATCGGTTTGATCATCCCAGCACTCAGTTACGGCAGCAATAAGGGCATCGGTGGCTTTCAGGAAATTCGCTTTCAACGCTTTGGGAATCAGCGTAGATTTTTCGAACACCTGACGCGGCTCCGTTAAATATTCCTCAAGCCCAATAACAGGTCGTGCGCTGAATGCTTTTTTGCGCCCTGTCTGATGCATGCGTCCCAGGTAACGAGCGACCCACTCCATCTGATCGATATTATCAGACTCAAACTGGCGGCCACCCAGGCTCGGGAAAACAGCAAAGAAATATCCCTGATGCGTGAGCAGCGACTGGTGATTAAACTGAATGGGTGCGGCGACCGGAACGTCGTCATTCACCAGATCGAGAGCGAACTGGTGCTCTTCCTGAATTTGCTCCGCCGACCAGCGTTGGGGACGGTAGAATTTGACGACAAAGCGCTGGCGATCCTCGTCCTGGAATTGATAGACGCGATTTTCATAGCTGTTTAAAGGGGTTAGCCCGGAATCCACTCGAATGCCCTGTTCAAACAGAGCATCCATAATGGTATCCGGGTTTAATGTCTGGAAAGTAAAAGCCTTGTCGTTCATCCGATCATCCGGAAATTATACGAATGATTCAGGATATCATTTCACAGCGATTTCGGTGGCGCCGCTTACAAGGTTTTACTCTTTAATTACGCCACGGGCGCGCAGCAGCGCGGTTTTGAAATCTTCCTCATAATCTTTCTTAATCCCTGGAATCGCGGCATCTTTATCAGAATCACGCATTTTAAGATGATAGATCAGGATGTCATCAGAAAGGTCGGCCAGTTCGCCGTCATAACCTGACTCTTTCGCCAGTTTCTGTAAAAATTGCATCAGGTTAAGCTCTGGCTCTTTTTGCCAGGCAGGCTGGAGAAGTTCGATAACTTCGTTCAGACGTTTACATTTCATCGTAGTGCTCCTTTCATTGATAGGAACACGTTAGCAGGGTCAATCCCACAATAAAAGAGGCGACATTCGTGAATCAGTGCCGGGGAGTGCTCGGCGTCGTGCTTGCAGGGGGAAGAGCGACGCGGATGGGCGGAAAAGATAAGGGCCTACAAGAGCTTAATGGAAAGCCATTATGGCTGCACGTCGCCGATGCGCTGAGAGTCCAGGTGGGAGCAATCGCCGTTAGCGCTAATCGTCACATTGATATCTATCATCAACGCGGATATCCCGTCTATCAGGATGCGTTAGCTAACTATCCTGGGCCTCTGGCTGGCATGCTGAGCGTGATGCAGCAGGCAGACGACGAATGGTTTCTTTTCTGCCCGTGTGATACGCCGTTTATCCCCTCTGTGCTTGCTGAGCGCATGATAGAACATCGCAAAGACGCTCCCGTCGTCTGGGTACATGACGGAGAGCGCGATCACCCTGCGATTACGTTGATTAGCAGGAAACTTTGTCCGGATTTACGCGCTTACCTGGCCTCAGGGGAGAGACGCGTTATGGTATTTATGCGCCAGTCAGGCGGCCATTCCGTTGATTTTAGCGATCTGAAAGAGGCTTTTGTTAACGTGAATACCACGGAAGATTTGCAAACACTGCAGGGGAAAGTATGAAACCTGTTTTAGCGATTGCCGCCTGGAGTGGGACGGGGAAAACATCACTTCTGAAAAAGCTGATCCCGGCCCTGTGCTCGCAGGGTATTCGTCCAGGATTGATTAAGCATACTCACCACAATATGGATATTGATAAGCCCGGTAAAGACAGCTACGAGCTGCGAAAAGCGGGTGCGGCTCAAACCATGGTAGCCAGCGCGCAACGATGGGCATTAATGACGGAGACACCGGGAGAAGAGGCGCTGGATTTGGATTATCTTGTGAGCCGAATGGATCATTCGACGCTGGATCTGGTGCTGGTTGAGGGATTTAAGCATGAATCGGTAGCGAAGATTTTGCTTTTCAGAAGCGATGCAGGGCATGAAATTGCTGAATTGACCGTAGATCAGCATGTGATTGCTGTCGCCAGTGATATTCCGCTTTCACTTCCCGTGCCGATTCTGGATTTAAAAGATGTTGCTGGGGTTGTTGCGTTTATTCAGGAGTGGATGGCAGAGCAATAACCGGGCTGTTGTGCCGGTCTGGTGCTATTTTTGTATAAAGACAAAAACGCAAAAAGGCCATCCTTTCGGATGGCCTCTTCACTTGTTTGATGCCTGGCAGTTCCCTACTCTCACATGGGGAGACCCCACACTACCATCGGCGCTACGGCGTTTCACTTCTGAGTTCGGCATGGGGTCAGGTGGGACCACCGCGCTAAAGCCGCCAGGCAAATTCTGTATCAACACGCATCTCTGCGTATCAATTAATCTGTATCAGCTGAAAATCGTCTGTCTCTGCTTCGCCAAAACATCTTCGGCGTTGTAAGGTTAAGCCTCACGGTTCATTAGTACTGGTTAGCTCAATACATCGCTGCACTTACACACCCAGCCTATCAACGTCGTAGTCTTCAACGTTCCTTCAGGACTCTCAAGGAGTCAGGGAGAACTCATCTCGGGGCAAGTTTCGTGCTTAGATGCTTTCAGCACTTATCTTTTCCGCATTTAGCTACCGGGCAATGCCATTGGCATGACAACCCGAACACCAGTGATGCGTCCACTCCGGTCCTCTCGTACTAGGAGCAGCCCCCCTCAATTCTCCAGCGCCCACGGCAGATAGGGACCGAACTGTCTCACGACGTTCTAAACCCAGCTCGCGTACCACTTTAAACGGCGAACAGCCGTACCCTTGGGACCTACTTCAGCCCCAGGATGTGATGAGCCGACATCGAGGTGCCAAACACCGCCGTCGATATGAACTCTTGGGCGGTATCAGCCTGTTATCCCCGGAGTACCTTTTATCCGTTGAGCGATGGCCCTTCCATTCAGAACCACCGGATCACTATGACCTGCTTTCGCACCTGCTCGAGCCGTCACTCTCGCAGTCAAGCTAGCTTATGCCATTGCACTAACCTCCTGATGTCCGACCAGGATTAGCTAACCTTCGTGCTCCTCCGTTACTCTTTAGGAGGAGACCGCCCCAGTCAAACTACCCACCAGACACTGTCCGCAACCCGGATTACGGGTCTACGTTAGAACACCAGCCATTAAAGGGTGGTATTTCAAGGTTGGCTCCACGCAGACTGGCGTCCACGCTTCAAAGCCTCCCACCTATCCTACACATCAAGGACCAGTGTTCAGTGTCAAGCTATAGTAAAGGTTCACGGGGTCTTTCCGTCTTGCCGCGGGTACACTGCATCTTCACAGCGAGTTCAATTTCACTGAGTCTCGGGTGGAGACAGCCTGGCCATCATTACGCCATTCGTGCAGGTCGGAACTTACCCGACAAGGAATTTCGCTACCTTAGGACCGTTATAGTTACGGCCGCCGTTTACCGGGG
This sequence comes from Lelliottia nimipressuralis, assembly GCF_041464075.1. Classification (NCBI taxonomy): domain Bacteria; kingdom Pseudomonadati; phylum Pseudomonadota; class Gammaproteobacteria; order Enterobacterales; family Enterobacteriaceae; genus Lelliottia; species Lelliottia nimipressuralis. The sequence continues at coordinate 4,657,512 of NZ_CP167172.1, forward strand.
CTTCGATCAAGAGCTTCGCGTTGCCGCTAACCCCATCAATTAACCTTCCGGCACCGGGCAGGCGTCACACCGTATACGTCCACTTTCGTGTTTGCACAGTGCTGTGTTTTTAATAAACAGTTGCAGCCAGCTGGTATCTTCGACTGGTTTCAGCTCCGTCCGCAGGGACTTCACCTACACACCAGCGTGCCTTCTCCCGAAGTTACGGCACCATTTTGCCTAGTTCCTTCACCCGAGTTCTCTCAAGCGCCTTGGTATTCTCTACCTGACCACCTGTGTCGGTTTGGGGTACGATTTGATGTTACCTGATGCTTAGAGGCTTTTCCTGGAAGCAGGGCATTTGTTACTTCAGCACCGTAGTGCCTCGTCATCACACCTCAGCGTTAAAAAGGTACCGGATTTACCTGGAACCTCCGCCTACATGCTTAAACCGGGACAACCGTCGCCCGGCTAACATAGCCTTCTCCGTCCCCCCTTCGCAGTAACACCAAGTACAGGAATATTAACCTGTTTCCCATCGACTACGCCTTTCGGCCTCGCCTTAGGGGTCGACTCACCCTGCCCCGATTAACGTTGGACAGGAACCCTTGGTCTTCCGGCGAGCGGGCTTTTCACCCGCTTTATCGTTACTTATGTCAGCATTCGCACTTCTGATACCTCCAGCATGCCTCACAGCACACCTTCAACGGCTTACAGAACGCTCCCCTACCCAACAACACCTAAGTGTCGCTGCCGCAGCTTCGGTGCATGGTTTAGCCCCGTTACATCTTCCGCGCAGGCCGACTCGACCAGTGAGCTATTACGCTTTCTTTAAATGATGGCTGCTTCTAAGCCAACATCCTGGCTGTCTGTGCCTTCCCACATCGTTTCCCACTTAACCATGACTTTGGGACCTTAGCTGGCGGTCTGGGTTGTTTCCCTCTTCACGACGGACGTTAGCACCCGCCGTGTGTCTCCCGTGATAACATTCTTCGGTATTCGTAGTTTGCATCGGGTTGGTAAGCCGGGATGGCCCCCTAGCCGAAACAGTGCTCTACCCCCGAAGATGAGTTCACGAGGCGCTACCTAAATAGCTTTCGGGGAGAACCAGCTATCTCCCGGTTTGATTGGCCTTTCACCCCCAGCCACAAGTCATCCGCTAATTTTTCAACATTAGTCGGTTCGGTCCTCCAGTTAGTGTTACCCAACCTTCAACCTGCCCATGGCTAGATCACCGGGTTTCGGGTCTATACCCTGCAACTTAACGCCCAGTTAAGACTCGGTTTCCCTTCGGCTCCCCTATACGGTTAACCTTGCTACAGAATATAAGTCGCTGACCCATTATACAAAAGGTACGCAGTCACCCCATAAAGAGGCTCCCACTGCTTGTACGTACACGGTTTCAGGTTCTTTTTCACTCCCCTCGCCGGGGTTCTTTTCGCCTTTCCCTCACGGTACTGGTTCACTATCGGTCAGTCAGGAGTATTTAGCCTTGGAGGATGGTCCCCCCATATTCAGACAGGATACCACGTGTCCCGCCCTACTCTTCGAGTTCACAGCGTGTGCATTTTTGTGTACGGGGCTGTCACCCTGTATCGCCGGACTTTCCAGACCGTTCCACTAACACACGCGCTGATTCAGACTCTGGGCTCCTCCCCGTTCGCTCGCCGCTACTGGGGGAATCTCGGTTGATTTCTTTTCCTCGGGGTACTTAGATGTTTCAGTTCCCCCGGTTCGCCTCATGCCACTATGTATTCATGACATGATAGTGTGTCGGAACACACTGGGTTTCCCCATTCGGGTATCGCCGGGTCAAAGGTTCATATCACCTCGCCGACGCTTATCGCAGATTAGCACGCCCTTCATCGCCTCTGACTGCCAGGGCATCCACCGTGTACGCTTAGTCGCTTAACCTCACAACCCGAAGATGTTTCGTAAAACATCATCGTGTCGCGAAAATTTGAGAGACTCGAACACACCGTCACTCTGTTCTTATTACGGAGAACAGACGCAGTGTGTCGTTTCAATTTTCAGCTTGATCCAGATTTTTAAAGAGCAAATATCTCAAACATGATTCCTGAGAATCAGTTTTGAGATATTAAGGCAGGTGACTTTCACTCACAAACCAGCAAGTGGCGTCCCCTAGGGGATTCGAACCCCTGTTACCGCCGTGAAAGGGCGGTGTCCTGGGCCTCTAGACGAAGGGGACACTGAAGTCTCAATCGCAAGACGCCTTGCTATTTACTTTTCATCAGACAATCTGTGTGGACACTACAAAGGCAGGTTCTTTCAGGTAAGGAGGTGATCCAACCGCAGGTTCCCCTACGGTTACCTTGTTACGACTTCACCCCAGTCATGAATCACAAAGTGGTAAGCGCCCTCCCGAAGGTTAAGCTACCTACTTCTTTTGCAACCCACTCCCATGGTGTGACGGGCGGTGTGTACAAGGCCCGGGAACGTATTCACCGTAGCATTCTGATCTACGATTACTAGCGATTCCGACTTCATGGAGTCGAGTTGCAGACTCCAATCCGGACTACGACGTACTTTATGAGGTCCGCTTGCTCTCGCGAGGTCGCTTCTCTTTGTATACGCCATTGTAGCACGTGTGTAGCCCTACTCGTAAGGGCCATGATGACTTGACGTCATCCCCACCTTCCTCCAGTTTATCACTGGCAGTCTCCTTTGAGTTCCCGGCCGGACCGCTGGCAACAAAGGATAAGGGTTGCGCTCGTTGCGGGACTTAACCCAACATTTCACAACACGAGCTGACGACAGCCATGCAGCACCTGTCTCACGGTTCCCGAAGGCACTAAAGCATCTCTGCTAAATTCCGTGGATGTCAAGAGTAGGTAAGGTTCTTCGCGTTGCATCGAATTAAACCACATGCTCCACCGCTTGTGCGGGCCCCCGTCAATTCATTTGAGTTTTAACCTTGCGGCCGTACTCCCCAGGCGGTCGACTTAACGCGTTAGCTCCGGAAGCCACTCCTCAAGGGAACAACCTCCAAGTCGACATCGTTTACGGCGTGGACTACCAGGGTATCTAATCCTGTTTGCTCCCCACGCTTTCGCACCTGAGCGTCAGTCTTTGTCCAGGGGGCCGCCTTCGCCACCGGTATTCCTCCAGATCTCTACGCATTTCACCGCTACACCTGGAATTCTACCCCCCTCTACAAGACTCTAGCCTGCCAGTTTCGAATGCAGTTCCCAGGTTGAGCCCGGGGATTTCACATCCGACTTGACAGACCGCCTGCGTGCGCTTTACGCCCAGTAATTCCGATTAACGCTTGCACCCTCCGTATTACCGCGGCTGCTGGCACGGAGTTAGCCGGTGCTTCTTCTGCGAGTAACGTCAATCACTGTGGTTATTAACCACAATGCCTTCCTCCTCGCTGAAAGTACTTTACAACCCGAAGGCCTTCTTCATACACGCGGCATGGCTGCATCAGGCTTGCGCCCATTGTGCAATATTCCCCACTGCTGCCTCCCGTAGGAGTCTGGACCGTGTCTCAGTTCCAGTGTGGCTGGTCATCCTCTCAGACCAGCTAGGGATCGTCGCCTAGGTGAGCCGTTACCCCACCTACTAGCTAATCCCATCTGGGCACATCTGATGGCAAGAGGCCCGAAGGTCCCCCTCTTTGGTCTTGCGACGTTATGCGGTATTAGCTACCGTTTCCAGTAGTTATCCCCCTCCATCAGGCAGTTTCCCAGACATTACTCACCCGTCCGCCGCTCGTCACCCGAGAGCAAGCTCTCTGTGCTACCGCTCGACTTGCATGTGTTAGGCCTGCCGCCAGCGTTCAATCTGAGCCATGATCAAACTCTTCAATTTAAGTTTGATGCTCGTGAATTAAACTTCGTAATGAATTACGTATGTTCACTCAGAGACTTTGGTATTCATTTAGCGTCTTGCGACGTTAGAATCCATGTCACTTTGAGTGCCCACACAGATTGTCTGATAAATTGTTAAAGAGCAGTGCCGCTTCGTTTTTCTCAACGGCGCGGGGTGTGCATATTACGCTTTCCCGCTTCAGAGTCAAGCTTTATTTTCGCTTATCTCTGTTGGTGTTCATCTCTGAACCCCGCTAACCCAGCGGCGTGTATGCCGTTGTTCCGTGTCAGTGGAGGCGCATTATAGGGAGTTATTCTGAGGTGACAAGAGGAAATGTAAAAAAACTTTCTGACCGTATCTTTTTTCGCCAAAACGCTGGTTAACAAGCCACAAACTGTCCTATTTGCTGTTTTTGCAGTCACAAACACACGCCTGATGGCATACTTAACAGCATGTACTATTAAGGAATAAGAGCGATGCCCTTAAGCGCGCAACAGCTGGCCGCCCAAAAAAACCTCTCTTACGTGCTGGCAGAGAAACTGGCCCAACGCATTCTGGCAGGAAAATATATGCCCGGAAGCATTCTTCCCGGTGAAATGGAGCTGGGTGAACAGTTTGGCGTGAGCCGTACCGCCGTGCGTGAAGCGGTAAAAACCTTAACCGCGAAAGGCATGGTGCTTCCGCGCCCACGCATCGGGACTCGCGTGATGCCTCAGAGCAACTGGAACTTCCTCGACCAGGAGCTGCTCTCGTGGTGGATGACCGAAGAGAACTTCCATCAGGTTGTGGAGCATTTCCTGGTTATGCGTGGCAGTCTCGAACCACAGGCATGTCTGCTCGCCGCCGTGCAAGGCAGCGCCGAGCAAAAAGCACAGCTTAATACGTCGATGGACGAAATGACCTTCCTGAAGCAGCATTTCAACCGCCAGCGCTGGATTGAAGTGGATATGTCCTGGCACGAGCAAATCTACGCGATGAGCGGAAACCCTTTCCTGACCTCCTTTGCCTCCCTGTTCCATTCGGTGTATCACACCTACTTTGCTTCTATTACTCAGAATGACGTAGTGAAGCTGGACCAACACCAGGCCATTGTCGATGCCATTCAGGAGAGCGACGGACAGCGCGCTTTACTCGCCTGCCAGGTTTTATTAGCAACACCACACCAACAACCGGACAATCAATGACTGAGAAAAAAGCACGCAGCATGGCGGGATTGCCATGGATTGCGGCAATGGCTTTCTTTATGCAGGCGCTGGATGCCACCATTCTTAACACGGCCCTCCCGGCCATTGCCGAAAGTCTCAACCGCTCCCCGTTGGCGATGCAATCCGCCATCATCAGCTATACGCTGACCGTCGCGATGCTGATCCCGGTCAGCGGCTGGCTGGCGGACCGCTTCGGTACACGTCGAATCTTCATGCTCGCCGTTACTCTGTTTACGCTCGGTTCGCTGGCCTGCGCACTTTCGACATCCCTGGCGGAGCTGGTTGTCTTCCGCATCCTGCAGGGCATCGGCGGCGCAATGATGATGCCGGTCGCACGCCTGGCGCTGTTACGTGCTTACCCGCGCAGCGAGCTTTTACCGGTACTGAACTTTGTGACCATGCCCGGTCTGGTCGGCCCCATTCTCGGGCCGGTTCTTGGCGGCGTGCTGGTCACCTGGGCGAGCTGGCACTGGATATTCCTGATCAATATTCCGATTGGCGTGGCTGGCCTTTGCTACGCCCGCAAATATATGCCGAACTTCACCACGCCAAAGCGCAGCTTTGATATGGGCGGCTTTTTCCTGTTCGGCCTGAGCCTGGTGTTGTTCTCCACCGGCATGGAGTTATTTGGCGAGAAAATCGTCGCCACCTGGATCGCCCTTTCTATCATTCTGAGCGGCATCCTGCTTTTTCTTCTCTATATACGTCACGCGCGTCGTCACCCGACACCTCTGATTTCATTGCTGCTATTCAAAACCCGAACTTTCTCGGTGGGGATTGCCGGAAACATCGCCTCGCGTCTGGGAACCGGCTGCGTGCCCTTCCTGATGCCACTGATGCTGCAGGTAGGGTTTGGCTATCCGGCACTGATTGCCGGGTGCATGATGGCCCCGACCGCCGTCGGGTCTATTCTGGCGAAATCGATGGTGACGCAGATTTTGCGTCGGCTGGGCTATCGTAAAACGCTGGTGGGCGTCACGGTCTTTATCGGTCTGATGATTGCGCAGTTTTCGCTTCAGTCCGCCGCCTTCCCGGCGTGGATGCTGCTGCTCCCCCTCTTTATCCTGGGCATGGCGATGTCTATCCAGTTTACGTCGATGAATACCATCAGCCTCGCGGATCTCACCGACGAAAATGCCAGTGGCGGCAACAGCGTGCTGGCTGTGACGCAGCAGCTGTCGATCAGTTTAGGCGTGGCGGTGAGCGCAGCGGTGCTGCGCGTCTATGAAGGGATGGAAGGGACGAACACGGTTGAGCAGTTCCATTACACCTTTATCACGATGGGCGCACTGACGGTGGTCTCGGCGCTGGTGTTCATGCTGCTCAAACCCAAAGATGGCCGCAATCTGATTAAAGATCGCCACCAGCCGAAACAGAACCGCGTTCCATCAGAACAGGAGTAAGCTGCAAACGTTGCTGCTGAAGTGCGGGCTGTGCCATACGATGAATCAACACATCGATCGCCAGCTCGCCCAGCTCATCTTTCGGCTGATGAATGGTGGTCAGAGGTGGCGTCATATACTGAGCCAGCTCGATATCATCGTAACCAATCACCGCCATATCCTGGGGAACGCGTAATCCCGCCTGATACAACGCCTGATACGCACCAAAAGCCATCGCATCGTTACCGATAAATACCGCCTGCGGACGCACGTCTTGCGCCAGCAGTTTTTGCATCGCCTCAAAACCACCGTTAAATTCAAAATCGCCGGTGATGCGATATCCGTCCGGAACGGGCAGCCCCGCGCGTTCCATGGCAGCGAGAAATCCCTCGAGACGTAAACGCGCCGGAGTTTTATCCAGCGGCCCGGTAATGCAGGCGATGCGGCTGTAGCCTTTATCAATCAAATGCTGCGTCGCCATATCCCCGCCCAGCAGCGAGTTATCCTGAATCAGATCGCTGGTCCCGTCGAAGGGCGCCCAGTCCATCATCACCGTTGGAACCGAAGGATAGCGCTGCATGATCTCTTTGGAGGGCTGGTGCGTTTCGGTGCACAGCAGCAATAATCCATCGACGCGTTTTTGCATCAGCGTTTCCAGATTACGGTTCATACGCTGTTCGTCGCCCTCGGTGTTACACAGCACCAGGCTGTAACCCCGCTCAAAGCAGCTACGCTCAACGCCACGCACCAGCTCAGAATAAAACGGGTTTGTACTGGCGGTGATCAGCATGCCGATGGTGTGCGTCTGATTAAGCTTAAGACTGCGCGCGAGCGCCGAAGGAGCGTAGTTGAGGTCTTTAATGGCAGCGTCGACTTTTTCCCGTATCGCCTCGCTGACAAAGCGATCGTTATTGATGACGTGGGAAACCGTCGAAGTAGAAACGCCCGCCATGCGGGCGACATCTTTCATTGTGGCCAAGCGTTACCTCTGCTGACTCAAAAATTCATCAATCTCTTTGCGCCATGGAACGGAAGGCTGTGCCCCTTTGCGTGTCACCGCAATCGCGGCTGCGGCATGAGCGAAGCGGATGGCATTGTCCAGCGAGCCACCTTCCAGCAGCGCCGTAACCAGCGCACCGTTAAAAGTATCTCCCGCCGCGATCGTATCAATCGCTTTGACCTTAAAGCCGGGTACGCGTCGACCTTCGCCGTTGACGCTCGCCCATACGCCACGGCTTCCGAGCGTAATGATGACCGTACCGATACCTTTATCGTGCAGCGCCTGAGCGGCACGCGCCGCGTCGTCATCATTTTCCACGCGAATGCCCGTCAGCTTTTCGGCTTCAGTTTCGTTCGGGGTGATGATGTCCACCAGCGCCAGCAACTCGTCTGATAATAGACGCGCTGGAGCAGGGTTAAGTACGACAGTGGTATGATTTTCATGTGCAATTTTCGCGGCCGCCAGCACGCTTTCGACCGGCGATTCGAGCTGCATCAGCAGCGCTTCGGCGCTGGAGATCAATACTCGCTGCGCTTCCACGCGTTCGATGGTCAGCGCCGCATTGGCACCCGCATGAATACCGATGACATTCTCACCTTCTGCGTTGACAAAAATCAGCGCCACGCCCGTCGATTCCCCGCCCACCACACTTACGGGTGAGATATCGATATGGTCGCTCTCCAGCTGTTTACGCACGCGCTCGCCCGTATCGTCATCGCCGGTACAGGCGATAAATGCAATATTAGCGCCGCTGCGACCGGCGGCCACCGCCTGGTTTGCGCCTTTACCGCCGAAAGCCACCTGATACTGATTGCCGGTGACGGTTTCGCCAGGCGTGGGGAAAGCATCAAGGTTAAGAATGTGATCGGCATTAATACTGCCAAGGACGACGAGATTAACTGCGGTTTTCATGTTTGAGCTGTCCAGTAAAGATCGCCACCGGTTTTACCCGGTGGCGTATGCCACACTTTTCTTTATTTGTAGTCCCTCAGGCCGTCAGACGACCGCCTGAATCGCCTATTACTGCTTGACGACCAGCTTCAGGTCAACCGGATATTTCGCCTGGACTTTCTCGCCCTTCAGCACTTTATCCGCAGTCTGAACACCCGTCGCACCAATCTGCTCAGGTAGCTGAGCGATGGTTGCCGCCAGTTTGCCATCATTTACGGCTTTCTCACCGTCTGGCGTGCCGTCAAAGCCAACCACCATCACATCAGATTTACCGGCAGTCTGCAGCGCACGCAGCGCGCCGAGTGCCATTTCATCGTTCTGTGCGAAGACTGCCTGCACTTCAGGGTGCGCCGTCAGCAGGTTCTGCATAACGTTCAGGCCTTTAGTACGGTCGAAGTCAGCAGGCTGGCTGGCCAGGACGTTAAATTTGTGGGCTGCCACGGCTTGCTGGAAACCTTCGCCACGCTCACGCGCTGCGGAAGTCCCTGCGATACCCTGCAGTTCGATAACTTTGGCGCCTTCGCCTGCTTTCTTCGCGATGTAATCACCCGCGATTTTACCGCCCAGCACGTTATCAGACGCGATATGGCTAACGACGTCACCTTTTGTCGCCACACGGTCAAGAGTGATTACCGGGATTTTCGCCTGGTTGGCCATCTTCACGGCGTTACCGACCGCATCAGAGTCGGTTGGGTTGATCAGCAGGATTTTGGTGCCACGAACGGTTAAGTCCTGAACGTTAGCCAGCTCTTTCGCCGGGTTGTTCTGAGAGTCGAGAACCACCAGGTTATAACCCAGTTTGTCGGCTTCTTTCTGCGCACCATCCTTCAGGGAAACGAAGAACGGGTTATTCAGGGTCGAGATGACCAGCGCGATGGTGTCTTTCGCCATTGCGTTCGCACTAACGGTAGCGCTCAGTGCCACAGCAGAAACCAGGGTAGCCAGTTTTTTCATGTTCATATCAGAGATGTCCTGTAGTGTCGTCAGTTACTGTTTTTTGTTGTCTACCAGAACCGCCAGCAAAATCACCACTGCTTTAACGATCATCTGGTAATAGGAGGAAACACCTAACAAATTCAAACCATTATTCAGGAAGCCAAGAATCAGTGCGCCGATCAATGTCCCAACAATGCGACCTTTACCCCCCGCCAGGCTCGTACCACCCAGTACCACGGCGGCAATCGCATCCAGCTCATAGCCCGTTCCCGCTGTCGGCTGCGCAGAAGAGAGGCGCGCCACTTCGATAATACCTGCCAGCGATGCCAGCAAACCGCACAGGGAATAGACGATAATTTTGACTTTATTGACGCTAATACCGGAGAGACGCGTCGCCGCTTCGTTACCGCCCAGCGCATAGATATAGCGGCCGAGGCGTGTGTGGTGCAGCATGTACCAGGCCGCCAGGAAGACGATACCCATAATCCACACCGGCGTCGGGATACCCAGCGGACGACCGATACCGAACCAGCCAAACAGATCGGCGTTATCAGTAAAGCCGGTATTCACGGGACTGCCGTTGGTGTACACCATCGTGACACCGCGCAGCAGCAGCATCATCACCAGCGTGGCGATAAACGCCTGCACGCGGCCTTTAGCCACAATCATCCCGGTGACTGCACCCACGGCGGCGCCTAACGCCAGGGCAGCGGCGATAGCCACCAGCGCGTTAACCTCAATCCCTACAATTGAAGCCGCTACCGCGCCGGTGAGCGCCAGCAGGGAACCGACGGACAGGTCGATCCCCGACGTCAGAATCACCAGCGTCATGCCGACCGCCATAATGGCGTTCACGGACGTCTGCTGGAGAATATTGAAGAGGTTATTGACGGTAAAAAAGTTCGGGCTCATGGTCGACACAATCGCGATCAGCACCAGCAGCGCAATCAGTGATTTTTGTTCCAACAGCCATGCCTTGGTGAAATAGCGGCGACCAGAAACAGCCTGGGTAGTCATCTTCTTACTCCTGATTCACGCGATTAAGCTTGCCCACAGCGGCAGCCATCAGAACTTCCTGGGTGGCCTGCTCGCGAGTGAATTCACCGCCGAGATGCCCTTCATGCATGACGATAATGCGATCGCTCATGCCTAATACTTCTGGCATCTCGGAAGAGACCAGAATGATGCTCAGACCGTCAGCCTTGAACTGGTTGATCAGCTGATAAATCTCTTTCTTGGCACCGACGTCAACGCCACGGGTTGGTTCGTCGAGGATCAGCACTTTTGGACGCGTCATCAGACCGCGGGCAATCGCCACTTTCTGCTGATTACCGCCGGAGAGCAGGCCGATTGCCTGTTCCATCGACGGCGTTTTCACGTTAAACAGGCGAATAAAATCACTGACCGCCTGCTGTTCGTCTTTGTGCTTTAAACTGCCGCCGCTGCGGCTGAAGTAGCCCAGCGCCGTCAGGGACATATTCTCTTTCACCGACATCCCGAGCACTAAGCCATCGCGCTTACGGTCTTCGGAGATATAGACGATGCCGTTCGCCAGCCCATCCTGTGGAGAGCGGGTGACAACTTCATGGCCGTCGAGGGTGACGTAACCACTGGTGCGCGGCAGCGCGCCGTACAGCACTTTCATCAGCTCGGTACGCCCGGCCCCCATCAGCCCGGCCACGCCAAGGATTTCGCCCTGACGCAGCGTGAAGGAGACATCGTTTACGCCCGGCCCACACAGATTGTCGACTTTCAGGCGGACAGCGCCCGGCGTTTTGTCGAGACGCGGATACTGTTCTTCCAGCTTGCGCCCCACCATCATCTCAATCAGCGTATCTTCGGTCAGCGAGGAGACCTCGCGCTCGGCAATAAATTGCCCGTCGCGGAATACCGTCACGTCATCGCAAATCTCGAAGATCTCTTTCATGCGGTGGGATATATAGACGATCCCGCGCCCCTGAGATTTCAGCTCGCGGATCACGCGGAACAGGGATTCGGTTTCTGTATCGGTCAGGGCGTCGGTCGGTTCATCCATAACGATGACTTTCGACTCGAAGCTCAGCACTTTGGCGATTTCCACCATCTGCTGATCGCCAATAGACAAGTCGCCTACCAGACGGTCGCTTTTAAAGCGCAGATTCAGCTTCGCCAGCAGAATGTCGGCTTCGGCGTACATCTTTTTCCAGTCGATTTTGCCAAAGCGATTAACGAATTCACGGCCCAGGAAGATGTTTTCCGCAATGGTGAGCTGCGGGATCAGGTTCAGCTCCTGGTGGATAATACCAATCCCGGCTTCCTGAGAGGATTTAGGTCCGGTGAAGGTCGTCTCTTTCCCCAGCCACAGCAGCGTTCCGGCGTCACGGGCATAAATGCCGGTGAGCACTTTCATCATTGTGGATTTGCCAGCGCCGTTTTCACCCACCAGCGCCATAACGCGCCCGGAGTAAACGTTTAACGCGGCACCGGAGAGGGCTTTTACGCCCGGGAACGATTTATCGATCCCTTTGAGTTGCAATAATGCGTCCATGATGGCCTCAGAACGTGACGCCAGCACAGAGAATGATATTCGCATACGGGGAACACTCCCCGCTGCGAATCACCGCCTGACTGTCTGCGGTTTGTTGTTTGAATTGCTCGTGCGTTGTGTAACGAATTTCTATGGTGTTTCCCTGGTGTTGTTGCAGTTGCTCAATATGGCTGAGCAACGTTTCGTGGAGTTGCGGATTATGTTGTTTGATCTCCGTCGCGAGAATGGCCGCCTCAACCTGCATCTCCGACGTCACCACGCCCAGTACCTGCATAAACGAGGGCACGCCCTGCGTTAACGCCATATCAATACGGGTTGTGCTGCGCGGAACCGGTAAGCCTGCATCGCAAACCACCAGCGTATCGGTATGCCCAAGACGGGAAATAACCGATGAGATTTCAGAATTGAGTACCGTGCCTTTCTTCATTTTCTTGCTCCACTAGCGAAACGTTTCGCTAAAAGAAGTGTAGCCGCAAGAGTGTTCAGAAAACCATCATGACGTAACAGAATTGTGATCAACGTCGAAACGTTTCGCTAAGTGAAATGTGGGGGCATTTTGGGAAGTGTTTTACCTGGTGGCGCCTCGCTTATACGGCCTACGGTTTCGTAGGGCCGTGCAAGCGAAGCGTCACCGGGAGAAGGTGTTGCGGAGGTTAAATCTCGACCTGCGTGCCTAACTCAATCACGCGGTTAGGCGGGATTTCAAACTGGTCAGGTGCGCGCAGGGCGTTACGCTGCAGGATGAGGTACAGCTTGCCGCGCAGACGCAGATACCACGGACGTTTGCCGACAATCAGCGACTCGTGCGACATAAAGAACGAGGTTTCCATCATTCGACAGCTCAGCCCTTCCAGACCGCAGCGGTGGAACACCTCTTCCACGTTCGGCGTTTCGCGCCAGCCGTAACTCGCCACCACGCGCCAGAAGGTCGGAGAAAGCTGTTCGATCTGCACACGGCGCACGTTGTGGACGTATGGTGCATCTTCGGTTCTCAGCGTCAGCAGGATCACGCGCTCGTGCAGCACTTTGTTGTGCTTGAGGTTGTGCATCAGGGCAAACGGAATCACGTTCAGTGCGCGTGACATATAAACTGCGGTGCCAGGCACGCGTACCGGCGGCGATTTCTCCAGCGAGGCAATCATCGCTTCCAGAGAGTTACCATGCTCGTGCATACGGCGCAGCAGGCGGAAGCGCTCGCTCTTCCAGGTGGTCATCACCAGGAACATCACCAGCCCCAGGGTCAACGGCAGCCAGCCGCCGGAGACGATTTTGTCGAGGTTTGCTGAGAACAGCGGTACATCGATGCAGAGGAAGCCCACCAGAATCAGCGCAACCAGGAATTTATTCCAGTGCCAGTTCCGGTACGCCACGGTGGTCGAGAGAATCGAAGTCAGCACCATCGTACCCGTCACCGCAATACCGTACGCCGCGGCCAGGTTGCTGGAGTGCTCGAAGCTGACAATCACGATCACCACGGCGAAGTAGAGCAGCCAGTTGATGAACGGAATGTAAATCTGGCCAGACTCCATCTCCGAGGTATGAATGATGCGCATCGGCGACAGATAGCCCAGACGAACCGCCTGGCGCGTCAGGGAGAAGACGCCGGAAATCACTGCCTGAGAGGCAATGACCGTCGCCAGAGTGGCAAGGATAAGCATCGGCACCAGCGCCCAGTCAGGCGCCAGCAGGAAGAACGGGTTCTTGATCGCTTCCGGATGTTTGAGCAGCAGCGCGCCCTGACCGAAATAGTTCAGCACCAGAGACGGCAGAACCACGGTGAACCAGGCCAGACGAATCGGCAGCTTACCGAAGTGCCCCATATCCGCATACAGCGCTTCCACACCGGTGATCGACAGCACCACGGCGCCCAGCGCGACGAACGAAACCGTTTTGTATTCCAGGAAGAAGTGGACCGCCCACATTGGGTTCAGCGCCTGCAGCACTTCTGGGTTGGCGATAATACTGCGCAGACCGAGTGCCGCCAGAATCAGGAACCATGCCAGCATAATGGGTGCAAAGAGTTTACCCACCAGCCCCGTACCGTGCTTCTGAATAGCAAACAGCAGCGTCAGCACAATGATGGCGAGCGGAACGACCCACGTATCCAACTGCGGCGCAATAATCTCCAGCCCCTCAATTGCTGAGAGCACCGAAATCGCCGGGGTAATCACCACTTCTCCATAGAAGAAGCTGCCACCGATCAGGCCGATAATCACCAGGAACGAGGTCATTTTTGCCGATGTATTACGCCCGGCAAGAGACATGAGGGTCAGGATCCCGCCTTCACCGGCGTTATCCGCGCGCATGACAAAGGAGAGATACTTAACGGAAACCACCAGGATCAGCAGCCAAAAGATGAGTGACAAAAAGCCAAAAACGGCGTCACGTTCAACACCAAAACCAAACTGACCGGACAGACATTCGCGAAGCGTATAGAGCGGGCTGGTACCGATATCACCGTACACAACCCCAATGGCCGCAAGCGTTATAGCGCTTAATGATTGCTTATTATCAGTGCTCATAGACTAGTCTTTTCGTTGTATAACAAATGTGTGCTTAGTCCCTTGGCCCACAAAAAGGCGCACAGTATGCACGATTAATCGCAAGATCGTACCCCTAAATGCAACCCTATTAATGTAGCGCAAAGAAAATAACGCCGCACTTCAGTCTATTACCAGCCCATGCTGAAACGTCTATACTCGCATCAATTAGCTGCGACGACGCCGAAAGGACGCAACACAATTATGGCTCACTCACATTTATTAGCAGAAAGAATTTCCCGTCTCAGCGGTGCGCTGGAGAAAGGCCTTTTCGAACGCAGCCATGCGATCAGGCTCTGTTTGCTGGCGGCGCTCAGCGGCGAAAGTGTGTTCCTGCTCGGCCCGCCTGGCATCGCCAAAAGCCTGATTGCGCGTCGACTGAAATTTGCCTTCCAGAATGCGCGCGCCTTTGAATATCTGATGACCCGTTTCTCCACCCCGGAAGAGGTTTTTGGTCCGCTTTCCATTCAGGCCCTGAAAGATGAAGGCCGCTATCAACGATTAACGGCAGGGTATCTGCCCGAGGCTGAAATTGTCTTTCTGGATGAGATCTGGAAAGCCGGCCCGGCGATCCTGAACACCCTGCTTACCGCCATCAACGAACGTCGCTTTCGTAACGGCGCTTATGAAGAAAAAATCCCGATGCGCTTGCTGGTGGCGGCGTCCAACGAACTGCCTGAAGCCGACAGCAGCCTTGAAGCGCTGTATGACCGCATGCTGATTCGCCTGTGGCTGGATAAAGTGCAGGATAAGTCGAATTTCCGCTCGATGCTGGTGAGCCAGCAGGACGAAAATGAAAACCCGGTGGCGCCGTCATTGCAGGTGACTGACGACGAATACCAGCAGTGGCAGCAGGATATCGGCAAAATCAAACTGCCGGACGCCGTTTTTGAACTGATCTTTATGCTGCGCCAGCAGCTGGATTTATTACCGGCCGCGCCGTATGTCTCGGATCGGCGCTGGAAAAAGGCGATCCGCCTGTTGCAGTCCAGTGCTTTGTTCAGCGGCCGGGATTCCGTCGCCCCCATCGATCTGATCCTGCTGAAAGACTGCCTGTGGCACGATGCGGAAGGGATGCACCTGATGGAACAGCAGCTGGACGTTTTGATGACCGGACACGCGTGGGGGCAGCAGGCAATGCTCAACCAGCTGGGCGCCATCACCCAGCGACGCATCCAGCTTCAGCAGCAGCAAAGCGACAAAACGGCACTGAAGGTGAGCCGTCTCGGCGGGATGTTCTCACGTAAACCGCACTACGAGTTGCCCACAGAGCTGACGGACACGACCCTGACGCTCTTACTCCAGCAGCCGTTAAAACTGCACGATATGCAGGTGGTTCACATCACCATTGAGCGCGAAGCGCTGTCGCAGTGGCTGGATAAAAATGGCGAAATCCGTGGAAAACTCAACGGCATCGGCTTTGCCCAGGTGCTGAACCTGGAAGTGGATACCAGCATGCATCTGGTGATCCGCGATGTGAGCCTGCAGGGTTCACGCCTCGCCCTGCCGGGAAATGCCTCGGATAACGTGCCGGAAGAGATCAAACAGCAGCTTGACGCGCTGGATACGGAGTGGCATCAGCAGCACACGCGCTTCAGCGAACAGCAAAAGTGTCTCTTTATACATAGCGACTGGTTGGGTCGCATCGAAGCCAGCCTGCAGGATGTCAGCGCGCAGATCAAACAGGCGCGTCAATGCTAACGCTGGATACGCTCAATGTGATGCTGGCGGTTGGTGAAGAGGGGCTGATTGAAGAGGTCGTCCTGACCTTACTCGCCTCTCCCCAGCTGGCTGCATTCTTTGAAAAGTTTCCGCGCATTAAAAAAGCCGTCACCGACGATATTCCGCGCTGGCGAGATAGCCTGCGCCAGCGGCTAAAAGAGACCGAAGTCCCGCCTGAGCTAACGGAAGAAGTGGCCTGCTACCAGCAATGCCAGCGGTTATCCACACCGCAGTTTATCGTTCAGCTCCCCCAGATCCTGACGCTGCTCGATAAAGTGCATTCCCCGTACGCCGCACAGGCCCGCAAGCTGGTCTCCGACAACGCCACCTTTACTCCGGCGCTGCATACGCTTTTCCTGCAGCGATGGCGGCTCAGCCTGGTGGTGCAGACCACGTCGCTCAACCAGCAGTTGCTGGAGGAGGAGCGCGATCAGCTGCTCAGTGAAGTTCAGGAGCGGATGACGCTGAGTGGGCAGCTGGAGCAAGTGCTGGTGGAGAACGAAAACTCCGCCGGAAGGCTTTGGGATATGAGCGCCGGACAGATCCGGCGCGGCGACTATCAGCTGATCGTTAAATACGGCGATTTTCTGGCGCAACAGCCCGAGCTGATGCAGCTCGCGGAGCAGCTTGGCCGCTCGCGGGAGGCGAAGTCGGTGCCGAAAAAAGACGCGCCAATGGAAACCTTCCGCACGCTGGTTCGTGAACCGGCAACCGTGCCGGAACAGGTCGACGGTTTACAGCAAAGTGATGACATCCTGCGCCTGCTGCCGACAGAGCTGGCGACGCTTGGGATCACCGAGCTGGAGTATGAGTTTTACCGGCGGCTGGTGGAGAAACAGCTCCTGACCTATCGCCTGCACGGCGAATCCTGGCGCGAAAAAATCAGCCAGCGTCCGGTCGTTCATCAGGATTTCGACGAACAGCCGCGCGGCCCCTTCATTGTCTGCGTAGATACTTCCGGTTCGATGGGCGGCTTTAACGAACAGTGTGCCAAAGCGTTTTGCCTGGCACTGATGCGCGTCGCCCTCGCCGACCGGCGTCGCTGTTATATCATGCTGTTTTCCAGCGAAGTGGTGGGATACGAACTGACGAGTGAGCAGGGCATCGAACAGGCGATCCGCTTTTTGAGCCAGCGTTTTCGCGGCGGAACCGATATCGCTAGCTGTTTCCGCGCTATCGCAGAACGCATGCAGGGCGGAGACTGGTATGACGCGGATGCGGTGGTCATTTCCGATTTTATTGCCCAGCGACTGCCGGACGACGTGGTCACAAAGGTGAAATCATTACAGCGGGATCACCAGCACCGCTTTCATGCGGTGGCGATGTCGCAACATGGAAAGCCCGGCATCATGCGCATTTTCGATCATATCTGGCGCTTTGATACCGGGTTACGCAGCCGCCTGGTCAGGCGCTGGCGACGTTAATTAAAGCAGAGAACCGATGCTTTCACGCACCTGATGCGGCCACACCCCACACTGAACCTGCCCGATATGGGACAACTGCAGCAGCAGCATTGTCAGGCGTGACTGGCCGATACCGCCGCCGATAGTTTGCGGCATTTCACCGCGCAGCAGGGCCTGGTGCCACTCAAGTTTCAGGCGATCTTCATCTCCCGTCACCGCCAGCTGGCGCTTCAGGGCGTCGGCATCCACGCGGATCCCCATGGAAGAAAGCTCAAACGCATCTTCCAGAATCGGGTTCCAGACCAGAATATCGCCGTTCAGACCGGCTAATTCTCGCTCGTCGCGGGTGCTCCAGTCGTCGTAATCCGGGGCACGCACGTCATGGCGCTGTCCGTCAGAAAGTTTGCCACCTATACCGATCAGGAATACCGCGCCCAGCTCTTTAGCGATCGCGCGCTCACGGCCTTTGGCATCGAGATCCGGGAAACGGCTCAGCAGATCCTGGCTGTGAACAAAGTGGATCGAGTCTGGCAGGAACGGTGCCAGTCCGAACTCTTTACTCACCGCCGCTTCGGTTGCTTTGATCCCCGCGTAGATGGCCTCTACGGTAGATTTCAGCGTTCCTAAGTGACGTTCACCATCACCCATTACACGCTCCCAGTCCCACTGGTCAACGTAAACGGAGTGGATGGCCGTCAGGCGGTCTTCATCGGGGCGAAGCGCTTTCATGTGCGTGTAAAGCCCTTCGCCCGCGCTGAAGTCGTGTTGTCCCAGTGTCTGACGCTTCCATTTCGCGAGTGAATGAACCACTTCGAACTGGGCGTCTGGCAAGGTTTTCACTTTTACCTGTACCGCTTTTTCGCAACCAGACAGGTTGTCCTGCGTCCCATCGCCGACGCGGCTCAGAATCGGAGCCTGGACTTCAATGAGGCCAAGTTTCTCTTCAAGCTGACGTGAAAAATGGGATTTAACGAAACTGATCTGGCGTTGTTTTGCGATGTAAGCGGTTTTCATTTTTATACTCCTGCGTCCTGTTGATATTGATTAAGCAACAAAAATGGCACCCAATACAATAATCCAACAACAAAAAGCCTGCTTCACTTTTGATTCGTTAAAATATGGCGCTAGAATAGAGTGATTACTCAATCTTCATAAGAAAATACTATGGAAAATTATCAGATCGATAATCTGGACCGCGGCATCCTCGAGGCGTTAATGGCCAATGCGCGCACGGCGTATGCTGAACTGGCTAAACAATTCGGTGTCAGCCCCGGGACGATTCACGTTCGCGTGGAGAAGATGAAGCAGGCGGGGATTATCACCGGGGCGCGGATTGACGTCAGTCCAAAACAGCTCGGGTATGACGTCTGCTGCTTTATTGGCATCATTCTGAAAAGCGCAAAAGATTACCCGTCTGCGCTGGCCCGGCTCGAAAGTCTGGAAGAGGTGACTGAAGCCTATTACACCACCGGCCACTACAGCATCTTTATTAAGGTCATGTGCAAATCGATCGATGCCCTGCAGCAGGTACTTATCAACAAGATCCAAACAATTGATGAAATTCAGTCCACCGAGACGCTGATCTCCCTGCAGAACCCGATTATGCGCACCATCCGGCCCTAGCGGCGCCATTTAATTACCACATTTTCCACAGGTAGATCCCAGCTCGCTCACAGCGTACAATGATCCCCTCTTTATATGAGCGAGCGATCATGGCAGATATTACTCTTATCAGTGGCAGTACTCTTGGCGGCGCGGAATATGTTGCAGAACATCTCGCGGAAAAGCTGGAAGACGCAGGTTTCTCGACCGAAACCCTGCATGGACCGTTACTGGAAGATCTCCCTGCTGATGGGATCTGGCTGCTGATCACCTCCACGCATGGTGCGGGCGATATCCCTGATAACCTGCAACCTTTCTATGATGAGCTTCTCGAGCAACGTCCCGATCTGTCAGCCGTGCGTTTTGGCGCGATTGGGATAGGAAGCCGCGAATACGACACCTTTTGTGGTTCAGTAGAGAAAGTAGAAGCGGCGATCGCGTCGTGTGGAGCAAAACAGATCGGCGAAACGCTGAAGATCAACATCCTCGATCACGATATTCCGGAGGATCCAGCCGAAGAATGGCTGGGTGAATGGAAAAATTTACTCAATAACGCTTAAAGATCGTGCGATCAGATGTGGATAAGTCTGGTTAAAACCTTGGATCAACCGGTAGTTATCCAAGGTATAACCGTTGGCTGGTTTTTGACCTGTGTATAAGTACCAGATCTAACCCCAGCTTATACGGTCCAGGATCACCGATCATTCACAGCAAACGATCCTTTCTATCCTTATGATCTTTATGACCGGATCCGACTTATCCACACGAGAAGGCGATCCTAATAAGAGATCATAGTAAAACAGATCTCTAAATAAGAAGATCTTCTTTTTAATAGCCAAGATCCCAATGCTTTCTCGAAAGACTAAACTTGAGTAGAATCCACGTCCCGGGCTTAAATCCATTTTCAAACCGCTTTACGCAAGGCAGGAAAGCATGTTTTATCAGGATCCTTTTGACGTCATCATCATTGGCGGGGGTCACGCAGGCACTGAGGCCGCAATGGCCGCAGCGCGTATGGGTCAACAGACCCTGCTTTTGACACACAATATCGACACGCTGGGACAAATGTCCTGTAATCCGGCGATTGGCGGCATTGGGAAAGGACACCTGGTAAAAGAAGTGGATGCTCTGGGCGGCTTGATGGCGAAAGCGATCGATCAGGCAGGCATTCAGTTTAGGATACTAAACGCGAGCAAAGGACCCGCCGTTCGCGCCACTCGAGCTCAGGCTGACCGTGTGCTTTACCGCCAGGCCGTACGTACTGCGCTGGAGAACCAGCCGAACCTGATGATCTTCCAGCAGGCGGTTGAAGATCTTATCGTTGAGAACGATCGTGTCGTCGGTGCCGTCACCCAGATGGGACTGAAGTTCCGTGCCAAAGCCGTGGTGCTGACGGTCGGGACTTTCCTCGATGGAAAAATTCATATTGGTCTGGATAACTACAGCGGTGGCCGTGCAGGCGATCCGCCGTCCATTCCACTTTCCCGTCGTCTTCGCGAGCTGCCGCTGCGCGTCAGCCGCCTGAAAACCGGGACACCGCCGCGTATTGACGCCCGCACCATCGATTTTAGCGTGCTGGCACAGCAGCACGGCGACAACCCGATGCCGGTCTTCTCGTTCATGGGGTCTGCGGCGCAGCATCCGCAGCAAGTGCCGTGTTACATCACGCACACCAATGAGAAAACCCATGACGTGATCCGCAATAACCTCGATCGTAGCCCGATGTACGCAGGCGTGATCGAAGGGATCGGTCCACGTTACTGCCCGTCGATCGAAGACAAAGTTATGCGCTTTGCCGATCGTAACCAGCACCAGATCTTCCTGGAGCCGGAAGGACTTACCTCCAACGAAATTTACCCGAATGGCATCTCCACCAGCCTGCCATTCGATGTGCAGATGCAAATTGTTCGCTCGATGGAGGGCATGGAGAACGCAAAAATCGTTCGTCCAGGTTACGCTATTGAGTACGATTTCTTCGACCCGCGCGATCTGAAACCGACGCTGGAGAGCAAATTTATCCAGGGCCTGTTCTTCGCGGGACAAATTAACGGCACCACCGGTTATGAAGAAGCGGCAGCCCAGGGCCTGCTGGCCGGTCTTAACGCCGCTCGCTTCTCTGCGGAAAAAGAGGGCTGGTCACCGCGTCGCGATCAGGCCTACCTTGGCGTGCTGGTGGACGATCTCAGCACGCTCGGTACCAAAGAGCCGTACCGTATGTTCACCTCTCGCGCGGAATATCGTCTGATGCTGCGTGAAGACAACGCCGATCTGCGCCTGACCGAAATGGGCCGCGAGCTGGGCCTGGTGGATGACGAACGCTGGGCGCGTTTCAACCAGAAGCTGGAGCGCATTGAGACCGAGCGTCAACGCCTGAAAACCTCATGGGTGAATCCTCTGGCGGAATCCGCAGCCGAAGTGAACGCTCACTTGACCGCGCCGCTCTCACGCGAAGCCAGCGGGGAAGATCTTCTTCGTCGCCCTGAGATGACTTACGAGCAGCTGGTGCAGATGACGCCGTTCGCGCCGGGTCTCGACGATGCCGAAGCGGCCGAGCAGGTCGAAATTCAGGTCAAATACGAAGGTTACATCGCGCGTCAGCAGGATGAGATTGAAAAACAGCAGCGTAACGAGAACACCTTGTTGCCTGCGATGCTGGATTACCGTCAGGTGACGGGGCTGTCAAACGAGGTGATCGCGAAACTGAACGATCACAAACCGGTGTCGATCGGCCAGGCATCTCGCATCTCCGGCGTGACGCCAGCAGCCATCTCTATTCTGCTGGTATGGCTGAAAAAACAAGGTATGCTGCGCCGCAGCGCTTAACATCAGGCGATTTTTGCCCTTTTGGCGGGTGGTGCTTCGCTGACCCGCTACAGTTCGTATCGTAGGCCCGGTAAGCGTTAACGCCACCGGGCTCATTATTTCAGACAGGTATTCACCGTGCTCAACAAACTCTCTCGTCTGCTGGATGAAGCAGGTATTTCGCTCACCGATCACCAGAAAAATCAGCTGGTGGCCTATGTCGATATGCTGAACAAATGGAACAAAGCGTACAACCTCACGTCGGTACGCGATCCCAACGAGATGCTGATTCGCCATATTCTCGACAGCATTGTGGTTGCGCCTTACCTGCAGGGTGAGCGTTTCATCGATGTGGGGACCGGCCCTGGTCTGCCAGGCATTCCGCTCTCCATCGTGCGGCCTGAGTGCCATTTCACGCTGTTGGACAGCCTGGGCAAGCGCGTGCGCTTCCTGCGTCAGGTGCAGCATGAGCTGAAAATCAACAATATCGAGCCGGTTCAGAGCAGGGTAGAGGCGTTTCCGTCCGAGCCGCCGTTTGACGGCGTGATTAGCCGTGCGTTTGCGTCACTCAACGATATGGTCAGCTGGTGTAAGCATCTGCCAGCGCAGGAAGGGCGTTTTTACGCGCTCAAAGGCCTGGTGCCTGAGGATGAAATCGCCCAGCTCCCGGTTGGCTATGTGGTCGAGTCGATTGTGAAGTTACAGGTTCCACAGCTCGATGGCGAACGCCATTTGGTGATAATTAAGGCAAACTAATTTTAAAAATTAAATAAAAAATGTGGAATTCGTGCGGTTCTTAAAGTGTTAAAAAACGGCCCTAAGGAAGGAACCTCACCTGACTGCATTTAACCTTGTTGTTACCGAGGTTTTTCTTGGTGTTAACCTGATTTATCTCGTTAACACCAAATATAGTCAACATTGAAAATATCAGTCTGCTAAAAGTGGAATTCAGTGATGAGTTGGTGATGTTAATTATTTATTAAAAATGTCAATGAAAGGTTTTTGTTGTGTACGGGGCTGTTTTGAAAATAGTTGCTGTCATTTGTCTTTAATATCATAAAGATGAATTAAACCAAATTATTGATTTGATAAATAAGACCTTATCGTAAATGTGCATTTTGTGATCTCGTGCACGCTTTATCATCAATGTTTCTGCGCAGTTTGCAGTTTTATCGGATGGGTCGTGGTTTGGCGAAAAGTTAAAAAATAGCGGTGGGGAAAATTATTTAAACATTTATTCACCTTTTCGCTACTTAATGTTTGAAATCACGGGGGCGCACCGTATAATTTGACCGCTTTTTGATGCTTGACTCTGAGCCTTAAAGGACGTTTTATACGACACGCGACATACCTCGAAGGGAGCAGGAGTAAAAACGTGATGTCTGTGTCGCTCTTGAGTCGAAACGTTGCTCGTAAGCTTCTGTTCATTCAGTTTCTGGCGGTGATAGCAAGTGGACTGCTGTTCTGCCTCAAAGACCCCTTCTGGGGCATCTCCGCAGTGTGTGGAGGTTTGGCAGTGGTTTTGCCAAACATGTTGTTTATGATTTTTGCCTGGCGTCATCAGGCGCATACACCTGCCAAAGGCCGCGTGGCCTGGTCCTTCGCTCTTGGCGAAGTGTGTAAGGTGTTGCTAACCTTTGCCTTCCTGGTGTTGGCGCTGGCTGTTTTCAAAGTGGTATTTTTGCCGCTGATCGCGACGTGGGTTTTGGTGCTGGTGGTACAAGTTCTGGCGCCAGCTGTAATCAACAACAAAGGGTAAAAGGCATCATGGCTTCAGAAAATATGACGCCGCAGGATTACATAGGTCACCATCTGACGAACCTTCAGATGGACCTGCGTACATTCTCGCTGGTGGATCCGCATAACCCCCCGGCCACCTTCTGGACGCTCAACATTGACTCCATGTTCTTCTCGGTGGTGTTGGGTCTGTTGTTCCTGGCCATGTTCCGTAGCGTTGCTAAAAAGGCGACCAGCGGTGTTCCAGGGAAATTCCAGACGGCTATAGAATTAGTCATCGGCTTCGTTCATGGCAGCGTCAAAGACATGTACCACGGTAAGAGCAAGCTGATTGCTCCGCTGGCGCTGACTGTCTTCGTCTGGGTCTTCCTGATGAACCTGATGGACCTTCTGCCTATCGACCTGCTGCCGTACATCGGTGAGCATGTTCTCGGCCTGCCGGCACTGCGTGTGGTTCCGTCTGCTGACGTGAACATCACCCTGTCCATGGCGCTGGGCGTATTCATCCTGATTCTTTTCTACAGCATCAAAATGAAAGGCGTAAGCGGCTTTGTGAAAGAGCTTACCTTGCAGCCGTTCAACCACTGGGCGTTCATTCCGGTCAACCTGATCCTGGAAGGCGTAAGCCTGCTGTCCAAACCGGTTTCACTTGGTCTGCGACTGTTCGGTAACATGTATGCGGGTGAGCTGATTTTCATTCTGATCGCGGGTCTTCTGCCGTGGTGGTCACAGTGGGTTCTGAATGTGCCATGGGCCATTTTCCACATCCTGATCATTACGCTGCAAGCCTTTATCTTCATGGTTCTGACGATCGTCTATCTGTCGATGGCGTCTGAAGAGCACTGATTTTTTAACCACCACTACTACGTTTTTATTGAAACAAACTGGAGACTGTCATGGAAAACCTGAATATGGATCTGCTGTACATGGCTGCCGCTGTGATGATGGGTCTGGCGGCTATCGGTGCTGCGATCGGTATCGGCATCCTCGGGGGCAAATTCCTGGAAGGCGCTGCGCGTCAACCGGATCTGATTCCTCTGCTGCGTACTCAGTTCTTTATCGTTATGGGTCTGGTGGATGCAATCCCGATGATCGCTGTAGGTCTGGGTCTGTACGTGATGTTTGCTGTCGCGTAAGTCGTTTTTAAAAACCCAAGCCACAGAAATTTAAGAGGTATTGTGCTGTGAACATGAACGCAACAATCCTCGGCCAGGCCATCGCGTTTATTCTCTTTGTCTGGTTCTGCATGAAGTATGTATGGCCGCCTTTAATGGCAGCCATCGAGAAACGTCAGAAAGAAATTGCTGACGGTCTGGCTTCCGCAGAGCGCGCTAAGAAAGATTTGGACCTTGCACAGGCCAACGCGACAGACCAGCTGAAAAAAGCGAAAGCTGAAGCTCAGGTAATCATTGAACAGGCTAACAAACGCCGTTCTCAGATCCTGGACGAAGCCAAAGCTGAAGCAGAACAGGAACGTACTAAGATCGTTGCACAAGCTCAGGCTGAAATTGATGCTGAGCGTAAACGTGCTCGTGAAGAACTGCGTAAGCAGGTTGCGATTCTGGCTGTTGCTGGCGCCGAGAAGATCATCGAACGTTCCGTGGATGAAGCTGCTAACAGCGACATCGTGGACAAACTTGTCGCTGAACTGTAAGGAGGGAGGGGCTGATGTCTGAATTTGTTACGGTAGCTCGCCCCTACGCCAAAGCAGCTTTTGACTTTGCTGTCGAACACCAAAATGTCGATCGCTGGCAGGATATGCTGGCGTTTGCCGCTGAGGTAACGAAAAACGAGCAAGTGGCTGAGATGCTTTCCGGTGCCTTAGCACCTGAAACCCTTGCTGCATCGTTTATCGCCATTTGTGGTGAGCAATTGGATGACAATGGCCAGAACCTGATTAAGGTCATGGCTGAGAATGGTCGTCTGCGAGTGCTCCCGGATGTTCTCGAGCAGTTTGAGCACTTACGTGCCCTCAGTGAAGCTACCGCCGAAGTTGAAGTAACCTCTGCGAATGAACTGAGCCAAGAACAGCTTGCGAAGATCACCGCCGCGATGGAAAAACGTCTGTCACGCAAAGTTAAGCTGAATTGCAAAATCGATAAGTCTGTAATGGCAGGCGTAATCATCCGAGCGGGTGATATGGTCATTGATGGCAGCGTACGCGGCCGTCTTGAACGCCTTGCAGACGTCTTGCAGTCTTAAGGGGACTGGAGCATGCAACTGAATTCCACCGAAATCAGCGAACTGATCAAGCAGCGCATTGCTCAGTTCAGTGTTGTGAGTGAAGCTCACAACGAAGGTACTATTGTTTCTGTAAGTGACGGTGTTATCCGCATCCACGGCCTTGCCGATTGTATGCAGGGTGAGATGATTTCCCTGCCGGGTAACCGTTACGCTATCGCACTGAACCTGGAGCGCGACTCCGTAGGTGCTGTAGTTATGGGCCCGTACGCTGACCTTGCCGAAGGCATGAAAGTCAAATGTACTGGTCGTATTCTTGAAGTTCCAGTTGGCCGTGGCCTGCTGGGTCGCGTGGTGAACACCCTGGGTGCACCAATCGACGGTAAAGGTCCTGTTGATAACGATGGCTTCTCGCCAATCGAAGTTATCGCACCGGGCGTTATCGAACGTCAGTCCGTTGATCAGCCAGTGCAGACGGGTTATAAATCCGTTGATGCCATGATCCCAATCGGTCGTGGTCAGCGTGAACTGATCATCGGTGACCGTCAGACCGGTAAAACCGCGATGGCAATCGATGCGATCATCAACCAGCGCGATTCCGGCATTAAATGTGTGTACGTGGCTATCGGCCAGAAAGCGTCCACCATTTCTAACGTTGTTCGTAAACTGGAAGAGCACGGCGCGCTGTCAAACACCATTGTTGTGGTTGCAACCGCTTCTGAATCTGCTGCACTGCAATACCTGGCGCCATATGCCGGTTGCGCAATGGGCGAATACTTCCGTGACCGCGGTGAAGATGCGCTGATCGTATACGATGACCTGTCTAAACAGGCTGTTGCTTACCGTCAGGTTTCCCTGCTGCTCCGTCGTCCACCAGGACGTGAAGCATTCCCGGGCGACGTATTTTACCTCCACTCCCGTCTGCTGGAGCGCGCATCCCGCGTTAACGCGGAATACGTTGAGAAATTCACCAATGGTGAAGTTAAAGGTAAAACCGGCTCCCTGACTGCTCTGCCGATTATCGAAACCCAGGCGGGTGACGTTTCTGCGTTCGTTCCGACCAACGTAATTTCCATTACCGATGGTCAGATCTTCCTCGAAACCAACCTGTTCAACTCCGGTATTCGTCCTGCGGTTAACCCAGGGATCTCCGTATCCCGTGTGGGTGGTGCTGCTCAGACCAAGATCATCAAGAAACTGTCCGGTGGTATTCGTACCGCTCTGGCACAGTATCGTGAACTGGCTGCGTTCTCTCAGTTCGCTTCCGATCTGGATGAAGCGACCCGTAAGCAGTTAAGCCATGGTCAGAAAGTGACCGAGCTGCTGAAACAGAAACAGTATGCCCCTATGTCTGTTGCACAACAGGGCCTGGTGCTGTTCGCGGCTGAACGCGGTTACCTCGAAGATGTGGAACTGGCGAAAATCGGTAGCTTCGAAGCCGCACTGCTGGCTTACGTTGACCGTGATCACGCTCCGCTGATGCAAGAGATCAACCAGTCCGGTGGCTATAACGACGAAATCGAAGGCAAGCTGAAAGCTATCCTCGATTCCTTCAAAGCAACCCAGTCCTGGTAACGTCCGGCGGCTTGTCTTAGGACAGGCCGCAAGGCATTGAGGAGAAGCTCATGGCCGGCGCAAAAGAGATACGTAGTAAGATCGCAAGCGTCCAGAACACGCAGAAGATCACTAAAGCGATGGAAATGGTCGCCGCTTCCAAAATGCGTAAATCGCAGGATCGCATGGCGGCCAGCCGTCCTTATGCAGATACCATGCGCAAAGTGATTGGTCACCTTGCGAACGGTAATCTGGAATATAAGCATCCTTACCTGGAAGAACGCGACGTTAAACGCGTGGGCTACCTGGTGGTGTCTACCGACCGTGGTCTGTGCGGTGGCTTGAACATTAACCTGTTCAAAAAGCTGCTGGCGGATATGAAAGTCTGGTCTGATAAAGGCGTTCAGAGCGATATCGCGATGATCGGCTCTAAGGGCGTTTCTTTCTTTAATTCAGTGGGTGGCAATATTGTCGCTCAGGTGACCGGCATGGGTGATAACCCATCCCTGTCCGAACTGATCGGCCCGGTTAAAGTGATGTTGCAGGCCTATGATGAAGGCCGTCTGGACAGGCTGTACGTTGTCAGCAACAAATTTATTAATACCATGTCTCAGGTTCCGACACTCACTCAGCTGCTGCCTTTGCCGGCATCAGAAGATGAAGAGTTAAAACATAAAGCCTGGGATTATCTGTATGAACCCGATCCGAAACCGCTGCTGGATACCCTGCTGCGTCGTTACGTTGAATCTCAGGTTTATCAGGGCGTGGTAGAAAACCTGGCCAGCGAGCAGGCCGCACGTATGGTGGCGATGAAAGCCGCGACCGACAATGGCGGCAGCCTGATTAAAGAGCTGCAGTTGGTATACAACAAAGCTCGTCAGGCCAGCATTACTCAGGAACTCACCGAAATCGTCGGTGGTGCATCCGCGGTATAACCAGGTTAATTCGTAGAGGATTCAAGATGGCTACTGGAAAAATTGTCCAGGTAATCGGCGCCGTGGTTGACGTCGAATTCCCTCAGGATGCCGTACCGCGCGTGTACGATGCTCTTGAGGTTATGAATGGTAATGAGAGCCTGGTGCTGGAAGTTCAGCAGCAGCTCGGTGGTGGTATCGTGCGTACCATCGCCATGGGTTCTTCCGACGGTCTGCGTCGTGGTCTGGAAGTAAAAGACCTCGAGCACCCGATTGAAGTCCCGGTTGGTAAAGCAACGCTGGGTCGTATCATGAACGTGCTGGGTCAGCCGATCGATATGAAAGGCGACATCGGTGAAGAAGACCGTTGGGCAATCCACCGTGCAGCACCTTCCTACGAAGAGCTGTCAAGCTCTCAGGAACTGCTGGAAACCGGCATCAAAGTTATCGACCTGATGTGTCCGTTCGCTAAGGGCGGTAAAGTTGGTCTGTTCGGTGGTGCGGGTGTAGGTAAAACCGTAAACATGATGGAGCTGATCCGTAACATCGCGATCGAGCACTCCGGTTACTCCGTGTTTGCAGGCGTGGGTGAGCGTACTCGTGAGGGTAACGACTTCTACCACGAAATGACCGATTCCAACGTTCTGGATAAAGTATCCCTGGTTTACGGCCAGATGAACGAGCCACCAGGAAACCGTCTGCGTGTGGCACTGACCGGCCTGACTATGGCTGAGAAGTTCCGTGACGAAGGTCGTGACGTACTGCTGTTCGTCGATAACATCTACCGTTACACCCTGGCCGGTACTGAAGTATCTGCACTGTTGGGCCGTATGCCTTCAGCGGTAGGTTATCAGCCGACTCTGGCGGAAGAGATGGGCGTTCTGCAGGAACGTATCACTTCAACCAAAACCGGTTCTATCACCTCCGTACAGGCGGTATACGTACCTGCGGATGACTTGACTGACCCATCACCAGCCACCACCTTTGCTCACTTAGATGCAACCGTGGTACTGAGCCGTCAGATCGCGTCTCTGGGTATCTACCCGGCCGTTGACCCGCTGGACTCCACCAGCCGTCAGCTGGATCCACTGGTTGTTGGTCAGGAACACTACGACACCGCGCGTGGCGTACAGTCCCTGCTGCAGCGTTACCAGGAACTGAAAGACATCATCGCCATCCTGGGTATGGATGAGCTGTCTGAAGAAGACAAACTGGTGGTAGCTCGCGCGCGTAAGATTCAGCGCTTCCTGTCCCAGCCGTTCTTCGTTGCGGAAGTATTCACCGGTTCCCCGGGTAAATACGTTTCCCTGAAAGACACCATCCGTGGCTTTAAAGGCATCATGGAAGGCGAATACGATCACCTGCCAGAGCAGGCGTTCTACATGGTTGGTTCCATCGACGAAGCCGTGGAAAAAGCCAAAAAACTTTAACGCCTTAATCGGAGGGTGATATGGCAATGACTTACCACCTGGACGTCGTCAGCGCAGAGCAACAGCTGTTCTCTGGTCTGGTCGAAAAAATCCAGGTAACGGGTAGTGAAGGTGAACTGGGTATTTTCCCAGGGCACGCACCGCTGCTCACCGCCATTAAGCCTGGTATGATCCGCATCGTGAAACAGTTCGGTCACGAAGAGTTTATCTATCTGTCCGGCGGCATGATTGAAGTGCAGCCTGGTAGTGTGACCGTTCTTGCTGATACCGCTATTCGTGGCCAGGATCTCGACGAAGCGCGAGCTCTGGAAGCGAAGCGTAAAGCGGAAGAGCACATTAAGAGCTCTCACGGCGACGTGGATTACGCACAGGCCTCAGCTGAGCTGGCCAAAGCGATCGCGAAACTGCGCGTTATCGAGTTGACCAAAAAAGCGATGTAACACCGGCTTGAAAAGCACAAAAGCCAGTCTGGTTTCAGACTGGCTTTTTTTATGGCTGCGTTTCAGATTTTATGGAACTGAAAAGGTGTTTTAATTTTTTGTGATTTTCATCACAAAAATATTGATCGGTTAAATATTGAGGAGTAGACTTCTTTTTGTGATGTGTGTCACATAATTAACGCCAACAACATTGGGATACCAACATGAAACTGATCAATAAAGTCATCGCTCTCTTCAGCAATATGAACGTCTCTTTCGGTACGTTCAATCTGTAATCTGCTGTATGCCGAGTGGCGCCACGCTTACCGTTGTGTGATAAGCGAAGCGCCATCTGGCAGCACTTCCCCGCTGTTATTTACGCTTTTCCCGTCCGCGATAAAATAATTCGTCTCATCAATATTACCGACCACGGCATCGTCATAGCGGCCCGGTTTTGTCCGCACGGATTTGTTCCCGCTGAAAATACCCTGCGTTGAGGCATCTCCATACGGACTCGGACGGAAGATAAAGTTAAAGCGCTGATTGTCCACCGCCACATTGTTCGTCACCACCAGTTTCCCGGGATTGAAGTTGTCGGTAAAACCGTCCAGCTGATTCCCTTCCGCCTTGCTGTTACGCACTTCATGCGCCACTGGCTGCCCCTCTCCCCCCAGTTTAAAGCCGTTGCTGGTGTTATTGCGGGCGATAGAGTTCTCGATCACCACAACCCCATTTGCGCCGTCTTCTATCTTATTGAACAGGTCAAAGCCATCGTCGATATTGTCGTGGGAATAGCAGTTCTCCAGACGATTACCCTCACCCACGCGCATCTTCACCGCAAACCCATCGGCATTGATTTTGCCGGGATCAACGTTGGCGTAAGACTCAGAGTTGATCACCCGGTTATCGCTTGCCCACAGCGGTCGGCCCACGTTATCCGGGGACGATATCTGAATGCCCGTATCATCGTTACGGTATGCAGTCACATTTTCAATCAGGTTATGGCTGCCCTGGATGCGCAGGCTTTTGTCCGTAATATCGACGCCCTTAATGTTCCAGTAGCTGGCGTCCACCAGCAGACCATGGATCACGGCTTTGCCTTCTGCCTGCAACGTTTTACGCTGTTCGGCATGACCGCTGGCGGCCAGTGGGATATCGCTGCGCGGATACTCTCCGGCTTTCAGGATAAGAGTACCGCCCGGTGCGAGCAGGTTAATTGCACTCGCCAAATCCAGCGGCGAGGCGATCGTTCCCTGCCCGTTGGCCGTGCCGTCAGGTGCGGCGTAGAGTGTCGTTGCCGTAAATCCATCGACCTTCTCGACAGTGAACTGCTGATGAATCGTATCGCCCTGCGCAGGCGTAAAGCTCAGGTTAAAGGCATTGGTTTCTGTCAGCGTGGTCGGCAGGGAGTACATCTCGCCGGCTTTGACCGCTTTATCATTACCGATCACCACTTCGTTCTGACGCACGCTGAAAACGCCATCGCTATTCGCCCGGGCCTGGACCCGATACTTCTCTGATGTGCTTTTCGCTGCGGAATTCAGCTGCACCACTACCGGCAGCGCTTTTGCCTGCCAGGGTTTTGAAGTGACCGTTTCTGCTGCTGAAGTCGTGAGAGAGGCATCTGACACCGTTATTTTTGCATTACGTGAGGCGAAGAAGCCGACGTAATAATGGTCCCTTTTCTGCACCGAAATAAGATCCGCGCGTGGCACGCTTTGGCTCACCCAGGCATCGCTGCCGACGGGCGACCAGGCTGTAATAAATCCGTCGTTGGTTCGTTGCAATTTCAGACGGAATTCCGGCGTCTGGCTCAGGTCGATCTCCTCTTTGTAGCTTTGCTTTTTGATTCCTGCACCCGCATTGCCCCAGGGTTGAGAAATCCCCTCGCGGGTGATCGCCTGCATTTTTACCCGCACATTGTCCTTTTTATCCTGCGTCATGATGGCGTTCATCACCAGGTTGGAGGCGGCAGGAAACTCTTCATAGCCCTCCCTGAGCGGCTGCTGGCGCGGCACACCGATCACATCACGCACCAGCAGGCCAGCCCCCTCCTGCGCGGCGGGTTTTGCGCCATTCTCTGGTCCAAACTGCTCAACCCGAACGGTAGCCTGCAGTTCGAAATTGTCGCTGGTGGGCAGTTCGGTATAGAAAAAGGTTAATCCATCGTGAGAGTTGGCGATCTTACCGCCCCGGCTTTCAAGGGTGACGGGTTTCGTGAGATCCGCAGTGTCCTGCGGCGTGAGTTTTTTGCCATCAATGGTGACATCGTTGACGCCGATTTTTTCCGGCAGGACGTTCGACGAAAAATTCAGATCCGTAGACTGCCCAAAGGCAATGGCTTTCCAGACGTGCTGCTCAGCAGCCGAGACAGCAAAGGAGCTACACATCATTAGGGCCAGAGGTATTTTATAATTCATTTTATTCTCCTGATTGATAATTGAGCGCCATTATCATCAAGATGAAACAGTGTTTCTTTTTTAGGTGTCACAATATTGAATAATTAAAACACTGTTTTGCTTTAGAGCGATCTTTATTCTTGAGGCGAAAAAATAGCTAACCTGTTGTGAATGCTTACGACTTGCCGCAAGAAAGCTATTTTCCAGAGAAAAAGTGATTTACTCTGGCCTCAAATCTATCCTCAAATAGCGATAAGCAGCCGATGTTGAGCGTTTTACCAGCAGTCCATTTTATGGCGCAAAATATGTAGAATTTTCAACGTCAAAGGGTTTTACTTCTCACTCAAATTACAGTCAGGACGCGTATGTTGAACAATACGATGAGCGTGGTCATTCTTGCCGCAGGCAAAGGTACCCGCATGTATTCCGATCTTCCTAAGGTGCTTCACACCCTGGCAGGAAAGCCAATGGTGCAGCATGTCATTGATGCCGCAAGCGAATTAGGCGCCAGCAAAGTGCATCTGGTGTACGGCCACGGCGGCGATCTGCTTAAGCAAACGCTGCGCGATGACAAACTCAACTGGGTACTTCAGGCAGAACAGCTGGGAACGGGCCATGCGATGCAGCAGGCCGCGCCGTTCTTTGCTGATGACGAAGACATTCTGATGCTCTACGGTGATGTCCCGCTGATCGCGGTAGAAACCCTGACTCGCCTGCGTGAAGCCAAACCGCAGGGCGGCATCGGTTTACTGACCGTTAAACTGGACGACCCGACAGGCTATGGTCGTATCACGCGTGAAAACGGCAAAGTGACCGGTATCGTTGAGCACAAAGATGCCTCTGACGAACAGCGTCAGATTCAGGAAATCAATACCGGAATCCTGATCGCCAACGGCGCAGACATGAAGCGCTGGCTGGCTAAACTGAACAACAACAATGCTCAGGGTGAATACTACATCACCGATATCATTGCCCTGGCGCACCAGGAAGGTAACGAGATCGTGGCGGTTCATCCCGATCGCCTGAGCGAAGTTGAGGGCGTGAACAACCGTCTGCAGCTCTCCCGTCTTGAGCGCGTTTACCAGGCTGAGCAGGCTGAAAAGCTGCTGCTGGCAGGTGTCATGCTGCGCGATCCGGCGCGTTTTGATCTGCGCGGGGCGTTGATTCACGGGCGTGATGTGGAAATCGACACTAACGTTATTATTGAAGGTCAGGTCACGCTGGGGAATCGCGTCAAAATCGGTACCGGCTGCGTGATCAAAAATAGCGTGATTGGCGATGACTGCGAAATCAGCCCGTATAGCGTGGTGGAAGATGCGCATCTGGAAGCGGCTTGCACCATCGGCCCGTTCGCGCGTCTGCGTCCGGGTGCTGAGCTGCTGGAAGGCGCTCACGTCGGCAACTTCGTCGAGATGAAAAAAGCGCGTCTGGGTAAAGGCTCCAAAGCCGGTCATCTGACCTATCTGGGCGACGCGGAAATTGGCGACAACGTTAATATCGGTGCGGGTACCATCACCTGTAACTACGATGGCGCGAACAAGTTTAAAACCATTATCGGTAACGATGTGTTTGTTGGCTCCGATACGCAGCTGGTGGCTCCGGTCACCGTCGGCAACGGTGTGACCATCGCCGCCGGAACGACCGTGACGCGCGATGTGGCGGACAATGAGCTGGTGCTCAGCCGCGTACCGCAAGTTCACAAGCAAGGCTGGCAGCGTCCGGTGAAGAAAAAGTAAAACCAGGGCGGGTGGCACTTCGCTTACTCGCCCGACGAATTTGTCTGTCGGCATTGCCGGTGGACAGGGGATGAGGGGATAACATAATCCCCCGCCCAAAGGCAGTACCTATAAATATAACCCCACTCTCTACAAGGCTCGGGGCGCCCTAACGGGCATTACTCAAAGGATTTTGCGTTGTGACCCGGCGGAAAATATGCCCGTCAATACAGTCACAGCGTAAAAGACGAAGAGTAATACAGGTCAGCGACAACGCATGGCAAATCGCCATTATCAGGAAATCTAACTATGTGTGGAATTGTTGGCGCAGTTGCGCAGCGTGATATTGCTGAAATCCTTCTCGAAGGTTTACGCCGTCTGGAATACCGTGGCTATGACTCTGCCGGTCTGGCAGTGGTTGATGCAGAAGGTCACATGACCCGCCTGCGCCGTCTCGGTAAAGTGCAAATGCTGGCGCAAGCCGCGGAAGAAACGCCGCTGCACGGCGGAACAGGCATCGCGCACACCCGCTGGGCAACGCACGGTGAGCCGTCTGAAGGTAACGCCCACCCGCATGTGTCTGAACACATTGTGGTGGTGCATAACGGCATTATCGAAAACCACGAACCGCTGCGCGAAGAGTTAAAAGCACGTGGCTACACTTTTGTCTCTGAAACTGACACCGAGGTTATCGCTCACCTGGTTCACTGGGAGCTGGAGCAGGGCGGTACGCTGCGTGAAGCAGTGCTGCGCGCCATTCCTCAGCTGCGCGGTGCGTACGGTACAGTGATTATGGACTCTCGCGATCCGAGCACCCTGCTGGCGGCACGTTCCGGTAGCCCGATGGTGATCGGCATGGGGATGGGCGAAAACTTCATTGCTTCCGATCAGCTGGCACTGCTGCCGGTGACCCGTCGCTTCATCTTCCTGGAAGAGGGCGATATCGCGGAAGTGACCCGTCGCAGTGTGACGGTCTTTGATAAATCCGGCGCGCAGGTGAAGCGTCAGGAGATTGAATCCAACCTGCAGTACGACGCGGGCGACAAAGGCGCGTACCGTCACTACATGCAGAAAGAGATCTACGAGCAGCCGAACGCGATCAAGAATACCCTGACCGGGCGTATCAGCCACGGCGAGGTGGATCTCAGCGAGCTGGGCGCTAACGCCAACGAAATGCTGGCCAACGTCGAGCATATTCAGATTGTGGCCTGCGGCACCTCTTACAACTCGGGGATGGTGTCGCGCTACTGGTTTGAAGCGCTGGCGGGCGTACCGTGCGATGTCGAAATCGCCTCGGAATTCCGCTACCGCAAATCAGCGGTGCGCCGTAACAGCCTGATGATCACCCTTTCCCAGTCCGGTGAAACGGCGGATACCCTGGCAGCACTGCGTCTGTCGAAAGAGCTGGGTTATCTCGGTTCGCTGGCGATCTGTAACGTGCCGGGTTCTTCTCTGGTACGTGAATCGGATCTGGCGCTGATGACCAAAGCCGGCACCGAAATCGGCGTGGCATCGACCAAAGCGTTCACCACCCAGTTGACCGTTCTGTTGATGCTGGTGGCGAAACTGGCGCGTCTGAAAGGCCAGGATGCGTCTATCGAGCACGATATCGTTCACGGGCTGCAGACGCTGCCGAGCCGTATCGAGCAGATGCTGTCCCAGGACAAACGCATCGAAGCGCTGGCTGAAGATTTCTCTGACAAACACCACGCGCTGTTCCTCGGTCGTGGCGATCAGTACCCTATCGCGCTGGAAGGCGCGCTGAAGCTGAAAGAGATCTCTTACATTCATGCGGAAGCCTACGCCGCAGGCGAGCTGAAACACGGCCCGCTGGCGCTGATTGACGCAGACATGCCGGTCATCGTCGTTGCACCGAACAACGAACTGCTGGAAAAACTGAAATCGAACATCGAAGAAGTGCGTGCCCGTGGCGGCCAGCTGTACGTCTTCGCCGATCAGGATGCCGGGTTCGTCAGCAACGACAACATGCACATCATTGAGATGCCGCATGTGGAAGAGGTCATTGCCCCGATCTTCTACACCGTTCCGCTGCAGCTGCTGGCGTATCACGTCGCGCTGATCAAAGGCACCGATGTTGACCAGCCGCGTAACCTGGCGAAATCCGTCACCGTAGAATAATCCCTTCAGGCTCCACCTTCGGGTGGAGCTTTTTTATCCCTTCCCGGTTCGTTTTTCATCCATTCTTATTTTTTTTATTTATGACAATCTGTCATCTTCAGCTACATATTAGTGTGTCACAGAAAGAAAATTTTTCTGAAATCTCACTGTCACATAAGTGGCTAACGCGATGATTATTAAGTCTAATTTTGTGAAATCTTAAGTCAAACTTTCAGTGTCATAAAACTGTCATAATTCGTACATTTATCTGTCACCTGTTTGTCCTATTTTGCTCATCGTAGCCACTCAAACAATGATTTACGAAATCTTGCAGGAGACATTATGAAAGTTATGCGTACCACTGTCGCAACTGTTGTCGCCGCGACCTTATCTCTGAGCGCTTTCTCTGTATTCGCAGAAGCAAGCCTGACTGGCGCTGGTGCAACATTCCCTGCGCCGGTGTATGCCAAATGGGCTGATACTTACCAGAAAGAAACCGGCAACAAGGTTAACTATCAGGGTATAGGCTCCTCCGGTGGCGTTAAACAAATTACGGCGAATACCGTTGATTTCGGCGCATCAGACGCTCCGCTGTCTGATGACAAACTGGCTCAGGAAGGTCTGTTCCAGTTCCCGACCGTGATCGGTGGTGTTGTGCTGGCCGTGAATATCCCTGGCCTCAAATCTGGCGAACTGGTGCTGGATGGCAAAACGCTGGGTGATATCTATCTCGGCAAAATCAAAAAATGGGATGACGAAGCCATCACCAAACTGAACCCAGGTGTAAAACTGCCTTCGCAGAACATCGCTGTGGTTCGTCGCGCTGACGGCTCCGGCACCTCCTTCGTCTTCACCAGCTACCTGGCGAAAGTGAACGAAGAGTGGAAATCCAAAGTCGGTTCTGGCTCTACTGTGAACTGGCCGACGGGCCTGGGCGGTAAAGGTAACGACGGTATCGCCGCGTTCGTACAGCGTCTGCCTGGCTCAATCGGCTACGTAGAGTACGCTTATGCTAAGCAGAACAACCTGGCTTACACCAAGCTTGTCTCTGCCGACGGCAAACCGGTTAGCCCGACTGAAGAGAACTTTGCGAACGCTGCCAAAGGCGCAGACTGGAGCAAATCCTTCGCGCAGGACCTGACTAACCAGAAAGGTGACGAGGCATGGCCAATTACCTCCACCACTTTCATTCTGATCCACAAAGACCAGAAAAAACCTGAGCAGGGCGCCGAAGTGCTGAAGTTCTTCGACTGGGCGTACAAAAACGGCGGCAAACAGGCTAATGACCTGGATTACGCCAGCCTGCCCGACAGCGTGGTTGAGCAGATTCGTGCTGCATGGAAAACCAACGTAAAAGATAGCAGCGGTAAAGCATTGTACTGATTCAGCATTCTGACGAAAATGGCGGGTGATTTCACCCGCCCTTATTCGTAAAACGTATTTAACAGAAGAGTGATTTATGGCTGCAACCAAGCCTGCTTTTAGCCCTCCGGGGAAACATGGTGACAAGATTTTCAGCGCGCTGGTCCGACTGGCTGCGCTGATTGTGCTATTGCTGCTGGGCGGCATTATCGTGTCCCTGATTTTCTCCTCCTGGCCGAGCATCCAGAAATTCGGTTTCTCCTTCCTGTGGACCAAAGAGTGGGACGCGCCAAACGATATCTACGGTGCGCTGGTGCCGATTTACGGCACGCTCGTGACCTCATTTATCGCCCTGCTGATTGCCGTTCCGGTGAGCTTCGGTATCGCCCTGTTCCTGACGGAGCTGGCGCCTGGCTGGCTGCGACGCCCGCTGGGTATCGCGATTGAACTGCTGGCGGCGATCCCGAGTATCGTTTACGGCATGTGGGGCTTGTTCATTTTTGCGCCGCTGTTCGCGACCTACTTTCAGGAGCCGGTAGGGAATATCCTCTCCAACATTCCATTTGTGGGCGCACTGTTCTCCGGTCCGGCCTTCGGGATTGGTATTCTGGCCGCAGGCGTAATTCTCGCCATCATGATTATTCCGTACATTGCGGCGGTCATGCGCGATGTCTTCGAACAAACCCCGGTGATGATGAAAGAGTCGGCCTACGGGATCGGTTGCACCACCTGGGAAGTGATCTGGCGTATCGTCCTGCCGTTCACCAAAAATGGTGTTATCGGCGGTATCATGCTGGGCCTCGGGCGCGCGCTGGGTGAAACCATGGCCGTGACCTTTATCATCGGTAACACCTACCAGCTCGACAGCGTTTCGCTCTATATGCCGGGCAACAGTATCACCTCTGCGCTGGCAAATGAGTTCGCCGAAGCGGAATCTGGGCTGCACGTGGCCGCACTGATGGAGCTGGGCCTGATTCTGTTTGTTATCACCTTTATTGTTCTGGCGATCTCCAAGCTGATGATCATGCGCCTCGCAAAAAGTGAGGGGGCACGCTAATGACGACTCTCGAAATGCAATCCACCGCTGAACTGGCTGAATCTCGCCGCAAAATGCAGGCGCGCCGCCGCATGAAGAACCGTCTGGCGCTGACGCTGTCGATGGCAACGATGGCGTTTGGCCTGTTCTGGCTGGTGTGGATCCTGTTTTCTACCATTACGCGCGGCATCGACGGGATGTCGATTGCCCTGTTCACCGAAATGACGCCGCCGCCGAATACAGCGGGCGGTGGCCTGGCGAACGCCCTGGCGGGCAGCGGGTTGCTGATCCTGTGGGCGACCGCCGTCGGTACGCCGCTCGGGATCATGGCAGGGATTTATCTGGCGGAATATGGCCGTAAATCCTGGGTCGCGGAAGTGATTCGTTTCATCAACGACATCCTGCTCTCTGCGCCGTCTATCGTTGTCGGTCTGTTCGTCTACACCATTGTGGTAGCGCAGATGGAGCACTTCTCCGGCTGGGCGGGCGTCATTGCGCTGGCGCTGCTGCAGGTGCCTATCGTTATTCGTACCACCGAGAACATGCTGAAACTGGTGCCGGACAGCCTGCGCGAAGCGGCTTACGCACTCGGCACACCGAAATGGAAAATGATTTCGGCGATCACGCTGAAAGCGTCGGTCTCGGGGATCATGACCGGTATCCTGCTGGCAATTGCGCGTATTGCGGGTGAAACCGCGCCGCTGCTGTTCACCGCGCTCTCCAATCAGTTCTGGAGCACGGACATGATGCAGCCCATCGCCAACCTGCCGGTCACCATCTTTAAATTTGCGATGAGCCCGTTCGCGGAGTGGCAGCAGCTGGCCTGGGCCGGCGTGCTGATTATTACCCTTTGCGTACTGTTGCTGAACATTCTGGCGCGCGTCATCTTCGCGAAGCAGAAACACGGTTAATTTTGACGGCGCGGCATCACGCGGCGCCGAATGAGGAAATGAGTCAATGAGTATGGTTGATACTGCACCGGGTAAGATCAAGGTTCGTGATTTGAACTTCTACTACGGTAAATTCCATGCCCTGAAAAACATCAACCTGGATATCGCCAAGAACCAGGTCACGGCATTTATCGGTCCATCAGGTTGTGGCAAATCCACGCTGCTGCGCACCTTTAACAAGATGTTTGAGCTGTATCCTGAGCAGCGCGCGGAAGGCGAAATTCTGCTGGATGGCGACAACATTCTGACCAATACCCAGGATATCGCCCTGCTGCGTGCCAAAGTGGGGATGGTGTTCCAGAAACCGACGCCGTTCCCGATGTCGATCTACGACAACATCGCGTTTGGCGTGCGTCTGTTCGAAAAACTCTCCCGTGCCGATATGGACGAGCGCGTGCAGTGGGCCTTGACCAAGGCCGCATTATGGAACGAAACCAAAGATAAACTGCACCAGAGCGGATACTCTCTCTCCGGTGGTCAGCAGCAGCGTCTGTGCATTGCGCGGGGTATCGCCATTCGCCCGGAAGTGTTGCTGCTGGATGAGCCGTGCTCAGCCCTGGACCCGATCTCCACCGGTCGTATTGAAGAGCTGATCACCGAGCTGAAACAGGATTACACCGTGGTGATCGTGACCCACAACATGCAGCAGGCTGCGCGTTGTTCCGACCATACGGCGTTTATGTATCTGGGCGAGTTGATTGAGTTCAGCAACACGGACGATTTGTTCACCAAGCCCGCGAAGAAACAAACCGAAGATTATATTACTGGCCGCTACGGTTGATTTGCCTTAGTGCATGTGGAGAAACCATGGATAACCTCAATCTAAATAAACACATTTCCGGCCAGTTCAACGCAGAGCTGGAAAGTATCCGCACCCAGGTGATGACGATGGGCGGTATGGTCGAGCAGCAACTGTCTGATGCGATCACCGCCATGCACAACCAGGACAGCGAGCTGGCAAAGCGCGTTGTTGAAGGCGACAAAAACGTCAACATGATGGAAGTAGCGATCGACGAAGCCTGCGTTCGTATCATCGCGAAACGTCAGCCGACGGCGAGCGACCTGCGTCTGGTGATGGCGATCATCAAAACCATCGCTGAGCTGGAACGCATTGGCGACGTGGCGGACAAAATCTGCCGCACCGCGCTTGAAAAGTTCTCCCACCAGCACCAGCCGCTGCTGGTGAGCCTGGAATCGTTGGGCCGTCATACGGTGCAGATGCTACATGACGTGCTGGATGCGTTCGCGCGCATGGATCTCGATGAAGCGGTGCGTATCTACCGTGAAGACAAGAAGGTCGACCAGGAGTATGAAGGCATCGTGCGTCAGCTGATGACCTACATGATGGAAGATCCGCGCACCATTCCGAGCGTCCTGACCGCCCTGTTCTGCGCACGTTCTATCGAGCGTATCGGCGACCGCTGCCAGAACATTTGTGAATACATCTTCTACTTCGTGAAGGGACAGGATTTCCGTCACGTGGGCGGGGATGAGCTGGACAAGCTGCTGGCGGGGAAAGACCCGAAAGAGTGATCCGCAGTAAAAAGCCCGGTGGCGCGACGCTTACTGGGCCTGAAAAACCACGGATCTGTAGGCCGGATAAGCGCGAGTGCTGTCCGGCTTTTTTCATTAACGCGTAATATCCCACCCACGCGCTTTCCACAATTCCGGCAACTGCGCCAGATCGGTAAAGGTCGTCACTTTCGGGTGGCTGATCGGTTTGTTATGCGGATCGGCACAGAAGTAAAACACCTCCATCCCTGCATCAATCCCGGACTGCGCGCCTGCGCTGGAATCATCCACCAGAATGCAATTTTCAACGTTCACGTTCATCGCTTTCGCGGCGTGGAACATCAGGGCCGGATCGGGCTTCCAGCGCTGGATATCGTAGCCGCTGAACAGTTTTTCCGGGAAATGGTGCAACATTTCAAGCTTGCCGAGGGAGTGCTGCATTTTGCTGACCGGGCCGTTGGACACCACGCACATCGGCACAGCCATCGAATCCAGCAGGGCGTTTGCCCCGGCGATGACCTCCAGTTCCGAGTCGAAAAGGCGTGCGACCTCGGCGCGGTAAACGGGTTCTAAGTCGGCCTTCGCCAGACTGACGCCGTGCTCAGCGTTGATAATGTCGATGATCTCGTAGAGTTTAACGCCTTTGAAGCGCTTGAACGTCTCTTCAAGATCGAGCGTAATGCCGAATTCCTGGAACATGCTGACATACGCACGGGAACAAATGACCTCACTGTCGACCAGCGTACCGTCGCAGTCGAAAAATACCGCTTCAATTCCGGACATGCCTTTCCCTTTTAACAAGTTTAACGTTTACGTAATGCAATTTGCGGGACGCAATCGTTGCCGTATAAGCAAAATCAATGAAAAAAAGTCGCTCGCAAACGCGCCTATTGTCGCATTTTGGTATAGGATAGCGACGGATTTTTCCCTCCTTGTTCGGAAACTGATGATGAGCCAACAACACACTACCCAGACATCTGGTCAGGGTCTGCTTGAGCGCGTGTTTAAACTGCGCGAGCACGGCACAACGGCACGCACTGAAGTGATCGCCGGTTTTACCACCTTCCTGACGATGGTTTATATCGTTTTTGTTAACCCGCAGATTCTGGGCGTGGCTGGCATGGACACCAGCGCGGTCTTCGTTACCACCTGTCTGATCGCTGCACTCGGCAGCATCCTGATGGGCGTGTTCGCTAACCTTCCGGTTGCACTGGCACCGGCAATGGGTCTGAACGCTTTCTTCGCATTCGTGGTTGTGCAGGCGATGGGTCTGCCATGGCAAGTGGGTATGGGCGCCATCTTCTGGGGCGCGGTAGGTTTGCTGCTGCTGACTATTTTCCGCGTACGTTACTGGATGATTGCCAATATCCCGGTGAGCCTGCGTGTCGGCATCACCAGTGGTATCGGACTGTTCATCGGCATGATGGGGCTGAAAAACGCGGGTGTGATCGTCGCTAACCCGGAAACCCTGGTGAGCATCGGTAACCTGACCTCACACAGCGTGCTGTTGGGCGTGCTGGGCTTCTTCATCATCGCGATTCTGGCATCCCGTAATATTCACGCCGCGGTGCTGGTCTCTATTATCGTGACCACCCTGTTCGGCTGGATGCTGGGTGACGTGCATTACAACGGTATCGTTTCTGCACCGCCAAGTGTGACAACGGTGATTGGCCACGTCGACCTGGCAGGTTCGTTTAATCTGGGCCTGGCGGGTGTGATTTTCTCCTTCATGCTGGTGAACCTGTTCGACTCCTCCGGCACCCTTATCGGTGTGACCGATAAAGCGGGTCTGGCGGATGAGAAAGGCAAATTCCCGCGCATGAAACAGGCGCTGTATGTGGATAGCATTTCGTCTGTTGCCGGTTCTTTCATCGGGACCTCTTCTGTTACGGCGTACATTGAGTCCTCGTCCGGCGTCTCCGTCGGTGGCCGTACCGGTCTGACCGCCGTCGTCGTAGGCCTGCTGTTCCTGCTGGTGATCTTCCTCTCTCCGCTGGCGGGGATGGTTCCACCGTACGCGGCCGCTGGCGCACTGATTTACGTTGGCGTGCTGATGACGTCGAGCCTGTCGCGCGTGAAGTGGGAAGATTTAACCGAAGCGGTTCCGGCGTTTATTACCGCCGTGATGATGCCGTTTAGCTTCTCCATCACCGAAGGTATCGCTCTGGGCTTCATCTCCTACTGCGTGATGAAAATCGGTACCGGTCGTTTCCGCGAACTCAGCCCATGCGTGATCGTGGTGGCGCTGCTGTTTGTGCTGAAGATTGTGTTTATTGACGCGAAATAAACAAAAAGCCCTTTCCCGCCGGGAAAGGGCTGATTCCTTTACGCTTTCACCCGCTGAATATACTCCCCAAACGCGGTCAACTGACCGGTCAGATGATCCAGCGTGCTCTGATCCACCACTTCGCCCGTCTGCGTATCCACTTTGTTCTGAATCACGCCGCCCATAAATTCCGGCTTGTTCATCACCATTGCATCCAGGAACACCAGAATCTGACGCAGATGATACTGGCAGCGTGCGCCGCCAATCGCGCCCATGGAGCTGGTCTGGATCAGCACCGGCTTGCCAGAAAGCGGCTGCTCAGGTAAACGGGAAAGCCAGTCGATTGCATTCTTCAATCCGCCCGGCACCGAATAGTTGTACTCCGGCGTCACAATGACCACGCCATCGGCCTGGCGAATTTGCTCGGCCAGCGCTTCTACGCTTTGCGGGAACCCTTCTTCCTGCTGAACATCGGCGTCATACAGAGGAATATCGCCGATCGATGGCAGCGCGGAGACCTCCATTCCTGCCGGTGCCAGCTTAGGCAACGTGCGGGCAACCATCCCGTTAAATGAACCTTT
Source organism: Lelliottia nimipressuralis (assembly GCF_041464075.1). NCBI lineage: Bacteria > Pseudomonadati > Pseudomonadota > Gammaproteobacteria > Enterobacterales > Enterobacteriaceae > Lelliottia > Lelliottia nimipressuralis. The sequence continues at coordinate 4,701,569 of NZ_CP167172.1, forward strand.
GCGCAGGCTTCCCAGTAACGTAACAACTTTCAACGTATCAGACATGATTACTCCTTTTTCATCATGATGGCCCATCAGCGGGTCAGTTAAGGGTAAGTGCTTTTTCTGCCGGTAAACTGGTTAATCTCATCAGGCGCGCGGCGGGTTCGTTGGCGCGCGCGGGAACATCAGGAAGGCTATGCCATCCGTGTCGGCTGTCAAATTCCCAGATCTTCAGGCGCTCAATCGCAGGGGTGACGGCAATCGACCAGATCAGCACGTCTTCGGCGTCGCTGAGGGCCTCCACGCGCGCCGCTTTGGTTGCGCGCAGGCGTCCTGAACCGGGGAGTAGCTGGAGCAGGCTGGCGTCGTCTGCCGCACAGCCGGAGAGCTTTTGAATACTCTGTCGCAAGGTAATGAGCTGCGCTTTAGCTTCGTTGGGGTCGTTTTGATTACGCACCCACAGCTTTTCATTGCTCGATAAAGGATAGGCGTCGTGCGCGTGAGGGCCGTGGAAACCGCGAGTCGCGCGCTGGAGTTCCATATCCAGTCCGCAATCGCCTTCCGTTGTAAGGGCCACGCCAACAATATTTCCCGTGTAGGCGATGGAAAAACGCGGTAGCGCCGGGTCAGCAAAAACAGGGCGGCCTTCAGGCTGGGTGATCATCTCCGGCAGTTCGCTGGTGCCGTAGAGCATAAACAGCAGCTCGGACAGTAACGCCCTGGAGGCCAAAAAGCGCGAGCGTCGGTGATCCGGAAGCTTGCGCGCCTCGTTGTGGCAGGAAGAGGAGAGTCTGACAGACACCAGTCGTCCTTCGGTCAGGATCCCTCTTGCAAAATGCGTTGCCATTTTTCGCTCCATGATAATGGTCAGAGACAGGTTAAACGGTTACATGATTATCGCTTAACTGAGCCTCTCTTTTAATGGGTAAATCCACTAATGAGAAGCGCGGGGACCGAACTTTACATTTTAGAGGGAAAAATCGGATCTCTGGCGCAGAGAATCGCAGTACAACGCCTTGATCGTCTCTTTCAGCCAGATGATTTTCGGGTTGTGACTGTTGCGCTTATGCCAGATCAGGGTGAAAGGTACGTTGAGCTTTTCGGCCTGCGCGTCGTCGATGGGAATGGGGCGACTCACCAGCTTACGCTGGTGGAGCTGATTGTAGTGATGGCAGTAGTGCGGCGCGGTGGCGATATAGTTGTGGTTGGGTTGTGCCGCCATAAACATCGACTGCTCAAAGCCCGGCAGGCTCAGGGCGATGTTGCGCTCGCGGCCCATCTCTTTCAGCACTTCGTCCAGCGCCCAGGTGTCGCTGCGCTCCCAGAAGATGCTGATGTGGGGGTAGCGTAAAAAGGTGTCGAGATTCCACTCTTCCTGCAGCGCCGGATGGTCTTCGCGCAGATAGACGCACGGGCGGTCGCTGAAGAGGATTTCGTGGTCGATAAACCACGGGAGCAGCTTTAACAGTTCGCGCGAGCGTGGATGCGTTTCGCGCCCGGTAAAACCAATATCCACTTCGCCGCGCGTGATGGCATCCAGCGAGTCGTAATCCCAGTGACGCATCCGCACGGTGGCTTGCGGATAACGCTGATTCACTTGCTCTAACAGAGCGTTAAAGCGAATCAGCATCAGCGGCGTTTCCGCCGCCAGCTCGAATTTCAGCCCGCAGGGGGAATCGTGGTGGGGTTTATCCAGGATCTGATTGCCAATCTGCATCCAGTCCGTCAGATCTTGCTCAAGACTCACCGTTAGCGGCGTGGGCAGCAGGCCCAGTGGCGTTTTCACAAACAGCGGATCGTCAAACCAGTCGCGCAGTTTCGCCAGCGATTTACTGACCGCAGACGGCGTGACGTTCATCCGTTTTGCTGCTTTCGTGACGCTGCGTTCCTGCAGCAACAGCTGCAGGCACAGCAGGAGGTTAAGATCGAGACTGCTGATGGGCTTCTTCATAGTGCGCTGCGGGCCGTATCGCCATGATTAACAGAATGCAGACCATGCTACAGCCAATCAGAATCCCGATCAGCATATTCAGCGCATTAAGACCTATCACCGCCGCCAGCCAAATCCACAGGGACGAACCGCACACCTGAGCTATACCGAGCGCAGAGCTGGCGACACCGGCGCGCAGGGAGAACGGCCCCAGCGCCTGGCTCATCGCGACGCCAAACCCTACCGAGAAACCGGCGCAGATCAGGGTAATCCCCGCCAGCATAATGGCGTGGGAACTTGCGGTCGCCAGCACCACACCGGCCATCAGGAACAGGATCTGCGAGGTCAGCATCAGGCTGCGCTGGCTGAAGACGTTAAGGGCGAACGGTGTCGAGAATGAGACCGCCATGCTGACCATTGCCGTTAAGGCCATTACCGAGGAGTATTCCCCGCGATCAAAGCCCATGGTTTCCATCAGTAAAACCGGGGAAACGTTTACATAGGTGAGGATTACCACGACGCTTAAGGTGGTGATCAGCAGACGGCTGATGAAAAAGCGGTTCAGGAGCTTTTCGGCCGGGTGAATCGTCGCGGCATTCCCCGCGTGATGCGAGCCAGGATGCGTCTCTTTCAGCACGGTGATAGAAAGGATGAAGACCAGCATGCCCATCACCGCCATCGTCCAGAACAGGCTCTGCCACGGCAGTTTAAGCATAATCAGATAACCGATCACCGGAGCCAGCACCGGAATAATGCAGGTGATACCGTTAAGCATCGAGAGTACCTTCGCGCGGCGCTGCGCGCTCAGGGTATCGCGCAAAATGGCAAACGCGACCACATAACAGCCGCCCGCCCCAATGCCCTGAATGAAGCGCCCGGTCAGGAACAGCGTGCTGTCCTGCGCCATTGAGCAGAGGACCGAAGCCAGGGCGAAAATCACCGCACCGGTAATCGCCACCGGCTGGCGCCCGGCTTTGTCGGCAATCTTACCGGCAAACACCATCGACGATGCCATCCCTGCCAGATAGGCGGAAAACGCGATGTGCAGTTGCGCTTCACTGGCCCCCAGATCCCGCGCGATGTGCGGCAGGCCGACCAGATACATATCAATGCCCGATGGATAAAGCAGAACCAGTGCAAAACTACAAAACAGAAAACGCGCCATAAACCCCCCATGATCGGCAGGCTGGAAGCATAGGGGGAGAAGCGGAAAGAAGCGAGTTGCCATTTGGACAAAGGTGATTTCCCAGGAGGAAATCACCTTTGAGGCGGGAGGTTATTTCCCGATACAGAAGCTTGAGAAGATGCGACCCAGCAAATCGTCGGAAGTAAACTCACCGGTAATTTCACTCAGGCTTTGCTGCGCCAGCCGCAGCTCTTCCGCCAGCAGTTCACCCGCCCAGGCGCCGAGCAGCTGTGCTTTGCCCTGATCGAGATGATTAGCCGCTTGTTCCAGCGCCTGGAGGTGGCGGCGACGGGCCAGGAAACCGCCTTCCATGCTCGTATCAAAGCCCATGCTCTGTTTGAGATGGTTACGCAGGTCATCTACGCCTTCGCCGGTACGCGCCGACAAACGGATGAGTGAGTGACCATTCACATCGCTCAGGCCCAGCGTTTCACCTGTTTTATCGGCTTTGTTACGCACCACGGTAATCGGCAGTTTGGCGGGCAGACGGGCGATAAAGTCCGGCCAGATTTCAGCGGGATCGACGGCGTCGGTGGTGGTTCCGTCGACCATAAACAGCACGCGGTCAGCCTGCTCGATCTCCTGCCACGCACGCTCGATGCCGATGCGCTCCACTTCGTCGCTGGCATCGCGCAGACCGGCGGTGTCGATAATGTGCAGAGGCATACCGTCGATATGAATATGCTCGCGCAGTACGTCGCGGGTCGTGCCGGCAATATCCGTCACGATCGCCGCTTCGCGGCCCGCCAGGGCGTTCAGCAGGCTCGATTTCCCGGCGTTAGGGCGACCGGCGATAACCACTTTCATCCCTTCGCGCAGCAGGCTGCCCTGACGCGCTTCGGCGCGCACGGCGTCGAGATCGGACATGACGCTGTTCAGCTGCGCTTCGATTTTACCATCGGAGAGGAAGTCGATCTCTTCATCGGGGAAGTCGATGGCAGCTTCCACGTAGATTCGCAGGTGAGTGAGTGCTTCCACAAGATGGTTCACGCGTGCGGAAAATGCGCCCTGCAGGGAGTTCAGGGCAGAACGTGCCGCCTGTTCAGAGCTGGCGTCGATCAGGTCAGCAATGGCTTCGGCCTGCGCCAGGTCGAGCTTGTCGTTGAGGAACGCACGCTCGGAGAACTCGCCAGGCTTAGCAATACGCAGGCCCGGCAAGGTCAGAATACGTTTTAACAGCAGGTCGAGGATCACCGGACCGCCGTGGCCCTGCAGCTCCAGCACGTCTTCACCGGTAAAGGAGTTCGGACCTGGGAACCAGAGCGCGATGCCCTGATCCAGCGCGGTGCCGTCTGCATCTTTAAACGGCAGGTAGTCGGCGTAACGCGGCTTTGGCAGTTTGCCCAGCACGGCTTCGGCCACCTCGCGCGCCTTGAGGCCGGAGATACGCAGAATGCCTACACCACCGCGTCCCGGTGGGGTTGCCTGGGCGACGATCGTGTCGTTATGGCTCATGGGATGTCTCGTCAAATACAAATAAAAAAGGCGGTCAAATGACCGCCCTTATTTTAGCGTTCTCTTACCGAATCAGGATTTTTTCTTTTCGCGGCTATGCAGGCCACGTTTTTCCAGACCACGGTAGATCAGCTGCTGCTGGATGATGGTCACCAAGTTGCTGACGATATAGTACAGCACCAGACCTGACGGGAACCACAGGAAGAACACGGTGAAGATGACCGGCATGAAGGTCATGATCTTCTGCTGCATCGGGTCGGTCACGGTGGTCGGCGACATCTTCTGAATGAAGAACATCGTCACGCCCATCAGGATCGGCAGGATGTAGTACGGGTCCTGTGCAGACAAGTCATGGATCCACAGAGCAAACGGCGCGTGGCGCAGCTCAACGGAACCCATCAGCATGTAGTACAGCGCAAGGAAGATTGGCATCTGAATCAGCAGCGGGAAGCAACCACCCAGTGGGTTTACTTTCTCTGCTTTATACAGGGCCATCATTTCCTGGCTCTGACGCTGTTTATCATCGCCCAGACGCTCACGCATCGCCGCAATCTTCGGCTGCAGCATACGCATCTTCGCCATGGAGGTGTACTGCGCTTTGGTCAGCGGGTACATGATGCCACGAACGATGAAGGTAATAACGATGATGGAGAAGCCCCAGTTACCCAGGAAGCTGTGGATCCACTTCAGTAGTTTGAACAGTGGCTGAGAGATGAACCACAACCAACCGTAATCTACGGTCAGATCCAGATGCGGTGCCACGGCTGCCATTTTGTCCTGAATCTCAGGACCGACCCACAGGGTGCTGGCCAGTTGACCTGTTTGACCAGGCTGAACCAGAACCGGCTGCGATTTGTAGCCGATAGCCGCAATGCCATTGCCCAGGTTCGCAGTGTAGAAGTTGTTGGTACCGTTGTTATTTGGCACCCACGCTGTCGCGAAATACTGTTGCAGCATCGCAACCCAACCGCCTTTAGCACTGACGTTCAGGTTTTCGTTATCGGCGATGGTGTCGAATTTGTATTTCTCGTACTTGGTATCTGGCGTGGAGTACGCCGCGCCACGGAAGGTATGCAGCGCAAAGTTGCTGCTTCCGGTGTCACGGTGAGACGGCAGATTGATGGACTGCTTCAGCTGACCAAACGTGGAAACTTCCAGTGGTTTCTCACCGGCGTTCTGCACGTTATAGCCCACATTCACCGCATACTCACCGCGTTTCAGGGTGAAGGTTTTGGTGAAGGTGTTGCCCGCGGCGTCAGTGTAAGTCATCGGGATCGCGAGTTCGTTCTGACCATCAGCCAGTACAAAGGTGTCACTGTCGACGTTATACAGCGGACGAGCGCCATTAGCCGGGTTGTCCGGGCCATCACGACCGGTCAGACCGCTCTGAGCCTGATACAGGAACTCAGGCGTCGTTTCCAGCAGCTGGAACGGCTCGTTTGACTTCAGCTCTTTCGGGTAAGTCAGCAGCAGTGCCTGCTCAATATCGCCACCACGGGTGTTGATAGTCAGCTCAAGCACATCGGTTTTCACCGTGATCTGCTTCCCTTGGCCACTGGCCGGTACGCCCTGGTCGGCGGCGCTACCCGCTACGGTGGTCGTTGTCTGCGTGGTCTGTTGCGGCTGTGGTTGAGGATTTTTATCCTGCTCCCATGCCTGCCAGATCATGAAAGACACGAACAACAAAGCGATGACTAAAAGATTGCGTTGCGAATCCATCGTTAGTGTTCTCTGGTATCAAATGGTCCGGGTGGGACGGGGTCGTCACCACCAGGGTGTAAAGGGTGGCATTTTAATACGCGTTTCACCGTCAACCAACTGCCTTTTATCACTCCAAACCTGCGCAATGCCTCAATTCCGTAGCTGGAACAGGTTGGAGTGAAACGACAATGCGGCCCGAGCAGCGGACTGATCAGGCGCTGATAGACCCGAATACAGGCTATCAGGACCCTTGAGCCAGGCGACAATGGCGGCGCCATAGTTTTTCCAACGCTTCCGAGAGAGCACGGTTATCGAGGTCGGCAACCCCTTTTTTAGCCACCACCACGAAATCCATTGAAGGCAGTTCATGTTGACGTAAACGGAAGCTTTCACGCGTCAGACGTTTAATCCGATTGCGTTCATGCGCACGCTTAACGTTTTTCTTGGCGACAGTTAGACCGATGCGGGGATGCCCCAGCGAATTTTGGCGGCCGAGGATGGTGATTTGCGGCGTGCCAGCCCGTTGTGGCTGCTGGAAGACGAAAGTGAAATGAGTGGGAGTTAACAAACGTAACTCCCTGGGAAATGCTAGCTTAACCACCAGGGGTTAGCTTTTATTACTTAGAAACGGTCAGACGAGAACGGCCTTTAGCACGACGACGTGCCAGAACCTGACGACCATTTTTATTAGCCATACGAGCACGGAAGCCGTGAGAACGGTTGCGCTTCAGTACAGACGGTTGAAAAGTGCGTTTCATGGCGATTTCTACCTAAACTTGAATAAATTCACTGACTTTCGCGTATACCCGAACGATTATCGAACGACTAACGCCTCAGCGTGGGTGATTAAAGAGGCCGGATTGTAATAATTGTACACTCCGGAGTCAATTCTCTTTCCTTATTTCCCGCGTATTTCCGCACGATTTCGTGTGGAAAATGAGCAGCGTCCCGCGCGGAGGACGAGCATCACGCGCCGGGTGGGGGATTATACGACCTCCCAACCAAAGCGCAAGGATCGTCCAGGATCATCATTAGATCTTTTAAGCAAAAAATTGTCTGTGCTCATTAATTTTTCCAATATGCGGGCTAAATCGTGGGGCACTCCCTTCAGGATCGTTTACACTTACCCGGTTTCGGATCTTCCTGTGGATAAATCGGGAAGAATCTGTGAGAAACAGAAGATCTCTGGCTCAGTTTAGGCTATGATCCGCGGTCCTGATCGGGATCCAAAGGGGTCTGGTCAGGTAAAAATTGCAGATAGCAATTCGCACGTCACCCTTTGCACAGGGTCTTGTCGACGTGTGCCAACAATCACGAATATTCAGTATCTTTCTTTTATTGTTCGAGTGGAGTCCGCC